>CAXXIA010000003.1:0-199791 GCA_963666985.2 Spirochaetia bacterium | reverse complement strand
GGCCGATGAACGGATGGAAGAAGAGCCGTTCGCGACCATGAAACGCATCACCGACGCTTTCCGCAAGCGGCGTTTGGAGAACGGAGCCGTTTCCATTTCGATGCCCGAGGTGAAAATTCGGGTGACCGACGATGGAGAAATCATCATTACGCCGCTTCCCGAACTGGCCGGCCGCGAAATGGTAACCGAGGCCATGCTCATGGCGGGCTCCTACGCCGCGCGGTGGTGTCTGGAAAAGGGAATCCCGATTCCCTTCGCCGTTCAGGAAACCTCCGGAGATGGGGCTCTTTTCGCCGAAGATGATGGCGATACCGATAATGCCGACGATATTGCAAGCGCGGCCGCTGCCGAAGGGAGCGCAAACGGGCGCTGCAGCGGATAGTGAAGGGGGCGGAGACGAAGGCGGAGTGGACGCTGATGAAGCCGGAACCGGCCGCGGCAAACCGGACGCTGATGAAGCCGGAAGCGAGAGCGCACCGGACTCCCCCGAAACCGAAACCGGAGAAGCCGAAATTGAGAACACGTCGGCCTCCCGCACAGGCACCGCCTCGGGGATCACCCAACAAAAGACTTCCTCCTCCGGCAGCAGCGCCGAAGAAGCCGATTACGCGGAGCAGTTCAGCCGCCGCCGGGGAATGAAGCGCAGCCGCACCACCCTGGAATGCTCCTGGCACTCAGGACTCGGCCTGGACGCCTATTCCCGCGTTACCAGCCCCCTGCGCCGCTACCCCGACCTTATCGCCTCGCAGCAAATCAGAAGAACGATTCTCAGGCAAGAGCCTCTTGACGCGGAGAATGTCCTCATGGGGCTTGCCGCTTTTGAAACGCGCTCGGGCAGCCTGATTCAGTCCGAACGGCGCTCCAATCTTTTCTGGAAGCTCAAATGGCTCGAACAACGTCAGGGGTGGACCGGCGAAGCCGTACTTCTGGACCGCAGGGAACGTCAGGGAATCTTTCTTATCCCCGAGATTGCTTTGGAAACACGCGTGGCCATGAAAAAGGATGTTCCTTTGGGCGGCCGTGCGATTCTGGCCCTCAAAAGCGTGGACATCCCCGAATCATCGGCTCTTTTTGTAATCAAGGAGGTGCTTTGATGACCCCCGAAGCCCGCCGAGTTCCGCCGTACGCGGTCGGGAAAAGGCCTATCCCCGCCGATCGCTTTTCTCGCCGCGGGCTGTTTTGCCATATGGCCGCAGCTTTTCGTCCCTCCGCAGGCTTTTTTCGCCGTCGGCTGTCTTGCCCGAGTAGTGCCGCCATCCTTCCATCCGATCGCATCGTTCGCCGCGGTCCGCTTTCCTCCCTTGCGGCCGCTTTTATCCCCGCCGTCTTCCTTCTCGCCGCCCTCTGCATGCCCGCCCGCTCCGCCGGCGCCCAAACCCTGCGATTCGCCGACGGCTTAACCTTCAATGATTTTTTCGCCGTTAAGGTTCATTTCGAAAACGATGAAGGACCTGACTCTTTTCGACGTCGCCTCCTTCGAGGGCGACTCTCTTCCCTGGCCGGACGCCGAAGGAAACTTTGGGAACGGGCGGGGATTAGGCCCGGACGAGGACATGAAGTATTTCTTCTGGATTCGCCGTATGGGCGAAAAAGGAGCCGTTACCTATCCGCTCCCATTCAGGCGGATTCGGGAAATCCGTTATCTGGGACCCCGCGAGGAGAAAGGCGAAAAGGCGACCGCGAAAGGCAGTCTGACCCTCGGAGATGAAACCATGGACGTGAGAGTCCGTATCTCAGAGAACCGCCTCTCCGGGTGGATCGGAGATTTCCCGCCGGGGATTCCCTCCTTCGTTCCCGTTCATCTTGTTTTAACCGACGATTCCGAACAGCGTGTTTTTTTGAAAACGGACGACTTTCTCGGCGGAATCGATGAAGAGTTCGGAACCTATGCTCTTCTTTGGCTGAAGAGCGACGGTATTCTCGGTTTGGAATTTCTTCATGACGGAACCTATTCCCGCTGCCCGGAATGCGGAGCCGTTTTTTATAACAGCGAACTCGAAGCGTGTCCTTTCGACGGGACGGAATTGGTTCCGTCCGAGCCGCGCTGATGATTCTGCGGCATCTTTGTTATATTTTTTACATAAAAAAAAGCCGCCCGCTAAGGACGGCTTTTTTTTTGCCACCGATGAGATTTGAACTCATGACACATGGATTTTCAGTCCACTGCTCTACCAACTGAGCTACAGCGGCGTTCGTTTCGGTACAATACGAAAAAACGCGCTTTAATGTCAACTACACGGAGGAATTGCGAAATGACGCCGGCACAGAGAAAAGTCGACAAACGGATTACAAGGGCCGTCCTGGAATACGAACTGATTGCTCCGGGGGATCGTGTTCTTATCGCCGTTTCGGGGGGAAAGGATTCTCTGGCTTTGGTTTGGAATCTTGCGCGTAAAAGAAGCGGTTTCCCCGTGCCTTTTGAAATAGAAGCTTTGCACGTTGATACGGGATTCGGTGCTCCTGGTTTGATTGACAGTTTAAAACGGCTTCTTAAGGAGTGGGAGGTAAATCTGACCGTGGTTTCCCATCCGGCCGAGTCTTCGGCGGTGAACTCCACCGGCGGCGCGGCCGGTGTATACACAAGAAACGGGAAAGAAGAGGAAACGGCGTCGAATTGCTGGCGATGCGCCCGTGAGAGACGCCGGATTCTTTTCGAATACGCCGCGGCCGAGGGGTTTAATAAGGTGGCCTTGGGGCATCACATGGACGATTCTCTCGCCACTCTTTTGATGAATATGACCTGGAATGCCCAATTGGCCGCCATGCCGCCGGCCGTACCCGCCGGAGAGGGCTCTCCGTCGATTATCAGACCCCTTATACTTCTGCAGGAGGCGGATCTCATTCGGCTTGCCGTCCAAGAACGATGGCCCTTCGATGTCTGCCGCTGTCCCCGGGCCGGGGATTCCCGCAGGGATGCCGCCGGGGCCGTTCTGAAGCAGCTGACGGGCGGCAGTCCCGAACGAAGTCTGAACCTTTGGAAATCGCTTTCGAACATCAAAAGCGATCTTCTGCCGCCTCGGCGGACCGCAGAAAGGCGGTAATCGGCGAGAGAAGCGGTGGGGGACACGTTTTTTTCAGCGGCCCCCGCCGTTTGTTCTTCTTATGATTTCGTCCCGAAGGTTTTCAGGCCGTGAAGTAGTTCCGCAGTGCCGGAAGCCGGCCCATTACCGTCAGGGATGAAACATAGATCAATCCCGCGAGCGCCCAAACCGCACCCGTGCCCGCACCCGGAGCCGTCATAACCGCGCCCGGCCAGGATGAAGGAAAAATCAATGCCGCCCATCGCCACGGGGCGGGGAGAAGAACCCAAAGCACCGGAGCCGCGAGGACCGTTCCGAGAATTTTGCTTGCCGTAAGACCTTGAACTTTATTTTGGGAAAGACCGGCAACAATCAGGGTGTAGAACATCGCCGAAGGCGCCGCGAACAAGCAGGCGGCGATAAGAGCCAAAGGCGAGATTGAGTCCGTCCAGCCCGAAAGCGGCAAGGCCGCGGCGACTCCCAGCGCCGCCATGAGTGCGGCGGGAAGGGCTTTCGCCGCCAGAATCGCGATCTTCGTCATCGGCGTGACACGGAAAACCGGCAGCAGACCGAGATCCCGTTCGTCCAGAAGCTGAAGAGCGCCCAAAATACCGAACATGTACGGCGGGAATCCCGCGATGACGGCCAGGAACAGCGGTTTCCAGGCGGCATAGTCGAAAGCCGGCAAAAAACGGGTGAACAGAAGGGGAAGCGGCCGAATCAGCAGACCCATCAGCGGCGGAATAACCAAAAGCAGGATATAAATCGGCTGGCGCAGAGCACTGCGGTAGAAGGTTTTTGCCAGGGAGAGAACGGGATTTTTTACGGCCCGCTTCGCCTTCTTTATTCTTCGGCCGTGTACGGATTGACGTGTCCGGAGGGAACTTCTTTGAGAAGACTGAAGTATCGAGCCGGATGTTCCGGGTAAGGAACCTGCTCCCCGGCGTTTAAAAAAGGCCCGCCGGTAAACAAGGCGCGTCAAAACGAAAAGAAGGACGCACCACACCGCGGCGGCCGCGAGGGCGGCACCCGGCGGACTTACCGCCGCGGCTTTGCTTCCCGAACCGACTTCCAGAGCAGCGGCCGCCGCCGCCCAACCCGGCCAAACCGGACCCGCCGCGAGCCAGAGAGGACTCGGCGCGAGGTAAGCCCCCGCCACGGGAAGGCTGACCAGACTCGAGGCGATTCCCCCGACGACAAAATAGCTCAAGATGTCGCGGAAAGGCCGGGCGGTGATCAGTCCCACCATGGCGCCCGATGCCGAAGCGAAGAACACGGCCCATGGAAGAATGGCCCAATTGGCCCCCACTCCCGACCCGAGAACCAGAATAACCCCGCCCAGAGTTCCCTGCAGGGCAATCATCGTTATACGGCCGGCAAGCCAGGTTCCGGGACCCATCGGCGTAACGGCCCAGGCTCCGAAGAGTCCCTGATCCCTCTCCCGCGCCAGGAATCCCCCTGAAAAAACTCCGCCCATCATCACAGGATCCGTAAAGAGTCCGATCAGAACGATAAGACTCCGCGCCTCGGGCGGCGATAACCGGGCGGCCAGAATCCACACCAAAGGCAGACCCAGATACAGAGCGGAAAGGCCGGAACGGAATTGAACGCGTCCCTCGCAGGCGAGGACGGATGGAAAGATCGCTATGCCGGGGGTATTCATGAGAGCGACCTCCCGGTGACTCTGCGGAAGATCTCATCCAATCCCGCCTCCCGGCTGTGAAGCGTTAATTCCTCACCGGTACGCAGGAGAGACAAAAAGTCCTTATTTTCCGCAAGACCATCCAAAGGAAAATCCTGCCGCTCACGGTGCTCTCCTTCCCGCCGTTCCACTCTTACCGCGTGTTCTCCGAAACGCAGCGCCAAGTCGGTGGGGGAGTCGACCGCGGAGAGTTTCCCCTCGGTCAGGAATCCGACACGATCACAGAGAGTGTGTGCCGTACTCATGTCATGGGTGGTTAAAAAGACCGTTTTTCCGCGATCTCGCTCTTCGAGAATCAGCTCGCAGACCGTCCGCGAAAGGGTCGGATCGAGGCCGTTGGTGGGCTCGTCGAGGAACAGAAGATCGGGATTATGGAGCAGAGAGCGAACCAGGGAAAGGCGGGTTTTCATTCCTTTCGAGAAAGCCTCGACTTTTTTGTCCGCATCATTGCCCAATCCAACACGGCTGAGGAGATCGTCCATATTCCGGAGTTCTTTCCCGTACAGGGCTCCGAAGAGGTTCAGGTTCTCCCGGGCACTGAATTTTTCGTGAAACCGCGGCGACTCGAAGCAGACGCCGATGGAGCGATAAAAACCTCGATCGGCCTCGGCCGGATGAATCCCGCCGACGGTCACTTCTCCCGACCAGCCCGTGAGGGTTCCGGTCAGGATGCCCAGCGTCGTGCTTTTCCCGGCACCCGAAGGGCCGAGGAATCCGAAGATTTCTCCTTCGTGAATGTCGAAATCCAGCCCGTTCAGGGCATTGCTTTTCGCCTTTGGGTAGGCGAAACTGACCCCTCTCGCTGAAACGTTCATAGCTTTCCTCCTCGCTTATCCGGCTGTTGACCCGCCGGCTGAGTCTTCGGCCGAGTCTTCTTCTTCCGCCCTTGGTCCGTTTCTGCTCCGCGGCGCTTTCTTTCATCGGAGAGCGTCTTCAGGCCGGCGCTCATTACTTCGGACATTGTTTTTGCCACTTCCTCGTAGATGTCTTCGCCGATGATGTCCCGGTGCAGGCTCATCATGATCAGACCTTTGAATATCCCGTCGAAAACCTCGGGAGAAATCCCCGGATCGAAAACATCGGAATCCCAGGAAGAGGTAATCTCGCGGAATTCGTTACGATCGATCTGCTGATGCCTCTCAAGAGTTTCTTGGGGAAGTTTCCGGGATAATCGCCGAATCAGATCGATATCCAGCGCCGTTCTGATAAGGGGATAATCGCCCAGACGGGAGAATGTTTCGGAAATAAGCCTGCCCAAAGCTTCCGCGGGATGAGCGGCCCGTTCAAAGGCCGGATTCACCACTTCGTTTTGAAATCGAATTTCCGCCCGTTCCAAACAGGAGAAGAAAAAAGCCTCCTTGGAAGGCCAGAACGTGTAAAAGGTTCCTTTCGCCACTCCCGCATCGCGGGTAATGTCTTCAACGGCGGTTTTCGCAAAGCCCAGCTTTCCGAAAAGTTCTTCACCGGAATCCAGAAGGGCTTCGGTAACGGTTCTTTTCTCGGTATCGTCGAATGCACGTGTCATTATTGTCTCCCGAGACTCCTTAAAATAAGAATGACTCTATGACTAAAATAGTCGATATGGTCATAGCTTATCGATGGAACCCGGTAATGTCAAGTTGAACAGCGGTCCGCTGAAGATGGATTTCGCCGGAGACCTTATGAAGCCGCCTATAACGGTTTCATAATCGGATATCCGATACGCTTCGCGAAATCCGTGTACTCCTCGGTTGCTTCCTCTATGAATGAGTTCTCTTCGAATTTCCCCAGGACGGCGTCGCGCTCTTCTTCGTTCTCATAGACCGTGTTCCTGAAAGGATTCACGTAATCCTTGCGGCGGCTTTCCCAAATCCCGTTGAGCAGAAATGATGCGGTATCGGAGGCTTCGCGGAGCCACGCGCCGACGCTCCGTTCGGAGCCGTTCCCGCGGTTATCCGCCGATGCTTCATTTTCCGGCAAACATCCGGTATTCAGACAATAGGCCAGAACGGTTCGGGCATAATCCGTCTTTTGAACAGGATAAGCCGCGCCGATATCCCGGTAAGCCTGATGCACCGCATCCCAGTCGGCGATGCTTCCGTTCCGTATTTTCTCTTTCAGATTTTCAAGGTCCCCAACGGTTATAAGCTGACCGCCGATATTGGTCCATGGCGAGGGAGAAGGAGGATTCTCGATTCGGGAGGTTCCCTCCGCAGCCGCCGTCAATGCTTCTTTGAATGCAGCGGCGGCTTCTCTCGGGTTTCCCGCCGATTCGGTAAGTGTTTTTACCAGGGCGTATCGGATGATTCGTCCGTAGTCTTTCCAGGCCCGTCCTGCATGGAGGATGCGTACGGGCCGCCGGCCGGCTTCCACACGATAAGAAGAGGCGCCGCCGTGAAGTATCGCGTCATCATTGGTCTCCAGCAGGCCGCGTCCCGAGGGATACCGGCCGGCGGCGACGTTCTCCGATTCGCCGGCCCAGGCTTCCAGAAGAGTGCGGGCCTTGATCATCTGGCCGATTGTATCCGGGGCCAGCCAATCGAATTCCAAGTTCTGATGCTTCACGATCCTCTTGTCCCGGGAAGCGGTCTTCGCGCTGTTCCGGGCCAGGGCGTACATGTTGTATCGGAACCAGTAGGCGGGCATCAGAACCAGTTCCCCGGATGTTTCGTCGTTGGAAACAAGGCAGAAGGGAAGGGGAATGTCGAGTTCTGCCGGATACGCTCCTTTGGCGATGAGAGTGAAGGCGGCGAAACGGGAATTGTGTTTGAGGCTCACGCTCAAGCCGGGCCAGAAACCTCTTTCCGCGACGACTTCACCGTCGGAGGCCCGGGAATTATGGTTTGAACCCACGGTGGCCGCCGAGGCCATGTTGCTCTGCCCTTTATAGACCGCGGCGCAGAGGAAGGATGAGTTGTGATGCTGCTCGTGAGATCCGAAAAGAAGGGAATTGAGAACTTCGCAGCAGCTGATGGTGGAATTGGGGCCGAGGATTGAGTTGATAAGCCGGGCTCCGTATTTTAAGGCCGAATGATCACCGAGGATGAAGCGGACGGCTTTCACTCCGTAAAAGATATGGCAGCCGTAACCGATGATGCCGTTCACCAATTCACTGCCTTCTCCCAGCTGAGAAGGTCTCTCCGAGTCGCTGTTGACCGTAAGATTCTTAAGCTTATTACAGCCTTTGATATAAGCGGATTCCCCGATGCGGACATCTTTCAGAATCCGGCAGTCTTTGATAATCGACTCCGATCCGATACTTCCGTAATGACCGCGTTCGGAACTGTGAACCTTCTCCGTCATTTCGATAAAGCGGTTCATTAAGATTGTATCGTCCCGGAATTTCGACCAAATCCAGGCATCCGAGGGAAGCATGCCGTCGAAGGGCAGAACCTTCCGTCCGCCGTTTTCATTGGCGATTTCCAGCCAGATGCGCACCCCTTCGTTCTCGCCGTCCATCACTACGCCGTTGCCGAATTTCGCATGATCGGTGGTGATCATTTCATTGACGTTGAAAAGCATGCACCGCTCGCCGACGATGTAATGCGCTATGTAATTAACATTGTGCAGCGCGACATCATCACCGATGTCGCAGGCCACTACCGTAGAAGAATACAAACCGACCGGCAGCATGAGGTCGTGATATTCAAGAACGGAGCGGGAAAGAGCCCCCAGATGAACCGGGCCGTAAAACCGGCAGTCTCTTACGCGGGTAGGATCGAATCCTTCTTTTACTTTGATATTGGACCAGTCGTCCGCGAAACTGCCGCCTTGTTCCAAAACCGCAATTTCAGCTTTTTTAAGAGGCCGCCAATCATCCGGAGACGTTCCGAAGGGCATCGGACGCGCTCTCTCTCCGGCGGGGCCAAAATTGAATCCGAGTTCTTTCAAAGGTGCCAGGCGTACTTCACTCATATGTAAAGTATACCTCCCGAAGGACGGCGGGAATATGTCAAGTTCGGTGCTTTCCGTCGGTATAAACTTCGAAAGGCGCGGATTCCGGCCGGGAAAAACGTGTTTAAGTCCGCGGCTCAATCGGAAACCGATTGTATCGGCGCGGCCGCGCGTTATTCCACTTCGTTTCCGACTTTTCTCGCCCGAACCGGTTTGTCCAGATTCACGCCCGCGGCCAGTCCCGCCGCAACGAGAAGATTCCAGCCGGCGGCCAGCAGAACGTATTCCTGAAAATGGGAAACGGACGGAACGCGGAGCGTCGGAAACATGGTTTCTCTGTCGGCGATGGCCAGGATGGTCACCCCGACACCCTCCCGGAGGCAGGCATTGAGTTTTGCTTCTTCTTCCGCGAAGGGGTTCACGAGAACAACCACGTCATTTTTCGACATGATTTCCTCAATGCCGTGCGCGGCGTAGGTTCCTTCCAGAAAATCCGATTTCTTACGGACGATTTCATTGGTTTTCAGGGTGAGTTCTTCGGCCACGCCGTCGTTGCGGCCGGCGAAAAAGATTGTGTCCGCATGGGCCAGGGCGTCGGCGAAATCGTTCGGAACGGCGGCGTTCAGGGCGGCCTCGAGTGCATCGGCGCCGCCTTTAAGATCCGGGAATTCCTTGCCGCTCAAAGCCGCCGAAACGGCCTGAACCACGAGGGCCTGTTCCATAACGCTTTTTGTCGCGGCAACCGCTTCTTCCGGACCGCATCCGAGTACCAATGTGCATGCGGCCGTTTCTTCCAGAGGGGTACCCGGATTGGCGGTAATTCCGCAAAGCCTTTTATGACCGGCGGCTTTGAGGGATTTGAAGAGGCGGATCAATTCTTTCGTGCGGCCGGAATTGGAAGCTCCCAGAACGCCTGTGTTCTCAAGTGAATATTCCATGGCCTGAGTGCAGCCTTCGGTCAGAGGGATTCTGCCGCCGGGACTTCTCAACGCGGCGGCCCGCTCCCTCTTCGCTGGGAAGATTCGGCTGGAGCCTTCACCGGTGAGGAGAATCTCTTCGGCGCCCCGAAGAGCCGCCGCCAATGGTTCGGCGGCCGACGGATTGAACCGGCGCAGGATGTCCGGTGCTTCCAGCATTTCCCTGCAAAGGGCGAATCGTGTATATCGTTCTTCTTTCGTATTCATCTGCATCTCCTTTTAGCGGGCCTACAACAGCTGTTTCGCAGCGCGAAATAGCGAGGACTATCGATGGCGAATCCGCATCCCCAGTTCTTCCTGGAGAAGCGGATCTCTCTGAAAGCCGCCGCCCAGATGCTGCCAGTAACATTCGGCGTGCTCAACTCCAACCATGGCTCCGAGTTCGGCATTGAATTTTTTCATCTCGCCGAAGAAATCGTCGATTTTATGCATTTGCCGCATCAGCTCCTTCTGGGATTTGTGCCGTGCGAGCATGGCGATCTTTTTTTCGATGGGACTTCCGGAAATATCCACGAAAAAATGAGGCTCCGGCGTGGGGTTCCCGAGAGGGTCGGTCAGATTCATGGGCATGCCGTGATAAAAAAGAGGCGTAATCTCCAGAGGAGATTCACCGCAGGGGATGTTGTCCAAAGAGGAGAGCATAACGGCCGCATCCGTAATCACACAGGTGGTTCGGTGATCCTGGTGGTAATCGAAGGGCGGATGGGTAATGACGATTCCGGCGTTAACCTTCCGCATCAGGGCTATGGTATCGAGACGAACCGATTCGTCATCAAAGAGAAATCCGTCCCGGCGGCGCAGGCTGTAATAATCGGCTCCGATTTCGGCCGCGGCGGCCGCGGCTTCCTTCTCCCTTAGGGCGACTGTTTCCGCTTCGTTTGTATCGACTCCGCCCATGCCTCCGGATGTCATCGTGGCGATGGTGATTTTCCAGCCTTTTTCGGCCATAATGGCCAAAGTGCCGGCGCTCCATGATTCGGCATCGTCCGGATGCGCTTGGATGATCAGGATATTTTTTGGAAAACGATTCATGAGAGTCACCTCCCGGTACATATTAACAGTGTCATAATAAAACGGAACGTGTCCATAGAAATCGGTATTGTTAAAAGCCGGTGACCGGTTCGTCAGGAAGGAGAAAAAGTGATGCAAGGTCGGGAAACAGCGAAACCCATGCTGATTAGGGAAGGAGAAGGCCGGTTTATCATGGAGGGCGAAGAATGTACGCAAATATACGCCCATACGGACAAACTGGTTTTTTCGGTCAGTACGCTTCTTCCGGGACAAAAAGCGTGTTTGGATAAGGGACATGAGGGTGCCGATGAAATTGTTTACGTTACTCAAGGCACTCTTATTCTGCAGCTGCCCGATACGGATGAATCATTCCGGCTCAAAAAAGGCGATGCGCTTCTTATTCCTCCGGGAGCGGCCCATTATTCGGTTAATGTCGGGGACGAAACCTCCGTTGCCGTTTGGGCCTGCGCGCCGCATCTTTAGCCTTTAACGGCACCGGTAACCATGCCTTTAATAATATTGCGGCTGAAAACAAAGTAAAAAATAACAACGGGACTCATCGTTATGAGAAGGGCCGCCATGATTTTCGGATAATCCGAGGAAAATTGCCCGGTAAACTGCGTCATTGCGAGAGGAACGGTCTGAATCCTCTGGTCTTTTATGAGAAGCAGAGCAAAAACAAACTCGTTCCAGCAGGTAAAAGTCTGTATGATTCCTACCGTAACGAGAATCGGTTTTGCTATGGGCATAATGATTTGAAAAAGAGTTCTTGAGAAACTGCTTCCGTCTATGGCCGCCGCCTCTTCCAATTCCTTGGGAATGCCTTTGATGTATCCGTCAACCAGAAAAATGGCGATGGGAAGACCGAAGGCCAGATAGGGAATAATCAGCGTATACCACTTGTTGGAAATCCCCAGATTGGAAAAAAGAACGTATATGGGAACCATAAGGGAGTAAGTCGGAATCACCAGTCCGAGAAGGAACATCAGCTTAATCGGCAGATTTCCTTTGAATCGGATTCTGGCCAGAATGTATCCGATGATGTAGCCGCAGATAATGATGAGCAATACGGAAAGGACTGTATTTCTGGCGCTGTTGAACATGGACGACCAGATATGATAGTCCGGATTGATCATGATTCTTTTAAAGTTGAAAAAAGTCGGAGACTTCGGCAGCCCCACAACATTGGCGTTAAAGTCGCGTTTCAGTTTTAAAGACGAATAAAAAAGCCAGATAAGAGGGAAAATGCATGTAAAGGAGAAAAGTATAAGAATCCCGTTCAGCAGGATCGAATTCAATGTCCTTCCGGCCGCATGAAGCCAATTATCCGATTCGGCGGTTTTAATGTTCCTTTCTGTGATGCTGTTCATCTCAAACCGTCTCCTTCTCTTTCGTCAGACGCTTTACCAAACCCTGCGAGCCCCCTATGACGGTCATGCTGAGAATAAAGATCGCCAGGGATATGGCCGTTCCATATCCCATGTTCTGCTGATCGAACGACACCTTATAGCCGTAGAGAGCCATAACGTTGGAGGCATTTCCCGGTCCTCCGGCCGTCATGACGAAAATATGATCAAAAACCTTCATGTTTCCGGCTATGCATAGGGTGACGCAAACCAGCAGAGTATTTTTTATAAGAGGCAGAACAATGTGTATCGCCCTTTGAAAGGCATTGGCTCCGTCGAGCTCGGCAACTTCGAAAATCTCTTTATCGATGGAAGCGATGGCCGAAATGATAATGACCATATAGAAACCGATGTACTGCCAGATAAGAGGGATTGAGATTAGCGGCATCACCACTTTCGGTTCATTGAGCCAGACCTTTATCATCTCGGGATGTCCGATAAGTTCCAGAAACCAGTTGATGAGGCCTCTTCTGTAATCGTAAATCATGGTCCAGATAAATCCGATGGAAACCGCGGAAATCGTATTGGGAAAAAAACAGAACGTACGGTGAACGCCTTTCAGGCCGACGGATCGGGAATTAATCATCAGGGCGAAAACGAAAGCGATCCCCACCTGTCCCAGAATACAGGCCGCGACAATGTAGAGATTATGGTAAAAGGATTCCCAGAAAACCTTATCCTTCAGAAGATAGGCGTAGTTCTGAAAACCGATAAATGTTTTGTTCGGTCCCCCTTTCCATTCGAAAAAGCTGTAGAAACATGCCGTGAGCAGGGGTATGAAAACGACAAAAATATAAACAGCCGTAGGAATCAGTAAATAAAGAAAAATTGTACGTCTGCGCGGCTTTATCGCTGTTAGCATCTCAAGTTCCTTCAAAAAACAACAGGGAACGCCCGCCTGAAGATTCCGGCGGGCTTCCCTGAAAATGGTTTGGATTACTCGTAATCCTTAATAATTGGCAATGTAGGCGGCTTGAGCGTTTTCAGCCACTTTCTTAGGATCGATATCTCCGTTAATCATCGTTTGAAGATCGGTATTCAGCACATCCCAAACGGCGCTGGAAATATAGGAATCGTAGATATCGCAGGCTTTGTTATCAACATATGAAAAGTTATAGAAATCCTGAATTGACTGATCAAATTTACTCAGATCAATATTCGCAACTTTCGTCAGACCTCCCAGAGCGTAATTTTCGGCAACATAGGAAGCGAAGTCCGGGCCTGTAATTTCCTGAGCCAGACTGACGGCCGCTGCCAATTTCTCCGGATTGTCTGCCAGCTTGGCATTGATGGCTACGGCGTAGCCCAAACCGATGTCGTGGGTTTTGTAATCGCCGGTAGCGCCTTCCGGCTGGGGAAGAACCGCAAATTTCGTGGTTTTATAGAGTTCCGGATCGGATTCTTTTAAGGTTGCCTGAATATAGGAAACATCCCAGTTGCCTCCGATAAACGCCGCCGAATCTCCGGCGATATAGTATTCGCGGGCATCTTCGTTGTTTACGGCATTGAAATCAGGGTTGAAAATACCGGATGCAAAGATTTGCTGTGTGAATTTAAGCGCGTCGACAAACGGCTTATCCGTAAAAGCGGCACCCTTTTTTTCAATAAGAGAGTGAGTCCAGTCGCCTCCGGTGAAGCGGTTGCCAATCGTGGAAAGGAAGCAGGAATTAATCTGCCATTTACCGCTGTTGCCAAACGAAATGGTGTCGATTCCTTTGTCGTTGAAAAATCGGTCGGCTTTTTTGACATCGGCCCAAGTTTCCGGGAATGCCGAAAATCCGGCTTCTTTCCAAAGTTTGGAATCATAAACAACGACACAGCAAGTGCCGCCGGTCAGCACGGGCAGACCGTACGTTTTTCCTTCGGATTCGAAAGGATAGAATTTGGGGTGGTCATACTGGGCATAGTACGGAGAGTTCTTGATGATTTTGGTCATGTCGAGAACCAGTCCCTGAGCGGCCCAGGCTTTTGTATTCATTCCCTGCAGAAGGAATACATCCGGAAGATCATCGGCGGCCGCCAGAACGGCAATCTGTTTTTTATACTCATCATTGGCCAGGATGGTTTGAACCAGATTAATCTTCCCTTCTTCCTCATCCCAGCGGGCAAGAACGGTTCTGAATCCGTCCGATCCTCCGTTGCCTTCCGCTTCTTCGGAGGTGGAAAAATGCATGATTTCAAGGTCTCCCGTGTAGGCAAGGCCGTTAACGGAAATCCCGCCGGAGGATGCGGAAGCACTTTCTCCGCCGCCGCCTGCGAAAACCATACCGGCCGTCAGCATCAATACCGCGGCAATAATACCCAATTTTCTCATTTGACTTCTCCCTTTACGTAAATTATCCGGATAGGAAATCCGGTTTATCACTTCGTGGAAATCCCGATTCGGAAGATCGTTTTAACCCGTTCGTTCACCGAGGACATCCGATTTCTTCAGTCTTCGGCTGTTCTGGATATCAACCGAATCCGGCTACAATAGGTAAGCTCAAAATTATTGATTGTGCGTTTGTTGGTTATTTCAACCAACCATATTCTTTCTCATGAAACCTCATCTGTCAACAATGATTATTTCATCTTAATGTAAATGAACTCTTGGGGCCGATTGGGAATGATTTCACCTGAAAAGATGGTCCGGATCGCCTGTTAAAGAGGTCTGCGTACCGTTTCGAGGAGAACGGATCAGGCCTTTATACTTCTGAGATTTTGATAAAATGAAATCGGTTGGAACCGGCGGTTTCTATATGTTCCCCGCGGCTGATGAAGGCGGCTTTGTGATGATGATAAGAAAAATTCATTGCGTATGTGAGGTTGGCCGAACGGCCGTGCCTCAGGCGGTACGTCTTGTAAAATTAAGCGGCTGTTCGGATCTTTTTACCGAATAGCCGTGTCTTTCATCCGTGTGAAAATGAGGATGCGGACGAATCGGCCGCATCACCGTTACCCTACAAATTGCGGTTAAGTCCGTGCCGGGGAATCCTTTCGGCTTGTGAGCAGTTCCGTAAGAGTTTTCCGAACTTCCGGAACCGCGGTTCCGAGGATCTCCGTGTTTTTCGGTTCTCTGAAAAGGCGTTCCAAAGCCATTCCCGCGGCTCCGTAAGCCACCGATTTATCCGCCAGGGACGAGAAGCGAATTTCGCACTGCACCGGCTTTTCGTAAGACCAGTTTTCTTTTATCTCCTTCAGAAGAACGGGCATCAGAGCATCTTGATAATGCTCGATGTCGCCGCCGAGGAAGACTTGTCCCAAATTGAATGTGTTGATAAAGAGGGCCAGATGTTTGGAAAGTTCTATGATGAGCTCATTGAGTTTTTCGGGTTTCTCATTGATGCAATCGTTTTCACTGGAAACGCGAAATTGCCCTAAATCGTTCGGCCTGCAGAAAATGCTATGGAATTCACCCGCGGAGTGGCGATTGCCGTGGTAGACCTTTCCTTCGAAAACGATGCCGAATCCCACGGAGGTTTTTTCGTAGATTTCTCGAACGGAATCCGTGTGGAATTCCACCAGGGTGAACAGAAAGTTTCGGAGTTTCCGCGACCTGTGAAAGGCCAGTTCTCCCCAGGCGCAGCAGTTGGCGTCGTTTTCGATATAAATTGGAAAATCGAATTTCCCTTCGATATGACGCGCGAACTTGTACGGTTCGTCAATATGAAAGGGAATGGAACCCAGTACCGTTCCGGCATCCGCGTTGATGATGCCGGAGATTCCGATTCCGGCTCCGAGGATCGGAGTTCCGATCCACTCGAGTTCCTTCCGGAGGCGGATGAGGAGCTCTTCAACGTTTTCTGCAAAGTCGCCCGATAGGTGTTCCGCGTTTTCCGTACGGGAAAAGAGAATATTGCCCGTCAGATCCACGGCCACCGCGGTGTAGGATTCCGGTCTGAGTTCCAAACCGATGATGTAACCGAAGTTTCGGTTCAGTTCGATCTGTACCGGTTTGCGTCCGCCCATGGGACCGGAATCGCCTTCGGAGGTTTCGAGGATAACTCCTGTTTCGATAAGCTCGTTAACGATGTTGGAAATTGTGGATTTGTTCAAACCCAAATCCCGCGCCAGCTGGATACGGCTGATATGCCGGGATATCCAAATGCTGCGAAGAATGCGGGAGGTGTTGATAATACGCGGTTTTCGAATTCCGGCCACTTCGCTTTTAATATTAGGTTGGTTTGGTCTCTTTATCGACAGAGGCAGGATATGAGGGTTGGTTTTCTCTGTCAACAAGAAATACTATGAACCGGCATCTGGAAGATCTCGTGATGTTATGAAAGTATAAAAGATCAACCAACCGGCTTCGTCGTGAAGCTTAACTTCAATTTTCGCGGAGAGTTTGAAACGTTATGCCAAATCGAAACACTCGAAAGAAGATTTTTCTCGGCGGTCGATGGAAACTGAATGCCGCCGTGAATCCGTCACAGCCTTCGGAAGCGAAGGCTCTTCCTCGGGATATTCCGGCCGAAGTTCCGGGCGATATCGCGTCGGCTCTGCTGGAGGCCGGTCTCATACCGGATCCGTACACGGGACGCAACGAATTGGACTGTCTGTGGATAGGCAAGACCGATTGGATTCTGACGACGGAATTCGAGATTGCCGAAGACTTCGGTGATGAGGCGGCCGCCGATGAAGAGGCGGACTTAAGTACGCGCTCCGCCGGACGCCGCATTGACAAAAGTCCTTCGTCGGAGGCCGATGAACCGCCAATCCGATCCGAAGGCGGGATGGGGATTCCCGCCGTTCTGGAATTTCCCGTTGTCGATACCGTCGCCGAGGTTCGCTTGAACGGCGTTCCCGTCGGAACCGGACGCAACATGTTTCGGCCTTTGCGGTTCGACGTAGCGAATGTTCTGCGGCGGGGCATCAATGAATTGGAAGTTACGATACGTTCTCCCGAGCTCTATACCGCGGCGGCGGCCGAGAAACTTCCGTATCCCATTCCGCATTCGGCACAGTTCCCCTGGCAGTGGAATCATCGGAATCTGCTGCGGAAAGTTGCCTGTCACGGCGGCTGGGACTGGGGCCTGACGCTGATGACCGGCGGGATTTATGAGACTCCGATGCTGATTTCGGGCGGTACGGGCCGCATCGAATACGTAACGACGCGGCAAAAGCGTCTATCTATGGATGATCGATGGGAACTGACGGTTTCCTGCGATTATTTCAGTGAGACGGATCAGGAAGTGGATCTGCGTTATCGGCTGGATAACGAAGAGTTCCGGGCATCTTTCCGGGCGGCTTCGGGGGTCAATCAGTTTATTCATCGTTTGGAAATCGAAAATCCTCGTCTGTGGTGGCCGGCGGGTCAGGGGGATCAGGCGCTTTATGAACTCATCGTCGAAGCCCCGGGGGAGAGGGTTGTTAAGAAGATCGGATTCCGTACCGTGGACGTGGTTGTTGAAGATGACGATGCGGGCCGGAGCATGTTTTTCCGCGTAAACGGCCGGGATGTATTCGCCAAAGGGGCGAACTGGATTCCCGCGGACGCTTTTCCTTCCCGGCAGACCGATGATGTGTACAGGCGCCTTCTCGGCGACGCCGCGGCCGCGAATATGAACATGATTCGGCTTTGGGGAGGCGGTCAGTACGAGCGGGAGGTTTTTTACGAGACGTGCGACGAGCTGGGGCTGATGGTGTGGCACGACATGATGTTCGCCTGTTCTCTTTATCCCGCCGATGAGGTTTTTCTTGCCGACGTTGAAGATGAGATTCGCCATCAGGTGAAGAGGCTTATGGATCATCCTTCCATCGTTCTCTGGTGCGGGAACAACGAAAACATCGGCGCGATAACATGGTTCCCCGAGTCGCGCAGGGATAGAGACCGGTATCTGGTGGATTACGACAGGCTCAACGAGGGAACCGTGGGCCGCTGCGTTCGGGAAATCGATCCGGGCCGAACCTGGTGGCCGTCTTCTCCGTCGGCCGGGCCGGGGGATTATTCGGACTGCTGGCATGACGACGGCAAGGGCGATATGCATTACTGGAGCGTTTGGCATGAGGGAAAGCCTTTCGAGTCTTATCTGGACGTGGTGCCGCGATTCTGCAGTGAATTCGGTTTTCAGTCGTTCTCTTCGCCCCGGACCGTCGCGGATTTTGCGCCGAAAGATCAGTGGAACGTGAGTGCGCCGGTGATGCGGCATCATCAGAAGAACAATGCGGGGAACACGATTATTTTTTCCACCATGGCCCGATATTTCCGCATTCCTTCGTCTTTCGAGGATCAGCTGTATTTAAGTCAGGTTCAGCAGGCATGGGCCATTCGAACCGCGGTGGATTACTGGAGGTCGAAACGGCCCGTATCCATGGGGGCTTTGTACTGGCAGCTGAACGACAATTGGCCGGTAGCCTCCTGGTCGAGCATCGAGTACGACGGGACATGGAAGCTGCTGCATTACGAGGCGGCGCGGTTTTTCGCTCCGGTGCGGGTTGTGCTGTATATGAAGGACGGCATGCTTCTGGCGGCGGCTCTGAACGATACGGATCGGCCGGCGGAGGGACGGCTGACGGTGCGTCTTGTGCGTTTCGACGGCGGGAATGCCGGCGGTGCGGACGGATCGGCGGCCGCTGGGGCGGAAGCGGGGTGTACGGCGGCCGGAGTGGCTGCGGCGGACGGGAGTGCGGGCGGCGGCGGAAATCTCGCCGGCATGAGCGGCCGAAACGCCGATGGCGGTGCGGCCTCTGCGGATGATGGAAATGGAGGCGCCTTATTCGCGGCCGGCGGGGTGTATTCGGCCGATGTGATGTGCCCGGCGGGGGCGGCGGTGACGGTAACGGTCGCGCCTCTGTGCGATTTGGAAGCGAGCGGCGCCCGGAGGTTTGAAGACGGGCCGAAGCCGCATGATGTCGATGCGTCCGACGTGGTTAGGGATGGTTTTGTCGATCATTTCGCCATTGCCGAATGGAAGGCGGGCGAATCCGTGAGTAAGGCGGGAACTCGCCGTGCTTCGACGTCGGCGGTTTCGGCGGACCGCGAATGCCCGGCCGTACCGGATTTCGGCATCGGCGTATCCGACGGGGATATTCCGCGTTCTTGTGTTTTTTCCGAATATTTATTCCTGACCAAACCCAGGGACTGTAATCTCGCCGATGCCGAAATCTCGATTTCCGCCGGCGGGGAGCCGGGAACGGTTCGATTGGAAACCGATGCGCCGGCGTTTTACGTCGCGGCCGAATGCGATTTGCCGGGCCGCTTCGACGACGCCGGTTTTCTTCTGATGCCCGGCGCACCCCGCATTCTTCGCTTTCTGCCTTCGGACGGCGGCGCGGTTCCCGAAGATTTGGCCGATAGGATTAACGTGAAGCATTTGAGGACGACCTACCGATGATGAAAAAACCGGAGAGGGAACGGGAAGCGCACGGGAGAACGCCGGATGCGGCGACGAACGCCGCGAAGATCGACTGGACGGCCGTGAAGGAAGAATTGGCGGCCGAACTTTTCGGAAATATTCTTCCATTTTGGACTTCTCCCGTTCTCGGGAAGGCTGAAATCGGATTCCCCGGGCGTATCGATCGAGACAATACCGTCGACGACTTCGCCGATAAGGGACTTGTGATGCATGCGAGGCTGCTGTGGACTTTCAGCGCCGTACGTCGGCTTCGCGGCGATTCCGAATATGCGGCCGCCGCCGGAAGGGCCGAAGATTTTCTCGACCGCTTTCTGGCCGACGGAATCCACGGCGGTTATTGGTGGAGCACAGACTATCGCGGGACGCCGCTGAACCGAAACAAAGTGGTTTACGGGCAGGCATTCGCCTTGTATGCCTTCAGCGAAGCACTCCGCCTGGAAGAAAACGCCGCCGTTCGCGGGAAAGCCGACGATTTGTTTTCCCTGCTGGAGCGCCATGCGCGCGATTTCGAATTCGGGGGATACGGAGAGATTTTCTGTGAAGACTGGAACGTGATGCCCGATGGCCGATTGAGTGATGTGGACATCCCCTGCGACAAATCGATGAATACGAATCTCCATGTTATCGAGGCTTATACGAATTATTGCCGGGTTCGAAACGATCCGGTTGTTCGAGAGGCTTTGGAGTCTCTTTTAACTTTCTTCGTCGAAGCGATTTACGATAAGAACCGTTCTCATTTGAAGCTTTATCTTGATGAAAACGGCCGGTCCCTGGAGAGCCTTGATTCATACGGACATGATATCGAAGCGGCTTGGCTGCTTCAGGAGGCCGCAGAAGAACTCGGAGGAACTTGGCCGAATCGGCTGGGGCCGGTGGTACGGGGATTGGCGGAGGCCGCCGTGCGCGACGGGATAACCCGTCCCGACGGAGCTCTTGATTACGAAACGCACGGGCGGATTCGGAATACCGAACGCGTTTGGTGGGTGCAGGCCGAGGCCCTGGTCGGAAGCCGCTGTCTTTTTGATCTTACGGGTGAAGAGATTTGGGCGCGCCGCTGTTTGGGATTCTGGAAGTATATCAAAGAGAATATCGTCGACAAATCGGGCGGCGAATGGTATGCGGGCGTTGGGGCCGACGGTCTTCCTCTGGCGAAGAGGGAAAAGGGCGGTTTTTGGAAAACACCGTATCATAACGGCCGGGCGTGTTTGGAAATGATGGCGCGAATCGATGCGGCGAGCTCCGGAGAAAGCGGCGTCTGAAATCTTCGTGACGGCCGTTCGGACGGTTTTAAGAAATTCGAAGGAAATGGGGAACCGCCCTTATCGGCTTTGCGGAAGGCTGGTACACTTAAAGAGGCTTAATGTCCGGATTCGGGATTCAATAACGTTCGGCCGGAACTGAAATCGCCCGAATTCGTAACCCTTAAAACGGAAAGGAACAATCATGAAACCCGTTCAATTCGGCGTTCTCGGCGTCTCAGCTCATTTCGGTTTGCGTATTTACGATCCTCTTTCCAAATCTCCATACTGTAAACTGACGGCCTTGGGATCACGGTCTTTGGAGAAATCGAAAGAAGCCGCCCGGCGCTGGGGATTTTCCAAAGCCTACGGTTCGTATCAGGAGGTTGTGGACGATCCGGATGTTGAGGCTGTGTACGTTCCTTTGCCGAACGATTCTCACGCGGAATGGATTAAAAAGTGCGCCGATGCCGGGAAGGCCGTTCTTTGCGAAAAGCCGATTGCCATGAATGCCCTTGAGGCGGCCGAGGCTTTGAACTACGCGGAGAGCAGGGGCGTGCCGGCCATGGAAGCCTTTATGTACCGATTTCATCCTCAATGGATTCGGGCCAAGGAACTCATCGACATGGGGGAAATCGGCCGTGTGCTCTCCATCCATACCGTGTTCAGTTACAACAATACCGATTCCGCGAATATTCGCAACCGGAAGGAAACCGGCGGCGGAGCGAACTACGATATCGGATGTTACGCCATTTCTTCCGCCCGCTTCCTTTTCGGCCGGGAGCCGGAGAGGGTGGTTTCCCAGATTGAATTCGATCCGGAAACCGGAACCGATGTGCTCACTTCCGCCATCCTCGATTTCGGCGGACCCCGCGCGCAGTTTACCGTGTCGACGAGGATGAACCCCAGACAGCAGGTCTCCGTTTACGGCAGCCGCGGGAATCTAACCGTTATTCGTCCCTTCAACGCGTATCCGGACGTTCCGCTTTCGGTTGTTGTTGATTACGGGGACGGACCGCGGGAGATTCAATGCGGTCCGGCGGATCAATATGCGCTGATGTTCGAGGCGTTCTCCAAAGCGGTGCGGGAAGGACGGCCCGTACCGACACCTCCCTCGGACGCGGTGGCCAACATGAAGGTTATCGACGCCGTGTTCCGCTCCGCCGAGAGCGGCGGCTGGGAAACGGTTTAGGCCGTTTTTCGCCGAGGAATCGGAAGCCCGGCAGTCCGCTAAAGACGAATTGCGGCAAAGAGATTGAGCATTAAGGATCGCCGGATTATTTAATAGCGGTTTCTTTTCAGCCATCCCGATGGCGAGATTTTTTCATGCTTCTTAAATGTCTTACTGAAATTCTGAACGCTTCTGAAACCGCAGGAAGAAGCCGCTTCGGAAATGTTCATCCGGTGATTGTAGAGGAGTGTTTTTGCCCGCTCAAGGCGAACACGGGTAATGAAATTCAGCGGATTCTCATTGGTGTATTTTTTAAACAGCAGTGAGAAATAGTGATAAGAAAGCTGAACATGCCGGCTGACACTCTCCACGCTCAAATCCGGATCCGAGAATTTTTCCTGGATGTACTGCACCGCCAGTTTAACCGATTCCCAATTTTTAAACTGATGGCTCGGACGGGGAGGGTGAGCTTTCAGGCTGGCTCCAAGATAAAAACCGACAATCGCCTCGGTTAAGCCGTCACAAATAATACCGTGATTCATTTCGGAACGGGTCCAGCTGTCTCTGAGGATTTTTATCAGTTCCCGTATATTTTTGAACTCTTCCCGCGGCATGGAAATCGTCGGAGGAATATCCATGCCTTCCAGCCGATGACTGTGATCCAGAAAATGAACCACGGTCATGACGGTTTTGTCGTCATCGGTTATCGCATGCAGAACATTCGGACTGATGAAAATAATATCCCCGGCTTTTACGTGAAAAAGATCTTCTTCGTTCTGATAGGTCAGAGATCCTTCCTCGATGATATGAATAACATACTCCAGATCAATAAACGATCCCTTTGTGAGTGTCAGTCTATCTTCTCGAACCCATTTCGTTTCCAGTTCCATGCGAAATCCCTTATCTGATTAGAAAGTATATTCGGTCAAAAAATACCGATTAACTTCCACATTTTAGCGCATTTTTCTTAAATATGGACAACTTTAAGTAAAAAAGCGGTAATTGACGGCATTGCCCGTACCGGAGAGCATTGAGAGAGTTCAAAAGGACAAAATAAATTTTAAAGACTTCATGAGGAGATCTGCGTGTTCAATATTCAGTTTTCCAGCCCGGGTAAAGTTGATTTTCTTGAAGCTGAATTCAAAGGTAATCCGGATAAAGTTCAAATACGGACTCTCTGCAGTCTGGTGAGTCCCGGTACGGAACTGGCCGTTCTTTCAGGCAATGAATCGTGGGCTCCCCTGCCTTTCGTTCCCGGCTATGCCGCGGTCGGAACGGTTCTGAGCGCTCCGCAAGGTTCAGCCCTGAAAAAAGATACCGTTGTGTTCACATATGGTTCTCATTCTTCGGTAATCAACGAAGATGTGATTTGCCTGCCGGTACCCGGGGGATTGGAACCCCAAAAGGCGGTTTTCGCGAGAATCGCCGCCGTTTCGATTACGGCGATTCGGGTTTCATCGATTGAGCTTGGCGACCGTGT
This sequence comes from Spirochaetia bacterium, assembly GCA_963666985.2. Taxonomy (GTDB): domain Bacteria; phylum Spirochaetota; class Spirochaetia; order DSM-2461; family DSM-2461; genus UBA2779. The sequence continues at coordinate 176,579 of CAXXIA010000003.1, read as the reverse complement.
CTGCGTTGTGGGAGCCGGTTTGGTCGGGAATCTGGCCGCTCAGATGGCCGCTCTTTCCGGAGCCCGGGTGTGTATTGTCGATCCTTCGTCCCGGAGAAGAGAAATCGCGATGGAGTGCGGTATCGCCGAGGCCGCGGACTCTCTGGATGAAGCCTCAGGAAACGGCGGCCTTCATTCCTTTTCCACGGTTATCGATGCTACGGGTGTTCCTTCTCTGATTGTTAAGGAAGCCGATCTTGTCTCACCTCAGGGGGAGCTGATTCTTCTCGGCAGTCCCCGCGGCGATGTGACCGGCAATATTACCGAGCTTCTCAATAAGGTTCATCTGTGTCCTCATGTCGTTACGTTCAAGGGGGCCCATGAATGGCGGTTCCCGGTGCGCGCCAATGAGAACAATTTTTACAAACATTCGATGGAAAGGAATATCCTGACGATTTTCGATCTGATTCAAAGCGGTGCGCTGAAGATTTCCCCTCTTCTGACTCAGGTTGTCGGTCCGGAAGAGGGACAAACCGTTTACGACGGACTGAAGGAACGCAAGGACGAATACATGGGCGTTGTCTTCGATTGGAGGAATGTAGAATGAAGCAGCTGGGATTAGCCATAGCCGGGGCCGGGTGGATCGCCGACTTTTATTTTGACGCCTATAAGCACATTACGGATCGGTTCAAGCTTGTCGGATGCTGCGGTAATCCTTCTCCCGAGGGACGGAGAAGACTGGCCGAGAAATGTAAAAAATGGGAAACCAAATCCTATTCTTCCTATCAGGAACTTCTGAACGATCCCGAAGTTGACTGTGTCGGGATTATGTCGCCGACCGATATGCATTTTGAGCAGGCCCAAGAAGCCTTGAAGGCCGGAAAACATATTCTCGTGGAGAAACCGGTTTCGCTTGTTCCCGACGAACTCCGCCGGCTGCGGGAGCTTTCGAAAGAAACCGGCCGAATCGTTTTTCCGGGACACAATTTCGCCTATCGTCCCGTGGACCGCAAGGCCAAGGACATTATTGATTCGGGTGAGCTGGGAAGCGTTTCATACGCCAGTCTGCGGGCGGTTCATTTCATTCCCGATGAGCACGCGGCCGGCTGGAGGCGGATTTTCAGTCACTCCGGCGGCGGCGCCATGATGGACAGCGGAACACATCTTGTCTACCAGCTTCTTTACCTCATGGGCGATCCGAAATGGCTTTCCTGCTTCATGACGACCAAGCATTACAGTTCCATGGAAGGCGAGGATACTTGCCAGATTTCCCTTCAGTATGAAGACGGCCGGATCGCGCAGGTTTTCCAGTCATGGAGTTCTTCCGACGGCTCCGCCGGGGAAATCCGTATTCAGGGAGATAAGGGAAATCTGCTCATCGACGGGGAAGGTTTGCACTTAAACGGGCGGCTGCTTGAGACGGACGGCGCATACGAGAGTTCGTTCATGCACACGCTGAACGCTTTTTACGAAGGAATCGTTTCCGATACGCCGGCCGTTTCCGGCGTGACGGAAGCTGAAAAAACCTTGTTCATCATTCAATCGGCGTATAAAGCGTCGCAATCCAGAGAAGTTCTGGAACTGACGTTTTAACGATATTTAAGGAGGTGTCTTATGACGCGAAGTACAATGAAAACCCTGTTGTTTTCGGTAATCATTCTGGCTCTTTCCGTATGCATGGTCTGGGCCAATGGTTCTTCAGACAGCAAGCCCGGAAAAGATGAAATTACAATGATTCACTATTATTCTCCGGTGCCCGATGATGCCAGCAGCGCCGCGTTCTCCGCGACCATGGGAGATTACCGCGCCAAGAATCCGAATGTCACCGTTTCCGACGAATTCATTCAGCATGATAACTACGAGATGAAGCTGAAAACCATGGTGGCGACACAGAGTCTTCCGGATGTGTATCTTTCCAAGCCCGATCTGTTTCCGGTTCTTAAGGAAAACGGTTTGATAACGTCGATCGACGCCATTCTGAAAGCGGATTCGAATTTTACTTCGGCATACAAATCCGGCGCTTTCAGTGATTTCACGCAGGATGGAAAAATCTGGGGATTCCCGTTCCAGCTTCAGTCGAATCACGTTGTTTACTACAATAAGGAACTCCTGGCGAAAGCCGGATATCCCGAATTCCCGAAAACCATGGACGAGTTCATCGACGCATGCGCATCACTCAAATCGATGGGGGTCATTCCTTTCGCGATGGGAAACAAAGGGAAATGGCTTGCTCCTTCCTGTATCTTCAATACAATCGTTTACCGCTTTACCGGAACGGAATGGTTCGACAGTATTTACCATAACAAAGGCGCCAAGTTTACGGACGATGTATTCGTGGATGCGGCAAAACTCTTTGTTGAAATGAAAGATGCCGGCGCGTTCAACAGCGATATGAACAGCATCGACAACAACCAGCAGAGAACTCTTCTTTACTCCGGCGAAGCGGCCATGTTCGTGGAAGGTTCCTGGGCTTTGGGACCGGTCATCGACAATACGAAGGGAACCGCACTTGAAGGGAAAATCGGTTTGGCCGTATTGCCCGGCGTGAAAGGTCATGAAGATCTTTCACATCTTGTTGCCGGGGGCGCCGGATGGGCCGTCTGCATCAACAAGAATATGAGCGACGAGCATAAAGCCGTTGTCGCGGATTTCGTTAAGAATATCTTCGGCCGGAAGTTTGCCGATACCGCGGCCATGAACGGCGGTTTCCCGTCGATGGTTCCGCAAATCGACGAATCCCAGCTTAATGAGCTGCAAGTCGCCTACAATGAACTGCCTCTTGAATTCGGTCCGATTTTCGATGTTCAGCTTCCCGCCACGATCGTTGATGTTTTCTATAACGATCTGCAGAAACTGCTCATGGGAACTCTTTCTCCCGAAGAATACGCGGCAAATGTAGAATCTGTTCATTAAGTGTGATATTGAGAGGGATTCGATGCCGAATCCCTCTTTTTTTAGGATTGTCTATGTCCCGATTAAAAACACCGTCAACCCTCAATCTTCTCGCGGCCATTTTGCCGACCGTGCTGCTTTTTGCTTTTATTTTTATTTTTCCGCTGATTTTCTGTATCCGATACAGTTTTTTCGACTGGACGGGCGGAAGCACGATGAACTTTGTCGGTTTTCGGAATTTTGTCGATTTTTTTCACGATGCGTCTTTCTGGCATTCGTTTCTCAACACCTTTCTGATCACAATTCTTGTTGTTATCGGACAAGTCGGAATAGGCCTGATTGTTTCGGTTGTGCTGGTTACGAAATTCGTTAAATTCAATACCCTCCACAGAACGGCCTATTTCCTTCCCGTGGTGCTTTCACCGATTGTCGTCGGATTAATCTGGAGCATCATATACAACAGCCGAAGCGGTATTTTAAATCTGGTTCTGGGATTCTTCGGAGTAACGGAATTCCCTTTATGGCTGGATAATCCGTCTCTCGTTCTGTTCTCGGTTTCCATACCGGTTATCTGGCAGTATTTCGGACTCTACATGATTATGCTGCTGGGGGCCCTCCACAATATTCCGCCATCGGTTCTGGAAAGTTCAACTCTGGATGGCGTGAACGGAGCCCAGAAATTATTTAAGATCATGCTTCCGCTGATCTATCCGACATTCAAGGTGGCCGTGCTGCTCTGTGTTTCCGGAACACTTAAGATTTTCGATCATATTTTTGTTCTTACGGGGGGAGGCCCCGGAGAGAGTTCCATGACAATGACTCTCTATAATTACAATGTTTCGTTTACGATGATGCGTTTCAGCTACGGTTCCGCCGTTTCCATAGGAACAATCATTATCAGTCTGGTGATTACATTCTTTACCATGAAAGCAATGGGGGGAGAACGCTATGAGTAAGGCATTCGGCGCCGAAAAAACTCCTCTCGAATGGAAATATATTCGCAGAGACACCGTGAAATGGCTGGTGAACATTCTGTTTCTGTTGATTACATTCACCTGTATTTTTCCCGTTATTTGGATCGGCTACACATCATTCAAGCCTTTGCTCGAATACAACAAAAGCATTATCAAGCTGCCTCATCATCCGACACTGGAGAATTATCGGCTTATCTTGAAAACAGCCAAGTTCGGAATGTATTTTACAAACAGCGCACTGGTGAGTCTGTTTACACTGCTGGTTGTTCTTTTATGCTCGGCTGTAACCGGGTATTTTCTTTCCCGGTTCAAATTCAGGGGACGGAATCTTATTTACGGATTTCTTGTTCTCGGGGTGGTTGTTCCCACGCATGCATGGATGCTTCCGGTGTTTACGCAATTTCGAGCGATCGGTTTGCTGGATAAACGGCTGACGCTGGTATTCCCTTATGTCGCGTTTGCTCTGCCTACGGCGGTGTTTCTCATAGAAAGCTATATCCGCGGTCTTCCGGAAGAACTGGAAGAATCCGCCATGATGGAGGGCTGTTCGGTATGGGGAAGTCTGATGAGAATCATCATGCCTTTATGCAAACCGATTCTGGCAACGGTAACAATCCTGACTTTCAACGGTTCCTGGAATGAATTTCCTTTCGCGCTCGTTTTGGTGAATAAAAACATTCTGAAAACCGTTCCGGTCGCACTAACGATGTTTACCGGCGCGTATACCACAAACTATCCCATGCTTGTTGCGGCATTGGGTATCGCGCTTCTTCCGGTCGTCCTGCTGTATCTTTTCTTCTCGGGAAAAATCATGGAAGGGATGGTTGCCGGAGCGGTGAAAGGATAGCCGCTTTCTAAAAGGAAAAAGAATGAGCACACGATTTACCGAACGTCTGGCGGCTTTGAAAGCCGAATATTCGGAACTGATTAACCGTCCCAATCAGCCCCTTTTACCCGGAAACGGTATTTTTGAACGGTTCAAATATCCGATACTGACGGCCTCTCATGCTCCTCTGCACTGGAAGTACGACCTGAATCCCGAAACCAATCCGTTTCTCATGGAACGGCTGGGCATCAACGCCGTATTCAACGCCGGAGCCATTAAAATGAACGGTATTTATTACATGATGTGCCGCGTGGAAGGTGCCGACCGGAAATCGTTTTTCGCCCTGGCCGAAAGTCCCAACGGAATCGATCATTGGGAATTCAATGGCGAACCGCTTCTTCTTGAGCAGGTTCAAGAGCCGGATATCAATGTTTACGACATGCGCCTGATTCGGCATGAGGACGGGTGGATTTACGGGATATTCTGCGCCGAGAGAAAAGATCCTTCGGCGCCCTCAGGCGATACGGTTATGGCCACGGCCGATGCCGGAATTGTCCGTACCAAGGATTTGAGGACTTGGGAACGGCTGCCCGATTTGATCAGCACATCCTCTCAGCAGCGCAATGTGGTGCTCCACCCGGAATTCGTAAACGGTAAATACATGCTTTACACCCGTCCTCAGGACGGATTCATCGAAACCGGTTCCGGAGGAGGCATCTGCTGGGGCCTTGCGGATTCCATGGAAGGCGCGGTGGTTAAAGATGAAAAAATTCTCGATCCCAAGCTGTATCATACCGTCAAAGAGGTGAAAAACGGCGGCGGAGCACCCCCGATAAAAACTTCCGAAGGCTGGCTGCACATCGTTCACGGCGTTCGAAACACCGCCGCCGGTTTGCGGTATGTCGTTTATGCCTTCATGACCGGCTTGGAAAAGCCGTGGGAAGTGATAGCCCGTCCCGGAGGATATCTTATCGCTCCGCGGCATGAAGAACGCATCGGAGATGTTTCGAACGTTGTTTTCTGCAACGGTGCCGTTGCGGACGACGACGGAACCCTTTATATCTATTACGCTTCTTCCGATACCCGTATGCATCTTGCGAAAACCAGTATCGAGCGAATGATGGACTTTTGTATGAACACGCCCGAAGACAGAGGTTGTTCCCGCTTCAGCGTTGAAGATCGTCTTGCTTTGATAAAAAAGAATCAGGCATTTTTAAAATAGATACCGGCTTTTACCCGATCCTCGCTCCCGAAGCCGCGCCGGAAAAAGTTTTTCGCGGCATCCCTCCGGGGGGCTTTGGACGTGAATCGTATGTTTGCTTTTCTCTCTTTCGCTGCGGCGGATTTCCGGCGTTTTCCCTTCATTATTTCCGCCGGCTCCGCTTTACCTCAGCGCATCGGCGCCTTCCCTCTGGCTTTGCATCCACTTCTCGAATTCCGATTGTTCGTTCTCCCGGTAGGCCCGAAAGGCGGCCTGTTCGGCTTCGTAAAATTCCCGGAAGCGCTTCATGGTGTATTCGTAGTCGAAATAGTCCGTACGGTAGTATTCGCCCCGGAAGGGAGCGGATTCCATGGGAGGAGTCATGCGGTCGTCGTTCGGTGAACCATTCAGGGACGCGACTTCCCGGGCTCTTGGGTGATAGAGCAGCGACGCGGCATCGGCGGCGTACCCCGCGCCGTATCCGTTGTAGGCCTGAACGACGTAGTAGATCATTTCCATTCGTTCTCCCCGGCGGTAGGAATGATCCAGAAACAGCGGATCGGAAGATTCTCCGATTTTGAAGAAATCTTCTCTCTCATGGTCCCAGCGGTAAAGATTGTAACCTTCGGCCTCGTCCACGGGATCCCACATAATAAGAGGCATCTTTTTGAAAAAAGCCGCAGGTTAAGTTCGAGGGGATGCCCCGGAACGCCTTTGCCCTTGGAGGTCCAGCCTTCGGCGATTTCGCTCATGCCGCTCAGCTCGCGGTGTTCTCCGTTCCCCCGGACGCTTTTCACGGCATAGACATAGTTCACGCCGGGCGGAAGCGAGTCGTCGAGGTAGACGGTTTCGGCCGTGTCCCCGAGTTTCCGGAACTCTCCGTTTTCATTGTCCACACGATACACGGTGTAGGAGTCGGCCGCTTCCATCGGCGACCAGGAAAGTTCAATCCGATCCGTATGAGCGCCCTTTGAACTTTGAAATCCCGTCGGCGGTTCCAGTTTGACGGCCTTCGTATCGACATGATCGATCATCACAAGACATCCGGATGTGTTCAGTTTGGGAAAAAGGTCGTAAGACATCCACATGAAGCCGTCTTCTCCCCAGTCCTCGCCCCATGAATTGACAATGAGAAAGGCCCTTTTATCATCGTCGTAGCCGACGACGCACATGGCGTGCCCTCCGAGTTCCGCGCCTCTGGGATGACTATAGATACCGCCTTGATAGTCGTAGAAACTGTCATGGACCAGAAATCCCCCCACCACGGGGGAGCCTTCGGCGAGGACGGTTTTAACCGTGTTGATATCGGTTGTCCACGCTTGAGTATTCCAGTCGTACTCGCTGAGCTTCCTGTATGATTCGCCGCGGTACGGCTCGGCGCGGGCGATGGTTTCGTCATCGGGAAAAATATTGATTTGTTCGGTATAGGGGAATTCGCTTAAGGGAACCGCGCCCATGTTCTGAATGATCAGCATGTGGTCGTCGATGGAGGTTCCCTCGTTGCGGCCATGAGTTATCTGATTGTAGGAAAACAATGGGCTGAATTGGCGCGAGAGCCGGTCCGCTCCCCAGCCGTGTTCCTGATTTTCCTGAATGGTTTTTGCGTAGTACACGGTGGACCAGGCCGAGCAGCTTCCTATCATGCCCTGCGAACCGATGGGCGGAAGATATTCGGAAAGATCGACCCGGCGGGGCAGCCGATTCTCCGAAATACCGTCGCCCGGAGCGGCTCCATCGGAGGCGATGATGCCCTTGGGCTGGGCTTGGGTGGTGGCAAAGCGAATTCCGTCCGCTGTTATAATCAGCCCCGATCCTCCGGAGTTCGACTGCGCACGGAGAGTTCCGGCGGTGAGAAGGATAAAAAGGATCGCGATTAGGGCGCGCTGTTTGGATGGAATCGTGTGCATGTTTGATTTCTCCCGTGTAAGGCGATTTCATAATTCATGAAATTGCGTGGAATCGCCGGCTGAAACCTCTTTAAAATCAAGTTGGAATGGTTTCCCTTCAAAAATCGCCTTATGTGTCTGTTTACAGAGTACCTTCGGCATATCCGAAATTCCAGCGCAAAGGGGCGGATGAGGGTTAATTCAGCATTGATGCGGAACTTCACAAAGCGGAGCGGTATGGCCGATACTGAACGCATGTTTGAATTCGACGGACTTCCCGATCTTTTTTCGGTTCCTTTCAGCCGTTTGGAACCGGGGATGATCGTTATCGACGGTTTAAGCATCAACGGCTATCCGCCCGAAGAGTTCCGGGATTTCTCGCCGCTTTCCAGCGTGACCATTGATTCGGTTCACGATAAGTATCGTCTCCGGAAAGACCGGATGATGCGGGTTATCAGTCCCGGCCTCTCCGGTCTTTCATCCCGTGAGTGCGTCGATACGCTCAACAGCGCCGATGAGAAGCTTCGCGTTTTGAACGGTTTTCGGGGAAAGGTGAAGTCGGAATATGGAAATTTCGGACTGGCACCGAGAACCGCTCTTCGATCCTCTCTTGTGCGGGACGATTCCCTGATTTTTCCCTGGGGCGCTCGTCCCGGCGGCGCATCCCTCTTCAACCGAATCGATCATGCGCTGAACTTGGCCGATATTCTCGTGCGGACCGTGGCTTCCCAGTATGCGTTTCCCGTGGACCGCCGCGCCGGGATTCATCTTGTCATCGATTATTCCTACAGCATGCAGGCCGCCGGACGGGATACCTACGTCGAGTCGGCCCTGGATCTCTTCTACGGATATTTAACGAAACTGCTTCCCTCCGCCGAGTTTTTCCTCTATGCCTTCTCGAACGACTGCCGTCTTATTTCTTATCCCGTTTCGGGCAAGGAACTGCCCCGTCTGGAAACCTCCTATGAATCCTTTCTTAATAAGGTGCTCCATCATGCCGACCGGAGCGCCGAGGATGTGGTGATTCTGTTCACCGACGGTCTACCGAACGATCATGATGAAGCGCTTTCCCGGCTGCGGACGTTCCCGAAAATGGGGATTGATTACATTCAATGTATTTTCAATATCGAGGGCGATAAGCGGCATGTTTCCGAAGGCGACGGAGCGAAGACTCTGGACGGATATATCACCGATGAAACGCTCGAGGGCCGCAGGCTTTCGGAGAGGGAATACGCCGAACTTCTGGCCGATATCAGAAAGCGTCATTCCGAATTCACCGAGGCCGCGAACGGAGCCCAGGTGATTCTTCATGTGGATAAAGCCCTCTCCCTGGTGAGCGTGGAAGCTTTCGACCGGTGGCTGGGAAAGTAACCCCCTCCCGCCGGGCGGCCGGAATAGCTTTCCTGGTTCTGACGGCCGCCGTTTCTTTCGCGGGAGAACCGATTCTCGCCGCGAACGTTCTCTCCTGTCCTCTCTCCGAATCCGGCGATTCGGTGCTTCTGGCCGTGAACGATCCGGCGCGCGGCGTGGTATGGGGGCTGAAGGTTGACGGGATTCTCTTTTTCCCGCCGGTGGATCTGCCGGTAGGCGGGCGTGAAGTGGTCTGCCTTGAGGCATCGCCGGACGGGAAGTGGGTTGCGGTAACCGCAGTCTCCGAAGGGCATACGGTGTTCTCCATATTTCCGGCGGCGGAACTGGCGGGGATGCCGCTTGATGGGCCGCGAAAAGTTTTGAGGCCCGCCTGCGGTTATGATGCCTACCCCGCGAATGTTTTCTTCGAATGCTGGGAGGGTGAGTGGGCCCTCGTGCGGATTGATGGAGATGAGGGGGACGGCGGTTCCGTTTTTCGGCGCATCCGCCCGCCGGAGGGCATGACGGCGGATTCGGGCGGTATGGATCGGCATGCGCCGCGGACGGAGCTTCGGTATAACGCCGGCGAATGAATGAGATGCCATCGGGGACGGTATCCGCCGCCCGGCGTCAGGGGGTCATTTTAATTTTGCAGAGTCGTCAGAGTCAGCATGGCTTCTCCGATGCGCTGGGTTTGCTCTCCCTCATTCTGTCGGCGCCCCAGCCCCCGGGTATTCGCCACCACTTCTTTCATCGAACCGAACACGTCGTAGAGTTCTCCGGAGATTTCCTTGGGTAGGATATTCACCGGCGGCGGGGAAGCGGAATAGGCCGTAACGATCAGATTCTCCACGCCGTACGGCGCTTGAACCTCAAACTCATAAGGAAGAGGGACCGTACGGTTCACTCGGTCGGAGCCGATGTAGAAGGCTTGTTCCAAGAGCACAAGTTCACCCGTGGCGAGCCGGTAGGTAACCTGCAGCGTCGCGGGCTGGTTTACCCGGAAGTAGAGCTGGACGATTTCCCCGTCGGTGAAGACCAGGGCATCTTCGTCCCGGCCCTTGTTTGTCCAGACATCGACATTCAGACCGCCGTCGCTTATGGCACCTTCGGCGAATTCCTGCAGGGCGACCATGGCTTCGTCGAATCCTTGCGGTTTCAGGGACCGCCTGCCGGCGGCCGTCGTTGGAAGGAGCACTTCGGCGCGGCCTTTTTTTTCTCCGTTTTCGTCCGAAACCAAAACGATGAGCCGAATGCGGCCGCCTTCTTCCCAATACTGGCTTCGGAAAACCGACGGTTCGCGGCCCGAGGGAAGTGCCTCGACAAGTTTGCTTTCCAGCCGTTCGGCGACGTATCTGCCGAATTCGCTGGAGAAAGTCGTTGATTCATACAGTGCCGGAGGAACCCGGGTATGGCCGCCTGTTACATTCTGACGATGAAGCATCACCGCGATCATTCCGACGGCTTCGTCGATGCTCGAAGCGCTGCGGTCTTCCAATTCGTCGATCATCGCCCCGACGTCCGATTCGGCGCGCTGAAGGTCGGCCAGCGTTCGGGCTTCGGGAAGTCCCTGGAAAAAAGCCGCGTCATTTCCGGCGACGCTTCGTGCCAATGTCCAGCGTTCATAAAGATTGGGAAAGGCCGCCTTAATGCCGTAGAGAGTTTCCAGCGCCTTGTCGCCGCGGCCGGAAGATGAGAATCCCCGGGCTTTCCGGAGGGCTTCACGGATTTCTTCCCAGTAACCGGCCGCTTCGCCGGTGTAATTTTTCAGTAGAGTTTCCGTCGGGATGTGAGCCAGCGCGTAGAGATTGCGCCGATCTTCATGAAAGTCGTATTCAATACCCGAAACGCTCACGTTCACCGAGTTTTTCGTTACCTGGGAGACCGAAGAAGAAGATTTGCCGTCGGTTTCGGATTCGATGGCCACCAGTTCCGACTGGACTTTTATTCGAATTTTTCCCGAAAGATCGGCCGCCGCACGGTCCCGAGCCGTCTCACGGGCATTCGCTTCGTCTTTAGAGACCGCGGCAAAACCGGTCAGATGCGTCTCTCTGGAGTAAGGGGTATTCATTCCGTAGCTTTCCACCCAGTCGGGTGAGGCCGCCGCGAGTGATGTGATGCCGAAGGTTCCGATAATGCCGGCGACGATGATTTTTATTAAGGGAGATTGAACACGTGAGACTTTCATACAAGACAAGCTAGGACGGAAATCTCCGGTTGTCAATGAATTGGAGTTTCTTTTATCATGAGTGGGTTATTGCTCAAGGCCTTTGAGGCTTTTGCAGCAGCCCCATATTTTCGAATAGGGCCGAACCCCCTTCGAATTCGCTTAAAAAGGGGATTTGTTTCAAAAATCGTTGTTTTTTTAAATCGCCTCATCATAATTAATCTATTAATATATAGTAAGATTGTGGCTCCTCCGGCGGATTATTGTCTTCCGTGGGGATTCATGGGCTTTGTGAATAATTCAAGAAGGAGATAAGAATGAGAACACTGTCTCTCGGGCGATTTTTAGTTTTATTCGCGGCTGTTTTTCTGGTTTTGCCCGCCGCGGCCTTCGGTCGGGATGTGAATTGGAACGATTCCTGGGACGATGCTCTTACTGCCGCGCAGAGGGAAGAGAAGAACATATTCGTTCTGATTACAGCTCCAAGCTGGTGCGGATGGTGTGTTCGGCTTGAACAGAATGTCCTTTCCAAGCCGGCGTTCCAGGAATATGTCTCCAAGAATTATATTGCTTTGAAGCTGCTGGATGTGGTGGATGGTAAGAGAAATCCGGAATTGGACCGTTTTGATTTTTCCGGTTTTCCGACGGTTCAGCTTTTCGATTCGAACGGGAATTTCATCGGAGATTCCTACACGCAGGATCTCAACGAAATGCTGTCGAACCTGAAAGCGAACGTTGATGCCGTTGGAAAATTTCGGCCTTCTTTGACCGATTTGATTCTTCCCGAGCAGTACGTCCAAAGCGGCGGCGGTGAATATATCAATAATGGAGACGGGAGCTGGACGGTTACGATATCGGGAACGGAGGTAATGTATATGATCAGAGATTACGACTATGATTATCTTTACCTGGCCCATCCCTCCGACGGTTCGGTTATCGCCTTATCCATGACCGGAAACGATGCCCATCTTGGCAAGGTTACCGATGGCGAATGGGGATGGACCGATTTACCGAATGTTGTTCGTTTCGGGGGCGATCCCTATTTTGAGGATTAGCGGCAAGGGTTTTCTTCTCTTGCCGATTTTTCCCGACGGACCGTCTGAGCAATTCGATGTGTTGTAACGGAACCGGAACAAAGGAGCTGTAATCATGTTTTTTCCCGAATCCTCCGTTTGGAAGCCGGCCGTTATTGTGGCGGCTTTTGTTCTTTCTTCCTGCGCGGGCGCACCTGAGAAAACAGCCGAAGCCAATTCTCTTTTCATTCCGCCGGCTGCGGCGGATTCACCAAGCTGGATTTGGGACAGCCGGCCGACGAATGATAAATTGGTATTTGTCTCGGCGGGAACGATGAAGGTGAATCGGGATGAGGAAATCGTTTCGGCTTTGGAAGATGCGGCCATGCAGGCCGGTGTTTTTGCCGGTTTCTGGGGAAGCAGCCAGGATTTTGTCACAAGTACAACCGGCGGTACCGAATGGAACGAACGGACTCGGGCTTATTATGACGGTGAGGCGGCAGACAGAGCATTTGAGGAACTCAAAGTCTCCGAAACTTGGCGGGCCGACGATGCCACGTGGGGCCGTTTCTATATGGATCCGCAGGGACTCCCCGATTTCACATGGACTCCCAAACACAGGGATGGCGAGCCCTCATGGCTGAAAAAGGTTCCGGAAATTTCCGGTTGGAGAACCGCGGTGGGCATCGGGAAGATTCGAAGTACTCTGCATAAGACTCTTCGGGCCGCGGACGAAGCCGCCTTGGCCGAAATGATTTCACAGATTCATGGTTCCAGCAAAACCGTTACGGCTTCGAGAGAAACATCCACGGAAAGCTGGTCCGAATCCACAGGTGCCACCGCATCCTACGGCAGCGGTTTCGGCTCGGTTCGGGGATTTCTTATTATCGCCCGATGGCTGGATGAAAAGGGAAACGGCTGGACGCTGGCCGCGTGTCCGAAGAAGTGGAATACGGTGGATTAATGCACAAACGGAACGAAGACCACGCGTGTTCCGTTGCCGTATACGTCGGCCGCATCGTATCCCGAAGGAAGACTTAGTGAGGGAATCTCCCGTGATGGTACCCACGAGGGGCCAGGGGAGCATTCTTCCGAATCAAGACGTTTTCGAATCGCGATAAGCTCTTGAACTCTCGGCGGTCCGAGCGGAAGAACCAATATCCCTCCGGGGGACAGCTGTTCGATAAGAGACGGCGGAATATGATCGATGGCGCAGGTAACGATCATTCTGTCATACGGAGCGCCTTCTTCCCATCCCGAATATCCATTGCCTGTTCTTTGGCGAATCGTCCGGAGCCAGGGGCGACGTTTTGCCAATTCATTAAGGGTTCGGCCGGCTTCCGCGGCCAAAGGGCCGACGTACTCAACGGTTCGAACATGAGCGCAGAGGGCGGCGAGCATTGCCGCTTGGTATCCGCTGCCCGTTCCGATTTCAAGGACGTTATCCGACGGTGCCGGATTTAGGAATGCCGTCATTCGGGTCACCATGTAGGGCGCACTGATGGTTTGGCCGCGGCCGATCGGGAGCGCGTTCGGCAAGTAGGCCGCTTGTCTTTCCGAAGGCGGGATGAAAGCTTCACGGGGCGTTAGAAGCCAGGCGGCGAGAATCCGCATGGAGTCGGGAGAAGGTAACGGTTGAGCGGAAGGTTTGTTCTTTTCGATGCCGGGGGTAGGGGGGAGTGGTCTTTTTAGGGTGTTGGGAATGTAGGTGTTCTGTTCCTTCTTCATTTCAGCGGCGGCCGGTCCGCCGTGCATGTCGTCATTCGCAAGAAGTCTTCGAGCCGCCTCCCATCGAGCGGCGGCGAAGAACTCATCATCATTGAAACGGGATACCGCGTCCGCAACGAAGGATTCTCTGCTGTCCATTGGGGGAGCTAAGGCCGCAGGTGCTAAGTTTTGAGGTTCCGGCCAGGGGGGATTCATTGAGAAATCGGAGGTGTTCGATCGATCGCGCATCGATTCAACCTTTTTGTGGAACCGTTCGGAGATATCCGTCTCGGCCGCATAGAAGACGAATCCTCCGCGGCCTTCGGTCCCCAGCCCTGCCATCCTTCGGACGGAGGGCGTCGTAGCTTGCTGTGCCCTTCCTTAGTTCGGGAGCATCCAAGTACAACTTGACTGCTCCCCCTCACTTTCGTCGGTCGTCGGTTCGGCAATGTTCGAGCAAGCTCGTCCATTGCCCTCACTCTCCTAGCCCTGCCATCCTCCGGACGGCAGGTGTCGCAGCTTTGCTGCGGCCTTCGGTTCCCAGCTCTGCCGTCCTTCGGACGGAGGGTGTCGTCGCCTCAGCCATGCCAAAGCTTGCTTTGTCGCGGCTTTCGGCTCCTAGCCCTTCGCCTTTGGCGGCGTGCGTCGTCGGTTCGGCAATGTTCGAGCAAGCTCGTCCATTGCCCTCACTCTCCTAGCCCTTAACCGAGCCGGCCATGAGGCCGCGGACAAAGAAGCGCTGGAGCGAGAAAAAGACGATGAGCGGAAGGATCATGCTCAAGAAGGCTCCGGAGGTGAGCAGGTGCCAATCCTGACCCTTTTCTCCCACCATGGCCGCCAGGGCACTCGTGACCACACGGTTTTTATCGCCGAGGAACACCAAAGCCACCAGATAGTCGTTCCATACCCAGAGGAACTGAAAAATGGCGAAACTGGCCAGAGCCGGAACGGAAAGGGGAAGTACCAGCCGGACAAACGTGGTGAAAGGGGAGGCTCCGTCGAGATAAGCCGACTCGAAGACATCCCTGGGCAGAGTGCTGATGTAGTTATAAAGCAGGTAGACCGCCAGAGGAAGTCCGAATCCGGAGTGAGCCAGCCACATGCTTAGGAATGTTCCGTTCAAACCCCACTTTGTGAAATCCCTCAGAATGGGGATTAGGGCGATCTGCAGAGGCACCACAAGCAGGGCCACCACCATGATGAAGAGAGGACGTCTACCGGGGAATTCCATCCAGGCGAATGCGTATGCGGCAAAAGCGGCGATGAGGATGGGAATGATGGTTGCCGGAACACTGACGGCCAGAGAGTTCAGGACCGCGTCGGCGAAATTGTTGCCCTGTCTGGTGATTGTATTGCCCTGGGCGTCGGTAAAGGTGATGGTTCCCGCCGCCATGACATCCTTATAGTTTTTTAGGGTTAAGTTGGCTCCGAAGCCCACCCATTTTCTTTCAAAAACGTCGATACGCCGGGAGCGTTTGTTTCCGTACCACTGCAGACGTCTGTTTTCGGTTACATCGACACCCTTTCGCCATTCTTCGAAAGTGGCGGTTATGCCTTCGATTTCTACAGGTGCATTGGGATCTGTACTTGGGGAGAGTTCAATCTCATCCGTTTTTGCCCAGGCTTTATGAGGCAGCACCGTCCACCAGCCGGTTGCGAAAATATCGCTGGAGTCCCTGAAGGAGGTGACAAAAACTCCGAGGGTGGGAATGGTCCAGACGAGCACGATGATGAGAAGGACGATGCCCAGTATAAGCTTTCCCAAGGGAAATCTTTTTCTATCCGTTTTTACAGCCGTACTCATTTCAGCACCTTCCTTCCTTGGAACTGGCGGAGATTGTAGGCCAGGACCGGTATAATCACGACGAAAAGAATAATTGCGATGGCCGAAGCTTGACCGGAGTGTCCGTAGGTGAACTGTCTCAGATAGAACTCGTTTGCGATGACATTGGTTCCGAAGTTCCCTCCCGTCATAACCCGGACGATATCGAAAAGCTTCAGGCTGAAAATCAATATGGTTGTCGTTACGGTAACGATTGTGGGCATGATGGATGGTATCGTGATGCTGAAGAAGATTCTAAAAGCGTTTGCGCCGTCCACCCGGGCCGCTTCATTGACGGATTCGGGAATGGCTTTAATGGCCGATGAGAGAATCACCATGGCATAGCCCGTTTGAAGCCAAACCATGATTGCGATAAGGAAGAAATTATTCCAAAACGGGATGAGCAGCCAGGCTTGCGCTTCTCCTCCGAGTCCCGTAACCAGAGCGTTTAGAAGACCGATTTCCGCGATGTTCACACCTTCACCCTTGTAGGCGTACATAAATTTCCAGATGACGCCGGCGCCGACAAAGGAGATGGCCATGGGCATGAAAATGAGTGACTTAATCAGTCTCTCGCGTTTGCTTTTATCGGCCAGTACCGCGATGATAAGGCCTCCCACCACGCAGAAGAAGGTTCCGAAGATTACCCATAAAAGGTTGTTGCGGAAGCTTTCAAGCATGATCGGATCGGTAAACGCGAACTTGTAGTTGGCCAAACCGACGAAATTTCTTCCGTTGGCATCCATAAAGCTCAAACGAAGAGATCTGAGCGTCGGGAGGACGAGAGCCCAGACCAGAAGGGCCACCGCCGGTCCGGCAAAAACAACCGCTACCGCGGAGGAACGGATACGGCGCGGCATGGATGAAGCGATTTCATTCATCACAAAGAATAAAAGCGCCACCGAAACCAATCCCCAGATAATAGCCGTAAGAGTTAAAACGACTTTTTGTTTTTGAATGGCTTGTCCCTGAAGGAGAGAGAAGCCTCCAATCAGGAATGCAAGCGTCAGCACCAACAGTAGAATTAGCGCCGGTATGCGAATACCGGGTTTAAGATCTTGCAGCATTCGGTCCTCCTTTTCCGCTTCCCCGATCCGTCGTCCGAAAGCGGACGGCGGATCGGGGAAAGGGCCCTTGCTCCCGGATTCCGTAATAAAATCTTCGGAATGTTTCCGGAAGCCAAGGGTAAACCCACGGCGGATCCGAAATCCGCCGTGGGCGCAGATACGCATCTTTTGAATTCCGCGGACTTATTTTTTCAGGCATCTCCGGAGGTCCGCCTGATAATCCGAAAAATCCAATCGTCGGAAAAACCGATTACTTGGGCCAGGACGCGTCGATGGCTTTCAAGGCCGCGTCAAGACTCTTGGCACCGGAGACGTAGGCGGTCATTTCCTTCCAGAAGGAACCGGCGCCGACGGCACCGGGCATCAGGTCCGAACCGTCGAAACGGACACTGGTGGCGTTCTGAATGACTTCAGCCACTTTTCGGTCGACTTCGTTGCTGTACCAGCTCAGATCCGAGTCTTTATGCGGGGAAATGGCTCCGCCGGCCCGTACCCAGCCTTCAACCGAAGCGCCTGTGGCGAAATACTGCATGGTTTCGCGGACTTCCGGTCTGTCGTTGAACATGGCGTAGATGTCGCCGGCAACCAGAACGGGACGTCCGAGGGAAGGATCCTTACAAGGCAGGTAGAAGAAATCGTAATCAACACCGGCTTTCAGGTTTTCGGGGAAGAAGCTGGTGATGAAGTTTCCCTGCTTGTGCAGCCAAGCCTTGGGAGGATCTTCGAACATCACCTTGGGAGAATCACCGAAACTGGTGGTGGCGATGGCTTCACGTCCGCCGTAAGCCAGTCCGTCTTTCAGCCAGAGCTCATTGATGCTCTCAATGGCCGCGCGAACTTCCGGAGAGTTGAACTTCAGTTCACCGGAAACCCACTTGTCGTAATTCGAAAGACTGGTGGTGCGGAGCATCATCTCTTCAACCCAGTCGGTCATCGGCCAGCCTGTGGCTGCGCCCGATTCGATACCAACGGCCCAGGGAGTATCGCCGTCGGCGACAATCTGTTTCTGGAGAGCCATCAGTTCGTCCCAGGTATTCGGAACTTTATAACCGGCGGCATCGAATGCGGCCTTGTTATACCAAACCAGGGACTTGCCGTTAACACGGCCCCAGATACCGGCCATGATGGGTCCCTCGGGGGATTCCATGGTGGCCATGTCGAGCCAGCTTTGGATGTAGTTGGACTTAACCTTACCCATGTCCAGAACCTTGTTCAGGTCGACGACGTATCCGCCTCCGACAAAGGCATCGAGCAGGCCCGGCTGCGGGAAGTCGGCGATATCGGGAGCATCGCCGCCCTCAACGCGGATGCGGATGGACGCCTCGAATTCCTTGGAACCGTCGTATTGGATGTCGATGCCTGTTTCTTCTTCGTAAGCTTTGATGGAAGCTTCGAATTTCACGGCATCGCTGTCCACGAAGGGACCGGCCATGGTAACGACCTTGGGCTCCGCTTTCTCCGCGGGTGCTTTTGCCGTTTCTTCTTTTTTGCAGCCGACAAAGACCAGCGAAGCAAGCAGCAGGATCGTTAATACCGTTAACAGTACTCTCTTCATTGAAAAACTCCTTTCCTAATCGGCCCTTGAGCCGATGGATTCCTTTATTAAGTGGTGGATCGTTCCACCAATTCCACCTGGAGATTCACTTTCTGCAGCGCCGTTCCCCGCCCCGCGATTCTCTCCAGAAGCAATCCGGCGGCAATACGGCCGGAATCATAAAGATGCTGAGTGATGGAAGAAAGCTCCATCCATCCTGCGGCCTCTATGTCGTCGAATCCCATAACCGCCAAATCCTCGGGAACGCGCAGATTCCTCGCTCGAGCGGCTTTGAGAATCCCTATCGCTTGAATATCCGACATGGCAAATATCGCCCTTGGAGCTCCGTTCTTGTCCATATGGGCGCCGAAAACCGATTCGGCGTTTTCCACGGAAGTATCCGATTTCAGTATAAGTGATTTATCCAGACAGATTCCTTGCGTTTCCAAGGTTTCGCGAAAGCCGTTCAAACGGACTTCGGAAGGATGAAGACTGTAGGCCACGCCTTTATTGTTGTCTCCCATGTAGGCGCAGGGGAAATAGTTCTTTCGTATAAAGAGTTCCGCGGCGATTCGGCCGCCCTGATAGTCGTCGGCCAGAACACGCGAGTAATGTTCATCATCGTTTTCCACCATCACCACTTGGAGCCCTGAGTCGGCCAGGATGCGATGGTGTTCTTTGCCGAGCCGAACGGACATCAGGACCAAACCGTCTATGCGCCTAGTGAACGGTACGGATGTTAAATATTCATTAAGCTGTTCCGTACTCTCGATGGTATAAATAACCGTTTCGTAATTCTCATTTCGAAATACGGGGATGATGCCCTCGAGTCTTTGTGAAAAAGAAGGCGCCGGAAAAAACGGAGTTAAGACGCCGATGCGGCCGACGGATCTGACGGCCCGGCTTCCGGTATTTCCATGGGGAACGTAATCGAGAACTTCCATGGCCTCCGCGATACGAAGTCCGGTCTCGGCTTTTACTTCCTTTGTATTGTTCAGAAAGCGCGAAACGGTGGTAATGCTGACTCCCGCTTCGGAAGCGACGTCGTAAATGGTTGCACGCTTCGGACTTTTCGTAATCAAAACCCCGCCTACTGAAAATATTTATGAAAGAGCTTTCATAATTTCTTATGGTAAACCACCGCTTTTGGGATCGTCAATAAAAAACTTTCGGAAAAAATAACGAATAACTTGTTGAATCGCCCGAAATGGTTAAACTTGACGTATCCGCCGTATGATCATACTATTTGAAAGTTCTTTCATGTAATTTTGGAGATTGCATGTCTTATATCCTGGAAACCCATACGTTCAATCCCGAAAAACTTCCCTTGGAGGAGACGCTCTTTCATACCGCAAACGGTTATCTGGGTGTCCGAGGGAATTTCGAAGAGGGATATTCAAAAGGGGTGAAAGAGATCCGCGGCTCCTATGTCAACGGATTCTTCGATACACATCCCATTCACCATCCGGAAAAACTCTACGGTTTTTCTACGGTCGGAGAAAAGATTCTGAATGTCACCGATGCTCAGGGCGTTTCCGTCGGCGTCGATGGAGAATCGATGATTCTCGGTGAAAAAAACCACGGCGATTATCGGCGTTTTCTCGACATGAAGCGCGGCGTAACCGGTCGCGGCTTCACATGGAAAGGGGAGAACGGGAAGAGAATCCGTGCGGACATAAGCCGAATTGTCTCGTTTGTCCGAAGGGAAGTCTTTGCAATCGAATATAAAATTACGGCTCTTGATTCCGCCGTTCTCACCATTCGATCGACAGTCCGCGCACGCGTGAGCAATTACTTCGATGCCGCGGATCCCAGAGTCTCGGGAGAGCCTTTCGCCCCGTTGGAAGTCGTTTCCAAAGAAACGGATCAATCCGGCGTTATTCTGGAATCCAGAGCGAAAAATTTCGGGCTTCGTCTCTGGACATGCGTTAATCATCGCCTCGGTATCGGAAATACGGGATACGGCAGACTTCCCGACGGGATTTTCGAGGATAATGATGAAACGGTATTCGAATGGTCTTTGGAAATGTCCGCCGGTGAATCGCTGACCCTTACAAAGATTGCCCGTTACGCGGATTCCAGAATGCATGACGATTGCCCCTTTCAGTTTTTTGAAGCGAGGGAACTTCTTGAAGAAGGTTTCGCGAGTCTTGTTGATGAACAGGAGATTTTTCTCAGAAGATTCTGGGAGGAAGCGGGTATCACCATCGAAGGAGACGACCATACGCTTGAAGCCCTGCGTTTCAATCTTTTCTGTCTTCTTCAGTCCTCATCACGCGATTCATCCGCAAGCATCCCGGCCAAAGGATTGAGCGGCGAGGGATACGAGGGGCATTATTTTTGGGACACCGAGACCTATATGCTCCCCTTGTTCCTTTATACCAGACCTCAAATCGCCAGAAGTCTTCTGGAGTTTCGCTACGCCACGCTGCCCGGGGCGAGAGAACACGCGAAGGAAATGGGGCACGCGCGCGGCGCCGCTTTCCCCTGGAGAACCATCACCGGGAGGGAGTGTTCCGCGTATTATCCGTCGGGAAGCGCTCAATATCATATAAACGCGGATATCGCCTATGCCGTGTGGCGTTATTGGGAAGCAACGGAAGATGATGATTTTATTGTCGAATACGGCGCCGAGATTCTCTTTGAAACGGCAAGAATCTGGATGGAAGTGGGAAATTTTACAGGAGATGAGTTTCATATCCACACGGTTACCGGACCGGATGAATACACATGCCTGATAAATGATAACTATTTTACCAACCGCATGGCGCAAAAGAATCTCACAACGGCTCTTTCGGCCTACACTCTTTTGGAATCCCAATACGGCGATGCCTTAAGTAATCTTAAACGGCGTATAAATTTGGAAGATGACGAACCCGCTTCCTGGAAGGCCGCCTCCGAAGCCATGGTTATTCTCTACGACCGGGAACGGGATGTGAATCCTCAGGATTCCTCTTTTCTCAGCAAGCCGGTTTGGGATTTCGCGGCGACGCCCGAAGATCATTATCCTCTTCTTCTCCATTATCATCATATGACCCTCTCCCGGCATCAGGTTTGCAAACAGGCCGATACCGTCCTGGCTTATGTTCTTCTGGGAGACGATGGAAAGAATCCCACAGTCAGGAACAGCTTCGAGTATTACGAGAAGGTCACAACGCATGACTCCTCGCTTTCCTATGCGGCTTTTTCCATCATGGCCGCCCGGCTCGGAGATGCCGAAAAAGCCTATGAGTATTTTTCCAAAACCGCGACTCTGGATTTGGACGATACTCACGGAAATACGAAAGACGGCATTCATGCCGCGAACATGGGCGGTACTTGGCTGGCCGTCGTATGGGGGTTCGGCGGTTTCCGGCCCCAAGGCACGATGCCTTCCTTTTCACCGATCCTTCCGCGGAATTGGGAAAGTCTGGGATTTCGAATCCGCTACGGACAATCGGCAATGGATGTTCGCGCCGATCGAAAAGGAGTCACGCTTCATCTGGTTGACGGACCGTCGACGGATGTTGAGATTTACGGAACGGTTTATAATCTTGAGGATAAAATCAGTGTTCCTTCATCCGGGACGTAAAGAAGCGAGAACATAAAGAGAATCGCGGAGAGTCTCTCCGACGATACATTTCAAGGAAAGTGAGATAAGAAAATGAAAATTGTCTTATTCGGGGCAGGCAGTGCTCAGTTCGGATACGGAACCCTGGGAGATATCTTTCAGAGTTCCGTTTTAAAAGGTGCCGAAGTTTCGCTGGTTGATATCAACAGTAAAACATTGGATAGCGTTTATCGTACGGCCTCCGATTTTATTAAAGCGAAAGGACTTGATTTTACCCTGAGCGCGACAACGGACCGGCGGAAAGCTCTCCAAGGGGCGGATTTCGTTCTTATCTCCATCGAGGTCGGCAATCGGTTCCAGCTGTGGGACATGGATTGGAAAATCCCCATGCAGTACGGCATCGCCCAGGTTTACGGTGAGAACGGCGGTCCCGGCGGAATCTTCCATGCGCTCCGGATTACCCCGGTTATTCTGGAAATCTGCGACGATGTCGCAAAAATCTGTCCGGATGCCGTCGTCTTCAATTATTCGAATCCCATGACGGCCGTTACCACCGCCGTTCTCCGTAAATATCCGGAAATGAAATTCGTCGGCATGTGCCATGAAATCGCCTCCCTCAAGCGCTACCTGCCGACCATTCTCGATACTCCGGCGGAAAACTTGAGAATGCGGGCCGCCGGATTGAATCACTTCAGCGTGCTTCTTGAGGCGCGGTATGCGGATTCCGGGAACGATGCCTATCCGGACATCATGGAGAAAGCACCCTCTTTTTTTGAAGTCGAGCCCGGATACTCGGACGCCTGGGAATATACTCAGCGTACCGGCCTTACTCCGGAAACCGAAGGCGCGGCCGAGAAATGGAAGATCGACAGAGAAACCTCTTCCCGGCCCTGGTCGGATCGGACGCTCTTTAAAGCGATTCTCGATACCTACGGACTGCTGCCGATTACCGTGGACAGCCATCTGGGAGAGTATATCGCCTGGGCTCGGGATGCCGCCGATCATCAGGGAATTTTGGATTTTTACGCCTTCTACCGCCATGCCCTGACGGAAACGGACCGCTCGGAGATTACATTGGAACTGCATGAACGGGTTGTACCGATTATGGACGGAATTGTTTCCGATTCCGGTTATGAAGAAGCCGCCGTGAATGTTATGAATAAAGGCGCGATTCCTTCCCTGCCCGACGACATCGCCGTGGAAGTGCCCGGGATTATCGACCGTAAGGGTGTTTCGGCCGTTCGGTTCGACACGTACCCCAAGGGATTCGCCGCGCTGCTTCGAAATTACGTCGGTGTTTACGACCTTACCGCCGAAGCCGTTCTTACGGGGAGCCGGGATTTGGTTCTTCAGGCCGTTCTCGCCTGTCCCATGGTGGATAAATTTCACGGCATGAAGAACATGGTGGACGGTATGCTTCAGGCTCAAAGCAAATGGCTTTCGTATTTGAAGTAGAATCTTAGGTTCGGTCCGGAGGGAAGTTGTTTTTAGGGCGGCTTATCCGGCTCTCCGCTCAAACGGCCTATTCCGCCCGGCTTTCTCCGGCTTCGCTCGTCCGCTCCGCCGGGGCCGGTCGGGGCCGTAACCGCTTCGATCCGGGCTGCGGTTCATCCGCCGGCCGCCTCGGCAGCCTGCGGAAAATCGGCGCTTCGGAACCATCGTCCGCGAATCGTGTGAAGAGAACGGGCCCCGGTTGAACCAAAGAGAAGAATCCGTCCATTATCCCATATGAACACACCCGAACACACCCGCCGCTATACGTGGCTCCTTTTTGATGCCGACGGAACACTTTTGGATTATGACGCCTCGGAAGACTCCGCCCTTCGAACGGCCGCCGCTTCGTTCGGCCTGGAAACCACGTCTGAGATTCGGGAAGCCTATCGGGAAATCAACGCGGCGCTCTGGAGGGAATTGGAGAAGGGCGAAATCTCATCGGAGAGGCTTCGCGTTCTTCGATTTGAACGGCTTGCCGAATATTTGGGCGTAAAACTCGACGCCGAGCGTTTCAGCGGCGTGTACTTGGAAGAACTGGCCCGGTCGGGTTTCATGATCGAAGGCGCCCGCGAGATGCTTGAAGATCTTCCGAAACAAATCTCCAAAGCCATTATCACCAACGGCATCAGAGACACCCAATTCGGACGGCTGAAACAGGCCGGTATTTTGGATGATTTCTCCCATATCGTGGTTTCCGAAACCGCGGGAGCCGCCAAACCGTCTTCCGTTTTCTTTGATTACGTGATGGAACGGCTCGGTGATGTTCCCCGGGAGTCGATTCTCGTTATCGGTGATTCCTTGAGTTCCGATATCGCGGGCGGTATCGGATACGGACTTGATACCTGCTGGTTCAATCCTTCACGCTCTGCGAACAACGGCCCGAACCGACCGACATACGAAATATCCCGATGGGAGGATCTCTTCGCCATTCTAAGGGCGTAATCCCGAAAGAGTTCTCAGGCCGCGGCGGCCTTTCGTTCGAACCGATGATATCGGTTATGGCCGCGGCGCGTCTTCACGGAGAAATCAATCTATGGGAAATCCCAGGTTTCCGAGAGCTTCGAGAGAACTTTCCGTGTTCAGATGCAGAATGAACCGCCCGCCCGCAGATTCCCAGTCTTCCCTGATTTTCAGCCGGTCGTCAATGAGAACGGGCACCTTGTCCGCGAGGCCGTTCACTTCGAGCCATTCGGCCGCGAGTTCCGCTTTATGGCGGGCCAAACCGGTAACCACCGGCACGTTTTGCCCCAATTCGCGCAAACACCAGGAACGTTTCTGCCGTTCCGCCCATTTGCCAAGCGGCAGCCCCGTCAGAATCGCCGGTCCGAAAGGTTTAACGGCGTTCCAGAGCTTTCGGCCGTCCGGCGTCCACTCCAGAGCGTCGTAGAATCCAGGTGTTTTTGCAAGAACGGGCCACATGGATTTCGGATGGAGCTCAGCGGGGTCTTTCCCCGTCGCTCGGCGTACGCCCGCATCAAAATCAACGAGAACACCATCGAGATCGACAAAAAGCTGAAAATCTTCGTGATTCATTGGTTAGCGGATTTTCCTCTGTTCGGCGCGGCCAATTTATCCGCGATCCCCGGAAGAACATCAAAAATGTGTTGGAGATTGTCCGGCTTTAAATCCCGATGGGTAACAAATCGGAACACACCGCTCTCGGAGCCGTAGACATCGGAACCGTAGATAAGAATCCCGGCTTCCGAAAGGAGGTTCATGAAGAGGCTCTCCCGTTCCGCTCCCCCTTCTTTCAGTTTCAGAAACACCATGTTGATATCCGGCTCCGGAGTAAGCACTTCGAAAATCTCACTATATTCGGAGAAACTGCGGGCCAGTTTTTTCGCGGCTTCATGATCCTCTCCGAGCCTCGGGAGTTCTTCCTCAAACGCCACGAGGCCGGCGGCGGCCAATATGCCTGCCTGGCGCATGCCGCCCCCCATAATTTTTCTTTTAAAAAATGCCTTATCGATGAAATCTTTTGGGCCGCAGAGCAGACTTCCCACCGGAGCCCCGAGTCCTTTGGATATGCAGAACATCACCGAATCCGCTTGGGCCGCGATGTCTTTTGCATCCACTCCTAAAGTCAGGGCCGCGTTGAAAATTCTGGCTCCGTCCAGATGGACCGGCAGTCCCCTCGATTCGGCGCCCTTTTTTACCGCGGCCATGCTTTCAAGCGGCTGGACCGTTCCGTCGGAGAGGGCGTTCTCCAGGCATATAAGGGCCGGTATGGGAAAATGCTGGTCGATTCCGGGACGGATTCTCGGAGCGAAATCGGACCATTCGGCCCACGGGCTTGAGGCCGGAGGGAACGGCCGGAGAAAGACGGAACTGAGGTAGGAGGAAGCTCCCGCCTCGTGCTGCACGATGTGTGTGTTCTCGTTCAGATAAACCTCTCCGCCCCGAGGTGCCCAAGTGAAGAGGGCGAGCTGATTGGCGAAGGTACCGGAGGGAACGAAGAGTGCGGCTTCCTTGCCGGTGAGTTCCGCGGCCTTTTCCTGTAAGGCCTTAATAGTGGGATCTTCCCCAAGGACGTCATCGCCCACTTCGGCGGCGGCCATGGCTTTCCTCATCGCTTCGGTTGGCCGGGTAACGGTATCGGATCTCATATCTGTCATGCGAGGCAGTATAAAACGACTCGCCCGGAGCGGCTACCAAAGAAGAAACGGTTCGGCGAATCCGAATGAACCCATCCTTCGGAGATTGATCCATACTCGGTGGTTTTTCTCGCGATTTTTTCCATGCTGTTCGGCGAAGACCGCTTCTTTCGCCGCTTTATTCGGGCTCCTCAGCCGATTTCGGCGTACTTTAATCAGAGCCGGCGAAGTCATTTTTTTTGATCCGGCCGCCTGAGTTTCGTGCCGGCCGGTGGTAAAAAAGCGGGATCAGTCTCCGTTCCGTTCGTGTTCCGGGTTTGGAAAGTCATCCGTAAAAGAAAAACGGACGATAATGATACAGAGGCATTTGCTTATGAGTAAAAAAGAGCGGGAATTTATTCTCGTTGTTGATGACGATATCGCCGTACTGGCTCTTTATGAAACCATTCTCCGCTCCGAAGGATATGAGGATGTCATTATTTCCAGCGACGGCAGAGAGGTTCGGGACCGTCTTCGCGACAATAGTGTCTGCCTCGTCCTTTTGGACATCGGGATGCCGGGCAAGAGTGGAATTGAGGTTCTTGAAGAGATTACCGAAGTCCATCCCGGTCTTCCGGTCATCATGATTACCGGCGATGAGGATTTGCAGACCGCCGTGAAATGCATGAAGATTGGAGCTTATGATTATTTAAACAAGCCTCCGGATCGAACTCGTCTGATTACGGCCGTGCGTCATGCGCTGGATTGGCGAGAACTCAACAGCGAACTGTCCGCCATGGGCAGCCGGGTGCTGAACAGGGATTCGCTTGAAAATCCCGATACCTTCGCTTCTTTCGTTACCGAATCGGATTCCATGATTTCCGTTTTTCAGTACATAGAGGCTGTCGCTACCACGGCGCGGCCGGTTCTGATTACCGGAGAAAGCGGTACGGGCAAGGAACTCTTGGCCCGCGCCATTCATAAGGCGAGCGGCAGAACCGGCCGGATTGTAACGGTGAACGCCGCCGGTCTGGATGATGCCCTTTTTTCCGACACGCTTTTCGGCCATAAGAAGGGCGCGTTCACCGATGCCGGCGATGAGCGCTCCGGATTGGTGGAGCGCGCGGCCGGCGGCACTCTGTTTCTTGATGAAATCGGCGATTTGGCTCCGGCATCACAGGTGAAACTGCTCAGACTCCTTCAGGAAAAAGAATATTATCCTCTGGGCTCGGACACTCCCGAAACCACCGATGCCCGCATTGTCGCGGCCACCTGCGCCGATCTTCCGAACCGCATTGAAGAAGGAGCCTTCCGCCGGGATCTTTATTTCAGATTGATTGCCCATCATGTGACGCTTCCGCCTTTAAGGGAGAGAAAGGAAGATTTGATGCCTCTTGTTCATGCTTTCGTGGGCGAAGCCGCGAAAGAACTCGGTCGGAAACCGCCTCGAATCCCTCCGGAACTGGAACCTCTTCTCAGTCTTTACGGTTTTGCCGGCAACGTCAGAGAACTTCATTCTCTTGTGTTCGATGCGTTAAGCCGAACCTCCGGAACCGTATTGAATCTGAAGCCGTTTCGCGATCTTATTGGGAACGCCGATGTTCCGGATATCACCGAGAGTGTTCCGGAATTCGCGGATCTGGATTATAACGGCTTGGTTCGCATTTTCGGACATTTTCCCACGGTCAAGGAAATCAACGATATTGTTTTTGAGGCGGCTCTGGAAAAGGCCGACGGGAATCAGTCGCTGGCTTCCCGGCTTCTCGGGGTGAACCAATCCACGCTGAGCCGCCGGATTGCCAAAGACGGGTAATAACTCGCCGCGAAGTGCCGGATAAAGAAGTTGCCCGTCGGGAGAAAAAAATCGTCGCGGAATCTTTGCGGGATTTTCTCGGGAGCTTTCAACAGCCTGTTAGGGGTGCTTCATAGGCCGAATGCCGAGTTTTTTCTTTTTGAGGTGATGTCAACAATCAGCGTTTTTTGAAACAAAGCCCTGCCGAAGCGGGTTCTGAGGAATCTCGGCTTTGCTTCAGCGCATCCCGATGGGGCGCGGTCTGTAAATCCAATCTCCGGAACCTCCCGGACGAAAACCGGCGGCTTCCAATATTTTCAAATCCGCACCGTCGGGTTCCTTTCCGTTCCAGTCGCGTATGCTTAAGCGCGGAAGAGGAGCGATTTCCCTTTCGGTGAGCAATGCCGCCGTGCGGCCCAGAGCTTCAGCCGTTCCCTTGTCTTCGCTTCTCGCGGCCGAATGCGGGCGCTCCAGCCGTTTGCGTCCGGGACTTAAGATAAAATCGAGTTGCCCCGTCTTATTCCAGACGATCCAGGTACCCTCTCTCCTCGGCGGGAGAGAGGCGATATCGGCAAGGCCGCAGGGAGAGGCGGGATCGGAGGCGTCGAGGAACCATCCGCCCCGAGGCGATGCGTCGGCGCGCCATGCCGGAAGGGATTCGGGCGCAAGGAACTGGGGCATCGGCAGTCCGTCAAACCACATCCCGCCGATCACCTCATCGCTCAGTTCCATTAAGGCCAGCGTTCCGGCCAGAGCCGGCCATCGCAGAGGCGGGATTTCCCGTTCGAGCAGAGGCCGTGAAATCACCCCATAGCGCTTCAGAAGCATCCTGATCCGTTCCCGAAGAAGCTGGTCCGATTCCATGGGGTCGGAAGGCTCTTCGGCGTAAGCGGGAGCATACCACCGTCCCTCCAGAGGCCGTCCCGCCATCCAGCCGCGGAAACCTCCTTTCCCGGCGTTCGAGCCCGAAGCCGCCGATCCGGAGAGCGGCGAACCGGAGAGCGGCGGGATTGAACCGGGGCCGAGACCTTGCGGCGGAGTTCTTGCTCCCCCCCGATTGGAGCTGCCGGCGGCGGAAGGCGCCTTGAATCCGGACGCGACGGCTCTTCGGAGAACCCCCGCGTCATCCGCGGTGAGCCGGCCGGACCAGACACGATCCCAGATGGCCCGGACGGCCTGCGCGCTGTCTAATTCCAGAGCGTCCGCGATTTCCCAGAATCCCTTGCGCGCGGAACCGGGAAGCGGGAATGCCTCATCGTACCGCAGGCTGTGTTCAGCCGCTTCATCAGCCTGGGGCGAAGGAAAGCGCCAGCCGCCTGAGGACGTCAGAAAAGAGATTTGATTCCTGCCGGCTCCCACCCACATCACCTCTTCCCGGCGTACGAGATCGTCCAGTTCCTTCGGACGATAAAATGGAGTCCGAGTCGGAAAAATCGCCGTTTCCCAGAGCGCGGCCGAAGCGGGAAGTCCGTCAAGATTCGCCAATATCTTTGCCAGATGTTCTTCGCCCGCCGGTGCGGCATCGAATCCCTGATGATACGCCAAGAACGCGGGCAGACGATCGATCGGAAGAGGCGCATCCGCATTTCTGTTTTGCCGCCGTTTCCAGCGGAGAAGAATCTCAAGACCCTCCGAATCGCACATCTCTTCATCCGCGGAATCTTGACTCACGGTGTCGAAGATAAGGTTCTCTTGTTCTTCCCAGTTACGGATGATCTCGCCGGCCGCCGCCGAGTTCGGGGAAATCCCGAACGATTCAAGAATCTTCTCGACGGGAAGGGGTCCCCGGCCGGAAATCCAGAAAGCCGAAAGAGCGGCGGCCGTTTCCGGATTATCGAGGCGGGCCGGAGAGGCCGGTTTCTCGGCGGCGTCAATCCCATCGGGAACTGCTGAGCGGTCGTCCTCGGCGATTTGCGTTCCCGCCGGTGCGGCGGCCGGAAAATCGCCCGCATCCGCCGATCGTTCGGCGAAGGCCGCTTCCCATTCTTCCGCGCGGTCCGCGGCGATAACCCAAGGCTTTTTGCCGGGGCCCAGCCGTGTTTTTACAACGGCCTTCTTCACGGCTTTTTCCAAATCCGCCGCGTTCAGCCCCGAATCCCGAGACGCCGCCGCGACGGTTTGTTCCCAGTCGGCCGCGTCGAAAGCCTCCCGTTCGGCGATCCATGCCTTCAGCGCTTCAACCGATCCGGGCGCCAATCCTTCTTCCAGACGGCGTCTTCGTCCGTCGAGCCGGCGGATGAGATTCTCCGGAATGTTCGGCTTCAGGATCCCCGCTTTCTTTAGTCGGCGGATTTCTCCGTCGTCCAGGCGGCTGATGAGGCGGGCGTCGGATTGATCCTGCATGTTCGAAGTCATGCGAACCGCTTCCCGTCGGCGGACGGCGTTCCGTGCGAACGGTGAAGGTGCGGCGGTTCTTATAATGCTGATGCGAATGTCGCCGCTTCGGATTCCTTCAAGGACATCCTCAAGAGCATCCATGGCGAACATGTCGTTCAATGTGCATCGCCAAGCTTCGGCAAGGATGGGAAAATCAGGATACGGCAGGACGGCTTCCATGAGCATGCGGGATCTCTGGCGGGTTATCCACAGGGGCCGGCGCCGACTGGGCGTTGAGGCGGGCAGAAGCATGGCCCGGCCGGCCGCTTCCCGGAAACGGCCGCCGAAAAAGGGGGTGGCTTCCAGTACGCGCCGGATAAGCGTTTCCGGATCGGAAAGGCCGTAAAACAGGGAGACGAAGGACTCGATGTCACGGTCTGTCAGGCTGAACGCGATAACTTCGTCTGTGACGATCGGATAAACGGGGATGGGTGATTGTTTCTCCCAGGCGGCCTGCAGGGCCAGGGAAAGAGGCCTGTTGACGCGGCCGCCGAGGAATGTGTGGAGAAAGAGAATCCTGGCTTCCGGATCGGCTCCGGTTTCCGGGGCGGCCGCGGACTCGGCGACGATGTGGCGCCGGTGGGGGAGGGGGACTCCACTTTTGCGTCTTTGATTTTCCAGGTAGTCCGCGAGCTGAAAGGCCGCCTTGTCGCTGAGGTTCCAGTCGGTTTGCAGCAAGGCTGTCAAAGGATCCGAGGAGGAGACATCCGGTTCTGACTGCCCTTCTGCGGCGAGGAGCTCTTCGGCGGTTTCGAGAAGTTCGGCGACGCGGCGGGAATAGTCCTCGTCGCGATCGCGTGCTTCGGCCCTCCAGAACGGATCGGTGCTTATTGCTTCGTCCGTAGGGATCACCTGAACTTCCCTGTCGTTGATTTCGACGATGCGCCATCGGCGGTTTCCCATGTGGAAGACCATGCCGGTTCGGGATTCCCAGACGAATTTTTCATCCAGCGATCCTATGGTTCCTTCGATGCCGCGGGCTTTTACCGCGAACAGACCCAAATCGGGAATGGCGCCGCCGCCCGAATAAAGGCGCATGCGCGTTCCGGGACGGGCGACAAGCAGTTCTCCGTCTTTGTAGATTTGCGGTCTGAGGGTTGCGATTCGTGTTTCCGCGTAGCGGCCCATGATCATGGTCAGGACCGAGTCGAAGGATTTTCGCGGGAGATTTCGGAAGGGCCAAGAGCGGCGGATCAGATTCCAAAGTTCTTCGGCGGTGCGGCCTTTTTCGGCGCAGAGGGTAAGGAGAACCTGCGCCAAAAGGTCCAGAGGATTTTCCGGGATGCGGAGTGCTTCGATTTCTCCGTTTTCCGACATTTTGGAAAGTACGGCCGAAGCCAGAAGATCCGATGGGGTTACCGGAAAAATGCGGGCTCTGCTGGGAGATTCCGGCCTGTGTCCGGCTCGGCCGGCCCTCTGCAGAGCGGCCGATGGAGATGCGGGTGATCCGAGCATCAGGACTTCATCCAAAGGACCGATGTCGATGCCCAGTTCCAGAGAGCCGGTGGCCACGACGGCTTTCAGTTCGCCTTTTTTAAGACGGGTTTCCACCAGCCGCCTCATGTCTTTGGAAAGGGAGCCGTGATGGGCCCAGGCAAGAATTTCTTCTTCGCCTTCGTTGATGAGGCAGGCCGTTTTTTCGGCCCATTTGCGGCTGTCCAGAAAGGCCAGGGTGGAGCGGTGTTCTTTGACCGATTGGCGTACCCGCCGGGCGATGTCTTTCCAGAATCCTTCGGGGTCCGGATGATCGGCGTCGGGGGGCGGCGCGGGGAGGGGTTCCACGGAGATAAGGATTTTTTTCTCGGAAGGAGGGGCCACGATGGTGACCGGGCGCGGGATGAGGGTGGATCCGGCGGAATCCGAAGGCATGAATCCGCCCAGAAATTCAGCCGCTCTTTCCAAGGGCCGGACCGTGGCGGTGAGTCCGATGCGCTGGAATTCCCCCGCGAGATCGGCCAATCGCTCCAAGGCGCAGGCCAAAAGCGTTCCGCGTCCGGTGGGAGCCACGGCATGGATTTCATCAAGGATGCAGATTTCAACGGTGGAGAGAATCCTGCGGCCGCCGTCCGAGAGAAGAAGGATGTTCAGGCTTTCGGGCGTGGTGATGAGTATCTCGGGCGGCTCTGCGATTTGACGCCGTCTTTCGGAGGGAGTCGTGTCGCCGTTTCGGATGCCGATACGGATTTCAGGTGCCTTGGTACCCTTCTCATCGTGCACTTTCCTTAATTCCCTTAAGGGGCCGGTCAGGTTTTCCTTGATGTCGGTTCCCAATGCTTTTAGCGGCGAGATGTAGAGAACACGGAGTGCGCCGGGAGCGATTTTTCCCGAATAAAAACCGTCCAGGGCCGTCAGAAACGCGGCAAAGGTTTTTCCGCTTCCGGTAGGAGCCACGGCGAGAAGATGATCTTGGGCCGAAGATGCTTTCCACGCACCGATTTGAACGGCCGTCGGTCTGCCGTAGCGGCGGAGAAACCAGTCCTTTGTCGGTTCGGAGAGCGGAAGATTCATAGCCTTTAGAGTAACGGCGGACGCGGCCGGGCGCCAGAGTCTCTTCATGAGAGATGCGGAGCGAATATTTTAAGTCTTTTTCATCGGAGGAAATACACCGGGGCGGAGGCGGGGAGGCTTTGTGAGATTCGGGAACCTCACGAGTTTCTCGATATTCCGTCTACTCCGGAAACACATTTACGCCGATGATACGGGCATGAGACGTTTTTTCTTCGATATCCCCGAATACCGTTTATCGGCCGCCAATGTCTTCCCGGCCATCTTCTTCATCGTGGTATTCTCAGCCGTTTGCCCTCCTGTATTTACAGAAGAGGGCCTTTCCGCGGATGTCGGTACGGAAATCAAGAACGAAACGGCCTCCGGTTCCTCCTCCGGAACCGTTCATTCCTCCGATGCCGCGCTGTTACGATTCATCCACCGTCCCGGAGAAGTTCTTCATGCCGATGCACGGGTGATGGAGTCGGTTTATGCCGACGGCCTTTATTATCATGACGCGGAAATAACCGAATCGTCGGTGAGCGTTACGAAATTCGTGGACGAAGATGGAACGGCGAGCCTGGAAAGCGTCTTCCGAACCGAGGAGCGTATAGCCGGAGCACCGTGGTATGTGGAGTGGGTGAGTGAAGAGAAGGTTTTGATAACCCGTGATGTACGGGGCCGTTTGGAAATCCCTGAAAACGCGGCGCGGCCGGTGTTCCGTGATATCCCTGTTTTTCCGGATGATCCTGTGGCCCCCGGCGATTCATGGAATCAAAAAGCCGCTGAAGTTCATCTTTTCCGCTTCGGCGATGTTCTTGCCGGACCGTATCGCGCGGATTTTAACGCCGTGTATACCTATCTGGAACGGATCGAGTCGGAGGGCAGGGATCTGGCTCGAATCCGCATTGAGTACGACATCCATTTACCCGTTCGGGAGCCCGGTGAGCCGATTCGAATGCTTTCGGGGCGATCCGTTCATCATCTGCTTTGGGACATCGAAAACGGCATTCCCGTTTCAAGAGTTGAGGATTTCGAGTTCTTTCTGCTCTTGAGCGACGGATACAGCCGGGAATTCCGAGGGCGTCAGGAAATCGAATACCGGAGAATCCCTGTTCTGGAGAGGGAGCGTGTTGCCGATGATTTTCGGAAGGAATTCGCAGAAATCCCGGGTATGGACGTGGAGGTGATCGGCGAAGGTGTGCGCCTCATTCTTGATGATGCGCAAAACATCTATTTCGATCCGGAATCGGCGGAAATCTCAAAATCCGCCCGGGCGTATCTTGAAATTCTCGGCAATCGTCTGGCCGATTATGCCGACCGCGATATTCTCATCACGGGTCATACCGCCCATTACGGGAGCGCCGAAGGCCGAAGGGATCTGTCCCGCCGGCGGGCCGCCGCCGCCGCCGAAGCTTTGTTCCCCGCCGGACGATCGGGTTCCGGAAAGCTTTATATCCGCGGGGTGGGGTCCGAAATCCCGACGGGAACCGATGCGAAAGATCGCCGCGTTGAAATTCTCATTCTGGACTGATTCACGCGGAACTTCCGTACCGAAGAGGTGAGGTGAGATATGGCGGCGAAAAGGAGTCGGCATCACATCCGGCCTCCTTACAGTCCTCTTCGGATGCATGGTACCCTCCGATTATGCTTCGTTTCGCCGTCGGGACATACACCCATCACAAATCTCCGGATATCGATGCCCAAGGGGCGGGCATCCTTATTGTCGAAAGAGATCAATCAGGACGCTTTACCGTTCTGAATACATACTCCGACATCCGTAATCCGTCTTATCTTGAATGGCTGCCTGATCGGCGGAGACTGTATGCCGTTTCCGAAATGGAAAACAGGCATGGTGCCGTAGTGGAGTTTACCGTAGGTGAAGACTGGCATCTCAGACGGCGCTGCCGCCGAAAAGGTCCCGGACGCTCCGGCTGTCATCTGACGGCTGTTCCGGAGGCCAGACGGTTATACGCGGCTTCCTATTCCGACGGACGGCTCACCGGTTACGGACTGGATGAAGGACGGCTCGGACGCGTCAGAATGGATCGGCTTTATGAGGGAAGCGGCCCGAATACCGAACGTCAAGGCGCGCCTCATGCACACCAAGTCCTTAAAAGCCCCTACGGCGATGTCTTGTATGTTGTTGATCTCGGAAGCGATATCGTATGGCGCCATCGTCCCGGTGACGATCGGAGTGATCCGGAAATCGCCCTGAACGTTCCCGGAGGATACGGTCCGCGTCATCTGGCCTTTGATCCTTTTCTTCCGGTTGTTTATCTGCTGTGTGAGCTTCAGCCGAAGCTTCTGGCCGCACTTATCGATCCCGAAACCGGAAATCTTGCCGTCGTCCGGGAAGAAAACACGGAAGCCGCCGATACCGCGGATAGGGCGGCACCGGCGGCGGTGAAGGTTCATCCTTCCGGGAAAACCGTCGCCGTTTCCAACCGCTTCAGCGATACAATCGCCGTGTTTTCTATCGAGAGAAGCGGCACGAAGGCCGGCGGCGGCACTGTTTCTCCGGTCAATCTCTCCCTTGCCGAGCGCTTTTCCTGCCGCGGCAAAACGCCCCGCGACATCGAGTTTTCACCCGACGGGAGCCTTTTATTCATCGCGAATCAGGATTCCCATGAAATCACCTGCAGACGTTTCGATCCTGCAACCGGACTTCCTTCAGACGGGTGGGAAGCCCGATTGGAAACCGGATCGCCTGTGTGTGTTCTGATGCTTCCTATAGAATAAATTCCGGTAAAATTTCTCGCGCGACGGGCCGCAGCCGGGATGCTTCGGATGCCGGTATGGAACGATAGGGCCAGCGCATGTTTTCGCCGACATCCGCCCATCCTCCAATCATGGCAAGCAGCCTGTCGCAGGCGGAATTGCAGTACTTGTGCTCGGTTATGAATGGAACGATGTATGTATCCATGAAATACCGCAGCCGCTTTTCCTGTTCCAAGGCCTTCTCCATATCATCGGCCATGAGATCGGTCCATTCCTGAGCGGCCTTCGGGTGGAGGCAGGCAACATTGGAGTAGGCCCCCGAAGCGCCCTGTCCGATTCCCGATGCCAAAAGATGACCCGGCACGAAAACGCTGAGATTGGGTATGAACGTTCTCATTTCTTTAAACCAATCTTCATCTCCTCCGGCGGTTTTGAGTCCTACCAGAGTTGGGACTTTATCGGCCAATCGGCCTATGGTTTGAGGGCAAAGCACGCGTTTGGCATGAGGAGGATTGTAGAGAACCAGTCCGATTCCTTCGGCCGTTTCTTCCATTTTCTGAAGAAAGACAAGAGCCTCTTCATCGGTTACGGGAAACCAATCCGGAAGAATCACCTGAACGGCGCTCGGGGAGAGGGGCAGGATTCGCCGCAGTCGATCAAGGGAAATTTGCGCCGACATATGGCTCACGCCGATTTGGAACGGCATGGAGGCCGCATTGCATTTATCGGCCAGAAGAGCCGAGATGGCATCAAATTCCGATTCTGTCTGTGTATGGAATTCACCGGTGGTTCCGTTGGAATAGATTCCGTCCACGTTCATTCCGATGAGAATGTCGATTTCTTTCCCCAGACGTGTAAGATCCAGGGAGTTATCAGGATTCCAAGACGTGATCAGTGTCGCCCAATTACCTTTGATTTCCGATGCTTTCAGCGGCTTCATAACTTGTTTCCCCTTTGCCGGCATTTATCGAGAATGCTCTCAATGGGCCATTCCTATTTAAAGAGAGAAAATCCGCCGTCGACGACCAAGTTATGTCCGGTGACATAGGATGAGGCATCCGAAGCGAGAAAGAGTATCGGTCCGCCGATATCGCTTTCGAACTTTCCCCATCGTCCGAGCATCGAAGAATCGGCGTATTCGTCGACAAATCGCTGCGGCAGAACTCCTTTGTCGAATCCTCCCGGAGATATGGAATTTACGCGAATTCCATAGGCCCCCAAAGACGCCGCGAGATCTCTCGTCATGCCGATGATGCCCGCTTTCGCGGCCGCGTAATCCACGGGCTGAGCGTTCATACCGCTTCGCCGATACATCCGTCTGTCACGTCCGATGAGGCCCGCCATGGAAGCGATGCTGATGATAACGCCGGTTTCCCGGGGAACCATAAGGTTCGCCGCGCTGCGGCAGCAGTAAAGAACGCCTGTAAGATTCGACTGAATCATCGCATCCACGTCTTGGGTCGATCGCTTCCCGATGTCGCCGGGACTGCCGCCCGAACCTCCGCC
The DNA here is from genome assembly GCA_963666985.2 of Spirochaetia bacterium. Lineage (GTDB taxonomy): Bacteria > Spirochaetota > Spirochaetia > DSM-2461 > DSM-2461 > UBA2779. The sequence goes on along the minus strand of CAXXIA010000003.1, from coordinate 139,665 downwards.
GGCATTGTTCACGAGTATGTCGAGCCGGCCGTTCCAATCCATCACCCGGCCGAACGCCCGTTCCACCGAATCGGCGCTTCCATGATCCAGCTCCACTCCGAGGGTTCGAATCTTAGGAAAGAGTTTTTGAAGACGAACACTCGCCTCTTGGGCTTTTTCAAGGTTTCTGGATGAAAGTGCAACATCACATCCCGCTTCGGCCAGGACGCAGGCGGCATCCCATCCCAGCCAGGCCGCCGCTCCGGTAACAAAGGCTGTTTTTCCGTCGAGGGAAAATCGATCGATGATGCGTTTCATGAGCCGATTACCGTGCCAATAATGATTCGCATCGTTTCTTCAGGAAGGATTTTTCTTCGCCGTTCAGCGGCATAAAAGGCCTTTGCGGATCTCCGAAGGGAATACCGATAAGATCCAGCATGTATTTCTGCGCCGCCATGAAACAGCGAACCCCGAATAAAGCTTCGATAACCTGGTTCGCTTCGCTCTGAAGCCGGCGGGCTTCTTCAATGCGGCCTTCTTCAAAGAAATCCGATATCCGGATGAATTTATCCGCCATGAAATTGAACGTGCTTCCGATGGCGCCGTCCGCGCCCATGGCCAGTCCCGAAATATACATTTCATCGAGTCCGTTATAAACCGTCAGATCCGGGTAGCTGAGTTTGATTTTTTCCAAATCATAGAAATTTTCCGAGGTGAACTTCAGTCCCGCAATGGCCTTTTCTTCAATCAGCTTGCTGATGAAATCCGGCGTGAGCGTAACCCCCGAGAGGCGGGGGAAATTGTAGGGAATCATCGGTGTTCCCAGTTCCTCGGCCAAATCCAGGTAATAGTGGAGAATCTCCTCTCCGGTGAATTTGTAATAATAAGGAGGGATGGACGAAAGGCCGCTCACTCCTTCCACCCCAAGGGCGTGTCTGCCCAAATCGACGGCCAGATCGGTCCCGATGGAACCGATCTGAACGATGATGTCGACGCGTTTTTTGACCTGATCCGCGACGATTTCCACAATATGCTTGCGGTCGTCCGCCCTCAGCATGAACGCTTCGCCGGTGCTTCCGCAAACGTAAAACCCGGAAACGCCTTTTCGGATGCTGTACTCCACCAAGGCCCTTAAGGCATCTTCATCGATTTTTCGGTTTTTGAACGGCGTCAGCAGCGCCGGAATAATTGCTTTCTTCATGGAAGTCCTCATACTAGAAAAAATGTCTTTTTCCGCTTCTTAAATGATCCCGGATAATGCTTTCCGCTTGATCCGGATTTTCTTCGCTCAACGTATTGATCAGTTCGACATGACTCAGCCGTTCCTTCAGATCGTCAACGGGAAGGAACGTATTGACGTGGTAGAAAATCGCGATTTTCATGATTCTTCTGAACTCGGAAACAAGAGCGTCGCAGTCCGTCAGATTGATGAGCTGGAGATGCAGATGAACGTCCCATTTCCAATGATCGGCCATATCATAATCCTGCGCGTCGACCTCTTTGGCCGCGGCGGTTAATGCCTCCAGATGATCCCTGATGGGTTTGCCGCAGTACATTCGGACGGCTTGAACCTCGATCGCTTCCCGGAGGATCAAACTCCCATAAATGTCTTTGCGGCTGAAGGTTTTCGCGATGGTGCCGCGGCGGGGTAATGTTTCAATAAAGCCTTCCATGGTTAATCGGGCCAATGCTTCTCTTAAAGGGGCGATGCTGACGTCCATTTCTTTGGCAAGATTTTTCCGATCCAGGATGGTCCCGGGGAGAATCTCGTTGTTGAGAAATTTTTTCAGAAGATCCTTATAGACCTCATTCGTCAATGTATCTTGAGAGTCGTTTTCCGTATCCAAGCAGAAAAGATCATGTTGAAACATGGGGTCATATTATAGTGAATAAACTGAAATATCAACTAATATTTCTGTTGACATGCCAGTTGGGCTATGTTATTCGTTTTTTATGGATCGGATTCTATTCAAAAAGATCCATTTCCCAAGGAGGCAGTATTTATGAAGCGTCTTTTTATCGTATTAATGTGTTTCGTGGCGGCCGCATCCGTTTTTGCAACAGGTGCGGGTGAGGGCGACTCCGCCGAATCGATCGTGCTCAAATTCGGTGTGAATGGAAACACGGAAAGTGTCGAATACGCCGCTGCTGTAAAGTTCGCGGAAACCTTGGCTTCCGTTTCCGACGACTCCATGACCTGTGACATTTTCCCCAACGGTCAGCTCGGTGACGCTAAGGAAATGATTAATCAAATTTCCATGAATGAGCTTGATTTGTACATGGAGCCCATAGGCGGCGTCAGCACGCTGATTCCGGAACTTTCCGTTTTGGAAATGGCCTATGTCGTTAAGGATTTGGATCATATCGGCCGAATCCTGGAAAGCGATTGGGGCAAGGGCATCCAAAAGAAACTGGCAGAGAATTTTAATATTTATGTTTTGGGACAGACTCTCTTCGGAACACGTCAGACATCATCCAACAAGCCGCTTTACAGCATTGATGACTATAAAGGACTGAGAATCCGAACACCCAATTCCAGAGGACTGAAAGACTGGGCCGAAGCCATGGGAGGCCGTCCCACGTCCATCGCGTTCGCGGAAGTTTATCTGGCTCTTAAAACCAACAGCGTGGACGCTCAGGAAAATCCGCTTCCGACGATCAACGCCATGAAGTTCTATGAAGCCCAATCGGCGATCGCCATCGATAATCATGTTGTTCAGGACAAATCGATTCTTCTTTCCAACAAGCGCTGGGAATCCCTTTCTTCCAAACAGCAGGGCTGGATGAAAGAAGCCGCGGATGCCGCGAAACAGGAAAGCGTTCGTCTGATTACCGAACAGTCGAACGAATTGATTCAATTTTTCCAGGACAACGGTTTGGAAATTACCTATCCGGACGCGGAACCCATGAGAAAAGCCATGGCTCCGTATTATGCTAAAATTGAGAAAGAATTGAATATTGTCGGCCTGATTGCTCAGATCGGAGAGATGTAGGATTCCTTAGCGAATCCTTAATTCGCCCGCCCGGCTTAGGCAAGGCGGGCGTTTTTAGTAGGTCTGTTAAATGAAGTTTGTACGTTTCTATAAGAAAACACTTATTCTGGAAGAAGCGGTTGAAATCGCATGTTTTATTTTGCTGTTTTTAACCGTTCTTATTCAGATTTTTTTCCGTTTAAAACCCATAGCGATGAATATCGATTACGCTCCTGTTTGGACCGAAGAGCTCTCCCGCTGGCTTTATGTCTACATCGTGTTTTTCGGTTCGAGTCTCTGCATTCATAACGGAGAACATATCGGTATCGATATTTTTGTTGAAAAACTGCCGTATAAACTGAAAAAGATCGTATTGTCCCTCGTGGATATCATCATGATGGCGTGTTGTGTGGTTTTTATAATATACGGTTTAAAGAACATGGTTTTTGCGGCCAGGCAGTATCCCATGACTCTGCCGTTCAGCAATGCTTATCTGTATGTCGTTGTTCCGATCGGTTTCTTTCTGATGCTGATTCGTCTGCTGTTTATTTTCATAATGAAATTTCTCCCCGAGTCGAAAACAAGTGAGGGAAACGAATAGTTATGTGGTCTTTCTTCTTTAGCTGGATCGTAATGCTGATTTCATCAATGCCGATAACCTTTACGGTTCTTATTGTCAGCATTGTATATCTCTTGACTCACGGAGGAATTATGCTGGCGAGTCAGCGGATTGTCGCCGGCGTCAATTCCTATACTCTTCTGGCTGTTCCTTTTTTTATTTTCAGCGGAAATTTAATGAACGCCACCGGAATCACCGATCGAATTTTCAGGTTCGCCAAAGCGATGGTGGGGCATATTCCCGGCGGATTGGGACATGTGAATATTTTCGCCAGTCTTCTTTTTTCCGGTATGTCCGGTTCCGCTCACGCCGATGCCGGAGGTTTGGGGAAAATTGAAATTCAGGCGATGCGGGAGGAAGGGTATGACGACGGATTCAGCGGAGCCATTACCGCGTCTTCCAGCGTTGTAGGCCCCCTCATGCCGCCGAGCATCCCGCTGGTTATCTACGGAGCCATCGCCAGCGTTTCGGTCGGACGTCTGTTCATCGGCGGTATCATCCCCGCCATCTTATGTTCCTTCTCTTTGATGATTCTGGTTTATATCATCGCGAAAAAGCGGAATTATAAAACCTATCCCAGAACCTCTCTTAAAGAAAAAGCCGTATCCTTTATCGATGCTTTTCCGGCTCTTTTAACGCCCATCATCATCATCGCCGGAATCTTTTCCGGAATCTTCACTCCCACCGAAGCGGCGGCCGTTACCTCGCTTTATGCGCTTCTGCTCGGGATTTTTTATTACAAGACTTTCACTTTTAAGAAACTTCGGCAGGTTCTTAAGGATACATTGAGCAGTACCGTGGTTATCGGATTTCTCACCGCCGCCATATCCGTAATGGGATATGTTTTGGCCAGGGAACAAATCCCCCAGAAAATAGCGGCCTTTTTCATTACGCATATCGGGAATCCGATTGTTTTTCTCTTGGCCGTGAATCTTTTGCTTCTGGTTCTGGGAACCGTTATCGAAACCATGGCCATAATTCTGCTGGTTGTGCCCATTCTGGTGCCGATTGCCGTTCAGCTGGGGATTGATCCGGTTCATTTCGGCGTGGTTGTTGTTTTCAACATGATGATCGGAATCCTTACTCCGCCTATGGGAGTGTCGCTCTTTGTCGTCGCGAAGGTGGGGGATATCCCGTTTCCCTTACTGGCGAAATCCATTATCCCTTTCATCATTCCTTTGTTCTGCGTTCTTCTGCTTCTGATTTTCATTCCCCAACTGGTGCTGTTTTTACCGGGTTTGATGCGATAGCCGTTCCGGATGTACACGGATTTTCAAGAAGTCCTTTGAACCGGTCCCCGCACCTGAGTCTTTTAGGGTGCGGGCGCAGGCCGGTAATTTCTACGGTGTGTGCTCAGAACCGGTCCCCGCGCCCCTCGGTGCGGGGATTTTATGAATACAGCCGGCAGAACGAAATTTCACGCGCAATAAAGAAGAAATGACATAAGCACTCGGATTTATGTTATCATGTATTAGATGCCCAGGTGGAAGTGCCGCTTTGTAAACGGTTCTTTCCCCGGGTTTTTCATTTTTTAGGAGGACGATTGATGAGCGTGGAAACCGTGAAGGATCGATTCCGGTGTATGCCCGAAGGCATGACTATGGATTTGGCCGTCGTGGAAGCGGAGCGATGCCTCTTGTGTCATGATGCTCCCTGTTCCAAAGCCTGTCCGGCCGATACGAAACCGGGCGAGTTTATTAGAAAATTTCAGTTCCGGAATTACACCGGGGCCATGAGAACCATAAAAACGAATAATATCCTCGGCGGCGCCTGCGGAGTCCTCTGCCCGACCGAGAGGCTCTGCGAGAAGGAATGCAGCGCCGTGATGAAATCCGAAGGCAGACCCGGAGGTTCCGATCGTCCTGTGAGAATCGGCGATTTGCAGAGATTCATCGTTGAATACGGCAGATCCGTCGGATTTCAGCCGCTGGAAGTGGAAGGAGATGCCGCCGGCAAGATTGCCGTTGTGGGCTCGGGACCTTCCGGTTTGAGCTGTGCGGGTGAATTGGCCAAGATGGGATACGAGGTAACGATTTTCGAGGCTTTGCCGGAACCCGGCGGCGTCTTGCGTTACGGTGTGGTGCCGTTCCGCTGTGATTCGGACTTTGTGGCGAAAGAGATTGAGGACGTAAAATCCTTGGGCGTAACCATCCGGTGCAATACACCCGTAAAGAATTCCGGCGCGGCCGAAAAACTTTTGACTGAAGGCTTCGATGCCGTTTTTCTGGGACCCGGTCTCTGGGACTCGTTTTCGGTGGTGGACAACGCCGGCGACATCGAGGGCCGATGGTCGTCCGTGGACTTTCTTGCGGCCATCCGGGACAGCAGGCTGGATGATCTTATAAAAACATTTAAAGGCAAAAAAGTGGCCGTCGTCGGCGGCGGTTCGGTGGCGATGGACAGCGTTGAAGGCGCGATCCGTCTCGATCCGGAATCGGTGAACCTGGTTTATCGGCGCTCCTATACCCAGATGCCCGCCGAAGAGGAAGAACGCATCGCCGCTCTCCGCTGCGGGGTCAATTTTCATATTCTCAATCAGCCGGTGGAATACGTTACCGATGCCTCCGGAAAGCTCACCGGTCTGAAACTCGTCAGAACGGTTTTGGGCGCGCCCGATGCTTCCGGTCGAAGACGGCCCGTGGAAGTTGAAGGTTCCGAGTGGATTATGAGCGCCGACATCGTTATCGAAGCTGTTGGAAATAAAGCGCCCTCCGGCTTGGCCTCCGCGTATCCGAGCGTAAAGACGGACGATAAAGGCTTGGTGGGCGCCGATGAGGAAACAGGAGCCACATCGGTCCCGGGGATTTTCGCGGGAGGCGACATCGTCCGAGGACCGGCTCTGGTTGTGGAAGCGGTCGCCGACGGCAAGAAGGCGGCGAAAGCCATCGACGCGTATATTCGCAGAGGAAAATAAGGAGTTATCCATGGATAAAAAGAAGAAACCCGACGTCGGCATCGAATTCTGCGGACAAAAATTCATCAATCCCTTCCTGCTTTCTTCCTCGCCTGTCTCCAACAGCGCCGAAATGGTGGAAATGGCTTTCGATTACGGCTGGGCCGGCGTGGTCTATAAAACACTGAATTCCGATCGCATCAACATCGATCATCCTTCTCCCAGAATGAACTCACGGAATTACGGCAGCCGGAAATTGATGACCGTCCAGAACGTGGAGCAGATTTCCGATCGTCCGCTCAAGGACAACCTGCTGGATCTCTTGTATCTGAAGAAAAAATATCCCGATCGAAAACTGATCTATTCCATCATGGGCTTTGAAGAAGATGAGTGGACCTATCTGGCGAAAATCTCCGAAGACAACGGAGCCGATATGCTGGAGCTCAACTTCTCCTGTCCTCACATGACTATTGAAGGATCGGGCCATGACGCGGGGAAGGATTTCGCGGCGGTGGAGAAATACACCGAGGCGGTGAAAAAGGCCGTCGGGATTCCCATTATCGCCAAAATGACGCCGAACATTACCGATGTGGTGCCCGTGGCCATGGCGGCCAAGGAAGGCGGCGCCGACGCGATTTCCGCCATCAACACGGTTTCGGGCATCAGCGACATTGATTTTGATACGTTTATCGCCAAACCGAACATCCACGGACACGCCGCCATCAGCGGTACATCAGGACCCGGCATGCGCCCCATCGGTTTGCGCTTCATCGCCGATATGGCCAAAGATGAAAATCTGAAATTGCCTCTTTCCGGAATGGGCGGTATTGAAACCTGGGTGGACGCCCTGGAATACATTCTCGTCGGCGCTTCCACTCTTCAGGTAACGACCGGCATTATGCATTACGGCTATGTCATTGTGCAGGATATGGTTGAAGGGCTTCAGGACTGGATGGCCTCCAAAGGTTATGACCGGCTCCAGGATCTGGTCGGCAAGGCTCTGCCGACCTTGGGCCGGACCGATTTATTCGATTTGGACCGTCAGGGAGTGGCCGAGTACGACCTTTCCCGCTGCGTCGGCTGCGGACAGTGCTACACGGTCTGCACGGAATCAGGCGGACAGGCTCTGGAATGGGATACTGCTGCTCGTCGTCCGAAACTCATTGAAGAGAAGTGCCTGAGCTGTATGCTGTGCTCTTTTGTTTGTCCCGTGAGCGGTCTTATCTCGTACAAGGAGATGCCTGCCGCATGGCAAAGGCAGAAAACCGCTGTGTTCGGCAAGGATTTGGAGAATGAACTGAAGTGGGAGCCTTATGCCGGTATTGGCGGCAAGGACGGATTCACCTGCTGATTTTTTTCAGATTATCGTGAGAACCGGGGGCTGCTGCAAATAGGATTGCAGCGGCCCCTTTTTTCAACAGGCTGTTAGGGTACGGCGAGAGAGACGACATCTCCCGCAATCACGGTAACCATGCCTTCCCAGGCAACATCCGTTCCCGCCAGGGATTTTCCCGTTACGCGAAGCTTATGGCGCCCCGGCGTTTGATTCCTCAAGACTCCGTCAATCGGATAAATCCGTTCATCATCGAGATAAAATTCGGAATCGGTCCAATAACTCCCAACAACCAGAATACCGGTTGAAGGTTGGAAATCGAACTCCACGGGAACAATATCCCCGGCTTCTACAAGGATGCTGAGGGAACGGACCTCCCCATCATATTCCGCCGTAACGGACGTCTCTTTGCAGGCAAGATCGGAAACGAAAAGCGGGCTTGTACCGACATCGTTTCCTTCAACGCTGATCCGGGCACCCGGAGGGGATGATTTTACGAGAATCTCTCCGGTTTCTTCTTCCTGTTCCGATGTTTCCGGGGATACCGATATCTGAGGTGACTCCGCGTTCTTATCACGGCTTTCCGTAAGCAGGGGTGAGAGGGTGCTGATCAATTCATTGATGCCGGCGTCGGCCGATGCCATTCCCATGGCCGCAAGAGCGTCGTCGTCGTCAATCTCAACACCGTAAAACGCTTCCAGAATCAAAAGACGATTGCCCGCTTCGCGGTACCATTGACTGTTTTCGCTTAAAAGAATGATGCGCCTGTATTCCTCAACGGCTTCGGAAATCCGGCCCAATTCCTCGTAACAGCGGCCTTTATAGTATCGGGCTTCGCTTTGTCCCGTATGGCTTTCTTCTCCATCCAAAAAAGAATCGAGTTCCGTGAGGGCTTCGGAATAGTTTACGTCGAAGAACAAATTTTTCCCGAGTTCAAGGCTTCGCTTCTCCGAATTCGTTAATGTGAAGTCCGTGGTTCTTACTTCGCCGATGAAATTGAGAATGAGCCGCGCGGAGTTCCGGACATCCGTATTAAAGCTTGTTCCCGCAAGTTCCAGGCATCGTTCTTCCGCGCCGTCGTAATCCGCGATCATTAAATGACAGAAAGCGACGTGGAGGCGCAGGATATCGGATATGGGGTCCGCGGGGTTCGCAAGCCCCAGCGCCTTGCCGTACAGTTCTATCGCTCTGGCATAAACACGGTTTCGTTCCCAGAAAAAAGCTTCTTCAACAAGCCGTTTCCGTTCCAAAACGAACTCCGAATGATCCGATCGGCGATTGAATACGCGGGTGAACACGTTCGAAGAGCGTCCTTCCGCGCCGTCTTTTTCGGACTGTTCCATCTCATCGCCGCCGTACAGACGCATGCCCGAAACCAGCGATTGCATCCTCGCTTCGGTCTCAAAGTCTTCCGCGGGGAAGTCACCATGGGATAATCGGCGTCTTAAAAGATCCAGCCGCGCATTGATATTGAAAGTCGCTTCACCGCGGATGCCGAACGATGCCGATTCCAGGGACTGATCGATCCGCGCCATCCGCCGATCGGCAATGAAATTGATGCTGCCGACGACCGCGGCGATAAAGATGAGTGTCAGGAACGTATTTGTAACGATCCTTCCCATGTCAGTCGATTCTCCGGTCGATGGCGAAGGCCGATCCCTTTATTCCTTTAACGAATTTTTTAACTTCCGCGGCGACTTTCGCCACCTCACCGATGTTTCCGAATTTTCGATTTTCATTGGAGACGACCGCAACGGACAAACTCCCGATGGGATACCACGTTTTGTTTCCGTCCCTTCCAATCGTTTCAATGCCGTTCTTTTCCCGGTCTTCTTTCGAATAGAAATCCTTGATTCCTTCGTCGAAAAGACGAACGCATCGGTTTGCGATCGATTCCCAATCGTCCATACGGCTGATAACGACGAAATCGTCGCCTCCTTCATGACCGATGAATGCATCTTCGGCGTAGGATTCCTCCACGGCGCGTATCAGGATATCTCGGGTAAAAAGAATCACATCGTCACCTTTGTGGAATCCGTATGAATCGTTATAAGCCTTGAAGTTATCCAAATCCGCGTAGAGAACGCAGAACGGTTCTTCCGATTCGATTCTTTTTCCGATTCTTTTCTGAATCTCGACATTTCCGGGAAGTCCGGTCAGAGGATTCGCCGATCTGGCGGCATCCTGCATATCTCTCACCGCCGATCCCATTTGGCGGATTTTTTCCGAGAGAAGATTGAATTCCATCGCGCCGAATTCGGGAATGAGGACGTCGTATTCTCCGCCGGCGATTCTATCGATGGATTTCATCAGGATTCTCAGCGGCCTGATGAATGTCCGGAAGGCGAATACCGCGAAGGCTCCGTGCACGAGGATAACGGTTATCGTAATTATCAGAGCCTGCCTGTTCATGTATGTAATGCGGGCGTCGATTTGGGCGATTTTCATATTCGCCTGCGCGACATAAGCCTTATCATCGTTTGAGACAAACGGGATGAAAAGAACAACGGACCGGTCGGCGACATTCACGCGGTGATGAAACAGTTTGTTTTCGAATTCCCGCTTCGCGATGGCCGCATTAACGTCTCTGATGTCTTTGAGAGAGGGTTCTTCGTCATCCTCGGAGTAAAGGAGTTCTCCGTTCTCATTAAAGAACTTCAATAACAAAAGGGTTTCAGGATCGTAAAAATAATGCCGCCTGATCTGAACCGCGCATTCGGGCCAATCATTTCCGTTCGCGCAGTTGAATTCCTCAAGCGTCTTGTGTATGGATTCGCCCGTTGCCAGGCTTGCGTAAAGAGCGTTCTCGGCGATTAAGTCGGTCTGGTTTTCAAAAACGAGGATGGTGAAAATCCCGACAAGCAGAATCATCGATACGGCATAGGCGGCGATGAGAAGAGTGAGGAAGGATCTCCAGAATGGAATCCGCCTTGCGTTCATGAAACTCCTGTTTTCGGACCGGCCGTTATGAGAAACCGTCTTTCAGAAGACGGCCGTTAAATAAAGAATTGAACCGTATTATGGCATGAAATGCCGGACTTAAGAAGAACGTAATAAAAGAATTAACTTCCCGCTCTCAAGAAGTCGCCGCAGAATATGAGAGCTCAGCGGGAATGATATCCCGGCGAATATTTTTAGCTGTTATTTTCTACACAGATGTATGATATGCTGAAAAAAAGCTACATCTTTGTCGGGAGCCGGGTTATACTCTCTGAAATACTCTGCCGGTTCCTTGAAATAATTAATTGGCATAATTTATGCATGTCAAGATTATGCTAAATTGATAATATCAATCACTTTGGAGGGACAATGAACGACGCAACATCAAAAGGTTGGATTTTGTATCCGATAGGATCGAAACCCAAGTTCGGAGCGGCCCTGCTTCTGGGATTCCAGCAGGTATTAACCCAATTCGGTTCCACCGTAATCATTCCGATCATCATTTCCGGTGCCATGGGAATGCCCGTCGAAGAGACGGCGCTTTTAATTTCCACCATGTTTTTCTGCGCCGGTATCACCACGCTGATCCAGCAGTCTCCCATCGGAAACCAGCTGCCGATTCTCCAGGGCGGAACCTTCTCCTTCCTGGGACCCATGTTCGCCATCGTCGGTATGTGTGCCGCGGAGGGATTCGGGTATGAAGTGATGATTCAGCAGGTCTGTGCGGCCGTTATGTTCGCCTCCGTGTTTGAAATCATCATCGGTTATTCGGGTCTCATGGGTTTGATCAAGCGGGCCTTCAGCCCCATCGTTATCGGTCCCACCATCGCCATGATCGGACTGGCTCTTTATGGTGTCGGTGCTCCCTGGATGGCCGGTAACTGGTGGCTTTCCCTGTTCACCCTTCTGATGATCATCATCTTTTCTCAGATTCTCGGACGGCATCACAAGGTTTTCGCCCTCTTCCCGCTCCTTTTGGCCATTATCATCGCCTGGGGCGTTTGTTTCATCGGAACAATCGCCGGCTGGATTCCCGAAGATAATCCCGCCAACCTGTACTCCGGACTGGCCTTCATTCAGGCGGCTCCCTGGTTCTGGATTAAGCCCGCCGTTCCCTTTAAGTGGGGATTCCCCACCATGAGCGCCATCACCGTGGCCGGTGCCTTCGGTATGATCGCCGGATATATTTCTTCGATGATTGAGTCCGTGGGCGATTACTACTCCTGCGCCAGAATCGCCGAAGCTCCGGTTCCCACCGAAAAGATGATCAGCAGGGGTATCGGCGCCGAAGGTATCGGATGTCTGATAGCCTCCCTGTTCCAAACCTGTAACGGTACCACTTCTTATTCGGAGAATATCGGTTCCATCGGCTTAACCCGTGTGGCCAGCCGCCGCGTTCTCCGCTTCGCGGGCGTCATCCTGCTGATTATTCCCTTCTTCGGGAAGTTCGGCATGGTTCTCGCGACTCTCCCGCAGCCCATCGTCGGTGCTTTGTTCATGGCCATGTTCGGTCTTATCGCCGCCACCGGTTTGTCGAACCTGCAGTTCACCAACATGAATAACGCTCGAAACCTGTTCATCGTCGGTATCGGACTTTTCGCCGGTTTGACGTTCCCCGCTCACTTCGGCGCCAATTCGATGGTTACCGGCGCCCCCGGTTCTTTTGGCTACATCATCACCAACATCATCCAGACCATCCTGACCACAGGTATGGCCATGACCGCTTTCATCACCATGCTCCTGGACAATATCCTCCCCGGAGCCACACGTGCGGAACGCGGCCTGACCTACTGGGAAGAAGAGGCCAGCGATGAAGCTTGGGAAAAAGCCGAAGCCGAATGGGCCGCCATGGCCGTCGGTCAGGCAACCGGCGTTGTTGAGTAACACATTCCGGTTCTAATCGATTATTATAGGGGCCGTCGAACAGACGGCCCCTTGCCGTATTCGAGGTGTAAAGCTGATGAAAAAAAAGACGGCCATGGCGCTCTATATTCTCCTGGCGGCGCTGATGCTTATCGATTTTTACTTAATCTTTAATGTGGGCAATCCGAAATCCCTGATTCGGCCGCTCATCCCTTCTCCCGATTATGACATGCTGGTAACTTTGGGCGTTTCTCTGGCCATCGCCTTTCTCTCGTTTTTCGTTTTTCGCAATAAAAGCGATGATCCGGTGGTAAGGATGCTGCTGGAAAATAGAAAACATATTGATGAATTGCGCCTCGAGGGAAAAAGCAATGAAGAAATCGCCGATTCTTTTCTACTCGAAATGGAGAAAATCGGCAAGGTTCGCGGAAGAACGCGCCGGATCGTATTAAACACACTGAAAGAAATGGAGTCGTAAGTGCCCGTACTCGAAGCCACCCTGAATCCGGCTTACTTCATGGGAGCCGTCATTTTCCTCGTTGTCATCGCAATGGCCGTAATCCGTCAGAGAGAAATAAATGCCATTGCGAAACGATTTCCCCGAGAAGAAACAAAGCATGTCGCCTTTGCGGTTACTTTCTACGGCGTGGAGAGTGAAAACAAAAAACCTCTGAAGATGCAGGGGGCTTTGATCCTAACCGACAGCCTTCTGGCCTTTCAATCCCGATTCGGCGGGAAAGGTTTTGATTTACCGCTGGAATCCATTACCTCCATCGGGACGACGGATCAATTCTGCGGAAAGAATTTGTATCAAACGGTTGTTTCCGTGGGATTTCACGGAAAAGAGAACAGCGCCGAACGGGCCGCGTACAGAATCCCTCATCCTGCCAGGTGGGTTACGGCTTTGAAGTCTCATGTGAAGGCCGGTTGAACGCCTGTGGACGGAAAAAATCGAAATCATAAACCCCATTCGTCAAGGATGGGAGTATAATAGGAAAAAATAGACTGTTTCCGTTTCAAGGAATCGGCCTATCGCATATATACGACTTTCGGGGCGGCCTTCTTTCCCGAAGAAACGTATCTTGTTTCTCAAGATAAGGAGTATGAATATGAAAAAAATCATCAAAGGCGGAACCGTCGTCACGGCCGGCGACACCTTGGAAGCCGATGTTCTGATTCAGGACGGCGTTGTAACGGCCGTCGGAACCGGACTGGATGCCGAAGGAGCCGAAGTTATCGATGCAAAGGGGCTTCTTGTAATGCCCGGCGGCATCGATCCTCATACGCATTTGGATATGCCCTTCGGCGGCACAACCTCTTCGGACGATTTTTTTACCGGACATCGCGCCGCGGCTTTCGGCGGTACCACCTGCCATATCGATTTCGCCCTGCAGACCAAGGGCGAGAGTTTGAAGGACGGAGTTAAGGCCTGGAAAAAAAGAGCCGAGGGAAAAGCGGCCGTGGATTATGCCTTTCACGTGGCCGTTACCGATCCCAATGACGCGACCATCGCCGAGATTCCTTCCCTTATCGATGAGGGTGTTACCAGCCTGAAGGTTTTTCTGGCCTATAAAGGCGTTTTTCAGGTGGACGATACCGCTTTCCTGAAAATACTCACCGCCGCCGAGAAAGCACAGATGCTCACCATGGTCCATGCCGAGAACGGCGACGCCATCGCCATGGAAACCGAGAGACTTTTGGCCGAAGGCAAAACCGGCATGGGATATCATAACGCGGCCCACTCGGCCATTATCGAGGCCGAGGCCACCAGCCGGGCCGTTGACTTTGTGGAAATGACCGGCGCACCGCTTTACATCGTCCATACCGCGGCCGGTCAAGGACTGCAGGCCATCAGGCGCGGCCGGAGAAAAGGTCTGCCGGTTATGGCTGAAACATGTATCCAATATCTGGTGCTGACCGATAAGTGCATTGATACCCCCGACTTCGAAGGCGCCAAATACATCTGCTCACCGCCGCCGAAAACCGAATGGGACAAAAGCATTGTTTATGAATGCATCGGCGACGGCACCATTCAAACGGTAGCGACCGATCATTGTCCGTTCTGGTTCGAAGGAGGAAAAAACGGTCGAATCCCCGGAAAGGAATTGGGTAAGGGGAATTGGTCCAAGGTGCCCAACGGCGTTCCCGGAATTGAGGATCGCTACATCATGCTGTGGCATTTGGGCGTGAACAGCGGATTGATTAGCCCTGAAAAATTCGTGGCCCTCTCGTCGGCCAACGCCGCGAAGATATTCGGCATGTATCCCAAGAAAGGCACCATCGCCGTCGGCGCCGACGCGGACATCGTTCTTTTCGATCCGGATATGAAAAGAACCATCAGCGCCTCTACGCACCATATGAACGTGGATTACAACTGCTATGAAGGAACCGAAGTCACGGGCTGGCCCGTGAAGGTGTTCTCACGAGGCAACCTTATCGTTGACGGTGATAAATGGCTCGGCGAGCAGGGCGCGGGCCGGTTTGTTCCCCGCGAAGCGGGAGGAGCCATCCTGTAGTCATTCTTTCGGGCCGTCTTTGGGTTGATCCCCGAAGCCGGTCGGATACTCCGGTTCACGGATTCGGGGAACTTTAAAAGATGACTCTTCCGGGATAACTCCCGGTTGGGGATTCTCGATATCGGCGGAGCCGTCAGGCTCCGCTTTTTTAGATTCGCCGGGAAACAGATTACTGCGAACCATTCGCTTACCGCAGACCGGATAACTCGGCCGCGCTTTTTTCCAAGCGCCGAAGCTTCTTCAGAGCGGGAACAATCAGATCCAGTGCAGAATGCCGGCGAAAACAATCAGCATTAAGGCGTTGATTCCCGCCAAAGTGCCGATGAATCGTTTCTGTACCTTTCTCGGCCAATCATGGCAGTACATGGAAATAACGAAGAAGGGAATGTAGACCGTTATGAACACGGGCAGGCTTCCCCACCAGGGATAAACCCAATGAAAAGCCGGGGTGCGGGCCAGGAAAATCTCAAAAACGGAAAAGAAGGCCGCGTTTCCCACCGCGATAACCAGGCGGTTGGGCAGACCGAGAATCTTTTTCTTGGGATCTTCGGGAAGAATCTTGCTGAAAAGGAGGCCCGCAACCGAGAACATCAGGGAAAGCTCGGCTCCGACGCCCACCAGAAGTAAAAAGGACGTTCCGGCGGGGACGGTCCACAAGGCATGACCGGAGAATTTTTGAATAAGGGCATTCAGTATTTCAAAGAACCAGTGGGTCATGTACAGAGACAGACCGGCGGCGATCTGATTCCATTTTTTCTGTTCCACGGCGGTAAAATAAATGTACATCACGGCGGCAAGCATGGGGATGAGTATCCAATTGAAGTTGTCCCCTTTGCGCAGCATGGCCATGGCCTGATCGGTTAATTCCGGATGATCCAGCACGATTCGTTCCTCCATAAAAAATCAGTCGTGTGCTCAAGAATACACCGAATCGGATCCCTGGAGGGAAAAAGACCGCGGTTTTGAATAAAAAACGGCGGAGCCTTTTTATTGCGGAAGAAGCGGAACGGAAACGTTTCGGTAAAACCGCCGCCCCATCGCGGGTGAGTACACAATTAAGTGGAGACAGGCCCCTGGCACAATCAGGTGCCCGGCCGTCTTTCGATGCCGGCCAAAAGGCGAACCGCTTTTCTCCTTTGGTCGGCCGCAAGAACCGATTCCGAAGAATCTCGCGCTCATCAAAGTCGATTTTTCTGGCTTTTATCCGAAGTTCCGAAGATAATCCACAGGAAAAAGATAAGATGAGTTATTCCATTTTCAAGCATCTTCGGAGGTACTTCCCGTGCGATCCAAGATTATTGTGTTTAATTTTCTAACGGCGATTATAGGTCCTCTCCTTGCCGTACCGACGGTTGTTTTTCTTAAGGGATCTTCCATGAGAGAGGTTCTGTATCTTTATGGGAATCCTGTTTTTCTTGTTTTTGCGGCAATCTGCGTTCTTTCTACCCTCGTTATGGTTTTCCTTTTTCTCAGGAAAGTCGATCGGTGGCTTGAAACTCGATCCGATGAGGATATGGAACCCGCCCAGAAAGCCATTATCGTTTACCAAAAAATCAGTATCTATTTACCCAACATGCTCTCCTTGGCCGTCGGACTTGTTCTTCCGAGGGTGTCCTCCTTTTTGGAGCCGGGGCTTCCTCCGGGATTCGCGATTCTCTGTCTGTCGTTCACGTTTCTAACGTCGCTTTTTTTCTATATCCATTTTTTGCAGAGAATCGAGCAGTATTCTTGGGATCTTCCGTTTTCCCATGTTCATCGATCGATGCCGTATCTAACCCGTGCCCTGCTTATCGCCGGCTTCACGACTCTCGGTTCCATCGGTCTTCTCGTTATCGTCATCATGGGCGCCTTCGCCCATACCGAAGGAATTCGAGCCGGGCTTATCGCCGCGGGATCGGTTTTTGTTCTGTTCTTCGTTCTCATGGATAATTTTCTCCTTGCCAAGGGCATCAACGGCCGCTTGTCGGCGGTGAGGGATTTTACCGGAGCACTGGCCGAAGGGGATTTAACGGGAAATCGTCTTCCCACGATGAGCCGGGATGAATTCGGCGAACTCATCGACAGCTGCAATAAAACTCGTTCCTACCTGTTCAATCTGGCCGAGGGGCTCAAGTCCACCGTGGACGAAGCCCGAGAGGCGGGTGAAATGCTTTCGACGGCCTCCCTGGATACCCGGCGCGTCATCAGCGGAATCAGCGGGGGAGCGAAAGACGTTGATGCGAGCATGATGACCATGGGGCGGGAAGTCGAACAGGCTCGAAGTCTGTTGGAGGCGCTGACGGAGAACATCGGATCGGTCGTGTCGCATATCGACGAACAGGCGGTGATGTCGGAACAGTCTACGGCGGCTCTGAACCAGATCACAGCGTCCGTGGGTACCATCAATACCGTAGCGAAACAGCGATTGGCCGCCGCCGAGCATCTCGCGGATTACGCTGTTCGGGGAAGTGAAAATCTGAATCTGACGCTCACAGCCGTGGAGCGCATTCACAAGGGAATCAACTTAATCATGGAGATTACGGAGTTGATAAAAGCCATTGCCGGACAGACCAATCTTCTTGCGATGAACGCCGCCATCGAAGCGGCGCATGCAGGAGAGGCCGGACGCGGATTTGCCGTCGTGGCCGATGAAATCAAAAAACTCGCCGAGAATACGAGCGAGAATTCCCGACGCATCAACGATGCCGTATCCGGAATTGTCGATTCCATAGAGAATTCGTCGGAACTCGGCGGCGATACGGCCGAGATTTTCGACTCCATGAATCTCGAGGTGCGCAAACTCGTCGATTCGCTGAAGGAAATCGAAACCGGAGTCGCGGAACTCGGCGCCGGCGCCGGTCAGGTGATGTCTTCCATGAATGAACTCAGAACTCATTCCTTGGGTCTTCGCGAAGACGCGGGACTCATGAAAAAGGAAACCGAAGGTGTCGGAGACGTTATAGGCCGGCTGGAAACCGCATCGAACATGGCCACTGAAGCCGGCGCGGATATCACCGGAAAAACCGAAGATGCCGTCAATTCGCAGGAGCGTCTCAGTCTTTGTACGGCCAAGCTTTCGGATGTCGCCGTTAAGCTGAATCGGCGAGTCGAACTCTTTAAAACTTGATTCCAGGCCTGTTTCGGGATTTCTCCGAGTTCCATTCGATGCGGACGGTTTTCTCGACACATAAATATTACAAAATAGTAAATAAATATTGACTTAGTTTATCCTAATAGATAGCCTAGTACTACAAAATGAGTAGTACTAGGCAGGTTCGATGTTTCGATTCGGCAAAGACATGGAATACGCGCTGATCGCCCTGGTCGGCATGGGACGTTTTTCTCAAGAGAGCCTGATTTCGGCCAGGGAGCTGTCGGACCGTTATTCCCTTCCGTATAAACTGCTGGCCCGCATCCTTCAACAGCTCAGTTCCGGCGGAGTGGTGCATGCGGTGATGGGCCCCAAAGGCGGCTACAAACTGGCCCGGACTCCCGAAGAGATTTCGTTGGGAACCGTTCTCAGAGCCGTTCGGGGGAAAGAATGCATTGCCGACTGCCTCTCCGAGGAAGGCATCTGTGTCCGGGAAGAGTCCGGCTGCATTATCAAACCGGCCGTTCGCATGTTTCAGGCACAATGGATGTGTTTCGTTGAGAAGACGACTTTGGATGAGTTCTTCCGTACCGACCCGGAAGGTATGGACGAAAAGGACCGCCGTTCGAGTGAACTCCATCCTCAAGTACGCGGCGGAATGAAACGGTGATAAGTCAAGATGACGGGCTTTCGTGGATATCTTGAATTACACGCTGCCGAGGGAGCCTGTGAAGAACGGGAAGGAGAATCAAGATAATGAATCTTACGATTAAAGATTTGAGAGCCGGATTGCCGGATCGGCAGATATTAAAGGGTGTTTCTTTGGAAATACCCGATGGCGAAATCCATGCCCTGATGGGGCCGAACGGCTCGGGCAAGAGTACCCTGGCCAATGTTCTGGCCGGATACCCGCAGTATGAAGTAACAGGCGGATCGGCTTTTCTGGGCGATACGGATCTTTTGGAATTGGAGGCGCATGAACGTGCTCGAACCGGGCTGTTTCTGGCATTCCAATATCCCGTGGAGGTTCCGGGGATTACGATAAGCAAATTCCTTAAACGGGCCGTGGAGCTTCGCCGCGGCGAAGAGGAAATCTTTAATCTGAGCTCCTATGTCAAAGAGCTTGGTTCCGCCATGGATTTCATGCATATCGATAGGAAATTCATTAATCGATATTTAAACGAAGGTTTTTCCGGAGGCGAGAAGAAGCGCATGGAAATCCTGCAGATGATGATGCTTAAACCGGATTTTGCCGTGCTGGATGAAACCGACTCCGGATTGGATATCGATGCCCTCCAGGTGGTTTCCAATGGAATAAACAAACTGCGCGGCAGGGGATTCGCCGGATTGGTGATTACGCATTATCAGCGCATTCTTAATTATGTTAAGCCCGATAAAGTCCATGTTATGGTGAACGGCCGCATTGTTCTTTCGGGAGGAAGCGACGTGGCCCGTGAACTGGAAGCCAAAGGATACGACTGGGTGAAGGAAACCTTGCTGCCGGACGATGATGAGGCCGGCGGTTTCGGTTCGGACACGAGCGGAGCGGGCGCGGAAAAAAGGAGCTCCGCATCGAATCATCGGGAGGCCGCATCATGATCGATACTCAAGCGCCGGTTTCCGGACTCTCGGATTATCAATTCGGATTCTCCGATCCGGAAATTTCCGTGTTTAAACCGGAGAAAGGCTTGAATGAAAAAATCATTCGGACCATCAGCGCCCATAAAAACGAACCGGAATGGATGCTGGAATACCGTCTTCGGGCTTTGCGTGCCTTTCGGCGAAAGCCCATGCCGAATTGGGGCGCCGAGATTGGAGATTTCGATTTCGATGATGTGTATTACTATATCAAGCCGATTGATGAGGGAGTGGCGAATTGGGAAGATCTTCCCGAAGACATCCTGAACACTTACGACAAGCTGGGACTTCCCGAAGCCGAACGGAAATTTCTGGCGGGGATGGGAGCTCAATACGATTCGGAAGTGGTGTACCATTCCATTAAGGCGGGTTTGGAAGAACAAGGCGTTATCTTTCTGCCTCCGGAAGAGGCCGTGGCCAGGCATCCGGATCTTGTTCGAAAGTATTTCGGCAAAGTCGTTCCCTATAACGACAACAAATTTTCCGCATTGAACTCGGCGGCATGGTCCGGCGGAACGTTTCTTTATATACCGCCGAATGTGAAAGTCGAGATTCCTCTTCAATCCTATTTCCGCATCAATTCGGAGAATCTCGGCCAGTTCGAGAGAACCCTGATAATCGCCGATAAAAACAGCTTCGTTCATTACATTGAAGGCTGCACCGCTCCAATCTATACCACCGATTTACTGCACAGCGCCGTTGTTGAAATCATCGCGGAAGAAGGCGCGCGGGTTCGCTATACGACCATACAAAATTGGTCCGGGAATGTGTACAACTTGGTAACCCAGCGGGCCCTTGTGAAAAAAAACGCCGCGGTGGAATGGGTGGACGGCAACATCGGGTCCAAACGGACGATGAAGTACCCGGCGGTCTATTTAACGGGCGAAGGAGCTCACGGCGAAATTCTTTCCATCGCGTTCGGCGGAAGAGGGCAGGAACAGGATACCGGAGGAAAAGCCGTTCATAAAGCTTCGAACACGTCCAGCGTCATTACCAGCAAATCCATCAGCAAGGACGGCG
Organism: Spirochaetia bacterium; assembly: GCA_963666985.2. Taxonomy (GTDB): domain Bacteria; phylum Spirochaetota; class Spirochaetia; order DSM-2461; family DSM-2461; genus UBA2779. The sequence goes on along the minus strand of CAXXIA010000003.1, from coordinate 118,822 downwards.
GGATCGCCTCCTATCGAGGTCTTGTTAAAGTGGCGGAGGGATTAAAGAACGTAAAGAGCCATGTTATCTGCGATGCCCTGCTTTTGGATGAGACTTCAATAACCAGAACATTTCCCTATATGGAAATAGAATCGGAAGATGTCTCCATGGAGCATGAGGCTCTCGTGAGCAGAATCAGCGAGGATCAGCTGTTCTATCTGATGGCCCGGGGCCTCAGTGAAGAAGAGGCATCGATGATGATCGTCAATGGTTTTCTCGAACCTTTGGTCAAGCAGCTGCCCATGGAATATGCCGTGGAACTCAATAGGCTCATTGAACTTGAAATGGAAGGAAGTGTGGGATAAATGGCAATTAACAATCTCCTCACGGCCGAAGCTTCGGTGTTGTTTGAAAATTTAAACTGGCCAAGGCCCGATGATGAAGAGTGGCGGCGGACGGATCTCTCCCGGCTTCTTCCTCACGGCATTCTGGAAAGAGGCGCCGAAGCCACCTGGGCCGATCGTGCCGCCGCCGAAATCTCCCGCGTCCAGCGGAATTCGCTGTATGACTGTTCCGATTCTGAATCCGGCGGACCGGAAACCGACGAACACGTTTCAGCATCGGCCGGCGGAAGCTCGGAGGGCCGCTTATCGCTTGAGAACTATGCGGCTCATATCGTAACCGAAGCCGGACGGCCTGTTTCCATTACACTTTCGCCGAAGGCCGCGGAGGCCGGTCTGGCCGTTGAATGGGCCGATTCCGGGGACTTCCCGGAGAGCCTTATACGGATGGGAGCCGATGAACTTCGTTCCTCCCGGGAAAGGATTACGGCTTGGCATTGGCGCGATCTTTCCGGATCTCTTGTACTCCGCGTTTCCCGCGGTTCTCAAATCACCGAACCCGTACTGGTGGAAGAACATCTTATTCTCCCGGATGAGAACAAGCCTCTGATTTCCTTACCTCATCTTCATATCGAAGCGGAAGAAAGCGCTTCTCTTTCGGTGCTTTGGTCTTTCGAAGGATCTCCGGATTTCCCCGAGAGCGTTACTCCAATTATCAACGCGGCCTTAAGCGCCGAAGCGGCCGCCGATTCTTCGGTGAATATCATCCTCAGGCAGATATTGAGTAATCGGGTTGTTTTCTTTCTTCATGACAGGCTCTCGGCCGCTCGTGATGCCCGCCTTCGTTTTCACGAAGCCCATTTCGGCGGAGCTCTGGTGAAAAGCCGCGTTCGGACCGTTTTGAACGGTCCGGGTTCCGAGGCCCTTCTCAACGGACTCCTTGTCGCCTCTTTTGGGCGGCATATGGACATCGGAACCCGCCAGGAGCATAGAGCTCCCAAAGCTTTTTCCAATGCGCTTTACAAAGGCGCGGTCAGCCCCGGCGCAAGAAGCGTGTTTCAGGGATTGATCGTTGTCGATCCCAATGCGTCCGGAACCGATGCGTATCTGACGAACAACAACTTGTTATTGGGCGACGGAGCTCGCGCTGATTCTCTGCCGCAATTGGATATTCTTACCGACGATGTGAAGTGCAGTCACGGTTCCACTTCCGGAAAAATCGATCCGCTCCAAACCTTCTATCTGCAGAGCCGCGGGTTCTCGCCCGAGGAGGCCCGCGGGGAACTGATTCGGGGATTTCTTTGCGGAGCTCTTGAAGGTCTTCCCGAAGAGGTTGCGGAGATTCTCTCGGGAGACCTGGACGCGGCGCTTGCGGTTGGGTGAAAATGAATTGTGACGATGAACGGCAGTAATACAAAAGATGGAATGATTCCGGACGAGCGAATCGGCGATGCTTTTTTGGGAAGGTTCGGCAAAGACAAATCCTCGCCGCCTATCCAAGCCGGCCGCGCCGCGTCCGTTCGCCAGGGTGCGTCCGTTCCCGGCGGAATCGGCGTTTCAGCGGTCGAAACCGACGAGTCGGCCGAAGGGCGTTCCATCCGCCTCAACGATTCTCTCAAAGATGAATTTCCGCTTCTTGCGGCGAATCCGAATCTGGTCTATTTGGACAACGCCGCCACCACTCAGAAACCCGCGGCCGTTCTGGATGCCGTCGAACGCTATTACCGGGAAAGCAATGCCAACGTCCACCGTTCTCTATACGCTTTGGCCGAACGTTCCACCCTGGCGTATGAAAACGCAAGGCGAACCGTGGAGACGTTTCTCGGCGCCTCCTCGCCCCGGGAGATTATTTTTACGAGGGGAGCCACCGAGGGACTGAATTTTCTGGCATGGTCTCTTTCGGAGCTTCTCCTTGGAGAAGGTGATATCGTTCTGATCGGTTCACTGGAACATCATTCCAACTTCGTTCCCTGGCAGCAGGCGGCCCTTCGAAAGGGCGCCGAGCTTTTGCTTCTTCCCGGCCTGTCCGACGGAACACTTGATATGAATTTTCTTGAAGCGATCGCTTCGGACGGCCGGGCCGATCGCGTGAAAATCGCCGCTTTGGCCCATGTCTCGAATGCCTTCGGAACGGTTAATCCGGTGCGTATTCTTTCCCAATGGTGCCGGGAGAGAAACATACCGCTGGTTCTGGATGCGGCCCAATCCGTACCTCATTTGCCCATCGACGTGAGGAAGATCGGTGCGGATTTTGTGGTTTTCAGCGGTCATAAGGTCTATGGTCCCATGGGTTCCGGCGCCCTTTGGGGACGGGAAGAGTGGCTGGAGAAAATGCCGCCCTGGCAGAGCGGCGGGGAAATGATTTCCGTTGTGAAGCCGGAGAAAACCACATGGAACGAACTTCCCTATAAATTCGAAGCCGGTACCCCGAATGTCGAAGCGGCCGTGGGATTGGCGGCCGCTCTTGAGTGGATGATGGGCAAAGGCATTGAGGCTCTGGAAAAGCGGGAACGTTATCTTGAACTTTCCATGCAAAAGAAACTGGAAGCCGTGGACGGACTGACTCTCTACGGCCCGGAACATCCCGACGAACGCCGCGCGGTTTATTCCTTCAACTTGGAAGGTATTCACAGTCATGATGCGGCACAGTATCTGAGTCGGGAAAATGTCGCCGTTCGTTCCGGACATCATTGCGCCCAGCCGGCCATGCGTCTGATGGGTATTCCCTCGACGGCCCGGGCCTCTCTGGCGCCGTACAACACCCTCGGCGATATCGACAGGCTGATTGATGCCGTTATCGGCGCTCGAAAATACTTCGGAGGATTTTAGGAACATACGATGGACGGCACCGATACGGCAAACCCCTTTGATGAACTCTACCGGGAGATTATCCTCGATCATTACAAACATCCTCGAAATAAAGCCGATCTGTCGCATCTTGCCGATGATGCCGTATTTGAAAATCCTTCCTGCGGCGATACCGTAAAACTTGAGGTTTGCATGGACGATGACGGCCTGATCGCCGAGGTTCGTTTCGACGGCTACGGATGCGCCGTCAGCACGGCATCGGCTTCGATGATGAGTGAACGCCTTGTCGGCATGACGGTACGGGAAGCCCGGAGTTTTATCTCCGTGTTTCTTTCGGTTCTACGGGGAGAAAAAGACCCTGAATGTCTGGAAAAATGGGGGGATTTGGCCCTGCTCGGCGGTGTGTCTCAATTCCCTTTGAGGATTAAATGCGCCGCCTTGGCCTGGCACGCCATGGAGAAGATTCTTCCCGAAGAGTAGCATCGGCATCCGGATTTCCTGATTCGTTTTTTATTCGATGAAGCTGTTGAAATGTTCCATGAGTTCGGCGGAGTCTTCCCTGAAGAGATAGACGACATCCAGGGATTCGAGCACGTCCGAAGCCGATTTAATTTTCCCCATGAAAAAGGCTTCCGAGAGATACGTGCCGACCTTTTCTTCCACCAGTACCGCGCCGAGGTTTCCCCAAAGAAGCTGGACCATGCCGCAGATATCATTTTCGAATACCACACGCTCCAACCCGAAGTATACGGATAGACTTTCGGAAAACGATCCTTTCTGAACGCCGACTTTTTTCCCTCTGAGATCTTTGGGCGTGGTCGGAACGCCGTCTATGGTAAACAATCGGGCGCGGAATTGATCGTAGGGTTTGGAAGCGATAACAGGTTCTTTATTGAAAATGCGGTTCGGCCAGCCGACGCTGATCAGTACGTCGACTTCTCCGCCGATAAGCTTGGGATAGACTTTGGACCATTGGTCGGCGATGAAGATTTGCTTTCTTTCCAAGGATTTCCCCATTTGATGAGCGTGTTCAATGCCTATTCCCGCCGAAACTCCTTTTTCGATGTGCGCCCATGGCGGATACGCGATATCATGCCCCATAAGTAAGGCCTTGTCGCCGACTGTTTTTATATTCTTCTCCTGTGAAAGAAAATTCGCGAGAGCCGTGAGATTTCTGAGGGTTTGTTTATTGATCTCATTGTATTTACGAACGGAGGATTCCACATAAGGAAGACGGCCCACGGCTTTTTCACCGGTTATGTGGATAATATCCAGGAAACTGAGGAGCGATGAAATTTCCATGGCCTGCCTGCCGACTTTTTCCGAGATGCCGTTAATGTCATCATGAACCGATTGAAGAATTTTACTGATGTCGTCCGTATCCCGATTTGGTGTTTCGGCTTGGGATGAAAGGCCTTCAATGGCCTCTTTGATTTTCTTGGAAGAGATGTTCGCCAAACCGGTTACATCGGAAGCTCCGCCACTGATAATTTTCAGATCGTTGAAGGCCGTATCAATCTGCTGCTGTATTTTGGACGTGAATTTTGCGTATTGCTTCTGGAACATCATAATAACATCGAAGATTTGTTTCGCTTCAATTTCCTGGCTTCGAAGATCGTTTTCCAGCATGAGCGCTTTCATAATATTGGTTTCGGGACTGCATTTTTTTTTGCTCATGAAGAGTCCTCCAATTTAAAGTGTAATGTCTGGAGAAGCTTATGGCTTAAAAAAAATTATGCGATTACAATTTGCATCCCGTAATCTTCAAGTTCCTTGATTTGATTTCGGGTGATGCCATCGTCGGTGATGAGAATATCGACACGCTGCAGTTCGCCCAGCGCGGCAAAGGCATTAACGCCGATTTTCGTCGAATCGGCCAGAAGATAGACGGTTTTCGCGGAATCCAGCATGGCCTTTTTTACCGGAAGGTCGCTGAATCCCGGATAGGTCAGACCCGATTCGATGGAAAAACCGCGTGTCGCCAGGAAGAGTTTATCCGCATTGATGCGGGGAAAGAGTTCCGCTGCCGTTTCTCCCGTCAGCGAAAGAGTCGGAGCCTTGAATCGTCCTCCGGTCATCATGACTTCGTTCGTGGGTTCCGCGCCGAGAATAAGGGCGATGTTGAGGGCATTCGTAACGATGGTCAGTTCGTGAAGGTTTCTCAAGGATTTCGCGAATTCGGTCGTCGTCGATCCGGAATCCACAATCAGGGTATCGCCGCTGTGAACGAAAGAAGCGGCCTTTTCTCCGATTTTCTTTTTTCGAGCCAAGTTTTCGGTGTGGTAAAGCATCAGGCTGTCCACCTGACCGGTAAAGTCCTTAATATAAGCGCCGCCGTGCTCTTTAACGATGAGTCCGCCGGCTTCCAGCTTTTCAAGATCCTGGCGGATCGTCGGCTCGGTAACTTCGAACGCCGCGCTTAAATCCCTCACGCGGGCACTGCCGTTTTCCTGAAGCAGTTCGAGAATCTTCTGTCGGCGCTGATCGGGAAACATCTAATAATCCTGAAGAATAGACTGCCAGCCTCTGTATCGGCGAATTAATTCGGGACTTGATTTCGTACTGACCGTTCCAGTCTCCCGAGAGAGCATGATTCTGTCAATCTCATCAATATTTTTATAAAGGCCTTCGTTCAGTCCCGCCAAGAGAGCGGCTCCCCAGGATGTGGATTCCTTCATTGCCGGTATGTAAACGGGACGGCCGATAAGCGCTGAAAGGGTATCCGTTACAAACGGCTGACCGTAATTCCTCCATCCGCGCTGATATTCGCCAACGTTCCGCATGCATCTTCAGTCATGGCCGAAAGAACATCGGTAACTTGGAACGGAATGGATTCCAGGGCCGCGCGGGCTATATGCCGTTTATCATGTCCGAAATCAAGTCCGACAATGGAGGCTTTCGCGTCAAGCTTCCACCACGGCGCGCCGATTCCGCTGAATCCCGGGATAAGGTAGACGCTTTCGGCGCTTTCTAAAGATTCGGCGAGCGCATCGATTTCACGAAAATCTTCGACGATTCCCAGCTTCTCCTTCAGCCAGCCGAGAGTGGAACCGCAGCTGACGATAATCCCTTCCAGGGCATAATCCGTGCGCTCGCCGCTGCTCCAGCAGAGGGTTGAGACCATCCCGTTGGAAGATGTAATCCGTTTATCCCCGACGTTCATCAGTATGGACGAGCCGGTGCCCAGGGTTATTTTCGCATCGCCTTTTCGGAATAAACCTTGGCCGAAGGCCGCGGCATGGGAATCTCCTATAGCGGCTCCGATTGGGAGCGGCCGCTTGAATAATCCGTTCAGGGTGGTGGTGCCGAAACCCGCATCGGAGGCTCTGACCTCCGGCAGATTCAGCCCTTTGAGTCCGAGAAAATCGATGATTTCGCGGTCCCACTCAAACCTTGAAATATCGAAAAGCATGGTTCTGCCGGCATTCGTACGATCCGTGGCATAAACCGTAGCATTCGTGAGCGATCGAATAAGCCATGTATCGACGGTTCCGAAATACACATCTTTTTTGGAGATGGCTGAGCGGAGATTTTCTTCATCGGCGAGAACCGCGATTTTTGTGCCGGAGAAATACGGATCGATAATCAGTCCCGTCCGTTCGGAAATCAGGGAGGAAAAAGAGGCGTCTTTGGAAAGACTTTTGCAGTATTCCGCCGACCGCTTGCATTGCCAAACCACGATGGGAGCGACGGGATTCCCTTGTTTATCCCAGAGAAGAAACGATTCCCTTTGGTTCGAGATGCCAATGGTTTTTATGTTTTCACGGGAAATCCCGGCTTCTTCCAGACGGGCAAGAGCTCCTTTTGCGGCTTCATAAACACTTTTTAGGAGCGCATTCGGATCAATTTCAACGTATCCGGGTTTCGGGTAGTCGATTTTATAATCCTTTGTACATGATGCAAGCAATTCACCTTCTCTGGAAAAAACAACGGCTTTGGAACCGCTTGTTCCCTGATCGATAACGAGAATCGCCGTTTTTTCCATTAATACGATGCTCCTAAGAATTCATGAACCTTTTTTACTATTCCGTCGGTATCCAAATTAAAGGCGGCTTCTATCGCGGGGCGGGGAGAGGCCGGGGCGAAGAGTCCTTCGGGAACGCCTAAACGGACCAAACGGGCCCGAATCCCCTTATCCGCTATCCATTCGGAAACGAGTGAACCCAAGCCGCCGTGGACCGAATGGGCTTCGACGCTCATAACCTTACCCGTATTACCGATTGATTCAAGGAGTTCTTCGTTCCGAAGGGGGCGTATCGAAGGGATGCCCCAGGCATCGGCATGTACTCCAGCGCGGGAAAGAATCTCGGCGGCTTCTTTAACAGCATGAGATGATGTTCCCATACCGAGAATCGTAACATCATTTCCTTCGGAGAGGCGAACGGGTGCGGTTACCCGGAGAACTCCGTCGGGCCTCCTAATGTTCTGAAAAAGGCCCGAATCGATTCTGATGTAGGCGGGGCCCTCCGATTTGAGAACATGAGTAACCGCCTCGGCCGTTCCTTCAGGATCGATCGGCGTGTATATTTTCACGCCTCCGAGACTCCTCATCATGCTGATATCTTCCAGGGAATGATGCGTCGGTCCCAGAGATCCGTAAGCAAAGCCCGGATTGAGCCCCATCATTTTCACGTTGGTATCGGTATAGGCCACATCGTTTCGAACTTGCTCCGCCGAACGGTTTACAAGGAACGGCGAGGCGTTGGCGGTAGCGACGACATATCCGCCGAGGGCGAGTCCCGCGGCCATGCCGACAAGATTCTGCTCCGCGATGCCGACATTAACGATTCTCTCCGGGAATCGTTCGGCGAAGGGCTGAATTTTTGAGGTTGATGTCGAGTCGCTGACAACAACCATGAGCTCCACTCCGTTTTCAACGGCGGAAATAAACGATGCGATCATGGCGTCTCTGGAATCTTTCATTTTACCGCTGCTCCAATTCTTCTATGGCCTTCATGATTTCATCTCCTTTGGGAACTCTGTGATGCCACACGGGATTGTCCTCGATAAACGAGACGCCCTTTCCTTTGGTCGTCTTGGCGATAACCGCATAAGGCCGTTCCCCGCCCGGCTTCAAGCCGTTAAGAAGTGCGGCCATGGCTTCAGGATCGTTTCCGTCGGCCTCATATGTTTGGAATCCGAAAGCGGTGAGTTTATCGTCAAGGGGTTCCAGGTTCATGATCTTTTCGGTTCGGTCCGCCAGCTGGAGCTTGTTGCGGTCGATGATGAGAATCAAATTGTCGAGACGAAATTGGGAGGCCGCCATCGCGGCTTCCCAATTGGAGCCCTCCTGGAGCTCCCCGTCGCCGCAGAGGCAGAACGTGCGATAGGTTCTCCCTGATTTCTTCGCGGCCAGGGCCAAGCCGCAGGCAATGGGCAAGCCGTGGCCCAGTCCTCCCGTATTGACTTCAACTCCCTTTGTTTTCTGCCTGACCGGATGGCCGGGACAAAAGGAGTTCGCCTGAAGATAGGTTTCAAGGAGTGATTCGTCGATAAAGCCGGCTTCCGCCAATGTGCAGTAATAACCGCCCACACCGTGCCCCTTGCTGAGTATGAACCGGTCTCTCTCCGGATCGTTCCATCGGTCGGGGGTGATATTCAAAACGTTGAAATAAAGAGCCGTCAGAATATCCGTTTCGGATAAATCGGCTCCGGTATGCCCCGCGCCGGCTTTGGAATTCATTGTGATGATTCGTTTCCTGATGGAAACCGCTTTTTCCTGCAGATTCATAAATACCAACCTATTTGATGAGGACAATAGACCAAACGAAAATAAAAAGCAACAAAAAGAAAATAAAAAGAATTGACAGAAAATAAAAGGGAGGTTTTAAATAGGGTAAAACAAAAACGAATACAAACCGCTCATTTTGAGTGCTGTCTGTGGAGGTTCGTATGAAAATTCCGGAGATTAAACTGGGCGTGATTGTCGGAACGCGCGGTTTCTTTAATCCCGAGCTCTCCCTCTCCGATAAGAAAAAACTGATTACGGTTCTCGATAAAGCGGGAATTTCCTATCTTCTTCCTCCCGACGATATGACTCCGACCGGCTGCATCGAGGATCATGAAGATGCCGTTAAAGCCGGAAATTGGTTCCGGGAGAGACGAGACGATCTGGACGGCATGCTCATCGTTCTCCCGAATTTCGGAAACGAGATTGGTGTTGTCGAAACCCTGAAATATACGGACAAGGCCATGCCGATACTCGTTCAGGCTTCGGAAGATCAGCCCGATAAAGTCTCCGTTTCCGAGAGAAGGGATTCGTTTTGCGGCAAGATATCCGTCTGCAACAATCTTTATCAGCGGCGCATCCCTTTTACCGACACCATCCTGCATACCGAAGATCCGGATTCTCCGGAGTTCGCTCGGGATTTGGAGCGATTCGTTGGAATCTGCCGTGTTGTTAAAGGGTTGAAGAACGCCCGCATTGCCGCCGTCGGAGTCCGGCCCATGGCCTTCCGAACCGTTCGTTTCAGCGAGAAAATCCTCGATGCCTGCGGAATCACGATCATCCCCGTCGACTTATCGGAAATCCTCGCAGCGGCGAATTCCATGGACGGCGAATCCGAACCGGTGAAGGCGAAGATTGCCGGGATAAAAAACTATGGGAGAATCCCCGATCGGATTTCTTCCGAACAAATCTCCCGGCAGGCGCGATTTTCCATCGCCGTTGAAGAGTTCCTGGAACAAAACGAATGTCAGGCTTCCGCCGTTCAGTGCTGGGACAGCCTTGAAGCGAATTACGGCTGCGCGTCCTGTTTGTCCATGAGCATGATGGGGGAGAGGGGAAAGCCGAGCGCCTGTGAAATGGATATCGCCGGAGCGGTCTCCATGTATGCGTTAACCCTGGCCGCCGGAAAACCTTCGGGCTTTCTGGATTGGAACAACAACTTCGGGCGGGAACCGGATGTCTGCGTCTGCACCCATTGCAGCAATTACCCGAAGAGCTTTATGGGTTCGGATGTGGAAATCTCGGAACTCGATATTCTCGGCGCCAGTCTCGGACGGGAACGGTGTTTCGGAGCCGTCAAGGGACATGCCGCCGAAGGACCGATGACCTATTTCCGAATCTCAACGGACGACCTTGAAGGTAACGTGAAGGGATATCTCGGCGAAGGAGAACTGATTGATCGTGAGTTCCCGATGGACGGAGGCATCGCCGTTGTGAAGGTTCCCGAACTTCGGCGGCTTATGGCGCATATCTGCGCCCGGGGATTTGAACATCATGTCGCGATGGTTCGCGGAAATGTCGCCTCAATCGTTGAAGAAGCGGCGGCAAAATACATGGGATGGGACATTTACCGTCATTGATGCTCGTCGGTACGGCTTTCCCATCAGCGGTATTTTCCAATGAAAAAGGCGATCCGAACGGACCGCCTTTTTCGTGCGAATAAATCGCCGTGATGAATTCTACTTGGAGTAGAACTCAACCACCATCTGTTCGTTGGCGGCCGTCGGAATGTCGGTCCGGTAAGGGAGCCGTTCCACCTTGCCCTTAAGGGCATCGCCGTCCATGGACAGCCATGCGGGCATAACCTGATTGCTGTGCGCCAGGCCTTCCCGAATGATTTTCTTGCTGCCTTCAGTGTCCTTGATTTCGATGGTATCGCCTTCGCGAACGACCATGGAGGGGACGTTGGACCGCTTTCCGTTCAGCCGGATATGTCCGTGACTGACGAATTGACGGGCCTGTGCCCTGGTTGTTGCCATTCCAAGCCGATAAACGACGTTATCCAGCCGCCGCTCGAGAAGAATCATCATGTTGTCGCCGGTGAGGCCGCCCAACCGCTTTGCTTTAACAAAGGTGTTGTAGAACTGCTTCTCACTCAGACCGTAGGAGAAGCGGAGTTTCTGCTTCTCCAGGAGCTGTCTGCCGTAGTCGCTGGTTTTCCCGCGTCCCCGGTAGCCTTTCTCCTGACCCGGTTTTTGAGGTTTCTTCTTGAGCAATCTATCATATTTACCGTTGCCGTAAATATTGACACCGAGACGGCGGACGACTTTTCCACGAGCTTTCGTGTTTCTCGCCATTGCTCTCTCCTTTAAGGAGTTTAGGGACTCTTCGCCGTGAAGACGAAATTCCCGAATGCCCGACGGGCATGTCGCAGTATCTTACTGACGGGCGGTGACTTGGTCAAGAATAACGAAGATTCCCGAACGGATCTTCATGGCTTTCGGTTCCAGGCGAATCGGTCCGTCGATGAGGTTTCTCGCGGGAATCGGAATCCTGCCGGATTTGAGCCCGGCTTTTTCTTCCGCCAATCGATGACGAATGATTGCATCCGACTTGGGAATATGACTTTTTTTCTTTGATTCGATCAAAGAGAAGAAAAACGATGGTCGTTAATGCGGATTTGATTTACTGTATATATAATGATCGGCCAACACGGAGGTTCCGACGGACGATTAAATCGGATTCTCGAAATTGATCGGGAACTCGACCGTATCAGGGACCTTGATCTCTTGCTGGAGCGTCTCCTTCTTTTGGCACGCCGTGAGGCGAATGCCGACGCCGGAACTGTCTATATCCGTCACGGGGATAAGCTTGCGTTTACACACACGCAGAATGATACCTTTCAGGCGAAACTGAAACCGGACGAGAAGCTCATTTATTCTTATTTCTCCATCCCCATCAGTGAGAAATCGATTTCGGGGTTTGTCGCGAAGTACGAGAAAGTGCTGAACATTCCCGATATGTACGCCATCGATCAATCGGCGCCTTATAATTTCGATCCCTCCTTCGATAAAAGAACAGGCTACAAGACCGTCTCCAGTCTGACGTTCCCGATCATATCCTCCGAAGGAGAACTCCTCGGCGTGATGCAGCTGCTGAACGCTCAAGATAAGAATTCAAGCAAAAAATGGTTTGTGCCTTTCGCCGAGGAAGACGAACCGTTTTTTGAAATTTTCGCCCGGTTCGGTTCCAAAGCCATTCAGCGGGCTCAGATGACGAGAAATTTGTTGGAAACCATCACGCGGTTCGCGGGTTTAAGAGATCCGAAGGAGACGGGAGCTCATGTAAACCGGGTCGGCGCCTTCTCCATGGAAATCTACGAAGCCTGGGCGATGAAGCACGGTATCGAAAAAGAAGAAATGGATAAGAATAAAGACAACCTCCGTATGGCCGCCATGCTTCATGATGTCGGGAAGGTGGGTATCAGCGATATTATTCTTAAAAAGCCCGGGAAGTTTGAGGATGATGAATACCGGATTATGCAGTCGCATACCTGGCTGGGCGCCCGGCAGTTTATTGATAAGGATGACTTAAACGAAACCGCCCGGGAAGTGGCTCTTTATCATCACGAAAACTGGGACGGCAGCGGATATCCGGGAAAAATTGATGATTTATTCGAAGCCGATAAATATATCCGCGATGTAGAGGAACGTCCTCAGGGGCTGAAAGGCGAGGAAATCCCTCTTTTTGCGCGTATTGTCGCCATATCCGATGTTTACGATGCCTTAAGCTCAAAGCGCGTTTATAAAGAAGCTTGGGACGAAGAAGATGTTCTTTTGGAAATAAAAAATGCCTCCGGAAAAAAATTCGATCCTGAGGTTGTCGATGCGTTCTTTAAGGTTCTTCCGACTCTTCGGAGTATTCGCGAGCGCTATCCCGACGAGGATTGATTCTCGGTAAGTTTTTTAAGGCAAGGCGATTTCATAATTTGTAAAAACGCCGGGTTTGGGCCCGCTTCCCCCTGAGAGCGTCCCTTTCTATACTGTGTTTCATGAATCGACCCGATGCTTTGTTTCTTGATATCGACGGCACTATTCTGCGTTCCGATCACAGTCTTTCCGACAGGGTTGCCTCCGCGATCGGCGCTCTGAAATCGGCCGGAACCATGGTTTGCTTGGCGACCGGCCGAAGCTGGGAATCCTTAAAGCCCCTTTACGACAGATTGAGACTTAACGGTCCGACGGTCTGCTACAACGGGGCCATCATTGTCGAGGGGCCCGAGGGTCGTGTTCTCTTTAAGAAAGACATGGATGAAACGGCCGCGAGAACCGTTATCGAGGAATCCCGCTCCCGGGGTTTGGAAATGGTGGCTTATCGGAATTCGGCACTGCTCTATGAGCATGTGGGAGCCAAGATTGAGGCATACCACATCCGGACCGGTTTGCGGGGAACCATCGTGGATTTCGATTCCCTGGAAACGCTGGGCTTCACCAAGACGATTATCATGGCCGAACCGGAGGATCTTGCTTCGGTGGAAAAGGCTCTTGTGGATCGATTTCCTTCGGATCTTCTCAGCGCCACGTATTCGGATACCACGTTTCTGGAATTCATGGGCGGAGGCGTGGATAAGGGAAGGGGACTCGAAGAAGTTTGCCGCCTGCACGGTTTGCCCGTGTCTTCCGCGGTTGCCATGGGCGACGGCTGGAATGATTTGACTCTGCTCAAAGCCGCGGGCGATGCCTGGGTGATGGGGGGTGCGCCCAAAGCTCTGAAAACGCATTTCTCCGCGAACCGTATCGCGCCTCATGCCGATAAGGACGGCGCCGCTCAAGTGATGGAGGCCATGCTTGAGGGACGGGAACCCGATTTCGGCGATGCGGGGATGGGTTAAGGTGCGAAAGATGAAGGCGCCGCGGGAAAAGAGAATTCGGCCGAAGACGCAGACTCCGAAAACCGGATGGGGATGTACGGGGCCGGATTCGGGGATCACCCGTAAAGAAGAAACGCCGTAATGAATAGCCGGCTGGATCGGGTTCGCGTTGTTCTGGCTCGGCCCGAGGGCGCGAGGAATGTCGGTGCGGTCTGCCGGGCCATGAAGTCCATGGGACTGACACAGCTGGTTCTGGTTTCGCCGACGTGGTTCGATCAGGACGAGGTGTATCAGGCGGCCATTCATGCCCGTGAGATTTATGACGGGGCCAAGCGGTTCTATTGTTTGGGAGACGCTTTGGCGGGAACGGTGCTTTCGGCCGGGATTACACGGAGACGGGGCGCGCGCCGCAAGTGGTTCAGTCTGCTTCCCGAAGAGCTGGCCGAAAAGGCGGCTTCTCTTGCCGAGGGGGAGATTGCCCTGGTGTTCGGGAATGAGCGGACGGGTTTGAGCGATGAGGAGCTGAATCACTGCAATGTTGCTTGTCATATTCCTTCTTCGCCCGATTTTCCTTCGCTGAATCTTTCCCATGCGGTTCAGGTGGTGGCCTACGCTTTTTGGCGCCGTTCGCTGGGGGAGAAGACCGGCGGATATGAACCGGTGGCACGGGAAGAGGTGGATCATTTGGTTTCGGTGATCCATGACTCGCTTGAGGCGATGCATTATTTCAAAAGTGCGGACCGTTTTCACACGGACCGGTATTTTCGGGACATTCTGGCCCGTGCATCCTTGAGTGTCCGCGAGGCGCGGCACATGGAGAAGATTTTCCGAAAGCTTCAGTATCTGAAGGCGCCGGATGAGGAAGAGGGCGCTTCGGCGGCGGAACCTTTTTTGGGTGGAAATCTTCCGCCCGTCGGTGTGCCGAACCGAATGGCTGTCGACCTCTCCGTTGGCCCGGCTGATGCGGAAGAAACGGCGCCGGATGGCGAAGAGGGTGGATTGTCCATTGGGCCGGGGGGTGCCGTGGAACAGGCTCTTGGCGCGGGTGCCGATAATGGCTGCCCGGCGGTGAAGTCTGCGGGGGGTGAGGACACTGCGCCCGCTGTGCTTGGGGAGCCGGATGGCGAAGAGGGCGATTCGCGGCATGGGAGATGAGGATAAGAGGTCCGCTTTGATTCCGGCGGCCGGTGCCGTGGCTTTGTGGTCCACGGTCGCCGCGGCGTTCAAGCTGGCGCTGCGGGAACTTGAGCCGATGGATCTTGTGGCCTTGGCGAGTTTCGTCTCCTGGGCCTCTCTCGGTTCGGCTCTTGTTCTCCGAAGACTCACGGCCGGATCTTGGCTCCCCGGAGCATCGGGTGCCGCGGCCCGCCCCGCACCCCGAACGGTGCTTTTTTCCGCGCTGATCGGACTGCTGAATCCCGTTTTGTATTACGCGGTTCTTTTTGCCGCTTACGATCGTCTCCCGGCGCAGGCCGCCCAGCCGCTGAATTATACATGGCCTGTGTTTCTGGCTCTTTTGGCGGCGCCGATGGCCGGGCGCAGGCCGACGGTTCGCGAGATGATTTCCCTGGTTTTCGGAATGGCCGGTATTGTTCTGATTTCATATCGGCCGGAGGGCGTTGAGGGACTCGATTCGGCAGGCGTTTTTTTGGCTCTGGGAAGCGGACTGATTTGGGCCGTTTATTGGCTTGCCGGTACTCGGCTCTCCATCGACGGACTTTTCAGGCTTTTCATCGGTTTCAGCGCGGCGACTGTCGTACTCCTGCCGTTCTGGCTGCTGCGCGGCGCACCGTTTCCGTCCGGACCGATTTCCGGGATTGCCGCGGTGTGGGTGGGCCTGTTCGAGATGGGCATAACGTTTCTGCTTTGGAACACCGCCCTGCATCGCGCCGAGAGGCCCGCGAGGATTGCCGGTTTGGTTTACATCGGGCCTTTTTTATCTCTGGTATGGATAGCCCTGGTGCTCCATGAAACCATTCGGCCGGTCAGCGTTGCGGCCTTGGCGGTTATTATCGCGGGAGTGCTCATCGGGCGGGAACATGCGTCGCGGAGCTGATATGGAAGATTCTTGGAATCGAATAGTACTCCTTATCGCCGGCGAAGAGCTTGTTCGGCCAGAGCGTAAAGGGGTTTAACCCCAATCGTGGCACCGGAAATCGCATCGGTGTGGTAGTTATCCGGGAATCTGGGCGGCCGGCCGCCGGTACGGAGATAATATTCTTCCACATTGTTTGCCTGGACATGCCATTCGGCTTGAGCGCCGCCATTGGCCATCATCCCGTATTCACCGTTTTGGGATACGATTTTCTTGCTTTCTCCGCCGTCTTTGTGGAAACCGTTCCAGTTTACCTGGACGACGGTGCCGTTTACCACGGTGAATTGGGCGAAGGATTTCCAGCCGCTCTGCTGCGAGAAAACCGCCTCTTCCGCCTGGAAGTAACCGTCCCGATATGGACCGCGATCCACAGGTCCCGCGGCCAGGGCTTTCTGAGCCAGAATGAAGAACTCTCTGACGTGGATGGTGGCGCCCGAGATGGCGTCGGTATGACCCTCTGCGTCGGAATAGGAAATCTGGGTAGGATCCTGAGTCTTCAGGAGGTGGTTCTGTACGCGTTTCGCCTGGATGTGCCAATCGTCACGGGCACCGCCTTGCTGAACCATCGGATACCGTCCGGCTTCGGAAGCCGATATTTTATCCATCCCGCCGTTGATTTTCGTTCCGTTCCAGACGGCGCTTCTGATGCGTCCGTTGCGGACTTCCAATGTAACGTTGGATTTCCAGCCGGTTCGGCCGAAGGCGTCGTCTTGCGCGAAATATAATCCGTCCGTCCAATTTCCGGCGAATGCCGAAACCGCCGCGAACAGAACCAGTGTAACGAAAATCAGTTTTTTCATCGTAATCTCCTCATTATGTCCGTCGCTTCCTAATTCTGTGGGAAACAACGCCGGATTGAAATATTACCATAAATATAATAATACTAAAATAGTAATAGATAATCCGGTCATTTTACAAGAGAAGAGAAAGTGTTTCATATTTCAGTAGGATTATTCCGATTTGGCCGTTTTTTTCGCTCGCCGCTTCCGGAAGGAATTTATGGGAGAGCGGCAGGGGCAAAGGTGAAGCGATTTTGGCAATGACTTTAAGACAATTTCTATCGGTCGTCGAGATTCGGACGAAGATTGTCTCGATTTCCACGTATGTTCTGGGAAGTCTGTATGTCGTGCTTCGAACCGGCGGAATTGAACCGGTTCGTGCGGCTTTATTGCTGATCGCCGCCCTTCTGGTGGATATGGGGACAACGGCGTTCAACACGTATTTCGATTTCCGTAGAGGCGTGGACGATCCGGCATATAACAGAGAAGCGTCCAAGGTCGTTGTCCATGAAGGGGTTCCTTGGGGTTGGGCCCTGCTCGTTTCAATCGGCCTTTTCGCCATGGCCGTGCCTTTGGGCTTGGCGCTTGCGTTCCTGTCGGGATGGCCCGTTGCGGCGGCAGGCGCCGGCTGTATGGCAGTGGGTTATTTCTACAACGGAGGTCGGCATCCCCTTTCGGGAACGCCCTTGGGCGAGTTTTTCGCAGGCGGTACTTTGGGATCGGCCTTTTTCCTCATTATTTGGTACGTTCAAGCGGGCCGGCCCGACTCGGCGGTGTTCATGGCCTCACTCCCTTCTTCATTCGCCATTGCGTCCGTTCTTACGGTGAACAATACCTGCGATATCGTCGGCGATCGCGCCGCGGGAAGGAAAACCCTTTCAGTGATGGTCGGACGCCGAATCGGTGAAGCCATCGCGGCCTCCGAAGCGGCGGTGGCGTTCCTTTTTCCGTTAATCCCGGGTCTTTTCGGTCCGGTTCCGATTTGGAGCCCCGCTGTTATCATACCGTTCTTCGGCTTCGCGGTTCGGGAATTTTCCGTGATGCATCGCAATGGATTCTCTCATGAGACCAAAGGGATTTCCATGCAGGGGATTTCGCGTATTTTCCTTGCATTCACTCTCGCTCTGGCCTCAATGCTTCTTATCGGCATTGTTTATACCCGGCAGCTTTTTGCGGATTAACCCTCGATACCGAAACATTTCTTGAAATCGGCCGATATTTTGGGTATTTTCATCCTTCGATGTGTTAAAATAATAGTAAAACGCTAATATTAAGAGGGGTCGATTCGGAGAATTAACGGATGACTATTAAAAAGATTTCTTCCAATACAATCGACGAATTCCGCTTGCGGCATCCATATCTGGAACATGATATCGCGGAGGTCCGCAGACTGATTAAAAATACCGTATCCCCGGATCCGGCTCTACTTGGCGGCGATCTGGCTTCTCTGCTGGAAAGCCCGGGAAAGATGCTTCGGTCAACCTTGCTTATACTGGGAGCCAGGCTCGGCGAGTTCGATGCCGAGAAGACTTATCGTGCGGCCTCCGCTCTTGAACTTCTTCATTTGGCCTCCCTGATCCACGATGATATCGTCGATTCATCACCCATGCGCCGAGGTGTTGCGACTCTCCATACGGCACACGGGGTTAAGAAAGCGGTATTGGCCGGAGACTACGTACTGACACGCTGTTTTGGGCTTGTCGCGGATTTTGCTTCTCCGGAATCGGCGCGTCTTCTCTCTGCAGGCGTCGGGAGACTCTGTGAATCCGAATTAATCCTCGTTCCCGCGAAAGGTTCGGGATTAAGGAGCTACAAGAGAAAGGCCGCCGGAAAAACAGCGTCGCTCTTTCTTATGGCCGCATATGCGGGGGCGCGGGTCGGCGAAAGTTCGGACTCCGTCTGCGGAGCGATGAGGAGTTACGGCTACGCTCTGGGAATGGGATTTCAGATTCTCGACGACATCCTTGATTACGGCGGGAGTCCGGAGGCTTTGGGAAAACCCGTCGGCAAGGATTCGGGTGACGGCATCGCCACCCTGCCGCTTATTTTGGCGGTCCGGCGGAATCCTGAAAAATTCGAGGGGATTCTGGATAAACCTTTGTCGAAAAGGCGTTCCGCGAAAATTCGCCGCCGCGTTGTTGAGGTGGGCGGGGCGGCGGCGGCTCTGACATATGTCGAGGATTACACACGGCGCGCGATTATGTGCACCGAAGCGCTACCGAATGGTGCGGCGAAAGATGCTCTGGCGGATCTTGCGGCGACACTGGGAAATCGTGATCGATGAGAAACAAAAAATCGAAGGAAAAAGCAATGGCACCGAGAAAAAGGATTCTGATTATTGGCGGAGGTTATGCGGGCGTCAAGGCGGCGAAAACGCTCCATCGAAAATACCGGAAAGATAAGGATGTGGAGATTACGCTGGTCGACAAGAATCGGTTCCACACTCTGATGACCGAACTTCATGAGATTGCCGGAGACCGGGTGCCCCAGGCTTCGGTGAAAATCAGCTATGACCGAATTTTTTCAGGAACTCGGGTGAATGTAATCCATGACGAGATTACCGGTGTGAATTTTGAGGCGAACGAGGCTAAAGGATTCATCGGCCGCTATCCCTACGACTATGTGCTTATATCGACGGGCGGCGAACCCGCCGACTTCGGGATTCCGGGCATCCGGGATTTTACGTTATCCCTATGGTCTCTTGACGACGCGCTTTGATTCGCGGGACCCTTGAGCGAAATTTCAGGAGGCTTCATTGGAACCCGATCCGGCCGAGCGCAGGAAACTGATGACCGTTGCCGTGGCAGGCGCCGGGTTTACCGGTGTGGAACTGGTGGGTGAGTTAATCGAGTTCCTTCCGACTTTATGCCGGAAATACGACCTTTCGGAAGACGAGGTGGCCATCTATAACGTCGAGGCTTTGGGACATATCCTTGATATGCTTCCCGAGGAGCAGAGAGCGAAAGCCGCGCGCTATATGGAGAAAAAGGGTGTTGAGATCCGCACGAATGCCCTGATCGTCAAGGCCGAGGAAGGCGCGTTCCATTTTAAAGACGGAACGTCTCTGGAAGCGGCCACTCTTGTTTGGACTTGCGGAGTGAAAGGCAGCTCTTTCCTGGGATGCCTGGATTTGAAGGCGGGCAAAGCCGGCCGCATGGAAGCGGATCGGACCATGCGGAGCCCCGGACGGGATAACGTCTTTCTTGCCGGAGACGGTGTTTGGATTTTGGAGAACGAACGGCCGAATCCTCAGATTGTTGAGGCGGCCGAGCAAACCGCCGAAACCGCCGCTCACAACATCATCGATGCTCTCGAAAAGTCCGAGGGACGCGGGAAAAAAGCCCGGGAAGTCGAATACAAGGGCCGCTACCACGGCTTCATGGTTTCCATCGGCAGTAAATACGCCGTGTCGCATACCGGAGGCATCTCCCTCTCGGGATTCTTCGCCGTGGCCCTGAAACACGTGGTTAATCTCTACTACCAAGTCGGGGTTGTCGGTCTGAACGGTGTATGGGCCTATCTGAAGCATGAAATCCTTGATATCCGGAACAACCGGTCCCTCATCGGGGGATTTGCCGCTTGGAAAACTCCGAACTATTGGCTTGTGCCTCTGCGGATGTATGTCGGGACGATGTGGCTAATACAAGGAATAAAGAAGGCGCTCGGCGGATGGCTGGATCGCGCGAATGATTTCGTCAGTGTTCCGGTCGCAGGGCGGCGATGCCGTGAGCGGCGCTTCTGTTGCCGCCGAGGGAAGCGCGGCGGCATCTCAGGCCGTCGGAGCCGCCGTCCATGGTGGAGCCGATGCCGTAAGCGCGGCATCCGAAGCCGTCGCGGAAAGTGCAACACAGGTTGCTTCTGCGGCCGCGCATGTCGCGGACGCCGCGGATGCGGTGGTCGGGGGTGGCTGGGAGGCCGTCGGAGCGCCGTCCATGGTGGAGCCGATGCCGTAAGCGCGGCATCCGAAGCCGTCGCGGAAAGTGCAACACAGGTTGCTTCTGCGGCCGCGCATGTCGCGGACGCCGCGGATGCGGTGGCATCGGCGACGGTCGAAGCGGCCGGGCATGTTTCCGGAGGGAGTGCCCTCCTCGATAATCCCCTCGGCATTTATGTCTGGGCGGCGCAGCATACCGTGAACTTGGCTCCGCACTTTTTTCAGTCGGGTATTGTTGTATTCGAGATTCTTATCGGATTGGCGCTCATCGGCGGGGCTTTCACCTGGCTGGCCGCGGCGGCATCCTTCGTTTTCAGCATCATGCTCATTGTCGGCGCGATGACGGATGCGTCCATTTTCTGGTATATGGCGGCGGCTTTAGCGTTCCTGGGCGGCGCGGGCAAATCTTTCGGACTGGATTACTGGATTATGCCGTTCTTGAAAAAACTTTGGAACGGAACAAGCATTGCGAAACGGACCTTCTTGTACATTGGGGAACCGACGAAGATAAAGCACCGAAAATAGGCTGTCGGCGGTGCTGTATTTCGAACAATCGTCCTGGAATCGAATCTCTTCGATCGTGGTAGGGCCCAATCTCCTTTGTCTTCTGATGTGTTTCGATTATTATGTTTCCTTTGCCGGCGTATATCCGTGCATCACGGTTCGTCCGCCTTTGCGCTGAAGAACCGCCCGTTCCAGTCCCTTATCGCCCAACGGGTATTCTTCCAGTCCGAATGAGAGAACGGCTCCCGGATAGATTCGATCCTTAACGGTTACGGTGATTCCGTCCGGCGCCTTAATACTTTCCTTTAACGCTTTCAGACGCGCCGCTTGTTCCTTCAATGCCTCCAAACGCGCGCCGATTCCCCGCTCCAAAGTCATGATTTCTTCTTTCGCTCCATTCTTCGAGCGGAGATAGTCGAGCTGACGTTCCAGTTCATCGGTTTCTTCACGGGTCGCTTTAAGCCGCGTGCCGAGTTCATGATACGAACGGAGCTTTTCCGGCGGACAGCCGATGTAAATTCGGGTTTGTCCTGCGTAAATATTCCCCGATTTTTTTACAGGTAAGGTTTCCGCCGAGAACGGTGATGCCTCCGACGATTTCTCCGCGGCCTTCGTCGAGCACCATGTTTCCATCCACTTCGTTTTCGGAGTGAAGTACGGCTTCGGTTACAATCAGGTCTCCCGCGACGGAGGTTTTGCGTTTTCAATGAATTTGGCGTACAGACTGCCGCCGCCTCGCAGTGTCCTTCACCGTCGCCCACCACTCCGGCCTGAAGCACCAAGTTTCTTCCGGCGGATAAACGTCCGCGTCCGACGGTTTTCCCGACAAGAATTTCTCCTTCGGCCTTGACGGTGAATCCGTCGGCCACGGTCCCTTCGATGCAAACCGAACCGTCGAATTCGATGTTTCCCGTTGAATAATCGACGTTTTTCACGTTTACCGACGGCTCAACGCATACGGCTCCGTCGATGATGAGGACGTTTCCGTCGATTTCGGCCGTCAATCCGTCTTCGTCCGCACGAACTCCCTCACCGGCTTCCAAAAGAATTTCCTGAACGGGTTCTTCGGCTTCAATCACTTCTCCGAAGACATTATATCCGTCTTCGGAGGGAACGGCGGGTACGATGCGGGCCAGAAGATCTCCGGCTTTCCTGTTCTGAATGAAATGAAGGTCCTTCAAATCAATCCGTCCGCCGGAGGGCTTCTTTCCAGGGTTTACCCCGTTCGGTTACGAATCGGCATTCTGTCCGCCGCGTCCGGCCGTTCTTCGCGGCTTTCCCTTCGGCGATAAGAATATTCTCGGCGGCTACGGGGTAGGCGAGAATATTATCGATAGCAATCCCTTTTCAGCCCTCTGGATACTCCGGCGTCCTCCAGTGCGGCCTTAACGGTATTCGGACTTAATGAAGCTCCGCCGGGTTTTGCCGGAATTACGTCGGCATAAGCTTTCATCCCGTCTTCATCCACGGTAACCGTCATCCGGGCGTTCAGGGAGGCTCCGGCGGCCCATTTCACAAGAGGAACGGGCTTGCCTGTTCCCTCCGCAATGATGTTTCGTATCATTTTGGCCGGTACGGAGGGAATATTCAGTATTTTCATCCGCGCCGAGATGTCGTCGGCGTAGACAGGTCTTGAACGTTCCGATTTCGGCGGTACGATGAGCACGGCCCATCCGTCCATGTAACGCAGGGAAAAACCGTGGAGTTCGGGATGATCGGCTTCCATGTGGCCCATTATAGCCTAAGCGGCAGGGAAATCATGCGGAAGATTGAATTTCACCGCCGGGCCGAAAGAGCGGCGAATCGGAACACTAAGTTTTAAGCATTAAGCTTTAAGAAGATACTTTAACTAATTCATGAAATTGTTTGTCGGCGGCGGCCGAAATTACTCCGAATCCGTTCGGAAGAGCTTCATTTCAAAAATCATTGATTTTTGAAATCGCCTCAAGTATCTATGGGACATGAATAAGTGGAAAAATCAGGAATGAGGAGGATTTTTGCGGGGCAGCATCGATTGCTCATCTTAAATTAACATTCGGTTAACATAACCCTCACACCCAGCAATCATCGTAGACTGATTATTTGGAGTCTCCATGCGTACTTATATTTTGTTTATCCTAACTTTTTTTGTTTGTTTGACCACGTCCTGTTTTAGGGAAGAGCGCTCAAAAGGTTTTTTCCGTTTCCGGTTCCTCGACTCTGGCGCCGTTGATTGAAATCATGCTCGATAAGTATGTGCAATCGGGATTTGAGGGAACCGTCTCTTTGGATTCCATCGGCTCCGGTGCCGGAATCCGCCGATATCTTCATAATGAATGTGATGTGGTTTCGGCCTCGCGGGCGATGACGATGAAAGAAAAAATGGAAGCGATATCGCTCGGGAAAGAAACCGTAGGGATTGTCGTGGCCATGGATGCCGTTGCCGTGTGTACGGGAGGAGGCGTTTCCGATGATGTCTCCATGGCGGAATTGCCGAAGCTCCTTACATCCGATACGTGGGGCGAAGTTCGTCTTGAATGGCCGGACGAACCCATAGAAAAATATTATCCGGGACAGGACTCGGGGACGTTCGACTTTATCGTTTCGACTCTTTTCAGCGGATTTGCCGGCTCCATCCTCTCTTCTTCCGGCCTGCAGCTTTCCGAGGATGATCATGTTCTCGTTCAGGGACTTCTCGGGGATCCGTGGGCCTTGGGTTTTTTTCGGTTATTCGTATTATGCGGATCGAAAAGATGAGCTGACGATACTGAGTATCGATGGATTCCTGCCCGAGGACGGCTCCGATTATCCTTTATCCAGACCTTTGTATCTTTATTTCGACGCCGCGGATGAAAAAACATCCGTTATAGCGGAGGATTTCGTTCGATTCGTTTTGGAATCGGTCGCCGCCGGAGATAAACCTCCGGGATTTCTGCCTCCTTCCAATAAAGTCATCGCGGACGGTTTACGGGTGCTCTCGTCTTTGGAAGAGGATCAATAAAGCCATGAAATCCTTCCGGCTCCGCATACCGTCGATCGGAGTGATTTTTCTCCGTTTCGGCGCTTTGCTTTCGGTCTTTCTTCTGGCTCTTCTCGTGTTCGTTATGGCCGGAGGCGCGATACGATTTTTCCGTGAAGGGAATGTTCCTTTCGGCGAGTTCCTCTTCAAAGCGGCGTGGAATCCCCAAACCGGAGCCTACGGTGCCCGCGCTTTTATCGGCGCCTCGCTTCGAACGGCCCTCATCGCCGTGCTGTTCGCCGTTCCCTGGTCTTTGGCTCTTGCCCTCTATATAAGCGATTATGCTCCCGATGATTCGAAAAGGCGGTTTCGACTCATTCAGGAAATATTATCATCCATTCCGGCCGTTATTTACGGGCTGTTCGCCCTGATGTTCGTTACTCCGCTTCTTCAGGGGATTTTCGGAGAGGGAAGAGTACAGCCGTACAACACCCTGTCGGCCGGATTGGTTTTGGGGATTTTCCTCACACCGTATGTCACGGGTCTGCTTGCCTCCGCTCTTGAGGAAACACAGGCGGATATCCGTACGGCGGCCATGGCCCTGGGAGCAACGAAGGCCGAAACGCTCCTGCGTATTGTTCTTCCGAACGCTCTTCCGGGCTTTTTCTCGGCGGTTCTTTTAGGGTTCGCACGGGCCCTCGGTGAATCCATTATCGTCGGTATGGCGGCCGGAGCCGGCCCAGACAAACCCATGATGTTCTTGCGGCGGCGGAGACCATCACCGGTTTTCTTCTTCGCACCGGATCCGGAGGACAGAATACCATCTTCGCCTTCGGAACCCTGCTTTTTCTGGTAACGATTTCGCTGAACCTTCTCGGCGACAAAGTCGCACGTATCGCTTCCGCGGAGAGATTACGATGAACGGAAACGGACCGGGCCTTTCCGATAAACGCCGCCGCCGGGATTCGTTTCTGCGGATGCTCATCATTGTTTTTTCATTCGTTCCTCTTCTGGTCCTGACCTTTATGGTCTTAACACTCGCGGACCGTTCCATGGGCACTCGCATCAGTATCGAAGGACGGCCCGTTCGCCAATGGACATTACTTCGTTCCGTTCTGGATCGGGATGAAATCGGAATGGAACTTGAAAACTGCGGCTCCGAAGCGATACGCTCGTTTCATTTCGGATTAACGCCTAAGTTCGTGTTTTCCGGACCTTCAGCGAGTCCGGAGGATACCGGGCTGCTTGCGGTTCTCGCCGGTTCGTTCTGGATTCTCATACTGGGACTGATGATATCTTTTCCCACGGCTCTGCTGACGGCCCTCTGGATTGATTCTTCAATAACGGTTTCCAAGTCGGCGCGAATAGCTTCCGCCGTAATAAACCAATTTATGCGGGTTCCGCATGTTTTATACGGAATCTTCGCTTTGGCTCTTTTCGGCCGGCTTGAGCACTCTTTTCCGGGATTCGGAGTCAGGAGCGTCGGCAGCGCCGCTCTGCTTATGGCTTTGGTCGCGCTTCCGAAGCTGACGGTGATGATGGTTCGCGAAATCGATCTGGTACTTGAAGAAATCCGAACGGCCGCCTACGCGCTGGGCGCTTCATGGTCGACGGTCGTGTTCCGTCAAATTCTCCCCGCGTCCATTGAAGCCGTTTTCGCCGAGACCGTGCGAATCTCGGCAGGCCTTCTGGGTTTGGCCTCGCCGTTCATCGTTCTCGGGGCATCCCAATATGTTTCCGCAGCGCCCAGGGGGCTCGGCGACAGATTCATCATTCTTCCGGCACAGGTTTTCCAATGGTCGCTCAGACCCGATGAGATTCATAGAAATCTTGCGGCCTCCTCGGCATTGGTTCTGCTTCTGTGCATACTGTTATTGAACATCATTTCATACACATGGCGCCGTCGCATCTCCAGACGCCGGGAGGGGCTTCGATGAGTTCTCATGCGGCCGATGGCCGTGATTTTCTTTGTGTCAGGCATCTCACCGTTTCCTATAATGAAACACCCGTTGTGGGAGATGTTTCCATGGATTTCGACAATCGCGCCGTCACGGCGCTCATCGGACCGACGGGAACCGGGAAAACCAGTCTTCTGCTTGCGCTGAACCGTCTAATTGAGCTGAAATCCGGATCTTCCGTTGAAGGCTCCGTATTTTTTTACGGAGAAGACGCGTATCGAAACGAACTTTCGCCCGAAGAACTCAGGAGAAGACTCAGCTTCATCAGTTCCGAACCGACCTGTTTCCCCAGAAGTATTTGGGAAAACGTGGCCTGGGGCGCGCGGGTAAACGGTTATAATGGCGATTACGATGAACTCGTGGAGAACTGCCTTAAGCGCGCGGGACTGTGGAACGAGGTGAAGGGAATGCTCCGCAAGAGCGCCCTGCGCCTTTCGGGCGGACAGCGGCAGCGGCTCTGCATCGCCCGGGCGCTGGCGGTTGGACCGGACGCGCTCCTTTTGGACGAACCCACCAGCCGTCTCGATCCCATCGCCACCGGCCGTATTGAAGACGTTCTTATTCAGCTTAAGGAGGATGTCGGAGTCATTTTCGCCACGCATGATCATCTTCAAGCCGGACGGCTCGCCGAAAAAACCGCCCTGTTTCTTCCCGGCGCGGGGGGATACGGAGAATTGGTGGAATATGAGGATACGGACGACATCCTGGTGAATCCTTCGGACAAGCGGACGGAAGATTACATTACCGGCAAACACTCAAAAGGTACACGGTACAGCGTATGAGAGAGCGATACGAACGCGAATTACATGTTCTGCATGATGAGATTCTCAAAATGGGTCTTCTCGTGGAGCGCTCTCTTTCCGGCGCCATGACCGCGGTAAAATCGAACGATATCGATTCGGCGGAGAAAATAATCGAATCCGATTCGGCCATTGACGCCATGGAAGAAGAAATTGAACGGGTCTGTGCCATGATTATCGCCCGTGAGCAGCCCATGGCAAGTGATTTGAGGGACGTTCTTACCGTTCTCAAACTTTCCTCGGAACTCGAGCGCATGGGGGATCATGCCAGAAGCCTGGCGAAGCGGACCGGCCGAATAGGAACATCCGAACTGGTTCTGGCGCTACCGTATTTTGACGCGATGCTGGCGCGCGTTCTTGTGATGATGAAGGAGGCTTTGGAAGCCTTCACCGAACACGATTCCAAGAGCGCCCTGGATGTGGCGGCGATGGATTCGGAAATCGATCGAATCCATGACGATTTCTACAATCTGGCCTTAACGGCATTGAAAAACGGCGGAGAGTACAACCCCGAAGATATCGTGTCCCTTTTATTTCTCAACAGATTCATGGAACGCCTTGGGGATCGGGTGACCAATATGTGTGAATGGATTTATTATGCCCGAACGGGCGAGAGACTGGAAATGAACCGGAGCGGCAATCTTTAGCGGCTCGGGTTCCATCCGGAATTTCCAAAGAACAACAGTCTGCCGGATTTTCCTCTGTCCGACTATAATATCTGCTTCATGGAGCGGTAGTCCGGAATGAAAGATTATTACATGATCCTGGGACTCAAACCTGAGTGCGGGATTAACGAGATTCGGCGGGCCTACAGGGCCAAGGCAAAAGAAGTTCATCCCGATTTGGTGGGAGATGAAGGAACCGCCAGGTTCCTGGCCCTTAAAGAAGCCTACGAAGTCCTTTCGGATACCTCCACTCGGGAAGCCTACGATATCACCAGGAAGGCGGCCCGAAAATCCGCAACAACGGTGGAATGGGATTACCGGGATTTTCTCCACGGACGGAAGGACGATCCGGAGAGTCTGGCCAAACTCGTCTGTTACGATTTACTTCACGACAGGGATTCGGAAGCCGTCGATCTTTACGACGAGGCCCAATCGGGCGGATTCTTTTCTCTTCGGCAATATCTGGAGCGCGAGGATTTCATGGACTACGCCTTCCTTTTGGCCGAAGCGTACCTGGAGCGCGACGCCGTGGTTAAGGCTTACCGGCTGCTTAGGGGTGTTGCCGAACTTGAAGAGGAACATCCCTATTTCAAACATTTTTATATCGAAGTCTTACAGCGGTTGGCTTCCATTGTACAGAAATCACTTCCCGACAACGATGACAACCGTTTGCGGATGGCGTTTCTTTATGATCTGGTGAAGCTCTCCTATCCGCCGAAGGAGGAAGCGCGGCTTCGAAAACTCCTTTCCGAGCTGCTTGCGGCCGCCGGCCGTCATCAAGCCGCCGCCGATGAGGTTTTCAAGGCTTATGAACTGGCTCCCAAGCTCCCCGGTCTGGCCCAGACGGTGAAAACCCTTCGGGAGCTTGGGATGGGCTAATCGGGCGTTCCGGGGCATCCCGCTTAAGAGCGGCCGCACCGGCGCATCCCTTCGGATTAGAGAAACTCCGCATCGGCCCGCTGATAAGAACAGGCGAAATTCCCATCGGGAAACCAAAGGCCCAGTTCTTCTTCGGCGCTTTCGGATGAGTCCGAGGCATGAACCAGATTGGGGATAACCCCGAGCCGCTCCCGGCTGCGTTCGTAGCTCATATGGCAGAAGTCGCCCCGAATGGTTCCCGGAGAGGCTTCCTTCGGCTCCGTGGCTCCGACGATTTTCCGAACCACCGAAACAGCGTGAGCGCCTTCCCAGGACATGGCCACACAAGGTCCGGAGCAGAGAAGATCCACCAATGGAGGGAAGAACGGCTTCCCTTGATGAGCCTTATAGTGGGATTCCGCCAGCTCCCGATTGGCCAAGGTCATTTTTAATGCCGTACACGTGAGTCCCGCCCTTTCGAATCGGGAAATGATTTCACCCACTAAGGTACGCCGAACGGCATCGGGTTTAAGCAGAACGAAGGTCCTTTCCCATGTCATACTGTTTTTCATAACTTCAGGATAGTCGAACCTCGCCGGATTAAGCCAGCGCGTATGACTTATGAAATACGTATGTAAGGATTCCATGAAGAGAGTTCCTCGGGTTCTATGAATCGTGTTATAGTCCTCTTTTTCGGATACTATGTAGGAAGAAAGGGGAATATTATGAGAAAAGTCGTATTTGCGGCGATTTTTGTTATCATTTCAACCGCTTTGTGGGGACAATCCAATGATCTTCTGGATCGATTTCTGGAAGTTGAAGAGGCCGATGTCGCCACCTCTTTGCTGCTCATTGCCCAAGCCTCGGGTGAATTACCGCTTGAAGCCGTTCCTCAAGACGGTTTCTTTTGGGGAGCCGAGCAGAATTTCGGAAAGTATTTAAAGAATCTTACCCCGGAGGATCCGATCAGCTTGGGACTTTTTTATCTCGCTCTTTTCAAGGCCTTCGATATAAAGGGAGGACTGATGTACAACGCCCTCGGAACCCCCAGATATGCGGCAATGGAAGCGGGGTATCTGGGATACGTAGAGCCCTCAAGACTTTACTACACCAGAGCCATGGCGCCCTACGAAGTCCTTACGGGAATTACCTATGTTACGGACGCCCTTGAAGGAGGCACGCTGTGAAAAAACAATTCGCTGCCGCGGCGCTTCTTGTGTTCCTGATTCCGGCCGTTTCCTTGAGCGCTTTCGATCAGATGTGGGGCATTCGGACGAATCTCGGTTTTGATTTTCCCGAAGTTCACGCATCATCGGCCGGTGTGGTTACCACCGCGAGTGCCGGAGCATGGTATAAGGGAAGCTGGAGTCAAGC
Organism: Spirochaetia bacterium; assembly: GCA_963666985.2. Taxonomy (GTDB): domain Bacteria; phylum Spirochaetota; class Spirochaetia; order DSM-2461; family DSM-2461; genus UBA2779. The sequence goes on along the minus strand of CAXXIA010000003.1, from coordinate 89,251 downwards.
CGCCAATATGGAAATCGATGCCGGAGTGGGACTCGACGGATCGTTCGATTTCGGTGTGGATACCGGTATAAACGTATCCTTCCTCGGCTATTCCTACACGCTTTATCCCATTCTGGATAAACTGAATTTCTACGGGAATTCGGGGTTATACGGATACAAGGCCGGACGTCAGATCGTTTCGGATCCTTCGGGTCTTATTATTGACGCTCCCTTCGACGGTGTTGACTTCGCTGTAAATTTGGGGAGAAGTTACCTGAGTGCCGGCGTGGGCTATACCGGACTGACCTTCGGCGATTCCGCCGAATTTTATCTAACGGCAACGGACACCGGCCGGGATTCTCTTCTTTCAACACCGCGTCTTATCGAGTACGTCCAATGGTCTCTTCCCGCCCTAACCGAGAGTGTGAATTTATCCGCCTACCTTCTGGCGCTTCAGGATTTCACCGGAGAGGATCAGCTCGCGGAGAACGGAAACGAGCAATTTCATCCTGTTTATCTGGAACTCACGGCGGACGGTTCTTTGGCGGGATCTTTTATTTATGAAGCGGCTTTTGTCGGACAGTTCGGAGTTTACGGTGATGCGTCCGTAACGGCGGGACTGGGGCGTCTCGGCTTTTCCTGGATTCCGGGAAACGCGAACCGCTTGGGAGTTGAGGTGATTGCCTCTACGGGCGACGGCTGGGATAGGGGCGGATATACCCTTGGAAACGCTTCCGGATCCTCTCTTTATCAATATCTTCCTGTTTCGGTCGTGTTAACCCGCGGATATGTGATAGAATTTGAACCGGGAAACATAACATCCGTGGCTGTGTTTTATGCTCGTCGTCCCCAATTGACGCATTCCTGGGAGCTGCGATCCACAACATTCCTACGGAACGTCGATGGTCCGGTTTCTTCATCACTGGTTTCCCAAACGTCAGGTTCCGGAACCTTTCTTGCTCAGGAATTGTTGATGAGCTGGTTCTGGAGACCGAAATCCGATTTCGGCTGGGATTTGAAGCTCGGCGTTGTGTATGCCGGCGACCCGATCGAAATGGATTCACTGCTTCAGGAGTACTGGTTCGACAAAGTTCCCATGCTGTTTCGGCTGGGATTCGACTGGTCCTGGAGCTTCTAGGAGGAGTGTATGAAGAAAATTGCACTAATTGTTTTATTGGCGTCTCTAGCTTTTTCCATAGGCGCCGCGGAGGTGACGGTTTTAAGTCTCTCCGGAAATGTTGAAATTAAAGAGCCCGGTCGGGATTGGGTTCCCGCCGCCGTAGGACAGAAAATCTCCTCGGCTTCCATGATTTCCACGGGTTTCGGTTCTCGGGCCCGCCTTTCGGCCGGCGGCATGGAATTGAATCTTCAGCCCCTTACACGCGTTGTTATCGACAGTCTGGTTACCGACGGCGATACCGATCGAACGGCCGTATCGCTGCAGACCGGCCGGGTTCGGGCCACGAAACCCCCGGTTACCAGGGCTACGCGAAGCACCCAAAGGCAGATTGATTTTCGGGTCAGTACGCCGGTGGCCACCGCCGCCGTACGCGGAACGGACTTTTATGTCAGTCACGATAAGCTGGAGACTCTCGAAGGTTTGGTCAGCTTCACCGAAGGTCAGGCCGTCGTTCTGAGTCCCGGCGGTACCTATTCCTGGTCGGTTCCGGGGCTTCCTCCTCTTAATCCCATGGAAACGTTCGATGAAATCTGGGGTGTTTCTCCGGAGGCCGGAACGATCGGAGACGACCGTTATCGCCGCCGTTCATCATCGTCCCGCGTCGGATCGGTTCGGATTGAACTGCAGTAGGAGGGAATGATGAAGAAGCTTTTGATTGTTTTAGCGGCCATGGCGGCCGTAATTCTCCTAAGTGCCTGTTCCGGTGTTGTCGGCGGGGAAACCACGGTGCGGATTTCTCTCCCGCAATCGTCGAGTGAGGGACTGTTCGTTTCTCCGGACGCCGAAGAAGACGGAGCGGAAGGTTATGTCATCGTCTTAAAAAAAGACAAGGTCTATTCGCTGAATCTGTTCGAGGGTGAAGCTCTCGAAGCCTTTATCGACGGCCAGGTTGTTATCGCCAATCTTCCCGTGGGCGATTATGTTTTCGGAGTTGTTTTACAGGATTCATCAGGGGACAACGTTGGGCTTGCCATTAAGGAATATACGGTAAAGAGGGGACTTAATACCCTTTCCATAGAAGTGGCGCCGGGAATCGAAACTTGTGAAATTGAAGGAATCGACGGGGATGTTTTTGATTTCCAGGATCCTCCGGAGGAGATTCAAACTCTCGAATTCGCCGAGAACACGGTGATTATCGATTACGATAGGCCGACCGGCGGTACAATGGTTAGCTTTGGAGTGACTTTCGGTGGAAATCCGACGGTCTCTGCCGGAACTCCCGCGTATGAGACCATCGGAGGCGGAACCTACAGCGGCAGCGGTACGGATCTTTCCGATGATGCCGAAGGCGTTGCGTTCAATTATTACGCAACATCCGGTACCACCCAGTATTACACCTACCGTATCATTCTGAAATAACGACTTTTTTCTGCAGTTACAAGGGCCGTTTCCACCGGGAGCGGCCCTTTTTTCGTGTATTATATGAGGTAATTTCATAATCTATGAAATTGCTTGGAACCGATGGCCGAAATCCCTTCTACATCAAAATAGAAGGGTTCCATTTCAAAAATCGCTGATTTTTGAAATCGCCTTATAGAGCTGCGGCGGTTTTGTAAGAGACGGGAGCCGTTCCACGGTTCGGTGCCCCCTCCGGCTTGCCTCCGCTCCGTTACATAACTTTCTGATGCGGAGGATATCAATGAATCGGCAAAATGAGATTACTCAATCTTTTCCTCTTCTTGACGGCGGGGGCCGGATTACGGAAGAAGGCTGGGCTCGTCATCCCTATTGGGAGTATCGCCGAGGCGATGTTAAAGCACCCTGGTGGCGTATCAAAGAGTGGGATTACTACTATGTCCTCTCCGACGATTTGAAGAAAGGCATTTCCTTCACCATCAGTGATTTGGGGTATGCCGGATTAATGGCGCTCTGCTGGATCGATTTAGAGGCGGGGAGGACTTCACAGGCAGATGCTCTTGCACCGCTGACCCGCGGACGGGTTACGGCGGTGAATCCTTCCGATGCCGATGTTTCGGAGTCGGGCGTTCTCTCGTACGAAAGCGAAAATCTCAGCCTGCGCTTCGAAACGGCCGGCGCTCATCGTCGACTGATCTTCAGCGCCCCGTCCCTCGATATCGGAACCGGCGGCTCCGGTGTGAAAGGCGAGATAATACTGGAGCAGCCGAAGAAGCTGGAAAGCATAAACATCGCCACCTCCTGGGCCGAGAATCGCCGCCGGTTTTACTACAACCGGAAGATTAACTGCATGAGGGTCTCGGGCACGGTGAAGGCCGGAAACAGCGAGTATGTATTCCGGCCGGAAACGGCGTTCGGCGGTCTGGATTGGGGACGGGGCGCATGGACGTATAGAAACCGCTGGTTTTGGAGTTCGGCGAACGGAATAATCGGCGGAAATGATTTCGGCTTCAATCTCGGATACGGTTTTTCGGACCGAAGCCCGGCAAGTGAAAACGTCCTTTTTTACAAGGGCGTTGCCCATAAACTCGGCGATGTGAAGTTTTTCTATGACGAGGCGAATTACCTTGTTCCGTGGGAGATTCGTGATGAAGACGGCAGGCTGAATCTCTGTTTCACGCCCGCAGTCGATCGGTTCTCGAAAACCGATTTTTTGCTGATTAAATCGGTGCAGCATCAGGTTTTCGGGCGCTTCTCCGGTACGGCGTTGCTGGACGACGGTACGAATCTGGAACTGAACGGCCTTCCGGGATTCGCCGAAGACGTGTTCAACCGCTGGTAGGTTCATACCGTTCACGGGAATTCGGTGATGGTTAAATTTTAAATATTCCGCTCAGACTCTTATAATTGAAAATTATGAAGGGCCATAACTCAATGAGTGGAATCCGATTCTTAGAGAATCATGATCGGATGAGATTCGTTCTTCTCGGAATCTTGTTCCTCGTTTTCATGAATCCGGCATCAAGCCTTGAATCCAAAAATCCTTTGCCGATTCCTTCCTTGCTTGAGTATCGGACATCAAGTGACGGTACGAAAAATTTCATCCTAACCGCCCAAAAAGGTGAGACCGATTTTTTCGATGGAACAACAACCTCTACCATGGGGTATAACGGGAATTACCTGGGGCCGACGATACGGGTTCGGCGTAATGATCGTATTTCCATTACGGTTTTCAATCACCTGAATAACCCGACAACGGTTCATTGGCATGGAGCGGATGTTCCGGCGGAATCCGACGGCGGACCTCATCAAGGAATTCGTCCTCGACGTTCTTGGACCGCTCAATTCAGAGTCCGTCAGCAGGCCGCGACACTGTGGTATCATCCGCATTTTATTAAAACGACCGGCGAACAAGTCTATAAAGGATTGGCCGGGATGCTGATAATTGACGACGAGGTTTCCGATCGTCTTCAAATTCCGCATGAATATGGAGTCGATGATCTTCCCATTATTCTGCAGGAGCGGCGTTTCGACGGAGAGGGGAGGTTTGATTATCGTCCGGGGATGCCGGACTTGATGCACGGCTATTTCGGCAATCGGCTCCTGGTGAACGGTTCCGTTGAGCCCTATGCCGATGTCCCCCGCGGTTTATCTCGGCTCCGTCTTCTGAACGGGTCCAATTCGACCTTACTTCGTATCCGCTTCGACGGCGTTGATTCCCTTTATCAGATTGCATCGGACGGCGGCTTTTTGGAGCGGCCCGTACCGTTGGAGTCCATTATTCTTTCACCCGGTGAAAGGGCTGAGGTTCTTATTGATTTCGCAAGCGCTGATTCCGAAACCGTTCGGCTTGTCGCCGATACTAACGGCCGAAATACCTATACCGCGATGGAATTCCATATCGGGAATCAAGATGCTGAGTTTCTATCCGTTCCTGAATATCTTACTTCAATTGAGCCAATCCAAGAGAGTGAGGCACGGTTAACACGGCGGTTTGAACTTCAGTTCGGTATGGGCGGGAGAATGTTCATCAACGGGCGGCAGATGAATATGAATCGTATCGATGAGGTTGTTCGGCTTGGCGATACGGAAATCTGGCACATTGTGAATATTGACGGTATGGGCGGCGGCGGAATGAGCGGAATGATGAGTCAGCCCCACAGTTTTCATATCCATGCCGTTCAGTTTCAGATTCTTGATATCAATGGAAAATCTCCGCCGCCGGAACTTTCCGGATGGAAAGATACCGTACTGCTTTGGCCGGGCGATCAGATTCGCGTTATTATCCGTTTTCATTCGTATCCCGGAGTCTATATGTATCATTGTCATCTTCTTGAGCACGAGGACAATGGAATGATGGGGCAATTCGAGATTGTTGAGGAATAACCAAACTTCATTATTGTCTTCTCTGCGATTGTCGAGCATAAAAATGTACACATACGGCTAAACGGCCGCACCGCGTCGTTTCCCAAAAAACTGTAGTATCCGTTAAGAGTAGAGACAACATGGTTCAAGAGAGGAATCCCGAGCAAATCACCGGCAGGATTTCGGCCGGGGCGCCGGATTCTGTTTTTAACCGGAGTGATAATCCGTCGGGTGAACTCCTAGGGAGGCAGTGATATCCGGCTATTCGGCTTTAATGCGGACGGTAGGGTAAAATGAGTGAAGCCCTCCGGCATTCAAAGCATTTCTTCCCGCTCTAAATATTCTTTTATAAATGCCCTGGCTGTAATGGACGGTGAAAGCTTCCTGTTGGTAATCAGATAGGCCCGTCTCTCCGGTAATTTATCGGCGAGTTTCACCTCAAACAGTTTCCCTGTTTGTATTTTTTCTCTTATGACTTTTTCAGGCAGAATACCGATGCCGAAATTACTTTCAACCGCCTGAACGGCCAATTCAATTGTCGTGAGTTCAATATCCGGTTCAAAGTTCATATTATGCCGAAAGAAATAATCTTTCAGATAATTCTTGGTTGAAGAGCCTTCCGGCATGGAAATAAATGAAAAATCCTTGAGCTCCGAAATATCTCTGGTTTCCTCCGAAAGATATGCGTATCTGGGGCCCGCAACCATATACTCTTCGATCGTGTCTATTTTAATCGTATCCATCTCTTCATCCAGTTCAAAGGGTTCGTGCAGGATTGCAAGATCAACCATTCCTTTCTTCAGCATATCGATAATCTGTTCATTCAGTGCATTAACAAACTTGATTTTGATATCCGGATGATCCTTCAGAAATGATTCAAGAGCAGGTAACACATATGTTTTGAAGCTCATTTCGGTCGATGCAATGCTCAGTTTTCCGCCGTTTACGGACTTAATATCCTCAAGCTCTTTTTCCGCGGAAATGATAAGCCGGCAGGCCGGCTCGATTTTCCGCCACAGTGTTTTTCCCTCGGGAGTCAGCAGCACTCCCCGTTTTGTTCTGACAAAAAGGGTGCAGCCCAGCTGCTGTTCCAAATTTTTAATTGCCTTGGTAATGCTCGGCTGAGTAAGGAAGAGCTCGTTTGCTGCAGCGGTAATATTCCCGCATTTTGCCACATAGTAGAAAACCTTGTAGTACTCGAGATTCGCCGTAAAGCTGTCATTTAACATTCGCATTGTCTATTTCTATCATCAATATAATTCATTTTATCTATGATAATGCTTTATTTATGATGGGAACATCCCTTTGGGGCGCACATACGAACGGAATGGGGTGGGATATTCAGGTGGATGATTCTCAGGAATACAGGGTTGCCTGCCGCGGATGCCATGGCGGATGCCTGCATCTCTTAACGGTTAAAGACGGGAAGGTCGTGAAAATCCGTCCCGATAAAGACGGACCGCTGAATCAGGGAAACGCCTGCATAAAAGGCCTGTCGATAATTGAACAAATGTACCACCCCGACCGACTGTTGTATCCTATGCGACGCGTCGGCTCCCGCGGAAACGGCACATGGGAGCGAATATCATGGGATGAAGCTCTTGATACCATTGCTGAAAAATTAGCCGAATTCATTGACGGATATGGTCCTGAGTGCGTTTCGGCAATAACCGGCACCGGCAGACATCATATACCCTCTCTCTGGAAATTTACAAAAGCCCTTGGAACCCCGAACATAACATCCGCTGGAGCCCTGATCTGCCTTGGACCCCGTAAAAACGCCGGTTTTTCCACGGCCGGGACCTATTCCTGCGTGGACTATTATGGTCCGAAGACTCCGGAATGTCTTGTTGTATGGGGCGCCAATCCAACGGTAAGCGGAGCCGACGGCGAACTTCAGTGGCATCCGCGCAGATGCGCCGAACTCGGTACAAAGTTCATCGTTATTGATCCTCAAAAAACCGAGCTTGCCGAACGTGCCGACCTGTGGTTGAGAATCCGTCCCGGTACGGACGGCGCATTGGCTCTCGGAATACTGAATATCATCATCTCGGAGAATCTATACGATCATGAATTCGTTGATAACTGGACTTTTGGTTTTGATGAGCTTCGGGAACGGTGTAAGGACTATAATATTGACCGAGTTTCCGAAATAACCCGGATACCGAAAGAACACATCCGGAAAGCCGCTCATATGATGGCGGAGGTAAAACCGTTATCCCTTGAATGGGGCTGTGCCTTTGAACAAGGATACAACGCGACTCAAACCTGCAGGGCCATCTATATGATTCCCGCGATCACCGGCAACTATGATATTCCCGGAGGATTTGTAGAAAGTAAAGGGATTGTTCCTACCAAGCGGGATCCGATAGTTCCGAATCCTTCATTGATCAACCATTTCCCATACAGAAACCTTAAGCCCTATGCACATCCGCTGGAAGTGATGGATTCCATCTGTTCGGGCTTACCCTACAAGATACGGGCCATGATAGCCAGCGCAAACAATTCATTGATCTCGCTTCCCGGCAGCAGAAAAGTATATGAATGTTTGAAGAAGCTGGACTTTTTTGTCTCTATCGACATGTTTATGACTCCTACCGCGGAGCTTGCCGACATCGTATTGCCTGCGGCGCTCTGGCCGGAACTTGACTGCGTTTTCTGCATGCCGGAATTTTCCGAGCACACGGTACTCTGCCAGCAGAAGATCGTACAGGTTGGGGAATGTAAGGCTGATGAGGAGATTTTTATAGAAATTTTAAAACGTCTTGGACTTGATGATGGTACTGCCGATCAAAAAGAAATCATTGATAAGGAACTGGCCCTCATGTCGCAGCGTTTTCCTGAAATGAGCGGTTTAACCTTTGATAAACTGAAAGAAACCGGCTTTTATACACCAAAGCGGGAGTATTACAACTACAAAAAACGGGCCGGTTTTAATACTCCATCCGGAAAATTTGAGTTTTATTCATTGGAAATGGAACACAACGGGGGCGATCCTCTTCCCTATTGGCAGGAAGCTCCCGAAGATTCCCGGCAAAATCTCGATCCTGAAAAGAAATATCCCTATATTTTGACTACGGGCGGTCGCCATCAGCAATTTTTTATATCCAATAACCGGCAAATACGAAGCCTGAGAAAACAGTATCCGTTTCCCCTTGTACGCATGCATCCTGATACCGCAAAGGAACACGACATTAACGAAGGCGACTGGGTGTTCATAGAAACCTCACAGGGGCAAATTACTCAAAAAGCAAAGCTTGAGCCTTCAATGGATATTCAGGTTATTAATTGTGATTTTGCGTGGTGGTATCCCGAAGCCGGTGCTCCCGGTTACGGCTGGGATGAATCCAATGCCAACATCCTTACCGGAGGCCGCGAGTGTGATTCATACATGGGATCATATCAGCTGCGCGCAATACCCTGCGGCATTTCACTCAACGAGTATTGCACGATAGAAGACCGCTATTATTCCTCGAATATCTTTTCATAACAGTTCTTTTCTCATTTACTAAGATGAGTCCGCCGCTAAGGGCTTGAAAAATTACAGCAGCCCCTCCTCCAGAAAACTGTAGTAGCCTTTATGGGTAAAAATCACATGATCCAAGAGAGGAATGCCGAGAAGATCACCGGCCTTTGAGAGCCGAAGAGTCAGATCTTTATCCTCTTTGGAGGGCTCCGGGTTGCCGCTCGGATGATTATGAGCGCAGATAATCGCCGCCGCCCTGTCGGATAAAGGATCCACGAAAACTTCGCGGGGGTGCACGAGTGTCCGATCCAAAGTTCCTTGGCTGACCACACGAAGCCGAATAACCTCGTGGCCGCCGTTCAGGCTGATCACCAGAAAATGTTCCTGGGGTCTGTCGGCCCAATGGGAAACCAGAGGAAGGACGTCCACGGGCTGACTGATTCGGCTGATGGCCGGCTTTAAGCGGCGCCGGGCGAACTCGAAAGATGCCGAAAGCATGGATGCCTTCGCCGGTCCGATGCCCTCGACGGACATCAGTTCTTCGATATCCGGCATGTCTTCACAGCCGTCCATCACCGTCAGAATTTCCAGGGCTATCCGACCGACTCCTCCGAATCCTCCGCCCGAGCCGAGCATCAGCGAGAGCAGTTCAATGTCGGAAAGGGCCGTAACGCCGCGCGAGGCCAATCGTTCACGCGGTCTGTCTTCGGGTTTTATATCGGATATCCGCTGAAAGGTTCTGTTTCTCATAATAAGGAATAACGCATCGATTATCGGAAATGCTTCATTGCCGCGGCGTTTTTCCTCCGTTCCTGGCGTTAACGGCCTTCTCCCGTCTATAGTGGATTCGGGAGGCTTGCGTGACTCTGCAGCTTATTATCGTACTCATTCTTGTCGGCGGCTGGCTGTTCGGCCGTTTATTCGCCCGAATCGGTCTTCCCGGAGTTCTCGGAATGACCCTCTGGGGGCTGGCCCTCGGCACGCTTTGGCACGAGGTTATTCCGTCCGAACTTTGGGAATTGGCTCCCTTTTTAAAGACTCTGGCACTTATTGTTATTCTGCTCAGAGCCGGATTGGGCATTCGTCTTGAAACATTGAAGAAAGTCGGTTCCGTGGTTATCAAGATGTCTTTTTTGCCGGCGTTTTTCGAAGCGGCCGCGCTGACTGTTTTATTCCGATTTATTCTTGATTTCGACTGGTTTATCGCGGTTTTGGCCGCATTGCTGCTTTCTGCTGTTTCCCCGGCGGTGGTGGTTCCTTCCATGCTGCATCTTAAAGAAAAGGGATACGGAAAAGAAAAAGATGTCCCCACGATGGTTCTCGCCGGGGCCGGGCTGGACAATGTTGTGGTTATTACTCTCTTTACCCTGTTTTTGGGATTGGCGAAAGGCGACCGCTTCGGTGTTCTGGAGGCCGTTTTGGCGGTTCCCCGATCTCTGCTTCTGGGCGTTCTGCCCGGTTTGGCCGTGGGGTTTTTCCTGGTTTGGTTCTTTGAACGGTATTACGAAAAAATCCGCGCGACCGAGAAAACGATTTTGCTTCTCGGCGTGAGCGTTATGCTGGCGCAAGTCGGTGATTGGACGCAAGCCGCCGCGCTTTTGGGCATAATGACCGTGGGTTTTATTCTTTTGGCCAAAGCCGATCGTGTGGCCAAGGAACTCTCTTTGAAGCTCGGTAAAGTGTGGGTGTTCAGCGAGATTGTCCTCTTTGTTCTTATCGGGATGTCCGTTCAATTGGACGCGGCGCTTAAGGCCGGTCCATTGGCCTTGCTCTTTATAGCGGCCGGTCTTGCCGCCCGTTCAATCGGGGTGCTGACCGCGACCGCGGGATCGGCGCTGGATTGGAAAGAAAGGCTTTTTTCCATTGTGGCTTATTTGCCCAAAGCAACGGTTCAAGCGGCTTTGGGAGCCGTTCCCCTTCAGGAAGGGATTGAAGGAGGAGCCCTTATTTTGGCCTATGCGGTGCTGGCGATTATTTTTACAACGCCGCTGGGGCTTCTCGGTATCCGTTATGCGGGTCCGAAACTCCTGAGCATCGGATTAAAAAGCGATGAATGGGAAGATGGATGATCAGCAGCAGGCTGATGAAGACATCCGCGGCGGGTTTTTATCGTTTGACCGGCGGCATTCCATTTCGCCGATGAAAGCGGCTATTCATCGTCCAATTGATTATAGATTTCTTCCACGGTTGCTTTATTGTCTATAAGGATGTCGACAATTTCGGGATTGAATTGTGTTCCCCGTCCTTCTTTGATGATTCCCAGGGCCTGATCCAGGGGCATGGCATCTTTATAAACTCTTTTCGATTTCACGGCGTCCAGAACATCGGCCACCGCGCAGATTTGCGCTTCGATACAGATTTCGTCTTTGGCCAGTCCGTTCGGATAGCCTTTGCCGTCCCATCTTTCGTGGTGCTGAAGACAGATGTCGGCGCCCAATTTTAATAAGGATTTATGAGACGTTTTGAGAATATCGTATCCGATTTGCGCGTGGGCTTTCATTAATTCGAATTCTTCCGGAGTCAGTCTTCCCGGTTTATTGAGAATCGCATCACTGATTCCGACTTTTCCAATGTCGTGAAGGGGAGAGGCGAACATAATCAAATCCAGCTTTTCTTCGTCGAAACCCAGGTTATCCGCCATCATATAGCAGAGTTCTCCGACCCTTCTGACGTGAAGACCCGTTTCGCCGGAACGGGATTCGATGACTTCACTTAAAGTTGAGATGATTTCGATTTGAGTATCAATCAGCTCCTGGTTGAGCATTTTATTATCTAAAGAAGCCTTCATATGAGAGGAATAGAGTTCGACCAGATAGCGTTCCACATCGCCGAATTCTTTTTCGTCTTCGAAATAGGCCAGATAGCGTTCTCCGTTTCTTGTTAAAAGCGAGGTGAGGATGTGATGTTCGTCGGAGAGGGTTCCGCCTGATGAAAGTCCCTGCTGGATCAGATCCTTAATGCTTGCATCTTCAATGGTGTCCAGGGCCGAATCGTGAATGTTCCCATAGTTTCCCCGCCCCGTAATAATGCGGCTTGACTGTTTTTCATCAACGGAGACAAGAAGCGCTCCCATGCTGTTGGTTTTTTTGTCGTTACGGTCGGTTACCGATTCAATTTGGTCCAGAATCCGATTCGCGATGGTTTCTTCAACATCCGTCGCCTCGACGTCTCGAACCGCATCAAGAATGCAGGCCAATCCCCGGCGGCTTTGTTCAAGGCTTTGAAAACCGAGGTAAGTACGAATGGCGGCCGTTACGGCGGAATCGAATTTTTCGCTGGTCAGTTCCGATTTTTCCTTGTAATCATCGATTTCGTATTCCCGCATGACTTGCCGCTGGGGAACCATGCCGGGCTGACCGGTACGAAGAATAATGCGCACCAGAGGGTCCTTGAGTTCTTCACGAATATATCGCGCGAGGGTGAGCCCCGCATCATCGGTTTCCATGATGACATCCAGGAGAATGAGTGCAAAAGGACTTTCCGCCGCCAGGATTTCCCGGGCTTCCGCCGCGGAATAAGCGTTAACAAGTTTGAGCTTATGGTTTTTATATTTGAAGTTCTTTAAAATCAGCTCGGTTATGTCATGAACCATCGGTTCATCATCAACGATGAGAACTTTCAAGTAGTCCTCCGATGATTGATGTTTTTGTCTGGCGATGCTGTCGTTTATGGTATTCATTTATGTATGCTCCGTCCTCCATAAGAAAAGAATAGTATTTGAGGAGGAGTATTTTCACCAAAAACAAGAAAAAATTGTTGAATTAGGCTTATTTTACTCGGAAAGGACAAAGTTAATGAATATTAAGGAACTGAAGGACGAATTGGCCGCCGCCGCCAAAGCTCTTTATGAGAACGGATTGGTTCTGCCCGGCGAAGGTAATTTGAGTTTGCGAATCCCGGGTGAAAACGCCATGGTTATTACCCCTACGATGAATCGGTATTCCGATTTGAAGTCCGAGGATATGGCCGTCGTGACTTTTGAAGGCGTTTTTGACGAGAAACGGAGCGGTCCGCGGAGGCCGTCTTCCGAATTTCGAATGCATGCGGGAGTTTTTAGCCGGCGGCCGAGAGTGATGGCCGTTGTTCATACGCATCCGCCGGAAACGGTGGCTCATGCCGTTCTCGAACAAAAGATTCCTCTGATTGCGGAAGAAGCGGCCGCTTTCCTTGGCGGTGCGGTTCCCTGTGCTCCTTATCGATTAACGGGAACCGAGGAGCTGGTACAAGTCGTATTGGAAGGTCTTGGGCGGGGGAATGCCGTTATGCTGTCCCACCATGGCCTTCTGACCTGCGGGAGAAGTCTGACCGATGCTGTTGATGCCGTTTACGTGGTTGAAAAACTTGCGCAGATTCATCGGAACGTCCGGATTCTGGCGGGCCAAGCCCCGCTGCCGTCTCTTCCCGCGGACGATGTTGAAATCCTTATGGAAAAGTTTCGGGAGCGATTTTCGACGGATTGAAGTTCCGCGAGAAATTTTGGAACAGCGGAACGCTTCAGCCGGGCGAATCCGAGCGGAGGCTGATTTCTCCCGTCATGAAAAGAACGGCATTCCCGGAGATTAAGATTCTCTCTCCGCGCTCTTCACAGTAAAGCTCTCCGCCGCGTTTCGACAGCTGCCGAGCGTGCAGCTTCTTTTTCCCGAGACGTTGCGACCAGTAAGGCACCAGCGTACAGTGAGCGGAACCCGTTACCGGGTCTTCGTTAATGCCGAGTGAGGGAGCGAAGAAGCGGGAAACGAAATCCGCGCCGTCCTTGCGGCCCGGCGAGGTGACGATGAGACCGTTTTTTTCATGGGCAATATTCGAAAGGGCTGCGGGATTGGGCCGGAAATCGCGAACGGTTTGTTCATCGGGAAACACCATCATCCAATCGCGGGATTTATAGGCGGCTTCGGGAGTAATTCCCAGGGCTTCGGCGATTTCCCTTGTTACCGGACGCTTTTCGCCGGGCCGGGCCGGAAAATCCATAATAATGCGGGATTCTTCCCGCCGAACCGCAAGGTCGCCGGCCCACCGGGTACGGAAACGGATTTCCTCCGAGGCGTCTTCGGGGGTCAGCAGATGAAAAATAACCCAGGCGGCGGCAAGGGTGGGATGTCCCGCCAAATCGATTTCGTATGTCGGGGTGAACCACCGGATGTCCCAATAATCGCCGCGATTGATTATGAAGGCCGTTTCCGAGAGGTTGTTTTCCATGGCGATATTTTGAAGAAGAGTCTCTTCGGGCCATTCTTTCAGGGGGCAGACGGCGGCCGGATTTCCGCCGAAGACCGTATCGGTAAATGCATCCACTTGGTACAAGGTCATGATGCGCTCCTTAAGCCTCTTGTAAACATATGTTCTCTTCCCTAAATTCTTGGCGGACCTGCTTATGGAGAAAAGGTGTTTCTTTCAAGATTTTTTCTTGAAAACACTGAACCGACTCATTACTTTCTCTAGAATAACGAACAGCACGGTTCTTAGAGGACATCATCCTTCCGCTCCTGTAAGTCCTTTATTACATGAGAAGGTAGAACTATGTATAACAAAAATTTGGAGTACTGAAAATGGCAAGGAGAACAGCAACGATTCGTTGGAAGCTTATCGGACTTATTTCGATATTGCTGATTGTTGTCTGCGGCGGCATCGCGGTTCTGTCCACTTTGAGCGGACGGGCGGCGATAGAGGAGACGATTGAAGAATCCCTTATTGAGATTGCGACCGATTCGGCGAAATATCTACGGGCGCGATTGGATTATCTTCTTTTGGGAATAGAGAACATCGCCGCGCAGCCGCAGATGAAAAGCATGGATTGGGAAATCCAGGCGCCGATTTTGGAAGAGGAAATCAAACGTCTCGGATATTTGGGAATGGGAATTGTTTTTCCCGACGGGCACACCGTTTATACCGATGGAAACACGGCGAATCTGGGAGATCGTACTTATGTTAAAGAGGCATTCTCCGGAAAAACCGTTATTTCCGATGTTATTATCAGCAGGGTAACCCATAAGGCCGTGGTTATGCTGGCTTCCCCCATTTTCGGAGAGGGGGGAAACCCCGTCGCGGTTATCATTGCCCGTTTGGACGGTGAAGAGCTTTCGCTGATTACCGACAACATTTCATACGGGGAAGACGGCTATTCCTATATCGTGAACGGAGAAGCCGACATCATCGCTCATCCTAACAGGGATTATGTTTTCAACTCCAAGAACTTCATTAAAGAAAGCGAAATTAATCCGGAATATGTTCAGATGATCGATTCCATGAACCGTATGGTGGCCCGGGAAACGGGTTTCGACAGGTATCGACTGGATGGCATTGATCGTTTTCTGGGTTTCGCTCCCATCGAAGGCACCGAGTGGTCCATTGTGATTGTCGCGCTGAAAGACGAAGTGATGTCTTCGGTTCGGGGGATGACTCAGAATATTCTAATCGTGTTTGTCGCCTCCATCCTTGTCGGTATTTTTGTGTCGATCTGGTTCTCTCTGGGAATCAGTAAGCCGATTCGGAACGTGATGATGACTCTTTCCGAAATGTCCAATGGCAATCTGACCGATCGCGTAAACGTGAAGAGCAGGGATGAGGTTGGCCAGATGAGCCGAAGTCTGAACGACACTCTGGAAAACCTGACCGGCTTTATTACGACGATAAGGCGGAATCTGAATCAAACAATCGATGGTGTGAACAAGCTGCTTTCGGCGATGAACGATACAAAAATGTCCGCGAGTGAAATCAGCACTTTGGCCGAAGATGTGAAGTCTTCCATTATTCATCAGTCATCGGTTGTGGTGGAGGTATCTTCCACCGTTGAGGAAATTGCCCGGACCATCGAGAATCAGGATGGGAAGATCGAATCTCAATCGGCCAGCATTACCGAAAGTTCCGCCGCCATTGAACAAATGATTGCGAATATTAAGTCCATTTCGAACGGACTGAAGAATAATTCAATGGAATTTGAAAAGCTCAATGAGGTGGTGGATTCGGGCAATACGCTGGTCGGTGAATTAAAAGAAACGGTTCTTTCGCTTTGGCAGCAGTCTCAGAGCGTTATGGAAGCCAATGAAGTGATTATGAGTATCGCTTCTCAAACGAATCTTTTGGCTATGAACGCCGCGATTGAGGCGGCTCACGCGGGAGAGGCCGGCAGAGGTTTTGCCGTGGTTGCCGATGAAATCCGGAAACTCGCCGAGGTTTCCAACGATCAATCCCGGCTTATTTCCGATAGCCTCGGAATATTCAAGAAGGCCATTGATGAGGCTGTCGGCGCCTCGAAGGAAACGGAAGAATCTCTTGGCGCCATTGTGCAGTCGGTACAGCGGGTTACCAATATCGAAGAAGAAATCAAGATTTCCCTGGAAGAGCAGTCCAGCGGAGGCTCTCAAGTTCTTATGGCGCTTTCCGATATCAGCCGGATTACCGAAGAAGTCCATTCCGGTTCAAGGGAGATGCTTACCGGAAGCCGTGCCATTATTCAGGAAATGACGGGACTTGTGGAGATAACCGAAAAAGTTAAGGACTCGGTTTTATCCGTTGCGGAAAAATCAAAGGATGTCGATACCATCGTTCTGGAAGCGGTCGATATGTTGAATGGCAATACCGCAAGCTTGAATGCCGTAAACGAAAAAGTCGCAGTTTTTCAAATCGAAAAGGAATTATAAGCGGAGACTGTCCGCCGTCTTTTTCGGTTTTGAAAAGATCCTATGAGGAACAGGGTGTCTTGAGATGATTGTTTCGTCTTGAGGCGCCCTGTTAAATTCTTATGGAACGGCTGAGGGAGTATTTCCGAAATCGAAAGGTTTAATCGCCGGGAAATCTGTCATTCCCGAACTCGATCAATTCCTTCAGCCGGCTTTTTCCGTTTACGCCCATTTCGAGGATAACCGTTCCATTTCGGCCTTTCAGGTAAATCGTCGGAACCGCCGTTTCGATCATCGTTTCCAGGACGGATTTTCGGATGTAAGCGGATCCGGTTTCAACTGTTTCCCCGTCGGTTGGATTCTCAATGAGGGGATTCGGTACGTCGATTCGTTCGATAAGATTTTCGGTTTCGAGAAAGACGGCTTCAATATTCAGCCGGCGGGTGTCCGTATAGATAAAATCAATCCGGTACGATCCGTTCTCGTCGAGAACGGCGAAGATTTGAGCCGTTTCGGTGCCGCCGATAAGGGTTTTGTATTCGATGCCCCGTTCCGAGTCGATGAGTTCAATATGGGTGCCTTTAACGGTTTTGGGCGTTCCCATAAAGCCGAGGGCCGTTGAGCATCCGGTCGGGATTAACACAGCGGCGATGAGCGCGACCACAGCTAAAAGGCTGATTTTTCGGCAATAGTTCATACGGTTATTCTATCGCAGAGTCGATGTTGCGGTGGCGGCTTCGAACAATGCATGGTATTTTTTCGCAAGGAATTGGGAGAACTATGAAGATACATAATGCGGGTTCACTGAATATCGATGATGTTTTTCGCACGGATCATATCGTTCGGCCGGGAGAAACCATTCCGAGCCGGATTCTCGAACGGTTCGCGGGCGGGAAGGGCCTGAATCAGTCGGCGGCTTTGGCGCGCGCCGGCGCTCCCGTTCGTCATGTCGGCAAGATAGGCGAGGACGGAGAGTTCCTTAAGGCCGGACTGGCGGCCGACGGTGTTGATGTTTCCGGCATCGCGGTCGGTGATGTCCCGACGGGTCATGCGGTGATCCAGGTGGCCGAAGACGGGGAGAACGCCATTGTCCTTTTCGGCGGCGCCAACAGAGACTGGAACGAACACGATATTACCCGATTCCTCGGCGATGCGGAAAAAGGTGACATTCTGCTTTTGCAGAACGAGATTAACAGGACGGAAGATCTCATGAAGGCCGCTTTTGATGCCGGGCTGAAGATTGCGATGAATCCCGCGCCGATGGGGCCGGAAGTGAAGAAGCTTCCTCTTGAGAGTCTTTCTTGGCTGGTTGTGAATGAAATTGAAGGCCGTGAGCTTTCGGGACTCGATGCGTCGGATGAGGATGTGGTTGCAGAACTTCGCCGCCGGTATCCGAATACGGTGGTGGTGATGACTCTGGGCAAAAAGGGCGCCGTCCGGGCGGACGATTCGGGTTTGATCAGATCTTCTTTCCCGGATGTGGGGCCTATCGTCGACACCACCGGGGCCGGAGATACGTTCATGGGATATTTTCTCGCCGGGGAGATGGCGGGGATGGATGCGGAGGCCTGTTTGCGGCGCGCCTGTGCGGCCGGTTCCATCGCGGTAACCCGAGCCGGCGCCATGACGGGGATTCCGTTTCTTTCCGAGGTGGAAGCGCTTCTTTAACGTGCCGCTGAAAACAGTGTTCCGAGTTTTGGATGTTTCCCCTAGCCCGGATCGCAGCGGTTACAGCCCGAACGGCCCCGGCGGAGCGGAGGAACGAAGCCGGATAAGGCCGGAGGGAGAAGGCTGTTTGAGCGGAGAGCCGGATAAGCTTCAAAAATCCGGTATGGGCTTGATTATGAATATACAAGGTTGTATATTGGTGCTGAAGGAGATAATGCAATGTCGACCCGCCTGGTTATCCTCGGTCTTCTCAGGGATAAACCTCTTTATGGATATGAACTCAAGCATATCATCGAGGATCATATGGGCGACTGGACGAACATTGCCTTCGGTTCCATTTATTTTGCTTTGAAGCAGCTCACCGAAGAAGGGCTTGTGGCTCAGGTTGGCGAGGAGAGGGAAGGCAACCGGCCGTCGCGAAGAATTTATGAGGTAACCGAGCGCGGCAGAAAGGAGTTTTTAGTTCTCCTTGAAAATCTTTGGGCTTCTATGACGCGCGATTATTATCCGCTGGATATCGGCTTGTTCTTTTTAAGGGAGCTTCCTGCTGAAAAGAGGCTTCCGCTGATTCGAGAACGGATTACCGAATATGAAAAAAGCCTGAAGCACTTGAAGGCTCATGAGAGCGTTACCGTGGAGAATCCTCATGTTCCGCCGGAAGCGGCCGCCATTTTTTCTCATAGCCGCCATCATATCGAGGCGGAATTGGCATGGCTGCGGGAAGTGGAAGAAGCCGTTTCATCCGGAAGATATCCGAAATGAATTTTTTTTAGCGTGATATACAAGGTTGTATATATAAGGTTTAGCGGAGGGCATTATGACAAAAGAAAGGGTTATTGAGACGAATGAAGGCATTCAGGACGCTGTTACGGTTGAGCAGTTTGACGGAATGCAGAGAGGATTTCGCGACAGGGGCATCCTTGAGACACGGGATATTATTCAATTCGGTATTGATTTCGGAACGGCTGTTGAGGTTGGTCCGGGGCCCGGTTACCTCGGGCTGGAATGGCTTTCATCAACCGAAGGAACCCGGCTTATCGGGGTGGAAATCAGTCCCGAGATGATCCGGATGGCCGAAAAGAATCGGTCTGAGTACGGATTTGAGGACAGGGCCGAATACCGGCGCGGGAACGGAATGAAGATGCCTGTGGCCGATTCGTCGGTGGATGCGGTTTTTTCCAACGGATCGCTTCATGAATGGGAAAATCCCCTGGCCGTTATTGCGGAAGCTCATCGTGTCTTGAGGCCGGGCGGCCGGCTTTTCATCAGCGATTTGAAGCGAAATCTGAATCCGCTGATTTTGATGATGATGCGGATGCTGACGAAAGGGGCCGACATGAAGGCCGGTCTGGTCAGTTCCGTTCATGCCGCATATCTTGCCGATGAACTGACGCAATTGATGGAGCAAAGTGCTTTCGATGATTTTCGGGTTGTAAGCAGTGCCTTCGGTTTATCCATGAGAGCCGGGAAATCTTTGTAGTACAAAGGGCGGGCGGAGATTCGGCAAAAGGGTCTGTTTCGGCTCGACTGTTAAGGATGTGCATCACAGGCGGCAGGCCTTAGCGCCCGTGAATAACGTCGGTTCGATACGCGGGACTTATGCGGGACTTATGCGGGACTTATGCGGGACTTATGCGGGACTTATGCGGGACTTATGCGGACGCGGCAGCCGGAGTTTGTGTTCCCTCTTGATGAAGCTCATCCCTTCGAGCCGGCTTTCTTGCCGGCTGTTTTCGGTTCATACCGCTTTCAACGGCGTTTTTCGGCCGTGAAGTACAGCAGAGATCCGTTTTCGAATTCCAAAGGAGTGTATGAAAATCCGCAGTGTTTAAACATAATGCCGAGTTCTTCATTGGAACGAAGATTGTCCGGGAGTTTCTTTTCGGCGTATCCCCGCTGCGGGAGGTATCCGATAAGCTTCCCGCCGTCTTTCAGCACTCGCGAGGCTTCTCTTATGGCCGCCATTAAATAATTCGTGTGGAGTCCGTTGGGGTTGCAGAGTATGAAATCGAATGATTCTTCGCGGAATATCAGATCTTCAGCCGATCCTCGGATGAATCGGGGTTCCGGGAAATCGGCGTGCCGAAATCTGGCGGCCGCGGCGGAAAGCAGGGATGAAGATCGATCGACGCAAATATAGGCGTTATCCGGGGAGAGTAAGTCCGCTGTTTCGCCGGATTCGGCGCCGAGTTCCAGAACGGTGCGTCCATGGATGTCCGCATAGAGAAATTTCAAGAAATATCTGTGATGGTCCCAAGAGGCTCCGTAAAGGCGCGGGAAGGTCGAATAACGCAATAGGGGTTTATAAAATAGGGCCTTAATCGGGCCGATTTGATCCGTTTTACAAAAGTCCGCGTACGAATATCCGAAATCGAATAATGTCCTTTCCTGAATCATGTTTTCCTCCATACCCATAAAGACGGAGAAGTCTCTTTTTTCGTCTAACGGTTTCGGCCGGATGGAAAAACTTCATAGAGGGGAGGGTTTTTATATGTTCCTTGTTATCGTGTTCGCCGGAGCAGGCTGGCGTAAGTTCATTAACTGTGGTCTTGGTTTAATCGGGATTTTTACCAGTAGGGCCGCCAGTCCCGTACCATCCGAACCAGAGCTTCAAGGTAAAAGTAGTCGCCCCAGATGCAGGATTCGCCCACACCCACGTTTTTCGGCATATCGTAGACCGCCTCGGTAAGGAGCCCGCTGGATTCTTCCCGAGTGCGGTTGACATAGCCGCCGATGAGGGCGTTCATCATTCTCATTGCGGCATCTTCGTAGAGCCGGTGCCGGGGATGGGCCGGCGGAAGATGGGATGCATGCTCCAGAAGTCCGCAGACGGCGATGGCCGCCGCCGAACTGTCCCGCTTTTCATTGTCTGAAGTAAAGATTAAATCCCAAAAGCACACCCCATCCGCGGGAAGATGCTCCAGAAAATAGCCGCTTGCCTCGGCGGCCCGGTGCAGGAGATTGGGGTTGTGTGTATGGCGGTAGCCCAAGGGCAGGCCGTACATGGCCCATGCCTGTCCGCGCGCCCAGCAGGAGTCGTCGGCATACCCTTGAGCGGTTGTTCCGTGAAGGGGCGCACCGGTTTCGGGGTTCATAAAGAAGGTATGGAAGGTTGTATGATCGTCCCGAAAGATATGCTCCAGTGTCCGGTCCATATGACTTATTGCCGCATCTCTGTAGGTCGGTTTACCTGTTTCATCGGAGGCCCAGTGGAGCAGGGGCAGATTCATGGTGCAGTCGACGATCATCCGGCCGCGATTGGCCGGATCGTTCAGATTCCCCCAAGCCTGGATAATTCCGGCGGCCGGGAGGAAGCGTTCCATCAAGAGATCCGCGGCGGCAAGGGCGGCATTTCGGGCTTCTTGGTTGCCGGTGAGTTTCCACGCGGCGACGCAGGAAAGGGTGTAAAGGAATCCCAAATCGTGCGTGTCGGTGTGAAGCCGTTCGTAGGCGCGGCGGTAGAACGAGGGAAGCTGGGCTTCTGCGGCCCGGCGGAAATCGTCATCGCCGGTGGCTTCCCAGCACAGCCAAAGCATCCCCGTCCAGAACGATGAGGTCCAATCTTCGTTGGGCCGAATAGGGTATATTCCGCCGACGCTGGAAGGTCCGGGAAAGTTCTCGGCGAAATGAGGGATGAAGGTTTTGATTTTAGCCGCGGCGAAGGCGATTTCTTTTTGATAAGTTTCCATGGAACGGGTGATTGGATCGGCTTGGCGATTCATATCGGGACTCCTTGTTGTAGAATGTCTCTCATGGACGGATTTGCCTCAAGGGGGCGTGCATGTCGTTGAAGATAAGCCTGGAGGAACGCTGCGTCGGTGCTTTGAAGGCACGGCCGGATCTTTTTGCCCGGCCTGTGGATTTTTTCCCCGACGTTTCGAACCGGGAGTTCTGGACGAAGGCGGCCCGAGCGGCCGGCGGAGCCGGATTTTCCCGGCGATGGGCAGATTACTCTTGGCCGCCTTTGACGGCGTCCCTTTTCCGCCGTTTTCGAACGGACGGTGACCGTTCGGGGTACGAAAAAATCCATTTCGAGAGGCGTAAGCTTTTGGGCGATATCCTGACGGATCATCTTTTCAGTCCGTCCGTTACGCCTGCCGCGGGCTTGCTCCTTGATGCGCTTTGGACCATCTGCGAGGAGAGTTTCTGGGGATTGAGCGCCCATAATGCCGTGTCCGGCATCGCGGCTCCGGATCTCTGCGATGTTGATGAGCCCGTGCTTGATTTGTTCGCCGCGGAAACAGCCGCCCTTTTGGCCTGGGCTCTTCGCCTCGCCGGTCCCTCTCTGGAAAAAGAAAGTCCTTTGACGGCCAGGCGGGTTCTCCGGGAGCTCCGTTACCGGATCGTCATGCCTTTTTTGGAGCGGACTGATTTTTGGTGGATGGGCGAAAACTTGGCTCCGGGACAGAGGGTGAACAACTGGAATCCCTGGATTGTGTCCAATGTTTTGATTACGGCGGCTCTCCTGGAGGAATTCGACGCCGAACGTTCCTCCCTCGCCCTTAAGTCCTGTCGACTTCTGGACAGGTTCTTGGCGGAATACGGTGAGGACGGAGGCTGCGACGAAGGCGCGGCTTACTGGACTAAGGCCGGAGCGGCCCTCTTCGATGCCTTGGAGATTCTTTTTGAAATGTCGGGAGGCCGAATCTCGGCCTATGACGAACCTCTTATCGCCGAAATGGGCCGCTACATTCGGAAGGTTCATATCGCCGGTGATTTTTATGTCAATTTCGCCGACGGCTCGGCGATTGTTCCCTACATCCCGGGTGATCTTATCCGGCGCTGGGGTGTGCGGATTAAGGACAGCGGATTGGAAGCCTTCGGTGTGAATCTGGCGCGGCGTCAGGGCCGAGCTCCCGATGCGGCGGAAGATGTTCCGGAAAGTTTTTTTCGGAAGCTTCATCGCATGAGCGATTCGGCGGCGGAATCGAGGTTTCCCGACGGAAGTTTCGGCGCGACGGCCCGGAATGAGAGCGGGGAGGGGAGCGAAAAGGAGCCGGTTGGAATAATCGCTGCTCTGCCCCGGCCCCGGAGGGGATGTTCCCCGCACGATTTGTTCGGCGTTCGGTGTACCGCCGAGATTCCGGAGATTCTTCAGAGCTGGCTCGGAGACATTCAGGTGATGTGCGCCCGGACTTCCGAGAGTTCCCATGAAGGTTTTTTTCTGGCCGCCAAGGGAGGGCACAACGGGGAAAATCATAATCACAACGATGTCGGATCGTTTCTGGTTTATCACGCAGGAGAACCGGTGCTTATCGACATAGGTGTTGAAACATACACGGCCAAAACCTTCGGTCCTGAGCGCTATTCCCTTTGGACCATGCGTTCCGAGTATCACAATCTGCCCATAATCGGGGGATTGGGTCAGTCGCCCGGCCGGGAATCCGGGGCCGAAAATGTGGTCTGCCGACTGGAAGAGGACTTTGCCGAACTGTCTCTGGACATCGGCGGGGCTTATCCCAAGGAAGCGGGAATCCGTTCCTGGAACCGCCTGATTCGACTGGATCGGGCGGGAGGCGGCCGGGTGACGGTGCGCGAGGACTTTACTTTGGAGAACTCTTCCTCTGTGGTTTTTATTCTGATGACCCCCTGGCGGCCCCTTGAAAACGAGGATGGAGGTTTGCTGCTCTTTGATGGGCCTGGTGAGGGCCGATTTGAGGACGGCCTCGCGGGAAACGGATCCGTAACGGGCGAAGATGAAGGCGGCCGTGCGGCAAAAGACCACCGGGGCAAGCCCGCGGGGCTTCCCCTTGGTGTTCCCGACGGATTCACCATTCGGGTGGAAGAGATCCCCGTTACCGATTCCAGGCTTCGTCAGGCCTGGCCCCCTGTTCTTTACAGGATTCTCCTTGAGGCAAACGGCCCGTTGAAGAGTGGGCATTTCGAATTTACCCTCGGCTGAGATTGTTTTTCGCCGGCGTGTGATAGAACTCGGCGAGGCGCTTGAAAGCCAGCTTTTTCGTCTCTTTGTCCTCGGCGATGAGTCCCTTGCGGTTGTAGCCGCGCTGATGGCGATTCTGCCGCCGGGGACAGGTGAAGTCATAGAGAATCCAGGGCGTCATGCCGCGGATGTATTCCAGTCGGGCGATGGTCTCGATCTGCCGGGCGTATACCAGATCCTGATATTCCTCGGTGAACATTCGGTTGTCCTCTCCGTGAAATCCTGCTTCGGCACCGGCGCCGAATTCGGAGATGATGACCGGACGATCAGGGTTTGAATTTCGAACAAGGGCCTCAAGTTCGGCGAAGTCGGGAACATACCAGCCTACGTATTCGTTCAGGCCGATTACATCCAAACAGGCGGCGAGCCGATCCTCAATACGGTTCTTTTCATGATTCACCAGGCAGGCGGCCGTTATCAGCCGTGTACCGTCCAGTTCCCGAGCTCGGTCGGCCAGCCGGCTCATGAAAGAAAGCCGTTCATCCGTGTCCTGATTCTCATTTCCCACCGACCAGATAATCACGCTCGCCCGATTTCCATCCCGGAGAATCAGTTCGGTAAGCTGGTTCTCGGCGTCGCTATAGGTAACCGGATTGGCGAAATCGATGGCCCAGTACACGGGAATCTCCTCCCAGAGGAGAATCCCTTCCCGGTCGGCTCGCCGGGCCACACGTTCATCGTGCGGGTAATGGGCCAGCCTCATGAAGTTTACCCCGAGTTCCCGGGCATGGCGGAAACGGCGGTCCAGATCTTCCTCCGTGAGCATCTTTCCGTTTCGGGCATCGTCTTCATGAACACTGATGCCTCTCAAAAAAATCTCACGGCCGTTGAGCAGAATTTGACGGCCCTCTACGCGGATATCCCGGAAACCCACCAAATCTTCCACCCTGTCGCCGCCGTAAGTCAGGGAGACTTCGTAAAGCCGCGGATTTTCCGGTTCCCAGAGTGTCGGCTGAGCCGGAATAATCAGTTCTCCCAAACCATCTTTTACGGGGATTTCTGTCTTGATGTCCAAATCGGGTATGGAGAGGACGGCGGCGCCGTTGACCGGTTCGGAGAGCACACAGCGAACGGCCAGAGCATCATATCCGCCGCCGGGAGCGAGGGAAAGGCGAAAATCGCGGATGAAAACCGCCGGTACGCGAAGGATGGAAACGTCCCGATAGAGTCCTCCCCAATTGAACCAGTCCGTGTTTCGCATCGGCACTCGGTCGCCGGTTCGTACATTGTTCACGGCTATAAGAAGTTCATTTTCTTCATCCCTCAGGCCGGTGAGTTCCGCGAAAAAGGGTGTGGAGCCTCCGACATGGCTGCCCAGGAAACCTCCGTTCAGATACACCTTGGTATCGTAGTTGGCCGCGCCGATACGCAGGAATATCCGTTCCCCTTCGGATTGCTTGGGGCAAGAAAAACGGCGGGAATACCAGCCTGTGCCCTCGAAGTGAAAAAAGACGGGATCAATAACATTCCAGCATCCGGGAACCGTGACCGGGCGGCCTTCTTCGGGATGGTAGTCCCAGGGTTCCGCGGGAAAACCGTCATCCTTGAGCGTTCTCTTCCGATGCCAGGAATCACGAAAGCCGACGTCGTAGAGATCCGGAACAAAGTGCCATTCTCCATTGAGGCTTTCGGTCTTTCGGCCTCCGGTGAAGACAAATCCCCGGTTATCCAGGTTCCGGGTGTCGTAGGGACGCATATAATCTTCATTGTGGATGGATTCTGTGAAGTTTCCTTCTTGCCTCATGGGATTCCTCGCAAGTTTTCTTTGATTTTATGATTCATCATCCGCGGCCTCTTTTTTCGAGCAAAAACGCCAGAAGTGAGGGAAGGTCCGGCGGATGATTCCATGCATCCAGCCCTTCGTCCCGGTCGGGATGAGCCGTTACCAGAGTCATCAATGTACTGTTCCCCGAGGGAATTGTGCCGTGCAAAGCGGGAATAACGACGTGGGGATGGAGAATGTTGGAATTGGGAAAAGCATCCACCAGAATCCCCTGCCGTACACCGCCCGCATCCCGTACTCCGGAAGCGCCGAAAGCGGTGAGAGCGAGGCAGGCATGTCCGTCATCTTCTTCCGCGGCTGCGGAAGGATGAAAATCCCGGTCATCATAGGGCAGAGGAAAGCCGCCTTCCAGAGTAAAAAGAGGCACGGCCGTTTCGATAAGATGGATCCTCAGAATCCAGGAACCTGAAAGAACTTGCCGGCTTTCCACACTTACCTCCTCGAAAGGATGCCACTCCGATCGGCACCATCGGGAACCGACCTCATGGTTCCGGCTTTCCTTCTTTCGTCGGAAGGTTTTTCCGTCCTTGGAGAGGAGCAGGGCATTGTCAGGGGCAATTTTATCGAAACCCGTTTCGTCAACCGCCACATTGAAGGCAAAGGCTGTTGAGTAGGCGAACTTTTCATATTTTTCGGCCATGTGGCCATGTTCGTTGGCCTCTCCGGGAGTCCATTGTCCGGCGGAGACGGCCACTCTGTGGTCTCGGCCGAGATTGGTCAGGATGAATCCCGTTTCGGTTTGAACTCGGTCCGAGGTATTCCCGGAATAGGGTTCTTCGGATGCCCTCCAGAAGGGATGTTCCGGGCCGAGAGCCAGAGGGAGAAAAGCCTGGAGGGCCCACAGCGGCGATGAGGGGGAGTTGTAGCGTTCGGCCATGTACTGATTTGGGTAGGCATAGCCTACTTTTTGAAGACCAGTTTCACTGAAGAAAGGCTTATCGAACCACCAGCGCATGTTGCGAGGCCCAGAGCCCGCGCATTTCGGTCCACGGCAGAGCTTCGATATCGGCGTAGGCCAGGGCTCCCCAAAATGCCGCTTGTGCGTAGCGGTACGTCAGACTTCGGCCGAAGGGCAGGCCAGAACCGTCGGATGCAAACCAGTCTCTGTACTGAGGTGCGAAAAGTCGAGCCC
Organism: Spirochaetia bacterium; assembly: GCA_963666985.2. Classification (GTDB taxonomy): domain Bacteria; phylum Spirochaetota; class Spirochaetia; order DSM-2461; family DSM-2461; genus UBA2779. Next base: position 62,265 of record CAXXIA010000003.1, on the reverse strand, counting down.
GTTCGGTAAGATTTGCGGCGAAAGAAGTGAAAGAAGGGTCGATATCCGGAGCAAGAGTTGTAAAAAGAAGTCCGAAGAAATAATAGGCCCAGGGAATGTAGTAGTCCCGGCTCCGCCGTTCGTTCTGATTCCCGTCGTTAAACCATCCGCCGCTCAGGTAGAAAGATTCGATATCGGACAAAGCCGATAGCATTCGTTTCCCGTCGACGGCCTCCGGACGGAATTCGGCCAGAACGGCATTCACCAGAAGACCGAAGAAAAGCCAGTTGCATATCGGAACCTCTCGGCGGTTTATCCAGGTGAGCCAGTCCAGTGTAACGCTTCAGTTCCTCCGGAGAGAGGGCATCCCGAAAGGTTGTCGGAGTCAGAACAATGGCCAGGGCTATGGCGGGCATTTCCACCAGAATCTGGTCGTGATTTTCGGGGATACCCCAGTACCGGATGCTCTCGGGATTGGTTCCTTCGGCCACGGAACGGGCGAGGATTTCGATGCCCGATTCGCGGCTTCTTTGGCTTCCTGCGATGAAATTCGCGGAAGCTGAAGGTTCGGCGGCAGGTTTCATAGCGGCCGGATTCGAGCCTGCTTTGTCGGCGGCAGTGAAAGGTACGGCGAATCGTGTCCCGGCGGCCAGAGGTACGGAGGATCGTGTCCCGGCGGCCAGGGGTACGGCGGCCCAGAGGAGCCGCGAGGTCATTTCCAGGCGAATCGTGGATTCTTTGAAGCTGCTGCCGCCCATTCCGGGAACCTTTCCGGCGGCTACGAAGGGCAGGTAGGGACGGATGCAGTCCTCCGCCGCCCGGGCAGCATCGGAAAACGATGCGAGCGGATTTTTTCTCAGTGCGTCATAGTGCACTTCTCTTCTCCGGATTCAGCCTTTAAGTCCGCTGGTGGCGATGCCTTGGACATAGAAGCGCTGGAAAGCAATAAAAAGGATAATGACGGGAATCATCGCTACCAGTGAAGCCGCCATAATGTGCGCATAATCGGCGCCGTATTGCTGGATGAACAGGCGCAGTCCAAGCTGTATCGTTTTTTTCTTGTCGCTGCTGAGATAAATCAGCGGACCCATGAAGTCGTTCCACACGAAGACGAATGAGAAGATCGTCAGCGTGGCTAATGCCGGTTTTGAGAGCGGCAGCATGATGCGTCCGTAAATCCCGTATTCACTCAAACCGTCGATGCGCGCCGCGTCGCAGAGCTCGTTGGGTACGTTCATGTAGAATTGCCGCATAAGGAACACGCCGAAAGCGGTGAAGGTTTGAATGATAATCAGCGCCATATGCGTATCGGCAAGACTGAGATGCCGCATCATGATGAACTGAGGAATCATATAGACCTGCCAGGGCAGCGCGATTGTCGCTACATAGCTGAGAAAAAGAAAATTGCGTCCTTTGAACTGCAGTTTGGCAAAAGCGTATGCGGCGAAACTGGAGGTGAAGATCTGCAGAATCGTGATGATAACGGTCAGTTTTATGGTATTGAGAAAGAATCTTACAAACGGGATGCGCGTCCAAATGCTGATGTAGTTATGCCAAACAGGCGGTTTCGGAATCCAGACGATGGGAAAGATGAAGACGTCGATATCGCGTTTCAGAGACGCGGAGAGCATCCAGAAGAAGGGAACCAGCATCGTAACGGCCAGGAAGATCATCACAATATAGACGGCTGTATTCGAGATGATGGATTTTGTTCTTAAAGAAGTCATATGTGCCATTTCATCCTCCCTAGAAGTATGCGACCCATTTCTTTTCGGCGCGGAACTGAATAAGAGTTACGGCCAGTACGATAAGAAAGAGGATCATGGCATAGGTGCTGGAATATCCGAATCGGAAGTGCTTGAAGGCGTACGTGTAAACGTTGAAAACCAGCACGTTCGTCGCGTAACCCGGACCGCCGTTGGTCATCAACAGAATCAGGTCGAAGACCTTGAAGCAGTTGATGGTCAGCATGATGCTGACGAAAAAGGTTGTCGGAGTGAGCATCGGAAGAGTGATATTGCGGAACTGCTGCCGTTTTGATGCGCCGTCGATGGCCGCGGCCTCATAGAGGTATGTGGGAATCCCCTGAAGAGCGGCAAGGTAGATAATCATGTAATAACCCATATAGCGCCAGACCGAGGCCATGATGACCGTCGGCAGCGCCCAGGATGTGTCGGCTGTCCAGCGCGGCGGATTTTCAATTCCCCATTTCATCAGCATTTCGTTCACCGGCCCCATGGTAGGGTGGAAAATCAAGTTCCACACAGCCGCTACGGCCACTAAAGAAGCGACATAGGGAAAAAAGTAAATGGTTCGAAAAATGGTCCGTCCCGCGATTCGGCGATTAAGGACGATGGCCAAGATTAGCGAACAAATGATGGTGGCGGGAACGGTCGCCAAAGAATACCAAATCGTATTTGAAAAGGATTTCCAAAAGTAGAAATCGGCTGTGAACATTTCCTTGAAGTTGGCAAGTCCCACCCACCGTATCGGACTCGCTCCATCCCATTTGGCGAAAACCAGCATAATCGCGGCAAGCATCGGCAGCAAGGTGAAAATCGCAAAGCCGAGGAAATTCGGGAGAATAAACGAATAGGCGACGGCGTTGTTTTTCAGGAGCCTTTTTTGTTCTTTGGTCATCTTATGTCGTCCTAATGAGGAAATGCGGGATGAATAAGGCAATTTCATAATTCATGAAATTGCTTGTAATCGATGACCGAAACCTCTCTAAATCCGTTTTAGAAGGGCTTCATTTCAAAAATCGCTGATTTTTGAAATCGTCTCAATTGCTTCATCCCGCATTGTAAAGGTTAATTCTTTTTTCTGTTCAACCGTTATTTGCCGAGTAAGGCTCTAACCCGTTTGCCCGTATCGGCCAAACCGGCATTGATGCTCTTACCGCCTGTGAGAATCAGTTCGTGTTCTTCGTTCAGGATTTGCTCGATAGCGGAGAGCTGAGGATGATAGGGAGCCTCAAGACGAACGGTAACGGTCTGAAGCGCTTCGGCACCGCCTTCGGGAAAGCCCTCTTTAGCGGCGATTTTAGCCAGAACTTCCGGTGTGCGTCCGGCGGGCATTTGTCCCAGTCCTACCAGGATATCGGCGCCTTCGGGGCCGCAGTAGAACTTCAGGAATTCCCAGGCCTCATCCGGATTCGCGCTCTTGGAGTTGATGGCGACGCCGGTAAAGTTACCCGCGGTTGTTCCGGCTTTAACTCCCGGGGGATGAGGGAACTTTGCGATGCCCCATTCGAAAGGAGCCTCGCCTTTTTCCTTGGCCGACATCTGGGTGGCGATCTGCCAGGTACCCATGGGCATCATCGCGAACTGTTGGTTATAGAATAATGATCGGTAGTGGAGATTCCCGGCCTTCTGTGAAGCCCAATCCATGATGGTGCCTTCGTTTTGGGCTTTAATCATCAATTCATACATCCACTTCATGAAGGAATAATCATCGGCGATGACGGTATGTTTCCCGTCCTGTACGGTTGCCAATTGAGTTGTTGATCTCCAGGTATGGTGGTGGGCGCCGTAGACTTTGGAGGCTCCGCTTCCGCTGGTCATTTTCTTGGCCAGATCAAAATACTGCTGCCAAGTCATATCGTTGGCGGAGGTAAGGAACTCCGGCCGCATCGAACAGATTCCTTGTTGTAATAAAGAATCCAGATGTCGCTTCGGAAGGGAAGGCAGTAGAGATTGCCGTCTACGGTGAATTCATTGGTCAGCCCGCTGTACTGACCCAAATCGTAATTATCCTGCTTGATGTAGGGCGTCAGGTTGAGAATCTGGTTGCGGGTGGCCATTCCGGCGTATCCCGGCATGTCCTTGATGCTGATCAGATCGGTTGTATCGCCGCCGGCCAGCAGAACCGCCCACCGATCCGGATAATCATTGGCCGCCGTATCGACGAATTCAACTTTAATGTCTGAATTCTGCGCCATAAAAGGCATCGACCATGGGCTTCGGGTAAACAGTGGTTGCCTCATCCCAGACGGCTAATTTCAGGGTTACCACTCCGGATTCGGGAGCAGCCTCTTTCGAGGCCTCCGGCGAATAAAGTCATCGGAGTGATCATAAGAAGGGCGAGGAACACCGTTAACATTTTTTTCATATTTCAGACCTCCTTTGGTTCTGATAAGACTTATCTTTAAAAATTGTACGTCCGTTATTTTCAGCATAAAACGGGGCAATCTCTCCGATTGCCTGCCAATTTCACCGAAAGAGATGAGGAACATAGGTACTTTTTTACAATTCTCTGTAATTTTCTCCAATCCATCTTTCTTGACTTATGGGAGTTTCGAGTTACGATACTTGGGATACCGAAACGCCTATGAAGCACCGAACGCTTTCATTGAAATACCGCATGCTGCTGGCGTGTGTGCTCTGTACCGTCATCGTACTCATCGCCGTCACAGGTATCATACTGGGAATTTTCAACCGCCAATCGCTGCGAACCACGGTGCAGGCCTCGCGATGGAACCTGCAGCTTGCCTCGGAGCAAATGGAAAACGTCGTCGGCGATATCATGGAATTGGCCAACTGGACCACCGCTACCAGCCGTATCGTTATGTTCGTCGCCGAAACCGACGAAGCGACCATCAGAAGGCTGCGGGTTGAGGCTTGGCGTGTTTTGAACGACCGCATCTCCAGCAGCGTCGGAGGGCGTTATATCGATAAGCTCATTATTTCCAGTGAAAACGGCTCTTATCTTGAGCAGGGAGTTATCTCCGGTTTGCCCGGTGATTTGGATGTTGTTCGAGGGCTTCCGTTTTTCGCCGAAAAACTTTCCCGCAACAGCGAAATCCCCGATTTGCTTCATACCATACAATATCCGTATGCCGATGAGGTGCAGACGATGCCGATTATTCGCCGCATCGATCCGGCGGCACCCGGTGCACCTCAGGGCTGGACGTATATCACGATTAATGCTCATGCGATTATCGACAGTTTTCTGAGGGTAAAGAAATTAATACAGGGGCGTTTCTACGTTCTCCTCGGCGGTGAGCTTTGGCTTCTGGAAGGTGATCGTTTGGTGGCGGCCCACGAGAGTGCCTCTCTTATCCCGTTGTTGGAGGCGATGAGTGATGAGGACCACTGGAGGATGTTTGGTGATTCCGAAGTCCTTATATCCTATCGATCGCAAGAGCTTGACTGGCTTTTGGCCGAGGTTATTCCGGCGCGGACGGATTATCTGGGCAGCGCCGATTATCTGATGCTGCTTCTTATCGTGGTTGGTGGCATCCTGCTGCTGACCGGAGTGATTATCGTCTTTATGAACCGTATGGTGAATACTCCGATTCACAAGATTATTCTGCAGTTGGATTCCATTGCCGGCGGCAATTTCGCCGTTAATCGAGAGATTGAATCGGACGATGAAATCGGACGGATCGGAGTGGACATTAATCGTATGGCGCGGCAGGTACACCGTCTGATCGACCAGCGGATTAAAGATGAGAAGCAGCGTAAAATTCTTGAACTGAATATGCTGCAGTCGCAGATTAATCCGCATTTTCTTTATAACACGCTTAATTCCGTTAAATGGATGGCCGACATGCAGAAAGCCAAAGGCATCTCCCGGACCGTCAGTTCCCTGGCTTTTTTGCTGAAGGAGATTGCCAAAGGCACTGATGAAATTATCAGCGTCAGACGTGAACTGGAGTTGCTGGAGTACTTCATCGATTTGGAACGAACCATTCGGGGGAGCCTCTATGAAGTGGGTTTTGATATTCCCGACGAATGCGTTCTTGATTGTCGAATTATCAAGTTCAGCCTGCAGCCGCTCGTTGAAAACGCTTTTCTGCACGGTCTTGCTCCTAAAGAAAGCGGTGGTACAGTCACCGTTTCCATTCGGCGTCTCGGAGATGGTCTTTCCTTACAGGTGCATGACGACGGTGTGGGCATGACGGATGAGCAAGTGAGAGAGACCCTTGTAACCCGGGAGAAATCCGGCCGATTCAACCGCATCGGTTTAAGCAACGTGGACGAGCGGATTAAGCTTACGTTCGGTTCGAACTACGGCTTGAAGGTAAATAGCACAATAGGTGAGGGCACAACAGTTACCCTCTTACTGCCTTACCGGCTTATTTCGGAGGATACCGATGTATAAGATGATTATCGTCGATGATGATCCTTTGATTCAGGTCGGCCTGAAGTCGATGCTCGATTGGCATTCTCTGGGTGTGGAAATTGTCGGTATGGCCCGCAACGGCAGGCAGGCGCTGGAAATAATCGGCCGTTTGAGACCCGATTTGGTATTTTGCGATATTAAGATGCCCGTGATGGACGGCTTGGAATTGCTGGAAGCCTGCCGGAATACCGGCTGGGACGGACAGTTCATCGTTCTGACAAGCTATGATGATTTTACGCTGGTGCAGAAGGCCTTGCGGCTGGGGGCCGACGATTATTTAATAAAGATTGAAATCTCCGAGGAAACTCTTTCTGCCTGCGTGAAACGCTCCCTGGCCAAAGTTAAGCAACACGAGCAGCTCCATCGGCAGCCCGTATCCGAAGAAGGGAATCGATTACTGCTTCCGCTTCTCGCCGGAAAAGGTGACGGAGAAACGGCGGTTGAAGCCGGTCTGCCCGAAGGTCCCTGGAGCGTTATCTGTTTCCGCTCCGAAGTTGACGATTTGCGCTATGCGATGGATATGGCGGGAGAGATTCTCGGACGCAGCATGTCCTCCAGGTTGGTGAAGCTGGACGGCCCGCTGTTTGCCGCAATCGTCTGCGCCGATTCGGGAGATGCGGGCAAAGCGGCCCGGAACGCCGTCTCGGCCGTGGCTACTTATTTCAATACACCGCTTTTGGCCGGTATCGGCAGAAGCGCGGAACAGCCGGCACGAATCGGCGAGTCTCACGATGATGCCCTTCTGGCCCTGAAGCAAGCCACCGGTGATTGTCCGGTGGTGTTCGCGGACCCGAGTTCCGATAAGCCGCACCGGAAACTCACCGATGCCGTTAAGGTTTATGTCTGCGGACATATGATGGAGCGTCTGACGATTTCCGATATCGCCGAACATTTTGAAATGAGTCCCAACTATCTCTCAACGGTATTCAAAAAGCGGACGGGACAAGGGCTTTCCAGCTACATGACTTCGGCAAAGATCGACAAAGCGATGGAGCTGATGCGGCAGCGACGCATTAAAGTCCGGGAAGTGGCCGAAATGCTGGGATATGAAAACTCCTATTATTTTTCAAAAGTCTTCAAGAAAGTGACCGGTATGTCGCCGAAGGAGTGGCGTCGAAAAATATAAACCTTCGGTGTTGTTAAGGGCCGTATTTATTGGGAATATACTCTGAAGATTGGAGCGATTAATGGATTAGGCTCTATTCTTTTCGGGGTAACGGTATCTGTACTCAGCGAAAGTGTGCAAAATCAATGCGAGGTAATGATTGTTATGAAAGCCTGGGAAAGGGAATTGGAAAAAATTGAAACGGCGAGGCCCGTAAATTTCGAGGAAGATCCTTCGGATTGGGGCGGCGCCGACGTTCTTCTGGCCGGTTGGCGGGTTCATTTAAAATTATTCTGGGACAGCCGGGTTCCCGGATCGCGGGCTCCGGAAAGCTTGTATACCGCCATGATTCAGGCCCGATACAACCAGGGATACGATGTTTCCGAAGCCGAAGCTCTGCTTGATGATGGTCTTGCGGCCTGTGAACGTGGGAACGATGCCGAGTTGGATATGCTTTCGGGCCGTATTTTAAAGGCCCTCAATTCGGCTGTGCCCGATAAGAATCATCCGACGCATAAAACCGTTCGTCCCGATACATGGGAGGAGGCCCGTTCCCTCATGCCCGCGGCGAATGATGAAGGAGCCGCGTCCGCGGCACCTTTTTCTCCCTCCGATGTTCCCGATTTGGAAGATCGGATACACCGGGCATGGCTGGGACAGATTTCCGGAGGTTCTTACGGAACCGCTTTGGAAGGCTATACGGGGAAGACTCTTCGGGAAACGTACGGTGAGAAGCTGAACGGCTATATCAAGCCGCCCGAAACGCTTAATGACGACATCACTTTTGAACTGATGGTACTGAAAGCGGCACAGCGTGCCGCGGATAAATCGCGGGATATAACGGCGGACGATATCGCGGACATGTGGCTGCAATACATTCCGATGGGATGGTCGGCGGAATATTTCGCATTGGAGAATTTACGCCGCGGCTGGTATCCTCCCGAATCCGGCCGAATGGGGAATCCCTTTTCCGAATGGATCGGCGCTCAAATGAGGACCATGGTCTGCGGTTTCCTCGCACCGGGAGATCCGATGCGGGCGGCGAAATACGCGTGGATGGATTCAACGGTTTCTCATAATACCAACGGAGTTTACGCCGGGATTCATTCGGCGGTCCTCAGTTCACTGGCCTTTCTTTTTGATGATTCCCGGAAGCTCCTCCTTGAGTCCCGGCGTTATGTGCCCGACGGAACGGAATTCGCCGAATTGATGGATAAGACCATCGCGGCCGCTCGGAGTTTCGACAAGGGAGCGGATGAGGATCATATTGCGGCATGGGATTCTTTATACGAGGATTTAAAAACATATAATTGGATTCATGCATATCCGAACATGGTCGCCGTGGTTCTTTCTCTTTGGTATTGCGGAAACGATCTGACTCGGGCGTTTCGGATATTGGCCGACTGCGGCGTTGATGTGGATTGCAATGCCGGTGAAGTCGGGAGTGCTTTGGGCATTATGTTCCCTGTGCCGGCAACGTGGAGCGATCCCATCGGTGATGATTTGGAGACTTATGTACCGGGTTTGGAGCATATGAAAATCAGTGAACTCTCTCGCTGGACCGCGGATTTGGCCAAAAAAATGGTTTCATATTCGTGAATTTAAAAGACAAAATCTTTTTATTTCGAAGAAAAGCTGTTCCTGAAAGGGACTTGAGAAAGCATAATTGAATAATACGGATTGGGTAAGATTGACCGATCCGAAAAAGGAGAAAGCTAATGAAAAGGCTCGTTGTTATCTTGGCGGCTCTTGTTTTGGGAGGAGCCCTTCTCTTCGTCGGCTGCAGCAAAGAAAAGACTGCGGAGACAACCAAGGATGATGTTCTTAAAGTGATCTATCTGGCGAACGGAACCATGGGTGACAAATCTTTTTTTGATTCCGCCGACAACGGAATGAAGATGATTCATGAGAAATACGGTGCGGTTACAAAAACCATTGAAATGGGTTACGACGAAACCAAGTGGGAGCCCACGCTCTTGGATACCGTTGAAGACGATTGGGACATTATTGTTGTCGGAACCTGGCAAATGACGGAAATGCTTCAGGAAGTCGCCGCGGAATATCCCGATAAGCGGTTCATTATCTTCGATACTTCCGTGGATTATTCCTTGGGACTTGAGAATGTCTATTCCATTATGTACAAGCAGAACGAAGCTTCGTTTGTCGCCGGCGCCATGGCCGCTTCCATAACCAATTCGGATATGCCGCTGGCCAACAGCGATAAAGTCGTGGGATTCCTGGGCGGTATGGATATTCCCGTTATTAACGACTTCTTGGTCGGCTTCATTGAAGGCGTTCAATATGTGGATCCCGCCGTTAAGGTCGCCATATCCTACGTCGGTTCCTTTTCCGATTCCGCCAAGGGTAAGGAAATGGCCCTGGCTCAGTACAATATCGGCGCCGACATCGGCTACAATGTCGCCAGTCAGGCGGGACTGGGATTGCTGGACGCCGCAAAAGATGTGAATAAATATGCCATCGGCGTCGATTCCGATCAGGCCCTGATTTTCATGGAAACCGATCCGGCCAAGGCGAAGCTGATTACAACCAGCGTTCTGAAGAGGGTTGATATGTCGCTTCTTCGGGCCATTGATATGCATATGGCCGGAACCTGTCCTTACGGCAAGGCCGAAACTCTCGGTTTCGCGGAAGAAGCCGTCGGATTGGCAGACAATGAGGTTTACAGGGATCTTGTGCCCGAGGACATTCGAACGCTGGTGTCGGATTTGGAAGCGAAGATTCAGAGCGGTGAAATCAAAGTCAGTACCGCCCTGGGAATGGATTCCGACAAGCTGAACAGTATGAGGAATTCGGTCAAACCGTAGTTCCGAAATTCTTGAGACAGAACGGCCCCGATCCCGCGATCGGGGCTTTCTGCAAATTTTAGCCGCCGTATTGTTTCTCGGACGGTTCGGCGGTCTCTGGAGTAAGAGTAATGCCTGATACAAACGGTGAACTTCTGAGAATGGAGAACATCACCAAAGTTTATCCCAACGGAATCATGGCCAATAAAAGCGTGGACTTTTCAATATCCGCGGGAGAAATTCATGGTTTGGTTGGAGAAAACGGTGCCGGAAAAACAACCCTGATGCAGATTCTCTTCGGTTTGAATCACCCTGAAGAAGGGCGCATTCTTCTCGAAGGTCGGGAAATCAATATCTCCAATCCTCATGCCGCCATTGCCTACGGCATAGGTATGGTTCATCAACATTTCATGCTAGTTCCTTCATTATCCGTTGCCGAGAACTTGGTGATGGGCGTGGAGCCGAGAAAAGGAATCCGGTTGAATGTTTCCGAAGCGATAAAAATCACGCAAGAGCTTTCGGAAAAATACAATCTGAAAGTCGATCCCTCCATGGCCGTCCGTGATTTACCGGTAGGCATCAAACAGAAAGTGGAGATTCTCAAAGCTCTGCACAGGGGCGCCCGTATCTTGATTCTGGATGAGCCCACCGCGGTTCTGACTCCTCAGGAAACGGATGAACTTTTCGAGGAACTCAAGCTCCTTAAAAATCAAGGCAATACGATTATTTTCATTTCCCATAAGCTTAATGAAATAAAAAACCTCTGCGATCGGGTTACCATTATGCGTTCCGGATCCAATCAAGGCGTGTTCGATGTCGCGGATGTAACCGAGCAGGACATTTCCCGGCTTATGGTCGGACGGGATGTTGTTCTGAAAGTGAAAAAAGGACCGGCGAATCCCAAAGAAACGGTTCTGGAAGTTAAAAATCTCACGGTGGTGAACCGCTTCAGCAAACGCGCCGTCGACGATATCGGTTTTTCCGTGCGTTCCGGTGAAATCCTCGGAGTCGCCGGAGTGGAGGGAAACGGTCAGCGGGAATTGGTGGAGGCCATTACCGGCATGGGCCGATACGCTTCGGGGGATATCTCCATTACCGATACCGATATCAAGAAGCTCTCCATCAAGCAGATTCGGGATTTGGGCACATCCCATGTTCCCGAAGACCGAATGACTCAAGGCTGTGTTCGGGATATGTCCATTGAGGCCAATCTTCTTGCCTATAAGCACGATCATCAGGAGTTCACACGCAGCGGATTTCTCATGGATATGAATGCCATCCACAAAATGTCCGACGACTTGGTTCAAGAATATCGGGTTCTTTGTTCTTCCGCTCAGCAGGAAGTCGGCAGGCTCTCAGGCGGCAATATCCAGAAGGTCGTTGTCGCCCGGGAGTTCTCTTCGGAACCCCATCTTATCGTCGCGGATCAGCCCACACGGGGTATCGACGTCGGTGCCACCGAATTTATTCGCAAGCGTTTGGTCACACTGAGAGACGAGGGCTGTGCCGTCCTTTTGGTCTCCGCCGACTTGAATGAAGTCATGGAATTGTCGGATGCGCTTATCGTGATGTACGGCGGAAAAATTACCGCTTATATCGAAGATGCCTCATCCATATCGGAAGAAGAGCTTGGGCTGTATATGCTTGGGCTGAAGAAACAGGATGCCGAAGAAATCCGGAGGGCTCTCCATGTTTAAATCGCTTAAATTGTTTGAACTCGGCAGAATCGTCATAGCCATCGTCATTGCTTTGGCTTTGGCCATGGTGATTATTTTTTTCAATTCCGATATGCCGGGCGAGGCGCTGAAGAGCTTTCTTTTGGGACCTCTGGACAGCCTGCGGCATATCGGGAACGTGCTGGAGTTGATGATACCGCTGATTTTCTGCGGTCTCTCGGTCAGCATCATGTTTTCCGCGGCTCAGTTTAATCTGGGTGCCGAAGGCGGTTTTTTCTTCGGCGCCATCGGCGCCTCCTTTTTGGCCGTGAACTGGAATCTTCCGCCGGTGATTCATCCATTTATCGCCATACTCTGGGGAGGGGCCATCGGCGCCGTTTTCTGCGGTATTCCCGGTTTATTGAAAATCAAATGGGGAGCTTCGGAATTGGTTTCCTCTTTGATGTTCAATTACATCGCTTTTTTCTTCGGTCTCTATCTCATCAATTATTTCCTGCGGGATGTCAACGCGGGCGCCATGGTTTCCTATCCCTTCGGCGAAACCGCCAAGCTGATTAAACTGATTCCCAAAACCAAGGTTCATTTCGGCATTTTTATAGCGATTCTGATGATTTTCCTCTCGGCGGTTTTCATATTCAGGACGCGCTGGGGATACAGAATCCGTGTAATCGGGAAAAATATCGCCTTCGCCGAATACTCAGGAATCAATACGGCGAATACGATTCTTCTTTCCCAGCTGGTCGGAGGATTCATCGCCGGCATGGGCGGCGCCGTGGAGGTTCTCGGGCTCTATCGCCGTTTTACCTGGCAGTCGCTTCCCGGATACGGATGGACCGGCGTGATTGTCGCCATTCTGGCAAGGAACAATCCTCTTTATGTTCCCGTGGCGGCTTTCTTTCTGGCGTATCTGAGCATAGGAGCGGACATCATGTCCCGGCAGACGGACGTTCCCAACGAATTCGTGGCGATTATTCAGGGAGTCATTATCATATTGGTGGCGGCGGAAGCCTTCCTTGCCCGGCAGCGCCATAAGCTGGTGGTGAAGGAGGCGATGGCATGAATCAGATCCTGTCCACGATTCTTAACGCGGAATTCGGCTACTCGGTTCTTCGGGTTACAACGCCGATTCTTTTCGCCACGCTGGGTGCTCTTATTTCCGATAAGGCCGGAGTCATCAACATCGCTCTGGAAGGAATCATGCTCATCTCCGCTTTAACGGGGGTGATTTTTTCGGCGATCAGCGGAAGCGCCTGGTTCGGACTTCTCATGGCCGTTATTTTCGGCGGCTTTGTGGCTTTGGCTCTGGGCTATTTCTCTCTGAATCTGAAAACGGACATTATTCTGGCCGGTGTCGCACTCAACATGATCGCTTCGGGGGGCACCATTTTCGTTCTTTATCTTGTGGCCGGTGATAAGGGTATTTCCGCTTCTTTGGCCTCGCAGGTTCTTCCGAAAATCAATATTCCGCTTCTGAAAAGCATCCCCGTACTGGGACCGATTTTTTCCGGTCATAACGTTCTGACGTACATGGCCTTTCTGATGGTGTTTGTTGTCTGGTTCTTCTTGTACAAAACGCCTATCGGCTTAAGAATCAGGGCGGTTGGAGAAAATGAGAACGCCGCCGATTCGGTGGGCATCAGCGTTGTGAAGATTCGCTACACCGCACTGGTGCTTTCCGGCATGATGGCCGGTTTCGGCGGAGCCTACATGTCCATGGGGTATGTCTCGTGGTTCAGCCGGGATATGACCGCGGGGCGGGGTTTTATCGCACTTGCCGCGGAAGCCATGGGCGGTGCCACGCCGGTGGGAGGGATGCTGACATCCCTGCTTTTCGGTTTCTTTGACGCTTTGTCCAATTCACTGCAAATCTTAAAGATTCCCTACGAGTTCGTTTCCATGCTGCCCTACGTGGTTGTTGTTATCGGACTGGTTATTTACACCATCCGTAAGACCGAGCAGGCAAAACGGATTCAAGAACGGGCTGCCATGAATGTGTCCGAAGAAATAGCCGCCCTTTCGGCGGGTTCCTCCGGGGAGAAGTCCTGATGCCCGAAATCTCTAAAAACATGACCGTTAAGGCGGCTAAAGCCGACTCGGCTGAAAAAGCGGCCAATAATACGGCTTATAAAACGGAAAAATCCGCATCCTCTCCCACCGCCGGCCATATCGCAAAGACTCACCCCGCCTCTCTCGGCCCGTTTACCTCCGGTGCGCCGCATTCCCTTCCTGTTATCATGGACTGCGATCCGGGGCACGATGATGCCATCGCTCTTGTTCTGGCCCATGCCCGTCCGGAAATCGATATTCTGGGAGTCTGCACCACGGCCGGGAATCAGACCATTGAAAAAATCACGCTGAACGCCCGGAAAATTTTAAGCTTTTTGGGCTGTGACGCGCCCGTGGCCAGGGGATCGTCGAAGCCGCTTTTTCGCGAACTCATCACGGCCGCCGAGGTGCATGGCGAGACGGGCATGGACGGTCCTGATCTTCCGATGCCCGACCGCCCCGAATCGGAATTAAGCGCCTTTGAACTCATGGTGGATATTCTGGAAAACGCCGCGGAGCCGGTGACGATTATCCCTACAGGAGCTTTTACCAACGTGGCCATGCTTCTCTTGGCCAGGCCGGATTTGAAATCGAAAATCGCCCGGATCAGCATGATGGGCGGCGCGGCCATCGGCGGTAACTGGACGCCCGCCGCGGAATTCAACATTCTTGTAGACCCCGAGGCCGCCCAGATTGTCTTTTCATCCGGACTGCCCATTATCATGAGCTGCCTGGATGTGTCGCATAAGGCGATTATTACCCTGGAAGACATTGAAAGCTTCCGCAATATCGGCACAAAGACCGGCGTGATGGTGGCCGAGCTGCTCGATTTCTTTAAGAAATTCCACGAAGAATATTTCGCCGGATTCGGCGGCAGTCCTCTGCACGATCCCTGCGCCGTGGCCGCCCTTATCGCTCCGGAAATATTCAGGTCGGTAAAAGCCCGGGTGGATGCGGAATGCGTCGGCGCGCTCACCACGGGAGCCACCGTGGTGAGTCCGGCCAAAGGGGAAACGTATGGAGGTTTCATTGGGCGCACCCCCCCGGAAGAAGCCAATGTCGATGTAGTTGTAGATATCAATCGCGAAGCATTCGTAGACCTTGTCGCCGATGCCTTAAGGAGCCTTTCGTGAGTAAAACGCGTAAAATCATCATCGACTGCGATCCGGGTATCGACGACGCTCTGGCCATCTTCATGGCCCTCTCTTCAAGCAAGCTGGAAGTTCTGGGCATCACCACGGTGGCCGGGAACGTGAATATTGATAAAGTCACCCGGAATGCCCGCTCCCTTGTAACTCTTGCCATGCGGCACAGCCGGCACGGCAGCATGAATCCGCCGCCCGTCTGCCGCGGTGCATCGGGACCGTATTTCACCGAACGCCGGGACGGCGGTCATGTTCACGGTGAGAACGGAGTGGGGAACGTCTCTCTCCCCGAACCGGCCTTTGCAGAAGATCCCCGAAATGCCGCCGCGTTTATCAATGAAACCGCCGAGGCCTTGGGCGGCGAGCTGGAACTGGTTACCATCGGACCGCTCACCAACATCGCCGGAGCCCTGCATCAATATCCGGATTTGGCCGGAAAGATTAACCGAATCGTGATGATGGGTGGCGCCGCCGGATTCGGCAACGTTACGCCCGCCGCCGAGTTCAACATCTACGCCGACCCCCATTCCGCCGCGGCCGTCTTCCAGTCCGGCATCCCCATCGATATGTACGGACTGGACGTAACCAACTGCGCCCTCATCACAGAAGAGGAAAGAGCGGCTCTTCGAGCCTCCGGAAAAGCCGTTCCCGCGGCCTGCTGCGACATGCTGGAAACCTACGCCGACTTTTATCAAAGCGTCGGATTCTCCGGTCTGGCCCTCCACGATCCTTTTGCCCTTGCCGGCGCCATCGACGAGACTCTGGTGAGCTTCGAAAGCCGATACGTCGCCGTGGAAACGCAAGGGAAGCACACTCTGGGCAAAACCGTCGTGGATGTTTTCGGTACCACCGGAAGGGCGCCCAACACCCGCGTAGCCGTCGATTTGGACCGAGAAGGTTTCATCGCGCTTCTTACCGAACTTTTGTGTTCTTATGAGTGACCCCCGAAGCCGAACCGCGAATGCCTCATCCGTTCTGATTAAGGGTGCCCGGACGATTGATGCCGAAGGAGCCGTCTCGCAGCCTGTCGATCTTCTGTTGGCAGGTGGCCTGATCGCGGAAATCCGCCCGGCCGGCGACGCGTTCTCCGGCGATTTCAGCCGCCGGACCTATAAAGCCGCCTCGAATCACAACGGCCCGTCCGCGGGCGGCCAAAAAACCGCCGCCTACCGTGAGCGGGATTCACGGCAGGGGAACCTCCCTTTCTCGACGCCGGAGCCCCGCGTCATCGACGCCTCGGGCCGCTTCGTTTCTCCTGGCCTGGTGAATCTTCACACCCACAGCCCCATGAGCATCTTTCGGGGAATCGCCGAAGACGTAACTCCCGACGACTGGTTCAACAAGGAAATCTGGCCGTATGAAAGCAAGATGGAACCGGACGACGCGGAAATCGGCTGCCGCTTGGCCGTCGCCGAAATGCTGGACTATGGCGTTACCGCCTTTGCCGACCACTACTTCATGGCCGAGCGCATCTGCAAAATCGCCCTGGAAACGGGAATCCGCGCCGATATCGCGCCCACGTTATTCGGCATGTCCGGCGGATTCGAGGATCAGCTGGCCGCTTCGGAAGATCTGATTCGATCCTGGAACGGACGCGAAGGCCGCCTTTCGCTGCGCCTCGGACCGCATTCGCCCTATACTTGCAATCCTGAACAGTTGGCGCTGTGCGCCAAGTCGGCCGAAAAGCTGGGAGTCGGGGCTCATCTGCACGTGGAAGATGATGTGAATCAGATTGCCGCCAGCAGGGAACAATACGGCCGCACTCCCATGCAGGTGGTGGCCGATTCCGGTTTAACCGATCTGCCGCTCATTATTGCCCATGCCTACTGGATTCTTCCCGAAGAGCGCTCTCTTCTCTCCCGGGAGAACTGGATCGCCGTGTGCATGATGACCTACATGAAGCTCGGCATGCCTCCCGGCCCCATCCTGGAGAATCCCGGAGATTTACCGCTCTGCATCGGTACGGACGGGGCCGCGAGTTCAAACTGTCTGAACCCACTGGAACAGGCCCGTCTTTTGGCCCTGGCCGGGAAAAGCCGTCAGGCAAACGGTGAAGCCTTTGCTCTGAAGGACATCTGGAAAATGCTCATGCGCGGTCATGAGTCGCTCCCCTTCGGAACAGGGCGCCTTGAAGTCGGCGCCCCGGCCGACCTTGTTATCTGGAACCTTGACATGCCCCACACGGCTCCCTCGTACAATCCTCTGGCCGCGTTAATCTATTCCGCCGACGCCCGGAATGCCGAGTTCGTCTTCGTCGCCGGAGAGCCCTTGAAAGAATCCGGAAAACTCCGAATGGATACCGCAGCAGTTGTCGCCGAAGCCCGTAAAAGAGCTCAAGGCATCCTGAAACGGGGCCGGGGCGAAACAAAACTGGTGTTCTGAGAAAGACCGGCCTTTTCTGCCGATTTTGATTTCCCTGAATCGAATCGGATTCATTTCTCGGCGTGAGTGCGGCCGGGAATCACCGCGGCATGGAGTTTTTTATTTTTTCGCAGGGCTGCGCTGAGGCCTTTGACTGTCGGTCCGTTTGCAGCCTGTTCAAGCGCCGATTTACTCGCGGCCGTTCCATCACGGCCCGGCGGCTTCGCTTGCCGCCGTACTTCCGCCGTTCAACCGGCGGACGCATCCCGAGCCCACCCTGAAGCCCATCCCCGCAAGCCCGGCGGCTCGGCAGTTAAATCAAATATTTCCCCGGATTCACTTCATCGATTTGTTCGGGTTTCAGGAATTGTTCGGCATACGTCTCATAGGCCTTTGATTTGATCAGTAAGGTAAAGACCTCTCCGTCGATAAGCCCTTTCTTTTTCATCTCATACATAATATCGAGCGTTTCCGAGAGTGTTTTATCCTTTTTGTAGGGCCGATCCGCGGAGGTGAGCGCTTCGAAAATATCGGCAACGGCCAAAATCCTTGAAGGTACGGACAGTGTTGTTGATGAGATTCCTCTGGGATATCCGGTGCCCATGGGATTCTCATGGTGCTCTCCCGCGTAATCGATGACTTTCTTCAGCTCATCCGGGAATTTAATTTCACTGAGCATGATGATTGTTTGAGCCACATGTTCGTTGATGATATAGCGGTCTTCTTTCGTTAAGGTTCCCGAGCGGATGGAAAGGTTGTAGATCTCTCCGCGATTGAATAAAAGTTCGGGAATGTCGAGGATAATCCCCAATTTCTTATATTGATCTTCGTAAAGGGACTTCGTTTCTTCCGGGCGATGAATCCGGTGTTCGGGCAAATCCATCAGCAGATTTGTTTTTCGGGGCAGCCCTGCGTTCTCTTCATTAATCCCCGCGTCGCTTAAGTACTGATGTTCCACCCAGGAAAGTCCGATATGGTCGTTGAAGTTCTGTGTCCATTGAGTTCTTCCGATGTCTTTCAGACGCTGAATGGCCTTGTCGTCCATCCTTTCGCTGCCGATGTTGCATTCGGCGACAAAAGCGAAATCCTCATGAAGCTTCTGTTCCTGCTTTTGAAGAATCTCATCGGCAAGTTCTTCGGGAACACCGCTTAAGATTTGGGAGAGGCGTTCTATTCGTGCGTCCCTCAGAAGAACTTCGAAGCGGGTTCGAATTTCATGAATGCGGTTATGGATGGTTTCCAGCTTTGTCGCTTTATCGACAATGTATTCGGGAGTCGTGACTTTCCCGCAGTCGTGGAGCCATGCCGCGATTTCGAATTCCCGGCGTTCGTCGGGATTTTTAAATTCAAAATTCTTGAAGGGCCCCGATTCCGCGGCGTCGGCCGCATCGATAAGAATGTCGGCAATCTGGGGAACCCTCTCACAATGGCGCGCCGTATAAGGACTCTTTTTATCAATGGCGCTGGCGATGAAGCGAACCAAATCGTTAAAAAGATCTTTCTGTTTTTTTACCAGGCGCCAGTTGTGGACGGCGACGGCCGCCGCGGAGCCCAAGGCCTCGATAAACGTTTCGATTTCTTTCGAAAAGGGAATGATTTCTCCGGTTTCCGGATCGGTCGCGTTGATAAGCTGTATGGCTCCGAGAATATCTCCGCCGCCCATGGGCTTGAGCGGGAGCGTCAGGAAGGAAACGGAACGGTAGCCGTTATGAGCGTCGAATTTTCGTGTTCCGGAGAAATCATATTCTCCGATTTCATAGGCATCCGCGATGTTGACGGTCTTTCCGGTGAAAAAAGCGTGTGTGACGACATTATGATGGTTTTCACGACCGTCGTTATAAAGGGGTACGGAATTCATTGCTATGGGAGTTCCGCTTGTCCCTCCCTGGGCGATTCCCAGGGAGTCTGTAAGGACTATCGAAAAATCAAGCGCATCACGAGTCTCATTGACCAAATAAAGGCTGCCGCCGTCCGCATTGGCGAGTTCTTTGGCATTTTTAAGAATGACTTCGGACAATCGGTCGAAATTCCGTTCCGCCGAGAGGGCGACAATCATTTCAGCCAGTGTTTTCAGTCTCGTATTGGCCGTCTGGAGATCATTCGTCCGTTCGCTGATGGTGCTTTTCATCAGCTTGAACGTATTGGCAAGCTGCCAGAATTCAAGAATGGATGTTTTAAAGGCGACCGAATGGTCGAATTTCATATTTCCGATATGGGTTGCATCTTCGGCGAGTCTGTGAAGTCCCCGGGAAATACTCAAAGCCCAAATGAGGATGAACGGAAGGATGACGATGATGAGTATGGTTGAAATGAAAATAATCCGTTTCTGCATAACGGCGGCATCGGCCATGAAATCATTTCTCGGCGCCGCGGAGACGATGAACAGGTTTTTGGATTCGGTAGCTTCCCAACGTTCCGATCGGATGAATGTATCCTCGTATAAAGAGACATCTTCGCTTTCTATCTGCGTGGTAATCAATTCTTGGGGAATCAAATCGATGAAGCCCGGCGTGGAGGCGATGATATCTCCATCCGAGGTATAGAGGGCGACACCGCCGTTTTCCGAAAATTTCAAGTTGATGATGAAATCGGTCAAACGCGAAATGGTGAGGTCGATTCCCACAACGCATGAAGAGTCTTCATTGGTCCGCGAGGCCGTAATGCCCGACTGTTTCAGTGAATAAAATTCATAGGGATCGGTCAGATAGGACGAACGTGCCTCTTGTGCGCCGATAAACCAAGGCCGATTTCTCGGATCATATTCGGCGTCGTTCGATCGGCTTTCCAGAATGCGTCCGTTTTCATCAAGAAAAAGCCAAGTTTCCCGCCGGGAGTCCCCTTCGTTCGTGATTGAACGGAGAATCGTCGATGTTTCCGAAGAGGCTTGATGGGCAAGAATCGCCTGATTGAAGTCCCGGCAGTTAATAACTTGAAGAAAACTCCCGTCGTTTCGTCCGACATAGAGAGAATAAATACTCGGATAGTCGTCGAAAACCCGGCCGCTTGCGGAAAACAGAGAATGATTCAATCCGAAGTTCTCTATGGGAAGGGAGCTTTCCGGAAGGGCCGAAAGAAGTCCGACGTAATCGAGCGCGGGGCGGAACTCTTCGGCCGTTTTTTCCCGAATGAGATGCCCCACGAGATTGAAATGCTGCTTGGCTTCAATATCCGCGGATTTATCGGCGATATAAAGAATATTTCCGACGATGGAAATGGCCAGGATAAAAACTATCGCCAGGGTGGATAATATTATTGATATACTGAAGTGAAGACGTCTTTGCGGCATAAGAATAAGTATATTAGCAATAATTACTTTAAGCGAAACAGACCCTTAACGAGATTTTAATTTATTTGGCAGGCTGTTGAAAAAGGACCTTATGCCCGTATACGGCGTTGAATCAATGCTCGAAATGCTCACGTACAGCCGGTACGCGGCGCTTTCTGTGCTTGATTCGGCAGCGAGCTGCGAGTCTCGCTCGCTATCTTCGAACCAAATCTTACTTTTTCAACAGCCTGTTAGGGCTTCCAGATAGCGGACTAAAACCGCAGAGGGCAGAACATACGCCGCATCCTCGTCGGTCACTCGAAATCCGGGATTATGAAAAAGACCGTTTACACCCGGCAGGCCCAGCATAATCGTCGGAATCATTTGGGAAAGATCGCCCACGTCCGAGGATGCGGCGGAGTAGTCCTCGTCGATGAAAGGAAGTTCCATTTCTTCCGTGACGGTGCGCAGGATTTCGTGCATGTCGAGGTTTGCCTTAAACGGGGCGTAACCGGGTATTTCTTCTATTTCCACAGAAGCGCCCAACGCGGCGGCGGCGCCTTTGGCGGCGTCTTTAAGTTTCCCGGCGGTTTCATCAATGGCCTCGATCGCGGCCGCCCGAACGTATGTATCGGCCCGAACCAGCGCCGGAACGATATTCACCGATTGATCGGGAGGGTAGGAGAGAACCGGATGAATACGGATGTAATCTTCATTTCGGAAGCCTTCTCTCAGAAAGGCGCAGGCTTGAAGGAACAGCGATGCGGCGTTTTGGGCATTAATGCCTTTATGAGGCGCCGCGCCGGCATGGGCGGCTTTGCCCCGGAAAATAAAGCGCATCGCCCGGAAGCCTCCCATGGAGCGGACACTGCTGATGAAAAGAGGTTCCTGAAAACCGGCGGCATGAGTGGAGACGACCTGCCGGTATCCCTTAAAATAACCGCGCTCAATCAATTCCTGCTTTCCGCTGAGACGGGAGACGACTCCGGCGGAGCGGAGAGTCTCCCTGTATTCCAAATCGATGTATTCTTCGGCGGGAACGGCGATGAAATCCATGTGCCGAAGAGCGCCGGAAGCGGCGTCCTTTAAGAGACGGGCGGCCCCGTATAGGGCGGCCATCTGCATATGGTGTCCGCAGGAATGGATGTAGGTGCCCGTTGAGTCCTCCGGGTTGGGGAGGCCGTCCATGTCGGATATGAGAGCAATACGTCCTTCGGAATCGGCCGCGTTCTCAGTGCCGCTCGTCGGCGCCGTTTTTTGGGAGGCGGCGGGAATACCGGAAGAACCCGATTGGTCCGAAGAAGTGTTTGAAGGCGCCCCGGATTTTTCCGGGAAAGAGGCGATGAATCCGGGAATGCCTTCGAAAGGACGTACGGAGAAGCCGAGAATCTCAAAGAGACCGGAGAGATAATCGTGGGTGGCCTTTTCCCGAAAACCCGGTTCGGCCATATTCCATAAGGCGGCGCCGGCCTTGCGAAGATCGTCCGCCTGTTTTTTTGAAACTTGGAATTTTTCGTACCACGCGACAGGGATCATTCAAATACCATAGAATAAAGTCGAAGATTCGATGCTCTTTCAAAAACAGGCCCGCTAAACTGTTGCACAGTTCAGCTGTTTGTGGTTTTTGAAAGACGGCCCTTCTAAGACGAATCCGCAGGAGGGTCGGCCATCGGATACAAGCAATTTCATAATATTATGAAATTGCCTTATACGACAATTGATTGAGGTAACACATGAGCACACCGCATTTGGGCGCCGAAAAAGGCGACATCGCAGAATCCGTTCTTCTTCCCGGCGACCCCTTACGGGCCAAGTTCATCGCGGAGAATTTTCTTGAAAATCCCGTCTGCCACAACGAAGTGCGCGGCATGCTGGGGTTCACCGGAACCTACAAAGGCAAGAGAGTCTCCGTGCAGGGAACCGGCATGGGCATCCCGTCCATTTCCATCTACGTGCATGAACTTCTGGCCTTCTACGGCGTGAAAACCGTTATCCGCATCGGAACCTGCGGCTCCATGCAAAAGGAGGTGGGACTCCGGGAAGTTGTTATCGCCATGAGCGCCTCCACCGATTCTGCGGTGAACAAGCTGCGTTTCGGCGGCCGGGATTATGCGCCCACGGCGAATTTCGATTTGGTCCGGCGGGCCTGGGAAGAGGCCGGCAGACTGGGCGTGAAAGCCGTCGCGGGAAACATTCTTACTTCCGACACCTTCTACGACGACAATCCCGATTCCTGGAAGCTCTGGGCTGATTACGGGGCCATCGCCGTGGAAATGGAAACCGCCGCGCTTTACACGCTGGCCGCGAAGTTCAAGGCCAAAGCGCTCTCCCTGCTCACCGTGAGCGACAGCATCGTAACCCATGAACAGTGCAGCGCCGAAGAGCGCCAGAGTACCTTTCGTCAGATGATGGAAATCGCGCTGGAAATCGCTTAATTGAGAGGTGACCCCCGAAGCCGTTCGGGGATGAGCCTTTACGAAAAGACCGAGGCCGGCCGTGTGAGGAATGCGGGCCGCCCGTTCTCCGCCGCGGCTGCTTATGCCCGCCGCCGAAAGCCGCCGTTGAGCGGCGGTACAGGTATCCGGCGGCGGACTGCGGCCCTCCGTCCGAAGAGGGCCTGCCGACCGATACCGATCGGATTACGCTGAAAAAGCGGCGGTGAAAAGCCTCCTCATACGGCGGCCGGAAGACCGCCGAAGCCTGTCCGCCGCCGGAATCGGTCCCGATAAAATTACTCGATAACGGTAATTCGTCCCTCAACCGAAGGCGTGATGACGCCTCCGAGGTGTTCGATGTAGTCGATTACAACATCTCTTTGGAACGCGGACGTATCGTACTTGTATCCCGGAATCATCATGGAATACCCGTCGCCTCCGACGGCCATGAAGGAATTCGTGGTGACCTTGTAGGTGGCCTTCGGATCTACCGGCCGGCCGTTGATCCGTATGTTTTTCGCCTCGCCCGTGGTGAAGTCCGCGGTGAAGGAGACGCCTTCGGAAACCTGCGGGAACGCGCCTTTTCCCCGTTCGATGGTCGGAACGTACGCGAACATCGCAAGAACCTGTTCCCCGGTCATGTCGACGGTCATGACCGAGTTGTCGAAGGGCAGAACTTCGTAAATGAGTTTCTTGTTGATTTCACCTTCCGGAATGTCGGTTCGAATCCCGCCGCCGTTCTGAATGGCGAAATCGGCGCCCTGATCTTTGGTGGCCCAAAGCATGGCGTCCGCGACGAAGTTGCCCAAAGCGGTTTCCTCGTTACGGGACTTCGCGTTGCTGAATAATCCCGCGGCTCTGCCGATAACCACGGAAAGTTTGGCCTCCACCTGATCGGCATACGGTGTGAGAGCGTTGAGCAGGAAGGGATCTTCCCGAACCTCTTTGTCGATGTAGGTGTATACGCTGTTGCCCGCGGCGTCCTTGCTGCGGTTTTTCAAGTTGACGGGAATGGGTTCCCAGGTGAAATCCGTTACCTCGCCGTCCGTAACCTTCATGACGGCTTTGCCGATTTCAAGACCCCACTGCCAAGCCTGTACAATGGGAGTGCCGTTCACAACAACGGGTTCTTTCATCTGGGTATGGCTGTGGCCGTCGATAATCAAGTCGATGCCGCTTACGTTTTTTGCGAGTCGGCGGGAGCCGAGATTCTCATTATCGTAAAGCCCCAAGTGAACCAGAGCGATAATAACGTCGGCCTGAGGCGTGAGCTCGGCCACCATGCGGCGGGCTGTTTCGACTTCGTCTTCGAAGATAAGATCGCCGGTGATGCTCGGGGAGGTAACGATGGGGGTTTCGGTGGTTGTCAGACCGAAAATCCCCACTCTCATATTCCCGACTTTCTTGATGATGTACGGTTCGGCAAGCAGGGAGCCGTCGGGCAGACGGACATTGGCCGAGAGAAAGGGAAAAGAGGCCATTTGTTCCTGCTGACTTAAAACGCTTAAGGGTTTGTCGAATTCATGATTTCCCAGAGTCATGGCGTCGTAGCCGATATAGTTGTAACCGATAATGTCCGGAGCCGTTTCATAGAAGTTCGATTCCGGCCGCCCGGTATTGATATCGCCGGCATCCAGAACCAATACATTCTCATTCTCCTCCCGGATGTCCTGCACGATGGTGGCCATGGCCGGAAGTCCGCCGAGATCCGGAGCGGGATAGTTATAGAACTTCAGCGGATGTCCGTGGAAATCGTTCGTATGAAGCACCACCAGTTCGGCGCTTCCCTTCCTCGGGCCGTCCGCAGCGCCGCTCGCCATCAAAGCGGGAACGACGGCGGTGAATAGAACGGCAATCGCGAAAAAACGAAGTTTTCGGCTGTGCATAATAATCCTCCTTAGAGATTACTTAACAGTATAGAATTCCTAAGGAAGAAAATAAGCGTTTGTTTTGGGGAATGTTAAAGAAATATGAGAAAAGATAGGAAGGGGACTTTCCAGTCCCATGGAAAAGAAAAAACCAATTATGCCTGAGGCGGTTTCATAATCATGAAATTGATTCTCTCCGATGGCCGAAACCCCTCCGAATCCGCGTTGAAAGGGCTTTGAATTCACCTCTTAATTTTGTTGCTGAGAATCCGCTTTTTTGTTTAATCGGGAGGGGCTGTTCGAAAATTCATGTTTTGCTCATCCGCCCGGATTCCTTTATTTCGCATTACCGTACTTCGCCCTCGGATTCCTCATCTTTTACGGAATCGGTCGGGCGGTTCCGGATTATAAAAGAGACGATTGTTCTAATCGTTTTAAACTAAGAAAAACGGATCTGCCGACAGGTCCCCCCGTAAGGGAGGCGATTATGGGACATTTCACCCGTAAAAGACTGAAAATTTCTCTTTCGGTTCCATGAAGGGATTCGAAATTCGCTTGTCCTTTTGCCAGAATAATGTCGGACGTTTTGAACAATTCCAAAAATTCGTCGGAACATCGCCAAAAATCCACTCCCATGGCATTGGAACCCGTGCCGATAACGGGAAAGTCGTTATCAAGTCCGATTTCACGAGCGGTTTTCAGTGTCACATCGTTGAGAATGGGACCGGATTTTACCGCTATGGTAACGTTAATGCCTTTATCCTTTATTAGTGAAAGGAACACCTTGTCAAAGATGATTTCTCCGGCATTATCGGCAAGAAACAGCAAGTTTTCGGCGTTGTTCAGCTTTTCGGCGAAATCGGAAAAGTGACTGACGGCCGGTTCCTGTTCTATGGAGTCCCGAACATCTTGTTCAATATCCGAACTATGCTGCGGTCCGTAGTCGATGGCATTGCCGGCCGCCGAAAGCCGAAGGGCCGCTTCCATATCGGTGAAGTAGTGGGAGTCGTGCGGGAGATTCGAGAGGATTTCCTTCGCAAGCTTATTGGCCCAGAGCATTTCATCACGGTACGGATCGGCGGCGCCCGTATGGTTCATAACCGTTTCGTAGGCAAACTGACTTTCACGGGCAGGATTATCCAAAGGACGGTTTTTTCTGAAATTCGCGCAGACGTCATAGAGACAATCTAAATGGAGCTGTTGATTCTCCGTAAGGCGTTTTGTCGCTCTTAAGGTTTGCTCGACAATGCAGGGAATGCATTCAGGATAAGATCTCATTTAGTAACTCCTTATCAAGGAAAAGTTAATTGACTTATGCAGTCGGGGAATCCCGGCCTGCCACATCATCCGCTGAAAAAAATGCTTGCCGACACAATATCGTTATGATAGAATGATGTAAAGACATGATTACATCATAAGGAGTAGCCATGATTGATCAAGATATGGCAAAACGAATGATTCTTGCGCCGTTGACGACCGAAATGACGGAATCAGGAATCAGAGAGTTCGCGAAAGACGTTAAGAATGTTGATTTTTATTCGGTTATTGTTGATGAGTTCTACATTTCCTTAGCCCGAGAACTTTTTCCTAAAAAAAGGGTGGGCACAATTATTTCATACCCCTTAGGCGGGTTCACGACGGAAACGAATGTAAAACTCATCGAACGGGCTTTGAGCTTTCAATGCAGTGAAATCGATGTCAGCCCCAAATTCAACTATATGAAATCCGGTAAATGGGATTTGGTGAAAAAGGATTTGGAAGCCATTGTTAAAGCGGTCGGCGGGAAGATGGATATCGTCGCTTTGCCGCAGGTGGCGAAAATGACATTCGAGGAAATTGAACAGGTCTGCCGGCTCTTTTTGGAGGTGGGGATAAAAATCATTAAGACCAATTCCGGCTTCTGGCAAGGCTCGACGGCTATAGAACACGTTAAGTTCATCCGCCGGGTTATCGGAAAAGAATTGCAGATTGAGGTCTCCGGCGGTGTCCGTACGAAGAAGGATGCCGAGGAATACATCGAAGCCGGAGTGGATCGCATTCACTCCAGTACATGGAAAAACATCATCGGATGGACCGAGGAGGATGCTAAATGACCAAAAATGAAATTGCCGGTTACATCGACCAAACTCAGCTGAAAATCCAAGTTCCGTTGGAAAGCATTGAAAACATCTGCCTTGAGTCCCGGTTATACAATTTCGCCACGGTTGCGATTCATCCTTGCTATATCGAATATGCCCGCCGTTTTCTGGAAGGTTCCGATGTGGGCATTACCGCGGCATTGGCTTTCCCCTACGGTGCCTGGACGGCGGAAATGAAAGAATTTGAAATCCGGGATGCCGCCGCGAAAGGGGCAACAGACTGTGATTTCGTTATCAATGTCGGTGCTCTTAAGGACGGAAACTATGATGTTCTGAAGAAAGAAGCCGATGTTTGCCGGAAGGCGGCGGGGAATAAAATCCTGAAAGCCATTTTTGAAGTGTGTCTTCTGACGGATGACGAGATTGTGAAGGCTTGTGAAATCTATTCCCAGGCGGGCGCCGATTTTGTAAAAACATCAACCGGATTTATCGAACCGCCGACTCCCCGTATCGTGAAATTGATGTCGGATTCCGTTAAAGGAACCTCCACGCGCGTGAAAGCAGCCGGAGGTATTCGTTCCGCCGCCGATGCAAAAGCCATGGTGGACGCCGGCGCGACGCGGCTGGGAACCAGCGCGGGATTGTCCATCTATCAGGATTGGATTGATTCATGATGCTTCGGCCGGTCGGATGCCATGTGGGGATTTATGCCGCGGATGTCGAAGCCCTGAAACACTGGTATGAGGATGTTTTGGGTTTTCGCGTGGTTCATCAGCTGCTGAAAACCGGCCGGCCGCCGATTTATTTCCTGGAAAAAGGCGATCTTCGAATTGAATTGCTTCCCTCGAAAAAAGAACGTATCGGGAGAGCTCTGGATGAACCGGGATTAAGTCATTTTGCGTTTCGCCTCGATGATTTTTCGGAAGCTAAGGAATATTTGGAATCCAAAGGCGTTTTCATCGAAGGCGAACGGCAAACAACGAACGGATGGAGAATCGGCTATTTCCGGGATATTGAGGATAATTGGATTGAACTGTTCGAAATCCTGACGGATGAAATTACTTGAGAGGAGAAACGTTTTGAGCAAACAAGCCATTTTATCTCATGACCTTGGAACAACGGGGAATAAAGCGTCGCTGTACGGGTGCGACGGTCGATTGCTGGCCAGTACGTACGTTGAGTATCAAACCTATTATCCGCATTCGGATTGGGTTGTTCAAAACCCCGAAGATTGGTGGAAAGCCGTTTGTGAATCGACAAAAACGGTTATCCAAAAGGCCGGAATCCCTTCCGGGGATATTGCCGGAGTTTCGTTCAGCGGTCAGATGATGTCGCTGATTCCCGTGGGAACTGACGGCTCTTCCATTTCGGATCGGGTGATGATTTGGGCCGATTGCCGGAGCGTCGAGGAAGGGCGAAGTATCGAAGAGCGGATCGGGTGGGAGCGGTTTTACCGAAGAACCGGTGCGGGCATGGCCATACCTCTTTATGCGCTGGCCAAGATGATGTGGATTAAAGCGCATCAGCCCGATGTCTACAAAAGCACCTATAAAATGATCGGCGTTAA
Organism: Spirochaetia bacterium; assembly: GCA_963666985.2. Classification (GTDB taxonomy): domain Bacteria; phylum Spirochaetota; class Spirochaetia; order DSM-2461; family DSM-2461; genus UBA2779. Next base: position 33,810 of record CAXXIA010000003.1, on the reverse strand, counting down.
GGACTTTATCGTCTGTAAGCTGACCGGAGAATTCCTAACCGATTATTCCGACGCATCCAATACGGGTTTGCTGAACCTTGAGAAGCGCCGATGGGATGATGAGATTATTAACGCTTCCGGGCTGGATTCCGGAAAACTCCCCGAACGGATTTGCCGTTCCACCGACATCGTCGGGAACGTTACTTCTTCCGCGGCGGCTGCTACGGGGCTGATGGAAGGAACGCCGGTTGTTATCGGCGGCGGAGATGTTCCTTCCGCGGCATTGGGCGCGGGTGTTATCGCGGAAGGCAATGCCTACAATGTCATCGGCTCGGCATCCTGGCTGGCCGTCGCTTCAAAAAAGCCTTTCTTCGATAATGTGATGCGGCCGTTTTCCCTTTGTCATGTGGTTCCCGATACTCACGTTGTTCAGCTCGCGATGTTTTCCGCCGGTGTTGTCCATCAATGGGTTAAGGACCAGTTCTGTGAAAATGAGATTCGCGAAGCCGAGGAATCCGGGGGAAGTGTCTATTCCATAATCGATAAAAAAGCCGAGGCTTCTCCGGCCGGATCCAACGGAATTGTTTTTTTGCCGAATATGCGTCCGGGGGGCGCTCCTCATAACAATTTGGACGACAGAGGAACTATCGCCGGTTTAACGCTGGCCCATACCAAAGGCGATATTCTTCGCTCCGTTATGGAGGGGATTTCCATGAACATTCGCATTATGTGCGAAGTGATGGAAAACCAGGTGGGAACTCGATTCGATCGGATCAACATGATCGGCGGAGGATCGAAGAGTGAGGTTTGGAGAAATATCCAGGCCAGCGTCATGAATAGGACCATCTGTACGTTAAATGCTCAGCAAGAAGCCAATTCTCTCGGCGCGGCCATTGTTTGCGGCGTCGGTCTGGGGGTTTTCGACGGTTTTGATTCGGCCGTGCGGGACTTCATTAAAATTAAAGAATGCATTGAACCCAGAGAAAAAGACACCGCCGTTTATAACGACCTATACGGCGTTTTTAACGACCTTTATCGGGCCGTATCACCGATTAATACCCAACTTAAAAAAATATTCTCGGCTGAGAAATGAATCGGAAAAAAAGCGGTAGGTTCTATCGCTGTATAGAGAACAACGAGGAGAAGGAAGGAATGAAGAGACTCTTTTTATCAATGATCGCGTTAGGGCTTTTTGCCTTGGCGGTAACAAGCTGCGGATCAAAGGTGAGCGAGGCTGATTTTAAAGCGCTTCAGGCTGAAAACGCAACGCTGAAGGAACAGGTTGCGGCCGTTGAAGGAAAAAGCGGTAAGCCCGTTCGCTATGATTTGAACGTGGACACGGCTTACAGTATCGCCATGAAGGGCGGAGCCTGGCTGGATTGGTGGAACAACAGTCCCAAAATCCGGGAATACACGGCCGAGCCCCCCTATAAAATCGGTTTTATCACCAGTTGGAGGGGCAATCCCTGGCAGGAAGTCTGCATCGCCGAATTCGAACGTGAAGTCAAGCGCTCAACGCTGATTACCGACTACATTCACATGGACAGCGCTTCCGATGTCGATACCCAAATCGCCAACCTGGAAGGCATGTTCACCATGTGGAAAAAAGGCGAACTGGACGGCATTATCGTGGATCCTCTGGATCCCATGGCATTGAAAGACACAATTGAGAAAATCTATGACGCCGGCTGTCCCATCATGCTTTTCAACGACAGCGCCGACACCACGAAATATAACTGTTTCATGGGCAACGATCCTTATTCCTTCGGAACCCTTTCGGCCGAATGGCTCGCGGAGCAGATGAATTACAAAGGCAAAGTGTTCTTCTTCAGGGGCCTTAAGGGATATCCCATCGACGAGGGACGAAGCGGCGGCGGACTGGATGTTTTCAATAAGTATCCGGATATCGAAATCACCGCCATCGAGTATTGCGATTGGTCGGCCGACAAGGCCAAGTCGAAGTTCATGGATATGTATACGGCTCATCCGGAATTCGATGCCGTTTATTCCGTGGGCGGTCAGATGTCCTTGGCCATCATCGACGCCATGGTTGAGCTCGGTTTGAACCCCGGTGATTATCTCCATGCATCCGAGGATCAGAACGGTTTCCTGCAGAAATGTCTTGAATATGACATCACCGCGTATGCTTCGGCCCATCCGTCCATCAACAGCGCCATCGCGGTGAAACTGATGGAAATGCTTCTTCAAGGCTATCCGGTGCCCAGGATGTACTTCTATCCCACTCCGGGATTCTCCAGTGATGAATTCGAGAAATACGTTCGTTATGACGCCCCCCAGGGAGTCTTCGTATTCACGCCGCTCAGCGATGAGACATTGAATAAAATCATCCGGTAACGGAGTTATTCCGGCGCGAGGATTCGGGCGAACGCCCGGCCTCGCGCTTCTTGAGGAGCACCAGAAAGACTATGGAAGAAACAATCCGCATAGAATCGCTGCAGAAGACTTTCCCGGGCGTCAATGTTCTTAAGGGAATTTCATTCGGTCTGTCTGCGGGGCGAATCTATGCTTTGATGGGTGAAAACGGCGCCGGAAAATCGACTCTGATAAAAATTCTTATGGGCATTTACCAGCCGAATTCCGGAAATATTTTCATCGCCGGAAATCCCGCTCGAATTCGGAACCCCATTAATGCGAGAACCGAATATAAAATCGATGCGGTATTTCAGGAACATTCACTGATACCGCAGCTGAGCGTCGCCGAAAATGTCGCCCTGGTTGAATTAAAGGATTATTACAAAAAATCGTTTTTGTCTCACAGGAAACTGAAAAAGAATGCCCGTGAGGTTTTAAAACAAGTCAATCTTGATATCGATGTTTCCCGCCCTGCGGCGGATCTTACGGAAGGGGAAAAAAGCCTTGTAGAGCTTGGCAAAGTCATCTCCGGGAATCCGAATATCATCATTTTCGATGAAATGACCGCCTCCTTGGAGTCCTCTCTTGTCGACGAACTTTTCGGCATCATTCGCCGTCTGCGGGATGAGGGGAAAACCATTATTTTTATCTCTCATCGTTTGGAAGAAGTTCTGAAGCTCGCGGATGAAATCCTTGTTTTAAAAGACGGAAATCTGTCCGGAGTGATTAATAATGAGAAAAAAGAAGATTTCCTGGAAAAGAGGAAAACCATTATTCAATATATGACCGGAATCGCCGGGGGGCTTCAATTTCCCGCGAAGAGGGGCATCGGCACCCGGTCGGATGTTGTTTTATCCGTGCGGGGTATGGCTTCAAAACATCTGAAAACCACGGATCTGGTTGTTCGGAAAGGCGAGATTGTCGGTTTGGCCGGATTGCGCGGTCAGGGGCAGAGCAAGTTGCTTCGGACAATCGCCGGAATCCTGAACAAGAATGAAGGAACCATATCAATCGACGGAAAAGAAATCGTCATTAATTCCGTTTATGACGCCATGAAAGCCGGTATTTATTATATCTCGGACAGGAGAGACGAAGAAGAGCTTTGGTCTTCTCATAACGTTACCTTCAATATGACTCTCCCCAGTCTGAATCAGCGGACTCATTTCGGAATTATCAATACGAAAATGGAAAATAAATCGGCGCAGTCCATGGTGGACAAACTCAATGTCGAAACGCCGAATCTGGAAAAAGTCGTTCGGTATCTCAGCGGCGGCAACAGGCAGAAAGTCGTTCTTTCGAAGTATTTAATGGCCGAGCCGAAAATCCTTCTTTTGGATCAGCCGACCGTCGGTGTCGATATAGGGGCGAAAGTGCAGATTTACAATCTGCTTCGATCCCTGGCCGACGAAGGAATACCGACGCTCGCGCTTTTAACCGACAGAGAAGAGATTCTTCAGCTTCCGGATAGGCTTCTGGTTATGCGTGAAGGAGCTATCGTTAACGAATGCAGCGAGGAAGTCGTGGATGAAGAAAGTCTGCTGCAATCTTACTATGAATAGGACACCGTTATGCTGAATCTGAAAAGCATTCTGACAAAACATTATGTGTATCTGATCTTGATTATTTTTTGGGGGCTGTCGTTCGCCATATCGCCCTTTTTTCGTTCTGTTTCAACGTTTTCCGCCATTTTTATTTCCGCGGTTCCCATTATATTAATCGGTTTTTCACAAACCATCGTCGTCATCGGCCGCGGTTTCGATCTTTCCGTCGGATCGGTAGCCGGTTTGGCGACCGCCATCTGTTCGGTGCTTATGGAAAAGAGTCTGTTCTCGGCGATTTTGGTCGTTGTCGCCGTTTCCCTGCTGATTGGATTGATTAACGGAATCGGAGTGACTTTTTTCCGGATGGAACCTTTTATCATGACGCTGGGAATGATGTTCATCATAAACGGGGTGAGCCTGATTGTTCGTCCCAGTCCGGGCGGGTATATCTGTGATTCCCTTAAAAACGTGCTGCTTTTTTCCGTTGGCGATTTTGCGCTCGCGCCGTTTCTTATCATTGTCGCCGCCGGAATCATCGGTGTTCTGCTTTTAAGAAAAAAGGCTCTCGGCCGCATGATCTATGCCGTAGGCGGAGATCCGAATGCCGCGAGGATGTCCGGTGTTGCCGTCGACAGAACGCGTATTTTGATTTTCACAATCAGTTCTTTGGTTGCCGGTCTGGCGGGAATCTATCTCGCATGCCGCATTTCCAGCGGTAACGCCGAGGCGGGAGCCCGGTATCTTTTTGATTCCTTCATAGTGGTTTTCATGGGCGGAACCATGGTCACAGGCGGTGTCGGGGGATTCAGCGGCACATTGGCCGCGTCTTTGATCGTCGCGTCGCTTGTCTTCATTCTGCAGTTTTTTGGAGTTTCGTCTTGGTATCAGTTCATCGTGAAGGGATTGCTGCTTGTCGTCGTCGCGGGTATTCAGATTTCGATATTTCACCGGCGGAGTAAATTGAATGAATAGCAACTTTATACAGTCGATGAAAGACTCGATGCGAAAGAATCTGCAGGTTTCCATCATCCTGGCCGCGCTGGTTGTTATAATGGCCGTCGCCGGAATTATCACGCCGAGGTTTCTTACCGTAAATCATTTAATTGGAATCCTTTATCTTAATTCAATGCTGGGAATACTGGCTCTTTCCCAAACCCTGGTCATTCTTTCGGGCGGTATTGATATGTCCGTCGGAGCGATTTATTGGCTGGTGGTGATGATAGGGGCTCAGCTCATGGGCGACGGAGCGCTTTGGGGACCCATCCTGATTTGTCTGGCCATAGGTACGGCCATAGGTTTCATAAACGGTTTCTGTATCGCTCGACTGAAGATTCCCTATGTCGTAATGACTCTGGCGATGATGATTATCATTACCGGAATCCTGTATGTCGCCACGGGCGGCGGCGGCGGCGGGAAGTCGGCGGAAGAACTGACCCAATTCAGTATCGCCCGCATCATGAAATCTTCTCAAAAAGGCGGATTCAACGGTCTTCCCGTGCGAACGCTTCTGTGGATCGGATTCGTAATCGTGTTCGGTTTTATATTAAATCGGACTTCATTCGGATGGAAAATCCGTTCTCTGGGAAGCAATTGTGAATCCTCCCGCCTTTCGGGTATTCGAATCGAAAGAGTTCAAATCCTGACCTATACATTGAGCGGAATTCTGGCCGTTATCGCCGGTTTGCTTTATCTCGGACAGGCCAGGACTCCCTATCCAACGTTTCAGAGCGGGGCCGGGGTAGGAGCGAATCTGACTCTGCAGACCATTGCGGCCGTCGTGATCGGGGGAACGATGTTTTCGGGCGGTATCGGAGGAGCCGGAAAGACGATGCTGGGAGTCATCGTTACCTCCGTTCTCTACAGCGTTCTCGGCATGATAGGCCTGCATGAAGAATGGCAGGTCATGCTGAACGGCGTCATCATCCTCGTAATCGTCGGTGCGTACAGCCGAATGGAAACAAATAACTGACTGGAGACTTGAATGAAGAAAATTGAAAAAGACCTCACCATTATAGGCGGAGGTCCGGGGGGCTATGTCGCCGGACCGATGGCCGCCGCCGCGGGATTGTCCGTCGCGTGTGTCGAGAAGGAGGTTCTCGGCGGAGTGTGCCTGAAATGGGGATGCATGCCGACAAAAAGTCTGGCTTCGGTATCTCACCGGATCGATATTCTGAATCATCTCGAAACGTACGGAATAAGCGGCAAGGGCTTTTCACTGGATTTCTCCAAAGTCATGGAGCGAACCGGCCGGCACGTCGCCGCGCTTGAGAGTGGATGCGTTTCAAAGTTCTCAAAGATGGGAATCGATCTGCATATGGGATTTGGAAGTCTGCATGATGATAAAACCGTTTTGGTTGAACCCAAAGAAGGCGAACCGTTCCTGATTGAATCGAAGAACATTCTTATTGATACCGGTTCGGTTTCGGTTGAGGTACCTCCGTTTGCCTACGACGATCCCGACATCCTTTCGAATCGCGGGATTTTGTCTCTCAAAGAATTGCCCGGGTCCATCCTCATAATCGGCGGTGGCGTAATGGGCTGCGAATTCGCCAATATCTTCTCCAATTTCGGCGTCAAAATCACAATGGTTGAAATGCTGCCCCGTCTTCTCGCGACTGTGGATGAAGATGTTTCGGCTCTTATTCAGGCCGATTTCGAAAAGCGCGGTATCGAAATGCATTTCAATACATGCGTCGAAAGCTATCGGCGGACCGCCGAAGGTTTTGAATGCAAATTGGCCGACGGCAATGACATTAAAGCGGAAAAGGTATTGGTCGTTGTCGGAAGGAAACCGAACACCTCCGGATTGAATTTGGAAAAAGCGGGGATTCGGACGGGTGCGCGAGGGCAAATCCTTGTCGACGAGTGTTTACGGACTTCAGCTTCTTCAATTTATGCCGTGGGCGACGTTATCGGCGGAACCTTAGCCCATGTTTCCCGCTTGGAAGGAGAAATCGTCGCCCGTCATATTCTTGGAGAAAAGAGAACAATGGATTACGACGTGGTTCCCTGGTCGATTTTTACCAGCCTGGAAATCTCCGGAGTGGGATTAACCGAGCAGGAGGCCAAGAAACGCGGTATCGAATATCGATCGACGATTTCTCCCTTTAAGTCCAACGGCAAAGCTCTGGTCAGCGACGAGTATGAAGGATTTGTAAAAACACTCATTGAAGAAAGCGGAAAGATTCTCGGCGCTCAGATCATCGGTCCTCACTCGTCCGATCTTATTCACGAGCTGGCCTTGGCGAAATTCGTGGGGGCTACGGCCGAAGATATCGGCCGAATGATTCATGTTCACCCCACTTTGGCTGAAGCCGTTTTGAAAACCGCCCAGCAATTGGCGTAAAGCGAAGGAGAAACGATATGAGCGAAAAATCGGATAAAGCATATGAACTCGGATTCCAAATCGAAAAAACGGAAAAGGGATGTTCTCAGTCGACATTCAAGGCTCTTATGGAGACCTTCGGCGTTGTTAATCCGGACGCCTATCGGGCAATGGCCGGTTTCTCGGCCGGAGGCGGATGTTTGGGCGACGGATCTTGCGGCGCTTATGTGGGCGGAACGTATTTTATCGGAACTCAAACAGGCCGACGGCTTGAGGATATCGGAGCCGATCCCGACGATCCGAGGGCTTCGTCGAAAAATAAAGAGAATTTTGCTTTAGTGCAGGAATTGCATAATAAGTTCATTGAAAAATACGGTTCGATTATTTGTCATCAGATTCATAGGAATTTGTACGGAAGGCCTTACAGCATTACCGATCCGGATGAAAAGGTGAAATTTGAACAATCGGGGGCCCATGATTGGGGCTGTACGGGTGTTTGCGGCGATGCCGCCCGCTGGACCGCGGAAATATTGGAGAAAAGAGGAAGCGGGGAGAGCCGATGAGCGATATTTCGCGGTCAGCGGTGAAAAATCTTTTCGACATAACCGGCAAAGTCTTCGTACTCGCGGGCGCGGGCGGAACCGTCGGCCGTCGGCTGGCCTTGCTTTTGGTCGATTCCGGCGCGAAAGTCGCGGCGATCGATATCGATCCGGCCATTGAGGAATTGCGTGTTGAAAATCCTTCCTCCGCGGGAGAACTCCTCACGTATTGCCGCAATCTAACCGATGAGGCGGCGGTAAAAAGTCTTGCAGAAGAGGTTGCGGAAGATTTCGGCGGAATCGACGTATTGGTAAACCTTGTATGCACTTTCGGAAGCGGAAAAACCGTCTTCGAACTTGATTACGCAACGTGGAAAAAGGAACTGGACATCAATTTGAATTCCTTTTTTCTTACGTGCCGGTATTTCGGCGAGAAAATGGCGGCCGGCGGAGGAGGCAGCATAATTAATTTTGCCTCCACCGCTTCCTATTTTTACGTACAGGGCTCTCCCAAAGCCGGTTACTGCACAGCGAAGTCGGGAGTCGTGATGCTCACGAAATCTCTTGCATGCGAATGGGCCGAAAAAGGCATCCGTGTTAACGCCCTCGCTCCCGGCTTTATAGATATCAGGGAAAATGTTCGGAAAGGAGATTCCCAACGCGATTTGAATAAGAAAGAGCGCGATCGCATTGGAAAAATTCCCCTTGGGCGCATGGCGCAAGTTATGGACTTGTTCGGTCCCATCGCCTTTCTGTCTTCCGAAGCTTCGTCCTATATGACGGGTGAAGTCGTTATGGTCGACGGCGGACATTCCCTGTCGATTTAAGAAAGAAGGAAGAACGTATGACTGCCATATATCCCGATATTCAGGGAAAAAACGCGGTGGTTACCGGTGCCTCTCAGGGAATCGGCCGCAATATCGCCATGGGATTCTGCCGAATGGGGGCCAATGTCGCGCTTTTGGATCTTCGGCGTGAAACACTGGAGCGGACGGTTGATGAATTAACCGAGGAATTCCCGGATGTGAAAATCATCGGCGTCTCTTGCGATATTTCGAATCCCGACTCGGTCAATGAGGCCGCCGCCGAAATCGTTCGGGAACTCTCGGGGATTGATGTTCTCGTCAACAACGCTGGAATCCTTATTCGTTCTTCATTGGAGAGGATGAAGATTGAGGATTGGAATCGCGTTTTGGAGGTTAATCTTTCGGGAGTTCTTCATTGTTCCCGTTCCGTCCTTTCTTCCATGAAAGAACGCGGCGGCGGGAGAATCATCAATGTCAGCTCCAACGTCGCGGCCATGCCCAGCGTCGGTATGGGAGCTTACTGCATTACGAAGGCCGCCGTTGAAACTCTGACTCGGGTGATGGCCGCGGAATTCGCCCCTTATGGAATCTTGGTTAATGCGTATGCTCCCGGCGTTGTTGTTACGGAAATGACCCGCGATATTCTGGAAAGCAGAGCGGAAGAGAAACTCAAAGGGATTCCCATTAGGCGTTTCGCGAATCCGGAGGATATAACCTCTCTCGTGCTGTTTTTGGCATCGGAAGCCTCTTCGTATATCAACGGGACAATCCTCTCCGTAGACGGCGGCATGCTCGCCACGCACAATCCCTGGAAGGCTTGGTCATGAATTACATTGTGTCTCACGACATCGGTACGACGGGAGTGAAGAGTTGTCTCTTCGACGAACGCCTTGGTTTACAAGCGGATCGGTATAGGGGACATAAGACATTCTATAAAGAGCCGCTGACGGCTCTTCAAAAGCCGGATGACTGGTGGCTCTCCATTGTCGCTTCAACCCGTGAACTTCTGGAGGAAACCGGAATTTCTCCCTCATCGGTCGCCGGAATCTGTGTCGACGGGCATATGAACGGCTGCATTCCCGTAGACCGCGACGGGAATCTCTTGATGGATGAAACGTTTTTGTGGGCCGATTTTCGGAGTACGGAGGAAGCGGCTTTTCTCGAATCGGAGATAGGTTTTAAGCGGTTTTATCAAATTACGGGGGGCGGTCTCGATCTGCCGATATATCCGGCGTCGAAAATCCTTTGGATTAAGAAAAATCGAAAGGATCTCTATGATAAAACCTATGCGTTTTTAGGGACCAAGGATTTTATTAATCTCCGGCTGACAGGATGTTTCGCAACGGATTTTTCGGAAGGATCCAACTACGGGCTGATGGATCTGCAGAAGGGAAAATGGTCGGAAGAGATTGTCGGCTCACTGGGACTGGATATGGAGAAGCTGCCGCTGCTGATTGATTCCTGTGAAATTGTGGGAAGGCTGACGGAAAAAGCCGCAAGCGATTGCGGCTTAATACCCGGAATCCCCGTTGTAACCGGAGGCGGGGATGTTCCCTGCGCCTCGGTCGGTGCCGGATCTGTCGAAGAAAACACTCCCTATTTAAGCCTCGGTTCGGCGTCCTGGATTTCGGATACGGTTCCCAAAAACGCACTGAAGCTCAATCCCTCCGCCCGTCCTTTTGTTTTGAATCATGTTGTAAAAGATTATTACTGTTCACAACTTGTGAATTACGGAGGAGGTATTTGTTATCAATGGATTATTGACCTTTTGGTCGAGTCCTCATGTGATTCCTCTTTCGAAAAAAATCGAGAAAACCTTTATTCGGCCTTTGAACAATGGTCCGTCGGGAATCCGAAGAAATCCCGTGATTTGATTTTTCTGCCTTATCTGCGCGGCGGCGGTCCGCCGGACTACAATGAACGGGCTCGGGGAGCTTTCATCGGCTTGTCCATGGAACACGGCGCTTATGAAATGATTAAAGCCGTGCAGGAAGGCGTCGCGTATAACCTTCGCGGAATGCTTTCGATTTTATTCGGACGGGATTCCCCCTCGGCCGATTTGAGGATTATAGGCGGAGGAGCCCAAAGCGATGCCTGGTGTGGAACGATTGCCGATATCTGCGGATGTAGCATCGTTCGGCCGAAAACTCTGCAGATGGCGACCGCCCGGGGAGCGGCCGCCGTATGCGGCGTCGGCTTGGGAATCCTGGATGATTTTTCATCCGCGAACGAAAGTATGGGCACTCCGGATTGTTTTGAACCGAATAGAGGAAGCGCGATATATCATGATAAGATGTATGAAATCTTTCAGGGATTGCTGGAGTCCATGAATCCCTATTATGATCGATTTTCCGATTCGGGCGAAAAGGAATAGAAAACGGAAAACTGCTTATGATTGAGCATATCAAAAAAAGTTTAACACAGTATCGTTCCGTATTAACCGAGACGGATGGTATTCCGCTGTATTCTCAAGTGGAATACATTCTTACCAGTCTGATCGAGAATGAGGAAATTCCTCTGAATACCGAGTTCTTGAGCGAAGAGGAAGTCTCTCTGGTTTTGGGCATTAGCCGTCCCACGGTCAACCGTGCCATGAAAATGCTCATCGAAAAGGGATTCCTCATCAGGGAGCGCGGGAAACGGGCCATTACCAGCAATCCGAATAATCTGCCTCTGGTTTTTCTTGGAGAACTGATCAGTTTCGGAGAAATGCTGGAACGGCAAAAGATCACATATCATACGGAATTGCTGAAACGGGAAAAAATTCAGGCCGGTCACCTTATCGCCACGAGGCTGAATATTGATATCGGAGATGACGTTATTCATCTTTCTCGGCTTCGTTATGTTGAAGATGAACCGATTCTGGTTGTAGATTCTTATTTTGGAAATCCCGATTATGAGAAGCTTTTGGAGATTCCCGAACAAGAATTCCAAAAGAATCTTTATCAGCTTATCCGCGATCTGTTCGACGTTCGGGTTGAATATGCCGAACGGGAAGTCCTTGCCTCCAGGATGGATCTTGAGGATGCGGTATTGCTGAAAACAACTCTTTGGGAACCTTGTTTGATGCTGAGGGCCATTAACTATACGGCGGATCATCGGCCGGTGGAATTCTTTACATCCCGACTAAAAGGAAATCGCTGCGTACTCCAGAGCAAATTGTATCATCCCGAATACTGAGTCTTCCCGGGATAAGGTTCCTTCCATACTCGGACCGCTTTTTTCACGGCCTGTAAAAGAATTGATGTTACCATTGTTCGGTATGGATTCGATCGGGCCTGAAACGATCCGGAGGATTCCCTTTCCGATTATTGTCCATGGGGTGCCCTAAGACGATGAATCCCAGAGGGAGAACCGAATCGGGCAGGCCGAAGAGCTTTATAAATCCTTCAACACGGTCCTGAACGGGCCATATCCCTGTCCATACGGCCGCCAAATTCATCGCATGGATTGTCAGAAGCATGTTTTGAACGGAGGCGCTGCAGTCTTGTATCCAATATCCAGGATATTTCTCCAAGGTTTTATCTCCGCAGACCAGAATACCCGCGGGAGCTTTGGAGGCCATGCCGGCATTGGGATTCACCTGTGTAACGGCAAGAAGGGTTTCTTTCTTCGTAACGGTAATGAAATGCCAGGGCTGCTGATTTCCCGCGCTGGGAGCCATCATTCCCGCCGCTATGATTTTCTGAAAATCCTCGCCGGAAACCGCTTCGTCGGAGTAATTTCTTACCGAACGCCGGTGATAAATCGCATCCATTGTGTCCATAGACAAAGCATAGCATGAAGAAGCGGATTCTGAGGATGAAAACCGAGGGTTTTGTATCATCGAGCAGGTTGCACCTCTCCTTTTGATATCTTCCCAACCCGGCGAAAAGGCCGGGTTGGTCCGTTTATTTCCCCGCTTTGCGGGCCGCCGCCGAACCATCTTCAGCTTCGGAATCCATACCCAGTGATTTGAACATCATTTTGTAAGGGGTAAGCATGAAGGTGCGCATGTTCGCGCTTATTTTTTTCCGTATCGGCGGGAAAGAGACGATGAGATTGACAATCCGAAGACCGACGAACTTCAGCGGACGCTTATGGGGCATTGTTTTGTATACGCCGTTTTTCCGATAAGACTTATGGTCGGCTCTGAAAACCATGCCCAAATGCCCGTAAATATCGTCTCGAAAAATATCCATTCCGCCTACGCCCAGGAAGGTCTTCGGCCGCTGATATCCCGTCTTTACGGCCATGGCGCAGCGGCCGGCCAGGGCGTCGATATCGGCATCGACAGTCTTCGAATCGCGGGAATCCGTCGCGGCGATTCCCTGCAGACCCGCTCCCTGCCATTCCGGGTAAGACGTACAGAAATCGCGGAGGGCCGGATTCGTCGTGATGGGGCCGTCGAGGAGTACGGCGAATTGTTTGCCCGTCAGGAACGGCTGGTGTGTATGATAAAAACCGCGGTCGATGAAGGCCTTCAGTTCGGAAGAATGCCATCTTCCTTTTACCGTACCGGCCAGAACATAGATATCGGCGGTTTCAATATATTCCTCATAAACGGAACGAAGATCATCCTTTCCGTCCCAACCGCACCGGTTGGCCGGTCCGCATTTCAGGCAGCCCAGACATCCTCCGGCGATGTTGATGTCCCGCAGGTTTATGACCGTTACGCCGCCGGCGAAGTTCGACCGGAAGCGTTCAATCATACCCGCGAGATTCCCTTCCAAGGAGTCCGCGACGATGGCAATCTTCACTTCGGCCGCAACCGGTTCGGCGGCCGAATCGTTTTCTGTATGATTACATCTGCATCTGCCGGATTCACTCCGAATCGTCGCCGTCTTGCCGGGAGTGTAGCGGAACTCGGAAGTTTCGGAACGCGAGGGAAACAATTGAGTCGCCGGCAGACCGTTTTGTATACTCTGCCGGAATAATTCGAAGAATCCTTCCGCGGCCTTTCGGCCTTCGGGTTTTACAAGGTCGTCCATTTTCGGCGAATGGGAAAGCGCGTAAGCCATTCCCAAATCTTCACAGACGCTTCTGACATAATCATGAGCCGTGTTGTCGAAAAAATGGATGGACGTGGACAGCGACGCCGCGACTTTCCCCGCGAAGGCTCCCGCGGCGTTCCGCTCTTCAATGAGTTCAATGAACCTCTGATACTGACTGCAGACGCCGTGGACGTACAGAGGAAAGGCCCAGAGTACACCGTCCGCCGCGGCAACACCGGCGATTATTTCTTCAAAGGCTTCCTTGTTTGATTCCAGCCTGCGAATCTGAGCGGCCGGCTGCTGCACATCGAATGTTACCTCAGGATACCGCCGTTTGAGGTATTCCACGTACTGCATGGTTACGCTTGTTTCTCCCTTGGGGCTTCCTCCCAAAACGATAATCTTCATCTTTCCTTCTCCTTGAATCGAATAGCGGGCTTTGTGAACGACTTTCGGCGATCGGTCCGTTTCTTCGGCATGTTTTCACAAAACGCGGATTTCTCGCGCCATTCTTCCGGAGCGAGAACATAACCCTAAAATTTTACAGTTCTTTAAAATTGGCGATGGTTTCGGCGCACCACTTACGAATCCCGGTATAATAATTCAGACCGAATTCCACCGTGCTGCGCCAGTACGGCCTTCCCCGAATCATGATTTCCCGGACATTCACCGGGTAATCGGGATCCATGGATTCTCCCGAATCCATATGAGCGCGAATCCCTTCGAGCACCTCGATAACGGCGGCGCAGCGGGCATCTTCCGCGTTCAGTTTTTCCACGATGACGGATCTGTCGGTCCATTGACCGAAAAATATCTGGAGAAGAAGCTCATCCCTCAGCTTTGAAGAGAGTGCCGGACGCTTCAGCCAGGATTCGAATTCCTTTCGGCCTTGCTGTGTAATGGTGTATACCTTCTTGGCCGGAGAATCCTCACCTCCTTCTCGGCTCATAACGACCAAACCTTCGGCCTCCATTGTTTTCAGTACCGGATAGATATTTCCGTAGTTTTCGTTCCAGAAATGTCCGATGCTGTGGTCGCTCATTTTTTTCATATCGTAGCCGCTCATCGGTTTGTAGGTGAGCATCCCGAGAAGGGCGTATCGTGTTTTGTTCTCTCTCGGCATTCCAAATCTCCATTTCTTTGATATGTATCAAAAAGATATATATCAAATATATACACACTCAAACAAATTCTCAAGTTCGCCGAGAGAGCTTTCCATTATTGAGTTGATTTCAAGACGTTTGCCGGCGGCCGGATGTTTTTCAACAGGCTGCTAAAATACGCGGGATTTTGAACGGTGCGCGCCATATCGAACGGTCTTCACCATCCGGCCCGCATAAGCGGCGGCGTCAAAGCCGATCAATTTTTCGGCGCCATTCTGTCGATAAGACTTTGCGGATATCCCCGAGACGACATCTTGCGTCCGGTCGGACCCGTTCTCCACCGGCAGGATCGGAATATTAAGGTTTTTCGTTCGGGGTGCAGCAGCATGTATCGAGCCGAAGGATTCCCGTCGCGGGATTGACCGACACTACCCGGGTTGGCCAGATGCGGCGAACAGGCATAACGGTATTCCTCGCCGGGAGCGACGGAAGGAGTCTCCGCGCGGCCGAAGTGAGAAAGAGCCCATAGACCCTGCAGATGCGAATGCCCGATTAGCGTGAGGGAGGTTTGCGCGGTGGAAAGCACTCGTGATGCTTCAAAAGAATCTAGAACGTAGCCCCAGATCGGATTCTCGGGACTGCCGTGAGACAATGTTACCGATCGGCGTTCAAGAAGAGAGGGCAGTGAGGCCAGTATCCGCTTATGTTTTTCTGAAAGTATGGTTCGATGAATCTCCAGAGCGGCTCGAGCTTCCCGATTGAAATCTTTGAGTTCCAATTTGCCGCAGGCGGCCAAATCGTGATTGCCCGCCACCATGACGGCCTTCATTTTTAGAAGAAGATTAAGACAGGGACCGGGATCGGGACCATATCCCGCGACATCACCGAGACACCATATTTCGTCAAATTCTCCGGCCGCATGCTTGAGAACGGCACGCAGAGCCTCAAGATTTCCATGAATATCGGCAACAACCAAGACGGGTCGGGTCAAAATATCCTCTAAATCAGTATACTAAAAAGAGAACGGGGTTCGAAGAGGCCCCGACGGGGATAAGCCCCGAATATACCGGAGGGATATCGATCTGTTCGAAAGCTTTCGTTCCCGCATGGGTGAAAGGTTCGCCGATGTGTGGGTGCTCCTGTCCAACACCGATCGATTTGTATCTCGGGCCGGATTGATGCCGAGATACGAACGTCAGCTTCGTCAATGGCGTACCGAACTGCAGGAGGCCAGGATGGATGTTGATAGAACCAGGGAGATTAAGGAGGATATCGTCGCTTTTCGAAAAGCCCGCAGGGAAGAAGGGTGGGAACTGCGTCTGGGATCGCTGGATATTCAGGTAAAGGGATTCCGGAGTGACGACGCCATGGGAGTCGGATTCAGGCGCATGGTTCTTTACGTCGGTGAGAACGGTGATATTCGCTATATTATCGGCAGCGCCAATCATAATCAGCTCGATGAAGAACTGAATGTCCGCCTCAGACAGTCCCCGCCGGCGAAACCTTTGGAACCGCATTATCTCTGGTATCGGAAAGTGGATGATGTTCTGGAGCTCGCCGGAGCGGATTCTCAAAGCAAGGATTCTCAAGAACGGCTGATCGATTACGTAGGGAGACATAAAACGGCGCTTGTTCGGGCTTTGTATAAGCTGAACTGAACGCGGACTTTGAAGATGGAATGTCTTTCGGCTCGGGCGAACGGCCGGTCCGCTTCGTTTGGGAAATAACACATACCCGGTGTATACTGATGATCGTTTGAAATAAAGGAGGATTGAGGATGGAGCGTTCTTTACCGCCGGAAGTGGCCGGCCATCTCGAAGAACTCGTGGCATCGTCCGAGGAGGCTTGGGCGAAGGAGTCGGGCGCCCTGAATCGGCTCGAAGATCTCTGGATGGAGAAAAACAGGCTTTTTGAAGAGCAGATCGATCTTATCGGTATGAAATTCGTTGAAAAGGTAGAAGCCGACGAACCCAGAGGAATGATTCTCGCAACCTATTCCGGTTCCCTGGTGGCCCTCGGCCCCGGATCTCCGAGGAGAATGGAATACGCGAGCATAAAAATGAGATCCGATGTTCCCAACGTTTTAAGAAATGAAGGTGTTGAGCTGATCGAGTCGCCGGCCGTCGGAAGAAAAGCCTCCTTTTCCGGTACTCCTTTAAAAAATACATCCGCTATTTATCGCATTGCGATTCTTCCATCCGGTCTCAGTTCGGAAGAACAGGAGCAGCGTATCCGGGAAGCAATGGTGTTCCTGACCAATTCCTTTGTTCATCTCAACCGAAAGTTCACGTATCCCGGCGGAGATGCTCCGGCCCAATTTGATAAAAAGTCGATGACGAAGTATCTCGCCGAAGCCTCCGGACTTACCCAAAAGACCGTATCCGCTTTGCTCGACGATTACGCCGTACTTCTGGAAACCGGTATGCTTTTGGGACATACGGTTTCCTTCGGGAAACTCGGGCGTCTGACTCTGGTGAAAAAACCGGCCAGAAAGGCGCGAATGGGCAGAAATCCCTCTACGGGCGAAGAAATCCTGGTTCCCGCGAAAGATGCGTACATGACTCCCAAATTCAAATTCTCTTCGCGAATTACCGAACGGGCGTCGAACCTTCCGCCGGATGATGCCGCCGAGGAAGAATAATGGGATACCGGCGGCGGCTTTTCCGATGCCTTTTTATTGGGATTTAAGAATCCCGATTCCACGCCGGGGAAATTCGCGTTAAAATCACTTCATGAGCCTTTGGAAACCCGCGCTGCTTGAAATGGCTCCCTTCGGACCGGAATACGATCGCGATATCACCGTCGAAAGCCGATCCGGAGGCGGACGCTATGCCATCAACCTTCACCGCTATACCTGCACATGTCCTGATTTTATCGAACGCCGTGCTCATAGGCCCGTCGGCGATCTCGGAAGGAGCTGCAAGCACTTAAGGGATGCCGTTCTCTCTTTGGACGTTAATGCGTTTGGAGACGAACTGACTCGGGTTATTTTCAAATCTCCCCATGGTCCGTACGACATGATCTGGTTCGCTCAGGACTCCTTGGGCAATGTCGTTGCCGTGTGTATCGTCATTGACAAACCCTGGATGAATATTTTCGCGAAAAAAGGCGGAAGAGGACCGTATGAACGGTTCGGATTTCACATATCCGAAGAACGCTGGGCCTATAATTACGCTCCGGAGAATGCCGCTGAGATTCTTGAAATGGTAAAGACCATTCCTACGGGAGAAGCAGAATAAGAGAGCGTTTACCTCATCAATCGTAAACTTTAGATTCATAAAGAGAAAAACGGCCGAAATCACCAGCTTGTTCTCCTTGAACTTTTTCGAGATGATTGAATTTATGAGAATCCAATCCGAAAGACCGACGGAACCGCTGCCGCCCGATGTTCGGGATGAGATTTCTTCGGTTCTTCGGAGCGCCAAGATTTTTTCCCGCTGTACCGAAGATGATTTGAACGTCATCGGACTCTTAAGCGGTATGATTGATTTAAAAGCCGACGAACGGATTTTCGCCGCGGGTGAGTCTTCCGAAAGACTGTATTTCGTCCGGAAAGGTTCTGTTGTTATTCGGAAGAACGATGATGAAGGCCGTTCGGTGGAAATCGCCCGCTTTCTTTCGGGCGACATCTTCGGAGATTTGGATTTTTTCACGGGACAAAACCGGAACGCCGACGCGTATACGGAAGGATCTTCTTCTCTTGTGGTCTTCCCGCTGGGAGAAGACGGTCTTGATCATCTCTCCCGGAGCTATCCGGGATTGTACGCGCGGCTGCTTTATACTTTTCTGGGGCAGATTTCGGCGCGTATTCGCGGTGTGAATGCGCTTGTTAAGGAAAATTCACCGCTGGTAAACGAACTGAAGCGGCAGGTTTATGTTGATAAACTTACCGGACTTCACAATAAGACATTTTTCGAAGAAACCTTAACAGAAGTTCTTCAAAAAACGGATGATTCCGTTGGACTTCTGATGTATAAACCGGATAATTTTAAAGAAATCAATGACACATATGGTCATGAAGCGGGCGATAAAGCGCTGAGATTTATTGCCGATGGGCTCAAGAGTTTCGTATCGAATTCGGATTTATTGTTTCGGTACATGGGAAATGAGAATGCGATTATTCGTCTCGGGGCGGATCAATCCGAGCTTCGCCGTACCGCCGAAGAAACCGGAGACTTTCTTCGCGGTTTGGATTTGTCTTCCATTTTGCGCGGGAAGGAAATCGCACTGTCGGTGAGTTTCGGTTTGGTTCTCTCTCCGGAGCACGGTCATGATGCCGTGTTGCTTGCGAACAAAGCGCATGAACTCGTGATGGAGGGACGGCGGCGGGGAGGGAATCGCATTCTTTTCCCCGAGGATTTGGAAAACACATGACTCCCGATGCTTTGAGGAATCTGGATATCTTCTCTCTTCTTTCTCCCGATGAGGTGGAACGTGTTCGTCTTCATATGAAAAAACATTTCATTCCGGACGGATGGGTTCTGTTTCGAGAAGGTGATGAGGGCCGCCAAATGTACATTGTTCTCGACGGAACGGTTTCGGTTTCCGTGAAAACCGAAACCGGTGATGAACTGGAGGTCTCAAGGATTGGAGAAGGCAGTTTTTTCGGCGAAATGTCCATTCTGGAAAAGGATGTTCGGTCGGCCACCTGCCGGACTCTGAAGGATTGCGAATTGCTTTCGATGGATGGAGATGGATTTGCGGAATTAATGCTTCGGGAACCGGTCGCCGCCAATAAAATCATGCGGCGTATGCTGCATACGGCCGTAAGCCGCCTCCGGAATACCGGTGCGTTTCTTTCGGACATGGTCATGTGGGGTGAAAAGGCTCGGATCAGAGCCGTTACCGATGAACCTACCGGACTCTATAATCGACGTTTTTTTGATGAATCCGTTGAAAATGCCGTACTGGACTCGATAATGGGGGGCCCCGGGATTTCTTTGGTTTTGCTGGATATTGATCGTTTCGGGAAATTGAACGAGGAATACGGGGAAGATGTCGGCGATGAGGTTATACTGGCCGTGGCGTCTGTATTCAAAGACTTTTTTTCTCATAAGGAGGATATCCCGGCCCGATACGGCGGAGATGAGTTCGCTTTTATCCTCCCCGGAAAGGATGGTCGGGAATCTCTGGAATGTTGTCGTGAAGTGGGTCAGAATATACGTGAATTGAATATTCTTAATGACAGAAAAGGCACGTTCAGCCACGTAAGCGTCAGCTTCGGTATCGCCGTATGCCCAATCCACGGTGAAACCGTAGAGGAATTGCTGGGAAGTGCCGATAAGGCTCTTTATTCCGCGAAAGAAGCCGGCCGTGACCGAGCCTTTTTGTACGGAACCGGGACAGAAAAATGAAGAAAATCCGTATTCCAAACCGGCATACGAGAAAGAAAATCGTTAACACTTTCATCGAAACGATGATGAAGAGGGAATCTTTTTTATTGATCGGTCATCATAACCCCGATGAGGACTGCGTGGCCTCCATGGTGGCATTCAGTCTGCTGATTGTGAAATTCGGCAAAACGCCCAGTATTGTTTTCGCAAAGGAAAATCATGAGAAATTTCCTTATCTTTTAAGCATCTGTAAATATAATTCAATCAGGGTTCTGGAAAAACCTCAGGATATCGGCGATGAATACGATACGGTTATCGCTTTCGATACTCCGAAACCCGAAATGCTCGAATTCCTTGAAGATTTACGGCCGATTATGGATAAGGATCATGTCCTTGTAATGGAAGTGGATCATCATTTGGAAGCCGACGGTTTTTATATCGGAGAGGAAGGATACCGTTTGGTGGACGAGGCCTCATCCACGTGTGAACTCATCGGCTATTTGGCCCTGCGGCTCTCAAAGAAAAAGAGAATCCTTCGTGAGTCTCTGACGGGTGAAATCTTCACTCGGAATTTTGTACTTTCCATCGTTACCGGAATCGTCGGAGACTCGAAAATGGGACAATTCTTAAAGTCCCGTAGAGAGAAGCGGTATTACCGGTATTTCAGTCGCCTTTTCAATGAAATGCTTATTGAAAAGACTGAAAAGGATTCGGGCAATTTTTCAAGTATTGAAGATATTCTCAATGAGCTTGAAAAGCTTTCGGCCGATGAAGAACATTGCTGCAGGGATTTTCTTGAGCACAAAAAAACACAGGGACGTATTTCCTGGATAGCATTGGATGAGAATGTATCCCGTTTCATAAACAAGACTTATGATTCGGAAGTCGTTGTAACGGTTGCAAAATATGTCGCCAATTTATTGGCTGAAGAAAGCGGTTATCTCAGTTTGGTCGTTTATTACGATCATCCTAAACGCTCGAATTTTATCCAGATGCGAATGCGGCGGAGTCAATTTTTCAAGGATTTGGATCTCCGGAGTGTCATTAATCTTCTTGGAATTGAAAACGGCGGGGGGCATGAAGGCGCGATTGGATTTCGTGTGCCGAAGGCTGATGTGCCCGATTTTGATGCGTTTATCCGAGCTATCGTTGATGAAGTGACCGGCTTGGTCGGTTAGCCGGCCGGCCGACGGTGTTTCCCGCGGTCTGTTCGGCACTTAGCCGGGATGGTTCTTCAATAATGTCTTTGGTACGACCTTTTGTACCGCGCATACTCTTTGGAGGTTCAAGTCTTGTATTTTGGGCAAAAAAAAGCGACCGCCACGATGGGCGCTCGCTTTTCTTGCGGCAGAGAGGACTTGTCCTCCGGACTTCGGCTTCCTGCCTTAGTCCTCCGAGCCGTCTCCATCCCTAAATCGACATTGTGTCGATTTACGCTCCCTGCTCGGTCGCGTCGGGATTCCGCTTCAAGTCCTTTTTAAGAATCAAAAAAGGCGACCAACCCATTGGGCTGATCGCCTTCTTGCGGCAGAGAGGACTTGAACCTCCACGATATTGCTATCACTAGCCCCTCAAGCTAGCGTGTCTACCAATTCCACCACTGCCGCGGAACTAGCGGTACTATATCGACGGTCTCCGGATTCGTCAACCGGATTCTATTTCGGAACAGTAACCGATGCGGATTCGAATTAAGATGGGTTTATATAAAGATAAATGAATGTAAGGGAAGAATCTCCTCCGGAAATAATGTTCGGACAACGATGAAATAATATCTATATTTTTGTATTGAGAAGAAATATTAGTACAAAAATGTGCAAAAGCGTTCCCGTCGAATTAAAATTCGCCTAACGGGGGCATGGTATGAAATCTATTCAATGGAAGTTGTTCTTTCCGGTTTTAGGTGTTGTTCTTCTGGCGATTGTAATCATGACTTGGCAAATGACATCCTTGAATCGATCAAAGATTGAAGAGGATTTTGAAAGTTTTTCGAATGTCTACATAAATCAGGTTTACAGTCAGATAGAACAGTTCGATTTGGCCTCTCAGCAGCTGCGCATACAAATGCTGGATAAAACACGTCAGTCCCAGCGGGATCTTCTCGATGTTGCCTTCGGTGTTCTTGAAAATGCCTATTCGCGTCAAATGCAGGGAATCCTTTCTCCTCAAGCGGCCATGGCCGAAGCAAAAGAAGGGATACGTCTTCTGCGATACAGCGATGGGAATTATTACTTCATTGATAATGATGAGTATATCAATGTCCTTAATCCTCCCGACTCCGATATTGAAGGCTCTTACCGCGGCGAATTGAAGGATGAAAACGGACAAGCTTTTATCCATATGCTGGTGGATGGAGCTAAAGAAAATAAATATTTCGATCTGGAATATTACTTTCCGCGTCCCGGTCAGACCGAGGCTATGCCGAAAATGGGAACCAGCCGCCGTTTCGATCCCTGGGGATGGACCGTCGGAACCGGAACATATATCGACGATATCGACGCGGCCGTCGCCGAGTGGGAGAAAAATCAGATTGCCTCCATGAATCAGACCCTTTTTAAAGAATCTTTTCTCGGTTCTTATCCCGCCATTATTGCCAAAGACAGTATGATGATTGCTCACAACAATCCGGACATGGTCGGCACATATCTCAATGACAATGATGTGACAAGAGATCTCACCGATAAGTTTTTCGCCAACGGCACCGGTCCTATTGATTATTACTATATCAAGCCGGGAGAGAATCCCAATAAACTGTTCCTGAAAAAGGGATTCACCATGCTGTATGAGCCGCGCGATTGGGTGATGGTTTATACAATTTATGAGGGCGACCTTAATGCAATGATTACGAAAATGACGCGAAACATTGTCATTGTCGGGATTGTTGCCGCGATCGCCGTGGCGGTTGTGATCTTACTGGCGGTTAATCTCATCGTTAAGAGTTTGAAAAAAACCAACGAACGACTGCGGGAGATTGCCGAAGGTGACGCGGATCTTACCCAATCCATCATTGTGAATTCCCAAGACGAAGTGGGACAGCTGGCCGAGAGTTTTAATGCCTTTACCTCCTCTCTCCGGGGGATTGTGATGCATGTTCAGGAATCCTCGGGGCAGGGACGCGAAGTGGCCGAAACACTCTCGTCGAATGTTGAGCAAATATCGGCGTCTCTTGAATTGATTATCTCCACCATCACCACGATCGACAAACAGTCTTCAAGTCTTATTTCTCTTGCGGAAAATACAAACGATTCCATGAATGTTATCGGGGATGCTTTGGAGACCGTGAACAACCAAACGGTCGAAGAATCATCGGCCGTGGAAGAATCATCGGCGGCCGTTGAAGAGATGATCGCATCCATCAGAAACATTTCCAGAATGGCCTCCGAAAGGTCGAGTATGGCCGAACTGCTTGCCGGTCTTGCCCGTAAGGGTGAGGAACAAATGCACACCACCATGTCCGACATCAAAGGGATATCCGAGTCCGCGGATTCCATTAAGGATGTGGTGACGGTTATTGACGGCATTTCATCCCGTATAAACCTTTTGGCCATGAATGCGGCCATTGAGGCCGCACATGCCGGAGACGCCGGAAGGGGATTCGCCGTGGTGGCGGATGAAATCCGGAAGTTGGCCGAATCGACGGGAAGCAACGCAAAGAGGATTACCGAATCCGTAGGAGAAATTATCGATAAAATTAGCCATACGGCGGATCGATCGAGACAGACCGGTGAATCCATCGGTGAAATTGTTACCGGCAGCGCCGATGTTTCGACAACACTGAAGGAAATCCTAAATGCTCTGGAAGAGATGGGTCAGGGAACAGACCAGATAACCTCGGCGCTTGGACATCTGAATTTGGCCAGTCAGGCCGTTCGGGAGTCTTCGGTGAAGATTGGCGCTCAGGCGGACGACAGCCGAACTTCATTGACGGAGGTGGCCGAACTTTCTCAGCTGAATCATCACGGTATCGAGGAAATCCGGCAGTCTCTTAATGAAATTGGAACATCTTTGAAAATTATCGTCGGATTAAGTACGACGAATACCGAGGCCATGGATTCCCTTGAAGAGGAAATGAGGAGATTTACCGTTTGAGTTTGCATAATTGCGAAAAAGAATAAAACTTAAAAATGAGGCTCTTTAAATGTGATTTTGGTCCGAATACGGTATTCGGCGGGAATGAGAAAGAGTGATGCGGAGTATCTGCCGATTAAGCATTCCGTGTTCCTGCGGCAAGATCTCCGAATCAAATTCATAACAGCCGATCAGCGTTGCTGTTCGGCGCGTAGAGCAAAGAGTCTCCAGCGACATCTTTGAGGAGAAGTGCATGAAATCGATACGGTGGAAAGTGTTTATTCCGATTCTTGTATTATTTTTGGTGATTACAGTGGTGCTCGCTCTTATCACAGGGCAAATGAGCAAAAAAAGTGTTTTGAACAATTTTGAGGATTTCAGTAACAGCAGTCTGGAACAGATATACTCCCTTGTGCATCAGTTCCATGAGTCTTCCCAAAAAGCCAAAGAATTGGAAATCGCGAATACGGAACGGAGGCTGGGGCATCTGACTGACGGTGCCGTCAGTATTGCCGATTTTTATCATCAAAAAGAATTAAGCGGTGAACTTTCAAGGTACGCGGCTCAGCGGGAAGCCAAAGAAGCCCTTCGCAATTTTTCATATGGCAATGACGGCTATTTTTGGATTGATTCCAAAGATGTTGTTAATGTGCTTTTTCCGCCTAATCCGGCAATCGAAGGAACATCACGGTACGATTATCAGGATAGTAAAGGTTCTTACATCGGCCGTGACTTTGTTAAGGGTGCAATGGCCAATGAGTATTTCTTTTATGATTACTACTATCCCAAACCTGGTGAAACTGAAGATTCGGCTAAGAAATCCTGTATTAAATATTTTGAACCTTGGGAATGGGCCATCGGCACCGGTGTTTACATTGACGATATTGATAAGGATATAGCCGAATATGAAGCGGCCATGCTGAGTGAAATGAATAAGAATCTCTACAAGCAAAGTTTTATGGGTGCTTATCCTTATATTCAGGACCGTAATTCCACATATATCGCTTATGTTGATCAGGACTGGGTCGGACAATCTTTTGTATTGAAAGATAAGGTTACAGGGCAGGATTTAACTCAATATATGTTTGAGATTGAGAATGGCCGAGTTGAGTATATGTGGACAAAACCGGGAGAACCGGAAAATAAATTCTTCAAGAAAATCGGTTTTGTTAAATATTTTCCGGAACGGGATTGGATCATAACATACGCCGTTTATGAGTCTGAACTTATAAAAGAATCGAAGGAAATCGGCTTTCTGGTTTTGATTGTCGGATTGATTTTCGGACTTGTGGCTTCCGGAGTTGCTCTGGTAATTATTTCTCTGGTTACCAAAGCGCTGTTGGCCGCTACCGAACGTTTGGAAGAAATATCCCAAGGAGATGCCGATTTAACTCAGCGAATAGCCATCAAGTCTTCGGATGAAACAGGCCGGCTGGCCAAAGGATTCAATACTTTTGCCGAAACCCTGCAGGGAATTATGAAAAACATTCATACTTCCACTAAACAGGGGCATGAAGTTGCCGAGACATTGGCTTCCAATGTTGAAGAGATTTCCTCCGCTTTGGATGAAATTCAGGCCACCATAGTTTCCATAGACAACCAGTCGAACACTCTTGCCGAACTTTCCGAATCCGTTCGTGATGAAATCCGTGAAGTAAGCGGTGAAGTGCAGAACGTCAATGCTCAAGCGTCGGAAGAAGCCTCGGCCGTAGAGGAATCGTCGGCAGCGGTTGAGGAAATGGTCGCGTCCATTAAAAGTATTTCTTCATTGGCGAAAGATCGGTCGGTCATGGCTGAAACTTTGGCTTCGATGGCGCGTGCCGGTGAGGAACAAATGGAAACAACCCTGTCCGATATCGATGGAATCGCCTCTTCAGCCGATTCCATCCAGGATGTTGTTACGGTTATCGACGGCATTTCTTCGCAGATCAATCTTTTGGCCATGAATGCCGCCATCGAAGCCGCCCATGCCGGCGAGGCCGGCCGCGGTTTCGCGGTAGTCGCGGATGAAATCCGCAAACTTGCCGAATCAACGGGCAGCAACGCCAAACAGATCGGAGATTCGGTAAGGGAAATTGTCAATAAGATCGGCGGAACCGCCGACAGATCCAGACAGACCGGAGATTCCATTTCCAAGATTGTGGTGGATTCAACCAGCGTTTCGGAAGCTCTTACGGAGATTATGAATTCTCTGGTGGAACTCGGAAGAGGAACGGACCAGATTACGGAGGCCTTGAGCAGCCTTGTCGGAGCCAGCGCCGCCGTTCGGGATTCTTCACAGAACATCGACAGAAGATCGGAGAAATCCAATGCTTCCCTTACAAAGGTTGCCGATCTCTCTCGCCAGAGTCACGACGCTATTGCGGAAATCAGTACCGGGATTGGGGATATTACAAAAGCGCTTTCGGAGATAACCACTCTCGGGGAGAAAAATGTCCAGTCCCTGGATATTCTGGATATGGAATTACGTCGTTTTACTTATTAGAAGGCGGTAATTCCGACTCTTTATAACATCTCTGCGAGAATCTTAACGTCATTCTCATAAGGTGTTAATCTTGCTCTCATCTATCCCTCACATTCTCTCTACGGATACAAAGGAGTGGAGTTCATGGTAAAAAAAGAAACGCTGCTCATAGTTGAGGATGAGGCCGATATCAGGGAGCTTATTTCCTTTAATTTGGAGATGAGCGGATACGATGTTATTAAAGCCGCCGATGGTGAAGAAGCCTTGAGTTTGGCACGCCGCCACCAGCCAGACCTTATCCTGTTGGATATCATGCTTCCCGGTACCGATGGAATAAAAGTCTGCAGGCAGCTCAAATCCGAGGCCTCAACACGGAAAACGCCCATAATGATGCTTACCGCCAGAGCCGAGGAAGACGATCAGGTAACCGGTTTTGATGCCGGAGCCGACGATTACGTTACCAAACCCTTCAGTCCGAGGGTTCTTGTGGCCAGGGTTAAGGCGCTGCTTCGCCGAAACGGCTTGGCACGAGAAACCACCAGCAATCGTGTCGTCGACATTCATGGAATCAGCATCGATTCGGCCAGGCACGAGGTTCGTGTGGGCGGAAAATCGGTCGGTTTCTCGGCTACCGAGTTCGCCATCTTACGTTTTCTTGCGGAAAATCCGGGGTGGGTGTTTTCCCGGCATCAGATTATTGATGCGGTAAAGGGTGAGGATTATCCGGTTACGGCTCGATCCGTGGATGTCCAGATTCTGGGCATAAGGAAAAAACTCGGCGACATGGGGGACATGGTGGAAACCGTCCGCGGCGTCGGATATCGCATGCGCGGAGAATAGAAATTGACGATGGCGCTGCCGAATAACCTTGAAAACGGATATCGCCTGCGCGGAGAATAGAAATTGACGATGGCGCTGCCGAATAACCTTGAAAACGGATATCGCCTGCGCGGAGAATAGCCCCTGAAAAAGCAATCCGTTTTTTTTCAATTATTTATAACTCTTCTCCTGCTCGTAGGCGCGGCCGTCATGGCAAGCGGAATTTTCGGAGTCCGTTCGCTTCAATCCTATGCGTTTAAAGATGCGGAATCCCGTCAGTGGGAATTGGTTCGGACCTTGGCGGCTTTTTATCAGGATGAAGATGACCGCGAAGCCGCCGCCGATCGGTTTCTTTCGGTTCTTCCGGAAACTTTGGGGTATCGGATAACAATCATCGAATCCGACGGAACCGTCCTTGCCGATACCCATGAGGACGCGGAAGTGATGTCGGATCATGGAAATCGTCCGGAAATTCGAGCGGCTCTTACCAAAGGACAGGGCTCTTCCGTTCGCCGGAGCGAGACTTTGGGCGGTGAACTGTTTATTTATACCGCTTATTTTGATCCATCGGTGAATCTTGTTTTCCGTGTTGCTCGAACGGTTCAGGGACTTCGCGACGGGCTGGATCGCTCCGTTAAGGCTCTGACGGCCTTTGCCGCCGCGCTTATCCTTATCTCCGCATTAATCAGCGTTTTAGCCGCCAAAAGAATCAGCAACCTTCTGAAGTCCGTTCAATCGGTTGTCGGTGATTATTCCCGCGGTGATTTTTCCAAGGCCCTGATTCTTTCCGGATTCCGTGAAGCCGATGAACTTTCCGCTTCCATAAACCGAATGGGGCGTCAGCTGCGCGACACGTTTCGCGACATTGAAGATCGGCAGACCGTTTTGCGTTCGATGCTGGAAGGCATGACCGCACCGGTTGTTCTTCTGGATACGGATTTGAATATTCTTCAGGTGAATCCCGCCGCCGTGGAGCTGGCGGGAACGAACGATGAGAAATGTGTGGGCAAGGGTTTCCTGCATGTTTTTCGCAGCCCGGAATTATACGATATAGCCAAAAGACTGGCGGCCGAAGGCGGTGAAGAGGAATCGCTTGTCAGGCTGGATCGGGATTCCGGTCCGTTCTTTCTTCAGGTTCACGCCG
Source organism: Spirochaetia bacterium (assembly GCA_963666985.2). Taxonomy (GTDB): domain Bacteria; phylum Spirochaetota; class Spirochaetia; order DSM-2461; family DSM-2461; genus UBA2779. The sequence continues at coordinate 5,346 of CAXXIA010000003.1, read as the reverse complement.
TGCTTATTCGGTCCGGATGCCTTTTGGTGATGAACGACGTGACAAGAATTACCCAGCTTGAAATGATGCGGAAGGATTTCGTGGCCAATGTTTCGCATGAACTGCGCACTCCCATAACCTCCATTCTCGGGTTCGTCGAAACCCTTCAGCGGGCGGAGAATCTTGATAAAGAACGTCGGGACGGCTTTTTAAGTATTATCAGAAGGCAGGCGGAACGATTGGGATTCATTATCGGCGACCTCATGACGCTCTCACGGCTGGAAGAAGGTGAAACTTCCCTGCCGAGGGAACGGGTGGACGTTCGATGGCTCTTTGATGATGCGGTTGCGACGGTGTCCATAAAAGCCGAATCGAAGAAGATCCGCATGAGCATGGAAGTGGCGGACGGTCTGGAATGCTGCGTGCATCCCATTCTGGTCGAGCAGGCTTTGGTTAATCTCTTGGATAATGCCGTAAAATACAGTCCCGAAGGTTCCATGATTACGTTATCAGCCCGTATTGTCGGAACGGAAATTATTTTTGTCGTTAAGGATAACGGTCCCGGACTTCCCGAGAGTGAACTTTCCCGGATTTTCGAACGATTTTATCGGGTGGATAAGGCCAGAAGCAGGGAACTCGGAGGAACCGGTTTGGGCCTGGCCATCGTGAAGCATATCGCTTTAAAGCACGGAGGCCGCGTCTGGGTGGAAAGCAGTCTTGGATATGGCTGTTCGTTTATGATTTCTTTCCCCGCGGATTGTGAAGAGAAGGAATCCTCAGCGGAGGATTGATCATCGGCGGCCGAGAAGACTCCGGTGCGGCTCCCCCCGGCCGCATTCGCCTCCGACAGCAAAGAAAACGATGCGGCCCTATCCCTGCGGAAGTTCTATTTAACCGAGAATTCCACAACACTCCGATGATGATACGTATCTCCCGGATGCAGTACCGTGGAAGGAAAATCCTTCCGGTTCGGCGCATCGGGAAAATCCTGCGGTTCCAGACAGAAACCGCCGTGTTTGGGGAATGGATTATTTTTCAGAAAATTCCCCGAATAGAATTGAACTCCGGGCCTGTCGGTAAGCAGGATAAACCCGCGGCCGCTTTCGGGTTCGTATACTTCGGCGGCTTTGCGGAGATTGCCCCGTTTCCCGTCAATGACCATGCAGTGATCGTATCCTCCGGGAACTTGGCCGATATCGGAGCCTATGGTTTTACTCCTGCGAAAATCGAACGGAGTTCCCGTCACATCCTTCAGTTCTCCGGTGGGAATCGCGGTTTCATCCACGGGAAGGTAGCGGGACGATTCAAATCGGAGCTCATGATTCAGGATTGTACCGCTTTTTCCGCCGGCCAGGTTCCAGTATGCGTGGTTCGTGATGTTGACGATGGTATCCGCATCACACTCGGCCCTGAAATCCATATATACGCGGCATTCTTCGTCCAGGGCATAATCGGCCCGAACCTTCAGTTCCCCGGGGTAGTTTTCCTCGCCATTGGGGCTGACATAGGTAAAAAGGATGCCTGAGCGATCGCCCTCGGTATATGGTTCGGCGGCCCATAAACGGGAATTGAATCCCGTAACGCCTCCATGAAGATGATTCGGACCGTCGTTACAGGCCAGCTCAATTGTCTTGCCGTTCAGGACGAACCGGCCTTCGGCGATACGGTTGGCGAACCGTCCGCACGTGGCTCCCAGATAACCGCGGCCGGGGATGTATTGCGAGGCCTCATCGAATCCAAGGAGGATATCGGTAAAACGGCCGTTACGATCGGGCATGAGAAGCGAAACAATCGTCGCTCCCCAGTCGGTAAGGCTTAAGGCATATCCGGACGAATTTTTGATGGTCCATAATCGGGTCTTACTCCCGTCATGAGTCATGCCGAAGGGCTGATTCGATATAGTCATACCTTAGATTATAGCCTTTATGGAGTCGTCTGCCGATAATGAATGCGATGGATTCCCGCTGTATCATTGTTGTTTTATTGATTTTGTTCACGATAACTCTGCCGTGCGCCGGCGAGAGGGCACCGGATCCGGGAGCTCTTCAGGCCGCTGTAGAGTCCGGTAACGTTTCTCTTGTCGAACAGCTTCTCTCCCGCGGCGCCGATCCGGAAGAAATCGACGCTTTAGGCCGAACACCGCTTTACTGTGCCGTTTCCATAGGAAGTCTTCCCCTGGTCGAGAGGCTTCTGAAAACAGCATCCGATCCGGATGTCGCCGGTCCAGACGGATTAACGCCGCTGATGAAGGCCGTTCTGGCATCGAGGGAAGATTTGGTCATGGCCCTGCTTTCCGGGGGAGCCGATCCGGATATCGTCTCGGATGCCGTGAGCGAACAGGGCGCCGAACATTCCGTTTCGGCGCTGTCTCTGGCCGTCGACAGAGGTGAGTTCGAACTCATCAAGCGACTGATTCAAAACGGAGCCGATGGTTTGCTCTTGGCCGACCCCGAGATGGGGGCCCCGAATCCTTTGGATCTTCCGATGACTCAGGTTCCCCTGGACGCCCGGATTTGGCGGGATATGGCGTTTCTGGCGGACAGCGCTTCTTCTCCCGATTGGAAAAGCGGCGCCTGGCCGCTTCACCAAGCCGCGTTTTCCGGCGAGTGGAGCATCCTTCGCGACATGCTTGATGAAGGCGCCGATCCGAATACATCCGATCCTTTGGGCGTTACGCCGCTTATGGCCGCTTCCTGGCATGGCCGCGATGCCGCGGTTTCCCTGCTTCTTCAGCGGGGAGCCGATCCGCGGGCCGTGGATTCCCAAGGGCGCGGCGCTCTCTGTTATGCCGCGGGCGGCGGGCACGAAAGAATCGCCGCCTCGATCATGGCCGCTTTGGACTCAAGCGCTCTTAAGGCCTCCGTTCCGAAATCCGCGGATAGAGCGGAACCGGAGGAGTTCGATTTTGCCGCCATGCCGGAATATTACGCCCTTATCGGCTCGCATCCCCGAATTCTGGCGATTCTCGTGGTCGGAAACACACCGGCGGAAGCGGCTGATTCAGGGATTAATAATTGGGTGCGTGCGGATTCATCCGCCGCTTATTTGAAAACGGCGGACTCGGAAGGCGTTACTCTCCTGATGATCGCGGCCTGGATGTCCGATCTTCGGGCACTCAAGACTCTGCTTCCGGTTATCGACGGTTCCTGGAACAACGGACCTCCGGGAGAAGCCGCCCGCGACGAGGCGGGACGGACCGCATTGGATTGGTGTCTTGCGGCCTTTGAAAGGGACCGCCGAGTCGGCCGCGAAATCGGCCTTCCGAACGGAGGATTCCGAAATTATCCGATTGCCAGACTCTTGGCGCGGCGAAGTAAAAATCCTTCCGATGATGGAATCCTTATCACCGCCGATGTTCATGAAGATGTCATCGAATCCTGGTCGATCGGGCATAATCCGCGCCGCGCCGAAGATTGGCGCGATATAAAGCCGTCTCCCGTTCCGGCATCGGCAGGTGACGGCGATTTAATCCTTTATAGAATCTTAAGGGATGAGGAACCGGGATTTCCCACGGAATCTTGAAAATTCTGTATACTCATTATTTATGAATTCATTAGAACGCTTTTCCAAGCTCATACAGCTGCCCACCGTTTCATCGTATATACCGGATGAGGAGGATGCCGATCTTTTCGCCTCCGTCCCGAACATCATCGCCGAACTCTATCCGAACGCCCACGCCGTCATGGAACGGGAACTGATCGGAGAGAGAGCCATCGTTTATCGGTGGGAGGGAACAGATTCTTCCCTGGCGCCCATGCTCGGCATGGCTCATTTCGACGTGGTTCCTCCCGGCGACGCCGAAAAGTGGAAGAAAAAGCCGTTCTCCGGAGAAATCGCCGACGGCCGAATCTACGGCCGGGGCACCCTGGACGACAAGGGAATGCTCGCCGCGTGGCTGGAAGCCGTCGACAGAGCCGCGGCGCGAGGCGCCAAGCCGGTCAGAACCCTTTATTTGGCTTTCGGCGGCGACGAAGAGGTTTCCGGTCTTCGGGGCGCCAGAACCATCGCGGCCGAATTCGCCGGAAGGGGAATCCGCTTCGCGTTTGTCCTTGACGAAGGCGGGGCGGTGGCCGTGGATCAGCTGACGGCGTTCACCAAACGCCCCGTGGCTCTTGTCGGTACGGCCGAAAAGGGCTTCTTAACGCTTAAAATAACTTCCAGCGGTATGCCCGGACATGCATCGGCGCCTCCGAAACACAGCGCCGTCGGCCGTATCGCTCAAGCCCTGGCCGCCCTGGAAACTCATCCGTTCCCGAAGAAACTCACGGAAGTGCCGATGGGCATGTTTCGCGCTCTGGGCCGTACCATCGGCGGTCCGAAAGGATTTGTTCTTTCCCATCCCCGCTTGTTTGCTCCGATTATCCTCAAAGCCCTTGCGGCGAATTCGGCCACATCCGGAATGGTCCGGACCACCACGGCCCTCACCATCGTTCGCGGCGGCGAGAGAGACAATGTTCTTCCCGATACGGTCGAGGCTTTCGTCAATCTGCGCATTCTTCCCGGAGAAAGCGTTGAGGGAACAATAAAACGCGTTCGCGGAATCGTCGATTCGGCCGTGGACGAAGGCGTAACGGTAAAAGCCGTGGAGAATGAAGCCTTCGAACCCGTTCCCGCCGGAAAGGCTACCGCCGATCATTGGGAGATGTTTACTTCATTGGTAGGGAAAACGTGGCCCAAAGCCGTAACGGCACCGTATTTAATGACCGCCACTTCGGATTCCCGGTGGTATCGCGATGTTTCGGACGCCATTTTTCGATTTATTCCCATGGACGTTACGGGTGATGAAATAGCCGCCGTCCATGCTCCCAACGAATCGATTTCCACGGCGGCGTGGGAAAAGGCCGTGGATTTCCTGGAAGGAATTGTTCTCTATAAATCAGCCGAGGAGCTTTCATGAGCGACAGCACGGAACGTCCAAGCAGCGTTAAGATCGGGGCCCGAGCCTTTGCCCTGGCCGGATGCATTCTGTTGGTTCTCATCATCGTATCGGGGATTTTGACACGAACGGTTCCGGCGGGCGAATACGAACGGAATCGGATAGACGGCCGAACCATCGTGGTTCAGGGATCTTTTCATTATCTCGGCGCGGAACAGGCCGCCGAAGTTATCCGCACTCTGCCGGTTTGGCGCTGGTTCACCGCTCCGGCTGAAGTGTTCTGGGGCGATAACGCCGTTACTCTCGCCGTCATCGCCGCGTTTTTGTTTTTCGTGGGCGGTTCGTTCACCATTATTGAACAAGTCGGTGTGATGGAGTCCATCCTGGTTCGGGCCGTCGAGCGCTTCTCTGACCGCAAATATCTGCTGATGGCCCTGGTTATCGGCGTTATTATGCTGCTCTCCTCGTTCATCGGACTCTACGAGGGACTT
>CAXXIA010000002.1:0-3121188 GCA_963666985.2 Spirochaetia bacterium | reverse complement strand
CCAAGCCTCTTCGGGCTGTCCTTCGGGGATTCCGCTCTCCAAATCCGGATAACCGGAAACGGGGCCGGGATGCAGAGGAAAAATGTCTTTTTCCCTCACGCTGCGGGTTTTCCCTCCGGGAAGCAGAATGTCGATTTTCTCCCCTTCCGATGTTACCAATGCCGGTGATTGTTTATAAAGGACCAGGCTGTCTTTCAGCGGTTTCATTATTCTCCCGTTTTCTAAGCCATTCTTCAAAGCCGTTAAATGCTTTTTTCAGTTTTTCCAGGAGATCTTCAAACCCTTCGATATCGTCGTAAACATCGATGTCCACGGTATCCCTCAAGGCCCTCTCCAAGTTAATGGCCTGAATCGCCAAATCGTCGGCCATCAGGTTTAAAGCACCGCCCTTGATTGAATGAACTTCACGATGGACTTCGCTGAACATTCCCGCGTGCAAATCGGCGGCGGCCTTTTTCAGGCCGGCGGCGGTATTCTCAACAAATCCGTTCATAAGCTCAAAAGCCAAATCTTCGGCTCCGTTCAACTCTTCCAAAAGGTCATTATACCGGATGACCGAAGCGGGAGTCACCGAATCATACTCGGTCAGGAGGAAACGTTCGGTTTTGTCTTCTATTCGTAACGTTCCGCTCTCAATATTCTGAGAAATAATCCAATCAACGGCCTTGGACAACAGCGCCGCACGGCGAATGGGTTTGGTGAGAAAATCGTCCATACCGGCCCCGAGACACTTAATCCTGTCGTTGGCGTAAGCGCTTGCCGTTAAGCCGATAATGGGTCCGGTAAATCCCCGTGAACGGAGTTCCCGCGTTGCCGTCAAACCGTCCATAACGGGCAAATGCATATCCATGAAAACAAGCCGAACCGAATCGTTATGCAAGAGAAACTCAACGGCTTCCTTACCGTCGTTCACACAATCGACAAGACAGCCGGCTTTTTCGAGATGATGACGAACAATTTCTCTGTTCGTTTCATAATCCTCCACGATAAGAACGGAAACGCCTTTGAGAAGTTTTTCATTCACCGGATTGGCGTACTTCTTCACGGGAACGTCTTTTACGGATTCCGGTGCGGGAGTCATCGGTATCGTGAAATGGAAATCCGATCCTTCCCCGGGAATACTGTCCAATAAAAGCGTTCCGTCCATTAAATCCACGAGCTCCCGGCAGATGGGAACACCCAGTCCGGAACCGCCGTATCGTCTGCTGATGCTGGAATCCGCTTGTTCAAAACTGGCGAAAATCGCATCCTGTTTGTCCAAAGGAATACCGATTCCCGTATCAATAACGGAGAACTCGATGCGGAGGGACCGTCCGGAACTCTTTTTCCGCCGCAGACGAAGAACGATTTTTCCCTTATCCGTGAATTTCACCGCGTTGGTAAGCAGATTCATTAAAATCTGACCGAGACGCAGGGGATCGCCGATAAACCATTGAGGAACCGATCTTCCCCTATCCCGCCGATAATCCAATCCCTTTTCCAAGATGTCCTTCATCACAACCGATTCGGCATCGTTTAAAACTTCGTTCAGATCAAAAAGAATGGTTTCCAATTCGGTTTTTTCGGCTTCAAGGCGGGACAAATCAAGAAGCTGATTCAACAGGAGCATCAGCCTGTCTGATTCATCGAGAATTTTGCGCGCATAGGCTTTCGGGTCGCCGCTGTCTCCCGAAGCGATAATCTCGGTATAGCCGATTATCCCGTTCAAAGGGGTACGGATTTCATGGGACATGGTGGCCAAAAAGCGGCTTTTAGCCTTGTTGGCTTCTTCGGCTTCCAATTTCGCCTGCCGAAATTTCTCAATGGCCTCAACCTGATCGGTTATTTCTCTCACGGCCCCTTCGACATTAAGACTTTGACCGATAAACCTTATCCAAAACTGTACCCAGATTTCACTGCCGTCCGCACGCCGCAATTTCGATGAAAAAGTTCGGGTTTCATTGGAGAAAGCCTCACGGAATAAAGAGCGGACACGAACAAGAAAATTATACCCTCTGTTGGAATTGAAGAACTCAATCAACTCTTTTGCGGAATCATAACCGAAAATCCGAGCCGTCTCCTGATTGGCCTCCAGAAGAACGCCCTTTTCCAAATCGCCTCGAAACAGACCGACAAGGGCGCTTTCAAATAAAGACCGGTACCGCTGCTCGGCAACAATCTTCTCATCTTCAAGCTGAATGAGTTCCTTCTGAAGCAGCCGCCGCTCATCTTCCTGAATGTTCTCATCATTGAAATCCATATATCAACCGATATATTCCTTGATTGAATCCAATAATCTGGCGAAAGTAATGGGTTTTAATAAATATCCGCTGGCGCCGGCGGCCATGCCTTCGGACACTTCGCCGTTCTGGACCATGGCGCTTAAAAGGATCACGGGTATTGCGCGTGTTTTTCCGTTTTCTTTAAGACGCCTGGTTGTTTGAATGCCGTCGAGATTCGGCATTTTCACATCCAGAATAATTAAGCTCGGCTCATTCTCCGCAAGAATCAGAGCCTCATCGCCGCTTCCCGCCTGATAAATCGTCAAACCGAGATTCTCGAGGTGCTTCGCCAGATGCTGCCTGACATAGTCTTCATCGTCGGCGATAAGAATGGACTTACCTTTCAGTTGATTATTATTCATCACATCAGCACCAAATAATAAACTTCTAATTTTCCGGCGTAAATTCCTTTATCAAAGAAGAAATGAAAATATTAACGAAAAAACTCCATTGTTTCTCTAATTCGTCAGCGCGGCAACAGCGGCTCCGATCAGCGGCGCATCCTCAACCTTGACGGTTTCGTAGTATTTATCTCGGGATGTCATAAAGGGACGCAGATACGATTCCACGCGCGATTGAAAACGGTAATAGCGGTAATACGTTGTTCCGTCTATGGTCAGGCATATCGGCGACATGGGTCCGTTTCCGCTTGGTCCTTTCAAAGCCGCCGCCGCCAGATTCGCCGCCGTAACTTTCGCGGCGCGTTCCAAAAGCGCATCCGTCAGATGCCAGATTCGAACGGCATCCTCTCCGGAACCCGCCGATTTCACCGCCGCGGCCAGCGCGTTGGAACCAACATCCGACGGATTATGAGCGTAATTATCCGCGTCTTTCGTGGAAATCGTCCCAAGTTCGGACAGAGCCGCGGCTAATTTCGGTGAAATCAAGCCTTCACGGCCGGCCAGAATCAGAGTCTGCGTGGCCAAGGCACCGAAATAAGCGCCGGAAAGCATCTTTTCAAGCCAATACGTTTCGGGTTTCGCCGTAAGAGCGCCGAGCATTTCATCGGCGGTTCCGCGATTCGGACAAGCGTAGCTCCCCGATTCGACGTTGATAATCTGAACGTGGGAAGACTTAAGATTCGAGACTTTACCGATTGCGGCGTTGGATTCCACATAACAGGTATTCGTTCCCGTTCCCAGAATAAAACCGACATAACCGCCCCAGTCCCTGTCCTTCTGCGAAGCCTTGCCGGTAAGAAGAGTGGCGACCGTATCGTTGAGAATAACAACCTCGGGCGGATCGGAAGCGCCGCGTTCGGCCAGAGCCGCCCTCAAATCCGTTCCGATGATTCGGCCTTCCACCTCGGAGGCGCGGATTTCCTTGGACCAATGAATCAGGCGGCCGTCGCGGTTGGGGAAAATCTCTGTGGGAAAGGAAAAACAGAAGCCGATCTTTTCGCCGCGGCCGATCAGCGGCTCCACCAGCTTCGCCAGGGAATCGAAGAACTCGTCTTTTCCGACTTCTTTCCCTTGCGTTCCGGGCATGGGCTGTTTGCTGAAATCCTCGATAACCGGCTTGCCTTCATCGGAAAACGACACCAAAGCGGATCTCAAATTGGTTCCTCCGGCGTCCAGAACCACTACGCGCTTATCCACGGGGATAGCGGCCCCAACTTCAATATAGGTCGGAATCATGGCCAGAGAAGAATCATCTCCGTCGAGTCCCTTGGTCATTTCACGGGTGATATGATCAACCATAGCGTTCATATCTATGGCGTCCGGATGCATCTTATGGTCGAAAAGAAAAGCGTCGGCGGCTTTTTTGTCGGGAGTCATCGCGGGCCCTCCTGGAGAATGATCCAAGTATGCCGCGGGGCCGGAATGTTCGCAAGCGGGCGAAAAACGAACGAGGAAGAAGGCATATCGAATCTCCCGGCGGGATTCCGGCGGACGGGAGCGAAACATGCCGATTCGTTTTGTCATCTGATACAATGGATTTGATGAACATTACCATATTGGCCTCGGGGAAAATTAAAGAACGGTGGATCTCCGAAGGCGTGGCCGAATATGCCGGCCGGCTTAAACGATTCGCGAAGCTCTCCATCATCGAAATACCCGACGAGAAAGTTCCCGAGCGCTTTTCCGAGGCACAATTGGCTCAAGCCGTCGAGATTGAGGGCCGAAAGATGCTGTCCAAATGGCCCGAAGGAGCCTGGGGAATCGCTCTGGATCAAACGGGAACCGATTTGGGCTCCGAGGGACTGGCGAAATTAATCTCGAAGAGACTCTCCTCGGGCAGCAGCCATCTGCTTTTCGCCATAGGCGGTTCAAACGGCCTGTCTCCGGCGGTGAGGGAACGATGCCGGGACTGTATTTCCTTCGGAGCGAACACCTATCCTCATCGTCTTTTTCGCGTCATGCTGCTGGAGCAAATCTATCGGGCGGAAAAAATCAGGGCCGGTGAAACCTATCATAAGTAGACTGATAATGCGCCGCGGAACGTGGGATTGGGGGCACCCTCTGCTTCGGACCGCCGTTCCCGGAGAAACGCCATACAATGCCGCCGCCGACACTAAAAATCGCCTACTCCGGCCGGCCTATCCCCGCGGCCAAGTATTTATCCTTCTTCTCCACATAGCTTTCGGAATTCCGGCGCCCCTTGGCGATAGCACCCTCTCCCAGCGGCTTAATAACCTTCGCCGGAGATCCGAGAACCAGCATACCGTCGGGAACATCCATGCCGCCGGTTACCAGAGAGCCGCCGCCGATCAAACAGTTTTTCCCGATCTTCGCGCCGCTTAAAACGACCGATCCCATCCCGATCAAACATCCGTCTCCAATATCGCAGCCGTGAATAACGCAGTTGTGTCCTATCGTCACATCCTCCCCGATGTTCGTGGGTACGCCCGTATCGGTATGGACGGTACAGCCGTCCTGGATATTGCTTCCCCGGCCCACGGTAATGGGTTCCAGATCGCCCCGCAGCGTGGCATTAAACCACACACCCGTATCCTCGCCGAGAACGACATCGCCGATAACATCCGCTCCGGGAGCGATAAAGATTCTCTCGCCGTCGAGCTTCGGACGGTGTCCTTCATATTCATAGATCATGAAAGTATTTTATCGGTATTGCCCGGCGGAAGAAACGGCCTGCTCGGCGATAAGTCCCGCCGCGGCTCAATGCCCCTGTATTTTCGGATGAAACGACTCCGCGGCCCCGCGGATTCCTGAGAACTTCGGATAAGGAAATTCTCCCGCGCCGCCGCTTCCGGATACAATCGGGCGGGAAGTTTCAGCCGCGCAGCGGGACACAGGAGGGCATAAACACACCCGTCGCCGCCCCGCAACTCCCGGATTCCTTCGGATGAAACGACTCCGCTGTCCCGCGGATTACCGCAGCATTTCCCGCACCTGAGAATCGGCCGCCAATTCCGCCGGAGTACGCCCGGCCCTGTCCCGAAGGCTCTTGTCGGCTCCGGCATCCAGCAGCGCCTTCACCGCTATAGGATTGCCGCGGAAAGCCGCGTAATGCAGCGGGGTTCGGCCCTCGGCGTCCCGGGGATTGGGGGAAGCGCCGGCCGCCAGGAGATCACCCAGCATGGTCCAATGCCCCAGCCTCGCCGCCAAGAGCAGAGCGGTATAGTTCCGGGCATCGGCTTCCTCAGGGTCGGCTCCGGCGGCAAGCCGCGATTTCACCAGATATTCCTGACCGTTCATCACCGCGGAAATCAGACTGCCCACCGAATCGTCGGTTCGCATGGAAATAAAACCGAGGGAAAGATGAGCCCCGCTGAACCGGTACTCCGGCAAGCCCTCGCCGTAGGACGGCTCCTCGCGAATCACGGCCAGGGCCCTCGCCTCGAAAGGACTCACCAGAGAACCGAGCAGATAGGATCGCCGCGGAGCTTTTTCCACCGGACTTTGAAACACATCCTTCATATCGCCGCGGGAGGATTTCAGACTCAAAGAATAGCGTCCGGAAGCAGGTGATGGAGGATTCATCTCAAACTCGTAGTTGTATCCTCCCGTCGTGAACCGGGCATCGCGCACATCGGGACGCAGCCCCAGCTCCAGATTAAACGAAGCCGTCACTTCCTTCACTTTGGCCGAATACCGATTCCAGAAAGCCCCGAAAGAATCCGGCCCCGACCAGGGAAGAGGCTCCGATCGATGAAGAACCTCATCGGTTACCGCATCAACCACCAAAATCGTAACCTGAGAAGTTTCATCTCCCTCATTCCTTCCGATCAGAGCACCCCAGCGCCCTTCCGAAGACCAGCCCAGCGGATACAGATGCAGCCCCCCGCCGGAAAATCCCTTGGCTTCGGCGGGTGCCTCGGCCGCCGCCGGATACGCGAAAAGCGCGGCCAAGAGAACGGCTGAAAAAACGATGAAACACGGAAAAAAAGCTGTTCGGGATTTTCTCTGCATCCCCGCCAGCATAAATCTTCACACCTTTTACAGGCAAGCGGCCCAAGGCGGCGATTCGGAAATCCGCGTTTTCTCCCCGCCGGAAGAGACTGAGCGAAAAAAGCACAAACCCTACCAAAACCCCGCCGAGTCAAGAAATAACGACGGCCGATTCCCTTATTTTTTTACTCAATGACCCCGCGAAGCTCGCCCTTGAGTCCCGTTTCCCGGCACCCCGGACCTTGACCCAACGCCGACAGCCGGATTTACTTGCTCATAATGGCTCTGATACACGCCGTCGCGGGCATCCTGCTGCTGCTCTGTCATGCTTTTTTTCTCTTCAGGGGACTCGCCATGCGAAAAAACGGCGGAAGGCCGACTTCCTGGGACAGAATCGCCCGCGCCGGAAGCCATTTCGGACTCCCCGTGGTAATCGTAACGGGTTTTTTCGTCCGTCTCGCACTTTCCCGGGGCGTTCCTCTAAGCGGCTTAACGGCGGGAGAAACGGTTACGGCCGTCGAAAAAAACGTCCCGGCCGCCCTGAGAGCGCTTCACGCCGTCTTCGGCCTGCTTCCCATCGTTCTTATCTTCGCCTTCGCTCCGCTGCGTTCCCTGAAGCGAAAAATTCCCTGGCTGCTGCCCGCGGCGAATCTCGTTCTCTTCGCCGCGGCGGTTTTGAGCGGGATGTTTATCGTTTAGCGCCGAAAACACTTCATCTCACGGCCGAATAAATACTGTGCCGAAAGTGTGATGAAAAGCATCTTGGATTGCTGATGTTTACACCTTAGTTCCGCACTACCCTTTTAAACCCGCCGAAGCGATGCTCTGTACAAACCATCGTTGAAATAAAACAAAAAGAATCAACATCGGGAATGTAATAAGGGATGCGAAGGCGAGAATATGCCCCCAGCGCATATTCAGCACATAAAGAGCCGTAATACCGATGGGAAGAGGACGAACCGATTCGGTTCTCGTAACCATAAGAGGCCAGAGATAAGAATTCCATATCGCCAAGGATTGAAGAATCGTCACTGTCGCGAAAACGGGTTTAGAAAGCGGTAACGTTACATTCCAATAGATTCGAAACGGTTTCACTCCGTCAACGTAACACGACTCATCAATTTCTTTGGGGATACCTATAAAAAGCTGATAAAATAAAAAAGTGGAAAACGCTTCCGCCGCAAAGGGGAAAATCTGTACCCGATATGTATCCAGCCAAGAGACCGACCCATCAAACCAGGGGAGATGGTTCACAAGAACAAGCATCGGAACAGCTATTGTCTCAAGGGGAACTATCGCCACGGCAATGATGAAGGAAAGGACTATTTTTTTCACCGGCCAGTAGAGACGAGCCAAAGAGAAAGCAAGCATACTGTTGATAAACAATCCAAGAATTACTGTTGATGCCGTCACAAAAACCGAATTGAAGAAAAAACGCCAAAAAGGAACCCGATGAAAAACATACGCATAATTCTCAAAAGTAAATTCCGTCGGAAGAAAAGCGAATACGATGGTCTTTAGGTCCGAGAAAATCCTCTGCTCGCTTTTAAATGATGAAACAATCATAAAAACCAAAGGAAAAATGAAATAAAGCGCAAAGAGAATCATTACGGCATGTGAGGCAATCCGGTAAAAATGCGGTTTGAAACCCAAACGGTCAGTCAATTGCTTTCTCCGACTTCAATAAGAAATTTTGCAGAAGAGCTACACCGAGAACAAATACAAAGAAAATCATTGTTATCGCCGAACCGTAACCGATCCGCTGCTGCCGGAATCCCTGTTCCACCGCGTAATAAACAACGGAACTGGTTGAGTTTTCCGGTCCGCCGTGAGTCATAACGTCGATTTGCGTAAAAACACGGAAAGCCAAAATTGTCGTACTGATAACAACAAAAATTGTTGTATTTCTTAGTTGGGGAAATGTTATATATCGAAAACGTTGGAATTCACCGGCGCCGTCAATTCCCGCCTGTTCATAGAGATGAACGGGGATGTTTTGAAGACCCGCCAGAAAGATGACCATTTGAAATCCCGTCGCCTGCCAAGCGGAAACAATAATAATCGCGGGCAGAGCGTATCGGACATCGACAAGCCAGCCGATATCGGAAACCTTACCAAAGGTCATCTTCTTTAAAAGAACATTGATTACACCCTGACTGGGATTGTATAGAAAAGACCAGACTATCGCGATTACGGCCATAGATGTAACCACGGGAGCGAAATACGTGGCCCGATAAAAATTCCGACCTCGAATTTTTCGATTTACCAAAAGCGCCAGTATCAATGCGGCACCGCCCTGCCCGGGAACAATAAAGAGAACAAAGATAATTGTGTTTCTTAATGACTTAAGGAAAACGACATCCGACGCCAACACGAGACGAGTACCGTGAGGTCCTTTCATGCGGAATAATTCCCGGTATCCCCGATATTCAGAATCATTCCGTAAAATCTCTCGTATTTTCTCCGGATTATCCTGTTCGACTTGAAGAGTCTTGATCGATAAAAGATTTCGATAATTTTCGAAACCGACGAACTGCGTCGGTACAGGAGAAATGAGACGTTTATTTGTCAAACTCCAAAATGCTCCAAGAAGCAATGGAAGAACAACAAAGGTAATAAGCATCACAATCCCCGGCAGTCCCATGAGCCATGCGTATGTTCGCTGATTTGCCTGCAGTGAATGCGTTTTACGTCTCATACCTACCTCAGAAAAAACAAGCGTTTTCAAACCGACGGTGTTTTCAGAGCACCGCCGGCTTAATATTTGCCGAACTATTGAACCGGATAGCCGTTGTTCTGACGAATATCGTCGGCGATTGCGTCAACCGCGGCATCCAACTCGGACTGTATGTCCGAACCCTTAATAATATTATCCATAGCGGTATAAAACGCCGTCGTAATCGCCGGATAACCGGGTGTTTTGGGACGAGGAACCGCTACACCTTTTTGGAGCTGTTGAACGAATATATTCAAATCACCGCCGTTCCCGAAAAGAGTTGATTTTTCAAGAGCCGTAGAACGTCCCGGAACAGCACCATTTATATCTGTAATAGCAAGTATTTCTTCCGGCTGTAGGATATATTCCAGAAATTTCCATGCCCCTTCGGGATGTTTACTCTGCGATGAAACCGCCCATGCCCACGATCCCATTCCTGTAACGGCACCGGAACCAAAATCAGGCATCGGAATCGCTACGACATCATCGCCAAACTTATCATGATATCCTTTCCAAACCCAATGACCCATCCAGCCCAATGCCGCCTTTCCGTTGACAAATTCATTGTCGTCCGGGGGACTGACAACGGAGTATCCGTTTTCAAAGATCCACTGAAGAAAATTCATCGCTTTTACCGATTTAGGACCGTTGAGTATATTTTCCGCCGATTGATAGGTATCACGATCGATAAGATCGCCACCGAAACTCTGTAATACGGGCGAAAAGGCGTATGTCATCCACTCACCGGCGCCGTAATTCATCTTGCAATCAAGGGCGTATTCAACTTCCGGTAAAGCTTGCAGAGCTTTTAATGCGGCGACAAATTCATCAAGATCCCATGCGTCATCGATTGAACGGGGAATTCGAACTCCCGCTTTTTTCAGAAGTGAAACACGTCCCACTAAGGATAAACCGGAATCATATTGTCCAATGGCGTAAATCTTTCCTCGATATGTTCCCTGATCAATCAGCGAAGGCAGAAGTTCGGAACGAAGCTGTTCGGACATATATCCGTCCAATCCTTCCAAATAACCCGCCCAAGCGTAGTTATAGAGATTAGGTCCGTCCAAATCGAGAATATCGGGCAAATCCCCTGCGACGGCAGCGGCGTTTACAGAATCATTGTATCCGCTTCCGGCAACGGCTCCGCCTGGAATCTCAGTCATTACGACAACATAACCATCCTGAGAATCGTTAAACCGTTTAATCTGATCTCTCATCGCTTCGGTTTCGTCGGCCGTCCCTCCATGGAACCAAAGATGAAGTTCTTTAGCTCCGTCGGCGGGAGTTTCACCCGATCCTCCGGCAAAAACACCGCAGATCGCCAGAGCCGTTAACATCACAACAACCAGTTTGACTGTTTTCATTTGCATCTCCTCCTATTTGAGCATTGCTCACCGCTTACTCGGTGAAATCCATAACCAAGGGTGACATTGGGCTTAATGCGCAGCGAACACCTCCTTTCGAATCAGCGCAATAACGAGTGACACACGTCCGGGAATCACTCTCCCACGGCGTGAGCTCTGTAACGACATAACGGCCACCGTCAACAAACAGTTCAACCGAACAGAAATCAACAATGACCATTACCTCCACATCCGATGATCGAGTACGTCTTCCAAATACTTCCGTTCGATCAATACCCGTTTTCAGCGGCAAAACGGTCGGCGATCTCCGTATTTCCAGATTGATCCGATCGTCTTTGACAATCAGTTCAAAACAAACGGATCGATTCGCTTCATCATTGATTTCCAATGAGAGACGATTGATCCGTTTCGAACTCCAGAGATAACGAGCCGACATCGCGGTTTCACCGTTCATCGTCCACTTCCAGTTATCCGGAATACATTCCATAGCGGCTTCGGACTCTTCAACGGGTGCGCAAGGATGCTGCAAAAGCATGGCTTCACCATCTTGAACAACAAGTTCCAGCTTTCGCGGAACGGAAAACGCCCCGCTCCACCGGAGAGAACCAAATCGATCAGCATAGGCCCAGTTATTCATCCAGCCCAACAGAACAATTCCGCCGGCCGGTGTGTCTTTCCAAACTTGCGGTGCGTAGAAATCATGTCCGTAATCAAGCGGAATCCAGCGGTCCGGTTCATCAGGGTGAAATGATGCTCCTTTAAGCCGACCTATCTGGTAGAGAACATTAGCGGAAGAAACTGTTTCAGGACGGTTAAGACTGATAATCAAGACATCGTGACTTTCTCCCCCTAATAACGGAAATGAGCAAATCAACGGGCATTCAGCGATGGCATCTTCAAAGGGAAGAGAGAGTGTCGATGCGAGTTCCCAACTCCCGCCGACAAAGGATTCCGTCTTTTTCTCAGCGTCGATTCCGCGGATATACCGGTAAAAAAGAAGTTGATTTCCACCGGAAACAACACAATTAAATTCTCCATCGTTCCAAATGCAAGGATCGCGAAAATCCTTTAATTCCGGATTGGGAATGTGCGGTCCCTTGGGAAGATCTAAGAAAGAATTCGTTTTTTCACTGTATTTTGCGAGATACTGCTCCTGAAATCCCGAAGGCAACGATCGTGTATAGAGAGCATACAATCCGTCGGTTGTTTGTATGGCCGTTCCGGAAAAAGGCTCACCCAGGATTTCTTCAGGTTTGAGCACCGGCGGCAAAACGGACCAGTTTTTGAGATCCCCGCTGACAGAATGTCCCCAGTGAATGGAATTCCATCGTGTTCCGGAGGGATTGAGCTGATAGAAAAGATGGTACACACCGTCAATGAAAATGAGGCCGTTTGGATCGTTAATCCATGCGTTGCGATGGTAATAATGAATTAAGGGAAACGGAAGATTCATTATAGGACCCCAATTTGTTTTCGCAATTTTGTAAACGCTTTCATGATAATGTAAACCAAATTTTTCTCCTGTTTCATCAACTGCTGTTTCTTCTGCTGGCGGTACTCTCTCTTGGAACCAAACGCGGTTCCAAAGGGATCCACCGCGGCTCGGCTACCCGTTCGCCGTCAATCTTCGATAGAATTGTTTCGACGGCGATTCTTCCGATATCTTCAATCGGCTGCCCCACCGACGTCAGAGTCGGACGAACCTGGCGGGAAAGGTAAGTATTATCAAAACCGACCACCGCGACATCTTCGGGAACACGGATTCCCAAATCCTGAAGTGCATGGAGTGCACCGATTGCGGCATAATCATTCGCGGCGAACAGAGCCGTAACACCGTCCGAATGATTCGAGAAAAAATCTCTTGTAATCGAGTAGGAATTCGCCGGTACATCCTCTCCCCAAGGCGATTCCGCAAGCATCCATTCCGGATTAATATCGATTCCGTTCTTTTTCATCTCTCCGGTGAACCCGACAAACTTCGGATCTTTTCCTTCTCCAAGAAGGGCGATTCGCTCATGTCCCAAACCAATTAAATGCCTTGCAACAAGATCTCCGCCCCATTCCATGGAGGTAAAAACCGAGTCAATCCCTTCAAATGACTGCGTTACAACCGTTACGGGAGTTGATGCCGGAATACGATCAAAAATCGCCTCTCCGGAAATATCACCGGGACAGACGAGAATACCATCTACCTGCCGTGAAAGAAATGATGCCACGTACTCCACCGCTTTCGCTTCATTTCCGCAGGCATTTCCGATAATGATATTAAACCCTGAAAGAAACGCATAAGCTTCAATCTGGTGAAGTACTTCAGCAAAAAATGGATTGGATATCTCCGGCAATATAACACCGAGCAGAAAAGCTTTCTTCTGCGCCAGTATCTGCGCCGTTGCATTTGGCCGATAATCAAGCTTTCGAACCCATGTCATTACCAGCCGTCGTTTATCGAGGCTGACGGCGGAACTTCCGCTTAATACTCGAGAAACAGTGGCCAGGGAAACTCCCGACCGTTCGGCGATGTCTTTCATTGTCACCATAGTTTTCTGCAATTTGTAAACGCTTTCAATGGGATTCTAAATCTCACTTCATATTGATGTCAAGAAAAAAATATGTGCAGAGAAACATTTTGAACCGCGCTTCCCTTGCCGAAAAACGCGGTCCTTCCGCCGAATCGAGCAGATGTCCCTTTGGATTACGCGGAAAGTGCCTGATCGAAATCCGCGATGATATCGCTGATATTCTCCAGTCCCACGGAAACACGAACCAAATCGGGAAGTACGCCCGCGGCGATCTGCTGCTCTTCATTCAGCTGACGGTGCGTCATGCTGGCCGGATGCAGAACGCAGGTGCGGATATCGGCGACATGCACTTCGATGGTTGCCAGTTTCAGCGCATTCATGGTTTTCTCGCTGGCCTCACGGCCGCCTTTCACCCCGAAGGTAAGAACGCCGCTGCATCCGCGAAGATACTTTTTCGCCAATGCATAATCGGGATCGTTTTTGAGTCCCGGATATTTCACCCAGGCCACGCGGGGATCGGCTTCCAGCCATTCGGCCAGCTTCTGGGCGTTTTCGGTATGGCGGTCCATCCGGACATGAAGTGTTTCCAGTCCCAGATTGGACAGCCAGGCATTCATGGGATGCATATAGGCGCCGAAGTCGCGGGTCAGCTGAACACGGGCCTTGGTAATATAGGCCGCATTTCCGAATGTTTCGGTGTAGGAAAGGCCGTGGTATGTCGGGTCGGGATCACTCAGTTCCGGATACCGGCCGTTGGCCCAGTCAAAATTGCCGCCGTCCACAATCACGCCGCCCACGCTTGTGGCGTGACCGTCGATATATTTGGTGGAGGCATGGGTTGCGATAGCCACGCCATACTGGAACGGGTTGCAGAAATACGGTGTGGGGAATGTGTTGTCCACAATCACCGGTACCTGCATTTCATCGGCGATGTTCACCATTTTCTCCAAATCCAGAACCTCGGTTCCGGGATTGGTTAATGTTTCGCCGAACAAAGCTCGGGTATTCGGCCGAAAGGCCTTCTTTATTTCAGCCTCGGGTGCGTTCTGATCAACAAAGGTTACTTCAATCCCGCATTTCTTCAGTGTATGAGCCAGAAGATTGAAGGTGCCACCATACAATTTGGCGGTCGACACCACATGCTGACCGGCCTGGGCGATATTCATCAGGGCAAAGGCATTGGCCGTTTGTCCGGCGGATGTCGCCAGAGCGCCTACCCCGCCTTCCAGAACCGCCATTTTATTTTCAAAAGCTTCCACAGTCGGATTGGAAATCCGCGAATACATATGACCGGGAGCTTTCAGGTCGAATAAATCGGCAACCGCCTGCGCGGTGTCGTAGGCGAAGGTTGTACTCTGGGCAATCGGCAAAACTCTCGGTTCGCCGTTTTTCGGAGTATATCCGGCCTGAATGGTGTTGGTTTCAAAAGCCCAATTCTTTTCCATGTCTCTTCCTGATGTCTTTGCATTTTCCGGAAGGAATGAAGCGGAAAGCCCGCTTCTGTTCCCAGAGGAATCATTCTCCGTCCGATTTCCACAAGGATGCACGGTTCGGCACTGCTGATCAAGAAGGGAAATCCGCGGTAAAAAACCGTTTTCCTCTCAAGCGAATCTTCCGGCGGCGCGGTTATAACAGGCACGTTTCCGAAAAGGTTTGGCCGATGAGCGTCGGAGCACGGGAAAACATCCAGTCTGCGGCGCTCCGGCCGTTTTCAGCGGGAGACGGATAAGGAGCAAAGAGATCAGTCATGAGGTATTACGGTTTCCTTCCAACATGCGCCGATACCGGGGACAACGATTCAAGGTGCGGCTGGACTTTTATCGAATCCATCATCGTCATCACCATCATTCTTATCCTTACCGGCACCGTGGGCGTGGCCGGAATCCGTTATGTGGAGAGGGCCAGAACAACCGGTGCGGCAGGAGAAATCGCGGCCCTCACTCTGGCCCTTGACGGATATTACCTGGACAACGCCGTCTATCCCACTGAAATCCAAGGACTCAAATCCCTTTGGGAACAACCTTCTGCGGCTCCAATCCCTGAAGATTGGAACGGCCCCTATGTTTCCAAGAACGATTTCACCGATCCGTGGAATCGGGACTATAACTACCGAGTTCCGGGGCCATACGGTCTTCCTTTTGAAATCCGCTCTTTCGGAGCCGACGGAAAAGAAGGCGGGGAGGATAAAGATGCGGATATCGTCTCCTGGGAAAACTGAAAACGGTTTTGCATGTTTGGATGCACTGACGGCTCTCTTGATAATCGCTTTGGCCTGGCAAACCGTTCTTCCTCTGACGGCAGGAAGAAATAAAGCGGCCGAAGCATACTCCACACGTCTGACGGAGGTTCAAAATGTTTCGACTCTTCGGGAGTCCGAAAGCTGGGACTACGGTACGGATAAGGGTATCGACGATCATACTCCGCGATAAACAATCGTCCTTAGGATTCACTTTCGCTGATACGGCCTTGGCACTTTTAATCAGCGCCCTCGCTATAGGAATGGTGCCGCCATTGTTAAAAACACTCATGCATGTTCTACCTGCGGGCGATGAGAAGCTGCGGGATGTGTCGGCTTACGTTTATCTCTATGAAGATCTTCGTCGTACGACGGAGAAAATTCGTATTCCCTATTGGTCGGTCGTCGCCGAGCCCGAATCGAACACCGGCTCAGTTTTCTGGTACATCGATGAGCATGCCGTCGACGTGATTTCAGGAGAAAACCGGCGCAGATATTCCTTCCGCGGAAAAGCACCGTCATTAGTCGCCGTTAATCGTGACGGATGTGCATCGGGAATCGAAATTGTTTCTGCCGGAGGCGTTAAAACCCAATGCCGACTTACCGAGCGGCCCTTACAAAGCGTAAAGCTCGTAAATCCGGGTCCGCGGGATACCGACGATGATTAAAAACCGCGCGAAGAAGATGAGATCGCCAATAACCTCGTCTGCGGCGGCCGCGTCGAGTTCATCCGGGTCCGCGGCCCCGACGGCCCTCATGATCCTGACGCTTTTGGGTATCGCGGCTTCATCGGTCCGAACGGCTCCAGGGAAACCGGCGGAAATCATCCTTCGCGACTCGGAACGCGCCGCTTTACGGAGTCGTCTTCTCGATGGACTGGACGAAACGGTATCCGCCCTCAGAGCAGATCCGACGCCATATTCGGATGCATCGTCCGATCCGGTGTGGACAGTCGTCGACAAGGGAACTTCGCACGGAGATACACTAATTCTCACAGACATTTCATCGGCCTTGAACATCAATTCTCTCGCGGCTCGGTATTTGCGGGAGGATGCCGTCCGAACTCAATATACGTCGTTCTCCGCGCCGGGAATTATCGCCGATCATCTTGACTCGAAAGGGCCCTACCTCAGCCCTGAGGACGCCTCGGATGTTATCCCTGAAAAAGATGAAAACCGCTTTTTTACGGTCTGGGGACTTTGGAATCCCGCGATCGGTGACCTCTCTTCCCTTTCGGCTTTAATCCGCGCCCGAAGCGGCGGCAGGGCGGATGCCGAAGAACTGGCGATTTCCCTCATCGCCGCGTCTCAAGCACCCCGAGGAGAACGAACAAAGCGGACGGCAGCGGTTCTGGGAAACGATCCTTACGACCTTTCCGCGCTCCTTACGACGAGAGGAACGATTAACGTTCATTTCGCGAACGCCGAATTGATTTCGGCGATTCTCGATTTCAAATACGGAGGGAAAAGCCTTCCGGAAAAAACAAGAGCGCGGAACGATCTGCTGTTCGCCCGTATCGTGAAAGAAGTATCTCCGACCGATCTGGAGTCTCTCATCGAACGTGAAGAGGGTCAGGACGAGGTTCTTTCACTTTTAGGCACGACCACTTGGTTTTGGGAAATCCGCCTTAACGCGGCCCCAGAGACAATGGCAGGACAAAACGGAACGCCGTCAAAGGGAGGATCGCTGACGGTGATTTTGGCGCGCCTTCCGGCAATGAACGAAAACGGTACGGCTGTTTTTCGGGTTATCTCCCGCCGTTTCGAAGGAGCCGCTTTATGACTCTTGCCGTCCTGATGATTTTCGGCGGCTGGATTTCCATCCGTGACGCCCGTGATTTCATAATTCCCGATGAAGCGATCATTGCGGGATTGGCGTTTCTGACCGCCGGATGCCTGATCGGAATCTTAGAACCTGCCGGCGCGTTAACGGGCATGGCTCTCGCAGGAGGACAGACGGCTGTTGTTTACGGCTTCGGACGCTGCCGCCGGAGAAAAGAAAAGCACGGCGGATGTGATCGCTTCGGTCTGGGCGATGTGAAGTATTCCCTGCTTCTCGGCGGTTTTCTTGAACCGGCGGGATGGCTTACGGCTCTGGGAGCGGCGGTATTATGCGCCTTTGCGGATTTCGCCGTCAGGACGGCAGGAGATCACCGGGAAATCGGCAATCCCCTGCCCTTCGCTCCCTATCTGACAATCGGCGCTTTATCGGTCGCGATTTTTCGCATCGGAGCGATTCAATGAAAAAAGCGTCTTTGATTCATTTCAGAAACAACTTTTTCACCGCCGTTTCCCTCACGGCCGTTCTCCTCACTGCGACAGCTTTTCCGATATCGGGAGAAGAATTGGAAGAACTGTCCTTTCTGAACCAGGACATTCGGGACGTGCTGGATGTTATCGGAACGGCCGGCGGCATGACGATTTCGGCGGATGAAACCGTGGAAGGCCGAACGAGTTTTCGCTCTCCCGGCATGGATGCTCATGAAGCGCTGAATCTTTTTCTGAAAGAAAATCGCCTCTACGGCTCCTGGGACAACGATATTCTCTATGTTTCCAGGATTCGGATTGTTCCCAGCGAAAACGGAAGATTGAATCTGGACGCCGAGGACGCACGCCTCCAGGATATCGTTCTGGCCCTCTCGCGAAACATTCCCGAAACACTTCTCTTCGATGCGCTTCCGTCCGAACGGCTGAGCTTTCACGCCGACGGGCAATCGGCATCAGACTT
Organism: Spirochaetia bacterium; assembly: GCA_963666985.2. Classification (GTDB taxonomy): domain Bacteria; phylum Spirochaetota; class Spirochaetia; order DSM-2461; family DSM-2461; genus UBA2779. The sequence continues at coordinate 3,103,010 of CAXXIA010000002.1, read as the reverse complement.
AATCTCTTTCATAATTCATAAATACCCCGACTACACTCTGGAAACGAAAGAAGGGCTTCTCTACATCCGTCTTAAACGGGCCGTCAGCGGGAACCGAAATCGTTCGGCCGCGGGGAACGTTGAGAAAGAAGGCGATCTGTATTCCCTTAACGTGCGAAATGTCCGATTCGGCGATGTTCTCGACGAACTTTTCAGCCTGGCCGACAAAGAGTATTCCTTCCTGGGCAGAAACGACGGTGTAATATCCAAACTGAACTTCCGACCGCGGCCTTTTGACGATACGCTGCGTCTTCTTCTGGAGCAGGGCAACGCCGATTCCATACTTGTTGGAGATATTCGATACATCTTTGATATCCAGCGTTCCGATGTGCTGCGTAAATATGACTGTATCATCCATCGGCCGCTGGAACATCTGGATGCAAAATCCGTTTCATCCCTTCTGCCGCAGGGACTTTTGGGCCGATCTTCGATGACAATCGACAAGGAACGTAACGCCCTCATTCTCAGAGGATCGCTGGAGGATTTGGCGCCGATACAGTCCTTCCTCGACACCATGGATGTGACTCCGGCCGATAAAAGCTGGATTCGTTTCGATCTTGAGTTTTTAGACGCTTCGAACCTTCCCTCGATTCTGCCTGATAATCTCGCGCATCTTCCGATGAAGAATTTGCCGGAAGATTCCGGGATTCTTGTTCTGGCCGGCGAAGATCAGTCCCGAAGATTCGCCGCGTGGCTGAAAACGGTCGATCGCGTCCGAGAAGGCATTCCAATCACGCTTCGCTACATCACTTCGGAAGAATTAACGGCCAATCTGCCGCCGGCTTTTGATGAGCGGGATATCTCCCGAACGCAAAATCCCAATCTCATCTTTTTCAACGGCGGGCCGGACAAGCTCAGGGCGTTCAGAGAGGCTCTGGACGCCATGGATCGGCCTATTCCGCAAATCCGCTATGACCTTCTTGTCATCCAATATCAGGACAGCCGTCAATGGGACTGGGAAAGCGATGCTTCCTTCCAACCCGGCGGATCTTCCGACGGAACGGCAATCGTGGGGAACTTAAGCCCCCTGCTGAATCTGAATTTTGACATCGCTTCCGCTTTCGGATACCGGTTCGCCGTCGGACTCTCGGCCGAAATCTCCGAATCCAGGGCCAAGGTAATCGCCGATTCCACGCTCAACGGTCTTTCCGGTGAAAAAATCAGCTTCCGAAACACCAACACGTTCCGCTACCAGGATATTCAGCAGGATGCCAACGGCAACCTGATCCTTTCCACGGAAAAGGAAATCACTTCGGGGCTCTTCATCAACATCGAAGGCCGTGTGTCCGGAGACGGCATGATCACCATGGCCGTCGAAACCACCATCTCCAAACAGTTAAGCGCGAACGAGGATTCCGGAGGACTGCCTCCCACGTCGGAAAAAATCATCAATACCCGCATCCGCGCCGCCGAAGGCACACCCGTCGTCATCGGCGGCCTGACTCAGCGGGAAAAAACGGAAACAGAGACAAGAGTTCCGCTTCTCGGGAAAATACCTCTTCTCGGTTATCTCTTTCGAAAAGAAAATTCGACCATGGAAAACACGGAATTCGTGGTTTATATCGTTCCTCACATCGAATACGACAGAGACGATTCTTCCGATGAAGGAGGCCTGTTCCGTCATGTTTATGAGAAGTACATTGAACGCTGAAAGCCTTACCGCTATTCCGGAACGGCCTCCATGTCGGAAGACCTCGCGAAACGCCGATAAATCCCCGGGAACGCTCATTGACTCCTCCGGAGCCTACCCCCTCCTGAAAACCTACCCTTCCTGGTCCGTTCTCGAGCAGTACGGACTGGAGTTCATTAAAGAATACCGTGTTCTGAAAGTGGAAGAAAACGACAAAATCGTTACGGCCGTGCTCGAAGAAGGAACGGATGCCGAAGCCGCCGCCGGAAAACTGTGGCGTTTTCACGCTCCCCGTTCCGTCGATCTGCGGATAGCTCCGGCGGCCGAGTTCCGCTCGGCATTGGCACGCTATTTTTCCCGGGAAGAAACCGGGGGCATAAAAGACCCCGTGCCGGAATTCGGCGGACTTCCGGCACCGCTGGAGACACTCACCGAGGATGCCCCCACGGTGAATCTGGTCAACAGCATCATCCTGGACGCCGTTCGTATCGGAGCTTCCGACATTCACATCGTGAAAGACGATGAATCCATGCGCGTTCGCTACAGGCTGGACGGATTGCTTCAAACCGTTGCCGTCCGTCCGCCGGAACGATTCGCTTCGGTATCTTCACGGATCAAACTCATGGCGAATCTGAACATCATGGAAAGCCGTCTTCCCCAGGACGGACGTCTGACCGTAACCTTAGGCGGCCGCGACGTTCATATCCGTCTTTCGACCGTTCCGCTTATTCGAGGCGAATCACTTGTTCTCCGGATCTTTCAGAAAGCCGAAAACCTGATCCGACCGGACAATCTCGGTTTTCCACAATCAACCGTAAAGGCACTGCGCCGCATCCTTGCGGCACCTCACGGACTTCTTTTAACCACGGGTCCGACCGGCAGCGGCAAAACCACCACGCTCGGAACATTCCTGACGGAAATCAAAGAAGACTACAGACAAATCACCACAATTGAAGATCCCGTGGAATACATTATCCCGGGCATCGAACAGATCCAGGTGAACGAAGCGATAGGGCTGACCTTCGAGAGTCTGCTTCGGCGCGTGCTCAGACAAGATCCGGACGTGATGATGGTGGGAGAAATAAGAGATCCCGAAACGGCGATGCTGGCGGTGCGGGCCGCCCTTACCGGACATCTGGTGCTGGCGACCCTGCATACGCTTGATGCGCCTTCCGCGATATCCCGACTTACCGACATGGGGGTTCCTCCGTACCTTTTAAGCGCGGTACTCAAAGGCGTCCTGGCTCAGCGCCTGGTACGGCGACTCTGTCCGGTTTGCGGTTTTCTATCCGCGGCCGATACCGACGAAAGGTCTCTGGCGGCCGCGTACGGGATTTCCGAATCCGGCGGCCGGATATTCGCCGATGAACAAATCCGCCCGGAATCCGTACGGAACCTCCGTTTCGGCCGCGCAAAGGGCTGCTCGGCCTGCGGAAAGACCGGTTATTCCGGCCGCATCGCCGTCTCAGAATGGTTCTCACCGGATGAAAAGACCTCCGCGACAATCGCCTCCGGACATTGGAGGCCGGACGGAGAAGAACGGGAAAACCTCTTCGGATATGTGCCCATGCTTCGTGACGCCTTCGCGAAAGCCGCCATGGGAATCACCACGGTGGAAGAAATACGGCGGGCGGTAATCTCATGAAAGCGGCTCTCTTTACCTCCGATAAAAAGAATCCGCGCCGCCCGATCCGTTCGAACCGAAAGGACCGAACAAAACGTCTTTCGCTGAAAAAAACAGGAGAATTCGCCGGAGAGCTGGCCATGCTTCTGGAAGGCGGGCATACGCTCCAGGAAGCCGTTTATCTTCTGGGAGAATTCCGCGGAGAAGAAACTATCGCCGCCGTAACCCGAGGACTCTCGCGGGAATTGAATCGAGGGGAGTCTTTTCGAAAAGCTTTGGAGATTTGTCCCATAACAATTCCCCAACTCTTTAAAGCCCTCTCGGGGATTGCCGAATCCACCGGCTCGCTCGCCGAAGCCATGCGTCACTTGGAACATCATTACGACAGGCTCGAGCGGCTGCGGGAAAAGTTAAAGGGAGCTCTTGCCTACCCCGTTATGGTCTGCGTAACGGCACTCGCGGCGGTTATCTACCTAACCGCGGTTACACTTCCTAACTTGCGGGCAAGCATGGAAGTCCTGGGTTTTTCGGCGGACCGAGCATCAGGAATTTCGAGCCGATCCGGGATTTCGTTCGCCGTTCCTCTTCTTCTCTGCTCGGCGGCGATACCGGCCGTTATGACTCTGCTCCATTACCGATCGAGGAGTGAAAGAAACGGCGAAAAGCTGAAAAAAATGATCCTTTTCATTCCGGGAATCGGCGCCTTTCTGCGCGATTGGAATCTGATGGAATGGTCTTTCGCGCTGGAGATTTGCGCCGGCCGCGGCATGCCGCTGGACGCAGCGCTTCTGCAGGCGGCCGAAACGGTGCGACACTCATATCTGCGCAATCGTCTGGTTCACGCGGCCGAAGGTGTAAGCCGCGGCGAGTCCCTTTCCCGCCTGCTCTCCGACGAGTCATGGATTCCCGGCATGATGGCCGGATGGATTCGAATCGGCGAGAGAACCGGCCGCGTTCAGTCGATCTTTTCCGTTCTCAGAAAACACTTCGAAACACGCATCGCCAGAAGCGTCGATTCCGCGGCGCGTCTGATTGAACCGATCCTTATCCTCTTTGTAGGAGGAGGCATGATTCTGATCGTGGTCCGCTATGTTCTGCCGCTTTTCCGGATGCTGGGAGAAATTCAATGAAGACGAAACTTATCCGGATCGGCTTTTCCGGAGACGATCTTATCTGCTCGCCGGACATAGCGTTCAGCCGACGCGTCCTTACTCTTGCATTGGATTCGATCCTCGTGGAACTTGTTATCGAGGACGCGCCGATACAATCCTGGAATAAATTCCGCCGCTTTCCGGAAGTAAAGACGGCCTCCCATATTCCGGGACCCCTTGAACGATATGAAACGGACACTCTCCTTTCACCGCAAAGAGGACAAACCCGCCGCGCCGTCGCCGTCCTGATCCTCAAGGAAAGACTCAACTTGATTCGAAGCAGATTTCCTCTGGCGCGCATTACGGTTCCGGAAGCCGAAAAAGCACTAACGGCGCTCCCGGATGAACGGCAAGATGAATTACACAAACCCGGCGAGCGGGATTTTCCCCGGAGTCACCGCGACCAAAACCACCCGGCCGTTCCGTCACACTCCCGCCGCATCAGGGAAGTCTTCCGCCCCCGCCGCAAACGGCCTGCGGATATTCTTCTTCCCCTATCTGTCGCTGTTTTTCTGGCGGTCTCATCCCTTATCCCCGTCACGCTGGTCCGTAAAGACAAAGAAACCGCGTCGTTGCTCTTTGAAGCCTCTCGGCTCCAAGAAAGCAGAATCGCCGCCGAAACGGAGCGGAAAGCCGAACTGTCGGCCCTGGAAAATCAATGGCAAAACCTCGTCCGCGGCCGTCCCAGGCGTCCGACGGATCTGCTGGCCGCTCTTGCGGAAGCCGGAAGCGCCGGTTCGGACTCAGGCGAAAAAAATACCGGCATCGCCGCACCCGCGACCGCTTCGAATCTGGAAATCACATACCTTTCCGTCGACGGCCGCGGGTTCCGCTTCAAGGGCCGTTCCTCCGACCCGATGGCCCTGGTTCGCTCTCTGCGTGCTCATCCCCGTTTTTCCGGTATTAACGCCGTTGAAGTCGCCGAATCCGGGGGCCTTGAGAACCGGGAGATTTCAATCGAGGGGCTCTTTGATGGTCCTTAAACGCCTTCTCATCATTATCTTCATTCTCCTTTCCTTGGGAGCCGGAGCCGTCGCGGCCTTGCTCTCACGAAATACGGAAAAGTCATTCCCTTCGGCGGCCTTTTTCCCCGCGCCGGCGGAGAAAAAACGGCTCGAGGATCCAAACCGCATTAACGCCGTACTGCGGAATAAAATCGCCGAAGAACGCGAACGGTACGATGATCCGCCGTATGATCATTTTATCGAGTCCGCCGCCATCATCATCGACGAGACCGATAGGCTGGGACTCTCGGTTTCCTCCTATTCTTTTTTTCTTCGAAACGAAATTCCCACTCTGGAGATTATCTTTTCAGGACTTCCGGCGCAGGTCATGCCGTTTCTGATGATTCTGGAATCCGCCGAACCGATCCTGGATGTTTCCCGCGCTTCCTTCACAGTACTCGATAAAAGACTCTCCGTAACACTTACAATCCTTCCGGCCCGCTGTAACAAAGAAGAAATCGGTGAATACGATTCCTCGATACAAATCGATACGGCCATCGGTAAAAGTATCGGTTTTGAAAAAAACCTCGTCGCAAAAACACCCGATGCTCTTGCGGCGGCCGCCGAGATTCTTTTCGGGCCGACGTTCCGTAACGCCTCTCCTCAATCGTCTCCTCGGCCGCTTGAGCCGCCGGAACCCGAAGAAGCGAGTTTTCCTGAATCCGATACTCCGGCTATTCCGATATGCATCGTGGGACGCTATATCGAAGGATCGGGGGGATATATCTATGCCATGAAGGACGGCCGAACAGGCCGAATCCGCCGTCTGCGTGTCGGAGAAGAACGCTCCGGTTGGCGCCTGCTTTCCGACGATGACGGTCTTTTAATAATCCGAATCGAAGAGAAGACTCACGTAGTCCCTCGGGAGGAATGTTCATGAACAGCCGCCGAAACTCATTCTGTCTCATCATCGCCCTTATCGGCGTCATGCTGATTACAGCCGCGTGTTCCTCTTCTCCGAAAGCCGGGAATGAAGATATGGGCGATTTTTTGCAAGCCGACTTCATCGGCATCGTCTATGATTCGGAAAATCGTCCCTGCCGCGGAGCGGTCGTCCGGGCGGACGGCAAAGATAAATATTCATCGATTACCGATATCGACGGAAGATTCGTTCTTCCCGGCCTCAGCCGGGGAAATCACACACTTCGGCTCTCAAAAGACGACTTTGAAAGCCGAATCGTCGATTTAAATTTTACCAGCCGAAAACAAGTTCTCTATGCCCGGCTTCTCTCTCAATCTCATCTGCTCGATAAAGCCGAATCTTCACTGAACGCCCTGGAATGGAAGCAAGCCGAAGAATATCTGGAGAGAGCCCGATATATCGATGAAGAAGATTCCCGGCTGCTGGCCCTCGAAGGCGCTTTTTTTTACAGAAAATCACGCTATAACGAAGCCCTTGAACGATTCCTTCGTCTGATTGAGAAAGGACATCGAGATTCTCATCTTTACCTCATCATCGCAGAGATTCAAGCCTTCGGCCTGGGATATAGGGAAAAGGCGATCCTAAGTCTGAAACAGTCTTTGGAATACGGTGAAAACACATCCGTACGAACACTTTTGGAGGAATTGACCGAATCGGACGACCCGACCGATCCGTAAAAGAAACACAATTTTCAACGGTTTCAGCCGTACGTTCCGGCATCACCGCGGCAATCAGAATCCCGAAAAGAATTCCTTATACACACGAAAATGCTCGGTTTCCCGAAAAGAAACGCTTTTCACGGGAAGATGATCAAAACTGTAAATCCGGGCCCCTTCCATGGTCAGAAGAAGCGGCGAATGCGTCGTAATCACGAATTGGGCATGACCGGCGCCCGCGTTCTTTTGAATAATCTCCATCAGTTCCATTTGGCTGCGCGGAGAGAGAGCCGTCTCGGGTTCATCCAGAAAATAGAGTCCCTTAACGGCGTATCGGGATTGAAAATAAGCCATCATGGACTGGCCGTGGGATTGAGTAACGAGGGATTCCCCTCCGAAATATTTCAGCTGTCCGGGGTCCGTGGAAGCCCATTCATCGAGCAGATAGGCGAAATCCTTGAAAATTTCGGAACCGAAAAAAGCTCCGGGAACCGGTCCGCGGGTCCATCCGACGCGAATATGCCTGTAAAGGGTTTCCTCAAAACGGTTGTTTCTATAGCGAGCGCCCGTTTCAAAGCGCCAAATATGAACGCCGCAGGCTCTGGCCAGAGCTTCAAGGATGGTGGATTTTCCGGTTCCGTTCTCCCCGACAAACAGCGTAATCGGAGAATCAAAGGAAACCCCGGACATCGTCCTAACGAGTTCCAGGGAATAGGGATACTGTTCGGTTGTTGGAAAATCATCCGCGGCGATATGGAAATTATCGATGTGCAGGGGCATGAAAAATACCTCGGGCTTTCAGGATACCCCTAAACGACTTATCGAATCACTCCCCCGCCTCAGGCGGAATCGCAGGCACGGCCGGAACATTCAATCCCGCGGCTGCGGATTCACCGCTTTGCCGCAGGAAGCGAATCAGCCCTCGATATACGCCATAAACGCCGCGACATAATCCTCCAGCCCATCCAATCGGGCCGGGGTTACCGGCTGCTTGTCGAGTTTGACATACTTTTTTAAGGACGCAACGGACACACCGTCCGCCAGGGCTTTGGCCGTCAGAGCCGCGCCGAAACTTGTCGCTTCATCAAGAGACGTTAAATAGAGAGGATTTTCCGGGAGCAGCGCACCGAGAAGGGCGCCGTAATTTTCGTTCTGCCGGAATCCGCCCTCGATGAACACTTCCGTTCCGGGGGTAAGTCCGACGCGAAGCAGCGCGATACGGGTTTGAATGGCCAGAGAAAGATTGGCCAGAGCGAATCCGGCGCGATAATCCTCGAAAGCCTTGGGCCAGCGGTTCCCGGTTTCGATATCGTTCGGCGAATACTCTTCTCCCTCGTCAACGACTCTGGCGACCGAGTCGGGGAACTGACCGCTTCCCGGAACCAGGGACGGAAGCAGGAAGGTCCGCGGCAGGGAAAGGATATCGGCATACATCGCCGGATCATAATCCGGCCATTCCTGCCTGCCGTGATGCTTCATGACGGCTTCGGTATAAAAGGCGTATTCCAACCCGCCCATGAGGATGGACGTTTTCACCGGCCGTCCCTCAAACGATAAGTTGTAGAAGATCATCTTTCCCAGCTCATCGGCTTCGAAACGCACTTGGTCCACCGGATGCATGGCTACGCACCAGGTTCCGGTGGAATTCAGCACGAAATCTTTCTTTTGAGTAATCAAATAGGGAATGAGCGACGAATTGGAATCGTGAATCCCCAGCGTAACTTTTACATCCGGAGACAAACCGGTCCGTGCGGCAACTTCCGGCGAAAGGGGACCGAGCTCTTCGGTCGGCAGTCCCGGCTTCTTCGGCAGCATGCCGCGAATCCCAAGCTTATCGGTCACTTCCGACCAATCGTTCTTTCCGAAGTCCCAGAGGTAGCTGTGACAGCCCGTATAGGTAATGTCGGCCGCGATCCTGCCGGTCAGCCTGTAGGCAAAGTACTGCGGATAGAGAAGGATATGCTTGGTCCGCTTAAAATCCTCAGGCCGGCTTTCCTTCAAAAACCAAAGGAGCTTGGCCGGATTGATTAAAGGCTTGACTTCAGCGGTTGCGGTGTTTCGCTGAATTTCCTTGGGGTTTCCCATGGCGGCCCAAAACCGTTCATGAACGCTCTCATCCACTTCGTTGGTGTAGGCCACAGGCGGAACCGACGGATGTCCTTCACCGTCAAGACAAACGAACGTGGCGCCGTGTGTTGTAACGGCAATGCTTCGAATCTCATATTCCTTCCCGAGTTCCCCGAGCTGCTGAAGGAACCAGTCGACCACCGTTTCGATGTCTTCGATATCCAGACCATCCTGTACGTACGTTTCAATCTTTCTCTTACGTACGGCGATGGGGTTCATCTCTTCATCATATAAAGCGACTTTCTTGTTGGTCTTTCCGATGTCCAAGACGGCGACTGTGTAGCTCATTACGGTTCTCCCGGAATTGTGGAATATTGATCGGGGCGTACCTCACTGCCGTGCAGTCTTCCGCGCAGATGTCCGGTACGTTCTCAAAGCTGTCCGTTTCCGACGTCAGCACACTGATATTTACGCGGTTACGCGGTACGCCCCCGTGATCCCCAAGGCGGCACTTATCGTCAGCAGGCCGCCCCGGAGAAGAAAAATCTATTTATACATCGGGCCGAAGTTCGCGCAGGCCCTGAAATCGGCTCCTTCCTTATCCTGACCGAAGTGATTCCAGGCGGCCGGACGGAAAATCGCTTCATCTGCGACATTGTGCATGGAAACCGGAATACGGAGCATCGCCGCCAGGGAAATCAAATCGGCGCCGATATGTCCGTAACTGACGGCTCCGTGATTGGCGCCCCAGGCGGCCATGACCGAATAGACATCCTTGAAATTCCCCGTGCCCGTAAGGCGAGGCGAAAACCAAGTGGTCGGCCAGGTGGGATCGGTTCGCTTGTCGAGCTTATCATGAACCTCACCCGGGATTTCCACGGTCCAGCCCTCGGCGATCTGCAGGATCGGTCCCTGCCCTTTAATCAAGTTCAGACGGCTCATGGTGCAGGGCATATTCCCTTTGGTAAGGAAATCGGAGGAATAGCCGCCGCCGCGGAAATAGCCTAAATTTCCGGGACAAAAATTCGTGGCCTTCACACAGGCTTCGGCTTCCGCTTCGGTAATCTCCCAGAAAGGCTTGATGCCCGGCGTTCCGTTTACGGTCTGCTCGCCGGTACCGTCAAGACAGGTGGAGCCGGAATTGATCAGGTGGATCAGTCCTCCCTCACCCCGGCCGCCGAGCTTATGTCCCGTAACGCGTTCCACGGCTTCGGGGCTCCAGAAGGTGCGTACATCGCTGAAAATCTGAGCCGTATTCGTTAAGAGATGCCCGAACAGCATGGTAATGCCGTTCAGGGTGTCGTTCTCCGTGGCCAGGATGTAAGGCTGCCGGAATCCGTCCCAGTCGAAACTGGTGTTGGCCATGGTCTCCATGAAATCGCCGTTGGCTCTCCAATCGGTCCATTGCCGCTGTCCCTGAAAACCCGCGGCGATGGCGTTGTGTCCGTGGGCCTCTTCGCCGAAACCTTTTTCGGCCAGCGCCGGATTTCCGCTCATCAGATCCTTCGCGATAAGGGCCATCTTTACCGATTCGTCCCATTCGGCCTCTTTCCGTTCCGGTGAATGCCGCTGGTCGGCGGGATTGGGATCGGCCCCGATCTTCAAGTTTTCCTTCACCCAGGCACGGGCCCGCTCGTATTCCGCGGTATCGTAAATTTCTTCCCTGATGCGCCTGCCGATTTCACTCATGTCCACGTACTCGTTGCGCATGCCGAGATAATTCTGGAAGAAACTTTCATCGACAATGCAGCCGGCGATGCCCATGGACACAGAACCGATGGAAAGATAGCTTTTGCCTCGCATGGTGGCGAAAGCCACGGCGGCCCTGGCGAACCTTAAAATTTTCTCTTCCACGTCGGCGGGAAGGCTTGTGTCGCTTGAATCCTGCACGTTCCGCCCGTAGATTCCGAACGCGGGAAGCCCCTTCTGAGCATGGGCGGCAAGAACGGCGGCCAAATAAACGGCACCGGGCCGCTCGGTCCCGTTGAATCCCCAAACGGCCTTGGGAGTCTTGGGATCCATATCCATGGTTTCCGAACCGTAACACCAGCAGGGCGTTACCGTGAGAGTGGCGCCGACTCCGGAGGCTTCAAACTTGGCCTGACAGGCAGAAGCCTCGGCGACACCGCCGATGCAGCTCTCCGCGATAACGCATTCCACCGGTGTTCCGTCGATATACTTTAATTTCCCGGAGATAAGATCGGCGGCGGCTTTGGCCATGCTCATCGTCTGATCTTCCAGACTCTCCCGAACGCCGCCGAGACGTCCGTCGATCGTCGGTCTGATGCCGATTTTAGGCCTTCCGCCGGTATAACGCCATTCTCCTGTTTTCGCCGCTTTGAACTTCATATAAGAATTCCTCCGAAAAAATCAGTTATTAAAACATTCACGGCGGTCCTTTAAAGAATCCGCCGTAAACAATTATCTCATGATATAGCCGAAACCGGAGGTATAAATTTTTCCGGCCGCCTTGGGATATTCTCCGATTTTTCAGCCGCAGATGGCCGGAGCGTTCGCCAGAAGATAAGCCTCCGCTTCCGCGTTCCAAATCCCGTTGTTCTTCCCGGTAATCTCCGCGAGGGCCGCCCAGAACGGATCGCTTTTTCCCTTTTCGGCAAAATCCTCAATGGCGACGAGCGGCAGCTTCACGTTCGTGTAAATGAGCTTTTTGCCGCCGGGAATCTTCGGCAGATTCAGCGTGGTCTCAATCACCGAATTCAATCCGCCGACATGAGTAATCATGATGGAGGGGTCAATACGTCCGATTCTCATCATTTCCAAGGAAATCATCATATCTTCGGTGTTTCCGCCGCTGGTTCCGACGATGTGATGGAAAGCATAGTGAACGTCGTAAAAGTTGACCTTCGCCGTGAATTCGGGATTTGTGGGACCGGCGAAAAAATTCATGCAGCCGTCCTTACCCAGAATGCGGTCCGCCTGTTCGATAACCGGAGCGACGGGCGCCATAACGAAGACATCGTCGAATCCGTCCGAACCGGCCTGCGCCTTTAAAGCGGCCACCGGATCGTCGACTTTGGCGGTGTTCATATAAACCAATTCCACGCCGACTTTTTCCGCCTCGGATGCGGGAAAGAGGGACTCGGCGCGCGCAAGCCGCGCATCGTCGATATCGGTCACCACCAGTTTTCGCGGCTTGATATCGCCGTGAAGAGCCAAATCAACCGCGCCCAGTCCCATGGGACCGGCGCCGGCCAGAATGGCCATCGTACCGCCGGGTTTGAGACCCATCTGATGATTGTAAGTTCCCTGCGGAACATGATAGCTGGCGCGGAAAGCGCCCACGATGCAGCTCATGGGTTCCGAAAGGCTGCCGAAGTAATATGCTTCCTGGTCGTAAGGCAGAAGGCAGTCCATCTCCATCACCTCATTGGGAATGAGGATGTCGGTGGCCGCTCCGCCGATCCACCGGAAGCTGTATCCGGGAGCATCCAGACTCCCTTTGTAGTTCAGCGCCGGCTGAATGGTGAACTTGTCGCCTTCCTTGTATTTCCCGGCCCACTTGGATCCCACTTTGAGAATCCGGCCGCAGAATTCATGACCGATCATAACGGGCTCTTCGGCGATATTCGCCGGAACACGCTTATGAGCCGTTCCCTGTTCGGCGGCTTTATAGGTACTCATACAGATACTGTCGGAAATGATGTGCGCCAGTATCTCATCGTCCTTCATCTCGGGAAGTTCGAACTCTTCGAGCCGAAGATCTTCCTTTCCGTACATTCGAACCGCATTGGTTTTCATTTCACTACTCCTTATATTTCCTTCATTCACCAGCAACAAGCAGTTTGCCCAAGCAAGCGATTTGGCCTAAAGGCAGGCCGGGGAATCCGGCGAAAAAAGCGCAGCGTGCTCCGGCACGTGAGCAATTCAATCAATTCCCCGGCGCCGCATTAAGGCCAAAGGACCGCTTCGGCGAGCTATTTCAGCATAATCTGACCGCCTGTAACCGGCACGGCCTGACCCGTTTCATATTCCTGCTCAACGCAGTAAAGGATGGCCCGCAGCACGTCCGCGCCTTCGCATCCTCGTCCCATGGGCACTTTCGCCTCGTAAAATCTCTTCACATCGGCCACGCTCTTCGCACCGGGCACCTTCCCCGTGTTCAAGTACTGAACGAAAAGCCCTTTTTGAGGATCGGACCACAAAGGTCCGTCGAAGAAGTTGCCGGGGCAGACCGCGTTCACCTTGATTCCGTACTCCACCAGTTCCATGGCGAAGCTCTGCACCAAGCCGATTCCTCCGAACTTTCCGCCGGCATAAGCGCCGTTTTTATTCGACCCCGCCAAGCCGCTCTTGGAATTGATTTGCAGAATGTCGCTTCTTCGCGACGGACACGCCGATCTCTGCCGAATCATCACCGGAGCGCAGTGCTTCACCACCATAAAAAAGGCGCTGTAATTGATTTGTGTAACGAAATCGAAATCCCGAGCGGGCTGTTCCAGAACCGACCCGGCGCGAAGCACGCCGGCGTTGCTCACCAGAAGATCCAGCCCCCCGGCCTCGGCGACCACGGAGTCGGCCATGGCCCGAATGGAATCCTCATCCGACACATCCGCGGCCACGGCGGCGGCCCGTTTGGCTCCCGTTCCGTTCAGTTCCGCGGCGAAAGCTTCGGCGCCCTCGGCGTTGATGTCCGCCACGAACACAAAGGCTCCTTCATCCGCCAGCCCCCGGGCTATTTCCGCGCCGAAGCCTTGAGCGCCTCCCGTTACCAACGCGATACGCCCCCGAACAACATCGGCCCGTCCGGAACATGCCGCCTCAGGCAAACGGCCGGCCGCGCCGCGGCGATGAGCCTCGGCCTCTTCCCAAGTTCTTCCGGCATAAAAGCTCCCCAAACCCGAGACACGAACGCCGGCGGGCAGTAAACCGTCGGCGTCCTTCATCGCGGCCAGAGCGTCCCGGGCCTGTTTTCCTATTTTCCGTTCCCACTCCCGGTTTTCGGCGGTATAGACTTCGCCGGAGGAAAAGTCCTCTTTCATTCGGCGTCCGCCGTCTCCTCCGAGAACGAGCTCGGGCAGATCGGTATTTTCAGTCTCGCTGAAAAGAAGGAAAACAGGCCCCTTGAGGGCTTCCATATAGGCCCCGCGGAGTATCGGAGTTAAAATCAATCGATTCATAAGCCCTCCCGTTTGGCCGCGGCGAGAATGGTTTCCGGATGCGAAGGATCCATTCGCCGGCCGATTCTCGCGTAAATATCCAGCCGAATTTCCAAAGGCGCGTCCTTCATGGGCGAAGCCTCGTCGAAGAGCCCCGGACCGCCGTGATTCGAAAGATGTTCATGGGCAATCAGGGCCCACGTGCTGTCGTTCAAATGCACGAAATCGGGATCGGTTACTTCGGGGCACCGAAAATCCTGCCGCGAAGAATTGATATCCACGCCGGAGATCTGCATCAGGCCCTTTTTGCCGCAGAAATCCTTCACCCGCGAAAGCTGCTCTTTCGTATTCCGCGGAGGCATGTAGGTTACGGCCTTATAGCCCATCTCGGGCAGAACCTCAAACAGTTCTTCCAGCCAATCGTCCTCATACTTCTCGGCCTTCTTATCGCCCGTGGGAGACTCGCCCACATCGCCCAGATAAGGATAAGCGGGAATGGCGCCCACCCGAGCGGCCAGGGCGGTCGCTTCGGCCGCCGGCGGACACTCAACGGAATCCGGCTGCCGGAAGAATCGCGGCACCAGAGATCCTTTAAACAGACCCAGAAGATCGTAGAGAAAATGGGGATTCTCCGGATCGGAAAGACGCTGAGCGATAACCGGCGGCACCGAGAGCCCGAAAGCCGAATCCAGCATTCCGACCAGCGTTTCTCCGCGTCCGTAGGCATCCGCCGCCTTTTTCGCCAGAGCGAAAAGGATGTGCCGTTCGGTGATGCTGCCGCCCTCGGCACTCCTGGAAATCGCCGCCACATCGTCATCGAAATCCAGGATCGGCAGTCCCGCTTCGGCCAGAATACCGTTCAGCGCCGCGGTCTGGTCCCGCATTCTCGCGTTCCGGGATTTCCGGATTTTCGCCAGGTACGCGTCCACTTCGGCCAGGCCGCTTTTCGGGATGCCGTGAATCACCATGTACAGCAGCCCCAGCGAGTCCGGATTGTTAATCCGGCGGCCCTCAAGCGGCGTCCCGGCGGCATCCACCCGAAGCTCGCAGCCCGAGGTTACGCCCAGACCGATCCGTTTTCCGGCTTCACTCATTTCGGCGCAGCCGGAAACCGATTCATGGTCCACAATCCCGGCCGCTTCCAGCCCGGCCCGCCAGGCGCCGTAGGCCGCCTCGGCGGGCGAATAAGGACTGAAAGAGTAACTCGTGTGGATATGGTTGTTCACCTCGCCGGTCTTCGGCGGAGCGAACCCCGCCGTGCGATCCGCCGCCAGCTTTTCCTCCAGCCGCGCCAGCCGGGAGGCCGCGTCGCTCCCGTCGAGTCTCAAAGCCTCCAGTTCGGCCTTGCTGCTCACACGCCGCTCCTCTCCCGGCGAATCAGTTCGCCGATGGTCTGTACCGTTGTGGGAACATGACCCTTAAGAGGAAGAATCCGCTCATGCACCAGGTCTATAAGCCATTCGCTCTGCGGAAAGAAGTCGCTCTCCATTTCCGCCGCCGGAGAAATCCAGTTGCGTGACCCCAGCACCACCGGCGGGGCATCCAGAGAGTCGAAGCAGATCTGGCTCAAATTGTTGGCCACGGTCTGCAGATAGTTGCCCCGCTCCACCGCGTCGGAAGCCAAAATCACCCGGCCGGTCTTTTTCACCGATTCGGCCAGAACATCGTAATTCAGCGGATTCACGAAGCGCATATCGATAACCTCGGCGTCCACCCCGTATGTTTCGGCCAACGTGTCCGCGGCCTTCAGCGCCGTGTAAAGCGTCGCGCCCAAAGTGATGATCGTCAGATCCTTTCCCTGCTTCCGCACCGCGGGAACACCTTCGGGGGTTTCGTAATAGCCCTCGGGGACACCGCCCGGTTCGAACTCTTCTCCGATGCCGTAGAGTCTCTGGCTCTCCAGGAACACCACCGGATCGGTGCCGGAAAGGGCCAGGTTCAGCATACCCTTGGCGTCCGTGGGAGTCGCCGGGAAATAGACTTTCAGTCCGGGGATATGAGCCACCAGGGAGGTCCAGTCCTGAGCATGCTGCGCCCCGTACTTGGCGCCCACCGAAACCCGCAGAGTCAGAGGCATTTTCAGAACACCGGCGCTCATGCTCTGCCACTTGGACATCTGGTTGAACACCTCGTCCCCGGCCCGGCCCAGGAAGTCGCAGTACATCAGTTCCACAACCGCCCGGCCGCCCGAGAGGGCATACCCCACGCCCGCGCCGACGATGGCGCCTTCGGAAATCGGAGAATTGAACAGCCGGTGGTAGGGAATCGCTTCGGTGAGCCCTCTGTAAACCGCGAAAGCTCCGCCCCAGTCCCGGTTTTCCTCGCCCCAGGCCGCCAGAGTCGGATCGATGGAATAACGGTGAATCATGGCCTCGAAAAGCGCATCCCGGAACGCGAACAGCTTGGCGGAACTCACCGGCTTGCCGTTCTCGTCCTTGGCACTCCGGATCTTCTTCTTCAGACTCTTCACCCGCTCATTGTCTTCCGGCTTCTGGAGCATTTCAGGCTCTCTGTCGTCGAAGGCCTCCACTTTTTGGTTGGAGAACATAACCGACTCGATAAAGCGTCCTTCGGGCCGCGGTGAAATCTTCAAATCGATGGCTTTCAGGAACGTATCCATCAGCTTTTTATCCACCGTTTCCCGATACGCGCCTATGGCCGAATCGTCCAGGGCTCCGTTCTTTTTCAGATAGGCCTCGTAACCTTCAAGACAGTCCTGAGCCTGCCAGAGTTCGGTTTCTTCCTTGGTGCGGTAGCTCGATGCGTCCGAAGGACTGTGGCCCGAAAGCCGGTAAGTCACCACATCCAGCATGGCAGGACCGTCGCCGGCGAGGAGAATCTTCTTCTTTCGGGCCGTGGCGTCGGCCACCGCCAGCGGATTATAGCCGTCCACCCGTTCGGAATGCATATTGTCGGGATTGATTCCGGCGCCCAATCGGGCCAGCATGCCGAATCCCATGGTTTCGCCCACCGGCTGACCGCCCATGCCGTAGAAATTGTTGAAGAAATTCAGCAGCACCGGAGGCGCACCGCCCACCTCCTTGTCCCAGAGGGTTTTGTACTGATCCATCGAAGCCATCATCAGGCCTTCCCACACCGGTCCGCAGCCCATGGCGGCATCACCGATGTTGCCGATAACGATGCCCGGCTTCCGGTTGATTCTCTTGTAAAGCGCCGCTCCGACGGAAATATCGCCGCTTCCGCCCACGATGGCGTTGTTCGGCATGGAGCCGAAGGGCGGGAAGAAGGTATGCATGGAACCGCCCAAGCCCCGGTTGAAGCCGGCTTTCCGCGCGAAAATTTCGGCCATGGTGCCGTAGAGGATGAAGTCCACGGTTAAATCCCGAACATCCGAGGATCCGCTTTTCTCCACAACCGAGAGAATTTCGCCGCCCCAGTACTCCTTCATGATGTTCAAAAGATCCGCCTCGTCCATCGTAACGACGGCCGAAAGCGTCTTGGCCAGAATCTCGCCGTGGGAACGGTGGGAACCGAAAATAAAGTCCTCGTGAGTGAGGGCCATGGACTGACCGACCGCGGCGGCTTCCTGACCGACGGACAAATGCGCCGGTCCCGCGTGATTGTATTCCACGCCCTTGTAGGCACCGGTTTTCTTGATGGAATCCATCACCGTTTCGAATTCCCGGATAAGCAGCATGTGGTAGTAGGCCGCTTTCAGCCGTTCCACGCCCCAGGTCTTCACTTCCTTGGCGTAGTCGCTTTTATACTGATTGACCGGAATGTCGTTAAACTTAATTTTACCGCTTTTACGAACCTCTTTGGGGTCGACGATTTGGCATTTGGGCATTGGATGATCTCCTTGGTTCCTAATATTCCGACTCACCGGCGAACGCCGCCGGTGTTCTGATTTCTCTTCCATGACGCCTGTCGCTTAACGGTCCAAGCGTCCCTTTCACCCGAGGACGGACAATCGGTCCGCTAAAACTCCCAGGCCGTTTCCCGTATGATTTCAGAGACCGTCGGATGCGGGAAAATGAGTTCCTTCACTTCATCCACGCGGAATTCGGCCTCAATCAGAGCGGCGGCTCCCCAAATCATCTCCGAGCACTGAGCGCCGACCAGATGCACGCCGAGAAGAACGCGGGTTTTCGCGTCGATCACGATTTTTCCGAAACCGGGCTGCTGACCGTATTCGGCCAGATAGCGGCCGCTGTACTGCATGGGGAGCTGCTTGGTGATCACCTCTCGGCCGGCCTTCGCCGCGTCCGCTTCGGTTAAGCCCACTCCCGCCGCTTCGGGGATGCTGTACACCACCGAAGGAACGGCGCTGTAGCGCATCCGATCCGCTTTGGAAAGCATATCGTTGACGGCAACCTCGCCCATGCGGTAGGCCGAATGAGCCAAGAGGCTCTTTCCGGTGCAGTCTCCGGCGGCCCACACTCCGGGCAGATTCGTCCTCATGTGCTCATCAACAACAATCGCGCCGCGCTGAATATCCAGTCCGATTTCTTTCAGGCCCAAGCCGTCGGTGACGGGGCGACGTCCCACGGACATCAAAATAACTTCGCCGGCGGCGTTTCCCGCACCGTTTGAGTCCGTATAGTGCACCGTGTTTCCGTCGATTTTCTCAACCTTGGCGCCGAGTTTAAAGGTTACCTGCTTTTCCAGGCGCCCGCGAAGCAGAGCCGCCACCTCGGCATCCAGCGACGGTACGATCTCAGGGAGCATTTCCACGATGGTCACCTTCGTTCCCAGCGTGGAGAACAACGAGGCGAATTCCAGACCGATCACGCCGCCGCCGATCACCACGAGGGATTCCGGGATGTGATCGATATCCAGGATTTCCCGGCTGGTCATCACCGACGGGGAATCGGCTCCGGGGATGGGCGGGATGAAGGGACGCGAGCCCGTGGCGATGAGCATCTTGGAGGCGCCGTGACGTTCGCCGTTCACCTCGATTTCCTTAGGACCGGTAAAACGCGCCTCTCCCTCGATAACATCGACGTGATGTTTCTTGAGTTTGGTTCCCACGCCCGAGCGCAGAGCCCGGACCGTCTTGACCTTTCTCTTCATGGCCGTCGGCCAGTCCATGGTGACATCGGCGGCTTTCACGCCGAACTCGGCGCTGCCTGTTGCAATATGGTAATGCTTGGCCGCGGCCAAAAGCGTTTTCGTGGGAATGCACCCGCGGTTCAGACAAACACCGCCCAGGTGTTCTTTTTCCACCACCAGGGTTTTCAGTCCTCCGGCCGCGGCGCGTTCGGCGGCGTTGTACCCTCCGGGTCCGCCGCCAACGATGATCAGATCGTAATTACTCATGCACTTCTTCCTTATATTTCCTAGAGGCTTCTTCAAAATGATGGATTTTGTTCGTAGATAGCGAGCGAGACTCGCAGCTCGCTGCCGCCGAAGCACAGAAAGCGCAGTGTAGTAAAACTACATGAGCATTTCGAGCATCGCCGAACACAGTATACGGACCAAAGACACATTTTGAAGAAGCCTCCTTCTACAGGGCCATTGCCCATTCCAAATGCGCGATCATATCGGAGAGATCCTTCAGGAATCGGGCACCGGGCGCTCCGTCAACCGCCTGATGGTCTATGGTGAGCGAGAGTCCCAGCCTCTTTTCGATTCCGAGGCTTCCGTCGGGCTTTTCGACGGCCGCGTTCGTGATAGTCCCCACACCGAGGATGGCCGCTTCCGGCGCGTTGAGAACCGGAGTGAAGCTCTCGATGCCGAAAGCACCCAGATTGGTAACGGTGAACGTGCCGCCCGAAAGCTCATCGGGGAGGGCCTTTCCATCCCGGCAGGCCGCGGCGAGTCGGCGTGTTTCCGCCGAGAGCTGCGAGAGCGAGAGTGTATCGGCATAACGGATAACCGGAACCATGAGTCCCTTGGGCGTATCCACGGCGCATCCCAAATGGACATGCCGAAACCGTTTGATTTCAGACCCCAGGAAATGGGCATTAAGGCCCGGATGCAGCGGCAGAAGTTTGGCGACGGCATACATCACCAAATCGTTGATGGAAATCTTCGAGAGTCCCATATCTTCCGGACTGTTCTTAAAGCCGGCGCGCCAGGAAAGCAAAGCGGCGGCATTCGCCGAGGAATTCAGAGTCAGCTGAGCCGTTTCATGCAGGGAGGCATACATACTCTTGGCGATAACTTTGCGCACTCCCTTCACAGGGATGCTCTCCACGGGGCCGGGGAACTCTTCCGTACGTGAAAAAACGGACGCGGCGGGCATGGAAGGCGCTCGGCTTGCCGCGGAAGCCTCGGCCGCCCCGGCGGGAAGGCCCGCATAACCGGCCGCATCGGCTGCCGTCACACGGCCGCCGATTCCGGTTCCGACCGCGGGAGCCGGACCGCCGGCGGCCAGGGCCGCGGGAGTCAGGGGCATGCGTCCCTCAAGGGCGGCCCGTACATCCGGTTCGATGATTCGGCCGCCGGGGCCGCTGCCGGCGGCGGGAAGGCCGCCGAGGCCCGACGAGGCGGCCAGGTTTCGGGCGCGGGGAGAGATTCCCGGCGCGGCCGAGTTGCCTGCGGCCTGATCGGATAAGGCGCCGCCTTTCCCGTCCGCGGAGGAGGCGGTCTGTGCGGCCGGGGCGGCCGAGGAAGCGCCGGTATCGGTGGGAGCGCCCTGATCCGAAACGGATGAGGCTTCAGAAGATGAAGCTTCGGCGGCTGCAAAAGAAGAAACATCCTCTCCGGCCTCGCCGATAACGGCGAAGGGCACAAGAACGGCCACTTCATCGTCCGCTTCATAATATCTGGCCAGAAGGGTGCCAGCAATTTCGGCCTCCACGTCGAGTGTCGCTTTGTCGGTCTCCACTTCGCAGAGAACCTCCCCGACGGCGATGCTCTCTCCGATATTCTTGCGCCATTCCAAGATGACCACCGATTCGACGGTGTTGCCCAGTTTGGGCATGACGATTTCTTGTGCCATAGTCCTTCCTTTACGGTTCGGCGACGAGGAGTTCTATCCCCATCGTTCTAATTTCATCTCGGGCCGATTCCGAAAGTCCGGAGTCGGTTACCAGAATATCAACTTCATCCAAGGGTATGATGCGTGCAAAACCGGCCTGTCCCCATTTCCCCGAATCGGCCAAGAGAACCGTTCTGTCGGACCTGTTATGCATGGTCCGAACGACTTCCGTAGCTTCCATCATATGCGTTGTAAGTCCGTTTTCCACCGAAAGCCCGTCGGTTCCGATGAACGCCGTCTTCACATGGAACTGCTTGAGGTGATCAACCGCGATGGGACCAACCATGGATTCGGCCTCGGGATGGAAGATGCCTCCGACGATGGTCAGATGCAGTGCGGGATTGGAACGGGCATAAGGCAAAAGGAGCGTGGAATCGGTAACCACCTTGACTCCCCGTTTGCCCAGCAGAAAACGGCCGATGAGGGATGTTGTGGTTCCGGCTTCAATCATGACGGTGTCGCCGTCGGATATGAGATCCGCGGCCGCTTTGGCGATGGCCGTTTTCGCTTCGGTAAAGGTCTTTTGCCGGGCGAGAATGGCCGGATGAAAGGCCGGAAGGGCGCCGCCCCGAGTTCGGATGAGGTAGCCCTTATCGGCAAGATCATCGAAATCGCTTCGGAGGGTTACCGTCGAAACGTCAAGAAGCTTACTCATGTCGTTCATCCCCATGCGGGGATTTTCGATGAGAATGTCTATGATTTTCCGTTCTCTTTCATTGAGGAGCTGCAAGGGGAACTCCTTTGCCTTACCTTTCTATCGACCAAATATATTCCCTTCTTTCGGCTTTTTCAAGATTTACCATTGGCTTTTTATTTTGTTTTTATTCGTTTTCGATCAGGTTATCTTGAAAAATGTGTTTGTTTGTATGTTTGCCTTTATGTTTATTTCAATCCTTCATGAGCCGTTTAAACTTGATTTTTTTGATAATATTTATGATTTTCGTAGATATTTCATTCGCATGAACCGCAATGAAGGGAGAAAAGAATGAAGAAGAACATTAAAGTCGTCATCGGGAGCGTTCGGACCGGGCGGGCCGGGAAAAGAGTTGCGGAATGGTTTATGAACCAAACGGCGAACTTCGATGGCAATCTGGATTTTGAACTCATCGATTTGGCGGAGATCAACTTGCCGTTCATGAACGAACCGGTTCCCCCCTCAATGGGGAACGGCGAATATTCGCATGAACAGACCCGAAGCTGGAGCCGTTTGATCGGAAGCGCGGACGGATTTGTTTTCGTTACTCCCGAATACAATCATGGTTATCCGCCGGCTCTTAAAAACGCCGTTGATTACCTCTATAAAGAATGGAAAGGGAAGCCTGTGGGTTTTGTCGGTTACGGCGGAGGCGGGGCTATGCATTCGATTAGGCAGCTTCGGGAAATCCTGAACTTTCTCGGCATGAAACTCTTGGACACGCAAATCGGAATCGCAAATATTTGGGAAGCGTTCGACGAGCAGGGCCGTATTAAAGAGCGGTATATCAACGGTGATGTCAAGGGATTCCTTGCCGAGCTTGAGAACGCCTTCTCCGAATAAAAGCGGCGAGAAACCGATTCGGCGTTTTTGAAAAGATCCGGCACGGAAAAAATCGGACCTCCGACAGGCCCGGCGAGAGGCCTCCTGTTCTTCCTTCATCCCGGATTCGGCCGAATCGAGGGATGCGGGAAATTGGACCGGAAGAGGAGATGATGTATTGGCCCTCCCCGGAAAAACGGAAAATATTTATAATAACGTGAATGATCGCCCGGGAGGTGCTCCATGAATCGTCGCAAAATCGGTCCCAAAGGTCCGGAAGTGTCCGCTCTCGGCTTCGGCTGCATGAGATTTCCCACGCATAATGGGAAAATCGAACGAAAAGAATCGGCGGCCATGCTCCATGAGGCCATCGACGCGGGGGTTGATTACCTGGATACGGCTTGGCCCTATCACGACGGGGAAAGTGAATCGTTCATAGCGGACGCCGTTACGGGAGAAAGGCGCGACAAGATAAAAATCGCGGATAAAATGCCTTGCTGGCTTTTAAAAGAGCCGGCGGATATGGACCGGTTCTTCGACGAGCAGAAACGGCGGCTAAAAAGAGAACGCATTGACGTATACCTTCTGCACTCCCTGGACGGCGAGCGATGGAAGACCGTGGTGAATCTCGGCATTTTGGATTGGCTGGCCGCGAAAAAAGAATCCGGCGAGATTGGATACGCGGGTTTCAGCTTTCACGACGCCTACCCCGCCTTTGAAACCATCCTCGGCGGGTGGGATTGGGATGTTTGTCAGATTCAGTACAATTTCATGGACGTGAAAGAACAGGCCGGTCTTAAAGGTCTGAAACTGGCCCATGAAAAAGGGATCGGCGTGATCATTATGGAACCTCTGCTCGGAGGGAATCTGGCCGATCCGCCGCCGCCGATTCGAGAGATTTGGGCCAAATCGGCGCATCCGGAGTGGACTCCCGTGGAAAGAGCGCTCCGCTGGCTCTGGGATCAGCGGGAAATCGGCATCGTTTTAAGCGGCATGAGTTCTCTTTCACAGACGCGCGAGAACATAAACATCGCCGCCGAAGCTTCCGTCGGCGATTTAAACGATGAAGAGAGGGCTCTCTTCGACGAAGCCCGGAATGCCTACCGGCAATTGAAAGCCATCGGCTGTACCGAATGCGGTTATTGCCGGCCCTGTCCGCAGGGAGTTGATATTCCGGAGAATTTCAAGACGTTTAATAATGCGGCGATGTTCGGAGATATCGCCGGAGCCCGCGGTAAATATGCCTGGATGCTGACATCTTTTGAGAAAGGCATTTCCAAAACCGATTCGAGGGCTCTGCACTGCGTTTCCTGCGGCGAATGCGAAACCAAGTGTCCGCAGAAGCTGAATATTTCCCGCTTAATGGGAGAAGTCGCGGCTTTTCTCGGCGGAGAGAAGGAACTGAGCGAAGTGCGGCTGTAGCCTCCCCGGTTCGCGAAACAATACGGTGTTCAGCCAGGTTACGGAGACTTTCACAATCCTTATTAAACGGCAAGCGGGCCGCGGGACGTATTAAGGAAGAACCGATTCGGGGCTGAGCGACCAGGACATCCTTTACATTTTAGGTTCAGGACATCGTTTACACAAAACAAGCTTAAACGAAGCATTTGAATCCATCAACTGAAGGGAGAAAGGCATAGGTTTTCAAATCAATTTCTCCCAATCTGAGATTGTCAAACCATACGGTGAAGCTCTCATCCTCATTCTCCCGAAGTCCAACTTGGTATCCTGAAAAGACATAACTGACAAAGACTCTATGCCTGTCGATAGTAACGGCTCCCCGATTATTCACCATTCTCACCAGATACCCGGCCGGGTAGATCACCTGAGGGATTCGAGGAGGGAAAGGCCGATTGGACTTTGTGTAAATACTTCCGGGAGTCTGCATTTTGAGAGCTTCATGCGGACGAACACTGTTGAATTGATTTCTCCAAACATCAAAGTGTGCCTGATGTTCTGAGAGGTTCCCTTGAATCTGTCCCTGCAATTCGCGTTTGATATCGGCATGCATTCTTTCATGCCCTCCGTTTTCACAAGGCCTTCCTGGAGTGATGCGATCAAGTTCAATTCCCAAGGCCAGCCACCAAACACTTAAGCGGGTGAGTCCGAGTAATCCCTTCATGGAAGCAAAGGGTGGTCCGTTATCGGAGCGGATTACCCGAGGGATTCCATAGAGAGAAAAGAGCTTTTCGAACTCTGTTCTAACTTCTTGTGTGTCAGCCTTTTGGAGAGCTTTGATGGTGAAGATGTATTTGGAGTATTCATCCCGAACCGTCAGAGGTTCACACTTTTCATTATCGGGAGTGTACCACCATCCTTTGAAGTCGACCGTCCAGATATCATTAGGGGCTTTGGCCTGCAGATGTGTTTGGATTCGGCTGCCTTTGGTCTGCTGCCGTTTCTTTCGATGATGAACCAGTCCTGCTTTATCAAGGATGCGTTTGACGGTGGTGAGGCTTGGGGGATTATTATGAGGATGGGTCTTCTGGTAGATCTCGAGAATCTTTTTTGGCCCCCAGCTGGAGTTGTGCAACGTCTTGATCCGGATAATACCGCATATAACGTCTTCAGGCGTTTGGTTGGGGCTGCTGCGAGGTCTACGGGGTCGTTCCTTCAACCCGGCGAGCCCTTCCTGGATAAACCGGTTTTTCCATTTAAGGCCTGTCGGCCGGGAGATCCCGTACTCAGCACAGAGGTCTTTCATACAGACATGGGGATCCATGGCCTTGAGGGCGAACTCGAATTTGACGTCCATAATATTGGTCTCCTTCCACGGCATAACCAGCACCTCGATAAGGGAAAGTGCTGATCATTTTAGTTCTTGTCGTGTAAAGGATGTCCTGGTACTCTCGTGTAAACGATGTCCTGAACCCGTACCGGGCAACCTCCGGGTTGCCGCTTTCATTTACCGAGAGGTTCTATGGAAAGGCCTCTTCGCGGGATTGTTGATGTTCCGCTCCTATCGCCCTTATCGCCCCGCTTTGAGGATTTGCGGATGGTCCGTCGATTTTGATTCAATCGGCAGGTGTATTTTCAGCCGCGGCCGCTTTCAGTTTCGTTCCCTGTATTCCCGGGGAGAGCAGCCCATCGTTTTCTTAAAGCACCGGGCAAAGTAGTTCGCATCGTCGAAACCGCAGCGCCCCGCCGTTTCCGTGATGCTCAAATCCGTACTCCGCAGCACTTCTCCGGCCCGGCGGAGCCGCAGCCGCATGTGATAGGCCAAAGGAGAGAGTCCCACGGCCCGGTGAAAGGCTCTGTTCAGCGTTGAGATGGAAAGACCAGTTAATGAGACCAATTCTTCGGATGTAATGGGGCCCTCCAAACGGTGCTCCATGAGGCTCAAGGCCTTGCCGATCCGGAAAAGCCGGCGTGCTCCGGGATGGGAGGCGCCCGAATACCACCGGGAAAGCTCCCCCACCAGGCGAAGGAAATGAGCCGCGGCCATGAAGCGATAGCCTTCCTCTCGGACACGGAGTTCACTTTCAATGCGCTCCACAAGGGTTAGCGCGGCATCCAGACGTCCGGCATCCAGGTGCAAATGGACCGTTTCTCCTCCGTCGCGCCATTGCGGCTCCAAAGAGAACAAAGCGTGGAATCCGGCCAGTCTCGTTAAGTCCTGCATGGGATATTCCAAGAGGGAGGGCTGAAAAAGAACATTGATGAGATAAAGATCTTTCAGTTTTTCATAACCGTGCGCTTTTTCTCCCCGAATAACGAAAACATCCCCGGCGCCGACGGGAACCAGGCCGTCCTCAACGCGGTGTCCTCCCGTTCCGGATGTGATGAGGACCAATTCGGCGAAGCTGTGGGTATGAAGCGGATAGGGAATTTGCGGTTCGCGGCGAATGATTTTCAGCGGATCTCCGGGCGGAAGAAGAACGTCTTCGGGTTCGATGTTGAACTCAGGAGTCCGGCAGCCGACGGAGGGGCCGCTTATGCAGGACGCGGCGTGGGGAGGAAGATTCTCGGCCCGGAGGGAGGCTGAGAAAGCGCCGGTATCGGCGGGAACGCCCGTGGGCGGGATGGGAACGGCGGAGGTTCGACGGGCTTCGGGGGTCATGACAAAATCGTGCTATTAATCGACGATTCCGTCAAGGCACGTGCCCGTTTAAGAAATTATTATTATGGGCGGCGGAGGTGGAAAATGAACGAATCGGTCTATAAAGATGCCCAGGAGCAATATGCGGCGCTGGGTGTAAACGTTGATGCGGCTCTTGA
Organism: Spirochaetia bacterium; assembly: GCA_963666985.2. Lineage (GTDB taxonomy): Bacteria > Spirochaetota > Spirochaetia > DSM-2461 > DSM-2461 > UBA2779. Next base: position 3,076,120 of record CAXXIA010000002.1, on the reverse strand, counting down.
GGCTTTGAAAAAAATATCCCTGTCGCTGCATTGCTGGCAGGTTGACGATGTCGGCGGATTTGAAAAACCGGGCGCGGAGCTCTCGGGCGGCGGTATCCAGGTAACCGGGAATTATCCGGGGAAGGCCCGCACAATCGCGGAGATGCGGACGGATTTGGATAAGGTTTACTCCCTGATTCCCGGGAAGCACCGTTTGGCCCTGCATATGAGCTACGGCGAATTCGGCGGGAAGTTCGTCGACAGAGACGCCATCGGGCCCGAACATTTCACCGGATGGGCCGATTGGCTGAAACAGCGCGCTCTGGGCGCGGATTTCAACGGCACATTCTTCAGTCATCAGAAAGCCGAAGACGGATTCACCCTTTCCCACCCCGATAAGGGCATCCGGGACTTTTGGGTGGAGCATGGAAAGAAAAGCCGGGAAGTGTCGGACATGTTCGGCCGGGAGCTGGGCACTCCGTGTATCTGCAATACCTGGATTCCCGACGGCGCGAAGGACATTCCGGTGGACCGGCTGGGCTATAGGGCCCGCCTGAAGGATTCCCTGGATGCCCTGATGGCTCCCGAATATCCGGCCGGGCACATGAAAGACGCGGTGGAAACCAAGCTTTTCGGCATCGGCAGCGAATCCTACGTGGTGGGTTCGCACGAGTTCTACATGGGATACGCGCTCAGCCGCGGCAAGATGGTTACTCTGGACATGGGGCATTTTCATCCCACCGAATCGGTCGCGGATAAGCTCTCTTCGGTGTACCTCTTTTTCGATGAGCTGATGCTGCATCTGAGCCGGCCGGTCCGCTGGGATTCGGACCATGTGGTGATTTTCAACGACGATATCGCCGATTTAACCCGGGAGCTGGTACGCTGCGGGCGTCTTGAAGATACGCATATCGGTTTGGATTTCTTCGACGCCACGATGAACCGCGTCGGTGCCTACGCCATCGGCGCCCGCTCGGCGCTTAAGGGTCTCTTGGCCGCCTTCCTGGAACCGCATGAATCGCTGATCCGATATGATCTGGCCGGTGACGCGTTTGCCCGGCTGGCGCTCCTGGAACGCTCCAAGACTCTTCCCTTCGGCACCGTTTGGAATCGTTTCTGCGAAGAATCAGGCGTTGTTTCGGATGCCGGTTTGATAGAGGCGGTACACGCGTATGAAAAGGATGTCCTTTCAAAAAGGAACTGATGATATGCGCTTAATGAATGATCTTGTGACCTTGAGCCGGGAATACGGCTCCGATCCGAATTGGGTGGTGGCCGGAGGCGGGAACACTTCGCTGAAAGACGGAGAGACTCTGTATATAAAGGCCTCGGGATACCCTTTGGCGACCATCGGCGAAGAAGGATTCGCCCATATGGACCGCGCCAAACTGGCGGCCATATGGAAAACCGATTATCCTTCCGGAACGGATGCCGCGGCCGTGGCCGAGCGGGAGCGTTTGGTCCTGGCCGATATGATGGCCGCCAGACTTCCGGGAGAATCACGAAGGCCGAGCGTGGAAACCCTTCTGCACGATATTCTGCCCTGGCCTTTGGTGGTTCATCTTCATCCCACCCTGATAAACGGTTTGACCTGCGGAGCGGACGGACGGCGGATCGCTTCGGAACTGATCGGCGATAAACTCGTTTGGATTCCCTACACCGATCCGGGATACGTGCTGGCCAATGTTATTAAATTGGCGCTTGAGGACCGAACGGTAAAGGGACTGGGCTCGCCGGAATACATCTTTCTGGAAAATCATGGGATTTTCGCCGGCGGGCGGGATGCCGATGAGGTACGAGGCAAATACGAGCGTTTGAATAAGGCTTTGGAGGTTCGGTTACAGAGGCGGCCCGGAATAATGCCTGCCGAGTTAACGGCGGCGGAACGTACGGAGGCTTTCGGAAACGGCGCGGCAATAACAGATGTTGCTCGGGATTTGTTCGGCGCGGACGCGTGTGTTTCTTTCGCCGCCGGGGGCGAACTGGAGATGTATCTTGCTTCGGCGGAAGCCGCCGCGCCCCTTACCGGATGCCTTACTCCGGATCATATCGTCTATTCGGGACCGGGAGCCTTGTATTTGAACGCAAACATGTCCGCGGGCTGCGGAAAAGCGGCACGGGGCGAAGAAACAGGCGGCGCTAAACTCGGCGGAGCCGCCGATACGCCCGAAGGCGATGCCTCCGTTATTGCCTCGGCCTGGGAATCGGGCGCGCGTGAATACATCAACAGATGGGGAAAGCCGCCGAACCTTACCCTTTTCAACGGACCGGCGTTCAGCGGGGCTCTGGTTGCCGCGGCCGGGGAGAAAGCTCTGAAAAACGCCGTTCTCATGCTGAAGAACGCCTTGGAAGTCTGCGCTTTTTCCGAAAGCTTCGGAGGGCCGAAACTTATGGAAGAGCGCTTCGTCCGTTTTATCGTCGACTGGGAAGTGGAGAATTACAGGAGCAAGATAGCCGCCTCTTAAACCGGCGGCCTTCGCTCAAGAAAACGCCCCGCCGCAAGAAGCGGGGAATCACACTTATATTCATTTTTTCGCCCCGTGGAGCGGAGGATTTCCACCAACAATAAATACCAATATATTGGTATTTACTGTTGATTTTCGGCTTTATTGCCGATATATTGGCTATTAATGAAAGAAGTTGAACTGATATCCGTTGATGAGATTCTCTCGATGATCGGAAAGAACCTGGAGGAAATGAGAGTGGAATCTCAGCTCTCCGACTCCGAGGTTCTCACGAAAGGCGGTATTAAGTCTTCCACATGGACCAATCTGAAAGCCGGTAAAAACGTCACCATGACGAATCTGATAAAAGCGTTAAAGGGACTCAATCGCTTGGATCTTTTAGAACCCCTGGTGGACTATGAGAGGCCTGTCGGTCCCATGAGCCTGGTAAGGGATTCCGGCGGATTAAAACGAAGAATCCGCACGAAAAAAAACGGCAGGGAAGATCCGGAAGGGAAAAGGACCTTCCGATGGGGCGATGAATGATGATTCATGCCGAGGTGTGGCTCTGGAACAGCCGGATCGGCGTTGTCGGCATGGGACGGGACGGCCGGAGAGGCGCCCTTTTCGAGTACGATCAGCAATTCGTTGAAGGCGCAAAAGGAATCGAACCGGCGCCGCTGAAAATGCCGCGCCGCTCGGGTGTGTATTCCTTTGAGCGGGAAAGTGAACGGACATTCCGAGGATTGCCGGGGATGTTCGTCGACAGTCTGCCGGATAAATTCGGTACAAGCCTCCTGGACCGATGGTTCACCGAACAGGGGCGCAATCCGGCGGATATCAACGTCGTGGAACGCCTCCTTTACATCGCCGACCGGGGAATGGGGGCCCTGACCTACAGGCCGGCCCGGAATCTCGTACCTCTCGAAAAAAAAGCAGGAAGAACGGCGCTGGATCTGGGAGACCTGGCGGCATTGGCCGATGCCGTTCTGAAGAAGAACGAATCCTTCCATGAGGCCCTCTCAAAAGCGGAATCTTCGCAGGCGGCCCTGGATCTGATTCGCGTGGGCACCAGCGCCGGCGGCGCCAGAGCCAAAGCCGTCGTGGCCGAAAGTCCCGAGGGAGTGTTTATCCCCGGACATACGGTTCAGGAAAAACCTTATCGGTACTGGCTGCTGAAATTCGACGGCATCACCGGAAACGCCGACCGTGACGGCGGCGATCCTCCGGGAATGACCTTGGTTGAATACGCATATTCGCGTATCGCCCGAAAAGCCGGAATCAATCTTCCGGAAACCCGTTTGGCCGAAGACGGCGAGAGACGGCATTTTCTCATTGAACGATTCGACCGCATCAATACCGGAGAAAAGACGGACCGGCTCCATTACGCTTCCTGGTGCGGCCTGGACCATGCCCATCGCGACTGGCCGGGAGCCTACGGCTATGAACAGCTGGCCCTCGCCTGCCGCCGCCTCGGACTTTCCCATGAAGATATGGAACAGCTCTTTCTCCGGGCGGTGTACAATATCGTCGGCGTGAATCATGACGACCACAGCAAGAACTTCGGTTTTCTCATGGACAGACGGGGAGAATGGAGGCTTTCTCCGGCTTTCGATCTGACCTATTCCTGCGACCCGGCCGGCCGGTGGACGAAGGAACATCAAACCGCCCTTAACGGTAAAACCGCCGGGCATTCCATGAACGATCTTCTGGCCTTCGCATCCCATTGCGATCTGACCGCACGGGACGCCCGGCTGAATATCGAACGAATTCGGGATGCCTTCTCCGAATGGCCCTCCCTCGCCTCCGAACTCGACATTCCGCGGCGAACGGCGGACACAATCACCCTCATGCTCGGCAAAACCGCCGAAGGACTGGATGCATGACGATCAGAAGGCGTCTTCTCTGGTATTCGGCCGTTATACTCGCCTCTTTGGCGGCCATTACGGGACTCACGCTCTACAGCACCCTCAGATCCCGAAAAATCCAGGAAGCCATTTCTCTGGGCATGGAACTTCAGGTGAAAAGCCGGGATGTGATGGGACTGATGAAAGATCTGGTTTTCGATCTCTTTTCCCCTCAGCTCTACGGCCACGTACGCGCCCTTACCTACGCGCCCCGCTCCTCGGTTACGCTGCGCCAATGGACCGAGGCGGTAAAGGACTACATGGAAACCTTCGACCGGTTCATGGACAGTCCGATTCGCTTTTTCGATACCGGATCGGAACTGGCGGATCACTATGAAACGGCGAGGCGAATGAATTCCACGGCCCTGGCGAAACTGGCGCGCATGGAGGAAATCCTCTTCGCCGTTCAGGCGATCGATACCAACGAAGGCGATCTCTACAACCGAATGCAGAAGGATGAAACTCTCATCCCCTTTTTTAATGAGATTCAGGAAACCTCGTATTATTTCACCAACAGTTTCGAAAGCTTCATGAACTATTTCATCCGGAGCTACCGGGAGTACGGCGAACGGCTCCAAACCCAAACCATCTTTATCGATCTGATAATCGCCCTGCTCATCATCGCCGGAGCCATGCTGACGATTTATCTGATTTCCAAAGATCTCCTGTCGAAAATCCGTCGCCTGGAGATGGCCTTTATTCGTGTTTCTCGAGGAGACTTTTCTCATCCGCTGAATCCCGACTACGACGATGAGCTGGGAGAACTGGGCCGGCGCTTTGACGAACTTTCCCGCGATTTGAAAGACAACGTGGAAAGCATTCTCGGACTGACCCGCAGCGTCGGCGCCGCTTTGGAAGAAGAGGTTCCCGAAGATACCCTCCGGGAGCTGATTGTCCAGGCCGTTGTTCGCGATACAACGGCCGACGCCGCGGGATATTACGTGGCGGAACCCGGCGGGAAGCTCCGACTGGTCTCGTTCGCGGGAGGATTCTCCGAACATGATTCCATCGCGGGCGATGATTCGGGGAGCCCTGAGGAATCGTCCGTGATGAAAGACGGCGTCGCGGCCGAAAGCCGTCCGGAATCTTCCGAGACTGATCGCTCGAATCTTTTTCCGCTGGCGAAAGCGGATCCCGAAGCTCTGATTCCATCCGCGGCGGCCAAGGGCCGCGATGCGGTCATCATTGCCGATACCCGTGACAGCGCCCGCCGATTCGGCGCCATTCCTCTCCTGGAGAACGGTATTTCGTCTCTCATCGCCGTACCCATCGTACCCGCGGAGCGCTGCGACGCCGTACTGACGGCCGTTATCACGGACAAGGAGAGAGGGTTCACCGATTTGGGAATTACCCGCATGGTCACCTTCGCCGAATTCGCCTCCCTCACCATCGATCACCACAGGCGCTACGCGGAAATTCTGGAAAAGGGCAAAGCCGAATATGAAGCGCTCCAGTCTCAGGTTCAGCCTCACTTTATCTACAACGTCCTCTCGGCCCTTTTCGCTCTGAACCGGAAAGGAGAAAAAGACACATTGGAATCTTCCATCCTCTCCTTCCGTAAAATGCTCCGCTACGTCCAGGACGGACGCCGGGATGCCACCATCGCCGAGGAGTTCGCCTTTCTCGGCGAATACCTGGAACTCCAAAAACTCCGCTTCGGCGAAAGACTGGAATATAATCTGACTGTTCGCGGCGGCACGGGCGATGCCGTGATACCGCGGCTGCTGCTCCAGCCCCTCGTGGAGAACGCGATTATCCACGGCCTCGAACCGCTGGATCGGCCCGGGCACTTGAGCGCGGAAAGCGCCTGGACCTTCAGAGACGGCTCGCGCATTTTGGAAATCGAAATCCGGGACAACGGTGCCGGACTTCCTCGGGAAGTGCTGGAGGGCGGCGGACGCATCGGTCTTCCCAATGTCAAAGCAAGACTCAGACTCACCTATCCGGGATCCCGATTTTCCGTGATGAGTCAGGACGGCGAGGGAACACGAATTCGACTGGAAATCGAAGAACCGATATTCGCGGGAAGTCCGTTATGAGAATCCTGATCGCCGATGATGAGCCTCTGGTCCGATACGGGCTGATCAGCATTCTCGAAGACATTCAGGGAGAAAGACAAACCGTTGTTGAAGCGGAAAACGGCTTGGAACTTATCGAAAAAGCTCGTGAAATCCGGCCGCACATAGCATTCGTGGATATCCGCATGCCGAAAAAAGACGGACTTGAGGCCGTTTCCGAGGCGCGGGAATATTCTCCGGAAACCCTTTGGGTTATGATTACCGGCCATGCCGATTTCGCCTATGCGCAAAAAGCGGTGAAACTGGGCGTGGAAGACTTCCTTCTCAAACCCGCGGATCCCGACGAACTTAAGATACTGATGAAAAAATTGTCGGCTAAGATGCGTGAAAGACGGCATCGCGGCAACCGGGAGCTGGAAGCGAAGGCGGCCGCCGTACTGGGAGACACCACCTCCATCCGATACGATGCGTTTTTCGCGGAGAAAAGGATCTGGCAGGCCTGTATGGTTATCTGGGACAGCCTTTTGCCGCATGAAGAAATCCTGCGCCGCAGAAGAGATTTCGCGGGCCGGATTATCGGGGAACTCGACACGTACGACGATTCCTCGGGCAGTGTTGTTTCCATGAAAGACGGAAGTCTCCTTATTATCCTGGCAACAACATTGGGAAATCAGTCCGCTGTCGGAATTCCCCGGTTGTGGCGCCGTCGATTCGACGAGCTGCGGGCGATAACCGGGAATCTGACCGGTGAGGGAATCGGAGATACATGGCTTCTTACACGGGCGGTTAAGGAACCGGAAGAATTATTCCGCGAAATCGAAATCCTCGATGAAGAATCGATTCTCCGCTTTCTCCTCGGAGCCGGCCGGATAACCGAATATGATGAAATGGTCCGGCATGCCGGTTCGGAGCGCTTTCTAAAAGCCGCGAATCTTCTTCAGGATCTTCGCGACGCGTACACCTTGGGGCAAGAAGCTGAATTTCATGTTCTCTCACACCGCCTGGAAGAGGCTGTCCGTAATTTTCCGGATAACGAACCGATTCAGGACGGTCCGGCTTGGTTTGCCCGATTTGCCGTTCCGCTGCCTCCGCCGATGCCGGCGGATTTTGGCGATTTGACCCGGCGCATTCGTGAAGAAGGACATAATCTCTTTTCGGATGCCGCGATCAATACCGCAAACCGTGACGCCGGAGAAACACCGCACACCCTGGTGGAACGCGCCATGAAAATTCTCGAACGCTTTTACAGGGACAACATCGGAATCGGTCAGGTCGCAGAGCGTCTCGGAGTAACGCCCAACTATCTGAGCACCGTCTTTAAAAAAGAGACCGGAATGAATTTCACCCGAAGGCTGACCGAACTCAGATTGGAAAAATCCAAAGAACTTCTTCGGCGCGGGGAAGCGAATGTCGGCGAAGTGGCCCGTTCTCTGGGATACCAAAGCGGGCGTCACTTCACGCGACTCTTTAAAGACCGCTACGGCCGAACCCCCTCTGAGTGGATGGCCGAACCGGAAGAGTAATTCATCCGGCTTTTCCCCCGATACCGGCTGAAAAAAATCGCGGTTTGAAGGGCCATATCCGGCTTGCCATTCTTCGAATCGGAGTTTTTGTCCTTACAATACGAGAAATTGTCGCATGAGTGCTTAAGATCGGAGAATAAATCACATGCATATGAGATTTCGTCTCTTGTGAAATCACGCTCCGGGGAACAACGATGATTTGAATAAATATTCCATTATGGAAAAGGAGTTTGGAATGAAAAAGGTTCTCAGCATCCTTCTCGTGCTCTCTCTGGCCGCAGGCGCTGTTTTCGCTTCAGGAAAAGCCGACACCGCCGATGGCGGCAAGTACAAGATGGTTCTCCTGGTAAAAAGCCTCGGAAACGGCTTCTTCGAAGCCTGTGACGACGGTGCTCAGGAAGCGGCCGGTGAACTCGGCAACATCGATGTCGAATACATGGGACCGAGCCAGGCCACGGCCGAGGGGCAGATTGAAATCATCGAAACCCTCATCGCTCAAAAGGTCGACGCCATCGCCATCAGCGCCAACGACACCGACGCTCTAGTGCCCGTTACCAAAAAGGCCATGGCCGCGGGCATTAAGGTGATCTCCTGGGACTCCGGCATCTCCGCCGCGGGCCGCATGGTGAATCTCTCTCCTTCCAATGCCGAGTTCATCGGCCGCCAGCAGGTCCAGCTCATCGCCGAACTCTGCGGCAACAAGGGAGAAATCGCCATTCTTTCGGCCACGAGTCAGGCAACCAACCAGAACGCCTGGATTAAGTGGATGTACGAAGAAGTCAAAAAGCCCGAGTATGCCAAGATGAAAATCGTCGAAGTCGTCTACGGCGACGATGCTTCGGATAAGAGTTACAGAGAAGCCGTGGGCCTCTTCAGCAAGTATCCCAACCTGGCGGGCATTATTTCCCCCACCACCGTCGGCGTTCTTGCAGCGGCCAAGGCCATCGAGGACGAAGGTCTGAAAGGCAAAGTGCAGCTTACCGGCTTGGGACTTCCCTCCGAAATGCAGCACTACATCGAAAACGGAACCTGCGGCCAGATGGCCCTGTGGAATCCCGTCGATCTGGGCTACAGCGCAACTTACATCTGTGAAGCTCTTATCTCCGGCAAGGCCGCCGGCGGCGAAGGCGATGTGATTGCCGCGGGCCGGATGGGCGAGATCAAAGTCGGCGCGAACGGCGAAGCCATCATGGGCGCTCCGTTCGTCTTCGACGCATCGAATGTCGCGGACTTCGCATCCATTTTCTAAATCGGGCGGTTGAACCCGAACAGGTCCGGGCCGCCGTCTTTCCTCGGGGAAAGAAGCGCCGGGCCTCGTTTACTTCAAAAACACGGCCGCGCCGATAAAACCCAGAGTCGAAAAGCGCGGCCCTTTATCCGGCGATATCGTTCCTGAAAAAATTGAAGAGAAGGAAGGATGCCGCCGGACAGAGATATGACATATCAACAAGAACTGATGAAATAAGAGGTCGAGAATTTGGAGACGAAACCCATCTTGGAGCTGAAAAACATCTCCATGTATTTCCCCGGCATCAAAGCTCTGGACAACGTTGATTTTACGGTCCGTCCCGGAGAGGTGCACGCCCTGATCGGTGAAAACGGTGCCGGGAAGTCCACTCTGGTTAAAATTATGACCGGAGTGTACAAACAAACCGCCGGCCGGATTCTGATGGACGGTGGTGAAGTCACTTTTAAAACCGCTCTGGATGCCCAGGCGGCCGGTATTACGGCCATCCACCAGGAAGCGTCGATGTTCTCGGAACTGACGGTTACCGAGAACATTTTCATGGGGCATCACACCAAGAAAGGCAAAAAGGGCCGCGGTCCGGTCGACTGGAAGTCCATGAAGGCCCGAACCCGGGAGCTGTTGGATTCCCTGGAACTCAGCATTTCTCCGGATGCTCCGGTAAAGAGCCTCGGCGTAGCCCAAAGACATATGGTGGAGATTGCCAAAGCTCTCTCCATCGATGCCCGAATCGTTATTATGGACGAACCCACCAGCGCCCTCACCCTCCGCGAGGTGGAAGATCTTTACAAAATCATTCGGAGACTGAGGGATGAAGGGAAAGCCATCATTTTCATTTCCCACAAGTTTGAAGAAATCTTCGATATCTGTGATACCTACACCGTTTTCAGAGACGGACAAATGGTCGGCGAAGGGAACGTGGCCGACGCCACCGTAGGCGGCATCATCAATCTGATGGTCGGCCGTTCTCTGGATCAGCTTTTTCCGAAGGGCGAAGCGGCAATCGGTGAGAGTATTTTAGAAGTGGAAAACTTGAGCCGCATCGGATTTTTCAAGAATGTCGGCTTTCAACTCCATAAGGGGGAAATCCTCGGGTTTTTCGGACTCATCGGCGCGGGCAGAACAGAAGTTATGCGCGTGCTTTTCGGCATCGATAAAGCTTCAGGCGGAACGGTTCGCCTCAAAGGCAAAAAGGTTCATTTCTCACGCCCGAAAGATGCCATGCGGGCCGGTATCGCCTACATTCCCGAAGACCGTCATGAACAGGGAACCATTCTTGATATGAGCATCACCGACAATATCACTCTGCCGAAAATCGACGACTTGGCCCACTTCGGCGTACTGGACCGCAAGGCCGAACGCATCCTCGCCAGTGATTTCGCCAAGAAGATCGAAATTAAATCCGCGGGGCTCTCGGTCAACACCTCCACTCTCTCGGGCGGGAATCAGCAGAAAGTGGTTTTGGCCAAATGGCTATCCACCGATCCCGAAATCCTCATTCTGGACGAGCCGACCAAGGGCATCGACGTGGGTACCAAAGCCCGGGTTCATAAAATCGTTTCGGAAATGGCCGCCGAAGGAAAGGCGATTATTCTGGTATCTTCGGAGCTCCCGGAAGTTCTGGGCATGTCGGATCGTATTGTGGTTATGCACGAAGGATTCATTACCTCCGTTATGAATCGGGATGAAGCGAATCCCGACAGCGTGATGCTCGCCGCCACCGCCGCGGTCGGCGAGGAGGCCATGGCATGAAGAGGATCGGCAGACTCTTTGAAAACAGAGAAGCGGTTCTTATCGCCCTTATTTTGTTCTTCATGATTATGATGACCATCTTCATGCCCCGGTTCATCAAGCCGTCGAATCTGGCGAACATTCTGAAAGACTCTTCCATACTCGTTATGGTGGCCTGCGGCCAATTCCTGGTTATTCTGACCGCGGGCATCGATCTTTCGGTGGGTTCCATCATCGCTTTGGCGGGCATGTCCGCCAGCCTGATCAATATGAACAATCCCGAAATGTCTCCGTGGATCTGTCTTTTGGCGGGAACGCTTATCGGCATGGGACTGGGCATGATCAACGGCGTACTGGTGGCCTTCGGCAAGGTGCCGGCCATCATCGCCACCCTGGGCACCATGAGCGTTTACCGGGGATTTACCTTCGTGGTGAGCAAAGGACAATGGGTTACCGCGCATGAAATGACCGAATCCTTCATGAACCTGCCGCACGGTCATGTGCTCGGCGTGCCCAACCTTATCTGGTTCGCCGTAATCGTCGTCGGACTGTTCTACTATTTCATGAAATATACCCGCAGCGGCCGGGAAATCTACGCCATAGGCGGGAACGAATCGGCGGCCGTTCTGGTCGGTGTAAGCGAAAAAAAAGTGAAGTTCCTTATCTTCGCAATCAGCGGGACTGTCAGCGGACTGGGCGGCGTACTCTGGGCGGCCCGGTATGCCGCCGCGGTGAACGAAATGGGCACGGGATTCGAACTCCAGACCGTAGCGTCATGCGTTCTCGGCGGCGTTTCGGTTGCCGGAGGAAGCGGAACCGTTCCGGGGGTCATCCTCGGGGCGCTCTTTATGGGCCTATTGAACAATTCCATGACCATGATCCGCAACATGGCTTTCTTTCAAACATTATTCCAAGGACTTATCGTTATCGCGGCGATGACACTCAATGTCGTCATGGAACGCCGGCGGGAGACCATGCTCCTGAACAGGAGGCTCGCATGAGCGGCAACTTAGTCAGACAGGACAGGCTCATAAACGAGTTTTCCCTTAAAAAAAGAATTACCGGGATGCTCACGCAGTGGGAGTTTATCCTCTTTCTGGTTCTCATCGGCGTTTTTGTGTTTTTCACGGCAATCAGTCCCTACTTTCTGGATTACTTCAACCTGATGAACGCCACGTTCAGCTTCATGGAAAAGTCCATCCTGGCTCTGCCCATGATTTTCGTCATCCTCTGCGGAGACATCGATATCTCGGTGGCTTCCATCATCGCGCTCTCTTCGTTCGTTATGGGAAACGCGGCCTCGAAAGGAGCCGGAACCGGAACGCTGATTCTCCTGGGTGCGGCAACGGGACTGGCCGCGGGAATCGTCAACGGGGTGCTGGTTACCAAAGTAAAGATTCCGGCCATCGCCGTTACCCTGGCGACTCTTTCGGTCTTTCGAGGAATTTCTCAGGCTCTTTTAAGGGATAACGCCTACACACACTACCCCGAGGATTTTGCCTATCTCGGACAGGGCTACATCCCGGGAACCGTTATTCCTTTTGAAGCGCTCCTTTACTTGCTGCTTGTGCTGATAATGGGTTTCATTCTGCACAACACAACCTACGGACGAAAACTTTTCGCCATCGGCAATTCGGCTTCGGCCAGCCGCTTCACCGGCATTCCCGTGGAAAGAATACGATTCATCAATTTCGCCTTAAACGGACTTTTTGCCGGAATCGCCGCGATTCTGCTGACCAGCCGCATCGGTTCCACCAGGCCCAACATCGCCACCGGCTGGGAAATGGATGCCATTATGCTGGTTGTTCTCGGCGGAGTCTCCATTTCGGGAGGTAAAGGAAACATTTTCGGCGTAGTGATTGCAAGCCTTCTGGTCGGTTACCTGAAATTCGGAATGGCCCTGGTGAATCTTCAGGCCAAGGTGATGGTGATTACAACCGGAGCCCTGCTTATCGTTGCCGTTCTCATCCCGAAAATACTGGACTCCATGAAAGCGGGCCGTAAACTCCGCTCCCAGCATTCCGAACTGAAGAATCAATAGGAGATCCCCCATGACCCGAGTCGCCTTCAAGATGAAGCTCAAAAATGCTTCCTGCATTCAGGAATATAAAAAACGCCACGATGAAATCTGGCCGGAGATTCTGGAACTTCTGAAGGAAGGCGGCATTTCGGACTACAGCATCTTTTATGATGAGCAAACCCTCTCGCTCTTCGCCGTGCAGAAGGTTTCCGGCGAAGGAGGCTCTCAGGATTTGGGAGCAGAACCGGCCGTGCAAAAATGGTGGAATTACATGGCCGACCTTATGGAGACCGAAGAAAACAACGCTCCAATCAGCATTCCTCTTCGAGAAGTGTTTCGGATGGAATAACCGCATTCAGCGCAGATTCATTCGGATTCAGGCTGCCGCAAGTTCCTTATCCCCGGGCTGCTCGAATGTTGTTTCGTTTACGTTTTCATCACGGTTCGTACAGTATTTTATTTTTATAGCCGATAAAAATAAAAAATGAAAATTAAAGAACAATCAGGCGCTGAAACCGGAATCCGTCAAAATCGGCGGCGAACCATTTTCTTATCGATTAGTGCATCTCTGCTGCTTTTCGCAGTTTTACAGGGAATCCTTTACATTCCCAGAATCAGTACCGGCGAGGCTTATCAAAACGAATGGTACCTCGTCGATGAATCGGGAAATCATTCCATAGACATTCCTTTCCTTAAAAACCTGCGCGATACCGCGACATTAACGCTTTATACGGAAATGGGCCCGACGGAAAACGAAAGTCTCTGTTTCTGGGATTTGAACGCAACAGCCGTTTCCGTCTCTTTTAATGGAAAAGCGGTTTTTCATATCGCCGATAAAACCAATCCAACGGCGAACATCTGGAATGATTTTATGGTTTTCCAGCTTCCGAATTCCTCCGATTCCAAGAACACCGTAACTCTTGAACTCACGGGAACTCAAATTATCGCGATGGGTCGTCAGCCTTATTTAATCCCAACCGAAAAGGCCGTTCAAAAACAGGCTCTTTTTCAATTCATCATTCATGATTTTCTTATAACCCTGATGGGCGGATGCATGATCATTGGAATTATCCTGATCCTCTTCTCACGGCATTCCGATTACAACCGGATTCAGGGAATACTCTTAGGTCTGACCTGTTTTTTTATAACGATTTACTGTTTTGATTTCACGTATCGGACATCAACCGGATCTTATGCGTTTTACGCGCTGGTAAAAAGACTGATTTTAGTCGCCGCATTTTTCGGTATCTACTGCTATTTTGCGGCCGTCGACAGAAGGGCCAACGGCCGATTCACTCTATCCCGCTGGAGCTGGATTCCCGTATTGGCAACGCTCATCCTGGTTATCGCATCTCCCACCGTCGGGATTCTCCACACCCGTTCGGTATATGCGATGATTGTTTCACTTCTTCATTTCATCGGCATCATCACGATTGTCCTGACTCATAAGGAACTCTCATACAAACCTCTTTACATCATCGGTACCGGACTTATTTCTTTGGGCATGATTCAGCTTATTCTTATAATGATTGTGTCGCCGAACCTTCCTTCCGTCCTGCAATTTACAACGGTTATTACACTCGTCCTTTTCAGTGTTGAATTCCTACTGGATTACCGAAAGGCGCTTTTGGAACGGGAATTGTTCCGAAAAGCATACAATAAAGATACTCTAACGAATGCTTATAATCGAAGGATTCTGGAAGATATCCCGGATGGGATGTTCGCCTCGGCCGTCTTTTTGGATATGGATCGATTCAAGGAATACAACGATAACCTTGGTCATGAAGAAGGAGACAGAATCCTCAAGGAACTGGTCAATTCCGCCAAATCCAATCTCCGTAAGGACGATCTGGTCGTCCGATACGGAGGCGATGAATTCCTGATTCTCATGAAGGAAGCCAACAGAGACATCGTTGAAAAAATCATTGAAAGAATCCGTAATCATTTCCGCCGAAATTTAAACATTTCAAACGTGGATTTCAGCTACGGATTCTGTAATATCAATGAGAACGATACCCTGGATATCGCCGAACTGGATAAAGGCATGTACGCCATGAAAGAAGAAAAGAAGCGCAGCGCCTCAAACCGCTCATAAGCCGCCCAAGACAAGCGCCAGCGCGAAAGCCGGAATAGAGACGACCGTACTGAACGAGAGAATCCCCGAAACCAGAGGCTGTTCAGTCTCCCGGGCGGCCAGAGTTACCACATAAGGCGGCGGAAGAAGAAGCATCGTCAGAAAAGCCATGGGAATAAGCGGATTTTTCACCGGCAGAAACCGCGCCAGTAAAAGAGCGGCGCCGATCAGAACGGCTTTCCGAACAAGCACGAAAAGCGCGGCCTTGCCGAGAAGGTCCTTACGGAACTCCAATTCGTAGCCAATCGCCAGGGCAATCAGAGGAGCCGTTAGATTCCCGACAATTTCCAGGAAACCGGAGAGAGGGGCAAAGGGCTTGGGCGGAATCTGAAAAGCGCGGCTTACGGCACCGAGGATGAGTCCGCCGACGATGGACCATACAACAGGGCTTTTCACCACATTCATCAGGACGGACCTGAGAATCCCGGATGCGGATAATCCCTCATCGGTGCTCCGCGCTCTTGCCAAAAGCATCGGCATGAGAACGATGAAGACAAACAGCACCTGCCCCAGATCAACGGTCGCGAACACCGGCAGAGCTTCACTCCCGAAGACCGAAAGAAAAAGCGCGTATCCGAGCATACCCGCTTCGAAGCCGCTCACCATGTAAGAACGGATATCCCCCCGTCTGCGGAACAGACGAAAAAGAGCGAATGAACCAACCATCAGGACGGTGCAGAGCGCGAACATCATCAGAGCCAGCAGCACCTCATCCCGCCCCGGTTCCATGCTCATAAAAGCCCGAAGCAGAAGCGCCGGCAGGGCGATGTTCGCCACCAGCTTTTTCATTTCCGAAGCGGTTGATGCCGAAAGGAATCCGGTTCGCCGGAAAACGTATCCGAGAAGAAAGAGCAGAAAAATAGGAAAGACCTTGGCGATAACGGCGTATGTCTCCATGGAAACATTTTACACTATTTCAAACGTCTTTTTTGAGGATGACCCCCTATCGCCCCTCGGCCGATGTTTAGCCGTCCTGTTATCATCGCAGTCTCTCTTCGTTATTGAGATTCGCCTCGGCCGGTATCGTTCCCGGCTCCAAAGCCCGGCTTACCCGGCCGAGGGGAATTCGTCCATCAATCCGCTACAGATTCAGCGCGGCATAAAGCCCCTCTTTCGTACACCATTCAAGAGTCCGCGCCTTCACGCAGTCGCCGATTTCAAAGAAATCATCGGCGCAGTTCATAAAGCTGTCGGCCAATTCCCGCCTGGAACGCTGTCCGACGGCCAGCAGAATATCATCGGCGGGGATTTCCTCCGCCAGGCCGTCTTTTTCATAGAGAACCGCGCAGGGCCTTATTTCCGTGCACGTTCCTTCCAGAATAACGTGAATGTTCTCGGCATGATTGCGCGCCTCGACAAGAAGCTCGTCGCGGTGCGTCGCGGAAGCATCGCCGGCAAGCTGGCTCAGCATTTCGAGGATCGTAACATCATGCCCGAGACGCTGCAGGTGCACGGCGGTTTCCAAACCGACCTGTCCGCCGCCGATTACGGTGATACGTTTGCCGAGCGTTTTTTCCCGCCCGTAGACAGCGGATGCGATACGCGCATGCTCCACTCCGGGAATGGCTTTGGGAACAACGGGCTCCGATCCCACCGCGGCAATAACCGAATCAAAACCCCGGATCATCTCGGGGGCGGCCTCGCAGTTCATCTTAACGGTCACCGGGCTTTTTTGAATCTGATCAATCAGCCAATTTTTATAATAGGCAAGCGGCCATTTAAACCCGACATGGTCGGCATAGGAAAGCAAACCGCCCAGAACGGACTCTTTTTCGAAAAGCGTGACATCATGGCCGCGCTCAACGGCCTCCAGAGCGCAGGACATGCCCGCGGGCCCGCCGCCGATAACGGCGACTTTCTTTCGAACAGTTGCCGGCGGGACCTTCGCCACCGAGGCTTCCATGCCGCATCGGGGATTCACGGCGCATAAAAGGTGCTGGGCATAATTATCCGAATCATGGCAGCGCATGCATTTGATGCAAGGCACCACGTCTTCAGAGCGCCCATCCAGGGATTTTTGAATCCAGTCGGGATCGGCAAAAAACTGCCGCGCCACAACAACAAAATCAGCCTTGTTCTGCGCCAGGATTTCCTCACAGTCCGAAAGCTTCGTAATGCCCCCAATCGTGGATATACGGCACTGATTAATCCTCCCGGATTGTTTCCATTTCTCAGCGATATAAACATTGGGGTTGGGCGGAAGAAAACCGCAGGGATGGGTCCATGTCATCCAGTCAGGATTATGCATTCCGGCACTGGCCTGAAGGATGTCGCAGTGATTCTGCAGGATTTCCGCGATACGCAGACCTTCCTCAATGTCGATGCCGCCTTTCTGAAACTCATCCCCGGAAATGCGGACATCGATAAGAAAATCCCTACCGCAGGCTTGTCGAATCCCTTGCAGAATCTCCAAAGCATAACGGGTGCGGTTCTCCGTGGAACCTCCGTACTCGTCGGTACGCTTATTGGTATAGGGACTGAAAAACTGAGCGATGGGAATGCTGTGCCCGAAGTGAAGAAGAACACCGTCAAAGCCTGTTTTCTTCAGAGTGAAGGCGGCCTCGATATACTCATTCTTAAACCATTCCATCTTCTCTTTGGGGATTTCCCTCCCGATGGGAGGAGAACCCATGATGGAACAGCCGTCCGAAACGGTATAACCGTCCGGGAACACGCCGATAAGTTCCATGGTGCACTTGGCGCCATAAAGATGGATTCGCTCGGTCAGCTCCACCAGACGGTTGGTTTTATTGCCCATCTTCAAATCCCAAGAGCAATGAAGTCCGTCGTTGAAGGCACCGCCGAGGCTGACTCCCGCGCAGGTTACCAGGCCCGCACCGGCGATGGCCCGCTGTTCAAAGAAGCGGATACCTTCATCGGTAGGATAAGGCTGACCGGAGGAAGAGCTGTGTATCGTGCTGGGAGCGGATATGATTCTGTTTTTCAGAACAACGTTTCCCACCCGAATGGGTGAAAAGACATGAGGATATTCTTTCAAGCGATTCCCCTTACAAACTCGGATCGATCAGAACTTTCAGATGCCCCTTGCGGCTTGGAGCTCCGATATACTTCTCCACGGCTTCATCCAGACCGACGATACCGGTAACCATTCCCGGGAAAGAGATTTTTCCGCCCGCGAGCATCCGGAGGTACATGTTCACCTCTTCTTCGGTATAAACGAAACTGAACTGAATATCGGGTTCAAAGATGGAAAAGGCTCCGGGTGAAAAGGGGAAGGACTCATTAATGGTTCCCAAAACAACCACCTGCCCGCCCGGTTTAACGCATTGAGAGACACAGTTGTTGAAGCTGATCGGATTGCCCGCGCACTCAAACACAACATCCGCGCCCACGGATGAGCCGAAGAATTTCCTGATTTCTCCGCCTATGTCCTCGCATTTTTTGGAATTGATGAAATGATCCGCTCCATATTGCCTGAGGACGGGCTCTTTTTCATCGGAGGTACCGAGAACGACGATTTTGTCTGCGCCGCCGGCTTTCAGAAATTGAATGGCGGAAAGGCCGATGGAACCGGTACCGCTCACCACCACGTTGTCTCCGATTTTAAACCGGGAAATACGGATTCCGTGAAGCGCCACGCAGATAACATCAAAGAGAACGGCGTCTTTCATATCCACGTTTTCAGGCACTTTTATCAGCATGGTATGAGCCACATCGCGGATCAGGAAATACTCGCAGTATCCGCCGTCCGGACCGCCGATGCCGGCCGTATTGGGAAAGCCGTTGATACAGATATTGGTTTTGCCCTCCCTGCAGGAAGGACACATCTCGGCACAGGCCGAGGGCGGTCCGCAAAGAAGTTTGTCACCGACTTTAAAATCCGTCACGCCTTCCCCGAGTTCCACTACGGTACCCGCGTTTTCGTGGCCAAGCACCATGGGAAGCCGAACGAAGGGGGGATAGTGGCCTGCATAGAATTCCACGTCCGTACCGCAAATACCGACATAATCAATTTTAACAACCATTTGATTCGGACCCGGATGAGGAACGGGCCGTTCCTCCAGTCTCAAATCTTTAGGGCCGTACAAAGCCAATGCTTTCATATATAAATCCGTTACTCCTTATCTGAAGAGGCTCTCATAAAAAAAAGACCCGCCGAATCGGAACACACCTTCGAGTCTAGTATTTTTAGAAAGCCTCACTTATTACTTTTCGGGCTTGGAAGCCTGAATAAAATCCTTATATTTCCCTACCCGTTCCTTGAATTCGGGCGTTTTCTTCTGTTCGGCAAGGCGTCCTTCGTATTTGCCGATATCCTGCATATGAATCATTTTACCGGGTATCAGATTATGCGCGTGCTCCATCTGTTCCGCCGGGAATGTAAAGGAATATTGACCGTTTTTAAAAACGATGTCTCCGATGATTCCGCAAATCACGCAGATAGCCTTGCCGTCGGCTCCCAGATAAAAATTGCGGCTGTGGCAGTTGGGGCAGCAGCCCGGATCACCTTTATATTCCGCGTTCTCAAAATCAGCGGCGGCCCCGGCAATATTCCGTCCGACCGTATGACACTTTTCCACCGCATTATCGTCGAGAATAATGGATTTCGACCAGGGAAAGACCAAATCGTCGATGGTTTTCCATCCGGCAGCCATGGAAAGCATGTTCATGTCGCAGCTGACCCGCGTATTCCAGTCCGATCCGCCGATGGAAATAAAACTCATGGGACGGGCTCTCATCTTGCGCCGATCGGGACCGGGACCGCCGGTTTTCTTTGCAATCTCTGTTGATACGATGGACATTCCCGGATCGTGCGTGGGGCCGAACATTCGATCCTGAACCACATGCATAACCCCGGGAGATCCCTTTTCGAAAATGGGCATGGCCCAAACGATTCCATCGGCGTCGAGAATCTTCTCTTCCAGCCATTTGAAGTCGTCTTTGATGACACAGTCGCCGTTGCCTCCGGACATCATGTTGTTCACGCACGCGATGCATCCGGTACAGGGTTTCAGATCGATATCGAGCAGACGGATGAATTCAATGTCCGCACCGGATTCTTGTGCCCCCATCAGCGCCTCGCGGCACATAGCGTCATTGGCGCCGTTTTTGGAGCCGCCGGAGATTCCTAAGATTTTCAAAGCCATATTGTTTCCTTCCAGAATGTGAGGCTCATTCCTCCATTATGTTTATGAATGAGCCTCATGAAATCAGTCTTCTTTGCCGACATAGGCATCATTAATTCTCGATGCCACGATAACGGCGATAATGCACAGTACGCACAACAGCGCGTAGGCATAGGTGTATCCCATGGGCAGGGTATTGCCGACGGCACCGCAGATGGTAATGCCGAGAGCGCCGATAACCGCTACGGCGGGCTTCATCACACGGTATCCGTTATCAAAGTCGAAGCGGCCCCAGATGGTGGAAATAATGGAAACCAGATAGTTGGCGGCTCCGCCCAGCATAACACCCAAAAACGGCTGGGCGGCAAAAATCATGATATACGCCGCGGTTTCATGACCGGCCAGCTTCACGTAACCGCCGGCAATGTTCATGGCCAAAGAAAAAATTCCGAACAGGAACGTAATAATCACGGCCCTTTTCGGTCCGACCCTGGAATCGAGAACACCGCAGAGGTAGGAGCCTATGCAGGCAACCAAACCGGCGCAGGCCAGCATCGGCGTACAATCGGCAACCGTGTAGCCGATTTGGGCCATACGGGGTACGAAGTTCGTCATAACACCGAGAGAAAAGAGTTCCATAACGCCCAGCGAGAATATGATTTTCCAGACATTGGATCTCTTCAAAAATTCCTTAGGCTGCCAAACGGATGTTTTTCTGTATTCCAGACCTGCGGCAAGCCGCCTGTCCGCTTCGTCCCGGTCGAACTCCATGTTATTGTCCGGAAACGCACCCGACTGCTCCGGATAATCCTTAACCAGAGCAAACACCAGGATGCCTAAAACAACACAGACCACCGTGAAGAGGTAATAAATACCGGAAAGACCGATTCCGTTCAGAAGCGCGGAGCACAGCGGGGTGGCAATGGTCGCGGACAAAGGGAATCCGATGGTTACAAACCCCATGGCCAGTCCCTTTTTGGTGGGATACCAATTCGATATAACGTTAAGACTCGCAATGTACCCGAAGCCCATCCCGCAAATATTGCAGACGGCGATACAGATAAAATAAAGTCCGGTAAAGCTGCTGAAGCTCCAGAGCAGCGTGGCCGCCGCGTTGATGAACAGAGCGGTACCCCAGGCGTATTTGCAGGATTTCCGGCCGCTGAGCCATCCGAAGAAAACGGCTCCCGGCACGCTGATCCATGCGGCGATGGTGGAAAAGACATAAAGGAGACTGGGATTTTGAAGATTCAATCTTGATGCAAAAGCACCGATGGTAACGTTCAGCGAGTCATAAATAATCATGGAGTTAATCAGAACGCTGAAGAATGTCAGAAGAAGAATAACCCACCCCTTCTTTCCAAAGCCTTTGGACTTTGCAGCGGCCATATCGCAGCACCTCTTTAAAATAAAAATTTATTCAATATCGTATAATGGCGGCTCATCAGTTGACCAATATCTATTTTTTCTTCTTTCCATTCCATTTGGTTATGGATTAAAATCGGACTCAAAGAGACTGCTGAATACGATTCCGCACTTAAGGGATGATGGCGGTGGATATAACCAAACTTCGCTATTTTGTCGGAGCCGCGGAACATGGTAACTTCACAAAGGCCGCGGAGCATCTTTATACATCCCAGCCGAATATTTCAAAGCAGATATCATCTCTGGAATGCGAACTGGACGTAAAACTTTTCATCCGCACCAGCCGGTCGATCATGCTGACGAAAGCGGGTCAATATCTTTATGAACAGATAAAAGAACTGCCGAGAAATCTTGAACAAATCTTCGAAACCACACGCGCTCTGGACCGCGGAGATACGGGCGATCTCACCATAGGCCTCTTGGCGGGACAAAGCCTCCACGGAGAAATTATCGAACGTTTCAACAAGTTCTCCCGGCTTTATCCCGATCTTCAATACAAATTGGAACGATACGGATTTTCCAGACTGAGGGAGGCGCTCAGATCTTATCGGCTGGATATGATAATCACCCTTTCGTTCGATATCTGCGGCAATCCCGATTTGATGTGTCAAACGCTGAAAACACAGGAAGGAGCGCTCTTTGTAAGCCGTGAGAGCCCTTTTTCCGATTTGAGCGATTTCCATAACGCGCCTTTTGTCGCCATTTCTCCGGAAGAAAGCGTCGGCGGCTATAATCAACTGCTGGATTTCTGCAAAAAACAAGGATTTGAACCGAATATCGTCCGGCTCGCGGATTCTTTGGACAATCTGCTTTTCTATGTGGAAACAGGAATCGGTATAACGGTTTTGGATAGAAATACACGGCTTGAAACCGACAGAAGCATCCGCGTTATTCCTTTGCCGAACAGCGAGAGCTCCGATGTTGTGGCTGTCTGGCTGAGTTCCAACCCTAATCCGAACATTAAGAAACTTGTGGATTGCCTTAAAGAAAACGGGCGGCATACTCCGGTCTGATTTGAAAATCGTTTTTCATTTCGGCCGATACCGGCCGAAAGATATCCAAGCGGAGAGTGAACACCGTCGGTTCGGCGGCCGCTGCGTTCCGACCGAAATCGAAGAATGTTTCGGTCCGTCTCTTAAAGCGGAAGTTCCACCGTAAAAGACGCTCCGCCGAGCGATTCCGACCGTCCGGCCCGGATGCCGCCGCCGTGATTCCGAACAATGCCCCGGCAGATGGCCAATCCCAAACCGGAACCGCCCGCGTCTCGGCTCCGGGAGGCATCCAGACGGTAATACCGTTCAAAAATAAGATTCAGACGATCCTCGGGAATCCCCGGTCCGTCGTCCTCGACGACAAGCCGAACACGTTTTTTTTCTTCACCCCGCGCCGACGGAACCTCTTCGATGCCGATAAGAACACGCGAAGAGGCGTGTCTGATCGCATTACTCAAAAGATTCACAACCAAACGGTAAAGCCCGTCCCGATCGCCGCGGGGATTTAAGGGATTTCCTTCGGTTCGGATATCGGCCGTTACCGATCTTTTTCGCAACGCGGGCTCAGCCGCGGCGACGGCTTCGCGGGCGAGTTCCGACAAATCCACCGGCACGGGATTCTCCATCACGCCGTTATCCGAACCGGATGTTCCGCCGGACTCCCGAGCTTCCAGATCGGAAAGGGTTCGCAACTGTTCCACCAGTGAATTCAGCCTTTCGGTTTCGGCCGAAAGAGCCGCAAGATTTTCCGAATCAAAAGGATAAATCCCTTCTTCCATCATCTCTATCCGGGTTCGGATAAGACTCACAGGAGTTCTCAATTCATGAGCCGAATCGGCAATGAATCGCCGCCGGCTCTCCTCAGCCGATTCCAAAGACGAGGCCATATTGTTGAACTCGCGTGAAAGCTCTCCCAGTTCATCACGTCTCGCGGAAGGAACACGGACCGCCAAATCACCGTTTCCCACGGAACGGGCCGCCGCGTTGAGCTTCATGATGGGACTTACGATATGCCGGGTTAGGAGAACTCCCAGAATCATGGCCATAATAAATACCGCCGCGGCGATTCCCCACGTGGCGATTCCGACGGCCCTGAAAAAAGAAACATCCTCGTTCTGCGTTAAGTCCGGAATCATTCGCCCGACATAAAGATAACCGAGCACTTCCGCGTTATCCCGAATAACGGCATTTTCATAAAGACTCGGAGAGAGCGTTCTCCGATTTTCACCCGTGGTATCCAGAAGGACGTTCCCTTGAACATCGGTAACAACCATGCGATCGAAGCCCATAGGCCCCGGACCTCCATGTTTACCCGCCATTCGATCCATGAACTGAGACTCTTCCCTGCCGCGCATCTGGGATGTTTTTTCAGGACTCGGAGGCGGCTCCATGGGAAAAGGAGGGCGGGTATTCGTCCCATCCCGCATGCCGATCAGCCAATCGGTCAGCATGGTGGCCAGAAAGGAGGCTCTCGCCACGTCGCGCCGGTAAGAATAGTCGTCGAAACGAACCCGAGTCAGCCGATTTCCCGCTCCTACGGCGGTACCGATGGACAACAGTACGATAAGGGCGAATGAGGCGAGGATCTTAATCCGAAGCGGAATCCTCATGATTTCGCATGTGCTCCGGCATCCGTGAGCCGGTAGCCCACGCCGCGAACCGTCTGCAGATACTTGGGATTATCCCGATCGGGCTCCAGCGCTTTGCGGATGTTTTTCACATGAGCGTCAATGGTCCGCTCATACCCTTCCCATGCGTGGTCCTGAAAAAATTCCAGGATTTCCGTCCGTGTGAAAACACGCCCGGGATGCCGCATAAATCCATGCAGAATATCGAACTGCACGGCCGTCAGATCCAAAGGCCGGCCCGCCGATTCGGCGTACCTTCGCTCCGGGTCCAAAACCAAATCGCCGTTTTTCAAAACAGGCTGTTCCATAGGTTCTTCCGCCGTTTTACCGACTCGCCGCATCACCGTGCGGATGCGGGCGGCCATTTCTTTCAGACTGAACGGCTTCGTGATGTAATCGTCCGCCCCGAGTTCCAGGCCGATGAGCTTATCGGATTCTTCGGCCATGGCCGTGATGAATATCACCGGAACATCCGAGGCGTCCCTGATTCTGCGAATAACATCAAGACCGTCAAGACCCGGCATCATCACATCGAGCAGAATGAAATCGGGTGAT
This sequence comes from Spirochaetia bacterium, assembly GCA_963666985.2. Lineage (GTDB taxonomy): Bacteria > Spirochaetota > Spirochaetia > DSM-2461 > DSM-2461 > UBA2779. The sequence goes on along the minus strand of CAXXIA010000002.1, from coordinate 3,051,431 downwards.
TCGGTTCGGAACAATTCCAAAGCCTCCGTTCCGCTCTCGGCGCCGAGTACCGACCATCCGAGGGTTTCCAGATAATCCCGAATCATTTTATTCAGCTGTGTTTCATCTTCGACAACCAGGATGGTCATGCGCACCTCCGCCTCGACCGGCAAAGCCGGCGCCCGGGAGACTTGCCTCTCCGGCGGAGTCAACAACCCGGGCGCCGCGCCTTTTATATTATCGCCAAAAACTCCGTTCCATCATTACCGTATCGAACGGCTCCGATTATTCGGCCTCGGATGCCGACGGTTCCTCGGGAATCGGACCTCCCCACATCGGGCGCGGTCTTCTCCATTCGCTTTCGGAAGGATCGCCGAATCGGCCGGGGCCGCCATGCATTCCATAACCGTCATACCAATCCTCACCGCCGCGCATCCCGGAATGACGGCGTCCCTCATACGGATCAGAATAAGGACAGGGCGGCGTTATCGGATAAGGGCCGCCCGCGTCGGGCCTGCCGACAAATCCGCCGGGGCCGCCCATTCCGGGACCGCCCATCGCGAACGCGCCGCGTCCGGGTCCGCCTCGAAACGCTTCCCAGTCGGGGATCAATTCTTCACCGTTGATTTCCGCCTCGAAGACCTCAAGATGAACCGGAGAAATCGGACAGGGAAGTGTTCGTACGGAAATCTTCGCACCGTCTTCGGGAATTTGATCCGCCGTTAAGGGAAAATGCGGCATCAGATAAAAAGTCTCGCCCTTGGGGGTTACCAAAGCCGGATATCGGCCTTCAACCATGGAGAAAGTGCCCTCATAAGTATCGAGTTCAATATCCTCTCCGACCAACCGACCTTCTCCTCGATTCGCCGCGGGAATGCGGCCAAAACGGGGATTAACGGAAGAGTCGGCATCACCATTTGTCTCGCCGGGAACGGCCGCGCGGTTTCTTCCGGGCCGGAAATCCGAATCTCCGTCGCCTTCCGGAACTCCGGCGGCAAATACGGACACGGAAGTCAGCGCGATCAGAGCCGTTCCTATCAGCCATTTCTTCTTATTACTCATCCTGTACCTCCTGTCGAAACATCGACTTGAAACCAAGATGGACTTTCGATATGAACGCTCTGTGAACGGTCGATAGGGAATCGCCGAACGCCTATAAAAAATATCCCGATTGCCCCGAATAACGTCCGTCGGGCCGCCGAAGAACAACCTTGCGCCGCGCACAGAATCGTACCGAGGCAAGGCTGAGGAAAGCATACAACCCCATCAGCCCGTGCACCGCGACCAAGAGCATGGCGATTCGGCCCGGCCTGCCGCGCCTTCATTGATTTCCGCCGAAGAAAGCACCTTATTACGCGGTCGCGTTCAGCTCATCCAGAATCCGAAACAGCACCTGTGTTCCGGCCTTTTCCAAACCGCGTCCCGCCGCCGCTCTGTAAAACGATTCCACCAAGGCCAATCCCGGCAGGGCGAGGTTCATTCGCTTCGCCTCATCCAGGGCAATGCCCATATCCTTCAGATAATGCATCACCATGAATCCCGGATCGAAATTCCCTTTGGCGATGCGGCGCCCCAGATTGTTGATGGTCCAGGAACCGGCGGCGCCCGATCCGATAACGTCAATCAAAGCATCCAATTCCAAGCCCGCCCTCCGGGCGTACAGCAGCGCCTCGACCGTCCCGATCATGGTTCCGGCGATGGCGATTTGATTGGCCATCTTCGTATGCTGACCGCTGCCCGCGGGTCCCATCAGCGCGACGTTCGTACCCATCGCATCGAAAAGGGGCTTCACCTTCGTAAAGGCCGCCTCTTCTCCTCCGACCATGATGGCCAGCCGCGCTTCCCGAGCTCCCACGTCCCCGCCGGAAACCGGAGCATCCAGAGCGAACGCTCCTTTCGCTTTCGCCGCTTGGGCGATTCGAACGGCCAAATCAGGAGCGGATGTGGTCATGTCCACCAAAACCGCTCCGCTTTTTACAACCGAAAGAATCCCGTTTTCTCCGAAGTAAATTTCTTCAACGTCCGAAGGGTAACCGACGATGGTGAACACAATGTCACGCCCTTCGGCCGCTTCGGCCGGACCGGCCGCGGGGAGGGCACCCTTTTCAACCAGGGATTGAATCTTTGATTCGGTTCTGTTGTATACCGCCGCTTCGTTCCCCGCATCCATGACATGGCCGCACATCGACGCGCCCATGATTCCCGTTCCTATCCAGCCTATCTTCATAAAAGACTCCCGAGTTTTCCCATAATCGTTTAACTATACAGACTTCTCCGTTCGAATGTCCCCTTAACCGAAAAATATCGGATTTCAAACTTTATTTTTTCATTTATAGTCAAAAGATGGGCTTATTTAAAAAAAATAAACGCGACAAAATGCAAGTCCGAATTTGGCACAGGGAATCGGGTAAACTCAGTAAAGCGACACGGGATACTATTCTTCTGTTCTTATTTTTATGCCTGATTCCTCTTGTTTTTATACAACTCGACCTCTTTGACAGATTCATCGGGCGGATACCGGCGGCGAAAATCTTCAAACTCGACGAACTCATCCTGGCAATCGCCTTCCTGTCCGTCTTTTTCTTATTCTACGCAATCAGAAGATGGCTCGATCAAAGAAAAATCCTGATACAGCTGAACGAAGAACGAAAAAAGCTCGAAGAGGTGAATCTTCAACTCAGTTATAAAGCCGAAGAGCTGGAAAAGCATGGAATCAGAAACGACAGACTCGGCAGGCTCGCCACCTACCTCCAGGTCTGTACATCAAGAAACGAAATCTATCAGATCGTCGGGGAATCCGCCGGTTCTCTTTTCCCGGACAGCCGAGGGGCCCTTTATATCACCAAAGAATCGAGGAATCAGCTCAACCTGGCCGCTCAATGGGGAGAAGGAAAATTCACGGACTATTTCCAGCCGGAAGACTGCTGGGGTTTGCGACTCGGCAAGGACTTTTATTCCGGGAAAGGGCGGGAAACGCCCCGGTGCGGCCACTCCGGCGATACCGACGGAACGAATATCTGCATTCCCTTAACCGCTCACGGAGAAGTCATCGGTCTTTTTCATATTCAGTTTCCTCCAGGTTTCAAGCTCATCGACGGCGTGCTTCCTCCGCTCACCCGTCAATCCCTCTCGATTTTCACCGACCAGGTAAGCCTGGCGATTGCCAATCTGACGCTGCACGAACAGCTTAAAGATCTGGCGATTCACGATCCGCTGACCGGTCTTTTCAACAGGCAGTACCTCAACGACATTCTCGAAAGAGAACTGCATCGTGCCAAAAGAAAAGACGGTACTTCGTGTATTCTCATGCTCGATATCGACCATTTCAAAGTGTTCAACGATACCTTCGGGCATTCGGCCGGAGACGCCGTTTTAAAGGAGCTCGGCCGACACCTGAAGAACTTTTTCCGCATCGAAGATTTTTGCTGCCGTTACGGCGGAGAGGAATTCCTGATTCTGATATCCGATACGGAGCTTGAAGGGATTGAAGAGAGATTCGAGACATTGAGAAAGAGCATCCATGCAATCAACGTGATTTTTCAGGGTTCTTCACTGGGAACAATCGCGGTATCGATGGGAGCTTCATTGTTTCCCAAAGACGGAACAACCCCGGAGAGGCTCATTGAAGCGGCCGATAAAGCGCTTTACCGCGCCAAGAACGAAGGCCGGAATCGTATTTGTTTTTCATAATCGTCCGGACATCCCAAAAAAGACCTGATGTAAAGCCCTGAGGTTTTTACAATCCGGGGCTGTGCCAAACGGCTTTTCTCGCGCTCCGAATAACACTATTCTGATTCCATGAGCAATCAGGGTTATTTTCGCATCGCCGCCGTCACACCGGCCGTAAAGCCGGCCGCCCCCGCGGAGAACGCCGAGGCTGTCATCCATGCATTCCTCCGGGCCTGCGATCAGGGAGCCGATGCGGTTCTTTTTCCAGAACTCTCGGTAACCGGCTATACCTGCGCCGATCTCTTTCTTCAATCCCGACTTCTTGAAGAAGCCGAAATACAGGCCGCCCGCATCGTCGAGGAAACCTCGGCCAGAGGATCCCTGATGATTTTCGGCATGCCTCTTGCCCGGCAGGGACGGATTTTCAACGTCGCCGTCGTCGTACGCGGCGGGAAGGAAATTCTGGGCGTGGTTCCCAAAACCTACATCCCCGATTCCCATGAATATTATGAAAACCGCTGGTTCGCCTCATCCGACGAAGCCCGATTCGATCATGTTACTTTGGCGGGACAGAAAGTCCCCTTCGGCACGGATCTGTTATTCCGCAGAGAAGAAGATCGCCGAATGAGCTTTGCCGTTGAAATCTGCGAAGATCTCTGGGGCCCCATTCCTCCCTCCTCCCGCCATGCCGTCGCGGGCGCGCAGATACTCTTCAACCTCTCGGCAAGCAACGAACTGGTGGGAAAAGCGGACTACAGGGAAGCTCTCGTGGCTCAGCAGTCGGCGCGCTGCCTCGCCGCCTATGCCTACACATCGGCCGGGCCCGGGGAATCCACCACCGACACCGTTTTCGGCGGCCATGCCCTCATCGCCGAAAACGGACGGCTTCTTGCCGAGTCCGAGCGGTTCCCCATTGGAACGGACATCATCTTCGCAGACATCGATACGGAACTTTTGGATCACGAACGCCGGTCGTCCAGGTCTTTCGGACCCGCGGCCCGCCGCGAGTCGACAAAAGTATACCGAACGGTCCGCTTCGGCGGCCGGCTTCATGGCGGGAAAGCCGTCGATGCCGAACTCTACAGACCCATCGATCCCCATCCGTTCGTTCCTTCCGATCCCGCGGAAAGGGATAAACGGTGCCGTGAAATCTCATCGATTCAATCCTGCGGATTGGCCACGCGCCTGGAACGAACGGGGATTCGCGGCGTCGTTATCGGTCTTTCGGGAGGTTTGGATTCCACTCTGGCTCTCCTTGTCTCGGTTCATGCCTTTAAAAGACTCGCCCTTCCCCCGGACGGAATACAGGCGATTACCATGCCGGGATTCGGTACAACCGATCGAACCCTCGGCAATGTGGAAAAGCTTTGCGGGGAACTGGGGGTTTCTTTGGAAACCATTGATATTCGGGAAACCTGCAAGATGCAGATGAAAGACCTGAATCATTCGGGCGAACCTGAAGACGTGGCTTATGAAAACGTCCAGGCCCGCTACCGAACGTCAATTCTGATGAACCGCGCGAACATGAACGGCGCTCTTGTCATCGGTACCGGAGATTTGTCGGAATTGGCCCTGGGCTGGTGCACCTACAACGGCGACCACATGTCCATGTACGCGGTGAATTCGGGAGTACCGAAAACCCTGGTGAAATACCTGATTCAATGGGCCGCGGAAACCTGGGCGTCGCCGGAAGTTCAATTAATCTTGGAAGACATCCTGGATACACCCATTTCACCCGAACTTCTGCCTCCCGGCGCCGATGGAGAAATCGTCCAGAAAACCGAAGATAAAATCGGTCCCTACGAACTCCACGATTTCTTCCTTTTCTATGGGATTCGTTACGGATTCGGCCCCGCCAAGGTCCGCCGGCTCGCCCTTCGGGCCTTCAAGGGCATCTACGACGCGCCGACGGTGGACAAATGGATTCGATTTTTCTATAAACGGTTCTTCTCACAGCAGTTCAAACGTTCCTGCCTGCCCGACGGTCCGAAAGTGGGCACCATCGCTCTTTCGCCGAGAGGCGACTGGCGAATGCCTTCGGACGCCGATGCCGCCATTTGGCTGGCCGAATTGGAGAAAGAAGAATAATACACAGGAAGCCCGGGACCGGCACCCGCCGCAATCAGACGGCGCCGCGCCTCGGAATATTGACGTGCCTGTCCTGCCCTCCCTGCAATTTGCCGGAGTGCTGGTGTCCGTCTCTTCGAGGAACGGAAGATCGGCCGCCGGCATCTTCCGATTCGTTTTCATCGGTCTTCATTGCGGACTCCCTTTCCTCGGCCGCTTTTGCCAGTTCCTCGTGCTTCGCGGCCTCATCGGCCGCCAGATGGCATTTCTTATACTTTTTTCCCGAACCGCAGGGGCAGAGGTCGTTCCGCCCGGTTTTTCTTAATCTTTCATTGTAATCGGAAGCGTTCATAATCCTATTCTAATCCATGAAGAGGGGAATCTCCCAGAGGTCTATACCGACGGCATCCGGCCGTGACAATTCTTGAACTTTTTCCCGCTGCCGCAGGGACAAGGTTCGTTCCGTCCGGGACGGGCCGAATCGGGAATCTTGAAAAAACGCCGATACTCGGAAGCGGGCATCCTTGACGCCAGAGCCGCCGCCATGGCTTTAAAATGCGGCTCCGTATGTTCATAAAATTTATAATAACCTTCACAAAGCCAGTTCAGCTTGCCGCCGGGAGCATCAATCAAACGGTCCTTCGGACAGGCACCCCGGCACAGATTCAAATATCGGCACTCCCGGCATACATCCGGCAAGGCATCACGCTTGGCTTGACCGAAGGCGGCCTGCAGGGGACTGCCGACGATCTCGGGAAGGGACTCTTCCATAACGTTTCCCAAATAATACTCGGGAAAGACATAGTGATCGCAGCTGTAGACATTCCCGTTATGTTCAATCGCCATGGCAAAACCGCATGTCTCGGCATGAACACAGAGAGTGGACGGATAACCCGCGTGCAGTCCCAGAAGCAAATCGAAATGCTGCACGTAAGTCCGTCCGATATCGGAACAAATCCATGCGTCGAACACTCCGTTCATGAAATCGCCCCATTGCTCGGGACGAACACTGCGATAAGAGGCAAGACGGTTTAAGGCCGAAGCCGATGCATTGCGGCCGTTTTCGTTCTTGCCGGCGCCCCCACTTCGGCCGCTGAGAATCGATTCACCGCCGGATATCGCCGCAGTCGCCGCACCGCCGGCGCCTTCACCGACAAAAGAATCCGCTCCGTCCGCCCGCTTGCCGATCGGCTCCACAATGGGAATGAACTGCAGGTATTCGGAGCCGATGGATTTCAAAAAATCATAAACACGCCGCGGATGATCCGCATTATCCGATTGAACAACCGTCAAGGTGTTGAATTCGGCGCCGGCCGCTTTCAGATTTTCAAGACCTTTCATGACATCTTGAAAGGTCCCCTTCCCCTCCCGATCGCGGCGGAATTTGTTATGAAGATCTTCAGGCCCGTCGATGCTCACCCCGACCAGAAAATTATTCTCCGCGAACCATTCGGCACGGCTTCGCGTTATTAAAGTGCCGTTTGTCTGAATTGCATTTTGGATTCGCATGCCCTTTCGGGCGTATTTTTGTTCAAGTTCAACGGCTTTTTCAAAAAAAGACTGCGGAAGAAGCATCGGTTCGCCGCCCTGCCAGGCGAATGTTATCTCCGGGGTTCCCGGAGGCTGAGCTTCCGTATATTTCCTGATATACGTTTCCAAAACTTCGTCGTTCATAACGTAGTTCGATCGGGATTTTCCGCCGAATAATTCTTCTTTGGAAAGGTAAAAACAATACTCGCAGCGGATATTGCAGAGCGGACCGATGGGTTTTGCCATCATATGGAAAGGCCGAGAGGAGATCATGTATTGATCATATCAGGAATCCGAATGAGGAAAAATCCATAGGCCTCGAAAGAGGCGAGGAGAGCAATCAAACCAAAGAAATATTCTCTTGCTTTAATAGATATCAATTTATATATATTATTATATTGATTTTGGTTAATGCAGACTATACTATTAGGTAACGGAGGACTTAAAGATGGCACGATATATAATCGTCGGCGGGGTTGCGGGCGGAGCCACAACGGCGGCACGGCTTCGCCGAAACGACGAAAAAGCGGAAATCATACTTTTCGAACGGGGCGAAGACATCTCCTATGCGAACTGCGGTTTGCCTTATTATCTGGGCGGCACCATCAAAGACCGTTCCCGCCTTTTTGTTCAAACCCCCGAGAGTTTTCACGAACTTCTGAATGTGGATGTCCGGAATCTCAGCGAAGTCATATCAATCAATCGCCGGGCAAAAACCGTTACGGTGAAAAATCTCCGGAACGGATTGGAAAGCGTAGAAGCATACGACAAACTGGTACTTTCGCCCGGTGCCGAGCCGGTAAAGCCCCCGCTTGAAGGCATCGAATCCAAACGGATTTTCACTATTCGAAATGTCAGGGACACGGATGCCATCAAAGCCTTTCTCGATTCCGAACGCCCCAAAAGGGCCATTGTCGTCGGAGCGGGATTCATCGGTTTGGAAATGGCGGAAAACCTCCATGATTCGGGAGTTTTCGTCACCATCGTCGAAATGGCCGCTCAGGTGATGACTCCTCTGGACTATGAAATGGCGGCGGAAGTCCACCAGCATTTGAAGGTGAAAGGAGTTGAGTTCTTTCTGAAAGACGGAGTCTCGTCTTTCACGGAAAGCGAAAAGAATATTTCGATGAAACTCAATTCCGGCCGCTTTCTGGAAGCCGACATGGTTATTCTTTCCATAGGCGTTCGTCCCGATTCGGCTTTGGCGCTTGAGGCCGGATTGGAAATCGGAACCACGCGGGGAATAAAAGTCGACAAATTTTTAAGAACCAGCGATCCGGACATCTACGCCGTGGGAGACGCGATCGAGTTTCCTTCCCCGATTACAGGAGTTCCCACAATCACCTATTTGGCCGGTCCGGCGAATAAACAGGGACGAATCTGCGCCGATAATATCGCTTTCGGAGATTCATCCGAATATAAGGGCGCCATCGGAACGGCGGTTGCCAAGGTCTTCGACCTAACCGTAGCCGCCACGGGAGCCTCGGAAAAAGTTCTCGCCAAGGAGAGCATTCCGTTCCAAAGCTGCATTACGCATTCTTCCAGTCATGCGGGCTATTATCCGGGCGCCACGGCCATGTCCCTGAAAATTCTTTTCAATCCGGAGGACGGCCGGCTCTACGGCGGGCAAATCGTCGGTTTCGAAGGAGTGGATAAACGGATCGACATGATCGCTTCGGTTATCCGCAGGGGCGGAACCATTACCGATTTAACGGAGATTGAACACGCCTACGCTCCGCCTTATTCGTCGGCGAAAGATCCGGTGAACATCATCGGTTTCGTCGCGGAAAACATTCTTAAAGGCCGCTCCAAACATATCCGCTGGGATGAACTTCGCGCCAAAGATCTGAATAAAGTCCAATTGGTGGATGTCCGCCTTCCGGAAGAGGCCGCGCTCGGCACGATTGAAGGCGCCCGGAACATTCCTCTTCAGGAAATTCGAGGAAGACTTCCCGAATTCCGCACCGACCGTTCGATCGTCCTTTTCTGCGGAGTCGGCCTTCGGGCGTATATGGCCGAACGAATTTTAAGGCAGAACGGTTTTGATGATGTCCTTAACCTTTCCGGAGGCTATAAAACCTGGGAACACGCCATCCAGAAGCAGAGCAACGAGGACATCTTCGAAAAAGACTTCATCGGCAAAGACGATCATATCTATCAATCCGATGTTGAAGGTCGGAACCGTGAAGTGCCCATGGAAAAAATCGATGTGAAGATTCTCGAAGTGGACGCGGCCGGGCTCCAATGTCCGGGGCCGATTCTGGCCCTGAAAAAAGCCGTGGACCGGGTGGCTCAGGGCGACCGGATTCGGGAAACGGCCTCGGATCCGGGATTCGCCACGGATGTGAAAGCCTGGTGCAGCATGACGGGAAACACCCTGGTGGATTTGAAGCAGAATGCCGGAGAAATCACGGCGATTATTGAAAAGGGCGTTCCCCGGGATTCGCTCGCCCCGGCTCAGGCCTCCGCCGGCGCCGGGGGACGGGATACGTCTCTTGTTCTCTTTTCCGACGATTTCGACAAGGCTTTGGCCGCCATGGTCATCGCCAACGGAGCCGCCGGCGCGGGAAAAAAAGCGACGGTCTTCTTTACATTCTGGGGCCTGAATCTGCTGAAAAAATCCCGACCTCCCAAAGTGAAAAAGGATTTCATGGGACGGATGTTCGGCATGATGCTTCCTTCCGACAGTACCAAACTCAGCCTTTCCAAAATGAATATGGGGGGTATGGGAACCAAGATGATGAGGCGCCGGATGAAAAAGCTGAATATCGATTCGCTGGAGGTGATGTTTCAAACCGCGATAGAGAACGGTGTCCGCATGGTGGCCTGTACCATGAGCATGGACGTAATGGGCGTAAAAAGGGAAGAATTGATCGACGGCATCGAAGTGGGCGGAGTGGCCTCCTTCCTCGCCGCTACCGATACGTCCACCAATACACTGTTTATCTGAGGCTCAACTGATTTCTATGGCCGATTAACCGATGCGGCCATCATATTCGGCCGGTTTTTGCGAAGGAGCAAGACTTCGGGAACCGGCCGTTTTTATTAACTTATTCGCTTATTCGGCAATAAATATCACCGCCGCCTCTGTGATTATTTCGATTTTCGTATTTTTTATTGATTTTTATTCGTTTTTCGTAGATTCTTATCTCATTTTATGCCTTAAGGGGTAGAACGATGAATATCGGAGTCGCCAAAGAAATCAAAACGCATGAATATCGCGTAGGTATGACGCCCGCTGATGTTAAAGCCTATGTCGGCCGCAATCATAAAGTTTTCATTGAAACGAACGCGGGACGCCAGGCCGGTTTTCCGGATGAACAGTACGCGGCCGCCGGAGCCGAGATAATCACCGATAAGAAGAAACTCTTCGACGATTCGGACATGATTGTAAAGGTCAAAGAGCCTCAGGCCTCCGAATACGATTTGTTTCATGAAGACCAACTGCTCTATACCTATCTGCACCTGGCCGCGGAACCCGAACTCACAGAGGCTCTTCTGGAACACAGGGTAAAAGCGGTCGCTTATGAAACCATTGAAGACCATGAATCGCTTCCCTGTCTGGTTCCCATGAGTGAAATCGCCGGCCGCCTTTCCGTGCAGGAAGGGGCCAAATACCTGGAGAAGCAGTTCGGCGGCCGGGGGATTCTCCTCGGCGGAGTCCCGGGCGTCCGCCGGGGCCGCATCGCCGTAATCGGCGGAGGCGTCGTGGGAACCAACGCGGCCAAAATCGCCGTTGGGATCGGCGCAGACGTGACCGTTCTGGATGTAAACGCCCGCCGGCTGGCCTACCTGGACGACATCTTCGGCTCCTCCATCGCCACCCTCTACAGCACCGAAGCCAATATCGAAACCGTCCTGAAGGAATCGGATCTGGTTATCGGAGCGGTTCTCATTCCCGGCGCCAGAGCCCCGCGCCTTGTTCGCCGGGAGCATTTGAAACTCATGAAAGAAGGCGCCGTTATCGTTGACGTGGCCGTGGATCAGGGCGGCTGCGTCGAAACAATCAAGGCCACCACCCACGACGATCCGGTGTACAACATCGACGGAGTGATTCATTACGGAGTCGCCAATATGCCCGGTTCGGTCGCCCTTACTTCCACCTTGGCTCTCACGGGAGCCACGCTGCGCTACGGCCTGATTCTGGCCGACAAAGGACTTGAGGAAGCGGCGCGAAACAGTCATCCTATCGCAACCGGCGTGAATATCTACCGCGGAAACATCACCTATCCGGGCGTCGCGGAAGCCTTCGGCCGGAAATATACACCCGTACAGGATTTATTGGAATGATCCCGAAAGAGCGCCCGCCGCGCGAAACTCTGGACGAAACGGACCGGGCCATTGTCGAACGCCTGCGCCAAGGAAACGAAACGAATATGGACTTGGGAAGGGAACTCGGCATTTCGGAGGGAACCGTTCGTCAGCGGCTCAAACGCCTCCGCGACTCCGGCGTGCTTCGCGTGGCGGCGGGAATAAATCCCGACGCCCTGGAAAACCAGCAGGCCGCCGTTGTCGCGGTAAACGTGGCCAAGGCATCCCTGCTGGAACGCAAAGCCCGGGAAATCGCGGAACTGCCCCACGTTCTCTCGGTCTCCATCGTTTCGGGCCGTTACGATCTCATGGCCGAAGTCCTGGTGGATTCCAACCACGGACTGGTGGAATTCCTCACCGGAGAGCTGGCCGAGGTTGATGATGTTTCGGCAACCGAAAGTTTCCTGCTGCTCAAAAGCTACGGAAAATTCGTCTAGGAAAAAACAGGCTGCCGAAAAGCGGCATACCGGATTTCCCCCGGCGGAGCCCGATTCCCGCGATGGTTAACCCGCTATTCGAGCTCAAGCCGCGAAACGATGCCCCGGGCCAAATCCCGAATGACGGCGCGATCATCAGGAGACGCCGAGGTTATTCCGTCCACCCCGGGCCGATCGGCATAAACATAGCGGGAACCGGAAGGTTTCGAGTAAGTGGTGAGCACAACCGTGGAAGGCAGAGCTCCATCCTTATCCAGAAAATCACGCACCATGGAATGAGGCCGGCCCGCCTTGCCGGTGTTCACGATGATAATGGCCGTGTAAGCGAAGGGATCGATTTTTTTCAGAAAACGCATCGAATCCTCTTCCGCGACGGAATACCCCTCGGCACTCAAAATTTCCCGAAGATCGTCCGCAAGAGCGTCTTTGAAATCCGAAGAGTCCCGAACCAAAAGAACGGTATCCGGTTCATCGGCGAACACGGGAATCGAAAGGATCGATAAAAAAACACTCAGAACAACCATTCGCAGATACATATTCACAATCTTCCTCCAATTTCAGTATATCGGTATACGTTGTTTCTTCTTAAGACACGGCGATGAAGAAAAATCCACATTCATGTTCAAAATCGGTGAAGGCCGAACCTTCCGAAGCAATCAAAAAAATCACCGGATTTTCCGGATCGCACGTTCAACGAAATCAGCGGAACACGCTCCCACGCGCATGAGCTGAAAAAGAGTAACCGTCCGGCGGAGAAGGTATCTGAACCGCAGGACGTCTCCCTGCGGACAGGATACACAAACTTGTTTTCTCATAAAGAATTGACCTATGTTAAAGCCAGCCGTTAATATGAGTTTACACAGCTGAATCAACGAAGCTTTACCTGATATCGGATTCCTTAAGACATCCTATTTTCCGGTTAGGGAGCTGTAGTCGGGAAATGGGAGGTCTCTATGAAAAACGACAATTCAACGGCTATTGAGCTGACAATCGAAACCAATAACAATGAAATCGAATGGCTGGGAAAAGAGCAGTACGTTAAATGCATCGCGGCCTATTCCATTCATCATGCCGAAGAAAAGCTCCAAGCTTCCTGTGAAGAAAATCTCCATAAGATTCCCAAGCACATGATTATCAATATCGAAACGGAACCCGCAATTGTCTCATTGTCCGTTTCGTTTCCCGAGTCTCTGAATCCTCTGGATGCTTCCAAAGTGTTCATTGAAGAAACAAAAAAAGCTCAGAAGATCGATTTCATGCGGATCATGGAATGGGTTAACAACTGATCGAAGAATCAGCGTTCATTACAGCGAAGTTTATTCGACAGAACAATGTCCTTCATCGTAACCCAAAGCCTCCCGGACCGTCTCCGCCACACTCCGGGCTACGGCATCAAAATCCGCCTTTTCCCCGAGAAGTTTTTCCAATGAGGTAACTCCCCTGCCGGCCTCGGCAATGCCGCAGGGAATGATCCAATTAAAATGCGAAAGATCGGTATTCACATTAAACGCGAATCCGTGGAAGGTTACCCGCTCTCTGAGAGCAATTCCGATGGCGGTGATTTTGTTCATTCCCACCCAAACGCCGGTGTGCTCCGAATCGTGCCCGGCTTCAATACCGTGCTCATCGGCCAAGTACTGGATAAAGGCATCTTCCAGGCGCTCAACGAACCTCTTCACACGATAGCCATGATTTTCCATCCCGATAAATAAGTAACCCACCAATTGTCCGGGACCGTGATAAGTAACCTCGCCTCCGCGTTCGGTCTCCACCAGCTCGGCCCCGACGGCGGACGGATTTATCAGGATATTGTTCTCCTGATCCTTTCGAAGTCCTGTCGTGATGACAGGCGGATGTTCCAGAAGCCAAAGCGTATCGGGAATGTCTCCGGCAACTCTTCGAGCATGCAATTCTTTCTGCCTCCGATAAGCCTCACGGTAGGGAACAGGTTCACGAGTTCTGATAATATTGAGAGTCATTGAGAAAAATCTCCATTCGGGGCGGCATTCACTCCGATTATCATGCCCCACGAAACGGCCCGAGAAAAGTCCGGACGGACTGAATTCACAGCTGTAAACGTCCGCTGAAAAAAAAGCGCACCGGAAAAACACCCGATGCGCCTATAAAAAGCCGGAGAGTTCCTTTTTAAGACTATTCTTTGATCATCCAGAGAATAGTAAGAATAATCAGCTGATTCACGAGGGAAACCCACCATCCGAGAGTATCGATGGCTTTAATGTTGCCTCCCAGAACCAAAGACAGAACCATGAAGACAATCCAGAAAATAAAAACACCGATTCTTAAGATCGAATCAAGCGCTCCGATGGACGTGAACCGGCTTAAAATCAATAAAGCGCCCGCGACCAGCTCAATAACGGCAAAAATAATGGCAACCGCATTGCCGGATCCGCCGAAAGCGCGGCTGACATTATGCGAAAATCCGCCCAACCCTTGAGTGTTGTGCGACAGTGCGGCAATACCGTCAAGAAGCATAAAAGCGCCGACCAAAATAATAAGGATACCGATGATATTGAGTTTCTTCGATGCCATGAAAACCTCCGAGGTTTATTTATTACAGTTCATTTTAATGCGTTGGAAATGAATTATCCCATATTTATCGAAAAAACACCGGAATTCCATTTGCCTTTACCGGCGAACGGAACTCGAACCGCAGTCCCGGCCGTTTCCATCTCCGCTACGTGATAAAACTCGGGAGGCGGCGGGAATCGGCAAATAACTAAAGGGGAACCGCCGTCCAGTCTCCGTCCAGCAGCGCCCAGACTTCCCGATAGCCGGTCTCCCGCAAAAGGACGCGGGACTCTTCGAAATTGCAGTCGATGTCCTCGGGGCGATGCGCGTCGGCGTTGATCATTACGGGAATATTCCGTTCCAAAGCCTCGGAAAGAATCCAATCCGAAGGATATACCTCATCAAGATAGCCCCGGGAGATGGCTCCGGAATTCACTTCCATGATAATGCCGCTCCCGGCAAGAACATCCAAGGTTGTTTTCACCTGTCGGTGGTACCAGGGAGAGGCTTCCGAAAAGTATGCGCCGTCCCGGTTATGTTTTTTCACCAAATCGAAATGACCGAGAATCTGAAATCCTCCCATTCTCACGAGTTCCGCGATCCGGGTGAAATAGGCTTCACAGAGATTATTGAACGATCCTTCATGAATTTCTTCCAAAAGCCTGTTAAGACCTTCCGTCGGTCCGTCCACGCAATGGAATTCGGGATTCAAATCCAAACCGACTGTGGTATGGACCGACCCGATCCGGTAATCCAGCTTCAGCTCATCCCATTCGGCATCCCCCGGCGCCGAGGAACCGGGGATATAGTCGATCTCCAGTCCCTTGTACACCTGGAGACGATTCTTCCACTTTTCTTTCTGCCTTTCCACTTCCGCCAGATATTTCGGAAGATTCTCATCTTTAAGGGTCCACTCGTTTTTCACAGGAAGGGGAGCATGCGAGGAAAAGCCCAAAGCCGCGAATCCTTTTTCAACGGCGGCGGCGATATACTCCTCGACGGTCCCTTTACCGTCGCAGAATTCGTTGTGCGTGTGGTAGTTCGTTTTAATCATCGCGGTCCCATCATAGCCTTAAGAAGCTTCGGGGGGCGAGGCCCCGGAAACGGCCGGAGACTTTTTGTTCCGCTTATGAAACCGCCCGCGGTCTTGTCCGAAACCCCGCGGCATTTTAGGATATCCACATAAGCGCTGCCGTACGGTCGCCGTCCATTCGGAAAGGCGGCTCCGCGCCAAAGAAAATGCCGTAAAAGCTCTTGAACATATTGCTCGGCGACGGCCTGCATAGCCTCAGCCGGAACGGCATAGGAGCCCCGCCTATGAAAAAATTGCTTGCCTTCATCCTCTCGGTACAAAAGAAAAGAGCGTTGCGGACTCTGAAGCGAAAAGGCCTCACACCCGAACAAGAAGCCGCCGAAGCCGTTGTAACAGGCCGCGTCTGGGAAGAATTCTGCGACACCCTTAAAGATGCCGGAGGCTCCATCCTCGGCTTCGATTCCCCGGACGACCCCTTCACCCGCGCCGAAGGCTTCCGCTATCTCTCGCGGCTGGTTCGTGCGGGACTGGAGAATTTCATCGAAGGGGGAGATCCCGAAGCCCCCGTTCTCCGCCGCCTGGCTCACGAAACGGTGAAATTGGGAAACGACAACCCCGACTTCTACTACCGCAACGCCGTTATCGACGGCCGAAAGAAATATCGGCTCATCGGCACTCTGGGAACCACGCCCTATATCATTTTTTCCACCCAGGACGGCGACTATGCCGAATCCGGCGGCGCCTCCATGCCCCTGGCCGGACAGCTCACCACCGAAGAAATGATCATCGGCCCCAACGGCGAAGTGGAAATCATCCTCTCCAACGAACAAGAAGGAGAGAACTGGCTGCGAACCACGCCCGAAACGAAAATGGTGATGGTCCGCGAACTCTTCGGCGACCGCTCACGCGAAGTTCCCTCCAACCTCCGCCTGGAACCCTTGGACGGCGCGGCCCGCCCAACTCCGATAAGCGCCGCGCAATTGGAAAACGGTCTGCAAAAGGCCGGACAGCTCGTGGCCGGAGCCTCGCTGATGTTCGCCAAATGGAGCCGCGATTTCTCAAAAACCACCAATCGGCTCCCCCGCTTCGACCAGGCCAAATCCGATGCCGCCGGAGGCGATCCCCTGATGGCCTATTACCACAGCTATTGGCACCTCTCCCCCGGCAAAGCCCTCGTCGTCGAAGCCGAACCGCCCGAATGCGTCACCTGGAACTTCGTTCTTTCCAATCATTGGCTCGAAAGCCTCGACTACCGCTACGCACAAATTCACGTGAACAAGCACACCGCCTTCTACCGTCCGAACGGCTCTGTCCGCATCATCATCGCCTCCGAAGATCCCTCTCTTCCCAACTGGCTCAACCCTTTAGGGCACGCCTTCGGGTCCATGTGCTTCCGCTGGAACCGCGCGGACTCCCATCCTCAACCGAGGATTTTTGAAGTTGATTTGGATGATCTCCAAGCCTATCGGAGCGAGGAATCCGCCGCACCGTCCAGGCGGATGGACTACACACCGGCCGGGCCGAAGGGCCGCGCATGAGCACCCGTGATGAAGGCCGGGCGGAATCTTGCCCGCATGCCGCCGCAGCGAAACCCGAAAACCGCCCTGCCGCACCCCCGGCCGATAAACGTGCCGAACAGCAAGACGCCCCCATCCTCAAAGTCGGCGAATCGGCCGTCAAAAACAGTCCACTCTCCCCCGGTCATCCGGTTGAAGCACCCAGGCCCTCACCCCGCGTTACCTCCCGCGACTACGCCCACCCTTACCGGCCCTTCCCGCTGGGAGCGGTTAATGCGGCCGGCCGAGCCTTAGGAACCATCGGCATCAGGCGGCCCCTCAATACCGACGCGATTATCAAGGCGGCCGCCCGAGCGGCGGGCCGGCCCAAAGGCTACACAGGCCTGGATGATGATTACCGGGAAGGACTTGAAATCCTCATTGATTCCATTGAAACCGAAGCGGATCTGAATCCCCTGGGCCGAATGATTACCCGGGGACGGCTCGTCACCGCCCTCAAAGCGCGCTTCCGTGCCGAAGAACTGATGGAAAAAAATCCCGGAGCCCTCGACGCACCGCTCTCTCCGCCGCTTGTCATCACGGGGCTTCAGCGAACCGGCACAACCTTGCTTCACCGGCTTATCGCCGATGATGATCGCTTCCGTTCCTTCGCCTCCTGGGAAGTTCTCGATCCCGTGCCTCCCCCGCCCGGCTGCCGCGGGAAAGATCCCCGGCTCAAGGCCGCGCTCCGGGCCGAGAAGGGAGCGGCCTGGATTGCGCCGGATTTCTTCGCCGTCCATCCCATCGACTACCGGGCTCCGGAAGAAGACGTTCTTCTTCTGGACAACACCTTCCGCAGCACCGTCGCCGAAGCCATCCTCAATGTTCCGACATACGCGGCGTGGGTTGAATCGGCGGATTCCACGCCCGCCTACCTCTTTATGCGGAAAATCATGCTTTTACTGCAGGCAGAGAATCCTCGCCCATATTGGATCTTGAAAACACCCCATCACCTGGAATTCCTGGACACGCTGCGCGCGGTTTTCCCCGAGGCCAAAATCGTCCAAACCCACCGCGATCCGGTCACGGCCGTCGGCAGTTTCCTCAGCATGGTGGCCCACGGCTACGGTATGTTCACCGACGCCCCGAATCCGAAATCCATAGGACGCCACTGGATGCGCAAATGCCTTCGGATGGTGGAGAACGGCATGAATTATCGTGACTCCCTGCCGCATTCCGAAGAACAAGAAACGTTTCTGGACGTCCAATATATCGATCTGATGGGCAATCCCATCGGCACCCTTTCCGGCATCTTAGACTTCGCCGGAATCGCCTTCGGTGAGGACCAGGAAGCGGCGGCGGAAGCATTCCTTCTCGGACATGGCCGTCACCGATTCGGCAAACACGCCTACGATCCAACCGACTTCGGATACGAGAAAGAAACCATTCGATCGCTCTTCAGCGAATACCGGAACCGCTACAACGTACCGGACGAACACTAAGGAAAACAAAAACTATGACGAAAACGCGGAAAACCTACACGTCCAACAGCGGAGCCGTTTGGGCCGGCATCCGAGATTTAAACGATAAAACTGATCCGCCCTATGACGAACTGAAAGATTCCGATCGGCTGGACGGCCGCACGGTTCTCATCACCGGCGCCTCCTCCGGACTCGGTCTGGCGGCCGCGAAAGGCATGGCCTCACGAGGCGCCCGCGTTCTGATGGTCTGCCGCCGCGATGCCGAAGAAGAACGTCTCTCGGTCCGAAAAGCCGGAGAGGGAAACGGAGGAGGCGCCGAGGTGCTCCGGGCGGACATGGCCGATTTTTCATCCATCCGCGCGCTGTTGGACAATCTTTCCGCCCGGGGTGAACGAATCAACGTGGCCGTCTCCAATGCCGCGGTGGTGCCGAGCGGTGCCCGGAAAACCGTGGACGGCTTCGAAGAAATGCTCCAGGTGAATTCCCTGGCACCGGCGCTCCTGCTTAAAGGCCTGCTGGAAAGAGGCATTATCCCGAACGACACGTTCGCCGAGAACGGCCGGGGAGCTTTGAGCAGACGTCAATCAGGCGATACCGCCGGATTACATCGGTGCGCGCCGGTTTCCGCCTTCAGCGGCGATTCCGCGGACCGCCCGATCCCGCGCATCATCATCGTCGCCTCGGAAGCCCATCGTTCGGTGCCGGAGCTCCGGCTTGATGAACTAAAGACGGTGGAACCCTACGGCATGGCCGAAAGTACGCCCCGCTACGGATGGACCAAGCTGCTTCTGCTCACATTCGCCCGGGAACTGGCGCGCCGCCTCTCCGGCGCGGAACCGGATGGCGGCCCGGACGCGAGCGTCCATGCCCTCTGTCCGGGACCCATTGCCTCGAACATCGCCCGGGAAGTCCCGGCCATCGTCCGGCCCTTTTCAAATCTCTTCTTCCGGCTTTTCTTCCAGCCGCCCCAGAAGGCGGCGCTGCCGATTCTCTACCTGGCCGCGTCCGAACGAATCGAAGGAGAAACCGCACTCTATCAGTTTCTGATGCGAAAACGGCCCCCGTCGGAGACCGCCGATTCGCCGGAGAACGGCAAGGCGCTGTGGGAATCGCTGGAAGAAATCTTTCGAACCTGAAGCCTGAATTCCGACGGCGGGCATCACATCGGGAGAATCGTCAATCCTTGAGCACCGCCCATTCGGATTCGGCCCGAACGCGGCGAAAAACATCGGCATGCCGCGGGAAATCTATTCCGATCCCCACTTTCCGTACATGATTCTCTGGCTTTTTCGTGCTTCGTTCAGATCCACATCCACGGATGTGTCGGCATCAATCGCATTAAAGAAGCTTATGATTTCCCGCTCGAACATATCGTCCCGTTCGGTTTCCAGAATCTCCCGATTCCACATGTTCCCTTGCGAATCGAAAACGGAAAGGGTACAGGAATCCCACGTGGGAAACTCGACAAGAACGGTTCCTTCGGTCCCGATGAGTTCGGTTACTCTCGAACGGGGCTTGGAAAAATAATCGAGATGAACCGACGCGAGCCCTTCATCAAACCGAATGAGAACCTCGGCCAAATCGGGGGCCGTAAATCCCAAGTCTCCGTAAGCTCCCTCCATCCGTTTAACATCACGGATTTCGCCTCCGAAAAACCAGCAGGCCAAATCGATTTCATGAGAAAGATCGTAAACACCGTTTTCTTTTAACGTAAATAATCCGCGGTAATCGGGACGGACTTCCGCGAGATTTTCCCCCATGCGGTGGCGCGTGCTGATTAAACGGCCGATTTTGCCGCTTTCGATATACGACTTCGCCTGAATCAGGCCGTCATGGAATCGGAAACAATACCCTACGGTGAATTTCTTCCGGCTTTCAGCTATGGCTTTTTGTAACTCTTCCGTTCCTTCCATGGAATCCGAAAGCGGTTTTTCACAGAACACATGTTTGCCCGCATTCAGCGCCCGAATGGACTGCCCGATATGCAAAGACGGCGGGGTGCAGATGAAAACAGCCTCGGCATCACTCCTTAAGGCTTCGGAAAAATCTCCGTAAATCTCCGAAGGCCGGACATCTTCGGAAAAATGGGAAACGGCCACCGCCGATGAATCGCACACCGCTATCCGTTCCATCCCCAATTTCGTCAGAACCCGGGCATGCCTTCGGCCGATGGAACCGGCACCGACGATAAGGACTTTGGAACATAAAGGAACTCGGTTATTCCCATCGGCCGCCATTCGGGATTCGTCGTTATATTGCATCATAATTTATAGTGCACCCGCTGATGGGCCGAATTCAATCATCAAGACGAATCCTTAGCGCTCAACATCATCCATAAAACTTTGTGAAATAGTATAAAACTGATCCGTTATTTCAAGAAACACATCAATAATATCCGGATCGAAGTGATGTCCCCTTCCTTCTTTGATTAAGGAAACGGCTTTCTCATGAGAAAAAGGAGACTTGTACACCCGCCGGCTGATAAGTGCATCATAAACATCCGCAACGGCCATCAATCGGGCCGATAGGGGTATTTCATCTCCCTTCAATCCTTCCAGATACCCGGAACCGTCCCATTTCTCATGATGGTAATAGGCTATCTCCTTTGCGAAAAACAGAAAATCTTCGGCATAATTGATTGAGCCTTCCGCGGCGGCAATGGCATCGCGGCCGTAAGCCGTATGCAGTTTCATGATTTCGAATTCATCATGGGTCAGCTTCCCGGGTTTGAGCAGTATGACATCCGGAACGCCGACTTTCCCGATATCGTGCAGAGGCGCGGATTTGAAGATGGAGGTGATAACCTCGGGGGTAAGGAAATCTTTGAATCGGGCATGGTCTTTCAAATGATGCGCAAGAAGTTTGATATAGTGCTGGGTTCGTCTGATATGATTCCCCGTCTCGGGATCCCGGGATTCGGCCAGGGCGCCCATGGCGACCATGGCGACATCTTGGAGTTCTTCCATCTGACGGGTTCGTTCCAAAACCTTCTCTTCCAAAACCTCCTTCTGCCTCTTCAAGAAATCCCGGGAGCTTTTCAGTTCAAGATGATTTTTTACCCGCTCTCTCAGTATCGACGGCCTGACGGGCTTGATTATGTAATCCACGGCACCGAAGGCCAGGCCTTTGGCTTCATCTTCTTCATCTTCCATGGAGGTAAGAAAGATAATCGGTATATCTTGGGTGCTTTCATCCGATTTCAGTTCGCGGCAGGCTTCATAACCATCCATAACAGGCATCACGACATCAAGAAGGATGATGTCCGGCTGACGTTTCCTGGCCAATTTAATAGCCTGCTCGCCGTCTTTTGCCAGATAAACGGTATAAAGAGGGTTGAGCAGACTTTTTAGAACTTCTCTGTTTACGGAGGCATCGTCTACAACGAGTATTCTAGCCATCTTTTTCAACTCCGATTACGATCCGCCGAAGCTTTTTCAAAGCTTTTTTATATTCAATTTCCTCAATATTATCCGCTATGGAGGAAAACTGCGCCTCATAAGAGGTACCTTTAACAATTCGGAGGATTTCGGTTACCGTATCGTCCGCCCTCGAATCGTCCTCAAGCAGAAGCTCCTCAAGCTTTTGGGACAGCTTTTTAAGTTCGGCTTCATCAATTTCACCGGATCCGCCGGAGTCGTCTTTCTCAAGCAGGACTTGATCGATCTGCCTTAGAGCATGCCCCAGGCTTTCACTCACGGCCGCCAAGGCACTCTCGATTTTCCCTAATGAGCCTTCTTTTATCAGCAGCTCCAGTTCTCTCGTTCGTTCATACAGTTCGTCCGCACCGATCATTCCCGATACGCCCTTCAATGTATGAGCGATTCTGACGGCCTCTTCCGAATCGCCGCTTTCCAAAGCCTTTCCGAGACGGATGCCGGCATCACCTTGGTCGGCGTCGAATTGGCCTAATAATCTCCGGTATCTCTCAATCTTTCCTCCGACCCGTTCCAATCCCATTTTCACATCAAAGCCTTCGAGATTCGGCATTAATTCTTTATTTTCTCCGGCTTTATGAGTCTCTTTATGATAATCATCAGGCAGATTCCGTTCCCCGGGCTTGATCCATTTGGCGAGAGCGGCAAACAGAGCCGCGGGATCGATCGGCTTGATCACAATATCATTCATGCCGGCATCAAGCACTTTTTCCGCGACTCCGGACATGGCATCCGCGGTCATTGCGATAATGGGAAGACCGTTAAACCGCCTATTCTCCCGTACTTCCTTTGTTGCGGTTATGCCGTCCATAACCGGCATCTGAAGGTCCATAAGGACAAGATCATACGCATCCGCGTCCGTTGACTTGAGGGTTTCCGCGGCGATTTTCCCGTCTTCGGCCAGCGTGACGAAAAACCCTTCATTCTCTAAAAGTTCGATGGAAACCTGCTGATTCAGAGCATTATCCTCAACCAAAAGAATATGCGCTCCGCGGACTTTATCCAAAATATCCGGAAGATTCCGATCTTTAACCTTTTTTCGACTCTTGTGAGATACTTCATAACCGAACGCATCCATGATCGTATTGAAGAGAACCGACTGGCTGATCGGTTTGATGAGGAACGCCTCGATTCCCACTTCCTCGGCCTGGTGCATATATTCCTCCCGGCCGTAGGCGGAAACTATGATTACGGTGGTGATGGGAGCGAGAACCGGATTCGATTTGATAATCCGTGTGGCTTCGATTCCGTCCATTCCGGGCATTTTCAGATCCATCAGGACCAGAGAAAACGGTTTATGCTGAGCCGCGTTTTCAAGAATATCCAAAGCCTCCGGTGCCGAATTCGCCGTCACGACATTAAAACCGAAGCTATGAGTCATTATTTTCAATGATTGCAGCGAATCAATATTGTCGTCCACGATAAGGATTCGCTTACCTTTAAGATCGGCCGCCAACGCCGCAAAGTCGCGATCTTTAGTTCCGTTATTCTCATGTAATTCCAACCAAATCGTAAACCAAAACGTACTTCCCTTTCCGGGAGAAGAGACCACGCCGATCTCTCCGCCCATGAGTTCCGCCAAATTCCTGCAGATGGCGAGCCCCAGTCCGGTGCCTCCGAATTTTCTCGTGGTGGATGTATCTCCCTGGGTAAACGATTGAAACAATTTCTCCTGCTGATCGGGACTCAGCCCGATTCCCGTATCCCGGACGCTGAATCTGGCCTTTATTTCCTCTTTCTCCCGTTTTTCGATTTCCGCGGAGACGACGATCTGTCCCTCTTTGGTAAATTTAATGGCGTTGGTGCACAAATTGAGTAGGATCTGCCCCAGGCGTAAAGGATCACCGATCAATCCCTGAGGAAAATCCGAAGCGATGTTGAATACCAGTTCCAAGTCTTTCTCCTGACTTTTGACCGAAATCATACCCAAAAGATTTTCGAGCACTTCGTCCAACAGGAATGGAACGGATTCGATTTCAAGCTTCCCGGCTTCAATCTTCGAGAAATCAAGGATGTCGTTAATGATATTGAGAAGGGACTTGGCCGATCTGTCGATTTTATTGATGTAGTCACGCTGCTTGAGGGTTAACTTCGTATTGAGAACGAGATGGCTCATTCCGATAACGGCGTTCATCGGCGTTCTTATCTCATGGCTCATATTGGCCAGAAAATCGCTTTTTGTCCTGGCGGCGGTTTCCGCGGCTTCCTTGGCTTCCCGAAGGAGTACTTCATTCTTTTTCCTCTCGGTGTAGTCTTGGAGAGTACAGATGACTTCACAGGGCGAATATTCCGGTTCCAAAGGATTAAAGGTTATGTGAAGCCAAGCTTTGATTCCTCCTGTTACAGAAAGGTATTCTCCCTCGAATTCGGCGGTTTTTCCGCTGATCGCCAAAAGCAGAGCATCGGCCACATCCTTATTGGCAAGCCTTGTTACAGCATCGAATCCGATAAGCTCATCCATCGTACCGCCAAGAATCACGGCGGCTTCGGAATTGCATCTGAGAACCTTCCCGGCGGAGTCGAAATGAATCACACCTGCCGGGGATCTCTCGAAAATAGTTCTGAATTGAGCTTCGCTTCGGCGAATCGTTTCCAAATCCAATTTTCTTTTGGTTATATCCGTAGATAACGCCAACAGTCCGCTAACTTCTCTTCGCTCATTCAGCAGCGGCACTTTCGTCGTCAGATAGGTATGAGGCGTTCCGTCGGGATGAGGCGGCAATTGCCACTCCACCCTGCTTGTAACGCCGTTTTCGAGAACTTCTTTATCCTTCGCCATAATCGTTTCGGCGATTTCAGGGGGGAAAATTTCCGCATCGGTTCGCCCCAGCAGCTGATCCGCCGCAAAACCCGTTGCGTCTTCAAAAAACTTGTTGACCAGAAGATGGCGTCCTTCACGATTCTTGAGAATAACCGAACTCGGGAGGTTGTCGATAATCGTCTGCAAATGTTCTCGGTTTTCTTTCAGATCATCCTCATACTTTTTGCGCTCGGTGATATCCCGAAAACTCCAAACCCTTCCGAGGATTTGATTACCGACCCGTTGAGGTCTTGAATAGCATTCCAGTATTCTGCCGTCTCTTAAGGCCTGTGCGGCAAAATCCATATCTTCCGGATTTTTATAGAGGTATTCGACCTTATCAAGAAAAGCCTCCGGCTCCGCCATTTGGGAGAGACAGGTGTTAAGCAGAAGTTCTTCTTCGCCTGTTTCCGCCAAAGACCTGTCGATGCCCCATATTTCCAGAAACCGGGTGTTGAATGTGGTTACTTTCCTGTTGAGATCGCTGACAATGATACCGTCCGTTGTTGATTCAAGTGTGGCGATAATGCGGGAAGTTTTTTCTTCGATGCTAATGGTCATTAAATTGAATGCGGTAGCCAGGGCGCCGATCTCATCTTGACGGTTGAAACCGATCGTATGGGAAAAGTCGCCGTCCTTAATGGCCTCCGCGCCTTTTTTCAGTTTGGAAAGAGGCAGTATGAGACGCCGCCTAAAAACGAAAAAGGCGTGAATCGCATAAATGAAAGTCAGGCCGACAATAAGAACAATCACAAGTCGAATCGCCGCGTTTCGTTTTTGCAGCTGCTTTTCGGTATAAATTATTCTCTGCTGTACATGGGAAAAAAAATGATCAATGGGCTCCATTATCTTCGCCTTGAGCTGATGATATTCATCTCCATAGAGAATACTTATCGCCAGGGCAGAGTCCGGAACGCCCTTAATGGTAAAGAGACCTTCGTCATCACGAAACACGCCTTTCACGGCGTTAAACGCCGTTTCTTCCAGATGGATCAGGTCGTCGGAATTCGTTTTTGCTTCGGTTAGAAGACGATTTTCTTCCGCGGTAAGACCGAGTTCGTTCAGACGTTCATCAATGCTGTAGGTTTCACCGCTCTGCTCGAACTCCAGTGGATTTGCAATGACATAGTACCAAAAAAAACGTGAAAAATTTTTGGGGTGCGGTTCTTTTCCGTCTCGAATGGCAATAATTCTTTGAAAGTAATACTCATAAATCGGATTTCCCGTTACCGCATATGTCCTGGCAAACAGGGTCAGATCATCGGACGACTGCTTCAGCTCGAAGGCCAAATTCCTCGATTTAATGTACTTTTCGGTTGCCTGGATTTCTTTATTCTGCGAGCCGGATAAAAGAATAACGAATACGGCCGCTGAAATAATCAGAAGCGAAAAAATAGAAAATATCTGTATAAGGGTTTCCCGGATTGTCAGCTGCCTTAGCCGGCCTTTTACAAACCAGAAGATGAAGGAAATAAGAAAAGTACAAAGAAAAACACTTCCCAGGCTTATTATCAAGAATTGGGTAATATCAAATTGATCTTGTACGGAGAGTATGGGCACGCCCGCACCAGAACCCGTTCCTATCGGAACCCATTTGTTGAAGAGTTCATTCTTTTCGGTTTGAGGCATGGAAGAGAGCGCTTTATTGATAATACCGACGAGTTCCGGCCAATCCTTGCGGATGGAATAAACCGTGTTCAGAACGAATTCTTTTTCGCTGAAAATGTATGCGATGCTCAGTATTTCGTGATAAATCTCCCTCAGTGAACAGAGTTGATGAACGGGAATCAGAGCGAAATCCGCCTGCTCCTGAACAACCAGCCTAAACGCGCCGTTCTCCGATTCAACTTCGATGCCTCGGGCATCGGGTATCGATGCAAGGATCTTCTCAGTCCATAGATTTCCCTTCAAGTGGGCGATACGCATTCCCGCAAGGTCTTCCGGCCCATTAAAAACCGCTTTCGCTGCCGGAAGACACGCCGCGGCGTATTCGACTTTATTGTAGGGATCGCTGAACAGGAAATTCTCGGCTCTGCAGGGTGTTACGGACGATTCCGCCAGCCCGTCGATCTCCCTGTTTTCGGCCTTTTCGACAATATCCTTCCACTGCGCCGCAACCAATTGGATATCGGCTCCGGTCAGTTCGTTTATCCTGGTTATAAGATCGACGTCGTAGCCCTCCAGACTCCCGTCGCTCTTAACATAAACAAAGGGTGCCCAACTTTCACCGATGCCGATGGAAATATCCGGGTGCTTTCTTAACCAGGCTTTCTCCTCTTGAGTGAGCTTCTTTGAAATCTGAAAGTCTTGCTCTTGTTTTGTAATTATATTTTTCTGTTTTTCTTCCATCTCATTACAAGAGAAAAGAATAGAAATCAAAATAATATTTACTAAAAACAAACTTATTTTTTTCATCGGCTCCGTTAACCTTTACTCACAACTCCTCTTCCAAGATTGCAAGTAAATTAATTGTGTTAAGTCGGAGCTATTGAAGTTGCTTATAGTTTTAGGAATCAATTCTACAAAATCAAATTTATCGGTTTGAGAAGGTGTGCCCGGAATGCTCTTTCAACGGATTATTCCGAATCAGAGAGGCACGGAAAACTTCTTTTCTTACGTTTATCAGTGAATAGCGGTTATTGACACTGTGATATGCAGTCATAGACTTTATTCAACAGGAGGGACTTTATGGCCGATTGTGTCTGTATTGCCGGATGTCCGTTTTTCAATGACAAAATGGCAAATACGCCCGCCATGGCAAACATGATGAAGAAGAAATATTGCCAAGGCGACTCCAGTAAATGCGCTCGATACATGGTCTTTACAAAATTGGGAAAAGAAGCGGTACCGTCCGATCTTTTTCCAAGCCAGAAAGAAAGGGCCGCCGAGATTCTTGCTTAAAGGAATTGTCCGAAAACTGATTCTGAATCTACCGATAATGAAATATTTTTAGACCGTGTTCTTTAACTTATTCGTCTGGGCTCAAAGTATCAGCTTCCGTTAGAAAACGCCCCCTTACAGTTGACATAACCAACGTTCAAAGGTTAGCTTCACATCAATGAAAACGGCGTACTATACAGACAAGATGTTTTCTCTCGTCATCGTCCCCTTTAGGGGAGGGACCTAGGCGTCGTTTATTTATTGTGAAATAACGGCCCGCGGTCCAATCGAATGGATCGCGGGCTTTTTTTTTGATTTGCAAAGCCGCGAAAGCGGTATCGCGGATCGCCATGGGAAAGAATAACGGCGGCTCAAGCACCGCGAAGCGAAAAGGAGCGAAACATGGAAACGGTTATCAGAACAGCAGGATTACAAAAGAGCTTTCGCAGCCGCGTTAAGAATCCCGGTCTGAAGGCGTCGGTCCGGACTCTCCTGAGGCCCCAATGGAAAGAGACCGAAGCCGTTTCAAATCTTGGTCTGGAGGTGGAAAGAGGCGACATGCTGGCTCTTATCGGACCCAACGGCGCCGGGAAATCCACAACCATCAAAATGCTTACGGGCATTCTCTATCCCGATTCGGGCGAGATCGATGTTCTCGGACTTAATCCCCACACGGACCGAAAACGCCTGGCGTATAAAATCGGCACGGTCTTCGGTCAGAAGAGTCAGCTTTGGTTTCATCTGCCGCCTGCCGATACCTTCAATCTTTTGGGCACCATCTACGGGATTCCCCGCAGGGAAGCCGAGAAACGTATCGCCTACCTTTCGGAGGCCTTCGAGATTACCGACTTCATGGACGTGCCGACGCGTAAGCTGTCGCTGGGGCAGAGAATCCGCTGTGAAATCGCCGCGGGGCTCATTCATGAACCGGAAATCCTGTTTCTGGACGAACCGAGCATCGGCCTGGACGTGGTGGCGAAAAAACGCCTGAGGGAACTGATCCGCCGGATTAACGAGGATTCGGGAGTCACCGTGTTTCTCACTTCCCACGACGCGGGCGATATCGAGAGCCTCGGACGGCGGGCCGTGGTGATCGACGAGGGACGCACGGTATGGGAAGGCACCGTTAAAGACCTGAAGTATTCACTGCTGAACACCCGAATTATCGACGTAAAATTCGCCGAGCCGGGACCCTGCGTTCCGGCGATGGAGGGCGTAACGGTACTCAAGGAACGGGAATGGAGCCTCAAACTCGAAGTGAACCTCGATTCAATCGATACGGCTTCGGTGATCAACACAATTACAGGCTCCCATCCGGTGGCGGACATCACCGTCGCCGCGACACCGCTGGAAGATATCATCGCGAGAATCTACAACGGAGAATTGAAAGGGGGCGCCTTATGAGTCTCTCCCGTTCGCCGTCTCTGGCTCTGATGGGGCTGGGTATCCGGAATCAGTGGGCCTATCTTAAAACCTTTATACTGCGCAATCTTTTTCTGATTGTGATTCTCTACGTCTTCGCGTCGCTGTGGAAAAAAGTCTATGCGGATCGCTTCGAAATCGCGGGGTTCGACCTGTGCCGGATGGTCTGGTACCTCGTCGTCACCGAAGCGGTTATTTTCGGGAAATCAGAACTCTGGCCCACCGTGCAGCGGGAAGTCAAGGACGGAACCGTGGCCTACGGACTCGTCCGCCCCCTGCCCTACCCGAGAATCGTAATGATGCGTTTTCTGGGCGAGGGAGCCTTGCGTCTGCTGCCGGTCATCATTCTGGGATCGCTGACGGCCCGGCTTACCGCGGGCGGATTTCCCTCCGGCGTCGCGGGCATGGCATCGGGGCTGCTCCTCTCGGCGGGAGCTCTGGTTCTCATGGCGCAAATGGAAATGCTCGTGGGTTTGGCGGCTTTCGTGATGGAAGACGTCACGCCGCTCTACTGGATTCTGCAGAAGATCATCTTCATCTTCGGCGGCCTGTATTTCCCGCTGGATCTCTACCCCGCACGTTTCGCGGCCGTTCTCAAGGTTCTGCCGTTCGCGCATGTGGCCCACTGGCCGGGAACGGTAACGGTGATGAATGGTGCCCTGTTTCTCCGGGCGGCGGGAGGCCAGGTTTTTTGGGGTGTTGTTTTGGGACTGATCATCCTTACGGTTTACCGGGGAAGTATCAGGCGAATCGAAGTGCAGGGAGGCTGAGATGAAAACAGTGCGTATGCTCGCCGCGTATTTTAAGTTCAACCTTTCATCAGGCATGGCCTACCGGGCCAGCTTTCTCATGCAGGTTTTCGGCATGGCTCTGAACAACGCCATGTTCATCGTCTTCTGGCGCGTTCTCTATGACCACGCGGGAGACCTCGGCGGATGGGGTTTTAACGACGTAATGTTCCTCTGGGCCCTTGTCGCCGCCGTGTACGGCCTGGGACAGATCTTCGCGGGCAACATCCCTCACTTGTCCGCCATCATTGTTTCGGGCGATCTCGATGTGTATCTGACCCAGCCCAGACCCGTGGCGCTGAACGCGGCATGCAGCCGCATGGCGGTGGCGGGCTGGGGCGACATTCTCTACGGGATTATCGTCTATGCCTTCACCCAGCCGCTCAAACCCGGACCGATGCTGCTCTTTTTGCTTCTGAGCATCCTCGGGGCGATTGCCATGGCGGCCGCCCGTCTGATTTTCCATTCCTTAAGTTTCTGGCTGCACAACGCCGAAGGCTTGGTGTTTACGCTTGATGAGATGCTGCTCAGCTTCACGCTCTATCCGCCGACCTTATTCCCGCCGCCGGTAAGGGCGCTTTTAACCTTCGCCGTGCCGTCGGCCCTGGTGGCCTGGATACCGGCGGAACTCTTCCGTTCTTTCTCCGCCGGGAAGATGCTTCTGCTGCTCGCGGCGGATACGGTGCTGGTCCTTGCGGCCTTTGGGATTTTCCAACTGGGACTTCGCCGCTATTCCTCGGGGAACCGCATGGGCGCGCGAATATAAAAAACGGCCGAGGCAATCCGGCGGAGGGACTCCGGAGAACCGCGTGGGGGTACGGATAACGGATAGAGATGATTCCGCAGCCGGTGTTTCCAGCTGGTCTCCGGCAATCCAAAAAAGCCGAAAAGATCTGGCCGCCGCGCCCTACGGGAATTATATTCCACATATGAATTTTCCTATACGTCTAACGGCAGCCGTCCTGCTCATGAGCGGCCTTATATCCGGAATAGCGGCCGCGGACGAACTTTGGGAGCAGGCCATGTTCCGCGTATCTCCGGAAAACACACTCCGAGCCCCCACCCTCATTATGACCAATCAAGAAAATAATCGCGACGGAGAGATGATCGCGGAAACCGTTATCGAACTCTCCTGGAATGAAACCGAGGGACGATACGTCATCATATCGGCGCAAGAAGACGGAAAAGACGTTACCGAGAGGGAACTGAGAAAAAACAGACGCCGGAACAATGACAACGAACCGTTCCGCCTGCACCAAATGTTCAATCCCGAAAAGGCCGACGGCCTGACACTCCATCCGCGTTCCCTCACCGGAATGATCGAAGGGCGAACATGCCGCATCTACGATTACCGCTTTGAAGACGAATGGGAAATGGGCTCAGGCGACCCGAAGCCGGTGGTGGAAGAAGGAGTCATGTTTCTCGATTTGGAGAGCGGAATGCCGCTGAGAATCATAAGCTCTCTAACGGAAACTCCTCAGCTCATCTCATCAATGACCTATCATCTGGAAGCATCTCCGGGACCGAAGGGGACATGGATGCCGAATGTGATGGAGATGGAATTCGCCGGACGAATGATTATCCATAAGGCCGGCGGCATCCGCATGGAATTTGTCTATTGAGGATGAACTCCGCTTCTGGTTCTCAGGCGCGATTCCTTAACCGCCGCCTATGCACGGTGAGAACCTGAATCTTCTCCCTCGGCGCGGCTGAAATCAGAACCGCCGGCGCAGGATGGGATTCGATCTCTTCAAAAGCCGCCGACGGCACCGGATTCAGTGCTCTTTCACCCAAGCACGGCGCGCACTTCCACGGTTCGGCCGGCCTCGGCAACCGGAACCAACACTCCCTTAATTTCCCGGCCGTCGACCAGCAACGACGCCACGCCTTTGGAAACCTCTTTCGGATTTTCCACGGTTATCTCGTAGACGGCGCCGCGGAAGGTTCGGTTCACCCGGAACCCTTTCCAAGAGGGAGGGATGCAGGGATTCACGGAAAGACCTCCGTGCTCGGGCCTGATGCCGAGGATGTACTGAGTGGCGGCCTGCCAGCACCAGCTCGCGGTTCCCGAGAGCCAGGAGTTTCTTCCAAGTCCGTGCTGAGGATGCTCATCTCCGAGAATGTTCTGGGGGTAGCAGTAGGGCTCTACCTCGAACTCTTCGATGCAGTCGTTCCGGCGCGCCGGGTTAATCTGCTCGTAATACCGCCAGGCCCGCTCACCGCGGCCCAAGAGGGTTTCGGCGATGACGGCCCAGGGATTGGAATGAAGAAAGATTCCCCCGTTTTCTTTGGCGCCCGGAGGATAAGTGGAAGCACCGCCGAGTCTTTCATCAAAGCCGTTATAGCCGGGCCACGAGAGCTTGAGTCCGTGCTTGGTGTTGAGCTTTTCGAAAGCGCTGTTCATGGCCCGCAAGGCCTGATCGCCGATGGCGAAGCCGGAAAGAACCGGCCAGCTCTGGGCGTTGAGCCAGATTTTCCCGGCCTCGTTTTCCGCCGAACCGAGGGGATTGCCTTCTTCGTCGTACCAGCGGCGCCACCACTCTCCGTCCCAGGCTTCGCGGCGAAATACGGCGGCCATTTCCGCCCAGGCTTCCCTGATCCAGGTGAGCCATGAAGCGTCATTTTCGGGCGCGGAAGGCGCCGCCGTAATTCCGGAAGCGCCCTCTGCCCCACCGACGGCCCGTGCCCCCTCCGAGCCGCCGCCCCTCGAAGAGCGAAGCGCCGTATCCCTCTCCGACGAATCGCCCTCGGGGGTCAGGAAAACCAAAAGAGACTCCACTTCCATCAAAGCCGCGCCATAGAGATTCGCGATCATCATGGACTCGGAACCCGTGGGCAGATTCATCGTGTCGTTCCAGTCCGCGAACCCCAGAAGGGGCAGCCCGTGCGCCCCCGTGTGAGAGCGCGTGAACGCCAGGGCCCGCCGCAGATGCTCCCGCACCGGAGCGCTTTCCAGCGGCCGCCCATCCCTGTTTTTTTCATAAAACGGTATCGCTTCGTCAAGAAAAGCGTAATCGCCTGTTTCCCGAAGATAGGCGCACGTTGCCAGAACCGCCCAGAGATGATCGTCCCCGTAAAAATCGGGCCTCTCGGGGTCTTCCCGGGAATCGCCCTCGTTGGCTTCCATGGTGAGGGGAAAGAACTGATGCATCGCCGATCCGTCTCTCTTCTGCACCGAAAGAAGCAGGCGCAGAAGAAAGCGGGCCTCTTCGGGCGCGGCATGAAGGATGCCCATCGTATCCTGACTGGTATCCCGGAAGCCCATACCCCGGGCGCCAAGACCCAGCTGGTAGAGAGAAAGGTAGCGCGACCAGTTCGCGGTGATGCGGCACTGGCGGGCGTTATGAATGTTCACCAAGCTGTTCATTTCGGCCGAAGGAGTTTCCGCGCGGAAGCGGCCCAGCGAATCCTCCCAGGCGGCCGCCAACTCCTTCAGGCCGGCCTCCACCGCATCGGAGCCGCCTAATGCGTCTACTTGATCGGCCATGGCCGCCGCGTCGGGAGACTGGCCCAGAAGCGTCGTTACCGTTCGCGATTCGCCCGGCGCCAGGGTGCCGAGATGAATCATCAGAGCGGCGATATTGTTGCCCCGCAGGGCTTCCCCGTTCGACAGTTCTGCCGGAACCGATTTTGCGTCTAATCCGCCCGCCGAACCCGCCGCGGATTCAACAGCGGAGGCACCATTCCCAACCGATTCTCCGGCATTTGTGCCGCCGGCAATGCTTCCGCCGCACACGCCGCCCGCGCAGTCCGGAACCTCTCCCGATCCGCCGACAAGCGCCCCGGGATTCCGCCACCCGCCGAACCCGTAATCCCCCAGGAAAACCTCCCGGTCGGTCTCGAACGAACTCACCGGCGCCCCAACAGCGGCAAACCAATTTTCCGCGCGCCCCTTCATCATGAACGCCGCCTGCTTCACCCCCGCGAGCGACCCGTCCGAACGGCGCAGCGCCGAAGCCTGCATCGTCTGCGGCACCCAGTCCGCATTCGTAAATTGTTTCAAAGCATCAAAATGACTGAACTCAACCACCGGAACAACATCCAGCTCGCGAGGCCTCTCAGATTCATTCGACACAACATAACGCCGCACAACATAATCGGCCCCCGGCGGCACGAACACCGTTACGCGAACCCGGATTCCATCCGTCAGCACGTCCCAGTCGCTGCGCCCCAGCCCCACGCGGCATTCCCACGCTTCGGGCTCCCTCAGCGTCGGTACGAAGAAAGGGCTGAAGAGTTTACAGGATGACCCCCGAAGCCCGCCGTTCCCCGCCGTTCCCGCATCGGTCCCGGCCGCCTCGCCGATTCCGGCAGCACTCCCGTCGCCGAGCACATCTTCATCGCCGCCGGAAACCCGGCCGCCGTCGCTCGCTCCACCCCCGCCGACCCGCTCCCGCAGATACACCGTCTCCCCGTTGAAATCGGACTGCGGCCTCTGCGGCAGATACTTCACGATTCGGTTCAAACCCGGATCATCCCTGCAGATCACCCCGGCACCCGTCTGATCCACGAAGCCGCCGAAGGACCGCGTCCCGATGTAGTTAATCCACCGCACCGGCGTCTTCGGCGTCCGAATCACATACTCGCACCGCTCATCGTCGAAGTACCCGCAGGAACTCACAGAACCACTTCCACCAGATGCTCAGCTCCGTCGCCCACCGGCCGAATCACGTTTCCGTCCACAGCCTTACCGTCCACGCTCATGGACTTAATGCCCCGGCCGCCGCTCCGGCTTTCGTTCGTAAACACAATCCGGTACCTCTCGCCGCGGAAAAACCTCTCCACCGTAAAACCGTCCCACTCGGCGGGCACGCAGGGATCAATCTCCAAACCGTCCCAATGCGGCCGAACGCCCAAAATGTGCTGACTGACCGCCACGAAGTTCCAGGCCGCGGTGCCGGTCAGCCAGGAATTCTTGGCCTCGCCGTGGCGTCCGGCCTCTTTCCCGGCGATCATCTGGGCATACACGTAAGGCTCGGTGCGGTGCACCTCGCTCATCTCTTCCCGCCACGCGGGCGCGATGCGCGTGTAATACTCCCAGGCTTTCTCGGCCCGCCCGGCCACGCTCTCACCGATCATCACCCACGGATTGTTGTGGCAGAAAATCCCGCCGTTTTCCTTATACCCCGGCGGATAGCTGGAAATCTCGCCCAGCTCCAAATGGTACTCGGTGTAGGCCGGCCAAATAATCACCAAACCGTGGTCGCTTCCCAAATGTTTCTCCGCCGAATCCAGAGCCTTCACAGGCAAACCCTCGGCCGCCCCGATTTCCGCCATGGAACAGAACCCTTGAGGCTCGATAAGAATTTTGCCCTCGGCGCATTCGGCCGATCCCACCTTATTGCCATACGCATCATAGGCCCGCAGGTACCACTCGCCGTCCCAGCCGTGTTCCATCACAACCCGTTCCATGGCGGCAACTTCACGCAGGGCCGCCTCGGCCGTATCGGTACGCCCGGACCGTCGGCACATTTCGGCGTACTGCCGTCCGTAGAGAACGAACATCCCGGCGATAAAAACTGATTCGGCAACCCGGCCCTCTCCGTCTCCGGCAATCTGAAAGGAATCGTTGGGATCCGAAGAAAAGGTATTCAGATTCAAACAGTCGTTCCAGTCGGCCCGACCGATCAGCGGCAGTCCGTGCGGACCGCGGTTCTCCAGAACCTGATTGAACGACCGTTCCAGGTGGGTAAAAATAGTGGCCTCGGGCTCCACGCCGCCGTCGAACGGCACCTTCTCGTCCAGAAACTCCCATTCGCCGGTCTCCCGGATATACGCGGAAACCGCGGCGATAAGCCAAATCGGATCGTCCCGGAAATTCCCGCCGATGCCCGCGTTGCCCTTCTTGGTCAGCGGCTGGTACTGATGGTAGCAGCCGCCGTCGGGAAACTGGGTGGCCGCCACGTCGAGAATGCGCTCCTTGGCCTTGGCCGGAATCTGATGTACGAATCCCAGAAGATCCTGGGAGGTATCCCGGAAACCCAGTCCCCGTCCGATTCCCGATTCAAAGTAACTGGCCGACCGCGCCAGGTTGTAGGTTACCATGCACTGATACTGGTTCCACACGTTCACCATGCGTTCCAGCTTCTTTTCCGGATGAGAAATCCGATAGCGCGAAAGAAGATCTTCCCAATGAGATTTCAACGCCTCCAAAGCCGCATCCGCTTTCTCAGGGGTTCCCACCCGGCCGATAAGAGAACGGATCGCGTCCTTCTTCACTACACCCGGTTTTTCCCACTTGTCCTGCGGATCGTTCTCCACGTAACCCAGAACGAACACCATCTGTTCGGTGCCGCCGGGAGGCAGTTCGATATCGTGCCGGAAGGCGGCCACGGGACTCCAGCCGTCGGCCACCGAATTCTTCGAGGTTCCGGCAATCGGCTGCTCTGGCGCGGAAAAAGGTTCGTACAGACCAATGAAACTTTCCCGGTCGGAATCGAAACCGTCGGGCGTTCGGGAGCTGTGATAGAACGACAAATGATTTCGGCGTTCGCGGTATTCGGTTTTATGAATAATGGTGGCCCCGTCAATCTCCACCTCGCCGACATTCAAATTCCGCTGAAAATTCTCCCCGTCGGACTGACCGTTCCAGAGGGCGTATTCCACGTAGGAATAAAAGGAAAAAACACGTGCATTATCCCCGTTGTTCTTCAGAGTCACCTTCTGAACTTCCGCGCTTATCCCCCGGGGCACGGTGAACAGCACGGAAGCCTCCAGGCCGTCCTTTTTCCCCGTCAGGCGGGTATACCCCAAACCGTGTCGGCACTCATAGGAATCAAGGTCCGTTTTGGCCGGCTTCCATCCCGGCGACCAAAGCGTTCCGTCGGCCTCCCGAATCCAAAATCCCCGCGAACCTTCATCCAAAGGAACATTGTTATAGCGGTAGCGCGTAATGCGCCGGTACAAAGCATCCTTGTAAAAACTGTAGCCCCCGCCGGTATTGGAAATCAGCGAGAAAAAGCCGTCGTCGCCCAAGTAGTTAATCCAGGGCCAGGGCGTTTTCGGCTCCGTTATCACATATTCCCGCTTCTCATCGTCGAAATGTCCGTAAGTCATATCGTCCTCCAGAAAGACTGATTCGCCAAAAGGCCATTTCATCAAACATGAAATAACCTCAAAACCGATAACCGAAACCCCTTAATCGCTTATAAGGGCTTCATTTCAAAAAACCCCAACTTTTGAAACCGCGTCGAAAAATTTTCCGTAAAATGCACGGCGGCTCCATATGCCACCGGAAAAACACTGTGTTTGGACGGAAGAACTCTGGGTGAAACCAAATGCGGATAGGTTCTTCGTTCCCTCAAGGCGCTCAGGAATATTTCGGATAATTCCTCAAAGCGATCGTGAAACAAACCTCCGAGAATCAACGTATCGATATCGAAAGCATTGGCCAAAAAAGCGAGCTGCGGAGCCAATTCCCGGGAAACCGCGATCATGGTTCGAGGATTTTGAGCGGCCTCGGAGAGCTCCTTACTCGGAATCCCCAGCTGATCCCGAAAATCCTTGCTGTAAACGCTTAACAGCTCACCGCTGGCTCCGTTATCTCCGCGAAAAAGCACCCCCCGAATCACCGTTCCCAGTCCCAAAGCCAATCCTTTCTTCCGCTCTTCCGCCAAGAGATAAAGAAAGCTGACCCCCGAAGCCTGCCGGGAAAACGCCAATTCCGAACGGCAGCCGCATTTCACATCGTTATCGATGTCCACATCCATGCCGAAAATCTCGGAAGCCGATCCGGACAAATCCAGAGGCTCTTCAATTCCCAAGGGCCGGGAACATTGCACAACTCCCGTTACCGGATGAATCACGCCGGGCAACCCCAGACCGGCGGACACCAGCGGCAGTCCGATCTTTCGGGCGCTCTCCCGGCCCTTGGCCGCGGCCTTTTCAAGAACCGAAACCAGATTTTCCCTTGAAACGGCCGTATCGATCCGAAACGTCGAACGGCAATTCCCGGAAAGATCCGCCAAAAGGCCGCAGCAGCCGTTCGGCTGAATCTCCAGTCCCAGCCCGGCGCCCCAATCGGGGTTTACCTCCAAACCGATCGCACGCCGCCCCCCCTTCGGACCCGATTCTTTTATGTGATTTTCCCGAAGGAGTCCGCACTCCAAAAGCTGCGCCGCACCCCGGCTCATTGTTGATTTATCAACGCCCAGCCGTGCGGCCAGTTCAAGCCGGCTGCGGCCGGACTCTTCCCAGAGAGCTTCGATAATCCTGGCCCGGTTATCCGGAGGTGAAATCTCGATGGAACATGTTGGTTGCACAATGCACCAATCCTAATTCCCCGAGATTCCCCCGTCAATATCCTTCCATATTTTCACTCGAAAAAATTGAAAATACGTACAGCAGTAAACTAAAGTTCAATCAGTTTATTAAAACCCACTTAAGTTCCCGGAGGACCAACATGAAATATTTTCTTCACGGAGCAGGAATTTGTTTTACGGTATTCCTGATTTTAACCGCGGCGGCCTGCAGCAACCCCTCGGGTGGAAATGGAAGCTACGGCTATGATTACATTTCCGGAGATTCCGATTCCTTAACCATTACGGGCGCTCCGATTTATGTCCTTGACGAAGCCGGAGGTCTCACGACAACCCTTTGGGAAAATACAAACGAGGACATACTATCCGACAATAACGGGCTGTTCAGCGACATGGACGGAAACAGCACCCTCTCTCTTACCATATCAACCCCCGGTTCCGAAGATCTCGGAACAATTTCAACGGACTTTTCGGGAGAAGGGCTAACCATAACCAACGGTTCGGCGCAATACTGCTGGTGTTACTGCTTCACCAATTCCTCTTATGATTATTCCATCTATTTAGTCGACGAAGCCGCATATGCCGAAACGGAATCCGCGGCGGCATACGTAGAGCCGATAAAAGCGGAATATGAGTTTTTCTACGCAACGGAAGCCGCTTCAATTTCCGGTACGAACGATTCCTGGACCTATACGAATTTCAATGCCGAAGAGGGATGGAATATCGTAAAATATGTCTTCGACTCCGACACGGGAATCTCTACGGTTTCCATCGTTGATTCCATCCCCTCGGCGGTCAACCTGTATTGCTCTACGACTGAAATCAAAATGTAAAACGATTCCGATATCATCGTCATTTCCCCGGAATTTTGCTGAAGCTTTCGTTTTCATTCCGTCTTCGGGGAAATGCCTGCCGCCGGAATGCCAAATCAAATTTTGGCATTCATCCCGTTTCTCTTGGAAAGAGCCGCCTGTCCCGGATATACTGCCGGCATCAATTGAAGCGCCCCTGAGGTACTATCTGTTTTAAACCGATCAACTTAAGGGCCGCCGGGAGTATAGGGAATATGGCAAAAAACTTACGCAGCAATACCAACCGTCAGGGCAGACTCATGGCAGGAGCCCGGTCCCTCTGGAGGGCCAACGGCATGACCGAAGCCCAAATGACCAAACCGGTTATCGCCATCGCCAACTCCTTCACGCAGTTCGTACCGGGTCATGTTCACCTTCATGATATCGGTCAAAAGATCAAAAAACGCATTGAAGAGCACGGCTGTTTCGCGGCCGAATTCAACACCATCGCCATCGACGACGGCATCGCCATGGGACACGACGGCATGCTCTACTCCCTGCCTTCCAGGGAAATCATCGCCGACAGCGTCGAATACATGGTGAACGCCCACTGCGCCGACGCCCTGGTCTGCATCTCCAACTGCGATAAAATCACGCCGGGAATGCTGATGGCCGCCATGAGGCTGAACATCCCCGCCGTTTTCGTCTCCGGCGGGCCCATGGAAGCCGGAAAAGTGGACGACA
Source organism: Spirochaetia bacterium (assembly GCA_963666985.2). Taxonomy (GTDB): domain Bacteria; phylum Spirochaetota; class Spirochaetia; order DSM-2461; family DSM-2461; genus UBA2779. The sequence continues at coordinate 3,011,782 of CAXXIA010000002.1, read as the reverse complement.
AATATCTGGACCTGATCGACGCCATGATCATGGCAGGCGACAATTCCGTACCGGATGATTACCTGGAACGCGTCGAACACGCGGCCTGCCCCACATGCGGTTCCTGCAGCGGGATGTTTACGGCCAATTCCATGAACTGTCTGGTGGAAGCCCTGGGACTCGGCCTTCCGGGAAACGGAACGGTCCTGGCAACCCATGCCGAAAGAGCCGGACTGTTCGACCGAGCGGCCGACTTGATCGTCGAGCTGACCGATCGCTATTACCAAAAAGACGATGATTCGGTCCTGCCGCGCTCCATCGCCGGCAAAGCCGCGTTTGAGAACGCCATGGCCCTGGATATCGCCATGGGAGGCTCCACAAATACCATCCTTCACATCCTGGCCGTGGCTCAATCGGCCCGGGTTGATTTCACGCTCAAGGACATCGACAGACTCAGCCGGAAAATTCCCTGCATCAGTAAAGTGGCTCCAAGCTCGTCGTATCATGTTCAAGACGTTCACCGCGCCGGAGGCATCCTTGGGATTCTCGGAGAACTTTCCCGGGCGAATCTCATCGACACCTCCGTATCCCGCATCGATGCGGCGAGTCTCTCCGAGGCTCTGAAGGAATGGGATATCAACGGATCCTCGCCAAGCGAGCGGACCAGGGAATTCTTCAAAGCGGCGCCGGGAGGCGGCCGGAACCTCGTCCTGGCCAGTCAGGAGAATCGTTTCAAAGATTTGGATTTGGACCGAGAGAAGGGCTGCATCAGAAAAGTCAACTCCGCCTACTCCAAGGACGGCGGACTGGCCGTGCTCTTCGGCAATCTGGCCGAAGACGGCGCCGTGGTGAAAACCGCCGGCGTCGACGAATCCATCCTGACCTTCTCGGGAACCGCCAAGGTTTTCGATTCCCAGGAAGCGGCCGTCGAAGGCATCCTGGGCGGACGCATCTGTGCCGGTGATGTCGTGATTATCCGCTATGAAGGTCCCAAGGGCGGTCCGGGCATGCAGGAGATGCTCTATCCCACCAGCTACCTGAAATCCATGAAGCTCGGTAAAGCATGCGCCCTCTTAACCGACGGCCGCTTCTCCGGCGGCACTTCGGGACTTTCCATCGGTCATGCTTCTCCGGAAGCGGCTTCCAAAGGCGGCATCGGCCTGGTCCGCGACGGCGATATTATCGACATCGACATTCCCAACCGGAAACTCGATGTTCGTTTGAAGGCTGAAGAGCTCTCAAAACGCCGTGAGGAAGAAGAGGCCAAAGGGGCCGCCGCGTGGAAGCCGAACCGCGACCGGACAGTCTCTGATGCCCTCAAGGCCTATGCGTATATGGCGGCAAGCGCCGACAAGGGAGCCATACGGGTTCTGCCGGAATAAAAGATTCCCGCGGAAGCAGGCTGTTCGCCCTCACAGAAGTCCTTCTCGTAAGATAACCGGATATAATTCTCAGCATTTATTAAGGCCTTCCCCTCACAATCTTCCGATGATTGTGAGGGTCCTCTATTGTTATCATGAATACTATGAAATTGCCTTTTCGGATTATTCTGATCATATCTCTGTTCATTCCGTTTCCGCTCGCGGCCCAGCATTCTCCCGGAACCAAATGGATGCAGAGGGAAACGGAAGAATTCATCCTGATCTATCCCCAATCCATGTCCGAAGATGCCGCGGTTCTCGCTCTTTGCCTGGATGAACTGATGCAAAACAACAGGGAGAGCCTTCCGTCTCCCCGCGAACACAATAAATGGCCCCTTGTTTTAACCGATAAGGGACTTGTTTCCAACGGTTTTGTCGCCATGCTTCCCAGAAGTTCCGTGTGGTTTGAGGCCCCCGCGGAAGATTTCACCGCCGTATCCGACTGGCAGTGGCTTCTGGCCGTACATGAGGGGCGTCACATGGCCCAGTTTGATGCCTCCGATCATTCAACCGTCCGCCTTTTCCATATTCTTCTGGGGGAACTGGGCTGGATCGGCGGCATCGGCGCCGGGCAGCCGACCTGGCTGCTGGAAGGCGATGCGGTTACAAACGAAACACTACTCTCCGAAGAAGGACGGGGAAGAGATCCTTTATTCCTCAGCAGGATGCTTGCGTTTATCAACGACAATCCGGAACTCAGTCTCAATCACGTGGCCAATCCGTCATACAAAAAAAACGTACCGAATCAGTATTACCTGGGTTATGCCATGGTCGGCTGGATACACAAGGAATACGGCAGGGATTCCATGGACGGAATCTATCAGAAAACCCATCAGGTACCGATTCCCGTTCTGGGTATCAACCTCGGAACAAAAGAAACCACCGGAAAGAAACCACAAGAGCTTTACCGTGACATGGCTTCCGATTGGCTCAATTGGGCGGAGATTTATTATGGGGCAGATGATGCGGACGCTCTTAATGAAAACTCTCAAACCGTTAATTCGCGGGAGTCGTTTTTCTTAACGGATGAAAACCGATACTACACCCAATATGAAATCCTGGGTGAAGTCGACGGAAGCATTTACGCCCGCAGAACATCGATAAACAGCCTTCCGCGCTTAATCCGAATCAATCCCGATGCATCAGGCGAATCGCGTGAAAGCGAACTAATCCCCCTTCCATCCTACGGACGGGTGAGCGTCTCGAAACGATCCGACGGGCAAAAAGGCATCAGCGTTGCCTGGAATTCGCTTCGGAGCCATCCGGTTTACCTGGCCCACTCAACCTCCGACATCACAATCGTGGATTTGGATGAAAACGATCATCCGAATAGGCGCCGTCATCCTGTAAAAAACAGCCGGGCTCTCTATCCCTCCCTTTCCCCGGACGGCGGCATGCTGGCTCTCTGTATACAGGAAGGAAACGGCCGAAATGCTCTGGTGATTACCGACAGCCGAACCGGAAACGTGATTCGGCGATTGAAGCTGGAAAACGGAACCGCCGCCTATCCCTCCTGGAATCAGGATGCCGCTCAAATCGTTTTTTCCCACCGAAACAATGCCGGCCGCGTTATTGGAATCTGGAACATTGAAGAACATTACTGGACGGCCCTGACCGAAAGAACTTATGAAACGGTCAAAAATCCCGTTTTCTCCGCAAGCGGAAACTCTGTTGTATTTGCTTCCAACCGCAGCGGCAAAGAATCACTGTGGAGCGTAAAAATCGAAGGATCGGCGAAAAATCCGGTTCTTCTGCTTGAGGGAGGCTACGGACTGCGTTCTCCGCTGATTTTGGGAAACCGGGTTATCGCCTCGCAAATTACCGATTCCTATGGAGAAAGAATCGCACTCCGCAAAACGAATCCGGATATGCTCCCCGCCGAAACTCCGGATGAGAAACCTCCGATTTACAGTCCATGGCTCTCCGATTTACTCAGCTCTGAAACACGGAGGATTCATGAAACGTTTTCTCCGCTCAGAAACCCCGAGAACCGCCCCGAAGCCGTATCCGAAGGGAATGAGAACCACCCTGAAACCGGCTACAAACCGGCGGCCCATGTCTTTAATCCTCACACATGGCTTCTTATGGGGAATCCTCTTACAACGGCACTCAGCCTGTCGGTTTACTCGGATGATGTTCTTGGAACACTCTCATCCGAATTCGGCTGCATTTATGATTACAGTGAAATATCGCCGGGTATATACGGACAATTTCTCTTTACCGGCTTCCGTCCGATCCTGGGGATTTCCGCGGAATATCTCTATCGCCATGCCTCATCGGCAAATCGGGCGTATCATCAGATATCCGCGGTCATGCTCACTTCCATGCCGATGAACCTCTCCCGCAGCGGTTTATGGACCCATAATCTCGAACTGAATGTGAAGGGAGGACTTCTATGGAAAAGCACCGGCGGTGCCTATCCATATCTCTCCTACGGTACGCAGTGGATACGGACAAGAGAACTCTGTTATCGCGATATTCACCCCCGCTGGGGCTGGAATATCACGGCGGGATACAGTCATCTTCCATTTGAGAATGAAGCCGATGCGGCCGGAGCCGCGCTTTCACTTTATTTCCCCGGACTGGTGCCTCATGCCGCACTGGTTCTGGGCGGAGCGTGGGAAATGCGGCGGGAAGACTTCAGCGCCATAACATCCCGTCCCCGCGGCTATTCCGATATTGATTTTAAACGGCAGCTTCTCGCAAAAGCCGATTATGAACTTCCCATTCTCTACCCCGATCTTCCCCTGGGTCCGGTTCTCTTTATTCAGCGCTTCCGCCTCGGATTTTACGGAGACTTCGGCTTCTACGATAATTCGCTTAATCCTTTGTGGAGTTCCGGAGCCGCCCTCAACATGGATTTTGCCGCATTAAACAGCTTTTCGGGATTCAGCATCGGATTCAGGTTCAACTGGCTCTGGCAGGAGAACAGGGCCGCCTTTGATGTTCTTCTCATGGATTCCGAAATATTCTGAAAATCAGTCCTTTTTCTTAAACCGGCGATATTCCGGCCAATTCAGCAGGCTCCGCTAAAACAAAAAGAGGATTAAAAAACGGATTAGAGCTGGATACCGATTCCGGTATAAATGCCGATGCCGAAAGGAAGCCCCGCGAACTGATTGGAGCCGGAAACAAAATTTTGATACCCGGCAAAATCCATCGACGCTTTCAAGCCCAGCTGAGAGGTAAACGCCTTTCCCAGCCTGACTTGCGCCTGAGCGTCAACGCCCAGTCCGAAGGCCACCAGCATGGAACCGCCTTCCATTAAGGCGCCGGTATGCAGACCGGCCGAAACGAAACAATAGAGAGGATCCACATCAAAGCTGTAACCCACGCCGATCAAACAATCAAGTCCGATAGGCTGACCGTCGACAGACCGTGTGGAAAAGCTTTTTGCCGGATACATTTTCTCTTTCATCTTGTACGGGAAAAGTAGATTCAGGTCGATAACACCTTGAATCGTATCACCTCTGGTACTTTTAATGCCGATTCCCGCGGAAGAATGGCGAATAACATCTTTCCCGCCGCTGCCGTAAAGAGGATAACTCATCTTCATGAAAACGGAATTCAGCTGAAAAAGACCTTCAACGGCGGAAACCGAAGCGGCAGCGGATGAGAAAATAATAAGAATCAGAAGGATCTTTCGCCTCATGGTACCTCCGACTCAGATCCCGGGTTTAGGGAACGGCCTGTACCCGAATTATCGGTCATCCGGCTTCTTCCCGTTACCGTCGGGTTCCCATTGTATCCCTTTTTATGGAGAAATCATCCCGATGGAAGCGAAATGGAGCCTTTGGAGACTCGTTATATAACGTCGAGCCTATCGTGTGTTTTTAACTGGAGCTGCCCTTCGAAATCACCCACGGGATCGAAAAAATCACGTATTTTATCCGGAAGAGGCTTCCAAACGGTCTCGGTTATCGAAACGGAACCCGGATTTGTTCCTTTTTTCTCCAGATGCGCCGCAAGATTAATCACATCCGAAATAATCTTGCCCGTATCCACCATAAATCCGACCTTTCCGCAGTGCATTCCAATGCGAATGGACACATCCTCGTCGATGGGATTGAGATGGTGGGCGTTAATCAGCGGCATAACCCGCTGCATTTCCAAAGCGAAACGCACCGCGCGCACCTGATGCTGCTTGAAAGCGAAGGCAATAATCCCTCCGTCGCCGGCCCACGACCAAATTCTGCCGTTATAAGGCCCGAGACGTTCCGCCAGATTCGACCAGAAAAACGAGAAGAACTTCTCCATCTTCTTCCGGCCGATTTTATTGACAAGCTCCGAACTGCCGACGATGTCCATGCTTCCGACGGTAACATCATAAGTTCCGCCGTTTTTCAAAGCTCCCCAGTCCGGTCTTTTGGCGAGATCTTCCTTTAAAGGAATAACCTTGCGTTTTTTTGAGTCGTAAATAAGTCCTGTTTCTGTAAGCTTCTGGAGAAAATATGCAAGTCCGTCTATTCGGAGCTCTTTTCCGAGGATCACTTCCTCATCCATCTCCACAAGCAGTTTAATAAAATCACCGAGCTGCCCACGACCCGTAAGATGCTCGATTAATACTTGAGCCGCCATCCTCGGCGATAAAGTAAAGTTACTGCGTTTTCCACTTAAATCGTGAATATTCAGGCCGGCGATGAGCATTTGCCCCAAAGCCTCGACCTGATCGGCAACCATACTCCCACCTACGGTTTCAATGAGAAGATTTTTCATGGCGGGGTCTAAATTTAGCATGTTGAGTCCTCCACGCGAACTCTTCCGGAAACGACGCCAGTATATCAGGCGATTCAAAGGGGAGACAAGCATAACGCTTCATAGAGACGCATCCTCGATATCGGTACATGAAATACACACTTTTTCCACCGGTCCTTCATACCCGAAGGGTACAGTCAATTAAGAAATCGACCGATAAGAAACGCAGGAGGGCGCCGATGCCGACTGTCGATCAAGCCGAACACCTTATGAGGGAAGGTGCGTTTCAACAGGCTAAAGTTATTCTTTCCGAAATCATCTCCGACGATCCCGACGATATAAGAGCCATCTGCGATATCGGTATCGCCTATACGGAAACCGGAGAGAATCTCAAGGCAATCCGTGCCCTGGAACACTACATTTCCAAAGATCCGTCCAATCCCTATGCATGGGAAGCCCTCGGCTGCGCCAGATTTCGTACGGGAAGTCTGAAAGCGGCTCGGGAATGCTTAAAAAACTCGCTTGAACTCCTGCCCGACAATCCGTCGGCACTCAGAAACCTCGGTATTCTGGAAGGCATGGAAGGCCGCCATAAGGAGGGACACAATCTGCTCCAGCGGTCGATGCGGCTCTCCCCAACGGATTACAGAACGTTCTATGCGCTCAGCTTTTCTTTCCGAGATGCGGAACTCCGCGAAGAAAGAATCAATATTCTTGAAAAACTCATAGAGCTGGATCCTCCCGAAGCCGTTCGCAAGGATGCGGAACTCACGCTGATCAGGCTTACCATCGGGTGGGAATAAATCGATCGAGCCGTCTTGAGACGAAGCGGCCGATAGCCTAGTATTCATCCTCGAACCGAGGAGATCCGACATGCCGAATAACGACTTCCGAGGGAATCCCCGACACCTCGCCATTCTTATCGAAGCCCTGGATAAAGACGACATATCCTCCTGGAATACCTTTGTCCGAAAAAACGGTCCTTCGTTTCAGGCCCGCCTTGCCGGAGCGGATCTGGCCGGCAGGAAACTCGGTGAAGCCAATCTTTCCGGAGCGGACCTGAGCGACGCGAACCTTTCGGCTTCCATCCTTATCAGAGCCGATCTGAGCAATGCCCGAATCCGCGGAGCGGATTTGAGCGGAGCGGACTTGAGCGGAGCGAGAATGAACCGGGCGGTATTAACGGACGCGAATCTTGAAAACGCCCGAATGACGGACATTCGGGCACGAGGCGCCGATTTTCACAGGGCGAACCTTTCGGGGGCAATTCTCAAAGGAGCCGACTTAACCGATGCTTCCATGGACGGAGCCTCCATGACCGGCACATCCCGTAAAGGCGCCAAAATGAAAGTTCGAGTCAAAGTCCGATCAAAAACATCGGACGCCCCTACAGACAGCGAGGATGAAGAACAAGGCCCCTTAAGTCCCTGGATTATGGCTTTGGACGAAGAAGCACGGCTTAAGGAAATGCGAAAAATTCGCGAAGAAAAGAAAAAAGCCGCGGAACAGCTTCAGCTGGATAAAAAACTCGGAAAACGGCGGCCGCTCTTCAACAGGATTAAATAGCGTTATGCCCTCATAAAATATGCGGAGCCACAGACGGCATTTGTGTTTGAGAAAAAGTTTGTATTGATTTACTTATACCGTTAAGATTATCCTTAAAAAATTGTTAAATCGTCCTCTGAAAAGAAGCGATTCATCTATGAACGGCTTCAGGATAATTATGTCATTAAGAAAATACCTTTTCTTTCCGCTGAAAAAAATTAAACGTTTTTATAAATCATCTCTTTATTCAATATGGAGAGGAGTCCATCTGAGGTTAAGAAAACCCTATCTGTTTAAGAATATTCTTACTGAAAAAGATATTGATACGATAAAAGAAACATCACTTAGAAATCAGGTTATTATTTCATTCATCGATTCCAATTTTCTTCCGTTATTCGGACAATGGTTTAAAACAATAAAAAGAATTTGAATTTCAGAATATCATCATCTTTGCCCTTGATGATAAAGTACAATCTGAAATCAGTCGTCACGGACTGAAAATCGTCGATATTTCAAGATTTTTCAGTGAAATAAACAATAACATCATCTGGATAGTAAGAACTAAAATATTTTACGAATTAATCAATAACGGTATTTCTTTCATTCATTCCGATACGGATGCCCTCTGGAAGAAAAACCCCATGGAGATTCTGGATTCTTTCAATAGCGACTTTATTTTTTCTCAAGGATTAACACTCCCCAGAAAAATCCTTAACAAAACAGGATTCACTCTTTGCTGCGGCTTTTTTCGTGTCGACTCAAACGAAAGAACAAAAAGAATCCTGAAAAAGGCCATATTAATGGTGTTCGGTCTTCAGGACGACCAAGTCGTTTTCAATTTTCTGCTGCTTTCGCAAATAGAACGGAAACATGTCTTTCGTCAATCTATTCCATTTCATGATATGGAGTTCCGCAAATCAACCGTCCATCTTTTCAAAGAGCCCTTCGCTCTTACCTGCAAACGCTACAATTCCACAATAACCGTTATTCCCCATCATCAAATTTCCAGACATCCGGAGATTATTGGTGAATATGTGGTTCATCCCTGTATTGCCGGCACAGTCGAAGATCGTCTCCAAAAACTGTTTAACTATATGTAGCGGGTACGGCCAGTCTTCCCGAGAAATTAACAAAACCTCAGACTAAAAAAAACCCGTCAAACTTTTCATTTTTCAATGTTGTTCATCCAAATATTGATGCAGACTTTCTTCAATGCGGTTCAGAGTCAACTCTATTTCCTTTCGGCTTAATGCACTTCTCCACGCATCATTTTTCGCTTGGTTTGAGCGATAAAATATCTTGATGTTCATCATTGAACGATTGTTATTGCCGGCTTTTATTTTATACCGGAAGAACTTCTTATGAATTCCAGTAAATATTTCTCATACGGATTACGGAACGGATTGAGCTCGACGGGGAATTATCAACGTCTCTTTGGGCATTTTCGCAACAAAACGATGCGTATCCGCAAGCCGATTTCCTATGAAAGAATATCCGGGATACCACACCGGTATCGCCGCTGCTCGAACCGCCGATTCGGCCATCGGCTTTAAATCCTTAAGGCCCTCTCCTTGAGTGATAAAATCATCACCATTTGAGAAGAAAACACTCTAGCGGACGGTTTTCTTTCCCGCTCTTCCCGATCCCTTTATGCTTTTTACGGTTTCGTGATCTTCTTCGGAACTTTCCATCTTCGCCGGTTTCTTGGAGTCGTCGAAATCTTCCGGAATCGGTAAATCCGTACCAACGGCATACTCAATGAGCTTCTGCATATGCTCCAGGCCGAAGCGTTCCCGAGCCTCTTCGTACAGTTCCGGAGTTTCTTTCATGATTTTCAACAGGTTCATGCATTCGATGAGAGTCGATACCTGAAGGTGCAGGCTTTTTACTTCCGCATCATCGAGCTTCATCTGGAATTCCATTTCCTCGAAAATGCGCATTTTTTCCCGATGATCCAGATTATGCTCGACGTCGACGAGCTCTTTTTCGCGAATCCGAGCCTGCTGTTCCTCAATCCGTTTCCGAGCTTCCGCCAATTCCAGCTCTTTGCGGATGTTCAGCTCTTTAACGACATCGGCGCCGAAGGCATAACCGCTGCCGCTGAAAATCGCGAGATTGAGTCTGTCCACGACGACGGCATAATCCCGGCGATAACGCCGGTGACTGACCGCCGCGCGCCGAGATCTTCGGATTCGCGACAAAGCGGCGGCTCCCAGTCCGGCCAAAAGGGGAAACAGTCCGAAAACACCCCAAAGAATGCTGCTGTTATAGGGAATGTAATCGAGACCTTGGAAATGTCGTACCAAACGGCGGCGCCCTCAATCAGAGCAGCCGCAAGCCCAATAAGAAACCAGCGCCATCCCCGAGAGCGCCGTTCATGAGTAAAAGGAGTATGATTGTCCGAGAGGGCGATTTCCGTCTGAGGATTATAGACAACCGTTTCCGCCAGTGTTTTCAGATCTCCGCGAAATCCGTCGATAAAATCCTGATCGATAATCTCCGGCTGTTGGTACAGAACCGCGGTTCGCCGGTTGAATTTATTGGTATCCCGATCAATCTCGTACAAAACGGCGCAGAGACTCTCGGTTTTCATCCCATGATCCATCGTGTCGTCACTGACAATCTTATGCCAGATATTCCACTGCCTGTTTTCTTCCAAGCTCAGCGAAGGAAGCCTGGAATAACCGTGCGAATAAAGGTCGGGGTAGATGGAATCGTCTATGGTGTCAAAATAAAGGCGGTTGATTTTATCCAGCAATCGCTGATGATTCATTATAATTAACTCTTTTTAGGATTCGAACCACTGACAACCGAATATTAATCACTATGATACGGAATACCGGCCCCAGCCCAGCTTTCCATCAATTTATCACAGCTGATGTTGAACGCGGAATACCCTAATGAGATTTTCCCAAAAATGATTTTCTCGGGAACGCCCATAAGAAAAAAAGCAAAAAAGGCCGCCCTCACGGACAGCCTTTTCAAATAAATGTGTAAATCCGGTATTTCCGGTTTCGGAAAAGAAAGTCTTTTAGAAATCCTTGTCTTGGACAGTCTTTCTTTTCGCGGCCTTGGCATTCTCGATAGCTGTATCGCACATTTCGCGAATTTTATCGGAGAGGACGTCGATGACGGCGGCCGAACACTTCATGTCGGCGGTCGTTTTGATGTATGCCTTCACTTTCGAGGCAATTACCAAGGTTTCTTTTTCAGCCATTGCGGGCTCCTTCGTTGACAGTAGTTCTCCATATTATACCCCTAATCCCGGTTCCCGTCCTCCCCTAAAGAGACCTATGATTATTCTATGACGTCATTTCTTCGCCCTAAAAACCACTTTTTTCGTCTAAATTTGATCTTCCTGCTCTTCGTTTCGTCTCTCATACCCGTTTTTGCCGATAAAAACCTGAAAGCGGAGCTGATCATCGTCGGTCCGGGGGATCCTATTTATACCTATTGGGGACACATCGGCCTCGCTATCGAGCAAACCGATACGGGAGAGAGCCTGTTTTACGACTTTGGTAATTTTTCGTTTTATTCAGAGAATTTCTATAGGGATTTCGCCATGGGGAAGATGATCTACCTCGGCCTGAAAACCCCGACGGACACCTTTCTCCGCTACTCTCAGATGGAAGATCGGGATTTGACCGTTTATCCTTTGAATCTCGGCGATAACGAGATTCAAGAACTCCGGCGGGTACTGCGCCGGTGGGTTCTGCCCGAAAACAGAGAATACCTTTACGACTACTTTCTGAATAACTGCTCCACGATTATCCGCGACATTTTAAACGATTCCACCGGCGGTCAATTGAAGGCCGCGACGGAAAACCGGCCGGATTTAACCTTTCGGCATTACGCCAGAACAGGAGCGCATGAGTCTGTTGCCGCCGAATTTCTTCTTCATTTTCTCCTCGGTCCTTCATCGGATGTACCGGTTGATAAATGGGACATGATGTTCCTTCCGCAGCGTGTGGCCGAGGAATCGATGAAACTCACCTATATCGACAGCGGCGGCATCAGGAGGACATTGGCCGGCGATCCTCTCGTTCTGAAAACCTCGACGCGTCCGCCGGTTCCCGATTCGCCGAAGGTTCTTTGGCCGATTGCCGCTCTCTTCGGCCTGCTGCTTTCCGTTCTTTGGGCGTTTTTATTTCGGCCGCCTCAACACTCCGGTGCCGGCCGTTGGAAACACGCCACGGCAGGAATTACAGGAACCCTGATTATCCTTATCGTCGGACTCCCCGGGGGTCTGCTCGGATTTCTCATGGCCTTCACCGACCATTTCGCGGCTCACGGCAACTTGAATCTCTGGCCGGCTTTTCCCACGATTTTGTTCGCCCTGGTGCCTTTGTCTGTTTTCCTCGGCCGAAAATCATCCGAAGAGCGGCGCCGAAAAGCTCAAATCGTTCTTTCCTGGTTCTGGACGGTGAATCTTTTGGGGCTGATCGCCGCGATGTTCCTTAGGGCCGCCGGCATCGTCGTTCAGGACTGCTCCGCTTTCTGGGCGTTTTACGCTCCATTAACGCTGACCGCTTCAAGGCCGGGGTTATGGCTGAGGGAAATGATGAGAAAGAGAATCAGCAGGGCCGGATGATTCCATTCGAAGATTCATTCCACATATACAATCAGGCATTTCAGATATTCCCCTTCGGGAAGATCCATGCTTATCGGATGATCCGATGCTTGTGATCGATATTCAATCACTCTGATAAATCTTCCGGCCTCGATTGCCGCGTCGTGAACGATTTTTTGAAACAGATTTCTATCCACGTGCTGTGAGCAGGAACAGGTAACAAGAATCCCTCCGGGGGCCATGATGCTCAAAGCCTGCCTGTTGATTTCCTTGTATCCCCTTGCGGCCGAGTTTACCGTTTCTCTGCTTTTCGCAAAGGCCGGCGGATCCAGCACGATCAGGTTAAAATTCTCATCTTTGTATGTTTTCAGCTTGTCGAATATGTTTCCGGTTTCATATCCGTGATTTTCAGAGTCAAACCCGTTAAGACGCATATTCTCTTGCGCCGCCTTCAACGCGTTTTCCGAAATATCCAAGCTTAATGTGCTCCGAGCGCCACCGGCGGCGGCGTAAATGGTAAATCCGCCGGTGTAGCAGCAGGCATTTAAAACCTTTCTCCCTTCGGATAAGTTCTTAACGCAGGTACGGTTATCCCGTTGATCAAGAAAGAATCCCGTTTTTTGTCCGGTTCTTATATTGACCTGAAACTTATATCCGTTTTCCGTTATTGGAATCTCTTCGGGAATACTTCCCTGAAAAACAGCCTCGTATAGGGGCAATTTCTCAGATTTCCGCGAGGAAAAGTTGTTTTTTTCGTAGAGTCCAAGGGCCCCGGTTTTTTCCAGCAGAATCTCGTATAGTTGCTCTTTCACCCTTTCCATGCCGCTTGTCGATATCTGAGTTACAAGATAATCGGCATATTGATCCACGGTCAGCCCGGGCATCATATCGCCCTCTCCATGGATAAGCCTGTAGGCATCGGTGTTCTCATTGATAAGATTTTTACGGAAACCAAGTGCTCTTTCTATGCGATTTTCCCAGAAAGCCCCGTTAATCGGCAAATCCTCGAAGCTCAGAAACCTGACCGTCAAAGACTTCCCCGGATTCATAAAACCGGTACCGATATAATTGTGCTTACTGTCGCAGACCTGAATAATGTCGCCGTTAACCGGTGTTCCAATGATTTCCTGTACCGACCCTGAGAAAAGCCAGGGATGATGATTTAATACCGCTTTCTCTCTTCCTTTTTTTAGAATCAGTTTGCTGGTTTCTTTACGCATAGGCTCTTTCTCTTTTTCATTTCGACTCTACCGCTTAGTTATGTGAAAGTATTTTATCCGAAAAAGTACGTATTTTTCCCCGGTCGTACTAGGGGCGGCGAGCCAGGCGGAAGCCCAGGTAGTCGAAGCGGATACCCGGACTGCCGTAGTCCCGATCGGCCGTCCGGCAGAACGAAGCGCGAAAGTCCCAACTGCCGCCGCGTCTCACACGGATCGAGCCCGAGGGCGTACCGGCCGGGTTATTCTGGCTCCCCGAAGAATAACTCCCATACCAGTCCCAGCACCACTCCCAGACATTGCCGCTCATATCGTACAGACCCAGCTCATTGGGAGCCTTCCGGCCTACCGGATGAGTACTCCTTCCCGAATTATCACTATACCAGCCCAAATTTCCAAGAGAATTGCCGCCCGCATACGTAGTATCCCTGCCGGATGCACCTCCCCGAGCCGCATACTCCCACTCGGCCTCGGTTGGCAGACGGTACCCGTTCGCGTTGAAGTTGCAACTGATATTCTCCTTTTAAGGACCAGTCGGGATTCGCTTTGTCTCTCTGCCGGCTGATCGTGGTGCCCATCACCTCCCGCCATTCACCCTGCGTTACCTCATGCTCTCCAATCCAGAAATCACTCACCGTCACGCTATGGATAGGTTTCTCATCATCATCGCCATTATTCGAGCCCATCCGGAAAGTGCCGCCGGGAGTTTCGAGATACTTCAGCAGCGTCGGTGTAAAAAGTCCGTCCTGCGCGGTGTCTCCGGCATCGGCGGCATAGACGATGATAGAGTTCGGCGGCGGCCTGTGCACCGCGGCCAGTCCGCGGGTTCCGCTGCGGCTACCGGCGGGAAGAGGATTGTCCCGGCAGGCATCCAGAATTATCACATTGGTATCACTGCCCGATGATTCCATCAAACCGAGGATTTCGTCCACATCCAGGGCCCGGCTCTTCACCCGCCTCTCGTCGGGAATTTCAGAGTCCACCGGAATGAGATAATTCGCCCCGTCCACCTGCACGCCGTGCCCGCCGAAATGAAAAAATGCCAGGCCGCCACGGGATTTGAGCTTATACTCAAAATCGGTCAAGGCTCCGTACATCTCATCCTGAGTCCCGTCCAGAAGCAAAGTCACATCAAACCCCAGACGCCGCAAGGCGGCGCTCATCTGCCGGGCCTCGCCCACCGGCTGAGTTAATCGCGAGAAATGAGAGTAAGAGCTGTTGCCGATGATCAGCGCGGTCTTGTTCTCCTGAGAAGAAAGTGAGGAAACAGCGGCAAACAGAACTATGGCGCCAAGAGCAAAACGACGGAGTATCATGGGAGCCTCCGGGATATCAGTGATATATTGTTTATTCTATCACGAACTGCCGAGAAATGCCGAAACCTACAGGAAAACACTGACTCAGATGTCCGCCGTATTCCCCAGCACCGTTTGGATTTCCCGGGAGAGTTTTTCCGCTTCTTCCGGTCGGCCGTGCTTCCTGTAACCGTTGATAACCACGGCCGCTTTTTTCTTGATTTCCCGGATTGTCGCGGCAATCCGGTCGGCAGAAGTTTCTCCGCCACAGGGAGCTGGTGCGACATCATTGCCGCTTGTCCGGGAGTCACGGGAAATGCGGGTGGTCTGGGCGACAGAGTCAGACTGAGCAGCTTGGTCAGGCCGAACGTCTGCCCGAGTGCGTAAATCTTCAAGACTCCCGCAGAGGGCTTTGATGCGCCAGGAATCCAGAACCGGCATTTGGGTAGAAAGCTGATTGTGCCCGCCGTATTTCACAATCAGTTCTTCATCACAGAGAACAACCGGCCGGCGGGAAGTGATTTTGAGCCAAAGATCGTAGTCTTCACAGGCCGGAAAGGATTCATCAAAGCCGCCGGCCTCATCGAACACTTCTCGGCGAATCACAACCGTTGACGGCCCAATCATGCAGAGCGGCAGGCATTGCCGGTACACCCAGCCGCCGGACTTTTCATAAGCTTTGGG
Source organism: Spirochaetia bacterium (assembly GCA_963666985.2). Lineage (GTDB taxonomy): Bacteria > Spirochaetota > Spirochaetia > DSM-2461 > DSM-2461 > UBA2779. The sequence continues at coordinate 2,996,376 of CAXXIA010000002.1, read as the reverse complement.
AATGTTGACCCGCTTGCCGTTTCGAATCCATTGCTCGCGGGTATGAACCAGAGCCGCCTCGGGATACTCATCAAGCAGGGGCACCTGAAGCGCCAGTTTTTCCTTCATCCATTCATCGTCCGAATCAAGAAAGGCCAGATATCGGCCGGAAGAGAGCCGCGCGCCGGTATTTCGGGCGGCCGATACGCCCTGATGATTAATGCGTCGGTAATGAACCGGGATGCCCTGTTCCGTTGCGGCTATGTGCCGAACGAGCTCACTCGTTCCATCGGTGCTCCCGTCGTCGATAATCCAGAGATCGAAATCCCGAAAGGTTTGAGCCAGGACCGATTCAACGGCCCGCTTAATGCACCAGCCGCGGTTGTGGGTTGGAATGATGACGCTGACCTTGGGGGACGGCTCATGTAAAAATGCGCCTTTGGTCCGTAGGCTGCGTTCAGCGGTGCTCGAAATGCTCATGTAGCTCTACTACTTTGCGCTTTCTGCGCTCCGGTGGCCTTGCTTCCGAACACAAATCCACAATTTTTCCATTGAGCCTTTATTAAATTTCTCATGGCCTTTTTTTACGCTCCACGCCTTCTTTCTGCGGCAGGATGGTTACATCGGTAACGGCCGCTTCGGATTCCAGAACGGCCAGAACCTGGCGGGCAACCTCTTCCGGTTCCAGGGCATAGTCGGCATCCTCTCGGGGCTCGAAATCCAGGTCGGTAAAGAAGCCGGACCGGGTGATTCCTGGGTTAACGGAGGTAACGCGGACTCCGGCGCGGCGGACTTCTTCGAAGAGGGCCAGGGAAAAGTGCCGAAGGCCCGCTTTGGCCGCGGTGTAGAGCGCGGAATTGCGGGCGTGCCGGGTGGCCTCCACCGAGGTTATGTTGACGATGGCACCCCGCCGGGCTTTGAGGGGTCGCAAGCAAAGCTTGCTCAAAATCATCGGAGCGGTCAGATTCACCGCGATCAGCTTTGTGATGGTTTCAACGGGGATTTCCTCATGGGGGCGAAAAACGCCGAAGCCCGCACAGTTAATCAGAACATCCGCCGGATGAGCCTTCAGGAGATCAGTCACTTCCTTCGTCAGAGCCTCCGTATCCTCCAGCCGGCTTGTTACCCGAATCACGTTATAGCCGGAGGTTTCCAGGAGAGCAAAGAGGGCGCGTCCGATACCGCCTGTGCTACCGGTGAGATAGACGTTTTTCATCGATTTTGTCCTTGTAGGCCTGAATCATCGCGGATTCGAAGGCTTCGTTGTTCGGATAGGAATGCCCCAGGCACGGCTCCCAGAGCTCAACATCTTCCATGCAGAGATAGAAGAAGACTTTTCCGTGCCACTCGGCGAAGGCGCGGTAGGCGTGGGCGAACATTTCTTTTTTCACATCGAAGGGATAGGAGAACTTTCCGGCGATTTCGGACATCGGCATTTGGAGAACTTTGCTGCGGCCGCCTCTCTCGCGCAGGGCGCGAATCACCGGCTTGGTGAAGGTGAGCGTGCCGAAGGAGATCATGGCGATTTCTTCGGGTTTAAAGCGGGTGATGAGTTGCTTGATGATTTGTGCGTATTCCTCCCGGCCGCCTTCATAATCCACGATGGGATGAAAATGAAAGCCGACCAGAGTGCCCTTGTCGGCGACGGCGCGGGCCGCGTCCAGTCGGGAGGGAAGATCGGCGCCGCCGTGTTCTTCATTTTCAATGATTGTGGGTGTGTTCAGCGACCAGGTGCAAAGGACGTTGGGCGGGATGGAGCGGTCCGCCAGAGAGGTAATGTCCGCCGCTTTGGTTTTGAGTTCCAGAATCACACTGGGATGAGAGACGGCAAACTGGAAGAGGTCGTCCAGGAGGCCGCAGCGGTTTCCCCAGAGCAGGGAATCGGAGGACTGCCCGGTGCCGATGTGATAGGTGATTTTCGGATCCAGATCGAGCTTCTCCAATTTTTCCGCAAGGTGTTCATGGAAGGTGATTCGGTCCGAACTGTAAAAACCGCGAATCGCGCAGTAGCTACAGTTGAAGGCGCAGCCCTCCACCACGTCCAGGGTGGTCAGACGGCAGCATCGGGTGCCTTCCGATTCCACCGGGCAGTGTCCCAGTCCGGGCGGGGTTTGAGCGCTGCGGATTTCCAGTTTCTTCAGATCTTCGGGGATTTGTCCGGTAAAGCCGCGATAGGACTTGGGGGCGCTGCGCAGGTTTTCCCAAGTTGCGCGGATGCGTTTATAGGGGGACTCAGCGGCTGTGTACTTCGCGGCAGATCCTATGCTGTCGGCGGTCGAATGCTTTATGGCGGTACCGGTCTCAATGGCGGCCGCCCCATCCCCCTCGCCGCCGATCAGTTCGCAGAGCGGCGTCTCACCCCACTGACGGAAATCCAGTGCCATATCGATAAGAAGCCGGAGTTCCTGAAAGGACATCTTCGACACACGCGCCTGCCGGGAGCCGCCGTGACTGCCGTCGGTATCGTTCGTTTTTTTACCTTTGGCGAATTCCCGCGCAACCCGCCAAAGGGCAAAACGATCGGCCGGATGCATCCTGCGGTATCCCGAAACATCCATCAGTCCGTCCAGTTTTGAATCCCCCGGCACGGCCATAGCGATCCATTCCATCGCACCTTCGATCAGCTCACGAACCCGTTCCTTCGGCAGAATCTCATCGCTGAGATAATCGGAAGTCACCTTAAAAATCCAGATTTTATCGGGATTGATGCGCGGAGCGGATTTACCGTTCGTCCCGGCCGATTGGCCGTGCCCCGGAAGTTCTTCATCAGGCGCCCCAACGCCGCCGGCCGCATCAGCGCTTCCGAGCGAATCATCTCCCCTAACCTCGCCGACGACTTCCGACGTAACGGCTTCCAGAAAGGCGCCGGCCTCCATATCCACCAGAGTCGGTTCGAAGAAGCTCACCTGCTCCCGAAGAGCGGGCGTATCGACCGAGACAAGCGGCAAAACGGGAATCCCGCCGTTCTCTCCCCGAACACAAAACAAACTTCCCAAAGGAATCGAAGGATCGGAACATCCGACGATTCCGGCGTTCACGGCAGCGCTAAAACCCGCACCGTCGGAAGCGGCTTTTTCCAGAACAAACGCCAGGGCAGCCTTCGTTTTCTCCGCGCCCACACCGGATACAACCAGCGTTACGCCATTCCCTCGAAAAACCTTGAACGGCTTGGTTTCGTACTGCTTCAAGCCGAAAAAATCGATGAAAGGCCGAGCTTCGGCCAACAGCGCCGTATGGATAAGGATTCGCCGGGAGGACATAAGGGGCAGTGTAGACCGATTGTCCAATCAGTGCACTATTGGTTCTCGCGGTTCATATTGCGGGTATCGGAAAGATCACTCGCCTGATTTCTCGGCACAACTCTCGCCGCATCACGATTCCGCCGTGCCGAGGCGCGTATGGGGCACTAATTCAAACCGAAATTTCGAAGGTTCTCAAACGAAATCCGTATTGAATCGAAAATATCCCGCCCCATACGAGGTTCATCCTGCTCGACAACATACCACCGAACTCCGCACTCCTCCCCGGCCTTCAGAATCTCCGGCCAAGGAAGGTTCCCCTCGCCGATTTCGGCATATTCGGGAACCGCCGGCAGTTTATCGTCATTTTTAACGGCAAAATCTTTAAGATGAATCACCGACAGCCGCCCTTTCATCTTACGAATCCAAGAGATGGGATCACCGCCTCCCCTCTGAATCCAATGGGTATCGAGTTCGGCAAAAAGAACATCATCGGTACGTTGATAAATTTCATCGAGAAAAGTGACTTCTCCATAACGAACGAACTCATGATGATGATTGTGATAGCCGAACGTAATCCCCTTCTTATGAAACATATCGCCTATAACCTGCAGACGCTGAGCTAACTCCAAAGCCCCATCCGGACGCCAGAAATCGTCACCCGGATATCCCAGAGCGGTAAACGGACAATCCCAAAGTTTCATTTTCGCAACAACCGCGTCGAAGTGATTTTCATATGCATTCAAATTTTCATGAGTGGCGCAGCAGTACATATCATGTTTTTCCAGAATACTCCTGACCTCTTCCGGTGAAATCGGACCGATGCCGGATATCTGAACAGCTTGATATCCTATGCTTTTGACTTTCGCCACCGTCATATCCAACTCATCTCGAGTCCGGCAAAAGTCGCGCAGACCATACAGCGTAACCGCAATTTGAGATTTGGGTTCTACCATGTAATTCTCCTTATATTCTTTGTCTTATAAGATTTCAGCCCGTCCATGAATTGCGTTTTCCTTACCCTTTAAGAGACCCCGAGGTTAAACCGGAAATGAGGTACTTTTGAAAAAACAGCATGAAAATAAGCGACGGAACAATGGACAACGATGACGCCGCACTCAAGCCTCCCCAGTCGATCTGAAACTCCTGAACGAATTTCTGCAGGCCAACCGTCAATGTCATATATTTTTCGCTTTGAAGCAGAATGCTGGCGAGAAGATACTCATTCCACACACGAATAAACGTAAAAATGGCAACCGCCGCCATGCCCGGAAGTGAAACAGGATAAATAATCTTGAACAAAGTCTGATAATGACTGCAGCCGTCCATCATCGCCGATTCTTCCATGCTCGTGGGAATGTTGTCGAAGTACCCCTTCAGCATCCAAATTGAAAAAGGCAGGGATGAGGAAAGATATCCGAGAATGACGGAATAGGGGGTATCGAGAAGGCCGAGCTTCTTGAATAGCAGATTCAAAGGAATGATAAACAGCATCGCGGGAAACATCTGGTAGATGAGAAGAAGAAACGCGAATCCCCTGAATTCCGGATTCTTAAATCGGGAGATCGCGTATCCGCCCATGGATGCGACGAAAAGACACAAAGCCGTCACGGTAACCGCATAAATAAGGCTGTTCCGGATATTGATTCCGAATCCGGCCTGCTTCAAGGCCTTCTGATAATTCACTATTGTAAAGTGACTCGGAAGCAGTTTATGACTCGTTAAAATCTCCCCGGCGGATTTAAATGATGTCCCAAGCATTGAAAGCGTTGGGAGACTGATAATAAACACGGCCGAGATAAGACAAATATATATGATGATTTTTCGCTGATCACTCATAATTGCACCCTAAAAATTGTCCCGCTGCTGTCGAACATTGATTGTCGAAACAATGGAAAGAAAGAACAAAGCGATGACGGAAATAGCCGATGAGTAACCCATCTTCAGCCGAAAGAATGCGAGGAAATAGGAGTATATCGGCAGGACATACGTCGCATTAATCGGTCCTCCCTCCGTAAGGAGGTATATCTGCTCAAAATCATTGAATGTCCAAATGAACATCAAACTGATACAGACAATTGATACATTCCGAAGAAGGGGTAATGTGATTCGAAAGAATTGCCGCAAGACTCCGGCGCCGTCGATAACCGCCGATTCATACAGATGACTCGGTATCGTTTGAAGTCCCGACAAAAGAACAATCATCATAAACGGCATGGACTTCCAAGTACCGAACATAATCGCGGTAAAGCGGGCCATTTCCTTACTGGCGAAAAACAAAATAGGACTATCGATTATACCCAGCCTGAGTAATGCAAGATTAATAAGACCGTTTTGATCGTTAAGCAGCCATAGCCAGTTCGTCGCGGCGACCGCGGGAGGGATAACCCACGGAAGAAGAATCAAAACTCGAAACAATCCTTTCAACTTAATATCCGTATTCAAAAGCAAAGCGAGGAACAGACCGAAAACATAGCTCAGTAAAACCACTGAAAATGTGTAGAGAACGCTGAAATAGATAACCGAATAAAATTCTTTATCTCCGGTCAGAGCCTTTTTGAAATTCTGAAAACCGATGAAATTAACGTCCTTCGGCGAAAGAAGGCTGAAATCGGTGAAACTCAGCAGAATGCCCCTCAGCATCGGATAGAGTCGAATAACCGCAAGAATAGAAAAAGGCAAGAATAAGAAAAGGTAACCGATTTTTCGGCTATAAAGCAGTTTCTGGGAACTCAACATGAATAAAAGCCTTCGTGAAATGATCGCGTTTAATAAGCCGCAGGGGAGTCCCCCTACGGCAGACAGCATTAATTACTTGGATTCCAAAAGAAGAGAACCGATCTTTTCGTTGAGATCCGAAGCAATGCCTTTCACATCAGCTTTCCCGTTTTCCGCGATAACGGATTGAAAATATAAAGCCGCATACTTTTCTCCGTTCAGCGCCGCGAATCCGGGATATTCCGATTTTAATGGGTAGAATCCGGCCGATGCGTTGTAGGGCAAAAGCAAGTCTTTTGTTTCTTTCATTACCCAGTTGGATGAAAAATACGGATCGGCCAGGATGCTGTTACGGACAGGCATACTGCTGGCGCGGCCTTCAGTCCACAGTTTCGTATTGTTCTTCGACCACCACTTTACGAATGAGATTGCCGCATCGGGTGTATCGGATTGCGAGAAAACAACGATGGGATTGATGAAACTCGCATTTCTGGGCGTATCGCTGCTCGGGCCGTGAAAAACGGGCAGAATAGCGGACTTATCGGCAATTTCAGAATACTGAAGGATTTCGGTTCCAACGGTATGGAAAAGAACGGCCGCATCCCCTTGATAATACAATCGCTGTGAATCCGTTTCTTTGTAACCGATGGTTCCGTCGAGAATAAGACCTTCCTTAACAAGTTCGTTATAGAATTCACCAATCTCAATATTCGCACGGGCGTCCAAATCCGCGTTTAAATCTCGGTCAACCATACCGATTGCATTGCTGAGCATCATTTGATAACCGAAATGCTTGGCCATATTATCGGCACCGGCGACTGAGAACGGAATGAGTTCCGTATTGTCCCGGACCTTTCTCAGTGCGTCCAGAAAATCATCCCAGGTCTTAATTCCCGCCGGATCAATACCCAAATCGCTAAAAACATCGGTTCTGTAATAAAAGCAGCGTGTATCGACGTTCCAAGGAATGGCGAACTGATTACCTCCATAATTGTAGGTATCGAAATACACCTGATTGATATCTCCATCATCCTTCCATTCACGAACAATGTCCGAAAGATCCAGCAGCTCTCCCATATTACCAAACAAATATGGCGCCGACGAACTGCATGTCGCGACATCAGGAGCGGTTCCGCTGGTTACCGCCGTTAAGAATTTCTCATACCATGAATTCCATGGCGTTGATTGGACCGTTACTTGGATGCCGTCTTGTGACGAATTGAACTCATCCGCGACCTGCCGGGACGCTTCGGCATACGTATCCGCCGGTCCCCAAACCATGTCCCAGAATATCAGTTCTTTGACGGCCGATTCGGTGCTTTTATCCGACTGTCCCGAAGCCGCAAGCATTCCGGCAGCGAGGGATAACAGAACAAAACCCATAAGTATTTTTTTCACATGAAACCTCCTATAAGACTTTCTTAAAATAGTTTATGCTCTGTTTCGGATACTAAAAAAGGTAGGATAAATTCAGTTTTTGCGAACTATTCTTTTGATAATACTTTTTTTCTATAATAAATAGGTGTATAGCCTGTTTCCTTCTTAAACATACCGGAAAAGCTTTTGGCGTCACAATATCCCAGAATTTCACTAATCTGATAAATCGTCCGAGAAGTTTCTTTTAAATAGTATTTCGCCACGGTCGCCTTAATTTCCCGAAGCCACCGATTAAAATTCTTACCCGTCTTTTCTTTAAAAACAACGCTCAAGTAGGAAGAGTTCATTGATAATTCGGAACTTAATAGATTCAATGAGATATTCCCTTTCTCTTCTTTCGTTAGGTCATAGATTCTCTGAATAATCGAGTTTTCCTTTCCGGCATGACAATGTTCATCCAAAAGAATGCTTAATCCGGAACACGAATTTTTCATACAGGACAAATCACGATAGATTTGCTCAAAACTCGCCCCCAGTTCATCAAGATCAATCGGTTTTGTAATAAACGCATCAACTCTCAAAGAAATGGCCTGCTTCGCGAATTCGAAATCCCGATATGCGCTGAGAATAATAATATGAATATTCTTATCAATCTCAGAAACAAGGGTTAATCCATCAAGAAGCGGCATTTTAATATCGGTAATCAGTACATCCGGCACATTTTTACGAATTGCATTCAATGCATCCACACCATTGGCAAACATCTTAACGGAGACATCGGAGCCATAGCTTTTCTTAAGAAAGGTTGCAATTCCTTCCCTTAAATATTTATCATCATCCGCAATAAAAACGAACATCTAACTCTCATCCGGTTTGAAGGGTATGGTAATGGTGATTTGGAAGCCTCCGTACCGACGATCTTTCCCGAAACTTATGTCGGAACGGTTACCATAAAATAGATGAATCCTTTCAGCGATATTTGATAAACCGAAATCACTTTCTTTTAACTCAAACGGAATTTTTTTGGGCCCCGAACCGTTATCGGAAACTTGGATTTCTAGAAATCCGACTTTTTTTATCGCGGAAACGTATATGTGGCAATCCGTTTCATCTTGAAAGGCATGTTTAATCGAATTCTCAACCAAAGGCTGAATCATGAGCTTCAAGATATAAGCACTCTTACATTCCTCTGCGATATCGAAATGGCAGTTGATGTTCTCATTCCTTGTTGAGTTCACAATCTCCAAGTAGCTTTCTATAAGCCGTATCTCCGTTTCCAACGGATAAATATCCTTCCCGTTATTCAAAAGGAGCCGGAAATACGTTGATAGATTCTTTACAACCGAATAAATCTGTTGATTTTGATTCAGGTATGCCATCCAGTTTATAGAATCGAGTGCATTATAGAGAAAATGCGGATTGACTTGGGATTGAAGATAATTGAAATGTTCCGATTTATAAGCTCTCTCGGAATGCTCAAACTTTTTATTGAGTATATTATATCGATGAAGAATACGTCCAAAATCTTGAGATATTTTCGCCAATTCGTCATGACCGCTGACTGATAAATCCGAAACATACCCCGATGAGATGTATTTCTCCAATTTCTCGGAGAGAACTCTAAGTGGGATATCAATTGAATTCGTAACGAATGAAAAAAGCATGGAAACCATTACTAAAATAGCAACAATAATTATTATGGCCGTAATCGAAACGATTCTGGTTTCTTTAAATACCTCCCGTTTATTTGTAAGAGCAAAAATCGTCCAGCCCGTCGTTTCGGAAATCACACTGCGCTTGATATAATCACGGGGATTTTCATCAAACAATTCCGGTATTTTATTTTGCCGGTCCTGAGACAACGCGAGGAGCTTCCGGTGTGAGTCATCCGCAACGTAGAAATAATTTTCCTTGTCGTCCGCCGATATGGAGAAAGGACTGATCAGTCCATAAATTACCTGACCATGAATTTTCGTCCGCCCGATCTCCATGATATTTCGAACGATCAGAATATATTTTGAATACGCTTTCCCTTCGGTTTCCGCACCTTCATAAATAAAATAAGCATTATGGTACAATCCATCGGAAAGTGCCGGAAAAACATGGGCCGAGTAAAACTCATTCGAAATCAGAGGATGCGGTTCACTTATAATCGGAGCACCATCCTTATAAATTTCAAGAAAAATGGGTTCGAAAGAATATCCTGTATTATTGACAATGTAATCGTAAATTTCTTTTCTTATATATCCCGCCCGATTTTCATCCGAAACCTCGTATTCTTTAAGAAACCGAATAAGGCTTTTATCCATGGAAATCTTCACACAAATTTCGATGTGCTTAATCATATAGAAATCAAATCGTTCTTTAATCTGGCCCAGCATATTCGATGTATAGACCGTATTGTTAACTTTCAGATTTCTATAACCGTATACATAAAAAATAGTAACTAAAATAAGAATAGGGACAATGGACAATAGATAGTATGACATTCTCAAACGTTTTTTTATTGTCAGATTTCTTAAGATTGTTGAGAGAGAACGCCGTAGAATCATAAGAAGATTATTCCCACCTGATAAGAACACCCATATATTTTTCTTTCTCGTTAATTAACCCCTCATAGGCGTCTTTGATTTCATTGCATGTAATCGAATGCGTTACTAAAGGCGCGACAATAATCCGGTCTTCCGCGATAAGGTTAATCAGTTTCTCGACAATAAGCCGCTTATTTCTCTTGATGGATTTTTGTTCCGGAGAAATAAAAGATTCATGAGCTCCAAGAATTCGGCTGCATTTTCTATGAATTAAATTATAGAGATCAAAATCAGCAAGATTCCCCCGAGTTGATCCCAAGAGAATCAAAGTTCCTTCTTTCTCCAACAAGTTCAGCTCCGGAGAAATCATTGAAGGCAAGCCTGTCGCATCGATAATACATGGCCATTTCTTATCATTATCAGAGGATCTTGATACCATAATGCCGCACTTCTCGGCAATCGACAGACGCGATTCCACAATGTCGGTAATAAACGCTCGGTTCTTACAAATCTCCCTGCTGAGCTGAGCCGCGAGATTTCCAATCATTCCAGCCCCGAAAATCAGCACTTCCGGCGGCTTCTCCGGATTTACGGCCAGACTCGTATATGCTATCTGCGCGAAACGCGCCCAAACAACTTTCTCCAAGGGATGATTCTCATCAAGTTTTACGGTGAAATCACTGTCGTTAAGAACCTGATGCGATGCGTGATTTCCCTCGTAATAAATCAAATCTCCTTCGGTCAGGCTTTGACAATCCTCTCCAACTTGAACAACTTCACCAACCGCCGCATATCCCGGAGAAAAAGGGAACGAAGCCCAGTGGTTCTCTTTATCTTTCAGCCCTGTATGTGTTCCCTGATATATTGCCAGCTCCGTTCCGGGACTTATAAGGGAATATCGAGTTTTAGCCAATGCTTGAGTCGGCTTCAATTCAGGGATTGGTTTTGTAAGAACACAGACATTATATTCATTCGAGATTTCAATTCTTATTAATTCCGTATCCGCCATGCGTTTTCTTCCGGTTGTTCAAGTCTTAAGGTTTTCTGGAGATTCATCAGGCCAATCTCAGGAATTTTATCCTATTCTCTCAAATTCAAGAATTGAAGGGTATGTTTTCTTCCTTTTTCTCCGCCTTTTTTTGGATACGGTAGAAGGACTCCTCTCTCAAAACACTTCCGGAGAGGACATAACACAAACAGCTGCGCATGAGAACTCGATACTCTCGTCCGTTCTGCGTGAGAACAAAATCCCGATTCCCATTACACGAAACGGGACATTCCCCGATTTTCGTATTCCCGTTCAGACCGGCATGACGGACCGGACAAGTCCGGGAAATAAACAAAGGCATGGGAAAATCCTCACCGAGCCGGACCGCGGGGATTTCCGCATACCGCCTAACCCAGCCGTCTTGTTCCGATTCAAGAGACTCGACGAAAAACATCAAACCCGGCACCCGCCGACGGTACCATTCCCAAGCCGCGCGGTTCACCGTATAAAGTCCATAATCCAGAAAAAACGAAAGACGTCCGCTTCCAATATCATCCGGCCTGCATTCCGCCAACCGCCGGGCAAGATAAACATGAGAGGGATTATTCAATCCGATGCAGAGCCTTCGCGTCTCATTTCCGAAGGCCTCTTCAATCAAAGATTCAATCCGCTCCCGAAGAATCCCCGAACGAAACTCCACCGGAGGCAGGGGCAGAAAAGACACACCGCCGATCACCGGTAAATCCGAGGCCCGTAAATCAGAATCCGATACGGCGGCCGGAAAAGGGAGAGGCAGCCATGAGGGCGAAATCATCATGGTTCGCGTCGGTTTGGCCGGGGCGGCGCAAGAATCCGAACCACCGCTCCATTCCTCGATTTCCCGAAGCACCGCTTTCAGCCGCTGTTCTTTCCAATTCCCGTAGGCCTTAGAAAAATCGTTCAGGAACTCTCTTCTTATCCTTTTCAAACGAGCCGGCGGTATAAACGGTTCACCCGCCGCACCACCATTTTTCATCTCCGCAGACTTTAGCGATTCAACAATCACAGGAGAACAGACGAAATCCGATTCTCCCGAACCGGAAAAAGCCTTCTCTACAGCCGGAATAAAACGCCCCTGCGCCCGGGCTTCCTCCGCCGGCGCGGAATCACTCATCTCCCGGGAAAACTCAAAGCACGTCCCCAGCAGATGCAAACGATTTTCCCGGAGGGAAATCCGAAGGCCGATCGGTGTTTTATACAAACCGAAAGAAGCGGCATTTACTTTTTTCGGATGATCCCCGCTCCGGGAAAGAAGGCGGACTTCCTCACCCTCTTTTGGAGGATTAACCAGATCGATCCAGGCGGATTCTCCCTTTTTAACCGAAGATCTTTTCCCGTCTCTGAACATCAGGCCGCCCTTGTGCGGTTCAGGCGGGGCACCGGGCGCACCAGCTGTAAACCAAAGAAGACCGTCCCGTCTCTCCAAATCCCTCCCGGCCCGAAGAAACACGCCCTTTCCGTCCCGCCGCAGCACCTTCCCGGCAAACAAACCGGTCGGCCCGGGGTAAACCGGATTCAGCAAGTCTTTTCCCTTGCCGCCGTCCAGCCGGCCGATCGTTTGATTCCTGGAGAAACTCAGCGCCGCCTCTTCGGCCGGTTCGCGATAATCCCCTCCGGCTTCGGCGGGACATCCGGCGCCGCAGCCGGTATCCGTACCGTTTTTTTTACCGCCGCGCTTCTTAAAAACGTTCTCACCGCCCGTCGTACCCACGCCGAGACCGCCGGCATCGGTTCCGCCGGCAGAATCATCATCGCCGTCCAAAAGAATCCGGTACCAGCGGCAAACCGAAGCCGTATATTGCGGCCCCTTCATCCTCCCTTCGATTTTTAAGGAAGCAACTCCGGCCGAGGCTAAATCCCTCACCCGGCCTCCCAGCGCCAAATCGTTTTGAGAGAACGGATACACGGCTCGGCCTTCCGATTCAAACCAAGTGCGGCAGATCTGTCCGCATTCTCCCCGATTGGCCGAACGGCCGAGAAGAAACTGCGAAGCCTGGCATAATCCGGAGAAACCGAAACAAAGCGCGCCGTGAACGAACACTTCCAGTTCCAATTCCGGAACGGCGCGCCGTATCTCCCGGATTTCCTTCAATGTACATTCCCGCGCTAAAACGGCGCGCGTGAATCCCTCGTCCAAGACTTCCCGGGCCCCCTCAACGTTATGCACGGCCATTTGCGTGGACGCGTGAAGAGCAAGCTCCGGGGTAAGGCGCCGAACCAAATTCGCAATCCCTGCGTCCTGAACAATCACCGCATCAATTCCGGCATCCCGGGCATCCAGAAGGATCGCGCCGGCCCCAGAGAGATCTTTATCGGGAACCAAAGTGTTCAAAGCCAAATAAAGCTTTTTATCGGGTTGAAAACGGCGAAGACGGCGAAGATCGTCCATGGAAAAATTGACCGCGCTTTTTCTCGCGGAGAATTCACTCAATCCCAGATACACCGCATCGGCGCCGTTCTCAAAAGCCCGCACGGCCGCCTCGAAACCGCCGCCCGGTGCCAGTAATTCCGCCATGAGTAAAGAATATGATGAATTTTCAGAAGCGAAAACAGTCGAAAAATCTCCCGACCTTATTAGCGCCGGGAATTCAGCTTTTTCCGAAGTGTATCAATCAAGAAAAACTTGCGGGATTCATTTGATAAATACTGTCCGAACTTGATGCGCGTTTGGCCTTCCAAATAAATCGCGCTGTAGCGATTTGAAGAAAAACCGGAAGCCGATGATTCTCGAATTGATTCAATTTCATCCCAATCAAATCGCCGCTTCCATCCGATAGTTCCAACGCCTACGAAGACATAACTCTCACTGCCGACTACAACTTCCACTTTTCCCCAGATATAGAGCAGTGTAAGAGACCAAAAGAGGATCGAACCGAGCAAAAAAGGAATCCCGAATAAAGAAAGAAGCGGATTGAACTCACCGGAAGCGATTTGTGTTCCGTAGATTCCTCCCAAAGATCCTCCGGACCAAACCAGCATGAAAGGAACCATAAAAAAGGCAACAGGAGACCGTGTTGTGGCACCGACGGTAAATCCATACACCGTTTCCTGAAACCATGCCCCTTTCGGAGGCGTGAGCAGTTCGTCGTCATCCTGCTTGGATGTTGTTCTCAAAAGCTCCGAAACCGAAAAGGCTTCGTCACATTTACGGCAATAGGCCAAATCCTTGCCGATGTTGAGGTCATCTTCCGGAATCCGCTCAAAGCATCCGGGGCATAGAATTTTCATTCGAATACCTTCATGAAGGAAGTACGATCCGTGATTCGGCGAGCTCCGGGCAGGCCGCAGCGGCTTCGTCCAGGGCATCACCGCCGGCCACGACGGTCACCGACCGTTTCTCCCAGCCCTCCAGAAGAGCCTTTGCCTCGCCGCGTAAATCATCCGCGGAAGCGGCAAGCTGAACATCCCGCCGCCTTTGTCTGATTTCATCATCGATTCCGTACAGTTTTCTCTTAAAGGCAACCGCCCCGCTCTCGCCGGGTCCCAGAGGGCGCAGTTCCTTCCCCACAGAACCGATGATCGCCATGGAAACCGTTTCATCATCCAGCTCTTCAGCGGCCCATTTCAGGGCTTCACGAAATGTTTCCAGACTCGGTGCGATGGACGGATCCCGATATGTCGTAAAAACGAAATTCCCTTCCAGACTGGACACCGACGCGGAGGCACCGTATGCGCCGCCCTTCATGCGGATATGCTCCCAGAGATATCCCGTTTTAAGAATATGCGCCAGCAATCCGGCCCGTGCATGCTCGGGACTGCCCAGAATGGGCGCCGGCAAACTCACGGCCGAAAAAGAAACCGCCGACGGTACGGTCAGGGACTCTCCCCGTGTTTCATGCCTAAAAAGCCGGGGCGCATCGGCCGGTTCGCAGACGCCGCCGGGAAGCGACTCCGCCGCGGCAAGAGCTTTCTCCAGCAGTTCCGAGGACTCCTGCGGATCACCGGTAACCGCCAGGGTAAGATTCCCCCGCCGAATCACCGCGTCCCGGATGCCTTCAAGCGCCCGGCAAGCGGCCGCAGCGCCTTTTTTTCCGCCGTCGACGGCGTTTTGCAGAAACCTCAGCTGATCGATGCCGTACCAAAGATCTTCCCACGGTGCCGTCGGCGAATGCCTTGTTGAAGCCCTTAATGCGGCGAAAGAATGTCCTGAGGGAACAACAGCGGAACGGAAATCGTTGCGCAGTTCAACCAACAAATCCCAAATGCGATCCTCATCCGTAAAATCCGCCGAATTAAGCAGCGCGGAAGTTATCCCCAGAGCTTCATCCCATTGCGAAGAAAGAGCTTTCAGATGCACAAACAGCGACAGTTTGATGCCGCCTCCGGCATCGGGATGAATCGGAGAAGCTTCCAAAGAACAGCCCAGCCCTCCGGTCTTCATCGCCAAATCCCGGGCCACATCGTCGAAGCCCCGGCCCGGAAGACCGACATCGGTAAGGGCTCTGCCGAAAAGCGGCATCCAGACCTGAAGCTGCGGAGCAAGGCCTTCCAAATTAAAGGCCGTTTCCAAATAGCCCACACCGTTGGCGTAGGTATCGTGCCGAAACCAGCGAAGATTTTCTCGGACACCTTCGGTCAAAGGCAGTATCCGCACGTTTCTCGGCAAATCCTCACGGGAAAGAAAGGGAATGCGCGCCAAATCTTCACCGGAGTCAGGCACTTCCTGAAACTCATCAAGTGCCTCCAGAGAGGATTCAAGCCGTTCAAAATCCGCCGGAGAGAAAGCCGCGCGGAGTTCGCTGAGACTCTTTTTTTCCTCTGCGTCGCGTCGGGATTGCAGTGTCGGATCGGGCAGCACCGCGACCGTGGACCTGTGAGGATTTTCCAAGAGATCCCGCCGGATGATATTCTCGAAATATCCCGGAACCGCCCGTCGGCGCAGTTCGGCCATAGGTTCCTTGAATGCCAGACTCTCCAAAGGCGGACGGCCGTGAAGCCATCCCCTGAGCGCCCGCTTCATCAGACGCATTCCGAAGGGAGATCCCCCGCGGATTTCCCGAGCACGGAATTCCACGGTCCGCAAAGCGCCTTCAATAAGATCGGCATCCAGTCCGGACACCGCTTTTTCCAAAGTTGCGGTTACCAGCTCCTCGAAAGCCTTCCTTGAATCGGCATCGGTTCCCCGGAGGGCGGCGGAAAAAACCATCTGCCGTAATTCGGTCTCAAGCCCGCTCACGGGCGAAACATCCTCTCCGAGACCGCTGTCGACAATGGCCTTCTGCAGAGGAGCCCCGCCGTGTCCCAGAAGAATGAAAGAAAGCACCTGACTGGAGAGAACCGAAAGAGGATCGGTCGATTCTCCCAAAAGCCAGTTTACGCTGATCGTTGTTTTTCGATCCGCGGAATCTTCGGGCGAAGAAGGCCAAAACGTTTCCATGCACCGAGGTTCATTCCAGCGCGGCTGCAGCGGTATTTCCGATTTGATGTCGCGGTAATCGAAACGGCTTAAAAATTCTCCGTCGAGTATGGAAAGAACCTCATCCAAATCGTGATTGCCGTAGAGGAAGATTCGGGAGTTGGACGGATGGTACCATTCGGCATGAAAGGCCCGGAAGGCTTCATAGGTGAGGGACGGAATATGCTCCGGATCTCCGCCGGAGTCCCAGCCGTACGGGGAATCGGGAAACAGCGATCGAAGAGTCCAGTCTCCCGCGACGGACTCCACCGAGGAATAACTTCCTTTCATTTCGTTCAGAACAACGCCGGCCCGCACCAAATCTCCGTTCTCTTCAAACTCAAGCCTGTGTCCTTCCTGTTCAAAAGCTTCTCTCTTCAGCAGGGGAAAGAACACGGCGTCGCCGTAAACGCGAAGCAGATTCAAGAAATCGGCTTTGACGGTACTGGCCGCCGGATAAACGGTCTTGTCCGGGTAAGTCATGGCGTTCAGGAAGGTATGGGCGCTCCCTTTCAGCATAACCAGGAAAGGATCTTTCAGCGGATACCGCTCGGAGCCGCAGAGAACCGTATGCTCCAAAATATGAGGCACTCCCGTATGGTCGTAAGGCGGAGTACGAAAGGCATAAGAAACGAGGTTCTCCTCGTCGTCGGCGTGAACGCTGTAGATTTCGGCGCCGGTGCGCTTATGCCGAAGAAAGAGACCTTCGGCCCTGTATTCATCCAGGGGATCGGCCGAGAGTGTCTCGAATCCCCGGTTATCGAAATTCGTTTTCATGATGATGATCCTTCGGAGTCGGGCTCAATTGCGATATCGGAAACAACGGGCCCTTTCCAGCCGCGAAAGGCGCCGCAGCAGGTTACGTTGAAATATCCCGTTCGGTCCAGTGTTCTGGCGATTCGCCGGGCGATGCGTCCGTTGGGTCCGTACACGAAAATCTTCTCGAACATATTCTCCGTCGGCAAACCTCCGTCGAACGTATTGTGGGGAATGTTTTTCGCGGCCGGCATGTGGGATCTGGAAAAGTCGTCGCGTTCTCTGACGTCGATGATTGTGTATTCGTACTGATCCTGACCGATAAGCTCCGTTATTTCGCGGTTCGTACCGGCTTTCCGCCGGAGACGAACCACCGAAGCCGACAGCAGTAAGAAAAAAAGAACGGCCGCACCGACGGCGGCGATCAGAACATAAAGAGGCATAATGAGCCAATATACCCGTTCGGAGGGCATAAGAAAACCCGACCTGAAGTCGGGTTCATCTTTACCGAGAACGGTAATCAATCAAACTAAGCCGGACTAATACCGGTTCTGACTCTGAGCCTTGCGGATCTTCTTCATCTGCTTGCGCTCCAAAGCCTTCTTTTTCCGGTTTTTGATGGTGGAAGGCTTCTCGAAATACTCCCGCCGCTTATATTCCCGGATAATGCCTTCTTTCTCAACCATGCGCTTGAAGCGCTTAATGGCCTTTTCAAGAGGCTCTTCGTCGTTAATTCGAATGTAGGCGATGTGAAATCACCTCCCTTTGCACCTGTAAATCCCGCCGAAATCAACGGCGTAAAATGCCACTACATATTACTCATGATCATGGATGTGTCAAGAAGAGGACGACTGAGAAAATGCAGAGGATTCACGGGGACGGCCCCGACACGAAGTTCCCAGTGCAGATGATTCCCGGTGGCGAAACCGGTTTCCCCAACCCGGCCGATAATATCCCCCTGATCCGTTTTCTCCCCTTCCCGTACTTCTATGGAATCCAAATGATAATACAGCGTATACACACCCGGCAGATGCTCCAAAACAACCGTGTTGCCCGTCATCAGACGTTCGCTCGCCATCATCACCCGGCCGCTGCCGCTCGCGCGAACCGGCGTACCTTTCTCGGCACCGTAATCCTCGCCGAAATGAATCGCGGCCGTTTCCGCCCCCTCGGGAGATCGATACCGGCGGCGATCGCCGAAGCCCGCCGTTCTGACGGCCTCGTCCAGCGGCCGGATTAACGGCCCCATATGAAACAAAGCTCTGCCGTCGAATGAAGTTAAAACCGACCAAAGAATCCTCGCCTCCGCTTTTTTCCTCTCGGATTCATCGGAATACAGAGCGTCCATGGTTCCGTCCATCTCAACGACGGTTTCCCGGAACTCGGGCCTTACAACGGAAACGGTCTTTTCCAAACGCCATTCCGCCCGGCCCTGCCTTGCGTCCAGAACCACACGATATCGGCCCGAAACGGCCGAAACAGGCACGCCGAGAAGGGCCACCGACGCCGTTCGTCCCGTCGGAGTGGTCCAAAGGAAGCCCTCGGTTCGGCTCACCGCACGGTCCGACGAGTCCCTTAAGGAAACAACGATATCTTCCAAGTCTCCTCCGGAGACGACCAGCTGCACAACATCGCCGGCTTCCGCGTAATCCGCGCAATAAAGCACCGGCTCCGAACCGGCCGCAAGAGCGGATGCGAACACCGTTAAAAGAGTTATAAAAAGGAATCGCCCGGGATTCAGCACGGCGTTGCCTCCAGAACAGTGAGTCTGCGGGCGTGAGCGCCCCTCCAGCGGTCCCGGTCGATTCGATACACCAAATCGACGTCCGAGTCTTTCTTGATGACGGTTCCATATCGTTCGGCGCCGTCCCACCACAGCGCCGGCCAGCGATTTTCGCCGAGCGATACGGAAAGCTTCAAATGATTGTTATCGGGTTTGCCGACCAAATCGGCTTGATGAATCCGTACGGAACGGGTCAGGAACGTCAGCGGGCGGAATCCTTCTCCATACGGTTCCAGGCTTTCCAAAAGCTTTTCCAATCCTTGAGGACCGAGCTTGGCGATTTCTCCGTGAGTCAGCTCGGCATCGACGGTCAGCGTTTCGGTCTCGGCCGGCGCGTGGGATTCATCTTCGAGCCACGTTTTCGTCCGCCGAATCAAATCTTCGATTTTTTCAGCTTTAATCCGAAATCCTCCGGCCCGGGGATGCCCTCCGAAATCGTCCAAAAGCGGCGCCATGGTTTCCAGCCAATCAAGAGCGTTCATCCCTTCGTCACAGCGGATGGATCCGGAAGACGCCTCACCCCGGACCGAAATAACGATGGCCGCCGCGTCAAGTGCTTTTTGAAGACGCGTGGCCAAAATACCGGTAATGCCCCGCGGAGCCTGTTCATCGGTTACAAGAACCATGCGCCCTCCGAGTTCCTCGGCCGAGGCATAAGCCTTTGGACGGATTCGCTCCCAAGCGCTCTCGCCCAGCGATCGCCGCTGTTTGTTCAGATCCATCAGACTGTCCGCAAGCAAAGCGATTCTCGCCGAATCCTTCTCCAGCAGCAGTTCCACACCGATATCCGCACGTCCCATCCTGCCCGAAGCATTGATAAGGGGGCATATCTGCCATGCCAGTTCCGTCGCTCCGATGCGTCCCTCATGAAGACGCTGACGAACAAGCAGCTCCCGGATCGCGGCTCTCCTCTCCCGCATGCCGTCCGATGCGTTCAGCCGATCCAGTCCCAGCCTGACGAGAATGCGGTTCTCATCTTCCAGAGGCATCAAATCGGCCAACGTGCCGACGGCCACCAAATCCAGTCCTCTTCTCCAGGGATTAAAAGCATCGGAAATCGAGCGGTATTGGAGGGTAATCAGCAGATTCACCAGGGAGGAAAGACTCCCGCTTTTTCCGGGGAAATAACGGGCCAGGCGGCTGCCTTTTTCCAAATCGTCCAAAGAACGGCCGCGAAACGCCGGAAAGGCGGCGATGATTCGATCGGTGATATCCGCGATATGCACCTCGGCGCCTCCGAAGAAGGCCGAAATCAGCGGCACCTGTTCCCCCGCGCCGTAAGTAAACAGGGGCAGCCCTTCGATAAAGCGAAGGAAACGATCCTTATCCTCTATTGTGCCGCTTTCCGCACGGATTCTGCCGGTTTCCATGAGATTTTTCATCCGGGCCGCTTCAAGAACGATTGAATCGCCTTCCCGGCGGGCAAGAACAAGACAGAATTCTTCGCCCCAAAGATCGGTTCCCGCCAAACAAAGGGCCCATTGGAACTTCGACACAACAGCCGCGGCGCACAATCCTCCAAAAGGATAATCTCCGGGAATTTTCGGATTCACCACGGCATAAGCGTCGGGAAGACCTTCGGAGCGCGGAACGTGATGATCGAACACAAGAACGTCCATGCCGAGTTCTCCGGCCAGGGCGATCTCCTGAAAATCCGTGACTCCGCAGTCGACCGTAATCACGAGCGTAACATCTTCGTCCGCCATTCGGAGCAGAACGTCCGAATTCAATCCGTAATCGTCATCACCCAAGGGAACGCGCCATTCGGCGTTCAGTCCCACTCCCGCCAAGGCTTCCATCATCAGAACCGTCGAGGTGATGCCGTCGGCGTCCTTATCGCCGCAGATCAGGATTTTCTCGCCTTCTTCGGCGGCGGCAAGAATCCGGTCCACGGCCTTTTCCATATCGGGAAACAGAAAAGGATTGTGCAGGAATCTCTCATCTTCTTCCAGAAAAAACGCGATTTGTTCGGGAGCCGTCAGATCCCTCCTGGTAAGGATGGATGCCGTTAAGAGATCCAGATTATGCGATGCCGCGAGGGCGCGAACCCTCTCACCCTCGATGGGCGGCTTCACCCATTTCATTCCGGAACAATCTCCCGAAGTATCAGACTTTTCCGTTCCGGCGGCGGTGTACGCCCAATCGCAACGGCGCCTTCCAGCCGCGTTTCGGCCGCATCCAGCCGAGCCTCATCTTCCGCGTAAAGACGCATCAAAGGTTCTCCGGAAGCAACTTTTTCACCGGTCTTTCGAAAAAACTCAACTCCGGCCAGTGCTTCCACGGAGTCGGCCGCCGTATCGCGCCCCACGCCCAGAGCCACACCGGCCATGCCGACGGCAAAAGCGTCGATGCCCGTTACATAACCCGATTCGGAGGCCATAATGTCCCGGAAGTACGCCGCCCGGGCGCTTCCCAGCATGGAATCGAGTTCTTCAAGCCGGCCGCCCTGAAACTCGACGTTTTTTCTGAATTTCGCCATGGCCGATCCGTCCGCCAAAGCTTTCCGGCAGCGCTCCCGGGCCGCGGATACATCGGTTTCCAGTCCGCCCGCGACAATCATCCAGGACGTAAGTCCGATGGTCAGCTCCATGATATCCGCGGGACCTTCACCCCTGAGAGCGGCGAGAGACTCTTCCACTTCCAGAAAATTTCCCACCATTCGGCCCAGGGGCTCGGACATATCCGTCAGAACGGCCACAACCTTCCGTCCCAGACTCTCGCCGGTCCGAACCAGGGAGTCCGCCAAGGCCGACGCCTCTTCGGGGGTTTTCATAAAAGCCCCGCCGCCGCACTTCACGTCCATAACCAGAGCCTGCGAGCCTTCGGCGAATTTTTTTGAAAGGATGCTGGCGGTAATCAGCGGTACGGACTCCACAGCGGCGATAACATCCCTGAGCGCGTACAGCTTTCGGTCGGCGGGCACCACGGATTCGCTTTGTCCGGTCATGGCGTAACCGATACGCTCCACGCCTTCGATAAAGCGTTCCGGAGAAAGCGCGGTGGTATATCCGGGAATGGATTCCAGTTTATCCAGAGTTCCTCCGGTATGTCCGAGAGCGCGGCCGCTCATCATGGGCACTTTCAGTCCGCAGGCGGCCGCCAGGGGTGCCAGAATCAGTGAAATTTTATCGCCCACGCCGCCGGTGGAATGCTTATCGACGAAAGGCCCCTTCAATCCCGAGAGGTTGATGATATCCCCGGAATGAATCATGGCCCGTGTCAGAAAACCCGTTTCTTCGGGACTCATCCCTTTCAGAAACACAGCCATGCACCAAGCCGCCGCCTGATAATCGGGGATGCTCCCGTCGGCGTATCCCTTGATGAACGTCTCAATCTGCTTTTCCGTCAGTACCGCGCCGTTTCGCTTCGCGGCAATAATGTCTACGGTTCGTAATGAATCGTTCATGAGGCCTCCTTCAGCGGCCAAATCTCCAAAGGGCTGTATTCCGGACCTTCGGGACGGAGTATCGATTGATACAGAACAACCTCCCGGGCTCGGAAAGTCCACACGGTATCGTTTTTTACACCCGGAGGCAACAATCCTCCCCCTTCCGGCCCCTCACAGCCGCGCCGTTTCGGCCGTCCCAGAGTCAGATGAGGACGATATGTTCGCCCTTCCCATCCCGCAATGGGCTGCAAAGCGGGCCGAAGGGCTTCCCTCAATTCCGAAAGTTCCCGAAAGCCCTCACCCACTTTCTCAATGAAAAGTTTCGGGTGATGAAGACTGCCGAAATAATCCGTGCCGTTGAATTCGACATCGAAAGATTCGTATTCCATAAGAACGGCGCCTGATGATTCCCTGATTCTTTCGACGGTAAACTCATCGTTTTCCCCGAGAAAAACGAGTGTGATGTGAAAAGAAGACGGATCGGTCCACCGAACGCCGGACCAGGCGGCCCGCAGCAAAGCGCGTTCTGTGTAAATATCGCGAGCCGTATCAGCCGGAGGAGATACGGCCAGAAAAGTCCTCATCTTTTCCATCATGACCCCGCAGGACCGGTGAGTGCAAGTGTCGGGATTGGGTAAAATGAAGATCGGGATTTCCTGTTCGACGAAATAAGCCAATGGATTTTCCGCGTCGTAAAAACCCCCATACCGGAATTTCGTTTTGTTAGTTATAACTATTTTTATTATTATCAACTCTCTTGACTTTGAATAATCAAAATGCTAATTTTGCACTATCAAGGAGTTGTGCCGTGAAAAAGTTTTTATATACATCGTTATTGCTGACCATTCTGTTTGCGGGATGCGGCCCGGCCGAGAAAAAAGACGACGACGGCAAACTGTTCGTCGTAACAACAATCGGCATGATTGCCGATACCGCCGCCGAAATCGGCGGAGAACGGGTTGATGCTGTCGCCCTGATGGGACCCGGTGTGGATCCCCATCTCTACAAGGCCAGCGCCGGAGATGTCGACAGACTGCAGAAGGCCGATCTGATCCTGTTCAACGGACTCCATCTGGAGGCCCGCATGGGAGATATGCTGGAGAAGATTTCCGCAAATCGTCCCGTCGTCGCCGTCGGGGAATCCCTGGATGAATCGAAACTCATCAGTGATGAAAGCTTCGGAGGCACCCACGATCCGCATATCTGGTTCGACGTATCAAATTGGATGGTTGTTGCCGATACCATAACCGAAGCCCTCGTTAAAGCGGATCCCGAAGGCAAAGACACCTATGAAGCCAATTCCGCGGCTTACCGTTCCAAACTCGAAGAGCTGGATCAATACGTCCGGGATACAATTTCCTCCATCGATGAACATCAGCGGGTTCTTATTACGGCCCATGATGCCTTCCATTACTTCGGACGCGCCTACGGCATGGAAGTCCGGGGACTCCAGGGCATCAGCACCGTTACGGAAGCCGGAGCCAAGGATGTGCAGAATCTGGCGGATTACATCGCGGGAAAAAAGATTAGGGCCATTTTCATCGAAAGCTCGGTCCCGAAAAAAAACATCGAGGCTCTCCAGGCCGCGGTTCAAAATCGGGGATTTGATGTTCAAATCGGCGGAGAGCTTTATTCCGACGCCATGGGCGCGGAAGGCACCTTTGAAGGAACCTATATCGGAATGGTCACTCATAACGCGGATACCATAGCCAAGGCTTTGCAGGGAGAGGAATAAAATGAAGGAATACGCTGAAAACGCCGTTATCCGGATCGAAGACCTTACCGTCTCGTACAACGAAAAACCGGGTTCTCTGGGATATCGACTTGGCGGTGCCGCCGGCGGTTCTTATGGCCATCGTGGGCCCCAACGGCGCCGGTAAAACCACGCTTTTGAAGGCCATGCTGGGACTCATTCCGGCCACGGCCGGAGAAGTGTCCGCATTCGGCGGTTCCCTGAAGGAAAACAGACGCCGAATCGGATATGTTCCCCAGCGCACCGCGGTGGATTGGGACTTTCCCACAACCGCGATGGATGTTGTTCTCATGGGCAGCTACGGAGCACTCGGCTGGATCAAACGGCCGGGGAAAAAAGAAAAAGCGGCCGCCATGGCCGCCCTGGAAAAAGTGGGTATGACGGATTTCTCCTACAGACAAATCAGCCAGCTCTCGGGCAGGACAGCAGCAGCGAGTCTTTCTGGCGAGGGCTCTTTTGGAAAACGCCGATCTTTACATGATGGACGAACCCTTCCAGGGCGTGGACGCCACCACCGAAAGAGCCATCATCTCCCTGCTGCAGGAACTTCGGGACTCGGGCAAAACGGTTATCTGCGTCCATCACGATTTGCAAACCGTTCCCGAATATTTTGATTGGGTCACATTGCTGAACGTCAGACGCATCGCATCGGGGCCCGTGGAAACAACCTTCACTCCGGAAAATCTGCGCAAGGCCTTCGGCGGCCGCATATCCTTCCTCAAGGAAAATGTCGGAGGCGCAGCATGATTCAACAAATCTTTTCGGATTACACGCTACGGAACGTGGTGTTGGGATCCGCGGTCTTAGGGATTGTGTCAGGAACCCTGGGCAGCTTTGCGGTTCTCCGCCAGCGGAGCCTTCTGGGCGACTCTATGTCGCATGCGGCCCTGCCGGGAATTGCTCTGGCTTTTATCATCACCGGAAGCAAAGCCCCCCTTTATCCTGCTTATCGGAGCGGCTCTGGCCGGCTGGCTGGGAACATGGATGATTCTCCTCATTACAGGAAAAACAGCCATTCACGAAGACGGCGCTCAAGGAATCATCCTCAGCGTCTTTTTTGGATTCGGTCTGGTGCTGCTTTCAAAAATCCAAAGGATGCCCACGGCGGCTAAAGCCGGTCTGGATAAATTCCTTTTCGGCCAGGCGGCGACTCTGATGACCGAAGATATTATCGCCATGAGCGTTGTCGGCGCACTTGCTCTTCTTTTGATGATTATCTTCTGGAAAGAATTCAAAATACTCTCTTTCGATCCGGACTACACGTCATCTCAGGGCTTCCCGGCTCGAAAACTGGAATACTTATTAACGTTTCTTATCGTCGCCGCCGTTGTTATCGGCCTACAGACCGTAGGTGTGGTTCTTATGAGCGCTATGGTGGTGGCTCCCGCCGCCTCGGCCCGACAGTGGACGAACCGTCTGGAAACCATTGTGGTATTGAGCGGAATCATCGGGGCCGCGGCCGGTATTACCGGAGCTCTTTTTTCCAGTTTTGTTTCAAAACTGCCCACCGGTCCGGCCATCGTGCTCGCCTTGGGGGCCGTTTCCGGACTGTCCATTCTGCTTGCTCCCGGAAGGGGGCTGATCTCCCGATTAATTCTCCGGGCGAGAAACCGCAAAACCTACGCGGCGGATAAAATCCTCGAAGGACTCTGGAAACTGGCGATGAACCACGACAGTTTCGATCATCCCCACAGTCTGAAAACCCTAAGGGTGCTCGTTCCCGAGCGTCCCAGAAGCGTGGACGGAGGACTCGAAGCGCTTCGAGGAAGAGGATTGGTCAGCAGGGACAAACAGGGCCGATTTGCTCTGACGCCCGAGGGACGGGATTATGCCGAAAACATGCGGGGAGGTACCGTATGAACGCCCATCTTGAGATTCTTCTTATCGCCGTCGTGGTCGCCGTAGCCTGCGCCCTGCCCGGAACGTTTCTGCTGCTGCGCAAACGGGCTCTCATCAGCGATGCCATCAGTCATGCTGTTCTTCCGGGGATTGTTTTTAGGATTCTTCCTGACTGAAAATATTTCCTCGCCGCTGTTGATGCTCGGTGCTGTTTTGGCCGGCCTCTTTACCGCTTGGTTTACCGAACTTTTAAACCCGAACCCGCTTGGTAAAAGAAGATGCGGCCATCGGTTTGGTGTTCCCGGTACTTTTCAGCATCGGCGTTATCCTCGTTTCCCGGCACGCCGGGAATGTCCATCTGGATACCGATGCGGTTCTGCTCGGCGAATTGGCCTTCGCGCCTTTCGACCGCTTCGTCGTGAACGGTTACGACTTGGGGCCCCGGAGTCTTTGGTCCATGGGAACCATTTTGATTCTGAACCTGGTCCTCATTCTCGTCTTCTTTAAGGAATTGAAGCTTTCCACTTTCGATTCCGGGCTGGCCCAGGCCCAGGGTTTCAGACCGGGCCTCCTTCATTACGGATTGATGGCCATGGTGAGCATTACCGTGGTGGGTGCCTTCGACAGCGTCGGATCCATTCTTGTCGTGGCGCTGATGATCGCTCCGGCCGCGGCGGCTTCCCTGCTGACCCGCAGGCTCGAAATCATGCTGATGCTGGCCGCCCTTATCGGAGCTTTTTCCGCCGCCTTCGGATACGGCGCGGCCGCCGCGCTGGACGTGTCCATCGCCGGCTCCATGGCAACGTTCTGCGGAATCGCCTTCACCCTGGTACTCATTTTCGCTCCGATCCGCGGTTTATTGTCTCAAAAACTGCTGCGCAACGAACAAAAGCTGGATTTGGGGATTCGGATGCTGATTGTTCATTTAAGCCACCACAGCGACTGCGGAGAGGGCGAAAATGACGAGGTTGAGTGCCTCCGGGATCATCTGACAAAGCATATCGCCTGGTCCGAATCATTCGCGGAAAAGGTGGTGAAGAGCGCCGTACGCCGGAATCTGATACGGGAACGAAACTCGCTGCTTCTGCTGACGGACGAGGGTGTTTCTCTGGCCCGAGAAGCCATGGTCGGATGAGGAAGAAAAAGGCTCCGGTTCATTCTTCAACCGCGGAAGATTACCTCAAGGCCATCTTGGAAGTTCTCCAGGCCGGGAATACGGATTTGGCGCCCATGGGGCTGGTCGCCGAAACCCTCTCGCTGACTCCCGGAACGGTCACCACCATGGTTCAGCGTCTCACCACAGACGGACTGACGGTGTATGAGCCGCGAAAAGGGTGCACTCTTACCGAGAAAGGACGCGGTATCGCCCTTCGAACCCTCAGGCGTCATCGCGTGCTGGAAACCTTCCTGGTGGAAAGTTTGGGAATGGACTGGTCGGTGGTTCATGAAGAAGCTCAGTGCATGGAACACGGGGTTTCCGATACGGTTATCAACAGGCTTTGGGATTTTCTGGGCCGTCCCCTGCGCGATCCCCACGGAGGTTTAATCCCGGATAAGGATTTGCGGTTCTCCGAATCCGAAGGAGAGGTGCCACTGAACACTTTGATGAGGGAGTGTGAAGCGGTGCTGATCCGTATTCCCGATCGAAGCCCGGAACTCCTTCGAGCTCTGGAGAAGGCGGGCATCAGTCCGGGGAAGCGTCTGAGGCTGGAACGGATAGAAGGAACCGGCACCGTGGCGGTGTCCGGGGTATACGGCATGGTTTCGCTTTCACTGGAAATCGCCTCGAATATATGGGTGCGGCCGATTCCCAAACAGCCATAGCTTTTTCGCTCTTTCCCCGCCGCTTCCGCGAGGCGCCCGAAGGCCGAATACGAAGGCCGAAAGCTTTAATCCGAGGCTCCGTTCAAAGCGATTTTATTGTACAGTATTCTTATGATGAAAATCTCGTTTCCTCTCCCGTCCATGGGAGATCTGGAAAAGCGATACGCCGCATGCGCGCCATTCTACGAAGAAGTCCTGGAGAAACTGGTTAAATCCATCCGTGCGGCGGCCGCCGGAAACAATCTGTCGGCAACCCTTCGGTATCGGGTCAAAGACTTTTCCAGCTGGTATAAAAAACTCCTTCACCGCGTACCGGAGGAATCTTGTGATTCGGCGGACCGGCACCTGCGGATTACCGATGTGCTGGGGATTCGGATTGTCTGTCCCTTTTTAGAGGAGGTGAACCAGGTTTCACTGATGCTCCAAGAGATTTTCACCGTGAGGGAACGGGAAATTAAGGGCGCGGATTACGCATCCGGTCATTTCGGTTATGAATCGGAACATTTTCTCATCGATGTGCCGCCGGGATTTCTTCCGTCGAAACCAATCCCGGAATTCTTCCCCAAAAAACCGGTATGCGAAATACAGATACGGACGATTCTTCAGGAAGCCTGGGCGGAAGTGGAACACGAACTTGTCTATAAATCGGAATTCTCTCCGCTGGACAAACCCCTTAGGCGGAAGCTGGCGGCGCTGAACGCGAACCTGACTCTTTCGGACATCATGTTTCAGGAAATCCGGGACTATCAGAAAGATCTCCATACCGCATTAAAAAAACGGAGCTGGGACTTTTACAAGCTGATTCGTACGAACGGCGGCCAAGATGATGAGAATCACCGCCGCTCTACACAGACGCCCGAAATCTCGGCCGATCCGTCCAAAAATACAATCGACGCCCTCCTCCTTCAGGGGCTCCTGCTGCATAACGAAGGACGGTATGAAAAGGCCATCGCGATCTATTCGGAGATTCTCGAAAGAGAACTTGAAACCCGCATCCGATCCATCATCCTGGTTCACCGGGGCATGGCGTTCTTCTCCCAAGGCGGGACCGCCGAAGCGGCGGCGGATTTCGATCAGGCCCTCCGTTTGGATCCGGGACACTCCAAAGCCCGCTACTATCGGGCGGTCCAGTCCCGGCTGGACGGACATTTCGAAGAAGCGTACCGCGACCTGGAAGCGTGCATACGTTCCGATCCCTACAACCTGGAATACCTCACCGCTCGGGCCGAAACAGCCCTGGCCGCAGGCGACAGGGAGAGTGCGGCGGCCGACTGCGATACGGTACTCCGGATAGATCCCGCTTTCAAACCGGCATTACGAATCCGCGAAGATCTTTCCGATTAAGGGCTGTTTGAAATTCCACATCCACTCTATCAAGCAGCTTTCTCTAAGAGTCGAAATTGAAGCTCCTTGTTGATGTCGTTCATCATCACTCAGGAAAGGGCCTGTGTCCGATGAGTTGGTTTTATCCCTGTCCCCCGAGCTCTTCCGGAGTTCATCGCATAAATATGCCGGCTTCTCTTAGTTCGCACCGGTTTTTTGCTAGATTCGAAGACTTCGAAGAGGACGCTCCAGCATTGTCTGAATCAGAACCACCAGCCAGTGACGGGCGGAAGAGACGGCGGACGGCGGCAGTCCTATGAACAGAGACGCTTCAAGTTCATTGCCGCTCACGGCCTCCAGCCAGCGCCGGGCGCCGTCGGAGAGTTCCTCTCCCCGGCCTTCACAGCAGCAGGGGCCGAGCAAGAATCCGTCGGAACGAAACCGGGCCGGAGAGGCCGATCCGCCGAGGGGTAATGCACGCCCGCATTGACCGCAGTGCAGCGGATCGGGCCGGACGCCTTCGATTTCAAGAAAACGCCAGAGAAAACCGACATCCAGCCGCATCCGATCCTTGGGAACGCAATCGGAAAGCAGCCTGAAAGCATCGGCGGCGAGTTCGAAAAGTTCGGCCGATTCCCCGCCTCCGCCGTGTGTTCCGAGCAAAATCTCCGCCCAGGTGGTTGCCGTATAAAACCGGTCCAAATCTTCACGAAGGCCGTCATGGGTGTTTTCGGGATCGAAAGCGGTTAAGCGCCATCGGCTCTTTGTCCCGTCGAAATGCAGATCCGCGATGCCGCGATTATAGGGCACGGCGGTTCCGCGAAGAACGCTGCGCTTCCCTTGAGCCCCATAAGCGAAAGGACGAAGGAGCCCTTCGCCGCTCACCAGCATGGAAATCCCCCGATGATTTTCACCTACGGGATTCATCTTAAGAATGAGTGCCGGTGCCTTGATGTCGCGGGTCATGGGGTGATGATGTCGTGTAGAAGGCGGCTCGGCAAGAGGGGGACTTCATAAGACGAAAACGCCGCCGGGCAAAAGCCGGCCGTGATGCATTCGTCCAAACCGGAGAAAAAAATCGGGCCGAAAAGAATAGAATCGCCGCTTAAAGAGTATCGGAGGCCTCCGAAAAACCCTTTTGAAAGGCTTCGGTGCTTCGGAATGCCCGCTTTTCCAATCCTTCCTGATTTTTCGGTTTGCCCCGTTACCTCTAACGGCTTATTTTTAGAACATGTCCGATGAAAACAACCAAGTCATCTCGGCGGCGGAAATACTGCCGCAGAACATTTATGTCGTTCCGCTCCAGGGAAAACCGATTTTTCCCGGAATTTTCACACCCATAATGATCACCGGGGCCGAAGACATTGCCGTTATCGATAAGGCGATGGAAACCAATAAAGTCGTCGGTTTGGTGCTCACCACCGATCCCGGTGCGGATTCTCCCATGCCCGAAGAACTGCACTCCATAGGAACGGCCGCGAAAATCGTCAAACGCATCAACCTGCCCGACGGCGGAATCAATATCTTTATCAGCACTCTTCGGCGCTTCAAAACCATTAAAATCCTTAACGAAGTAAGCCCTTACTCCGCCGTTGTCGACTACCTGGACGACGACTACGATCCCGACGATAAGGAACTGAAAGCGTATACTCGGGCGCTTTTGACCGAAATGAAGCAGATCAGCGAGGATAATCCCATGTTCTCCGAAGAAATGAGGCTGAACATGGTGAATATCGATAATCCGGGAAAAATCGCGGATTTCATTACCAGCATCCTCAATGTGGACAGGGAAAAGCAGCAGGAAATCCTCGAAACGCTGGATGTGAAGAAACGCATGGAGATGGTGCTCGTTTACATCAAAAAAGAGCACGAACTGGCCAAAATCCAAAAGCGCATCGCCGGGGAAATCAACGAGAAAATTGAAAAAAGCCAGCGGGACTACTTTCTTCGGGAAGAATTAAAAGCAATAAAAAAAGAACTGGGCGAGCCCACCGACGCCCGTTCCAGTGAATATCAGAAATTCAAAGAAGCCATCGACGCCTTCGAATTCGAAGGGGAAATCGCCGAACAGGTGGAACGCGAACTGGATAAATTCCAGGTGATGGAGCCTTCCTCCAGCGAATACATCGTTACCCGCAGCTATCTCGACTGGATTGTTTCTCTGCCCTGGGCCGAACCCAAAGCGGACGAAATCGACATGAAAGCGGCTTCGGAAATCCTGGAAGAAGACCATTACGGTCTGGAAGACGTGAAAGAGCGCATCCTCGAATACCTCGCGGTGCGCAAGCTGAAACAAGACTCAAAGGGCTCCATCATTCTTCTGGTGGGCCCCCCGGGCGTAGGCAAAACTTCCATTGGAAAATCCGTCGCCCGCTCCATGGGACGGCCGTTTTTTCGTTTTTCCGTCGGAGGCATGCGGGACGAGGCCGAAATTAAGGGGCACCGGCGCACCTATGTCGGGGCCATGCCCGGAAAGATTCTTCAAGGCATGAAAATCGTGAAATCCCGAGCCCCCGTGTTCATGATCGATGAAATCGACAAGCTCGGCAGCAGTTACCAGGGCGATCCGTCCTCGGCGCTCCTGGAAGTCCTCGATCCGGAACAGAACATCAGTTTCCGGGATCATTACCTTGATTTGCCTTTCGATTTGTCCCACGTGGTTTTCATCGCCACGGCGAATACCTTGGACAGCATCCCGAGGCCGCTGCTCGACCGCATGGAAATGATTCGGCTCTCGGGGTATGTCGTTGAAGAAAAAGTCGAAATCGCCAAGCGCTACCTCATCCCGAAAAGCTTGAAGAAACATGGCCTCAAAAAGGGTCAAATCCGCTATAACGCGACAACTCTCAAAGCCATTGCCGAAGGATATGCCCGGGACGCGGGAATGCGGACGTATGAAAAAGCCGTCGACCGCATTCACAGGAAAGTGGCCAGGACGGTTGTGGAAGGAAAAGAGAAACTTCCCATCCGCATCACCGCCGACACTCTTGAGGAGTACCTGAAAAAACCCTATTTCAGGGAAGACGGTCTGAAAAAAGCGGAACTGCCGGGCATGGCCCTGGGGCTGGCCTGGACCAACATGGGCGGAGACGTTCTGGTTATAGAGGCCGACGCCGTAAAAGGGAAAGGGCATCTTAAACTCACCGGCCAAATGGGCGATGTGATGAAGGAATCGGCGGCCATCGCCTATACGCGGGCAAAGAAAATCATCGGCTCAAACGAATTCTCCGAAGGGAAAGAAGAGCCTTCGGACTTCTTCGAAAAGCATGAGGTTCATCTTCATATCCCGGAAGGCGCCACACCCAAAGACGGTCCTTCGGCCGGCATCACCATGACCACAGCCCTCCTCTCCTTGGCCGCGGGTGAACGCATTAAAGCGGGACTGGCCATGACCGGAGAGCTGAGCCTGACGGGGAAGGTTCTGGCCATCGGAGGACTGAAAGAGAAAACCATTGCGGCACGGCGCCACGGAATAAAGAACGTCATCATTCCGGAAGCCAACCTCCGCGATCTTGAGGAAATCCCGGAACATGTGAAAAAGGGCATCACCTTCCATCCCGTTTCGGAACTGCGGGACGTTATCGCCCTGGCGCTCCCGAAAACGGCGAAAAGGCTCGAAGCGGCAAAAGAGTAGCGGCTGATGAGTAATTGAGTATCTCCTGATGTTCGGCCGGTTTCCGGACCGCCGAACGTTATTAGAATGAGTCCCCGGCGAAGTTCAGCCGGACCGATCCCCGTTAAAATAAACTATCGCATACTCGTCAAAATCCGATCGCGGCGGCCGATCCGATCATAAACGGCGTTTCCATCTTGTACTTCATCGGGGTACAATGCACACGAGGAAAGATGGAGGAAAACATATGGGATTTATTGATTCCTTTCAGAGGATGAGCGTCGAGGAACTTAAAGCCGAAACGATTTCTCTGCTCAAACAGGCCTATGCCGACGGCCGCATCGGCGTCGATACGCTGGAAAGACGGCTGAAAGACGCCACGGGAGCCGAGAACAAAGAGACGCTGATCGCCCTTGTGGCGGATATCCCGGCTCCCGCGGGGAAGTCGGCGGGCGCCGGTGCAAAGAGTGAAAGAACCTGGAACGAGAATGACCGCATCCCCCGGGAGAGCGAATCCTTTTTCGCCGTTCTGGGAGGTTCGGAAAAAACCGGACGATGGCAGCCGGCGCGGCAGATAACCTGTTTTTCCCTGATGGGCGGCATCAAGCTGGATTTCCGGGAAGCGGATTTTCCGCGTGAAGGCATTCGAATCAACACCGGCTGCATCATGGGCGGCCTTGAAGTGATTATTCCGCCGGGAATCAACGCCGATGTTTCGGGCATTCCGCTCATGGGCGGTTTCGAAAACAAAGCCGGTTCGGGAACACCGAACGCTCCGACGCTCGAGGTTCGGGGATTCGCTCTAATGGGCGGCGTGGAAGTGAAACAAAAAGAATCCAAGACGGAGAAATCCGGCAGGAAAAGACGCCTCTGAGGTTAGGCTCACAGTCCCCGAGAGCCCTCTACATCGAAGAGAGAATCGTCTGAATGATTTCCTCGTATCCGGCATCCTCCGCCAAATCCAGGGGAGTTTTGCCTTCCTTGTCGAGGATGGAAGGATCGGCATCCGCGCCGAGAAGCATGGCCACCAGATCCGGCTGCCTTGAAAATACGGTGTAATGCAGGGGAGTTCTTCCATCCCGGTCGATACAATTCTGATCGGCGCCGGCGTCCAGAAGCGCCGCGGCGGCCATCAAATCTCCCGCAATAGCGGCTCGATGCAGCGCCGAACGGCCCCTCTCATCCCGGGCATCCACATCCGATTCTTTGGTGATGAGCGACTCAAGAACTCCCAAATCACCGGTTTCGGCCGCCTGGTGCAGTGCCGTCGTTTGTCCCGTGGGTACGGTGGCACAGGACCACAAAAGAAAAAGGGCGGGCAGAAATTGAATTGGAAAGATTCTGAATCTCATGAGTTTCTCCGCGAAAGCCTATTATTCATATCTGAAGAGAACACGCCACCCCCGGGGGATGCGGTCCACGGGAACAAAATAACTGAGCTGAGCCGAATCCTGACTGACGACAAAGGTGGGAAAGCCCAGCAAACGCCAATTCCCGTCGGTTACGGCTCCGCCCGAACTGCCTCCGGCGATAACCGCGTCCGTTTTGTACACGATTCCCCGCGGAGTCCGTTCCCCGCCGGAAAGGATGCCGCGCGTTAGCGTGAAATACGATCGGGATAAACCGGACCCCATCCAGGGATATCCCATGAGCAAGAGGGCATCACCGGGAGCCAGGGTTTCGGGTGTTCCGATGCGCCACGCGGGGAATCGGTACCCCTCGGGGAGAGGCCGCCCCCAGCGGTCCCCGGTAATCCGCAGCAGAGCCAGATCGTCCTCCGGCAGACTTTCAACGATTTGGGCGACGAACAGTTCCACCGGCGCCTCGAAAGGATCCAGCGAAATCGCGACGTAAAGCTCGGAATCCATGGAACCCTCATCGTCCGCGACAACATGATGATTGGTGATAATCAGGCCGTCGCCGCTCACGAGACAGCCGGAACCGATGCCTGTTTCATTAACCAGCTGCACCGTCGCCAAACGTGCCGTCTCGGGTCCCAAAGGAGGAATGGGGAGGTTGGGAGGACTCGGCACGGATAGCGGAGCTTCGGTTCCGAAGCCCGCCGTGATTCGAACCGGTACCGGATAATCCTTCTCCGAAGCTTCGATAACCGTCAGCCAGTATCGGCCCGGCTCGATGGGACGTCCCTCACCGTTATACACAATGGATTCCCGTCCAAGGCATGTTTCACCGATCAGCAGGTATCCGTCCCGCTCGGGAGCCGGATTATCCCGGGAAAGAAAAAGATCGATATCACCCGGTGTGTCCAGCACATCGAAACGCAGCGCCGGGATTCGCTTGGGAACATCGATGAAGAAATGGGCCAGATAGAGATTGCGCGAATTCAACGTCATATCCGCATCGATATCGGGTTTTAATTCCTTCGCGAAGGAAGGTGCGTCAATAACATCATAAATAAGGGAAAAAGGAACTTCTTCCTGAATCTCTCCGTTGCGGCGGGGAACTTCATCCCATTGATAAGCCACATCAAGGTAGTAGCGCCCGGAAGAGAATTGAGTTTCATAGACCTTGTAGACA
Source organism: Spirochaetia bacterium (assembly GCA_963666985.2). Classification (GTDB taxonomy): domain Bacteria; phylum Spirochaetota; class Spirochaetia; order DSM-2461; family DSM-2461; genus UBA2779. The sequence continues at coordinate 2,961,293 of CAXXIA010000002.1, read as the reverse complement.
AGAAGCTCCTCCAGCCATTCTTCCTCTTCGGAAAAGAAATCGGCCTCCGAATAGTCCTCCATTTCTTCACCGCAGCGCAGAAAAAGATCCAAATCGGCGGCCGCTTCGGTAATTCGGATTCGAATGGCCGAAGCATCGGGAGGCACATCGAGAATAAAGGTCCGATAGCGGCCGCCGTCCGCCGACGGCCGAATAATGCCCTGGGCCTCTTCTCCCGGAACCAGTCTGGGGTAACGGGGCGCTCCGGCCTCCAGAGGGAGAACGAGGAGAAACACCATGACGAGCATAAACGCCGCTTGGCCGAAATTCCGAATCAGCGCCGAAAAATAAGAATCACCGGATTTCTTAAAAGCCGAAAATCGGCCCCTTTCTTCTTTATCTGTTTCGCAGAACCGCATTTTTTATCCTTTATCCCTACATGGTAACGCCTTCTCTTCCGTTACACACGAGGTTAAACACGCTATAGTTTCCTTACGATGAATATACCCGAAATTGACTACGGTCCCTACGCGGACCTTCTTCTTAACGCCGGTCTCGGATTCGAGAAAGGACGCAGCTTGATTATCAGGTACCACGCCGAAGGAACCCTGCTGGCGCGGAAATGCGCCGAGACCGCTTATGCCCGCGGGGCCCGAATCGTTGAAATGCAGCCCGTCGATCCGTATCTGACGAAAGCAAGAATCGCCGCACAGGCCGGAAACGAAGAGGCCCTGGCCGCCTTTCCCGGCTGGACGGCCGCCTGGGAACAAACAGTCGTTGATGAAAAATGGGCCTATTTGGCGCTGGAATCACATGAGGATATCGGTCTTTTGGCCGATGCGGACCAGAAGGCTTTGATGATCCTTGAAAAAAACCACCGGTCGAACATCAGACGCTTCCGCGATGCCGTTACGGCTCATTCCATTCCCTGGTGCGTCGCCGCCGTACCCGGACCGCGGTGGGCGAAACAGATTCTCGGACCGCAGGCCGAAACAAACGATCTTTGGCGCATTCTCAAGCCCATCCTGCTTCTGGATCAACCCGATCCGTCGGCCGCCTGGATTCAAAAAGCGCAGGTACTCCTGGAACGCTCCGAACGGCTCAACGGTCTGAGCCTCTCAAGTCTGCATTTTGAGGATGACGGGACCGATTTGACGGTGGGGCTTTTAAATCGGTCGCGCTGGAAAGGCGGTCCGGAAACCGCCGACGGAATTCGGACCATGCCGAACATCCCCACCGAAGAGGTGTTCACCACTCCCGACCGCCTCGCCGCGGAAGGCACGGTCCGGGTAACCCGTCCGGTGGAGATTCGCGGCACTCTCGTGGAAGGGGCCCGCCTGACCTTTGAGGGCGGCCTGCTCACGGGCTGGAGCGCCGATGCCGGAGAAGCCGCGCTGGAAGGATTCGCCGGAACCGACGAGGGCTCCCGCCGCCTCGGGGAGGTGGCATTGGTGGGCGGCGACTCGCCCATCGCCTCCAGCGGCCTGAACTTCGCCTCCATCCTCTTCGATGAAAACGCCTCGTGTCATATCGCCTTGGGAGCGGGATACACGGGATGCCTGGAGGACGGGAAAAAACTCACCGACGATGCGGCGAAACTCGCCGCCGGCTGCAATGCTTCGCTGGTCCACTTGGACTTCATGATCGGATCGCCCGCAACGAAAGTCACGGGCCGAAGCGCCGGCGGCGGAGAGATTCCGATAATGAGGGAGGGCCGCTTCGTTATTTAGGGGACATTATGATGCAGCCCGGATCGCAGCGGTTACGGGCCCGTCCGGTCCGGCTGCATGTGCGAGCAGGAAGCCGTTGGCTTCCGACCAGCACCGGCGGAGCGGACGAGCGGAGCCGGAAAAGCGGGACGGATAAGGCCGTTTGAGCGGAGAGCCGGATTCGCTGCCCTTCTAAAATCGGATTGGGGCCTTAATCGGCCGTTTAGCCGTCTTTTTTCGGCAGACGCCTCAAATCAGCCAGAAGCCATGTCATCGTCAGCGCGACGGAAAGAACGTCGGCGATCGGAAAGCAAAGCAGAATCCCCTTGATTCCGAAAAGTCCGGGCATGAACAGAAGCAGAGGAATCAAAAAGATAAACTGCCTGGAAAGATTCAGGATCAAACTCGGAAAGGGCTTCCCGGTCGATTGAAAGTACTGTCCGCCGACAACCTGCATTCCCAAGAGGGCAAACATAAGGACGATATGCCTCATAACATATTCGGAGGTATCGATGAGTGCGCCGTCCGTTGTGAAAATCCGGGCCAGAAGTCCCGGGAACAAAAACATCATCAGAAAGCCGGCGGCCGAATACACGCTCGCCGCGGATATGGTTACTTTTAACGTTCGCCTGACGCGGCCGTACAATTTTGCTCCGTAGTTATAGCCCGCAAGCGGCTGGAATCCCTGAACCAAACCGAACATGGGCATGAAGCAGAACATCACGATTCGATACACGATTCCGTACGCCGAAATGTAAAGATCGCCGCCGTAGCGTCCCAAGAGATTGTTGATCATCATGGCGACGATGCTCTGCCCCGCCTGCCGCACAAAGGACGGAAGGCCCAATCCGAAGATTTCCTTCATCACCGAGACTTCCGGAATTAAATCTTTAAGCCCTATCGTGACATGGGTTTTCTTCATTAGGTAAAAATAGGCGGCATAGAGCAGCGAAAAGGCCTGTCCGATAACGGTCGCCCACGCGGCGCCGGCCACGCCCATATTGAAAACAAAGATAAACAGAGGATCTAAGACGATGTTGGTTAATGCGCCGATAAGCATGACGGTCATGGACTGTTTGGCCATGCCTTCGGAACGCAAAAGATTGTTAAAGGTCATCGTTATCGTCATTACGGGAAACCCGAAGAGAATCACGTTCAAGTAGCTGCGTGCATATTCGTGCAGAGCTTCCGTGGCTCCCAGAATGTTCAGCAGCGGTTCCAGAAAAATCTTTCCCGCGATGAAAATAACCAATCCGAAAGTGAGGGACATGGCGACGGCGACGCCCGCGGCGCGGCGTGCTTTTTCTTCATTATTCGCGCCGAGATTCCTGGAGACGACCGATGCGGTTCCTTGCCCGACGGCGAGACCGACGGCCATAACGATCATCTGTACGGGAAAAGCCAGCGCCAATCCTCCGATGCCGTTCGTACCGACCCTTCTTCCGATGAAAAACGTATCCACCAAATTGTACAGACCATTCACAACCATGGCGAAGGTTGCCGGCAGCGATAATTTCAGCAGCATCCGCCCGATAGGGGCTATTCCCAGATCGAGACGTTCCGTTCTTTGTTCCGTATTGCTCAATAATTTTCCCTTTAAGGTTTCGAATCGGCATCGGAGCGGAGGCTTCCCCGGCCGATGCCGATTCGAAAGAATAAATCGTCCGCGGGAATCAAGAGTTCCTCTTCGGCCCGGCTTCTATGATTCTCCAATTCTCCAATTATAATGACGCGTTTTTCATCATTCCCGTCTAATATCGCTTTTTTATGAGAAACAGGAAAATCTTTCGATCTCAGCCGAGTTGATAAGATGAAGATATGCCGGGATATGTACAGTATTTTTTTCAGACGATTATGACGTTTAGAAATATTTTTCTCGCCTTTCTGCATGAGGAAGGTTCTTTTATTCCCGGCTTGTAAAAAATCGAAATCCCGAACACCGAAATAACGCATCTCTTTTTATCGCCTCCAGCCTTATGACGGCTCCGGAACTGTTCGTTCTTTGGGATTATTATCGATTCGTCAGTCAAGGGATTCTTGGTTTTATGCCTGAGGCTCATAAGAAAGAGCCGCGCAAAGGCGCGATAATCCCTCCGGCCCGTTGCCACCCCGGAGTTGGACCGCTACACTGAGGAACATCAATGAAGTCCTACCTGACGGCCCCTCAATTCAATCCTATTCTTCTCGAGCTTCCCGGCCCGCTGGCCGTCAGCTGGTATGGGATGATGTATCTCTGCGGATTCCTTTTCGCTTATTTTTTCGTCCAGCGGCACATCAAACGCAAACAAATCGTTATGAGTTCGGATGAATTTTCGAACATCATCGCTCTCATTTTCCTGGGAGTTCTGGCAGGCGGACGTCTCGGATTCTGTCTGTTCGTCCATCCCTCCTACTACTTAAGCAACCCTCTTCAAATCCTGCATGTCTGGGACGGCGGGATGTATTTCTTCGGCGGGCTCATCGCCGCCATGTTTCTGCCGTGGCTGGCCATCCGAAAGACGGATCTTAATTACCTGGACGTGGCCGATCTCATCATCATTCCGGCCCCCATCGGCCTGGCCTTCGGACGGTTCGGGAATTTCATCAACGGAGAGTTCTGGGGAAAACCGAGCCGAGCGCCCTGGGCCATGGTGTTTTCAACGGTTCCGAACGCAAACCGATTCGATCCGTCCGTTCCCTGGGTGTCCGAACGGATGGCTGAAATCGGTATGAAAACTCCGCCTTCGGGATTGGTGAACCTGCCGCGGCATCCGGTACAGCTCTATGAATTGATTCTTGAAGGCATCATTCTCTTTTTCATTCTTCTGGCGTTCCGGAACGTCGGGAAGCCGAAGCCGCGCGGATCGATTTTAAGTCTTTTCCTCTTATGCTACGGTCTGATGCGGTTCTGGATGGAATTCTACCGCTTCCCCACCAGTCATTCGGCCATTATCGCGGGGAACTGGTTTACGCTCAGCATGCTTTTCAGCGTTCCCATGGTGCTGGCGGGCGCCCTCGGCCTTTTGATGAGTTTTCGGAAAAACGTACCCAACGCCGTTTACGGAAACCCGGATGAACGGCCGAGCGGAAAGTCCTCGGCGGCCAAAACGTCCGCATCCGGAGCGCACGGGGGACAATCTTCGAAAAAAACACCGGCGAAGTCAGGCAAGGGCGGTTCCCAAAACCGTAAAACACGCCGCTAACGATGGCGATGCCTTTCAACATAAGGCACCTGGGAAGACAGGCCGTCAGGTCCGTCTTCGGCACGAGAGGGACGCACCGCCGCCTGACGTGTCATCGGATCAAAGTCCTCCTCATATTCTGGATTCTGTTCATCCCGCATCAAATCGTTACCCGTCTTTGCTTTTTTTTGGACAACATCTTCTTCCCCCGATGGAGAAAAACCGTCATCAACAAGCCGCTCTTTATAACCGGCCTGTTCCGCAGCGGCACCACGTTCCTGCACCGGCTTCTCGCCGGAGATTCGGAGAACTTCAGTACCTTCAAAACCTGGGAGATTTATCTCGCGCCTTCCATTCTTCAAAGGAAAATTCTTAAAGCTTGGAAGAAACTGGATTCACTCGTCGGGTCACCGATTATTAAACGACTTAAAAACTACGATTCGGGCAGTCTCGGCGATATCCAGCTGCACCAAGTGGGACTTTGGAAAGAGGAGGAAGATGAAGGACTCCTCCTTTTCCTCTGGGATTCTCTGTTCACCTGGTTTTTTTTCCCCGATACGGACGGTATCGAAGACTACCAGTACGCCGATAGGGAAATGAGTCCTCGCCGCCAGAAAAGAAAGTATGCTTTTTATCGCGCCTGTATCCGCCGCCATCTCTACTGCCATCCGAACGCCCCGGTCTACCTGTCGAAGAATCCGGCCTTCACGCCCAAGCTGCAAAGTTTGAAAGAGGCCTTCCCCGATTCTCGTATTGTCTATTTAGTCAGAGATCCGGCCAAAGTCCTCGTGTCGCAGTCGGCATGGTTTTCTTTCTGCTGGCACTATTTCGCATCGCCCACGGATGATTATCCGTTTCGGAACGAACTGCTTCAGATGACGCGCCACTGGTACGAATATCCTTTGGAGGTTCTCGACGGAATGCCGAGTGAGGATCGGCTTATCATCGAATACAGAAATCTCATCGCCCGGCCGGCACGCACCATCCGGAATCTCTATGCCCATTTCAACCTTCCCATGACCGACGATTTTGAAGAGCGGCTGAAACGGGAATCGAAAAAAACCGACGAGTACGCCAATCCCAAACGCCTGGATCCCGAAGAGATCGGCTTTTCGGAAGAGATCGTCCGGAGTTTGTTTTCCGATATTTACAAACGCTTCGATTTCACGCCGATCGAATCTGTCGGTGCGGAAGAAATTAAGCCGGCGGCCGAAGCCGTCGATTAATCCCGTACGGCCCGACCGGAGGGCGGCGCTTCTCAGGCTCCCGCGGCATCTTCCGCTACGCCGAAACGGTCTTGAAGTGTCTCCCGCCTCAAAGCGCGTTCTTTGGAAAAAACAAAAGGTACTCATCGAAACGCTGAAGCTATGGTATTCTCTTTTATTGTGCACCTGCCTTAGGACTGATAGCCTAGGGCTGTCGCCGGAGCCGTGGCCGATTACGGACGATTCCGGCAGCCGCATCACCGCGGCCGGCCCCATTTTCGCCGGGACGAAAAGCGGTACGGAGGTTCCCTTGAACAGAATCCAGTCACTCGAAATGCGGGGCATCAGCAAATCCTTTCTTGAGGTAAAAGCAAACAGGGATATTAACCTCAAAGTGGAATCCGGGGAAATCCTGGGACTGCTCGGCGAAAACGGCGCCGGAAAAACGACGCTGATGAACATCCTCTTCGGCCTTTACTACCCCGATGAAGGCGACATCCTGATCAACAACGAACTGATACGGCTTCGAAGCCCCAAGGACAGCATGAGAGCGGGAATCGGCATGATCCATCAGCACTTCATGCTGGTGGAGAAGCATTCGGTTCTCGAAAACATCGCCTTGGGATACGAAGACGCGCCGTTCTTCTTTCCGCATAAGAAGCTGCGGGGACGAATCAGGGAACTCTCGTCTCAATACGGACTGGAAGTGGATCCGGACAAGCCCATATGGGAACTCTCCGCCGGTGAGCAGCAGCGCGTGGAAATCATTAAGGCTCTTTCCCGAAACGCCGACCTGCTCATCATGGACGAACCGACTTCGGTTCTTACTCCGCAGGAAGCGGACGAACTCTTCGAGATTCTTAAAAAAATGTGTTCGGGGGGGCATTCGGTCATCCTGATCAGTCACAAGCTCGAAGAAATCCTGAGCATCTGCAACCGGGTGATGGTTCTCCGCAAAGGCCAAGTAACCGGAGAAGCCTCCATTAAAGACGTGAATAAAGGAAAGCTGGCCGAAATGATGATCGGGAGGCAGATTGCCACGGCTTATCCCAAAGCCGACAGACCTCCCGGAAAAACGGTGCTGAAGGTAACGAATCTGGATGTTGATTCGGACCGGGGGCTGCCGGCGGTCCGTAATCTGAACCTGGAAGTCCGCAGCGGAGAAATCCTGGGAATCGCCGGTGTTTCGGGAAACGGTCAGCAGGAACTGGTGGAAACGATTACCGGTCTGCGCACCCCGCTGAACGGCACCATAACGATGAAGGGGAAGCCTCTGGACCATGCCGACGCCCGGAAAGCCCACACACTCGGCATCACGCATGTTCCCGAAGAACGGATTAAATACGGAATCGTCCCGAATTTGCTTCTTTATGAAAATTCCGTACTCAAGCAGCATCGCGACGCTCCGTTCAGCAATGGGCTTCAGATGAATTACGGTGTAATCAAGGACCATGCCGAGAAACTCGTCGACGGATTCCAGGTTGATACCCCGTCCATCAACATTCAGGTAAAAAGCCTTTCGGGCGGAAATATTCAGAAGCTCATCCTGGGCCGTGAAATCTCCGGTGAACCGGATCTGCTCATCGCGGCCCACCCCACATACGGTCTGGATGTCGGCGCCACCGAATACGTGCGCAAACAGATTATCGCCTTGAGGGACGGCGGAGGCGCCGTGCTTTTGGTGTCCGAAGATCTGGATGAGCTGTTCATGGTCTGCGATCGAATCGCGGTTATGTTCGAGGGCAAGTTTATGGGTGAAGTCACCCCGGATGCCTGCACCATCGAAGAAATCGGCCTGATGATGGCCGGTTCGTCCGCTTCCGAAGTGAATCCCACGGAAGCCGAAGCATCCCTGCCCAAGGAGGACGCGTGATGCAAATCGATCTGTTCCCGAGGGAACGCACCACGCCGGCGCTGAACCTCCTCATCCTAGTAACCTCGCTCATCGCGGGTTTGCTGGCCGTAAGCGTTGTCTTCGCCCTCAACGGTGTGAATCCGGCCGCCGCCATCTTCGCCATTTTCAAAGGATGCTTCGGCAGTCTGTACGGCATTAAGGAAACCATTACAAAGGCCATCCCCCTCATCCTGATCGGAAGCGGACTGGCCATGGCCTATAAAGCCAAATTCTGGAACATCGGCGCCGAAAGCCAGCTCTTGGTGGGCGGCATTTTCGCAACCTGGGCAGGCCTGAACTGGGGCCCCCATCTGCCGGCCGTGGTTCTGGTTCCGCTGATGTTCCTGGTCGCCTTCATCGGCGGCGGACTTTGGGGAATGATTCCGGCGGTATTGAAAATCAAATTCGGAATCAACGAAGTGATTTCCACCCTCATGCTGAACTACATCGCGGCCGAATTCGTCAAGTTTCTCGTGGTCGGTCCCTGGAAAGGCGCCACAAAGGGCGGATATCCCTACACGGACGATCTGCCGGCGGCCGGGATTTTGAAACATCTGCCCTACTCCCGCATTTCTCCGGTTCTGCTCATTCTCGCCGCCGCCGGAGCGCTGATTCTGGGCTGGCTGGTGTACCGCAGCCGATTCGGTTATGAGATTCGAGTCATCGGCGAGAATACCCATGCCGCCCGGTATTCCGGAATAAACTTTTTCCGCACCTCCCTGGTTCTTATGGCCATATCCGGAGGCATGGCGGGACTGGCCGGAGCCGGAGAACTGATGTCCATCCATCACTACTTAAGCTATCCGGAAACGTTGAGCGCCGGGTACGGATTCACCGCCATCATCGTGGCTTGGCTGGCCAGACTGAATCCGGCCTACACCATTATCTCAGGATTGTTCTTCGCGGGCATTATCGTCGGCGGAGACGCCATTCAGATTTCGATGCAGATGCCCGCCGCCACGGTGAATGTTTTCAACGGAATGATCCTGACGTTCCTGATTATGGGGGATTTCTTCATCAGTCACAGAATCCGCATCCGGAAAGGAGCCGCCGTCCATGCTTAATCTCTTCGTATCCGTTCTTACCCGAACCATCATCGCCGGAACGCCCCTGCTTCTGGGTACCCTGGGAGAAATCATCACCGAACGCTCCGGAATCATGAATCTCGGCATGGAAGGACTGATGTCCGCGGGTGCGGTTACGGGCTTCATCGTTACCTTCACTTCCGGAAACCCATGGCTGGGACTCCTGGCGGCCATACTCGTGGGAATGCTCCTGGCGAGTCTGCACGGTTTTGTCTGCATCGGCCTGCGTGCGAACCAGGTGGTCAGCGGATTGGCCCTGACCATGCTCGGACTGGGAATCAGCGGTCTCTGGGGCAAGCCCTACATCGGCCACCCTCTGCAGAATAAAATGCCGTTTTTGAACATTCCCGGTCTTTCCGATCTGCCCGTGGTAGGTTCGATTCTTTTTCAGCACGACGCCTATGTGTACCTCTCGGTGCTCATCGGCATCATTGCCTGGTTCCTTCTGAAGCACACGCGTCTGGGCATTACCCTGCGTTCGGTCGGCGAGAACCCCAAGGCCGCCGAATCACAGGGGATTCCCGTCAACAGAGTGAAATATCTTGCCGTTATGGCCGGCGGGGGCTTGGCCGGAATGGCCGGCGCCTACCTTTCAACCGCTTACAGCGGATCCTGGAACGAAGGAATGACCGCGGGACGGGGCTGGATCGTCATCGCGCTGACCATCTTCTCTCTGTGGCAGCCGGGCATGGCCTTCGTGGGAGCCTATCTTTTCGGAGGAATCTTCGTTCTGCAGTACATGCTGCAGCCCCTGGGCATTTCTCCGAACATCCTGGCCATGCTGCCTTACCTCTCCACGCTGGTGGTGCTCTTCCTTTACGGCCTCTCAAAATCCGGTCAGCGCAGAATGAATGCTCCGGCCACCCTGGGTGAAGCCTTCGTCAGGGGCGACAGGTAGGAACCGATCTCCGCCGAAGCGGTGAGCATAGGCTCAAGACGGCTTCGGCGAATATCGATTGACCCGCCGAAGCGATTGATATGTTATGCTGATGTTCCATCGGGAGTATCGGCGTGTATAAGCTCATCTTCGTCGACGACGAAGACATTATCCGGGAAGGCATCTCATCGCGCATCCGATGGGGCGAAAACGGATTCGAACTGACCGGCGTGTTCGGCGACGGTCTGGCGGCGCTTGAGTTTATTCAAGAGAACGAAGTGGACGTCGTTCTTTCGGACATCAGCATGCCGAAAATGGACGGGCTTACGCTCAGCCGGAAACTGGCCGAAACACACCCGCGGGTACAGATCCTGCTTCTAACGGGATTCGACGAATTCGAGTACGCCCAGGAAGCGGTAAGGAACCGGGTTAAGGAGTTTCTCCTTAAACCCATCACCGCCGAAGAACTGACCGATGTTCTGGAACGAACGAAAACCGAACTCGACAGGTTCGCGGAAGCCGAGAAAGAGCGGGAGAGGCTGAAGGAGCTTCTGGAGCGGAGTCTGCCTCTGCTCAGAGAGCGCTTTTTTTATCGCCTGGTCTCGGGAAGAATAAATCCGGAGGATATACACCGCCGTCTGCCGTACTTCGGTTGGAAAAACGAATGCGGATTCTGCAAAACGATGATCGTCTGCTATCCGGACGAATGGAACGAAATCATGCGGCTGGCCCTGGCCGAAAAGGCCAAGGAAAAAACCGAAACCCGTGACGCGGTGTTCAGCAATAGAAACGAAGACTTGGTTATTCTTTTTCAAGAATCCGAAGAGGCGCCTCTGGAAACACGAGCAAACTCCGTCGCCGAAGACCTCTTCGCCGCGGCTCTGTCTCTGGGGGAAACACCCGTTATCATCGGTATCGGAGAAACCGTAAACCATCTCGAAGATGTCAACAGCAGCTACCTGGGAGCCGGATCCGCCGTAGATCATGCAAAGATACTGGGGCTTTCACGAATTCAATCCATTGAGGATATCAGACGAAAAAGCCGTGTTTCGCAGGAAGCGTTCATCAGCCGCATACGCCGCCTGATGACGGCTCTGAGGGAAGGAGTCGGCCGTTCATCCGTCGAGGCCCTTGAAAGCATCTTCGCTCTTTTCAATGAAAGCTATCTGACCTCTTCGGATGTCGTCGATTATCTGGCGCGGCTTCAATACCATCTCTCGGATTTTGTCGATGAAATGAATCTCGGTTCCGAAGGAGTTTTAAACGATCTTTCCCTCACCGCCGAACCCCGGCGTTTCGCCCGGCTCACGGAGGCCCATAATTTCTACAGGGAACAAATCCTTTCCATCGAGGAACATATCAGAAAAAGACGGCTTGACGCCGTCCACTCACGCATTGATAAAGCCCGAGGAATCATCGCCCGGCGTTTCGTTGAAAAAAGCTTCTCTCTTCGGGATATCTGCGCCGAACTGTACCTCAGCACCAGTCAGTTCAGCACCCTCTTTAAAGAGGGAACGGGCAGAACATTCGTGGAATACCTCACCGAAGCCCGCATAGACGAAGCCAAACGGCTGCTGAAAACAACGGACATGAAGAGCTATGAGGTGGCCGAGGCCGTGGGCTACCAGGATCCCCGCTATTTCTCAAGCATTTTCAAGAAAGTCACCGGATTCACCACGACCGAATATCGCAGGGAGATGGAACGCTGATGCCGCATCTGCTGCGCCGTTTCGGAACATTGGAATCCCGGTTCTACCTCATTTTCACACTGATTTTCTTCAGCACCATTCTCACCATGCAGATAATTTCCACGCGCTTCACCATCAGTTCGGTACGAAACGCCGCTCTGGAAAACAATCGCCTGCTGCTCGGAGAGCTTGTGGAACAAATCGACAGCTACATCGCCGGTATGGAACGAATCACCCGCGCGGTTATCGACGACAAGGATGCCAGGGCGTTTCTTACCTCGAAATCCTTCGACACCGATACCGATCCGCGCCGTATCCTGGAAGAACGACTGGCCTCTTATATCAAAGCCCGTGACGACATTTCCTCCATCATCCTTTTTCGCGGCGATGGAGACGCCGTCTGCGGCGACGGCACCGATCCCGCCGAATTCTCGGATTATCAAAACGCCGCATGGTATCGCGAAACCCTGAAGGCCGGAGGAAAAACAGTCGCCTCGACGGCGTACGTTCAAAACCTTGTCCCGGGCCGGTACTCCTGGGTTGTTTCGCTGAGCACCGAAATCTTCGGAGACGACGGTTCTCCGGCGGGAGTTCTCCTCGTTGATTTGAAATTCAATCGCATTAAGGAACTCTGCGAATCGCTGGTAATCGGCCGAAAGGGATACGACTTCATCATCGACAAATTCGGAAATTATGTGTTCCATCCGTCACAGCAGCTCGTTTACAGTGAAATTAAACAGGAACCGATCGCCGCCGTCCGGGAAAACCCTCAATACCGAAAAACCCCTCTTAAGAACGAAAGGGCGCAATTATATCGCCGCGGAATCGGCCAGCACGGGATGGTACGTGGTCAGTGTTTCCTACGACAGCGATTTGGTAACCGGCGGCCCTTATGTCCAAATGATGAACGCCCTGGTCGGGCTGATCCTTTTCATCATCGTCGGTCTGGCGACCAACCTCATCACCAAAGGCATCACGAAGCCGCTCAGGCAGCTCCAATTCGTCATGAGAAGCGTTGAAACCGGTGATTTCAAGAAGGCCGGAGAACTGGAAGCCACCGATGAGATTCGTGAACTGGCGAAAGAATACGATCTGATGGTGGGCCGCATCGGGGAACTCATGGAAGAAAACATTCGGGAACAGGAGCTTAAAAGAAAAAGCGATCTCAAAGCGCTGCAGGCGCAAATTAATCCCCACTTCCTTTATAACACGCTGGACTCCATCATCTGGATGGGCGAAATGGAAAAGCACGAAGAAGTCGTTAAAATGACCTCCGCGCTCTCGCGCCTTTTCCGCATTTCCATCAGCAAAGGGCATGAAATCATTTCCCTGCGCGACGAACTCGAACATGTCCGCTCCTATCTGACCATCCAGGAAATGCGCTATAAAAACAAGTTCCGCTACCTGATCGATATTTCCGAAGACCTTCTGGATCTTTCCGTGCTCAAAATCACCCTCCAGCCGCTGGTGGAAAACGCCATCTACCACGGAATCCGCAGCGTCGATTACGAAGGGCTTATCGAAATCAGAGGAAGCCGGAACGGAAACTCCTTGATTCTCACCGTAAAAGACAACGGAGAAGGCATGGACGTTCGGCAGCTGGCGGCGATGCTCAACAGTGTTGACGACGAGGAAGAACCCGATCCGCAGAGACGGGAAGGAACGGGTATCCGCAATGTTCACGAACGCATCCGGCTCTACTTCGGCAGGGAATACGGACTCACCTACGACAGCGGAGCGGGAAAAGGCACCGTCATCACCATTCGCCTTCCCGCCGAAAGGAGCGAAACGGCATGAAGTACTTCCTTTTTTTTCTCGGCGGCCTCATCCTCGCTCTGACGCTCTTTCTTGTGCTGACTTTTTCCCTGGAGCCGGGGAAATCCGACGAATTGAACCTGGACAAACCCATCGTGGCGATTTTTAAAGCGACCGTTACAGGCCAGCCCATGAATTTCTGGAACGTGGCACAGGAAGGCATGAAAGAAGCCGCCAAGGAATTCGGCGTCGAAGTTGTCATCACGGGTCCCGACCATGAAAAACAGATTAATCGGCAGCTGAATATCCTACAGCGCGTTATCGAAGAAGATCCCCCGCTCATCATCCTGGCGGCTTCGGATTATTACCTTTTGGCCGAGCCTTTAAAAAAAGCGGCCGAAAAGAATATCCCCGTTATCACTCTGGACTCGGGCGTGAACTCCTCCTATCCGGTTTCCTTCATAGCAACCGACAATCTTCAGGCCGGAGTTAAGGCCGGAGGGGAGATTGCGCGGCTTTTGGAGAATCCCGAACCCGCTTCCGTGGCCATCGTCAGCCACAGCCGGGAAACGGCCACCGCCATCGAGAGGGAGGCGGGCGTTCGGCAGACTCTGCCCATGAGTACGGTGGCGGGTACCTGGTTCTGTGAAATCGACGAGAGTATCGCTTACGAAAACACGATGGAAATCCTGAAGATTCCGTCGATTAAAGGAATCGTGGCGCTCAATGAAATCGTCGCTTTGGGCGCGGGACAGGCCGTAGCCGACGCGGGCGCCGCCGAACGGATTTTCGTGGTCGGATTCGACAACGCGCCCAAGGAACTGGCTTTCCTGGAAACGGGCGTGATCGACGCGCTGGTGGTGCAGCGGCCGTACAACATGGGCTACATGTCCGTTCTCACGGCCGTGGAATATCTGAAGGGGCACGAAGTGCAGCCGATCATCGACACAGGATCGGTTCTTATTACCGCAGAAAAACATGTTCCAGCGGGAGTATCAGGAACTGCTGTTTCCGGTAAACGAGTAACCGCCGGACGTTTTTCAACAATCATCGTAATATTCTCGATTTCGCGTTCACTAAAACCGGTCGGATAATAGACTCACGACAAGCCGAATCGCCAACCGCGAAGGCGATACCGTGCTCATCCGACAAGGGGGACGTATTGGGCGAAATCGTCCTTTCGATGAAGAACATCCATAAACGATTCATGGGAGTCCATGCCCTTAAAGGCGTGGATTTCGAACTTCGGGCCGGAGAAATTCATGCCCTGGTAGGCGAAAACGGGGCCGGAAAATCCACCCTGATGAAAGTCCTCACCGGCATTTACGAAAAAGACTCCGGCGAAATCCATTTCCAGGGAAAGCTGTTTCATCCGCACAATCCGAAACAGGCACTTAACGCCGGCGTCGGCATTATCCATCAGGAACTCAACATGATGGAGCATCTCACGGTGGCCCAGAACATCTTCATCGGACGCGAGTCCATGAAGGGCGGACTTTTCCTTGACGAAAAACGCCAGAACAAACGGGCCGAGGCACTCTTCGATCGGCTCAACATGAACATCAATCCGGCCGAAACCCTGAGCCGTCTGACCATTGGAAAACAGCAAATGGTGGAAATCGCCAAAGCCGTTTCCCATCATTTGAAGGTGCTCATCCTGGACGAACCCACGGCGGCGCTGACGGAAACGGAAATCGAAGAACTCTTTGTCATCATGCGGGATTTGGCCTCCAAAGGCGTGGCGATGATTTACATTTCCCACCGAATGGATGAAATCGGCCGGATTACCGACCGGGTTACCGTAATGCGCGACGGCGAATACGTCGGAACCAGCGACACGGAGAAAACAACCAAGGAAGACATCATCAACATGATGGTCGGCCGAATCATTTACGAGAAGCCCAAGGAGAGAAGCAACGTTAAGCCGGACGCCGAAGTGGTTCTCGAAGTCCGCAATCTGAATGCCGGGAAATTGGTGAAAGACGTCGGCTTTTATCTGCGCCGGGGTGAAATACTCGGATTCGCCGGTCTTATGGGCGCCGGCCGCACCGAAACAGCCCGCGCCATTTTCGGCGCCGATGAGATTCAAAGCGGCACCATCAAAGTGAAAGGCAGACCCGTTAAAATCACCAGCCCCATAGACGCCGTAAACCACGGAATCGGATACCTTTCGGAAGACCGCAAACGATTCGGACTGGCCGTCGGCTTGAACGTTATCGAAAACTCCCTGATGGCCTCCTACGATAAATACGAAAGAGGCGTCTTTATCCACGCCGCCAGAGTCCGGGAGATTACCGACGAATACGTCAAAATGCTGAGCATTAAAACTCCCTCGCTGGATCAGCTTCTGAAGAATCTCTCGGGCGGGAATCAGCAGAAAGTGGTCGTCGCGAAATGGCTTATAAACGACGCGGAAATTCTCATTTTCGACGAGCCCACCCGCGGCATCGACGTCGGCGCCAAGAGTGAAATCTACACCCTGATGAACGAACTGGCGGCACAAGGAAAATCCATCATCATGATTTCCTCGGAACTGCCCGAGGTGCTCCGCATGAGCGACCGCATCGTGGTGATGTGCGAAGGGCGGGTAACCGGCGAACTCGATATCGAGGGAGCCAGTCAGGAAAAAATCATGAAATTCGCCACCATGCGTGAGTCGGCGTAAGAACGGGAGAAATAACAATCATGAGCGATATCGGTATTCGAAAAAGCATGGGCGACAAAATTCGGGAAATCGGGCTGCTGAAATTCCTGGCCCCCGCCGCTTTGCTAATCCTCTACATCTTCTTCGGCATCTTCGGAAGAAATTTCTTCTCGTACGTTTCGCTGATCAACATTCTGGACGCCTCGTATTATATCGGCTTCATCGCCATCGGCGTCACCTTCGTCATCATCACCGGCGGCATCGACCTCAGCTGCGGAACCATCATGATGTGCGCGGCCATCATCGGCGGCACGGCCTATAAAACCTGGGGATGGTCCATGTGGCTCTCCCTGGTGCTGATTATGGTGGTGGCGACACTCTTCGGCATCGTCAACGGAATCATGGTGGCCTGGTGGAAGCTTCCTCCCTTCATCGCAACGCTCGGAACCATGATGATCTCCAAAGGTCTCGGTTCCATCGTCTCGAACGTACGGAGCGCCACCTTCCCCACCCGATCCGAGGCGGACGGCTGGTTTAAAAGCATGTTCAAGTACCTCGGTGATGACGGGACGACCATTCCCACGGGGTTCATGATTCTCATCGTCGTCGCCGTCATCTGCGCCCTGATTCTGACAAAAACAAAAATGGGCCGCTACATTTTCGCCGTCGGTTCCAACAAGGAAGCCGCCCGGCTTTCCGGAGTAAACGTTCGGAAATGGGAACTGATGGCCTATGTGGTCAGCGGCATTATGGCCGGTTTCGGCGGCATCGCCTTCGCCGCGGTTTACACCACCGTTATGCCGGCTCAAGGCGCCGGATTCGAACTCTACGCCATCGCGGGAGCCGTTATCGGCGGAACCTCCCTTTCCGGCGGAATGGGAACCATCTCCGGCACCCTTATCGGCGTGTACATCATGAGCATCCTCCGCGTGGGACTGCCCTCCATGGATCTGCAGGCTCATTACCAGACCTTCTTCACCGGTGTGGTCGTTATCGGCGCCGTGCTTCTCGACCAATACCGGAACAAGAAAGCTTCCGAGGTAAAAGTTCTCACCCCGGCGGCCGCCTATCGGAACGGAGAACTGGTGAAACTCGCGCGGCTGAAGGAAGAACTGGCGGGACTCGGCGGAGAGGCCGCCGCCAAAAAGAAGAAAGAGATATCGGAAACAAAAGCGGAAATGAAATCAACTTACGCCCGGATGAAGGCTGAAGAAAAGGCCGAACTCAAACGGATACTCGCCGAAGAAAAAGCCGCCGAAAAGGCTTTTCACCAGGAGCAGAAGGAAATCTAGATCGTTTCAGCCGCACCCCGGCAGTGCGGGAATCAGGAGCCTGTTCGGCGGCGGGAGAGCTGCCGAACGGGGTGGTAAGGAAAAGCCGCTCATCAAAATTGAAAACGGCCCGGCCGTCGGCCGGGTAAGTCGGAATCCGGTACCGCCGAATCCCGATACAAATGAAAAGGAGGACAGTATGAAGAAAGTTATTCTCATACTTCTCGCAATGGCCCTCGTGGCCACAACCGCATTCATCGGCTGCAAAAAAGAAGAAAAGCCGGCCGCAGACAAGGGAGGCAAGCCCTACATCGCCGTCGTGTCCAAAGGCGAGCAGCACGATTTCTGGCAGCAGGTTAAACGAGGCTCCATGGACGCGGCCGCCGACTACAGCGTCGACGTTACATTCGAGGGTCCGCCCTCCGAATCCGACGTTCAGATCCAGGTTGAAATGCTCAACAACGCCATGGCGAAAGCCCCCGTGGCCATCGCCCTGGCCGCGCTCAGCACAACATCCGTCATCGACCAGCTCGAGGAATTGAAGAGCAAAGGCATTCCGGTCGTCGGTTTCGACTCGGGCGTTCCCGAAGCTCCCGCCGGCTCCATCGTGGCAAACGCGTCCACCGATAACTATGCCGCCGCCGGACTGGCCGCTCAGAAGATGTTCGAAATCATCAAAGGCAGCATCGAAGCGGCTACAGCGGCCGCCCCCGTGAAAATCGTGGTTCTGAACCAGGACGCTTCGGGCGAATCCCTGCTCAGCCGCGGTAAAGGCTTCCGTGACAACATGGTGGACCTCATCGACAAGAATACCGCTCTTTCCAAGGCCGACATCGCCGTCATCGGCAACCCGGCCTACATCGCCTCCAACAGTCCTACTTCCGGAAAGAAAGTCTTCATCGAAATGATCGTTCCGGCCTCGGCCGCCAATACCGATGCCGCCGCTTCGGCTTCGGCCATGCTGAACAAAGTCGCCGGCGACCGCATCCTCGGCGTATTCTGCTCCAATGAAGCCACCGTTAAAGGTCTTCTCGCCGCCACCAACGACGGCGCCGACTTGGCCTCCAAGTACAAGGGTCTCGTGGTTATCGGCTACGACGCGGGCGCCGGCCAGAAGAACGCCGTCCGCAAGGGCCTCTTCGTCGGTTCCATCACTCAAGATCCCTACTCCATCGGCTACAAAGCCGTGGAACTGGCCTACAAGGCCTACAAGGGTGAATCGGTCTCCGACGTCGACACCGGCGCGAAGTATTACACCTCGGAGAACATGGATCAGGCCGACATCGCTCCTCTGCTTTACGACTAAGATAAGCGAGGGCTGCGGATTAGCTTGTTAATCCATAGCCGAGCGTTCTTAGGCACTTCCTGGTCCGTAAGGGCCGGGAAGTGACTGATCTACGAGTGAAACGAGAGAAGTGCGGCGATTCACCGGCGCATTTCCCTAGGATAGCGAGCGAAAAAATCGAGTCGTGAGATTCGACCATTTTCGAGCGACGCAAGGCGCCTGGAGTCCGTTAGGAGTCCAGGATGACTAAGCGAGGGCTTGCGGATTAGCTTGTTAATCCATAGCCGAGCGTTCTTAGGCACTTCCTGGTCCGTAAGGGCCGGGAAGCGACTGAGGCGCAAATGAAATGAACGGAATGTGGCACTTGCCGGTTCATCAGAACCGGCAAGCTTTCTTTCCAAACAAATGCAGTGCCGAAAAAGAAGTCTCCGCAGGGTCCTCGTATCTTATGAATTATCCATCCTTCAGACAAAGATGAACCGAAGCTGTCCGAAATGCTTTGGGCAGAGCCAGAATATGCGGTGTAGCTCCGACATATTTCTGCGCATCTTTTAAAGCCTCTTCGAAAGTGGATCGTGTTTTTAGCCCCATACCTCTTGCAATACCGGGTTCATAAGCACCGACACAATATACGGCAGAACAATATTTCTCCGCCAAATGTCCGCAACTCATCATTGAGAACGCATGATAAGGATGATAGGCATAGTTATATCTATATGCATCTATGAATTCCGACCTATGCGCGAATGCCGGTCCATGTTCCGCCATGTCGGGTAACACATTATGATAATCCTGCTGAAACAATTCATAAGTTTCCCTATAGGATGGGAATTCCTGATCATGAAAATATCCATTGCAGATTGAAGAAAAAATCATGACACAGTTCTCATTCATAATCCGTTTATGTCGTATTATTTGAGCTGATGCGGCCTGCATAATAAAGATCGGATTCGTTCCCATACCATTCCCATAATGAAAATTTTGAGGCATGCCGAAAATCATTACATCATATTTCTTCTCAGCAAAAGGAACATACGTTCTCATATCGGCCACTTCCCAAGACATGGGTTGCATCTCTCGTCCATAGCCGGAAAAAACAGCTATTTGATTGGAGTTAGTATCAAGAACAGCGTCACACATGAAAAACTTCTTATTCATGCGTTTTTCCATATGCATGCTGATTGTATCGAACTTTCTACGCATCAATGATGAAGAACTGACAGGTACGAAGTCCTCTCGATGCATGACATCGGGAACATGATGGCTCGCTATAGACTTCCAATGTGTAATTCCTGTTGCAGTATGCTTATATCCTCCTGAATAACCTCCATAAGGATTCCCAAGCGTATGGCCGATACAGACTGTTAAATCGCTTTCATACACATACCTGTTGATAATAACCGGATTACCATCTTCATCCGTTCCAAGATCTACCAGATTATCGTAGTCCTCGCTGTCATGGTTGATAATCTGATTGTTCCACCAAAAATCATTAAAAATTACATCACCTAATATTGCGTTAATTTCTTTCTTCGTATTCTTGCGATGCAGACCGTTTGAACAAATAAGAAGAATATCCTCTTTACACACCCCTGCTTTTTTCAGTTCTTCAAGAATTATAGGAATTGAAGTCTTTCGGTGACTTGACGGTTGGAATCCACCTTTTACACGATCCGGAAAGACGATGCAGACTTTTGATCCTTTACAGACAAGTTCTTTAATCGGCTTCATTCCAATAGGATTTTGTATGGACCGGCGAGTCTCCTCAACTATTTTATCTTCCGATATTCGTTCCGGATCAGGAATAGTATCTCCGGGGATAAAAACATCTGTATCATCCGGCAATTCAGCACGTAAATAG
This sequence comes from Spirochaetia bacterium, assembly GCA_963666985.2. Lineage (GTDB taxonomy): Bacteria > Spirochaetota > Spirochaetia > DSM-2461 > DSM-2461 > UBA2779. The sequence continues at coordinate 2,940,879 of CAXXIA010000002.1, read as the reverse complement.
CCTTCTCCATACTCAAAATCAATGTACTTCATTCTCGTTCTCCATGTACCTGTCAATAATCCGTTTGAGGCCCTTAACCGAAAATCCGATATCACCTTCGAATTGAGTAAGAGCGATCAATCCCCCATCAAGAGAAGAAACGGAGGAAATTGAAGAGGCATTCGACTCCTTCAGTCCTCCTCCATAGACAATCTTCAGCTCATGACCGAACAATTTAATGCAGGATAGCTTGATGAGATCCGCGACGAACTCGATATATTCGGCGTCCGGTGGTAGTTTGCCGGGTCCAATAGCCCATCTGGGCTCGTATGCGATAATAGGAGGAACAAATGATTTATCAGCAGCAAAAAAATTTAATAGCCCAATTCTCAACTGAGATTCAAGAATCCGACCAACTCGATTCTTTATTTCATCAGGATTACCTACTCCCCTTTCTTCCTCCGTTTCTCCGATACAGTAAAGAACATTAAGTCCCGCTTTCACAGCGGCCATTGCCTCTTCTCCCAAAACTGTATTTATCGTATTCCGGCTAATATCATCCTTCGTTCGAGCCAAAGAGAAGAGTTCTTCAAAACCAAGACGTTCCTCGGAATGACCGATGATGGCCCATGTCGCTCCTAATGCTTTTGCAGCGCTTGCAGGCCTATGGGACGTGAATGCGCCGAAATTTACAGCCGGCTCGATATCCTTTCGATATACACCCTGACATCCGATAGACAGACGTTTCTGTCCTATATTCCCGTGATGCGTCATTGTTTGCACTGCTTGCGGTATAAGACCTTCTGGGAGAAAAAAAGTAACGGGTATCTGAGGATACTGAAAAATACCCGAATCGATTGTCTCTTCCATCACGGTGGAAATCCATTCCTGAGGATCTTCCACCGGACACAATCCACCGGAAGATTTCGGAACATCGAAACGTTTTAGATTTATAAAGATTTCTTTCACGTTCTTTCCTTTTCAAGAAGGGAGACTATTGAATCCGGTGATATACCAAGATGCCGGGCAACTTCCGGTCCCTTACCGGATTCTCCAAATCGATTGATACCGATTATGCGACTTTTCTCGGCAAAAAGGACGTACCATAAGTCGGTGCAACCCGCCTCCAGTACAACCGTTTTCGAGGAATCGGGAATCATCTTTTTCCTAAACTCCTTCGACTGACTAAGAAAAAGTTCTCGGGATACTATTGAAACGACTTGGATATTCCCCGGAATTTGTTCTGCTGCCTTAAGAGCATCCTGGACTTCGGATCCTGTGGCGCATATCACAACATCCGGATTCGAATGACTTTTTTTTACGATATAGGCACCTTTGCGAATATCCTCTCGCCAGTTTTCATCTCTTTTTGCAAAAATCTCCGTTTCCTGCCGAGCCGTTACAATGGCTACAGGACCATCATTATAAGCCACAGCCATTTTCCAGACTTCAACAGTTTCTTCCGCATCGGCCGGGCGTAAAACAAGGAGATTTGGAATAAGCCGCAGAGCTGATAATTGCTCAATCGGCTGATGGGTGGCACCATCTTCTCCGATCTTGATGCTGTCATGTGAAAAGACAAATATAACCGGTAATTTCATCAATGCGGCCATTCTGACAGCCGGACGCATGTAATCGGAGAATACAAGGAATGTCGCGCAAAAGGGTCTCAATGCTCCATAAGTATGAAGAGCCAAACCGTTTGCAACGGCTCCCATTGCATGTTCCCGTACACCGAAACGAATCAGCTTTCCAGACATATCATTTCGGGTTACTGATGCCCAATCACCAAGAGCCTGAAAACAAGGACCGGTAAGGTCCGCTGTTCCACCAATGATTTCAGGCCTTCTCCGGGCGATTACTTCCAACACTTTTCCTGACGCCGTCCGTGTTGCGATAAAATCTCCTGTAGAGTACTCAGGCCATTGAATTGACTCTGATTTCCCATCCTCTTTCTTTCCAAAAAACGTTTTCCATAGTCCACTTCCGGAAGGACTAGATATAAAGGAAGAAAAAGTGCCTTGTTCCCAAGCAGCTCTCATATTGATCCATGAACTCCGCTTGTTCTCAAAATACTCTCGGGCTTTCGGATCAACATAAAAAGATATATCAGGATTTACTCCCAATTTTATCTTCATATTCCGGAGTTCTTCAGCTCCCAAAACAGCTCCATGGATAGACGATGTCCCGGCTTTAGTCGGGCTTCCTCTGCCTATAATCGAAGCTAAACGAATAAGAGACGGTTTCCTATGTTCTGTTTTTGCCTGGGAAACAAGGCTAAAAATCGCCTCGTAGTCATACATATCACCTTCGAGGACTTGCCAACCGGCCGCATTAAACCTTTCTGAAATATTTTCGGAAAGGGCGAGATCCGTCTCACCATCGATAGTAATTCTGTTCTCATCATAGAAAACAATAAGCTTTCCCAAACCCAAGTGTCCCGCCAGTGATGCGGCTTCGTAAGAGACACCTTCCATGAGATCGCCTTCTCCGGCAAGGACATAGGTGTAATGATCAAAAACTTCATCCTTTTGAGTATTAAAGCGGGCAGCAAGCATCCGTTCGGCCAAAGCAATACCGACGGCATTGGCAAAACCCTGTCCAAGCATTCCAGTTGTGGTTTCTATCCCTGGAATTGAACCATATTCCGGATGCCCCTGGGTTCTTTCACCCAACTGTCGGAATTTCCTGATTTCATCCAGCGAGATTCCATAACCCGAAAGATGCAGTATGGCGTAAAGAAGAATCGAACCGTGTCCGGCCGAAAGAATGAACCGATCCCGGTTTATCCAATCCGGCTTTGTTGGATCATGTATTAAAATCTCACCATACAACAGTGCAATAAGCTCTGCGCATCCCAAAGGTAAACCTGGATGTCCGGATTGAGCCGCTTCTATCGCATCGGCGGAAATGCATCGAACAGACAGTGCGACAGCGTCAAGAGCCTGATTATCCAGCATTTCCGGCTCCCATATCATCAACTTCAAAATACGCATTCGGTCCATGCTTTCGGAAAAAATGATGGTTCAAGATATACTCAGGCAAAGAACTCATCTCCGGATTAAGCTGAAGCGTTCCAAAAGCCATATGAGCAATTTCTTCCAGAACAACCGCATTATGGATAGCCGTCCAGGGATCACCGCCCCAGGTGAATACACCATGACCTGACACTAAACATCCCGGTACAGCCTCCGGATCGCGATTAACGAAGCATTCAATGATTGTTTTTGCTGTATTGATTTCATACTCATGAGTCACTTCCTCGACAATCGGCATTCTGGCGCAAGGAATAGGGCCGTTGAAATAATCGGCATGTGTTGTCCCCAGTACAGGAATCGCCCTTCCTGCCTGAGCCCAAATAGTCGCGTAAGTGGAATGTGTATGAACGATGGAGCAAATTCCCCCGAACGCACGGTAAAGTTCACAATGAATAGGTGTATCAACTGAAGGTTTATTCTCACCTTCCAAGTTTTCTCCACCTAAACCAACAACATTCATCAATTCAGGATTCAAATCTTCATAAGCGACTCCGGCCGGTTTGATAATCAGATGGTTCTCTTCTCTGTCAACAATACTCACATTGCCCCAGCTGTACAGGACTAAACCTCTTTTCGGTAATTCTTGATTAGCCAGACATATATCATACTTCATCGCTTTCTTAGCTTTCATAAGGAGATTTCCTCATAAAATCTCTTCAGCAGTGTCTTCGTTACTTCGATACTGTGATTAACATCTTTGATTTCATTTTCAACATAGGGGGCCTCGCCATCGGGGCGCGGAGTCCCCAACTCAATACAGATTTCCATCTCCGGATTTATCTTTAATGCTTGTTGAAGAATCTCATAGCAATTCTGATCACCGGCTCCAATGGCAACCCCCATAATTTCATATCCGCCAATGACTTTCTTAACTGTAAAATCTTTGAAATGCATGGAGGTGCTGAGAGGAGCTAAATACTGAACGACATCCAAAGGCCGCCAAAGCTGTCCTAAGGCGTTCGTTGTGTCCAGACAGACCCTAATCTCAGGCCTGTCATATGAACTTACAAGCTGCCTTAATAATGGAAGAGAAAGGTCGAAATGGTTTTCAAGGGCAAGAACAATGCCGTTTTTTTCCAATTTCGGAATTAGGATGTCTATTTCCTTGCGACAAGCGGTCAGGATTGCATTATCGCCCGAAAAACCATCAACAAATTCAGGCCCGAAAACACCACGAAGTAATCCGGATCCGGTAAGCTGGCAAATTTCCATCATACGATCGATCTTTTCTCTATCCCAACCGTCAAAACCCCATTGAAGTTCAATCCCTTTATCCTTGGCGAAAACACCGATTTCCATACAACGACTGTCGCTGAAAGTTTCCGGAAAAAGATTATCGGCCAGCTGAATACCATCTAATCCAAACTCACCGGCCCGTTCAACGAGCCATTCAATCGACATAGGTTTTTGCGGCATAAACTTCCGAAATCCCATCGACCACTTATGAGAATAACTGCTGAGTAATAATTTGGTACTACAAATCAATTTTTCACTGCCGACGCACTACGCCAGCACCTCCGCCATCTTCTTCCACGTATTCATCACATTACGTTCACGAAGGACGGAACTGAAATCGACATCATCGATTTTTTCCGTTAAAGCCAGATATCTTTTCTGTAGTTCTATAGTTCTTGAAAAAACTTCGGCAACATCATTTTCTTTCGGATAGACATCTGTTACGAGCCATCCTTGATATCCGTATTCCTTTAAATACCAAAGAAATTCCAAGGTTTCCCAATAATGAATTGTTCCAGTCGCCAAATCGATATCCGCAACCCGGTCATTATCATTCAGGTGAACATGAAACAGACGTTTCTCCCTTACGGCCATGGCAACCGACATAGCCGGATTTTCTCGTGCTATAAGACAATGGCCGAAATCGAGATTAACCCCAACATTACTTTTTTCTGTTTGTCGGGCCAACAAAAGTGCCTCACCGACATTGGAAACCAAAGATCGTGTTCTCGGATCCGAAAGCTTATATTCAATAGCCAGATTTATATCACTTCTGTGAGATGCGACAGAGCTTATACCCGATACCATTCCGTCCCAGGCAGTACCATATTCGACTTCAAAAGGATAATCAAAACCATCATTCAAAGGACAAGTCGTCACAACGCCGCACCCGCAATCGGCAGCGGCATCCAGTGCCTCTTTTCCCCATTTTATCGCCGTATCGACTGCCTGTTTCTCCGGTGAAGAAAAAGAGCCCTTATACATGAATGATGGTCCACGGACTTTCAAATTTACCGCGGCGACTTCAAGTTCATATTTTTCCAGTAAGGATTTTAGAGCGCCTGGGCTCTGAAAATCTCCAGGATATCCTACCTCGACACCATCCAGTCCTCTAATTTTGGAGGCAATCTTCAATCGACCTTCCAAGTCGCGCTTCTCTTGGTAAGGCATCCAGCGTGTTCGTTGTTCACCGAGTAATCCTGAACAAACTCCATATTTATAATTCATAGCTTTTAACTCCTGTTCATTAACTGAGGTAAGGTTCGAGGTACTTGATTCCTTCTGATAAAACATATTCGGAATCACAAATTTCAGGTCTGGAATGACGTTCCCATTCAATGGACACATGTCCGTTGAATTCCGCACCTTTCAAGATTTCCAACACTTGAAACAACGGTAAGTTTCCTTCACCAAGCGGCTTTAAAGCCCACGTTTCTCCATCTGTGGTTTTTAACGCATCTTTAAGATGAACCAGACGAACCGTTTCGTTTATAGCAGCCCAAGTTTCATCTGGGGTTTCGTTGTATTCCATCGGATGAATCACACACCAAAGAACACCAACTCGCGGTGTGGCGGCTTTCTCAACAACTTCGGCAGCTACATACCCCGGGCTGAAATTGTCATGAGTTGCCTGAAGAATCTCTACATTACTTCCCGGTGTCATATCGACAACTGTTCGTAGACATCCGGCCAGATTTTCAATGTTTGATTTTGAATCTTTATCCCATAATACCGGAGGGATCTTTCCACCGAGAGAACGAACATACGGTGCGCCAAGTTCCTCGGCAAACTCTATGGCTTTTACCAACCCAAAAATTTCTTTTTCACGAATTCGAGAATCGCCATTGTTAAACTTAGCATAACTGGAAATCGAAGCGATCTTAATTCCTTCACCCTCAAAGACGGTTGCAATATTTCTAAGCTCCTTGCCGGTTGTTCGCAGGTTCAGATGAAGATGCTCATTCATGCATAACTCAACAGCATCAAAACCGTGCCTCACGGCAAAAGAAGCAATAAATGTAATATCACGGTCAAAGAAAGCCATTGAGGAGAATGCTGCTTTCATCAAGCTAACCCAAAGCACCCATTAAACGGGGTATCAATAATGTTATTTCCGGTATATAGGTAATAAGAAACAAGACAATGAGGTTTGCCGCCAGAAACGGAATAAGACCTTTGGCGGTTTGCCATATTGATATACCTGCAATCTGAGATGAAACATAAAGAGCTCCGCCAACCGGAGGCGTAAATGATCCGATTGCCAGATTCGACACGACGATCAAGCCGAAATGCAAAGGGTTAATGCCCAACGATAGCGCAACGGGAAGCAAAAGCGGCGTTGTGAGTAAGAGAGCCGGAGCCAGTCCCATAACGCATCCAAAGAAAAGCAGAAGAAGATTTATTAGAAACAAAACCAAAATCTTATTTTGAGTCACAGAAAGTATGGCACTTGTTAATCTCTGGGGAACAAGATTTGCAGTTAGCCCCCAAGTCAATGCACCTACTACACCGATAACCACAAGTATCGTCGCGCTGGTAACCGCCGAATCAATCAGAATCTTCGGAAGATCTTTTAGCTTCAATTCACGATAAACAAAGAATCCAACCAGAAGTCCATATACGACAGCCACAGCCGCAGATTCTGTAGCTGTAAATATTCCTCCGAAAATCCCACCAAGAATAATGATGATCATTCCAACTGCCGGAAAGCAGACGACCAGATCCTTTAAAAGTTCTTTAAGTCCAATGAACTTCTCAACCTGATATCGCCTTGTGGTCGCGATAATCCCTGCTGTAATCATCAAGGCTAATCCGACAAGAATCCCCGGAACAATTCCGGCCATAAATAACTCACCGACACTGACACCGGCGATAAATCCATACAAAACCATCGGAATGCTCGGTGGAATAATGACTCCGATACTCCCGGAACTGGCGACAACTGCCGAGGCATAATTCTTGTGATACCCTTTTTGTGTCATGCCGGGAATCATGATGGAACCGACGGCTGCTGCATCGGCGATTAGAGATCCGCTCATACCGGCAAATATCATCGCGGCACCAACCGTTACTATCGCAAGTCCACCGGGCAGCCAACGTACCAGAGAGTCAGAAACCTTTACGATTCTTTTTCCGGCGCCACCCTGCATCATCAGGTGACCGGCCAGAACAAAAAAAGGAATAGCAAGAAGAGAAAACGACTCGCTGGTAGCTTCAATTCTCTGAATCATTATTTCCAATGGGAAACCGCTACTTGTGAAATAGAATAGGCTAGCCGTCCCAACACCGAAGAACAAAGGAACACCGACAATGATCAAACCGAAAAATAAAATAATGGTTATTGCCAAAGTCATTCTTGGTCACTCCATTCCTTCCCAGCGAATACGTTGTATAGGTTGTAAGGAAGCATTAAGAAAAATCCCACCGATAACGGCAGATACAGTAAACCGTTGGAAACTTGCAAAGCTTCCGACTTACTCGACCAGACGGTACGAGCCATGCTTAATCCCCTGATTGCCATAAAGATAAGAAAAAGGCAAATCAAAGCATTTATCATTCGTTTCACAATATCTTGTGTCTTTGGCCCCAACGCATTGAAAATATCGTCGATACTGAGATGCTTGGCCCTTCGAGTTGCCGCCGCCGCGCCAAAGAAGGTCAGCCAAACCAAAAGGAACTGTGACAATTCATTAGACCATGCTAAAGGAAGATCAAGAAAGTAGCGAAAACAAATGCCGATAAATACAACCGATACAAGTACGGTCATTATCACCATCGCTGAAATATCGATAATTTTTCCAAGATAATCATTAAGAATTTTTTGTACGATTTTCAAAAGATTTCTCCATAGGAGAAAGAGCCGAATTTATTCGGACACTTTCCCCGTCAATATCATTTTGCCGGATATTTCGCTCGTATCTCGGCAGCTTCTTCTATCAAAGAATTAACCAAATCATCGCCATAGATCTTTCGAATTTCGTCATAGGCTGGCATTGCTTTTTCGCGCCATTCATCAAGATTATCCGGATAAGAGATGGTTGCACCCTGAGATTCCATATCCTTGATGAGTTCGTTAATAGAGTTCTTCACGCGATTCCGCATATATTCGGAACATTCTTGAGCAGCGTTTGTTATTGCCGACTGATCCTCGGTCGACAAAGTATTCCAAGTTTTCATACTCATAGATATGGGAGTCGGTCCATAGACATGATTGGTTATCGTGACATAGGGAGCCACTTCATAGAATTTCTGAACATGGATGGTCTGTATCGGATTTTCCTGGCCATCAACAATATCCTGCTGAATAGCCATATAGACCTCTGTTATACCCATCCCAACAGGATTTGCGCCCATTGAGTTCCAAATTGCCAAATGAATCGGATTCCCGGGGACACGAAGTTTCATTCCTTTTACATCAGAGGGGCCGCCGACAGGTTTTTTGGTTGTCAGACACCGAAAACCGGCTTCCCATGTAGCAAGCATCTTGAATCCTTCACTTTCCAGTTCTGTAAATCGGGACTGAACCCAATCGGAATCATCATAGAGATGCCAACCCTGTTCCAGAGTTTCCAGAAGGAATGGGCAAAGAGTCAAACTCATAGGCTCATAAACCCGGCCGTAAATAGCTGCTCCCGTAATTACAAAATCAACGGCACCAAGTTGTTCGAGTTCGAGAAGTTTTCGGTTGTCACCAAGTTGCCCACTGGGAAAACAATTGATTTCATACCTTCCATCGGTGTATTCGTAAACTTTTTCAGCAAATAATTGAGTCGTTTCGTCAAGTATCCCTCCGGGCGGATCTGTATGCCCAAGTTTGAGAGTTACAGTTTTAACTGGGCTGTTCTCTTCTCCTTGGCCGTTAGCCATCAACGTTAAAGGCCCCAATACCATTGTCAATATCACGTACAATAGGAATCGTTTTGCCTTACTATTCATTAAGTCCCTCCACGAATGTTTTCATTTATCATAGGGACTCATTTTAAGATCAGATAGCATCAATCGTTCACAGAGGGATCAAATATTAATATTCCCACATTCTACTTCATGCTTACCCAATCATATTTTAATATTCCAGTATGCGAAAAATACAAATCATGAGTTCTGGTATTGAGATTTTAAATGAATACTTCACGGGAAATGGTGAAATTGTTGCCATTATCTTTCCATTTCTTCAAAACACAATGCCGAATTTCACATGTCCATCATCAGAATCCCATGTTCATGTACTTGCTTGTTATGAAATTAGTAATAAGAAAATATCCTTTATTCAATTTAAAGAAGATTCAATCACACGAAGTGTTATTGAATCCATACTTGAAGATGAAGGTGTTGAATTTGCTTTTGCCAGAAAGAATTGTAAAAAGGAATCAACCGTTATTGACATCGCGGGAAGTCTTCTTAAAATGGTTTCCTATCCTTTTCATCGATCTGATAGAAAACTCATACTATATTCTTCAATCCCAAAAGACTCACCTTATCCCCGATTTTCTCTTGAACGTGAAGAAATGCTGGCTAAATCAATTAAATCGGGGAATTTTCTTAACACCGAACGTCTTATAGATTTAACTCTAAAAGAAAACACAGAAGATATGATTCTTTCGGATCAAATGGCCGAGAAACTGATGGATGCGATTGAACTGATGTTTCTTCGATTTCTTTCTGAACTGGAACAAAGTGGGGAAAAGGACTTAATTAAAACTATAGCAAATAAAATTTTTAAATTACGAACATACTGCAAGACTTCCTTATATTTTGATCAAGTCAGACTTATTGCGAACATTCTTTCTCAATACTACAAGGGAATACGGAACTGTCATCAAAATCAACTGATAGAAAGTCTTAAACACTATATTAGTTCATGCTTAGTTCAACCCGATTTGAGCCTTCAGACATTATCATCCCATTTCCATCTCACAAGAGAATATATTTCTACAGTTTTCCATAAGGGAACTGGAGAAACGTTTACCGAATATGTGGAGAGACATCGTACAGACAAAGCAAAAGATCTCATAATATCAACAAACTTATCCTTAAAGGAAATTGGGCATAAATGCGGGTTCAATACACCGATTACGTTTCGAAGAACATTTAAAAAGAAATCGGGCCTCTCTCCTTCCGATTATAGAATGAAAAATAAAGGTAAACCTGAATTGGACAGATCCTGGATTTATATTGGTAAATATGCTTCCCGTGATCTTATTTTCGCTCATACGGATCCACCTGATGGATTAAGAGAAAAAACCGCACAAGTATTCGCGGAAAAAGTCAGATTCTACACAAACGGATATTATTCGGTTAGAACATATCCCGAAAGCCTCTTGGGATATGATACGAAGCTTCTGGAATTGGTTTCCGCAGGTGGTGTTGATTTTGTTGTAGCAGGAATCTCCATTTTTGCACAGTACCTAAAAGAAATGATTCTATTTCTCAGTCCTTTCGTCGTTACCAGTAATAAGGAAGGCTGGGAAATGATGAAAGATTCAACTAATATTCAGCATATGTTCCGTGAATTGGAAACAAGCGGTTTCCGGATTCTTTCATGTTGGGAACGGGGTTTTCGATGTCTTACAGCTAAATCAGAGATACGAAATCCGAATGATGTAAAAGGACTGAGGATTCGTGTTCCTCCAAATCCTCTACACTCTGTTCTCTGGAGTAATCTCGGTGCGGAACCAATTCCGCTGGAAATAAATAAAGTCTATGAAGCCCTTAAGCAGGATGAACTGGATGCCCAAGAAAATCCCATTTCAACAATATGGGCACAGCATTTCTTTGAAGTAGCTCCCTATATCATTCTAACTCGTCATATGTACAGCCCCCTGCTTATGGCGGCAAGCATGAAATCGTGGGTAGATCTTTCCAAAGAACACCAACATGGAATTGAAAGGGCGGCAAGAGAAGCTGAAGAATTCAGTCGTCTCCAACTCGCGGAATACGAAAAGAGAATGCTTATAGATATGGAGCGGAGGGGATGCACCATCATCGAACCCAAAATTGATCCATGGCGCTCGGCAATGAGGCGCGGGAACGATATTTTTCTTCAGCGATTCGGCTTATTCTAATTATTCCATTCGTTAGAAGGTTGAAGGAACCGACAGGATACATTCCATGGACACATTCCCGTCCGCTTCTTCTTTGAGAACGGTAAATCCGAAGCGGCAATACCAATCCACCAGACGAATCCCCTGATCGTTAATGTTTTCCGTATCCAATTCGATACCGCGATACCCGTCGGAGCGGGCTTCTTCCAGGAACGCTCTGAGCAGTCTGCCGCCGGTTCCCTTCCCGGGATTCCGTACAGCGAGGGTATCAAGATAAAGGACTTTTTCACCGCCGCCTTGATACACAAGCATCACCGCACTCGGCCGATGCCCGGTAAAAACAATCAGAGTCTCAAAACTCGGCTTAAGCGAACGTTCCCGCAGCTCTTTGCGGGTATAGCGCAGTTCGGCGCGAAAAGCCGTCTTTTCCACTCGTCGGAACATGCGGTAAAGAGCGGGAGTCCATTGAGAAAAAGACTTCCAAATCAGCTGAGTCTTCTTTCCTTCCGCGAATCCCGCGCAAGTCCCGAAAGCCGCTATTGCAGCCCGTTCAAGCAGTTCCACCGGAGATTCTCGAAAGAGCGGAATCAATCAAAGCGGCCACCAGGCCGTTGTAGTCGTAACCGGCACGGAAGGCCATCAAAATGTAAAAAGAAAAATCCCGGCTCGATTCGTCATAATCCATGCCCGGCAGGGGATTCACTTCCAAAAATCTCGGACGTCCGCGGCCGTCGATACGGAAATCGAAACGCGCGAAATCCCGAATTTCCAAAACGTTCCAGGCTTGCAGAACCGCCTTTCGAATTTGATCGTCCAAATCCTGAGAAACCGAAGCAGGACAAACATAATTCGCCAAATCGTCGTACTCGGTCTTGGCAACTTGTCCGAACACGTTGCCTACCGTCTCCGGCATTCGGGAAAAATCCACTTCCAAAAGCGGGAAGACTTGCGGTTCCCCTCCGGGGCGGCCCAGGAGACTCACGCTGATTTCCCTTCCGGGAACGAATTCTTCGGCCAATACCGGTTCCCGATACAAATCCAGCATATCCCGAACTTTGTTCAGAAAACTTTGTTCATCCCGCACCACGTTGTCTTCGTTGATTCCGATGGACGAACCCTCGGAATTGGGCTTAAGGATGATCGGAAAATCCACCCTGCAATTCTTCGCGCTTTCCATCGAATCAAGAACACTGAAAGAAGGCGTATCAACCCCGTGAGCCCGAACGAACGTCTTCGTCCAAGCTTTATCCAGACACACCGCCAGAGTTCGCGGACCGGAACCCACATACGGGATTCCCAGCATTTCCAGAATGCATGGGATATGAGATTCCCGGCTCTCGCCCCGCAAGCCTTCCGATCGGTTGAAAACCAGATCGGGCCGGACGGCCTTAAGATTCTCCACTACGTTTTCATCGGCTTCGATGAATACATACTCATGACCCGCGGCTTCGATTCCCTCGCGGATCTTCTCAATTGTCGAGGGAGGATCGAATTCCACCTGAAATTCATCTTCTTCTCTGCGTGTATTTACGACTAATGCAATCTTCATGCTGCCTCATAGCGCCGCTTAAACGCGGCAAGTTCTTCGGAGTAAATACGGAACACGGAATCCCGAAGTTCGGCGGGGACCGTATCATAAGAATGAAGCGAAACGAACCGATCCATCAATTCTTCTTCACGGCGGGCGGCTTCTTCTCCCGCCCGTGAGGATTTAAATTCCTTGACGAGCGGATCGTCGAAACCGAAACGGGCGGCACAGTGAAAAGCAAAAAGCTGTTCGTCCCGGGCCTCGGCGGTCCGGGCGTACGGGAAGGGAGATGAGCCGCCGAAAAGAGCAAAAAAGTCCCTCTGCTTCTCCGTCAGCATGGATCGGCGAAATCCCACGGCCGCCGGATCGACACCGGCTCCGGCGCACATCAGGTACATTTTGGCGCATATGGTGCAGTTATGACACCAGCGTGATTCCCGGCCGCCTTCATCCTCGACGAAACAGCTCATCTGCAGATCCGCATACTTCGGGTATCGCCGAACCAGAATCCCCTGAATCATCATATCCATCAGCGGTTCGATAAGACTGCCGGTGCGCACCGGTTCGGGATTCGTTAAGAGAGACGTCATGGCGTCGATATGAAGAGTCCATTGGTGGGACTGATCGAAGCACGGGTGAATGGTCCACCGCCCTTCCTTATCGCGATACGTGGTTCCGGCTGTTTGTTCATTTCCGAAAAACAAATACCCGACGCCCCAGTACCGGGCGAAAGGCAGCATCAACAGAGCGTATTCGGTGGACTGAAGTCCCCATCCGTATTCTCCGAGAGGTACTCCCAGATGCGCGGCATCGCGAAGCCGGCCTGTCTCATGATCGAGGATTTCCAGACGATGTCCGAACTCCGATTCAAACCGGCTTCCCAGTTCTTCCTTGTATCCCCGTTCCCGGCCGAAAGACGGTTCGTCGACGAAAACGGCTTTCGGTTTCAGACCGATTTCCTCGGCAACGGCGAACGACAATAGGGAATCCTTGCCGAAGGTCAGAGGCACGAGAGCTCCGGCTTCTTTTTTTTTCGGTGCCGGCCATATCTCCGGAATACGGACCGCCCCCGGCGCAAACCGGTATTCGAGATTCAAAAAACGTTCGATGTCCGTAATAATCGAATTGCCGTCCATATCGCAGCAGGAAGGAATGTCTCCCACGAAATTCCGAAAAAAATAGGGTTCGAAAAGAGGACGGACGGTATTCAGCTCCACGCCCCGCGTTTCCGGGTAAACCATAGGCAGATGCAGAACCGACGCAAGGGCGACATTATCAACAAGCAAGTCCCGAGCGGAGGGTGGAACAGCCTTCCATATCTCTCGGGGATAGGAAATGTCATATGACCTTTCGTGAAATCCCACACTGATTCCGGCCTCTTCGGCCGCGGCTCCGACTGAAAGAAAATTGTTAATCCCCATTAGGACTGTTTACCGGTAATAACCGCTACATACCGATCTCCCGGCAGCGGCTCGGCGGCATGCTTCTCCATGAGGGCCAAAAGCCCCGCGGTTGACGCCGGAAGCACCCAAAGACCGTCTGTTTCTTTCAGCATCCGCGCCGAACGCTTCATGGCTTTATCCGAAACATAGGAGGCCCAACCTCCCGAATCACGGATGGCTTTAAGAGCTTCATCGCCGTCAGTGGAATGCCAGTTGATAAGCGGTTCGTTCACGGCGCTTTCCTTTATCGTCGACGGATCCAAATCCCGGCATTCCTGACGTCCTTTAATCCACGAATCCACAATTGGATTTTTCTTATACGCCGATCCGGCAATAAGCTTTGGAATGCGCGAAGTCTTGCAGCGCCTGTAGAGACTTAAAAATCCCAAGTGGATGCCCGCCAAAGTCGTTCCGTTGGAAACCGGAACCGCTACCGCCGCGGGGGCATCACGCAGTTCGTCATAAATCTCGTATGCGATTTGTGCATACGCTTCAAGCTGAAGGGCCGTGTTTGATCCGCCCGGATTCGCGTCGTAGAAATCATCGTCCTGAGCGGATTTTCGGGCGAGTTCGCAGGCGGTTTCGTAATCCTTGCCGCAAAATCGAATTTCGGCGCCGTATTCGGTAATCTCCTCAACCCGCTTGGTCGCGTAGCCTTCCGGTATATACACGATGCACCGCAAGCCGGCCAACCGGCACGCAAGAGCCATGGCGGCTCCGTAATTTCCGCATGTCGCCAAAGCCACGCCTTCATATCCTCGGCGAAGAGCATCCTGGGCCTGGGCAAAAGCCACCCTGTCTTTTTGGGTGCCCGTGGGATTGCCGCCTTCGAACTTCAAATAGAGGTTTCGCAGATTGATCTGGCGCTCGATGTTCCGCACCCGGGTAAGAGCCGTATCACCTATTTCCGAATCGATGATGTCCCGGAACGCCATCACCCGCTCGGGGGTGGGAAGCCTATGATCCGTAACGGTTCGCGTTAAATCCTGGATGTCCGGATCGATAACAGGGAATTGGGATGTGGCGCCGTCCAGCAAAGGCTCCCAATTCCCGCCGTGTTCAGGGCCGTTCTCGCCGGAATCGTCACCGTTTCCGGACATGAGCTCTCCCGAATCGTAAGCACGGGAAAGCAAAGGTGATTTATTCACCCGGTATACCTCGCGCGAACCCCTTCAGGTCCCTTAAGGGACGGGTCCGCCTTATGATGGAGGGATAACCTCCTGAAAAAAAAGAGTCAATAACACAAAGTCCTCATATGAAAAGATTATGAAAATTTTTTAATGACTCTTAATGAGCCCACCGGAGAAAGAACCCGATCATGCGCTCAAAAGCCGGCTTCGTTTTGCATACACCCCCTGATAAGGAAGCAAGAAAGGCTCAACCGCCGGTCGCCGCTTCCAGTTCCGAAAGAAGACGGAGTGCCTCGTCGGCGGTCTTTCCGCAATACTCTCTTCCGGCCCGGAAATTCCGGCAGACTTCGGGATATTCCGCGGTTTCCCAGATCCGGCATCGTCCGTCCGGAGCCAAAGCGCCGCAGCGCACACCGGCCGGTTTGCCGTTCGGAAATCCCGGAACAGGAGACGAAATAGTAATGGCGATACAGCAGGCGGCGCAGCCGGGACGGCATTCCATAGAGGCGTCAGTTAAAGGCTGCGGCGTACATTTTCCGGCCGAATTGGGCCCGGGAAACAAACCGCACGGAAAACAGATTCATCAGTCAACAAGCTTTCTCGCTTCAAGGTAATAGCGCTTTTCAACCGCTTCCCCGATGCTGAACGTCTTGCGCGGATACGGTCCCAACTCCAGAATCCTTTTGAAAAACGTCTTTTTATCAATGTCCGGCAATATCAAACCGATGCGGTCATTGGAATCGGACACGAGATTTCGAACGGCATCGGCGCCGTGGATATAATCGATATAGGTTTCGGGATGATCCGCCAAGTAGGCATCGAGGGCATCCTGCAAAGGTTCAACCGCCAAACGTCCGGCGGGAACGGCAAAATCAAGGGAACATTCCGAATCGGGAGTCAGAAGTTTTACAAACACATCACCGGCTCCGGCCGCCTCTTTCGCGCCGAGTTTCTTCCGAATAAAGTCCGCCGTTTCCCGGGCGTTAACACCGAAGAGAACACGGTGGATGGGATGGAAATGAAGTCCGTCATCGTGAATATTCTCCACCTCCACCAGGGCGAAACGAGCGGGATGATCCTCCGGCGCTCCGGCTTTTTTCTTCTCTTTCCAAATCTCTTTTGCGGATGCCAGAGAATGATTGCCGTCCCCGACGGCGAACAGAAAGCCGGATTGGGAAAGGATTCCTTCAAAAGCGCCGGCCAGAGCGCTCATCGCCTCTTCGGGAATAAAACGGCCGGTTACATGACCGCCTTTCTGCATCAGATCAAAGTCGTAAACCTTGGCCGCGGCGGCGGCCGAAGCCGCATTCATGACCGAATCATCAGGGTCATCCATGAGTAAAAGAACGTGCGGCAGATCCAGCAAGGCGCCCCGGCGAACGGCCATTCTCGGCGGCAGCCGATCGCGAATCGTTCCTTCGGTGGGCCGGATGGCGCTGGTCGATCCTTTCGAGAAATCGTAGGCCTCCAAATCAACGGCCAAAACCAATCCCCGTCGGCGAGGAGCGTAAAGAGTGGATCTGTCCACCAGAATGAAACCGGAATCAAGCTGCTTTAAAACACCATGTTCCAAGATTTCAGCCATCGCGGTATTGGCCGCGCCCGCCCGTTCATCCCTATCCCCATCTTCCAGGTAGCATTCGGGAATAATCAAATCAAGCGTTGAAGGATCACCGCCGACAATACGCCGTGTTTCTTCCCAATAACCGCGATCCGAAGAGAACTGATCGCAGGCGATAACGGACCAGGTTTCCGGAGCCGTTCCCGCGCCGGGAACGAGAATATTGGGAACGGCGATACCCAACTTACGAAGACGTTCAACAGAATTCATTCCGCCACCTCAATCAGTTCTTTTTCATCGGCGATATAAGGAACTTTAATGTTGTATCCTTTGTACACCATAAACGTTTCAATGGACTCAATCCGGTCGATGCGGCCGAGCTCCTCGCTGAGGAACTCCAAAAGCCCGAAACCGGTTTTCAGATGAACCGTTACAATAAGATCGTAGCGGCCCGTAACGACGCCCACGGAAACAACCCGGCGCAGCCGGCTGATTTCTTCGCCTTTGGTCGGGTAATTCATATCCTTAAGCTTCACGCCTATATAGATAATCTGGTGTCCTTCCATGGATTCGGGATCAACGAATCCCGCGATTTTAAGAATGCCTTCTTCTTCAAGCTTTCTTACCCGCGCCTTGACCGTATTTTCCGAGATTCCCAGATTATCGGCGATTTTCTTATAGGATTTTCGACCCTCCTGAAGATGGTCGATAATACTCATGTTCAACCGATCAAGGCGGAACATTCTCTCCTCCTCAGACTCCCGCGAACGCTATTGAGGCATTGATACCGAATCCGATACGGAACCCGTAAAGCGGCTTCAGGGAGCCGACGTCCTTACCTTATTTCCGGGCAAAGTCCGCCATGAAATCAATAAGCCGCCGAACACCGTCCATCGTCATGGCGTTGTACAATGAGGCCCGGCATCCGCCGACGCTTCTATGCCCCTTCAACCCGATGAGTCCCGCTTCGGAGGCGGATTTGATGAAATCGGCTTCCCGGCTTTCCTCGGCCAGACGCCAGACGATATTCATATCCGAACGCACCGCCTTTTCCACGGGGCATCGGTAAAATCCGCCGGAGGAATCGATCGCGTCATAAAGTGCCGCCGCCTGATCGGCGTTATCTTTGGCAACGGCCGCGGCGCCTCCGCGTTTTTTCACGCCTTCCAGAACAAGCTTCATGGCCCATATGGGGAAAACCGGCGGGGTATTGTACAGCGAGTTCGCTTCCGCGTGAACGGCATAATTCAGATAGGATCCGAGGGAATCGGACGATCTTGTCAAGAGATCGTCCCTGATGATAACCACGGTCAAACCGGAGGGAGCCAGGTTCTTCTGAGCTCCGGCGTAAATCACTCCGAAACGGCTCACATCAATCGGCCGGCTTAAAATATCGCTGGACATGTCCGCGACAAGAGGGACATCTCCGGTATCGGGGAACGTTTTCCACTGGACGCCGCCGATGGTTTCGTTGCTGGTAATATGAAGATAGGAAGAAGCGGAAGACGGTTTGACGGAAGCGGGATCGGGCAAAGACATGTAACTGCTTCCCGCTCCGTCCCAGACAACGTTGACATCACCGACCTTTTTCGCTTCGGTAATGGCCTTTTTGGCCCAAGAACCCGAGTTGACGTAATCGGCGCTTTTTCCGGGAAGCATCAGATTCATGGGAAGCATGGAAAACTGCAACGTCGCGCCGCCGCCGAGAAGAAGAATCGAATAACCATCGGGAATATTCATCAGCTCTTTTAAAAGAGAGATGGCCTCCTGATGAACGCCGTCATAAACGGCGCCGCGATGACTCACTTCCACAAGCGAAAGGCCGGTACCGCGGTAATCCACCATATCCGCGGCGAGAGACTCAAGAACTTCCGTGGGAATCATGGACGGACCGGCTGAAAAATTGACGGGACGATTCATGGATCGAACTCCTGTTTTCCTTAATGGATTTTATTGTGATCCTGCATCACAAAAATATCAAGATCTGCGATGCTCCTTTCATTAATCTTATCCAATCTTCAAAATATGTCAATATACAATACCAATATTGACGATTTCATCAATTTCAAGGAACAATCCTCGTCCCCGCCCGCCCTTTCAAA
Organism: Spirochaetia bacterium; assembly: GCA_963666985.2. Classification (GTDB taxonomy): domain Bacteria; phylum Spirochaetota; class Spirochaetia; order DSM-2461; family DSM-2461; genus UBA2779. The sequence continues at coordinate 2,921,823 of CAXXIA010000002.1, read as the reverse complement.
GCGGCGGCCAAATGCGGCGGATCGGTAATGAGTCCTTCCCGGCCCGTTTTCTTGATAAAGGCCACCACCGCTTCAATTTTCGGAAGCATGCTGCCCGGAGCGAACTGCCCTTGAGCGGCCAGAGATTCCGCCTCCGCGACATTGATCTTCGTCAGTTCCTTCTGCGTCGGCTTCCCGTAATCGATACAGACACGGGGAACGGCCGTTGAAATAATCAGCCTGTCGGCGTTCAGCGACACGGCGAGCAGGGAAGCCGCCTTATCTTTATCGATAACCGCCTCAACTCCCTCCAGCTCTCCCGATATTCCCGGAGCCACGGGGATTCCTCCGCCGCCGACCGCGATGGTGACAACTCCCGCGTCCACAAGGGAGCGGATTACGTCCAATTCCAGAATACTCTTCGGTTCGGGCGACGGTACGACGCGCCGCCATCCTCTTCCCGCATCCTCAACAACCTTCCAGCCTTCTTCTTCGCCGCGGCGCCGAGCCTCTTCTTCGTCCATGAATCCGCCGATCGGTTTCACCGGATTCAAAAACGCCGGATCGTCACGGTCAACCAAAACCTGAGTAACCACGGTCGCGGCGCTTCGATTCAGTTTTCTCGCCGTAATCTCATTCCCGAGGGCCATCTGAAGGTTGTAGCCGAGAGCTCCTTGAGTATCCGCCACGCAGGAATCGAGAGGAACTTCATGAAGCACGCCGCGGGCCAATTCGGCCCGCCGGAGAATGAATCCCACCTGAGGGCCGTTGCCATGCACGATGGAAATATGATGACCGGCGGCCATCAAACCTCCGAGGCTCTCGGCGGCATGCCGGGCCGCGAGGTATTGGGCATGAACGGAAATGTGATGGGGGTCTTCAATGAGGGCGTTTCCGCCGACTGCGATAACGAGTTTCTCGGCCATGGTGTCGATCGCTCCTTATTCCATTCCATCGGTTTTTACCGACCTGCGGAAAACCGAAGTCTATTCCCTTTAAATAATCAACCGCAAGTACCTTTACCGGCATTCCCGTTTCACATGAAGATTCTGATCCGCCGTACATCTCTTATATTCGAAAGTCGGACTATTGTCGCCGACCGCCATCGGGAATAAAGTTCAAGAAAAGAGAATCTCGAGAGTTCCGACCCTTACCCCGGGGAGTTATTGATGAAAAAAAACCGCATTGTAGAAAAATACGGACGATGGGCCGCCGTTATGGGCGCATCGGAAGGCATTGGTTTTGCTTTCGCCGAGGAACTTGCCGCCGCGGGTCTGTCACTGATTCTGGCGGCCAGGCGAGAAGCCCCTCTTCTAAAAGCCGCCGAATACCTCAAGGTCCAATACAAAATCGATACAGAAATCCTCATTCTCGATCTGTCTCTTCCCAATCCGTGGCGGAACATCGAAACGGTTATCGGTGAAAAGGATTTAGGTCTTATCATATATAACGCTGCCGCGAGCCCCATCGGCCCCTTTTTAGACATGGACCTGAATGCGGCTCAAAGAACAGTGGCTGTCAATGTTGCTTCACCGCTCAACGTGGTCCATGGAGCCGGCAACCTTTTTAGAAAACGCTGGATGGAAACGGGCCGTAGGGGCGGAATTATCCTCCTCTCGTCACTGTCGGGTCTGGGCGGAACGCCGTATGTGGCCGCCTACGCCGCTTCAAAAGCCTGGAACATTATTTTCGCCGAAGGAACCGGTGCCGAGGCACGAAAAGAAGGCGTTGATATCATGGCCTGCATCGCCGGGGCCACGGATACGCCGGGATACAGAGACAGCGTCGTGAAACAAGGCCCGGGGGCACCGGTCCAGTCATCGCGAGCTGTCGCCAAGTCGGCCGTTCGCGCATTGGGACGAAAAACATCCGTGATTCCAGGTTTCCTGAATAAAATTGTCGCGGTTTTGATCTATGGCCGTATCCGGAGGCTTTGGGCTACCGCCGTTCTCGGCCGATCAACGGCTGTACTGCGGCACCGAGACGACGTAAGGCTCTAATCAGCTTTTCAGCCGGTAAATCGTCAGTACATGATGCCGCATTCGGCTCTTCATGAGGACTCATAGCCCGCACAGACTCCGATTCCGGCCAAGTGAAGGTCGGATTTCACCGCACTGTAACAGTCGGAGGCTCTTCAGAAAGCCCGGTACCCTCTTTTCCTTTCGGCTCCTTTTAACTCCTTTCGACAGAATGGCGTTCACCCGTTAGACTAAGAATGGAAACGGAGTTCATCAGCATCCATGCCGGGTATATCTCTTCAATTCCCGCCGTTTACCGTGAAAGGGGAGGATTTTGTGAAAATCGTCATTGCATCGGATTCCTATAAAGGCAGCAACAGCAGTCTGAAAGTCGCCGGACTCATCGAAGAAGGCTCCAAAGCCGTTTTCCCCGACGCAGAATACGTAAAGATTCCCATCGCGGACGGCGGGGAAGGCACCGTTGAAGCCTTGGTCGGCGGTTTGGGCGGTGAAACGGTCACCGTTAAGGCGACCGATCCTCTGGGCCGCTCGACGGACGCCTTCTACGGCGTCGTCGGCGGTAAAGTCGTCGCGGAAATGGCCGCCGCCAGCGGACTGCCTCTTCTTTTGGAAAACGAAAAGAATCCTCGAATTGCCGGCACATACGGAACAGGCCAGATTCTGCGCGCGGCCCTTGACGCCGGTTACCGCGACATCACCATAGGCATCGGCGGAAGCGCCACCAACGACGGCGGCGCCGGAATGGCCCAGGCTCTGGGCTTTTCACTCAAAGATTCAAACGGCAGGGAACTTCCCCCCGGCGGCGCCGCCTTGGCCGACATCGCCTCCATCGACGACTCGGCCGCCGATCAGCGGCTTAAAGAGGCCGTGATTCACGTGGCCTGCGACGTGGATAATCCCCTGCTGGGCGAAAACGGCGCTTCTTTCATTTACGGTCCCCAAAAAGGAGCCGATCCTGTCATGGTGAAAGAACTCGATGCCGCGCTGGGCCGATTCGCCGATGTCGTGGAACGATGGAAGGGCCGCTCCATGCGGAACATACCGGGAGCCGGCGCGGCCGGCGGTTTGGGATTCGGACTGAACGCATTCTGCGACGCGGTAATGAAAAGCGGCATCGATACCATTCTGGATTTGACCGATTTTGAGGAAAAAATCAAAGGGGCGGATCTGGTCATTACCGGAGAAGGGAAAATCGACGGTCAATCGATCCGGGGAAAAGTGCCCATCGGAGTCGCCTCCCGGTCAAAACCCGCAGGACTGCCTGTATTGGCGATCGTCGGCAACATCGGGGAAGGCGCATCGGCCGTGTACGCTTACGGAATAGACTCCATCATGAGCACCGTCTCCAAAACCATGACTCTTGAAGAGGCAATCGCCTGCTCCGCCGAATCCTTGAAAGACGCCGCCGAGCGGGCCTGCAGAATGATTCGTATCGGGATGCGAATCGCGGGAAAATAAATCGGGGAAGCGGCCGCCGGAGTCGGAGAACTCAACTGTCGGCCGCCGGACTTGCGGTTCGGCGTTGCCGAACACGCTGTTTAAGGTTCGTTATTTCGCGTTGCGAAACAACTGTTGCTCGCTATTTCGCTCTGCGAAACAGCTATTGCTCGTTAAATCGCTTCGCGATTCAACTGTTTAAGTCTCGCTCATTCGCTTCGTGAATCAGCTGCTGGCAACCACGCGGTTGCGGCCGCTCTCTTTCGCCTGATAAAGATTTTTATCCGCTTGTGCGATGAGTTCATTAACAAATCCGTCAAAATCCGTTTCTTCAAGTTGTTTGGTGCAGACACCGACACTGACCGTAATCGGATGATCAAGCTTCGGCCTGCAGTCATAAGACTCGGCTATGGCTTCCCTGAGGGATTCGGCGATGTTCAGCGCATTCTCGGGATCCGTATACGGCAGAACAACGGTGAACTCCTCACCGCCGTATCTGGCCACGAAATCCTCGGGACGCCGTGCGTAAGTCTGTATGATGGAAGCAACTCTGCTCAGCGTTATATCTCCCGCCTGATGCCCGTAGGTATCGTTGACCGACTTGAAATGATCGATATCAACGATTAAAAGCGAAAGATAATTGTTTTTTGTTCTGGACATAATCCGGCACAGCCTGGGCATTTCTTTATCGAAAAAACCCCGATTCCGAACCTCGGTAAGTCCGTCGGTTATCGAAAGCATCTCAAGTCTTTTATTGGCGGCATCAAGCTGTTTGAGAGCCGATTCAAGTTTTTTCTGCTCCGCCCTGAGGTTGGCCGTAATAACGAAAATCTCATGATCCTTGGAAGTTTCGGTTTCATGAAACGAATCATAAATCTCACGAAACATAGTAAACATGAGAATATTCTTCAGTCTCTTCAAAACACCGGGAGGATCCCAAGAGACATCAAATTCACAGTACTCGGCTCCATCGACCATACAATGGCTTTCGGTAATTTTGACATTTTCAAGATCCATTAACGAAAGAATCGCATCAACCGATCCCCGAAAGCCCGCGCAGCGTGCTCCGGATGTTACACATCCGTTATTCTTCGTCATATCCTCCGGATAATGCAGATTGATATGCATGGAATTCTTTTGATGAAGATCCAGCTCTACAGATCTTGTGGAAAGTCCGCCCGCAAATCTTTTTACCTGCTGCAGAAAAAACTGTGGAGGCAGAACCTTCATATACACGATTAATTTTCGAAGCTCAGGAATGAATTCCGCCGCCCTCTTACCGGCTTTAAAAACCGCTTCATCTCCGCCCGCCAAATTATCGGCGGCGTTTTCCAATATTTTCAGCAGCAACTCATTGGGTAATCTTATCTTGGAAGGCGTTTTAAGGACGTCGATGGTCAGTGTTTTTATTTCTTGAGTATCCGGATCAACATACCCGTATCGACTCAGATCAATCCCTTCCAGCAGAATTTTCTCCGCTTCCGAAACAGGAGTAAGATCATCCAGATTCATGGAAATTTTACGAGTCAGGATTTCTTCTTCACTATAACGAAACAAAGTGCAGATGGGGATATTGCTAATCTCCCCGCTTATAATGAGATCTTGATTTTCGTCTTTGCCGCCGTTCTCATTCATAATCATCAACTCTAAACATATTTTAATTATAGGATGAATGTTGGTTTTTCTCTTCTGTTATGAACAGCTTTTCCGGCTCTCCGCTCAAACGGCCTAATCGCCGGCCTTTTCCGGCTCCGCTTGTCCGCTCCGCCGGGTCCGGTCGGGCCGTAACCGCTGCGATCCGGGCTGCGATATACCGATACAGATTGGTCACCTACAATTTCCGAGACGACTACTCACCCGGAACCTGTTGGAGACTTCATCACACCCCGGGTACAATAAAATCCAAATGAAGAAAGAAACAAAGCCCATGTCATTATGGGGAGTCGGCCCGGTTTTCACCATCCTCTCCCTTTTGATGATCGCCGGCTGCGCCGTCCTTGCATGGAGTTACCCCGCAATCTTTTCAATAAACAGAGGACTCCTGATTTTTTATTTCATCGGTGCTCTTCTCATCGGCATGGGTTTCTTTCTGTGGATTCCCGCGGGAAGCCGGATCGACGGATGTATCAGGCGGGGCTTTATTGCCGATCAGGGGGTGTACGGCATCGTGCGCCATCCAATCTATTCGGGTATCCTGTTTGTTCTTTCCGGATTCTGCATCGCCGCGCATTCCCTGATTCTGCTCATCCCGCCTGTTGTGATTTATCTTATCCTGCGCGTTCTGCTGCGGCGCGAAGAGAAGGTTATGCATGAGGCATTCGGCGAGGCCTATCAAACCTACCGGAGAAGAATACCGGCCGTGATTCCGCATCCGGCAGGACTGTTTCAGGCTTTTTTCTATCCGTCCGAGACCGGGAAAATCACCGAAGGGATCTTCGCAATCCGGGATAAAGACGTAAACGTCTTCCTCGTTACCGACGGATCACACACCATCTGCATCGACTCAGGGTACAAAGCTGAGCATCTGGCCGAAAACATCCGGGAACTGGGGTATGATCCGCAGTCAATCTCGGCGGTCCTCCTGACCCATACGGACAAGGATCATCGCGAAGGACTGAAGTGCTTCCCAAACGCGAAACTCTTCATAGGAAAGGATGAAGATGCCATGATCAGCGGCCGTAAGTATCGTCTGCCTTTTTATCGAAACAAACCGCTCGGTCGCGGCTTCACAATCCTGCAGGACAAAGAACAGCTCACCTTCGGCTCCATCCGGGTAACGGCGATTGCAACGCCGGGGCATACCTTCGGGCATACAGCCTACCTTATCAACGACCGCTTTCTCTTTACCGGAGACGCGGCGGTTTTCCAGAACGGTTCCCTGCGTCCGTTCTACCGCCTTTTCAATATGAATCACCGCAGGGCCAAAGCATCATTTGAAAAAATCAAAAACCTCGACGGCATCGAAATGATTTTCACCTCGCATACAGGCGCTGTTTCTCGGGTAGAGATGGAGCAAGGCGCGATCTATTCAACATCCCGCTCCGCGGTCGTCTGAGTTATTCCTCCCGCATTGGCCACCATCTTCACTCCGGGTACAATAGGCCCCGCATGAACCTTCTATCTCTGGTGGACGCATCACTCACCCTCGGCGACACTCCCCTTTTCCGGGAGGTGAATCTCGGCATCGACGCCGGAGACCGCATCGGCTTTATCGGTCCCAACGGCGCCGGTAAGTCAACCTTCCTTTCCCTGCTGACCGGAACAAGAAAGCCGGATACAGGCGCCTACCATCACCGCGGCGATTTAAAGATCGCCTTTCTTCCGCAGATTCCCCGGTATGAAGAGGGTGCCCTTCTGGCGGATTTGGTTTTTCGTTCCGATGATCCCAAGGCCGCTCTGGTTCGGGAATATGAGTCTCTTCTGGAAGCCTATGATGAATCCTCCGGAGAGAAACTGGCCGAACTCCAGTCCCGCATGGAACGCGAGGACGCATGGAATCTGGAAACAGCCTTCCACTCCTTTCTCTCCGAGCTGGGCATTCATGATCTTTCCCGCCCTTTAAACACGCTTTCGGGAGGCGAACTCCGCAAGGCGGATCTGGCGCGGGTTCTGGCTTCGGGAGCGGATCTTCTTCTCCTGGACGAACCGACGAACCATCTGGATTTGGAGACCGTGGAATGGCTGGAAGGCTGGCTGAAGACCGGCCGAAAAAGCTATATCCTGGTAACTCACGATCGGAGTTTTCTCGATTCGGTGTGCGATTTCATTCTGGAACTCGAGGATCAAACCTTACGGAAATATCCGGGCAACTGGTCCACATTCCTCACATCGAAAGCGAAAAGACTGGAAGAACAGGAAAAGGCCGCCGTCAAGCGCGCCACCATCCTCCGGCGGGAATTGGAATGGGCGAGCCGCGGTCCGAAAGCTCGGACCGGTAAAGATAAAAAAAGACTGGCCCGGATTGAGAATCTTCAGGACGCGCCCCAGGCCGATGTGAGGCGCCTTTCGGAATTTACCGCCGGCGGCCGCCGTTTGGGGAAAAAGGTTCTCGAATTGGTGAATGTCGAGGTTTCCCGCGGCGAGAGAAAAGTCATCACGCCGTTTTCCTACAGCTTCCGAAGAGGAGAGCGGATCGGGATCGCCGGGCCCAACGGGGCCGGCAAAACAACGCTGATCTCTCTTATCGCGGGACATCTGGCCCCCGATGCGGGACGAATCGACGTGGGAGTGAACACCCGATTCGCCGTGCTGGATCAATCGCCGCTGAGGGCGGATGAGGATTCGACGCTCATCGACTATATGAAGGAAGAGGCCGAGCATGTACGCCGGGCCGACGGAGGCTTAATCGACGTATCCGGATGGCTGGAACGTTTCGGCTTCCCTGTTGCCGCGGCACGCGGGAAAATTCGGTATCTTTCGGGAGGAGAACGGCGAAGGCTACAGCTTGTCCGTCTGCTGATGAGCGAACCGAACTTCCTTCTGCTCGATGAACCCACCAACGATTTGGATTTGGAAACACTCGGTCTCTTGGAAAACTTTCTGGAAGGATTCGAAGGCTGTCTGATGGCGGTTTCTCACGATCGAACCTTTCTGGAACGCGTTGTCGATTATTTCTTTATCCTCGACGGACGGGGATCCGTGGCGGGTTTCTCCGGCACATGGTCCGAATACCGCGAAACGGCAAGAAATGATGAACGCTCCGAATCGCTGGCGGCTCGTGAGTCCCGAAGAACGGCGGCCGTCGCGGCTCAGCGGTCGAACCGGGAACCCAAGAAAGGATTATCTTATAAAGAAAAAAAGGAAATGGAAGAATTGATGGAGTCCATCGGGATGCTGGAAGATGAACTGACGGAAATTGAACGCGTCTTTTCCAGCGGTTCACCGGATGCCGAAGCGCTTGCCGAGGCCGGGAAACGGCACGGACCGCTGCTCGCGGAAATTGCCGAACGGACCTCTCGGTGGGAAGAATTGGCCGCACGGGACGTAGAGTGAATTCAAGAAGCGCACAAACGACCGAGGGCTCTTTAAAAACGGAACGATGGTGCGCAACCGGGAACCACTCCGGCCGTTCGGCTTCTTCCACACCCGCCAACCCCGGCGCATTCCGAGGCCGCCGGGGCCGTCATACGCCCTTCATTACGTTCTTCCGCCGCCGAACCTCGGCACTCCTGATTATTTTTATCGCTCTTGCCTCGCCCCGAATCCTCACGGCGCAGTCTCTCGCCGATTCAGAACCCTTAGGTCCCTTAGGAGGCCGGAACCTCTACGCCCCGCACCTTCCCTGGTTCAGCTTTCCCGCCGAAAGCGCCGCCGCTCTCGATAAAGGAACCATTCATCTCCGATCGTCATTGTCCTTTCTGAACGAATTCTCTTCCTATCCCGTGGACTTGGATTTGTCCGATGCCGACGACGACGGCAAAGTGGACGACCAGGACGATTATACGGCTCTGGACTATGAAAGCACCGTGTGGAAACTCGGAGTGGACTGGCAGGCCTTCGATCACTGGCGCTTCAGCGCCGACGGCCGCCTGCACATCCGCTATCCGGGATTCGCCGATAGCCTCATCGAAGGATTCCATGCTCTCTTCGGACTCAGCAACGCCGGCCGGGAATACTTCGACCAAAACCGTTCGTACTGGAACATTAAAACTTCGAATGCCGGAAACTACGAAGGATCCGGTGTTGTCGCGGGGTTGGGAGATTTGGATCTAAGGGCTCTTTGGACTTTTTGGGAACGATCCCGAGCCGATCTGGCCCTCTGCGGCGCCTTTAAAATTCCCATCGGCCGGCGCGAAGTCGGTTACGGATCGGGCTATCCCGATTTAGGCCTTGCCTTTATCGCCGACTGGCGGCCCCGGCCGCGCTGGGCGTTCTATAACACCGCGGGAATGATTCTTCCGCTGGGGCCGGACGGACGGTTTATGTACCAGTTCATCCCGGCGGCGGAATTCCGTCTCGGCCCGGATTGGTCGCTCCTTATCCAAGGCAACATCCAGAGGTCGCCTGTCATAGGAACGGAAACCTACTACCATGATGTTTTCGGCGTCCGAACCATGTTCTCGCTCCCGCAGCTCGATTTGAAAATCGGCGTGAAAGGCCGCTTTGACAGGTTCGTCTGGCAGTTCTATTTCGAAGAAGATCCTCTCACCTGGGAAGGCCCCGATCTGGTTCTCTTTTTCGGCGGAGAATGGACGCTCTAATCCGAATCCATTCGTTTAATCCGGTCCAGCTCGCTTTTTACATCGGCCTTATCCACGGACGTTAAGCGCACAGGAGGCATTGAAAGTCTGTAGATGGCGTCCGAAAGCGCCTCGGCCGCAGTGTAATCGTGTGTTACAAGAATAACTGTTTTCCCCGAAAGCCGCGGACGAACTCTTTCCACGATACGCACCCGGAGGTCCGGATCCAGCGAAGAGAAAGGCTCGTCCAGAAGCAGCGTATCGAACGGCGCGGCAAGAGCCCGTGCCAGCGCCGTACGCCTGGCCATTCCGCCGCTGATCTGAGCAGGATATTTATCCGAGGCATCCGCGATTTCCAAAGCTTCCAGCAATTCGCCGATCGTTTCGCGGCGTTCGGCCGCGGAAAGAGCATGGTCCATGGCGTACATGGCGTTGAATTCAACGGTTTCCCACGGCAGAAGCCGTTCTTCCTGAAAAACGTAAGATACGCGTCCGCTCTCTTCAACGGAACCCGAATCGGGAAGAATCAATCCGGCCGCCAAATTCAGCAGCGTCGTTTTACCGCATCCGGAGGGGCCGAGCAGACAGGTTACACCATTCTCCACGGGAGAGAAATCGAGTCCGTCGTACAGAACCATTTCCCCGAAACGTTTATGAATCCCTTGCAAGCGCATTACGGCCGAACCTCACAGCGTTTCTTCAAAGTGGAAAAAAGAAGATCCGTGAACGCCGTCAGAATAATCACCAATAAAGACCAGGCGAAAACACCCGTTGTGTTCAGCCGGGCCCGTTCAATCTGGAACATCGTACCGATCCCTATCTTCGGCTGCGCCAAAACCTCCGCCGCGATAACCACCTTCATCGCAAGGCCGAGTCCGGACATCATGCCGGCGATGAAATGAGGCCGTAAGGAAGGCACGATAAAATGACGCAGCATTCTCGTTCTCCGTATACGGAAAACCCGATGCATTTCCAAGAGACCGACATCCAGGTTTTTGATACCCGTAAGCACGGAGCTGTAAAGCACGGGAAAAATAATCAGAGAACAGACGAAAAGAACGGCCGCCCCGGATTTGAACCAGATAAGGGAAAGCAGAATAATGCCCATGGTAGGGACGGATTTCATTACCGTCAGCACCGGAGTAAGAGCGTATTCCGCCCGTTCGAAAAATCCCGCCGCAATTCCCAGAGCAAGTGAAACGACGATATTCATTGCGAAGGCAAGAATTACACGGATCAAAGTCAATCCCACGGCCATCCAGGTTTCCCCGCTGAGGAACATGTGAAACAGATACATCACGGTGAGTTCCGGCGAGGGCAGGAGAATCTCACGGCCGACAATGCGGGAGGCAAGGCTCCAAATCAAAACAGCGGCGGCGGCCGAGCTCACGATCCAGGTCCGTTTACGCACGGGTGAATTCATGGAATGTATCATAGCCTATTTATGTCTGCGAAGGAGCCCGCCGGTTGAAATACGAAGTCCGGCCGAAACCTTCACCTCGAAATCCGCCAATCAGGTTAAACAGGCCGGCTAAAGAAATCATCACGCCGCTTTCCGTCCGCCTCTGTCAAAGAACATCCCATACAGCGCGGGAATGAATACCAGCGTTCCGACCGTGGAGAAAAGAAGACCGATAATGATGGTCGAAGCCATCGGCCCCCAGACAACGGATCGCCCCCCCAGTCCCAAAGCCGTGGGAACCAATCCGGCGATCGTGGTAAGACTGGTTAGGATGATGGGACGAAAACGCAGCAGCGCCGCTTCGATAACCGCCTCGTTTACCGAAATCCCCTTTGAACGCTGTTTATTGGCGAAGCTGATCAGTACGATGGCGTCGTTTACCGCGATACCGGCCAAAGCCACACCCGCATACAGAACCGTCGTACTGAAGGGCGTTCCGGAAATGAAGAGATAGATAACAACGCCGAAAAAAGCCATCGGTACGGTAAAGAGGATAAGGAACGGCTGAAGGTAGCTCTTGAATTGAGTTCCAAGGATGATATAGATAAGGAAAATACCAAGCAGGAAAATTCTCAAGATGCGGATCAGCAGATCGCTGAATTCGGCAAACTCACCGCCGACGGACAGCTCCACGCCGGGATAACGCGATGCATACTCCTCATCAAAGATCTTCTGCATTTTCCTGTTGAGCTCGGAAACACGATCCTTATCCAGAGTCTGGGCCGAAATCGTCAATTCCCTGCGGCCGTCCAGTCTTTTAATCGAGGCCACGGGAGTTCCGCTTTCAATGGCCGCCACCGCGCTGAAGGGAACGGCCGTTCCTGCGAATGTGGGAATCCGAAGCTGCTGGAGCAGCGCCGGCGACAGTTCTCCCGAATCCGAAAACCGCACAAGAATATCAAGAGACGTATTGTCTTTGAAAAAAGACGCGGCTTCGACGCCTTCGACGGACGCCCGTAAAAAACGCCCGATGGACAGAACCGAAAGACCATAGGAGGCGGCTCTCTCTTCATTCACCCGAACGGTGAGTTCGGGTGTTCCCGGTTTATAGTTGTCTTCAATATTGACGACGGACCAATCTTCCGCCAGTTCCCGGCGAATCCTGTCGGCAACGATGAGCATCTCGTCATAACTGTCTCCGAAAATACGGTATTCAATCGGATCGTCCGTGGGCGGACCGGTCGTGGCTTTTCGAAACAGAACACGATCGGCTCCGGCGATATCGTCGGTTAATCCTTTAAGATCGGCCATGACTTCGGTAACGGACCGTTCGCGCCCGGCCCCTTTTTCACTCAAATCCACCGTAATCTGAGCCACGGCGGCCTCCGCAGTATTCCCGGAACCGCCCGAGAGAAATCCTATGGATACCGCGACCGCCTCAACCTCACCGTTCCCGATAAGAGGGATTAATCGTTCCTCAAAACGGGATGCGACGCGGTCCGTTTTCTCAATAGGCGATCCGGGAGGCATGGTAATATCGATGTAGACGACGGAATAATCCTCCGCGCTGAAAAGATCCTGACCGAGAAAAGGAATCAAAGCGAAAGAGAGAAATACGAGAATGATCACCGCCGGCACGGTTATTCGCCGATAGTGATAAGAAAATTCCAATAGACGGCGATACTTCGCGAGAAAAACCGAAAAGAAACGCCTTTCATCGTGCCGGCGGCGCCCCGAAGGCCAATCGGCATAATGGGACGGCAGAAAGAACAAAGCCTCCGCCGTGGAAACAATGAGAGCAATGGTAACCGTTACGGGAATAACACGGAGGAACTTCCCGATAAGTCCCGGAAGAAGGATGAGGGGAAGAAATGCCGCGACTGTCGTGGCCGACGCGGCGATAACGGGTATGGCGACCTGGTCGGTACCCTCAACAGCCGCGCTTCGCCGGGAAAGCCCGGACTGCTGAAGCCTGAAACTGTTCTCCGTAATAACAATCGCATGATCCACCAGCATTCCGAGGACAAGGACCAAACCGAAAAGAGTATTGCTGTTGATGGTGGCTCCGGTTATATCCAGAATTATCAAAGTAACGGCGAATGTAACCGGAATTCCCAACCCCGTTATCAGGGCGTTTCTCAAACCGACGAAGAAATAAAGAATACCGACTAAAAGAACAAGACCCAGCAGGGCGTTGGTCTGCAGCACATCAAGACTCGCGCGGATGGGAATCGAAGAATCGTTCATATAGGCGATGCCGATATCACCTGAAATCCGGCTTCGCTTTTCCTCGACGATGTTTTTTACGCTCTCGATAATCTTGACGGACCCTCCCCGGGGAACCTTGGTTACGCGAAGAACAACGGACGTGTTTCCGTTGAAGCGGGTATACGCCCCTTGGGGATCGTATTCGGTTTGAACGGATGCAACATCCCTGAGTCGTACAACACCGCCGTTCGATTCTCTGCGGACCACGACTTCGCCGAAGGCTTCGGGGCTTTGCGCCTCGCCGACCGTTCGAACCAGATAATCACGATTCTCCGTTTCCAGAGTACCGCCGGGAACATTGATATGACGGGACTGAACAGCCGCGACCAATTCATCCAAAGAAATATTCCGGGATTCCAGGGCCGTTCGATCGGCGGAAATCTCCAGGCGCTTTTCCCTGGATCCGATAATCTCCACATCGGCCACATCGGGAATCCGGCGCATCGGCTGAAGCAGCAGCTCGGCCGACCGGACCAATTCGTCGTAACCGACATCACCGAACAGCACGACTTCAATAACCGGGATGAAATCATTGGAAGAAAAACTCTCCAGCGACGCGGTCAGAGTCCCCTCGGGTAATTCAACACGGGAAAATCGCGTGTCGACATCCTGAAACAGTTTATCAAAACGGGCCTGTGAAATACCGTCCTGAAATCGGACGCTCACCGCTCCGATACCTTGGTCGGCTTCTGAAATAATCTTATCCACGTCTTCGAGTCCCTGCATTTCTTCTTCAATGGGGATAAGAATCCTTTTCTCAATTTCCTGCGCCGAGACGCCCGGCCAAGGAACCGCGATATTGGCGAAATAGAAAGGCACCTCGGAATACTGCTCCCGCGGCATTCGGATAAGAGTCAAAGCTCCCAGGGCCAAAAGAGCGAACATGAAGATATTCACAAAAACGGGATTCCGAACGGAAAAATCTCCAATTTTCATCGGGCGTCATCCGTTTTCCCGACCATCGTAACCTTTACGGGAACTCCTTGCGCCAAAGAGGCCAGTCCGCTGGTTACAACGATTTCTCCCGCTTGAAGTCCTTCAAGAACTTCAACACGTTCCCCCAGACGCGAACCCGTTCGAATCTCCCGAAGTTCGGCTTTGCCTTCCGACTCGATATAAACGAATTCCGCACCGCCCCGCTGCAGAATCGCATAAGAGGGAAGAATGATCCGTTCCGGCATTTCCGTCGCTTCGACGGCGGCACGAACGGACATTCCCGATTTTAAATCATCCTCCGGCCGAGGAATCCATTCAATCACGACGGCGAAACTTCCCGTGGCATCATCGCTGCCCGCGGAAACCGCGGCAACCGATCCCACGCGCGTTACGCCGTCATTCCCGGTGATATACGCGGCGGAACCCTCGCGGAGAAGAAGAACCTGTCCTTCTCCAACGCCGATAACGGTCCTAAAGGCCGAATCGTCGACGATTTTTACAACCCGGATTCCTCTGACGAGGTAATTCCCGATTCCGATATCCGCGCTCCGGGCGGCCACGGCTCCGGAAAAAGGAGCCGTTAACCGGGTTTTTTGAAAAGCCTCCCGGGCTTCCTCCCTGGCCGACTCCGCGGCGAGCAGAGCATCCGCGGTTCTGCTGTACTGCAATTCCGAGATGCTGCCGTTCTCGCGGGACTTTTGTGCCGCTTTGAATTCCAGTGAAGCGGTCGCATATCTCTGTTCGGCCAAATCCCGATTCCGTTCGGCCAAATCCGAATCAACGGTGAGAAGGATTTGCCCTTCGGAGACAGTATCTCCGAAATCAAAAAGCACACTGCGAATCAGTCCCTCGGTTTCGGAAACAACCCAAGCTTCCCGTATTCCCTCGGCCGTGCCGGCGCCGAGGATTTCCTCCACCAAACGGCCTTGGGCGGCGTTCATTCCTTCCACGGCGACGGTACGCGCCGTTTCATCGTTAATCGATTCTGAGGCGCCCGTGGAAGCATCACTTCCACGGGAACAGGAGAAGAGAACAAAGAGAACGGCCGCGGTGAACAAAACAATCGTCAATCCTGTTTTTATATTTCTCATGTCCCTCATCCTTTTTTATATATACAATATCATGAATAATCGTTATTCATTCAACAAATTAATAAACCAAAACACCCGCTCTTCTTGACGCTTAACCCTTTCTCCTATATTTTTAGACTGTTCTAAAATTTTTATTGCGATGGTGTTTTATGAGTCCCATCTTAACCGAAGCACTGGAAGATTATCTTGAAGCAATCTATGACATCATTCTCGTAAAAGGGGGCGTTCGCGTCAAAGACATCGCGGAGCGCCTTAAAGTGAAAAATTCATCGGTTACCGTCGCATTAAGAAATCTCAGGGACACGGGGTTCGTCAATTACGAACCCTACGGAGTCATCTCCCTTACCGACAGCGGAAAGATCGAAGCCAGACGGCTTTCGGAAACCCATTCGGTATTCCGTAAATTCTTCGTCGACATCCTGGGAGTTGACCGCAAAGATGCCGACGAAACCGCCTGCAGGCTGGAACATGCCATGAAGCCGGCGGTAATGGCACGTTTTCTTGAATTCATGAAGTTCATCTCTTCGGCTGAAGAGAGAGGATCCGCCATGCAGGAAAAATTCGAGGAATTCTGCGAAAAGAACGGCGTTTCGGCGAGAAATCTGGCATCACCGGCGCATTACATGGACTCGGCCGTTGCCGGTCCCGCTACATAAAGGCTTAATAATGGGATTAGACGAAGCTCAAAACGGAACGAAAGTTGTTATCTCCAGAATCGACGGCGGCAGAACCGCCCGGAGGAAACTTATGGACATGGGTCTTATACCCGGAGTTCCGGTTACAATCATCCGCCGTGCGGGAAGCAGCCCCATGCTTCTTTCCGTAATGGGCCGCCAAATTATGCTCGGCCAAGGAATGGCCAGGAAAGTCCACGTAAAATAGTCGAAAATGCATTGCATCGTTTGTATGGTTCAATTAAAATTGTTCATGCTAACTAATATTAGATACTTCTAATTTTTAACTATGAGCACAAGGGAGTTGCAGATGACAAACATACGGGAAATCTCCGTCGGCGACTCCGCTGAAGTGGTCGGATACGACCCGGCGGAAAAAGCATACAGGAGAAAACTTCTTTCCATGGGACTGACGAAAGGAACCGTCTTTACTTTAAAAAAGGTGGCCCCCATGGGTGATCCGGTGGAAATAGAAGTGAGAGGATTCAAGCTTTCCCTCCGCAAAGGCGAAGCCGATGTCCTAAGAATAAGGAAAGTCTCATGAACAAGAAGTCCATAGCCGTCGTCGGAAATCCGAACTGCGGAAAATCAACACTCTTTAACGGCCTTACCGGCAGCAACCAGCACATCGGCAACTGGCCCGGCGTAACCGTTGAAAAAAAGACGGGATTTCTGGTGGGAGACAAGAATATCGAGGTGGTCGATCTCCCCGGCATTTACTCCCTGAACGCCGGGAGCGAAGACGAAATCATCGCCCGCAACCATGTTCTTTCCGGTGAGACGGATCTGGTGGTTAATATCGCCGATGCATCAAACCTGGAACGAAACCTATTTCTAACGATGACCCTCATGGAAATGGGGAAACCCATGTTCCTCGTACTCAGCATGAAAGATCAGGCGGAGAAGCAGGGCGTCGACATAGACACGCAGGCACTCTCCGACGCTCTGGGCATTCCCGTCATGGCGATTAACGCCCTGAACACGGCGGATGTTCGGGATGTCCGCAAAGCCATCGGCGACGCTCTCCTCTCTCCTTCCGCGACCGCATCTCCGGTGAAATATCCGGAAGCCGTTGAAAACATTATAAATGAATGGTCCGGCAAGCTGAAACAGCATCCCAGGCAGACCGCCGTAATGCTGCTTGAAGAAGATGAAGAGGCCACGGCCCGAACAATCTCTTCGGGAAGCCTGAGCAAAGAGGAAATCTCCGCCGGACTGACCGCAATCGAAAGTACACTGGGCGATACGCCCGACATCATCATTGCCGAGTCGAAATTCGAACACATCACCGAATTGATGAACAAGGCCGTGAAGAAAAAGAAAGGAATTGAGGCGGCCACGGAAAAGATCGATAAAGTCGTTCTTAACAAATGGGCGGGCATCCCCATCTTCCTCGGAGTAATGTACGTGCTCTTCTGGGTTGTTACCCACATCGGCGGGGCTTTTATCGACTTCTTCGACATTCTCTTCGGTGCCATATTCGTGGACGGCTTCGGGATTCTTCTGGAAGCCGTCGGATCGCCCGAATGGCTCACCATTCTCCTGGCCGGAGGCGTCGGCGCCGGTATTCAAACCGTGGCGACGTTCATTCCCGTCATTTTCTTCATGTTCCTGATGCTCTCCATTCTGGAAGATTCCGGTTACATGGCACGAGCCGCTTTCGTGATGGACCGCTTCATGCGGATGCTCGGGCTGCCGGGCAAAGCCTTCGTTCCGATGCTGGTGGGATTCGGCTGCACGGTTCCCGCCGTCATGGCCACACGAACCCTGGAGAATAAGAAAGACAGGTACCTGACCGTCTTCATGGCTCCTTTCATGTCCTGCGGCGCTCGATTGCCTGTTTACGCCCTCTTCGGAGCGGCGTTCTTCGGCGCCCGTTCCGGACTGATGGTCTTCGCCATTTATATGTCCGGAATCCTTCTGGCGGTTTTTACCGGCCTGATGCTGAAAGGAACCCTGTTCCGGGGCGAGGCCAGTCATTTCGTTATGGAGCTGCCGCCCTACCACGCACCGCGTTTTAAAATGATCATGGCCCGCACGTGGGACCGTCTGAAGGTTTTCATGACCCGGGCCGGGAAAGTGATCGTTATCGCGGTTCTGGTTTTGGCGTTCTTCAATTCCTTGGGAGTGGACGGCAGTTTTGGGAACGAAGATGATCAGAACTCCGTTCTCGCCGCGGTAAGCGAGGCCGTAACTCCGGTGTTTTCACCCATGGGCATTGAGAAAGAGAACTGGCCGGCAACGGTCGGCCTCATGACCGGTCTTTTCGCCAAGGAAGCCATCGTCGGAACAATGAGCGGCCTCTACGGACAAATGGCCGCCGCCGAAGCCGCCGCCGCGGATAACGGCGAAGCCGAGGAAGAAGAAGGTTTTTCTTTCGGCGGCGCCGTCGTGGAAGCCCTGGTCAGCATTCCCGAAGGACTGGCCGGCATTTTCGGAGCCCTGGGAGATCCTCTGGGAACCTCTCTCATGCATGAGGATGAAGGGACTCTTGCCGAGGATATCGGAGCGGAAGCTACGACATTCGGACAGCTTCGCGCTTCCTTCAACAACGAATGGACCCGTGCTTTCGCCTATCTGCTCTTCGTTCTGATCTACTTCCCCTGTCTGGCGGCCTTCGGCGCAATCATCCGGGAAATCGGACCGAAGTTCGGATGGCTGTCTATGATTTACCTGACGATTCTTGCCTGGAGCGTGGCCACCCTGTTCTTCCAGATAACCAACGGCCACAACGTGTTCTGGATGGCCTTCGCCATTCTTCTCGTGGCGCTCTTTATTCCGGTTTTCAACCTGATGAGCGGCCGATGGACGGCCTTCGGGAAGGGGAAGAAAAACCCTTTTGAAGCTGAAGGGAATATCGGATAGATATTGCCCTTTCCAAGAAAAACCAAAGAGTAAATAAGGGGCCGTCCTTCGGGACGGCTTCTTCTTTTCCAGCGGATTAAATCTCATAATGCCGAAAAGATTTCCACTCAGCGACACGTAAAGAGTCAGCTTTAGGACGTTCTCACCGCCCTGCGCAGCGCCTCCGAGTTCAGCAGCAGCAGCGTAATGTAAGCCAATAGAAATAGCGGGAATAAAGCCATCGACGTCGCCGAAGAGATAAAACCGAATATCGGCGGCAGAAAGGAGGCCCCGACATAAGCAACCGCCATTTGGAATCCCATAATGGCCTGGGAATCGGCAGGACCGAAATTTACCGGAGTTTCATGAAGCATGCAGGGAAAAATCGGGGCACATCCTAATCCGATCAATAAAAATCCTATCAAAGAAACCACAGTCGGCAGAGGCAACAACAGCAGTACCACGCCAAAGAGAATCGTTATTCCTCCCCAGCGGACGAGGGTTTTATTGGACAGCTTGAACGTAATAAATCCGGTCAAAAATCGCCCCAGAGTTATGCTCGCATAAAAGAGGGAAACCCACCTCGCCGCGGCCGCGGGATCAAGATTCTTCATCAAAAAGAGATAAGAGCCTCCCCAAAGTCCCATCGTCGATTCCATCCCGCAATAGAACAGGAACGTAATCAGAGCGAAAGAAACGCCCTTAATCTTCAAGGTGGAAAAGAGCGAACGGTTCGATGTGGAATCGGGCCGCGCGGAAACACTCTGTGTTCCCTCCGCAAGCACCTCTTCATGCCGGAAGTCATCGAATTGTCTAGCCATGTTCGAGGACTCGCCCTGTGTTGTTTCCGACTGCGGCTCCTCAAGCCCGACACCCTCCCGGCCGTCATCCCGGCCCGCCTTTTCCGATCGGTCCTCATTCGGAGCCGCTAAATCCTCCTTTTCCGCCTTCCTCTCCGCGCCTCCAGCCACCGAACCCCGAGCGCGCACCTTCTCCCAGAGGGGAACCGCGAAAATCAGAACGGCGACAAGAATCACTTGAAATATCCCGATCGAAAGATACCCGCGCCGCCAGGGAAGCCCCCGGGAGAGAAGAAAAGAAAGTACCAGAGGACCGGAAAGCGCTCCGATTCCCCAAAAACTGTGAAGCCAGCTCATGTGTCTGGACTCATAATGCGCGGCGACAAAGGCGTTGAGTCCCGAATCCACGGCCCCGGCTCCGAGCCCCAAGGGAACGGCCGCCGCGAAAAGCCACCAGAAGGACGGCGTAAGGGCAAAACCGAAAAGCGCCGCGGCGGTCAGAGCAACGCTGACGGCGGTAACCCGGCCGGTACCGAATTTCTTCAGAAACCGTCCCGAAAAAGCGCTTGAAACGATGGTCCCGCCGGAGATGGTCATCTGAGCCAACCCCGCGAGACTGTAGGGAACCGCCAAATCGGGCTGCATCACCGGCCATGCGGCGCCCAAGAGGGCATCCGGCAGTCCCAAACTGATAAAGGCTATGTAAATGATAATCAAAAGAAGTGTCGCCATAAATCATCCTTGTTTTCCAGCTCATCCAAACAGAGCCCTACAAGACCCTCTTCGAAATCCGCACCGAAATCATCGGCCAGAGAAAGAACGGGCACCATCTCATTCGGCAGCAATCGAATGCAGTTTTCCCGAAGGATATTCAGCAGCGACGGAGTCAGACATTTGCCGTACAAAACAACGGACTCGGGAGCGATAACCGCCGTTATTGTGACGATAATCTTGGCCGCCGCATCAAGAATCCTCGGAGAATTCAATAGAGACGAAGTTCCCCACGGAATATCCAATGGAATCCATTTCACCTCTCCGGCGAAATTCCTTCGGCCCTTTAAAAGCTGATCCCGAATGCGGATTCCGGCTCCGGGAGGAGACTTCTCGGGGAAGTACACATACACTTCGCTTTCGGCGGCACCCTCCAGCCGTCCCCTCCCCAGAACGGCCGCATTGACATCGTTTTCAATCACCACGGGCAGTCCGAATTGTTCTTCTATATGACCCCGCAAAGAACCGCCGGCCAAATTATCATAATCAATCTCAATGAGGATTCCGCCGTATTCTATCCCCGGCAGCCCGAACCCGATCACGCCGATCTCCGGAAACAGATTCAGCATGCGTTCAATCGCCGCATCAAACGACTCGATCGATTCCGCCTCAAAAGGTATGTTTTCCGAAGCCGTTATTCTTCCGTCGAGATCGGCCACACGCAGACAGAGAGTGTCGCACCGTTCTATTTCCCTGCCGTAAAGCACAAGAGCGAAGGCCTTGGCCGCATTGAACTGAAACACTCTTGAAGGCCTGCCTCCGTTTGAGGGAACCATATCCGCTTCCAAAGCCGTCCCGTCGGAAACGAATTCCTGCAGAATCGTTCCCACGGTAACGGTCGAAAGACCCGTGGCGGCGGACAAATCCCGAACCGTGGCACTTCGTGCGTTTTTGAGCGCCCGGCGGACAAGACGAGCATTAAGATCTTTAAGGCTGAGTGTACTAACTCCCATGAATAATCACCCAATCGCCATCGTTACTTATTTAATTACTTTTGTAAAGTATTTTTCTATCAAACTCCATCTTTTCTCGAATTTCGCGGGCCGCATATTTCTCGGCAAGAAATCACTGAACCAAGCCGCCGATCTTTTTACACCATACCGCGGAACGCTACCTCAGGGGCTCCGTTGATAAAATTTCGCCGCTATCGGTGTTCCCATGGCCCCAGAGCGTCACCAAAACTTTCATAAAGAGATAATTTGCGTTTTTTCGATAGCGGATTTATAGAAATCCATTATGCCTTCATTGCCGGAGTGTATTCTTCGATTCTATTGCGTCCTTCCATCAAAGGCCGGCCGCATTCGGGACAAATTTCAAGCTCCGTTCGAATCTCTTTTTCAATGTATCCGCAATGGATACAGCTTTTAGTTTTTGCATAATAGAGAGCCGTATCGGCCATTTCCACCAGTTGATTCGGCAGATTGATTTTTTCCTCGGCGGGACCATACTCATCCCCATACTGCCCGAGTGAAGCAATACCCATACTTATGGTTCTTTTAATCAATATACCTTTATAATCCAGTTCAAGATTACTTATTCTGCTTTGAATCTTTTCGGCAACCTTTCCGGACTGTTCCAGAGTTGTCTCGGGAAGAAGAACAATAAATTCCTCGCCGCCGTACCTTCCGGCGATATCCTGATTTCTAATGGCGTCAAGAATATTCAGACTGATCTGAGATAAAACAAAATCTCCGGCTTTGTGACCATATGTATCATTTATTTCCTTAAAATAATCCAAGTCCAGTAATATTACGGAAAGATCCGAGGTTGAAGGATTAAGAATTAGATTCTCAAAATTCTTAAAGAAGGCCCTTCGATTAAGCATTTTCGACAATTCATCAATCGATGATGCTTGAGTAAAGTCCATATATTTCTTTAAATTGCTATTTACGGAAATGAGCAGTTCTTCCTTTCTTATTGGCTTAGTAATAAAATCAACCGCGCCTTTTGTTTTTTGTTCGAGAATAAGATTTCTATCGGAAACCGCTGAAATAAAAATTATCGGTATAAACTCAAAGAACGGATCCGCAAACATAACTCTACAAAATTCGTCTCCATTCATTTCCGGCATCATATAATCGGTAATCACTAAGTCCGGATGATAGATTTTAGCCATTTCAAGGGCTATTTCTCCATTTTCAACGGTTATGAAATTCATATAACCGCTGTTCTCCAAATATCTGACAATAACATTTCTTATCGCCGGTTCATCTTCGGCAATAAGAATAATCCCCTTAAAAGGATCAAACTCAAACTGTCTGTTGGTTCGGACAATAGAAACCTTCGGCTTATTTTCTTCAGTATGGTATGTATCGACATAGGCTCTGTTTGGAACATATTCACTGTTTACATTTCCTGAAGACCTATCGCCCTCATTAAATTTATTCCTATCGAGCACAATAAAGAAAGAAGCCCCTTTATCCCTCCCGTCCGATTCCGCTCGAATTGAACCTCCAAGCAAAACGGCCAATTGTCTTGAATAGGCCAATCCTATGCCGGAACCTTTCGGCCTTCCTTTCCCCAAATCTTCAATTCGTTCAAATCGTGTAAAAATCTTCTCAAGATATTCTTTCTCGATACCAATTCCGTTATCTTGTATCTTTATTTCGATGGATTCGTCGTTCTCTAATAATTCAATATTTATTATTCCATGTTCATGCTGAATAAACTTGATGGCATTAAAGATAATATTATTAATAATATCTTCCAATTTTTCCGGATCGGTATAAAAAAAATCATATTCATCGGCATCGGATCTAAAAGCAACTTGGATATTGGCCCTTTTCAGAGAATTGGAATAATAAGACGCTATCTCCGATAAGAATTCAACTGGTCTGATTCTCTGAATCTTCAAATCCAAACCGCGGCTGTCCAGTTTCACAAGATCGATAATGCTGTTGATCTTTGAAATAAACCTATGAGACGTTTCATAAATAACATTTAAATCATCAAGAATATTTTGAGGGATATTCCCTCCCGAATTGACAAGATTCAGCTCCGCAAGATTATAAATAATAGTTAAAGGATTCTTAAAATCATGAGAAATGTTTGCAATTAAGTTATTTTTCATAACATCGACATTTTTCAGATCTTCATTAGCCTGATTCAGTTCCGAGATGAGTTTTTCCTGTTTGTTTTGGAATGAAAATATTTGACGCGTTATGATGGAAAGCAAAATGATAAGAATCAGCGCATATACAATTTGTTTTACCAGGAAAGATTTTATATCGGCGTATGAGAGAATATCTTTTTCGGGAGTTGAGAGTCCGAGCGTCCAGGTTTGCTCATGAAACCGGAAAGAAGTCCAGGAAACCCATTCTTTGCCTTTTTCGGGCAGCCATATATACCATCCTTGTCCCTCGGTGGCGTTTTCTACGCCGATGGTTAATTCTTCATAATGAGACGCCCCGTATCGGCTTTGGATTTCAAAAATCTGGCGCATTGATTTTCCGCGGTAATAATCCGGGAAATCGCCGCTTTTGTCGAAAATCACATAATCCTTATTATAGATCCAGGCATCTCCGCTGTTCAGCAAGCTTATCGGTTCGATAAAATTTTTCAGGATTTCCTGTTCAATATCCTCTATCGTCACTCCTTCGTCCTTAATCCTTTTATCAAGCCAGAGATTTGCCATTTGAGACGCTTCTTTTATTATTTCGGATTCAAGAATAAGAAATGTATTAATAATAATTGTGTATTGTCTTTTATAATTGTTATACACAAGAAACAGCAGCATCAATGAAATGACGACAAGAGAAATTGAAGATATTCTTTTTAAATGTTTACTATCGGAAACATTAAAACTCATCTAAATCATTCCTATAAAAAATCTTAGATAATGGTTCCTTATCTTTTTGTTTTCAGTAAGGTGATACCTCTATTCAACTCTGAAATCCACCGGCACACTTAAAACACATAATAAGAACAGATAAAATCTCACCCCCCGGTCATGAACCTGAGAATATCCGACTCTGCGGAACGTTCGCCTTTTCAGGCAAAAAAAAGGCCATCCCGCTTTTTAGGGATAGCCCTGATTAACATTACATGATTGTCATTGCTTTCGGCAAGCTGTTGAATCGGCTTTACTTACTTGAGTTCCCGATTGATTTCAAGCATCCTGGTATAAATCTCGGTCGCATTAAGCCCCTTGGAATCAAGTCCCCCGAGAATCTCATCCCGAACGGAACCGAATTCATCCTGCCACACCTTAATCTGATTATCATTCAAATACGTAATTGCCGCGCCCTTTTCGGTTAACAGATTGATTCCTTTATCGCCCATTGCGGAAATTACTTTTTTCTGTTCGTTGTAATACAGTTCCCTGTTGTCCATAAAAATCTGACGGATATCCGCCGGCAGGGAATCCCATTTCTTTTGGCTCATAACAACGCCGAAAAGATCGTATGTAAGACCGCTTTTCGAGTCATTACCAAAAATAAAGGCCTGCTTGACAACTTCAAAAACGGAAAAATGGACAATCACACCCCAGTGATTAAAGATTCCGTCGGAAACGCTTCTCTCAAGATAGGAATAGAAGTCGGGCGGACCGGCCGATACCGGAGCACCGCCTTCTTTGGATATCAGTTTCTGAAGTGTGGAATGAGTCGCCATAATCTGCTTTCCTTTCAATTCCGAGGGAGCCGTAACCGGATTATTCTCGGAACCCAAAAACAGATTCACGCCGGCTCCGAAACCATAGGTAAGAGGAACCATTCCCGCATTCGTGTATTCATCGACCATTACAGGGTAGTCTTTCATCAGCCGGTCATAAACCTCATAAAAATCCTCACCCTTAATCCCGCTGAAGGGCATGGTCATGATACCGGCGGTTAATGGAAGGATTGTGGGGAATTCGGCCATGGAAATGGCACAGGCGATATCAATCGTACCGCTGTCCAGACCTTCGGGAACTTCTTTGACATTCAGAAGAGACGACGAATAATAAGTCTCGAATTCAATTCTCCCGCCGCTCTGTTCACTGATTGCGTTCATCCAGATTTTATCCTGGTTTGATGAAGCCTCGGGTTTATTGAGATTGACGACGAAGGTATAAACCGTATCGTCGACTTTCTCAGTCTCCGACTGATCCGCGCCGCCGGCGGCCGCTTTTTTTCCGGACTGTCCGCAGGAAATCAACGCAAACGAAATCAACAGAGTGATTAATACGACTGTAATCCGTTTTGTTCTCATAACCAATTCCTTCCTTTCTTTCAATTAATATTCTTACGAATATTTATTTCATAATTGAGGGGAGCCATGTGCAGATAACGGGAAACGCGATAATGAGGGCGATACTCACAATCATTGCCGCAAGAAACGGCATCACACCCTTAAAGACTTTATTAACCGGCACATCCGTAAGTCCGGCCAAATAGTAAACAACCATGCCGACGGGAGGAGATATTTGGGCAAGAGCCACCATGAAAACGATAAAAACTCCGAACCATATCGGATCAACACCGATCGTGGTAACCATAACCGGATAGAGAATAGGAACCGTAAGAACCACAATGGGATTATCCGGCATAAACATTCCCATAATGATATAAATCAGCATAACGACAAGGATGATAAGGAATCGCGGTGCATCAAGACCGCCGGCGAATTTCGCGAGAAATTGCGGCAGATTGCTTAAGGTTAAAAAGGAGCTGAAAATAAACGTTCCCGCCATGAGAATGAATATGGCGCTCCCGATCATGGCCGTATTCAGAAGGCATTTATACAGTTTTTTCCAGGTTAGCTGCTTTGTTGCCAGAGCGATGACGACCGCACCGATGGTTCCGATGGCGCCCGATTCGGTGGTGCTGACAAAACCGGAGTAGATACCGCCCAGAACAATAATAAAGAGAATAAAAACCGGAATCATATCTTTAAGCGCCGTGAATTTCTCTTTGAGCGTTGTCTTTTCCCCCATGGGGCCCCACTCAGGCCGCAGCCGTGTGGTTATATCAACGGCGATACAGTAGAGCACGGTCAGAATCAGCCCCGGGACAACACCGGCCATGAACAGCTTCCCCACGGAGTTTTCCGTTAGGATTCCATACATGATAAAGCACATACTCGGCGGGATAATTATGCTCAAAGGACCGCCGGCGCAAATGGATGCGCAGGCAAATCCGCGGTCGTACTTTCTCTTGGCCATTTCCGGAAAAGAAATCTTGGACATAATAATGGCACCGGTCATGGAGACGCTGCAGATGGCCCCCAGAAAACCGCAGGCAACGGCCGTGGCCGACGCCAATCCGCCTCTGATTCTTCCCAGCCAGGCATTGGCGGCTCTGTACAAACCGGCTCCGATATCCGTTTCCGCAATAATAAGTCCCATAAGCAGAAACATCGGTATGGCCGTGAAATTATAGTTGCTCACCTTGGCGAAAGTAACGCTGCCGACAATGCTGAGCGCCTGCGGCAGTCCTCTCAAAGCCCAAATCCCGGCGAATCCGACCGCCGCCATGGCCAAACCTATCCAGGTTTTCCAGGCCATGAGAAAAAACAGAATGATAATAAATAGAAGTCCGATCAGTTCTCTGCTCATTTTTCTTCACCAGCTCCCTTCTCTACAAAGCCCGGCTGTCGATGTGATATTCCGAATAAAGCGGCCACATGGGTTAGCAGCTTGTTTAACAGTCCGACACATCCGCCGACGTACCCGAGACTGAGAATGATGATGAAAGGATATGTCTGAATTCCGAGAAGCGAGAAAATCGTTCCCTTACTCTTGTTATAGAGAGCATTTTGGAAACAGCGCCAGGCAAGCAGGGCGCTGACCAGGATCATAAAGACCGTTACAATAATCTCGACAAGTTCTTTCCGTTTCGGCGGCAGCCGATCAACAATAATATCGATAAAAAGATTATCTCGTCCCTTAACGCTTCTTCCCCAGCCCAAGATCATGCAGATCCACAGCATTTGGGTCATTTCGGTAACACCGATGATGGATATGGAGAAGATTTTTCTCAGAATCACATCCAGAAAAACCAATAGAACCATAAGTGAAATGGCGGCTATCCCGATGATAAACAGCGTGTTTGTGATTTTGTCGCAAATCTTACCGAATCTGTTCATGACTCAAAACCTTTCCCAACGGATATCTCATCCGGATTTTTCATCCAATTCAGCTGCGGCCACCACTGCGGCCCGGTATTCTTCCTCTTTAATCCCGGTGTGGAGCGGCCGTTCAAGACGCAATCGGTCAATGCGGCGGTCAGTTCCGCCACAACCTCCGGGTATTGGTCGTAAAGATTCGTGGTTTCACGGACATCGGCGTCCATATCGTATAATTGGATCGGAGGCAGGTCGGGATCTTCACTCTGTTCAAAACCTCCGCTTCCCGGACACATTTCCAATTTCCACTTCCCCTTTCGTATGGCGAAACGGCCTCCTCCGGAGGTTTGTACGGTATATTCCCGGATGGTTTTCTCGGAGCCTTGCCAAATTGGAAGAATGGAATAACTGTCCTCGGCTTCATCGTCCTTAACTTCCATCCCAAGGATTTCGGAAAGAGTCGCGAATGTATCGACAAGGCTGACCGTCTGCGACGATTCAATTCCCGCGGGAACATGTCCGGGCCAGCGAACGATATAGGGGATTCTGTGTCCGCCTTCCCAGATATCCGATTTATGCCCCCGGTAGATATAGCTGGGTTCATGCCCGAGGTCCGGATAGGAAATTTCACTTCCGTTGTCGCTGGTAAAAATGAAAATGGTATCCTCGGCGATTTTCAATTCATCAAGTTTCCTCATGATTCTTCCGGTAATGTCGTCAATCATGAGAACCATGTCCCCATAAGGACCAACGGCCGATTTCCCTTTGAATTCCGGAGTGGGGATGCACGGAAGATGCGGAGCATGAATCGGATAATAGATAAAAAAAGGCTCCTCTTTCGCGGCATAATCATCCATCAGCTTTAAAACACGGTCGGCGGAATCAGGAACAACATTCCGATGGATATAGTCGGGAGAAGTCGCACCTTCGGGCCATTCGCTGAGACGCATGTCTTCAAAATCGGAAACAACTCCCCGTTTGGAGGCGGCCCGAAAGTTTTTACATCCGGTTAGTTCGCACGGAAACCGAGTCACTCTGCCGTTCTCAACAAACGTGTACGGTTCAATATCCAGCGAACCCGGCGTGACAAAGCTGTAATCGAATCCGAATTCCTTCGGACCGTTTTTCACCTGACTTTCATAATCGATCTCAGGAGTGGGGACTTCAAAGCCCTTCGGCTGACTCGGGAGAAAGGCCGAATCGTCTCCGCTGATATCCCAGTCCATTCCCAAGTGCCACTTCCCGACAGCGGCCGTATTGTATCCGGCATCCTTAAAGAGAGTGCCGAGAGTGCTTCGTCCGTCTTCAATGAGATGCTTGGCAAATCCCATTAAAACAACCTGCTTTAATGCGGAACGCCAATTATATCTTCCCGTTAAAAGCCCGTACCGCGAAGGGGTACACAGGGCGCTCGTTGCATGAGCATCACTGCAGCGCAAACCTTCGGAAGCCAGTTTGTCGATATTTTCAGTATTCAGTTTCGATTCGGGGTTAAAGCATGATAAATCGCCTATCCCCAAATCATCCGCAAGAAGCAAAATCACATTAGGCTTTTTTCCCATGGAGGAAGGTTAGCATTCGATAATTAAAAAATAAAATTGCTTTTCCCTATGGTTCCATGCGTTCAGGGAATAATTAATTATTTGGATGTTTTAATTTGACAACTTTTGGGAAGCATTTTAATAAAATCACGAACAAGGGGATTCGGATTCTTTTTCATCCAGACACAAACCAAAGAAAAATCGGCGCCCAAAGATGTGGGGAAAAACTTCAGCCTTCCGATCCGATTAATTCCGACGCTCTTATCATAAAAAGTAACACCCATATTCAAATCCAGATAACTTAAAACCGTTTCATTCGTCGGAACGTATCGAATATCCGGTGTAAAACCGACCGATTCGCACTTATCAAGAATATCCTGATGCAGATTCAACTGTTTTGCTTCCTCAAGAAAAAGAATGGTCTCTCCTTTAAGATCCTGAAAAGAAATCGCCTCTTTTTGGGCCAGAGGATGATCAACGGAGATTGTGAGCTGTGAAGACCGCTCTTCAAGTTCAACATAAGAAAGATCCTTCATTTTCTGAAGATGAAACGAAAGCGTAAAAGCGATATCGATGGTCCCCTCAAGCAATTTTGTCCGCAGTTCTTCAAAATTGCAGCGCTCAAGAAACATATCGATTTTAGAGAACCTTCCGGTGAACTTTTTCAGAATTTTCTCGGCGGTTTCTCCTATGTATATCGATTCGATACAGCCGATGGAAAAAGAGTCCCGAGACTGACGACCGATTAAACGGGTCTGTTCAACAATTTCATCCAGATTGGTCAGGATGTTCTCACATTCACCGAGCATAAATTTTCCCGCGGGAGTCAGGCGGAGAGCCCTGTTTGACCGATCGAAAAGTTTAACGCCGATCTCGCTTTCCAGAATGGCAATTTGTTTACTCAAAGAAGGTTGTGTAATGCAGACAAGATTCGCGGCCTTGGTAAAATTCAGGCAGTGTGCCGCGGCGAGGAAATATTCAAGACGGGCGAAATTCACTCAACAACACCAGATGAACGATGATTTATCAGCGTTGTGATGGTAGCAGATCCCCGGCCGAAAGGCAATTTGGCAAGGTCTTGAGGCCGCGATTATTCAGACACCAAAAGTCCGCGCGGATAAAACGGAAAGTCTGTACCGATGAGCTTCGGCAATTACCCTGTAAACTTCGTACCCGAAAACACTCATAATCTTTCCTCCCCCCCTCCAACCATGATAGATTCACGGCTATGGAACAGAATAAACGCACCGCCACCTGCGGCGAATTGAATATCGGCGATGTCGGAAAAACCGTCATTCTCAACGGCTGGATTCACCGGAACCGCGACCACGGAGGAGTCCATTTCCTCAACATCCGCGACCGCTACGGCATTACCCAGGCAGTGATTGACGAAGAGGCTTCCGACGCACTGAAAAGTGCGGCCGGCGAGCTGAAGATGGAATACTGCGTGGCCGTTACGGGCATCGTCAGGGCCCGGCCCGAAGGCATGGTGAATCCCGACATGAGCACCGGCGCCGTTGAACTTTCCATTACCGACCTTAAGATTCTCAACACCTGCCCGGCCCTTCCCTTCATGATTGAAGGAGAAGACGAACCGAACGAAAACCTGCGCCTGAAATACCGCTACCTGGATTTGCGCACCGAAGGCATGCGAAAGCGCATCGAACTGCGCCACAAAGCCGCCTGGGCCGCACGCAGCTACCTGACCGAACAGGGCTTTTGGGAAATCGAAACGCCCACGTTCATTAAATCCACCCCCGAGGGCGCCCGGGACTGGCTGGTGCCCTCCCGCATCAACGCCGGCAAGTTCTACGCCCTTCCGCAGTCGCCCCAGCTCTATAAACAAATTCTGATGGCCGGGGGCACGGACCGCTATTACCAGATTGCCCGCTGCTATCGCGACGAGGATTCCCGCGGCGACCGTCAGCCCGAGTTCACGCAGATCGACCTGGAAATGAGCTTCGCCGGGCGGGACGACGTGCTCAAGCTGGTTGAAGGCATGATGGCCAGAACCTTTAAAGACGTTTTGGGCATCGATATCCCCGCGCCGTTTCCCAGGCTTTCCTGGCGGGATGCCATGGATTCCTACGGATCGGACAAGCCGGATCTGCGCTACGAAATGAAGTTCCTGGATTTCGCGCCCTTTGTTCCCGCATCGGATTTCGGCGTGTTCAAATCGGTTCTGGAATCAGGCGGCGCGGTAAAGGCCATGGTTGTCAAAGGCGCGGGCGAAGCCTACTCCCGCAAGAAAATTACCGAGCTTGAAGAGGAAGCGAAAAAACGCGGCGCCAAGGGATTGGCCTGGATGAAGGTAACCCCCGATGGTCTTGACGGCGGAGTATCGAAATTCTATGGGAACCAAGCGGGCTCCATCACCGAGGGGCTCGGAGCGAAAGCCGGCGACCTGATTCTGCTCATGGGAGCCGATTGGAAAACAGCGGTGGAATCGCTGGGAGCGGTGCGGGTAAAACTCGGCAAAGATTTGGGCCTGGCCGATCCGAATCGGTTTGAATTCTGCTGGGTGGTGGATTTCCCGCTTTTCGAGAAAAACGAAGAAACCGGTGCCTGGGAGCCGGCCCACCATATGTTTTCCATGCCGCAGGATCGTTTTATCGAAACCATGGAAGAACATCCGGGAGAGGTTCTCGGCGATCTGTATGATATGGTGCTCAACGGCAACGAACTGGCCTCCGGCTCGGTGCGTATCCACGATCCGGCCATTCAGTCACGAGTCTTCGACATTGTCGGTTTTCCGAAGGACGAAGCCGAACGCCGCTTCGGGTTCCTTCTGGAAGCGTTCCGCTACGGCGCGCCGCCGCATGCGGGCTTGGCCGTGGGCTTCGACCGCATGGTCATGGTGATGGCCAAGATGGAAACCATCCGCGACGTCATCGCCTTCCCGAAGAACACCCAAGGGATCAGCCCCATGGATGAAAGTCCTTCGGAGGTGGATGCGGCGCAGCTGGCCGATCTGAGACTGGCGATTGTGCCGGAGGAGAAGGCGGAATAAAAGACTTTCCGCCGACACCATCATGGATGGAGCGGGCACGGCACGGCTGAAAAAAGATTCCGCGCGGCCGGCCGCTATCGGTCGTCAAGACATCCGGAGAATCACATGAAAAAAATCAGATTACCGGTTATAGCGCTTCTCTTTCTGCTCAGCGGCTGTCTGACGACCGATCTTTCCAAAGTCGACATAGCGGATGTTATGCCGGTTTTTTCCGATGAAGAATCCGGCGGCACGGAATACTTAATCCCCGGCCGGGAATATAAAATCAAAATCCTCGTTACGGACAGAGAAGGAAATCGGATAGACCGTCCGAACCACACAGGGTTCCTTATTTCCAGTGAGAACGGAACACTTAACCTGAAAAAGCGAAAACCTCTCTCCATCGTCCTTGAATCCACTTCGGACATGTTCCTGCTCATTAAAGAACAAAAATTCTCCCTTGGAATCGGAGTGGAAAAACAATCGTTCGAAGAAAAAGTCTTCCAATGGCCTGTTGACTGGTGGGAACCCCTGACTTTGAGCTACGGAGGGGCCGACGGCGCGGACGGCTTTTTGTATGCCGACGTTTCTACCGCCGGAAACGGCAGACCCGGTGAGCGGGGCAAGAACGGTGAAGATGGAAAGAATGCCGTTCTTTACGCCTTTTTTTATGATATCTCAGATCTGAATATCACGAATTTTAATTCCGACACGATGATTCTGATTGTCAATCCGTCGGAGAAATCGGCAAATCTGGCTCCTCTGCATCTCTTTGTTGACGCACGCGGCGGAAACGGCGGATTCGGCGCGGATGGTGAAGATGTCTTTATCCCTGAAGAGACCGAAGAAAAAGAGAAGCCGGATGCTAACGGCGAAATCTCCGAGCCCGGTGGGGCGGACGTGCAGCCGCAGGCTCAAAGCCCGAAGAGGCACCCGGCCGAAGGCGGAGACGGCGGGCGCGGCGGGGACGGAGGCGACGGCGGAGAGGTGATTCTTTACTATCGGGATCCGGCGATTCTTGATTTCATCTCCGTTAATGCGGACGGCGGCCGCGGCGGAGAGGGAGGCGACGGCGGAGATTCCGGCCGTACGGAAAGCGGTTTTGTTCATACGGGACGAGACGGCAGGCCCGGAAGAGACGGATCAAAGGGAGAAATCAGAATCCTGCCTCTGAATCCCGCGAAAGCGGATGCCGTTCTCTCGGCAATCAGCAATCCGCTCTTTGAGCGTTCCAGGGTTCTAACCGACTGATGATTCCGGACGGTCTTCTCTTAATAATGATCTAACCGAACTATCGTAAAAAACGAAAATGAAGAATTTCAGGCGGGATGCGGAGGTTCTCCATTAAGAACAAATCCAAAGCCGAACATCTGACGAACGTACAAAAAATCGGATACGGTATCGGAGATTTGGCCAACGGTCTTACCTTCGGACTCTCATCCACATTCCTTATCGCCTTTTATACCGACGTTCTGGGTCTTTCCGCTTTGGCGGCGGGAACTCTCTTTCTCGCCGCCCGTATTTGGGATGCGGTTAACGATCCCCTCATGGGAGCCTTGGCGGATAAACTCTTCCGCCGCCGGCTCATCCGCATCGAATCCGCACGTCGGCGCGGCGTTTTGACGCGCGAGGTTAGAATACACGGCGGCGAGATAAAACGCGGCAAGGGAATACACGAAGATGAGAACATCAGCAAACCCAGCCCAGTTTCGGCCACTCCAAAAGGCCCGCACCTCTCCCCTGCCTCCGCTTCTCAAAGGCACGGCGGGAATCCGGCGAAGCGCACCGAAAAGTTCCGCCCCTACCTCCTTAAAGGGAGCTGGCCGGTTGTTGTAACGGCCGTCCTGATGTTTTTTGCGCCTCCGGGACTCTCCCCGTCCCAGAAACTCATTTGGGCCTACGCTACCTACATCGCTTGGGGCATGGCCTATACCTTCATCAATATTCCCTACGGCTCTTTGGCCGCCGTTATAACCCGCGATCCGGTGGAACGATCGGTTCTGTCGGTTTCCCGCGGCATCGGAGGACTCATCGGCGCCGTCGGCGTTCGATCGGTGGTGCCGGCCTTTCTTGTAACCTTCGCGGATAATGAAGAAAAAGGATTTTTGCTCGCGGCCGCCCTTCTCGGCCTCCTCTCCTTCGCAGGCTATATCGCCTCGTACTTCATGACCGAAGAAACGGTCGAACATACGGCGGAAACCGAGGCGCCGTTTTCCATTAAGGATTCTTTCAAGGTTCTTATCCGGAATCGGCCGTTCCTCGCCGTCTCCCTGGCCTCCGTGGCCATGCAGACCGGTCTTATGGTGAACGGCGCCATGAATATTTATTATTTCCGGGAAAACCTGAATGCCCTGGAGCTTCTGGGCTTCACCGGAGTCATCGCCCTGGGACCGATGATTATCGCGGCGCCGGCCATTCCCCGTCTGGTAAAAAAATTCGGCACCAAAACGACGAGCTGGACGGCCGCTCTCGCCTCGGCTCTTCTTTATATGATTCTTCTGGCTTTACCGTCGCATCCCTGGCCGTATCTCTCGTTCAGCCTTGCCGCCGCATTTTTATTGATGATTCCGAACATGCTCGTTTGGGGGCAGGTGTCGGACTGCATCGACTACAACCAATATCTTTCGGGTGCCCGTCAGGAGGGCGTGATCTACGGCTCCTACAGTTTCATGAGAAAAATGGGGCAGGCCTTCGCGGGATTCGTCGCCGGCGCCGGGTTAGGACATATCGGCTACAAGGCCGAAGCGGCGGTGCAGTCCGCGGCGACCCTTCGGGGGATCAAATTCCTCACCATCGGAGTCCCCTCACTCTGCATGCTCGTCGTCTTTATCGCCTACCGGTTCCTTTGGAACCTCACGCCGGAAAAACAGGCCGAAGTAACCGCCGCGATTGCCGCGGATGAAATATCGAAACCGACTGCTTCCGACTAAAAGGATGCCGCATCCGCTTCCGCGAAATCGGATGCGGCATCGGACTCGATACCGGCGTCGGAATCCGTCCGAATGGGGGCAAATTCGGCGGCGGCGCTTTCATTGGCTCTGACAAGTTTCTGCGCGAGAATCTTGGAGAGGAAAATGGAGTACTGCGGATAGTTTTTCACGACTTCAATGAAGGATTTCCTCGGGATTTTGATGACTTGTCCGGGGGTATCGGCAACAACGGTGGCGCTCCGGGCATTGTTGAGTAAAAAGGCCATTTCGCCCATGAAAATATCCGCCGGCGTGATGCGGCCCACCGGATTCTCACGGAAATAAACCGTATACTTCCCGCTGGAAATGTAATAGATACAGTCGCCGAACTCTCCGGCCCGCATCAGGGTATCGCCG
This sequence comes from Spirochaetia bacterium, assembly GCA_963666985.2. Taxonomy (GTDB): domain Bacteria; phylum Spirochaetota; class Spirochaetia; order DSM-2461; family DSM-2461; genus UBA2779. The sequence continues at coordinate 2,886,563 of CAXXIA010000002.1, read as the reverse complement.
GCTTTCACCTGAATCACCTCTTCGCCGGAGAAACCAGCGGGGGCGATATTGGAAACATCATGGTCCAGAGTGATAATCATCGTCACCTTATCACCCTTTTTGTTATAGAAAAGCTTGCTGGCGACCATCTGAGCCATGACGATTCCTCGCCCGTGCAGCCGGTCGTTCGCATCGTTTTTCAGCTTATCCCGAAAGGCCAGGACGTCGAAGCCGTCACCTTCGTCCCTAATAACGAACTTACAGAGATCGTCCCCGATATCCCAATCCAGGTTTACCTTCTTTTTTGCCGTTTTCGGATCCTTACAGCGATCCACGATAAGTTCATAAATGGCCTCTCCGGTGGCGAGCCACTGTGTTTTCTCGGAGTAGCTGATCCCGCAGTTGCCGTGTTCGATGGAATTCAATATAAGCTCGCTTAACGCCATCTGCACGCCGTGCCGTTCCGCCGAAGGAATTTTTCCCATACGTACAAGGCTGATGGCCAGAAGGCCTCCGTAGACCGGCGCCACCAGATAGTCGTAATTATCAATCTGAAAAGATCCCGTCATCCGATTCACGAGTTTGTCCGCCAGAAATCCCTGAAAAATCAGCTGCCTGTTGGCATTGATGATTCGCAACGTCTTGCCCAGATGACTCTCGATTCGCGTAAAATCAATCAGGGTGAGAAGGTTGATATCCTTATTCTCTTCGAGAATCTCTTCTTCCTGATTCTTCTTTCTGTCGTAGAGACCCACGATGCCGAAATTATGCAGCCAGGCGTCGCTTAAAATCTGATCTTTCAAATACCCGGGATCCAAACCATCATCGGAAAAGTTGATGAGAACCAATTCCGGAAGTTCGAAATTGAGCCGTTCGACAATCGCTTTTTCGCTTGTAGGAAACTGGAGAAGAAACTCATTGGGAAAATCCTCTTCAACGACTTTGCGAATTCTTTCAACGACCGACTGATCCGAGCATGAAGCGACAATATATTCCATAGCTTTTATTATAGGCCGATCGGCCGCAAAACCACCATTGAAAAGGGCAAATCATTCATGTTTCTTTTCGAAGAAGCATCGTGAGGGAATTGACGATCCGCCGATCTTCTTGTACCCCTATGTCACAACATTCATCGGACTAAGAAGGTCTTTCGAATTCGGCGGACCGCCGGATGGACCCATCGCCCGATCCGGAGGAACTTAAGTGTTCACGATTCAAACGCGTAATAAGATATCGCCGGTAGGTTTGGAAGAATTCGGACGCAATGAATATGAAGTCGCCAGCGAAATCCCCAATCCCGATGCGCTGCTGCTCCGAAGCTACAAACTTCCTTCCGAAGAAATCGGCCGAACGGTCAAGGCGATCGCCAGGGCCGGAGCCGGGGTGAACAACATCCCCGTGGAAACATGTACCGACCGAGGCATCGTTGTCTTTAATACGCCCGGCGCCAACGCGAACAGCGTAAAGGAACTGGTTATCGCGGGAATGCTCCTCTCCTCCAGACGCATCCATGAAGGGATGAACTGGGTTGAAGCGCATAAGGACGACCCGGAAATCTCAAAAAACGTTGAAAAAGAAAAATCGTCTTTCGCGGGAACCGAAATCGCGGGCAAGGCGCTGGGCGTCGTCGGTCTGGGCGCCATAGGCGTACTCGTGGCCAATGCCGCCGTGGAACTGGGCATGAAAGTCTACGGATACGATCCTTTCATATCCGTCGCCGCGGCTTGGGGACTGTCATCCAAGGTAAAGCGATGCGACAACATCGACCAGCTCATGGCGACCTGCGACTATATGACTCTTCATGTCCCTCTTACGGAAGATACCGAAGGCATGGTCAGCGCCGAACGAATCAAACGGGCCAAGAAAGGTCTGCGCATCCTTAATTTTTCCCGAGGAGGACTGGCGGACAGAAGCGCCGTAAAACAGGCCCTTGCCGACGGAATCTTAAGCCGATACGTTACCGATTTTCCCGCACCCGAACTCATGGGAGTGGAAGGAGTCCTCTCCATTCCGCATCTGGGAGCTTCAACCTCGGAGGCCGAAGACAACTGCGCCGTCATGGCCGCGCGCCAGCTTAAGGATTTCCTGGAACACGGAAACATCACCAACTCGGTGAATTTCCCTTCCTGTTCTCTGGAACCTTCGGGAAATTCACGGCTGTTAGTCGCCAACAAGAACATCCCGAACATGCTTTCCCAGATTCTGGAGATTTTGGCCGATAACGGTCTGAACGTCGAAGAGATGGTGAACAAGCACAGAAACGGCGTCGCCTACAACATCATCGATGTCACCGGTTCCAAAATCAGCGATGAAGCGATTGAAAAAATCTCGGCCATCGAAGGCGTGATTATGACGCGCCGGATCTGTTTATCCTAATAAGCCTGCGGTTCGCCGAGGAAAGAGGCGGTCGCCGAGTACCCGCCGGGCCGCTGTAAATCCGGCGGCCCGATGTGCCGGACGGGGCCTGCGTTTCTTCCGGCCCGAGAAACGAATTTCGGAGATCCGTCCGGCGGCCCGGAGTGCCTGCTCCGGGAAGCTCTCTCTTCGGGTCGACGGAGCAAAGCGGCCTCGCTATACTAAAGCACCATGCGGTACGTTTCCGCGGACAAATCAACGGACGGCCTTATTCGGTGCCGTCTTTCATCCGAACAGGAGGACACATGAGCCATTTGGGATTCAGGCGGGGTGTATTATTCCCGGCCCTCGCGCTCATATTCGCAATTATGTCGACATCATGCAATGAAAACGAACTTGAGCTCGAAGACGGGCTGTACGCTGAATTCACCACAACCAGAGGAGTCGTCATCGTCGAACTCTTCCCCGATAAAGCTCCGCTGACGGTGATGAATTTCGTCGGTCTCGCCGAAGGCGATCTGGACTTCGCGAACAAAAAAGGCCCGTTCTACGACGGACTCACCTTTCATCGTGTAATTGAAGATTTCATGATTCAGGGAGGAGATCCCGAAGGATCGGGAAGAGGCGGTCCGGGATACCGGTTTCCCGACGAAACATACAACGGGCTGACCTTCGACGGCCCCGGTGTTCTGGCCATGGCCAATGCGGGTCCGAACACGAACGGAAGCCAGTTCTTCATTACCCACGTCGCCACTCCCCATCTGAACTCCAAGCATACGATCTTCGGCCAAGTCGTTCAGGGGCAGGACGTCGTTAATGCAATCCGGCAGGGAGATTCCATCAAGAAACTCAAAATCCTCCGCATCGGTTCGGAAGCCGCTTCTTATAAAGCAAATGAAGAGATGTTCAGGGAAATCGAAACCAGTATTCCCGAACGGCAGAAGGCCGCCGCGGAAGAAGCCCGAAAAGAAACCCTCAACATCATTGCCAACCGCTGGCCCAATGCCGTTCTCGACGAAGAAACGGGAATCTATTCGGTAATCAAAACCGAAGGAACGGGCTCCACGCCCGCCGCGGGAAGCAAGCTTACGGTGCATTACTCCGGTACGCTTATGAACGGAATGGAGTTCGACAGCTCCCGAAAAAGAAATGAACCCATTCAATTCAATGTCGGCCGAAGACAGGTTATCAGCGGCTGGGATTTGGCGCTTGCGCAAATGAAAAAGGGTGAAAGACGAATCATCATCCTGCCTCCGGAACTCGCTTACGGAAGTCAGGGTATTCCTCAGGCAGGCATCCCCTCGAACGCCTGGCTTGTATTCGATGTCGAACTGCTGGATTTCTAGGTAGGACTCCATGAAGAGAAGTATTGCCGGTATTATTCTTGCCGCTCTTGCCGCGCTCCCGACCGCCTCGCTTTGGGCGTCGGGAACCGAAGAAAAGGTTGAGCTTACCCAAGGCCTTTACGCGGAAATCGCCACGGAACACGGAACCATGGTCTTCATGCTTGATTATAAAAACGTTCCTTTAACAGCGGCCAATTTCTGCGGACTGGCGGAAGGAACCATTCCCAACGAAGTCAAGGCTCCCGGAGAGGCGTTCTACAACGGAATGACTTTTTATAGAGAAGCCCCCGGGTATGCCGTTTTTGCCGGCGATCCGACGGAAAAAGGCTCGGGAGAACCGGGGTACACACTTCCGAGGGAATTCAACTCAAGCTGTGATACGGGATTACCGGGAACACTTGTTATGGACGGATTAATCACCGAATCCTCCGGAAGCCGCTTCTTTATTACAATCGAAGGAGACAGCTTCCTTAACGACAGATACACGGCTTTCGGAACCCTCGTTTCCGGAGCGAAAAGTCTTAAAAAGATTCGGTGGGGCGATACCGTCAAGTCGATTACCATCAAACGAATCGGTGAGGAAGCCGAAGCCTTCACTTTCGATGAGGAAGCTTTCGCGGCTCTGTATAATACGGCCCGGGAAGCCGAAATCAAAAAACTCTCCGAAATCGATCCCGCCCTAACCGCCGTTCTTATGGGAATGGGAGAAAAGAGACGGAAAAGCTCAACCGGAATCTATTATGAGATTCTTCAAGAGGGCGAAGGCGCCGAACCGAAGATGAATTCGCAGGTTTCCATGCACTACACCGGTACACTGCTCGACGGAACGGTTTTCGACAGTTCGCGCGCCAGAGGTCAGACGTTCGATTTCACCCTCGGCGTGGACGGCGTGATTCCCGGATGGACCGAGATGGCCATGGATATGAAAGCCGGTGAAATCCGCCGGGCGGTTATTCCGCCCGAACTCGCTTATGGAGAAAAGGGCTACGGTCCCATCGCGCCCAACAGCTGGCTGATTTTCGATATGGAGCTTGTGGCGATCAACCGGTAGCATACTTTCGGGGTAAGCGCGAAGGCGGCGCTGAAGGGCGGCTGAAGAAAAGCGATGGCCAAAACCTCAAAAACAGCTTATGTGTGTTCATCCTGCGGACATGATGAGTCCAAATGGCTCGGACGATGTCCGGCCTGCGGAGAATGGAATACCTTTAAGGAAGTACGCCTTTCGGCGGGAACAAGTTCGGCGGCGGCCAGATCGGCGGCCGCCAGGTCGGCCTCGGTCCATCATCCGGATGAACGCCGGCCCATTGTTCTCTCCCGAATCGATCCGACACCTCCGGAGAAACATCCTACCGGCATTAATGAACTGGACCGCGTGCTCGGCGGCGGCCTCTCTCCGGGAACCACCGTTCTTTTGGGAGGAGAGCCGGGAATCGGGAAATCAACCCTGATGCTCCAGGTGGCGGCAAACCTTCCCGGAGAAGGTCTGTATGTTTCCGGAGAAGAATCTCCGGGTCAGGTAAAAAACAGAGCCGACAGACTGAATCTTTCTCAGGATCGCTTAAAGATTCTCTGTGAAACGAACCTTGATGCCCTGCTGAACACTCTCGAAAATGAGAAACCGGACTTCCTCGTGGCCGATTCCATCCAAACCTTGGTTTCCGAAGACATCGGGGCCGTACCGGGAACGCCCAATCAGCTTAAAATCGCGGGTCACAGACTCACATCCTGGGCCAAAAGCTCCGGCGTCCCGATTTTCCTTATTGCCCACGTTACCAAGGAAGGCATCATCGCGGGGCCGAAGGTTATTGAACACTTGGTGGACACCGTTCTCTATTTCGACCATTCCTCCACCGATCTGCGCATTCTCAGAGCCTCCAAGAACCGCATGGGATCGGTGGATGAAATCGGCATGTTCCGCATGGGTTCCAAGGGACTGGTTCCCATCGCCGAGGCGGCGGGGATGTTTCTGGAACACCGTGAAGACGGTCCTCCTTCGGGAAGCGCGATAACGGCGATCTATGAAGGCTCCCGTATCCTTTTGGTGGAAATCCAGGCCTTGACCGTTCCGGCCAAAGGCGGTTCGGGCCGTGTCTATTCGGACCGTATCGATCCGGGACGGGTGAGCCGCGTGGCCGCGGTTCTGGAACGGCATGCGGGGATGCGTCTCTCGGATCAGGATCTTTACGTGAACGTGGCGGGCGGTCTGCGTGTTGCCGATACCGGCGCCGAACTGGCTTTGGCGCTTGCCCTGGCGTCGGCCCGATCGGAAAAGTCTCTCCCGAACAATCTGATCGCCGTCGGTGAACTTTCGCTGGCCGGCGAAGTGCGATCCGTTCCGCATTTGCGCCGCCGCATCAAGGCGGCCGTCGAGGCCGGTCTGGAAAACTGGCTGGCGCCCGGAGATTCTGATGAATCGGGAGCCTTCCCCGGCAAAGGCCGCGCCGTCCGCTTTATCAGGGACGCCGTTGCGACGGGGCTTGTCTCATAGACCAACGGGCCGCAGCTCGACGGCCGCCATCAATCGGCTGCAGCAGCGGAAACATCCCCGCCCCGCCTTATTCGGCGCGCATTCCGGATTCAGCTTCCCACGATACGCGTCAGCCAAGGAATGGCGATAAAGGTTCCGACGCTGCTGCCGACGGAACTCAAGAAAAACACCAAAAGAATGCGCGTTACCCTGTTCCGGTACCATCCCCGCAGCGTAACGATATCGGCGTTCAGATTTTCCATGTCCAAAACCCGGGGCGTCCTGAAAAGGTATTCCAAAAGCCCGGCCACCATGCCGACGCCGATCGTGGGATTCAACGAGGTTATGGGCGCTCCGATAAAGCTGATGAGAATCGTCAGGGGATGGGCAAGAGCGATAAGCGCACCCAAAGCGGCCAAAATGCCGTTGGCCAAAACCCAAACCAGACTCATTTCCAAACCCTTTTCAAAGCCGGAGCGGACAATTCCCAGTACGAAAAGACAAACGATAAGAGCCGGTATAATCCAAGGGAGGGCCTTGCCGTACCATCGGCGCGGAGGAACGGTTTCAATTTTCGACGTATCGGTCGGACGCTTTTGTTCTTCCATTTCCCGCATCAGCGCAACGATTCCGGAAACATGGGCGGCTCCGACAACCGCCAGAACCTTCGATCCGGGAGCCGTATAAATACGGGAAGCCAGGAAAAAGTCCCTTTCATCGATAAGGACCGCTTTAACCGCCGGAAGATAATCGGCGAGTTCTTTCATCATGCTCTGCATGGCATCCGAGTTCTTAAGATTCTCAATTTCTTCCGCCGAGGCACTTTCGTTCGAAACAACAGAAGCGATAAGGGATGAAAGAAGCTTAATTTTCGACCAAAATCCGCTGAGCCTCCAGGCTCTGCTTAAAGTGGTTTGGATGGAACGGTCGCTGCAGGAAAACGGAATACCGGCCTCCCGGGCGGCGTCCACGGCCGCTTTCATCTCCTCACCCGGCTGAACGCCTGTATCTTCACCCATGCGCCTCTGAAACGAGGCAAGAGCCAGATTCGCCATCAGCATGAATCCCTGCCCGGTTCTCAGGATACTCTTCAGATTCGTCGCGGACCATCGGCGGCCTTCTTCGAGATTCTTAAGACGCCCCTTGTCCATTTCAACGCAGACATGATCCGGATGTTCCGAACGAATCGCTTCGCGAACTTCGGCGAGACTTTCGGCCGATACGTGCGCCGTTCCTACAAGAAGGATTTCCTTGGAATCGAACCGAATCCTCGTTCGGGTTTCCGAAAGAGTTTCAACATGTATTTCACCCATATTCAGCCGCCCATCCCATTCAAAGCGGCCCAAGCTAAATCATATTCCATTTGACCTTTTTTCTCCGCGAGTCTTCCGTATACGGCCTGAGCTCCGAGAGTATTATTCATGGAGTCATAGACCGCACCGATATAAAACCAAAGCCGTTCCCGAAGTACGGTGTCGGCCTCCTTATTTAACGCATTTAAGGCATAATAATCCGAACTTCTCTCGGCACAAAAACGAATAACCTCATAATGTGTGTCCCCGGACTTGTATGATTTAAGAACCTCCGAGAACACCCGGCCCGCTTCGTTCGCCTTGCCCGCCCGCAGCAGGGAAACGCCCCGCATCAGACGGAAGGAAAATTCATCGGAATCTCTTGAGGAAGCCTTGGCAAACCAGGATGCGGCAGCCTCATAATTTCCATTCATATATTCGAGCTTCCCCAGAGGCATGAAGGCCCAAATGTAATCGGGTCGCGCTTCGATGACTCGATGATAATAGTCCAGCGAGGTTGCGAATTGACGCTTCTGATCGTAAATGCCGGCAAGATAAACCTGAGCGAAAAAATTACCCGGATCAAGCCGCTCCACTTCCTTTAAATCGGCCAGAGCTCCGTTCAAATCATTGATAAAGCGGAAACGAATTCGAGCCCGATCAAGATAATGCCAGGGAACATCCGGTTCAAGCTCGATGGCGCGGCCCAAATCTTTCAAAGCTTTCACGTATTCTTCCCGGGCCGTTAAAACGCGGGAACGATCCACAAGAACATACGTATCGTCAGGTTCGATGTCCAAGGCCTTGTTCAATAAAGGCAGCGCTTTATCCCATTCTTTGGTGTTCATCATGATTCGGCCGAGCCCGGCCAACGAATCAACCGATTCGGGATTCAGACTCAAGGCTTTGCGATAATCGGCTTCGGCCGCGGTCCAATTCGATTTCGAAGCGGCGAGAATCCCGCGGAAGGAATAGGCTTCGTCATACGTTCCGTCGGCGTCGATCGCGGCATTCAAAGCCTTATCCCGGGCCGTTTCATTCATAACGGCATGTTCCAGCAAAGCAAGATTGAACCACGCCTCGGCCATATCCGGCTCCTCGTCGAGAATCAATTGAATCTGTTCTCGGGAAGCATCGTATTGTCCTTCATTCCTCAGCAGTACGGCGTAAACAAGACGCGCCCGAGGACTCATATCGTCCGTACCGGACCGTTCAAGAGCTTCCAGCGTTTTTTCGCTGTCGCCGGCATTCTCGTACAAAGCATTGATAATCTCAGCCGTTTCCAACTCGCCGCTTTCTTCAGCTTTCTCTTCCGGCTTCAAAACAACCGTTTCTTCAGACTTTTCCGCGGGACTCTCTTTTTGAGGCGATTCCCGCACCGCTTGCTCCTCACCGGATGAAGGTGCTTCCACGGCTGCCGATCCGCTTGGGCCTTCGGTGCCGCAGGATATCAACAGGAAAAATAAAGCGAGAAACCAAAGAGGGAAATGGCGCATTCAAACGTCTCCTTGACGGCATATGATAGCCGAGTGCGGCGGTAACGGGCAACCTTGCCGTCGAGACGCGCCCGACGGTATCATGAGTCCAATGAATCGAGTTCTACCCGGCCGAACCTTCTTTACGGCGGCCTATATACTTCTTACCATCGGCTTCCTCACCATCCATTTTACCAGGGTTGAGAATTTCAGTGCCGTTGTGGGCGGCGTGGTCGTTAAGGGACGTTCCAGTATCGGAACAAGCCTCTCACCGCCGCAGATCAGGCGTCTTTCCCTCCGGGCCAACGGTACGAATATCACCTTCCGAAAATCGGATCGTGCCGTTCTTGTCACCGACGACGGGATTCGCCACTCCCTGAACATTGAAAATTGGAGTTCGGAAGGAAACACGCTTAAAATTTCCTTCAATCAGGGCGCCGCCTTCACTCTGAAAACGGATACCCACGGAAAGGAAATCATTCTGATTCCGGAAATCCCGAAAACCGTGCCCCCGGTACGTTCTCTTGAGATTCCTTTTCATCCTGAAAAAGGCGGCGGCATGACGCTGAGTCCGAACAATCCGGAAAGCCTTTCGGTCAGCACTCCGGAGATGAAATACATGGCGTCTCTTCCCAAGGATTCATCCTGGAATCCCGAAAACGGCCGCCTGAATCTGGTTGTTCTGGACAAGGCCGATCCGGTCCTTGTTATCTCCGATAATCAGCGGGGAAGCGGCTTGAATGCCGTCGAATGGATAAAGCAGGGCGTGGCGCCGTCTCAGGAAACGTACGACAGAGCCGTCGGAGACTGGCTTTCGCTGGCGCGAAACGGCTGGAAAGCGACTTTAAGCGCTTCCACGGGCGAAGTCCGGTGGAATGATGCTCTGGCGGCCGCCGTTCTCGCCGATTCCGTGCAGCGCCGCGATCTTCCCTCCCAGCTTCAGACGATTCTTTCCCTCGCGGACCGTTTCCCCCGATCCATCGGATGGCTTTCCTGTCCTTACCTGGGCAATATCGTCAATCAAAGCCGAATCCATACCGATGAGATGTCGGCCGAAGCGAAAAACTTAACCGCGGCCCTGCAATCGGGAGAATTCCAGCCGGGAAGATTTCAGCCGGGCGATAAATCCGCGCTGACGGCCCTTCTCGACTTCGGTGCCGGAGGATCGGCCGATTCCCTCCTGAAAACGATTCGGCTTGACGCGCGGCGGGACATTTCCAATCCGGAAGCGGTTGCGCGTCTGAGCCTCCTTCACGAAGCCGTCAGGCTTTCGCTGGAAGACACCTCGTCCGATCCTCTTATTCGACGCCGATTATTCGACGAAATCATCATCCCCAAGATTTTCTGGGTGAAAGACGGACTCTGGCTGGTGGAAGACGACGGATCCATCGATATGAGAATCAACATTGCCGTTGCCGATTTGCTGATGGAAGAATCCAAATGGAACAACGACAGCCAATATCAAGGCATCGGAAGACAAATGATGCTTTCGGTGCTGGATTATGCCGACGCGAACGGTTCGGTGCCTTCAAAGATTCTTTTCGAAGGTGAAGGTGAGGTTATTCGGGAAGGACGCATCGCTCCCGAAACACTGTATCCGACGGTTATTGCCCCTCCCGCTTATCCCCGCCACGTCTCGCTCGCCGCGGAACTGGGTCCCGGTTCCTGGGCCATCACGGGAGCCGAACGCTTCACGGTCCGCGGCACCCCGCGGGAAACCACCATCACCATGGATTTCCCGGCGGATTCCATCCATCATTTCGCCGTCAAGGGGATTAAGAAATTCCAGGTTCTTTACATGAGAGGCATCAAATGGAACGGCGATCCGGCTTTTCAGCGGTATCACTCAGGGTGGAATTACGACGAAGCGAATGAAACGCTCTACGTGAAAATCCGTCACAGAAGCACAACGGAGACAATCCGGATTCTTCACTACGATCCGGAAGCGGGCTCTCCGGCTCCGTCTCCCGCGCCCGAAACGGCCGGTTGATTGAGATTTCAAGCGGATCCTCATGCGCCGGATCTGCGTTTCTCATCGGCCTCGGATCAACTTCTTCCCGTGATTCAAAAAAACTTGCGTGCCGCCGCCCGCCGGCGGCGGGCGTTCACGGTTCCCGCTTGTATTCCGCGGCCGCTTCTTACGAAACGCTTTGCCCCAATATCCCGCAGAACCACAATTCGGTTTTCGGAGCCCGTAATTCCCGGGGAGCGGTTCGAAGCCAGGCTTCCAAATCCACAAGACGCTTCAGCGCTCCATCGAGTTCCTTTTCCGAAAATCGACGGGCGCCGTCGGTATAGGCGGTTACGGCCCTTTTTCCTCCGCGAATGCCGAGCTCCTTGGCGGCAATCTCCGGAGGAAGGCCGCCGCGAAAAAGAGATGTAAAATCTTTCAGACGCACCAGGGGATCGGCCAGAAGGGAAAGCACGCGGTCCACGGAACCCGGATCGGAGTGAAGCATCTTCCGATAAGCTTCCAAAACGCCGCCGAGATCTTTCCGGCAGAATCGATTAAAAAGAGTGTAGACGGTTTCCTCACGCCCATGCTCCAGGATTTTATCCACATCTTCTTCGGTGATGTTTCGTGTTTCCGAGGCGGAGAAAACCAACAGATCGCAGGCCTCCCGGAGAGCATCGGTGGTTCCCGCGGTAACATCCAGAAGCAAATCAACGGCCGAGGGGTCGGCACGAAAGCCCTTCTCACGGAAGAACCTCATCACCCAACCCTTTTTGTCCCGCTCGAACATTTCCCAAAAAACTTCAACCGAACCCTTAGGAAGAGCATCTGCCAATCCTCGGGGATAATTACGCGAACCCGGTCCTTCATCGGTGGTGAAAATCAGGACCGCTTCGGGAGAAGGGGAAGATATATATTCCTTGAAGACTTTAATATCCGATGCTTTCAGAACATGGGCGTCTGCGACGACGACCAGCCGGCGGGAAGAAAAAAGAGAACCGTTCCGAAGAAGCGAGACAATTTGAGAAACTTCCGTATCGTAAGGATAAAAGCGGTGCCGTTCCGGTGCCTCGCCGTCGGCGCGTTCCAAGGCCTCCGCGACGGCTTCAATCCGCTCGCGCTTCCTGCCCACTTCGGGACCCGGAAAAAAATAAACCGACGGAGGCATCTTCGGCACGGGAAATCCTAGTAGGAACGGATAATGGCGGCCAGACGCCCGAGCACCCGGACATCAACCGTATAAATGGGAGGATAGGCCGGATTTTCGGCCTGCAGGCGGACTCGGTTCTTTTCCCGGTAAAACCTCTTTAATGTAACGGCCTCTTCGACCGTCGCCACGACGATTTCACCGTTCTCCGCGGTGGCCTGATGTGTAAAAACGGCAATATCACCGTCCATAATCCCCGCGCCGATCATGCTGTCGCCCTCGACGCGCAAAGCGAAAACTTGTCCTTTCCCCACCATGGAAATCGGGAGTGAAAGAGAGCCCTCGTAGTTTTCCTCGGCGAAGAGAGGAAGCCCCGCGGCGACATGGCCGATTAAGGGAACCTGAATCTGACCGGCTTTCTCATCCGATGGAGGATCGATGATTTCTATGGCCCTGGATCTGTTGTTGTCGCAGGAGATCAGATCCTTCTTCTCAAGAGCTTTGACGTGATCGTAGGCACCTTTAACCGAGATACCGAAATGGGAAGCGATTTCCCTGATTGTAGGCGGATACTTGTGTCCGGCGATATACGATTTAATGAATCCGAGAACTTCGGTCTGTCGTCTCGTCGGAGCTTTCATTTCTTAATCTCGATACCGTGCTTCTTTATCTTTCCGTGCAGATTGCTGGGATACACACCCAATGCCTGCGCGGTTTTCGCGATGTTGTATCCATTCGCCTGCAGCCGCCGTTCAATCAGATCCTTCTCAAAAGAATCCCTGGCCTCTCCAAGTTTCATGGATTCGTATGCCGTATCCAAAGAACCGACCGGCTTTGTTCCGACTTCATCGAGGTAATACCGGGCCGTTTCCTCGGTAATCTCGGCTTCATCCACGAGAATGGTAACCCTCTCGACAAAATTCTTCAACTCCCGAATATTACCCGGCCAGGGATACTCACCGAGATAGCGCAGAGCCTCCGAAGTAAAACGCAGCGGAGCCTTCGCAGTCCCGTTCGAGAGCGACCGATGAAAGTAATGAATCAAATCGGGAAGATCCTCACGGCGCTCGCGAAGAGGCGGCACGGACAAGGGGATAACATTCAGGCGAAAATACAAATCTTCCCGGAAGCGGCCTTCCCTCACTTCCTTAAGAATATCCTTATTCGTCGCCGAAATAATGCGGACGTCCACATGAATGGGCTCCTCGCCGCCGACCCGCTCAAAAGTCATCTCCTGTATGGCCCTTAAAACTTTTGCCTGGGCCTCAAGAGACATATCGGCCACTTCGTCCATAAAGAGGGTTCCGCCGTCGGCCGCCTCAAATTTTCCCCGCCGCCTCGCCACGGCTCCGGTAAAAGCCCCTTTTTCATGACCGAAAAGCTCACTTTCAATCAAATTATCGGGAATGGCGGCGCAATTAACCTCAACGAAAGAATGATTCACTCTGGAGCTCTTGGCGTGAATCATCCTGGCAACCAATTCTTTTCCCGTTCCGTTCTCACCGAGAATCATTACCCGGGAATCGGAGGGAGCACTCTGTTCCACGATTTCCCTGATACGCTTCATGCCTTCGGTGGCTCCGATCATCTCCCCTTCGATGAACCTTCCGCGGCGCAGTGCTTTATTCTCCCTGCGCAAAGCTTCCATACGAACGGCATTTCGGGTGATGGTGAGAACACGTCCGATATCCAGAGGTTTCTCCAGATAATCGTAGGCACCCAATTTGATGGCTTTCACGGCGGTTTCCACCGTCGCATGTCCTGAGACGATAATCACTTCAACGTCCGGCCATGAGGTCTTAATATTCTCCAGAACCTCGATTCCGCCCTTCCCGGGCATCCAAACATCGAGAAAAACGACATCTATGGGTTCCGTCTTTAAAAGTCGAAGTCCTTCTATTCCGTCATGAGCGGTTAAAACTTCATAACCCTCATCGGAAAGAATATCCTTAAGAACCTCCTGAATCGCCGGTTCGTCATCGATAATCAGTATTCGGCTCATGAATCCTCCTTAACCGGCAAATCGATATAGAACACCGTTCCCGTTCCCAATTCGGATTCTAACCAAATTCGTCCCCGGTGGTCATAGATAATTCGCTGAACGACGGCCAATCCGAGACCGCTTCCTCTGTCTTTTGTGGAATCGTACGGATGAAAAACCGAAGAGATTCTCTCGGGAGCAATGCCTTCACCATCGTCTTTTACCTGCAGTCTTGCATAATCGGTGGAGCCGCGCCGAACCATATCCGCTCTCACCGAAACTTTGACAGCTCCGGCTTCCATGGCATTTTTCAGCAGATTGACGATCGCCTGCCGAAGCTGCAGGGCATCAGCCTGCATTACAGGTTCATTCTCCATGGGTACGAGAACCCATTCAACCGAGGGAGCTACGGAACGAAACCGCTCCAGGATTTCTTCCAATAAAGGCTTAAGCGGAACCGCTTCAAATTGCGGAGGTCCGCTGCCGGCGAAAGACCGAAAATCCTGAAGGAGCTTATCCAGGCCGTCCACTTCCCGGAGAATAAGTTCCATCGACTTAACGAGCGAATCGGCATCCAATTGATCTTCAAGAGCTTTTCGCTGAACTCTCTGCGCCGTCAGCTTTATGGGTGTAAGCGGATTGCGAAGCTCATGAGCCAGCCTTTGAGCTATAATTTGCCACGCCGCGATTTTTTCGGTTTGGACAATCTTCGCGTGGCTGACTTCCAATTCCCGAATCATGCGGTTGAACGACTGGGTTAAAAAAGTCAGCTCATCATTCTTGGGCGCCAGAACACGAAAACTGAAATCTCCATCGGTAATCTTCGCCGTGGCCTCTCCGAGAGTTACCAAAGGGCTGATGATGCGTTCGCTCAGAGCCATGCCGATGAGCAGCGCGATCAAAGCGAGAGGACCGATAAGGGATATAAAAAAGAAGGCTAAGGTGCCGCCGATTCGCCCTTTATGACCGTTATAACGATTCCATTGCTCCAAAGCCTCCGTAACTTGGTCCCAATCGGCATGAAAACTTTCGGGAAGCAGTGTTGTGAGTATTACGGTTCTCTTTCCGATATTTCGGCACCACGAAAGAGCCATCCCTTCTTCCGTAATGCGCCGAGGAAGAAGTCCGTTATCCGGTCCGCCGGAAATATCGCGCGGCGAAAAGAACAACGACGGAGTTCCCATGCAGCAAGCCTCTCCGCCGCCGATAATCTGCACGGCGTGAAGATAGGGTGCAATATCTTTTAAGGCTTTCCAGATATCTCCGATGTTCTCTTCTTCTTCCAGAAGTTCCGCAAGAAAATCGCTTTCGGCTACGGCGCTAAGACGTTTGATCGAATCCTCATAAAGATTCGCGGCAAAGGCTTCTCCTGATTCCAGGGCACGGCCGTTGGCGGGATTCAGCCAGATATCAATCGCCGTTCGAAAAAATAAAGCGGAAAAAAGTCCCGCGGGCAGCAGAGTCGCCAGAATAATCAAACCGAATGATCCGATAAGACGAAGTCGAAGCCGGCTTCCCGGTTCTCCGGTTTTCCTCTGTATCAAGAACCGCAGGAGGCTTACGGCGACGGGAACAAAAAAAGCGATGGGGAAAATAAAAGAGAGAATCACCAGAAACGGAATCTCTTCGAAACTGCTCTTTGTCACGATGTTCAGAAACTGAGCGGCCCAAATGATAAGCAGAAGAATAACAACGGCGGAGATTCCGAAAACAAGGCCGACCGAACGCGGTATAAGAATTCTGTCGGTTTTCTTCATTTTATAACGCTCACAAGAGAATTAAAACACGGCCGCGGGATTCCATCGGCAGCGGTCGGATTCATATGAGCGAATCCGGCCATGAGGAACGGAACGGCGAAAACCGCTGAAAAGGTCGAAAGGATTTCGGCGACAAGCGGCGCCGGAGTCATCAGTCTTCCTTAAATTTGTTGTCGAAGAGGGCCGCAAGTTCGGCAACAGCTTCCTCTTCATCCGGTCCTTCCGCGGAAACAACGAGCTTTGTCTTGTACGTTGCCCCTAATGTGAGGATGTTCATGATCGATTTGGCGTTGATTTTAAAATCTTCCTTTTCGATCCATATGGAACTTTCAAATTTCTGAGCCGTCTGAACAATCAGAGATGCGGGCCTGGCGTGAATCCCGGCCCTATTGAGTATCATTACGTCGCGCGTGGTCATGTTAAACCCCGTCTGTTCGAGAACCTGTCGAACCAAAGATTTCGAGCGTTCTCACTTTCTATCCACTGAATAAGATTCTTATTGAATTCCTTAGCCGCATGCAATCCTTGATACTTCAATCTTTGGTTCAATACGGCCGCCTCGATGATGATGGGGATATTCCGCCCCGGTTTCACAGGTAATGTTATCAGAGGTATGTTAACACCTAACAGCGTCGTCGTCTCCTCGGAAGTTCCCAGCCGATCATAATTTTTGCCGCTGTCCCATTCTTCAAGCTGAAAAACTATTTCAATCTGCTTCGTATCGCGGACGGCATTCATTCCGTAGACTTGGGCTATATCGATAATCCCCAGTCCTCGGATTTCCATATGGTGTCCCATAACCTTGCTCGCGCCGCGTCCCCAGAGAATATTGCCGTTCAGGCAGTTGATAAGAACCACATCGTCGGCGATGAGACGGTGACCGCGATCAAGAAGTTCCAGAGCCGTCTCGCTTTTCCCGACACCGCTTTCTCCCTGGATCAGCACCCCCATTCCTTCGACTTCCACGAACACGCCGTGAACGGTCTGTTTCGGTGCGAAAACATCATCCAGCGCCCGAAGCAGGCGAATTGTCGTTGCCGAGGAGTCCAGCGGGGTAAGAAGAATCGGAATCCCGGCCGCTTCGGCGGCATCCCGGAAATATTCGGGCGGTTCAAGGTCGTAGCAAAAAATAAAACAGGGGATGTTGTACTGCAAAAGCTCATCCAGCTGGGGTGAAAGGATTTCCCGCGGTGTCGCTTCTATGTAGGCGAACTCCCCGCGTCCGATGATTTGAATCCGTTCCCCGACGAATTTCTCGAAGAAACCGGCCAGAGCCAGACTCGGCCTGTTGATTTCCGTCGAAAAAATCTCTCGGGACAGTCCTTTTCTGCCGCAGTAACACCGCAGATCCAAGGCGTTAGGACGTTCCGGCTCGAGATCGATCAAATCCAGTACTGTGAACTTGCTCATAGTCCCAATATACCATGTATGGATATCTTGTCCGATATGAATTCCCTGAGAGACTATAACTATTCGGCCGACGGACCGCTTTTAATTATGCTGCTGCAGCTTATCTTTATCCCTTCTCACCTTCTGCTCGATTTTATCGAAAAGAAGGTCGATGGCCTTAAATAAATCCCGATCGGTAACGGCCATGTGTCCCATGCTTCCCCGCCGAAAATGGATGTTGGACTCCGCCTTGAATTCACCGCTGGTCTGCTTGTCCAATGTGACATGCAGGTTGGCCACATAATCCTGTACGTGGTCCAGGCGCTTCAATTTCTTTTCAACATACTCTTTGGTGCTGTCGCCCGGATTGTAACCGTGGGTTCCTCTGACTTCGATCGTCATCGCATTCTCCTATGACGTAGATATTATAATTATCGATAGTAGGAAGATGGCAAATCAAGCTCCTTCCTGTATTTGGCCACGGTACGCCGGGCAAGATTGATGCCGCGCCGCGCTAAAAGATCACTGAGCTTTTGATCGGAAAGGCGCTGGTCAGGTCCCAGTTCATTAAGGATTTCCTTAATAACTTCTTTGGCCGCCACCTTGGAAACACGCGAACCGGACGAGCCCGCTCCGGAAATGGAATTGGTAAAGAAAAACTTCAGCTCAAAAAGCCCCCAATCGGTCTGGATATACTTATTCGTCGTAATCCGTGACACCGTCGCTTCATGAACACCGATTTCACCGGCCACGTCCTTCAAAGTAAGCGGCTTTAAAAACCTGGGACCGCCGGAAAAGAAATCCCGCTGAAATTCGATAATGCATTTCGCCGTTTTCAGCAGCGTATTGTCTCTTTGGGCAAGACTGTTGATAAAGAATCGGGCTTCACGGGAATGATCGGAAATAAATCTCTTTGCTTCACGGTTGCCGTCGGCATCATCCTTTATCCGTTCAAATTCGGGATCCACCCGAAGCACGGGAAGCACCTCATCGTTTAAGATGAGAACATGCTCGCCCTTCTCTTTCCGGACGATTAAATCCGGAATGATGTACTGCGGAGTTTCCGTGGAATAAAGACGGCCCGGGAAAGGATTCAGAGTCCTCACGTACTCCTCGAAATCGTCCCAATCCTCCTTGGAAAACTTCAATGCCGTCCTGACATCCTCGTGGCGCTTTTTTTCAAGCATGGGAAGGGCTTCGGAAACATACTTTTCAAACTCTTCCGGTCCGTCGCCGAGTACCCGGGCTTGAATAATCAGCGACTCTTTCCAATCCGAGCAGCCGCATCCGATGGGATCAAGAGAACGGACCGCGGCGAGGGCGGCCTCCAAATCTTCCGGATGAATGCGGGAAGAGAGCAGATTCGGCGGCTCGCGATGAAATCCGTCTTCATCGAGATTCCAGATGATTTTCTCCGCAAGATCGGCGACGGAAGCGGGCAAATCCAGAAATCGAAGCTGGTCGATCAGCCGATCGTGAAGAGACGGCGCTCGTGATACCGTGCCTTCAAGGAAGCGCTGTTTGCTGTCGGCATCACCTTTGGGAACAGGCTGGTATCCCGGATCCGAGCTGTCGGCGAATAAATCGGATTCGGTTACGCGGTCATCGCGAATCGAACTTTCCGGAATGGTGGGAGCATCCACTTCTCCCGCTTCCCGAACAACCTCCAGCGCCGGATTCTTCTCCACTTCCTGACTGATGGTCTCCCTGAGCTCCGTCAGGGGCATAGCCATCAGTTTGATGGACTGAATGAGCTTCTGCGTTATGACCTGCTTCTGAGCGAGACTCTGCGTCGTCGTCAGCCGCTGACCTTGCAAGGGCAAAATACACCTCCACGGATATGCTCCCTCAATACTCGGCGTGCGTCAAGGAAAGCGGAGAAGAAATCGTCATTATACGGCGGTCTTCTTACGGCGCTTTTCGCCCAAACTACATTGAAAAATCACGCCCCAGATAGATCTCCCTCGCCCGCGCATCTTCCATCAGCTCCTTTGCGGTTCCACCCGTAAGGATTTCCCCGTGATTGATGATGTAGGCATGCTCCGTTATGGCCAATGTATCGCGTACGTTATGATCGGTAAGGAGAATTCCGATACCCCGTTCGGCCAGACTGCTGATGATATCGCGAAGATCGCCGACGGCGATGGGATCAATCCCGCTGAAAGGTTCGTCCAGAAGAAGAAACCGGGGATTGGTGGCCAAAGCCCGGCACACTTCCGTCCGTCTGCGTTCGCCGCCGGAAAGCGTATCGGCCCGCCGTCCCGCCAAATCGGTAATCTTCAAATCGTCGAGAAGCTTATCCAGAAAATCCCGTCTTTCGCCTTTCCCCAAATCGGACCTCGTTTCCAGGACGGCCAGGACGTTCTGCGCAACGGTGAGCTTACGGAAAACCGAAGGCTCCTGCGGAAGATAATTAATCCCCAGCCGAGCCCTTCTGAACATGGGCTCCCCCGTAATATCGCATTCATCGAGCCAGACTTTGCCCGACGTAACCTTAATGAATCCCGCGATCATGTAAAATGAGGTTGTCTTCCCGGCGCCGTTGGGCCCCAAAAGGCCCACCACCTGTCCCTGTTTCATGCTGAAAGAAACATCGGCGACGGCCAGCTTGGCCCGATACTGCTTCCTTAATCCCTCGGCGTGAAGAATCGCTTTAGTCTCCGTACCGTGTGTTTCGCTCATTCGGTTCCTTCCGTCGGGCCGGGGGGAGCGTTCGGCGGCGAATTCGAATTCGGGGACTCTCCGGGAGGCGCCTGCGGCGGTGCTTCGGAATCCCTGTTTTCGCCGAAAGACGGTTCCTGCGGCCTTTCCGCTTTTTCACTCCCCTCCGCGCCTTTTTTCTCGTCGTTCTCGGCCGTAAGTTCTCCGACAACGGTTCCTTCCATGGTTATTTCATCCGTTTCCAAATCAATACGGATGCGATCCGCTCGGTACTCATCGCTATCGCGCCATACCACGGGGCGTCCCGAAATATCCAGAACATTCTCTTCGCGCCGGAAGGTGGCGAATTCGCCTCGACACACCGTCCCGTCCTTGATAAGCCGCACAGCCACTTGGAGGATAAGGAGCTCTTCGTCTTCCAGAAAATCCAAAGACTCGCACCTGATGACGATTCCCTCCTCCTCGTCCACCAATGTTACCAAATCACGAAACTTCAGAATGTTCGTATCCCTATCGTATTCAAAGCGGCCCGATTCGATATGGATGCCCTTTCCGGTATCATCCAAAGAAACGCCGCCGCGGCCGGTAATATTGCCGTAATCGTCTCCCGAAAGATTCAAATGTTCGGCAAGAATAACCATTTCTTCGGATTCCACCCGAGCATTCCCTTCCAGCACCGTTGATTTTTCCCTCTCACTCTGTGCGCTGGAAACCTTATCCGCGGAAAACTTCCATGTTTCGGCGAAAAGGCCCGGAAGAATCGGGGAAAAAACCAATAAAACAAAGAGAGTGAAAAAGCATGGAATCCGGAAGCAATACATTAAGATGATTCCCCTCCGGAAACGGACTTTTCACGGCCGGCATCATTAAAATCCACACGTACGGAACCGGAAGAGTCTTTCCCTTCCGAATCCTTCGAATCTTTTGACGTTAACGTCCCTTCGGCGCCCTCGGAAAATGAAAACGTTTCTCTTGCCATATCCGCCGTAAACCCCTCGCCCCGTACCGTCAAACCGTCGCCGGTTTCAATATCGACCGGCCCTACACCCGTAAGAAGCCGTTCCTTATCGTTCCATTCAAGCCGTTCGGCTTCAAGCCGAAACTCGCCGGGAATATCGTGAATAAAAATATCTCCGTGGGCATGCCCTTCCCCGCCGCCTTCGGTCTCGATATGATCGGCTCGGCCCTCCAAAGTGGGTGTTCCTTCCGCGTCAAACTCCTTCACGGACGCCTCGGAGAAAACCGTAAGCTCCTTCTTGGCGAAGGTTTCCACCCTTTGACTCTCAATTTCAATCCGGCCCGTTGAAGAAACAGTCACCTGCCGGAAGTTTTCGGAAACCGTATCGGGGATTTCGCCGGCAACCGCCGCAATGTCCCCACTGTTCCGGCAGGAAGGAAACGCAAGGAGGAATAAGCAGAAAAAGAAACCCATCGACGGCATGTTCCCGTTCATCGGAGTTATTATCGAAGTCGGAAGACGGCACAGTCAAGCCGAGCGGAGATTAGGATACGGTAAAAACCGCTTTCGGTAATCATCGGCGGTCCGCCGATGAAAAATCACAGCGGCTCATCGGAGAAACACCGCCGTTCGGCTCTCGGCAAAGCCGGCGGCAATAACCGCCGTTCATCGAATAAAGTCATGGAAAAACGAGCTTTGTGCCGATACAATCCTTTTTAGTGTTCTTCAAAACAACCATTTCTTTTTTAAACAATCACGGTCTGATGCTTCGGAGGAAATAAATGAACAAGAACTCCCAGCCGCGAAGACTCTTCCGAATACTGTGTCTGCTTACCTTTCTTCTTCCCGCTTCACTTTCCGCGCAGCAGTACACGCCCGATACGGCGTATTTGGCGGCCCTGCGGAATGATCGGCAGCAGAAAGCGGAGGATTTCCGGAGATGGGCCGGACGTCTTCGTTCCGATGAACTGGGTATTCAGGTTGCTTCGGCCGGAAAATATTTCAGATACGGGAAAGTTGTCTGGTCTCCGGACGGAGCTTATTTCCTGATTATGTCGGACCGCAATTTGTATCTTGTGGAATCGTCTTCCGGTTTTATCGTTCGTACACTGGTTGAAGGCGCCATCGATAAGCATATCATGTACTTCCGATTCTCAGACGACGGCAAAAATGTCATATATACCCAAACAGGAGGCCGAAAAGATGGTAACGCCATCAATTACTCTGTTTTCGAAATCGGCAGCGGTCGGCAGATACGGAGCCTCCGCTTAAGCGGTCACCAAGGACATCCCTCCGGAACGGATCTGTCCGGCGATGGAGAGAGACTCGTTACCTGCTCCAATGACAACCACGTTATGCTCTGGGATTTAAAAACAGGCCGGAAACTTCAGGATTTTTCGGGATTCCATTTCAATTATTCTTCCGTACATTTTTCACCGCGGGACGAAACCGTTCTGCTTGCCAACCTTGGAGCGGCCGACAGCGGAATCAAGCTTCTTAATATGGAAAGCGGCGAAATAGAACAGGAATGGGAAGGCATCCGGCCCTCGACATGGTCCCCCGACGGCCGCTATCTGGCGTTCACATCCAACGATAATAAAACAATAACTCTCGCGGATGCCGCCACCGGACGGATTATCAGAACCTTCTCCCACGAGAGGGAAATCAAGGATGTTCAAATATCAAAAGACGGCCGTTTTCTGATATCCAATGCTTATGGGAAAATTTACCGTTGGAATATTGCCACGGGAAACATGGACTGGGAAAGTTCCGATATATACAACCAT
Organism: Spirochaetia bacterium; assembly: GCA_963666985.2. GTDB lineage: Bacteria > Spirochaetota > Spirochaetia > DSM-2461 > DSM-2461 > UBA2779. Next base: position 2,864,015 of record CAXXIA010000002.1, on the reverse strand, counting down.
CGCATCTCTCTTACACCGGATAATTCGAAGATAGCGATTACGGGCGACTATGACCGGACTCTGGTTATGCTGGATGCCGGCGACGGCAAAAAACGCTACAGTCTGGAACCGGCGGCCACAGCCCTGAATACCCTCCGGATAGGCCCCGACGGAAAAACATTTTACTGCTGCGGAATGAACGGGCTCATGGGACGATTCGACCTTGCCACCGGCCGAACCGTCCAAACCTTTGTTCATCCGAACAATCAGAGAATCGTACTCAAAAACAGAGAGATTCTTGACATATCCATTACACCCTCCGGTGCGCTGGCGGTTTCAGGCAGAGACAACGGAACCGTCTCTATCTGGGATATTCCGAACAAACGCCTGCTCAACACGTTTAACGGAAAAAACATATACGGAAAAATTACCGATGTTGAGATTTCTCCGGACGGCAGGACCCTGCTCTACTCAATAGGAGGAGACAAGACCATTTATGCCGTTGATGTTCAAACAGGAGAACTCCTTCGTGAAATCGACAGTGGAACCGGCGGGGATACGCCGCGTGATTTCGCCTACTCTCCGGACGGCCGATTTATCTTATCCCACAGCAATGGGGGAATGGCTCTCATCGACGGCGCGACGGGCCGGCATATCCGGAAATATCACGACCGGAGCAGCATAAACTTCTCGCAAAGCGTTGCCTTTACTTCCGATGGAACTCTGGTTGCCGGCGGTGGTTTGGATAATCAAATCCATCTGTATGATATGGAAAGCGGAAGATTCATCAGATCCTTCATCGGACATGAGAATGTTGTGAATACAATCGCCTTCTCTTCGGACGGCCGTCTGCTCGCTTCCGGTTCAAACGACAGAACTCTGCGGCTCTGGGAGAAGGCAACCGGAAAAGAGATTCTCACCTTGCGGGGATTTACAGGATCGGTTAATTCTCTGGCTTTCACCATAGACGGCAGCCGGCTGCTCTCCTGCTCGGAGAATGGAATCATCAACCTCTGGAGCATCCCCGACGGACGGCTGATTTATTCGATCGTCCTTAACCCCGAAGGGAATTCGGTTGTTTGGACCCCGGATGGGTACTTTTCCGGTGATAAAGAATTCGCGCGCAAAGCCGTGTATATCGTCAACGGCCTGACGGCCTATTCCATAGACCAATTCTTTGATGTTTTTTACCGGCCGGATATCGTCGAAGCCACCGCTGCCGGAAGAGATATCTCAAACCTCCCCGCGTCCCGAAACCTGACGGACGGTTTTAAAGCACCACCGAACATTACAATTAAAGCCGAAAGAACAAACGGAGTCTTCTCTCTTATAAACGAAGGAGATTCGGATTACAAAATCAGCGACGGGAACTTAAGGATTCGGGTTGAAGCGTCCGATCAGGGCGGAGGCGTCGACGAAATCCGGCTCTTCCACAACGGCACCCGGGTATCGGGAACAACCCGAGGGCTCGGCTCAACGGCGCACTCCCAAAACATCCATACGTTTACAATCCAACTGAGCGGCGGTGAAAATCTTCTCCGAGCCGTCGGCTTTTCCGATTCCCGGGTGGAAAGCAATCCCGCCCAGGCTTTGATCAGTTATCGGGCTCCCCGCAGGGCGGAACCGACTCTCTGGATTATTTCCGTTGGAATAAACGAATACAGAAACGGCCGCTACGATTTGAATTATGCCAAAACCGATGCGATAAGCTTCATCGCCGCGGTTGAAAAAGCCGCCGGAGGGCTCTTTAAAAACATTGAATCAACGCTTCTCACGGATACCGAGGCAACCCGCGCAGGCATTAGCTCCGCCATCCGCGGCATCCAATCCGAATCGAAACCGGAAGATGTGTTCATGTTCTTTTTTGCCGGTCACGGAATCGCTCTGGAGTATGAGGAAACCGAGCGCTCGGAATTCTTTTTCATTCCCACCGATGTTACGCAGATGACCGATTTAAGTCAGGTGGAGCGATTGGGCCTATCGGGGCCTGAATTCGAAGAACTTATCAGCGCCGTACCCGCACGAAAGCAGTTTATGGTACTGGATGCCTGCAATTCGGGAGCCATCAATTCCGCCTTTGCCGTCCGCGGCGCGGGAGAGGAAATCGCCCTGTCGCGTCTGAGCCGAGCAACCGGATCCACGCTTATCGCCGCCAGCCGCGAAGATCAATTCGCACAGGAATTCGCAACCCTCGGACAGGGAGCCTTAACCAAAGCGATTTTGAACGGGCTGGCCGGAGAGGCCGCGCAATCCAACGGTCAAATAACCGTGGGGAGCCTGAAAAGCTACGTGGAAACGAATCTGCCCGAATTAACAGAAGAGTACGCGGGCGAAGCTCAGTTCCCGACCGGATTTGTTTTCGGCCAGGATTTCCCCATCGGATTAAAATAGATGGGGCCGTCCTAGATAACGGAAGTTATTCAGGACGGAATAATGATGAGCGATTAATCCTTGCTGTCGAGAGACAACGGAGCTTTTTTCCCCGACAGCCAGACGGACTGGAGATCTTCCCCGGCATTACTGAAATCTCGAGCCGAGATTTTCGAAATCTTAACCCGGACCGAATCGTCCATCGCGGTCAAATCGTCAAGCATGATTCTGAGGTTCCGCGCAGAATCCTCGGTTACGGGCATTTCAAAGTCCAAAACGACCGTTTTATTCTTCGTCTGAAGACTCTTCAAGCTGGCCTCGCTGCCGAGTTCCTCCAAAAGGGACGTGACTTCCCGGGACTGGAAGACCTTTCGCTTCACGGAAACCACCAGGCGAACGGCATTCGGATTCGGAGGATGTTTCTTCTTGTAGACGAAATTAAGAAGAAACATCGCCGTACCGACGAAAACGCTGATAACCAGAGCATGGACAAAAAGTCCCAAACCCGAAGAAATCCCGATGACAATGGAAAGGAAAATGAAGGACATATCCACCGAGTTCTCGACGATTGTCCGAAAGCGAATAATGGAAACAGCCCCCAGGAGGCCGAATGCCGTGGCCAAATTCGTACCGATAATCATCATGGCGCCGGAAAGGATGGTTCCGATATAAACCATCGAATGCATCATGACATGAGAATCCCTCTTCTCCCGATTCGTATATCTGTAAAGCTGAGACAGTATCAAGGTCAGCATGAATGTCATGCCGAGCCTGAGCAGGATAATCTTCGGAGTAAGTTCGATGCCGGATATCGGTCGGTCCAGCGCCTCGGCCAATCCGAATTGCAGACGTTGTGGGTCGATCATTCGATATACTCCGTCCATTCGGAAGCGGAACGGATCTGATCGCTCCTGGTATACAGAAACGTTCGAAACTCATCCAATTCTTCGAGGAAATCCTCGTAGGTAAGAAAGAAAACCGACGAATTCCTCGCCGGAGTATCCAGAATCTCCGCCAAATCTTCCAGCCGTTCCTCCAAGAGAGATACGATATTATCCGATCCGGTATTCAAAAAGTATTTTTTCAGAGACTCGCCGTAATATTCCAGAAACACCGGCGATTCGAACAGACGCGAGGTAATCACATCATCGCCGCCGGGATTGGAGTACGTCAGTCCTTGATCGTTGTCCCACGGCAGTATGCGGATCGTATCCCCGAAATACACATAGAAATTCTTATCTTTGATATCCCAAATGCCCAGATAATCACTGACGACCACGTACTTCGCGGCGGATTCGATATCGATGTGTTCTTCACACCAGTCCACCCATTCTTCGGAAGACATCTGTTCGGCGTTCAGCAAAAGTTCATGGAATCGGGAATAGTCGCCGTTATCCGGAAATTTCTTCTCGGCGCCGTTCTCCGCATTGTATGAGAATTTGAACAGCTCGCCGTTATCGCTTCGGTAAAACTCATTCAAATCTTCGGAATACATCCGAATCACGCTGTAATAACCGAGATACGAATCGTTCAGGAACAAAGCCACGGGCTGAAGCTGCGGCGCCGGAAGACCGACGCTGCCGTAGGCATACATCGCCATATTGTAAAGGAACCAGGGATCTCCTCCGGAATCCAGTGCCGTCTTGACTTCCGTCCCCTCCTCGTCGAAAACAAGCGTGAAGGATTTCTTCGGATGCATTCTCGATGAATCTCCGCGTATCCGAATCCCCGCCGACCGGCTTCCGGAACCGTCGTCGAAACGGCAGGAGGCATACGCATCGTTGGTCAAACTTTCGTAAAGGATTTCCAGCTCGTCATCGCCGATATGAATATCGAATCTCGGCAAGTCGCCGATCTCCGTCGTTTGTTCTCGGAATCCGACGATTTCCCCGCAAGAAGCGAGAAAAAACACACCCGCGAGAACGGCTAGATTCGAACGGAGACTTCCAGATTCCATAACAGCTCCAGAGCCGTAACCCATTTCGCATCGTAGTAGGTGCTCGTCCCGATTCCGATTCCGCCGTTCATTGTTAGAACGTCATGCAGCCGAAACGTTCCCGAGAACACATATTCCATGTCGTTTGAACGAGGCTGTTCAAAGCTGTGCATGAGATAAGAAAAACGCAGTCCCGGTGTAACAACAACGCTTTCTCCCGCGATTGGAAAACCGAAATACGTGCAGGTTCCGAAAAACAGGCTTCCGTCGGTACCGCTCGGGAAATGAATGAATCCGACCGGATCGATAAGATTGCTCGCAACGAGGGCCTCGACTTTATAAACAAACGCTTTTTCTTCGCGAAAATCCGCCGCATAGACGGACATCAGAAAATTATGCTTTTGAACATACGACGAATCACCGTACCAAGCATCATGAATGAAGAACGGATAATACGCGGCGATTCCGCCGAGAAAAGTATCTTCGCCGGCATAGGCCCAATATCCGCCGACATCAAATTGAAACTCCGCCGAAGACGGATGAAAAAAGGCATGCGAATAAACCCCGTACGCGCTTTCATCATCCTTTGCGTTCCTGTAAAGAGAGACTCCGGTCGCGGCGGAAGAATACCATCCCATGTACCGCAGTCGCTCCGAAACGATATTATCGGATGAAAAAAAACACCGTTCTCCGGAGAGAAAATCGTCTCCGAGAAGAATATTTTCGAACATCCCGGCCTTCATACGCCATTCGTCGAATTTATATCTGCCCCAAAGTTCCGATAATCGGACACCGTCTCTATCAAGTTCGGATTCCATCCGAAAATCAAAATCGGTTTTCGTTTCGTACTTGAGTTTCAGTTCCGCGTCGAGAGTAAAGTATTCATCATCGATACTGTCCTGATCGGTCCGAAAACGCATTTTCGATTCCAGATCCAATCCTTTCGCCAATGAAAGATCCGCGAAACAGGAAGAGACAACACCGATAAAAATCGATGCCGTAAGAATTGTCCGTAAGCGCATGCCGTATCCTATAGAAAAAGAATCGCCCGAGAAGGACATGAGAAACTAAAAGATCCACATTGAACTTACCCGTGTTAAAAATACATGAGTATAAAAACGGCATAAACACAGATGAACTTTTTGTTAAGAAGCGGCATATCAGGATTATGGACGCCATCTTCAAGCCGCCCGAACGATTCCGGATTTTATCGTCCGATAATAGCGGCGGAAATCACCGAGATTCTCTATAATGGATTCGATAACGGATTCGCCGGATCGGAACAGACCCCGCATAATCGCGGAATAGGAGCTGAGAATTACCGAACCGGCGGCGCGGCAGCGGCATGGAAGAGCCGAACCGGCGCGGCAGAACCGCCGCAGCCCGGCCTATCCTGCTGGTAATCGGAGTAACAAAACCGTCGGCGTCAAACCCGCCGGCAGTGATAAAAGAAAAAGCAAAAAGCCGCCGAACCCCACCTCATCGGGCGGCGCGGCCCCCCAAGGAGAAAACATGGCCCATCTTATCAGCGGAATACAGCAAATCGGCATCGGCATCCCGGACGCCGACGAAGCATGGAAATGGTACCGGTGCCGCTTCGGCATGGACATCCCCGTGTTCAAAGAAGCCGCCGAAGCTCCCTTCATGACCAAATACACCGGCGGCAAAGTCCAATCCCGCTACGCCATCCTGGCCGTCAACCTCCGCGGAGGAGGCGGCTTTGAAATCTGGCAGTACACCAGCCGGAAAACCGTCTTCCCGGAGAAACCGCCCAAACTCGGCGACACCGGCATCTTCGCCGCCCGCATCAAAACCGACGACCCGGTAACCGCTCACAGATACCTCGTGGATTCGGGCGCCACCGTCCTCGGCAACCCCGCCGTGGGCCCCGACGGCGAGCCCACCTTCTTCGTCCGCGATCCCTGGGGCAACATCTTTCAAATCGTCCATTCCGACGAATGGTACAAAACCAAAGGCCACCCCACCGGCGGACCCGCCGGCGCCCTCATCGGCGTCTCCGACATTGAAAAATCCCTGAAACTCTACCGCGACGGATTAGGCTACGACACCGTCCTCTACGACCAGGAAGGCAGCTTCACCGACTGGTCTCCCTTAAACGGCGGCGGCGGGAACTTCCGGCGCGTCCTCCTCACCCGAAGCCAAAAACCCACCGGCCCCTTCGCGCCCATCTTCGGCTCCAGCCGCATCGAACTCGTCCAGGCCCTCAACCGCAAACCCGATAAAATCCTTGCCGGCCGCTACTGGGGCGACGGCGGATTCATCCACCTCTGCTTCGACATCCAGGACATGGACGCCCTGCAGCAGCACCTCGGAACCCTCGGATTCCCCTTCACCGTCGATTCGGGCACACCCTTCGACATGGGCGAAGCCGCCGGCCGCTTCACCTACATTGAAGATGCCGACGGCACCCTCATCGAGTTCGTCGAAACAAAAAAACTCCCTGTCATGAAAAAAATCGGCTGGTACATGGACCTCTCCAAACGACCGGCCGGCAAACCGCTGCCCAAACTCGTTCTCAACGCCCTCGGCCTCGGCCGCGTCAAAGGAGGCTGCGAGAGCGTCAAAGGATAGGTTTTTATAGGTAACCCCCGAAGCCCGCCGCTCATCCTCCCCGCCGTGTCGCGGGCAGGCGGGCCTCGCCGATACCTCACCGCCCTAAAACGCCCGCCTTAACTCCCTCCGCATCAGGCGGCACCAACACGAAAAGGCCGCCATACAAACATACCTTCATCCACCATTCTTTATCCTTGAAATCCTTTCCAGGATAATTCGGAAAAGCATCAGCCACTTGTAGCCGGAAACGGACCGGTTCGCGAAGGCAAACCGGTAGAGCACCCGATTATGGTAGAACTCAACGTAATATTGTTTGAACACGCTGAAGGAAGAAATCGTATCCAGCGGCATCACAAGATTGATCTCGGACGATTCGTATTCAATCCGGTCGCCGAAGAATCGGGCCGTCCCCAGCCCAAGATTTTTCATTCTCCGATTCCGCCGGCCTCGGCTCAGATAGACCGTGTTCGCATCTTCCCAGAAAAGATGATCGCCGAGCAGCACATCGCCGGCAGATCGAGCAGCAGGCGGAGTATGGGCTGTATCACCTCGCGCCGAGGCGTAATCTGAAGAAACGGAAGCATCGGTACCCGCTTCGATGGGTTCGGGATAAAGCTCGGCGACAACCCGGCGATAATAGTCAATCTGCCAAAGATTCCACATCCGGATATTCTCGAAAGGCTTTCCCTGCGGCCACGCTTCCGGCTCATCATGCCAAACAAGACTCCCGAAGGAATCAACAACTCCATTCATGCCGCAGGCGGAACAGGAGAACGTATTCCCTTGAGAAACCAAAGTATTCACCGACCGGCACTTCGGACAGAGAAAGCAGACCAGTTCCAGATGTTCCGCCCTTGTATCGGTTCCCAACGGCAGGGCCGCCTTTTTCTGATACTCCCATTCGTTATATGTTCCCGCCCGTCCGATACGGTCGGTAATTTCCGAAAGAGGCATGTTCTTCACTTCATTTCTGTCAATAACAAGTTCATATCGGACATTGACGCGATTCCGGTTGCTCTTCCAGGACCACCGGGGGTGGTTCAAGAACGCTCCCTCCAAATGCGCATACACCACCGGAACTTTAAGAAAACGGATCAGTTTGTCGGTTCCCGGAACCGGCGGCAGACTCACGCCGTCCCAGCTCCGCTCTCCTTCCTGATAAATACCGATAACGCTGCCTATATCCGTTAACAGCTTCATCCGGCTCAAGGTAATCATATCCGAACGGTTCTTGGACTTCGCAACGGCACCCGCGAGAAAGGTCATGACGAATTTCATGAAAGGCGTCCGAAAGTTCGCGTCCGCGGCCACCCAATGAATCACCGGCCGAAGTCCCAGCCCTATAAAAAACATATCCATGATATGAACATGGTCCGCCAGGACGACATACGGCGTACGCAATCGCCGTACTTCACGAGGGCGATGATAGCGAACTCTGTACCTGATGCGGCAATAAAGTCCAACTGTGGAGCGAAGAAGTAAATAGAAGAAAAACAGGAATATTCGATGAAGAACAGCGGCGCATTTTGCCCGGAAAGAAGGCGTATCCATTACTTCTATTGTACATAATCCGTTATGAAGGTCATGCCGCTTTTATAAAAACCTCGGAAGACATCCGAAAATTGGGCTAACATACGTTGGTTGAACGGACAAATGGGTCATTTGAACGAATTAAGGAGTTTATGCAATGAACATTGGAATCATCATCGAAACCAAAGAACCGGAGAAAGCCTGGAATGCGTTTCGCTTCGCCGTAACCGCAAAAAAACAAAATCACGAAGTCAAGGTTTTCTTAATGGGTGAGGCCGTGGAATGCGAAGGTCTCATTCACGAAAAATATAACGTGGACGAACAGCTCAAGGCCTTTATTTCCGCAGGCGGAACAATTCAGGCTTGCGGAACATGTCTGAAATCGAGACAAAAAGAGGGAACCGAGGCTTGTCCGCTCTCAACAATGAAGGATTGTCTGGAAGTCGTTGAATGGGCCGATAAAATGGTCACCTTCTAATAATAAGATCGATTCCGTCTCCAAAGGCACCAAGAACTAAAGGAGTTCTTCTCCCGGCAGAACCCGCCGCTGACCGACTTCCGCGCAGTCCTTCACCGGCAGAATCCGAACCTCGGAACCTTCAATCTCCCGAATCCATTCGGTGAGCCGTAATCGTAAGTGTTCCCGAACCGCCGAAAGCTGTGCGGCCGAAACAAGATTCTGCTGCTCGTACGGATCTGCTTCCAAATCGTAGAGGAATTCTTCCGTATATGTATCGGAATTCGGCCGGGCATTTCCGTCCAGGCCCATCGCGGTCACCGCGTATTTCCACCTCCGGGTCCGCAGGGCCCGGGAAACTTTATCCTCGCTAATCTGTATGAACTGTTCCGTTCTCTCGAAATCGGCCTCTCCCCGCAGAGATGCCATCACACTGCGTCCCTGCATCGATTCGGGAACAGGCAGTCCGGCCGCTTCCAGAATCGTCGGCGTCAAATCAACCAGATTGACGAGTTCCTCTCGGCACCCTTTCCCGTTGAATCCCGGACCGATCGCCGCGCAGGGAACGCGTACGGAACTCTCATGACAGCTTCGCTTGTATTCGGAATTCCGTGTTTTAAAGTGGCACCCGTGATCGGAAGCAAAAAGAAGAATCGTCTCATCCTGAATATCAAAACTCCGCAGCGCATCCATCAGGCGGCCCAATCCCTCGTCGACACGCTTTATCATGGCCCAGTAGTCGCCCAGCTGGGCGGCGGCGGCCGACGAGGCGGAAAGATCCGGAGGCGTCCAGGCACCGTTATAGAGAGACTTGTACCCGGCCGGAGGAGGAAAATGATCCCGATGGTTTTGATGGTGCGGTTCGAAAACGGAAAGAAACAGAAAAAACGGGGTTTCCGGCTGCGAACTCAGCCGATCCCGGATATAACGGATTCCGGCGTCGACATAGGCATCGGAGCGGTATCCCGGGAGCCGGACGGGCCGGCAATCATTATCGAATAGATACGGATGGTATTCATCGGAAAGGAATTCCGGAAGTTCGGCGCCCAGCCAATATTGGTAACCGCCCTGTTTTTCTCCGGGAACCGGTTCCTGCCGCCAATCCTCTTTCCCCCCATAAACACCCGAAAGATGCCATTTGCCGATATATCCGGTGTGATAACCGGCTTCATTGAAATGGTGGGCCAGAGTGCGTTCCCCAGACTTCAGATGAAGACGGTTCCGCCAAACGCCGGTTTCCGTCGCGTATAAGCCGGTCTGCAGAGAAGAGCGGGCCGGAGCACAGACAGGCTGGCAGGTAACCGCCTGAGAAAAAAGGCAGCCTTTCCGGGCCATGGCGTCGAAATGGGGAGTGAGGCCCAGAGGATTGCCCATGGCGCCCGTCGAGTCGGCCCGCTGCTGGTCGGTGAAAAACACGATGACGTTCGGTTTTTTCATATTCCCTTACTCAAATTTCTGATTGTCATGCGGCGTCAGTTCCAATTCCGCGGCGTATTCCAGCCGGAAGTATCCCTTGTAGACCTCCCAGCGGGCATCGGCGGAGAGAGAATGATCCATCCGGAGGCGAAGTCGGCGGCGCAGATCCTCATCATCATTAATAATATTACCGATTCGGCCTTTCTCCGAAAGATCGTACAATTCGTCTTCCGGAATCATGGCGTTATAGCTGTAAAGGTATTTCCGGCCGTTTTCTTCCAGAATACGGCCGACGCAGGGATTGGGAACGACATGATTCCAGACATCGAACATCACGGGCCGGTCTTCCGGACGATGCTCGGCATCTCGCAGAGAAAGGAGACTCATGCCGTCGATGCGCTCGGGAATCTCCAAGCCGACGATTTCACAAATCGTCGGGAAAAGATCGAGAAGAGACGCCGGCGTTTCAACGACCGATCCTGCGGATATTTCGAAAGATTTCGGAGGCTTCAAATAGAGAGGAACACGGAGAACCTGCGGATTCAGATAGGCCCCTTTGTCGATACACCCTTTCCGTCCGTTCATCTCTCCGTGATCCGCGATGAAGAAAATCAGGGTGTTCTCGTAGAGGCCCGATTCTTTTAAATAATCAAGCAGACGTCCAAGCTGTTTATCGAGGATTTCATACTGCAGCTGATTGGCAACCAGATAATCCGTCATGTCGCTTCTGTTCTTCATGCCCCAGTTCCGGCGATAAAGATCATAAACACGCGAATCGCCGAAGCTGTCCGGAAATCCCGCCGCTTCCCATTCAAGCCACGATTCGGGCAGCTTTGTCCGTGAGCGGATTTCATCTTCCCTCTCGTCCCATCCCCCCGGTATGGCAAAGGGTTGATGAGGGCCGAAAAAATCCAGCTGCAGATAAAAAGGTTTGGTATTGCCCTGGGTTTCCAGTGCATTGATGGCTCGGTTCACCAGGAAGGAAGGATAGAGGGCATCTTCAGGGAACGGCTTTCCGTTCTGATCGGCGAGCCAGCCGCCGTAAGAGTTGCCGTTCCGTTCACCCGTCCAGCCGCAGCCTCGGATTTCTTTGCGGAAACTGAACCTCTCCAGCCCTTTATCCCGGAGAAATCGAATATACAAATCTTCATCGTACCAAGGCGGAGACCAGCGGTCCCAGGGTGAGCTGTTTTCCGTAAAAGCGCGCATGAAATGTTCGGTTCCGACATGAGATTTTCCGATATGCCTGCAATGATAACCGGCTGCCTTGAGGTATTCGGGCCAGATGATATCTTCCGAACGGAGAACGGTTCTATGACCGTCATGCGACCGTTCGGAATTCCCGGTTATATACGTGTAGCGCCCGGTCAGAGTGGATGCCCGTGAAGGTCCGCAGAGAGGCGATGATGCAAAGGCGTTTGAAAAACTGATCCCTTCGTTTACCAGTGATTTCTGAGCCGGTGTTCGAATGGGCGCACTGCCGTCGTGAAATTCCGGCGGGACCATATCCATGGTGACAAGAAGAATGTTGGGCCGCTTTTCGTGTTCAGTGTAGGAAAAAGGACCTTTGCCTGTTTTAGGATTTAAAAAAGACGTAATTCGATTCATGAGGCTACCCTTTCACGGCTCCGGCGGTCAGTCCGGTAACCATATTTCGCTGGAAAAGAAAAATCAGTATGAACATCGGAAGAACTCCGGCAACGGAAACGGTCGTTACCTGCGCCCAATCGTAGGATACCTCTCCCAGAAACTTCATCGCGATTCCGGCGGATAATGTTCGTTTGGAATCCTTCAGGATAAATGTAATGGCAAAAAGAAAATCGTCCCAAGCCTGCATGAACGTGAAGAGTCCGATGGCCAGAAGTCCAGGTTTGGATAACGGCATAATGATGGAAAAAAGAGTCTTCAGTCTCGGGCATCCGTCAATCCGGGCGGCTTCTTCCAGAGAACGGGGAATATCGTCGAAGAAGCCCTTTATGAGGATGGTTGAAAAAGGAATCGTCACCGCAGATAACGAAAGAATCAGACTGAAACGGGTGTTGATAAGATTCAGATTCCGGAAAATCACATACAGAGCCAAAATCAAACCGACGATGGGAAACATTTGCGTGGAAAGCAGCGCCGTCCGCGTTACCGAACCGAAAACACTGGAATACCTTGAGAGGGAATATCCCGCGAGTGAAGCGGCCGCCAGAGTAAGCAGTGTCGTTCCGGAAGATACAAGAAGGTTGTTGAAAAGATAACGGACCACCGAGTTGTCGTTCAAAATCGCCCGATAGTTCGCAAGTGTAAAATTCCGGGGTATGAACTGAGGCGGAAACCGGTAAATATCCATGTTGTGTTTAAACGATGTGATGATGAGCCAGTACAAGGGAAAAAGAAGAAATATCATCAAAATGATAAAACCGATCCATCCCGGTAATCCTGAAGTCTTCCATCGATGCTTCATCAGTACTCCGCCTCCTTGAAAATCCGGTTGTAAAGAAGAGAAAACAGAATCAGAGTCAGCATCCATGAGGCTGCAACAGCGGCGCCCACTCCGAAATTCAGATTTACGAAGGCATTCTTGTAAGTCAGGATGGCCAGTGTTTCCGTTCGGCCCATCGGACCGCCGCCGGTCATCGTCCAAAACAGAGGGAATTGCTTAAAATTCGTAATAATCGTTACCAGAATGCTGGATCGGATCACATTCCTTAAAAAAGGAAGCGTGATATGCCAAAACGACTGCCGGGGCGAAGCGCCGTCGATTTCCGCCGCTTCATACATTTCCGCGGGGATTCCCTGAAGCCCGGCCAGCAGCATGATGAACATAAACGGCAGCTGACGCCACACCGCCGCGACCGCCACGGAAGCCAGAGCCGTATCCGGATTCACGAGGAAGCCCAAGGGTTCACTGATAATCTTGAAATGCATAAGCAGGAAATTCACCACGCCGTATTCCGGCTGGAACATCCAGCTCCAAAGAAGAGCGACGATAACCGTCGGGGTGCCCCACGGCAGAAGAGCCAGACTCCGGGCCGTTCTTTCGGCCTTCCGTCCTTTGTTCATGGCCAAGGACATAAGAAGCCCTATCAGGAAAACGGCTATCAGAACGATCAACATGAACTGAAATGTAATGAAGAAGGCGTTTTGCAGTTTCCCGCTTTCCCAAAGCCCCCGATAATTCGCTCCGCCGTTCCAGAGAAGAGGTAATTTCTTCCTGGTAAGCTTGAAATCGAAGAAGCTGTAATACACGGATTGAATTACCGGCAAGAATATGAATCCGCCGACGATAAGAATCGAGGGAACAAGCAAGAGAACTCCGAAAAGCCTGTCGCCGGTCTTACTGTTTCGAGTCATGACCATCTCTTTATCAAATCGGGATGCTCCCTCGGGAGCATCCCCGGGATTATTATTTCAGCAGAGTCTTCAGTTCGGCATCAAGATCGGCAAGGGCCGCATCGGGGCTCTTGCCGCCGACGGTAACGGCCTGAGCCGCCGTGGTAAGCGCCAAGAAAACATTTTCCATTTCCGGATGTTTTTCAACGGTTCTGATTGTTTCGGCATAATTCAAAACCGGAACGATTCCCGGATCGGAGGTATAATCGGGAGCCGCTTTAGCCTGACTCGCTCTGGGAAGAAGGAACGGAGTAATCGCATAGTATTTGGCCATCTGAGCCGGGCTGGTGGCGAATTTGATGAATTCGGCGGCAGCCTCTTTATGAGCGGAATCTTCACTGATGAGAATCAGATGCGCTTCGAGTGTGGAACCTGCCGCGGCGCCGTTGCCGCCGAGAGGATTGGTTACTCCGACCGATGAACGAAGATCCGGATTGATGGCGTAAGCCCCGACCATTCCCCAAAGCTGATCGAAATACATTCCCAAACGGCCGATGGCGAAAAGATTCCTCAAATCCTTCAGTTTGGCGCCTTCCGGGTTGTAACCCTTTCGGTGCATCTCCGCAAGCGCGGAGAGAGCGGCCTTATTCCCATTGTTAACCACATCGAGGTTTCCCCGGGAATCCATGATTCCCCCGCCGTAACTGAAGAACATGCTCAGCACGGCACCGCCGCTGACCGGAACGGCGCCCGTCGTCTGCCCGAATCCGTAGACCGAATTCCCGTCGGCATCCTTCAAAAGCGATAATTTCGCAGCCATGCCCATGGCCTCTTCATACGTTTTCGGAGGAGTATTCGGATCCAAACCGGCGCGGGCGAACAAATCTTTATTGTAAAAAAGAACAAAAGGACTGACCTTCCAGGGGATACCGTATGTCACGCCGTCAACCTGCATATCGGCCAAAATCTCCGGATAGATATCTTTGATGTAGTCCTTCCCAAGAAGAGAATCTAATTCCGCGACATATCCGCCGGAAACGAAACTGGGATACCAGGAACGGGCACATTGAATAATATCCGGCGATTCGCCGGCATTGGCCATAATCAGCACCTGCTTTTTCAACTCGCCGTACGGATATCCTGCGAATTCGATCTTAATTAAGGGATTCGCCGCCTCAAAATCACTCTTCAGCTCATTGAAGTAATCCTGAGCACCTTTTTCCTGAATGCTCCAACTGGCGAAAGTCAGTGTAACGGGTTCGTCACTACCGAGTGCGGATTCACCGCCTCCGTTTGCAAAGACTCCGAAGGCCAACAAGAAGAGAATGATTGCCGCTGAGATTCTTTTCATTTCCGACTCCTTTTCAGAAAATGTCTATTTAATGCATTCGTATGCATTCTATTTGAAGCAAAATCCATTTGTCAATATATTTCTATCCAATATCGCTTTATAGAACTTCTCATGTATACAAGAAAAAGCAGATGGGATATATTTGCATTCGAATGAAGATCGACAGCTATGTTATCGCAAGAATCGTCGGAGTCTCTCAGGCAACCGTTTCACGCGCCTTCAGCAATCCCGATAAAGTATCGGAAAGTACCCGAAAAAAAATCATGGAAACCGCCAAATCTCTCGGCTACAAACCGGATCGCAATGCGAGCGCCTTGAGAAAGCGAGGATCGAATACGGTCCTATTACTTTATCTGGAACGAAATGACGGACATTATTGGACGCGGCTCAAACGGAATTACTGGATCTTTTCGGAAGCGGTTCTATCCCTTACAGATTTCTTTGAGCATCAATCATACGTCTTCGAAGTAAAAAAAGCGGATTCCATATCATCCATCAAAGAAACCGAAATTAAAGACCATTGCGATGGGATTCTTGTTTTCGACTTCGTTACGGAACAAGAATCCGAAATAATCAGAAGCTGGAAAATCCCATATGTGCTCTGCCACAGGACAATCCACCTTACGGCGTTCAATCATTCGGCGACCGACAATACCGGAGGCGGCATCCTCCAGGGGAAGTATCTTGAAGTGAAAGGATGTAAGAATCCCGTTTACGTTATGAACGAAGAAGATCCCTTCTCTCATAAACTCAGACAAACAGGTTTCCAATCGGTATATCCCGAATCATTGGTGGTGAACTCCGAGGGGAGAGGAATCATATCAGCGGAATTGATCAGTCATATAAAAAATAATGATTTTGACGGCATGGCCTTCGTCAACGATATGACATTGGTGCAAACCGTTACCGGTCTTTACCATGAGGGCATCGATATCCAGAAGAAATATCCCATCGTCGGCTACGACGACAGCACCGAACTGCTGGTTCTCGAAAAGAAACCGGCTTCCATACAAATCGGAATTTCGCAAATCTATCGGGACGCGGCCGAATCCCTGCTGAAGCTGATCAAAGGGGAAATCGAATCCATCAGTTTGGTCCATACCCCCGAACTGGTCAGAAACGACGGCTGACCATTCCATAAGCCCTTGCTTGACGAATTCGCGTCCGCTTGCGGAGTAGATAATCCCATGCAAGCATAATGCTTTTCCCTTATTCTTTTGTCGTCATGGCATTCCAGCTCTTATAGAGCCGAGCCAGAGGGCTCTCCTCGTTATCCTCGGCCCAGCGCCAGGAGAGGGCCCCCGTGGGGCAGGAATGCACGCAGGCCGGATCTTTCCCGATCCGGATGCGCTCAATGCAGTTGTCGCACTTCTCCATTTTCTCCCGATGATGCGGACCTTCGATAACCCGGAAGGACGGAGCCCCGTAAGGACAAGCCATGGCGCAGGAATGGCAGCCGATGCAGTTTTCATTGTCATAAAGGGTCAGTCCGCTCTCTTTGTCTTTATAAAGGCAGTTTATCGGACAGGCGTTGATGCACGGCGCATCGGCGCAGTGCATGCAGGAGATGGACATGGAGACGAGTTCTCCGTTTTGCCCCTCGTAGTTATAGGTTTTCCGATACGGCTGCCGGCCTGATGACACATCGATATCATTCTGATCCATGCAGGCCACCGCGCAGGCCCCGCAGGCAGAGCATTTATCTTTGTCGAACTCGAATATGATTTTCATGAAGTCACCTTCTTCGTCACGCTGCAGCGGACACTGTTGTACCCGGGGAACCCTGAGTAGGGGTCGGTATGGGCGGCCGGGATAATGGCGTTGACGTCCGCTTCCCGATACCCATGGTAAATGTGCACCGTCCCTTTTTTTATCCGCAGGCTCGGATTGGCCTTCAGTGTGATGAAGCCCAGGGCGGTGGAAACCTCAACCTCATCACCCCGGAGAATGCCCATCTCTTGGGCATCCTCGTTGTTGATGTAGGCCAGAGGATCCGGCTCGAGTGAGCGAAGCCAGGGAACATCATGAAGCCTGGAATGGAGGGCATAGGGAAGCCGGGAGCCGGAGACCAGACGGAAGGGGTATAAGGACTCATCGGCCGCATCGATGCTGTCTTTGTGGGTGGGCAGAGCATCCAGAGCAGGATGCTTCTCAATAATGGTGGAGTAGAGTTCGAACTTCCCGGTAGGAGTGGCAAATCCGTGCTCTCCGACGGGAATAATCTCTGCGCCCTCCACCTTCTGGGGGAACTGACTGTTGGCTTTGAGAAAATCAATATCCACCGGAGTATCGCGCACCATGTAGCGTACGCAATTTTCCGCGCCGCTTTTTAAAAGCTCATCATCCAGATCAAGATAATTGGCCATCTCCACCAGAATATCCGTGTCGGATTTTGACTCGTACAGGGGCTCAATGACCTTCTCGGTGTACTGGGCATAACCGCCGCCGTACACTTTGAACTCGCTTCGCTCGAAGGAAGAACAGGCCGGAAGAACGATATCGGCCATCTTGGCGGTGTCGGTAAAGAAGAGGTCGATATCCACGAAAAAGTCCAGATTCGCAATAGCCTTCTTCATTTCCAAATCGCCGTTGAACATCCGGTAGTTCATCCCGTGAGCCCAAACGGCTTTCACCGGATACGGCGTTCCTTCGTTGATCTGCCGGGCCAAGTCGTTGGCCTGCATCTCTTTGACAATCTCTTCCCAGAGAGGAAAGCGCGGACCGCCCACGGGCCGGGGAGCGTCCTTGGGATACGTCTCGAAAGGAAAATCATGATCGTGGGTGGAAAAGCCCGCCATGGAATGGGCGTAGGTGAGAGGAGAAGGAATCATGCCGCCCGGACGGTCGTAGGTTCCCATCAGGGCCGAGAGGGCCATGACGGCCCGGTGGCTTTGCATTCCGTTGGCATGGTGCACCAGGGCCGCCCCGCTCTGGTTGATGGCCAGGGGCATATTCTCGTGAATCATCCGGGCGGCAAGCCGGATATCCTTTGCCGGGACATCGGTGATCGTCTCCACCCTCTCAGGCGTGAAGTCCATAACGTAGTTCTTGTATTCCTCATAGCCGTGGACATGCTTCTCGATGTACTCATGATCCACCCAGTCGTTCACGATCAGTTCCCGCCCGAGAGAGAGCGCCAGGGCGCAATCGGTTCCCGGCTTGATGCGCAGGTGAAGATCACACTGCTGCTGCACCGCCGGGGTGATGCGGGGATCGACGATGATGGACTTCATTCCGCGCGCCCTGGCCATCTGGACGCCTTTGACCATCAGATGCATGGAGTGGAAGGCGTTATAGCACCAGCCCAAGAAGAGTCCCGCTTTGGAGAGATCCGCCGAGACAAAATCGGCCCCGGTCGTCGCCCGCCAGGACATGATGGTGGAGGTAAAACAGGAGGAGGATTCGGTTCCGTAGTTCACCGAGCCGAAGGAATAGCAGAAGCGTTGCAAAAAGGGGCGGTACCATTTGTTGTAGCCGGAAAAGAAGGCGACCGAACTGGCCCCGTATTTCTCTTTGACCTTATTGAGGTTTCGGGCGATCTCAGCGTAAGCCTCATCCCAGCCGATGGGTTCAAATTGACCGCTTCCCTTCTTGCCGGTTCGCTTGAGCGGGGTTTGAATCCTGTCTTTTCGGTAGATGTACTGACGGTTGGATTGCCCCTTGGGACAGAGAAGACCGTGATTGGTCGGGTGTCCGTCGGTGCCCTCCACCTTGATGATCTTTCCGTCTTTCACGTAACAGGTCACCCCGCAGTGGGGTCCCGGGGCGCAGACATCGCAAAAGCTGTTCTTCGTGATAATCCCGGTATCCTCTCCGGGGATCTTTTTCTTGATTTTGATTTCGACTTCAGTGCTCATGAATGTTCTTCTCCTTCGAAAAGCGACAGGAATTCGTCGGTGAATCCCTCACGGGCCAACAGCCCACGCAGGGCCGTCGGCAGAGGAGTTTTATTCCCCGAGAAGCGATTCATCATGTAGTTCTTAAGAACACCGCTGATATGGTAGCCCTCCAAAAGGTTCAGACAAAGCAGCTGTCCGTCTTTTCGGACCGCCTTGATGTGGCGGGAATCCGAGGGCTTTCCGATGGTATGAATCTCGCCTTCCGCGTTCACGTTGCCCAGACTGATGAAGTCCATCCCCATGAAGTGGGTGATGTTGTGGATGATGTTGCCCGAAAAAAGAGCGCACTTGCCGCTCATGCACGCCCCCGCCGTTTCTCCCTGATATCCGGCGTTCGCCCAAAGGCCGATAACCTGATGAGAGTTGTCCATCAGGTTGCGCGCTTCACAGCAGTCGCCCGCGGCATAGATTCCCTCGACCGAACTCATCATCCTGTCGTCCACGACAATTCCCCGGCCCGTCTCTATCCCGGCGTCTTTGGCCAGAGTGATGTTGGCCCGGGTTCCGATGCAGAGAACCAGAAGATCGCCGGTAACCGAGGTGCCGTCGGCAAAGCTGGTGGTAACTGATGATTCATCCTCTTTGGCGCCGGTAACGGCGCTGCCGAAACGCAATGCGATTTTTTGGAGTGAGAGTCGGCGTTCAATTTCCTCTGAGACATCGGGAAAGGCCGAGAGGGGGAAGATGCGCTCGGCCATATCGGCCAGAGTGCAGGCAATTTCTCGTTCCTGAAGCAGCTCGATGATTTTGATGCCCACCATGGAACCGCCGATAACGGTGGCCGAGCGGATATCGCCGACATCAAGACGTTCTTTAAGAAGTTCGGCATCCCGAACGGTCCTCATGCAGAGAACCCGCTTGCCCACCTCGACGCCCAAAGGCGGAACGATCGGGGTGGCCCCGGTGGCCAGAAGAACGGCATCGAAGGAACGCTCTTCATCCTTGCCCGCTTCAAGAAAGCGCAGACTCTTTCGGGCGGCATCCAGATGAGTCACCTGCGTGTTGACATGGATGACGGCGTTGAATCGTTTTTGAATCTCTTCAAGGGTTCCGAAAGGAAACATCCCCTTGTAGGGAAGCCGGTTCGCGACGAAGTAAGTTGTCAGCATCGGGTTGGAGGGCGGGTCGTTATGATCGGAGAAGATATGGATCTCACTTTCGGTATCATGCTCTCTGATGGCACAGAGGGCATGGTAGCCCGCGCAGCCGAAGCCCACGACGGCGTAGCGTTTCATCTGGTCAGCGTCTCCTTTTGAATTTTTCAAAAAAACAATTCGGTTATTTATCATTGAGGTTGTTCGTTGAATAAAGGCGATGAAAAGTCAAAGATCACTCATTAAAGCATCATTAACTTCTCATCGTTTTACTACGATAATATTGATATCTTTTCTCAATTTACAGATGTAATATTTGCCGTCTCAAGTGCGTAATCCGATAATTCTTGGCCGATTCCGGGTAATTCCGGGATGCTCAGATAGCCATTTACGGGTTGATAATCATATTTACCAAGAATTGTATTTTGCTTCGTCGTATTCATAACATGATGTTCGTGAATAATAAAATTCGGAATGGCCGCTTCACAATGAAGACCCACAGCAACACTCAAAGGGCCTGAGCAGACATGTGCCTGAACCGATACATCATACATGTAAGCAAGATTCGCAATTTTTATAAACTCCGTTACACCTCCGCAATTCCCAATATCAGGCTGGATAACGGATACACCGCCTTCTAAAATCAGAGGTCTAAAACCATATCGAAGAAAGGTTCTTTCACCTGTTGCCAAGGGGATGGTGGTATTATCGGCAATCTTTTTGAACACCTGCGGATTCAGCGTAATAGCCGGTTCTTCAAAAAACATAATGTCGTATTTCTCGGCCATCTTTGAGAATTGAATTGCTGTATTCGCATCTGTTATTGCATGATTTTCAAGAATAATATCGACTTCCGGGCCAACTGTCTCCCGGATGGCCGCGAGTCTGCTTTCCGCTTTATGCATAACATCTCTTTCTATATAAGACGTGGTTTCTCGCGGATGACGGAATTGTTTATTGTCATCGGTACCCAACACATTGGCCTTAACTGCTGTATATCCCTGCTCCTTAGCCAGTTTTGATACTTTTACAAATTCTTCAGGTTCCGATAACTCTGTAAAACTATCAACTCCCCAACCCTTCTGAAGTTGACTCGCATAAGCACGTAATTTCTCATGATGTTTCCCACCAAGCAGAGCATAGAGAGGAAGATTAAAATATTTCCCTTTTAAATCCCATAATGCGGTATCAATCGCACTTATGGCCGACATAATTATCGCCCCGTTTCCGATACCCCAGAAAGTCCTCTTGAACAGTTTTTCCCAGATTACTTCATGATCGAGAGGATTCATTCCAATAATCATGGGAGCCATATCTTTAATAACTTCTCTGGCAGCGGTTGCTCCGACTCCGATAGCGACACCTATTTCACCTGAACCGGATAAATCCTCATCCGTATTGATCCTGCAGACAACAATACGCATACCGTCAATGGGCTTGGGCTCAATGATATCAACACTCTTAATTTTCATTTAATTCTCTCCTTAAAGATTCATAAGGAATAAATGCGGTATTACGACAAAATTCATTCCTTGAGAAAAATATTTACACAGATCTATTACATTAAGATTTGCAGCTCAATTAATGTTCTGATTAATTGCATAAATTTATGGCTGCGCCAATTTAAATTGTTCTTGTATCATATTCATAACTTCGATAGCTATCGGATTAGTTGAGACATATTCATTCACAACATAGGCCGATACAATAACCACTGCATTCTGCAGCGGAATAATTCTTGATTTTGATGATTTTATCCATTCTTCAAAAACGCCGCTGCATAATCCAACAGCATCGCTTCTTTTCAGCACCTCCCTAAAAAGTTCAAAATTCGTCGTATGAAGGATCGCTTTCATATTATTAACTTTTCTATTTGAAATATGGTTTAAGAGTCTTTCATCACCACCCAAGAAAGCTATTGGAACATTTTCCAACTCTTCAACCTTTATATATTCATGTGAAGAAAGTTTTGAATTTTCAGGAACTACAACCTTTATTTTATCTTCGCGAAGTATTTTAAAGGTTATATCAGAACGTTCTTTTAGATAGCTATTAAACAAGAAATCAGGAGCATTAAAAACAAAGATCTCGGGACTTGAGAAATCAAGACTTGTCATAAAATCTTCCAATTCATTTTCAATGATCTTTATTCCCATATGCGGATAATTTTCAAAATACTTTTTTACAATAATGGGCATAAGTGTTGCACAAGTTCTTGGAGTAGAGTGGATACTGCAAATATTTTCTTCTTTTCTTAAGGTACTATCCTCCGATATTTTATATACCATTGCGTCCCAGCTATCTGTTATTTCTTTGGCCTTTTCAACAATTCGTTTACCGGCCATTGTCAGCTCGGTCCCGTTTTTTTTGCGAACCAACAATTGTATATCGAGTTCCTTTTCCATATTCCTGATAGATTTACTGAGACCTTGCTGTGTTATAAATAATTCTTCCGCGGATTTGCTGATACACCCAGTTTTCGCAATATGGATTAAATATTTTAATTGCTCCATTCTCATCTTTTCATACTCCTATAAAACTGGTGTATAGAACATCTAACGATGTTGCATTCGCATCTTCAAAACATATAATCCGCTTAAATATTGTTTATCTCTCCGGCATAATGACAAGCAACAAAGTGACCAGGAAAAATTTCTTTAAGTTTCGGTTGAGATTCCTCACAATCCGGTTTCGAATAGGGACAGCGTGATGCAAAACGACATCCGGGTTTTGGATTAATAGGAGATGCCAACTCTCCCTTCAGCATAATTTTAAGCTTTTCCCGATGAATGCTCGGAATAGGAATTGCCGAAATGAGTCCCTTCGTATAAGGATGCAGCTGCTTTTCAAAAAGTTCATTGGATTCCGCTTTCTCGACCACACATCCCAGATACATAACCATGATGTCGTCGGAAATATGCTTAACAACGGAAAGATCATGTGTAATAAAGATATATGTTAATCCATGAGCTTCTTGCAGTTCCTGAAGAAGATTTAAAATTTGAGCTTGAATTGAAACATCTAGCGCGGAAACAGGTTCATCACACACAATAAATTTGGGATTCAATGCCAAAGCACGTGCAATCCCTATCCTTTGACGACGCCCTCCATCCAATTCATGCGGATATGAATATGTCAGTCTTCTTGCCAAACCTACCGTATCCATCAGCTCGCCAATACGGCTATAAAGGTTATCTTTTGAACTAAATTCTTTATAGCTTCTTAAAGGCTCCGCTATAAGTTCACTTACACACATGCGCGGATCTAAAGAAGAAACAGGATCCTGAAAGATAATCTGCATTCTTCTTCTAAGAGCAATTTTTTCTTTTTTTCTCAACGCAGCAATATTTTTGCCTTCAAAAATCACTTCACCATCAGTGGCTTCAAGAAGGCCCACAACAATACGTCCCAGTGTTGATTTACCACATCCGGACTCCCCGACAAGGCCGAAGGTCTTTCCTTCTTCAATTGAGAAAGATACATTTTCAACCGCATGTAAAAGTCCATTTGGTGTTTTGAAATATTTTTTCAGGTTATGGATATCTAATAATACCGACATCTTAATTACTCTTTCTCTCATTAACCGTATAATGACATTTCATAAAATGGCCTTCTGAAATCTCTCTTATTTCCGGATTTTCCAATTCACATTTATCTTTTTTATAGGGGCACCGAGGATGAAATTTGCAGCCCTTAGGCAAATTTGATGGATCGGGCATCAGTCCCTTTATGGGCTGAAGCCTACTCACCTCTGTTTTAATATTCGGAATCGACTGAAAAAGCCCCTCCGTATATGGATGTGAAGTATGATCAAAGATATCTTCAAGGTTTCCATACTCAACAATCTCACCTGCGTACATTATGGCAACCATATCGCAGACTTCCGCGACAACTCCTAAATCATGCGTTATCAGAAGCATTGAGGTGCCGTTTCTTTCTTTCAGCTCATTAATCATTTCAAGAACCTGTGCCTGAATCGTTACGTCAAGCGCGGTAGTAGGTTCATCTGCAATAAGAAGCTTAGGGTTACAGGCAAGAGCAATAGCAATAATGACTCTTTGCTTCATTCCTCCTGAAAACTGATGCGGATATTCCATGGATCTTTCCGCTTGGATTCCAACACTCTCCAACATTTCCAAAGCAATTAATTCAGCCTCGGCTTTAGAGCATTTCTTATGCTCTTCGATAACTTCAGCGATTTGTTTTCCGACTGGAACAATTGGATTAAGAGCGGTCATCGGATCCTGAAATATCATGGATATTTTATTGCCCCTAAACCGTCTCATCTCACTGGAAGACTTTTTTAGAATATCTTCACCATTAAATAAGATTTCCCCTGAAACTATCTTTCCCGCCGGTTCAGGAACAAGGCGCATTATGCCCAGCGCCGTGGACGTTTTTCCGGCTCCTGTCTCGCCCACCAGTCCAAGAGTTTTTTTCTCACCTATTTCCAAACTGACACCATTAACGGCGTATACTGTTTCTCTGTCGGAGACATAATGAATTGATAGGTCTTTTATTTCGAGTAAGCTCAAAATTACCTCCCTCTACTGCTTAAGTCTTGGATCAAGAGCATCTCGAAGACCATCACCAAGTACGTTAAATACAATCAACGTAATCATTATGGCAATACCGGGAAAGGTTACAATTGGCCAAAAGTCCCTAATAAACTCACGGCCGAAAGCAAGCATGCTGCCCCATTCCGGTGTTGGCGGCTGAACGCCGAGACCGATAAAACTAAGACTTGCGATCTGGAGTATTGCTTCGCCAATTTTTAAAGTTCCTTGGACGATAATCGGTGCCAAAGAATTGGGAATGACATGCTTGAAAATTATCTTAACATTGCCCACTCCGCATGCATGAGCAGCTTCAATGTACTCTTGATCTTTTATTGAAAGTGCCGAAGCTCTGATTACCCTGGCAAACATGGGTACCGTTGCAATCCCAATAGCAATAGCACAATTGAGCATTCCCACTCCCAAAGCCGCAGAGATTGCCACCGCAAGTAATAAAGAAGGAATTGCCATGACAATATCCAATCCCCGCATTATTACATTCTCAAAGATTCCACCATAATAGGCCGCAAAAGCTCCAAGAAGGCCTCCGACAATCAGGCCAAGGGAAACTGCAATTAACGCAATTAAGAGAGAAGTTCTTCCTCCGTAAATAATTCGAGTAAAAATATCTCTCCCATAATTATCAGTACCTAAAAGATGCTTAAAACTTGGATATTGAAAAGCATTTCTTAAATCTTGATCTTCGTACTCATATCTGCAGATGAAGGGTGCAAATATTGCACTAAAGACTAAAAGAAGAGCCAGAATCAGGCCCAATATTGTAAGTTTGTTTTTTCGCAGCCTCTGCCAAACTTCTTTCGATTGATTCATTTTTTTCATTTGGCAATTATCAATCATCATTGTCTCCTCTATTCTCAATCTTCTTTGAGGAGTTCTTTGGATTCCGTTTTACGTATTGAGACTTAATCCGAGGATCAATAAAGGCATATAAGATATCAATCAGAAGATTCATTACGCTCATAATTAAAGCTATAAAGAGAACACAGCCTTGAATTGTCGGGTAGTCTTTATATGAAATAGCCTTCTTCATTAGCGTACCCATTCCGGGAACCGAAAAGACTGTTTCAAGAACAATAAGTCCTCCCATAGTAAATGCAAGCAATATCCCAATAATTGTAATTACGGGAATAATGGCATTTGCCAACGCATGCTTTGTAATTATTTTCCGCTCTTTCAGACCCTTGGAACGAGCCGTGCGAATATAGTCCTGACGAATAACTTCCAGCATACTTGACCTGGTTGTTCTTGTGATATTAGCAATCGGAACCACGCTAATAGCGACTGTCGGCAATATCCAATGTCTCCATGTTGCAAGTCCTGATGCGGGAAGAAGGCCTAAATTAAGTGAGAATAAAATTATCAGCATAAGGCCAAGCCAGAAGCTGGGCATGGACGCGCCGATCAGGGCAAGGAACGTTGAGGCATAATCAAATAGAGTCGTTTGTTTAGTTGCGGCAATCACACCCAAAGGTATTCCGATAAGCGTTGCGAGAGCAGTGGAAAGAATGGCCAGTTTAAACGTCGATGGGAATCGTGCAAGAATATCACTCCGAACTTCAGTCTTCGTAATATACGAAGTACCCAAATCCAAATGAGTCACTATTCCTTTTATATAATTAAAAAACTGAACAAAAAAAGGTAAATCCAAGCCTAAATCGGCATGTAATTGATCAATTTGCGCCTGCGTAGCTTCAGACCCTAAAATGATCAATGCAGGATCGCCCGGTGAAAAATAATTGATGGTAAAAATAATAAATACAACCCCAAGTAATACCGGTATCATTACGAGCAAACGACGTAATATATACTTAATCAAAACTTTTCCCTCCTTATTAAGATGATTTTCTCTGCATCAATTTAATTTTATATCCTCAAAAACGGATTTACAAAAAAATGCTCTATAAGTATTTCCAAATATGACATTAAGCTCACATTAATCTTTCCTTTAGTACAAATGTCTTCTTAGGAATATAATTAGCATTCACATCCTGAATATAATGACTTTACATCCGTAACAATCATAAAAGAGACCTTAGAAGGGATAAAACATTAACTATTTTTCCGACAATGAGCCTTATATTAATTCAATTAAAGAGTACCGGATTTGGGCATGCCGTAATAAACAGACATGCCCAAAAGATTATCAAAAAAATGATTTCTATTTAAAAGTTACCTTAGCCAAGTCAGGAATGTTTCCGGTATCCGCATCGAAGTAATCAATGTAATCCTTGATTGCATAGCCAACAACATTTACCAGTATTGGGAATTGAATATAATTATCATAAACATACTGATCCGCCTTGGCGTATGCGTCAGCCCGCACAGAATCTTCGATTGACGTTCGGCCTATAGCGATTAAATCATCCAAAGCTTTCTCAGGAACACGCGAAATACCGAGGGAAGTATCGGCGGTAAGGGTGTTGTACGTCTGATCAGGATCCCGAGTTGTAGCGGTCATTTTCACAATACCCATATTACATTCACCGCTCATCTCCGTCTTAATCAAAGTCGCAAGTTCCGCAATTTCGATATTCATCTTGATTCCGATTTCGGCAAGCATGGATTGAGCAATTTCACATATTTTTTCTTCATCACCTGCAACGGTATATGTATTGACTTCAAATCCATCGGGATAACCGGCCTCAGCCATAAGCTTTTTTGCCAGTTCGGGATCATATTTATAAGTCCCGACTTCCTTGTAAAACCTGCTGTCCGGCGGCAATATACTTTTTGCAAGCTGACCGGCAGGCCCAAATACAGATTGGGTAATCCCTTCAAAATCCAGAGCTAAAGAAATGGCTTCTCTAACTTTCTGATTATTCAGAACCTCATTGCCTCTAAACATACACCATCTGTAAACTTTCTGACCGGTGCAGGACTCTAAACGCGCATTCTCAACACTGCCCTTCATCATCCGTTCCATATCATTTCCGGAAAGATTACCGATAGCATCAACACCGCCGGTTTCAAACTCAATCATTCTGGTTGTATCTTCAGGAATAAATCGAATTACCAAGTTTTTATAGGCAGGTTTATCACCCCAATAGGAATCATTTCTTACCAGAGTTATCCTATCGCCGGAAATCCATTCTTTAAACGTGAAGGGTCCGGTACCCATGGGCTTTTGTGAAAACAAATCCGGTCCGACTTCTTCAAAATAGCTTTTACAAACAATTCCGGCGGAAGGATGCGCCAGAAAGGCAAAAAACGGAGCATAGGTTTCATTAAATACAATTTTAAGTGTTAAATCATCAACCAATTCACATTTGCTGAAATCGATGCATTTATAATTAGCGGCAAAACGGGACGTTTTCGAAATTTGTTCCAGTGTAAACAGAACATCTTCACTGGACAGTTCAACTCCGTTCTGAAACTCTACACCATCCCTTATGTGAAGAGTTAATGTTAAATAATCATCGGAGTAATCCCATGATTCGGCCAGAACACCGACAAAGTCCCCCGTATCGGGATCCATTTCAACCAAGTTATCGTGGATGACTTTTCCCGCCAACCAGCTTGTTAAAGCATTGGCGTCATAAGGCGCTAATGTAAATGGTTCATTCGGTCCGCCATAGACGAATGTATCATCAGGAGTTTTCTTCTTCGAGATAACTTCATCCGCACTCACATCTGTGGAATCTTTTTTCTCTGAACAACCTGTAAAACAAAAAAGAATCGATACAGAAACACCAAGCAGACAAACAACTTTCCAAAACTTTGTTTTCATGTTTCCTCCGAAATAGTTTTTTAGGAATATCCCCAATACAAATCCAAGTATTATTCAAACCATGAATACACTTATTTCATATTGAACATATTTCCTATGGGAAAGGATCTTATTATTGAGATTATCATTTGTAAAACAATTCTTTTTCCCACACACCACAACCAAATGTTTACATCTAAAATTATCTATATTCCCTATCATCACAAAAAAAAGTTTCATCACTCTTTCCTGAGAAGAAGGAAAAAACGATCAAAGGAAAGGAAAAAGTAACCTAAAGGAGGGATTCAGAAGCTTATATTCAAAAGACAATTGAGAGAGAAACGTCCAACAGTTTAAAACAATTTTTTCTTCATCAAACTATAAATGAAACATTATGTTTCTATTACTCGAGGCCGTCCTCAATATTTTCAATTCCTCCATGAGCATCATTTTTTCTTGATGATTCAAGCATACAAAATAACGCAGCAAGATAATTTTCTTTCTCTTATATAAATTTATTTTATACATTACGTTCATTAATTCCCGAATTTCATAGAAAAAAGTACTTCTTAATACAGAAATTTCAGTTCTGCTTTGTTTTAGTTTTCTTAGGCTAAAAAGTGAAAAATAAGTTTACTTATAATAAAACATATTCATTGCTAAGATTCTGCGAAAAAAAGTAAATTAAACACTCATCAAAACTTTAAGCGTTTCAGCAGCGAAAGGAATCCAAGCTTCAGCGGCGTTTTAGGCGGCTCTTCTATCTCGTTTACACCGCATTTCATCAGCATCGAATTCCTCCTGCAAATCAAGAGCAAAGTAGGCTCCTGCGCAAAATACCAATCAAATTAATAATGGACGGGCTTAAAGCCGAATCCCAGCATAAGGCTTTTTAGATGCCCGGGAATGTAAAAACAAGATGAGCCGCTCCTCTCAGCTCTCACACCAGCGTAAAGCGGACCGTTCCCAGATAACGAAAAAGGACCCGGTGATACCGAGCCCTTTTGTGCTTTTTATATAATTTGACTTGAAAGCGAGCTTCGCTGAGCGGAGGCCATCGTCGGTTCGGGGATACTCAATCAAGCTTGGATATCCCTCTCACGCTCCTCGTCCTTCGGTCTAATTCGTGAAAACAAAAAGAATTGTGCCGAAATCGTTCCTCGCTCAGCTGCGGTACGACCCTAGATCCGAATCCGCTTCCGTTACACTCTCACGAGACATCGATAAACAGCTGTTCGGCAGCGCCGAACAGCGGGTACTCTCTTGTTTTCTTTACGAATTAGACCTTCTAGTCTCTGAATATTTTGCCGATACGTTTTACAAGGTCGTCGTTTAAGGGGAACTGAATCTTCAGATCGTCCCGCATGCTTTTAAACACTTCGACGGTACGGGCCACGTCTTCCTCGGAATGGGCGGTGGTGGGGATCATCCTGAACATAACCAGTCCCGGAGGAATAACCGGCCACACAACACCTGTGCAGAAGATGTTATGGTCACGCAGGTATTTAAGCATACCCATGCCAACATCCTCGAGGTTGTCGCCGACGGGTGTAAAGACCGCACAGATAGGTGAATCACCTGTACCGATGTGATACCCCAACTCGCGAAGTCCGTTTTTCAGTTGGTTGGAACGCTCCCACATCAGCTTCCGGCGAAAATCGTCATTCATCACTTTCGTCAGGGCCACCTGAAGGGACTTCACGTAAGGCATAGGCAGCGCCTTGGCGAAAACCTGGGTGCGGGCGTTGTAGGCAATCCAGTCGCGTACCTGTTTGGTGGTGGCCGAAAAGCCGCCGATGGAAGCGAAGGTTTTGGCGAAAGTACCGAAATAGATATCGATTTCATCCTGAACGCCCAGATGATCGGCGGTTCCCCGTCCATTTTCTCCCAGTACGCCGATGCCGTGGGCGTCGTCAATGAACACTCGGGCGTCGTACTGCCGCGCCAAAGCGGTGATGCCCTTCAAATCCGCAAGGTCGCCGGTCATGCCGTATACGCCTTCGGAAAGAATCATCACGCCGCCCTTGCGGTCCTTATTAACCATCTTCAGCACCGATTCCAAATCGTGCATGTCGTTATGCCGGAAGAAACGGACATTGGGCTTGCCGGCGTTCGATCCTTTGGCGCTGAAGGCCGCGTCGACGATACAGGCATGAGCCAATTTATCGACGATGAGGGTGTCGTCCGGACCGGTTAAGGACACCACGGTGCCGATAACGCCCATGTAGCCGTAGTTAAAAAGGAAGGCATCTTCCTTCTGGGCAAGTTCGGCCAGAGATTTTTCCAAGGCCAGATGCTCACTGGTGGTTCCGCTCATCATGCGCGATCCCATGGGGGAACTCACCGACCAGTATTCGGTGGCCTCCAGAGCCGCCGCTTTGATATCCGGATCGTTTGCCAGACCAATGTAGTTGTTCACCGACCACATGATGTTTTCCTGGCCCTGGTACTTCATCCGGGGACCGGGAAGATCGTCTATAACCGGAAGGGTGAAAAAACGGTCTCCGGCGGCGCGGAAACGGCCGAAATACCCTTCATCGGTTGCGCATTTGTCAAAAATATCCGCCATATTGTTATTCTCCTTAAACTGAAGCGGCTTTCCAAAACCGCCGTATATATACCGGACTCCTTGAGTCCGCCGGAAAATCGTTATTACCGGCAGTGTTAGGCCGGCAGCCTCTTACGGAAAAAGGCTCTCCGAAACTTTTACGATTTCATCATCCGAAGCATCAAGCTTCAAAACGGCCGAGGGCTCGGCGATATGAATTTCATTTTCGGACTTGAACCGCTCCATGCCGCCGCCTGTGATATTGAGCATCACACAGTCCTCGGAGGAAACGGATTTCTCCTTAACCGCTTGAAATAAAGACGCAACCGCGACGGCCGCGGCCGGACTGATATCGTTCCCTTCCAGCTGTAAAAACCGTTCGGCGGCCCGGGAAGCTTCCTCGTTGGAAGCCCCAAAAACCTCTCCGCCGGCGGCCTTTAAGGCATCATAGAGTCCGCCCGGAATGCTCCAGGGAGGACGGCGGTTGGTAAGAACCTTGGCATTCACCTCGGCCACTTGAGATCGCGCCGCATCATCATCGGCAATCAAGAATTCCCGTGAGTCGGCCTTCCAACTGTCCCGCATGGGAACAAAGGGAGCGTTCTGACTTACCATGAGCTTCATTCGATTCGGGCCGTAACTTCCGTCGGCCTCCAAACGGATTGCCGCCTCCCAGGCCGCGATGGCGCCCGTACCGCTGCCGACCGCCTGAAAATAAAAGTCGGGGATTCGGCCTATCGTTGTTGCCGCCGAAAGAACCGTAGTTCCCATACCGTCCCGGCGGGCCACATTCTTCACGCCTCCTTCGGCGATGAAGCGGCCGCTTCCGGCAACCGCCATGTTCGACATATGTATGGCATCGAAGTAATCGCCTCCGGACTCGGGAGAAATCAATTTCACGCAGTCATGAAGAGGCGTATGGAACCACATGGCGTTTAAATTATCCTCGGGAACAAAGAGAAGCAGAGGTATGTGATTGTCCGAGCAGACGCGGGCGAATGCCCGGGCCGTATTCCCGGCCGACGCCACGACAAGGATTTTCCCGAAGTCTTCGCTCATTCGGGCACAGACGCTGTAGGCCTCGCATTCCTTAAACGTTCCCGTTTGCATGCCGGCACCCTTTTCCGGCCACCAGCCGTTAAAGGTTATCCAAAGATTTTTAAGCCCGAGTTCTTCGCCCAATCCCTCGGAACGGTAGGTCACCGGCGCGGCCGATCCCTCAAGGATTCTCCGAATGGGCAGCCAATCGGCGAATCGATAAAGACCTCCCAGATCGTCCCGAAGCTTCAGCTTCTTTTGAGCATACTCGGCCCGTATCAGTGAAGGAGCCTCGTTGGGGAAATCCAGGGTCCATCCGCCTTCATCGGCTCTTCGCGAACCTGAGGCAACGGAAACAAGGCTGTATTCGGTAGGCATGAAACTCATTTCCCTATCCCCTTTGTCTTCAGCATCTTCATGACGGATTCCAGATGCTCCGAAGCCTCTCCGACATCCGTAATAACGTAGTCGGCCTCCACTTCCAATCCGTCCGTATTGCCAACCCAAACGGTTCGAACCGTTTCGGGCGAAACGGAAGTACGGAACATTTCCTGTTCGTCGTATGTAAGTCCGGAAACCGTCGCGACAAGAATGATTCCCGCATCCAGAAGAATGTTCGCCAGCTCGGCAAGATGCCGAACCATTTCTTCTCTGTCCTCGGGATAGGTTTGGTGCCTTTTGATTTCCATATCGGAATCCAAACCGGCCAAAACATTCTGCACGCCCAAGTAGTAAACTTTATTCCCTTCGGCGAACATTTTTTTCTCGATGGTTTTGGCAAAGGCGGCCTTCCGTTTATCTTCCGGCCCTCCGACCAATATGAGTGACGGGGCATGGCCGTATGTTTCCGATCGGCTTTCACGCGGGATATCGCTGGTGTCCCATTTCAGATTCCGGTCCATTACCCGGTCCCGGTAATTGGCCTTATTATCGCGAATCACCTCGCGGATAATGCCGCCGCCGGCAATCTCGTATCCGTCCACGATGACGAAACGGCTGGTTTGAGGAAAATCTTCAACCAAATCGAAGGCAATGGGTCTTTTGGTGGAAAGAACGCAATCGGCGACATCATGACGCTCGACCATTTTCTTCATTCCGTCCGAATTCAGATTCGATGCGTCTATAACCTTTATCGTGTCGAACAGCTTCATCCGAACGCGTTCGGTTCCGGTTTTCAGGATATATTCTTTATCCCTAACGAAAGGCTCCCTTCCCAGCCAGAACAGATTCACGCGCATCACATTGCCCGTCTGCGGCGGCTTTTCTCCCGCGCGGACGACAAGGTCGCCCCGCTTGGTGTAAATCTGCTCACTCATGGTGAATCCGGTGGCCGCCCCCGAGGGCACGGTTTCCGGAGGATCACCGTTAAATTGTTCTATTCCGGCAACCTTGCTTTTCTTTCCCGAAGGATAAAAAACCAGCTCGTCCCCAAGCTTCAAGGTTCCGGTTGATATGGTTCCGGCGATAATCCGGCGGCTGTCTCCCATGGCCGTAAATTTGTACACGTCCTGTACCGGCATGCGGAACGGCAGATCAACCGGCGCCTTTTCCTTCTTGAACTTATCAATCAGGGTGAGCACCGTATCGCCCTTCCACCACGGCATGTTTTTACTCATCGAGGCGATGTTGTCGCCTTCCATGCCCGATACGGGAATGAACTTCACGTTTTCCATGTTGATGTTCTTCAGAAAGCGGGTGTATTTGCGCACCACGGACTTGTAGACCTTCTGATCGTAGTCCACCAAATCCATCTTATTCACCAGCACGCACATCTGCTTGATGCCCAGCATGGAAAGCAGATAACCGTGACGGCGGGAGTTTTCCTGAACGCCTTCGGCGGCATCAATCGTGAGAAATGCGGCTTCGGCCCGCGCCGCGCCGGTCACCATGTTCTTGAGAAACTCGATATGCCCCGGGGCGTCGATGATGATGTAATGACGCTTCTTTGTTTTGAAAAAGACTCTCGCCGAGTCGATCGTAATTCCCTGGCTCTGTTCGTCCTTGAGAGCGTCCAAAAGGAATGCGTATTCGAAGGGTTTCGAGTTTCTGGCGCAGGAAGCTTTCACCTGATCCAGTTTACCTTCCGGCAGGCTTCCCGTATCGGCCATAAGCCGGCCGATAACCGTACTCTTCCCATGATCCACATGACCGGTAATCACGACGTTCATGTGCTCAAGTGAAGACATTTTTTTTCCGTTGGGGCCACTCATTACATGTACCCCTCGCGCCGCAGCGTTTCCAATCCGCCGCCGTCTTCTTTGTCCTGTGCCCGGCCGGATCGCTCCGCGATATTCGCGAACTTGCCGGATTGAAGTTCAACGATGATGTCCCGGACGTTTTTCGCGTCGGACTCAACCGGATGCGTGCAGGGACCGCACCCCAGGGAACGATAACGAATGCCTTCGCCCTGGTCGTAGTACAGTGACACCGTCGGAATCCCTTCCCGTTCGATGTACTCCCAGATGTTCGTTTCGGTCCAGTCCAATAAAGGATGAATGCGGACATGCGTTCCCGGCGCGAAGTCGGTTTTAAACTGATTCCAGAATTCCGGAGGCTGATCACCCACATCCCAGGCATTTTCGGTATCACGGGGCGAGAAGTAGCGTTCCTTGGAACGGGAACCCTCCTCGTCGGATCGAACTCCGACGATAACGCCGGTGTACGCCTCCGTATCTTTGTCCACCTGATACTCATCGGCCTCATGGTTGAACCGATACCGCGGCCAGGATCCGTTGAGAGTGTTCTTCAGCGCCTCGGCTTTCAAGAGCCGGCAGCAGTTAATCCTGTCGACGTTGCCGTCGGGATATGTCTGCTTGGCTTCCAAAGCCGCCTTATTCTCCCCGTAGACCATCGGAAGCTTCCACTCCCGTGTCAGTCTGTCCCGGTATTCAATCATTTCAGGAATTTTGTAATGCGTGTCGATGTGCACCAGCGGAAAGGGAACATGTCCGTAGAAAGCTTTACGAGCCAGCCAGAGGAGGACAGTCGAATCCTTGCCGATGGACCACAGCATGCACAAATTCCGGAAATTGGCGTAAGCCTCACGCAGGATGTGAACGCCAAGGCTTTCAAGTTGCGAGAGTTGATCCATATGTAGGAATTGCTTCTTAAAGAGCGTCCTTTGTGCCCGTCAACCCCAGTTCGCCCGTGCAAGACGAGTCCACCGAAGAAGCGTGAAATTTTTCGTTGACAGTTTACCTGTGTTTGTCGTGTAAGGGAAGAGCGAATCTGAAATTCGCCCCCCTTAAGAATACCGCTTACTCAAGGGCGTCGGTTTCCGGTGGGGCTAATTCTCTTTCCGATAAATCGATAAAGAAAGGGCAGATTTCGGTAAAAGAACAGCATGATCGTTTTAAATCCGCCGATAACCGTTTCCCAGCGGCCCCGGATAACGGCGTTCCAATATTTTTCGGCGCAGATCCGGGCATCCATGCCCTTCTCCTGATTCGCGTCCATTTTTCCGTGCCGGCCGCCGTCTCCGGTAAGAGAATTCAGACTGATCGGTGTGTTGATCGGACCTAAAACCGCCAAGGTTGTTTTGATCCCCGACGAAGCGTATTCCAGGGCAACGGATTCGAAATACCCGTGCAGGGCGTGCTTGCTGGCCGCATACGCCGAGCGCAGAGGATATCCGAAAACACCCGTTAGACTGCTGGTAACGCCGATTCGCCCGAAACCTTTTTCCGCCATGGACGGAAGAACTTCCCGGGTCATGGCGACGGCAGCGAAAAAATTCAGATTCATAATCTTCCGAACCACCGCCATGTCCGTCAGAGCGGCCGGAGAGCGCTGTGAAATTCCGGCATTCAGAATAAGATAGTCCGGCGTTCCGGAGGATTCCAAAACCTTCCTGGAGACGGCGGCGGCCGATTCGGCTTCGGAGAGATCAACCGCTTCAAAAAAAACCGAGGCGGCACCTTTCACCTGGCAAAGACGGGCCGCTTCGGCCAGGGCTTCCCGTCTTGATGAGAACAACGTCAAATGAGCACCGGCTTCCGCGGCCAGCAGAGACATTTCAAGTCCGATACCGGAGGAGGCACCGGTAATCCAAACATTCCTTCCGGAGAGAGCTTGTATTTTCATGTGAGCAATATTCCTTCAGTGATATCCGCGCGGGCTTAAGCTGAAAAACATAGTCCCGAGCGATTATTCCACGGCTATCGTGGGCGCATAGAGCGGCGGGGTCAAGTAGAGAAAATTCTCTCGAAACGCATTTCCCTTGCAGAGAAAAGCCAATTCGTCGCGGAATAATTCAAATATATCCGATTCGGCGGAGAGCCGCAGACGAAGCCTCCGGCACAAACCCAGCCCCTCACCCAAAGGCAGAACCCTTTCGGAGGGTGTTTTCAGTCCGCCGAAGAAAAAGCGGACTGCGGGGCGATTGTCGGCGCCGATTTCCAGAACGGCTTGCCGGAGAGATTTTCCGCCGATGATTTCGGCCAGCCAGCTCACGGCGGAGTCTTCCCCTTCACCGATAAATTCGCGGATTATAAACTCGGCTTCGAAAGGATCGGTCGGCAGGGAAAGGAAATTCTCCCTCTCGGTATCTTGAAAGACAACAACCGGGAATCCATCGCGTCCCGTCAAAGCCACTCCGACGACATGGAGGTTATAGATATTTCGTAATGAGGACATCAACTGAAATTATATCGCATCGATACCGTAAAACAGGACTCTTTTCTCGGCGTATCGGGCATAATTTCCCGGAAACATCAGATGTTGTTGACACCCTTATAAGGCCAACCTAGACTTTAATAATACATAATAGGATGAATTAAATATGTCCGATTTTTTAAGCGATGCAGTGTTTCAGAATATGCGGGATTACATTTATTCCGAGAGCGGCATCCATTTTTCCGAATCCAACAGATCCATCTTGGAGAGCCGTCTTAAGGAAAGACTGAGAAACATGGACGGTTTCTCTCCTTCCGACTATCTGGACCTCCTCAAAAAAGATCGAGAAGAAACAAAGAACTTCCTGGACGCCATTACGACAAACCTGACTCGTTTTTTTCGGAACCAGGCTCATTACGATACCTTCATTAACTATGTTATTCCGGATTTAAAGAAACTGAAGTCGGCCTCGGGATCAAAAATCATCCGCATCTGGAGTGCCGGATGCTCAACCGGAGAAGAACCGTATACAAACGCGATGGTTCTCAGCGAGTATCTTCCGTCGGATTGGACCATCGAGGTTATAGCTTCGGACCTGAGTCTGAAATCTTTAATGAAAGCCAAGGAGGGATTCTATCCCGCTTCACGGATTACCGGTATACCGGAGAACTACCTGAAAAAGTACTTCGATCCGGTTGACGACGGATACCGGATCAAAGATTCCCTCAAGAAAATTATTAAATTCGATTATCACAACCTGAAATTCGACACTGGCCTAAAGAATCTGGATATCATATTCTGTCGCAATGTTCTCATCTACTTCGACGAAGCCGCTCAGAAAAATGTCATCGATCATTTCTGGAACGCCATGGCGCCTCACTCCTTTCTGTTCATCGGGCATTCCGAATCACTGTTCGGAATGGAAACGAAATTCGAATTCGTTAAAACCGATTGGGCCTGTATTTACGGAAAAGGCGTAATTAAATAAGGAGGTCGGATGGATCCCGTTTCTGTCTTAATCGTCGACGACTCGGCTTTGATGCGCAATCTCATCCGGCGAATGCTTGAATCGGACGAAGAGATAGAAGTCGCGGATGTCGCAATGAACGGGAGATTTGCCCTCCGCAAAACCGAGAACCTGCGGCCCGACGTTATTGTCCTTGATTTGGAAATGCCGGAACTGGACGGCATCGGGTTTTTAGAAAAACGCAAAGAAAACGGCTGGGACGTTCCTGTTATCATCCTTTCGGCGGTGGCAAAAAAAGGAGCCTCGGTAACCATGAAGGCCCTCTCACTCGGCGCCGCCGACTTTATTACCAAACCGTCCGGAGAAACTCCGGACAGAAACAAAGAAACCGCAAGTCAGCTCATCGAGATGGTAAAAGCTTTCGGCAGCACCTACCGAAAAACCAAGGCAAAAAAAACGGGAGCTCCGACAAAAATCGAATCCCGAAAGCGAACTCCGGCGGAGGCACCGCCGGCGGCTGTTTCCGAGCGAAAAATCATATCGGACGGCTGGCCCAAACTAACCCCGAAAAGGGGACCGGCTCCTCCGGAAATAATCGCCATTGGGATTTCCACCGGCGGGCCGAACGCTTTAAGGAAAGTCTTTGCCGATATATCGCCCAGCCTGGCGGTTCCCATTGTGGTTGTTCAGCACATGCCGCCCGGATTCACCGCCGAATTCGCCAACAGCCTGAATAAAATCTGTCCGCTGGAAGTTAAAGAAGCCGCCGAGGGAGATATCGCCAAACCCGGGCGCATTCTCATAGCACCCGGAGACAGGCACGTCACCATTGAAAAACGAAGGCTTGCGGCCGTAATTCATCTCGAAGACGGCGAAAACGTCAACGGACACAAACCCTCCGCGGGGGTGCTTTTTTCTTCCGTGTCCAAACAATACGGCAACGCGGTTCTGGCCATCATCATGACGGGCATGGGAAAAGACGGCTCCAGGGAAATTGGTTCCATATATGCCGAAGGCGGCATTACTCTGGCCCAAGACGAAGAAAGTTCCGTTGTTTTCGGTATGCCCCGAGTGGCCATTGAGCATGATTACATTACTCAAGTCGTCGCGCTTGAAGATATGGCCGGAGCCATCAACGAAATAGCCGGTGCCGAGGATTAACCCGAAATCCTCAATTTCAAACCCCAAGAAAGACGGATAAAAACAGAGCTAACCGCAGATCGTACAGCTCCCGCAGCCGGCACCATCCTTCGAACACCGAACGGCCTCCGCGGATGTCAGTACCCGTGTAATCTGCGGAACGGCGTTTCCATTTCCCGTAATCCTGCGAAGCAGGGCTCCGAAAGGGATTCCCGCCAAAAGAAAGCCGAAACCGATCAAGAAGGAGAATCCCTCGGAAGCGGCCGTATTGGAAGCGGACGCCGCGGAGGCCGCCGATTCGGCCGCACTCTTCACGGCTTCCACCGCATCAGCGCCCATACCCGGAAAGAGCCGATCCGCCAAAGAGAAGCCCACGGGGAACAGAGCCAGTGGAAGAAGGAACGTTATTGCCGCCGAGAGAACCGTTCGTCCCGGCGGCAGAAAAATCTCCACCGTATCTCCCGGTTTGGGAGAAAGTCCCATCGGATCGGCAACTTTGTACGCCCTCTCCCGCACGCCCCAGAAGCGCCTTGAAGAAGCGGCCTTGGCCGAGGGGATATCGTCGTTCATAACATAGATACCGCCGGGAGCGGCATCATTCCGCTTCCTCAGCTTCGGCTGAAAATCAACCACCCTTGCCGTACGGATCATCCGGCTCCTCCCTGCTCGGCAAATCAATCGCCTCGATTGCCGTTGCCTTTCCATCTTCGCCGATATCCATGAGCACGCCCTGCATGCGGAGATCGCCCCACCCGTCTTTGGACCTCTCGGGAACCCGGCTCAGGAGAATTCGCATCTCCGTTTCATTCTCCATTCCATTCACACAAGCGCGGCTTCCTGTCCGACCGGCATCGGTGATATACGCGGTACCGCCGGGAAAAAGCTCTGCGTCGGCGCTTTGACAGCGGGTGCCTGTTCCGAGCATCGCCGAAACCATCCCGTCGGCATGGAACCCCATCGTTCGCTTCTCCGCCGTGGTCAGGGCATGAAAAACAAGGAGAATCGTATTCGTTCGTTCCCGAATTTTTTTCACGATCTCCGGCAGATACGTATAAGGATTGTTCGCATGGACACGGGTGAATCCGGACTGACCGAGCATGCAGATAACGCCGATCTCTCCCGCGGGCGAATCATAAACACCCCATCCTCGTCCCGGAATACCGGGCGGCAGATTCGCCGGCCGCAGAATCCACGAAGCCTTCGGCATAAACTCGACGATATCCTTCTTGTAATAGATGCATTCCCCGCCGGTCAGAACGCGGATTCCCCTCTTGCGCAAAGTGAGCGCGTGGTTCTTTCCCAACCCGAAACCGCCCGTGGCCCCATTGGCGTCGGCCAGCACGAAATCGACCTTTTTCTCCTTGATAAAATCACCAAGGTTGGCCTTCAGAGTAAAATGACCGGCTTTTCCGACAATCTCCGCGATGAAAAACACGCGCATGAAAGCCACGATAGCGATCCTTTCCGTTCATGGCAAGGATGTACGGAGATAAGACGGCATCGAGTCACCTATAGAAATCTGCGCATTTAATCCGTGAGATTCCAATGATTTGTTGTGGGGCAGGCGCTCCGCGCCTCCCGACCCCTGGGCGCCCGCCGCGAGCCGCCTTAAGCCTTTTCGGGTACTGCGTCTCTTCGCCGCGAACGAACGGTCCTCCCCGAACCGCCGTAATCCGCCATAACCCACCGGAAGCCGATGCCGCCCGCCGATACCCAAGCAATGCCATCAATCCGCCCGGTCATCCATGCTT
This sequence comes from Spirochaetia bacterium, assembly GCA_963666985.2. GTDB lineage: Bacteria > Spirochaetota > Spirochaetia > DSM-2461 > DSM-2461 > UBA2779. Next base: position 2,823,750 of record CAXXIA010000002.1, on the reverse strand, counting down.
CATCATCCTCAAACAAAAAAAACTGAATTCTCATTCAATTATAACCTAAAAAAACTCAGTAATCGGATTAATAATGAGATAACCGATATCACCCATGGAGGGAATAATGAAGAAATTGAAAAATCGTTTTGGTGGACTGCTGACGGCAGGCGCCGTGCTTCTGGTCCTCTCGTCCTGCGGAGCTCTGAGCAAAGCCGCTTCGGGAGATGCGGCCCTCACCATCAGCTTCCAAAACTCGCTTGGCCTGACCATGGCACCGGAAGTGTCCATGGACGCCGAACTCATTACGGTAACCGTCACTTCGCCCAACGGCGGCAGCAGTGAGTATGATGTCGAACCGGACGGATACATTGTACTGGACGACCTGGTTTTCGGCACCTACACCATCTGTGCCGCGGCCTACAATGCCGACGGTATTCTCATCGGCGGTGCTTCGGCAACCGTGGAACTCAATTCAGGCGAAAGAGTTTCGGTTGTTTTAAACATCCGGCCATTGGAAGGCGAAGGAACCTTGTCCCTCAGCGTCTTCTGGGATGAAACCGAGATTCAAACTCCACTTCTCAACGCCTCGCTTCTCAATTCCGATGGAACAACAACCCTTGACATGACCATCGACGGTGCAGTCGCCTCCTGTGAAACAACCCTGGACGCCGGCTACTACAGCCTGAGCGTCTCTCTCTATGATGACGATTACTTATGCTTCGGCTGGATGGAAATCGTCCGAATCATCACCGATCAAACCACAACCGGTGAGCTTGATTTCACCGACGCGAACATCAACGGCGGTTCCATTGAAGTCGCCATCGACGTCAACCTTGAAAATCCTCTGACTCCCGTTATCGGGAACGCTTCCGACATCATCGGGGTTTCCGAGCCCATGGCTCTTTCGGCTTCCGTTGAAGAAGATCTCTCCGATGTCAGCTATGTCTGGTATCTCATGGGAGAAGCCGTCCGGCAGGGAGATGCGTACATCTTCATGGAAGATGAAGAGGGAACCTACCGCATTGATCTGGCCGCGTTTTCTTCCGACGGCAGCCGCGCCGGTTCCACAGGCTTCAGCGTCTACGTTTCGGACGAAGTATCCAGCTACATCAAAATCTCCGAAGTCCAGGGCGCCTCACACACCAGTCCCATGGTTGGAGAAACCATCGAAGATGTCCTCGGCGTTGTTACCGCCGTTGAAGATTCCGGCTTCTGGATGCAGAGTCCGGCCGGAGACGGCGATTCATCCACCAGTGAAGGAATCTACGTCTATACCTACTCCTCCCATTCTCAGGAAGTGGGCGATCTGGTTCTCGTGGACGGTACCGTCAAAGAATACGGCTACAGCGGACAGTTGAAGCTGACCGAGCTCACCTACCCGACCGTTGAAGTTATCAGCACCGATTACCCCCTGCCCGATGCCGTCGTCATCGGAAAAGACGGAATCCTTCCGCCGACCGGAACAGTCTGCGACGATGCCGTCGAAACAGTTTACGACAGTGTTTTCGATCCCGATGAAGATGCCATCGACTTCTTTGAAAGCCTGGAAAGCATGCGCGTGGAATTCGACAATCCGGTGGTTATCGGAGCAACCACCTATGGCGAAATCCCCGTAATCCCCGCCGGCGTAACTTATGATTCGGCCACCGCCCGCGGCGGACTCATTCGAACCGAAGACAACGTAAATCCCCAGCTTCTGTACATCGATTACGATGCGGACATCCTGGGCCTGGAGACTCTTTCGGCCGGACTGGGCGATTATTTCACCTCGCCGGTTACGGGCGTGATGAGCTACGATTACGGCCTCTTCATGCTGCTTCCGACCGAAGTGCCCAGCTTTGTTTCCAATCCCGTGGAACAAGAAACCTCCGGTCTGGAAACCGATGAAAACGATCTTGTCGTGGCCACCTTCAACATCCTGAACTTTCCCCGGGATGATGAGTCCATGAACTCTTCCGAGATTCAGGCCAAAATCGAAGACATCGCATACACCATCGCAACCGCTCTGAACGCTCCGGATATCATCGGCCTTCAGGAAATGACCGACGACAGCTACAGCGACGACGACGGTACGGTCGGCGCCGCCGATAACGCTCAGTCCATAATCGATGCCGTCGTAAGCCTCGGCGGCCCCTCGTATGAATACCTGGAAATCGCACCCAACAATAACGATGAGGGCGGCTGGGAAGGCGCCAACATCCGGGTGGGTTACCTTTACAATCCTTCCCGAGTCGGATTCACGGCCGCCGGCACACCCATGGCCTCCACCGAAACCGAAGTGGTCGATGACGGCGATGGTCCTTCACTCACCCTTAACCCCGGACGTTTCTCCGTTGACTCTTTTAAAGACAGCCGCCGTCCTCTGGCCGCCCAGTTTGAGTTCAACGGCGAGAAGGTCTTCCTGGTGAACAATCATCTTTGCTCCAAGAGCGGCGACGACTACATCTTCGGTGAGAACCAGCCGCCCGTGTTCTCCAGTGAAACCGAACGTCATATTCAGGCCGAAGCCGTCCGCGACTTCGTGAACGACATCCTTGATATCGACGCGGACGCGAACGTTATCGTCCTGGGCGACCTGAACGATTATTCTTATTCCGAAACTCTGGACATCCTGAAAGAAGCTTCGATTGAAAGCGTCACAGAAGAGCTTCTCGACGAAAACGAACGGTACAGTTATTTCTACTACGGCAACTGCCAGCAGCTGGATCACATCCTGGCCACATCGGGCCTGATGAAAAATGCTCAGGTCGATATCGTTCACCGCTATGCCGAATACGATTCCCAGGTTCGCGAGTCCGACCACGACCCGGTTGTCGCCGCCTTCTCTTTCGATTCCGGCTCATCCTCAACGGACGGCACCCTGTTCTTCTCCGAATACGGCGAGGGTTCGAGCTACAACAAGTACGTGGAAATCTACAATCCGGGTTCCGAAACCGTGGATCTGAACGGATACACCCTGGTGCTCTACTCAAACGGGTCCACCACCGAAACCGCTTCGTACAGCTTTACCGAAGAACTGGCCGCGAATGATGTTTTGGTTATCGCCAATCCTCAATCCGGTTCAACAATCTTGGGATTAACCGATATTGAAAGCTCGGCCGTCAATTTCAACGGAGACGACTGCATGAGACTTCTGGATGCCTCCGGCAGCATCATCGATCAAATCGGCATTTTCGGTGAAAAAGCCGAAGCCGAAGTCGCGGGAACCGCGTCGGCCACCAAGGACCACACCCTGGTTCGAAAGCCGTCCGTACTTACCGGTAACGCCGGTGATTGGAGCACCTCCGCGGGAACCGATACGGATGACTCCGAGTGGATTGTCTACGATAAAGATTGTTGGGACTACCTCGGAAGCCACAGCGTTCAGTAAATCAATCCGTTTGATTTTTTAAATGACCACACCGCGGCGGGCCGGCCCGCCGCGGCTTTTTCATGAAAAGCCTGCCTCCTAATCCGAACTCGCAGCAGCCTATCCCGCCTTCTTTATTCTTCCGCCGACAAAACGCACCGAAAACGAATCATATTGACAAAACCCGCCCCTCCCGGTATTTTCAACCTCGTCTTCCGCCTGGATGGTGAAATTGGTAGACACGCTAGTTTCAGGGACTAGTGACCGCAAGGTCGTGGAGGTTCGAGTCCTCTTCCAGGCATTAGAAAGAGCCCGGTAGCCGCAAGGTTGCCGGGCTCTTTCTTTTTCTTGTGTGTTTAGACGAGAACCTCCGGAGAGAGCGCCGAGCGATAGCGAGGATGAGCGGTCAAGGATGACCGCGGAAGCGAACGAAGGCGGCCCGCCGGGAGATTTCAGGACGAAATCGACCAGAGGGTGAGAGTCCTCTTCCAGGCATAGAAAAGCCCCGATGGCCGCAAGGTTGTCGGGGCTTTTCTTTTCTTGCGAGTACAGACGAGAACCTCCGGTGTGAGCGCCGAGCGATAGCGAGGATGAGCGGTCAAGGATGACCGCGGAAGCGAACGAAGGCGGCCCGCCGGGAGATTTCAGGACGAAATCGACCAGAGGGTGAGAGTCTTCTTCCAGGTATTTACCGCTCTTATTCGAGAGCGGTTTTTTTGTGCCTTCATGATTTCCATGAACTCTTAGGTGAAGCGCCGGTGGAAGAGGACTCGAAGGGTGAGGCCGGCGTCCTGCGGACGCTGAGACGCCACGATGGCGCCGAAAGGCCGAACCAGCGCCCGGAGAAAGGCAACAGGACGTTGCCGATCGTAGGGAGAGTCCTCTTCCAGGCAACCAAGACTTAAAAGCAAACGATTGGAAGGTACCTGACAAGCAAGTACTCTTTTTTGCATTTAGGCGCTTTTACTACTGACGTCAGTAAAGAAAAAAGCCACAAACCGAAAGATTTTATTCAGCCTTCTCGAGAAACTCGACATCTCCGAGGTCGCGATGTCGGCCGGAAGCTTTCTTGTTACGAATTAAATCATTTCGAGAGATAACGGAAATTTCCAGGTCATCAAACTTCAGAAGATTACGATTCAAGTAGCACTCGGAAAAATCAACACCGTCCGCTCGATTGATAATATCAATCTGTATCGGAGAACTTCCCATCCTAAAGACATTCCCAGGATCAGTAAACACAGAATTTTCCACAGTTGGACCACCGAAAGCATGCAATGCTTCCTGGAGTTTTTGAATATTGATCTCATCGACACCTATCAGAAAATCGATATCTTTCGTAAGCCTTGGATTTCCATAGAGGCCTACAGCCCAACCGCCGACAAGAAGGTATTGAACATCGCTATCGTTTAAACACTCGATGAACTCTCTGAAGTCGTCCGGTAGTGGCCTCTTCGCCATAGAAACACTCCCTGAGATAGGTAATGGTTTCGAATCGCTCACGATCCGAAGCATTTGCCCAATACTCGCAGTCATCTCTTTCCAAATCGGCATGACTGCCGACTTTCAAACAGCTTCGGTCCATTTTTATTTCATTCAGATTCATAGGTATAAGACCTCGGAAAGAATCGATTTACCAAGAGACGGTCTTAGTGTTGACTTCAAGACAAGATCAACGGAAACCCCAAGATCCGTAGAAAGCTCCTGTTCCAGATCAATCAGTTTAAGCAGATCCATTTTCACCGGTCGCTCAATATCAATCAGGACATCCAGATCACTGTCAGGACGCTGCTCTCCACGAACATATGAACCGAACACACCTATCTCTTTGATTCCCGCCTGGGCAAGAATCGGCTTTTTCTGAGACAGGATTCGTGTAATCTGGTCCAAGGTTGTCATACTTATTTAATAATAAGGCAGATGTCCATCCATTGAACACCGGTAAATCACTAACGCCAGTATTGACGCCCTTTTTACCCGTGGTGTAGCTTTTTTTATATCTAACCCCATTCGACATTAAAACTACCCAATACTTCCAGTGGGAAACACCACAATGGATTTCACTGAACAAATTTCAAACGTCCATTTGGATAGCGATGGACGATTCAAAACTCAAGTTTGCATATAGTCCCTCCAGTCATCCGGATCAAGTCCCGCTTTGACGGGATTATCCGAAGTAATGGAGGAATTAACATGACAGATGGAAACAGGAAGCCGCTCATTCGCAAGAAGTATTCATTTCTGGATATTCTCAAGATGATCCTTTCGAAATTCCAGAGAACCGGAAACATCAAGGAATTGTACATTCCAGGATTCGCGAAAACGATTGAATTCAAATCCATGGTCTCGCACCGAAATAACGGCGAGGTTACGGGAGCCGTCTTTCAATCAAGCCGGGCGCAGATTCTTTCGGCAATGAAAGCGAACAATCTCCGAGGATTCGGAGGCGCCGGGTTTGCCATGGCGGACAAGTTGGAGACCGTCCTGAATTCCGGGAATCCCGAGCCGGTTCTTGTTATAAACGGCGTTGAGTGCGATCCGGGGCTGTATCACGACAAATGGATTCTCGAGAACAAACAGAAAGAGCTGGAGAGGGTTTCAGGAATCCTCCATTCCGCCTTTGGATTATCGGGTATCTATCTTGCAAAAAAAACCGGAACTCCATCGATGAAGATCGAAGGCGTAACATGCATAGACGTTCCGGATACCTACCCCGCAGGTGAAGAGAATAGGCTGGTATCCTGGCTCCTCGGCATCGAATATCCAAAGGGTACGTATCCCGCCGATAAAGGAATCTGGGTCCAGAACGTTCAGTCCCTGCTCGTCCTTCATGCCTTCCTGACCGGCGCGCCTCCGCGCAGATACATAACCATGGCGGACCTGGACCGCAGACACGCCGTGATCGTCGAGTGCGATATGGACACTTCGGTTGGCGAGCTGTCCAATGAGGTCTTCGGACGGAATGACCGGCTTTATCTCGGCGGAGGAATCATGCAGGGCATTTCCGCAGAAGGGAGCGAAATACTGAGCAGCGGTATCAACCTGATTGCCGTCGGTGATACTGCCGATTTTTCCGAAAAAGACTGCCATCATTGCGGGCAGTGCACCGGGCATTGCCCTGCCGGCCTCCCGGTGGAAGACATCGTTGCCGAAATCGCAAAAGGAGGCGAAGTCCCGGAAGAGAGAAGGAACGACTGTACACGCTGTGGGGCCTGTTCGTTCCTCTGCCCTGCCGGCAAGGATATCTGTTCTCTAATCGCATCCGTATGAAGGTCATCCGGCAATAAACACAAGATGAAGGAATGAAAAAAAATGAAAGCGACTGTTATTTCTTATTCCCTGACGGGAAACAACGACTCCCTGGCGCAAAGCCTTGCTGAAGCACTTGATGCAAAACACATTCGAATAACAGAAACGGAGGAAAGAACCATCTGGAAAACGACTGTCGACATGCTCTTAAACCGCATCCCAAAAGTGAATTATGCATATGAAGAAATAGACCCTGATGGAACAATCGTATTCGTCGCTCCGATATGGATGGGATGCATAGCATCTCCTATGCGGGCATGTATGAAGCGTCTGAAGAGGGCAATAGGTGCCTACGCTTTTATTTCCATCAGCGGAGGTGCCGACGGATCGAATCCAAAAATCGCTAAAGAACTCACCAGTAAGCTCCGGATGGAACCTGCCGCTGTAATAGACCTGCATATCGCAGACCTGCTTCCTTCAAAACCGAAGCCGAACAGGAATGATACCTCCAAATACAGGATTACAGCGGCTGATATAAATAAACTGACTGGAGACTCCGTCGATATCCTGCATTCAAGGTTAATCAGTCAAAAGAGTTCGATCGGAACTTCCAATATCTGAGTAGTGACAACTATCCATTCAAAAAACCAGGAAGATGAAAGATGAAAATAAACTTATTTAGTCACCGCTCTGTAATTACAGTATTTATCCTGTTTCTCTGCTCTTTTACACCTCTTGAAGCAGACGAAAAAATGAATCCCGTAAACCCCTATGAATATATTGACAACTACATAGACGGGAAGCTGGAACAACTGCATATCCCCGGAGCAGCATTAGCGATTGTCGAAAGTTCAGGGATCGTCCATTTCCATGGTTACGGTGAAGCTCGACCGGATGGAGAGCAACCGTCTCTGACGACACCATTCATCCTAGGGTCGCTGACCAAGTCATTTACCGCCATGGGAGTAATGCAGCTTGTCGAAACCGGGAAGGTAAATCTGGACTCTCCGGTACAGAAGTATCTGCCGTGGTTCGAAACAGCCAACTCAGATTCTTCTGCCGAGATAACTGTGAGACACCTGCTAAATCAGATCAGCGGACTCCCCATGCTAATCGGGATGAAGCACCTGGCGAACTTCGACGACTCTCCCGATGCCATTGAACACCGCATCAGGGAACTCCGGACATATACCCCGTCCCGATCCCCCGGAGAAGCTTTCGAATACAGCGATGTCAATTTCAATATTCTGGGCCTCGTGATAGAAGCAGCGAGTGGAGAAAGCTACAGTGATTATATTGAAAACCATATCTTCTCTCCGCTGCAAATGATCCACAGTCATGCAGACTTCGAGAATGCCAAGGCCGACAGAATGGCTGTTGGATATACAATGCATTTCGGCCGTATAAAACCAAAACCGAATCTTCCAAGACCTGTTGGTTCAGTACCTTCCGGACAGCTGATATCCAGCGCCGGAGATATGGCCAGGTATCTGTCTGCAATGCTGTCTGAAGGATCTCTCGATGATGTCTCCGTTCTTTCCCCGGAAGGAATGGCAGAACTCCTGCATCCGGCGGCAAATGCCGGGTCCATGGGGGTTGATATGGGGGACTACGCCATGGGCTGGTTCATTGAGGATACGGAAGGCGGATTACGAATCTGGCATGACGGTATGGTTCCCGATTTCTTTGCCTACATGCTGCTTCTGCCGGAACAGAATCGCGGTTTGATACTGCTGACGAATGCCAACCATATGATCGTGAACTTCTCTCTTCTTAACATGTGCGAGGCAATCGCGGATTTGCTTACAGACCAGCCAATCGAAACGGAGGAGACAGAAGGAATATTCCGCACACTTCACTTTTTCCTGGTAATACCTATAGTACAGATACTCGGCATTACTTTTACATTGGGTTGGGTGCGACGCTGGAAGGCCAACCCCGATCGACGACCGAAGAAAGCTGTTCTTCTCTTTGCTCATATTATTCCTGCCACAATATTTCATTTGCTTCTGATCGTATCAGCCGGCTCGTTGCCGGCAATGAAAATGGTAAGGTTCGCGGTTCTGTTTATGCCTGATTTGGCAGGACTGCTGCTTATATGCGGCGGGATTTCTTTTGTCTGGCTTGGAATCCGAACTTGGCTGATATTTCATACAATGAAGATGGGGAACGAATCACCCTGAGGTAGAGTCAAGGTACTGCCGGGGCGTGATTCCGGTGATGCGCTTGAAGGCGTTGTAGAACGCGCCCTTGGAATTGAAGCCGGACGCGAAGGCGAGGTCGAGGATATTCGAGTCCTCGGCCTTGAGGAGGAGCTTCTTGAAATGGTCGATCCGGTAGGAATTCACGAAGTGGTAGAAGCTCAATCCCGACTGGCTATTGATGACTTCCGAGAGCTCGTTGCGGAAGAAGCTGGTCTTCTCGGCGAGCATCGGGAGGGTCAGCTCGGGATTGAGATGGTGCTCGTTCTCCTCCATTTCCCGCCGGATGACGGCATAGAGCTCGACCAAGCGCTCCTCGGTCATCTTCCCCTCGAGGGGATTGGATACCGGCTCGACCCGGACGGTCGGAAAGCGGCCCAGTAGACAACTGTAGCCGATGAACGTCATGTGGAAGGCGGGAAACAGCGTCGCAGCCTTCAGGATCGGTTCCTTGACGCTCGGGTCGAAGCTGACGATGCACAGCAGGGCGATGACGATCCAGCAGACGAACAGGGACCAAAGTAATCGGGACATCAGGGACAGGTCGATCCCTTCTGTATTGGACCGTTCCGCCATGAGGGCCTTGCGGTATCTCACGATCCGAAGCTGCGCCACCACGGGGAGGGCCAAGTTGTACCCCACCGTGACGAGCCAAACGTACCAGTCGTATACGGGCAAAAAATGGTTCAGCCGGACGAATAGCAAGTATTCGTCCCTGGCCGCGCCGTCCATGAGGAGGAAGGGAACGAACAGCGCTATGCCCGCAGCCGGCCCCAGGAATAGCCACCAGAACCTCTTCAGGGACGAGCGGGCGTCCTCCAGGAGGGAATCGATGTACAGGAAGTAGAAAAGCCCGTACGCGAAAGCGAAGGGGTATGGTACGCCGATGAGCCATGGGAAGAGCTCGAAGAGATTGGAATTCGTCGGAAGGGCCGAGAGCAGAAGCACGGCCCCCGCGATCTGGCCGATCCCGAGAAGAAGGGCGGATGTTCCCCGCTTTCCCGATTGGAAGGTCAGGAAAAGGCCGATGACGACGCTATGGAGTACGGCGAATAGAGCAATGATCCCGAAGATGTTCGATTCCAATCTCACAACGGCAAGGATACCACCGCGGAAGTCAGAAGTGAACACGGCGCCATAACCGGGCCGAAGGCACGGTCGGGATGCCCGATGGCCGCGATCGCGGTCGCCGGCCCTAAACGAAAGACGCCGCGGCGCGTGATGCACGCTTTTTACATCTGCCCCGATTTCAAGCACTGCTTTGAAAAGGTGATGTCGGCAGGTAAATCACTGACGCCGATATCGACGCCGGAAAAAATCCCGATTAATTCCGAACCATCTCCGACTCGGCGTATTTCGACGCCAACTCTATCCGTGAATGACAGCCTGTTTTCCGGTAAATCTTCAAGACATGGTTCTTAACCGTACCGGCGGATATGAACAGGCTCTCCCCGATGAATTTCAGGTTCAGTCCCTTAATCAGATAAAAAAGAATTTCGGATTCTCTTTCGGAGAGGCCGTACGTCTCGGAAAAAGAACAAAGGGTTTTATCGCTTTCCCTTGCCAAAGTTTTTTGAGTAGTCTCCCGAAGCGGTCCTTGCCGGATCAGGGAAAACTCACTGTCACCGATCCTGATAAGATCCCCTTCCCGAATCCGATTTTTCCCGCGACAATCGAATCCGTTGATTCTGATTCCGTTCTTGCTTTCCAAATCGGTGATGTACAGACCATCGGCTTCCAAAGTGATGCGGGCATGTTTCCGGGATACGGCGCTTGAACTGATAATCAGGTTATTGCTTTCCAGCCGTCCTATAGTAAAAACCGGCTTATCGAGGGGAATAACCCAGGGGGAGTTGTCCTTCAGCAATCCTTTAAGAAACCACCTGTTTTCACCACTTTTACTGTCCACCCTCCAATTATACCAAACGGCATATACCTGACCATCGGATGGAGCGCTATTTTGGTAACACATCAATTATTAAGGAGTGAGATATGACTACTGTGATTCCCCGGCAGATTCAGAACCATCTGGAATCGGTCATCACGACATTCGGTTTGGAAAATAATGATGAAACTATGGACCGGCTGAAAGCCGGATGGCTGGAAAAAGAAGAAGCCTTCAACCGGGAAATGGCCAATATAGGAATGGACGAAATTGAATCTTTTCAAACCTATGATGAACACGGAGTGCTGGCTCTTACCTATTCCGGTTCACTCATCAGCATCGGCCCGCTCGTGGAGGGAGAAAGAAAAGTCGATTACACCAGTATCGGCATCCGCCGTGACGTGCCCGAAGCCATAACGAAAGAAGGCACCCAGCTGGCGGAAGACATGGCCGTGGACAGGAGCGTTGTTTTCGACGGCGGACCAATCCAAAAAACATCACCGGTCTATAAGATCGTGGCGTGTCCGGAGAATCTCAACTCCGATGAGCAGACGGACCTAATCCAGCAGGCCACCACCATGGTCATCGAGACCTTTGCCGACATCAATCAGGAAACCCTGATGCTGGATTCATGACGCAAGTGATGTAATTTCAGGTGGCGGGTCAGAGGCCCCTACCAAATTATAGAGACTAAAGGCTTCTTTACTTATTGATAGAAAATGATTAATGAAGAAGCCTGTAAAGAAACAATTCACTGAAGAAAGCATTATAAATATCTTCGAGAATCATGGCACGAAGTATATTTTATGATGACACATATGAGGTGCCGCATCCTAAAAGCCGTACTTGATAGGATTCGCGGCACCTCTTTTCCTAAAGCGGTCGGGTACACGCTTTCTTAAATATTGTTCACGGATTGAATCTTCAGCTTCTGCACCTACAAATCCGATACGGCCTGGTCTATTGATTCCGAATTCCGGAAAGTTTTCCACATCAGCTTCCTTCCATTCAAAAGGTTTAAACACTCCAACAATGAGGCCTTGAACAACAGCGAGAACATACTCAACCTGAGCTGCTTTGGTTTTGCTTATCTTCCAGGCGTACCGGGTGGCATCATATATACTCCGCTCAGAAGCAGTCTTGTTGATGGTGATCATAAGAACCTTATGCTTAAAGACAGCTTCTTCAGCGGCATATCTGTTCATAATCTCCAATGCATTCATGGGACCATAATCATTGCTGCCTGATCCGCCCATGATATTAGTTGCCCCTGGATACGCATCGATGAGTGATGCTTCAACTTCGAGAGCCGTTTTTTCATCCATTCCATGCCGGTGGATTACATGAATCACGTCCAATCCGGCGGCATGGATTCCTCTGATGGTCTGGAGCTTATCGGTCACATCATCGGAATCTCCAATTTCCAATACACCTCTCATATGTTGAAAGACACGGTTGCCTTTCCCCTTTCCGACATAAAAGGTTTCTCCATTCCGAGGATCGATTAGGCGATAGACATAATACTTGAGTTCTTGGATGACTTCATTCGGGAATTCGGAAACCTGTTTCTGATCCATATCCATCTCTCCAGAAAGGACGAGTTCAGATTAACATGAGGATGTGAAAGACAACCACATGTTAAAAGCGGATATTCACCCCCAATGAGTACGGCGCCGGAAAAGTTCAAAAATCAGAACTCCGCTGAAATCTTCATGGCCGCTCGGATTCCCTCCGCCGCGCTGGAGATGATGCCTCCTGAATAACCGGCGCCCTCCCCCACGGACCAGAGATTTTCAAAGCCCGCGCAGCGTCCCGATTCATCCCGAACCACACGGACGGGCGAAGATGTTTTACTCTCCAGGCCGAGAATCAGTCCGGTTTCAAATCCCCGTACGGATCGTGAGAAATCATTCAAACCTTTCCTCAGCGCATCGGCGACTCCGGGAGGAAGAATCTCCCAGAGCGGCCAATCCAACAGACCCAAGGGGTAACTCGTGGCCGGCAGTGCGCTGTGAAGTCGTCCGGACATGAAGTCGCTTATGGCACAGGCCGGAGCGCGAAAATCACCGGGGATCTGTTTAAACCGGAGTTCAAGATCCTCAAGCCAGTCCAGAACGGCATCCGCCCGAGCCTCGTCCGCTATATCCCGCGGGGTAATGCCGGCCACACAGGCCGCATTGGCCAAGGGAGAGTCCCGCCGATAATCACTCATACCGTTAACGATGTTCGTCTCCGCAAACGCGGCGGCGGGAACGACTTTACCACCCGGACACATACAAAAAGTATAGACCGGCCGTCGGCCGTCGCCCCGGGAAGTCAGTCTGTATTCGGCGGCCTTCAGACCCGGCAGCGATTCGACACCCCATTGAGCGGAATTGATCAGGGCTTGGGGATGTTCCACCCGGCATCCCAGCGCAAAATTCTTCGGCGTGTAGGCGACTCCGCGGCGCATGAGCATGCGGTGCGTATCGAAAGCGGAATGCCCGAGAGCCAGAATAAAGAGATCGGCATCCATCCGCCCGGCGCCGGTATCGGCGGCCTCGATGCGGCCTCCGCGAACCTTCAAGTCGATGAGCGGTGTTTCAAAAAGGACCTTACCCCCGTCATTCTGAAAGCGCCGCCTGAGATTAACGACGATGGTTTTAAGGTTGTCGGATCCCAGGTGGGGATGAGCGAGATACATGATTTCGGAAGGAGCCCCGGCTTCAACATACGACGAGAGAACGTACCGGCGTTCGTCGCCGATGCGCTTACTCCGTGAGGTAAGCTTGCCGTCCGAGAAGGTGCCGGCGCCTCCTTCACCGAAGGCGTAGTTACCCGTCGGATGGAACCTGCCGGTTCGTTCGAAATCGGCAATGGACTCCGCGCGCCGCGGAACATCCAAGCCGCGCTCGATGATGGTGGTATCGAATCCGGCGCGGAGAAGAACCGACGCCGCGAAATATCCCGCGGGGCCGCATCCCACCACCAGGGCCCGCCGATCCCGGCTCCGGCGCGGAATCGCCAAAACATCGCCGTTCATAGGCGGATTCCCGCCGCGAATCTTGTCGGAAGAAACTCCCACCCGAAGAAGCCAAACAATCCGGCGTTTCTCCCGGGCATCCAGGCTCTTGCGGATGATGGTGAACGACCCGCCCTTCACGTTACGGGCAACCGCCGCCGACAGATCGGCTTCGGAATAGTCGGTAGGAAGGGTGATTTCAATTTCTCTGTAACCCATAATTCAGATTGAATCTAGGCGAGCGCCGATTTCCGCGCAAGAGGGCTTCGGAGAATTGCGGCCGAGGAAAACAACTACAGACGAAATATCGATTTCAAACCGTCAGAATCGTTATCCGGCCTCTGTACTCCGTTAATCGGTGCCGATTGAAATATAATCTAATGAGATCTTCAAGGATTCGAAAAAGAAATCGGACGGAAACACATTGCGGGTAGAAAAATTATTACTGACAATCGAATCAGTCACTGCGCGGTGCATCGGCTGTCACGCGGATAATCATTTGGAAGAAGTCCGCTTTTATTATTATCCCGAACAGAAAAAACTTAAGTTCCGGGAAGAAAAGCATCTTTCTGAAATCTTGAATCAATATCAATTTCAGTTTGAAAAAATTATCAGATCAGCTATTAGCGGGAAATTAACCGTCGGACAAAAAATCAGATGTGTGTTTCTTGACGGATTTAATTTCTTAACCGAAAAGGATTTTAACAATTTCATCAGGATGGATCGCCGCCGCCGCGGTTTAAGGATTTCAAGCTCTACGGAAGAATCCGAGGGACTCATTAAAATATTCACAGATGGGTCATTTACACCTGATTCGATGAAATCGGGATACGGAGGAATCATCAAGTACTCCGATGGCGGGCATGACATTTTCAGCCGGACCTTCTCAAGCGGCGGAAGCAATCTGATGGAACTCTTGGCTGTTCTTGAAGGATTAAATCGGTTGCGGTCCATAAACGAGATACAGGTAAATACGGACAGCCGATTTGTCATCAGGGGAATGGTTCAATGGATGCATTTCTGGAAACACAATGACTGGCAGACAGCCTACGGGCGTCAAGTCAGGTTTGAAGAACACTGGCGGCAGCTGTTCGGACTGAGTGAGGACAAGCTGATTGAGTTCAAATGGATTAAGGGACATTCCGGCCATTTGGAACAGGAATTTTGCCATAATCTGGCGCGCAAATCCGCTGAAATCTTATAACCGAATAAAACAAGCCCCAATATCGACTGCAGACCCGCCAATTCGAAGAGATACAAGCTGCCGGTCGCCGAGTAATATTCAAACTCATCCGAATCCCGGCGGCAGCTCCCGAATTCTTAATAAGCTGCCTGCCGATTGATTTGAACGGCGGCATTTTCATGAATCTTAGTTCTCAAACAACCTCGGGAATGAAGTAAAGAGAAAATACAATCAGCGCCGAAACTGCAAAGAACAGCGATTTTAAAGTTCTTCCGCTTTTTACAAGCAGACGTCCTAATCCGGTCAACAGCAGAACGTATGAAAATACAATGACCGAAGAGATGAGTGATTCATTCGGAGTTTTTATAAATCCGGGCAGAGACACGGCTCCGTCCAAGGGAACAAGAACCTTAAAGACACCGGCAGCCGTGAAGATTACCAAGAACAGCCGGCACAAAATCCCGATGATGTTTCCGAAAATCTTGAAGAGAGAACTGTTCCAAGGGAGAAAAGCCGGTACTTTTTCGGAATACATCTCCCATTGAGTTGAAAAGATCCGCTCCAGGATTCGGGATTCCTCCCGAATATAATGGAGGGCGGCCCAGTACAAGGTAAGACCGACCGTCAAAAAAATCCATGAATTTATCAATAGCGACAAACCGGGTATAATCAGAAAGATATAGGCCGAATACATGGGATTTCTAACCAGCTTAAAGGGACCGCCGGTGATCAGTCTCTTCTCATTGACACCTTTAACAACCTGCAATCCCGAATACAGTACCAGACTCAATCCTAAAGCCATTAAGCCGACAGCCGCCATGAGGCGTACGGCGGCCGGAATTGCATTGAAATTGACCCAGGGGTTTTTCAGTACGGTAGGAACCAGGCACAATGCGATCATCGGCAGATTCGATGCCATTATTCTCGGGGCGGGTCCCATATAGGGATTACTTTTCACTTGATCAATCCTTTTTTATTGGCTGAATATGCCTTCGATTCGGAATCAAACCGACTGTTATGCCGAACGAGTAACAACGGATACGGAGACTCCGAAGCTTTCATGCCTGGAAATATGGAATCCGTCGGGCCTTAACGATTCAATATCCGCCGGCAATGACGGTGAATAGTAGAACGTTCCTCCGATTTTCAATGATTTGCAGATGGCGGTATATGCAGACTGATATCGGGAGATAAAACGGGTTTTCTCCGCAAGATGATGAATGAAATGGTTGGAAAAACTCATATTGGCGATGATTGAAGACCACGTTTCAGGTTCAAATCGAAATGTCAGCCAGTCACCGGTCCCTGCGGAGTCCGATGGTCCGCCGATGCATCGGTCAAACCCATATACATATTTCCCAAGTTTCTGAAGCCCGGCAACCAATTGCTGTTGAGTTCCGCAGCCGATATCCAGAATTGGTTCTTTCAGATCGTACAGGTCGATTCGGTAGATCTTTTCAATCATAGCCGGCGAATACTCGGCGCAATGCGCCGAGCCGATGACCGTATGATCTTCGAGAACATCGATATACCGCCTGGGATACAAATCCCGCACCCAGTTTGAAAGTTCAAACTGATGACGCCTAATCACATCATAACCGCTGCAGCCGTTCAGGGCCTGCTCCAGAGTTTCCATATAGATCTGAGTCAAAGTCCCCCGGAGCTCGGAAGAAATTTGAAGGAACTGGTTATGCCGATACAGTACATCCACGGTCTGGCGCGAAGCGAATGCAACCAGCCGCCGCAGACCATCATCGGAGAACAAGGCACTCCGTTTCAGCCGGCTCGCAAGATTGCTATGGATCAACATATTATCCGGACAGTGCCGATACAGCAGATTGGCATCCCTGTTCATATGCACCTGTGTCCGGATTAATCGTGTTATATCGTCAATCATCAAGACAGCCGCCTCCGCCTCAAATCGAATGAAAGAAATCCGAGATTACAGAACCTTCATTCGGCAAGACATGACTGTATTCCTGCCGAAGAATAATCCTGCAATGCGGTACCAGTTTTTTAAGACGCTCGGCCGAACCCGGCATATCCAGCATAATATCCTTCGCTCCGCCGATGAAGATCATCGGAGTATCAATACCGGACAGTTCATCATCTTCTAACACAGCAGGGACTTCGGTCATAGGTTTATAACCGTTTGAAATGATTTGGGCAAATTCAAGCATTTTCGGATATACGGGCACAGGCCCATGAATCATTTTAAAAAGTTTCTCCTGACCATATCTTCCCATGAATGTAAGGGGAAGTACCCTGAATATGAATCCGACTCTGGGCGGTCTGATACCGCTTGGAGACACGAGTGCCAGTCCGCTGATGAGAGCCGGGTTCCTAATTGTAAAGGCAAGTGCAAGCCAGGCTCCGATTGACATTCCGGCCAGACCGAAGCGATTGAGATGTAATTCGGTTATCACTTCTCCAAGCCATCCGCTCAACGTTTCGGCATTCAATTCCGGACGTTCCGTACTGCTCAGCCCGGGTTGACCTGGAATATCCACCATAAAAACCCTGTAATCCCTGCCGATTTCAGCGAGGGCACCGAACCAAGCCGTGCTGTTCCCGGACGAACCGTGAAGAAGAACAATCGGATCACCGGCGGGATTGCCGGCAGCCATTACATGTGTGCGGCCGAACTCTTCGGAATCAATCCATATTGTCTCAACCTCAATCGGACTCTCCCGGTAGTTTTCCCTAATAAGGTTCCGTATCTCCTCTCCGATTGTATTATTCTTGTATATCTCCATTGTCAGTTCTCCTCACCAATGAATTCAAACATCTTCATAACCGCCGTAATAAAAACAGGTGATCCTGTGAATATGAATCTTGCCGTACCGCTTTCGGGATATTGTGCGACACGAAAATCGCTAGGTCCCCAGGAGGGATCCTTTTGACTCAACGCCGCAATCATGCTGTTCGTAATCCTCGATGCCTCTTCAGAATCTTTTTCATGCAGTTCAACAACCGCAGAAACTCGAATCCGTTCTTCACTTCGGCCATTCCAATATGCAACATCCCGACTCTGAAGCGATTCTTGACCTGCCAGCTCGGCATGCGCATATTCCTTGAGATCTTCGGAACTGACCATCCAAGACCGCCCTATTTTTCTCCCCTTAATCTTTCCTTCACGAAGAAACCGCTGAATGGTTTTCACATGGAGTCCGAGTATCGGTTCCAACTCTTCAACGGAATACAATTTTGCGCCCATAGTTCCTCCAGAGAATACTTTATATTCCTTATTATTACCTTACGGTTCTTTATATTACCTATAAAGAACAAAACATCAAGACCTATAGGATTTTTTTTGATTATCGATTCCGTATAAGCACACACCATCCTTAGCGGAATAGGTGTATCATTCCCTGTCCGTACATTGATTTCATAAAAATCCAGTGCGTATTTGGATTCTTTTCGGAGGCTTGCATGGGCGGGAAGAAAAAAAACTGGAAAGAGACCGAAAAAAGCACCCCCGCGGCAAAGAATTCAACATCGATTGAGCAAGAGTCTCTGGTTACCGACCTTTACAGGCAGCGCCGGGCCAGAAACAATGTCATGAGCCTGCTCTTAGCCTCTCTTATCTCAACGACGATTTACGGCACCCTGGAAAATCCATTCCAATACACGCTGAGCAATATCGGCAACCTCTTTGCTTACCGGGAATATTTCATTATCTGGTCCATTATTGCGGGATTCTCGATACAGACGGCATGCGTCGTTCTTTTTAAACTCGAGAATTTCAGACGAAAACGGTCTTACAGTCTGATGGTGTACGCGTCGATTGCGCTTGTCGTCACCGCCATTATCCCGGCGCTCCGCGACCTGATGCCCATGTGGTGGCTCCTTCATGTTTTGACCGCCATGTTTTATGCGGCGTTCCTCATCCTTGGGCTGGTCCCATTCCTTCTTTTCATTACACGGGAGAATCCCCGTCTCCGCGGTTCCGTCATCGGATGGATGTCGGCCATATTGGGAGGCTGTATCCTAAGTCTGGTATTCTTCGGAAAATCAGCTATTTATGAAATCTGGTTCATCTTGGCCGTCACCATATTCCTGATGTACCTGAGTCTGGTTCTCTTCGAGGAATCCATTGTCAAGATCTGTGTCGGACTGCTTCGAAACAGCCGAAATCTTGATGAAGACGTCGAAAAGATTTTCATCGATCGAAAATCCCTCAAATCCCGAGAATGAAACTGCGGATAAACCTTCAGGGATTTAGGTATTCCGTGCCGATACAAGTCGTAAGGAACTCCCCTAAAAGGAGTTCCTATGCCGTTCTTTCTCCTAAAGATTTAAGGACCGAAGCCAGCTATCCACATCACCGCTTGCCGCATCTGTTTGATGACCTGATAAAGAAAGACCTTTTAGGATTTGAGCTCCCGGGCAGAGTTTTTGAATATCGGCTTCGCTCCGACCTATTCCCCCGCCGCCATGAGTACAGAACGGACAAATGATTTTCCCTTTCAGATCATGTGCTTCAAGAAATGATGACACGATCATCGGAATCGTCCCCCACCAATTGGGATATCCGAGAAACAAAGTATCGTATCGGTCAATGTCCGCAACGAATTCGGTGAGTTCCGGCCGGGCATTCTCCCTCAGCTCCTGTTTCGCCACTCGTGTTGTTTCCGAATACCCGGAGGGATAAGGCTTAACGCTTTCAATTCGGAATAAATCGCCGCCGGTCTTAGCATGAAGTGTTTTCGCGACCGTTTCCGTTTTTCCGCCCCATGAGTAATAGGCTATCAGTATTCGATTCATCTGGATTCCTTCCCTGCCGCTTTATCTTCATCAATCGGCTGCATGTAAGCCGGCGCCATGCCCCGGAAAAACATTGTAATTACCTCGCCGAGTATCGAAGCATCCGGCGGCTGTGATGCTGTCGCCCATTCCCGAGTCCCGTTATGAAAAACGTCCACATAAGAAAGCAGAGCCGCGGAAGAGATGGCCGGGTCGATGTGTCCCGATTCTCGTCCTTGGCGAAAAAGTTCATCCATGAGATTCCGGATTTGACTCCCGAAGACATTTTGAAGAATATCTTCGGCCCCCGGCGACTGACGAAGCAGTGATTCCATGAATTCACCCTGCAGCAGTTCCGCTCCCTCGGATTTCATCATGATGATTTCCCGAAGTTTTTCCGTGAATATTCGATCGCTTTCGAGGATTGAGCGGGTTGCCGTGATGCGTTCCGAAACAATGGCTTCTACAACGGCCCGGATCAAACCGGCTTTATTGTCAAAATAGTTATACACGCTCACTTGAGAAACTCCCGCGGTATGAGCGATTTCCCGGACGCTGACCTTGCTCACACCGTGTTTTGAAAAGAGTTTTGCTGCCGCCGTCCGGATGGAGTCCTTCTTAAGTTCCGCTCGCCTTTCGAATCCGTTCATGAACACATTGTACCGAGATATGAACCACAGAGCAATCTTTGATACATAATCATTGACAGATACTCCCGGAACTGTTATTTATGTACTATATGAATTATTCAGGTTCATATCTTACATAAAAAAATTGGAGGACATAATGGGAAGAATTGTTGATTTTCATTATCATGCGACGCCTCCGGAATACGTCGCCGAGATGAAAAAACACGGAATCGAAGGCAATGCCGGCATCAAGTTCAAATCGTTCGATCCGGTTAAGAATCTGAAGGTAATGGACAAGCTGGGAATCGATAAAGCGAACCTGTCGAATTCGCTTCCCGGCGTTTATGTGAACGACGACAAAACAGCCGCCGGAATCGCCAGAATCTACAATCGATACCTTAAAGAATGCAAAGATGCGTATCCCGATCGTTATGGTGCGCTGGCTTCCGTGCCTTATCCGGCAAAGAACGAAAGCGCGGCCGAGGTGGAATATGCCCTGGATGAACTCGGGTTTGACGGTATCTGCGTTATGACCAGCGCCGACGGTCACTACTTCGGAGAAAAAGGTCATGACGACTTCTTTCGAGAAATGAATAAGCGGAACGCCGTTGTTTTCGTTCATCCCGAAGATACCCGATTCGAAAAAGGTGTTCATCTCAGCGTCGGGCCTTTTTTTGAACGGGTTCTTGAAACGACTCGGTGTGCATACAATCTGCTGATCAACGGCTATATGGAGCGATATCCAAACATTCGTTACATCTTCAGTCATGGCGGAGGCGGAGTACCCGTTATGGCTCGTCGAATCGTTAACGAATCTTTTCGATCGGAAGGGAAACAGCCGAATCCCGACGCGTTCGAAGCTCGACTCAATCTTTTACGCCGGAATTTCTTCGATACGGCACAGCGGGGATCTTCAATTATGAATGGTCTTAAGTCTTTTTGCGGTGCCGAGCAGATTGTTTTCGGGTCCGATTACCCATACGCTCTCTCATTCGAAGTTTCCATGGGGATTAAAGAGTTGAAGTCCACTGAGAACTTCAACGACAGCGAACGAATTCAAATTATGGCCGGACAGAATGTGATGGAAAAAACATGGGTACAGGAGGAAGTCTGATGATCAAAGATTATCACCACCATTTCATTCCGGAGATTCTTAAGAACTATGTCGCGGATCTGCCGGAATGGAGTATCGAATCGAGTCTTCAATACATGGACGAGAACGGGATTGAAGCGGCCTGTTTAAGCCTTTCTGATTATAATGAGGTTTTTCAGTCGGGGAAAAAGTACACGGGACTTTGCCGCGCGATGAATGAAGAACTCTTGACGATTGTCGAAAAATACCCACAGCGTTTTGAAGGATTCGCAGTTATTCCGTTCCCCAATGTTTTCGGATGCTTGAGTGAAATCAACCGCTGTAAAAAACACGGTATATCCGGCTTCACCTTATACACCAATGTCGGTGGAGTATATCCCTCGGCGCCGGATCATGAAGAAATATTCACGGCAATCGAGAAAACCGAATTACCGATTTTCATCCATCCCGCCTCAACACCTTTGAACGGGAATACTTGGGAAAGCGCATTCTCCGACTTCATCGAATATCCGCAGGAAGTTGCCCGCCTTGTATCACGATGGCTGGCGGAAGATGTATTCCGGAGATATCCGTCGCTCAAAGTTATTTTGTCACATGGAGGAGGACTGTTTCCCTTCCAGTTTGCCCGGCTCGGCAAACTCCCCTACATGCGGACCGTCGGCAGCATAATGAAGGTACGATGGGGCCGAATCATTAAAGATACGAAGAGGAAAAGGACCGTAATAGAGGATTATGCCGATCGAATGCTTTTCGATCTCTACGATGCCGACTCACCGGAACAGCTCGCGGCTCTCCGTGCCGTTGTAAAAGAAAAACAGCTCGTTCGAGGTTCCAATTTTCCATATTTGGGTGCGTAATACCGACTCCGAGATGAAAACAATAACGCCGGAGGCCGCTTCTAAAAGCGTCGATTATTGAAGGGAGGTCCTGATATAAGCGATTTCCGAGAGGTTCCGGTTCTCCGATAAATTGCCTCACCACGGAGAGTGAAAATGCATTATTGACAGAAATATATAATTTAGCTATTTTGCTAATTACCTATGAATCGATCGGAAAAAGAGCGAAGCGAAGCAGTTTCAAAGATCTTTAAAGCCCTCGGTCATCCATCGAGGGTTTTTATCGTCGAAACGCTTGCGGCCGGACCTCAATGCGTCTGCGAATTAAGCAAGAAGATCGGCGTCAGTGCTCCCACCGTATCCCGACATCTCTCAATACTGAAAGAAGCCGGTATTCTTACGGATAGAAAAGACGGAACGATTGTCTATTACTCACTTGCCTGCAAGTGTCTGGGACAGATGGTCTCGGGTGCCGAAAACGTCCTTCGAATGCAGCATGCATCGCGCTCGGCGGTTCTTTCTTCGATTACAGGATAATGCCTTGCGGCAATTAAAACCGCGGTACCTTAATCAATCACAATAGATAAATATAAGGAGATAAACATGACGATTCAGATTCTCGGAATGGGCTGCCCTAAGTGCCAAACCCTCGAAGCCAATGCGAAAGCGGCCGTTACAAAGGCCGGACTTAATGCACAAGTCGTGAAAATAGCGGACATCGATGCCATTACGGACATGGGCGTGATGGTTACACCGGCTCTTGCCATCGACGGTACGGTGAAAAAAGCGGGAAAAGTGCTCAGTGTCGATGAAATCATCGAGATCCTGAAGCAGGCCTGATTATGGCGGAATACGCATTTGCCGAAGGTTTCATCGATGGCTGAGAAAAAAGAAGAAAGCGGCAAATCTGGCCTCTCTATGGGTATCGGCCGATTCCTATCGGAGAAGAAAAATCGGCTGTTGCTGCTGCTTGCCGCGATCTTCCTCTTCGCGTACTTCGTCCCTTTCTCCTCGGACAGAGTCGCGGCGGCGGTGCAGGAATCCTTCCTGATGCTCTCGGAGTATGCGCGGCAGCACGTTCTGCTCTGCCTGGTACCGGCTTTTTTCATTGCCGGGGCCATCATGATTTTCCTCAACCAGCAATCGGTTATCCGATACTTAGGGCCTGAGGCAAAAAAGATTGTCGCCTACGGCGTCGCATCGGTCTCGGGAACAATCCTTGCCGTCTGCTCCTGCACGGTACTTCCCATCTTCAAAGGGATTTACAAAAAGGGAGCCGGTATCGGACCGGCGGTTTCTTTTCTCTATTCCGGACCCGCGATTAATATCCTGGCGATCGTCCTAACGGCAAAAGTGCTGGGTATCCGGCTTGGTATTGCCAGGGCCATCGGCGCGATTCTCTTCTCCATCGTCATCGGCGTTCTCATGCATCTGATTTTCCGAAAAGAGGACAAAGCGCGAGTCACCAACGCCGCGATGTTTCAGTCCGTAGAAACTCCCGAACGCGGACTTGGTAAAATGATGATCTACATGGCCGGTATGATCGGTATCCTGGTTTTCATCAACTGGGCGCCATCCCAGGGAGCCGGCGGCGGATGGGATGCAATTTACAAAGCAAAGTACTTTATCACCGGAGGATTCGCTCTTGTACTTCTTTATGCGCTTATCCGCTGGTTCAAGCGTTCGGAACTGGGCGACTGGGTTCGGGCAACCCGCGATTTCGCGATTCAGATTCTCCCGCTCCTGTTCGGAGGGGTTATGGTCGCGGGATTTCTTCTCGGCAGGCCGGGTCATACGGCGCTCATCCCCGAACGATGGATTGCCGGACTGGTGGGCGGGAATTCACCGGGAGCGAATCTGGTAGCCTCCGTCGCAGGGGCATTGATGTATTTCGCCACTCTCACGGAAGTCCCCATCATGCAGGGACTTCTCGGAGCCGGGATGGGGAACGGTCCGGCTTTGGCGCTTCTTCTTGCCGGACCTTCCCTTTCGCTTCCGTCGATACTGGTTATTTCGGGCGAACTCGGCTGGAAGAAAACGTTCATCTATGTCGGCCTTGTTGTTATTCTCTCCACGATTGCGGGAATGGGATACGGATTTCTCGTCGGCGCATAGATTAGGGTACGCCGATTATGCCGTTCGAGTTACACTATTCCGAAAGGGGTAACCTTGGCTTTTCACATTTGGGTTGATGCGGATGCCACGCCCGTATCAATAAAAGAGATCCTCTTCCGAGCGGCTCAGCGAACCGGCTGTCGGATGACCTTTGTGGCGAACCGGCCAATGAAGGTACCCGAATCGAAGAATCTTGACTTTATCCTTGTTGACTCCGGTTTTGATGTTGCCGATTTGGAAATCATTCGGCGTGTGAATACCGGAGACTTGGTTATCACAGCCGATATTCCATTGGCCGCAGATGTCCTCGATAAGGGTGGCTATGCCTTAAATCCCCGGGGAGAAATGTATGAAATCGGAACAATCAAAGAGAAACTCGCGATAAGGGATATGATGTCGTCTCTCAGGGACGCCGGGTTGGCGGGAGGAGGACCCAATGCCTTCGGTACCCGTGACAGACAAGCTTTCGCCGGCAAGCTTGACGGCTTCCTGACTCAATTGGCAAAAGAAAGGAACTAATCTCAATGGGAAACAACACTCCTCAAGCACTCATTAAAATGAAAAACGGCAGGAATATCACAGCGGAACTTTTTCCGGAAGCGGCTCCCAATACATTCAACAGTTTTGTTTCTGCCGCGTTAAAGGGATTCTATAAAAACCACGCCATTGAGAGGATTGTTCCCGGCCATTGGATCGACTTAAGTTATCAAGCATTCGGAAAAAAAGAAGCACAGTATTTAATTCCTCCGGAATTTACCCTTCATCCGGAGATAGAACCTCTTCCGTCAGATTCGGGCTATCTCTGCATGGGAGGATATGGCGATTTGGGGCTATCGGGATGTGAGTTCTTTATAACCTTGAGGGCCTGTCCGGAGCACCAAGGCATCTATCCTGTGTTCGGCCGAATCATTGAAGGCATGGATGAAATCCGACGTCTGGAACAAGTTCCCACGAAACCCGTTACCGGTTATCCGGGGGCGGATATCGTTATCAACGAACCCCTGGAGCCGGAAATTATTGAAGATGTGATATTAAATCTTTACGGCGCAGTCTACCCGCCGCCAATCAGGGTTGAACATAAGAAGCTTCCGGAATGCTGGATTAAGAATTGGCGTATGTAAAAAGTTCGGAAGATCTGGGAAATTTCAGATCCGCCGGTACTGAGAACCGAAAAAAGAATGACTTGAAGAATCTCAGACAACAGAAACAAGGCCATCAAGCATTCAGATGTTATTGAAAACGCTTTGCTGGACCAATTGATTCCAAGTCCTTTTTCATCACTACCAAATGAAAAAAATCCGCCTTGCCCGCCGCCGTTTTATCGTATCCGCCGAATGTATCCGCTTGGGAAAATCCGGCACGGAATGCCGCCCGTTTAATGGTCGAACTTAAAAATGGAAAATGCCGATGATGTTCAGCTCGGGATTCCCGCGTCGATTTATCGAAGACTTCCGTAACGAATCCGATTCCCGACGATTGAGGAGACAATCGGCTGTAACTCCGTTTCAATACAAAACGATTCGATTCAAGAATCGGGAATTCGAATCCCGGTTTAATCGACGGATTACTATAATTCATTATTTGAACGGCCAGAGTCCCTTCGGGCTTCAGAATCCTATTGATGGAAAGCAGAAATTGATCCAGTTCGGCTTCACCGTCGAGATATGCAACGGTATTGCCCATACAAAGAACGATATCGAAGCTGTTTTCTCCACACGAAATCAAATAATGGAGCATGTCCGACCGAATAAAGCGTATCCGCTCTTCCATCGGATTTGGTAAGGCATGAATCGCTTCACGAATCATCGCCGCATCCGAATCAATCCCGGTCAGCTTCCGGCGCGGGGCGGCCAGCTGACGTTCAAGCTCACCGCTGGCGCAGCCGATATCAAGAATTTCAAGATTCTCCCGGCTTCCTAAAAGATCCTCAATAAAAGCGACTTTTTCCGGGGAGGAAGGAAAAAGAATCTCATACTCCGATGCGATTGTCTGATAAAAATCCATGGTTATAGTTGCTTTCTCCTCCCGAAATGGACGAATCTCTGTTTATTAAGGATTCGGTATTCGACATCCTTTTTTCAAGGAAGATCGATTCGCCTGATTTTTTTTAACAAAACGGCCGATCGGTAACCTCGGTTACCGACCGAAGCACAGCAAAGACCTACGATATCGCCAAATTTATTATTCGAGGTATGCCATGTCCATGTTTTGTTTTCAATGCCAGGAAGCCGCCGGGGGAACCGGCTGCACGATCAAAGGAGTCTGCGGGAAAACCGATTCCGTCGCGTGTGAGCAGGATTTACTCATCTACACGCTGAAAGGACTTTCATGGGCCGCCGAAATCGCCGCGGCCCAAGGTCTTCCAATTCCGGCGGAAACCAACCGGTTTATCATGTATGGTCTGTTTACCACGATTACAAATGCCAATTTCGATTCGAATGTTTTCAACGCTTCGATTTCCAAAGCCCTAAGGCTGCGTGATGAACTTCTTGAAGCCGCAAGGAAGAACGGCTGGAAGGATACGGAGGTTCCCGATGCCGCTTCCTGGAGCCCCGTTTCCAATACCGAGTATCCCCAGAAAGCGGCCTTGGTGGGGGTTCTTGCGACTGAGAATGAAGACATACGCAGTTTGAGATCACTTATCACCATCGGACTGAAAGGACTGGCGGCTTATATCGAACATGCGGAAAAACTCGGTAAAGAAGATGAGAACGTCTATGCATTCACCAGACAAGCCCTGGCCGCCACACTGAATGACAACCTCAATGTAAACGATCTGGTGGCACTCACTCTTAAAACGGGAGAAAAAGGCGTAACCGCAATGGCCTTATTGGACTCGGCGAATACCGAAGCATACGGAAATCCGGAGATTACCAAGGTAAGTATGGACGTAGGAAAAAGGCCCGGGATTCTCATAAGCGGTCATGATCTGCGAGACCTGAAAGAGCTTCTGGAACAGACCAAGGATTCCGGTATCGATGTTTATACTCACAGCGAGATGCTGCCCGCTCATTATTATCCGGTATTAAAGGCTTATCCTCACCTGAAAGGCAATTACGGCTCATCCTGGTGGCATCAGAAAAAGGAATTCGAATCCTTTAACGGTCCGGTATTGCTGACCACAAACTGCCTGGTTCCCCCGGCCGAATCATATAAAAATAGAGTCTTTACGACCGGAGCCGCCGGCTTTCCGGGTGTAACTCATATCCCCGATCGTATCGGTGATTCTCCAAAAGACTTCTCCGTTTTAATAAAGACAGCTAAAAACTGCCCGGCGCCCACCGGACTGGAAACCGGAAGTATTACCGGCGGCTTTGCTCACGCCCAGGTTCTGGCTCTGGCGGACAAAGTGGTTGAAGCGGTTAAAAGCGGTGCGATAAAGCGCTTTTTCGTTATGGCGGGATGCGACGGCAGGATGAAGAGCCGTGAATATTACACCGATTTCGCAAAAAAACTCCCGGAAGATACGGTTATACTCACGGCAGGCTGTGCAAAATACCGGTACAATAAGCTTCCCCTTGGTGATATCGGAGGCATTCCTCGGGTTCTTGACGCCGGCCAATGCAACGACAGTTACTCCCTGGCGGTAACGGCACTCAAACTGAAGGAAGTTTTCGGTCTCGAAGATATCAATGAACTGCCCATCAGCTACAACATTGCCTGGTATGAGCAAAAAGCCGTCATCGTTCTTCTGGCACTTCTTTCCTTGGGGGTGAAAAAAATTCATCTCGGCCCCACTCTTCCGGCGTTCCTGTCTCCTAATGTCGCAAAAATTCTTGTAGAAAACTTCGGTATCGCCGGTATCGGCGAAAGCGCTGATGAAGATATAACAGCATTCATGAGCGCCTGATTCTTTTAAAATCTTTGATGAAGCTGACCTCCTCGTAATAGAGGTCAGTCTTCATTTACAATTTCCCGCAAAGCTTCAATATTCAAAAGCACCATCGATCGGTCCGACATTTCAATCAAACCTTCATCCGCCATTTTCGACAGCTCTCTTGATAATGACGGCCGGGCCGCTCCAAGCAAATCGGCCATCTGCTCCCGTCCGTATCTCCAACGGGGACCTTCGGTCCCCTGCTGAGCGGAAAGAGCCAAAAGATGTTCAGCGATTTTCACTCTCAGAGATCGGAAGCGGAGCAGACGGATCTTCTCCGCAAGAAAACGAATCTTATCCCCCGCATCGGCAAGAAAAGCCTTGAGAATCTTCGGCTCATCGGCCAGAAGACTCAACATGGCATCATAGCCGATGGTTACCAGTACAACTTCGTCTTCGGCCGATAATGTAACAGGGAGAACAGGTTCAGAACACATCAGCACAGCTGAGGCGACCATCGTAGGAGCTTCAAAGTGCTCAACAATCATGCTTTTTCCGGTTGTAGATTCGAATCGCGCCTCAAGTCGTCCTTCAATTAAAAGGAGAAGTCTTTCGTATAAATCACCCTGCTGCCGTATCATTGTACCGGCGGAATATTTTTCCAGGCGGCATTCGGAATTATTGAGAATTTCAGCAAGCCGTTCCGACGAAACGTTGTGGAAGATAGGACAAACGGCCAGATATTGAAAGATTTCGTCTTTCATTGAGGAGATTCCTATTATGCTCATAAAACCGGACGAAGAATGGCGGTTCCCTAAATTACAAGGGATTTGGCCGTAACGTCCTTCAGTCTATTCAGCTTTTCAACAAAACCATTAACTTCGTTTTCAGCCGCCGAAACCTGAAGAATGATAAGTCCGGAAGGGGAACAAATTCCTTCCGGCAAATCGTGAAGCCCAAGACGGATTTTAATGCCGCACCCGAATTCAGTCAGTATCGATTGAACCTGCGCCGCGGAGTCTTCCCGCTGCCCTACCTTAACGGCAACCAACTGATAAGTCATAAAACCTCCTTCCCTCATAGTTATACTGTAGTACATGAAAATCGGCATTGCCGTTTAAATCCATTCATCGCCGAGGATTTCACCCTCTGCGGATATAGTATTTTTTTAAGGGGACTCTTTCTTGAAGCATCGGGAGCAGCGGTCCGGGCCATCCGCGGCAAATCGAAACACCAGAGAACTTCCATTAAAACGAATACAAATTTCATGGGCGATTTGTGCAAAACTTCAAATTTGACAATTAATTGCTCAGGAGCGGACCGTCTTTCGGGCACGGCTACCAAAAAAGGGAGAAGATGAATTAGTATCTGTACGCACGATAAGAATACACAATGCTCGTTGTATCGATACTCAAGATGGGGGACTCTTTCGGCAGTGAACCACCCCGGCTTTACCGGAGGCACAATTACTTGAGAGGATTGTGTCATGGGAAAGCAAACAAGGTACCCCAAGGAAGTCCGGGAACAATCTGTCCGGATGGTGTTTGAGAAGCAGAAGGACAGCGAATCTCAGTGGTCGGCGATTTGTTCAATATCCGCTAAGATCGGCTGTACACCCGAAACACTCCGGAAATGGGTTCGGCAGGCAGAAATCGATGAAGGGCAGCGGGATGGTCTAACCAGTGAAGAGCGTAAGCGTCTTAAAGAGCTGGAAAAGGAGAATCGAGAACTTCGTACTGCCAACGAAATTCTTCGAAAGGCCTCAGCGTATTTTGCCCAGGCGGAGCTCGACCGCCGAAAGAACTGATGGTCGGTTTTATCAATGAGAACCGGGAAGAATATGGAGTCGAGCCTATCTGCAAATCACTGCCGATTGCTCCGTCGACCTATCATCTACAAAAAGCAAGAGAAGCTGATCCTGAACTCGAACCTGATCGAACACGTCGAGACCGGTTTCTTAAAAATGAGATTCAGGAGATATGGGATGAGAACCGTAGAGTCTACGGCGCCAGGAAAGTCTGGAAGGTTCTTAGAAATGAGAAGCATCTCCATGTAGCCAGGTGTACCGTCGAACGTCTTATGCGTTCTATGGGTCTCAGAGGCGTCATTCGGGGCAAGGGAACCAAGACCACCTTCCCGTCACCGAAAGATGAAAGACCCGAGGATCTGGTTAACAGAGATTTCACAGCTTCCAAGCCGAATCGGCTTTGGGTTGCGGATTTCACCTACGTTTCCACCTGGCAGGGCTTCGTCTATGTTGCCTTCATCATTGATGTCTTCTCCCGGATGATCGTCGGTTGGCGAGCTAGCCGGTCGATGAAAACCGACTTTACTCTTGATGCGCTCAATCAGGCGCTTTGGGCCAGGGAAGTAGTCGACGGTCTGATTCATCACAGTGATCGTGGAAGGCAGTATCTTTCGTTTCGATATTCGGATCGATTGACAGAGGCCGGTATCGAGCCTTCGGTTGGGAGCAAAGGAGACTCGTACGATAACGCAATGGCTGAGACTATCAACGGTCTCTACAAAGCCGAAGTCATCCACCGGAGGAGCTCATGGCAGAGAATAGAACAGGTTGAATTGGAAACCCTGGACTGGGTGGACTGGTACAACAACCGCCGAATCATGGAGCCGCTTGGAGATATCCCCCCGGCGAAGTTTGAATCGATGTATTATGAACAGGAAGAATGTTCGGCAGTAGCTGCCGGACTCAACTAAAACAGCCTCCGGGAATCCCGGTGTGGTTCAGCAATGTACATGGAAAACAAGACATCTCTTGCGTCCACGCTCGTTGCACGAATAAAAGGAGCCGCTCAAAAAGAAAGGTGGGGACGAGCGTTCCTGCAAATCGCCTGGACGGCCGGTCCGGTAACCTACATGGCGCTTCAAGGAGGATACCTCATCGGCTATGGAACGGTCGCCCCGAATTCTCTGTTCATCTACTTTGCAATCTATACGGTTATTGCCGGTATTTTCGCATTAACCGTCCGCTTTTTATACGCCATGACTCGGGGATTGGATCATGATAAAGACCGAAAAGCCTTAAATCGTGTTTTTGAATTCCTTCCAAACCGTATAATAGAAATTCGAAATCTGCAGCTGGAAACACTTGATATAACGGGCCGACGCATCCTAACGGCGAAATATCTTCTGGAAGATTCGGAGTATAATCCGGACTCCATCGCGGCGGCGTTTTTAGAGTTAACGGACGACCGGGAAATATCATCGCTGGCTCGTGAAATGAATGTAATACGAAACCGCGGATACCAAGTAAACGATGAAGCGGCCGCATTGCTTCGTCGGAAACTGAAGCCTCATTTAACACGGCTGGAATCTTATTCCGGCGAAATCATTCGCCTGCTGGAACGGCACATCAATAATCCCGGGATTCCAAACCGTCCGAGTCGAAACCGAACAACGGGATTTCTTGAGCGTGTCATGGCCGCACATGAAGCGGATAATCTCGAACTCATGAGCCTTGTGGACGTCGAAGAAGTCTGTATCCTCATGTTTGAGCTGATTTGCGGTCGACGCTTCCCTCTGATTCGAACCGTCTATTCGGGAAATCGGGATTTTACCGACGCGGCCCGCAAGCTTACGGCGGCGCGTCGAGAGTATCGCTTGTCGGTATATCGCCGGAATAACCGGTTGAGGATTCTGGCCGAGAATCTCTACGAGCCCGCGCCGCCTGAGAAACATAGGAATTCGGAGGAACGTCAAAACGATCGAACTGTAATCAGGCGGATTATTTCCACGCTTCCTTCCATACGATCCGCTCACCTTCTCCAGGAAAAAGTCGTCGAGATATTACAAAGCCGTGTAAAAAACACGCAAAAACCAAAAGAATTAAAAAGAATCATCGACCTTTATGAAAGACTCAGAACCGAGAATCGCCGCGTTGAACGAAGTCATGAGAATCTGAGTAAAGCATGGGATATTTACAACAAAACCATTCGCCGGCGGTCACAATCATCCGTGAAACTTCTGCTGCCCGGGGATTCCGGACGGGGGATTCGTCTTACTTCCGGCGAAGTCAGTTTAAAAACCAAACAGATTCTTCCATTATCGCGAGAAATCGATACCATACTTTCCGAATTCGCACCGGATCATGAGCACCTGGAGGTTCTGAGTAATGATCAAAAAGAACTTGCCATTTCCATGCTGAGGGTTCTTGAACGTTATCTTGACTTGGACGATCCCATCGTTCGAAGTTCAATTGAATCAACACGATCATTATCATTTGAGAGTCTCGCCCGAGCGATCTCATCATCTTCGGATGAAATTGCATGGCTCGACCGAATCTCCAACGACCGTGAATCGGCGCAGCGAGGCATTCATGAAGCGTTGAAAGAACTCATCAGCTATTTCAACCTGACTTTACAGCGTCGGGATATAGACTATTTAAAGGAACATTTTCATGCCGATCCTTCATATCTGGACGAATTGATACCAAATAGCCAAAGAGAAGAGCCGCGCCCGTTGGAGGTTCCCGTTCCAATCCCGACACCGCCTCCTTTCGGCGAACTGAAGGCGGCGGCGCAATAAAGCCGTCTCTAAATCACCGGAGACCATTCAGGCCGATTCCGTAACTTTTTCCAATTGCATATTAAAGAGTTTATATTTAAGGTACAAAATTGCATTCCTTGGGCTCTATGAAAGAGAATTGCACCGTTATGGAGATTCATATTGCAGATAAGTGACATCGTTACCAAATCGCTGAAAGAAATAAATGAGATGCCGCGCTTTGATTTTGAAGCTCCTCCGCTGAAAGCTAAATGGTACTTACAGGCACTTACGTGGATGTTGAGTTTCCCGGAATTGATCGTAACACAGCCGACCATTCGGAAACACGGTATGGACGGCTTAAAGGGACCGTATATCTTACTCTGCAATCATAACAGCTTTCTTGATTTCAAGGTCGCGGTGAAGGCGGTATTTCCCAAAAGGGCCAATTTCATTGTGGCGATAGACGGTTTTATCAACCGTGAAAAAATAATGAGAAATGTCGGCTGTTTCGGTAAAAGAAAATTCGTCGGTGATCCGCTGATTCTGAGACAAGTTAAACATTCTCTGCAAGTGAATAAAGTCATCTGTGAGATTTTTCCGGAAGCACGGTATTCTCTGGTTGGAACAAGTTCCATTCTGCCGGATTCCCTTGGAAAGATGATTAAGTATCTTGGCTATCCGGTTGTTACCTTGATATCGCATGGTCATCACCTCCGTCAGCCTTTCTGGAATTTAAAGAAACGTAAAGTACGCACATCCTCCGACATGACTTTTCTGCTTGATAAATATAAAATCAGCCAAAGCAGTATTAAAGAAATCAACTCATTAGTTAGAAAAGCATTCCTTTATGATGATTATCGATATCAATTGGAGAACAATATAAAAATAAACTATCGCAACCGGGCAAAGAATTTGCATAAACCGTTGTATCAATGTCCGCATTGTCACATAGAGTTTGAAATGAGAAGCGATAGAAATAAAATCTGGTGCGAAAGCTGCGGAATAAAATATCAAATGGATGAACTGGGACAGTTAAAGGCGTTAAATGCCGAAACAATATTCTCACATATTCCCGACTGGTTCGAATGGCAAAGAGAACAAGTCCGCAATGATATCATCAATGGAAAATATCACATAAAAATAGATGTTGATGTGGACATGCTTCCCAACAGCAGCGGTTTTTATCGTTTGGGACGAGGTGTTATTATCCATAATCATAATGGATTTCATCTGACCGGAGATTTTAATGGAGAAAAGCTGGATATAAGAGTACCGGTTGCTCTTAACTACAGTCTGCATATTGAATATGAATACTTCGGGAAGGGGGATTGCTTCAGTTTCTCAAATAAAAATGATACATATTACCTTTTTCCGGTCGATAAAAGATTTTCGGTAACCAAACTACATTTCAGCGTGGAAGAACTCTATAAAGAAAGCAAACAGGCTTCATCCGTTATTCGGAAGGTCGCTGAGAAATAATATAACTTCAATTTTTGCTACCTCTTACAGCATAAAGCATGTGAACTCCAATAAAGGAAAATCGGGATTCGGTATCCAGCACATACCGAAACCCTTTTTCTTCGATTAAATCCGTTAGATAAGAAATTAAGTTTTCACCATTCGGAATATTGGTATGGATTTCCATTGCTATTTGCCGAATCTTTCCCCAGTCTTTTTCCTTTATCCCGGTTAAAACTTGACGTTCCGCATTTTCCGCATCCACTTTTAACAAATCAATCCGTTCAATTTTGTTTTCTTCAATAATTTGCGACACTGTCTTCATCGGACAATTCATTTTAATTGGGGTATATGCTTTCTTTAATATTCTTGTAAGGATTCCGGTAAAAACTTTTTCAGGTATAATCTTTGCAATACCGTTCCGATATTTCTTTACAAACATTTCAACTTGCTTGTCAAATACAAAAGGAATTGACGTTGAATCGGCACTAACCTTTGGATAATAATTAAATTCCGCAATTCTTTCTTGATCCGCGATTCCGATATTATAGATCTTTTTAATACCGGGATTATCTTTTAGATTCGCTTTCAATACTTCAAATATCTGAGGTATCGGTTCAAAGACATACAGCTTCAGATCCGGTATAGTCTCCGAAATAAAGTTTGAAAATAAGCCAATATTAGCTCCCGCATCAAAAATCACATCACCCGGCGTTACTAGGATTCCGTGCTGAAGATAAACGTTGTCCTCATAAATTTCCGTATAGACATCTTTGGCGGTTACTTTGTCCAAGATGAAAAATTCTTTCCCATTCGGGAATTTATACTTATTCATATTACTTATCCTTCTTTCGGTTCGACAGAAAATAAGAGAACACAAGTTTATCATGTATTAATTCAATTCAAAAGTAAAACGAAACGGTACTGCTCTCCCAAAGAAAAACCGATATCCGCCGGCTTCTCTTTGGGATGATGATTATTTTGTTTACCCGACCCTCACCGAGGCTTGCATTCTTTATCCGGAATCTTATTCCGCTTGACAATCTAATCGTTAGTTTATCTAATGATTAGATTGTCAACACTTTAGAAGAAGGATAGACCGTGGAGGATTCAAAGGATTTAACGAATAAAGAGTATATTCAGATAAACCAATCGATTTTCAGCCTGCGGAATTTCTATGAATCCCGACTTCGCAAAGAAGTTCATGGACACAGACCCGACCTGACCGCCGCCGAGATCGGTCTTTTGATGGTTGTAGGACAATTTGGAAAAGTCACGTCAAAGAAACTGTCGCAAATGATGGATATAACGCCGGCGACAGTCTCACAATATGTTCGCAAACTGCGTAACCGCGAATTGTTTTACCAAGTTCAAGATAACAACGACCGGCGATTATGGTGGCTGTCGCTGACGGATAAAGGCCAATGCATGTATGAAGACGCCGTGGAAGGAGCTGTTCGGTATACCAAGGAAATGCTGACGATTCTGCCCCGGGAGGATAGACAAATTCTGCATCGGCTCCTGTTAAATCTTTCACATAACCACGGTTATGATTGGCAATAATGCGAATATCATACCGGCCATCCGCGATGGCCGCAGGTTTAAATCAAGACATAAAGCACTCGGAATACCGGCCAAATTAAAACATGCCTGATATTGCTCTTATGCTCCTCGGACGTGATTCGTTCCTGCTACACTGTTCCATGGAGGGATACCGATGAAAACAGGATCAAAAAAGAGAAAAATCCGTTACCGGCTGCCGACGGCCGCCGCGATCTTTACCGCACTCATCATCACCATCGCGGTTCTTGCGGTATCCCCTGCCGTTATTGTTCTTCCCGACTTCCTTATTGCCGCGAAGGCCCCCTGGACTCAAGTTGTTTCGGCCGACTGGAGCGGGGAAGGAATCGTCGTCGGCCATTTTGGAGACGGCGATCCCATGGAACGGTACGAAGGCTGGATAAGGGGAATAAATCCGCCGACAGGTCCGTTCGAAACCGTACGATGCGTCATCGTCTATCTTCCTCCCGAATATGATTCGGATCGGAAGGAAGCCTACCCGATTCTGTATGCCCTGCACGGCTTCGGCCGGCGTCCCGATGTCTGGGTGAGGTCTCTTTTAACGCTTATGGACGAAGAAATCGGAAACGGAACCATTCCTCCCACGGTCGTCGTTATGCCCGACTTTTCCATATCCGGAGACGGCTCGGCCGAAGGTCCGTGGCCGAAAGACGGCCGCGCGGGAAGCTGGTATGTCGACAGCAACCTCGGTGCCTACGAGGAATATTTTTTCAGCGAACTTCAGCCATGGGTGGAGCGAACCTATAATATTAGAACCGATCCGGACGGTACGGCCCTGCTGGGAACCTCAATGGGCGGCTACGGAGTCCTTTACTACAGCCTGGTCCGCCGGGATTTCGCTTCGGCCGCGGCGGCGATTTATCCCATGGCGGATTTGCGCTATGCGGTCTCCGGAAGCAGGCTTCTCCCTTACAATCCGGGAAAATATTCTCCGATTAACCGCGACCGTCCCCGCCGGGCCATGATGACCCTCGGCTCATCCGGCCTGCTGGGCGTTTCCGAAAACTTCTTTCTTTATCAGGCATTCGGCATCGACGGAACCGACGGTCCGTGGCCGAAAGAGATGCCCGTATGGATGCGAATGCGCTCGGTTAATCCGGCCGATATCCTGGAATCGGAACAGCCCGATCTCTCATCCCTCTCGTACCTGCTGACGGCCGGAGATCGGGACGAATTCAATTTTGACGATCATCTCCCCATCGTCGAAGCCGCCCTGAAAGACCTGGGCGCGCAAGTTACGGCGGAAATCCTGCCCGAATTGAAGCATGGGTGGTGGGGAGACGGGAATGAAGAATATCGCCGCAAGGTCGTCCTGTGGCTGGGCGGCAAACTCCGATAGACGAACTAGAGCTCAGGAACTCCCGAGGGAATAAGACACACGAAAACCAGTGTATCGTTTCCGGCGTTGCGAATTTGATGCTCTTCATTTCCGGGAACAAAGGCGGCCGTACCGGCACCGACGGGAACCCATTCTCCGCCGCGCCGGATTTCACCTTGGCCGGCATGAAAGAAGATTTCGTGTTCCCATTCATGACGATGCCGAGGAGTATTTCCGCCGGGATCAACTTCAAAAACACGCATGCAGAAATTCTTTGCACCATCATCTTTACCAACAAGGACACGGCCTGAGAGTCCCTTGGCCGCATCATTGTCAAAGCGAGTTTCCGTTACCTGTTCATACCTAACGATTTTCATAATTTCTCCCGGCGGGCCGTCCTGATGAAAAAAACGATTCCCTTTAGCGGTCTGTCGAAATAATACTTCAGCGTTTTAAAGACGCCAAGGCAAAGTGAAAAATCAGGACTTATTCGATGCGCCGATCCTGCTGCCGATCTTCCCTATAATCCGACTTTTTAAGCCCGGCTTAAGGAAAAACGAAAAAAATCATACGTTTTGAATAAAAATATCAACTTTTCACCCATGATTATCAGGACAAATAATAAACGGCGAAAATTTCTATACCAAAATCGATAAGATAGTGCATGTACTTCTGAATCCGCTGCTCCTAGGATAATACGTCTTTGACGCGGCGTTGCCGCCGAATGGACGGATTGAATCCATTAAATTTTGAATTGAATTATTGCATACGGATGAGAGAAGGAGATTCTCACTCCGGAACAATACTTCGATCGAATTAATGGCTTCAAGCCCATCTGTGTTTTCAAAAGGAGTGTTTTATGAACAAAAGGTATTTATTCGTTCTGGTTATCCTGCTCATTGCCTGTCCGTTTGTTTTGTTTGCGGGCGGACAAAAGGATTCCGGACTGATTAAGGTCGGCATCGTCAACAATCCGCCTTCCGAATCCGGATATCGCGCGGCGAATGTTGCGGATATGGAAAAAGTCTTCACGGAAGTAAACGGGTATGAGGTTTCAACATTCTACAGCTTGAAGAATGATGAACAGCTTAATGCCGCTTCTCAGTTCATCACCGACGGCGTTGACTATATTCTTCTCTCCGCTGCGGCTACGGACGGATGGAACTCGGTTCTTACCAACGCAAAAGAAGCGGGTATTAAAGTCTTTCTCTTCGACCGAATGCTGAATGCCGATTCAAGCCTGTATGAAGCCGCCGTTGTTTCCGACATGGCGAATCAGGGCGATACCGCCGTTGCATGGCTTAAAGCACAGAAACTCCCCAAATATAATGTCATTCATATTCAGGGCGCCATGGGCAGCGATGCTCAGATCGGCCGCACCAACGCGCTGGAAGCTGAGTTCTCCGCCGGAAGAATGAATAAAGTCGCGCAGCAGACCGCAACCTGGGATGAAGCCGAAGCAAAGAAAATCACCGAATCCGTTATCAACTCCGGTGAGCCTTTCAACGTGATTTACGCTGAAAACGACGGTATGGCGAAAGGCGCCGTTGCGGCACTGGACGAAGCCGGCATCACTCACGGTGTCGACGGAGATGTCATCGTCATGGGCTTCGATTGCAACAAGTGGGCCCTGAGAGAACTTCTTGCGGGGAACTGGAATTACGATGGTCAGTGCAGCCCGTTCCAGGCGGCCGTAATCGATAAAATGATTAAAACCGGAAATATTCCCGCAAAGAAAGTCATTTCCGAAGAGAAGGGTTTTGATGCAAAAACGATTACACAAGCGGATATCGATACTTATGGACTTGGAGACTAAGCAAGTCTCTTTGACCGGTTAAGATTAACTTTGTAGTCCATGATGTGCAGCGTGAAGTATGTGTTTTTTCCACACACTTTACGCTGCTTTTTTTAATATAAAGTAAATAAGGTGGTTTTCTGCCGATGAACAATGATGTTGTTTTAACCATGCGCGGGATATCCAAATCATTTCCGGGTGTTCAGGCTCTGCGTGATGTGGATTTTACTCTGTGCAAAGGTGAAATTCATGCTTTGATGGGTGAGAACGGGGCCGGTAAATCAACTTTGGTTAAGGTCCTGACAGGAGTGTATTCCAAGGATACCGGTCAAATTAAACTGGCCGGCATTGATGATGAGATTGTAATAAAATCACCACAGGATGCTCAGAATTTAGGTATCAGTACCGTTTATCAGGAAATAACTCTTTGCCCGAATCTCACGGTCGCTGAAAATCTGTTTATCGGACGCGGGAAATACCGCTTCATAAACTGGCGCGCCACGCAAAAAAAGGCAACCGAAATCTTAGAGAAGCTTAAAATCCCGACAAGTGCGACCAGGCAGCTCGGATCCTGTTCGCTTGCGGTACAGCAGATGGTCGCCGTAGCGCGAGCCGTCGATATGGAATGCAAAGTTCTTATTTTGGACGAACCGACATCATCCCTGGATGAACAAGAGGTTTCGCTGCTGTTCTCTCTGATGCGGGATTTAAAGGCCCGCGGCGTCGGCATTATCTTTATTACCCATTTTCTTGATCAGGTTTATGAGATAAGCGACCGAATAACCGTTTTACGAAACGGTGAACTGATTGGAGAATATGAAATCAAGGATTTACCCCGAGTCGAGCTGATATCGGCCATGATGGGTAAAGAACTCGATGATATTTCGGAATTGCTGAATCGCAAAAAAGTACAAAACCAAAATAATCCGCTTGTCTATGAAGCCTCCCGCTTATCCAGCGCGGAAGGAACGAAACCGTTTGATTTTAAAATTCACCGGGGAGAAGTAAACGGATTTACAGGACTTCTTGGCTCCGGCCGCAGTGAAAGCGTTCGCGCCATATTCGGCGCCGATAGGATTACGGGAGGCAAAATCAAGATAAACGGTAAAGACGTTAAAATATCCAAACCCAAAGATTCCATGAAGCACGGCATCGGATATCTGCCCGAGGATAGAAAGGGAGACGGAATCATTGAAGATTTATCCGTCCGTGAAAATATCATTCTTGCTTTACAGGTACTCAAAGGCTTTTTACGGCCTTTCTCCAGAACCGAAGCGGAATCCTTCGCGGACGAATATATCAAATTGTTGGGTATAAAAACCGCATCGATGGATACACCGATAAAATCTCTTTCCGGCGGTAATCAGCAAAAGGCGATCCTGGCGCGCTGGCTGCTGACCAATCCGCAGTATCTCATTTTGGATGAACCGACGAGGGGAATCGATGTCGGCACAAAAGTTGAGATACAGAAACTTGTCCTGAAGCTTGCCGAAGACGGCGTCAGTATTACGTTCATTTCGTCGGAAATAGAAGAAATGCTAAACACCTGTTCGAGGCTGATCGTTATGCGCGACCGTAATATTGTCGGCGAATTGATGGGCGACGATCTGACACAGAACAAAATCATGCATACGATTGCGGGAGGAGCTGCTCACAATGATTAAGGGTTCCGGTGTGCAAAAAGCACTTAAAAAAATATCACAATCTCAGATGGCGATACCGTTATTCGCTCTTTTGTTAATTATAATTTTCAATCTTTTCCGAGATATCGGTTTCTTTTCCATAACGGTTAAAACGAATAATTTTGGAAACACCGTTCTCTCGGGCAATTTAATCAGCATTCTGAACGGAGCATCGGAGCTTGCCATTCTGGCAATCGGCATGACGCTTGTAACATCCGCTACGAAAGGTCAGGATATCAGCGTCGGCGCGGCTGCGGCGATCGCCGGAAGTGTTTTTGTTAAGGTGCTTCGAGCCAATACGATTACCATACCGATTATTCTTCTTGCCTTGCTGACGGCATGTCTTGTCGCAATCCTGTTTGGGCTGTTTAACGGGATTCTGGTCGCCAGATTCGATATCCAGCCGATGATCGCCTCACTCATTTTGTTTACGGCCGGACGTCCGATAGCGTATTGGATAAACGGGGGAGCAACGCCCAATGTCGACAGCCCTTTACTGAACTATATGGGGAGTTTCATTCCGGGCATCCCCATTCCCAGTCCGATACTCATTGTCGTCTTGTTTATAATCCTGGTTACGCTGGCTCTGCGGTTCACGAATCTGGGCTTGTATATTCAGGCGGTCGGAATCAATGAAAGAGCCGCACGCATTAATGGAATCAACCCTGTTCTGATGAAACTTCTGGTTTTTATTATCCTCGGCGTTTGCGTGGCGATTGCGGGTTCCATCAATGTCTGCAGAATCGGACTGATTAATCACGAAACCATTCTTTTGGATATTGAAATGGATGCGATCCTGGCCGTAGCCATAGGAGGGAATGCGCTCAGCGGCGGAAAATTCAAACTGGCCGGTTCGGTCGTAGGAGCATACATTATTCAGGCGCTGACGATTACGCTCTATGCCATGAAGGTTTCTTCAACGGCCGTGAAAAGCTATAAGGCCGTCGTTATTATCGCCATCGTCGTAATCGGTTCGCCGGTTGTACAAAAATGGGCTCTTCAATTACGCGACAGATGGTTTAAAAGACCGGTAACTGCTGTGGAGACTCATTGATATGTCATTAAAAAGAGATAAACTTCGAGAACCTATTTCAAACACGGCGCTGCTGCTGACGATAACGATATGCGCATTTGTCGTTATGTATGTCCTTGCCATTTTTATCTGGGGACGGGGTTTTCGAAACCCACAGCAGTTTTTGGATATTTTTAACAACAATGCGTATTTAATCATCATTTCCTGCGGACTTACCATCGTGATGATAACCTCCGGCATTGATATCTCCGTAGGCGGCACGGTCGCTCTGATTACCATGGCCTGTGTTGTCTTCATGGAAGACTATGGCGGAAGCGTCGCGGGATCAATCGTTCTGGCGTTAAGCATCGGAATTACGATGGGACTTATTCAGGGATTTCTCGTTGCGTTTTTGGATATACAGCCCTTTATCGTTACTCTGGCGGGAATGTTCTTCACGAAAGGTATGACGACCATTGTCAGTAAGGCTCCGCGTACGGCGACGAACGAACTTTTCCTTGCCATGAAGAATTTCCGTATTGTCATTCCGGGGATCGGAACCTATGGAAAAACGGGTAATTTTATTCCCGCGAGAATTGAACCGGGTGTATTAATAACCTTTGCAATCGTTTTGGCCGTCTGGGCGCTCCTGAAATGGACGCGATTCGGACGAAATCTCTATGCGGTCGGCGGCAACAGTGAAAGTGCGATGATGCTCGGTATCAATGTCAGGCGAACGAAGTTTTTTGCCTACATACTGAGCGGACTCTTTGCCGGAATCGGCGGTTATGTCTATCTGCTGCATACCGGAGCGGGAAACGCGGCGAACGCGACACAGGCGGAAATTCAGGCTATTGCGTCTTCCATTATCGGAGGAACACTGCTAACCGGCGGAGTCGGCAGCGTTATCGGTACGCTTTTCGGAGTGATGTCGTTAAAAACAATTAGCAATATCGTCATCGCATCGGGGCTTCGGGAACCGTATTGGCAGAGCATCACTACCGGTCTGATGCTTTGTTTCTTTATTCTGCTTCAAAGCGTTATTCTCACGTTGAGAAAAAAGAAGAGACAAATGTTCATGGAAACGGACACTGTGAAAATAGCGTCTTAACATTTATAGTCCCGGCGGCGCCGCCCGCTTTTGCATCCCGGTCCGTACTGCGGCCGGCGGGCGGCGCTTTAAATCTTTCTTCATCTCATCAACAGACTCTCAATCCGGCCGACCTATGATTCTATGGTAGAATAAGCGAACGATAGGCATGTGCATCTTCCGATACCGGTTCATAAAAGAAGTCCGGTATGTTTATAAGATTGCCTTGCCGCATGGAGTTCCTTTGATGTCATCGTTCCTCCGGATTTTTCTTCCCTTGTTATGCCTCATTACGCTCTGCGGCTGCGGTGTAAGGAACCGTGCCGATTCCGAATCAAGACCGATCGTTGTGGGATATTCGCAGCTCGGAGATGAAAGCACCTGGCGTTCGCAGAACACTCGTTCTATTCTGCAGGCCGCCGACGAAGCGGGCATCAAGATTATGTTCGAAGACGCCATGCAGAATCCCGAAAACCAGATTAAGGCAATCCGTTCCTTTATCGCGTACAAAGTTGATGTGATTGCCTTCTCCCCTCTGGTGGAAACCGGATGGGACACCGTGCTTCGGGAAGCGAAAGCGGCCGGTATTCCCGTTGTTATTGTGGATCGAATGATCAATACATCCGACGACAATCTGTATACCTGTGCTCTCTGCTCGGATTTCGACCTGGAAGGCCGGCGCGCCGGGGAATTCCTGATTAAAAAATTCCCGGATTCCGAAACACCCGTTAATATCGTGGAACTCGGCGGTACCGCGGACTCCACACCCGCCATCGGACGCTATGAAGGATTCCGGAACGTCCTTTCCGCCCATCCGCGGTTTCGGGTGATTTTCAGTGAAGACGGCGACTTCATGCTCAGCAAAGGTCAAGAAATTATGCTGAAGGTTCTCAATCAGTACGACGCGGCCGATATCGATGTTCTGTACTCGCACAATGACGATATGACCTTCGGCGCCATTGAAATAATGAAGGAAGCCGGAATAGAACCGGGAAAGGATATCGTCATCATTTCGGTGGACGCGACTCAGCGTATTATCGATTATCTCAAAGAAGGCGCCGTGAATTGCGTCATCGAATGCAATCCCAACAGCGGCCCTCAGGTGATGGAACTCGCCGGGAAAATCGCATCCGGTGAAAAAGTTCCGAAGCATATCTATATCGACGAAGCGGTTTTCGACGAGAACACGGACTTCGCCGCAATCGCGAATAGGGGATATTAATCCCGATGGAATAACCGA
Source organism: Spirochaetia bacterium (assembly GCA_963666985.2). Classification (GTDB taxonomy): domain Bacteria; phylum Spirochaetota; class Spirochaetia; order DSM-2461; family DSM-2461; genus UBA2779. The sequence continues at coordinate 2,779,982 of CAXXIA010000002.1, read as the reverse complement.
AGAAGATGTTTACGAACGGCAAAAAGCGAACAAGATTCATCCGCAACAACAGCATACGAAAAACATTGCAGGTAACCAACACCATTGTTATTTTGGCCACACTTATCCCCCTTTTGGTAACGACTCTGTATTACAACATCACGCTGAATCAGTACGAGCGGATTATTGAAAACGTCTACAGCGCCAACAGTCTCTCCAGCCGGCTGCAGGGCGAAATCTATACCACGATGTGGAATGTGGTTTCCGGCAAAACCCGATTCGAGGACAACATTCAGTACGATTTAATCATCAGAATCCGGAGTCACCTGGACGAGCTGAAAAAAAACGCCGCCAGCGAAGACAACAGCTATCTGATTCAAGTTGCCCGCAACACCCTTGAGACCCTGGAAAGTTATGTGGACGCTATCGGCGAAAACATCGCCGAAAACAGGCCCGTCCGGAACAATGAGAAAATCCTGAGGGAAATCACCTCGGTCAGCGAACTGCTCTACGATGTTATCCAGGAATTCGTGGCGGCGGAAATGGAAATCGCCCATATTCAGAACACCAGGATACAGCGCTCCATAGACCTGATGACCTTCTTCCAGATTCTGCTTCTCGTATCGATTATCGCCTTCCTTTTCAGAAACAACAGACAGCTGAACCGAAGCATCAACAATCCGATTTACAGATTGAAAACCATGGCATCCAGAATCGCCCAGGGAGATCTGTCCATTCGGGTTGAGAAACCGGAAATCAGCGAACTTGACGAGCTTACCGACAGCCTGAATACCATGGCCGGTAAACTGGGGGAGCTGATCGACCAAAATATTCAGAAGCAGCAGAATTTGCAGAAAGCGGAAATGAAGGCGCTTCAGGCGCAGATTGCCCCGCACTTCATGTACAACACTCTTGATACGATACACTCTCTGGCAAAAGACGGTCAGACCGAGAATGTCGTCACAACGACGATGGCGCTGTCCAACTTCTTCCGTCTCTCTCTGAACAAAGGCCGGGATTGGGTTTCGGTGGCTGAAGAGAAATCCCACGTGGAAAGCTACCTAGCCATACAAAAAATGCGCTACGGCGCCATTCTGGAATACGAAATCGATATTGCCCAGGATATTCTGAAGGAACCCATGCTGAAAATCCTGCTGCAGCCTCTGGTGGAGAACGCCATCTACCACGGAATAAAGATGACACGCCGCGGAGGATTGGTCAGGCTGAAGGGAGAGAGTCGGGACGGATGTCTGATATTCACCGTTGAAGACAACGGACTGGGGATGAAGGAAGAAGAACTGGAAAAACTGCTGGAAAATCTCTCCCACTACGATGTCTCCAATCCCGAGATGGGATTCGGGCTTTATAATGTATTCAAGCGCATCCAGCTCTACTATGAAATTGATAATGGATTAATAATGGAAAGCACATACAAGCGGGGAAGCAAAGTAACCCTGCGGCTGCCCGCAATCAATTCGACTCTCCCGGCGGAAGCGCCGGCACCGGCGCTCAACGGAGGATGATGCATGCATACGGTTTTCCTGGTCGAAGACGAACCCCTCATCCGGCAAAACATCCGTAAGACCATTGAACAAAACGCCGAGTTTTACAGCTGCCTCGGCGAAGCGGCCGATGGGGAACTGGCGCTTTCCATTCTTCAAGATTTGAAGCCCGACATTCTTATTACCGACATCAAGATGCCGTTTATGGACGGACTCACCCTCGCCCGCCATGCAAAGGCCATCATCCCTTGGCTCCGAATTATCATAATTAGCGGCTACGATGAATTCGAACTGGCCCGGCAGGCAATCTGCGTTGGCGTGGACCATTACCTTCTCAAACCCGTGGCGGATAAGGATCTTTTGGAAGCCCTGCATAAAGCCGGCGAGCAGATTAACGAATACAAGCAAAACAGCGTTTCTTTTCTGAATGAAGCTTCCGACGAAGAAACGGTGAAAAATGCTCTTGTAAGCACCTTGCTGGAACAGCTTTGCAGCGGAGAAATCACCGCCGATGAAACCCTTCGCCGGGCGGACGAATTAGGACTGGATATTTTAAGCAAACGCTACGTGGTGCTGCTCTCTCTGTTTGAAGGCAAAGGTGAGTTCCCCAATCGCCAGGCAATCACATCAAAAGTAAAATTCATGCTGCTGGACAATCCCGATGTTCTGTATTTTTTCAGCGGAGTGGATTACGTGGTGCTGATTATTAAAGGAAACGCGGATATCGATGTCACCGAAAAAGCCTATCACACGGCCCAAACGCTCAAACATGCCGTGGAAGACGACGGCGACACACTGCTGACCGTCAGCATCAGCAGCGTCACAAACCGCATAAGCTCCATTCGCGACGCCTTTCATGAAGCAAGCATTCTCTTGAAGACCTTCGGAACAACAAACAGGGGCCGGATATTCACCGCCGGGGATATAGGCCGAATTCAAAGCCCCGTTACGGCATCGGCCGAAGACTTCTTTAATCTGAATATCGAGAACAGACTCAAATTCGCCGTTACGGAGGATGTCTCCGCCATCGTCGAGGAATTCACCAAAAACCTTACCACCAATGAAATGCAGAGCGTACTCTATCGATACTATGTTCTTATGGACCTGACAAGCACAGGCATAAGGATTATCAGCGATTTCAATCCCGATATGGATTCCGCCGAGATTACAAAACATTTCGTAGGTCTCCGGCAAGTGTTTCAATCCGCCATGTCCGCCGAAGAGTTCACGGAACTCGCCACTGAGATTTGCCGGAAAACCATTGAACTCCGGGACTGCGGCAACAGCAGCCATCATGTAAAGCTGGTCCGCCGAGCCTGTGAATACATCCATGAGAACTACAACCACCCCGATATTTCCCTGAATACCGTCGCGGCTCATGTGGCCTTAAGTCCCACTCATTTCAGCACGATATTTTCCCAGGAAATGTCCGTAACATTCATCGAATATCTCACCAAAGTCCGTATGGAGAAGGTGAAGGAAATGCTGGCTTCCACCGATGAGAAAATCGTCAATATCGCATTCAGCGTGGGCTACAGCGAACCGAACTACCTGAGCTACCTGTTTAAAAAGCGTGAGGGAATAACCCCCAAGGAATACCGGCAGCAAAAGAAACCTCAACGCAAAGAAATCTCGACTCTATAATAAGCAGTTATATCACTTTTCATCCGTATTTTATCGCGATCAGCAATATTCGGCGGTGTTCGAAGATGCTGTGAATCCATATGCATCCCCTACTCCCGAAGTTTTCTTTGAAGAAAAGCCGAACTGATAAGAGTTAAACAGTCCGACAAGGGAACTGCCGCCCAAAGACCGGCAATCCCCAAAAATCCCGACAGAACAAGTGAAACGGGCACAAAGAAAAAAATCATCCTGCTCAAAACAAGAAAACCCGCGGGAACGGCTTTCCCGGAAGCCTGAAAATCCGTCAGCAATAAAATCATCACTCCATAGAGGAAGAACAGTCCGGTCATCCATCTCAAAGCGGGAACTCCCCGTTCAAGAATCATATCATCCAGAATGAAGAAACCCAGGATTCCTTTTCCGAACAGCATCAGAAGGCTTTGTACAAAAACCATCCACAAAGTGGCTCCCAGAATAAAAGAACGAAACAATCGCGAATGACATTGTGCTCTCCCGGAACTGAAACAGTATCCTGCCAAAGGTTGATACCCCTGAGAGATCCCCCAAAGGGGAATAAGACTGAAATTAACAATCCGCATAACTCCGGCAAGGATTGCATAGTCGGCACCCGTTCCATATCGATCGATCATACGGAAAAAGTAAAACATCTGGATGATGGTCATGGTCTCCAGGGCCAGGGCCGATAACCCAACAGTAAAAATTTCTCCCGCCTTCTCCCAGGGAGGAGAACCGGATTTCTTATCACCCACAACGAAATAGATCATACAAAGCAGAAATAGAAAGGCTTTGCTGATCAGGGTGGCCCAAGCCGCTCCGGCCATGCCAAAAGGGCGGATAAAAAACGGATCGAGAACGATGTTTAAAACGGTTCCGGCCGATTGCAGCACAAGTGCCGCTTTCATAAAACCTCCACCGCGCAGCAAGGCCGTAAAAGTCAGTGCGGCAATCATGAATAAACTTCCCAAGCTGTCGATGCGGAGATAATCAGTCGCCATAAAATAGGCAGCCGATTCCCCTGAAGAACGCAGCAGGAGTGGTGCAAGATAGAACCCTGTCAGCAAAGAAAGGAGGAAGAAAGGAAACGATAGTGGAAGGATCAGGGAGAAAACGCCGCCGGCCTTCCGTGTACGCCCTTCTCCCAAAAGCCTGCTGTAGAGAGATGCGGAGCCGACGGAAATCAAGGAGCCGAATCCCGTCATAACCAGAACAAAAGGATAGGTCCGGGCACAGGCGGTTAATCCATCCGTTCCTACCATCCGGCCGATATAGATGGTATCCACCATCTGATAGAGTCCCTGCGAGAACAAAGCCAGAACAGCAGGAACCGACTGGACGAAAAAAAGCCTGCCTATCCGCTCTTCCTTGAGAAGATCTTCCAGCCGATTCATTATTTCTTATGTCGTTCGTAGGAACGGCGGAGTTTCTCGACAGAAAAGGGCCTACCATGCCCTGAGTATATTTTCTTCACATTCCGCCGGAAGAGTTCCTCCCAACTGCGGAAAACTTCCTGTCTGTTCATATGGTAAATCGGTCGGTAATCGGCTCCGCAGAAATGCATGATATTCATGGCCGCGTCTCCCACAACGGCGTTTCCATCATCCAAAACGATGGAAATACTGTCGTAGGTGTGTCCCGGAGTTAACACAATCTCCCCGGCAATTCCCCATTGTCTGAGCAGACGATTGTCGTTTTCTTTAATAAGAAGATCCTTTTGTCCGACTTCAACCGGCGGGAAAGTAAACTTATTATGGAAAAGCATGTAGAGACTAAAAACCCATTTCATTCGTTTGGTTACAGCCTCCTCATCGGTTTCATCGGATTCGCCCTTTTTCAAAGGACCCAAAGCGCGATAATGCATAATCACCGGCACGTCTCGGCTCTCCAGAAAACGCTTCAGGAAACCCGCGTGATCATCGTGATGATGAGTGAGAAAAACAAGGTTTATATCTTTAAGGCTGATTCCCTTCTTCGCCAGAACAAAAAGAAACTTTTCCCAAGATTGCGGATAACCGGTATCTACAAGCATGTATCCTTCCGGATTTTGTACCAGGTAGGAAACGGAGATTCCCAGGTCCAGAATGATAATGTTATTCATTTATACCTCTTCAATATATGAATTATTTTTCACATTCGCATCGTGAATATGAATTTTGTTTCATATTTCGTCAAGGGTTCGATTGGAAAAAGCTTTACCCTCGGATATGCTTGATTCATGGAACCCAGGATTCCTTCCCAGCAGCGGGCGCGGAATACGAAAAGCAGAATCATGGAATCCGCCGTGAAATTATTTTCCGAGGAAGGATTTCATGGAGTAACGGCCGTAGATATCTGCCGAGAAGCCGGTGCGGCTACGGGAAGCTTCTATCACTATTTCCAAAACAAAGAAGATCTCTTTCTCGCCGCTGCCATAGCGTATATGGAAAAGGCCGCCTCTTTTCAAAAAGAACTGATTTCACGGTTCCTGAATCATCCGGAAACAGAATTCACTCTTTTTCTGGAGAGTACTTTGGAATCACATATGCTGAATCCCGGATTTTTAAGGGAACTGATGAAAATGTCTTTGGAGAATGAAAATGTCGGGGCACTGGTGAATCGCGAAAATGAAAAAATCATCCGATTCATTCAAGGCTTTCTAAAAACCTATTATCCCGAAGTGAAGGCACAGCGAATCCGCCGAATCGCTTGGATGCTGTATCACAGCTGCGAAGGGGTTATTCATCAATACGTTCTGGAGCGTCCGGCAATAAAAAAGGAAGCCTTCCTGGAAGATCTGAAAGAGCTTTATGCGGCCTATTTGGGTTCTCCGTCTCAAAACCCATAAAAATCAAAAAAACCGCACTTTCGGCTGAAAACATTGATAGGGGAAATCAGTCGGGGGAAAAGTACCTCTTTTCGCTAAAACGGAGATATTCTCGAAAAGTTTCTCCAAATAACGACATTGAATTGTGTTTATACTCAATTCTTTTGATACAGTACATGAATCGGAGAATAAATGCAGATTAAAAATAATTCATCTTTAGGAATGGCAAGAATCGCACTCATCGGCGCCGGCCTTATGTCGCTGGCGCCCTTCTCAACGGATATGTATTTATCAGCCTTTCCCGATATCAGTAACTCACTGAAATCAAGTCCTTCCCTTGTTCAGCTGTCTCTTTCCGTTTTCTTGGCGGGATTAACCGTTACCCAGCTTCTGTATGGTCCAATTTCCGATCGGTACGGAAGGAAAAAACCTTTGCTTTTCGGCCTATTCCTGTTTGGACTTTCCACATTTATATGCGTAACAACGTCAAATATCTGGATTTTCATCGCCGCAAGACTGTTACAGGCTTTGGGTGCTTCTTCCGGAATGGTTATCTCACTGGTACTGGCTCCCGATGTATACACCGACAAGAAAAAAGTAGGGCAGGTTTTTGGATTATTAACGCTTGTTATGGGGGTGGCTCCCATTATTGCTCCCACACTGGGCGGTTTTATATTAAAAGTTTTCGGATGGAGACATATTTTTTCAACATTATTCATTTATAATATTATTCTGATTCTTTCCGTTATTTTTGCATTACCCGAAACAAAACAGCCGAATCCATCGGTAAAAATATCTGAAGCTTTTCATGTTTACATACTGGTATCAAAAAAACAGGGATTCTTAAGAACCACCTTAATAAGAAGTCTCGGTAATGCCGGCATGTTTGTGTATATAACGGCGGCTCCTTTTGTATTCATGAATTACTTTCATCTTTCTTCCATGTCTTTCGGCATTTTATTCGGAGCCATTGCCTTGGCCTTAATGCTGGGGAATATTGTTTCATCCATTATCGCAAAAAAGATTTCATACGAGAGAATCTTTTTCATCTCCGTTAAGATTCTTTTCCTATTCTCAATTCTGCTCGGTATCATCGGACTGCTCATATATTATGGGATTCCGCAAGATCAATTGGTAATTGTTCTTATCCCTCTGATTGGATATATGTTTTTGATGGGAGCCGTTCTTCCATGTTCCGCGACCATAACTTTATATGGCCAGGGAGAAAACACAGGGGCCGCTTCTTCTCTCCTGGGCTGCATTACCTTTATCTTCTCTTTTATTTCTTCCAGTATAATCAGTCTTTTTCCTAAAGGTCTGATGCCCATGACACTGGGAATTTCCATATGCGGCATCCTGGCTTTTCTCTTTACGATTAATGCGGGCAATCTCTATCGGAATACTCCCAAAGAACAGGAGAGCGCATAAGTACCGCAGCCTCACGATATCTTCGGCATCAAAACACTCTTCGTATGCCGTATATGCAAATCGTTACGTATTTATCAGAAAAATAAACAGAACGTGATAAACTCATATTAATAATTATTGGAGGGGGAATATGGGCGCTTGGGAGGGTGCGTTCGATTGTTTGAATTATCTGCCGGTCGGCGATAAACGCTACGAAAGTTCCAATCATCCCGGATGGATCGCCACAATCAGATCACCTTTTGATCTTGGATTCTTTCATCCGCTGGATAAACAGGGCCGGCCGCTGCTTAACGTGGTACTCAACAATGAAGGTTCGGTTGTTCGCCTGAAGCCATAAAAAAGTTCACGGTCGCTAAAGCGGTTTTAAAGCAAAGAAAACCTGATTCTCTTCACCTTAAAGGCCGATAATCTCAGTGAACTTATTTTTCCGATTATTTTTAGATTCTCCGTACTGCGCATCAGCAAAAGGAACTCTTTACCCCGAATCGGCACATCGTTTGGGCGTATATATTTAAGACAAAAAAACAAGCCTTCTTCCCAAAAAAGAGAGCCGTCCCCAAATGAAGGAACGGCTCTCTGCTTAAAAATCGGTCTTAAAATCGGCCTACTCAACCCAATAAGAGACAACCCAGTAGGTCTGCCCTATATCCTCGTCCTTATAGGGAATCGCGAAGAGGCCCGATTCATAGATATAGGAACCGGTGTAGTATGCCGTCGGCAGGAATCCGACGGTACCTCCGAAGATCGTACCTTCGCTCGTCGCGGTAGTGTAGGAGTACCCGGTGTTGAATCCCGCCGAACTGGCGCTCATCACTCCCAAGAGAGCGGCCTCGACAACGGCTTCGGTTGTGTAGTCCATCGACACGGTGGTTTCCTCGCCCTCCTCAACGGTGATGGTCATCTCCGTAATTCCCGAATTCCCCGATCCCTGCCCCACGGACTCGGCTTCGTAGGAATATCCGCCGAACTCGTCAAGAAACCCCACGGCATCCGCTTCGTCGGGATAGCTCCAGGGCGAGCCGATGGTGTGGGACATCGGTTCGATGACGATATCCTCCAGAGTCCCGTTGTTCTCATTGTAGAAGTCCAATTCAACGGTGTGCTGGCTGAACTCCCGGGGAATGGAGATGGTCATCACTTCCCCGATGTCCGAGGAATCCTCGGAATACAGCACCTCGTAGGTATAGACGTCGATGGGAACCGAGGTAAAAATCACGCGATTCTCCCCGCCCGCGCAGGAATAGGTGATTTCCTTGCTCACCGTGGTGGTTGTGGTAAACGACGAGGAAGTCTCGGCCGTGAAGCTCACCGAAGCTTCAAAACTTGCTATTTCCACGCCGAAGAGCGAATAGCCGGCCGAATACCCCACCGTGGTACCGACGCTGTAGCCCACCGAAGACTCCGAACTGCCGCTGCTGGAAGTGCTGCGTCCGAAGGTGGTGAGCCAATCGTCGTAATTATATCCTTCGTCGACATCGGCGATTTCCGCATAGTAGGGCGGCGAAGCCAGAACCGCGATGACCGAAGGCTGGGAGAACTGAAGCTCATGGCCGGTACAGCGCACGCGGTTGGAGTCCTCGTCCACGTTTCCCATCGCCAAATCCACCAAGGTGTCGTCGGCACAATCGATATTATCTTCGTAGGATTCGATTTCCTCAATGTCGTTCCAGTCGCCCGATTCCGTGGAGCCGTAGGCGATGATGGTGTATTCGGGTCCCGTATCCATTAACAGCAGCACGAAGTCTTCCCGCGCGTCGCCGTTGACATCGCCACTGGCGGCGTCTCCGATTTTGGAGTACAGGTTCAGTCCGAGGGTGGAGCTGGAGCCGAAGTACTCGTAATCGGCATCGTCGGTGATATCGTGGTAGAGATAGGCGTCGATGAGCACTTCGTCCATCCCGTCGCCGTCGGTGTCCACGGCCACCGGACTCGTATATTGACCGAGGGCTCCATCTTCGCAGTGGTATTCGAAGGTGTTCAAACTCGAAAGCGCCGAGCCGCCCCAGGAATACACCGAAGCGGTGTACTCGTAGATGTAGGTGGGGGTCATGCTTTCGGCGTTTTCGCGCTGAACGACCAGGAGTTCGTCGGTGCCGTCCTCACCGTCGAAGTCCCCGAAGGTGACCGTAGTGAAGGGACATTCGTCGAAATCTTCCGGCAGATCGCCGTCGGAAAGGGAATCGATGAGTTGAAGCTTTCCCTCGTAGAGGTCCACGATTTCATCGTCTCTGTAAAGCCAGGAAACGGCGATTTCATCAGCGTCGTCCCCGTCGATATCACCGGCATCCACCCGCCATACAACCTCGTTTTCATCGAGGTCGCCCTCAACGCTCGCCAGAAGGGTTTTCGAGCCGCCGTCCGCGGAAAGCGAAAAGAGGCGCAAGTCATTGAGCTCCCACACTATGATTTCATCATCTCCGTCGCCGTCGATATCCGCGGCCGCCGCACCGAAATACCGGTCGATGAAATCTTTGTCGTAAGACGAGGTGGAAAAATCCCCCTCAAAGAGGAAAATTGGGGCGGAGAATTCATCCGCCACCCCGTCGTACACCGTAACGTAGAAACTCTTGGTCTTGTCGGTAGGCATGTAGACTGTGACCATTTCATCGAGTCCGTCGCCGTCGATGTCCGCGGCCACCACGTCCTTGACCGATTCATTGTCCATCTCGTGGCCGGTGGAAGGGCCGGTGCGCTGATGCTCTGAATAGGAATCCGAGGAATCCTCATACCAGGTGTAATAGCGGCCGGTATAGCCCCCGCTCACCATGCCTGCTTGGAAAATCCTCGGACTTGGGGCTGAACACCGCGTACTCGGCGCCCAGAGGGTTCCACTCGTCGGGATCGTCGATGGTGACTTCTTCTCCGCTTTGGGAGGTAACCACCAGATCCGGGGGATTGGTGTACTCCGAAACGCCGAGAGCCGAAAGAATGGCGGCTACGGTCGCACTCACCGTCGGTGAATTCTCCGAGCCGCTTCCCGACGGCATCGAACAGCCCGTTAGGAAAACCGCTAAGATAAACACAAGAAAAAACAAATGTGAAACGGGGACCGATCGGCGATCCATACGTACCTCCACTGAAAGAACGCTGAGTTGTACGAAATGGTATCGAGGCCATAACAAACAATCGTCCTGATCTATAGAGTAGGACAATAAATTGGGATTAAAATTAAAAATGATGCCTCATATCGCCCTCATGTGCGTCGATATCCTCAGCGCGGCGAATGCCTATGTTCTTATTCTGCTTGGGATAGGCCGACTGTTTGTTCGGCGAGGGAATCCCGTGGAAATCTGGGGGGCCATCGCCTTCATAACGGGCGGAACGGACGTTATCGTCGACGTCCTGCAGCGGATGGATCTCGCACCCCTCATGCCCCATATTCTCTATCTCACGCATCCTCTGGAATATACACTGGCCCCCAGCCTCTATATTTTTTTCAATCTTCTCGTTGACCGCGATTACCGTATAAGTCGAAAGCATATTCTTCTCTTTCTTCCGGCGGTTGCGGTTACGGCCGTAATGCTTCCTTATTTTCTTCAGTCGGGAGCCCAGATTCTTATTCAAGGTTCTCTTTGGAACGTAGCCTCTCCCCTGATGTCTGGGATTCTCTATCTGATCGACAGAGGAACCACAATAGTGCTCCTGGGAGCGCTCTCGGCCTTTTCAATCCGCATAGGAATAATCTTGGCCCGAGGGCACTCACCCAGACTGCATGAGGCCCGTTCTCTTTGGATTTACAGCGCGCTGGTTCTAACTTGGTCCGTCGTTTACACCGCCAGTCTCATAACACAGGCGCATATTCTCGAATCCTTTTCCGTTCTGGCGATCGGATATCTCGCTCTTGCGCTCCGGCTCCTTCATTCCGCCGATCATCATCCTCTCGAGGCCATTCGCGAGGCAATCTCCGATTCCCGCTACCGAATGTCCAAACTTGAAAACATCAACGTAGAAAAGAAAATCGACCTTTTGAGAAACTTAATGGAACAAAATCGGATCTACCTTGATGAAGAACTGGATCTGACAAAAACAGGCAAGCTTATCGGTCTTTCCCCCCACCAGCTCTCAGAAATCCTGAATAAGGAACTCGGAATGTCCTTCCGGACATACATCAACGGATACCGCATTGAAGAGGCAAAACGCCTGCTTACCGGAGAGCCCGACAGGAATTTGCTGGACGTGGCGTTCGCCAGCGGTTTCCGATCGCGATCCGCGTTCAATGCGTGCTTTGTAAAACACGTCGGGGTAAACCCGGGGGAATTTCGGAAATCGCCTAAAAACCGTTAATAATCACGAAGAACCGCGGTTCCCGCCGGAACACTGCGAATCAGCATCCCAATCGGCGTTCCTCGGGTACCGTACGGTTTTCGGTCCGCTAATCCAAAAGCCGAAAATGCGGATATTCGTCGGTTAAAAGGCCGACATATGCGCACACACGAAATCCCCAGCGGTTGATTCCCATGACAAGCCGGAAAATATCCTTCGGATAGGCGGCGGTGAATAAAAGGACCACGGCGGCAATTAAAAGAAGCACATAGAGCAGTCCGCCGAAATAAATGTCGGGATCTCCGGCACCGCCCAAATTTCCTCCCACGAGAGCGGCAAGAATAAGATAGTGTGGAACGGCGAGAAACCATTTCACCAGCGGCTTCCAGCGGCATAAGGTTTCGGGATAATCGATATGCAAATCGGCCGGATAATCCTCTACCGAGGCCAGAGTGAACGGCGGATAACGGTCCGTCCCCAAGGCCCGATAACTGTAAAATCCAACCCGCCAGCCCCATCGAAGTACACCGACGACAAAATCGAAAAGTGAGCGGGGATACTGTCCGGTAAACACAATGGCGAAAAAGGCGATAATCGTTACGAAAACAGCCGCAACGCCTAAAAAAGCCAAAATAATAATATGAGGAATAATCAGCAGCCATTTTATCAGCCACAGCCCTCGGCCGGGCAAATCCGTAAGTTCACCTTTCACTTGAATACGGGAAGACGCGACATTATCCGACATGGAAACCTCCGATAAACGACGAATTCAGCATAATGATGAACGGATCGTCACGCAATGAGGAACGGCCGAAAGTCGGCGGAACTCTTGGAATCTTAACGCATGCGACCGTGAAAAGCTGTCGGAAGAAATCTTAAGAAACCGCCGAACGCCGCAATGAAATCGGATTACGAAATCTCGCCCGTTTTTTCACCGGAAACGAATTATTTTCCGCCCATTTTCAGAATCGTTCTTCCCAGAAAAAGATTGATCGCCGCCGGGAAAAAAGCCAGCAAGGTTGCCGGAAGAATCGCGAGAATCATCCCCAATTCATAGAAGAGGCTGCTGTTGGAATACGGTTTTCCTCTAAGACGGGAAAGAAACGCGCTCGCCGGAAGACCGCAGACATTCCCGTACATAATCGTTCGTATCGATGCGATGATAACACGCGTCTTTTGCGGACCATATTCATCAAGAATCGTTTGATAGGCCGCCGAATCAGGTTTCCCGAGAGTATCGGCGTAATGCTGCGCATAGAAGACCGCTTTGCGTTCTTCCAAAGGGACATGTTCCGAACTCGCCGAAAGCAGAGCGTTAATCTCCTCTTCCGGGATTCCCTCCTCCAACGCCATTCGCGCATGAGCATAGGAACAAAGCGCACAGCCGTTTACTTCGGTAACGGCCAGCATAATCCGCTCACGAAAACTTCCGGAAAGACTCCGTGCCTTTCCATCCTGCATCAGACGAAAGAGAGCCGGATAGAGTTTTATCGCGGCCGAAAAGAGTTCCGCGGCATGAAATCGGTGTCGGAACGCCGGCGGCTTACAATTCATGACTTCATCAACACCCTGCAAAAAGATAATAGGCTATGAAATACTCCTAAGAACGCCAATTCCAAGCAATGATGGATTCGGCGGCGCCGACGGATTTCGGATTTCCGCAAATCCGGAGGATGGAACCTACCGCGCTGAAAATCATACCTTTTTACCGAATCGATAGAGAAGCCCCAAAATAAACGTATAAAGGCCGAGAACGACGAAAGGAATGTCCGGAAGCCATCCCGAGGCCACCGTGGCGCCGCCGATAAAAAGAGCGTACGCACTCATCAGATGATAGAGCCGCCGGTTTCCCCTGGGATAATTGACACTTATCAGACTGAGCACCACCATCGTCGTGGGACAAGGCATGAGTCCGTAATAGGAAAACAGCAAATCCTTCGGATTAAAAACAAATCCCGTACCATAAATATAAGACGGATACCAGAAACCCCAAATCAGAATCGGCAGTACGGCTGCCAGACGCCAACCGAACCGAAGATCCAAATCCAGGCTCGGCCGAAAAACCTCATGTATCCATTGACAGGTAATCAGACACAGCAGAACGGGAGCGGCGCAATAAACCGCCAAATAAACCCAGCCGATTTCCAGCCAGTACAGAATGCCGTAGATTCCCCAATAACCGAAAAGGAACATCCAGCCGACTGTGAAATATACGGTGAACAATCGCCGAATCCGATTCCCGAACACAGCCGTCAGAACCAAAAGGATAAGGCTTAATACATGAAAAATAGGGCTTAAAAAACCGAATACGGCGTATTCGCTTTGAACGAATACATGAAATCCCTCGCCGAATACCGCGGGGTTGAAAGTCATGATAAATCCACCTTTCGTTACTTGCGGCCAATTCAAAATACCACCCGTTCAATCGCATAGCGATTAAACAAGAATTTTTCCAAATAAGACTCAATCGTCAATCCGGCCGGAAAACTCAACGAGAATCGCTGTAAAATCCTTCGGCCGCCGTGCATGGGAATTATGCCCCGAATCCAAATCAATTAGAACACAATCTTTCATTAATGCAGCAGATCTTTGCGCATCCGAATCATTCATGGCTCCCAGCAGAATCCCGTTTTCATCGATACTCCACCGATTATGAATCAGCACGGCCGGACATTGAATCCGGGAGAGAATCTCCGCCTGATCGAAACCCTGAAACCAGGAGAAATCATAAAAAGCGTTTCCGAATCGCGGATCGTAATCATCCAGAAAAAAAAACGGCCGTGTTATGGACGGAGGCAAAAAGGGAAACTTCAGCGGCCCCTCATGGCTTTCCCGATATCTCCCGGCGGCATCAATGATCTTCTCCCCGGCATCCCCGAAGAACTGAATCCACCGACAGTGCTGAAGATAGTAAAGGGGATAATCCTGAATCACATTCTGATTCAGAAAATCATGCGCGGGAGTAAAACTGTCGATCCAGGCAAATGTTTGAAGAGCTCTTTCCCCTTCACCGGAAAACAGCGGAGGATCTTCCAAGACAATTCCGGCAGCATTTTCAGGGCTGTTCGCCGCCAGCCACGCGGCAAGCAGTCCTCCGGATGAATGCCCGGAAACCACCGCCGCTTCGCCGATGATATGCTCCATGAACCAAATAAGATCCTCTCCCATGGCCTCCGCGGATTATGGCCGGATTGACCGTGACCATGACAGTCCACCGCATAGACATGAAAACTCTTCGCCAGCTTCGGAAGAACCTCAGCATAGTCCTCCCAGGCCGCTCCCTGACCGTGAAGCAAAAGAAGGGGACTCCCCTCACCGCCTTCGCCGTAATTCAGAACCGTCCCGTCGGGAAGAAGAGCGGTTTTTTCGGCAAATCCGGCCTCCGCAGCAGCCTTCAGGGGAACATTTAAATAATTCAGGTTACGATGAACATAAACCGCGCCGAGTCCGACGCCTAAAAGGCAGACCGCGCCGAACGCCGTCAAAACACCCGCCGCCGTCCTTTTCATGAGATGAAAGGACCTATGCCCCTCATGTGATGACGCACCAGAATATCGATGCACGCTTCAAGGGAAGGAAGATCGTCATGATAGCGCTCCGCCGCCTTCAGAATCCCTTCGATAAGATTCGCCGCAATCAAATGAAGAACATAATCATCATTCACCGCCTCCCGGCTGATGCTCTCCCGCATATGGCGTGTGATGCTGTCGACCAACTCGCCCTTGATATGCCCGTAAGCCGTTCCCCGGCTCCGGTTAATCAGGATGACGAACCGATATCGGTCCCGCTTCATCATGTTCATGATTGTGGAGAAAATCTCTCCGGTACTTTCCTCCGGTGATTCGGCGTGGTCTTCCGTAAATAAAGCGTCAATATCGTCCCGCACGAAAGCGTAGAACGGCTCCACCACCGCGGCGAAAATATCGTTTTTATCCTTGAAGTACTTGTAAAGATTACCAACGCTGATATCCACCTCACGGGCAATACTCCGCGTGGAGGTGGCATCGAATCCGTAATCAAAAAACATCCGTTCGGCCGCATCGAGAATTTTCCGTCTGATATGGGGTTTCAGCACCTGCACAGCCGCCGCTCCTTCTTCTCATCGCCTTCAGGCCGCATGCTTCATCAGCCGATGAACCTTCCGGGCACAACCGGCGCTTCCGAAAGGCGCATGCTTCATCAGTACTCTCGGACTCCAAAAAGGAGAAAGGGTCCAAACCGCCAAAGTTCCGCCGGGCTTTAGCACACGATGCAGCTCGGATGCCAGCCGAGGCTCCGAAATCACCGGCGCGGGAACAACACCGAAAAGAATAACCGCATCGAACGATTCGTCCGGAAACGCTGTGGCATGGGCATCCGCTCCGGTCACACGGGCATTGGAGAGCCGAAGCTCTTCAATCTTTTTTTGGGTGACCTCCAAAGCCGCAGGGTGCATATCGATCGCGTCAACCGAACCGTCCTTCCCAACGAGTTGAGAAATAATCGGTGTAAAATAACCCGATCCGCAGCCCACTTCCAAAACTCTCTGCCCGCTTTTCAGCCCGGATGCCGCCAACAGCGTCTCGGCATCACCGAATCCCGATCGTGCCGGGCTTTCCAGCCATGAAAGCATTTTTCGGAAAAGGATATTCCCGATTCGGGATTCTCCGCTCAAGACCTTGTTCTTCATCTTTCACTTCCTTCATTGATTTTAATATGAAGCACCCGCTCCATATTGAGCAAATAATATGGAACACCTGTTCCATTGTCAAGCGACGAAGAACAAAAACTGTAAAAAAGGAGGTTTCGTCGGAAAAATGTCGAAGAAAAAGGCGATCCGACGGATTTCCGCCGAACCGTCTTTATGCGATTCCGGACCGAATGGCCCGGAATCCGGAAGAGAAAGAGTCAGCTCAGGATATAAGCCTTCAGCGGAGGAATCCCGTTGAAAGACACGGAACTGTAGCTCTGGGTATAGGCACCCGTCGTACCGATGTATATCCGATCTCCCGGCTCCAGGGTATCGGGAAGCTGATATTTAAATTCTTCATAGAGGATATCCATGCTGTCGCATGTCGGACCCGCGATGATGACATCCTCGCCCATCCCATCTTTATCGGCGAAAATGGGATACTTGATGGATTCTCCGATTGTTTCGATGAGTCCGCCGAAGAGCCCGATATCGACATAAACCCATTTGTTCGGAGAATAACTGGACTTATAGGAGGTCATAATCACTTCGGTAACAATCATACCCGCGTCGGCCACCATGGAACGGCCGGGTTCGATGACAATCTCCGGCAAATCATCGCCGAAGTCATCCTTAAGGAAATGATCGATCGCCTTCACGTAGAGATCGAACTTCTGCGTAGGCTGAAGATAGTTGGCCGGAAAACCACCGCCCATGTTAATCATCTTCAGACCGATATTCTGATCTTTCTTCAAAGATTGAAAAAGATAGGTACATTTGGAAATCGCATCATCCCAGGCACCGATGTCCCGTTGCTGGGATCCGACATGAAAAGACAGCCCGTAGGGCTCCAATCCCAAATCCCGCGCGAGAATCGCCAAACTGTAGGTCATATCGGGATGAGAACCGAATTTTCGGGAAAGAGGCCAGTCCGCGCCTTTTCCTTCGGTAAGAAGCCGGAAGAACACCTTGGAACCGGGGGCATGAACGGCGATCTTCCTTAAATCCTGCTCGCTGTCGGTAACGAAAAGCCGAACGCCGCATTCATAGAAATAACGGATATCTCTTTCTTTCTTAATCGTGTTGCCGTAGCTGATTCGATCCGGCTCAATACCGAGCTTGATCAGCTGATCCAGCTCATTTCTGGTAGCAACATCGAAATTACTGCCCAGACTCTTTAATAGGAGAATCACCTCTTCCATGGGATTGGCCTTAACCGCGTAATACACTTTTGCGAAAGGCATTTTCGACACCAGCATTTGGTATCTCTTTTTCACCACGTTCAAATCAACCACCAGGAAGGGTGTTTCAATGGTCTTTGAAAAGTTCTTAATCTTCTCAAAACGAGATTTTGTGATAAATCTATTCACCGGAAACACATAGGGCTTCCGAACGAACTCCTGTACCAAAGTGTCCAAGTGCGTCGCACCTCCTTGGAATTAACTTCCGGCGGGAATCTACTCCTCAAATTAAAAGTGGACAATATCCACGGAGTCAAATTTATTAATATTATTTATTTTTTTTTCGAAATATCGTCTCTCTCAATACCGCATTGACTGGTATTAAAGGAAGCGTTCTATAATATCGGTAACATCTCTTTGTTAAAGTCGTAAACCGGCGTCGAATCCGCTTCGTGTCGCCCCAACAAGATTGCCGAGCTTCACGCAGTCGCCCACCGGCACAACGTTATAGGCTAAGCCGTGGAATGAATTTCCCAGCTCTCGATTCGGCCGCATACCGGTTGCCAATACAACCGTGTCCGCTTTAAAGAATGTTTCTCTTCCCTCGCTATCTACGGCGGTTACGCCTTTTTCATCAATGCGTGTGCATTTCATGTCGGTATGAGCGGACGCGAGAGGCTCCATATGCTGAAGCGTGTGCATGCGTTCGGTAAAAAGCGCATCCGGGATCAGCTCGGGACCCATCTCAATCACGGTAACCGTTTTGCCGCACTGCGCCAAATGTATGGCCTGCTCGCATCCCACCAGTCCTCCGCCGACAATCACAACATTCCCGCCCAGACTTTCCACTTTTGTATACGCTTCCGCGGCATGCAGTACATTGGGGCCATCAGCACCCGGTATCGGGGGTATGAACGGTGAAGCACCTACCGCGACGATAACCGCTTCAGGTTCCTCATTTTTTACGGCTTCACGAGTGGCTTCGGTATTGAGTCTGATATCAATGCCTGATTTCCCAACCTGACGAATCAGATAATCAAGGTATTTCTTCATCTCTTTTTTAAAAGAAATGCTGTAATTCGCATACCTTATCTGACCTCCAAGTTCCGATTCTTTCTCAAAAAGGATAACTTCATTCCCTTTTCTCACCGATTCCAAAGCCGCATTCATTCCCGCCGGCCCGCCGCCGATTACAAGGATTCGTTTACGATCCTTCGATGCCGCCTGGGTATAATAATGCATCAGGTGTTCCCTACCGAAAGTAGGATTGACACTGCATTCCATTCTTCTGGAATCCTTGGAGCAGTCCTGAGTTCCCGCGCTGGTGAGCGCCACGTGACCGGCGACCGTATCAAGACAATGCAGACATTTCAGGCACGGCCGTATCTCTTCCGCGCGTCCGGCTCGTGCTTTTTCAGCCCAGTCCTGATCGCTGATGAAACTGCGGACCATGGCGACAAAATCGGCTTTCCCCTCCGCTATAATCCGTTCCGCCAATTCCGGATCGTTAATCGCCCCGATGGCGGTAACGGGTATCTTCACCCCGGATTTCTTCATGGCTTCGGCAAGATGGACATTGCATCCGCTCTCCAGGAAATATGTCGGATGCGTTATCGCTCTGGTCGCGGGATTTGTATGTGTGCCTACGGAACAATGGACAATATCAATTTTATCTTCAACCATTTTAACAAATTCAATCGCGTCACCGACTTGAGTCCCGCCTTCGGTCAGTTCCGTGATGCTTAAGCGCATCTCAATGATGAATTCTTCCCCGACGGCTCTTCGGATCGCTTCAATAATTCTTATGGGGAACCGCGCCCGATTTTCCAAGCTTCCGCCGTATTCGTCGGTACGTTTGTTGTCCAAAGGCGAGAGGAACTGATGAATAAACCATCCGTGTCCGGCATGGAGCAAGCACATATCAAATCCCGCCCGTTTTGCCGTCAATGCCGAATGAACAAAGCCGTCTATGAAGAACTGCATATCCTCTTCGTTTATTTCTTCAACGTGCGTACCGCCGGGTGTTGTCATGGCCGATGGTCCCTTGGGATTTCGTTTAATATAATCGGGATTCGCCCATTTTCCCGGATGGTTCAATTCCATTGATGCTTTTGCATTAAAGAAATGAATATAATCGGTAAACTGCTGAAAAGATCGAAGAATCAATTCGTTGGTCATATCCAGCTGACTGTCGTGGGCTTTACCGAATATCGTGTCGTTAAGTGATTCATTAAGTGTTACAACGCCTGCTCCGCCTTTTGCGCGTGCTCCGTAGGATATCGCTCCATCATGTCTGAGCATCCCATCGTTGGTCAGGCTATGTGCCAATCCGGACGGTCCGGATATAATTCGATTTTTAAACGTCGTATTCTTTATCGTTATCGGACTGAACAGATGGGGATAATGCGGCTTGTTTTCTTTCATTTTCACCTTGCTTGGATTAAACAAAGGGGCAAATAAATGCCCCTTATGCTGATTATTATTGATGGTCTATTGAACTATAAAAAGGACTCTTAGAACTCGCCTTTATAGTCCGCGACATTCTCTTTTGTAATGTAGAAAAGTTCACTGGGGTTATTATATTCGACACTTTCTCCGGAAAGAATCTTATCCATAACATTACCACAGACTCTTGCAATCTCGGCCGTGCTGTTCTGAACGGTCATAACCATTCTTCCCTCTTCAATAGCATGAAGAGCTTCAACCATACCGGTTATTGAATAAACCTTAATTTTCCCGGTAAGTCCGGCTTCTTCGATTGCCGCGACGGCACCCAAAGTTAAGTCGTCATCATAACCCATTAAAATATCAATCTTATCACCATACGTGGCCAATAGATTTTCCATTTTCCCCTGAGCGTCGGCGCGATTTGAATGGGCCCACTCAGGTTCTATAAGGGTATAATTCGTATTCTTGCATGCCTCGTTGAATCCCTTAACTCGGACAATATAATCATACTGCTGCGGAACACCGCCGATTTGTGCAATGGTTAATCCGGCATCCGGACCATACTCTTTAATAATTTCCGAAGCAACGTTATATGTCATTTGCTCCTGATCCGGTCCGACAAAAGCTGTTGCGTATTTTCGGCCTTCCTCTTTTACATCCATTCCGACAAGAACACTGTGTATTCCCGCGGCATCGATATCCTTAACCCAGTCCACGCAAAGAGAAGCATCACCGGCAAAAATCAAAATCAAATCGGGTTTTTTGCTGATCATAGTCTGAATTTGTTCGGCCTGAAGCTCGGAATCACCTTCCGCGGAAAGCATGTTGAACTTCCATCCGCGTTTTTCACATTCGGCCTTCAGATTATCACCCAGGAATAAAACCCATGGAGCAATTGAATAACCCATGGTGCAGTAGCCGATCGTATAAGCTTTTTCTTTCTCGGGGCCACTATCGGCCGCTGTATTTTTTTTGGATGAATCACATGAAGTTATCATGGCCAAACAAAAACCGATTACCGCAAACAGAAGAACTCCCTTACCCAGTCTTTTTCTCATATTAACCTTCCTTATTATTGATTGCATTTTCATTAGATTTTCTATTCTTCCTTCTTAATTGAAGTTATTCGATCAATTACCAGAACAAAAATAATGAGTACTCCCGAAACAAAATCCACCCAAGATGAAGGAATCATCATTAGATTCATTCCGGTACTGATAACACGCATAATGAGAATCCCGAGAAGAATATTAAGGAGTGTTCCTTTACCTCCCGCCATTTTAATTCCACCGATTACACATGCCGATACCGCGAAAATATCTCGCCCTTCCCCTTGTGTATACATAGCGGCTCCGGAATTTGATGCTAGAAAAATGCCCGCGATTCCGCATAAAAAACCACCGATAACATACGCCAAGAAGCTGACTCTTTTAATGTTTATTCCGGAAAGAACTCCCGCTTCACCGTTATCACCCGCGATATACATCGCATTACCGAAATTCGTTTTCCGCATGAGAAACATAAATAAAACAATTAAGAGAATAAATATAATGATTGTTAATGAAAGTATCTTTAAATCAAAGAATCGCAATCGGGAAAAGGAACTCTTTAATAAATCCCTCAATTCACCTTGCGGATAATATGCCCCTGTTTTAGTAAAAAAGTACACATATCCTTTATATATATAATTCGTAGCAATAGTCGCAATTAACGGACTGATTCCCAACTTAACAACGGTAAATCCATTGATGCATCCCATAAGTACCGCAACGCACAGAGCCGATACAACAGCCAAGAAAAGGCTTCCGGTACCATCCAGAACAATAACAGTCGTAACTGCCGATCCGGCCGCCTGAAATCCGACGGAAAGATCAATATTCCCGGTAACCATGATTATGCCGAGAGCAACGGCCATAAAACCATAAATACTTGAATCGAAAATTATCGTTGAAATATTATTATTGAATCCATCGATAAAGAAAGTTCCAAAAAAGCAAAGAATCAGCAAAATAACAACGGAGTTATAACTTAATAGAAATCGGTTAAGTCCTATTTTCATATTCTTTAAGTCAGTTACCAGATTTCTCATTAAACTCTTCCTTTTTGTTTATAAACATCTATTGCCAAAGCTATAACAAGAATGATTCCCATAACGACCCATTGCATATACTGATTGAAATTTAGAAAAGTAAAACCGTTCGACATAAACCCGATGAACAGAAACCCGATTACCGTTCCCCAGATTGAACCTTTCCCGCCGAGGATACTGGTTCCTCCCAATACTACGGAAAGAATAACATCCATTTCTTTCCCTCCGGCTACAGCCGGATTAGCCGAAGTTGAACGTGCGATAAGCGTGATTGCCGCCAAAGCGCAGCAGAAACCGGAGAGTATATACGTTATTGCCACGAATGCTCTTGACCGGATACCGGAATATCGTGCCGCTTTAGGATTAGCTCCAATGGCGTAAATTCTTTGTCCAAAAACCGTTCGTTTTAGAATAAACGCGAAAATCAGTACAACGCAAAGCATGATTAAAACGGGCATTGGAATAAATCCGAGAACGGATCCCGTACCGATGTAGTTAAATAAAGTGCTGTCCGCTCGTTTCGTGAATCCTGAAGTAAGAATCATCGCGAGTGCGCCGAATATTGATCCGGTTCCCAATGTCACAATAAACGGATTCAGTTTAAGCCCGCTTACAAAAAGACCGTTAAAAAAGCCTAATACCAAACCCAGAGTCAATGTGCCGAAAATCGCCGCTAAATTACCATAGTGTGAGAAATTGGCGCAAAGAACCGTAAGAAGTGTCAGTTGAGAACCGACGGAAAGATCTATATTTCCTGAAATGATTACGAAGGTCATTCCACAGGCAATAATACCGATATACGTTTGCTGTCTGAAAACCTGAATAATATTCGTCCAGGTAAGATATTTTCCGCCCGTTATATGAGGAGAAATTATTGAAACAAGAATAATGAAAGAAATTAAAGCAATCAGTACGCCACTTCCATTCATTTCCAAGAATTTCTTCCATAGGTTTGTTTCTTTAGAATTAGAATTCACGCTTTATTACCTGTTTTTGTATTATTTACAATTTCCGCATTATGGCGGTGTTTTCTTCCAAGAGCCGCAGAAAGCACCGCTTCGCAATCCAAACCTTCGATATCCATTTCGGCGGTAACTTCCCCTTCACAAACGGTAATTACCCGATCACAGATTCCCATGATTTCTTCAATCTCCGATGAAACAACGATAATTGCCACGCCGTTCCTTGAGAGTTCTCCAAGAAGTCCATATATTTCAGATTTCGAACCGACATCAATTCCTCTTGTAGGTTCATCGACAATGAGTACATCAGGATTCATCATAAGCCATTTCGCCAGAACAACTTTCTGCTGATTACCACCGGAAAGGTTCCCTGTAAGCTGATGAACGGAAGGTGTTTTTATACTGATATTCTCAACATATTGATTCACTAAAGATGATTGCTTTTTCCTATTTACAACACCGGCTTTTGAAATTGCGGGCAGTTTAACAAGTGTCATATTCTGAAGAACGGAAAGCCGCAGCATTAAGCCCTCCAGCTTTCTATCTTCAGTACAAAATCCCAAACCCGCTTCTATGGCACAGGCAGGATTCCCCGGAGACAATTTTTTTCCATTAATCAATATTTCTCCGGCATCATATTTATCAACTCCGAATATGGCCCGCATAATTTCGCTTCGGCCGGCGCCCACAAGGCCGAAGAAACCCAAGATTTCTCCTTTATTAACTGAAAAAGAAACATTCTGAAAAACATCCGCTTTTGAGAGTTGTTTCACTTCAAGAACTTTTTCACCCTGCTTTGCCGGAACCTTCTGATAAAGATTCTCAAGTGTTCGGCCGATCATATGGGAAATAAGTTCATCTTGAGTTGTATCTTTCGTATCCATTGTAATGATATTTCTGCCGTCTCTTATTACTGTTATTCGGTCGGCAAGATTCATTACTTCATCGAGTTTATGACTGATGTAGACGATGGCCGCATTATCATCTTTCAGCATTTTTATAAGCTTGAAAAGTGTATCCGCTTCAGACTCGGAAAGCGAGGATGTAGGTTCATCCATAATGATAACACGGGCTCTTCTGGTTAATGCTCTCCCTATTTCAACCATTTGCTGCTGTCCCACGGAGAGCTCGCCCGCAGGCTTTTTCGGAGAAACTTTCAGCCCGATATAATTACAAAGAATATCATCCGTTTCACGATAGAGTTTTTTCAGATCAAGAAAACCGGCCTTATTGACAAACATATTTCCAAGAAAAACATTTTTTGCAACATCAAGCTGCGGTGCAATAGACAGTTCTTGGTAAATACAGGCAATGCCCGATTCCATAGCCTGCTGTGTGGAATTGATAACAATTTCATTTCCGTCAATAAAGATTTTTCCGGAGTCGGGTTTATGAGCTCCGGTCATCACTTTAATCAATGTTGATTTCCCGGCTCCGTTTTCTCCGCATAGAGCATGGACTTCCCCGGGATAAATATCAAAAGAAACATCACTTAAAGCTTTCACTCCGGGGAATGATTTTGTTATTCCTTTTAATTCAACCAACGGCTGTTTTTTTTCCGGCAAAATAATCCTCCGATAATTGGAATATTTTCGGTTTATTTCCGATTATATTTATCCAGTCGTTCAATAAACATTTCCACAGCCGTATTCATCAGCTTTTCGCATATCTGCGGAGGCGTTCCCTGTGCGTGCATCTCTTCCATTTTTGCCCCGCCCTCGGGTGTTCCTAAATCAAATCCAAGATGTTCCCTGCAGTAACGGCTTCCGGTTTTTTCAATAAACGCCTGAATAAATTCAACCGATCGTTCATGATTACTGTGCTTTTCTTCAGGAGTTCCGTTTGATAAATACCCCAAAGCCATTAAGGCTCCGGAGATGGCTCCGCATGTATCGCCCATGCCGATTCCGCCGCCGAAGCATGCGGACTGTTTCATGGCATTTTCCAGACTCACTCCGACTTCTTCGCAAATGGCTCCGAATGTCACTTGGCTGCATGAGTATTCTTTAGCAATAAGGTTCTGTACTTTTTCATTTATAGGCATATTCTTTTCCTTATTTTTGAGAAATATGGATTTCTTGAACTACATAAATTTCCCGCGATCCACAACAATGACCTGTCCGGTAACACATTTGGATTCATCGGATGCAAAAAACAAAATGGCATTGGCTTGATCTTCAGGCTGAGAGATACCAACCTCAGGATCATTATGTCTTCCGCATATTTCGGCGAATTCCGTATCGCAATCCTTGCCATTCATTGCAGCGGCGAGCATAGCCGTTTCGGTCGGTCCCGGACAAACCGAATTACAGCGGATTCCGGTACCCGCATATTGAAGAGCGATGTTTTTTGTCATTCCAATTACGGCATACTTGGAGGCAGAATACGCAATTCCCGCATTGGCATAGACACCCGCGATTGATGAGACATTAACGATTGAACCTGATCCTGTTTTTTCCATGTACCGAAGAGCCTCACGGCAGAACATAAAAACGCTGTTCTGGTTCATGGCGATTATTTTTTCCCAGTGTTCATTCGAAGCTCTTACGGTCGCGATATGAGAATCGGCCATTCCAGCGTTGTTAACGAGGATATCAATCTTTCCGTAGGTTTTAATTGCCTGCTCAAAGACATTTACGCAGTCTTTTTCCTGATTAACATCTCCCGGTACGGCAAGTGCGTTTCCGCCGAATTCCTTGATTTCCGCTACAATCTCATCAAGTTTATTTTTTCTCCGGGCAAGAATAACGACACTTGCTCCTTCACGGGCAAATAGAAGAGCCGCGGCTTTGCCGATTCCTTCGCTTGCTCCGGTTATTACCGCAATTTTCCCTTTAAGACGATCCATTAAACCTGCCTTGATATCGATTTTTTAAAAAGATTAAGGTGTACTTACCAGTTTGTCTAATATATTCTTTATGGTAAAAGCATAACTTGAAAGTTATGATAGGGACGGTTCTCAACATGGAATTAACGCAGTTGAATTATTTCAGAGTCGTAGCAAGATTGGAGCATATCACACGAGCGGCCGAAGAATTGCATATATCGCAGCCTTCATTAAGCAAAACAATTTCAAGACTGGAAGAAAGTGCCGGTGTTCGGTTTTTCGACAGAGAAGGCAATAAAATTCGCTTGAATAATTTCGGCCGGATTTTTCTCCAGCGAGTCGATAAAGCTTTTTTGGAAATAGAAGACGGATTAAGTGAAATCTCCAGTCTTGATGATATCAGTCATGGACAAGTTACTTTTTCAACTTCCGATTCCGGTTTTATCTCAGGACCGCTGAAGTCATTTATGATATCAAGTCCCAATATCAGAATTTTGCAGTATGTACAATCAATTTCTCAGATGAGAACAAGCCTGGAAAAAGGTGAAATTGATTTTTCCATCTCATTTCTTCCGCTCAATTCGGACAGCATTGAATGGACTCCCGTTATTTCCGATGAAATTATTGTTTTTGTCTCTTCCAATCATCATTTGGCATCAAAGGATACAATCTCTCTCGCCGACTTAAAAAATGAACGTTTCTTATTCAACAGCTGCAGCTTCAGTATGAGAAAAGAAATTTGTGAAAGCTGCAGAAAATCAGGTTTTGAACCGGATGTTTTCTATGCAGGAAATGAAAACGAACTTGTCGATATCCTGGTTGAAAGAAGTCTTGGAGTTCTGTTCATTCCTTATATGTCGTTCCTTTTCAGATCAACTGAATTCCCTCGCCCTCCGGAACGTCCGAATTCACTTGTAAAATATCTCTATATTTCGGAACCGGTGGGACAAAGGACGATGGGGATTTCCACTTTACGAGGTCATTACCTTTCAAAAGCCTCAAAGAAATTCTGCGAATATCTTATTCATTATTCCGAGCAAGTCAGTAACCAATCCGCAGTTTAAAATGTGTACTTCGCCCATATCGAAGAAAAAGGCATGACAAAAATCATCGCCGGAACAATGTTAATCAGATGAATGGGAAGCAGATTGCATATTCGAAATCCCGCCGCCAGCATAATCAATCCTCCCATCGCCGAAAAATCCGCGATGATTAAGTCGTTGGTCAACGGCAAAATGAGTGTTGCCGTAAAAAACAAAGCAACCTGAAGAATGAATTGGGGAATCGCCGTTACGGCCAAAGTAAATCCTAACGACGTGGCAAAGATGGCGGCTGTGAAAAAATCAAGGAAAGCCTTCACGATCAAGAGAGAGGAATCTCCGGTCATTCCTTCCTGAAGAGCACCGAAGATTCCGGTTCCGCTGACACAGAAGAGAACCAGCATTGTGGTAAAACGATCAAGGAACTCATCGTGAGTGATTCCGGTGTGAGGAAGAGGCAAGCTCTTTTCAACCATTCCCTTAGCTTTTCCCGCCAGATTTCGAATCCCGGCTTCCAGTCCCATCAACTCACCGAGAATGGTACCAATCAGAAGTGCCAGAATAACAGGAGGCATCGAATTGACTTTGGGAATCATGGAAATCCCCATTCCCATGGAAGCGATGCCGAACACCATCGGGAGGCGCTCATTAATCCCCTGAGGGATTCTTTTACCGATACCGGCTCCCAATAAGCTGCCGAGAACAACACCGGCACTGTTGACAATCGGTCCGATCATTATTCGGCGCCCTTCATGTGTTCATCCAAGAAATCGAAAACCCGCCGCATATTTTCATCTATTATAAAATGACGATCCGCGTGATCCGCGCCTTCCAGCACCTCGAAAATCACGCGGCCGCTTCCAAGTTTCCGGACAATCTCATCGTAGAAAATTTTCGACTGAAGCACGCAGACCAGATGATCCTTCTCGCCGTGCTGAATAAGCATCGGCGGCATACCGTTGTTCACATAATTGACGGGGTTGGACTTTCTCATCCAATCGGAATCCAAATCCGTAATCTTCCCGCCCATATAGCGCGATTCGGGAGAATCGGCGTTATTGTGATCCTGAGGACCGAGACCGAGCGAACCAAGCTGTCCGTCCATCTTGAGAAAATCGGTCGGGCCGAACATATCGACGCAGGCGCGGACGGCGGAAGATTGTTCCGGATTTCCTTGGGAGAAATCCTCCATGCCTTCCGCGCCGTAAGTAACCGCCAACATCGCCGCGAGATGTCCTCCGGCGGATTCCCCCACAGAAGCGAACCGAGCCGGATCGAGACCGAATTCTGTCCACACGGGTTCATCGCCGCCGGCTGAAAACCAAGCGAGTCCGACTTCCCCCGTGGAAACCGGACTCGCATTTCGGCTTATCTCAAATCTCAGTCCACCGACGCGATGGGACGGACGGTGTAACCGGAATCTTTTTGGACACCGGTAATGCTTCCAGTAGCCATGAATATATAATCCGCCTCATACTGAGTGTCCGCCTGCGAGGAACTCCAATACCTCGTGGTGGCAACCGGGAGCGTCTCAATATAGGTAACGACTAATCCAGCTTTCTCAAGTGTCCAAAGGGCTGTGTTGAGGGCCGATACATTGCTGTAGATGACCGAGAGTTCATTGCGAGCGGGCAGATACCAATCGAAACCGGTCAGACCTGAGTCTGCACCGTACGTGTTGCAATAATTGAATGCCGGATAATTCGTCGCGGCATCGGCACTGCCGGTCGGATCGGCATCTTGTATCACGGCCCAGTTGCCGCTGCCGTCGTCCATGTCGGTGTTGAATATTGTCTCAAAGCCGGTCGTCGAAGCTTCCGCCCATTTCAGGCCCGTATTCTGTTCAAGGGCCATAATCTTCGACACGCTTCCGTCTGTGTTCACGGCCAATACAATGCCCGCGGCTGTCTTGGAAGAATCATAAGACGTGGAGACCGAGCCGTCGGCGTAATAGATTTGGCCGATTACAGCTTTGATGCTCACCGAGAACGAAGCGGTCTTCGTTATGCCGTCTTCCTCGTATGTCACGGTAACAGCCTGCGATGCCGCCAAGACGCTGGAGTCGAATCCGGAAATCGCATAGCCGGTGACTTCCTCGGTACTGCCGTCGCTGTAGGTCGCCGTTACCACCATGCCGGCGGTGTCGAGTGAGTCTCCGATGGTGTACTCGGTGGTCGTCGGCGGAGTGGTGACTGCAATCGACGCCAACACAGGGTCGGGGACGATGCTGATCGTAAACGAGGCGGTCATCGTTATGCCGCCTTCCGCGTAGCTCACGGTGACGGTCTGCGACGCCGCCTCAGCGCTGGAGTCGAATCCGGACGTCGAATAGCCGGTGACTTCCTTGGTACTGCCGTCGGTATACGTCGCCGTTACCACCATTCCGGTGGTGTCGAGCGAATCTCCGATGGAGTACACGGTCGTCGTCGGTTGAGTCGTAATCTCGATGGACTTCAGTGTGACGGGACTTGTGCCCGGCAAATTCCCGCATCCTGCCAGAAGAACTGCAAGAGCTGATACTGCACCGAAAATCGTAATTCGTTTATTCACAGAATGCCTCCGATACGGCTTTTGGCCTGGGTAGATTACGCGACTATGAAGCCAAACCGTACGGAGGTCCTCCTGTTTTATAAAATGGGATAGAAAATCTTTCTGGTACGAAAATACTACGAAGCCTTTATCTCATTGTTATTTATCAAGTTGAAGCGGAATAGATATAACAAGAAAAGCCGATCTATCGGAAGGCTTTTATCTCTTGATGGTGGGATTCGCCCTCAAGTTGGCCTCCTCTCGTCCACATCCTGTGGACTCTTTCCGACCCGTTGGTTCGGTTTTCCGGCGGCATCCTCCCGACAGTATGGCGCGGGAGTTTGCGTCAAATTGAATGAAGGAAGCGATTTCGGTTGGTATCTCCTTTCAACTGAGGAATCCCTGCAGTATTACAACGAAGTGTTGTATTACTGTTTTGGACAAGACGAGCGCCCCCCCTTTGGGCTATCTGACTTCCACCCAGAGAAATGAGAACAAATTCTATGTGTTCAATGTGGTAACTGGAAGTGCAAGTAGCTGGACCGATAAAAACAGCGGTCGTTATGTCTGGGCCATCCGCCGGTTCTGATCCCATGTCCCATGTCCCGGGGGCCTTCGGGGCGCCCCGGGCGTTCTTGGCGGGAGGCCGCGCCTAGCGGCCTCTTCTTTCTTTCACATAGTCCTTGGGCGTGGAGCCGGTGTGCTGCTTGAAGGTCCTGTAGAACGCCGAGGAGGAGTTGAACCCCGACTCCAAGGCGATGGTGAGAACCGAATCCGGATCTTCTGCCAGGAGCCTTTTCTTGGATTCTTCGATACGGCATCGATTCACGTACTGGGCGAAATTGCAGCCCATGCTCCGGTTGATGAGTTCCGAAAGCTGATGGGGAGTGACGCCGACGGAAGAGGCCAAGTCCTTCACCGTGAGCTCGGGTTCCAGGTACCGTTTGTTCTCTTCCATCGCCTTGGCCAGATTCCGAAGACCCTGCTCCATTTCGAAGGCACTCAAGCCGCTTCTGTTGGCTTTCGTGCTGCGAACGGCGGGATGGAAAAGAAGACTGTAGCGCTCGCTTACTATGTAGATGCCGACGAAGTAGAGGGCGATGAGCGCATGGACGAAGGCTTTGCCCCGTGCCGGCGAATCCATGAAGAACACCAACCCCCAAATCACCATAATGGGAATGAAAATGCCGAGGAAGATATTCATCATCCTGATGGTTTGGTTCCTCATCCCGTTCTTTTTCCTCTGTCTTCGGATGGTCATCATGATTTCGAAGGCAAAGAGAATCGAGGAAGCGATGCTCGTCACCGGGAGGATGAGGTACGGCCAATGGTTCGAGTACAAGTAATCTTCCAGTTCGATGGCGGTTCCCCGCATCTCCGGCAGAGACGTTCCATAGATGAACAAAAGGAATCCCGCGAAGAAACTCGGCAGGAAGAAGAGCACCAGCCGGCCGGTGGCCTCGAAGGACTCGTCGACGATGGTCTTGTAGCAGAGATAGGCGAAGGGTGCCACCAGATGCCCCGAGAGCATGCAGATGGTGAAAGAGATGCGGAAGGACGAAAGGGCGATCGGCCCATCGTGGAATGCCGGCAGGCCGCAGGGAATCAGGTAGCCGCCCAGGAAGAGGCACATCCCCGCCAAGAGCAGGTTATAGGACGATCTGGAAGGAACGGCCAACTGCGCTCCCGCGAACATCAATTCGATGATGCCTCCGCTGAGAGTGATGATCTGAAGAATGTGAATCATCGGCGGATTCCATTCAATCAAACGGGTTTGATTTAGGCAACCTGCTGGGCGTTTCGGCTTTGTTTTCTCTCACGAAGTCCTTGGGCGTCGAACCGGTATGCTGCTTGAAGGTCCTGTAGAACGCCGAGGAAGAGTTGAATCCGCAGTCCAAGGCGATGGCGAGAAGCGTATCGGCGTCTTCTTCCAGTAGGCGCCTCCTCGCGTCCTCGATGCGGCATCGGTTGACGTACTGGACGTAATTGCAGCCCATGTTCCTGTTGATAAGCTCCGAGAGCTGGTGGGGAGTGATGCCGACGGACGAGGCCAATCCCTTAATCGTCAGGTCGGGATTGAGATACATCTTGTGCTCGGCCATTGCGGCATCCAGCCTCGCCAAGCTCGCCGCGACATCGAACCCGTTGCGCTTGGTGCGCCTGCGCCTATCGTCGAGGATGGGCTGGAAGTGGAACAGCTTGGTTCCGCGGGCGCTGACGACGTAGAGGACGACGAAGAAGACGGCCTGCACGGCCTGGATAACCGCCGTGCTTTCAGCTTCAAAAGCGAGGAGATAGGTAACGAACCATGAGGCATTGGCGGCGAAGATGAAACCGCAGGCGATAGCAGTCGCCCGACCTTCCGACCGACGGACTCCTTGGGCCTTCCAGCGCCGCCGGAAGGTGAGGATGACATCGGCGCAGAACAACAGGGAGGCGAGGATGGAGATGTTTGGCACGATCAGGTAGAAGGAATGCCGCGTCCCCAAGTAGTTCTCAAGCTCCTCGACGGTTCCCGTCATATCCGGAAGGGCCGCCCCGTAGAAAATGAGGCCGATGCTGAAAATCGCGCCGGGCATGAAGAACAGCAACAGACGCCAACCCGGCTCGAAGGTTTCATCCACAACGGTTTTGAAACAGAGGTATATGAGGGGAATGAACAGGTGGCCGCAGAGGATGCAGATGGCCATCGGGCAAAAGAAGGAAGCCAGGGTGATTCTTTCGGGATAGAAGGCCGGGAGTCCGAGTATCATCAAATGGATGCCGACGCAGAAGTAGGCTCCCGCCAGCATGAGGGCGTATCGAGTTCTGGAAGGAGATGCGAACTGGGCGGCTGCGATGACCAGACAACCGACGCCACCGCAGAAGGTGACGCCCCAGGCAGCTTCTATAATCGGCATGGATCATTCTGGCAAAGGAAAAGCATCCTATTCAACCGCGATTTGGGTAAAGCCGAGTATTTTAACACACGCGGATAGGTGCCGGGTCGGGCTGTCCGGGGCTTCGGTCTCCGGCTGTACCGGAGACGCCTTCGGCCCCTACCATCCGCTTTCGCGGTCGCCCTGCGTCGTCTCGGCAATGCCCAGACTCCGTTTGGTCACTGCTCTCGACTTCCTTGGTCGTCCCTTTCGCGGCCTGACGTCGTGTAGAAAAAACTGCATGTCCGCTCATCTCAATCAATCCCGTCTCTTTCCCCGTAATAATCAATATGACCTCAGCTGTAGCCGCTACGGCACCGGCGGCGAAAAAGTATGTCTCTCGCGGCCGCAACGAGCTTCACAGGATATTTGAACGCCATTTTGTAGATTTCTGTAACCTCTATGACAAGAGGTATGCGGAGACCTACGGGATGTTTCGCCTGGAGAAAATTCAGCGACTCGGTGAGCGTTTCGCAACATGTGGAGACTATCTTAAAGGGATTGCTCGAATCAGATGCACCAATCCTGAATGCGGCCACAACTATTTCCGCCCGTTTTCCTGTAAAGGATTCTATCTGTGCCCTTCCTGCAGCCGCAAGCGGACATTACTATTCGCCGAACACCTGACTGAAGAGGTTCTACTTGATCTCCCACATCGGCAGTTCGTATTCACAGTACCCAAGGCACTCCGGCCGTTCTTCAGGCATGACCGTAGTCTTTTCGCTGACGTTTCCCGGTTGATCAACAACCTGATCGGTGAATTCTACAACGAAGCCGCAGGTAGGAGTCTTCTTTCCGGAATGGTAATCGCTCATCAGACGTTTGGTGATACCCAGGGTCGTACCGCAGGCGCAGCCGAGGAACGATCCCAACAATGCTCCGGTGGAATCCGCACTTCCATGCAGGATGCAGGGCCGAGCAGCAAGCTTAGCTTGCGACCAGGCCCATTGTCCTGGAAGGTGGATATGATGAGGAGGGGACTGTTTCCCTTCAACACATTTCGGACCACATACCAATTTCTCTTAGCTACAGTCTAAACTGTTAATAGCCTAGGAGAATCATGCCCTGGCCGAGAGAATCCCATGAGACCATCAAAAGGGTTCTCTGTAATCTGCCCTTCGCTCAGGGCCCAGGTATATGCGACTGTCCCGGCCTGCATAACGTCTTTGATCGTTGAGCCCGAAAGAGGAACCTGACTACTGAGTCCATTCTTTTTTACGGTTCTGGTGATTTCTGCAATGTGAACAGCAAACTCACGGGCTTTTCCTCGGGTGAGTTCGCCTCTATGAAATTCACCAAAGAAAGGCCGCCAGTAATTTCTGATCTTGCCGGCCATGTTTGCAGCATGGGCCTTGGTAATCGAATGACCGTGGGACAGACGTTCCAGAATGTAAAAACTTGTATTGAAATCCCAAAACGATTCGAGCCAGTCGCACAGAATGGGTCCTGCTTGCGAAATGGTTGATGTGGATTGAATCATCCTCGTCGCTTGAGCAGGTCGAGAATGCGCTGAGCTTCCGCCTGGCCTATAGGAACATCATTTAGCTGCTGGAACGCCAGTTCAAAGGAAGCAGCCTCTCCGGGCTTCTTCCGGCTTTCTCCGGATGGCCCTACAGGGAGCCCGTTGATGGTCCATTCCCAAGCAACACGCTCCGCATCCCGATATGTCCGTTCTCCCGTGCTCTTGGCAGGAAGCAATGCACCCGAAACAGGATCTTTGATTTCAGCGTAATAGACACCGCTTGATTTACGGAGATAAAGGTAAAAAGGCTTTGATTCACTACCGTGACGCATATATCCCTCACATACCAGTACCGGAGGGATCTTTCCGACAGTTTCCCTACAGTCCCGGAAGATAAAGCGCCAGTTTCCTGGTAACTTCTCTGTAATTTGTTGCCAAATATAATCTTACAAGAATATTTCGGCAACAAAAATTATGGGCCCACTAGGACTTGCCTTCCAGGAACCGACTTCGTGTCGCTTCACTCCAGGCCGTCTCCGGGGCTAACCGACATCCTGTCGGTTTTCGCTCCCTCTTCGGTCGCGCCGCTCCTTCGCTTCAAGTCACAGCGGGGCCCTCCCAACAAGAAAAGCACCCGCCGGGGTGCTTTTCTTGTTGGGCCCACTAGGACTTGAACCTAGGACCGGCGGATTATGAGTCCGCTGCTCTAACCAACTGAGCTATAGGCCCTAAACCGCAATAAAATGCGGATCGAAGCCCATCCTACCGAGGCCCGCCAAGTACGTCAATCCGATACCTCAAAACCCGGCACAGCGAAAACCGGCAAAACTGTACCCGTCCAAATCCTTGAAACTGCCTCTTTTCGCAACCATCACTTAACGGTAGGCTTCTTTAGAATTCGACATTCTTGTCGAATGAGGATGCTAAGGATTAAGGAGAACATCTCCATGAGAAGCACGCGATTCGCCGAACGATTCACGAAAAAGACAGGAATCGGCGAACTGATGGACGATATGGGCCGGGCCATGCAGGGCCGAACCGACATGTACATGCTCGGCGGAGGAAATCCCGCCCACATTCCGGAAGTCAACCGAATCTGGCGCCGACGAATCGAAGAAATCCTGAAAAACGGCACGGAACTGGAAGACACCCTGGCCAACTACGACACGCCCCAGGGCAAACATGCTTTCCTGGAATCCCTGGCAAACCTGATGAACCGGGAATACGGCTGGAACATCGGCCCCAAGAACATCGGCGTAACCAACGGAAGCCAAATCGCCTCATTCCTTCTCTTGAACATGTTCTCAGGCACCGGCACCGACGGCCGCTTCAACCGAATCCTCTTCCCCCTCTGCCCCGAATACATCGGATACGCCGATCAGGCCATTGAAGACGGAGCCCTGATTACCCACCCCGGAAAAATCGAACTCACGCGGGAGCACTACTTCAAATACCGCGTCAATTTCGACAACCTGAACATTGAAGACGACATCGCCGCTCTCTGCGTTTCCCGCCCCACCAATCCCACCGGAAACGTCCTGACCGACGAAGAAATCACCCGCCTTGCCGACATCGCCCGAAAAAAGGACATTTCCCTTATCGTCGACAACGCCTACGGAGCCCCCTTCCCGCACATCCTCTTTAAAGACGTCCACCCCTATTGGGACGAAAACGTCATCCTGAGCATGAGCCTCTCCAAACTCGGCCTTCCGGCCATCCGCACCGGAATCGTCGTGGCGAACGAAGACATCATCGGCGCGCTTTCGGCCGGAAACGCCGTTATCAGTCTGGCCAACGGCAGCCTCGGTCAAGTCCTGGTCGGCCCGCTTATCGACTCCGGAGAAATCCTGAAACTCTCGCACAGCATCATCCGCCCCTTCTACCGGGACCATTCAGAACTCGCCACCCAAGCCCTCGAAGAAGCCTTCGCCGGCGACATCGCCTTCCGCATCCACGAATCCGAAGGATCCATCTTCCTCTGGCTCTGGCTTCCCGAACTGCCCATCGGCTCCGCCCGATTGTATGAACGGCTCAAAGACCGCGGAGTGCTCGTGGTGAGCGGCCATTATTTTTTCTATGGTTTTGATGACCCCGATCCTCGAAGCCAAGCGGATGCTGCCGATCCGCCATCGGATTTCAGAGTCCACGCCGACCAATGTCTCCGTCTTTCCTACGCCCTGAATCCGGATGAGTTCCGCAAAGCGGCCTTTATCATTGCCGACGAAGTTCGCCGCGTCATGCATGAACACAGCGCCGAATGAACCGAATCGGCAAAGCCTCCACCTTCGGCCGGGGACTGAAAGATGCCCTTCCCATCGTCCTCGGCTATTATTCGGCATCCATCGCCTTCGGCCTTCTGGCGCGAAACGGCGGCATCGGCATCTGGGAAACTCAAGCCTTCAGCCTCTTCACCTTCACCGGCGCCGCGCAGTTCATGGCGCTGAACCTCATCGCCGCCGGAGCCGCCGAAGGACAAATCATTCTTTCCTATTTTCTCATCAACCTGCGCTACACGCTCATGAGCGCCGCCGTGGCCAAGAAAGTGGAAACCCGGAAAACCTTCCAGCGGCCGCTTTTGGCCTTCGGCGTTACCGATGAAAACTTCGCGGTAACAACGAGCCAGGAAGGACAGGTTTCCCCTTCCTACCAGGCCGCGGTGGAACTCGCTCCCTGGGCCGCCTGGAACCTCGGAACCCTCAGCGGCTGGCTTTTCGGCAGTGTTCTTCCCGAAAGCCTGAGCGCGGCCATGGTTTCCAGTCTCTACGCGCTCTTCATGGCTCTTCTGCTGCCGGATCTGAAAAAGGGATGGCCCTGGATTATCACCGCGGCCTCGGCGGCGGCGCTGAATACGGTTCTTGATTTGGGAACGAATCTCGGCTCCGGCTGGAGTTTCGTTATCGCGATGATCGCGGCAACCATCGTCGGAATGTTCGTTATCCCGCCTGAATCCTCGGATGGCGGAAGCGGCGATAGCGGCGCCAACAAAGCCGACAGCGACACCTTTCATCCCCCCACGGCAACCCCGGAGGCAGGCGTATGAATCCCGATCTGAACCTTATGCTCGTCATCATCGTCAGCGCCGCGGTGAATTACCTTATCCGCGTGGTGCCCTGGTTCATGACCCGATGGGACACAATCCCGCTGGCGGTACGGCGGTTTCTCACCATCATGCCCACGGCAGCCCTGGGCGCATTAATCTTCCCGGCCTCCATCACCTCGCTCGTCGATACCGGGCGCCCCTGGGCGGCTCTGGGCGGTCTGGCCGCCGCCGCTCTCTCGGCCCACTTCGCGAAGAATCTCATCATTCCCGTGGCCTCGGCGGTGGCGGTTACCTGGGGTTTACTGCAGATCCCCCTCTAGCGGCCTGCCAATCACCCGAATCCATGCCCGCCTCTCCCCGGACAGGAGGCCTCGGGGGATCTCCCCCACACCCGGCCAAAGAAACGCCGGAGCCTCTTCTTCGGCCGCAAAGACGAAGGCGAAAAGCGCAGAACATCGCGCGGCGAGGCATAACGGCGCGGCATGGCGAAACAGGACGAAGATGCCGAAAACCTACATCTCCCGGACGTCCTTGACTTCCAGAACAAACGGCTCCACGGCCTTCAAAAGAACATCACGGCTCATCCCGGAAACTTTTACGATACACAAACGATTCGTAGGATTCTCGCCCCGCACGAATCCGAAGGCCAGAATGTCCCCGTCGGCATCACGGATGGCGCCCGCCAGGTTCGCCAGCTCACCGTGCACGTCCGGAACCAAAGCCGTCAGACGGAGTCCTTTATCCCGGCTGGCGAACAGTTCTATGAAAATCTCGAAAAGATCCGATTCGGTAATGATTCCCACCAAAACGCCGTTATCAACAACGGGAAGTCCTCCCACATCGTTGTCCGACATAAGGCGGGCGGCTTCCTCCACGGCGACATCCGATCCGCAGAAAATGGGTTTTTTATTCATTACATCGCCCACGGTCAGCTTGGCCAGGAGAGAATACATCTCCCAGACATCCAGCGTCGTGGCCGTCGAAGGCGAAGCCGAAAGAATGTCTTTTTCGGTGATAATGCCTATAAGCCCCCCTTTATCGTTAATAACCGGCAGATGATGAATCTTCTCTTTCTTCAAGAT
Organism: Spirochaetia bacterium; assembly: GCA_963666985.2. GTDB lineage: Bacteria > Spirochaetota > Spirochaetia > DSM-2461 > DSM-2461 > UBA2779. Next base: position 2,742,119 of record CAXXIA010000002.1, on the reverse strand, counting down.
CTCCCGGGCATCGGAAACGGATTCCGACTTTTTAACGGTAAACGGATTTTTCGTCATACGGTTGCCGACAATCATAGATGCACCTCCGTTCCCATTATATACGGCCCGCAGCGATTACACCTCATAATTTGCCGTGCACAAACACTCGAAACCGCCCGCAGAGACCGAAGCTCGGCGTATAATGATATCAATGATCGCGTTCAGAGCCATGGGAATTGAAATCGTCATTCTTCTCTGTATAATCGCGGCCTCATTTGTCGGACTGTTTATTCTGGTAAAAAGATGGAACCGGGAAATAAGCGAACAAAACCGTTTTCTGGAAAAAACGTCTCATCTCCTGGTTATCTTGGATGAAGATCTCCTCGTCAGAGAATTCAGCAAAGCCATTACGAAAACCTTTCGCATCGATTTGGAATCCTGCATCGGCAAACACATTAATGCCACACCGCTCTGGCCCGATACCGTTCACTATCAGAGAGAACTGCTCCGCGCCCTCCGTTTGGCCATGGAAGGGAGGACCATCGTTCTCACGTATGAAAATACCGGACCGAACGGTCGAAGAGGCACGTTCGAGCTGAAAGTCTTTCCGATCGTGAGAAATCGAAAAATGAGGATTTACTGCATCGGAAAGGATATCTCAATCGAAAAAAGAATGCGGGAAACCGTACGTGAACGAAAAAGCGCCGAAGATATCATCGTTCGTCTCTCGCTTCTGGCCATCTTATCCGACTCGATTCGCAACACCATCCCCGAAATGCTGAAAATCAGCAGCGGCTATCTCGGAGCCCGAAGAGCGTATTTTCTTCAAATCGATCATGACGGAATCACTACATGGAGCACCTTATGGAACAATCCGGAACTGGAAGAATATTCCGAAGATTGGGTGGGTGTTCGATTCAACGAATTATTATCATTGAAGTATGATCCGTTCATAACGGTCATAGAAGATCTCGCGAATAATCCGTCCGTTCCCGAGGTTTACAGAAAAGCGGCGAAACGAGTCGGAACCGCATCCCTTGTAGTCATCAGGATTTCCGATCGTGACGACAAAACCATCGGATATACGGGTTTTGTTTTCCAAGGACCGAAACCCTCCAAAACGGCGCTGGACATGGTTTTCTTACGGATGCTCGCCTCAACTCTGACCGGCATGCTCTCCAATGTCGAGGCGCAGAGAGATATGCAGCTTTTTCGCCAATCGGTGGACGCCGCGGGACAGGGAATCGCGATCATCGACAACAGCGGCCGAGTCGTCTACGGGAATCATTCCTACAGAAAAATGACCGGAGACGAATTAACGGGACATCGGATGGCTTGGGAAAACTATGATGATTCCTACGCCGAAAAGGTTAAAAACTTCATTCTCCCTCTGGCCGGGAAAGGCCAGGCTTGGAACGGGGAATTGCGCGTTAAAGCTCCGGGAAAAGACTTTCGATACACGATCGAATCCTTTCATCCCATTGAACTCGGTTCGGACGGAATCAACTATGTCGTCAACACCATCACCGATATCTCCGTTAGGAAAGGATTGGAAGAACAGCTGATAAAGGCCAGAAAGGAAGCCGAAACGGCCAATCGGGCGAAAAGTCACTATCTGGCGAATATGAGCCATGAAATCCGCACCCCAATGAACGCCATTATAGGACTCACCTATCTGGTTCTGCAGACGCGCCTTGATACCAGGCAGGAAAACTACCTGGATAAAATCAATGCCGCAGCAAAGGGCCTTATGGGTTTAATCAACAACATCCTTGATCTTTCAAAAATCGAATCCGGGAAACTGGAACTGGATGCTTTCGAGTTTTCCCTGGATGAAATGATGAAAGAGACATTCGACATGGTTACGGACAAGGCCTGGGAAAAAGGCCTGAAAATGTATTGCCGCCGCTCTCCGGATTTGCCCGATAGATGGGTTGGAGACCGTTACCGTTTGGGACAAGTGCTTCTGAATCTCATTGGAAATGCCGTAAAATTCACCGATTCGGGACACGCGGCAATCCTCGCGGACCATATCGCGCCGGATTTCGTACGCTTCACCGTGGAAGATACCGGGATTGGAATGAGCGAACAGCAGATTGCCCGGCTTTTCCGGCCTTTCAGCCAAGCGGCCGCATCCACGGCGCGGGAATACGGAGGCTCGGGTCTCGGTCTGACGATCAGCAAACAAATCGTTGAGCTGATGGGAGGGGATTTTTCCGTAGAAAGCCATCCGAACGAAGGAAGCCGCTTTTCATTCACCGTTAAATTGAATCAGTCCCAAATGGCGGATAACGAAAAGGATGCCGCCGCGGACCAAACGGCATGGGTTATCGCCGCCGATCCGATCTCCGCGAAATTCCATGAAGACGCGCTCTCGGCGCTGGGAGCCGAAGTCGTTACCTACCATGCGGTTAAAGACGCCCTTCTTAATCCGTCGATGCCGGATATTCTTTTCATCGACATCGATTCCCTGGGTCACGATCCCGCGGCCGCCGCCGTTGCTCTGTGCGACGGTTCCGGCGAAGAATTAAGACTCATCTTAAGCGGAAGCATGAATGCCGCGACAATCGCTGCGTTTGCTCCCCAAGGAATTCAATGCGGTTTTCTCTCGATTCCCTATGCGAGAAACAGCCTTGCGTCAATTCTGAAGAATACGGACCGGTCCGCCGGTCACGCACGAACAGGTGAAAGCGGAATCGGATCGGCCGTGGTTTTCGGACGCGTGCTTCTGGCCGACGACGATGAAATCAACAGACAAGTAGGGTATGAACTGCTCGAACGCGTGGGGCTTACCGTTGAAACGGCCGTAAACGGCAAAGAAGCCGTGGAAGCGTGTCTGCACAATTCATACGATATCATTCTGATGGATCTGCAGATGCCCGTAATGAACGGTTATGAGGCCGTATCACTGATTCGAAGAAAATATCCCGACATTCCCGTTATCGCATTGTCCGCGAGCGCTCTTCATGAGATTAAGGATTCATTCAGCAAAACAAGTTTTACAAGCTACTTGGCAAAACCCATTGATCCGATTGAACTCTACCGTGTCGTCGGCGATATTCTGGCCGTTCCCGTTTCGCCCATCGGCGCCGTCGGAATGCGGACGCAAAACGATGCGAAGTTCCTTGAAATTCCGGGCCTCGATATCATGTCGGCGTTGCGGCAGGTTCTGGGAAACAGAGACCGTCTCCGGAGCATCCTCGGACTTTTCGCCGACGAAAATCGGCACTTTCCCGAACGCCTTGATCACGCCATTCATTCGGGCGGCGGCGATGAGGCCGTATCTCTTCTGCACACCCTCAGAGGAGCGGCGGGCCACATCGGTGCGTTTGCCGTCAAAGATGAGGCCGGAAGACTTGAAGAGACGATTCGATCCGGCGGAAAGGCGGAGGAGGATGAGATTGCACGGTTGAGCAGGGCCGTAACGACACTTTCGGAACATATTACGGCGGCAATGCCGATGTTCGATACCGTACATATTCTCGACCGGCTTGAAGATCTCATCCGCAGCAGCAATCCGGGAACCTCCGTGTACCTTGAAAAACAAATCCCCAGATTTTCTTCCGAGGAGGAGAAAAAGAGGGCGCAGAGAATAATCGCCGCATTGGAAAAATGGGATTATGATGCCGCCCTCAGCGAAGTGGACAACTGGCGATTTTCGGTTCACGGCACAAAACCGCATTAAAAATCTTCCGCGGGAAGTATTCTTAAACCTGAATTATACTTAACTTATGACCATTTCTTTTAAAGAATCGCTTCCAACCGATTTTTTCTGGATTAACAAACCTCAATTTGAACTTGAAAATAATCATCTTTCCATTTTTACATCGAGTAAAACCGATTTCTGGCAGCGAACCCACTACGGTTTTTCACGGGACAACGGCCATGCCTTGCTGACTTCCACAACAGAAGATTTCACGATAACCGTCAGAACGGGTTTTGATTATCGGTCGCAATTCGACCAGTGCGGCCTTCTGGCGCGCGTTGACGGATTGAACTGGATTAAGGTTTCGGCGGAGCGGGAAAACGATGAAATGATTCGGCTGGGCTCCGTCGTCACCAATCTGGGCTATTCGGACTGGGCTACCGTGGATATTAACGGAAGCAGAACGGAAATGTGGTATCGAATCATCTGCCGGGAAAACGACTTTATTCTGGAAAATTCCCTTAACGGAGAAACATGGTCTCAGATGCGCATTACCCATCTGCACTGCAGACAGCGGCCGCTGAACATCGGAATCTATGCCTGCAGCCCGAAAACAGGCGGATTCCGCGCCGTTTTCTCCGATTTTTCCATTGAGAAAGAATCCGCCGATTAACCAAGAGAAGAACTGTTCATTCTCCGTCTTGTAACTATATGATGACCAACCGATGAACAATGCATTCCGCAGCTACTATTCAAATAAAAGTTTTAGAATAACGATGATCGGCATTGCCGTCCCCATCGTTCTCCAAATGCTTTTGTCCAACGGCCTTTCTCTGGTGGATACCATGATGATCGGGCGGCTCGGCGAAGCGGAAGTCGCCGCGGTCGGCTTGGCGAATCAAATGTTCTTCCTGGCCTTTCTTATCTTCTTCGGAATCACCAGCGGTACGGGAATCTTCGTGGCGCAATTCTGGGGAGATCGGGATACGGCGGGGATTCACCACGTCGTCGGGCTTTCCCTGATGGGAACTCTGATTTTCTCCATTCCGTTTGCCATCGTCTCTTTCGCCGCGCCCGAAGTTCTGATGCGAATTTTTACACCCGATGAAAATGTTGTGTTCATCGGGTCTCAATACCTGAAAATCGTCGCGCCCAGCTACATGATGTCGGGAATCTCCACCGCTTACGCGATGGCCCTCAGATCCATCGAGAACCCCCGTATTCCTTTGCTGGTAACAGCCGTCAGCCTGATACTCAATACGATTCTGAATTTCCTGCTGATTTTCGGTCTTTTATTCTTTCCGGAAATGGGCGTACGGGGAGCCGCCGTCGCAACCATGATCAGCCGGGGAGTCGAATTCGTCCTGATGCTCCTGCTTGTTTACGGAAGAAAGAGCCCCGTAGCCGGCTCACTCAAGGAATATCTCGGATTCGACCGCCGAATGGCGGCGCAATTTCTTAAAACCGCCGGACCGGTTCTGGGCAACGAAATTGCCTGGTCTTTGGGAATGGTGGTGTATAAAATCGTCTTTGCGAGAATGGGTACCGCCGTTATAGCCGCCGCGAATGTCACCGAAGCCATACAAGGTCTTTTCTTCGTCATTCTCATGGGTTCTGGGAATACGGCCGCGGTTTTAATCGGCAAGAAAATCGGCGAAGGAGATGCGGAATCGAGCCGAGAGTACGCTCGGAACTTCCTGGTTCAGGCCCTCCTTTTGGGACTCGGAATGGGGATTCTTATGGCGGCCTGTGCTCCTATCGCGGTTCTCCTTTTAAAGATGGAACCCGGCACGGTCCGCCTGGTCCGCCGTTCGCTTATCGCGCTGAGCGTTCTTATGTCCGTCAAATCATTCAACCTCCATATGATCGTCGGCGTTCTTCGAAGCGGCGGAGATACACGATTTTCCTTCCTCACGGAATTTTTGGGCGTCTGGGTTATGGGGGTTCCCGCGGTAATCCTGTCGGGCATCGTGCTGAAATGGAACCTTCCGGCGGTGTATCTGATCGCCGGCGTTGAAGAGATACTGAAGTTTGTAATGACCGCCATTCGCTTTCGATCGGGGAAATGGATTAACGATCTGCGAAGAACGAAAGATCAAAGAAACGACGACTTATATCCGGCCGGCAATCGGTGAGGAATCATTTCATGGAACGCTCTCAAAGCCCGGGGTGCTCATAAAGGAAAATCAGACTTTCCCGATAGGTTCCATTCCCAGCCTTCTGCGGGCATCGTTCAAAATGGAAGCCGTCCGGGTGGCTCCGGCCCGGGAACAGCCGAGGGCCCTCACTTCCAGAAGCCGATCAAGAGTCCGTACGCCTCCGGCCGCTTTTATCTGGACATTCTCAGGCGCATACTCCCGCATCAGTTTGATATCCTGATCTTCGGCGCCGCCGTCGCCGTAGCCGGTCGAAGTTTTTATCCAATCCGCTCCGGCCTGTCCACAGACGCCGGAAAGCGCGGCGATGGCCTGATCGGTCAAATAGCAGTTCTCAAAAATAACTTTCAATTTGGCTCCGCCGCCATGGACAATCGTTGCCAGTGCTTCGACTTCCCTGCCCACCTCATCATACCGTCCCGCAAGGGCCAATGAAATATTGATAACCATGTCCAATTCAACGGCGCCGTCTTTCATGGCCTGTTCGGCCTCAACGATTTTCGTGGTGGCGGCATGAACGCCGTGCGGGAATCCCACGGTGGTGCCGACGGCCACATTCGTTCCCGAGAGAACGGCCGCGGCTCCGGAAACGGCGAAGGGCACGATGCAGACCGACGCCACGTCGAACAGGGCCGCCAATCGGCATCCGTTTTCCAAATCTTCCGGCGTGAGCGTGGGATTAAGAAGCGAATGATCGATCATCTTCGCCACATCTTCATACGTAAAACTCATTATTCGGCCTCCTTCGCGGCGCGGATAACGCTCACCGCCGGTCTGGCGGTGGACAAAGGTCCGAGCCTGTTGTGAAATTCGTAAGCGTTGCCCAAGTAAAGCGAACGCTCGAACCAGAGGGGCACGCCGCCTTCAAGGTATCCGGTTGAAGTTACCTCGAAAGCGGCCCCTTCCTCATCGATCCAGAACAGAGTTCTGTCCTTTCGTCCCAATATTATAACTCGAACAATCTGCCGGGCACCGGCGGGTGAAAGACCGTAACGTTCATCGAGCAGGTCATAGAGAGAACCTGCAAGATCGGCCTTTGTCAGGCCCGGACAGAATCGGGCCGTCAGCCAGCGGCGTTCCACGATTACCGGACGTCCGTCGGCGAAACGGCGGCGGGTAAACGCATACGCCCCTTCCCCGGGAAGCAGCTGCAGCTCGCGAATCACCTCATCGGGCAAGTCTCCCATTCCGGGAGGCTTATACTCAAGAACTTCGGTTGTGGGAACAACGCCTTCGGCTCTGCAGCGCGATGAAAAACTCACCAGGGAGCTTAAACTGTAATCCAGAGGAGGCCGCTTAACGAACCGCCCGGCTCCCCTGCGAGATTCAATGAGTCCCTCATCCATAAGACGGGCCAAGGAGCGGGACGCGGTGGGCCGGCTCACACCGAACCGGCGGGCCACTTCCCGTTCCGAGGGGAATTTATCTCCGGGGCGATACGCATCTTTCAAAGAATCCAAAAGACGCCGATACAATTGTTCGGAGAGCCCCGGTGATTCGGATTTGATCGTTTTCTGTTGATCCAGTGGCCTGTCCACTTTTTTACTATAGTCAATTAAGATGGCGTTTTCAAGATGTTTTTCATTATGAATCTCTATTTGGCTTAGCCACTTTACCACTGTTAATCTAAAAAAACTCCTTAAATTGATAATTTGTAATCGATTAACAATGGACGATTGGACCCGCACGCTTTATGGTGATGATATCAAGATCAGAGACGGCCCTCGACCTGCTCTTTCTTCCTCTTTTTTAGAAAAACGGCGGAACGAAAGAAACGGGAAAGGTGCGTCCGGAGGGGGGGAAAAAATGAGTGTGCAAACGGAAACTCATGAAGAATTGTCCGTTGAACAGGCCATCGAAATACTCGACGGCATCATCGACGATTGGTCCGGAAAAGAGGGGGCCCTCATTCCCGTCCTTCAATCGGCCCAAAACCTGCTGGGCTATCTCCCGAAGGAAATCATGGTCCATATTTCCGAAAAGCTGAACATTCCCTTAAGCCAGGTAACCGGAGTCGTCTCTTTTTACTCCTGGTTTTCCACCGTTCCTCGGGGGAAGCATCTCGTCCGCGTGTGCCTCGGTACCGCCTGCTACGTCCGCGGCGGCCAGGAAGTCCTTTCAGCCATGAAAAACGCGCTGGGAATCGATGTGGGCGAAACAACCGAAGACCGCCAATTTTCTCTGGAAGTCGGACGCTGTTTCGGCGCCTGCGGTCTCGCTCCGGTCGTGATGATCGATGAGGATACCCACCAGAGGGTCAAACCCTCGAAAATCAAGGAACTGCTTTCAGCCTACGCTTCCGATGACGCTAAAGAAACAGGAGGCACGGCATGAACCGAATTAAAAGTACCGACGATTTGGCCAAATTAAGAAAAAGCCTGGAGAGCGACTACATCATCAACGGCCGAAAAATCCGGCTCTGCGCCGGCGGCGGCTGTCTGGCTTCCGGTGAACCGGAGCTGAAAACCGCCCTGAAAAGGGCTCTTGCCGATGCGGGAATTTCGGGACAAGTGGCCATAAAGGAAACCGGCTGCCTGGGCCCCCTGTTCCCGCGGACCGGTTATGATCGTGGATCCCGAAGGAATCATCTACGAAGGACTCACTCCAAGCGATGCCGAACGGATCGTGAAAGAACATCTGGTTGAAGGGAAACCCGTTACGGATCTTCTGCATAAAAACCGCCGCGACGGCAAAACCGGCGCCCACCGAAGACAAATCGGATTTCTTTCGTCTTCAGGAAAAAGTCGTTCTTCGCCGCTGCGGCATCGTGGATCCTTTGGATATTTTGGATTCCATCGCCCGAGGCGGATATTCCTCTTTCGTAAAAGCCCTGGAAATGGGACCCGACGGGCGTTATCGAAGAAATGAAGCGTTCGGGTATCCGCGGACGCGGCGGCGCCGGTTTTCCCACGTGGATGAAGTGGAAATTCACCAAAGACGCCCCCGGCGGCGATAAGTACGTTTTATGCAACGCCGACGAAGGCGATCCGGGCGCGTTTATGGACCGCAGCGTTCTGGAAGGCGATCCTCATTCCCTTATCGAGGGCATGGCCATCGCGGCATTCACCGTCGGCGCTTCCAACGGTTTCGTCTATGTTCGCGCCGAATATCCGCTGGCCGTGGCCCGGCTGAGTAAAGCCCTGGAAGCCGCTCGCGAATACGGACTCTTGGGTAAGGACATCCTGGGAACGGGATTCAATTTCGACCTGGACATCCGCATGGGTTCGGGGGCTTTCGTCTGCGGCGAAGAGACGGCGCTGATTGCTTCGGTGGAAGGAAAGCGCGGCGAACCCAGACCAAGACCGCCGTTCCCGGCCGTGAGCGGACTTTGGGGCAAGCCCACACTGCTGAACAACGTGGAAACATATGCCAATGTGGCCCCCGCGATTGAAGAAGGCGGCGAAGTTTTCTCCCGCCGGGGAACTCAGGACTCGAAGGGAACCAAAGTCTTCGCCCTGGCCGGGGCCATTGAAGACTCCGGACTCGTGGAAGTACCCGTGGGCACGAAACTCGGAGAGCTTATCTACGACATCGGCGGCGGACTGAAACACGGGAAGAATTTCAAAGCGGCTCAAGTCGGCGGCCCGTCGGGCGGATGCGTTCCGAAATCCGGCCTGTCGGTTCCCATGGACTATGAATCCCTTAAAGAATGGGGCGCCATCATGGGATCCGGCGGTCTCATCATTATGGATGACGATTCCTGCATGGTGGACGTGGCCCGATTCTTCCTGGAATTCGTTCAGGAAGAAAGCTGCGGGAAATGCGTTCCCTGCCGCGTCGGTACCAAAAGAATGCTGGAAATCCTGGAACGCATCGGGTCCGGCAAGGCAAAGAAGGCGATATCGAAGCCCTTATCGAACTCGGCAACAGCATTAAGGATACGGCCCTCTGCGGACTGGGACAAACGGCTCCGAATCCGGTTCTTTCCGCCATCCGGCATTTCCGCGATGAATTCGAGGAGCATATCCGCGACAAACACTGCGCGGCGGGCGTCTGCGCGGGACTTGTCAGGGCGCCTTGTCAGAGCGCTTGTCCCGCCTCGGTGGATGTGCCGGGATTCGTCTCCCTCGTCGGAGAGGGTCGTTATGCCGAAGCCTTGAAACTCCACAGGGAACGCAATCCTTTCGCATCCGTCTGCGCCCGGGTCTGCTTCCATACCTGCGAGGACAAATGCCGCAGAGCTTCCCTCGACGAATCGGTCGCCATCAGAAGCATCAAGCGGTTCATGGTGGACCAGGAAGTCACGGTTCAGCTGCCCGAAACACGGGAAGACAAGGAATCGGCGAAACGCAAGGTGGCCATCGTCGGCGCCGGCCCCGCGGGACTCTCCTGCGCCTATTTCCTGGCCCGGCTGGGATACAAACCCAAAGTTTATGAGGCCGCGCAGCGTCCGGGCGGCATGCTGGTTCAGACCATCCCGGCCTACAGGCTCCCTCGTGAAACCCTGGCCCGTGAAATTCGCATGATTGAGAACATGGGCGTGGAGATTCTCTGCGATCAGTCTCTCGGACGCGATTTCACCATGGACGAGCTGCGTGAATCCAGCGATGCCGTGTTCATCGGAATCGGCGCGCCGGGCGGAGTTTCAATGGGTTTGCCGGGAGAAGAGGTCCCCGGCGTTGTCCAGGCGGTTCCTTTCTTGAGCACCTATAACCTGCGCGGATCGGTGGAAGTGGGGAAAAACGTGGTAATTATAGGCGGCGGCAACGCCGCGATCGATGCCGCCCGAACCGCACTGCGGCTCGGAGCCGAATCGGTTACCGTGGTCTACCGGCGCAGCCGGGAAGAAATGCCGGCCTACGCGGAAGAAGTGGACGAAGCTCTCCACGAAGGCGTTATACTCCGCGCCCTCCTGCAGCCGATAGAGATTAAAGCCGACAAGGACGGAAACCTGCAGTCGCTCTCCTGCCTGCCCATGCATCTGGGAGAATTCGACCGTTCCGGACGCCGCGCTCCCACGGCGGACGACAGGGATAAGCCGCTGGAGCTTCCCGCGGATCAGATTATTCTGGCCATCGGACAAAAATTGGATGCCCAAGGCATCTTCGATCATAATCCGCCGGAACTGAATTCCCGCAAATTCATCAAAGCCGATCCTGCCTCCGGTGAAACGAGCATCGAAGGCGTTTGGGCCGGAGGGGATGCCGTAAGCGGTCCCTCTTCGGTGGTGGAAGCCATTGCCGCGGGCGAGCGGGCGGCCGTTGCCATCGACATGAAACTCAACGGCGGGGAGAACAGGGCGTTTTGGCGCTGGGAGCAGGAAAACGATACGGACTACGATCCGGACGCCGATCCGGCCCCCTACCCCAGGGAAAAAATGCGGGTGCTTCCGCACGACCGGCGTAAACACAACTTCGACGAAGTGGAACAGCCCTGGTCCGAATCGGTGGCCAGGCGGCAGGCCCACCGCTGCCTCCGCTGCGATTACGGAAAGAAAGTCCGGATGAAGGAGGAATCCCATGCCTAACATCACCATTGACGGAATCGCCGTCGAGGCGAAACAAGACGATACCATTCTGACCGCCGCGAAAGCCGCCGGGATTCACATTCCGACCATGTGCCATCTCGAAGGCAAAGATCCCCTGGGAGCCTGCCGCGTCTGTACCGTGGAAGTCGCAGGAGCGCCCACCCTGGCCGCGTCCTGTTCCATGCCGGTAAAAGAAGGCATGGAAATCCTCACCAACTCGAAAAGAGTCCGCAACGCACGCCGAACCGTGGTGGAGCTTCTCCTTTCGGAACACGACGGCGACTGCCAAACCTGTGAACGCAGCGGAGACTGTGAACTGCAGGATTTGGCCCGCAACCTCGGTGTTCTGGGAATTCGCTACGACGGCGAACCTTCCCACGGAGCTAAAGACGAAAGCACCCTGGCTCTTGTTCGGGATTCGTCCAAATGCATCAAATGCCGCCGCTGCATCACGGCCTGCACCGCCATCCAGGCGGTCGGAGTGCTGGCGCCGCAGGGGCGGGGATACGATACCATCATCGGACCTGCCTTCATGACGAACCTGGAAGGCGTCTCCTGCGTGCAATGCGGCCAATGCGCCGCGGTCTGTCCCACCGGAGCCATCACCGAAGTCTCGCACATCGAATTTGTCGAAGCGGCCCTGGACGATCCTTCCAAACACGTCGTGGTTCAAACGGCGCCCGCCATCCGGGCCGCCCTGGGCGAAGAGTTCGATCTGCCGCCGGGAACTCTTGTTACCGGAAAAATGACCACGGCTCTCCGCAGACTCGGATTCGACGCCGTTTTCGACACGAACTTCACCGCCGACCTCACCATCATGGAAGAAGGCACGGAACTGCTGATGCGGCTCATGACCGTTCTCAAAGACGGCGGGAAAGCCGCTCTTCCCATGTTCACCAGCTGCTCGCCGGGATGGATTCAGTACGCCGAGTATTACTGGCCTCAGTATCTGGAGAACCTTTCCACCTGCAAGAGCCCGCAGCAGATGTTCGGGGCCCTGGCGAAAACGTACTATGCCTCGAAAGCGAATGTGGACCCGAAAGACATGGTTGTCGTATCGGTGATGCCCTGCACGGCCAAGAAATTCGAATGCGCCCGGGAGGAAATGAACTCCAGCGGCTATCAGGACGTGGATTACGTCCTGACAACCCGGGAGCTGGCCCGCCTCATCAAGCGCGCCGGACTGAATCTTCCCGAGCTTCAGGAAAGCGAAATGGATGCGCCCATGGGGATGTCCACCGGCGCGGCCGACATCTTCGCCAACACCGGCGGCGTTATGGAAGCGGCCCCTGCGGACGGTCTGGGAAATCGTTACCGGCTCCCCTCTTCCCATGGAGAACCTTCACGTGAAGCCGCTGACAACTCTGGAAGGAGTGAAAATCGCGGAAGTCACCATCACCGGCTGTAAAAAAGAATGGAACTTCCTGGAAGGCGTAACCGCCCGCTTCGCGGTGGCCCATTCCCTGGGATGCGCTTCCAAACTTCTGGAAAAAATCGACAAAGGCGAGGAAACGCTCCACTTCGTGGAAGTCATGGCCTGTCCCGGAGGATGCATCGGAGGAGGAGGACAGCCCCGCTTTACCAACGACGAGGTTCGCAAGGCCCGTATGAAGGCCATTTTCGCCGAGGATGAAGGAAAGAAACTCCGGAAATCCCACGAAAATCCGGCGGTACAGCAGATCTATTCCGAATTCCTGAAGGAACCCCTGGGCCACAAGAGCCATGAGCTTCTGCACACGCATTATCACAAACGGAATAAGGTAAAAATCTAACGGGGAAGACTTGAAGGCTTTTTATCGACCCCGGCCCGAAAGGCCGGGGTTTTTCTTGAGTGAGATTCTCGTTATCAGAAACGCCCCGGAACGAAAAACCGCCGGGACGACAAAATAGAACCGGCTATTTAATTAGAAACGCCGAGGCGTCGAAAGCCTTCCCGCCGATGGTAACCACTCCGGAGAAAGAATATGGAGAAGAGGACATGTCCACCTCGATATCGAACTCCACCGTATCGGCCATTCCACCCGAAAGAGTCAGCGTCCCGTCCATCGTTAAAGAATCACCGCAATAAACAGCGGAATAGGAACCGTTGAGAGATATGGAATTGGTGACATCCTCATTAACGACATAGTCTGTATAAGTCACCGTAAAGGTATACGTGCTGGAAGGCAGACCGGTTTGTTCGGTTCCCGATATTGCGATGCCGCCATCGAATAGGAAATTACATAAGTTGTCGGGTCGGAACCCTTTACAACATTAGCAATAATGCCATCGTTGGAAATCCGTACGACCGCATATTGGAATAAGGATGTTTCTGTCTCGCTGGGATCGGTAGCCAAAGAAGGCTGACTGCAGGAGGCCAGAAACAAACCAAGGACTAAAGCAGCTGATAAAAGCAGGTATTTTTTCATAAATGAACTATATCAGAACGAAAAACAAATCCGAAGTATTTTCAGCAAATACCGCCCTGTTAAATCGATACGAAACTCATTCCCACTCCGATAAGACCGCCGAAAACGCCGCCCCAAACCACAAGCCATCCGAGATGCCGGCGAATCATCTTCTGCATCATATCTTTCACCATCTCGGGAGTCAGTTCCCGAAGGCGGTCTTCAATGAGTCCTTCAAGCCTTAAAATCACTTCCGAACGCACCGACGAGTCGTTGAGCTTCTCCCTCAGGCCGTTCTGAAATTCGGGCCGCGCAATTTGTTCGGCCACCACCTGCTGAACGGTTTCTTTAAATGTCGGCCGGTATTTTTCCAGAGCGTCGCCGCCGCCGAACATGCGAATCATGCCGCCGAAACCGGATGAGAAAACCATCTCTTTCAGTGAATCATAAGCACGGTTATAGTCCACCATGTCCAGAAGTCCGGTAATGCGGGATCCTTCGGTAAGGGCGTCGACGTTCTGGTCCAGGAACCGGGCGATGTTCTCCTCGCGAAAGAACTGTTCCATTATCAGTTCTTTAATGCCCCTCTTCAGATCCTCGAAATACATGGGAATCACACCCGAGCCGTAGATGCCCGGAACTTTTTCGAACAGCATGTGCACCGCCAGCCAGTTGGTCAGCGCTCCGGAAAAAGCGAAAATACCGGCCGACATAATCTGGCGGGAATACCACGGTGAAAAATATCCCGCGACGATGAGGACAAGGGCGATCAGGTTCGTCGCCAAACTTTTATTCATAGCGCCTCCACCGGCGGTAAACATACTCAAACCGGTACGGAGCGGTCAAATGAGAATCCGCTTCGCCGCTTTCGATATGAAGCGGCACCGTCCAAAACCCGCGGCCGCCTGAAAAGCGGCGCGAAACAGATTCTTCTCAGACGGATGCGCCGTTTGTTCCGCGGCATCTATAATGAGCCCTATGAACGCCGTCCGCTCCCTGAAGGAAACCGACCTTTACCGTCCCTTGAAATCCTGGCTTGAAAAGCAGGGATACACCGTTCGCGGAGAGGTGGGCCGCTGCGACCTGGCGGCTTCTAAAAACGATGAATTGATTGCCGTGGAGCTTAAAACCCGCCCGTCGCTGGCCCTGCTGGCTCAGGCCGCCGAACGGCAGGAATACGCGGACGCGGTGTATGTGGCGCTGCCGGCCGCCGGTGATCGGCGCGGGCCTTCGGCTTCCCGGGATTTCCGGCGGCTTCTCGGACGGCTCGGAATCGGACTCATTCTGGTTACCTTCCTGAAAACAAAAACCAAGGTTGAAATCCTGATGCACCCGAGAAGCGCCGCGGGAGAACAAGCGGAAACCCGCCTAAAGAGCACCGCCGCCCGAACCGCCGATTCCGGCGGCCGAAAGAGCACCGGCGCGGACACACACTCAGGCGGTACGAACATGGTCACAGAGGAAGAGGGTGTTTCTCCCGCCGCTCTCCCTCCGCGCCGCCGTCCGAAAAAGAAAGCCGTTCTGCTTCGGGAAATCGCCGGACGGGACATGGATTTAACCCTCGGAGGACTTCCCGGCGGCGGCCTGCGGATAACAGCCTACCGGCAGAGGGCCCTTCGGCTGGCGGCATGGCTGAAGGAACTCGGCGAAGCCTCCCCGGCGGCTCTGGTAAGCTTCGGGGCCCCGGCGGATGCCGGGGTCATCCTGAATAAAAACCTTTACGGCTGGTTTGAACGTGTCCGCCGAGGAGTGTACCGTCTCCACTCTTGCGGGAATGAAGCTTTACACACCGTGCCGGATTTGGCGGCGCTCTATCGGCAGGAACTGGCCGAAAAACTTAAAAGCGGTTCGCCGTCGTAAGAAACCCGGCAAGAGCCGGCGAGTCATGCGAATGAAAGCACATCTCCGAAACAGGTATCCAAAGACCGGGCATGATTGATAAGCGGATAATCGGTCGGAACGGTTTTTACCTGACCGGCCACCGTTTCCAGCGGTACGCTGATTAAATCATATCCCTTGTACGCGGCCATATGACCGAACTCACCGCGGGCGATCATTTCGGCCGCATAGGCTCCGAGCTCGGTGGCCACGACGCGGTCGCGGGCCGTCGGACTGCCGCCCCGCTGAATATAGCCGAGAATGGTTTCGCGTGTTTCCAATCCGGTGATCTTTTCGATCTGGTTCGCGATAAACGCGCCCGCCGGGACATCCCGGATGTTGCCGTCTTTCTTGTACGGCAGATAGATGCCTTCGGCAACCACCACGATGGAATACGGCTTGCCCATATCGGACCGATGTTTCACGTAATCGCCGATAACGTCGAGTTTGTAGGGAATTTCCGGAATCAGGATGACATCGCCTCCCGCGGCCACGCCCGAATGAAGCGTGAGCCAGCCCGCGTTATGGCCCATCACTTCCACGACCATGATGCGTTTATGGGAGTTGGCCGTTGTATGAAGGCGGTCGATGGCCTCGGCGGCGATGGCCACGGCGGAATCGAAACCGAAGGTTAAATCGGTGCCCCAGACATCATTGTCGATGGTTTTCGGAATCCCCACAATGTTCAGACCGAGCTGCGAAAGCTTCCACGCGGTTTTCTGGGTTCCGTTCCCGCCGATGCAGACCAGGCAGTCAAGTCCGAGGGCTTTGTAGTTCTCGACGATGCGGTCCGGCTTGCTCGTAATATAGTCGTCGTATTCGGAATGCTTGAACGGTTTCTCCCGGGAACTGCGAAGAATGGTTCCTCCTACGGTGAGAATGCCGGAGAGGGCCAGTTCGTCCAGAATCTGATACTCATTATGGATCAGTCCCAGATAGCCCGAAGAGAATCCGATCACCTCATAGCCGTACTTGAGCAGCATGGTTTTGCCGACGCCCCGAATGGCCGCGTTCAATCCCGGACAGTCGCCTCCGGCGGTAAGAATCCCGATTTTTTTCCTGTTTGAGCTCATGTTTCTTCCTCTCCCGGCTTTTTAGGTACTTTCAGGATGTAATGAACACCCTTATCGGCCGAAGGATCAATAGCGAAGCTTCCTCCAAGCCGTTTAACGAGTTTCCGAACGATACTCATTCCCAGCCCGCAGCCGGTAACGCCGATATCGACTCCGGCCGGTTCCATTCCGCTGAGTCTTCGATACTCCTCTTCGGTCAGACCGCGGCCGTTGTCCCTGTACTCAATAATCGCATCCTCTCCCTCTTCCCGGCATCCGATGCGGATTTTACCGCCTTCGATATTGTGAAATCCGTGTGTAATCGAATTCTGAACCAGATCGTTTACAATTCTGGAAACGGTTCCCGGATATGTATTCATCAAAATCAGCCCATCCGGTTCCACGATAAGTTCGTGTTTTCCGGGTTTGAGCAAATGTTTCATACTCATCTCGACATCGTTCAGATATGATCCGAGTTCAAACTTTCTGCGCTGATCCGACTGCTGGTCCGAAGCCACCTGCTTCAAGCTGGTGATAATCCTCATCGTCCGGTCCAGATTATTCTGAATAATACCGGAAGATTCCTCGGAATCCGTAAAAAAACGCTCCAAATCTTCCTGGGTAAGGGACTGATCGTCAAAACGCTTCTTAAGCATCCTGGTTCTTTCATTAAGGAAAGACGCCGCGGTAATGCCGATGCTCAAAGGAGTTATAATCTCGATGGCCACCCCGGAAACAAGGGCGCCCAAAGCGGACATTTTTTCCGAGACCAAAAGACGGTCCCTGGTGGACCTGAGTGTTTCGATTGTTTCTTCATGAGCCCGGGTCCGCTCAAGGATTTTTTCTTCCAGAGATTCGTTCAAATCCCGAAGGATTTCCTCCCGGCTCATCACCTCTTCAATCATGTCGTTGATGGAATGGGCCAGTTCGTGAATTTCGGAGACACAATAGCTCTCCCGCACCAGGGGAGGATCGCCGGAGGAAAATTTCGTTTCTCCCGCGGTGAGTTTCTTAATCGGCAAAAGAATCAATCGCCTGATTCCGATGATAAGCAGAGACACCAGAATGCCGATTGTCGCGGTAACGGTAATAACGAGAATTCTGAAATCCTGATTTCCCAACAGAAGAACACCGCATTGCGACAGAGTCAGAAAGCGAAAAACAAGAAACAGAACAAAAACGGGAGCGCCTCCCAGAATGAGGGAAAAAAGAATTTCGACTGTGGAGAGTTTCACGCGCACGGGCTTTGACACATAACCATTATGAAAAAAGGTCGGGGCGAGCACAACGTACCCGCCCCGAAACACAAGGAAGAAACTGTAAAACAACACACTCCGATATCCGCTTTGCGGCAAATATCGAATAAATGACTATTTATTCAGGACAAATTCCAATTCATGTCCCTGACGGATAATCTTGAGCTCCATCCGGTCCTCGGAATTCACCATCTCATAGAAATGCTTAAGATTGCGCACATTGCTCCTGTTGATGGAGCGGATAACATCACCGCTCCGCAATCCGAGCGCCGAAGCGGGACTGTCCTCGACGACTCCGCCGATAAGGACATTTCCGGCATTCCGGGGAATCTTCATCTGATCCCTCAATTCCGATGTAACCGGTACGGCCGAGAAACCGGGCCAGACATTAACCTTCAGCCCGTCCCGTTCGATGGTCCGCACCGAAAGGGTGATGTTCATTCTGACGGATTCCCCGTCACGAATGAGAACAACCGGAACGGTTTCACCGGGCTCCAAAGAAGCGACCGTTCGTGAAAGGTCGTCGGAATTCCCGATATTCCGCCCGTCAAGGCGCGTAATCAAATCACCGGGCCGGATGCCGCCCTGCATGGCGGGAGAATCTCCGTACACGTTGTAGATAAACGCTCCGCTTTTATCATCCAGATTGAGTTCGCTGGAAAGAGTATCGGTAATGTTGCCCATGTTCACACCGAGCCAGGCGTAATCGACACTGCCCTTGTTGATGAACTCATCGATGGCCCTGCGCGCATTATTAATGGGAATGGCGAATCCGAGACCGATACTGCCGCCGTTGCTGGAGGCGATGAATGTGTTGATCCCGATAACCTCGCCGTCAAGATTCACCAAAGCTCCGCCGGAATTCCCGTGGTTTATCGACGCGTCGGTCTGCAGATAGTCGGTGAAATTCTGTCCCTGAGCGGAACGCCCTTTGGCGCTGATAATGCCCGCGGTCACCGTGGATTCAAACCCCAAAGGATTTCCGACGGCCAGAACCCAGTCGCCCACCCAGACATCGTCCGAATCGCCGAGTTCGGCCACGGGAATCTCTTCACGTGTTTCGAAAGAAACCAGGGCCAAATCCCGCAAAGGGTCTCCGCCGACGATCGTTCCCGTAAATTTCCGGCCGTCGTTCAGATTCACTTCAATCTCGTCCGCCCCTTCAATCACATGGTTGTTCGTCAGAACATAGACCTCGTTTCCGCGGCGTTCCACGATAACACCGGATCCGATTCCCTTCTGCCTGAAAGGCTGCATATCGAAAGGTTCGTTATCCTCGGGTGAATTGGGAAAACGGAAAAAGAACTCGAACGGATTTACCGTTCTGCGTTCCACAATATCGACCGTATTCACCTGTACCACGACAGGCAGAACTTCCGCCGAGACGGCGCGGAAGGTATTTTGGAGATCTCGTGCCGTATTACCTGTTTGAGCCGAAACCGGCTGTATCGCGACGAGGTACGCCGCGGCGATGAACAGAACCGAAACCGCGATTTTCCGCGCTGCGCGGATGCTGTTCGACTGTATCATTTGATGCAACTCCTCAAAAATGGATTACCGGGGAGCACCTCCCCGATCCATCATCTGATGTGCATAATACTTCGGCAACCTTTCAATAACATTGCCGGTATCTTACGGTTTTGAAAGAGTCGCTGTTTTTGCTTCGGCGACGACCGCTGTAAAAAAGAATCTCGACCGCCGCCTTCATCAGCCCACCTCCCCGGCCGCCGGCAGCACCACCCGGAACCGGGCGCCCCTCTCCGGATCGTTTTCAACGGAAATTGAGCCGCCGTGAGCTTCCACCAGGGCCTTTACCATGCTGAGGCCCAAACCGAGTCCCCGCGAATTCCGGCTTTTGTCGCCGCGATACAAGCGATCGAAAATGCGGGCGGCCTCGGCCTCCGGCACTCCGGGCCCGTCGTCCACGACTTCGAGAACGGCCATCTTATCGGCAAGAGAGCAGTACACATCGACATGTCCGCCCTCGGGCCCGTATTTCACGGCATTGTCCAAAAGATTCCCAAAAATCCGCCGCAGACGGACGGGGTCGCCCGCGAGCGGAACGGGGCCGTCCGCATGAAGAGTCAGAACCTGCTTCTTCTCTTCGGCGATAAAAGCATACATGTCGCAAACCTGAGACGCTATGAGGGTTAAATCACATGATTCGCGGTTGAGAGAGAGCATTCCCTGTTCGGCTTCGGCGATGTCCATCAAAGCTTCCAGAAGAGCGCCCGCCTGATCGGTCTGTTCAACCACAAGAGCCAGGGCGTCTTCATAGGCATCGGTATCGGCGCGGCTCAGAGCCAGTTCGGCATGCCCCCGCAGGCGTGTCAGCGGCGTTCTCAAATCGTGCGCCACGGCATCGAGCGTATCCCGCATACCGCCGATAAGCGATTCCACTCTATCCAGAAGTCTGTTGTAGCGTCCGATAAGACCGTCCAGCTGATCCCCGGTCCCGTGCTCCTCAAGGCGTCTGCTTAAATCGGCCGTGATGATAATCCGGTCGATTTCGGCGTTCAGTTTCTCGATGGGTTCCAAAAGCCGCCGGGAAGAGATCAGGCCGACGACAACCCCCGCCAGCACAATGGCCGCCAGAGCCAGCGGATAGTTCGTTCGGTAAACCCGCAGAAGGAACTGGCGGTTCTCGGTACTCAATCCCACCAGAAGGCGGGAGCCGTCGTCGAGGCGAACACCGGTTACCAGCAGCGCATAGGGGGTTTTTTCGTCCCGAAGCGTCATATAGGTTCCCGGATACAGCATCGCCAATCCCGGATCTTCAAGATTGAAAACCTCCCAGCCGCCGGGGATAAGCGTACCGAGCATCTCCCCTTCCGGGCCGTAGAGCTTCAGCAGAAAAGGACGGCCGCCGTGAATTTTCACATCCTGGGCCGCCCTCTCGAGCACCGCGTCGTTACCGCCGTACTGCCACGCGGCCCAGTAGGAAAGAAGCCTTGAGTCCAATTCCGTCCGGTCTTGGTCCCGAAAACCGATCGCCATGGAAAGCATGAGAAAACCGGAGATGATAAACGATGCGACGGCGGCCGCCAGTGTTACGATGAGCGCAAGACGAACGTCCAGCCGCCTGAAAATCCGAAGCCGCACAATCACGCCTTTCCGGCGGTTCCGAAGAACCTACCGGGGATCCTCAAGAACATATCCCACGCCGCGGACGGTGCGGATCAGCTTAAGGGGGTAATCTTTGTCGATACGGCTGCGCAGCCTGGAAACCAGAACGTCCACAACGTTGGTCTGCGGATCGAAATCATACCCCCACACCTTTTCGAGGATGAGAGTTTTCGTTACAACCGTGCCGGTATTTCTGATAAGGAATTCCAAGAGCGCGTATTCCCGGGGCTGCAGTTCGATGAGATCCCCTCCCCGAGCGACTCTTCTGGTAAGAGGATCCAGAGTCAGATCGGCCACATGAAGCTCCTGCGCGGCGGCTGCCCGCCCGCCTCGGCGAATCAGAGCTTCGACGCGCACGAGAAGTTCGGCAAAAACAAACGGCTTTACCAGGTAATCGTCGCCTCCGGCCTTCAATCCCTTCACCCTGTCGTCGACACTCCTCTTGGCGCTCAAAATCAGCACCGGGGTTTGGATATCGGCGTTCCTGAGTTCCGAAAGAACCGAAAGTCCGTCCTTTCCGGGCAGCATCAAATCAAGAATGATAATGTCGTACAAACCGGAGAGGGCCCGCTCCAGACCGAAATCACCGTCCAAAGCGACATCGACGCCGTAACCCGCTTCCCTCAATCCCTTGGAAACGAACGATGCGATATCGGCGTCGTCTTCAACAAGTAGCGCTTTCATTCCGGACTCCTCCGCCTTTCGGCTCTTTTTCTCTCTTTCTCACGATACTGTATGGCGTCGGCTTGAGTCATCAGTTCATCAAGACGTTCTTCCGGATCGTCGGATTCCACAACGCCGAAGCTCATGGACAGCTTCCACCGCCTGCCGCGCTCTTTCCCATAAGCGTCGGCTTCGTCGATGGAATCGCAAAGACGCTTTTTCAGCGTTTCACCCTCAAGTCCTTTGCCGAGATGAACGAAAAGCGCGTATTCGTCGCCTCCGATTCTGGCGACGACGTCCTCATCACGGACCGATTTTTTTAAGGCGGCCCCCGCGCTTTTTAAGGCCTCATCTCCGGCATCATGTCCCCATCGGTCGTTAATAATTTTTAATCCGTCCAAATCCGAATACACAACGGCATACAATCCGCCGGCCGATTGAACGGCATTCAAACGCTCCCGGGCGCGGACCATAAAACCGCGGCGGTTATACAAACCGGTCAATTCATCGCGAAGAACCGTTTCCGAAAGCACGGCCTCGGAAAGCCGCCGACGATGAACCTCATTCTCCAAACTCTCGATATTGGACCATATCCGCATCGACATGGAAAGACGCGAGGCGATACCCGAATAGAGATGAAGCATTTTGGGATTGAAATCAAGAATCGCGAGCCCTCTGGCATCTTCGCCCCGGCCAAGCGGCAAAACCATCAATGTCTCTTCGTTCTTCCCAATCATTCCGTCGGGCAGAAGAGACGAAGTGGAATACGTCCCGTCGGCATCAAGCTTAAAAGTTTCCGGACAGCCGTTCTGCCGGCTGCAGGCGATGGGGCGTATCCTGTCGAACAATCCGTCTCGAGATTCGAACACGCCGATCATGCAAAACGAGAAACCGAGAGAAAAGAGTTCTTCTTCGAGGATTCCGCCGAAATCTTCATGCCGATCAAGGCCGAAAACCCT
Source organism: Spirochaetia bacterium (assembly GCA_963666985.2). Taxonomy (GTDB): domain Bacteria; phylum Spirochaetota; class Spirochaetia; order DSM-2461; family DSM-2461; genus UBA2779. The sequence goes on along the minus strand of CAXXIA010000002.1, from coordinate 2,719,550 downwards.
ATACCCGAACTGATCGAGCCTGTCGGTAATTTCATTGGAAGCGGAAATCTCGATAAATCGATCCCGACTTATAATTTCCACGGCGATACGTATCGCGGTGGAAACAATGATTCTGCGGCGTTCTTCGGAAACGGCCGCTTCGTCTCCGATTCTCCATGCGATTTTGAGAATGTCACCGATTTTCAGGGGATTCCGAAGGAAGCGGTTTACCAGAAGCGACCAATCGCTGCGAAATCCATCGAATTCGAATTCCCCGTTTCGAAAGCGGCGCTTAACTTTTTCAACGGCTTGTTCAATAAGGGATGAAGCCTCTCCATCCGGCCCGGCGGAGAAATGATCATCCGGAAGGCCGTTCGGCAGGCATCCGCAGGAACCCCGCACGACCAGATGCGAAGGAATAACGGTATCCGCGGCGGGCCGGTTTTCAAGAAAGGCTTCGTGGCAGGTGCGCGCCGACTCATATCCCAAACTGCGGATGCCCTGATGCACGGTCGTCAGGGGATTTTCCGTATTCAGTTCCAAGTCCGCATTGTCAAAGCCCGCCAAGGCAATTCGGCCGGGAACTTCATATCCGAGAAGCTGCAGCCTTTTCCATGCGCCCAGAGCCATATGATCGTTGGCGCAAAGAATTGCGTCCATCGAATCGAGGCATCCTCTCTCAAAAAAAGCGTCGATTCCCCTCCGGCCGGAATCATGTTCGAAATCACCGGAGAAAAGACAATTCTCGTCGAACTCAATTCCATGCTCTTGAAGCTTGTTTCGGAAAAGTTCGAAGCGCCTGCGCCCTTCCAAATGATAATCGGGACCGCCGATAAAGCCGAAACGGCGATAACCGTGCCGATCGGCCATATGATCAACAAGTTCCGAAATCCCTTTTTGGGGATCGGAAGACACCAGCGCCGCCGATTTCATCGGCACGCCGATACTCACTTTCGGTATATCTCCGAAAGCTGCGAAAACATCTTCGGGCGGCAGTTCTCCGGAATCCAAAGATAATGTGGAACTGACGCATATGAGGGCGTCAATCGGGGAATCCGCCATATGCTTCAGGAAAAAATCACGCCAGCGAGAACGTTCGCCCATCGGTATGGACTTGCCGACGGAAAACACGGTTATTCCAAGAGCTTTTTCCGAACAATAATCGTGCATGCCGGAAAGAAGAGGATCGGAATAGAAGCGACCGGATTCTCTGATAAGGATGCCGATATTCATTTATTCATCAAACTCGATAAAACCGGGAACGATACAAGGAAAACATGAGTTTCTCATTTTCCGTACCCTTTCCGCTTTTGGTCAAGTTTTTTCTTTCTCTTTTAAATTCATATGCTAATATTTCATTAACAGAACAAGAGCAGTGTAGGTTCATGAAAAAATTGACGAAACCGGAACGTTCCTGGGTTCTCTACGATTGGGCCAACTCGGTCCATTCCACGGTTATTTCAACGGCGATATTCCCACTCTGGTTCGGACAAGTGGCGCGAAGCGGCGGATTATCCGACACGCAGGCCACGTTCTGGCTCGGAACGGGCAACATGATTTATGCCGTTATCATCGCGCTCTTCGCCGCGGTGCTGGGAACTCTTTCGGACTACAAAGGCTTTCGAAAAACATTGTTCTCCATCTTCTGGCTCCTCGGCGTGGCGGCAACGGCATGCCTGCTGTTTGTCGGCGACGGCGCATGGGCTTTCGCCCTGATTCTTTACATTCTCACCTTCATCGGTTTTGCCGGAGCCAATATTTTCTACGACGCCTCCCTGCCGGATGTTACATCGCCGGAAAAGATGGACATGATTTCGTCCATGGGTTACGGCTACGGATATATCGGCGGCAGTACCATTCCGTTCATCATCAGCCTCGGCGTTATCGCCGCTCTTACCGGTATGGATCTTAGCGGCGGGCTGCCGACTCTCGGAGTAAAAATCAGCTTTGCGCTGACCGCCCTCTGGTGGCTTGTTTTCACATTTCCTTTCCTGAAAAACGTGGAACAGAAGCATGGCGTCGATCCGGTTCCTTCACCGGTCCTGGAAAGCTTTAAACGGCTCGGAAAAACTTTTATAGAAATCAAAAAGCATAAAAGGATTTTCCTCTTTCTTCTGGCCTATTTCTTTTACATTGATGGAGTTAACACCATCATTAAAATGGCGACGAACTTCGCCGACAGCATCGGGATGGGATTCATGGTGGTTCTCGGCGCGCTTCTGGGAATCCAGATTCTCGCCTTTCCCTTCGCCATCCTTTACGGCAGGCTGGCCCAGAAATTCGGCGCGCGCCGAATGATCTTCGCGGGCATAATCGTCTATACCGTCATTACGGCCCTGGGAACAATCATGCCGCTGGTTCCAACACGCTTTGTTATCCCCATTTTCCTCTCGGTTTCCCTGCTTGTGGCTTCCAGTCAGGGCGGGATTCAAGCACTCAGCCGATCCTATTTCGCCTCACTGCTTCCGAATGAAAATTCATCGGGCGAATTCTTCGGTTTTTTCAACATGATGGGCAAATTCGCCGCCATTCTCGGTCCCTTTCTCATGGGCGCCTTCCCCCGGCTGGCGGTTATCCTGGGAATCGCCGATGAAAGAATCGCCTACAGTTTCGGCGTCGGAGCTCTTTTTGTTCTGTTCCTTATCGGCTGGATTTTCATGATCGCTTCGGGAAAGCCTGCCCGCAAGAAAACCTGATTTTACTTTTTGTGCACCGCTGTTTCGCTTCGCGAAACAGCGGGCCTACGCCACCGAACGCTAGAAATCGCCGTGCGATTTCAGCCGACAGCTTTTTTGAGCGAGGCTTGCTATAATAAGGGCATGGATATCGGCCAAGCCTCCCGCCATGCCCGGCTCGCCCTCCTTGCCGCCGAAAACGGCCGGCATGAAGAAGCGATCCGGCATTACCGCGACGCTCTTTCTCTCCAGCCGCATTCGGCCGCTCTTCGGTACAATCTGGGCCTGGAGCTCTCGGCCGCCGGCCGAAACGGCGAGGCCCTTGCCGAGCTGAAAAAAGCCGCCGAGCTTGATCCGAAAGACGCGGACGCACTGAACGAATGCGGCCGAATAGAAATCGCCGAAAACCGCCTCTCTTCGGCGGCCGGATTCCTGGAGGAAGCCCTTCAAAGGAATCCCGAACACTCAGGGGCCCTGAACAACCGGGGCGTCGTCGATTTTCTGAAAGGCCGGTATGCCGATGCGGTCCGCAGATTCCGGGCGGCCGCGGAAAGCTCTCCCTCTCTGGCCGACGCCTGGTACAATCTCGCCGACGCACTGGACGAATGCGGCGATACCGATGCGGCGGCCGAGGCCCGGCGGCATTTCGAGGAGCTGAACTCTTGATGAGCCCGAAACGGCGGGAAGAGGAACCGAACAAAGCCGACGCTCCAAGGGCGGAGGAAATCATCGTTGAAGTTTACAGACAGCTCCGGGAAGGTCTCGACTCGGGGCTTTCGCCGCAAAAAGTCATCATGCCGCAGGTTTATTGGAACAGAGTAGAAGACTATCGGCGCATTCTGGGGCCTTTGGAAGGTTCGGCACCCGATTATTTATCGGAAGACAGCCTATTCGGCCTGGAAATATGGTACGGTAAGGAACAGGAGATTCGGGTAGAATAACACCGTTGAGTCCCAAGCGAAGAAACAGACTCAAATAACGGTCCGCCGAACATCGGCGGCCGAAGAGCGGACGGAGAGGATAAGATGGCAGGAACAACGACGATCGGCTTTATCGGCGCGGGCAACATGGGCGGTGCCGTCATCAGAGGACTGCTTTCCGGCGGTGCCGGGAAAGCTGAACACATTATCGTCGCCGATCCGAGAACCGAAGCTTTGGAAGACCTGCGGAAAGAATTCCCCGGAATACGCACCTCCTCCGACAACCGCGAAGCCGCAAAAGCCTCCATTCTGATTCTGGCGGTAAAACCGCAGGTTTATAAAACCGTGATAACCGGCATCCGCAACGCGGTTCCCGATGAGACGATCGTTGTGAGCATCGCGGCGGGGATTGCTCTTGAAGCCGTTACCGGATGGTTCAAGGGAAAGAATAAGATCGTCCGCGCCATGCCCAATACTCCGGCTTTGGTATTGGCAGGGATGACGGCCCTTTGTCCTTCACCCGAAGTTACCGAAGACGAACTGACATCGGTAAAGACCATCTTCGACGCCGTCGGCAAAACAGTCGTGCTTCCCGAGAAGCTGATGGACGCCTACACATCCCTGGCCGGCTCCAGTCCCGCCTGGGTTTTTATGTTCCTGGAAGCTCTGGCCGACGGCGCGGTACGCGAAGGGATTCCCAGAGATACGGCGTACGCCGTTGCCGCTCAGGCCGTATTGGGTTCCGCGAAACTCGCCGCGGAATCGGCTCTTCATCCCGGAATCCTAAAAGACAGGGTCTGTTCCCCCGGCGGCACCACCATCGAAGCCGTGGCGACACTGGAAGAAGCGGGATTCCGTTCGGCAATCATCCGGGCCGTCGCCGATTGTACGGCCAAATCAAGGGAATTGGGCGGAAAGTGAAGATACCCGACGAAACCAATGTCGAAATGATTTGCTCCGTCAGCGAGCTGGCGAATCTCTTCCATCAGGGCCAGGATATCAAGGGATTTCTTGCTCAAGTTGTCCGCATCGTCAGCAGTCATATGCAGACCGACGTCTGCTCGGTTTACATCTTCGACGAAGCACGGGACGTGCTGGTTCTCCAGGCCACCGCGGGATTGAATCAGGAAATGGTCGGCAAGCTTACACTGGCCACCGGAGAAGGCCTGACGGGTTTGGCGCTTAAGGAACTTCGGCCCATCCGGGAAGGCCGGGGAGCGGACAACCCGTATTTCAAACCTATTCCCGAAAGCGGAGAAGAACGCTTCCAGTCCTTTCTGGCGGTTCCCATCATCAGAGGAATCCGCCGCGTCGGAGTTCTTGTTCTTCAGGACGAAAAAGCCTCCCGATTCAGCAAATCGGACGCCATGGCTCTGAAGGCCATCGCCACTCAATTGGCCGTTACCCTGGAGAACGCCCAGCTGTTAATGGTTCTTCCCGGTACCGAAGACACCAAAAAGAAGCGGGAAGACGCGGCGGGCAGGCTCATCCGAGGTACCCAGGTAGTGGACGGCGTTGCTCTGGGAAGCGCCTATCATCTGGAAGGACCGGGCAAATTCGATGGTCTTATAAAAGCTCAAAACAGAGACTACCGCAATTCTCTCGATGATTTCCGCAAAGCGATCGACGATACCGAACAGCAGCTCGAAGATTTACAGAAGCGGCTGGAAGAGGAACTCGCCGATGTGGCGTCTTTAATCTTCAGCGCCCACCTTCTCATGCTCCGGGACGAAGGCTTTTCCGGCGCCATGGAAGAACTGATCAAAAACGGTATACGGCCTTGCGAAGCGGTTGAACAGGTGGCGAACCGCTATATCGCCATCTTCGCGGACAGCGACAACCACCGCATGCGTGAAAAAATCCAGGATATTAAAGATCTCGGACACCGTATCCTGAAAAACCTGATTGCGGACTCCAACGACCGCGGCGATTATACGGATCAAATCATCATTACCTCGGAGCTGCTTCCCTCGGAACTTTTAAAACTCTCGGCCCAGAACGCGGAAGGCATTGTGCTTTACGGCGGCGGCACCACCGCGCACGTTACGGTTCTGGCGCGTTCTCTTCAAGTCCCGCTCATCTACACCGAAGACGATTCGATCTTCCGCATTCCAGAGAACACGCCGCTGGCTCTGGATGCTCATCAGGCGCTGCTGATCGTTAATCCGGATGAAGCGGCCCAAAAAAGGATAACCCAGCTCAAAGAAGGATCGGACAGACTCGAAGAACTCGAATCCATGGCCCGGGAAGAAACCCGAACGGCCGATGGAACGCGGATCTACCTTCGGGCGACCGTAAACCTTCTTTCCGATTTAAAAGTTGCCGGCAGGATAAAGGCCGAAGGCATCGGTTTGTATCGAAGTGAATTCCCTTTTCTCATCCGAAGCGATTTCCCATCAGAGGAAGAACAGTTTCGGATTTACTCTCAAGTGGTGAACGGATTGGAATCTCCCCTTGTGACTCTGCGGACATTGGATGTCGGAGGCGATAAGATTCTCAGTTACCTTCCCGAATCGCATGAAGCGAATCCCTTCCTCGGACTCAGAGCCATCCGGTTCCTATTGGAAAATAAAAAAGTCTTTGTCGGCCAGCTCAAAGCGATGATTCGTGCCGGAGGAAAAAAACCCATCCGGATTCTTTTTCCCCTGGTGTCCTCACTGGACGACTTTTTCAATGCCAGAAGAATTGTTCTCAAAAGCCTGGATTTCCTCAAACGGGACGGCTTGGGAACATTCCCGATGCCGAAACTCGGCGCCATGATAGAACTTCCCTCCGCCGTTGAGATGGCTCCCGAACTGGCCAGAGAAGCCGATTTCCTTTCACTCGGCACCAACGATTTGGTTCAGTACATGCTCGGCGTGGACAGAACAAACGAACGGGTCGCGGGCTTGTTCGATACGCGCCATCCGGCCGTTCTTCGGGCCGTTAAAAGGGTTGTGGACACGGCAAAAGCCGCGGACTGCCCACTGTCGGTCTGCGGCATCATGGCCAAAGATCCGGTAACGGTTTATTACCTTATGGGACTCGGTGTAAAAGAATTCTCTCTGGAGCCCGGAAGAATCCCGGAAATGCAGTCGGCCGTCGCCAAAATGAATATGGATAATGCCGTCAAAGACGCCGAAATCCTCTCAAAACTCGGCACTTCAAAGGAAATAAAAGAATTTCTCAAAAAAATCGCCTTACCGGTATAATTGTACGGCGTTTTTTCCCGATGTAAAACAACATCTCATAGGCTTAAAATATCTTAACCGTTATCTCTTGGAGCGCCGGTAACAATGTTGCCGATGGAGAAAGATGCGCCTGCGGAATGCTATACGGATACGGGGATTCCGATGCTCGCATCCTTAAATTCGGCGATAACCTTCTCCAGAGAATAGCTTGCGAAAAACTGCATCATATGTTCGTTGGCGGTATTCCAAAAATCCAGGGCTCGGCATTCTTCCGAGCGAATGCAGTCATCCGCGCCGACGCTTTCACTGGAACAGCAGGGTGTAAGGCGAATCCCTTCTTCAACGGCTTCAAGGATGTCTTTTACATTAATCTCCGAAGGATCCTTGGCAAGCAGAAATCCGCCTCCGGCGCCGCGTACGGACTTAATAAGTCCGAATTTTTTAAGCTTCGTAAATATCTGTTCCATGAATATGGGAGAAAGATCTTCGGTTTCAGCTATCTTCTTGATAGATAAAGGCTTGTCGTCTTCGTTCCGAGTAAGATAAATCATGGCCCGAAGTGCATAACGACCCTTTGTAGTAACACGCATAGGATATATTACAACGATATATGGAAATTAACAAGAAGCCTCATCCTCATCATAAATCACCTTCCCGAACGCCGTCGGGCGCCTCTGATTTCCCGGTTCGGATATCGGAGAATTCGGAGCATAACGGATTTAAAAAACCTAAAAATCACCTGCGCGGAAGGCTTTACACACCGTCATACTTTTTCCATGCGGTTTCCATATACATCAGTGAATTGAAAAAGGCCGACCATGATGACGGCCGGCCCGATTTCCCCTGTTATTCTTTTAAAATGTAACTTCTTATCAGGCCCAGTGAGATTCAATCTCCTGCGCGAGCTCTTCGTTGAAGATCGCCATTATCGCCCGTATGGCATCGCGCAGCAGTATTAAAGCGAAGTAGCCCAAAGCGATACATTCCACAAGAATGAACGGCCAATGCGGAATAAGGAGCATACCCGTACAATTACATTTCTCGTACGTGTAGAGCATCTGCAGAAAAGCGGCATACGTAGCAATAACAATCACCGCGGCGGAAAACATCGATGTAATCGCGAATATGATAAACCTCGGTTTTCTCGGCAAAGCCCTAATCAGCATTGTCACGTGGATATGTCCGTTAACCGTCTGCGTATACGACCAGGATGTGAAAATAAGAACAACCATGGCAAGAGTGGTCATTTCATAGCCGCCTTTGATCGGCGAGTTAAAAACATGTCTCAAGATGACATCGAGCGTCATATACAGCATGATGAATATCACCGACACCATGCTCAGATAGCTGACGTACACTGTAAGTTTATTGGTTATCTCAGTAAATTTTTTCATTTGCATCAATCCTTTCCGTATAACGCAGACTCAACCGGGCCGTTGAAAAACTTTTACGCGTAAGCGGTGTTCGGCGGCAGCGGGATTTGCTCGTAATCTGCGAATCGAATCTCCCCAAACAGCGGAACCGCACAGCGATTCCGCGAATCATTTTTCAACAGTCCGGCGCGGCTTCAGCCTTTAAAATCCTCGATATCGACGGGTTCCGCCCAGGGATCGGCGTATTTGTCGGTATAACGAGAAACGATTTCCATACACTGATCGTATATCGCCTGTCCATCAAGATTGAAACCGTTAAGGTACTCGATGTACTTGGCGTGTACCTGATCCTTGACAGTGTCGGCCGTGAAGTGAGCGTACAGTTCATCGGACGGCTGGTAAATCTCCACACCGAATTCTTCGGCGTTGTCATAAATCCAAGCTCGTGTGGAATCCCAGTAGATCCCCGCCATTTGAGAGGCGTATTCATCGGAGTACTTATCAATGATCGCCTGAAGATCAGCCGGCATGGAATCATATTTTCCTTTATTCATCAGAAGGAAAATGGGTGAACCGGGAGTCGGATAGTCCATGATATAGTCAAGGTTTTCATACAGCTTGAATGCGGAAATATTGTGCCAGTCGTTCAAGCAGCCTTCAATAACGCCCTTTTCGAGTGATTCATACGTTTCGGGCGTGGCGACGGTCATCGGACTGAAACCGACGGCGGTACACCACAGCGCGCAGGTGGAACCGGGGGCGCGGATACGCAGGCCTTGGATGTCGTTAACCGTCTGAAGCTTTTTCACGGTTGTACTCACGGGCGCGTAAGTACAGCTGCCGAGCATAATGGGCTTGAATTCGGAATACTCCTTCTGGAAGGCCGGAATCTCTTTGTACATATCCAGCATGACTTCGCATCCCATCCGGGCGCAATTGATGCCGGAAAGAGGGAGCTGGATGAATTCCGAGATGGGGAACTGACCGGAATAAATGGTCGCGGCACTCCAGCAGACATCCGCAGTACTGTTGACTACGGCATTAACCGAGTCGCCCGCGCCGACAAGAGAGCCGCCGTGGTAGTAAGCGAACTTGATGCGTCCGTTTGAAGCTTTCTCGACTTCCGAGCCCCAGGCTTCAACGTACTGCCCGCAGATGCTGGTGGCGGGATCGTGGTTTTGTACGATCAGTTCGTACACTTTTCCGGAATCCTTAGCGGCCGATCCGTCGGCGCCAGCTTCCGCTTTTGACTTACCGCAGCCGGTAAAGGCCACCAGTCCGATCGTCAAAAGAATGACAATAAACGATGCAAAAGTCCTTTTCATTAACAACCTCCAAAAATTATATATAAATAACAGCATGCATGTTCCGGATAGGAACTAACCGGCCATGAAGCTGGGGAGCCAGAGTGAAAGCTGAGGCAAGGCGATAACAATCACAATCGCCACCAGCATCGCAAAAACCATCGGCGTTACGCCTCTGAAGATTCTTGTTAAGGGAACATCCTTCGCGACGCCCGCGACGATATAGACATTCATTCCAACCGGCGGCGTAATCAGGCCCATTTCCATAACCATGATCATCAAAACGCCGTACCAGATGGGATCGAATCCGAGACCCATGATTATCGGAAGGAAAATGGGCACGGTCAGCATAACCATTGCCAGGGAATCCATAAGACAGCCCATAACGGCATAAAGCAGGACGATTACGGCCAGAATCACATATCGGCTTACGGCAAGTCCCTCAACGAAGGCCGCAAGAGTCATGGGAAGCCGTGCGATGGCCAGGAAAGATCCGAACACGTAGGCGCCGATCATGATGAGAAACACCATGGCGGAAGTTTTCACGGTATCGCGCAGACAGGCTATAAGAACCTTCAGTGAAAAACGGCGGCGGGCGATAAGATAAATCAGGGCCAGAGACGCGCCGACGGCCGCCGCCTCATTTGCCGTAAAGAGATTGATGAACATACCGCCGATAACGATAAGGAAAAGAGCGATCATCGCGGCGCCGCCCTTCAGGGCGATTAATTTTTCTTTAAAACCGAACTTATTTGTGGGCGGGGCCAGCTCGGGACGGATCTTAACCTGTACGGAAACGGAAATCATATAGCACACCGCCAAAACGATTCCGGGGATAATTCCCGCCATAAACAGTTTCCCGATGGACTGCTCGGCGACGATGCCGTAAATAATGAAGCCCGTACTGGGGGGGATGAGAATGCCGAGTGTCCCGCCGGCGGCAATGGAGCCGGTCGAAAGACCGTCGTTATAGCCCGCTTTACGCATTTCCGGAAGAGCGACGACGCCCATGGTCGCCGCGGTGGCGGCGGTGGAGCCGCAAATGGCCGCGAAGCCGGCACAGGCCATGATGGTCGCCATGGAAAGTCCGCCCTTCAACCCCCCAAGCCACTTGTTGGCACAGTCGAAGAGATCGGCGGACATCCCCGAGTGAAAGGCGAATTGTCCCATCAGAACGAAAAGCGGTATAACCGTATAGGAATAGGTCATACTCTGGTTAAACGGTACGGTTTTCAGAACGCCTATCGCGGCATTCCAATCGCGGATCATCAGGCAGCCGAGAAAGCCTACGGCAAACATAGTAATACCGATATTCATGCCCATTGCGAGCAGAATGATCAGCAGAATAATGCCTAGGACTGCAATGGAAATCGGTTCCATCATATTCCTCCAATAACGCGGTTATTTTATTATAATTTCTTTGCAGACATATCTTTAGGGAATATCTTCGTAAAGATCACCGAGGCAATTGTCGCGGTAATCACCGCCGCATAGGTTTCCGTAAACGCGGCGTGGATCGGATTGCTGCCGGTGATTGCTTTAAACACAACCCAGAAACAGCCTACGGCGGCGGTTAAAATCATGCTGTAAACGGCACCCTTTTCGGAAAGCTTTTTCCAATAAATACCAAACAGAAGAACGACAAACAGAGCGCCCCGAATTGAGTACGCGAAGTAGACAATGTCCAGGATTCGCGTGGAACCGTACATGAGAAGTGCGCCGATTGTACAGATCACCCCCGCTATCGCGGTGGTAATTCTGGACATTCTGAGAACCTGTTCGTCGCTGGCGTCGGTTTTCAGGATTCTATGGTAAACATCCTTTGTAATCATCGTTCCCGATGCCAGGATGATAGGCGAAACCGTTGAAAGGATCGCCGCGAGAATGGATGCAAGGACGATACCTCCGGCTACGGGAGGCAGGCTGAGCATTAACGTCGGCAGAGCAAGCTTGGCGTTCTCGAGGTTGGGGAACTGAACCTTGGCGATCATACCGAGAAGAGCGGTCAGCAGACCGAAGGGAGCAACAATGACGGCCGTAATAATCGCGGCCTTTTTAGCGACATTCGTATCCTTGGCGGCCAGGATCGGCTGAATACCGGCCTGAGCGGTACAGGCGCCGAGCAGGGAAGCGATAATCCAGGACGAAACCTTCGGCATACCGATGGCGGTCATGGAAAAATATGATTCGGGAAGAGTTTCCGAAACAACGCCCATGCCGCCGACGGCTTTCAGCGCGAATAAAAGGGCAATCACGATACCGCCGTACATTGCGAACAGATGCAGAATATTGGTACTGGCGACCGCGTTCATACCGCCCGCCAGAGTATAGATAATGAAGACAATCGCGAAAGCGATTACGGCTACGTTGAAGTCCAACCCCAGCAGCGTAACACCCAATGTGCCTGCGGCAATCATCTGGGAAATGCCGACGGCGAGCATAACGAAGGTCAGCATGATGCTTGAAACGACACGGGCGTGTACGCCGATGAATTTCTCCAAAATTCCCGGAACGGTAACCGTTTCAAGACTTCTGTAAAGCTTTGCGAACAGTAAAGCCAGGAAGATAACGCCGATACCGTTTGCGAGCGTGTACCAGGAGCCGGAGAGACCATACGTATAACCGTACTCGGATACTCCGGTCGTTGATGTGCCCCCCAGCCATTCGCCGGTGCCGGCACAAACGCACATAAGCACACCCAGTCCCGCACCGTGAAATGCCGTAGCGGATTTTGATTTCTTTTGAGCAATCATGCCGATGGCGACGGTAAGGGCAAAATAAGCCACAATAATAATTAACTGGATCGTCAAGTTCCTAACCTCTTCTTAAAGACTGTCCGATAGAATCAAATCGGCTTCTGTTTTCGCCTTAACATCATCTACCGTTACACCGGGAGCGAGCTCTTCAAGAACAAGGCCCTTATCCGTACAGTGAAAAACGCCCATATCCGTAACGATATAGTCGACTTGGCCCGCGGCCGTTAAAGGAAGCGTGCACTTCTTGAGAATCTTGGACTCACCCTTCTTGGTGCAGTGTTCCATGGTTATGATGACAAGGTTTGAGCCGACGACCAGATCCATGCCGCCGCCCATACCGGGAACTCTGACGCCCGGGATAATCCAGTTTGCCAGATTACCCTCCTGATCAACCTCCAGCGCGCCCAAAACCGTAGCATCCACGTGTCCGCCGCGAATAAGGCCGAAGCTTGTCGCGCTGTCGAACGTGCAGCCGCCGGCCACGATTGATGACGGCTGTCCGCCCGCGTTTACAACATCATGATCCCATTCGTCTTCGGAAGGAGTGGCGCCGATTCCGATAAAGCCGTTTTCCGACTGAAGGATAATGTGCACATTCTCGGGGAGATAATTTGCGACCTGCGTGGGCATACCGATGCCCAGGTTGACGACGTCGCCGTCTTTGAAAAACTTCGCCGCCCGCGAAACAATATATTCTCTGCCTGTCATTCGACGCTCCTCCTTAGAGCTTGACGATCATGTCGACACAGATTCCCGGAGTCATGACCGCATCGGGATCGATCTCACCGGTTTCGACAATTTCTTCCACCTCGGCAATAACGAAATCGGCCGCCGTCGCCATAACCGGATTGAAATTCCGTGCCGCCCGCCGATAAACGAGGTTGCCGTTTCTGTCGGCCTTCCATGCCTTAATCAGTGCGATTTCGGCGCGCAGAGGCGTTTCAAGCAGATATTTCTTCCCGTCACGTTCAATCACTTGCTTGCCTTCTTCCACAACGGTACCGACGCCCGTGGGCGTCAAAACACCCCCCAGACCGTATCCGCCGCAGCGAATACGCTCGGCGAGAGTTCCTTGAGGAACCAAGGTTACTTTCAAAGTTCCTTCGTTCATTTGTTCCGCGACCTTAGGATTAAGACCGACATGGCTTGCCGTGAGCGATTGAGCCTGTTTTCGGCAGATGAATGTGCCGATACCGTCTTGCTTGTCGTTACCGGCATCGTTTGCGATGATATTCAAATCTTTAAAACCGGCATCCGAGACGGCTTTGATCAATTTGTTGGCGGAACCGACGTTGGTAAAACCGGCACACATAATGGTTTGTCCGTCTTTAAATCGGGCCAGCACCTCCTGAAGTGCCGCTTCTTTGTTCATTGACATTGCCTTTTCTCCTTTGAATTACACCGGGTCGTCCATGAATTTCTTAGCAACCTTGAAAATCTCAAAAAGCTGCTTGTCCCGCTTTGCCAAGAGAGCCTGTTTATCAACATTGCCGTAGTCGTAGAATCCTTTGCCCGTTTTAAGTCCCAATTCACCTTTCTCGATATGATCCGCCAAGGTTTTGGGCATATCCACTTCCGGAGGCATGGTGTAGCTCTTGTTTTTATAGTTGTTGGCGGTCATATCAAGTCCGCCGAAATCGGCACGCTTGCACAATCCCAGAACAACGGCACGGGGAATAAAGCTTGCTTTGACCGCTTTATCAACGTCCTCCGCGGAGCAGTAGCCGTTGTCAAGAAGATAAAAGAGTTCCTGATTCAGACACATCTGCATTCTGTTCGCGATATAGCCGCGAATGAACTTTTTCATAAGCACCGCGGTTTTACCGCATTTTTCAAGCAAGTCCACGGTAATGGATGCATAAGCCTCGGGTGCCTGTTCGCTCTTCACAACCTCGACCAGAGGGATGAGCTGAGCGGGAGCGTACCAATGGGCGATCATCATTTGCTTCAGGCGGTTTTCGGGAACGATTTCGAAGATGTTCAGCCCCGATGTGTTCGATGCGATGATGCAATCGTCGCCGATGCATTGATCAAGCTGAGCGAAAAGCTGGGATTTGGCGTCTTTGTTCTCAACGATTGTTTCCATAATGAAATCGGCACCTTTAACGGCCTCTTCCACGGTAAGTGCAAAATCGACTCGGGCAAAAACTTCCTCAACCTTATCGGCGGGGATTAAATCCTCTTCGGCAAAAGTTTTAAGACTCTTATAGAGTGTTTCTTTCGCCTTTTCTCTTGTGGCTTCACTTCTTGTCCACATTGTGACCGGATAACCGCCGATGGCAAAAATCTGTGCGATTCCGGGGCCCATGGTACCGGCCCCGAGAACAGCGATTTTTTGGATATCGCTAAGAGAGTTCATTAAAAAGACCCCTCATCCCAAGCGGCAAGACGAACAAACCCGCCGTCGGCTATTTCACAGCGGAAAGGAAACGCCGCGATAATCATACGCTTACCGGTAACCGTATCGATTTCACCGCCGGCATTCTCCACCGTGCACACGCCCGCCTGCATGTAAATGCGGTGACAAGGTTCATAATCCGGATACTCAAGCGCCGGATCCGTGCCGTAAGCTTTTCGATACGCTTTATCAAGCCAGGGCATCTGCTCCGAAAGCGGACAGTGCCATAAAGGTGCGTCGGTTGCGCCCCATGTACCGGTAATGCCTTTTATTTTCTTCTCATGGACAAGATATTTCGCCAATTCAGGGCCCATACCCGGATAGTAGTTGTAATACTTGTCGTTGTTCGTTCTCCAATATTTATGGAAGCCCGTGTTGATAACCACCCAGTCGTTTTCACGGATTTCAAGGCCGTCCTTAGCACACGCCTTCTCAACATCTTCAGGAGTGATGATACGCCAAAGGCCCTTTTCAAAACCCGTAACCCATGTTTCTTCAAACTCTTTCTGCAAGTGGCGCATGTCGAGAATAACACCTGTTCCGATGGCATACTCCAGAGGAATCTCGGCCAGGGTGTATCCGTTCCGCTCACGGTCGCACTCTTCCTCATGGAGAACATGGTTGGGAGCGTCCATATGGGTACCGGCATGAAGCGTACCCGTGTAAGTGAATGTCCGTTTGTGAAAACGTCCGAGGTACTGACCTCGTGGAAACTGTAAATCCTGACGAGGGCCGGGGAAAGGCCAGAGGGGGGTGTCCACGCCCCAAGGCTGACTCAAATCGTAAATCCTGGTCATTTTGCTGCGATCAAGATACATTTTGCTTTTATCAAGCGGCATATAGGCCATAGGAAGATACCTCCAAATATCTGATTTAAAATCATGGTAAACTCTGGGATTGTTCTAAGGTCAAGGAATTAATATCGGCGTTTTTTCAGACGATCTTCCGGGTTCTCAATCCATGGCGGGAAACATCGGATGGCGGCTATAAGGCGGCCTTATCGGTCCTTTTGGGAACCTGTTCTCTTAAAGAAAATATTCATGGCAGCGGATTGAGAGCCTGGGCGGAAGGAGAGCACATCGTTCCGGCCGTTATCGGGGAGCACGCCACCCGGGCAGGCCGATTCTGCCGACTCTCCCTCCCGGCGAACCTACCCCCGTGAGGCAATGCGTGGACTTTTTATTCTTCCTTTTATATATTTTTTTATATAATTATCCTGCCCGGACGGTAATAATTATTGTTATGAAATACAAAATCGGTGATGTAGGCAAAATTCTCGATCTTTCCCCCGATCTGCTCAGGTATTACGAGAAAAAAGGGGTTGTTACACCCGAAAAGGATAAATATACCGATTATCGTTACTACGATGCCTGGGATATCAACTTCCTGCTTGACTGTATTTGGTTCAAAAACTTCGGTTTTTCAATCGGACAGATTGCGGGCATGGTCAGAGAATACACATCCCAAGATATCCTGCGCCACATTGAAGATAAAGAAGAAGAATTAAAAGCGGCCATTCGTAATAATGAACTTTTGCTGGAACGGGCCAGGAAATATAAAAAGGAAATACTGCAAGCAAAAGAATTCCTGTTGAAATGTGATATTCAAAACAGTCATGAAACAGTTCGGTATTTAAATCGTCATAACGATGAATACGTTAACAGTGAAGCGATGCATAAACTGGGACACCGCTGGCTTGAATACATTCCTTTTACCCACCGATCCTTTGAGATTGATGTACCCGATGGTTCCGATGGAGGAAAACGGGACTATCATTGGGGTTTTTCCCTGGACATGAAGTACGTGAAAGAATTCAATGTGGAAATAAAACCGCCGGTAGTCCATCTCCCGGCGGAAAAGAGCCTGCATTCGGTATTTACAAGCTCAGGGAAGGCAAATTTTTCCCCTACTCTTATTGATTACATGATTGATTATGCGAAAAAGAACAACCTGGAAATTTGCGGCAACGCCCGGGGATGCCTTATTTGCAGCGTTGTCGAGGATGGTGAATTAACAGGCTTCTTCGAAGTTTGGATTCCCATTAAATAGAAGGCTTTTATTATCGTTTTTCAGGAAGACACTCCGCCGAGAAAAGGATCTTACTCTTTTTTCCGAAGAGGTATATCTCCGAGATTTATCGCCGCTCCGGTTTTCAGGCTGTTAAAAACGGCCGGTTCAAAACCGTCATGGGAAATAACAAGGTCGTAAAGCCCCACCGGCAAATCCTCAAACCAAAAGTCGCCGTATTCATCGGTAACGGTATGCCAGCGCTTCCCTCCCGAATTCAATCTGCACGAAGCGCCGATAACAACCTCTTTTTCAACGGGGTCGTATACCGTGCCCGCAATAAATTTCAGCGGAATGTTGCGGTAATAGACCCTGGGGTGCAGACCCGTTTCCGGAGACATGACGGCGGCGCCTTCGATTAAATCCGCCAGATCCTCTTCCTCTCCGAAAACCATGGCGTCGGTAGGACAGGCCTCGACACAGCGGGGCGTACTGTAGCCGTTATCCAGAAGGTGGGCGCAGCCGGTGCACTTTTGAGCCAGCTGTTTTTGCTCATTAAAGTAAATCGCATTATAAGGACAGGCGGAAATGCAGGCCCTGCAGCCGGTGCATTTGTCGGGATTGATGATAATAAGACCGTCCTTCCTCCGGTAGATCGCGTCATTCGGACAGGCGCCGATGCAGGAGGCTTTCTCACAGTGGTTACAAAGCTTCGCGATATAGTGGATTTTCACCTTAGGGATGGTGCCTTGAACATTCTCCTGAAGTTTCAGCCAAAACTGGCCGATTTCCGGCTGTGCGGCCGCGTACGGCGCCCAATCGTTCCCGGCGTGCTCGTCCTTGCAGGCAAGCTGACAATTAAAACAGCCGCTGCAGCGCGCGACATCGATAACAAATGCTTTAGCCATTGTTTACATCACCTCTTCGTCTTCACCCATAAGCCAGCCCGCGAGACACACACCCGCCGCTTCATCGATCTTCCGGGCGAAGGCTTCCGGATAATCACGCTTCCAGCCGTCCATTTCTTCGTCCGTTACCCGTTCGATTTCAACCAAAAATCCGCTGACGGCCATCCCCGAAGCCTTTTTTGAGGTTTGCGAGGTGGGCGTGATGCTGTTAATGCACCCTCCCCTGTCAAGCTTGCCGGTAATAATCGGATCAAGACGCGCGCCGTGGTCCACATAGCAGGTATGGGGCACGAGGCGCTCGGTAACATACGCCCCGCAGAGAACAATGCCCCGCTCATTGAACACTTTTACAATATCGCCATGGGAAATACCGCGTTTAGCGGCCTCGCTTGTATGCAGCCAGACAGGTTCGTATTGATAGCCGTCCTTCGCACGGATTTTCATGGTCTCCACTTCGCGGTTCCAAACAATGTCGTCGCATTGCGCGTGCATTCTCCAGCGTCCGTGATTCGACATGCACAGCAGCGGATATTTTTCTGCCCGTTTACTGGAAAGCCGCTCATCATGGCTTTCCCCCGCTTCAATCCATTTGGGTATGGGGCCGCGCTCGGGATCGTCGGGCATATGCTTTTCAATCGCGGTGGAGGTAAATTCCAAGAGCCCCGTCGGCGTTTGGAGCGGGTTGTTCTCAGGGTCCTTATAAAAACCCAGAAGCCCCGCCGGGAGTTCTTCCGTATTGGTTTTGCAGGGGATTACATAGATTTTCTTTTTCCGGAATTCCTCCCAGGACATATAATCCTCACAGCCCGTGGCGGCGTAAAAGAATCGTACCCGCTCCTCCTCGGTAAGGTTTCCCGTATACGCATCGTAGTACTCCCTGCCCAGCTTCTCGGCGACCCGTGCGCACACATCGAAATCGGATACGGACTCACCGACCGGTTCGCAGCAAGGCTCTTCAAGGTATATGGAGGTAAAGGCGCCGCTGCTCATATCGTTGCCCAGGTCGTTCAGCTCATGCTTGGTCGCGACCGGAAAAATGATATCGGCGAAGTAGCAGTCGTTTTCAAGCCAGGGATGCTGTGCGACGATGCACTCAATATCGGGATGCTGCATGGCCTCCATCATAAGATTGCCGTGATTCCAGCAGGTAACCTGACAGGGAGCATCGGTCCACATCATATGCAGTTTGGATAAACCCTCCCGGGGATACACGATTTTTTCGAACTGATACTCCGAGGTGGGCTTTCGGTAATTATTCTTGTCGGGCTGCTGACTCGAACTGAAGCACTGCAGACCGTACCATTCGGCATGACCCTCCAGAATCGCCTTATGAATCAGGGTTCTCGGAATAAACTGCTGGGGTGCGGGATGCTGGCGGAACAGTTCTTTCAGCTCGGGAGCACGTTTTTCCTGGTCGGGCGACAGAACGAAACGCTTCATGTTGATACCGGGATCAACATCACCGTCAACAGGGCGAAGCGCATCGCAGATATGGGGCATTTTGGGAACGAACTCCCCTTGAAACGGAACGGGATAATCCTTGTTCCACAAATTCCATTCAATCATCTTCGCCTGATGAACACCCGGTTTTCCCAAACCGCGCATGCCCAGGAGCATAATTTCCAGTCTGGCCGGCTCGGTGGAATACGGACCTCTGATGTAGGGACCGCCGTTGCCGTGCAGGATGCTTGCGGTTTTCTTGGCCCAGTCACGAGCAAGCGCTTTTATCGTCCACTCGGCGACTCCGCACTTTTCGCTTGCCCATTCGGGGCTTTTCGGCACACCGTCTTCAACTCCCAAAACGTAATCCTTAAACTTCTCAAAGCCGTAAGCGTGAGAAGCGATGTATTCTTTGTCGTAGGAGTCTTCGGTTATCCAGATGTAGGCGATTGCCAGCTGCAGCGCCACATCGGTGTTCGGCAAAATGGGGATCCATTTATCGGCGTGTACCGCCGCGCCGTAATTCAAATCCGGACAGACATACACGCTTTTGAGCCCGATTTCGGAAAGCCAGTAGCAAAGACGGCTGGGCAGATGACTCACAACTCCCAGCGGTGTCGTTTCGGGGTCGCAGCCCCAAAACAGCAGCAGATCCGCATGCTTGGCGATATCGGGAAAAAGGTTGGCCTGCGGCGCCATTTCCCCGACGGGTTCACAGCCCCAAACATGCTTTGCCCCCCAAAACCAGCCTTCCCAGCTGTCCATGTTTCGCATTTGCAGGGTATAGCCGCCCATCAGGGACAAAAGCCGGTTGGGACAGCCGTGACTGGGAGACACATTCTTCCCTTCACCGTGCATGTCCGCCTGACACAATACGGCCTCGGGGCCGTAGGTTTCTTTAATGCGGACAAGCTCGTCGGCCACGATTTGCGCCGCCTCGTCCCAGGAAATGCGCACATATTTGGACTTGCCTCTGTTTTGAGGATTGCGCTCACCTTTCGGATCCCAGTCAACACGCTTCAAGGGGTACTTAACTCTGTTCGGTGAATACACCCTTGATTTATACCCGAGTCCGAAGGGCGTAATGGTTACGCGGTTCGGAGCGCGAAAAGTTTTTCCGCGCGCGTTTATTTCCCAGGGATTACAGGTTTCCCGAACCTCTTCGTCATAAAAGTAGGGTCTGATTCGTGTAATTTCTCCGTCGTTCGAGTCCACAAGACAAGGACCGCCGCTTTCAGGGCCCATAAGACTGAAGCTGATGATATTTTGTTTATCAGGCGGAAATTTCTTACTCACGGGAAAACCTCCCTGCGAAAGTCATCTTTATAACTAATTATCATGAGAAAAAAGGGGCTGTCAATAAATATCCTTATTGACGTGATAAATATTTTTTTTCACAATAGAGTTCGGACGGCGGCGGGGATTCCATTCGTCACCCGTGCGAAAAAGGCGGTCGGCATGGACATAAATCAGCTGAAATATTTTGTTTCCGTTTCACAAACCCTGAACTTTACCGAAGCGGCGCGCCGCCACGGCCTAACACAGCCCGCCATCAGTCATCACATAAACGAACTCGAAGCACAGCTCGGCAGCAAGCTCTTTACCCGCGACAGGCGCAGTGTCGCCTTAACGGAATCGGGGCGCGGATTTTTGCCGTATGCCTTGGAGATGATCGAACTTTCGGAAAAGGCGGCTTTCCAAATCAGCCAAATGAAAAAAGGCTACAAGGGAAGCCTTTCCATTGCGGCTCTAACCACCTCCAGCGCGATTTTATCGCGGTGTCTTTCGGTTTATTCGGGCAGGTATCCGGATATCACAATAGATATAAACTTTACATCGGGACGCAGCCAGGTTCTGGCCATGAACGAAAACAAATACGATTTTCATTTCGCCGTTCGGGAAATGATTCCGGCCGGGCAGACTTTCGATTTTATAGAAACCCACACGGATCAACTCTGCGCGGCCTTTCATAAAGACCATCCCCTGGCAAGGCGGCCGCTGGATTTCTCCAAACTCGCCGATGAACGCTTTATTGCCGTTTCCGAATCCGACGGTCCGGCGCTCTTCAACCAGATCGCGGACATTTGCTCAGCAAGAGGATACAAACCGAAAATCAGCTGCCGATACGACAGAGCCGAAGCCGTACTGCTTTCGGTAGGCGCGGGGTTGGGTATTTCCATAGTCCCCGAAGCGTTAAGGAAAGTATTCTACGCTGAAAATGTCGTTTTCATTCCTATTCCGGGCGAAGATACTCTGCGAACTTACGTTGTCGCATGGCATAAAGCCAATACGAACCCGGCGGTAGAACTTTTCAGGAACGTATTAAAAGAACTTTTTCCAAACAACGCTTGACCCCTGAACGATTACAGAGTTTAGACTTTTTCGCAGGATACGAAAAATAAGGAGGTTTTACTCTTGAAAAGAGTCGTTATAGTCGAAGCATGCAGAACCGCCGTAGGAAGCATGGGCGGCTCCCTGCGTCCCCTCGACGCGGATGCGCTTGCATGTGCCGTCATCGGCGGCGCCTTGGAACGCAGCAAAATCGCGCCTAAGGAAATCGACGAAGTCATCATGGGGCACTGCCGTCAAAGCTCCGATAATCCGAATATCGCACGAATTGCGGCGCTGAGGTGCGGAATCCCGGAAGAAACTCCGGCATATACGGTTATGCGTCAATGCGCATCGGGAATGACGGCGGTTGTCAACGGAGCGATGTCCATTGCCTGCGGGCAAAACGACGTGGTTCTGGCGGGCGGTACGGAAAGTATGTCGAACGCCGTTTTCTATGTCAGAAACGCCCGCTACGGCGTCGGTACCGGAACCACTCAGTTTGTCGATTCCCTTACCGAAGGACAGTTTAAATCTCAGCCCGAAGAAATATACGGTTCGTTCAATATGGGCCTCACGGCGGAAAACGTCGCCGAAAAAATGAACATCAGCCGTGAAGATCAGGATCAATTCGCGCTCACCTCTCAGCTGCGTGCGGCCGAGGCGATCAAAGCGGGGAAATTTAAAGATGAAATCGTCCCCGTATCGGTTCCCCAGGGACGAAAAAAAGATCCGATCATATTCGAGGTGGATGAATATCCCCGCGAAACCTCTTTGGAAAAACTCGCGAACCTCAAACCGGCATTCCGTTCCGACGGTACGGGAACCGTTACGGCGGGCAACGCCTCCGGCAGAAACGACGGCGCGTCCGCCCTGATCCTGATGTCCGAGGAAAAGGCCGAAGAGCTGAACATGAAGCCGATGGCCGTTATCAAAGGGCATGCGACGGCCGCCCTTGATCCGAGAATCATGGGTTTGGGCCCCGTTCCCGCGATAAAAAAGGTATTGGAGCAAACAGGCCTTAGCCTGGAGCAAATCGAGCTGATCGAACTGAACGAAGCCTTTGCGGCGCAGTCGCTCGGATGTATTCGCGAACTCGGTTTGAATCCTGAAATTACAAACGTAAACGGCGGCGCGATCGCATTGGGGCACCCTGTGGGCAGCTCCGGCGCCAGAATCATCGTAACTCTTTTACATGAAATGCGCCGCCGCGGTTCAAAATACGGGCTTGCCTCACTCTGCATCGCAGGCGGAATGGGTCAGGCGGTTATCGTTGAAGCTGTATAAAAATTTGGAGGGATAAATAAATTGGCAAAATCGAAAAAGGTCATTATTCAAGCGTGTCTCACCGGTGCGGGCACAACAAAAGCGCAAAACCCCAACGTACCGATCACACCCGATGAAATCGCACAGGACGTTGTGAACTGCGCCAAAGCGGGTGCCGCGATCGCCCACATTCATGTCAGGGACAAGGATGGGGTAAACTGCATGGACACGGAAGTGTTCAAGGAAGTTTGCGACAAAGCTCGTGAAGGTCTTGCGAAAGAAAATCTTGATGTCGTACTCAACCTGACAACTTCCGGTTCAAAGTTCTCGGACGAACTCCGCCTGAACCAGCTTGCCGAGTGCAAGCCCGAAATGTGTTCCTACGATCCCGGTACAATTAACTGGGGCTACAAAAGCGTGTTCCTGAATACCCCGGCGTTTCTTGAGAAGCTGGGCATGGTTTCACAAGAGCTTAATATTAAACCCGAATGCGAGATTTTCGACGCCGGCATGATGGGTGCGATTAAATACTATGTTAAACACGGTTTTATAAAAGAACCCGTGCATTATCAGTTCGTCCTGGGCGTGGCCGGCGGTATGGACGGTGATGCCGAGAGCCTGGGCTACCTCTTGCCGAAAATGCTGCCGGGTTCAACCTGGAGCATCACGGGTATCGGCCGTTTCCACGTTCCCTGCATGCTGCTGGGGCTTGCCGAAGGCTGCGACGGACTTCGCGTGGGTCTTGAAGACAACATCTACTTCGACAAAGGAGTCCTGGCAACAAACGCCCAGCTTGTCGAACGTGCCGTGAAACTGTCCGAGATTACCAACAGGGAAATCGCGACGGCACAGGATGCCCGCGATCTTCTTGGTCTGACAAAACACGTATGAATGAAGAAATTCACATCAGCGTTCTTGGAAAAGATCCCGAAGCGGCATTAAAGGAACTCTCCCCGTGTACCATGGTCGCGGGGCGTTCTCATGATGACTTTTTGTACATTTTTAATGCGGCGGACGAATATATGGTTTTTTCTCATACCTTGGGATTTTCCGAAGGCGGTCGAAAAAGCTTCGGAAAAGACGACAAAGGTACCGCGATCGTTAAAAACCTGCTGGATGTGGCCGAATCCGTATTCGCGGTGGAATTCGGCAGGGATTTTAACATTTACGGCGTTATGTGCAGTGCGGAAGAAGCCATCATAAACATGTTTCCAAGCGCGGATGTGGATTTGAACGAAGACATAGATTTTTTCATCCCGAACAGGGAAAACCAAAAAACAAAGACAAAAGGGAGAAGCTGATATCATGGCAAAAATCCCAAACGATCCTTCGGAGCTGACGGCTTTGGTAAAGAAGTACCTTGACGGTTATCAAGGGGAAGTAATCTCTCCCCTTCAGCTTTGGTACCAAGGCCTGAACGGCACGGGCGTGCCGACCCTTAAGGAAACAAAGGCGATGGAAGACGCGCTTTCGGCCATAGACGGCTGGGAAAACGTCGGAGTATTACGTGATGAGCGATTTGGCGTTCAGCCGAGCTTTAAGCGCAAAGGCAAAATGCCGAAGAGCGGAAAAATGATGGTACAGCACATGTTCAAAACAGGTTCCGTTTACAAAGCGGCCGACGGTAAAACGTATAAGGTTGCCTTGTCGGAGGTGTACAACCTGCGGTGTTTTGAGGTGGTGAACGGCTCTCTTGTCGGCGGTATGATTAAAATCGATCCAACCTCCGAACTCGCGCAATCGCTGGTGGAGGTGTAGGAATTGGCCGAGAAAATTACTCACAGTATCTGTGTCGGAGGACCTATCGCGATACATACCGAAGATGGTGTTATCAGACGCGTAAGGCCTATTGTATTTAACGAAACCGATCCTAAGGGCTGGACGATAAAAGCACGCGGCAAGGAGTTTACCCCTCATAGAAAAACGTCTCCCGCGTTTATCGCCTTAACCGAGAAAAACCGCGCTTATTCATATGACCGCATCCGTTACCCGATGATCCGTGAGGATTTCGTCGAAACACCCGACGGTCAAAACCGCAATACGGACAACCGCGGGAAATCGGGTTACCGCAAGGCAACCTGGGACGAGGCTTTGTCGCTGGTCGCCCGCGAAATTAAGCGCGTGCAGGATACGTACGGCAAGGAGTCCGTTACGGCCATTACAAGTTCCCACCACAGCTGGGGACTTCTGGGCTACAAATTATCCACGTTTGCCCGCTTTTTCAGAATGCTCGGCTACACGCAAATTCTGGACAATCCCGATTCCTGGGAAGGTTTTACATGGGGCTGTCCGCATACTTACGGCTACCATTGGCGGCTCGGCGGGACCGAAGCCTTCGACCTCTTGGAAGACGCGCTGAAAAACGTTGAAACCATGATTATGTGGTCGCACGATCCCGACACGACAAGAGGCGGATATGCCGGCAACGAATCCACCATGTGGCGTCACTGGCTCGATGATTTGGGCGTACAATTCATCTATATCGATCCGTTTAACAATTTCTCTTCCGTTAAGCAGGCGGATAAGTGGTTCGGCCCCCGCCCCGGAACGGACGCGGCTCTTTGCGAGGGCATCGCCTATGTCTGGCTCACAGAAGGTCTCTACGATAAGGAATACATCGCCAAGCACGCCCACAGATTTGACGAATGGGCCGACTACATTCTGGGTAACGGCGCGGACAGACTGGCAAAAACACCGAAATGGTGTGAGAACGAAACGGGAATTCCGGCGGCTGATATTAAGGCGCTGGCCCGCCGCTGGGGAACGACCAAAACCATGGGCGGCTCCGGTCTGCGCGGCGGCTTCGGCGGAGTTTGCCGTACGGCGAACGGTACCGAATTCGCCAGACTCATGGTCCAGCTCTTCGCCATGCAGGGCATGGGCAAACCGGGACAGAATATCTGGTCCGGTACAACAGGCGCGCCGATGGACTACAACTTCTGGTTCGGCGGCTATTCCGATCCCTTAAGCCAGATTGCCAATCAGCCGATTGCCGACAAAACCGCGGTTAACTGCGTCACGCAGAAGCTCTACCGTCCGAACCTTCCGGATGCTATTTTAGACGGCCACTACGAGTGGTACGGAGAAGGCTTCTGCGGCGGCGGTATCGACCAGGAATTTACCGAACACGTCTATCCGGAACCCGGCTCCAACAAGGTTCATCTGTTCTACAGATACGGCGGCACGTTCATGGGCAGTATGCTCGACACGAACAAATGGGTCAAAATGTACCGAAGTCCGGAACTTGAATTCGTCGTGAATCAGGACATTCACTTTCACGGTGAATCCCGTTTCGCCGACGTTATTCTGCCCGCGTGTACCAATCTGGAACGCTATGACATCGGTGAATTCTGTAACTCGGGAAACGGCGGATATCAGTCGCACTCGCAAACGGGCTGCAGCTGGCAGGTCGTTGTTTTCCAGGACAAGGCGATTGAACCTCTTTGGGAATCCCGCTCGGACTACTGGATTTTCTCACAAATCGCGGAGCGTCTGGGCTGGGGCGAAGAATTTACCGAAGGCCGGGACGAGCTTGCCTGGTGCAAGCGTTTCTGGGAAAAATCCGACCTGTGCGAAAAAATCAGCTGGGAAGATTTTACCAAAAAAGGCTACTACATTGCCGGTGTGCCCGAGGATTGGGAACGTCATCCCGGATTCCGATGGTTCGTGGAAGACCGTCCCTGCGATACGCCGAACCACAAGGTCTTTCAGGAAGAAGGCAGGCTCGGCACCTTTACGGGAAAATTCGAGTTCGTCTCGGAGTCGCTCCTCTACTGGGCCCCTCAGGACGAGGTTCGCACGCCCATCGCGACCTATAAATACAGCTGGGAAGGACATCATTCCCTCAAGGCGAAAAAATATCCGTTCCACCTGATCAGCCCGCACCCGCGCTTCGATTATCATACACAGCACAACTCCTCGACGCCCTGGTTCTGGGAAATCCCCGAAAACCGCGTGTATATCAACGGCAACCCTTATCTTGTCGCCCGTATCCACCCGAAAAAGGCGGAAGAAAAGGGTATAAAAGACGGAGACCTCATTCTCTTGTTCAACGAGCGGGGAAGCGTTCTCTGTGTCGCGCGGGTAACCTACCGCGTTGAGGAGAACACCATCCACGCCTACGGCTCTTCGGGCATTTACAATCCCGTAAAGCCCGGTGAATGCTCCATGGACATCGGCGGCTGCGTCAACGTTCTTACTCCGGGCCGGCTCATAGGCGATATGGTTCCCGGGATGGCGCCGAATTCAACACTCATCGACGTATGCAAGTACGACGGCCCGATACCTCAAGGTCAGTATTTCGAGCATAAGCTGGATAAGGTTGCCAAAGAAGGCGATGCCGATGCCGAAACATGCGTTGAAATCATCGAGGGTAACGGATTCTTCCATATGCAGGAGAAAATCAAAAATAAAGCGAAGGAAGCGGTAAAAAAATGAGATTAGGAATTGCTATAGACTCAAAAGCCTGCATGGCCTGCTACTGTTGCTACACCGCTTGTAAAGATGAACACTGCGGTTATGATACAAAGCTGTCCGCCTCTCAGCCCATGATGGGACAATTTTGGATGGACATCCGCGAATGGGAACGCGGAGACGACTCCCGCCATATTAAAGTGGCGACGGTTCCGACTCCGTGCTCACACTGCGCCGATCCGGCCTGCATGAAAGCGGCCAAGGACGGAGCCGTTTATAAAAGAGATGACGGAATCGTTATTATCGATCCTGTAAAAGCCAAGGGACAAAAAGCGATTGCGGACGCATGTCCCCTGGGAGCGATCTACTGGAACGAAGAAAAACAGCTGCCCCAAAAGTGCAACATGTGCGCCGAGCTGCTGGATGATCCGAATTATCTTTCATACCTGGGTGCCGAGTATAAAAAGCCGCGCTGTGTCGAGGCGTGCCCCAACGGCGCGTTGGTGTTCGGCGATTTGGACAACCCCGAAAGCGAAGTGTCTAAAATCATTGCCAAAAACCGCGTTACGCAGCTGCCCGAGCTTGAAGGCAAGGAAACGAATGTCGTTCACCTTAACGTACCCACGGTTTTCTTATCCGGTACCGTTTACTACCCCGAAGAGATGGAAGAGGTCTGTGTGGGCGCCAAAATCAAAATTACCTGCCGTAAAAGCGGAGAAGTTTTTGAAGCAATCACCAACGACTTCGGCGATTGGGAAGTGGAATGGCTGCCTAAAAAAGAAAACGTCGAGATAGAAATCGTTAAGGAAGGGTATGCGCCGATTAAGCTCACGGCACTCACGGATACCGATCATTACCTGGGAATGACCTATCTGACCAAAGCCTAAAAGAGAACGGATAACGCCATAGCCGGGAGTCCTTGGATTCCCGGCTATTTTTTATGGAATAGGATTTCTTCCCAAAAGCCGCGAGGCTCAAAGCGCTTCGTTTTTATTACACGGTGAGGTGAATCCAAAAAACAGCGGCTTTTGCCCCCCCCCCTCAGCGCGTTCGGGGGGATTTCGGGCATCAGATAGAAGCAATTTCATGGAGTATGAAATTGCCTCAGGCTATATTATAAAGAAGGGACGGCTGAAAATGATCTGTGAAACTTCCATTGCAACACGGTATCCGGATGTGGATAAAATGGGCATCGCGCACCATGCTGTTTACCCCTTGTGGTATGAAATCGCCCGTATGGAAATCATGGCCAAGATCGGATTTCCCTATCAGGACATGGATTCGCTGGGCATCAACCCCGCAATGGTCAACCTGAACATTCAGTACCTTGCTCCGGCGTATTACCCCGACAGCCTGCTGATAAAAACGAAGGTTAAATCCTATGCTCCGAAAAAACTGGAACTTGAATACGAACTGTTTCGCTCCGGCGAGACCGCTCCGCTCAGCACGGCGACATCCTTTCATATCTGGACAGGCCCCGACATGAAGTCCTTAAATCTGGAAGAAAAACTGCCTGAAATCTATGAAAAAATAAAAGGGTTCAATACCCGGAGCTTGTCCTGAAGCGGAGCTTCTTCGCAGCCCCTCCGCTTTGCCATAATGCTTCGCTTCTCTCGCCCGTTTGGGAATAAAAAAAGCCGGCGGGTCATGCACCATCCGGCCTTTTTGGCCAGTCGCCAAACGTCACTTATGAAAATTTCAAATTAACCGACGGCCGTCAAACCGCCGTCAATGTAAATGATTTGTCCCGTGATGAAATCGGCCGCGGGCGAGGCGAGAAACACACAGGCGCCGGCCATTTCTTCGGGAGTTCCGAGGCGCTTGAACAGGCTGCTTGCGGCAAGCATTTTCAAACGGTCCGGAGCAACGGCCTTTTTAACGGCATCGGTCAGAACAAGGGAAGGAGCCATGGCGTTGACATTGATATTATACTCGGCCCATTCGGCCGCCAGCATTCGGGTAATCATATCGACGGCGCCCTTGGTCGCGCCGTAGGGGGTATTTCCGCCGCCGGTTCCCCTGATGCCCCGAACCGAAGACATATTGATGATCTTTCCGCCCTTTTCCTTCATAGCCTTTGCGAAGGTACGGCAGCAAAGCATCACACCCTTAACGTTCACCTCAAAAAGCTTGTCCCATTCTTCAGCCGGGAAGTCCAGAATAAGACCTTTCTTATTCATCCCCTGGGCGTTTACCAGAATATCAACCTTTCCGAACCGGCTTACGGTCTGATCAACCAGATTGCCGATGGTTGCCTCGTCGGAGGTATCAACCGTAAAAAAGGCCGTTTCATTCCCTGTTTCTTTATTAATCTCAACCGCCGCCTTTTCAATGGCCTCACGATTCCGGCTGGCGATAACCACCTTGGCGCCCTGCTGACTGAGAGCGAGGGAACAGGACTGGCCGATTCCGCCTGCGCCGCCGATAACGACGGCGACTTTATCATCAAGTCTGAACAAATCTTTCATTTTCCATCTCCTGCAAAATTACGGCTTAATAACAAAAACGAGCACTTCGGCAGGCTTGCCGTCGTTAATCGACATTGCACGCTCTTCATTCGCGGCAATGAAAATTATGTCTCCCTGATTGAGCACATGACTTTCATTTTTTCCTTTGATTGTTATGGAGCCCTTTACAACGTAGTAAATCTTCTCCGTCGGAGTGCCGGTCATTTCACAGCCGCCATCCGGCTGGAAATAAGAATAGGAAACTTTCACTCTTTCGGATTCCTGTACAAATTTTTGAATACCGTAAACACCAAAATGTTTTGGAGCTTCATACGGTGTGCCTGCGGCATCTTTAACTACCTTCATTTTCATTCTCCTTAAGTTGACTTAAAATAACGGTTCCCGATAAGGATCCGAGAAAGATCAAAGAGGAATATCCACGCTCCAAGGCCGACTCGGACCGTGAATCTTTGCCGTTTTACTATGGCCGAAAGCATTTCGCTCTTGCCAACCGGCATGCAAACCAAAGTAAAAACACCTCTATAAATCCGCATTTTCAATCTAAACTATGGAACTGTCCCAAGGTCAACGAGAAAGTCTCACTTCCGAAGAAACCGCATCGGCATTTTTCAGCTGACCCCGGCGGCGGTTCATCGCAGCGGCCGCCCGTTCCGGCGTCCCTCCGTGCATCCCGAACGGACACAAAAAAAGCGGCTCAACCGAGCCGCTTCATTTCCTAAAAGACAAGCGCCGAACCGCCGCCGCTTCGAAGCTTCCGCAGGAAACCGCCTGCGAAACGCTCCCCGCGGGGGGCTGCCGATACCGGCCTAAAAAACGTACCGAACCCCGATTCCCGAATTCCAGGCAATCCAGTCGTCATCGTTGAATTGAAAACCAAATCCGCCCTCGACAAAAAGATTTAAGGGAATCTCTTCAAAGGTGTACTCCAGACGAAGATCTCCCACAAGCTGAACAACAAACTTATCCCCAAAGAAGAAACTGACCTGAGGGCCCAAGGAAAACGGCATCATTCCCGCGTCTCCCATGGGAATCTCCAAAACCGTAAAAAGGCTGTTGGCTCTTACAACGGCCGAGTTTTTATGGATAAAACTGTATCCGACCGTCAGATTCGTCTCAAACCAATTCGAGAATCGATATCCTATCGTGGCCCCGGAAGGCATCCCCAGCAGAACACCGGCTTTAACCCGCCCTTCAAGAGCCTCTTCGTTCAATGTTTTTATTTCCCGGTCTTCACGAAGGCTTTGAGCCGAGACGATGCCGACGGCCGCGGCAAAAACGATAACGATCGCAATGATTCTTTTCATGGAAACAACTCCTCATGGACAACGCCGGAGCGCCGCCGCCGATTACCCGAAGTCAGAGGGCTGAACAGCCCTTACAGCGCCTTGGCGGCCACGCGGTTCAGCCGGGCGGCAAAGGCAACCGGATCCTTCAATTCCACGCCCTCAACCAGAAGGGCCTGCTCGTAGAGAAGATACGCGACATCTTCCAAGAGTTCCTTGTCTTTCTCCTCGGCCAGTCCCTTCACCACCGGATGATCGGGATTCACCTCAAGGATAAACGTGGCCTCCGGAATGTCCTTCTGACCCATGGCCTTAAGCATCTGCCTCATCTGAGCCGAAGGATCCGCATCGTCGGAAACAAGGCAGCTCGGAGCATCGGCGAGCCGGGCGGAAGCCACCACATCCTTAACGGCCTCTCCCAGGACTTTTTTAATCTTTTTCAGAACCGGCTCGGCGTCCTTTTCCTTCTTCTTATCATCCTCGGTCTTCAAATCATCCAGAGCGCCGGAACGATTGATGGCCTTGAATTCCTTTTCCTCAAAGGGCCCGATCATCGGCGTGACAATCTCGTCGATTTCATCGGCCATAATCAGAACTTCATATCCCTTCTCTTTATAGGAAGCAAGAAGGGGAGATTTTCTCAAAGAATCCTCATTATCGCCGGCAATGTAGTAGATGGCCTTCTGATCTTCCGGCATTCTGTCTTTGTATTCCTTAAGACTTGTCCAGCCTTCCACGGAGGTGGATTTGTAGCGGACCAGCGACAAAAGATCATCCCGGTGAGCCCAATCCGAATACAGCCCCTCTTTAAGAGGCCTATTGTACTGTTCGACAAACTCGGCATAGTCCTCGGCGTTCTCCGAGAACTTCTGGAATTCACTGAGCAGCTTCTTCACCGAAGCTTCCCGAATTTTGGCCATCACCTTGTTCTGCTGAAGAATTTCACGGCTCACATTCAGAGGCAGATCTTCCGAATCGATAACTCCCCGGACAAAGCGCAGCCAAACCGGCAGAAGCTCCTTTTCGTCATCGGTGATGAACACCCTCTTTACATAAAGCTTCACTCCGGGCTTGTAATCGGCGTAATACAGATCCGGAGGAGCGGTTTTCGGAATAAAAAACAGCGTGGTGTATTCCAAGGTTCCTTCGGCACGGGTGTGGATGCGAAACATCGGATCATCGGTTTCGTGGGATAAGGTCTTGTAGAACTCATTATAGTCCTCGTCCTTCAATTCGGACTTAGGCCTTTTCCAGAGAGCGCTGGCGGCATTAACCTGCTCTTCTTTCTCTTCGGTTTTCTCATCGTCCCCGGAACCGGTTGTCTGGGTCCAGTGCAGATGAATGGGGAAGGCTATATGGTCCGAATACTTCTTGATGACGGAACTGATTTTCCATTGCGAATCATACTCTTTACCGGTTTCGTTCAGATACAGAATAACAGTGGTTCCCTGCGTCTCTCTTTCGGCGTCTTCAATAGTAAAGCCGGTCTCGCCGTCGCTGATCCATTTATAGGCCTTCTCTTCACCCACCTTTCGGGAAATCACCTCAACCTTGTCGGCCACCATGAACGACGAATAGAATCCCACACCGAAACGGCCGATGAGGTTGGAATCCTTTTTGGCGTCTCCGGTGAGCTTCTCCATGAAGTTTTTCGTTCCCGAGCGGGCGATGGTTCCAAGCGACTCGGACAAATCCTCATCGTTCATGCCGATGCCGTTGTCCTCAATCACGAGAGTTCCGCTTCCCCGTCCGTCGATTCGGATATCGATACGCGGATTAAAAGCGAGATTTTTAAGTCCTTCATCCGTAAGAGTGAGATACTTCAGCTTGTCCAAGGCATCGGATGCATTGGAAATGAGTTCCCGAAGGAATATTTCGCTATGCGAATAAAGGGAATGAATTAACAGGTTCAGCAGCTGACTGACTTCCGTCTTGAACTTTCTTTTGGCCATGTTTTGTGTCCTTGCGTAAGTGGAAATATCGTCAAAAAAGATACTAAGACAGCAGGGTCGGCGGCAAGATTTTTAAGGCCGAATTGAAAAACGGATCGATGCTTTCGGCCGAGAAAATCCCAGGCAGCCGAAAATTCCGTCTGTCCGACCTGACCTAATCGGCGAAACAAATCATTCTCGTTTGCCGTATCCGGCATGTTATGAGAAGAATAATTCACCCCTGAGGCAATTTCATAATTCATGAAATTGCTTGGAACCGACGGTTGAAACCCCTTTAGTCACAATGATGTGAACCGAATGCCCCCACTCGCAAACGCGTAGGTTACGCTTTTGTGAGACACACAGTAGCGCAGAGCTACATACGAGGGGGGCAATATGAAGCTTAACACGACGGTGGGGCGGTTTGTAGGTTTGGACGTTCACGCTGAAACAATTGCAGTGGCGGTTGCCGAAGCCAACGGGGGAGAAGTCAGAAACCTCGGTATCATCCCGAATCGGGAACCGAGCATCAAGAAGCTGCTTGGCAAGCTGGGGCCGAAATCGACTTGGACGGCTTGTTATGAAGCTGGACCTACCGGGTACGCATTGTACTGGCAGCTGACGAAGTTGGGCTGCACCTGTGAGGTAGTAGCCCCGACACTCATCCCGGTGAAACCCGGTGACCGGATCAAGACTGACCGGCGGGATGCCGAGCGATTGGCTCGAGCCTACCGAGCAGGAGACCTTACTTCGGTCTGGGTGCCAGACGCCGAACACGAGGCTCTTCGAGATCTGGTCCGAGCACGGGAAGCTGCAAAACAGGATCAGCTTCGAGCTCGGCATCGTCTGAGTAAGTTCCTGCTCAGGCATGGCAAACGTCCGACAGTGAAGATGAAAGCATGGACGCAGCGTTACCTCGAATGGATACGCAAAGAGGTAAAATTCGAACAGTACGCTCAACAGGCAACTCTGGCAGACTACCTGGATGAGATCCATCACCAAGGCCAACGAATCGAACGCCTGGAGAAACTCATCGACGAGGTCGTGGAAAATGCTCCGGAGTCCATGCAGGAGGTGATAGCGGCCCTCCAGGCACTGCGAGGTATCGCGAAAATCAGCGCCGTAACCATCGTGTCGGAAGTTGGTCAGTTATCACGATTCCCTACCGCCCGGCAGGCCATGGGTTACAGCGGTCTGGTTCCCAGTGAACACTCCAGTGGTGAGAGAGTTCGGCGAGGAGGGATAAGCAAGACAGGCAACACGCACCTCCGCCGGGTGCTTGTCGAGGCGGCTTGGTCGGCACGATTTCAGCCAACTCTGACTCCCAGGTTGCGGGCACGCCAAGAGGGGCTCAGCGCCGAAGTCATTGAGATTGCCGGCACCGCTCGCCACAGGCTTCATTCCAGGTACGTGAGGCTTCTTGGTCGTGGGAAGACAAAGCAGCAAGTGATTACTGCTGTAGCTCGAGATCTCATTGGGTTTGTTTGGGCGATCGGTACAACTGTTGAATCCAAGCACCAGGAAGTCATAGCCTAACGGATATGAAAACAGGAGAGCACGAATGAGGGCCCGGCAGCACACGGAAAGGAGAATCCTCGCGCCTGCTATGCGACAGGCCGATATCGGCCGGACCCGCGCCTTTAGTCTGAGGCAGCTCCCGACGGATCACGACCATGTAGGCGGGCCTTCGGCTTGATCCACGAATATCAGAGTGATCAACCGTCGTTATTTGCTGCCGGGCTCTTATTCGTGCTCTTCTCTCCGAGACACTCATGAGGAGGGCTCTGGGAAAAAATAATCGGTTGGGGGTTTACAGTTCACATCATATCAACAGGCTGTTATATAAGGTTTTATTTCAAAAATCGCTGATTTTTGAAATCGCCTCCCCTCTGAAACGTTTTCGGGAAACCGGCATACCGACCGGATAATGGATTTCCCGCCGCCTCTTGTCCCTCCGCCTCCGATAAGGGATGATAAAGATCTATGGAAGATCCCCTGCCTATATCCGGCGCGTTTTCATCTCGCGCCGCCGTCCAATCCGCCGAATGACAGCCTGGCTGCTCGCGTTTCTTATTCTGCTAATTCTTGCATCGGCTCTGTTCTCATCGGTTGAAACGGCCTTCACCTCGCTCACTCCGGGACAAATTTCCGCAATGTCCGAAAACCGAGGGAAACGGGGCCGGCTTGTTAAAAACATGACGGATCGGCCCGATATCCTCCTGACGACGCTTCTGATCGGCAACAACTTGGCCAACATCGGCGCTTCCGCTCTGACGACATCCATGACCATCCGTCTCTTCGGAAATACCTACGTTGCCGCGGCTACGGGGATTCTCACGCTGCTGGTTCTCATATTCTGTGAAGTCACCCCGAAACAGATTGCCCTGAAAACCGCGGAAAAGCTCACACTCCGCAGTGTCCGTGCGGTAAGGTTTCTCTCTTGGATTTTCCGGCCCGTCATCAGGATCGTCACCGCCATCAGCGGTACGCTCACGCGAATGATCGCCGGAAAGGAAACACCCAAATTAACACTGGAATTCCTGCTGCACCATGTTAAAGCGGCTGAGAATGAGGGTGTTGTGGAATCATTCGAAAAAGAAATGGTTCGGAATGTCTTTCGAATCAACGACACGCCGGTCGAAGCCATCATGACTCATAGAACCGACCTGTTCTCTCTCGTCGAGGATATGAGCGTCTCGGAAGCGATGGACCGCTTTGTCGAATCCGGACATTCCCGCGCTCCGGTTCTTAAAAAAGACGGAGAACACGTAACAGGATCAATTGCCCTTACCGACCTCGCGGGCGCCATGAAAAAAACTCCCGGCGCCATGATAAAAACAATAGCTTCAGCGCCCTACCTCGTCCCCGGAACGATGAAGGCTCACGAACTCTACTTCCGACTCAAAAAAGAGCCCATTCATCTTGCCGTGGTTCTCGACGAGTACGGAGGCCTGGACGGCATTGTAACCAGAGAAGACATCATGGAAGAAATCTTCGGCGAGCTGTACGATGAAAGGGAATCCGGAGGAGACGATCCCATTATCCCCGATGAAAGCGGCGGCTGGATTATGCAGGGCGATGCCGACTTTTACGACATCGCCGATACTTTGGGACTCAATTTGGAACACGACAGCAGAACGCACACAATCGGCGGATATTTGCTGGAGAAACTCGAACGAATCCCCACGCCGGGAACAGTCCTCACGTGTTCCGAAGGACGCTATACGGTTCTGGAAGTTAAAAAGAAGCGGATCGTGTCTTTGAAATTCGAACCTGCGTGAAACGATACAAGCAATCAGTAAACTCTCAAAATCCCGGTAGTCGACTGTTTTCAAAGTATTGAATAGGAACATGACAAAAATGTAACAGAAAACAGAAATCTCAGATTCTCTATATTATTACAATATTACTATGAAATTAAAAAATGCAATGAATAAGATCATTCTTCCGATCGTTTTGGTTCTTATAGGCTGCGCAAGGAACGGAGCGGCATCTCCGGAAATGACGATATCCGTCCAGGCGCCGCAGCCGCTTCCCGATAGAACCGGACTGCATCCTTTAAGCATCCCCGCTCTTCGGCAGCGTTCCTACGGTATGGAAGATTTTCAACTCTTAAATACGGTTCCCGCGGCCGAGGGTCTTTATGCCCGGGAATTCTCCTATATCAGCGACGGCAACAGAAATTACGGATTAATCGAGGGCCCGGAAGGAGATGCCCCGGAATACGGCCGACCGGTGATTCTTCTTGCACACGGTCACATCAACCCGGATATCTACTCCACTACGGAACATTACAGAATGGTTACCCGTTATTATGCCGCAGGCGGATTTCTCGTGATAAAGCCGGATTATCGGGGTCACGGACGCTCGGAAGGTCTTGGGGAACGGAGTCTATCAAGAACAATTGATTATTCAATCGATGTTCTCAATCTTCTGGCCGATCTTAATAAAATCCCCGGAGCGGATACGGATAACATATTTCTCTACGGTCATTCCATGGGCGGAGAGATATCCCTTCGTATTCTTACAATAGACACCACCATCAAAGGAGCAACCCTATGGGCGGCGGTTACTCAGGATTTCCCGGAAAACACGCTGTATTTTATCAGACGCCGGAATGCAGAAGCGGCAAAGAATCTCCAAGTTCAGATCGAATCAGCTTTTTCTAAAAAACACTACCCCAGTCTAACGCCGAATTCCTACCTGGATTCCATTTCAGTTCCCATGCTCATCCATCATGGTACGGCTGACGAATCGGTTCCATTCGAATGGAGTATCCCATTCCGATCCAACCTGGATGCCGCCGGAGTGAACTATAGATTCTTCGAATATCCCGGAGAAGACCACAATATATCAAGCAGTTTTTACCGGGTAATGGACGCCGATATGGAATTTTTCCGATCGCTGATGTAATTCATCAGCAATGAAAAAAGCTCCTCCATAGGAACCGAGGAGAAATTATAGGACGCCGTGCAGCGATTTTTGAAATCGACTCAACAGACTGATAATCAGCCAACTTCCACGCAAAAAGCCGGATCCAATTTGTCCTTCAGGATATTTTCTATGAATCCCAGGGTTCCGACGGTGGCGCTGATACATCCCAAACAGGCACCCTTGTAAGAGATTGTGGCTACGGGCACATCGCCGTCCATGCGGAAATCTTCCACTTCCACATCCCCGCCGTCCTGATGAAGCATCGGGCGGATTTCGGCATCGAGAACACGCTCAACGGCTTTGAACTTCTTAAATAAAGCAAGTTCGCTAAAGGGCACTTCGACCGCGGCGGCTTCCCCTTCCATTTCGGCCCGCGTCTCGGCCAGGATATCCGCCAGATACCATTTGCGCTTCTCATGTCCACCCGGATGCAGACACGACTTGCAGAAAGCTCCGGCCTTTGTGTACGCGGTGATTTCTTCAACGGTTTTCAGATCGTTCAGACGAATCACTTCCTTGATGGTGGACAAGGTAACCCGAGCGCATTCGCAGACAATCTCGGCTTCTTCCAGCGCCTTAACGTCTATTCCTTTGTACGTTGCGGCCGCGGCTTTAATGGCGTCATAAGCCATCAACGAACAATGCATCTTCTGCGGAGGAACCGCCGGAACATCGGGATTGTCCCGAAGAGCTCTTTCCACCTCCAAATTCGTAATGCCCATGGCTTCATCAACGGTTTTCCCGACACAAAGTTCGGCCATCATGTCGCTCGAAGCGATGGCCGTACCGCAGCCGAAGCTTTTAAATTTCGCTCTGACGATTTTTCCGGACTGTTCATCCACGGCCCAATACAGCCTCACGGCATCCCCGCAGGACTCGGCGCCATGATCGGCGACAACGAGTTTGGCTCCCAGGGATAAGGCTTCGTCTTCGCTGATTTCGCCGAGGAAACGGGGATGGTTCATCCGTTCGGCGACTTTGTTTGAGTAATTCTGCCATAGGGATCCGCCGACCAAGTCGCCCTTCGCCATGATATGCTCCTCTCGGGCCGCACGGTGTTCAGCGGCCCGCCTCTATTCAATTTTTCAATACGTGCTGGAAATAGCCCTCAGCCGCGAAACGGTTTTCTCGACGGCCGCCGCGGCCGCATCGATTTCCTCTTCGGTGGTAAAACGCGACAGACTGAAGCGCACCGCCGTATGAGCCAGATCCGCGTCCGAAACCATGGCTCGAAGCGTTGCATCGGCCTCTAAAGACTCGGAGGAGCAGGCACTGCCGGTGCTGGCGGCCAAACCTAATTGATTCAAATCCCAAAGAAAGGCTTCGCCCTCAATCCCTTTGAAACTCGCCAGGATGGTGTTCGGTGTGCGGTACTCCCGCTTGCCGATTACGATGGTATCCGGAAGAGCCAGGATGGCGTCCTCAAGCTTATCCCTCAAAGAGCGAACTCTGGTATCCTCAAATTTCAAAGCATCTACGGCCATTTCCATGGCCAGGCCCATCCCTACGAGAAACGCGACGTTCACAGTCCCCGCCCGCAGGCCGCCCATCTGCTCACCGCCGTGAAGAAGCGGCGTCAACGCATGCCCCTTTCGAATGAAAAGTCCCCCGATTCCTTTGGGACCGTGAAACTTATGGGCGCTGAAAGTCAAAAAATCGGCGGGAACGTTCTGCAGATCCACCGGGATTTTTCCCACGGCCTGCACGGCATCCGTATGGAACAACACACCCTTTTCCCGGCAAAAAGAGGCCAGCTCACCGACGGGATTAATCAGACCCGTCTCGTTATTGGCCCACATAATGCTTACAAGAGCGGTAACATCCGGATCGAATCCGTCGGCCAGAGTATCAACGGTAATTCTGCCGTCGCCGTCCGGTGCCAGACGGATGACTTCCACTCCCTGCCTTTCAAGCCAGTCCAGCGTGTTCGCCACACTGGGATGCTCCACCTGGCTGGTGATCATCCTTTTCTTGCCGCCGTTGAGAATGGAATCGGCCCAAACACCCTTCAGGACGGTATTGTTGCCTTCCGAAGCACAGCTGTTGATAACCACATCATCGTCATCGGACGCCCCGATGCCGGCGTAGATGCGATCAAACGCAATACTCATCGCCGGATGGGTTTCGGTGCCGAAATCATGAAGAGAATTGGGATTCCCGTAGCTCTGCAGCCAGAACGGCTCCATAGCCTGCTTCACTAAGGGATCCACAACCGTGGTTGCATTGTTGTCCAAATAAATACGATCCATATGAATAACACCAATGAAAGGCATCATACCCCGGGGCAAGCCCTGGAAATGAGCACTCCGTGACCCTTCCGCCCCAAAGGGCGAGATATTAAACCTGACTTTCCCGGCTCATGCTCAGAAACGAAATTCCATTTCACTTCTCTCGCTTCGCTTGGGAATAAAATAATAAATAACCTTCCGTGCGGCGAGGGGGAAGTCATAAAAAACAACCTCGGCATCCGAGAGAATATTATCGGAGCAGCGGTTCCGCCCAATTGCCGCGACCAAACATTATCATTACCCTAATATATATGACAATATCACAATTGGACCTTGGACATAAAGAACTTATCACCGAGCGGCTGGATGCCATAGGAATGCACCTTTCCGAATTTTCCTTTGCCAATCTTTATCTCTTTAGGAATACGCACGAATATGAAGTTGTCGAAATAAGCCACGGCGTCTTAATTTCCGGTCTCTCCTATGATCATAAGCGTTATCTGATGCCCATGATGAGCCCGAACAAAGCGGAAAAGGGATGCTTTGAAGAGCTGAAAGCCCTCCTGAAACGGCAAGAGTGGGATTTTATCTTCCCGATACCCGAAGAATGGCTGGAATGCTTCAAAGCGGAAGAGTTCGACATCACATCACATCCGAATGATTCGGATTATCTCTACCACACGGAAAAATTTAAAACATATCCGGGAAAATCTCTGCACAAAAAGAAAAATCTCCTGAACCAATTCCTCAGTAATCCCAATCCTCTTCTTCTCCCCCTGACGGATGATAAGCTGAAGGATGCAAAAGGGATTTTGGAACTCTGGCAAAACTCTTCAAGGCAGGAACTCGCCACGAGCGATTATCACCAATGCCTGGAAGCACTGGAATTAAGGGAAAAGCTCGAATTAACGGGAGCAATCGCCTATGCCGATGGAAAACCCGCGGGATTTATCCTGGGCGAAAAACTTAATGAAGAAACTTTTACCATTCACTTCGCCAAAGCCGACATGGGAATCAAAGGATCTTACCAGTTTCTCTTCAGCCGTTTCGCCCGCGATTTCTGTTCGAACTACACGTACATGAATCTCGAACAGGACATGGGCCGCGAAGGACTCCGCAAAACTAAAGTTTCTTATCGTCCCGATCTGATGGCCCATAAGTACCGGATTTCCCCGAAATAAACCGAAACGTTTCGTAAACGGTCAAATCGGCGTATACTTTCCTCCGATGGTTTATTTAGTTACGGGAAAGAAAAACGAAGGAAAAACCTTCAAGCTTAAAGAATTGTTTCGGCAAAGCGACGCGGCCCATGGATTCGGTTCGGAAAAAGTATGGGATTGCGGCAGAATCACGATGTATATCCTTAAGGATCTGAATACGGGTGAATCCCTTCCTCTTGCGAAATTAAGCAGTCTTCCTCTTCCGAAGGATTGGGAAAAAACCGAAAGATACGGCGCATTCACCTTCAGAACGGAAGGTTTTGCCATGGCCGAAAAAATTCTTTCCACCGCGATAAGGAAGAAAGCGAAATCTTTTTTCATTGACGAACTCGGAAAACTTGAAATCGGCGGCAAAGGACACGCGGAAACGATTCGATCGGCCCTGAAGTCCGGCATGGACCTCTACATCACGGTCCGCGACGAGAACGTGAATAAAGCCGTGGAAGCCTTTCATATCGGAGAATACGAAATTATATCCGCTTCTTGACCGGCGTCGGTGCGTATCCATACCGCATCCGGAAATAAAAAAAAGGCTCTCCTTACCGAAAAGCCCCCTTGGAATCAGCGGACCGGCGGCTGATCCTGCTCAAGGCCGGATAAGATCCTTAATCGACTATTTGAAAAACCTCAATTGACAGATGAATGAACCCTATGAACAATATCTGCATACCGACAGTAAATACGCGTGAACAATTACGTATTTATCTCATTCTAAGCTAAGGATTAAAGGAGCTCCTAATGGATCATTTGGTAATGGCGAACAGTGTGGCGTTGTACGCAGCGGTTGCAGTCCTTCTGAGCGGAGTTTTTGTTATGGCGTTTATCTTCTTCCGGATGGCAAAAACAAGAGCGCTGGAACTGGGTGTTGAAACAAAGACCATTTCAAAAGTAATCAGAACAGCGGCGACAACGAGTATCATTCCCTCGATAGCCATCATTCTCGGATTGATGACACTGGTACCGGTTCTCGGAATGCCTATTGCATGGGGTCGTCTTTCAGTTATCGGATCTCTTATGTATGAAGTGGTAACGGCTACAATAGGTGCCACGGAAGCGGGAGCCGAAGGGCTTGGCAGAGCCGGCTTTACACCCACTGTTTGGGCCAATTCCGTCTGGTGTATGACTATCGGAGTTCTGCCCGGTTTTATCCTCGCTTTTTTTGCTCTCAAAAAATACAAGGAGACCGTTAGCAAGATAACGGCCAGAAACACGGTTTGGCAGGGTGTTTTTGTCGGGACCATTATGATAGCCGTTTTTGCAAACTTTTCGGTTCCCGCTATTATAGCGGGCGGAAACGACCTTCTTGCGGTCGGCGTCAGCGCCGTTACCATGGGTGTTGTTCTGATTTTGTCAAAGAAGACCAAAGCAAGCTGGCTGGGAGAATATTCCCTGTCGTTCAGCATAATCGCCGCCCTCATAGCCGTGATTATTAAAACCGCGATTACCGCATAACCGAAATATTAAGGAGATTAAGCAATGAAATCATATAACGAACGTGTTCACAGACTGGGACGATTCATGGTTGCGGCGGTATTCGTTGGATCATTTATTCCGCCTATGGTTATCTGGCTTGTTTTCGGCATTAGTCCGAACTGGCCGGCTTTCCTCAAGGGAGCAACAACCATTCTTTCCATAATGATTCCCGTGGGGATTGCCGAATTCATGAGCTACTCCCCGATCGTAGGTTCCGCCGGTTATTACCTGATGTCGGTATCGGGTAATTTTTCAAATATTAAAATTCCCGCCACCGTAACGGCACTCGATGCCGCCGGGGTTGATGCCAAAACCGAGGAAGGCGACGCGCTGAGTACGATCGCCATGGCCGTATCTACCATGGTAACAATGATTATCATCTTTATCGGCGTACTTCTTCTAACGCCCTTTACCGCTTTCTTCCAGAATCCTCTCATCCGACCGGCTTTTGATCAGGTTGTTCCGGCTCTTTTCGGAGCCCTCACACTGGCCTGGATACTGAAGAGCTACAAAACAGCCCTCATTCCTATCGTGGTTGCGGTAATCGTCCTCGGTTTCAGTCTTATAAATTCATTCTTCACAATACCGGCCATTGCGGCTCTATCTCTTATTTTTGCCAGAATCGCTTTCAAGCTGGGATTCTACAATCCGAAAGAAGCGAAATCCGCGGAGGATAAGAATGAGTAAGATCCTTTCGCAGGCAAAAGAACTGGAGCAGGAGATTCTTGCTCACCGGCGGAAAATACACCGTTTTGCCGAGACGGGAATGGATCTTCCCCAAACAGCGGAATATGTTTTTAACAGCCTCGCCGATATGGGGTACGAACCGCAGCGGCTCATCGAATCGGGCATTGTGGCCATGGCGGGCAAAGGTGATGGTCCCGTTTTCATGCTCAGGGCGGATATGGACGCCCTGCCGATACCGGAAGAGTCGGAGCTTGAGTTTAAGGCCGACAACGGTAATGGACATCTCTGCGGCCATGATATTCACACGGCCATGCTCCTGGGAGCCGCCAGGATTCTAAAGCAAAATGAGAGCAGCCTTAAAGGACGGGTGAAACTTATGTTTCAGCCGGGGGAAGAACTCATCAAGGGCGCCAAAGCGATGGTTGATGCCGGGGTATTGAAAAACCCCGATGTTGATGCTGCCATGATGATCCATGTCTTTTCCGGTTTACCCGTTCCCTCCGGCCGGATACACATCGGCGGTCCGGGACCCTGCCTGGCGGCCGTAGATGCATTGAAAATCACTGTAAAGGGAAAGGGCTGTCACGGTGCCATGCCCGATATGGGGGTAGATCCTATCAATGTTCTGGCAAGAATACATACCGCTCTCCAGACAATAAACGCCAGGGAAATCTCTCCCCGCGCCCATGCCTCTTTGACCATCGGGCAAATTAGCTCCGGCTCCGCGGACAATGTTATTCCGCAGGACGGGTTTATGTCCGGCACAATCCGGACCTTCGATGAAAAGGTGAGAGCATTCATAAAGCAGCGCGTTGAAGAGATCGTTACTCTCGTGGCAAAAACGTATCGGGCGGAAGCGGAAGTGAACTATTCCTTAAATTGCGGAGTTACTCTCAATGATGAAAAACTTGTCGAGGAGCTGAATGTGTATGCCGGAGAGTTATTCGGCAGTGAAGAAGTCTATCCCTCTCCCTTGTTTCCGATTTCCGGATCGGAAGATTTTGCCTATGTAACACAGCGCGTGCCCTCCGTGATGATGGCATTATCTCTGGGATCTCCGGCGGAAGGATATCCCTATCCCCAGCATCACCCTAAAATCGCTTTTGACGAAACGCAGATTTACAAGGGGGCCGCCCTCTATGCCGATATGGCTGCCCGCTGGCTTGAAGGCCGTAAATAAGGAAGATCGATGAAAAAGAGAAATTTTAAACCTGTCAATTTACCCCGAAACGCCTTTAGCCTTATTGAAAGTATGCCCGAAGAAGTGCAGAAGATGATTCATGGCATCCGCGAGCGGAAAATAGCCGCCGGTGAATGGGATTTTCCTCTGGATGTCGTCATGAATCCGAATGATCTGGATTTTGCTTCCTATTATGTCAATAAAACTTCCGGAGCATACAAAGTTCCCCGCAAGGATTCGGGTCTCGATTCCTATTTTAAGCCCTTCCGCAGGAAATCTGCGGAATTACCGAATAAATGCGGAAGCGAGGGAGAATTGCGAATCAGCGCAGTCGGCGATCTTATGTTTGCCACCTTGATTGAAGAATCCCGTAATCATATGTATGCAGATGTTGAGGATTTGATTTTTGGCGCCGATTATTCCTATGCCAACCTCGAATCGACTCTTGCCG
Organism: Spirochaetia bacterium; assembly: GCA_963666985.2. Taxonomy (GTDB): domain Bacteria; phylum Spirochaetota; class Spirochaetia; order DSM-2461; family DSM-2461; genus UBA2779. The sequence continues at coordinate 2,675,258 of CAXXIA010000002.1, read as the reverse complement.
ATGACAATCCGGCCTCGGTTCTTTCCATTGAAGAGATGGGAGGCACTCCGGAGGTGAATATTTCTAAAGAAATATATCAGTCTCTGGTTTCCCATAAATCCAGGAAATACGATCTGGTTCAATTGGCGAACAATCACATAATGGACTGCGGCGAAGAGGGCTGTCTTAGGACGATTAAGGCGCTGAATGAAGATAAAATTAATTATATTGGGATTAATCTGGACGAAGAAAGCCTTGGTAAACCGACTATCATGGAAGTCGACGGGGTAAAAATCGCCTGGATAGCCTACACCTATTCTCTTAACTGGAAGCCCCTTCCCCAGGGAAAACCATGGATGGTTAATGTCCTACCCATGCACATCATCCCCAATGCGGAAGTGGATATGTCCCCCCTTGAAGCAGAGGTAAAAGCCGCCAGGGAGTCCGGTGCCGATTTGGTGTTCGTGGGAATGCATTGGGGTTTGGAAAATGAAACCTATCCTCATCCCGAACAACTGGAGTGGGCCCATGCCGTTGCCGAGTGCGGCGCTGATGCCATCATAGGACATCATGCCCACTGTTCCCAACCTTATGAAATATACAAAACGAATAATTTTCCGGGGAAGCATGTTCCCATTCTCTACGGCCTTGGGAATCTGACTCCCGCCTATGGTGCGGCATCCACATGTTTGAGTCTCATCGCCAATTTGAAGATTGCCAAACCTTCGGCCGACCGTTCGATTGCCGCCGCGGTTGTCGGACTCGATTTGGAGCCGGTACTCTTTGTGAAAGAAACCCTTGAAGGCAAAGAGCTCTCTGCAATTATGCCCATGAAGGAGCTGTGGAATAGAGAACTCGATAACGAAACCCGCTCCTATGTGGAAGAAGCCGCGGAATATGCCGATCTTGTGCTTGGGGATTCCTGGAGAACCGATTAAGATTCCCCACGGCCGTCGTTTTTTATTGACCTCATGAACCTTCCGGATTGCCTTATGTCTCGGCTTTCTTGCCGAGACATAAGACTTACGCAAAATCTATGACAGAGGCAAATTTGGGCGAAGCCCCGGAGGCGGTAACCTCGTTACCGCCGGAGCGCATCAACAGATGTTTTTCGAAGTTCCGTCTTAAACCGAGAGATGCATCCGAAGCACGGATGTGCTTCGGATCGGATCCGGCCTGCTTCCTTCACACAAAGGACATTGACCGAATGCGCCATCGGCGGACTTTGTATATGGAGATTCGGTATCCTTCGTGAAATTGACATTTCACCGAAATGGGCTTTGAGGTACGATCATAACAAGAGCAACAAGAACAAAGTCAAACACGGCGTTGACTCTGAACAGGCCCAAGGGATGTGGGAGGACCCAGATCGTTTGGTGATTCAGGCATGAAGTGATGATGAAGAGCGTTATGCGATTCTCGCTCAGTTGAACGGGAAGAGATGATGGTGATATAGATATTCACGGAAGAACACCGCCTCATTGCCGAATGCTAAGCCGGAAACACGAATGCTTCTGGCGGCTGATTAGTGCTTTATTCTTTGAAACACCCTGCCTTAGGCAGGGTGCAGTTGCTCCTACACCCTCATTAGCGAGCTCAATTAATTAAAAGCCCGACAGGCCCGAACCCGGCGGTAGCCGGAAGTTGCACCCTTGAATTTACTTTCTTGGGTGCCACTGCTGAAGTCCTGGCACCATGCGTTGAAACCGCTGATCTCGGAGGAACTCCAATAAGAGTCGGCCGCAAAACCTCCCTGCGACTGCTGGTGCAGATTGGTGTACATCAGGCCCAGTTCGTCCTTCGACGGCAGAAACCAATCGTCGTAGGTACTTCCGTTATTCGTTACTTCCAGATTGTCGCAGTACTTCGCCGCGTAATTAGTATAGCCCTGACCGTCAAGCGCGGTCAAAATCGCCGAGGTGTTGGCCTGCCCTGTACCCACGGCCGTCAGTTCGGGCGACCCATCTGCATCATTCGTAGCATTATAACCCCCTCCACCCCAGAGGAAAGTGGTCGTTCCGTCTTCTTGTCAACACCGACGAAACATTTCCGGATTTCACCGATTTAGTTTTTCCGGTTTTGGGCGTCAAAGGAAGTCAACGACTCCCGCTTTCAACCGATCCTTCATTCGGTACGAGTCTCCTTGAAGACTCAGGATATGAGCATGGTGAAGCAGACGGTCCAGGGTTGCACTGGCAACAGCCTCATCACTCATTATCTCCGCCCATCTGCCAAATGGCTTGTTCGTCGTAATGATCATACTCCCCTGTTCATACCGGGCATTCACAACCTGGAAGAAAAGATTAGCCTGTTCGGGTGTCAGCTTCTCGTAACCGACTTCATCGATGAGAAGCAGGTGCGGTTTTCGGAGCCATACCAGCCGACGCTTGAGCCGGTTGTTCTCTCGGGCAAGAACCAGGTTCTCAATGAGGTCGATGCAGGTGGTATGGTAGGTGGTGAATCCCTCCATGCAGGCCTTGTGCCCCAGGGCCAGCATCAGATGAGATTTTCCCAGGCCGCTGGGACCCATGAGAATGACGTTCTCCTTTCGCTCGATGAAGGCCAGAGAGGAGAGCTCGTCAAACTGGCGGTTGGTGATACCACCTTTGAGCCACCCCCTGTCGAAGTCTTCCAGCCTTTTCACTGCCGGCATTCCTGAAAGCTTCAAGCGGCTCTTGGCGCTCCGTTCTTTACGGGGGATGTATTCAAGTTCCATCAAGTCGGCAACGATATCCAGTACCGTCTGTTCCTGCCGGCGGGGTTCTGCCAGGAAGGATTCCAGTCCTGCGGACATGAAACTCATACCCAGCGAATTCATTCTCTCGGTGACGGTCTCAAGTTTGATATTCATACCGAGACTCCCACAGCGACAAAGCGCTCATAGTAGGCAGGATTTCTGATATCGACGATGGTCTGCTCATCTTGTTGCTTCCGGACTGGTTTTTTCGCCGACTTCTTACGCTGCTTCTCCCACAGGGTAAAGAGTGCTTCCCGATCTTCATTGCGGATATCCTTCTGCCGGGAGCCAGCTGGAAGGAGATTGAATAGCCGTATGGAAACCTTCCCATTGAGGATTTCCCCCTGCATGGAAAGCGCATCGATTTTCAGCGTCAGCTTCTTACCAACCAATACAGGCGGCACGCTGTACTTGTTAGTCTTGTAGGTGACTGAGCCTTCTCGACTGACAATGAGCTGAATGCTGTCACGGTAGTCAAAAGCTCCCTCTGGCGGTGCCGGTTGCAGGAAGGATTTCTCCACCTCATATCGCTGGGCACGACTTTCCTGGTAGTCCCGGAGCTCTTTCTGCTGAACTTCAGTCAGCCAGGGCAGAATGGCGTCATTGAGTTCTTCGATCGTCTTCAGGCCACTACGCCGTGCCTGAGAAAGGAAGTTACCCGAAAGGTAGTCGATGAACCTCTCTACTTTTCCTTTGGTCTGGGGACGCCTGACGGCGCATCGTCTTGGAGAGAAACCGTAGGAGGAAGCGAACTCCAGTAACCGGGAGTTGGTCTTCCACTCTTCTCCGTCGTGGACCCATGCTGTTTTCATGTTGTCGTACAATACAGTCTGAGGAACACCGCCAAAATACTCAAAGGCTTTCTGGTGGCAGGCCAGCAGTGTGCCGCTGGTCATATCGGTGGTGAATCTCACATAGGGAGTCCGGCTGTAGCCGAGGACCATGACGAAGGCGTAGACGCCTCGCCAGTGTTCCTTCGGCAATATCTTCCAGTCCATCTGTGCCTGGTAGCCGGCCTGGGTTTCGAAGCGGCGAACTACTTCTCTCTGAATCTCATCTCGGGTCTCTTTGGCGAAATCACGGAGGATGGTGATTCCTCCGGTGTAACCCATGGCGCAAAGATTCTTATAAAGCACCTCGCAATTGAAGAGCGGTTCCTCCTCAAGTACACTGCGAATATGGGATTTGAAGTGGTCGAGCTTGCTCTTCCGTTTCTTCCTGGGGCTCATTTTGGGACTGTGTCCGCTGAGGTAATTTCGAACCGTTCGGTCGGTAACGCCGAGTATTTCGGCGATTCGGTACTGCTTGTACCCTTCCTTGGCCAGCACTTGAGCCTGGTGCATGCGTTTCTCCTGGAGCTTCACGGGCAGTGTCCTTTTCGATGGGTGTATGGTTACTCCATCTTAGGGATACTCGCCCGTTTTTATTGGCTCAAAACCGGAAATCTTATTCCGGTGTTTTCAGGAAATTTATCACCGGTGCTGACACTTCTAAGCTGATATCGCTCGGCGCCGCCTCCAGGTAGCGGAATCCTGCAATGTCATCGACACCATCGGCCTCGTCATCGTAGAAGACCCAGCCTCCAGCGGGACCGATATCGATAGCGTACGCATCATTTTCATTTCCGCCGTCCGACGGATTTGAACATCCCGCCACAAACATCACAGCGGCAATTACCAATACCGAAAACAAGGCTCTTTTCATGATGTTGTTCACTCCTCTACAGCGGACTTCTTTCTCCGCCTGAAATATGGAGTTGATAATAGGAGACGACACTATATTTGGCTTGCAATCTTATAAGTTTGATAGTTTTTTTTATTGGTGTAAATTGACTATAAATTTTTAAATATATTACCCACAATACATTAACAACCAGATGATTATTGAAAGCCTATTTCATTACATCCGCCACTTGCTAGGTCACATCGCTTGTTACTGCTGTATTTGGATTCTGTTGCCTGTAAATGATACTTGAAGCAGCTGATATTCCGTCCGTTTCTATGTCAAATATTCGATGCAAACGATGACAGACTTTTTATTGCCTGAGTTGGGCCTGATTTGCTGCAAATACTTATATTCTACGCCTCGCCATGGCCGACGAGGCGTAAAATTACCTGCAAGGAAATTTCGAAAAACTGAGTTTATATGATTCGCTGATTTACAGTTGAAGAATCACGACAACGCGACTCCTCAACTGCGACCTTTCCGAATCGTATCCCAGCCATCAAACGGACGGAAAACCCTTAATGCTTTCCAGGAAACTTTCGATGTCTTCCTGGGGCAGCTCATGATCGCTGAGCTCTCCGGCGAAATAAGCCTGATAGCCCTTCAGATCCATAAGACCGTGTCCGGACAGATTGAACAGAATCACCTTTTCCTTGCCCTCTTCCTTCGCTTTTTTCGCTTCCTGAATCACGGCCGCCACGGCATGGCTGGTTTCGGGTGCCACGATAAGTCCCTCGGTTCGGGCGAACTGAACCGCGGCCGAGAAGCATTCCAGCTGATGGACGGACCTCGGGGTCATCAACCCCTGACACACCGCCGCCGACACAAGCGGCGACATTCCGTGATAACGCAAGCCGCCGGCGTGGATGGGAGAAGGAATAAAATCATGGCCCAGGGTATACATCACCATCAAAGGCGTCATGCCGGATTTGTCGCCGATGTCGTAGGCATAGGCGCCCCGGGTGATGGACGGACAGCTGGCCGGTTCAACGGGAATAATTTCCATCTGGGTTCCGGCGATTTTATCCGCGCAGAACGGGAAAGCGAGACCGGCGAAGTTCGATCCGCCGCCGGCGCATCCGATAACCACATCGGGGCTCTTCTCGCCGAACTTGGCAAGCTGAACCTTGGCTTCCTGGCCGATAACGGTCTGATGGAGCATAACGTGGTTGAGAACCGAACCCAGAGCGTATTTGGTCTCTCCCGTAGGATCGGTAACCGCGGCCTCGACGGCTTCGGAAATGGCGATGCCCAAAGATCCCGGAGTGTCGGGCATTTCGGCTAAAACCTTGCGGCCCGCCTCGGTGGTGTCGGTGGGGCTGGAAAGACATTCGGCGCCCCAGGTCTGCATCATCACTTTCCGGTAAGGCTTCTGCTCGAAACTCACCCGAACCATGTAAACCTTGCAGTCCAGGCCTACCTGGGCGCAGGCGAAGGCCAGGGCGCTGCCCCACTGACCGGCTCCGGTTTCCGTGGTGAGATGCTTGGTTCCGGCCTGCTTGTTGTACCAAGCCTGGGCCACGGCGGAATTGGGCTTATGGCTGCCGGCGGGACTGACCGATTCGTTTTTGTAGTAGATCCGCGCGGGCGTTCCGAGAGCTTCTTCCAGAGCTTTGGCGCGATGCAGGGGACTGGGCCGCCATTTGGCGAGAAGCCCGCGGACCTCTTCGGGAATGTCCACCCAGCGTTCGGTGGTCATTTCCTGCTCGATGAGATTCATCGGGAAAATGGGGGCCATCATTTCCGGAGTAACCGGATTCCCGTCCGGGCCCAGGTAAGGCTTCGGCGGCTCGGGAAGATCCGCGGCAAGGTTGTACCACTGCTTGGGCACTTCATCGGGATTCAAGAGGACTCTCTGGGACACGTGCTTCTCCTTTGCGGCTCCACCGGCAGTTTGGCGGGTGAGCGGTATGTTTCTTTGTGTAGAAACAATCATGACAGAAAGAGTTCTATTGGTCAAGAAAAACCGCCTTTTCAGGAAACTCGTTTCGAGGAGACTCGCGATTTCACGCTGTGAAACAGCTGTGTAGGCTCGCTATTCGATGATGTCGAACAGCTGTGTAGGCTCGCGATTTGACGGTGTCGAATCGCTTGAGGGCCGGATCGCATCAAAAGCAATACCGCAAACATAAGTGCCGAGGAACGCAAACAACCGTAGTTCACAAATTGGTACGGGAAACCATGGCGAGTATCCGAAACTTAAGGCTTCCTACAGCCACTTTTACCTTCTGCGAGTTTAATTTGGATTCAAGTCGATCGTATCAACTTTGTAGACTTTCACTTCGCGTTCAAGGGTTTCGGAAATAACATCGACACGTTTCGCCAAGGCGGAAACAGACTCCATTTCTTCATCCAAAGAGGTCAGCTCGACGGAGATTTCCTTCACCCGATCGGACGCAACCGAAGCAATATGCGACACTCTCTCCATAGCGCTGTGATTGGCTTGCATGGCGTTTGACATGGTGCCTCCAACCTCTTTCACCTGACCGGTAATATCGTTAAGTCGAGTCATCGCTTCCAGGATTTGAGTCCCGCCGGTACTCAATTCTTCCATGCTGCCGGCTATTTCATCAAACGATGCCGCAGCTTCCTCCACCTCTCGGCTAATACTCTTGAAAACTTTTCCGGTCCCACTGCCGGATGCCACAGCGTCCTCGATATTGCCGATAACAACACTCATCACTCCATCGATTCGCTTGGAGTTGCTGGAAGTGGCCTCGGCCAATTTACGGATTTCATCGGCCACTACGGCAAAACCTCGTCCGGCATCACCGGCATGTGCCGCTTCGATAGCCGCGTTCATAGCAAGAAGATTCGTCCGAGACGCAATAGACTCAATAAGACCTGTAGTCGCCCGAATCTCTTCGATGCTGTCATGAATCAATGAAATTGTGGTATTCGTCCCCGAAAGTTTTTCATCTCCGTCCACTGTGAGATTTTTCAGCACTACCAGAGAGTCCTTCTTGCGTACGGTGATATCGCTGACATTCCCGATAGCCGCAATCATCTCCGTTATAGAAGCGCTGGTTTCCTCGATCATAGAAACCTGATCCTGAAGAATCGCCTCAAGACTGGAGAGACGTTCTCCGACGAGTCGGACCGCCTCGGCATTGGATTGAACAGTCGTATCAAGATCAGTCATGCCGTCTGTAATGGACTTGGATGCATTCTCCACGCGGCCCGTAGCTTTGGAAAATCTCTCAACGCTTGTAAGAAGATCCTCCTTCACAGCCATATTAGTCCCGGATGCTTCCTTAATTCTCATGATGGAACGGCCCAGTTCCTCGGTAAAATCGTTGACATTCCGGGTAAGATTTCCCATTTCATCCCGACTTTTGACTTCGATGCGGTCAGCCAAATCTCCATCTTTCATTCGTGATATTCCGATATCGATCTTCTTAATTCGCGTCGCCAGGAGATTGGCCAGCAACAAAGCCAGCCCCAGAGGAATCATCACGACTAAAAAAACGACTAAAATCACGAAACGCTGGGCACGAGTTTCAAATTTATGAGCCTCATTCAAAATTGTATTCGTCTGGGTATCAAGTTCGGAAATTATGGTTAAAACGGTTTGATTCAAAGCATTTGCACTGAGATTCATAAAAAAAGCGCTGTCACGGAAATCCCTTGCCTTCTCATCGTTCTCTATTTTTTCAGACAACAAGAGCTGAAGAATCGTAAAACTCTTGTCCGTATCCGTAATAATTTTGGAAGTATCAATGACTTTTTGCACTCGTTCAAAAAGATGATTATGCTTCAAAGAGATAACATTGCCGAACAAAACTATGATATCTAATGACTCAGCAATGGATTCGTTCACCATCGGCAAGAATTCCATTTCACCAATATCCCGAAAGGCATCGTCCAGATTATCCTTTGCCTCCTGGAGGGAAACCAACTGCTCATTGAAAGATTCACTGTACAAAAGATTGGTTTGCGCCATGTAATTAACCAAACTGCTGTGGAGTTCTTCAAGGATGAGTGATTCGGAATTGATATAGCGAACAGGCCTCATCATGAGTCGATTGACAAATATCGATGAAGCTCCAGCCAGACCGGTCAATAATACAAGAGCGATAAGTTTAAAACGAATGGACATAACACCCCCTGAAAAACATGTTTCAGGAGAATATTAATGCATATAAAAAAATCATACAAAAAAGAAAAATTATTGAATTAAACATTTTTCAAAAAAATAGACTCGCTCAATAGCTACGCTATTGAGCTGTTTAGACTCGCGATTCGACGTTGTCGAACCGCTGTTGAGGCTCTGGTTCGCAGCCAAGACAGCCGGAAGACCAAGGATGGCTCAGGTGGTGCACCAAACAAAGTATGGGCGCCACCGAGCCACCAAGCCGACGCAGGTCGGCGCAAAGCGATTATTTCGAGCATCGCCGGACGCCGCATCGCCGTGTATTCGCCATAATCCTCATTCCGCTGCGGCAGAACCCCGGATACGAACCAAAGGCATATTTTCAACTACTCGTTGCCGGCCATCTGCGACGCCCAGGCGGCCATCCAGGCCAAGGGGGCGTTCCAATTCACGGCCACCTCATTGGTGGAAAACGACTCGTTATGATCCGCGTAGCGTTTTGCCGCGGACCGTCCCCTCACGGCAAGGCCGGGTTCATCACTTGGAGCGGCGTTCGGTCCTCCGACGAGCACGCCCGGCGGCGGATACGGATAACCCATCTTCGGTTCGGCAGCCCAAAACCGGTGATGCGGCGCAAAAGAATCATAGATTCCGTATCCGGTTATATAACTCTGGGCCAAAGCGTTTCTTCCCAGGAGATAATCCAAAATACCCGCCGCCGTTTCCCGAAAAGCTTCCGCCGTTTCTTTCTCGCCGGTTAATTCGGCGGCAACGGCCATCAGAATCCCCTTGTTCAGCGTAACCGAATTGGAACCCCAGGGATAGTTCGTCAGTGGAATGCGGTATCCGTCGGCTTCGGCGATCAGCAGATAGGCCGAGGCCGCTTCCAGAAGATCTTCAGCGGCCGTTTTGCGGACTCCGAAGCCGGGACGGCGGGAGGCGGCCAAGGAAAGAAGAGCGGCGTAGGAAACCTGCTGCCAGGAAAGGGTGTTTCCGGGATTGCCGACCCGTTCCTTCCATTCGGGAGATTCCAGATAGTCCTTCACGATACGGCGGTATGGCGACTCCCCGGTTGTTACAAAAAGTTCACTCGCCGCGAAAAACCGTTCGTCGGAAACATCCGCATCATCATAATTCCCGCCGCCGGAGCCCGGAATATTTCCATAGAGGAATTCGGGATTTCCTTCGGCGGCCGTCCAGGCCCGGATTGCCGCCGTCAGGCAGCGCCGGGCATAATCCTTGTCATACGGTTCAATCAAACGGGCAAACTGGGCCGCCGCCGCGGCCATGTCGTAGGTGGCGGCGGTGGAGGGATGGAAGACGAATCTGTCGTCGGCGGAAACAACGCCCCTCAGGGGGAAGGAAGTCCACTGAGCTTCGTGGAGCTTATGGTGAACCATGCCGGAGAGTTCTTCTCCCTCGGGAACCTGCATGCCTAAAAGGAAGTCCATTTCCCAGCGGATTTCATCCAGAATGTCGGGAATCCCGTTGCCGGTTTCCGGGAGCGCCAGTTCGCCGTCGCCCGCCGCCATGGGAAAATGCTCATACAGATTTCCCAAAGTCCACGCGGCGACGGCGCCGTTGACCGTGTATTTTCCATAGTCTCCGGCATCGAACCACCCCTTGCCGGCATCCAGAGTATAATCGCCGCCTTCCCATTCAACGCCGTTGGTATCGGTCCCCGAGAACGGACGCACGGCATTGTCCGATGAGTACCAGGCATCCCTCGCCCAGTCCTTTCCTCCGAGAAACGGATTGATTTTCATACCGGCCCGGCTTCTGTAGAAATAGGCCAGGGAATCGGCGAGAAGGGCCTTATACGGATTGGCGGCGATATTGATCGGCGGGCTTTGGAGATCACCAAGACTCAAGATAAATCCCTCACCCGCTTCATCGTATGCTGAAAAATCAACGATATGGAGCGTTTCACCGCTCATAAAATCCGGACCATGGGGTTCGCTCATCCCGCGGGCCTTCACCATACCGGACTTATCGGAGAGAGCCCATTCCAAAGGCTCTTCGGAAGAAATCGCGGCCATGGCAATCTTACGGCCCCGGCAGGGATAGGCATTCTGGTTGATGCGGATAAGAGGGCGCTGAAGAATCGGAATCTCCTTTCTTACATCCGCATCTCGGTCGCCGGAAGAGGATCGGGAAGGAGGTTCGGGGACATCTTCCCGACCCAGTTCGTAATACACGGCCGTACCGAAAAGCGCCGGAGATTTCCATGACTCATCCCTTGTATCGTAGGAGGACCAGATGAGTTTGACGTTCCGGTCTTTTTGTGTGGCGCCGTTGGCCTGTGCCTGAAAGCCGAAGGCCGCTCCGTGCTTCGGAAGGGTTCGGCCCTCCATGGAAACGGCGGCTTCAAACCCCCATCCGTCTTGTGTTCGAAAGGTTCTTCCCCGGATGTCCAGATGTTCTTCCGCGAAACGTTTGCCGGAAAGGCTCAAAGCTCCCGTTTCCAGCTCGGACGCATTCACATTCACCTGCACCACGCCCGGCTGAAAAAAAGTCGTGCCGATGTCGCCCGTATCGTTCAGATAAAATTCCAGGGAATCCTCGTTCCACCAGTCCTTGCCGTGCATGCCCGCGACAATGTTCTTGTCGGCCATGGTAAATCGCAGAAAAAGAGTCGTTTCGTCGGCGGCCAGGGAGAACGTGAACGAATCGTTCTCCCCTTCAATGGTTTTGGTCATCGATCCCGCGGTGACCGTATAAGAAGGAATCGACTCCCAGTCGGCGGGCATGCCGTTCGGTCCCGTTTCAACCGGAAAAGGCACATAAACGACTTTTCCGGGAACTTCGGGCGGCACATCCGGCTCTGAAGCGCAAAGCAGCGGGACGGGAAACGTTCCGAGGACTAAGACCGCGAAAAAAAGGAACACATAAGGCAAACGGCGCATAGGGCTCCTCCCATGGTTGGTTGCGCCTTACATCTTACCATCCGGATTGCCCGCCGCCAATTTATAAATCGCGACGACATCATCCTGACTGAGTCTCTTGAAGCTTCCCAAAGGACCGTGAGAGACGGCCTGCCGTGCCATTGCTTCAAAACGGTTGTCCGTAACGCCCAGCGCGGCGAGAGTGGTGGGCATGCCGATGGACCGATAAAAAGCCTCATGGCGGCGGATGCCTTCCCGAGCCACGGCTTCTTCTTCCCCGGCGGTATAATCGACATCCCAGATACGCACGGCGAACTGAACGAAACGTTCAAGATTTTCTTTGTAGAGAAACTTCATCCAGGCGGGAAACACCACGGCAAGGCCGGCCCCGTGAGCCACGTCGTATTGGGCCGAAAGTTCGTGTTCGATGCCATGGCTTGCCCAATCCCCTTGCCGTCCCAGGCCGACCAAATCGTTATGAGCAATCATTCCGGCCCACATGATTTCGGCCCTGGCGTTATAATCATTCGGATTCTCAAACACCCTGGGCGCGGCCTTCACGATGCTGCGGATGACTGTTTCACAAAGTCCGTCGGTTAAATCAACGGCGGGAACTTGCGTGAAATATCTCTCCATCACGTGGGAAATCATGTCCACGATACCCGCGGCGGTTTGATACGGAGGGAGGGTAAAGGTAAGCTCGGGATTCATCAAAGCGAATACAGGCCGAAAAAGATCCGTACCGTAGGCAAGCTTTGATTTCGTTGTGTAGTCGCTGACAACAGAACCGTTGCTGCCTTCGCTGCCGGCCGCGGGAATCGTCAGAATCACCCCCAGGGGCAGCGCGGATGAGGCCTCGGCCTTTCCGGTATAGAAGTCCCAGACATCACCATTATGGGGAACACCGATGGAAATCGCCTTGGCCGAATCGATAACCGATCCTCCGCCCACGGCCAGAATCCCGGTTATGTTCTCGGAGCGGCAGATATGAATGCCCTCGCGAACCAAAGAAAGTGCCGGATTGGGTTTCACACCGCCGAGTTCGACATATTCGATTCCCGCCTTGGCAAGGCTTGATTTTACCCGCTCGTAAAGGCCGGAGGCTTTAATGCTCCCGCCTCCGAAATGGAAGAGAATTTTCCCGCCGAGTTTTGCCGCCTCCTCGGACAGAGCCGCTTCGGCGTTCTTGCCGAAAACAAATTGCGTGGGACTGATAAAACGAAAATCAAGCATATCTTCCTCCTTGGGGAATTCAGCAGATTTAGAAAATACTACCAAAAAGCTATTTATTGAAGCATAGAAATTCTTTCCGATACTCCGGCACCGGCGAAGGGCCTCCGTTTCAGTATACCGATTTTGGTTTTTTTGTCCTTGTATCAAACCAGCGGTCGGCGCACCCGCATACGCGGATTCGCCGACAGAGTCTTCCGACATTCGGCAAAAACCGAATTCCATCCGGGATTTCCCTCTGGCCGCCGTTCGGTAAAATTCAAACCTCACCCGCGCCGATGAAAACACGGACGGCGGGAAGCGATGCATATCCGGGAAAACCGGGATGATTCACGCGCACAGGACGCCGGCGGCATCGGGGATGATGATTACGATGCCGCCCGCACAAGCGATTCGGGGTGTGATTGATCCATTTCTCCAGGCACGATAATCTCAATTCAGCTGTCGAAAAAGCGCCACCCGCATTCGGCACGGAGGTTTCCCGTGAATAAAGATAAGATGCCTTTCCCAATGCCCACCTTCGATCTTTCGGGCAAAGTCGCCATCGTAACCGGCGGCACTAAGGGTTTGGGCTACGCCATCGTTATGACCTACGCCTACTACGGGGCCAAAATTGTAATAACAAGCCGGCACCGGGATGACTGCGACAATGTTGCCGCCGAGGTAAACGCATTGGGGGGTGAAGCCGTCGGGATTCAAACGGACGTAAGCAGGCCCGAAGAGTTTTCAAAGATCATCAAAGAAACAATCCGAATCTACGGTCAATTGGACATCCTGGTGAACAACGCGGGTACGGCGGTTACGCAGTCGATTCTGGACACGAGTGAAGAAGAATACGACCGAGTTCTGGATGCCAATCTTCGTTCCGTCTATTTCGGTTCTCAAGCCGCGGCCGAAGTGATGAAAGAGCGGGGTTCGGGCCGAATCATCAACATGGCCTCGATCGGAGGACTCAACGGGAACTACTATCTCTCAACCTACGGAGCCGGCAAAGCGGCCGTTATCAACCTGACCAAAAGCATGGCGGCCGAATGGGGAAAGTTCGGGATTCTGGTAAACGCGATCTGTCCCGGATATGTTCGAACGGATTTAAACGCGGCCAACCTCGACGATCCCAAATTCAAAGAGAAAACCCTGAAAAAAATCCCTCTGCGCCGATTCGGAGAAACCCGGGAAGTGGCGGCCGTGGCACTCTTTCTGGCCTCCGACTCAAGCAGCATTATAACGGGGGCCGCACTTGTCGCCGACATGGGCGCCACCTGCTGTAATTAAAAACGGAAGGCAAAAAAGCCGTCGGGGTGAGCCGATTGTTTGCCGCGATTCCATAGAAGCCGGACCGGGAACTCCCGAGACAGACTTCGACCGCCGGAACCATGAACCGGAATCCATAACCGCTGCGGCATGTATCCGGCGGAAACAACCACACCATGGAGGTGCATCATGAGCTTCAGGAACAGCGTTCCCACATACGATCTTTCGGAAAAAATCGCCGTCGTCACAGGCGCCGGCCGGGGCATCGGCCTGCGGATTGCCGGTGTTATGGCGGCGGCCGGCGCCCATGTCGTCGTTACGGATCTCAACCGGGAAGTTTGCGACAAAGCCGCTGAAGCACTGAAGAGCGAAGGGCTTCGGGCATCGGGAACGGCCGTCGATGTCTCATCATCCGAAAGTGTAAAAGCGATGGTTGAAACGGTTCTCTCGAAATACGGAAAAATCGACATCCTGGTGAATAACGCGGGCGTAACGATTCCGGAAAAACCGATTTTCGAGGTGACCGAAAAGGAATGGGACTTCGTCCAGAACGTCGATCTCAAAGGGCTCTACTTCACCTCCCAAGCAGTGGCCGAATGCATGAAGGACCGGAAGACCGGAGGCCGAATCGTGAATCTTGCGTCCGCCGCCGGCATCATGACTCCCAAATACGTCTCGGTTTACGGATCGGCTAAGGCGGGCGTGGTGCACTTAACCAAAATCATGGCCAAAGAATGGGCCCGCTATAATATCAGCGTGAACGCCGTGGCTCCGGGGTATATCAATACGGATATGATTAAACCCATGCTGGAGAATGAGAAGAACGCCGAATACGTCCTCAAATCCATTCCCATGCGCCGTTACGGCGAGGTGGACGATGTGGCCCGCGCCGTTCTTTTTCTGGTAACGGAGGCTTCCGCATACCTTACCGGCATCCTCATTCCCGTGGACGGCGGCATGACTGCCTAACGACTGCTGAATAACCGCGTTTTAAATCGGCCGAATGTCGAGCTTTTCAGCTTGCCTACAGCCCGGACAGCAGCGGTTTCGGCCTGTCGAAGCATCGAATAAGATGAAAAAATAAGAAATAAAGCCATTTGAGCGGAGAGCCCTACAATTGCCTTTAAAGAAGAGGAAGCTCGACATTCGGCCTCATACGGATTTACCTGTGCCGAACCGTTAATCTTGAATTCGCTATATGCATTTTCAAAACTTGAGGTACAATATTTATAGGATTTCAGATGAATGCGAACCATATTAATCCTTTTTTGGATTCAACCCTTGAGATTTTTGAATCCTTAATCGGCGAAACACCGACAGCCGGAAAACCGGTAATTCTTGAACGCTTTGCAGCCCATCGCTGGGATATTTCCGGAGTTATCGGTATTGTCGGTGCCGCCGACGGAGTTATCGCTCTCCGTCTTACCCAAATACTTGTGGAGAAAATTCTGAAAGCCAGTAAGATCCTTTATGATGACGAAA
This sequence comes from Spirochaetia bacterium, assembly GCA_963666985.2. GTDB lineage: Bacteria > Spirochaetota > Spirochaetia > DSM-2461 > DSM-2461 > UBA2779. Next base: position 2,659,876 of record CAXXIA010000002.1, on the reverse strand, counting down.
ATGAAGATGAAAAAAGCGATATGATCAACAGCATGGTAGGCGAAATCATCAATATGATCGCGGGAAAAACCGTAGGAAAAATCAATCAATACGATTTGGATATTACGGTTCCTCTCGTTATCCAAGGAAAAAATCACAGTATCGCTTGGCCCCAGAACACACCCGTGATTACCCTTCCCTTTCGAGTAACCAAAGGGATCTTTGAAGTCAATTTCAGCCTAAAAGAAAATCAACTGTTTAAAAATATTCGATAAAAAGCCTCTTTGAAGATACACCTTTCGCATTGAATCTCCGGCGATTCTCGAAATGCTCATGATGTTCCGGCTGCCGGGTGTTTATTCTCCGCCTGTTGATATTCCAAACGTGTTTTATAGCCGTTTATTGTCGAAGCATAGAGTACGGCGGCGATGATGATCGAAAGAACATCCACCAAAGGCTGCGCCCAAATCAATCCTTGAACATTCAAGAGCGAACGCAGGATAAACAGAGCCGGAATATAGAGAATGCCCTGGCGGCTCAAATTAATCAGCAGAGACGCCTTCGCGGCTCCGATCGCCTGCAAAGCGTTTACCAAAACATAGAAAACGCCGAATAAAGAACTTGTCGTGAGTAAAATATGCGTGAATTCAACACCGAATTTCATGGCTTTCTTCTCCGTGAGAAATACTCCGACAATTTGGTGGGTAAATCCCAAACAAATAAGAGTCAGACTTACGCCGATCAGAAACGCGAGAACGACTGAAAAACGCAGGATGTTTCGATATCGGTCCAAGTTTCTTGCACCGAAAGAATATCCGAGAAGCGGCTGAACCCCCTGCCCAAGGCCGATGGAAATCATACCGGTAATCATGGTGACTTTCATGGCCACGCCCACCGCCGCGATTTCCATATCTCCGTACGAGGCCATCAAACTGTTCATGACGATTTGAGACACGCTCATCAGCAGCGATCCCAATGCGGCCGGGATTCCGATAGTCAAAACTCCTTCGAAGACATCTTTTTTCAGGGAGAAATCACGAATACCGATGCTGAGTATGGATTTTTTCTTGAGGAAATAGAAAAGATAATAGGAGGCCGCAAAGACATTCCCGATTACGGTTGCGACGGCCGCGCCCGCGATACCCCAATCGAACGATAAAATCATTATCGGATCCAGGATAATATTCAGCACGTTTCCGATGAGCGATCCCATCATCGCCTTGTTCGATTGCCCTTCGGCTCGAAGGATGTTGGAAAAACATGTGGCGAAAAGAACAAAGGGTCCGCTTATCAGTACTATTGAAAGATAACTTTTTACAAAATCCCAAGTTTCATCACTCGCCCCGATAAGAGAGAGCACCTTATCTAAAAATACGGCCATCAGAAGCGAAGCGATAACGCCCGTACCGATTGAAGCCCACGCGCAAAAAGCGGAGACCTTTCGCGCGAACTCTCCTCGCCTCTCGCCCAGCGCGCGAGAAATAACGGAGGTGCCTCCAATCCCGAACACATTGCCGAGCGACATGAAAAGTAAAAAAACAGGAGTGGCCAGCGACACGGCCGCGACTTGAAAATCATCATGGGTTTGACCGATGAAGAACGTATCCGCGAGGTTGTAAATGAGCACCATAATCATGGCAGCAACCGCCGGAAGAACATTTTTCATAACGGCCTGCGGTACGGGCATCGTACTGAATACGGCTAATTTTTCATTTGATTTATCCATTGTGCGCCTTATTTTCGAGAGCGGCCGAATCCCTCAAGTATGATTCTTAATTATGAATCTTTCTCCAGATTGCCGCGAATATGGAAAAGGATGCGGTGAAATACGGACAGCTCTTCTTGGGTCAAACCCTCAAACATTAAATCGTCGACACCGCCGATATTGCTTTTGGCTGAAGAACTGAGTTTCACTCCCCGCGGAGTCAGTCGAATAACTTTAATGCGTCTGTCTCTTTCTTCCCCGCGGCTTTCGACGAACCCTTTTAATTCCATTCTTTTGACAATTCCCGCGGCGGTAGGCTGCGAGACTCCGAGTCTATTTTCCAACTCTTTCAAAGGAAGTGATTTATCCCGAACCTCATCAAGAAGCAGCAGAACCTCAAGCTGGGACATGGTTAAATCCATGGACCGCAAATCGTTGTTGGCCTTCTTCTCAAGTGCGTCGTGAATCTGCTTCAGCAGATATCCTGTGGGTTTGTGATCCATCACCGGACTTTATCTCCAGCCGGATACTTCATATCAGATTCAAAACAACATATCAATAGCATGCTATTACTTTAGATCTTTTTATACCGCGGCTTTTATGGAGCTTAACGCCTTTCGTCCGATGAACTGTAACCGCCGGATTCGGTGAGCACCTCGGCTTCCAGGATATCTCCGTACTCTTCCAAAGCTTTTATGACGGGTTTTTTAGCCGCCTCCAGTTCATCACTGTTTCTCCATGCTTCCAGCCGTTTTCGATACTCTCCCAAATCCGAAGCATCGGGTATCGGCGGAAAAAGAATGCGCGAAGCGCAAAAACTCCGCCAGCGTTCCTTCTCCTCTTTATTCAGCGTTTCGGGCCAGTTCCGCCCTCTGTAGCGCCGAAGCATTTCGGGGATTCGGGGATCTTTGGCTTGAGGACGCAAATCGGCCAATTCCTCCGGAGGAGTCTTTCGAATCTCCTCCAGAACGGCACGGTCTTCATCGGGGAAAAAGCGGTCGTAAATCTGAAGATCGGGATCGTCCACGGAGCCCCAGTCGGGCTGCTGTGAAAAAACGCGTCTCAGCTTGGCAACGATTCCCGTGTCTCGCCGCAGCCGTTCCCAATGTTCCGAGGCCGCCGATATGTCGATGCCCAGCCGGGCGGCGGCATCCGCGGTAAGAACCGACCGGGGAGCCAGAAAGGGCGCCTTATTCATCGCAATCCCTTTCAGGGGTATCCGTTCAACATCGTCGGCGGCCAATTCGGCCGAAGAGGTAAAAATACGGCGGCGGATTTCATCCTCGGGAAGAGTCAGCAGCGGCTCGGGATTAAAACGAAGATCGAAGGCGTAAACGACATTGCGGCGCTCGGGATCGGTTACCAGCGGACAGACAAGCGTGGTACTGCCCTTTTCGCTGTAATAGCTTGACGAGGTATGAACCAGGGGCGTTCGTTCGGCCAAATCGATCAGCGTTCGGGCCCGATCTTTCGTTCGATGCCGGAAGGCCCATTCAAAGAGTTTCGGCTGTTTCCCATGAATCAGTTTCGCCACGGCGGCTGTGGCGTAAACATCGGAAAGGGCATCGTGCGCGTGTTCATGGGATAAACCGTTCGCCGCCGTGAGCAGTTCGAGTTTAACCGACGGCTTTCCTTCCTCGGTTACGGGCCACTCGATGCCCTCGGGACGCAAGTCCCGTGTCGCCCTGACCAAATCGAGGATGTCCCAGCGCGAATTCCCGTCGGCCCATTCTCGGCGGTAGGGATCGAAAAAATTCCGGTAATAAAGGTTCCGAACGAACTCATCGTCGAAGGCGATGCTGTTGTAGCCCAAAGCGCAGGTTCCGGGACGTGAGAGATACGCATCCATGGCCCGAACGAGCTCGGCTTCCACCATCCCCCTTGCGTTGGCGTCCTGGGGGGTAATGCCGGTTATCAGGCAGGCCAGAGGATCGGGGAGATAGTCGGGACTGAGCTTTCCGTAAAGAACGACGGGATCTTCAAGCGGCCGAAAAGCATCGTCGGTCCGCAGCGCGGCAAACTGGGCGATGCGGTCGAAGCGAGGATTACGGCCGAAGGTTTCCAAATCGTACCAAAGGAGAGTCATGAGGATTATGATATCTTGGAAGAGACGTCGGGTGTAGGGCCTTTGTTAAGGAGAATCCCGCCGAACCGGAACATCGCCGGCCGGAATTCTCCTCCCGCCCTCACTCTCCGTAACTGATTAAGAGCTCCCTGAAGAAGGTCCGCAGACGACCGACCGAAGGAATGAACAGTCTCTCATCGGGAGAATGAGGCTGCCGAATCGTCGGACCGAAGGAAATCAAATCCATTTGGGGATATTTCGCGCCGATGGCGCCGCATTCGAGTCCGGCATGGGTCACTTCCACAAGAGGTTCCTCACCGAAAAGGCCTTTCCAAATACTCTTGCATCTCTCGAGAACATCGGAAGAAGCCGCGGGTTCCCAAGGAGGGTAATAGTTCCCGGTCTCATAGGTGCCTCCGCAGAGCCGCGCCAGACCGAACATGGTCGCCGAAAAATCATTTCCGTAGCTCATCACCGAACTCCGGCGGTTGGTTAAAACCTTCACAGCCCCGCCCTCGGTTTTCATAACGGCGAAGTTCATGCTGGTATCCACAACTCCTTCGAGTTCGGCCGACATGCGCCTCACACCGTGAGGAATCAGCCGCAGTGCGTCAATCAGTCGGGAAGCCGCCGCCGGTTCAAAAAGTCCTTCGGGAGGGAGAACCGCCTCTCCGAGTTTTAAAAACAGATTCTTCTCAACAGCGGCATTTTCCGACTTCAGTACGGCTTCCAGATCGGCGATAAGACTCTTAAGGGCCGCCTCCGAGCCGGACGGAACGGCAATAACGGCCCGGGCTTCTCTGGGAATGGCATTATGGGCGCTGCCGCCGCTTATTTTTCCTATCCGCGCTTCGGGAAGAGCATCGAGCACGTTCCGCAGAACACGGGCTATAAGGACATTGGAATTGGCCCTGCCTTCATTGATTTCATCACCCGAGTGTCCGCCTTCGAGGCCTCCGACTTCCAGAGAAAAACTGAGAAAATCTTCCGGAACGCTCCCGTATTCCACGGGAAAGGTAAGATTCGTATCCATGCCTCCGGCGCATCCGATGGTAAAAACACCCTCATCCTCCGAGTCGACGTTCAGCAAAACCTTCCCTTTGAGAAAATCGGGACTCAGTTCCTGTGCGCCCACCAGTCCGGTTTCTTCATCGGAGGTAATCAGAATTTCAAGCGCCGGATGCCGAGCTTCCGGGTCGGTGATCAGATCAAAAAACAGCGCCAGGGCTATGGCATTATCGGCTCCGAGACTGGTTCCGCGGGCTCTCAGCCATTCCCCGTCGCGGTAGGAAACAATCGGATCGTTCTGAAAATCATGCTCCGTGTCGGGCCGCTTCTCGCAGACCATATCCATGTGCCCCTGGAGCACAATCGTCGGCGCCTTCTCGAATCCCGGTGTGGCGGGAACGCGCATCAAGATATTCAGAACCCCATCGGTGGTTGTCTCAAATCCATGAGAACGTCCCCATTCCATGAGCCAGGGATGAATCTTTTCCAAATGGAGAGACTGCCGGGGAACTTGATTGATCTCATCCATTATGGAGAGGACCCGTTCTATCGATTGATCGGTCATATACCGCTCCTTTTTCTCTTTGTTCCGGATTTTTTCTTCCGGGTTTTCTCCCGGATAACCGCCTCGGCAGCGGGGATCCGCGGTCATAATCCGCCGCCGCCATGGCAACAATCCGCCGCCACAGGCCGCTGTCGTCAGCCGCCATGGCAACAACCCACCACAAAAACCCACCAGAACAGGCCGCTGTCGTCCGCCGCGGTAATCCGGCCGCCGCCATGGCAACAATCCGCCGCAATAGTGCACGCCGGTTATGGTCCAAAAGGCGGGCCTTCCGGCAGCAGACGGTTACTCCGCAGCGAAAAACCGCCTTAACAAACCTCATTCTCACCGTATGCGGCGTTTATCGGCCGGCGGTTCTTCCCACGGCCGTTATTTCCCGCGGCCGCTCTTCGCCGTCCCGGCTTTCCCCATTAACCCGGCGTCCGCCGGCTTTTCACGCCGAAACATACGGCGCCTCATCATCACCAGAACCAATCCCGCCGCCCAAACCGGAACGGCCAGAATAATCAAAACCTTTTCAAACCAATCGCCCCATCGATTATAAAGCGTGGTCCGTTCGGCATAAACCGGCACCTCCGCCTGCAAATAACCCTTTGTAAAAGGATCCAGCTTCTCCAGCACCTTGCCGTTGGGATCGATAACACAGGTTAAACCCGCATTGGTGGCGCGAACCATGCTCCGCCGGTTCTCCACGGACCGAAAAATCGCCATGTTCTGATGCTGAATGGCACAAGCCGGTTCAGGACTCCAGGAATCATTTGTAATATTCACCAGAACCTCGGCCCCTTCTCCGACGAAATTCCGCGCCAAGTCGCCAAACGTATCTTCAAAACAGATAAGCGGACTCACCTTGGGCCCGTTCCATTTTTCCAAATCGAAAACCGTGTATTCGGTTCCCTTCCCGTACAGCGGCGTTCCCTGAGATTGAATGTATTCCATGAGCCGGGGAAAAATGTCGGCATACGGGAAATGCTCACTGAACGGCACCAGGTGTACTTTGCGATATTTCCCGACGATATCCGCCCCGTCGAAAAGAAGAACGGCATTGTAATCCGTTTTCTTCCCTCCGTCCCGGACCGAATCGTTATTCCCGAGAATCACCGGAATGTCCTGCTTCACGAGAAAACCCTTCAGCTTGTGGATAAGCTCCACCCTATCCCGGTCGCGGCGATACTTCTCGTGCCATTCAATCGACGGTACGAACGCCGTTTCCGACCAAATAATCGCATCCGGATTTCCCTCCAGGGCCGCCTCGCTCTCTTCCAGAAGAACATCAAGGGCCAAACGCCAGGCCTCGATGCCGGTCAGCCAAGTGTTGACGTTGTGCTGCACCAAAGCGGGCCGCCAAATCGGAGCCTCCGAATAATCGACTTTCGATGCCGCCCCGTAGATATTGGCCGCGATCATCAGCACGCCCCACACCGCCGCCGGAATCGTCCATCGGCGATCGGGCCGATTCCAACTCCCGGCCGATTCCATGTCCCCGGAAACACCATTCCCGGAAACGGCGAGAAAGCCCGAATCGAGAAGCCATCCTCCGATCAGGAAAGACGGAAAGGCCACCAGCATGCTCACGCCCATCACGCCGAAGATATCCGCAATGGAAATCAGGCTTCTCCAGCCGTACTGACTGTATCCGATAATCCCGTAGGAATATCCGATGAACCCCTTCGTCCTCACCACCTCGAAAGCTCCCCAGGTGAGCAGCTGCGCGGCCCATCCCCATCGGGGGAAAGCTCTGTCGACTAGAGACAGAAGGGGGAAGAGCAGAAAAAACCAACCGGCGTAAATCGTCGGCACGAGAACGAAGCTCACCGGATTAAACGTCGCCAGCCAGAAATTGAACAAGGCATAGGTCGCATACCCATAGGCGGCGCCCCAGAGCGGAGAGGCCCACAAAGGAACGCGGCGAACCAAAAGAACCACGGGAATCAAACTGATCCAGGCAAACGGCGCCCATCCCCAATCGGCGATGAAATTCGGAAATCCCAGGGCAAAAAGCAAAGCTCCCAGGAGCAGCAGACAGACATTAACGGCGAAACGAACGGATGCACGTGAGGTATTCACGGATGAAAGATTACCACGGGAAGAAGGGGTGGACAATCGCACCGAATACCGGAAAAGGAAAGCTCCGTTAACATCCGATGCCGCCGTTAATGCATTTCTTCCCGGGATTCAATGGCCGCGGCATATTTTCATTAAGATTTCACGTAACTGAAGCACCTTTTTCACCCTTTTATTAATACACAGGCATATAATTTATTGCCATTAACCATTACCGGGGAAAAACCGGAACACCAGGAGGCAACATGAAAAAGTTACTCGCTCTCTTCCTCGTCGTCGTCACGGCGGGGGGAATGGTCTTCGCCGACGGTTACGGCCGTTACGGCACACCGGAAGGACAGTGGAACTTCAGAGGAAATCGACTCTATCAGAACGATGTGAAAGCACCGCGCGCCAAGGCATGGCTTTCGGTCCCTCAAAACGGATCGATGGTCTATGAATTCACCATGCGCTACGAAGGCGGCGGTGAAGACGGTCACGGCGGCGTCGGCATTCACATTCTTTCCGACACGGCTCCCAAGGGCAAATCCTGGGGCATGAGCGATTCCTGGCTTCTGTGGCTGAACTACGACGAGAATCCCTCTTCCAAAAGCATCCCCACCGGGCTGAGCGCTCAAGTGTATAAAAGCGACAGTAATTCCAAAATGGAAATCGTCGACTCGGTCTCCCTCAAGTACGCCGAACCCCTGCTGCTGGCGAATCTTTACGCCGACATCCCCGTTAAGCTGACCTTCCTCTCCGAGCGCGGACGTCTGCTCATCGCCGATCCCAGCGGCCAAACCGCGGGCTGGTACGTGGATCTTCCCGGCGCGAGCGGAGCCAAGGCCGATTTTGTCGCCGTTCGAACCAACGGCATGGCCGTCAGCTTCGCATCCCAAGACGTCAAGCTTTAACAATAGAGCGCCGTTGCCCCGGGCGTGAATTACAAAGAACCCGCGTTCGCCATACCACCACTGCGGCCGATGCGGGTTTTTTTTGCTGACCCCGGCCAAGCCGGGTCCAAGCCCATCCGATAATCGCTCTTTCATCTCCCGCTCAGGCCGTTCTCCCGATACCCGGATGCCGCGCCGTTTGAGGCAAAACCCTTCGCCGCCCCCCTTCCATTAAGCCGCGGCTCATTCGCCGCCTCATCCGGCCATATCAAGTTGCGCCCCCCACGCCATCTTGATCCATACGCCTTCCCGGTCCATCCTTGAGACTCAAGAGGCGGCATGAACAGCGGCGAAACACAAGCAAACATCCGGAAACAAAAAAACGCGGCCGGAACCGCGGCGAAACACATCCTTGCCGGAATACCCAAGGACAAGCGAAAATCGGCCGCGGACCGAGCCTGCGCTCTGCTCAAAGCAACAGAGGCATGGCAAAACGCGCAATGCGTACTGCTCTATCTGGCGTTCGGAAGCGAACTGAACGCCGATCCTCTTATCAAAGCCGCGCTTAAAGAGAACAAGAAAGTCTATGCCCCGAGAATCACAGATAAAAACATGGAGTTTCGGCGTCTCAACGATTGTAACGGTCCCTTTGAAACAGGCCCTTTCGGCATCCGGCAGCCTCAGGCCTCGGCGCCTCTCTGGGATTTTCTCTCCGCTGCCGGCCCAAGCCTCATCATCGTGCCGGGACTGGCCTTCGACAAACGCGGCGGCCGGCTGGGACGCGGAGGCGGATATTACGACCGCTTCCTTTCACGGGTTCGCCAAGAGGCGGCCGCCGCCGATAAAACAGCCCCGCTCCGCATCGGATACGGCTATGCCGAACAGATCATGGAAAGCGTCCCCATGGATGCGCATGATGAATGCCTCGACGGAATGGTAACCGATTTGGAGATCATCTTCATTTCCGACACTCGCGACACATGATATAACATGAGGAGGCGATTCCAAAAATCGGCGATTTCTGAAATAAAACCTTTATAATTGATTCTAAAGGGATTTCAGCCGTCGGTTCCAAGCAATTTCATGAATTATGAAATTGCCTCGGAGAAGAGAAGCATCAACAATCTTGCCGACCCGGCTTATCAGGCTTATCTTAGTTCAACAAAGGAGACGACATGAGCAAAATCAAATCAGCCCTGGAACTGGCCTTGGAACGAACGGCCAACGTCGTTATCGATAAAGAAGCGGTTCACCGGGACGAATCGATAAAGAAGGGAAAAACCATTGCCGGACGCTACATCGCGGATCCGAGCGCCGTCTCCCTGGAAAAAGAACTGGACTCACTGAAAGACGACGAAGCCAAATGGGCCCGGGAAGGACTCCTGGAGGCCCTCCTGGCCAACCTCACCCTCCCCCGCTATGAAACCGACATCTCGAAATTCCCTATTATCTCCGACGCCGTTAAAAGCATCGGCCCGAAGAAAGGACCGGACGCGAAAACCCTCGACTATCTGATGAATCAATTTTCCGACCTCTTCAAGCAATACCTGGATAATCTGAAGCAAATCGAGGAACACTTACGAACCCAGTGGGAACCCCGGCTGAGGCAAAAAGAGCAGCAGCTCAGGCAGCAAACCGGACGAGCCGTTCAACTCACCCCGGAACAGGACCCTGAGTTCGGTAAAATCCTCTCGGAAGAATTCTCCCGGCTGGACGAGCAGTACGCCGAAGTTCTTACCCAGGGAAAGGCCGAAATCCGTAAACTCGTCGGATGAGGGCCGCCCGAGACATTCGTAAAAATCCCCTCCCGACACGCCGGATATTGAGCGGCGGCAGAGTTAACAGCACCCACTCACCCATCGCAGACGTTTCTATCCCCAAAGCCGGCACCGTCAATCGCCCGGGAGGATTCCTTGGATCTCTTTGAAGCCTCCGCGCCCAAAACCGGCGAACCGCTCGCCGCGCGCATGCGCCCCCGCACCCTTGAGGAATTCATCGGCCAGGACCACATCGTCGGTCCGGGCCGCCTTTTGCGCCGAGCCATCGACGCCGACCAGCTCTCCAGCCTCATCTTCTACGGCCCTCCCGGAACCGGAAAAACCACTCTGGCCCGCGTTATCGCCGGAAGCACCAAAAGCCGCTTTGTCACCCTGAACGCCGTCCTCACCGGCGTCGCCGACATCCGCCGGGAAATCGATGCGGCCAAAGACGCCCGCAGCCTCCACGGCAGCCGCACCATCCTCTTTGTGGACGAAGTGCACCGATGGAACAAATCCCAGCAGGACGCCCTCTTGCCCTGGGTGGAAAACGGCACCGTCATCCTCATCGGAGCCACCACCGAAAATCCCTATTTCGAAGTGAACAAAGCTCTGGTCAGCCGAAGCCGCGTTTTCCAGCTGACCTCTCTGGATGAAGGGGATTTGATGAACGTCGCCCGCCAAGCCCTCTCGGATAAGGAGCGGGGCTACGGACGATGGAAGGTCACCTTCGAATCCGGCGCCCTGGAGCACCTGGTCAACATCGCCTCAGGCGACGCCCGCAGTCTGCTGAACGCCCTCCAGCTCGCCGTGGAAACCACTCCCGAAACATTCCCGCCGCCCGAGGGAACATCCATCAGCGTCACCCTGGCGGCCGCCGAAGAAAGCATCCAGCGCAAAGCGGTTCTTTACGACAAGGAAGGCGACTACCACTTCGACACCATCAGCGCCTTCATCAAATCCCTCCGCGGATCAGACCCCGATGCCGCCCTCTACTGGATGGCCCTGATGATCCGCGCCGGAGAAGACCCCCGATTCATCTTCCGCCGCATGCTGATTTCCGCCTGCGAAGACGTGGGCCTGGCCGCGCCCGAAGCCCTGGGAGTCGTCCAATCATGCGCCGCCGCCTTCGACCGCGTCGGGCTTCCCGAGGGTCAGTACCATCTCACCCATGCCTGTCTGTATCTGGCCACCTGCCCGAAATCCAACTCAGCCCTGGGCTACTTCGACGCCCTGAAAATCGTGGACGCGGAAACGAACCGGGACGTCCCGAATCACCTCAAAGATTCCAGCCGCGATAAACACGCCTTCGGCCACGGCGAAGGCTACAAGTACCCGCACGCCTGGCGCGACCACTGGACCGCCCAGCAATACCTCCCCGACGGCTTAACCGGCCGCATCTTCTACCGCCCCGGAGAACTCGGATACGAAGGCGATGTCAGAAACTCCGTCCTGGCCCGAAGGGAAGCTCAAGTCGCATCGATGCTTGATGAGGATGACTGCCGGGATCGTTCCTCGCTTCACTGCGGTACGACCCTGTCCTCCCGAAGCCCGGAGGTTCTCACCTATTCTCCGGGCGACGACGAGAGAGAGCGCTGGGTCCGCCGAACCGAGTCCGCCCAGGAAACTCTCGCCGTCGCCGTCCGAAACATTCTCTTCGACACATGGCGGGCCAAACGGCACGACCGCGTCCTTATCGTCTCCGATCCTTCGGGCGTTCTGGTCTGGGAAGCCCATCGCCGCGTACCCGAAGGCGGCGTTACCGCTCTGTGCTCCGGCACTCGTGCCTATGATGCCCTTTCCTGGCTGGCCGGAGGGCTTCCCGAAACCGAACGCCCTCTCTTTCTGGCCCCAGGCGAAAACAATCCGAATCCCCTTCTCTCTCTTTCCAAAAGCGGTGCCCTCTTCGACGCCGTTCTCGGCCGCAACTGGCTGATCACCTCAAGCGGCAACACAGAAAGACACGAGCGGCTGACCGCCGCCCTGAGCCTCGCCGCCCCACAGGGCGCCCTGTATCTGGCCGAGGCGCGCCCCGGTGAGGGAACCCTCCTGGGCGATCTCATTCCCAAAGGCGTTTGGGATGAAGGCCGAATGAAGGCCTTCCGCGAAGCCGAGGCCGCGGTGATGGCGAACCTCGCCGGAGGCAATGATGAGACGAGTGGGGATGCCGATGCTTTATTAAAGCTGATTGAAGAATCGGGCTGGAACGCTGCGGCCGTTGCCGAACAGGAGGCGGTGGAAGACCGGCTCCTCTCGGAAGGCATCCTGGAGCGCTGGCTCACTGCGGCGAATCCCGGAGGCTACGGCGAACGCATGTCTTCCCGCTTGGGCCGAACCGAGTGGGCCGATTATGCCGGATCCGTCAAAGCCCTGCTCAGCGGCAAAACGGTCCGATGGCGCACCGGCCTTTTCATCGTTACGGCCCGCAAGTCCTCATGATCATCCCCATCCTTTACGAAGACGAACACATCCTGGCGGTGGACAAGCCTCGGGATATTCATGTCCACCCCACGAAAATGTCCCGAGGAGAGATGAGCGTCCAGTCACTTCTGGAAGAAAGCCTCGGATACCGCCTCTATCCGGCGCACCGCCTCGACCGTCCCGTGGGCGGCGTCCTGCTCATCGCAAAAAGCAGTGAAGTCGCCTCAACGCTCGGCACGGCCCTTCGCGGCCGTGATGGAATTGAGAAGAAATATCTGTGTGTGGTGAGAGGCCGGATGGAAGGCATGGGCGTTATTGATTCGCCGATGAAGCAGGCCCCGGAGAAACCCGAACGGGAAGCGGCCACGAAATGGCGGAGCCTGGCAGCGGCCGAAGCTCCCTGGTCCGACGGTAATTTTCCTTCCAGCCGATACAGTCTTGTCGAATGCAATCTCATCACCGGCCGCTATCATCAAATCAGGCGGCACCTTTCCAGAGTCAGTCATCCCATCCTGGGCGACATCCCCCACGGCGATAACCCCCGAAACCGAATCTGGCGGGAACAAACCGGCCTGGACGGCCTGATGCTCAGGGCCCACCGGCTCTCCTTTCTGCATCCTGTTACCGGTGAAAGAATCTCCCTAACCGCCCCGCCCGATCCACGCTTTATCGAAGCGGCGCGAATCTTCGAATGGGATGAGAACCTGGTATGCGAATAAACGGATTCCCGGCCGCAGCACCGTTTCTTACCGTGGCCGAAAATTGAATTCCGGAAGATTTTGTACCGGGTTACCAGTTCCGCGGTTCACCCAAACCGAGCATCATTCGAGCTTCCGATGGAGTAGCAACCTTCCTGCCGAGTAAACCGGCGATTTGAACAATTTTCTCAACCAGCTGGGCATTGCTTTCGGCCAGTTTGCCTTTTTCCAGGTAAACGTTGTCTTCCATGCCCACCCGAACATGGAGTCCCTGGCAGATAGCCATGGCCAGCAGGGGAAACTGCTGAGCGCCGGCGGCGATCACACCCAGATGACAGCCTCGAGGCACGGCATTTTTCATAGCGGTAAAAAAATCCATGGTCGGCCAATTGCTGCCGCCGGGCGTAAAAACAAACTGGATCAGGTGGGGGCCTCCAAGCTGATCTTCATATCCGGCATCAAGAACCTTTTTGGTGTACATGATATCGGACATCTGAAAGCACTCGAACTCGGGCTTCACGTTATGTTTTTTCATAAGTTCCAGAGTCCGGAACACTTCGGTTTGGGTAATACTGTATCCCCATTCCCGTGTAACCGGTTCATCCCGGCCGAACAGAGGCGGCTCACGTTTGGGCAGAGTCAGCAAGGAACAGTAATTCGAGATGTCCAGACTGGCTATTTCGGGCTCCGCGTAGATGGAAGTCCAGCATTGCTCGGAAAGTTCCGTGTCGGAAATCTTAAAGCGTCCGCCGATGGCCGTATTGTTGATAATCAGATCGGGGCACCGTTTTCTAATTTCCCGATTCACTTCCCGATAGAGTTCCGGATCTTCGGTGACCGCGCAGGGGTTATCCGGCTTCCGGCGATGGATGTGAACCATGCCGGCTCCGGCCTGGTAGGCGGCACTCGTCTGTTCCACCTGTTCTTCCAGGGACTCGGGGAGATTCGGGTTTATCTCTTTTCCGGCGTTTCCGCCGGTGATGGCGCAGGTAACGATAAGCGGCGGGAATTGGTATAAACCGCTTCTCCACATGCGATTCGAGTAATCGTAAGTTTCTTTAAAGTTCTCCGGCAGATATTCCTGCCATGCTTTACTCATGTCTATTCCTCCAAAAGATTATTATTTCCTGATGTCGTTTCCGGAATGGGTCCTAATACTCCACCTTTTCGTTCCGACTCTCGGTAACCTCAAAGAGCACGCCGTTCGTCGTCTTCGGATGAGTAAACCGGACGGCATCTCCCGGATTGCCGAGCACTTTGATTCCGTTTTCTCCCAAAAGGTTACAGTCGCCTGAAAGGCCGTTCGTGTGGAGGGAAATATGATGAATGCCCTCGCCGTGTTTTTTGAGGAAATCCGCAATGACTCCGCTTTCTCCCAACGGCTGCATCAGCTCGATATAACTGCTCTCTCCAATTTTCACCATGGTGGACATCTGCCCCCTCTCCGGATAATTGGCCGAGCCGACAACCTCCAATTCCATATAGGTTTTCCACTTGGTAAGAGTCTCTTCAATATTTCCGGTCACGATGCCTATGTGATTGATTCCGTCGATCATGAACAACAATCCTACTTTTAACGGGTTAGAATATTGATGCCCGTAACGGACGGGGAACCGAACCTCGTCAGATACCCCCCGAGCATTTCGGCCATGCCGACTTTGGCCCCTTGAACCTGCCGTCCGCCCGCGCTCTCCCTTAGGTGCTGAACAACCTCGCAAACAACCCGTGCTCCGGATGCCCCAAGAGGATGCCCGAGCGATAAAAGACCGCCGCTGGGATTAATCGGATATTTTCCATCGATTTCATACGCTCCGGAACGGATCATGGACACTTCCTCGCCCGGCTTGCAGAGTCCCAGGCATGTGGCCGTGTATATTTCCTCCGATGAAAAAGCGTCGTGAAGCTCAATCAAATCCAGATCTTCCGGTCCGATTCCGGCGGCCTGATAAGCAAGGCGGGCCGTTTCACGGATGCAGGGATTCGACAGGATGTCGTCGTCCCACTTCTCTTCGGTAGCGCTCAGGATAACGGACGCCGCCACTTTAATGAGCGTGGTTGTATATTTCCGGGCCATCTTCTCCGTACAGAGAATAACGGCCGCGCCGCCGTCGGTAATGGGGCAGCATTCGAGAACCGTCAGGGGATCACTGACCATCCGGGATGCCAAAATCTCTTCCGTTGTGAGCGCTTTCTTATACATGGAATAGGGATTCATGCAGGCATTCTTATGATTTTTCACGGAGGGGTAAGCAATATCTTCCGGCGTGGCGCCCCTTTCATGAATCAGCCTTTGGGCAATCATCGCGAAATGGGAAGGCATAGTTACTCCCAAAGTACCGTTTAAATCCCCTTCGGCGGCGCCGACCATTTTCTTGCCCGATTTGCTGCTGGTCGTCATGGCTTCACAGGTAACGGCCATACCGATGTCATGAACGCCGTAGGCAATATCTTTATAAAGCTGATGCACGGCCGTCGCGCCTGTTGTGCAGGCGTTCTCCGTATTGAACATGGGAATGCCGTGAACTCCCAGGCGTCCCATAATATTTTCCGCCGTTTGCGTATCATCCAGAGAGCGGCCGCCGTAAACCACCTGGAGAATCCGCGGATCGATTTCCGAATCGAGTACCGCGGCTCTTGCCGCTTGTGCACCCAGCTGTATGGCCGATTTCTCAGGGAATTTCCCGAATACCGTTTGACCTATTCCCAGAACAAAAACTTCCCTCATGTCGCATCTCCGCATTTTCTGTATTTGTACCCGTAAATCTCCGTACCATCCTCATCGGTCCAGAGTCGTTCAAATACAGGTTCCATTGTGTCTCCGATTCGAGGTTCCGAACCTTCATCGACAATAAGGGGCGCCACCAAAGACACTTCATCTTCCGGAATCCGGATAATGCCGTGAGGATACGGCGCGGGGAAATGTTCCCCGTCCAGTCGGGTAATCGTATAGGTGTAAAGCGTTCCGGTTCCCGAGAGTTCCCATTCCTCCAGATCTTCGGAAAGACAATTGGGGCAGAACTCGGTCGGAGGAAAAGTTTTCTTGCCGCATATTCTGCAGAGACTCCCGGTCAGAACCGCGCCCTCTTCGGTTTTCTTAACAATTCCCGGTACGAACAAACGGTATTCCCGCTGCGAATCTCCCGAAGATTCTTTGCTGCCGTTACACATGATGTTCCTCCTTTCGAGGTTCTTTGCCGAAGACGATCTCAGCCTTCCTGATAACCGAACTCGATTGATAAGCATCGAAACCGATGGCTGAGATCAGCACCAATCCCTTGGCGAGGTACTGCGGATAATTTCCCAGCTGCATCAGCTGCATTCCGTTGGATAAAACACTCAAAATTAATACTCCGATCACAATACTGGATATCTTTCCGCCCCCGCCGCCGAGCTTGATGCCGCCCAGCATGCCGCCGGCTATGATGGTAAATTCCGTTCCCGGTCCCATGGAGGAAGCGGCCGATCCGGTTCTGGAAACAAGCATCACAGTTCCCAGTCCGATAAACAGACCGGCCAAACCATAGACAAGGAGATAGGTTCTTTTCGTGTTCACACCGGAGAGGGCAACGGCTTCGGGATTGCCGCCGAGACCGTAAATATAGAAATGCCCGAAATAGGTTCGATTCAAAATAAACGAACCTATTAAAACAATAACAATCATGATGATGATGGAAATCGGCAAACCGCATAAAGATTTCTGTCCGATAACCTTGAAGGCGGCCGGAAGACTTCCGATCGTTTTAGACCCTGAAATCATGTAGGAAAGACCCTGGTAGCAGTATTGGGTGGCCAGGGTGATGATGAAGGGAAAAACCTTCATCTTCACATAGAGAATCCCGTTTACCAGCGACAAAAGCGACCCCAAAACCAGACAAATAACAATTGATACATACCAGGGAATGGGAGTCCGGGTTAGGAGCAGTCCGAGAATAACGCCGTTCAGCGACATCTGAAATCCCACGGAAAGATCGATTCCGCCGGCAAGCATCACCAATCCGACGCCAACGCCGACAACGATAATGTAGGATGACTGATCCAGGATATTCCGAAGATTTCTCCAGGAAAGAAAATTCGGTTTCTGGGTAGCAAAAAAAACAAGAAGAATTATAAGTACCAGATACATAATGTGCGTTTTCATCCATAGAAGAACGGCTGATATAAAATTCTCTCTTTCACTATTCATAATTAATCCGCCTTGTTTATTCATGCTGATTCTTTTCCGCCGGAAGCGAGATTAAGGATATATTCCTGATTGAATTTGTCCGGAGGTACTTCCCCGGCCATTTCCTGTTCATGAAAAACGATGATTCGGTCCGACATTCCAAGCAGTTCCTCCATGTCGGAAGTAATCATAATAATTGCCTTCCCGTCGGCGCATAGCTGATTCATCAATGTATAGATTTCATGCTTGGCGCCTACGTCGATACCGCGGGTCGGTTCATCGAAAATAATGATATCCGCTTCCGCGGCCAGGGTTTTTCCGATAACAACTTTTTGCTGATTTCCTCCCGACAAAGTGAAAACTTTCTGTC
The DNA here is from genome assembly GCA_963666985.2 of Spirochaetia bacterium. Taxonomy (GTDB): domain Bacteria; phylum Spirochaetota; class Spirochaetia; order DSM-2461; family DSM-2461; genus UBA2779. The sequence continues at coordinate 2,642,210 of CAXXIA010000002.1, read as the reverse complement.
CGGGGGAAGGAGTTTTTATGTTCAGAATCTTGATAAATTTGTTTCCGATTTCCTGAAGTTTCGATCGGCTGAATACCGGTCCTCTGGATATTGATTCAATACAGTTGAAGCCGAGATTTTGTTCAACACTGTACATGATAAGACAGCCTTCGCGTTTCCTATCTTCCGGTACAATGCCGAGCCCGCAGCGAATTGCTTCCCGGGGATTTTTAATATCAACTTCAGTTCCTTTTATAAAGATTCTTCCCCATTGCTTTTTTTTCAGGCCGAAGACAACTTTCATAATTTCACTGCGCCCGCTCCCAACCAATCCGGCTAATCCGAGAATTGTCCCGCGATGCAGATTCAATGAAATGTTTTTCACGCCGTTGCCGGTAAGATTTTCAATCCTGAAAACTTCCTCACCCTCTTCGGTTTTTCTTTCAGGATAGGTTTCCGACAATTCACGTCCCACCATAAGACTGATCAATTCACCGCGATCGGTATCGGCAGTCTTCTTTGTAACGATGTATTTCCCGTCCCGGAAAACACTGACTCTGTCGGAAATCTGAAAAATCTCATCCAGTCTGTGAGAGATGTAAATGACGGTAACGCCTTCAGCTTTCAATTGACGGATAATATCCATCAAAATGGATATCTCGGCATTTGTCAGCGGAGCCGTCGGTTCATCCATAATCAGAAGCCGCGCACCCTTTGATACGGCTTTGGCAATTTCAACAATCTGCCGTTTGGCATTGCTTAATTCACGAACGGGCGTTTTGGGGTTGATATCAATTTTAAACCGGTCAAAAAGCTCCTGAGCCGTATGATTCATAGCCTTTTGATTGATCAGCCGGCCGTATTTTCGCCCAAGGCAGATATTCTCCGCGGCAGTCAGACAGTCAATAAGATTCAATTCCTGATAGATGGCTTCAATTCCAAAATTTCTGGCCTCGTTCGGCCGTATACCCTGATATTCCTTTCCCTTCAGAATGATTGAGCCCCTTTCGGGCTGAACACTTCCGGTAATGGTTTTTATAAGCGTGGATTTCCCGGCTCCGTTCTCGCCGACGATTGCATGAACTTCACCCTGAAGAAAATCTACGGAAACATCATTAAGAGCCAAAACACCGGGATAGACTTTTGTAATATTTCTTAAGGAAAGAAAAACATCTTCTTTCGTCGTATTCAAAATAATTCCTCGTTGCGGAAGAGAGGCGCTTCAAAAGCGCCTCATGAATGGATATTACTTTTTAAGATTGTGCTATTTCGTGTATTCCCAACCGAAAGAATTATGGGTAAAGATTTCGTCATAAACCCAGTAAGGAGTTTTTTCACCCGCAAGGATACTGTTGACAATACCGGCGGCCACCCCGCCGACATCGGGATTCCCATAAGGAATGAGTCCCCGCAATAAAGACTCATCGGACGAGGACTGAGCAACAAGCTTCATCGCCGTTTCATCCGTGTTGATGGAGAAAATCGCGTAGTCCTTACGCTTTAAATCTCCGACGGACATAAGATAGTTATTCACGCCCTTTGCGGAATCCGGTTCGTTACAAACGAAAATCCTGATGTTCGGATCGGCCGTCATCGCTTCCTGGGCAAAATTATATCCGGCGTCAACACTGCCGCCGACTTCTTCACCGCTAACGTAAGCCACATAGCCCGCTTTGCTTGCGTTAATGGTGCTGATCATGGCTTTCTTGCAGAGCAGATATTCTTCGGGCGTTTCCGATGCAACCACCCCGAATCCGACACTGTCGGCCGCGGCACCGGAATAAACCTGATCCAACCAGGCTACGGCCATTTTGGCAACGGCATAACCGGTGGTTTCATAATCACAAATCATTCCTCCGTCAACTTCATAGGAGGGATATGTTGAAAGCATCACAATTTTCGTACCGGCTTTGCGAGCCGAAACAACAACATCTTCCAAACCGGTCGCATCCAAAGGAATGATAACAAGAATATCGTATTCATCCGCAACGTAATTTTGAATCAACTCAATATACCTGGGAATCGATACATCCGCCGACGCCGAATCCGCTTCAATACCATACTTGGCACAGTTCGCTTCAAAGGATTCACAAATTGCCTGAAGGGCTTCGACCGTCAGCATGGGGACAATTATGGCGGCCTTCATCTTTTCCACCGAAGATGAGACTTCGCCTCCCGCTTCGCCTCCCGCTTCACCGGCCGTTCCCGTTTTAGAAGCTTGCTCCGTTTTGGAACAGGAAAAAAACAATGATAGGATCATCATCAAAGCCAAGATAACCGTACATGTGTAATTCTTTTTCATAACTTCTCCCCGATTTGATTATTAACACCGGTTAATCGGACATCTGGTTAAGATAAACTTTGCCTTCATTTCGATTCCCCGGATCTCGACCTTAACACAGGAATTTCCCATTTCCCAATTGGAATTCCGTATTGCACTATCCACATTTCGAATTGCAGTTCATTTACCGATTTAAAGAGAACTCACTATCCCAAAAGCACTCCGAGTGCATTTCTGAACATTCCCAACTTGATTACAGTCACCTATCATCTTGAAAAGACTTCCCGATGCGGCGAATTTCAGCGCTTCATCCGTTTTCGGCTTCATTCCGGCGGCAATCACGACCGTTCCGGCTTTCACCGTCCGTTCCGCACCGTCAGCATCCCTGTACGTTACACAATCCTTGCCGATGCCCGTACACGTTGCCCGAACTATCGGTGTTAGATTTGACTCTTTTTGCCAAGCTTCCATGAACATGCTGTAATAATGAACAGGAGTAGCATCCATAGCCAATCGCTCCCTCATTTCGAGGAGCGTAACCTTTTTGCCCTGCTGAGCCAGAAGCATTCCGGTCTCAACTCCTATCTCACCTCCGCCGATTACAACGACCGTATCGGTTGGAACGGAATACGCTCCTCCATAAACATCAACAGCGAAAACAACATTTTCCCGATCAATGCCGGGGATCGGCGGAAAAAGCGGCTCCGAACCGACCGCGGCAATCACCACATCGTAATGTTCGTTATTGATTATTTGAGGAGTGGCCTCGGTATTTAAAAACAGTCGGACTTTTGATTTTTCTATCCGGCGGATCAGAAAATTCTTATAGGCCAGAATTGTCCATTTAAATTTCACTTTATCGGCACATTTTAAAAGTCCGCCGAGTTTGTCACTCTTTTCATAAAGGGTTACGTTATGTCCGCGGCCCAGCGCGTTTAGTGCCGCCTGCATCCCCGCCGGTCCGCCGCCGATAACCGCGACGGATTTGGACGGACCTTCCGGAGGAATCATCCGTTCAATCTTGTATTCCAGCCCGAAAACCGGATTGACCGAACAAACGCTGGCCCAAGGATCGGCCATGCTGCTCTTGTGGCATTTATTGCATCGAAGGCAGGGAACAATATCTTCTCCGCGGCCTTCTTCAACAAGCTTTCCCCATTCCGGATTGGAGATAAACGCTCTTGCCATGGATACCAAATCGGCTTTCCCGGATGCAAGCGCGGCTTCCCCAAGATCCGGATGACTGAATCCGGATATGGCGACAATAGGCATATCCACTCCGGCCTTTTTTACCGTTTCGGCCATATAGAGCCAGGGGGTTGCTTTAGGGTTGAAGCTGGTGGGATGATTCGGATCAATAGCGGGGCTCCTGAGCTGAAGCATATCAAAATAGCCCTTGCCCATTTTGGCGAATTCTATTGAATCTTCGAGAGTCCATCCGCCCTCTTCCATATCCTCTCCGGTAATACAGGCCTCAATGAGAAAATCATTTCCGCATTTTTCCTTAATGGCTTTACAGACCATTAAAGGCCAGCGGCAGCGGTTTTCAAGACTGCCTCCGTACTTGTCGGTTCGGATATTCGTCAAGGGAGATAGACTTCTGGCCAGCAGGGTTGCCCGATAGCACATATGAAGAAAAACACCATCAAAACCGCAGTCTCTTTTCAGTACCAGAGCCTGATGGGCCATATGCTCGGTAATTCTTAAGATTTCCTCTTCGGGGATTTCCTTGCCGTAAGTTATCTCACTGCCGTCACCCATAACAAAGATTGAAGGAACATCACTGCTGACATCCCATTTCCTGTCATGAATCGGATAAAGAGCCATATGAACACGTGTTCCATAAAAGTGACAAGATTCCGTCAACTGAGAAAGATAATGCTGGTTATGGCCTTGGAAAATATCGAATAATAATCCGTGAGACGGATCAAGATTCTCACCTCCGGCACCGCTGCAGGTAACAATGGCGGCACCATTTCTTGCCTTCTTTTCAAAATGGGAAATCCATGTATCCGTAGGATAAGGTTCTCCGCCTTGTGCAAAATGCGGGCGACTTGGAGATGAAATCATTCTGTTTTTCAGAACAATATTTCCAATTCTGAACGGGGATAAAAGGTTTGCGTATTTTTTTTGTTGTTGACTCAAGATGAATTTCTCCTACATGTTTTATCCGGATATGGAACAGACTTATCCGTATCCGCGAGTCCCGATTATAGGGAGGGTTTTTTCAGGAGTAAAATTGAAATTTCGACTAAGTGTATTCGGATTTCGAATAACGGAGTCATCAAAGATATCGTTTATAAAGAGAACTAATCCTTCTTGATCGATATCTCCTGAGTTATGATACAAGAACCGGCAGAGCGGACATTTCATATTGAACTGTCCACCCCGTCATAGTAAGATCAGTCAGTAAAAGCCCACTATATATAGAGTAATTTTATAGCCTCATAGAGGGAGGGGGAGGAAAATATAAATGACCTTTGAACAATTGCTATCCTTTTCCGCCCTGGCAAAAAACTTAAATTTTACAAAAACATCAGAAATCATTCATGTCAGCCAGCCGACTCTCAGCCGTCAGATCTTATTACTGGAAGATGAATTTCAAGTCAAACTCTTTATCCGAGATAATAAATCCATGCACCTTTCTTCCGCCGGAGCCGTATTTCTGGAGGAATGTAATGAATTGCTCCTCAGGCGGGAAAAACTTCTTGAAAGAATGCGCATGTTTTCAAATGGTACATACGGAAGAATTGTTTATGAAAGTTTGCAGGTCTACTATCCCGAATTGATACAGCTTTACCGTGACTTTTGCAAAACCTATCCCAATGTTCGCTTTACGGCACAAAACAGACCAACAGGTTTAATCCGGGATTCGGTCGCCATCGGCAGGGGTGATTTCGGAATTTGTTTTTCTTTTGAAATTGAAGATGAAGAGACATTCGAGATTGTTCCTCTTTTCAAAGAACGCTTTTGTGTCATCTTATCGGATACCCACCCTCTGGCTCGATTTGAAAAGATTTCGATCGACATGCTGCAAAATGAGAAATTCATTTTCCTTGGGTATAATCAGTTTCCCTTTATTCGGCATCTCTGGGAAAGTCTTGATCTCACCGATGCGGTTGAAGACGGTCAGATCCAGTCTCCTGATTCAATTGATACCATCCTTCTCAATGTCCGATCGGGAACGGTAGGATCCATTATTCCCGCTCCTGTTGCCCGGGAAAATATACAAGGATGCGCCATGCTTGATCTTGAAGGATTGGACACAACGTTTTTCACAGTTCTTTTCTGGAATCGGAATAATACCAATCCGGCATTCAAGGTTTTTCTGGATTTCTTCTACGAACGCTTTCCCTTTAACAAAAACAAGGAAAACGTCACCTAATCGGAAAAAGACGTTATATCCGTCCCGATTATTATCACTTGGAAATCAGCAGACGTTTAGCACGGAAGAATAATCTCCCGTTTCTCTTCCTCTTCCCGAGGCCGATAGAGAACAGCCACATGACCAATTGTCCGAACCAGCTCCGCACCGGTATTCGAAGCCAGCATCGGCGCGATTTCCTCAAGAAACTCCTTGTGGCCGACAAAGCGGACCTTAATCAGCTCATGAGCCTCCAGTTCCGCGTCGGTCTGCTTCGTCACGCCTTCCGAAAGCCCTTCTTTGCCTATCATCACGGTCGGTTTGATCTTCTGCGCCTTTGATGCCAGCCATCGGCGCTGTGTCTTCGTAAGTTCCATATCATACCTCTACAGCCGACGCAGAATAGCTCTTCAATAATAAAGCGTCCACCCTTGTATTGACATGAGGAGGCCCAAAGGGGTAAAAAAAGTGCCCGTGGCCATTGCCGTCACGACATGGTGGATGTAGTTCAGTTGGTAGAGCGCCAGATTGTGGTTCTGGTTGTCGCGGGTTCAAGTCCCGTCATCCACCCTCGCCCCGAAGGGGCGGTATGCGTCCTTAGCTCAGATGGATAGAGTACCGGGCTTCGAACCCGTAGGTCGCAGGTTCGAGTCCTGCAGGACGCGAATTAAAAAAGGGGCTGTCTCATAAGAGGCGGCCCTTTTTCATGTCTGGAAGAATTCCCTTCTGAATTCAAGGGTGGTAGAATTCTTCATGGACACTAAAAAGAAGGCTACATTCAAAGATTACGAAATCAGCCAACAGATGCTCCTGCCTCCAAGTCTCGATGAACTGCTTCCCGCAAACCATATATCCCGCACAATCAACAACTTCATCGACACGATGGATACCAGTGAGCTCTTCAACGCCTATCCGGGAGGCGGTGCCAGCAGCTACCACCCGGTGATGATGCTGAAGGTTCTGGTGTTGGCCTACTCGAAACAGCTGTATTCCTGTCGTCAAATCGCAGACGCTCTTCGTGAGCAGATATGCTTCATGTGGATCAGTGGTAATAACCGTCCTGATTTCCACACGATAAACAGATTTCGTAACGGTCCATTGAAGAAGAGCATCGAGAAAATCTTTGCCTCAATGGCCAACAGCCTCATCGAGAGCGGACATGTCCAGATGGAGAACTACTTTCTCGACGGCACAAAAATCGAATCAGCAGCTAACAAATACACATGGGTATGGGGCCGGGCGACAGACAAGTTCCAGAAGCGCCTGGCCGGCAATATGGATGAGCTTTTCGAATACATCGACCGCATCAATGAAGAAGAGGATGAGAAGTACGGCGACCATGACCTTCCCCATGTGGATCCTCAAGGCAGGCCGATGTCGGAGATTCTCGAAGATGCGGTATCCAAGCTCAATGAAGAGCTGCGCAAGGATCGGGAGGAGCGAGAAAAGAAGGAGATTCAACGGAGATTGAATACCGCTAGCAAGGACTATCTCCCTCGTGCCAAAAAGTATGAGCAGCAGAAGAGAATCCTCGGCGACCGAAATAGTTACTCGAAAACAGACTATGATGCGACTTTCATGCGGATGAAAGAAGACTATATGAAAAATGGTCAGCTCAAGCCCGGGTACAACATCCAAATGGGTACTGAGAACCAGTTCATCCTCGGATATAGCATCCACCAGAGTCCCGGTGACTCCCTGACATTGCCGCTACATATGGAGAAACTGAAAAAGAATCTGAAACGCTATCCGAAAAGAATCATTGCTGATTCAGGATATGGTAGTGAAGAGAACTACCAGTGGTGTGAGGATCATGGTGTCGAGAAGTACATCAAGTTCAGCTACTTCCACAGGGAGCGGAAACGGAAGTTCAAGAAGCAGATTCATATGAAAGAGAACTGGGACTATCGTGCCTCTGATGATACATACCGGTGCCCCAAGGGTCGCCGATTCAAACACGAGGAGACCAGAATCTCGAAAACAGGTTCAGGATTTCCGACCACTGAAAAAAGGTATACAGGCCCTGGATGCCAAAGGTGTTCTCTCCGAATCCGGTGCTGCAAATACGGAGGCAAAGAGCGCATCCTGACGGTTCGTCCAAACCTGGAACGGCATAAGTCTGAAGTGCGCAAGTTGCTGACTTCAGAGGAAGGACTGAGAATGCGCTCTCTCAGGCCGATTGAAGTCGAATCTGTATTCGGAGATATCAAGACGAATATGGGATTTCGGAGATTCCGAACCAGGGGATTGAAGATGGTCAGTACTGAATGGGGACTGTTGAGTATGGCTCATAACATGAGGAAGCTACAGAAACGATAAGGGGATGGGAGGGAACCTCCCGTCTTCGGAGGTCAACCAAATTTTAAAAGGGGCTGTCTCAAACTAATGAGACAGCCCCTTTTTTAGTTTAAGGAAGTTCAAAGGACTCGAAGGGTACTCGTCGCCGAGCGATAGCGAGGTTGAGGCAACAGGATGTTGCTGGAAGACGGTACCAGCGGCCCGGAGGAAGGAGGCACGATGCCGACGCCCGAAGGGCGAGTCCTGCAGGACGCGATTCATATTTACCGGATAATAATCCCCATGATTGCAGGAAGGGCCGCCTGAACCAATAAAGGCGGTTTTATTGTTCCTGCAGGCTCGAAGCGAAGTCGGCGCGCGACAATAGGAGCGAAGAGCACACACGATGTGTGCGGAAGCCGGCGGAGACGGCCCGAAGTAAGCCGCCAGGACGGCGGCGAATGGAGGGAGAGTCCTGCAGGACGCGAACTAAAAAAGCTCCCCATCGGGGGGCTTTTTTAGCTTCAGGAAGTTCAAAGGACTCGAAGGGTACTCATCGCCGAGCGATATAAAAGCGAAGCCGAAGAACGCAAACAGCAATGGACCAAAGCAAAGCAAGGACCATGGCGATCGCCCAAGACAGTAGGATAAGACAAGAAACCGAATAAGGCCCGGGAAGCGGCCTTTCTCTTTATTCGAGTATCGCGACACCCCAGCCGGGAAGAATCCATTCGCTTTTCGGCTCTCCGGGATTCAAAAAATCCATATAAGATTTAACGGTCCTCACCACCGCTTCCTTCGGTGCAAAATTCATCAAGAAAAGGTATTTTTTATCCCCGGAACTTCGGACCTGGACGCTCACGGTTTCATCCCGGGCGGCAAGCCGATCATGGACGGACGCCGTGCCGGCTCTCTTGATAAGATGCCTGTACAGTCCCTTAAGGGAATCCGCGTCCAGTCGTCCCGCAAGATACCAGGCACTCCCCTTCCCGAAGTCATTAACGGTCAAGGCAGGCGCGCCGTCGGCCAGACTTCCCCGGAATCGGGCTAAAGATCGAGCGGACTGAACCTGAACCACTTCACAGAAATCGGTCGCGATTCCCGTTCCGTTCGGAAAAAAAGACTCCATTTCAACACTCGGCAGTATCTCGGCCTGTTCCCGAGGATTGAGAACATCAAGTTCCTCACAGGTAATCCCCAAAATATCCCGCAAAGGACCGGGTACGGCCCCCTCGAAACAAAGGTCCGACTCATCGACATATCCCGATTGGTAGGTCGTAAAAAACAATCCGCCGGCTTCAACGAATTCCCTGATGCGTTTTTCACATGTTTTTCCAACCATATGCAGCATCGGAGCGACGACCAAGTCGTATCCGGAAAGATCTTCCTCTCCCGAAATAATATCCATCGGAACACCGCTGTCCCAAAGGCAGAAGTAATGCTTTCTCACAGTCTCCAGGTAAGCTTTCCTGGGACCGTTGAGAGCGCCTCGGCTGTCTTCGAACACCCAGCGATTCTCCCAGTTATAAACCAGTGCCGTACGGGCCGGATAATCGGTATCGGCTATGGGCCGCATTTTATCCAAAAGGCTTCCCAGCTCCGCGGCTTCCCGGAAAATTCGGGTATTCTCCGTTCCGTCATGCCCCACGACGGCGCCATGGTATTTTTCAAAACCGCCGCGGCTTTTACGCCACTGGAAATACTGAACGGAATTCGCCCCGTGAGCGACCGCCTGCAGGCCGGAAAGAATATTCAATCCCGGTTTTTTCGGCTTGGAAAGAGGCCTCCAGTTCACCGCGGAGGGAGTGCTTTCCATAAGCAGAAAAGGACCTCCGGTTAGAGACCTGAAAAGATCATGCTGAAAGGCAACTTCCGAAGCTCTTCGGTAATCGTCAACCGGAGATTCCGGAATGTCCAAAGAAAAGGCCTGGTATCCCGGAAGATGCCAGCCGGGGTAAGAATCCCAGGAAGCAAAATCGAATTTATCCCGGAACTTCCAGTAATCCAGTCCGGGATCGTGCTCGGAGTTCTCAACACCGGCCATGAGATTCGTCGTTACCGGAAGATCCGGACGAACCGTATGCACGGCGGCAATTTCCGCTTCCATGAAATCCACGGTCATATCCGTAACGAACCGCTTCCAATCAAGATTCAAACCATGCAGCATCGGCTCTCCGTGGGGAACCGGCGAATGAATATGATTCCAATCGGTAACGGTATGAGACCAGAAAGCGTTCCACCAAGCCTTATTCAGGGAATCCAAATCCCCGTACCGATTTTTCAGCCAGTTCCGGAAGTTTTCCTGACAAAGTTCACAATGACATCCTCCGCTGTATTCATTGGAAATATGCCAGAGAATTACCGCGGGATGCGATGCATAGCGTTCGGCCAGCTTCCCATTGATCTCCGCGGTTTTCTCGCGATACACGGGAGAAGAGAAACAATGATTATGCCGGATGCCGAACAGATTCCGCTTTCCATCGGAACCGACGCGAAGAACCTCCGGATATTTCGCGGCCATCCATCCGGGTCTGGCGCCCGAAGGCGTAGCCAGAAACACGCGAATGCCGCTCCGGTTCAAGTCATCAAAAACACGGTCCAGCCATTCGAATCGGAACACGCCTTCTTCGGGCTCCAGAGCGGACCAGGCGAAAATCCCCAAAGAGACGACATTCACGCCGGACTTCTTCATCAGCCGGAGATCTTCCTTTAACACATCAGGCCGGTCCAGCCATTGATCGGGATTGTAATCTCCGCCGTATAAAAATCCGTTACGAATAAAATCGATACTCTTTTTCATTTTTTCTCCCTGCGTTACTTAATCGAACCCGTAAGACCCTGGACGAACTGACGCTGCATGGCCAAAAAGAGGAAAAGAACGGGGAAGGTTGAAATACAGACCAACAGCATCAATCCTCCGTATTCAATGGTATAAGCCCTCATCATGGACGACATGGCGATGGGCAAAGTTTTCTTCTCCTCGCTGAGAATGGTCATCAGGGGCCAGAGGTAGCTGTTCCATTGCTGCAGAAACATATAAATACTCGCGGATGCGAAAGTTGCCTTCATGGAAGGAACGACGATACTGAAGAAAATTCGGCCTTCTCCGGCACCGTCGACCCGGGCGGCTTCCATAATCTCGGTTGGGAACATTTTAAAATTCTGGCGAAGAAAAAAGATGATGAATATCGACATCACCATGGGAAGAATAATGGCTATATGCCGATCCAGAAGCCGCATAAAGGCGATCTGCTTAAAAAGCGGAATAACAATGGCCATCTGCGGCATAATCAGCGCCAGCATCATAATTCCGAAAATCCTGTTCCGGGCTTTCGAGGGGTACTTCTCGAAGCCGAACGCGGCCAGACTGTTTATCAGGAGCCCCAGAAACACCGTTCCGAGGGCAATCTTCACGGAGTTGAAGAAGAAACGGAGGATGTCGTACGTCGTCGTCATTTTCTCCCAGTTAAGGGCGAACTCTTTTCCGGGCACAAGACGTCCGGTTACCACATCATTGGGATTTTGCGTTGTTCCGATAAGCATCCATATAAAAGGGAAAACCGAAATAGCGGCGCCCAGAAGCAGAAAAACAACGATAAGGATACGTCCCGGCGTGATTTTTTTTCTTACGGTGCCCATCAGGAACGCTCCCTAACGAATTTAATCTGCAGATACGCCAAAAGTCCGGTAATCATAACCATGACATAGGAAATGGCGGCGGCGTATCCGAAATCGGAATTCAGCACGAAAGCCTGACGGTAAACGTACAAAGCCACCGTCATCGTGCCGTTGGAAGGTCCGCCCTCCCAAGTCAGCACATTCGGTTCATCAAAAAGCTGCATGGTGCCGTTGGTGGACGTAACCAGAGAAAACAGAATAACGGGAACCAGCAGAGGCAGGGTAATCCTGAAAAACTGCCGCACCCTGGAAGCCCCGTCCACTTCGGCCGCTTCAAAAATCTGCGGATCGATATTTTGGAGTCCCACCAGGAAAAAAACCATGTTGTATCCCGTCCATCTCCAAGTGAGGGCGATGATAATTGTCATTTTCGCCCAGAAGGGATCGTTCAGCCATCCAATGGCCTGCGAAATAACATGCGAAGAAATCATGAAATTATTCAAAAGGCCGCTGGACTGCAAAAGAATCCGAAAAAGGACCGAATAGGCCACCAGGGAGGTAACGCAGGGAAGAAAATAGATGGTTCTGAAAACGCTCCGCATTCGCGTAATTCCCTGATTCAGAATCACCGCGAGAACCATGGCCAAGGCAATCATAATGGGGATTTGAATAATCATGAAAAGGAAATTATGCCCCAGGGCCTTCCAGAAAATCTTATCGTGCCACATCCTCACGAAATTCCCCAGACCGACGAACTGCCGGCTTAAGCCCTGCCATTTCTGCGTTACCAGTAAAAGAGATGAGAGGACGGGATATACCATGAAGACCAAGAAAAAAAGTAGCGCGGGAAGAATATAAATCCATCCTATCTTATTGAGATACCGATGATAGGAATTCAATCTCGTCATGAATCAGCCCCTGTGTATAATTTCCCCGAGAAATGAGGCTCGGGGATAATAAAAAGACCGGGCTTCTTTTATTCATAATGAAGAAGCCCGGGATTATGTAATGCTTATTCGCCTCGAAGCTGCTTGTACTCCGCTTCCGCGGCGGCAATAACTTGATCGGCCGAGTTATATTTGCCGGCATACATGCCTTGAAGCGCATTATTCAGCGCCTGCCGCATGGTCATGTAATTCGGTGTATACAGAAGAGTGGGGACATCTTCCATCCACTTGGCAAAATCCTTGTACACGGCCTGGTTCTTGTAGAAGAAATCGTCATTGGCGGTGTAATTGGATCCGCTCCGGCAGGGAAGGAAGGTTCCCATGGCGCCGGCTCCTTTGAGGATGGTGTTGTAGAATTCGATGGCCCTCGGAGAGTCGCTTGCCCATGTATTTTTAAGGAAATCAACCGCCAGATCTTTATTCTTGCTCGAGGAGAAAACGTACCAGGACGATCCGCCGTTATTTCCCGCATTACGGGCTCCGTCGACGCCTTCAACTAAAGGCGTGGGAACGACCATCCACTTCCCGGCATTCTCCGGCTTTGATTTCACTGTTCCGATAATCCAGATGGCGGTGAGCATTCCGCCGCCTTCCCCGCCGTTGAAACCCGCGAGCCAGTTGTTCCAGCCTTCGGTCATGTACAGAAGGCCCTTATCATTCATTTTCTTCAGGTATTCGATGGATTTCTTTGTAGCGGGAGTATTGTACTGAATATCTCCATTCGGAGCGAAGAATTGAGAGCCTGTGGATTGAACCATGATCCTGAGAAAATCGAAACTGGTATTGTCGTATACGATAAGAGCCTTGCCCGTCGCGGCTTTGACTTTATCACCCAAAGCGATAACTTCGCTCCAGGTCATGGCCTTATTGTAATCATCAGGATTAATTCCGGCTTCCTGCAAAATGTCGGTTCTGAGGAAAAGACCTGTGGAACCCGTATCGAACGGGATGCCGAAAACCTTGCCGTTCTGACTCATCGGGCCGACTTTATACTGGGCGAATTGGTTGAAATCGATTCCTTCCGCCTTTAAATCAACGAAAGAACCGGGATAGTTCTGCAGGAATCTTTCGATAACATAGTCCTGGAACAGCGCGATATCCGGCAGTCCGGCTCCCCCGGCCTGCAGACCGGCTTCGATTTTGCCTTCGATGTTTTCCGGAATGTCCACGACTTCGACAACGGCATCGGGATTGACTTCCGCGTATGCCTTAGCCGCTTCTTTCATGGAATAACCGTTGAAGTTCGGGTCCCAGCACCAAACGGTCAGTTTCCCGCCCTTTCCCGGAGCCTCGGCTTTCTCAGCGGCTTCTTTCTTACAGCCTACGGTAAAGACCATAAGGACCGCCAAAACCAAGGACAATACAACCAATCCTTTTTTCATAAGACTCTCCTTCATTCGGTCCTCCGGCCGACCGTTTCCTTCGGCGGGGGAACCTTTGCTAATACTTATGTATGGAAGTATGACTTCGGCGGGTATCGAACGAAACAAACAAAAATCACGATTGGCGTTTGGGATGCGTGACATTTGTCACTGGTTGTTCAATGATAACGGATCTGATTGGCCAAACGGATAATCTGAAGCCTGTTTTCAACGTTCAGTTTTGAATAAATCATGCTCACATGGTTTCGAACCGTACCTTCGGAAATACAGAGTTCCCGGGCGATTTGGTCGTTGTCGCATCCGGTCGCAATCAGTGTAAAAATCTCCCGTTCTCTTTTTGTCAATTTCTCCATCCATTCCAATTTTTCGCTCAGTTGGGAGAAAACGGGTTTTTCATCTTCATGAAGATTCGTAATCAGTTTATTGATGATCTTGGGGGAAATTTGAGTTATCCCGCTGTTCAAAGCCCGGATGCTGGCAATCAATTCCGTCGGAGAGATGTCTTTCAGCAGATAGCCGTCCGCTCCGTACGATAAAGCTTCCCGTACATAGCCGTCTTCATCATAGGTTGAAAGCATGATAATTCTTACAGAAGAATCCTCACTCTTTAAAAGTCTGACGGCCTCCACTCCATCCATAACCGGCATGCGGACATCCATGAGAATCACCGAAGGCTTCAGGGAAGAGTGCAGTTCCAGCGCTTCCCGGCCGTGGGAAGCGATACCGACGACTTTGATATCGTTCGTATAATTATGAATCGACATCTTAAGGCTTTCGGCGAACAGATTCTGATCGTCAACGATAAGGACGGAAATCCCGTTCATGCTTTCAGTATACCGGCTTTCGCGTCCGAAGGCGGACTTTCTTTTCGCTCAAGGGGAATTTGCGCCAAAAGAGTGAAGCCCTTACCGGAATCGGCGAAAGCCTGTACGCTCCCTCCCAAGGCACCGATCCTTTCATCCATTCCCGTTAAACCGATTCCCTTGACGATTTGATTCGCACCTTTCCCGTTATCCGAAATACTGACCCTCAGAGTCCCCTCGCGGATAAGAAAATGGATGGAAACTTCCGTGGCCAATCCATGCTTGAAGGAATTCGTCAGCGCCTCCTGTACGGTCCTGTAAAGAATAAAATTAATCTCCGGAGAAAACGTGGAGGGCGCGTTTCCCCAAGAAACATCCACCCCGATACCCGTTACATTCTGAAAATTCGCAATAATCTTATTTATGGCTCTCAAGCCCTCGTCTTCCGGAAATTGAACCGCTCGAATCTTTTGCAGGGCCGATCTGGTTTCTTTCAAGCCCTGCCGGGCTTCCTTTCGAGCCGCGATGAGAAGATCGGACAATTCGTTGAAATTCTCCGGAGGAATGCTGCAGGCGGCATCAAGCATGACGATAAGGTTGGTGAAAATATAACCCGAGATATCATGAAGCTCCCGGCTTATCCTGTTTCTCTCCCGTTCGGAGGATTCATGATCGATCTTCCGGGCGTAAGATTGAAGATCGATGTTCAGGTCCGTTAAGAGCTGCATGCCTTTGTTCTGAATGGAAAAATGCCGCTTGTATTCTTCACTGTTCTGCGCCATTTCCGTTACAAATCCCAGAAGAACGGCGCAAAAAACCCAAACAAAGGCCAAAACGGTCAATTCGTGCCATGAAGCAAAAATCTCACGAGATTCTTGAGCATAATGGCCGAGAAAAGGATTATAGATTTGTACGGCCAAAAGCCCCGCGATAAGAGGAAACGCGGAAATGAAATTATAAGGACTTTGAAAAAAGAAAACGGCCTCGAACAGCAGGCCCAGCCCCAGTAGAAGTTTCAGAAAGAAAAAACTTCCCACTCCGTAGCCTTGAATGGCGATTAAATAGAATCGGAACAGAATGAGTATGAGTGTGGTAAAATTCGACTTGGAGAAAAACAGCAGCGCGCTGAGAAGAAGCGATATTGTAAAAAAGATCGGAAAGGTTTGCTCCAAAATGGCGGACGGCGAAGATTCATCAACAATGGAACCGGCTCCGAAGAACGTCAAAACATATGTGATGACGATAAAGGAGATATAGAAATAAACCAGTTCCCACCCATATCGTTTAACGATGGAAGTCTCCGGGATTCTGTGTTTTTTCCGTCTCAGTTCCTGAAATCGATTTTTATTCCGCGTATAGCCCTTCATTAAGAAGGACTATTATAAATGACCTCCCAAAAGCGAACAAGAAAATCCGTTACATTTTCCTATTTTCAATTCTGTGAGGAAATCTCAAAAATCAATGACTTTTGAAACAACGTCCTTCCAAACAAGTTCGGAGGGGTTCGGCCGTCGGATATAAGCCTCATATGACTAATTCTTTAATCCGGTCATTACAATGCCTTCGATGAAGTATTTCTGACCGATCAGATAAAAAATGATTCCGGGCACGAAGGACATACAAGTGGCGCACATGATTTTTGACCAATCGGAACCGAGAGATCCTTTGAACTGCGAGAGCCCCAAGGCAATTGTAAATTTATCCACCGAATTGATATAGACGATCTGCTGAAGCAAATCGTTCCACAGCCAAATAAATAAAAGCAGGGCAATAACAATCATGGCGGCTTTGATGGCGGGGACTATAATGCTGATCAGAATACGAAAGGGCCCCGCTCCGTCGATTGTGGCCGCTTCATCCAGCTCACGGGGGATTGTTTTGATGAACTGCCGTATCAGAAAAATATTAAACGCCCCTCCTCCGCAGAAATGCGGAACGATCAGCGGCAGATACGAATCGATAACATGCAATCCTCGAGTCCACATGATGTACAAGGGAACCAGCATGACCATGAAGGGCAGCAGCATGGAACCGATACAGAGAACAAACAGAAAATTTTTCCCCCGAAAACGCAGCCGGGCGAAAGCATAGCCGCCCATGGTGGCCGTAATCGTTCCTCCCAAAACGGACGGAACAATAATCGTCATGGTGTTCTTAAGATATTTCCAGAAGGGAAAGTAATCCATCGTTGCCGAATAATTCTTAAACAGCCATCGGCTCGGGAAAAGCGCCGGCGGATAGGCATAGAGCTCCGCGTTGGTCATCAGGCTGGAACGAAACATCCACCAGATGGGCAGCAGCACCAAAGCACTGAGAAAAACAAGAACGGCCAAGGCGATGGAATTCCCGATGATTTCCCGCCGGCGGGAACTTTGAAAGACATTACGCGGAGAGTGTTTTATCGACATCAGGCATCGTCCCCTTCATAAAAAATCCAGCTCTTGCTTGTCGCAAAAAGAATCGCCGTAAAAATGGCGATGATGATAAAGAACACAAATGAAATCGCGCCGGCGTATCCCAATTGATTGCTTTCAAACGCATACCGGTACATCAGATAGGTGAGAAAACAGGAGGAATTCCCCGGACCGCCGCTGGTCAGAGCCAGGGCGGGCGTTACAACCTGCATATTGGTAATCAGGGCCATTAACAAATTGTAAAAAATGATGGGAGTCATGCAGGGAATGGTTACATGACAAAAACGCTGCCAGCCGTTCGCGCCGTCAATCTGCGCCGCGTCATGATAAACCTTGGGAACGTTCTGCAAACCCGCAAGAAAAATCACGATGAGATTTCCCGAGAGCCATACCGCTATAACGGCCAGAGAAGGAATAACCAGCTTGGAATCGGCGATGAAGCGAACCTTGTGCAGACCGAGCCCGGAGAGAATAAAATTAAAAAGGCCGAAGTTCGATTCATAAAGCCACGACCATCCGATGTAGACGGCCATGGCCGGCAGAACATAAGGCAAATAGAATACGGCACGAAAAAAACCGCGGGCGGGGATTCTCCGATTTAAAAGCATCGCGATGCACAAGGAATAAATCATACTGCCGATAACGGCGATTATGGAAAAATAGATGGTGGCTTTCACCGAATCCATGAAATACGGATCGGCGGTAAAAAGCCGGATGTAATTATCCAATCCGATGAACACAGGGGTGGGCGCCCCCTTGCCCAGCTTGAAAAATCCCAGAATAAACACGCTGATCAGCGGCAAATACGTAATGAAAATCAAACCGATAATCGATGGGATCAAACAGATATAGGCGGCGCGCGCTTCCGTTTTCAGCATCGGGTTTTTACGTTTTTCTCTTTGGGGTGATGGCTGCATAAAGAATCAATCCTTCCGATTTAAAACAAAAATGGGAAAGCGCCCCGATTACGGACGCTTTCCTTTACTGTCGGAGTCGGCCGATTTAAAGAGTTACGGCGGCCTCCGCCGGTTTCAAATCAGCCGTTCCCTTTGTAAGCGGCCACCAGTGCGTCATAACCGTCTTCCACGGCTTCTTTCACACTTTGATTCCCGGTCCAAACTTCACCCAGAACGGAACGGAGAAGCGCGTTGAAATCCACGGTATTGTTGACATAGTACCAGGAAGTGGACTTTGCATAGCCCATGGCGTAATCGACAACGGCGCTTTTGTATTCCTCATACGGCGGAAAATTCGGATTATCCACCCACTTATGAGTGAGTTTTTCATCCGTGTACCATTTCTCCAAAATGGGCATCCAGATACCGCTTTCAATCAAAGACCAGCTGTTTTCCTCTTGAGCATACCACTTAATCCATTCCATAGCCTCGGCCGCATTCTTCGTCTGACTGAAAACGACATTGGGACCGCCCGTACAGATGGTCACCTTTTTCTTCATATAAGGCAAAACGGCGACGCCGTAATTCAGTCCTTCCTCCCGAGCCGTTCCAAGGCATGTGCCGACGTTCCAAGCCCCGCCGGTGGCCATGGCGCAGGTTCCGGCGATAAGGGAGCGCTGCATACCGTCGTCCAAGACGCCCGTTGAAAGCGGAGCCACATGATGAACCAGATGCAAATCGGCAATATTCTGCAATGCGTCAATCGCCGCAGGCTCATTAATGGTGACTTCCGATCCGTCTTCACTATAGAAACCGCTGCCGTTGCTAAGGCACCAGACTTCAAGCTGCCATGTCAGGTTGTCCACCATACAGCCGTATTGAACAATGTTGTTTGAATTAAATTGGGAAGATTTCGCGTTGTTTCCGTTCGCATCAAGAGTCAGGAGTTTTGCCGCATTGACAAACTCATCCCAGTTCCAGGCGTTTTCCGCATTCGCGGGCGGATAAGGAACTCCGGCCGCGTCAAACATATCCTTATTGTAGTAAAGCAGCAGAACTTCATTCGCCACGGAATAGGCCACGGGAGCACCTTTATACTTAAAAGCCAAACTCTCCAGAGGTCTGGAATCGCCCTTGCCGTACATGCCGGAGATATCGGCAAGAAGTCCATTCTCGGCAAACTGCAGAACTCCCGCTTCACTCATTATGCCGCAGTCGGGCAGTTCCTTCGCCGTAGCCATGGTGTTCAGTTTTGTCACATACGATTCATGCGGTATGGCCATGATTTCAACTGCAATCCGGTCTTGTGTGGAATTAAATTTATCCGCGACAACCTGAACGGTTTTCGCTTCATCGGGTGTTCCCCAGTATGAATAGATCACCTTCACCCTTCCGTCGCCGGCCTTATCGGCTTCCGAACCGCCTCCGGCCATCAGATTTCCAACAGCCGCAACGCAAAGAAACAAAACTAAAAATCTTTTTTTCATCTCTTTCTCCTTCCCTTTCGGTTTTATACAAAACCCCCTGCGAGGTATGTATTTCTTCAGAAACGCACCTTTTGCCAAACAAGCATTTCACCGGGCCGTCTGTTGCACCATAAGCAATAAGGAACGGCGGTCAGCCGGACGGAGCGAACATCGTAATCCGGTGTTCCATACAGCGAATTCACGCCGCTGGAAATCCTATATCCGGGATATTCAATTCCGGGCAGATTTCCCGGCAAATCCTTTAAAAGTTCAATCGTTTCAGCATTCGCTCCCGGCGGCAAAGACACGCCCGCCAGATTCGCGCCGTTGTCGCTTTCTTCCAGGCAATAGACATAAGGTCCCAATGTCAAAGCCGTTTTCCCCGCATCCGCCGGAACTTCATCGTTCGCCGCGATCCAGCGGGGAGCGGCATGCGGATCCAGGACAATCTCCGCCTCTCTATCCACATCGAAACATGCATACCCATTCTCAACACTCGGTACATGGGGCTTTCCGTTCACTGTAAAATCCGGCCGGTCGGCATAATGAGGAATCCGAAGGTTCAGCCGGAAAGTCCCTTCGGCGTGAATCCTCACCGCCGAATCCCGAACAAGATCCGCCTCCATGGACAATGAAAGAGGCGCACCGTTCACTTCGGTTTCAATGGAAGAAGAAATGAACTGATGGATATACAGAGCTTGATCATCTTGGGCATAAATGTATTGCCCCAGCGAGGCAAGTGTCCGTGCCACATTAGTTGGGCAGCAGGCCACGCTGAACCATTGCTGCCGTACCGGCTTAACATGGGCCATAGAAGTTGAAGGAAGACATCCTGCGGGCCACACTTCAAGCGGATTAACGTAAAAATACCGCAAACCGTCCGCGCTGATTCCCGCGAGAACCGTGTTGTAAAGAGCCCGTTCCACCGCGTCGTAAAAACGGGCCTCTCCGGTAAGGGAGGCCATCCTCTGCCCGAACATCATCAGCCCTACGGAGGCGCAGGTTTCACAGTAAGTTCTGTCGTTGGGAAGATCGTAATCTGTGGTAAAACGTTCAAGATGCCCCGACGAACCGATTCCGCCGGTAATAAACATGCGTTGTTCCGTCAGATTCCGCCATAAGGCCAGGCAGGCCTCTTTCAGCTTCTCATCATCGTATTCGCCGGCCAAATCCGCCATGGCGGCACACATATAGACGGCACGAACCGCATGTCCTTCAATACTGCGCTGCTCCGCGGGCGGCATATGGGACTGGGAATATTTCAAATCGTAATTTTGAAATTCCGGAAAAATACACCGGCCACCGCGCTCTTCAATCTCCGAAAGAAAATAACTGGGAATCCTGCCGCGTTCATCGATAAAAAAGCGGGCGGTTTCCAGATATCGTTTTTCATTTGTCAGCCGAAAAAGTTTTACCAGCGCCAGTTCGATTTCCTGATGGCCCGGATATCCTTTCTTTTGATTTTCTCCCGGACCAAAGGTTTTCGTAATCAAATCCGCGAATCGAACGGCTGTTATCAGCAGATTTTTTTTCCCGGTCGCATTGAAATAGGCCACGGCCGCTTCAATAAGATAACCCGCACTATAAAGCTCATGTCCTTCCAGCAGATTGGTCCAGCGGCCTTCAGGTTCCGCTATCGTGTAATAGGTATTCAGGTAACCATCCGGCTGCTGAGCTCGGGTAATCAAGTCGATCACCTCATCGGCAAGTTCAATAAATTTCGCGCCCTTCCCGCTCTCAATGCAGTACGATACGGCCTCCAGCCATTTATAGACGTCAGTATCTTGAAACACCGCTCCGTAGAATTCGCCTTGTTTCTCTCCGGCCGCGATGCGAAAATTTTCAAGGCAATGAGATCGTTCGGCGCCCGCGACACGATCGTTGAGAATATCCCATTGATACGGCAAAACCGTATCCGCAATCATATCGACATAATGATCGAAGAACGAATCGTGAATTTGAATATGCCTGTTGCTGATCGAGCGATACACCTTATCATACCCTTTCATAGATATATTAAACGTTTAACATATTTCGAAATATAAATATTTCCAAAGCGTTCTTAATAATATTAAGTTAAACGTTTACTATGTTTTTACACATTATCCCCGTTCTTATCTCCTGTAAAGGAAAAAGAAAGCAATATTCATCGAAAAAAGCAGAAAAAACTTGCATCTCCCGCTAAATGGTCGGTAAAATAGCCATGTTAAACGTTTTCCCAACAACTAAATCGGTTCGTTAAAAACCGGAGAACAAAGCCGATCCCAAGCAAGGGCCGCTTTCGTTTATAGTGCGTATGGGACATACTTGGTCCGAAAAAAGCGGAGTTTACAGACGTGGCGACGATTAAAGAAATCTCCGAATGCACGGGGGTTTCCATTGCAACCGTTTCAAAGGTTCTGAACGACCAGCCGGGCGTAAGCAGCGAAACTCAGAAATCCGTTCTGGCCGCCGCGAAAAAACTGAACTATCGCCCGAACCTCAACGCCCGTCATCTGAAAACGGGTATGAGCCGGACTCTCGGCATCATCGCCGAAGACTTAACGGTCTTCAACACACCCGGCATTGTCGACGGAATCGGAGTTTGCTGCGAACAGCGAAACTATCATTACATCCTGGGAAATCTTCGTTTCAACAAACTTTTCGGCCACGATCCGAATTACGGCCGGCGAAAATCCGACATGCTGACGGATATGCTGGACGAAATGCTCTCCAAGCAGGTGGACGGCATTATCTACATCGGCTGTCACAGCCATATCGTCGCTCCTCTCCAAAAGCAAAAAGAAACTCGATTCGTCTGTGTTTACTGCTACAGCGAAGATCCGGATATTCCCGATGTTATTTACGATGACCGTGAAGCCGCCCGCAAAGTTGCCGAACTGCTGATTTCCAAAGGACACCGGGAAATCGGGATTATCGCCGGAGCCAAAGACTCTTATCATACAAACAACCGTCTTCTCGGATTCCAAGAGGCCCTTTTCGATCACAACATTCCCTACAACCCGCGCTTAACCTGTTACGGCGCATGGGAACGCGATCAAGGATACGAATACGCATCGGATCTGATCGCAGCCGGCGTTACGGCCATCTTCGCGCATAACGACCTTATGGCGATCGGAGTCATCGATTACTGCAATCAAAAAGGAATCGAAATCGGAAAGGACTTGGCGTTAATCGGCTTCGACGATCGGGAAATCTCTTCCGTTTGCCGTCCGACTCTTTCTACGGTCGCGCTGCCGCTGTTCGATATCGGTCATACCGCGGCAACAGTCATGATGGACATTATTAAAGACAATCAAAAGCCGGAAAAACATGAGTTTTTACTCGGCTGCAGCATCGTGGAACGCGAATCAACCGCCGGAGGGATAGAAGGAAAATGATGAACGCCGTTATCCGTCTGAACGGACAAGAAATTATTTCCACCGTCGATGAACGTCTCTACAGCTCCTTTATCGAACATATGGGGCGCGCCGTTTATACGGGGATTTTCGAACCCGATCATCCCGAAGCGGATTCGGAAGGTTTTCGCCGAGACGTGGAAGAACACATCCGGGCGCTGCGCATATCCCACATTCGCTATCCGGGAGGGAATTTTCTCTCCGGCTACCGATGGGAAGACGGTGTGGGCGACCGCTCATCCCGGCCGGTTCGAAGAGAACTTGCCTGGTTCGCCCTCGAACCGAACCTGATCGGCATAAACGAGTTTGTCTCGTACTGCCGAAGAAACGGAATCGAACCCATGATCGGAGTCAACCTCGGCACACGGGGACCGCAGGATGCGGCCAATCTGCTGGAATACTGCAATATAGAAAAAGGATCGTACTACAGCGATCTGCGCCGATCACACGGCTATGAAGAACCCCACGGCATCAAACTGTGGTGCCTGGGAAACGAAATGGACGGCCCCTGGCAAATCTGCGCAAAAACCGCGGAAGAATACGGACGCATTGCCCGCGAAACCGCCAAAATGATGAAATGGACGGATCCTTCCATAGAGCTGGTGGCCTGCGGCAGTTCCTTCCGCGATATGCCGACCTTCGGTTCTTGGGAACGCACGGTTCTTTCCCATTGCTGGGAACATGTGGATTACCTGTCTCTGCATCAGTACTACAGGAATAGCGACGGCGATATCCCCGCGTTTCTGGCCCGAAGCACCGAAATGGATTCCTTCATCAAAGAGGTGGCCTCGATATGCGCGGAAGAAAAATCACGCAGAAAGTCCGATCACGACGTTAAGCTTTCCTTCGATGAATGGAATGTGTGGTACCACTTTCAGGAAGCCGGAATATACCCGGAAAAATGGATTTGCCCCAGGCCGATCGAAGAAGAAGCATACGACTTCACGGACGCGCTGCTGGTAGGAGGCATGCTGACGACGCTTATCAATAACGCCGATACGGTAAAAATCGCCTGCCTGGCACAGTTGGTGAACGTTATCGCTCCGATCATGACGGAACCCGGCGGCACAAGCTGGCTCCAAACCATCTATTACCCTTTTTTATATACATCTCTGCGCGGACGAGGAAAAGCTTTGCGCGTCGGTCTTGAATGCCCGACTTACGGCTGTAAAATCGGCCCGCATATTCCGAGCATCGACTGTGCAGCAGTCCTGAACGAAGAAAGAAACGAACTGAACCTCTTCCTTATCAACAAAGACCTTAAAAAGACGGCGAACTGCACCGCCGTTCTCGCGGGTCTTCGGGCGAAGGGCAAAGGAGAGCATATAAAACTGACATCTTCCCCGAATGCGACAAACACGGCGAAGCACGCACCGGTTCGGCCGTGCGCCGCCGAAGAGATAACAGCGGGAAGCGAAAGCGTCGCATTCACCTTGGAACCGGCGTCTTGGAACATGATAAGCATCCCTCTATCCGGCTCAATCGCAACCGAAACGCACTAGACAGGAAAGTGAAAAATCAGTAAATTGCTCTGGCACGAAAAACGAGGGCCGTTAGCTCAGCTGGCAGAGCAGCAGACTCTTAATCTGCGGGTCCAAGGTTCGATCCCTTGACGGCTCATGCGAAAACGGGTGGCTAGGCCGCCCGTTTTCTTTATACACTCCCGGACGGCGCCGGAAAGTTTTCAGGGACGGCCCCGGCTTTCCTTCCGTCCGCAGGTACGGAAATAAGGAACTTGGCGAACCAGGCGAGAGTGGTGGAATTGGTAGACACGCTAGATTTAGGATCTAGTGCTTCGGCGTAAGGGTTCAAGTCCCTTCTCTCGCATTTCTTTTAGGCCGCGAGGATGACCGACGCTTTATTGCGACCGGAAGAAACGCAGCGATCCGGACCGCCGGATCTTTTTTTTATTATTGCCCGATTGAGGTAGGAATATGATCGACGATAAAACGTTCGAAAAACTCGAGAACTCCGCCGTGAAGCTGACCGTGAAAGTGTCCGCCGACGGCGCTGAAAAGTCTTATAATGATTTGCTTGCCAAATACGGCAAACAGGTTCAGATTCCCGGATTTCGCAAAGGCAAGGTTCCGAAGGAAGTTTTGGTTCGCAAATTCGGCGAAGGAATTAAGCAAGAAGCCGCCGCCGATTTGGTGGACGAGGCCCTGAAAGCGGCCTTCGAAGATATCGAAGAGAATCCCATCTCGCAGCCCGTTCTGGAAGATCTCCCTTCCATTGAGCTGGGGAAACCGTACGAATTCACGGTTACCTACGATATCTTTCCCGAGATTAAACTCGGCGAATACAAAGGCATTGAAGTAAAAGAACAGCAGGTCCAGATCCTTAAGAAACATGAAGCCGAGGCTCTTGAAGCCATCCGCGAACGAAATTCCGTGGTGGTGGACAAGAAGGACGGCCTTGTAGCCGATTCCGCGGTGGTTACCATGGACTATGTGGAACTCGGTGAGGATGAGGCTCCTCTTGAAGGAACCCGCCGCAAGGGATTCGTTTTCACCGTCGGTAAAGATTCCCATCCATACGGTATCGAATCCGAAATAGACGGCATGAAAGCCGGCGACTCGAAGACCGTTGAAAAAACATACGGCGAGGACGCGAATCCCGTCGTTGCCGGACGGACGGTCAAGCTCGGCGTAACCATCGTCGCCGTAAAAGAACGTCAGCTTCCGGACTTGGACGACGAACTGGCCCAGGATGTCTCGGAAGACTTGAAAACCCTCGACGATTTAAAGAAGAAAATCAAAGACGACCTGAAGCTCCAGGCCGATTCAAAGGTTCGCTCCTCGCTCATCAACGACCTGACCGATAAAATCGTGGATGTCTCCGAGATTGCCGTTCCGCAGTCCATGGTCGCATCGGATTTGGAACACACATGGCAGGATTACGTCCGCCAGTCCGGTGTTTCCGAGGACGTGCTGATGAAAGCTCTCGAAGAGGGAGACAAAAGCAAGGCCGAGATTCTGGAGCAGTGGCGCGACGATGCAACCAAATCCATTAAAACACGCCTTATTTACGGCAAAATCGTCGAAAATGAAAAAATTGAAGCCGGCGATGACGATATAACGGCCGAACTTGCGAAGAGGGCCGAAGAGTTCAACATGCCCGCCGAAGAACTGGAAAAAATGTTTGGCGGAGCCCAATTCCGAGAGTATCTTAGGAATGAGTTGGTGCAGAAGAAGCTCTTTGACTTCCTCATTGATGCCGCTTCCGTCAAAAAAGGCGAGAAGATAGACTATACTGACTTGATGAACGCCTAGGAGGCCTTCGCCCCGGAGTTAATATATGGAAACCAGAGCCGCATATAATCCTTTCGTCGTCGAAAAGACCGGTATCGGAGAAACGCGATACGACATCTGGTCGAAACTCCTCCAAGAGAGAATTATTTTCCTCGGCGGAGAGATTCGGGATATCGACGCCGATCATATCGTCGCCCAGATGCTGTATCTTGATTCTCAGGATCCCGAAAAAGACATCAGCTTTTACATCAACAGCCCGGGCGGATCGGTTACGGCCGGTTTGGCCATCTACGATACGATGCGCTATATCAATGCCGACGTACAGACCATCTGCATGGGACAGGCGGCCTCGATGGGGGCCATCCTGCTCGCCGGCGGAACCAAGGGAAAGAGGATGGCGCTGCCTTCCTCGCGAATCCTTATTCATCAGCCCTGGGGAGGCGTCCAGGGACAAGCCGTCGATATCGGCATCCAGGCCAGGGAAATCGTAAGACTCAAGCGCATGCTGATCAATTACCTCGCCCAGAATTCCGGCAAGGATGAGAAGACCATCGCGATCGATCTGGAACGCGATTTCTTCATGTCGGCCTCGGAAGCGATGGAATACGGCATCGTCGACCGTATCTTGTTGAGGGAAGAAAATGGCAAGGGTTAAAGGCAAGGAAGTCAAGGTTTGCTCGTTCTGCGGCAAAACCTCGGAAATGGCCAAAAAACTCATTGCCGGACCGGGCGTTTATATCTGTGACGAATGCGTCGCGGTCTGCAACCGTATTCTTGCCGAAGAAAGTGAAAACATCACCGCCGAATTCACCGAAGATCTCCCCGTTCCCAAGGAAATCAAAGGATACCTGGATCAGTATGTCATCGGACAGGAACTGGCCAAAAGGGTTCTCTCGGTAGCGGTATACAACCACTACAAGCGAATTAAGCATAAAGGTCAAATCTCCAACGGAGAGGTTGAACTTGAAAAGTCCAATGTTCTCTTAATCGGTCCGACCGGTTCGGGGAAAACCCTGCTGGCGAAAACCTTGGCGCAGAAACTGAAAGTTCCCTTCGCCATTGCCGACGCCACCACCCTTACCGAAGCCGGTTATGTGGGTGAAGACGTTGAAAACATTCTGCTCAAACTCATCCAGGCGGCCGGCAACAACATCGCCGCGGCCGAACGGGGCATCATCTATATCGATGAAATTGATAAAATCGCCCGAAAAGGTGAGAACGTCTCCATTACCCGGGACGTTTCAGGCGAAGGCGTACAGCAGGCTCTGCTCAAAATCATTGAAGGAACAACGGCCTCCGTTCCGCCTCAGGGAGGCAGAAAGCATCCGAATCAGGAAATGCTTAAAATCGACACCTCAAACATTCTGGTTATCTGCGGCGGCGCGTTCGTCGGATTGGACAAGATTATCGAATCCAGGGTTGCCGAGCATCCGCTTGGATTCGGCGCCGACATTCGCAAAAGCGGAGACCGCAGCCTTTCGGAACTCTTCAGCAAGCTGCACCCCGACGATCTGATTAAATTCGGTCTGATTCCGGAGTTTATCGGCCGTCTTCCCATACAGGTGGCTCTGGACGATCTATCCGAAGACGAACTCGTCCGCATCGTTACCGAACCGAAAAACTCGGTGGTGAAGCAGTATACGGTCTCCATGGAAATGGACGGAGTGGAACTTGAATTCAAGAAAGAAGCCATCGGCGCCGTAGCCGCGAAAGCTCTGAAGCAGAAAACGGGAGCGCGCGGAATCCGTTCCATCGTCGAATCGGCGATGATCGACATTATGTACGAACTTCCGTCCATGAAGGGCCGGAAAAAAGTCATCGTGAACAAGGATGTTATCGAAGATGGGGTTCAACCCGAGATAATCGATCTCGGGGAATTGCCGGAAGAAAGCGGCGATGAACCGGATGAAGTCAAACGAATCGGTGCTTAGCGAAAGGGGAGAACTTCCCCTCATCCCGTTAAGGGAACTGGTTGTTTTTCCCTTTAACGTCGTTCCTTTTTTCGTCGGACGCGCGGCATCGCTTAAAGCACTGAATACGGCAACCTCCATGGGCAGGGAAATTTTCCTGACCTTTCAGAAATCATCATCCGAAGATCCCACGGTCGACGATATTCATCCCATCGGCACAATCGCCCGGATTATACAAGTGCTCAAGCTTCCCGACGGGAATATGAGAATTCTCGTTGAAGGCCGAAGCCGGGCAGCTTTGAAGCGCGTCAAGCAAAAGAAAGATGTTACTTGGGGTCAGTACCGCATCCTTGAGGATTCTTCTGCGGACGGTCTGGACGTTCTGATGAAAGCCGTCAAAGACGATTTCGACGCTTACGCCAAAATTCGCAAAAAGAAACTTCCCAGAGAAACCCTGACAAACATCGCCAAAGCCGATACACCCGAAAAGCTGGTTGGACATATCTGCTCGGTCTTGGAAGTTCCGCCGGAGAAGAAAATTCCCTTCCTGCTGGAAATTGATTCCCGCAAGAGGCTGGAAGAACTCTCCATGATGCTGCGGATGGAGAACGAATTCCAGGGACTCAGGAACGACATCAGCGGACGCGTGAAGAAGCGAATGGAACGTTCGCAAAGGGAATTCTTTCTTAACGAACAGCTCAAAGAAATCCACAAGGAGCTGGGCGGCGAAGAAGCCGATCCCACGGGCGCTCAGGAACTCGAACGGAAGCTGTTTGAAATGGATCTTCCGGAAGAAACAAAGGAAAAGGCTTTGGTGGAAGTCAAACGCCTGGCAAGACTCCAGCCCATGAGCCCCGAATCCGGAGTGCTCCGCACCTATCTTGAATGGATCATCGACCTTCCCTGGAACGTTCGGACCACCGACAGACACGACATCGCCGAAGCGGCCCGAATCCTGAACGCGGACCATTTCGGACTCGACAAACCGAAAGAACGTATTCTGGATTTCATTGCCGTCCGCCAGCTCAAATCGAAAGTTAAAAGCCCTATTCTCTGCTTCGTCGGCCCCCCCGGAACCGGAAAAACATCCCTGGGACGTTCGGTCGCCCGTTCTCTTGACCGTAAGTTCGTCCGAATTTCCCTCGGAGGCGTCCGGGATGAGGCGGAAATACGTGGCCATCGAAAAACCTATGTCGGCGCCCTGCCCGGAAAAATTATCCAAGCCCTCAAACGGGCCGGTTCCATGAATCCGGTCTTTCTGCTGGATGAAATCGATAAAATGGCCAACGATTATCGGGGCGATCCTTCTTCGGCGCTCCTGGAAGTGCTCGATCCGGAACAGAACGATACCTTTACCGATCATTACCTCGAAGTCCCCTTCGACCTTTCGGAAGTGATGTTCATCACAACCGCCAACAGTCTGGAAAATATTCCCCACCCTCTGCTGGACCGAATGGAAGTCATCCGCATTCCCGGATACACCATGGTTGAAAAAAAGAACATCGCCCGTCAGTTCATCATTCCCAAGCAAAAAATGGAAAACGGCTTGGAAGACGCAGGAATCCGAATTGGAGATGATTCCCTGGACTTACTTATTCGCGGCTACACCCTCGAAGCGGGCGTTCGAAATATGGAACGGTCCATCAGCCAAGTCATGAGGAAAGTCACCCGAAAACTCCTGCATGATGAACAAACCCGGCCCGGCCGCTGGTTAATCAACAGCGCCGCGCTGCATAAAAATCAGGGATTGGCCGCGATTTGTGAAAAACCGTCAAACGATCTGCCCGATCTGAAAGGCTATAAACTGGACATCAAACCGGATATGATCCGCGATTTCTTGGGAAAAGAACGCCTTGAAGACGATTTGGGAACCGCGGGACGGCCGGGACTCGCGCCCGGCCTCTATTATGACGGAGGCGGAGGAGGCGTTCTTCCCATCGAAGCTCGTATTTTCGACGGAACCGGCAAGCTTCTCCTAACGGGGCAGCTCGGCGAAGTTATGAAGGAAAGCGCCCAGATCGCCCTCTCCTACCTGAAAGCCAACAAAGACCGATTCGGCCTGAAAGCCGACTTCGATAAAAAGAAAGACATCCACATCCATGTTCCCCAGGGAGCGATTCCCGTAGACGGTCCCTCCGCGGGCATCGCCCTTACCGCGGCCCTTCTCTCGGCCGCATTGGAAATCCCCTTAAAAACCGGAATCGCCATGACCGGAGAAATCACCCTCACCGACAGGGTTCTGCCCATTGGAGGCGTTAAGGAGAAATCACTCGCCGCCAGACGCCGGGGCTTCGGTATCGTCGTTATGCCGAAAGACAATAAACGCGACGCCGATGAACTTCCGCCGGAAGTCAAAGACGAAATGACCTTTCTCTTTCATGAAAGCCTCGGCGGCGCGCTGACCGATCTCTTTCCCAAGGGAACCTTTTCCCGCAGGCGAACCGCCGGAAAAACCAAGGCCGATTCGTAGAAGCCCTTTCAAGAACGCGCAAGAGACGTAAATCATTGCCCCAAAACGCCGCAATATTTTTATCAGCCCGTTTTAACCTGAAATAACGCTTGAATTCGATAATGCAGATAAGGCATACTTTGGTAACGCAGGGAGGCAAAACCGTGAAACGCAAGACTCTGTTCGTTATCCTGGCACTCCTCGTCGGTGCTGCGGGTCTTTTCGCCGACGAATACGAAAACGAATCCGTACTTTATCCCAAGTCGCTTCAGATTAAATACATCTATCCTCATACCAAAGGCTACAGAATCGACTACATCCGCCAGAATTACACCATGGGAGTTCTCTGGGCGCCCATCGAATGGTTTCAAGGCACCGCCAATATCGGCACCATTACCATGGGAGAAGGCAAAGCATATCCGTATGTAACGTTCTATTACAAGGATGGAGAAATCGATCATTTTCACCTGTATCTCATGGAAAACCCGGCACATGAAAGCTGGGGTTCTCTGGATCCGGGCGTAGATTACTCCGGAGAATTCCCCTCTCCGGACTCCAAACCGGTCATTACGTATTAATTCATTCGTCCTTGAAACGGGAAAAGGCGGCCCTCTCAGCAGTTCTCAACGCACTGGAAAGTCATGATGTGTTCTTTATCCTGGGTCATGAAGATCCGGATGCCGACTGCCTCGGCTCACAGCGAGCTCTCGGCAGCTGGCTTGAGCGCCGGGGTAAAACGGTGCATCTTTGTTCGGTCGGTCCCTGGGGACGGCCCGAAATCGCCGATTGGCAGCCTTTCTTCAAAGACAGAATCCCGGAAGTTCCGGACGGAGCTTCACCGCTGACGGTAATCCTGGACTGTTCATCGTTCGACAGAACCGGTTTCCCCGAAAAAGTTCTCCCGAAAGCTCCGGTTTTGGTTATCGATCATCATGCGGCCGGCAGCGATTACGGAGATATCCGCTTTGTCGACGCCTTAAGTCCCTCAACCACGCTTCTTATTCAAGAACTTATTGAAGCCGCGGGCGATAAACCTACCCGGGAAGAAGCCGAACTTCTGTTCCTTGGATTCTGCACGGATACGGGATATTTCCGGCATATAGAACCGGGCCGATCCGAACCGCTGGAATTCGTTTCAAGACTCGTCGCGGCGGGAGCCTCGCCGTCGGAGACGTTCCGGCTCCTTGCGGGGGGGCGAACTCTCGGTTCACGGAAACTTCTCGGACGGGTTCTGGAACGCGCGGAACTCTATTTCGGAGGCCGTCTCGTTATCGCGTGGGAAACATGGAAGGACTGGCGCGAGCTGGGGAGCGAACGGGATTCGGATATGCTCTATCAGCTGTTGATGAGTATCTCCGGAATTGAGGCCGCCGCCGTTATCAGAGAACAAAACGACGGCAACTGCGTCGTCGGTTTGCGGGCGATTTCAGATCTCGACGTCTCCGATATCGCCCGCTTCTTCGGCGGCGGCGGTCATAAAAAGGCCGCGGGATGCACCATTCCCGGCGACCGTTTCGATGTAACCGAACATCTCATGCAGATTTTCGCGGACCGGCTGGACTGAAAACCGGCTTTTCGCCGTCTTATCATTCTTCCACTTCATTCCCGGCACCGGCCGTTCATGAAAATTTAATGAAAAAGAGTCTTCGCCGCCTTGATTTTTTAACGAACGGTCGGTAACTTTCTTCACGAACGGTCGTCAACTAAATGAAACGCGATAAACACGAAGAAAAAAAACGGGAAATCCTCGAAACGGCTTTCGACATCTGGAGCGCAGGCCGATACCGGAATACCTCGCTTTCCGAGATTGCCGCCTCTCTCGATATTACCAAACAGGCCCTGTACCGCTATTTCTCAAAGAAAGAAAAACTGGAACAGGCCATGGAAGAGAAGGCCCTGCAAATCTTCGATACCCATACCGTTGATCAGCTTGAACGCCTGTCGAAGTGTCAAGGCGACGAGTTCGCCCGAATCTACATCGGCGACAATCTCACGCTCATCGGCACATACGGCAAATATCTCGGCTTCCTCTCCTATCGATACCGCAACCAACCGAACGAACCGCCGATAATGAGAAAGCACAGGGATTCCTTTTACAGCATTGCTTGGAACAACGCGGGAATTCCCTCCGTGGGAATGCGCTATTTGGATGCTCTGGTGATGCTCGTAATCAGAAAGAAAATCACCGGAACATCCGGCCATGAAAATTGGGAAACCGTTTGGACGAGGGGATTCGCAACCGAAGCCGTCGACCGCTTACCCGATTTCGATCGGCTTTTAAAAGATGCTTCGACAATCGATTACGGCATTTTCAAAGCCGATCCGCTGATGAACGCGGTGTTTGAAACCGTTATGGAAGAAGCCGGATATGAGATTTCCCTCGGAAGGGTGGCCAAGAAAGCCGGACTGACGAAAAGCAGCCTCTATAATTACTGGCCCGGCAAAGACGCGATGCTCGCCGATGTGCTTGAACGTCAAATCGCCTTGTTCTGCGATCTCTATAT
The DNA here is from genome assembly GCA_963666985.2 of Spirochaetia bacterium. Lineage (GTDB taxonomy): Bacteria > Spirochaetota > Spirochaetia > DSM-2461 > DSM-2461 > UBA2779. The sequence continues at coordinate 2,609,271 of CAXXIA010000002.1, read as the reverse complement.
CGAATTTTCCGAAAAATATTCCGATCCCGCCGATCGGCTTTTCTCCTATATAGCCTTTGCAGGATCCTTCCTTCGGCGTTCTCCGGAAATCATCAATTACCTGCAGCGGTTTATGTCTTACGGAATCAAAATCCCGAAACAAAAAAGCCTTCTGGAGGAATACTTCATCCAAACCATAAAACCCATCTTGGATGACGGTCTTATAAACCTTAGGGGATATTCGGCCAAGGAATTCCTCGGCTTGGTAAATCTCGCATGCGTTATAGAAATTAAACATAATTTGACCGAGGACTCGGTCAGAATTCAAATTGAACAGGGACTGAAGGATCTCTACCGTCTCATTTCAGGCGGGATTTCAGCTCTTAGGAGAACAATCTGATGAACAGAATAATCGCTATCACCCTTATCGCGGCCGCCGCGGCCGGAAGCATCGGGGCGGAAACTCTGACATTAACCGTTGATGAAGCCGTCGAAATGGCGGCCGCACAGAATCTGAGCCTGAAGCAGGCCGGAATTACGCTTCGAACGGCCGAACGGGCGAAAGATACGGCCTGGAACGCCTTCCTGCCGACCATGGCCGCTTCGGCCGGCGTATCCGACAGCCATATCATCTTCGACCACGATTATTATTCGAGTTCCGGCTTCGGCGACGCGGGGAATTTCGGAATCCAGGCCGGGCTGGCCCTCAGCCTTCCCATCAACATCGGACTCTCATCAAGCATCAAGAAACTCCAGGTTGATTATCAGGCCGGACTTTTGGATTACGAAGATGCCCGCAAACAGCTGGAACGGGATATTCAGAAACAGTTCTACGGCCTTTTGGCCAATAAAGAGAATATCCGTATTCAGGAAGCGAATATCAATTTGGCGCGCAAACGGCTGGAACAGGCCCGAAACAACTACGTAAACGGTCTGGTGCCCGAATTGGAAGTGCTTTCCGCCGAAGTAACGGTGGCCAATCTCCAGCCGGTTTACGATTCCGTCGTTGCCATGTACGACCGGATGTTCCTGGCCTTTAAATTCCTCCTCGGCGTGGATCTGAACACGGAGATTGAGCTGGTCGGCGATTTGGAGACCGAACTCTACGATTTGGAAACCCAGGCTCTCATCAACAGTTATCTGTCCGGACGATTGGATCTGCGAAGCCTGCAGCTGCAGATTCAGGCCTTGGAGCTTACAAAGAAATCCACGGCGCGGAACTTCAACACCCCGACTCTTAATCTCGGCTATACATGGGGCATTTCCGGCAGCAACGCGGAATACCTTATGGGAATAACCGATGTAGGGATGGGCGGCAATCCGGTTCTTGGATATTCCGAAATCTCTCCCTGGACCGACTGGGTGGACCAGGGAACCCTGAAACTTGAGCTGCAGTGGAAATTCGACGGATTCATTCCCGGCTCGAGCACCGATGTTACACTCAAGGAAATTCAAGACGGTATAGACTCCATGAACCTGGCCATGGAAATGGCCTATGAGAACGCCGGAATGGAAATCACCAACTATGTGAAATCTCTGGCCACGGCCCGCAAAACCATCGAAGCCACAAGCTCCAGCGTTGGGCTGGCCTGGAAGAATTATCAGCTCACCGAGGAAGCCTACAAAGTGGGAACACGGGAACTTCTTGATGTCGAGTCCGCGCAGACCGACTATCTTGAGGCCTCTCAGCAGCTTCTGATGGCCAAGTACGACTACATCGCCGGCCTGCTTGATTTGGAATACGCGTTGAATGCGCCCAGGAGTGAGTTCCTGAAATAAAGAATCGATACCGCCGAGATTCCCTTTGGACTTGCGGCGGCATCTGAAATAACCAAGATTGAAAATTCGGGGCGGCCGACCGGCCGCCTCAAACGGCGCCTCGGCGCCGATAAGAGGAGAGATATCAATGAATCAGGAAGAGAAATCCCGGAAGAAAAAAGGAAACCGCGGATTCCTTATCGTTATCATCATACTGGTGATTATCCTGCTGGCCGCCGCGGCTCTCGGCGTGAAAACCATCATCGGGAAAAAGAACGGCGCGGCTTCGGGAGCACTCTTCGGCGCTCCCGCCGAAACCGCAGCGGAACAGGAAGTCGTTTTCGCGGTGAACACAACCGAATCCGTCTTCGGTCCCATCGCCGATTACTTCGAAACCAACGGAGAGGTGATTACCGCCAGTTCCGTCGATATCTACGCCGATACTCAAGGAATCCTGGCCAGACTGTATGTGGGTTTGGGTGATTTCGTGCGTAAAGGGCAGATTATCGCCGAAGTCGATCCTTCGCGGCCCGGACTGAATTATACGCTGAGTCCGGTCAAAGCGCGGGTTTCGGGAACCATCACATCCATACCTTTGAATATCGGAGACGCGGTGAGTCCCGCCGTTCCGGTGGCCACCATCGGAGACCTGAACAAACTTCAGGTGGTCTGCGCCATTCCCGAACGCTTCATATCCCGAATTCGTCTCGGAATGAATGCCGAAATCGAACTGGAAGCCTGGCCTGGCCAAAGCATTCCGCTCAAGGTAAACGAGGTAAATCCGGTCGTGGATGCCTCCAGCCGGACTTTGGAAATTAAAATGGACATTCCCGCGGGAGAAGGAAAGGCGAAGGCGGGCATGTATGCCAAAGTGCGCCTGACTACCGATGAAAAAGACCGGGTTGTAAAGATTCCCGCCGATACGGTCCTCAGACGCCTGGGCGAAACATTTGTATTCGTCGTCAACGGAGAGAGAGCCGAGAAACGCCTTGTTGTTCCGGGGATTGTCCTCGGCGACATCGTGGAAATCGTTTCGGGTCTGGAAGCCGGAGAAAAAGTCGTCTACCAGGGGCAGACACTGCTGGAAGACGGCGTGAAGGTCCGCGTTGTTCGCGAAGTTCAGGGCCTCGTTTCGAACGCCGAGTAGAGGTTGAGTCATGAGTATAGCAAAACAAGTCGTCAACAGACCGACGACTTTCCTCATCATATACGTTCTGCTTGTGGGACTGGCGCTCTACATCGTCCCGCAGGTTCCCATCGATCTCTTCCCCGATATTTCTCCGCCCATTCTGGTGGTGTATACCTCCTATCCGGGCGCGGGCCCCGAGGAAGTGGAACAGTCGGTTACGAGAACCATGGAAGGAGCTCTGACCAACGTCAGCAATGTGAAGGAGATAACCTCAACCTCCTCGGAAGGCACGAGCATGATTATCCTGGAACTGGGCTGGGGTATCGATCTGGGGGAAGCCACCAACGACGTCCGGGATAAACTGGAACTGATTAAGGAATATCTTCCCGATGACGCGGAAACTCCGCAGATTTTCAAGTTCGACCCCTCCATGATTCCCATTTTCCAGATGTCCGTTGAAGGAAACAGGAGCCCGGACGAACTCTATGCCATCGCCGAAGACCAGATCCAGCCCCGCCTGGAACAGATTGACGGCGTCGCGCTGGTTTCGCTCTACGGAGGGCGGGAACGGGCCGTCCGTGTCGAGGTGTCTCAGAATCGTCTGGAAGCCTACGGCCTGACACTTTCTCAAGTTACTCAAGCCTTGGCCGCTCAGAATATCCAGATCGGCTCGGGCAGCGTTTATGAAGGCAACTTCAAATACCTGGTGCAGACCGAAGGTCAATTCGACAGCATTGAAGATATTAAGAACGCGGTTATCACGTATAAGGGCGGCGGCGTTAATCCGATGACCGGAGCTTCGCTCGGTTCCATGCAGCCCATCCGTCTTCGAGATTTCGCCGATGTGAGCGACTCCTACAAAGATGCTTCCAATACGACTTATGTAAACGGAAAGCCCGGCATCTATATTTCAATGCAGAAGCAGTCGGGAACCAATTCGGTTGAAGTCGCGGACAATATTTATGCCGCCCTGGGCGACATTGAATCCTATCTCCCTTCAGGTGTTGAACTGACGGTTATCTACGACACCACGAAGATGATCCGCCAATCCCTGAACAGCGTAACCTCTTCGGCGATTCTCGGAGCCGTCCTGGCCATGGTGGTGCTTTTCGTCTTTTTAAGAAGCATGAAGAGCACGGTCATCATCGGGCTGTCCATCCCCATCAGTCTCCTGATTACCATCATGGTGATGTATTTCGCGGGACTGACTTTGAACATCATGACTCTGGCGGGACTCACGCTGGGCATCGGGATGATCGTCGACTCCTCCATCGTTATTCTGGAGAACATCTATCGATACCGGGAAAAAGGCGCCAAAGCCGGCCCGGCCGCGTTCCTGGGCTCCCAGGAAATGATTACGGCCATTACGGCATCCATCCTTACCACCGTGGGAATCTTCCTTCCCCTGCTGATGTTCAAGAAAGAACTCGACATGATCGGTGTTCTCTTCCAGGATCTGGCGCTGACCATCGTTATCGCTCTTTTGGCCTCACTGCTGATCGCGGTTTCCCTGGTGCCGGTTCTTTCCAGCAAGTACCTTCAAGTTTTCACGCGAAAACAGCGGCCGATCAAGTCCGCGTTTTTCGCGAAGATTGATGCCGTTATGGAAAAGGCCTTTACGGGGCTGGATAACGGATACAAAAAACTCCTGGGCGCCGTTTTAAGCCATAAAGGCCCGACGATGCTGATTATCATCCTCATCGTCGTTATCAGCCTCTTTACGCTGGAACCTCTCGGAGGGAACATCGGATTCGAACTGGCTCCGGACCAGGCGCAGGATATGGTGCAGCTCAGCGTTGAAATGCCCATCGGCACCCGATACGAAACAACCGAGGACACACTCCTTCAGCTGGCCGAAATCGCCAGAACCGAAATACAGGGATATCAGGATATCTTTGTTTTGGCCGGAAACGACGGAAGCTTCTTCGGCAGCGCCGCCTCCAACGCGGGAGCCCTCTATATCACCCTGCCTCCCTATAATCAGCAAATCGATTCCTATGACGTGATGCTGGAGAAACTCCGCTCTCATGCCGATGAATTTCCTTCGGCCGATTTCAATTACGAACAGCAAAATTTCATGAGCGGCAGCTCTCCCATCGATATCGTGCTTCGAACGGATGATTTAAGCAAAGCCCGGAACTTGGCCAATACAATCAAGGATCTTCTGGACAACGAAGTCGACGAGGTGATCGAACCGCAGATTTCACTCTCCGAAGGTCTGCCCATAGCCAGCATCGTTATCGACCGCGACAAAGCTTATGCATTGGGACTGAATATCTATACCGTTGCCAACGAAATCAGCACCGCGGTGAACGGCGCGACAGCCGGCCGGTACCGTTCGGGCGGTGATGAAATCGATATTCTGGTAATCCTGCGTGAAGAAGACCGCAGGGACATTCCGGATTTGAACCGCATCTTCACGCTCAGCGCCACCGGAGAGCGAATCCCTGTAAGTTCCATCGCCCGAATAGAGCGGACAACCGGCCCTGTTTCCATCGCCAGGGAAGACCGCTCCCGGGTGGTGCATGTTACGGCGCGGCAGAAACCGGGGGTTTCCCTGAATGCCGCGGAAACGGCGGTCCGCAAAGCAATAGGAGAGAAAATCGTTATCGACGACGATGTGGTTCTGGAATACTCAGGCGACTTCGCCGAACTGATGAAATACCTCGGCAAGTTCGCTCTGGTAATGATCGTGGCCCTGGTTTTGGTGTACGGAATCATGGCGAGTCTCTTTGAGTCTCTCCTCGATCCTTTCGTTATCTTCCTATCGATAACACTGATTACTCCGGGGATTCTCCTGCTTTATTCACTGATGAATCTGCCGGTGTTCGCCTACAAAACGCCTCTGTCCATGTTCTCGGCAGTGGGACTTCTGATGCTGGTGGGAATCGCGGTGAACAACGGTATCGTTCTGATCGACTACATCAACCTGCTGCGCAGCCGCGACATTAAAATCCGCAATGCGGCCGTGGAAGCCGGCGGCAACAGACTCCGGCCGATTCTGATGACCTCCCTAACGACGATTTTGGGAATGGTTCCTCTGGCCTTCGGCACCGGCGAGGGAGCAGAACTGGTTCGGCCCATCGGGCAGACCATCGTCGGCGGCATGATTACCAGTACTCTCTTAACTCTGATTTTCGTCCCCATGGTTTACGTGTACTTCAATATGTTCGCAGAATACATCGGAGGATTCCTGAAGCGGCATGCAGGGGGATTCTTCCTGCCGCTGATTGCATTGGCCGCCGTGATTTTCACGCTGCTTTCAGTCGCTCCCATGCCCGAGGAGATGGGTCTTATCCTGAAATCCGTCATTGCCCTCGGCGTTCCGATTCTCATCGGCGTTCTGGTTCTGACCATCGTATTCTTCGTTTACTACTACAGAAACAAAAGACGGGCCGGCGGCGTTTCGTACTGCGATATTGAGGAAATCCGGCACCTGCTGCCCCAAGGAGAAGAAGCATGAGAGGACTGAAGCGCATTGAAATCATCGCCAACCATTCGGTGGAGCAGGATATTATGGATGTTCTCCAATCCAGAGGTGCGGCGAGTCACTATACAAAAATCCCCAGCGTTCACGGACGCGGAGACACGGAACCCAAGAGGGGGGATCATATCTGGCCGGAAGAAAATTTCATTCTCATCATCTATGGGGATGATGATCTGGCGGCGGCCGTGGAGTCGGCCGTCGCCGAAGTAAAAGAGCGCTTTCCGACCGAAGGAATCCGCTGTTTCGTCACCGGCTGATCCCGATCGGGGCTGTCTCAAAACTTATGAGACAGCCCCTTTTTTTCGTCCGTTCCGACTCTTCCTTCAACAAGCGCGCGCCCGGCCGCCGATAAGTACATCATCAGATGCCGAATGATTTGCCGAATCGGCACTCATTGCGACTCATTTTCAAACGGGTTCTTGAAATCGAATTTCACTATTGATGAAAATCCCCACCCCTCCTGTTATGTAGGACCGATAAACTTCCGCCAAAACAGTGGAGTCCCATTCAGGTTTCTCCGACAGCCACATTTTGATAAGTCCATAGAGGGCCGATCCGGTCATTACCGTCAGAATTTCCGGAAGAAATGAGCTTTTCTGAGAATTGGGAAAAAGTTCTTGAATCCGTTGGTGCAAAAGAAAATCAAATAATAGTTTTTTGAATCGCTCCTCAATGAATATCGAAGCGGAAGAAGAAACGAAGGGACGCAGCATATTTCTGTGTTTTTCCAAATCCTGAAACAGGTGTTCAATCCGATTTAAAAAATGAGGATCATCGGGACTACCGGCGCCGGTTCTTTGAATAATACGGTCCAGAAGTTGCGCTATACCCCGCTCAAGCAAATCCTGCTTATCCTCGAAGTGCCGATAAAACGTAGCTCGATCCACTCCCGCGGTTCGACACAGAGAGGAAACGGATATCGACGAAAAGGATTTCTTCTCCAGTTCCTCGGCAAGAGCTCCCATAAGAGCCTCTCGAGATCTAAGAATGCGGGGGTCCTCATTTTTTCTTTCCATGCTTACTTCGTCTTTTGCAGCATAAAGCAGGTTTTTTGTCGTTTTCTCAACACACTGTTCCGTTTCTGCCGCAGAGAAAAACTTGAGAGATTTCCGGATTCCATGCATCTTTACTATGCAACAAATTGTTGCATAGATGCGAGCTTTTTTTCAAGAACTCGAGGAGGAAGAAATGAAAAAACAAGATGGACTTCCCAGGGATGCCCGAATTACCTACCGATTCAAAACCAAGCCCTTCGACTTCATGTTCCAATGGATTTTGGGGAGTTGCTCCGGCGGAGGAGCGGAAATCGGAGAAGCGATGTACATTGCATCTCATATAAGGGAAGGAAACGGAGAAGATTGGTACCGTGAATTCACGGCAATGGGCAATCGGGTTCTCTCAAGGGCTGAAAACTCCGAAAAGCACGGCCATAAACTAAGTGCTTCGGATGCCTTTCTGAGAGGCTATATCTATTTTCGTTCGGCACCTTTGTTTCTAAATCCAAGGACTGACAAACGTTACAAGGCTTCTTACGAGGCCGCCCGAAATTGGTTCCGCCGAGGAATCGAATTGCGTTCAATGGAAGCCGAAACCATAGAAATCCCGTTCGAAGAAGGACTTCTACCGGGGTATATATTCAAACCCGACGACCGTCTCGATGCGGGAAAAACTTTGATAATGATTGGAGGCGGCGACACTTTCGTGGAAGATCTTTACTTCTATATCGGTCCTTCGGCTTTTCGCAGAGGATACCAGCTTGTGATGGTGGACTTACCGGGGCAAGGACCCCTTCCGTGGGAAGGTCTGTATTTCCCGGTGGAAGCGGAGGCCTCCATCGGAGTCTTAATTGACGAATTGGAAAAAAGAGGTGACATTCATACGGAGAAACTAGGTCTTTACGGCATTAGCGGAGGAGGTTATCTGACTCCACGATCCGCATCGAAGGATAAGCGAATCAAAGCTGTCGCCGCCTGCAGTGTCATCCTGGATTTAAACACTCTTTGGACCCGCAAGCTGCTGAATCTCCATAAGTCCCTGCCGGGGAAAATTATGAAACTCCTGAAACCCGATACCTATAGGTCGTTCATCAATCTTGTGGAAACCTATCGATGGAGATGGGGGGCGCGAAACAATGATGAGTTGCTTATCAACAGTGAACCTATGAAATTTAACCCGGAAGAAATCAAATGCCCGCTTTTGAATCTTGTAGCGGAACAGGAATATTTTCAGTTTCCTCCTACACAAAACGCCGCAGAACATTGTTTAAAAGCCGTTAAGGATTCCACATTGCTAATAACCCCCGCCGACGAAGGGGCCGATTCCCACGCTGTGGGAACCAATATCCATTTGATGAGCCAGCTTTTATTTGATTGGATGGATGAAAAACTGACTTAAACAAAATCTTTCGTATGAATCACGACAAAATTTGCGCTTTATCAACGCTTTCTTAAACAAATCAGGACCGGCGTCCGCAGCGAACGAGACTCTCCTAATGCCGAATTGGGGCGGCGCCCTTAGCGAACGGGCCGCCCTGTATCCAGTGAAATCCGAAAAGTGGCTTAGGGGCCGGCATCGGGCCGAAACGTTGAACGCCCTTTTAGGAAGGTGACCATCCCAGTTACACGATTCGGGCGGTTAGAGCGGCTTCCAACGAAGCGGCCCTCCGTTCTGCCGAACCCGACGATTCCTTACAGTGAAGCTTTGACCGCCTTAATTGAATAGGTCAGCTCGGCGCCGCTGTCGGCTCGATAAATCTCCCGTAGAATACAAAAATCCGCCCTCCTGAAACGCCGGCGGGGATCATCAAGATAAAAAAAACGACACTTTTGTCGGATTTTCAACTCCTTGTTTACTATACACAACCCGAATACCCCTAAAACGTCCCTTATCCGGGCACACTCCTTGCTTTATGAAGCACACCCCAAAATGAGGAGAACCGTATGGACGGTACATTGACCCATGCCGTAATGGCGTACAAAAACTCAGGGAAAGGCTGGAGGGAACTTTATGAACGGATTTGTCTTTATTCCTATGAATACCCGGTGAAATGGTCGAACTGGGACGAAGATCGGTGCAGCGATTTCTTTCTTTTTTTCCTTCCGAAATTAAAGGGCATCGTTGGCCGATACCAGCCTGTCTATTCGTTCGAGACATACCTGAGCTGCACAATCAGATGGAACATGAAGACGTTCATCGAAAAAAAATCCGCGTATGAACGGTATGTCGCCTGGTCGGTTAAAGAATCCGAACAGCAGACTTCTCTGGCCTGGTTGGAGAACCCGGAACTCGGCGGTGATTTTGAGGCCCTGATTAAAGACGGATCGTTCGAAGACGAATGTCCTTTCGAACTCGACAGTGAAGGCCGCTTGGGCGACTGGGCCTTCAGAAGACGTCTTTTGTTCGTTATCCTGCTGAAAGCCGCCGATATACCGGAGGATCGGATTCCCGTATTGGCCGGACTTACCGGGGTCGATCCCGAATGGCTTGAGGAGAAAACAAAGCGGGCCCGCGGCTTGGTTGCATCAAAGGTAGACAAACGGGAAAAGCTGAAGCGGCGGCGCAATGAATGCTGGTACCACCTGAACGGCGCCAAGATGCTCGCCGCTTCGGACGGCCATGGGAATCCCGATTCAAAACCCTTATTGGAAAGAAGAATGCACACATGGGAAAAACGTTACGAGTCGGCCTGCGAGAATCTGCGGCATTTGAACGTATCGCCGTCTCATGAGGAAATCGGGCGGCTGCTGGATGTTCCGCCGGGTACGGTTTCCTCCGGATTGTTCTTTGTCAGAAAAATCTGGAACGACATGGAATCCGGCTTACCCGTTCCCCAAAAGCTCCGCTTAAGAAACATCCCGGCTCAGGAACAGCGGACGACTCACCGGATTCGCCCGCAGAGAACGGTCCCGAAGCCTCAAGAGAACGTGCACTCAGGGAACTGATCGGCACTTATACCGCGGTTGAGCATCCAAGTTGAAATCGGCATCGTTATCGCGGATTTTGCCTTTTTCGCGGCCGATTCATTGCGGCTGAGCACTTAAAATTTGCCGACCTTATGCCGGTCGTTCCCGCTCAGAGGGTTCCCGGGGCGGCCGCAAAAGGTCCTGCCCGCAAGGCCTTTCCCGGCTCCGGCAGAGACTCTGCCCTCTCTGACCGATACCTATCCGAAGTCCCCTTGAAGAGGGCGGACTCATAAGGATACATTCGGTTATGGAATTCGTACTTGCATCCGGAAATCGGCATAAAAAAGAAGAGCTCGAACGCATTCTAAGGGATCATTCCATCCTGCTTCCGGCGGATATCGGCGTTGATTTCGATGCCGACGAAACCGGTGCGACATATCTGGAAAATGCCCTTATTAAAGCCCGCGTTCTTTTCGCTCAATCAGGCGGACGCGCGGTATTGGCCGACGATTCGGGCCTTTCGGTCCCGGCGCTCGGCGGAGCCCCCGGGATTTATTCGGCCCGGTACGGCGGCGATGAAGCGGGCCGGGAACTGGAAGCTGCCGAACGCAACGGCCTTTTGTTGCGCAACATGGCTCACTTGAGCGGCGAAGAGAGGCGCGCCTTTTTTGTCTGCTGCATGGTCTTCATCGCGGACGAATACCGTGTTTTCACCGCCCAGGAAACGTTCTCCGGACGAATCGCGGACTCAGCCGCGGGATGCGGAGGATTCGGATACGACCCGATCTTCTATCTGCCCGAACGCGGATGCACGGTCGCGCAGCTCCCCTCGGATGAAAAAAACCTCATATCCCATCGCGGCAGAGCGGGTCGGCGCATGGACGCGATTCTGAACTGTCTTGAGATTGCCCCGTGAGTACAAGGAACTCCAAAAGCACCCCGAAAACCGGCGGCGAACTCCTCGATATCGTGGACACTCACAACCATGTCATAGGACGCGCCTTCCGAAATGAGGTTCATGGAAATCCGGCGCTTCTCCACCGAGTGGTCCACGTTCTTGTATTCAATCGGGAAGGAGATCTTTTCCTTCAGAAACGCGCCGAAGACAAGGATGTGCAGCCCGGAAAATGGGACACGTCCGTCGGCGGACACGTTGATGCGGGTGAGGATGGAAAAGCCGCCGCATTAAGGGAGCTGGCCGAAGAACTCGGGATTCCTCAGAAAGGCGAAAAAGCGCCGAAACTGATCTTTCTGCACGCATACATTCATGCCAACGAATACGAATCGGAATTCGTCCATACCTGGATATGCCGATGGAACGGCCCTTTTGCTCTTCAGGAAAGTGAAATCTCGGAAGGCCGGTTCTGGGATGTTAAAGAGATTGATTTCACGGCGGCCGAGAGTCCTGATGCCGGTTCCTTCACGCCGAACTTTCTTGACGAGCTGGAACGCTGGCGCAATGCGGGTTCCCCCCTGCCCTAACAAGTCCTGCAGGCGGCTTTTCTTCGGTAAAAAACCGGTTCGTTTTCCTGCGGATCGCCAAAAAAACGAATTCTTCCATCAGCCGGCGGAATGTTCGCCGAACGGACGTTATTCCGGAAGCCGGCAGGGAATCCGAATCCGGAAAATCGCCCCGCCGCCGGGAGAAGGACGATAATCAACGTCTCCTCCGTGAACCTTGGCGACGAACTTGGCGGCCGCGAGACCGAGGCCGAGACCTTCGCTGTTTCGTCCCTTGTCCGCTCGGGAAAACGGTTCGAAGAGCAGCGGTACGAACGCCTCGTCGACGCCTTCGCCGTCATCCTCAATCTCACCGAAGAGAACGGCATCGACTCTTCGGGAGGCCCCCTTTTCCTTCAATCCCGGCAAAGTACCGGAATCGTCGATTCCGATCCTTAAACAAATGCGGCTTCCTTCTTCCGTGTGGCGTACGGCATTAATGAAAAGATTCTCCCAGGCCCGGTAAAGGGCTTCGGCGTTTCCTTCCACGATTACCCCTCCGGAAAGAGAGAGTTCGGAAACGTATTTTCTACCGGAGAATCCCGCTTCCGTCCGAAAAGCGGCGTCGAGCCGGAAAAAGAAATCCGCGGCATCGATGAAGGTTCTGGCGGCGATAACGCCTCCGGTCATGGCGCGGGAAAAATCAATCAGCTCACCGATTCGATTTTCCAAAAGGGCCGCTTTTTCGGCCAGTATCGCCAGATAACGCGCGTACTCCTCCGGGGTTTCGGCCAAACCGTCGCCTAAGGCTTCGATGTATCCCTTGATGGACGTAAGAGGCGTCCGCAAATCATGGGAAACGGCCATCAGATATCGGATTCCCTGGTCGCGTCCGTCCTTAAGCTTAACCCGAACATCTTCCAAGGACTCGGCCAAATCGACCAAATTATCGCGTTTATCAAGCGGAACGGGATGCTCGAAATCGCCTTCCCTGATGCGCAGCGCAGATTCCTGAAGGCGCTGTATGGATTTACGAAGCTTGGTTTCAACGAATACGGGAATAATCATCATAAACGTGAAGATAAAGAGCGGAAAAAACCAGCCTTTTCGGGCGATGAACCCCCGAAAACCCATAATGGGTTCCTGCCACCCGGCGGTGTAGCGTTCACCGTTCACAGTAAACGGCGTAATGTACAATCCGTAAGACCATTTCGTTCCGTACTTTTCAAAAACATCGATCAGGGAAATCGGAGTGGACAGACCCGAAGGTTCGGGAGAAATGGAACCGGGCTGGAAGATATTGAGCCCTTTCACCTGATCGGCGAGGGGATGGTCCGCGGGAATAATGTTCCTATCGGAGATTTCCGGAAAAACCATGGTTCCGTCCTCGGCGAGGATGAATATCACAATATGTTCCCGGAGATCCGAGTAGCGCTCCCAGTCTTTCTTCATAATGAGGGAGAGTTCGGATTTGATGAAACCCGGTCCGTCGATCTCGGAAAACGGCCCGATGATATGGCCCCCGATGAAATAGGTGACTACAAAGAGAAGCCCGATAATCATGACGGGCCCCACCAAAAGAAGCAGATAGGTTATCTGAAGCTTGCGGGCCAGTTTCATAAGGATTCGCCGGAGGCACCCTCGGGATCGAAAAAATAGCCTCGGCCGTGAGAGGTTTTAAGCCACCGGGGATTCGCCGGATCGTCCTCGATTTTCTTCCGAAGCCGCTGGATATGAACGGCAACGGTGGAAATGTCACCGTACTCCCGCTTCCAAACATCTCTGTAAAGTTCGTTCTGGTCGAGAGGCCGTCCGGCGTTTCGAACCAGATGAATCAATAAATCGATTTCCCTCGGGCTTAAAGAAATTTTTTCTCCGTCCTTGAGCAGCGCATAAGATCGCGCATCCAAATGATAGGAGCCGAAACTCATAAACGATTCGTCCGAGGGCGTTTGGTTTCCCGAATCCCCGCAGAACCCGCCGGATCGGAAGGAAGCCTCCTCAAGGGCGGCGGCGGTCTTCCGAACCCGCATTAAATGCGTGCGGATTCTCGCGGCCAGAACCTTCGGGCTGAAGGGCTTGTAGACATAATCGTCCGCGCCCATCCCGAAACCGAGAATGGCGTCCTCGTCTTCCTGCCTGGCGGTTACCATGATTACGGGGACATCCCCGCGGTTCTTCAGGTTTTGAAGAACTTCATACCCGTCCATTCCGGGCAAATTGATGTCGAGCACCACCAAGTCGGGCCGGTCCCGTTCAAAAGCTTCCAGTCCGCTCTCGCCGCTCTCGGCAAGAACGGTTTCCAAACCGTCACGGCCCAGGTACATGGCGATCAAATCCGCGATATCCTTGTCGTCTTCGATGATGAGAACCGTCGCTTGCAAAGGCTCCTCCGTACACTCCGGAAAAAACAACGGAGCCAAGGCGAAAACCTGAATGTCAATCATCGCCTTCCGTACCGTCGTACCACTCATCGTAGTCCGAAGCGGCGAACGCCGCCAGCCCGAGTTTCGGGAAACGTTCCCGAACACGCTTGAGGGCGCCGCGAATACGCGTTTCCTCATCGGACTCGACAAAAAGAACAATTCTGATGTTCGTTTCCGGCCACACCTCGTCGCCGAAGCACGATCCGGATCTTCCCCGACCCGCGACGCCGCGGCTCAGCGTGAACGGTTTCCCCGAACGCCCTTCGGAATCATGAGAATTCGCGGGAATCGGCATCAGTTCTTCAATAAGAGGCGCTTCCAGCGCTTCGTGCGCGATGATTTCAACACGAGTCATTATTCACTCTCCTTCGGGTTTGCGCCGAGAACGGAACCTTCCGCGGATAAGAACGCTTCCGAACCGAATCCGTGCGCCGAGTCGGCCTCGGCGGCTTTCTTTGCGCGCCGGCGTTCCCGGCGGCCGGTAAAGTCGTCTTTCTCGCGTCTGTGGAAAATCGCATAAAGGAGGGGTACGAGCACCAAGGTTCCCAGAGTGCTCGTGGTGAGGCCTCCGACGATGGCAAGCCCCATGGGCTGCATCATTTCTCCCCCTTCGCCGGGGAAGAACGCCATGGGCGTCATGGCAAGGATTGTGGTGAGCGTGGTCATCAGTACGGGTTTCAGCCGAGAGCGGCCGGATTCAACCGCCGCCTGCTCCACGCCCATGCCGCGGCGGCGTAAAAGGCGCGTATGGTCCACGAGCACGATACCGTTGTTCACCACGATTCCCAGCAGCATGACGATACCCATCATACTGATCATGGAAAGCGTCGTTCCCGAAACGGCGAAGACAACCGCGATACCGATTACCATCATGGGCATGGCCATGAAAATCAACAGCGGATCTTTAAAAGATTCGAACTGCGCCACCATCACCGCCACCACCAGAAGAGCCGCGATAATCATGACGAAACCCATGGTGCCGCCGGTTTCCGCGAATTCGTCCATTTCGCCCCCGATGCTCCAATGGGCGCCCGGCACCTCGTCGATTGATTCGGACAAAAGAGATTCGGCGGCGTCCGTGATATCGCGGATGGCGGCTCCCTCGGCCGGTGTTCCGACGACATGCACGGTGCGAATCTGATCTTCGCGGGTTATGGTTGTCGGCCCCGAGGAACGGCGAATCTCGGCAATCTGCGCCAGACTCACGCGCTCGCCGGAGGCGTTGGTTACGAAAAGCCGCTCAAGATCGGTTTCTTTCGAGCGGTCCGATTCGGCCAGCCGAAGAACAACGTCGTAGGTTTCGCCGTCCTCGATATAAGTCGTCGCCGTTGTACCGGCCGTCAGAGCGCGCACTTCTGCGGCCACGCTCGCGGCATTCAGACCATGAGCATACAAAGCCTTCCGGTCGAAGATAATCTCCGCCTGGGGCAAACCGCGCTCGGCGTCGTTCTCCACCTCTTCGATGCCGTCGAGAGTGCTCAGACACAAGGAAATCTCATCGGCAAGATCCATAATCGCATCCCAGTCGCTCCCGGTAACGGCCACGTCCACGCCGGAAGAGGACAAGGCGCGCGCGGCCATATCTCCGGAAGAGAAAACGAATTCCACGCCGGGATAATCGTCGATGAACGTTCTGATCGCCGCTTTCAGACGCGCCGTTTCGGCGGAGGCGTCCGTATCTTCGGAAAACGTGACTTCCAAGGTTCCTTCGGATTTTTCCGCCGTAACGACAATACGATCGGTTCCGACGGCTTCTTCGGCGATTCTCTCCTGAAGATCCATCAAGATCCGTTCTGTCTCGCCGATGGCGGTACCCGTCGGGAAGTCCGCTTCCAGATAAATGGAAGTTTCCGGCATGTCGGGCATCATGGAAACATTGATCCGGGTAAACAGGAGCACCGAGCCGCCGAGCAATCCCAAAGCGACGGCAATAACCAGTCCCTTATGCTTCATGGCTTTTTTAAGGAATCCGGCGAAAGCGTTCTCCATGGACGTTAAGCCGCGTTCCATGGCATCGTCGATGCCGCGGAGGAAACGGTTTCCGATCGGTTTCTCCGCACGGGTATGAATGGTAAGAAACCGCGAAGAAAGAACGGGCACCAGGATGGCCGCGATGGCCAGTGACGACACAAGAGCCAGGATGATGACGAAAGCCAGTTCTCCGAAAAATCCGCCCAAGAATCCGAGGTCGTTCTTATAAAGGATGAGCGGCAGGAACACCGCGACGGTGGTGAGCGTGGAGGCCACGATGGGCGCCATCATCTCTCCGGCGCCGCGGCGGGCGGAAACCTCCATGGGAGCGCCTTTCTGCCTGAGCCTGTAGATGTTCTCGATGATAACGATGGAGGAATCCACGATAAGTCCCACTCCCATGGACAAGCCCACGAGTGTAACGATGTTCAAGGTTCGTCCCGTAATCGCCAAACCCGCGACGGTTATCAGCAGAGCGATGGGAATGGACAGCCCTACGATGACGGTGCTCTTAACCTGCCGCAGGAACACGAGCAGGACGATGACGGCGAACAAAACGCCCAGAACGGCCGCCTTGCCCACTTCAAAAAGGTTGGTGCGGACATCTTCGGTGCTGTCGGTGAGCAGAGCGATGCTCACGCCTCCGGGAAGATTGCCGTTCAGAGTCTCAAGCTCGGATTTTACAAGGTCGGCCGCCTGAACGCTGTTGGCGTCCGAACTTTTGCGGACGTTAAGCGTAATGCCCTTCTCTCCGTTGATCCGCACCAGGCTCTCGGCGTCGGCGTATCCCCAGGACACGGTACCCATATCCTTCAGGCGTATGGGAATACTCCCTTCTCCGTCCGAATCGGGAACCGTCATGATAACCGTATCGCCGATTTCATCGAGGTTCGCGTAACGGCCGCTGGTCCGAATGATGATGTCTTTATCCGCTTCTTCAAAGGAGCCGGCGCCGAGCTGCAGGTTCTGAGCCGAAAGGATTTGACCGACGGTGGTCATTGATAAACCGTAAGACTCCAGGGCAAGCTGATCGATGTCCACCCGCACGATACTTTCCCGGATTCCTTCCAGATCGACTCCGGCCACGCCTTCCAGGGCTTCCAGCGACGGGATTATTTGGTCTTCCGCTATTCGGGCGAGCTCCCGTTCGCTTCTGTCGCCGTTGAGCACCAATGTCATGATGGGCATGGACGACGGGTCGTACTTATAAAGCTGGGGTTCCTCGGCCTGATCGGGCAGGTCCGCTTTTACGCGGTCGATTCGGGAACGAACGTCGGCCTGAAGTTCGGTCATATCGGAACCGAACTTAAATTCCAGGAGCACCAGGGCGTAATTCTCATAAGAATACGTCGTCATGGTGTCCAGTCCTTCCAGTCCGGACATTTCGCCCTCAAGGGACAATGCGATTTCTTCCTCCACCTCTTCCGGGCCCGCGCCCGGATAGGTTACCACCACCGCAAGGATGGGAACATCGGTATTGGGATACATGTCCAAAGGGATTCCCAAAGCCATTATCAGGGATACGATGACTATAACCGTGAATACCGTAACCACGGCCACCGGTCTGTTTAATATCGTTTTCAGCATAGTGTGTTTTTCCTTCGGCCGGCTTTTCAGCCTTCGACAATCCGGACGAGATCGCCGTCCGAAAGTTCTTCGATTCCCGCGACAACCACGTCTTCACCGCCGCTCAGACCGGAGGTTACTTCAACAACGCCGTCGATTTTCGTTCCGACACCGACGCCGCGCCAGGAGGCCTTGCCGTTTTCAACGACGAAAACACCTTGACCGCCGCTGCGTTCGGTCAGCGAGGAAGAAGGCACCGATACGGCGTTCTCATGATTTTCCAGGACCAAATCCACGGTAACGGCCTGTCCGGGACGAAGGATGCTGTGCGATTCGGGCACCAGAGTTACCAGAACGGTGCGGGAACGGGCGTCGACAACAGGAGAAAGTTCGGTGACCGTCGCCTCTTGAGGCGAATCGGGATAAGAGCGCGAGGTAACGCGGCCCTTCATGCCGGGACGCAGATACGACAGATACGTCTCGGGAACTCTTGTTTCCACTTCCAGCCGATCCAGATTGCCCACCACGGCGATAACCGATTGAACCGAAACTTGATTTCCCGCGACGGCGGGCACGGCCGTTATGGTGCCGGAGACTTTGCTGCGGACCGGACTGGCCGCATACGACACTCCGGGACGGGACGAGTCCACGTAGGCCACTATCTGGTTATAGGAAACACTGTCGCCGGGAGATACGAGGATTTTCGTTAAAAGTCCGCCGACATCCGGCATCACATTCACTCGCCCCGTGGCGTATACCTCGCCGCTGAGTTTGATGCGATTTTCCAAATCGCTCCGTTCGATCCGGGCGACACGAACAACGGTTTTCACCTCCTCGTGTTCGGACCCGGTCTCGGAAGAAAAGCCCACCTCGGAGGCCTCGACGCGCATCAAGGCCCCCTTCGGTGAGCATGAAAAGGAGAGCAGTGTTAATGCGGCCGCGGCCGCTGCGGAAACGAAGTATTTACGAGGGATGGTGTTCCCGCTGTTTTTTCTATAATTCTTATTCTTCATCGTGCACCTCAATTCTTTGTTGACGTTAACCGGAATCTACGGCCGAATCGGTTAACGAAACCATGAACACGGACGGAACGCGGATAAACAAATCGTTCATTTCACCCCGGAGCGGAACGGCCGGTCGATCGGTCTCGGATCGGTTCCGTCTCTTGCAGCTCCGCCCTTAGCGGCCCCCTCGCGCAAGCGGACGTTATGAAAGCCATATTCCCGTAAGAACCAACGGCCGGCTTGCCCCCTCGCGCAAGCGGACGTTATCTTAGAAGCGTTGAAATCAAAGCCTGACCGCGAATACGCTTCGCCGAACGTAAAACAAAGGACCGAACAATGAGCGATAAAACGAAATCGATTCCCGAACGAAAAGACGTCAAAATATCGGACACCTGGAACCTCACAAACCTCTTCGCAGACGAAAAAGCCTGGGAGAACGCTCTTGCCGAATTGGAAAAGGGAATCCCGAAAATCGAAAGCTTTCGGGGAAAACTCGGAGAATCGGCGCAAACCCTGGTGCAGGCCCTGAACTACACCGTTATGGAACTGGAGCTTCTGGAAGAACGCCTCGGTTACTATGTTATGCTTCGCCAGTCCGAAAACATCGGAGACTCAAAAGTTCAGGCGCTCAACGGCAGGTACGTGAATATCGCAACCAAACTCGCCGCCGCCTCCAGCTGGATGGAACCGGAAATCCTGGCTATCGACGATGAGATGATGAAGGGCTTTCTTGCGGATGATCTGCTGAAGCCCTACCGCATCTATCTTTCCAAGATGCTCCGCTTCAAGCCCCACGTGCTCAGTCAGGCCGAGGAAAAACTTCTGGCCAAACAGATGGAATCAACCCAAACCCCAAGCAAGGCATTCAACGCCCTGACCAACGTGGATATGGAATTCGGAACGGTGAAAACCGCCGAGGGAGAGGTTCCTCTCACCCAGAGCACCTACTCCTCCCTGCTCCTCAATAAGGACCGAAATGTTCGGGAAGAAGCCTACAAGAAATTCTACGGAATCTTTGATGCCCATAAGCACACCCTGGCCGAGCTCTATACGGGCAGCGTTCTGCGCGATAAATACCTGGCGGACATCCGGGGATATTCTTCCGCACGGGCAAAGGCCCTCTTCCCGGATAAAGTGCCCGTGGAGGTTTACGACAACCTGGTCGCTTCGGTCAGGCGCAACCTTCCCGCCCTCCACGATTACTACAAACTCCGCTCCGAGCGGCTCGGAGCGGCCGGAGACCTTCGGCCCTGGGATGTTTACGTCTCCCTGGTAAACGTAGCCGACGTCCGTCATACATGGGATGAAGCGGTCGATGTGGTCTGCCGGGCCCTCGCCCCTCTGGGCACCGAATACGTCGATACCATTCGAAAAGGGCTTGCCGGCCGCTGGGCGGACCGTTATGAAAATAAGGGCAAACGCTCGGGCGCTTTCAGCGCAGGAAGCTACACCGGAGAGCCCTATATCCTGATGAACTTCAAAGAAAACGTGCTCCGGGATGTGTTCACCATGGCCCATGAAGGCGGACACTCCATGCATTCCTGGTACAGCGTCCGCAATAATCCCTTTCCGCACTACAATTACACCATTTTCGAAGCCGAAGTGGCCTCTACGTTCAACGAACAGCTCCTGGCTCATAAGCTCATCTCCGAGAGCGATAATCCGGCAATCGAAGCGTATCTGGTGGGAAAGCAGATCGACGATGTTATCGCCACCATCTACAGACAGACCATGTTCGCCGAATTCGAACGCGATACGCACGCAATGGCCGAAGCCGGCGAGCCGTTAACCCTGGAGAGTCTCCGGATGAAATACAGGGAACTTCTAACCGCCTACCTCGGAGAGGCCATGCACTTTGAAGAGACAAGCGATCTGGAAGGACTCCGCATCCCCCATTTCTACCGTGCCTTCTACGTTTACAAATACGCCACCGGCCTTTCGGCGGCCATGACACTTTCAAAGCGCGTCCTGGAAGGCGGAGATTCCGAAAGAGAGGACTATCTGAACTTTCTGAAATCCGGAGGATCCCGATACCCGATCGAATCGCTGAAACTCGCGGGCGTGGATATGGCCACACCCGAGGCGGTCGACTCCGCTTTAAACGGCTTCGCCGGACTTGTTCAACGCTTCCGAGAACTGACGAAACAACCGGTCTAACCCAATCCGCCGGCTTCCACAGCGGCCCCAACGGCGGTGGCGAAGGAGGCATTCGGAGCAATACGGTATTCAATATCGTAGAGTTCGCCAAGCTTCCGGAAAACACCGGCCGCGGCGGGAAAAGCGGCCAGTTTTCCAACAAGCACAACGATTTTATGACCGGTTTCTCCCGCGGCGCCTTTGGCGATCATCCCCACGGTTTGACAAACCAGATTTACAACGGCCATGGCCAAGTCGTCATCCGTGGCGTCTTCGGAAAGTTTGGCGAAGTTCGACGCCGTCGTGTCCGGAAGAAGACCGGGGATTTCCTGCGTGGCGATGTCTCCCACACTTAAATCAACCTTCTCGATTCTGCCGGCCGCGGCCTTTTTGGCAATGAGTTCGATATCGGAAACGCCGAAGAGAGCTTTGGAAAGGCCGATCAGGGTTCCGCCCCCGACGCCCGATCCGCCCCAATGCGAAATCTTATCGCCGTCAACTTCCACGAAAGCCGTTCCGGTCCCCAGGCTCGCGACAACCGCGCTCTTCACCCCGGAAAGATAAACCCCTCCCCGGCCTATAGCCCGGAACTCATCCACCCGGGATACGCTGATGCCCAAAAGCTCGTCGCTGATGGCACCGGCACCAACACCGGTGACGGCCAGCGTGTTGATGTCGCCGAGATTTCGTTTTGTTTCAACCAGGTAGCGTCCCAAAGCGCCGGCGGCGGAAGAAATCGGATCGCTGGCTTTCACCGTAAGACAGGAAATCAGCCGTCCGTTCTCGAATCCGGCGATGTCGGTGGTCGATCCGCCGATGTCTATTCCAACTTTCATATGTTCAATCCGAAGTACCAGATCAATTTTCCGGGGATTCGAACACGATCCTCCATGGGCTAAAAAGCTTCCACGCCATGTTACTTCATCGAAGCTTTCGGGTAAACAAGCCTTTTATCGTCCCGCTCCTCTTCGAGAGATTCCCTTAAATTCCGGCGAAAGGACATTCAAATATGATGAAAAGAGCCTCTTTGTTCATGAAATCACATCGGAGCCGCCGAGTATAATTCTTCCGCGGATCATTATTCAATCCAATTGTCGCGTACCGTCCGAACCTCGTCTATACTGTCGCTACCGATGCAGCTCAAACGTGAACTGATTTCCTTTTCAATAGCCTCGCTTCTGGCTCCGGCGTTTATTATAGCGGCCGCGGCCGCCGTGTTTCTTTCGTCGGAAACGGCCTCGTCCCAACGGGAACGGCTGGTTTCGATTTCCGAACGGATTCTGAACGACATCGGCAATTTGGAAGAAGACGTTCTCTCCAAAGCACGTGAAATGACGGAACGGCCTTATGTGATCGATAAACTTTATATTTACAGCAAATACTGGGACCTTATTTCATCAAGCACGCTGCAATATGATGTCGCCACACTGCGGGCAACCGTGGAAAGCTATCTGGTGGGAAGCCGTATCGACGCAACGGCCATTTACCGCTCCGACGGTTCGCGTTTCATCAGAATCCTTTCCTTCGGCAATGTAACAGGCGTTCCGGAAACGCTTTTTCGAAACGAAACCGGTTCACGATTCGGCAAGGCTCAATATACTCAAGAACGGTTCGGGCTTTCCATGAACCACCTGTATCCCGTTTTTTCCAAGGGTAAAATCGTCGGGCTTTTCTTGCTGCAGATGCACATCGACGAGGCCATGATTACGCGTCTGGCCCGCCAGTACGACGCCGAACTGGGGATTCGTCTCGCCGGCGGATTCTCCTTTTTTTCGGTTCCGGAACTCATCAATACCATCGCGACGGACGAGACCGCCGATGAGGACGGTTTCTTTTCCGTTCAAATGAACGGACAGAAGTACCGTTTCCTTCGTGTTCGGCTTACGGACGAGAACGGGGACATAGGAGCTCTTTATGTCGGCTCAAATCGAGTCTCATTCTGGGGCGAAAGCGGCGGGATTGTCGGAAGACTGTTCCTTTTAAGCCTCTTCTGTCTCCTCATCCCCGTCGGATTCTATATTTGGACGGGCACCACCCTGGTCCGATCGATCGTAACCTTGTTCAACGGAACCGAAGCCGTCAGGCGCGGAGACTTCGGCGCACGGCTCATACTCCCAAAAAGAAAAGACGAAGTCAGCGGACTGTATCAGAACTTCAACGAAATGATGGAAACTCTTGAACGGAATCGCAGCCGCCTCGAAAGCCGCAACGAGCAGCTGACTCTGATGAATTCCTATATTGACGCGGTTTTCCACAGTCTGCAGATCGTTACAATCGTTATCGATGCGAACCGGACGATTCTCCTGATGAACGCCGGCGGCAGAATCGAGCTGGACGTGCCGGACGAACCGGCGGGGCGCGACATTTACAGCCTGCCCCTATTCGGCGACAAACGCGAACAGGTGGAGTCGGCACTCCGCCGCGCACGGACGGAAAGCGGTCCGACGGAAAGTCCCGCCGTCGAATGGAACGGCAAAACCTATTCGCTCGACATTTTTCCAATGGATGATTCTCCCGTCGATACAATTTTAGTTCTTATCGACATAACCGAACGGCTCTCCTTGGAAACGGCCTTGGTCCGATCGGAGGCGCTGGCGACGATGGGACGGTTCGCTGCGGACATCGCGCACGAAGTCAACAATCCGATGGGCATCATATTGAACCATGTTCAGCTTCTTCAGACCGGACGGCTCAGCGAAGAGCAGCAAAAGACTTTTCTGGATCGAATGGAGTCGGAAATACACCGCGTTAATAAACTCCTGAAGAATCTTCTGGGAGGAGCCGTATCCGAGGAACTCTCCCTGGAACCGCTCGATTTGGGAGAACTGGCCCGGACGGCTCTCGATCTGTTCGATTTAAAATTCCAGCGCAAGGAAATCCGATACGGTCTGATCCGACTCGCCCCGGAACAGGCAAGCCGCATCCGCGGAAATCGCGACGCCCTGATGCAGGTTTTTTACAATCTCCTGAACAACTCCATCGATTCCATCGACGGAACAGAGGGGTTTATCGAAATTACCATACGATGCGAAGAAGGATACGTCGCCGTCGATATCCGCGACAACGGAACCGGAATGACACAAGAAACTCAAGCCAAAGCTTTCGAACCGTTTTATTCCGAGAAGCGGGGAAAAGGCGCGGGCGTGGGATTGGCCGTATCGGAACGATTAATACGCCGTCAGCACGGAACGATATCGATAGAAAGCACTATAGGCGGCGGAACAACGGTAACCTTCCGCATGCCGAGCGAGGCGAACGATGGACCGTAAGACTTTCCATATTCTCGTTGTTGATGACGAAGAAGGCATCCGCGAAGGGCTCTCCCTGTCGCTTTCGCTCGCGGGATTTCATGTTTCAACGGCATGTTCGGCTTCCGAGGCCTTGAGAATAATCGGCGAGAATGATGTACCTCTTGCCTTTATCGATCTCCGGCTCCCCGATATGAGCGGTGTTGAGCTTGTACAGAAAATCGATACGAAAAAAACACGAGCGGTCGTAATCACGGCTTATGCGACGGTCGATACCGCCGTAAAAGCCATGAAGCTGGGCGCGGCCGACTATGTACAGAAACCTTTCGAAATGCAGGACATTCTGCACGTTGCCGAAAATACATATCGAAACACCGCGGGAACAAAAACACCCGTACGGGAAGAAGAGTCCGACTGCCGACCGCTGATTTACAGCGGCGAGACCATGAGAAAAATCATGAATGTTCTCAATAAAATCCGGGATTCCTCAATTCCTATTCTTCTTCTCGGAGAAAGCGGTACCGGTAAGGAAATACTGGCCAGGCAGATACACCTGAAAAGCCGCCGCCGCGATCGGCCGTTTGTCGGCATCAACTGTGCGGCGATTCCGCGGGATCTTCTCGAAAGCGAACTTTTCGGTTACGAAAAAGGCGCGTTTTCCGGCGCCGACCGGCAAAAGCCGGGAAAATTCGAACACGCCGCCGACGGAATCCTTTTTCTGGACGAAATCGGCGATATGGATTATCGGCTGCAGAGCAAACTTCTCCGGGCCATTGAAGAAAGGCAGTTCGAACGAATCGGCGGGATTCGGCCCGTCTCCTTTCGGGCCCGGATTGTCGCTTCAACGAACAGAGATTTGGATCGGCTGATTAAGGAAGGACGGTTCCGCGAGGATCTTTACTACCGTCTGAAAGGCGTTCGGCTTCGGCTGCCTCCTTTGCGGGAACGAAGGGAAGACATTCTGCCTCTGACCGAATATTTTCTCTCCTACTACAGCGGGCTCTACCGAAGAGCCTGCCCCGCTCTCGCCTCGGAAACGCGGCGGGATTTGAGAGAACGGATGTGGCGAGGCAACGTTCGAGAGCTGAAAAATGCCGTTGAAACGGTCATTCTGCTCTATCCGGAAAAGACGGTTCTTCTGCCCGAAGATTTCCCGGCGGAGGAACTCGATGAAGAAGATGAAGAAATCGGGGAAGAAAAACGCCCGCTTCATACGGACATGCAGGAAAAAAAGAAAATCGTCGATACCCTGGCGCGGCATCGATTCAACCGCTCCATGACCGCGGCGGCCCTGAATATAAGCCGAAAAACACTCTACAATAAAATGAAAAAATATCGGATCGGCTGATGGTCGATCCAAAGTACTCAAGCTTACCCAATTTGGGTAACGTTACTCGTTTTCGGAACTTCACCGCGCCTCGGATAATTTTTATTAATCCATCCAAGTTCCTTCGTGCAAAAAAGATAACATCTGCTCACGGACCTGGCATGTTTTGTGCTTTTCTCATGGACAACCACTAAAAAAGGAGTCGTTTATGAAAAAGATTCTTGTCCTTTCGTTCCTGCTGGTACTTCTGGGCCCGGCACTCTTTGCAGGAGGCCAGGGAGACGGTGAAGAAGAGATGACCTTCGTCATGGTTCCCAAAGGAGTGCATCCTTATTACGAACCCTGCTTCGAAGGCTTCAAAGCCGCGGGAGAGAAGTACGGAATCAAAACCGAGTTCGTTGCGCCGCAAACCTTCGATATCGCTCTGCAGGTTAAGGTTATCGAAGACCTGATCGCCCAAGGCGTTGACGGTATCGCCATCTCCGCATTGGACGATGCGGGACTGATAACGGTTGTGAAGGAAGCCACGGACGCCGGTATCAAAGTGCTGAATTTCGACGCACCCGCTCCGTCGACGGCGTCCTTGTCTTACATCGGCACCGTCAATGAAAGCGCGGGTTACGCGGCCGGAAAAGAAATGGCCCGCCGAATGGGGAACAGCGGTTCGGTTGCGATTCTCCAGGGAGGACTCGGCGCCACCAACCTGAACCTCCGCACGGCAGGCTTCAAAAAAGCCATGGCGGAAGCGGGCATCAAGGTTGTTTCGGTTGAAGACACTCAGGGTGACTTCGCCCAAACCGTTAACAAAACGGAAGCTCTTCTGGAAGCCTATCCCGATCTGAAAGCCATTTTCGGCGTATCCGCCTACGGAGCTCCGGGCGCCGCGGCCGTTATCAAGGAACAAGGCAGAGCGGGAGAAATCATCATCGGCGGATTCGACGATCTGAAAGACACATTGGAAGCCATCAGAGGCGGTATCGTGGACTTCTGTCTCGTCCAGAGAACCTACAAGATGGGCTGGCTGTCCGTTGAGAACCTTCTGGCCGCCACCGAAGGCAAGTCGATCCCCAAGGAAATCGACACGGGCGTTCTCGTCGTCAGCAAGGAAAACGTAGACAGCTACATGAATGAAATGAAGGCCGAATTCAAGTAGGCATCCGATCGACACCGGGGATCCGGATGAGCCGGATCCCTTTTTTTACGGAGTAACACATGCACATATCGACGATGGCCTTATCTCTGCTCAAAAAAAAGGAATCGGCAATTTTCCTGGCCCTGCTCGGCATTATGGGGCTAATCACGATATTCGCTCCCAAATTCGCAAGCGGACGCAATCTGTATCTCGTAACTCGGCAAATCTCTTATGTCGCCATTGTGGCTTACGGCGTTTTCTTTGTCATTCTCACCGGAGGCATAGACCTTTCCGTGGGATCGGTTCTCGGACTCAGCGGGGTAACGGCGGGCATGGCGATGGCGGCGGGCTCACCGCCGCTGCTGGCGGCCGTCGTCGGGATGCTGACCGGAATTGCGGCGGGTCTTGTGAACGGCGCCCTGGTGGCCTATGTCGGGGTGGCTCCGTTCATCGTTACGCTCGGCATGATGAGTATGGCCAGAGGGTTGATTTGGGTTCTCACCAAGGGCTGGCCCATAACGGAAATACCGGAATCGTTCGTGGCCAGAGGACAGGGTTCGTTTCTCGGCATCCCGTTTCCCGTATTTGTCATGCTTGTCGTGGCCGCCGTTTCCTATACCATTTTCTCGCGAACGACTTTCGGCCGGCGGCTTCTTGCGATCGGCGGGAACGAAGAGGCGACGGCTCTTTCGGGAATCAATGTCCGCAGAGTTAAATTCATGGTATACGGTCTCTCCGGACTGCTCTCTTCCCTCTCCGGCATCCTCCTGGTGGCGCGGTTCAGTTCGGCTCAATCAACCTCGGGAGAAGGCTGGGAACTGGATGCGATTGCCGCCGCCGTTATCGGCGGCACCTCTCTTGCGGGAGGAGAAGGCAGTGTCGTGGGAATCCTCATCGGCGCGGCCATCATGGGCGTTATCAGAAACGGTCTTGTGCTGATGAAAGTCTCCACATATTGGCAAACGCTGATTATAGGAGCCATCATTGTTCTGGCGGCCATTATCGATGTGCTGAAAAACAGGCGGCGCTGAACATGAACAGCAAAGTCCGCCTGCTCGAAATGCAGGGCATTACAAAAGACTTCCCCGGCGTTCGCGCTCTGAGCGGCGTTTCATTCGAAGTGAACGCGGGAGAGATTGTCTGCCTTTTAGGCGAAAACGGCGCGGGAAAGTCCACGCTCATGAAGATTCTTACGGGTGTGTATCCCGAATACGAAGGAAATATACTGCTGGAAGGAGAAACGGTTGCCTTTCGCAATACCCATGAAGCCGGTCTTCGCGGCATCTCGATGATCTTTCAGGAACTGAATCTCTGTCCCAATCTCAGCGCCGCGGAGAACCTGCTGATGGGAAGAGAGATTCACGGATCATTCGGTCTTCTCGATCACCGGGCCATGAGACGGGCCGCTCGGGAATACTTTGAAAAGCTGGATATCGACATCGATCCTACGGCCAGAGTCGCCGATCTTTCGGTTGCCAAACAGCAGATGGTGGAGATTGCCAAAGCCATCTCAAGAGATTTGAAAATCCTGATTATGGACGAACCCACGTCCGCCCTGACGGATAAAGAGATTCAGCAGCTTTTTACAATCATGAGGGAACTCAAGTCGCGCGGCATCGCCATTGTGTTCATCTCTCACAAACTCGATGAAGTACTGCAAATCAGCGACCGCATCACCGTTCTGCGCGACGGAAAGAACGCCGGAGAAATGGATGCGCATAACGCCGCGAAGGATAAACTGATTTCCCTGATGGTCGGACGAGAACTCGGTCACCTCTTTGCATCACGCAAAGGGGAACCGTCGGATGAAGTCGTAATGGAAGTTCGCGGCCTTTGCGGCCCTCCGAATCTTCGGGATATCAGCTTTTCACTTCATAAAAGCGAGATTCTGGGATTGGCCGGATTGATCGGCGCGGGAAGAACGGAACTGGCGCGGCTGCTGATAGGGGCCGAAAGACCGACCGCCGGCGACATCCTGATAGGGGGGCGGCGGGTGGAAAACCGAAATCCCGCGCAAGCGGTGAAAAGGGGACTGGCCTATGTGCCCGAAGACCGCAAGTCTTCCGCTCTTATTTTGGACATGAGCGTTCGTGAGAATCTCACGCTAAGCGTGCATAAAAAAATCTGCCGTCTGGCGGGACTCGTGGATTTCCGTTTGGACCGTGCGATAACCGATAAATATGTCTCCAAGCTGGGAATTAAAATCTCTTCCCGAGAGCAGCCCGTTAAAAATCTCAGCGGCGGCAATCAGCAGAAACTCGTCATCGGCAAGTCTTTGGCGGTGGAACCGAACGTCCTGATTCTGGACGAACCCACACGCGGAATCGATGTCGGCGCGAAATCGGAAGTTCACCGGATTATCGCGGAACTGGCCGACGCGGGAATGGCGATTCTCATGATTTCTTCGGAACTTCAGGAAATCCTGGGTGTGGCCGACAGAATCTTGGTTATGCATGAAGGCCGCTTAACGGCCGATTTCCCGCGGAATAAGGCGGACCAGGAGACCATAATGAAAGCGGCCATCAGTTCCGTATAAAAGCCTCCTCCGTTCCGTACCCGGGATGCCGATAAGGAGAACACACAATCCTGTATTCCCAGGATGACGAAGCCGCCGGGAATCTCCCTCGGCGGCTTCGTCGTCATTAAAAGAACTTGCCCCTTTGTGCTGTAAATTGTTTCCGTGATATTCTCTTTTAGTGATCTAAGTTTCACATTCCGAAAATTATGGTTTGTTTATTTCACTATATAATAGTGATTTGATCTTGGATTATCATTTTTTTCACGGATTCTGAGCCTACTGACACAAGGAGAGATTTATGTCCCAAGGAAGCGGCAAACTCCGCAGAGAACTCGGCATACTCGACGTTACGGCGATTACCGCGGGTATCGTTATCGGCGCGGGTGTATTCATCGTTACGGGAATCGCGGCTCAATACGCGGGCGCCCTGACATGGCTGGCGTATGCCATCGGCATTATTCCCGTCATCCTCGTCGGAATCAGTACGATTTTCCTCAATTTTCTCTACCCGGTCGAGGGAGGGGAAAGTTATGTTTATCCGACGCGCATTGTTTCAAAGCCTCTCGGATTCCTCTCTGGATGGGGCATGTGGCTGGCCATCATCGGTCCTGTCGCCATTACGGCCCAGGCATTCATCAGCTATCTGAACGCCGTTCCCGGTTCCTCAGGAAGCATTCCCGTTGTAATCGGCGCCGTCGCGGTAACCATCGTGTTCTTCGTCATCAACTGGCTGGGAATCGGGACCGTGAAAATCGTCCAGAACATTCTGTTCCTTCTCATGGTGGCCGGCATTATCGTCTACATTATTCTGGGGATTCCTCATATGAAAGGCGAAAACATCGCGATGGGATCTCCTGCCGGATTCGGCGGCGTCATGAAGGCTGTCTCGCTTCTCCTGTTCTCCTACGCCGGCCTGACTCTGGCGGCCGATCTGGGGGAAGAAGCCAAGAATCCCGCCAAAACGATTACCTGGGGCATCATTCTCGGCGCTTTGGTTCCGGCGGTCCTCTACATTCTCTCCGCGTTCGTATCCACCGGCGTTATGCCCTGGACCGAGTTCGCCGCATCGGAAGCTCCCTATGCGGCGGTCGCTTCCAGTTTCATGGGTCCCTTCGGCGTTCTCTTCATCGTTATTATCGCCTGGGCCGCCATTCTCTCGTCGCATAACGGTGAACAGGCCGTCGCGGCCAGAATCTTTTTCGGCCTTTCCAGGGATAAAATCCTCGGGGGGAAAACGGCCACTCTGAATAAATTCGGAACCCCGATTTTCGGTCTTATCGCAACCTGTGTGCTGGCGATTATCCTCATCACGACAGGCACGATTCAATTGGTCGCCGAAATCATCGTCGCCATGTTCCTCTACAACTGGATCATCACTCATCTCGGCGTTCTCATGGCGCGCCGCAAGTATCCGGAACTCGTTGAAAAACTGCCGGGCTTCTACAAGAAGAAAGGATTTCTCGTTCTTCCGGTTATCGGACTGGGTGTTTCCGTTTATCTGTTGATTCTTCAGGGATGGAAGGCACTGCTGTATGCCGCCGTTTGGATGGCCGTGGGATTGATAATCTATTTCATCGGCGTCGGCCGGGATAAGAAGAACATCCACGCCCTTATGGAAGAATGGCCCTCCGATCGGTATTAAAGATGTAATCCGATTGTATATGCCGCCCGGGCCCTGGGTATAAAAGGATTCGGGAGGCATGAACGCGCAAAAAAATCATAAAACGAACAAAGGCCGCCCGAAAGAAAGCGGCCTTTTATTAATCCTGATTCTGATGTATCCGGACGAACCCTCTTGCAGGGGGGCGGCCTGCCGGAGTTCCCTCATCGAGCGCACACGTTCGCCGCTGTTAAAACTCCGAAAAAGTCCCTGCGGATCAGATTTCGTACCGATCGCCGGTCCGCATCGGCGCAAAACGCTCACCGAAAACACGGGCCAATTCCATTTGAGCTTTAAAACCCGTGCAGTGACCGGCATGGAGTCTCTTAATCTTCAGTTCGGCCAGTCCTTCGGCGGTCTTCCTGATTTTCTCATCCGAAGCTTCAATCAGATGAAATCCGCCGATAACGGCTTCCACCGCGTTAAGGCCCGTATGGTCCCTTCCCTGCCGCGTGATATTCACAATCCCCGCATGACTGCAGCCGGTGAGAACCACCAATCCTTTGTCGCCCACCGATGCATAAAGACTCAGATCGTCGAGAACCTCATCGGTAACAACCTCTCCGTCCACCAAAGTCTTCAAGGCCATCCCCACACCCTCATACTCGGTTTTTCGAACCACTTCCCCGCTGGTAACCAAACCGGGGGTAATTTCAAAAGGCCCCGTAACCGGAAAAAACACACCGCCGGCTTCTCGGATCTCATCGGGACCGTCCTTCGCCGGAACACCGATGCATCGAAGAGACGGATTGGATATGAAATGCGGTCTGAACAAATCCCGATGACCGATAACCGGAAGATCATTCTTGCCGATGGCCTTGACGACGGAAGCAAGCCCTTGAGTGTGATCGTAATGACAGTGAGAGAGAACCACCGCGTCAACGGAAGAAGGATCGATTCCAAGCATTTCCATATTCGCCAAAAGCGGTTCGGGATGCTGAGCAACGTCGAAAAGGACATTCGTTATCCGCCCATCACGCATGGCGGTGAGATACAATGATATTCCATGCTGGCCCAAATACGGTGTTTCATAACAGACGGTATCTTCGGCCAGAACCGTAACAGCCAGCGAATCCAGTGTGACCATAATTAAATCCCTCTATTTCAGATATATTTCATGTAAACACAGAATCGGCTGATAATCAAATGAGGCTCATTCAAATAATGGGAATATCTGCGGAATGCAATTCCGGCGGAATCTTCGGATTACAGCTTTTTACTTCGCGGCCCGTCTGGCCAGCTCGGCGGCTCCCACCAGATTGGCGTTGCTTCCCCGTTCATCGATAACCGACGGACGAAGATAGTTGAACAGACCCGATTTCCCCAAGACCCTCTGTGTCGAAGGTCCGAAATACGGCAGTGCGTAACTGGGTTTCCCGCCCAAACAAATCGGCACCCCCTGCGGCAGACCGTCGGCTTCGGCTTGTCTTAACAATATACGGGTCGCTTCGGCAAGAACCTTGCCGTAAAGGCGGTCCGTATTCACCGCCGCCTCCACTCTCATTCCCGATAATTTGCTGATATGAGCCCCGGCGCTCGCCGGATCGGTTACCTCGGCAATCTCGTGAATTTCCAGGTATTTCTTATAAGAATCATCGTCTTCCACCAGAGAACGGAAAAGCCGGCAGCGGCCGGGACCGGAAAGGATAACTTCCGCCCGCAGTGTATCTTTCCGCCCTTCGGGTCCCACGAGGGAATCGGCGGGCAATGCGGAATCTTCGTTCAATTGAACCTCAAAAAGTTCCCAATGGGCGCCGACTTCGGCGAAAAGACTCCGCAGACGGCTCCGCTCCAATCCGATGGCATATCCCGGTTCGTTGCTGTAGTGCAGAGAAGAATCCAGGCCGTCCCATCCTGTCGACGGATAGCGGATTTCTCCGTTCCGGTCCACCCAGGTACCGCCCCATCCGCCGCCGAACACCCAATAAAGAAGCTCCAGGCGCAGTATGCTCCATTCGGCCAATCCGCCGGCGTCCGCGTCGTTGGCGATTGCGGCGGGAATCCCGAGTCTGTTTTCCAAGGTTTCTGGCAGATTTGTAGGGGGTCATAGAAAATGAAAAAGGGATTCTTGCCCGGAAATACTGCATAAATCCTTATATAATAGGATCATAGGAAAGCAATAGCGAATAATCTAAGGTTTGGAAAAAATACTGAAAAACTCGTAAAATCTCATAATTTTAGGCCCTAAATTTGAATAAAATGGCCTATTAAACAGTGTTGAAAAGCGCTTTAAATGACGATAAAATCATCAATAGCCGGTTGAGATGAAGCCAAAAATCTCAAGGCTACCCTTTCAAGGGCAATATAGTGGGAATCGTAGTCCCGCCCGACCGGCTTATTTCTCATAGACCTTCTGCAATCTTCCATTCTTCAGAACGTCATCCGGCTTTACCTTTTGGAAAGTCACCAATTTTAAGCTTGAGGTTTCCGTTCTTTTTCTTAAAACGATTCTGGCCAACATTCCTTTTCCTATTGAATAGCAAAAGATTCTATTCAACCGATTGGTAATATCTGTAAAGATATAATCCGGATCGGCCAGACCTTTGGGAATGTCCTTGATTTCTTCGATGGTAAAGTCTTTCTCCGGGTCGAGGCCCCTTTGAATAACCTTCCCTGATGCATCGGAAACCGTGTCCCGGCCTCTGGCTCCATGATGAATGGCCTTCCCGTCGGCGATGATTTTCGGATCAATCTCAATCTTCTGAGTAACCTTTTTCTGAACGGTAGCAATGTTATGAGGAACATCCTGAAAGGTTTCACCGGAGAGCACTTTATCCACCCACTTCTCATATTCTTTTTGAGTCAATGAAAATCCGGACATCTCTTCCCGATAGGATTCCCGTACATGCTGATAGGCCGAGCGGCCGTCACTCATTCTGATGCCACGGAGGTTCTCGTACTTCTTCACCGATGGCGCATAGACTTCCTGGCCTGGGTTGTACCTCCATTTCTCATCAACGGACTTTCTGAATTCGGCAAGATCCGGACCGCTCGCCCCTTTCGTGTAGGGTCCGTTTTGGTACTGGGATTCAGAAATGGAGACGGTGTAGCATCCGCATCGGTAACCGTTCGGCGGATAGTATTCATCCCAGAAAGAATGATCTGCCGGATAGGCAGTATCGTGAAGCTTCTCATGGGCGTCACGTTTCGTGTCTCTTTGCACCTGCTTATAGACAAGGTACGGTCGCCCATCCGCACCCCTCATTTGCTGACGATAATGCCCGGCCGCGTAAGCCGTGCTCATGTTGGTTTGATACATGATTTTCAGCCGCCAATTGATGTAGCCCTTATCCTTGGCGGTGACATCAGGACGCCCGTACCAGCCGGACTCCTGCATCATGGGGATCATCTTCTTCTTGAAATCCTGAAAGGATTCCCCGTTCGCCAGAGCCTCATTCATGAATCCGAAGATTTGTTCGGCGATGTCTACACTGGCACAGTGAGCCACGGAGAAGGTCTGAGCATGCTCACCCGAATTGATATCAAACCATTCATTCCCCGGCCTGATGATGACCTTCTTTCTTTTCAGAAAGGCCATCGCGTCTTTCGGTTTCGGGATATCCTGCTCAGGCATCGGAAGCCCCGGTGTTGACTCCGACGTATCGGACATTATTCAACACCCCGGCCAGCTTCTTTCTTTGGGAGTACATCTCTTTGGATTTGATTTTCTTCATGAGGTTCTGCTGTGCAGCTTCCCAGCTATCAGCGGATTCGACTTCTTTCTGGAACAGCTCGATCATCTTGTCCATGATCTCCTGGCCGTCCCTTTCTTTGTCGGCCATGAAGTCGTTCATCATGTCGTCACTGGCTTTGTCCTGACTGAACGTTACCAGGCCGGAGGGTTCGACGGAGAAGTCGCCCTGCTGAGGCTCTGAGTCGGTGCTTACAGAAAAGTGATCTTCAGAGAGTCCATAGACTTCTTTGAAGTAGGTTTCATTGAATTGTACGCCCAGGCTTTTCAGGTTGATATCACGAGAGGCTCTGGCGGTTTGCAGATCCTCTTCCCCTTCATAACTGAAGCGGGGAGCTTTTACCCCATCACCATAATTAAAAAGGGTGTACATTTTGCAGAGCCGGTTCCAGGCCGACGAGCACATCTTCAGATCTGAAAGCCGAATATCCTCCCGCACCAGATTGTGAACATTGGCGGCCGCCATAGAACCGGTGAGAACTTCGGTCGTTAGAGTCTGACCCAGAAGCACTTTGGAGATGGCGGCGTTGGAGAACTCCTCGAACTTCTGATGCAGGGTTCCGCCCATTGATTTGCCGGAATCCGAGATGGTATTCACCTTGGTCTTTTCCGGGAAGATGGCGGCCCCTCCTGAAATCAAATTGTAGAGGCCGTCGAGAAGAGCTTTTTTATCCTCTGGGGTTGCGTTCTCATCGTAGGCACCCGTCAAAAAAGAACCGCCAAACTTTTCGACAAAGAGTGCCCACCACCTCCAGCCGTTCCGCTTGAATTGAACCGGCCAGTAGCATTTGGAAAACTGCTTTGAGCCATAGGGATTTGCATAGCTGGCCCCATTGCTGACAATCAGGAAGCGATTCACCGGGGCCTCTTCTGTGACGATATAAGAAGTTCGGAACCGCAGCTCTTTTTTCTCGCCAAAGCAAAACCATTCGGTCGGCTTTCCAACCAAGTCGGAAGGTATCCACTTCCCGCCCTTTGAGAGCCAGAGGATTTCCAGGGGAGAGAATCCCAGAGCGGCCGCCTCGATCATTTCCCCCTGGATTCGGTCCATATCATAGGCTTCGGAAAAGAGCGCTAAGAGTTCGGCACAGGCTTGTTTCTCCCCGGCCGACTCTCCACCGGGGACAAGGTGCCAACCGGTTTTTTTCAAGGCCGCTTTGCGAACATTCCAGCAGGCTTCCATCTGGTCGTCCACCAGAAGATCCCGTAGGGCTTCGACTCCTTTACCGGCTTTTCGCAGCACTTTATCAGGATCAGGCAGGACATCAAGAATTAGATAGACGCCACCCAGAGCTTTATCGAGTGTTGCATATTGCAGAGCCTGTTTCTTTATTTTATCTTCCGGTGCGAATTTCACGTGTAATACCCCTCCAGTCCTTTGGGAACAATCCGCCGTTTAATTGAAACCACATCTGAATGAGAACCCTTCATGATGCTTTTCAGTTTCTGCAATCCTTTTCTTACGGCCATTTCCAGAGCATCCGGACCGTCGTCGTTGGCTCCATCAAAAAGATCCAGTAGCTGTTCTTTTAAAAGCTTCTGATCGGCGTTTGTCGGATGGAACCGAATGCAGTGGTTTTCCAAAAGCGTGAAGAGTGTCCCCTCAATTCGCATCTCTTTATTCTGGGTATTGGTTACGGCCTTCAGCCGGAGCGGATAGCCGAACCTCTCGGCCATGAAATCGAAGGTATCCTTCAAGAGACTCTGCTGTCCGTTCTCTTCCCAGAAGGTCTGCCAAGGTTCCCACTTTTCATGAATGAGATAGCAGCCCTCAATCATCCTCCGGGGAGTCTCCCTTCTGATTCGGGCTTCCAGAATATCAATCTCGGGGCCGGGATTCAGGCCGATACAGATATGAGCCTTAAAGTCGTGTTTCTTTGTAGCTTTGCCACCGCCCGGATCAAGGGCTGAGACCTTCACCAAATATTCTTTTTCCCTGACTTCTGCCGGATCGTAGTCCAACAACCAGGACTCTTGAACCTTGCCGTCTTCTTCTGCATATGGAATAAGAAGATATTCCTGCCGGAAGACCAAGGCTCCGATTGTTTTCTTTATTTGTTCCAATCTCTTCAGTGGAAAATAAGCTGACCATGTGGATTTCCCGTATTTATCCAAAGCCGGGAAGCTGTAGGATTTCACCGGCTCCCTTGTCTCCGCCCCTTCTTTTAAGAAGTGAACGACATCCCGAGGCCTGACAGAAGTTGCGGCGATTTTCATGTTATAGGTTTCCGCCAGAGCAGGTACAAGGTCGGCGGTGATCCACTCGACAGTCTGCTTGACCCATTCCGGATTCCTGGCTCGTTTACGATTTTGGATATCATCGAGGCGGACATAATCCGGTCGGTAAGCTCCGGAAACCAGGCCCCTGGGATCTTGCCCTATGGAACAGGCCATGACCATGATCCGGCGGCCGTCAACCTTGGCGGCGAAATTACCCACGGCGGAGAAGTCCAAAAGCGGATTA
Organism: Spirochaetia bacterium; assembly: GCA_963666985.2. Classification (GTDB taxonomy): domain Bacteria; phylum Spirochaetota; class Spirochaetia; order DSM-2461; family DSM-2461; genus UBA2779. The sequence goes on along the minus strand of CAXXIA010000002.1, from coordinate 2,572,433 downwards.
ATAATCCGACCGAAGTCCTCTGTAATCCTCTTGTTGTATTTGAGTTCCAGAAGAATCCTTCCGGTGAAGACCTTGCTTTTATCCTCTGTGTATGAGGCAAAGAGCATGAATTTATAGTCTCCAAAAAGGATGTTGTAAACGCTATCAAGAAAAGTGAAGAACGTTGATTTCCCCGCACCACGAAAAGCTTCAATCAGAACTGGTGCATTCTCTATGCCTGCAATCTTCGGCCATCTCTTGTGAAAAGGGGCTCCTTCGTTCCTGACATATTCGGGGAAATAAACCAGGGCCATGGACCACGGATCTTTCGATGCCGCCTCTTTTCTATCTTCCTTTGAACTCCCGTCTTCAAAGGGGGTTCGGGAAAAGATCTCAGCGGCCAGAGCGTCCCATTGTTTTTGAAAATCCCTGGCACTCTTAACCCGGCTCAGGCGATCGTTCATTAGAATAGGCCGTCCCGTGTGGCGAACCGTTCCATCTCTTCTTTGATGCCGGGCCAGTGGCTCTGCATTCTCTTGGCCAGTTCGGTATCGGTCTTCTTCAGGTACTGATCGATTACCCTCATCAAATCAAGAGAGGCTCCCATATAATTGTACATGGGATCGATCTTCTTCATGGCGGCGATGCATTTTGTAATGGCATCGGCATACTTAGGATCGGCCAATTTCATGGGATCTTCAGAAATCTCCAGAATCATCTTCTTGACCGAATCCATGAAAATACCCGACAGCTCAACAGGCGACATGAGATAGACGCGCTTGGCTTTATCCCAATCTTTCTCGGTACCTTCATCACTTTTGCGCCAGCTGTAAACCGTTTGCAATGAGACGTCCAGCTCTGAAGCAATACCGCTTATCGAGGAGCCTTTGATATATAAGTCGCGTGCCTGTTCGCAGTTTCTCACAGGCGAAGCTTAAATAATCTCTGTTGAATTAATGAATTGAATTATTTCAAAAGCGCTTTATGACAACGCTTCAAAAAGATCCATCTGAATTTCACTGTATCCTTTTTCAGGATGGCAAATCGTTCGAACCTGACGTGTGGTCAAATCGTATTTAAGAGATAAAGCCCTATAGGATGAACCCTTCTTGAATTCTTTTCGGATTTCATAATTTCGTTTCATTCGTAAAATGGCTTTGGGAAAAAGGATTTGTTCACCGGCAAACATTTCGCAAATTGAAAACGCATCATCCTCTCCGACAATGGATGCGATTTGTTCGAATATCTCATAGCTGTTTTCATCTCTGGTCATCGTAATCTTTCCTATCGGGATTGATCCCTTGGTCCTGGCACATCTGACGCATGGCCAGAATCACCGGGGTAGCGCTTTTCGTATTTAAAAACCTGGGATGATCGACATGGGCAATTCTCTTCACCATTGCCTCCAGACTTTCCAGATCCTTTCGGCGGCTCATGAGTTTCCAGAGTCCTTCAATGTAGGACCGCTGGGCCTCGGAACAGCCCCAGCGGTTTTCGTGTTTTCTTCTTGTCGTTTGCCGGGGACGGTTCGAATGAAAGCCCAGCTTCTTAAAGGCGGTCATGATTTGGTTGAATTGAAAAGATGAAGAGAGTTCGGATGCGGATGTAATACCGGCGGCGCTTTGCAGAATCAGCCGGTATTCATCATCCTGTAATCTCAAGTCTCTTTTAGCAACGTGGATAATTTGAATCCACTTGTTTTTATCCATCAAATCCTTACCCGCCGAAACAGCTTCACATTTTTAATTCCAACCGAGTCCACTTCCCGTCAATCGCCCGCTTCTGATGAAAGGAAACCGAAATTTTACTTTGGAGGAAGACTTCCGAATCGGCGATAATCTCCATGGCTTTTTTCCACCGATTATCATCAAACTCAAACTGCCGCAGGCTCTTGATTTCCCGGATATTCATGCGGCCTCTTTTGTCGAGTTTAAAGGCCTTTTGAACGATAGCTTTAATTTCCATCCGGCCGTCCTTGGTCCAATCTTCCAGGCATTCGTCAATCAGCTCTTTGGCGATATGGATTTGTTCATCAAAGGCTGTAATTTCACGCGAATCCCTCTCCACTTTCAGCCTGCCGTTAAAGGAGGTTATGGAACGGTTGCCCTTAGTATTGGAACGCAGTTCCACTCCGTATTCAGCGGCCAGTAAATCTTCCAAATCTTCCATCCCCCGAAGGGTTTCGATACGGAAGTCAAAGATCAAATCCCGAATCTCCTTAGCCCTTTGGATTCTCTCCTTTACCCACTCATCCCGAAGGATATCCTTGGTTTTCACGGCGGCTTTGGGAATTCTTTCCCCGGCCCTGTTTTCCATATATTCTTCGTTCATTTCCTACTCCTTGATTTGGGGAAACCGCATCCCCGCCGATCTCGTTTGTGGAAGGTTTCCACAACTGATCCGACAGCAAAGATCAACAAACTCAAAATGCCGAGAATTGTTATTATGGTTTCCATTACATAGCCCTCCGCATAACGAGTGAAGCGACGCTGTCGATGGCTTCTTCGTCCGGCTCTTCCATATCGTATTTCCAGAGGAACCGATGGAGCCGTTTGAGAAGTTTCGTCAAGGTTCGAAGCGAGGGTTCATCCTGACCGTAGAACCTCATCTTGCTGTTAATCAAAAGCTTCCGAATGAGCTTCTGATTCATTTTGGGATAGACACTTTTGATGACCAGTATCAGATCCTGATCGCTGATGGAATCGATGGCCAAATGAACACCGACGCGAGATAAGAGCTGGTCATGGTCATTCGAATCCCGCTTGATCTGATGGGCCAGCCGCTGGATACCACAGAGTACCAAGCCGCTTTCCCCTTTGTCGTTCACCGCCTGTCGCAGGTATTCCAGGGAGTTTGGAGAAAGATAGTCGGCCTCGTCGATAATCACCACGCGGTTATGATTCTTAAGGCTCTCTATGATTCTTTCGGTGACGCTCCCGGCCGAACCTTTACTTAAAACTCCCAAACTTTGAGCCAGCTCCCGGATTAGCTTGTACTGGGTGAAGGTTTTATCCACTTTGATCATGACGGCCGAGCCGTAGGATTCCTTCACATAGGCTTCCAATGCTGTTGTCTTCCCCACTCCTGCCGAGCCTGTTATCACCGCGATATCTCCTTCTTCCAAAGCGATGTCGCAGGCATCCTGAATCTGACGGTAAGGACCGATGGGAAGGATCTCAATCTTCAAAGCTCGGCGGCGGCTTTCTTCCGACCGCAGGAACTTATCCATCCTCTCCTCAACGTTCTTGATACTGCCTTTGTATTCGTCCGATTTATAAGCCGAGAGAACGCCAGCCGAGAGATTCATCATCTTGGAAGCCTGACTCTGGCTGATTTCCTTCTCTTCGATATATTCAAAAAACTTACGTCCGATTTCGTTCATGATTTTCTCCTCACCCTAAAAGGTGTAAATGGGGTTTTGGTTTTCGGTAGGGCCGGGAAGTTCCCCCCAGGAGGGAAGGATTCGATTCGTTCTCGGCTCCAACCGCCTTTTTGTACTCTTCCAGATACTCCTGATGCTTGGCCGCTTTCTGGATTTCGTACTCTTCAATCTCCGGCAGTCCTTTGGCTTGACGGATTTTGTCTTCAAAATGTTTTATCTTTGAACGGATTTCTTTATGGGCGGACTTCTTGCGATTATTATTTTCCGTAACATCGCCGGTGTCGCCGTGCAAATCCCTGACGGCGCTCATCAACTCCCGGTCATCCAAATCGCAGATAATCACAAAGGCATCCGAATACAACGGCTTGCGAACAATGACTTTCTGGCCGATCAGTTCCATCATGTCGGTGTTGTAGAAATAGGTGCTTTCAATCTGCACACCCTCACGGCTTACCGTTCTGATTTCCGCTTCGGTGAAAATCCTCCGCCGTGCCGAATCATGAAGAATCCTCTTGCCTTTCAAATTGGCTTTGAAGATAAAGTCCGGTGTGTTCCCGTCCATCCCTTTACCCGTGTGCTCCCACGTGCTGTTGTATTCGTCGATATAGCAATTCAGGCGGGCATAGGCCTCATCGAAAGAGAGAACCACATCCTTCTTTTTCATCTGGCCGATGGTTTGGTGGTACAGCTTGGCTTCATCCGGGCGGGTAGCGGTATTGCTTCCGCAGTAGGTAGCCTGCTCTTTACTGAACCGTTCGGCCAGTGTGCGGAACCAACGCTCAATCGGTTTGGATTGGCCATGATAGGGCTCAGCGTAAATGACCTTACACCCCAGACTTCCAAAGACGCCTTGCAGTTCTATCTTTTTGGGCTTATCGATCAGCTCATAATCAAAGCCCTTCACCTCTTTGAATCCGCCCCGAAGCAGTTCCGACCTGTAATCTTTACCGTTATCGAAAATCAGCTTTTCGGGGATTCCGAATTCATGTGTCATTATCTGGAGCGTATGAAGAACCGTTAGTTTATTCGGGTTCTCACACATCACCCAGCTTAGAACTTTCCGGCTCCGTAAATCAGTGAAAGCCGTTATCCAGGGACGGAATACCTTACCGTCTTTTTGTACAAAGAAGTCCAGCATATGATGGTCACTGGTTACCTGTTCCATGGATGCAAGAAATGCCGGGTTTCGTTCGATGTACGGCATTACCTTGTCATTTACTTTTTTCCGTCCGCTTCGGAAAGCGTACCTGTAAGCCTTTGGTTGGCTGTCCAGATAACGCAATGCGGTGGCGTAGCTGATTTTATGCCCCAGCGCTTTTTCAGCCTCGTCTATACACTTCTTCACCGACCACGCCGCCGGAGTCATCCAGAACATCAAAAGAACGCTCTGTTCTTTTTCCGTTAAGGCTTTTGATCCGGCCCCATCACCGTCTTGGTATCTTGGAGCCAGGGTAGCGATATTCCGGCCGGAATTAAGATAAGAGCGAACCCATCTATAGAACGTACTGGGAGACGGAATCTTCTCAAGCAATTCGACCAGATCCGGATGAAGAGGCAGAAAATGATTAATGAATTCCTTCGAACCTTTAACCGTCCGGGCGGGATCAAACTCTAAAAAACTGTTCACCAGAACTGCCCGGTTATATGCTGTTTCTCTATATTTCGATTTGATACCGGCAAGCTCTTCCATGGCTATTCCTCATCGTCCTCTTCTTCATCATCCAAAACCGCGATGTATTTCTGGAACAGCACAGCCTTGTAGTCGGTGAGGTTTTCCAGTATTTGAAGGATTGGATCATGCAAAGCCATGGCGGCCTGCTTGCTCATCGGCATATCCCGCAGGTATGCCAATTCTTCGGTCATGATTTGAATCACCTTGTCGGCATGTTTCATGCCGTCGGCAAAATACCGAGAATCCGCGCAGAGCTTGGGATCGGATTCTTTCCAGTTATCCAGAATCTGCCGGTCGGTTTCCAGGCGGGCCTTCTCTTCTTCCAGATGTTCCAAATCCTTGATGCGGGCCTTCTGATCTTTTATCTCTTTTTTCAGAGCCTTCTTCTCATCATCCAGCTCTTTCTTCGCGGCTTTAAGTTCTTTGACCTTCTCATAGAGATTCGTCTTGGATGGGTTGTATTTATTCACCCACTCGAAGAACGCCGCTTTTGCATCTGCATCAAGGCCTTCAAGAAACAGGGCGGCTGTGACATCATTTTTATGAAGCCCCAGGATCTGGCAGATTTGATCCCGAGGCGGAACAGTTCCACTCCCGCCTTTGTTCTCTCCGCCGCCTCGGGCATTCCCTCCGCGTCGATCTTCCAGGCGCTGTTTCAGGTGGCCCACCAGCTTGTACTTGTCCAGAAGCCCCATGTCCCGCCGCATGGCGTTATCGCGGATCAGATCGTCCAGGGCGTCCTGTTCATCCTCGTAGGGCCTCACGATGCAGGGCACGGTTTCCAGCTGAAGAATAACAGCCGCCCGATGGCGCTGGTTTCCTTTTATAATGTAGCGGGTCGCTTCATCGATGGTGAGTGGCTCGGTGATGCCGTTCTCTTTGATGTCTTCGAGAAAGGCCTCCCAGACTTCACCTGCCATGTCACTGAAATACTTGCCGTTCTCCGGATGGGGGGTCAGGGAGTCAACAGGTTCTTGGGTAATAACCGTCAACTGTGTTTTCGGCAGATCAATAGATGTTTGGTCTCCCAGTAATCCTTTAGCCATTTGCGCTCTCCTGTATGCTTTCGATTTGGGCCTTCAGTTCTTCAATCCGGTGTTCCCTCTTGGTTACTTCCTTTTCCAGCCTGGCAATCTGTTGCCACATATCGGCGATTTGATCCCGCTCGGATTCTTCCGTCTCCACTCGTCCCAGAATGGACTCTTTGGCTTGGCTGATGGTTCGGCCTTCTGTAAGGGAGGCTTGAAGGAGTTCCCGTTTCTCAAGATTCTTAATCCGGGAGACTTCCAGCGATGCATCAGGGCTAAGATCAGAGGAGATGTTCGTAACGAAGAGCATGACGTAGTGCTTCATTGTGGCCGGTTTCATCCGGAGATAGCGGCGGCAGATGTGGTTAACCTCAACCCCACAGTTCAGGGCCAGCTCAACAACTTTTATGAAATCGCGGCCGACGTCTTTTTCTTTCTTGGTGACACCACTTAAAGAATCCTGCACTTCCTTTATTTTCTTCAGCAGTTCCTCTTCTTTTTTAAGTGGATCAATCCAGAGGCCTTTCTTTTCGGCTTCATCCAGCAGGTCGTAAAAGGTATTCCAGAAATGAGTATTGTGCGATTTGGAAACGTTCCATCCTTCTTCGTGAAAAAGGATGTGATGAGCGAACTCGTGAACGGCAGTGAATATAAGACTGTGCGACTCTTTGAAGTTTTTATTGTGGATGATGATTTCTTGGGTGTCGGGCTTATAGAGGCCGTCAACTTTCCGACGTTCTTTCCCTGAGAAGATAACTTGGAAATCAGGAACCTCGGATTTAATTTGCAAAAGGATTTCTTTGACCTGATCTTGATTCATCAAACGACCTCCTTGTGGGCCATCAGTTCATCCCAGCTTTCAAAGCCCAGTTCCTTGGCGATATGCAGACGTATCCGGGGAATCTTCTTGACACCCCAAATCACCTGATTCACCGTCACCATGGTGACTCCGGCTCTCCGGGCGAGTTCGGTTTGACTGATGTCCTTTTTGCGCAGGAGAACCTGAATCTTGGTTGCCTGCGGCACATCCCTGTTTGGCTTTCTGCAAACTTTCATTTTTCCATGCCTCCAAAGCCTTTGTGTTTAAACGAATTGTGGTTTAGACTCATAGATGCTCCTTTGCGGGAAGCTTTCGGCTGCTGAAACATACCGGCTTCCCGCATTTTTAGATTTGTTCGGGCTATCCAAGTAGCCGATACACTCATATTATATGCGCTCTGCGTATATGTCAATTATAAATAGGCGGTTTACGTGTATGTCGCAGGTAAATATGCGAATTGCATCTATTCGAAAAACCTTAAACATGAATCAGAAAGAGTTTTCTAGTAGATTAAAGATGACTCAAAGTAACTTAAGTAGAATAGAATTAGGAAAGCAGGAAGCATCAATTACATTATTGGAATCTATAATAGACGAATTCCGCATAAATCCAACATGGCTATTAACAGGCCAAGGCTCTATGTTTTTTGATTCTGTCCAAAATGGACAGAATCAAAATGAAGCCACCGAAACAGGGAAAACCGATTCCGCCCAAAATGGGCGGAATCGAAATGAGCCCTCTGGAGAAGAGGAATCCACACCCTCGGCACCCGGCTTAGAACCCAGGGTTTTCGATTCGGTCCAAATTGGACCGAATCAAAATGAAGAGTCAGAGAAGCCCTCCCGTCCACCGGAAGAAATGGCTAAAGAAATCTTCGAGGATATCAGCGATCCTTTAACTCAGATGAGAATAATCCTGGACACTATGGAACGACGCGGCGAAACCGATCCCTGCCCTGTCTGCTCTACGATGAAAAAGCTCAACCCACAGAGAAGATTAAAAGTGACCTACTATGCCGAAGGCCTTTTACATGAACAGATGATGGAAGACGAGGCTAAGACAAACCGGAATGTCGGGTAATTTCCTTTTATCTAAGATAATCGGAATTAACAAGAACATTTCTTTAATCAAGAAATAAACATAAACTACCGAATAGATGAATATGGGTACCGCGAAACCTTTCGACAAGATTTCAGAGTCTCAGTGGCGCAAGATTCAGCTGTTCAGATTGGCCTTCGATATTGTTAATGAAAGGGAAGAATATGAACAGCTCGATACTCTCGATGAAAGATTGGCTTTTATTAAGTTTGTAGCAAAAAGCTTACTGAAGCTTTAGTGCATTTTCTTTAATAGGTAAGGAGGATTTAGAATGGCAATTAAAAATTTCATAGTTCACGAAGTTCATGAAGGAGCCGATATACCACCCGTTCTTAGAAAAGAAGAAAACGTTAAAGACGATAAAGCTGAAGAATTATCATCTCAGATATCAAAACTGTTTGGGACGACTGGTGTCAGTATTGGTCGTTTTACGCCTCCAGAGGAAAATGAAGGTATAGAGCCCGCTTTTCAAAGGAGACTAGAGGAATATTATATCAAAAATAGTTTTTCTAATTTTTTGAAATTCACAGAGGACTCTACGAACTCATTCAAAAAGGAACTTGACGAGAGTAAATCTGGAAAGGGTGGTTTTCTCCTCTTTAATCATTACGACCATAAAGGCGAAAGCTTTCTTTCTATAATTCTTCTACGGAATAAATCTGGAATGATTATAAGTGAAACACTCACTTTGGACAAAATTGAAAGTCTGGATCTCGACAAACTTCACATGGCTGCAAGAATTAATCTTTCAAAATGGCTATCGGGAAGTTCTGATAAATACATATCATTCAAGATTGGCCGATCTGCAAATGATGTTAGAGACTATTTTTCTAATTTTATTGGTTGCAGTGAATTCAAGAAGACCGCTATTGATACAAGCAATCTTGTTAGGGCTATTCGAGATTGGTGCAAAAGAAATGAGTTTGAAGATGAAATAACAAATAATGTTAGGAATACAGTTAAAGAATATTGTCTTGATCGATTGAATACTGAAAAGCCTGCGGAGCTGGATAAAATATCTGAAATGCTTGATTCAAGATATGAACCGAAAGAGAAAGGTCTTTTCCTGAAAGTCGCCCAAGAAGACTATGAGCTTAATAACGAAATCTCTTTGGATAGAATGGCATTAAGAGGATTTACCCGATTTTCAGGAAGGACAAAAGATTTTTCGATTAGCTTTGAATCAAGTCTATTAAATAAAATAATTCATTATAATAAAGAGACTGGAATATTGAAGATTGACAAAATACCGACCGAATTAGAAAATCAAATAATCGGCAATGAACAAAAAACTTGACATTGAGAAATGTTTAGAAAAGATTCTTCAATTACACACTAAATATAACCTCAAAGAAGAGGGCGGTTATTTCAGATTCTCTTCGGTGATAACTAACCAATTCATCCAAGACGTTGATTCCCTCCCTTCGCAAATAATCAATGAAACATCTTATCTAGATAAAGGCTCAGAGACTGATAGAGCTGAAGAATGGAGTATCCTTAAATTAAAATCAGATATAACTGTTACAGTAAGTCTTTCTCATGATGATCTAGTTTCCAATGGATTATTAATATTTCGGAACTGGAATCATTTTCTGGAATATAGGCAATACTTCTTTTCTCTCCCAGATGACTGTCTGTTACTCAACGAAGGCTTGATTTTTTCCCAATCCAAAGATCAGAAAGAGGTTTTTCATTATAAAGGAGTTGTTTCCGTCTTACAGCTATTAAAGAATAATGCTGATCACGTTCAGTTCTTCTCCGATAAGATAATCGATAAATATGTGTTCCTCCACAGGTCATCGTTATCTATCTCTTTAAAAAGTTTAGATGCGCATTTTCTTGAAATGGATCTGGATGGATTAAAAATCTTAAATTCGATCTTTGAGGATGATTCTCATAAGCAACAAAAGAGAAGTATTCTGAAAGAAGTTTTGTATAGCTTTTTGATAAATATCTCGGAAGAAAAAAGGTTGGAATTTCTTTTTAAGAACTTTGGAGAGTTCTCAAAAAGAATCAACGAGAACTACCATTTATTCGTTTCTGAGTTTTCTTTCGACAAAGTAAGGTTGGAATATGAAGAGAAAAAGCGAGAATACCTTCTCAAAATCAATGATATTTTTTCATCAATACAAGCAAAAATGCTTGGAGTTCCCGTTTCTATTGTTCTAGCCGCTATTGAATTGAATGATCCTGAGAATAGTTTTGACAAATTATCAGCTCTCTTACTCTATGCTGCCATTGTTATTTATAGTGTCTTTATGCTTCTGTTGTTAAAAAATCAGAACCATACATTAAAAAGTATAAAAGAAGAGTATACAGGTCAGATGAATAGATTAAAATTTCATTATGCAGCTCAATATAAACAGATAGGTGACTTAATTGGTGACCTGGATAAGAGAGCTCGTTTTCAGAAAGGACTCCTAATTTTCTGTGCTGTTGTCATCGCTCTTCTAGATATAGCCGTAATAATCTTCTTTTTCTATGAAAATCAAATTCAAGTTGGAACGGCTGGAGACGTTTTATGCTGTTCTATACAGTAATTACTTCATAAGCTTTTTGAATTATTTCAATTCATAACTTCAGATAGCCCGCTGTAGTCTGCCCTCATTAGCAGGGAGATGAGTAGTGGGGCTTTCGAAGGTATCTCTAAAAAACGGTATTACAACTGCGGTTTCAATTTTCATTGCCGTTATCGGTCTGGCCATTGCCATAGGCCGCTGGCAAGAGGGAGTTGAACAGCGTCTGTCCGCCTTGGAGGAGAAGGTCACTCCTATGGAGGAGAGGATCGCTTCTCAGGATGTTCGCTACGCCGCAATTCAAACCGACCTTGCGTGGATCAAGGCCACCCTCATCCGGATTGAAGAAGACCAGGAAGAAACTCCTGGGGCATTGAATCAGGGAGGGTGATTACTTGAAAAAGCAGTATTGCACACAAAGCCGATTCGGCTTCTTTGGTGCTCGCTGGGCGTGCGCAGTAGCTTCCCTCGGGATTGTAAACGAACATATCCGCTGCTTCTTTCAGGGGAAAAGCGACTGGCAAATAACGGACATGCAGATTGAGCTTATTTGTGGGAGATTTCTTCTACTTGGGAATGCCAGGACCATGCCCCCCGTTTATGTTTGTAATTACAAAAATCATCAAGACATCTGGGATAACGAGAAGCCGGATGATGGGTGGGGTATGGACGCCGATCCGGAGGCGCACTTTCTGATTCGAGATTGGAAGTGGGCGTATGCGGAAATGGCGAGGGTTCAGGGTATAAACCTTCAGGAAGTTCCTACCGAGAGGTATGGCCTGCTGGTTGTAGATGTTGATGGGAATCCCTACGACAAGAAAGTCTCAACTCATTTTGAACCGTTATTTGACGGCGAAGTGATATCAAACCCAGATCCACGCCTTGAGGGATTCCCCGAGGTTGAACGGCGAGCGTTGCCTGTGTAGGCAGGCAGAAAAATAGAAAGGAGATGTTATGAAAACAAAAACGATGCAGATGCTGGTGGTAGCACTGGCGACCGTCATCATGGCGGCATTTATTTTCTTCGTGGAATCCGGAACCGTGTTGACGATTGTGTCCGCCGGATTCGTCTTGATCATCGGAGCATTCCTCGGCGTTGATTTGGCCAACATGATCAAAGAAACGTCCTTACTGCCTGCGGGTGAGTATCAGGATGTCGATATCTTTCGGTACATCCTTTCCATGGCGTTTTTGGCTTTCTTATGTATCGAGGCCATTATTGTTTCGCGGATATATGAGCGGTCGTTTGATGGAATTTACGCGTCAATCGGGGTCGGGCTAATGATTGTCATAGGCCTTTTTGTAGGCGGCATCGAAGCCAATAAAAACGTAACGGGAACAGCGGCGGCGGAATAGATGAAAAAACTGCTGGGATGGATCGCTGGCGGCCTTGCGGTTGCTGTTGGATTTCTTGCGACGCTTTTAAAGGTCAAGTCAGATCAGAAGAAAGAAGCCGAGGAAGATGCCGCCCAAGCGGAGGCCGTAGCCCAGCATTCCCAGCAAAACGCCGAGGCTTTGGCTGCTCATCATGAACGAGTCGACGAGGCCGAAAAGGAACGGGAGGAGCGGGATGAAAGGATTGAGCAGGGTGATGCTGACAGCGTTATTGCTGACATCGTTGCTGGCAATAACAAGCGGGTGTCAGACGACGGTTGAAGTCACAGTCCAGCCGATTATTCTGGACCCGTTTCCTATCCGTGAAGAGATTCCCGATCCTCCGATATCGCTGGCGGACGCCGATCAGGAAGCAAAGGACTGGGTAGCCGATACGCTGAACTATTACGAGGAGTTGGTTCAGAAATGGGAGTCCTGGGGACTGGCTGTAAAGGATTCCAACGGCGAATAGATCAAAAACCATTTTATTTGATTAGGGCGGCTGTGGCTAAAGACAGCTATGGGTGTTTTAGGTTGCGGCCGCCTGTTTTAGAAGGGGGCAGTATATGGCCCATCGACCGGGGTATGGAAAGCCGACGGGTGAGTACGTGGTAGCACCGGAAAAGGGGCTGTGTTTTGAACATGATTTTCGTGGATGGCCTTTATGAAGAGGGATGAATATTTTAGCCATCTTCAAGAGCCGTTCGACTGGGAGCTTGAAGAGTTTGAGAAAGAGATTGCCGTGCGGCTGGCCGAAGAGCATGGCGGGGAAAAAGTTTTAAGAGCTTGGCATGAGTTCCAGAAAGACTATCCCTTAAACAGCTTCGCCGATTTTGAAGAACTCTCGGGTGTCAACACCGACGAAACATTTCCGGATTTCACCGATTTAGTTTTTCCGGTTTTGGGCGTCAAAGGAAGTCAACGACTCCCGCTTTCAACCGATCCTTCATTCGGTACGAGTCTCCTTGAAGACTCAGGATATGAGCATGGTGAAGCAGACGGTCCAGGGTTGCACTGGCAACAGCCTCATCACTCATTATCTCCGCCCATCTGCCAAATGGCTTGTTCGTCGTAATGATCATACTCCCCTGTTCATACCGGGCATTCACAACCTGGAAGAAAAGATTAGCCTGTTCGGGTGTCAGCTTCTCGTAACCGACTTCATCGATGAGAAGCAGGTGCGGTTTTCGGAGCCATACCAGCCGACGCTTGAGCCGGTTGTTCTCTCGGGCAAGAACCAGGTTCTCAATGAGGTCGATGCAGGTGGTATGGTAGGTGGTGAATCCCTCCATGCAGGCCTTGTGCCCCAGGGCCAGCATCAGATGAGATTTTCCCAGGCCGCTGGGACCCATGAGAATGACGTTCTCCTTTCGCTCGATGAAGGCCAGAGAGGAGAGCTCGTCAAACTGGCGGTTGGTGATACCACCTTTGAGCCACCCCCTGTCGAAGTCTTCCAGCCTTTTCACTGCCGGCATTCCTGAAAGCTTCAAGCGGCTCTTGGCGCTCCGTTCTTTACGGGGGATGTATTCAAGTTCCATCAAGTCGGCAACGATATCCAGTACCGTCTGTTCCTGCCGGCGGGGTTCTGCCAGGAAGGATTCCAGTCCTGCGGACATGAAACTCATACCCAGCGAATTCATTCTCTCGGTGACGGTCTCAAGTTTGATATTCATACCGAGACTCCCACAGCGACAAAGCGCTCATAGTAGGCAGGATTTCTGATATCGACGATGGTCTGCTCATCTTGTTGCTTCCGGACTGGTTTTTTCGCCGACTTCTTACGCTGCTTCTCCCACAGGGTAAAGAGTGCTTCCCGATCTTCATTGCGGATATCCTTCTGCCGGGAGCCAGCTGGAAGGAGATTGAATAGCCGTATGGAAACCTTCCCATTGAGGATTTCCCCCTGCATGGAAAGCGCATCGATTTTCAGCGTCAGCTTCTTACCAACCAATACAGGCGGCACGCTGTACTTGTTAGTCTTGTAGGTGACTGAGCCTTCTCGACTGACAATGAGCTGAATGCTGTCACGGTAGTCAAAAGCTCCCTCTGGCGGTGCCGGTTGCAGGAAGGATTTCTCCACCTCATATCGCTGGGCACGACTTTCCTGGTAGTCCCGGAGCTCTTTCTGCTGAACTTCAGTCAGCCAGGGCAGAATGGCGTCATTGAGTTCTTCGATCGTCTTCAGGCCACTACGCCGTGCCTGAGAAAGGAAGTTACCCGAAAGGTAGTCGATGAACCTCTCTACTTTTCCTTTGGTCTGGGGACGCCTGACGGCGCATCGTCTTGGAGAGAAACCGTAGGAGGAAGCGAACTCCAGTAACCGGGAGTTGGTCTTCCACTCTTCTCCGTCGTGGACCCATGCTGTTTTCATGTTGTCGTACAATACAGTCTGAGGAACACCGCCAAAATACTCAAAGGCTTTCTGGTGGCAGGCCAGCAGTGTGCCGCTGGTCATATCGGTGGTGAATCTCACATAGGGAGTCCGGCTGTAGCCGAGGACCATGACGAAGGCGTAGACGCCTCGCCAGTGTTCCTTCGGCAATATCTTCCAGTCCATCTGTGCCTGGTAGCCGGCCTGGGTTTCGAAGCGGCGAACTACTTCTCTCTGAATCTCATCTCGGGTCTCTTTGGCGAAATCACGGAGGATGGTGATTCCTCCGGTGTAACCCATGGCGCAAAGATTCTTATAAAGCACCTCGCAATTGAAGAGCGGTTCCTCCTCAAGTACACTGCGAATATGGGATTTGAAGTGGTCGAGCTTGCTCTTCCGTTTCTTCCTGGGGCTCATTTTGGGACTGTGTCCGCTGAGGTAATTTCGAACCGTTCGGTCGGTAACGCCGAGTATTTCGGCGATTCGGTACTGCTTGTACCCTTCCTTGGCCAGCACTTGAGCCTGGTGCATGCGTTTCTCCTGGAGCTTCACGGGCAGTGTCCTTTTCGATGGGTGTATGGTTACTCCATCTTAGGGATACTCGCCCGTTTTTATTGGCTCAAAACCGGAAATCTTATTCCGGTGTTTTCAGGAAATTTATCACCGGTGCTGACATCGGGTGAGTATTTCGGTTTGGTGAACGGCGAGAGTGTCAGCCTGACGGCCATGTTTGAAGAGAGAGTTCGACAACTGGAGTTGATATGATTAAAGTCGGATTGATCATCTATTTCATCGTACTGTTTCTTGCTTGGTGTCTGTTCAAAATAGCGGATGACGGCGATGAGGAAACCACCGTACAAAGCAGTCGGAATAAACGACCGCAATAACGGCCCTCTACGGGGCCGCTTTCTTTTTCCCTATAACTTGCCGTCTTTCACGGGAAGTAAGAATTTAAACGCCATTTAAATCAGCTGGTGGGATTTTAAGCCCCTATCCAAAGCCTCCCATCCATAAGTCGGTTACACCGTACCGGATCGGATGAGATTTTGAATTATTTCAATTCATAACTTCATGTGATGCGCCGCATCATGCGCTCATGATTATCAAGGTCTTTCAGGTCGGTGAATATCCTCAAGGGAGCTGGCCGCTTCCGCGCGTCAAAAAGCTTGTGGACGTCTATGATCCGATTGGGTTCGTTCAGGCTCCCGGCGTGGTAGGCCATATTGAAAACTTTACCGAGCGGATTGAAAACGAACTGGCCTATTGCTGGGTTGAATCTTTATCCATGGATGAGTTCGGTAATGTCTGGGCCGACATCCCCAATGAAGAAATCTCTCCCCAGCTTCGAAGCTGGATCATCAACAAGAACCTGAAATACATCTCAAGTGAAATCATGCCTTTCGATGAAATGAAGGGTGAAGACCGAGCGGAACCTTATCTCTGGCGGGTGGCCTTTTTGGGTCGATCCATTCCGGCAGTCCCCGCCGCCAGGGTGCCATCCTTCTTCAAAACGGTGATTTCGCTTTTCTCCAAGAGGACACCGGAAGAAGAGAAGACGTTCTCCTGGTTTGGTCCGATCAGCAATGAGGCCGTTGAGGATCTGGTGAACTTCTGTGCGGCAAGTTCCAAGCCCGGCCCAGCGCCGCAAACAATTGATGCCCATACCGGCCAAAGGGTGGCCGATGGAAATAATCCTGAAGGTCCCCAAGGGCCTGAAGAAGAAGAGGAGCCTATGACGGAAGAGGAAAAGAAGGAGTTTGAGACCTTAAAAACTCAAAACGCGGCCCTTCAGGTTCAAAACAAGGCCCTGGGTGATAAGGTTGCCGGTTTTGAAAAAGAAGCGGTTGATCGGGAAACGAAAGAGAAGCTGATAAAGCTTCGGGATGAGGGAAAAATCACCCCGGCCCAGTTTGCCAAGTTGGAAAAAGATGTAACTGAGATGGAAGAAAGATCCAGAGAGGTTCTTTTTACGTCCCTGGAGGGCGCGGCTCCGGTTGTCTCTCTCGGTACAGATCATAAAGCCGCCGGTGCCGGAGAAAAGAAGTTCTCCGGAGGCCTTGTTCAGAGGATTCAGGCTTTCGCACGGGAGAAGGGCATCGACTACGAAGATGCCGCCAGCCAGCTGTATCAGGCCGAGCCTGCTCTTTTTGAAGGCGACGATTCGGGCGCGGTCATTCTGTAGGAGGAAGAGAAGAATGCGCAATGTGAAAAGTATGCGATATGAGTCTGATCTTGAGCCCGGAGTGGCTGTGGTTTTCGGTTCGGAAGAAGGCCTGGTTGATCTGCCCGGAGACGCCGGGGCCGGTGTCCCTGCCGGTGTGTACGACGCGGATTATGAGTTTATTCATGATAATCCGAACACTGAGGATTCGGCTCCCATAACTCGTATGGGACCGGCCAAGGTACTTGCAGGCGGAGCCGTTTCCGCCGGTGATTTCGGCTATGTGGCCGATGCCACCGGAGCGATGGTCGCTCTTCCGGAAGATGCGGGAACCTACAAGGTTTTCGGTCAGTTCGAGCAGGACGGTGTGGCCGGGGATTACGTGGAGTTCAACGTCAACATCCAGCAGATGACGATTGCTGCGGCCTCCGAGTAATTGACGGCCGTTAGTAATTGAAAAGAAGGAGAAGAGAACGTGCCCAAGAGTAAAGGTTATATTGATCCGCTCCTTAGCGGATTCGCGGTGGATTATTCGGAAAGACTGGCCAAGGGGCTGGTGGGTCATCGGCTGTTCCCCAGGGTTCCGGTTGAGAAACCCGACGATAAGTATGCCTACTTCGGCCTTGATTCCCTGGTGGTACCCGATACCAGTCTGGCTAAAAACGGCGGACGGCCGCATCGGGTTGGGATGGAAGGAGAAGAGAAGACTCTCTCCTGTGCCGCCCATGGTTTGCAGGACGGTTTTGACATCGAGGACATGCAGTACCGGGAAGGGCCTTTCGCTCTGAAAGAGAAAACCAAAGTCCAAGCTTTGGTCCGGAAGCTGGAAGTGGCTCAGGAAGTCCGTATTCGGGAAGTCGTTTTAAATGAGAGCGGTCGTTACAAAACCCTTTCCGGTACCGGTTCGGCATTGGGGAATAAATGGCCCTCGAGCGGCGGTAAGCCTTACGACGAAATCCGGGCGGCCATCGACAACATCCTTTTTGCTCCGAACATGATGATCATCAGTAAGGATGTATGGCGGGTTATGCAGGGACATTCGGATTTTACCGGCCGCGTCGGAGAAGTCCAGAACACCAAAAGAGTCACCATTCAGACCATCGCCGATCTTTTTGAAATCGAGACGGTTCTTGTTACCGACGGGATTGTCGGTCCTGCCAAGAAAAACAAGAACGGCACCTCCATGAGTGACCTTTCTCAGATTTGGCAGAACTGCCTGGTGCTTGCCTACGTCGATGACAAGCAGAACGATCTGGCTGTAAATCGTGCCGGTTCCACTTTCCAGGTAAAAGACTCCGAGGCCGACGGTTCGGGCTATGTCGTCACCACTTGGGACGATAAGGAAGCCGGTGTGAAGGGAGAGCGGATCGTAAAGGTCGCCACCAGAACCGATGAGCGGGTGGTTTCTCCGGAGCTTCTCTACTCATTGAAGTCTCTGGTGTAAGTAAGGATTGGTAAGTGTACTGCGAGAGGACGGACCTTGAAGCGGCCGTAAGGGATGGAGTGATCGACTCCTGGAGCGGCGGTGATGAGACGAAAATCACCAAAGCCATAAGGGCATCCTCATCCGAGATTGACGGCTATTTGCTCTCAGGCGGCTATACAGTCCCGCTCTCTCCGGTACCTGACCATATCAAAGATCATGCGGTATCCATTGCCCTCTACAATCTGGCGGTTGTTCGGGGCATCACGGATGCTCCTTCCGATAAGGAGCTGGCCGCGAAAAAAGCGGCGGCTATTCGGTTTCTGGAAGGCGTAGCCATAGGCAAGTTCCAAATCCCGACAGCGGCTGAAGGAACCGACCAAAAGAGTACTCGGCCGGGAAAGAAGTTCCATATCAAGACCGGACGAAAGATGGATGTACGAGGGTTCTGCTGATGGCCGGAACCGGTATCACCGTCGATATCCAGGGCATGAGTGAGGTTATGCGGGTTCTGGATAAGCTCTCGATTTTCGACATTGAAAAGCTTGTGAAATTTGCCGGTGGTGAGCTTCACCTTTTGAGCATGCAGGCTTTTGAAGATGAAACGAACCCGGTAACCGGAATCCGGTGGGACTCGATCAAGAGTCGGAAGGGCCGAAGCTCCGGACCGATTCTTCATGATGGCGGCACCTTACAGGAAAGTGTCGAGGAGAAGTCCACGGGCGTTGCGGCCATTGTGGGATCGAGCATGATCTATGCCCGGATTCACAACCTGGGAGGCAAGGCCGGGAGAAATCGTAGTGTTGAGATTCCCGAGCGGCGATACCTTGGGCATTCAAATGATTGGCCCAGGGAGCTGATGAGAGATCCGTATGTTAGGAACCTTCTGGAGGCTGCCGCATGATCAAGGAAATCAAGGATTTGACGGCCGCCGCTCTTATTGAAGCCGGTCTTGCAGAAGGTGTTATTGCCCGCACGAAAAAGGCGGAAGTTGATCTTAAGACCAGCGGCAAGAACACCTACGCATCGATGATTACCGGCACCGGCCGGTACACCGACCCGATGGGAAGAGAGGCCGTAATCACCATTGATGAAGAGCGGAAACTGCTTAAGGTCAGAACTCGTCGGCAACTGCCTTTGGTCGTCACGATTACCGGCCGCAGTGAAGAAGAGGTTGATATTCTCTTCTCCGACTTTATTACGGCCTTGCCGGATTTCTTCACGCTGGATAACCGTCAAGGATTTATTGAACCGGAGATGGAGGAGCATTCGGACTTTGATGCGGCTCTGGATAACCGGTATTCCAGCGTCGTACGGATTCTGTTCAGTGTGGATGTCGGTTTGACTCAAAGCGGTTTGCCATTGAGTGAGCCTAGTTCTCTTGAAGGAGATTTGGAGCATGAGTGAAAAGAAAAGCATTGAAGAGTTGGCTGAAAAGAACGGAGTTGATACTGCGATTCTGGAAGCCGTAAAGATCGATAAAAAATGGGGCATCGGTAAAACCGTTACCGAGACCGTATTTAAAAAGGCTGTCAAAGACTTTTTAAACGCACCCTCCGACGGCCGGAAAAAGCCGGAGAAAGCTGAAGCCGTTTCGACGTCCAAGAACGGAAAGGAGGCGTAAGCCATGGGGAAAGATGTTGATTTGACGATAGAAGACGGTGGGCTCGGTGTAGTAACCGAAGCCGACGGGATTTTGGCCGTTGTCGGCGTAGGTGCTGCGGCCGTCAGTGGCATTGTTTTGGCTACCAGAGACAACTATGAGTCCAAAGCGGGCTTAAGCCCGATCAGGGATTTCCTTGAGCAGGTCTTCTCTCTGGTGGATACACCGGTGTACTGCCGGATTCTTGCCGCTTCCACTGCCGGAGAATTAAGCGCCGTTGCGGCGGGCTCAGGTAATGCCGGTGTCGGCGGCTTAGCCGTTTCGGGCTCTCCCTACAACCGCTTTGATGTCTCGGTAGATATCGAGGGTGAAGGCGGTCTGAATGAAGCGACCTTCCGCTATACTCTGGATGGAATCCAATCCTCAATCATCACCGTTCCCGAAAGCGGAGCCTACCTCATCAGTGAGGCCGGAATTACTCTGACTTTTTCCGCAGGATCTCCGACCGGCGAGCGGGTCAGTTTTGCCGCCGGTGATTCTTTCAGCTTCACCAGTACGGCTCCCACGGCATCGAACGCGGAACTTTTGGCGGCGGTAGATGATCTGATCGCCTCTTCCTATTTGATCCGTCACATCTCGGTTGCCGCCGTCACTCAGGCCGCTTTCTGGTCGGCCTTTGCCGCCAAGCTGTTGGCGGCTGAAGCCAGTCATAAGTATATCTCCGGTTCCACTATGGCCCGCTACATTACTTCAGGTGAAACCCTGGATGAATATGTCGCGGCTCTGATCGGCACTGAGCGGGGAAGCGTTTCGAGTGTTCGCCTGATGGTCTGTGCGCATTGGATTGAGGAGAACGATGTTTCCGGTTACGTGGATATTCGGAACGGTCTTGGAAAAATTATCGGCCGGATGTTCGCCATCAACATTGCCCTCTCTCCGGGAGCCACCAAGCTGGGTGCGGTGGATGGCGTGGAGAGAATTATGCCCGAGACGGCCGACGGCAATCCCTTCCCTTCGGCGCATATCGATTCTTTGGAAGATGCCGGTTATGCAACCTTCCGTTATTACGATGGGAAGAGTGGCGTGTACATCAATGATTCTACGTTGATGAGTGAAGACGGATCGGACTTCACCATCTGCACCCGGATTGACGTGCTCAACAAAGCACGGAATCTGGTTCGGGAAGCTCAGTTCCCCTTTATTAAGGATAACTTTGATGTTCTCGATGACGGATCGGTTCCCCAGCTTGAAGCGGTTAAGGCGGCAGGCGAAGCCCAGCTGAAGATCATGCAGAAGGATAAGGAAATATCCTCCGGTCGCATCGAGATGTCCATTAATCAGAACATCCTTTCCAATCCGGTTGTGACGGAGAAGGTATACGTCACTCCCAGAGGGTCGTTCACGGAAATCAGCGGAACCATTCAGTTTGAGAATCCCGCATTAGAGGAGGATTGATAAATGAGCAAAGCCGGAACTGTCAACGGACAGGTCTACAGTTATGTACACATTAAGGCCGTATTGCCCAGCGGAATGCCCCAGTATCTGGACAACATCGACTACGACGACGAGGTTGACCGCGAGGTAATCACGAAAACCAATGGTCTTCCCGGCGGTGTTGCCGAGGGTGAATACAAGGGAACGGTGAAGTTCAAGATGGCGCTCTCGGATGCCAAGGTTTTCGAGACGCAGATGAATTCCTCCGGCGGTGTGTACAACGACCTTCTTCCCATTTCCGCGACCGTAACCTTTGGCTCTTCGGTTCAGGTTGCCATGACCGATACCCTTGAGTTTGTCATCAATAAACGAAGTCTCTCCAACAGCAAGAGCGACAAAGCTCTGATGCGGGAATATGAAGGTGCCCTAACCGCGCCCATCAAGCATGACGGAGAAGCGGTTATCAGCCGCGTTTAATAAGGAACGAAGAAATGGCTAATGAGGAAAAACAAACCACCAAGATCGACAAGCTGATTATCGAAGCCAAAGGCAAACATGATGGAGAGCTCTTTCTGGCCGATTACAAATTCACGGATGTTGATAATAAGGATCATCATTTGCAGTTTGTCTTCAGGGAACCCAAAGAAGAGGAGATGAATGTCTATATCTCCCAATTCGAAAAATCCCAAGTCGGGGCCAACCGGATGATAATGCAAATGCTCATCGTAGCTCCTACCCCCAAATCCATCATGGACGAAATAGGCAATTATCAAAATGCCGTTTCCACCTTTATTCAGAGCTACCTCAACCCTTTATCCGGAGTTACCAAGGAGGTGCTTCCGCTCAAGAAGATTTAACGAAATCCGATAAACGCCGTCTCTTGGTGAAGCATTTTCTGGGAGATGACATATCAAGCCTGACGGTACGTCAGGCGGATCGGAAAGTCAAAGAAGCCTTGTATGTCAGGGATATTGAAAAGGGCATCCTGATCGATGCCCTTGCCACTTTGTTTAAGGGATAAAAGCTTGGGTCAGTTCATCACATCGGTCAGATTAAATTTCATTGATGGTTTCTCCGGCGGGGTTAAGGGGGCAAAGGCCGCCTTTGCCGGGATGAACTCCGCTCTGGAGGACATCAAGAATAACGACAATGGGATGACCCAGCTTGCCGCTCATTTGAGTATGGCGACTCAGATGACCGAGCCTCTTCGGGCGGGTCTCTCGGCCGCTTTAGATGTCCCCTCACAAAAAGCCGCCGGTCTTGAGGCGGCCATGGCCGCCGTTAACTCGGTGCTCAATGAGCAGAACGCCATCGGCGGTGATGTCTCTGCAACCTACAAAGCCATTGAGCAGGCTTCCCTTGAGTGGTCTGCCAGCACCTCACGCGGAGCCAAGGCGGCAACGGCCGATACCAAGAAGTTTGGAGAGGTTACCTACAGCATGATTTCCGCCGGACTTGATGCGGCGGATGCCATCAATGCTACCGGCCAAGCCCTCATTCTGGCGAAAGCCACCATGGGTGATGCCGGTGCCGCCGGGAATCTGCTTGGTACGATGTACAACAACCTGGGCGGGGATCTTTCGGAACTCTCCGACATTGTTGCCGCCACTCAAGGAGCCTTTCAAATTGCCGATCTCGGTCAGCTTAACGAAGGCTTAAAGTATGGTATCCCGGCGGCGAAGCAGTACCGCGTTGAAACGGCTCAGCTTGCAACGACCATCGGTGCATTGAACACCGCCGGACTTCAGGGATCAATGGCCGGTACCGCCTTTGTTTCCATGATGAACAAGATGTCCAGTGCCTCCGGTGCATTGGATTTTGATGTTGCTTTCAACGATCAGGGCGGTGTTGATGTCATCAAAACTCTGGAAAATATCCAGGCGAAGATGGGACCGCTCGATGAGCTTTCCCTGGAGTCCGCCGATGCCCTGAAGTCCGCCTTTGGAGATGAAGGGGTCAGAGCTGTGACCCTGCTCGGTTCCAATCTGGAGAAATTAGCCGGTCAGTACGAAGGGGTGGCCAACTCTCAAGGTATGGCCCTCTCCATGGCCGAGCGGCAGGCGGATACTTTTGAAGACAGCATGGCCCGCATGAATAATGCCGCCTCTGTCTGGCAGATCAAGATGGGCCAGGGTTCGAACTTTGTGAAACGGTCCATGGCCGATATGGCAACCGGGGTCATGGGCTGGTCTTCGGCCATCCTCGATACAAAGGTCGGTTCATTCTTTGTTCAGGCGGCCGGCGGTGTCGGTGTCTTCGCTCAGGCGGGACTCGGGGCGGTTTCAACCGGCCTGCAACTGACAAGCCAGTTTGCTCTTCTCTCTTCGGCGGCTGCCAATGCCGGAGGTTATGCCAAGCTTCTGGGGAGTGCGACATCGTTACTTGCGACGCCTTTCGCTAAAACCGGATCGCTTATTAAGAGCGGTGCAACGGCAATTTTCGGAATGGGAAAGAATGCAGTAGCGGCCGTTCCGAAACTGTATGCCATGGCGGCCGCGAATTGGGCGACTCTTGGCCCGATACTACTGATTGTCGCCGCCGTCGCCGCAGTGATTGCTGTCGGGGTTTTGCTTATTAAGCACTGGGATGTTATCAGCGAAAAGGCCGGGATGCTTTGGGAAAAAATCAAAGCGCCATTTTCTGCGGGATTAGAGTGGATCAAAAATCTATGGGATGGGATTAAGGCAATCTTCACGGGAGGGGTTGATTGGATTAAAGAGAAACTTGCCAAGATCCCGGTTCTGGGGAAACTCTTCGATGGTAAGGATTCGGGATCGGCTGCGGTTTATACGATGGCCGAAGGTATGGATTCCGCCCGTCCGGCCATTGAGCAATCCGCGTACACAGCAGCTGCCGCCGCCGATGCATACTTCCCTCATAGCGATGCCAAGAAAGGACCGTTATCGAGGCTGACGGCCGCCGGTTCCTCCTTGATAACTACCTTTAGTGCCGGAGCAGAAAGACAAGGTTCTTCCGTTGATTTAAGTAATATTTTAATTCCTCCGGAAGGCATCTTTAAACGGTCTGTAAACAACATTTTTCAATCCTCAAAAGAAGGCGGACACTCCGGTGGAAACAATATCATCCATATCGATCATCTGACGGTTCAGGCCGAAGACATGCAGAGTGCGATGGACTTTATTGAGATGCTCCGGAAAGCGGGAGGCTTTTAGATGATCATTTCTCTCGATGATGATGGTCTGAAACTTGGTAATCCGCCTCAAGCGGTACCGGCCTTCTGTGTCTCGGCCTCGGTAGGCTCCAAGTTGATATTCGATACGGCAACAACCGAAGGAACCAACGGTCAAAAGTATCAGCTGAAAGGCTGGGAAGACGGAGATATCTCGGTCAACATCCGAATTATTGGTGATGAGAAAGAGAGCATGACCGATAAGCTTGCTCAGGTTGTCGAGCTTTTCAAGAAAACAGATTCTACCGGTGCCCCCATTATCTATGAAATCGACTTACCGATTGTTACCGCCTGGAAGATTACGAGAACCTTTTTCTCCGGTCTACAGACCGACCAGCAAATGGGAAAACAAGAGTATACCGGAGCGCTAAAGTTCAGGGAGTATAAGCCCGAAATTGATCTCATTCAGGAAAGTAAACAGGCTCAGGCTTCCGAGGAAGAAGAACTTCCGGATCCCGAATTGACATCCTCTTATAACTCAGAGGATGTCCAGGCCCTAAAGCGTCTTGAAGAAAAGATGCTCAATAGGGGGCTTTGATGTTTGAATCCTCCTATCGTTTGGTTTTGAAAAAAAACGGATCAAATTTCTATGTTCGGCCCGCAATTATGACACTATCAACCTGCCTGCCGCTGATAACTCCCATTTGTGAAATGATCTTTTTGAAGGCTGAAAACGAGCTTGATAAAGACGATGAAGTCGTCTGTTCTCTCCGTTCCCCGGAAGGAAAACTTCATACCATTTTTACAGGCCCGGTGTTAATGGTTGTGCCCTTATCCGAAGGTCGTATCGGCCTTGTCATGCAACAGGATATTTCGGGCGTCGATATTAATGTTTCCTTTGTCAACGAGAGTGCTCAAGGTGTTCTTCTTGAGATACTTTCCCAAGGCGGAATTGAGAACTACAGCATAGAAGTGGCGGATGTTGAGATAAGCCGCTTCACGTTTCGCGGTACCTTGAAAGAAGCTCTTTTTTCCTTCCTTGATCTGATGAATAAATATGGCACCTACTCCGCCTTTTTTGATCAGGATAATTGTTTCTGTTTCCTTCCCGAATCGTCGTTTCCCTCTTCTCCCGTGGAGTACAAAACAGGTTCCAACATTTTACAGCAGAGCCGGGATCGGTTGACGTCATTTGCTCTGCCGGTTTTGGCCGGAAGGAGTGTTTCTGTTGATGGTGTAGCGCGAATTATTACCCGCTCTCTAATTTCTCTCTCTTCCCGTCAGTCTCGGACAATGTGTTATTGGAGCGCCTCATGATACCGGGGACAAATGAGCTGAAAAAAATCTTGAAAAACTGGCTTGATATAGCAGATCCCAATAGGGAAAAACCGGTACTGGCCAAGGTGGAGAAGGTCAATGCCGGTAAAGGGAAAGGTACCTATTCAATAACGGTCAAGGTCTTGGATGCCTCAACTTTGGAGGAGACTGAGCGGGTTATTGGTGATGTGGCGATAAGCCCGATCTGGGCAGGACAAAACGGCGAAGGGATATACGCTCCACCGGAGGACGGCATGCTGGTCGTCGTTGATTTTCTGGAAGGCTCGGCCGCCTTTCCTTTTATCTCCGGGATTTGGGGACAGGAATACAACTGCGGAGATTTCGCCAAGAGGGAACTGGTCATTGTGAAGGGAAAATCGAAATTCAGGATTTCTTCTTCCGGGCTTTTTGAGCTGGCAACCTCGGCACAATCACTGAAGGCCATTCTTGAAAAGATTATTGATCAGACTGCCGCCATTAAGACGATTGGATCTCCGCCTCAGCATGTTGTCTCCCCGGATTCCCAGAGTGCCTTGAAGGCCATAAAAGATGAGCTTGCTCAGCTCTTGGAGGCATGAAGTATGGATGCCGCAGTTCTGAAAACGCAACTGAAATCCGACATAGTAAGCCTCTTTCTCAGTGCGTCTGAAGATGACGGGATATCGGCAAAAGAATATGCCGATCAGCTGGCCGCCCTTATTGCACAGAGAGTCGTTACACATATCCAATCGACCGCTGTTGTCTCAACGATCGTAACGGGCTCATCGGCCACCGGTGGGGCTGTTACCGGTACAGGAACAGGAAGCATTACATGAGTCTGTATGAAGATTTATACGTCGACGATGATGATGATTTTGTTTTCACCGAAGACGGTGATATCGAAATCGCCCAGGACGGACAGGTTGTGGCTCAAGATGTCAAAGAAGCGGTGATGGTGTCCGCCGGTGACTTACTCTGGGCTCCCACCATCGGGAAGGGTGTTCGGGATCTGATCAAAGATAACGATGTGAGTGACAGCACAGTTGTTTCCGCTCTTCGTTCTGCGGCCATCGAAGATATCCGGATTGATCCTGATACCGTTGAAAGCGGAGTGAACACCGAAAGCGGTAAATACTATCTGGTTTTCACTCTCTACGGTTCGGTGGATGAAGAAGAACTGCTCTTTGATTTAAAGGATTTATTGGGGGAATAGATGTCCATAGAAGAAAAGAGCCTTGATGATATCCGAGAAGAAATCCTCGAAATCGGGATGGAAGAAACCGGCATTAAAAACTTCAAGAGTACTGGGAAATTACGCGCAATCTGGGAAACTTTCGCAAGAGTTTTTTATAAGGTCTATTCGGAGATTCTGAATCTCTTTACGACTCAAATCACCTGGAGATCGGCTACCGGTTTCATTTTGAAAATCAAGGCTCTTGAACTTGGAATCAGTCCTGCGGATCAGGTGAAGACAGAAGGCAATTTCCGAGTCACGGCCTACTCGGCCGGAACTGTCACCTCTGGGAAATGGTTGAAGACAACATCCGGCCTCAGATTCAAAGTGATAGAAGATACATCCTTTGTTTCTGGCGAATTTGACATCCCCGTTGAAGCCGAGTTTGTTGGTGAAAAATACAATCTCATAGCCGGAACTTCGGTCGCCTTTACTTCAGTTGTAACCGGCGTGGATTCAGTCGCCGTTCCATCTGATTGGATTACTCAGTCCGGTACCGATGAAGAAGACGATGAAACCTTGCAGGACAGAATCAGTGCCAAATGGGATGCCCAGGGTGATGATAATCGGCCTTCAAAATATGAGACCTTAGCCCGAGAAGTCTCTGGTGTCCAGGATGTGGTGATTATCAGAGCACCAAGAGGACCGGGAAGCGTCAACGTTGTCGTAGCCTCAACCAGCGGTCTTCCATCTGATGAATTAATCGAAAAGGTTAATGAGGCTATCGCTAATTCCAGGCTGGTAGCCAGGGACACTCTTGTCTTAGGGCCGACGGCCATCAATCGGGATTTTATTTTGGAGTTTTCCGGAAACTCAACTAAAGACGAGGTTGAAGAAAAACTGCAATGGTGGATCTTGAATCGTAGCATCGGTGAGTCAATCAAGATGAAGGATCTGTATCAGGATGCATTAACGGATACGGATAATGATCCTGTATTGGACATTGACGAGTATGAATTCACCAGCCCGACTCAAGACATTCTCTGTAGCGCGGAATATGAAAAAATTATTCCTTCTTCAATAACGGCAACCAAGGTGGATGAATGATGGATCTCTTCAAATGGCTGATGAAGTACATCCATCCACCAGGGCTTCAAAGGCCCAATCGTCGCAGTCTCTATAAAGTCATTGCAAAAAGCAATGAGAACTTATTGGAATCAGGAAACAGCATTTTTCGGGATCATTTTCCGGCCCTCTGTTCTGATGATAGGTTACCTGAACATGGGGATGCCATGGGTATTCCCCGATTCACCTTCGATACGAATGACAGCTATCGGGAAAGGCTGGCCACCGGTTCTTTTACCCTGGAATCCACCGGTGAGTATGGAACCTTTGTGGATACCATGGATCAGCTATTTCCAGACAGATGGAAGCATATTGAATATCCGGAAGAAGGATTCACCGTTGGCTACTCGGCAATCGGGAAGACGCGAATCGGCGGGGATTCACGGCTGATCGTCTTTATCAAGGATATGACTCAAGATGATTACAACCATGCATATGAGTTTCTTGATTGGTTCCTCGGGGCTGATATCGAAATAGAAATTATCGAATGGCAGTACGTGTCTTACCCGCCGGTAACAATGGAGGAACTTCGCGAAAATGGCGGCTCTTCTTGGCTCGAAGAACAGCTGGAAGATATCACCGATGCAAGCTGTGAATTAATGCCCGATGATGCGTTTTCAGCCGGTCAATCCTTGGTACCGACCAGAATCTGGGATGAGACCGAGATGGTTCTGATCTATGTGAATGAGTCCCAGAAAGCTCGTGTTTATCAACGTCTTGAAGTCGTTCTGGACGAATCTGTTCCACGAACAATTATTGAAAGCTAATAGGGAGGGTTCATGAAGTTATTAAATGTAAAAACCGGGTACAAACCACCGGCTACTTTCTTTTCAGGGATGCAGGAGAATGCCCATAACGATCTACAAAAGATTGCCAGATTGTTTGGCTCCGGTATCGTCTATGGGCTCATTCCGGAGCGGACCGCTGTCGATGGATCGGTCGATATCAGTACCGGTTTTGGATGGGATAGCCAAGGTCGCATGATCAATGTGGAGGAAGCCTTTACTCTGGATTTCTCCGGTATCACAAGGCCCTCATCAGGGATGTACAAAAAGGTAGCTGTAATCGGTGCCTACAGCCAAGTTGAAGATGGTGAAATCCAGGATGAAGTCGGGAACTCTTATTGGAAAGAAAAATCGGAAAGTATCTCTATCTCTTTTGTTGAGGGTGATGAGGCCGCCTCCGAAAGTGAAGCCGGGTATGCCGAAATTGATGAAGATGCCTTTCTGCTTGTTGATGCCGTCTTTGATTATGATACACCCGGGTGCCTATCTATTGATTTGACTCGGCGGCCGGTTCCTTTTTTCAAGCAGCTTGATGAGCATGCCGATTTAACCACAGCCCACGGTGCGGTCAGCGCCGCTACGGCATCAAGGATGGTGGTTCGAGATGGAAACGGTCGGGCGCAGTTTGCTGACCCGGACGCTGATGCTGATGCCGGTACAAAGAAATATATTGATGTTTTGATCAAAGAGTGCACCGTCTATAAAAAGGATATCGGGGAATATTTTTGGAACGCCAAGTACAAAGAACTTTCTGCGTTTGACATCTCTGATCCTAAAAGCTTTTTCGGTGGTATCTGCCTCAACACAATAAGTGGATATAAAGATATAAGTGAAACAAATCATCCGGACCTTGTTCCTTTTCTTCGTGCGGAAGCCCTTTCCTACAAAACAGGTCGAACAGGCGCAGTATCAGAATTTGAAATCACCGCTTGGGAAATCGCTTCGAATGTTGCGACCCTGACCTTCGCTGATAATAACGCGGAGAATGCGATTCTGGCGGCCTTGGCCGAGGACAATCTGGTTCATGACTCTTACTCCGGATGGAGGCCCATTTCTTTCAGCTCGGTGATCGGAGACATTGCTGCGGGCGACTATGCAATCTCTGATATCGATCCGTCAACAAGGACAATTTCGTTTGCATATGCCGGTGATGATAATTCAGGAACCGGATCTTATACGGTCGCCTTTTATCCTTACAGAATACCGGGATCAACCACAACGGCTCGTCTCTTTGAGTGTTCCGACCGAACTTTGATTTCTGAGGCTTCTGACGGTTCTGCGATTTCAGGGCTTAGACATCGGGATTTCTTCCAGGGGCATGAGCATCAACTTGGAATGACATCTGACGACGGCGACGGTGGGTGGTTTGATCGTGCCGAGAGTACAGTTATCAAATACTACGACACCGACGGCATCATAACAGACGGATCAAATGGAACACCACGTGTTGGCGACAAAACCAAGCCGAAAGCCCTCGGCGGATTCTTTTATATACACGGTGGCCGTTACCTGGCGTCCACATAAGGAGGCGATATGACAATCCAACTTACCAAGCACACCGATGAATACGAAACTCTGACACGAAAAACCACTGACGAAGAAGGAAATACTATTGATGAACCGTATGAATCTGAGATTCTTGAAACCATTCGGGAGATTGAAGTTACGGATGATACAAAGGCAAAGCTTTCTAAGGCGTACAAGCTTAGGGCAGAGCTTTTAACAAGAGACTCCGGGTATAAACACTCAGTTCGGTTTATTACGGAATAAGATTTCTAGCGGGCCGCCGGAAAGGGTGGCGGCTCCAGGAGAAAACCCCTCCCGGAACAGGTGCGCCAACACCTACGGGAAACCCGCCACCACCACTTAATTTGCATAGAATTATGGTCGGCGAAATCTCATCGTTCCTTTATCCCTCATCATCACTTTGCATCATTATTGGAGGGAAGAGTGAAAACACCATTAACCTACTACGGTGGGAAACAACAGCTGGCTGATAGAATCATATCTTTGATCCCGGATCATAAAATCTATTGTGAGCCATTTATCGGAGGAGGAGCTGTCTTCTTCAAGAAGAAGCCATCTCCTGTTGAAGTAATTAATGACATCAATAGTGAGTTGATCAATTTCTACGATGTGGTGCAGCGAGACTTTGTTGGTCTTGAGAAGGAAGTCCAAATTAGCCTGCATAGTAGGGATCTTCATCGAAAAGCGGCTGTGATCTATCAGAATCCGGATATGTTCGACAGCTTAAAAAGAGCATGGGCCGTCTGGGTGTTGTCCGCTCAATCTTATGGATCAAAGCTGAATGGTTCCTTCGGGTATGATCGTTCAGGCTCTACCTCAAAGACTATCAGACGAAAGCGAGAGGCTTTTACTTATGACTATGCAATCAGACTTCAGGATGTCCAAATTGAATGTGCTGATGCATTACGAATTATTCGAAGTCGAGATACTTCGGAGTCTTTCTTCTATCTTGATCCTCCATATGTCGGTACGGACATGGGACATTACGATGGCTATACAGATGAGGATTTCTCAAACCTTTTAAACGAATTGGAAAAGATTGAAGGTAGATTCTTATTAAGTTCTTTTCGTAATGCTGAGTTGACCAGTCGTATTAAAGAAAATCATTGGGATTCGTTTGAGCTAAGCATGGCAAAGTCAATGTCCAGAGATAAAGAAGGACGGCAGGGCAGGAAAATCGAAGTACTAACAGCTAATTATTCGATCAGTAAGATATCAGGAAATGTGTCCTGAAAGGTTGTTTAAAAAGAGTTTAATTGTCGTTTGAATAACTTTGAAAATTGCATTTTTCATTTTCAGTGAATTTGTTTTTCATTTTCGGCGAGCGGTTACAAGATTGAATCCGTTGTACTGCGGACGGTTATGAAACAGCTGGAATCGTCCGTCTTTCCCGAGGATTCCCGCCGAGGCGATTCCGATCGCGGCCAGATCCTTGAAAGATCGGTTCATTTCTCCGAGGGTTTCTTCCGCGCCGGCGAGCAGGGCATCGACGAAATCGTCGAAAACCTCATGATACCGCAAAGCACAGTTTCTCGGTTCGGTAATAGGCATGGAACCATCTGTAAACAAAGCCAGTTTCGCGCCGGAAGCGGCCCCGATATCCAAAGCCAGGTAAAGAGGGGTGGACGTCATAAATACCGATCCTAAAGGACACACACATTGATGTCTATGTTTCCCGAATCATCCGGGTGATTCGAAAGGTTTTGCCCTTTTCGCCGCGGGATTCCGCGGCCGAGATTCCATTCGGCCAGTCGGCGAATCACGGACAAAACGGCGGCCCATAGGCGGCCCATCGGGGGCCGCCTATACGACAGCCCCGTCCGCGTTCCTATCTCCGCCGGGTGGCGGCCCGCCCCCTGTAGTACTGACCGATCATCACCGCGGCCAGAATCAGGCCCCAAATCGCCCGGGTAAGAAAAGCGTTCACCTGAAGCAGATTGAGTCCGCTGCCGATAATCTGCAGAATAACCAAGGCCAGGAACAGGCCCAACACCTTACCGAATCCGCCGTCCACATCCGTCCCGCCGAGCACGGCCGCCAGAATAGTCACCAGAAGGTAAGACTCGCCGTAATCGGACTTTGCCGAATTGAACCGTGAAATCATCACAACGGCCGCGACGGAAGAAAGCAGACCGGAAACGATATACGTTTTCATCAGAACACGCGGTACATCCACCGCCGAATATCGAACGGCGGTTTCATTTGTTCCCAGCATGTAGACTTCGAGACCGTACGGAGTCCGCTTCATCACATAACCCGCGATAAAAGCTATAACGATAAAAATGAGGAAGGGAAAAGGCAGTCCCAGAACTTTGCCGTTTCCCAAGAACAGGAAGGCCGGCGGGAATCCCGAGATAACATAGCCCTTGGTAATAAGGATATTCAGTCCTCCCAGAAGCGTCATCATTCCCAAAGTCGCCAGAATCGGAGATACGCCGATTCTCGCAACGAGAAACCCGTTGATCACACCCACCAGTACGCCGGCCGCAAGCCCGACGGCGACGGCCGTTAATGCCGCGCCCAATCCGGCTCCCGTATAAAGATCGGGCGGCGCCATGGCGTTCAGCACCAGTGCCATGAGAATCCCCGAGAGATTCGCCGAAGCGATTATGGAAAGATTGATGCCTCCGGTCAGCATCACCAGCATCATACCCAAAGACAAAAGCCCCAATTCGGGCATCTGGAAAGCCATGGACTGCAGATTGGTAATTCTGAAAAAACGGGACGGATTCAGAATCCCCATGAGCAGCAGCATCACGACGATGATAATTCCCAAAAGGGTGTATTCGTTCTCCAGAAAGTTGGATTTCTTCCTCATGACATTCCCGCTCATAGTTCCTCCACGGCGATGGCCCGCTGATTTTTTCTTTTCTGCTGAAGCGCACTGGCGCCGACGCTGGCAACGATGACAAGACCGATCACAACGTCGTACCAATAAGACGGCACCCGCATCAAAGTGAGGCCGTTACTCAGCACAGCCAAAAGGAACACGCCGAGCAGCGTTCCGATAATGGTTCCCGTCCCGCCGGAAATGCTGGCGCCGCCGATAACAACCGCGGCAATGACATTAAGCTCCTTGCCGACAATACTGTTGGGAGCCACGGCCTGAACCAAAAGGGCCTGCACCACACCGGCGATACCGGCGATAACGCCCATGAAGGAATAGACGAAAAGCTGCACCTTAAAAACATTAATCCCCGCCCTTCGGGCCGGTGTTTTATCCGAACCGCATCCGCCCAAGGCATACAAACTGCGGCCCAGCGCCGTAAACTTCAAAATAAACGCGGCGACGAGAATCACAAGAATCCAGATAACCGTCATGATGGACAGCCCGAATTGAACCCCATCGGCGGCGGCAAGAGAAAACAGGCGAATCTCCGCGAACTTGGCGAACCATTCGGGCATGGTGTAAATCCATTTCCCTCCTGAGAATACAATCAGCAGGCCGTAGAACACATTCAGATTCCCAATAGTGACGATCATGGAAGGAATATTGAATCGGTAAATCAAAACCGCGTTCAGCGTTCCCAGGATAAAACCGATGACCATGGAAATAACAAAGGCGATAACGATGTTCCCGGTATGCTTGGAAATAATAACGGCCATAACATATTCGCCCACCGTGGCGACGGCCGTAAAGGAAATATCCATCCCTCCGGAGATAAGCACAACCAAAACGCCGATGGACAAGATTCCGATGAACGAATAGCTCTTGAGAATATCGAAAATATTTTCCAGCGTCAGAAAATTGGGATTTAAAGCCGTAATTAAAACCGTCAAGATCAGGATGGCGAGGAATACGTAAGTTTCGTGCTTGCGCATTAAGCGCGTGATGTCAGATTTCTTCATTGAGCGATCCGTTCTATCTCATCTTGAATTTCCGCCGGTGTGATTTCGGCGGACAGAAATTCTCCCCGAATGCGGCCGCGATGCATCAGCAGGATTCTGTTGCAGTTCCCGTGAACTTCGGGGATTTCATCCGAAATGATGATAATACCCACCCCGGTTGCCGCGAGTTCCCTGAGAAACGAATGAATGGCGCTCTTCGCGGCAACGTCGATTCCGACCGTCGGTCCGTCCAGAATAAGAACCTTGGGACTCGCGGCCATCCATTTGGCCAGAACAACCCTCTGCTGATTTCCTCCGGAAAGGGTGCAAACCGGCGAGGATACATTCGGAACTTTTATTCGCAGACGCTTCACCCAGTAATCGACGCTCTCGTCGAAGCGCCGCTCGTCCACGGAACCGAAGCGGCCGACGAGTCCGCGTATGGTGGTAAGAACGGTATTCCGAGCGACCGATTGAGGCATAACCAAACCTAGAACCAGCCGGTTCTCGGGCACATAGGCCATCCCCGCCGCGGCCGCCTTTTTCGCGCTTTTAAGATTCACCTTCTTTCCGTCGAGAACAACCTCTCCGGAATCGGGTTGATTCAGTCCGAAAAGAGCCATGGCCAGTTCCGTTCTTCCCGAACCCAGCAATCCGGTAATTCCCAGGATTTCTCCCGGAAACAGCTGAAAATCGATGCCTGAGAAATGCTCCCTGCGGGAGAGATTGTTCACTTCAAGCAGAGGTTTCCGATTTCCCAAGTCATAAACAAAAGACTC
The DNA here is from genome assembly GCA_963666985.2 of Spirochaetia bacterium. Lineage (GTDB taxonomy): Bacteria > Spirochaetota > Spirochaetia > DSM-2461 > DSM-2461 > UBA2779. The sequence continues at coordinate 2,537,928 of CAXXIA010000002.1, read as the reverse complement.
ATATTCCAAGTTTTCTCCGGTCATCAGAAAGGACAGCTTTGCATCGTCAAGCTCGGAGGCGGGATAGACTCCCACCTTTTGTCCGTCGCGAAGCACAGTCACCCTCTCGGCAATTTCCAGAACTTCACAGAGTTTGTGGCTGACGAAGAGAGAGGCAATTCCCTGTGCTCGAAGTTCCTCCACCGCTCGAAACAACCCCACAACCTCTTTGCGGGTTAAAGCCGTCGTGGGCTCATCCATAATCAGAAGCCTGATATCCGATGTCAAAGCACGGCAAATGGCGACAAGCTGCTGATCGCCCATGGACAAATCACCGACAAGCTCATCCGTCGGAAGTTCGATTCCGACACGATTCATCGCGGACTTGGCAATCTCGCGTTCCTTCGACTTGGTGATAATCCGGCTGCCGGAACCGATGACTTCATTCAGAGCAATATTTTCCGATACGGTCATATTCGGGAACAGAGAAAGATCTTGGTAAATCACCTCAATGCCCCGCCTCATCGCTTTCAGGGAATCCTGCTGTCCGATCGGATTCCCATCAATAAGGATTTCCGTCCCCTCATCCGGAGTTTCAACACCGGAGATGATTTTAATCAGCGTGGATTTCCCGCTGCCGTTCTCACCGGCGAGGCAATGAACCTCACCGGCCGAGATATCGAAATCGACACCCCCCAGGGCTTGGACACCGGTATACCGCTTCCTAACATTCCGCATTTCGAGGAATTTCACATCAATCGCCTGTTCCTATTTTTTATTGCTTAAGAAAAGACGGCGGGCCGCATTTCGAAGAAGAAATACGGTCCGCCGCCGAAAGAATCACTTAGAATCCGAAATCGTCCGCATTCTCGGCGGTAATATCGATCATGGCGTCAACCTTGATAACATCACCGTCAAGGACCGTTTTGCCCATGCCGGGCACCGTCATTCCGTCTTTAATCTCTTTGCCTTCCAGCATCTGCAGGGCAACCCAAGTCATGGCGTAACCGGCATCGGCGGGATCCCACAGGATACCGTGATCCATGGAACCGTCTTTCAGGTACTGAGCCGCATGTCCGGGAAGAACCGTACCGACGACGGAGACTTCTTCGGTAAGGCCTTTCTCTTTGAGCGCCTGAGCCGCACCCGGAGGGCCGAGACTTCCGAAACCGATGATACCGGCCAAATCGGGATACGCCTGAAGCAACTCAAGAGTTCTCTGCTTGGAGAGTTCCTGATCTTCACCGCAGGGAATACGATCGGTTACCAGTTCCATGCCGGGATATTTCGTCTTGGCGTAATCAATACCCACATCGGCCCAGAGGTTGTGCAGGGGAACCGTCAAAGATCCGACGAAAATGGCGTACTTCCCCGAATTCCCCATATACTTTGCCAGCATATCCCAGTGATGCCGGCCGAAGTTCTCATTATCGATAAGCTCAAGATCATAGTCCTTGCCTTTCTGATCCGGAGACTCATGAGTAATAATGATGATACCTTCCTTCCGAGCCCGGTTGAATACAGGTTCGAGAGCCTTTGCATCGTTGGGAGTTACGCAGATGGCGTCCACGCCTTTACTGATCAGATCTTCAACCATGCGAACCTGCTGAGCGGGATCGGCGTCGGCCGGACCGACCTGATAAGCGTTCACACCGAGCTCATCGGCGGCCCGTTTCACGCCTTCTTCCATCCGGTTAAACCAGGGGATACCGGTAATCTTGACGACCGTGGCAATCTCGTAGGAATCCCCTTTGGCCTCCGATCCTCCGCCCGCGAACAGGCATACCGGCGCCGCCGTCAGGCCCAGCACCAGGAGCACCAGAAAACATTTCTTCATGTAATACCTCCATTTCAAATTGTCGCTTCCATCAGTATCAAGCGTTCAATGTTCCATTGTCAACATTTTTTTGTGTAAACTCTACCACAACCGGAAACCTGTTCCGCCGACAAATCTTAAACACTTATGTGAGATGGAATAAATGAATAAAACATCCATCTCCGAAGCGCCGAAACCATACCGAATTTCCATCGTTTATCCCGAAATTATCCTCTTGAATTACTTTTCTTCTTGTTGACATTCTCACATCCCGGCCTATAATGTAAGAATAAGTCACAATTTAATGTTCTGTTTGTAACATTAATAGGCAACAACTCAAAGACTCTGGAGGAATATATGGAGCTGCGGCTGAAGGATAAAGTTGCCGTCGTCACAGGCGGATCCCGCGGAATTGGAGCGGCCATTTGTACGGCTCTCGCCCAATCCGGAGTATCGGTCGTTATAAATTATCTTCCGGTTGAACGGGATATCGCGGGTTTTGAAAAGGTAAAGGCGGAAATCGAAGGATTCGGCGGACGCTGCACGTCATGCCCCGGCGATATTACGGATTCCCAATTCTGCTCGGAACTCTGCAAAACGGCAAAAGAGACCTACGGAAGGCTTGATATCCTGATCAACAGCGCGGGATTTGCCGTTCCTTTGGGCGCCAAGGAAATTACCGACAAGCAGTGGAAAAGCGGCATCGAAGTGAATCTGTCGGCGGCATTCTATGTTACCCGCGCCGCTTTGGAATACATGAGCGAAACCGGCCGAATCATTTATATCGGTTCTTCCGGCTCCATCACCGGCGGAGGCGGTTCGGCCTTCTATTCCGCGGCGAAAGCGGGAATCAACGGTCTTGTCCGGAATCTTTCCAAAGAACTGGCGCCGAAAGGAATCACGGTCAATTCCGTTCTGCCCGCATTGATCGAAACCGATCTCTTCCGGGATCGTTATCCGGACCCGGAACAATGGAAAGACATGATAGGCCGGGTTCCTGTCGGCCGTCTGGGCCGGCCTGAGGATGTCGCGAATCTTGTACTGTTCCTCGCTTCGGACCAGGCCGGTTTTATCTGCGGACAAAACATCATCGTCGATGGTGGATCGACATATAAATAGAAACAACATCAGGAGGGTACCTGTATGGATCAGAAAGAAAAAGACGCTTTGCTGCAAAAAGCATTCGATCTGGGTTTTAAGTACGAACGGGATTATCGCGGATGCGCTCAATGCGCCATTGCCGGGATATTCGATGCCATCGGCATAAAAGATGAAATTGTCTACAAGGCCGGAAGCGGTCTGGCCGGCGGCGGCGGAGAATGTACCGACGGGAACTGCGGCGGCTACACGGGCGCGTCCATGGTTATGGCCAGTTTTTTCGGCCGCACCCGCGCCAAGGAAGCCAGCGAGGAGGGACGAGCCGATAAATACGATTCGTTCCGCATGACACGGGCTCTCCATGATAAATTCGAAGAGAAATTCGGCAGCGTGCTCTGTAGCGGCGTCCAGAAATCCCTTTATGACGGACGTCATTTCGACCTTCGCATTGATGAAGATAAGGAAGCTTTCCGAGCGGCGGGAGCACATCACGACGATGATAAATGCTGCATGGCCGTCGGCGACGGAGCCCGCTGGGGCTTGGAGATTCTTCTCAAAGAATTGGAAGAGAGAGGAATGACTCTGGATGATTTCCGTAATCCCGACGGAACATTAAAGTATTAGGAGAAAATCATGCCTGAAGCCGATGTTGAAGGTCGTAATTATCACGTTGATATCCCTCAGAAATCGGAGTTATACGGACTGAAAGGTTCAAACGAACTCGGCTGGGGAATGAAAAACCGTTTATCCAGGGTTTTCAATCCGAAAGATGGAAAAACCATTATGCTGGCCATAGACCACGGATACTTTCAGGGACCTACGACCGGCCTCGAACGGGTCGATGTCGATATCATGCCCTTGGTTCCGTATGCGGATACACTGATGTGTACACGGGGAATTCTGCGAAGCGTCGTTCCTCCCTCGATGACGAAAGCCGTCATGATTCGGGCTTCAGGCGGCCCCAGCATTCTTAAAGAGCTTTCCAATGAGGAAATCGCGATGGATATCGAAGACTGCATCCGTCTGGGCGTTTGCGGAACCGCGATTCAGGTATTCATCGGCGGCGAGTTCGAATCACGAAGCGTCGTGAACATGACCAAACTCGTGGACGCCGGACTCCGGTACGGGATTCCCACGATGGCGGTAACGGCCGTCGGACGGGAAATGGCCAGAACGCCGAAATACTTCAGACTGGCCACCCGAATGTGCGCGGAACTCGGGGCTCACGTTATTAAGACTTATTACACCGACGAAGAATTCGAAACGGTAACCGCCTGCTGTCCGGTGCCCATCGTAATCGCCGGCGGAAAGAAAAGACCGGAAATGGACGCCATCGAAATGGCCTACAGGGCCATCGACCAGGGAGCCGCCGGCGTGGATATGGGTAGAAATATTTTCCAATCGGATTCTCCCCATGGAATGATGCAGGCCATTAATGCCGTTGTTCACGGCAGCGCCAAGCCGAAAGAAGCGTTTGAAATCTATCGGCAGGTTAAGGCCGAAGAAGCAAAATAAGGAAGAAATACATGAGCTTGCTCAAAAAACACAAAAAAGAAGTCGATGATTTTCTTTATGTTTGCAAGATTCTGGCCGATCGCCTTTTCGCCACGAGCCACGGCGGAAATCTTGCCTACAAAGTGGAAGAGAATATCTACATCATCACCCCGACGCGAAGATATAAAAATATCCTCGTTCCCGAAGATCTTGTGTTCGTCGACATCGAAGGCAATGTTCTTGAAGGAACCAGAAAACCCAGCGGCGAAATGCCGATGTACCTGAATTTCTTCAAGCACAGACCGGACATCGTTTCGGCCATCCATTGTCATCCGCCCTGGACAAACGCATTCGCCATCATGAAGGAAAACTGGCTGATGCGTCCGCTGTTTCCCGAAAGCGTCGTGGAGATAGGTCCCGTTCCCGTGGTTCCCTACGGAGAGCCTATTTCACAGGAACTGGCGGATAACTTCATCCCTTATCTTCAGAAGTACAACACCTTCATCATGGAAAACCATGGAATTACGGCCATAAGTCCTTCGGACATCATCCGGCTTATGCATATCGTCGATATGCTTGAAGTGAGTTCCATTTCCATTCTTGCCGCCCTGGCGGCCGGTGAAGTGAAGGAAATTCCGCGTAAAGAAGTGGAAAAAATGGAACGGACGATGAAAACCCGTGAACTCCCCATGATCGGTGCGCCGGGGGCGAACAAGGGTTTAATCGATCTTTTCTATCCGGAGTAATGCGCGAGGAGGGACCGCATGCACACCTATTTGAGCCTGGATATCGGAACAACCGGCACGAAAGTCGCGCTGGTTGCGGAAAATGGAGCAACGATCAACGACGCTTACTCCGAATACTCCATCGAGGTACCCCGCCCGGGGTTCGCCGAGCAAAATCCCGGTTTATGGTGGGATGCGGTTCTTTCCGGATGCAAAAAACTTCGTGCTTCCAATCCCGACGACATGGCCCGTATCCGGGCCGTCGGACTCTGCGGACAGATGCACACCCATGTCTATCTCGACTCCGCGGGGAAACCTCTCCGTTCCGCCATTACGTGGATGGACCAGCGATCCCTTGCCATTACCAACAGGCTTAACGCCGACGCTTCGACGGCGGCGGTCATTATGAAGGAAGTTGCCAATAACGCAACACCGACCTACACCGCTCCTCAGGTTGCATGGGTTCAGGAAAACGACCGGGAAACTTGGAAAGCGACAAAGCATATCCTGGTGGCCAAGGATTACATCAAGTACAAACTTACCGGCGAAATGCTTATCGATTACTCGGATGCTTCGGGCACGCTTCTTTTCGACGTTAAAAATCGGCGCTGGTCGCAAACGATGTTCGATATCTTCTCAATCCCCCGGAGCATGATGCCCGAAGCCGCTCCGTCGGCGACGGTCATGGGCAAAATCACGGCGGAGGTGGCCTCGGCCACGGGCATTCCGGAAGGAACGCCGGTGGCCAACGGCAGCGGCGACAACCAAGCGGCGGCCCTGGGGGCCGGCATGACGCAGAAGGGGCAAGTCACTCTCATCATCGGTACCGCCGGTGTGGCCAGCGCATGCTCGGACGTACCGCTTCCCGATCCGAAAAACCGGGTTCTCTGCTGGAATTACTGTCTGGAAGACCGATGGATCAACATCGGCGTTACGCAGACGGCCGGAGAATCTCTCAACTGGTTTAAAAACGCTTTCGACTCGGAAGGTGGCAAAGATTCGGGAGACATTTTTTCAGTTTATGATCGAGAAACGGCCGAAATTCCCGACGGATGCGACGGGCTTATCTTTCTTCCCTATCTAAACGGTGAAAGAACGCCTTACTGGGATTCACACGCGCGCGGTGTCTTTTTCGGCGTGAATATCAACACAACAAAAGCACATTTCATCAAATCAATTATGGAAGGTGTTTCCTTCGCCTTAAGAAACAACATCGAAACGGTGGAATCCCTCGGAATGTCCGTGGATCGCGTCCAGGCTGTCGGCGGCGGGTTAAAAAGCCCCGTATGGCTGTCGGTTCTTTCCCAGATTATCAAGCGGCCCATCTGTATAGCCGCGAATCCTCATACGGGAAATGTCGGCAACAGCATCATCGCCGCCATGGCGATCGGCGATTATAAAAACGCCGACGAAGCGGTAAAGAGGCTCATCCGAATCGAAAGAACCGTGGAAGCATCTCCCAGCGACATCTACGAACAGCGATACCCCCATTTTCTCGGTCTTTACAATGATTTGAAAGATCGATTCGCGGCCGTTGCCGGCCATTAAGAAACTTAAGCCGCAATGAAGCGGCTGGTGTGGTGTCCCGGTATTTCTCTCACGGAGCGGCGGCTTCTGGAAACGCATCGTTGAATTACGAACGTGACCCAAAAAGACGTCAAGTGACTATCCTCGGCCTCAATTCGTTCCGTTAAGCCGCCGTTTCGCCGTCTTAGGATTTCCGGAGCACCACACTAGTTCTCAATGGAGGGTGTTTCGTGTTCCGTAGCGGCGCTCCCCAAAGGATTCGGGGCCACCATAACATCGGCACCAACCTCAATCAGCTTTTCCTTCATATCATCCCAGATATGCCAGTCGGTTATAATGGCGGAAAAATCACGGACATCGGCGAAATGCGCCGTTCGAACCAATCCGCATTTCGTACTGTCGGCGACCAAGTAGGATGCGATGCTGTTTTCGATAATAATCCGCTTTATAGGGATTTCAAATTGACCGGAGCTGGTGACTCCGAGGTCGGCGCGTATTCCATTGGCGGAAATAAAGGCCTTGGAAATCCGGTTCCTCGATAAAAGTTCCAACCCCTCGGGACTCTCAAAATTTTGAGAGTCGGGATGATAATGACCGCCCGCGAAGATAATCCGCGTGTGGGCCCATTTCGCCAAATGATTCATGATGTTCAGGCTGTAGCAAATGGCCGTCATCTCGATATCCGGATTTAAGAAACTTAAGATGAGTTCCACTGTTGATCCGGCATCGAAGAATACCACATCACCTTCTTCAATAAGAGAAGCGGCAACCCGGGCGATGGCTTTTTTCTCTTCCACTTGGGAAGTTTCCGCCGAAGTCAGGGAATATCCGGCGATGGAATTATGGTGAGAGGGCTTCTCGGAAACGATCACCCCTCCGCGGTAAGTCCGGATTAATCCGGCTTCTTCCAGAACCTCCATATCCCGGCGAATCGTCATGACGGAAACATCCATCCGATCCGCCAGGTCTTTTATGGTTATGGAATTCGCTTCTGCGATAATATCTTGTAAATAGTCGATTCTTGATTGTCGTTTCACCGCATTATAATACTCCTGTTTCTCCCTATACTTCCAGTTGTTTATTAGCTTTTCCTATTTCTCCGCCGTTGCCGTCTGCTGCTTCAAGGCGGCTTCATTCTGTTTTCTCAATTGATACTGATCGATCACAACGGCAAGGACCACAACCAGCCCCTTGATAACCGTCTGCCAGAACGAAGAGACACCGACCATTACAAGGCCGTCGTTCAGAACACCCAGAATAAGCGCCCCGACGACCGAACCGCCGATGGACCCCCGTCCTCCACTTAAGGAGGTGCCGCCGAGAACAACGGCCGCGATCGTCGTTAATTCGTATGATTCTCCCGTGGCGGGATGACTGGCCATCAATTGAGAAGCGAGCACCAAACCGGTAAGGGCGGCGCAGAATCCCGAGAACATATACGTGGCCGTCTTAATCCGCTTAACCCGGATACCCGAGAGCCGCGCCGCATCCTCGTTTCCGCCGACGGCATAAACATGACGTCCGAAAGGAGTTTTTCGAGAAACGTAGTGAGCCAGCAAGGCTATCACCAGGGCGATCCACACCACCAAGGGAATCCCGAGAATCGTCCCGGCCCCCAATACGCGAAATCCCGTTGTTCCAAGCGCCGGAACTCCCACAAGATTGGGGAATGTCTTTCCGCCGGAACGAAGCATCGCGAAACCGCGGGCCATATAGAGAAGCCCTAATGTCGCGATAAACGGCGCCACACCGAGTCTTGTTACCAATAAACCGTTCACGGCACCGAGAAGGACTCCGATTCCCAGAATAATGAGAATAATCATCCAAGTATGGAAATAAATGATAACGCCGAATATGGGCAGCCGTAATCCTTCGATGATCAGTCCGCCCGCGAGCATACCGCAAAGCCCGGCGATGGATCCTACCGAAAGGTCTATACCATCACCGATGATAACGTAAGACATTCCCATCGCCAGTATCGTCCATATGGCCGAATGCTTGGCCATGGATATCAGGTTGCTCGTTGTAAGAAAATTCGGCGCGATGAAAGCGAAAACGATAAATACTCCCAAAAAAGCAATCAGGGATCGTAATTTCAGAAGAACCATTCCAATCGAAGAGGCTCCCTGTTTCTTAGCAATTTCCGTATTTCCCATAGTTGTCTTACTTCCTCCCTTTATGCAGAAACGGATATTCCATGACCGATTTCCGAAGCTTTCCGAATTGTTTCTTCGTTCGCTTCGGTTCTGTTGAACTCACCGGTTACCTGTCCCTTGGACAAAACGAGAATCCGGTCCGACATGGAACAGACCTCTTCAAGCTCCGAAGAAACAAGCACGATGCCGAAGCCTTCGTTGGCCATCGAATCGACGATTTTAAAGACATCGGACTTGGCACCGACATCAATCCCGCGAGTAGGTTCATCCATCAGCAGAATCTTGGGATCGGTGAGCAGAGCCTTTCCGATAACCACCTTCTGCTGATTGCCGCCCGAAAGCGCCGTAACGGAGATTTCAGGAGAGGCAACTCGGATTTTTATGGATTCGATAATCTCCCTGACGCTTTTCGCTTCGGGATTTTTCCTTATATGGAAGCCTTTCGTGAACTTACCGATACTCGACATGGTAAGGTTTTTGTCGACTTCAAGATTTAGGAACAAACCTTCCCTCTGCCGTTCTTCGGGGATAAGAACCAAACCGGCCTCTATCCGCTTCTTCATGTCGAAGCCGTCGAGACGCTTGCCGTCCAGCCATACTTCGCCTTCCGCGGCCGGCATGCCTCCCATAAGACTTTCCAGAAGCTCCGTTCGCCCGGCGCCCATGAGGCCGTATATACCGAGAACCTCCCCCTTGCGCACCTCAAAGGAAACATGGTCGAGCGTATAGCCGCCGCCATAGCGCGGGAGGGTTATATCCTTCGCTTTTAAAAGAACTTCACCGGTTGCATGTGCCTGACCGGTAAAAAATTTCTTCGGGTCGCGGCCCACCATTTTTTCGATGATGTCCGGCATTTTCATCTCGTTAACCCGCCCCGAATCAATCAGACGCGAATCCCGCAGGATGGTGATATAATCGCCGATCTCCTTTATTTCCTCCAAACGATGGGAGATATAAATAATGGCGACTCCATTGGCTTTTAAATCATTCATCACCTTAAAAAGAACCCGAACCTCGGGAATGCTCAAAGAAGATGTGGGTTCATCCATGATGAGGATTTTCGGTTCGTCGATCATTGTCTTGGCAATTTCGACAATCTGCTGCTGGCCAAGGCGAAGATCGCGCACGGGAGTTCTCGGATCAATATCCTGACCGAGTTTCTTCAGTACGTCGGCCGCCAGATTTTCTTGAATGGAATGATCGATGAAGAGCTTCCGATATTTCACCTTCTCTTTATTCATGAAGATGTTCTCGGCAACGCTCAAGTCGGCAAACAGGTTCAGTTCCTGATGAACAATTCCTATGCCTTTTGCGACGGCCTCCCGGGTAGAAGCGAAGTTCACCTGCTCCCCGTCGCCGTTTTCTTTATAGAGAGTGATCGTACCGCCGTTCTGCTGTTCTATACCGGCGAGAATCTTCATCAGAGTGGATTTTCCCGCGCCGTTTTCACCGACAAGCGCATTGACGCAGCCGCCGTATACTCTAAAATCCACGCCGCTGAGAGCAACGGTACCGGGATAGACCTTTCGGATGCCCTCGGCTTCCAGAACCAAGGGTTTTTCATTTTCAGTCATATCGCATCCTCAGTCTTCCACCACGTTCAAAACCAGCGGTGTTATAACCACATCTTCCAGCGGTGATTCCGTTTCCAGACGGAAAGCTCCCAGATACTCGATTGTTTTTCCTTTAAGGGCGGTCAAATCGAGAGGATCAAGAGAATCGGCCTTCATCCGCATGTTCATCTCTTTCGCCAGATCGGCAAACTGGAGCTGATTACCCACATCGGTAAACCGAATGAACTCCACCGAATCCCTTAATGCCGATCCCTTCAGAACCGGTCCGACCTGAATAACGGCATCCGCGATACCGTCCTCAGGCTCATGATCCACCCTGATTACGCCGTTTCGGGAACTGTCGTCGAACTCCAGAACCTTCGCTTTGCCTCGGACTTTAAACACATAAAAAGGTTCTCCGGTCTGCCGGAGAAGTCCGTACTCTTTCGATTTACCCTGACGATCTTCGGCAAGAGCGCTCATGAGCATTTCGTAGTCCACGGCTTCTTCCTCGAAAATCGGGATCATTTTCTCTTCCCAGACCGACTCGACATAATCAACCGCGACGAAACCCGTCCCCGTCTTGGTCCATGTGGAGTATTCGTCCCCTTCGCCTGATTCCTTATCTTCGATCTTGACGACAGTGCACGAAGAAATCAGTGCAACGCAGAATATTAACGCCGTCAGCAGAATCGGTGAATTTTTGTTTTCTCGCATTATTGTCCTCCGGGGATTTCCCGGGTATGGAAAGGGAGCCCGCCCCGAGGAGGCGGAGCTCCCTCAATGATCATAACGATGCTTTTCTCAGCAGCGCCTTACAGCTTCTTGAATCCTCGCCATTGTTTGGCTTCTTTACTCGTAATAAGGAAACATCCGTTAAGAATCTTTTCCTGATCCATACCCGTGGAACCGGATTTGATGTACTTATCGGCCAGCTGTACGGCCATCTCGGCGTTCAGGGCGTTCGGCTGCATAACGGTGCCTTTGATCTTTCCCTGCATGATGGAATCCAGAACATTGTCGTTTCCGTCGAATCCCATAACGACGATGTCACCGCGGCCCGCGGCTTCGGCGGCGGCCATCGCACCAAGAGCCATTGTGTCGTTGCCGCAAATGATGCCCTTCACCGTGGGGTTGGCCTGAAGAATGGACTCAACATCGGAATAAGCTTCGGTCTGGCTCCAGTTGGCGGTTTCCCGGGCAACCATCACCATATCGGGATACTGATCGATAATGGAGTGGAATCCCTTGGAACGAACACCGGCATTGGTATCGGATTCTTTACCGACGAGCTCAACCCAGTCGCCCTTTTCGCCCATCAGTTCGACGAAATACTCGCCGCCGAGCTGAGCGCCCTGGAAGTTGTCGGAGATCAGCTGAGCCTTGGCGATGCCGGCCGCATTGATTTCACGATCCATGCAGAATACGGGGATACCCGCTTCATCGGCCCGGCGCAAGTTGTTGGGAGAGGCATCGGCATTGGCGATGTCGATGATAATCGCGGCGGCTTTCTGCGAGATCGCGGTGTCGATAATCTCACTCTCTTTGTTGGGATCGTCGCCATGAACAACAAGAAGCGTCTGATAACCGAGAGATTCGGCCATGGCTTTCGCGGCATCGGCCTCGGCGGTAAAGAACGTATTGTCCTTATCCGGAGTAATAATCACCATCAGATTGGACGCCGATTTCTCTCCCCCGCCGTTGGCGAAAAGAAAACCGGCGGGAACCATCAGGATCAAGGCGATGACGAGAATCTTTTTCAACATAAATCCTCCTTACGGTTTGTGTCTTCAGTGACAGCAATGTGCTGATTGTCACTGAAACCGCTTTCAGTTTGATAAAATTGTAACGACTCCCGGGCGGATGTCAAGAAAAATGTTATGTTTCATTGCAAAATGTTCGTTTGTTCACATCTAATCGTTAATTGATAACAATTTTGGGTCATGAAGGCGGTTCGTTTCCCGGTCTTGTGATACGGACGGAGCCCGAGAAACACTCTTTCATCCGGATATCATCGGGGCCGTTCAAACCCCGCCGGCTCCGGTTCGAACCACGAGTCCCATCGCTCTTCCCAGCTCCGCAAACGGTTCACAATCGGCCTTTCCCAGATTCAAGGTTGCGGCCATTGAATAACTCCGCCCCAATCCTTCGTACTTCCCCAAACCGAGGCGATGGAAAGGCAGGATTTCCACTTCGGGCCCCGCGCATTCCTTCTTCAGAAATTCAAACATCCGGCTTATTGTTTTATTATCATCATTCACATGCGGAATAAGAGGAATCCGAACGATAAGGCGGGCCGCCGAAGCCGAGACCGCTTTCAAGTTTTCGAGGATCGGCTCTATGGGAACGCCGGTAAATTTCCGGTGTTCACCGGAGTCGATGTGCTTCAAATCGAAATAAATAAGATCTATTAAGGGCACAATCTTATCCAAAACGGAACGCGAAACGAAACCGGCGGTTTCAAGCGCCGTATGAATTCCTTGTTCCCGGCACCGCAGGGCCAGCGCGGATACAACCGCATCCTGCAAAAGGGGCTCGCCGCCGGAAAAAGTGACTCCGCCGCCGGATTCCCTGTAGAAATCCCTGTCTTTAAGTATTTCTTCCATGATCGAATCGATATCCATGCTTCGACCGACGATTTTCCTTGCTCCCGTATAGCAGGCATCCACGCATTTGCCGCAGACAGTACAAACCGAATGATCCGTAACATAGCCGAAATCCGGAACATCCCGGATTGCATCAACAGGACATATTTCGGCACATCGGCCGCAGGCGATGCATTCGTTCCGTGAATACAGTATTTGAGGATTCCCGTCTTGCGATTCAGGATTCTGACACCAAAGACAGCGCAGATTACACCCTTTAAAGAACACGACGCTTCTGATACCCGGACCGTCTTCAAGGGCATAACGTTCTATATCAAAAAGAATTGCATTAATATTCACGGTCGGGAGCATTTCCCGCAGGTTTCGCCCGTTTTTAAACGCGTCGGTACGACGACTCTATCCTTAGGGCCCTCTTCCGGCGTTCCGTTCAATTTTTCCATCATAATTCGAAAAGCATTCTCGCAGAGAGCGTCGATGTCCTGCTGTATCGCCGTAAGCCTCGTCGAATACAAGCTGTAGAGAGGAATATCGTCGAAACCGATCAGCGATATATCGCCGGGAACATCAATCCCCATGGCCTTAGCCTTGGTAAGAACGCCGAACGCCATCTGATCGTTGGCGCTGAAGATTGCCGTCGGCCATTCGGGAAGGGTCAGAAAATACTCCAGCGCCCCGATCCCCGACTCAAAACGGAGATCTCCCCGGAACATAAGGGCGGGATTGTAGGGTATTCCGTTGCGTTCCAGAGTGTCCCGATACCCGCGAAACCGCTCCTCAACCGAAGCCCAGCTCTCGGGCCCGCCGATAAAACCGATTCGGCGATGACTCAATTGATAGAGATATTCAACCGCCTGGCAGGCGCCGCGATAGTTGTCGCTGGTGACTTCGGAAACCAAACCTTCCTTTAAATGCCTGTCGATCAGAACCGTCTCGGTGGAATCCATGGCCCGTTCAATGGTTCCCGCGGAAATACCTTCACCGAAAATAATGCCGCCTATCTGATTATCCAGAAGGTAATCGAGGAACATCTTTTCCTTTTCCTCGTTATTCTCGGTATCGCAGATGGTCAGGGGAATCCCCTGTTCCATGGCCAAATGGCCGATCTTCCTCACGATAAGAGCGAAAAAGGGATTCAGAATATCGAAGACGAAAAGGGCCAATCCCCAGCCGGAGCGGGAGCTTAAGCGTGAAGCGAACGGATTCGGCCTGTACCCAACCTCTTCCATCGTTTTCCGGATTCTTTTTCTTAAGGGCTCGGCAACCAGATGAGGATTGTTAAGAACCCGCGACACCGTAGCCGGTGAGGTATGGCAGATTTCAGCAATTTCATTAATGGTATAGCGCCCCATGCAGACCTTTTGGTGAAACCGATTTCAATTTATTCATAGTAAAGGCCCGAAGAACACCTGTCAATTCGGGACCGTTTCTTCCTATTTCCGTAAAAACACTTCGATGAGTCTTTTTCATCGCCGGAAAGCCGGAAATATTCAATTTGCGATATTTAGAAAAGCATGTTATGTTATGAACATAGTGAAAGCGTTTTCACTCATTCTCTTGAGGAGAACAAACATATGACCGATCGAATCCAAAAATTACGTAACGGACTATTCGAGAGTTTTCCGGCGATATGTCCGGAACGGGCAGAAATCTTTACCGAATCAATGAAAAAAAGTGAAGGCCGCCCCATTGTTAAAAGACGGGCCGACGCCTTTTATGATGTTCTCGACAGGATGTCCATTCTTGTCAGGGACGGAGAACTGCTGGTAGGGAATCAGGCAAGTTCCGTTCATGCGGCACCCGTATTTCCGGAATACTCAACCCGGTGGATCGTTGAGGAATTCGAAGGAAATCCCTACCATTTTCATGAAAGGCCCTGTGATCAATTCAGCTATACGGAAGAAACCAAGTCACGTGTTCTAAAAACCATCGCATATTGGGAAAACAAATCTCTTATCAGCTGCGTGTGGGATCAATTGCCGGAAGCGGCGCGAAAAGCCTGGGAACTGAACGCCATCGACGATACCTGGTGCGCGGCCGCCGGATTGGGCAATGTTCTGCCGGACCACGAAATGGTACTCCGCGCAGGACTGAACGGCGTTATCGCTCAAGCGAAAGAACGCCTGAAGAACCTCGATATGACCGAACCGGGAGCCATCAATCAATCCTGGTTTCTTGAAGCGGTTATTCGCTCCAATGAAGCGGTTATCAACTTCGCCGGGCGTTTCGCCGAAAAACTCGTCGAAGAATCCGAAAAAGCCGCGGATCCGGCCCGTAAGGCGGAACTGAAAAAAATGGCCGAAAACTGCCGCAGGGTTCCGGCGGAACCGGCCCGGAACTTCTGGGAAGCGATTCAAACCGTCTGGTTTGTTCATTTGGCCATCCAAATTGAAACCAACGGTCATGCTGTTTCTCTGGGACGATTCGACCAATACTTGTGGCCCTTTTTGGAAGCCGACCTTGCTTCCGGCGCCATAACGCGGGAATTCGCCCTGGAACTGGTGGAATCGTTTTTCATCAAGTGCAATGAAATCAACAAGCTTCGCTCATGGTCCGACAGCGAGTTTTTTCCGGGTTATCACCTTGCGGAGAATCTGGCCGTCGGAGGCCAAACCGCGGACGGAAAAAACGCGGTGAACGATTTGACGCGAATCATTCTGGACGCCACCGCACAGATGGGCCTTACCAAACCTTCGGTTTCAATGAAGTGGTTTGAAGGAACCGACGATGCGTTCATGGACGAGGTGCTTCGGACGATACAGGCGCATAAAGGCGGTCAGCCCGCCCTTTACAATGATGCGGGAGTAATGCGCATTCTGAAAAACATGGGAGTCGCCGACGAAGACCTCTACACTTGGGCGCCCGTAGGATGCATAGAAGCTTCGGTACCCGGGAAATGGGACTTCGCGGCCAAAGGCTCCTGGCTGAACCTTGGAAAAGTGTTCGAAATCACGCTGAACAACGGTACCGATCCGGCCACCGGACAAACACTGCTACCCGGAGACGGAACTCTGGAAACTTTTAAAAGCGCGGATGCAATTCTGGCGGCTTATAAAAAACAGCTGCACTTCTATATGGAGCTGCAGGTTATTGTGGAGCATATCAGTGATGAAATGCACATCCTGCACGACCAAAACGCTTTCCGTTCTTCCCTGGTACACGACTGCATCGAACGGGGTAAATCACTGGTTGAAGGCGGCGCACGCTACACCGCCGACGGAGGTCCCACAGCCGGAGCGGTTACCGCGGGAGACTCCATCGCCGCAATAGATTATGTTCTCTTTGATAAAAAAATCTTCACCCCGCGGCAGCTCATGCATGCGCTTAAAACGAACTTTGAAGATCAGGAGACCTCTCCCACGGGATTTGAAATCCGGCAAACTCTGATCAACAAAGTTCCCAAATTCGGGAACGACGACGATTACGCGGATCGATGGACCGTCGCCATCGACGACTATTTGGGATCGACCTATTTCAAGGAGTTTAAAAGTTCCCGTTACGGCAAAGGCCCCATCCCCGGAACATTCGCGCTCAGTCAGAGCTCGGTAACGGGCAATATCGCCTTCGGGAAATCCGTCGGCGCCCTCCCGAACGGCCGCAAGGCCGGAGAAGCGATGAACAACGGTGTTTCACCTTCCAACGGCATGGAGCAAAACGGTCCAACGGCGCTGATCAACTCCGAAGGGAAACTGCCGGCCATCTGGTTCCAGAAAGGTTCCCTCTTCAACATGAGACTCACATCCGATTCCCTGTCTACGGAAGCGGGACGAAATCGTGCTCTATCCCTGGTAAAAACTCATTTTAGGAACAACCAATACCATATTCAGTTCAACGTTCTGGGTGATGAGATTCTTCGAAAGGCTCAAGAGAAACCGGAAGAATACCGGGACCTCATGGTTCGAATCGCCGGATACAGCGCGTTCTTTACACCCCTGAATCGGGAACTCCAGAATGATGTCATCGCACGGATGGAATTCGAAGTGAAGAACTGATTTTTTTCTTTTCTTGATTCTTTGGGGGCTGTCTCATTAGTTTGAGACAGCCCCTTTTAAAATTTGGTTGACCTCCGAAGACGGGAGGTTCCCTCCCATCCCCTTATCGTTTCTGTAGCTTCCTCATGTTATGAGCCATACTCAACAGTCCCCATTCAGTACTGACCATCTTCAATCCCCTGGTTCGGAATCTCCGAAATCCCATATTCGTCTTGATATCTCCGAATACAGATTCGACTTCAATCGGCCTGAGAGAGCGCATTCTCAGTCCTTCCTCTGAAGTCAGCAACTTGCGCACTTCAGACTTATGCCGTTCCAGGTTTGGACGAACCGTCAGGATGCGCTCTTTGCCTCCGTATTTGCAGCACCGGATTCGGAGAGAACACCTTTGGCATCCAGGGCCTGTATACCTTTTTTCAGTGGTCGGAAATCCTGAACCTGTTTTCGAGATTCTGGTCTCCTCGTGTTTGAATCGGCGACCCTTGGGGCACCGGTATGTATCATCAGAGGCACGATAGTCCCAGTTCTCTTTCATATGAATCTGCTTCTTGAACTTCCGTTTCCGCTCCCTGTGGAAGTAGCTGAACTTGATGTACTTCTCGACACCATGATCCTCACACCACTGGTAGTTCTCTTCACTACCATATCCTGAATCAGCAATGATTCTTTTCGGATAGCGTTTCAGATTCTTTTTCAGTTTCTCCATATGTAGCGGCAATGTCAGGGAGTCACCGGGACTCTGGTGGATGCTATATCCGAGGATGAACTGGTTCTCAGTACCCATTTGGATGTTGTACCCGGGCTTGAGCTGACCATTTTTCATATAGTCTTCTTTCATCCGCATGAAAGTCGCATCATAGTCTGTTTTCGAGTAACTATTTCGGTCGCCGAGGATTCTCTTCTGCTGCTCATACTTTTTGGCACGAGGGAGATAGTCCTTGCTAGCGGTATTCAATCTCCGTTGAATCTCCTTCTTTTCTCGCTCCTCCCGATCCTTGCGCAGCTCTTCATTGAGCTTGGATACCGCATCTTCGAGAATCTCCGACATCGGCCTGCCTTGAGGATCCACATGGGGAAGGTCATGGTCGCCGTACTTCTCATCCTCTTCTTCATTGATGCGGTCGATGTATTCGAAAAGCTCATCCATATTGCCGGCCAGGCGCTTCTGGAACTTGTCTGTCGCCCGGCCCCATACCCATGTGTATTTGTTAGCTGCTGATTCGATTTTTGTGCCGTCGAGAAAGTAGTTCTCCATCTGGACATGTCCGCTCTCGATGAGGCTGTTGGCCATTGAGGCAAAGATTTTCTCGATGCTCTTCTTCAATGGACCGTTACGAAATCTGTTTATCGTGTGGAAATCAGGACGGTTATTACCACTGATCCACATGAAGCATATCTGCTCACGAAGAGCGTCTGCGATTTGACGACAGGAATACAGCTGTTTCGAGTAGGCCAACACCAGAACCTTCAGCATCATCACCGGGTGGTAGCTGCTGGCACCGCCTCCCGGATAGGCGTTGAAGAGCTCACTGGTATCCATCGTGTCGATGAAGTTGTTGATTGTGCGGGATATATGGTTTGCGGGAAGCAGTTCATCGAGACTTGGAGGCAGGAGCATCTGTTGGCTGATTTCGTAATCTTTGAATGTAGCCTTCTTTTTAGTGTCCATGAAGAATTCTACCACCCTTGAATTCAGAAGGGAATTCTTCCAGACATGAAAAAGGGCCGCCTCTTATGAGACAGCCCCTTTTATTCGGAAAGAGAATTACGGGGAAAACATCTCACCGGAGACAGTTTATGCCGACGGCCGAGGAGAAAAACCGCCGGATTTCGAGAAATACTCACCGACACCCCAAGACCTCATCAATCGATAATTTCTTTTCGATACGTTTTCGAAGAACAGGCGGCAAGCCGAATTCCGAATGTCGTCCATCCGCCTTCACTATGGCATTCAAGAAGCCCATTATGTTCCATAATGATGTGCATCGAGACGGTTAAGCCGAGGCCGGAATTCTTATCTTCAATTTTAGTAGTGAAAAAGGGATCAAAAATTTTTGAGACAATAGAATGTTCAATCCCCGGTCCATTGTCGGACACAGCCGCATATACATTGTTATTTTCATAACGGATACAGGCCCGAATCTTTCCGCCAGCTTCAAGAGCATCCAGACTGTTTATGAGCAAGTTGATAAATACTTGCTCGAGTTTATTTAAATTCCCTGTGATAACAACAGGTTCATCCGGAATCTCCATTGAGAAAACAACTTTTTTCTTCTCTATACGATATTTCAGGAGAAGTACCGCTTCTTTAAGTGCCTGCCTTAAATCACACTCGACTAATTCCACATTATTCACTTTGGAGAACGAAAGCAGACTCCCGGTAATTTCCGAGATTCTCTGGATTTCCTTTTCAATCTTCTTCAGCCGAATAATGGATGATTCCTTCTGGGTTTCAAGGGTAATCAGATCCATGTAATTCAAAATGATATTAAGAGGGTTATTAATTTCATGCGCCACGCCGGCGGCCAGTTCCGCAATAGAGGAAATCTGTTCCGTTCTTCTCATATATTCCTTTGCGTTATGCTCTTCCGTTTTATTGTTAATCAGTAAAATTGTTCCGCTGAGTTCCCCAGCGTCACCCGTAAATGGAGAACAAAAAAAATCAATAATATGTTCATCGCCGAAGGGGAGATTTTCCAAATGCATTCGCTTCTTTGACCGGATCGCCAAAAGAATTTTATGAACCGAACTTTTATCGATTCGTGAGAAAATTTTTTCAAGAGTAAGCTCATCGGCGGAAAAAGGAGACAGCAAATTTTCAGCGGCTTGGTTTACCTGATAGATTCCATTGTCCTTATCCAGAATAACAACACCAACCGGGATGTTCCGGATAATGGCTTCATTGTATCGTTTAAAATTGTAGAGTTCATAATTTGCCTGACGAAGTTCCTTTCTGGATAACTCATGGGAATAGGTCATATAATAAAGCTGCATTTTATCCAGATTGCGGATATTTTCAGTCTTTCTGCAACGGCCGTTTCTCAGGATGGTCACCCTATCTGCAAATTCCATGACTTCATCCATATCATGGGAAATATAAATAATGCCTTTTCCCTTTTTCTTCATATCCAAAATAATCCGATAAATGAAATCCATTTCTCTCGGAGTAAATCGAGTGGATATTTCATCCAGAATGAGTATGGAAGGATCGAAATAAATCGCCCTTAAAAACTCAACAAGATGCTGATTAACTTTGTCCAATTGACCAACGGGTTTCGTAAAATCAAAATCCAAATCCAACTTTCGGCAAAAACGAGTAAATTCATCTATATGCCGACGCCATCGGATAATTCCGCCGGGATAGACCGCGAAACGGCCGGAGAAAACGTTATCAATTGTACTTAATGAAGGAACAAGCATCTCCTCCTGGAACACCGCACCAATTCCCAGTTGGCGTGCTTTCCGTGGAGACAGCCCGGCGAATTTGCCCTCTGGAAGGATAATTTCCCCTTTGCGGCATCGAAGCGCTCCGCAAATAATCCGGATTAAAGTGGATTTTCCCGCTCGATGATCGCCTACCAAGGCATGGATTTCGCCCGGAAGCAGATCAAAACCAACTCCAAAAAGGGCCTGTTTTATCCCGTACGAATAGGAGACGCCTTTGACTTGAAGCAATCTCCGGCTGTTCACTCAAATCCCTGAATGTTTAACTTTTTTATTTTGTTATAGAGAGTCTTCCTGTCAATTTTCAGCAATTGAGCGGCAAGAGCTTTCTTCCCGCCGCTTTTTCTTAAAGCCTCTTCAATCAACTCTCTATTAATATTGTCAATCGCTTTTTCGTATCCGTCCGTCCAGCCCGGTTTTCCAACCCTCTTATATTGTTCGGGAAGATCTCCAGCGGAAATCAGGGTATTCTCACAGAAAATCACCGCGCGCTGAATACAGTTTTTTAATTCCCTAATATTCCCGGGCCAAGGATGAAAAAGGAGGATCTTTTCCACCTCGGCATCAAAACCATTTATTTTCCGACCGTATTCATAACAAGCCATTTCTAGAAAAAAACTGCTTAAAAGAAGAATATCTCCGGATCTTTCACGTAAAGGGGGGAGATCATAATGGACAACCGAAAGCCTATAAAATAAATCTTCTCGAAAGAGACCTTCCTTCATCATGGAAAAAAGATTTTTATTGGTAGCGGCAATAATTCGAACATCAACATTTTGAGGCTTATCAGATCCGAGAACCGTAACTTTTCCATCTTGTAAAACTCTTAATAGTTTTGCCTGAGTCAGCAGGTTCATATCACCAATTTCATCAAGAAAGAGGCTCCCTTGATGTGCGGCGATGAAGCGGCCGGAACGATTTTCCAGGGCACCGGTAAACGCGCCTTTCTTATGACCAAAAAGCTCACTTTCCAATAAAGACTCGGGCAAAGCCGCACAATTGAGTTTAACAAAAGGATGCTGAGTACGACCGCTCAGCCGATGGATTTCCTCGGCGATCAATTCTTTCCCGGTTCCGCTCTCTCCGGTAATTAACACCGGAGCGTTTGTTTCCGCAACCTTCTTTATGGAACCAAAAATCTCAAGGACCTTTTTATCGCCGCTGATAATCGAAGAATCCGATCTGAAGGCGCCACCGGACGTATTTAGGATTCGCGCGATTTCTTCTTCCAGCTGAGCAAAGCGCACCGGTTTCCTTAAGACGTTCAGAGCCCCAATCCGCATGGCTTGAACCGTTGTCTCAATATCGATATATCCGGAGACGAGAATTATCGGCAGTTCGGAATTCTCTTCTCTGATACAGCTGAGAAGTTCAATCCCATTTACACGAGGCATCTTGTAATCAAGAAGAACCAGATCGATTTTTTCTTTTCGCAGAAGATCGGCCGCCTTCTCAGGATCGGTCGAGTAGATGCAGGAATAGCCTGAATCCTCAAACAAATCCTTCATTGAGAGGCAGAATTCCAATTCATCATCAATAATCAGGATTCTGCTTCGGCCCATTCTATTTTCTTTTTAAAGCTAAACATCCGGTTTCCAACGGGTTATGAAAATCTAGTTTTTCTGCTTCTTCGAATAAGAATCAATTCCCACAACAAGAAGAATAATCATACCCTTTACCAAATACTGAACATACACTTGAACACCCATAAGATTAAACATATTGTTTAGAATAGTCATAAGAAGCACACCGATCAGCGTGCCGACGATGCTTCCCTGCCCTCCTGATACACTTGTTCCGCCGATAACCGTTGAGGCAATAGCATCTAGATCATATCCCTGACCGGCCAAAGGCGTGGCGGAACTGAGTCTGGCCGCATAGATAATTCCCGAAAGAGCCGCCATCCCTCCGCCGATAACAAAAGTCATAATCTGGTAAAAATCGACATTAACACCGGAGAGTCTCGTGGATTCTTTATTCCCTCCGATTGCACAGCTGTAACGTCCGAGGGGAGTTTTACTTAAAACAAACTGCCAAAGGGCGACCATGGTCAGGAAAAGAATGATCGGGAAGGGAATCTTCCCGATATATCCGGAACCGATAAACTGAAAACTCTGCGAATCGCCGGTAACAGGATATCCGCCGGTATACATATAGGTAAGACCGCGGACAACGGTCTGAGTTCCCAGCGTGGCGATAATCGGTACGATGCCGATCTTCGCGGATAAAAAACCGTTGGCCAACCCAATGCCGATACCGACAAGAAGAACAATAACCGTACTTGCCAGCCAATGCATCTGAGCCTGCAATCCCAGCGCCATGGCGGCCGAAAGCGCCAACACGCTGCCGACGGAAATATCAAAGCCTCCGCCGATAATAACGAAGGTGGTTCCTATAGCCATAACGCCGATTATCGAACTTTGCCGAAGGATGTTTATGATGTTCTGAGCATTAAGGAAATTGGGAGTAACTATCGAAATAATGATGCTTAATATAGAAAAAAGAATCATAATTCCGTATTTCTGAGTTATTTGCCTCACGTTCTTTTGATTAAATTTATCCGTAAGATTCATCCGTTAAACTTCTCCTTCCAGCATAGCTTTCATAACGGCTTCAATGGGATCTTCAGGAAAGAATTCCTTCCGGATAGAACCTCTGCCCATCACCAGAATCCGATGACAAAGAGCATGAACCCCGGGAACCTCGGATGATATGAAAATTACCGACTTCCCGGCCGCGGCCAACGCTCTGATAATTTGATAAACCGCTTGCTTCGCGCCGATATCGATTCCTCTGGTCGGCTCATCCATAATCAGGATATCCGGATCGGCCGCCAGCCACTTTCCGATAACGACCTTTTGCTGATTCCCGCCGCTGAGGAAACGCAGATGCTGATCGGAATCGGTGCACTTTATTCCCAATTTTTCTTTTGTCCCTTTATAGAGCTTCAATTCCAGTCCCGTTGAAATAAAACCTTTCCGCATATGTTTTTGCAGGGACGCTAAGGTAAGGTTATGGAGAATAGAATCATCCAGGAGCAATCCCGTATCTTTTCGATCCTCGGTCGTCATTCCGATACCGGCTCTCACCGCATCCTTGGGAGAATTGATCCGACAGATTTTTCCGTCCAAGATTATTTCCCCGGATTTCTTTTTTGCCGCCCCGAACAAGGCTCTCCCCAATTCCGATTTCCCCGCGCCGACCACACCGGTGATTCCAAGCACTTCTCCCGGATAGAGACAGAAACTGCTTGACGGAACATCATCATCGGGAACCAAGTTCTTAACCGATAATCGCGGTTCGGATGATTTGGAGGGATAATCCGGAGCTTTTTCCAATTTCATTACATCGCCGACCATGGATTTGACGATAAGTTCAACCGACATTTCATCGGCATCGGCATCCGAAACCAGCCGGCCGTCCTTAAGGATGGTGATTCTATCGGAAATCCGAAAAACCTCATCAAGGAAATGCGTAATATAGATGATGGTAATTCCCCGCTTTTTTAAATCCGATATGACGTTAAAAAGGAGAGAGACTTCTTTCCCCGACAGGGAATCTGTCGGTTCATCCATAATGATCAACCGGCTTTCTCTTGCAAGAGCCTTCATAATCTCAACGATTTTTTTCTCGGCGATACCGAGAAGCGAAATCTTTTGCTCGGGGTTTATATCAATTCCAATCTGTGCGTTTACCTCGGCATATTTTTTTCTCATTGCGACCGAATCGATGACGTTATGTTTTTTAGGTTCAATTCCAAGAAAAACATTTTCCAGAACACTTAATGTAGGAATCAGACTCGTTTCCTGATAAATCACATTGATTCCGGCTTTGACCGCATCTTGAGGAGATGTGAAATCCAATTGCCGACCTTCGAGGGAAACCGTTCCGGAACTTGCGGTATAGACGCCGGAAATAATCTTAATTAAAGTCGACTTCCCGGCTCCGTTTTCCCCCAAGAGGGCGTGAACCTTCCCATAATGAACATCCCAATCAATATTCCGCAAAACAGAAACATTCGAAAAACTTTTGTTAATTCCGTCCAGAGACAGCAGTATTTGAGGCATAGATCAGCTCTTATCCAATAAAGCAAAATAAGATTCAGGTATATCAAGGCAATTCCAGCAGGCGATAATATCCGTTCTGTTTCCAAAGAGTTCGATAGCCTCTTTCACACGATATTCCGGAACCTTCGTTCGAAACAGTTCGCTATGAACCATTTCTATTCCGGGAAAAAAGAGACATTTATCGGAGAATTGCCTAGCTGTGTTCCATTCGTTATAAACCAGGGAAGTCGGGAAACCCGTATCCGATCTTCCTTCCCAATACGGCGTGATTTTATAATTCATCAGTTTCTCAATCGCCGCCATGACTTCTTCTTTGTGTAATTCGGGAAAGCTCTGCGTCAAACCCCGATAAAGACAGTCCAGTTCCAACGGGATTCCCGCGGGTCCCCAGGCCAAGCCGTAAGTCATCGGCTTTATCCAATCGGCAATCCCGCTTAATGCCGAATAATCCTGGCCGACCGAAAATGCCAGAGCCGGTGTAAAAAGATCAAGCGCAAGCCCCATTCCTACGGCTTTTACAGGTTCCCTCAATCTCCTCACTTTCTCGGTAATCAGCCCCATCCGGTGCCGAAAAAATCGTTTCACTTCAGGAAATCGGTTCGAACTTTTTTCACACTCCGCACCCATACGGAACAGATTGAGGAAATCCTTCCCTTTTATGAAATCCAATTCGGAATAAAGCGCCTCCGAATCAATTCCCATCTTCCGGCAGCACGCGGGGCAGACACAAGAATATTGCAGCGGCAGACCGTTTGCGAAAGAGGGATAACGAATACGATCCAGGAAGACTCCCGTATATTCGTATCGATCCACTAAATCCGAAAGAGTCTTTATTGTCAGTTCTTCAAACGACTCATCCGAAGGACAAAAGAAAGTAAAATTCTCTTCTCCCTTTTCCGGCTTATTAATGGATCCGGGCGGACGAATTCCATACTCACCCCTATGATTCACCGCAGGACGGGCATTCTCAGACGGGACGACGGAATCCGCCAGAACGGGGAACCACAGCCAACACTCAACATCAAATTCCCGGCAAAGTCTTAAAACGGAATCGGTATATTCATCTTCCCGAGTATTCCAGAATATCAGTTTCCCAATATTGGATTTTCCCAAAATCCTTGAGAGCTTCCATTCCAGCTTCCTTACGGGATATGTTTCTTTTTCAACTTTGCTTAAAAAGAGCTGAGTTCCCCAGTTCATAAAGCAATCTCTAAAGTTCCGGTGTTATACCGTCGACATTCCCTTTATCGACAATGTATGCCTCCAAAGGAATAAATGAAGGGATTTTTTCACCCTGAAAGTATTTATAGGCGGTTTCAATAACCGTGAATCCCGAATCTTCAATGGAATAATTCGACGTCATATCAACTTTGCCGTCCTGAATCATGGGAATCAGTTCTTTGGAGAATTCCAAACCGGTTACATAGATTTTTTCGGTTCGTCCGGATTCCTCAATCGCCTGTGCCGCGGCTGTGGCACCGTTATACCATTGGCAGCTGATCAGATTAATGGTTTCTCCGGATTGAAGAGCCGCCTCAACGGCGGCGAGTGCGCCTTCCTTAGTCCAGCCGGGAATGGCTTGCTGATAAACGACATTCCATTTGTCATGTTTACCTACGATTTCCATAAAACCTTCGGTTCTCATTCTTTGCGGAGCCGTGCCCGGATTTCCTTCAATCAAGACAATATTCGCCGCCTCATTTCCCAATACGGATTCGGCCATTTTACCCATCATATGCCCGAGAGAAATTTCATTTATACCGATGAACGTTACCGTACCGTCAACCTGTCCGTTAGGATCGGCACCTAAGGTATTCGTAAATGTAAAAAGGGGAATCCCGGAATCATTACACAGTTTTACAGCCGGCATAAGTGCCTGATTATCGGCGGAACACAACATAACGGCATCAACGCCTCGTGCTACGAAGTTCTCAACCTGACTTAACTGTTTGGCGGCATCCCATTCGGCATCGGAATATATCAGTTTCAATCCGTATTGAGCGGCGGCTTTATCCATTCCTTTTTTTTGAACGGAAAAGAACTCAACACTTCCGGGAAGGCAGACAGCCAAAGTCTTCTGGCCGTCACCTTTCTCATCCTGACCGGAAGCCGATAAAGGCATTCCGAGAGCCAACAAAAGAACAACGGAACAAAGAACCGATACAAGTCGTTTCATAAAACGTCCTCCTTGATTTCTCATATAAATGCAAATCTCGTGCCACAACAGTTCAAAGGAATATACAGATTCTGAATCGGACACATGTTTTTTCTTAATTTTGGATTCATAAAGTTATTCGCATTATATATTTAAACCAATGGCTGCATCATTCGCCGGGAACGAGATTTTTTATTGTCATTTGAATTCCCCGGATTTATGTTTGATGAATAAAGGGGAAATAAATCCCCTTTAGCAACCTTATGGGGAAATAAATCCCCGTCAATTAAGGAGCGACCGGCGCGGCTTCTTTTCGGACAGCAGTTTCTTTAAAATCTCCAGCCGTTTTTCCATTGCCGTCTCGCCAAGCCCGATAAGACGTTCTTTATCGGTTCTAAGAAAGCTGGTTTCTTCGATACCTTCAATCTGAAAACCCAAATCGGCCATATCCAGACTCTTTCTCTGCTGATGAACTCCTTCCAAACCTATCCTGGCGCCCATTATGGAAGCGGCGCCCCTAATTCTCTGAGGATAGAACGGAAGTCCCAAACTCACACCCATGGTAATGTCGGCACCCATGGCTTTCGCAACATCAACGGGAATCTGATTCAGAACACCGCCGTCCAGAATCTTGTATCCAAAGGCTTTTACCGGATAAAAAAAAGCCGGAACGGCACAGCTGGCCTGTACCGCTTGAGCCACTTCACAATCACTGATAATTTCCGTTTTGCACCCGGGGAGTCCTTCCCGAGGAGAAGGAAGAAATTTTTCCATTACGGCCCTCTCCATTCCGGACGCGATTCTCGGAGAAGTGAAAACAATCCGGACTTTCTTCTCCAAATCCGCGGCGACAACGGCCAAATCAATCGGCAAATCTTCAAATCCGACCTTCCCGATCAACTCCTCCATGGTATCTTTCAGCTTATCGTTGGACACAAGACCATGATTCCGTAATCGATACCGCAGGGTTTCGTTCAGATTCACCACATTCTCAAACCAATCAAAACCGTCGATCACTTCATGAATCGATTGAGAATCGGTCTGAGAAGCATAACAGGCGGCGATAATGGCTCCCACGGACGTACCGCTGACAATCCCCGGCAGTAAACGCTTTTCTCTTTCCAGGACTTCCAAAACCCCGACATGCGCAATGCCCCGGGCTCCGCCGCCGCCGAAGGCTATCGCAAAATCTCTTTTTTTACGCTTCTTATCCACAATAATAAAGATACGCATTCCCCGCCGGGAATTCATCGAAATTAACCTATTGTAAGATTACGGTCCGCTACGCGGATTCCGGCCCGCAGACAAGTTCCCAAACGGACTGTTGTTTATTAACCGCAAAATCGGCCTTTTCTAACCGCAACCTAAAACACATATTCCTAATCTCTCCAACATGAAATCTCAAGAAACCTTTTCATTCCTTGTTCTTTCGGATACACACGTCAGACTTCCGGGTAATCCCGACAATCAGGACTATGACAATGATATGAATTTGGAGAACCTCCGGTTTTCCATTAAGAGAATAAACAGCGAATTATCATTTGCTTCCTTTGCCGTTGTTACCGGAGATTTGGTCGGGTGCCTTTTTTCAGAGAATCCGAATGATTATTGCATCGGAGAGGATAATCCGCCCGAAAGATTTAAAGCCGTCATGGATGAATTAACCATCCCCTACTATGCCCTTCTCGGAAATCATGATTATCAAAAAGGATATAACACGAATTTCCATGAAGGAATCATGACCGAGAATCCTAAAAAAATCGAAGAGGTCTGGAAGAAAGTCCTGGGAATAAATCCTTATTATTCATTTCTTTTCAAAGGATATAGGTTCGTCTTTCTCAACAGCAACAGGGGCAGCGCCAGAGATGCCGTTTGTCTGAACTGCCGAAAAGAATCCTTTTGTACGGGCAGTTTTGACGATAAGCAGATGGACTGGCTGGAAAATGAGCTGCGGATGGGCACTCCGAGTCTTCTGTTTTTCCACCATCCTCCCATCACCGACAATAATTTTCAAACGATGTGGTCGGGTGCCGGAGAACTCTATCAGATCCGAAAAGGAGACCGATTCTACGATATTGCTTCCAGGTATGCCTCTTCGATAAAAGCAGTCTTTACCGGCCATGGTCATGTCTGGGCGGAAGATACGCTCAATCAAACCATAAGAGTCTTTGAAACCGGATCGACGGGAGACGGTAACGGGAAAAAAGATAATATCCATATCGTTGAATTAAATCCGGCAGCCGGAACTCTTGAAGTTTCCATAAACAATCCCAATGAGAAATACATGGGAAGAGAAGAAATTACCGCTTTGGTTGAAGAATACAGGAAAGAGCGGCTGGAAAAGCGTCGGTCTGCCGCAAGCGGCGTTTAATTCGTTAGAAGAACATCTTGAACGTACCGCCGACAAAAATGCAAATGGTACGAAAATTCCATTGATGGATTTGCCCTTTCAGCGCGTTATGAAGGAAATAGACTTCAGGAGCACGCAATGGGCACCAATTCCCCAGTTAATCCCATCAACCGGAAAACAAGAATTATTCGTACGGCGGCTGTCTTGTTCGTTCTGTCAATTCTTCTCGGCTGCCGAATGGAATCGGGAGGCGGTAATACTCCGAATACCCTAACGTGGACAGGCGCATGGGAGAATAATACCGAATTCTACGGAACATTCACGATAACCATGACTCTTGAGGGTGAGAATATGGACTTTTACGGCGGCGAGGGAAGCGTTTCCGGAACAATCGACTGGAAAGGATTTGACGGTTCAACCATTGTCGCCTCCTCACTCGCGGGAACATGGGAGAACAACCGTTCGACAAGCGGGAACGTCCCTCACGATCTTTTTGAATTCACCATTGAGTCCGCGGACAGCCGGCTGGCGCTTTCCGCGCATATTCACTACGAAACGGCGGCGGAAATCAATAATGGAACCTGGGAGATGAGTTCATTCACGCTCGACGGTGAAAGCGGTTCCTGGCATACAAACCCGGGCGGCGGGATTACCCTTCTCGGAGAAGGAGGCCTCGAAGTCGCCTCCGCCCTTACCCTTGATACGAACAGCACCGTGGAATTTCTGGACATAAGCTATGTGGGAAGCTCCGGTAGGGAACTCTACGCCGCCATTCTCGACGATTCCGAGTATAAAATCATCGGTATCGATATCTCGAACGGTTCGGTCGGTGAAATCGGTATTTCATGCGCGGAACCCTTTGCCGTTACATTTGATGGAACCAATACATGGGTGGTCGGGAATCAAAGCACCGGCTCCGGATTGAGTCTCTATAAATACAGAGGAACGGATTTAAGCATCGCTGAAGAGGGATATCCGATTCCGAATGCTGAATTGTCGGCCGCCGACAGCATTTCCTGGCACGAGGGAATCCTCTATTGTCATAACGGATCGATTCTCTCTTCGGCAATCGGCGAAATCAATACCTCAACAGGCGCGGTTACATCGATATTATCAGGCGATTCATTCGATTCGTCTCTGCCTGATCTGGTCAGAACAACCAAATTGGAACGAACGGCCGGCGGTTACCATACGACATATTACGCACCCGGAGATGTATGGTGCGAATACCGGATTCTGGATACAGGCGGGGATTGTTTGAAATCATATTACTGCCCGACCAATGCGACAGGCACGATTGCCGTATCCGGCTCTTACCGTTATTTGATAGAGAATTACCCGAACAGACTGTACATAATCAGCGGCGATGATTAATCGGTGTTTTTTTTAAGCCGCAGCCGCCGAGCGCCGCGGAGCCATATACGCCGCGGTCTATTCGCGATGCGGACCGTGAGAGATTCGGCTAAACGTGCTTCAACCGAATCAAATCGCGAAAGCCAAACGGCAGATAAAGCAGAATCATGGAACCCAATGCGCCGAAAGCCTCCATTATCACATACCAGGGCCATCTCCAGAGAAAAGGCGTTTCGGAAACCTCCGGATAACTGTTCACAAACAGATAATTGCTGCCTAAAAGAGGATTCATCACCATCATTAGCGCCGTATACGCAACCATTATTCCAAAGACCGCCCAAACCTCTTTCCAAACCGGCCGCATCCCCTCGGTACGAATCATATAAAGCGGCGCAATCAACAGCAGAATATGGGCGATGAAAAAAGAAAGAACCCGAAAATGCGGGAAGTTATAGATACCGAGCTGAGGAAAAAGAAGAGCCAACAGAGTTCCCGGAATTCCCGCATAAAAAGCGAAAACGAATAAAGATCGACTTCGGATTATCAGCATGACCGGAACCAGCCATACCAGAATCCCGGAAAGATGCAGGGGCAGCATCTCCTGAATGGTCCATTCACCGACGGAGGCCTTCCACCAGTGCCAGGCAATCGAATTGACAACCAGCAATGCGGCAACACTGTAACGGAAAAGAACCCGACCTCGGCACGCAGGTTTCCATAATAGAATCAGAAGGCTTAAAACCAGAGTAATGCCGAGAAGGATAAGATGAATCGGTCCGAACCAATCAAAAGGCGGACCGATATAATCCTTTATAAAATGATTCCGCATATCCTATGAATACCATAGATGGAGAGTTCCGACAAAGAATCGCCATAGGAAAATCAGAAGACGCTACCTGCCAAAATCACAGCAAACTATCGACGCAGTTTATCCAGCGCGATTTGATACTCATTTTCGCTCAATTCTCCGGATTCCCGCATCCGTGCAAGAATTTTGAGCTTCGCATCGGACAATGCACTTTCCACTTCAACAGAAGCATCAACACCGATATTTTCATTCTTCGTTCCCCGATAAACAAGCATTGTCCCCGCTATAAAATCCGGAAGCGCCCTTTTCTGTTTGGTCCATAAAGGAAAAAGAAATCCGATGCCGTATGTCATTACGGAAATTACAATACCCAGATATCGCCCGGTAGCCCGACCGAAACTAATCCTTTCATTGTTCAGATCAACAACGACAATTCCCAAGAACACCTTGCCTACGGAACCTTGAAGCTTCGAGCTTTCCAAAATCGCAAAATACAGCCAGCCCATAAATGCAACAAGATTCATTTGAACGAAAAGAACATTGGCGAAACGATGTCCGGACGATCTCTCAAAAATGAGAATCAGGGCAATCGGAATACCGCTGATAATTCCCAGACAAACGGCATCGATAATCCCGCCTGCCAGCCGCATCAGAAATCCGACATATCCTGTTTTCATTTGGAACTTCCTGAGACGATACCGTCGCGAACAAGC
Source organism: Spirochaetia bacterium (assembly GCA_963666985.2). Taxonomy (GTDB): domain Bacteria; phylum Spirochaetota; class Spirochaetia; order DSM-2461; family DSM-2461; genus UBA2779. Next base: position 2,506,095 of record CAXXIA010000002.1, on the reverse strand, counting down.
TCCCGCATGGCCTCCTCTTCAATTTTTTTCTCATTCTTCTCAAATGTTTGATTCCGCCAGAAAGAACACTCGGAGAGATATAAATTCGCCAGCTTATTAGGAATGCCTTTAAGGGCGTATTTATATTTCTTCATACTGAAAACTCCGCCGCCGACACCTTGGGGAATAACAAGCAAATGGGTGGTGGTAATCAGCGATTCCTGTTTATTAATCTGGATTTGACCGACCTCATCCCATCTCAGTGATTTATTCGAGGATAAGAAATATCCCTGCCGATTCAATTTCGCCGTACCGAATCTTCCTTTAAGCGTTACCGTGGGATCGCAGGCAAGCCAACTCTTCCGTTTTTCCACACGCCGTTCCCGTGTTTTGCCCAAGAGATCGATAATATCGATTCCTTCTTTTTTAAAGCTCTTCAGCGTAAGAACGGCCATATTGCCTTCATAATCGGCCAGACAAATATCAAATCCCGAAAGCGGACCCGGTTTGGAGTCCAAGAACATCTTATGAAGAAGATCAATCCCTTCACTCTGATTCTCATCATCCAAATCAAGCACCAGTAAATCGTCACCTCCGGTGATGGCGAAAAATCTCACCTTTGCGGTTGTAACCATAAAAGCCAGACGAAGCCCGTCAACGGTAAATTGTCGAGATCGGCCGCCGCCGCCCCTAACCGATAGAATATTCCCGGAAAGTTTCAAAGACCCCATACATGCTCCTTAAGAACTTTGGATGTCTCATTCAGTCCCGAATCACACCGGTCGGCAATGGAATTTTCGTACCATTTTTATTTTTCGAGATTCCGGAGCATGCTTCCAATTGAGTCGTAAAGACCGACTCTGTTTTTTGTTCCCAATTTTTTGTAGATGCTGTGGACGTGTTTGGTAACCGTGGATTTTGAAATAAAAAGTTTCTCGGCAATATCACCGTAGGATAGTCCCTGAAGCAATTGAATCAGGACTTCCCCTTCCCGGTTCGAAATACCTTTTTCCATCAACAAAGGCAGGATTCGTTCATCGGTAACATCGTGAGGAACAGCGCCCGAATCCGCCTTATGCATTGTTAAGGTAATGATATAAGAAATGGAAAAGAAGATGATTCCGAATACTACAAGATATCCGGTATAGATAATCGAAATACTGTAGAGGATATCATTCAGAGTCGTGATGAACAGAACAAGGAAACCGAGAAAAAGCATCTTCGCTCCCGGCCTATTGCTGCGGGCGGCGATAAAAATCGCGGCTGCCAAATAAACCCCGAGAATCATGACAACAACATGGAAGGGGAAAAGAAGATACGAATGGATCATAAGCGGAAAAGCCGCAACGATTAATTCATAGAGAGCCAAAATGGGAAGAATAATTTTAACCGCCGAGGATGAGATTTCCCGGGGGAAAACATTCTTCAGCGAAAGAAGAAAGAAGGCGACTAATGCCGGCTGACTGCCCAACTGAATTTTATGGTTGAGTTCAAACCCCATCCGCGGGAATATCGTCATTAAATAAATCTCGCCCGCACTCAGGGTTCGAACGGCAATCATCAGCGAAGCCAGACCGAAACATAAAAAGGCTTTTTTCCTCGCGCCGAAATACCAACTGATTAAGTAATAAGTGCTGATAATGAAGAACATGCCGAAGAGCAGCATATCAAAACTGCCGTCCCAGTAATGTTTAACGGAGATTCCTTCGGCGGACCCGATGTACATCCGCGTCCAAGCGCCTCCAAGACGATCATGGAAGTTGGAAATATGCATGGTGACGGTGATTTCATTCTTTTCAGGCTCGAAGTAGACAGTTCTCGGCTGATAGCGCCCTTCGGATGCCTCGCGGCAGGTCCCGGCCGTTCCGTTTTCAATGAAGAGTTCATCATCGATATACAGCCTATAGGCCGTACTGATGTTGTTGATTTTAATCCCCATCCCCCCGATTCCCGGCGGCAGGAGAATGCGAAGCCGCATGGAACAGTAGCCGGTATCGGGAAGAGTGGTCCCGTTGATGCTCACGTCGTTCCAGGTTCCCGGAATCACCGCCGTTGTAATCTCCGGATTATTCCATTCCTCGGAATCAGGGCTAAGGTATTCTTTCCAGACGAATTTCCACTCTCCGTCGAGCGGCAAAGGTTTCTCGGCGATATCAACCTTCCGCAGGTCCAGACAACCGTCTTCGGCCCGGAGAACCGGAACTTCGGAAGAACGGCATGAAACAAGGAGGAAAATGAAAGGAGTGATTATGAAAAGACTCAATTGAAAAGAAGAAGAATCCGACTTCCGGGGCATAACTTATTATATAGAAGGATTCAAAGATTTTTATCGTAATTTCCAGATGATTACGCCGCCGTTTAAAACCTACGCTTCGGTATGATTTTTGACTTTTATTGTTTTCCTGAGGTATTCGCCTCGGTTATTCATGCCGAGATATGGACTCTCTTATCTATTGAAATCTACCATCCGTAAAAAGGATCTTTAGGAGATTTTGAAAATGAAGAAACTGCTGAAAATCGCCTCTCTTCTCATCGTGCTGTGTACGTTAAGCGCGGCACTCTTTGCCGAGGGAGTCCAGGAGCCGATTTCTCCCTCTCAGGAAGGAAGAATCGCCATTATCTCGGCCTTCGGTCCCGAGATTGTAAAGCTCAAAGCCGTTGCGGATATCGAAGAAGAAATCGTCATCAACGGCAGAAGTTTTACTCTGTGCGAAATTGAAGGTCACAAGGCTGTTCTGTTTCTTTCCGGCATCAGTATGGTCAACGCGGCCATGACCACTCAGCTCGCCCTGGACAACTTCAACATCGAAGCCATCCTGTTCAGCGGAATCGCGGGCGGAGTCAATCCGGATCTGAATATCGGCGATGTTACCATTCCCGCCAAATGGGCTCAGTACCAGGAATCGCTTTTCGCACGTGAAACCGAAGACGGATATGATTTGGGATACCATCATGAGATTTATCCCGGTTTCGGTATGATGTATCCCCAGGAAGTGGGCGTTACTCACGGAAGGCTGGAAAAAGCGGATGCGGTGGAAAACAAATTTTGGTTCAATGTCGACGAGAATCTTCTGGCGGTTGCCCGGGAAATCAGTGATGTCCAGCTCGAATCCAAGACGGATAAAGCGGAACTGACACATGTTCCCAAACTCGTCGTGGGAGGAAACGGTGTCTCGGGAATGGCCTTTGTCGATAATGCGGCTTACCGGGATTGGGCTTATGAGAACTTCCAGGCCGACTGTCTCGATATGGAATCAGCGGCGGTAGCCCACGTCGCTTATATCGCCGATGTTCCCTATCTGGCTTTCCGTTCTTTATCCGACCTGGCCGGAGGCGGCGAGGGAGAAAACGAGATCGGCACGTTCTTCGGATTGGCCGCGAACAACGCGGCGGAAGTTCTGCTTCGGTTCCTGAAAGCTTGGGACTGATTTGCCTCCCGCTCCGGCTATGCTTCATTGATTCCAATCTGCGAAGCCGGCCCATCGGGTGGTAAAATTGCTCTAATTTCCCCTATAAGGAGTGCATGTCCGGGATCTCAATACCGCAGGCATGCACTCAACTTATCTTGGACTTCGATTAAGACGTACCGACCGTCGATAAACGCTTCTTCAAATCCCCTTCCATCTGAACCAGTTCGGCTTCCGCCGCGGCGCGCTTTTGTTTACCTTCCCGCTGGATGCGCAGGGTCTCTTCGATGGTGGAAATCAGATCGTTGTTAACCTTCTTCAATGTCTCGATTTCCACAATACCCCGCTCGCTTTCCCTGGCAACCTCGATGGACCCCTGTTTCAGCATCTCCGAGTTTTTGGCTAAAAGATCGTTGGTGGTTTCGGTAACTTTCTTCTGAAGTTCCAAAGCTTCTTTCTGCCGATAAAGACCGATGGCGATGACAATCTGATTTTTCCAGAGAGGAATGGTATTGAGAATCGAACTCTGAATCTTTTCCACCAAAGTCTGATCGTTTCCCTGGATCAGCCGAATCTGAGGGGCGGTTTGAATGCTGATCATCCGGCTTAAAAGCAAATCGTGCAGTTTTTTCTCAAACCGATTCAAAAGCTGATTCATATCCTGAAGCTTTTGGGCATCCATGGGATCGCCGGAGGATTGAGCCGCCTCTTCCATTCGGGGAATCACCTCGGTTTTTATCTGCTCTACTTTTACCTGGCCGGCCGCGATGATAAGGTCCAATTCACCGAGGTATTCCACGTTCTTTTGGTACAGAGTGTCGAGCATCGTAATGTCTTTAAGCAGCGTCATCCGCGCTTTGTCGAGCTGATTTACAATGGTGTCAATCTGGGTGGAGAGTTTTTGATAGCGCGTCATGAATTTCTGAACCTTGCGCTTCAATCCTCCAAGCATCTTCGACAGCCCACTGCCGCTGCCGGTAAGGCCGTCGACATCCACGTTCTTCACGGTTACAACCAGTTCGGAGAGAGTATCTCCCACATAACCGGAATCCTTGGATCGGATTTCCGTCAGGATACTGTCGGCGAAGCCGGAGATTTTACTCTGAGCTCCCACCCCGTATTGAATGATGGCATTCGAATCGCTGATGTCGATTCCTTCGGCCATCCGCCGGGCTTTTTCCTGATTCTCAACAGACATCTTCATGATGTCGACGGTTTTCTGCCGGGCCGGTACCAAATCGCTCATAGATTCTCCTTTTTATCTGATTTACTGAAGTTCGCTTATAATTTCATCCATCACCGCCGGAACCGGCATTCGGATGATTTGCGTTACCCGGCGGGGAATATTCTCAATGCCGAGTTCCGCGGGATCGTTCTCAATACCGGTTCGAAAACCGTGACGGCGCCAGGCCAAGTCTTTAATATCCGAATCCTGAAGGGCCCCGAGAAGACGTTTGCCGTTTTCATCCAAGGCAATCAGCGGGTGCTCGGAATACACAGTCGGCATGGGATAAATCACCCGCATGTAATCCTTCACGGCATTCCAGATCTCCGGATTCTGAAGAGCGAATTCCACCATTTGATTTTCATATCCGACGATTATCGGATAAGGACCGATACCTTTGGTGATGTACTGTTCAAACAACGTACCGGTGGAATGCTCCATGAAACCCTGGATTGTAAAAACCCGCTTCACATCATCCAGGACACTCGGCAAAGAAACCTCGTCCACCACTTCACCGTAGAGAAGATTCGCCACCAAACCGGCCCACATATTTCCGGAATTCGACCGAGTCGGGTCGGTGGATGTAATGATGATGTCTCCGTAAAGACTGGAGAGACCTACCGATTTCCATGTTTCGCCCGCCAGAACTTTCTCAATGAGGATTCCGGCATCAATTTCCGCCTGACCTTGCCCCCGAATCGTCACCAATCCTTCCGATTCAAAGGCGTCCACCACTTCCTGCCAGCTGTAAAGCACGATGGGAGAGGAGAAAATGGTCTCGCTTTTCAGAGACTGACCGCCTCGAAGCTTGTAGAGCTCCAGCGCCACCTGGCTGGAAGGCCAAAGAAAATCCATTCCCTCTTTGGGAAGATCGATCATTTCGATGGATCCGGCTTTATGATAATCAACCACGATTCCATACCGTGATTTCAGCAGGTTCTTCACCTCTTCATCATCAAGGAATCCGCTTTTTTCACTGCCGATATAACCGGTAATCGTAACGGTTTCCCTGTTAAGCAATCCGCCTTTGCTCTTTTCGGCACCGTCTCTCAAGACGAATTGATAGAGCAGCGCGGCCCCGACTATAACAAGGAGAATCAATATCCCGATGGTTTTACCTTTCATCGTCCGCGAGTCCTTCCATCTTTATCGTTCTTTCCAAAAGTTCGAGTTCCGCATCCAAATCCATCACGTCGTCTTCCAAAAGGAGTGTCAGCTGTTTGTCATAGGCTTTTTTCAGCGTATCGAGGGTAGATTCGGTTCTTTCCAGAGACTGATTCAAGGCCGCGCTTTGACTTCCCCGGCGGCTTAAGTCGGCATAGCGTTTGACGATATTAATCGTCGCATCAAGATAGTAAGAAAAAAACTGACGGGCACGCCGCAGGTCTTTGGGGTCGTTTTCAATATCGTGAAGGATGCGCTCGATAACTTCCGTAACATCGTCAACTTTCTTCCGGACGGAGGGATTTTCGATGGTTTTTCCTTCACTGCGGATTATGCCCAGTTTCGAAGCCCCTTCGGCGAGAGCGGCATTCAAATCTTCCTTGCTGATTCCCAGCATGGCGAAATCATGCTTATCCGGTGCTTTCGGCTGAAAAATTAAAAATCCTGCGACAAAACCGGCTATTCCGCCGAGAAAAGTCCAAAACGAAAGGCCGAAAAGGAAGAGAAGGCCGGCGAATATAAGTCCGCCGAGAATACCGGCCCCAATCCAGGAATTGTTGGAACGATCGGCCACTAATTGTAGCCCTTCACTTTCCGGAACGCCGCGATAAGATCTTTCCGTCCGTCAAATACCCGTCCCCGGGTATACGCGCTGATCTCTTCCAATTCAGATTCCGAGGCTCCTCCGAAAACAATGGAAAAAACCGGAATATCGAGTCCGATTTTATCATAGACGGATTGGAACTGATGGAATGTGGTCTCCTCCGTATGCTCTCCGTCGGTCAGCAGAATAATCGCGGGAATGTATTGATCCAGATCCGGCTCGCTCTGTAAAACACTCAATGCATGGATAATGGGAAGATAGATATCGGTTCCGCCTCCGGGAGAAAGGTTCTCTATGGCGGAATCGAGGGACATCAAATCCGCTTGATTGTTCCCATAGATTGCCCACGGAGAAGAAAGCAGGACATCCGACGAAAAAGGAAGAACCTTAATAACATCGTTCTCTCCCGCTTCAATCATATACTGAGCGGCGATTTGAGAATCCAGAAGAGTCCTCATGGCCGCCTTCATTTGCTTTTCATTCGAACCGGCCATGGAACCCGAGTAATCCAATGCAAAAACGGTATAACTCGGTTTCCGGAACTCGGTCTGATACAGCCTTAATGCCTCGCGGATAACTTCGGCACCCGGCATGCGGATGGGAGCCAGGGGCCGCTGTACGTCAATTCCCCACTCCGAACGAAAAATCGTCGGATCAAGCTTGCCGGTGATACCGCCCAATCCGGTCCGCCGTCCGAAACCGCTGATTTGGTCCTGAACTTCTTTGGAGAGAAGATATTCCTGAAGTTCAAGAAAAAGGGTCTCCTTTTCTTCCTGTCCTTTATTCACGTAACCCAGGGGGCTGTCGGCGATAACGATGCCGTCCACGGGATAAATAATGTAAAGCGGCTCCAGCCCCCGGGATGTCAGTTCCTGATTGGTCTCGATCATCACGGCTTCGTAGTTCACCATCGCGTCGTAGTCGGATTCCAGAAAGAGTTCCTTGAGCCAGCCCGAGCTGCCGCTGGAACGGTTGATTCCGGCCAGAAGATCCCGAATATCCCGCCGCACATCGGGATCGGCCAGAGTATCCGGAGTAATCACATCTTCCGATCCGGAAAGCGCGTAGAGGAATCCGAGATAGGCGCTGGCGCCGGAGTTGGACTGCGTTGCCGAAGTCATCATAAAGGACAGCTTGCCGGAACGAATGGCATCGAGAATGTCCCGCACGTAAACATCGGTGCCGACAAAACCCAATTCTTGGGCTTTGGATTCCCGTATTCCGAAAACAACCGGTGAGGTCATGATTGATTTCGTGTATTTTACCCGCCGAAGATTGTCGCCCAGGGAAATCCAAAGGCTGTTCGCCGGCCATACCGCATCATAGGGAAAGTCCTCACTTCCCATTTCCAGCATCATGTCCACCGAACCTTTGTAGTGAACATTGATTCTGCATCCGTTCTTTCGTGCGAATTCCTGAATAAGGGGTTCCAAGGTTTCATTTTCCGAACCGGAGACAACCTCAAGTTTTTGGATGAATCCTCTCCGCAGGAACTCAGTACGGCAAGAGAGAAAAGTACCGCCGAAAGAACGGCTGCCGAAAGTACGGCGGTTGAGAATACGGCGGAAATTATTCGGTTCAGAAAGCGATTCATAATCTTTTCCTTATGATCGATTCAATCGTTTCCTAATAATGTATCTCCCTAATGTTAGGACTCTGTTAGACTTGGATTCTTATCGTTTTATTCCCGCCTCATCACTTCGTGAACGGAAGAACTCCAAACCTTGATCGATTCAATCGCATCCTGAGGATGAATTAATCCGAAGAACACCCGCCCCCCGCTGGTCACTCGCGAAGATATGAGGAAAATACAAAATGGAGGCACCGCACATGATATCCATCCTGCTCATCGGCTTGGCCATCCTTGTACTGCGCATCGGACAGGACAGTTTGTTCCTGGCTAAAATCGACGCGTTCAACCGGGACAATAAATACTACTCGATGGCCATCAATTTCCTCGAAGCGATGTACGGTATTACCGTTATAAAAATCATCCTCGATCTTATGGACCGAAGCTCGATTTACGTTCTTATTTACGGTTTCGGTTCCATACTCGGAGGCCTCATCAGTTCCGCGGTTAAACGAAAGCTTGACGACCGGCTGGAAGGACAGCGCAAGTTCTTCGCACGCATTTCCCTTGAAGACGATATCGATCGGAGCGAGCTCATCGAAACCCTCAAGGAACGGCATTTCGATTTTACAATGGAGATTCGGGAATACCTGGACGGAACAAAAAGAACGGTTATCCAGGGTTCGCTGGAAAACCGGAAACGGATGCTGGAACTGAAAGATGTGCTCCGAGGCCGTCAAGGAAAGCACGTCACCATTTTCCGCGCGGAAGACGTTTATCTGCTCAGGTAATGCGGAGTCCGCTCGAATAGTTCTATCGGAATCCAATCGTTCGCGCGAAAAACGTCTATCCGCTTCTGAGGATAAGGAAGTCCGCCGCTCCCTTATCCCTCCCATTGAAAGAAAGTGATTTTTCTTAAAAGATGTATTTCATCATTATTCCAAGGAAGATCCCAATATGCCGAAATTAACCGACGAAGTTTTGAAGGCCGTTGAAAAAACAATGCCCACCTGTATCGCCAGCGCCAGTTCCGATGGAATCCCCAACATTGTCTACGTTACCTATATCAAAGCGGTTGATAACGAGACACTTGTAGTTGCCGATAATAAATTTGAGAAAACCAGAAAAAATCTCGACGAAAATCCCCGGTTAAGTGTGGTGGTTCTCGATCCCGATACCAAGAAAGCGTACCAAATTAAATGCCGCTCCGAATGCGTCACCGATGGAGACCGCTACAACAAAGTGGTGGATTGGGTTCATATCAACCACCCCCAAATGACCCCAAAAGCCGCCTTCTATCTTAAAGTGGACGAAGTCTACTGCGGGGCCGAGCGTCTGGCTTAACATTCATGATCTACGAAGATCCGCTCTACAGACCGCCCAGTGAAGCGAAGAGCCTTATCCTTCAGATTACCGTAGGCTGTTCGTACAATCGCTGTACTTTCTGCGGAATGTATAAAGAGAAAACGTTCAGAATCCGTACCGAAGAGGAAGTCAATCGGCACATCGAGTCGGCCGCCGCCTTCTTACCGAACGCGAGCCGGATATTTCTGGCGGACGGCAATGTTCTTTGCCTTCCGGCCGCCCGGCTGCTGATCCTTATTGAACAAATCAGAGACCGTTTTCCTCATCTTCAAAGACTGTCGCTCTACGCATCGCCGCAGGATCTTCTCCGAAAAAAACCGGAAGAGCTTCAGCTTTTAAAGAACGCGGGATTGGATTTAATCTATCTCGGCGCCGAATCGGGAAGTGAGACTATTCTGACGAATGTCCGGAAGGGCGCGTCAAGAGACGAGATTATCCGAAGCTGCCGGATGATCGGCGATGCGGGAATCGGGCTTTCAATAACACTTATTTCAGGTTTGGGCGGAAAAGAACTTTGGAAGGAACATGCCGCCGATTCGGCGTCTTTAATGAATGCCGTTCAGCCGGATTATTTAAGCCTCCTCACCCTGATGGTGGTGCCCGGAACACCCCTCCACCGTGATTTATCGGAAGGTTCCTTCGAGCCGCTTTCACCTCAGAATACTCTTGAAGAATTCCGCTTGTTCGTCGGTGCTCTTGAACTCAATCATTGCATTTTTCGAAGCAACCACGCCTCCAACTATCTGCCCATCGGCGGCACGCTACCCGAAGATAAAGGGCGGATTCTGGATATCTTAAATCAGGCGCTTAACGGAGAATTTCCATTGAGAGACGAACGCCGGCGGGCCCTGTAACGGAAAAACCTCCGTTTATCGCGCCGTACGGGATTTGTTCATTTCCGTCAGATAACGATGATACTTTTGGGGAAGAAAATGCCGCTGAAGGGCGGTATTAATTCGCTCCTTCACGGCGATGCGTTCAATATAATGACGCCAGAGAGCAATGTTTTCATCTTCCTCTTCGGCCTCCGAACAGTCGATTCGGAGAACGTCACCGGAAGAGACGGCATGAAACGCAAGACGGCCTTGGGAGTGGAACGCCGCTCGATTTCTTTTTCGATCTATGATGCACCACTTTTGGGAAGACATTCTCTCAACCATCAAGGGCGCAAGATCGGAGAGAATATTACATTCCGGTTCCATTTCCGCCACGAACAAACCGTCCTTATTTCTGTGAAAACGCAAGAATCCCAAAAACCGTTCAATCTCTCTGAAGAATCGCCGCTCCGCGTTTTCCAAAAGAACAAAAGAAGCTCCTTTGGAATCGGAGGAATCTTCTCGCCCGATGAGGTTCCGTGAAACCGAACCTCGGCAAAAATCGACAATCGCCATCTCTATATCGGGTTTTTCCGATAAAAACGCGGAATGCACAAGTTCCAGGGATTGAAGGGATTCTTTCTTTACGAAGCGCTCGATGAAGCGATCCGCCGCCGACCGATCGTTGATGATGCAAACCGTATCGCGAAAGAAATCTTCGTTTCGCGGAGATAATTCCGAATTTGAGGAACGTTCAATTTTCACGGGAACAAGTTCGGGATTGTTCCGAAGCTTTTCAAGAAGGGAGAGCAAACCGGTAAAGGTTCCATCGTATCGGAAGAATACCTCACGGATTCCGGAGGAGTTGTCCGCTGCGGCACCCGACGTTTCCGCCACTCGGGTACCCTTTGCTCCGTGTACCGGCTGTTCTTTCGCGTCATCCTCTCCGGCTGAATATCGGCCGCTCTTCCCGCATTTCACATACGGTTCCGCTTCTCCTCCGAAAAGAAGAAGCTGCTTTGTCGATAAAGCCTCTCCGGACGCCTTTCCGTATGGATCGCTACTCGCTTTTCCCCCAACGGCGGCCGGCGGACAAGAAGAATCCGCGAGAAGATCGCGCAGACTCTCCACGGCAAGCTCACGCGGCTCCAGATGCACCCCATGACAGGTAATAAAGTATCGAGCCCTTTTGAGAACAACGCCGAACTTTTTAAGCATGGCGAAATCAAGCCGGGTATTTCTCCGATAGCGGACGATTCTCTCCGCCGAACGAAATCCGATGCCGGGAGTTCGAAGCAGTGTTTCATAATCCGCCCCGACCACTTCGACGGGAAACAGATGATAATGCCGCAGCGCCCACTGCGTTTTGGGATCAAGATTACCATCGATACTCTCATCATCATCTTCAAATAATTCGGAGACATCGAACTTATAAAGACGGATAAGCCAGTCAGCCTGATACAGCCGGTGCTCCCGATGCATGGGAGCACCGGCGACATGGGAAAGCGGACCGTCGGTATTCACCGGAACGAAGGCGGAGTAATAAACCCGGCGTAATTTCAGCCTGCGATAAAAATAAGAAGAAAGATTCATAATGGTTCGATCGGTCTCGGGACTGGCTCCGACGATAAGCTGGGTGGACTGACCCGCCGGAGCAAAAGACGGCGATGGCCGGGAATACCGTGTGCCCTCTTCCCGGTTTTCCTCCATTTTTTCGGTCAGATGATTCATAACACCGACAATGGACCCTTTACTTTTCTGAGGAGCCAGCCGACGAAGACTGGATTCGGAGGGGAGTTCAATATTCACGCTTAATCGGTCCGCGTATCGGCCTGCCTCTTCAACAAAACGGCGTGTTGTTCCGGGGATAATCTTTAGGTGAATATATCCCCGAAACCCCTCGTCCTTTCGCAGACGGCGGGCAACGCGGATCAGCTTGTCCATGGTATAGTCGGGATCGCCGAAAACACCGGAACTGAGGAACAAACCCTCAATGTAGTTCCGCTTGTAGAAATTCACCGTCAGGTCGACCAGCTCATCCACGGTGAAAGACGTGCGGAGGATATCATTGCTCCGACGATTGATGCAGTACGCGCAATCGTAAATGCAGACATTGGAAAAAAGCAGCTTCAGCAGTGAAACACAGCGGCCGTCAGCGGACCAGGTATGACACACACCCCAAGATCGGGTGGTACCGAATCCATTCCCCCCGGTTCGACTGCTGCCGCTTGAAGCGCAGGACACATCATATTTGGCCGAATCCGCGAGGATGCCGAGCTTCTCAAGAAGGTCCATAATATACTATACATACATATAGTATATTATGCCAATACAAACTCCTTTAAGAAGAAACAGAACCTGAATAACTCCGTTACTTTGATTACCCGGTTCAATCACTCTTTGATGATTGAACATCATCATTAACTGCTTATCATCTTCTCTCCATGGAGTGTGTTATCGGCGTTCCTTCTTCGATCGGGCAACTATCGGTTCAGGATCAGTCGAATGAATTAACCGGATTCTTATGGTCTATGAAGTTATAATCTGTTTTATATGATACCGAGAATAATTCTGCTGGCTGTTTCTCCTCATATCCTGTATCTGTTTCGAATAATCGATACGTTACCCGCTTCCGGAGTCATTCCGGCGAAAATCATCATTTCGGTCGTTTCCCTTTTCTTCCTTATCCGTTTTGCGCTCCATACTCCAAAACCTCCCGTAGAAATCAATCTTCGCTTCCGAATCATGATGGGCGGCCGCCGAATTTTCATCGCCTCTTTATGTGCTTTGTTTCTCCAAATTCCGCTTGTAATACTCGGCGGGAAATATCGGGAATCTTTCCAAATCTCCCGAGAATTATTCCTTGCCGACATCGTAACGACATCAGCCGTTACACTTTTATTTTTATTGAATGGGGCGATTCGGATATTCCTCACATCCGGAAGATTAGGACTTACCTACAGAGTTCCGTTCATCGTTTTCTCTTGGATACCGATCGTAAACATCGCTCTAGGACTCTATGGCTGCAGAATTGTGAAGAAAGAATACACCTATGAAATCCTGAAGACGGAACGTCAAAATGCTCGCGCACAATCTCAAATTTGCGCGACAAGGTATCCGCTTCTCCTGCTGCATGGTATCGGATTCAGAGACTACGAATATATAAATTATTGGGGAAGAATCCCGACATTACTGATTAAAAACGGCGCCGTTATCGAATACGGCCGACAGCAGGCATGGGGCACCATTGAAAACTGCGGAATGGAAATAAAGGATCAGCTCCTTGCGTTCCTGGAAAAAACGGGAAGTAAAAAAGTCAATATCATCGCCCATTCCAAGGGAGGTCTGGACGCCCGATACATGATCAGTTCCCTGAATATGGCGGGGAAAGTCGCATCCCCAACCACCATTTCAACACCACACAGGGGCTCCGAGCTTATGAACACTTTGTTCAAAATGAAGGAATCCAGGTACAAAAAGCTTTGTGAAGCCATCAATAACAACTTTAGAAAACTTGGTGATAAGAATCCCGATGCATATTCGGCAAGCCGTCAGCTCTCTCCTACCTCCATGGAAACCTTCAATAAAGAAAATCCGGATCGTCCGGAGGTCTATTACCAGAGCTATGCCGCGGTAATGAAAAAACCGACAAGTCATGCCTTACTCAGCATCCCTTTCGCCGTCATGAAGTTGAAGGCGGGAAACAACGACGGACTGGTTACGGAGGAATCGGCAAAATGGGGTGTTTTTAAGGGAACCTTCAAGAGTGCCGAAAAAAGAGGGATTTCCCACGCCGATCAGATTGATCTTATGCGGAAAGATTACAGCGGTTTTGATATTGCCGAAGAATATGTAGCGATCGTGGCGGAATTGAAAAAAATGGGATTTTAAGAAGAATCGGGAACCGCTTCTCACGGCGGCTCCGGCCCCTCTTCACAAACTCTCCCGATTCTTTCCCCCCCCGGCGCCCCGGCGGAGCAAACCGCCGTGCGGTGCCTTTCATGAAGCAGGATTCCCCGCCTGCCGTCCGCCCTCAATCGCGGTTAGCACAGCTGTGCGGCGCCAAGACTTTTTCGTTACCGCGCCGCCACTACTCCACCGCGAACCGCTTAATCTTCTTGGTGGTGGTCATCGCCATGGGTTCATCCAATACGGAAAACCGCATAATCTTCTGATAAGGCTTCAATTCAAGATTTACCGCATCAATGATGGCCTGAAACCGGGATTTTGGAATGTCCCCGGCGTTCTCTCCGGGATAAATCAAGGCCTCTATTCCCTCACTCTTCATCTTCGCATCCAGCATATAGCCGCGAACCAGAATCTGCTCAACCTCGTCATAAAGCTGGAATTTGTCTTCAATTTCTTCGGGGAAAACATTCTTGCCGCCCTCTGTAACGATGAGGGACTTGGCTCTGCCGGTCAGATAGAGGTAATTCTCTTCATCCAGGTAACCCACGTCGCCTGTCTTCAGAAATCCGTCCTCGGTAATGCTCTCTTTCGTAGCCGCCTCATTCTTGTAATACCCCCGCATCACCATCGAACCCCGAATGGCGATCTCGCCGCAGCCTTCTTCGTCCGGATCGAGAATGCGGGTTTCGGTTCCCGGAATCATCTTGCCCACCGAATCTTCCTTATAGGCTTCCTTGGGATTCAAAGCGACGATGGGAGACGTCTCGGTTAAGCCGTACCCCTGAACGAAATCGATGCCCAGCTGGTTGAACATCTTAAACGTGGACGCCGGGAGGGGGCCTCCGCCGCAGATACAGATGCGGTTGGTGTCCAGAGACAGCTTTGCCAGAAGTCCGTTGAACATCTTCTTTCCGGGATTTACATGGAAATATTTCTTGATGATCCCGCTGACGCCCATCAGGAAGCGAATCAGCCCGTAAACGAGGATGCCTTTCTCCCTGATTCCCTTCATCAGCCCTTTAATCAGCTTATTGAACAGCATGGGGATGCCCAGGAACATGGTGACCTTGCCCTGCTTCAGGTCTTTGAGAATCTGCCCGACGGCCAAAGCCTTCGCGAAGACAATCTCCGCTCCCACGGATACGGCTTCAATAAAAACGGCAAGCATGGAGTAAGAATGATGCAGCGGCAAAAGGGCGTAAAACACATCCGTATGGAAAATGTTCATATTGGCCTGGGCCTGATAGCAGTCGCTTACCAGATTCTTATGAGTCAGCATGACGCCCTTGGCCACGCCCGTAGTACCCGAGGTAAACAGGATGGCCGCCAAATCGTCTTCCGACGGCATTTCCGCCGCATTTTCCTTTTCGGCCGCGGCGTCGATCCTCAAATCCAAAAGATACCGGCCCGTCCCCGCAGCCAGGGAAATAAGCTCTTTCAATTCCATATCGGAAAAGAACTCATGCTTTTCTTCATCACAGAAAAGAACATCGACTCCGGCGATCTTCATGAGTCCGGCGATTTCTTTATTTTTTAAGCCGTAATCCAAAGGGATAACGATCCCCCCCGCGAAAAGGATTCCCAGATAGGCCAAAGACCATTCCGGTGAGTTTTTTCCCGTAACCCCAACCTTGTCTCCCTTTTTAATTCCAAGGGAAGTTAAGTAGGCTCCGATTTTTTTCACCTCGGTCAGTACTTCGGAATAAGTGAACTCCAAGAGCGCCGGAGAAAAAGCGGTAAACGCCCTCCTCTCGGGATAACGATCAACTGTAATCTTCAGCATCTCCGGCAAGGTGGGCCATTCACCGGTAAAAAAAGTACCTCGATACTCATCAAGAAATTTCCAGGGTTTCGTATTCAACTTCATCAGAACAACCTCGCACGAAGATAATGACAAAAGTATGCCATGTGTTAGAAAACAGTTGCAGAGGTATAAAAGGACTAGTACGGTTTTCTAGTCATCCGGCATGCGTTAGTACATCCGCATTAACAGCATATTCCAATCCGAACTCCATGAAGTTTGCCGGTTTTCTCATTTCATCAGGCACGTCCGTCTCTTCGCCGCTAACCGCCTGTGACGGCGTTGCCGATACAGGCTGCTGCAGCAAGCAGCTGAAAAGCGGAATCACCAAACGGATTAATCCGGGACGAAAAAGCTCCTCACAAGATTGCACTTTTTCCCGTTTCCGGCCGATGAGGAGCAGCTTCGCCAATTTCTCGAATAGAAAATCGACTGCATTTTATGAACATGGGGCTGTATGGCAAGATCTTCCGCCCCTTTTTTGAACTCAATGGCGGGAAAAACGCTGTTACGCTTGAAATCAATCATAACTCAAGAATCCCGGTATTCGGATTATACGAGGCACACGGCAAAACAATGCTCTTCTGTGTGGTTTCTCCGTTCATAAGAACTTCTTAATCTGAGAGTTCAGCATACCGTGCGCCCATTTAATATGTTCCGAATCCTTTATGTCTCGGGATCGGCACTCGGTTACGAAAATTAATGTGAGATATAAATCGTACATGTTTCTCCTTGAGACAAACGAATCTTCTTCCCAAACAGCCAATCCATATCCCTGAAAAAATTCTTCGGGAGAAGGAAACATTCTTGAAAAGTAATACTCGATAGCGGGATCGCCCCAGAGCGCACGGTCACAATCGATGATTCCCGCAATACTGTTCTTGTCTTTTATAAGAATATTACCGTCATGCAGATCCCAATGGACCAAACACGGTCTTGTAACGAAATCAAGATCATCGGCGAATTCGGAAAAGAAGCTTCTTATTCGGCTTAAAGAAAAAGGCATTTCAACGCCGAAATCCTCGGCATCGGCAAGAATATCATCCACCATTCCCAAAAAAGCCGATTGCCAGTTCCCGAATTTTTCATGTTCGGAACCGAAAATACCAAATTGTTCACCATGTATGGAGTTAATAGCCTGATTGATTTGCCCCTTATGGATATTAATTCTTTTGAGCACTTCAGCATCAATAGAATCTTTGATTTTGAAAAGTGATTCCCCCTCCAGCTTTTCCATGACGAAATAATCCGTATTGATGAGTTCTTTTCCAAAATCGGCAAAAAAAACGGATGGCGAAGGAATCTCCGGATTCTTTTCAAAGATCTTCAGAACCTCCACCTCCGTCGCCAGTAGTCCTTTTTCATACCGAAGAACGGGGAGTTCCGGAGGCGGCGCGACTTTTAGAAAAACATCCGGCAAGCCTTGAAGAGAAACGGCATACAAAGCATTGAACCAACCCTCATTGTTTTCCTTTACGGACACAACCCGGGTTTTTGAACCAAAGACTTTCCGCATAATCCTTTCGATATCACTGCGGTTAAGTTTGACTTTGGAACAACTCAGCATCTTCTCAATATAAGTAAGAACATAAAGAAATGTCACTGGTGAAGCGTTCCGACACCTCTCCGGTTTTTCAGAGAGGTTATTGTCCCATCAGGGATTTTGGGGCAAACCGATGATGCGCGAAAAAATGGAATCCCGGCGAGAGACGGTATAGAATTCCCCTTGCCATGAATAATAAGAGAACTGTACCGTTCCGGCTTTTAGCCATGATTCCCGGAAGCCTTCTGATTTTTTTCTCCTGCGCTCTTACCTCCGACGACCGTGATTATCGGGCCGAAATGCGCGATTTCGTCATCGATATTTCAGCATGGGCCAAAACCAGGGAGCCGGGATTTCTTATAATTCCCCAAAACGGCCAGGAACTCTTCACCTTTGAGGGCGAACCGGAGGGAACGCTCGCCGAATCCTACATTGCGGCCATCGACGGAACCGGCAGGGAAGATCTTTACTACGGATGGAACGAAGACGGAGAGGCCACTCCGGCCGAAGAAACTCAATGGCTTGAAGAATTCCTGGACTTGGCGGAAGAGAACGGCGTAGAAGCTCTCGTTATCGATTATGTGGCCGACGGAGCCTTTACGGATTCCACTGATGAGGCAAAAGCCGATGATGCCATAAGTAAAGCATCGGCCCGAGGCTACATCTCTTTTCCGGCTCCTTCCCGGGAGCTGGAAGTTATTCCGGCCTACCCGAACCCTCTTACCGGAGAATCAACAGAGGACATCACCGGCCTCGCCGAAGCCGCCAATTTTCTCTACCTTATCAATCCCGAAACATACGCCTCGAAAGATGAGTTTCTTGCGGCTTTGGAGGCTACGGAACACGACATTGTTCTTATCGATGCCTATTGGAACGGAACCGAAGAATACACTTCGGAGCAAATCTCGGGTTTAAAAACCAAAGCGACAGACGGAAGCCGTCTGGTTATCGCTTATATGAGTATCGGCGAGGCCGAGGACTACCGCTCGTATTGGGATTCCACATGGAATGTGAATCCTCCCTCATGGCTCGCCAAAGAGAATCCCGACTGGCCGGGGAACTACAAGGTGCGTTATTGGGATGAAGAGTGGCGGGCCATTATCTTCGGAAGCGACGAGAGCATTCTGGGGTATATCGTTGATGCGGGATTCGACGGAGTCTATCTCGACATCATCGACGCCTTCGAATACTTCGAATAGGCGCGGACACCGTTAAGATAAGGCCGAATGGGACAATGCCGATTCGGCGATCCATAAATCCCGCATCCGGCGGTTCGAACGCCCGGATGCGGGAAAGGCGGATTTCATCACGAACCGCCTAGAGTCTGTTGATAATGTCCCCCAGATTGCCAAGCGGTTTGTTGCCTGTTCCGCCTTGAGAAGGCAGATTTTTCATCAGAGACTGCGACATCCTCGAGGCCGGCGTGCTCTGGAGCAGCACCGTTCCCGATCCGCTTAAGGTCGTAACAAACAATCCTTCTCCTCCGAAAAGCATGGAACCGACATTCCCGGCGGGGGCGATATCGTAATCAATCCCGTCGGTAAAGGCGACCAAACACCCGGTATCCACTCGGAGCGTCTCACCCTGGAGCTGCTTCTTGATAACCTTCCCCCCGGCATGCACGACGAATTTCCCGTCGCCGACGGCCCTCTCAAGAATGAAGCCCTCACCGCCGAAAAAACCCGCTCCCAATCTTTTCGTGAAGGTAACGGTGATCTTCGTACCTTTCGCCGCACAGAGAAAAGCATCGCGCTGGCACGTAATGGCGCCGCCGATCTTGGAAAGATCAATGCCGACGACGCTCCCCGGAATGTTCCCCGCGAAACCGACCGCTTTCCGTGACGATGCGTTATTCGTAAAATGGGTTAGAAAAAGACTTTCACCCGCCAGCATGCGCTTTCCGGCCGAGAACAGTTTACCCATAATCCCTTGGTCGGGATTCGAACCGTCCCCCATTTTCGCTTCCCAGGAAATTCCCTCTTCCATGTAAACCATGGCTCCGGCTTCGGCAATAACGGTTTCACCGGGATCGAGAGTTATTTCCGCGAACTGCACACCCTCGCCTATGACTTCGTAGTCGATATCGTGACCGGTCATATAATCCTCCATGTTCATCATAATGAATAAAACATCCGACGGCGACGTCCGCGGATGCTCCGGGAAAGGGGAATCCCGTTTCCAGCCGAAAAGGCATACGGATCAGCGATGACTTCCGCGG
The DNA here is from genome assembly GCA_963666985.2 of Spirochaetia bacterium. Classification (GTDB taxonomy): domain Bacteria; phylum Spirochaetota; class Spirochaetia; order DSM-2461; family DSM-2461; genus UBA2779. The sequence goes on along the minus strand of CAXXIA010000002.1, from coordinate 2,486,495 downwards.
CAGCAGTTATTGCCGGCTCAGTCCATACTTTCTCTTCTTGCGCATCAGAGTCGAAAAATCTATACCGAGAGAATCGGCCGCGTCCCTGAGCGTTTTTGAATCGGCGATAGTCCTCTTCAAAAGACGCTCTTCATACGCATCCATAGCTTCCTTCAGGTTCTGTTTTTCAACAATTCCCCCCGTACCGAATGGGCGCTTGATATCGGTTTCACGATTTTCATCCAAGGCCGATAAATCGATATCGGACGTGAGGACGGCCGTTACATCATCCGGTCTCATCGGTTCTCCGGTTGTAAAAACAACGGCTTTTTCCACGAAATTTTTCATTTCACGGATATTTCCCGGCCATCGGTAGTCCTTAAGCATAAGAAGGGATTCGGATGAAAAAGAATGACTCTTGCGGTACGCCCGATTAAAATCGTTAAGGAACCGATTTAAAAGCGGCAGGATATCGGCCTGACGAAGCCTTAGGGGAGGCATACTGATCCGAAAAACATTCAAACGGTAAAACAAGTCCGCTCTGAATTTTTTCAGTTTCACCTGTTCGCCTAAATTCGCATTGGTTGTGGCGATGACTCTGGCCTTGAAATCGATCATCCGATGGCCGCCGACGCGATAGAACTGTCTGTCGTTCAGCACATTCAGAAGTTTCACCTGAAGCACATACGGCATTTCGCCAATCTCATCAAGGAGGATTGTTCCCTCGCCGGCCGCTTCCAAAAGTCCTTTTCGCCCTTCGGGCGCGGCGCCCGTAAAAGCCCCCTTTTCATATCCGAACAGTTCCGATTCAATCAGATGTTCCGGGATGGCGCCGCAGTTAATCCTGATCAGTTCTCCGGACTTGCTTTTTTTCCGTATTTCATGAATGGCCGCCGCCAAATAGTCCTTTCCCGTTCCGGTTTCGCCGACAATCAGCATGGTACTGTCCAAATCGGCCATTCGGGACGCTTTTATATAAATATCCTGCATCAACGGTTCTTCGGACTGAAGAAGAGCGGGAGTATCCGCGGAAGAAGCCCGCTGCAGCGGTCCCTCGTCATCCAGATAATGAGGTTTTTCCGGCATCCAGCCGCCGTCGCTTCGGGTGAGACTCTCCACCATCGCGTCCAGTTCCGAAACGTCTCTGACAACGGCAATGGTGCGTATCAGATTTCCTTCGGGATCAAAAACCGGAGAACCGGAGACCAGACATTTCTGACCGTGATAGTAATTGTTGATCGTCATAACCGGACGGCGGGTTTCGATAACCTTGGCACAGCAGGAATTCGGCAGAATGCCGTCATCCCTCATATCGTTAACCCGTTTACCGATTAGATCTTCCCGGCTGAGCCCCGAAAGATGGACGAACGCACTGTTTACATATAATGTGATGCCGCGGTTGTCGGTGATATAAATCCCTTCCTGGAGGCGGTTCATCATTTCCCTGAAGGAGTATATTTCGAATTCCTGATCCGCCAGCTTCTTAACGATTTCCTCGGGCAGCCGTACGGAAGGACTTGATTTTTCAGCTCCGTGAACCGGATTATCCATCGATCTGTTCCTTTAAATATGGCATTATCGATATCGCAATACTGCCATATTTATAGCAAAATCGCCATATTTATTCACGGCAATATCGATATTTCTTTCTCTAATCGCTCCTAAACACATTATTTCATTCAGGCACACATTTTGCATATATAAGGACAAAACAGGAGAGTAAGCTATGAGTGAAACAGTTATTGCATCTGCGGTTCGAACACCGATCGGTACTTTCGGAGGATCGCTAAAAGACGTCTCCGCTGTTGAGTTGGGTAATTTGGCCGTAAAAACGGCCATGGAACGGGCGGGAATCACCCCGGATAAAGTGGATGAAGTTATTTTGGGCAACGTCCTGGGCGCGGGGCTCGGCCAAAACGTCGCAAGGCAAGTATCCATGGGGGCGGGTATCCCGAAAGAAACTCCTTCCATGACGATAAACAAAGTGTGCGGTTCGGGTCTGAGGGCGGTCTCGCTTGCAAGCCAGATTATCAAAGCGGGAGACGCTTCCTGCATCGTCGCCGGCGGAACGGAAAACATGAGCGCGGCTCCCTACCTTGTTCCCGCGGCACGCTGGGGCGCCAGAATGGGTGATTCCGCAATGATGGATTACATGGTCCATGACGGCCTGTACGATATCTTCAACGAATACCATATGGGCATTACCGCGGAGAATATCGCCGAACAGTGGAAACTGACCCGAGAAGAGCAGGATGCATTCGCGTTCGAGAGCCAGAACAGAGCCGCCAGGGCCATCGCCGAAGGCGCGTTTAAAAACGAAATCGTTCCGGTAAAAATTCCTCAGAGAAAAGGTGATCCGATTATTTTCGACACCGACGAGCATCCCCGTCAGACAACTCTTGAAAAAATGGCCTCTCTTCGGCCGGCCTTCAAAAAAGACGGTACCGTAACGGCCGGAAACGCTTCGGGCATCAACGACGGAGCCTGCGCCCTGGTCCTGATGAGCCGCGAAGCGGCCGAAAAGGCTGGAGTCCCCATCGTGGCTTCCATTAAAGGTTACGGTTCGGCGGGCGTGGATCCGTCCATCATGGGATACGGACCGGTACCCTCATCAAAGAAAGCTTTGGAAATGGCCGGCTGGAATGTCGGCGACTTGGATCTTGTTGAAGCCAACGAAGCTTTCGCCAGTCAGTCCTTGGCCGTTGTTCGCGACTTGGGACTGGATCCGGCCATCGTGAATGTCAACGGCGGCGCCATTGCCCTGGGTCATCCCATCGGATGCTCCGGCGCCCGTATCCTGACGACTCTGATTTACGCAATGAAGGCCCGAGGCGCGAGGCGCGGACTGGCCACATTGTGCATCGGCGGAGGCATGGGCAGTGCCGTCTGTATCGAGAGAGAAGAAAACTGATGAAAGAGAAACCCGTTGTAAGTGCCGCGGAAGCGATTTCGCACGTTAAAGACGGTGATACGCTGCTGGTCGGCGGATTCATGGGCGTCGGAACTCCGCCGCTTCTGATGAAAGCTCTGCTGGAATCCGGACGTAAAGACATGGTTCTCGCCTGCAGCGACAACGCCCTCTACCAGGGTGATGAGTCCAAGGCGACCGGCGTGGCCCTTAATGTCCTGGCAAAGCAGTTTCGCAAGTTCATCGCCAGTCACATCGGCCTGAATAAAGAAACCCAGAGGCAGATGATCTCCGGCGAAGCCGAAGTGGAGCTGGTGCCTCAAGGCACCTTCGCCGAGCGGATTCGTGCCGCCGGCGCCGGATTGGGCGGCATCCTCACTCCCACGGGCGTGGGCACCGAGGTTGAAAAAGGTAAAGAAAAAATCACGATGGACGGCCGTGAGTTTCTCCTGGAAAAAGCCCTTAAGGGAGATGTAACGCTCATAAAAGCCGCCAAAGCGGATAAAGCGGGCAACCTTACATACGCCGCTTCGGCCCGGAATTTCTGCCCGATGATGGCCACCGCCGGTGAAACTGTGATCGCCGAAGTCGATGAAATCGTCGAAATCGGCGAACTGGATCCCGAAACCATCGTTACGCCGGGAATCTTCGTGGATTACCTTGTGCTGGGGGGGAATTAATGGACTACAAACCGGATAAAATAAAAATCGCCAAACGCATCGCCCGAATGTTTAAAGACGGCGACGTGGTCAACCTCGGCATCGGCCTCCCGACCCTGGTGGGCAACTACGTTCCCGAAGGCGTCAGTATCGTACTGCAATCGGAAAACGGCTTTACGGGCCTGGGCCCCGAGCCCGGAGAAGGCGAGGCGAACCCGAACATCGTAAACGCCGGAGGAGCTCCCGTAACGATTCTTCCGGGAGGCGCATTCTTCGATTCCGCGACTTCCTTCGGAATCATTCGCGGCGGTCATCTCGACTATACGGTTCTGGGCGTTCTCGAAGCCGATCAGAAAGGAGACTTGGCCAACTACATGATTCCCGGGAAGATGGTTCCGGGCATGGGCGGCGCCATGGATCTTCTCGTCGGCGCCAAAAACGTTATTGCGGCGACCGTCCATTTTGATAAAGACGGTTCGACAAAAATGGTGAAAAAATGCAGTCTTCCGCTGACGGCCAAGGGTGAGGTGGATTACATCGTTACCGATCTCGGACTTTTCGAAATCGGAGACAATGCATTTATTATTAAAGAGTATTTCGCTCCGGCGACACCCGAATACATCATCGAACATACAAAAGCTGATTTTGTCGTCGCCGACGACTGCAAAGAATACGACTTCGGAGATTGATCTTCCGGGGCGGCGAATAACGCCGCCCCGCTTTGCTGCACCGAACAACGGCTCCTTTACCAAACGGAAAACCATACGTGGAGGTGTTTCATGATTCGGATTCTTGGAAAGGTTTTTTCCAACATCGCAAAGCGGCTGCTCCCTGACGCGTTCCTTTTCGCCGTTATCCTGGCATTGATTGTCTTCGTGCTGGGATTGGCTGTCGAAGGACAGGGCTTCATGGACATGGTCGGTTTCTTCGGCGGCGGGATGTGGGCCTTCCTGACATTTTCAATGCAGATGGCCCTTATCATCGTAACAGGAAGCGCCCTGGCCAATTCGAAGCCTGTAAAAGGCTTTTTGAAGGGACTGGCCGGTGCCGTAAAAACTCCCACGCAAGCTCTTTTGATGGTGAGTTTCGTCAGCGCCGTCTGCTGCTGGCTGAACTGGGGATTCGGACTGATCGTCGGAGCTCTTTTGGCTAAAGAAGTGGCGAAAAGCGTTAAGGGAGTCCATTATCCTCTGCTTGTGGCCTCCGCTTACAGCGGCTTCGTTATCTGGCACGCAGGTCTTTCGGCTTCCATTCCTCTAAAAATCGCCGGTGCCGACAGTATTATGGAAAAATTCGCGGGCGGCGCCATCGTCCCGGCTTCCGAAACCATCTTCTGCTGGCAAAACATTGTTTTGTGCATCCTGCTGCTGTTTACGATGCCCATAATCAACGCTCTGATGATTCCGAAAAATAAAGAAGAGATTTTTGAAGTCGACCCAAGAGTCTTTGAAGATGAGGATGAAGAGGCTCCGAAGCCCAAATCCGAAATGACTCCCGCCGAAAAGCTGGAGAATTCATGGATTATCTCGGTTATCATCGGCGGCATCGGTCTTATCTACATCGTGTATTACTTCGTAAAGGGCGGAACAATCGGCCTGAACATTGTCAACTTCATCTTCCTTTTCGTGGGGATTCTGCTTCATTGGACGCCCATCCGCTATGTCAATGCCGTCGGTGAAGCCGTTAAAGGCGTCGGCGGCGTTATCCTGCAGTTCCCCTTCTACGCGGGAATCATGGGCATGATGATCAATTCCGGTCTGGCCAAAACCTTCAGTCAGGGATTCGTGAACATATCGAATCAAACGACATACCCCTTCTTCACCTTCCTTTCGGCAGGAATCGTCAACTTCTTCGTTCCTTCCGGCGGCGGTCAATGGGGAGTACAGGGCCCCATCATGATTCCCGCGGCCACGGCATTGAATGTTCCCTATTCAACTACCGCCATGGCCGTTGCCTGGGGTGATGCCTGGACGAACATGATTCAGCCTTTCTGGGCTTTGCCTTTGCTGGGTGTGGCCAAACTGGGAATAAGGGACATTATGGGCTATACAACCGTCATACTGTTGTATACCGGAATAGTAATTTCACTCTTTATGCTTTTCCTCTTTTGATTGTGCATCCGGAGTGATTGATATTTGCCGCCGGGTTTCCCCCGGCGGTTTTTTATACATTCCCGCGAACGAAATACGGATATGCGCATTTCGACACTGGTGTTTCTTCGTATTAATATACTATTATTACAAAATAATCCCTAACAAGAGGCTGCACCCCCGGTGGCTGACGAGATACTGAAAAAGATCGCTTTATCAAGCATTTATGAAATATTCGATCTCAGCTTCTTCCTCAGTCTCATTCTGGTGATGATTCTCTTCCTGCTCAGACGTAAGAGAATTCGCTCCTTCCAATCCAGACTGTTCCGAAGGATGATCTTTTCCATTCTCTTTTTGCTGCAGTACGACGGGATTCTCTGGCTTCTCAACGGAAAAACCGTCTTGCCTGTCGGCATAACGCTTTTCACTTACAACCTTTATTATCTTGCGGAGACTATTCCGCTGATTCTCTGGCTGTGCTATCTCGATTACTTCATTTTCCATTCCCGGGAGCGGCTCAAGAAACACTGGTATTACATGCAGCCGTTCCTGTTGGTTTTGCTGATTCTCATCGCTTCCGTTCCCAGCGGTTTTATTTTTTCCGTGGATGCGAACGGGATTTACCATCGGGGTCCCGGGATTCCTCTTATCCTGGCAATCAACGCGGCGGTCCTCTTCTCGTCGATGATCTTGGTTCTGCGCAGAAGAAAAGACGTAGGACTCCGGGCTTTGTCGATCATCGTTATATTCGAAGTCATTCCCATAGTGGGAAGCATTATTCAGATTCTCATGTACCAGACATCGTTTCTCTGGCCCACGGTAGCCCTCGCAACCATATTCGTCTATCTCTACCTGGAAGGGCACAGGGGGGTGCGGGACTATCTGACCGGTCTTTATAATCGGCAGCATATCGACGATCTTGTCCAATCTCGGATTACTGAATACAAACGGCGCGGAGGATTCGCGCTGCTGATGATAGACATGGACGGATTTAAGGAAATCAACGACCGTTTCGGCCATAAGGAAGGAGACCGGGCTCTCATTACCATGGCCAACATTCTTAATGTTTCGGTCCGCAATATTGACGGCGTGGGAAGATTCGGCGGAGATGAATTCCTCATTCTGATGGAAGAAGACGATCCGAAGAAGGTGGAGCAGATCATCGACCGTATTCAAGAAAAGGTCCAAGAAGTCAATTCTCGGACGACAAAAGAATACCAATTAAAATTCAGTTACGGTTATACGATTTTTTCACCATCGGAACATCAGAACATAGACGAACTCCAAAAATGCGTTGATGACGCGATGTACGCCGATAAAACGCGGAAAAAAACGGCATTGGGCTAATCGGGAAGCAAATTCTCCAAGATCCTTCAAAAAGAAAAAAACATTCCGGATCGAAGCTCCATTTGTTGAGATTCATTTCATGAAACAGCTTATATCCGACGGCCGAAAGCTCTTCGGATTCGCCATGGAAGGGCCTTGTTTCACAATCGCTGATTTTTGAACTCACCTCGGTTGTGATAATATGAGCCAGGAGGGTAATACAATGTCGGAACACATCATCGATGCCCAAGGCCTGCTTTGTCCCAAACCGCTCATTATGACGAAGAAGGCTCTGAAAGAGGGATTGGAGAACTTTCAGGTTATTCTGGACAATAAAACGGCATACGAAAACGTCATGCGGTTTCTCACCGATAATCACGTTCCTTTCGAAACGGACGAAAACGGTCAAACGTTCACCATCCGTGTTACCGGGACGGTGAAAGAGTTCAAGCACTCCGCGGCGGAAGATTACTGTCCGATGCCCGCGCCGAATGAAAAAACCTCGGCCGGCGGTTCCGGAACGGTGTTCTGCTTTCGAACCGATAAGATGGGGGAAGGTTCCGATGAATTGGGGCGTATCCTTATTCAGGCCTGCTGCAATACGCTTGGAGAGCTCGATCCCCTTCCCTCGGCTTTGGTTTTCTATAATTCGGGAATCAATCTGGCCTTGGAAGGATCTCCGGTCCTTGAGAGTCTGAAAAACCTGGAGAAATCCGGAGTCCGCATCCTGGTTTGCGGAACCTGCGCGGACTATTTCAAGGCGAAGGAAAAAGTGGGAGCGGGGATTGTTTCCAATATGTACGACATCCTGGAATGCCTTTCGGGTGCCTCACACGTAGTTTCCCCGTGACAAACGGATATTTCGACAATGCGGCTACCTCTTTCCCAAAGCCTAAGGCCTGTGCCCGGGAAATCAGCCGTTACCTGAATGAAGTCGGCGGTCCTTACGGACGCAGCGCCTACGGCCGGGCGCTGGAAGCTTCCCGGACGGTTGAAGAGGCCCGCGACATGACCGCCTCTCTTCTGGGCGCAGAGAATCCCGAAAGAATCCTGTTCACCTCCGGAGCGACTTCGGCGATCAACACGATAATCAAGGGCTTAAATCTTAAGGACGGTTATATTCTGGCGGGTCCCTTGGAACACAACGCGGTGATGCGGCCGCTGGAAGCACTCCGAGTATCCCGGAATCTGGAGATTCGGATTCTGCCGTCTTTAAAGGACGGCCGGGTAGATATGGCCGCCGCCGCCGAGATGGATTTCTCCGGCTGCCTTCTGGCCGCGGTAAATCACATGGGAAACGTAAACGGCGTTATCCAGCCCATCGGGGAACTGAAAGCAATCCTTGGGAAAATTCCTTTATTGGTGGACGCCTCTCAATCGGCCGGTCACGAGCCGATTACCGCGGATGAGTGGGGCATCGATTTTCTGGCCTTCACCGGACACAAAGGACTGCTGGGACCGACGGGAACAGGCGGGTTCTTCATTCGCGATGGTTTGGATCTGAATCCTCTGGTGAACGGAGGTACGGGCAGCCGTTCGGAAAGCTGGGAAACGCCCGAATTCCTGCCGGACCGCTTCGAAGCCGGAACACCCAACGTGGCCGGGCTTTTCGGTCTGCTCGGTTCGCTCTCCGAGCCGCCCCGGCCGGCCCATACGAAAGAGGAGTTCCTGAATCTCCTTGCCGCGGCCGCCGAGATTCCGGGCCTCCGTGTCCACGCGGCCGCCGAGAACGCATACCAGGGAGAACTCTTCTCGATAACTTCCGAAAAAGCGGATCCTTCCCAGCTGGGGATGATGCTATTTGAACGGCACGGCGTGGAAACCCGAATAGGGCTTCACTGCGCACCGCTGGCGCATCGCACTTTGGGAACGTTTCCCGATGGAACGGTCCGAATCGCGCCGGGGCCTTATCATACGGTTCAGGATTTGGAAGATCTTCTGAAAGCTCTGGAGGATGCGGCGGCGTGATTGTCGAAGGAAAGGGAAAATGGAGGGGATTTGAACGCCGCCGATACTCACAAGCGCCCGAAAGCTTCAGCCGATGCGTCGGCGGCGATTGCCGCACGTTGACGAGGCAGTCTCCGTTAAAACACAGTCTGAAAAAAATCCGAAAACCCATTATCCCGCCGGAGGTATCTCCGTGACAATCTACATCTTCGATTCAACGCGCTCCGTTATCAAAGCTGAGAAGATCTGCCGGGATGCGAACCTGAAAGTCCGGGTGATTCCCGTTCCCCGTTCCATTTCTCCGAAGTGCGGCATGGCGCTGGAGGTTGAAGAAGACTGCGAACTGAAAGTCGCTCGGGTTCTTCAACAAGCGGGGATTGAAGCCGGAACCGTCGACAGGCGGGATGTGACTTTGTAAGGAAAAAGGATTGATGATGAGCGGACGACATCGCCGCTCTTTCCGCATAAAAAAGTGAAGGAGCCCGGGTGCGGAATAAACCGCCGGGCGCCGAGGGTCGGTGAACTATGAAAAAAGAAAACGAAATTGATCTTTTAACGACGGTTGAATCGGGCGGCTGTTCCGCCAAGCTTCCGGCCGCGGCTCTGGACGCCGTCCTTAAGGGACTTCCTTCTTTGAACGATGCCAATTTACTGGTGGGAAACGATACCCGGGACGACGCGGCCGTTTACCGAATCAACGCGGATACGGCTTTGGTTTCCACCACGGATTTTTTCCCCCCGGTCTGCTCGGATCCGTACGATTTCGGCCGGGTTGCGGCCACCAACGCCCTGAGCGACATTTATGCGATGGGAGGGAAGCCCATTACGGCTCTGAACCTGGTGATGTTTCCCTCTGCGAAACTGGATATGGAGATTCTTCGGAAGATTCTCCGCGGCGGCGCGGACGCGGTGATGGAAGCCGGCGCCGTTCTCTGCGGCGGGCATACCATCGACGATGATCCGCCGAAATACGGTTTGGCGGTAACGGGAACGGTGCATCCGGAGAAAATCGTTACCAACGGAGGGGCCCTTCCAGGTGACGTGCTGATTCTGACCAAACCGCTGGGAACAGGTATTATCGTCGCGGGCAGACGCATCGGCGAGGTTTCGGAAAATGATTATCAGACGGCGGTGGCGAGCATGAAGAGGCTTAACAGGGACGCTTCCGAAGCGATGCTCCGTCACGGAGTGGTCTGCGCCACCGATGTTACCGGTTTTTCCCTTCTGGGACATGGGCGGGAGATGGCCCTTGCTTCGGATGTTCGGCTGGTTATCGGCTCGGAAGATGTCCCGGCCCTGAGCGGGGTGTTGGATCTCTTGGAACTGGGATGCATCCCCGGGGCCTGCTTCCGGAACTTCAAGCAGGTTGAGGCCGATGTAAAAGTGTCCGATGCCGCCGCTTACGAGCGTAAGATGCTCCTGGCGGATGCCCAAACCTCGGGCGGCCTCTTAATGAGCTGCCGGCCTGAAAACGCGGAGGCTCTGATGGCCGATTTGGAACAATGCTGCCCCGGGGCGGCTGTGATTGGCCGGGTTGAAAAGCGCGGCGGGAAGGATGTTCCTCTGCTGATTGAATAATATTCGGCGGCCTGAAAGGCGCTTTTCATGCCGGCCGGTCATGCGCTCCGAATATGGAATCGGCGAAGCGGGCCTGTTCCGTGCTCATAAAGAAATCGGCGGGCGGGCTTTGGGGGGTCACTCGTTAATCAAATACTCATGATTTCGATAGCGTCTCGGAGAAACGCCCACGGTGCTCTTGAAAATCTTCGTGAAGTAGTTGCTGTCGTCGAAACCGACCAAACCGGCGATCTGCGTTACGGTCAATTCGGTTTCCTCAAGAAGGGAGCGCGCCCTCTCAATCCGAAGCCCGTTGATATACGCCGAAGGCGGCATTCCCGCGATAGTCCGAAAAACACGATGGAAATTACGAACACTCATTCCCGATTCCGACGCCATGTCGGCAACCGAAACATCCGGCCCGCCTTCTTTTTCGAGATACCGGATAACCCACTCCACACGCTCATGGGGATTCCCGCTCCGTCCTTCATACTCCCGCGAGCATTCCCTGACAAGCAGGCACCACACCTCTTCGAAGAGAGCGCGAATCATTCCGCCATAACCGATTTTTCTCTGCAGAAGTTCCTGATCCATTCTGTTGACCAGATTAAGGATTTCACGGAAGCCGAATGCCGAAAGTTTCCTGTGGCGTCCGTCCATTGAGGGAAAAGAGGAATCGAAGGAACCCGGGGTTCCGGCGGGTGCGCCTTTCGCGAAAAGAACGGAAGCGTCGAAAACGACATTAACATAATCGAATTGATCCGTGCCGGTATATCCGTGGGTTGCTCCCCGCGGAAGTAGAAAAACGTCGGCGCGTTTTACCTTATACTCAGCGCCGTTCGTACGGTGGATTCCGCTTCCTCCGCAGACAAGCACCAGCTCGTGGAAATCATGCGTATGATCCGGAAAGGACGGGGCGTTTTCGACATGAATCACCCGGAGGGGAATTTGGGGATCGACGAAGAAATCGACTCCCCGGTAAGCCGAAGCCGGGGGAACATCCATCCTCATGGCTCTATTGTCCCGGAGTTTGTCCTTCCGGACAAGGTCGGAAAGGAAGTGACGGCATAAAATGCTTTTCATGGAGACCATGGAATGCGGGTTGTTCGGCGAATCCCGCCTGAAAGCGCTCTCGGCGATAACATCGCCCCCGTTTATCGGGAATGTCATGGCGTCGCTGGTTGGATTAAACCATGCGGAAGAACGGGAACGGCTCGATGAAGCACTCATTCATTTCGGCAGACTTTTTCCCTATCTTTCGGGTTCTTCGGAGTTTGTCCCGCTCAAAGAAGAGCTTTGCTTTATCAAACATTATTTCCATATCCTCGAAATGCGCTACGGAGAGCGATTCGGATTCGGCATTCGAGCCGAGGACGATTCCCGGGAAATACGGCGATTCGAACTTTTCGAGGCCGCCGAATCGTTAATTCGGAAAAGGCTTGATGAAGAGGCGGGATTTGTTCGAATCTCGATTGAATGCCGGTGTACCGACGGAGACGGCCGGGATTCTTCGGTCCGACTCAAGGTAACAGGTACGGAGAGTCCTTCCGTCGAGGTTATCAATCTTCCGCGGCCCTGAAATTCCGCGATATGGAAGAACGGTGAAAAAACACTGCGGCTCCCGGCCGGCCGCGATCGAAGAGCTCTGTCCTTCCGATAAAGAGGAGACACCGGATAACAATCAGCCGGTACGTTTTCCCTTCCCGAAATCGGTCAGCCATGGAACGATCTGATCGGCGCCGAGCGGTCTGCTGTAAAGGTACCCCTGATGATGCAAACAGTCCTGCTGCGCCATCCAAAGTGCTTGTTCATCGCTTTCTATACCTTCGGCGATGACTTCCAGACTCAGCTCCTTGGCAATTTCCATAATGAGTATTACAACGCTTCGGACTTTGGCGTCCTTAAAGGCTTCATTCGTCATGTATTTTTCAATCTTAATAACGTCGATCGGAAGCCTTGCCAGATAGGCGAGAGAGGAATAGCCGGTACCGAAATCATCCATGGCAATCCGGAATCCCAGTTCTTTGAGCTCTTGAATGACGGAAATCATGCGCATTTCGAACTTCATCATGGCCGTTTCGGTAATTTCAAGCTGAATCCGGTTTGGAGAAACACCCATTTCCCGACACATATCGGCAATACGCGCAGGAAGTTCCTGTTCCCTAAACTGGAGCGGAGAAATATTAATACTGATATATCGGAAATCAACTCCGGAATTAATGAACGTTCGCGCCTGACTGATTGCTTCACGGAGAATCCAATTCCCCAGCGGGTGAATTAATCCTGAGTCTTCCGCCGCCTGAATGGTTTCGAGCGGTGAAATGGCGATATCGGGGCTGGTTCGAAGCAAAGCTTCGAATCCTACGGAATGCGTATTCCCGATATCGACGATGGGCTGGTACACGAGATGCAGGGATTCACTGCGGATACCGTCCCATATATCGTGAACCAAGGCATAGGTATTTCGATGATCTATCGCAAATTCGTCTTCGAAGTACACAAGAACGTTCTTCCCGCGTTCCTTGGCCTTATCTACCGCGATGTCGGCCTTTCGAAGCATTTCCTGCTCCGATTCTTCCGATCCTTCGGCGCAAATCACGGCACCCAAGGAAACCGTAAAAAAGAATTCACGTCCTGCGTCCAGAAACAATCCGGTACTCAACCCGCTGAAAAGGGCTCTGATGCCGATGTCGACCACAGCCCGGTTTTTTTCCACGCTAACCAGAAGCAGACCGTCGGTATTGATATGAAAAAGTTCCCAACCCGCTTTCCCTGCATTCCGAACCAAAGCTTCGCTGATTTTACGGCCGAAATCCCGGATAACTTCGTTCCCGACCTCATGTCCGAATGCGGTGTTTACCCTTGAAAAATCATCTAGATTCAGCAAGACCACTGCCGTCGGCGCACCCTTTCCTTGAATACGCCTGTCGTAATAAGACTGCAGATTCGGCAATCCTGAGATTCTGTGGGTATAAGCCAGCTTTTCGATTATGGCCTGTCTGCCCTGCGTTACCTCTTTCTCAATTTTCAGGGATGCGACAAGGTTTTCCACCGAGTCTTTCAGCGTTATATATTCCCGATTTTTTTGTGCGGCGATCGGATGGTCCCATTCTCCTTCCGCTATACGGCTGATGTCGTCGATCATGTTTCGGATCGGACCGGCAAGTGAACGTACAATGAAACGCAACGAAATCAGACCGACAAAGAAGATGCACAGAATCTGCAGCAATTGCAGAACGATGATGTGCATCAATTCGGACTTTAGCGTGTTCATTGAGAAGGTTGAAACGACAAAGTAATCTTCAATCGTCGGGTAGCAAGTTTCACATTGTGTTTTATAATCGGAATAGGTTGTTACCGTGCCTTTGGCCCAGTTCCTCTCTTCCAGGAAACTCACGCCGCTCGCTCTCATATCCCTGCGGATAGCGGCGTACTTCTCCTTGGATTCATTCGGCGGTCCGGTCATTTGAACAATCTCGATGGTGATGTTTTCCTTCTTCATGAACGAAAAGAGGGTTTCTATATGAGAAGGATTAACCGGAAGAAAAAGCGGCTCGTCGATGGGAATCCGAAGCCCCAATTCCAGGACGTAACGGCGATCTTCACTGGACAAATACCCGTATTTACGGTAGCCGTTACCTGAACTCTCAAGGGTAATCTTATCGATTGCGGGTTCCCCCGATTCCCGAATGTGTGCAAGATTTCGAACGAAGGGTTCGGCAAACACGCGAAAATCCATTCCCTGGTCGGGGGGATACGTCGTTGCGACGATAATCCCCTCCGAATCGATAATATAAAGATCCCAGTTTTCCCCCCATGCCAGTTTCAGCGTTTCGAGATCAATCATCATCGGATCATTTCCGATTTCGGAAAAAGTTTTCTGAAAAATCCTCAGCTTATTCTCAATATCATTCCCGAAGAAATAATCATATATTCCGTTCGCATCCTGAATTATATCGAGATTAACACCGACATATTCATTTATTAACAGCCGAAGTCGCTTCTCGTCCTGGGAAAGATCTTGGATGGAGTTAATCATCATTCCGGCCATTGTCAGAACAAGAAGCCCCAGGAAATACGGCAACAATGCGGCCAAATAACTCCGACGGAGTGTATGCGGTTTTACAGATCTTTTTCTTACCATTCGGAAATCGCCTAAAATTCTCTGCATTAAGTAAAACTTAGCGCTATTTTAACCTTTGTGAACAGTCAAAGAAACCAAAAAAAAATATCATGAGATATTTTCAACACGTTGATTACCGAGGATTTTAATCTCACAAATTTAAGCAGTTAAATTTAAAAAAGATTTCAATAAATTATTGGACATTATTAAGCGCTGGAAAAAGAATCATTGTTTATCATGATTCTGTTGTAAATAATCCCTAACTAAGAGTTTTCAGCGTCACTTCCGAGTGATATACCGTACTCACGGCCGGGCGGCATTCTTGCAAGAAGGAAAAGCTTCCCCTATTCTAAAAGAACTTATAGGTTACTCTACAAGGAGCCCCCCTATGTACAGCCTTCCCCCTTACATTCTCGTCAGTGCCGCACTCACCGCAGCGGCGATTATTTGGGCTTTTTTCATCGGTCTATTCACGCGGAATTACTCGACCGTGGACCGACTCTGGTCGATACTGCCGGGAATCTACGTTCTAATCGGTCTGCCGTGGCTTTTTTCCAGTCCGCGTTATCTCATCGCGGGCCTGATTATATTGGCTTGGTCCGTTCGGCTGACGAGAAACTTTGCCGTCAAGGGAGGCTACAAGAGGAAGAACGGCCGTTTTACGGAGGAAGACTACCGCTGGCCGGTACTGAAAGAAAGAATCCCGAACAGAATCGCCTTTGAAATCTTCAACTTCTTCTTCATCTCAACGTTCCAACTCTGCCTAATCTACTTTTTCACCTTACCGCTCTTCATCGCGGGAGCCTCAAATACAGGATTGGGCCCCTGGGACATTCTCCTTTTCACAGCCCATGCGTTTTTCCTGGTTATGGAAACAATCGCCGATGAGCAGCAATTAAGATATTACGCCCGCAGAGGGAACTCCTCCGATCCCCGAATCGGTCTCGGATTCAACACATTCGGACTCTGGCGCTTCAGCCGGCATCCGAACTATATCTGTGAGATGAGCCAATGGGTCGTTGTATCTCTCTACCCTCTGGCCGCCGGTTTGTCCTGGTTCCCCTGGGGTATTGCCGCTTTGGTACTGATTCTTCTGTTTATCGGAAGCACAAACATGGCCGAAGGCATAACGGCCGGGAAGTATTCCCGCTACGCCGAGTGGAGAAAAGCCACCCCGCCCTGGTTTCCCTTCGGTGTTCTTCTTCGGCTGAAAGCACGAAAACGGTTCTGGGAATCCTTGGAGTTTTCCGAGGAATCTTGAACGATCGAAACCGCCGATCAATAAGAATTCAACGGTTTTTGGATACGGCCGAGATAGGAACAGCTTCTATATCCTCATAATCGCGGCGAAGTTTCTCCGGCGGAGTTTGTTCTTTTCTATTTGAGAATGTCGATTTTTCACCGCCGCCGGAAAACAAGATTCGGAAGTCTTCCAATTCGATGCGGATTCATCATGCCGCTGCTATCGTGTCCGACCAAACGCAACCTGCTCCTTGGGAAGGCGGTGGCACTCGATTCACACAGCTGTGACTAATCAACCTTTCGCCTATCAAGGAATAAATCACTTCTCCCATCAAGCTTTTTTACAAGCACAGAGAATTTCTTAACATCAAAATAGATACGCCGGCCGCTGCTCCCGCCGACATCCTTGGTCAGAATGGGGATTCCGGATTTTTCAAGAAAATCTAATGCAAACGACACATTACCGGCTCCGACATTCATAATGCCGGGGTTCTCACCGCACGAATGTTTACAAGAGCCTCCGAAGATCTTTGCTTTCAATCGCTTTCGTTCACAGCCATGAGCTTTCATATCATTAAGTAAAAGAGGTATCGCATAACATCCATAGTAACCCGCCCGATCCCCGGAATGATTCGAATCCAAAGGATATGCTCTCTGAAAATGATTCATTCCGCCGATCATGATATCAGGGTCATAGAGAACGACGGAAACACAGGAACCGAGCACGGTGCCGATATAAACATTTTCACCCGAAACAGCTTTTTCACCGATATCGATCGTAATGACATTTTTACCCAATCGATGATCAAAATATTTTCTCATAGCCTTGTTTATTATGTAATTCAAAAGTATAAAAATGTAATTACGGCGGTGTTTTGAAAAACTTCCTTATGTTTACATTGAATAATAAAAAAAAACAATTACATAAGGAAGAAATCTTATATACTTAAAATCAGTCTAGTTAAAATGGGTTACTTGTATGAGTCGCGAATTCGCATCTGTAAAAAGAAGAGAATCAACAATTTACATAATTAAAATCTGCTTAGCTGTAATACTTTTTTCCATACCGCAAGCACTTTTAGGATTTCTTTATTTCCAAAGGGGAGGTTCTCTCACTATACGACATTTTCTTCTCACGGGAGGAGTTGGCGCTCTCTGCCTGTTTTTTTTACTTACCTTTATCAATTTGATTGCAAGAAGAGTAAAAAGAAAGAATCCCGCCGATTTCTTCACCTGTGAAATAGAATTCGATCAATTAGTAAACATTTTGGAGGATATTCAGCGTAATTACTTATCCCTTATCGATATTCGGGAACCAAATAAAAGTGCTCATTCCTCGGAAATATCGAAAATCCAAAATGACATATCAAAAGATCTTGTCGCCTTTATGAAAAGCATCAATGAAGCCCGGAAAGAAGGAAAAAGCACTAAAGGATTATTCGGTGACGGCACGATACCGAATCCTCAATTCATTCCGACACTCCTACGGAAAATGGGAGAACTGGGATTCCAAACAATAAATACCGTTCAGCAGTATTATTCTGAGAAGGATAAACTGACCGAATCAATGAAACTGATGAATCTCGCCATCGAGACAACCCTTCCGCTCATTAAACGGATTATTTTGGCAACGGAAGATTATGAAGCGGAGATTATCAGAAACATCTTCGTAAAATTCGAAGAAATTTGGGAATACAGCAAAACACTTGTCGGAGACAGTGAACAAACCTTGCACTTTTTCTCCAGAGGCGGAGGAGAAAACGAACATGGACTTGCTTATATCGCCGAAAAAAATAATGAAGTCTCGGAAATGTTTGAGACCCTATCGCATAATATAGAAGAACTTGAGAAGAACGCACATGCTTTTCTTGATTCGTCCATCGAAGGACTTTCCAAAATTCGTGAAACAATAAACGGCATCGAGGAAATGGCTGAAAAAATTAAAATCATTTCCATCAATGTTCGTATTGAAGCGGCACGGGAATCCGGACGTCACAGCGGTTTCCAAGTGCTCGGACAAGAGATTACGACTTTCGCGGAACAATCATCGAAGTTCTCCAATAGTACAATTACCGAGGTAGAACAGACGATTATCAATATCCAGCCGTTAAGAAACCAATTACTGGAAAATTTGAATCAAGTCCGTGAAGGAATAGAAATCGTTGCCGAGGGAATGGCTCCGTATAAAGGTATTATCGAACAAAGTTATATTCAAATGGACAGTGTTATTAAAAATCTCAACGAGATTTCCGTGAATATCCTGAACAAGATGAAGCAGACGGTCGGAGACATGCAATACCACGACATTACAAATCAAGAGGCCGTCCATATTATTGAGATTCTGGAGCAAATGAAATCAACCTGCGATGATTTCGCAGGGAAAACAATCTCATCCGAAAAATTGAACGATGAAAGCATCCGTAACGTTCAGATGGAGATTTTCGATAAAGTAAAGTCTCTTATCACGACAGGCAGAGAACGGGATATTATCAATGAACTGCTCTCCGAATTAGGAATAAAAGAAATCGAAGATGATTCGGAATTAACCGGAAGCACCAACCTCGACGAGAAAACTATATTATTCTAAGAATATGACGGCATTTGATAATATCACCGACAAAGAATACGAAGACTTCTCCCGGCAGTTCTATCGAAGAAGCGGTATTAAACTGACACCGGAAAAAAAATACCTAATAACCAACAGACTTCAGAAACTCATTAAAGCGGAAAACAATATTCATAGCTTTTCCGACCTTTCACGTATCATCGCCGAAGGCCGCGATAAGGAACTTATTGCACAATTCGTCGACGCATTAACAACAAATTACAGCTATTTCTTTAGAGATCCGGTTCATTTCCGTTTTCTCAAGTACTTTTTCACTCATAAAGCCGATGATAAAACACGAATCAGAATATGGAGCGCCGCGTGTTCTTCAGGGGAAGAACCTTACAGCATTGCCCTTATTCTTCATGAGTTCTTTCCGGAATTTCTTAAGAGGGACGTTCATATCCATGCAAGTGATATATCGCAAAAAATGCTTCTGCAAGCTACGAATGGAATATATAAACGAGAAAGCCTGATTAAGAACATTAATGATTCGACATTGATCAAATACTTTGAAGTAACTGAAAAAGACCAATACTACGGCGTAAAACACGAAGTAAAAAAGTTGATATCCTTCCAGAAGATTAATTTAATGGAACCGTATCCTTTTCGAGATTCTTTCGATATCATTTTTCTCAGAAACGTACTTATCTATTTTGATCAGGAAAAAAAGGAACAAATACTTTCCAACCTGGCTCACTATTTAAATAAAGACGGCTATCTGATAATCAGCATGTCGGAATCGCTCGTTGGACTTCGGCAGCCGTTCAAGCATATTCAAAACAGTATATACAGGCTTTAATTCAGAGATCCGGCAGCTCCGGTGGAGAAATCGACGATGGAACGAGGGATATCGTTCAGCGATACAACCGCCTGCGAGGCATCAATTTCCACCGCGGCTCGAGGCATTCCCCATACAATGCTGCTCTCTTCATCCTGAGCCACGGTCCAGGCACCGGAGCGCTTCATCTTCAGCAATCCTTCCGCTCCATCCCTCCCCATTCCCGTAAGGATGAAACCGGCGGCATTCCGGCCGATAACCTCCGCCATGGAGAAAAATAAAACATCGGCGGACGGCCTCTGATACTGAACCTTTTCCTCTTCGGTATGAACAATGTACAGCGCGGCACCGCGGCGGCGGACTTTGATATGATATCCGCCTTTCCCAATATACACCGTCCCTTTTTGTACCAGCTCTCCGTCTTCCGATTCCTTAATGGTCAAGGCCGAAAGCTCGTTCAGTCTTTTGGCAAACGAATCCGTATATCCGGGAGGCATATGCTGAACCACAAGTATCGGGGGAAGGTTCGCCGGAAGAGAGGTGAAAATATGCTCCAGCGCAACGGTACCTCCCGTGGAAGAGCCAATCCCAATTACCGTATCGGTGGTTTTCAGCTGCTGGAGATACTCCTCCTTCACCGTAACTTTATTCGGCTGAAGCTTACTGAGAACCGCACTCCGTCTGCTCAGATAGGTATCTTTTACCTGCCAGGCGCTCAAGAGCTTCTCATGAATCTCGTCTATCGAATCCTTTATCGATATGGCTCCCGACGGTTTATTTACAACATCGAACGCGCCGAGTTCCAACGCACGAATCGAGGCCTTGGCATCATCCGCCGTTACCGAACTCACGATGATTATGGGCAATGGATAATAGGTCATCAGTTTCTTCAAGAACGTCAGACCGTCCATCCTCGGCATTTCGATATCCAGCGTGAGAACATCCGGTTTCAGCTTCAATATCTTGTTTCGGGCGACAAAAGGGTCCGGGGCCGTTCCCAATACCTCGATATCGGGATACTTGCTTAACTCTTCTTCAAGAACACTCCGTACAATGGCAGAATCATCAACAATCAATACTCGAACACTTCTCATAGACCCTACTCAGTCAGACTGATTATCTCATCGGCGGAAATAATCGTATCCAGATTCAAAATCATCGTCATTTCATCTTTCATTCGAGCGATGCCCAACAAATAATGAGACTTCATCTTTAAGCCCAGCCGAGGAGTATCCTCAAGATTGTCCTTCGCGATATCCACCACTTCGTGAACCGCATCGACGGCCAGCCCCAAATTGTAGAGCCCCATCTTTCCGCTCACATCCACAATAATGAAAACCGTCTTGTCGTCGTATTCCACTTCCGGGAGTCCGAACTTACTGCGCAAATCCAGCACGGGGATGATTTTTCCCCGAAGATTAATCACACCCTTAATATAGTCCAAGGTTTTTCTTACCGGTGTGATTTTCTCATGCCGGATGATTTCCTGAACCTTAATAATCGGGATTCCGTAATATTCCGAAAGGATGGAAAAAATCAAATATTTATCAATTTCCGACATAATGATTATTCCTAGAATTCGCTGAATTCTTCTTCAAGCGGAATCTGCTCTTCCGCAGAAGCCAAACTGATTCCCGATTCATGATAATCTTGCTTCGGATTCTTACCCTTTTTTTCTTCCTTCGTTTCCGATGATTTGCCTTTGGAATCTTCCGCCGCCGATCGCCGTACCGCTGATTCGGCTTGCTCTTCACGACCTTTTACGATAACATTCAGCCTATTCACAACATCGTTAAGAGTTTCGGCCTGGCTCAACAGCTCTTCGCTGGCAGCCGCCGTTTCCTCGGCACTGGCGGCCGTCTGCTGCACAATCGAATTGGTCTGGGTAATGGCCTGGGTAATCTGATTGATTCCTTTCATCTGCTCCTTGGAAGCCCGATTCACCTCATCGAGAAGAACCCCGACCTTCGAGGCCATTTCCCCGGTATTCGACTGAACATCCATCACCTCGCCGCCGAGACTCTCCCCCTTATCGGCGCTTTCCAAAGCCTTCTCGATCAATACCGCTGTTTCTTTTGCCGCCTCGGAACTCTTATGAGCCAACTCCTTTACCTGATCGGCCACAACGGCGAAGCCCCGACCGGCATCGCCGGCCCGTGCCGCTTCCACCGCCGCATTCAGCGCCAGAATATTCGTCTGGAAGGCAATGTCTTCAATCACTTTGATGATCTTTACGATCTTCTTGCTGTTCTCCCCTATCTCATTTACGGCGGATTTCAATTCCCCCATACGCTGAGTCACTTTTTCCGTTCCTTCCGTGGTTTCCTTCATCATCAATTCGCTTTGATTGATATTTTTGGTGTTCATTTCCACCACGGACTGAAGCTCTTCAAGGGACGAGGTGATTTCTTCAATGCTCGAAGCCAGCTCGGAAGATCCGCTGGAAAGCTCCTGACTTGATGAGGATATCTGATAAGATGCGGATTCCAGATTGCTTGACCCTGAAGAAAGGTCGTTGGTTATTCTCGATATCGGCCGGCCCACCAAAAGCATAATGGAAAGAATCAGAATAAATACCAGAACCAGCAAAGAAGTCATGCTGATAATAATAATCTGATTCCGCATTTGGATGGAAAGGCTCAGCAGATCATCTTCACTGATGCTGGAAGCTATAATCCAAGGCTGCATCGTGGAATCCTGATAAAACAGGTATTTCATAACGCCTTCCCACTCATAATACTGCATACCGGAATCATCAGGAGAATTAATCATTTCACTGATAAAGAAATAATCACTTAAATCCTTCCCAACCGTCGCCTCATCCGGATGTGCTAAAACAGTGCCCTTATCATCACAAATAAAAACATATCCGGACTCTCCGTATTTCATAGGAAGAACATACTGTTCGGCAAAGCTTTGCATATCCAAAGAAACAACCATAGCCCCTACGAACTGCTCATGAATAATAATCGGTGATGCGAAAAAATTAATGAAACGACTCTTATCGGAAGGCCGAGGATAAGGCTCTATAAACTCCTGGACATTCTGTGACGATATGGGTTTCCAAAAGATGAAATCGGAAACATTGGATCCGACATCCCGCGTATTCGGATATCCGGTCAGAATGTTTCCGCGACTATCGGTAAAGAAAACCTCATAGGGATTATCCAAAGAATCGAATGCACGTTGACTGATTGACTTAAGAGAGGTTGATTCAAGAGAATTAATGTCATTGGTCTGATATGCCTCCAAAACGTCCATTCGCCTTGCCAAAAGGCTGACTTGACGGCTGAAATCAAAAAATACCGCATCCAGCAATTCTTGAAACTGTCCCGATGACTGCTCCATATTGGCGATTTGAACTTCACTGATTCCTTCTTTGATTCTTTTACTGACCAAGATGGTAATCAGTCCCAATACAATCAAGAAAAGAATCACCACCATCCCGATAATTTTGAGCGATAAACCCATTGACCGTTTATTTGCCATGATTCTACTCCTTCACGACCATTCTGATGACGTTCATTAACTGTTCTTCGTTGAACGGTTTGATCATCCAACCCGTTGCACCAAGACTTTTCGCATGTACCATTTTTGCTTTATCCGTTTCCGTGGTGAGCATCACCACCGGTGTTGCCGCATCAAACTTTCGAAGCTCTTCCAAAAGTGTCAGTCCGTCCATAACAGGCATATTGATATCCAGTATGTAAAGTTTTATTTTTCCTTCATTTTCGCGAGCCTTTTCCAATCCAATCGCACCGTTTTCGGCCTCAAGAACTTCCTTATAACCGTTCATTGATAAAGCCTTTTTAATAACGTCACGGCCTATCGCCGAGTCGTCCACGATCATTATCATTCCGTGCTCCTTTCTCCTCTTTAATGATCCGATTGGGCTTTCCGAATAAATTCATCGATATCAACCACAAAGCCGATGGTTCCGTCTCCGAAAATCGTTCCGCCGGAAAAAAGATTCATTTCCCGAAGAACTTCATTAAGACTTTTTATGACAATTTCCTGCTTTCCCAAAACCTCATCCACGGCGATTCCATAATATGAATCCTCGTAATTAATAAGCAAAATGATGTATTCACCGGGCCGCTTATTAACCGGATTCCCCGTAACGAGTTCCTCGGTAAAAATAATGGGAATATGCCGTCCGCGATCGTAGAGGATTATTTCTCCATCCTCCATTTTTCGTACATTCTCTTCCGTCGGAACGATAATTCCTTTGATTAAATTGAAAGAGAAAATATAGCGCTCTTCGCAGACTTTCGTTACAAAGCCGTCGATTATGGCAAGAGTTAAGGGGAGCTTGATTATGAACGATGTTCCCTGACCTTTCTCGGAGAATATTTCAACTTTTCCATTCACCTTCTGAAGATTCATTCTTACAACGTCCAGACCGACTCCCCGGCCGGAAAGTTCGGTGACCTTCTTGGCCGTTGAAAATCCGGGGCTGAACATCAGCTCATAGCAGAGTTTTTCATCGGCCAGATAGCGCGGGGCATCTTTCTTTTTTATCAAACCCTTGTCTAAAGCCTTCTGTACGATCCGTTCGCGATCAATTCCTTTCCCATCATCACGAACGGTAACTTGAATACCGTTCCCCTTATGTTCCGCCGAAATATTGATTAAGCCGACGGGCTTCTTCCCCAAGACCTCCCGCTCGGCGGTTTCTTCCAATCCGTGATCCACCGCGTTGCGCACCATATGCACCAGAGGATCGTGAATCGCTTCAATGAGATTTCGATCCAGTTCCGTATCTTCTCCGCTGATAACCGTTTCAACGATTTTTCCGGTTTCACGCGAGGCGTTCCTGATTACAACGCGAAGCTTGTTGAACACCTCTTCGATAGGCACCATACCCATCGAGAGAACAATGTTCTTAATGTTCGTTGTAATCAGATTCAACTGACGAAGCTCCCGTTCCTGAACCTGTATGCCGGAGACGACTTCTTCGCGAATCATGGACTGATTCACAACCAATTCTCCGACCATATCAACCAAATCATTCAGTCGGGCGGAGGCGACTTTCACATAGGAATATTTACTCTTTTGACTCGTCTGAACCTGAACGGCGGCGGCGATATCTTCCTCGGCCACGACCTTCTCTTCCAGAGCAATTTCTCCGAACCGCCGGTTCTCATTCTTCTGCCGCTTGAGTATTTCCTGAGTTTTCTCATCACTAATTTTCCCCAGTTCGGTGAGGATTTCTCCGATTTTTTTCGTTCGCCTTTCGGTGGTGATTTTTCTAATAACGCGAATAAGCGGACGAATGTCGATTCCGAGAAAACTTTTAATTATAGTTTCGTTTTTATACTGAGCCCGTTCAAAAACCTCGGCCAAGTCTTTAACAAATCCGACGCTGTAAAACACGATATCCACAAGTTCCGGAGATACTTGAATTTCTCCGTCACGAACCAATGCCAGCATGTTCTCAATGATATGGGCCGTTTCTTCAAGGTTTTTAACGCCCAGGAATGCGGAAGAACTTTTTATCGTATGAAAGGCACGGAAAATCGTGTTGATGTTTTCCTTATTCGCCGAATCATATTCCAATTCCAGAAGAGCAACCTGAACATTCTCCAGATGCTCTTTGATTTCCGAAACAAATTTCTGAAGCATCTCATCATCCTGAATCAGGCCTTCAAACCATTCTTCGGTAACAATGAGCTCCGTATCGTCTTCGGCTTCATTAACTTCTTCAGAAGAGCCCGTATTTTCCGGAAAATACTCTGCAATAAGCTGATCCGCTTCTTCAGTCCCTGCTTCATTATTTTCAGCGGCCAGGAGTAATGTCTTTATCTCATCAATAAAATTCTTTTGAGATTCAAGAACACCGATTTTTTGAAAACAGGGAATAATCGTTTGGGAAATAAGGCCGAGAGGAGTATCGTTCTTTTCTTCCGCTAGTTTTTTGAGAAAATTACCAACTGAGGCGAGGCCGAGAAGATCACCTTCCTCAAAGTTTTCTATACTTTCCCAAAATTTATCACTCCTTATCCCCTTACTCACAGGAATTTTCCCGGTTTTATCCATGGTTTTATCAAACTCCTATCCGCACACCAATTCTCGTGCTTCAATAGGAGAAAAATCAAATTTGTCCGTTTGTATTATTCTTTTTGTAATATATTCGATTAAAAAAACTTCTCTGCCGGCTGTTTTTAAGCAGCTTCTTTCAAAAAGTATACTTAGGATTCTATAAAGGATTATGGAACCTGAAATGACTCATGGGATTCAATGTGAATGTTTTATGGTTATTCGCCGCGTAAAACATCCCCTCCGATTAGTCTTTTGAGTTTTTTCCGGTGGAGAAATCGACGATGGAACGAGGGATATCGTTCAGCGACACCTCTTTATGCGCAGCATTCAGTTCAACCGCCGCTCGCGGCATTCCCCATACAATGCTGCTCTCTTCATCCTGAGCCACGGTCCAGGCACCGGAGCGCTTCATCTTCAGCAATCCTTCCGCTCCATCCCTCCCCATTCCCGTAAGGATGAAACCGGCGGCATTCCGGCCGATAACCTCCGCCATGGAGAAAAATAAAACATCGGCGGACGGCCTCTGATACTGAACCTTTTCCTCTTCGGTATGAACAATGTACAGCGCGGCACCGCGGCGGCGGACTTTGATATGATATCCGCCTTTCCCAATATACACCGTCCCTTTTTGTACCAGCTCTCCGTCTTCCGATTCCTTAATGGTCAAGGCCGAAAGCTCGTTCAGTCTTTTGGCAAACGAATCCGTATATCCGGGAGGCATATGCTGAACCACAAGTATCGGGGGAAGGTTCGCCGGAAGAGAGGTGAAAATATGCTCCAGCGCAACGGTACCTCCCGTGGAAGAGCCAATCCCAATTACCGTATCGGTGGTTTTCAGCTGCTGGAGATACTCCTCCTTCACCGTAACTTTATTCGGCTGAAGCTTACTGAGAACCGCACTCCGTCTGCTCAGATAGGTATCTTTTACCTGCCAGGCGCTCAAGAGCTTCTCATGAATCTCGTCTATCGAATCCTTTATCGATATGGCTCCCGACGGTTTATTTACAACATCGAACGCGCCGAGTTCCAACGCACGAATCGAGGCCTTGGCATCATCCGCCGTTACCGAACTCACGATGATTATGGGCAATGGATAATAGGTCATCAGTTTCTTCAAGAACGTCAGACCGTCCATCCTCGGCATTTCGATATCCAGCGTGAGAACATCCGGTTTCAGCTTCAATATCTTGTTTCGGGCGACAAAAGGGTCCGGGGCCGTTCCCAATACCTCGATATCGGGATACTTGCTTAACTCTTCCTCAAGAACACTCCGTACAATGGCAGAGTCATCAACAATAAGTACCCGGACCATTTTCACACCTATTATTCAGTGAGACTGATAATCTCGTCCGCCGACACAATCGTATCCAGATTCAAAATCATCGTCATTTCATCTTTCATTCGGGCGATGCCCAACAAATAATGAGACTTCATCTTCAGCCCCAGCCGGGGAGTATCCTCAAGATTGTCCTTCGCGATATCCACCACTTCATGAACCGCATCGACGGCCAGCCCCAAATTGTAGAATCCCATTTTACCGCTGATATCCACAATAACGAAAACCGTCTTGTCGTCGTATTCCACTTCCGGGAGTCCGAACTTATTGCGCAAATCCAGCACGGGGATGATTTTTCCCCGAAGATTAATCACACCCTTGATATACTCCAAGGTTTTTCTTACCGGTGTGATTTTCTCATGCCGGATGATTTCCCGAACCTTAATAATCGGGATTCCGTAATATTCCGAAAGGATGGAAAAAATCAAATATTTATCAATTTCCGACATAATGATTATTCCTAGAACTCGCTGAATTCTTCTTCAAGCGGAATCTGCTCTTCCGCAGAAGCCAAACTGATTCCCGATTCCTCAGAGCGAAGATCCGCTTTCGGTGTTTTTAAAATTTTCGTTCTCACCGCGGATTCGCCGTTCTCCGTCCGTACGGTCTTTGTTCCCTCGGAAGCGGACCTCTTGGTCGTTGTGGCATTATCCGAACGGCCCTTCACGATAATGTTCAATCGATCGACGACGTCATTAAGGCCTTCGGCCTGACTCAAAAGCTCTTCGCTGGCAGCCGCCGTTTCCTCGGCACTGGCGGCCGTCTGCTGCACAACCGAATTGGTCTGGGTAATGGCCTGTGTAATCTGATTGATTCCTTTCATCTGCTCCTTGGAAGCCCGATTCACCTCATCGAGAAGAACCCCGACCTTCGCGGCCATTTCCCCGGCGCTTGCCTGAACTTCCATTACCTCACCGCCAAGGCTTTCTCCTCTGTCGGCACTCTCCGATGCTTTCTCAATCAATACCGCTGTTTCTTTTGCCGCCTCGGAACTCTTATGAGCCAACTCCTTTACCTGATCGGCCACAACGGCGAAGCCCCGACCGGCATCGCCGGCCCGTGCCGCTTCCACCGCCGCATTCAGCGCCAGAATATTCGTCTGGAAGGCAATGTCTTCAATCACTTTGATGATCTTTACGATCTTCTTGCTGTTCTCCCCTATCTCATTTACGGCGGATTTCAGTTCCCCCATACGCTGAGTCACCTTTTCCGTTCCTTCCGTGGTTTCCTTCATCATCAATTCGCTTTGATTGATATTTTTGGTGTTCATTTCCACCACGGACTGAAGCTCTTCAAGGGACGAGGTGATTTCTTCAATGCTCGAAGCCAGCTCGGAAGATCCGCTGGAAAGCTCCTGGCTTGATGAGGATATCTGATAAGATGCGGATTCCAGATTATTTGATCCGGAAGAAAGGTCGTTGGTTATTCTCGATATCGGCCGGCCGACCAGGAGCATAATAGCCAATATTAAAATCACAACCAAAACGGCAAGAGATACGGCACTGATTATAATGATTTGATTGCGCATTTGGATGGAAAGGCTTAATAAATCATTTTCATCAATACTTGCGGAAACATACCAGGGCAAAGAGGATAATTGATGAAAGAACTGGTACTTCATCCGACCGTCTTTTTCATAATACTCAATGCCTGACTTTTCGGATGATTTAACGATCTTCTGGAACCAAGCCTCCCCAGATATATTAGCGCCCATTTCCGTACGATGAGCCGCTAAAGTTCCCTTATCATCAAAAATGAAAGCGTATCCGGATTCACCATATTTGGAAGGATTGATGTATTGATCCGCAAAACTCTGCATATCCAGTTCCACTACGAATATTCCGGAAAAACGATTGTTAATCACGACCGGAGAAGCAAAAGATAAGACATAAACTCCTTTTTCATTTTTATAAATATACGAAGAAATAAATGAAGTTTTATGCAGTGATGATACCGGCTCCCAGAAATCACTATCGGCAATATCCAAACCAATACGCTCCTTATTTGGATAACTGGAAAGGATTTCTCCATTACTATCCGTGAAAAAAGCTTCATAGGAATTCTCTACAGATTCATAACTTGCCCTGCTGAGCGATTGGAGAGAATCCTCATCGTTCTCATTATACGCCTGAATCACTTCATTTTTCTGAGCAACCAGTTGAACCCTTCTTCCCAGATTCAGAAAAACCTCATCCAGCAGACTCTGATACTGCTGAGCGGATTGTTCCATATTGGATATTTGAACTTCACTGATTCCATCGTTGATTCTTTTACTGACCAAAATGGTAATCAGTCCCAATACAATCAAGAAAAGAATCACCACCATCCCAATGATCTTAAACGACAAACCCATTGATTTTTTATTCGCCATGCCCTACTCCTTCACTACCATTCTGATGACGTTCATTAACTGTTCTTCGTTGAACGGTTTGATCATCCAACCCGTTGCACCGAGACTTTTCGCGTGTGCCATTTTTGCTTTATCCGTTTCCGTGGTGAGCATAATCACCGGAGTCGCCGTGTCGTATTTCCGAATCTCTTCCAGGAGGGTCAGTCCGTCCATGACCGGCATGTTGATATCCAGGATATACAACTTAATCGCACCTTGATTCGCTTTGGATTTTTCCAATCCCACCGCACCGTTTTCGGCCTCAAGAACTTCCTTATAACCGTTCATTGATAAAGCCTTTTTAATAACGTCACGGCCTATCGCCGAGTCGTCCACGATCATTATCATTCTTCCCTCCTTTTCTAATATTTAGTAATCCGATTGGGCTTTCCGAATAAATTCATCGATATCAACCACAAAGCCGATGGTTCCGTCTCCGAAAATCGTTCCGCCGGAAAAAAGATTCATTTCCCGAAGAACTTCATTAAGACTTTTTATGACAATTTCCTGCTTTCCCAAAACCTCATCCACGGCTATCCCATAAAGTGAATCCTCGTAATTAATAAGCAAAATAATGTATTCACCAGGCCGCTTATTAACCGGATTCCCCGTAACGAGTTCTTCGGTAAAAATAATGGGAATATGCCGTCCGCGATCATAGAGGATTATTTCTCCATCCTCCATTTTTCGTACATTCTCTTCCGTCGGAACGATAATTCCTTTGATTAAATTGAAAGAGAAAATATAGCGTTCTTCGCAGACTCTCGTTACAAAGCCGTCGATTATGGCAAGAGTTAAGGGAAGTTTGATTATGAACGACGTTCCCTGACCTTTCTCGGAAAAAACTTCAATTTTTCCATGAATCTTATCCAGATTCATCTTCACAACGTCCAAACCGACTCCCCGGCCGGAAAGTTCGGTGACCTTCTTGGCCGTTGAAAATCCGGGGCTGAACATCAGCTCGTAGCAGAGTTTTTCATCGGCCAGATAGCGCGGGGCTTCGTCTTTCTTAATCAGTTCCTTTTCTACGGCTTTCTCAACAATCCGTTCTCGATCAATACCCTTACCATCATCACGAACGGTGACTTGAATGCCGTTGCCCTTATGTTCCGCCGAAATATTGATTAAGCCGACGGGCTTCTTCCCCAAGGCCTCCCGCTCGGCGGTTTCTTCCAATCCGTGATCCACCGCGTTGCGCACCATATGCACCAGAGGATCGTGAATCGCTTCAATGAGATTTCGATCCAGTTCCGTATCTTCTCCGCTGATAACCGTTTCAACGATTTTTCCGGTTTCACGCGAGGCGTTCCTGATGACAACGCGAAGCTTGTTGAACACCTCTTCGATAGGCACCATACCCATCGAGAGAACAATGTTCTTAATGTTTGTTGTAATCAGATTCAGCTGACGAAGTTCCCGTTCCTGAACCTGTATACCGGAGACGACTTCCTCACGAATCATGGACTGATTCACAACCAATTCTCCGACCATATCAACCAAATCATTCAGTCGGGCGGAGGCGACTTTCACATAGGAAAATTTATTCTTTTGACTCGTCTGAACCTGAACGGCGGCGGCGATATCTTCCTCGGCCACGACCTTCTCTTCCAGGGCAATCTCTCCGAAGCGCCGATTCTCTTTCTTCTGCCGTCCGAGAATTTCCTGAATCTTATCGTCATCGATTTTGCCCAGTTCGGTGAGGATTTCTCCGATTTTTTTCGTTCGCCTTTCGGTGGTGATTTTTCTAATAACGCGAATTATCGGACGAATGTCGATTCCGAGAAAACTTTTAATTATGGTTTCGTTTTTATACTGAGCCCGTTCAAAAACCTCGGCCAGATCTTTAACAAATCCGACACTGTAAAACACGATATCCACAAGTTCCGGAGATACTTGGATTTCTCCGTCACGAACCAATGCCAGCATGTTCTCAATGTAATGGGCCGTTTCTTCAAGGTTTTTAACGCCCAGGAATGCGGAAGAACTTTTTATCGTATGAAAGGCACGGAAAATCGTGTTGATGTTTTCCTTATTCGCCGAATCATATTCCAGTTCCAGAAGAGCCAACTGAACATTCTCCAAATGTTCGCTAATTTCCGAAACAAATTTTCGGAACATTTCCTCATCCTGAATCAGGCCTTCAAACCATTCTTCGGTAACAATGAGTTCCGTGTCTTCTTCCGCTTTACAATTACCGGGAGATTCTTCTTGGGCAAAATATTTTGAAAGAACATTCGCCGCTTCTTCAATGCTTATTTTATTTTTTTTGCCGAGTTCAGCACCCTTTTTACTTCATTAAGGAATGTCTTCTGAGAATCTATGACTCCAAGCCCCTGAAAACAGGGCATAATAATTTCCGATATTTTTCCCACCAAATTATCTACATTGTTTTCAGAGAGTTTTCTTATCAATTCATTAATCGCGGTTAAGCCAAGCAAATCGCCTTCTTCAAAGGCTTCAATATTCTCTAAAATTCTTAGAAAATCCGAGTCCTCGGTATCGGCAATGATTTCAACATCCTTCATGACATAAAACTCTCCCATTCCATAAATATCATCGACGTGTAATAACGCGGAAATCAAGCACTTTTTCTTAATGGAAGTTAAAGCCGCAATAATAATTAGAGCAGAATAAATTCGTTATTAATTAATATTAAATTCAATTTTTTCTATGTTTTATTTAATTTGTGATATATTTGTGAGTTATAATATTCCCTTTTTACAAAGAGATATCTTTTGTTTATTTATAGATTCCTTTTCCTTCAGCGCCTTTCGGCAAGAAAAATGAATTTCTTACCGAAAAAACGACTCCATCGGGTGGGTAAAGAAAGAAAAAAAAGGAAAAATCAGAAGAGATCAGTCTCGATGAGAGCTTCGGATTCCGTCTGAAATCATGCCGGCTTCAGAGGAAAACAACAAAAATGTACACGCTTGATACCGCCAAAGAAATCACCATGGAGATAAAACCGTATTTAGTAAACTCCAGAAAGCTGATTTTATATCCGCTCCTGCCGCTGATTCCGGAACTCACGACATTGGCCGAAGCGCCGATAAGAGTTCCGTTGCCGCCCAGGCAGGATCCAATGGCCAGAGACCACCAAATGGGTGTTATCGCCGAAGCGCCGATCTCGGTTCCCATGCTCTTTACCAAGGGAATCATCGTCGCGACATAAGGAATATTGTCAAGGAACGACGAGAGAAGACCGCTTACCCATATAAGGGAAAAAGACGTCTTCTCGATATTCCCTCCGGTAAGTTTCAGATAGGCCGCCGCCAGTTTATCGATAACTCCCAGTTCCACCAAACCGCCCACCATGATGAAAAGACCGAAGAAGAAAAAGATGGTTTCCCATTCAACTTCATGAAAATAACCGTCTACTTCTTCTCCGCCGACAAGAAGCATAAGAAGCGCGGCACCTCCGAGAGCGATTGTTGCCGGCTCGATATTCGTTACGCCATGGAGAAGAAAACCGACAATAACAAGAAGCAAAACCGAAAGGCTTTTTACAAGAATAGCGCGATCGGAGAGACTCGCGCTCTCGTCGAATTCCATAATTCGGGCGCGCCGTTCCATGCTCACATTCATATCCTTCCGGAAAAAGAGAAAAATCATACCGCAGTGAATAACCAGGAGAATCAGAATAAGCGGACCAAGGTTTATAAGAAAATCCGTAAAACCGAGTCCGGCGGCGCTGCCAATCATGATGTTGGGAGGATCGCCGATAAGAGTGGCCGTTCCTCCTATATTGGATGCCAAAGCGGAGCTGATAATGAACGGTACGGGACTCAAACCCAGCTCAACGGCAATTAAAATCATCACGGGTGTGAGAATAAGAACGGTAGTGACATTATCCAAAAACGCGGACATTACTGCGGTTATCAATGAAAAAAGAATAAGAATCTTCACCGGATCGCCGCCGACCGCCTTGGCCGATTTTATGGCGATGTATTGATACAGCCCGGAACGCTTCGTTACACCGACAATCACCATCATGCCGATTAGAAGAAAAATGACATCCCAGTCCACATCTTTAAAGGCCTCGGACTGATCGAGGATTCCCATGGAAATAAACAGAACGGCGCCGAGGATGGCAAGAATGGTCTTATTAACCACTTCCAAAGAGATGAGAATGAAGAGCAGGATAAAGAAGGCTACACCGATAATGATTTGAACCATGGTCTACCCCCTGATGACTTTCTTCAGGATGTCCGTTTCACTGACGATACCGATGACTTTCCCTTTCTCCAGAACCGGCAGATGCCTGAATCCGTGATTGGTCATAAGGGTGGCGGCTTCGATAATCGACGCATCCGGAGTAACCTTTCGCGACGGCTTTCTCATGATTTCTTTCACCTGGATTTTATCCTCTTCCTTCAGCAAAGCTTCAAAAGGCTCCAGAGTTTTCAGAAAACGGGTATTCGCCAGCCGCCGGACATAATCGGGGATTCCGCGGGAAATAAGATCCTTTATCGTCACCTCTCCAATCTGAGTCCCTTTTCCATCCACGACCGGCAGATAGCTGAGATTCTTTTGATAAAAAATATCGGCCAATTCGGCCACCGTCGCTTCGGGCTTACAAGTTACCGGTTCTCGGGTCATGATGTCCTCAACCGTTATTTCCTGCTTCAGGATAATATCGTCGAGAATCCGATGCGCTTCATGCTTATCCCGAACCGAAAGGAAATGTCCCATGGCCTCTTCGTTCTGCGAAAACCTGGCCAAGGCAGCAAGCATCGGCAAATAGAGAGCGGTTCCGGATTTTGAAGTTAAAGAAAAAACAAGAAACCGGACCGTGCCGTGATCGGTCTCAAGAGGAGATTCCGGAATCCAAATACCGATTAAAAGATCGTGAAAACCCTCGATACGGCCATGCGGAATGGCGAGCCCCGACGGCAAAACCGTTCCGCCGAGCTGTTCCCGATTTCGAACAATTCGGCTGACTTCCTCCGGATTCATAGGAAGCTTTTTTCTTCGGAAAAAAAGCTCAATTAAACCATCGATAGCTTCGTCAATGCTCTTGAAGCCATTCCCGATTATGATGCATTCCTTATCCACCAACGATCCGAATTTCATTTCAGTTCGCCTCCAAAGCCGTCGCTTTTTCCCGAAGCGCCGCCAGCTGCCTGGCAAAGTGCTGCTGCATGCGCCGAAACTCAATCATTCCCGTAACTCGTCCTTCTCCGTCGAGAACGGGGATCGACGCAACCCCTCTCTGCCTGAAAATATCCGTTATCTCCGTTGCCTCGGTCTCTTCACGGCATGTGAATTCGGCTCGTTCCATAATGTCGTGCGCCAATAAAAGCGGAGAAAGATCGGAGAGAAGAAATGTATCTTTCAATGTCTCGATGGGCAGGATTCCCATAAGAACACCCTCGTCATTCACAACCGGATAATAAAGATTGTCGTGCTCGGCGAAGATTTTCACAACCGAACCGATATCCATGTTTTCGGGAATGGAGGGAATGTCCTTGTCGGCGATATCTTTGGCTCGGCTCCGGCGGATAAGATCTTCTTCGGTAATATTCAGACCGACCTCTCCGGCCTTCAGCGCGGCTATCTTTACCAAAGGAGGGCCGGCGAGCTGCACGATGAACGTGGTGGCCGTGATAATCATGACAATCGTATCCCCGAGAGTCCCGACGAAAGCCTGCCCCGCGATAATGGACAATCCGATGGCCACGCCGGCCTGACTTAAAAGACAGAAGGGAAGATACCGGCGAACCGATCCGGGAGCCTTCGATACAAGAGCACCGAGAATCGCCCCGACGGACTTACCGGCGATTCTTCCGATTAGGTAGATTCCCGCCATAAACAAAGTAATCGCCGAAAGCCCCCTTACGTTAAGCTTGGCTCCGACCATGACAAAAAACAAAACATATACCGGCGGAGTAAAACGCTCTACGAACTTAAACGTTTCCTTGCTGCGCCGCGGAGCGAAATTAATGGTAAAAAATCCCATGCTCATAGCCGCCAGAATGACATCCACATCAAGGAAATTCGCTATTCCGATCAGAAGGACTATGGCACCGATGGAAAAGGCCAATATTCTGTTTTCATCGGCGAAGCTTCGAATACTCCGGTAATGGATGAATCCCATGCCAACCCCTAAAACCACCGCGATTCCTATTTCCCAAATGAGATTCAGAAGACTGGGAAGAAGACTATGATCGGCGCCTCCGCCCAGGAGGATTCCCGCGACACTCGAAGAAACGGCGAAAAGAAGCAGAGCAACGGCATCATCCAAAGCGACAATTCCCAGGACTATCGTTGTCAGAGGTCCTTTGGTTTTATTCTCCCAAAGCACATCCGTTGTTGCGGCCGGAGCGGTGGCCGATGATATGGAACCCATAAGAAGTCCCAATGAAATCGCAAACGCGGCATTCTTGAAAAAGAACCAGCCGGCCGTTCCGATAAGAATTGAAACGATAACAAACGCCCCCAGAGATTCAAAAAGAAGAATGGTGGTGAACTGTCTGCCGTATTTTTTAATGGTTTGAATCTTCAGCTCTCCGCCTATCATGAATCCGATTAAGCCGAGGGCGAAGGTACTGAAGGGCTGAAGGTTTTTCAGGGTATCCGCGTCAATCCAGCCCAAACCGGTTCGCCCCAAGAGAACGCCGAGAGTGATGTATCCAACCACTTGAGGAATTTTCCAAGTCTGAAACAAACGCCCGGCCCATGTTCCTCCGAAAAGAACAACACCGAGAACCAAAAGGGCATTGATATGCTCCAGACTCACATGTGATGAAAAGAAAGAAAGTATACCGTTCATTTTTCTCCGCCTGTAAGCAATTCGAATACGGCTTTATCCGTCTCAGCGCCGAAGAGGCCTTTTCGAAAACCATCATCCTTCAAGCGCTGAACAATAAGCGAAAGGATTCTTAAGTATTCCTTATGATGATTTTCATCAACGAGAATCATAAAAACCAGTTTGACAATCTCTCCGTCCAAGGATTCATAATCTTCAAGACCTTTCGGACTCACTCCGACAAGAACAATCGGTTCCTTCATCCCGGGAAAACGAACATGGGGGATTCCTATCCCCTGACCGATTCCCGTGCTCATGATTTGTTCCCTATAGAAGATTTCCTTCTTCAGAGCCTCCAAATCGGCGACGGAATTCTCCTCGCCGACGATTTCAATAAGTTCCAACAATGCTTCGGTCTTCGTTCGGCTATGCAAAACCCGGCATCGGTCGGCCGATATCACATCATGAATTTCCATTACACATATCTCCTTTCAGGTAAGTTCCGTTCGATTCATCTGCAGAGTCTCAACCATAAGTAAAATGGATAAAACTTCGGATCGCGACTTTGCGGCGATAATTTTGTCGACAAAATCCTCAACCGCCAGAGCTCGGCGAATCGCGAAAAGTGTTCTGACATGAAGCACTTCGTTTCCGGTAATCGGCATCAGGAAAAGATGTACCGGGAGATTATCGATGGACGACCAATCGATACCCTTTTTCGATACGCCTATAACCATAAGGGGGCGCTCAATCGGCTGGTCCTCCGGATTTCTCAAATGTGGCAGGGCCACTCTTCCGCCGATACCGGTCGTAACCATTTTTTCTCTTGCCCAGAGACCTTCGACAAAGGCCTCCTTATCCTCAACGACACCGCGGGCGGCCAGTGGTTTAACCAGCGCGGAAAGAACCTCCCGCTTCGATCCGGCGGAAAGGTTCGGAAGAATGAGATCTTCCGCGGTCAGCCTTGATAACGGCAGCGGCTCATAACCCAGACCGTCAACGGAGGAGAGTTCCGATGAATCGTCATTCGTCCCTCGTTTGGAATTGAGCCACTTTTCGAAATCGTCCGGATGAAAACGCCATTGATTCGCTACTTTGAATCCCGGTATCGCTCCGTCGCGAAGCATTCTCGTAACGGTTTTTTCCGAAACCTGAAGGATTTTCGCCACATCGGCTATCGACAACGCCGTTCGCTGGTAATCCATGGTCTTTACTTCCCCCGTCAAGTCCTTATCGTCCTATATTGTACCGGATGGAACCTCTCTGTCTTTAATTGTCATCTTCTGTCCTATTCTGTCAATCGCCAGGACTGCTGAATTTGGCCGAATCGGTTATTTCGCGATACAATTTCCTAAAAAGGCGGCTTAGAAAACCTGTTCAAGGCGAGGCCGGCGCCCGTTTACAAAAAAAGAATCCGGAAGGGAGCGAAATGAACACTTTCCACGCTCTTATAATTCTTCTTACGGCCGCGCTCTTCCCTCTATCATGCTGTTCCGCCGAGCAGGATTCCATAGAACCGGAGTCCAAAACGGAATGGGCGCTCCTTTTAACCTCCGAACTGGAGGCCGCTTCAAGCAGCGTTGATTTCCTTTTTTTTCTGGAGGATGCGGCCGGCGAACAATACCTTTATACCAGAGGGAACGCCGGACTCGATACGCCCTACAAGCCGGCATCCACCTCCAAGTGGGTTACCGCGGCGATTATCCTAACCCTGGCGGATAACGGCCTTATGGCTCTCGATGATTCTCCCGAGGATTACTTTGCTAAACGGGAATGGCCGACGAATGAAAACGATCCGCTTCGCGGGATCACTCTGGCGCAGCTTCTGAGCTTCACTTCCGGACTCGATGAAGAGGTACCCTGTCTGAACAATCCGGAGGGTGACTTTTTCAGATGCATCACCGCCATTGCACAAAGGAATGGCGGTATTTCCGCTGACCCCGGAGAACCCGGAGCCTCATTCCATTACGGATCGGCTCATCTCCAGGTGGCCGGCGCCATGGCCGTCCGCGCCGGAGGCTACGATAATTGGACGGAACTCTTTAACGCCTTCCGAACGAAAACCGGGCTTTTTCCCAACTCGGACTACAGGCTTCCCTCCGCTGCAAACCCTCGCCTGGCCGGCGGAATGATCTGGACGGCCCGAGACTACATCGATTTCATCCGGGCCTTTAAAAACGGCAGCTTCTATAAGGACAAAACCCTGATTTCTCAGGCGAGCGGAGACCGGCTGGATTCGGCCGCAATCGGATATTCACCGGCATGGGAACGGCTCGGCGAAGAATGGCATTACGGATACGGGATGTGGATTGAATGCCCCGCTCCCGGATGGAATCCGGATGAAGCCGTTCAGGTTTCTTCACCCGGCGCTTACGGCGCCTATCCGTTCTGGAATAAAAAGTACGGTTACTTCGGCATCGTGGCCCGGCAGGGACGCCTCGGAACATTTCAGGAAGGCTATGCCGTTTTCGATGCCGTTCGCGAAGCCGCGGAAGGATGGGCGCTTTCGGAGCCATAACGGGCAAGCCCTCCATAAGCGCTCCGCTGTTTATAGAATGGCGAACGCATACGGAACTTTTTTTTCGATATATTCGGCGCGGCGGTTCCGGAAATTATTCACACCGCCGTAAAGCAATGGGCGAAAAAAATCACGGATGCTCATTATCATGTTATCCTTTAACTAACGGAGAGGTTCTATGGAGGCCATTCAAACACTCGATACGGTGATAACGTCGGTTACGGTTTACAGGGAAGGTGCTCTCATCAGAAGGACCGGTTCCGTGAAGGCTTCGAAGAGCAAAGAAAAGATTTCCCGGAACGTCATGGGACTTCCCTTGGCGCTCCGCGACGAGACCGTCCGGGCCGGTATTTTCGGAGAGAAAACGAGTTCCCGGATAACGGATATCGGAATCGTCCTGGACATTCCCGAATTGGCCTCCGAAGATAATCCGCACGGTACGGAAGAACTCAAAGAAGCCGAGAGAACCGTCGGCAGGCTCAAAGAGGAGCTCGGAGAAACCGAAGCGGCCATCTCTCGCCGGGAAACGACCGACTGGCCCGAGCGTCCCGTCACGAAAAATCCCGCAGCGGCAATCTCCTCGCCTTTTGCCGAAAGAGCCGCGTACGCGGAAAACATAAATCGGAGAAGAGCCGATCTTCTCAAAAAAAAGCGGGATATCAAGAATCGCCTTTCCGAAGCCTCTGAGAAACTGGAACTCCTGAGAAACCGGGAATTGACGGCATCGGCGGAAAAAGAGCGCCGCCGGAATGAGATTCGGAAGGCCGTTGTCCTGACCATGGATTCCGCCGGAGCGGAAGGCGAAGATGTTGGGATTTTCTTGGAATATTTAATCCCCGGCGCGCGCTGGGTTCCCACATACGCCCTCCGGTTCGACGCCGTGTTCGCCCAAGCCGTTCTGGAGACACGCGCTCTGGTATGTCAGCGAAGCGGTGAAGATTGGTCCGGGGCCGCTCTGACCCTGTCGACCGCCTTCTCCGGGCAATGGCGGGATCTGCCCGAATTGAACAGCCGCCGTATCGGCCGGGCGGCACGCG
Organism: Spirochaetia bacterium; assembly: GCA_963666985.2. GTDB lineage: Bacteria > Spirochaetota > Spirochaetia > DSM-2461 > DSM-2461 > UBA2779. The sequence continues at coordinate 2,447,208 of CAXXIA010000002.1, read as the reverse complement.
GCCGCTCAAAGAAAGGATGGAAAGAGGCTCCTATAGGAACTCAAGAACTCTTTTCGGACTACAAGTCGTTCTTCGACTCACGAATCGGAGGCTTCATTCCCGCGGCCGCTCCGATTTCTCAGAGACTTCCGGATGAGGATGACTATGACATCGAAGATGATGATTACGATGAAGAAATCTTCGAAGACACGGAAGACTATGAATATGAAGAGCGCCGAATGGAAATAATGAAATCATCCGCTCCGCCTTCCGTTCATGCCGCAAAAAAACGCCGTTCCGAATCGATGGAACTGCAGATGGCGGCGTCCATGGAAATGAAAGATTCCGAAAAAGAGTTCATTTCCCGGGAGCCGGGGAATGATCTGCTCGACTATGCCGCGCTCCGCCTTCCCGATCCGGAAGAAACAGGCTTCTCGGAACTCCATCCGGCGACACGCAGGGAACTCTACGCCGAAAAGGCCGGTGCATTATCGGCGAAACTCGATTCGGCCGTCTGGGAACGTCTTGAATCGGCGGAAAGTTCGGCGGAGACGCTCGCGGCCGTACCGCCGCAGGGATGCCGTTACCCGACCGACGTGGACGGATTTGATTATGTCTATAAAACGGCCGTACCGGTCTCCGTGGAGTCCGACGGTCGCTTCCATTCGATTCCCGTTCGAACGGCACAAGTTCCGGTTGCGGTCCGCTACATTTCGGTTCCGCGCATTGATTCAACGGTCTTCGCCGCAGCCGAGTTTAAGAATGAAGATGAGGCTCCGCTTCCGGCAGGCCCCGTGGATGTCTCGGTCGAATCCACCCCCCTGCTGACAACACATCTGGAGACCATTCCTTCGGGAGGAACAACAATCCTGGGTCTCGGCGCCGAGGAAGGCATTAAAATTGCCCGCAACACACACTTCGAAGAAAAGACTTCGGGCCTTGCGGGCACCCAACTGACGCTGCATCACGAAATACTCATCGATGCGGTCAACAACCTTTCCCGTCCCGTGGAACTGGAAGTGAGGGAACGCATTCCCGTTAGACCGGACGATCAGGGTAAGGCCGAAGAAAAGGTGAAGATTGAGCTGACGAAAACGGAACCGGTATGGGAGCGCTATGAAGAAGAGACCGATTATCTGAGAGGCGGATACCGCTGGAAGCTCTCCCTGGCCGCCGGAGAAAAAACAAAACTGCTGGCCGAATACGACATACAGATTCCCTCCAATACCGAGATACCGGACGGCAACAACAGGGAGGCCGAATGATGAATCGAATTGCAGCCGCCGCACCCGTTACCGACGTTACTCTCTTTGAAGATCGGGCCCGTGTTCGCAGAATCGGAACAATAAAGCTTCCGGAGGGACCGTCGATCGTGGAGATAGCCGGAATCTCTCCGGTTGTTTCCGATAAGTCGCTGACGGCCGCGCTTTCAAGTCCGAACGGCGAGGAGTCTCCGAACACCGAAGGCGGAAGCGGCCGAAAAGATTCCGCGGAGCTCGAAGGATTTCGCGGCGCGGCGGTCGTCGGGTCATCAGTACGAAGAACTCTCAAAACTCCTCAGGAAGCCGGCAGCGCCGAGGTGGATTCCCTGATTAAAGAACTGAGCTTACGCCGGGAAGAGCTGACCGATGAAATCGGAAACATCGATAAGAGGCGCGAAGATCTGAGAAAAATCATCGATCTGGCCGCCCGGGAAATCCCCGAGGATATCGCCACGGGCAGAGCAGCGTCCGCGGAATCGGAATTCTCTCCGGAAAAACTCGACGGCCTGCTGGCAGAATTGGCCGGCAAACGATATGAAACACGATGCGGACTCGAAGATATCGAAGAAAAAATCAACGAACTTGAATCCGTAAGAGCGGCGGGAATCACTCCGTCGAATCGCTGCGGCGCTTTTGCAGTTCTGGACATCACGGTTTTAACGCCCGGAAGCTACAGACTCGAAGTCGAGTACACGGTTCCGGCGGCCTGCTGGCGTCCGGGATACCGCGCGGTTCTGGACGGAAACAGCCTCCGATTCGAAACCGACGGCTGGGTATGGCAGAGAACCGGCGAGGATTGGAAAGATGTGAATCTTTCGCTTTCCACCCGGCGTCCCTCATTGGGCAGCGGACCTCCGGTTCTCTCCGACGATGTCGTTACAGTCATAAGAAGAGAGAAGGAAGATGTCGTCGAGATTCGGGAAGAATCGGTCGATGATGCGGGATTCGGCTCCGAGGAATCTTCGGGGAAGTCGGCCGAATCCCTTCCGGGCGTGGACGACGGCGGTATTGTCCGCAGCTTCACGGTCGGCAAACCGGCGGATGTTCCCTCGGACGGCCGTCCCCGCAATTTTGCCCTGCTTTCCTTCGAGGGCACCTCGGAAACCGATCTTATCGCCATGCCGGAACTCAGTCCCTACGGATTTATCCGCAGCCGTCAAACGAACGGCGGGAGTTATCCCGTTCTGGCCGGTCCCGTGGAACTCATCCGGAACGGAACACGGGTTGGGCGCACCCATGTTGCCTATGTGGAATCAGGGGAGATTTTCCCGCTGGGCTGGGGTCCCGATCCGGATATCAGAATTCGCAGAACCGAAGACACACGGTATAAAGAAGCCGGAAAGCTGGGCACCAAAGACAAAACGGAATACAGGATCGGAATAAAAATCAGCAACATCGGAGCGGCAAAGAAAACCCTGACGGTTAAGGAGCGAATCCCGGTATCGGAAATCGGGAAGGTGAAAATCATCTTCAATGAAAAAGACACATCGGAAGGATACAAAGGGCCGGATGCGGACGGCTTTATTACATGGTCCGCGGAGCTCTCACCCCGGGAGAAAACGGTTCGGGAACTTGTTTACACCATAGAAAAGAACAAAAACGTCGTGGGACTTTGATTCTTTCGGATCGGTCTATCCCGGCATATTCCGACTCGCGCCCATGAGATATCGGCGCGAATCGGATTTACCCGAATACCGGCTCTTCCCGGTCGCATAGAGAACATATCCATAGATCGGCGTCCTCCTCGGCCGCTTATCGCCGCAGACTCCGGCACACGGCGGCCTTATCGCCGATACACCCTATAGGCTCTTCAGCATCGCCTCGGCGCGCCGTCCGTATTCCAGATAACCGGCGGCCTTGGCCTCTTCCGCGGTTCCCGTATCATGAAACGGACCGGTCATATGGGGCTCGATGGAATACATCCCCTTATAGCCCATCTTCTCAAGGATGGCGATGAAGGAAGCATTGCAGCAGCGTCCTTCGCCGGGAAAGCAGTGAACCGCTTTGCCTTCATCATCCGGATAGCAGTCCTTGATATGGAAATGAACGATCCGATCCATGGCCGCCCGGAAGAAATCGATAACACTTTCGGGAGCATCACCGTGAGAGAGGGGATTCCCCGGATCAAAAACCACCCGCAGAGTCTTCTCCGGGATTTCCTCAAAAAGACGCCTAAAGTTCTCCGGTTTTTTCGCGGCCCAGCCGTCACAGTTTTCCAGAACCAGAACCACTCCTTCACCGGAGGCGATCCGCGTCAGTTCCTTCACCCGGTTTATCGCAGCAGAGGCCCATTCTTCACCCTGAAGACTTCCCGGCATATAAGACATAATGCGGATGTAAGGACATCCCAGCCGATGCATCCGGGGAACGGACCGCAAAAGATCGTCCCGGTCCCTCTCGAAAGGATCTTCCGCCGAGCGCGACCAATTGGCGATGGCCGAACCGAACGCGACCGTCCGAAATTCCGCTTCTTCTATCGCCGATGCAACCTTGTCGAAGGCGGCATCGTCCATTTCGCAGACATTCACGCCGTCGACAAAACGCAGTTCAATGGAATCCCAGCCGAGACTCTTGTGAAGTTCCAACTGTCCTTCTATGGACGCGGCGCCTTCATCGGCGATACCCGTAAGACGCTTTTTATCAATCATGCCATGTGCTCCAATCAACATGAACGCCCAGGTAGTTATCCGGATTTTCACGAATGCGTTCATAAATCCCCGGAAGCTCTTCGGGTTTAATCACTTGGGTCATCAGCGGGGCGACCTTCAAACCCCCGTCGGCCAGACGATCCAAGGATTCGCCGAGAACCTCCCGCGTACGTCCGCCGAGTATCGTTTCATGGGCCCCCGAAAGAACCACGGCTTTTCTATGGATCATTTTGTAAACATTGATTTCCACAGGCCCCCGCGTGGAGCCGAGTAAAACAACCTGACCGCCGAGTGCGACCTCTCTGAGGGCTTCATTCACCACGCTCGGAACACCGGTGGCTTCGATGACGGTGGAGGGAGCTTCATCGGATCCGCCGTCCGCGGCAATCCCGCAGGAAGAAGCCCGCCGCATCCTATCTTCGGATAAATCACGAATGCCCACCGAATCGGCACCCTTCAGGGCAAACCACTGAGCCGAAAGATTTCCGACGATGCCCGCTCCGTAAACCAAAACCTTTCCGTATTTTCGCACGCAAGCCTCAACGGAACTCGCGGCGATTTGAGCGAAGCGCCCGAAACAGGCGGTTTTTTCGTCCAACCCATCGGGAATCACAGCCGCAACGGCGGATTCGTTTATAAGCGACAGCGGCCCATGCGCTCCATAGTGAACAACCCGGCTTCCCTCGGGGAAAGCCGTATTCCTGCTTTGAAGAACCGTTCCGGCCGATGCGTATCCGATATCCAAAGGATAGACGGCCCATGCGATATCCGGATCGCCGAATCCGATATGAGTGCCTGTATAAAGCGCAAGCTCGGTTCCCGGGCTCACCAGACTGAAATCGTTGCGGACAAGGAATTCACCGTCGGAAGGATCGGGAAGAATCCGCTCGTCGAAATCAGCCTGAAACTTGCCGGTTAAAACCAAAAATTTCGTATTCATCATCCACCGCCATCAAAACGTTTTGATTACGGGAGAATACGCTCCCGTGAATCGGCTGTCAAGAATGAAAGGCCTCTTACCAAAAGAAATCTCAGTCCCGGAAAACGGGGAAACCCCGCATCGGAAGTCGGCGGGATTTAAAAAATCAGAATCCCGTACTGCGTCTGGGAATCAGGGAACTGGAAAGAACGGTCAGCAGAGGAATTTCTTTTTCCTTTTCATTAAAATCCACCAAATACCGGGCACCGAGCCGACCCATTTGAAACAGGGGCTGAGACATCGTCGTTACCGGCGTGGGCCAAAATCTGGCGAACTCACGGTCGTCGAAACCGATAACTTTTAGATCATCCGGAATGGAAAGCCCCGCTTCTTGTGCAACGGTCATGGCTCCGCAGGCGATATAATCATTGGCGCAGAAGAGTCCGTCGAATCCCTTACCCCGTTCCAGAAGAACTTTCATGGCCTTTCGGCCGCCGTCAAATGTGAACTCGGTATGGAAAACACAGCCTTCGGGAACTTCCATTCCCAATTCCTCCGACCGCTCGATAAAGCCCCTGATGCGGTCCCTGCTGGCCTGACGCTTTTCCGGACCGCCGATAATGGCGGCTTTCTTAACACCGCATTCGGCAAAATGCGAAGCCACCACCTTTCCGCCCATGTAATTATCCGGCCGGATACAGGGAATCACATCGTTATAGCTTCTGTTGATGAAAACAAGAGGCAGAGACATATTGCCGAATCCCGAATCCGTTTTTATATCGGATGTTCCGTAGCTGATAATTGCTCCGTCGATTCTTCTGGAAATCAGGAATTCCAGGGCCTGCCTCGGATCGTCGTCGAACTCGGAGCCGGAAACCAGAAGAAGATGATAACCGGCCGGAACGATAACGGATTCGACACCGCGAATGATTTCGGTAACGAACACCTCGGTTATATCGCCCGCGAAAAAACCGATAATCCCCGTTCGGGAACTTTTCATCGCGCGGGCGTTGGGATTGGGTGTATACCCCAGTTCCTTAATGATATTCAGAACCCGCTTCTTTGTTTCTTCGCTGATGGGGCGATTCCCCGACAGAACATGGCTCACCGTCGAAGGGGAAACGCCGGCCGCCTCGGCGACGTCGGTGATTTTAACCATTACCACATAATAACAGCACATACGTCCGAAGACAACGAATTGTCAAATCGTTTTGACAAAATCGCTTGACATCTCATTTTCGCGGTTTTAGGATATCAAAACGTTTTGACAATGAAGAGGAGGTTTCTATGTTACGAAAAGTCGGATTTTCGGTATTAATCGTCATGCTGGCCGCAGGATTCCTTTGGAGCAACGGCGCGTCGAGTTCCGAAGCCCAAGAACCCGTTGCCCTGGATGTCCTTTGGTTCAACGATGCCAACGAGTCGGAAGTATTTCTGAACACCGTACAGGATTATCTGGATGAGAATCCCAATGTCACCATCGAACTGCAGCTCGTGCCCTTCGGGGAATACGAAAAGCGTCTAAAATTGATGATTGCCGGCGGCGATCCCCCCGACGTCGCCCGCATCACCAACAACCAAGTGGCCATGTTCGTGAACGAACTTCTTCCCCTGAACGGCAAGGCTAAAGGACTTGAAGCCGAACTCAAGAACTTCGGCGCCGCATCGGTCGCTTTCGCCACTCACCCGGACGGCAGCATTCTGGCCATGCCCACCGAAGCGACGGCGAACGGCATGATCGTCAACGTCGATTACTTCGCGAATGCGGGCATCGACATCAAAAAGCTTTCCAAAACATGGACCTGGGACGATTGGTATAAAGCCATGAAAGCGGTTGTCGCGGCCAACGACGGTCTGGACTATGCACTCGGCTACGACTTCAGTCCCCACCGCTGGTCCACCCTGCTCTTCGAAGCCGGCGGCCGCTTTCTCAACGACGATGAATCGGCCATGAATTTCGTCACGCCCGAAGCCCTCGACGCTCTGAACTTCTTCAAGAAACTCCATGACGAAGAACTCTGCCCCGCATCGGTCTGGATGGGCTCGGAAAATCCGCAGGAACTCTTCACGGCCGGTTTGGTTGCCAGTCACATCGGCGGTTCCTGGTGCATCAACAAGTATGCTTCTGAAATCAAAGACTTCGAATGGGCCGCCGTAAACATGCCCAAACGAAAAATCCGAAGTTCCGTTGCCGGCGGTAAATTCATCGGCAGCTTCAAGGGTGCCGAAAACGAAGCGGCGGCTCTTGATTTGATTATGCACTTCTCCGATGCCGAGCATAACGCCATGTACTGCCGCGATACGTTCAACCTCTCGGCCAGAACCGACGTGAACATTCAATATCCTTCCCGCTCGGAAGATTTCGCGACCATGGCCGCCGATCTTTCCGTTACTCCGGCCATTACGGCCGAGGACTGGAAAAGCGCGGAACTCAACAAAATCTACTCCTACATTCGGGAACAGATTGTCGAAGGACTTCTCGGCAACATCACCATGCAGCAGGCCGCACAGAATATTCAGGACAAAGGAAACAGTTTCTTTTAATCACCGCTTCGTATCGGACGAATTATAAAAAAAGCCCGGCCGGCTTCCGGCCGGCCGGGTATTCTGTATTTTAAACTTTTAGCATCAAACAATGCCCCGAGATGAGGGCCGATCGGAATCCACTATGAGCAAAAAAACAAAAAGCTCTTTTCACCAGACACTCGCGCCGATGCTGTTTCTCACGCCGAACATGCTTATTTTCGCCGTTTTCATTATTATTCCGGCCATCAGCGGATTGCGATTATCCCTCTACGACTGGAGCATTCTCGGCGAAAAAAACTTTATCGGTTTTGAGAATTTCGGCAATATTTTCCGCGACGGCGATTTCTGGAAAACCTTCCTGAACACACTCAAATATGTTCTCATCGTCGTCCCGCTGATTACGGCAGCTTCCCTCGGTTTGGCCCTTCTCACCTGTGATAATCGGCCGGGTGTTTCGATTTTCCGCGGAACATTCTACCTTCCGACCATGCTGAGCCTCATTATCGTGGGCATCACCTGGCGGTGGATTCTCGGAGATGAACTGGGCATCCTGAACTATATTTTGGACATCTCCGGCGGAGAAACGGTCAAATGGCTTTCAACGCCCCGTACCGCGTTCGCCAGTCTCATTTTTATTTCGGTCTGGTCGCTCTGCGGCTTTTACATGGTGATGTTCATCGGCGGCCTCCAGGCCATACCGGAAGATCTGTTTTCGGCGGCATCCATCGACGGCGCGAACCGGCGGCAGGTTTTCCTGCACATCAAACTCCCGCTTATCCGGCCCACGACGCTTGTTGTTCTGGTGCTGGCGACAATCAATTCCTTCAAGGCCTTTGAACTTATCTTCACCCTCACCAAAGGCGGTCCGGGTTCGGCCACGAAATTTCTGGTTCAGAACATTTACCAGGTGGCCTTCGAAGAAGACCGTCTCGGGTACGCATCGGCCATGGCGGTGATGCTGATGATTACCATCGGAATCCTCACCATGATTCAATTCCGCTTGAACCGGAAGGAATACTCCAATGAATAAGAAAGGCCGTACCGTTTCCATTTACATCGCCTATACTCTGCTCACAATCATTTTTCTCTTTCCGGTTCTCTGGGTCCTCTTAAGTTCCCTGAAAACACAGTCGGAACTCTTCACCTATCCCCTGACCATTTTCCCGGCGAATCCGACCTTGGATAATTACCGCGAAGCGTTCCGAAGCGGCACCTTCCTGCGCTACTTCGGCAACAGCGGATATGTTACCGTCATCGCCACCTTCATCACCGTGATGATCAACACGATGGCCGGCTATGCCTTAAGTAAATACATCTTCAAAGGCCGCGATCTTATCTTTTTCATCATGATCGCCACCCTGATGATTCCCCTGCAGGTCATCATGATTCCCATTTTCCTCTTGGAAAAAAATCTGGGACTTTTAAACACCCTCTGGGGCATCATAATTCCGCCCGCGGCCACGCCCACGGGAATATTCCTGGCCCGTCAGTATATGATGACCATTCCCAACTCCCTGATCGAATCAGCGCGAATCGACGGCAGCGGTGAGTGGTTTATTTTCCGGAAGATCATTCTTCCCCTGGCCAAGCCCATTATCGCCACCATCACCATTTTCTCCTTTATGTGGCGGTGGAACGACTTCCTCTGGCCGTTCATCGTTATCAGCAAACAGAAGAAATACACCCTGCAGCTGGCCCTCTCCAATTTCGTGGGACAATACGACGTGGACTGGTCCAAGCTGCTTTCCATGACCGTCATCGCCATCCTGCCCATGATTATCGTATTCCTGGCATTCCAGAAATACTTCATCAAAGGCCTTACCGCCGGCGGAGTGAAAGGCTGATGGTTCGGGCACCTCATTCCCTGGAGTACCGCCGGGGTGACGATCATGTTCTCCTGTTCGAAGGCCCTACTTCGAAACTGACGGTAAAGCGCCTTTTCGAAGGGGCCTACGGTATCCGCTACGACTTTTCCGCCTATCCCATCCCGGAAGATTTGGATGAGGCTTCCCAGCTGTTTATCGATCCCGAATACCGTGCCGAACCGGAAGACTGGATTCGGGAAAACGGGGAGAACGTTTTTCGCGCACGCGACGGCGAAGTCACTTTCGAAATAACCCTTGCCAACGGGCTGATCGAGGTGTTTCGAAACGGACAAACCGTCCACGGCGGCAGAATTGGTTCGGCCGATACGGTTCTTCCCCGCTACCCGCTTCGGGTTCACGGTTCATCTCCGGGGAATGTCCGCGGCAAGTTCAATTTTCGCCTCGAACACGGTGACCGCTTCTTCGGTTTGGGCGACAAAGGCGGCGATCCGGACAGACGGGACCGCCGCTTTCTTATGCACAACCGCGATGCTCTGGGCTACAGAGGCAGTTTTTCCGATCCTCTTTACAAATCCATTCCGTTTTTCATCAAGTGGAACCCGGATTCGAAAATCTGGAGCGGATTGGCCCTCCTGGCGCCCGATGTCACCGCCGCCGATTTCGGCGTTGAAAGCCCCTATTTTTATTCCTTTTCTCTGGAAAACGGTCCGTTCCGCTACGCCCTCTTTACGGGTGATAACTACCGGGACATCCTAAATAAATACACCCGGCTCACCGGCCGTCCGGCCTTCCCCCCGGCCTTTACCTTCGGCTTCTTAGGATCATCCATGGACTATACCGATCCGGATGATGCCTCCGAGAGAGTCGCGGCCTATATCGACGCCGTTGAAAAGCATAAAGTTCCCTGCGAAGGACTCTATCTCTCCAGCGGCTACTGCAGAGCCGAAGACGGAAGACGCTATGCCTTCGAATGGAACAAGAAGAAATTCCCGAATCCGGAAGTTTTCATAGAATCCATTCGTTCGCGCGGATACCATGTCGCCGCGAATATCAAACCGGGCATTCTCGAAACCCATCCGCGCTACGGAGACTATGCGGAGAAAGGTTTTCTTGTCCCGGATTCCGAAGGCCGTCCGTACAAAGAGTATTACTGGGGCGCCGATGCCTCCTTCTGGAATTTTAAAAGCCGAAAAGCCGCGGATGCCTGGAAAAAGCTGCTCGGAGAACGGCTTATCGACTACGGCATCGACGGTATCTGGAACGACAACAACGAACTGGAAATCGAAGACGTTACCGTACCGGCCCATGCTCAGCGGAGCACATTCGCCTTAAGGATGTGCCGCATCGCCTGGGAAACCCTGAGTGAAAAAAATCCGAACAAACGCCCCTGGGTCATCACCCGCTCCGGAGGCATCGGCATCCAGCGCTACGCCCGAACCTGGAGCGGGGACAACACCTCGGACTGGGAGAGTCTGCGCACCAACAATCTGATGGGTCTTTCCATGGGCCTCAGCGGGCTGCCGTATTTCGGTCACGACATCGGCGGTTTCTTCGGTCCTCATCCCGATTCGGAACTCTTTCTGCGATGGTGCCAGTCGGCGGTGTTCCAGCCGCGCTTCGTCGTTCATTCCTGGAACGACGACGGACTCCCGACCGAACTCTGGAGCTATCCGGACATCCTGGAGGACCTTAAATCTCTGGTTCGTCAGCATTATGAATTCATGCCCTATACCTACTCCCATGCCTATCTGGCCCATCTGACCGGCACGCCGATTCAGCGCTCCCTGCTGCTGGAATTCCCCGGCGATAAGGATTTGAAAAGCGATGATGGGAACTACCTGTTCGGAGATGCCGTCCTGGCCGTTAATTCATTCGAAAGCGGCAAGGCGATTATTCCGGTCCGACTTCCGGCCGGTGCCGACTGGTACGATCCGGACGAAGGCGTTCTTCTGTCCGGCGGCACGGTCGTTCAAGCGCCGATTAATCCAAACAGAGCGCGCTATCTGGTCAAAGCCGGCAGTATCGTTACGCGCTCACCGGGGGCCGATTCTCTGAAAACAGGCTGGTTTCCGGAAGTCCGATTCGACATCTACCCGGGCCCGGATCCAATCTTCCATACTCATTTTGAAGATGACGGTGAATCGAGGCTCTCCGAGGGGAAATGGAATACCTGGAGCTTTTCTCTGATTCCGGCCGGTGCCGACGAATGGACCGGAGAACTGGTTCGCAGCGATGAGAATCCCTGGTCGCCGCCGAGTAAAGGCCGAAGCTTCATCCTGAACGCACCGCCCGGATTCTCCATGTTCCCGAATCTGCAGAATCAAGGCTCTCCCGCGGCTGAAAAGTCCGGAACAACCTCATTAATATTCGCGGTCGGAGAAGAGCCGATTCGATTCGTTTTAAAAGGAAACTACCGAAGAGCCGGATAATTCAAAGCGTTCAATTTTCAGAAGACCCGCTTTATTCTCATCTTCCAGCACCTATCTTGCTGTAGTTAATTCGCATTATATATGATATTGTGTTAATAAGTATTTACATGCACACATGTATATAACTTAACAATAACATATCGGGAGATCTTCATGAAAATTCGAAACATCAGAATAGGCATACGCTTATCAATCGGTATCGGATTCATAATTGCTTTACTGTTGGGACTTTGCGTTCTCCTGATAAACACGATAAAAACAACCGCCGATTTAACGGAACAGCTGTATCGCCATCCGTACGCCGCCAGCACAGCCTCGCTGAAGATTCAAAGCAACATCATCGCGATACACCGATCCATGAAAGACATCGCCCTCGCCCGGAACGCCGCGGAATTTGCCGCCGCCGTAGCCAGAATAAACTCATTGGAAACTCAAACTCTCGAAGAATTTAAAATATTGGAGGAGCGTTTTCTTGGGAATAAATCGATCATCGAAGATTTGAATGAAGATTTTGTCGGATGGAAGCCGATTCGGGACGAAATAATCTCTCTGACGGAAAAAGGGAAACTGGAAGAAGTAAGAAAAATCAATACCGGATCGGGGGCCGTTTATATCTCAACCTTGGATAGAAACGTTCAAGAAGTTCTGACTCTGACCGACGGAAATGCCGAAACATTTATGGCCGATGCCGATCAAACAATAGAAAAGGCCCTCATAACGGCTTTAATCCTCATAGGGACTTCCGTTATAGCCGCCGTTTTCATCGCGATCATACTCACGCGAACGATTTCAAAACCTCTGACACGATTCTACGAAAGCTTTTCCGCCGGATCTCAGGGGAATCTTTCGGTGAGGATCGGAGATTCTTCCAAAGACGAAATCGGCCGGCTCGGCGGCCATATGAATGATTTTCTCTCCCAACTCTCGAACCGGGTAAAGAATATTCAGGATACCGGAACAAATTTGATGGCCGTCGGTCATGAACTTGCCATAAACATGGAGCAGACAGCCGCATCATCCATACAAATCTCCAGCAATGTCCGAACCGTTAAAGACCGCATAGCCGACCAATCAGCATCAATCACGGAATCATCCGCCGCTATAGAAGAAGTCGTTTCCAACATCGACTCTCTGGGCGGATTAATAGAAACTCAGTCGCTGAATATCGGTGAATCGTCCGAATCCATCGAACAGATGGTAAAAAATATCGGTTTTGCAACGAAAAATATCGCTGAGGTGAACCGCAGTTTCGAAGATTTAAAAACCGCTTCGGAACGCGGATTGGAGTACATAGAGAAATCAAACTCGATAATTACCGAGGTTTCACATGAATCGGAAGGATTAAAAGAGACAAACCGCATTATTTCCAATGTTGCCTCCCAAACGAATCTGCTGGCCATGAATGCCGCGATTGAAGCCGCTCATGCCGGAGAAATCGGTAAAGGTTTTGCTGTTGTTGCCGATGAAATTCGGAAACTTGCCGAATCGACAACTCTTCAATCCAAGCTAATCGAATCCCGGCTGAATTCCGTTATCACCCTTGTTGAAAATATCGTGGAGACTTCCAAGATTACCGAAGAAATGTTCCAACACGTCAACGGCCTTATAGAAACCGTAAGCAGGCTGGAGAAAGAAGTGGAACGGCTCATTACCGAACAGAACAGCGAATCTCAAGTAATCCTGGACTCGCTGGAAAAAATGTCCGCGATCTCATCCAGCGTTAATCAGGGATCAAAAGAAATGAAAATCGGAAGCCGTCAGGTCTTTGGTGAAATGAAAAGCCTCATCGATATCACGGAAGACGTGAATCGCCTTATTGAAGGTGTGGCCGAGAATACGCAGGAAATCGATGCGGTGGTTACAAAGGTTTCAAGAATCGGCGAGACAAACCTTGAGGCGGTTGAAAGAATTAATAAGGAATTGGAAATCTTCAAGGTCTGATTGTCTTTTTAAGATTTTCTTGAAAAGACGATTCACCCGATTTTTTCTCGGGAATGATCGTTTGGAACATTTTTCATCATCATGGATTTCACTTCCACGCCGGGCAGCTGTCCCAGTTTTCCGGCCAATCGGCCGATGGCGTCCGTATTCCCTTCCACAATCAGGGAAATCAGTCTGAGTCCTTTTTCCCTTATGGGCAAACCCATGCGTCCGAGAACAATATCGCCGTTATCCGTTATAAGGGTATTCACATCCCTGATGCTGCCCTTAAAGCCGATGCAGATACCGATTACCGCGTATCTCATCCCGCTTTTCCCGTCTTTTTAAAGTACGGCTTAAGAATCGGCAGCACGCCCATGGATGTTCCCTGTCCCTTTCTCTCATGCCGGATGACCTGCGATTCCACGCCGAAAACCCGGCGCAATTCCGCCTCCGTAATAACCTCTTCGGCCGGACCGAAACGAGACCCGTCCGTTTTATCCATCAAAAGGCATTGATCGGAAATATGCAGCGCATGGGAGGGATCGTGGGAACTAAAAATAACCGTATAGCCCTCGTCATGGGATAAACGCCTGAGCAGATCGACCGTATCATGCTGGTTTACCAAGTCGAGAGCCGAAGTCGGCTCGTCGAACACCAAAGTCGTGGCACCTGTGGTGAGGGCCTGCGCGATAAGAACCAGCTGCCTCTCTCCGCCGCTGAGGGAATGAAAGCCGCGGTCCGCCAACCGAGTAATACCCACCATTTCCATGGACGTTTCAGCTATGGCGATATCCTGAGGATCGGGACGGGAAAACGGTCCCATGAATCTGGCTCTTCCGAGAAGAACCATTTGCTCCACCGAATACGGCACCGGATCTCCGGCGAGCTGCGGCACGTATCCGAACAGACGTGTCCGATCGGAATCGGACGGACCGGCTTTCCCGTCGAGTTCCAAGAGTCCGCCGGAGAAAGAGCGGATGCCGACCAGACATTTAAGAAGCGTCGTTTTCCCGCAGCCGTTGGGACCGATGAGCGACATGATTTGGCCGGAATCCAGTTGAAAGGATAAATCTCGAAACACAAGCTGTTCGGGATTATACGCAAAAGATGCATCGGTTAAGGAAATCTTCATAAGAGGCTCACAAGACCCATCGTCCCTTCGAGCGGATGAGCAAAACGATAAAAACCGGGGCGCCCACCAGGGCCGTCAGAATCCCCAGCGGAATATCCTGGGCCGAAATCGTCCGCCCCAGCGTATCAATCACCAGGAAAAAGAGTGCGCCCACCAGGGCGGAGGCCGGCAGCAGCCGGTCATGATCGGGCCCGACGATCATCCGGGTGATATGCGGCACCACAAGACCGATCCACCCGACGATGCCCGCAACCGATACCACCGCGGACACCGAAAGCGTCGTAAAAATCAAAACGGAGGCCATGGGCCCCCGGGGATCAACCCCCAAACCCCGAACCGCTTCCTCGCCCAAAGAGAGCAGATTAATCCGCCGCCGCATTCCCACAAGAACCAAAGAGGAAATCAGAATAACAGGGATGGCCAGCGCCGCTTTTCTCCAGGATGCGGAACTGAGCGAACCCATCAGCCAGTAAACGATGGAGGGAAGTTTCTCCTCGGCGTCGGCGGTGAACTTTACCAGGGAAATCATGGCCTGAAAGAACATATTTACAATCACCCCGGCCAGCACGAAAACCAGCAGGGAATTCGTTCCGCTCCTGCGGGCGATATACCAGGTTGTGCCCAGGGCAGCGGCACCGAAGAGAAAACCGAAGAGCTGGGGCATCGGGCCCCATCCGAAAATCAGAATCGCCAAGGCGGCCCCGAAACCCGAACCGCTGGTAACACCCACAACACCGGGACTCACCAGGGGATTTCGGAAAACACCCTGAAACACGGCGCCGCTTACGCCCAGCCCCACACCCCCGAAGAGGGCCAGCATCACCCTGGGCAGGCGAATATTTAAAATGACGCTCTGCGCCAGAGAAAGCTCCCCGGGAAGATCTTCGGCCCCGGGATTCATCAGAATCCGAACCACATCGCGGGGAGCCACCTGGTAACGGCCGATGGCCAAGGCCGCGATAAAGGCGGCCGTCAGCAGAGCCGTTGTGATAACAAGGAAAGCCGTAAAGCCCCCGCGGGATTTCTCCATTTACAGCGTGCCCGAAGAAGCCGGGTCCAGAATCCCTTCAATCTCGGAATCGCTTAGATCATAATGATGGTACTCTTTGAAATACTCCCGCACTTCTTCTTTCATGTCGTAATCGAAGAGTTCCGGATAATTCTTCTGTGCCATCCACTTGAGCATGAGCGGTCCGTCGAGGCTGGGCGGATACCACCGGTAGATTCCCAGAGGGATGCGGTACACACGGCCGTTCTCCACGGCGGAAATCCGTGACCAGTCCTGGCCGTCGATGGTGTTTCCATAGATGTCCGAGGGCATCGTGTCCTCGAAATTACTCAGATAAATCACGTCGGGATTCCAATTCAGGATGTCCTCGAAGCTGCCGATCTTCACAAAAGCCGGATGATTGCCCTTCGCTTTTTCGGCCGCATTAATGCCTCCGGTTCGGGCAATCCAGTAATGTCCGAACGTAGCGTCTCCGGCGGCCATCAAGGCTTTTGTTTTGAACATGATCAAAACTTTGGGACGATCTTCCATGGGCACATTGGAAACGACTTCGGCGATTTCGTTCTCGGTTTCTTCCCAAAGATCGGCGATGTCCAAGGCATGGGATTCGTTCTTGCCGAGTACGGCCGCTGTATAGCCCACCCAGTCCTTCATGGTGGCCTTGGGGCTGTAGGCCTCAGCGTCTCCGCCGCCGTACGGCACGGTTTCCTTTTTCAAGCCCATGTACACGGTCGGGATTCCCGTGGCTTCCAGCTGATCCATTCCTTCAAGAACCTTGTCGGTAAAGAACACATCCGGATTGATGCGGGCAAGCTCCTCCAGATTCAGACTCTGTCCGTCCAGGTAACTTGTATCGACGTTCAGGAAATCCGGATACATCGTTCCCAGGACCGAAATCTTCGCGGCCGAAACCGACATGGAACTTGCGCCGACAACCCTATCCAAACCGCCGTCCACGGCCGCGATAATGTGAGGATGGGGCAGAGGGAATGTCGCCGCCCGCTCCACGGGAAGCTCAATGGTCACTTCCACTCCCCGGTCGTCGACGATGGTAATCGAATCGGGAGCCGTATCCGCGGCGTTCGCCTCGGCCGCCTTTTGGGAGGCCGCTTCGTCCGCGGCGGAAGATTCACCGGAACCGCCTCCGAAAACGGGAAAAACACATACGAATAAAATCGCGACAGCGATCGTAAGAAAACGCTTCATATATTCCACCTCGCTAAAATATGTAGGGGGTACTATTCGGCATTAGAATTAATTGTCCGAGAACATTCTGTCAATAGGAAGAACAAATAATCCTCTTACAACAGAATTGACTTTTGTTAACCTAAGATATATAACAAACTCGTTCTGACCGGAAGCGAATCGCTTCGTGACCGGAGGGATCATACCAAACGAAATACTTGAGGAGAGAGGCATGGACGTACCGAGAACGGTCATCGTCGCCGGGCCTCCGGCCTCGGGCAAGACGTCCGTTATGATCCACGCCATAAGCTGCCTTCAGCGCGCGGAGATCAGAACGGCAGTCGTAAAAATCGACTGTCTTGCCACCGAGGACGACCGGCGATACAAGGATATCGGAGTACCGGTAGCGGTGGGCTTGAGCGAAGATATTTGCCCGGACCACTACTTCGTGGTCAATCTGGAAGAAATGCGGGACTGGGCCGAAGCGAACCGCGCCGATGTGCTCGTTGTGGAAACCGCAGGGCTCTGCCACCGATGCGCCCCCGGAATAGACAAAGCCTTGGCGATCTGCGTTATCGACAGTCATTCCAGTATCAAGATTCCGGAAAAAATCGGCCCCATCCTCACCACTTCCGATGTGGTTGTGGTAACCAAAGGGGATTCCATCAGTCAAGCCGAACGGGAAGTGTTCCGAAACCGAATTCACCGCATCAATCCGAACGCGGAGATCGTGGAAGTCAACGGCATCACCGGCGCCGGAGGCGAGCACCTTGCCAATGTTCTGGAACGGCGGGCCCTTCGGCAGGAACTCATCGGCTCCCGCCTGCGTCATCCCATGCCGACGGCCATCTGTTCTTACTGCATGGGAGAAATGCGCGTGGGAACCTCGTTCCAGCAGGGAGCGGTGTACAAGATGACGTTTCCCTCTGTTGAAACTTTGACAGCCGCCGAATCCGCCGGCGCCGGGGCAATGGGGGAAAACTCATGATCAGTACCGTCAGCATCCTCGCGGGCCGCGACAAATCCGGAAATCCCGAACGGGTGGAACGACTTGATATTTCCGGCGGGCAAATCTACAGCATCGTAGGCTTCACAGGCTCCGGGAAAAGCCAGCTTATCGGCGATATAGAACAAATGGCCCAAGGCGACACGGTTACGGGACGAAGCATCCTTATCAATGGGAAAGCGCCGAATCCCGAAATCCGCTTCCACCCGGAATCCAAACTGGTGGCCCAGCTTTCCCAGAATATGAATTTCGCCCTGGAAATGACCGTGATGGAGTTCCTGGGGCTCCATGCCGAGTGCCGGGGTTTTGCGGCGGACGAAACGTCCCTGAAAACCGTTCTGGATTCGGCCAACTCTCTGGCGGGCGAGGCTTTAAAGCCCGCGGACGTTCTTACCCGCCTTTCCGGCGGACAGTCGCGGGCCCTGATGATCGCGGACGTGGCCCATATCAGCAATTCGCCCATCATTCTCATCGACGAGGTGGAAAACGCCGGGATAGACCGGCGATGCGCCCTGGATCTTCTGACCGGCCGGGGAAAAATCGTTCTTATTGTCACTCACGACCCCCAGCTGGCCCTTCTGGGCGAACGCCGGGTCGTGATGAAAAACGGGGGCATGGACTGTGTTCTGGAACGAAGCGAAGGAGAAATCAAAGCCGAAGAGATTCTCGGCCGGTATACAAAAACACTCGCCGAGGTTCAGGAAAAACTGCGTTCCGGGGAACGTGTTGAACCGGAAATCTTCGAGGCCATGGAGGTAATAAGGGCATGAGCAAAAAGAAAATTTACTGGGCCAACGTATGCATCCTGAACCGCAAGGAAAGCGAACTGATGGAAAAAGCCTCCGAAACCTGGAACGGGGAAACGGGGAACGCTTATGAAATGATTTATCTCGGAGATACCGAAGAAGTCAAAATTCATCAGAAACTGGAAGAGGACATTGATTCCGGGAAACTGGGATTCCACCTTCTGGTGAGTACGCGGTTCGATCTTTTCTGTTCCGGCCGTTACCTATTGGGCCGGAAAGATAATCTTCTTCCCATAGGAGAGATTCTGCCGATTCGCGAAGAAATTAAGCGCGCCGGCGTGGAAGATCCTTTTCATCTTTATTATCCCCTGGCGATCCTCCCCCATTTTATCGTCTGTAATTCCGAAGTTCAGGGTTCCGAACCCGCGCCGTCGTCATTGGAAGAACTGTTGGATTCCCGATGGGAGGGGAAGGTTTTTATCGGCAATACCGAACTGCCCTCGGGGCAAGCCGTTCTTTTCGCCATGTGGTATCTGTTCGGAGATGAAGGTTTGGAAACCTGCGTTCGGAACTGGCGGCAGAAATCCGCACCGTCGGCGGTTCGCCACGGTCTTATCAAAGGGGAATTCCCCATCGGAATCCTTCCGGGGGTTTTTTCGGGACCGGGACCGAAAGACAGAATTTTTGCAGTTCGTCCCAAGGAAGGAATGCCTGTTCTTCCCTCTTATGCCGCCGCCGTACGCAGCGGGAACTTTGATCATCAAGATGATGAAGACACCATGAACTTTCTGAAGGCCTCGGCGGCCTCGCAAGAATACCACGAATTCTATAAAGACATGGCTCACGCCGTCGTCTCCGATCCTTCGGTGCCCTTGCCGGCGAACGCCGAAGAAGGCGATAAGTATATTTTTCCGCCCTGGGAATGGATTCTAAAGAAAGACTTGGATTATTTTTTAACAACGATTAAACAAATACCGCTGATTTGAGCCGTTTTAGGGGGAATTTTCAAGATTCTCCCTAAATTTCTTTATCTTCATAATCATTCTAAAAACCGATATAACAGTTAACTACCTCCAATAATGAACTTATCAGAATCTATTAGTCCGTAAAATTGTTCCTTCTGCGATATAATAAGCCACAGTCCGATTCCCCTCAGTCATCCATGTAACTAAGGAATCGGTTATGCCTTCTATAATGAAGGAAAGGATGGAAAAATGATTCAAAAAGCACTCTGGACAATACTCCTAACATCGGTCCTTCTCTGGGCGTCATGCGCAACCGCTCCGGTTGAAGATACGACGAGCACAACCGCCGTCGTCGATAAAACGGCCATGGAACAGGCAAAATCCGATGCGGACCAGGCACGCGTCCGCGCGGACGAGGCCAAAGCGCCTAAAGCGGCTTCTTCCGAATACGAAGCGGCCGTTCTCCTCTACGATAAAGGCACTTCAGCGGAAACGGCCGGTGACGTGGCCAAAGCCTTCGAATCCTATACGTCCGCGGTCGCGGCATTCAACACGGCGGCCGATGCGGCCGATAAAGCCCGGGAAGAAGCCATCGCCGCGATGAAGGCAGCCGACAAGGCCATCGCCGATACGGAATCGGCGGCCGATGCGGCTCTGAAAACCGCCGAAGAGGAAGGGCAAGAATGAAAAAGATTTTTCTCATAATCGCGACCGCCCTCTTTGCCGTCGTCTCCATTAACGCTCAATCTCTTCAGGACAACGAATATTACCGAAAAATGGTGGAACTCAAAGCTCAAAGCGAGGTTGCGTTCAATGAAGGCGATTATGTCGAGGCCAAACGTTTGGCGGATGAAGCGCAAAGCTATAAGGAACTCTCGGATCAGTGGATTGCCAATCAGCTCGCCGCTTTCCGGGCGCGTTCGGCACTCACCAGGGTAAAAAATAAACTGGCCGAAGTGGACCGCCCCTGGATGAGACAGCGTTATCCGGAAGAACTCGCCGAAGGCAGAGCACTCTATGAAAAAGCCTCCGGCGAATACAACAATAAGGAATACCCTCTCTGCATGGAAACCTGTGAAGAAGCTCTTGCCTTTCTTTCGGCTATCGGAGCCGGGGCATCAAAGGGAGATACTTTGCCCGCGTATTATCGGGTTCGTCTCCTGCCGGGAAATAAGGATTGTCTCTGGAACATCGCGGGGTATGAATTTATCTATAACGATCCCTTCTCGTGGCGTCTTCTCTACGAGGCCAACAAAGACAAAATGCCCCGTCCGAACAATCCGGATCTTATCTATCCCGATATGATTCTTACCATTCCTTCAAAGGAAGGCGAAAGCCGTTCGGGAACCTGGGAAAATGGAGAAATTCACTAATTTGTAAGGAATAGACACCGCCGTCCGCCGGGCGGTGGTGTATTATACGCTACAATGAAAAAACTTCTTCTGCATGCCTGCTGCGCACCCTGTGCCGTTTATGTTTACCGCCTCCTTTCACAGTCGTACGATGTAACGTGTTTCTTCCATAATCCCAACATTCAGCCGGAATCGGAATACCGCTTCCGCGAAAAAGAACTTAAACGCATCGCGGAATTGCAGAACTGGAAGGTCATCTATGGAGAATACAATCCGGAGACTTGGAATAAAGCCGTCGAAGGTCTGGAAGAAGAACCCGAAAGAGGCCGGCGATGTTCCGTCTGCTTTAATCACAGGCTCCGGGAAACTTTTCGGATGGCATCGGAGAAGCACTTTGATATCGTGGCCTCCACCCTCTCCATCAGCCCTTATAAAAATGCAAAACAAATCAACAAAGAAGGCGAAAGCCTCTCCGAGGAATTCGACATTCCCTTTCTTGCCGAAAACTTCAAGAAACAGGACGGATATTCCAAAGCCAACAAACTCGCCCATGATTTAAATATCAAACATCAGAATTACTGCGGGTGTATTTATTCTAAAGAAGAAAGAGAACGCCGCCTAAGAACCTCGCGAGAATAATAGAAATTCAAACCGTCGATTCCGGTAGAACCGTAATTCTATTTTTTCTCCAGTACTGCAACAGCCACGGGAATTATTCCGGTTACCAAAGGACAATCGATTATTCGAAACCCTTCAGAGACTAAAAACTCTTTATACTCCTTTAATAGACCACCTGCCGACCGCCTGAAATCCTGAAAAAGTCATAAAAGCGGAGAAAACACGGCTTAGGAGATTCTCGCCATGACAAAAGGCCGGAACTATGACTTTGCCCCCGTCTTTCACAACTCGTTTCATGGAAGCAAGAGCCCGGCGGGGCTCTTTCATCACATGGGGGTGTTCGCCGCCAGTACAATGTCGAATCGGCCGGATGGATACGGCAAATCGTAAGCATCCTGTACCTTGAAGACGAGATTGGAAATCCCCGAGCCTTTTAAGCGCCGATTTGCGACCCGCACCATTTCTTCGGATAAATCGCAAGCCGTAATCGCTTTAAAATGCCCTGCCGGCAGGAACGCAAGAATCCCCGGTCCGGTAGCGACTTTGAGCATTTCCGCATTTTCATCGAACCATTTGCTTAGAGTTTCAGCGATTATGCGATACTTTTTAGGAGCTTTCTTTCTTCCGTTTACAACACTTCCGCATATCCGTCCCAAAAACGCTTTTCTTCCTCCCTGCGGGCTCCCTCATAATCGTCTTTATCCATGATTCATGCCTGGTGGATTCCGAAATCCCGCCGACATACATATGCGTCTCTTCAAAACCATAGAAGAAAAAGGTATATCATTACTCATCGACTTTAAACTGATCCAATTTTCTATCGATCACATTAATATTCTCGTTGTTCTTTTCACCCATTTCAGCCAGTTCTCCGATAGCTTGGCTTATATGATTGTTACCGACAACAAGCTCCTCTACACCTTCATGACTCCGAATGGAAATTCGATCAATCTCCTCGATATCCTTGAGAACCTCGTTTGAGTTTTCGTCCACGACTTTTGATGAATTCCGGACAGATTGTGAAGAAGATACCAACGATTCCAAAGACTCAATAATTTGCTTGGAGCCCTCGGAGATTTCCGTCATTCCGAGAACCATTTCATTTATTGTTTCCGCGATAGTCTGAATATTCGAAGTGATCTTTGAAATGGATTCCTCGGTATTCTTGGAGCTTTTTCCGGAAATGGCAATTTTTTTGGCAATATGGGTTACCGACTCGCTAATTCGTGAGGATTGTTCGTTGGTCATTTCAGCAAGTTTTCGAATTTCTTCGGCAACAACCGCAAATCCCCTACCCGCATCACCGGCATGAGCGGCTTCAATAGCCGCATTCATAGACAAAAGATTGATTCGTTGCGAGACGTCATTAATCACATCCACCAGTTCGACGATGGTATCAACGGAATTCGATATTTCGATTATTTCCCTCGCCGTTTCTTCCATAGCCTGACCGCTCGTCTGGGCATTATCAGCTAAATCATTAATTATTATCTGTTTTTCTGTGGAAATGCGGGAAAGATTCTGAATTGAAGCGACCATTTCCGTAATGGCGGAAGATGATTCTGTGATAAAAGCCGCTTCGTCATCAATATTGGAATTAACTTGTTGAATCTGTTCCTTAATGTTTTTGACTTTTACTGCCGACTCTCCAATTCTTTCGGTCAATTGAGTTACCTGTTCACTGATTGACTTTGTCGTTGCCGACATTTCCAGCGAACTTGAGGAGATTTCTGTTGTATTTGACGCTAATACATCAGCAAATAAGCGATTATCTCGACTGGCATTCTTTAGATCAACGATCATTTTGTTCAAACTGCCGATGAAATCGTTGAAATAACCCGCCATTCGGGTAATTTCATCCCCTTTTCCCTTTTTGTTGCCGACATTAATCCGACCTGTCAGATCACCGCCGCCGCCGGCAATCGCCTTAAGCATATCAGTCATTGAATGCACGGGTTTGATGACGAAAATCCTGAGAACAATCCAAATAATCGTTATCAAAACGCCTAAAACAATAACGATTCCGATGCCAAGAGAAACAAGAAGACGATGTACGGGTTTCATGATGTTCTTCAGCGGTACATTAACGGCGAGGATCCAATCGGGATTAAAGGAAATCTCAGTAAAATACGACACGATCGGAACACCATTCTCATCGACATAAGAATAGATCCCATTCGATTCGGCTTTAGCGGCCGAGACAAGACCGGCCAGTTCCGGCCAATCATTATTCTCGGCTGTCATATCAAGATTAAGGATGTAATCGGCATTCCGATTGGTAATCATATTACCGTTTTTATCGAAGATGTATCCACTTCCGCCGAGAATCGCAATGTCGTCGGAAACCTTGATGGAAAAATCGTTCAAATTTAATGATACATTCATGACGGCTTTACGTTCACCCGTGACCAAATCGGTAACAGGAAGCGAAATGGCAAGCACAGGATACCCCTGAGTCCCATGAAACGCCGACAGGAAGAAATCCCGATCCTCTTCCAATATTCCCTGATAATAAGGACGCGTCTTGAGATCCAGATCCGTACGATGGAGGTTCGGAATGAATAAAGTTCCGTCACGAGGTATTACTGCTATTTCCTTGATGAGATCGTCCATTTCCAAATCGGCGAGGAATTCAGGTAAAACTTCGGGATCCAAATTGTTGATTTCCGGGAGCATACTAAAAATGAGTCCCTGCTCCTCAAGCCCGGAAATAACGGCATCCACCTGGGCGGACCGACCATGAAGAATCTGCATGATCATCTCATCGGTTTCTTTAATACGCAGACCTTTTTCATGAAAAAAAAGGAATACAAAAAAAACACCGAGAATAATGGTGAAACATAAAACCATAGGTAGTAGAACTTTGGCTTGGATACTATTCATATAAGGGCAGCTCCATGGATAAACTGCCCTTAATTCTCGTAAAATTATGATTCCAATGCAAATTTATTATATACGTTTCTTTAAGTATTGCATATAATAAACTAACATTCCATTTAAATCCGTAGATAAATAATGACAAATCACCGTTGTCAAAGAAAATGGCCGACTTAACAGTTCCCTTGGCAACGGATTCTTTTCACTGATTTCGGAAACTTTTGTTTAGACCGATTCTACAACAACGTCGCTGAGCCAGCAGCGGATGCCTTCTTCGGGAAAAGATTCCTTAACGGTTCGAAGCTTCTCCATGAATCGATGAGCCGCTTCGCTCTCCAAATAGACAAGAAAATACACATTAGTCTCCGGCCAGACAGCCGAACCTTCCCGCCGTCCCTTCTTCCCCCGGCCGTAAACCGGGTGAAAATAGGTAAAGGATTCTCCGTGACCGACGGCCTCCAGAACTTCAATGATATCTTCTTCAACGGCCTGATTGGCGATAACTTCCAGACGCTTCATGCGATGGCCTCCTCGACGGCGTCAGTAGGACCGTACTCCGGACGATTCCGGTCTTTCTTGCGTTCCCGGTTTACCAACGAATACATCACCGGCGTAACAAACAGAGTAATTAAGGTACTGCCGGTGAGTCCTCCCACGATTGTCTGTCCGATGGGCCGAATCATTTCGGTACCTTCTCCGGGAAAGAAGGCCATGGGAACCATTCCCAAAATAGTCGTAAGGCTGGTCATTAATATGGGGCGCAGACGGCTTTTTGCCCCTTCCAGAATGGCTTCATGAACCGTGGCTCCGCGTTTACGCAGCAGATTCATGTAATCCACCATAACAATACCGTTGTTTACGACTATTCCCATGAGAACAATCATTCCGATCAGTGAAAAAACGCTCAGTACCGCACCGGTAATAAGATAGATTCCAACTACTCCGATAAACAGCAGCGGAATGGAAAAAAAGATGATGAACGGATCCACTAGGGACTCGAATTGGCTGGCCATCACCGCGAAAATCATCATGATGGCGACAATGCCGATCGTGATGACAGTCGGTATCATTTCAGCCAGATTCATCCGGTCGCCGGCGAAATCATAGGTAACGCCGTCGGGAAGAATAAGCTTTTCCTCAAGCAGCGCGGCGATTTTCGGCTGGACGATATTCGCCGCGGCGCCGGTAATAATATCACCGGTTACATGAACGGTTCGGGTTTCATTTTCCCTGTTGATTTCCAACGGACCGGTTGTCAATTCATATTTCACAAGATTGGAAAGGGCCACTTCTTCTCCCGAAGAAGAAAGAATGAAGAGACTCCCCAGATCTTCCAGATCGGCACGGTCCGTCTCGGCCAACTGGAGGATAACATCGAGCTCGGTGGCGTCGTCCCAATAACTGGTTGGAGTGGTTCCGTCTACAAGTCCGTTCACCGCCGCGGCAATCTGAGATACGGTAAGCCCGTACGAGGCAGCCCTGTCCCTATCGACAACCAAACGGTACTCCGGAGTTCCTTCGTCCAGATCGGTTACCGGATCCACCGCTTCGGGAATATTCTCTTTAATCAAATCACGGATTTCAACCGCCGTTTCCTGCGCCAAATCAAGATTGTCAGAATATACCACCACATCGATAGCCGAAGAGCTGCCGAATGTTCGTCCGGAACTGATGGTAATCTCGGCATCGGGAAAGTCGTTAAGATGCTTCCGTAGAATTGTCTGAATTTCACTGGCGCTTACCGTCTGCTCTTTCAGACTCGGCAAGGTGATTTCCAGTTTCCCTTCGTTATTCCCTTTGGTGCTGAACCGTCCCGAAGTCGCAACACTCATACTGAGATGCTCATATCCGGTCACTTCTTCTTCCACAATACGGCTCAGACCGACGAGAACCTGCTCGGTGGCTTCCATCGTACTTCCCACAGGAAGAGTTACATCTATCTGTACCTCATCATCGGAATCACCGCGCGGCATCAGACTCATACCCATGGAACTGAACTTTACGAGTGAAAGCACCAGAAGAACAGCCACCAGGGAAATCACCATCAGCCGGTTCCGCAAGACGAATACAAGGCCTCGCCGATAGGCATTCCCCAGCCCGTTTAAAGCCCGCTCACCAACCGCATCGAGACTCTTGAGCAGCGGATTTTTTATGGGACGCTGCCGATGTGTGTAAAGCTTAATAAGCTTACTGCTTAAAGCCGGTACCAGTGTAACAGCCGTAAAAAAAGAAACGGTCAGGGAAATAACAACTGTAAACATCATGTCGCTGAAGAATTCCCCGAACATATCCAGGCCGTCTTTCCAGATAATCATCGGAAGGAACACGCATAACGTTGTCAATGTGGAGGCAATGATGGCATTCAGCATTTCATGAGAGCCCAATATCGCCGAAGCACGAAGCTTCGCTCCCCGTTCCCTGTACTGGTGTATATTCTCCAAAATAACGATGGAGTTATCTACGATCATCCCCAAACCCAGAATAAGACCGGTCAGGGACATCATGTTCAGCGTGATACCGAAAAAGAACATGGCCATGAGAGTGATAAGAATCGATACCGGAATGGATATCCCGATAATAAGAGTACTTCGGGTATTCCGGAGGAACAGCATCAGAATAATCATTGCCAGGAGCAGGCCCTGCCAGGCGGAACTATAAACCTGGTTCATGACCGATTTGATATATGTCGTTCCGTCATAGAGAAGATCCACCGTAACGCCATCGGGTAATTCCTTGTCGATTTCAGAAAGGGCGGCATTCACAGACTCGGCAATCTGCACCGAATTCGTATCGCTCTCCTTAGAAACGGAGATGGAGATGGCCGAACGGCCGTCAATGTAATAAAGACTGTCTTCGTCCTCTGCGCCCTCATAAACATCGGCCACATCTTCCAGCCGGACGACATTGGAGCGATTCACCGAAGAATCTTCGGAGGCTGGGGAGAGTGTCGCAACGACGGTTCGGGCTATATCCTCAATGGATTCATAGCGCTCATCCACACGAAGATCGTATTCCATCCCATCGCTTTCGATACTCCCACCGGACATTTGAAGATTCTGGGCCTCCAAAGCATCACTCACGTTGTCGGCGGTAATACCGTAAGCCTCCAGTCGATTGAGGGAAAGGTCAACGCGGACGGCCCGTGTCTCGCCGCCGCTCACATCAGCCGAAGCAACACCCTCTATTCTCTCCAGCCGGGGCTGTACGACATCCTCGGCCAGACGCTTCAGCGTATCAGGCGTCTCTTCACCAATCATGATGAGATTCATGATGGCCTCGGAATTCCTGTCGAACTTCATGATAATCGGTGTTGTCGCATCATCCGGCAGACTGTTTCGAACCTGATCGAGGGAATCTCTGATATCGTTTGTAGCCTCGGTCATGTCTTTATCAAAACCGAATTCGAGAATAACGATGCTGCTCTCCGCGCTCGATGTGGAAGAAATGTCTTCCAGACCACTGACGTTGGCCAGCTGTTTCTCCAAAAGTTCGGTAATGCTCTGTTCAACTTCCTTGGGACTGGCGCCTTCGAGGGTTGTTTGAACCAGGGCCACCGGAGGACTTACATCCGGCATCTGCTCCACCGCCAAACTGGGAATCATAAAAAAAGAGATTCCCAAAAGAAGTACTGTAATAACGGCAATGGTAACAGGACGATTAACGGAAACTTCAGAAAGATTCATCGGCTCCCCCTAATCAATAATCCGCACATGAGATCCGTCGGCAACTCCCGACAGCCCCTGAACAATCACGGTCTCTCCAAGAGAAAGCCCCTCTAATATCTGAACGGCATCCGAAGAAGAAAGCCCGACTGTTACTTCACGACGTTCCGCCACATCATCGTTAACCACGAATACCACATCTTTATCGTAGTACGTTGTCAAAGCCGCCGGAGGGACGGTCACGACGTCAACGGCCTCTTTCACCACGATACGGGTACTCACAAACATACCCGCCTTCACGCGGGAATCGGCATCCAGAATATCCAAAACGATTTTCTGGGACCGCGATGTCAAGTCAAGAACGGGGCTGATTTCAGTCACCCGGGCCCGAAAGACTTTATCCGGATAGGCGTCCAGCACCACCTCGGCTTCCATACCGAGAGAAACGGAACCGACAAAACGTTCCGGTACATAAGTAACAATCTGGAGAGTTGATAAATCGCCTATAACGGCAATCGAAGTGGATGTTCCGACTGTTTCACCGACATCGATGTTTACCGCGGTAACCGTACCTTTAATCGTCGCGGTTACGGCGCTTGGTCCGTACACCTGCCCCGGAAGCGATGGGTCCACCACCGCGATGGTCTGACCGCGCCGGACGCTGTCGCCCGGAGATACGGAAACGGAAATAAGCTTTCCGGAAGTATCGGGATAAATGTTCACCGAAGATTCGGCGTCCACATCCCCGTTCACCCGGATATGTTCCCGGACACTTCCGAGAGACGCTTCAACAACCCGAATCCTCGACACCTTTTCCGTTTCCGCCGATGCGGAAGCGCCTGGGAAACCTCCGGAGCCGCCGGGTCCGGCGCTGCCGCCTTCATTTCCGCCTTTCATCATCAAAAGGATTCCAATAATTCCAGCGGTAATAAGAACCAGCAGGACAATCTGGACAATTCTGTCCCCCCGGCCGACCGCCTGTGAAGATTCCGTATTTTCATTGCGGGTCATGTTTCTTGTCTCCTTATCTTATTCCACGGCAGCGCCGCGGATTGGCGGGAATAAATTGCCGCCAAAATCAACTCTCAGCTCGTATGGGAATCCCGATTCTTAAAGATTTTTCCAATCATCGAGACCAAGGGCCACTCTCAAGTCGATCAGTCCCGAAATATACGTATATTGACTCAAGAGATACTGCTGTTTGGCCGAGGAATACTCCTGCTGGGCGTCTTCCACATCCAGCCGCTGTACGGTTCCCCGTGAAAAGCTTTCTTCACTCATTTCGTAAGATTTTTTCGCCAGTTCAACATTCAGCTCGGAAAGCTCCATGCTCGCCGCGGCTGTTTTCAGCTGCTCGACGAGATTGAGAATCTCCAAACGGGCTTCGCTGATTGCCTGAGCCAAGTTAATGGAAGCGGCTTCAATTTCATCATCGATTTCCTTCAGGGAAAGGGATGTTTCGGAACCGGGGATATATCCGTCAAGAGGAATGGAAAGTCCGATTCCGGCACTGAGGCCGTCCTCCCAGCTTCCGGACTGCCAGGAAGCAGAATCAAAGGCATCGGATACACTCGTATTCCAGTTCAAAGACAGACTCAGCGAAGGAGTAAGTCCGTCGGCCGCCGTTAAGCTCCGGCCGTTCCGCAGGGTTTCCAGCGCAAGACGCAGCTCTTTGATATCCTGACGCTCCTCAAGTCTTCCGGCAATCAGATCGTTGACATCAAATTCAACAATTTCAGGCTCCAGATTTCCATCCAGAACGACTTCCGTTTCAGGATCGAGCCCCAGAACAAGAAGAAATTCACGAACCTGCGTTTTGTAATCGGAAACCGTTTCCAAATACGTCGGCTCCAGATTGGCGGCTGTAACCTTGGCTTGAAGAACTTCAAGCTCCGAGGCCAGTCCATGAGAAAAATTCGTCATGGTCTGTTCATACCTCTTTTTAGCCAAATCCAAATTGCCTTTTTCAATGTCCATGCCGGCCGCCGAGGCCACCAGATAAGCGAATTCCTGCTCAACGGATGCAACCAGATTCAATCTGGCCGTTTCGTACGAGATTTCTTCGCTTTCATAGGCCAAAGCAATCTCGCGAATGGAATACGTCAGTGATGCGTTAATCGGTAAAGAGGCACTGACGGAAGCACCAAAGCTCCAGGATGTATCGCCGCTTCCGGCCGAAGAAAAAAGAGTGGAACCGGCACTGAGGCTGGTGCTCGCGCTCAAACTCGGAAGAAATTGATTCCAGGAATACTTTTCCGCCCTCTCGGCGGTTTCCAGTTCGATTCCGGAAATTTTGAAATCCGAATTGTTCTTCAGCGCCAAGTCGATACATGTGGATAAATCAAGCGTTATGGAATCGGCCCATCCGGACAGCGCGAAAATCGCGCTCAGAACCGATATCATCAAAATCCGCTTCATATTTCTTCTCCTCTGTGGAGTCATGATACTAATATTCCCATTTCTTGGGTAAAACCCCAGTGTCCGCGGACAGGAATATGACTGACCGGGGTCATTGGGGAATGTGACCGGAGTCATACAAATCCATGATCTCGGGCCTGTGCGCCTTTCCGTACGATTGATAGACTTAAAGATACAGGAGGTTTTTCGGTGAATCGCCGAAACACTCAAGACTCCATCCGTCTCGTTACGGTTCTTCTCTATTTTCTCTTTATGGCTCCGGGATTTCTCTTCTCACGAAGAAGAGATTTCTCTTCCTCAAGGGCCGATACGATTATGTTCTTTCTCACCCTCTTAATAAGTATTCTTTATCTGGCTCTGGAAATCTTTGAATATACCCATCGTTCCTATCATTTTAAGGATACGGCTCTTTCCCGACTGCTGTTCGGCCTTCGGCTGCTGATTCTGGCCATACCCTATATCGGACTTCCTTTGGTTAATCGGTTCATCGGTCCGGTCGGCTCAAAATATATTCAGTTCGCCATGCCTTCACAGACTTTTATGCTTTTAAGCCTTATTCCCTTTTATGCTCATTTCGCCTTTTCCCGAAGTCTCAGCCTTTTCATCCTGATTCTATCTCTCGCCATACCCATAGGATTTGAATTCATCGCCAGAGATACTTCTCATTGGGATACCAACGTTCTGGGATTTCTGACATACAGAACACTCGCCATTCTCTTCTTCTATGTCCTGGCCGGGCTTTTATCCGCCGAAAGAAAAAAATCCGAAGAAAACAAGCGGCTCATGGAGCGGCTCAAGGCATCCGAAGCACGGCTGCGGGAATACGCCGATCGCGTGGCGCATACCGTGGCCTTGGAAGAGCGGACCCGATTGGCCAGGGATATTCACGACAGCCTGGGACATGCGCTCACGGCGATAAAAATCCAGCTTTCCAAGGCCGAGGCCTATCGCGATGTCGACGCGGATGAATCAATGACGGCGGTCAAGGCGGCCAGAACAACCGCCGAAGACGCCATGAAAGATATCCGTGAATCTCTCGGACGCATCAACGGTGTGGATGCCGCCGTTTCACTGGCAACAGGTCTGCCCCGTCTGGTAAAACTCCTGGAAGACGGCGGCCTTCAAGTGGAATATCGATACACGGGCAGCGAAGACGGTTATAATTATTCGGTATTAATGGGACTTTTTCGTTTCGTTCAGGAAGGCGTTACCAACATTTTGAAGCATGCCGAAGCCTCCAAGGCTTCGCTGATCGTGGAATTGGGACCTACGGAGGCGCGGGTGGAACTCACCGATGACGGTATCGGATTCTCCGTTCCCGAGGAAGACTCCGAAAAAAAACAAAGCGGATACGGACTTCGCGGTCTCCGCGGACGGCTGGAACTGGTTCGGGGAGTGATGACGATTGCTTCCAAACCGGGAGAGGGAACGAGCCTATGCGCCGTGGCACCCCGAGATCCGGTGGCCCTTATAGGCCGGGATTGAACAATGAAGGATATCCGGGTTCTCGTCGTGGACGATCAGAGATTGGTTCGGGAAGGGATTGCTTCGCTTCTAGCCCTGCAGGAAGGCATCGAGGTGATCGAAACGGCGGAAAACGGCCGGGAGGCCGTAATGTATGCAAGACAGCTCCGGCCGGATCTGGTTCTTATGGACATCCGCATGCCCGTTCTGGACGGTATCGCGGCCGCCGAACGTCTTAAAGAAGAAATGCCGGAAATAAAAGTGGTGATGCTCACCACATTCGATGATGAAGAATACGTTGTTAAATCCTTGAAGGCCGGGGCCGTGGGTTATCTGATGAAAGACATTCCCACCGACGAATTGGCCAAGGCCGTCCGTGTGGCCATGGGAGGCTCCGGCGTTATGGCGCCGGGGATTCTGGGAATCATGGCCGAACGTCTGGATTCCGGTATCGGACAATCCGGGCCTTCCGTAACTCCCGAACATCAGGCCCTTTGGGACGGTTTAAGCGGCAAGGAACGGGATATCCTGAAATGCCTGGCCCGAGGCGATACCAATCGGGAAATCGCCGACGAGGTCTGTCTCTCGGAAGGAACCGTTAAAAATTACATCTCGGGGATTCTCGCGGCGCTCGACTTGCGGGACAGAACCCAAGCGGCGCTGCTGGCCCAGCGCAACGGCTGGATAATGGAAGAATCCGGTTTGTGAAAACCTTTAAGGCCGCCTCTTGCCCGAAAGCTGTTTGAGGCTGTTCCCGCACGCACACCCGGTTCTCTAAAAAAACATCACTGCGCCGCGGTTTCGTATGAAGTCCTAAGCCTCTCCAGGAATCGTGCGATATGTTCCCGCATCATCTCGACGGCTTGAATCAAATCTCCGCTGCAGATCACTTTATAAAGAGCCGTATGTTCCACGACGCTGGCTTCCGCGATTTCATGAAAATTCGTCTTTTTGTCCATAATTCTCAGCAAATCGATAAAAAACATAATCTGCTTGGAGAAATGGATAACCCACTCATTCCCCGAGTTCATATAGAGAACCTCATGAAATCGAAAATCACTGGTAAAAAAGCCTTCGCGGTCGTCGGATTCCAAATCCTTGGCCGAAGTGGTTATCGATTTCTCAAGTTCTTTGAGTAAGCGGTCGTCGACATTCTTCATGAATTTTTCCAAAGCCAGGACTTCAAGCATTTCCCGCATTTCAACGATGGAGACGATTTCCTCCCAGGAAAGTGTTCGAACATAAAATCCGCGCCAATGAACTTGAGTGAGTACTCTGTTCTCCACAAGCCGGGAAAGAGCTTCCCGTACCGTCAATCGGCTTACGCCGATCTGCTTCGCAAGTTCCTGATCGTCGATACGCTCACCGGGTTTCCAGAGCCCGTTGATAATGCATTCCTTAACGTAATCCGATATCGTTTCTCCCCGACTCGACTTGGCGAACGGAATAATCGAAGGGCTTTCATTCATGACTCATAGGATAATCACGACCTGAACAAGCGTCCATGGGTTAAGATTTTTGATTTAATCGCCTCAAAACCATGAGCTGTCGATAATTTGTTAGATTAATGTTAAAAATATCTAAACTTTAAATTTTAAATTTGTAGTTTAAACAATTCTCATTTATCCTGGAGCCCATGAAAACGAGCATATCATCCTTTGTCCATTATCGGTTCTCGCTCAATGAAGCCGTCAGACGGTACGCGAAAATGGGGTACGACCAAGTCGAGATATGGGGCGGCCGCCCTCACGCCTATTGGGAAGATATGAATACAAAGACACTGGCGGAACTCAATGACACGCTGAAGGAAACCGGGCTTACGGTTTCCGCCTGGATTCCGGCTCAGTTTCGCTATCCCACCAACCTCGCCTCTCCCATTGAGGAGATGAGACTAAAAAGCGTCGACTATATCAAACGGAACTTTGAAGCCGCCGCGGCCGTAAACGCTCCTTATGTCAGCGTTTGCCCCGGATTCTGCCATGTTGATCTCGGCTGGGAGGTTTCATGGGAAGCCCTGATAAAAAGCCTGAACGAACTCGTACGGTTCGCGGGCAATGCCGAATCCGATTCACCGACAATCATGCTGGAACCGGCCAACCGCTGGGAGACCGACCTTGTCGCCACGGTGGACGACGCGTTCAGGCTGTTCCGCGACATGGAAGGAACTCCCGATATCGGTCTTGTCGTGGATACCGGCCACTGCAGCATCAACAGGGAACCTCTTTCCGCGATTCCCAGCCTTTTATCGGAATGCCCGGTGCATTATCACATTGATGATAATCTGGGAACAACGGACGATCATCTGGTTCCCGGAGAAGGTCGAATCGATTTCAATCCCTTCCTCGCAAACCTCGCGGACAGCGGATACAAAGGAGCCTTAACGGTAGAGCTGGGATTCTCCTACACCGTCGATCCGGATGCGGCCGCACTCAGAAGCCTCCGCTGGCTTCAGCAAAACATTCCGGGCTATCAAGCCGCCGAAGGCGGTTCGAAATGAATCCCGCCCGCAGACCCGCCGTTGTAGGAATAAGACCTACCATCGATGCCAGACGAAACGGCGTGCGCGAGGCCCTGGAAGGAAAAACGCTTTCCCTGGCCCGCAGCCTGGCCGAATTAATCAGCGCAACGCTCCGAGCGGCCGACGGTTCTTTCGTTCGATGCATCGTTCCCGAGAATACAATCGGAGGCAACCGCGAGGCCGCGGCCGTCGATCGCCGTTTCCGAAAGGAAGGCGTCTGCTGCACCATCACGGTAACGCCGAGCTGGTGCTATCCCTTTGAAACAATGGACCAGGATCCGCTTGTTCCGCATGCGGTTTGGGGCTTCAACGGCACCGAACGTCCGGGCGCCGTCTACCTGGCGGCCTTGACGTCCGCTCACGATCAGATCGGCGTTCCCATTTTCAAAATCTACGGCCGGGACATTCAGGATATCGGCGATGATAGTGTGCCGGACGATGTGGCCGGAGAGATTCTCCGCTTCGTCCGCGCTTCGGCGGCCGCTGATGCCATGCGGGATACCGCCTATCTGTCCATCGGCGGCGTCAGCATGGGAATCGCCAGTTCCAAGGTTGATGATTCCTTCCTCAGAGCCTATCTGGGCATGCGTTACGAATACGTGGATATGAGTGAAATGCAGCGGCGGATGGAAAGAGGCATTCTCGATACGAAGGAACTCGAGAAGGCCGAAGCCTGGGCTATGAACCATTTTAAGGAAATGAATGATCCGAACGCCGAGGGCAAGCGCCGCTCGGAACACGATAAGAAATCGGACTGGACCGATTCCCTGAAGATAGCGCTCATTATTAAAGATTTGATGGCCGGAAACGAAAAACTGGCCGATTCCGGATTCCGGGAGGAAAGCGACGGGAAATACGCCTTGGCCGCGGGATTCCAGGGGCAGCGGCAATGGACGGATTTTCACATAACAGCCGATGTGGCCGAAGCCGTCCTCAACAGTCCTTTCGACTGGAACGGAATTCGTCCCCAATACATCGTTGCAACGGAAAACGATCATCTGAACGCCGTCGGGATGCTTTTTACAAATCTTCTGACGGGAACCTCGCCCATTTTCGCCGATGTCCGCACCTACTGGAGCCCGTGCTCCATTGAAAGAATCTCCGGATATGAGCCGGATTCATCATCGCCGCTGAATAACGGATTTATTTATCTAACGAACTCAGGATCGGCCGCGCTCGACGGAAGCTGCGCGGCGGTTCGCGGGGATGAACATGGGATGGTGCCGTTCTGGGACTTCACGGAAAACGATGCAAAGGCCTGCCTTGAAGATGCTCAATGGGGAGCGGCCAAGCTTTGGACTTTCAGGGGCGGCGGATTCAGTTCCGCGTTTACGACTCGGGGCGGCCTGCCCTTCACCATGCTCCGCATCAATATCGTCAAAGGAGTCGGCCCTGTTCTGCAGCTCGCCGAGGGATGGAGTCTGGATCTTCCTTCCGAACTCTACGCAAGCGCGGTCGGACGGACCGACCCAACCTGGCCAAAAACATTCTTCGCTCCGCGGATAACCGGGAAAGGACCGTTTCGAGACGTTTACGCCGTAATGAAACACTGGAACAGTAATCATGCGGTGCTCTGCTTCGGACACAGAGGAGACGATTTGATGACTCTGGCGTCCCTGCTGCGCATCCCCGTGTCCATGCACAACGTTCCGGAAGAACGCGTTTTCCGTCCGACTTTTTGGGATCATCTCGGGAATGTCGATTCGATCGCCTCCGACCACCTGGCCTGCCGGGCGCTGGGCCCTTTGTATGGACCTTATTGACCGCCGGGACACCATCGTCCCCGATGCCCGATTCGGAAGGACCAGCCGTTCTCAGGCCGTCGCGGAATACCTGAAGGGCCAAATACTCTCGGGCCGCTGGGAAGCCGGTGAAAAGGTCGAGGACATGATGATCGCCTCGGAACTCGGAGTCAGCCGGAACAGTGTCCGCGAGGCCTTCGGCCAGCTTGTATTCATCCGGATTCTCGAAAAACGCCAATGGCACGGTTACTACATTCCCAGCATTTCCATTAAAGATGTCGAAGAGACCATAACGATCCGCGAAAATCTCGAAGTTCTTGCGCTTGATCTCTTCATGACGCGCCGCCGGCCGGAAATTCTCGAAGAAATCGCCGCGTCCATCCGCCGTTCGGAAGGTGATTATAAACACGGCGATATCGACGCTTTTCATAAAAGCGATTACCGAATTCACGAACTCATTCATCGGAATTGCGGCAATTCCTGGATTCCGATGCTGATATCCCAAACCAGGTTCCACATCGATGTTATGCGGCGCATGGACAAAAAAACAGATTTCGAAAAGGTCGCCGAAGACAGCGTGGCCTCTCATTGGCGCATGTGGGACGCCATGAACCGGGGCGAGAGGGAGACGGCTCTGAGCGAGATGAAATCACAAATCGACAGACACCGGGAACGCCTGATCGAATCGCTCCGGCATGAAAGCAAATCCGCGGAACGCGGCAAGGAGGCGCCTATGGAATAATCCTTCGGTTCCATCGGATGTAATATAAAAACAAAAAAATTAAGGAGAGAATATGAAAACAATCGGCAAGCTCATTTTGAGTATTTTGATTCTTGTCATTCCGGTTATCTGCGCAACGGCATCGGGAAAAGCGGACGGTGAAGCGGAGAAGTACGTCATCGTCGGGGCCACCCAACAGCCCGAAGAACACATTTATACCCAGGCCCAGATTAAATTCGGAGAATTCCTGAAGAATTACTACGACGGCGACGTTGAAGTCGTGGTGCATCATTCGGGAGACCTCGGCGGAGAGAAGGATTTCTTCGAGTTCATGATGCAGGGCGTTTCCGTTGATTACGCCATCGTGGCTCCCTCCTGGATTTCAACCTGGGATAAGCAGGCCGCCTTCATGGATACCCCCTTCCTCTGGGACAGCGTTGATCACTGGAACAAGGGATTAAGCGGCGGCGTGTTCGAACCCATTGAAAAGAATCTTCTTGATTCGGGTGTAAGGATTCTCGGATATGCCGGCGGCGGCGTGCGCAACATGATTTTGAAAGATCCTGTTTATTCGGTCGACGATTTCCCCAATGTTCTGATGCGCGTTATGGGATCGCCCATTCAGGCCCGGGTTTTCAACGCGACGGGAATCCAGGCAACCCCTATGGACTACGGCGAAGTGTACAACGCGGTTAAAACCGGTGTTGTCGACGGACTGGAGAACGAAGCCTCTTCGCTGCCGTCGAAAAAGTTCTATGAAGTGGCGCCGTACATTATCCTGACGCAGCACAGCATTACCGTCCGTCCTTTCTGCTTCAGTGAAAAGCGATTCCAGAGCTTTCCGCCGGATCTGCAGGAAGCGATTCTGAAGGCCGGAGCCGATGCCGCGAAATGGGCGCGGGATACCGAATCTTCCGGAGATTGGGCAACCCTGCAGAAATTCGCCGCGGAAGGCAAAATAACCCTGGTTGAATTCGACAACACGGAAATGAACGCTTTGGCCCAGCCGGTCGTGGACGCTTACGCGGCGGAACTGGGAGTGGAAGATATACTGAACAACATCAAAGCCTTGAAATAAGGAATATCGAAGCCGCGAACAATGCTGTTCGCGGCTTCGTGATGAAACGTCGGCAAGAGGGAGGTATCCGTGTTCGAGACGTTTATTCGCATTTATAAAAGGATTCTGGAAATCCTGATTATGATTCTGATGACGGGACTGCTCATCGCCGTAACGCTCCAGATACTCGGACGATACGTTCCCTTTATCCCCCGGTACATCTGGACCGTTGAAGTGGTGAACATCACGCTCATTTGGGTTATCTTCCTCGGCGCCGCGATCGGAGTTAAAGAATCACGTCATTTCTTCGTCGATTTTCTTCCCAAGAACGTCGGACGGGGCATCGAAATGACATCAAGGGTTCTCTATTACACTCTGATGTTCATCATTACCGGTGTTTTTATTTATTACGGATACCGTTTCTTCCTTATGGGTTATGTCCAGGAATCCCAGGCAACGGGACTGAATCTCGGAGTTGTGTATCTCTCCGTTCCGGTCGCGGGAGTCTCCTGGCTGCTGTTCCTCACCTCCAACCTCATTCAAGAAATCCGAGAAAGGAGACATTCATGAGCGCCGGTCTTGCTTTCTCCATCATGTTCGGCCTTTTGGTCATCTTTATCATCCTGCGGGTTCCGGTATCCTTTTCCCTCGCATTGGCCGTTCTGCCCATACTGTTCCTGGAAAGCCGGATTCCGCCCATCATGATGCTGCAGCGGATGATGACCTCCTACGGATCGTTTATTCTCTTGTCCGTACCATTCTTCCTGCTGGCGGCCAATATCATGAACGCCGCGGGGATTACGAATCGTCTGATTCGGTTCGCGAAATCGATTGTCGGCATGCTTCCCGGCGGATTGGCCCATGTCAATGTGATCGTCAGCATGCTCTTCGCCGGAATCTCCGGTTCTTCAACGGCGGATGCCGCGGGAATCGGCTCCATTCTGATTCCCGCGATGATTAAGGAAAAATACGATAAAAGCTTCACCGTCGCGGTTACGGCCTGTTCCAGCGTGATGGGCGTTATTATTCCGCCGAGCATCAACATGATTATCTGGGGAGGGATTCTCAACACATCCGTCGCGGCTCTTTTTCTCGCCGGTCTCATCCCCGGAGTAATGATCGGGCTCTCCCAGATGCTCCTGGTAATCTTCTACGCGAAGCGCCGCGGCTATCCCATTGAGGCGAAAATCGACTTTAAAGGAATCGGAAGAAGCGGCAAGGAGTCCGTTCTGGCGATGTTTACACCGCTTATTATCATCGGAGGCATTGTCGGGGGCATCGTAACTCCGACGGAAGCCTCGCTGGTAACCGTCGTCTATTCCCTGCTCCTGGGGCTTGTGATTTACCATTCCCTGAAACTTAAAGAGATTCCGGATCATCTGCTCAATACGGCAAAACTCGCCTCGATTTCCCTCTTCGCGGTGGGAACGTCCTCCATCTACGGCTGGGTTCTCGCCTATCTCAGAATCCCCGGTTTTCTTGTTTCGACACTGAACTTCGCTCTGGGGTCTCCGACGCTGCTTCTGTTCATCATCGTTATTCTCTTTCTTCTTGTCGGAACATTCATGGATACCATTCCGGCAATCGTTATCATGGGACCGCTTCTTTATCCCCTGGCCGAGTCGGCCGGGATTCATCCCCTGCACTTCGCCATCGTGGGAGTTATCTCCTTAAGTTTCGGTTTGATAACGCCTCCGTACGGTCTTTGCCTGCTGATCGCCAGCGATATCGCCGGAATCAACAGCGCCGAAGCCCTAAAGGATGTCGGTGCGTTCCTCTTTGTGATGATTATTGTGTTAAGTCTGATCGTGATTTTTCCGGGAATCGCGCTGTGGCTGCCCCAGCTCCTGCTGCCGCAGATGTTTTGATGCTTTTCAAAAGCGGGCGAATCCTAAAGAAAACGGGCGGAAGCGGAACGGGATTTATCGCCGGAGAACCGTGATTTTTCATTCTCCGGCCGCCTGTGGAAGGCGGCATATTGAATCGTCCGCCCTTCGGTACTCCGGCCACCCGCAAAAGGCGGCGGAGTAACGGCGTCGTCTCAGCCCTTCGGCCGAGGGGGAGCGGAACCGCCGCCCCCCGGAGGGCCGCTTCTTTCCGGCATTTCCGGCCGAAGAGGAACACCGTCGATATCGGCCGAATACACTTCAAGACGATCGGGATGATCCGTTTCGGGAACGGCCTTTACGTGCAGAACGGTTCCGTCTTCGGGCATTCCGTCATTGGATATCGGGAAACGGAAAATCAGATAATAAACCGCTCCGTCCTCAAGGGTCAGCGTCGGCGTCATACCGCCGAGCAGAACAAAGGTTCCTTCATAGTCTTCCGCTTCATCGGGAATCCGTATTTCAGGAGGCATTTCGTTCGGGCCTTCCGGACCGCCGGGAGAGGATCCGTTCGATGGCCCCGCGGCGGCGCCGGGGCCGCTCATGCCCGGGCCGCCGGAAGGGGGTTTACCGGCTCCCATGGAATTCGGATTGTCCGTACTGCAGGCGAACAGCACCGCAATAAGCGCGGCGGCCATAAATGGAATGATTTTTGAGAATTTCATTTTCTACCTTCTTCATAAGTCTTCAGAAGGATTTTCCCGGAATTCCATGAACCGTCCGTGAACCGATGATGAGAATATCGGGAACGGCTTTTTCGCGAATCAGGGACGGTTCGGTTATCGGTGCCGGGGAACATCCCGCCGCCGCGCGGAAGCGGACGGCGGGAGGCCTTTGCGGAAACGCGGCCTATTTGTTTCGTTTCTCCTTTTTCCTGAACGCCTGCGTATACATCTTTTGAATCTCGGTAATAAGCGGGTAACGGGGATTGGCTCCCGTGCATTGATCGTCAAAAGCATCCTCGCTCATCAGGTCCAAGGTTTCAAAAAACGCCTGTTCGGATACGCCGGCGCTTTCAATATCCTCAGGGATGCCCACTTCTTTTTTCAGCGCGGCGACCGCATCGATCAAACGCTCCAGAAGCTCCTCGTCATTGTTCCCTTGTAATCCGATGTACCTTGCCGCTCGGGCGTATCGTTCAAGAGATTCGGGTTTTTTGTACTGAGGAAACATTCCCTGCTTGGTCGGAGCCGTCTCGGCGTTGAACCGTATCACCTCTTCAATCAAAAGAGCGTTCGCAAGACCGTGAGGCAGTCCGTGTCTGGCTCCCAATTTATGAGCCATGGAATGGCAGACACCGAGAAACGCATTGGCGAAGGCCATGCCCGCCATGTTCGCGGCATGATGCACCTTTTCCCGGGCCTCGGAATCGGCACCGCCGTTCTTGTATGAACGCGGCAGATATTCGAAGAGAAGCCTGGCGGCTTCAAGGGCCATCGGTGTGGTGTATTCGGTGGCCAAAACACTCACCACCACCTCCAGAGCATGTGTAAGGGCGTCGATACCGGAGAACGCGGTCAGACCTTTGGGCATGTCCTTCACCAAATCCGCGTCCACGATAGCCATATCCGGTGTAAGCTCATAATCGGCGATGGGATACTTCCCTCCGGTCTTACCATCGGTAATCACGGCAAACGGAGTTACCTCCGAGCCGGTTCCCGATGTTGTCGGTATGGCAACGAACTCGGCCTTGCGTCCCAGCTTGGGAAAACGGTAAACCCTCTTGCGGATATCCATGAACCGCATGGCCATATCCTTAAAATCGGCTTCCGGGTGTTCATAAAGCAGCCACATAATCTTGGCGGCATCCATGGGGGATCCTCCGCCGAAGGCCACGATAACGTCGGGTTTGAAGGCATCCATATGCTTCACCCCGGCGTAGGCGGTTTCAAGAGTGGGATCGGGCTCCACATCCGAGAAAACCTCCGTACGTATGCCCAGCGATTCCAGATGCCCGATAACACCCGATGCGTATCCGTTGGTATGAAGGAACCGGTCGGTAACAAGAAAAGCCCGTTTCTTACCGGCCAAATCCTTAAGGGCCTCACCGGTGGAGCCGCTCTTGAAATAAACTTTTTCGGGAAGCTTGAACCAGAGAGTGTTTTCCTTGCGAAACGCAACCGTTTTATAGTTGAGAAGATGCTCCGGACCGACATTCTGACTGACCGAATTGCCTCCCCAGCTGCCGCAGCCGAGAGTCAGGGACGGAGCCAATGAGAAATTGTACAAATCGCCTATGGCGCCCTGACTTGCAGGCATGTTGATTAAGGTTCGGCCGGATTTCATCGTCTCGCCGAAAATCGTAATCCGCTCGATGTCGGAAGGATCGGTGTAGAGCACGCTCGTATGGCCCGGACCGCCGAATTCCACCAATTCCCGAGCTCTTTGCAAAGCGGCCGTGAAATCCCGCTCTTTATAAAGAGCGAGGAGGGGGGAAAGTTTTTCCCATGAAAAAGGCTCATCTTCACCAACCTTCCGAACCTCGCCGAGAAGAACCTTCGTTTTTCCCGGAACACTGAAACCGGCCATGGAAGCGATTGTCGCGGCGCTTTGGCCCACGATATCCGGATTAACCCGTCCGTCCTTAATAATGACGGCGGCGATTTTCTCCTTCTCGGAAGCCGATAAAACATAAGCGCCGCGGCGAATGAATTCGCTCTTGAGCGCCGCATAAACAGCATTGACGGCAACAACCGACTGCTCGGAAGCGCAGATCATTCCGTTGTCGAACGTCTTGCTTAA
The DNA here is from genome assembly GCA_963666985.2 of Spirochaetia bacterium. GTDB lineage: Bacteria > Spirochaetota > Spirochaetia > DSM-2461 > DSM-2461 > UBA2779. The sequence goes on along the minus strand of CAXXIA010000002.1, from coordinate 2,404,596 downwards.
AAGAATGCTGCTGACGGCCATTTCAATGTCGGCCTTTTCATCGATAATGGCCGGCGTGTTTCCGGCGCCGACGCCCAATGCCGGTTTTCCGCTTGAATAGGCGGCTTTCACCATACCCGGCCCGCCCGTGGCCAAAATGGCGCTGATGGAAGGATGAGACATCAGGTAGGCCGAAAGTTCCACGGTGGGTGTATCGATCCATCCGATAAGACCCTCGGGCGCGCCCGCCTTTACGGCCGCATCCAAAACCGTTCCGGCCGCTTCTATGGTGGATAGCCGGGCCCTGGGATGAGGTGAAAGGATTATACCGTTTCGTGTTTTCAGGGCAATCAAGGTTTTAAAAATCGCCGTAGAGGTGGGATTCGTCGTCGGAATAATGCCGGCCAGAACACCCAGAGGTTCGGCGATTTTCCGGATACCCAGTGATTCGTCCTCTTCGACAACACCGCAAGTCTTCAAATCCCTGTATTTGTTATAGATTGTCTCGGACGCGAAATGGTTCTTCACCACCTTATCTTCCACAATACCCATGCCGGTTTCACTCCGGGCGAGTTTGGCCAGAGAAATCCTTGCTTCATTGGCCGCCGTCGCCGCGGCCCTGAAAATCTCATCCACCCGGGATTGTGAAAACCGGGAATAAGCTTCCTGAGCTTCTACGGCCTTGCGGATCGTATCATCAAGAAGAACCTTTCCGTCGGCCTTCCGTTCTTCAACCATGCTATTCGTTTCTTTCCTCTCCGCCATAAGGCAACTCCTTGTCCGTTTCCACGGTGATTCTCCACCGCTTCGTTCCGATTTATTCGATATTTTTATATCGATAATAATATCTTGATTAAAATCCGTTCTTATGTCAATATATTTTTATCGATATTTAATTATCTTATTATTCGGTTATCAAGAAGGAGAGCCGGCATGATCAACATTGAAATCTGCATGGGAAGTTCCTGCTTTGCCAGAGGCAACCGGGAAACGCTGGAAATCCTGGAGAACCTCATTAAAGAGGGGTGTTTTGAAAAAGAAATCACCTTAACAGGCAGACTCTGCATGAATCGCTGCTCCTGCGGTCCCCACATTCTCATCAATGGCGATTCTCATGATCTCGTCGCTCCGGAAGGAGTCATCGAAGTCGTCAACCGATATCTTGAGGAGGCCTAATCATGATTGGTCCGGTTTATACGGAAACTACGGCCTGTCAGGACTGTTACAGATGCCTGCGCCATTGTCCTGTTAAGGCCATCAGGATTATCGACGGCAAGGCGGAAGTTCAAAAGGAACTCTGCCTGAACTGCGGCCGATGCCTCAATGAATGCCCGGCCGAAGCGAAAAAGATCCGCTCGGATATCGCCCGAGTTCGTCAGACAATTCGTTTGGGAGGACCGGTCGTCGCCTCTCTGGCGCCGTCATGGGTTGCCGAATTCCCGGATGATCCGAAGCTTATCGGACGGTTATACGCACTCGGTTTCACGGCTGTTGAGGAAACGGCGACAGGGGCAAGACTCATCGCCGAAGCGTGCCGAACGAATCCGAACATGGCGCGGGGCATCAGCCGAGCCTGTCCGGTTATCGTGGAGTACATCGCTCGGTATCGTCCTTCTCTTTTGAAACTCCTTTCTCCGGCGGCCTCACCTCTGGAAGTCCATGCGGGATCCGTAAAACAGCGCTTCGGCGAAGAAACAACGGTGGTTTTCATCGGTCCCTGCGTCGCCAAAAAACTGGAGGCCGATAATCCCTCCTCTCCGGTAGATCTCGCCATCACGTTCCGGGAACTGAAGGAATGGATGGATCGGGAGTCTAATCCGGAGAACTCTCCGGCCGAGGAAAGACTGCCCTTTGAGCACAACTGCGAAGATTTCTTCCTGGAAGGAGGTTTTCTGAAGGCTCTGGAAAAATCGAATGCGACGGGAGACATTCCCGAGGGAATCGCCATATCCGGGCTGGATTCCATCCTTGCGAGTCTGGACGGATGGTCCGCCGAAAGTTTCGAAGAATTACCGCCTCTTGAACTCCTCGCCTGTTCCGGAGGATGTCAGAACGGCCCCGGAATGACACTGAACGATTCTCCTTTGGAAAGGCGTCTGAAAGGGCGGTTGGGACTGGAAACGGCCGCCGGGATTCGGGAATCTTCCGGTATCGATCCGCTCATCTCGGCCTTAGTCGCCCGGCCGCCGAACCCGGCTCCGGCTCTGCCGCCGAAAGAAACCGATGAAGCCGACATCAGGGCTTTTCTCACCTCTCTGGGACGCCCTTCCCTCGAAGACGATCCGGACTGCGGCAGCTGCGGTTACGAAAGCTGCCGGAATTTCGCGAAGGCCGTTCTCAACGGAATGGCCGAGGAATCCATGTGCATCTCGGTGATGCGCCGGCGGGCCCAGAAACAAAGCGACGCCCTGATGCAGTCTCTTCCTCTCGGTGCGGTTATCGCCGACCGCAATCTGTGCATCAGGGAATGCAACGCACGTTTTCTCCGTTTGTTCACCGATCTGGACTTCGATCCTCCGAAAGACGTCCTTATCCGAATACGCGGCCGATCGCTGGCGAATTACATGGAAGACACCTCTTCCATACGACGGGTTCTCAGCGGTGAAATAGCGTCTTTCTCCGGCAATATCGCCAGCCGAAACCGCATCTACAGAGCCACGGTATTCCCCGTGGATGGCGAGAATTCCGCCGGAGCGGTGTTTCAGGACATCACCTCGCCGCAGGTTAAAAAAGAAACCGTGATCAAAAAAGCGGAAGAAGTCATTCAAAAGAACCTCTCCAGCGTTCAGCAGATCGCTTCGCTTCTCGGAGAGAATGCCGCCGAAACACAGCTCATTCTCGATTCCCTCATAGGAGCCTTCAATGAATGACTCCTTTATTGAAATGGATGCCTGTCAGATGACCAAGGACGGCATGCGAATCTGCGGCGATGTCTTTTTGATGGAACGTCATGCAGCATCCGGACGCATCGTCGCGACACTTTCGGACGGTATGGGAAGCGGAGTGAAAGCGAATGTCTTGGCCACGCTTACCGCCGGTATGGGACAAAGGTTCGTTCTTTCGGACGCCGATGTGAAGAAAAGCGCCGAGGTGATTCTCAACACGCTGCCCGTTTGCCGCGAGAGGAAAATCAGCTACGCCACATTTACCTTGGCGGACATACGCACGGACGGCACCGTCAATCTCATTGAATACGACAATCCGCCGACTCTCTGGATTCGGGACGGGGCCGTTCGAAAAATCGAACGGACGAAAGAACATCTCAACAGAAAAGACGCGTTCCGGCCCGAAGTTCTTCGTTCCGCCGCCTGCACCCTCCTGCCCGAGGACAGACTTGTGTTCTGCAGCGACGGCGTGGTGCAGTCGGGGATGGGAACCGCCGCGCACCCTCTGGGCTGGAGGATGGAAGGCTTCGAGCGATTCCTTGAGGAACTCGTCCGCGGAAATCCGGAGATTTCGGCGGGCGATATGGCGTTAAGAGTGGTCCGGCGGGCGATGGCGAACGACGGATACCGGGCACGAGACGACATTTCCTGCGTGGTTGCCTATGTCCGACGCCCGCGAAAACTTCTCTTGGCCACCGGACCTCCGTTCGAACGCGATTGGGATACGCAGCTTGCCGGCCGTCTGGCCGGATTCAAAGGCCGCAAGGTTATCTGCGGAGGCACGACCGCCTCCATAGTCGCCCGGGAATGGAATCGTCCCCTGCATGTGAATCTTAAAAACCGAACCGACGAAGTTCCTCCTTCGGCAAACCTGGAAGGAGTCGACCTTGTTACGGAAGGCATGCTCACATTGGGAAAAACAGCCGAGATCCTCGAATCCCACAAAACGGTTTCTCCGGAAGAAACAAACGCGGCCGAACACTTGGCCGCTCTTCTCCGTGAAAGCGACGAAGTCTCGTTTCTGGTTGGAACCAGAATCAATGAAGCACATCACAATCCGACACTGCCGATTGAGTTGGGAATCCGGCGCACCCTTATCGAAAGAATACGCCGTTCCCTTGAAACCCTGTATTTGAAAAAAACCGACGTTATGTACGTCTGAGATAAGGATATGAACATGAGAACAGTCACCGTAACCGTCTGCACAGGCACCGCCTGCTACATTCTGGGAGGATCGGAACTCCTCACGGTCAAGGAGAAACTGCCCAAAAGATACTCCAAATACATCATTCTGCAAGGCTCCTCATGCATGAACCGATGCGGCGAACGCTCTGAAAAAAATCGGCCGCCCTATGTTTCCGTCGACGGAGAGATTTACGGAGGAGTCGACATGGAGCGGCTGGTGGAATTGATCATGGAAGCCGTTGGGGGTGATGTATGCTGACCTCACGCAACGAAGCCGGATATCTGCGGACCAGGCTTATTGAAACGATTGCCCAGGCGGCTTTTGAGGGAACCCTGATGGAAAAAATCGACAGAATTCCCCTGGAACTCAGGCCGCGTTCGGGCGATTCGTCCCGCTGCTGCGTGTACAAAGACCGGGCGGTTATCCGCTACCGAATCATGGCTCTTCTGGGCCATGCCGTGGAAGAAGAAACCGACGAGCTGCGCCCCCTGGCGGACTACTGCCTGGAGAGCTTATCCGAGCGGCGCCGCCCCTCTCCCTCGCTGACTGTTCTCGATATCGCCTGCTCGTCCTGCCGCGACGGCGGTCATATCGTTACCGATCTCTGCCGCGGCTGCGTGGCCCGGCCCTGCATGACGAACTGTCCCAAAAAGGCAATCACCATTATCGACGGCCGGGCCCGTATTAATCGGGAAGCATGCGTCGATTGCGGGAAATGCCGCCAGGTCTGTCCTTTCGAGGCCATTGCCTTCCGTACCGTTCCCTGCGAAACGGCCTGTCCCGTGGGAGCCATAGCCAAGGACGATTCGGGGAAAGCCGTCATCGACGAGAACGCCTGCATTCATTGCGGCCGCTGCAGCCGGTCCTGTCCCTTCGCCGCCATCATGGAACGCAGTTCCATTCTGCCGGTAATCGAATTGCTGAAAGACGGTAACGCCGTCGCCATGATCGCCCCGTCCATCGCGGGACAATTTCCCGGAACCGTCAACCAATCCGTTACGGCGCTTAAGCTTCTGGGATTCTCCAAAGTGGCCGAAGTGGCCGCCGGTGCGGAAAAAACAACGGAGAGGGAAGCGTTGGAATTCGCCGAGCGCCGCTCCGGCGGTTCAGCCATCATGGGAACCTCATGCTGCCCCGCTTACGTGAGGGCCGTTAAACTCCATGCGCCGGAATTCGCTCCTTTGGTTTCCGAAACTCCCACGCCCCTCACGTTCACCGGCCGGGAAGCCGCCGAACGTTTCCCAGGCGCTCCGAGAGTTTTCATAGGCCCATGTTTTGCCAAAAAGGCCGAAGTCTTGGAAACGGGCGCCGCGGAATATGTCATCACATTCGAAGAACTCGGAGCCCTGTTTCTGGCCCGAGATATCGACGTTCGGGAATTGGAGGAGAGTCTTCCCGATCTAAGGGCCGGCGACGGACAAGCATGGGGATATGCCTCCTCCGGCGGCGTCGCCGAAAATGTCGCCCGGTATATCGGCGGCAGCGGGAAAAATCTCACCTGTCCGACAGTCTCCGTTGACGGCCTCGACCGCAAGGCGCTGAATCGCCTGAAAGCCGCGGCCGCGGGGAACGGTCCCGAGGGGCTCTGGGAAGTAATGGCCTGCGAGGGAGGATGTATCTGCGGTCCGGGAACCGTGGGGCATCCGAAAATCGCGCTTAAGGCTCTGGAGAAGAAAATTAGTGAGGGACTCACCGAAGAAGCAAGGGCAAGCTGAAAATTCACGTGCCAAAGCCATAAGGGAGGCGATGCGGGCTGATTTCTTACGAATCACAGCCATGGAAAGGATACCTGTCCGGGATGCGGAAACAGGTTGATGATTCCCAAACCGACGCCGCTGTGAACGGCTTCCGCCGGAGAGGCAGGAATTCTTGAAGGGGGGATTCAGGAGCCGATGCCCGGACAAAAGCACAAAAAAGGGGCCGCCTCTTATGAGACAGCCCCCTTATCATTTGATAATTCATCCGGCCGAAGCCGGCGAACCGTACCGGTCCGAACGATTTACTTTCGGCCTCTTACGCGGACGCATCCACGCCGTAATCCCGTTTGGCCTGTTCCGGGGTGATGTAGCCGTTGCGCACGTCTTTCTTCACCAGTTCGGGACTCCGGTCCTTCGGATCGCCCCAGCCCGCGCCGGTGGCGGACATAATCTGAATCACGTCATCGGTGTTCAGCGAAACGGCTCCCGTGGAATAGCGCTCCTGTTCCCCGTTCTTCCGCCGGATAACGATGTGATTGGACGATCCCGGATTTCCGCCTTTCAGCGGCCACGGCGGAATGCGGTCGCGGGTATAGGCAACCGAGAGCCAGGCATTATCCGAACGGATACGGTAATCGATGCGCACACCGTTGCCGCCCCGGTGCTTACCGGCGCCGCCGTCGTCGTTGTGGTAGCTTAAGTAATCCACGGTCACGCCATAGCGTGATTCGGCGATTTCCGCCGGGCAATTGAAGGTTTCACCATGGAGGGCGCTGAACTGTCCGGCCTCGCCGTCCTTGGTGGGAGAACCGCCCCAGCCGCCGAGCTCGGGCTCCACCACCGCGTAATTGCGGCCGGTATCGGGATGGATGCCGCCGAAAAGGGTTCCCATGACCGAGGAAAAATTCCCCGCGGGAAGCTCGTCTTGCATCCGCTCGGAAAGACAGCGCACCAGAAGATCCTGAATCCTGACGTTGAGCTCGTAGTAGATACCCATGGCCGCCGGATACTCAGGATCCAGAATCGTGCCCTTCTTGGTCAGAACCTTCATGGGGCGGAAGCTTCCGCCGTTGGCGGTCCGTTCCGGAGAGAGGACGTTCTTAAACGCCATCTGACAGGCGATAATCGTATCGTCAAGACTCATATTGAAGGGACCGGGGCTCTGCGGAGGATTGTCCCTCAAATCGATAAGGAATTCATTGTCGGTAATATCGATGGTAACGTTATAAAACTGGCCGTCGTCCTGTTCCTCTCTCAGTTCGTAGCGCCCCTTTTTGAACTTGCTGATGGCGTTCAGGCTCACCTGCTCGCCGAAGTCCATGAAGTCCTCAACGGCATAGAGAAAGGTTTCCTTGCCGTACTTCCCGGCGATGTCCAAAAGTCGCTTTTCACCAACTCGGACCGCGGCGATGCCGGCCCAGAGATCGCCCAAAAGGAAATCCGGCATCCGGCCGTTGGCGGTGAGAATATCGAAAACCGCGCGGTTGGGTTTCCCCTTAACGATGACTTTCACCCCAGGATAGATCATTCCTTCCTGGAAGATTTCCGTGGCGTCATTCGACATGGAACCGGGCACCTTACCGCCCACGTCGTTCCAATGGGCGATATTGGCCGTCCAGGCAATGATGTCCCCTTCAAAGAACACCGGCATGGTCAAAACCACGTCGTTCAAGTGAGTCACACCGCCGCTGTAGGGATCGTTGGTAAGAAAAACGTCGCCGGGTTCGATATCGCCGCTCTTGTTGTACTTTTCCAGAATCTTCTTAACGGTCTTATCCAGAACGCCGACGAATGCCGGAATACCCGCGCCGGAAGAGGCAATCTCTCCATTCCGGTCGGTAATTCCCGTTCCCATATCCAGCACTTCATAAATGATGGCGCTCATGGCGGTCCGGCGCAAAGCGGCGAACATTTCATCCGAAGCCGCCTGCAGGGAATTCTGGATGATTTCCAGTGTGATCGGATCGAATTTCTTTTCCATGCTAGGCCTCCGCTCCCTGTTTCAGAACAATCTGGTAATTCCCGTATTCATCCTCCCGGCAGCTCATTCCGGGAGGTATCACAATCGTGGCCTCGGCTTCTTCAATAACCGCGGGGCCGTCGAACGCCATGCCGCTTTCCATCTTCGAACCGTCGTAAATCACGGCCTCCCTGATGCCGTCGGAGAGGAAATCCACTTCACGCTTACCTTTCACGGCCTTATCGGATGAGGCTGAAGCCGCGGGCTTTTTTTTCGGTTCCAATTTATCCACCGATGCGGCGGCGATGATATGGTAGGTAACAAGCTCAACCGGAGCTTCCAGCCGATAGGTGTATTCCTGCTCGTACTTGGCGTGGAAATCCTCAATGATGTCCGGAAGCATGGATGCATCGATTTTGCCCGAAGGAATCTCTATTTCGGTGGAGTGTTCCTGATTCTGATAGCGAAGCCTGGCGAACCGTGTGCAGGTTACCCGGGAGGAATCAATATCCTCGGCCGCATAATCGGCAACCGCGCCGGTTTCTATCTCGGAAAAGGCATTGCCGATAACGTCCGCCGCTCCCTCAACGGATAATTCCACCACCTTGCTTCGAAGGTAATCCCGCCGCAGGTCGCTTAAAAGCATACCCCAGGCGGAGAAAACACCGGAAAGATTGGGGATAACAACCTTTTTAATTCCCAGTTCCTTGGCCAGGGCGCAGGCATGCATGCCGCCGCCGCCGCCGAAGGCGACAAGAGTGAAATCCCTCGGATCGTGCCCTTTGTTCACCGAAATGAGTTTGATGGCGTTCACCATGTTGTTGTTGGCCAGCCGGACGATTCCCCGGGCCGTATCTTCCCGGCTGAGTCCCAGCTTTTCCGCCAGTCCGTCCAGAGCGGCATTCACACCGCTCATGTCCGCCGTCATCGAACCGCCGCAGAAGAAATCGGCGTTGATGCATTTGAGGGCCAGGTTCGCATCGGTTGTCGTCGGCGCCGTTCCGCCCATGCCGTAAGCCACCGGACCGGGATCGGCGCCCGCGCTTTGAGGCCCGACATGAAGACGATTGAATTCGTCAATCCAGGCGATGGAACCGCCGCCCTGACCGATTTCCACAAGATCAACCACCGGAACCATAACCGGATAACCGGCGAACGTTTCGGTTTTCTCCAGCATATAATCGGTATTCAGAGTGACTCGGCCGCCGCTGATCAGACTGCATTTGGCGGTAGTGCCGCCGATATCCAGCGCAATCACATCTTCCTCATCGATAAGCCTGCCCATAACCGCGGCGCCCCAAACGCCGCTGGCCGGTCCGGATTCCACCATCGTGATGGGAATCTGCCGGGCGTTCTTAACGGTATCGATGCCGCAGTTGGACTGCATGATGTACGGAGTGCATTTCATTCCTTCGGAAGCAAGACGTCCCGTAAGATTGTCCAGATATTTATGCGCGATGGGCTGAACATAGGCGGAAAGAACCGCGGTATTGGTCCGCTCATATTCCCGCCATTCCCGGGAAATCTGATGGGAAGCCACAACGGCGACCTCGGGCCAAAGTTCGCCGATTTTTTCCAGAACGGCTTTTTCATGGGTATCGTCCGCATAGGAATTAATCAGACAAACCGCTATGGCCTGAACGTTCTCGGCCCGAAATTCTTCCAGCATCGACGGCAGTCCGGATAAATCCAGCGGTGAGGTTTCAACGCCCTTATAGTTAATCCGTCCCGGAACCTCGCGGCGAAGATACCGCTCCACAAACGGCTTGGGTTTGACGTATTCAAGGTTGAAATAGTCAGGTCTGTTGCCCCGTCCGATTTCCAGCACATCCCGGAAACCTTCGTTTGTAATCAATGCGGTTTTTACGCCCTTCTTCTCGGTAATGGCATTGATGACAATCGTCGTACCGTGAACGAAGGATACGAATTCCTTGGGAGAAACACCCCCCGAGGAAAGAACATCCATCACACCCTGTTCGAACTGTTTGGGTGTTGTATGACTTTTGGCGATTCCGACGGTTCCGTCCTCTTTAACATAAACAAGGTCGGTGAACGTTCCGCCGATATCCGTTGCAACACGCGTCATTATTCCGCCTCCTGCGAATTACTTTCCTGTGCGAGAACTTCGCCTACCAGAAACACAGGATCTTTCAGAAGCTTCAAATTCTCTTTGAGCCGAACCTGGTAGTCGGGGTTATAAAACGCTTTCTCAAAACTCTCCATATCGGGCCAGTCGGCCGTGGTGAGAAACCGGTAAGGTCTGGAAGCGTCTTGGGGGAATACATCGTCAAGCCGTGTGAAGTCCGATCGAATCACACCGGGGGTATCCATATTCTCTTCCTGATGATCGTTGAGCCTCCATTCGAGAAATTCCTTTTCGTCGACATAGGGCTGCAGATTATACAGGACCGTCAGTCGTACCATGATCAACTCCTTTCCTCGAGCAGATGACAGCGGGCCAAATGATCGGGGCGTATGATTTTCATTTTCGGATCGTCCCGGAAACAGACGTCCGCCGCCTGGAGGCACCGGGTATTGAAGCCGCATCCCACGGGAAGGTTCACCGGACTCGGTATCTCGCCTCTGGAAACGGCTTTCTCCGGTTTGAGCTTTTCTTCTTCCTCGGAAACCACGGGAATGGCCGAAAGAAGCATCCGCGTATAGGGATGCCGCGGATGGGAAAAAAATTCCCCTCCGGGAGCGATTTCACTCATTTTGCCCAAATACATAATGGCCACGCGTGTGGCGATATTCCGCATCAGGCTCAAATCATGAGTGATGAAAAGATAGGTTAAATCCAATTCCTTCTGGAGACGCATCAACAGATTGATGATTTTCCCCTGCACCGAAACATCCAGAGCCGAGGTGGGCTCATCCAGGATAATCAGCGACGGATCGGTCGCCAAAGCACGGGCCACCGCCACAATTTGCTTTTCCCCGCCGCTTAAAGAATTCGGATACCGGAAGAGATAACTCTGCGGAAGATCCACCAGCTCCAGCAGTCTGATGGTTTCCCGCGTGATATCGCATTCGGGTCTGTGGATTTGCAGGGGAACCGCCAGATTCTGCGCAATCGTGCGCCTGGGATTCAAAGACGATCCTGGATCCTGAAAAACAATCTGAATATCCTTTTTAAAATCCAGCGGCCGTTCTTTCTTCCCGTCAAAAAGGGATTTCCCTTTATAGATCAGCTCGCCTCCGCTGGGAGCGTACATTCCGGCGACCATGTAGGCTATGGTGCTTTTCCCTGATCCGGATTCTCCCACCAGTCCGAACGTTTCTCCCTTCACAAGGTCGAAATCCACGCCGTCGACGGCTTTCACGGTAATCGGCTTCTTCCGCCTTAAATCCTCATGGCCGATGACAAAATGTTTTTTCAGGCCCTTCGCGGTTAAGATGATCTCAGGCATGGAGGTTCCTTCCTTGAGTTCTTTCCCCGCCGGCGGGAGATTCTTTCGAAGCGCCGTTCGGAGCGCTCTTACCTGATGATTCCGCGCGGTTTTTTTCTCCGCCGTACAAATGGCAGGCCACTTCATGATCGGTCCCAACGGTTGTTAAAGCCGGTTTGAGATGCCGGCATTCTTCGGTTGCGTTCGGACAGCGCGGGTGGAACCGGCATCCGCCGGGAGGATGCATGTAATCGGGGATTCGCCCCATAATGGCGCTGGAAAGCCCTCCGCCGGAAAGCTTGGGAACCGATTCCATCAGTCCCCGCGTATAGGGATGACGCGGATTTGAAAACAAATCTCGAACCGGAGCCGTCTCCACGATCACCCCGGCGTACATCACATACACACGGTCCGTCATTTCCCGAACAACGCCAAGCGAATGGGTGATGAGGATAATCGCCGTATTTAAATCGTCTACAAGACCGTTCAGCAGGGAAAGCACCTGAGCCTGAATGGTGACATCAAGGGCCGTTCCGGGCTCATCGGCTATCAGAAGTTTCGGATTCGTGGAAAGCGCCATGCCGATGCAGACCCGCTGGCGCATGCCTCCGCTCAGCTGCGTCGGATAAGAATCTAAAAGACGTTCCGGATCTGCCAGGGCGACGTTTTTCAGAGCGGCGATCGACATCTCGCGGACTTCACTGCCGCTCAACCGTCTCCCGGCGGCATGGCGAAGAACCGGTTCGAACTGCCGTCCGACGGTAAACACCGGATTCAGCGCGGCCATGGGATCCTGAAAAATCATCGTCATCTCACGGCCGCGGATGGAATTCATTTTCTTCTGTCCGTAATTGAGGACATTCTTCCCCCGATAAAGAATCTCACCTCCGGAAATCAGTCCGGGAGGACTGGGAAGAACACCCAAGGAGGACTTCATCGCCGTTGTTTTCCCGCAGCCGGTTTCACCGACAAGACCGATTTTCTCACCGGGTTTCACCCGGATATCAATTCCGTCCAGGACATGAAGGGTACCGCCGAAAACCCGGTAATCCACTTCCAGATTCCGGATGTCCAGCAAAGGTGCATCGCTCATCGTTATGAATCCTCCGCCGCGAAGAGGTCCCGCAATCCGTCGCCGAGCAGGTTGAAACCCAAAACCAGAACCACAATGGCCAACGCCGGAAATACGGAAATCCACCACTGGTCGGGAAGATAGCGGGTTCCGCCCGAAACCATCGTTCCCAAACCGGGACGGGGCGGCTGAACTCCCAGGCCGACGAAACTTAATGACGCGCCGAGAATAATCACCCAGCCCATATCCAAACTCATTTTCGTAAAAATCGGAGACACGCAGTTCGGCAGGATTTCCCTGAACAGAATGTGCGGAAGCCGCGCACCGGTGACTTCCGCGGAGGTAACGAAAAACTCATTTCGCAAACCGCTTGTCACACCGTAAACAAGACGCGTATACCAGGGCCACCACGTTAAACAAACCGCCAGCATGGCGTTGAAAAGATTCGGCTGAAGAATGGAGGCGATCGCCAAAGCGAGAATCAGCGGAGGAACGGCCAAAAAGACATCGGTCGTCCGCATAATCAGACTGTCCACCCAGCTGTTCTGGTAATATCCGGCAAGAAGCCCCAGGAGCACGCCTATGGGAACAACGATAACCAGCACGACCAATCCCATCATCAGTGAGAATCGAAATCCGAAAATTACGCGGCTCAAGATATCCCGGCCGATCTCGTCGGTACCGAACCAATGCTCGGCACTGGGCGGCCGACTGGCGTTTTTGAAATCCGTAAAGGGCTTCACATGCTCGGGGTAAGGAGCGATAAACGGCGCGAAAACCGCCAGAACAACGATCGTGAGAACCGTAATAAGTCCCACCATGGATAAAGGATTCCGGGTGAATTTATACCAGTTTCTCGCCCTGTTTTCCCTTCGGCTGTCTCTCTTCAATCCGGCGAGCTGAACAGGATCGTTTAAATCTTTATAGGAATCGAGATCTCTTCGTTTCATGTTCAGGAACCTTTCGCCGCTCTCAGGCGGATGCGGGGATCGAGCTGAGCGACAATCAGATCAACAATCACATTCACAACAACAAAGACGACTCCGAAGGTCAGGATAACTCCGGAAATCGCGTTTAAGTCCTTGGAAAGCATGGCGCTCATTCCATACCGGGATAAACCGGGCCAGTTGAAGATCAGTTCCACGAGGAAGGCGTTCCCAAGCCCCGCCGCGAAATCAAGACCGAATATGGAAACCGTCGGAATCAGCGAGGGCTTTAAAAGATAGCGGCTCATAATTCTTCGCTCCGAAACACCAAGGGCTCGGGCGCTTGCGATATAATCTTTTGCCAGATTATCCGCCATGGAAGAGCGGGTAATGCGGGCTTCCTGGGCAAGAGGTCCCATGGCGATGGCGCAGGCCGGCAGGATAAGGTGCACTACGGCATCCCAAAACGCCCTGAGATTTCCGGCAAGCAGGGAGTCAATCGTCATAAAACCCGTTATCCGGGCAATGTCAAAAGCCCTGTCAATTCGGCCTATGGTCGGAAACCAGTTCAGCCAGAAAGCAAAGATCAGAACAAACAGAATCGCGAAGACAAAAGAGGGCGTTACAATCCCGAGATACGACCAAACCCTGATGGCGTTGTCCACCCAGGTGTCTTTGTAGCGGGCGGACAAAGATCCCAGAATCAGCGCGCCGACAAGCGAGATAACCGCGGAAAACAGCGCCAGTTCCAGCGTCGCCGGAAAAAACTCATGGATATCCTTGGCCACCCCCCGGCGCGTAACCAGGGAAACGCCGAAATCACCGCGCAGGGCATCGATGAACCAATGGCCGTATTGAACCGGTATCGATTCGTTCAGATGCATCTGCTCCCTCATGTTGTCCACAACCCATTGGGGAGCACGGGAACCTACGGCAAGACGAACCGGATCGCCGGGCATGATTCGGGAAACCGTGAAGATAATCAGAGACAATCCCAAAAGGACAAAGACCGCATGAAACGCCCTCTTCAGGACAAACGTTACATAATTCATTACTGCTGCTTCCGCCGCCGTTACAAAAAATATGCGGCCTGGACCAAAAGACCGGGCCGCGTTCATGAAAAACGGACCGCCGGCTCACCCGAAAGGCGGCCGGAAGCCGTATATTTCTTACTTATCGATACCGATGTCGGCCGCGTAAATGTAATAACCGGTCAGCGGGCTGGCTTTGCCCTTGGCGGCGGGCCAGTCCACATAATCCTGATACGCATGCTTCTCAACCGCATCATATAAATAGAGGGCCGATGCCCGGGCCGCGATATCTTCCTGGATATCGGCATATTTGGCGAAACGTTCTTCAACATCGATCGTCGCCAGGGCCTTATCCATCGCGGCGTCGAGCTCCGGATCCAGCAGCCATTCGTTCTGCGACCACGTGGGTGCCGTGGAGGAATGATATCTCAGCTTGAGAAGCGGGCCGACTTCCGGCATGTCGGAAGGAATGTAAATCATAACCAAATCGGGGCTGGTTTCGGGAGCCGCGGTATTTTCCACAACACTCAGCCACGGAGAAGAAACCACTTCGACATCAAGACCGATCGCGGCCATGTTGGCCTGGAAGAGCAGAGCGAACTTCTCTTCATCGGGAACTTCGGAAATCCAGTGGATTTCAATGGTGTAATCGCTGATATTCCCGGCATACTTGCTTCTTGCCAGGGCGGCTTTGGCCTTTTCCACATTATAATCATAGGTTTTGACATTCGGATTGTGTCCGCCGAGGGCTTGAGGTACCGGTCCCACGGACTTCTTGGTTCCCGGCCATTCCAGAGAAACGGCCGTATCGTAATCGAAGGCATAAGAGATGGCTTCCCGAACCGCAAGATCGTCCAGAGGAGCCGCTTTCGTATTCATCATCAAATACAGTTCCATGAATGTCGGCAGAGCGGCCACGCTCACATCGTCGAGCTTTTGAAGATTTTCAAAAGCGTCCACCGACTGCCACTGATCACTGATTTCGAGCTCGGCGTTGCTCATCAGCGTTCGAATCGTCGCGGCCTCCGTTACGGCAAGGAAGCGAACCTCTTCGGGCGCCTTGGGATTAAAATGACCCCACCAATCGGCGAACCTCGTCATTACCAGCTCTTCCTCAAGGCGAAACTCCGAAACCTTATAGGGGCCACAGCCGGCATCGGCGGTAAGAAGGAATTCCTTACCATAATCGCCCTTGTCGCCGTAAGCGCCTTCCGATGCAAGATGGGCTTCCACAACATCCTTGTTCAAAACATAGAGGCGAACCAAACTGGGAAGAAACAGACCGTTCGCTTCGCCGAGAGTGAAACGAACCGTATAATCATCGATCGCCTCGGCTTTGGATACACCGCCGAAAAGATATCCGTATCCTTCGCCGATCGTTGTAAGCCGTTCGAACGAATAAACGACATCATCGGCCGTCAGCTCGGAACCGTCATGAAATTTCACGCCTTTCCGAAGAATAAAATCCCAGACCAGTCCGTCGTCGGAGACCTCCCAGCTTTCAGCCAGCCAGGACTTAACCGTTCCGTCGGCCAAAGGGAAAACAAGGGTATCGTAGAGGTTTACCATGGCCGAGGAGCTGGAATTATCATTTCCTACAGCCGGATCGATATAGGTTGGCCAGGCGAAAGAAACCCGCAAAAGGGAAGATTCTTCCGATTCGGCGGGTGCCCGAACGGCTTTTTCGGGTTCCGACTTGCTGCAGCCTGTCAGACCAAACCCGAGAAGGGCGACAAAGCTGATTCCGACCAAAATACCGGCGAGAGACTTTTTCATGGCATTGCTTCCTTTTTTACTCGATTGTAAAAGCACGCGGAAGAACCGAAATCGGCCGAAGGGAATACGGTGAAATGGAGAAAAATGAAGCAAAAGGTCTAATCAACCCGGTACGAATGACTCATTCGGCGACATTAGTGTAGGAAACAGCGCATTAATCGGACGTTTTCTTATCATCCAAAACGGCAATGCCTTGCCGTAGAGCATAAACCGCGGCCTGTGTCCGGTTGGTTAAACCGAGCTTATCGAGAATATGCCCGACATGGTTGCGAACGGTTCTTTCGGCAATCTCCAAATCGGCGGCGATTTCCTGATTGGTCAGTCCGCGGGCCATTCGCTCCAGCACATCCAGCTCACGATCGGTAAGACTCTCGGCCTGGGAGGCGCCCCCTTGAGGGTCCCGAACCTCCCTGACGAGCTTCAAAGCTATGGAGGGAGCCAATGAAGATTCTCCGCGTCCGACCGTTCGAATCGCCGCGATAAGATCGCCGGGAGAAGAATCCTTGAGCAGATATCCCAGCGCTCCCGCCTTTATGGCCGGAAGAACCGAGTCGTCGTCGGCGAAACTGGAAAGAATCAGAATCTTGGACGGCAGACCGGCGTCCCTGATTTTTCGGATTACCTCCACGCCGCTTAAAAAAGGCATCTTTAAATCCAGCAGAACAACATCCGGTTTCAGCTCCATGGCCAAAGAGACGGCGTCTCTGCC
The DNA here is from genome assembly GCA_963666985.2 of Spirochaetia bacterium. Classification (GTDB taxonomy): domain Bacteria; phylum Spirochaetota; class Spirochaetia; order DSM-2461; family DSM-2461; genus UBA2779. The sequence goes on along the minus strand of CAXXIA010000002.1, from coordinate 2,387,986 downwards.
GTTTTCGGCCTCGCCGATAATCGTCATCCCATCTTCTGTGCCGATTAATGCCTGCAGGCCTTTTCTCACAACGGCATGATCGTCGGCCACAAGAATACGGATCCGGTCAGACACGCGCTTCTCCTTTGCCGTTCTTTTCAGCGGGCACCGATATGGTTACGAGTGTTCCTCGGCCGGGTGACGTTTCAATATGAAACGCGGCTCCGATCGATGCGGCTCTTTCGGACATGCTTTCCAGCCCCATTCCGCCCTGACTGTAAGCCCGATTAAGATTGAATCCGATACCGTTATCCCGAACCGTCACGACGACCGCTCCACCGCCATCCTCGATTTTCACCGTTACGTTCTTCGCCGAAGCATGACGAAGGGCGTTGTTCAGCGCTTCTTGTACAATCCGGTACAGCATTCCTTCCGTTTCGGGAGGGAACTCACCGACGGTATCGTTTTCCAGTCTGGCGGATATTCCCAAACGGCCTTCCACCGAATCCAACCGGTGCTGGATCGCTTCGGCAAGTCCCTCGGTTTCAATTTGAAGCGGACGAAGTTCATGGAGCAAAAGGCGCATTTCCTTCAGAGCATCCTGCGCCGAAGTACCCAATTCCGCCAGGTAACGATCCGTATTCTTCAAATCACCGTTTTTCAAGGAGCGATGTCCCGCTTCCGCGAAAAGAGTCAGACTGTAGAGAGATTGCGTTACGGCGTCATGAAGATCTCGGGCCAGCCGGCGCCGTTCTTCCGAAACGGCAAGCGCGCGCGCTTGTTCGTACAGCCGGGCATTTTCCACGGCAGTTCCTATCTGATCCGCGATGGAAGCCACCATGGTTATTTCATCTTCGGAAAAGCGGCGCCCGGCCTTGCCCAGAATACTGAAAACACCGAGAAGTTTCCCCCGGGCTCTCATCGGCACCCCTAAATAGGCGTTAAAAAGCTTACTGGGAAGATTTGTGGGGCCGTCATCGAAAAGTTCCGTAATATTCGGTAAAGCAAACGGTGTTTGCGTATCGTAAACCTTCCGAAAAATCCCGGCATCGGAGGAAAAAGCGACAAGCTCCGAAACGGAAGATTCGTCAAGACCCCGATAAGCCGCCACCTGAAGTCGGCCCGAAACCTCATTCTTAAGATGAATAATCCCTTTATCCGACTCCAGCACGGGTAAAACATGTTCCAAAGACCGATCCAGAATAATATTCAGATCCATGGCGCCGCTGGTTACCGAAGCGATATTATAGAGTACGGAAAGTTCTTCATGAGCTTTATGAAGGGCGGCTTCCGCCCGGTTCCGATCGGTGACGTCCCGGCCGAACGTGATGGCGCCGCAAATGCTTCCTTTGTTATCCAATAGTGTTCGGGAACTCCAGGAAATCGTCTTGCCGGTGCCGTTCTTGCATAAGATTTCCGTTTCGAATCGGTCCATTTCGGATTCCGCTTCCAAAAGAGACTCGGCTTTTCGAGTTACGTATGTCCGATATTCTTTATCGGGATAAAGCCATTCCCAGATATGATCGTTCCCCAGAACCTCACGGCGCTCATATCCGCTGACTTTCTCGGCCGTTGAATTCCAAAAGATTAAATTCATGTATCGGTCATAAACATTGAGCCAGACATTCACACCGTCAAGAAGCGGTTCTATATTCCCTTCAAAGAGGAGTTCGGACGAATTATCCGAAAAGAAAGGGATTGAGTTATTTTCAGAATCGGGCACTTTTTATCGCTTCCTTCCGGGATAAATTTCAGCTTGCTGACTGTCTCTTATCGTAACAGAGAAAGAGAGAGCCTTGAACCGATATCAAGATGTTGATCTGGGATAGCGATCTTTCCAATCGATTAACCAGTATTAACGGCACTGCAAGCGTTCAATATCGATATAACGCCAAAGGTCTTCGGGTTGAGAAGACCAAAGGATCCGAAGTCCGATTCTACATCTACGATCTTCAAGGGCAAGCGATTCATGAGGAGATTATCAATCCCGATGAGCATCAGTATCGGGAATATATTTATGCGCTTGGGCAGCATTTGTCGCGTGTCGATGGAGAAGTCGATGAAGCGGGTGTGTATTCCGACGACACGGCCAACGTGAAGTATTTCTTCCATTCTGATCAAGTTGGTATGACCCCACCACTTGTAGATTTATTTCTGAAGACCCCATCCGTGATTCCTTCAATTGGTACACCGCTTTCGGGAATAACCCGATGACGAGGATTGATCCTACGGGATTAGGACTTGCGGACATCGCGAAAAGTATATGGAGTTGGATAACGCAACCAAGAGGTGACGATTCGACTGCTGGTGAAGGCGAAGGACCTTCATTTGATAATTCTCGGGGAGATCTGGTCGGACCTAATTTTGGTATTGGCTTGGTTACTAATGAAGCTAGTGATGAAGATGAAGAAGATGGGCAGTCTGTTCCTGGTGGGACTCAAGGTGGTGGTACCACCGATCCCGTTCCTGTGACTGAGACAAATACTGATTCAGCTAACAAAACCGCTCGGGATAATGATGAAATGCATAATTTTGGTGGTGGTACCGTTGAGGGAGATGAAGCAGAAAATACTGATCCATCTCCGAACGAAGATTCTAAGAATTGGGGACCAGAATTTTTTAATGGCGTACCGGATGGTGTAAGTCTCCCTTCTCAGACAGAAACTCCATATTCAGATTACCCCCATGCCGACACTGCCTGCTATTTCCTTGATTTAATAGCTATTCCACAGATCGTCTTAGGTATTGATTTAACAGATAACCAAATGAAATCAATTGCTGAAACTTTGATGAAAACAGAAGCAAGTTTTCAGCCACCAGATGCGAAAGCAACGGTGTATGTAATGAATGATTTGTTCAATGTTCAAAATCCAGATGATACAATTAATTTGGCTTTTTCGATCTTACAAGAAATTGCGCCTCGAAGCCGTACCGGCAGAGGAAGCGTTGGAGGAAATTATTGCAAAGGCGTTTTGGCCTTCTACATTATTAAAAATGAAACAAAATATGGTAAACATTATCAGTTAGCAGATTTAGATATGAATATTATCTATGATTCACATCCTGGTCTAGATAATACAAGTCTAGACGTACGACCAGTCTATATAAATGTTCCAAGGAGATAACTATGAATAAATGTTTCATTCTGACGTTTTTCTTTCTCTCTTTTTTATTACCTAGTTGTAGTGCAGACGATGTAAATTCGAAACTGAATGGAACTTGGTCCAATAGCCAATCTTTAAATCTAGATAGTTCATGGGTTACTCAAAAAGAATTTTCATGGGGAACTGGATACCAAGTAATTAACGATTCATACGACTTTGATTTGGACGCAAGTACACCCTATATTCAAATTGGTGGATTAGGGGTGTTTGAAATTCTCGAAGTAAATATTTTTGGCGATAACGTACAACTTATCTTCTTCTTCGGTAGAGGCGGATTCAACGTTGAATATATTCTTCATTTCGTGGAACCAAATGTTTTCTGGATTGAGAATAGAACACCTGAACTGGAATGGGATACGAAAGGAGATAGTCGATTATTTTACAAGAACTCAGGTCCAAACCCATATGTCCCTAAAGAATGATTAAACGTTTCCTCTCAAATTTGTATCGTAATATACATAAATTGTTCATCATATGGATTTACCCAGATTTTCACACTTCAGTCGTAATCGGATTTTACTTAAGTATATAACGCTATTTGCCGGAGCAAATTATAGTGATTGAATTTATTTGAACCGGCAGCCACGCCACCGACCGGCTAACGCCAATTTTGATTCTGATAATGAAAGTCCGGAAGAGTTCTGCGGATAAAATAAAGGCCCGCCGAATCAGGCGGGCCTTGAAGCGGGCTGCTTACACTTTAATGAACCGCATCATTTCATGAGTCTATTTGCTCAACACCTTAATCTTTCGCGGCTTCACGGCTTCGGAAATACCGAGGTAGAGAGTCAGTATTCCCTTTTCCAAATGCGCATCGATGGAATCGCGGTCAATAGTCTTATCCAAAGAATACTCCATGGAATAATCACCGGGCCGAATCTCACGAACGATGCAATTGGATTTCTCACTCTCCAAAGCACGCCGCCCGACAATCCTCAGCATATCTCCGTCAACATTGATATCCAGTCCCGACTTGTCCACGCCGGGCATTTCCAAGCGCATCACAATCTTGTCGGCTTCCTTTCTTATATCGCACGGTGCGCGTCGGAATGTTTTTTCCGTATTGTTTTCATTCATTTCTCGCCTCCTATTTCACTTTTACCGAAATCTGCTTCGTTTTGGCTTCCTCTTTCTTGGGAAGAGTTACACGAAGAATGCCGCTTTCCAATTCAGCCTGGATTTTCTCTCCATCAACTCCGGACGGCATGGGAATCGTTCGCTGGAAACTGCCGAACCAGGATTCTTTTTTATACCAGCGGTCATTCTGATTTTCCGAAGAATCCTTCTTTTCTCCCTTAATGGTCAGGACGTTTTCGGCAACCTGGACATCAAGATCCGATTCACTGAGTCCGGGGAGCTCGCAGGTTACGACGTACTCGCTCGGATTCTCCGCCACATCTACGGCGGGGCTGTAGGTCCGATCGAACAATCCGGTCGAAGCGGGAAAGAAATCATCATCGAAAAGAGAGTTGATTTCTTTCTGAAGACTCCGCAGGTTGTTCCATGAACTGGGAAGGTAACGAGTGTTTCTTTTCATGAGATCCATGTCTCACCTCCGAAGAATTGTTACTTATTAATAAGCAAAAGGGATGCCAACCGGAGACTTCTGCGATTATGTCTTTTTGAAATAAGAATTTACAAAGAATACAGCTTTCGTCCAAAAAACAGATTACGCAGTCGATAACCGCCTCTATTGTGTCGGAATTATCCCTCCGGCCGATAAAAGGTGAATAATTGTGTCGGAATGAACCATTTTGTATCTTGAATCATGAAAAAACCGTTCCATAAGGTTTCGCCTGAGGCTGAAGGACGAGTATCATTTAAGATAAGGAGGCGATAATGATTCCATTCGGGACACGTTTATTTTCCCGGAGAGCGGGTATGGCTCCCGGAACGCTCTTCCAAGACCGTGAAAGCCCCGGCGATATAACGGTATTTCGTTACCAAAAATCCGGTGTTATTGAGGAACGTTCCGTTTCGATAGACAGCCTCACTCCGGAAACGGCCGCGAACACGTACACATGGATTCGAGTTACGGGCATTCACGACGCCGCGCTCCTTCAGGCTGTCGGCGAGATTTACGGAATCCATCAATTAACCCAGGAAGACATACAGAACATCGATCGCCGACCGTCATTCAGCGCCTTGGACGACGGCCTCTTTCTCACGGTTAAAAAACTTGAAGCCGAAAATAAGTTCCCTTCCATTAATATTGAATCGGTCTGCATTATTCTCAAAGGCCGGACAATCATTACGTTCCATGAGGCGGAAAGAAAAGGATTTCCCGGAATCAGAGAGTCTCTGAGAACTTCGGAACACTTAAGATCGCTGGGAGCGGATTATATTGCCTACCGAATCTGGGATGAATGCGTCGATTCCTGGCTGACCATCGCCGAATCCATGGAGCGTCATGTCATGGACCTGGAAGAACGGATTCTGTTCCGATACGGTGATTCCCTCGCGGAGAACATCCATGAAACCCGAAAACTCATGGCCTGGCTGCGATGGGAATTCAGGCCCTACCGGGATTTGCCGTTATGGATGAGCAGGTATGCGACAAGTTATTTTTCCAAGGAAATCTTGCCGTTTATTCAAGATCTTACCGACCATGCTCTGCGGATTTCCGATCTTCTGGATCTTTACAGGGATCTTTCGGGCGATCTGATGTCCATTCTGATGTCGGTTCAAAGCAATCGAATGAACGCCGTTATGAAAGTTCTGACCGTCATCGCCACGCTCTTCATGCCGCTCTCGTTCATCGCGGGAATCTACGGCATGAACTTCGAACACATGCCGGAGCTGGCCTGGCGCTGGGGATATCCGGCGGTTCTCGGCATTATGGGACTCACGGCGGGAGGAATGGCGCTGTATTTCAAGGTTAAAAAATGGCTTTGAAACGAAACGGGATTTTCAATTCGCCTTCCGCCGCCGAAGAAAAAAGATGCCTTTTGGAAGCGGATGACGAATACCGGATAAACTTCCCCGACGGCAGAGAACTGAAGCTGGTACGTCACGGAATCGAATTACGTTCGGGACTCGTCGATGAATTATCCGATGAAGCGAAAGACATCACGATTCTCGACTCCTCAAGTCCCCTGATGATTCGTCCCATTCTTCCGAGGCTCCCGCTGGTGCTTCAATCGGAATCCGATTTACGTATCCTGCCGGACGCCCATATAAAAACTTCGGTTTCGCTTCCTCTGGGAATCGCGCTGATTGCGAAAGACAAAGAAAATCCCATCATCATTCGTGAATTTCATCCGGTAACACCGTCAAAAACATGGTTCGGCACTCCCGACGACGGTGAAGCGGCTTATTCCTGGAAAACGGCGCTCAACGGCAGGCCTTTGCCTTCCGAAACCGGCCCTTGGGAGGCCGTCTGCCCCCTAATCGTAAAAAACAACTCCCCGGAAATCCTCGAATTCCAAAGGATGATCCTCAGAGTCCCGGAACTCTCTCTTTTCACCAACGGCCGAATTACAGCCACCAATTCGGTAACCATCCGCTTCCGGGGTGAAACGCAGGCGAGCCAGGTTACCTTTGAAAAAAAGCCGGAAGGCATCACAGGGTCTATTGTTAAGCTCGCCGAACCCCGTGTTCCCGTCGATAGGGCGCTTCTTCGCCGGAGCTTCGCGTTCATCAAGACAATCTCCATGAGTTAGAAAAGGATATCCGATCATGAATATCAATAAAGACACCATCATCGCTTTTTTCACATCGGAAACCTGGCATCATATCGGACGCGCCATCCTTTACTACATCGTCGGCATCGTTATTATCCGGCTCACGGCATTCCTTATGCAGCGCGCGACGGCTCAGAAGGTTAACCGGCAATCACGCATGCTCATCAATAAAGCCATCACATACGTGGGTACGGCGATTCTTCTGGTTGTTGTTCTCGCCGAAGTAGGCGTGAATCTAACGGCTCTGCTCGGAGCCGCGGGAATTTTAGGTCTCGCCGTCGGCGTTGCGAGTCAGAAAAGTCTCGGTAATATTCTCAGCGGACTTTTCCTTCTCTCCGAGAAATCCTATGAAATCGGAGACGTGATAAAAGTGGCCGATAAGGTCGGAGTGGTTCACGACATCGATCTGCTTTCGGTAAAAATTCGTACATTCGACAACCTGCTGGTTCGGATTCCTCATGAAACACTCATTTCAACCGAGGTTACGAATATCACCCGATTTCCCATCCGCCGAATGGATTTCGAATTCCGGGTTGATTACAGTACCGACCTGAATAATCTTGAAACCCTTCTTTTTGAATGTTCGACCGAAAACAGCCTCTGCCTCGAAGAACCCAAACCGTTTTTCCATTTAAACGACTGGAACAGCGAAGGCATCGGCGTGAAGTTCGGAATATGGTTCATGAAAGACGACTACATCGACGTTCGCAATTCGATGTTCCGAGACATTTACCGACGGTTAACGGAAGAAGGAATCCGGCTTTCCCTTCCAAGGATTCTCCTCGATTCATCAATGATCGATACGAATCAAGAGCCAGCAGAGCCTGATCAATAAACAGAAAATGAACTCGGACTATTCTTTATGCATAAACCGCACAAAATTCATACATCGTAATTGCTTGCGATAAATAAATTTAGCTCGAAAACGCTAAAAACTTCTATGCTTTTTTCATAAAGTCTTCTTCTCGGTAAACCTCTTGAAGATTCTTCTCTATTTCCTTCCATCAAAATAAATTAAACCACTTCAGGTCCTTAAAAAAATGAATTGGCACAGACATTGCTTTTAATGAAGTCATTGGAGGCAAAATGAAAACCTTATTAAAAAACTGTACGAGAATATTTCTTATCGGATTTCTTTTCGCGGCAATGATATCCTGCAGCAATCCCACAGGGCCCAGAAATTCCGCGTCCGAAGAAGAATCAACCGGAATCAACAGCAACCCCTCGAATGGCTTGGTTGCCGGAATCCCCCTTGACGGCGAAGGCATTCTGACGAATCCCGACGTTACCATTTCAGACGGCGTTACTTGGGAAACAGGACTCTCGGGGAACGCCATGAGAGGCGATGAAGACGGTGATTATATCCGAATCGCCGCCGAAACCATCCCCGAATCCACGACGGCCGGAACACTCGAAGTCTGGATTTACCCGGATTGTCCCGAAGGTGAAGACAATAAATGGGCCGGAATCCTGCATAAAGGCGAACTGATCGATTTCACGGATGAGTCCTGGAGCCTGCAGTATCAGGGCACTGAGAAAATCATGTTCAACTATCATTACGATTCGAACGGCGACAATGCATACAAATCCGTTATCGCCGCACAAAGCGTTAGCGCCGATACCTGGCATCATATCGCCGTCAGCTGGAGCTACGACGAAGCGTCCGATGAAACGGTGCTGATCCTTTATCAGGACGGAGTTGAAAACAACCGCGCTTCCTTTACCGGACTGGGCCCGATGCTGACTTCCGAGGGAGACCTCATCGTCGGCTCGCAGCTTCCCGAGCAGTACAGCGGTTACTACGGCCATCTGACCTTCATGGGTCTGATCGACGAGATTTACGTTTACGATGTGGTTCGAACGGCCGAAGAAATCGCCGCTGATTACAATGTTTATGCTTCCCTCTTCTGATTAAAGGCGGCGGCGAAATCCGAATAATTGAATAAGACCTGATGGTATCACGATTGAATCACGCCCCGCCGAACGCGGGGCGTTTTTTTCACCGGAAAACCTCTTTACAAAATACGGCTCAATCATGCCGTGCGGCATGCCGAAATCCCGCCCTAAGAACTTCGCCTGCCGGAACCGCTCTCGGCATGAACGCGAAGCATCAGAACGGCCTCAAGAACACCTCCGGCGACCGCGCGGGCCTTATCCGAAATAAGGTGCTCGTTCACCTGTGCCCCCCGCGGATCCACGTCGCCCACCTTGAATCCTTGAGTCACCTCAATCCCGGAGGTGAGCAGTCCCCGCAGTTTTCCGTCGAAAGGAGCCGTAATATCGGCCGCTGTATTTCCCGAACGGACACGGGCCACGACTTGCCCTTCCTTCACAAGGTCGCCCAGAGCGGCAGCCTCCTCGAAGATTCCATCCATCGGCGCACGCAGCACGCGTTCGGCCGCCTTCCCGGCGATAAGACCGGGCGTTCCCGTATTCGGAGCGGCGGGACCATCCAGAATCACCCGCCCCAGCTCATGCCCTCGGGCCGTTTCAACCACGGCATGACAATCCCCCTCCGGCCCGGCGGTAAAACCCGGCCCGAGGGCCACAACCACGGGAGCCATGTCCCGCCTTGTTCCGAGGTTTCTTTTCGCCAGCGTCGCATCCACCAGAACGGCGGGACGCAGAACATCCAGGCTGCGGGCCTCGGGATCGGCAAGCACGGGAATATCCCCCGATTCCAGAATTTCATAAGCCCCGGCGATATCGGCGGCCGAACGGGCCTTGATGCCCTCGATAACCACCGATCCCCGATTCACCGCTTCGGCGAACGCTACGGTCCGCCGAATAACAGTCGGCTTGGGAACCTCCAGAATCATCACGCGGAATCCGCAGCGCCGAAGCCTCCAGGCAACCCCCGTGGCCAAATCCCCGCCGCCGCGGACAACCGCCAAATCCTTGGTCATCCCCTGCAGAGGCAGACCGCTCCTGCCGCCGCGGACCATCAAAATCTCCGCCATGATACTCACGGCGATTTCTTCAGGCGTCTGAGCCCCGATATCCAAACCGATGGGAGCCCGAAGAGAAGCGATAACCGATTCGGGAACATTCAGTTCCCTCAGCTTCGCCACGGCAATGGCCGTTTTGCGCTTACTCCCCATCATCCCGATATAGGCCGCCCCCGAACCGGCCAGGCGGGCCAAAGTCCGGATATCATCCTCATGACTGTGCGTCACGATAACGACATAACAGTTCCCGTCCACACGAACCTCGTCGGCCGCATCCGATATATCGTCCCTCAGATAAAAAGCGCGGGCCATGGGAAACCGCTCGGAGCTGCAGAATTCGGGCCGGCTCTCAATCACTTCAACGGAAAACCCCAAAGAAGCGGCCAGCCGGGCAACGGCCAGGCTGATGTGTCCGCCGCCCATCAGAACCAATCGCGGTGGAGCGCCCGAAACGTCGATGCGAACCTCCACGGTACCGCCGCACACCATCTCGTCGGCTTCCCCGCCTTTCCCGGTCAGCTCTCTTCGCACCGTCCGGGACCGTCCCTCGCCGAGGGCCTCCATGGCTTCTTTAATAACCTGGGCTTCCAAAGAGCCGCCGCCGACGGTGCCCACGGTCGATCCGTCGGCATGGACAATCATGCGGCCTGAGTTTCTCGGAACGGATCCTTGAGACTTAATGATGAATGCGAAAGCGAAGGCCTCGCCCCGCTCTTCCAGCCGATGAGCTTCGGCAAAAACGCCGGATTCATTGTTCATAACTCTACGATACTCCAAATTGGGGGATTGTGGCCAATTGAAGAAAGCGCCAGGGTGACCCCGGCGAAGCCCGCCGAAATCAGCCCTTCTTTAATCCGCTCGGCAGCACTCTCGCCAGCGGTCTTATCGGCGGCGCACTCATCCGGAAACCTTTCGGAAGCCTTCTCGCCGGCGGCCGCGGCATCCATGCCTGCCGCAGATCCGGCGGAAGAACCTTCACCCGCGCTCTTAGCGGCCGCATTTCCGGCAAAGAAGCCCTCCCCGGCCGTATCCGCCTGATTCAGAACGACAATCTTCCGTGCCGAGTCGGGACAATCCTTAAAACTCCCTCGCGGGTGAACAATCAGCCGGACAAGATGTTCTAGGCCGAGAGGCTCGCCGATTCGCGCATCCGTTATCGCCAAAAAAGAATCAAGCCGGTGAATCAGTTCTTCACCGATCGGACATCCCAGAGCCGAAAGCCCGATAACGGCCGCGACCGTATCGGTTCCCGCCGGAATCACGGGCTCCCCGCCGCCGGGAGCTTTCACGGACCGGCACGCGGCGCCGTCGGCCTCCACCAGAATCGGGAATTCAGGCCGAAGCGCGACAAATCCTTCAATCGCCGAAAGAGCCGGGCCGCTCCATTTTTTCCCGCCGAAAACGGGCTCTCCGACCCAGAGAACGCGCTCGCCCTTCCCCGGACGCGGCCCGAGCGCATCGGCCCCGCAATAAATCCGATCCGCATCCACGGGAGCGGGACGCTGCAGCTTGGTCGAAACGGTTAATACAAGAGAGGATTTCCGGAGGGCCGCTTCACGGGATGTCCGGTTCATTATCGAAGTCTTCCCTCCGGCGCCCACCAGCGCGGCGGCACCGGAACCCGATGGAAAAAGCAGATCCAGAAAGTCCATATCTCATTGTAAACGGGAAAAGTCGGCGGCGATACAGGAGCCGACCGCGGCCGAAGCACAGCCGAAAACGCCCGGCGGCGGTTTCAAAATACGAAATTGAGGAACGGCAATCCTCCGGGATTCAAACCCCTCCGTACGCGCCGAAGCCCCCGTCCACGGGAATCACGGCGCCGGTAACGAAACTCGCTTCTCCGGATACCAGCCACAGAAGGGCGCCGCAAAGCTCTTCGGGCTTTCCGAAACGCCCCATCGGAGTTCCGTCGAGAATCTTGCGTCCGCGCGGTTTCATTTCTCCCGTTTCTTCATCCACCAACAGGAAACGATTCTGTTTCGTTAAAAAGAATCCGGGAGAAATGGCGTTCACCCTCACGCCCGCTCGGGCCAAATGAACGGCCAGCCACTTCGTGTAATTCTCTACGGCCGCTTTCCCCGCCGAATAAGCCGGACTCTTGGTCAGAGGCCATTGAGCGCCCATGGACGTAATGTTCACGATGCACCCCCCCGAAGCCAGCAGCTCGGGGAGAAAGGCTTGAGTCGGCAGAAAAGTTCCGAGAAAATTCAAATCGGCCGTTCCCCGGAAGGCATCGAAAGACACATCCAGGATGGATCGAAGATAATTCTGATCCGCGTTTCCCGCGTTAGCCGAATCATCGGGATTCTCACCGAGGGAGCGCTCATCGGAATGCCGAATTCGTTCGATCTCCGAATAATCTTTTTCGGAATTCCCGCCCCGATCCTTCCCGGGAAGGAGAATCTGCTCGATTTCCGTCGAAGCTTTCGGAGAAGCGCCTCCCGCGGCATTCACCAGAATATCGACCGTTCCGAATCCTTTTGTTACGCACCCGCACGCCCGCCTGCAGGCGCGTTCGTCCAAAACATCGGCGGGAACGGCAAGCGATTCGGCGCCCAGAGACTTGAGTTCTTCCGAAGCCTCTTCAAGAGGAGCCGGTGTTCGTCCGATAAGGGCGACACGAGCGCCGGAACGCGCAAGCGCTGCGGCCATGGCCCGCCCGAGAACACCGCCGCCGCCGGTAACAACCGCAGTCTTCCCCTTCAATCCGTCCTTATTCATCGTTGTGCTCCTTATCTCGCGGCCCTTTATGCCGGCTGTTCGGATTTTACCGTAAAAACCCGAAGAGCCGCAGTCTTTCGAATCCCTATCTTCTCCAAATCGGCTTTCTATCCGGATAAATCCCGAAGCGCATCATTTTCAGTGACTTTTTTCACTGAGAACAAAAAAGTAACACGGATAAACAATGTCTTGGGTTACAATGATAGCCACAAAAGAAACGAGGTTCACAATGAAACTCAAGTCGAAACTAACGTTACTCGTCGGCATAGCTATCGCGGGCGGGTTGGCAATCGTTCTGATTTTACTGGGTTTTCTAGCCCCCATTCTGAAGATTCAATCGGAACAGAGTGTCATCACGGAACTGAAAGACGCCCAAAACGCCCTGGGGATTTCACTTCTTAATATTGAATCTGGAATTTATAAATTAAAAAGAACCGAACTGGACGCGGCTCTGGCCCGTTCGGATGAGGCGTTCAACGCCATTGAGGAACTGACACAGCTCCCGAAAACAAGTGAAGCCATAAAAGAAGCTCTGGATACGGTCGGAAGACTGAGGAATCTTCAAGAAGGGAAAATCGACCTCGCTCTCGACATTCTCTCTAAAATAGAATCGGAATTCACGAGTCTTACCACCATCGATTTGAACTTTCAACTGAAGATTCTGCCGGATAATTATTACGTCATCAAAGCGGACCGCAGCAATTATTTCCAGGCCAAGGTGCTGCAATACGAAGAGACGGCCTCCATTATTCTCTCCAATATTGTTACAACCGTGGAAACAATCGAAAAACAAGGGGAAATAATCGAAAAGGAGATTCATGCGGTCCTTATCCGCAGCCTGATAATCGCGGGGGCCATATCTCTTTTGGTTACGGCCCTCTCTCTCATGATTTCCTCCATCATCGCGGGCCTCATCGGCAGAGCCGTCGGGGTTCTCAACGGCGGAATGCTCGATTTGGAATCGGGTGATCTTACGGAAAAAAAGACTCTTAAAACAAAGGATGAACTCGGGCACCTTACCAGAACCCTCTCGCAGTTTTCACGAAGTCTGTCGGACTCCGTGAAAAACATCCGCGCCGCAGCGGACTCAAGCCGTGAAACCCGAGACGATCTTTCCGGAACCATAGAGCAGGCATCGGCCGCCATCGTGGAAATGAAGGAAAGCACCGAATCGATCGGCCGGCAAGTCGGGATTCTGGATCAGAGCGTATCGGAATCCGCGGGAGCCGTCTCGGGAATCTCGGAGGCAATAGAAGAAACCGATCATGGGCTGGAAGAACAGATAGCAATGGTGGAGGAATCCACAGCGGCCGTAACGGAAATGATCGCATCCATCCGGAGCGTCGGCAGCATCACAAACCGAAGTGCGGAATCAACCGAAGAACTCGCTCTCGCCGCCGAAAAAGGCGGACAGCTTCTTGAGGAAACCACCAAAACCATCGCATCAATTCAAGACGGTCTCGGAGGCGTGAAAGACATCACGGGGATTATACAAACCATCGCCTCACGCACGAACCTCTTAGCCATGAACGCCGCCATCGAAGCGGCTCATGCCGGAGACGCCGGCAGAGGGTTCAGCGTGGTAGCCGACGAAATACGAAAATTGGCGGAAGCTTCGTCACAAAACTCCAAGAAAATTTCAGAACAGCTCAATAATATGATCGAGGCCATCCAAACCGCGTTCACCGCCGGAAACGAAACCCGGCAGGCCTTCGCGATCCTCGATACGCGGGTAATGGAAGTCAACAAATCCTATGAAGAAATACACGCCGCTCTTAATGAACTGGAAGCCGGCAGTACGGAGATTCAAAAAGCCATGACGGATCTCAACGATACAAGCGCTAAGGTGGGACGGAGTTCCAGAACCATGCGCAAACAGACGGGAACCGTGGACGAAAGTGTTTCTCATGTAAAACAAGTATCCGAAGAGGTAACCGCCGGCATCAAGGAAATCTCCCTGGGCCTTGGAGAAATCAACCAGATCATGGCACATCTGACGGAACTCAGCCACGGAATCAACAGCATAGGCAAAGACCTGGATCAATCCATTTCCGTTTTCAAGACGGATGATAAGGAATAAAGAAGCCGATTGCTTCCGATACATAATCCTTCGTTCGCGGATACCAGGAGTCCCGTCCGACAGATTTCCTCACGGCCGATGAATGCTATAATGCTTTATGGCCAAGGATATGCTGCCCCGATTTTCTCTTTACGGTTTCCTCAAGAACCAGAAATATTTCGAACCTTTCCTTCTTCTGGCGTTCCTCGATAGAGGACTGAGTTATTTCGTTATCGGATTTCTGATTGCCTTCAACAAAATCTGGATCAATATCCTCGAAATCCCCTCCGGACTCATCGCCGATCAATTCGGACGCCGGCGCTCGATGATCGCCTCCTTCACCGCCTATATCATCAGTTTTCTCATTTTCGCCTTCGCCCCGTCCCTCTGGCAGCTTTTCGCCGCGATGTTCTTCTATGCCGTCGGCGATGCTTTCCGTACGGGAACCCATAAGGCCATGATTTTCGATTGGCTGGCCTCCGTGGGAAAAACCGAGGAAAAAACCAAATACTACGGATACACCCGATCCTGGAGCCAAATCGGCGCGGCCGTTTCGGTTCTGCTGGCCGCCGCGGCCGTGATCTTAACCCGCGATTATAAGCTTATTTTTCTCCTTTCCATCATTCCCTACCTGATCAACATCATCAACTTCCTGGGCTATCCGTCTTATTTGGATGGAAAAGTCGCACTGGAAAGGGACGGCTCCGAGCCTCTCGGATCTCAATTGAAAACATTTGTCGTCAATCTTTGGAACGTTATAAAAGACTCACTCAAAAACAAGCGGCTCCGGGGACTGTTTCTGGAATCCGCGGTCCACCAGGGGAATGCCTCGCTGACAAAAGATTATCTCCAGCCCATTATCCGGCAAACCGTTCTGACGCTCCCCTTCCTGTTGGCCTGGAAATCCGAATCCCGCGAGGCTCTGCTCATAGGAATCGTCTATTTCGTTCTGTACATCGCTTCCAGTCTGGCTTCCCGGAAATCTCAAGTTTTCTCCGATAAATACGGCGGACACGAAAAATCGTCGAAGATTCTCTGGATTATCGACGGATTCTTATTCGGCATCGCCGCGTTCCTGCTCCTGGCGGGCCGGGATACGCTTTCCATCGCCGCCCTGGCTCTCGTTGTTATTATTCAGAATACCTGGAGGCCCATCATGATGAGCCGAATCGATACGGTCAGCGATGCCGCCGTCGGAGCGACGATTTTGTCCATCGATTCCCAGGCAGGATCGCTGTATTTGGTTCTCGCCGCGCCTCTCATCGGACTCGCGGCGGATCATTGGGGACTCTGGTCCCTTGCCGTTTTCGGGGCGCTCTTCTCTTTCGGTTTCGCTCTTTTTAAACAAGCCGGTCGAGATTAAGTCTTTAAAGCGGTTATTTCCGCGTTTTTCTTGGAATAATTTAAAATAGACGACATAGGGTCTTCGTATATCCCCCTCCATAATGGCGCCAGAGTTCATTCGGAAGGAGAAAAAGCATGAGCGAGAAATGGGAAGTAAAAAAAGACGCCCTCTATAAGCCGTCCGCGAAAACGCCGCAGATTGTCGAGGTACCGAAAATGAAATTCGCAGCGATTTCAGGCACCGGCAATCCGAACACAAGCGGAGCTTTCACGGAAGCCGTCGCGGCCCTTTACGGACTGTCTTACACAATCAAGATGATGCCGAAGAAGGGAGTTATGCCGGAAGGTTATTTTGAATACACGGTCCCGCCTCTGGAAGGTCTCTGGGATGTTACCGATATGAAGGGATTCGACGCAGCACAGAAAGATAAACTTTCCTGGACGATTATGATCCGGCAGCCTTCTTTTGTGGATAAGAAATTGTTCGAACGCGCAAAAGTCATGACACAGGAAAAAAAAACCGGACCGGAGAGCGGCGCTTTATCGAAATTACGCTTTGAAGCCATGACCGACGGGCTGTGCTGTCAGCTTCTCCACATCGGTCCCTTCGATGATGAAGCGGCGAGTTTTGCCCGTATGGAGGAATACATTACAAATGAAGGCTATGAGCGAACCGCCCATTCCCATCGCGAGATATACCTCAGTGATTTTAGAAAAACCGCACCGGAAAAACTGAAGACCATTCTTCGCTACCGAATAGCGAAATCGGTTTAAGGATTAGATTTCCGCTGTTTTTCCGATCTTCCGCCGGTGGGATTCCGGCAATGCGGACCGACGTACATAATCCGCCTACGGAATCCTAAAAAAGAGTTCTCGCTTTCCGAAGCTCAACAGATAAGCCCTCTGCCTGCAATTCGCCTAAGAAAAGCGATAATGCGACCGGTCATGCAAAGACTCCACCGCCTCTTTATTGCAGGCGAGCAGGCATAAAAAAGCCGTCCGGTGAGGACGGCGTGTTCAAAATGGTTTTTGGAGGATAGGGGATTCGAACCCCTGACCTGTTGATTGCGAACCAACCGCTCTACCAACTGAGCTAATCCCCCGCGGGTGCAAAATATATAACGGACTTCCCCGGTTGATCAAGTTCCGCAGTTCTTCGGCCCGACGATTCTGTGAGACATTCGGATTTTTTGAGATCCGTCCCGACTCTGTGAAACGGCCGCTCAAAAGAAATACCGTACCGAAGCGTGTATGCCTTTCCGTTTTCCTTCCGACCCTAAGGAAGATACAATCGGCAGCCGAACACCTGCGGGCTAATACGTTACGTCAAAACCGCCGCCGGCGCAGGTGGCCTCGGCGGATTCAATCCGGACGTCCCGAACGGAGGCTCCCGGCGGTCCGCCTTTTAAAGAAGCTTCCAGGGAGTCCAGCGCATCTTCACTTCCTTCGGCCCAAACCTCAACGGTCCCGTCGGAACAATTGCGAACCCATCCGTCCAATCCCAGGAAACGGGCCCGACGCAGCGTAAACCATCGAAAGCCCACGCCTTGAACATACCCGCTGATAATGAAATGACGTGCGTTCATCTCCTTCAGCATAACGGGTAGTTCGGCAAGTTGCATTATTTCGGAGGTTCGATTTTCGGGAAGACCGACGGATTCCGAGTTCGCCGATTCGGGCCCATTGGGTATTCATCCGGCAAAGGCGAACGAACATCGGGCTATTCGGTATTCTCACCGCTTTGTACTGCCGAACGAACGGCAGCATAGGGAAATCCTTTTCGCAAAAGCGCGGCGGTGAGTTTCTCATTATTCATTCCGGAGCGCCTGAGCAGTTTCAGACGCGCCCTCTCCAAGGCCGCACGTTCGGCATCATCCGGATCGCCCGATTCCGAAAGGACCGCCTCCACGGCGATCCGGGCCGTTTCCGCGGCGATGCCCTTGGCCATCAGAGCGGTAAGAAGACGGGTCCGGCCTTCCGGACGGATGCGCAGGCGGGAGCGGACCCAGGCCTCGGCAAAGCGCCCATCGTCCAGATATCCGGAAGACTCCAGGCGGTCCAGTGCATCCGCCGCCGCTTCCCGTGAAAATCCCTTCTTAGCGAGCTTTGCCTCCAGGCCTTTGCGGCACTGCTCCGCACGGGCCAAAAGGTCCAGGGCCTTCCGCCTGCAGCGGTAGGCTTCATCGGCCGCTTCAAGAGCGGCCCTGAGATGCGCGGGAACGGATTCGGCGGCATTCCGACAGGCCTCCGCGGCCCGGGCCGCGGAGGGGTTATCCAATAAAAAAAGGGAGCCGTCGTCGAGGCGCACGCGCAGCACGCTCCCGTCGGCTCCCTCTCTCGAAAGGGATGAAATTCTAGCGCTTGGAGAACTGGAACTTCTTCCGGGCTCCGGGCCGGCCATACTTTTTCCGTTCGACCATACGGGCATCCCGAGTCAGGAAGCCGTTGGCCTTCAATGAAGGACGATTGGTTTCGTCGAGCTCAACCAGAGCCCGCGCGATGCCGTGTCGGATGGCGCCCGCCTGGCCGTTGATGCCGCCGCCGCGGACATTAACCAGGATGTTCAGCTTATCCTCATTGGACGTAACCTGCAGGGGCATCTTGATGATATCCCTTAATGTTTCCAGGGGAAAATACTCATCCAGATTTTTCCCGTTCACCTTGATTCCGGGAGCGCCTTCCCGGATATACACCCGGGCTACGGAAGTCTTGCGTCGGCCTGTGCCGTTGGACAAAATTTTAACCACGATGATCTCCTAGAGTTCCAGGGCTTCGGGCTGCTGCGCTTCATGAGGATGCGCCGCGCCGGCATAGATTTTAACGTTTCTGTAG
Organism: Spirochaetia bacterium; assembly: GCA_963666985.2. Lineage (GTDB taxonomy): Bacteria > Spirochaetota > Spirochaetia > DSM-2461 > DSM-2461 > UBA2779. Next base: position 2,369,253 of record CAXXIA010000002.1, on the reverse strand, counting down.
AGCTTGTTGCCCATGGGGCCGCGGGGAAGCATTCCGCGAACGGCTTTCTCCATCGGCGCGGTGGGCTTTCGTGCCACGAGTTTCTCGTAGTTTTCCACTTTCAAGCCGCCGATGTAGTCCGAATGACGGTAATAAAGCTTGTTCCGCTTTTTATTCCCTGTGAGTTCGGCCTTGTCCGCGTTCACGATAATGACGTAATCGCCGATTTCGTGATAGGGGACATAATAAGGTTTGTGCTTGCCGCGGGCAATGTATGCCGCTTTAACGGCTACGCGGCCCAGAGGCTTTCCGGCCGCGTCGATGACGAACCACTTGCGGTCCGCATCGGCTGGTTTTACATAAGTCGTTTTCATGTCAAATCCGCCTCAAGTCTGTATACAAGAACGCCCCTATAGCATCAGGGGCATCCTTTGGGATTCGGCATTACCGTTTCCGTGGCTAAATACGAAAACGGATTTCCGATCCCGGTCCTGTGTTTCGCTCCTCATAAAGGATGAAACCCAAGGGGGTTAGTGGGCGGTATATATTCACCGAATCAAGGTATTTCGTCAAGGGTGGGGATTAACGGCGGTTTTTTATGAGAAAGATCAAAAACCCCGCGGCCAAAAGTAAAGAAGGAATACCGGCAAGCAGGGACTCAAGCAGCGGAAACTCTTCGGCGAACGGAAGATAATAGGTCACAAGACCGATCATCACCAGTACCGAGTACAAAGAATCGACGAAATACAAAAGGGAACCGAAGACCATCAGCATCCAGGATGCGTCCCGGGTTTTGGACCACAGGGCGATTGCGGGGAACGCCGCCAGAAAGGAACAGACCAATCGGATAAGAACAGGAATGATTTCATTATCGGTCACGTTATCGGTATCCTCCCGCGGCGAGGATGGAAGCTTCTCCGGCTGAAAGTTCCACGGGAAAGACCGAAGGACGGTTCGAAGACGGCGCGATAAGGATGCGGCGGTTCAAAAGAGCTTCGAAGGTTCGGCCGTAGGCCTCTTCATTGCCCCGGAAAAGCATATATGGTCCCCTCATGTCCCAAATTTCGGCGGAAAAATGTTCCTGCGGAGAATTTTCCTCTCGAATTATTCCGCAGCTTCGGGTCATGGCCGCGATAATCAGCGGAGAAATCCTGTCCGATGCGGGCGGTGAGGGGTTTTTGGGGGCATTTTCAGCCGAACCGGCCGGTTTTTGCACCGTGCCGCCGTCCGCCGCGCCACCGAAGAGTACCGGCTGCGCCTCCGAAAAACCCGGCAGCGGCAGAATGGGAAAAAGAATCTCCGAGCGGGGATGATCCGGCAAACCCGGCCGCCCCCAGAGCGCTCCGTCGACAAACGGAGTTCCCGGCGGCAGGTCCAGGGGATCGGCGGGCCAAGTTTCCAGTCCCAGGAGATTCAGGGCACGCTCAATATTTCGGTACACCCGAACCTCCGCATACCCCGGGAACATTCGAAGCAGGGCCTTTTCCAGCCTTCGGTCCCACAGATTCGGATACGGAGCGTACAGGCCGCGGTCAATCTCGTTCTTCAGCCGCAGCGAAACGCCCTTGGGACGATGACCGGCCAAAGCACGGCCGCCGTCCGCCCAGCAATCCAGCCAGCGTGTTCCGTCGATGCCGTAGAGGCGATGCCCCCGAGCCCGGGAGATAACGGGCAGACGGTCTATTGCGGCACTCTCTTGTTCATTCAGCGGCCCGAACATCAGAAATCCTCCCCGGCGACACCCAGCAGTTCCATTTTATGCGATGAGAACTCAGGGAGTATCGTAGCACGGCGGCCGGATTCGAAAAGCACATGAATAACGGTATGTCCGCCGTTCGCGAGACGTTTCTGCACAACGCCGACTCCATATTCGTCGTGGATCAGCCGAACACCCGGCTGCCAGGGATCCGGCGGAGCGTTCCCATCACGGCCATCGGCACCTCCCACCCCAGCGCCTCCCGCAATCCCGGCGGCGTCTCCAGCTCCATACCCGGCGCCCCAAGAGCCTCCCGCGCCTCCGAAGATCCCATCCGCATCGCCGCCTTCAACGCGAACGCATTCGTCCGGGATTTCTCTTAGAAAACGGGAAGGCCGGCGCGTTTCTGTTCGTCCCCACAGCATCCGGCGATGGCAGGTGGTAAAAGCCAAATCCGTTCGGGCCCGGGTAATGGCCACGTAAAACAGACGGCGTTCCTCTTCCAGTTCATCCTCGTCAATCCCGCCGTCGGCCCTGGGAAAAAGACCTTCCTCCAGTCCGGTGATAATCACCCGGTCGAATTCCAGTCCCTTCGTATTGTGCATGGTAATGAGCGTTACCCGGTTCTCGTCGTCCTCTTCTTCTTCCAGAACGGCCTGATCCAGCTCCACAAGTTCCAGGAAGGCCGCCAAACCCTCCGGAGTCGACGGGTATTCGGCCGCGGCATTCACCAGCTCGTCCAGGTTGGCCGTCCGCTTGGAGTTCTCGATCCGGTCCACTTCCCGATAATGGGCCAATAACCCTGAGGCGTCGGCCAAATCCTGAACCAGAAACCCAAGATGCTCGAACTCGGCGTTCTTATTACGCTCCGAAAGACCGCGAAGAAACTCCAGAGCTTTGCCCGCCTTTCCCTTCAAATCGGTATTACGGCAGGCCGCCAGGATATCGCCGCCGTATTCGCCGGCCGCCGATGCCATCAGCCGATCCAGACTGGTCTTTCCCAGTCCCCGGGCCGGTTTATTGGCGATGCGCCGGAACGCCACCTCGTCGCGCCCGTTGGAGAGCCAGGAAAGATAGGCCAGAACGTCCTTTACCTCTTCACGCTGATAGAAACTTGTCGTCCCGACGATGCGATACGGAATATCGCGGCGGCGAAAGACCGTTTCGAAAATTCGCGACTGAGCGTTCGTCCGATAAAGAATGGCGGTTCCGCCGAAATTCCCGTCGGCGTCCACGCGGTCCGCGCACCAGGAAGCCTCCTGATTATGATCCTCAAGATAAGCCAGAACGGCCTTCTCCCCCCGCTCACCCGCGGTCCAGAGAGTTTTTCCCAGGCGGCCGGTGTTGTGGGAAACCACGGCAGAAGCAATATCGAGGATGGCCCCGGTGGAACGGTAATTCTGTTCCAGACGAACCACGCGCGTTCCGGGAAACAGGCTCGGAAAATCGAGGATGTTCTTCACTTCGGCGCCGCGGAAGCGGTAAATGGACTGATCCTCATCGCCCACCACTCCGAGCCAGGTCTCCGGACCGGCCAGTTCCCGCAGCAGTTCGTACTGGGCCACGTTCGTATCCTGATATTCGTCCACCAGAACGGCCCGGAACCTCTGCCTGATTCGCTCGCGGATTTCGGGCCTTTTGCGCAGCATCAGAACGGGCAGAAGAATCAGATCGCCGAAGTCCACGTTGCCGATTTTCCTCAGCCTCTCCTCATAGCGGCGGTAAATCTCCGGAAAATCCGGATCGTGAGAAAACGAGGACAAATCGTCATCACAGCTCAGTCCCTCGTCCTTGGCCCGGGCGATGCGGTGGGCCCAGAGACGCAGTTCCCGGCGGGGCACGCCTTCGAGGATTCGGGAAAGAAGCGTTACCTGATCGTCATCGTCATAGATGGTGAAATTGGGATTCAAATCCGCGGCGCCCGCGTTCCGCCGGAGCAGCCAGGCGCCGAAAGAATGAAAGGTGCGGATCATGGCCGATTCGGCGGCCGGAACCATGGCCGAAACCCGTTCGCGCATTTCGGCGGCGGCTTTGTTCGTAAAGGTCACCGCCAGGATGGAAGGAGCATCAAAGCCCTTTTCGGCCACCATCCACGCGATGCGGGAAGTTACAACCCGCGTTTTCCCGGAACCGGCCCCGGCGAGAATCAGCAGAGGATCGGCTCCGTGAACAACGGCTTCCCTCTGCATTTCGTTCAATCCGGAAGTCCATGGGGAAATCCCCGAAGCCGGTCGGCTCATGCCTTGCTCCAAAGAGAAACCGGTATTTGGGGCGGGAGCCGCATAAAGATCACAAGGCGCCCCCTGCGGCCGGATCATTCGGTAACGGCGCATCAACTGCCGGCGATCCGGAATCCGCTTTCCCCGCGGCCCTGGAACCGGTCGCCGTTTTACCCGTCTGTGCGACCGGCTCTCCCCGGAGATCAAATCCGCTCCGGCCCGTAATGCGGGAACGGACCACATCGCCTTCCCGCGAATCTTCCAGAGAAAGGACGATACTGCCGTCCACCTCCGGCGCGTGCATGGGCCCCCGGCCGATGGCCAACTCTTCGCCGTCCACCGGTTCTTCCACGAGCACGTCGATTTCCCGCCCGATCATCCTCTCCAGCCTCATTTCCGTTAGCGGGGTTTGGCGCGCTTCGATTTCTTCCTTGCGCCTTCGGCCGATTAATTCCCCGAAGCGGGAGAAAAAGACTCCCCGGTCTTCGGCCGACGGCGTTCCCTCCTCCCGGGACCAGGCAAAAACACCGACCCATTCGAGTTCGGCCCGCTCTTGGAACCGAAGGAGCTCCGCGAACTCACGGCGGCCTTCTCCCGGATGCCCCACAAGGAAGGTGGAACGGATCGCGGCATCGGGAAGTTTGCCGCGGATCGTATCGATAAGACGAAGATAGGAATCCGTGTTTCCGGAGCGTCCCATGGCCCGCAGCACCGGCGCGGAGGCATGCTGGAAGGGAATGTCGAGGTAAGGCAGCAGCCTCGGATCGGAAGCCATAAGATCGAGCAGGCCGAGAGGGAACTCGTCGGGATGCAGATACAAAAGCCGAATCCGAAAATCGTCCCGAACCCGCTTCGTATCCAGAATGCCGCGAAGAAGACGGATCAATCCTTCCCCGCCCCGCTCTCCGCGGTCCGATCCGTAGGCCGACAGATCCTGAGCGACAAGATTGATCTCATAAACGCCCTGAGCCAACAGGGCGTCCGTCTCCGCCAGAATATCCGCTTCGGGTCGGCTGACCAGCGGACCTTTAATCAAAGGAATGGCGCAATAGCGGCAGCGATGATCGCATCCGTCGGCGATTTTCAGGAAAACAGATCGTTTAAAACCGAAAAAATCACGCCTGTCGGCACCCTGATTTTCTCCTTCCGGCGTAAAAACGGGTTTTTTTCCGGCCATCACGGCTTCGGTGATCTCGGCGATGCGCCGGGGAGACCTGTTGCCGAAAACACCGTCCAGTTCGGGAAGCAGGTCGGAGAGTTCCTTCGCCCATCTTTGGGCCAAACATCCCGCGGCGATAACGCGCTTATGCGGGTACTCGCGTTTGGCGCCCATCAGCGCGTCCAGAGCTTCCTGCTGAGCGCTCCGGATGAAGCCGCAGGTATTGACGATAATAAGGTCGGCCGAATCGGGATTGTCGGGAGCATAGGTCCAGCCGGATGCTTTCAGGGAAGCGATGATAACCTCGGCATCGACTTGGTTTTTCGCGCAGCCCAAGTTTTCCACGTAAAAAACACCGCCGCCGGACGAAACGCCGGGGATTCGGTCTGAAGACATAATGTTCATTATATGCTCTCTTCGGGGCATCCGGCGACGTTTCCGCGACGCACGGACTTCATCCGCGCGTCACTCTCGTCCTTCCGAATCATTCGCCGGTTCATAACGCCGTAAGCGGCGGAACCGGACGCGTATCAGTACAGGGGAACGAATGACAAATCGTAAGCGCCGCTGTCCTGGTTAAGCACCCAGCGGAACTGCCCGACGGAAACTTCTCCGCGTTTCCCCAAAACCAATTCCTTCCCACCGATTTTAGCGGAAAGAGCGCCGGCGTTCGAGGCCCAAATCGTCAGGGTTCGGCCTATGTCCAGACGAAAGTTCTCGCCGTTGGCATAATAGTCTTCCCGGGGTTCCTGGCTGTCGACCTTATAGCGGAACAGACAAAAATCATTGAACGCGATTTCCAGGGTAAACCGATCCGGTCTCTCCGCGCCGAAGATAATCTGCGGTTCACGGCGGCGTTCGGCTTCTCCGCTGGGAGGCTCGACATCTTGGGCGACATAATCCTCTTCGGCGATAATTTCAGCCAACAACTGGATTTCGAGGATTCCGCCGTTTCCCGGAAGTCCCAGATCCTTCAGATACATTCTCCAGGCGGGTTTTCCGTGACTGTCCGGGATATAGATTTCTTCACCCAAAATCATGGACCAGATATGTCCATCGGTATCGGAAAACGCCAGCGAGCCTTCTCCGCCGGAGACCGACAGACGGAGAGTTCCGTCGGGGCCCTCGAGAACGAGAATATCCGTCGGGCGAATCTCTCCTTCCCAAAGCGGCGGGGGGGGGGACAATCTCACGGATTTCCGCCGGTTCCTGCGCCTCTTCGGCCTTTCGGGCCCGCTCTTCCTTAAAGTTGCCGGCCACGGAAATCAGACGGGGAATCCCGAGGACTCCCGCGGCGGCCAAAACAACCGCAATCAGAACCCAGGGACCTATCTTTTTAATCACCGAACCTTTCGGCCGGCCGACCAATTCCTGTAAGGGAGTCGGTTCCTCGCTGAGTTTGTAATTTTTGAATTGGCCGACGATTTTGTCGGAGTCGAGTCCCAGGAAATCCGAATAATTTCGAAGGAAGCCTATGAGATAGGCCTCCGCGGGAAACTCGTCAAAATCCTCATTCTCAAGTGCTTCGAGGTAGTTCCGGGAGATATTCGTTTCATGAACCACCTGATCCATGGAAATCCCGCGTTCTTCACGCGCCGTCTTTAATGTGTCGCCTAGGGATTTCATGATGTTCAGCTCTCCGGATCAAATAAAAAATTCTCGATGGTATTACCGGTTGGCGGACTTTCATAGTCAAATCGGGTATCGGGAATCCCCTTATTCAGAACCATGTTCGAAAAATCGAACATAATGGTCTCACCAACGGTTGTAACACCGATTATCCTCCGAATTCTCAAGTCGGAATCGATGCTCAGCTCGAGTCTGCGGAAACCTTCGTTTGTCGTCTTCCATTCCGCCTTCAGTTTGACGACCATTTCCGAGGAACCGGCATCAAGCGGAACCGGAGTCGGGGACGGATTATAGGAAATCGTGTAATATTTTGAAAGCAGCTCCAATCCCCGAGATCCGGACAATCCGGCCATTTGAGCCTGACTGTTCCTTTTAAGCGGCTGAGAAAATGTCACGCCGTATGAGGGAACCCAGACCTGGAGCGTCTCTTCGCCAACGGCGATAACCATTTCGGCCGGCTCGGAAAAATCAAGACGGAGTTTGTCCGGATTTTTGTACCAGACGGTCGCGAACTGCTCCTCATCGCCTTTCGTAATCTTCAGATCGGCCGTGTAATCCTCAATGGATTCGTAACGCTCGGAAACCCTTTCGAAAAAACGGGAAGCCGTTTCCTGTCCGAAAGCGGAACCGGCCTGCGCAAGGCAAACGGTCAGCATAATGACAATGCGAAAAATGACGGGACGATTCAACACGAAACCTCTCGGGCCATTTAACCGCCCTTTCCCCCCGGTCGTCAAGACGGCGTTCCGTGCCGCCCGATTAAGGTTCGGAAAATATAATATTCGGTTTTCAGCGGGATGATCTTTATCCTCAGGCATGCCGACTGATATTCTGAGCATCATTCCCTCGGGAGAAGACCATGAAAGACAATGCAAATGTGACTGTTCTGGATTTCGGCGGATCCATCGTTGCTCCGGAAAAACCCGATACGGCGTTCCTGAAGCAATTCTTAGCTTTTATCGCGGATCGGCTGCGAAAGAATCCCGAGGAACGATTCATCATGGTCGTGGGCGGAGGCGGAGCCGCCAGAGCCTGGCAGGGAGCGGTGAGGGAACTGGCGCCCGGCACACCGGCCGAATCACTGGACTGGGTGGGCGTAATGGCCACGCGGCTCAACGCGGAAATGGTCAGGGCGCTTCTCGGACCGCTCAGTCCGGACCCCGTGGTAACCGATCCGACGGCCGATTTCGACTTTACCGGACGCATTCTCATGGCCGCCGGATGGAAACCGGGCTTCTCAACGGATTTCGACGCGGTCATGCTGGCCGAACGTTTCGGAGCATCTCAAATCTTAATGCTTTCGAACATCGCACAGGTGTACAGCGACGATCCCAAGAAAAATCCGGACGCCGTACCGCTGGAACGATTAACCTGGAACGAATACTCCGTTTTGGCGGGTACTCAATGGAATCCCGGCGCCAATGTCCCCTTCGACCCGGTGGCGACGAAACGGGCGGCCGAAGCGGGACTGACCGTTGTGGCCGCCGCGGGCCGGGATTTGGAGAATCTCACGGCCATTCTGGAAGGGAAAGAATTCGTCGGAACCGTAATCGCGCCCTAACAGGCTGTAGAAAAAGATCCCGCCGTTTCGTGCTGAAAAAAAGCCGCCGGAAAAATTGGTTTCGGAAGCTAAGGAAGTTAAGGTTATGCAGAAGCGGCCGACGAAGAGCGGCCGCGGATTAAACGGTGAATTCCGTATCCCACCGCCAGAGGATTCGCGAGAGTTCCGATCCGAACGGATTCGGCCGCGAAAAATCCGGCAGCCAATCGCTTCCGGGAACCAGGTCCTGAAGGAATCCGTCGTCTATTCCGAGTTCCTCCAGCCATTCGAGGAGAGTCTCGTATTCGGAGCCGTTCAGCTGTCTTTCGGGGACGGCCCTCGTTTCTCCGGGAACACGGACGGGTGTGTATTGGGTCATCAGCGAGAGCCAGGCCTTTTCCGCCAGATTCTCCGCGAACCACTCCAGAACGCCCCTGGTGGATTCCAGCCGTCCCGGAACAACCAGGTGCCGAATCATCAAACCGCGTACAAGGCGGCCCTCTTCATCCACAGAAAGTTCACTCGCCGCGGCCATCGCACCGAGAGCGGCGCGGACGGCCTGCGGATAGCCGGAAACGCCGTAAATTTCTTTCGCTGCCGATTCATCAAGGGTTTTCAAATCGGGCAGCCAAATATCCACCAGCGGCGCGGCCAGTTCCACGGCTTCGGGCGATTCGAATCCCGACGAGTTCCAGGCAACGGGGAGGCCGATTCCCGCCTCGCGGACGGCCCCCAGATAATCGGCGAGAGTGGGAGCCATATGAGACGGTGTAACAAGATTAAGGTTTTCGGAGCCGGCGTCCCGGAGGACTTCGCAGATACGGATGAATTCCGTCCGGTCCACAACACGTCCAAGTCCGCCTTTGCTGATTTGGTGATTTTGACAGAACGGACAGCCCATGGAGCAGCCGGAAATAAAAATGGTTCCGCTTCCGCCGTTCCCGGTTAGAGGCGGCTCTTCGCCGAAATGGAGTCCGGCCGCGGCCAGGCGAAGCTCGTGGGTTTCGCCGCAGAAACCGCGCTCGCCCGCAATCCGGTCCGCGCCGCATAAACGCGGGCAGAGTCGGCAGTCCGCATACGGAGAATCGACCGTCATGAAATCAACCGCGGCGGTTCAGCCGAGGCCGAGATCCGCGGCGACGATCCTCATGCCGGCAATGGTTTTATTAATCAGTTCGCTCCGCTCCAGTCCCAGCATGGCCGCGCCCTTGTCGATGACATCCCGGTTCACACCGGCGGAAAAACCCTTGTCTTTCCATTTCTTAACGACCGATCGGGCTTCCAGATCCATCAGACTTTTCGAAGGCCGCATAAGGGCCGTCGCGGTGATAAGCCCCGTGAGTTCGTCAACGGCATAGAGAACCTTTTCCATCACATGAACCGGTTCCACATCGGTTACCAAACCCCATCCGTGAGACATAACGGCGCGAATCCAGTCCTCGGGCCAGCCATCCGCTTCCAGAAGTTCTTTCGTCTTTTTACAGTGTTCTTCGGGCCATTCTTCCCAGTCCAAATCATGAACAAAGCCGATAATGCCCCATTTCTCGGCGTCTTCACCATATTCGCCCGCGAAATACCGCATCACCGCTTCCACGGCAACGGCATGACGATAAAGACTGTCGGATTGATTGTACTTGCAGAAAAGTTTTTCCGCTTGTTCTCGTGTCGGTTTCATGAGCGGCATCATAGCACTTTTCGAGATTTGAAGGGACAGCGGATTTTATTTCCGCGGCTTCCGGTCTTTCTCCGCCACCAAGCGCCAACAGAGCGACCATCGGCCTTCTTTCCCGCGGGGTGCTTAAGCCCTATGCCGAAGCGAAAACCGCGCGGGCGCTCATCGGCGGCGCCGAGTGAACAAAAATCACGCGGGGCGGCCGTGCCCGTCCACCTTCGGCACGGTAAGGGCGAACAGAGTATTCCCCACGGCCATGACGGCGGCCATGGAGAAAAGGACACCCACGCCGACATTCTCCCAGATAACGCCGCCCGCCAAAGCGATGAGAACGCTCACCAAATGATTCAGGGAAAGCCCCGTGGACAGAGTGGAGGTCATTTCCTCCTTATTCTCACTGATCCGGCCCACGTAAATACTGGACGCTATGGACGCGTTGGAGAGCATCATGTCCATAATGAACGCGACACTGATGACCATCTGAGCCGTTTGATGTGAAAAAAACCGTCCGGCGAAACCGTAGACAAGACAAACGAAAAACAGGATGCAGGTATCGCCGATCATCACCATCCGATAACCAAGCTTATCGATGATGCGGCCGATGAGGGGATTAAAAAAGATATTGATCAATTCGCTGATGAGCAGCAGAGTCGCGATATACTCGGCGCCGGCGCCGTACACCAGGATGAGAAGGTACGGCGCGAAGGTCATGAAGACCTGTTTCCTGGCGCCGTAGAAAATCTCCAGTCCGTAATATTTCATGTACTTCCTGTGGAAATAGATTTTCTTCCGCTCCAGCGATCCGCCGGACTTCGTCATACCCATGGCGGCCGTCAGAGAAAACGCCACGGCGATAAGAACGGCGATGAAAATGATCACATAACCCAATCGGCCTCCGGCGTCCCTGTCCGCGCGGATGGACGGCTGAAGGAACAAAATCGGCACAACCAGCAGCCCTCCGACCTTCCCCGTGCTTTCCAAACCGCGCATGAATCCGACGGCCCGGCCTTCCTTCCCCTTTTCGGCCGCGTGGATGGCGTACGACTGGCGCACCGGCATAATCAGATGCTGACCGGTACTCATCAGAGTCAAAAAGAACACCGCTCCGAAAATTGAAGTTCCCGACATCCAAATTCCGATAACACCGAGAGCATAAAAAATCAGAGACAGCCGGAGGAGATTGCGCTCGGCCATCCGGGAAAAGGCGGCCAGAATGAAAATCAGAAGAAGACCGGGAGATTCCCGAAAGAACTCCACCACGCCGCGGCCGGTCTTTCCGATGCCCAGCCAGGCCAAGTAGTTATCCTGCACCCCGATGAAAAGCCCGTAGGATAAACCGAAGAGGGCCATAGCCAGCAGATACAGGTAGTAGCGCTCCACGGTGGCGGAGGAGAACATGGCGAAGAATCCGCCCAGGCGCTCCTTCTTCGGAGCGCCCGCTGTCTTTTGAGCGCCGCCGCTCATGAGAAGCTCCGGCGATATTCATAGCCGGATATTCGGCTCATATTTATCAATAACGTATGAATCACAGCACCAGTTTATACTTCAAGGCATATTGCGAACAGAGAGACCGAAAATTCAGCCGCCGGAAACGATTTTCAGGACAATACCTTACCTTTGGAAATCAACGATGCTAACCAATAACTCTCTTCCATAAAGCAATTCGGAAGAAAAACGCTCAACCGGCAAATCATGGAGACTCCGGGAAAAAGCTCCCTTAGGGAGCCCCTCCCGGAGAAAGATTCAGCAATTATTCGCAACCCTTCATCAACGGAACTCAACGAACCTGCCTGATACTGATAGGAACCGTTAAAATAGACGCCGGTATCGCCCACCGGCCGAACCGCCTACTCCTCGGAATATGTGTACGTCAGCTCAAGATAAGGTTCGTAGCCGGAATAGTCTCCAGTATAGACGTAAGCATATGAGAATGTGCTGTCATTATCCGTTCCTGAATAGACGCAGAATTCACAGGTGTCTCGGCTGTTGTCAAGATCGTTCTGAACCGCCGAGGCAATGGAGGCATCCTCCGGAAGCTCCGAAAGATCAAAACTGACGGCATTGTAAAAAACGGTATTAATTGATGTGTCGCCAAAACGTAAGTAAGTTGCAGTTGAGCTCATTGCAGCGCCATTACCTAGAACTTCTGCTATGTAACCATCTTTTTCGGCATTACTTGCGATACTCAAAGTACCGGTCTGCAGAGATGTCCCGCCGTCAGCGTTGGAATTGGGGTTGCCGCATCCCGCCGCCAGAACGGCAAGAAGCCCCGCCAGAATTCCCGAAAGAACAAAGTTCCTTGATTTCATGGTCTCCTCCAATCGCGGATTTCTTATCCGCCTCTTTTTTTGGAAGAAAAGAATGACGGTTAGATTGAAGACTGTCTCAGGATCTTATAAGTCTGATAGTTTTTTTAAATAGTGCAAATTAGCCATTAATATGCGTATGTCTTTCCCGTAAAACAATTTAGGAATAGAATCATACCGGCAGGAAATTCTCTTTGGCCGCGGTCCGGACCGCAGCGCCCTCGTCGGGAGCCTTTTCCGGTGAGAGACATTCGGCGGTCTTCTCAAAGTCCCTTCTTTTTACCTGAAAGAAGGGACTTTCTATAATCGGAAGGCGATATCCCCGCGGCCTTTTTGAATAGAGTGTTGAAATTCGAAATGGAATTGAATCCGCATTCCTTCGCGATGTCGGTTACGGGCATGCCGATCTCTTCCGACAGCAGTTTTTTGGCGAACGCAACCCTCTTTTCATTGATGTAGGAACTGAATGTCTTTTTAAGACGCGTATTGAAAATTTCCGAGAGCTGGTGAGCCGAAAGGCCTAAGTCCGCGGCAATCCTTTTCATGGTCAGAGTGCTGTCACGGAAGGCATGGTCGGTTTCCATGGACTTCTCCAGAAGCATCAAGGCGTTGTCGACATTCACTTTCGCCAAGGTGGATTTAGTGTAGGACTCCCGGTAGACCTCCAGCTTGATGATGTTGGTGATATAGGGATAGCGGTAGCTGAGAACGAGAACGCAGATCATCAGCAGGGTGAATCGCAACTTGAACAGATAATGAAGCAGGTCGCCTTGATTCGAGTATCGAAAATAAAGCGACATGAAGAAAAGAATCAAGAATAAGACAACTAAAACGGCTAAGAGATTTTTCTTCTTTTCATCGCTTGATTTCTTGGTTAGTGAATAGAATTGCGCAAAGGCCAGAGAGAAATAGCCTAAAGCCATGAGTACGGAGATTTGATCAATGATCCGAAGTAGCGGACTTCCATTATAGAGGAAATCATAATAATCACACGGAGAGACGGCCGGATCCTTGGGAAACGACACAAAAAGAGCCAAGACGAGCGTCGCGATCAGCGGAATCAGGAAATGAAGCAGCCTGTACCCTTTCCTGGAATATTCCGAATCGGGGAGAGAGCGAACGAAAAGAAACATCGCCGGGATGCTGCTGTAAACGGCGCCCATGCCGGCGATGTAGAGAGGACGGTAGATCTCCTGCCAATGCTCCAAATGTCCGAACAAGGGAAAAGAGAGGGATACCTGATAGAGGCCCAGGCACGCGATGGTCAGAATGAACAGATAGTTCTTTTGATCTTTCTTAGCCAGAAGAAGCTGCCCGGCGGTTATTAAAAGAGCCAGGAACGCGCCGAAGAGAACACCGATGTCGGCGAATCGTTCAATGGGCATTTCGGTAAACCTTGCCAAGCAATAGAACGATGACTCCGTCGTTGTTCGTCCGCCTAATCCGCATTGATCGTTTTTCCCGATTTTTTTGTCTTTCTATATTCCGAAGGCGACAGGCCTGTCTTCTTTTTAAATGCCTTATTAAAAGTGGAAATCGTATTAAAGCCGCATTCCATAGCCACCATCATTACGGATTTGTAGGGTTCTTTAAGAAGAAGCTCCTCGGCAAATCCTATTCGCTTTTCATTGATATAGGCACTGAAAGTCGTCTCTAAGCGAGTATTGAATATCTCCGAGAGCTGATGAGAAGAAATATCCAGACTTTTGGCAACCATATTCATGGTCAGGCCGTTTTCTCTGTAGGCATGCTCCTTCTCCATCATCTGTTCCAAACTTTTGAGGATAAGTTCGACATTCACATTCGCAAGTTGGGACTTGTAATAGTATTCCCGGTAAGCCTCGAGTTTGACGATATTGGCGATATAGGGAAAACGATAACCGAAAACGAAAACGCCGCTCAACATTATTGTGAATCTCAACCGGAAAACATAATAGAGATATTCCGAATCCTTGATGCTCTGAAAATAAATCAGCAGGAAAAAAAGAGAAAGAAATAAGAAATACAAAACGAATATGATATTTCTTTTACTATGACTTTCCGCCTTCTTCGCTCTTAGGTAATAAAACACAAATAAGAAAGAGAAATAGAGAAGTGCACAGATAATTGAGAGCATGTCTATAACGCGGACGGCTAAGCTGTTTTTATAAATAAAATCGTAATAATTTGGGGGAGCGACGGAAGGATTTACCGGGAAGCGACCGAAAAGGAGCAGTGAAACCGCCGCGAAAATTGGAATGAGAAGATGCGGCAGCGCGTATTTATTCAAGGCATATTCCGCATCCGGAAGAGAACGAAAGAAAAAGAAGATCGCCGGGATGCTGGAGAACAAAGCGGCCATGCCGAGAATGTAAAGAGGCCGGAAGATCTCCTGCCAATGCTCTATCTGCCCGAACATGCCGAAACAAAGGGATAATTGATAGATTCCGAGACACGCGATCGCCGTGATGAACAGATAATTCTTTTGATCTTTTTTTACCAGCAGCAGCTGCGCGACGATCATTATGAGGGATAAAAAGACGCCGAAGAGAACGCCGATGTCGACGAATTCATCAACAGGCATACGGTGCAACCTCTTCTCTCAAAATAAGAATAAGCATAAAAAAGATTAGCGAAGACGTTCGTGTTGTGTAAAGCGGTTCAACGATTTCGGCCCGGCCCCCAGACAAGGGTTGGGCGGGCCTGAAACGTCAATTACAGCAAACCGGGCCTAAAGGAATCTCCCTGCACGGCCATCCTTCAAGAAACGGATTGTCAGGAGATGTTCATCCTCCGAAGATCGGATTTGCGGTCCTGGGCCGCCAAAGAGGCTTTTCTCAATCGAATGGATTTCGGCGTAATCTCCACCATCTCGTCGTCCCGAATGAATTGGATGGCCCGTTCGAGAGTCATCGGCATAACCGGAGTTAAAATCACCGCGTCGTCCTTCCCGGAGGCCCGCATGTTCGTGAGCTTCTTCGTCTTGCAGGGATTCACGTTCAAATCGTTGTCCCGGTTGTGCTCGCCCACAATCATTCCTTCATACACCGGGTTGCCCGGAACGACGAACAGCGTTCCGCGCGGTTCCAGATTAAACAGGGCGTAGGGGACGCATTCGCCGAGCCGGTCCGCCACAAGCGATCCTGTAAAGCGTGACGGGAAATCTCCGCGGTGCTCCTCATAGCCGTCCAGGGCGGAGTTGAGGATTCCCGTTCCGCGCGTGTCGGTAAGAAACTCGTCGCGGTATCCGATGAGTCCCCGGGAGGGAATGCTGAATTCCAGCCGGGCCCGATGACCTTCATGACATTCGTAGTTGATCATCCGCCCTTTCCGTTTCGAGAGCTTCTCGGTTACGATTCCGGTAAAAGAATCATCGCATTCGACATAAAGATGCTCGATGGGTTCCAAAAGTTTTCCGTCTTCTTTCTTACAGATAACCCTGGGCCGTCCGACGTTCAGCTCAAAACCCTCCCGGCGCATGGTTTCCAGAAGAATAACCATCTGAAACTCCCCCCGGCCTTTCACAAGGAATCCTTCTTTGCCGGGCAAATCCTCCACCTGCATGGAAACATTCAGCATGGTTTCTTTATGCAGTCGTTCCCGAATTTTGCCCGACTGTACGAACTTTCCCTCCTTGCCGAGCAGAGGAGAGGTATTCGGGGCAAAAACCATGGAAACCGTCGGTTCGTCGACGGAAATACGCGGCAGGGCCTTCGGTTCATCCTTGGAACAGATGGTGTCGCCGATATGCACATCTTCCACGCCCGAAAGAACAATGATATCCCCCGGTTCGGCTTTGTCGGTCTCTTCCAGAGCCGGTCCGTTATAAACCTGAAGGCGTGTAACGTTCAGCGGAATCTTGCGGCCGCCCGCTCCGAGGCAAACCAGGGCTTCCCGGTTCTTCGCCGTGCCGTGAATAACCTTTCCCACCGCCAGACGGCCGAGGAAATCCGAATAGGAAAGATCGGATACCAGCATCTGAAAAGGCTCGTCCGAGCTGTAGGACGGAGAAGGAACGGATTCGATGATGGTATCAAGAAGGATGTGAAGATTATCGACTTCGTCCTCAAGATTCTTTTTAACAATTCCCGAACGGCCGTCGGCGAACAAAATCGGACAATCCAGCTGGTCCTCGCGGGCATCCAGATCAATCAACAAATCGTGAATGTCGTTCAGAACGGCCAGCGGTCTGGCGTCGGATCGGTCGATTTTATTAATAACGCCGATAACGTTGAGCCCGGCTTTCAGGGCCTTTTCAAGAACGAACCGTGTCTGCGGCAGCGGTCCCTCGGAGGCGTCCACCAGAAGAACCACCCCGTCCACCATGGACAAGGCCCGTTCCACTTCACCGCCGAAATCGGCATGCCCCGGAGTATCGAGGATATTAATCTTTACCCCTTTCCACAAAACGGCGCAGTTCTTCGCCGCGATGGTGATGCCCCGCTCCCGTTCCAGGTCCATGCTGTCCATCAGGCGTTCTTTGGTTTCCTGACCGTCACGGAACACACCGGCCTGCCGGAAAATGGCGTCCACCAAAGTTGTTTTTCCATGATCGACATGAGCGATGATGGCGATATTTCGTAAGTGTTCGTTCCTGAGATTATTATTCATGTTAAGGGTTCTCCTTCCGGGAGGGCTTTAAAAAGCCTGTTCATGAGCCTCTGATATCAATGCCGGGGATTCGATGCCGAGATTGTTCATCGGTCGGTTGAGGGATTATAGTCATTTCATCGATATTCAGGAAGCGGTCCCCCCGCACGCTTCTTTCCGATACACTGACGGATGGAACCCGCCTTAAGAAAAGGAAGTCTTAATATGGAAATCCTTATCATCATTCTTCTCTCGATTTTGATTTTCGCCGCCGCAACGGCCGCGGTGCTGCTTAAAAAACGGAATTCCGCCGGCAAGGCCGGTGAAACACAGGCCGTTCTCGAGGAGCGCATCCGCGGATATGAGACCGAACGGACGCGGCTGGTCTCGGAGGCCGAAAGCCGCAAGGACGAAATCGAAAAGCTGAATCAATCTCTAAGCGAAAGGGAGAGAACCATCTCTTCTCTGGAACGGGATTTGGCACTCTCCCGGAAAGACCTCGAAAAAGAAATCGAACAGGGAGAGGAAAAGCTCCGGCTCCTCAAAGAAGCTCGGGAAGAACTGGGGAACCATTTCAAAGTCCTGGCCAATTCCATCCTCGAAGAAAAAACCAAGAGTTTCGCCGAAAGCAGCAAGACAGGGCTCGGAGAAATCCTGAATCCGCTCAAAGAAAAACTCGGGGAATTTCAAAAGAAAATTCAGGAAAATTACGAAACCGAAGGTAAAGAACGTCATTCTCTCCGGAACGAAGTTCACAAGCTCATGGAAATGAACGACCGTCTCTCCAAAGAGGCGGTGAACCTGACGAACGCCCTGAAAGGGGAAAGCAAGACTCAAGGGAACTGGGGGGAGATGATCCTTGAACGCATCCTGGAAGTCTCCGGTCTCAGAAAGGGCGAGGAATATACGGTTCAGGAAAGCCACAGCTTGGACGGCGGGCGCCTGCAGCCGGACGTGGTGATTCACCTCCCGGAAGACCGCCATCTGGTTATCGATTCCAAGGTGTCGCTGAAAGCCTATGAGGAATACATGAGTTTGGAAGATCCCGAAAGACGATCCGAAGCTCTCAAGCGTCACGTCGCCTCCATACGCACCCATATCAAGGGCTTGGCGTCCAAGGAATATGAAAAACTCCATGACGAGAAGTCGCCGGATTTCGTCGTCCTGTTCATTCCCATCGAGCCGGCCTATGTTGTCGCGGTTTCCGAAGAATCCAAGCTTTGGGAAGAGGCCTGGAAAAACAACATCCTTCTGGTTTGTCCCTCCACGCTGCTGCCCGTTATGTGGATTGTCATGCAGCATTGGAGGCAGGAATACCGCGGCCGCAATGCCAAGGAAATCGCCAAAAGAGGGGCGGCGCTCTACGAGAAAATCGTCGGCTTCATACAGGATTTCGAGGATGTCGGCAGGCACATCGAACGGACTCAATCCAGCTTCGAGAACGCCAAAACCAAACTCTCCAGCGGCCGCGGGAACGTTATCCGCCAAGCGGAAATGCTCAAAGAACTGGGAATCTCCACGGCAAAAAGTCTTCCCGAAGAATATGTGGAAGACGCCCAAGCGGGAAATCCTCAATCGGAACGGCTTTCAAAACCGAAGAATAAAGAGCAGCCCTTCCTGCAGCTGGAAATCGACGACTGACAGAACCGCTTCGGGAATTGCCGGAGGGAACTCGGGCTTCCGCCGGCATCCTCACAAGCGTGAAAGAAAGCAAACGATGGGATGCCCGGATTAAAGAAGGCCGGGAATAACGGCCCGCCTTTCATCCGGATAATCGGGAAAGGTCTCTTTGTACCATTGGTGCCCGGAGAGTCCCCGAGGAAAAATGTTGGCGAAGGTAAAAACGGCGAAGGCCAGTCCGGCCGAAGACCAAGTCAGCAGCGCCCATCCGAACCATTGGATGATTTCCCCGAAATAATTCGGGCAGGAGATCCACCGGAACAGCCCCCCTTGAGGAACGACATAACGCCCCGGACCGGGTTTCTGCGCCTGAATGCGCCTGTCGGAATCGAAATGAACGGCAAAGCCGAAAAAGAACAGCGCCAATCCGGCGATGAAGCGTAAATCGAAAAACCAGGCCGCATCGACGGTCGGATGAAGATGAAAAAGTCCATATCCGTTGATAAAGCCGTTAAGTACGTTGAAAAATACGGCCGAAATCACCATGGAAACCGGGAAAGTCTTTCTGCCGTGGTGCATCCCGATCGGAAAAATAAAAGTCCGATACAGATAATGGAACTCCCAAACGGCCAGATAAACCCACCCCCATCCGATGGTTCCGCGGTAAATCCAGGCGCAAAGGGCAATGGTCAATACGGCCGGGAACTCCATGAGCATCCAGGCGAACAGCGAGTTCATCCTCGGCCCCCAGCCTTTCCGGGAAAATTTTCCGTAAGGAGCGCTCACGAACAGCAAAGAGATGAAAATAACCGCGGCGGCGGATAACAGAAAAATCAGCGTAGTACGGTAAACGGTTTCCAGGGGCATGGAAGGTATTTTACACTTTCCGGTATATTTTAGCGAGTTCCGCTACGGCATTCGCCAAATCGGGATTATCGATAAGCGTTTTCGCTTTTTTGCGGGAAACGAATTTCCTTTTCCTTTTATTTTTCTCGGGCCAATCATCGGCGATTTCACTGATTTCCACGGGATAGAATTTCCATTCGCTCGTCGCTCCTCTCCGGATAACATAAGTCCGGGGACGGCCGACAACATGACCCTTAACGCCGCCTTCTTCCCAGGCTTCCATCAGGGCAACAGTCGTTTTTCCCCAGCGTTTCTCGGTTTTCCCTTTGGGGATAATCCACCTGCCGGTGGAACTCGTGATGAGAAGGATTTCGTGTTCGGCGCCTTTTCCTCGAAAGCAATAGGCCGCGACGACCGTTTTCATATTCCGGACTATATCCTCAGCAATCTATGGAGAATAGCCCTTTAACAAAAGAAACTTCGTCCCCCATACTGATATTTAATGGAATTCGAACGGAAATGGTACAGGAATACAACCTCATGAGCGAAATAGAAATCATTGCCGTCATCGATATCGGCTCAAGCGCAATTCGCCTTCTCATTGCTCAAAGCCCCTTTGACGCCAACGAAAACGGAGGCCCGAGGGACTGGGAAATCCTTGAACGGGCGGAGCAGCCCCTGGCCCTCGGCCGGGACGTGTTTCGAAAAGGAAGCATCGATCGCCGAACGATAAACAGGGCGGTGGAAATCCTGAAAGGATTCCGGGAACTGATGGTTCCCTACAGCGTGGACCGAATCGTCGCCATCGGAACCAGCGCCCTGAGGGAATCCTATAACCGGGAAATGTTCATCGATCGCGTGATGCTTCAAACGGGTATCGAGATTCGAGTCATCGACGGAGTCGAGGCCAATCAGCTCACCTGGCTTGCCGTCCGCGAACCATTGGAAGAAGCGCTGCCCGGATTCCGCCGGCACAATTGCCTTATTATCGAAGTCGGCGCCGGAAACACCGACTTGATGATTCTGCGCCACGGGAACATCTCCAGCACGAAAGCTCTTCCGCTGGGAACGCTCCGGTTTCTTCAGAAACTGAACGGCCAATACGGAGCGCCGAGCAATATCCAATCGTTCTTCCGCAACTACGCAGTCAGAAACGTAACGCCCGTTTCCCATGAAATGGAACTTTCGAAAATATCCAAACTGGTTGCGGTTGGAAGCGACGCAAGATTGGTGGCTTCCAAGCTCGGCAAACGGCTCACCGATGAAATGTCCGTTATTCCCAGACAAGCGTTTCGCGAATTCATGGAGAAAATCGAAACCCTCAATCCGGAAGACATCGTCTCCAATCTGGATTTAACCTGGAATGAAGCGGAACTCCTCTACCCGGCCATGGTGATTTTCGACACATTCGTTCAGGCCACGCGGGCCGATGAAATTCTGGTTCCCTCGGCAAGCATACGCCAAGGTCTTTTGGTGAATTATGCCGCCGGCCGCAATACGCTTCACGAGCTGTTCAGCACCCAGGTTCTGGCCGGCGCCCGGGTTCTGGCCAAACATTACCGGGCCGATTTGAAGCACGCGGAATTCGTTCGCAACCAGGCAATTGTTCTCTATAACGCCATGACCGCCGAGCTCGGCCTGAAGGGATACCACAGGCTCCTTCTGGAAACCGCGGCCATCCTGCATGACGTGGGAAGCTTCATCAGCGGAACCGGTCATCATAAACACAGCCAGTATATCGTCAGAAACTCGGATATTTTCGGTCTCTCCGCGCATGATAAGGAAATCGTCGCTCATATCGTCCGGTATCACAGAAGGGCCAAGCCTCAAAGAACTCACGGACTTTACATGAACCTCGGCAGAACCGATCGAATCGTCGTGCAGAAACTCTCCGCCCTCCTTCGGGTGGCCGACGCGCTGGATCGTTCCCATACCCAGCAGGTTCCCATCGAAGGACTGGATGTTAAAGATGACCGTCTGGTTATCCACACCTCCTATCCCGGAGATTTATCAATGGAGAGCATGAGCCTCGCGGAAAAAAGCGACCTGTTCGAAGATGTCTTCGGATTTAAAGTTATCCTGAGATTCGACGATTCGGGACAAGGATTGAAAAAGGCATGAAAGACGGCAAATACATCCAGCGTGAACTCTCCTGGAACGCATTCAATGAACGTGTTATGAACGAGGGACTCAGAGAAGACCTGGGGCTCCTGGATCGTCTGAAATTTCTGGCCATAACCGCCTCGAACTACGACGAATTTTATATGGTCCGCGTGGCCAGGCTGATGCGCGACGCGGCGGCGGGAGATGCCGTATACACACCCGGAGGAGAACGTCCGTCCGAGGTGCTGAAAGAACTCCTGAACGATATCCGCCGTGTAACGGAGCGTATTGATAGAACAATGATCCGGGACATCATTCCCTCTCTCGTCGAAAAGGGCCTGGTTCTTTTGCCTCCGGATCAATGGGGACGTGATGAAAACATAAAAGCCGACCGGGTTTTTGAGCACGAACTCTTTCCAACCTCCACCCCCATCGCCCTTACCGAAGGACGCGATTTGGACGAACTCGTGGCCCAAACGCGGATCTACGCCGCTTTTTCCCTGGACGGCGGAGATTTGGCCATTGTACGGGTACCGAAAATACTCAACAGATTTCGGAAGCTCCGTATGGAAGACGGCCGCTTGGGAATCATCCTGCTCGAAGATATTCTCCTTTCCCGGGCGGAACGCTACTTCCCGGGCCGTACCATTGAATCGTCCTGCCTGTTCCGCGTAACGCGGGATGCGGACATGACGGTCGATGAAGAGAGGGATGAAGACTTCATTGCCGCGATGAAGGAAGTTCTCGAAAGCCGAAAACGAAGTTTCCCCGTCAGAATCATGTCCAAAGGCGACGCGGTTCTGGCCGATAAAATCAGAGAAACACTGGAACTGCCCAAGGCGAATCACATCCGCATCGAGGGGCCCCTCGATGTCAAAGCCTTCTTCGCCCTAACGACTCTGCCGGGATTCGACGCACTCAAGTCTCCTGTTCCGACGCCCAAACCCGCCGAAGATTTAACCGACGAGGACGATCTCTGGGAAACTCTCAAAGACCGCGACGTTCTGCTTCACCACCCCTACGAATCATATTCGCCGGTTATCAGGATGGTGGAAGAAGCCGCCGAGGACCCGGCCGTCATGGCCGTCAAAATGACCCTCTACCGCACCAGCGGCGATTCCCCCATCGTTAAAGCGCTCATCAGAGCCGCCGAGCGGGGAATCCAGGTAACAGTATTGGTGGAATTGAAGGCCCGTTTCGACGAAGGCGCCAACATCGCCTGGGCATCACGCCTGGAGAAGGCCGGAGCCATCGTAATCTTCGGACTTGCGATACTGAAAGTTCACGCCAAGGCGCTCATGGTCGTCAGACGTGAAGACGAAGGCATCCGCCGGTATGTTCATTTGGGTACGGGCAATTACAACGATTCCACGGCGAAGCTCTACACCGACATGGGCTTGATGACCTCAAGAGAGAAATACACCCGTGATGTCGCGCTTTTTTTCAACGCCGTTACCGGCTACTCCTCCGAACCTCATTTAAAAGCCCTGTTCATGGCGCCCTTCGGAATCCGCAGGGAAACCCTCCGCCTTATCGCCAGGGAAGCCGAAAGAGCCCGGGGCGGAGAAGAGGCCGGTATTATCGCGAAGATGAATTCTCTGGTGGATCCGGAAATCATCGACGCCCTCTACGAAGCCTCATCCGCGGGAGTCCGCATCGATCTGAATGTCAGGGGCATCTGCTGCCTGAGGCCGGGGGTAAAGGGTTTAAGTGAAAATATTCGTGTTATAAGCGTCATCGACGGTTTCCTGGAGCATACGCGGGCCTTCGTCTACAACAACGGAGGCAACCGGGAAGTGTACTTATCAAGCGCCGATTGGATGACCCGGAATCTCGACCGCCGGGTGGAACTCCTCTTTCCCATTGCCGATCCCGGACATAAACGGAGAATCACCCGATCGCTGGACGCCTATTTCAGGGACAATACGCGTGCCTGGGAACTCCTTGCGGACGGTACCTGGGAAATGAAGAAACCGGCCAAAGGAGAAAAGCCGTTCCGTATTCAGGAATATTTCGCCAATTCGATAGCCGCATTGGCGGCGGATCGGGAACGAACCGAAACAAGCGCTCTGAAGGTGCGGCGCAAACCTCCGGAAACAGACTGATTTTTAATCGGACTTAAAGTTGGAGTCCGGGAATCGCCTGAACGTTCGCCGAGATTGACCGCCGCCGTTACCGGCGGCGGCGCTTTTTTCCGATAAGCCCCTCCGGAATCGATACGCCGGAAGGCGCTCTTGCTATAATCAGGCGGCCGTCTTGCCGGATAAGGAACTTCTCCGGGTCAGTTCGGCGCGAATCACCATGGAAAGAATAATCAGTCCTCCGCCCAAAAGATGGCGCCATCCCACGGGTTCATGAAAAATGGCCCAACTCCAGATAAGAGCAAAAACCACTTCAAGATACGAAATATGCCCCACTATGGCGGCGGGGATGCGTCCCAGCGCGGAGAAAAAGAGGGCAAAACCCACTGTACCCACAAGAAAACCGTTCAAACCGGCGAAAATCCACGAGGAAGGCGCCATTGTTCCGGCAACACCGAGGAACGCGGGAATGTAAACAATCGCCCCGACAAGATTCTGCCAGAACGTCGCTTGGAGCTTCTCGATCTTCTCCCGACGAATCAGCACAATCATCAGGGAATACAAAATGGCGGAAATCAGCATCAGAGTCATTCCGAGAAAATCATCATCGCCGAGCGAAAACTCGCCGCCGGAATACACGACGATCATTCCAAAAAACGCAATGCCCAGGAACACCATATCACGTCCGTTCAAGTACTCTTTCAGAAGCAGCGCTCCGAACAGCGCCGTAAAGACGGGCCAGGAATACAAAACGATAACGGCGTTCCCCACCGACGTTATCCGGAAGGATTCAAAAAAAAGCCAAAGGCGCACGGCATTCAAAGTGGAGGCGATAAGCATCCAAACGAACTTCCTTCGGGTCATTCCCTGCCAAATCCCGCCTCGAATCAGCAGCCAGAGGCCCAGAACCACACTGGGAATCGCCGTCCGCAGGAACGTCATGGCTCCCGTGTTCAATCCGGCCCACCGAACAAACGGCCCGCTGAAGCTCAAAATGAAAACCGCCAAGACGATTTCCATCATTCCGATATTCATTGTCGGATTTGTTTTTCGGTTCATCTTTTTTAAGTCTCCGCCGAAGAATACGGCATGATACGCGAAAGGAATGGTATTGGATATGCCGCGAATCCCGCCGAACCGGCGATCATCGAAATACGGCGGGTACCGATTCTTTCACATTCCGTTGACCCCGCTCCCCGCCCCGTCCTATAATCCGTCTCACGTTTACCCGCCGGCGTGGTGAAATTGGTAGACACGACAGACTCAAAATCTGTTGTTCGCAAGAACGTGTCGGTTCGAGTCCGACCGCCGGTATCCAGAAAAAGCCATCCCGTCGGGGTGGCTTTTTCTGGTTTATGGGAGGACTCGAAGAGTCCGACGGACAAGGAGAGCGAGCGTCGTGGCTGAGCTTGCTCAGACATGACCGAGCCGACGCAGGACGAACCTCAGCAACAACGACGTTGTTGCTGAGAGTACCGCCGGTATAGACATCTTATCCCCCGGGCCACCATCTTTTACTCACAGAATCACGCTTACTCATTTGGAGACCTCGGGAGGACTCGAAGAGTTCGACGGACAAGGAGAGCGAGCGTCGTGGCTGAGCTTGCTCAGACATGACCGAGCCGACGCAGGACGAACCTCCGCAACAACGTCGTTGTTGCGGAGAGTACCGCCGGTACGATAGCGAAAAGGGGCTGTCTCATTAGTTTGAGACAGCCCCTTTTAAAATTTGGTTGACCTCCGAAGACGGGAGGTTCCCTCCCATCCCCTTATCGTTTCTGTAGCTTCCTCATGTTATGAGCCATACTCAACAGTCCCCATTCAGTACTGACCATCTTCAATCCCCTGGTTCGGAATCTCCGAAATCCCATATTCGTCTTGATATCTCCGAATACAGATTCGACTTCAATCGGCCTGAGAGAGCGCATTCTCAGTCCTTCCTCTGAAGTCAGCAACTTGCGCACTTCAGACTTATGCCGTTCCAGGTTTGGACGAACCGTCAGGATGCGCTCTTTGCCTCCGTATTTGCAGCACCGGATTCGGAGAGAACACCTTTGGCATCCAGGGCCTGTATACCTTTTTTCAGTGGTCGGAAATCCTGAACCTGTTTTCGAGATTCTGGTCTCCTCGTGTTTGAATCGGCGACCCTTGGGGCACCGGTATGTATCATCAGAGGCACGATAGTCCCAGTTCTCTTTCATATGAATCTGCTTCTTGAACTTCCGTTTCCGCTCCCTGTGGAAGTAGCTGAACTTGATGTACTTCTCGACACCATGATCCTCACACCACTGGTAGTTCTCTTCACTACCATATCCTGAATCAGCAATGATTCTTTTCGGATAGCGTTTCAGATTCTTTTTCAGTTTCTCCATATGTAGCGGCAATGTCAGGGAGTCACCGGGACTCTGGTGGATGCTATATCCGAGGATGAACTGGTTCTCAGTACCCATTTGGATGTTGTACCCGGGCTTGAGCTGACCATTTTTCATATAGTCTTCTTTCATCCGCATGAAAGTCGCATCATAGTCTGTTTTCGAGTAACTATTTCGGTCGCCGAGGATTCTCTTCTGCTGCTCATACTTTTTGGCACGAGGGAGATAGTCCTTGCTAGCGGTATTCAATCTCCGTTGAATCTCCTTCTTTTCTCGCTCCTCCCGATCCTTGCGCAGCTCTTCATTGAGCTTGGATACCGCATCTTCGAGAATCTCCGACATCGGCCTGCCTTGAGGATCCACATGGGGAAGGTCATGGTCGCCGTACTTCTCATCCTCTTCTTCATTGATGCGGTCGATGTATTCGAAAAGCTCATCCATATTGCCGGCCAGGCGCTTCTGGAACTTGTCTGTCGCCCGGCCCCATACCCATGTGTATTTGTTAGCTGCTGATTCGATTTTTGTGCCGTCGAGAAAGTAGTTCTCCATCTGGACATGTCCGCTCTCGATGAGGCTGTTGGCCATTGAGGCAAAGATTTTCTCGATGCTCTTCTTCAATGGACCGTTACGAAATCTGTTTATCGTGTGGAAATCAGGACGGTTATTACCACTGATCCACATGAAGCATATCTGCTCACGAAGAGCGTCTGCGATTTGACGACAGGAATACAGCTGTTTCGAGTAGGCCAACACCAGAACCTTCAGCATCATCACCGGGTGGTAGCTGCTGGCACCGCCTCCCGGATAGGCGTTGAAGAGCTCACTGGTATCCATCGTGTCGATGAAGTTGTTGATTGTGCGGGATATATGGTTTGCGGGAAGCAGTTCATCGAGACTTGGAGGCAGGAGCATCTGTTGGCTGATTTCGTAATCTTTGAATGTAGCCTTCTTTTTAGTGTCCATGAAGAATTCTACCACCCTTGAATTCAGAAGGGAATTCTTCCAGACATGAAAAAGGGCCGCCTCTTATGAGACAGCCCCTTTTTGCCGTATAGAGAACATGGGAGGCTCATCTCCCAATTTAATTTTATTCTTATTGAATCATCCATATAAGATAGATATAAGAAACAGACATCGAATGAAGAGAATATAAAGCATGGAGAAGTCCATCCCTCCTTATCAAATATTTTTTATAAAAAGGCCTTCTCAAAACAATGGATTTGGTTTTACAGACAAGGCCGCCGGAGCATAAAACCGCAATGCAGTGCAGATATATGGGCTTTTCGGGAACCGCCAAACGCTGTATACGAATCAAAGGTGCATTTTGAAAAGACCTCTAAAAACTTAAGTTTAATTACAGTTACTTCTTGAGCATCCCGCTTCGAACAATATCAATCAGAACGGCAAGAAGAAGAACCGTACCGCTTACAACCATCTGAAAGTACGCATTCACGCTCAATAACGTGAGGCCATTATTGATCACCTGAAGAATTAGAACACCCAAGATTGTGCCGGATATTTTGCCTTTACCTCCTGACAAGCTGATACCGCCGAGAATAACTGCCGAGATCGTGCTCATCTCTGTTCCGGCTCCGGATTGAGGAAGCGCGGCTCCTACCTGACAGGCCAGCAAAAAACCGGCTATTCCCGCAGTGAGGCTGCTTATGGTAAAAGCTAAAAATTTCACCTTGTTACTGTTAATACCGGAAAGATACGAAGCTTGCTCGTTTCCACCTACCATATACACTTTTCGGCCGAATGACGTGTACTTCAAGATGTACCATGTCAGTGTCAATATTCCGACTGCAATAAGTGCGATAAAAGGAACAACACCAAAAAGCCTTCCCCGACCGAAACGTAAGAGAACCGGATCCTTAACCATAACCGTGGCATCTTTGATTAGCCAAGCGATTCCTCTGAATATCTGCATCGTTCCCAATGTCGTAATAATCGGCGCAATCTTGAATACGCTGATCAGTGTCGAATTGACGAAACCCATTAAAAGACTTAATCCAAACACCAAGAGAATCACAAGCCACCAGGGCGCACCGGCAGCGGCGGCCAAAGCGGCAAGCAATGCCGCAATGGCACCGACTGAATTCTGAGAAACGTCCATACAGCCCAATATCATGGCGACTGTCAATCCGGAAGCCCTTATACCCAATATCGAAGCGAACATCAAAACATTCATAATGTTCTGTAAAGTCAGAAAAAAGGGAGACAAAACCGTCCAAACAGCACACAAAGCCACAAAGGCGATAGTAAGACTCAATGTATTACCTTCTATGGGGAGCTTGCTGAAAAAAGCTCCGGCTCTTAGGGGCGATGTTGTATTATTTGTCATAATTTTCTCCTCCGACGGCCATCTGAAGTAGGCTTTTCTGGTCATAATCTTTTCGTTTCACTTCGCCTGCGATTTTTCCATCGGCGAATACAATCATCCTGTCGGTAATACCCATGGTTTCAGGCAGCTCCGAGGAGACCATGATGATGGAAATCCCTTCTTTACAGAGTTCTTCCATCACTTTATAGATTTCCACCTTGGCACCGACATCAATGCCACGGGTAGGATCGTTCATAATCAAAATTTTTGGCTCCGTCAGCAGCCATTTTGCTATTACTATTTTTTGCTGATTGCCTCCGCTCAATGTTTCGATGACCGTATCCCCAGAAGGGGTTTTCACTCCCAATTTCTCAATCCACTTCCGACAATACCCGTCTTCCGCACGAGCATCCAACCGAAATCATTTGTTCAGCTCATCCAGCTTTGTAACCGTCAGGTTATTCTTAACGGTATTAATCAGTACAAGGCCATCCTGTTTTCTGTCACTCGGTATATAACTGATTCCATATTTCTTTGCCTCAAGCGGATCAGGAATCTCTACTCGGACACCGTCGATATATATTTTTCCGGAATCCGGCTTCTTCAGTCCCAGTATTCCCTCAATAACCTCAACCCGGCCCGATCCCACCAGCCCGAACAATCCCAGGATTTCTCCTTTCCGAACACTGAATGATGCATTCCTCATACGGCGGCAAGAAAGATTCTCCACCCGTAAAACCTCTTCACCTATTTCAGCAGAATCTTTCGGGTACATATCGGTGATGGTTCGTCCGACCATTTGGGTAACCAGTTCATCACTGTTGATTTCACCAATCGGTGAGACACAGACTCTTTTTCCATCACGCATCACCTGAACACGGTCCGCGATGGAATAAACTTCTTCAAGCTTATGAGAAATAAAAATTATTGAGACATCTCTGGATTTCAGATCACGAATGAACTCGAAAAGTCTCTCTGACTCTATTTCATTCAGCGACGATGTCGGTTCGTCCATAATCAGAACTTTCACCTGTCTCGATACAGCTCTGAGGATTTCAATTATCTGCTTCTCGGCTACCGTAAGCTCCTTAACGGGCATGTCGGGCTCATATTCAAGCCCGAAAGTTCGCATCAAATTCCGGGCTTCCTTGTACATCCGGGAGTAGTCAACTTTTTTAAAGATACCTTTCAAGGGAATACTTCCCATACAGAGGTTCTCGGCTATAGTCATCTCATTCAGATAGGTCAATTCTTGATAAATAGTCGCGATACCGGCATCCAATCGCTCTCGAGGAGTCGAAGCGGGATTTAAAGGCTCACCTTCCAGAAGTATTTCTCCCGAATCTAGTCGATAAGCCCCGGAAATGATTTTCATCATTGTTGATTTTCCCGCACCGTTTTCGCCAATGACTGCCAGCACCTCGCCTCTTGCCACTTCCAGGTCTGCCCGGTCCAGCGCAAGAACACCCGGAAACCTTTTTACAATGTTCTTCAATCTAAGAACGTATGGGTCGTTCATTCTACTTTCCAAAGTAAAACACCGCCCAGAATCACAGATCCAAGCGGTGCTGATGTTGATTATAGGGATCTACTCGATTCCGTTGGCGGCCTTGATTGCCGGAATGTCATCACGAGTTAAAAACTCATGCTCCATCGTCAGAACCCTCGGTACATCCTTACCGGCCAGGATATCCAAAGCCATAGGTACAATGTATTCACCATAGCGATTGGGAAAGTACTCGGTTCCGCCAAGCCACATATTCTCACCTTGCTCGAAAGCCGCCAAAGTCTGAGCACCGTTGTTGTTGGTCGCGAGGAATACATCCGAGTCGCGACCGGCAGCCTGAACAGCAGAGAATACACCTTGACCAGTTTCGCAATTAACAGTTCCCACGGCAATTTTATTTAAATCGGGATGGGCGGTCAGCCAGTCGGTCATCTTCTGATTGGCCGTCAATGTTGTATCGGATCCACCGCCACCCATCTCAATCCATTCAATCTGGTCATCAGCAATCTTGATGCCTGCATTTCGCATTCCATCGATCATTCCGGAAAGACGCAGACGGACCAAATCGCCGTTTTCCGAGTTGAAAAAGGCAAGGAAAGTATCGATCTCCCCCCCCCAATTCACCTTAACGGCATCAGCCAGGCCACCGCCCGCCACTTCTCCGGCCATTTGATTATTGGCGCCAAAAAAATAGCCTTCGGCTCCATCGGCTCCGGTATAAAGCACATCTACTCCGATGACGGGTATTCCCTGTTCACCGCAATAGTCAACCAAGCTGCCGCCGATTTCTGCATTTACATTAAAATCAACAATGATATCCGCACCCTGGACCAGCATGTTGTCGACATTCGGCAAAATCTTCTCAGCTTCGAAATTCGATTCGGCAACAAGGATCTTAATCCCGTAATCCGCGGCGGCTTTTTCCATACTTTCACCGACCAAACGCAGGAAATTCACCGTAGTGGAACCATTGTTAAAACCGATGATGATTTCATCATCTGCTTTTTTGTCACTGCCGCCATTGGCATACAGCATCCCCGACACTACCAGAAACAGCACGATCATGCTCAGTTTTTTCATCATGTCCCTCCTAAAGAACATTTACCTTCACATCCTTCTCCGCAAAAGCGGAGGATAAACCTTTCAGCAGTCAGCAGACTTTTATACACTCAATACCTAAAAGCGATGCCAGTTTTTCCAATTTGCCGGAAATATGACCGATGCCGATGGTGCAATGATGAGATGGTCCCCGAAGAGACCAAGCTTCAATGAAATCCCGTGCAGATAGCGGGAATTTATATCGGGAATTGGTATTGCCGATATTTAAAACCGGCCCAACTACCGATTCGCCTTCGGCACAGAGAAGAAAAGTTTTCCCTTTACAACCCTGAACGACCGCTAGCAGAGTAACCGGTCCGTTCTTCACCGACATTTGTATGGACAGCCCTTTCCCAGGCTTCCCGTGATAGACTGGAAGCGGTACGAGACCGACACTATCCTCAGCTATAGCCGCATGGGCCGGACCATCATGTCCCCACATTACGATGTCATCAATGAAATCCATAGCATAGAGCTCCGAGAAGGAGCCTCCAACACCGAACAGATCCATGATTTTCATAGCCATGACATTCTTTATCTCGCATTCTCCCGCAATAGGGACGTTATGCGCGGTCAACAGTGTATTGCCGGCAATCAATGAAGTAACGATATTCTCATA
This sequence comes from Spirochaetia bacterium, assembly GCA_963666985.2. GTDB lineage: Bacteria > Spirochaetota > Spirochaetia > DSM-2461 > DSM-2461 > UBA2779. Next base: position 2,337,915 of record CAXXIA010000002.1, on the reverse strand, counting down.
ATCATTTCCGCTTGATCCTTCGTAGTAATAGGCCATAGCATCCAATGAATTCCTCTCAACCAGAGCGTCAAGCGCACAGGAAGTAAGTGCGGCACGTTCAATCTCAGAGGATTCGCATTCATCCGATACTTCAAACTCCCTATGAAACTGATGGATTTTATTTTCCAAAACTTCAGGTAAAACAGCATCACGTAGAGTTTTCAGCTCACACATTTCAAGCAACTCAAAATGCGTCCCGAATACTACCGACATCAATGTGATATCGGTATAAACATCGAGCATGCCGTTGTAGTAATGTCCGAGTATACCGATTCGCCCGTCTCGTATTCCGGCCTTCACCACAACGGCATCCAGCCATTCATCAACCTCTCTCCAGACTCTCTCTTCCTTTAAATAACCGGTAATTAAGTGGTAAGGGATACTCGATCGGTTAAAAATGTTAGCCACTTCCGGTACGGAGCATGCTTGGCAATGCGCCAGCCATTCTCCAGTCATTCTTTCTCTGTCTCCAAGAGCATTGAATGACTCATAATCAATTCGAGATACCGGTTGCAAATTCAGAACAATCACCGGAACTCCCACTGACTGTACAACCGGCAGAACTGTAGAGGAGAGTGCATAGGTTGATATATAGAGAACGATAATCTCAACGTTTTCCGATTTGAATATCCGCCCCTTCTCCCGGGCAGATGTCGGATTGTCCACCAATCCGGCATTAATAATTCGAATATTATCCTTATTGAGGCGATCGGCGATCTCTCCGAGATAACCCTTCAACCGGTCTTCCAAACCTACGAATTGAGGCCAGTATGTATCTAATCCGATTCCGTATAGACCTATGGTGACGGGTTTATTCATCTCCCTACTCCATGTAAAAGACTTCTTGAAGACCGATACAAACCGGGGCCCTATCCGAATAGGTTTCCATGATATCGGCCATATAATCCCACCACTTCCTAACAACCGGATTGTCGGGAAGTTCGGAGGTAGTCTCCCCATCCTTCAATTTCTGAACAGCGAAAAGTGTCAGCGTTTCTTTATCCAAATAAATTGCATAGTCATAGACACCGGCTTCAGCCAAGGCGGCATGCAATTCAGGCCAAATTTCATCGTGACGTTTCTTGTACTCTTCTTTAAAACCGGGTTTAAGCTGCATTTTAAACGCTACCTGATTCATGTTGTCGACTCCGTCTTTATCGTAGTAGAACTACTATCCTCCAGGGATTCTCCGTTAAGAAATGGACTTTTCACGTAACAGGCATAGACTTTCTCTGGATATGATGGACAGAACTATTTAAGGAATGGATTTTTTACGGAATCACAACAGCTTTAAAGATGCCTGTTGTAAAATGGCGAAAAGAAGGAGGCCGGATATTAAAAATTTCTCGACTTACCTGACCTACTCGGATGATGACCTCAAATGGCAGCTTATCTGTACGGATGTAGGGTCTAATGAAATCGGGGCCAGCACATCTTATCCGCCAAATCTTGAGAAGCATCCGAAAGCGTTCAAAGCTGTGGCCACATCACGAATTTTATCCGAATATCAAATAGTCTATATTACCAAAGGCCGGGGAAGGTTTGTGTCCAGAGGCAGGGAGTATACAGTCATCCCGGGGACGATAATGCTACTTTTCCCCGGAGTAAAACATGCATATAAACCGGATGATGATATCGGATGGAATGAGTATTGGGTGGGAGTGAAGGGAGAATACCTCGAAGCACTTCAGTCGGAAGGAGTCATTTCTCCGGAAAAACCGGTATATTATATTGGATTACATAATGTTATTGTGCGTTTATATGATACGATTTTTGATCGTGTAGAAAAACAGCGCCCTCATTATCAATACAGGATTTCCGCGAATATCATAATGCTCCTTGCTGAAATTATTAGTTACGATCGAAGCCAGGAGCACGGCCGTAATTCAGATACGCTGGTAGAAAAGACGAAATTCATTCTACAGGAAAATCTATATGGGAATATTGAATTAGAGGAAGTCGCAGGAAAACTTCATCTCAGTACGTCATACCTCGGAGAAGTATTCAAATCGTACACGGGGATGACTCCCTATCAATTTTACCTACACCTTAAGGTTAACAAAGCTAAGGAATTGCTTGAAATCGGAAAACTCAGCATCAAGGAAATCGCACATAAGTTGGCTTTCGAGGATCAATATTACTTTTCACGATTATTCAAAAAAAAGACAGGTGTCCCACCTTCACAGTGGGCCCAATACCATCTGGAAGAGGAAGCGCATCCCATATTGATTCAAAGGTTAAGTCCTCCTTCGGCTACAGAAGGAATAGGTATTTAAAAAAAATAATCGGTTTGAAGAATCCGCAGACGTTTCTAGCAGACTGTTGAAAAAGAATCTTATAGCCCGTATACGGCCGTTCGGCGGTGCTCGGAATGCTTATGTAGCTCCACTACACTGCGCTTTCTGTGCTCCGGCAGCATCGAGCTGCAAGTCTCGCTCGCTATCTCCGAACCAAATCTCTTTTTTTTCAACAGACTGCTATCGTTATTTTGCCATGGAGGGGGCATGGGGTGGGGATTTCAACACCCTGCTGCCGCGATGGTCTCAGCGTGAACGTCCAAAACTACAAACCGCCCGACCTTCGTGCTAACCTTCATAGTGCCCCCCTCGTATGTAGCTCTGCGCTGCTGTGTGTCTCACAAAAGCGTAATCTACGATTTTGTGAGGGGGGCATTCGGCTCACATCATTGTGACTAGAGATGATCGTTTCGCAGGAAATAAAACTCCAGCCTCCATGCATTTGCAATAATAATATGCCAATGTCAGCTCAGCATACACACTTGGTCCTCCCCATGTTCTATTCCGATATATAACAATGAGTTCCCAATAGTAATATTTTTTTGATTCATCGCATTGACATTTTTTCATTATCTGCCTTATATTAGTCCGATATCGGACTAATATAAGGCAGATAAGATGCAAAATAAACTGCATACTCAATTGCAAGAATACTATTCAATTTGGAAGCAAACTGATGCAATCTATAAAAAATTGGCAAGAAGAAGCAAACTATCGGAAAGCGGATATTGGGTTCTTTATGCAATTTACGAGATGAGTAATCACTGCACTCAAAAAGACATCTGCGATCAATGGTCAATGAGCAAGCAAACAGTCAATAGCGCTCTTAAAGAAATTGAGAAGAATGGATTTATAATTCTCAAGGAATCAGAAAATGACAGAAGAAGCAAAATCATAGAAATAACACAATCTGGATACAATTTCTCTTGTGAATTTATAGAGACTGTTTTCCAAGCGGAAGAACAAACATGGAAACGAATGACAAAAGAAGAACGTGCCGGAATGCTTCAATATTCAAAAAAATATTTAGATCTATTCAAAGAAGAGACTGCATATCTTTGTTAAATTGGAAAAAAGTTTAAATGAAAAAACAAACTCAAAATCTCTATCGATATATTCTACCCACCGTAGCAGGATCCACAACAACATTTTTATACGTAATAGTGGATGGTATATTCGTAGGCCGAGGTATAGGTGTAGACGCTCTAGGAGCAGTCAACCTTGCAGTACCATTTACACTAATGGCAAATGCCTTTGCTATTTTACTAACTATCGGAGGAACTACAGTCACTGCGATACGCCTCGGTAGAGAAGATGTAGAAGGTGCAAACAATGCATTTATGCATTCAGCCACAATGGCCTTTTTACTGGGAATCATATTTATGACAATGGGAATGATTTTCGCAAAAAAGATAGCTGAATTAAGCGGTGCAAATAATACATTCTCTAAAATGACAGAAGAATACCTTTTCTATGTAAGCGCTTTTTCGCTCCCTCTTCTATGCAACATCATATTGCAAGGATTTGTTAGGAATGATGGTGCTCCCATTCTTGTTAGCGCTGCTGTTATTTCGGGAGCAGTCATAAATATATTTTTTGACTGGCTTTTTGTTTTCCCTTTTAAGATGGGTGTAAAAGGAGCAGCAATAGCATCCGGATTAGGACAGGCAATCAGCTTTTTAATCTTGATAAATCATTTTATTCACCATAAAGGCAGATTGCGGATACGGATTAAACAGTTTTCAATATCTTCGACTCTTATAAAAAAAATAATTCTTCGCGGTCTTCCGGAAATGATTTCACAAATGGGTATGCCAATCATGACACTTTGTATGAATTACATTCTAATTCGTCAAATAGGAGATATTTCAGTATCCGCTTTTTCCATTATAACATATTTGACTTCTTTCTCTTTAGGTATATTTATGGGTGTATCTGAAGGATTGCAACCTTTATTGGGACAAAGTTATGGCCGACGGAATGAAAATGATTTAAAGTACTATTTCAATTCAGGTATGGTCATCAACGTTTCAAGCGCCTTTACAGTTTTTTCCCTCCTTTTTATTTTCAAAAAAAGCATAACCATGCTGTTTAATTCAGATCTATTACTGATACAAACAACGACAAAGGCCTTAACTTCTTTCAGCTGGGCGTTTATGATTATGTCTGCAAATCTTCTGACAACGACATTTTTCTATTCAACCAAGCAAACAAAATACGCAGTAATTATCGCATGCTCCAGATGTCTACTAATAACTCCATTGGCCATATTTATTATGCCGATAATATTTGGCAACGGGATTATCTGGTATACAGTAGGAACGGCAGAGTTTTTAACATTAATTATTGCTTTCTTCTTACTCAGAAACGCAAAGAGGAAAGACTTAATCAAACAGTCACTTTATAGTATTGAATCACCCCAAGAATTAAGGAGATCATTTTAAATAAGTTCGGTAAGTTTTATAAAAATATTTCTCTATTTCCTAAGATATCGAACTTTGCATCCATTAACTACGGCATAATATAGAAACACATATAAACGGACTTCAATGAACCGGCGATATTTCAGTCCCATTCTTATCCGGTTTATTAACCGAAGCGGCTTTAAAATCAGCGATTTTAAGGGATTTCGGCCATCGAATATAAACAATTTCAAGAATTATGAAATTGCCTCAACCGAACGTAATTCTCATAAAAGAAGTCAAATCGAACTCAATTCGATTTCAATACGTTCTTTCCCTTTTCCGATGTTATTGCGTTTCAGTCGAATTGGTCCGATTTCTCCTGTTGTTTTCAGATGTGTTCCGCCGCAGGGGACTTGGGCAAATCCATCGATTTTCCAGTATCTTCGTTCGGTGTCTTTGTCCTCATAATCGCTTATTATCGGATAATCCGATTGAATCAAAGCCGTTACGTTATCGGAAATCTTTTGAAGATACGGAGTAATACTCTCATTCAGGAGAAAGTCCAGCCGTGCTTTGTGCTCCGAAATATGAGCCCCAATCTTTTCAATTCCGGGAAAAGTTCGATAAACCGTTTCCAGAACGAGTTCCGCCGCAAAATGAAGCTTCATCAGGCGGTATCGTCTCTCCCGGTCAATCAGAATAACAACCGAGTCTCCCGCACTCAGTCCATGGTTATCCGAAAGTGTGTAGGCAATCTCCCGGTCCCGGACTTCCGCGCGGATTACGGACTTCCCGGCGATGGAGCCGGCATCACTTTCCTGACCGCCCGAGAACGCGAAGAAGATTGTTTCTTCAAGAAAAACATCCGATCCGTCAACATGGGCGATCCGAGTTGTTAAGGTTGTAAGGTAGGGATTGTCCCAGAAGACTTTTCGCGTCATAAGCAGGCTCCGGATTCGATGGAAGTCTTCTCAAAGATACAAGAGGCGGACATAAAATACACTCAACTCACGGCCGTTTACAGAAATAAGGATATTTTCATTCTTCCCGATAGGATCCGAACAGCCGGCGGCTTGAAAGAATATGGTTATTTCATTCAGAATTAAGTAATTTTCCACTTCCGTTATTTGTATTAAGGCACATTTTGTTACCTCGCTTCATCCTTGGTTGTGTCTCTTATAAAAAAATACGGGCCGAAAACCATAGGAGATAGCATGAGCAACAACTGGCGCCGAAATCTCTGGATTATCTGGATCGCACAAATTCTCAGCCTGTCGGGATTTAATTTCGGTCTGCCGTTCCTCCCTTATTTCATTCAGGAACTGGGCGTAACGGATACGTCGAGGATTAACTTATGGACGGGGATTATGGCCAGCGCCCCGGCTTTAAGCATGGCCGTCATGGCTCCCATTTGGGGAAACCTTGCCGACCATATCGGAAAGAAAATCATGCTTTTGCGGGCCATGTTTTTCGGAGCGATTATTCTTGCATGCCTGAGCTTCGCCCATTCGGTAACCTTTGTTTTTATCTTACGGCTGCTTCAAGGATTTCTTACGGGAACGATTACCGCCGCGGCCGCACTCGTTTCCGCCGGAACACCGAAAGACAAACTCAGCTATGCGCTGGGCATACTCTCATCATCCAATTTCATCGGGATTTCAATCGGCCCCTTATTCGGCGGAATCGCCGCGGAGTATTTGGGATATCGTCCGAGCTTCATGATTGGAGCGGCCATTCTCGCGGCCGGTTTCTTCCTGGTGCTGTTCACAATCAAGGAAAACAAGGTTTCCGAAGATGGACGGAACATAAATAATGAAGCTTCCGGTAATGAAAACGGACGTCTGGTCACATTCTCAATAGTCGGTGCTCTTTTCATCATACTGATTCTTCGCTTTTCCCGAATTCTGCCCATTCCGTTCATCCCGCTGTATATCCAAGATTTCTTAGGAACGGTTGATGGGGCGGCCTCAACCACGGGTTTCATTTCCTTCGCACGGGGAGCCGTTACGGCATTGGCTTCGGTTACCATTGTCCGATTGGGAGATCGGTATAACAAATTAAAGATGATTTCCATATTGGTGGCGATTTCCGCAATCATCACATTCCCGGTTTTCTTAATGCAAAGTCTTTTCGGCTTCTCGGCTTTTTTTATCTTGGCCACATTTTTCATGGGCGGAATAGAACCTCTTCTTCAGTCGGAAATCATCGGCAATGTTCCGGCGAAAAAGCAAGGTTTGATGTTCGGAATCCAAACAACGGTAGGGAATCTCGGCTGGTTCGCGGCTCCCTTGGCGGGTTCCTTCATCAGTAATCACTTCAGCATCAATGCCGTATTCTTCGCCATGTTCGTTTTTCTCTCTCTTGCGGCGGTGACTATCGTTTTCTTTACGTTCTTTCAGCGAAAGAAAAACATCTCTTAAAGTCGTTTTAACCCTCTACACCAAATCGGCGGCCCGGCCCCCGACGGCTTTTAGCAGATCATCGGGAGAAATGATAAGCTGCAGTCCCCGGATTCCGGCGCTGACGTAAATCTCCTCGAAAAGCAGGCAGGTTTCATCAAAGTAAGTGGGGTAACTCTTCTTCATGCCCACCGGGGAACAGCCGCCCCGGATATAGCCGGTCAAAGATAGGATTTCCTTAACCGGAACCAAATCGGCCTTCTTGGCTCCCGCGGCCAGGGCGGCTTTCTTCAGATTCAGCTCGCAGGCCCCGGGAATCACGCACACGAAGATATCACCGGAGGAACTTCGCAGCACCAGCGTTTTAAAAACCCGGTCTATATCGATTCCCGCTTTGGACGCGACGGCGACGGCGCTCAGATCCGATTCGTCCGCTTCATACTCTTTCAGCTTGAAAGGAATATTGCCGTGTTCCAGCATTCTTACCGCGTTCGTTTTTCCCATGGCGGAATTATATCGTTAATCGAATTTTTTTACTCTTTCGGTGCTTATTATGTTCGCTCATTCCAGGTACCCAGATCGCTGAGCGCCGTCGAAGCCAAAAGATATTCCTGGGGCTGAAGCCTTATCCGGCGTTGGATTTCACCAAGAAGGAGGTTCGGCGAATCCAATATCTCCTCACGGCCGCCGTTCCCGTCCGAATCATTCACGTATCCCCACATATGAAAAAGCGCATTACGAATACCGCCGGCTGAAGGAGGAACGCGCATCAGGGTTACCAAAGTTTCGGCGAGTTCCATCCATGTATCCTCATCTTCCGGCTCTGAAACCATGCGGCCAAGCCTCCGGTATTCTTCCTGATCTCTTGCGAGGATGGAGTATTTATGCTGCGCCCACATCTGCTGAGCGTTCTCCGGCAGGGGAATTCGCCCTTCTTCCTTGTCCCGGTATTTCTCTTTAAGGATTCGGTATTGATCTCCCGGCGAGTCGATGTAACCAGGCGGCCATTCCCGCGGACCTTCCGGCATCGGAAAATCAGGAACCGGTGATTGGTCCGTGTACCCCCGCAGAGCCATCTCCGCGGCAAGCTGACGGTGCCTGAAGGCGAGCGCGGCCGGATAAGAAATCCACCGAAGGGTTTCCGGATGCCGCGAATACCCTTTCTTCCCTAGAACGATGATGTTCATCAGCCCGTGCAATTCCCGATGCTCTCCCAGAAGGCTCTGCCTGTTTAAGTACCCCGGAGAGATGTCCCAGATTCTCATAATATAAAGATAATGATACGGACTCCATTTTTCTCCGCCCCCCCCCAATAGGACCGACCCGAAAGTTTTTTTCTTAGCCTAAGGCTTCTTCCGTCCGCCGCGGATTAAAAAAGGTCCTCGCCATCGATTCGGGCTGATGAGAAAACCGATCCGTTCGATGAAAAGAGGCCGATATTCACAGGAAATCTCATCCTCACCGCCCGTCTTTTCGGACGAAAACTGCGACATTTTTGAATTTTCCAACTTTCTATAATCTGAAAAAATACAAAAATATTTTCAAGAAAAGGCTTAATATTGTTCGTTTGATTTCTTATTCGAAAATGGTTTTTTTATTAATTCCATCCGGATATTCCTTCATGAATCATACGGCAGGCGGATAAAATAATAATCAAGCACTATTTTATCACATATCCTTCTATTTAAATTCATGAAAAGATAAACTTTTATAATATAAATGTTTAGACGAATTAAGATTATTCTTGAAAGAAAAATGAATAACTTAATTTGATATTCCGATGAATATACAATCGTAATATATATAAAAAAAATCCTTTAATCCATTAGCAATCACTTGCTTCTAAAACATTCGTTCAATTTTTGCAATTTGTTATAATATAACGAGATAGCGGACGTAAAAAATTATTGATCTCCTGATGGTTCATGACGATAAGAAAAGCGAAACAACAGGAGTTCCGTAGCATGAAAAAGTCAAAAAACGTTTCGGAAACAGTCGGAGATATCGCGGAATTATGGCCTCTTCTTGAAAATTTCGAAGAAGGGAATCTCATCGTTCTTTCAACAATCGGGGTTCGATTGCAATCCATTGCGGAAACGCATAAAGACGATCTTCTCGGGCAAATCTCCGAAATAATTCTCCCTTTCTTCAATAACCTCGTCGTCCTGAAATCACAGAAAGAATTCATCGCGGAAATAGAACGCCTGCTTCGGGCGTCGCAAAAAAACAACATCAATCCCGAAGATGCCGCCGCCGTTCTGAGTAAGTTCTTCCCGACATCGGAGAAAGAGGCGGAGGAAGATACGAAAGAAGATGAGAAAGACGCGGAACTGATCGTAACGCCCGAATGGTTCGAGGGACTGATTGAAGATGTTGAGATGCTCCGGAAGTTCGTATCGGAAATCCACGAACACCTTGAAAACGTGCAGATCGCGCTGCTGGAGCTGGAATACGACCCGAACAATCAGGAGAACATCAACACGATATTCCGAGGCTTCCATACGATCAAAAGCTCCTCGGCGTTCCTCGGGGTAAAAAACCTTGAGGAAACGGCGCATTACATCGAAAACATGCTGGCCCTGGTTCGGGACGGTGAGATTCCGGTGAGCCCGGAGCTTGTGGACATCGTGTTCTACAGCATCGGCTTCGTCAAAGACATGGCGGCGGTGTTCGACGGGGCGGATTACGACAGGGAGAGGATTATTAAAAGCTTCCTCGGAATCGACATCCGTCCGATCGTCCGGGTAATCAGAAAAATCACGGCCGAACGGCGAACGAAGAAAATCGGCGAAATCCTGAGCGACCTGGGAAAAATCGACAACGGAAAAATCCGGGAAATCCTGAGTCGGCAGAAAACGGAGAACCGCCGGTTCGGCGAGATCGCCCTGGAAGAAGAAGAGGAGCTCGCCGAGGAAGACATAGAGCGGGCGGTTCGAGTTCAGACGGCGCAAAAGAACCGGTTTTCGTACGTGAAGGTGGCCGCGGCAAGGCTGAACGACCTTGTGGACATGGTCGGGGAACTGGTGGTGAACCAGTCGATGATCCGTGAGGAAGTGCTCTCGGGGATTCAGGTCCAGGAGAGGGAACTTCATCAGCTGAATCAGATAACGACGAACATCAAGAACATCGTGCTGTCGATGGGCATGGTTCCGATCGCGGAGGTGTTCAACAAGCTCCGGGTTGTAATCCGCAACGCTTCGAGAGACACGGGGAAAATGGTGGAAACGGCGATAACGGGCGAGGATACGGAGCTGGATCGAAACCTCATCGAAGCGATTCACGATCCGCTGGTGCACATCGTTCGCAACGCGGTGGATCACGGTCTGGAGGGAACCGAAGAGAGGGAGGTCTCGGGAAAGAATCCCGTAGGACGGATTGCAATCACGGCGGAGCACAAGGGTAACGGAATCGAAGTAACCGTGAGGGACGACGGGAAAGGCATCGACCGCCGCGAAATCGTGAAGAAAGCGCTAGAGAAAAAACTTGTAAAAAAAGAAGACGAGACGCGTTACCTGGCCGACGAGAAGCTGTGCTATGAGCTGATGTTCAATCCCGGTTTTTCCACGGCAAAGAAGGTAACCGAACTTTCCGGCCGGGGTGTCGGTCTGGATGTTGTGAAGATGAACCTTGAGAAGATCCACGGAAAGGTGGAAGTGCGTTCCAAGGAAAAAGAAGGAACTTCATTCCGGATTCGTCTTCCTCTGACTCTGGCGATTATCGACGGCTTCGTAACCCGAGTCGGTGAAGAACGCTATATCTTCTCGTTCAATCTGATCAAAGGCATCGTGGTGCCGAACAGGGAAAACGTGCGCCGGATGGAAGACGGTGAAGTAATCCTATACGACCAGGAACGTCATATCCCGGTGATTTTCACCGAAGAACTCGTCGGCGGCCGGATGACGGAAAAGAAAGCCGGGGAGTATGTGATCCTTCTGATCAGCTATGAAGATTCGCTGTACGGAATCGCCGTGGACGAGGTGATTGGGAAACAGGAGATCGTAATTAAGAGTCTGAACGAGGTGCTCAGGGAGATGAACCTGTTTTCGGGGGGAACGATTTTCGGCGACGGAACGATAGGGTTCGTGGTTGATATCGACGAGTTCATTAAAAAGGCGCAGTCAAGTCAGTAGGGGGAAATAAGGATGATATTGATCGTGGACGATTCGGCGATCGGCCGGGACGTCATCAAGAAAGCTTTGACAATGAACAGCTACACCGACGTGGCGGAGGCCGAAAACGGAGCGGCGGGGCTGGAAAAGGCCAAAGAGATGTCGGGCGGGATTCGGCTGTACATCCTGGATATCAACATGCCTGTAATGGACGGTCTGACGATGCTGGAAGAATTGCGGAAGTTCGACGCATCCACACCGGTGGTAATGCTGACAACCGAAACGGACAAATCGAAGATGGCCAAGGCGAAGAGCCTCGGAGCAACGGGCTGGATGATTAAACCATTCAACGAAAAGCAATTGATGAATGTCATCAAAATGATCATTAAGGAGTAGCGGTAAGATGAAAAAACGTTCGATGGGATTGTCGATAAAGATTATCGGTATTGTTGTAATTCTGTTCGTTATCGTTCTGGGTTTGATTACGGTGCTGGTTAGCCGTCAAATCAGGGAAGGAGTCACCGAAACTCAGAGGGCGAATATGGAACAGTCCTCACGACTGCTGCGGGCGGAGATGGATCAGGTTATCGAAGTCTACAAGCTCCGCTTAGCTCATGCGGCACAGCAGACGGCCATACTCGGCGCTTACCGGGACAAGAATCCCGCAGCGGCGCTGCAGGTGATTGCGGAAGCAAGTTTTGGCGGCCTGGTGAATGCCGACAATTTGAAATTTGCCGACGCCGATGGGAATATCGTGGCAAGCTATCCGAAGAAGAAATACATCGGCATGAACGTAACGGGAGACGACGGCTGGCAGCCGATTTCATCCCTGAGTACATCATGCTATATCGATCCGTATCCGCACATGGTGAATGACGGAACCTTCATTCTCAGTTTATATGCGCCTGTGGTTGTGAACGGAAAGTTCGCGGGAATCATGATTGCAAGCCTCGATATGATCGCACTCTCCGAAGACTACATTTTTCCGGAAAAATACGGTGAATCTGGATACGCGTATCTGTTCGACGACAGAGGGAATCTTATCGCAAAAGAGATAGCCCTCGACGAATGCGGAAAAGATATCAGCAACACATCCTATATCCATGACATCATTACCAGTTCGGAAACGTCCGGATTCGTCTACTATGAAAGCGATCGCCAAAAGGGACTGATGAGGTATCAGTTTTTCCAGAAATTGGAATCCATGCCCTGGATTGTCACAGCCACTATCGACGAAAAGGATTTGGTCGGTCTTTCTCTCCGAATGAGGAACCAAATCCTGATCATCAGCGCCGTGTCTTTGGCGGCGCTCATAATCATCATGATCTTTGGAATCATGCTGATGGTGGGCCGGCCTATTTCAAAGATTACCAACAACCTCGCCTCGGGATCGAACAACCTGGAAGCGGCCTCTTATCAGATTTCCTCTTCCAGCCAGGAACTCTCCAGCGGCTCTTCGGCGCTGGCATCGAGCATCGAGGAAATTACTTCCTCACTGGAGGAACTCCAGTCCGTGGTTGAGTTGAACACCAAAAACATCAATCAGAGCGAACTGATGATGAAAGAAACCAACGAGGGAGCCCAGAAAGTAACCGCTCAGATGGTGGAACTGAAGACGGCGATCAACGAAATCGGCGAGAACAGCCGGAAAATAGAAAAGATCATCAAGGTAATCGAGGACATCGCCTTTCAGACGAACATCCTTGCGCTGAACGCCGCCGTGGAAGCCGCCCGGGCCGGAGAAGCCGGCCGGGGATTCGCGGTAGTCGCCGACCAAGTGAAGGAATTGGCCCATAAAAGTTCGGAAGCGGCGAAGGAAACATCTTCACTGATTGAGAATGCTCTCGACAGCGCCGTTAAAGGCGAGACTCTCGGCAGTGAAGTTCTGGAAGTCCAGGCCGCCGCGGGTGAACTGGCCGGAAAAGTCAGCGTGCTCCTCGACGAGGTGAATCGGGCTTCCAAGGAACAGATGAAGGGCATCAATCAAATCACGGGCGCGATTACCCAAACCAACTCCGTTGTACAGCAGACGGCGGCCGGCGCCGAAGAGACGGCCGCGGCCAGCGAGGAGCTGCTGGCCCAGGCCGAAGGCCTCAACGGAGTGGTGGATCGGCTGAACATCATCGTTAAAGGAAGTTCGGAACGGCAGGGGGCGGCGGAAAAAAACGCGGAATATTCAAGGGAAAGTGCACTCCGCCCGTCCGATAAGCGGGAGGTTAAAGAGCCGAAGAAAGAAAAACTCAAAGTCCCGGTCGGCGGAACCGGAATCGATCTTGGCAGCGCGGAAGAACAAATCCCTCTCGAAAAAGAATTCAGCGAGTTTTAAAAATGAGTGACATACAGAAGAGCGAAAAACATTTAATTTTCACCATTCTTTCCGAATCGTATGCGATTCCCATCATCAAGGTGCGGGAAATCATCCGACACGAGAAGATTACGCCGGTGCGCAAGACTCTGGATTATATCAAAGGTGTGATTAATCTCAGGGGAAAGATTATCCCGGTGCTGGATCTTCGTAGTAAGTTCGGGCTTCCCGAGGTGGATTACGACGACAAAACGGTTTTCATTATCGTGGACGTTATCGGGAAGTCCGGAGTCTATAATCTCGGTCTTGCCGTGGATTCGGTTCGTGAGGTGGTGGATATCACTCATAAGGATATGGAAGAAACACCGCGTTTGGGCTTAAAGATGAAGTCGCAGTATCTTCTGGGAATTGCGCGGATGAAAGAAGACATGACGATGATCTTGAATCTGGATGCGATTATTTCGGTCGACGAAATCGTCAGCTTAACGGAAAACTGATCCCTGCGAAGAGATCTCGGTTTTCTCCGGGATCTCTTCGATAATCATTCCGAACGAATCGGGCCGATTATCGGGAAGGAAATAAACGAAAAGGCCCTGTTCGATAAGAGCGTTTTTCCCAAAGGCGGAATTAAGCAATTTTGCCAATACGATATTTATGGATTTTGTCGTAAAGAACACTTCGATCAATCTCAAGAATCGAAGCCGCCCTTTTTTTATTTCCCCTCACCAGCTCCAAAACCCGAATAATGGTATCCCTTTCAGCAGAAGCTCTAACTCCCCGTAAAGAAAGGCAGTTATCAGACTCCTCTTCGGCGGGCAAACGTCCCGAATCCTGATTGACCAGATATTCAAAATGATCCTTTTTTAAAGAACCACATAAAGCATAATTAAAGGCCCTCTCAAGACAGTTTTCCAGTTCTCTGATATTTCCCGGCCACCGCCAGCCGCAAAGCAGTTTGAACGCTTCTTTTTCAATACCGACGATATTCATTCCAAGTTCATGGTTCAGTTTCTCAATTAAACGATCCACCAGCAATAAAAGATCATCCATCCTTTCGCGGAGAGGAGGTATTTTAAGGTTAACAACATTTATTCGATAATACAGATCCTCTCGGAAAGTCCCTTTATCAACCATATCCTGAAGACTTTTATTCGTAGTAAAGATAAATCTGATATCGATATTTATTGTATTGATGCCTCCGATCTTCTTTATTTCGCGTTCCTGTATTGTTCGAAGAAGTTTTGATTGCAGATTGACCGACAGAGAATCAACCTCATCCAAAAGGATCGTACCTCCGTGAGCTTCCTCAAAGAGACCCTTTTTACCCCCTTTAACAGCTCCGGTAAAGGAGCCCTCTTCATAACCGAAAAGCTCCGATTCCAATAGATTATCGGGTATTGCGGCACAGTTGATCCGAATGAAAGGATTCTGAGAACGAGGGCTCAATGCATGGACAGCATGAGCAAAGAGTTCCTTTCCCGTACCGCTCTCCCCCGAAATCAATACAGTGGATCTTGTAGAGGCAATTTTCGCCGTCAATCTTTTCAGTTCCAGCATATCTTCATTTTCAGTAACAATATCATCAAGGCTATACTTGGCGGTTGTCGACGCTTTTACTCGGGATTTGTAATAGTTAAGCTCTCGTTTTATATAATTGATCTTTTTTTTCAATTTCTCATGTTCGTATATATCAGCAAATGTGGAATGCCCGATTTCTCCAACTATTTTATTATCCTTTATTATAGGAAAACGATTAACAATAAAATTGTTGTCATTCCTTGAGTAAAGCACTCCGATATCCGTTCTTCCTGAATTAAGAACACTGAGCATCTCGGTATTCTCAATGATTTCACCGATATTTCTTCCGAGTGCCGTACTCTTATCAATCTGCATGGAATCGGCATACTTATCATTCATATAAACAATCCGGCCATTTTCATCAATAATTACAATACCACCGAGAATCTCCATACTGGTATTGGCTAAAAAAGCCTTCGTTTCCAAATCCAGGGTTCCATCTTCAAGCCAGTTGCTTAGGCACATATGATTCCGATCTCCAACATAGAAGCTTATAAATCATGCTGTAAAAATATGTTTTTTCTCTTAAGCTGTGAATAGTCACCATTTACAAATTATTCCCGACAGCCGAATCCCGTATTTCCGAAGATATTTAAAAACCGCCGAATTGAATCGCACATTATTGTAAAGCCGGAATTACCAGATCGCAAGAAACTTTAAAAACAAAAACTGTTCCGATTCCACAGTCTTCGGCATTTAATTCAAACAGTTGGATTGCGCCGTTCCGTTTTGTTTTCAGAATTTTAAAAAAGTGATTTAATAAACATTCGATCTTTTCTAATCAATCGGAATCAGTAATCATCATAAATTGAATGCAAAGCGGAGAAATGAACTTTTTCATCTCTCCGACGACATGCAGGACTTGAAAATCAGATTTGTTTATCTGCCGCTCTCAGCAAGCTGAGGAATACCCAACATCGATCTGGCTTCTTCCGGAGTAGCCACTTCAAAACCAAATTCCCTGACAATTCCGGCTGCTCGTTCAACCAGTTGAGCATTGCTTTTGGCAAGCTCTCCCTTTCGATAAAACACATTATCTTCCATTCCAACCCGAATATTTCCGCCTAGAAGCATGGCCAGTCCTGTGCCGGGGAGCTGGTGCTGAGCAATAGCCAGACAGGAAAAAAAACTGCCTTTAGGAATTTTATTAATCATATACATTAGATTATCAATCGAAAATTCCATCGCCTGCTGACTGGCTTTATCCATACCCATAACAAAGCTGAAAGAAAGCGGTTCCTTAAGATAACCCGAGGGATAGACATAATTAACCACATCTTCAATTGATGTGGGATTAAAAATCTCCAATTCCGGCTTAATCTTCTTTTCATGCATAAGTTTTGATGCTTTTATCAGCCATTCTCTGGTCCACTCATAAATCCATGTACGATCTTGCCAGGTAGTGGCAATGAGAGAACAGTCAAGAGAGCACATCTCAGGGAGAACAACATCTTTCGCATTCAGAAGAGCCAATCCGTCATCAGCCACAGCTCCGTCGCGAGTGGCCGGAGCCGTTGAATTCTGAATAATAATCGGACATCTGGCTCTGACTTTACTGTTTATCTCACTGAATATGGCCGGATCAACACTGGATTTCCCGTTCTTGTCTCTTGCATGGATGTGGGCAATTGATGCTCCCGCATTGCAGCAATCTTGTACCTGCTGGGCAATTTCATCGGGCTGTTCCGGAAGATTGGGATTGACTTCTTTTCCATGAAACGCCCCGGTGAGAGCCGCCGTAATAATTACTTTCCTTGCCATTATTAAGTCTCCTTGGTTTTTCTGTTTAATTCGGTGAAACTGTTGACTTAATGTTTTTGCAATTTATATGCCATCCGGATAATTTAAAAAAAACAATCTTTGGAATATCCCGATAATCGAGCTTATACAACAGCAGCCGTTAAAATAAGATCACACCGTCCTCTTTTAAAGCCCGATATCGAACAGAGTGATTCCCCAGGAAAGTGTAGGGAATTCAAGACATAATTCTCTATTTCCCAACACGGAGCTTTTCATTCGTAGGCTTAAAAAATCATCTTAATAAAACAGCGTGGAATTATTTTTATTGGCACAGGAATTGCTGTTAAGATTCACGGATACCTTGAATCAAGGACGATTGAGCTTCATAGCGAGTCTCCATAAAAGGACATTCGGAATGCGGCTTAATCTTTCACACGAATTCAATGGAATGGTGAAACTGTTGTCATCGTGTAGCAAAGGGAAAGCATTTAGCAATTTCCCTGGAAAGCCGGTTCTTGCGGGTATCAGATTAATAAATCAAAGGATTATAGATAATGAATAGTAAGCTAATAGCACTATCAGTTGTAATAGTATACATGCTCGCTTTGTTCATCTTTGCATTCTATGCAAAGATAAGACAAAAGCGATTGGAACGGATCAACAATTCCGAGGCTAACGCCGAAGGATTCCTGCTTGCGGGAAAATCATTTGGTCCCTTTCTGGTTATGTTCACCCTGGTCGGTTCCGCCATTGGCGCAAATGGAACCGTTGGAATCGCCCAGAACGGATACAAGTTCGGTATCTCGGCCGGATGGTACGACGGTGCTTTCGGTATTGGAATAATCATTACGGCACTTCTTTTTGTAAGGAAGCTAAGAAAACTTAATCTTACGACAATAACCGAAATCTATGGCGATTATTACGGCGAGTTGACTCGAACTCTTGTATCTATTGGGCAAATTTTCATGATCTATACGATCATGGTATCCCAGTATATTGCCGGAGGAGCCATCCTCAACAGCCTGTTGCCGCAGTTCTTCTCCATGAATGGAGGAATGATCTTGTCGGCATTTCTCTTTATATCAATTGCGATGATCGGCGGATTATCTTCCGCCGGTGTAACAAACATAATCAACATCGTTCTTTTATATATCAGTATAGCAATTGCGGTTATCTTTTCGATAACCCAAGCGGGGGGATTGACCACCATGGTGAATAATCTTCCCGATCGAAGTTTATATCTTCATCCGGTTAAGGGACTTACACTTGGAGTAACAATATCTTATCTCCTTCTTTTTCTGGTTAACGTTCCGACGGGCACAGCCTCAATTCAGCCGGCTTTCTCCGCAAAAAATGAAAAAGCGGCATTCTGGGGATTCTTAATCGCCGGACTGCTTGTACTGCCTTTCGGTTTTTTTACTGCCCTTCTGGGCATGGCCGCAACCAATCTTTTCCCCGGTCTTGAAAATACCGCGGCGGCACTTCCCATGGTTGTAACGACATTCCCCGGCATTATCGGAGGTATCGTTCTTGCGGGGCTCTGGGCAGCGGTTGTCTCTTCGGCAACTACTTACATCCTTGGAGGCTCAGCCCTTTTTATTAACGATGTCTACAGACCATTGCAGAAAGGTAAAAAAACCAACAATAAAAAGGAAATACTCTTATCAAAGACTGCTTGTATTATTTTCTCCCTTATTGCCCTTTTCACGGCATTCTATATTGATTCCCTCCTTAAGTTCACAACAATGGGATTATCACTAAGTGTGGGCTATTTCATCATTCTTATCGCTTCACTCTACATCCCGAAAGCCTGCCGAAAGAGTACGGCCAACGCAATAATTCTTATGAGTTTTCTCGACATAGTTGCATGGTATGCAATTCCGGGAATCTCATCAGGCTTACCTCATGTTGTTTTTCTCCATCTGATAACTTGTCCGATTGTTTTCTTGATTGTAATGCTCGTCGATAAGCGTCCGGCGTTCTTCAGAACAAAAGGATACTTTGAGAAATTCGGGAAAGAAGCTGTAACAATAAACAGCTAAAAACAAAAAAAACACCATAAGAAATTCGTACTAATTGATCTGCAGGGAATCATCCCTGCAGTGTTCTATTCGTTCACAAATGGAGCAGCCATGAAAAAAAATATTCTCATTATAAATCTGGGCTCCACCTCTACGAAGGTGTCCCTCTATTCCGAGATGGCGGAAGTTTTCTCTGAATCCATCTCGCACTCTCAAGATGAACTCAAGCCCTTTATTACAATCTGGGAACAAACGGATTTCAGAAAAAGCAAAATCCTTGAGGTTCTGAAAAAAAATAACATCAGTCTTTCCACTCTGGATGCCATTTCTTGTCGGGGAGGTCTTCTAAAACCGGTAGAAGGAGGTATCTACATTCTTAATGAAGAGATGGTTGAAGATATGAAAAGCGAACGATACGGATCCCATCCGACCAGTGTTGGAAACATAATTTCCTATGAAATTGGTCAGGAATACAAGATACCCGTAATTGTGGCCGATCCTCCCGTTACCGATGAGTTTATACCTTTGGCGCGTTATTCAGGCATGAAGGAAATCCCAAGAATCAGTTCTTTTCATGCTTTGAATCAAAAGAGAACCGCAAGGAATGTTTCCGAGACACTTGGGATTCCTTATGAAAAATTGAACCTGATTGTCGCTCATCTGGGAGGAGGAATTTCCGTAGCCGCCCACAGAATGGGAAAGGTTATTGATGTAAATAATGCACTTGACGGCGACGGACCGTTTTCACCTGAACGAGCGGGGACTGTTCCAGCGGGAGATTTAATCAAGATGTGCTTCTCCGGAAAGTTTTCCGAACAGGAAATGGTAAAAAAAATCAAAGGTGAAGGTGGACTGATGTCATACCTCGGAACAAACAGCGTTTTGGAAGTGCAAGAAAAAATCATAAATGGGGATGAGTATGCTCTTGAGGTTCTGGAATCCATGACGTATCAGATATGCAAGGAAATTGGAGCCTGCGCCTGTGTGCTCGAGGGATATATAGATGCCATTATCCTTACCGGAAGTCTTGCTCATTCCGAAAGGATTGTTTCCTGGATAAAAAAAAGAACC
The DNA here is from genome assembly GCA_963666985.2 of Spirochaetia bacterium. Lineage (GTDB taxonomy): Bacteria > Spirochaetota > Spirochaetia > DSM-2461 > DSM-2461 > UBA2779. Next base: position 2,317,951 of record CAXXIA010000002.1, on the reverse strand, counting down.
GAGTTTATTGCCCCAATGTATATCAGAGCCGGTGAAAACGAAATGCTTTCGTTAGCGGAGAACGCACTCCGGTATCTCCATGGGAAAGAAGCGGCTAAAACTTACTAAGTACAAAAGGAAAAAAAATGATTAAAAACCTTAACCATATATTGGATATTGTTATTGAATCTCCCCCAAAAACCCTCTCCGTTGCTGCCGCAGAGGATATTGAGGTGCTCGAAGTCGCCGAGGAAGCCGTAAAGAGAGGTATTGCCGATTTTATTCTTGTCGGAGACAAATCGAAAATTGAAGATATCGCCGGGAAATACAATAAAGACTGCAGCTATCGGATAATTGATGAACCGAACCATGCTAAAGCGGCCTATAAAGCGGTAGAACTCGTCAGGACGGGCGAGGCTCACTCCGTTATGAAAGGACTCCTCCATACCGGGACGTTCTTGAAAGCCGTTGTTGATAAAGAAAGAGGACTAAACACGGGAAAACTGATATCTCAAATATCGGTATTAAACAAACCGAACGGAGACGGGCTGCTTCTTGTTTCAGACTGCGCCATGAATATCAATCCGGGATTACAGGAAAAGAAGCAGATAACCGAAAACTGCATCGAACTTGCACATAAGCTTGGATTGGATAACCCCAAAGTGGCTTTTCTCTCAGCACTTGAAAATGTTAATCCGGCAATGCCCGCAACGCTGGACGCCGCGATCCTCAGCAAGATGGGGGATAGGGGACAAATTTCCGGAGCGACATTCGACGGTCCTCTTGCTCTGGACAATGCTATATCAAGAGAAGCCGCAGAGAGAAAAGGGATATCAAGTGAAGTTGCCGGAAATGCAGACATACTGATTGTTCCGGATATTCAAGTTGGAAATATCCTCCATAAAGCGATTACATTCATCGCTCAAAAAGATGTAGGCGCCGCTGTTATGGGTGCGGAAGTTCCAATAGTAATGACCTCACGAACGGATTCCGCCCGGAATAAGATTCTGGCTGTGGCACTAACCTGCCTAATAGCTTAATAGAACGAGAATCTTCGTGTGAAAACACGAAGATCTCACTTAACATTTCGGCAAATTTCCGCTTTATATACAAGAATCATTTTCGACAAAAAAAATTAGGTAACTTATAGATGCTGAAGCATACACTTTCAATTCTCATGGTCCTTATCGTTATGACTATGGCTTTCTGGATCGGCCTTTCAGTCGAACAAACTGTTATTCTTTCTTCAACGGCGGCAACGATAATCCTATGGGTTACCGGTGCGGTAAGGAAACTCTACTCTTCTCTTTTTTTACTGCTTGCTTTTTTAATCTTCAGTGAACTGCCTGTTAACAAGGTTTTTCATTTCCCTTTATCAGCCAATTTTGTGACTATTCTTTTTTCTTTTCTGTTCTCACAAGGAATTCTCAACAGCGGACTCTCCGCAAAACTGGTACAGCCGCTGATAGAAAAATATACCCTCAATACCCATCGTTTCATGGCGGTTTTATTCCTTGCGGAGATTCTTTTTATTTTTATTATTCCTCAGCCATTTTCCAGAGTGATTCTGCTTGCAATGATTTTCTCCGAATTTCTTGAACGAAAAAGAATAAATGCCGAACTGAAGTCAATTCTGCTCTTCTGGATTTTTGCCTCTTCGGCCTTCGTTAATATGTTCTTAATCCGGGGAGATATCATCTTAAACAACGCCATACTGATTATGGGAAACCTTGATATCACGGAGTTTGAATGGATAAAAGCAATGACTGTTCCTTCCTTTGTTTTCTACCTTTTGGCGGCTGCGGGATTTCTCTTCACCTTCAGGAAAAAGTTGTCTGATTTTAGCCCTCTTAAAGAGCCTCCAAGTAATAAACCGAAAAAATTGCGCCTTACGGCGAAAGAAAAAACAAATCTCATAATTATACTGGCGGTTATTGTTCTATGGGCGGTGGAAGATTTCCACAAAATACATGGTGCCATTATCGTAACAGCAGGTACGGCGCTGATGTTCGCAGTCGGTATGCTGGGTAAAAAAGATATTAAATCCGTAAATTTCGAATTGATGGTTTTCTTAACGGCGGCATTCGCCATTGGACCTGCTCTGGAAGCAAGCGGAGTTTCTTCTATACTCTTCTCCAAATTTTCAAACCTTATCCCGCGAAACGGAACACTGATGCCGATTGTCGCCGTAACAGGGATATCAATGTTTCTGCACATGATTCTTGGGAGTAATATCACAACAATGTCCATCGTGGTACCGGGGCTCGCGTCAATCACTTCGGGGATTATTGATCCGAAGATACTGATATTCCTAATTTATACCAGTATCTGTTCCCATTTTTTTTTTCCTTTTCACCATGTCATTATCATTATTGGCGAGGGAAACGAGTATTTTAAAAGCGGCATAATCCTGCGCTATGCGAAAATTCTGACTCTTATTGTTCTTTTTAGCATCATCGTTGTTTATCGAGGATGGTGGAGCCTGATATTTTGATGATAGATGATTACATGCTTCCACCCATCCCCGCGTGGAAGCCAATCGCGAAATCATCAGATCCCGAAGCTTCAAATCCCATAGATTAAGCGAAGCCGGCCCATCCCTCGGTGGAAGGAGGGGAGAACAAGCAACGTAAGTGACGGCCGTTATTGGCTGCGCATCACTTCTCCGAATCGTAGATATCAGAAATCTCATCGGCGGTCAGCTGATACTTGAACAATCTTACCTCATTAATCCTGCCGCTGAACTAACGAGGATCAACAAGGGGATCTAAGCCAACTGCAAATTTACTTTCCGCGGCAGCAATATCATTGGAGGTAGTGCCGATACCGGCCGCCGCGCCGTTCCTTTCCTATCCGCGGCCTCAATTCGTTCCATTAAACCGCCGTTTCGCCGTCTTAGAATTTCCGGAACACCACGCTAAAAAGATGCTTTACGGTTTTATCGCGGAGACGTCCTTTACGATCCGTTCCTTCATCTCCCCGGGAACCCGATTATGGAAACGTATGTTCCGAATCTTTCCGGGATTTTCGGCCAAATCGGGTAAATCGTGCTTGGGAATAACCAGATGAGCCGGAACGTCGAGTTCTTTCGCGTACGATTCCCTGATTTCGACAATCTTCTTATAAACGGCTTTTCTTGCCCTGCTCATCTGTTTATATGCCTGGGTTTTAAAAATCCCGGGAACACTCTTCTTATCGAAATCCTTTGCCGAAGCGACAAGCTTCAACACCAACGCTTCGAAGAGATCGCGGTCCTTTATTTTCACCATAAGCTTTTTATGCAGTTCGAAAAGATACGCCACGTCGTTCAGGGCGTACTGTTTCGCGTCTTCATCGATGGGTCTTAAAGTCCAGTTATGACGCTGGAACCGGCTCTTTTTCTCCACGACGATTCCCAGCTCCGAGGATAAAACGCCGTCCAGTCCCCTGCTCGGAAGATTCAGCACCTCAACCATAAGCTGGATATCGTAAACCGAACGCATCTTAATTCCATACTGCTTGTAAATCAGGCTCATATCCGAATCGGCGGAATAGAAAAAGTACACCATGTCCTTAATGGAAAAGAAATCGAACAGGGCATCTTTGGAAATACCGAGAGGATCGATAAGATAAAAATCCCGTCCATCGTAAACCTGAATCAGGCAGAGTTTCTCGCCGTAAACGTGCAAATTAAACTCGCCCTCGAAATCCACGGCAAGACGCGTTATACCTCGATCGGCGAGGCTCTTGCAGAAATCTCGAAGTTCCCGGTTACCGGTAATCTCAACGTAGGTTCGCAGCATGACTGATCATACCATGCGAACATTCCCTTGCAACATGAGAAGCGAACGGAGTCTCTTCGCGGCCTTGTTTCCTATGATTGCATTACGGATTTCCCAGCAGCCTCCGAACAAGAAGATCTTCAAAGCGGGATTGGTCTTTCCAGCCCGTTGCGCAGCGTATCTTTTTCCGGCCGGAATCAATCCGCGTATAACCGTCATCCGTAACGAAAATCCCATACTCCTCGATATCAAGCAGTTCCTCGCTGAAGGCCAAATACACCGCGACCGAATCGTAGAGTATGGAACTCTCAATCTCGGGATTGAATCCGTGGTACTTGGGATGATCGTTGCACTCCGTCCAAATCCTGTAATTTTCCATAACCGAGACCGGCCCGGCCGATCCGCTTCGAGACACTTGCCGGTAGCGATCGCCTTTAAGCTGCACCAAACCGCATGTGTCGAGAGGCGTAATCGTAACATCCCATGAAGCGGCGAAAACATCCCTGCAGGAATAAGGGTACTTCAGCACATTAAATTCCGCGACGGCCTCATCCGCTCCAAAATATCCTTTAAAGAGACTTCCGTGCATTCCGACAAACCGGGATTTCTTCGCGATGCCCGGTTCCCGTCTCAATGCCGAACCGATATTGGGAAGAGGCGCCATTCCGATAACGGTTACTTCTTCCGATGAAGACATAATGGTTTCAATGATGCCTCCAACACCGTCTTCCAAAATCCTTCCCGGATAGCGCTCTATCGAGTAATCTCCAATCCATCCTTTCTGGTAATGTCCGCTGACTTCCAAGGGAATCCCGATGCCTATCGGAATATCCGTACGGCCGCAGCGATCCAGAAATTTCGCCAGAAGAGCCGCCCGAAGAATTGTATCTCCGGTGGAAGAAACGATGAGTTTAATATCCAGTTCGGGCGAATTAAGGGCCATCAGAACGGCCCAGGTATCGTCTATATCCGTACCGATATCCGTGTCGATAATCACGGGGATTCTTTTCATTCCGGAACCTATCCCTTAATTCCCGAAGAAACGACGCTCTGAACGTAGTATTTCTGCAGGGGCAAAACGATAACGATCGGTACCAAGGCGGCAATAAGAGCCCCGGCAAAAAGTTCGTTCCAATAAATCTGCTGCTGCTGAATGGCCATGGAAATGGCCACCTGCACGAGCCGAAAACGGGGTTTGGTCGCCACAAGAAGAGGCCAGAAATAGTTATTCCACGCCGACAAAAACAGAATAAGACTCGCGCCTATCGTTACCGGGAGAGAAACGGGCAAGACAATACTTCTCAGGATTCTGAGCCAGGAGGTTCCGTCGACGCGGGCCGCTTCCAGCATACTTCCCGGGATTTCCATAAAGAACTGCCGAAAAAGGAAAATAACCAGCCCGTTGGCCAGTCCCGGAATAACAACCCCCCGCCATGTGTTCACCCAGCCGGAGTGAACAATCATGATATAAAGGGGCAATACGGTAACCTCGATGGGAACCATGAAGGAAACCATCACCAAACCGAACAGAAGATTTCTGCCCCGGAAACGGAATCTCGCGAAACCGAAGCCGGCGGCAAAAGCGACGACTCCCCCGAACACGACCGTCAGCAGAGATATAACCAGCGTTCTTAAAACAACGATTCCGAATCCTCTTTCACCGAAGAGAATCCCATACGCTTCCGGGGTAAAGTCCACCGGAACAAAGGCTTTCCAGGAAAATGGCGCGACATATTCATAGATTCGATTATTTGGCGTGAACGAAGCGGAAAGCGACCATAACAAAGGGATAAACACGATGATGAATACGATAAAGAGAAAGGCATAGGTCAATATCCGGTGAGAAACCGAATAAGTTCCGTTTTTTTTCATTTCTTTTCCCGGAATAAAAGCGACTGAAGTCCGACGACGATAATGATTAAGCAAAGCAGCATCATGACAATACCCGAAGCCGTTCCCAAATCTCCGTATATCATCCCTCTTCTATAGGCTTCAAACATCGCGACATTGGTCGACAGCTCCGGTCCTCCTCCGGTTAAAAGCAGCACGGGGGTGAACAATAAAAAATTCGCGACGGTGTCCGCGATAAGAACAAAGGCCAGGGAGTTTTTCATCAAAGGAAGAGTGATTCGAAAAGTTCTCTGTGGAGAGGAAACACCATCAATGGCGGCGGCTTCATAAACTTGCCGCGGAATGCTCTGAAACCCGGCTAATATAAACAGCGACCAAAAAGGCACGCCGATCCAGGAAGAAATCCAGATAACGGACCAAAGCGCCTGATCGACGGACAGCAGAAAGGGCTGAGGCGCCAGTCCCATCCGATCCAAGATTCCATTCACCAGTCCTCCGGAATCCAGCATCAGCTTCCAGATGATGGAAGAAACATTGATGGATATGGCCACCGGAATAAGAAAGAGGCCTCGAAACAAATTAATTCCCTTCACCTTTCGGTTCAGCAAAGCCGCAAGGATATAAGCAAGAAAGATTTGAAGAGGATTCGCTATCACGTTAAATAAGACTGTCGCGATTACCGAACTCCAGAAAACCGGATCATTCCACAAATGGATAAAGTTTCCCGGACCAATGAAAATCTTTTTTCCGCCCTGGGCGAAAGACGTGGTAAACAGACTTTCATGAAGTCCCAGAACCGTAGGCCAGAACCTATAGAGAATCAGTAACAGCAGAGCCGGTGCAATCAGCGTATACGGAACGATTTTATCTTTATTCATTTGATCGATCCATCGGGGCCGGGTCCCGATGGATCATCTCCTATCGATATTTATTCATTTCCGAAGAAATGCGTCCGGCGGCGGTATCAAGGGTTTTTTTCGGATCCGCCCCGTTGCGAATATCGCTGAACGCCGCCTGAAGCAGCTGATCGTACTCCAGGAATCCCGGCGTAACGGGCCGAGGAACCGGATTGACCCGCGCTTCGGCGGCGGCGACTTTCATGAAAGAAAGAGGCGGTTTTTGGAAATCCTCAATCGTATTGAAAGACTCAAGCAGCGCTATCTGCGCGGGCATGTCATAACTGTCTTTACTCCACCAAAGACCGGCGCCTTCTCCGGCGGTCAGCCAACGGACGAATTCGGCGGCCGCCTTTTTATCTTCACCGGCCGCGTTTACGCCGAAATGCCAGCTTCCCGTGGGAGTAACAATCTCTCCTTGTTCAAAATAAGGATGCCGGGACACAGTCCAGTCGAAAAGGAGCGCTTCGGCCGCGAAACGGCGGATATTCCAGGGACCGCCGACGAACATCGCCAGCTTTCCCGACGCGAACAGATCCGCGGCAGGAGTATCGCCTTTGGGTGCGACTCCATACTTGTTGTAGACATCTTTGTAAAACGTGAAAGCTTCAATCCACTCGGGGGAATTGATAAAACCCTCGACGGTTAAACCGTCCTCTCCGATGCATTTCCCGCCCAAGGAAACAGGCAGGGGCTGCAGCTGATAAATCGCGGTGTTTTGTTCCCAATTGAATCCTCGAATATCCCCTTCGGAAACAGCTTGCGCCGCGGCGAGAACCTCTTCCCAGGTTAGGCGATCATCCGTTCCGGGAGGGGTAATTCCTTTTGATTCAAGAAGATCCTTATTAACGAAAAGCAGCTGAGTGGAGGTATGCTGAGGCGCGGCCAGCAATGCTCCGTTGTATGTTCCCGATTCGACGGCCGCCGGAATCCAGCGGGATTTATCTTCGGAGCTTATAACATCATCCAAAGGTTCAAGCCAACCGCGAGCCCCATAAGATGCGACCAAGGGAAGATCGATACTCACGATATCCGGATCGCCCTCTCCCGACATCAGTCTGATTTGGTTCTGCTGGAAAAAGTCGCCCCAGCCCACTTTCTCCGCTTCTATCGTGACATTGGGATGAAGCTCCTGATAAGCCGCGATAACGGTATCGGGATTCCAGAATTCCAGGATCAGCCATGTAAGATTAACCGGCTTTTCTTCGGACGATTCTCCGGAACCGGCGCCGTTGGCAAAGAGCGGCAGCGCGGTGATAAGAAGAGCCGCCGCGATGCCGAGTGTTAAAATTCGTTTCATTGATTACTCCAGGTTTGGTACAATCAAAGAGAGTTTGTGACTGCAGAGTCGACTCATCGTGGGCGGGGGATCGTGCCGTGGTCTCCCGTCCACACTCTCTTCCGGCTATCCAATTTGATTCTCCGATTACTGCACTTTTCTCTATAAGAACCTCCTATGCTTCCTGTTCGATATCCGGATTCCGCCTTGTCGCGGATTCCCGGATTATCAGCCGAGGTTCGATACCCTGAAATTCAGACCGGTTTTCAGGAAGACCGCTTTTTTTCATGATATTTCTGAAGAGTAAATTCATTACGGCATCGGCAACGGCGGCGACGGGATGATCGATTGTCGTTAAAGGAGGATCGATAACCCGGCCGAAGCCGATATTGTCGTAACCCACGATCGAAATGTCCTCAGGAACTCTGAAACCGCTCGCCTTCACGGCGCGGATGGCGCCCAATGCCATCATGTCGTTGAACGCGAAAACGGCCGAGGGTGGTTCCTTAAGCGCCAAGAGTTCTTGCATCGCGCGTTCTCCGCCTTCCAGACGAAAATCACCCGATACGATAAGGCGGGGATCGGATTCCATTCCCGCCGTCTCCAGCGCGTTTTTGTATCCGTCCAGTCTCTGTTCGCTATGGGTATAGACAATCCCCCCCGCGATACACCCGATTCTTTTATGTCCCAGCCCAATCAGATGAGATGTGGCCAGAAAACCGCCCTTCGCGTAATCGATTGACACGACTCCGAAACTGGAACCGACGATGTTATGGCCCACTTCAACGAACGCAACCCCATTCCCCTGCATTTTCCGGGAGGTATCGCCGGATTGACCCGTTGAAATATAAATTATGCCGTCAATTTGGCGGGCGATAAGCGCATCGACATAGGCCAATTCTTTCTTCACGCTGTAATCGGAATTGCAGAGAATAACGCTGTATCCCTCGGCGTAACCGATATCCTCGATACTCCGCGCCAGCTCGGCAAAAAAAGGATTGGAATTATCGGGAACAACAAGTCCTATCGTATGGGATTGGCCGGTTATCATACTCCTGGCCACGCTGTTGGGCCGATAGCCGACTTCCTCAATTTTTTCACGGATGCGCGCAACGGTTTCCCGGCCTATGGAGTCGGTTTTATTATTCAGCACGCGAGAAACGGTTGTCACGGAAACATCACACAGACGCGCGATGTCTTTTATTGTCATCTTCATTGTTAGTATAACGTTTTAGTATAACGTTATACTATGTATACAATCGAGAATAACCCGATGTCAAGGGTTATAAACACCCGCGGGACCCATTCGGGTCCCGCAGGCTTATTCGGCGAATCGGGAAACGGGATTTTTAACCTTTATCGGATGCTTTATAGGTAAAAGCCAGAATCAAAGAGACAATCACCAGAACGCCGGAGATCAAAAAGGCGCCCGTATAGCTGCCGGTTGCGTCGAAGATGAACGCACTCGGCAAAGGCCCGACAACCCCGGCGAGTCCCCAGGCCATGAAGACGATTCCGTAATTCGCGCCGAAGTTCTTCATGCCCCATTTATCCGCGGTGGCCGCCGAGAAGACAACCATCGTGGAGCCGTAGCACAGTCCGGCCACGGCGACGCCGATAATCAGCAGAAGCGGACTTCTGTAGAACATGAACAGGAGCATGTTGACGGCCTGAAGAATAAACGTCAGCCGCATCAGATTTCCGCGGCCCAGTTTGTCGGAAAGATATCCGCCGAGAAAAAAGCGACCGGCGCCGTTGCACAGCGCCAGAAGAATCACCAGGATGAACCCGCCGTTCCAGCCGGCCTGACTCTTGGCAATGTTCGCGATATGCCCGACAACCATGAGACTGGAAGACGCGGAAAGGGCGAACATGAACCAAATCTTATAGAAGTCGCCGCTTTTGAGCATTTCCCGCGGTCCCTGCTCCACAACGGCGGTAACGGCGGCCGGCGATCCGGATTCGGAAGCGAATTGATACCCTTCGGGAGGATTACAGAGCAGCTGTGAAGTCCCTGTAAGAATAACAATAAGCACTCCGCCTATAATCCAGAAGGTGGGAGCGATGCCCATATTCTCCATGAGCGTCTTGGCAACGGGAGAATACATAATGGACGCCAAAGCCAAAACCGCCACGATAGCTCCGTTAATGGTGCCTTTCTTCTCGGGCGGGAACCACTTCAAAGCCGGCGGAACCGTCGCGGAATACATCGAGCCCAAACCGGTTCCGGTGATCAGTCCGAAAGTCAGAACCATCAGGGAAGGCTTCAGGGCGAATCCGGTAAGAATAAGTCCGCCGCCGATCAGAAGACCGCCGAGCGTCGAGCTGAAACGCGGTCCTTTTCTATCTTGGATGGGGCCCGAAAGCATCATGGAAACGGCGAACATAATGGAAAAAACGGTATACGGAAGGGATGCCTGAACGCTCGTCCAATGCAGCTGTTCAATAAGCTGCTTGGCGATAATGCTCCAGATATACCCCAGACCGATGAAAAAATTAAGGATCACCGCCGCCCAGAGCACAATCCAGCCCCGGCGTGATTGAGATATCATACTAATAAAACTCCTTCTTCTATTAAAGTCGGACCGCCAAATAGTAAGCGCTCTTTGTGGCGCTCTCCACGGTTCCGACCCTTTGACAATCACCTATGGAATAAAACTCGCAATCAAGAGCCTGCCTTAAGGCTTCGGCATCCTTTTCGGCGGAAACCATTCCAACGGCGACAATAACGCTCGGCGCGAAGACGGTTTTCTCCTCTCCTTCCGCATCGGCATACGTAACCGAATCCTTACCGATGGAAGTACAGCGGGCCGAGGTTAAAACGGTAATATTCTCATTGTTTTTAATTTCAAAGATCATCTCTCCCTTGTGGGTTTCGGAAGCGTCCAGAACAATACCGCTTCTCATTTCCAGCAAGGTTACCTTTCTACCCATGCGGGCAAGATGGAGGGCCGTCTCACTGCCGACCTGTCCGCCTCCCAATACGAGAACCTCGTCCCCGAGCCGATCTTCGGCACCATAGGAATCCAGCGCCATAACCACATGGTCATTATCGATACCGGGGATGGGAGGAACAAGAGGAGACGATCCCAAGGCTCCGATAACCACATCATGACCCGCGGCGTTCAAAAATTTCGCGTCGACGCGGGTGTTCAGCTTCACGGTCGCGCCGGATTGAAGAACCCGGTCCGCCATGTAATCTTTATAGCGCCTTAAATCCCTTTTAAAATCGACCTTTTCGGAAAAGTTCAAGGTTCCGCCGAGAACATCTTCGGCTTCATAAAGAGTTACCTCATGTCCCCTGGAAATCAGCGTCAGAACCGCCTGCATTCCGGCGGGACCTCCGCCGACGACGGCGATATTCCTTTTCGCTTTGGGCGGTTCCACCAACAGCGGAAGCCGATGTTCGAATCCGATTTCCGGGTTCACCGTACAGGAATAGTGATATTCCCAAACAACGCTGTCATGGCACCGCATGCACTTGATGCAGGGCCGCACATCCTCACCCTCGCCGCGGTAGGCTTTGTTGCCCAAATTCGTATCCGCGATGAATCCGCGGGCGACGGAGACGATATCCGCCTTGCCGTCGGCCAATGCGGCCTCGGCGCTGCCGAGTTCCTGGATACCGCCGATCGTTACCACGGGGATTTTCACTCCCGATTTTTTCATGGCTTCGGCCAAAGGAAGATTGGGCATATGCGGACGGAATCCGCAGGGATGCACCACGGTCATATAGTCCGGATTGTGAACACCGGCGGACACGTGAATAAGGTCCACCTTATCCTCGATCAGCTTCGTGAATTCAATGGCATCCTCAATTGTAATCCCGCCGGGGACGTGTTCGGCTCCGCTGATGCGGACTTCGATCAGCAGATCCCGGCCGACTTTCTCCCGAATCCGATCGATAATCATCATCGGGAATCGGGCGCGGTTCTCGGCGCTTCCCCCGTATTCGTCGGTTCGGCGGTTGGTCAGCGGAGAGATGAATTGCCCCACCAGGAGCCCGTGACCGAAATGGAGCATAATCATGTCGAATCCGGCGGCCCTGCAGCCGGAGGCGGACGCGGCATAGCCGTCGGCAATCCGATTCATTTCGGATACGGGCATTTCCTTGGCGGGATTTCCCGCCATGAGAATAATGCCGTCGCTGGCGCCGTACTCACCGCCGACGACTCCCGCCACTCCGAGCTCCATGGAAGCCTTGGCGCCGTGGAAATGAATACTCTCGGCCAACTGGGCCAAGACATGGACATTCGACTTCTCATACACATCCCAAGTGGCGTGACCGTCGTCTTTTTTCCTGGGGAAAATACTGACGCCGCCGCAGGTAACACAGCCTGCGCCGCCCTTGGCCCTGTTGGCGAAATGAACGATGGCCGCTTCGGTGGGATACGGTTCTTCCGCCTGAACGGCGTGCAGACCCGTCGGCGCGGTGAAAATCCGATTCCGGAATGTCACTTTTCCTATCTTGATGGGCTTCAGAAGATTGGGATAGCGGTATGCTTTCATCAGCGTTCCTACTCTACAAAATCATCGGAATCGAGATAATCTACGGCGTTGTATCCGGCCATTCTTCCGGAATTGATCGCCCAGCCCATGGTGTTTCCCGGCATGATGAAACAGTAGCTGTCGCCGAAAATATTACAGGCGTCGGTTCCGGCGGAATAGAGTCCGGGAATCGGACTCCCGTCGTCGCGGAGAACCTGAAGATCGTCATTCACTTTGATGCCGCCGAGAGTTCCGTATCCGCAGGGCCTGTGGGCCACGGCGTAGAATTTCTTCCCCTTGATGGCCCGCATGTATTTGGGATGCTTGTTGAACTGCATATCCCGGGTACCGGCATAAGAATTGTATTCCTCGATGGTGGCTTTCAGATTCTTAAGATTGATACCGGTTTTTTCACACAGTTCTTCAAGACTGTCGGCTTCCCAAAGAACCGATTCATTCTCTTCCTCGTCATGAAGAAGGCTGAGTCCCGAGGCTTCGGCTTTCTCGCCGCTCAGGTATGTTTTCAGTTCCTCGTCCCATTTGTCCACGGTTTTAATGTTGTGGTGCACGGTAATGAAATCCAGACCGTTCTTTCGGTAATCATCAAGAATCTCATCGGTGATAATCGTGAAGCCCTTTCTCTGAGTCTGCCGGCTGACGGCATTTCCCGTAAAGGTTGTGTTGTTCATGATTTCTTCGTTGCAGAATCTCTTTCCTTCCAGGTTCACCAGAAGGTTGGGCTGACGCATGGTTTCGCTCAGGGTTTTGAAAATGTCGGTCAGTCCGGGGCTGTTGTAGGTCATTTCGATATTGACCGGTGTTTTTCCGCCGCCGATGTTCCACATCATGTTCAGGCCGTCGCCCACGTTTCCGGGGATACGGAAGGAGAAAAGATCCTTTCCCCAATCAAAACCGATCTTATCCTTAATCAGCTTCGGATTGTCTCCGAAACCGCCTGTGCAGACGATAACGGTATCGCACTCGCATTCAATCTCGTTACCGTCGGCGTCTTTGGCCAGAACACCGGTTACCCGGCCGGTATCGGGATTGGTCAGAATCTTATGGGCCGGAGTGTGGAATTTGATTTCCACACCCAATTCCACGGCCCTGTCGGTCAGGGCTTTGAACATAACCGAGGCTCCGCGCTCGGAAGGCCTATTGCTGCCGAACGCTTTGATGACATGCCATGTTTGGAGGGAATCCTTGAAATACTTATAGGCACCCAGGAATTCCACGCCCATGCTTTCCACCCATTCGACGGTGCCGGCCGATTGACCGAAGTACTTGCGCACCAGACGGCCGTCAACCTGCCAATGGGTATATTCCATGAATGTTTTAAAGGCTTCGTCCACCGTGAGGGGAATCATTTGATTCTTCTGATATTTCGATTCAACCGCGAAGAAGCCCATTCCCATGCTGGCGGCGCCGCCTGTGGTGCTTCCTTTTTCAAAAACAACGACACTGGCCTCTTTTTCCGCGGCGGCTACCGCCGCGGCGATGCCGGAGGCTCCTGCGGCGATAACGACGACATCTGCTTCCATCTTCATATTTTTATTCCTTGTAATGTGTAATATCTATCTCAGCAGGTGCTGAAAAAAGCCGCAACCGTCAAAATTGTACATCCAACGGTCAGAATTGCACGCTGCCGACGAAGTCCGAAAACCATTACCCCCGCCGCCTTCGGCGTCCCGCGGGAGCCCCCTCGAAAGAACCGACCGGAACAGGTTTATCCGGTGTTTTCGGAACAACGACTCCGAATTTTCCCACCGCTCCATGGGGACACGCCTCGATACAGGCCCCGCACCGCGTACAGAGGGCCGCATCCACCACATGAATCAATCCCTCGGAACCGGCTATGGCATTTTCCGGACAAACCTTGGCACACTCTCCGGAACCTTTACAGAGATCGGGCTTAACGGCGATGGTGATATACGCGGAACAAACCAGAGCGGGGCAGCGCTTGCGCAGAATATGCGCGTTCCAATCGTCTCTGTGCGTTTCCAAAGACAATCGAATCAGCGATGATGCCTCTCGGGCCATTTCACAATCGGCCGCCTCCCCGATTACTCCGCACAAATCGAGGATTAAATCCGGATCGTCCGATTCACCTTTACCGCTCACGATGTCGGAAATGATCGTATACAGCTGAAGAGTTCCTTCCCGGCACATGACGCATTTCCCGCAGGATTCCCGCCGTGCTTTATCCGCGACGGCAAGGGCCCAATCCACCGGACAAACCGTTTCGGCCTTTTCGAGGATTTCCGATGTATCGGGTAAATCGATTTTTTCTTTCTCGCACTGAATCATGTCTTGATATAGTCCGTCCATAACTTGGTTTTTGATATATTCAGACGCAAATCACACTGAAGACATCGCGAAGCTTCATCGCGAGCCCGGCATTCATCATAGCCGCAGCTGATTTCTGCGAATCCCGCCTTCCGTTCGTCCGCTCCGATATAATCAACATCTTCCCGCCGCAATGCGGAAAAACCTTCGAGTATTCCGATTTTTCCATCGGGGATTTCAACAGGAGCCAGCACCTCGTCGATCTCTCCCGTTCCGCCCAGGAACTGATCCATTTCCGCCGCGGCGCTCCGGCCGCCGGCTATGGCCGAAATAACGAATTTTGTTCCGGTAACGGCATCGCCGGCGGCAAAAACGCCTTCCCGGCTTGCGGCGAACGCACCTTCGGCGACTTGCGCATATCCGAACGGCGTTAATTCAACGCCGAAATCATCCGACAAGTCCGTTTTCTGGCCGACCGCGAAAATCACCGTATCGGAAGGAATCAGGGTTTCCGAACCTTCCACGGTTTTTAAATCGAGTTTTCCTCCCGGACCGAAGGAAAATTCCGCCACATCAATAACCCGAACACCTTTCAGGTTCCCGTTTTCGGTTTCAAGTTCCAAAGTCGTTTTGGAATTAAGAATGTTGATGCCTTCTTCCTTTCCCTGAATGATTTCTTCTTCATCGGCCAGCATCCCCCCCTCGGGTTCCAGGCAGACAAGATTCACCTCTTCCACGCCGAGGCGAACACAGACACGGGCCGCATCAAAAGCCACATTCCCTCCGCCGAGAACGGTTACGCGATTGCCCAGAGCAACTTTTTCTCCCAGAGATGCCGCCCGAAGAACATCAACGGCGGAATAAACTTGTTCGTTCTCCGCACCGGGGAAACCGAGTTTTTTACCGACCGAAGCGCCGACGGCAACCAAAACGGCATCGAAGCCTTCGTTAAAAAGCTCATCAACCGTTTCAATATTCCGCGATGTAACCAGCCGGGCGCCATTTTCAAGAATAACATCGATTTCGGATTGAACGACATTTCTCGGCAGACGATACTCGGGGATTCCGGTGGACATCATGCCGCCCGCAACCGGAAGCCGTTCAAAAATCGTCACATCGTGTCCGGCCGTACTTAAATAATAGGCCGCCGTCAGACCGGCCGCGCCGCTGCCGATAATCGCGGCTTTTTTTCCGGTCGGGCTCTTTTTCACATGGTGTTCTTTCCAGAATCCCCGCGTATCGTTCTCGGCGGCGAAACGCTTGATTTCACGTATGGAAACGGCCCGATTCAACTCTTCCCGGCGGCAGACCTCTTCGCAGGGATGACTGCAGACATAGCCGAGAGAAAGCGGCAGCGGCGCCTTTTCCCGCACAACGGCAGCGGCCTCGCCGTAACGGCCTTCCTTCACGAAACGGACATAACGGGGGATATCCACGTGAGCGGGGCATTCCGAACGGCAGGGCACGGCCTCGGAACTGAGTTTTGTATCCATTCTGAGGGCGCCGGTCGGGCAAACGGCGATACAGGCCCCGCAAAACCGGCAATCCGCTTCCATAAAAGGCTTGTCGTCCGCCGTTCCGATGTAGCTTTCACCGTCTCTGTTTCGGTATTCAAGAATTCCGACGCCGCGAAGCTCTTCGCAGGCCCGAACGCATCGTCCGCACTGAATGCACCGCTCCAATTCACGGATGATAATGGGGTTTCTCGTATTAACCGCGTTATTCTTCTTGTGAACACTCCGCATCCGGGCATGAACGGCTCCCAGATACTGCATCATCGCCTGGAGCTCGCAGTTGAGATACACCACGCAGGACGTACAGTCATGAGGATGACCGGCCAGCATCAGTTCCAGCGCCGTAACACGCAGATGCTGCAGATGATCCGACTTCGTCGTAACCGACAGACCCTGCCGAACTTCGGTCCGACACGAGAGTTTCGTTTCTCCGTCGACTTCCACCACGCAAAGCTTGCATTCGCCCTGAGAGGACAAATCGGGATGAGAACAAATATGAGGAATATAAATTCCGGCTTCCAAGGACGCATCAAGAATGCTTTGGCCTTTCCGTGATGGCACTTCGACGCCGTCGATGCTCAATACAATTTCGTCCAACACCTAACTCCTGTTATCTAAGTGAAATACTACTGGAATACAGATCTTTCTTTAAGAGTCGGTTTTATAGATGGGAAGGTCGGTTTAATACGTTCGGCTAGCGTTTGATGTAGCTTCCCGGAGTAACGCCTTCATAACGCTTAAAAGCACGGCTCATCGTAATGGGACTGCCGTATCCGACGATGGTGGCGGCGTCTTTGACGCTCACGCCTTTTCCCATCAGCCGCTTCGCGCTGCGCATTCTGAGCTTATGAATATAATCCAGAGGCGACATCCCCGTGTATTTCTTGAAGACACGGGCATAATAGGCCGAACTGATCTTAAAATGATCCGCAATCGTCGCCACGTTGATGTCCATGTCGTTGTAGTGTTTATCAATATACGTCTGAATGGTCTCGAACCATTCGGGGGGACTGTCCTTCTTCTTCCGGGAATAGTATTCGATTATGGCGTCAAAAATGGAATCAAGTTCCGCCTGAAGCTCGGTATACGTATTGCAGTTTACAATCCGTGTTGCCGGATTCAGTTCTCTTAAGAAATCCTCGTCAAGTTCTTCCTTCAATAGTCCCATGGCATTGATGGCCGCATCGATAACGCCGTAGAGCCTGCAGCGGGCAAGAATCAGCGTAGGATATTTGCGGGAGTAGTCGTTCTCGAATAAATCATTGATAAGCAATTTGGCATTCGCAAAGTCTCCAACCTGAATACTGGTGATCAGCTGACGAACTTCGTCGAATTTATTATACGTGCTGCCGAACTCATACCAGCTCTCGAAGCTGATATAGTAAGCCATATAATGCAGAACCGAAGCGTTGTTGCCGGTAATGTTTCTGTATTTAAATAATCCCTGAACTTCAAGAAAAGCATCCGGAAGTGACTCCAAACCCCGGTGGAGCTCACTAACTGAAGCACTTGTGTGAAGGTCAAAACTTTCATCAATCCTCTTTATGACACGAAGGGCATAAACCTCCATTTCTTTCTTTATTTTTCGGACACCCGCGGGCTCCGCTTCATAGGGAACGTTGAACAGACAGATATAAAGATCTTCCAAATCCAGAACATACGAAACAAAATCCTCGGGCAGCGTCCTTTCAAGAACATCCCGAACAAGATAATCCCGCGTCCTGATGTTTTGCGGAGGATTCATTGCCTGCTGGCGGCAGGCATTAAAAGAAACAAGGATGAATCCCTCATAAGGAAAATCGACACCGTAGAAAGTCAATTCCTTGAGAATGGGACGATGATCCGAACTTCTATCCTTCATCAGCCGGATAAAGTAATGGTCCCTGTCGATGAGATTGAGTCGGCCGATTTCATCGTCAAGATCCGAGAAAGCCTGTTTGGATGAGATATCGGGGTGGAGATTAACTTTTCTGGCAAGCTCCCGGGCCCGGGAACCGAGTTTACGATATTCAATCAGCAGCAATAAAGCGCCGGCGGCGAGAATCGCCGTTAAAGCGCCGAAAACCACCGTCGGAACATTTCCGGTTTCGCCGGGGCCGATTATTCCGGTAACAACACCCGCAATACCGGCTACCCCCAACACAGCGATGATGCTTCCGAGAGCTTTATATCGATTCGTCCACTTCCCCTTATCATTCAATCGAAACAAACGCGAGCCCCTTTATATAATAACAGATTCCCGCAATCTCCTATCCCGTTATTTGAAGGATAAAGTCCGATTTGCGGTACGTAAAGATTTCAACTGATAACGGTCCGATAAAAAAACCGGCCGCTGCGGCTCGCGGCCGCACGGCCGGCACGGAGACCCACAAGGCCGGAGTCAACGACTCCGGCAAGAGGACGAGTTAAAAAACGTCAGCTGTAATCGTACCAGCCGGCGCCGGTTTTCTTTCCCAATCTTCCCGCGCGTACAAGAGACTTCATGTTATGCGGGATGGCCCACTTGGAATCTTTGGTTTCTTCATAGAAATACGTCAAAACGGAGGTGGCCAAATCCAATCCGCCGATTTCATCCATAAGCTGAAAGGGACCCATCGGATGCCCGAGGCCAAGTTTCAGGCCCGTATCGATATCCTCCGGACACGCAACACCTTCATCCACCATCCTCATGGCTTCCGTAAAGAGGGCGAAGAGCAATCTGTTGACGACAAAACCCGGAGTATCCTTCTGAGCGACAATGCTGACTTTCCCCAGCGCCTCGGAAAGTTTTTTCACACTCTCCAGAGTTTCGTCACTGGTGGCATATCCTTTGATAATCTCGACAAGCTTCATAACCTGGGGAGGATTAAAGAAATGCATTCCGATGACTTTGTCCGCTCTTTTCGTCGCGGCCGCGATGGTGGTTACGGACATGGAAGATGAATTGGTCGCCAAAATCACATCTTCCCGGCAAATTTCATCAAGTTCCTTGAACGCACTCCGCTTAATTTCAAGATCCTCGATTATTGCCTCAATGATAAAATCGGCCTTGGCAAAATCTTTTTTATCGATGCTTGTCGTCATGCGGCCGAGAACGTCTTTCTTCTCGTCCTCGGTCATCTTCCCTTTTTCAATCTTTCTGTCCATCAGCTTTGCCGCGCGCTCAACGGCGCCGTCGACAAATTTTTGGTCGATATCGCACAGAATGACATTAAATCCGCACATCGCCGCCTGATGGGCGATACCTCCGCCCATGGCTCCGGCACCTAATACACCAATCGTTTTTATTTCCATAACGTTATCCTCGTCTTATTCCTTTCCTTTCTTATCAGCGGCTTCTTTGGCTTTCCTGAACTTGTCCAGCATGGCCCGCGGCGTCATGGTGGGACGCTCATACCGGGGGATATCTTCATTGATGCCCGCGAGATACTTGGCAATGTCCTTAAGCGGCTCCAAATCGTAACGGGCCATCATCGTGATGGTCTCCATCAGCGGGGAACCGCCGCCATGAACGCCCGCAACCATCTCCGCGCCGGAAAAAGGCGAACAGAGCTTGTTTTCCATCATCCGGAAACACCGGTGAGCATCCTCGGCCGAATAGGAAGGATTCCTTTTGGTGTACTTGGCCACCAGTTCCGCCGTTTCCGGATCGTAGTAGGATTCCTCCGTAGGCAGTGAAGCGCTCATTCCGCCGGCCAAATCCGCGAGGATGGAGTATTCATTGTAGATTTCATGTCCCGCCAAACGGCGTCCGGCGTTGGTAAGAATTTCATCGGGAACCCAGGAACCGTTGGGAAACCGGACCGCGCGATGAGCCGAAGCTTCCCCGGCGGCAAAAACCAATTCGGCGGTTCCGATGATATGAGAAATCTTCTCCTGAACATGACTCTTTTTCAGAACGCCGTTCACATCGGCAACCAAAGTGGCCTGAGCCGCCAAAACTTCGGATACGGCGGTTTTACAGCCGGTGTAGGAATGGCGGTGGAAGTGGGCGAACATCAGCGCCAGGTATCCGGCGTACTGCGTGTTGTCGGGATTCTCAAGTCCGTTGAGGAAAATCCGGTCGTTGGGAACGAACACATCGTCGAAGATGGTCATGGACTCCACGTCGCCGACGTTGGCAATCGGCGCATCAAGATGCTTCCTTTTGGCCTGGAGTCCCGGGAGTCCCATGATCTTAATGCCTTCCCAGTCGCCGGGCAGGGCGAAGGCAATAGCATATTCCTCCTCGCCGGGTCCCATAAAGCGCGTGGGCAGAGCGATAATCTCGTCCATGTAAGGAGCGGCCGAATTACAGACCTTGGCTCCCCGAACCACCACGCCGTCCTCGCGTGTTTCCACGATGCGAAGGTACTGATCGGGATCGGGCTGATCGGCCGGACGAACGCCGCGGATGCCTTTCACGTCGGTCTGGGCGCAGTTGGCGGCAATATCGTTTTTCTGGACGTATTCCAGGTATTTTAAAAATCTGTCGTAATATCCGGTACCGTTTGCCTGATCGCAGTCGTAAGTAACGACGGCCAGAGCGTTCAGCGCATCGGTGCCCATGCAGCGCTGAATGCAGCCTCCCACACGGTGGCAAAGAAGCCGGGTCATCTTCTGCTTATTCAGCAAATCTTCCTTGGATTGGTGAATGTGCGTAAAGCGATTGATTTTTTCTCCGGTAAGATGCGATGTGGCCGTACAGACATCTTCATACTTAGGATCGTTGGCGCAGTCGTAGGTATGCTTGAGTACATACAGACCGCCCCGCATATAGTCGCCTTTCCGGTCATGCTTTTTGCCTTCCATATAGACGTTCGGCTTCATCGCCTCAAGCCGTTTCTTGTATTCGTCGTATGTTCCAATACCCATAATAATCACTTCCCTGCCGGTTCTTTCAAACCGGCTGATTTCTTTCATCTTCGGCGGCGCCGCCTTCGGCCGTCCTTTTTCCCGCAGCCTCGGCCGCGCCTTTTCTCGGAACCATTAAAAACGTCACGGAAAGGCCCAACCGCCGGAAGCTCCGCCCTCGGCATCGGCGCAAGAAAGAATCGTTTTTATCAGCATGGTTCCGTCCTTCTCAATAACGGCGGCAAGCCTCAGCACGGCTTGCCGCTTTGATGCATCGGACTATTTATCTTTCTTTTCCGCGGCCGCTTTCTTAGCTTTGATCGCCGCGAATCTGTCCAGCATGGCTCTCGGAGTTGCCGTGGCCCTCTCATAACGGGGACATTTTTCATAGCCTTCAAATCCGGCCAGATACTTGGCGATATCCTTGAGCGGTTCCAAATCGTAGCGGGACATCATGGTGATGGTTTCCATAAGGGGAGATCCGCCTCCGTGAACGCCGGCAACGGCTTGAGCGCTTTCAAAGGCGTCGCACAGTTTGTTCTCCATCATCCGCATAACCCGGTGCGTCTGCTCGGCGGTATAGGCCGGATTCCGCATGATGTACTTGTTGCAGAGGTCGGCTGTTTCCGGATCATAGAACGATTCCTCGGTAGGCAGCGAAGCGCAGATACCGCCCGTGAGATCGGCGAGGGTTTCATACTCATGATAAATTTTCTGACCGGCAAGCTTCCTTCCCGCGTTGGTGAGAACTTCGTCGGGGACATACGAGCCGTTGGGGAATTTTGTTGCCCTGAGTGCCGAAGCCTGACCGGCCGCGAAAACGAGCTCGGCCGTACCGACGATGTCGGAAATTTTCTCTCTGACATGGTGCTCTTGAGCAATATCGTTCACATCGGCGACAAGCGCGGCCTGCGCGGCGATACACTCGGAAACCGCCGTTTTACATCCGGTGTAAGAATGTCTGTGAAAGTGAGCGAACATCAGGGCAAGATAACCGGCATACATCAGCACGTCTTCCTGATCGAAACCGTTCATGAACACACGGTCTTCGGGAATAAACGTATCATCAAAAATGGTTAAGGATTCAACATCGCCGACGTCCGCGAAAGGAGCTTTGATATGCTTTCTTTCATGATGCTTTCCGGGAAGAGCCATCAGCTTAACTCCGTCCCAGTCTCCGGGAATGGCGAAGGAAACGGCGTAGGCCTCGTCGCCCGGGCCCATAAACTTGGTCGGCGTGGCGATAATTTCATCAACATAAGGCGCGTTGGAGTTACAGATTTTCGCGCCGCGAACGATGATTCCCTTACAGGGTTTTCCATCGATTCCGATGCCGTCAACATTGGTTTCAACAACATGCAGGAACTGATCCGGATCCGGCTGCATGTGGGCTCTTTTATACTTCGGATTTCGCGACCCTTTAACATCGGTCTGCGCGCAGTTGATTACAAGGTCTTTTTCCTGGGCGTACTCCAGATACTTGTTAAAACGTTCATGATATTTGGTTCCGCAGGCCTGATCCATGTCGTAAGTAACAACGGCCAAAGCGTTCATGGCATCGGTGCCCATACATCTTTGGGTACAGCCGCCGACCCGGTGACACATAACACGGGTCATCATCTGCTTCTTCATCAGGTCGTCCTGACTCTGATGGATGTGGGTCCAGCGGCTGATCTTTTTCCCGGTGAGATGAGACGTGGCCGTACATAAATCTTCATATTCCGGATCGTTGGCCGCATCATAAGTTTGCTTCATAACATAGCAGCCGCCGTCGATCCAGTCTCCTGAACGGTCGACTTTCTCTCCGTTCAGATACACGTTGGGCTTCATTTTCAGAAGACGCTCTTTATATTCGTCGTAAGTTCCTATTCCCATTTGAGGTTCTCCTTCCCTATTTATTCGTAAAGACAGGCTTTCTTCTCTCGAAAAACGCCTTCATTCCCTCTTTCTGATCTTCCGTGGCGAAAGCCATGGAAAAATTCCGTTTTTCAAACTCCAGACCGGAATCCAAGCCGCTGTAGAATCCGAAATTGACGCTTTCTTTAGCCCGGGCCAATGCCGGCGCCGAAAGTTTGCAGAGCTCTTCGGCCAGTTCTCTGGCGGCACCCATTACCTCGGCGTCGGGCACTTTTCCGGTTATCAGACCGTAATCCAATGCCTGATCCGACTTAATCTTCTTCCCGAGAAAAATCATTTCCTTGGCCCGAGAAAGGCCGATCAGCTTTGCCAGTCTCTGCGTTCCGCCGGCACCGGGAATAATGCCCAGGGTAATTTCAGGAAGTCCGAAAACGGCGTTTTCCCCGCCGATGCGAAAATCACAGCTCAAAGCCAATTCCAATCCGCCTCCCAGTGCCGGACCGCAAATAGCGGCGATAACAGGGATGCGCAGATTTTCCAAACGGCGAAAAATCCGATGAGCCAAGCCGCAGTTGTCGTAAGCTCCGCAGGGATCGGCTTCCATAAGTTCCGCAACATCGGCTCCGGCCGCAAAAACTTTCTCGCTTCCTTGAATAATCAACACTCGGGCGTCGGGATTACCCTCAATTATATTCAGAGCTTCTTCCAAATCCTTGTTCAGCCGAGTATTCAGCGCGTTATAGGCCTTGGGACGATTAAGCGTAATCGTGACGATGCCGCCGTCTTCCGAATAGAGAATATTTTCAAACTCCACTCTCGCCTCCTTCATATCCTTCATATCCTTCATATCCGTTCCATACGGGTTCGCCCGTGTATACCGCGATTTCTTCCTCACCGCTGAGAACCCGGCGGGCGCCCGCGGCCAGGGCTTCCATTTCCAGTTCCCCCGGGAACACGAAAAAGTCCGCGAGGAATCCCACCATCGACTTCAAACCCTCAACGACACGTTCGGAGCGGGCGATGCCTCCGGTCAGAACTATGGCGTCCACTTTTCCATGCAGAACAGCGGCCATGGAGCCGATATATTTTCCTATTTGATAAATCATGCCATTGAAGACAAGTTCGGCCCGTTTATCGCCGTTCTCTATCAGCTTCATAACTTCCAGTACGTCGCTGGTGCCGAAATGGCTGACAAAACCTCCATTCTTTCGAAGAAGATCTTTCATGTCGTTTTTTTCGTATTTTCCCGAAAAACACAGATCCACCATAATACCGGGAGATAAATTACCCGGCCGGGTGGGTGCCATGGGGCAGTCTCCGCCGAGAAGATCGCCGGAATCCACCATGCGCCCGGCCCGATGGGCCGCCACGGAGGTTCCCCCGCCGATATGGGCCACGATGAGATTCATCTCTTCGTAGCGGCGGCCCAATTGGGCGGCCACACGCTTCGCAACTTCTTTGTGGCTCAAGGTATGCGTGCGGGTTTCCCGGCAGATATCGGCCAGGCCCGTTACCCGCGCCACCGGCTGGAGTTCATCAACATCCGGCGGATTCACGATGAACGCCGGTTTTCCGGTAATTCCGGAAAAGTAGTCCACGATAACAGGACCAAGAATCGCCGGATGAAAAGCATTCTTCCTGGCGGAGGCGACAACCCGGGGAGTTACTCCGTAAGTACCGCCCGCACAGGGCTCCAACCCGCCGCCGCGGCCGGAAAAGGCATCGAAATCCTCGATGGCGTAACCTTCTTCCTTGAGCCTCTCAATAATCATACCCTTGCGGTATTCCAGCTGGTCCAGAATCCCGGAAAAGGTTTGCAGCGTCTCGGCATCATGGATTACGTCAACCGCGAAAACCTTCTCTTCCCCTTCGAAAACCGCGATTTTCGTACTGGTTGAGCCGGGGTTTACCACCAGAATCTTCATCGAAGACATCAGTGATCTCCTTTCAGGGATGCGGCTAAAACAAGTGAATGAAACTTTTCCATCTGGCTGGACGCTCGTGACGTTAATACAATCGGGACTTTTGCGCCGGTAACAATACTTGCCGGAATCCCTTGCGCCGAAAACGCCAGACTTTTAATCAAGACATTCCCGACCGTAATATTCGGGGCAAGAAGAATATCGGCGTCACCGGCAACCGGACTATCGTACCCTTTAATCTCCGCCGATTCCTTATGAACGGCCAAATCGTAGGAAATCGGACCTTCCAGAATACATCCGGGGATTTCACCCCTCTCATACATCTCTTTCAGCAAACCGGCATCGACCGATTCGGGCATCTTGGGATTAATGAAATCAACGGCAGCCAGCGCCGCGACTTTGGGTGTGTCGAAACCTATGCGGGTAAGCATATCAACGGCATTAAGGATAATCTGCTTTTTCTGATCGACATCGGGATAGGTCATCATGGCCGGATCGGTTACACAGAGAAGCTTGTGATACGTGGGCAGTTCAATAACAACCATGTGGGAAATCAGCTGACCGGTTCGCAAGTTGTTTTCTTTGGAAACAACCGCTTTCATGAAGTCCGCCGTTTGAATCAGCCCCTTCATAATGGCGTCGGCTTTTCCGCTGTTCACCACTTCAACCATGGTTTGTACAGCCTCTTCCTGATTGGAAACCGGAAGAAGCTCATAATCACAATAATCACCATAGGTTTCCAGAAGCGGTTTAATTTTCTCTTCTCCGGCAATAAGAAGCGGACGGATTATTCCCTCACGTCCCGCTTCCATCGCGGCGCCGACCGAATGATCATCTTCGGCGCATACTACGGCGACCGTCTTTGCCGAGGCTTTCGATATGTTGGTATCGATCAGCTGCTTAAAATTCTTATAGACCACGCCGACCGCCCTACTCGCGTTCGATTCCCACCGAAACGCCCTGGCCGCCGCCGCAGCAGAACGTAATCAAACCGGTGCTCAGATTCCGCCGCTCCAGTTCGTACACCATCTTCGTAAGAAGAATGGCGCCGGTACCGGCCAGAGGGTGCCCCAGGGAAATGGCGCCGCCGTTGACGTTCAAATTGTCATAGCCCATATCCAGTTCACGGATACAGGCCAGAGACTGGGAAGCGAACGCTTCGTTCATTTCGATAAGATCGAAATCCTTCAGAGTCATGCCGAATTTCCGCATCAGCCTCCGTGTGGCGGCGATGGGTCCCGTTCCCATAATGCGGGGCTCAACACCCGCGGCGGCATACGTTTTAAAGGTTCCGAGAATTTCCAGCCCCATATCCTTGGCCTTCTGTTTCTCCACAATAACCACCGCACCGGCGCCGTCGCTCATGGGGGAACTGTTTCCGGCCGTTACAACGCCTTCGCCCATAACCGGGCGGAGTCGGCCGAGAGTTTCCATGCTGGTTTCCGGACGAACAATCTCATCCCTGTCCACGGTAATGATCCCCTTCCGGGTTTTCACCTCGACGGGAATGATCTGGTCGTCGAAACGCCCTTCTTCCCATGCTTTGGCGGCTTTCTGATGACTCAAAACCGCGAACTCGTCGCATTCTTCCCGGGAAATGCCGTACTGACGGGCAATATTCTCGGCCGTTTCCACCATGGAATCATGACCGTATTCGGGAGGACAGACCCGGAGGGTCGACCATTGCGGCGGCATAACCTGGTAGGCCTTCTCCGGCTTGTCCATAACGTAATTCCGTCGGGAATCGCTTTCCACGCCGCCGGCCACCACGATATCGGCGAAACCGGCCTGAATCGACATGGCGGCATGGGCGAATCCCGTAAGGGAAGCGCCGCATTGACGGTCGATGGAGATACCGGGAACTTCCAGCGGGAGCCCGGCGCCCAGGGCCACCATTCGGCCCATATTGTTCACGTCGGTGTTCATCAGGTTACTGAAAATCACCTCGTCAATCTCTTTCGGATCGATGGAAGCCCTCTTAACGGCCTCTTTCACCACAAGGGCACCGAGATCTTGGGCGGGTACGGAGGCAAGGGCGCCTCCCACACGGCCGACAGGAGTCCTGACGGCGGATACGATAACTGCTTCTCTCATAAATCAACCCCTTCCTTATGCCATGCCTTTAAGACCGAGGATTTTTCTGGCCTCGGCGGGAGTGGCGGGTTCTTTGTTGGATTCTTTGATAACGCGAGCGGCCCGTTCCACCAGGGATACGTTGGAAGCCAGCTCACCTTTTGCGTAATAAATATTATCTTCCAGACCGACTCGAACATGTCCGCCCAGTGCAATCGCGGCGTAGAGAATGGGCAGATGGTCCTTACCGACGCCGAAAGCACTCCAAGTGGATCCCTCCGGAATCATGTCGAGGAGGGTCACGAGATTCTTCACCGTGGCCCGCATGCCTCCCAGAACGCCGAGGCAGAACTGAAAATGAAGAGGCGCCTTAATGACTCCCTGGGTAACGTAATACTGGGCGACGTCAATCATGCCGGAATCAAAGACCTCAACCTCCGGCTTCACGTTCTTCTCCGTCATGATTCGGCCCAGCTTTTCCAGGAACTGAGGCGAATTCATGAAAACGCCGGCGGGCATCCAGTTGAAGGTTCCGGCATCATAAGAAGCAATTTCCGGCGCCAGCTTGGCGATATGCGCCATGCGGTCTTCGTCGGTTGCCCGATGATCGCCGGAGGTGGTCATGTTTACAACAACATCACATTTTTCCCGAATAAGCGCCGCGGTTTTCTCAAACCGCGCCAAATCCATGGTTCCGACGGCGTCGTCGTCGCGCATGTGAATGTGAACGATCGCGGCTCCCGCCTGCCAGCATTTATATGCGTCTTCGGCGATTTCCTCGGGAGTTATGGGAACATGAGGATTCTTCTCTTTCGGGGTGACGGCGCCGGTCAACGCCGCGGAAATAATTACTTTTTCACTCATAATGATATCTCCTAATTCTTTGAGTTTTGAACAAAGACCAACCGTTTCAGGCGTTATCGGTCTTTGGTTAACAACAGTCGGAATTCAAGTAATGCGGGGATACATAAAACCCCGGGTGCACAACCTAACTGAAGTGATAAATTAACTATGCTGCGTCGGCAAGTGGGCGGCAACGTTCAAATTTGTACTTTCGGAGGTCGGTTTTATAGGTTAATCACGATTGCCGGCGTCAACGCCTGAATCATGAACTATATCCTTCTCCAAGAATCATTTAAATAAATCCGTATACATTCCGCATTCCGATAATTTCCGAAATTGTTTTTCACTTTCCGGCCTTTAACGATCAGCGCCGCTTCCGCTCAAGAAACGGAAAAAGGGCGAAGCTGAAAATCATGAAGAACGCCGAAATAAGAAAAGTTGAAGCCAAACCCCAGCAATTTGAAAACAATCCCAGAAAAATCGCGCCTCCGCCGATTCCCAAATCCAACGCGATGTAGAACGTGGCGTTCGCGGCTCCCCGGCG
This sequence comes from Spirochaetia bacterium, assembly GCA_963666985.2. Lineage (GTDB taxonomy): Bacteria > Spirochaetota > Spirochaetia > DSM-2461 > DSM-2461 > UBA2779. Next base: position 2,289,846 of record CAXXIA010000002.1, on the reverse strand, counting down.
GTTCGGAGATGAATTCCGTACGGCGAGCGCATTAAAGGCCGGCATCAGAATGCCGTACCCCAATCCGTATAAAACGGCGACAAGAGAAAACATCGCCACGGTGCGGGCAAAGAAAATAAGAACAAGGGAAGACGCTCCGATGATAAGGGAAGGAACAACAACCGGCAAATATCCGTATCCGTCGATAAGCCTGCCGGAAAAAAAGCGGGAAACAACCACCGTACACGGAAACAGAACAAAAAAGAACTGCATGTTTTCCACTCCCCGTTCCATTCCAAATGCCGCCAGAAATGTTACAACGGCCCCGTAAGATACGGCGGAAAAAATCATCATGGCAGAAGCCGGCAATGCTCCTTTTTCCAAATCAAAAAGATGCTTCAATCCGGTCCGTTCTCCGGATGCCGCGGAGGGATTGACGCTCTCCTTCAAGAACAAAGAAACGGCAAGAGGAAGCAGCGACATCGGAATCAGACAGGTGAAAAGAACGGCAAATCCGAATCCGTCGATTAGAACAAGACCGACAAGAGGTCCGACGGCGTTGGTAAGAGTCGCCACCGCGCCGTTGTATCCTATGCCCTCGGTTATTCTTGATTCCGGCACCAAGTCCGAAACGATCGTCGCTCCCGCGGTGGATACAACGGAAAAACCGATTCCCTCAAGAACGCGAAGGGCCAAATGCAGAGGAACGGCATCGGTAAAATTCGAAAGGATGATGCCGACAATCATGGGAATCAAGCCGCCTCTCATCAGCCGGATTCTTCCCCGATAATCAAGAAAATGCCCGACGATCGGCCTCAGAGTCATCGCGGCCAGAGAATACAGACCGGTCGACAGTCCGGCCGCCGTATTGGAAGCTCCCATCGCCCTTAAATAAAGCGGTATTGAGACAAGAAGCAGGGCGTTCACCATCAAAGCGGTGAAATTCGCCGTTAAAATAAGGATAAACTGCCCGGTCCACAGTTTCTCTCGACCGGTATGCGTCATAATTTTTCCGTTCTTTTCAAAGATGATCAATAATGTCGATAAAGCCGGTTATCAGCCTATTATAATAGCCTCTCGCGACTCGGAACGAAGCGAACGCCTCATTAAAGGTTGCGTTTTCTATCTTGGAAGCCGTTTGAACAATGCTTTCGTGAAAATGCTTATGATCCGCGACAATCTCGTCAAACCCGGGAAACGAGCCCAAAAGGCGGGCTCCCTCGCCCGAAAGCCAGCGCCCGACGCCGCAGTTTTCGCTGTTCCGCACATCATCGACATCAATCTTAATATTCATTTCGGCAACAGTAAGACTCCGAATGGAATCTCCCGCATTCTCCACCCGCGCCAGCATCGTCAGCATGATATCGCCGATGGCATCGGCAATATCTGTTTCACCGACCGTTTCACCGAAAGAACCGAAATTACATGTATTGAGACTCTTGCCGATTTCGGCGATATTCTTCGAATCCCAATCGATAATCTTCATCAGATCCCGCTGCGCCTTACCGATGTCTTGAGCGCGGGAATTAACCACGGCGACTTCGTCCGTTACCCGATTATAGGAATCCTGAACCTTACTCATGGCATCGTTTATCTCATGAGCGCTCTGGGTGATTTCGGACGATCCGGCGGTTATCTCGCCGGACATCGCGTTGAGCCGTTCAACGGAAGACAAGATTTCGCGGCTTCCCGCGGAAATATCCGCCGTGCTCTCGGCGATGCGCTTAAACGCGGCCACGAAATCAGAAACTTTCTCCGTTACGTCCGAGAAAGATTTCTCACTTTCTTTTCCGGAATGAAGAACGCGGCTCATTTTACCGTTGACCGCCGTCAGCGAAGATGAAATAACATGGGAGTTTTCGGCTGTGGATTCGGCGAGTTTTCTGATTTCATCGGCCACAACGGAAAAACCTTTGCCGGCGGTTCCCGCGTGAGCCGCTTCTATGGCGGCGTTCATAGCCAACAGATTCGTTTGATCCGCGATACTGTTGATTACACCGATAATGCTCATCATATCGTCGATATTTACGGAAATCTCGCGGATACACTCGTTTGATTCGGCAACGGCCTTTTTCCCCTCATCCAAGGTGCCGAGCAGCGAATCGGTGGAAACGGACTGCTCCGTATAAACCTCGGATATATCGGTAAGGGAAGCATCCATGCGTCTGACGGAAAGCGAAGTCCGGGACAAAGCCCCGTCCTGGCTGTTCATATGCCCCATCAATGCTTCCAGAGTGGCCTGGATTTCGGCTACGGCCGATGAAGAATTGACGATCTGATTCTTCAATTCCGACATTTCTTGAAGAATCCCGCCGACATCACGCGAGATTCCGTCGGCAATGTTCCAAACATCACCGGCGTAATCCTTAGCGACAATCGAAGTCTTTGAGTTCAGCGTCACGGCATTTCCTATTTCATTGAACACTTTCGCCAGCCTCGGCAGCAATTTCCCCCGAAGGCTCCGCGCCACGGAGGAAATCTCACCAATACGGGATACTGTTTTCGCATATTCTCCGGCCTCGTTTTTTCCGGCCTCTTCCACCAGCCTTTCAACACGGTGCAAGCCGCGGGAAATGCATCGCGAATAAATCAACCCTGCCGCGATGCCGATGAGAAGTGAAACGGCGGCCGCGAAAAGAAATCCGTAAACCGGCTCTTTAAGAAAGAAGCTGGATTCGAAAAAAGATCCTGTCCGCATCAAAACGAGTATTCCAAAAGGGACAAGAGAAACAACAGCGAACGACGGCACGGTAAGGACGTTCAAATGAATGGCTCTTCGTGACATTTGCGGCTCCCCGGCGATAACCGGACCGAAAAATCCCGACGGCCCGGCGATTTCGGCTCTATTGTCGCATAAAAAAAAGACCGTCGAGAAAAAAATCGACGGCCCTTTAATAATCTCGAAAACACATTCGACGGCGGGAACCCTTCCGTTTGAAGAAGGGCTTCTTCAAAAACGCCGTTTTTTGAACTCGCCTTAAGCGTTATTTAATTTCTTTTTCAAACTGGCCGCCGCCGATTTTCGGCCGAACAACCTTGCCCTGTTTCTCGGCTTCCATAACGAGCGCGGCTTCTTCGTGAGCATCGTCCCAGTATTTGGCCTCATGGGGAGAATGATCGGTCGCGGTAACAAACATCTCGGTAGCGAAACTGCTTCTGAGCTCTTTGGAAATATCCTCTTTCCAAGGCATTCTCAAAACCTGAGTGGTCATTCTTCTGGTAACACGGCCGGCGGCATGCATGATGAGTTCGGCGATTTCCCAAGCTCGTTTGTAAGCGGCATCGACATCATCGCAGATTTCATTGATCATCCCGTATTCAAGAGCTTTCTTGGCGGTGATGATTTGACCGGTAAGCTCGGCGTACGCAAAGCGCTTGCGGCCCATGAGTTCCCGCCAGGCAATCTGGATGCCGTCTCCGGGAACCATGTTCGTCCGGAAGTGCATTTCGGTCGTCCACGCATCCGCGGTGGCCAGGGTGATATCGCTGAAAAGAAGCAGGTCGGTATGGTAGGAAGCACCGGTCCATACGCCGATGGTAGGAACTTCAAGATCGAAGACCTGTCCTTCAATATCGTTGGTACCGTCATAGTACTGGTACTCGTACATTTTCCAGGATTCTTCAGGTTCGGATCCGAACTCGCGGGCGGGCATCCACTCGCCGGTTTTCTTATTGATACGGCCGATTCCCTTGAAGGTATCGGGGCCGATTCCGCCAAGGATGATAACCTCGTTATCGGGGTCCCGGCCGGCCCAGTCAAAAAAGTAGTGAAGGCCCTGATGAAGTTCGGCTCCCCACTGAACGGGTCCGCCGTTGGTATGCATTCTTGCTTCAAGAATGCCGTTTTTTCTCGTCATCTTGATACAGTCTTTCAACTTCTCGGAATACTCTTCGAAGGGCATGTGGGGAATCGTGTAAAGCTCTTCGTGAGAGATTTCCTTCCTCTTGCCGGCATCAGATTCGTAATTAGCTTTAATCATAAATAATAAAACCTCCCGATTCGTTTTGAATCGCGTATATTAATCTGATGTTACGATAGAAGATGAAATTCCAGCCCGCAAGATGCATAACAAAAAACGATATCGGTATGTCGAAAAATGATAGGTCCGTCGAATTGGACACCCAATATAATACATTTATATCAATTTACATTAAATGAGGTTTAACAGCATGGGAAGATTGGAAAATAAAATCGCCATTATTACCGGCGGCAATTCCGGCATCGGTCGCGCAACGGCCAAATTGTTCGCAAAGGAAGGGGCTAAAGTCGTCCTTTGCGGAAGACGCGATGAAGAGAACAAAAAAGTTCTGGCTGAAGTCGAAGCTCTCGGCGGCGAAGGAATCGCGGTGCGGGCGGATGTCTCCAAATCGGAAGACTGTCATAAAATCGTCGATGCGGCCATTGAAAAATACGGACGCATCGATGTTCTGGTGAATAATGCGGGAATCGCCGACAAGCACATGCCCATCGATCTCTGCACCGAAGAATGGTACGACACCGTCTGCAAGATCGATCAGTATTCGGTCTATTACATGAGCAAATACGCCCTGGAACACATGACCAAGGCCGGAGAAGGTTCCATCGTGAACATTTCTTCCATCGGAAGCCAGGGTTTGGCGGGGATTTCCTACAGCGCCGCGAAGGCCGCCGTGAACAGCATGACGAAGAACATCGCTCTTCAATACTCCCCCACGGCCATTCGCTGCAACGCCGTAGCCCCCGGCCCAACACCCACTCCGCTGAATGCTCCCGAAGCGTTTAAAACATTTAATAAGGAATTCGCCGACGCCTGCGCCAAACATATCGACCTTTCCGTTCCCGAAGCTCATGTTGAAGATCAGGCCGAAGCCATCCTCTTTTTCGCCAGTGATGCTTCCAAGGCGATAACCGGTCAGATTCTTTACGTGGATCACGGGACGACTCTTTACTGACAATTCTCTTCCGGGACGTCATTCGGCGTCCCGGAATCTTATCTCATGTGAGATATCCGATGGCCGAAATCCTTCCGGTTTTGTTTTAGAAGGGTTTTGTTTCAAAAATCAACGTTTTTTGAAATCACCTCACGTATATAATTCATAGTTAATCGTCGGCGGTTTGTAAGAAGAAAAGGATTTTCCCGATTGTCTTTTCAGCTTCGTGAATGAGTACCGCTATGCAAAGGGAGGAGCTATGTTGTCCAATCTCTATACACCGGGACAAATCGGCGGATTGAGAATAAAAAACCGCATTCTGATGACGGCGATGCACACCGCGTTAAGCGATGACGGAAAAGTGAATCCGACGCTTCTGGAATATTTCCGCCGCCGGGCCGCCGGCGGATGCGGGCTTCTCATCGTAGGAGCCTCCGGTATCGATCCGCTTCGAATCAACACCCATAATGTCATCGGGGTATACGACGATCGCTTTATTCCGGGACTGAAGCGTCTCGCGGACGTTCTTCACGAATATGACTGCCGCGGCTTTCTCCAGCTTTTCCATGCCGGACGTTATGCCCGTTCCGCCGAATACGGAGGTCAGGTCGCGGTTGCCCCATCGGCGGTTCCGTCCCGATTCACTCGGGAAACACCCCGTGAACTGACGGAGGATGAAATCGGCGACATTATCGGGTATTACGGAGCCGCCGCGCGGCGGGCCCTGCAGGCGGGCTTCGACGGGGTGGAAATCACCGCGGCATCGGGGTATCTTCCCGCTCAATTTCTCTCTCCCCTGACCAATCTCCGCGGTGACCGATACGGAGGGGAGTTGGAAAATCGCCTGACCTTTCTCAGGGAAATCATCGCCGAGGTTCGAAAAACCGCCGGAGAGGAATTCCCTCTCATCGTTCGCATGGGGGCCAACGACTTCATGAAGGGCGGAAACACATCCGAGGAATCTCTCCGGATTGCATCCGCATTGGAAACTTTCGGCGCGGACGCCCTCGGCATTACGGGCGGATGGCATGAGAGCGGCGTTCCGCAGCTTACCATGGACGTCCCCAACGGATTTCTTGCCTATCAGGAAAAAAGAATTAAACAGGCCGTAAAAATCCCGGTTATTCTCTCCAACAGAATGACTCCGAAAACGGCCGAAGAACTCGTGGATTCCGGTTCGGTCGATTTCATCGGCTTTGCCAGAAGTTTCCTGGCCGATCCCGATTTCCCGAAGAAAGCCGCCTCGGGCCGCTATAAAGAAATTCGTCCCTGTATCGGCTGCAACCAGGGCTGCATGGACCGGATTTTCTACGGAAAGACCATTTCCTACCTGGTGAATCCGGAAGCCGGTCGGGAATCCGAATTTCCTGAAATCACCGACGACGAAATATCGAAGCGGCCGCCGCAGTCCGTCCTGGTTATCGGCGGAGGAGTCGCGGGACTGGAATACGCCCTCATCGCCGCATCCCGAGGACACAGGCCAACAGTCTGGGAACGGGATTCCACGTTGGGCGGCCAGGCGCTTCTTGCCGCAGGAATTCGGGAACGAAAAAATATCGCCGAGTACATCTCTTGGCTGATCCGTTCCTGCAGAAACCACCGAATCCCAATTTTCACCGAAAAACCGGCGACTGCGGAAATCGTCGGAGAAGCTTTAAATGCCGGAGAATTCGACCGGGTGGTACTGGCCGCCGGAGATATCGCGGCCGAATCGGATTTGGAGACGGACGGAAGCATTCCCGTAATCCACGCCGCCGATGTTCTGCGGGACCGGTCCGTTGCCGGGCGGCGAATTCTGATCGCCGGAGGCGATTCTCCGGGAGTCTGGACGGCCCTTAAGCTGGCCGGCCGAGGAGCGCTGAATGCCGAGCAATTTCACTTTCTTACGCTCTTTCAGGCGGAAAGCCCCGAATTGACGGCGAATCTCCTTACGGACGTTTGCAGCGACATTACCATCGTTGAGGAAGGTTCCGGAACGGGAGAACATATCAGTCCCAGCAGCCGATGGGTTTACAAAGCTCGATTGGATCAGCTCGGAGTGAAAATTCTGACGAAGCATCGCATACTTCGGATTCGCCGCGGATCGGCCGATGTTATGGCGGAAGACGGATCTCAAATGGAAATCCCCGCCGACGCTGTGGTGGAAACTCGGTTTCTTCCTCAAGAAGACCATCTTAATGAACTTCTTACCATAAACAGCGAAAAGGTATCTGTCATCGGAGGATCTTCCGGCAGGAGAAACATGCTTGAAGCCGTCAGGGCCGCGTACGAGGCGGCTTTGGCTCTCTGAGGAACGATTCCATTCCCCGTATCGGCACTGTCTGAGTTATGATTCAATTATGGGATTCCTCATCGCTCTCCACTACCGGTACAAAATCTCCAAAATACCGGAAGTATCGGCCGGATCCGTATTATGACCGGAGGACAGCGGTTCCATGCCTGAATATCCGGACATTACCGTCTACATCGAGCATCTTCGGATTCGATTGACCGGCCGGCGGCTCGGCCGCGTCCGAATCGTAAGCCCTTTCCTGCTGCGTACCGCAAATCCGCCAATCGGTGAACTTCAGGGACTGGAAGTCTCCGGAATAGAACGACTCGGAAAACAAATCGTTTTCGATTTCGACAATCGGCTTTATCTCATCCTGCATCTGATGATCAGCGGCAGACTGCAGTGGACCGATCCCGGTGGCAAGATTCCTCCGAAACGGGGGCTGGCGGCAATGGATTTTCCGAACGGAACGCTCCTCATCACCGAGGCCTCAACACAGAAACGAGCCTCACTGCACGTGGTAAAAGGGTCGGAAGCCTTGGCGGACTTCGATCGAGGAGGATTGGAAGTGTTTGAGGCCGACCCGGATACTTTTGCCGCCGCGGTGACGGCCGAGAATCATACGCTCAAACGAACTCTGACCGATCCGTCCATCCTAAGCGGCATCGGGAACACGTATTCCGATGAAATACTTCATCGTGCCGGTCTTTCTCCGGTGAAACTGTCGTCAAAAACGACCGAAGATGAAATCCGCCGACTATATGATGCCTGCCGAACGGTCTTGAACGAATGGACCGAAAGGCTTCTCAGCGAAGCGGGGGATCGGTTTCCAACGAAAATCACGGCCTTCAGACCGGAGATGGCGGTTCATGGTAAGTTCGGCAAACCATGTCCTCTCTGCGGCACGACCGTGCAGCGAATCCGATACGCCACCAACGAAACGGACTACTGCCCAGCCTGTCAGACCGAAGGACGCCTCCTGGCCGATCGATCTCTGTCTCGACTTCTAAAAGGCGACTGGCCTCGGACGCCGGAGGAACTGGAGGCCCTTAAGAAAAAACGGAACTGAGGGGGGATGCCGAATCGGTTTCGGCGGCATCTTTCGCAGGGGGCCGAAGGCGGGCTTCGCCTGCGGCGGCGCCCTTCGGAGTTATTTACTGCGACCTTCCTCGGTTCGGAAGCAATCAAGTCAAAACTTGTCCGCTTCTCTCACACTATGTTTGCATATCCTGCGATTTCAACTGAAAGGACCTTCGCGAAAGCTGGATGCGGGCTTCGCCTTCGGCGGCGCCCTTCGTAGCGTTGCTTTACCCTTCCTTGTCTCGGGAGTGCCAAGTGTCCTTGGACACGCCTCTCGACTTCGTCGGTTATCGATTCGGTGATGTCCAGATTTACCCGGCCATCACCCTCATTCTCCTCGGTCTTCGGTCTAATCCATGAAACTTCAAGAAATTGTCGAGTCGAATTACACCTTCTATAACGGCATACATCCGTGTTTACGGACCGGTTCCTCGTCCTTTTTCTCGGCGAGCATCTCAAGGGCGTGGATGAGTTTCGAGCGGGTTTCTTCCGGCGTAATTACATGATCCGCATAACCCTTTTCCGCGGCCCGGTACGGATTCGAAAAATGATCCTCGTATTCCTTCACTTTCCCGCGAAGGAACTGATCCGGGTCGGCCGAAGCATCCGCATCCTTACGGAAAATGATTTCCGCCGCGCCCTGAGCTCCCATAACCGCTATTTCCGCGTTCGGCCACGCGTACACCACATCGCCGCGCAAATGACGCGAGTTCATGATGATATAAGCCCCGCCGTAAGCCTTGCGAAGAATCACCGTTACCTTGGGCACCGTCGCCTCGGCGTAGGCATAAAGCATCTTCGCCCCGTTCCGGATGATTCCACCATGCTCCTGCTGCGTTCCGGGCATGAAGCCGGGAACATCCACGAAGGTTATCAGAGGAATATTGAACGCATCACAGAAACGAATGAACCGCGCCGCTTTCACCGAGGCATCGATATCCAGCACTCCGGCTTTCACCTTCGGCTGATTGGCCACGATACCGACCGAATCCCCGTTCATCCGCGCGAAACCGATAACGATGTTCGGCGCAAACGCCTCCGCGATCTCGAAGAAATCCCCGGCGTCCACCACCTCGGCAACCACATCACGCACATCGTACGGCTTGTTGCTCTCATCGGGCACGATCGTCGCGATTTTCTTACCGTTACGATCCTTCCTGTCCACCGGAACGCTCGGCGCCTTCTTTTGGTTGTTCGACGGAATGTAAGAGAGAATGCGGCGAATAATGGCCAAAGCATGCTTATCGTCGTCGGCCGTAAAATGCGCCACACCGCTCTTGGAAGCATGCACCGCCGCGCCGCCGAGCTGCGCCGAAGTGACATCTTCGTAAATCACCTGCTTCACGACTTTCGGACCGGTAACGAACATATAGCTGTTGGCTTTGCTCATCACCACAAAGTCCTGGATGGCGGGAGAATAGACGGCCCCCCCCGCGCAGGGACCGAGGATGGCCGTAATCTGCGGAACAACTCCGGAACACATCACGTTGCGCTGAAAGATTTCTCCGTAACCGGCCAAAGAGTCGATGCCGTCCTGCACGCGCGCACCGCCCGAGTCGTTCAGACCGATAATCGGAACCCCGGCCTTCTTGGCCATGTCCATCACCTTGCAGATTTTCTCCGCATGGGTGCGGGAAAGAGAGCCTCCGTTGATGGTGAAATCCTGGGCGTAAAGAAAAACGGGACGACCGTCGATTTTGCCGCTGCCGGTAACAACGCCGTCGCCGTAATACTGCTCGGTTTCGCCGAAATCCTTATTCACATGCATTCGGAACATGTCGTATTCCTCGAAGCTGCCTTCGTCCAGCAGCTCGTCGATACGTTCCCTGGCCGTCAGCTTTCCCTGGCCGTGCTGTTTATCGATCCGGGCTTTCCCGCCGCCTTCCAGAGCCGTTTCGATTTTTCCCTTCAGTTCCGTGTTTTCCGTTGATGACGAGCTTTTCCACATATCTTAATCCACCACCATATCGGGTATTTTTCGTTGAGCCGATCGCTTAACCATATCTTTTTAGACAAATTAACACTTTTTGTCCATAAAGATCGTCGTTCTTTTGCCTGAAATCTCCGAATACGGATTTCTCCGGCTCCATTTCCTTAATAGTTTGCCGAAAACGCCTATCGCCCGAAGAACACCGCGGCGGCAAGGACCTACCGAAGCCGCGGCGCCTCGCTTAAGTAAACAGTCCTGCCGGGAACAGATCCCGACATCTTAAAACAGAAAGGCATTAAGCCGTCCCCGCCCAAAGGGCGGGGACTTATAAAAACAAAACCGAACACCTTTCTTTCCCTGAACGCTTGAGAGACGGCGGAAATCCTCCCCTTCTCAAGCGTCACTTGGTAATCAGTCCCACTTTTCCTCAAGAACGTCCTTGCTGAACAATACCTCATCTTTCGGCTCGGTGCTGGGAATCGGCCAGGCCACCCAAGTGGTGTTCATCAGGAACTTGTACGTGACGTTCTCCGAAACACTGTTATACCCCCAGGTACCGCATCCCAGAGTCAACGACATCGGCATGCCGTTGGTCCAGGCGCCGCTGTTGGCCAAAGCCTGCGGCTGATTCACCATTACGCGGGAAACCTTCACGGCCGTCGCCAGCTTGATGGCCTTCTCTTTATCGGTGGTGTGAATACCGCAGCTGTGCCCCGGACCGCAGAAGGTCGTCATCGCGTTGACCATTTCGATGGCCTGATCAAGAGTTTTATAGGTGTAGAGAGCCACACATGCCGAAAGTTTCTCGCCGGAGAAGGGATAGCCCTCGCCGTATCCGGTTTCTTCCACAACCAGGAAGGTCTTGTCCGCCGGCATATTGATGCCCGCCATGGACGCGATCTTATGGGGATCCTGAGCCACGACGTCCTTATTGATATGAACGCCGTCGGGCCAGTAAGTCTTCTGAAGCTTATCCTTCTCCGAAGCGGGAACGATATAGGCCCCGGCTTTTTCGAAGCTGGCTTTCATCCGGTCCAGCATGCTCTCGTGAACCAGACACTCGTTCTCCGTGGAACAGCTTGTTCCATGATCGAAGGTATTGGACCGCATAATTTTATCGGCCACTTCGTCCGTATTTGCGGTTGTGTCCACCACGGTAACGGCGTTGCCGGTTCCCACGCCCAGAGCGGGCTTACCCGAGGAATAAGCGGCCCGAACCATCGGAGTTCCTCCGGTCGCCAGAACCAAGTCGCTCTGCTTCATCAGTTCGCCGGTGATATCCACGGAGATTTCATCCAAGGTCTGAATCAGATCGACCGGCCAGCCGTGACGCTTGAGAACCTCCCTCATGCGGTCCGAAGCCAGCTTGCCGGTGGCCACGGAACGGGGATGGGGCGCCAGAATGATGGCGTTCCTGGTTTTAATGGCGCTGATGGCCTTGCCGAAAGGCGTGGCTTCACAGTTGGTTACGGGAATCAGGGCGCCGATAACACCCACGGGCTTGGCGATTTTCACAAGGCCCTTCGCCTCGTCGCGCTCGATAATGCCGACGGTCTTCGCGTCTTTCAGCTGGGCATACACACCCTTCACCTTCACCATCATCTTGCCGATTTTGGAATCCACGCGGCCCATTTTGGATTCTTCAACCGCCAACTCCGCGATTTTCTTCGCAAAGGCGTCCGTGGTTCCCGCGCGGGTCAGCCGTGCGCAGATATCATCCACTTCTTCCTGGCTTTTAAACTCAATCTGGGCCTGGGCGGCCCGGGCTTTCGCCACCAAATCGGCGATATACGTTTTCGCGTCGATACTCATTGTTTTCCCTCTTCTTTTTTGTTGATCTCGCCTGCCGGCGAGTTCTTCACCAATCCCCTCCGGAGATCGGCGGCCGGCTCACGCCGGCCTTAATAACGAATATCCCGCTCCACATTCGCAGCCGAAACGGCCGCGCCGTAAAGCGGGAAATCACCCTAACGCAATCGCAGGCTACAGCAGCGAATCGGTGTACTCCAAAGCCTTGTCGATAATCGCGACGGACTCGTCCAGCTGATCCTTGTTGATGCACAGCGGCGGCGCCATGAAGATAAAGTCCCATTTGGCGAACAGAGTCAGCCCCATGTCCTGCATGCGCTTGCTCAACTCCGGCGCCACGTTGCGGATGGAGTTATTGAATCCGGCCAGCGGCGCATGGGTTTTCTTGTCGGAGGTAAGCTCGATGCAGCCCCACAGACCCTTGTTCCGTACATCACCGACGCTCGGATGTTTTTCTTTCACTTCCTCAAGCTTCTTGGAAAAATGCTCGCCCAAAACACGGGAGTTTTCAATCAGTCCGTCGTTCTTATACACCTCGATGTTGGCGATTCCCGCGGCGCAGGCCAAAGCATGTCCGCCGTAGGTAAGTCCGCCGACAAAAGGATGATCCCCGAAGTAATCCCAGAGCTTCTTGTTCCAAATCATGGCGCCCAGGGGAATGTAACCCGAGGTAAGCCCCTTGGCGGTGGTGATGATATCGGGCACCACGTCGAAGTTTTCAATACCGAACCACTTTCCGGTCCGTCCCCATCCGGCCATCACTTCGTCGGAAATCATCAGAATGCCGTTCTCATCGCAAAGCTGGCGGACGCCCTGAACATAGCTCTTGGGCGGAATGATGATGCCGTTGGTTCCCACGATGGGTTCCATGAAGATGGCCGCGACGGTATGCGCGCCGTCCAGCATGATTTGAGTCTTGAGAACCTCCAGGGTTCTCTTTCCGCATTCTTCCGGATCGTCCACCGTTCCGAAAGGATCGTGATAAGGATAAGGTCCGAAGTAATGAACCACGCCGGGAATGCCCGGTTCGGCGGCCCAGCGCCGGGGATCGCCGGAGAGGGTGATCGCGCCGGCGGTAGCACCGTGGTAACCGCGCCATCGGGCGTAGATTTTATGACGTCCCGTGTACAGACGGGCCGCCTTGATGGCGTTCTCAACCGCTTCGGCGCCGCCGTTGGTATAGAAAACATAGTCTAAATCACCCGGGGTGACTTCCGAGATCATGCGGGCCAGTTCGGCCTTGGGCTCGGTTCCGAATGATGTTCCGACGTAGCAGAGCTTGTCCATTTGGCTCTTCATCGCGTCCAGAACATGCTTGTTGCCGTGACCGATGTTCACGCAGAGCAGACCGGCGGAAAAATCGATAAAGCGATTCCCGTCGACATCCCACTGATATACGCCCTCGGCCCTATCCATAATGATGGGCTTAAAGCCCTTCTGAGCCTTCCAGCTGTAAACTACATGTTCACGATCCAGCTTCTGGATCGATTCCATTCTTCCGTTAGCGGACATGGTAATTCTCCTCGTATGACGGATGGATTATGTTTATGATTGTCGAGAGTATAATTGGACCAAACAAGATCCATTTATCAAGTTAGTAAAGGAACCACTTATGCCCAGAGTCGCGCCTCAAGTCTCTCTCGGAATCATCAATTTGGATCGGAACGCATCCGCGCCGTTCCACAGACAGCTCCGCAGGCCACCGCGGGAAACACTTTTATAGCCTGAAGATTATCCATAAGACCGGCGGCCTTCCATGAATCAAGAGAAAAGAAACGGCGAGAAATTCTTTTGATATTCGGTAGGCGAATACCCCGTGCATTTCCGAAAAATCCTTGAAAAGTAACGGACATCGCCGTAACCCACCCGTTCCGAAACCATATACACCTTCAGCGAAAAATCCATCAGGAGTTCCTTCGCTCTTTTGATGCGTAAGCCGTTCAAGTACTTGTTGAAATTAACCTTTACTTCTTCTTTGAATTTCATCGAAAGGTAGCTTGGAGAAACGGAGTGTTCGTCGGCAATAAGGTTCAGAGAAAGCAAACTGTCGTCATAATGGTCGTTCACCCGGTTGATTACCGAATGAATAAGCGGCGAGTATTTCATCCGGTCTATCCGATTAATCGCGCCGACGGCCTTCTCCATCAAATCCTTAACGTAATCAAAAATCTCCATTTCCGTAGACAATCTGGAAATCGATTGGACCGGATCGTTTTCCAGAAGTTCCAGAGAGTCCATTCCATCAAGAGCAATTTCACAAATTCCAAGAGCGATGTCGATACAATACCGGGAGATATAGTTGATGGAGCGAAGATTACACCGGCATTCCCGAATACCGTCCTCAAAAAACAGAACGGCCTGTCCGAAATCCCCGGCTTTAATCCTCTCGATAATTTCATTCTGGGACTTTTTAACGGCCTTGGCGTATGTTTTGGTGAACAGTTTCCATTCTTCTTCATCGAGTATCGGGAATGAGACGTAGGAATAATCCCGGGCAATTTTCTGTCCCACCTTCGTTAGCACGATGTCCATCTGCTCGAAATTAAGGGGCTTGAGGATATAATCCTGCGCAATGTTGCTGCGTACGGCTTCCTGAGCATAAGAAAAATCGCTGAAGCCGCTGATCAATATAACCAGAGGCGGCTTTTCGAAGCCCTCCAGACGACCGATAAGTTCCATTCCGTTCATGATAGGCATATGGATATCGGCGATAACTAAATCAATAGGATGATTGTTAACAATTTCCAGTGCTTCAACGCCGTTTTCAACAGTCGCGAAAACGTGCATGTTATATTCGTCCCAATCGATATATCGGAACAGACCTTCACGGACGATTTTTTCATCGTCTACGATAAGAACTTGGATTCTATCCACGTATACCGACCTCCCCACCGGAATTGTCTATCTTTACCAGAGGAATGACGATACGCGCGATGGTTCTCTCTTGATCTATCGAAAATACGATGGCGCTCTGCTTTCCGAATCGCTTCACCAAGCGGTCATTCACGTTTTTCAGCCCGTAATGTCTTGGGCGGTATTCCGAATCCGGATTGAAGATATCGCGGATCTTCTTAAGATCGATTTCGACGCCGTCGTTGATAACCTCGATGACGAGATTCTTCTCCTGAACGACGACATTGATATCGATTTTACCGAATCGTCCCGTATCCTTGAAACCGTGGACAATGGCATTCTCTACCAAGGGTTGAATGATAAGTTTGATGATCTTGTAATCGAGAGCTTGAGGATCACACTTAATCATCGTGGAAAACTTGTTGTCGTACCGAATTTCCTGGATGCCGACATAGTTCCTTACCTGCTCCAGTTCGTCTCTGACAAGTATGAGATTGTTCCCTTCGTTCAGGGAGTAGCGCATCATGGATGCGAGGGAGAGAACCATATGCCTGATGTCTTCGGCCTTATAAGCAAGACTCATCCAGGCGATGGAATCGAGGGTGTTGTACAGAAAATGGGGGTTAATCTGCTGCTGAAGAGCAAGCAGCTCCGCTTCCTTCTCCCGAATCTGCGCCAAATACATCTCTTCGATGAGACTGTTGATCCGTCGGATCATATAATTGTACTGACTATACAGCTGCCGGGTTTCACGTCCGTATGATCGACTGAATTCAAGGTCGATTTCCTTAAAATCGTCCTTCTCAACCTTCGACATAGCTTCGGCGAGCTCCGTAATGGGCTTGGTAATCCAAACGGAAAAGAGGACGGATACCAGAATAAGCAGAGACACGACCAATCCGCCGACGATGAAGAAGGTTCTTCGAATATCCCGGCTCTTCTCCATCAGCTTATTCTCGGGGAAGATGCCCATCAGCTTCCAATCCGTCATGCGAAAGGCTTCGTTGATTATTATTCTATCGTTCCGAATGAACCAACCTTCCTGCCGGCTCAATAAATCGTTCTCGGAAATCCGGTACACGTTCTCGTAAGGCAGTATAATTTCCCCCGATTCGTTCACCAGATAGGGTTGATTGGAGTTTTCCAAACGGATTTGATAGAACAGCGAAAGCAGTGTCTCCAAACGAATATAGAAAACCATCACCGCGCTTTTCCGAGGCCAATGGTTAATACTCCGAACGAGCATGGCCACCCTGATATAAGAATTGCCGCCGAAATCGGTTTTCTCGATAATGAATGAGCCGTCCGCAGCGATAACCTCGTTCATCCAATCGGCGGCTTCAATAAGAACATACGCATCCCGTTCCTCGTCGAACTCGAACAGAGAGGAATCCTTGTAAGGAAAGAATTCGACGAAACCGGCGAAATCACGCATTTTTCCGAGATATCCGGTGTTCTGTTCCAGTATTTTTTCTATCCTCTCTCCTGCATTCTGCTCCGCTTGAAACCGATCCAAACCGTCCTGAATATCGGGATCGACGGCGATATCCAGAACCAAGTCCTTCCCTTCTTTGATGAAATTCTCGATGAGATCCATTCCGTTTCTCAGAACCAGCTGGTTCGAAAAGATAAATTGGTCCTTCAACGTAGAATTGATTGTGGTAAAAACCAGGAGCCATAGAATCAGAAGGGCGATAACGATAATGAGGATATTCGTCAGTATCAGTTTCTTCAGCTGCATTATGCCGATTCCTTGCAGATGGAATATCCGGCCGCCGGAAAATGGATTCCATGAAGAGACGGCACAAAAGAATGCATTAAATTCGATTCCAGTTCAGATACCCGCAAAATACCATTCATCCGCTTCCTTCGGCCGGCTGTGTTATTTATTCCGGATCATCATCTCCAGTATGCTGTAATCCGTTTCCCGCATGCCCTCTTTCGCCAGGTGTGAGATATTTTCGATAGTCATGTCGGCATCTTCGTCGTTAAGTCCTTCGCAGCCGGAATACACCTGGCCGCTCATGGCCATCTCGTGTCCCATGATGGCCGCATCCACCGAAGACGCGATTTTCGCTGCGCAAGAGGACTTGGCCCCGTCGCAGACGATGCCGGAGACATTGCCGAGAACATTCTTGATAGTCATTCTTATGGTGTCCAAAGGCAAATCGTAAAGGTAGGAAATGGCCGCGCCGGCACCGCATGCCGCACTGACGGCACCGCAGTAGGCGGACAATTTCCCGATTCCGGATTTCTGGTAAATGGCAAGCAGATTGGCGAAGACCAGTGCCCGGAGCTGTTTTTCCCTGGGAGTCTTCAAAAACTCGGCGTACTTCACAACGGGCATTGTAAGGGTAATTCCCTGATTCCCGCTGCCGGAGTTGATAATAACCGGCATAGTGCATCCGGCCATTCTGGCATCCGATCCCGCGGCCGAATAGGCTTTGGCCAAAGTCTTAACATCATTTTTGCCGTTGAGGATAAGTATTTTTCCGACGTTCGCTCCATAATTCCGGCTGAGTCCTTCATTCGCAATAGCCGAGTTCAATTCTATCTGCGCATTGATGATCTTTTCGATATCTTCGATACGAACAGTATTGGCAAACTCGTAAATGCGTTCAATGTTGAAGTCCTCTTTCGAAAGCTCGGCCGCCGAAGAAAGATCATAATCATCCTGGAAGAGAACTTCTCCGTTCTTCTTAACTTCCACAATATTTGTATGAGCATCGACAATAAGCACCGATGCGGTGGAATCCCCGCTCTTCATTGCTACGTTGATGTACAGGTTCTCGACATTCTTCTTCAGGACGACGGTACAGAGATTCCCGCTCAACAGCCGCCTGGTTTCTTCCACATCCTCGGCCTTAACGGAAGAGAGCACCTCAAGCTTTTTACCGGCGTCTCCTCCTACGGCACCCAGGATGGCGCCGGCCTCAACCCCTCTGAGGTTCTCGGTGGTGGGAACGATAACACCCTTTACGTTCTTGATGATGTTTCCCGAGCATTCGACGACGATTTCTTCGGGGAAACGGCCGAGGGTTTCCCTCGCCTTCGCGCTCGCGTATGCGATTGCAATCGGCTCAGTGCAGCCGAGGGCGGGAACGAGTTCCTTGCGAAGTACGTTCACGTATTTCCGGTAGATCCTCTTATCGATCATGAATACTCCAAATGAAATCTTATGAGCCGGCCTCCGGCCGCTTTTCCGGCCGGAAGTAAAAAACACAGGGACATTCAGTTCCCGACGACATACTCACTGACGGCCTTAAAAATGAGCATACCGACCGTGGCGCCGCCGTCGACATACCCCCGCGAGTTCTCTTTCCGGTAAGCGGCGCGGCCGTGAACCGCTATCATGTCCTTGGTTGCCTCCATTCCATCTCGAGCGCCGGAGGAGGCGGCTTGAACGGCATCCTCCGGAGAATCTCCCGAAGCGATGCTCTTTTCAAGGGCATCAAGGGCACCGCCGATGGCGTCGAGGATTGTTTTCTCCCCCCGCTTCGATCCGGCCCGCTGCATAATGCCGTCCAGAGCCCCCGCGACGAAGTTCCGATACCGGACTGAAAAACTCTCCGACTCGGTGCCTATCATCTTGGCACCCCCTATCATGCCGGCGCAGAGAATTGTGCCCAAAGAGGAAGGAGAATACTCGTTTATGGCCATCGCGGCTTTCAAGAACACGTCCTTTAACTCCATATCCGAAAGATCGAGATTCGAAAGCTCCTCGATGATACCGCGGAACCCCTGGCACATGCTGATACCAAGATCGCCGTCGCCGCCGAAAGAATCGAGGTGGATGAGGTGGCTGCTGTTTTCCCGCATTTCCACCTCGATAAACTTGAATATTTCCAGGATGTCATTACCCGTCATTCGATTCATGAATCGCACCTACATGTTGAGATTGGTAAAAAACGGAGTGCTCGCGGGATGATCCAAAAGTTCACTCAGTTCGTCATCGAGCTTCATGACTGTTATGGACATCCCCGCCATTTCCATAGACGTCGCGTATTCGCCGACGTACCGGGAATCGATGACGGCACCGATGTCTTCGACATACTCCGTAATCGCCTTGTAGCAGATATACAGTTCTTCCATGGGTGTTCCGCCGAGTCCGTTGACCAGGACGGCGATTCTATCCCCTTCGGAGAGGGGCATGTCGCCGACGATCTTATCCATCATCAGCGTTACAATCTCATCGGCGCTTTTCATCTTGCTGACTTCAATTCCCACCTCGCCGTGAATTCCCATCCCAATTTCCATCTCGTCGGCGGCAATTTCAAAGGTCGGCTTTCCGGCTTGAGGGACAATGCAGGGAGATAAGGCGATTCCCATGGATCGGATATTCCCGAGTGCCCGCCGGGTAACGGCGGTAACTTCATCCAGAGACATCATCTTATCCGCCGCCGCCGCCGCGATCTTCCAGGCGTATATCATTCCCGCAACGCCGCGGCGCTTCTCCGCATTCTCCAACGGGGCGCTGGCGACGTCGTCGCAGACTCGAATCTGTGCAGTCTTAATGCCTTGAATGTCTGCGAACTCACATGCCATGTCGAAATTCATGTTGTCGCCGCCGTAATTTCCATAGAGGCACAAAACGCCGGAACCCTGATCCGCATGTTCTATCATCTTCTGCATCTTACTGGCCGACGGCGACGCGAAGACATTCCCGACGGCACAGGCATCCAGCATGCCCTCACCCACGTAACCCAGGAAAACAGGAAGATGACCGCTGCCGCCCGCGGTTACGATTCCAACCTTTCCGGCCCGCGGGGATCCGGCCCGGACCAAAACCCTCAAATCACCGTCCAAGGCTTTCACCTTATCGCCATGGGCAAGATAAATACCCTCCAGCATCTCATCGCAGAACGAATCGGCGCTGTTCATGATCTTCTTCATTACCATATCAACCATCCTTTCCCATCTACTTTCCCGAAAAAATTCGCGCCGGGCGTTAATCCCGCAGGGAGCCTTAACATCCCGGAATCCGAAAGACGCCGGCGCTACTCGCCCAAGTACGCTTTTCGGACGTCCTTATTGTGCAGCAGTTCGTCGCCGGTTCCGGTTAAAACAATCTCTCCGTTCTGCAGCACGTATCCCCGGTCCGCGACGCCCAATGCCAGCATGGCGTTCTGTTCGATCAGCAAGACCGTCTTGTTCGTCTCTTCTTTGATTCGGGCGATCAACTCGAAGATTTCCTCGATGATGATGGGTGCCAATCCGAGAGACGGCTCGTCCAGCATCAGCAAATCGGGATCCGACATGAGTCCCCGGCCGATGGCAAGCATCTGCTGCTCACCGCCGGAAAGTGTACCGCCGGCCTGTCTTTGGCGTTCCCGGAGCCGCGGGAACAGCTCGTACTGCTCTTCCAGTCTCTTGTGGATCTGATCCTTGGAAATCTTCCTCTGCATAGCGCAGCCCATCTTGAGGTTCTCTTCCACCGAAAGTTTGGGGAAAATATTTCGGCCTTCCGGGACATGGGCGATTCCCATTTTCACGATTTTGTCCGAATCAACGCCGGTGATGTCCTTCTCCCGATAGTGAATGGTTCCCGAGTCTTTGGCTACAAGGCCGGAGATGGACATCAGCGTCGTCGTTTTACCGGCTCCGTTACCGCCGATCAGAGTTACGACCTCTCCTGCCTCGACTTCAAGGCTGATTCCCCTTAATGCCGAGATGTATCCGTAATTCACAACTAAATCATCTATCTTGATTACCATCGCTGCTTGTCCTCTAGAGAGTCGTTCCCTTGCCGAAGTAAGCCTCATGAACCAAGGGATCATTCTTGACATGCTCGGCGTCGCCTTCGCAGATCTTCGTGCCGAAGTTCAAAACCAGAATCTTGTGGCAGAGACTCATTACGAACTTCATGTCGTGCTCAATAACGGCAACGGTGTAACCGTCGGCATTAAGCATTTTCACGAACTCAAGCAATTCACGGGTTTCTTTCGGATTCATACCCGCGGCGGGTTCGTCCAGAAGCAATATCCTTGGATTCAAAGCCAGAGCCCGTGCTATCTCAACCCGCCGCTGAACACCGTAGGCGAGGTTCCCGGCCTGCACATCCATGAACTTAGTCAGTCCCACACGCTCTATAATCTTCTTTCCTTCTTCCCGGGAAAATTCTTCGTCGCGCTTGAAACGCTTCGTGTTGAAAACGGCATCAAAAATATTCGTCTTGGTATGCATGTGAAAACCGATTTTCACATTCTCGAGAACCGTCATGTAATTAAAGAGCTTGATATTCTGGAACGTTCGGGCCATGCCCCGGCGGGCGATCTGGGGAGAAGTCATGCCCGAAACGCATTCGCCGCCGAGAAATACTTCACCTTCAGTAGCCGGTATGGTCCCGCTGCAAACGTTGAAAAACGTCGTCTTTCCTGCGCCGTTCGGTCCAATGATGCCGAAAATATCGCCCTCGTCGATCCTCATGTCGACATGGTTCACCGCTTTGACGCCGCCGAAGTGTTTGGAGACGTTCCTGGTTTCAAGTATCACGCTCACGAGAGAACCTCCCCGCGGCCGGTTTTCGAGGCCTTTTTCTTTTTCCGGATCCCTTTGCCGGCGAGGATTGAATTGGATGCACCGGCGAGTCCTTGGGGACGAATCCACATCATGACAATTATCAGCAAGCCGTAAACGACCAGACGGTATTCCGACGCGAATCGAAACACCTCGGTAATGGCGTTGACAATGATTGCACCGAGAATCGGCCCTATCAGTGTTCCTTGGCCGCCGACGATAACCATGGCCAGAACGTTGAAGCCTTCGTCGGTAACGAACATATCCGAAGAAATGAATCGATAGTAAACAGCCATGAGGGCACCGCCGATTCCCGCCCAGAATGCGCCGTACATGAAGTTGATGGCCTTATATTTCCGGGCTTCCACGCCTAAGGACATCGACGCCGTCGCATCCTCGCGAATGCTCATCCATGCCCGCCCGATTCGAGAGTTTATTACTTTATAGGTACAGTAAAGGCAAAGGATAACGAAGAAAAACGCAATATAGTACATCACCATCGGCGAGGAGGTTTTCTTCAGGCCGAAAAGCCAAAGCTTGGGAATGTTCTTCACCCCCAGAGCACCGTTGGTAACCGCAGTCCAGTTGAGAGCCACGATTCTGACGATTTCGCTGAATCCAAGCGTAACAATAGCCAGGTAAATCCCTTTAAGCTTCAAAGTCGGCAGTGAAACGAGGAGTCCGACGATTGCGGTGAAAATCCCGGCGATAGGTATAACGGCCCAATACCAGGCACCGCCCATACCCAGTTTCGTTGCCAGAATCGCACCGGTGTAGGACCCGATAAGCATGAATCCCGCGTGACCGATATTAAACTGGCCCGAATACCCATTAATGGTGTTCAGTGAAGTCGCGAAGATTACATAGAAGAGAATCCGAACCATGATATCGATAACGTAGTTCGATTTATTAACGGTCCGACCGACAATCAGAGGAGCCACTGCGAACAGAATTCCCAGTCCGATGTAGATCATTTTCTTATGCTCTGCGAAAAAAAGCTTGATCCGTTCTCTCATCAGATTCTTCCTTTCCTGACGAAGAGGCCTTCCGGCTTAATCAGCAGCGCGATAATCAGGAACAGGAACGCAAAAACATCCCTGTACCCGGAACCATTGGGTATGAATGCGATGCCGAGGTTCTCGATAATGCCGATGCTTACGCCGCCCAATGCCGCGCCGGTGATGTTCGAAAGTCCCCCGATAACCACCGAGGAAAATGCTTTCATTCCCGCCATCCCGCCCATGGTCGGAATGACCGAGTTGTAATAAAGTCCCAGCAGGATACCGGCAACACCGCCGAGTCCGCATCCGATGCTGTTGCCAAGCAGCGTCGTGTTTTTAACGTTAACCCCCACCAAGGCCGCGGCTTTCCGGTCCTGGCTGACCGCCCTCAGCCGCATACCCACCCGTGTCTGATTCAGAAACAGAGACAGGGCCAGTGAAAGTACGACGACGGTAATTATGACCATAAGCTGAAGATATGTGAGCGAAAGCTGCTGCCGAAAACCCTCGGTGGTCCGCTCGAAAAGAACAAGAGTCTTGCCCTCGAAAAAAATCGGCAGTCCTTTCATGGTGCTCCCAAACACGATAATCGCAAGATTCTTCAGGAACATACTCATTCCGATGGTGCATATCAGAGAGATATGCCTGGGAGCGTTAAGGAACCTTTGATAACAAATCTTGTGGACGAACACTCCCACCAGACCGGCGGCGAAGAAACCGAAAATCAAAGAAATGACGAGGTTGTCGCCGAAAACGATAAAATAGTAAAAAGCGGAAAACGACCCCATCATGATAATTTCACCATAAGTGAACGTTACAAGGCCGACGATTCCATATATCATTGCGTAGCCGATCGCCATGAGCGCATATATAGAGCCTTGGCAGATACCGTTAATCAGCTGTTGAACAATGTACACTTGCACACTCCCATGAGCAGAATGTTCCGAGAAGCGCCGACGAACGACGGCGGCGCCATGTTCCGATTATTCGCTTCAAAACTTGCGATACAATTTAAAAATCCGGATTGAAAGAGGCTTCGATCCGGTTGCGGGCCGAATCGACACGGTTCCTTGAACCGCAGGATTCCGCAGGGGAAGAAACCGTGTCTCGGGGAGGAAGCTTTCACTATTCCCCGATAGCCCTATTTCCTTTTGAACGTCAGACTGCAGGTGGGGCAGCCGGCGGCGATAGTGTCGCCGAGGGTGAAATCGAGGTTGTTCTCCGCCGCGATTCCCCTGTCGCCGTCCATGGCCATGTCACACAGAACTTCGATATTCTTCGGATCGAATCCCTGTTTAACCCAGGCGTTGACCAAAGCGCAATAATGGAACTCCACCTTCAGTTCCTCATCATCGCACTTGGTGATTTCCATCTCGAAAAGCTTCTGTCCAAGTTCGTTCAGAAAGGCTTCTTTGAAAGCCGGTACGGTATCGGCGGATTTCAAACTGTTGAAATTAATACCGTGGAAATGACCGCAGCGGCTGATGGCCGCCCTTCCGATGGGTTCGAAGTCGACACCTGCCTTCTTGGCTTCGTCGAACATCAATCCCATCCACGTCGCCCGATGCTCTATGGCATCCCGGACCTTGTTGACGATTTCATCGTCTGTAATCTTCGGTGTATTTTTAATCTCACTCATAGCTGCTCCTCACATTCTCAGATCTTCAGCGGATCCCGGAACGAAAGCGTCTCGCTTCGTTCCTTTTCCCCGGATCCGCCGTATTGCATCACAAAGCCTTTCCAATTCTCAGGCGGAATCAAAGTCAGTCGGAGTAATCGTAGTTTGTCTTAATAACCCACTCGCCTTTTTCAATACCAACGATGAGATACTTCCTCACAATGTCGCCGGCCGGTTGAAACTCGATAGGTCCGGTTACTCCGACAAATCCCTTCATGGACGCCAATTCGTCACGAATGTTGTTCCTGTTGATCTCGTCGCAGTTTTTCATCGCATCGGCAACCATAGACAAAGCATCGTAAGCACAGGCCGAATGGACATTCAGTGTGAATCCCGCTTTGGGTTCGAAGGCTTTCTTAAATTGAGTGGCCAAAGAATCACCTTCGTTCGGAGCGAAGAACGGAGTACTGGTTAAGAAGCCTTCGACATTAGCGCCTCCGAGATCGATAATCTGTTCCGAAGCGCCCGGTCCCAGCGCGGCGAGCTGGACGTCCCAGCCCATCTGAGCCACCTGGTTCGCAATGATGGCGCATTCGTTATAGAAAGTGATCAGACACAGAGTATCCGGATTAGTCTGCTGTACCTTCGTGAGGAGAGCGGTAAAATCCTTCTCGCCATCAACATGGTTTTCCTCGGCGACAATGTCGATGCCGACTTCCTTTGCCTTCTCAATCAGGTAAGTACTCGCCGAGACTCCCCAGTCGTTATTCAAGTAAATAACGGCAACTTTCTTGGAACCGAGGTACTTGCCGAGCAGGTACTCCGCGACAAAAGGACCTTCGGCGCTTTGGACTCCCATGACGCCGAACATGTACTTATTAAGACCTGCGTAATCCGGGTTCGAAGCGGTCGGTGAAAGCTGAACGAGCTCGGCTTCTTCATAAATAGGAGCCGTAGCCATGCAGCAGGTACTGGAGAAGTCTCCCACGACGGCCATGATGTCGTCATCATCGGCGAATTGCCGAGCAATGGCCGTCGCTTCCTTGGCGTCTCCCTTGGAGTCCATAACCACCAGCTCGATGGGCCGGCCGTTGATTCCTCCCTCAGCGTTAATTTTCTCGGCGGCCATAGCCGTTGCAACCTGGAAGCCCAAACCGTACTCGGCGTAGTTCCCGGTAATCGGAGCCGCAACGCCGATCTTGAGCGGCTCGGTTCCCGACGAAGCGTCGGCCGTATCCTTTCCTTTACAGCCTGTAAAGGACAACACAACGGCGGCGCATAACAACATGACGGCTTGCATTTTCTTCATGTCTTAATCCCTCCTGGAATCTATGTTCAAGCGTTCGAAAGTATTCCGAAACATGCCATAGCCATAATTTTAGGAATGCAATATCGGGGACGACAACGCGACTTTTCTTCTATCTTGTGGACTTTTTTTCGAATCATTTCGCGAAAAAAGACACTTATGTTGAAAACGTGTGATCCGATACTCCTCGGCTCTTTTTTCCGGAGCTTTCATCTTGTCGGTCGCGAAATTTCGGATGGTTCGGTTTTATCACTCCAAGAAGAAGAATGGGCACCCGTTACTTAGCCTCAATAAGGAGATTCCAATGAGATGCCTCCGAGATACTCCTTGAGAATTTTCCCACAAAACGGATCAGCGGGAAATCGATGAAACGATATCCCTTGAAATCAGCCTGAGAAAATCTTTTCAATTCCGTTCAAATTCCGGATTGTGTTCATTCTCCCGCCGCCGCGAATGACATAATCTTTTCGTCATACCGGTACTCAATAGACATTAACGATATGCGGCTTTACATTTGGACCAAACAAGATTCAGAAATTAAGCTGGTAAAGGAACCACTTATGCCCAGAGTCGCGCCTCAAGTCTCTCTCGGAATCATCAATTTGGATCGGAACGCATCCGCGCCGCTCCACAGACAGCTCTACAGAACCATCCGGGATAAAATCATAACGGGACATCTGCTTCCCGGCGACCGCATGCCTTCCACCCGGGCCTTGTCCGAGGAGGCGGGAATCGGCCGCAATACCGTCGTGAACGCCTACAACCAGCTTTTGGCCGAAGGTCTCCTTGAAAGTTCCATCGGCTCGGGCACCGTCGTAAGTTCTTCGCTTCCGGAAGAACTGCTCAGAGACGGAATCGACGGCGAAGGAAGCCTTCAGGCGGCGGCTCGAGGGAGAAGTCCGGGAACGAAAGAACGAAATCCGAAAATCTCGGACAGAGCCATAGCCCTCCAGAACGTTCCCTACATGGAACAGTCCCGCCTGGTGCCCTTCACTCCGGCGTTTCCGTATATCGACGAACGATTCGTCACCATCTGGGGAACGCTGATGAACCGCGCCTGGAGACGCATGCCCCGAAACCAATTCGGATATCCCTCGGCCCTCGGATACCACCCGCTTCGCGAAGCCCTCGCATCTTATTTAAGAACCTCCCGCGGCGTTTCCTGCGTCAGCCGTCAGGTCATCATCACCGACGGCGCCCAGCAGGCGCTCAACCTCACCTCGCAGCTCCTGCTGAATCCCGGAGAATCCGTCTGGATCGAAGATCCCAGCTACGACGGTGCCAAGGCGGCGTTTCGGAACGTTCCCGCCCGCCTGGTTCCCGTTCCCGTGGATGAAGAAGGCTTTAATGTCGAAGCGGCCCTGAAAGCCGATCCGTCAAGCCGGGCCGCATACATTTCGCCGTCCAACCAGTACCCGATGGGTGTTACCATGGATTTCAATCGCCGCCTTCAGCTCCTGCGGTGGGCCGAAGAAAACAAGTCCTGGATTATCGAAGACGACTACGACAGCGAGTTCCGCTACAGCGGCGATCCGGTGATGTCCCTTCAGGGCATAGACAGGGCGGAACGCGTTATTTACGTGGGTACGTTCAGCAAGGTTCTTTTTCCGGGTTTGCGCCTCGGATACATGGTGGTTCCCATGAATCTGGTGGAACCCATACACGCCCTCAGAGCTCATGCCGACAGGGGGTCTCCTTCATTCGAACAAATCGTTCTGAACGATTATATTCGCGAAGGACACTTCACCCGCCATATCCGCCGAATGCGCAAGATATACACGAATAAAAGAGAAGCGCTGCTCAAGGCGCTTCGAGGTCACCTCGGCAATATCATCGGTATTAACGACTGCGGCGCCGGTCTGCACATCGTCGTCCGGCTGCCCGAAGGAGTCGACGACAACATCGTATCGCTGGCCCTGCGAACACGCGGATACGAAGTGCCCGCCCTCTCCTCTTATGCCTTGGTAAAACCCAAATATGGAGGACTGCTCTTTGGAATAACGGCGCTCGATGATGAAGAGATGGACGGAGCGGTTCGGCGCATCAGACCGGTTATCGTCGATGCGGTCTCCAGAATGTCATCTTCACAGCCGAAGTTTCACCGTTAATTAAAAAGCCCGGAGAAGCCCGGGCTTTGCTTAAGAAATTAGGGCTGAAATTACTTGATTTCGTCTTCCATCTGACCGCCGTTCACGCGCGGACGAACCACTTTGCCCATCTTCTCGGCTTTCTTCACCAGTTCCGCCTCTTCGTGAGCCCAGTCCCAGAAATAATTGTCATGCGGAGAATGCTCGGTTGCGGTAACGAACATCTCGGTGGAGAAGGCGTTCCGTGCTTCATTCGCAATAATGCTTTTCCATTTTGCCCGAAGCTGCTGAGTTGTTATGCGGCGGGTAACCCGGGAACCGGTTCGCATAATCAATTCGGCGATTTCCCAGGCTCTTTTATAGGCGGCTTCGGTATCGGTGCAGATTTCGTTCACCATGCCCAGCTCCAGGGCTTTGCGGGCGGTGATAATCTCGCCGGTGAGTTCCGCATAAGAGAATCTCTTCATGCCCATCAATTCTCTCCATGCAAGCTGGATTCCGTCGCCGGGAACCATGTTCACCCTGAAATGCATTTCGGTGGTCCAGGCATCTTCGGTACAAAGGGTAATATCGTTGTAGAGAACAAGATCCGTGTGGAACGCCGCACCGTTCCAGACACCGATGGTGGGAACCTCAATGTCGAAAATCTGACCTTCGATATCGTTGATACCGTCGTAATACTGATATTCGTACATCTTCCAGGCTTCGTTTTCCTTGGAACTGAACTCTTCTGCTTCGGGTTCGGCGTCTTCATCCTTGGGTCTGCCCATGGATTTGATGAAATCCTTTCCCGTGCCTCCGAGAATAATGATTTCATTTTCCGGGTCTCTGCCGGCCCAGTCGAAGAAGTAATGAAGTCCCTGATGCGCGGGAGCGCCCCATCGCATGGAGTCGCCGTCGGTATGAAGCCGTGCTTCGAGGATTCCATTTTCTCTTTTCATCATTAAGCAGTGCTTCAGTTTCTCGGAATACTCTTCGAAAGGCATGTGCGGAATGGTCCCCAATTGTTCGTGGGGAACAAACTTGCGTTTGCCGGCATCCGATTCATAATTGGCTCTAATCATTGTGGCCTCCTGGCGGTTATCGATTTCACTCAAACGCTATGGCGCTTTCGATGGCGGCGCAAGAAAAAAAGTGCGAAAAATATAATGTTGATAGTCAATCTACAAAAAAGATAAAATTTAACAATTTCCTAACATAACAAAATAAGAAGTCAAATCCATAAACAGGGCCGAGATAAGGCTGTGACGGCCGGTTAATCGGTGTTACGATGCGTTAAGACTATAATCCCTCAGCCCCGGAGGTTTGCTTGGATTTCATCACTCTGTACTCCGCCCTCATCATCGGGATGGGCATGTTTTTCTTATGGATGGGTATCAGGAATGTCCTTTTCATGCGAAAGGCAACTCAAAAACCTGAGATTTTCGAAGGCCCCAAAGTTTCCATCCTGGTTCCGGCGCGAAACGAAGAAAGACGAATCGGTCCTTGTCTGGAAGGCCTGAAGCGCCAAAATTATGCGAATTATGAGGTTATCCTTCTGGATGACCATTCCACCGACGGAACCCGCGCCCTTATGGACCAAGCCGCCGAGGGTGATTCGCGGTTTAAAATTATCGAAGGCGGCCCGATCCCCGAAGGGTGGAACGGCAAACCCTGGGCCCTCTCGCAGCTGGCCGGACACGCAAGCGGCGATATCCTTCTTTTTCTGGATGCCGACATGGCTCCTCAAACCGATCTCATCGCCTGGGCGGCAACCAATCTGACGGTCCACGAAGCGGATTCCCTTTCGGGCTATGCCCGCCACCCCATGAGGAACTTCGGTGAAGCACTGCTGGCTCCCGTATTCTACATGCCGACCATGAACATCGTTCGCCTCTGGAAGGTTATGGAAAACACAAATCCAAAAGACAGCCACGCCATAGGCCAAATTTTCGCCTACACCCGAAAAGCCTATGACGAAGCCGGCGGATACGATGCCGTGAAAAACAGAATCAACGAAGATGTCTGCATGGCCCGGCGTATGAAAGAAAAAGGTTTCCGGCATGCCTTCCTGGACGCAAAAGACGTTCTTTCCGGAGAACTCTACGGTTCTTTCGGCGAGGCTTTTAAAGGCCTTCGACGGATTCAGCTGGAATACTTCGACGGCAGCGCCCTGACGCTCGGCCTGATAATCATCCTGTTGGGCGGATTAATCCTTTCTCCGCCCCTTATCGCGGCCGCCGATCTGCTGCGGGGACATACGTTGCCCCTCGGAATCTGGATTGGAATGGCAACCTTCCTGACCGCCTGGGCGGCGGTTCTTTGGGATAGAAGGCAGAAATGGTATGTCCCGTTCCTTTATCCGGTCCAGTTCGCCGTTATGGCATGGGTATGCCTGAGTTCCATCATCAACGGATTTTCCGGTCGGGGATATTCCTGGAAAGGACGCGTGGTAACCTACTCCCGCACGGGTGACGGCTGATGGCATCCGATCACCCCATCATCAATTTTTCTTTTCCGCGGACAGTCGCTACCGGCATCATGACCTTTCTGGCCAAAGTCCTGGTCTGCCCGGTCGTCCGCGTTCTTTACGCCATGCGGATTAAAGGCGGAAAAAACCTCCGTTCAATCGGACGCCGGGGATTCATAACCGTCTCCAACCACTGCCTCTATGGTGAACCAATTTTTGCAGGCATGACCGTCTGGCCAAGGCGTCTCTGGTACTGTGCAGAGCAAAAGAACGTGGAACGAACGTATATCGGCTGGCTGTGCAGAATCATGGGCGCTTTCGGAATTCCGGAAGACAGGCCTTTATCCGTTACCACCCCGATTCTGAAAGCCCTGAAGAAAAAACATGTTGTCCATATCTATCCCGAAGGGGTTTTGTATCATAGGAATCAGAATATCGCCCCTTTTTTCCCGGGTGCTTTCCATTTCGCCCTTGCGGCCGATGTTCCGGTTCTTCCCATGACCGAAGTTCTCCATGAACGAAAAGCCTGGCGTATTTTCCCCTGGCTTCCGCCTCGAGTGGAGTACATCATCGGGAAACCCCTGTATCCCGAATCTTATCTTAAAAACTCACAAAGCAGAAAAGAAGCGATGAAAGCCTTCTCGGAGGCGGTTCACGCGGAAATGCAGAATGTCATCGATGAAAACGGCGGCGATTGCAATCTGCCCGGCGGACAGACTCCGCCGAAAAAGACCGATAAAAAGAACCGCCACAGCTCATAATGCAAAAAACGCCTTCCGCCCGTCTCTTCCCGGACGGAAGGCGAATAGCCCCAATTCACGAGGATGCCATGGAATACAGCAGCGCTTGGACATTAACCGAACTGCTCGAAGAAAAAGCACGACTCACCCCGAACGAAACAGCCTACACGTTCATTTATCACCGGGACGGCAAAGAGAACATCTACGAGTTCACCTTTAAAGAAGTCTATGATGAGGCCCGACGCATCGCGGCGGACCTGAAAAGGATGGGATTAAAAAGAGGGCAGAGGGTCCTGGTGTTCTCCTCGCAAACCCATGACAACATCCTTTCCCTCTTCGGCACCCTCTACGCCGGCGGAATCATCGTCATCATTCCGCCCCCGGTGGACGCACAGAAAAAACTCCGCTTCAAATCGGTATTAAAATCCGCAAAGCCGCGATTTATACTCTGCAATAAATTTCTGGCCCCCATCCTTGAAAAAGCGATGTATCCGAAGGCCGTTCCCACATTCCTGATGAAGGGACTTATCAGATTGGCCAAGGGGTTTTCCCTGTTCAACATCGACAATGGCCGCTGCAAACCGGACGACTATGTTCCCGAAGCGATCGATCCGAACGATACGGCCGTTCTGCAGTACACTTCGGGATCCGTCTCCCAGCCCAAGGGCATCATGCTGAGCCATCGGAACATCCTTTCCAATATCCGCGACATCGCGAAAACAGCGGCCTATCCCATGAGAGAACCTTCGGTGGGATTCGCACCGTTCTTCCATAGCATAGGCCTTGTGTATCACGGCCTTTTCAGTGTGTATGTCGGCTACAACAGCATTAATATGACTCCTCCGGCGTTCATGGAAGATCCCTTCCGGCTCTTCGACATCGCCTCCCGATACGGCGCGTTCCTCATTGCCGCACCCAATTCCATTTACAGGCTCTGCGCCGATGTTTTGGACAAAGAAAAGGTAAAAGATCTCGATCTTTCGGCCATTAAAGCCGCGGGAAACGGATCGGAAGCCATTGATATCGAAACCCTGGAAGCCTTCGCCGAATTGATGGACGGCACCGGTTTCTCCATCGACAGCTTCACTCCCGGTTACGGCATGTCCGAAACAACCATCCTGGTTTCCTGCCAGAAAAAGCCCGCGCCGATTCGCACCGCCGTCGTGGAGGCTTCAAGAGTTGCCGAAAACTTCTTTGAAGAAGCCGCCGCCGATTCACGCGATAAACGAACCTTCGTGTCCTGCGGGGAAGTGATGGACAGCTTTACGGTCCGCATCGTTAATCCCGAAACCGAAAAGCTCTGCGGGCCGGGAGAAATCGGTGAGATTTGGGTTCAGGGACCCGCCGTTGCCAAGGGTTACTGGAATAACGAAGCGGAAACTCAGAAAACCTTCCGTAACACGCTAAGCGGCGAAGATGGATTTTTTCTCCGCACGGGCGACCTCGGCATTCTCCACGAAGGACATCTTTACGTTACCGGCAGAATCAAGGAGCTAATAATCGTCGCCGGTAAAAACTACTATCCTCAGGATTTCGAATTGGCGGCCGCCGGAATTCCGGGAATGAAAGACTGCGACTTCGCCGCTTTTTCCGTAACGAACAATCGAAAAGAAGAGTTCGTGCTTTGCGTTGAAGCCGCCGCCGGTATTAATCGGCAGAACGCGTCGGAAGCCATCGCCGCGGTACTTCTGGAGAAATTCGGCCTTTCTCCCCATGACATCGTCTTCGTAACTTCGGCTTCCCTGCCGCGAACGGACAACAGAAAAATCAGAAGAATCGCCGTAAAAGATCTTTATCTGAAAGACAAACTTGAAAGGATTCCTTCATCGGCGCCGAATAACGGCAAGCCTGCCGATAAAGCCGCGGAGGGCGCCGCCGGACCTTCCAAGGCCGGACCGGCATCGGGTTCTTCCGCCGCAGCATCGGCGCTTCATAAAGCGCCCACGGACGAAATTGAAGCACGCATCCTTCGAGAACTGACGGAAAAATTCAACCTGAAAAAAAATCCCGGACCGGAAGACAACCTTCTTGCGGCGGGTATGGATTCCCTTGCCGTTACGCGGCTCGTCTTCGCGCTGGAAGCAATGTTCGGCGTGAAAATTCCCTTTTCCGAGTTTATCGGCCGTCCGACGGCGCGGCGCCTCGCGGTTCGAATCGGGGCGCTCCTTGACGGTGAAGCGGCAAACTCGGCCGGCGGCGGTATCGACCTGAAAAAGGAAGCCGTTCTGCCCGATGATCTTCGCTTTGCATCACCCGGCAGGCCGAACATCACCAAACCGTCCGCGATCTTCCTGACCGGAGCCACCGGTTTCCTCGGCGCCTATCTCATCCGGGAATTGATTCGGGAAACGGATTCCGTTCTTTTCTGCCATGTCAGGGCCGCCGATGCCGAATCCGGGATGCAGCGCATCCGAAATAATCTCCTAAGTTACCGTTCATGGGACGAATCCATGCGGAACCGGATTATTCCCATTCTCGGCGATTTGTCACGGCCGTCCCTCGGAATGTCCGCGAAGGATTTCTCACGAATCGCCGAAGAGGCGGATATCGTTCTCCATAACGGCGCGCATTTGAATTTCCTTTATCCCTACCAGATGATGAAAGAAACCAATGTCGGGTCCGTCATAGAGGCGATCCGTCTCTGCGCGGCGGGAAAGCCCAAACGCCTTGCCTATATTTCCTCCTACAGCATCTTCGATTCTCCCTCCTACTTCGAAAAAATCGTCGATGAAACCTCCGAAGCTTCCGTTTCCGAAGGCTTTCTTCTCGGCTATTCTCAAACGAAATGGGTCGCCGAAAAATGCATCGCTTCGGCTCGGGAAAAAGGTTTGGACGCCCTGGTTTTCCGGCCCGGTCAAATCACCGGCGATACCGAAAACGGAATATGGAAAGCCGCCGATTTCGCAAGCCAATTCCTCATTTCCAGTATCCAGCTCGGCATGGTTCCTGATTTGGATGTATTCGTCCCGATGACTCCGGTGGATTATATCGGCAAAGCCGTCGTCGCCCTGATGCTCCAGGAAAGCGGGAACGTGACGAACTACCATCTGCTCAACACCGAGGAGCAGACCGTCGCCGATCTTACCGAATTCTTTTCAAAGGCCGGAATCGATGTGAAACGCGTTCCCTTCGACGCATGGCGGTCCGCCTTCGAAAAACAGGGAGAAGACAACATCCTTTACTACTTCAAAGACTTAATCGGCGGGAAGGATACCGCAGGACTTTCCTTCTTCGACCGGTATTCCAAACGACAGGCTAAAGTGCTTGCTCCTCATACCGAAGCGAATCTTCGGCCTCTGGGAATCGAATGCCCCGGAATCGATGAAAAATTAATGATGAAATATATCGCCAGCTTCCGGGAACAGGATGTGATTTAAGTACGCGGGGGGTTCGGAACAATCCGCTTAGAAACTGCGGATTCGTGAAAACGGCACCGATGTTTCTTTCGATGCCGGGAACCCCGATTCTTAATCCGCCGGCTCATCAATCAGCCGCATTCTGAGAATTTTAAAGTCTTTCTCTCTGGACAAAAACGCATCAACAATATCCGGATCAAAATGAATTCCCCGGCCTTCAATAATGATTTTGCGGGCCTTTTCATGAGAAAACGCTTCTTTATAGGGACGTTTGGACGTCAATGCGTCGTAAACGTCCGCAAGAGCAACGATTCTGGCGGATAACGGAATTTCTTTTCCCTTTTTCCCTTCGGGATAACCGCTTCCGTCCCATTTCTCATGATGATAGTAGGCGATTTCTTTACCGAGGGAGAGAAAGGTTCGGTCGCTCAAACCTTTTTCCACATTTTTTATGGAATCACCGCCGATCGTCGTATGCTTTTTTATTTGGCTGAATTCTTCTTCCGTCAGTCGTCCCGGTTTCAGCAGGATTGAATCCGATACGCCAACCTTCCCAATATCATGAAGGATGGAGGAATAGCAAAGATCGTCCACATACTTTGCGTCAATATAGTCTTTAAATCGAGGAAGCAGAATCAGTTCTTCAGCTAAGATGAAACAGTAATCCCGAATGCGATCCAGATGGGCCCCCGTTTCTCCGTCTCTGTATTCGGCCAGTTTGGCTAATCCGATGATAACTCCCAATCGGGTTTCGGTAAGATCCCGATTCTGTATGGCCATTTTCTGATAATCTTCCAGAACCATACGGGTAATCAAATAGGTCTGAAGAATAAGGACAAAAATAAAAGACCATTTGAATATATAGCCGGTTTCAATGAAATGATTCATATAGAGCATATCGTTCACCGAAGCAATGAAGAGAATTGCAAATCCCACGATAAGTATTCGGGAACCGAAAAGCTTCAAGCGTACGGCTCGAATATAAATGAAGCACATGTAGCCGAAGGCCGTAAATGTAATCAACTGATAAACCATTAAAGCCCATGCAATAAGTCTTAACGGTGAAACAAGAATAATCAGAGAGAAAAAAGCGCTTACAAGAATAACAAAGTTAAATACATGCCTATTTATCAGATCTTTATACAAACTCCGAGTGAAGGAAAAGAAGGCGGAAAGCGCGGTTGTGAAGGACCATAATCCGATTCGAAAGAGAAGCGGGAAACTCGAGTTTGGAAATAATCGATAGGCATGCAAATCATCGAGAATAAATGTTAACAACCCAACGGATATGCAGATCATCCCGAAATGAAAAGACATCCATTCAAACTTAACGGTGATAAATCGCATCATATGGTAAAAGCCCATGGTGAGAATAAAACCCAATATGAGAAAATCTATTATGATGTCGGATTCTTCTCTTACACGAAGCTGATTCGTCTCACCAAAATGAATGGGAATCCACATACCGCCGTGAAGAAAATCAAAATTCGACACATGAACAACGATATCGACGATCTCCGATTTCGGTGTGTAGCCGATGAAGGAGGGAGAAAAACTCGTAATGGAAGAATCTTGATCCGTACCCACGGTACCGGTTGAAATAAGAAGTTCTCCATTGGCATAAAGATTAAACGCCGAATGAATATCTTTCGCTGTAAACGCCATTCGGGGAGGATTCGGCGGCAAAAGGATT
The DNA here is from genome assembly GCA_963666985.2 of Spirochaetia bacterium. Classification (GTDB taxonomy): domain Bacteria; phylum Spirochaetota; class Spirochaetia; order DSM-2461; family DSM-2461; genus UBA2779. The sequence continues at coordinate 2,254,246 of CAXXIA010000002.1, read as the reverse complement.
CGCAGGTGATAACAGGCATATCCCTTTCCCCCGACCTTTCCCTTTCCATCGTTGAAGCCGTTCCAAAAAGAGGGTACGGAAATAAGATTCTTCCCGGAACTTTCCGATGAAAAATCCGCCGCGGGATCGATGAAGTTTTTCCAATAAAAATTCCACTCCCCATTAAGCCGGATAACTCCCTTTTCCTTGAAATCCCAATCCCGAAGATCCAGAATGCCGTTCTTCGCCAGCGGCTGAGTTCCTCGTTCCCTGCAGGAAGTAAGCGTGAATGAGATCAATACAAAAATAATAAACAGCAGTCTTCGAAAAGTCACAATATACTCAAAGCGAGAACCGAATTGTCCTGAAGTTCTCCTTCCATAATCAATTCTCGTTCTTCTTACTCAAGTTGTAAAAAGAAAAAAGTTATACAAAATTCCGGATTGCAGACGGTTCAAACTCCGTATCGACGTTCGTTACGTTCGCGTTCGGCGTTCAGTCGGCAGCATGAGGACCGTCTGCCTTACGGCGGGAGTACGGGCTTTCAGCCGGCCCTCATCCGAGATTGCCTCCCGCCCTGCCGAAAAGGCAATCCGGCTTCCAGGCGAATTCCGGGCCGAGAACCATCCTTATCATTCGGGAAGTTTCCCGAAATCCCCAGCCGCCCAGGATTCGCCGCGCCGTTTCGTTCCCCTCCGGAATAACGACCTTATCGTCTCTGACGATTTTCTCCCGCAGTAGGGCCGTACCCGAAGATGCGTTCACAGCAATAACGGAACCTTCGCCAAGGGCCGGTAAATAAGCTCCCTTAATCCGCCCGTCTTTCTCGTACACGGAAGCGTCGGCCGCCGAACCCCGAATTAAAGCCCGGCGCCGTTCTCCCGAAACAATCCGGTCAAGTCGTTCCAGCTCCGGAATATCGATGAAAGTCAGCGGACGAACACCTTCCGAGGCGGCCGAGAGGGGGATTCTGGATCCTTGATATACGATATATTCCATCTGATCCCGAAAACCGGCCCGAAGATACAAGGGGTGTCCCGCGTCGGTGGCAATCAGAGACACCGTACCGCATCCCATGGAATTCATATCGGATAGTGCTTTTTTTATAAGCCGCCGGCCGAAGCCGCCGCCGCGAAAGCTTTCCCGCACGATAACGTGGGCCAGCCAGCCGGTTCCGGGGAACACGATGGCCGCGCACACACCGACAAGAATGCTGTCCTTTTCGATTTTCATCGGGCGGCAGAAAGCGGAACGAAGATAATACTTGAACATGGGCACGATGTCGGTCCACCCCTCGGGCTGGAGTTCCGCCAGAGGGACTAAATCGGCAGGCTCGAATGCACGGACGCACATGCATGGATTTTATACAGCGGACAGCGCTGAAGTCGATGAGCTTTAATCTTAATTCCGCCGATTGCGGCGGGGCGCTTCATGCTCAATGTTACCTCTATGATGTCTCTTCATGAATGCCGAGGGCAAAAATTATTCTGAAACTCCATCCGCGTTCGGTTTATTATATAAGAAGCTGTAAATCCACAAGGAGATTAACATGAATACGAATAAACCGGAGATAAACGCGGCCTCTCACCAATCCCACGGACCGGAGGGAACCATCTCCCGTGCCGAAATGGCCCGCTACATAGATCACACCCTGCTTAAACCTGAATCAACACGGGAACAATACGACCAAATCGTCAATGAATGCATTCAGTACAATTTCAAGTCCATCTGCGTCAATTCATACTGGGTCTCCTACGTTGCTCGAAAACTCCAAGGTTCCGGCATCGAAGTGTGCTCGGTAGTGGGATTCCCTCTGGGCGCCATGACCTCTGAAAGCAAAGCCTTCGAAGCCGGTGACGCCGTATCCGCCGGGGCCACTGAAATCGATATGGTCATCAATGTCGGCGCCCTCCGTTCGGGTGATTACGCGGCCGTAGAAGAAGACATCCGGACGGTGAGACGCGCCGCAAAGACAAACACGGTGCTGAAGGTGATTCTGGAAACCTGCATGCTCTCCGACGAAGAAAAAGTTATCGCCTGTGAACTCTCAAAAAAGGCGGGAGCCGATTTCGTGAAAACATCCACCGGCTTCTCCACCGGCGGTGCCACCGTTGAAGACGTCGCCCTGATGCGGCGAACCGTGGGACCGGAAATGGGCGTGAAAGCCTCCGGCGGGATTCGGACCTGGGATGCGGCTGTATCCATGATCCGTGCCGGGGCCGACCGCCTGGGAATAGGGTCAAGCATCAAAGTCATGGCCGGAGAAACGGCGGAAGGGAATTATTAAGTTCCCTCGAACATGATTTTTTAACGACGGGAACCAACTTTACGGCGGTCGGGATTCAGGTGTTTACAATTGTTTCCCATCCGCCCGCCGAACAAGACGTCAGAGCTGAAACCGCCCGACTATATCCCTGAGCGTTTCAAGGGCCTCATCCGTTTTGTCGTTCTGGTTGCGTACTTCAACAGAAAAGCCGTTCATGACTTTAGTCCCCTCGGCGATTTCACCGATGGCATCGGCAACCTTATGGCTGATTTCGTTCATGTTTGTAACGGCCGTAACAATCTCCTGATTGCCTATCCTCATTTCATTACTTCCGTCGAGCACGTTACCGGAAATGTCTTTCATCTTGATCAGTGAAGACGATACCGACGAGCCGAGATTCGATAAGGTCGTCATGAACTCGGAAAGCTGCCGGTTCATCACACTCACGGCCTCAATGTCTTTCGTCATTTCTTCGAAACCGTCTTGAACACCGGCAGAATCCCCTCCCAGGCTGTCGATGGACCGGCTGATGGCGTCCAGTCTCTCGCCGATGGTTTTTGATTGTCCGCTCGATGTTTCGGCAAGTTTTCGGATTTCATCCGCCACGACGGAGAATCCCCGGCCCGCCTCCCCGGCGTGAGCCGCCTCGATGGCCGCGTTCATGGCTAAGAGGTTGGTCCGGGAGGCAACATTGGCAATAAGTTTATTGGCATCCTGAAGCATGGCGGAACTTTTCATAATCTCCTCGATGCGTTCGGTCATCCGCCCCATCACCGCTCTGTTGCCGTCGGAAACAGAAACAAGTTCCACGACCTTTTCTTTGTTTTGGTTCGTCAATTTTCCCAAGTCCTCACTGGCGTTCAGCATCTGATTAACCGCATAATCACTTTCATCGACATTCTCATTCTGGCTGCTGATATTCCCGCCTAAAGCGTCAATGTTTCTCGCCAGCTGTTCAACCGCGGCGGTTGTCTCGGTAACATTAACGTTGTGATTATCCATCTGTTTATTGGTTTCAAGGATATTGGCGTTTATCTCTTCAACGGCCGCTAAAAGATCTTGAACATTAGCGTTCAGGGATCTTTTGTTTTCGGCCAGATCCCCGACAAGTGCGGAAAGCCGCCGCACCATATCCTTCATACCGTCGAAATAGGATGCGGCGACAAAAGCCATTTCCGAGACTTCATCGGTGCCGGGAACGGGAATGGACACCCTAAAATCCCCGCTCGCGGCGATTTTGAACGCTTTAACCAGAGAACCGAGCGGCTTAATTATGACAGTTCTCACTCGACCGATAAGAAGATAATTAAAAACATTAGCCGTGATACCGGCAATAAGGTTGAAGACAAAAGGAGAAAACGGCAGTTCACGCCCCATATCTCCCGCGGCCTTGGCAAGAGCGTTGATCGAAATAAACATTAACGCGGTTCCCGCTACCAGCGTCGCCAGCGGAACCGACATTTTCATAACCAGAGGATACAGATGCCGTGAATCGTTATAGAGTGTCCGAAGGTAACCCTCGGTGCTGCTTATGATAAAACTGAGAAGAAAGCTTCCGACCATGGCGCAGAAAGAAAGGTTAACGAAGATGTTATAGACCAGCCAGTATTCCAATTCCAGAGGATAAACAAAAGAAAAAAGCAATATGACAAAAACAAATTGCGCCAATACGGCGGCAAAGAAACTCCAGAGAACAGTCCGAGACTGATTACGAATCAATTCAAAGGGGATGGAACCTTCGGAAAAATTTCTACATCGCCGATGAAATCGTCTCCAATTACCTAATTGAAAAATCAAACCCAACAAACTCAGGAAGACGGTAAGTCCGAGAACTCTGACATCTGTAAAGAGACCGAGAAACTCCTTTTTCGAAAATAAGCCTGTTATGTATGAAAAAGGAGCAAGAAGAAATAAAACAAAAATTACAAACAATGCGCTTAATGCCGTGGTATGAACAACTGCTTTCTTTCGCTTGTCTTCGTTTTTTGGCGACACGACCGTCTCCTCAGGTGGAAAAATTACTAATGCTTATTAAAAACCGTAATTCTTCCAAATCCGGCGGTCAAGAACTCCTATGCCAATTCCCGCAGATGCGCCTCGATATCGTCGAGATATGCCGCCCGTTCTTCGGGAAGCTTGTTCGCTATATCTCTTATGCCGAACAATTTATTATTTTTTATTCCGCAAAATTCGAGAATACCCCGACAGAGAACCGGTTCCACGGAAGTATGGGGAGATTCCGGCGCTCCCATCGTGGTTATCACCGTGGCTCCGCCGACGGAGAACAGCAAAGGCGAGGCGTCATCTTCCCGAAAAGCCCAACCGGGGAGAAAGACCTTGTCGAAAAAACCCTTAAGCAATGCGGGCATCACCTCCCACCAGACAGGGAAAATAAAAACAAGATAACTCGCCCGTCCGATTCGATCCTGATACTCGCCGACCTTGGGATCGAGATATTTCCCGGCGGTGTAGAGAGAAAGTTCCTTTTCGCTTAAAACAGGATTAAAGCCGTCCTTGTGCAGATCGAGAATATCAACCTCATGTCCTTCCGACTCAAGAGTTCGAACAACCCTTTCGAGAACGGCATGATTAAAGCTTCCGTTCCACGGGTGATCTATCGTTACTAAAATGCGCATCGAACACGCCTCCTTCGAATTCTCCGGAGATTCCCAACGGGTGATTTCGGCGGCCGTACCGGACGAAACCGATAAAACGTATTCACCCTCTTCCATTACCCTGCCGCCGCTTACCCCGCAAAAGCGCCGTCGCTAGCGGGCGGGGGCACTCGGTTCACATTATTGTGGCTAAATCTTGAACCGACTTACAATGGCTTCAAGCGTTTGCAAAGCCTTATCGGTCCTGTTGTTCTGATTCCGCACCTCGGCCGTGAAAGAGTTCATAGTTTTCGTACCCTGAGCAATCTCACCGACGGCATCGGCTACGTTTCTGCTTATATCGTTAAGATTCGTAATCGCCGTAATTATTTCCCGATTCCCGGCCCGCATTTCATTGCTGCCCGAAAGGACGTTGCCGGCAATATCCTTCATCGTCGAAAGCGAGGAAGAGACGGCCTTGCCCAAAGATTCCAGCGTCATCATGAAATCGAACAGTCTGTTGTTCAAATCGCTCACATCCCCGATATCGGAAAGCATGGTCTCGAAACCTTCCCGTACATCGGCGGAATCTCCGCCTAAGCTGTCGATCGACCGGCCGATGGCGTCCAACCTCTCTCCTATCGACTTGGATTGTTCGCTGGACGTTTCGGCGAGTTTCCGGATTTCATCCGCCACAACGGAGAATCCACGGCCCGCATCTCCGGCATGCGCGGCTTCGATGGCGGCGTTCATGGCTAAAAGGTTGGTTCGGGACGCGACATTGGCGATAAGTTTATTCGCGTCCTGAAGCATAACGGAGCTTTCCATGATTTCTTCAATACGCCCGGTCATCTGCTTCATTACCTTCGTGTTGCCTTCGGACGCTTTAACGAGTTCTTTCACGCGTTCTTTACTCTGACCGGTCAACGATCCGAGATCGGCGCTTGCATCGAGCATTTCCTTTACCGAAGCATCACTCTCATCGACGTTCTCGTTCTGGCTGGCGATGTTCTCTCCCAAAGCGTCGATATTCCTCGCGAGCTCCTCAACCGCGGCGGAGGTTTCGGTGACGTTCGTACTATGGTTTTCCATCTGCTTATTTGTCTGCTCGATGTTGGCGTTGATCTCTTCAACGGCCGCCAGGAGATCCTGGACCTTTTCGTTCAGGACTTCTTTATTCTCAGTGAGATTCCCGACGACGGATCCCAGACTCCTGATGTTTTCCTTCATCCCGGCAAAAAAGGAATTCGCAATGGCCGCCATCTCCGAAACCTCGTCACCGGCGGGAACGGATATGGAAACTCTGAAATCCCCTTCCGCGGCAACTTTAAACGCATCCACCAAGTTGCGGATAGGTTTGATGATGACATTTCGCAGTCTGGCGAGAATAACGATCATCAAGCCGTAGGCCGCCGCTCCGGCGAGGATATTGGCGACAATTGACGATGCCGGAAGGATTCGGCCGGTGGCGGCGACGGCGTCGGCCAGGCTGTTGACGGTAATGAACATCGCGACGGCTCCCGCGGTAAACGATGCGACGATAAAGGACATCTTCACGACCAAGGGATAAAACGGTTTTGGGTCGCTGAAAATCGACCGGATGTACCTTTCCGTTCCTGTTATAATAAAACTGATCGCGATACTTCCGATCATGGCGTCGAATGCCAGAGCGAGCATCGTTGTATAAATAAACCAGGTCTCGAAATCGCGGGGAAAAACGACTCCGAAAAACAATAAAAGAATCAATAGATGTACGAACATCACGGCAAGGGGAATAAGGATTACGGATCGAGTCCGCTTTTTTATGGTTTGTTCCCTGTTGAAATCATCTTTCGCCGCTTTGAAGCGCCGGTGGAATTTCTTCCAGCTCGAAAGCTGAAGGACGGCGCCGAAGCTCATCATGATGAGTATCGTCCCGATCGACCAAGGGCTGACAAAGAGCCTTACCAATTCATCCCATGTCATCAATCCGGCCAGATAACCGAAGGGTCCCATAAGTATCAATAAAGAAACAGGCAGAAGCGCCGTACAGATCATCGAATTGAACACCGCATTTCGCCGCAGATCAGGAGAATCAGAAGCCATGAGTGGTCTCCTTAAGACTTTTTTAAGTTTGATTAATCGCAGGCTGAATTATATTCAATGAAGAGGAGTTTAATACGATTTTAATCGCTATATTGCCGCCGGTTCCGGAAAAATAGAGAAAAAACATACAGAGAGAGGCAATTTCATTCTTCAAGAATATGGTTTATACCGATGGCCGGAACCCTCCGGATCCGATTTGGAAGGGCTTTGTTTCAAAATCGCCGTTTTTTGATAACTCCTTTAAAAAATGAAACTAACGATAAAATGCCGGCGAATAATCTCGCCTAATCCGTTTGCGGGAATCAGCCCAAATATAATTTTGTCCGTACAAAGTGCTTTTCCGTACGTGTCCGTAATTCGCCGCTTCTGCTAGGATTCTTTTCATGAGCACCGTTTACGTTACCGGACACCGTAATCCCGACTTCGATTCCGTGGCATCGGCTTATGTTTACGCACATCTTAAAAGCCGCGTTGATCAGGATAATAAGTATATCGCCGTACGATGCGGCAATCTGAATCAGCAAACACGCATCGTCTTTGAAAAAATCGGTCTTGAGCCGCCGCGCTACATGAAAGACATCAAGACCATCGTCGGCGACGTCGTGAACCGCGATGTCCCCAGGCTTGAGACCAAAGCTCCCCTGCAGACGGCCATCAGCATGCTGGACGAAACAGGTTTGAGCCTTCTTCCGGTCTTCGATGAAAACGGCGAATTCCAAGGAACGATCAGCAGCGTGGAAGTCAGTCATTTTTTAATGCGGGAGACTTTCGGAGTCCGCCCCACCTACCGGTTCCGTATCGATAATCTGTCGAAAGTACTGCCGGGCCGAATTCTCGCCAAAGGGACCTCCGAAGAGTTTACGGCCCCGATTATGATCGGCGCGATGCCCTTTGAACGCAGCGTGGAACGCATCACCGCTTTGGAAAGCAACCGGCCGATGCTTATCGTCGGTCTCAGGCGGGACCTTGTGGACTACGCCATTACCCATGGCTTTCCGGCGGTTATCCTGACGGGCGCCACGGAAGCGGAAGCACGGGAACTCGATTTCTCCCGCTACGACGGTTCTGTTTACCTTTCGGATGTGGATACGGCCGAGACCATACGGCTTCTGCGCTTCAGCACTCCTCTTGACGGCATCATCGATAAAGACGCGGAACGGCTTGATACGGCCGAAGATTTCGACGATGCGAAGAAGAAACTCGCCAATTCCGGTCTACGCGGTCTTCCCGTTTTTGAAGCCGATCAGTTCGCCGGGATCGTTTCCCGGGGATCGTTTCTGGAGCGCCCCCGAAAAAAACTCGTCCTTGTGGATCATAACGAACTGGACCAGAGCATACCCGGCGCCCGCGACGCGGAGATTCTGGAGATTATCGACCATCACCGTGTCGGTTCGGTGATGTCGCGGGAACCTTTCAGTCTTTACACACGGCCGGTCGGCTGCACCTGCACCATACTGCGCCAGCTCTATCGCCAGTATGGTATAGCCGTTCCTACGGAAATCGCGAAGCTGATGCTTTCGGCAATCCTCTCGGATACCGTTCTTCTCAAATCACCGACAACAACGGAGGAAGACCGACAGACTGCCGAAGGTTTGGCCAAGCATGCCGGAGTGGATTGGCTTGAATGGGGAGGCGAGATGTTCGCTTCCGGCGCACGGCTGACGGATGTCGATCCCTCCGCGGCGGTTAACGGAGATTTCAAAACATACGATACAAACGGCGTCCGATTCGGAATAGGACAGGTGGAAGTCCAGACACTCTCGGATCTTGATGAAGCCATGGCGGGGCTGAAAGCGGAACTCCTGAAAGCCAAAGAAACAAAGTCACTGGACGGAACAATGCTTCTGATTACCGATGTAATGAATGAAAACAGTGTTCTCCTTATGGACGGGCTTGAAGAAGTGCTTGCCGATCTGCCCTATGAACGTCAGCAGAACGGGGTGCTCAGCCTTCCCGGAATCCTTTCGCGGAAAAAACAGCTCTTGCCCGAAGTCCTCAGGACAGTTGAGGAAAGTAGGAAAACAGGGGAATAGCCGATCCGCGGAAAAATGCCGACTTCTTCGGCTCGGGACCGTCTGCGCCGGCGCAGCCGCTCCCCTCGCTCTCATCGTCGATACATCATATCCATTACGCCGCCGCCGTTTTCCACATGGGTATAACCGACTTTCATCAGGAGACGCTGTGCATAAGCGCTTCGGGCGCCCGAGGCGCAATAAACGGTTATATGGCGTTCTTTATCGCCCAGTTCTTCAATTCGATGAACCAACTCATCCAGCGGCAGATTAACGGCACCCTGATAAGCGCCGGTAACGAATTCTTCGGGAGTACGGACGTCAAGGACGATGGGACCGCTGCCGGCAAGGGGATTGGTAACCTCGTCTTCAACCGAGTCTTCGACTTTTCCGCTGCTGCCGGTTTCTAAGGATTTCACTTCGAGAGACGGCAGCCCTACCTCGAGATGCTCGAATCCGACCGCTCTTGCGTGCCGTTCCAGACTGACATAACCGCCGGAGGCATTCACCGCCTCCGTGAAACCGGCCTGTACCAGACGGCGAAGCGCCTGATGTCCTTTTTTCCCGTTCTCGCTCACAATCAAAACGGATCTGTCTTTGCGAAACTTCGTGATATGTTCATCCAGATAGGAAAGCGGAACATGCTCCGAACCGGCGATATGAGCTTTTTCCCGGGCAAAGGTATCCCGAATATCGATAACCAGAGGCTGTTTCTTTGCCGTCCAGGCGTCCAATTCCCCGGCGGTAAGTGCCGGACTGTAACCGCTGAGGCGGTTCTCGGCCGCAAAGGCCGCCATGTTGATCGGATCATTGGCGGTGCCCAGAGGCGGAGAATAGGCCAAATCGAGATCAGCCAAATCTCCCACGGTCATCTTCGCTGAAGCGGCCGTGGCCAAGACATCCAAGCGCCTGTCGGCACCGGCGTATCCGGCGGTTTGTCCGCCGAGAATCACGCCGGTCTCCCGATTATACACAACCATGACGGTTACCTGCTCGGAGCCGGGATAATAGGAGGTATGATTCTCTTTATGAATAACCACGGCATCAGCGGGAAGACCCGCGTCACGGGCCCGGCTCAAACTCAAACCCGTGGAACCGGCCACCGCTTCAAAAACCCGAACAATGGAAGTACCCAAAGATCCCGAATAGGGTTTCTTTCCGCCGAGTGCGTTCGTGGCGGCAATCCGTCCCTGCCTGTTCGCGGGACCTGCGAGAGGAATCCGAACCTTGGCGCCGTGACTGCGGTGTTCGATCTCCACCATATCTCCCGCCGCCCAGATGGATGCGTCGCCGGTTCTCAAATATTCATCAACCAGAAGTCCGCCGGCCTCACCGACGGCTAAGCCGGCCTGTTCCGCCAGCTTCAGCGTAGGCCGAACTCCCACCGACATCAGGACCATATCGGCCGGAAGTTCGCGGCCGTCGTCCAATATTACCGAAGAATCTTTTACTTCGGTTACCGAACGCCCCGTAAGGACATCCACGCCGTAAGAAACAAGTTCTTGGGTAAGGAAACCGGCGATTTCCCCTTCCAGATTCGGCATAATCTGCGGGAGTCTTTCCACGACGGTTACTCCCAAGCCCCGCTTTTTCAGCGCCTCAACCATCTCCAAGCCGATGAATCCGCCTCCGACAACCACGGCGTTCGTCGGCTGTGCTTCTTCGAGATAGGAAGAAATGGCATCCATATCCTCGAGCGTCCAGAGGGAAAAAACATGGCCTTTATCAACACCGGGCAAAGGGGGAACGATGGGTTTACCGCCCTGCGCCAAGATAAGTGAATCATAAGAATATTCGACGGTTTCTCCGGTTGCTTTATCCCGAGCCGTAACGAGTTTTGCGTCCTTATCAACAGACACAACCTCCGTCATGGTTTTCACCGTTACGTTATATTGGTTTTTAAAGCTTTCGGGGCTCTGAAGGATCAATTGAGACCTGTTTTGAATATCTCCGCCGATGTAATACGGCAGTCCGCAGTTGGCAAAACTGACATCCGGACCGGCTTCCAGAATGGTAATCTCGGCATCCCCTGAAAGACGCCGGGCTCTGGCGGCGGCGGTTGCTCCGGCGGCAACGCCGCCGACGATAAGGATCTTCTTCACAAAAATCTCCTCTACCGCCCGGTTCGATTGCACCGATTTCCGATACCGGACAGTTCATTACACTCTTTTTATATAGATAATATAACATATAGGAGATGTCAAGAGATCCCGATCAATAGAAAAGATCGGTCCGATTTTCCTTTTTTATGATTTGATAATGTCGTTCCCGTTCCGAACCGGAGTTTCCTCCGCAATTTCATTCATGGAAAAATTAAGCAGCGTCATGATGATGACGAATTGCAGAACGCTCCAGAGAACCCATACGAGAAACAAACCGATTCCGGCAATCCCGCCGGCCCCTCCGAAAGAAGAAAACACGGCTGTAAAGAGCACCATGAATAAAAGAAACGGCGCCACGACGGCCGACATAAACAGCATTGAAACAATAGGTCGGCGCGACATGTAATAATTCAGGCTGATCCGAACCGATTCACGGCCGGGAACATCCCGGCTCAAGTGAATAAAGGGACCCAGACCGTATCGGTAAAGCCTTGTGAAAAACATGAAAAAGCCGATAAAGAATCCCGCGGTCGACAAGAACGGCTGCTTCAGAGTATATCCGAGGATGCCGCCGATCAGGTTCACCGCCACCGGACGCCATAAAATAATCCAGGCACTGTACAGAACGGCTTTCAGAAATCCCCAGAACCGCCGTGCCCCGTCGGTCAGGGCCTCCGCGTATTTCGGGAACGTCCTATCCCGAAACTTTCTCACGGTTCCCGAAAGAACCGACGCCGTGAAAATGGCCATAAGGGCGTTAAGAATCGTAAAAAGTCCATACCAGCCGAGGAAACGGGCCATCGGAGCGGCCAGCTTGGAAAGGAACTCCTTTTGAAGGCCGCTGTCGAGGGCTACCTGATCCAAAGGAGGCGGTTCCACGGAACTCATTTCCCCGACAGCCGTCCAGATGGGGCTGGAAAACGCCAATCCAAAAACAACGTAGGGAAGCAGAACAAGGGTCAGCCAGATCAAAATATACACCACCGGCTTGGCACGGACCTGCAGCCATGTGTCGGCGAAGGCCCTGCCTATAGGCTCGAAGACGTTTCCTCTGGCGATTCCGGAATCCATTGGTTCAGGCTAACATGTTGAGCCGAGACTGACGACCCCTATAAATTGATTCACAACCGTGCAAAACGAAGGCGGCAGGCCTCCGCGGCACTTACCGATGTCCCGAACAAACGCCGAATCGGAGAAGAAACCTCTTCCGAGAGATACCCGCATCCTAATCCGGCCGCCGCCCAGAGATTATTCATGAATGTGATACCGATTTTTCAGCCGGGTCGCGATGACTTCCATAACCAGAGCAACGCCGATAATCAGATATGTGATATATCCCAGTTCCCGCATGTCGTAAAAATATCCGGAAGACATATACAGTTCGTATCCGATTCCGCCGGCTCCGGCCGCCGCACCCATGGCTACGGCCACCGCGAAATTAATTTCAAAACGGATGAAGGTCCAGGAAAGAATGTAGGTGATGGACGAAGGAAGAACGGCCTGAAAGACGATCTGCATCCATGTCGCCCCGGAAGCCCTTAACGCTTCAATCACCCCTTCGTCCAGCTCCTCAAAGGATTCCGAATAGGCTTTCAGTAAATGCCCCACCGTATGGAAGCTCATGCCGATAACGGCGGCAACGGCGCCCAGCCCCGCGCCGATGGCGAAAATCAGAACCCAGATAACCGTCGGAATGGCACGGATTACGGCAATAATCCCTTTAATGACATTGCTGACTTTCTCGTTCGTCAGATTCCGAGCGGCGAACAGTCCCAAAATAAGAGCCGTGATACCGCCCACCAATGTCGTGAGAAAGGCCAACGCCAGGGTTATCAAAACCTGCCTGCAGGCGGTAAGAAACACCATCCGGGAATTCGCATCGGTCGGCAGACTCCAATGCCTGGCAACCGCCGCCGGCTTTCCGAACATAACGCCGAAATAGCGGATTGTCTGCCGTGCGGCCTCTCCCAAATCGATACCCTTGGTATCAATGGTTAAAAAACCCCATAAGGTTAACAGAATCAGAACAAGAAGAACGCCGTTTACGGAATATTTCGCCAATCCCGGCCGCTTTAAAATGATTTTACCGGATTTTGTTCTTTTCACGCTGCTCATAGAATCAGCCTCCTCAGCGCATTGGAAATCAGTTCAATGCCCAATACCACGACTACCAGCATCAAAATCACCAGTCCGGCGCTGCCGAACTGAAGACTCTTGTAGTAGATATCGAACATGAAACCTATTCCCGAGCCGGTCAGCAGCCCCACGAGCGTTGCGCTCCGGATATTGGTTTCAATCATATAAAGAATCCAGCTGATCATCTGCGGCAGGGAAGCGGGCACGACAGCCTGGGTTATAATCTGGGGATAATCGGCTCCGACGGCCTTTAAGGCTTCCACCGAAGAAGCGGAAGCTTCATCGATTGTTTCGATGAATGCTCTGGTCAGAAAGCCGAACGTATAGAAGAACAAAGCCAGAAATCCGGTGAAGTCGCTCTGTCCGAACGAAAGCAGAAAAATCATGGCCCAGACGGCTACGGGGATGTTTCTGCCGACGGAAGCCGTGAATCGGGAAACCGCTCCCGTGAACGCCGTACTTCGCGTGGTGGTGGAACCCATCAGCGCGAAAATAAACGAAAAAACCGCCGCACTCACCGTGGCCATGATGGACATGAAAATCGTATCGATCAGCTTGTCCAGAATTTTATGAAACCGGGTGAAGGCCTTGGCATCGGGAATCAGATTATGAAAAAACCAATGAACAACCTTGGGAATGGCGGTAAAGGCCCGAATCAGGTTAAATCCGGTGAGATTGGCGGCTCCCCAGGTTACGAGGGCGAAAAGCAGAATAAACAGCGTCAGCTTGAACTTCTGCTTGCGAAAAAAGGTGTCAGTCAATGATGAGTTCACCGGCTTCCGTCCCGTAAATATCATGAATGGTTTCCGCCGTCAGCTCCGACGGCCGATTATCGAAAACCAGTTTTCCCGAATTAAAGCCAAGAATTCTTTTCGCGTATTTCTTGGCAACATCCACCTGATGAAGATTTACAAGGATGGTGATTCCCAATTCCTCCTGAACCTTTTTCAGGTAATCCATAATGATTTTCGCGGAACTCGGATCCAGAGAACTGATGGGCTCGTCGCAAAGGATAAGCGCCGGATCTTGAACCAGAGCCCGGGCGATTCCCACCCGCTGCATCTGACCGCCTGAAAGCTGATCGCAGCGGCGGTAAACATAATCTTCCAGTCCGAGAAGCCTGAGTACCTCGACGGCTTTCTCTTTTTCCTCGCTGCTGTACAGACCGAGAACTCCGGCGACGCTGGATTTATATCCCAAACGGCCATGAAGCACGTTTTCAATAACAGTCAGCCGGGTTACCAGATTATAATGCTGAAAAATCATTCCGATTTTCGCCCGGGCGTGCCGGAGGTCTTTGCCTTTAAGGGAAAGCAAATCGGTTCCTTCATAATTGATGGAGCCGTCGCTGGCGTCGATCAGGCGGTTGATGCATCGGATTAATGTCGTTTTTCCCGATCCCGACGGACCGATAACGGAAACGAATTCACCTTTTTTTATGCTGAAATTCACACCGGTCAGAGCCGGAACATCTTTGTAGAATTTGGTGAGGTTCATCACCTCAAGAAGGGCCATGAGAAGGTCTCCTCGCTGAAACAAAATGAACCGCAGGCTCTCCGCTTTCACGGAAGAAAGCCTGCGGTATGGGAATGTCGCAACCGGACGGCCTCCCGAAGAATGCCGCCGGAACCGACTACTTCAATCCGCTGAGTTTCCGGATCGGATCGTACCAATCGTCGGTAACGGGAAGGAACCGAGCTCCTTCGCGGAAGGGAGACTTCACTCCGCCTTCTTTCGGGGCGAAGATGAGTTTGTTGTTCATGGTCTCATCAGAGCAGTACACGGCCTCAAGAGCCTTGATTTCTTCGTCGGTCAGCAGATCGGTGTTGATAACGAAAGGCGCGTTGAGAACCGGAACGGTCGCCACGAGCTGAACTTTCACGCCGGGAACCTGATCGAAAGGAGCCTCGTTCCGAGAGGCGGGAAGAACGGTGATGATATCGCCGGGTACGGGATCTTCGTAGTTGGCCTGGCTCCAGTCGACGTAGTTATAGATACACTCGTTACAGAAGGCGCCGATATCGGCCTTGCCGGTAAGAACGTTGAAGAACGAACCCTGGTGGGAACCGCCGAACATCACTTCGGAGAACACCGGACCGGATTCCAGAAGATCTTCGGAACCAACGTTGAATTGCTTACTGATAACGCTGGAGGGCACCCGGAAACCGGAAGTGGAAGAGTTGGAGACGAAAGAAAACCTTTTGCCTTTCAGGGTGGACAGATCGAACTTTCCGCCGACTTTGTACTGACCGGCATTTTCAAGCAGACAGCCGAGCATGCTGTAGTACTTGGCGTTGGCCAGAGTGTCGCTGGGAGAGTTGGTGACCAGAGGAAGAACGGCGGCGTTCTTGGCGTGAGCCTGAACATAACCTTCACCGCCGAACCAGGAAAAGGCGGCGTTTCCCGACACAAGAGCCTCAATCGCAACGGCATAATCCGTCGTCAGCTGTTCGGTAATTTCCTTACCGAGAGTTTCGGAGGCAATCCGGATGATTTCCGCGCGGGACTCGGCATATTCGGGAGCCGATTCATTGGGATACCAAACCCAGACAAGGGACTTCTCGGAATCTTCCTTGCCGCCGTTCGCGAAGACGAACGCACAGGCCATGAGGGCGAGGAGGAGAACAAAAAGAATCTTCTTCATTGTAAACACTTCCTTTTTATTTAAAGTTTTTCCGAACGAAAAATTGATCATTCGGCATTCTTTCCACACATTACGAGCCGAACCATGAGGATACGGTGAATCGGCCGTTTCTATTGAAATAAAAATCGGTTAAGAAAGCGTCAGGACAATCGGACTCATCAGGGACTTAAAAAACAATAAGAATCGAAGCGGCAAAGCTTTCTTTAAAGAACAATACGCGCGGCGCCGCGTTTCTTCATTTCATCCAATGCGCCGAACGGTGTTCGAATCTCACCCATCCGGTACTCACTGCCCCAATCCCCGTGATCGTCCGATCCGCCGGAAAAGAAAAGTCCGTACCGCTTGGCCGCCGCGCGAACCTTCCTATGCTCCGCTTTACCGTGGTCTTCATGGTAGAGTTCAATGCCCGAAAGTCCCGCTTCCACCAGATCCGGGATGAAGTCCCAGGAATCGGTTTGTCCGGGATGAGCCAGAACGGCAAGGCCTCCGTCCTCGACGACGGCTTTCACCGCATCGCGGGCATCGACATAGGTAATGTCCCGAGAGCAGATTCCCTCTCCCTTGAACAGCGATTTGTAGAGGGGGCCGTACACCGCGTCGGCCGAACCGGCGGCCATCAGAACCAGCATGATGTGCTGCTTGTAGAACCACTTCCCGGCTCCGCCTTCACCGAACGCGACGGCTTTGAGCGCCTCTTCATCCACGGAATATCCGGCTTCGCGAAGCTTTTCGGCCTGCATCAATGTGTTTTCATGACGTCTGCGAATGAGCGGATCGCAGAGACCGCGGATGGATGAGGCCTTTGCATCGTAACCGTAGCCCAGGATATGAACCTTGCGGCCACGGCTGAAGTCGTACGCCGAGATTTCCACTCCGGGAATAATTAAAGGCATGGCGGACATTGAATCTGAAGCGGCGGCCCGCAAATTGTCCTCCCCTCCCGGTTCCGCGCCGTCGCATGGTGGGGATGCCGCCGCGATTTCAGCCGCCGCGGACTCCGGTTCCGCTTCGCCGTCAGTACGCGGTCCGATTGCTGTTCCGGCGGCAGCGATTTTCAGCGCCGCCGATGTCTGCTCAACGGTGTCGTGATCGACAAAAGAAATGTAATCCAGCCCCCGGCGGGAAGCTTCCGCGAGAGCTTCGCGGATCTCATAAGATCCGTCGGAGAAGCGTGTATGAACGTGAAGATCGCCCAACATGGCCGCGACTCTTAAGCGGCACCGACGAAACGGCCGGAATCCATGTTGTACTCCTTATCGCACAAACCTTCCATGAAATCCAGATCGTGAAAAATCCCCAGAATGGTGGTGCCGTCGTTCTTCAACTGATGCAGAACCTCGGCCACGCGCTTCTTGCTGTGATTGTCCAGACTGGCCGTGGGTTCATCCAGCAAGAGGAGCCGGGGGGCTTTAACCATGGCGCGGGCGATGTTCAGCCGGAGCTTTTCACCGCCGGAAAAAGTTTGCGGATAGGTGTCCCAGAGTCCTTCGTCCAATTCAAAATGGCGAAGCATTTCCTCGGCCTTTTTCCCGGCCTCCTCAGGCTCGGCCCCGGTTTCCAAGGCGCCTGTCTCGACGATCTGCAGTGCGCTGGTGCGGGGAACCACGTTCAGAAACTGACTGACATAACCGATTTCCCATTGCCTGAGATGGATAACCTTTCGCTCGTCGATGCTCAGCATATCCACCGGACCATAGGCCTTCGAATCGTACATAATGCTGCCGGTCTGGGGTCTGTAGGTTCTGTAAGCCAGTTTCAGGATAGTGGACTTTCCGCTGCCCGACTTCCCGGTAATGCCTACGAACTCCCCCGGAGCCACGGCAATGGATACGTCCCGACAGGCGGGAATATCCTTTTCCAAACGGTGAATGCGAAAGGTCTTGGACAGACCCGATATTTCAAGAATGTTGTTCAATATGATCTCCTTGGGCGTTTCTCGCCTGATACGAAACTTCGTAGGGGAGGCAAGTCTCGCGGCATGCTCATTCGGTTCGTTCGGCGGCCGCGGTACGCCTCCTGATCTTCGGGCGCCTCTCAGCCGTATTTCTCCAAAAACTCTTCAACCGGCAGGCGAAAATCATCCAGGCGGTCCTTGATTGTTTCATAATCCCAATCCCACCAAGCGGTCGCCTTCAGCCTTTTGGCGATATCATCCGGAAATCGCCGCTTCACCGTTTTCGCAGGGATTCCCACGGCCACCTCGTAATCGCCGATATCTTTGGTAACCAAAGCTCCGCTTCCGATAACCGCGCCGACTCCGATAGTCACCTCGGGCATGACAATCACCCCATGGCCCAGCCAGGTATCATGGCCGATGAACGTTTTCCGGGATACCCGCTTGGCAAAGAACTCTTCGTCGTCAGTATCCGAAAGCCCAAAGGCTCGGCACCGGTAGGTAAAATGATGCATCGTGGGCCGTTCCATCGGATGATCGGTGGGACCGAGACGAACCATGGCGGCGATGTTGGAGAACTTGCCGATGACTGTATTCTGAACGATGCACATCTGTCCGGTGTAGGACCAATCCCCAAGCTCCGTGTTCTGAAGCCAGTTCTTCTCCCCTACTTCCGTCCACATACCGAGTTCGACATTGACCAGCTCGCAGTCTTTTCCGATGCTCGGTTCTTCGGAATACTTCATGAATCTCTCCGGTACCTGGCCGAAAGGATATGCCGACCGGCCGCGAAGACATCGCTCACCGTCGGATAGCCGCCTGATTCGGGGGCAATGTCCCGCACGATAATCACATCGGCCCGCATTCCGGTTTCCAGTGAGCCGGTCTCATCTCCGATACCGACCGCCAGGGCGGGATTCCGCGTGACAAGATTCACCATTTCATGAAGAGGTTTTCCCAAAAGATCGCGAAGCTTGAAGATCGAATGAAGGAGGCCCGCCGGATAATAGTCGCTGCAAAGGATGTCCACCACGCCTTCTTTCACCGCCTCGGCGGCCGAAAGATTTCCGGAGTGGGATCCGCCCAAAAGAACGTTGGCCGCACCGGCGACGGTATGCATGCCCCGTTTTCGGGCCTCGCGGGCCACTTCAATGGTGATGGGAAACTCGCTGATATCCGAGCCGAAACTCTGCACCAAATCAAGTTTCTCAATGGTATCATCATCATGACTGGCCACGGCGATGCCGTATTCGTGGGCCATGTCGGTCAGACACTTAACCTCGTCCAGACTCAGCATGCTCCGGTTCTGTACCAGGGTGACAAGCTTCTCCACGCTCTCGTCATCCAGGTTCTTCCACTTCTTCATGGTGTCCTTGTAGATGGCCATGTCGCTGTACTGCCCCTGTCCGGGAGTGTGATCCATGATGGAAAGAAGGTGGATTTTCCCTTCCCGGATGAAATTTTGGACTTCCTCGATTCTGTCCACGCTGTCCAGTTCAAAACGCGCGTGAAAACGGTGATGAATCAGGTGCGGTTTCCCGTGAGAAGCGGCAATAACATCCAGCAGGGTTTTGGTCAGTTCCGGCGCCCGCACGGGGGTGGAAAAGGCGTGAAGATTACTGATGAAGGAGATGGAATGGAACATCGTGGTGATGCCGTTGACGGCCAGAACCCGTTCGGCTTCGCGGAAGGCCAGATCCATGTTCATCACGCTGGTGGGTCTGGGTGCGACCATGCTCTCGATGAAATCCGCGTGAATGTCGATGAGACCGGGCATAACGACGGCATCGGAGGCGTCGATAATCTCCGGCTGATCGGAGCTGCCGTCCCGCTGATTCTGTGCCGTCCCGCCGGGAAGAATCGCGGCAATCCGGTCGTCCTCCAGAACGACATCGAACCCTTCCAGAACCGCCGCGGGGGTCACCACATGGCCGTTTTTTATGATTGTGCGCATAAATCGCATCTCCTTTGAAATCCCAAGGAGACTACTGGAAATAGAGATTTGGCTTGGAGATAAGACAGAATCAAGCACAGAAAGCGCTGCGTACTGGAAGTACGTGAGCATTTCGAGCATTGATTCAACGCAGTATCCAAGCCAAAGGTCATTTTCAGTAGCCTCCTACAGTAAGGACTGGACCAGTTCCTGCGTATACGGTTCCTGCGGATCTTCCAGGATCTGGTCGGTCAGACCGCGCTCGATAACGCGGCCGTTGAGCATCACAAGAGTCCGGTCGGCGAGCATCCGGATAATGCCCAAATCGTGCGACACCAGAAGCATGCTCACGCCGAGTTCCCGCTGAATGGCCTTGATGAGATCGAGCACTTTGGCCTGCACGGAAACGTCCAGCCCCGTGGTGACCTCGTCCAGCAGAAGAAGGGGCGGATTGTTGGAAAGGGCCTTGGCGATCTGAACCCGCTGCTGCATCCCGCCGGAAAAATTGACCGGAGCGTCCTTCATGCGGAAAGAGGGAATGTTCACATGTTCCAGAAGCTCAAAGGCTCGGGTTTCCATGCGGCCGACATTCCGATCTCCGGCGGCGATGAGTTTCTCGGCGATGTTGGCCATGGCGGAAAACCGCATTTTCAGGCCCATAAGAGGATTCTGGTAGACCTTGCCCATCATCTCGTTCCGGATTCGCCGTTTGGCCTGGCCGGAGACGGAGAAGATGTCGGTGAGTCCTTCATCCCAATTGGTTAAATAGGCCGCGCCCGAGGTAGGCTCGTCGTCGAAGTAGAGGCAGTTCATCACCGTGGACTTGCCGCTGCCGGATTCGCCGACGATGCCCAGGACTTCTCCGGGGTACACGGAAAACGAAACGTCGGAGGCCGCATGAACGGTTCCGCAGTGAGGGCACCAGTTTTTTTCCAGGACGGACGGCGGGGTTTGGGATTCTGAGGTATTGTTATCAGCGGCCATTCCGTTAACACCCGTTCCGCCTCTTAGCGATTCGTGCGATTCCTGGCCGCCGGCGGAAGAAAACGGCGGGGGGCCGCCGGATTCGCGTGCGGCGGAGCTTGTCGCATTGCCGGTTGCGCCAGAGCCGGCAGCTATGCCGGGATGTGCGGCGGACCCGGTGTCGGCGGCGGCGTGAGCGGATTGGGCCGCGGCCGCTTTAGAAGCGTCCGATGTGCCGCCGCCTGCTGATACCCGCGGTCCCCGGCCGCCGGCAGGAAGACAGTACTTGCAGCCGGAACCGTACATACGTGAAAGCCCCTCCACGCGGAGGATAGGCGCATCTTCGGCGGCGATGGCGGCGGCTTTTGTTTGCTCAAGAGTATTCACGGCGCTCATACCGCCTCCCTGTTGCGGCGATCAAGACAATGGCTCGTATCGTTGCAGCGGTACTTCGTCGGGCCGCCGGCGGGGTCAACAAGTTCATCCATAAAGACTCCGACGGCCCCGCAAAGCTCACAGACCTTGGAATCGTCAACCTCGGTTTCAAAGGGATGATCCTCGAAGGCCAGCGAAACAACCTTGGTGTAAGGCGGTACGGCATAGATTTTCTTCTCGCGGCCCGCCCCGAGCAGGATGAGGGCACGCGATGAGTGCAGCTTGGGATTGTCGAAACGGGGGATGGGACTGGGCGCCATCACGTAGCGGTCTTCCACCATCACCGGATGATCGGCGCCGGTGCTGACCCGACCGTATCGCATGATTTCCTCGAAGAGAATCAGATACGCGCCCGTATAGTCCTTTTCGGCATGAAGCCGCTTGGTTACGGCTTCGGAAGGCTCCACCCAGCGAAGCGGCTCGGGAAGAGGAACCTGAAGAATCATGATCTGATCTTCCCTGAGAGGTTTCTCGGGGATTCGATGCCGTGACTGGATGAGGTTCGCCTCTTCGGTTGCGTCGGTGGTTTTCACATTGGTGACCCCGGTCACCAATCTCTTGATATTCACCGCGTTCACCGATTCATCGTCGCCCTGGTCGATGACTTTCAAGACATCGTTCCGGCCGATAAGCGACAGGGTAATCTGCAGGCCGCCGGTTCCCCAGCCGCGGGCAATGGGCATTTCGCGGGAGGCGAAGGGAACCTGGTATCCGGGAATGCAGATGCCTTTGAGGAGAGCCCGCCGGATTTCCCGTTTCGATCCTTCGTCGAAGTAAGCAAAGTTATAATGCTGTTTCACGCCCGGCCTCCTTCCGGAAATCCGCCGTTTCGGGCACCCCCAACCTTGGGTGCGGCAAAGGCGGCGGAAGACTTGCCTGCAGCGGCGGCCTGGTTTGGCCCCTGCTGTTCAGCCGCCGTGCCGGATTCGTTTGAAGCGGCGCCGGAGGCAGCGCCCTCCGAGCCTTCCGAGCTCCCTGCTCCGCCGGAAGCACTGCCGGCACTGCCGCCGCTCTTGGAATCGGCCGAAGCGGAATCCTTGGAGCCTCCTTCCGAGCGGGCCTTTCTGACGCTGTCGAGTTTGGACTGGAAGGTGACGTAGTGAGGCAGTTTCAAGTGACTGATGAATCCGGTTGCTTCCACCGAATCCACATGAAGCAGGATGAGTTCTTCATCGCCTACGGCCGATTCCTTGTCGCCGTCGGTCAGATTAAAATCCAGAATACTCATGGCGATGGCCTTGGTTTCATTCCGGCCGAAACAGATGCCGTAGCCCAGGGCAAACTCGATTTCCGTTCGGCCGTGCGGCCTCTTCACCGGAACGGGGATAAGACTCTCCACTTCCGTAACGAGGATTTCTCCGATGTAGTAGTCGTCTTCCGGATCGTCGGCTGCGGAAGGCACGGGAATCGCGGAGGCGGGGGTGGAAGCGGCCCCGGCAGGCGCGCCGCCGGAATGTGCGAAGTCGGCGGAGTTTGAGACGGCTTGTCCCGATTCGTCGCTGGAATCGGTGTTAGCCTTGACGTCTTTCGCACCGGAAGCCTCAGCCGCCGCTCCACTTCGGACGGCATAAGGATCGGGGATGGTCAGCGGCAGACGACCCACTCGAAGCTCCCCGACCGTGGGATGCAGAACCGCGCCGTAGCCGCGCAGAGCGGCATAACCGAAGGCCGTTACCGCACCGGTCTGTCCCCGAGCAAGAATTTGAAGCCGCTCGGCGCGATGGGTGGGGAAAGTGAGAGTTTCCTGGGTAATGTCTTTTGGTTCCTTATTCGAGAGGGGAGGTTCGGCCATCAAGCCTTCGCGCCGCAGGTAGTCAATAACCTTTGGAAGTTTGGAAAGATCCACTGAGGTGCGTTCGTCGGCAAAGGCACGGCCGCCGATGGTACCGGGAGCGTATTCGGCGGCTTCCGAACCGGCACAACCAGCATAGGAAAGGCCGCCCCCAGACAAATCTCCCTTAACAGATTCCGCCGACTCGGCGGCCAAGGCTTCCCGTGCTTCCTCCAGAAACCGGCGGACATCCTCCTCGGTTTCATCCATCAAGTCAAAATCAAGAAGCCGATGACTGTAGTCGGGACTCGTTCCCAAAATCTGGCCGCCGGGGATGTCCTTGAAGCTGGCCGAGATGCGGCGTTCCACCCACATCCCTTCAGTGAGAGTCTCCCGGCTGTAGTGCAGCCTCGGCAGAGTGGACCGAAAGGCCCGGAGCAGAAAAACGGCCTCCTCGGGACTCCCCTCGGCCTGTTTTATCGCCACCGAAGCGGTTGTTTCATCATACAGACTGGCCTCGGCCATCACCTGATCAATCAGAACCTTCATTCCCCCGCGAACGGCCGCCGCATCCAGAAGAACGCCCTCTTCCAAGCGCTGTCTTTTCAGCCGCTGCAATGAGGCCTCTATCGCCTCGGAACCGCCCTTAACCGCAACATATCCCATCAGGCGGCCCCCTCTTCAACGCGCTTCATCTTCGTTGTTCGAGGCAGCGCGGCCATCCGGCCCGTCGGATCAATCAGAATACAATCCACACCCAAAGGAAATTCTTTATTCCTCACGGCACGGATTTCAGCCCACTTGGGAGAACCGGCCACACGCAGTCTCTTCTCCGTCTCGATGCCGGGGCCGGTGAGAATCCACTCGGGCCAATCAGTGCTTACCGTGCTCCCGAGTGCCGTAGCCCTTCCCTCGGCGCTTTGGAAACTTTCTGAACTTTCGCCGCCGGATAATGAATCGCCATTAAACGGCCGGTTCCCGGGAGTACCGGAAACATCGGCGAGCGCCGCCGCTTCATCGGCACCACTCGCTTCATCATAATTAGCCGGATCGTCGGAACACATTCCCGCCACTTCCATAATCACCGTGGCGCCTTTATGGGGATCTTCCAGGGTTCCTTCCTTCGCGGCGTCCAGAGCGGAAAGAACGTATTCATCACCGGATTTTGCAAAAAGAAAATCTGCCTCGTCCAAAGGAACCGAACGCGCATAAGTCAGCTGACTGATCAAGCGCACCTGTTCGTCGGACCGGGCCGATACAACGGCAAATCCTGTTTCGGCATCCAGCAGCGTTAACGCAATCACGCACAGATGAGCCGGAAGCGGCAAATCTTTATCAATACCGCTCATAACCGATTCAATGGACAGGATGCGTCCCGGAAAACTGTGAGCCGTAACCATTTTCCGAAAAACGTCCTGCAAATCGTGCACTCTATCCAGCTTCATCAGAACGACTCCATCGTGGAGAAATCCACCCGGGTTTTGAGGATCTCCGCCGCTTCGCGGCTCTTTTCTCGGACTATTCGGAGATCTTCTTCTTCCAGAAGGGGAATCCAGTCGGCAATCAGCGGAGAATTCGCATTGAACGCTGCGTCCACGACGGCGAGCCTCCTGGCCTCTTCCGGCCGGTCGCCGCGGATCAGTCCGAGTCCCAAAGTTCCGCCGATGCGGACCTTGGCTTCGGTTACAAGAATCTCACCGAGATAAAAGGCATCTTTCCGTGCCGTATCCCGGAGCCGCATCATCACGAGTCCGCCGGAGGGATCATCAACATCCCTGACATCGTGGGAGGACTCCGCTTCCGCCGAAAGCCGACGGAGGAGATCGGGAGAACCATCAATAAGAATTCGCGTACGGAGTCGGCGCTTCATTACGGCACGATCGCACGGATTCCATGAAGAAGTGGTTAGGAAACGGGCAGGTTTCGGTTAGATCATGCCGAAGAAAACGGCCGGAGCTCATGAAATCTGAAAAGGATATTTCATTTCAGAAAAATTCATTGCTCGAAAAATTGAATAGGAAACTGACAACTTGTCCTAAAGAAAGTATTTCTTCATTGTTTGAATGCGGCTTTGAAATACATGAAACCTTTCCACATCAATTATTATTGATAATATAAGTCACATTCAAATGAGGTGTTGTAACGGAGATTGCGGTGGATATCATTGAACAAATTAAAACAGATTTCTCAACCTATAATAAAACCAGAAAGCGTATTGCGTCCTATATTCTGGATAATCCGACGAAATGCTGTTTTCTGACTCTTCATGAATTCGCTCGGGAAACTCAGTCCACCGAAGTAACGGTTCTCAATTTCTGCCGGTTTCTGGGACAAGAAAGATATATCGAATTCAGAAAAGCTCTTCAGTCTCACATGCTGAAATGGACCCGCCCCGTGGACCGAATGAAAGAATTAGGCAGACAAAACGGGAATTGGGATGAGTTAATCAAAGAAATCGTCAAATCGGAAATGAAAGCGCTCAAACAGACCTTTGAACATAACGGTCCGGAACAGATACGGGATTTTATCAATCTGATCCGAAAAGCAAAACGGGTATTTGTTGCCGCTCATGGTATCAGCCGATTGTTCTCAATAGCGATTTGCCACAGACTTACTCTACTCGGGGTGGATATCAATTCCCTGGATATGGATAATCCGCAAAAAACAATATTCCGGCTTCTGGGCTGTGTCCCGGAAGATAATCTTCTTATTGCCATATCCACTCCTCCATACGGCAAAAATACTTTAGCCACAGCCCGTATGTGTCTATCCCGAAAAATACCTGTGGCGGCCATCACCGACAGCCCTTTCTCTCCTTTGGCTTCCATGGCGGAAGCCAGTCTCATCTGTCCTACCGAATTAATGGGAATGACCAATTCTCCAACATCAATCATGGCCATGATTGATGTAATCGCCATACTCTTCATGGCCGATCAAAAAGAAATTGAAAGTCAGCAGCAAAAAACCGCCGCCGATCAGTATGAAGAATACCTGCGTCTGTTTACGACAAAAACGGATTGAGTTCCGCTTTCAGTCATAAAAAAATGTAGTAATTACTATAAATTATAGTATTAATTGACGATATAGCCTCTTTCCGATATTATGCCCTGGACTTGTCCACGGGAGCTTTCGATGTGGAAATATATCCTCAAACGACTTCTTTTAATGATCCCCGTTCTCTTAGGCGTAACCTTTATTGTCTTTTTTATAATGGCATTAACCCCAGGCGATCCTGCCGCCATCATCCTCGGTGATCAGGCCAGTGCAGAAGCGCTGGCTCTTAAGCGAATAGAACTGGGATTGAATGACCCGATAGTGGTTCGTTATTTCAACTACATGAAAAATATGCTTCATGGAGATCTGGGTACATCTTATAAAAATCAAATCAGTGTCGCTCAGCAGGTTTGGGACAAATTCCCCAATACGGCCATCCTTGCGGTTGCGGGAATTTTTGTAGCACTCCTGATTGGCATTCCGGTTGGAATCTTATCCGCGAAGAAACAATATACCGTTGTCGATAACTCGGCAATGATTCTGTCGCTTATAGGTGTATCAATGCCGAATTTCTGGCTCGGTCTCCTATTATCACTTTTATTCGCCCTTAAGCTGCGATTACTGCCCTCTCAGGGGATGGGAGAGGGATTAATTCCTATGCTGAAAAGTCTGATTCTTCCTGCCGTTACGCTCGGAACGGGAGCGGCGGCCACCGTGGTGCGGATGACCCGGTCATCCATGCTTGAAGTTATCCGTCAGGATTATATTTCAACCGCACGCGCCAAAGGAATATCCGAAAAAATCGTTACCCGCCATCACATGCTTAAAAACGCCATGATCCCGATTATTACCGCCGTGGGACTCCAGTTCGGTCTGCTCCTTGGAGGAGCCATGCTTACGGAGACTGTTTTTTCCTGGCCGGGACTCGGTCGGCTGATGGTGGATTCCATTACCAGTAAAGACATACCGATGGTTCTCGGATCGGTAATTTTCATGGCGGTTATGTTTTCGTTTGTAAACATGATTGTAGATATTCTGTATGCGTTTATCGATCCGCGTATAAAGAGTCAATACAAAGCCGCCGGCCTTAAAAAGAGAGGAACGGCGCTATGAGCGAGACAACGAAAGTTCGTTCCCTGGGGGGGGAAACATGGCGGCGGTTTAAGAAAAACCGATTGGCGCTCATCGGTATGGTGTTCCTTCTCATCATGATACTGACAGCACTTATCACCATTGCAATAGATATTACGACACACAACAGTTTCTATAATAACCACGTTATCAAACAGAATTTGCGCCTAAGACTCAAAGGGCCCAGCAGGGAACATATTTTTGGTCTGGACGAATTCGGCCGCGATATTCTTCTCCGCATGATTTGGGGGATTCGTTATTCCCTCTTTATGGGAACAATCGCAATCGCAATGTCCGCGGTAATCGGCGGTGTACTGGGGGCTTTGTCGGGATACCACGGCAAGATTACGGATAATTTCATTATGCGCTTTATGGATATCCTTCTTGCAATTCC
The DNA here is from genome assembly GCA_963666985.2 of Spirochaetia bacterium. Classification (GTDB taxonomy): domain Bacteria; phylum Spirochaetota; class Spirochaetia; order DSM-2461; family DSM-2461; genus UBA2779. The sequence goes on along the minus strand of CAXXIA010000002.1, from coordinate 2,226,913 downwards.
ATCGATGCTGCTCGCCACCGCCATTGTTGCGGCTTTGGGTACGAGCTTAGTAAATCTGCTGATTGCGATTGCCATCAGTTATATACCGACATTCGCTCGAACCGTCCGCGCGTCGGTTCTCACTATTAAAGATCAGGAGTTTATTGAGGCGGCCCGGGCTCTGGGGGCCGGAGACGGGAGAATTATATTCAAATACATCATCCCCAATTCTCTGGCTCCGCTTATTGTTCAGGCGACTCTTGGCGTAGCCGGGGCTATTCTTTCAATTGCCGGACTTTCCTTTCTGGGACTCGGTATTCAGCCGCCTACGCCGGAGTGGGGATCCATGCTCTCAAATGCCCGAACATATATTCGTCAGGGATGGCATATTACGGTAATACCGGGTCTTGGCATCATGCTGAATATTCTGGCGCTGAATGTTATGGGTGACGGTCTTCGCGACGCCCTTGATCCTCACCTGAAGAATTGAGGAGATGCGTCATGGATGAAGCTTTTTTAAGAGTACGGAATCTTACGGTTCACTATAAAACGGATGACGGTACGGTTCAGGCATTAAACCAAGTGTCTCTAGAAGTGCGGGAAGGAGAAACACTTGGCCTGGTGGGTGAAACCGGCGCGGGGAAAACAACCCTTGCCCGCTCTATTATGCGTCTTATTCCCTCTCCGCCCGGAAAGATTGTTGAGGGATCCGTATTTCTTGAAAACCGAGATTTACTCCGGTTGAATGAATTGGAAATGCTGAAGGTCCGAGGAAAATCCGTTTCCATGATTTTTCAGGATCCCATGACAAGTCTTAATCCCATACTGACTGTGGGAGATCAAATTGAAGAAGTTATTTCCGTTCATAACCCGCAGCTTTCAAAAGATCAATTAAAAAACAAAGCCCGGGAAATGCTGGAACTGGTCGGCATCTCTTCGGATCGTATTAATGAATACCCGCATCAATTCTCCGGCGGCATGAAACAACGGGTAATTATTGCCATATCTCTGGCATGTAATCCAAAACTTCTCATCGCCGACGAACCGACAACGGCACTCGACGTTACCATTCAGGCTCAAATTCTGGAAATGATTGGAAAGCTGAAAGAACAAACAAACGCGGCCATGCTTCTTATTACTCATGATCTGGGAGTGGTGGCACAAAACTGTGATAGGGTCGCTGTAATTTATGCCGGAGAAATCGTTGAAACCGGAACTATTCAGCAAATTTTCAAGAATCCTCAGCATCCCTATACCATAGGTTTACTGGAATCGATTCCTTCTTTAGCGAAAAAGGTTAAACGGCTCAATCCCATCGCCGGTATGATGCCGGATCCGACGGATCTTCCGGTAGGATGCAAATTCAATCCTCGGTGCAAGCTTTCTGTTGAATCATGCTTTCAGCGAATACCGCCCCTGAAGGATCTGGGAAACGGACATGCCGTAAGATGTTTTCTCCGGGATAAGGACTGATATGACGGATAAAAAGACACTGATAAAGGTGGAACGTTTAAAAAAGTATTTTGATACCCCTTCAGGGAATCTTCATGCGGTGGATGATGTCTCTTTTTCCATCAAAAAAGGTGAAACTCTCGGTGTTGTGGGAGAATCCGGCTGCGGAAAATCGACCCTGGGCAGAACCATTCTTCGTCTGCATGAACCGACCGACGGTAATGTTTGGTTTGACGGTCTGGATTTGGGACAAGTCGGAAAGACGGAAATGAAAAATCTGCGAAGAAAAATGCAGATTATATTTCAAGATCCGTTTGCGTCCCTTAATCCCAGGATGACTGTCGGACAGACAATTGCGGAAAGCCTGCTGATTCAAAAGTTATATAAGCCTCGTGATAAAAAAAATCTTGAGAAACGAATTTCAGATTTAATGGAAATGGTCGGGATTGCTCCCAGATTGATAAACAGTTATCCCCATGAACTGGATGGAGGAAGGCGTCAGCGGGTTGGTATTGCCCGAGTTATTGCATTAAATCCTCAATTTATTGTTTGTGACGAACCCGTATCGGCTTTGGATGTTTCCATTCAGGCACAAGTCCTGAATTTAATGCAGGATTTGCAGGAAAAATTTGGATTTACTTATCTTTTTATTACCCATGATTTATCAGTGGTTAAACACCTTTCCACTGATATTCTCGTTATGTATTTAGGGAAAATGGTTGAAAAGGCTCCCGCGGACAGTCTGTTTGAAAATCCTCTTCATCCATACACCCAAGCCCTTCTTTCCGCAATACCGGTTCCCGATCCTGATTTTCAAGTAAAAAGAGTTCTTTTGGAGGGTGAATTAATCAGTCCCATAAATCCGAAACCGGGATGTCGTTTCGCACAGCGCTGTCCAATGGCCGATGAAGCCTGCCGCCGCGAGGAGATACCGCTGGTGGAAATTAAACCTAAGCATTTTGTCGCATGTCTTAAATTAGCAAAGATTTAATACTCCTGTGGAACGGGAGATTATAGTTATCAATTTTAAAAGGAGAAAAGAATGAAAAAAGTTCTTTCGGTTTTACTGTTTCTATTGATGGCTGCATCAATGGTTTGTGCAAACGGATCAAATGACGGTACGTCCGCATCTTCCAACGGCTATAAAGACACTATCGTCTTTGCCCAAGGCGCGGATGTAACCTCGTTCGATCCCCATATCGGCAAAGAAACACCGGCGGTCGCGGTAACGAATCATATCTACGATACCCTGGTAGATGTCGACTCCGCTTCCGGCGAAGTGGTACCTCAAATTGCCGAAAGATGGAAACAAATTTCAGATGTTTCTTATCGCTTTTTCATCCGGAAGGGCATGAAATTTCACAATGGTGAAGATCTGACGGCGGAAGATGTTAAATTTTCTCTGGACAGAGCTATTGCCAGCGCCGCGGTTTCTTATATTGTAGATTTCATCAGCGAAGTAAAAATTGAAGATGAATATACCATTATCGTAACAACCAAGGCACCCTATGCCCCGGCTTTACGAAACTTGGCCGTTCCCTTTGCCGGTATTGTCCCCAAGGATTATGTGGAAGCCAATCCGGATATCCTCAAAACTCAGCCGGTCGGATCAGGTCCCTATAAATTCGTTACCTGGGAGCAAAGTGATTACTGCAAACTTGAAGCGTTTGAGGATTACTATGCCGGAACACCAAAGACCAAGTATCTGGTTATGAAAGTTATACCCGAAGCGGCTCAAAGAACCATTGCTCTTGAAACCGGAGAAGTTGATCTTTGTTATGATCCTCTTACTTCCGATCTTGAACGAATCAAAGAAAACGATGATTTAGTTCTTTACGAAGCTCCTTCACTTACCTGTTTTTACATTTCCATGAACATGAAGAAAGCTCCGTTTGACAACAAATTGGTCCGCCAAGCGATAAATTATGCAATCGATCGTCAGCTTCTGGTTGATACGGTTAACAGCGGTACCGGCTCTCCCGCCGACGCCATCATCGCCCCGGCAGTTTACGGTTACTATTCCGCGGGATTGTATGAATATAATCCTGAAAAGGCAAAGGCGCTTTTGGCTGAAGCCGGTTATCCCAATGGTTTTTCATGCAGTCTCTGGGTAAACAATAACCAGATTCGGGTGGAAATGTGCCAAGCCATCCAGGAGATGCTCCGGGAAATCGGCATTACATGCAAAATTGAAGTTATGGAATTCGGCACTTTTATTCAGCGCTCGACAAACGGAGAACATGACATGGGGTACTTCGGTTGGGTAACATCTTCAAAGGATGCGGATTATACATACTATTCTCTTGAGCATTCCTCTCAGCAGGGAGCGGCTGGAAACAGAACTTTCATCAATGATCCGGAAGTTGACAGATTGATTGAGCTTGCCAGAACCAACACCGATAATGATGTTCGGCTTCAAGCTTACAAAGATCTTGCGATTCTCTTAAAAGACATCGCGAATAACGCTCCGATAATTTTCACCGCCATTACTGCGGGTGCTAATGCCGATGTTGAAGATTTTATTCTTGATCCCATTGGTTATCACAAGCTTCAGAATGTAGCTGTTCGCAATTAGAAAAGGCGATACGCGGCGAAAAAGAGGGATAATGGCTCTTTTTCGCCGCTATGGAGGTAACATGTTATTATCTGAAATAACCTGGCTAAAGGCTGAAGAATATTTCAAAAAATCTGATATGGTTATTATTCCCATCGGCAGCATTGAATGTCATGGGAAACACCTCCCGCTGGGAACGGATACGCTCATCCCCGATAAAATAATTGAATTGGTGCGCCGTCAGAATGATGAAATCCTCATTGCCCCAACCATTCCCTACGGTGCATGTGAAAGCCTTTATCAGTTCCCGGGAACCATCAATCTGGGAACGGATCTTCTCTATGAGCTGGTAAAAAAAATCGTTGAGAATTTCAAACGTCATGGAGCTCGCAAGTTCATAATCCTTAATGGTCACGGAGGGAATATTAAATCTCTTGAGCGAATAGGATACGAACTTGATTCCGACGGATGTCTCATGGCGATTCTGAATTGGTGGCTTAATGTCTGGGAGATGAAACAGGAATGGAAAGGCGGCCATGGCGGAGCGGAAGAAACTGCGGGTGTTATGGCTGTAAATCCGAATTTAATTGATGCCGATTATATTAATCTGCCTCTTGAGGTTACCAATCTTTCAGAAAACATAAAAGGATCGGGATTTAATACCGTCGAATATAACAATATCACCGTAACGGTTCCCAGGCTTACAAACCATGTGACAACCAACGGATGGATAGGGCCGGACCATCCCAAATATGCTACGGAGGAATGGGGAACGGAAATGCTTCAGACTTTCGCTGATTTTATGGTGTCATTTTTAAAAGAATTTAAGACAGTTAAATTGTAGAAATAGATGGATAAAGAAAAAAATATTCAGAGAATCAAACGGCTCAGCAATGAAAATGGGATTTCAGGTTTTGAGGATAGCGTCCTTTCACTTCTCAGAAAAGAGGGCGAGGGACTTGGTTCCTTTAGCGAAGACAGTCTTCGAAATCTCTATCTTGAACGCAAGCGGAATAAGGAAGGTCGCTTAAAAGTACAGCTTGACGCACATTCCGATGAAGTGGGTTTCATGGTTAAGGCCGTACGTCCCGATGGAATGATTGAGTTTATTCCCATAGGCGGCTGGGTGCCGTTTAATATTCCCGCACATATGGTCCGTATTAAAAATCGTAAGGGCGATTATTTATCCGGTATCGTGGCAAGTAAGCCTCCGCATTTTCTTTCGGAAGAAGAACAAAAGAAACCTTTATCCATCGATTCGATGGTTATTGATGTCGGCGCCCGTTCCGCCGAAGAAATTGAAAACGTCTATAATATTGATATTGGAGCTCCTATTACGCCGGAAGCAATTTGCTCATATGATGAAAAAAATGACATTTTGATGGGCAAAGCCTTTGATAACCGTCTCGGTTGTGCGGCTGTTTTATCAACACTCGAAGAACTGTCCGAAAATGATCTTCAGATTAATCTTGTAGGAGTTTTCGCCGCACAAGAAGAAGTCGGAACTCGAGGCGAATATGTCTGCACAAACAGGATATCGCCAGATTTAGCGATTATTTTTGAAGGATGTCCGGCCGACGACACGGTGGTTCCTGAGTATAGAGCGCAAACGGTTTTGAAAAAAGGACCTATGCTCCGCCATATAGATGCCAGAATGATAACGAATCCTCGGTTTCAGCGTTATGCAATTGATCTGGCAAAAAAATCGGATATATCGGTACAAACCGCGGTCAGAACCGGAGGTGCCACCAATGGCGCACCTATTCATATTTCCAATATGGGTGTTCCTTCAATTGTAATCGGTGTTCCGGTTAGATATGCTCATACGCATTACGGCATTTCTTCGTACAGTGACTACAAAGGAGCTGTTGACTTGGCTGTGAATATTTTAAAGACAATAACACCTGAAATAATAGCTTCGTTTTAAGAAATATGATTATCGGAAAAATGTTTCCTTTGGAGAAAGTAGGGATTAAGAAACAAACATATCCTAATTCACTTGGAGCAGATGTTCTTTTCTCCATGTCCGGGCGATGTGCAATTTACTCATGCTTGCTTGATATACGCCCCAATGATAATAGAAGAGTAGCATATGTTCCTGCTTACACTTGTGAAACCGTTCTGGATTGTTATAAGAAAGCCGGCTACAAATGTCGTTTTTATGATATCGATCCCGAGGGACTAAAACCCCGATTTATAGAAGAGAATCTTGACGGTGTTTCCGTATTTTCTTTATGCGGTTATTATGGTTTTTCAACCTATGATTCAGGTTTTTTAAAGATCTGCAAAGACCGCAATATTTTAATCCTTCAGGATATAACACATACGCCTTTCGAACCGAATCCTATGTCGGATTATCTGGCTGGAAGCCTCCGAAAATGGATGGGGGTAGCTTGTGGAGGAATCGCGGTAAAACGATCCGCGTCCTTTTCCATAGCACTTATCCCCGCCGACATGGAATATTTGGAAGGACGATATAACTTCCTGAACTCTGTTGAAGAAAACGCGCACGGAGCAGATCAGACGGATGATGATAAATCGCGGACATTGTTCTGGGAAAACGAACTGGAGCTGCGAAGAAAATTTGATTCATTCGGCAGCGACCAATTGTCCCGATCCATCCTGGAATACTTTCCATATGATCGAATGATAGCCAAAAGAAGAGAAAACTACCGGTGCATATTAACCCATTTGGAGCGCCAGGAAGGATGGAAACTCATTTTCCCGGATTTAATCGGCCAAGCAACCCCTAGTCATCTCAGTGTTTATGCCGACAACAGAGAAGACTTTCGCCATCACCTGGAATCCGCCGGCATCGGAAGTACCGTGTACTGGCCGGTTCCTCCAATGATTGATGATATTGAAGCATATCCGGGGGCAAAAGAGATTTATAGCCATATATGTTCTATCCAAATTGATCAGCGTTACGATGTTGATGAAATGAGGGAATTGGCGTCTTCTCTGAACGACTATAATCGATAAAAGATGCACAATCAGTGAAATCAAGACTTTAGTCCGGACAGCTTTTTACAGTGCGGTATGCAGCAATCAAATCAACACTAATTCACCCGGCTGTTCTTGGATTGACGATCGCACGGATTCCATGAAGAAGCGGTTAGAGAAAAGATAAGTTTCCGTTAGATATCAGTAGCGGCGGTCCAAGATGGAAGGAATCTCCTTCGCCGTTGAACTGCGCTTATGACTCTTCGCCCAAACTGACGTATTCCGGCACGGGACCGATCAGCGGCTTAACATAGTCCAGGAATAATTCGGTTACATGATTGCCGCGGGAATTGAAGTACTCATCCGGCATGGCCTTTGCCCTAATCGCCACCTGCTCCAGTTCGGTGCGCCCGAACGTGAAGATCGGCTGAGAATCCGATGATCGCTCGATACTCACCATCCATCCGGATTCCCCGGAACAGACCATGTCTACCGCGGCCGCGCCCGCTTCCCGCGCACGCTGAATATCCGCTCTCACCGCCCGGTCAATCGCGCACATGGGCAGGGATTCTGTTACCTGGAACTCTCCCCGAAAGCCGGTCTCATCGGCAAGCATCCGGTGAATCCGCATACCGACACTGGCGCCGCCCATGGCTCCGTACTCGACGTTTTTAAAGCTGTCCGTATCCGTTGCGGCGCTCACCGGCATTCCGTTCCCGTATTTGATTCCTTCACTGACGACGATGCTCACATACCCGATTTCATCAATCCGGTTCTTCGCGTCTTCAAGGAACTCAATCTTATTGAATACTCGCTCCGGACAGTAAATGAGATGCGGAGGATCAGCCTCGCTCCTTCTCGCGGCGGCCGTTGAAGCGGCCAGCCAGCCGGCATCCCTGCCGATTGTCTGATAAATCGTAAACTTATCCACGTTCCGCATATCCCGCGCAAGACGCCCCGCCTGCTGAACCGAGAGCATATTGTTGCGGGCCGCCGAAGGAAAGCCCGGCGTATGATCCGTTCCGTACAAATCGTTGTCCACCGTCTTGGGAATCCCGACGGCAAAGAGCTCATATCCGTTCTCACGGCAATACTTCTCAACACGGTGAATGGTATCCATGGTGTCGTTTCCGCCGATCAAAAAGAAATAGCGGATATCGTGCCGCTCAAGAATCTCTTTGATTTGGGGCAGCTCATCATCGGTCAGTTTATGGCGGGAGGAACCGAGCGCGGAGGAAGGCGTTGCAAGAAGCCCCCGAATCGTCCGATCGGATTCCGAAGAAAGATTATGGAAATCCTCATGGAGAAGTCCCTCAATGGCGCCGCGCATTCCGAAAAGAGTCCCGATTTCATCATGGCCGGCCACGGCCTCCATCACGCCCGCAAGACTTGCGTTAATAACGCTCGTCGGACCGCCGGATTGACCTATTACCGCATTATGTTTCGCCATGATTCCTCCAAAGGCTTATCTTTTCCCGCTCTTCAATCGAAGAACCGGTTGTTCTTATTGAATATCCGGCAATAATATAACGGAATTCGCCAAGAATATTCAAAATAGGGACGAGAAGACAAAGATGAACAAAGCAATATGCAACGAACTTTTTGGAAACAGATCTTTCTCCGAATCAATAAAAACAATCAAGTCTTCCGGTTTTTCAGGAGTCGAACTGGCTCCTCACACCATATTCGGCGATTTCTCCGGGAATCTCTCCGCTCCCCTGGCCGAAGTTCGCCGTGTTCTGAACGGAGAAGGCGTTTCATTCGCCGGACTTCACTGGCTCCTGGTCGGCCCCGAAGGTCTTCATGTTACGGCCGCCGATGAGAAATTGCGCATGCGTTCCTGGGATCATATCCGAAGACTGGCCGATATGGCCGGAGAATTGGGAGGAGGCCCCTTAACCCTCGGCTCGCCCTCCCAGCGCGCCGGACGTGACGGTATGGATTCGAGCGAAGCTCTTAAACTTTTTATCAAGGGACTCGAATCGGTCGCGGATGATGTTGATGCCTCGGGATGCCGCCTTCTCGTGGAAGCTCTTCCTTCCGAGTTCACCGATGTCGTGAATACTCTCGAAGAGGCCAGAAGCGTTATCGACGGCATCAATCGGCCCGGTATCGGCGGAATGTTTGATTTCCACAACACGGACGATGAAACGGATGATTGGCCCGCACTCATCCGAGCCCATGCCTCCCATATATTCCATGTCCACATAAATGATAAAGGCGGCGCCGCACCGACGGTGATGCGCCCGGAATTCAAAAATTCCTTCACGGCTCTCAAGGAAATCGGCTACAAGGATTGGATTTCCCTGGAGATTTTCACCGAACCGGAAAATCCCGCCGCCCTTCTGAAACAGGTTAATGAGTTCTTAAACGAAGCGGAGAGATAAACGTTAAATCCGCCGACAAAAAACATAACGAGAGAGGCTCTTTTAAAATAATGAATTTGGTTCGTAGATAGCGAACGAGACGCGCAGCTCGATGCCGCCGGAGCGCGGAAAGCGCAATGGAATGAGGCTGCATGAGCATTTCGAGCACCGCCGAACACCGTATACGGATCAAAGACATATTTTAAAAGAGCCTCAAAGGGGAAAAACATGTTCTTAACAGGATTCGCCGATGAAGCCGCCGACGGTATCGCCGCTCAGATTGCGATAACGAAGAAACTGGGCTGGTCGGAAATCGAACTGAGAGCCGTTAACGGGACGAATTGGCACGACTTGAGCGATGAGGATTTCGAAAAGACCCGGGAGGCCTTGGAAAAGGCCGGCATTAAAACAACGGCCATGGGATCGAATATCGCCAATTGGGGCCATGATTGGAATGAAGACTTCGACGCCGTTCTGGCCACCGTCGAGCGGGCCGTCGGGCGGATGAAGGCTCTCGGGGGCCGGTTCGTGCGGATTATGAGCTGGAAAGTCCTCTATGAACCCGACGGCCGGGCGAAAAACGACCAGAAGGCGGAAGAACGGATCGGTCGACTGAAACACATTGTCCGGCTCTTCCGGGAAGCCGAGATTACCCCCGTTCATGAAAATTGCGCCACCTGGGGCGGCATGAGCCCGGAGCACACGCTCAAAATGATTCGGGAAGTCCCGGGACTGAAACTGGTTTTCGATACCGGCAATCCTCCTGTTACCGCGGATTTCAACAAGGACTTTCCCTACCCCATGCAGTCCTCCCTTGCTTTTTACGAAAAGGTGAAGGACCACATTGCCCACATCCATATCAAAGACTCATGCTATGTGCAGGAGATCAAAGGAGAAGAGTATCACTGGCCCGGAGAAGGAGGCGGAGAGGTGGGGCTGATCCTGACCGATCTTGCCGCCCGGGGATACAACGGGGGCTTTTCCATCGAGCCGCATATGAAAGTTGTTTATCATGATGCTTCGGTCGCGGCCGATGCGGATGCACGGGCGGCCAATTACATCGAATACGGACAAAGGCTCATGGGGATGCTGAAAGAAAGCGGATATTCATTGAGTACATAAGAGCAAAAAGCAGCACAATGTTTATTCTTGCCCCTATGTAAAAACTCCCATTCCGTAAAATTATTCAACGGAGCGGCCGTCAACAACAACGGTTTCAATGGATACCCATCCGGCGCCCGGTTCCAAACGGAAAGCCACGGCATCCCCTTGGGATCCGGGACTCAGGGAGGCTGACGAATCCTCCATACCGATCATGGCGGCCGGCGTGATGGTTACCGCCGATACGGCCTCCATCACGGAACATCCGGTTGCCGAAATGAACCGGGCCACATCGGAATCCAAAAGATGACCGGCTCCGGCCAGATAGGGCGTACCGGCCAAAGAAACCCGGCCGCTTTGTTCCACCTCGACCTCGCTACCGCCCCAAAAGGCCCTCCCCGGGGGCAATCCTCCGGGAGGCGCGGCATCGCTGACAAGAACGAACCGGCCCGGTCCCTTCGCCAGGAAAACAGACTTCATGAAATCATCCGGCAGATGATGAGAATCCGCGATAAGTGAAGGACACAGAGCATCGGCGGCCAGCTGCGGCCAAAGCGGATTCTCATGCCGGGGAACCGTTCCCGCCATGCCGTTTCCGAAATGCGTGGACATCCGTGCCCCGGCGGCGACCGCTTCCCGGATAATGCCGGAATCGGCGTTTGTATGCCCCAGTGAAACAACAACTCCACGGGAGACACAAAACTCGATGAAATCCAGGGAACCGGAGCGCTCGGGAGCCAGTGTGACGATTTTTATCAGTCCGTCGGCGGCATCCATCCAGTCCTCGAATTCGGTTTGGGAAGGATCGCGAATCCATCGGCGTTCATGCGCTCCCCTGAATCCGTCAACTTCCGAAATAAAGGGACCCTCAACGTGAAATCCGGGAATCCTCCGCCGCAATTCGGGTGATTCCCTCCGAAAAACGGTAAGACTTTTAAGACGGCGAAGAATATCTTCAGGAGAAGCGGTGATGATTGTCGGCAAATGCCGTGTCGTTCCCCTCTCGGCCAAAAGAGCGCAGATGGATTCCAGTTCGGCCGCATCCGCAATCTTTTCGTTGTAGTTGAAGCCCATCCAGCCGTTTACCTGAAGATCGATCCAGCCGGGAGAAATCCAGGGAAGACCCCCTAAATCAATCTCGGTTTCAGAAAGGCTTTTCCTTCGAAGGATACGCCCCTCACCGAATTCAAGTTCTATGGCCTCGCCGGTGAAAACATCTTTTCCAACCAAAGTCATGAAGAGCCTCCGTTCATGGCCAAACGTCCCATCATCGCAATCCCGAAACCCAAAGCCTCGTCGGGAAAATCGAAATGGGGGGAATGCAGCGGCGCGACATCACCCAGTCCCAGCTTAAAAAGAGCGCCGGGCACCAACTCCAGAGCGTAGGCGAAATCTTCCGAACCGCGTTCAATCTCGGTTGTCTCAATAACCGGGATGGGCCTGAATGATAATGAACAACCGACGCTTTCCCGCAAATCAGAATGAGACGAATAGGCCGCGGGTGAACCGGTTTCCGACGAACCGCAAGTCAGTGGAGCAGCTATATGCGAACCGGCCGCGGCCCTCTTAAGAGCCGCGCATCCTGACGGATGATTCACCACGGGAACCTCGTAAGCCCGGTCGTAATCCAAATCCGCGGAAATACCGCCCTTCTCGGCGGCTTCCGTAATAATGCGGCGAACTTCCTTCTCCAAAGCTTCGCCTCTGCAAGCCTCCCGATACCGGACCGTTCCCATAAGGCGGGCCGCCTCCGGAATAACATTGGACGCACGGCCGCCCTGGAGGGAGCAGACCGAAACCACCTCACCCATCCGGTAATCCAGGGAATCGCCCAGGGCATTGAGCTTCAATAAGGCCTCGGCCGCAACAGGCAGCGGATTCTTCGAACGTTCGGGATGGGCTCCATGTCCCCCCTTTCCCCGGAACAATGCGGAAAAATGGTGACTGGCTCCGAAAAAGATTCCTTCCCTAAAGGCTATGGATCCCAGCGGCACATCGGGCCACCCATGCAGCGCGAAGGCGGCCCGGGCACCGGAATAAGCCCCTCGGGCGGCCAGAGTTCTTCCGGCTCCAACCACCTCCTCACCCGGCTGAAAAACAAAACGAACCGTCACGGGAGGAAGACACTTGTTTTCTTTGAGCATTAAGGCCGCGGAAGCCAGAATCGCCATATGGCCGTCGTGTCCGCAGGCATGCATCTTGCCCGGATTCCGTGAAGACCAGCTTCGGCCGGTCTCTTCTTCCAGGGCCAAAGCGTCCATATCGGCACGCAAGGCGATACAAACCGAATCATCCCGTCCGGGCCATTCAACAATAAGATCGGTGCCGAGAAGAGGCTCTTTATACCGGAATCCTTCTCCCAAATACTCCAGCAGGAGATTTCTGGTTTCCTGTTCTTCCAATGCGGTTTCCGGTGCTGCGTGCAGGGCATGACGGAATTCAGCGGCACGGCCGAGAACGGCTTCAACAGCGTTCTCAGGCAAATAAACATTCATTTATGATGACTACTTTCCAAAAAGCATTCGGTCCATTTCTTCGATAAGACGTTCCTTAACCGACGAATCCAGAAGATTGATTCCCAAGGTGTCGGTCATGGTTTTCTTATTGGAAGTATAAAAAGAACTGATGCCGGTTAAAACGAAAATGAACGCTTCAAAGGAAACATTCTTGTCGTAAAATTCTTTCTTCTGACCCATGGCATAAAGTTCCCGAAGATGACCGTAGGGCTGACCTTTTCTCCGGCGGCTCGGACGGCCGTGTCTTCCGCCGACAAGATTTTCGATAACGAATATCCGCCAGAATTCGGGATGCGAATCATGGAAGTCCATATAACTTTTCAGAATAATCCTTCCCAGATTCGGAACATCCTGTTCTCCCAAATCACCGAACTGACTGTCTTCTTCGTAAAGAAGATCCAGAGTATGTTTCCAAACTTCCGTGAACAGACCGTCTTTATCACCGAAATAGGCATAAATCCGCTGCTTGTTGATTCCCGCTTTTTCGGCAATAACATCGATGCGGGCTCCGTCATACCCCTTGGCGGCAAACTCGGCGGTAGCGACCCGAAAGATTCGGTCCCGTGTCGCACGGCCTCTTACCGAAGAAGCTTCAATACCTTCTCGTTTAGTTTTTAACTTCGCCATTTGCTTAAATGTTCGGCAACAAAGTCATTATCTATAAGATGCGGATATGAAACGCAAACACGAGAAATCTCATCGGCTTGTCCGGGAGAAAGGATTTCTTCCGAATTCAGGCATCGCGGAGATTCGGTCAGCCCCTGACGATAGAGAACTTCATGGATTCCCGGAATGCATCCGGCAAAGCCGTTGGCCGCATCGAAAACCGCGGAATTCATATCGGTAACCTCCGCTGCCAGTCTTAAGATATCTTGAGAAACGGATTCTCCGCTATCCATCACTTTACGAAGCGTTTCGAACAGCCGAACGGCCGCGGAAGTCCACACCCCCCAATGCCCCAAAAGTCCTCCGACAAAAGACATTTCAACAACGCTTCCGTCCGCTTTCTTCACGGAAAACGGCGATATGAAATCAGACACGATACTGTCGTCGTTTCCGGTGTAGAGACTTACCAAATCGGCCCGTTCGGAATCGGCGACGCCTCTGATCACATCCAAGGTGGCATACCGATTGAACGGAGCCGCCTTAACGCCGATGACGTTCTCCAGAGACGCAAAACCTTTCCAAAAGGAATATGAGAGTCTCATACCGCCGATTGTCGGCTGAAGGTAAAAACCGATAAGCGGGAGAACCTCCGCGACGGCCCGGGCATGGTCCAGAAGTTCCCTTTCGCTGCGTCCCTTCAAATCCTTCAAACTTAAAAGTCCCGCATGGAATCCGGCATCGGCGGCAAGGGCCGCTTCCGATAAAGCCTGATCCCGGCTTCCGCAAATGCCGGCGATTTTCATAAAGGGAACGGCTTTGGGCCGATTCCATTCGTCCAGATTTTTTGAAGCGAACGTGAGCAATTCCTGTAAAAATCCCGGTCTCTCACGCACGGCGAATTGAGTGGAATGCACGCCGACGGCCAAACCGCCGGCGCCGGAATCCGAATAATAACGTAAAAGGGCCCTTTGGCTGATTTCATCGAAACTTCCATCCGCCTTTAAAGCCAAAGGCATGGCGGGAATAACACATCCGGTTCGAAACCGGTCCAGCACATCGGAAGGTATGTTGTCTATTTCCATGAAGGTCTCCTTAATGCTCCGCCGTATTCAAAAGGTTAATATTGGCCGTCGCGAACTTCAAAATGAGTCGGCTTACCCAAGTTGGATCCTCCGGACTGAATCCAGGCGGCCGTCCATCGAATCATCATTTCCAGAGGAACCTCGGGAGAACCGATTAATTTGTTCGCCAGGCTTGTATTTCCCAATAAGGCATCGGGTGCGCTTTTTCCGGAGAACACCGGAGGACGTCCAAAAAGTTCACCGAACCGCCGGGCAATATCTTGAACGGCGACGGTTTCATTTCCGGTCACGTTCACCGGACGTGCCGGGATTCCACACAGATCAAAACAAAGCAGGGAAGCGGCAACGGCGTCCCTCTGCCAAATGACATTCACATATCCCATATTCAAATCGACAACCTCACCGGCGGCAACTTTGTCTCCGATATCTCTTAAAACCCCGTAGCGGAGATCGATGGAGTAAAACAGCCGAAAAAGGCAAATCGGCGTTTTCGTCTCGGAACCGACATACTCCAGAACGCGTTCACGGCCCACCGCAGCGTTGGCGTATTCTCCCAGGGGCGTTAACGGCGAATCTTCAACGGCGCCGCCGCTTTCAACAGGAACACGATCGTAAACAGCCCCCGTGGAATAGGCCACCATGGGAACACCCGCATAACGGCGGACGGCGGCCGCGGGAGCAAGAGTATTCATGGCCCATGTCAGTCCCTCGGAACCTTGCGTTCCGAATTTCCGGCCCGCCATATAAATCACACGGTCGGCATCGGGGAGAGCTCTCAGGGATGAATCATCCAGAAGATCGGCGGAGACCGTTTCAATACCGAAGGACTCGAGGGATTCACGGACGGAGGAATCGGAGAAACGGGAAACACCGACAACGCGTCCCGAACCGCCCGCGGCATCTCCGGCCCGAACAATCATACGGGCCAAATGCCCGCCCATCTTTCCGCCGACGCCTAAAACAACAGTCGTTCCCTTCCATTTACCGACGGAGTCCACAATTTTTTGCGGAGGTTCACTGATAAATTCATCAAGTTCTTCTTCAGTTTCAATCACATCCGGCCACAACTTCATAAACGACTCCTACACAACCAAAAAAGCAAAAATATAGTTGGTATTGTTAAATTGTACTGCCGTCCATATATACAGTCAAGTTATTAATTGTATTAAGGATATGTAAAAGGCGGCCGCTGTGGGCCGCCTTTTCACGTAAGAAACCGTTTATATCATTTTGAATCCGCTTCTTTTTCTACTGCTTTGTATACGAGGTTCCCCATTTATCGGTAATGGAATTGTCGCTGAAATCATCGGAATTCGCATCAAGATTTCCATCCGAGAACGTTACCGCTGTTCCTGAAATCGAGTAATTCCCGCCGTCACCACAGTCTCTTCAGCAGTAAATTTCCCCGTTCCGATACCGCGCCCAGGCGGTTTCAAACCAATCGTCGGTTTGAGGCAGCGGGCGTACCGGCACCCAGATATTCTGAACGCCATCATCCTTCCAGAGAGTCTCCAGAACAAAATCCCGAAAAGCGGGATTCTCTTCTCTGAAAGACCACGAAACTTCATCCAAATCAGGATGAATTCGGCGGCCGCCGCTTCCGCGGACCATGGCCGAACCCCGGGACCCGACTCCGCCGCGAAGCTGAAAGAGCATCGCTTCCAGATACACCAGATGCGCCAGGCAGAGATGGCGGTTTCGCAGGGCCTGTACCGCATCCCGAGGCGTTTCAGCCCGGCAGCCAGACTCGTCCAAAAACTTCTTGAGGCGCCGGGCCTCTTCCACGGCTTCTTTTAACCCCTGCTCGGAACGGATATGCGCCCCGAACCGGGTCATGCGGCCCTGAATTTCAGAACGAACATCCTTCCAGGAAACGGATGCCTTTCGGCAGCGACCGAGAAAGCCTTCAAGATCCGCCGCAGCCTCCTCAAAGACGCTGTCTATGACGGAGGAATTCGGCAGCTCTGTATCTGCGGCTTCGGCGAAAGCGGCTTCCGTACCTGCGGGATTCGGCCGCTCGGCAGCCTCCGCGAAAACGCCGTCACCCTCATCAACCGAATCCGGAATCACGCCGCCAAAACCGCCATCGCCGCCGCATCGGCTGAGAATCTCGGCAATCCGAAATCCGCCCACCTGCCCCGCGTTCAAGGCCGAACCTCCCGGCCGGGCCACGCCGTGGGATCCGTTCACCTCACCCACCGGATAAAAGCCCTTCAGATTCTCCGACCGCCACCAAAGATCGGCGGCCAGCCCGCCGTTGTTGTGCTGCGCGCAGACGGCGATTTCCAGCATTTCGGATGAAAGATCGATATGATGCGCCGCGTACAGTTCGACGGCGCCGGGATTCATATGAGTCAGCCGCTCCAAAGGACTCTCCTGCAGCGCACCGGATTTTTCCAGGTATTCACGGGCCTCCGGAC
Source organism: Spirochaetia bacterium (assembly GCA_963666985.2). Taxonomy (GTDB): domain Bacteria; phylum Spirochaetota; class Spirochaetia; order DSM-2461; family DSM-2461; genus UBA2779. The sequence goes on along the minus strand of CAXXIA010000002.1, from coordinate 2,209,894 downwards.
TCAGAGAGGAAAAGTCGAATCCCTCCGGATTGCTCCGGAAATCCAAAAAGACCCGCCGTCCCTTTTCCACCGTTTCGATATAAACCAAAATGTCGATAAGGGATGATCCTTCGGGCAGTTTCGCCGCATCGAAGGGCCATTGGTAGCCCTTGAGGAACACCATCGAATGGGCGTTTTCAGGCCGGGGAAAGTAGCCGTTTAAAAACTCCCGCTCACCGCTCACTCCGTCGGCATCGGTGGAAACGAACCGCGGAATAACCTGCATAAAGGTTCCCGAAACATTCCAGCGAAACTTCGTCGAAGCCAAACCGTACTGGCACTCCGGCAAGCCTCGAGCCAGAGCTCCGGCTTCCAGAGCCAAACCGATGGCGCCGATATGCACCGCCGGATACACGCTCCGAGCATAGAGTCCTCCCGGACCGCCCACGGCGAAAACCGTATGATCCGCCCGATAGGCGTGAAGATTCCCCGACTCGTCCGGAGCCAAAGCTCCGACAACCCGGCGCTCTTCCCCTTCATTCACCCAAACAAGACGGGCTGCGTGGCGGTTTTCATCAATGCGGATTCCCCGGCGGAGAACCTCGGCAATCAGGGCGCGGCACATATCCCGCGAGGTATAAGGTCCCACGGAACTGCCCCGCCCCACCTCGTCATGATCGGTTTGATAGCCGATGAACTGCCCGTACTCGTCGGTGGGGAAATCCACGCCCAGATTCACCAGATTCAGGAAAGCCCGAGCGGAAACGGCGGCTTCCACCAGAGCCAAATCTCCGTGCATGGAACCGGCTTTCAGATACTGAGCCGCCATGGCACGGGGTGAATCCCCGGCCGAACCGTTCATTCCGATTTTATAGTAGGTCTGTTTATCCGATCCGGTATTGATGGAGGTTCCCCCGTCCAGGGACTCGGTGATGATGATGATGTCTTCGATGCCCCGAACGTGAAGCTGAAGAGCCGCGTTCAGCCCGGCCGCGCCGGAACCGATGATGAGAACCTTGGAACGATGCCGACGAAGCGATAAACACTCGCGATTTTCTTTATTCGCCATTCCGCAACGCCTCCTTCCCGCCGATATTCCAGACGGCCGAAGTCATACTCCGGCTGAGGTTATCCCCCGCAGTCGGCTCCGGCTTCGGACACATATAAAAAACGCCGGACTCGTTTCGCAAGCCGCCGATTATCAGAGACGGCCGACAGCTTCGTATCGCGCGGCGCTGATAATCACAATCGCCCGACCGTCATGCCCCCGTCGACATTGATAGCCTGACCCGTGGAATAAGGGAAGTCACCCCGAACAAGAGCCGCCACCGCCCGGCCGACATCCTCCGGAGTTCCCCATCTTTGCTGGAGTGCCAGCCCATCGGAAAAAAGGCTGTCGTACTTTTCCTTCACGCCGGAGGTCATGTCCGTGGAAATCACTCCGGGACGGACTTCGTACACGTTGATTCCGAACTCGGCCAGACGAACCGCCCAAAGACGCGCGGCCATGCTTAAAGCGGCCTTCGAGAGACAGTATTCTCCCCGGCTCACCGAGGCAACCGTTGATGAAACCGATGTTATAAAAACGATTGACCCCCGAAGCCCCTCTTTGGATGCCTCCACCATACGGCGGGCCGCCGCCTGAGTGAGAAAATACGGACCCCGAAGATTCGTTCCCATCACCTCATCGAAACTCTCTTCGGTTGCCTCCAGAATGTCCCGTCTCTCCCGCGGCGCCATTCCGGCATTGTTCACCAGAACATCCAGCCGGCCGAATCGCTCCCAAACCGCATCCAGCAGAGAAGCTCTGTCATTGCCCGAACCGATATCCGCCCTCATATAGAGAACCTCCCCGCCGGCCTTTCGAAGAGGGTCCAGGGATTCATCCACATCCGCCGCGCTCCTGCGACCGCAAATCGCCAGGTCATATCCTTCCTCGGCGAGCTTTTGCGCGATGCCGTAGCCGATTCCCCGGCTTCCTCCGGTTACCAAAGCAACGGGTTTCTTCTTGTTCATTTCCGCTTCCTTTATATCGCCGGGCGGCAGCTTTCGGCAGCCGCTGAAACCACCTCTCAGGGACGCCGCGCGGCCGTCTTATACGGCGGCCTTAACACCGAGAGCGCAAAATTCGCTCCGCCGACTCAGGGTCATGCTCGCCATCACCCCTGAGCTAGACGGCCCCTCTTCAATTCCGGACCGTAGAGTTCCCTGTCTCTGATAACGCAGCCGGTTCTGGCCACGCCGTCCTTCATAATCTGGGAACACATCGAACAGGTGGTGCAGCACTTCGAACGGTCGATTTCTCCCTTATCCAGAAGATCCCGGGGAAAATCCGGATAGGCGAACGATGTGCGGCCGAGACCGATCAAAGAACACCATCCTTCGGAAACCAAACCGGCGGCCGCGCCCGGCATCAAATGCCGAAGCCATGCCAAGGCCGCGGTCGGCAAAGGGATGTTCCCCGCGACCGACTGCATTTCCCGAATCGTTTCCTGAAATCGAACCACTCCCACAAGAGGATATTCGGGAGGATGAGGCAAACCGACCAGTGAGTTGTCATGGGGTCTGTTCAAATACGGCTTTACTCGGGGCCAGCCGATGGAAACATTCAGAACGGGCGGAGCGAGTTCCAGAAGTTCGCCCATCAGGCGTTTCGGTTCGGATAAATCCATTTCCCAAGTCTCGGCTTCCACCGGCGCCACACCCCAGCCGTACGGATAAGGAGTCGGCTCCAAAGCGGTGAATCGAGAAGTAACGATCACCTCCGGCGGCAGGGCGTCCCGGGTCATCCGAAGAGTCTCTTTGAGAAACCGAGTTCGGTTTTCATAGGAACCGCCGTACTTTCCTTCCCGGCGATGCGCGCCCAGCAGTTCCGCGGCCAAATAACCATGGACGCCTTTGATGTCCACGCCGTCGAAACCCGCCTCGGCGGCAAGAGTGGCCGCGTGAACAAACTTCTCCTGAAGGCTATCCAGGTAATCGTCGGAAACAGGCTTCCGATCGGTCATTCCCAGAGGTTCATCCAAAAAAGGATTGTTGTGGGCTTTCATCGGCGCAGGTGTTCCGCCGGGACGGCTGAAGCGGCCCGAATGCGTTAATTGAAGAATAAAAACAATGTCATGGCCGCGGCTCTTCCGGGCCGCCTGATGAGTTTCTTCCACCAGGCGCTTGTACACATCCAGATTGCTTTGCGTTATCTGAAGCTGCCGGGTTCCGGAACAGCCCTCGGGAACAACGGCTGCGGACTCGGCCCAAATCAGGCCGCTGCCGCCCTCGGCGAAACGGCGGTAGCGGCGGAACGTATACTCAGACGGCGCACCGTCTTTAGGCTCTCCGTCCACGCCTTCCATGGGCTGAACGATGAACCGGTTGGGAAGCGTCCGTCCGCCGCTCAGAGAGACTTTCTCGCCCAGAACGGCGAAATCCGATGAAATGGGCAAGTCGGCCCCTATCGCGGCGAGATCGGATTTGAGATCGTCATAGGTCTCAAGTTTAAAGCGGTGGAATTCTTTCATGGTGCGGTACTCTCCCCTGAATTTTCGTCAACGAAGCATTCAGGATAACTTCACCCGCTCTCCGTTTTTCGCGCTCCGGTAGATGGCGTCGATAACGGCGACGGCCTTCCGGGCTTCCTCACCGTTTACCATCGGTTCTCTATCTTCGGCAAGAGCTTGGACGAAATCGGCCAGTTGACGGCGATGCCCCTCGTAACCGATGGCCTTCGGATCCCCGGCGCCTCCGACGCCGGATTCCGCTTCGGCGAATCCGGCTCTGATTTGGGCGTCCCCGTCCTGTTCCCGCGCGAATTCCCAGCGGACGATTTTATCATCCTCGATGGCGGCGCTGCCCATGCTGCCGGAAACTTCAATCCGTTTGGCCCAGCCCGGCCAGGATGCCGTGGTTCCCGTAATGGTTCCCAACGCTCCGTTCCCGTGGCGAACGGCGGCGGCGGCCGTATCTTCCACCTCCAGCCCCTCATGGGCCAAAGTCGCCGCGTAGGCGCTCACTTCACAAATCCCGCCGCTGAGCCACTGAACCAGATCCACCGCGTGGATGGACTGATTCATCAGAGCCCCGCCGCCGTCCAGTTTCCAGGTGCCTCTCCAGCCGGCTTGAGCGTAGTACTCCTCGCCGCGGTGCCATTTAACGGCGGCGTCCGCCACCGAAAGAGTTCCGAATCGGCCCTCATCCAGGGCGGCTTTCAGCAGCTTCGCCCCGTCTGAAAAACGGCTGGGGAAAATACCGGCGACTTTAACGCCGTTCTTCCGGGCCGCCGCAATAATTTGATCGCAGCGCTCGGGTGTAATCTCCAGAGGTTTCTCAATCACCAGATGCTTTCCGGCCGCGGCCGCGGCCAAGGCCGGTTCCAGATGCAGCCCCGAAGGCGTGCAGATAATAACCGCGTCCACCAAATCCCCGGCGATCATCTCATCCACCGAATCAACGGCGCGAGCTCCGTATTCGGACGCAAACGAAGCCGATCTTTCCGGAACGACATCCGTACAGGCGCTCAGTTTCGCTCCGGGAATTTCAGCAAGGGCTTTGGCGTGAAACGAGGCGATAACCCCCACGCCGACAACACCGAATTTCACTTCTTTTGAAACGGCCGAATCAGCGGTCATCAGCCCGCCTTCTTGCGCTTAAAGAGGGAAACAATCCCCTGACGGAGAGAAAACATCAAAGACCGGAACCACTTCATTTTGCTGAAAATAACCAGCAGGGTGGCGATAAACAGCACCAGTCCGATCGGCTGATTGAAGAAAGGCGCCAAGCCTCCGTCCGAAAGAATCAAACTTCGCCTGAGATTCTTATCCAGCAGATCTCCCAGAATAATCCCCAGAATAAGAGGCGCCATCGGATAATCCATTTCTCTTAAGAAAAAGCCGATCAGACCGAAAACAACCATGACGCCGATATCGAAAGTGCGGCCCTGAATGGCAAAGGCGCCCACGACACACAGCGTGAAAACAATCGGCATTAATTTCTGCCGGGGAACCATCAGAACCTTCACCAGCCAGCGCACCATGGAAAGTCCGAGAATGAGCATGGCCGCCGAGGCCAGCAGCACCATCACCACCACTTCATACACGAATTTCGGCGACTCTATCATGATGAGCGGACCGGGACGAACCCCGTGAATGAACATGGCCGCCAGAAGCACGGCCGCGGGGGCGGAACCGGGGATGGCCAGGGAAAGTACGGGAATCATGGCTCCGGCGACACAGGCGTTGTTTCCCGCTTCCGCGGAGATTAAGCCTTCAATGGAGCCGTTGCCGAACTCTTCCGGATGCTTGCTCGACCGCTTGGTAATGTCATAAGAAACCCAGGCGGCGATATCCTCGCCCACACCGGGAATGGCTCCGATAAAGGTTCCCAGGATACCGGATCGGAGGATGGTCCATTTATATTTCCAAATTTCAGAAAATTTCGGAATAACCCGTTCAATTTTGGTATTCACCACCTCATACGCCGACTGCTTCATCACGCCGATAATCTCGGCGAAACCGAACGCACCGACCATGGCCGGCAGCAGCGCGATGCCTCCGGACATTTGGGAACCCGGTTTGGCGAAACGGATATGCGCGTGGATTCCCTCCATTCCGATGGTCGCGACGAAGAGTCCCAGGAATCCGGCGATCCAACCTTTGAGAGGATCCTTGGGGGCGGTGAGATTTCCGCAGATGACGATGCCGAAGATGGCAAGCCAGAAGAACTCATAGGATTTGAACTCAAGGGCGAAATTGCCTATCAGCGGCGTAAAAAGAGCCAGCAGGATCATACCGACGAAGGTGCCGATGAAAGAACCGGTCGTGGCGATTCCTATGGCCCGGCCCGCACGGCCCTGCTTGGCGAGAGGATGACCGTCAACCGCGGTGGCGGCATTGGCGGGCGTCCCCGGGATATTCAAAAGAATAGCGCTCCGGCTTCCGCCGTAAATAGCGCCGACATACATACACATTAAAATCAGCACCGCGTCGGAAGCGGGCATTTTGAACGTGAGGGTGGTCATTAACGCAACGCCCATCGTTGCCGTTAATCCGGGAAGCATACCGACGATAATGCCCAGCTGAGTGGCCCAAAGTGCATTAAAAATCGTCATCGGACGCATAAATTCAATAAATGATTGGCCGAAATATTGTAATCCTTCCAACATTGCTTGTGCCTCCTACGGGAGATTTACCAGGAAGAGAAAACGAAAAACGGCCCAAATGGAAAGACCGCTGACGACGGATATGATGCCTGCGAACAGAAACATTTTACCTTGCTTCCTAAAGGGAATACCCTTTTGATATTCGAACGCAACGATGAAGCCGAAAATGAACAGCACGGTGCCGATCGGATACGGCAGCCATCCGATAAAGACCAATGAATACACCAGGCAGAACGCCAATGTAATGAAAAGCCTGTGCGTTCCGTCGTCCCGAAACCAGTCTTTAACGCCGCCGGCGGTCAGTCCCCATCGGTACCCTTTTTTTATAATGGACCGAATGAACAGCACCAAACCCAATGCGGCGATAACAACACCGAGGAAACCCGGAACGATACCGGGAACCGAATAAGGATTCGCGTCGAATTCCTCGAATCGAGGCATATGAAGCGAAATAAGGAAGATGGTTGTCCCAAAGACCATGAATATGACGGACATCAGAAAATCGGCCTTGGGCATGTTTGATTCTTTCATCAAAACCCCTTAATCGAGACACCGTCTTCAGAAACGGTACCGAATGAAATAAGGGGCTGTCAAAGACAGCCCCGATTATTATAGATGAAAACCGGACTTACGGCTTGGGAATCCCGATGCTGTCCGGAGACACAACGGCGGAACCGCCGTCAAAATAGTTCCAAGCGATAATCTGAAGGTACGGCATGGCCTTGGTCTTGGCGTCTTCACCGCAGGACGGATTGAACACGGCGCCGCGTTCGGCGGCGTAATCCTTCAGTTTCTGAGAATTGCTGATGGTTGTATTCCAAACTTCCGTGAATTTCTCAACAACTTCCGCCGGAGCATCCGAGGGAATCCAGATTCCGAAGTAATTCGGCGCGGCATGGAAATTGGGAATCCATTTGGTAATCGGAGGAATCTCACCATAATCGGCAAGCTGCAGAGGCTTGTCGTCCAGAACGGCCAAAGCGCGGAGTTTGCCGCCCTTAAGCATATCGGCCTCTTCACAGGCCAGCTGAGTCGTCAGTTCGGCTTCACCGGCAACGGTGGCGATAACCGCGGGATTGCCGCCGTCATAGGTGACATGCTTGTAGGAAACACCTGTGTATTTGACGATGGACTCCATCGCGTTATGTCCGGCCGAAAGCTGACCCGCGGTCGCCACGGGGATTTTTCCCGGATTGGCTTTCAGGGCGGCGAGAAGATCGCCGAAATCCTTATAGGGAGAATCGACATTCACGGCGACGACGGCGACATTGGCCACGCTCAGAAAAAGATCCCAATCGTCCCAGGTTGTATCCAGAAGTCCCTTTACTTTATACGCACCCAAGTCGGCGGCGGCGCCGGCGGCCCAAGTATAGCCGTCGTGCGGAGCATCCAAAGCACCCTTGGTTCCCACGGAACCCGAAGCGCCGGGCTGATTAACGATGACGACTTTCTGCCCCAAGGGCCCTTCCAGTTCACCGGCGACTACGCGGGTCACCTGGTCGGTGGATCCGCCGGCGCCCCAGGGAACGATGATGGAAATCGGCTTGCTGGGATTCCAGCCCTCGGAATCGCTTTCTTCCGCTCCGGAAGCCCAAAGCGTAAAGGAAAAAGCGGCAATCAAGACAAGAAGCAAAGAAATTCGTTTCATTCATTTCTCCTTTTCAGAATATATCAAAACCTAGTGTAAAATTTGCCGTCTTGCAATGCAACTGTTTTTTTGGGGAATTAGGCTTTTAAGATTCTCCGGGGATGAAAAATCATCCGGCCGGCCGGAAAAATAAGATATACCGCGCCGATCCGGCCGAGACATCTGCTCCTGTCCGTATATAATTCGGCACCGCTGAACTTCAAAGCCGGCAAGGCAATTCAACGGCACCGATCCATGAGCACTTGAGTAATTTCTTTACGAATTGGACCTTGCGGGGGCCGGAAAGCGAGCTTCACCTCGGGTGGCGCCCTTCGTCGGCTCTGGAATGTCCAAGCAAGCTTGTACACTTCTCTCGCTCTCCTCGGCCTTCGGTCCAATTCGTGAAATTATAAAAAAGTAGTGCCGGGTGCTCGCCATGGTACTCACCAAGCTCCGGCCCACGGCTGTTTACGTTCCTCGGTGCTTTGCATCTGCGGTACGCCCCTTGTTCCGAGTCCGCTTCCGCGCTGCTCACTCGAGACATCGCCAAACAGCGTGTTCGGCAATGTCGAACCGCGAGCACTTTTATAATTTCTTTACGAATTGGACCTTGTTGGGGCCGGAAAGCGAGCTTCGGTCCAATCCGTGAAACTTCATGGAATTGTCGAGTCGATTTACGCCTACAGCTTTCATCAGACATCACAATTCCTGAAGTTTCTTTACAAATTGGACCTTCTAAAGATCCAGAGGTCTGTTATACCCGGCCTGCTTCAGAATCTTTTCTCCGTGATTGAGATCTTCCACCTTGAACACGATGTCGGCCATGCCGCCCTTTCCGGCCATGATGGAATAAAGATACTCAATGTTCACGGAATTCTCTTCGAAAAGCTCCATCACTTTGGCCAGAGCGCCGGGTTCGTCCTCCATGGCCACGGCCAAAACTTCGGTTTCCTTGGCGGTGAATCCGGCTTCCAAAAGGACATCGCGGGCGTAATCGGGATTCTTCACGATAAGACGCAGAATGCCGAAATCGGCGGTATCGGCGATGGTGACGGCCCGAAGGCTGACGTTCTTGGCGGCCAGAAGCTTGGTGATTTCCGCCAGCCGGCCGTTTTTATTCTCCATGAACACGGATATTTGGGTTGTTTTCATTTCCGATACCTCCTACAGGGTCCTTTTATCGATAACGCGTTTTGCTTTTCCCATGCTTCGCTCGATGGATTTCGGTTCCACGAGCTTGATCTGCAGGTTCACTCCAAGCTTATCCTTCATGGCCCGGGCGATTTTACGGCTGATCCCTTCAAGCGCCTTGGTTTCATCGGAGAAGAACTTGGGCTCCACTTCAACTTGCAGTTCCACGTTGTCCAGATGGGATTCGCCGCGATCAATAATAATCTGGTAATGAGGCTGAGTCTCCTCAATCTCCATCAGGATGTTCTCAATCTGGGACGGGAACACATTCACGCCGCGAATAATCATCATGTCGTCGGTGCGGCCGAGCAGACGATGCATGCGGACAAGGTTCCGGCCGCAGGGACATTCTCCCCGCTCCAGCCAAGTGATGTCGCGGGTACGATAACGAAGAATGGGCGTACCGGTTTTCGTCAGCGTGGTGATAACCAGTTCTCCCTTTTCCCCGTCCGGAAGCACCTTGCCCGTCGCTGGATCGATGATTTCAGGATAAAAATGGTCCTCATTCACATGCAGACCGTTATGCTCGGAACATTCGTTGGATACGCCCGGACCGATAATTTCCGTCAGGCCGTAGATATCGTAGGCATTCAGACAGAGTTTCTCTTCGATTTCCTTGCGCATGTTGTCGCTCCAGGGCTCGGCACCGAAGATGCCGGACTTGAGCTTCAAAGACGCCATATCGATGCCCATCTCTTTCGCGACTTCGGCCATATAAAGCGAATAGCTGGGAGTACAGGTCAGGATGGTTGATCCGAAGTCCCTCATCAGCTGCAGCTGCCGCTCGGTGTTGCCGCCGCCGACGGGTATGGTGTTGCATCCGATGGTGTGCGATCCGTAATGAACGCCCAAACCGCCGGTGAACATGCCGTAGCCGTAGCCGTTTTGAATCACATCATCCTTTTCGGCGCCGGCCATCATCAAACATCGCGCCATTACTTCGCCCCAGATATCCATGTCGTTCTGGGTATAGGCGTCCACCACCGGCGTGCCGGTGGTCCCCGAAGAGGTATGAACCTCGACGATGTCTTCCATATCCGAGGCCAACAGCCCATAGGGATATGTTTCGCGCATGTCGTCCTTCGTGGTAAAGGGAAGCTTGGCGATGTCTTCAAGCGTTTCGATATCCGCGGGCTTTACACCGGCTTCATCCATACGATTCCGGTAAAAGTCCACCCGATTGTAGAGTCTGGCCACCAGATCCTTAAGGTCCGCCAGCTGCCGTGCGCGCCGTTTCTCCGGCGCTTCCGATTCCCTAACTGCGTTCCAGATCAATAGAGGTTCCCCCTTTCGTCCACGACGCGGATGGCCTTGCCTTCCTGAACGGGAAGCCGGCCCGGCTCGTGGAATTCAATGTTCGGATTAATGGATATGCTGGCCTTCAAGGCGTCGGAGAGACGGCGCTTGAGGGCATAAAGATCCCGGGTATCATCGGTAAGAACGGCGGGCCCGATTTCCAGTTCAACGATTAGGACGTCCAGCGTTCCCTTCTTCTTTACAAGAATGCGGTAATTATTCCCGGCTTCGGGGAACCGCATCACCACTTCTTCTATCTGGGAAGGGAAGACATTGACGCCGTTGATGATAAGCATGTCGTCGGTGCGGCCTTTCATTCTGTCCACTCTGCGGGCGGTGCGTCCGCAGGCGCACTTGCCGGGAACGATTCGAGTCAGATCTTTGGTTCGATACCGGATAATGGGCGAAGCATGCCTGATTAAATTGGTTAAGACCAGCTCTCCAACCTCGCCTTCGGGTACGGGTTCAAGAGTCGAACGGTCGACAATCTCGGGGATGTAGGCGTCTTCCCAAAGGTGCATCCCGTTCTTATGAACACACTCGAACGCCACGCTGGGTCCGTTCATCTCGGAAAGACCGTAGGAGTTATAAGCATCGATGCCGAAGAGATCTTCGATCTTCCTGCGAAGATCTTCCGAATGGGGTTCGGCGCCGATCAGGGCTTTTTTCAGCTTCAAATCCGAAAGGGAAATACCGGCCTGCTCCATTTGAGAATGAAGATGGAGCAGGTAGCTGGGAGTGGCATGAACCACGGTGGTTCCGAAGTCCCTCATCAGCTGTAGCTGACGATGGGTGTTGCCTCCGGAGGAAGGGATAACGAACATTCCCAAATCTTCCGCGCCATAGTGGAGTCCCAGCCCGCCGGTAAAAAGACCGTAGGTCATCATGTTCTGGAACACATCGGCCGGTCCGCAGCCGCAGGCGACAAGCGAACGGTGGGTTAAGTGGGTCCAGCGGTTCAGATCGTTCCGGCTGCAATAGATAACCGTCGGTTTCCCGGTGGTGCCGCTGGAGGCATGCATCCGGATAACCTTCTCCTTATCCACCGCCAACAAACCGAACGGATAGGTATCGCGCAGATCGCTTTTGGTTGTATAAGGAATCTTCTGCAGATCCTTCAGGCAGGTGATATCCTCCGGACTTGAAATCCCGACACCGCCGAGGCGTTCTGAATAGAAGGGTGTGGCCAATGCGCAGGCGATAACCTTTTTCAGCCGAAGAAGCTGCAGCGCTTCCAGGGCCTGCCTGTCGAGGTATTCCAGTTCTTCACGTTTGTAAACAGTCATCAGTTCATCTCCAAAGCGGCCGATTCGGCACCGATGAGGCGGGCCTCAAAAGTCGGTATCGCCGCTCAAACCTTCCAAGACGGGTAAAAGCCGCCTCAAAACCGTCAAAGCGCGGCTTCCCTCCGTGCCGATCAGACCTCTCAAGCCTCCCGGCCCGCCCGAAAAGCCGCGATGTTCGGATTCACGACATCCTCGCCTTTCCGGGCAAAAAGATCGGAAATAGCCGATTCCAGAGCCTTCTCAGGCAAAGGCAGATGGGTTGAAGCGGCGCCGACCATCACCATGTTCACGCCCCGGCGATTGCCGGCGTCCTTGGCGGCTTTTTCGGCATCCACCACGCGGGAGGAAGGAATGGATTCAACCTTGGCCAGCAGCTCATCCAGATCCGGATAATTGGGAATATTCACAAACGGAGCCGATGCGGTTACGCATGTTCCCTCCGGTTTCAGATAAGCGGTGTAGCGCAGGGCTTCCAGCGGCTCCATGGAAAGAATCATGTCGGCTCCGCCCTGAGGCACCAAATCGCCGGGAATAACCTCGTCGGAGAGACGCAAGTGACTCATCACCGCGCCGCCCCTCTGGGCCATGCCGTGAACCTCGGACTGCCGCACTTCCAAGCCCTCGGACGCAGCCGCGGCGGCGATGGCGGCGGCCACGGACAGTACGCCCTGCCCGCCCACGCCGCACAAAATAATGTCGTATTTCATCGCTCGCCTCCTTCGGCCGAACCTTCGGCTTTCTCGGCGGATTTTCTCTTACGAATCGCCTCAAGACATTCACGCACGGAAATAATCACCGACGGTCCGCTGTAGGCCAGCTCTTCCATGAGGATTCCCATGTTCTTTTCATGGTCTTTCTTCAGAGCGTTCACCACACGGATATGCTCTTTCTCAATGCCGAGCCCGGCCACCACCTCGGGCAGACGCGCGGAGGGAAGCATTGTTTTCTGTCCGCCGGTCATGGCGACGGTGGAGTTGTCCACGATAATAATCGTTACCGCGGCTTTGTCCGCCACGCAGTCCACAAGCCCGGTCAGGCCGGAATGGTAAAAGGTGGAATCGCCGATAACCGCCATCACGTTGGGATGACCGGCTTCCGCGGCGCCCTTGGCCATGGAAATCGAGGCGCCCATGCACACAACGGTTTCGGGAACCTCATAAGGCGGCAGAACGCCCAGGGCATAACAGCCGATATCGGAGGTAACCACCGAAGAATCGAGCCTTGCCGCCGTTTCCTTGATAAATTGAAACGAATCTTCATGAGGACATCCGCGGCAGAGCTGCGGCGGCCTGGGCGGCAGAGCACCGGGGTTGAAATCCAGCGCGGGCCGGGGGGGGAGTCCCATGGAGGCACGGACGTTGTTGGGATTCAGCTCGCCTGAGCGGGGAACCGTGCCGTCCATCTTTCCGGATATTTTCGAACAATCGCGTCCGATACCCCGGATGTAGCGTTCCACCAGCGGCATCCCTTCTTCCATAACAAGCAGTCCGTCGGTTGAAGCAAGAATATCGGCGATCTTTTTCTCGGGCCAGGGCGACTGGCCGATGTGAAGATGGACATACGGCCGATTCAAATCGGCGGCATTTTCGTTGAAATAATTTTTCGCCAATCCGGTGGTAATCACGCCGAGTTTCCCCTTGCCGGTATTGCCGCCGCCTCCGCTCTTTTGAGAACCGCCGTCGGGATCACCCTGAACAACGGTATTAAACGGCGAGTTTTCGCTCATCGCCGCCATCTTCTCCTGCTTGCCGATAAGCTCGCTGTAGCGAATGCGGGCCCAGGCGGGAATCAGCGCCCAGCCCTTGCGGTCGGAAGCCTTGGAAAGGGGATTCGAGTTACGGGGCTCCTTTGCTTTAATAGCGGCCCGGGAATGGGAGAGCCGCGTAACCAGCCGGATCATCACCGGCACCGAAAGAGCCTCGGACATCTCAAAGGCCGTTCGGGTCATATCGTAGGCTTCCTGCTGACTGGTGGGTTCCAGGCAGGGAATCATGGCGAAATCGGCGTAATACCGGGAATCCTGCTCGTTCTGACTGGAATGCATCCCCGGATCGTCGGCCACGGCCACAACCAGGCCGCCGTTGATATCCAAAAGCGCGGCGTTCATAAAGGGATCGGCGGCAACGTTCAGGCCCACGTGCTTCATGGTAACCAGGGCCCTTTTCCCGCAGAGGGAAGCGCCCAAAGCTTCTTCCATCGCGGTCTTTTCATTGCTGCTCCATTGAGCCGTAAGAGAGGCGGCCTCTCCGCGTTCGGCGGCGGCCATCAAAAATTCCATGATTTCGGTTGACGGAGTCCCCGGATAACCGTAAGCGGAGCTGATGCCCGCGTGCATGGCCCCGAGGGCGACGGCTTCGTCACCGAGTAAGGCGCGGTCTGACACTGTTATTAACTCCTTGGAAGCGGAAAAATCGCAGATTGATTTACCATGGTACCGCGTTTCCGTGCCCTCGGGGAGGGGTAAATGTCTAATAAGGACGATTTTCCGAAGGTTAATCGACGGGAAAACGCAGATTAAGAGGATCCATACACTGATAGATCGTTGTGGGATTTAAAATAGAGGAAACAAACAGTTGCTGCCGGAGAGATAATAAACTCATCGTATCCTGTCTTCACAAAAACAGTCACCAAAAATGCAATGAAGCCATGTTTATCGAAGGTTGCACCTCTTGAGTCATTGGATTGCTAAATTGCTAAATAATTCAGATAAATATAATCTATAAGAACTAAACTGTGTCATAATTCCTAATTATATGGAAAAAACTAAATAATAATCCCGACTCTCGGTTCCTTGAATGACATTACCTGTAGAGGAAAAGACATGACAATGACTCAAATTATACGATTTATCTCTGTTGCCGAACATAAAAGTTTTACTCTGGCTGCAAACGCTCTCTACACACATCAGAGTACCATAAGTAAAAACATCGCTCAGCTGGAACAAGAAATTGGGCTCTCTCTATTCGACAGAAACACCAATACCTTGGAATTAACATATGCGGGTAAATCTTTTTACGAAAAAAGTCTTACTGTTGTAGCTGATTTTAACAAACTGGAAGATACAATTAAGAATATTAGAACCGGTCAGCAGGGTTCAATAAAAGTGACTTGTATCGGACCATATTTACCATTTCTCCTAAAAGCACTTAATCAATTTAAACTCCAATACCCAAATATAGAATTTGTTTTTACAAACAGCTCATTTGAGAACATTCCAAATATTTTTCAATCTTTGAATTCAGAAGAAGCTGATATTGCAACGCTTTTTTCCATTTTTTTACCGGAAGAACATGATGATTATGAAGTCATTCCTTTTTTAACTGAACATTTTCGTTTCCTTCTTTCAAAAAATCATCCCCTTGCAAAAAAAGAGAAAATAACACTTCAAGAAATGAAAAATATTAAGGTACTCAAGGGAGTTCATGTTCCGACATGGGTAATCGAATTGATTAATAATGAATTAAGAAATAAGTTGAATGCTCCGCCCTTAATAGTAGAACCCTGTTACAGTCCGACGTCAGCCGATTCTTTGCTTATGCAGCTGATGAATGAAGAATATGTCACTGTTGCTCCTAAAACCATTTCGGAAAGAAGCGGACATGAATTATGTTATTCCGAAATTGATAATATTGACACATCTTTCAATGTCTTATTGGTATACAAGAAAAACAGTACTAATTCTTCTCTTCGATTATTCATAGACGAATTTATATCACTACAAAATTCCTTATCTTCAGTATGAATTTTCTTCATAACCTTGTGAAATATTTTCTTTTGACATAAAAAAACTCAATCCGTATGATGCTTGCTATCATAACTGTATTGTACCCGCGGAATAGCATCACATAGCGATTAAGCACAGTCGTATTTAAATAGAACTGTGTAAAAATAGTCCAAAAGGGGAAATTCTGCATGAAAGAAAGAAAAGAAAAGAAGAGAAATTATATAATGCTCTTCCTCTTGCTGTTATTATTGACAGCTTTACTGGTCGGATGCGGCAATAAGGGTAATGAAGACGCAACAGTCTCAGCCCCTGTAAGAAATACTGTCATCATTGCTTCCTCTAACGAGCCACCTACACTGGATCCTACTCATCAAACATCATTAATGAGTAAAGAAATGTGTATGTTGATGTATAACCGTCTTTTTACAGTAGATGCTGACTTAAAAGTGGTACCGGATCTAATCAATACTTATAAAACATTAAGTGATACAGAATGGGAAATGCAGCTGAAGTCAAATGTCAAATTTCACGATGGCAGCATTCTTAATTCAGCCGATGTAAAGGCTACTATCGAATATGCATCAGAATCGTCATTCGCCGAAGCATTTATAAGCGATGTTAAAGACGTTGAAATAATTGATGATCTGACTGTTAAAATAACAACTAAAAAGCCATCTCCTCTGCTGCCTATGAATCTTACTCAGTCAACACTTTCAATACTTCCCAAAGCACTTATTGATGCAGGACATGATTTCAACGCAGAACCCTGCGGAACAGGACCATATAAATTCATCAATTGGGACTTGGGGAACAAGCTTGAATTTGAAATGAATGAAGAATACTTCGACAAAGAAAGAATGCCCTCGATAAAATACCTTACTTGGAAAATTATCCCAGAGGGTTCTTCAAGAACAATCGCTCTTGAAGCAGGTGAAGTCGATTTTCTCTACGACGTTGCAACAATTGACCTGCCGACGTTGACTGAGAATCCCGAAACTGAAGTACTCATGAAAGAAAGCTGCAACCTTATGTATCTTGATATTAATCATGAGGTTAAACCTTTTAATAATGTTCTTCTTAGAAAAGCCATAAATGCTGCTATCGATAAGAAAAGTATTGTTGAAGTTGCATTGGACGGCAGAGGCAGTCCTGGAGTAGCCGCCGTTCCTAATGGCCTCCAAGGGTTCTCCGCCAAGAATGCGGTCTCCTATGATATAAACGCGGCAAAAAAATACCTAAAAGAATCAGGAGTGGATCCTTCTACCCTTTCGTTTCCAATACTTTGCACAAATGATGAAAAAAGAAGGGTAGCTTCAGTTATCCAGGCAAATCTGGCTGAAATAGGAATAAACGCTGAGATCGTTTCCATTGAATATGCAACCTATCTTTCCAAATGTTCTCAAGGAGACTTTATCGCGAGTTTGGGAGGCGTGGCCAATTTCGATGCTCTTAGTTGGATGAAACGGGTGTACCACAGTTCCCAGATCGGAGCTGCAAACTTTGCCCGATTTAACGATCCTGAAGTTGATGCGCTTATCAATAAGGCTTTGGTTACCGTTGATACCGAAGCTCGTCTGAAAATTGTAACTGAATGTATCGAAAAAGTTAATGATCAATGTGTTCTGTGTCCGCTCTATCAGAATCTGTGGATACGCGCTTACAACAAAGATCTTGGCGGTGTTGATATTAATGCTGCAACCTTTACATACTTTCAGGATTTTTATTGGAAATAAATAGCACCATAAATTAAGAAAAGGAGAAAACCCTCCATAAAAAGTCTCCCCTTTCCGGGAACGGGTTTTCTCCTTATATATCCGGATTGTATCGTATCCTTAAAAGAGGCTGTTTACATTCAACAGGTTTAAAGGCAAAAAGGATGCTCAAATTTATAATTAAAAGACTCGCAGCTATGATCCCAATAATTATTGGAGCCACACTTGTCGTATATCTCATCATCAGCCTTACAGAGGGAGATCCGGCTAGAATAATGCTGGGTACTGAAGCAACTGATGAAAAAGTTGAAGCTCTTCGGGAAGAAATGGGCCTTAATGATCCTATTCTCGTTCAGTATGCCCGTTATATGCTAAATCTGTGTAAAGGGGATATGGGCATTTCCTACAAGTCAAGAAATCCCGTATCCGTCGAAATTGGTGCCCGTTTACCAAATACAATCCGCCTAGCTTTTTGTTCAATAATAATCTGTCTTGTTCTGGCACTTCCATTAGGAATATTCGCCGCTATTAAACAAAATACATGGTTTGACGGATTTTGCATGCTCATCTCTTTAATCGGTATTTCCATGCCGATATTCTGGCTTGGGCTACTTCTAATACTCCTTTTCTCGCTTAAATTAGGCTGGTTCCCCGTATCAGGAGCAGAAAAATTAAGCAGTATTGTTTTACCGGCGTTATCCATGGCCGTAAGGTCAATGGCGAGTATTGCCAGAACAACCAGATCCTCTATGCTCGAAGTAATTCGACAGGATTATATCAGAACAGCCAGAAGCAAAGGGATTCCCGAACGGCTGGTCATACGCAGACACGCTTTAAAAAACGCCCTCATTCCGACTATTACCATGATTGGTCTTCAGATGGGATCACTAATGGCCAGTTCCGTACTTATTGAAACTGTTTTCGCTTGGCCAGGAATCGGAAGGTTAATGATTCAATCAATTATGTCGAGAGACACTCCGACAGTTATGGGCTGTATCATTGTACTCGCAATAAGCTTTTCTATCATCAATTTAGTTGTTGATCTTTTCTACGGTCTTGTAGATCCGCGTATGAAATCAATGTATTCATGAAGAAAAAAGATTATGAATAAAGAAAATACAATTCAAAAGAACAGCAATGTCTCTAAAAAAAAGAAAAGAAAAAAAGGTGAATTTTCCCAAGCAGTTAAAAGACTGTCGAAAAGGAAATCGGCCATTATAGGTTTTGTCATCATCATCCTCTTAATACTGCTGGCCATTTTTGCTGATGTCATCTATGACTACGAAGAAGATATCATTAAGCAGAATATATCAGAACGACTTATAAGCCCATGCGCGGAGCATCCTTTTGGAACCGATGAACTGGGCAGAGATATTCTAGCAAGAATCATATACGGAACCCGTATCTCCCTTTTCATCGGAATTACCGCCAATTTAATCAGCATGGTTATCGGCAGTATTTTCGGAATCATTGCCGGATATTGGGGAAAGAAGTCGGATATGATTGTGATGCGCCTAATGGATGTCTTCCTGGCGATACCAGGTCTTCTCCTGGCAATTGCAATTGTAGCAGCCTTGGGTACCAGTACACGCAACTTGATTATTGCGTTATCAATCTCAGGCATTCCTCCATACGCAAGAGTAATGCGCGGAGCCATACTTACAGTTCGAGATGTAGAATACATCGAAGCGGCAAGAGCTATCGGGGCAAGACACAGTACAATAATATTAGGGCATATCCTTCCAAACTGCATGGCTCCTGTAATCGTAAATGCAACGTTATATATAGCGGCTGTCATTGCCGCAACAGCAGGTCTCAGCTTCTTGGGATTGGGAATCCAAGCACCCATGCCTGAATGGGGTGCCATGTTGTCTACAGGAAGAACATATATCAGACAGTACAGCTATATGACATTGTTTCCGGGGGTGGCAATAATGATCACAATTTTAGCATTTAACCTGCTTGGAGACGGATTACGTGATGCCTTTGATCCAAGACAAAAGTAACAATGAATCATCGAAAGATGAAGGTATCAAGATAAATATGGAAAAAAACAACAATAAGCAAAAAGACCTGACTCTGGAAATGAAAGACCTCGTTGTTGAATACCACACCGATGAAGAAATAATTCATGCATTGAATGGTTTGGAACTCTTTATTGAACGAGGCAAGACTCTTGGACTCGTTGGAGAAACAGGAGCCGGAAAAACAACAGCCGCCCTATCAATAATGCAGCTTATTGCTTCACCTCCTGGAGTCATTAAGAAAGGTTCAATCTTTTTAAACAAAGAGAACATTCTACAAAAAAGTAAAGCGGAAATGGGAAAGATCAGAGGTAAAGATGTCTCCATGATTTTTCAGGATCCCATGACCGCTTTAAACCCGGTAATAACCATAGAAAAACAAATTGCTGAAGTTATCAACCATCATTCCGGCTGTGGTGAGAAAAAGGCAATTCTGGAAGCCGGCAAAATGATGGAGCTTGTTGGAATCCCAAGCAATCGCGGGGTAGAGTACCCACATCAATTTTCGGGTGGTATGCGGCAACGAGTCGTTATAGCCATGGCTCTGGCCTGTAATCCAAAGCTGTTAATTGCCGATGAACCGACAACGGCACTGGATGTAACAATTCAGGCACAGGTTTTGGAAATGATGAAAAATCTTAAAGAGAGTTACGGAACTTCAATGCTCATGATCACTCATGATTTGGGTATTGTTGCGGAAACATGCGATACCGTTTCGATAATTTACGCCGGTAGAATTGTAGAACACGGGACTCTGGAAGATATTTTTGAGAAAACACTTCATCCATATACCGAAGGTCTCTTCAACTCCCTGCCTAATATGGAGAAACGGGATGTACCTCTTAAACCAATAAAAGGATTAATGTCTGATCCTGCGAATTTACCATCAGGATGTTCATTCTGCCCCCGATGTAACTATGCGAAAGAGATATGTAATACCGAAAAACCAAAAAGGATTTACAGCAATGAAACACATTTTGTGGAATGTCATTTATACAACGGAAACAACATTGCTGACGGGACGGTAATCAATCAGTGAATAAACAAGAGACAATCTTAGAAGTAAATAACTTA
This sequence comes from Spirochaetia bacterium, assembly GCA_963666985.2. Classification (GTDB taxonomy): domain Bacteria; phylum Spirochaetota; class Spirochaetia; order DSM-2461; family DSM-2461; genus UBA2779. The sequence continues at coordinate 2,189,830 of CAXXIA010000002.1, read as the reverse complement.
AAAAAATATTTTCAAACTCCTTTAGGACCTCTTCATGCGGTCGATGATGTTTCTTTCACACTGAAACGGGGAAAAACCCTTGGTGTAGTCGGGGAATCAGGTTGCGGGAAATCAACAATGGGTCGCACAATTCTTCGCTTATTGGAACCCACATCAGGAGAAGTCATTTTCGAAGGTAATGATTTAAGTAAATTAAATAAAGAAGAAATCCGCAAAAAAAGAAGAGAGCTGCAAATTGTTTTCCAGGATCCTTTCTCCTCACTTAATCCCCGAAAGACCGTAAGCCAAACCATAATGGAACCTTTACGTATTCACCGGATTGAAAAGAATAAGCGGCAAAGGCAGGAAAAGGTTCGTGAAATTATGGAAGTTGTTGGTTTAGCCGACCGTCTATGGGACACATATCCGCATGAACTCGATGGAGGAAGACGTCAAAGAATCGGTATTGCCCGGGCTTTAGCGCTTAATCCTAAGTTCATCGTCTGTGATGAACCAGTTTCGGCACTGGATGTTTCCATTCAGGCACAGATTCTGAACCTCATGAAAGAATTACAAAAGAAAATGGGATTAACTTATATGTTCATAACCCATGATTTATCGGTTGTTAACTATTTTTCAGATGATATCGCCGTAATGTATCTTGGAAAAATCGTTGAAATGGCTCCGGCAGAAGTCTTATTCACAAACCCTGTCCACCCGTACACACAAGCTCTTCTTTCAGCCATTCCAATTCCCAATATAAAAAAGAAAAAAGAACGGATTCTATTAAAAGGTGAAATAACTTCTCCCATAGCACCTAAACCGATATGCCGCTTCTGCAATCGCTGCCGCAATGTCATTGATCGCTGCAGTTCGGAGGAGCCCCAGCTCATAGAAATAGAAAAGAAACATTATGTTTCCTGTTTTTTAACAGAATAAATACAGCCAAGGAGAAAAAATGGAAAAGGAAACAGAGTACCGATTTATTCAGGAGTTCTTGGAAGATCCGGAGTCAAGCACAGGATATTCCATTACCACACTTCTCAAGGGAAAACTTGAAAAACATGCAATTTCAAAAAGCCTGTATGATATTCAGTTTGATCCAAAGTATGCATTCCCTTTAATTACGGAAACTCCACGAATTCCGGTTTATGATGAAAATGGGGTTATGGTTGAATTGAATAAAGCCGAAATCGGAGAAACCATCTATGCGGGATACGGCTTCGGTGTTCCGAAAACTATTGGACATGTTGTTCGAGCCGAAGATGACAAACTCATCTTCAAGGCAAAAGAGTTTAACGAAGAAATGAACAATGGCTATACAGTCTATTATGAAACATACTACAAAGGTGCGGCACCTCCGGTTGGTGATGAAGACCTTGTACTTCCGCTTAGTAAAAATGTACTCATCCAGTGTCTTGATTGGAAAAACGGAGAAGATCGACATTCTGTTAAAGACATTGCCTTTATGAAAGATATCCTTAACAACAAGAAAAACTGCTATTGGATATCCATTTATGATATGTACGGAGAAGATCTTGTCTACGACTGTGTCAATTTGTTCCTGCATCCCGAAAAAGATCCTAATACAAAAGGTGGAGATTTCAGCCTTGACAAAAGGGACGGAGAGATACGCCGCAAGGAATTAACGCAATAAGTCAATAAACACTACCCTCAAAATTAAACAAGAGGAGTGAGTAATTTTCCCGATAGGAGAACGCTGGTAAAAATATAAGCGAAATCTCCTATCTCTTATTTCAATAATCATGAATATTTTTCATGCCTTCACGAATTAAATTCTTTTTAACGATTTAATAAGTATATTTTTGAATCCTCATATTCCGGCTCATTTTCACATCCATAAATTAAAGAAAGAACCGCCCGCGAATTCGCTTCACGGGCGGTTTTGTGTCCGAGTTCCCGGAGAGACAAACCATCCCCCTCCGGATTTTCTCTTACGCAACAACCTCAAGGATGGGATTGATTACGGACTGCGTCGGCACATGAACGAATCCCTGATCGGTAATGGCATATTCCGGAATGGCCGCCAGCCCGATAAAGGAAAGGAACATGAACGGCGCGGGAATGGTCGAGCCGAGTTTCCGCGTTTCATCGATAAGCTTTTTCTTCAGATCGGTCAGTTCTTCCAGAGACAAATCGGAAAGAAGACCCAGAACCGGATAGGCCGCTTCCGCCAGGACCTGTCCGTTCTTAACCACGACTTGTCCGCCCTGAAGTTCCGCGACCCGGTTCATGGCGAACGCCACATCGTCCAGGTTCGTTCCCATCGCGATGATGTTGTGGTTGTCATGAGCAACCGACGAAGCCAGGGCTCCTCCCTTCAGGTTGAATCCGGCCATAAACGCCTTGCCGATATTCCCGTGTTTTCCATAGCGCTCAACCTGAGCGATATGAAGGATATCCGCTTCCGGATTACACTGAACGATTCCGCCGCGAACCGGCAGAACGGCTTCTTCACCGATGGTTATGGGAATCCAGTCGAGAGTCCGCATGGCTTGAACTTTAACGTTTCCGGTTTCGCATTCGGCTGGAAGGCCCAAATCTTCCGCCGTGATTTTCTTCGGCATCGTAACGCTGTTCAAAAGACAGGGCTTGTGCCGGATTTCCGGGTAGGGATTCAGGAAGGTTCCGTCCCTCACGACTTCCCTGCCTGCCGAAATAACCGAGTGGACGGCAAAGGATTCCGGTCCGTCCGTGATATTGATATCCGCCCGCCGTCCCGGAGCGAGAGAACCGATTTCATGATCCAGATGGAACGCCCTGGCCGCATTGATGGTAACCAGCTGCACGGCCGTAATGAAATCAACCCCCAGGGATAAAGCGGTGCGAATCGATTCGTCCAGATGTCCCTTTTCCGCCAAATCGATCGTATGCAAATCGTCGGTAATAATGCTGCAAAGCGTCGAATCCATTTTGTATTCGGTGATAACCTTCACCAAATCCTTCAGATTCCGTGCGGCCGATCCTTCCCTCATCATTAGATGACATCCGGAACGAACCCGTTCCACGGCTTCTTCGGTCGAGAGCGCTTCGTGATCGGTTGTTACACCGGCCGCTAAGCAGGTGTTCAGATCTTTTCCCGAAATGTCGGGAAGATGCCCCTGAAGACTTTTGCCCTTTTTCAGGGCAACATCCATGGCCTCCATCAAATCAGGATAGCCGTTTAATAAATAGGGCGCGACGATTTCGGAAATACCGACGGCATCCGGCCGATCCAATGCCTTGGAAATAATGGAACTGTCGAAAACGCCGCCGCTGGTTTCCAAATTCGGCGCGAAGGGAACATGAGAAGGAACGACAAAATACATCTTCAAGTCCGTCGCGGCGGCTTCGTCCAGAAGAGCCTCAATGGCTTCCAGTCCGTTCACCACTCCCGCTTCATGAAGATCGGTCATGATAACGGTCGTCCCGTGAGTCAAAAGACCCTGCGCAAAAGCCGTCATGCTGAGGTTGGTGCTTTCCGGATGAATGTGACCGTCGATAAAGCCGGGAGTCAGGTATTTTCCCTTTGCGTCGATAATCTTCGTTTCGGGACCGATCGTATACTCGATGTCTCCCACCGCGGCGATAATCCCCCCGGCCGCGGCGATTCCACCGTCATAGACTTCTTTAGAACAAACGTTGACAATTTTACCGTTAATCACCGCCAGGTCGGCTTTGATTTTCCCGGACGCGACATCAATCACATGCTGATTCATTTCAGTCTCCCCATATATCGTGTTGTTGTGATTGTTCGACACTCGGCCGATCAATCGTTAAAAGCCTTCCCTCGAGGAGGCAGGCTAAACCACCGGAAACCGATCCGGAAGAACTATTCCGGCCCGTTTTCGAATGACCGCGGCCCTCTTTTTGGCTTCCTCAAGAACAGCGTTCTCATCAAGAGTCAGAATCTCACGATTCTTCATAATCCACCGGCCGTCGCATATCGTGCTTTCCACATTTGAGGAATGCATGGAGGTAACCAGATTGGCAATGGGATCGTGAAGGGGAAGCATTCCGGGACTGTCCGGATTGATAATGGCCACATCCGCTTTCTTTCCGGGCTCCAGGGAACCAAGGTTCCGTTCTTCCAAAAGGGCCTCGGCGCCTTTTGTCGTAACCATCCGGAGAATTTCTTCGGCCTTCACGGCCGTGGGATCGAGCCGCCATCCCTTATGAATAAGGGCGGTGAGCCACATTTCGTCAATCAGAGTCATGCGATTATTGGACGGCGCTCCGTCCGTCCCGATGGTTACGCAGATACCTTCCCGAATCATTCGGGGAATCTTGGCAAATCCCAGAACCCTCATGGCGGCCGCCGGATTATGCGAAACTTTCACACCTTTATCGCGGAAAATTTCAACCTCTTCGTTCGTAAGCCATACGGTATGAACCGCCAGGAAGTTTTTATCCAGAACACCGAGGTTGTTCAGATGTGTCACCGTGGGCACCCCGCGGCTTGCCGCGGCGTATTCCACTTCGTCTTTAACCTCGGCCACATGCATATGAACACCAACGCCGTACTTGTCGGCCAATTCCTTCGTTCGAACGATAAGGTCGTCCGAATTATTGAACAGCGTCCTCAGGCCGAACCAAACCTGAACCCGGCCGTCGGCGGTATTGTGGAATTTCTTCAGATCATCTTCCTGAACGGAGAGTTCTTCATCCGTGCTCCGCCGCCAGATTTCGGGAAGGCCTTCTCCGCAGTCCATAACGGATTTCGCCAGCTTTCCCCGAATCCCGGCCTCGCGAACTCCCCGGGCCATTCCCGAAACGAACTGACCGCCGGGCTCCGCGAAAGAGGTAACGCCCGAACGAATCTGCTCCAAACAGCAAAGTAATGTGGAAACATAGGAATCTTCCTCACTCATATTGCTTTCATAGGGCCAGATGCGCTCATGAAGCCATGTCAGCAGCGGAACATCGTCTCCAAGTCCCCGCCCCAGCTGCTGCGAAGTATGCACATGCGTATTGATTAAGCCGGGAAGGACGATTTTACCTTCGCCGTCGACGATTTCCGCATCCGGATTAATCAAACGTTCATCAACATTCCCTACCGCGGCGATTTTATCATCTTCGATAAGGAGTCCTCCGGAAGAAAAAACCTCTTCGCGGTTATTCATGGAAACGATATAGGCGTTCTTAATATAAATCTGCTTCATTAAATGAGAATCCTTTCTATTCGGCATGAATCACCGGATCGACTATCGTGAATTGGGAAACATCCAAAAGTCCCCGATCCGTTATACCATAGGCGGGAATAAAAATCAGAGTAATAAAAGAAAGAGTCATGAAGGGAGAGGGCATATCGTTCCCCATTCGGCGCAGAATTTCATACATTTTTCCCTGCCGCTCCGCCACCTCTTCACCGCCGGAGGGAGAGAGCAGACCGCAAATCGGCAGGGGTATTTCCGCCATGATTTTTCCGCCTTCGGCGACGGCGAGCCCTCCGTCCATTTCCGCGATTCGATTCAAAGCCAAAGCCATATCGCCCGGATCGGCGCCGACGGCCGTCAGGTTATGATGATCGTGCCCCACCGATGTGGCGAGGGCTCCCGATTTCAATCCGAATCCCTTGATAAAAGCCTTTCCCACCGAACCGCTTTTTCCATAGCGTTCCACACAGGCAATGGAGAGAAGATCCCGAGAAGGATCGGGCCGCAGAAATCCGTTCGATACGTTCATTTCCGCTTCCAGCGCTTCGGTTAACAACGATGTTTTCGAGGCACCGATAACACGAACGCGAGCCTTGTTCTTTCCGGGAAGAGAAATCAGCAGATCTTCCGGCTCCACCTTTTTATGAAGTTTGACCGTATTCTTCAGAACGGCGCCGTAGGCCGGAGAGGGAATGGATTTTAAAAGTTTTCCGGATTCGGCCGCGAGTTCCCCTTTGGCGACGACCGAACCGATTTCCATTGATTCAAGAGATGTTAAGAACACAATATCCGCGATTTTTCCCGGAGCAATACTTCCGTGACAATCATCGATTTTCAAACTCTCGGCGGGATTGATCGTAACCATCTGAATGGCGGTGAGAGGATCCACTCCGGCTTCGACGGCTCTGCGGATCTTGTAATCCATATGACCGTTCTTGTGAATGTAATACGCATCAATGTCGTCGCTGATCATGGCGCAGTGACGGGAGTCGACGCTGCATTCCGTAATGATTTTGAGGCATTCGTCAAGATCGGCGGCGGCCGCGCCTTCCCGCATAAGAACCCGCAGTCCGGCCCGCAGCTTTCCGAGTGCTTCCGCCGCCGTTCCGGCTTCATGATCGGAACGGATGCCCGCCGAGGCATACGCGTTCAGAGCGGATTTCGCGAGGGCCGGCGCATGACCTTCCGCGGTTTTACCGCGTTTTGCCGCTTCTTCGAGTATATGGGCCGAAACGGGGCTCCCGGCGAGAATCGGGGGAACCAGAACTTCCGCCAACCCGACGGCTTCCGGCAAATCCAGAAGTTCTTCAATCATTTCGGGACGCAGAACGCTTCCCGTCGTCTGCAGCTCCGATTCGTCTTCCATAAACGAGGGAACCGGATAATACAGCGACACCGGCAGCGTCGAAGCTTCTTTAAGAATCTCCTTCATTCCGTCGATTCCCGAAACGATCGTTACTTCCATAAGGTCGGTGGCCACCACCGTGGTTCCTCTGGGAAGAACCATTTTCACAAATTCCGTATAGGTCAGCATGCTGCTTTCCACATGAATATGCGCATCGATGAAGCCGGGAGCCAGATACTGTCCGCAGGCATCGATAACCCGCGTCTCTTTTCCCACAATCCCTTCGGGAAGATCGGAAACCGTAGCGATGCGGTCGCCGAAAATCGCGACGTCGGCGGGGTAGGTTTCTTTCGTATGAACGTTAATCAGAATCCCGTTCTTAATAACCAGACTTGCCGGTTTCTTCCCCAGAGCAACATCTATGAGGTTTACATCCATCATGCTCATCAATCCGCCGCCCCCGTTATACGGCGAAAATGAAATAGCCGATTAAGAAAACCGAAAGAATATACAAACCCGGATGAACCTCTTTGAACTTTCCCGTAACGGCTTTTACAAAAATGTGGGCCAGAATCCCGGCGGAAATTCCCGTGGCGATATTCGCGGTGAAAACGCTGAAGAAAATCATCATGATGGGCCCGAAAAACTCGGTAAAGTCGGTGAATTCCATATGCCCCATTTCCAGAACCATAATCAGACCGACGAAGATAAGGGCCGGACCGGTCGCCGCGTTGGGAATCATCAGAAAAAGCGGCGCCATAAACAGAGTCAGCAGGAAACAAATACCGACAACAAGAGACGTCAGCCCCGTCCGGCCGCCTTCTTCAACACCCGTCGCCGACTCGGCATACGTGGTAATCGTGGTGCTGCCGCAGAGCGCCCCAAAAACCGTTCCTATGGAATCGACAAGGAACGGCCGCTCGATATTCGGAAAATTTCCGTCCTTGTCGAGCAGATTCGCCTTGGCGCCGATCCCCAGAAAGGCCGAAAGAGAACAGAAGAAGTCACTGATGAAAAGAACAAAAATAATGGGAACCGTTGTCCAGTTAAGCACTTCCTTAAAGCTGAATTGAAAGAGAACATTTTCTACCGAATGAAACGAGGGCAGGCGAAAAAGATGTTCGGGAACATGTGTTACGCCGAGAGGAATCCCGACGATTGTGGTGGCGAGGATACTGATGAGAACGGCACCCTTGACTTTATAGGCCGTCAGCAGCGCGATCAGAAGAAGCGATCCCAAAGCCAGGAGTACGGCCGGATCTTTCAAATTGCCGAAGGCAAGACCGGCCGACGCCGAGACAATTCCCGAATTGGTGAATCCCAGATATGCGATGAAGAATCCGACCAAAACAACAACCGATGTTTTTATATTTTTGGGAATCATCCTCATAATCAGGCTTCTTACACCGAAAACCGACAAAAGAACGAAAAGGATTCCGGCGATAAGAATCATCGTCATGGCCCCGGCAAAGGAAAGCGCTTTGGCCTGAATCATGCCGCCGAGCATAAAGTTCATGCCCATGCCGCAGGAAAGAGCAAAAGGAAGATCAGTGAAGAATGCCATAAAAATCGTCACGACGGCACTGACAAGAGCCGTTGAAAGCATTATCGCTTCCTTGGTGATGGAAATTCCGTGAATGTCCACCACCGCGGGATCGGGTCCGAAACCAACGATGGCGGCCGGCTGTACGGCCAAAACATAAACCATGGTCATGAACGTTGTCAGACCTGCGATCAGTTCGATTTTGACGGAGGAATTCCGCTCCTTAATTTTAAAAACGGAGGACAAAGACGACATAGTTTCTCCTTATGAAACATAAATTGAGTCAATATATGTCAACTTCCAAAGCAAAAGATGTGCCAGTCTCGGATCCATTTCGCTATGTTTCTTCACAGCAACAAGTTGGCCCTAAAATGTTCGTGTGTATTCTCTTCAAAAAAAACAATAACGTAGCTTTTTCGGACATTCCCTACCGTATTGTTTTTAATAACGATTCGTTCCTTTTTGCCGGAATGCGGCCGACGCTTCCGCCGGAATGAAATTCATCCAGAGAAAAATTGAAAAAAAACGATTCCCGGTACGGCCGTCCGCATCTTCGCGTTCCGCTTGAATCAAGCGGGGAAACCTTACTTTCGCCCTTCCGATAGCGGCCGCTTTCGGATTTCTTGCAGACATCGTCCCAAAAAGATATATAATTTACAAACGTTCTCTCCATCCGCCGTACCCTCCGAATATCGTGAGGAATCAGTCGGAACTCAGGTTCCGCTATTTATAAGGAGTGTCTTATGGTACAAGGACCCATGCTTCTGGTTATACTGCTGCTGGCGATCGTTTTCATCGTACTTTCCACCTCAAGATGGAAACTTCACCCCTTCATTGCGCTGCTTCTCGCCAGTTACGGAGTCGCTTTCGCATCGGGAATGAATCCGCTGGACATCGGTTCCACAATTCGAAACGGTTTCGGCGGGATTCTTTCTTACATCGGCATTGTTATTATCTTGGGAACCATCATCGGCAAGGTGCTCGAAGAATCCGGAGCCGCGGTGGTTATGGCTGAAACAATCCTCAAAGTTGTCGGAAAAAAACGGCCGGCGCTGGCCATGAGCATCATCGGATACATCGTTTCCATTCCGGTATTCTGCGACTCAGGTTATGTCATCCTCTCATCCCTGAAAAAATCGCTGGTGAAGAAGTCCGGAGTCTCCGGTGTTTGGATGTCGGTTGCTCTGGCAACGGGGCTCTATGCCACTCATACTTTGGTTCCGCCTACTCCGGGTCCCATCGCGGCGGCCGGAAATCTGGGTTTGGATAATCAGCTCGGATTGGTTATTCTCGTCGGTTTGGGCATCTCCGTCGTCACCATGCTTGCCGGATATTTCTGGGCCGCTTATATCGGCAAAAGAACCACTTCCGCCGAGGATACGGAAAAGATCGAAATGGATTACGATGCGGTTAAAGCAAAATACGGAAAACTTCCCTCCGCCTGGAAAGCCTTCGCTCCCATCGTGGTGCCCATCCTGCTCATTACTCTGGGCTCCATCGTTAATTTTCCCACGCGTCCCTGGGGAAACGGATTCTTCTATAATCTTTTCGCGTTCCTGGGTAAGCCCATCAATGCACTCATGATCGGCTTTTTCTTTTCCGCTTTTCTTTTTCCAAAATTCGACAAGGAAGTTCTCACCGGCTGGATCGGAAAGGGCCTGATGGATGCGGCGATCATCATAATGATTACCGGCGCGGGCGGAGCTTTCGGCACGGTTCTGAAGTCAACACCCATCGGAGATTATTTGGGAAGTTCCCTAAGCACTCTGAGTCTGGGGATTCTGGTTCCGTTCATTATCGCCGCCGCTCTTAAGTCCGCCCAGGGTTCCTCCACCGTGGCTTTGGTAACCACTTCGGCACTTATCGCTCCGCTGCTCCCCGCCCTCGGATTGGCGACTCTTTTCGGCAAAATCCTCACCGTTATGGCCATAGGCGCCGGAGCCATGACCGTTTCCCATGCCAACGACAGTTACTTCTGGGTTGTGGCCGAATTCAGCGGCATGGATGTCTCCACCGCTTACAAATCCCACACAATGGCAACCCTGATTCAAGGTCTCGCAACCTTGATAGTGGTTGTAATTCTCGCTCTGATTTTTATCTGACAGGCTGTTGAAAGAACACGGACTCAATCGGCCCCTCCCTCCGGATTTTCCGGAGGGAGGGCCGATTAAAAAACAAATGGATACACGCCGATCGGCCTACCGTCCCACTCCGGCGAAAGCATTTTCCAGCGGCAAATCCACCTCCGGCTTGGTCAGAAGAGTCACCGCCACCGTAAAGAGGATGGATACCGGGAAGGCAAACACCATCGGATCAATCACCGGCCAGATGCCGCCGAACAGAGTTGTTCTGCCGCACAGAGCCTCGCACAAACCGAACACCGCCGCTTCCTTCCCGTGCATGAAAAGAAAACAAAATATCGAAACCGTAAATCCGGAAATAATCCCGGCAATCGCGCCCGCCCGTGTAAATCGCTTCCAAAACAAAGCCGCCGTATAAGGCGCCAGAAAGCACGAGGCCATCAGTCCGAAGAAAATCGCCGTGGCCCGGGCAATCACGCCTCCGCCCATCTCCATGGCCAAGAGGACGGTAAGAAGAAGAGACACTAAAACACCGATCCGGGTAATGGTTACGACGGTTCCGCTTTTCGTTTCCCGGCCTTTCAGGAATCCCTGTTCGATGATGTCCCGGCTTACGGAAGTCCCGATGGCGTGATACTGGCTGCTCAAGGTACTCATGGCGGCCGAAAGGATGACCAAAATAAAAACGATTGAGAACCAGGAAGGCATGGCCGCATCCAGATAAAGCGGAATAACCCGATCCACGTTTCCTTCCGCCGCCGCGATGGCGATTTTTCCGATCGTTCCATGGAAGAAAACGTTCGTCAGCGGACCGATAACGTAAACCGAAGCCACGCAGACCAGAATGAAAACACCGCCCACGGCCACGCTGCGGTTCAGTTCCTTATCGCTCTGCACCGTCATGAATCGAACCGCCAGCTGGGGCTGAGCCAAAGCTCCCACCCCGACTCCCAGAACCAGAGAAGAATAGATGGTCCACCACATGGGGCTTCCGCCGGCGGGCCCCTTGGTCCAGCAGGAAATACCGCCTTTGGTCATGGATTCGGGGATAAAGGCGGAAAGAGAAGCAAGGCTCCTATGGGCTTCGACGACACCGCCGAGTTTGATATAGGTAACCAACAGCAGCGTTATCATCCCCAGGAACATAAGAGTCCCCTGAAGAGCATCAGTGTACATAACGCTCTTGAGTCCCCCAAGAATCACGTAGGCACCAACGAGGATGGAGAACACCACCACCGAAACTTCGAAAGGAACATTGAGCAGCACTTCGATAATCCGGGACGCGCCAATAAGAACCGCCGCGGCATACAAAGGCATGAAGATGAAAATCATAAATCCGGTGAACACCTGAATGAACCGGGAATTCATCCGGCGCCCGAGAAGTTCGGGAAAGGTATGGGCGTCCAGATTCAGACCGATGCGCCGTGTCCTCTTTCCGAAGAATACAAAGGCGATGAAGATTCCGAGAAAGATGTTCAGGAAGGCCAGCCAAAGCAGACTCATACCCATCAGCGACGCGGTTCCCCCGAAGCCGACGATGGCCGACGTGGAAATAAACGTGGCGCCGTAGGAAAGAGCCATTACGTAGGGGTGGGCGTTGCGTCCCGCCAAAAGATAGTCACCGGCGGTTTTAGTCTGTCCGTATCCCCGGTAGCCGAGCCATGCGATGACGGCTAAATAAACAAAGACGGCGGCAATTAATCCGAAGCTCATGATGCATCTCCCCGGCCCGACAGCTCGTCTTCAATTTTCTTTTCTTCGGCGTTCCAGCGGACTTCTTCGGCCGCGACCTCGGAACTTACCTCTCCGCCTTTATTCCAGTTCACGATGCCGTAAACAACACAGAGCAGAGCGGACAAGATGCAGAGAATGTACGCGGCGAAAACGGAAAAATCACCCAAACCCAACATGAAAACCCCCTTTAGTTAAAACGGCGACGAACCGCTTTGAATCCTTCCGCGGATCTGTCGATCACCTCATCGTCCACGCAGTAGCAGATCCGCAGCCATCCCGGCCCCGCGAAACCGCTTCCCGGTACCGTCAGGATCAGCTCTTCCTTCAGCGCATTCACCACTTCCATTTCATCCGCCGCCGGAGATTTCACCCAGAAGTAGAACGTTCCCTCAGGCGGAGCATATTCGAATCCGGCCTCATCCAGAATCCGTTTGATTTTATCGCGCTTGGCCCGGTAGATGCCGATGTCCACCGAAAGATCCTGAAGCCGCGCCACGGTCCGCTGCATCAAAGCCGGAGCGTTCACATATCCCAGAATGCGGTTGCAGAGCGTCAGAGCTCCCGCAATTTGATCGGCATCCTCGGCATCGGGATTCACGGCAAGCCATCCGATGCGTTCCCCCGGAAGGGAAAGATCCTTCGAGTAGCTGGTGGCCACCAGACTGTGCGCATATGCCTTCATCACCGGCGGCACGGTAATCCCGTCGTAAGCGATCTTTCGGTATGGTTCGTCGCTGATCAGATAAATCCGCCGTCCGGTCCGCTCTTTCGCCTTATCCAGAACCCGCCCGAGTTCCTCCAGGGTTTCGGCCGGATAAATTCGGCCGGTTGGGTTGTGGGGTGAATTGATGATCACCGCGGCGGTTTTTTCGGTTATGGCGTCCGCGAAAGCCGCCGGATCCAAATCAAAATCGGCCTTGGCCGGTACGAGCTTCAAGGAAGCTCCGTAGTTGCTGCAGTAGAAACCGTATTCGACGAAACAGGGCGCCGAAGCAATCACCTCATCGCCGGGATTGCAGAGAGCGCGAAGCGCAACATTCAAAGCGCCGCCGGCGCCGCAGGTCATCAGCAGATGTTCGGCATCCAAAGTTACGCCCATGTCGGCCGAAACGCTCTCCGCCACGGCCCGCCGCACCGCCGGATATCCGGCATTGGGCATGTAGCCGTGTATTCGCGCTTCGTCCCGGGCCGCTTCTTCCAGAAGGACTTTCCGGAATTCATCGGGAGGAGGCAGGTCCGGATTTCCTATGGAAAAATCGCAAACCTTATCCTGACCATGGATACTTTTCAGCTTCGCGCCTTCCTCGAACATCTTTCGGATAAACGAGGAGTTCTTCATCATTTCGGCAATTGATTTCGCTACGGGCATGAGATTCCTTTTTATTTTCAACAGACTGCTGAAGAGACCCCCCCGGACGGTTCACCCGGAATGACTCTCCATAGAGATGCGCGAATCATACCAGAGACTAAAAGAGTTGACCAGAAAAAGTCATTATGGAATCACCCGGCGGTATTCGCATTCCCAAACCGTATTATTCAATTTCCCTCCGCGATGATATCCCGGAACCCTTGCAAGAAACCTCGGAACGGAGTGAAATACCCACCATGGTCACATTGTTCGCCGTTCTCTCCGCTCTTTCCTACGGCATTGCCGATTTTTCCGGCGGTATCGCCGGCCGCAGAAGCCCCGTATCGGCGGTGGTGGCCTGGTCACAGGCCGTGGGCATCGTTGTGGCCCTCATCGCGGCGCCGCTACTGGGCGGCACGCAGCTAACGCCGTCCTCATGGCTGTGGGGAGCCGTCGCGGGACTTTGCGGCGCCGCAGGCTTAAGTTCTCTCTACCGGGGATTGGCCACCGGATTGGCCGCCGTTGTTTCTCCGTCCGCGGCATTGTCCGGCACCGCGCTTCCGGTGTTAATCGGCGTATTGATGGGAGAACGCCCGAACATGCTCACTTGGATCGGCGTTGCCCTGGCCCTGCCCGCGATTGTTCTTCTTTCAGTCGAACGCGGAGAGAACAAAGGCGCCGTGATGCAATCCCTGCGAATGGGACTCGTCGCCGGACTTGGTTTCGGAGGATTCTTCATATTTCTTTCCCAAACACCCGACGACTCGGGACTTTGGCCCCTGGTGGCGGCCCGGGCCGCCAGCGTCCCGGCTCTTATTATCGTTACCCTGCTTCGGCGCAAACCCCTGACCTTAAGGAAAACAAGCCTGATTACGGCGCTCGGCGCAGGCGCGATGGATATGGCCGCCAATGTCTTCTATCTGCTGGCGGCTCGGGCCGGGATGCTGATTACCGCCGTTGTCATCACGGCGCTTTACCCCGCACCGACGGTTCTCCTGCAAAGAATATTCTTCAAAGAACACCTTGGTCCGACACGGATTATCGGACTGATTCTGGCGCTTGCGGGCATCGCGCTCATCGGTCTCGACTGATGCGGATTATTCGGCGCGAACAGCACAAATCACATAAGGAAGAATAACGGTAAACTGAAATTCGTTCTGTGAATTGCGAAAAGGCCGTAATTGTTCGGCCTCGGTTTTTTAATCGATTTTCTTACTTCGAATAATCACCGGGGAAACAGTGTCGGCACGGATGCATCCTCTTTTCGACACGATCGCGGGCACCTGATTCATCTTGACACGTTCTCATTATTTCCATAAATTATTATTCACCATGTGCGTATAATGGTTCAGCACGGGGCTGTGAAAGCTCCGTGCTTTTTTTTTGCCCGAAAGGAGCTCTCCATGGATTTCATCACAAAATTGCCGCAGAACAATAAAGAGTTTATTTTGTTTCTTTCCGTCATCTCGATTATTTCCGTCAATATAATCGCACCGCTTATCACTTGTCTTGAAATTGGATTCAGTCTTCAAAATTGGGTAACCGTACTGAAGATTCTTCCGATCCTTTGGCCGTCGGTTATTGCGGTAGTTCTGATAACCTACAAACCGTCGGAATGGCTGACATCAAAGTTGATCAAGCCCGGAGACAGCTTCCGGGCCGTAATCACAATAAATATATTATGTTCCGTTTTTCTTATTTCCATTCTTTTAACCGTTATAGGAACCTGGATTGGGACACGATCAATTACCATAACACCCATCCGGAATTTCATTTATATTTGGCCCCGAAATATGACAATAGCATTTATGATTGAAGCTCTTATCGCGCAGCCGATTGCCCGTCGGGTAATGGTTCTTGTACATATGAATCAGGAAAAGAAAGCTTCATAGAGGCCATTTCATCATTCATGGAACCGCTTGAATCCGACGCACGAAATCCCATTCAATTCGCTTTATCAGGGCTTCGCATCCGGATTCGTTGATTTTTAAATCGCTTCAATTATTTAATACTCGATATCCGCCCAAACCGGATGATGATCGCTTAAAATCCAATCGGTCTCCACGACATTTCTGGGGCCAACCGAAGCACCTCGAACAAAAATATGATCCAGATTCAGACCGCTTTCCTGCGTCACATCATCGCCCTCAGCCCAAGAAAAAACTTCCCGAAGACGACCGATTGAATCGGGGACTCCGAATTCTTCTTCCTTCGCGTCCGTCCCGGGAGAATCATTGAAATCTCCGAGAATCAGCACCGGGCCGTCCCGGTCTTCCAAATACTCCAAAAGACCGCCGATTTGATTATTCCTCAGTTCATAGGACCGCCGTTTTCCGTCCCAGGGACTCTTCAAGTGAACCCCGACAACGGTTAACTCCCCAATCTTCGCGGACAGCAGTCCCCGATAACTCCAATCGATATATCGGGTGGCCTCGTTTCTATCGCTGCCCGGAACCGGAGGCGTAACCAGTTCCGCGTAAGACGGCTCTTCCCGTGTCAGAAGGGCCAAACCGTCCGCGAAATCCCGGCGGCCCGACTGCTGCCGGACATGAGATACGCGGTAATCCAAATCATAGGCGCGGATAAAGGAATCAAGCTCCACGTAAGACGGAGCTTCGGCAACAAAAACGATATCGGGGTCAATAACGCGAAGCACGTCGGCAATGCCCGCCTCCGCTTCAATTTGCCATGCAACACGCTCCGTCCCCTCTCCGTCGAAAAGATCCATGTCCATCAGATTCCATGCCATCACCCTGATGGTTTCCGCACCGACCGCAGAAGGACTATAAACCGAGAGAAAAGCCAGAGAAAAAATGAGAATCTTATGCTTCAAAGCCGTTTCCCTTCACCGCGGAAAAACCCGGAAAGATCCTTTTCGGCAACGGAGAACCCGGCCGCCTCAAGCGCGGCAACGGCTCTGGCCCTGTCGGGGTAAACGCGGAACCGGTAGCCCGAACCATCCGGCACGGCCATGCGATAAAGAAGAAGGCGGTTCAGAGCACCGGGACCGGTATAGAAACACGCGGCACGGCATCCCCGCATGACAATCCACCTATTCATATCCTCAATGATGTGCTGAACCGCAGGATCATTAAAATTCCAATCCACGGCATCACCGAGCAGGCCCCAGTCGCCTTCCATCCGTTCGACATACATCCGGAATTCCATACTGAACCGGCGAACATCGGTATCTTTCCATTCACCGAAAACCACGAAAAAAATTACATTTCCCGAAGCCGAGCCGAGGCGCCAGCCGGCGATATCCTGATCCATACTCCACACGTCCGATAAAGCTCTTTATTTATTATAGAACGTCCGGCCGGAATCAGCCCACAGCATCCATGAGCTTCCGGTTCATCTTCTTCATGGCCGCCGTATCCATCTTCACGATTTCGCGGTCATAGGTGAATAATCCGTTTATCTCATCTTCAACATCGCTCACTTGCGTGTAAACCGAAACCGAAAGCCCCCGGGGAACGGCCGGCAGCACTTCCTTCTCATAAAGATTCAGCACAGCCTCGGTAAATTTTTTCCGATCCTTATACATGCGGTATCCGAAAAGTTTTTCGGAACTCATATGACCGGATTCGGGCAGACTGTAGCCGCCGAATTCGGTCAGCGCTTCCATCCGCCCGCGGGAATCGCGTTTCATTCTATATTTGCGAAAATAAATATGACCGCTGTGAAAATCGCCGCATCCCTGATCGTGCCAGCCGCTCGCATGATCGATGGGACGGGAAGAATCCAGCTTCCTCAATTCCTCTGTTATCCGGCAGGCGTCGAACTGCCCCCATCCCTCGTTAAACGGCCCCCAGACGGCCAGAGAGGGGCTGCCTATCAGAAGGGAAACGGTTCTCCGCATATCCCTCTCGAAAATCGCGCGGCCCTTTTTGTCTTTTCGTCCGAAACGGTGATAACGGCTGTCTTTCAGACGCCTTCCGATAAAAGGAAGAACCAGGATAACCATGGACTTGTAACGATCCCCGCCGTTAACGAAGTCCTGCCAGACAATCATGCCCAATCGGTCGCAATGCCAGTACCAGCGCAAGGGTTCAATCTTGATATGCTTCCGAAGCATGTTGAAGCCCATGTCCTTGAGGTGCGTAATTTCCCATTCCATGGCCTCATCGCTCGGAGGCGTGTACATTCCGTCGCTCCAATATCCCTGGTCGAGCACACCGCTGAGGAAGATCGGTTTCCCGTTCAGGAAAAAGCGCAAAATCCCTTTTTCATCCCGCCGAACTCCGAATTCCCTCATGCCGAAATAACTTTCCACGCGGTCGTCCCCGGCGATTATTTCCACCGTATACAAAAACGGATCATCGGGACTCCAGAGCCGAATTTCATTCAGCTTCAGACGAACAACATCGCCCCCGCTTTCCCCTTCGGCGGCAATTCCATGACTCCCGCGAATTTGAATACGAACCGGCGGAGGCACGGCATCACCGGAAAAGGTCAGATGAAATTCAACTTCGCCCCGGCCGACATCCGGCTGAATCACAAGGCTCTCGATATGCTCCGCGGGGACTCTTTCCCACCAGACGGTCTGCCATATACCGCTTTGGGCCGTATACCAGATGCCGCCGCGTTTCAATCTCTGCTTCCCGAACGCCTCGCCGCCCGTATCCGAATCATCCCGGACGCAGACGGTCAGCGTGTTCTCTCCCTCGCCGACCGCATCGGTGATATCGAACGAGAAAGGCCAGTAACCGCCGGAATGTTCGCCGACTTGCCCTCCGTTCAGAAAAACCGTGCAATGCTGGTCCACCGCGCCGAAATGAAGAATGATTCTTTCGCTAGGATTGCCGCCGCGGTTCACGCGAGCATTGGCGCCGGTGTTCACGCCGCTATTTTCTCCGCAATTCGTCCTGTCGGGAGTCCCTTCGTCAAAACGAAGCGTTCGCCGATACCACAGTCTTTGACCGGGCAGAAGCTGACGGCCCACACCGGAGAGCGAACATTCCGGAGAAAAAGGGACGACAATCTCTCCGTCGAATCCGGTCGGCTCGGCGGAATCCTCACGGATGGCGTATTTCCACACGCCGTTCAAAGAAACCCAGTGCCGACGCTTTAATTGCGGACGGGGATATTCCGGAAGAGGAGCGGTTCTCTCCAGATTTTTTCCCCAGCGCGTCGTCAGTTCTTTTTGCGTTATTCCGCTTGTTTGTTTCTTCCTCATAATTCGCGTTTCCAATTTCCCTGATTCCACCGAATTACCCTATACCCGGCGTAACCGGATAATCTCATTCCGCCGCGATATCATCGAACAATTCGGTTGAATCGATTATTTCATACTTCATCTGATTGAGAATCACGGAGACGCCGGTAATACAGACGAGCCGAGTAAAAAAGAGGAATCAGCGTAATCAGAATAACGGCTGAAGCCCAGATGAAAATGGACTCGGTCGGAATATTCTCGGTAATACCGTATTCATTGACGATAGTGCCCGCGCCTCTTTTAATGATGATGTTCCCTATGGTCGTCCCGATAATCATCGGGATAAGGGTGAAGAACAGAACCCGAACACCTTCGTACTGTCCGCGGCTGTCTTCGGGATACAGCTGCTTAATCCACATGGTCATGGCTTGGATAATCAGGATGTAACCGGCCCCCACAAGGAAAACCGCCGAAAACATGACGAGGTTCCTCGGTGAAAGAACATTGTCCGCGTCAATGCTTCCGGGGGAGACAAAAAAGAACAGAATCAGCAATCCGATGATATTCAGAACAACGGCCGCCAGGGCGACATATGGTGTTTTCTTGCGGTTGATCAATCCAATGGCCGGAAGCGCCAAAACCATCGCGGCAATCAAACCTATTCCCTGAACAAGTCCCATACTCGCGGGAGTCAGTCCCATCCGGTAAATCATCCAGTTGCCCATATGAACGAAATAGATATTAAACGCAATGAAGAACGTGGCGGTGGTAACGCTGACGAGAAGCATTTCCTTTTGCGCGAAAAAAACCTTGAAATTAAAAATACGGGCGAACTGCTTTCGGAAGCTTTCTTCTCTGTTGGGTTTCAGATTCGGCGATTCTTTCAGGAAAAGAAGCGACACGATTCCGACCACAATAACGAATATTCCCATTGTCCAGAACAGACGCTGATAGTTGTCGTTATCCCCGATGAGCAGACCGCCCAGAATCGTCCCGACAATCGTACCGATAACCGGCTGGGTGGCCAGAACGGCTCCAATCTGCCCCCGGTTTTGATCGGTGGTTAAATCGTTGCTCCATGCGTTAAATCCCGAATCGTTTCCCATGGATCCGAAGAAACTCATCACATCGTCGGCCAGAATAACCAGCACGGCCGCCAGAACTCCGAGCTTGCTTCCGTTGCCCACCGTTCCTTTGCTGATCATTTCCGTCATGCCGAAGAGAATGGTAAAAACTCCCCAAAGAATATATCCGATGGAGATGAACTCTCTTCGTCTTCCTTTGCGGTCGGATAAGGTTCCGAAAAAGAACGTCGATAAAGTCGTTACGAGCGCGCTGGTAATCACCATCAGCGTAACGATCGTGGAGTCTTTGGCGATTTTGGCGTAAACGAACGTGTTGAACCATTGATTCTCGATGTTCCAGCAAAGCTGTCCCGCCAGTCCGAGTCCCCAAATCAAAACCCAGAACCGAAAATTCTCACCGCGGTTTTTGATCATGAATGCCTCACTATTTATTTTCGGAAACCGCCGACCGACCGATTTTCAGCGTTTTATCCCGCGCTCTTTTCTCGGCGACATCGGCTATAAGACGTGTTCCGCTCCATAAGGAATCGTTTTTATTCTTCCACTTCGAAAAATCATCCGTGTTTTTCGGATAATTCCGATAGTGATTGAACGTTTTTGTACTCCGCGCGGCCGCGCAAGCCAGCTTAACCACCGTGGAAATCTTAATTCGTCCGGTGATAATACCCTTCAGAATCTTTCCCGGAAACTTATCCAGAGGATTTGCGTTTTCGTCGACAAAAAACAAATCCTGTTCGAATTCAAAATCATTCTCATTCGGAGAACAATCGACGACGGCGGCAAGAAGGACCCGATTCCGTTCGTTCTCGGCGCCGATTTCCGTATAATATCTGAAATTAAGGTCCCAGAGACTCTCCCGAGAAGGAACATCGCCGTTCTTCAACGCCGTTCCAGCGACTTCCGACGCCATCGCGGCATGTCTCCAGGCCAAAGCCACGCCCTCTCCGTTCCAGGGATTCGTAAGACAGGCGGCGTCGCCTAAAGCGACAAAACCGTCCGCGACAAAACTGACGGGAGGACGCCTGTATGGCGTGGTTCCTTTCTCGACATGGGTTACCCGATGCGGCGGCAAGGGGATTCTTCGCGCGAAATCGGCAAAACGTTCTTCCGCGAATTCATAGGATAAATTCTCACCGACGCCGAGAATAATTCCGTTCGGATTCAGCTGCGGAGCAATCCATGTTTTATAATACGGCCACCCGCAGGTTCCTATCCGCTTATCGGCTTGCGGATTTTCCAGATCGGCATAGTACAGAACCACGTAAAACTGATCGCGGGGCCCCAAAGAAAAGGTTTCCACGCCGTATCCTGCGGCTAAAGACGTCCTGAGAGGCGCGGCGCTTCCCCCGGCGTCCGCCGTCAGCTTCGCCTTTAGAATCCACGTCTTTTCCTTACGGCCGACCCGCGCTCCCTCGAGAATGCCCGAATCGCCGAACACAGGTTCTTGGAACAAAGTTTCATGCAGTACGACCGCACCCTGCTTAGCGGCCCATTGTTCCATGTGTCTCATGAACGGATGACGCCGCAGCACGAGGATCTCTTGAGAATCGGATTTCTTCGGATGATTATTCAAAGCGGAACGGGAACGATTTTGTGTGAACGAACCGACGTAAAAATCATCGCCTTCTTTCGGCTCTTCCAGGCCGAATTGCCGAAAGGTCGAACGCGATAAATGAAAAATATCGTATCGGCCGCCATGATGCTCTTCATCATCCTGTTCAACAACAACGGTTTTGTATCCCTGCCGGGCCATTCGGGCCGCGAAAAACAAACCCGCCGTGGAACCGCCGATAACGAGGACATCGCATTCCTGTTCCATAGACTGTCTCCGATTTCTTCTTAAGCAAAACGCCGATGGTGCCAAAGAAGCCGCATTCGAATGGTAGCAATCGGGAAAACAGCTGTCAAATCATTAATAAAGTCAGATTAACTCAATGTTATACGGATTTTGCCGTTGGGGTTGCCGGGATTGCCGGGAGACTCTTCGCCCGGCAATATCCCGATGCATCTTCGAAAAATCAACCCTCAAAGCCTTTGCCGCCGGAATACTTGCGTTTTCGAAGCTCCATAAGTCTTCGTGCCAATTCGAAAAAATCGATTCCATTTGTTTTGGAAAGGGATTGGATTACCGTATCGGGAAATACCGAAGCACCGGAAACGGCACCGCAGATGCCGCAGGCCATAGCTCCGATCGTATCCGTATCTCCCCCGATGTTTGCGGCGATTTCCGCGCTTGTCATCGGGTCGCCTTCCGCAAGACGCACGATTAAAAGTGCCGCGGGAATCGCTTCATAGGTCGGAAGGCCGGTTCCAAGAAAACTGTAAATTTCTTCCGACGCCTCGTCGATTGAAGATGCCGCGGCGATAATCTCCCGTCCGGCGGTGATTCTGCGCGCTACGGACGGAGCGAAAACTTCATATCCCTGTTCCGCTCCCAGGCGGGCGGCGTCAACGGCGATATCCAGCAATTCATCAAGATTCGGATTTTCTTCATCAACTCCGTAAGCGACGGCGGCCGCCACGGCCGAAGCGCCGGAAATCGCCACACTCGTATTATGAGTCGGCAGGCAGGAAAGACGAACGTTTTCCACCAAGCCCGGCAGATCATCACTGCGGCTCATAATGCCGACCGGTATAATGCGCATGGCGCCGCCGTTCGTCGTACCGGTCCGCCCGGCGACGGCAAGCGGGATGCCGTTTTCAATTTCTTCGAAAGCGCGTTTGGTACTGGGCCCCAGAACGTTTTTACTTTTATCATCATCGGCGGCCCAGGCGCGCAGATTTTTTACGATTTGCTCGGGGCGGATTTTTCCGTCGGATTCTATAATGGACCGAGCGATAACGACCGTGCTCAGAGTATCGTCCGTTACCTCATATGATGAAAGTCCATGCGAAATCTCATTCGATAGAGGTCCGGGAAGAAAATCTTCAATTCGTCCGAATTCATTTCTAATCTTTTTCCGAGACCACATCTCAGCGGGCATTCCCATAGCATCGCCGGCCGCAACCCCCAAGAGCGCTCCATAAATTTTGCCGAGTTTTTCATCCATGAAAATTAAAGAACTCCCGCTTTATATCGTATTCTTCCGTAAATGCTCACCGCAGACACTAAGGCCGCACCGCAGCATACAATGTAATCGGACTTTGTCATTTTTCTATCCCGCATGGACGTCATTGCTCTGCTTGCTCCGTAGCCGCGATTCAGCATGGAAATCGAAAGATTTTCAGCCAGCAGAATGGAATTGATAATCAAGGGAATCATAATCGGAGTAAACGCCATCAATTGCCCAAACATCCCTTTTCCTTTCAGCTTCGTTCCCCTTGCGCGCTGTGCCTGGAAAATAAGATTCTTTTTATTGGTCATTGCGGGGATGAATGTTATGGCGGTACTGATAACAATTGATAATTCATAAGGAGCATGAATTAAATTCATGAAATCAATAATGTCGTCTATGGGTGTCGTCATGGTAAACACCAATGTCGTTAGAACCATCACGACAATTCGAATCAGAAATGTAACGCCGATAAGCAAACCGCCTACCGTAGCGGGAAAACGTCCGTCTCGAAAAAGGGTAAAAAAGACATGTTGTCCGATTCCCGTCTGAAATCGATCCGGCTGCGATGTAAAACAGCTCATCACGATGATAATCACAAAAACGGGCAGCAATGACTTAATAAGAGTAAAAACACCCGCCAAAGGAAGCCGCGCGGGCAGAATCAGCGCGAATAAAAGCAATCCCATGGCCAATATGTACATCGGGTTTGAAAACGTAAAAATAACAACCATTACAGCAATAAAAACAACCAGTTTCGACACGACATGCAGAGCATGCAGATATGTGGCGGAATTCTTTTCTTCAAACATTATGAGATTCCTCCTGAACGGAATTCGCAATGATATCGCCGAGTTCTTTCTCATCAAGGATGATCCGATTTAAACCGAAGGGCTTAAGTCGCAGCGAAAAATCCACGATTTGCGGCGGAGTAACATAGGCATCGCGCAGTTTCTCCGTATCGGCCAGAACATCTCGGGTTTCACCGTCCAGAAGAACGGCGCCATGCCGCATCACAACGGTTCGTGTCGCGTAATGCGCGACAAGATCCATATCATGCGTAATCATGATGATTGTGGTTCCGTTGTCGTGCAGAGTCTTAATCAAATCCATAATGCGGCGAATTCCCCGCCAATCGAGCCCGGTCGTGGGTTCGTCCACAACGAGAATCTTGGGTTCCAGCGCCAAAATTGACGCTACCGCGATCATTTGCCGCTCCCCTTTTCCCAAGGAAAACGGATGTTCGTCACGCAGATTCCAAAGATGAGTAAAGTTGAGTACACGTTCAATTCTCGACCGCATCTCGTTCTCCGGAAGACCTATGTTTTTCAAACCGAAAGCCACTTCTTTCCAAACGCTTTGACTGAATATCTGATGGTCGGGATTTTGAAAAACATACCCAATATGAGATGCCAATTCTTCCGGTTCACTCTCTCCCACGTTAATCCCGCAGACATGAACGCTTCCCTGAGTCGGTTTTAAAAGACTGTTGAAATGCTTTGCCAGTGTTGTTTTTCCCGCACCGTTCTGACCAATCAGCGCAAGGAAATCACCCTCGCGGACATCAAGATTAACCTCATGAAGAGCGGTTTTTCCGTTTTCATAAACATGCCCCAAATTCTTAATCGATACTAAATTCGATTGGGTTTCTTTCGGCCGAACCGAAGGCGCTTCCGATGTCATGATAATTTGCCGGCCGGAAAGAAGATCGGTAACCGTATCAAAGGCTTCATCGACCGAAAGAGGAATTCTCTCAGGCGGAATAAGTCCCCGTTCACAAAGACGATTTCCGACGATACCGACGGGAATCGGTTTTATTCCGTTCTCTTCCACCAGTGCGGAAGATTTAAAGAAATCGCGCGGATTTCCCCGCCAGGATACGGCGCCTTGCGAAAGAACGATGAGATGATCGGCGCGCTGAAGAATATCCTGACTTGCATGCTCAACGGCGATAATCGTTATCTCGCTTTCTTTGCTCAAATTTTCAATGGTTGTATAAATTTCATCGCGGCCCAGAGGATCCAGTTCCGATGTGGGCTCATCCAGTACGAGTATTTTCGGTTTCATGGCGAGAACTCCGGCAATGGCCAGACGCTGTTTCTCACCTCCCGATAAATTATCCGTGGATCGTGATTCGTAACCGTTCAGCCTGACTCTCGATAAAGCCTCATTGATGCGTTCCAGAATTTCCTCTCGAGGCACCAAATAGTTACGGGGACCGAAGGCAACGTCTTCCGAAACGGTCCGGCCCAGAATCTGAGTTTCCGCATCCTGCAATACCAGGCCGACACTTTTCGAAAGTGTTTGGACCCGATACTGCAGAGCGTTAAGCCCCGATACCGAAATATCCCCGGTTAACGACCCATTAAGCAGCTGGGGAATAATGCCGTTCAGGCACATCAGCAGTGTGGTTTTCCCCGCACCCGTATGGCCCATGATTACGGTGAACTTTCCCTTTTCAGCCGATAATGTAATATTGGAGAGTGTGTTCTCATCACCCTTCACATAAGAGAAGCAAAGATTCTTAACATCAACTTCAGCTTCAACGTTTTCACTTATCATTTCTCAAACCTTCATAAAAAATGCCGAACACTCTTTCATCGCAAACCGGGAGGATGCTTTTTCCTTATTTATTGAGGAGTTTGCTTCCTTTAACGGCACTGTATGCCACGGCCGCCAAGATCGTATTTGCAGCGGACGCGACCAAAAGAGGAAGCAGATTCGCCACGTATAATCCAACGCCTCCGATCGGCAGCAGCAGCAGACCGGAACCGAAGGCGTTCAGCAGCGATGCCGTAATCACCGCCAAAACGAGTCCGACCGTACCCCGCCGACCGATGATTCGGAAAAGAAGCGCCCAAATCGCCATGGTTACCGCCACCGCCAAATGAATGGGAAGCGTTAAAGGAAAGCCGATTACGGCCGCCGATAAAATGTGTCCGATGGCGACGACAATCATTCCCTCAACGGAACCAAAGGCCAAAGCGCAGAAAAAACCCGCACAGGCATCAAGCCCTATTGATCCGATGGGACTGGGGATTTTAATCATGGCGCCTACCGCGCTTAAAGCCGCGAAAATAGCCACAATGGCTACCCGACGTACCGACCACGACTTATTCTCAATGTCGGGACGATCCGCCTCTTCTGTTGTCCGTTCATCCATACTCATTACCCTCCTGTGTATAGCTCTATCGTGAAACGATTAACAATCGTTTCTATTTCTGAGAATCAGCGGTGCGAAAATGGAATTTCTATGCCGGTTTTTTAAGACGCGAGAAATTTCTCCAATTCGGACTTATGGGGACCGGAACGCGCTCCCAATGAAAGACAATTAAAAGCGGAACACGCTGTTGCGTATCTCATTGATTCATGAAGATTTTTGCCTTCAAGACAATAAGCGGTCATGAAGGCGCCGATATAAGAATCGCCGGCGCCGGTGGTATCCTTCACGGGAACATCAACAATAGGCACGCGTATCGCCTCTTTCCCGGAAGCGGAATGAAAACCTATGGAACCGTTGTTTCCGAGAGTAACAATGAGCAATCCGTCGAAATATTCCCGAAGGACGCTGTTGGAAGCTTCAACATCATCGGTTTCCGTCAATCCTCGAAGTCCTTCACGGCACGGAAGAAAAACATCGATATATTTCAAAGCATCAAAAATAGTTTCCCGCGAAACACCGAACGATTCCATCTGAGGAAGGGCGACCTGCATGTTCACCACCGTTGTCAGGCCGTTCTTCTTTGCCGATTTCAACGCGAAAATCGCGGCGTCTCCGGGCAGTAAGTCCGTGAAAAAGACTTTTCCGCGCTTGATATAATCAGGATCGACATTATCCGGAGCCAGGGAAAGAAAGGAGTTCCCGAGATTAAGAAGAATGAACTTTTTCCCCAGCCGATCCACAACAATATCCGTGTGGAGCGACGTTCCTCCCTGTTTCCGAATCATCTGAGAGGTATCGACTCGTTCCCCTTCCAAGGAAGCCGTTATTTCCATTCCAATGGGATCGTCACCGATTTCCGCGATATATCCGCACGAGGCGCCGAGCCGTGATGCTTGTACGATGACATTGGTTCCCGATCCTCCCGGCAAATTGGTTGTATTCTTTACAACGGCAAATCCGTCTTCTCCCGGAAGTGCGTCCACTTCATACAGAACGTCCATAGCAACCGTTCCCAAACCGACAATATCCACTGTATGAACTCTCCTCTCTATCGCTTTCGAAGGGTAATCGTATGCTGGTACCGATCACCCCGAATATGAATTTTGCTGTATTCGATCTTCCGCCCGTTTTTGTCGTAGGCGATCCGTTCAATCAGCAGCAGGGGATCTCCCGGAGAAACATGGAGAATCCGGGCAATTTCCCGAGTTGCCTTAACCGCCGTAATCGTATCGTCGGTAACAGCGATATCGATATTGCATTCTTCAAGAAGCACGCGATAAAGCGATTGCTTGGTTCGGATTACATCGAAATTGCAATCCCGAATAAAACATTCGGGAATACAGGAACAATTTACCGTAATCGGTTCCTCGTCCGCGGTTCTCTCCCGATAGATTTCAACGACATTATCCCCCGGAGAAATATCAAGTTTCTCCGCCGTATCCAAATCCGCCCGAATGGTTCGAATGTGTACGTTTACGGCCGAAGGACGAAGCCCCTGCTGCTTCAATAATTCCGTAAAACTCATAAGGTCGGAAACTTTGTACGAGAGCTGAGAAAGCGTTACGATTGTCCCTTTCCCGCGAATAATCGTTAACACACCTTCGTCTATAAGCATACCGACGGCTTTTCGAATCGTCGTACGGCTGACTCTATACTGCGCCTCCAGTTCCGGCTCCGTAGGAATATATTCACCGCGCTTATAGGTTCCGTCCGAAACCTTCCGTTCCAGATCGGCTTTGATTCGATTGTATAACGGTTCTTTTGTTTCCATGCTACATCGTGACCTTATGACGTCATTATGTCTTAATAAATCTCAACCTAACAGCACCTTTTCCCAGCTGTCAAGAAAAAACATAACCATTTCCCCTGAAAAAACTTATAATAAATGACGTCCCAATAAGGAGGTATCGTTCAAAATCCGCGAATACGGAAAAATTGCGAGCCGATTCCGGATTCGAATGCTAAAATCAGCCATGCCCGAATTACTCAAAGAGCCCCTGAAAAGAATCCTCGATATTTACCGAGAAACCGAAAGCCGGAAGCTTCTGGCCATCGCCGGATATCCGGGATCCGGAAAAACGACCGTTGCCCGGCAATGGGAAGAAAAGGCGAACAGCATCCTCGGTCCTTCTTCATTTATGGTTGTGGGAATGGACGGCTTCCACAGAACGAAAGAAGAGCTGCGGCGAATGGAGAATCCGGAACTGGCCTTTGCCCGCCGCGGATTGCCTTGGACATTCAATCCCGAGAGCTTTCTTTCCAAACTCCGGGAATTAAAGGATTCGTATGGAAAGACTCCCGTCGGCTGGCCGGGCTTCGAACATCATATCGGAGATCCGGTGGAGGATGCCGTTATGATTCCGAAGGAGTGCAAACTGATCCTCGTGGAAGGGATTTACACTCTTCTTCGGGACGGCGAGTGGGCGGGACTGGAGGGGTTGTTCGCCGAAACATGGTTTCTGGATACGCCGCTGGAAACGGCCATGGAACGGCTCTATAAACGGCATCGGGAAGTATGGGGAATGAGTGAGGATGAGGCCCGCGCCCGCGCCGACGGAAACGACAGGCTCAACTGTGAATACATTACTCCCGGGAGGGA
Organism: Spirochaetia bacterium; assembly: GCA_963666985.2. Lineage (GTDB taxonomy): Bacteria > Spirochaetota > Spirochaetia > DSM-2461 > DSM-2461 > UBA2779. The sequence goes on along the minus strand of CAXXIA010000002.1, from coordinate 2,161,586 downwards.
ACGGGCGGATTTCCTGATCGCCGACCGGTAATCGGACGGCGCCGGACCATTCCGGACCGGATTGCTTGGGACCGCCGCTTGAGATGGAACTCATGGTCTTCGCATCGCGCCTCCCCTCGGCCGGCGCACCCGGGACGCCGATCGGGAATCGGCATCGTCGGCGCAGGCCGAGGGGGTCTTCCCCCAAAAAAACGTTTCGGCGATGATTAGCGGGGCTCGTTTGCCCGGGAGCCAAGTTCATGAAACCGCAAACCGTTTTGATTATTTATCTTGCGTTCTTTATTGCCGATTTCTTCCTCGACTGGATTCTCGATATCCTGAACCTCAACGAATCCCTCAGGAACAGAGGAAGCATCCCGGAACGCTTCCGCGGGATTATAAAGAAAAAGACCTACCGCAAAAGCGTGGATTACACGCAGCGCAAGGGCCGCTTCGGTCTTCTGCTCGGCATGCAGGACCGCATTCTTCTCTTGGCGGTGCTCTTCACCGGGGCCGCCGGTCTTCTCGACGGCCTCTGTAAATCCTGGGATTTGCCGGCGTATTGGCACGGCTTTCTCTTTCTGGCCATCGCGATGACGGTTGAGAATCTCGTTAAACTTCCTTCGGCACTCTATTCGCAGTTCGTTATCGAGGAAGAATTCGGATTCAACACAACAACCTTTAAAACGCTGATTCTGGACTCGCTGAAAGGATTGGTCCTCTGGGCGATTCTTCTGGCGGCGCTGCTGGGCGGTTTGTACCTTGCCATGTCTCTGGCGGGAGCATTTTGGTGGCTGATCGCCTGGGGCTTTTGGGTTCTCTTCCAGCTTGTCATGGCGGTGCTCTACCCGGTGCTTATCGCGCCTCTTTTCAACAAGTTCGAACCCCTTCCCGAAGGTGATTTGAAGAACAGACTTTCCGCTCTTGCCGACCGCTGCGGTTTCGCCAACAAGGGAATTTTCGTTATGGACGGCAGCCGCCGCAGCCGTCATTCCAACGCATACTTCACGGGCATCGGAAAATCTCGGCGCATCGTGATTTACGACACGCTCATCAGCGCTCTGGAAGACGACGAGCTGGAAGCCGTTCTGGCGCATGAAATCGGTCATTGGAAGCACGGCCATATCCGAACAGGACTCTTTGTTTCCTTTGGGGCGGGCCTGGCAATGTTCGCCGTTATCGGATACGCCCTGCACTGGATTCCCCTGTTCACGGCTTTCGGATTCGCCGAGCCCTCGCTCCATGCCATGCTGTTCTGGCTCACGTTCTTTTCGGGACCGATTTCCTTTCCCCTTTCTCCCCTGGTGAACATGCACTCCCGGCGGCACGAATATCAGGCCGACCGCTTCGCACGCGAGAACACCTCGGGTTCAGAACCCATGCGCCGGGCGCTTCTGGCCCTGGGCCGGGACAACCTGAGCAACCTGACTCCTCACCGGGCTTACAGTTTCTGGCACTACTCCCATCCCAGCCTTTCCGAGCGGCTGGCGGCTTTGTCGGACGAAGAGAATCCGAACGGAAAGACGGCGGAAGCGGCCGGGGGAGAATCACACGTTAGTGAAAACGAAGAAGGCCGATCCTAGGGCGACCGAAACCATCAACAATGCGGAGACTTTGCGCGGAGATTTAAGACGGCGCGGATATAAATGCGGCGCACAACCCGACTTCCGCTTATACTCCGGTTATGATCCGAATTCCGTATGAAGAAGCCGTCTCCGTTCTCGCCGGTATTCTCGTCCGCCGAGGTTTTGATGAAAAACGGGCCCGGATTTCCGCCGGGCTGTTCGCCGACGCCAACCGGGACGGGGTTCTGTCCCACGGACTGGACCGATTCGGCTCCTACCTGCAGGCCATTGAAGAGGGACTTCTTGTTCCCTCGGCGGAACCGATTCTCGTCCATTCAAGCGGAGCCCTGGAACAGTGGGACGGGCGGTCCGGACCGGGGAATCTGAACGCCCGAACCTGCATGGCGCGCGCCTTGGAACTCTCCGGGGAATTCGGCGTCGGCTGCGTCGGTTTGAGGAATACGAACCACTGGATGCGCGGCGGAAACTACGGATGGCAGGCCGCGGAATCAAACAAAATCGGTATCTGCTGGACAAACACCATGCCGAATCTTCCCCCATGGGGATCTTCCAAGCCGCTCATCGGAAACAATCCGATTATCATAGCCGTTCCCCGCGAAGACGGTCCTATTGTTCTGGACATGGCGATTTCACAGTTCTCTTACGGAGCCCTTTCACGGTATGCCGCGGAAGGTTCCCATCTGCCCGTTCCCGGCGGCTACGATTCTTACGGCAAGCTCACCACGGACCCGGCTGCCGTTGCGGAAAGCATGCGGCCTCTGCCCATAGGTTTCTGGAAAGGATCGGGCCTTTCCATCCTGCTCGATCTCGTTGCCGCGTCTCTTTCGGGAGGCAAAGCAACCTGCGATATCGAGCCGAATCCCGCGCGGGAATCCGGTGTTTCCCAAGTCTTTCTGGCCTTCTCACCTCCCGATTATCCCGGACTGGCCGACAGGGTTGCGGCGAGTCTGGGAGAAGACGTCCGGTATCCGGGGCGAGAAACTTTGGAAAGACGCCGCCGAAGCGAAAAGCTCGGCATACCCGCGGATGAAAAAATCTGGAGTACGATTCTCGGCATGTAATGGGCGGCGCTTCGATAAGAATCCGAGGATGGCCGCTTTTAGGTCTCCTGAACAGACGGCGGCCCCAAAAACCCGCGTATTAACGAATCAGGACTTCTCTCCCCCGTTTTTCAGATGATGCTCCACGGACGTTATTTTTTTCGCCATCTGATTGATCCGATATTCGATGGAATTCAAAATCCAGAACTGAAAGTGGTTCACCTTCTGCTGGGTATGAATCATGAAAACAATTTTGACCGAAACCAGAAGGATACCGAGCTCCAGGGAGATTCGTACGGGCATGAAGTGCGTAGTCAGTTCCAGAACGAATAGCGTCAGAATGATTATCAGAAAGGCGATATTAACCCACGTATCCCGTTTTGAAAAATTACGGCCGCCGATTCTGCCCAAGACGTCCTTAAGCTGTTCTCTTTCGCGTTCAAATTCTTCCAGCTCCCTCAGAAGATCCTCCCGGGAATCGCCGCGGTGCCGATTTGTTTCTTTACTCATAACGCCAGTATACAGGAACTCGGCTTAAGGGCTCATCGTAAAAAAATCTTAAGTCTCTTACGCGGAAACGGCGTGAAGATTCTTTACGCCTCGAACGGTTTTACCGATTTCCACCGTAATGGAAAACGATCCGTAACGAGCTTCTAAATACGCGGGATTTCCATTTACCGCCGTTCCTTCCGCCTCCGTTTCGCTCCCGGCGGCCGCCGAACGCCGCCTCTTTCCAGAATCGCGGAAGCCCCCTACACTCCGGATGCAATGAAGGGATATGAAGATTATTCACACGAAGTCTATGAAAGAACTCTGAAAAGCCTAATACGACGTTCGAAGCTTCCCGAGTTTTCCCTCTCGGAAATCGAGGGTGAATTTAAATCACTCAAAGTGTACGAAGGGCTGGGCTGGTTTGGCAGAAACGCGCATAAAGACGCCGAAATCGAAGGACAGATCGATGCGTATCAAGTGTTCCTCTACCGAATGAAGAACGGCGAATACCAAGCCTGACCGGTTGCCGCCGGAATAGGGAACACCTGTAATTCGAACCTCTGTCGGCGGACTCCGGACCGCTTCGGGGGTCACCAAGAACCAAATTCGGTAATTTTTTCGCCAATTCACCCCCAGACCTTGAGCCGACGGCCCAAAATCCTTATATTCCGGGAAGGGAAGTATTCATTCACATTGGACAAAGCATTCCCGAATCCGCAAGAATTAAAGCGGTAAAAACCCACAAAGAAAATTTCAAGGAGATTCTACATGGCTAAAGTTAGAGTTGCCTTCAACGGCATGGGACGCATCGGCAAGAACGTCATGCGCGTCATCACCACACTTTACAACGACAAGATTGAAATCGTCGCCGGAAACGACCTCGTTTCGGCCGCCGAGATCGCCGCCAGTCTGCCCAAGGATTCCATCCACGGCAAGTTCCCCGTACCCGTAAAGCTCATCGACGACAAAACCATCCAGATCGGCGATCACAAAGTGACCGTTTACGCCGAAAAAGATGCCGCCAACATCCCCTGGGGCAAACACAACGTCGACGTTGTTCTCGAATGCACCGGCTTCTACCTGAGCACCGAGAAGGCTATGGCCCACATCAACGCCGGCGCCAAGAAGGTCATCGTTTCGGCCCCCTGTAAGGACGACACCAAAACCGTGGTGATGGGCGTGAACTGCGACACCCTCTCCAGCGAGAAGATCATCTCCAACGCCAGCTGCACCACCAACTGCCTGGCGCCCCTTACCAAGGCTCTGGACGACAGCTTCAAGGTGATCAGCGGTCTGATGGTAACCACCCACGCCGCCACCTCCACCCAGCGGGTGCAGGACTTCTTCGGCGGCGGCAAAAACCGCGCCACCCTGAACAACATCATCCCCGCCTCCACCGGAGCCGCCATCGCCGTCGGCAAGGTTCTGCCTCACCTGAACGGCAAACTCAACGGTACCGCTCTTCGGGTTCCCACCGACACCGGTTCGGCGGTTGAGGTTGTGTATCTTTTGGACGGCAAGTTCACCAAGGATGAAATCAACAAGGCCGTGGCCGAGAACGCCAAGAAGATCAACGCGGCCAGTCCCTCCGGCAAAATCCTGGACGTGAGCGACTACTACGAATGCTCCCGCGACTGCGTCGGCGAGAACTGGAGCTCCATGTACATCCCCGGCAATACTCAGGTTGTTGAGGCCGGTCCCTACACCCAGGTGAAGATGACCAGTTTCTACGACAATGAAATGGGTTACTCCACCCGCATGGCCGAGATGGCCATGAAATTCGCCGCTCTTTAATCGTGCGTTAAGGGCGCTTTAACAGTGCTTCAAGCGCATTAATTCCTTAAGACGCATTAAGGCCTTAAATCCTTAACATGCATTTCAGGCCCCGAGTTTCGGCTCGGGGCCTTTTTTTGTGTTGAAGCAAGGGTGGAGGGACTCCACCCGCATAGCCGACGGCCGAACGATGAACGCACCATAGGTACGACTGAAGAGAGCGGGAGAAGCGGCCAATTCCGCTCGGACATTTCCGAGCCGGCGAAGGTCGCCTCACAGCCGCAGGCTGTGAGGTAGGGCCATGAAATTCGCCGCGATTAAATCGTACGTTAAGAGCGCTTTAACTGTGCTTCAAGCGCCTTAATTCTTTAAGACGCATGCCTAAAACGATAAAAACCGTAAGGAACCGCCGAGAACTTCGCTTTAAGGATTTAATCCCGCTGGAATACTTACCAATCCATCAAAAAATTGTTCGTTGAAGCGCCCTGATTCTCCGTAAAAATGGCGCTCGGAACGATGTTCACATCATCCATCGGCTCGGTGATTCCCATCTCAACAATGCGCTCCAATGTTTTCACCGCGAAATACCCCTGCAGAACCGGGCTTTGGTGAATAACGGCCGTCAGTAAGCAGGAATCCAGATAATGCGCGGCCGATTCGTCCAGATCGTGAACAATAACAACGGCGTTCCGATAACCGAACTTTTCCAATGCTTCCAGAAAAATCGCGTTTACGGCGGGAATAAGGTACACGGCATCCACCGTCGTGTTGAATTCTCCCAGCAGTTTTTCCATGTGTTCATCGGCATGATGCGGCTTCATTGTGGTTGAAACACATCGGGTTATCGGTTGAATCGAAGGAAACCTGGCTCGCAGCACATCGATAAACCCGTCCAGGCGATCAAGATTCAGAAGCATTTCTTCCGAGGAAGTACCTCTGGATTCTTCCGTTGTAATAATCAGAACGGAACTCTCTTTTTTAAACCGAAGAGTTCGGCCGATGATTTCCGCAGCGAGTCTTCCTCCGGAATAGTAATTCGTTCCGACATAACAGAGTCTTCCGGAATTCGGAGCGTCCACATTAAAGGTGATATAGGGCACTCCGGCATCGCGAACGCAGCCGAAGACGGCATCCATGTCGTAAATCGGCTGATTGACAAGCGCTATCGCATCGGCCCCCTGGTCTATTTCCTGGCGAAGCACTTCAAGGTAGGCAATGGTATCCGCATCCGGAATCAGATTGTAATTAACGCGGAAATCCAGCGGAATCAGCTGATCGGCGGCCATGCCGATGCCCTTGCGAATGTCCTTCCAGAAGTAATACGGCAGCGTGGAGGAAAACAGCGAAAGATGACGAATGCGGTTTCGTACCAGAACCTGAGACGCCTTATGCGGAACATAGTTGTGATCGTTAACGTATTCCTGAATTCTTTTTTTGGTTTTCTCGGAAACATTTTCCGATCCGTTTAACGCCCTGCTGACCGTTATCAGTGATAATCCGAGATCTCTGGCTATGTCTTTCTGGGTAATCCGCACAACCCATGCAGTATATAAGATTCTCCCGCATTATCCACGTTTTTAAACATCGGAGCGGCAATTCCGATTTTGGCTTTGGGGCGGCCTGAACAGGCGCTATGTTCCGCCAAAAACAGCCCGGAATGCTCTTTTGCACCCTTTTCGGGCGTTGCCGGAGGGCTTCGGGCATGAATTCATTCAAAATTGGAATTGCCGCCATCGGAGATCTTTTCTTGACACCTCATATGCCATATGATATACGTACATCATGATGTACGTATATCATTCTCGGGAGGGCTCGAATACTCCATGTCTGAAATAAGCGGCGGATACAAAAGAGAAACCGTTCTGTATACGCTACCGTCGATCATCATGGTGGTGCTGACCATCTATATTCCGTTCGTACTCAGCGGCTATTACTCACTCACCGAATGGAACGGCATCGCCAAAACTCCCGAATTCATTGGGTTCTCAAATTTCAAACAGATCTTCACCGGCGGCAGTTCGTTCATGAAAGCCCTGATTTTTACGGGGAAATACACGGCCTTAAGCATGATTCTGGTGAATATCTTCGCCCTGATTCTGGCCGTCGCTTTGGTAAAGAAACTCAAATCGGTCAATATCCTCCGGGCCGTATTCTTCATACCGTACATCATGAGCATGACCATTGTCGGTTTTATCTGGCAGTTCGTTTTTTCCCAGGGCTTTGAAGACCTCTTCGCCATTACGGGAATGGGATTTCTGAATCTGAGCTGGCTGGGCGATATTCATCTGGTTTTTTATTCGGTGGTTTTCGTCGGAGTATGGCAGTCCATCGGATTCTATATCGTTCTCTACATCGCCGGCCTGCAGTCCATTCCCTCGGATATCCTTGAAGCGGCGGTCGTGGACGGAGCGGGACCGCTACGGAGCTTCTTCAGCATCACCCTGCCGATGCTCATCCCTTCACTGACAACCTGCGTACTGATGTCGATGATCAATTCCCTGAAGGTCTTCGACATCATTCTGGCCCTCACCAAAGGCGGCCCGGCGGGCGTTACCTACAGCGTTACTCTGGACATCTACCGAGAAGCGTTCCAGAACAACAATTACGGGCTCGGAGCCGCCAAGTCCCTCGTGTTCTTCGTCATTATTCTCCTTTTGACGCAGATTGTCTTAAAGGCCTTTAAAAAACGGGATGTGGAAATCTGATGACAAGAGCGGCGAAAAGAAAAATCGGTATCATCGTCTTTGAAATCATTCTGATTCTTATCGCGGCGGTTTACATTTATCCGGTATTCCTGATGTTCATGAATTCCCTGAAGCCGTTCGGAGAAGTCGTATCGGACGTTATCGCACTGCCCCGAGAACCTTCCTTTCAAAACTACGCGGATGTGATTGAGAAAATGAATTATCCGCGGCTGTTCTTCAACAACATCGTTATAACCGTCATCGGACTCATCGGAATTGTGTTCCTCTCTTCTCTCGGAGCCTACATGCTGGATCGAAGGAACACGCGCTACACCAGGTTCGCTTACTCGCTGATTATCATCCCCATGCTGATTCCCTTCCAAACCTTCATGATAACGCTGCTCAAAGTCATGAATGTCGTTCATCTTTCGGGATCCACGTGGGGACTGGGAATCCAGTACTGGGGTTTCGGGATTCCCATGGCCACGTTCATTTTCTTCAACTTCATGAAAACCATCCCGAAGGAAATCGACGAAAGCGCCCGGATCGACGGCGCGTCGACGATGAGAACATTTACCGGCGTGATTTTTCCCATGCTGAAAACCGTTACCACCACGGTGGTGGTTCTGGATGTAATGTGGATTTGGAACGATTTCCTTCTGCCTCTTCTGATGGTGAACAGCCGCCCGATTACAAAAACACTGGTGTTATCCGCGTACACCTTCGTGGGTCAGTTCAATACCCAATGGCACTATGCCATGACGGCCATGGTTTTGGTGGTTCTGCCCTCCATCATCGTGTTCATCCTGCTTCAGCGCTACATCGTGGAAGGGGCCGTCGCCGGAGCGGTGAAAGGCTAGCGTTCCATACCGTGTGAAAAACCGGCGGGAGCCGGAAGAAATAGAACAAACAAGGAGTGTCTTAATGAAAAAGTACGGTTTATTCGTATTCCTCATCATGGCTTCGGTCATGACGGCCTTCGCCGGCGGCGGCGCGGACGGAAGTTCCTCCGGCACGGAAATCTACATGTTTATTTCCCAGCCGGAATACGCCGACGCCATCAATCAGCTGATCGCCGAATACAAAAAAGTCGCGCCGGATGTTACCATCAACTATGAAACAACCCAGAACGACTACCCGACTCTGCTGAAAGCCAAGCTGAACTCCGGTGAAGCTCCGGACATCTTTTCAACGACTTCGGGAAAAGAAATTGCCGTTTATCTGGACTATTCGAAGGATCTCTCCGGTCAGCCGATCACCTCGGCGATGGACGATCCGGTCAAAGCCATGATGAAAAGCGGCAGCGAAGTGCACGGATTCGCCATCAAAGGCAACTTCTTCGGAATCGTTTACAACAAAGACATCTTCAAGGAAGTCGGCATAACCGAATTCCCCCAAACCTTCTCCGCCTTGGAAAACGCCTGTAAAAAAATCGCCGCGGCCGGATACACGCCGTTCTCAAGCGGTTTTGCCGAATGGTGGGTTTACAAGCACATCTTCCAGCATTTCATGTATGCGGCTCAGCCGGATGATGTCGAAGGCATGGTTGCCGACTTTATCGCCGGGAAAGCCCACTTCTCCGACTACCCCGCCCTGTACAACGATTTCTTCCGCTTCATCGACTTGGTGAAGAAATACGGCGACAACAAACCTTTGGAATCAACCATCAGCACGGAAATCGCCGCGCTGGCTTCCGGCAAAACCGCCATGGTTACCGGACAAGGCGCCTGGATTGAGGCCGATGTTCTGAAAATCAATCCGAATATTGCCATCGGATTCGACGGCTACCCCGTTAATGAAAACGCCTCGCTCACAAAGGTTATCGCCGGTTCCGATCAGGCTCTGCGGGTTTATAAAGATTCGGATGTTCTCCCCGCCGTTCTGGATTTCGTCAATTGGTGGTACACCTCCGATTACGGAAAGGCCTGGTTCTCCAATGTCGCCGGTGTTATACCTCCCGTAAAAGGCGCGCCCGCTCCCGACTTTGAAGTAATCAAGCAGGGGAATGCCCATGTGGCCGCCGAAGGCGCCGGAACTCTGGGAGTCGCCTATTCAACCGACAGCTTCCATCAAGCCTTCGGAGAACTGATGCAGTCCTACGTCGCCGGAGCCGCGGACAAGGATTCTGTTATTGCCGAGATTGAATCCAAATGGATTGAACTGGAAGGCAAGAACTGATTCATCACCGGAATCGTTAAGAAAAATGCGGAAGCGGGTTTCCACCCGCTTCCTTAAATGTTACCAGCAAAGGAATAAAATAAATGAAGTTCACTGAAGGTTACTGGCTTCGCAGTGAGCGGGCCAATGCCGCTTTCGCCATGGACGCTTACGACATCCGGCCCATTCCGGGCGGAATGAGGGTGGTCGCCCCCGAGAAAAAGATCGGAACCCGCGCGGATACCATGAATATTTCCACGCTGACGCTGGAATTCACATCGCCCGCGAAAAACGTGATTTCCGTAAGAACCCGGCATTATGAAGCCTATAACCGCAAGGAAGCCCGCTTTGAGAAAAATCTCAATCCCCAAGAAGCGGATGTTCAAATCTCCGAAGACGAAGCCGTTATGAAAACCGGAGACATTCTGGTTCGCGTAAATCGAAAAACCTGGGGCTACAGTTTTGAATCCGGCGGAAAAGTAATTACCTCCTGCGGGTTTCGAAACCTCGGATACATGCGGTACGAAAAAGAACTCTCATCCATGCTTCCGGGACCGAATTACCTGAGCGAGAACTGCCGGCCCCGCATGGTTAGTGAGCTTTCACTGAAGCCCGGCGAATGCGTCTACGGATTCGGCGAACGATTCACCTCGTTCGTAAAAAACGGTCAGGTCGTTGAAACCTGGAACGAAGACGGCGGCACCTCATCGCAAATCGCCTACAAAAGCATACCCTTTTACTTCACGAACAAAGGATACGGAATCCTGGTCGATCATACCGATAACGTTTCGTTTGAAGTCGCCAGTGAAAAAGTGGAATACGTCGGCTTTTCCGTTCCCGGAGAAGTCTTAAGATACGACTTCATATACGGACCATCTCCCAAAGAAATCCTGAAATCCTATACCGCCTTAACCGGACGCGCGGCTCTGCTTCCGGCCTGGTCGTTCGGATTATGGCTTTCCACTTCATTCACGACGAACTACGATGAAAAAACAACAACGTCCTTTATAGACGGAATGGCCAAACGGGATATTCCCTTAAGCGTTTTCCATTACGACTGCTTCTGGATGAAAGAACTTCATTGGAGTGATTTCGAATGGGACGACAGAGTGTTCCCCGACGTCGCGGCAATGCTGAAACGCCAGAAACAGAAAGGCCTGAAAATCTCCGTTTGGACCAACCCTTATGTCGCGCAGGGAACCGACTTTTTTGAAGAAGGCGTAAAGAACGGATATTTCCTTCGGCGGGCCGACGGAAAAGGAGTCAAGCAGATCGACTGGTGGCAGCCCGGAATGGCCTTGGTTGATTTTACGAATCCCGACGCCTGCAAATGGTTTTCCGACAAACTGGAAACACTCCTGGATATGGGCGTTGACGCATTCAAAACGGATTTCGGTGAACGAATCCCCGTGGATGTCGTTTACAACAATGGCGCCGATCCGCAGTCGATGCACAACTACTATCCCTATCTCTACGGGAAATGTGTTTTTGAACTTTTGGAACGAAAAAGAGGCAAAGGCGAAGCGGTGCTCTTCGCCCGAAGCGCCACGGCCGGATCGCAGAAATATCCTCTGCACTGGGGCGGCGACAGCTCGGCCTCCTATGCGTCCATGGCCGAAACCCTGCGGGGAGGCTTGTCTCTGTCGGCATCCGGATTCGCGTTCTGGAGCCACGACATCGCCGGTTTCGAAGAACAGCCTTCACCGGATCTATACAAAAGATGGACGGCTTTCGGAATCTTCTCAACGCACAGCCGTCTGCACGGTTCAACAAGCTACCGGGTTCCCTGGATCTTCGACGAAGAATCCAGCGATGTTCTGCGCCATTTCATCCGTATAAAAAACCGTCTCATGCCCTATATCTACCGGATGGCCGTCAAAGCCGCCGCCGAAGGACTCCCGGTAATGAGGGCCATGGTGATCGATTACCATAACGACCCTGCCGCGGCGTATCTGGATATGCAGTACATGTTCGGCGACAGCCTGCTGGTCGCACCGGTATTCAGCGAAGAAGGCCGCGTCGACTTCTATCTGCCGGAAGGGAAATGGACCGAATATTTCACAGGCGAAGTTCGGGAAGGCGGCCGCTGGTACAAAGAGGATTATGATTATTTCTCACTGCCTCTCCATATCCGCGAGAATTCCTTCATCGCCTTCGGATCGGATTACTCACGCCCCGATTACGACTATCTTCAAGGAGTCACACTGGCCTTGTATCAGCTTGAAGAAGGCTGTACGGCCGTCTGTGAAATCCCGGATACACAAGGGAACATCGTTTTTACCGCCCGGGCCGAAAAGAATAAGTCCTTAATACGAATCGAACTTTCCAAATCCCTGGGAACCGGCCGGATCCTTTTAAAGAACATTCCCAAAGTTCAAAACGTGGAAGGCGGACGCGCGGAAACCGTCGAAGGAGAAATCCTGATAACACCATCCGGCGAAACACTCCTCATCAGCCTGTAATTCACTCAGAATATCCGCTCATCGGGCCGTTCCATGAATTTGGAACGGCCTTTTTTTGGGGACGACCCCCGAAGCCGTTCGGCCGCTCCCCCCCGCGCACCGGCAAAGGCCGACCTTCTCGACTTCAGATTTCAATTCCCGGGCACACCGCCCATCGCCTCCGGCCGTTACGGCGCCGCAACTTCGGCCCGCTTCAAGATCTTCACCGCGGAAGTGAATGAAGAAACATCCGGATCAATTCCGCCGTCGGAACCGTCGGGACTTCCATGACCGTCCAAAGACAATTCCCAAGGACCGGATTTTCCGCCGCCGATGAGAGCCGAATACACCAACGACGGCTGACCGCTGCCTTCCGAACCTCCCGACCAATTCGCATCTCCTTTTCGGGCATCTTCGGGCCAAGCCGCATTGAAATCCGTGGAATGATTGATTTCCAAAACCAGACGGAACCGCTCCGTTCCGCTTGGCGCCTCAAAGGGGATTTCCACGACATTCTTCGGAGTCGCCCCGGACACCCCGTCGGCCAACGGCTGTTTTTTCGACGGCATCAGAATCCCCGCCGAATCGGTGATGTTGCGCTGATGCGCCCATCGGGGAAGGGCCTCAACCCGGCGATTCCCCTTATTGGCAAGCCACCCTTCCTTTGCCGCTTTCTTGGTAACATAAATCGACTCCAGGTAGTTTCCCTCTTCATCCTCAATCCATGCCGCGATTTGAGGCGGATTCTTTATCAGAGCGGAAAACCGGTGTATCCATTCCTCTCCCGGCTCAATGCAAAGAACATAATCCGCGTCCTCCTCCGATCCGCCCGATGACATACAGCCGACGCACACAACCGCGCCGAACAGTATGAGAAAACCGACCATTTTCCATCCACCCGTACTAATCTTCATCCTTATCTCCCTTATGCCTTTAATGTTACTGTTCAGTAACATTAAGATTTAAAAAAAAGGCTTATCCGGCCTTTTAAAATTCTACGCCATTTCGGAAAAGACTTCCGCGATTCCCCGGCTAAGCCGTTCCCAGCCTTCGGAAGTCTTCAGCGAAATCCCATTATAAACATCCGATCTATCGCTCATAAGCGCAAGATAACTCACTCCGGCCGTAATAACGGCTACGAGAGCCTCCATATCCCAACTCTCGGGAACGGCGTTCCGATCCATAAGCATGCGGGTTAATTCCACACCCCTTTTTTCCAGACGTTCCCTCACCCGTTTCCCCGCTTCCGAATCTTCTTCAAGAAGCCAGCGAAGAACAGCTCTCCGCGAGGCATCGCCAAGAAGACTTTCGGCCATGCCGGAAATCATTATCTCTATGCCGGTCCCGATGCTGTCGATCCGGGTAATCTCATCGGGAACCTCAATCCAGTAACTTTTCCGTATCGCCCATTCTTCCAGGAGTCCGTCCAAACCGCCGAAATACCTATAAATCAGCACCTTGGAAACATTCGCTTTCCGAGCCACCGAATTCACTCCAACGCTTTTTATTCCCGATTCGCGAATCAGCGAGTCCAGCGCATTGATAATCTGATTTTCCGTTGCCTTTCTATCGTACACACCCAAAATGTAACTCATCGGTAACAAGAAATCAAACCGCCGGTAATATCTTCTTCTCTCAGGCACCTGTGATAAAATAACGGCAAACAGTCATCATTAACCAAGCGAGGATTCCCATGAAATCTTCTTTCTTTATCTCTCCCCACTTCTTCTGGATACTGCTGGCCGCCTTCAATTTCATCATCCAGCTGGCCTATTTCCATAATGAAAGAAAACAAGGATTATTCATTGCCAAAAAAATCACGACACCCCTGCTGCTCTTTTTCGCCTTGATGATTGTTATCATCAAAAGCGGCGGCTTTCCCTTTATCCCAAGCGTCATATTATTGGCCATGGGCATCGGAGAATTGGGGATAGAAGGATCGAGCGCCGTTCAGGCGAATGAAGCGGAAAAACCTTCCGAAACGGGAACCTCTCCCATCGTCATCCTTTCGGGAGTCCTTTTCCTGCTGGTGAACATCTTCATCGGCGCCGTCTTATTGATGAACAAAGCACAGCCGATGATAATCATAACAAGCCTCGTTATCGGCGGAATCATCATCGCGTTCATAGTCTTCGGAACGATAAAAACCTTCTCTCCCCCGAAAGACATCCGGACGCAGACAATTTTGTACGCTATCGGACTGGCCGTCCTTTTCGCCGGCGCCCTGGCCGACCTTCGCAGGGGAATCACAACCCTCGGCATAGCCGCCTGCCTTCTAACACTCTCGGATACCCTGGTTCTTATCCGCATGGCCTCGGGAATCCCCAAAGGAACGCCCCGCGGATTCAAAATTCAACTGGCCTTCCTTGTGGTTATCCTGATTCTCTACTATGTCTATATGGGAGTTCTTATTCAGATAAAAAGTCCGTTTCCCTTCTGAAATCACCCCTATTTTTAACGTCTTATACGTCATAATTACCTGTACTTTCAGCAAAGACAAAAGGAGACACCATGAACAATCCAACCGACACCATCGCTTTGAGTAACGGCTATCCCATTCCCTGCCTGGGATTCGGCACATGGCAGTCCCCGGAAGGAGACATTACGGCCTCTGCCGTTCGAACGGCCATTGAATCGGGGTATCGTCACATCGACACAGCGGCCGTCTACGGAAACGAAAAGAGCGTCGGACAAGGAATCCGCGAATCCGGCATCGCGCGAGAAGAATTATTCATAACAAGCAAAGTCTGGAACGCCGATCGCGGATATACACGAACGCTAAAAGCATTCGAGAAAACTCTGAAGAGAATACAAACTGACTATCTGGATCTTTACCTTATCCACTGGCCCGCCTCTTCCTCCCGCTTCCCCGACTGGGAAACCATCAACAAAGAAACATGGAGAGCCATAACGGAACTCTACCGGCAGGAACGCATCCGCTCCATCGGCGTCTCAAACTTTTTGCCCCACCATTTGGCGCCCCTCATGGAAACGGACGTGAAACCCATGGTGAATCAAATCGAATTCCATCCGGGACACATGCAGGAAGAAACCGTCCGGTTCTGCCGGGAAAACAACATCTTAATTGAAGCCTGGAGCCCGCTCGGAACAGGCCGAATGCTTACCCATCCTAAACTGACGGAAATTGCCGAACGATACGGTAAATCAGTCGCTCGGCTCTGCATTCGCTGGTGCCTTCAGAACAACACACTTCCACTGCCCAAATCCGTAACTCCATCGAGAATACAAGAAAACCTTCAAGTCTTTGATTTCGAAATCTCTGAACACGATATGTCCGTGATTGATTCACTCGATGATTTCGGCGGCTCGGGCCTGCATCCGGATGAAGTGAAATTCTAGACGGAGAAACTCTTATTACCGGTAAATTTCTAAGTTTGTCCTAGAGATTTACCGGTATAGAAAGCAAGTCTTCCTAAACAAATAAATCTTTTTCAATTTTGTTCGGCAATGTAATATACATTAAGTGAACATCAATAGACCTTTTTATGCGCATACATCTGAAATTGAAACCTGGGAACTCCTCGAAACACATTTAAAAAGAGTCAGTTCTCTTTCGGGTGAATATGGGAATTCATTTAATTCATCCGAGTGGTGTCAAATAGCTGGTTTATGGCATGACTTGGGTAAATACTCAAACGAATTCCAGGATTACTTAATAAAGAATACATCCACCGATTCTCACACTTCAGAAACTTCCGGGAAAGTCGATCACTCATCGGCCGGAGCACAATGGGCGGTAAACCAATTCGGATCGGCAGGGAAAATTTTGGCTCACATTATTGCCGGTCACCATTCCGGTCTACTGGATTACTCATCAGAAGTTACCGGAAGTTCCCTGGAGAATCGTTTATCAAAAGAACTTGCCAGCTGGCAAGAAAATGTACCCGAATCAATAATCAGGCAAACGATTCCCTCCATTCCCTCTCTCCTGTTCCCGAAGGAAAGACGGCAGGCTTCCTTTACTGTCGCTTTCTGGATTCGCATGCTGTACTCCTGTCTGGTGGATGCCGACTTCCTTGCAACAGAAGAATATATGAATCCGGAAAAAGCCTCATCTCGCCTGCAAGGAATAAATTTCCTGTCTCAAATGAAGCCCATTCTTGATGAGTACATGAACCTTCTGCAATCAAAATCGGACAACACACCCGTAAACGTTGTCCGGAGGCGGATTCTGGATTCATGCCGAAAAAACGCAAAACTGCCTCCAGGATTCTTCGATCTTTGTGTTCCCACCGGCGGGGGAAAGACACTCGCTTCATTAACATTTGCCCTGGATCACGCCCTGAAATACAACCTTCAAAGAGTCGTTGTGGCCATTCCGTTTACCAGTATTATTGAACAGAACGCCGAGGTTTATCGATCCGTTTTTCAAGCCTTGGGAGATCCAGTTCTTCTTGAACATCACAGCAATGTTGAGCCGGAGAAGGAAAACCAGGCCAATCGTCTTCAATCGGAAAACTGGGATGCTCCGCTTATCGTCACGACCAACGTTCAATTTTTTGAATCCCTTTTTGCCAATCGAAGCAGCCGCTGCCGCAAACTCCATCGCATTGCCCACAGCGTTATTATTCTTGATGAAGCCCAAACGTTGCCTGTGGAACTCTTGAAACCCACACTTCTGGCCCTAAATGAATTGGTAAACAATTACGGCTGCAGTGTCGTGCTTTGCAGTGCAACAAAACCGGCTTTGGAAAAAGGGGAAGACTTCTCTATCGGCATCGAAAACATCCGGCATATTGTCGAACCGGATGAATCCTTTACATCAATCATGAAGAGAACCTCTGTAAAAATCATTCCGATACTTACAGACGAAGCGCTCACCGATTCACTCATAAAAGAAAAACAGGTTTTGTGTATCGTCAACACCCGCCGCCATGCCTCGATATTAGCCAATCAGCTGGGGAAAGAAGACGGACATTTTCATTTGAGTACTCGAATGTGTCCGGTTCATCGGCTCGAAAAATTAAAAACGATAAAAGAACGATTGAAAAACAATGAAATTTGCCGTGTTGTCAGCACACAGCTGATTGAAGCCGGCGTTGATGTTGATTTCCCCTCGGTTTATCGGGCTCAGTGCGGTTTGGATTCGCTTACCCAGGCCGCCGGCCGGTGTAATCGGGAAGGACGCAGGGAATTAGGAGATGTGGTTTTCTTCAAAACTCCGGAACTTCTGCCTCCCGGTATGCTTCGACAAACAGCGGATGCCGGAGAAGAAATCATCCATCAATATGCTGATCCAATGGCGAGTGAGGCCATTGAAGCCTATTTTTTTCTTCATTACTGGCGGCAGCAGGATTTGTGGGACAAGTATCAAATCATTCACGAATCCACATTGCCAAACGATCCGTCAACCATGCAATTTCAATTTTCAACGATGGCCAAGCGTTATCAATTTATTAAAGAAGAAAGCTCTCCGCTTCTTGTACCATGGGAAGAACAAGGAAAAAAATTTCGGGAACTCCTCTGGGGATATGTTCCACCAAGCCGTAACGACTGGCGGCGTATACAGCGCTACTGTATTCAAATTCGAAAACATGAACTGGAAGCACTTGCACAAGAACGGGCCATTGAATTTTCCGAACACGGAATCTGGATGCTCATTGATGATGATAAATACGATGAACAGCTTGGCCTTGTTGAACGAAGCAGCCGTTCCTATGAAAACTTCATTCTGTAAAGGAGGAATAGATTGGATCTGTCAAAAAACCGAATCGGCTTGAGAGTTCGTGGAGATTATGCGTGTTTTACCCGCCCGGAAATGAAAGTTGAAAGAGTCAGTTATGATGTGATGACTCCATCGGCGGCCCGAGGAATCCTTGAAGCGATTTACTGGAAACCCGCCATCCACTGGGTAGTAGACAAAATCCATGTTCTCTCCCCGATACAATTTACCAATATCCGGAGAAATGAAGTCAGCGGGATCGGTCCTTCGGCCCGAACGATTAAAGGTTTTCTGGATGGAACAAAAGGCGATGTACTTTCTCAGAATGTGGAAGATCAGCGCCAGCAGAGAGCCGCAACCATTCTTCGGAATGTGGACTACGCTATTGAAGCCCACTACATCGTTCTCGATAACTCCGAACCTCCTCAGAAACATTACGAAATCTTCAAACGCCGTGCGGAAAAAGGACAGTGCTTTCATCACCCTTATCTGGGCAACAGAGAATTTGAAGCCATGTTCGAATGGATAGAGCCGGATGATATTGCAAACCTTGAGGGTACGGGAATCAACCAAAATCTCGGCTGGATGCTCCTGGATATCGATTTTACAGACAACATGACACCGCGTTTCTTCCGGGCGGAACTCATTAACGGCGTAATGAATGTTCCAGCCATGGAGGAAGAAGGAGTCTCATCATGATTCTTCAAGAACTGGTTCGTTACTATGAACGTTTAGTCGATGATCCGGAGCAGGATATTCCCGAATTCGGATGCATCAAGCAGGGTGTGGCCTTTGAAATTGTTCTCCATTCAGACGGTTCTTTGGAAGGAATCCATGACCTCAGAATAACCGACGACTCAAAAACCAGAAATAAAATGATGACACTTCCTGGCAAAGCAAAACCTTCAGGCAGTGGAATGAATCCGACACCCTATGGATGGGATCGAACTGATTACATGCTTGGATATTTAAATCCAGAAACTTTAAAACCGGGGGATCGGGAAAAGG
Source organism: Spirochaetia bacterium (assembly GCA_963666985.2). Classification (GTDB taxonomy): domain Bacteria; phylum Spirochaetota; class Spirochaetia; order DSM-2461; family DSM-2461; genus UBA2779. Next base: position 2,142,743 of record CAXXIA010000002.1, on the reverse strand, counting down.
TTCTCCAGCGATGCGAAAAAGCCCATGAGTCTTTCAAAGAACTCTATCGAGGCAAGGAACCAGATATAAACAATGATGATTATTCTTCATTCTGCCATTTCCTGGAAAAATGGAATCCGCAAGAAGCCAAGAATTATCCGATCCTTGCCGAAATTTCCGGCCTGTTCGGAGTTGTTCGTTTTTGCGACGGCCCGCCCCGTTATCTTCATGACATTACGGCCCTCAGAGAAGAACAAAAAACTGATGAACCCTGGGTCTCACGCTGCCTTGTTACCGGCGATATTACCGAAATTGCTCGAATCCAGGATATCAAAACCAAAGGTGTTAATGGAGCTCAAAGCTCAGGCGCATCACTTGTTTCCTTCAATGCCGATGCTTTCTGCAGTTATGGTAAAGATCAAAGTTTTAATGCTCCAATCGGCGAGACCGCCTCATTCGAGTTCTCTACAGCCCTAAATAAACTCTTGGAATCCGAATCCGAACGGCGCATTAAAATTGGCGATGCCACATGTGTGTTCTGGGCCGATGAACCCGGAATCTCCGAGGACATTTTCAAGCTCAGTTTTTCCTATACCCCGGCGGAAGATGAAGAGAAAACAGCCAAAGTCCGTTCAACCCTTAAAAGTCTTGTTTCCGGCACAGCCCCGCTTACAATCGAAAAAGGAGGTTTTTATGTTCTGGGGCTCTCTCCCAATGCGGCCCGACTTTCAGTCCGGTTCTGGTATCGGGGAACCGTAGAAGAAATGGTCGGCCGGGTGGTTCGGCATCAGAAAGAACTGGAAATAATTAAAGGTGAAAGAGATCGGGAGATTTTACCCATCTGGATACTTCTGGCACAAACAGCCCGGGAATCTAAAGATATCCCTCCCCTGCTCGGCGGCGCCTTAACGCGTTCCATTCTTTGGGAAACCCGATATCCTGATTCATTTTACTCAGCGGTCCTCAGAAGAATCCGTGCGGATAAAGAGATTACTTATCCCAGGGCCGCCATTATCAAAGCATTTTTACAAAGAAATTATGAAAAGGAGGAACTTTTCATGCTTGATGAAAATCGTCCGGAAGTCGCCTATCAGCTTGGCCGACTGTTCGCTTCATTGGAAAAAACACAATTGAAGGCATTGGGGAATATCAATGCTTCTATCAAAGATCGGTATTACGGTGCCGCATCGTCCACACCGGCGACGGTATTTCCCCGATTGATCCGGATGAGCCAACACCATATCGGAAAATTGGAAGGCGGACAGAAGGTGTTTGCTGAAAAAACCATTCAAGAGATTTGTGGGCGCATCCAGAATTTTCCCAAGCATTTAAACCTTGCCGATCAGGGGCTGTTCTCTCTCGGCTATTACCACCAAAGACAGGATTTCTTTACCCCCAAAACTGAAAAAAAGGAAGGAAACAATGAATAATCGTTACGACTTCGTCTATCTTTTCGATGTTGCCGACGGCAATCCCAATGGCGATCCGGATGCAGGCAATCTTCCACGAGTCGACCCGGAAACAGGGCATGGCCTTGTCACCGATGTCTGCCTTAAAAGAAAAGTTCGAAACTATATCGGTACAATAAAAAACGAAGAACCTCCTTACGAAATTTATGTTAAAGAAAAAGCTGTTTTAAACGATCAGCATGAAAGAGCCTATAAAGCTCTGAATAAAAAACCAGGAGACTCTCCCGACCAGGAGGCAACCCAATGGATGTGCCATAACTTTTATGATGTCCGGACTTTTGGTGCGGTTATGGCGCTTAAAGTTAATTGCGGACAAGTTCGGGGGCCTATTCAAATAGCCTTTGCCCGTTCAGTTGATCCCATAGTTTCACTCGAACATGCCATTACACGATGTGCTGTCGCTACAAAAAAAGAAGCTGAAGCACAGAAAGGTGACAATCGAACAATGGGACGAAAATTCACTGTCCCCTATGCTCTCTACCGCTGCCATGGTTTCGTGAATCCCTACTTGGCGGACAAAACCGGTTTTTCGGAAGACGATCTGGAATTATTCTGGACATCTCTCATTCAGATGTTTGAACTGGATCGATCCGCCGCAAGAGGACAAATGGCCCCCAGAGCCCTAATCATTTTCGAACATGAAAGCAAGTTAGGTAACGCTCCGGCGCACAAACTTTTTGATCTTGTCTCGGTAACCAAAAACGATAAAGAGAATCCGGCAAGAAGCTTTGCGGACTACCAAGTTTTAATCGATAGTAATGTTCCTTCGGGCATAACCGTGAAGCAATTGCTGTAAAATTCGATGTTCTCTGAAGACGAACTTCTGCCTATATCGGGTCTCCAGCATCTTGCCTTTTGTCCCCGGCAATGCGCCTTGATCCATCTTGATAAAACCTGGGCGGAAAATGCCTTGTCGGCGGAAGGTCGTCTGTTTCATGAAAAAGTCCATGAAGGCCCTGATGAAAAAAGCAAGGAACGCGTAATTTTCAGGTCGTTAAGACTGACTTCTTACTTTTATGGCCTAACCGGTTTTGCCGACGTCGTTGAACTGACACCATCCGAAAAAGGAATACCGCTCTCAGGCAGAAAAGGATTATGGATGCCGATTCCTATTGAATACAAACGAGGGAAACCTAAAAGCGGAAATGAAGATAAAATCCAGCTTTGCGCCCAAACCTTCTGTCTGGAAGAATCCTGGAACATTGATATTTCCGAAGGGTTTCTGTTCTACGGGAAAACCCGCCATAGGGAGCCGGTAACCTTTAGCGAAGCGTTACGAGCAGAGACAGAAAACAGGATACAGGATTTCCGAAATCTGATTTCAGAAGGGAAGCTGCCACCGGCAAAAAAACAAAAACAGTGCCGTTCCTGTTCAATGCAGGATATCTGCCAACCGCAAAGTCCAAAATCAGCTTTGCGGTATATCTCAAAAATGCTGGAGGAAGAGGAACTCTGAAACGCCACGGAAATACATTATTTATTACCACCCAGGGCTCTTATCTGGCAAAAGAACGAACCAATGTCGTTGTCCGGGTGAATAAAGAAAAAGTCTTTTCAATTCCCATCCATACACTCGATTCCATTGTATGTTTTGGCAATGTCGGCTTCAGTCCGTTTCTCTTAGGACATTGTGGTGAAAATAACGTGACATTGTCGTTTCATGCTGAAAGCGGACGGTTTCTCGCCGGGGTGGTAGGCCCGCAATCTGGGAATGTACTCCTCCGTAGATGTCAACATGAGAAAACCCGTTCAGAAAAAAATATCAAAGATGCCGCCTGCTGGTTCATAACGGCTAAAATCAGCAATTGTCTCCGCGTTATTCAGCGCTTTCGAAGAGACCATAGTTCGGATTCAAATATTCAACCTCTGGAAAAGGTCGAAAGTCATCTAAAAACGAATTTACAAAATCTCCAAAGGGCTGAAGATATTGAAACTATACGCGGTATTGAGGGAGATGCGGCAAACACATATTTCAGCATATTTCCGGAACTGATTATCGCCAACAAAGAGGATTTTCCATTCTCCGGCCGAAATCGAAGACCTCCGAAAGATAACGTCAATGCGCTTTTATCTTTTCTTTACACACTGCTGGCCAATGACTGCCGATCGGCATGTGAAAGTGTCGGACTTGACCCCCAGATGGGATTTCTTCACGCCGACCGCCCCGGCAGGTCATCATTAGCATTGGATCTTATGGAAGAACTGCGCCCCATCCTTGCCGACCGTATAGCCCTTACACTCATCAACAGAAAACAGATTTCTGCCAAAGGCTTCCTTCGTGAAGAAACTGGCGGTATTACAATGAACGAAAAAACACGAAAGCAAGTGATTCTCACATATCAAAAACGAAAAGACGAAGAAATACTTCATCCGTTTCTTGGAGAAAAAACCACATTCGGTTTATTGCCGTTTCTTCAAGCCCGCTTAATGGCCCGTTGGATTCGCGACGATCTGGACGCTTATCCGCCGTTTTTCTGGAGATAACTTATATGATGGTTCTTGTGACATATGACGTTTGCGTTGAAACATCCTTAGGACAAAAAAGACTCCGAAAAGTCGCCAAGGAATGTGAGAATTACGGACAGCGAGTACAAAACTCTGTTTTTGAATGCCTTGTAGACCCAGCACAGTGGGTTAAATTTCGATCAAGGCTGGAAAAAATCATTAATCCGAAAGAAGACAGTCTCCGGTATTACTACCTCGGAAGTAATTGGAAACGAAAAGTTGAACATATTGGCGCGAAGCCAAGTTATGATCCCGAAGGCACTCTTATTGTGTAATTTTCATCTTGCGCGAACCTGAAGTAACGGCTGCGATCTTAGGACTTTCGCGATAGTAAATAAAACTAGACATTGTAACAAAATAAAAAATGAATACCACTTCTTATATAGATTGATGCATATTTATTTTAAAGGGTTCGCAAAAAAACATCTTTAAATATCAGTATAGCAAGTATTAAAATTGTATACAGTCGCCCCCTACACGGGGGTGTGGATTGAAACACCATGCTCGAAGCTCGTTCGACGAACGGATTTGTCGCCCCCTACACGGGGGTGTGGATTGAAACGGTGCACTTAACCAAAATCATGGCCAAAGAATGGGGGTCGCCCCCTACACGGGGGTGTGGATTGAAACGTTGTGACTGAATTAATAGTACACGATTGGCGGGGTCGCCCCCTACACGGGGGTGTGGATTGAAACATTACGGGACCGGAACGGAGAGATTAAGCCAATTCGTCGCCCCCTACACGGGGGTGTGGATTGAAACCCGTCCACAACAGCAAGGGCCGCGGCGGCGGCAAGTCGCCCCCTACACGGGGGTGTGGATTGAAACAAACCCGGCTTGAACCGGACCAAATTCCGCGTAGTCGCCCCCTACACGGGGGTGTGGATTGAAACGAAATGAAAAAAACCGTATCGCTAAGTCTGATCGTCGCCCCCTACACGGGGGTGTGGATTGAAACCAGGTATTGCTTTACCTTATTAATGAATCCGGTGTCGCCCCCTACACGGGGGTGTGGATTGAAACTTTGGAAAAGTCTCGGTTGTTGGGGTCCATGTAGGTCGCCCCCTACACGGGGGTGTGGATTGAAACGGAGTATATCGCCCGATACGCTGCGATGTTTACCGGTCGCCCCCTACACGGGGGTGTGGATTGAAACAGCTATTTGTTGTGCTGCGGTATCATTAACAAGTGTCGCCCCCTACACGGGGGTGTGGATTGAAACCGACTTCCCATGCTGCGGCGGTATGGTGATGATGTCGCCCCCTACACGGGGGTGTGGATTGAAACTAATCCTTGAATCTTTTTTTTACCCTGGAGCTTGGTCGCCCCCTACACGGGGGTGTGGATTGAAACCAGACCGATTTTATTGAATTTGCAACCGAATATGTCGCCCCCTACACGGGGGTGTGGATTGAAACTGATTTAGAAATACACTAAAGCCGGAAATTATGGGGTCGCCCCCTACACGGGGGTGTGGATTTGTAATCCCCCTATTCTTGAATGCCGTCAGAAGTAGAGGTTTTCAAGTGACCAGATTCACCGTTCTCGGATGCACCCCTCCGACTGCTGAATTTGGTCGCTCGTTATTGTAAGTCCATAGCCATTCGGTCGCAAGGAACTATGCTTGTTCGATCGAATCGAAATTAACCAGTTTCAACCACTCATGCCGAACCGTCCGGCTGAACCGTTCGATGTAGGTATTCTGAGTCGGCTTCCCTGGTTGAATGAACTCCAGCTCGATACCGCTTTTCGCGTCCGAAGGAAGTCGCTCCCCCCGTGGGAGCAATATTATTCTTTTTCCAAAACCCCTATAGATTCCTGCCGCCGTATCAACTTACGTATAACTCCCGATGCATCTTCATAGCTGAGTTATCCACTCTCCGGCTTTACTTTTTTCTCGTAACTGGTAATAAGTAAAAAAGGTCGGATGAGAATTATGTCAAACAAAGAAATAAGCCAATCGGCTATTGAACGAAATCGTGCATGGATTAAAGGTGTATGCACCGCATTAAATGAGTTGAGAGATGAAAAAATTTGTCAATATACAATGAAATCCGCAGGGAAAGAATGTGCGGAACAAATCCTCGAGAAGACAATATCTCATTTCGGGAAAGAACCCAAATCGGTATATGAACTGATTGAAGCAATTAATAAAAGACGCCGAGAAGTCTTGAATGCAAGTACCTTCTGGACCATTGACGGAAATCAAGCCCACTTCATTCTTAAGCAGTGCGGTTGCGATCTTGTTGAAGAAGGTCTTGCAGAGCCGAATCCGACATTTTGTCTCTGTTCCGCAGGTATGTTTGAAAATGTCTTTCGACCGTTCCATCATGGTGGAGTGCGAGCCGAGATAAAGAAAGCCATTGGCATGCATGACGATTACTGTGAATTTATCATCCATTTTGAATAACCAATTGATAGAGAACTGGAATACCGGCTGTTGAGGTACTCCTGCTGATAAAGTTATGGAGCATTTTCGGAACTTTGCCTAAATTTAAATAAAAGAATTTCCTCTGTTGGCGAATATCCGCTCGGAACTAATTCTTAGTAGCCCAAAGATGATAACTTAATGGAACCTTATTTTCCAAATATGCATGGCCGCCGCCCATATCATGCGGATATTCCTTAAATTCCTCTAGACAGAAATCCAGATCAATAAGAGTTTGAATTACATCGGACATCGTGTATTGAAAATTATACTGAGCCGGGCCTTGATACTCTTCGTGTCCGTAATAATCAAGACTATCATAATAGATGAGGGCTTCTTTGGTGAAATAGCTTGTTTCAAAAACGATTTCACTCTTTCCGGTGAAAGAATAGGGATAAGCGATTGTCAAAGGATGCATTTCATATATAAAAAGAATTCCCTTCGTCTTTAATAAGCGTCGATAAATATCAAAATACTTTTTCAAATCCGGCATCCACGTTATTGAACCAACGGTAATTATGCCGATATCAAATTGCTCGTTATATTTTTCAGGTATGGTGTAGACATCTGTAAGAATAAATTCCGCTTGAATCCCGGAAACCTGTTTCAGCTTTTCAGAAAAGACAATATTTTCATCGCATATATCGAATCCGACACCTTCCGATGCCCCCATATTTATAAATGACAGGATTTCACGTCCATTATTGCAGGGAGCTTGAAAGACGGATTTTCCTTGAAGCGGCAAACGATTGTATAAATTATAATCAAATTCATCAAAACAGGTATATCCGGGCGTTTTGAAACCTTCAAGCCATTTCTCACCCATTGCTTTGAAATGATATTGAGATGCTATGTTCCAAGCTTCACGATTCCCATCGGTGTATTTTTTCATAGCCATAGACCTTTCCTTATATTAAACATACTTTCATTAGAACACGGATCCCAGCACCAAGGAAATCCACTGAGAATGTTCAAAGTACATCTTTGCATGTTCAAGAAGTTCCGGATTTCTATTTTCCTTTCCAAACTCTTCCGACCATTGAGCAAGAACTTCCAAACGTCTCTGTAATACCGCAAAAGTCTCATCTACTGAAAAGTATTTATCTTTTTCCGAATGCCCATAGACCTTAAGGAACAGTTTAAGTCTCTGAAGAACTTCTTTTCTTGTAAATAATGAATATTCATTAAACTCCGTTTCACCTTTCATAGGGAAAATGGGAATAAAGCGATAAGCCGCATATGAAATATCCCATAATCTTGATCCTGGTGAACACGTATCAAAATCAATTAATCCTGTGGGTTTCTTGTTAATAAACAAAATATTGTACGGTGCAAAATCATTGTGGCAAATTACTTCTTTTTTCTCGAAATTCGCTAATAACCAATCGCTTTTTTTACATTCAAAATCTTGAGTTGCATCATGCCATTGGCGCAGCATTGTAGCAATTTGAATTAATACCTCTATTTCCCATATCCATCGCGGATTATTATGAATTGTCTTTCCTTTAAGATATTCTATAACGTGAAAACCATTATCAATTCCGTACGACTCAGGTATCCAGTTCATTCCCTTTTTGCGAACATGTTTGAGAAGGAGATCTATTGTCCAGGAAGCTTTATGTGCCTTCTTATATATTTTATTATTCTTTAATATTGGAGGATTAACATTTCCCTCTAAAAGTTCTTGTTCCATGTAATGATCCTTGTATCTGGGATACATTCCGTTATTACGCGAAACTTCGCGGCCGGTGTATATTAACCGCTGTTTTTGGCAGTATCATGCAACTCATCTTTCACACGAGGCCTGAGCTGAACAAGTATCGCTCCAATCGAGGCTACAATCATTCCCCCGATATTCGACATTGATAAACTCTCTCCCAGGAAAATCCAAGCCAATATGGCAATCTGAATGAGCATTGTTCCGTTTATAATGCTTGATTCCATTGCCGTAAGATAACGAAGTGTTCTGTTCCAAAGAGTAAATGCAAAGGCCGTGTTCACCGCGGACAACCAGAGGAGCGACAGCCACGATATAAGTGGGATTTTCGGAATACCTTCAACAGCCAAACCCAACGAAAGAAGAACAACGGAACCGACAGACATAGAAATTAACGTAACGGTAAAAGGGCTGAGATTCTTCTTCCGATTTACCTTCCGGCCTAAGACTGATGATGCTGCATTTGAGAGAACCCCGAGAATCATCACGGCGAGTCCGATAACTTGTGATCCAATGTCGGTCAGTGGAAGAAAATAGACGAGAGCGCCCGCAATGAAGAGAACAATACCGGCAATCTGACGTTTAGTCGGTTTCTCATTGAGAAAAGCCGTGCCGAGAGCAACAACAACGAGAGGAGTAAAATTGAGCATTAAGCTGACTGTTGCCGAAGGTAAAAGCGAAAGACCTAAAAACTGAGCACCTTGGGTAAGAACATAAAAAACCAAACCGAGAAGAATCAACCTAACCCATTGGCTTTTGTTCAGCTTGTGAATTTCCGACCGATAGGACGGCCGGAAAACAAACGGGAGAAGGCACAAAGAGGCAAGGAAATATCGAAGGCCTGCGAAAGTAATCGGAGGAATCGTTAAAAGGCCTTTTTTGATTATTATAAATGACGTTGACCAGAGAAAAGTAACAAGAAGGGCCTGAAGAATGCTCGTTACATGTTTGTTCATTCCGATAGAAGAACTGTATACGAATGGCCGATTTTATGAAAGTTGTAAAACACTACCTTGAGGCTCTCAATTTTTTCTTTGAATAAACTATTGATGCAAAATCTATCTCTGCGATTTCTTCGGGGGGGATCTCTTTTAAATGAAGAGAAAAATCTTCAAACGTTTGATATCCATATTTTCCCGCAATATGTTCGAACCCTTCCATATAAAGAAGCGCTTTGCCTGCTAATTTCGTATCAAATACGGTACTTTTTTCCTTGGAAATATTTTTTGCGCAATGCCTTATTGTGTTTAAAAATGTGTTTTTTAATGTAACTTGGAAGTGTGATGGCAAAATCGCATCAAATTCATTCATTCTTAATAGAATCTTATCGATACTTTCAGTGTAGATATCGATTGATGTTGATTCTCTAAAAAAAAGCCAAACATGACTTGAGAAAGAATCTCCGGCATATAGAAGTCTGTGTACTTTATCGAGTATGCAGATCGATCCTTTTGTATGGCCCGGAGTATGAATAATTTCCAGCTTATTGTTGCCAAGATCAATTATTGAACCTTCTTCAATAGGGAATACTTTTTGTTTTTTTGGCTTAAAATAGAAAAAAGTGTTTTTTTTCTCGGAAGGAGTAAGGTTCCTTTTATTATTTAAATAAATTGAAAGCTTTACAGGAAATGAGGAATGCAGCTTTGATAAAACAATATCGTTGGGGTGTATATAGACTTCATCAAAATTCTTGTTTCCCTGTATATGATCGGTATGTCCATGCGTATTAGCAACAATAATTGGCAATGATGTGATCTTTCTTACTTTGGACGAAAGGTCACCGAATCCAAAACCCGTATCAATAAGCAAAGCCTTTTCGGTTCCGACAACCAGGGTGCAATAAACACCTAAAGATTCATAAATATGAAAAACATTATCGCGTATCGGAAAAATATCTTCAGGCATGGCCAACCTTTTCTATAAATACTTTAAGTAACTGATCCTAATAAAAAAACTCCAGAATAGATCTTTATAAACATTGCGCATAAATGCTCAAGATTATATAGATTTTCATATTCGGCAAACCGATTGACATGCGCTCCTTCTTGTGCTGTCAGCACCGGTGATAAATTTCCTGAAAACACCGGAATAAGATTTCCGGTTTTGAGCCAATAAAAACGGGCGAGTATCCCTAAGATGGAGTAACCATACACCCATCGAAAAGGACACTGCCCGTGAAGCTCCAGGAGAAACGCATGCACCAGGCTCAAGTGCTGGCCAAGGAAGGGTACAAGCAGTACCGAATCGCCGAAATACTCGGCGTTACCGACCGAACGGTTCGAAATTACCTCAGCGGACACAGTCCCAAAATGAGCCCCAGGAAGAAACGGAAGAGCAAGCTCGACCACTTCAAATCCCATATTCGCAGTGTACTTGAGGAGGAACCGCTCTTCAATTGCGAGGTGCTTTATAAGAATCTTTGCGCCATGGGTTACACCGGAGGAATCACCATCCTCCGTGATTTCGCCAAAGAGACCCGAGATGAGATTCAGAGAGAAGTAGTTCGCCGCTTCGAAACCCAGGCCGGCTACCAGGCACAGATGGACTGGAAGATATTGCCGAAGGAACACTGGCGAGGCGTCTACGCCTTCGTCATGGTCCTCGGCTACAGCCGGACTCCCTATGTGAGATTCACCACCGATATGACCAGCGGCACACTGCTGGCCTGCCACCAGAAAGCCTTTGAGTATTTTGGCGGTGTTCCTCAGACTGTATTGTACGACAACATGAAAACAGCATGGGTCCACGACGGAGAAGAGTGGAAGACCAACTCCCGGTTACTGGAGTTCGCTTCCTCCTACGGTTTCTCTCCAAGACGATGCGCCGTCAGGCGTCCCCAGACCAAAGGAAAAGTAGAGAGGTTCATCGACTACCTTTCGGGTAACTTCCTTTCTCAGGCACGGCGTAGTGGCCTGAAGACGATCGAAGAACTCAATGACGCCATTCTGCCCTGGCTGACTGAAGTTCAGCAGAAAGAGCTCCGGGACTACCAGGAAAGTCGTGCCCAGCGATATGAGGTGGAGAAATCCTTCCTGCAACCGGCACCGCCAGAGGGAGCTTTTGACTACCGTGACAGCATTCAGCTCATTGTCAGTCGAGAAGGCTCAGTCACCTACAAGACTAACAAGTACAGCGTGCCGCCTGTATTGGTTGGTAAGAAGCTGACGCTGAAAATCGATGCGCTTTCCATGCAGGGGGAAATCCTCAATGGGAAGGTTTCCATACGGCTATTCAATCTCCTTCCAGCTGGCTCCCGGCAGAAGGATATCCGCAATGAAGATCGGGAAGCACTCTTTACCCTGTGGGAGAAGCAGCGTAAGAAGTCGGCGAAAAAACCAGTCCGGAAGCAACAAGATGAGCAGACCATCGTCGATATCAGAAATCCTGCCTACTATGAGCGCTTTGTCGCTGTGGGAGTCTCGGTATGAATATCAAACTTGAGACCGTCACCGAGAGAATGAATTCGCTGGGTATGAGTTTCATGTCCGCAGGACTGGAATCCTTCCTGGCAGAACCCCGCCGGCAGGAACAGACGGTACTGGATATCGTTGCCGACTTGATGGAACTTGAATACATCCCCCGTAAAGAACGGAGCGCCAAGAGCCGCTTGAAGCTTTCAGGAATGCCGGCAGTGAAAAGGCTGGAAGACTTCGACAGGGGGTGGCTCAAAGGTGGTATCACCAACCGCCAGTTTGACGAGCTCTCCTCTCTGGCCTTCATCGAGCGAAAGGAGAACGTCATTCTCATGGGTCCCAGCGGCCTGGGAAAATCTCATCTGATGCTGGCCCTGGGGCACAAGGCCTGCATGGAGGGATTCACCACCTACCATACCACCTGCATCGACCTCATTGAGAACCTGGTTCTTGCCCGAGAGAACAACCGGCTCAAGCGTCGGCTGGTATGGCTCCGAAAACCGCACCTGCTTCTCATCGATGAAGTCGGTTACGAGAAGCTGACACCCGAACAGGCTAATCTTTTCTTCCAGGTTGTGAATGCCCGGTATGAACAGGGGAGTATGATCATTACGACGAACAAGCCATTTGGCAGATGGGCGGAGATAATGAGTGATGAGGCTGTTGCCAGTGCAACCCTGGACCGTCTGCTTCACCATGCTCATATCCTGAGTCTTCAAGGAGACTCGTACCGAATGAAGGATCGGTTGAAAGCGGGAGTCGTTGACTTCCTTTGACGCCCAAAACCGGAAAAACTAAATCGGTGAAATCCGGAAATGTTTCGTCGGTGTTGACATGTGCCAAAAAGCCCGTCCCCACTTCACTTTACCATACATCTTCAGGGAACGTATCCGCAAGTGCCTTTGCCACAGTAAAATACGGATGAAGTCCCTGAAGCAAATACTCCTTTTGACGCCGGAATACTTGGGCAGCTGTTTTATGAACAATACATTTGTTACACTTTAAGAAGGAGACATTCTTGATTCGGTGAGGATATAAACCATGTCGAATATTTATTTTGAGACAAAAATATCACGGATCGGCATATGGACTCTTTTACGATTGCCTGAATCGGTAAGCAAAAAACTTCCTTCTCGTGGAGCCACGCCGATTAATGGGACTCTTAATAAAACACCTTTTCTTGCCGTACTTGAACCGGATGGCAAAGGAAGTCATTGGTTTAAGATCGATCAATCATTGATTGAAGCTACCTCTGTTGAACATGGAGATGTTGTTGAACTTCAGATTGAACCTTCCAAAGTTTGGCCGGAACCGGCGGTACCCTCAGACTTAGAGATCGCACTTAAGGGAAAGCCATATATCTTTGATTTATGGACGGATATCACACCTGTTGCGTCTTATTTATTACGCTACAGTGAAATCTTGTACGTGCACATAAGGGCAGCCAACCATCTTTGACGGCCGGTGTACCTTTATGCTGTTTGTGTACTATCTCTCTTTAACTCTTGCGAATCTTAATAATTCAAATCCAACAAAAACATACCAAGTTAATGCAGAGATTCCTCCAATCATGGCAAGAATCATTGCTTGATTATACAAAGAGCTTATAAATGAAGAGGTAACTTCAAATAGTAATAAAAAGGAAAAAGCAGTAATTCCAAAAATTCCTGTTTTCTTTCTAAACTTCTTTCCACTAATTATTAAAATACAAAATAACATACTTCCAATTTGGCTTAGCAAAAATCCGGGGAAGGTACCTGACGAATGACTTGATCCTTTTGCGATTAATGCTTCGGCGGCTGAAATTAAAATTGCTTTTTCGCCTTCAAAAGTTGCAGCGAAATATTTATTGCTTAAATTCAATAATGGAAAAGAAACATTATCAGACATGAATATTGCATATCCTAATAAACAAACAATTAATGAGAGTAATGCTAATATTTCATTTTCCTCTCGATGGATGCTGTAGATAGATAAGAAAACGGGAATCATAACAGTGGTAGAAAAAATATTCATAAGTCCCATGTACCGCATACCCATAAACCAATTACGATGATACATTTCAAGTAATTCTTTAGCCGTCACCTGTACCCGAGCACCGTCGGGCAAAGCAGTGATAAATATTTCAGCAAGCATAATAATGAAAGCCGAAAACACACAGAAAGCACTAATCATATAAATTAATTTACAGGCTCTCTTATTCTCATTTATATTCAAGTTTATTTCTCCAATTTCCCGATTTATCGCATAGTACAGATAGGGCACTTTGCCGTTCGCCTGGTCAGGTCCGCGGCTCTTCCACTCCAGTTCTCTATTTTAGAGGAGAAGATTCCAATACTCCTATCTCCTCTTACTCCAAAAGACCACGGATAATCCTCGGGATAGTTCGAAAGGAATCCGTGACAACATCCGCTCTGGAAAGATCCTGATTACCGGATGAAGGGTTTCGAAAACCGATAACACGCATTCCCGCGTCTTTAGCGGCCGAAACGCCGTTTTTCGAATCCTCAATCACAACACAGCTTGAAGCTTCAACCTTCAGAAGTTCGGCCGCTTTAAGAAATATGGCAGGATTCGGTTTGGCTTGAACAACTTCATCCCCGGCAACCGTAACCTCAAACCAATCCCGAAGCCGTAAGCCGTTCAAAACCGTATCGACAATATCTCTACCGGATGAAGACGCCAAAGCCCTGGATAAAGATAAACCTGAAATCTCCTTAATCATCTCATCCAATCCATCAACTTTGGGAATCTTTCGATGAAGTTCGGCTTTGAAAAGATCATTCTTCATAGAAATCAGTTCTTCCACAGGAACCTGTATACCGAACTTTTCTTTCATCCGGGTAAAAGAAACAACAATGTCCATCCCGCAAAAACCTTCCAGGATTTCATCGGTTAAGGTTACTCCGAACTGCTTGAACGTTTGATAATCGGCGGCATTATGCTGGGGCTCCGAGTCAACCAGAACTCCATCCATATCAAAAATAACGGCTTGTGAATATTTAATCGTAGATTTCTCCCTTGAAGTAGGTTAAGCCGCCGGTTCTATTCGATCATACCGAACTCATCGGCGATATTTCTTGACTGACCGCGGCGGTATTTCCGCTGTTCCGCCCGCTGCGGAGCCGTCTGATGAAGCTTTTTCTCATATTCGCTTTCCGGAACAACAGGCGCAATCTGAAACTGATTCCCGTCATCATCCAGAGCGACAAGAGTCAGGAAGGCCGTGGCACAGACCGTCTTTTCACCGCTCCGGAGATCTTCCCCCACAACCTTAACGAACACCTCCATGGAGGTGTTGTGGGTCCAGGTTACAAAGGCGCTCAGGCAAATTGCCTGACCTATTTTGATGGGAAAAAGGAAATCCACCGAATCGATGGAGGCCGTCACCACCGGTGTTCTGGCATGACGCATTGCGGACAGTCCGGCGATTTCGTCTATATACGCCAGCACCTTTCCTCCGAACATGGTACCCAGGTTGTTGGCATCCGGCGGACCTATGATTACGGACTTAAGCGCTCGGGATTCACGAGCCAATTTCCCTTCCATATTGAACCTCCACGAATCGGAATGGCCGTTGAAAAACAGAATCATCTTTTCTGTAGATTAATCCGAATATCGACTGCCTACAACATGAGCAAAATAAGCCGCGGCCAATCATGCAGATTAAAACAGGTGCATTATGCTTGCATGATTAATCGCATGGATTTCCCAAACGCATCCGCCTTTATCCCCCTATTCCGCGGTTATCCTGCTATCCCCCGGAACTGACTCCGATACATTTCGGCATAGAAACCGGCCCGCTCCAGCAGGCTTTCATGGGTTCCCCGCTCGACGATGCGGCCGCCGTCGATAACGAGAATCTCATCCGCGTCCCGGATGGTGCTCAGTCTGTGGGCAATAACGAAACTGGTCCGTCCTTCCATCAGCCGCAGCATGGCTTCCTGAATGTGCTTCTCCGTCCGGGTATCCACGCTGCTGGTGGCCTCGTCGAGAATCAAAACCGCCGGATCGGCCAAAACCGCGCGGGCGATGGCCAAAAGCTGCCGCTGCCCCTCGCTTAAGTTCCCCGCGGATTCCCCGAGGAGAGTGTCGTATCCGTGGGGGAATCGATGAATAAACGTGTGCGCGTTGGCCAGTTCGGCCGCCCGGCGAATTTCCTCATCACTCGCATCCAATCGGCCGTAACGGATATTGTCGGCGACGGTTCCGGAAAAAAGATAGGTGTCTTGAAGAACAATGCCCAATCTCCGGCGGAGGGAATCCTGCGTGTACTCCCGAATGTCCCGGCCGTCGAGCAGAATCGAACCCTCGTCGATATCGTAAAAACGGGTGAGCAGATTGACGATGGTGGTTTTCCCGGCGCCGGTGGGCCCCACAAGAGCGAAAGTCCGTCCCGCTTCGGTTTCAAAATTCACGTCTTTCAATACCGGGACGCCGGGGGTGTAGGAGAAGGTGACGTTTTTGAAAACAACATGACCCCGCGGAGCGTCAAGATTAACAGCGTTCTCTTTATCCTGAACTTCCGGTTTTTCATCGAGCGTTTGGAACACTCGTTCGGCGCCGGCCAAAGCCGACTGTAAAGAGGTGTAGAGACCGGCGATCATGTTCAGCGGATGGCTGAACTGCCGGGTGTAATTGATGAACGTTACAACAATACCGACCGTCGTTTGTCCCTTCAGAACCAAATATCCGCCGATAAAAGCGATAAGAGCGTACGAAGCGTTCGAAACGGCATTGGACATCGGTCCCATAACACCCGAGACAATCGATGCCCGTATTCCCGCATCCCGATAAGCGCGGTTAACCTTCTCGAATCGGGAAATCATATCTTCTTCGCGGCCGTAGGCTTTAACAACCTTGGCTCCCCCGATCGACTCTTCGATAAACCCGTTAAGCTCCCCCAAGTTCTTCTGCTGACGGCGGTACCACTTTTTGGACATTCCGGCGATGATTTTCGTAAAGAAGACCATCACCGGAAGCATAACCAGTGTAACCGCCGCGAATTTCGGATTCAGCGCCAGCATCATGGAAGCCGTTCCGATGATGGTAAGAACGCTGGAGATAAGCTGGGTAACGCTTTGAGTCATCACATTACTGATATTCTCCACGTCATTCGTGAATCGGCTCATCAAATCGCCATGGGGATTCGTATCGAAAAAACGAAGTGAGAGCCCCTGAAGACGAGTGAAAAGCTCACTCCGGATTTTCTTCAGCGCAGGCTGGGTAATCCCGACCATGATGATTATCTCAAGCCAGGTAAAGATTGAGGCTCCGATATACACCAGAAGCAGAATGAGAGAAACCTTCACGATACCGGGCCTGTCTCCGGCCATGATGTAAACATCGATGGCACGCCCCATGAGGTAGGGTCCCAAAACCGTCAATCCCGTGGAAATCGTTACCGAAACAATAACCCAAAAAAGTCCGATGCGGTTGGAACTGATATAGCCCCATAAGCGCAGAGCGGCGCCGCGGGCGTTCTTCGCCTTCACGCCCCGGCCTATCATCGCGCCCGGTCCGCGGCCCGGTCCGTGCATTCCCGGCATGGGGCCCGGAGAAGATGTTCTTTGTCTCGAAGCATCAGCCATTGCCGGTCTCCTCTTCTCCCAATTGACTGCGGAAAATATCCCTGTAGAGATCGCTTGAAGCCATCAGTTCTTCGTGACTGCCCTCGGCGCTGAGTCTTCCGTCCTCCAAAACCAAGATTCGGTCGGCCAGAAGAACGGTGCTGATGCGCTGGGCCACGATGATGGTGGTCTTCCCTTTTCGCCTTTTCTCAAGAGCATCCTGAATATTCCCTTCGGTACGAACATCAACCGCACTCGTGCAGTCGTCAAGAATCAAAATATCGGGATTCGGCAGAAGAGCTCGGGCGATGGCCACCCGCTGTTTCTGCCCCCCGCTGAGATTCACGCCCCTCTGACCGATAAGACTTTCATAAGTGTCGGCCGTTTCCCGAATAAAATCCGCGGCTTGGGCATCGGCGGCGCATTCCTCCATATCTTTGCCCGAGGCATCCGGCTTTCCGTACTTGATGTTCTCGGCGATGCTGCCGCTGAAAAGAACAGGATTCTGGAGCGCCGTCATAACACGGCTCCTCAGCATCCGTATATCCAGATTTCTAACATCGGAACCGTCCAGGGTTATCCGCCCCGAATCCACATCGTAATAACGGGGAATCAGGTTAATAAGACTCGTCTTTCCGCTCCCGGTAGGACCGAGAACGGCAACGGTTTCTCCCGGTGCGATCCGAAAGGAAACATCCTTCAAAATCGCATCTCCGCCGTTCCCCCCATAGCTGAAGGAAACATTCTCGAAACAAATCTCTCCCCGAAGCCGATCCGGTCTCTCGGGGTTCTCGGGCGGCCGGATTTCAGCCGCTTCATTCAAAACTTCTTCCACCCGTTCGGCGGAAGCCATGGCCCGCGAAAGCCGTGTAAGGAGCATGGCCGTCATCGCCACGGCCATGCGGCTCCGAATCAGATAATTCACAAAGGCCACCAGACTTCCGACACTCACCATTCCTTCGGTCGCGCCGATGCCTCCGTAAAGGATAATCGCCACAATTCCCAGATTCACAACCAGCATCGTTATCGGCATCAAGGCCGCAATCAATCTCATCGCCGTTATGGAACGGTTCATAAGATTGCCGTTCACCTCATCGAAACGCCCTTCTTCGTAATCGGAACGAACGAAAGCCTTTACAACCCGCACCCCGGCCAGATTTTCCTGAATAACCGTATTAACCTCGTCAACACCGTTCTGAAGATTCCGGAAAACCGGATAGGATTTCTTAATGATGAAATAGATGAAGAACCCCAGAACGGGCAGTACCACCGCGGGAATCGTCGAAAGCCGCAGGCTCGTAATAACGGCCATCACGATGCTGCCTAAGAGCATGAAGGGAGAACGGATCATGCTGCGCAGAACCAGCATTACCAATTCCTGAATCTGCACCACGTCGTTGGTCAGCCGGGTAATCAGTCCCCCGGTTTTCAGTCTGTCGAAATTCCCGAAGGAAAGACTCATCACTTTCCGAAACAGAGCACCCCGCACATCCGCGCCCATCTTCAAAGCCGCGTGAGAGGCAAAATACGTGCTTCCGAGTCCGCCCGCGGCGCCGAGCAAGGTAACGATAATCATCTTGACGGATGTGGAGACAATATAACTCAGATCTCCGCCGGCAATACCCGCATCGATAATCTGTTTTATAAACTGAGGCTGCGCCAAATCCCCGCCGACTTCAACGAGCATCAGCAGCGGTGCCGCGATGGCCGCGAACAGATAAGGCTTCAAATAGCGCATCAGACGCAAAATGGATTTCATCAATCAGCGATCCTTTCCAATCATATTCTCCCGCAGCCGAATAAGAAGATTCGTCAGGATTTCCTTCTCTTCGGGACTGAAATCCTTCACGGCCCGTTCACTGAGACGAATTCTCCGATCCTTCACTTCGGTTTTAATCCGGCGAGCCCGCTCGGTTAGATAAACCCGGGAAATCCGTTCATCATGTTCATCGGCCCTGCGGCTTAGAAAACCGGCACGTTCCATTCTCTGAACCATCCGTGTAAGCGTGGCGGGCTGGATTTCCATCTTCGCCGCCAGCTCGCTTTGCGTAAGTCCTTCATGCTTCCACAATTGGAACAGCAGCCGATGCTGCCCATGATGAAGCCCCAGGGAATGAAAAGCCTCCCGATGCTGTCCGTGATGGTATCGGCAAATGTCTCCGATCAGAGACTCAATGCTGATTTCTTTCTCTTCGTTATCGAACGACACAACCGCCTCTTTTCTTGTCCGGCTAATATTTAGCCGACTAACTAATAACACATTCACGTTTTTCAAGCAAGGTGATTTCAAAAATCAGCGATTTTTCATCCAAAGCCCTGCTAAAGCGAGTCCCGAGGAATTTCGGCTATCGGATGGAAGCTATTTCGTAATTATTGAACTTTTCCCCGGAAGAACTCCGAATACTGCGTATCACACTTCAGAATATGATTGGTCACCCAGTCCTGAAGGAAGTCCAATACTTCATTCGTCAGCACGGAACGTCCGGAATCCAGATCCTTTTTCAATTCTCCCGCCGTTTTCAGCAATTTGTGATGCTGTTCAATATGACTTTCCGTTTGCGGATATCCGAATTGGGCAAAAGCTTCTTCTTCCGCGGAAAAATGGTAATCGGTGTATGATACCAGCTCCGAAAGGGTTTCCTTGAGCACGTCGACTCCGGCACCTTCTTCCATGTTCAGGTACAGCTTGTTGATCAATCCGATCAACTTCCGATGGTGGGCGTCAAATTTATCTACACCAACCGATAAAGAAGCGTTCCATGCAATAAAATCATTAAATCCGACGGTCGTGAGAATCTCAATCACCTTGTCGGATTCTTCAGTCAGACTCTCGAAGAGGGAAGGGATGTTCTCCAAACGGCCCGCTTTCTTAGCGTCCAGGAGACTTTCCGCATTCTTTTGGAATTCCCGATACACTTCCAGAATATGATTATATTTCCCGTTATCCGAGATTCTTTCTTTTCCGTATACTTTCAGCCAATTCCCAATATTGCTTTCCCGGTCTTCTGAAATCATCACTTCGTCCGGAGAAATACGGTCGTCAACAACACTGCGGAGCAGTGATATTGTATTTAAATGAGACAAAATCCCATTGGACAAATCAATTCTGTCGATGGTTTTCCGGGACGATTCATCACGATTATCCAAGACGGCTTTGGAAAGGTTTTCCAGAGATTCGTTGGAACGGATAAAAGACTGTGTAATTTTCGACGAAAGCAGATTAACCGCCTGAGCCTGACCGGTAAGATGCTGCATGCGGGAATCCAGTGTATCGGCAACGGATAAGGACGAAGTCAATATATCCTGTATTTCCTTGGAACCAAGAGTCATTTCCTGCATGCTTTCCGCCGTTGTGGCTGTAATTTCCTTTAAAGACTTGGCGGAATCGGCAACCTGGCCGGACTGTTCCGAAATCGAAGAACTGAGGGAATTGATGTGTTTTAATGATTCGGTAAGAGCGTGAACGCCGCCGTCGATTTCCCGAAAGGCTTGCCCGCCGGCTTGGCTGCTCTCGGCGGCCTTATTAATTTGATCGACCAATTCCTTCAAGGTATCGGCGATAATCCGGGCATTTCCCGAGGTTGAGGTTGCAAGGTTCCTGATTTCTTCGGCAACAACGGCAAAACCCCTTCCCGCATCGCCTGCGTGTGCGGCTTCGATGGCCGCATTCATGGCAAGCAGATTTGTTTTCGATGCGATAGAGTTGATTACGGAAATAAGGCCGGTAACATCTTGAACTTTTTCCGTTGTTTCCCGAATGATTTTGTCGGTTTCCGTAATTCTGTCGTTACCGGTGTGTGTCACTTGCACCAGGGAATCCGCATCCGCGATTCGGCCCGACACGATCTGAGAAACTTCCCGGAGCGCCGAATCAATCTGATCCATGCTGTCGGATGTTGTTTCCACGGCGGAAAGCTGATTCATGGTTTGTTTGCTGAGAGACTCAAGAGAAGCATTGATTTCTTCAATTGCCGAAGATCCGCTGGTAACATTATCTCTGAGAGTTTGGGCTATGGTCAGGTTTTTCGCGGACTGATTGCTGATATCGGTGGATGTTATCAGAGCCTTTTGTATGTTTCTGGAAAGATGCGTGCCGGCCCGTTCGGCCGCATTGATTTCATTTTGAAGCTTCCGATCAAAATCCCGTTTTTTCTGCATTATCCGGAGATAAGGAAGAAGAAGAGAATCATTTTCCAATATGTTTTCATCAATAGCCTCATTATTGATGAGCCGCTGCAATATCGTAAGGCGTCTTCGTTCTTTCTTTCCGAATCCAATTTTTATTACAATAATAAATATTAACTCACAAATAGCTACGGCAAAAAGAATTACAGATGGAAGCATACAGATTCTCCTTCGCTCCAGCATTGAGAATCATAGATAGACTGTCAAGTATATATTCCGAAACAAATCCGCTGCTCCGGCCGGTTCGTTTTGAATAAGCGGTGAATTCGGAGTCATTCCGGCGAAGAGTCATAAGAATTCGGAACGGCCGCCGCCGTCCGCGGCGGCAATAAATCGCGAATCAGGCCAGACTTAACCGGTCTTCCTCCACCTCTCCGAGGGCTTTACGGCAAGAAGCAGAGAACCGATGGAAACAACCAGAATCAGCGGTCCCCGGAACGACTCCAGAACACCGGCCTGGAAATTCCCGTCCCCGTAAAACACGAAAATATTGATTATCCAGAAGCCCAGCGCCACCGGAAGCAAAGCTTTCCCGAAAATCAGATAGACGCCGATAAAAATACCGATAAGAAATGTAATCCCGATTTCGCCGAACATTTGCCCTGCCGACGCGTATTCGTCAATCAGAGAAGTCGTATGGTAGGCCCCGTAAAGAAAAGCGGAAACAAAAATGGCCGCAATCCGGCTCCTCGCCCCCCCGCCCCAAAATTCCAGAATACCCCGGTAAAAATACCCGTACCAAAGCATCGTGTAGGCGATCATCGTATTCAGCAGAATCAAGGCCGTTGAAAGGACATGCCATAACGACCCCCGAAGCACATCGGCCCATCCCAATCCGAAATCGGCCATGGCCTGGATTCCGAGAAAAACCATGCCCGCGAAGAATACGGCCGTCGTCATCCAAAACACGGGACTTTTCCATTCCGGCAGAATGGGAATCGAAATCCCCAATTTCAAGCAGGAATGCGCCGGCAGAACAATTCCGATAAGAATAACTCCGAGATAGTACAGAACACCGCCGAGCGCGGATGTTTCCGCTTCCCGCATCAGCGTATTGGCCGTAACCAGCATCGCGAGCCAGCAAAGATACAAAATCACGCCGTTCCGAATGAAATACCGCCGCTTTAAACCTTTGTCATCATTCATTGTTTCTTCCCTCTATTATACAAGCTTGTACAATTCATTCCAATGCAAATTGCAAAATCCTGCCGAACGTTACGATTCAGCATTCGAATAAGTGGGGAGAGAAAAATCACGGTTGTGGAAAAAGCGCCGCCCGCGTTCTTCCGAAACGCCCTTGGAGATTACTCTTCAATCAGATTCGCCACAAAATCCTCGAATCCGTGTTCTCGGAAAAAATCCGGCAGAGCCAGAGACGGGATGAGACGCTCGGATACGGCCCGGGTGATATCTCGGGAAAAGGGGAGTTTCATGCCGACGGGCACCTTCCGTTCACGGCAGAAATGTTCAATTTCGCGGGTCATAGACTCCGAAATATCACAGCGGTTCACCACGACGGTCATGGGAATACGGAAGCGTTCAATCAGTTCATGAAGCCGCTTCAAATCGTGAAAAGCGGAAACGGACGGTTCAACGACGATAATGGCGCAATCGGCATTGGTCAGTGAGGAAATAACACTGCATCCGATTCCCGGCGATCCGTCGACAAGGATATTCCGCGCCCCGTTTTCTTCGGCAATCTCACGGGCCGTTTTGCGAACCGCGGTAACGAGTTTTCCGGAAGTTTCCTCTCCCGGAATCAGCCGTGCTCCGACCATGGGGCCGTAAGGGGTAATGCCGCGGGATAAAAATCCCACCACGGCGTCGGACCGAACAATCGCTTTCCGGGGACAGACATAAGAACAGACGCCGCAGCCCTCGCAGGCGGAAGAACGAAGTTTCGCTTTCAATCCTTGTTCTTCACCTTTCCGCGACTGCAGTTCTTTCGCATTAAATCTTTGCACCGCTGTTCCCGGCAGTGCCGCCGCCCCCTGCGCCGGAACTCCGCCCTTCGAATCGGAGGAAGTCAGAGAAAGCGCGCCGAACCGGCAGTGTTCAACGCAAATCCCGCAGCCGTCGCAGAGGTTCGTATCGATGAAAGCCTTCTTCATGCCCACGAAGTCTTCGGAGACTTCCTCCCGCGGGTTCAGAAGGATTCGCAGATTGGGTGCGTCCACATCGCAATCCGCCAAAACCGCATCGCCGAAGAAAGGTGCCAGGGAAGCGGTAAAGGTGGTTTTGCCGGTTCCGCCCTTTCCGGAGATCACAACGAATTCCTTCATTGCATGCTCTCCGGATTTTTTCGATTATGCTTCGGCGCGAACCGGGGTTTGCCGCCGTTCTTCGGTTTTCCGGACGCCGCCCGGCCTGCCGCACCGTTCAGAACACGGCCGCCCACAGCCTTTCCCGCCGCTTTTTTCGCCTCATTAAGAACGGCCTCGGTCAGTTCCAAAAAAGGCCTGTCCCGCTCGGGGCACCCCCATTCCAAACGCCCGAGGGCCGAAGATTCGGCCAATCCCCGGTCAAAAGGAATGCGACCCAAAATCGGGATGCCCTTCTCCCGGCAAAACGCATCCACCTCGCTCTTCCCGCCGTCATCTTTGTTAACGGCCACGCCGAACGGAATGTCCAAATCGAAGAGCATTTCGGCCGCCATCGCCATATCCGAAGCTCCGAAAGGCGTGGGTTCGGTTACAAGGACCACGTAATCCGAATCTTCGACCGTTTCGGCGGCGGCGCATCCGGTTCCCGGCGGTCCGTCCATCCAGACCGTAACGCCGCCCCGCGCTCCGCTTCCAACCGATGATTTCAGCTCTTTAATAAGCTTCACGCCGGAAAACTCGCCGACATTCAGCTCTCCGTAAGCGAACACACCGCTGTTTGTCCGTCCCTTCACAATCTTCCCCAACGGTCTTTGGGCGAAGCTTACGGCCGATACGGGGCAAACCAAAGCACAGCCCCCGCAGTCGTGGCACCGTTCGGCCATCACGATGGTCATGCTTTTGGCGTTTAAAAGAGCGCCGAAAGCGCAAAACGACGCGCAAGCTCCGCAATGGGTGCAAATCTCTTCATCAATAACCGGGTATTGCGCCGTAACGGTTGTTTCTTCAAGACCGTACGGATTCAGAAACAAAGCGGCATTGGGTTCTTCAACGTCGCAGTCCAGCAGCACCGAACCGGGAACGGCGCGGAAAAGCCGCGTCGCTACGGTGGTTTTTCCCGCGCCGCCCTTCCCGCTGACAACAGTAATTCGCATAGATTCTCCAGGTTCTTATCCCGCCGAGGGCCGCTCATTTTGCGACGGACCATACCGCATCGATTAAGATGAGTTAATAGAGCGCCGTATGGTCCGTCGGCGTCCCGGATTTCACGCCGTAAGATGATTTCTTACCGGAATCCTACGCCCGGTACAAACCTTTCGGTTTCTCCGGCTCTTTCGCCTCTTCAAGGCGGCCCGCCTTCCACTCTTCAAGTGCCGCTTCAACGGTCCGTGAGGAACCCTGATGCCACACCTTTAAGCCGAGACGCCGCGCGGCATCGGCCGCCTTCGGGCCCAGATGGGGAGCGATAATGCCTTCAACCCCGTTATCGCAAAGAAGCTGTACCGCGCCGATTCCGGCGGAACCGGCCGCATCGGCCAGAGAATTCTCCAGCGTCTGGGCGGCGCTTCCATCCTTCGAATCGACAATTCGAAACGCCGCGGCCCTTCCGAAGCGATCATCCAATTCCGATCCGTCCATAACTTTCGTACAGAACGCCAGTTTCATCGCCGCTTCACCGCTGCCCATCAATGACAGCCGCTTTCGTGCTGATTGCAGATGCTGCCCGTGGAAGCCAAATCACCTTTCAGGAACTCGCTCAGATTAGCGTCAACCGAACCGGCGGCGCCCAGAATGACATCGATGCCGTTCTGCTGGAACAAACCCACGGCCCGGCCGCCCATACCGCCGGTGATGATAACCTCGGCGCCCTTTTCAGCCAGAAACGCAGGGAACGCTCCCGGAACATGCTCCGGAGGATCAACCGATTCCCTGGAAACTTCTTTTCCGTCCTCAACCTTTATAAGCAGGAACTGCCTGCAGTGGCCGAAATGTTCCTCTACGTTAACACCGTCGTTACTTGGAATTGCAATCAACATCCTTTTCTCCTTCCTGAATGGATTCGTTTACCTGTATCTCCTGCTCATAACCGTCGAGCAGAATCAAAATTTTCTGATGAAGAAGAGCATCCACAACCTTGGAACGGGCCTTCACGAGCAGCCTCTGAACGGTTCCCCGCGAAACGCCCATAACCTCGCCGGCTTCGGCCTGCTGCTTGCCTTCCAAATCGCACAAACGCAAGGCCTCGAATTCGTCCAGGTCGAGAACCTGCCGCTCCAAAAGATGCGCGGGAATACCGATGGGCCTAAAACCCCTTCTACCGCCGAGCTGTCGGCATTGACGGCACTTTCGATACGGCATCCAACCCCTCTTTGTGCATATGCACACTTAATAATTGCGTGTTTATGTGCATATGTCAATAGGATTCGGGGATGACCCCCGCGAAGTCACCCCGATTCTTCCGTTTTTAGGAACTCGCCCGGCCAAATCCGAACGCCTCATCATGCCCGAATATGGCGAATTATATCCTTCGAGCCGCAGCCGACTTCGCTTTACGGAACCGGCCCCTCCGTTTACTGTAAAGTCAATATGTCGGAACCTCGGCCGAAACCGCCGCGGCATCCGCATTCCGGGAGGTAACCATGCCCTATCTGAAAATCCAGACCAATCAGGATGTGGCCGATAAAAGCGGCGTCTTGAAAAAACTCTCCGCCCTCGCCGCCGAAGCTCTCGGCAAGCCCGAATCCTATATTCAGACCGCCTTCGACGCCCGGACGGAAATGACCTTCGGCGGCACCGACGCTCCGACGGCTTTCGTTATCTGTAAAAGCCTCGGCCTCACGGATGCACGGACAGGAGCTCTCTCCGGTGCAATCTGCGCCTTCTGCGAATCCGAACTCTCGATTCCGAAAGACCGCGTCTACATTGAATTCGCCGGCCCTCCGGGTTCAATGTGGGGCTGGAAGGGAAGAACCTTTTAATCCGGCTCACTTACCGGCTTTACACCATTGAAAACATGGCACAAGCCGGCAAATTCTTTGGTCTCATTCTTTTACGATTGTTTCTTTACATTCATTTTTATTTCAACAATTTCAAGCATTTGTTAGTATGGAAATTAATATGGAGCAAGTCGCAACTTACATCTTTCTGGCCATAGGCGGCATTATGTTCGTTTTCGCAACTCTCCAGTTCACGGCCCGAAGAAGTACCGTAATCAATCTCTCTCTCAGCATCGTGTTCCTTTGTGTCGGATACATCTGGTTCTACTACGGTTTGTACCGGCTCAACCGGCTGAGCAGGGTTCCCTGGCTTCTTTACAGCGACATCGTGCCGACGTTTTTGGCCGGACCGTTCATCCTTGAGTATACCCGGAACCTAATCGGACGGCCCTTCCCAAAAGGCATGAAGATTGTTCTTCCGCTTCTGCCCGTACTGGTCGTTTTGTGCTACCTCATCCTGTTTCGCCCTTACACCGCACTCCCCGTGTCCGAACTTCCCGGACCGAATCCCGACCACTTCCAGGTTCCCGCCGTCAGGGTTTTAAACACCCTGGCCGATCTCCATTTTTTCCTGTACGTAACCCTCAGCGATCTGCTTGCCATAAAAATCTACAAAAGCGGCGACAGCCGATTTCGCAGGAACTTCCGCGGTACCGTCATTTTTTATTCCGTCTGTCTTTCCACGTTCATCCTCTTTTTTTTCGGTCATACACTCCGAAGCGATAATCTCCTGGGAGCGGCGGTTCTGGTGAACGGAATCGACTGCATATACTTCTTCCTCTTCAGCTACCGGTTTCCGGAGTACACACAGAAGCAGATTCGTTCTTTAATCGGAAGGGAAAAGGTGCCTTCGGCAGCGGGCGGAGCGGATGTTTCGAGCATTCTATCGAAACTGCGGAAAGCCATTGAGGTTGATAAAATTTTCCGGGATTCGAGTCTTTCCCTGCAAAGCTTGAGCACTCAACTGGGAATACAGAATCACCAATTATCGCAGATTCTGCATGACCAAATGGGCATGAGTTTTCGCACGTTCATCAATCGGCATCGGGTGGATGAGGTTAAGCGTCTTTTAGCCGAGAATCCCGAGATGTCGATTCTGGATATCGCTTTTACCGTGGGCTTTAATTCAAAATCCGCCTTCAACTCCGCCTTTATAAAAGAAACGGGGAAAACTCCTTCCGATTTTCGAAAAAGCACTTAAAGGACGTCCTGAATTCGGAAATCAGGACGATGCGATGCTTCTTCAGTAATAGAATCACTTTCTATGAAGCGAACGGCAATCGGTATATGTCTGGTGTTTATTTTATCCTCCCGAATATTCGCGGGCGATTCCGAAGCGGTTATTCATGTAATTCCCGGAGTGGCCGTTCCCGTCGGATCGAGCAATGAATGGTACAACTCCGGGTTCGGAACCACTCTGTACGCCGATGTGCTGTTCCCCTATCGGGTTCCCCTTCTGGCCGGAGGTTCGTTCCAGTACTCCTTTATAACCACCGGAACGGATTACGGTGTGCATTTCGCCAAAGTGAACGCCCATGTCGGCGGCTACTATGTCCCGACTCCCCGGATTACGCTTAGGGGATTCGGAACCGTCGGATACGCCCACGGCTTCTCGGGATCCGGCAGCGGCACGAATTCCGGGGGGATGAATCTGGGTTTGGGATTCGACGCGCGATTCATGATTCATTCCGATTGGGATTTGGGAATGCAGGCTACCTGGGAACATGTTCCCGGGCTCTGCAGCAGCCTTTTTTTCGGCCTAACCGTGGGTTATGCCCTCACGGGTCAGGAAAAACGGGACGAGGAGATCCGCCATTGGAATGAAATCCGGATCGATCTGATGGACCTGAAAACCCCGAAGCCCGACGAAGGGGTGGACCTCCTGAAATTCAGTCTTAATCCGATCTATCCGGCCTTCTACGGCACGTACAATACCGACTCCTTCGGTGAAGCGTTATTCGCCAATATCGACACCGAGGCCCTGAAGGACATCGATGTCTCTTTCCGGATCGCACAGTTCATGGATTCGGAGTTTGAGTGCGGATCTCCGGAGGCATTGGAGCCCGGAGAATCCATGCGTGTGGATATAAACGGCCTTATGAACTCTTCAATCCTGGAGATTGCCGAAACCACCGATGTTTCGGGTGTTCTGTCGGTCATCTACACAAAGGGCAGGTACAGGTACCGCGATGAACTCCCGCTGACCGTAACGGTGCTGGACCGGAACGCCATGATCTGGGACGACGATCGAAAAGCCGCCGCCTTCGTTACTCCGAAAGACGCCGCCGTTCAGACTTTCACAACCGCCGCCGTCCGGGCCGTATCCGGTGAATCCGCTCCCGGAATCGATGAACGGACCGCTCAGGCGGCGGCGCTGTTCTGCGCGCTCCGATCCGAAAGGTTCACCTATCGCGTGGACCCTGAAAATCCCTTCCGGGGAACCGAATCCGGCAAGGTGGATTTTGTCCAGTTCCCGTTCCAAACCCTTGAATACGGGGGCGGCGACTGCGACGATTTGACCGTTCTGTTCTGTTCTTTGCTGGAAGCCGCCGGGATTCCCTCGGCGCTGATTACCGTTCCGGGGCACATACTGCCGGCCTACGACACCGGCATCGGAGAATCCGCCGCGGGCCGCAGATTCTCCGACGAATCCCGTCTCCTGATTCGAAACGGGACGGTCTGGATACCGGTGGAAACAACCCTCCGGGATAAGGGTTTCGCCGAGGCCTGGGATTCCGCCGCGGATCAGGTCGCGGACGCCGCCGGCCGGAATGCCCTGGGGTTCTTTCCCCTCTCCGAAGCCTGGCGGAAATACAGGTCCGTGGCCGTCGCTCGGGAAGCCTCCGTCTTGAGAACGCCGGAAGACAAGGTGCTGCTCGGTTACTGGAAGGATGATTTGAATCGGATCGCCGGGAATGAAGTCGATGCCCGACTGGCTCTTCTTGATTCCTCGGGCGGACGGGGTTCCGTAAAATACCTCAATTCCCGGGGCGTCGTCTTCGCCCGGTACGGGCGTTATCGGGAAGCCGAGGCCGAGTTCGGCCGAGCGCTCGCCTTAAGTTCCGACACCTACGTGCCGGCTTTGATGAACATGGGCAACCTCGCCTTCGTTAACCGGCGCATGGACAAAGCCGCCGAGTGGTACGGGAAGGCCCGGGCTCTGGATAGGGACGACCCGCGCATTGCCGACGCCCTGGCCCGCGCTGAAACCGAATCCGAACCGAAGACGGCATCGGAAGTACAGCTCGCCGCCGCCGATCGGGAAGAGAACGGGGCCCGCTCGTCGAACGTCTCCTCGATGGAGGAGAAGGGAGAACTTGAATGGATGGAATGAGAACGTTACCGGCTTTGATTCTCGGATTTACCGCGCTGTTCCTGGTATCCTGCGAAAATCCCTCTCAGCTGCTCAATGAGCTGAAGGTGGACGTGGTGCGTACCCGGGACGGCGAATTGAGCGCCGATTTCACCGTCCAGGTCTATAATAACGGGGAATGGATGGACATGGCGGTGGGGACTCCGAGCCATCAGTTTCGTTTCCACGATACCTCGGCGGGAAAACCGACCTCATGGTTCTGGGAGTTCAGCGACGGCACCACATCCGCTCAACAAAATCCCCTCAAAACCTTCGAAGTCGGATCCTACGACGTAACGCTGACAATCTCGCGGCTGGACGGTACTTCGGAAATCACCGATATCGGCGCCGTTGTTGTAGCCGAAACGCCCATTCTTTCGGTGGACTGGGAAGACTCCGACCGGATGGTCTACGATGGTGAGAATCCTTATTTCCGGGATTTGGAAGGCCTCTCTTTCAGCATCGCCAGCGATACGGAGCTTGCAGGAGTTTATCTGACCGAAGCCCAATCCCCGAGCTCTTCGTCCGGTTACACTCCGCCGGAGAACTGGAGTGAAGGTCTGCTGTGGCGGGAAGTCGGCATTTCCATGGAAAACGACGGCGTTTACACCTTCGAAATAGACGTGCCCACCGACATAAGCGGGCATCCGGGCGATGGGGTTTACTGCGACGGAAACGACGGGGAGAAGGATCTTACCATCGTGGTGCGGGAAACCGGCACGGGTTTGGTGAGCTGGGCTTCTTTCCGTGCCTATCAAGACCGAACCGCACCGGTTGGAAACCAGCACACCATCTGGGCCCATTACTGGTACGATAACGTCTTCAGCGGAAATGAGGAAGATTACCGTGAAGGAACCGATTGCATCCATTTCGTCGCCGGCAGCTGGGAGAATCCCTCCGCGGAAACCACTGTGACACTTGAGGGGCTCGGGTTTAACGATAACGCCGACATCTCGGGAATCAAGAGCGAGTATTCCATGAATATCTGGAACGACGAGAGTGAAACCGATACCTGGGTTGCCGTTTCCGATTCCCAAAGCCACGAACTGCCGTTTACCGCCGGTATCCGGACGGTGAACGTCCAATATCGGGACGCGGTGGGAAACGTTTCCACGACGGTTTCGGATACCATCGAGGCGTATTACCCAATCTTTATTTATGTCGATTCCCTCACCGTTGCCCTGGATGGAGATGATGATGTCTGGTATGAGAAGCGTCCCGGAGAAATCTCCTGGACTATCACCTGCTGGGCCATAGACAGCGCCTGGGCGTATCCATGCCGCCGTGAAACCACGGATCCCGTCACGTGCTATTCCGGTACGACTTATGACCATGACGATCTGGAGGAACTCTCCACCAACGGCAGAACAACTCACATAATTTTTTCTCCTCCCAACTACGACATCATTAGAATTGCGCCGGTGCTCTACGATTATGACGGGAATGATACATGGCAAAATTCCGACTGGGTTGTTTATGAGCACAAGTTTATCGACCTTAACGGTGAACTTGTAACCTATGATATTGAGGGAGAACCCGGAGGCAGTGTTGAGATCCGCACGATGGTTTTTTGTAATTACTAAAATAAGGACGGTGATGTGAGTGCCGTTCAGGAAATCCGGCGGACAGATAACGCACAAGCGATTGGAGGGGCGCGGCAACGCGGTTCGGCCGCGAAGCGGACGGACGGAACCCCCGAAAAGCGCGGTTATCCCCGCCGCTGCAAGCGGCGGGGAAAATGTGCCCAAAAACAAAAAACCGGCCAATTCCCTAAAAGTGGAAATTCAGCGAGCTCTTAAGAACGTTCAAACGCTCTTCCATTTCTTCCTGACTGTGATCTCCCTCCAAACCCAGGTAGAGAGAGAAGGCGCTGCCGTCGGAACTGTCGAATTGAGGATTGACCGTTCCGATGTTCGTGTGCCCTTCAAGAGCATACGAGGACGAATTATACGGATGACGGCCGGTGATGAAATCCTTCCATTCCTTTTGGAACCTCTCGGGAAGTTTTGAAGAAGGCTTAAGGTATCGGTACGAAACGAAGAAATTGTACTTATCGAACTCGCTGATGTTGACCTTGCGCAGCCCCCAAACGAAGTCGCCGTTTTCCTCGTAGATATCCCTGGTAAGGGTCATCATCATCGTGTCGGCCACCGTCAGCAAATCGGAGGAAAACTCAAGAGAAAAATCCTTGCTTTTTACCGAGAAATCTCCGTCGGGAACATAATCCAGCGACATGTCGGCATAGGGTCCGTAGGACGATTCGGGATGATTCAGATATCCGGACCATTCTTCCAATGTGGCCGAATACGGGACATACAGAAGATCGGCGATAACGCCCATGTCGTAGCACCACATATCCAGCTGACACGAGGGGACACAGCAGAGAACACCCGAAGCCCCGTAGGGAACCGCCGACCACATCATGATGATGACTTGATCCGAATAGGTTAATCCCCAGGTATCCATATGCCATTTCCGGCCGTATTTGTCCGTAATATTCTCTTCACGATACGCATCGCCCAGAGAATCTATCCGTATCTCGTCTCCGGCAAGATTTCTTGTAACGGAAATCCCTTCGAGCAGCGTATCCATAACGGATTTCGGGGAGCTGTAGAATTCTTCGTACGATGCGTTATTGGGAAGATCGATATCGAAATACACCATACCGTCGATATTGCTGTAGCTGATTAAGCCGTCGTCACCCAGACGCCCGTGATTTTTATCCAGCGAACTGAAATACCAAATGCGGTCATCTTCATTCCGGTACAAAACTTCAATTCCCGAGGACGTGGAGGCGTTCTGAAGAGATTCCATGCTTCCTCGGCCTTCGGGAAAAAGGCCTCCGGCGGCGGAGAAGAAATCGGTCATATTCCGTTCATAGTCCGCCATATATCCGCCGCTGAGGGAATCTTTCACTTCCTGCAGCCCCAGAGGCAGATCAAGTTCCCGGGAATAAGCTTCCTTGTCGCTCTTTTCCCCGATCAGCAGGGAAAATTTATAGGCGTGCTCGCTGTCGACGAAACCCTTTTTTTCGGGAGAAGATTCGATTTCCCCTACCGGCAGGGAGTAGGAGAAATTATTGTCTTTGAAATCGATGATTCCGAGCACGTTCATATCGGCATCAATTAAGGGACCGCCGCTGGATCCCCGGTCGTTGGGAGGAGAACTCTTAATGTACTTCCACTCACCGTTTCGATTTTCATCCATGTCGCCGAGAATCGTTCCGGGAACGGCGACAAGACCCTGTCCGTAGATATTGCCCACCTGATAAACCGTTTCATTGGCGATATACGGAGTTTCCCGGAATTCAAGGTAAGAATCCGCCTTATATCCCCCGACAGTGAATTCAACAAAATCCTTTTCGCAGTGGAAACGGAGCAGATCCGTTATGGGATAAACATCACCTTGGGCGTTCCGTATGAAATAGTCCCGATAAAAAAGAGAATTCTCTTCAAGGGCCAATACGTGCGCCGCAGTAATGAAACGGTCTGGTGCGACGGCGAAGGCCGTTCCGATGGACAAATACTCATCGTTGCGAACCTGATAAGGGATTTTGTCCCAGGGAAGATCCTTCTCGTATTGAATCCGATCGTCTTCGACACGCGGAACAACCACTTCATAACATGTTTCCTCGACGACTGTAACGATGTTCTTCCGGCCGCCGCCGCTGCCGTCTGTAACACAGCCGACAACAAGAGACAGCGATAAAGCGACGGGTACAATAATTTTCAATAAACGCATACGGATTCCTTTTATATCTCGGATTGAGTGATTTTGAGCTTTACAACCTTAAAAAAACGCCGAAAGACTCCGGTAGAGACCCTACCATGCGGGGCTCGGACATCTAAGCCTACAAACATTATAAGCCGCCGATTTGTCATAATTCCTCTGCCTTTGAATATAAAGCAAAAGTCCGAGAAAACGACTTCCGCCGAATTTGTTGTTTCATTTCAAGAGTATCCGCTCTTGACCTCCCTACCAAATAGACGAGAGATTAAGTAATATTACAGGGGGGTATTCGAAATGAAAGCGACTAAAATGACCGACGGCGTCTATCGTTTGGGCGTTAATATCACCGAGCCCGATTATCTTTTCGAGGGCATCTGGCCCATCCCTGACGGAACATCCATTAATTCATACCTTATTAAGGGCGAGAAGACCGCCGTCATCGACCTGACTCAAGATATCGCCGACTTTCCGAAGCAGCTTATCGACCAGATGGAAGGAGGCGGCTTCGATCCGGCGAAAATCGACTTTATCATCGTTAATCACATGGAACCGGATCATACCGGATGGCTGCGCAATTATCATGAGCTCAACAAGAACGCGGCCATCTACTGCACGAAAAAGTCGGTACCGCTTATCGAACAATTTTGCGGCATAACGGAGAACGTTCACGCAATCAAAGACGGCGAAACTCTCGATTTGGGCTTGGGCAAGGTTCTCACGTTTTTTGAAACGCCCAATGTGCACTGGCCGGAAACCATGATGAGCTGGCTGGGGGGTGATGGGATTCTCTTTTCCTGTGACGGATTCGGTTCTTACGGTTCCGTGGAAGAAGCGGTTTTCGACGACCAATGTTCCCAGGAACAGCTGGAATTCTACGAACGGGAAGCCCTTCGCTATTACGCGAACATCGTGGCGAGTTTCTCAACGTTCGTGGAACGAGCCATAAAGAAACTCACCGAAGCGAAATTGGACATCAAAATGATCGCGCCGTCCCACGGCATCATCTGGCGTGAAGAACCCGAAAAAATCATCGGCGATTATCTGCGCTACGCCGGATACATGAATGGGCCCGCGGAACCCGAAATAACCGTTGTATACGGCTCCATGTACGGCAATACCGCGGAAATGCTGAACTCCGTGGTCCGGGGCATCCGCAGCGAAAAAGTCCCTGTTCATATTCACCGGGTTCCAAAGGCCGGCATGGGATTCATTCTGGCGGACGCCTGGAAATCCGCGGGTCTGGTGCTGGGCATGCCCACCTACGAGTACAGGATGTTTCCTCCCATGGCCCATGTCATCGACGATCTTCTTCGCAAGAAAGTCGGCAACAAAAAAGCTTTCCGCTTCGGTTCGTTCGGATGGTCGGGAGGCGCCCAAAAGGAATTGGAAGAACTGACGGCCAAAGCGAAATGGGATTTTATTGATCCGGTGGAATGGCAGGGAGCTCCGTCCAAGGAGAATCTCGAGGAAGGTTACAACCGCGGCCGGGAACTCGCCCGGCTGGTGAAGGAATTCGCCGGAACATAGGCCGCCCGAGACGGCTTTCTTCGGCAATTTCCGCTCCGAATTTCAGCAGAAGGCTTTCCGGGCAAACTCATTACTCCTGCGAAGGTTTAGAATGACGATCGGAACCGTTGAATGATATCATCCGGTATGAATGTGGGAGAGTCGGTACCTGCGTTTCAAAACGGATCGTTCAACGGTACCAAGCTTGTTTTCTGCGAACGATTTACCGAGAAAAGCGATATTTGGAATCTCACTCATCATCAGCACCCCTATATGGAGCTGATCTACTTCCTCGAGGGGGGGGCCCGGATTCACGGAGAACAGGACGACCTGACTCTCTCGGTGTTCGACTTTGTCGTGTACCCCGAAAACTTCCTTCATCTGGAGACGGTGAATCTTTCTCGGCATCAGGAAATCGTCTGTCTCGGGATTGAATTTCCCGGCCCTTCGGGGTTGAAACAGATCTATCGCCTTTCGGATCTGGAAAGCAGGCTTCGCTGGCTCTTTATAGAAATCCATGCCGTCGCGGCATCCGGTTATTCCCATAAAGATCCGCTCCTTGATTCTCTGGTTAAGGCACTGCTGCATTATATAAAAATGGCTTTGGATTCACATCGGGAGATTGAAGATCCCATCAGCCGGGTTATCCACTATCTCCATGAAAACCTTGCCCGCCGGATAACGGTGGACGAGCTTGCCCGCCTGGCCAACTGCAGCACCTCCTACCTGGACAGACGGTTCAAGGAACGGACCGGATCAACACCGATCAAGTACCTGGACGCGATAAGATTGGAAACGGCCGGCTGTCTTCTGGCACGCCACGACATGGATATCGGCCAGGTGATATCCTTTATCGGTTACAGCGATCCCAAATACTTCTCGCGACGCTTTACCGCACGATTCGGAGTTCCCCCGAGCAAATACAAAAAACCGTAATGAAACGGTAGGTATTACAATAAAGCGTAGTAAACCGCTCCCACCGCCTGAGCGAACTGGGCCACCGTATAGCGTCCATCATCCCGAAGCTGCCTCATTAAAGGCGTCCAGGCCGATTCGTCATCGGCAACAACCAGCTGCAAATCTCCGGCGATACGCTTCGCCCCTTCCTGCATCAGACGGAAACAAACGGGGTTCTTCACCAGCCGGCCGAAAAGAACCCGATCAGCGGCCAAGGGAGCGAGAATGCGTCTGGTTTCATCCCAGGTTACGGCCAAATATTCACCGATTTCCCGAAATATTTCGCCGCAGACACCATCTTCCCCTTCTCTCTCAGGAAGCGCCATAAGATGCTCAAGCAGGGGTTTCCGCATGTCCCGGGGGTTCTGACAAATCAGGATTTCACCGTTGTCTTTATTTTCAATAAATCCTTTATTGTAGAGTTCGGCATACAAATCGGGACGCTGTTCCGGAAAATATTTCACGGCCAGTCGGAAGACGCCGCTCTGGCTGGTGTATTTCTGGAGAGTTCCCGGTATTCCCGTGTTGAAATTATTGAGGCTTCGGGGATCGTCGGATTGATATCGCCGTTCTTTTCTTGAACCCAGATCAATAACGTAATTATAAACCTCAAGAGGAATTGTCGGCAGCTCGGCCGCCGCAGTCAGCCAGCCGGTTCCAAGCTCCGTGCCCAAAGTATGGGCGAAAACACCCTTATTGACCTCCTGTTCGCCGGAAAAGGCTCTCTCTACGGCGGAAGTGAATGACGCCATGGGGCCGTCATTGGTATTTCGAACCACGGCGCCGTCAGGAGTTTTTATACAGAATTCGGCAAGACGCAGATCCAAATCGGTTAAGGTACGAAAATCCTTTTCGTATTCGATGGCTGGATTATTTCGGATTCCCCGAGTCTTATAAACCTCGCCGCCGACGATTTTATTTTTCACGACAACATCGGGAAAACAGAGGCCGACGGCATCCAGACCCGGCAAGGGTGCGTTCGCGGATTCGCAAAATCTTTTTTCGGCTTCAAGAACCGCCATTTCCAGCTTTTCATCCGAAACCTCTGCCGATGAAACTTCATCCAGAAGATCTCTTAATTCAATGAATTCATTCGCCTGAAGCAGGCCGGTTTTCTCAACGGCGGCCCGGATTCGGGCCCATCGGGCAATAAGCAATACGGGATCCGCCAATTGCCTGCTGACGGTGAACCGCGCGGGAAACCAATCATATTCTTTATACGCGATAATTCGGCCGTCCATGGCGAGAACCGCTTTGATATCGCTTCCGCCGATGTCCAATCCCAGAATCGTTTTTCCCGACAAACGCTCCGGCAGATCCTTCAGTCTGTCGATAACCGAACCGGCATCTCCGGCCGTCTCCGGAGTATCAACGGCCATCTGAATCAGATGTGAATTCGATATTCCGTCGGCGTCTTTCTTCTGAAAAACAAATCGCACAGTACCCGGCGCCAAACCGTCAAGGGCATCGGCGGTTCGTTCGGCGACATTAAGGCAGCGGCCGTAACCCTGTCTCTCTTTTTTGGATTTCTCGGAATAAAACTCGGCGGCAGCCGAATCGAGGAGTTCATCAAGACCCGATATCCCAAGGGGTCTGAAAAAGGTCAGCGTGCTTCCGCCGTAGGTGGAAATCAGGTTGTATATCACGGCACACAGATATTCATGAACCAGTTCGGCCTGATTGTGTGAGAGCTCGGAAGGAAGAGGGAGACGAACCGGAAAACTTCTGGATGCCATCCCTCCGGCAAAATCCAAGACAAGCTTTAAATCTATGCCATGGGGATTGTTCTCGAAAAGATTGTGTACCCTGGTGATATACACCGAATGTCCCAGTTCCGCCTCGGCGATCATATCATCGAGAGCGGCACCGGCGGAGATGTCGTTTTTCATGATTCCATCCTTTTCACGCCGACACTCGAAAGCACATCGGCAAAATGATTCAGCTCTTTCGGAGAAAATCGGGGCGTCTCTTTAGGAATGGGCCAGTGCCGA
The DNA here is from genome assembly GCA_963666985.2 of Spirochaetia bacterium. Lineage (GTDB taxonomy): Bacteria > Spirochaetota > Spirochaetia > DSM-2461 > DSM-2461 > UBA2779. Next base: position 2,104,843 of record CAXXIA010000002.1, on the reverse strand, counting down.
CCCAGCAGCCTGTACTTGTTTTCCGCCAAAGGGTTGAAGTTCAGCAGTTCCACCGGCGGCTGGGGACGGAGGGTTGAGATATACTTCCCTAAACCCCTTAGGTTTTCTTCCCGGGCCGTATAACCCGGAATAAGGGCTATGCGAACCAGAACATGAGCCCCGTGTTTCAATAAAAATTCCAGATTAGCCCGTACGGTCGTAACATCAGCATTCAGAATTCGTTGATGGTCCTCAGGATCGGCTATCTTCATATCCGCCAGGAAGCGGTCGGTATAAGGCGAAACAGTCTTTACGGCGTTCATAGGGACGCCGAGAGTGGTTTCCAGGGCCGTTGAGATACCGGCTTCCCGACAAAGCCGCAAAACCTCCGCGGAGAACGCCGGCTGCGCGAGCGGTTCACCGCCGCTGAGAGTGATACCGCCGCCGGAAGATTCGAAGAAAACACGATCGGAGAGAAGTTCTCCGGCTATCTCGTCGGCGGAAACTCTGCGGCCGTCGAAGCAAAGGGCTCCGGTAGGGCAAATATCCACATATTTTTTCAAATCGCCGCTCACGGAATGATGAATATGAATATCGCCGTTTTCAGCCCTGGAAAGCGTCCCGTCGTTACAAGAGTCGACACAGAGCCCGCACCGAATGCATTTTGACGCGATCCACCGCAGATGAATCCGGGGACTTACCCCTTCAGGATTCTGACACCACGGACAGGTAAGAGGACATCCTTTCAGAAACAGCGTGGAACGCAAACCCGATCCGTCATGAAGGGCGAAACGCTTCAGGTCGAAGATGGTGCCGAAAATCATAGGGCATCAAGGTACGAAGTCCTGGCGATAATCTCTTCCTGAAGATCACCGGCAAGCTCGGTAAAATAGGCCGTATAACCGGCGACTCGAACTGTCAGACTGCGGAATTTCTCGGGATTCTCTATGGCCGCCCGAAGATCCTGTTCGGTAAGCACATTAAACTGAACATGGCTGATCTTCAGTCTGACGAAGGTCCGCAGCATGGCCGAAAATTTCTTGATCCCTTCTTCGGTTCCGAAGAGCTGCGGAGAAAACTTCATATTCAGCAGGGTTCCGTTGGAGCCTAGGGAGGAATCCACCCTGGAAACCGATTTAAGCAGCGCGGTGGGGCCGGCGGTATCCCGGCCGTAAACAGCGGACATCCCTCCGTCTGCCAGCGGCTCCCGGGATTTTCGCCCGTCTGGGGTAGCACCGACATTCTGCCCCATGGGAACATGGGCGGAAACGGTATAGAGCCCGGTGTGATACGGACCGCCCCGGCGATTGGTGAATTCCTTTAACCGATCCGCGAAGTGCTTTATCCACTTGTGGCCCAATTCATCAACCCATTCGATATCGTTACCGTACTTGGGTGCTTTGTTCAGAAGCCGCTGACGGAGAATCTCGCTGTTCTCAAAATTGGAACGGAGGGCTTGAAGAAGTTCGGACCTGGAAACTGTTTTTTGGTCGTATACCAGGGTTTTCAGCGCCGCCAGGCTATCGGCGATATTGGCCGGCTGAATAGCCTGTATTCCCGACAGATTATAGTGGGCACCTCCGTCGGTAACATCGATGCCTTTCGCAATACAGTTGTTGATAACCGACGAGAGGAAAGGAGACGGAACAATTTCACCATGAATGCGATCCACGATATGACAGGCGGGAATCATTCGGTCGATAAAATAATCCACCTGCGTTTCATATGCTTTTTCAAGTTTTTCAAAAGTGTCGAAATCTTCCAGAGTACCCAGATTCAAACCGCTCCCGGCTCCGTCGAGAAGATCCACGCCGTCGTTCAGCGTCAGTTCCAGGACTTTCACCAAGTTGAACATCGCCGCGTCGCTCCAGCCCAAATTGTTCCCTTGGGTGGTAAGCTCAACACAGCCGACAACGGCGTAATTTCTGGAATCCTTTTCGGAGATTCCCACTCCCCGAAGAGCGGGGATGACCGCTTCATCGTTAAATATCTGAGGCATGCCGCTTCCAAGGCCGATAACCCGGGAACAGGTATCCAGCAAATCTTCGGGACTGCCTTTATAAATCCGGGCCGACAGGTTCGGTTGGGGAAGGCCCAAATGTTCCTGGGCTTTTAAAAACAGAAAAGATAACTCATTGGAGGCATCATTACCCGCTTCATCCTGACCTCCAAGAGCCACATTGAAACCGATGGGAAATCCGGCGAAGTATTTTGCTCCTGTGGAATTCCGAAGATAAACAATCTGGTTGAACTTCAGCCAAAGGGCTTCCACCAGCTCCAGGGCTCCCGCCATATCCAGCAGACCGGAACCCAGATCTTGCCGAAGGAAAGGCATCAAATACTGATCCATCCTTCCGGGAGAAAAAGAAGATGCGTTGGATTCCATATGCAGAATGACATAGAGGAACCATAGAGACTGAAGCGCTTCATGAAAGGATGACGGCGGGAAATCCTTCAGCTTACGGCAGATTCGTGCGATTTCGCTCAATTCGGAAGCTTGAACCGGAACGGCGGCGGCGGCCAGATCTTCGGCCAGATCGGCATACCGAAGCATAAAAGTTCGGGCGCCTTCCAGGGAGATGATGACTCCTTCCAGAAATCTGTTCGAATCACCGGTTCTTCCGGAAGCCTTTTGGGCTTCTTCGATCAAACCTTTGGGACCGAGGCGCAGCCATTTCGGCGTATCCGGACAAATATGTCCCTGGGCATGGTCTTTTTGGTTGATCTTCACCACCCGAGCCATGGATTTGACATCTTCTCCGAGTTCCGCATTCACCACGTCTTCAAGGGTTTTTCCTTTCCAATATGGATAGAGTTCCTCCCGAAAATAGGGAATGTCTTCAGGGTGAACCTCAAATCGATCCTGAGGGCGGGTACTGAGGGTTTCCAACTCCTTATCCACCCAGGAAAGCCCTCCCTCGGGAAAAACGACTCCATTGCGGATTCCTGGGGTTCGGTTTCCGACAATAAGCTCACCGGAATCGATTCTGATCGGGATCTCCTCCAGAGCGGCCGCCAATGACCGTGCTCGGCGTATATTCGTCGGTTCACCCTCGGTTTCCTTGTAAATGCGGGTGATAATTCGGGCTTGATCCATTGAAACATAGCGGGTTTCTCCCAGCATGTCCTTTTTAAGCCTTTCAATTCTATGAAAGCGATCCAGTGCGGCAATCTGTTCGGCGTAATCACGCATGGTTATCTCCCGGTACCTTCATCCTCAGGTACATCCGACGAGTAACAGTTTAGAACCGCAACAAGGTCGGCGAAACCGAAATTCCAGACCAAGAGGTGGAGGATTCTGAACCAATGAAAGTGGCGCTGAACATCCAAAAAAGTTTTTTACGGGGACTATTCGAAGTTTTTTTTACATCGGAAGAAAGTCATTATATTTCTCATGATGCATTTTACACTCACGAATGATGATGATATGATTTTCGGTACTGACCTCAATAGAAATGCCATTGTGTCGGAAATTACGGGCAAAAATCTGGAACGATGATGAATAAAAGACACAGACAGATTCTGAATATACTGTCCAATGGAAAACAAGTTGCGGTAAACGAGCTTGCTGAAAAACTCACTGTTTCACAAGCAACGATAAGACAAGATTTGACGGCTCTCGAGAAGAACGGATTCCTCAGAAGGGTTCATGGAGGAGCCATCCTGGATGAAACCGATGATATCTCCCATCGAATGGGAATTAATTATGAAGAGAAACTGCTGATCGCCAGAGCGGCAATTCAATTTGTGAATGAAGGCGAGACCATTTATGTTGAATCGGGTTCGATAAATGCTCTTTTTGCTCTCGAAGTTGTGAAAGAACGTAAATCCACGACGATTATTACATCAAATGCCTTTATTGCAAGACAGATCGGCAAGAACGCAGAAGGACGAGTCATTCTTCTTGGCGGTATCTATCAGCATGAAAGTGAATGCCTGGTTGGTAATTTGGTGAAAGAATGCCTGAATTTTCTCAATTTCAGTAAGGCCTTTATCGGTGTAGACGGTTTTACCGTAGAAACAGGCTTCACCGGAAAAAACATGATGAGGGCCGATATCAATTCGACAATTATTCAGAGAAGTCCGCAAACATATATCCTGACGGATTCCTCAAAATTCGGGAAAATCAACTTGTCTAAATACTGCAGCGGTGAGGATATCCAGTATCTGATAACGGACAGGAACATCCCTGAAGAATATTATAATTACTTCACAAGCCGCAATATTGAAGTCGTCATCCCGAACAGCTGATACCGTATTCCCTGATACACCGGCTGATGGCGTCAGGACTTTCGGAAAACACGATTCCCGCATCCCGCAGCTTACCCGTATTGAGCCTAATATCCCGGGGACTCTGTGAATACTTGTTGTAATCGGCACGAACCAGGTCCTCTATTCTCTGTTCCAATCCCAGCTCTTTGAATATATGGCAGACCGATTCATATCGGTTCATGGGATTCCGGGAGCCGGTATGGTAAATTCCCGGAGGAAGATCCAGTAAAGTAGGAATTAGTTCCATTAATTCATCGACATAACTCAGGCCGCGAAATTCATTCACAGCAACATTGAACGGTTTTCCGGAAAGTATTTTTTCTATCGTATCCCAGAGAATGGTCCCCTTTGCCGGCTGAAATTTTTGCGGTACACCAAAGAACCAAGTTAATCTTAAAATCAGACTGTCGCCGCAAATCTCCTGTATTTTGTTTTCAGCATCAAGCTTGTTTTGTCCGTAGACCGTATCGGGATGCGGTTCGTCGGTTTCGGAATATGGTCCGGGATTCGTATTTCCGTTAAAAACCTGTTCGGTACTCAAAAAAACAAGACGGCATTTATTATGCAAACAGGACTCGGCAATATTAACCGTACCTTCAACATTGACCGCTTGGCAGTGTTCGGGATTTTTATTGCAATACTCGGTAACGGCAACGGCTGCGCAGTGAATAACATAGTCCGGATTAAAGGTGGAAATCGTTTCATCCACAGCGGATTTATCCAGAATATTCATATCCTTGGATGAAAGCGCCAATATGTCGTATTGGCCGTGATACGTATGATAAATTCGGCTGCCGATGAAACCGGTACCGCCTGTAACCAGTATTTTCTCCATCGGCCGTTCTATCCGATTACGTCCTGATAGGCTTTTATCATGACTTCTTTATTCGGTTTTTTCCCTGTCCACATTTCAATATTAATGGCGGCCTGATTTATCAGCATTCCCATACCTGTATTCCATGAGGCTCCTCTTTTTTCCGCTTCGGCAAGAAATGCCGTAAAAGCCGGATTAGGTATGACATCCTGAACGAACAATTCGGGGCGAATGGTGTTATAGTCGATATTCGGCTTTTGGTTTATATCGGGATAAAGACCGATCGGTGTGGCATTGATCAGAATTTCCGCATCCGGCGGCACTTTAAATTGATCGGTCCAAGGGACATATTCGGCTGTTGCTTTCGTTTGTTTCTCAAGAACTTCCATTAATGAATAAGCCAGTTTCTCATCTTGAGGAATATTCACGATTGTTATATGTTCCGCACCGGCTAATGCCATTTCTATGGAAATGGCCCGGCCTGCCCCGCCCGCACCGAGGATTACGACGTTTTTCTTTTCAGGAGAAATCTCCCTGCTTTTAAGAGATTCCATGAATCCTTTTCCGTCGGTATTCTCACCGAACAGTCTGCCGCCGTTATTAACAATCATATTTACCGCACCGATGAGTTTTGCCGAGGGCGATATCTCATCAAGATAATTCAAAACATCAAGTTTATGAGGAAGGGTGCAGTTTATGCCTCTCATTTTCATGGCCTTGAGACCGGCCAGGGCGTCAGGCAAATTCCCCGGATCGACATCTATGGTTAAAAATCGCCATCGTTCGAGACCCAAGTCCTTGAATGCCGCTTCTTGTATAACAACACCGGGATTTTCTGCGGCAGGATGCCCGAAAACGCCTACCAGATTATCAAGATAATTCTGCTCTTTCATTATTCAGTCCTTCAATTTGTAAAAATTAAGTCAAAAAAAAGCACGACCCAAGGCTTTCATATGAAAGTTTATATTTGTCAATTGCGAATACTATAAGCCCCTAATAGAGTTGTCAAGAATAAGATTTGTTACTCAAAACCCCTTTTTCCGCAAAAAGTCCTTCGGGAAGGAGTTCTTTTCAGAAAACTATGATTCTCCGGACTTTATCCAAAAGCCGGTATGATGACTTAATAGCTCTCAGAAAGAATGCTTAGCTCTTCGAAATGTTTGTTTAATTCCTTTCCCGGTTATTTTTTACCTCATCAGAAGACTTTCTCATGCTTAATTAGAAGAAGTGTATATGCCTACCTCCTTTCTGAAGTAGCCAAAATCACAAATCATCACCTCTTAAAGCACGGGATACCCCTCTTCTCAAACAGCTTTCATTTCACATTGCTGAATAAGCAATGATTTATTTCCTTCTGCTAAAGAAAATTGCGCCGGTTCAAAGACAGTAAAAAAATCTCTGAAATTAAAAATTGACAACAGCCATATGTCAAAGTATCATACCTCAAATGAAAGTTTGTTATTATCGAATGAAAATTATCAGCGGGGCATATTGTGGCTCAAAATAATCTTTTGGCAAAGAAGGAATGTGAACATGATGAATTACAGTTCTATTCTTTTTCCAACAGCCTCGCTCTGGAGGTTGGTCTGCGAATTGCGGCCGTTGCAGAAGAAAAAAAATATCCGATAACCATTGATATCGAAAAAAACTCACAGAAAATATTCCACTACGCGTGCGAAGGAACATCTCGGGACAACGACCGGTGGATAGAACGGAAAAATCGCATTGTTAATCATTTTGGAAAAAGTTCTTCCTATATCAAGGCGCTCCTGGAAAAAAATGAATCAACTATGGAAAACATGTTCTTTTTGGACAGTATGAAATATTCCGCTTTCGGCGGTGCTTTTCCAATACTGATTAGAAACGTAGGCCCTGTCGGTACTATTACCGTCAGCGGCTTGCCGGACGAAGAAGACCACAATCTTGTGGTTTCAATCGTAAGAGAGTTTATAAAACGGGAAAAAGCTGAGAAATCGGCTTGAGATACACATCATAGTATCAAAATGGAGGTAACTATGAAAAACAAGGTTATTGCACTGATTTGTGCCGTACTGATGGTTGCTACAATGGCGTTTGCGAACGGCCAAAATGACTCATCCGCTTCCGGTATGCCAAAAGTTGCATTCATTCCGGGAGAAATGGCTAATCCTTCCCAAGCCTTTGCCGCTAAAATGTTTCAGAAGTACGCTCCGGATTATGGCCTGGAAGTCGTAATCCTGGACGGGAAAGGTGATGCACAGGTACAATCACAACTGGTCAATAATGCGGTTGCCCAGAAGCTTGATGCTATTTTTCTCAATCCGAATGATATTAATGCCATTGTACCGGCACTGGTAAAAGCAAAGGCCGCCGGCGTTGTTGTCGGAATGTTCTCTTCCGATGTCCCTCCCGAATACGCCGATACCGCCAGATCCTTTTTCGTCGGTGTTAACGACCTGATGGCCGGCGAAGCCGCAGGTCAGGCTTTTCTGAATCATTTCCCGAATGGCGCAAAAATTGTTGAAATCGGCGGTCAGTCCGGGCATGACGCTCAAATTAAAAGGCATGACGGCTTCAATAAGAAAATCGCCGGAAGCAACCTTGAAGTCATCGATTATAAAGCCTGCCAGCAATGGGATACCAATCAGGCAATGATGATTATGGAAGACATGATCGTTAAGCATGGTAATGAAATAGAAGGCGTCTTCTGTCATTGGGACGGCGGAGCCACAGGTATTCTGAATGCCCTTGAAACCGCAAATATGACAGGGATTTTCATGGTTGGTGTTGACGGCAACAAAGCAGGCTTTGATCAAGTCAGAAGCGGGAAACAGAGCGTAACGATCATGCAGAATTTCGAAAAGATGGCACAAATTACTCTTGATACAGCAAAGAAAATTCTTAACGGCGAACAAATCGAAAAAGTCGTCAATTTTGTTCCACTTGATATTGTTGATTTATCCAATATTGATAATTTCACTCCTCCTGAGTGGTAGAAAAAGTCTTCTATAAATTAAGGTATGGAAGATTATTCCCCGGTTTGCCTTAAGCAGGCTTTCCGACATGAGTTCTATTCAAGCGAACAGTCGGCATTGACACAAAATTCAATATGATCGAGCTGGGATGTTTCAACAATGAAACATCCCAGCTTTAAAACTGACGATTTTTTTAGAAAGTCTGCCAATACAGAATTCGTGTATAGTAATTGAGGAGGTAATGACTTTGGATAACAATATGCCGAGAGCCATTCTTACCGTAGAAAAAGTAAGTAAATCTTTTCCGGGAGTAAAAGCTCTGGATGAGGTTTCAATCGAAGTCGGCCGGGGAGTCGTTCATGGAATTGTCGGTGAAAACGGAGCGGGTAAATCAACACTAATGAAAATCCTCTCCGGAGTTTATACAAAAGATTCCGGTGTTATTACTTTTGATGGTAAGGAAATTCAAAGTACAACTCCGCATAAGTCCATGGAAATGGGACTTAGCATCATTTATCAGGAACTGAACATTATCAATACGATGACGGTTGGAGAGAATGTCTTTCTTGGCCGATTTCGAGAACTTGGAGGTATGCGCGGAACACATGCCAAGGCAAGAATCCTGCTCGACAGCATCGGCTCCACAATTGATACAAATACCTTGGTTGGAGACTTAAGCGTTTCCGAAAAACAAATGGTTGAAATCGCAAAGTCATTATCCTTTGATTCCAAACTGATCATAATGGATGAACCGAGCAGCAGCCTCACCGAAGAGGAAATGCAGCATCTGGCAAAAATTATTCATCAGCTGAAAGAACGAGGTATTTCTATAATTTATATCAGTCATAAACTCGATGAAATATTCGATTTCTGTGACATCGTCACCGTAATGAGGGACGGAAAAGTTATTGATACAAAACCGATTTCGGAAATAACCAGAAGTGAAATGATCACCAAAATGGTTGGACGATCAATTGAGAATGAATTTCCCGAACGTCCGAGATGTACCGGTGATACATTGCTTGAAGTACGTTCTATAAATACCAAGAAACTGAAAAATATATCCTTCAAACTGAAAAAAGGTGAAATACTGGGACTTGTCGGCTTGGTTGGAGCGGGAAGAACCGAGATTGTCCGTGCCGTATACGGCGCCGACAAAACTTATGATCATGAAATCCTCATCAACAACAGCCCCGTGAAAATAAAAAATCCCATAGATGCAAAAGCGGCCGGTATTAGTTTTGTACCGGAAGACAGAAAGCTGCAGGGATTAATTCTACCCTTTTCCGTGGAATCAAATATATCTATGGCCAGCCTCGACAGACTGAAAAACAAAGCCGGATTTCTCAAAAAAACCGAAGAAAGAATCATGGCCGAAAGGCAAATTAAAAGCCTTGGCATTAAGACACCTTCGACAAAAACCAGAGTTGTCAATTTGTCCGGCGGAAATCAGCAAAAGTGCGTCGTCGGCCGCTGGATGGAACTGAAGCCCAAAATTCTAATCCTGGACGAACCCACACGCGGAATTGACGTTGGTGCAAAATATGAAATTTATCTGTTAATGAAGGAAATCGTCGAAAATGGGGGTTCAATAATTATGATTTCTTCCGAGCTTCCGGAAGTTCTTCATATGAGCAACAGAGTTCTCACCATTTGTGATGGTGAAATTACAGGAGAATTCGATCCTGAGAAAGCGACCTCTCAGGAAATAATGGAAAAGTGCATTTAACAAGGAGTTGAGGCATGTCCGAGCAATTGTCATTGAAAGAGCCTCTCTTAAAACGAATTAAAATTGATCGAAGTGCAATCGTTGAATTTTCCAAGGAATATATGGTTTTGTTCGCTATTGCCATCCTCTCGATCATCACCATAATAATTGAACCGAAATTTGCCACCATTGCAAATCTGACGAATATCATGCGGCAATTCGGACCGCTCATTATGGTTTGCCTCGGAATGACCTTTGTCATCATCGGAGGTTTTATCGATCTTTCGGTTTCAGGGACCATTCCTCTGGTTGTTGTTATAACCCATTCAATGATCGAACCTTATGGCATGGTTACGGCGCTTATTGCGGGATTAATTGCCGGAGCACTTTGCGGATTTATCAACAGCCTGCTCATATTGGGAAGCGGAGCAACGACTCAGGCGGAAGCTCTTTTTATTACCTATGGGACAATGGTTGTTTTCGGTGGTCTGGCGATGCTTTATACCGGCGGAGTCACTCATTACCTGACTTATATGGAAGCGGATTACTCCCTGTTTACGGTTATCGGTTCGGGAACTGTCGGCATTTTCTCCGTATCGTTTCTAATCTTCCTTTTTATCGTAACCATCCTTTATATATTTCAGAGCCAAACCTATCTGGGACGTACAATAAACCTTATAGGCGGAAATAAAACCGCAGCAAGACTTTCCGGTATCTCAATAACTAAAGGCATTATCTGTATGTTTACCATAAACGGTTTTATGGCCGGACTCAGCGGTATAATTCTGTTTTCACGAGTAACTCAAGCATCACCGACACTGGGTAAAGGATACGAAACACAAGCAATTCTGGCGGTTGTTGTAGGCGGTACATCATTGCTTGGCGGCAAGGGCAGCGTTATTCGAACGGTTATCGGGACGTTGCTGGTTATCCTCCTCGGCAACTGCATGAACATGCTTGGAATTGATGTTTTTATGCAAAATATTATGAGAGGACTAATTCTGGTCTCTGCAATCTGGTTAGACGCAAAAAGACAACGCTAAAAAAGGTAACAGTGATGAACAATCAGGCAAAAAGCGGAAATATCATAAAGCTCATAACAAAGCAAAAAGCAGTACTGGCAATAATCGCCATTCTATTCTTTATGATTTTTTTCCCGACAAATTTCTTTACCAGTTACAACCTTCTTGATTTGCTGAACTCCGCTTCAATTTACATTGTTCTTGCCTTCGGTATAACTCTGGTTATAATCGGCGAAGGAATCGATCTCTCCATTGGAGGAACACTCTGTCTCGGCGGTATTATCGCCATCATGTGTATGAATGCCGGACTGCCGATATGGCTTTCAATTATCTGTGCGGTTCTTGTCGGAGCTTTTATCGGATTGATTAACGGCTTTCTGGTGGTTTATCAGAAATGTGCTCCCTTCATTATAACGCTTGGAATGGGGCTGGTATTAACAGGGGTTGCCCAGCAGCTGACCGATGCTCATCCTGTTTCACCGAGCAATGTAAAATTCATGATGATCGGCAATGGTATGCTTTTCGGAGTTATTCCCAATCTGATTGTCATCATGCTTATCATCTTTGCTTTGGTGCATATTCTGCTGCGCTACACACAGTTCGGTCGAAATATTTATGCAATCGGCGGCGATTATGAGGTTGCAGAATATTCCGGAATCAGCGTCCGCAAGATTCAGGCTGCCACCTATGTCATATGCGGAGCGATGGCGGCGTTTTCCGGAGTCCTGCTGTCCTCTACATTGAATACCGGATCCTCAATATACGGTGATAGGATTCCTCTTGTCGTTATTAGTGCGGTCGTTGTCGGCGGCACATCTCTGGCGGGCGGGGTTGGCGGTGCACCCCTGGCCCTGGTTGGATACCTTGTTTTTGGAGTCATGGAGAACTCCATGAACATGCTGGGAGTAAGTCCCTATGCTCAGGAAGTTATACGGGGAGTCGTCGTTGTAACGATTCTCTGCCTTGACAGTTACAGTAGAAAAAGAAAACGGGAAGCCGTATAGCATATAAGATTTCGCGGACCTCAGCCTGCGATAAGCAATTCCACTCCTGCTTTCGTGATTGTTTCCTTTGCCTCATCGGAAATACCGCTGTCGGTAACAATCCGACTGATTTTTTCCAGGGGGCTGAATGTTTTAAGGCCCATTCGGCCGAATTTGGTTGAATCGGTAAGCAGAATCACTTCTCCGGCCCGATCGACAAATTCGGCCATGACTTCCGCCCGTTCTATATCACGGCACATAACACCGTATTCAGGCACGATTCCATCCACTCCCATGAAAACCTTATCAAAGTTAAAATAATTTAGGTATTCCTTAACCATCCCGCCCACCATTGTTTCACTTTCCTGTTGAAAAACACCGCCTATGAGAACAACCTTCAGGTCTTGGGATTTCGGTATCTGCCGGGCAACGAAAGCATTGTTGGTTGTAATGGTCAGTCGCCTCTTTCCACCGAGAAGCCGAGCCATAAGCGCTACACAGGAGCCGGATTCCAAAAGAATTGAGTCTCCGGAACTGACAAACCGCAAGGCCGCTTCGGCAATGGAACTTTTCTGGGCATAATTTTGGGCCAAACGGCGTGAAAGATTATCGGATGACGGCAGTTCCACGCCTCCATGAGTTCTGATAACCAGTCCCTGTTCTTCCAAAATCCCCAGATCCGTACGAATAGTAACCGAAGAAACTGTGAATTCCTCCGACAATTCCTTCACGGAAACCTGCTTCCGACTGCCTAAAATCTTGATGATGTCGTTTTGACGCTGATTGAAGTTGGTCATTTTGCAGTTCCATCATAATGGACTGTTGTTTGTTGTCAATGAAACTCTTATAACCTTCGATAGAAAGCTGGTATACTTTCGTTGGAAAGTATATATTCATACCGTCATGACTACCGGATTAGTATTTGATATCCAAAGATTTTCCATACATGACGGAGAGGGCCTGAGAACTGTCGTGTTCTTAAAAGGCTGTCCACTTTTCTGTCCGTGGTGCGCCAATCCGGAAGGGATGCTCCGGAAACCGGAATTTCTCTATCAGAAATCACGCTGTATAGGCTGTCGGGACTGTCTTTCGATTGAAAATGGTCCGATGTCCGAGGTTTCCGGAGAGCTTGTATTCTCTTCACGAGAGGTATTATGTGATGAAAGGGCGTTTTTTTGTCCAACAAAAGCCTTAAACATTAAAGGGCATTTCTACTCTCCATCGGAAATCGCCGCTGTTGTCAGAAAGGATGCCGTATTTTATGGCCCCTCGGGCGGCGGTGTTACATTCTCCGGCGGAGAACCGCTGCTGCAGGCGGACTTTCTGGCCGAAACAGCTCAGATCCTCAGAAACGAAGGGATTCGGTGTGCGGTTGAATCCTGCCTCCATGTACAGCAAACCAACCTTGAAACCGTTCTGCCCGTTATTGATGAATTTCTTTGTGATCTCAAACACACCGATCCCGAAATATTCCGCCGGTACACAGGAGGCGATTTGTCGCTGGTTGAAAGTAATTTTCTAAAAATCCTTAAGTCAAAAGTTCCGCTGCGAGCCCGGATTCCGGTGATATATGGGTTTAATAATGACGACAAAAGCCTTAAGTCCATTATTCGAAGAGCGGCCGAATGGGGTATTACCCGAATAGATCTTCTGCCTTATCACTCACTGGGCGCATCAAAAAGCACCATGCTTGGGCGGGAGTACAACCTCCCTCTGACCATGATGAATCCGGAGATTCTGATTCCATACCGAGAATATGCGGAAGAACAAGGAATCACAGCAAGCATAGGAGGCTGAACATGAAACTGTCACAAAGAATGAACGACTATCGGAACCGAATCCTTTCCACAAAGCCGACAATCTGTCTCGAACGTGCCAGATACTATACTGAAATCTATAGGACAAATCCCAGTCTGCCCATAGTGGTAAAACGAGCCCTGGCCTTAAAAGAAACACTGACGAACATGACTCTCGTTATTGAGCCGGAAGACATCATCGTCGGAAATCATTCCAGCGCAATCTATGCCGCTCCCATTTTCCCGGAATACGCGACCGAATGGATTGTAAAAGAAATTGATGAATTCGAAAAACGCCCGGGAGATGCTTACTTTCCGGATGATAAGACCAAGAAAGAATTACTGGAACTCTGCACATGGTGGAACGGAAAAACGACTCTTGATAAGGGCCGTTCCATGATGAGCGACAGACTCCGGGAAATCCACAGCGCTCAGATAATCAGGGCTGAAGGAAATCTCACTTCAGGAGACGCTCATATCGCCATTCATTTCCGCAAGCTGCTGAACAGGGGATTGCAAAGTTATCTGGATGAAACTCTGGGTCGGCAGGAAGAATGCAAGAGAATGACTAACGAAGCGGAAATAAAAAAGTATCATTTCTACAGAGCCATTGCTCTCGGTATTGAAGCTTTTCAAATTTATATTAACCGATTCGCCGACTTGGCGCAGATTCAAGCCGACTTATGCACGGACGAAAAACGCCGTGAAGAACTGCGGTCCATTACCTCAAACTGCCGTCACCTAATTACACAACCACCGGTCAATTTCAAACAGGCGCTGCAGCTTTGCTGGTTCGTCCAGGTTGTTCTTCAAATAGAAAGCAACGGACACTCCCTGTCGATGGGACGATTGGATCAATACCTACAGCCTTTTCTGGAAGCCGACCGCAGTAAAGGGACTTTTGACGAGAATTGGGCCATGGAAGCACTCACCAATATGTGGCTAAAAATGGTTTCCATTAAGAAAATCCGTTCTTGGTCTCACACACGATTCTCCGCCGGCGGACCTCTTTATCAGAATGTTACAATCGGCGGACAAACCCGGGATTATAAAGACGGCGTGAATGATATGAGCTTCCTTATCCTGAGATCGGTAGGAGCCGCTCGGCTCACCCAGCCCAATCTTTCCGTGCGGTTTCATCCCGGAATCAACAAAGAGTTTCTCTCCGAATGCATCGAAGTTATCAGACTGGGATTCGGAATGCCCGCGTTTAATAATGATTCGGTGGTTCTTCCGGCTCTGGGAAAACTTGGAATTGATCCCGATGATGCCTGGGACTATTCGGCCATCGGATGCATAGAAGTTGCCATTCCCGGACTTTGGGGTTACCGCTGTACGGGAAAACACTTTCTCAACTTCATGAGAGTCTTTATGGCCGTCCTTTACGGAGGTGAGGACAAACCCAGCGGCAAAACGTTTCATCCGAGCAAAAAGAATTTGCGGAACTTCTGTTCCTTTGATGAATTGATGGAAGCTTGGGATGAACAAGTACGCTTTTATGCCGGGGCGGGAATTGCCATTGATTCGGCTATCGATATAGTCCTGAGGGATGAAGCTCCGGATATTCTCTGCTCGGCCTTTACCGATAACTGTCTGGAGCGGGGCATGACGATTCATGAAGGCGGCTGTAAATATGATTTCGTTTCAGGTCTTCAGGTGGGCATCGCCAACCTTGCGGATTCTCTGGCGGCTATTAAGAAACTCATTTTTGAGGAACAACGAATATCTGTTGATCAGTTGCTGGAAGCTCTTGAATCCGACTTTTCCACTCCACAGGGAGAGAAGGTAAGGCAGATGCTGATGAATCATGCGCCCAAATACGGCAACGATGACGACTATGTCGATAAGCTGATTGTTCGGGCTTACGCTCCTTATATAGAAGAGATTAAGAACTATCGAACCATCAGGGAAGGAAGCGGTGCCGTCGGCTGCCGATACTTCGCCGGTACGTCAAGTATTTCAGGCAATGTTCCGGCCGGCGCCGTGGTGCCGGCGACTCCCGACGGAAGAAAATCCGGTAAACCCCTTGCCGAAGGCGCTTCCCCAAGCGGCGGGGCCGATAAACTGGGCCCCACGGCGGTTATGAAATCCATCTCAAAACTGCCTACCGAAGACATCACCGGAGGTGTGTTGCTGAATCAGAAGATGTCGCCCCAGATGCTTCAGAATCCTCATCAGCGCCAACTTCTGGCATCACTGCTCCATACGTTCTTTGACGGTTTAAAGGGATGGCATATCCAGTACAACATCGTTGACAGGGAAACTCTGTTGGCCGCTCAATCGGATCCGGAATCCCATCGGGATCTCATCGTACGGGTTGCCGGATACTCGGCATTTTTTACCAATTTGTCGCCGGATACCCAGGATGATATAATAGCCAGAACGGAATTGAATCTATCGGTTTAGGATTCTAACTATGGATAAAAAGCTGTTGGCAGCCGTTGATATCGGGGGTACAAAACTTGCTCTCGGACTGATACATCCACAAGACGGAAATCTCCTCGACAAAATAGTTCTCTATGAACATGTCGGCTGCTGCGAGGAAGAAACCATCGAACTTATTGCGTCAACCACCAAAAAACTCTGGCAAAAAAAACAACATATCGGAAACGGATATTATTGGTTTGGGCGTCGGATTTGCCGGCCATCTCCGTTATCCCGAAGGCACTTGTATCACTACCAGTAATTTTCAATGCTACGAGGGGTTTTCAATTCGAGAAGAACTTCAAAAACACTTCAACATTCCTGTTTACGTCGATAACGACGCCAATGCCCAGGCCTGCGGAGAACATCGCTTCGGAGCAGGCAAGGGAGTCTCCGATATGCTCTTCATTACCGTAAGCACAGGAATCGGTGCCGGTATCATTATCGGCGGCAAACTGGTTCATGGCGATTCAGGAACAGCGGGAGAGGTTGGGCACACAATCGTAAATCCACACTCTCGGATTCAATGCACTTGCGGCAACTACGGATGCGTTATGAGTGAAGCGGCCACAGTCTGCATGAATCGGCAATATGATGAGCAGCGTCACCTTTTATCCGTTCGTTTTTCAGAAGAATTCCCCGACCGCACCGCAGGCAGGCAGTTGGACGGCCGCTTGCTGGAGGAACTGATCAATAATGGAGACCCCGTTGCCGGGGCTGTCATGGAACATTCGGCTTTTTACGTCGGATTACTCGTTTACAACATGTTTCAGATTTTCAATCCGGAGATGGTCATTCTTGGGGGCGGACTGATGAATTTAGGGGATTCCTATATGAACCTTATCCAAAAGCATTATACCGCAAGGGTAAAAAACATGATTGTTAAACCGATGAGGATCGTTCCGGCGGCCTTCTCCCAGGATTCCGGATTAATCGGCGCGGCAGCTTTGGTGGAATGTATTCTGGAAGAATCATGAAGACTCTGAAGAACTGAATTAAATCAGCTCCCTGCCGAAAAAGGCTTTCAGCAGCACCTCCGTACCCCGAAAGATAAATTATCCCGGGGAGGTTATACGCATTAACTACAAATGCGGTATCATTGAAGAAGAATCTCTACCCCAAAGGAATTCAAGAAGATGTCGATACGCGGAAAACTCATTACAGGTCTGATACTGATTTTCATCATAGGAATGGGAAGTTTGCTCTTCACCTTCAACAGAGCCACGCAAATCATGGCGGATGCGAACGAAATCGGCGATAGGGATCTTCCGGGAATCGCTTTGATTCTGAATGCCGATCGGGATGTGTTCCAATCGAATCTGGCCGTCGCTCAAGCCTTGGACACCCACAGGGAAGTAATCAATAAAGGCTGGACGATCCTTGACGGAACGCCGGACAGTGAGAAACTTAAGAGGCTCATCGCCGAAATCCGAGAAAACAGTCTCCAAATTCAGCAGCGAATCGTCCAATTCGAAGAACTCTTTCCGGAAGAACAGAAGGATAATAATTTCCTCTCCAATTTGAATGTTTTCTCGATAAACTTTACCGAGTGGTCGGAGCTGACCGAACAATTGGCCAACCTCTTGGAAAAAAAAGATCCCGAAAGCATTTCCCAAGCCAAGGAGATCTACAACGGTTATAATTACAGCCTTTCCTTTACCATAATGAGGGATTCTCTGAACAACCTCACCGAATGGACGGAAGCGAAAGCCGCTTCAAGCGTAAGCGCCGCCCATAAGCACAGAGAGGAAATTTTCTTTATCGCAACCTGCGCCGTTATCCTGATGATTCTCGGACTTATCGGCACGGCCGTCATCCTTTCGAGAGCCATCGTCAGACCCTTGAAAAACCTTAGGGACGCCCTTGTCGATATAGCGGAAGGCGATGGCGACCTGACGAAAAAGCTGGATTCCGCCAAGGGAGACGAAGTCTCCAGGGTCGCCGGGGCGTTTAACGACTTCACAGGTTCGCTCTCCGGCATCATCGGAAAGATTCAGAAAGAAACCGGGACTCTGTTGGGGATAAAAAACTCCGTTTCCGATTCGGTTCAAGCTTCCGGAGACGCCATGAGCATGATCGAATCCGTCGCATCCCGGCTGGATGAACTCTCCGGGGCTCTTGAAGAAGAAGTGAAGAACTTCCAGAACTCCGTGGAGGCCATCGATTCCAAATCGACGGGATTCGACATGCAGGTCCAGGAACAGGTGGCCATGGTGGAAGAATCAACAGCCGCGGTACAGGAGATGATCAGCTCCATCGACAATGTTACCAGAGTCAGCCGCGATAAAGGCGAGGCTTCACGCACCCTGCTCCATTCGGCGGCCGAAAGCCGCGATCAGCTGCTCTCTTCAACCGAAGCGGTTCAGCGAATCAGCACTCAAGTGGACGCTATTAGGGAAATGACCGACATCATAAAGGGAATTGCCAGCCAGACGAATCTCTTGGCCATGAATGCCGCCATCGAAGCGGCTCACGCCGGAGACGCCGGCCGGGGATTCGCCGTCGTGGCCGATGAAATCAGGAAATTGGCCGAAACAACAGCCGGGCAGTCCATGGAAATCGGAGACATGCTGAGTAAAATCATCGGTGATATCGGATCCGCCGTAGAAATCAGCACCACGACCAGCCAAAGCTATGAGAAAATCTACAAAACGATAGAAGACGTCAACAAGGCGTTTGAAGAAATCGTTGTGAATATGTCCGAACTTCAGGTCGGCGGAACGCAGATTCTGGAAGCCATGTCGACACTCAGCGATTCATCCACTCGGGTAAGGGAGGGATCCGGAGATATTAAGAAAGAAACCGCCAATCTTTCCCGGGGAATCAGCGCCATCCGCAGCGATGCCGCCGAAACTTCATCGTCCGCGGCGGACCTTAAGGAAAAGCAAAATCAAGTCAGCTCTTTATTGAAAGACGTTCGGCTGCAAATCAAAACCATGGAAACAAGTTCCGAACTGCTGCGGTCCGAAGTCGGCCGTTTTACCGTTGAATCGACCGAAGTCTGATAATTTCCGCACGGAGCACCTTTTCCCGTACAATGGTTCAAGCGGGCCGCATTCCGCGGAAGGAGCTTAAGAGTGGATATCGAAGAAATCATCAGAAAGAACAGATCATACCGGCGTTTCCATCAGGATTACACCATTACCGAGGAAACGCTGAAGGAGCTCTTGGGTCTCGCCGTGAATGTCCCGTCGGGAAAAAACGTTCAGCCCCTTCGCTACATACTGTCGAACGAACCTAAAAAAAACGCAGAAGTCTTCGATACCCTGGTCTGGGCCGGGTATCTGAAAGACTGGGACGGACCGGAGGAAGGTGAACGCCCTTCGGCCTACATCATCGTGCTGAACGATACCGAGATTCACGGCATGCAGGAAGTGGACGCCGGCATCGCGATGCAGACCATCCTTCTCGGTGCCGTCGAGCGGGGACTCGGCGGCTGTATATTCGGTTCCATAAAAAGGAAAGCTCTCGCCTCGGTACTCTCCATTTCCGAACGGTACGAACTAATCTATGTGATTGCCCTCGGAAAACCAAAGGAAAAAGTCGTTATTGAGGAAATCGAAGACGGAGGAGATATCCGCTACTACCGGGATGAAGAGAATGTTCATCACGTTCCGAAACGGCGACTGGAAGATATAATCCTCGGCTAATAACGGAACAGCGCCGAACTAACGGCCAAACCGGCACCGGAAGCCATCATCATCACCGAATCGCCTCGATTCACCCGGCCCTCTTTTACGGCATGGTGAAACGCCATGGGAATACAGCCCGAACCGGTGTAGCCGTATCGGTCCATAACGCAAGTGGTGCGCTCCATGGGCAGTCCGATAATGCCCATCACTTCCTCGATAACGGCGCGGTTTATCTGCGTAAAAAGATAATGATCCGCCCCGTCCCTCGCCATTCCCGCTTTCTTCATCAGCGCATCCAAAACTTCCGGCCAGAGCTTCACGTTCCTATCGCCCGGCAGACGCTGCAGCAGCTCAAGACCGTATTTTCCTTCAGCGATTCTCTCCGGCGTTACCGGCTGTTTCGTTCCGCCCGAATACACGCCCACATAATCCCATTGGGTTCCGTCGCTGAGCATCTGCGCGGCGAGCATCCTGCTCTCTCCCTCATCGGGACCAATCAGCCACGCACCCGCTCCGTCGGCGAAAATGGAATATCCGAACGCATCGTCCGGGCGAAAATACGCGGGCATGTTGTACACGCCGATTACAAGGGCATATCCGATGGACGGATCCGCCGTTAACGCATCCGAAGCGCATTTGAGAGCAGTGACGAAACTGGAACAGCTGGCGCCCACATCGTACGATCCGGAAAACCTCTGGCCGCCTTGAAGCCGCCCCTGCACCACGATGGCCGTAGCCGGCGAAATAAACTCGGGCGTATCGGTTCCAACAACGAAAAGCCCCACATCTTCGGCCGATACACCGGCGTCTTCAAGGGCGGCCCGACCGGCCTTCTCGGCGAAATCGGCTGTGGTCTCTTTTACTCCCGACAAATGCGCGATATGCCGCGCTTCAATACCGAGCTTCGCCGTTACTTTCTCGGCGTCGAACTCAACACCGGTTTTATCCATAACATCACGATGGCTTAATGGGGGGCCGGGCGCATACACGCCGGTTCCGAGAATCTTCATAGACTTAAACCTCTTTCCCGTTTATTCAATGCCGGCAGTCGGTTTCCGGCCTTATGTTCCTCCGCCGTCCCCGGGACAAATTCCGTTCCGCAGGAATCTTCCCAAGGTCGCGAGGATCTTGTTCAAATCGGCAACCCGATCCGAAAAAATCACTTCGATTCCCAAATAGTGCGAAAGACCCATCAGAAAATTAGCCGTCGTACACGCTTTTTTCTCATCGGTAATATTCAAGTTCCTTCGGTACCCGGATTCAAAGCGATTGTAGTAATCCCGAACCCAGCTTTCGGTCACGAACTCGGCCTGTCGGACGATGGAATAAAATCCCGGCCGAGCGGCGAAATATCTGACGAAATACGCCATACCCATTACCTCGCGATGCAGCCGGTCTCCGGATAAATCCACCTTAGAAAGGAAATAGCGAACCGAGTGGCCGATCACCCTAACCAGATAATCGAGAAACTCATCCTTGGTTGCGAAATGCTGATAAAACGTACCGACCGAAAGACCCGCCGTCAGGCATATTTCGGATACGCCCACATCGTAATAACCCCTCTCACCGAACAGGGCCATACCCGCCTCGGCAAGCTTGACGTGCGTTGGCGACGCATCTCCGAAATCCAAAGCCGCCTCCAAAACCCCCGGATCGGGTGCATCCGGCAGACCGCCTCCGTTGAAAACTCCTTTCAGAATGATGTCCGCGAGAAATTCCTCATCCACATCAACGGCATCATAGATGTTTCGGGTTGCCAGGAACCGTACTCCGCCCATGGCGTAAAGATATTCGGCTTCGCTTAAGGTTCGATTAAAAACACGGCGCAGGGCACTCATGTACATGTCCCGAAGACGCTTCTCCAAATCGAGGAACCGATACTGGCCCTCCCGGAAAACCGAAACTTCCCGTCCGTAGCGCCTGGCCACTCCCACTGTTATTATCAGGAACTCCACGAGATTCGCGCGAATGGAACCTTTTCGCCCGACAATGGAAAGATCCGCTTCAAACTTCTCAATGAATTCGAAGACGATTTCAAGAAACAGCGCTTTCTTGTCTTTGAAATACCTGTAGAAAACTCCGTTGGACAGTCCCGCGTTCCGGCAAATCTCCGCAATGGAGACGGTTTCATACCACTGCTCGCTGAAAAGGAAAAGAGCGGAGGAAATCAACTTTCGACGGGTATCCTTTGCCATGAGCCGATCTAAGACTCCCTTCTTAAAAACGATTTGAGAATTCTAAGGAATACCTCGGGACGTTCCGCCATGGGCGAATGACCGCAATTGGGTATGGGCTTGAAATCGGCGCCCAGATGCTCCGCCGTTCGCCGGGCCATATCTTGCGTGATAATGATGTCCGCATCACCGCGAATCAGCAAAGCCGGAAAAGGAAGTTTTCCCAGCCGATCACGCAAATCAATTTCCAAAGCCTTCGGATTCCCCAGAAACGCTCCCTGATCCATCCTAAAGGCCATATCCGTTATCCTCTCCAAAAAATCTTCATCTTTCAGAAACGGAGTAACCATCTTCAAACCCGCTTTGAGAAAATCCCGATCCGTTTTGTAGCGTTCGATCGCCGGATAATGGGACGTTGGCGTATGCAGCCCGTCAATGGGTCCGGGAGAAACCAAAAGCAGTCTCTCGATCAGCTCCGGACGAGTCGCGGCCAACTCCATCGCCACCACACCGCCGAGACTGTGTCCGACAACCGTGCAGGCCTCTCCGCCCAGAACCTCATCAATAAATCCCGCGATATACCGTGCGTAAGAAGCCATGGAATAGTCCCCGGACGCATCCGAGAATCCAAAGTTGGGCATATCCGGCGCAACCGTCCGGAAGCCGCGAACGTCCATGACGTTCTCGTACCAGATTCCCGATCCGAGATTTCCGTGAATGTACAGCACTACCGGATCGCCGGGATTCCCCGCGGCGAAATACCTCATGGAAAGACCGAGAATAAGGACAGCCAGCTCTTCCATCATTCACTCCTAAGGAAACCGGGATGTACCCTCCGAATCAGCACAGAAACCCGATCTTCCTCGCCTCCTCTTCCAAAGACGCACGGAAATCGGGATGGGCGATGGAAATCATCTTCCGCGCCCGCTCGGCCACGGTCCGGCCGCGAAGCTGCACCGCACCGTATTCGGTCGTTACCCAATCCAAATCCTGCCGGGGCACGGTAATCATCGAACCTTGCGGCAGCAAGGGTACGATCGTGGAAAGACTCCCCTTCTTCGCCGTGGATTTCAGGGCGATGATTCCCTTGCCGCCCTCGGCCATCTGCGCGCCCCTGTGCGTATCCAGCTGTCCCCCGGTGCCCGAATACTGAACCGGACCGATGGATTCGGACGCCACCTGACCGGTCAAATCCACGGACATGGCGGTATTGATCGAAGTCATCAGACTGTTTTGACCGAGCACCTCGGGTTTATTCACGTAATTGCCCCTAAGGATGAACACACCCGGATTGTTGTCCAGCCAATCGTACATCCTCTGCGAACCCAAGGCGAACGTACAGACGAATTTTCCGGGCCACAGACTCTTCTTCCGATTGGTTATTGTACCGCCTTCAAAAAGATCGATCATGCTCTCGGTGAACATCTCGGTATGCACGCCCAAATCCTTCTTGCCCTTCAAAAGCGAAGCCACGGCGTTGGGAATGCCTCCGATACCGATCTGCAGCGTGGCGCCGTCGGGCACAAGTTCGGCGATATGCTCGGCGATTTGCGTTTCCACCGGCCCCGGCTCCACCAGGGGAAGAGTCGGCGGAGCCTTATCGTATTCAACGATGAAATCCACCTGGTCGATATGAATCTGGGTATCTCCGTGAATCCACGGAATCTTCGGATTGGCCTCCATCACCACCATGTCGGCCGCTTCGAGCACCTCCATCTCATACACATTGGAAAGACCGAGATTAAAGAAACCCGTCTTCCCCTGCATCGGCGTCGAAGGGCCCCAATAGGTAATATGCACCCCTTCGTCTTTCAGCGCCTTGAGCCTGTTCGTCCCGGCCTGATGCAGATTATTGGGAATGAAGGTAACCAAATCATAACCGTTCTTCGCCGCCGCCCGATTCGAAGGACCGTAAAACCAATTCTCGTTATAGAACGTGCCCTCGTACCGTTTTTCCTCGCAGAAAGGATAATTGGACAGATTCAAACAGCTGATAATGCGCAGAAACTCGAAATGGTCGGCGTACTCGTGAATCCGGCTCATGAACCCTTGCGTTTCCATGGACGCCATGCCCATCACAACAACGCCCTTCTTCGGCATCCTTGCCACAGCCTCGTCCATGGAAAGAAGTTTCTTTTTGTATTCGGCTTCCCACTTCACAATTCTTCTCCTTATCTTCAAACGACCCCCGAAGCCGCGCGGCCCATACCTTCTCCGGCATCGTCTCGGGCCGGTCAATCCGATTCAGGCGGCCCATTCCGGAAATCACTTTTATCCCCGCCGGGGCTTCCCATCCGGCAGGCATATGGCGGCCTTACCGCGCCACGGCATTGAGTCCCGGCCGCCGCACCGAAAAAGCGCTCCGGTGCTCCGGTGCGGCGCATCGGTCCTTACAGCTTCAGACAGCCGTCCACGCGCAGAGTTTGCCCCGTAATGAACGAAGCATCCTCGGAAGCCAAAAACCGCACGGCCTTGGCCACGTCGTCCGATTCTCCCATTCGGCCCAAAACCGTATTGGAAACCATCAAGTCCAAAACCTTCTGAGGAACTTTATCGGTCATCGGCGTTCTGATGAATCCCGGAGCAACCGCGTTCACCCGCACTTGGGCGCCTTTTCGGGCCAGTTCCTTGGCCCAGGTTTTTGTCATGCCGATAACACCGGCCTTGGTGGCCGAATAATTGGTCTGCCCGACATTGCCGTCCATCCCCACAACCGAGGCCATGTTGATAATGCAGCCGGATCCGGCGGAGGTCATTTTCGGACCGATGGCGCGGGTCATGTTGAACACACCCTTCAGGTTCACCGAAACCACCAAATCCCAGTCCTCGTCGGATGTGTTGGCAAGAAGTCCATCGCGGGTAATGCCGGCATTGTTCACCAGAACATCGATGCGGCCCTCATCGGCCAGAACCTTCTCGGTGAATTTCGCGATTCCTTCCGGATCGGTCACGTTCAAGACATACGGTACCACAACCTCGGAGGCTTCCACTCCGTCCGTGTTCACATCGCAAGCGTAAACTTTGGCCGCCCCGGCCTCGACGAATTTCGTCACGATGTCCCAACCGATTCCCCGGGCTCCGCCGGTTACAACACAAATTTTCCCTTTCATAATCAATTCCTTCCTTATCCGATACTTTCCAAATTCCGGCGGGCATTACACCGCCGGTAGCGTAATCGAGGCCTTAGCCCCAGCGAACCACCGCCGACGCCCAGACGAAACCCAGGCCGGCGCCCACCATCACGATGTTGTCGCCGTCCTTGATTTTCCCCGCGGCCAAACCTTCCGCGATGGAAATCACCTGATCGTTCTGACCGATGTGCCCGTACGCGTTCAGATACGTCGTCTTCTCTTCGGGAACTCCCAATTCCTTGAGAACCAAATCGTGAGAAGACCGCTTAAAATGAAGAATGGCCAGATAGCCGATATCCTTCCGGTTCAGCCCGCTGAGTTCCAGGCTCTCGTCGATAACGGCGAAAAAATTCGGAAGAGTTTTTTCGCCGAGGTTCTTCTTGAAGGCATCCGGATCATCAATGGTGAAATGGAGCTTTTCAACGTCGTCCGGCTCCATGGGCCACTTGGCCGTACCGCCGGTTTTTACGGTGCACATCCTGCTGAACGAACCGTCGCCCTTGAAAGAAGCCCCCAGCAGAAGATTTTTTCCGAGTCCTTTCTTCAGCAGCAGAGCGGCTCCCCCCGCGCCCAAATCGAACATAAAGCTTGTTTCGGGTACGCCGTAATGAATCAAATCGCCGTTGCGGTAGCCGCTCACCAGAAGAACGTTCCGGTAGCGTTCGTTGGCCACCATCAAAGAACGGGCGGTTTCCATGCCCGCCATCATGGAGCCGCACATGGCCTCCATATCGAAAGACCAGGCATTCACGGCTCCGAGCTGTTCGGCGATATCCAATCCGGCAAGCCAGCAGGGAAAATCCTTGTGCTGGGCACCGTTCCAGATAATCACATCGATTTCGGCCGGATCGATTCCGGCCTTGGCAACCGCCTCTTTCGCCGCCGCCAGTCCCATAAACGCCGTTGTGTCTTCGGGCCCGGGAACAGGTTTGCGGAGAACGCCGAATTTTTCCCGAATCACATTCTCCGGAATCCCCGTGGCCGCGGCGATTTCGGCGGCCTCAACAAAGGTCTTCGGAGTGTAAATGCCCCATCCGGCGATACCGATGCCCTCACGGCCGAGGGATGTATTTCCATGTGTGAGTCCCATAACCTACAGCCCCAGATAAACCCGGACCACGTGAGGATCCTTCTTGAGCTCTTCCGCGGAGCCGGTGATGGCGATTCCGCCATGCTCCATGACATAACCTCGATCCACGGCTTTGAGTGATTCCCGAACATTCTGCTCGGTTACAAGAATGGAAACCCGGCTTTTCATCTCGGTGAGTTTTCCATAAAGATCGGAAACAAGGTTGGGCTGAAGCCCCAGTGAAGGCTCGTCGAGAATAAGCAGCTTCGGATCGGCCATAATGGCGCGGCCGATGGCCAGCTGCCGCTGCTGTCCGCCGCTCATGGTTCCCGCGAGCTGTTTCTGACGTTCTTTCAGAATGGGATAAACGGCGAAGACTCGTTCAATTCTCTCCTCAAGTCCCGCCTCTTTCCCGGGAATATAGAGACATCCCAATTCAAGGTTGTCCCGGACCGTCATGAGAGGAAACAGCTCCCGTTCCTGAGGTACCAGAGCAATCCCCATCCGGGCCACGTTATGAGGTTCCAGACCGGTAATATCCCGGCCGTTGAACGTAATACGCCCGGCCGACGGTTTCACGAAACCCATCAAGGCATTGATTAAAGTGGTTTTTCCCGCGCCGTTGGGACCGAACAGTCCCACCGATTCGGCACCCACTTCCAGGTTCATATTACGAATCACCTCGATGCGGCCGTAGCCGCAGCTCAGGTTTTCTATCGTCAACATCAGGCGCCTCCTCCCAAGTACGCGTCGATTACCCGGCTCTGCTTCGCCACTTCTTCATAGGGGCCTTGGGCAATAACGGCTCCTGAGTCCAGAACCACGACGCTGTGAGTGAGTTCCTTAATAACGCCCATAACATGTTCAACAACGCCGATACCCAAGTTCTTCTCGGCGCCGATTCGCTTGATGAAGTCGATAAGCGCGAAAGATTCTTCGCTGGTCAGTCCGGCCATCACCTCGTCCAAAAAAAGAATGGACGGTTCGGTGGCCAGAGCCTGAGCGATTTCCATCTTCTTCACCTCAAGAACGGTGAGCTGGTCAACGGAGCGCTCCAAACGGTCCAATCCCAGTTCAAGGCACAGATTTTCAGCCTTTGCGCGGGCTTCCTTCTTTTTCAGATTCTTGGCGAACAGATAACCGATCATCACGTTCTCCACGAGATTCAGGTTCTCCAGAGGATGGATAATCTGGAAGGTTCGGCTCAGTCCCAGACGGCTGCGTTCATGAGTCGGCATCATCGTGATATCCCTGCCGTCCAGTTCCACGGTTCCCGATGTGGGCAGATAGACGCCGGAAATCAGATGAATGAAGGTGGTTTTTCCGGCGCCGTTGGGACCGATGATTCCCACAATCCGGCCAGGTTCCAAGGTAAAATCAACCGAATCAACGGCAACCAGTCCGCCGAATTTCCTTGTTAATCCTGTTGTTTTCAGTCCTTTCATGCCGGAACCTCCTTGCTTGAAGAGGTCTTGGTATCTTCACCCTTGCCGGAACGATTCCGAGTATCGATATCACGAATAAGTCCCACGAATCCTCGCGGCATGAAAAGAATCACAAGAATTATGATGATTCCGTAAACGATCAGATGCCCGTAAGGCATGAAGAGTTTCAGGTATTCGGCGATAATTCCCAGCACCAGAGAACCGATAACCGGTCCCCATGTTCCGTAGATGCCGCCTAAAAGCGCCATGGCCAGAGGCAGCAAGGTGAAATCCGCCGAAAAGGTGTTTTCCGGGGTAACAAACCCATAGAGCTGAGAGAAAGCGGCTCCGGCCATGCCCATCAGACCGGAAGTAAGAACAAAAGCCTTTAAAAGAGTTGTAAAAACATTCACACCCCGGCTTTTAGCGACAATTTCATTATTCCGAATGGCCGTAAGGGCAAAACGGAAACGGCCTTTTTCAACAAACTCGGAGGCTCCGATAACAATCAGAACAACCCCCAGAACAAGAAGATAAGAGGGAACGGGAGCTCCGTCGAAAACAACCGACGGAAGAATAAGTCCATCGGGGCCGCCCGCGAAACCTTTCCAGTTTCGGATGATAACGCGGAAGATTTCAGCCAAAGCCAAGGTGGTAATGGCGAAATACATGGCACGAAGCCTTAAGATAATCAGTCCCAGAAGCAGAGCAACCAAGGCGGAGAAAATACCGCCGAAAAGCACCGCCGATACACCGCCGAGGTTGAGATGGGTCACCGCCAAAACCGATGCATAAGCGCCCAGTCCGTAAAACCCGGCGATGCCGAACGACAACTGTCCCGACCGAAGCAGAATGTCCCAGGCAAGCGCCAGGGCCATATAGACAAAAACCGTCTTCATGATGGACTGCGGATACGGTCCGGCGATCATCGGAAAAATCAGAGCCAGAATCAGCAGAACGATTAATACGGTGGATTTCACTATTTTACCGGTCATTATTTGCCTCCCCTGAAGGAGCGGATCAGAATGACCGCGATGATGAGGGCGAAGAAAACAATGTGCGCCCATCCGCCATAACCTTGAAACGATGAAATGAACGCCTCGGCCACGCCCAGTCCCAGGGCCGCAAAGAAAATGGCCGGAAGATTTCCGATTCCCGCCATGGCGACCAGAGCGAAACTCTTCATGGTGAAGGGACCGCCGACGGCCGGGAAGAGAGACTGCTTGGTCAGGAAGAATCCTCCCACAACACCGACAAGAGCCGTGGCAATGCCGAATACGAGCATGTAAGTCCGATCAACATTAATGCCGACAAGCTGGGCGCCCTTTGGATTCTGCCCCACAGCCAAAGCGGCTCTGCCGGTTTTTGTCTTTTTCAAAAACCATTGGAGTCCCAAAAGGATGGCAACGGCCAGGGCCACGAACACAAAGTCGTAGATTCCGAAATGGACTTCGCCCATCTTCGCCGAAGCCGTTACGTAGTCCACGCTGAGTTTGCGGGGCTGACTGGTGGCGATAAGATTCACCGCTTGAACAAGCACTATGGCAATGCCGAAGGTAAGAATGAGCTGGTTCAGCTCAGGCGCCTTCAGTGTATGACTGATTGTCAGCCGATAAATCAGAATCCCGAATCCAAAAAGAACCACGGCTGCGGGAATCAGGGCCAACAGGGGGTCCATTCCGAGCTTGGTGGCCAGGAAATACGTTAAGTAGGCGGAAACCATCATCAGTTCACCATGGGCCAGGTTCACGATGTGAACGATACCGAGCACGAGTCCCATGGGAATGGCGATGGCTGAGTAGAGCCCCGCCCTCTGTACTCCATAGATAACCACGGTGGGCTTCCAAAGAAATAATAAGATCAGCAGAACAAGCGCGACGGCCCCTCCGGTGATTATCAACCGCTTTTTCATTTGTTATTCTCCGAAATATTCGAATCGGGCGGGCCCGAAGGCCCGCACCGTTATATGAATGATGACGCTTTAGCGATTATCCCAACCGGGGAAGGGATACACAGGTTCGGCTGTCTGGTACTCAAAGGGCCAGATAACTTCCTGTCGGCCGTTCTGCCACTGCAGGATCTTTTGATTGCGAAGGCCCTGATGCTTGATGATGTTGGAAGGAGTAAAGGTGATGGTTTCTCCCAGGGGAGAATCATACGCGGTTTCTTCCATGGCCTTGATGAGGGCTTCGGTATCCAGGGTTCCCGCGCGCTCAATCGCTTCGGCGACAACGTAAACCACGGTATATCCCAGAGGCGCGAAATAAGTGGCGGGAAGAGCTCCGTATTTCTCGGTATAGCCGTCCGTAAACTTCTTGCCGACGGCACTGATGTCGCTGATGGACGGAGCCCACATGCCATAAAGTGTTACATTTTCAGCAAGCTCCGAAGCGCCGAAGTCCGCGGGCCATCCCGGAGGCGCTCCGACATACAGAGGAGGAGCGAATCCCATGGCTTTGGACTGTTCCATAAGGGGCAGAGCATCGGCGGCGTATCCGGCCCAAAGGAAGATATCCGGCTTGTACGCCTTGGCCGTTTCCAGAACCGCGGTATAATCACCGCCGCCTGCGGCGGCACTGGTAAAAGAATCTCCGTCGATGGTTCCCATATCGGAGAACATGGCTACCGATGCATCGAAAGACGGGGATCCGAAAGCACCTTCTTCATACGCCATGAACCATCTTTCGGTGGCTATCTGCGGGTATTTCTCCGAGATGGCATTCCAGCCGATAACATAACCTTCACCCTGATTATAATCCCAGGGATGCAGATGGAAATACCAATCGGCGTCGGGACCGATGGCTTCTTCGGCCAGATGACTGGCGGCTCCCGTCCAAACCGTAAGCTTTTTGTATTTTTTCAGCGTAGGGATTTGTCCGAGATGAACACTGGAAGCCATACCGCCGATAAACACGTCGACCTTATCGACCGTGGCCAACCGTTCCAGAGCGGCCGCTCCCTTATCGGGCTTGAATTCGCTGTCGATGACAATCAGTTCCAGCGGACGTCCCAGAACTCCTCCGGCGGCGTTGATTTCCTCAACGGCCTGCTGCGCGGCCTTGCTTGCCTGTTCACCGGTAATGTCGGCCAAAGGCCATACACCGCCGAGCTTGATGGGCTTCGCGGTTTCTTCATCGGAACCGTTGGCCATCGCCATAACGGCGGCTGTGATGAAAAGAATTGCGATAAGGAACCGTTTCATAAATAACCTCCTTTGTAATAGGTGAATCACTTCTCACCAGAGTAACATGGCAAAGACGGTTGTCAAGGAAAAAATGAGAGGTGATTCGATTCTTTTTTCGTGCGGTTAACCGATGCTCCAACTCTTCCGAAAATCCCGCCACAAGACTTAATTGAGATTATTTATTTAATGTACAAACACCTCCAAGCATTTTAAGATGTTCACGAATAGGAGAATCACACCATGCGTACGGTTATACAAATGCTCGCGGAAGCCGCGGAAAAATATACCGATAGAACCTACCTCAGCGGCAAAACGGAAGAAGGCTGGAAGAACGTCAGTTTCGAAGAAACCGAAAAAATCTCCGACGAAATAGCGGCCTGGTACCTGAAAAAAGGATTTGAACGCGCCTCACGCATCGGTTTGATCGCCGAAGGCCGGCCCGAATGGATTATCGGTGAAATGGCCATGCTCAAAGCCGGATTAATTTCCGTACCGATGTCGTTGAAGCTTCAGGCGGAGGAATTCCCCTTCCGCTTGAATCATTCGGAAGCCGTCGGCGTGGCGGTAAGCCGAATCACCCTGCCCAAGCTTATTCAAGTTTGGGATAAAATTGATCAAAAGCCCTTTATCGTGTTCCTGGACGCTCCGACCGAAGATGAAAAAAATAAGTTTTCGGAAATCGGTTTGCAGCAGGGTAACGACTGGATCGACTGGCCGTCCATGACCGCCGAGGGCGCCGAGGCTTACGCCGCGGACCCGCAGCCGGTCCGCTCCTCAAAGGCCGCCGCGCAGGAAGATGATACGGTGAACATCTGCTACACCTCGGGCACCACCGGCAATCCCAAGGGAATCATGCTTACGCATCTGAATTACTATTCCAACGCCTGGACGGCCGTCGATCACTTCGGACTCCCCATGGGAGTCGAAAACCTGATAATTCTGCCGCTGGACCACAGTTTCGCTCATACAGTTGCCTCCTATACCGGGTTGGCCCGAGCCATGACACTCTCGTTTATCGATGCCCACAAGGGCGCGGCAAAAATGATTCCCAATATCCCCATTAACCTCAAAGAACGGAATCCGGATTTCATCCTTACCGTCCCCTCCCTTACCGGAAACTTCATGAAAAAAATTACCGAAGGGGTGAAAGCGAAAGGCAATTTTATCTACGGGATTTTTCAGCGCGGCCTTCGCGCGGGAATCGCGCTTATCGGAGATGGTTATAATAAACCGAGCCTGGGAACGAAGCTCCGCTACGGTTTCAACCACTGGCTTGCCAAAACCCTTGTGTTCTCCAAAACAAAAAAAATATTCGGCGATAAGCTTCGCTACTGCGTCGGCGGCGGGGCCATTCTCGAAGTGAAGCAGCAGGAATTCTATGCGGCCATGGGACTGCCGGTTTATCAGGGATACGGCCTGACCGAAGCCTCTCCCATTATCTCGGCGAATTCACCCGCATGCCACAAATTCGGTACTTCGGGCATGGTAATGCCCGGCATCAAATGCCGGATTATGAAATCCGATACCGAAGAAGCCGCGCCCGGCGAAAAGGGACAAATCGTTATAAAAGGCGATAACGTCATGAAGGGCTATTTCAAGAATCCCGAAGCCACGGCAAAGGCGCTCCGGGACGGATGGCTCTGGACGGGAGATTTGGGCTACTATGAGGAAGACGGATTTCTTATGGTCGTGGGCCGGGAGAAGGCCCTGCTCATCGCCTCGGACGGAGAAAAATATCCGCCCGAGGAAATCGAGGAAGTCCTCACGGCCAAAACCGACGTTTTCAATCAGATCATGGTTTACAACGACCAGAAAA
This sequence comes from Spirochaetia bacterium, assembly GCA_963666985.2. Taxonomy (GTDB): domain Bacteria; phylum Spirochaetota; class Spirochaetia; order DSM-2461; family DSM-2461; genus UBA2779. The sequence goes on along the minus strand of CAXXIA010000002.1, from coordinate 2,072,461 downwards.
AATACACCACGGCCCTGGTGACTCTGGACGTTCCCCGCTGTAAGGATCTGTTCAAAACCAGGGGAGCGAAGAACGCCTCGACCGCTTTGGACGTCCTCATGGAGGAATTCGAGTCTTATCGAAAAGCGGATGAAGGAGAAAAAACCATCCCGCCGGCGTGGAGACCTACCGTCTTCGAGATTATTCCGAAAGCCTTCAGCGAAGAGGACAAACTGGTGAACTCAACCATGAAGCTCGTCCGGTACAAAGTCGTTGAGTTTTACGCCGACCGCATTGAAGCCATGTATGCGGACCTCGATATAAAGAACTCCCGGAACCTCGCGGCCATGAAGGAGCTTTTCGGTCTGGACTGAATTACGGGAGGCCGAAAGCCGGTCGTTTCCGAAGTTCCAGTAGGCCTCGGCATCGGCCTCCGCCAATAAAAGCTCAAGGTTTATCCTCGGTGCACCGGATGTGCAGCTCGGTACCGCGCGTGCTTCATATCCGGCTGTACAGCGCGGAACGGCGCAGCAAGTCTCCCGGAGGATGAAAAATCAACCTTATTGCACCATAATATCCCTCATGAAGCGGTTCTTTGTTCATCTTCGGCGCTACCCATCGCTCCATCAATTGGTGAAGTACATGTCGGTCGGCGGGGTGAACACCGTCGTTATTTTCAGCCTGTTTTTTCTTTTCAACGATCTTCTCCATACCAATCCCATTTGGGCGAACCGCTTTGCCTATACCGGCGGACTCATCTGCAACTTCACGCTGAACAAACTCTGGACCTTCCGCTCGCGCAGCTTCCGGCCCATCGAAATTCTTCTTTTTCTCCTTTCATTCTCCGTCTCCTACGGCATCCAGCTTCTTTGCTTCCGCATACTCATGGACGGACTGAACTGGGATGAGAGAATCGCCGCTCTTTTGGCCTATCCGCTCTACGGAGGCGCATTCTACCTTCAATGCCGATTCGTCGCGTTCAACAGGAACATCGGACGAGTCCGCGGCGCGGTCATTGAAATGGAGAAGAACCGGGAAGCCGGTTAAAGAATGGGAAGCAGCATGACCCCCCGAAGCCTCTCCGAGAATCCGTTTTTTAAAGCAACCGGGCCGCACCGGTATGTCCGATGCCGGCGCAATAAGAAAAACGCCCCAGGAGGTCTTGATAATTCCCCCCGTATTCGGTATAACTCTTTTCACCCGATGCGAAAGTAGCTCAGTGGTAGAGCTCCACCTTGCCAAGGTGGATGTCGCGAGTTCGAATCTCGTCTTTCGCTCTTTGGAGCCGCTTCCGAGCGGCTCTTTTTTTTATTGCACAGCCTTCGGCTTCCGATCCGCACGGTACGGAAACGTATCGTCACTCCATACCTTTTCCATACTTCCGAATATTCTTTTGCAGAGAGACCTCCTTGTGGCAAACCATCCGGACTTCCATAATACGTTACATGAACATATGGACCTATGTCGTCGATGAACACGCCTTGGCCGAAGTGTTTGCCTCCTTCCCGCTTTGGGGCCTGCTTCTGGCCATAGTCTTCACCGTTTTTCTTCTTTCCAAAGGCGCGGACTGGATGATCGACGGAGCCGTGAACATTGCGCTTCGAACCGGTCTTCCGAAAATCGTCATCGGAGCCACCATCCTCAGTATCGGCACCACGGCGCCCGAAGCTTTTGTTTCGGTCATGGCGGCGTTCATGGGAAATCCGGGTTTGGCTTTGGGAAACGGCGTGGGATCCATCATTGCCGATACGGGTCTGATTTTCGGCCTGACGGCCCTCATCGCGGCGCCGCCCATTAATAAATGGATTCTGAACAGGACCGGCTGGTGGCAGCTCGGTTCGGCGGTATTTCTGGTGGCGCTGGCCGGACTGGCCGTGCTCATCCATCCCGGGAAACCGATTATCTCCCGAGAGATGGGTATTGTCCTGGTTCTCCTTCTGGGTGTTTATCTTGTCATGACCTACCGGTGGGCGCGCTCCGAAGGCAATCCCGATGCGAAAGCGGAAAGCGAAGATTCCGGCCGGGAGATTTCCCTCATCGTCACATTTCTGATGCTTTTCGGAGGACTGCTCCTGGTCATCATCGCTTCCCGTCTGCTGATACCGGCGGCCAGTGAAACGGCCCGTCGGCTGGGGGTTCCCGAAGACGTCATCGCCGCGACAATGGTCGCCCTCGGCACGTCGCTTCCGGAACTCACAACGGCGATTATGGCCATCAAGAAAGGTCATCCTGAAATAACCGTAGGCAACATCGTCGGCGCGGATGTTCTTAACGCTCTCTTCGTTATCGGAGCGGCCTCCACGGCGGTTCCCCTGGCCGTTCCGCCGACTTTCTTCCGGTTTCACTTCCCGGCGATGCTGCTGATCATTCTTTCCTTCCGCATCTTCATCGGCATGGACAAAAACGGCCGTTTCCGGCGCTGGCAGGGCGCTTGGCTGCTGAGCCTCTACGCGGCGTATGTCACGATACAGTACGTGCTGGTTTAGCAAGGGCCGTTCCGGCGGCCGACGGAAAGATACCCATCCTCCGAGCATGCTCTCGTTTTTTTCCCGACTCCGCCGCAATCACGTCAGCGGCTGTTTAGGTAGATTATGTCACGCAAAATGTACTCCCGGTAACGCAACCGCTATTTACAGGTGACAGTACTTTTGTTTTATCTTAATCTCCAACAAATGCATGACATATATGAATTTTACTGCCCTTTTGCGCATATCCCCGGATTCTATGAGTGGGCTCGAATCCATTCGCCGGCGTACGGCTCCTTTGATTGCTTTATTATTATTCATAACAAGGATACGGCAAAGCCGGTTACCGTTTATGTGAACAGCGATATTGGGGCACGGTATATGCGGAACCGCTATCCTCAAAGCTTATGCTATCGTGTCTCTCCCGAGTCGTTAAAATTACATTCGGAGGCAGAAGGCAGAACTGTGGTAGGACATCTTGAGGCGGCGGAGGGCCCGATTCAACGAGTTACGATGAAGTTCATTGCCGGAGGCGATGTCCCTCCAAAAGAAAGCATGTACGGCGGAGATCAATTTTTCGTCTGGGAAGTGAATATACCTGCCGCGGAGCGGATCTTGAACTGCCGGCGGAAGTAACGGGCGAAATTGTTTTTAGAGAAGCAAGCGAAAAGTTCTTAAAGGAACCTTCGATTATAACACTTGGATCTTATGGGTACCTTGCAAAACCATCACACGCCGGTGATCTCTAAACCAAAACGCTGGAATCCCAAGAAATGAGTTCCTGATTTCGGGAGATATTAATGAAAACATTTATTGACGGACTCTCTACAGGTTTCTTTCTTCAACTGGCTCTTGGACCGGTTTTCTTTCTGATTCTGAATATCACTCTGAATACCGGACTTTTAAATGGAGTCGCAGCAACCTTAGGGGTAACACTCATAGATTTTGTCTATATCTCACTCTCTTTCCTTGGCATCGGGAAACTGCTGGAAAAGAAATCGGCCCGCTTTCTTCTGGGGATTATCAGTTCAATTGTCTTAATTCTTTTCGGCATTGTGATGGTTTACTCCGGAATGTTTACGGAAACGGCCGCTCCGAAATCTTCAATACTGACCGACAGCAAATGGACTTGTTTTTTTGCCGGAATACTATTAACCGTTTCAAGTCCGCTGACGATTGTTTTCTGGAGCAGTGTCTTTACGGCAAAGGCGATTGATCGCAATTACTCACGAGGCGCACTTGCTCTATTCGGCCTTGGAGCCGGATCCGCAACGCCATTATTTCTTGTCTGTTCCATGTCATTGGTATCGATATTTCATAAACACATACCTGAAGCCGCTGTTCGGATACTGAACTTGGGTGTGGGATTTCTTCTCATTGTCTATGGAATTCTTCGTTTCGGAAAAACTTTGCGGCAACGAAAGAATTCCTTAAAAATCGAACCAAACAGCCCCGAATTAAAATAGACACAGAATTGAATCTCATCATTTGCTTTATCAACTACAACAGCAAGTAAATCATTTTCATCGACTGAATCCGGTTCATTGAAATTCTTTCACCACAGAACATCAATCAGCATCCGTTTAAAGAAGAATTCCAATGTCCGATTGGATTATTATATTGATTCTCATAACGGTATAGAATGATAAAATGAAGTTCATTAAAGTTCGTACGCTGATATGCCGGATATTTTAGGAATCCTTGCCTTTTGCGGGGGTACGGTAACAATTACGATTGCGGCTCTAACGGCTTATAATTCCAAGGTTCAGGCTGATCGCCGCTTTGTAATTTTTCTTGGATCGTTTCTGCTCTACACAATATCGGTCGGATTGATGGTATCCACCTGGGAAACGAATGTTAACAGCCCTTTTTCCTTGACACTCGTATTCTTCATGTGCACGGCGCTTATGGCATATTCGGAATCTCTCAGCGGGACCGGATGGCTCAAGATTCCATGGAAAATAATGCTGGTAATTACGGTCACGGCACCCGTTATCCTTTTTCTGTTCCATGAAAAAGATCATGCCTATCTCTTTTCAGTCTTTGTCCGTTACCTGGTTTCCGCTGTTATCCTGCTGGCGGTCTTTCCATTGATTCGCCATGGAGGGAGGGTGGACGTTGAGCGAATTCCACCGCGAACCTACAGAACGGCAGGGAGCCTATCTTTACTATTTGCCATCATTCTTATTGTTCCGACTTTTTTCAGGGGAAGTATTCTTGGCATGGAGCGGTGGAATCGGATTTTCTATCTTTCTTTCTATTTCCTGCTGCAGGTTAGATTTTCGGCATACCTTCTTTCACGGCTTCTCCGTAAATTGGGAAAAAGCGAAGTTGTTCGGGCCGAGTCCTTTAAAAGATTCTCGATTTCCCCCCGAGAAACAGAAGTTTACGATCTGGCCGCCAAAGGGTACACCTATAAAGAAATTGCCCGACTCCTGAAGATTTCTTTGCCGACGGTGAAGACACACATGGACAGACCGTATAAAAAGACCGAAAGCTCAAATAAAGTTGAACTCATTCGTCAGATTGATGGTTGAATCAACCGGTATAAAGCTAAAATCAACCTTTTTCTCGATACACACCATTCACAATTCGCATTAGCTTCTCCTTCAAAAAAGCAGGAGATCATTACGATGTCGATCAAAATGAAAATTGCATTATTGATTCTTTTTGTTCTGGGTTTCAGCGGCTGTAATAAAAACGGATACGGCGTTTTGTTTCCCAATAATCAGACGTATAGCTACGAGGCTCTTCGTACTTTAGGATACACGGCCGTCGGAGGAGCCGATATCAACGAGATCTTCCAAACGGTTTCCGGGATTCGACAGGGTGATTCGGAATCCTGGTATACGGAATGGTCCAAGCTCGCAGCTCTCTCCAAATCTCAAGCAAAGATGTATCCGAATGATTTCACATCATCCGGAAGGGCGCTGCTTCGTGCCTCGAATTACTACCGAACCGCCGAGTTCCTGCTTTCCCCTGAGGATCCAAGAAAGAAATCAACCTACATGAAATGCCGGGATACATTCTATTCAGGTCTTGATGCTCTGGGAATTGAATATCGTTTGAATCGTATTTCTTACGCTGAGAAATCTCTGGAAACCCTGTATTTTCCACAAATGGAGGGTTCGTTTTCCCGTACCTTGATTTGCATGGTTAATGGATATGATTCGATAAAGGAAGAAACTTACTTCACCTTGGGAGCGGAAGCTTTAAAACGAGGCTATGCGTTTCCATCTTATGACGGACCGGGTCAGGGAGCCGCCATTCGATGCGACGGAATACCGATGATCGCCGATTGGGCACCGGTGAACAAGGCCGTCCTGGATTCATTCTTGTCCGATTATTCCGAGTATAATCGAATTGTCCTTGTAGGCTACAGCCTCGGCAGTATTTTGGCGACAAAGGCGGCGGCATCAGATCCTCGAATTGAAGCCCTTGTGCATTACGACATATTTCACGATTTCTCAGAAGCCGTAGGTGAGAATATGCCTGAATCATTTCGAAAACGTGTTTTCGAAGACGGAAACCCCTCGCAATCCACCGCTCGGCTATTAAATATATCGATGCGTTTTTCTTCGGAAACGGATTGGGCTTTACGCCACGGCGCCTGGATTTTCGGGAAACAAGAAGATTACATAGGCGTTTTACAAAGCCTATAAGGATTATGAAATTGAATCGGCAGCACCTCTTGTGAAATGTCCTGTTTTACTCTTGGCCGGTGAAAACGATCACTTTGTTCCCGTACGCCTCATGGAAGATTCTATTGATGTTTTTACGGGTACCAACGATGTAACGGCGATACTCTACCCATCCGATAACGGCGGCGGCGAACATTGTCAGGTCGGCGCCTTGACGCTTTGGACAAGTGACTTTTTTCAATGGCTGGCAAACAGACCGTAAATTGATTTGGTCGATATTGAGTCTTTTGAAAATCATCAATACTGGGATTTCTCGCTAAACGGGGATTGCCGCCGGCATCCCAGCCGCCCAAGTATTGATTGAATACTTGGGCATCGATAAACATATAATCCATTTTCGTTCCATTCCCAGCAGTTCAATCGCCGATATCCTCATCAGCGCCGCTTCCCGTGTTGCCGCAGAATGTGAACAGAAACGCGGATACCGAGAGAGAATCAGGATTATCGAAAAAACCCGGATTTGAAGTTTTTTTCTTATCAGCCCGCAGTTTGCTCCGATTCGGACTGTTCGGCGGCGGCATCTTCCAGCTCGGCAAGAAAGTCTTTCAGAAGGTATTGGAGATATTCTTCCGGCTCATTCTCGGCCGCTCCGGTCAGAAAATAAGGAAACAGCAGCAGGGCCTCAGGAGAAAGGTACTCGGAGAAATGCAGGGCGGTTTGCGTAAAGCCTTCCGCCAGCAGAACCCGATCCTCCGTTGAGAGGATATCGATCATGCCGCCATAGAACCCGGCGATACCGACAAGCTCATTATTGATTTGACCAATCAATTCCCAGATCCATCCTTCCTCGAATCCCACCTGACGCTCGATTTCAATATCAAGAACCTGTGTTCTGGCATCCCACAGCGATACGGAAGAAAAAACGAATTCACTCGGGTAGTCGTTCAATCGCTCAAGGTAAGCACTTTGGAAGCCCGCCATGGCATGCGCTTCGGACCAGAGTTCCTGGGTGGTGAGACTCTTCAGCCGTCCTTCGGAAAAGAGCCGTGATTCCTTCAATTCGTCTATCGTGGGAAGAAGCGGAAACTCGTCGGAATTATCAATATCGTTCCAGATTTCCTCCGCCGCCGTGCTGATAAGATCATAAGAGGACAATTCGTATCCTCCGGCGGAACCTGCGATACTAATGAAAAGTCCTAAAACGATGAATGCTTTATAGCGGTATGATTTGATGCTCATATGAATCTCCCGGGGAAAACCGGCTGCGGGTTTCCTTGTTCAGTATAGTCCTCTCCTCTTTCGGCATCTTGTTCCCCCGAAACAGGGATTAGTTCTCAAGCGATTCGATGAAATAATCCTCCGGAGGAATCCACTCTCCCGTTCCGTAATCCAGCAGCTGATGGGGGCCAAAGCGGGCTTTGTATTCCATGGACGGACATCCGGGAACCCAATAACCCAAATAGTACCATTGTCCGCCGTTCTCCAGAACAAAGGCCGACTCCCGGAACACGCTGAGTGAACCGAGCGAGAGTTTCGACCATTCCGGCTCTGAAGGAAAAGTAGGCGCTGCTCATGCCCTCATCCCCGGCATCCAGAAATCCCAATGCGATCAAATTTCCATCCAGGCGGTACTCGGTCTGAAAAGCGGGAACGGCTTTATCGAAGAAGGTGCGTTCAAAGTCTTCCCTGTCGGTGCCCTTGCCGAACTGACTCAAAGAATGTTCCGAATAGACCAGCCAGGCTTCGTCCGAGGGCCGCGGTTCAACCGCCTCCATGCGGACATCCCGGCCTCTGGTGATGATGCGGCGCTGGCTTCGCGTGGGACTCAATGAGCGGACATCGACCCTGATGGGAATGCACCGCACGCATCCGGGGCAATTCGGGCGGAAAAAGAAATTTCCGAATCGGCGCCATCCGGCCGCGAGCAGCCTTGAGAATTCCCGATGCGAGAGAGAATCGGCAAAGAAGTATTCCTGGATGAACGAACGATTCGGCAGGTAGGGGCAGTCGACAGGATCCGCCGTGCGCAGATCCGAGAGGAATCTCACGGCTCGGTTCCTGCGGAAGCCGCGCCGCTTTCACGGCTATCCCCGCCGCCGGTGAGAACCACGGGGGTAAGATAAAGGCCGTTCAACAGCTCGGTAAGAATGGATGCGGTTTCTTTCCTGCGGACGGTATTGCCGCTCTTCGCGGTGGTTCTGGTTCGTCCGTCCGGGCCGGCGATGTACCAGGTGCACTCACCATCGTCCGCGGAGGAGACGGTCAGCGCCGCTGCCGCGGGGCCGCCCTCTCCCGGCCGGTGTACGGAATGGTTTGAGCGGTGAAGCAGAATCCTTGTTTTCCGCCGGAGGGAGGAGCGGCCGGGACCGGTAACGGTGAGTTCAATGGGAAGGGAAAGGCCGTACTGCCTCAGGCCGCCGGGATTCATTTGGTAGAGAACGGAGAGGGATTCATCCCGAATGGCTTCGGGGGTCACTCGTCCTATGCCCCCGGATAAACCTCGCAGAGCTCTTTCCCGGGGATTTTGTTCATCAGCTCCAAAGGCGTCGATGGCTTTCAGAAGAGACTGGGGATCTTTGGATGTCCATCCGTCTTCCAGATCGTACCAGGGAACGGCGGCTTCCATGATGGCGGTTTCAAGCTCGCGAGCTTTTTCCAGGCGAACCAGGGCGATTCTCGGGTAGCCTTCGGCGGCCTGATAGGAATTCCAGGAGGCATCCAGATGGTTGCCTTTGCGTTCCAGATCTTCGGCGTACTCTTTGCCCAGTTTTTTGTATGTTCTCTCGTGATAACGGGCCTTTGCCCTCCAGACGATTCTGCTGCGCAGACTTTTGCATCGATTGATGAATCCGGCGCGGGGTGTCAGCTTTTCCGTTTCCGCTTTGCCGGCCCAGCAGTCGGCAAGAATTTCCGAGATGTCCATGCCGAAGCGCACTTTGTCGACGCCGAAGTGATACATCCAGCTCGCATCCGGGTTGTCGATGATTTTTTGAACAATCCTTAGGGCTTCATCCAGTCGGCCGATGCGCTGATAGAACACGGCCATGTCCACGCGGGTGAGCGGCGTGTGGTCCAGAGACTCGGCGGTTTTATAGGATTCCAAAGCATCGGAAAGGTGCCAGGCCATCATGTCGAGTTCCCCGATAACCATGTTTCCTCCGGCGCGGGAACGGAGATCCAGAGAGTTCAGGGCTTCCGCGCGCGCCCGGTCGAACCGGTACGATGCGAATTCCAACAGGGCCAGGTTGTAATAGGCCACCGAGGCAAAGTAGTCATCGCCGTAAGAGAGGGCGTCTTCGATGGAGAGTTCATACCATTCCCGGGATTTTTCCCGATTGTAAACGCCCGAATACAGTGTTCCGAGTGTGTGGGCAAGATTTCTGTCGAAGCCTTCGGACAAGGTGGATTCGAGCAGGTCGATTCCTTCCTGCATCCGGTAGGTTTTGAAATACATCCAGCTCAAGTCCGAAATAATCTGAATCCTGAAATTCTCGCCCACGGCGGTGTCGAGAATTTGTTCCAGCGTTTCCACCGCAATGGTGTTATTGCCGAGATATCCGTGTGTTTCGGCGATTTCGTAGAGGATTTCGGTATCGCCGGGGGAGAGGGATTCGGCCGCCTGGAATTCGGCGAGGGCGAGTCTGTAAAGTTCCCTTCTTTTGTAAAGATCTCCGGCGCGCATCGGGATTCTGAAATCTCCCGGCCAGAGTTCTTTTCCCTGTTCAAGAAGGGCGATGGCGCGGGTGTAACTTTCCTCGTCAACGGCCGCGTCCACTTGCGCCAGGAGTTCATCCGGAGTTTCGGCATTTTCCGGGTGGCACGGCTGGGGGGAGATGACGAGGAAGATCGCGAGGAAAAGGGCTGCTGATGCTGCGCGCCGTGTCGAAAGGAATATGGACGAGCGATGGAAGAAGGAGATTGCTGCTGCGCGTATTGCCGGCCGACCGGCTGCATGGCATCGGTTATTCGGCCGGTTGGCAGTTTGGCGAAATCGCATCCCTACCACGGCAGACCTCCCAGCCATCCGAGTCCGAGAGCGGAACGAAGCCGCACCGATCGCGGCTGTTTTTTCCAGGATGCACGGACGGTCTCAGCGGCCGAATCGGCGACCTCGGAATCCTGCTTTGAAAAAACCGGGGAAAAGACCGCCTTCAAATACAGGGCGGTCCAGTCTTCGAATCCGGACAGGCCGGCGCTGCCTCCGGGCGAGGCGGAAGGAACTTGATCGGGGGCGTGCGGATCGGCGTTCGGACCGGCGTGCGGACCGGCGTTCGGAACTGTCGACGTCTTCGTATCCGGCACAAGTTCCGCCGCCGCCCGGGCGGAGTTTTCGGTGCGCGGATTCGCCGCGCCCGCCGAAGCAAATGAAGTCCACACACGGGCGGCCCAATCCGCCGGGGTTTCCGAGGCGAACGGTGCATTCCCGCTCCGAATCAAACGCCGGGCAAACATCTTCCATCGGGCTTTGACTCGTTTCCGGGAATTGCGGGAATGGGCGGCGACGGCATAAATCAACCCCGGTACGATTCGCCCGGGAGCATAAAGGGCCGCGGGAATCAGAATAACGATAATCCAGGCCAGGACGGGCCGATGCCGCACCAGCCGAACCACGCTGTTCCAGAAGCCGCCGTTCTCCTCCGTATCATCCTCTTCATCAAGGGCCACGGAAACTTCGCCCCGCCGAGTGAGGGCTTCTTCAATCAGCGGAAGCCATTCATCCGGCGAGATGAACTGAATGGGATATTCCTCGCCGGGAGCCATGGTGTCGGTCGTCGGATCGAAAGTTATCCAGCCATGATCGTCGAGCCAGACTTCCACCCAGGCGTGAGCCTGGTCGGCCCGAACCGGAACAAAGCCGAGCGTTGAAACGCTCGGGTCGGTCACAAAGCCCACGGCGACCCGGGCGGGAATGCCCGCGGCTCGGCAGAGCCGGGTCATGGCGAACGCGAAATAAGAGCAGTATCCGCGGTGGGTTTCCTTCAGGAAGAGGGAAAGCTGATCGCCGTCGGCCGCCAGGCCCGGCTTCAGGGAATAGTAGAACTCTTTGTGAAACCATTTCTCAATCGCCGCGGCCTTGGACCAGGGAGTCTTGTTCTCCCCGACAACCTTTTCGGCCAGAGAGATAAAGTAGGGATCATCCCCTCCTTCCAGATAATACGACCGATCCGGCTCCGCCATGCCGCTTGTCCGCGCGCCGTAGAGATCCCATAAATCCGCAATCGAAACACGGGACTCCACCGCGTACGCGCGAACGAACGAGGCATCGTCCCAGATAACCCACGGCTCCACGGAAACCGGATAATCAAGAGCAAAGAAGGAATTGGGGTCCAGAGCCACAAGGTAGTATTCCTGATGGACCTGCTCACGGGTTTCGAAACCGGCGTGAGGCCACTCCATCGGTCCCTTCGGCAGACTCACCGGCATGGCGTCCCGCTCCGGGAAATCCTTTTCCCGCTCTCCGTCCCGGAAGAAACCTCTCTGGGGATTCCAGCCGGAAAGCGTGTAGCGGCGAAGATAGCGCTGAACGGCCGGGCCGTCTTCCCGGTACAGCATGGTGAGCTCTCCGTTCATGCTGATCTCCGGTTCCAGAGAAAGAACGTCGTTGAAGTCGAAATGAAAAAGATCGCTGGCGAGAACTCCGCCGCCGCTGCTGAGGGAACTCTCCCGGCGCATTTTATTCCCCGCGAAAAACAGAAGCGCCAGAGCCGCCGCCAGGATGATGTAATGCGCTATATCCGAACTATCCGGCCTGCGAAACGGGGGCGGTCCCATGCCGGCCTTTTGCGCCGCCGATCCCCGGCGCGATGCGGCAAAACACAGCGCGGTCAGCACAAGAACGGCTGCGGCACAAACCAGCTTGATCGCGGCTGTCGCCGGAGCCGAGAAGGCCGCTCTCCAATCATCGTCCCGGGCCAGCACAATGCCGCAGAAAAGGGCCAGAACGGCGGCCTCGGCATATCCGAGCGCGGGCCGGCGGCGCACGAAGAGCATGGCCGCCGCGGTGAAATACCAATACGGCGCGGTTAACACCCATCCGTTATCCAGCGCCACGATGAAGTCCGAGCCGGCCGCCGCCGAGATTGCAAGGATGGCTAAGCGGATCAGCAAAGGCGCGGCGATGAGCGCCAGGGCGGCCGTCAGCGTGCGCAAGCCGCTCAGATCGGCCGCAACTCCGAAAATCACCGCGATGGGCAGGGCCGTCCAGGCCCAGGCAGCCGGGACGGCTTCCCGGAGCGACAGGCAGAGCAGGGTCCAGCCCAGGGCATGAAACAGAATCCGTTCGGCCATGCCTCGGCGGGCGAAAACCACACCGGCCGGAGGCTTTCCGGTAAGCCGATCTGCGGCGATGCGGCTAGAGAACATGGACATTGAATCCTTTTCCGCGTGCCGTGTTGACGGCTGTTTCGATTCGGCGGCGATAAAGCGCGTTTTGCAGGCGGCCGGAGAGGGATGCGCGGGGAGTTAATCGAGGTTCACGCCCGGTATCGCGCAGCTTTGCCAACCGAGCGCCGCGGCGGTCTTGATGATATCCGCCGGCCGGGACTTCTCCTTGAGCTTCACGATGGCCGCTTTGCCGCCCTTCACCCCGAGCTTTCCGTCGAAACTCAAGATGATCGTTCGGCCGACCTTCCCGCCGGCGAAAGAAGCCTTCCCGGAACTCCTTTTTCCCCTGAGTCGCCCGGATCGCCGACATTCTCCGGCCGGAAGTTTCGGCAAAGGAAAAATCCGGAAAAAAAAGTGAAACGCGGCACCCGGCCGAGCGGGCGGCCTCGGCATAATCAAGGCCCGCCGAATCCGAAGGATGAATAACGAGAAGAAGCGTTTCACCTTGAGGCGGGAACTCTCCCGCGGCGATTTGGCTGCGCCCTTCGAGTTCGCCGAGTTCTTCGAAACCGGCGGACCGTGCCCACCTGCCGGAGGATGGGGAAGACTCATCAGTGTTCCACGCAGTTGGAGCCGATACCGTTGTTGAAACTCGTCTCCGGGCAAAAAGCGCCCTCCCCCGCCGGAGGACCGGAGCCGATCGAGAAGGTTCCGAGGCGGCCATGGCCGCTTCCCAGTCACTGCCGGAGGCATCCAGCCAGGTGCTGCCGTCGGGCAGATGAAGCCGAACATCCCTGTCGTTCTCCAGCGATCCGCGGACCAGCGCGGAGGCCGCTTCCAGACATCCGTCCAAACGGTTATACCCGGAACGCCGGGAATAATGGCCGGTAGAAACAGCCACGGAAATCCAGACCCTCCCCCTCACGGGCACGGCCTCCTCCCCCACGCGAACAAGCAGATCGCCGGTTCGGGCGTACTGTTTCCAATCGATACGCCGGGGATCGTCACCGGGGATGTATCCGCGTCTTTCCAGACGCTCGTCGGAGTCTTCCCTGATTCTGGGCGCGCTTTTTTCATCGGCGGAAAGCCTGCCCGTCGGCAGCAGATTCGGAGGCTCAGTGAGAAACGGAGGAACAGCAATTCGGGGAGATCCGGCCAAAGGAAAATCCACGCGAAAAAAACCGAACGGATCGACAGCCCGAAGAAGGACTCTTCCCTGCCAAAGTCCTCTGCGATTAATCCGAAAAACCGCCGCTCCTTCCCTCACACCGCCGGAGGATCCGCTTACACTCCAGCCTCCGCGCACTTTACCTGTGCGGGCTACTTTGCCGCTCAAACTCCGGCCGCTCCGATGCGAATAGCCAAGCTCTGAAAGCGGAGCGAGAAACACCCGCCGGAAAGGACCAAACCGAAGATTCCAGGCTATCTGAAGCCTCACCCCCGGAAGTAAACGGGGAACCATCGGAGACGTTCTCGTCTTCAGGACTACTCCAATACGGCCTCTCTCCGGTATCGCCGTCGCCGTTATCATCAATACACCGCGAAGAACGAATCAACGCCGGCAAGCATAAAACCAAAAACAGGAAAGATAAAACAACAAGAGCCGGAAGCCCCACTCCGAGAATAAAGACCGGTGCCACATGGCGCGCAGGTCCGCTGAAAACCAGCAAAGGAGGTAGAAAAAGTGCCGCGATTGCCTGCGGCGCAACACGAATCCGGATTCTCGGCTTCTTCGGGCTTTTTCGGCGGGGATTCCACTCTCGGAGTCGCGGATTGCTGTGCCCGGAATGAGCCAAATCCCGCCGCTGAAACTCCCGCCGAAACATCTGTGGAAACCGCCGTGAAATCAGCCCCCGCCCCCCCCGCCGAATATCGTGCGGAATCAGCCGCCGGGCTCCGGATCTCTCCGGTCTTCTCATCGTCAAACGAACCGCGATTCGGCCGATAAGAGAAATCCCGCGCCATCCGGCCCGCGGCTCCATCGGCTGCGGCTTTCCCGGCCCAAAACTCTTACCCATGGCGGATACGGCGGATCTCCTTGGAGGCCATGTCGGAAACGAAAGAAACGGCGTCGGCGCTCCCGCCCCTAAGCCGGATACGGTGCGCATAAACATCCGCGGCCAAATCGGACAAGTCCTGATCGATAACATAATCCCGTCCGCGAATCAGCGCCAAAGACCGCATGGCCGAAACCAGCATCAGCGCCCCCCGTGTGGAAACTCCCAAAACAGTATCGGGATGATCCCGCAGCACGGCGGCCAGATCAACGGTACAGCGAAGAAGCCTGTCGTCCACGTACACCTCGCGAACCTTCTCCTTCAGCGCCCGCAAGTCCTTTAAAGAACAAACCGATTTCAAACCGGGGAGCGCGGTTCTGCCCGGATCGTCGCGCACGATGGAATACTCGGACTCCCTGTCGGGATAACCGGGCCGAAGCAGCAGCATAAACCGGTCTTTCTGTGCCTCCGGAAGAGGATAGGTTCCCTCGGTTTCAATGGGATTCTGCGTTGCGATCACCATAAAAGGATCCGCCAGAAGCCGCGTATTGTTGCCGATGGTTACCTGAAACTCGGCCATGGCCTCCAAAAGAGCGGATTGAACCTTGGGTGTGGTTCTGTTGATCTCGTCCGCCAGAACGATATTGGCGAAAATAGGACCCGGTCTGAAAACGAAATCCTTTTTCTCCTCGTCCCAAACATCCACGCCGGTAATATCGTAGGGAAGAAGATCCGGCGTGAACTGTATTCTCTTGAACACGGCCCCTTTCACCAGATGGGCCAAAGTTCGTCCCACGGTCGTCTTGCCCGTACCGGGCAAATCCTCCAAAAGAACATGCCCCCCTGAGAGAAAGGCCGCGGTAACCTTCTCCATCAGTGATGCTTTCCCCCTCATAACCAGGGAAAATCCTTCCAAAAGATCCTTGATAAGAGGATCGGAGCCGTGTTGTTCCGTCATGATGTGGAGTATAATCGAAATCGGACTTGACCGTCCCTTGGAACTTTCTTCAAAATAAAAAGAAGAACCATTGTCTTTGAATCATGGTTCGGCGGGAACCTAAAAACGGTTTTTTATCCGTTTTTTAGGCGTTTCATGTTGACACATCATAAGGCCGTCGATACGATAGCCTTCGCATCCGGGGGTGTAGCTCAGTTGGCTAGAGCGCGTGAATGGCATTCACGAGGTCATGGGTTCGACTCCCTTCACCTCCAAATCGGATATGTCGGATAATTTTGTGGCTGCAGGAGACATCGACCCGGAGATTGCTGATCTCCTGGGTGACGACACGTCTCCTGCATCCGTCCCGGACTTTTCGGATCTCTTCGACGAACCGGCTCCCGTAATCAAAGACGATCAAACAATTCAAACGGAAAACATTTCCAAACAGAATTTCAGTTCCGTTGCAAAATGGGAACAAGATTCCGATCCCGTCTTTTTTGAAAAGGATTACTATTCCAAGATTCTTACCGGAGAAGGCGAATCCGCCCAGAGATTCCACACACTTCTTCAAAAATACCTCAAAGCGGAAGATCCAAAAGACAAAGGCGTGTACCGCCAAAGACTCATTCCGGCCTATTGGGATCTTGCCCGCAGTTTATCGGCCCATTACCACGGACCGGTAATGGAAAAACGATGGGCCCTGCGCTACGGTTACATCCTTCCCACGCTTGTTTCCGGGGAACAGCGACGGATGATCTCCAAAATCGTCTCCGGAAAAGAACTGGACGAACCGGTTCATTACATCGACGAATGGATGGATCTGGTCCTCGCCGGTCAAGTGAACCCTCTGGCTACGGATGAGATGAAAATATCAAAGCTCAGCGCCGCTTCCAAAGCCAAAGCTCAGCTTGATAAAGCTCAAGGATCCATGGAAGCCAATCTGTCGTTCCTGCAGAAACTCATGACAAGCAGAAGCGGACTTGAAAACGAACTTTCATCCCTCGCCGCCGCCATTTCCCGGCACGATCCCCATCCGACCATTCCCGGTATTCAAAAAGCTTTTTCACCGGATCAGAAAGCGTCGTTGAGCAGAATCAACGATGTTCTGCGGAAACTCAGCAAGATGGACCGCGATATTTCGAACAATATCGGAAAATTTAAAGACGCAAACGCCGAACTCGGCAAACTGGGAAACAAAATCGAAAGTATGGGCGGATTGAGCAAAGCCGATCGAAGCGTTCTCGAAGCGGAACTCGACGGCATCCGCCAAATGGCTAAAATGTGCGTCGGCAGGCAGGGGAATCACCTTCCCTTCCTGATGAAAAACTTCTTTTTCCCGAATCTCGATCTGATCGGAACGCGCGAAAACATCATCCGGTTTATGGATCAAATCGAACAAATCGATCCGGAAGTCTTCCGCAGGAGTTTCCGCCAGAAAACGAATCGTATCGTTCCGCATACCATTATTATTCCCTGCTACGGAGATAAGGGAGTCTGCTGGGAACCCTTCGAACGATTCAACAGAGGAACCAGCCGCGGCCGTATCGCCATTCCCATGTTCCCGAAGAACCTCAAGCTGGCCGTGATTTATGCTCTCGGCGATTTACGCTGGAACGTCGCCAAGGAAAAAGCGGCCCACTATTGGATGGAAGAAGGCCTGACCGGCCACTACTATCAATGGTTCAGCTCCAAAAAACTCCGCGGAGACGTCCGCCTGCGATTCCTTGAGGATTATGTCCTCTGGATAACCAAAGAAGTGGACGGCGTCCAGAAACTGGACAAGGAAGTCCGAGGTATTTTCTGGAGGCAAATGCCCTTCACTCAGCCGGTGAAAGACACTCTTAGAAACCGGGGATTTGTTTATAACGAACTCTACAAAAAGGATATGAACAGAGCCGCCTCGGACGGATATTAGACCGGCGGCCGAAGGAACTCTCAAAATTAAATGACATTACCTGCCGGCAATATCCAGGAAACACTCTTTGTACCCTTGTGGGGACGGGCCTATGCAACGAAGAAGTGGCCGTCCCTGCTCAACGATGCCGAATCCACCCGAATTGCCGATGAAGTCGGCTACGATTTCAGCCATATTGATTCATCCAAGGAGTACTATTGCCTGGCCAGCGCAGTCAGGGCCGCCAATTTCGATAGGGAAATCAAGGAATATCTTTCCGTGCATCCCGAAGCGGTCATCATCAGCATAGGCTCAGGTCTGGATACCACATTTTCAAGAATCGATAACGGATCCGTGCGATGGTTCGACCTGGATTTGCCGGAAATCATCGAGCTGAGAAATCAATACATTGCCCCTCGGGAACGGAGCCAATCCATAGCCCAGTCCTGCTTCGATTACTCCTGGATTAACCGAATCGATTATACCCCTCAAAAGGGATGTCTCTTCATTGTCGGGGGAGTTCTCTACTACTTTGAAGAAGAGGTTGTCGGCGAATTCATCAAAAAAATCGCCGAAAGCTTTCCCGACTCTTCCATGGTCTTCGATACCGTGGGGAAAGTCGGACTGAAGATTTCAAACAACTACGTCAAGAAAACCGGAAATAAAGGCGCCGAAATGTATTTCGCCTTAAGGAACACCCGCAAGTTCTTTTCCAAAGTCTCCCCGAAAATCCATGTGGCCGCCGATTATCCGTTCTACAGACGAATCGCCATAAATAAAGAATGGACTTCCGATACGAAATTCAGAATGCGCTTCTCCGATCTTTTCAGCATGGTCAGGCTGGTTCGGCTGGAATTCAAGCAATAGTCGGCGATATTATCGCGGTATCGCACCTGTTCAGCGCAATATAATGCACCACTTCCTGATGCTTCGGCTCCCTGGGAGCCAAAGCACTCACTTCGCCTTTCGCGCCCTCCGGACATCCGAATCGATAATCAGATGAACAAATCCGGGAAACCACCGGTAGAGATACCAGGTAACCTTGCTCATAAATCCCGGAAGGATAACGAACCGTCGCTTTCGTAAGCCTTTCATCAGCGCCTCGGCGATCTCCTCGGGCTCCTTGCATCCGGCCATCCCGTTGATTTTCCGGGTTTCTTCCGGCATCGTGAGCCGCTCTTCCTCCAGCTGCGGGGTGTTGGTATCCGGCGGACAGAGCACCTTCACCCGAATCCCGTCGGGTTTGAGCTCGTTTCTCAAAACCTGAGACAAACCCATAACGCCGAACTTCGAAGCGGCATAGGCGGAATACCCGTAGGTTCCCACCAAGCCCGATACGGAAGAAACCGTCACGACGGTCCCCTCTCCCCTCTCCCTCATACTCGGAAGAACCGACGACAGCACGTTCCAAATACCTCCGACATTCGTTGTCAGAATCGCCTGAAACTGTTCCCGCGTAATCTCGGCGAAATGGTTGGTATGAGTCATTCCCGCCCCGCAATAAACCAAATCGGGCGTTCCGATGTTTTGAAGAATTTGGGTGACCCCCTGGCGCACCGCGGAAGCATCCGAAACGTCCAGAGAAACGGTGTGGATTTCAGCTTTGTCCCGTTTTTTAAACTCCAATCTTTCGGCGGCCTGCATGAGAAGCTCCGGGCGTCTTGCCATCAGAACCACCGAGGTGCCTTCACCGACAAGACGTTCGGCAACGGCCAGTCCGATGCCGCTGGAACCGCCTGTCAGAATCGCCAATCGAAAAGAAGGTCTCTTCGTCATCAGGCCGCCGCTCGGGGAATATCAAGTTTGTCCGCTTCTTCGGTGGCCGCATCAAGGAAATAATCCAAATCGGCCTGCTGATGAATCGCCATATAGCTGGTGCGAATCAAACAGCGGTTCGGGGGAACCGCCGGAGGCAGAACCGGATTAACGTAAATCCCCCGATTAAAGAGAGCCGTCCAGTAAGCGATGGTTTTCTCCTGAGAACCGGTAATAATGGGAATAATCGGCGTTTCCGCGCGGCCGATATCAAAACCCCGTGAGGCAAATCCTTTGAGCATATAATCGGCGATTTCCTGCAGCCGGCGCACCCTTTGAGGTTCTTCCATGATAATTTCCAGAGTTTTGAGAACGCTGGCCACATTGGCCGGAGGCATGGACGCACTGAATATCAGCGGCCGGGAAAAATGTTTGACATAATCGATAACCTTCGCCGGTCCGGCGACAAATCCTCCGATGGAACCGAAAGACTTGCTGAAGGTGCACATCACCAAATCCACCAAATCCGGAGAACCGAAATGTTCCGAAGTTCCCCTTCCCGTGGCCCCTACAACGCCGACGGCATGAGCTTCATCCAAATAAACCGCGGCATTGTACTTCTCGCAAAGCAGCTTCAGCTCCGGCAGCTTTACGATGTCTCCTTCCATGGAGAACACGCCGTCGGTCACCACAATTTTTCCCTCGTCCGCAGGTATCTTTTTCAATACCGATTCGAGGTCGTCCATATCGTTATGCTTGTAGCGATGAAGATTCACCCCGCCCGAAAAACCGCGGGCCAGAAAGATACCGTCCATGATGGAAGCATGGTTAAATTTGTCCGATATCACGTGATCCTTCCGTCCGACCAGCGCACTGATGGCACCGAGATTGGTTTGATATCCGGTGGTATGACAAAGGGCGGCTTCCTGACCGGTAAATTCCGCCAGTTTATTCTCCAGCTTCTCATGAAGATCTAGAGTCCCGTTCATGAACCTTGAACCGGAACAGCTGGTTCCGTAATCGTGAATCGCTTTAACGGCGGCTTCCTGAACCCGTTCATCCTGAGCCAGACCGAGGTAGTTGTTCGAACCGAACATCAGCAGCTCACGGCCTTCGATAATGACTTTTGTTCCTTCAGCTCTTTCTATGGGGCGAAAGTACGGATAATACCCGCCTTCCCGAGCCTGCTGTGCTGCTTCAAAATTCCGGCATTTTTCAAAAATCGGGATATTTGACAAATTGGGGCCTCCTGTAGCGATAAAACACTCTTCATATGTATTACATCGCAGGCCCGATTTTCTCAATCCGTCGACAGGGGGTTTCGGTTAAAGATTTATTCATTCACCAATGGCGGGTTCCGGCCGGAATCTGCCGCGCGCTTTTTCCCATCGGGCCGCAAGGAGTCTGGTTTGAATCGGAAGAGGTACGATCGAACCGAGAAACCGAAGAACCCGATTAACGGCACCGGGTATTACAACGGCCCGTCCCTTAAGCGCTCCGTCGATTGTCAGAGCCGCCACTTTTCCGATATTCATCGCCGTTATCCGTCCCATAAAGCCCTGAGCGTCGATGGCATCGATTGCTTCTTCCCGTGTAGGAAGTCCCGAAGGACAAAGCGCCGTTGCCGAACCCCCGGAACTCCGAAGTTCTTCTCGAACGGCCAATGAAAACTGCAGCAGAAACGCCTTGGACGCCGCGTATGTCGCTTTAAGCGGCATGGGGTAATAGGCCGAAAGACTCGAGACGGTAATGAGCCGAAAGGACCGCTCCGAATCGTTCAGTTCCAATACGGCGCGAGTTGTTTCCAAAGTCGCCTCGACATTCAGACGAACGATCTTTCGAAGCTCTTCCCGTGTCCTTTCCAAAACCCCGCCTTCATAATCCAGACCCGCCACATTAATCAGCATCCGAATTTTCAATGCCGAATCCGCGAGATCGGAATAAAGAGTATTCCTGGACTCTTCCTTCATAAGATCGCAGGGAAAAACATCCACGCGGATTCCGTATGCGCGGGATAATCCGGCGGCCGTATCGGCCAAAGCGTTCCCGTCGATATCCGTCAGAATTAAATCCCAGCCCCGTTCCGCGCATTCCGCGGCGAACGCGCGTCCCAGAGCACCCGCGCCTCCCGTAATCATAACCCGACTCTCCATCCCTCAATCCTCCCGGTCCCCTTATAATCGATTCACGATAAGCCTTATTACCCGAGACGTCAAACACGTGTTTTAATCATATGGACTAATCGTACGTTTTAATTATAAAGTTACTTCGAACAAAAAAAACCTTGTGAGGAGGAAAGAATGAAATCGGAGAAAAAAGCCGTCGTTATAACGGGCGCGACTTCCGGAATCGGACTGGCGGCGGCGAGAAACCTGGCCGCATCGAATTTCTTTGTCGTCGGAGTCGGGCGGTCGGAAGAGAAATGCCGAATCGCGAAAACATTGATTCAAACCGAATCCCCGAATTCCGCCGTGGAATATCTTACGGCGGATCTCTCGGTGCAGAGGAATATTCGGGAATTGGCCGCTTCAATAGAAAATCTCACGGCCTCCCGAGGATGCGAGGGTCTTGCGGGATTGGTCAACAACGCCGCAACGGTCGCAAGCTGGTACACAACAACCGCGGAGGGCTACGAACTCCAATTCGCCGTGAATCATCTGGCACCCTTCCTGCTGACACGGCTTCTTCTGCCGCTCCTTCAATCCGCCCCCGAAGCACGGATCGTAACGGTAAGCTCCGGATCGCACCGCTCCGGTCGAATCCACTGGGACGATCTCCACTTAAGAAAGGGATACCACCTTCTCAAGGCTTATCGCCAATCCAAGCTCGCCAATGTAATTTTTACCTACGAACTGGCCCGCCGTTTGGGGAAACACGGTTCCGTTCGCGCCTTCGCCGCCGATCCGGGTTTGGTAAACACAGGGCTCGGCCAAAAAAACACTCTCGGATTCGAATCCTGGTTCTGGTCGAAGCGGCGAAAGCATGGTGTCGGTTCGGATCATGCTGCCAAAACCATCGTTCATTTGATTACCGCACCGATTAAGACTCTTGGAAACGGAACATACTGGCTGGAAGGAAAACCGATCCGATCCGGCCGTGTTTCCTATAATCGGGACGCGGCGTGCAGACTCTGGGAACGTTCCGAAAGGATGTGCGGCATTCAAGAAAAGGAAATATTCGCTCCGCTTGAAAAAGATTCCCGGAGAAATGTAGGATAAATCCGAATCAAACAGCCGTTTCAATCAAATGGGGAAATCATGAATTCCGAAACTTCCGCGGAAGAAAAAATAATCCTGGCGGCAATCGACTGCATCAATGAAGAAGGACTCGAAGCGATGACCATCCGGAAAGTCGCTGAGAGAGCGGGTGTAAACAGCGCGGCCATCAATTACTACTTCCGAAGTAAAGACAACCTTGTGAAGAAAGTTATCGACATTACACTCAAGAATGCCTTTGACTGGTCCGATTTCCGGGAATCGGACGAATCCGAACCGATCGACAGACTTACCGTCATCCTGAATCACTTAATGGAAGGTGTTGTTAACTTTCCCGGAATTACCCGTGCCCACTTCTCAGGGGTATTCAACGGAGATTACAGCGGACCGTCCATGGATGCCTTCAGTCTTTTCTTAAAGAATCTTGAAGAAGATTTAACCGGCAGGGGGGTGGAACTCGATAAAAAAACGCTTCAGCTCGCCATCATCCAGATAATCTCGGCCACGCTTCTTCCGCTTATCTTCGCTCCGAGGCTCTATGATCAATTTGCCTCCGTGGATTTACACAACGAAGAAACCCGTAAGGAGTATATTCGGCTGCTGGCGAAAAGCCTCCTTCGCTGTCCGAACGGCGACAAAAAATAAGCCTGATTCTTCCGAAGAACAAAAGAGGAGCCGCCCCTTATGGGACAGCCCCCTCTTTTGTTGGGCGATACTGGACTCGCCTTCCATCATCCGACATCGTGTCGGATTCCTCCAGGCCGCTGGTTTCGCCTTTCGGTGCCATCCTGGCACCTCTTCTTCGCTATTGCTCAGCGGCTCACCCCTTCAACTCCAGTAAGTCTAAATAAAAAGAGGGGCCACCCCTTATGGGACAGCCCCTCTTTTTGGGCGATACTGGACTCGAACCAGTGACTTCTACCGTGTGAAGGTAGCACTCTTCGAATTTCTACTGTTTTTCGATTACGCTCTTTTTCTTTAATTATATACGGATAAAAGAAATAAAGCAAACAGCATAATAACCGATTATCAAAGTATTTTGAAAGTAAACGTAACACTCAAGTAACAATTTCAGTAACAATCATTATAGCAAGAGACCCGCCCCATTGGGGAAAAACACAAAGTCAGGTCTGTAATACCGCCGTCTTAGTCGCAAGATTTTTTTGCTTATCTATAACAACTTTGACCCTTTTCAACACTAAGTTTTGGGTTAACACCGCGAGTAGGGTATAATACACACAACTCGTGGAGATCTCCGCGAGTTTTTATTTTCATAGGCTGTAATACAGCTATTCCAAGCAATTCTGCCCCCCCCATTAAAAAAGTTCGCTGTAGGCGAGCTATATCATCTCAATCCTCGTTTCTGAGGACCACTAAAGGAGTGTCTATGGGCAATTCCATAAAGCGGAAGAAACGACTTTTCAGTTTCACCCTAGACCCGTCTCTTGCTCGAAAAATCGAGTTGAGACGATCCGAGTTGAAGATGAACCGAAGCGAATATATCGGTATCGCTCTTCTTCAATCACTTCGAACTAAACAGATCAAAGGAGTAGAAAATGGTAATTCATCCAAGCAGTCAAGTTTATGATCCTGATTACCTAAAATTGGTCATAGATTGGTATCAAATCGAGTTTTTGAAGAGACTCGCAGAATCAAAACGTTGCCCGTTATCACATATCGTACGGGGACTCATCGATGAAACAATGAAACAATTGGAAAGTACACAGGAGTGTAAGCAGCATGGCGATAATTTACAGAAGTGATACAGTCGGAGACCCAAAAAACAAGGTCTATCAGATTCCTGTTAAAATCGATGAAGTTGAATCCTTCCGTGAAGCTGTAACCAAAGACCATATGCTATGCAAGATGGCAGATGGTGAGAGATGCAAAGAGAATTTTCAATCCACATCATGGCTCTATGCAGATATCGATAATGATAGTCGTATCGAAGAGAAAGATATCATTACTATCGAGCAATTCATGCAGGAATTTGCTGCCTATCGATTCTGGATAGCGACATCTCGGAATCATGGGAAAGTAAAGCATGATGGTGAAGAGCCACGAGAAAGGTTTCATGTGTTCTTCGATCTAGATTGCGAAATTACAGAGAAGCAAACAGTTGAAGAGTATTTAAGGCGTCTTGTTCATTTGCGGCCATACTTCGATGCTAGTTGTAAAGACGTCTCCCGCTTCTTTTTTGGAAATCCTAATGTGCAGATAATACGAAATGAAGGAATCTGTATTACTGAAAAGATCGATTCAATAGTTGCTCCTGAAGTCGTTCCAAGCTCAGATATACAAACTCGCAATTACTCTCTGGTAGTAGGGAATCGGAATAATTCTTTATTCGGTCAAGCCACAGCTATGTATGGAAGGGGTTATAGACCTGAACATGTACTAACGGAACTTAGTATAAGGAACTCCAGTATAAAAGAACCATTAGCTCAGAATGAGTTCATGGACGTCTTGAAAAGTGCCCAGAAATACTATGATTCAAAGCTGGCCGATAAGCTGGAAAAATGTTCAAAATTGGAATGGAATGATTTTGGCCTAACTGATCGTTTGTTAATAAGATATGGAAATATCTTCAAAAGTGCTTCAGATTCAGGAAACACGTATTATTGGGATAAAAACCGATGGCGAATCGATCAAAATAATGCTCATATGCATGAATATGCTGTTGTGATGCTCCGACAGGTAGTAAATGAAAAGATATATATAGATGAGGATAAGCGAGAGGGATTCGATAATTTTGTCGGCAAGATGGAATTCCCAGCTTTTGATAGACACTGCTAAACTCAAAATGAGGAAGGAGTGTACATCATGGGAAGTCCGCGATATTCGGACGAATTCAAGGCAGAAGCAGTCGGCCAGGTTGTTGAGCGGGGCTACTCCATCAAGGAAGTCTCTGAGCGTATAGGAGTCTCAACCCATAGCCTCTATAAGTGGCTGAAGGCCGATTCTCGAAATCCAAAAGCACCAGAATCGGCAAAAGCAAATAAGGAGCTTGAAGTCGAGAATGCCAGGCTGAAAGCAGAGCTGCGGCGGGTGCAGGAAGAGCGAGATATCTTAAAAAAAGCCGCGGCATACTTCGCGAGTCAGTCCGAGTAAGATATGCCTTCATCAAAAACTACAGGGCTGAATTCAGAGTGAAGACTATGTGCCGGGTTCTCGATGTCAATCGAAGCGGATTCTATGCATGGTTGAGAAAACCTCAATCAGAGAGAAAGATTGAAGACATTCGGTTGTTGAAGAAGATTCGCCACTTCTACGAAGAAAGCGATCAGGTCTACGGAAGTCCACGAATCCATGAGGATTTGATGGAAGACGGAGAATCCTGCAGCGTCCATCGAGTAGCCAGAATCATGCGAGAGCATGGTATCAGGGCGATGGTCGGCTTCAAGATGCGTCGATTCAAGTATGGAAAACCGTCCCAGGCTGCCCCGAACCATCTCCAGCAGGACTTTAATGTAGAAGAACCCGATACTGCGTGGACAACGGATATTACCTATATTCGAACTCATGAAGGTTGGCTGTATCTCGCAGTTGTCATGGATCTTTATTCCAGGAGAATCATCGGCTGGTCCATGCAGAACACGCTTCATCGTGATCTGGTTATCCAGGCCTTACTGACAGCTGTTTGGAAGAGACGCCCGAAAAACAAAGTCCTTATCCATTCCGATCAGGGCGGCCAATTTGACAGCGGTGACTGGATTAGATTCTGTCGTGACAACGGACTGAAGAGAAGTATGAGCCGTCGTGGAAACTGCTGGGACAATGCAGCCATGGAATCATTCTTTGGTAGTTTGAAGAAGGAACGGATTCGCCGGAAGACATATCGAACAAGGGATGAAGCACGGTCTGATGTGTTCGATTATATTGAAGCATTTTACAACCGGAAGCGTCGCCACAAGCATCTTGGCGGGATCTCTCCGGTTGAATTTGAAAAGGGTTCTATTGCAAGCTAGAGGTGTCTATAGAAGTCTGGGAATTCCATTTTACTATTGTCTTACTAATCGCTGGGTGTAGTCAGAATCAAGATGATTTTGAAGTTTTCGACCTATCAAGTTACACAGACGGTACGGGTTATCATAGCGGAGGAACAGCTACAACAGGCTGGACTGATGATGAGGGGAATGAAGTAACGGTTCCTACACATTCATTTGATATTGGAACATCCTCAGAACCAATGATTGTAAGTCTGGATTTCTATCGTGATGGAGATGACTCTTGGACGGTCCCGCCTGATGGAGTCTATATTATTATGCATAGATATACTGAGAATGGGTATTCACATATCGAAATTGGAGATGACTCGACTGAAATAGCATATGTAGCGATGAGTGGAACAATTACTATTAGCAATAGTGATAATAGTGGATTAGGAAGTTACACACTATCCGTTGATGCTCTAGGCAAAAAATACAGTTACTATGCAACAGATTTAGATGATTATCTGGGTGATATCAGAATTGTTGGTACTGTTGATATTGTTCAAATTGATGATTAACAAGCTCCTAGAGAATCATTAGATAGAAAAAAGGGGCTGTCTCATTAGTTTGAGACAGCCCCTTTTAAAATTTGGTTGACCTCCGAAGACGGGAGGTTCCCTCCCATCCCCTTATCGTTTCTGTAGCTTCCTCATGTTATGAGCCATACTCAACAGTCCCCATTCAGTACTGACCATCTTCAATCCCCTGGTTCGGAATCTCCGAAATCCCATATTCGTCTTGATATCTCCGAATACAGATTCGACTTCAATCGGCCTGAGAGAGCGCATTCTCAGTCCTTCCTCTGAAGTCAGCAACTTGCGCACTTCAGACTTATGCCGTTCCAGGTTTGGACGAACCGTCAGGATGCGCTCTTTGCCTCCGTATTTGCAGCACCGGATTCGGAGAGAACACCTTTGGCATCCAGGGCCTGTATACCTTTTTTCAGTGGTCGGAAATCCTGAACCTGTTTTCGAGATTCTGGTCTCCTCGTGTTTGAATCGGCGACCCTTGGGGCACCGGTATGTATCATCAGAGGCACGATAGTCCCAGTTCTCTTTCATATGAATCTGCTTCTTGAACTTCCGTTTCCGCTCCCTGTGGAAGTAGCTGAACTTGATGTACTTCTCGACACCATGATCCTCACACCACTGGTAGTTCTCTTCACTACCATATCCTGAATCAGCAATGATTCTTTTCGGATAGCGTTTCAGATTCTTTTTCAGTTTCTCCATATGTAGCGGCAATGTCAGGGAGTCACCGGGACTCTGGTGGATGCTATATCCGAGGATGAACTGGTTCTCAGTACCCATTTGGATGTTGTACCCGGGCTTGAGCTGACCATTTTTCATATAGTCTTCTTTCATCCGCATGAAAGTCGCATCATAGTCTGTTTTCGAGTAACTATTTCGGTCGCCGAGGATTCTCTTCTGCTGCTCATACTTTTTGGCACGAGGGAGATAGTCCTTGCTAGCGGTATTCAATCTCCGTTGAATCTCCTTCTTTTCTCGCTCCTCCCGATCCTTGCGCAGCTCTTCATTGAGCTTGGATACCGCATCTTCGAGAATCTCCGACATCGGCCTGCCTTGAGGATCCACATGGGGAAGGTCATGGTCGCCGTACTTCTCATCCTCTTCTTCATTGATGCGGTCGATGTATTCGAAAAGCTCATCCATATTGCCGGCCAGGCGCTTCTGGAACTTGTCTGTCGCCCGGCCCCATACCCATGTGTATTTGTTAGCTGCTGATTCGATTTTTGTGCCGTCGAGAAAGTAGTTCTCCATCTGGACATGTCCGCTCTCGATGAGGCTGTTGGCCATTGAGGCAAAGATTTTCTCGATGCTCTTCTTCAATGGACCGTTACGAAATCTGTTTATCGTGTGGAAATCAGGACGGTTATTACCACTGATCCACATGAAGCATATCTGCTCACGAAGAGCGTCTGCGATTTGACGACAGGAATACAGCTGTTTCGAGTAGGCCAACACCAGAACCTTCAGCATCATCACTGGGTGGTAGCTGCTGGCACCGCCTCCC
Source organism: Spirochaetia bacterium (assembly GCA_963666985.2). GTDB lineage: Bacteria > Spirochaetota > Spirochaetia > DSM-2461 > DSM-2461 > UBA2779. Next base: position 2,044,225 of record CAXXIA010000002.1, on the reverse strand, counting down.
GGATAGGCGTTGAAGAGCTCACTGGTATCCATCGTGTCGATGAAGTTGTTGATTGTGCGGGATATATGGTTTGCGGGAAGCAGTTCATCGAGACTTGGAGGCAGGAGCATCTGTTGGCTGATTTCGTAATCTTTGAATGTAGCCTTCTTTTTAGTGTCCATGAAGAATTCTACCACCCTTGAATTCAGAAGGGAATTCTTCCAGACATGAAAAAGGGCCGCCTCTTATGAGACAGCCCCTTTTATAAACTTTTCCAAAAAATCTAGAAATTAATAATTCTTAGGTTTTATTTCTTGTCTCTATTTTCTACCCCTAATGCCCCTTCTCTTCATCAAACTAAAAAAATACTAATTGATATAGTTTATGTAATATATACTGCATATTAAGTAGTTTTTATATATTTCCAAGTGAGATTGGTTTTTATGTTTTTTATGTTTTTTACAGATACTAAGGTATGAGAATACGACTGGTTAACGCACTAATATCTTTAAAGTCTTCTGCCTGAAAATGAGTATAATTAGCTGTCATCTCTTCTGTCCTGTGCCCTGTAATCTGCCTTATCTTCGCATCAGCAACACCCTCCGCCCTAAGAACTGTATTCAGAGTATGCCGCCACGAGTGAAACACTAGATTTCTTCTCCTGCGTTCATCTTCAGTAATACCTATTCCTTGAAGCGCTTCATACAATGATTTCACTATATGGCTTGCTGTCATTGGTTTTCGATCATCTTCAGATGAGTAAAATACAATCCTACTCGGGCGAGTTAAGCTGATTAGGTAATGGAGAGCTTCGGATGTAATTCGAGGAATTGCTATATCTCGAATACTGTTAGCCTTTGGCGGCTTCAGTCCGTATCCATTCTCCCACTGCTGACGAACCGAAATATAGTCACTATGGACGTTCTCAATGCACAGACCACGGATTTCACCGAGTCTCATTCCTGAAGTAAACGCTAAGAGATTCAACGTATAATGCCTAATATCTGTCCAGATAAGCGGATCAGAGAAGAGATAAACAAGTTCTCCTTGCGTAAAGACCCCTCGTTCTTTCTTGGTTACTTTAACCTGTTTGACTCTCACGGCTGGATTTTCGTTAAGATATCCATCCGATACCGCACCATCGAGAATAAGCCTGAGAACTCTTAGAATACGATTTACGGTATCACTGGCGACTCGTCCAGATCGAAAGATTTCGAGTAGCTTCTGATCGATGATTTCTGTCGTTAACTTATTGAGTCGAAACATCCCCCAGATTGGAATGATATGATTTCGCGTATAGCAGGAGCATGTGTAGAGATAAACCTTTGCGACCGAATAACCTCTCTGAGTTTTCTTGGTTTCATATGGACCGTTCATAGAAAAGTAGTTTGATCCATACTCAGAGAGTAAAGGTATATCAGTAACCATGTTTAATTCATTCTGAACTTCCTTGAGTTTCGATTCAGCCCACCTGATTGCCTGTGTCTTATTGGTGAGTCCTGATGATAGTGTTTTAACGGTTTTGCCTGTATCAGAGTCGATAAACCGAATGTAGTAAAAAAATTTCCCTTTTAAATTCTTCCTTCGAAACGTGTGATAAAAAAGAAACCGGCTCATTCTCCATCTCCTGTTCAACGTAACAATCGACGTAACAGTAGATATTCAGGAGAACCGCCGGTTCTTCAAGAAGCAATAAACACTTGCATTGCAAGCAAATACAGTGGGCGATACTGGACTCGAACCAGTGACTTCTACCGTGTGAAGGTAGCACTCTAGCCGCTGAGTTAATCGCCCGATGCGGTGTGAAATATACACGACGGCCGGGTGATTAGGCAAGTCTGATGAACGCCCGATGCGGCGGTTCCGGCCGAATAAACGGATTTTCGCGGTTGAACAGCAGGCCGCCGGTTTCGGCGGGGGCGGTCTGATGCGTACGGGAAGGGCGGTGAAGGCCGGGCTTCGGGGGTCATGTGGCCAACGGATACAAAAGAAGGAAGGGGCACGGCGAACCCGCGGGGATTAAATCCCTATAAATTTCCTATCCAGTCGCGAATCATTTCGCCTAATTCGGCGGGGCGTTCGATCACCACGGCATGGCCGGCGCCGGGCACGATGCGCAGTTCGGCTCCGGGAATACCGCGTGTGATAATCTCGGCGAACAGGCGGTGTTTGAGAATGTCCCGTTCGGCGACGATAACGAGTGTCGGGCAGGAGATAAGGCCGAGTTTCGGCGTAAGGTTGATGGCCAAAAAGGCGTCGCAGAGTCGGGAAAAGGCTTCATAGTATTCCCGGGGAAGTTTTTTCATCACTTCTTCGCGGCTGCGAAATCCTTCACGATTTGCCTCGATGTAGCTCGGTGAATAATTCCAGGGAAGGATGGTTCGGTAAAAAAGAACGGGGTCGGCAAGGGCGGTCAGTTTCCAGGAATCAACGGCGGTTTCCAGAACGGCGTCGAGTTCGCTTACGCCGTCGATGACGGTAAGGCTGAGGCAGGACTCGGGGTAGGCCATTACGAAGATCATGGCGATTTCGGAGCCGTAGGAGGTTCCCACGATGTGGGCCTTTTCGATGCCGAGGACGTTCATCAGTTCTTTGACATCATCCGCGTGGCTTTCCAGAGAATAGCCGTCCTCGGGCTTCCCGCTCATCAGCTGGCCGCGAAAATCATGGTACAGGCATTGGTGATTGGGTTCCAGGATGCCGCCAAGGGCGCCCCAGTGTCCTATGGTCATGGCGATGCCGTTCAGGAAAAGAACGGGAGTTCCGCCTTCTCCTTTCAATTCATAGGCTATATCGCAATCTCTGATCCGTTTGGTTTCCAATTTTCGGCTCCTTTGCCGCTCTTTCGCGACTTTTCAGCGGTCCGTTCACGGTTTTTGCAGCCTGTTTGCCGGTCTCTTTGCGGCTTATTCGCGGCTTCAGCCGGATGATAAGTATACAGGTGCGGAACTGTGTGTGGGATTAAATATTTAATGCGCTTAAGTGCCCAAACGGCATTCGGCGGGACTCAAAATGATCCAACGGCTTTTGATTAAATTTTCAATCCGTCATTTTGCTCTTTCCGTTCCTTGAAAAAGTCTTTTCCAAATGCGCCGGAACGCGCGGAGGATCTTACCGCCCGATTCGGTCAGGCGTCCGAGAAGGCCTTCGTATTCGCGGGTAATGCCGTTAAGGAGTTCCGGAATGGGAAGAGACTGCGGACATTTTGCAAGACAGGCGCCGCAGGAGGTGCAGCGTGATGCCAGACCGCTTTTTCCGGACAGTAGGCCTCCCACGGTAGTCAGATAGAACAAACGCTGCGTCAGATCGTGCCGCACGGTTTTCCATTCGTTGTACCAGTCGAAGACATCCGGAATGGAAACACCGAAGGGACACGGCATGCAGTAGCGGCAGCCCGTGCAGTCCACCGCGCCCGCCTTTCCGTAGGCGTCCCGGACAGCGGCGATAACTTCCGTTTCCTTTCGGGTGAGCGTTTCGGGAAGCGCTTGGCCGGCGAGGGCCAGAGTGGCGTCCAAATGATCCTCATCGGAAAAACCGGAAAGAACAACGGTCACTTCCGGGCGGTTCCAGACCCAGGAAAGGCACCATTCGGCGGGACTGCGCCGCGGAAGCGCCTTCCACGCTTCGGCCGCCTCCGTTGGGATTTTAGAGGCCAGCTTCCCGCCGCGAAGAGGTTCCATAACAACAAGACCCAATCCCTTTGAGGCGGCGTATTCCAACCCGGCGGTTCCGGCTTGCCGCCGTTCGTCGAGAATATTGTATTGAATCTGGCAGAAATCCCAATTCCAGGAGTCGACCACGGAGGGAAAACTTTCCGCGGTTCCATGCCAGGAAAAGCCCGCGTTCAAGATTTTCCCCGATTTCTTCGCGCTTTCAAGAAATCCGAGAACATCCCGCCGCATTAAATCCTCCCAAGTTCCGCCGACGAGGTTATGTATGAGGTAGTAATCGATGCGGTCCGTTCGCAGTCTTTTAAGCTGAGTCTCCAGCATTTTCTCCATCTGAGGGCGCGTATTGGTGAGCCAATGCGGGAGCTTCGTAGCCACCGCCGCGTCGTTTCTTCGTCCCGATTCGTGAAGGAAACGCCCTATATAGGGTTCCGATTGACCTTTCATGTAGGGATAGGCGGTGTCGAGATAATTCACGCCGGCATCCAGGGCGCGTGTAAGCATCGCGTCGCTTCGTTTAACATCGATGATGCCGGCACGGGTGGGCAGTCTCATGATGCCGAAACCCAAGGCGGATAACCGGCGGCCTCCGCCGGGCATTGTCCGATATTGCATTCGGGAATCCTACCACACCGGCGCCGAGCAAGAAGAGATGAAAACCGCCGATATATTTTGATTGGCGATCACAGGATAAATATTTTACTTGTACGTTTTAAAGTTCAGGCCCTAGACTTCATTTATGAGTCATCCGGTCGACCGCTTGATTGTCGGGCATGCGAATATGGATCTGGACTGCTTGGGTTCCATGGTCCTGGCCGCCGCTCTGCATCCCGATCATGTTCCGGTACGAAGCCGTCTTACACAGCCTGCCGTACAGGAAGCCTTGACGGTTTATCAATACGATATCCCTTTGCTGATCATTAAGGATATTAAAGGTGTAAAACCGAAAAGCCTTATCGTGGTGGATACCAGATCCAAGGGACGAATCCGCGAAGTTCTTGAAGCGCTCGGCGACGTTCCCTTGGAAACGGTTATCTACGATCATCATGTCAACGAAGACGCGGACATTCCCGGCGCACGGCTTATCTCGGCGTCCGAGGGAGCTCAAGCCTCCCATATGGCCCTTCTCTGCCGGGAAGCCGATATCTCCGTTCCTCCTGATGTCGCGACAATCGCTCTTGCAGGGATTTATGCGGATACGGGAAATTTCACTCACAATTCAACGACGATAAGAGACTTCGAAGCTGCGGTTTGGCTAAAAAACCAGGGAGCTTCTCTGAATATGGTTCGCCGGCTCCTCCGCCCTCTCAGGGAGCCCTTTCAAGCGGACCTTTTCCATCGCATTCTGGGAAATTTGTCATGGCGCCGTTTCCGGGGTCATGAGGTGGGACTCTCCCGAGTTGTACTGGAAGAACAAATTTCCGGAATTGCGGAAGTGGTGGATCGGGTCTTTGCCGCCGAACCGGTGGATGTTCTGATCGTCCTTGTGGATATTAAAAGTAAAAATCACCATCTTCTTATCGGCCGGAGCCGAAAAGAACGGTTCAATCTGCTGGATGTCTTGGCCGAATTCGGCGGACACGGTCATATCGCGGCCGCTTCGGCTCTGATAAAAGAAGATCTCGATGTTTGGGACATGCTGCTGCAGCGCCTTGAAACGGTTCCCGTGGATGCCTTAACCGCAGAGAATTTGATGTCGAGAAATGTTACATCTTTATCACCGAATATGAAAATTCTGGATGCTTCCATGCTGTTCGAAGAAACAGGTTTTTCCGGCGCTCCCGTTTTGGATGCCGAAGGCAACGTCGTTGGTGTGTTTTCTCTGAAAGACGTCAGCAAAGCCAGAAAGGCCGAAGCGATGCACGCGCCCGTCAGCGCCTATATGGCGAAGAGATTCGTTTCCTGCGCTCCGAGCGATACAATCCGTGAGGTGGAACGCAACATGCTCGGTCATAACATAGGGCATCTTCCGGTGCTGAACGGGACAAAGCTGTTGGGAATTATTACGCGGGGCGACTACAAGAAGTTCTATTCCTAATCGGACGAGACGCGGCTAAACGGGGCACGGCAGAACGTTCAAACGCCGGCGGGAATCAATCCCATTTCGCACCATAATCGGGCAACCAGCTTTCCATGCTGTCGAGAAGCACTTCCGGGTTTGTCTCGACGATCAAGGCTTTATGCTGCTTCGGACGAATAAAGCCCGATGCGGCGCTGTGGTTAAGAAAGTCGCACAGAGTGGAGTAATATCCCGAAACATTATAGAGGGCCAAAGGCTTCGCGTGATAACCGATTTGGTTCCAGGTCCAGACTTCGAACGTTTCTTCCAGCGTTCCGATACCGCCGGGCAAGGAAATAAACCCGTCCGAAAGCTCATACATTCGGGATTTGCGGGCGTGCATGTCCGGTACGACTTCCAGAGTGATTCCCGGCTGCATGGCCACGTTTCGGGCGATTCTTTCGGGAATAATGCCTGTGACATCTCCACCCGCATCACGCGCGGCGGCCGAGACAAGTCCCATCAAACCGATGTTGCTTCCGCCGTAAACCAATGAAAAACCGCGGGAAGCAATGAGTCCGCCGAGACTTTTCGCCGCGGCGGAAAAAGCGGCATCGCTTCCCGTACTCGATCCGCAGAAAACGCATATGGACTTCATGGTCACTATGGTAGACCGACAAGATGCCGTGTGACCATGCGATGTCCGTTAATTCGTCATCGTTGCCTGAATGATGTCCGGATTCTCATTCAGCCTTGCAATAAGATCTTTCCCCGGTTCGTCATCAAGCTTGAGGGTACACACGGCGGCCTTGCCGCCGGAAAAAATGGCGTTTTCCATCTCCTCAATATTGATTCCCTCTTCCCTGAGAGCAACCAAAACACCGGCCAAAACGCCGACACGGTTAAAATGCCGGATAACCAATCCGAAGGGAGCGGGACTTTTGTCCTGCGCATTTACGGGGTTCGCCGGTTTTCCCGTTTCCATATATGTTTTGATGATACGGACCGTTTCTTCGGCAATGGCCTCGGAAGCTTGTTCCGTGGAAGCTCCGATGTGATGGGTTCCCACGATTTTCGCCGCCAGATCGGTATCGGAAAAGGTCGAATCACCCGCTGCGGGTTCACCCTCATACACATCCAGGGCGACTCGAAGCCCTTTATTCTCAATGGCCTTCATCAATGCGGCTCTATCGACGATTTCGCCGCGCGATGTATTAACCAGGACGGCCCCGTCTTTCATTGCGGCAAGAAACTCCGTATCGATCAGCCCAACGGTTTCCGACGCGGCGGCAAGATGAACCGAAACGATATCGGAAGCGGCCGCAAGTTCCATCGGCGTGGAGCAGAATCCGATCCCCTCCTCCTCGGCGCGTTCCGGAGTCAGACTCCTGGACCAGGCGATAACCGGCATCCCGAAAGCCGCGGCCCGTTCGGCCACGTTTTTTCCAATGGAACCGTAACCGAGAATTCCCAAAGTCCTTCCCTTTAATCCCGGAGCCTTGCCGTAACCTTTTTTGTCCCATTTACCGGCTCGTAAATCGGCGGTCTGATCGGCGATGCGTCTGTCGGCGGCGACAATAAGTCCCATGGTCAGCTCGGCTACGGCGTCGGCGTTTTTTCCCGGACAATTGGCAACATGAATGCCCCGCTCCGACGCATGTTTTAGGTCAATCGTATTCACGCCCGCCCCGGCGCGGATAATCAGCGAAAGGTTGGAACCCGCATCAATCGCGGCGGAAGTAACCTTGGTCGACCTGACCACCAGAACGTCGGCATCTCCGACGGCACTGGGAAGATCGTCGGCCCCAAGCGAGGGCTCGACCCGAATCTTCGCGCCCAGTTTTTTCAGGGCGTCTACTGCACTTTCGGACAACTTATCCGCAATGAGAATGTTCATAACTGGACTATAATCCCGATCATTCAAAAATGGTAGCGTGAAATGATGAATTCTGAAATATTTATTATCTATTTTGACAATATCACATACACAAAGGCGATATACAACGAATTCTCTCAAAGACTTTGATTCAATCTTTAAGCAGCTTTCCCGATTTTCGCTTTCACTGACTTAAAAAGGAATCTATGGTATGTTTCCCCTCCGATGATATAGTGGACTTAACACTTCCCGCTTTCAAAGGGGCGAATACTAAAAAAAGCCAATGACACCCATACGGTTGTTTTCGACACTCTTGATTCTCGGTTCCATTTACCTCCTGATTTTGGGGATAATTACCTTTAAAAAAGTCCGCCGAAAAGCCGTTCTGCGTTTTTTTCTTCTATGCGCCGCTTCCGCCGTTTACACCTTCGGGTATGGAATGGAAATAACCGGAACCATGACGGCCCAGCTCGAATTTTGGTCGCATATTCAATATATCGGCCTTCCTTTCGTCGCCCCGCTGCTGTTTATGTTCACGTTATATTTCGTGGAACCCAACCGCCGTATTCCCATCGTTTTGGATATTATTCCCTTCCTTCTTCCCGCGGTTGTTATGCTTCTGCGTTTCACCAACGGCCTTCATAACCTTTATTATTCCTCCGTTACGTATCATCATTACACGCATCGGCTTATCGCCGAGTACCATCCCGCCATTTGGTACTGGATTCAGGCCGGCTATAATATAACCTGCCTCGTATCCGCCCTCCTGCTGATATCCAGGAATCTTCTTCGCGCTCCCCGATCTCATAGAAACCAATCGACGCTGATGGCTATAGGATGCTTTCTGCCCATTATTCCCAATATCCTGTATATCACGGGATTTCCCATGGGAGGCATCGATATAAATCCCATCATGCTCCTTCTCGTTTCCCCGTTTTTTCATGTAGCCATTATGAAAAACCATCAATTACTCCTTACACCCGTAGGGCGGGATTGGCTTGTGGAGACAATGAAGGATGCGGTTATCGTACTGGATTCAAACGAATGCATCGCGGACGCCAATCCGGCCGCACGCCGGGCTTTCGGGGAAATAAACACAAATCCGATAGGACTGCCTCTCTCATCGGCTTTTCCGGCATTGACCGATTGCCTCGAACACGGAATGCGTGTTGCCGAAAAAGAGAAAGTTTGGGAACTTTCCCGAACCGCCCTGCCGGCAAAGCGGGGACCTGAAGAAGGAGTCCTTATCGTTGCGCGCGACGTTACCGAACGGGAGCTGCTGGTTCAAAAACTGGCCCGCATGGCCCGAGAAGATCCGCTGACGGGCCTTTTAAATCGTCACAGCTGGGAAGCTTCGGTTAGCACCGAAATGATCAATCTGATCCGACACAGCAGATTCGGCTCGGTGATTTACCTCGATCTCGACCATTTCAAGCAGGTTAACGATACTCTCGGACATGCCGCCGGGGACCGGCTTTTGGTTGACATGGCCCGTATTTTAAAAAACGGCGTCCGCCGTCCGGATCTTGTGGGCCGCTACGGTGGGGAGGAATTCGTTGTATTCCTCCCCGAATCGAATGCATCGGACGCTTTTGAAGTGGCCGAAAGGCTGAGGATAGACTTGAAAACCGCGACATCCTCCGAAAATTCCTCCGTTTCGTTCGTTACCGGCAGTTTCGGCGTTGCCGGAGGTAAAATTACGGAAGAAACAAGCCTGGAAACCCTGGTGTCCATGGCCGATGAAGCCATGTACGTTTCCAAAAGAAAGGGTCGGAACCGCGTAACGATGCATTCCGAAAGCCGAAATTCCGAAGACTGATTTTTGCTTGAAGTAAAGAACGTCGAAATTGGAACAGCCGACATCTTTCGACGAAATTGAACAGCCGACCGTATATCCGATTTTTACCGCGAATTCATATTTTCTCATTCAATTCAATCGCAGAACACACTCCGGTCCGCATTGCGTTTAATTCACCAAAGATTGAACCGGCCATATTATTGACTAATTTTATTAGTTAATATAAATATTATTTGCTTAGTTATAACAATTCTTTCCGGAGTAACAATGTCATCCAAGGCTCTTATTATTTATTCCTCAAAAACCGGTAATACGCGCAGAGTTGCCGAAGCGCTTCATGCGGCTTTTCCCGACAGATTTGACATCCTTTCCATCGATGATTCGCCTGAAACAATCGAAACCGAAGAACTTATTCTCGGATTCTGGGTTGATAAAGGCGAAGCCGATAAGAAAACACTGACGCTTCTTAATCGACTTGAAGGTCGAAAAATAGCGTTCCTGGGAACTCTCGGAGCCGCTCCGGAATCGGATCATGCTCGAAAAGTTATTGAATCGATGAAAAAAGCGGCTGAAAAAAACAATGAGTTTCTCGGCTGTTTCCTCTGCAGGGGAAAAATAGATCCTAAGTTAACGAAGATGTTTGAAAAAATGCCGGCAAATCATCCGCATGCCATGGATGAAGCACGCCGGCAACGTCATGAAGAAGCCGCCAAGCATCCGAATGAAGAAGATTTCTCCAATGCCCGCGCCTTTTTTTCCTCAATATTCATCTGAACCATGAAAACCTATGCTTTAAAAAAAACATGGATTCTACTTCTCCTGGTTATTCTTTTTTTATTCTGGGTTGGCCTGAAATACGGGAGTGTCCCTTTGGAAAAGGGTACGCTGTTCCAAATCCTGAATCCCGAAATATCGGAATACACCCGCATGATTATCTTCGAGCTTCGTCTTCCTCGAATGGTAATGGCTCTGATAATCGGCATGATGCTTTCTTCTTCGGGGGTGGTTGTGCAGGCGGTGTTTCGAAATCCTTTGGCCGATCCTTATCTTATCGGTATCAGCGCAAGCGCCGTTACCGGCGCCGTACTGGCCTTTCTCCTGGGTCTTCCGGATTTCTTTTACGGGGTATTCGCCTTCGCCACTTCCGTCGGAACCACCTTTGTCATCTTCCGTCTCTCCGTCCGTAAAGGACGTGTCAGCGTGGCGATGCTGCTGATTATCGGGATTGCGGTGTCTTCATTCATGAGTGCCTTTACATCGTTCGCCATGTACTGGATTGGTGAAGATTCCTTCCGGATTTCCGTATGGCTGATGGGCTATCTCGGAGGGGCAACCTGGAAGCGGGTTCTCATTCTGTTAGGACCGCTCCTGGCGGCGTTGGCCTATTTTCATTACCACAGGCTGGATCTCGACGCACTCACGCGGGGAGATGAGGAGGCGCATTCCCTCGGGGTGAATACGGGAGTTATAAAAAAAAGGCTTCTGGTAGCCGCCAGCCTCATCTCCGCTTTCTCAGTCGCCTTCTCAGGGATGATCGGCTTTGTCGGTTTGATTATGCCTCATACCATGCGGATCTTGGTTGGAACCAATCACAGTCGGCTTATTCCGCTGACGGCACTGGCGGGCGGAGCATTCCTTCTGTTCGCCGATATTCTCGCGCGAACGATTCTGGCCCCTGTGGAAATTCCGATCGGCGTCGTAACAGCGTTCTTTGGAGCACCCTTTTTCCTCTATCTCGCAGTTACCAGGCGCAATGGGATGTTTCTATGAACGTCTCCGTACATGTCAGTAATCTCGAGTTTTCTTACGGTTCGAGGAACGTCATCAATAAGATGAATCAGCGTTTTAACGCCGGACGGATTACCGGTGTTCTGGGTCCCAACGGCTGCGGGAAATCGACGCTGATTAAGAATATTCTCGGTTACCTTCAAGCATCGAACGGCCGTGTCGAGTTTATTAATGACGCCGATGCGCTCCCCCTGAAAACCCGGCGGAGCCGGACCGTAAGTCTTGTTCCGCAGCGCCCCGGCGCCATGGGTTCCGAGACGGTCTTCGATACCGTTCAGATGGGCAGGCTTCCTTACGTGGAAAACCGATGGGCCGGGTATTCTTCGGCCGACCGGAAAAAAACCGAAGAAGTCATGCGGCGTCTTGATTTAACGGATTTTCAAGATCGCCCGGTCGGGGATCTTTCAGGCGGTGAACAGCAGAAAGTCATGCTCGCCAGATGCCTGGTACAGGACACTCCGGTAATGCTTCTGGATGAAGCCACGGCCAATCTGGATATGCAGCATAAAGTGGACATTATGTTGAAAATCCGGGAACGGGTACAGAATTCCGGAACAACGGTAATCGCCGTAATGCACGATTTGAATTTGGCCGCCCAATTCTGCGATTCCATCCTTTTCATGAAGAATGGACATTCCCGATATTACGGAACTCCCCGGGAGGTAATCACCTCCGAAGCTATAAACGAAATTTATGGAATTCACCTGACTGTCTATATCGATAACGCCGGTGTGCCTTTTGTCCTTCCCGGACGAGATTTGATGATTCCGTGCAGCGAGCCGGAAAGGAAGATTCTCAATGTTCTCTGAACGCTATCGTTCCCATCATGATGCTGAGGCCGGACTCAATCAAATACTGGAAGGCGGCCGGGATTCGGTTCATGGTTCAAAACAATCTACAGGTCATGGGCGCATCGGTCATCCCGCCGGTATCCCTAAAAGACAGAAAAAAAGCGGCAAGCTATCCCGCTCCCTCAGCCTTATGAGTCGTCCGTTTAATCGAAACAGCGGAGGCCCGCCGGATAATGGCCCCCCCGATCTATGGGAAAAGGCAAAATCACAATTGAATGGTATGGAAGCAGGCGAGCGTAAAGGCGGAGCCATTTATATCCATGTTCCTTTCTGTGACAAAATCTGCAGTTTCTGCAATCTGAACAGAGAAATGGGACAAAGGGATCTTATTGAGTCCTACACGGAATACCTGATTTCCGAAATTGAAGAAATGTCGAATATCACTTATGTCCGATCGGAATTTTTTAGAGAAGTTTATTTCGGCGGCGGAACCCCAACGTTTTTGAACGGGAAGGCCCTGGAACGAGTCATTAAGTCCCTCAGAGATAAGCTGCCGCTTTCCGATGATTGCGAAATCAGTATGGAAAGCACTCTTCATAATTTACCCCCGGCAAAACTCGCCGTTCTAAGAGATTTAGGGCTGAATCGTCTGAGTATCGGAATCCAGACATTTTCCGACAATGGACGGCGGGTGCTGGAAAGAACGGGGAATCGGAAATACTGTCTGGATTCCCTGGAAGCCATGCGGGCCAATTTCAACGGCATTCTGAGTCTGGACATAATCTATAGTTATCCCGGACAGACCGAGCGGGACTTGATTGATGATGCGAAAACTCTTGTCGATCTTGGACTGGACGGAGCGAGTTTTTATCCCCTAATGATTCATGAAGGTTCAACCCTAGCCTCGGATCTCAAAAACGGCTCCGTGAAATTCCAAAGAACGGAAGAAACCGAACGAAGAAAACACAACCTTTTTATAAGTATTCTGGAAGATGCGGGCTATGAAGTCCTGGAGCTGTCGAAAATGGTAAAACCCGGTCGGGATGATTATCGCTACATCAGGCTTCGTTACGATAATCGTACCATCCTTCCCTTAGGACGGGGCGCCGGCGGACGCATCGGACCTTACAGTGTATACAACCTGGCTCCCGGACGAAGAATGGCCGCTTTAATCAACCCTCAATTCGACCCTTATCACCGCATCCTGGGTCAACTCCAATATGGAAACTACGGCATCGACCAGCTTACGGAACTGACCGGTCCAAGCGCGAAAACAACCACCGCCGCCGCACTGAATCTCTATAGGGATCATGGTTTCCTCAGGGGTAAAACCGGTATGGAACATCTGAGCCCGAACGGCATTTTTTGGGGAAACAATATAGCCGTGGACTACCTGAAACGAATCATCAGGCCGGGAGTACGGCCGGAATTATACAAGGAGAATGCGAATGCATAAAATCTGGTTTTTTTCACTGGCGGTCATACTCGCCATATCCATACCTTTAACATCATGTTCGCGAAAAAATGACGCGATATCCGGAGCGAGTAAACATCCGGGTAATATTAAAAGAAATACCGAAGAAAATTCCGTTGATCTGAACGAAGGTTTGGTTCGGCAGGAATATAAGAGAATTGTATCGGTCTCCGCCGGAGCCGTTGAGACCATCTACATGATCGGCGGCGAAACGCACCTTGTAGGGATTGGTAAAAGCCGAGAGGGAATTTGGCCTCAGGAAAAAACATCGCAACTGCCTTCGGTGGGAAATCTCGCTCAGCCCAGCATCGAAGCAATCATCAAGTTGGAACCGGATTTGGTGATATTGAACACAATGGTAACAGAGCTGGGGACAAATCTTAAAAATCGCGGGCTGAAGGTTTACTTGCATGAAGCCGGAACGATGGAAGAAATTCTAAGGTCCACTGAAGAGCTGGGCGTCTTCTGCGGACGGCCGGATGAGGCCGCGGCTCTTGTGAAAGAAAAAACTCAAAATCTGGAAGAGCTTAAAAAACGATTCGGTTCCGATAACACCAAACTAAAAGGAGCGTTTCTTTATTCGGCGAATCCGATTCTTGCGTTTACCGAAAAATCCCTGCCGGGCGAGATTCTCAAGCTTCTCGGAGTAAAAAATCTGGCGGAAGGCTTGGATATGGCTCGTCCCATGCTTTCGCCCGAATATATTTTAAAGGAAGATCCGGACTTTCTTTTCTGCGCCATGTCCATTACCAAACCCGAAGACCTTATGGAACCCAATGCGTTTCTTGAAAAAACGCGAGCAGGACGGGAGGGAAACATCATGGTAATGTCGTCGTCATTCTTTTTGCGTCCTTCGCCGCGGTTATTTGATGAGCTCCCGGAACTAGCGGCTCAATTGGACGAACTGCGATGACTCCGCTGGAATATATTGAAAAAGGGGGGGTGATCAACCGGATTCTCGTAGGACTCCTTCTGGTTGTACTCGCTCTGGCGATTGAGCGACTTCTTTATTTTTTCTTCAGCCGGGGATTTAAACGCAATTCTCAAACGGAACGGATACGAATCAGATCCGAAAGGACCGTATCCATGCCCGCCGAACTCCGGAAAGAGGAGCTTTTGGAATTGGGAGCCGAGCTTAAAAATGAGATGGAACGCGGTTTGTGGCTCTTTTCATTCATAACCGCCGCCGCTCCTTCGATGGGTCTGCTCGGAACGGTTATCGGGCTTATCGCTTCCTTCCAAGGTATGGCCGCCGCCGGTCCGGAGATGAGCATTCAAGATTTTTCAGGGGGTATCTGGGTTGCAATGCTTACCACCGCACTCGGTTTAATTGTGGCCCTTCCCGCTTTGTTTTGTTCTCACCTTTTCGGCCGTATCGTTGAACTCAGGCTTTTAAAGATGAGTTTGGCCGTATCAATAACCGAAAATACGAACGGAGAGATTGTGGATTATGCTTGATTTCTCTCAAGCGAAAAAGAATAAAGCCGTGATGAATCTGACACCCTTAGTAGATGTTATTTTCATTCTGCTTCTATTCTTTATGATTTCCACTCAATTCCGCAAAGCCGTTCTGCCTATGGATCTTCCGAAAGCCGGAAGTACCGTTCAGGAAGATCGCCGAAACAGAACTCTCACGGTTGACCGTAACGAGCGGATTACCCTCGACGGGATTCCCCTCAGCCTGCCGGAATTAGGTGAAACCTTGATTTCGGAACGATGCAACGATATTGAATCGGGGATAACGCTGGCTTGTGATGCCAGTGTTGATTTCGGCGTTGTCGTGAGGATTCTCGATGAATTGAATAATGCCGGGGTGGGGAATGTTTCAATCCGACACGATCCGATACGGGATTAGCTTCATTGCCGGTTTCCTGATTCTTACCGCGCTTGGACTCATTCCCAATTTTCAGGAACCGGCGCCTGAGGCTCCCTTATCAAACGTTACTCGGGTAAACATAATGAAAGCTCCGCCCCAGCCGGTTAAGGTTTCTCAATCGACCGTTACGCCTCCGATCGAACCGACGCCGATTCCGGAAACTCTTTTTTCGATTCCCAAACCCTTGCCGCAAGAGAAACAGCCCGTTCCCCTGCCGGAGGAATCGGCGACCTCAGACGATATTCCCAAGGAAAAAACACTTTCGCCCTCATCGTCCGCCATTGCCCCGAAACCGGCTGAGAACACCGCGATGAATGATCCGGGCTGTATTGAATATAAAAACCTCATTCTCGGCAGCATAGCCCGCAGAAAAATATATCCAAGCAGCGCACGTCGAAGGGAACAGGAAGGAATAGTAAAAATTCGAATTACAATAGACAAAGACGGACTGCTTCTTTCCCGAGAAATAATTGAAAGTTCCGGCTTCATTCTGCTCGACCAAGCAACAATGAAAGCCGTTGAGAAAGCGGCGCCTTTCCCCAGACCGAATACCGATCGAACTCCTGTTGAGATTACATTCGGTATGGATTATAAGCTCAAATAATACCGACTTACGGTATAAGGCCTGCGGAAAAGATATTTATTAAAAGCCGCTATTTCATTTTTCAATGCCGATCGGATTATCCAAAATTCTTTTAAAAACCAATTGACACAGTTAGTCCTTCCTAATATGATTATTTTCATAAACTATAATATGGATTAACTTACTTATTGTAATTTTACTCATTTGGTTATTCTGATAATTCATGATGATTAATAAATAGGGTTAATAATGTGAACAAATCTATTCTCTCTTATATTTCCGTCGGAAATATTCTTGTTTTTCTTCTTGTTTTCCGCATTCTCGGGGCCGTTCCTCTTTCCGCTCAGAGTTCGTTGGAACAAGATGATTTAATTATTGTTACCGGCAGTAAATTTGAAGAGACTACCGATGAAAGCACGGAAAAAGTTGAAGTTATAACAAAAGAAGAAATCGAAGATTCCGGCGCTTCAAATTTATCCGATTTGCTCAATCAGATTCCTGGGATTCAGGCCGACGGCCATGCCGCCAGCTCCATAATGATTCAAGGATTTGAAGGAGACTATGCAAAAATCCTCATCGATGGAATCGAAATTATCGGAAGAATAAACGGTTCTATTCCCAGCAGCCAGATTCCTCTTTCCTCGATTGAGAGAATTGAGATAATCAGAGGAGCCAGCTCGGCACTATATGGTTCGGATGCCATTGGCGGAGTGGTGAATATCATTACGAAAAGAAAAAAAGTTTCCGAACCTGAATTCTCCGCGGATTTAAGTGAAGAATTCTCAACTAATCTTCATAATATAACAACCGGAGCTCTTGCCTACAGTACCGAAAATTTTCGTTTCGGTTTTTCAGGATCATTGGACTACGATAACGGGAAAACAGAAATACAAACAACATCCAATGGGGATTTTAAAGCATATTTTGTCCCCTTTAACCGATTGGGATCCATTCGTGCAACAGCGGACTGGTATGGAGATAACGGGAAATGGGGATTGTATTCATCGTATACGAATTTCTACAACATCAGTTCGGATTTGGATACATATGAAGATCAGAGCATTTACAAAACCACCAGTGTGGATGGCGGCTTTACGGGTGAACGGCAAATAGGAGATAGACTTTCCATAAGCGGTTTCTTAAGCGGCAAATACTATTACCTCGATATCAATGACCACGATCTGGCGGAAGAAACAAATGATTACACAAAAAGAACTTTCTTAGGAACGGAAGGGGAATTTCGCGCAGAGTACAGCCCGAGCATAAGCCACACATTTCTCTTTGGAAGCAATATTAACTATGACGCTTTGGTAGATTATGACAACATGGATGGTGATTTTAGAAGTATGCTCCTTTGGAGCGCCTTCGCACAGGACAGCTGGAATATTGGCGCCCTCGACCGTTTCATTCTGGCTCCGGGACTGCGCATAGATTACTCACCAAAACTGGATTCTGACGATTCTCATCTGTTTCAGGTAACTCCCAAATTAAGCTTTAAAACCGACATCTCGGACAGCACAATACTGCGGGCCTCATACGGAATGGGCTATAAAATCCCCACGCTGCTGGAAAAATACTATGTTTATCACCATACACATAACAGCACCGACTTTTACGTTTATGGAAACCCGAACTTAAAGCCTGAAACTTCTCACGGTATTAACCTTTCCATGGAACAAAAAATATGTGAAATTTTAACTCTTTCGGCATCCGGATACTTCAACAGAGTAAAAAACCTAATCGAAACCCAAATAAGCGGCAGCAACTATACCTACGAGAATGTTGATAAAGCGCTTACCTATGGTGGTGACGTCAAAATAAAACTCACTCTCAATAACTATACCGGCTCAATCAGTTACGCCTACACTCGGGCATTAGGCTATGATGACTACTATGGAATATACGAAGATTTAACAGGAAGAGTTCCCCACAGTATTAATATCGATTCTTCCTATTCCTTCGAATTAATCGGACTCAGGATTTTTGGAACCGCTATATGGGAAGCGCCAAGAATAATATCGAAAACCCAGTATTACACATATAAATCTCCGGATAAATTGCTGCTTTCTCTCGGCATTGAGAAAACCTTGGGGAATTATTTCGAGGTTTATATCCGAGGGGACAATGCTCTTAACAATCTCCATTTCATAAAAGGAAGCGGCGGCTCTTACGAGGGGGAGAGCCAGGAAAAATATTTTGAACTTTATGATGGTTTCACCATAGCTTTTGGTGGCCGTCTAAAATATTAAGGAGCTTAACTATGAAAAAAGGTGCTTTTTTCAAGGGTTTATCGGTTTTACTTCTGCTTGCGGTCGTAATGATATTGGGTTCGTGTGAAGATGCAACAGGGAGTACCGATACGGGAATCACCGTAGCGAGTTATAGTGATTTGGTTGGGACAACTTGGTATATGACTACTAATTCAACAATGACCTATACCTTCAGTTCTACGGCATTGACGTTTTACGGCGGCGGAACAATGGGTACTATTACCTATACAATAAGCGGCGATATAGTTCAATCAACAGACGAAGATAATAATATTACCTTCACATTCGATGTTGTCAGTTCTTATTCAAGTTCTACGTCGACAAAAGTTGTAACCATTACAAGCGGCACCACTATTACCATAGGCGATTACGAATATACTTTATCCAAATAATTTCTTGAGATGATCAGTAGGAGCTTGCCCCTTGGACAGGCTCCTGTTTTTATGCCGCTGGAACCAACCTTTCATCCGACCATTTCCCGTAATTCTTACACCTGTACTCATTCAAGAAATAATATGACACGCTCATCATTCTACAGGTTTGACCGCTCTCTCCGTTTCCCATATTCTGAGGCGTAGGAGGCGGGATGAAACGACTCGGATGTACACTCCTTTTGGGACTTGCGGTTTTCTTATTTTCCTGCGGCGGCGGAGACGGTTCTTCCGATGCCGCAAACGGCGGCACCTCTTCGGCCGGCAGAGAAAAGCCGACCGCCGAAATCAACCGAACCGTTCCGCCGAATCCCGTGGAGATTCCCAACGAAGACGGAGTTATCGTTACGCACGCCATTTCCCTGCGTAGCGAACCCAAATATCCGGCGGACTTCGATCATTTCGACTATGTGAATCCCGATGCTCCCAAGGGCGGAACGCTGGTATTGGCCTCTACAGGAACTTTCGATACTTTTCACCGCTGGGCTCTTCGAGGCGACATGGCTCCGGCCTGCTCGGCCATCAATGATTCGCTGCTCACGGCTGGCGCCGATGAAATCGAAGTCTACTACGGACTCATCGCCGAGAAGATGGAATATCCCCCCGAATACGACTGGATTATCTTCCATATCCGGCCGGAAGCCCGCTTTCAGGACGGGAAACCCATTACGGCCGAAGATGTGGTCTATTCGTTCAATATCATCCTGGAAAAGGGCGTCCCTTTCGCGAAGACCTACTACAAACCGGTCACCTCGGTGGAAGCCCTGGATGAACATCAAGTCAAATTTACCTTGGAAAAAGGCGATAAGGACATGCTTATCTCCCTGGGAGGTCAATCAATTTTCCCGCGGCAATTCTGGGAAAGCCGGGACTTCAGCGAACCCATTACAGAAGTTCCGCTGGGCAGCGGCGCCTACACGGTTTCCGATTACGCCATGGGGCAGTATGTCGTGTATGAACGATTGAAAGACTACTGGGCCATGGATCTTCCGGTTATAAAAGGAACCTTGAATTTCGACTATATCCGCTACGACATGTACCGGGACACTTCGGTTCAGCTGGAAGCCCTGAAGGCCGGTGAAGTTGACTTCCGTCAGGAGAACTCTTCCAAGCAGTGGGCCACCAGCTACAGCGGTCCGAATTTCGATGCCGGATACATTCGAAAAGAAGAAATCCCTCATGAAATTCCGCCGGGCATGCAGTGCTTCGTATTCAACGTTTCCCGGCCGGTCTTCTCAGACGAGAGAGTCAGGGACGCCATAAGCTACGCGTTCGACTTCGAATGGTCCAACAAGAATCTGTTCTACGGTCAATACGAACGCACCCGCAGCTACTTCCAGAACACACCGTTCGAGGCTCTCGGCACCCCATCTCCGGAGGAACTCGAAATCCTGGAACCCATTCGCGATCAGATTCCGAAGGAAGTCTTCGAAGCTCCCTACATGCCGCCGAAAACCGACGGCAGCGGCCAGATCAGAGCCCAAATCACCAAAGCCGGAGAACTTCTCAAAGAAGCCGGATATGAGGTGCGGGATCAGGTCATGACGAACCTCGCCACAGGCGAACCACTTGAGTTCGAATTCCTTATTTACAGCCCAACCGAAGAACGCATCGCCATTCCCTTCCAGGAGAACCTGAAGAAAATGGGCATCACCATGAACATCCATATGGTGGATACCACTCAATTTCTCAACCGCCTTCGCAACGGTGATTACGACATGCTTACCAGCAGCCTGGGGGGCGGATTCTACCCGGACGGCGGCGGCTTGAAACTGGAATGGCATTCCGATTATCTGGAATCCTCCTACAATGCGGCCCGGGTTCAGGATGATGTGATTGATTACCTGATAGAAGGCATTGTTGCCAATCAAAACGATAATCAGGCCCTTCTGCCCTGGGGACGGGCCCTGGACCGGGTGCTCCAGTGGCGTCATTACGCCATTCCCCAATGGCACAACAGTTCTTTCCGGGTGGCTTATTGGAACAAGTTCGGCAAACCGGAAACCATTCCCAAATACAGCCTGGGCGTCGACACCTGGTGGTTCGACGAAGAAAAGGCCGCCAAGCTGCCGAGGAACTGATTTGGGATCCTACATTCTTCGCCGGCTGCTGCTGATAGTCCCCACGCTCTGGGCCATCATCACGGTGAACTTCTTCATCGTTCAGGTAGCCCCCGGCGGTCCGGTGGATCAGGCCCTGGCCGAAGCACGGGGCATGAACTCCAACATGGTGATGGAACGTATCTCGGGAAGCGGTCAAATGGAAGCCGGAGGTGCGGGGGGCCGGCAAAGCGCCGATCAATCCGGCTCCGCGACCGGAGGCGGGAACGGCACGGACAAAGGGAGCTCCTACCGAGGAGCCCGCGGCTTGGCACCGGAAACCATAGCCGAAATAGAAAAACGCTTCGGATTCGATAAACCGCTTCACGTCCGCTATTTCAACATGATCCGGGATTATCTGCGATTCGATTTCGGCGACAGTCTCTTTAAAGGACGCAGCGTTATCGGACTCATCGTGGAACGCATGCCGGTTTCCATTTCCTTGGGACTCTGGACTACGCTGCTGGTGTACCTGATTTCCATCCCTCTGGGGATTCGTAAAGCCGTCCGGGACGGTTCCCGATTCGACCGATGGACCAGTGCCGTGGTGGTTTTCGGCAATGCCGTACCGTCCTTTTTGTTCGCGATTCTTCTTATCGTTCTCTTCGCCGGGGGGTCCTACCTGAAAATCTTCCCGCTGAGAGGACTCATTTCACCAAACTGGAAAGACCTCGGTTTCGGCATGAAAATCCTGGACTACTTCTGGCATCTGGTGCTGCCGCTCACGGCCATGCTCATCGGTGGATTCGCGTCTTTGACGCTGCTGACGAAAAACTCCTTCCTGGATGAAATCGGCAAGCAGTACGTTATGACCGCCCGTGCCAAAGGTCTGACCGAGAAGAAAATCCTTGCCGGTCACGTTTTCCGAAACGCCATGCTCCTGGTTATCGCCGGTTTCCCGGGAGCCTTCATCAGCATGCTCTTCACGTCCTCCACCATCATTGAAACCATCTTCTCCCTGAACGGACTGGGACTCCTCGGATTGGAAGCGGTGATGCAGCGCGATTATCCGGTGATGTTCGGCACGCTTTACATCTCCACCCTGCTGGGACTCATCCTCGGGCTCATCTCTGATTTGATGTACACCGTGATCGATCCCCGAATCGACTTCGAGGGGAGGTCCGTCTGATGAACAGTAAGAACAGCGGGGATGAACGCGAAAAAGTCAGCTCGCGGCCGAAGAGGCAGCACAGCAAAAAGGGTGCCGCAAAAAACGCCGCATCCACCCGTTCCACTACAACCGCTCCCCCAGCCGCTCCCGGCGATGCAGCCCGCTCCATCCCCACCGCCTCGGCCGACACCCTCACGGCCGAACGCATCCGCCGCTTCAAAAACAACAAACTCGGCCTCATCTCGGCCTGGATTTTCTGCGTCCTTTTCGCCTTGAGTCTCTTCGCCGAGTTCCTGGCCAACGAAAAGCCCCTCATCGTCCGCTGCGGCGGACGCACCTACTTCCCGGTGTTCACGGATTATCCCGAAACAGCCTTCGGCGGCGAATTCGAAACAACCGCCGATTACCGCGACCCCTACGTACAGGAACTCATCACCGGACAAGGCTGGATGCTCTGGCCCCCCATCCGGTTCAGCTACAACACCATCAACTACAACCTGCCCCGGCCCGCGCCCTCCCCGCCCACGCGGGAAAACCTTCTGGGCACCGACGACCGCGGCCGGGACGTTCTGGCCCGTGTTATCTACGGCTTCCGGGTCTCCGTCCTCTTCGGACTCACACTCACCATCGTCTCTTCCGTCGTCGGCGTCTCAGCCGGAGCCTTCATGGGCTATTACGGCGGGAAACTCGACATCCTGGGTCAACGGTTTATTGAAGTCTGGGGCAGCCTGCCCACGCTCTTTATCCTGATTATCCTCTCCAGCGTCATCCAGCCGAATTTCTGGTGGCTTTTGGGCATTATGCTTCTCTTCAGCTGGATGGGATTCGTCGGCGTGGTTCGGGCCGAATTCCTGCGGGCCCGGAACTTCGAATACGTTCTGGCCGCCAAAGCCATGGGTCTCTCCGACCGGCTCATCATCTACCGCCACGTTCTGCCCAACGCCATGGTGGCCACGCTTACCTTCATGCCCTTCACCTTAAGCGGCGCCATCACCTCGCTCACCGCCCTGGATTTCCTGGGTTT
Source organism: Spirochaetia bacterium (assembly GCA_963666985.2). Classification (GTDB taxonomy): domain Bacteria; phylum Spirochaetota; class Spirochaetia; order DSM-2461; family DSM-2461; genus UBA2779. The sequence goes on along the minus strand of CAXXIA010000002.1, from coordinate 2,021,458 downwards.
CGGCATGCCGCCCGGCTCCCCCTCCCTGGGTGAACTTCTGGCCCAGGCCAAAGCCAACCTCCAGGCACCGTGGCTCGGCCTCACCGCATTCACCGTTCTGGCCCTCATCCTGGCTCTTCTGGTGTTCGCCGGAGAAGCCGTCCGGGACGCGTTCGATCCGAGGAAAGCCGTATGATGTATTTGGATGACCCCTGGGCGCGAATTCGGTTTATTCCGGACGGTATCGGCGGCGGCTCTTCCGACAGCCGGAAGGGAGCCGGTCGATGCCCCACAGCCCCCGGTACTTCCGCGAGCGGCACAACCGGCGAAGCGCCATTCCCGGTCGGCGGCACCAATTCCGATCAGCCCAAGCCGCCAACCGAGCCGATTAAAAACGGCGCGCAATCCGCGGAAGATACAGGAAACCGGCGGAACTCCTCATCCCCACCGCAACAGACCGAGCCTGCTGAAAACAACACCCCCCTCCTTTCCATCCGCGGACTGCGCATCGCCTTCCGCAAAGGGGACGAACTGAACGAAGTCGTTCACGGCATAGACTTGGATCTCTCCGCCGGAGAAACCCTGGCGCTCGTCGGCGAAAGCGGATCGGGCAAAACCGTTACCGCGCAGTCCGTACTCCGCCTCTACCCCGAATCCCTGGTGGCCTACACCGGCGGAAGCATTCACTTCGACGGCATCTCCGTCCTTGAGGCCTCCGAAGCCGACCTCCGCTCCGTCCGCGGCAACAACGCGGGCATGATTTTCCAGGAACCGATGACCTCCCTGAACCCGCTGCACACCATTCAAAAGCAGCTGACAGAATCGGTGCTCCTGCACAGGCGGCTCCCGTCGGCCGAGGCCGCCCCGCTCGCCCTGGACTGGCTGAACCGCGTCGGACTGCGCGACGCCGAGAAACGCCTGAACGCATACCCGCACCAGCTCTCGGGCGGCGAGCGTCAGAGGGTCATGATCGCCCTGGCCATGATCAATCACCCCAAAATCCTTATCGCCGACGAACCCACCACAGCCCTGGACGTTACCATACAGGCCGAAGTCCTCACCCTCATCAAAAAACTCCAGGCCGAAACCGGCATGGCCGTCCTCTTCATTACCCATGATTTGAGCATCGTCGGCCGCTTCGCCGAACGCGTGGCCGTTATGCGCAACGGCGACATCGTCGAGGAAGGCAAAACCGCGAACGTGTTCGCCGCGCCCTCTCATCCTTACACAAAATCCCTGCTGGACGCCGAACCGGGCGAAGTTTCTCCGGCACTGGACACCACAAAACCCATCCTCGCCGAATTCCGCGACCTGAAAGTCCACTTCCCCATACAGCGGGGATTCTTCAGAAAAACCGTCGGATTCATAAAAGCCGTGGATGGAATAAGCGCCGCTATCCGTGAAGGGCAAACCCTGGGCGTGGTCGGCGAAAGCGGCTCGGGAAAAACCACTCTGGGCAAAGCCCTTCTCAGACTGGAAACCAGCGAGGGCGACATCGTCTACGGCGGCCAATCCCTCAACGGACTCGACCGCGGCGCCATGAGGCCGCTCCGGAAGGAAATCCAGATTATCTTTCAGGACCCCTTCGGAAGCCTCAGCCCGCGCCTTTCGGTGGAACGCATCATCGGTGAAGGCCTGGAAATCCACAATATCGGAAAGAAGAACAATCGCGGGCAACTCATCGAAGAGGCCATGCTGGAAGTGGGACTCGATCCTTCACTCAAGGGCCGCTACCCCCATCAGTTCTCCGGCGGACAACGGCAGCGCATCGCCCTGGCGAGGGCCCTGGTCCTGAAGCCCCGGCTCATCGTTCTGGACGAACCCACCAGTTCCCTGGACCGCTCCATCCAGTTCCAGGTGATTGAACTGCTTAAAACACTCCAGGCCCGCCACAACCTGAGCTACCTCTTCATCAGCCACGACATGGCCGTGGTCCGCGACCTTTGCCATGAAATCGCGGTGATGAAAAACGGAAAAATCGTGGAAAGCGGTCCGGCCGCCCGGGTGTTTGAAGCCCCGCAGCATCCCTACACGAAACAGCTTCTGGAAACGGCGTTCAATCCGGTTTTCGGATGAGAGGCCGCCGATTAACCCGATTAAGCCCGGAAGATTTCTCATAAGAATCCGCATATAATCATTTTCTAATCATTTCCATACTTAAACCGTGTTACACTAATCGGCGGCATTTCCACATTGAATCTTAAAAGCCGGAAGATAAAAATGGAAAAAATATAAATATCGTCCTGTTCGATTTTATTTATTTGTTTTCGGATTCACATGGCTTTTTTGGATAATGTCCATGTTCATCCGAAACAGCGATATGGCACTGGCGGTTATGTCGTTGGGACTTTTTGTTCCGGCGGTTACCGCGGTAATTATGGTTCTTTTCTCAAAGAGCAAAAACTTGAAGCTTGATCTGAAACGCAAGATTTGGGGATTTTATCGCATAAAATTGACGAATATCATCTTGGCCGTTGTTCTTTTTTTTATCATTGTGGCGATTTCAATCCTTGTCTCTGTGTTGTTCGGCCAATCCATTAATCAGTTTTCATTAACCGAAGGTTTTTCGTTTTCCATTAAAGGCGTCTCGGCTCTTCTCACAATCTTACTGGCCTCCGTTATTGAAGAAGTCGGCTGGCGAGGATACGGAGAAGATTCCATCGCCGAATATTGCAGTTGGTTTCGAGAATCCATCATTTTTGGTTTTATCTGGTCTCTTTGGCATCTTCCGCTTTTCTTCATCAATGGAACATATCATTCGGGTCTTGCTCACCTGGGAACCGGTTATGCCGTCAATTTCTTAATAAGTGTTATCCCGCTGGGATTTTTAACAACATGGGTGTATGTAAAAAACAACCGCAGCATGCTTGCCTGTATCGTGTTTCATTTATTCGTGAATTTTCTTCAAGAAAAAATTGCCATGACTCCGCAAACAAAATGCATTGAAACATTCATCATTGCCCTTGCCGCCGTATTCATCGTCCTAGCAAATAGAAAAATGTTTTTTGAAACCAAACACATCGGAAATTTGCTCGGCGAAAAAGATGCCGAACACTGTGGGCGGAATTAAAATGAAAGCCTGCTTGGATTTCAAAGCGGACAGACATTACGTTGAAGCTCATATTAATCCGTAGTAATACAACACGCCCTCTTGATATACTTCTCCTAAAAACGTGCTGGACTCCGTTTTGGCAGATCAGCGATTCTCAAGGAGACAAGCCGTGAAAGTCAAACTCTGTTTTTTAATAACCGTAGCGATTTCGGTGATTTTTCTTGCGGGCTGTGATACAGGCTCCGCCAATCCCGGCTCCGGACTCTGGACGGGGATTCAGACGGTTGATTCAACAGGCGATGTCGGTCAGTACACTTCTCTGGCCGCTAATGGTAACAATGTCTACATCAGCTATCTTGACAATACAAACGGGAATCTGAAGTTCGCCAAGTCCATCGACGCCGGGGCCAGCTGGTAACCGAGGAGTACCGTATAGAACCGGGACAAAGAAGATCCCTTTCGGAACTGTCATTTGTCGCTTTTCCCGGAACGATCTATATTCTATGTCATGACCCCTCACGCTCGACGCATACTTGCTTTTCCTGTTCTTTTCATCGTGTTCGCCGCTTCCCTCTTCGCCAGGGCCCAAAGCGAAGATCTTATTCCCAACGATCCGGACGTTCTCACCGGGACATTGGAGAACGGACTGACCTACTACGTTCGCTCCAACGACAAACCCGCCGGCATGGCCGAACTGCGCCTGGCGGTAAAGGCCGGTTCAACCCTGGAGGATGAAGACCAGCGCGGTCTGGCCCATTTCGTCGAGCATATGCTCTTCAACGGAACCGAAAAATTTCCCGGCCGGGAACTCGTGGATGTTCTGGAATCCTTCGGCATGGAATTCGGTCCGGAGATTAATGCCTACACATCCTTCGATCAGACGGTCTACCGGCTCAATGTCAGCAGTGAAGATAAGGATCAGTTCCTTCTGGGTCTCGACGTTCTGGAGCAATGGGCTTTCCATGCGACCTTCGACGCGGAGGAAGTCGAGAAGGAACGCGGCGTTATCCAGGAAGAATGGCGCATGGGCCGAAGCGCGGAGACCAGAATGCAGGACGAGGTTTATCCCGTTCTCTTTCGGGGTTCCCGCTACGCGGAAAGAAAGCCCATCGGCGACATGGATATTGTCGCCAACGCACCGCCGGAGACTCTGCTCCGCTTCTACAGCGACTGGTATCGGCCCGATTTGATGGCCGTTATCGCCGTCGGAGACTTTGACCCGGAGGAAACGGTTCGGCTGATCAAGGCGCGCTTCGGGGGTCATCCAAATCCGCAAAATCCGCGGCCCAGGCCCGAATATCCCATTCCCGATCACGATGAAACGCTGATAAAAGTCATCCACGATCCGGAGGCGACCGGGGCGAGCGTTCAAGTTTATGTGAAGTACGATCCGCCCGAGGCTCGATTCCGGCCCCAGATTAAGCAGGAACTCGCGGAAAGTCTTTTCTACCGGATGCTCAATAACCGTCTGTCGGAATTGAGCCGCAGCGAAGATCCTCCGTTCCTCTACGGCTACGGTTTTTCAACGACTTACACACCGAAAACATCCCTGGCGGGACTGGCCGCGGCCATCCCCGAAGATGAAGCGCTCGGCGGTTTGGAGGCCGTTCTTACCGAGGCCGAGCGGACCCGGCGGTACGGATTTACGGAGAGCGAACTGACACGGGCCAAAGAGGATTTCACCGGATCTTTCGAGAATTTCTGGCGGCAGAGAGACGATATGGAATCATCCTCCATCGTCGATATCCTTCTGGATGCGTATCTCATGGACGACTCCTACCCCTCCATCGACTGGCAATGGAATACGGTTCAGGATCTTCTGCCCGGCATCGGTCTGAAAGACGTGCAGGCTGTCGCCGATACTCTTCTTACCGAAAAGAACCGCGTGGTTCTCGTTAAAGGGCCGTCGGTTCCGGCCATTACGGATATATCAGAGAGTGAAATCCGGGACGTCCTGGAACGGACTCAAACCGCCGAGATTGAGCCCTGGGAAGATTCGTCCGCCGCGGGCCCCCTTGTGGAAGAGACGCCCGCACCGGGGAAAATCATCTCGCGTTCGGAAATCGAGGGTACCGGGATTCAAACCTGGGTGCTTTCCAACGGCGCGGTGGTGCTGCTGAAAACCACCGACTTTAAAGAAGACGAAATCCTCTTCCAAGCCGTCAGTCCGGGAGGCACCTCTTTGGTGGATGACTCTGAGTATGTTTCCGCGCAATACGCCGCCGACGCCGTTTCGCAGGGAGGCTTGGGCGATTTTTCGCTTGTTGATCTCCGAAAGAATCTCGCCGGAAAAACCCTGGACATCGAACCGTTCATTTACGGAACGCACGAGGGACTGAGCGGAAACGCTTCGAAGAGGGACCTTGAAACGCTGATGCAGCTCATCTATCTCCAGCAGACCGCGCCGAGACGGGATGAGACCGCCTGGAATGCCTTCATGAACCGAACGGCCGAAAGCCTGCGGAACCGCGCATCTTCGCCGAAAACCCTTTATGACGATCTGGTCTGGGAAACCGTCTTCAGCGATCATCCCCGGATTCGTCCCATCACTTTGGATGATCTGGGCCAAGCCGATCTGGATACGGCTCTGGATATCTACCGTGACAGATTTGCCGACGCCGGCGACTTCACTTACATCTTCATCGGTGATGTAACGGCCGAAGAACTGGAACCGCTCGTAAAAACGTGGATAGCCTCTCTCCCCTCCTCCATCGACGGCAGTTCTCTTCCCTCATCCCGCCCGGCCTCCCGGGCCGGTTTCGTTATGGAAAACGAAGCCCGCTTCGCGGGCGCGGGATTCGGTTCACGAGAATTGTGGCGGGACCGCGGCATGCGGAACGTGGAGGGCGTCCGAGACGTTTCACTCAATGCGGGAAGCGAACCCTTAAGCATCGTTACGCAAATCTGGACCGGCGATTGGAACGGCTCCTTTCAGGAACGCTACAGGCTTCAATCCCTCGCGGCCGCCATGGAGATGATGTTCACCAACACCATCCGCGAGGATTCCGGCGGAACCTACTCGGTGGGTGTTTACGCACATCTGAAATCCATGCCGATTACCGATTACCGTTTTATCGTGCAGTATTCCTGCGCTCCCGAACGCGTCGATGAGCTGACAGGCCGCGTCAAGGAACTCGTCTGCTCCTGGCGCACAGCGCTTCCGGAAGAAAAATACGCCGCGGATACCGCGGCGAGCCAGAAGAGAAGTTTTGAGAAAAGCCTTGAGATGAACTCCTGGTGGTTGGGGCAAATCGTCTTCGCGGTCGTCACCGGTCAGAACATTCACGACATGGAAGACCGGCCGGCGCTTTATGATACGCTCACCCCGGAAGTTCTCAGCGCGAGTGCCCGCCGCTACCTCGATGATTCGAACTACGTTGAAGCGGTGCTGTATCCGGAAGAAAAGTAAGGAGCGGCATTCGACCGGACGTGGATACTCACGGTTCCTGATGCCGGAAAGCGCGGACTTCGAATAGTGTTCGAATATTTTGCGCCCCGGCTTCAAAAAAGGCTGTGCTATCGGCGATTATTCCGGGCCTGAGCGCAGGCTCAAGATTCATGCGCCGCACCCCGGCCTATTGCGACCTTCCGGCGAAAGTTCCCGAACGAGTGCCCGCACCGGCAGGCCAACGCCGCCGCGTTTTTCAGCCTTTTCTCAGTCCAGAAACAGAGGCTTCAGGTGGCGATCGTACAGGTTCTCCGTCACGTTTCGGGAAACCGCTTCCCGGTGCTCTTCCAAAGCGCCGAGATACCGGTCTCCCATTTTGGCGGCGACTTTATAGCCGACGTGGATAAGCTGCCGGAAATCCGGGTTGTAGAGTTCATCGGGAACATGCCGCATCGTCCGCACAAAGTGTTCGGCGTCCCAGCCGTTCACCTCGTCCGGTAAGGGAAGCCGGGAATCTTCGATGTCGATAACCTCGGCATAGGGCGCGCAGAGTTCCTCTCTTTTGCAGTATGCTTCCGCGTAGACGTTTTTCGCCAAATCCAGACCGCTTCCTCCGGCTTCGGCCAGACCGATAACTTCTTCAAGCCAGGTGGTTCCCGCGGTTTTCACGTGGACTCCCGCATCATGCTTGCGGATGAGTCTGCCGATTTCGGGGTAGATGGCGAATTTATCCGATCCCGAATGGACGCTGAGCTTGAGGTTCTCCGGGAGTCCGAAGGCTTCGACGGCATAACGAAGAACAAGAATATCGGCTTCGAACTCGGCTCCGAAGGCGGCCGGATCGCCGATGTATTCAACGCCTTTATTGAAGCGTCCGGAAAACCGGGGAGCGATGGTCTGTATCGGAATATCCTCGTCGGCGACGGCCGCGAGGATAAGAAGAAGCTCGGCGGGCCCTTGAGGGATATCGGTTTCATCCATGGAGATTTCAGGGATAAAGGCTCCTTCCCCTTGGGCGTTGAGGATGTGCCGGTAAATCGCTCCGGCCGCCTTCACCGCCGGAAGATATTTTCGCACGATCTGTTCGGCTTTATCCCGAGGGATAACGATGGGTTCGGGAAGCCCGGCGATATTCACGGATTCTCCGACGAGGTTGGAACGCTTTTTCAGAAAGTAGGCGACATCGGAATCATCCACCTCACCTCCGATGCCGTCGGCCACATCCATGGTGAAAAAATCGGAAGACTCAAGATAGCGGTCGACGGTTTTCAGGCCGATGTGGTCGGCATCAACGTGCCAGCCGTGCATCCAGTTCGCGGCGGTTACGGCCGCTTCGGCGGCTTTGCCGACCGAAGGCGGTTCGGAACCGACAATATCGTGTTCGCGGTTTGATTTATTCCAGACGGGAACGACGATTCGGCCTTCGGCGGCCGTTTTTTCATAAGCGGCAAGCTGGGCCGAGGCTTCCCGAGCGAAGCGGTCGCCGCAGCCCATGGTGTATTTTTCAAGTCTCATGATTCATCTTCTCCAAAATTAAAATAGTCCCGGGCGTTCTTATAGCAAATACCCTCAATCATGGGATCAAGCAGGGCCGGATCGTTCGGGATTTCGCCGTTTTCAACCCAGCCGCCGATCTGTTCGCAGAGGATGCGGCGGAAATACTCATGCCTGGGATAGGAAAGGAAGCTCCGGCTGTCGGTCAGCATGCCCACGAACCGGGAGAGAAGCCCCAAGTTGGCCAGGGCTGTTAGTTGCCGAATCATGCCGTCTTTCTGATCGTTGAACCACCACCCGGAACCGAACTGAATCTTTCCGGGGGTGTCTCCCTGAAAGGCACCGATCATCGTCCCGATCATTTCATTATCCGCGGGATTCAAAACATAAAGGATGGTTTTCGGAAGCATGTCGTCTTCGGCCAAGGCGCCGAGATGACGGGCCAAGCCTGAAGCTTGAGGGAAATCGCCGATAACGTCGAAGCCTGTGTCCGGACCGAGCTGGGCCATGCGGCGGGGATTCACGTTCCGCAAAGCACCCATGTGAATCTGCATTACCCAGCCGGCCGCCGCGTCCATGCGTCCGCAGCTCTCCATTACGGCGCCCCGGAAGAGAAGGATTTCCTCTTCACTCGGCATGGTGCCGCCAAGGGCTTTCTTTAGAACCTTATCCGCCTGCTCCGGAGTCCAGGGGATTCCCGGAACGAATTCCACGCCGTGATCGGATACGCGGCAGCCGCGGCTGTGGAAAAAGGCGTGGCGAACCATCAGAACTTCCAGGAGATCTTCCCAGCAAGTAATGCCGCTGCCCGCGGAGTTTCCCAGCCGTTCAACATAGGCTTTCCAGGTGTTCAGGTTTCCGAAGTTATGAATCTTATCCGGGCGGAACGCCGGAAACATCTTCACATCCGGTGAACCGGCCTCGGCATGGGCCTCTTGGTGTTCCAGGGTATCGGAGGGATCGTCGGTGGTGCAGACAATTTTCACGTTCTGCATTTTCAGCAACCCCCGGGCGGTGTAATCGCTTTGCGCCAGTTTGGCGTTGGCCGCATTCCAGATTGCATCGGCTGTGGCCGGCGAGAGAAGATCTTCAATGCCGAAGTAGCGCCGAAGTTCCAGATGGGTCCAGTGATAGAGAGGATTGCCCAGGGTATGGGGAACGGTTCGCGCCCAGGCATCGAATTTCTCCCTCGGGGAAGCGTCTCCGGTGCAGAAGCGCTCTTCGACGCCGGCGGTACGCATGCCCCGCCATTTATAATGGTCGCCTTCGAGCCAGGCTTCAAAAAGATTACCGAACCGCCTGTTTCCCGCGATATCCGCCGGCGGCAGATGGTTGTGATAGTCGATGATGGGCAGATCGGCGGCGACTTCATGGTAGAGTCTCCGGGCCGTTTCGGTGCTGAGGAGGAAGTCCTCGCCCATGAATGGTTTCATACTCAATCTCCTTCTCTTTGATTCCACAGGCCGGCGTCGGCCGTTGGGCTTCGCCCCCGGGGATTGGGGCCCCGGGGGTCAGGCTATACGCCGGAGAATGCGGAGAATCCGCCGTCCACAGGAATAACCGTACCGTTAACATAACCCGCGGCTTTTTCGTCCACCAGCCACAGGAGGGTGCCCAGCAGATCTTCGGGTTTTCCGAGGCGGTCCAAGGGGATGTGGTTGAGGATGGTAACGGCGCGATCGGACCAGGAGCCGTCTTCCTTGGTCATGAGGGAACGGTTCTGATCGGTGAGAAAAAAGCCCGGTGCGATGGCATTGACGCGAACGCCCACCTTGGAAAAATGAACCGCCAGCCAGCGGGTGAAGTTGCTCACGGCGGCTTTGGCTCCCGAATAGGCGGGGATTTTGGTCAGCGGCGTAAAGGCGTTCATGCTGGAAACATTGATGATGGCGCCCGCGCCTTTTTCGGCCATGCCGCGGGCGAAGGCCTGGGTGGGCAGGAGGGTGCCCAGAAAATTCAGGTTGAAGACGAATTGGATTCCTTGGGGATCGAGGTCGAAAAACGTGGTGAGTCCTTCGACTTTTTCTTTCAGCTGTTCGGGAAGCAGGTATTCCTTGCTGGTGGTGCCTTTGGGATGATTCCCGCCGGCGCCGTTTATAAGGATGTCCACCGGGCCGAACGCTTTTTCTATTTCCGCGCGGGCCGCTTCAAGGCTTTCGGTTTCCAGGACGTTCGCGGCCACGCCCATGGCGGTGCCTCCGGCCGCGGTGATTTCGGCCGCGACGGCGTCGGCGGCTTCTTTTCTCAAATCAAGTACGGCCGTTTTCGCGCCGCACTCGGCAAGAGCCTTGGCGAAAGCGCCGCAGAGAACGCCGCCCCCGCCGGTAACGGCGGCGACTTTATCGGTTAAATCGATTTTGAACGGGACCATGTTTTTGCTCCTTTTATATTCCTATTCTTCCGTTTGACGGCAGTGCCGTCAGGCGAACTCTTTATGCCTCTAAATCGGGGAACTTTGACGAACTTTTTCTTCGCCTAAGGCCGGTGATTCAGACGAAATTTTCTTTCGCCTAAGAACGCTCCCCGATCCGATTCAAGCTTAATCCAAGTCTCTCCCCGGCTTGCACTCCCCGGTCATAGCCGGACCTCCCCGGCCATAGTCGGCCATACCCGAGCCTACCCGGACCTAACATGGCCTGCCCGTAACCGGCAGGGCCCTCCCGGGGGGCCTATACGAAGTTCTTCGCCGTCCGCACGTACCGCGGCAGGCCGTCCTGCATCGGCGGCTTGGTTTCTCCCTGAATCAGCGGCCGTGCGTATCGAATAAAATCATCGGTAACGAAAAAGCCGTCATCGGTAATCCATTCCTTCGGAAAATATTTCTCGCCGTTGGCCACGGCCGAGAGGTCGGCCAGTCCGTATCCGCATCGGTACGGTTTTTCGGATTCCCGAACCAGGGTAATCATTTTGTCGGTTACGCCTTCCAGGGCGGCCTGAACCGCGCGGCGGCCCGATCCGTAAGCCTCCTCGTTGTCCGTTAAACTGGCAAAGTGCGCCCCCGTCCGCTGTATGGTGCTGGGCATGGCGATGCGGGCTTTGACTTTACAATCTTCCTGAACGAGGGCCTGAACGGCCTGCGCGGCGCCGCCGAGCTGAACATGTCCGAAGGCGTCCTTGGCGAAATCGCCTTTCATCTCAGACAGAAACGATCCGTCGGGGTATTTCGTTCCTTCCGAAACCACGATGACGCAGCGGCCGATTTTCTCCAGATAATGGCGAACCTTCGCCGCGAACGCGGCCCGACTAAAGGGAACTTCCGGCAGCAGGATAATATGCGGCGCGTCCTCTTCGTTTCGTCTGGCAAGGGCGCATCCCGCGGCGATCCATCCGGCGTTCCGGCCCATGGCCTCAATGACATTCACGGTATCGGCGGTGTACATGGCTTCGGTGTCGCGGCCCGCCTCCATGGTCATCGCGGCCAGATATTTAATCACCGAACCGTAACCCGGGCAGTGGTCGGTTTCCGCCAAGTCGTTATCGATTGTTTTGGGAACCCCCACGGCGCGCATTTCGTAGCCGGTTTTCCGCGCGAGCTTGGAGACTTTGTCGGCCGTGTCCATGGAATCGTTGCCGCCGATGTAGAAGAAGTACCGGATGTTATGTTTCTTGAATACGTCGATTATCCTCTGCCGCTCCTCATCGGTTTTCACCTTATGCCGGCAGGAACCCAAAGCCGAAGCCGGCGACCAGCGGAGTTCTTCCAGAACGGATTTCTCTTCCTTCCCCAGATCGTAGATCTCCTCGTTGAGCACACCCAGAATTCCGTTATGCGCCGCGAACACCCGATCAATAACCGGTGCTTCCATGGCGGCATGAATCACTCCGGCGGCCGAGGCGTTGATAACGGCCGTTGGTCCTCCGGACTGAGCGACGATGGCATTCCCGTTCATTCTTTAATTCTCCTCTTCTTTGGCGATGATGACTTCCAAACCGGCTTTCTTGAGCTGTTTTTCATACGGGCAGCCGGTGTCCGTAATGAGAATATCCACGTCTCCGGGACGGGCGAACACGCTGAAAGCCCGCACATCGGCCTTGGTGGAATCGGCCAGAATAATGCGTCTTCGGGACGAGGCCAGAACGGCTTTCTTCAACTGACTCTCGATAACGTTTTGACTCGAAAAGACTCCGTGGGCGTTGAAGCCCGTGGTTCCGACAAAACCGGTTTCAATTTGATAGTCTTTCAAATTCGCCAGCGACAGCGGACCGATGAAAGATCCGGCTTCCCGGCGAAAGGAACCGCCGATGGTAAAAATACTGACACTCTCGGCGGGGGCCAGAATGTTCATAATGGGAAGGGCGTTCGTGATAATCCGAACGGTGCGGCCGGCATCCCGGATCTGTTCGGCCAAAGCTTGGCATGTGGATCCCGAATCCAAATAAATCGTGTCGCCTTCCTCAATGATGCGGAGAGCTCTGCGGGCGATCGTTCTCTTGGTATTCGGATTTTCCCGCTCTCTCAAAGCCAGCGTGCGCATCCGGTTGATGTCTTCGGCCAAACGGGCGCCGCCATGAGTTCGAAGGATAAGACCCTGTTCTTCCAAAAAGGTTAAATCCTTGCGTATTGTAACATCGGAAACGTCCAATCGCTCTCTCAGTTCCTGCACCGAGACGGTTCGAAGCCGCTCGACAGTCTTGAGAATCGTATTATGACGTTCTATCAGGGCCATGGATTTCGGACTCCGAAAGGTTTCTTGTGGTTTCGTTCATCACAATAAAACGAAACCACAGCGCTGTCAATTCCCGCTGTTTCAGTCGCTTTTGAAAAGCGAAACACGAATACGTGCGATTTATTCGACTTCCACATTCTTCTACGATATCCTTTTTGGAAGACTCAATGAAATCCATTATGGCGAGAGGTAAGCGATGAGTGATTTTCCCTGGCCGGATGATTTTCCGGACACAATCAACCCCGGACTTATGGATCGGGAACGAACTGTTGAAGTAATCGGACACATCGCCCGTGCGAGAGATTGTGCGGCCAAAGACGGACTTCTTGCACTTGAGTCCATGACGGAAGACGGATCTCTCCCTGAGTTCTTCAGTGAAGGACTTAAGCTCGTTGCCGACGGAACGGACCCGGAGGAAGTCGTCGAATGGCTTCTGGAACACATCACGGCCGAAGATGATGCTGCGGAAAAAACGGCAAAAGCCGTCTATGCCGTCGGTGTTCGCGGTATTCAAAACGGAGATGATCCGGCTGTTATTTCGGCCGCCGTCGGCGCATTGCTTAAAGCCTGAGAAATTGGATTTCGGTAAATACACCCCAACAAAACGTTCTTCCGGGGTTCGCCGGATTATTTGGAAAACTGCTTTAAATACTCTTTAAATACCCCGACATTCTCTTTATCAATAACTTCCGTCTTGGTATATGTTGTGAGTTCAACAGCCTCGCCTTTTATCATATTTAAAGCGGTTTGAACTCCGAGTATTCCCATTTCGGCGGGAAACTGAGCTACCGTTGCGACCATATCGCCCATTTCAATTGCGTCCAATGCCGCAGGAACGGCATCATACCCGAAGATCATGATGGAATCGGATTTTCCGGCTTCTTTTACCGCTTGAACGGCTCCCAAGGCCATTCCGTCGTTACCGCACGATATGAAATCAATATCGGGATTCCTTTCCAATACTGTTTTTACAACTTCATAACCTTGATCCATTTCCCAATTTGCCGTCTGTTCATGCACGACTTCAATTCCCGTTGCATTATCGACAAAACCGTTTCGACGATCGCTTGCATTCAATTGCCCCTCTATTCCGGTGAGAATCACAACTTTCTTCCCCATGATATTCAACTTTCTCACGGCATAATCAGCGCCCATCGCCGCACCGGTGTAGTTATCCGTACCGATAAATGGAACCGCCTGCAATCCGGACTGCATAATCATGACTTCATTGATTTTTGTATCAATGTTGATTACCGGGATTTTCTTTGCGGAGGCTAAGGTCAACACGGCAAGCGCGGAACTGGAAGAACTGGGAACAAGACAGATCGCATCGACTTTATGTTGAATCATTTCTTCGGCAATCATCAGCTGCGCATTCGCGGAACGATGAGAATCACCCGAATCAACCATCAAACGAACGCCCAGCCTTTCCGCTTCTTGTTCGGCGGCATTCACCATAGTAATGAAATATTCATTATTCATTGTCATTGGAATAAAACCTATAAGGGCGTTATTCCCTTTTTTACAGCTCAAGCCGTTAAGGAAAAGGATGGAAGCGGCCATCAACAGAGCAAACGCGGAGAAAATCCTTCTTTTCATCATCTCCCCCTGCAAGTGGTTTACCTTCACAGACACTTTAACAAGTCTTATCTCACAAGAATTAAAAGTAAATAGCTACTTCCAAATCATTATGTTGCCAAGTCCATAGGCGGAAATGGATCGGCAAACGGCCGAAAAGCTTCTCAACAGAGGCTTAATACCGCCCGGATTACGAAACGATCCCCCGTCATCGCGATTATTTTACACGCGTTCTCTTATAAGGATTCTTTAATTGTTTTCACAGAAATCAAATACGGAAAAATAAACGTGCCGTTGGTAAACAGGCAATCTCTATTCTAAAATTAAGTTATAAGGAGCACATTCATGAAGGAATGTCGCGGAAGTGTAATCTTTGGTGTGATTTTGAGTGCCGTTCCGGTATTATTGATGTCATTTCTTTTTATTGGGATCGGATTTAACAAGATTGTAAAAGAAACTCTTTATGAAACAACTACGGAATTAGGTCAGACGATTACCGCGGATATAGAAAAAGGCCTGAAAACATGGATAGACGATCAAATAATTCTGGCGGAAACCCTGGCGGCCGATTCCTTCATCGTCAACTCATGCCTTGATCCTCAAAATACGGATCAATACGGCAAAGCCGCCGCTGTAATGAAAAGAGTTCTTGAAGAGCAGCCGTATTACGAAAATGTCATTGCCCTATCTTTTCATAATCGGAATCGGCCTGTTTCAATCGATGTCGATGGAGAAAGGAAGGACATTCCCGACGGAAGCATTTTTATCAGCGCGGGGGGAACGCATGCCATCGGACTCGCGCAAGACAAAAATTACTCACAGGCCATGCGGGAAGGTAAGGAATACTATATAAGCGATGTTTATGCCAGTTTATTGAGCGGCACACCCATTGTCGTCATTGCGGTTCCCATTAAATATGAAAACAACCTGATTGGAGCTGTCGGGCTCGCTCCGAAAATGACATATTTCACGGAAAGATTCGGCAAACAATCCTATTTTGCCGATTCGGAATACATTTTCATCATTGATGATACGGGAAATATGATTGCGCATCCGGATGAAACTCTTGTTTTTACCGACAAAGGCCGAGATGTCTTGGTGCCCTACGTTGAGAGAGTTAAAAACAATGATTTTAATTTTATACGCAGCTACGGGGGTACGGAGAATCTCTATATTGCAAAAAAAATGGAAGGGTATGAAGGCAATAAAGCAAACGACTGGTACTTCTTCTACAGAGGGTCTTTAAATCACTTATTTCAAAGAATATCTACAATACGGCTCTTTCTCATTATTATCATAACCGTTGCTTTAATTCTTTCTGTAATTCTTATAATCGTTGTTGCCAATAAAATAATCGTTAAGCCTTTAACAAGAATTGAATCCGAACTGAATGCCATCGCAAGCGGTAAAGGTGATCTGACAAGAACTCTCAATATTCAATCAAAAAACGAAGTGGGGAGAATTGCGCTTTCATTTAATAAATTCACCAAAAACTTGCGTGATATGGTGAACAATATCATCAAATCCGTCGAAACAAATCATTCGCTGGAATTACAGCTTAATGAATCAACGAAACATACCTCGTCCGAGATTAACAAGATCCATGGCAGCATCAATTCAATAATGAACCTTATTAAGAATCTCGTAACACAATCTGAAAATGCGGGTTCGCTGACACATCAAATCGAAACGAATATTGATGAACTGACGAATCAGGCACACACTCAATCCATGGCGGTGGAAGAATCAACTACGGCCATCGAGGAAATGTTCTCCTCTCTTAAGAGCATGGCGGAAACGACATCCCGAAATAAAAAGGTATCGGATGACTTGCTTGAAACCGCCGATATAAGCAACAGCATGCTGAATGATACATATAATTCCATTCAGCAAGTAACGACGAACATCGATTCCATCAGAGAAATGACCGATATCATTTCCAATATAGCGGAACAAACCAATCTTTTGGCTATGAATGCCGCCGTAGAAGCCGCTCATGCCGGAGAAGCCGGAAAGGGATTTGCCGTCGTCGCCGGCGAAATACGAAAACTGGCTGAAGATTCTTCCGTTTCCTCCCGGAAGATAACCCAGGAAGTTAAAACCATCGTGAATCAAATTCAGATTTCAAGCAGCTCTTCTCAAGAGCTGCAGAAAGTCATGCTGAATATGATCTCCGATATCAAAGGTTTCGCGTCGGCTTTTACCGAAATTAATCTTATGAGCAACGAAATGTCCGCGGGAAGCGATCAGATTCTCATTGCAATTTCGGCGATAAACGACCTTTGCACGAACCTTTCAAACACAACGAAAACCATGAAAATCGGGACCGACGATATAACGGCGAATATCAACACATTACTGGAACTCACGCAAACCGCTAAAAGCTATACGGATGAAATCTCCGTAAGCAGCGATTCCATACTCTCATCAATGTCCGAGATATCGGGCAATGTCGGCAGCCTGAGCGGCAATACGAAGATTCTTTCCGGCGAAGTGGAGCAATTTAAAACCTGAAAAACTTTAAAAACTACGCTTATCCGGAAACATATGGAAATTCAATGATGAATCGGGTGTATTCCCCCGGAGAACTCTCCACATCGATCGTACCTTTGAGTTTTTCAACAACCAGGTTTTTCACAATATTCATTCCCAGTCCGATACTTCCGGCATTCCTTTGTGATGTTATAAAGGGATCGAAAATGGAACCTTCCAAGTTCTTCGAAATGCCTATTCCGTTATCCCGATATTCGAAGATGATCTTCTCTCCATCTTGTTTTGCGGAAATCCGAATCTCTCCTTTCCGCTCATCAACAAAGCCGTGCTTCAAGGAATTATTAATCAAATTCCCCAAAACATGCGTAAACACCCCGGGATAGCTGTCCAATACGATATCCGGAATGTCGACCGAAATATCGACATTTTGTTTCCGAACCATCGATTTCATGGACACGATAATATCGTCAACAACCTCGGGCAAATGAAAAGTTCGTTTATTCAAGCTCAACTGATCGGAAGAAACATTTTTAAAAGACTGAATCAATCCGCCGGCCCGTTTAAGATTTTTCTCCGCAATTTCAATTGCTTCCTGAATCACATTAAAAGAATCTCCCGCTTCCTCCTCCGATGTATCGAGAGATTCTTCCCTGCCGAGAGAAGTTAAACACTCGCCCGCGAAAGTAACCGAGGTAAGGGCAATCCCCACCGGCGTATTGATTTCATGAGCCACTCCGGCCACCAGACGGGAGGTTAAGGCCTGCTTCTCGGACTCGACGAGCCGCTGTGAGGCAACGGCAAGTTCCTGAGTCCGCATCCGCACACGATCCTCCAAAGATGTATTGAGATCTTCAAGCTCACGGGTTCGCGTTTCCAGATTTTCAATGAAAAAGTTGACGTTTCCGGTAATGGTTCGAAGCTCTTTCGGACCGGACTCCTCAATCCGAACCCCCAGATTCCCCATTCTTCCCAATTCCAATCCGTCGGAGATTCGTTCAATCTGTGTGGTCACCGCCTTATTAACCCGGAAGATATACCGGGTAAGAAAAAGTCCCATCACGGCCGCAACGGTCAGATCGATGATAACCAAGATAAGAATCGGGCGATTGATTTCAGATTGAAAAACAGCTGTTCCGACAATCCAATCGAAATCGGGAAGGTATTTCAAGTACACCATTTTCGACCTATCAACTTCTTTTTCATAGTTGAGCCACTTATATCCGGAGAAGCCTTCTTTCTGGGAAAAAAATTGATTGATAAGTTCCTTATACTCCTCGGAACCCACGGCGGCATCAATTTCTTCCTTAGTGCTGAAAAAGGGATGGGCTACAACCTCGCCGCTGTTGTCAAAAACATACGAATAACCCGAATAACCGACGGTGCTGTTTTGAACAATGCGAAGTATGGCATCCCTGTCCACCATGTAAGCGAACTCTTCCCTGTAAGAAGTTGCCGTAATAATCCAATCAAGCTTCTCGTTGTATTCCATGTAAAGAGCTTTGGAATGAGAAGTCGTCTCCATGGGATTCTGCCAATCATATTCGTAATATCCGTACTTTTGGCTCAATTGCGCTTTTCCCAAAGGCAAATCGGCCAAACTGGTCCCGATCAGTTCCGGATCGATATGAAAGACAATAACGCCTTGTGAATCCAAGCCGTAAAAATACCCGCTCTTTCCTATTTCAATTGTCTTGAGGGTATTAATGACTTTTTCCAAATCCTCGCCGCTTTCCAAAGCGTCATCAAGCAAATTCATCGCCATTTCCACTTTGGATCGAAGATAGGCACGGATACTGTTTTCCAATTGAATTTCTATTGTGCCGTGCAGGGCCGTCGTGGCGTTCTCCACTTGAATCTCCAGCATTCTTCGGGATCCGAAGAGAAACGCCAAATTGGATAAAACAATCAAGAGAAAAAGCGGGATGGTTGAAAGAAGGGCAACCGCGAGAAACTGCCGGCTCAAAGAAACAGATTTAGCGGAATTATTGTTTTTCATTAAATTTATTCTTAATTGACGTTTAGTAAAAGTCAAATAATTGAACAAAAAGTCTCTCTTTCCCTCTTATGATTGAAGCGGTTAAAGTTAAAAGAAAGAAGAACTTAAGCTTTTCCGCAGGATCGTTTTTCCCGAATCTCGGAATGCGGAAACATCATTCACTCTTGACGAAGGCTTCGACATAAGCTAGGTTTCGAAATATATCGATTATCGCAAGGAAACGAAATGAGCGATTTGGTTCAGGAACTCAAAAACCTCAGGCCCGAAAAAGAATTTTTCATCGGTTTCGACTCCGACGGCTGTGTCTTCGACAGCATGGAGATTAAGCAGAAGGAATGCTTCTGTCCGGCGTTCGTGAACAACTACGACATGCAGGGCGCCTCAACCATCACGAGAGAAACGCTGGAATTCGTGAATCTCTATTCAAAAACCAGAGGCGTGAATCGTTTCCTGGCCGCCATTCGCGTTATCGAACTCTTATCCGAACGCAGCGAAGTCAAGGCCAGGCATATCGCCGTACCGTCGGTGGCCGAAGTAAAGGAATGGACGAAGCGGGAAAGCAAACTCAGCCAGTCCACCCTGGAAGAGGAAGTCTCCCGGAACCCACATCCCGACCTGCAAAGAGCCTTGGCCTGGAGCAGGGACGCCACCGACGCCATCGCGAAAATCGTTCGAAACCTTCCGCCCTACCCTCAGGTTCCCGGGATTCTCGAAGCGGCCGCTCCCAAGGCGGATCTGATGGTTGTAAGCCAGACTCCCACCGGCGATTTGGAACGGGAATGGGCCGAGCACGATATCGCGAAATTCGTCCGCATCATCGCCGGTCAGGAACGGGGTACCAAAACGCAGCATCTGGAGTTCGCGGCCGTAGGGAAATACGACAAAGAAAAAATTATGATGATTGGAGACGCCCCCGGCGATTTGAAGGCGGCGCAGGCCAACGGCGTTCTGTTCTATCCCATAATTCCCGGTTCGGAAGAGAACAGTTGGAACAGATTCCGGGATGAGGCCATGAGACGGTTTTTTGAAGGGGCGTACGCCGGGAGCTATCAGGAAAAACTTCTTGCGGAGTTCGACGCGGCCCTGCCTGAAAATCCGCCTTGGGTTTAGGCAGGGCCTGCCGGACGAGCCCAACCTGAAGGAGCAATTTCATGATGTATTTTGAGCGCGGCGGTGAGGATGCCGTTATCAGCCGCGAAGAGATGAAAGCGGGCCTCTTCGAGGCTCTGGGACGAATCGGCGAGCGGAAAAAAGTGCTGGCCATTCCCCCGGACATTACCCGGTTCTATTCCCGGGCCGGAGAGTTAACGGCGGATCTTGTGGAGTATTACGGGCCCGCCGTTACGGATATCATGCCCGCGCTGGGAACCCATACGGCCATGACCGAGCCTGAGATGGACCGAATGTTTCCGGGTGTTTCCCACGATCTCTTCCGCGAGCACAAATGGCGCACCGATTTAACGACTTTGGGCGTGGTTCCAGGTTCATTCATGAAAGAAGTCTCCGAAGGAAAACTGGATTACGAATGGCCCGCCCAGGTGAATACCCTTCTGGCCGAGGGGGGACACGACTTGGTGTTTTCGCCGGGTCAGGTGGTGCCGCATGAAGTGGTGGGAATGGCCAACTATACGAAGAACATCTTCGTGGGTGTCGGCGGCAGCGAGGGGATTCACAAGAGCCACTTTCTGGGCGCGGTGCACGGCATGGAACGGATGATGGGCCGAGCCGACACGCCTGTTCGGGCCGTTCTGGATTACGCTTACGATCATTTCGGTTCCCATTTGCCGATTCTCTGGGCGCTCACGGTGCTGGGACCTGATGAAGACGGAGCTCTGGTTCTGCGCGGTCTTTTCATCGGAGACGGCCGGGAATGTTTTGAAAAGGCCGCCGATTTGGCCGTTAAGGTGAACTTCACCATGGTGGAAAAGCCGATTCGGAAATGCGTGGTGTATCTGGAACCCGAAGAGTTCCGCAGCACCTGGCTGGGCAATAAATCCATCTACCGAACGCGCATGGCCATGGCCGACGGCGGCGAGCTGATCGTGATGGCACCGGGAGTGAAGGAGTTCGGCGAGGATAAGGAAATCGACGCCCTGATTCGCAAGTACGGGTATAAGGGCACGCCGAACACGCTGAAGGCCGTGGAAGAAAACGAGGACATCGGTTCGAATCTGAGCGCCGCGGCGCATCTGGTTCATGGCTCCTCCGAAGGCCGCTTTTCCATAACCTACGCGCCGGGGCATTTGAGCCGGAAAGAAACCGAAGGCGTGGGATTCAATTACGCCGAAGTGGGTCCGCTTCTGGAGAAATACGATGTGAAAAAGCTGAAAACCGGATGGAATACGGTGGACGGCGAGGAGATTTTTTTCGTGGGGAATCCGGCTCTGGGGCTGTGGGCTCATGAGAGCCGATTCAAGGATTGAAAAATGACCTTTGACGTGAAGAAAGGGTCGTACCGCAATGAAATGAGGAACGATCCCGGTAACTCGGTGTTGCGACAATGCTCGAAATGCTCACGTACAAAAGTACGCTCCGCTTTCTGTGCTTGATGCGCCTTGACTACACGCCAAATCTGAATTTTTCTGAATGTTTGCTAAAGCCCCCAGGGGGGCAGCGGAGGAACCGAGGCGCGGAGCGGCGGCGGGCAACCAAGCCGCTAAAAAGCGCCGGTGCCGCCGGAGGCTAGGACGGCGGACGGTTCCGAAGCGAGGGGGGTGCTCCCCCCACTAAAATATATGTGGAGATTCGAAGAGGAGTTGGATATGGATAAAGCGGATATCGGCCTGATCGGGCTGGCGGTGATGGGTCAGAATCTGGTTCTGAACATGAACGATCATGGGTATAAGGTGGCGGTGTACAACCGCACGTATCAGAGAACGGCTGATTTTCTGGCCGGACCCGCGGCCGGACGGGAAACGATTGTCGGGTCGGAATCGCTTGAGGAATTCGTCGGGAAGCTTTCGACGCCGCGCAAGGTGATGATGATGGTGAAGGCCGGCGAGGTGGTGGATCAGTGGATCGAGAAGCTGCTGCCCCTTCTGCAGCCCGGCGATGTGATTATCGACGGCGGGAATTCGCATTTTCCCGATACGATTCGCCGGCATGAAACGCTCAAAGCGAAGGGTCTGCTGTATATCGGTACGGGGGTGTCCGGCGGTGAGGAAGGCGCCCGAATGGGGCCGTCGATTATGCCCGGCGGCGCTCCGGAGGCATGGCCGCTGGTGAAGCCGATTCTCCAGGATATTTCGGCCAAAACCGACGACGGGGAGGCCTGCTGCGACTGGGTGGGCGAAGGCGGCGCCGGTCACTACGTGAAGATGGTGCACAACGGAATCGAGTACGGCGATATGCAGTTGATTACCGAGGCCTATCAGCTGATGAAGGAAGGCCTGGGCATGAGCTGTGATGAGATGCATAAGGTGTTCGCCAAATGGAATGAGGGTGAGCTTGATTCCTATCTGATAGAGATTACCCGCGACATTCTGGCCTTCAAGGACGAGGACGGAGAGCCGCTGGTGGAGAAGATTCTGGACACGGCCGGTCAGAAGGGTACGGGCAAGTGGACGGGCATCAGCGCTTTGGATTTGGGCATGCCGGTAACGCTGATCGGCGAGGCTGTGTTCGCCCGGTGTTTGAGCGCCCTGAAGGACGAGCGGGTTGCGGCATCGAAGGTTTTGGCCGGACCGGATGCTTCTTTCGGAGGCGGCTGTACGGCGGGCGATTCGGCCGGTGCGGCGGCCCCGGCGGATCTTGCGGCGAAGAAGGCGGCGTTTGTGGACGATCTGGAACAGGCTCTGCTGGCCTCCAAGATTGTCAGTTACGCTCAGGGCTATATGCTGATGAGGGAAGCGGCGAAGGAATACGGCTGGAATCTGAACTACGGCGGGATCGCCCTGATGTGGCGGGGCGGGTGCATTATCCGCTCGGTCTTCCTGGGCGAGATTAAAAAGGCCTTCGACGTCGATCCGAACTTGAACAATCTGCTTCTGGCCGATTACTTCAAGAAGACGGTGGAGCGGGCTCAGGCCGGTTGGCGGCGAGTCGTGGCCAAGGCCGTGGAACTGGGGATTCCTGTTCCGGCGATGTCGACGGCTCTGGCTTTCTACGACGGCTACCGATCAGAGAGGCTCCCGGCGAACTTGCTTCAGGCACAGCGCGACTATTTCGGCGCCCATACGTATGAGAGGCTTGATTCCGCACGTGGCAAGTTCTTCCATACGAACTGGACGGGTACCGGCGGAGATGTAAGCGCGAGTACGTATACGGTGTAGGAAGCAATCCCGATAACGCGTGCGACGTACGACATACGACGCACGAATTGAAGAGATGAATTGAAGAGATGAATTGAAGCCGGTGTCTTTGGGGCACCGGCTTTTTTCAGTAATTCACGGATAAATTTGTAGATTCCGGTGCTGTTTGATTTCATGGTGCGGAATTACCGTTGAAGAAAATTGCCGTGATCCAACAGGCCGCCCCGGTGATCGATTCGGACTTAAATGCTCTGAATTTCGGATTGAATCGTCGAAGATGCGGGAAATACCGAACCGATTCGATTTTCTTCTTGCTATTTTTTCCCGATACTGCAAAGCTAATACAGCGATTCGCATACCGTTCTCAGAAACGGTATAGAAATCCGACATACAGCCTGAGGTAAGGATACCGTCTGAAGCCGAGGGTCGTAATTGAGTTTCTCATCAATCCACGATGCCGGAATGGCCGCAATATGCGTGCGGAATTGCGGCGGGCGGATACTCTGCGACCTTTCTAATCAAAGCACATTATCCTTTTCCCTCAGGTTCATTTGGTCATGGAAAAATGGCGATACGCGATTGTGCGATCGCTCCGATTCCATTGCCGGAAAGGAGATGTCTTATGCAGAAAGCCGTAGGAGTTATCGCGATTATCGTCAAGAACAGAGCCTCATCCGTAGCCGAAGTTAATTCGTTATTATCCCAATTCGGTGAAATCATTATCGGCCGATTGGGCCTCCCGTATCGGGAAAGAAACCTGAATATCATTACGCTGATCGTCGACGCGTCAACGGACAAAATCGGAGATTTAACCGGCAAAATCGGAATGATAC
Source organism: Spirochaetia bacterium (assembly GCA_963666985.2). Taxonomy (GTDB): domain Bacteria; phylum Spirochaetota; class Spirochaetia; order DSM-2461; family DSM-2461; genus UBA2779. The sequence goes on along the minus strand of CAXXIA010000002.1, from coordinate 1,997,728 downwards.
CCGATGTCACGGTGAAATCAACTCTCGCAAAACTCTAACTCAATTAAAATCCCGCAGATGCGGATATGAAGGATCTTTACCATGAAGAAAAACGGCATTTTTATCATTCTGACGGTTTCCGCGGCACTCTTCCTTTTTGTTTCGGCAGGCCGGGCTGAAATAAATCCGAAGCCGACTGCAATAAACGTTTCCTATGTTACCTCTCCCTTCAACCTGCCCATCATCATCATGAAGGAACAAGGATTGCTCGAACAAGAATTTGAAGACGATGAAATTACAATTAACTGGCACGAAATAACCTCCGGAGCCCGCCAGGCGGAAGCAATGGCCGCAGGCTCTCTCGATATTGCCTCCGTTATCAACAGTACTTCGGTTGTTCTGGCGAATGCCGCGGGGAATCAGGTTCTTATCGCATCCGGATTCAGCCGTCCGCAAAAAACTTTCGGCATCATGACGGGTCCGAACGGTCCTCAAACAATTGCCGAATTACGGGGAGCGAAAGTTGCCGGTCCCAAAGGAACGGTGCTTCATCAGATTCTTATCGCGGCCCTGGCCTCGGAAGGTCTTACGGAATCGGACATCGAATTTTTTTCCATGGGTCTTCCGCAGTCTCGGGCGGCGCTGCTGGACGGCCAAGTTGATGCGGCACTGCAGGCGGCAAGCCTTATTATCCGGAACAAAGAGGCAGGCTGCCGTCTTCTCGCAACGGCCGAAGGCTATGCGATTCCGAAACTTGTGGTTGGAGTGCGTCCGGAGTTTTGGAATGAATATCCGGAACTTATAAGCCGGTATATCTCCGTTCAAGAAAAAGCCATGGATTACATTGAGCTCAATACCGAAGAGGCCCTCGCAATCGGCGCCGCGGAGCATGAAATCAGTATGGACGATGCCCGCATGCTTTACGACTGGTCCGATTTTACACTCAGTCTTTCTCCGGAAGACGTGGCGAGCATGAACGATGACATACGGTTTCTTCTTCGGCAGGGTATGATCGAACGGGAAGTGAATCCGGACGATTTCATTTTGCCCTCCGCCTTGGGCCGGTAGATAGTCAAAAATGACGTTGTTTCGGAGATCTCCTTTAAGATTTTCAACTCTTATAAGAAAATCATGGCTGCCGCTAATGCTGCTCCTGCTGTGGGGTCTTCTTTCCAAATTGGAACTTATAAATGACTATTTGATTCCTTCGCCGGAAAAGGTTCTGCGCGAAGGATGGAGGTTAACTCTCTCCGGGTCGCTGCCGCATCATATTGCCGTCAGTCTTCGCCGCGTCTTTATCGGATACGGCATAACTGTTTCCATTGCCCTTCCCTTGGCTCTGTTTCTTCACCGGAGAATCCGCTGGATGGAACGAAGTTCGTTTCTTCTCTCATTTCTGCGGGCAACTCCGCCGCTGGCCCTTATTCCGCTGCTCATCCTTTGGTTCGGTATAGGCGAAAGTTCGAAGATCGCCGTTATAGTATTAGCCGCTTTTTTTCCCATATTCTTAAACGCCTTTGACGGTTTTCAACAGGTTGATACCCGATGGCACGAACTGGCGGCAACCCTGAATCTCTCCGGATTTGATCGCCTTCGCTTTATTCTTCTTCCCGGCGCCTTTCCCCACATAGTAACGGGCTTACGCATCGGTTTCGGATATTCTTGGCGCGCTTTGGTCGGAGCCGAACTTTTTGCCGCCGCTTCGGGGCTTGGATATCTCATCTTGGACTCACAGGAAATGGCGAGAACCGACCGCGTTCTGGTCGGCATTCTGGCGATTGGGGTGCTGGGATTTATCTTTGAGGGCATACTCGGCGCGATAACGCTCCGCCTTTCTCCGTGGACGGCCGAGCAATCAAAGGAGCGCCTTTGATTGCCGTAAATCTCCGCCATCTTACATGCATCTACGAGAATGGCTCCAATCCTGTTACGGCGGTCAACGCCCTTTCTCTTCGTGTCGATGCGGGCGGGTTTACAGCCATTGTCGGTTCCAGCGGCTGCGGAAAAACGTCTTTACTTCGTCTTATCGCCGGTCTGCGTACACCCAATGACGGAACAATCGAATTTGAAGGGGTTCGGCAGGATCGGGCCCGCGGTGTCTCGGCTCTGGTCTTCCAGGATGCCAGGCTGCTTCCCTGGCTTACGGTTGAAAAAAATCTGCTGCTGGCTCTTCGCTCCGAACACGTGCCGGAAGAGGATGCCCGCAGACGTATTCGGGACGCCGCGACTCTTGTACACATGGAAAAGCGGCTTGCATCCTATCCGCGCCATCTTTCCGGGGGGATGGCACAGCGCATTAATCTTGCACGGGCATTATGCCAGAACCGCTCCTTATGGCTTTTGGATGAACCGTTCGGCGCTCTCGACGCCTTTACGCGCTTGCAGCTTCAGCAAGAACTGGATCGGTTATGGAAGGAACGGCAGCCGACGATTTTTCTTGTTACCCATGACATCGGAGAAGCGGTTCTCTTAGCGGACAGGGTTCTTACGATGAACGAAGGAACCATAGTTCACGACATCGCCATCACTCTGGAACGCCCGCGTCAACGAACCGCTTCGGCCTTTGCGGAGAATGTCGCCCAAATCGAAGAATCCATCATGCGCTCTCAAATCTCATCCGCGTCGCGGGAACACAGGTGTGAAGCGCCGCATCAAAGAGGGAAAACGTGAAAGACGACACAGAATCTCATTACAGAGAAGAATCGGATACCCTTGGGAAAAAAAACATTCCCGCCTCCGCGTTATGGGGCATCCATACGGCTCGGGCGGTTGAAAATTTTCCCCTCGCCGGCCGGCCGGTGGATCCGCATCTGATTCGTGCGTATGCCCTTGTTAAAAAGGCCTGTGCGAAAACAAATTACGAACTGAATTATCTGGACGGCCGAAGGGCGGAGGCTATTAGAAACGCCTGCGACCGGATACTTTCCCATGAATTGGATGAAGAGTTTCCCGTGGACGCTCTCCAGGGCGGAGCGGGAACGTCCTTGAATATGAACATCAACGAGGTTATCGCCAATCAGGCGAATCTTTTCCTGGGGCGGCGGCCCGGTGACTACGGAGATGACGGCGTCGATCCTCTAGCCCACGTGAACCTTCACCAATCGACAAACGACACCTTTCCAAGCGCCTTGAAAATCTGCCTTATCGAATTGATTCGGAAACTGGCCGGTACGACGGAGGCGCTCCAAGGAGCCTTTCAGGAGAAAGAAAAGGCTTTCGCGCACATTGTTACAACCGGAAGAACCGAGTGGCAAGCGGCCGTGCCCATGACGCTGGGCACGATCTTCTCTTCATATTCGGAAGCTTTCGGCCGCGACCGGTGGCGCACGTTCAAATGCGAAGAACGACTGCGCGTCGTCAATATAGGCGGTACCGCGGTCGGCACGGGACTCACCGCGCCGAAACGATATATTTTCCGAGTAATTGAAAATTTACGCGAACTGACCGGATACGGTTTGGCCCGGGCGGAAAATTTAGTGGACCAAACGGCCAATTCCGATTCGCTGGTGGAAGTCGCCGGTATTATCACCGCCCATGCCGTAAATCTTCAAAAGGCGGCCCGTGATCTGCGATTCCTTTCTTTTACCGGTGAAATAAAGCTGCCCGCCGTTCAGGTCGGTTCATCGATTATGCCGGGCAAGGTGAATCCGGTGATTCCGGAAGCGGTTATTCAAGCCGCCATGAAAGCAAAAGCCGATATGGCTCTTATCGCGGAAGCTTCGGCGGGGGGAACTCTTCAAATAAACGAATTTCTCCCGCTCATCGCGGATACGTTCATCGAAGCGCTCAAGCTGCTCCGCAATGCCGACATCATGCTGCGGTCCCACATTGTTCTTATCGACGCATCGCCGGAGGTCTGCGGAGATTTGCTGGACCGCGAACCGATGGTGCTTACCGCGCTCATTCCTCATATCGGATACACGGAAACGGCAAAACTCGTTACGGAGTACATTTCCACTCCCAAAGAGGAACGTCCGTTTCTCCGCGTATTCCTCGAACAAAAACTGGACGGAAGCATTATTGAAAAATCATTTTCTCCGGCGGCGCTTTCGGCTCTCGGATATCAAGATTAAGGAAACCCCGCAATGATGAAAACACCCAAATCCCTTCGCCTGCATATCGGAATTTTCGGAAGAACAAACACGGGCAAATCAAGCTTCCTCAATACAATAGCCGATCAGCCCGCCTCTATTGTTTCCTCCACGGAAGGAACAACCACCGACGTTGTTTATAAATCGATGGAACTGCTTCCGCTGGGTCCCGTTGTTTTTCTGGATACCGCGGGAATTGATGATGAATCGTCTTTAGGTGCTCTTCGCGTCGAAAAAACAACCATGGCTCTTTCCGCATCTGATGTGGCTTTAATCATTCTCGAAAGCGACGTATGGACTCCTTTTGAAGAGAAAATTATTGAAGCCTGTAAAGATCGGAAGATTCCAATCATCTTTGTCATCAACAAGACGGACCTGAAAAAACCGAGCAAAACATGGATTGAAGAGCTCGAAAAAAAAAGCTCTTACATTATGGAAAGTACTTCGGTAACCAATGAGCGCCGCACGGCCTCCGAGGCGGCTCATCTCCGTGAAACGATTATTCTGGAACTGAAAAAAAATCTGATCGCGGTATGCCCCGATGATTTTCTTAACCCTCCGGCCATTCTGGGAGATCTGCTTCCCGTCGGCAAAGGACTCCCGGTGGTCGCTCTCATCGTACCGATCGACCTCCAGGCCCCGAAAGGACGTCTCATACTGCCGCAGGTACAGTCGATACGGGACGCCCTCGACAGCGACGCCGCGGTAACCGTTGTTAAGGAACGGGAGTTCCCGGCCTACCTCTCCTGCCTGAAGAATCCGCCCGATCTGGTTGTCTGCGATTCGCAAATCGTTCTGAAAATGACCGCTGACACCCCGTCCAATGTTCCGTGCACAACCTTTTCCATTTTGTTCTCCCGCTATAAAGGGAACATTTCCTATTTGGCGGAAGGCGCGGCGGTGCTGTCTTTACTCAAAGAGGGAGATAGAATTCTCATTTCGGAAGCATGCTCGCATCATCCCTTGGCGGACGATATCGGCCGAGTCAAGATTCCCCGATGGCTTCGGCAATTTTCCGGGATTCATCTCGAAATCGATCATTATGCCGGAAAAGACTACCCTGAGGATCTTTCCCGGTATCGGCTGATAATTCACTGCGGAGGATGTACCCTCACCCGCCGCGAAATGTTATGGCGTATCGAGCAGGCCCGGTCCGCCGGTGTTGCCATGACCAATTACGGCATTGCGATTTCCACGCTGCAGGGCGTTGTTGAACGGACTCTTTCGCCGTTCCCGGCGGCGCTGGAGGCTTACAGGCATGCCATTGAAAACAAAACAAACAGCCGGGTCGGAGCATGATACGAAAAGACTATATCGCCGCTCTCGACCGAATCCGCGGCATCCGTTCGCAGAATAATCCGAAACCGCCGCCATCCATATCCGATATAGAACTTCTGCTGCGGGCGGGGGGCCCGGAGGAACATGAGATTCTTCTCGCCGAAGCGAGAAAGATGAGGAATGAGGCGTGCGGACCGCGGATGCTTATCCGTGGACTTATTGAATTTTCAAACATCTGCGGCAACACATGTTTTTACTGCGGTCTGAACCGAAAGAATCGGGCACTAAAGCGATATCACATGTCGGCGGATCATATCGCCGCGGCGGCCCGCCGAATAGCGAATGCGGGAATACGAACCGTTGTGCTTCAGTCGGGAGAAGGCGCCACGCCGGCCTCTCGGCTCTCAGATGTTGTCAAACGAATAAAAACCGAAACCGGAATGGCCGTAACACTCTCCGCGGGAGAAAGGCCGCGCTCCGATTATGCCGAGTGGAGAGAGGCCGGAGCGGACCGCTATCTCCTTCGTATTGAAGCTGTCGATGAATCGCTTTATGCCTCCCTTCATGAAAATCGAAGCGTAGAAACTCGGCTTCAAGCGCTCCGGGATTTACGGGATTTGGGGTACCAAACGGGGAGCGGCATTATGGTCGGCGTGCCGGGTCAGACAATATCCCATATCGCTCATGATATAGCCTACTTTCACGAGTTTGATTTCGACATGATCGGAATCGGTCCCTTTATTCCCCATCCGGCGACGCCTCTGCGAAACGAACCGGCTGGGGATGTACCTCTGACACTGCGTGTTATCGCGCTCACCCGGCTGCTAACCCGCAGCGCATGGATGCCGACAACAACGGCTCTCGGCAGTATGGACGCGGATTATCGCGTCGAGGGACTTCTGGCGGGAGCCAATGTTCTTATGCCGTGCTTTACACCTCAGTCGTTCAGGTCTCAATACAATCTTTTTCCGGGGAAAAAAAGCATTACCGCAGACTCTTCCAAGGATGAACTCCCGGAACTCTATAATGACATTGCACGGCAGGCAGGACTCACCGTTGATTGGGGACGCGGCGATTCACTCAAACGATCGGCACAAGATAATTGAATCGGCATATGGGCGGATTCGCGGCGTACCATATCTTTTTATGCCGGGTACTGCCGTACGGAGGTTCTTCCCGAAGCCATCGGCCCGCATCGGCAGGACTGATAAAGCCGTCCCGGACTGAAATTTCCGAATTTTCGGCGAACACGGGTGCATAAGGCGATCGGAAGAAGATTTGGTTCGAGTCTTTGCATGATTTTCGATACTCCGGAAGACAATTCGTCGAATCCCTCCATCCAATAATTATTTCCGCTGGAAAAATGACGTATTGTTTCCTGTAAAATGATGAATTACGCTTTTAGCGGAGGTGTAAAAATGTCTGCTATTTCTGTGGTTTCAGACGGAGATAGAGCCATTCCCTATAACAAAATCTTGTCGTTTTTCGACGTAAGCCTCAATGAAACATCCGAACTCGGCGATGAGGTGAATGCCGTCATCATCGACCGAAACGACGATGCGGCGATTGCTGATACCGCCGCGAAAGTTCGAGGAATGCGTCCGGATATCCCACTTCTATTCATTGAAGATTACATCACAAAAAACAAAACCGGATTCCTCCGAAACATCCCCGGATATGGGCCGGTTTCTTTGCTTTACTGGAGATCCGAATATCCGGAACAGCTTTTGGAGAAAGTCGAAACACTGATGCATCAGGAATACTCTTCGGTGCGGAACGACATCGCGGTCATTCTTCCCGTTTACAACGAAGAAGCCCGCATCGAGAACGTCTACAGTTTCTTGAAGAAACTTCGCGTTTTTATGGAAAAGGCGTTTCTCAACACCACGATCTATTTCATCAACGACGGAAGCGCGGACAACACGCAGAAGGTTATCGACCATATCATCGCCCAGGAAAGTGAAGATGTGAACATCGTGCACAGGGAACCTTTTTTCTCCCTTCAGAATCTCCAAAAGAATACGAGAAAGGCGGGAACTTACATTCAGGGGATACAGTCGATTAAGGCCGATATCCTTGTGTTTGCGGATGCCGACGACTCATTCCGTATCGAGGATATCTCGAAGATGATCAACATCCTGAGGGAAGGATATTACGACATGGTTGTGGGGACAAAGGATCTCACAGCCGAAAACAGGCCTCCCATTCGCCGCTTGATGAGTTTCGGTAAGAGGAGACTGACATCCCGCCTGCTGCCCCCCGGAGTTTACGATTCACAAACCGGTCTAAAGGCCATGAACGCGGTGGCCGCCCGCCATATTCTCCATCATCTCCATGAAGAGAACGGATTGGCCATCGACCTGGAAATGATGTATCTGGCACGCAAACTTCGTTTCAGGGTTCTGCAGATGCCGGTAGTCTGTATCGATCGGGAAGGTTCCCACGTCGACATCATCCGCGATTCGCTCCGCTTCCTCCGATCGATCCGTACAATCCCGAAGATGAATCGAGGAGTATCATATGGAACGGAGTAAAGTTCTGTTCGTCGACGACGAACTCCCGGTCCTCGACTCCCTCAAGCGCCTTCTGAGAAACGAATCTTTTGAACAAATTTTTACTACAAGTCCGGAAGAAGCCCTCACCATTCTCGCCGATCGGAACATTGATGTTCTGGTCAGCGATCTGCTGATGGCGGATATGAACGGCTTGGTTCTTCTTGAGAAGGTCAAGGAAATTTCACCTCGAACGGTACGCATCGTCCTCTCCGGCCACGCACAGATTCCGATGATCCTCTCGGCGATTAATCGGGGTGAGGTTTTCCGGTTCATAACAAAACCTTGGCGAGTGAACCAGGAAGCCAAAGACTTAATTTTACAGGCGCTGGAATACGCCGAACTTTTAAAACACCGGGGAAATTTCTGTTTCGAAGAAAAAGACGCGGTGAACCTTGTCGAGTCCGCCGACACACCGGTTGTCCTATGCGGACCGTCGGGTTCGGTGCTGGCCGCTTCGCCGTCCTCCCGGCATATCGGGAATAATGGAAAGAAGATTCATGAGAATGGAACCGGCCCATTCTTAATCTGGGAATAAGGGAACCTCCCGGTCCTTTGGTCGGACCACAGTCCGAAGTCCTATCCCTTCCGCTTGCGCATCCAGGCTCCGAATGCCGCGAAGCTCAATCGGAAATACATATAAAACATCGCCAATGCCAGAACGGGATGGCGGAGATAACGAAGCATGTTGGAGGGACGATAGAGTACCGGCCGAAAGAAATACCAGCGAGAGAGGGCCTTAAAGAAGCCTTGTCGTTCCTCTGTAATCGTTCCCTGCATGGCATCGAAATAGTAGCGTTTCTTATCCATGATCGCCTTGAACGTGTTATACCCTTCATTATGCTTCATACCGGTGAAAACCGCCCGCCGGACGATTCCTCCCTGGTCCAGATAACGAATCGTCGGCTGGGTCTCCTCGAAGGCGATCTGAGTTTCGCTGATGCCGCCCGAAAGGTCATAAACAGGAAACCGCCAGAATCTGGCCGCCTCGATGGAAAATCGTCCGATACGTTTCCCGGCATTGTTTAAAATCGAACGTTCGAAAATTTTAACCCGGGTAAAGAAATTCGTCGATTCGCTCCAGGGAATCTCGGGAATCACTAAAGCGCCTATCTCCGGGTGAACAGCTAAGTTCTCCAAGCAGAGTTCGCAAAGATCGGAGGCCAATTCCATATCAGAATCAATGAACAACAGGTAATCGCATCCTTTTTCCCTCAAGGCGTCGATGGCGGCTTTACGTGCCACGCCGCGTTCACCATGAGACAGTTCCAGGACATGCACCCGTGAATCATCTCCCGAGGTTCGCATTAAGATTTCGACCGTGTTGTCGGTCGAACCGTCGTCGGCCGCCTCAATAACAAGATTTTTCCAGCTCTGAGCAATGCAGCTGGCAAGACACTTTCCGGCGGTTTCCCCATTGTTAAAGCAGGAAAAGGCAATGCCCAACACCGGTGAGCTAACGGATGACTGAAGAGTTTCAGCCGGTTTCTTAATCATAATCAGCCTGTAGGGTTGTGGAATGTCCGGGCTCCCGGCCGTTCAGCAAGTCGTTGAAGAACGCGTCCATGGCCGCACCGGTACGATCCCAGTGTAACACCGAAGCGAAACGATGGGCCCGGGAGCGCATATCTTCATAACCGGCAGTATCCTCGATGGCCAAAATCATCTGTCGGGCGAAACACTCCGGCGACCGTGTTTCACAGAGATATCCGGCATTTCCTTTATCCACGGCGTCCCGGGATCCCGGTGCATCGAAGACTACGCTGGGCGTGCCGACGGCCGCGGCTTCGGAGATAATCAGTCCCCAGCCCTCACGAATCGACGGGAAGATCAGCAGCCTGGCCCGGGACATTCTCTCCAATTTCTCCTGCTCCGAAACAAATCCCCAATATATAACGTCGGCGGATTCCGGAGCTACCGTCTCAAAAGGAGGGTTGTTCCATCCCGGTGCCGCCTGAGTGAGCGAGGCCCTCTTACAAAGCGGTGCCAAATGACGGGTGATATAGTCTTCATTCCTCTTGCCGAGCACCCAGAACCGGATGCTCGGGTGGGTTTTTTTGGCGATAAAGTAAGCCTGAAGAGCAACATCGATCCCTTTATAGGTGGAATACCTCCCGACATACACGAACACCGACGGATCGGCTTTTTCTAGCCATCGTTCGGGAGGCCAGACCTCGAAATCCAAGCCCTCGGGAATAACAGCGGTCAGAGCGTCGGAGAATCCTACATCCAGCAGATCCTGTTTCGTCGACGGCGACACGGCGATAGTCGGATCCCTGCGTGAAAGTTTCAGAAGAGGGTTCTCGGTCAATCGGCCAATGAACCCGATGGGGAAAGGCGCCTGGATTGTCCATATTTCCCGGGTGAGCTGATGGATGAAAAACACACGTTTTTTCGCCGGCACCCAGAACCGGGTGAAGAATCGATGACTGTTGCACTGGTCAATAACGAAACGGATTCGTTCCCGGTTAACCTTATAGAACCGACGGGCTTTCCAGATAACCGACAGGATGCCCCCCGCCCTCAGATATCGGATACCGTCAATCACCTCATCATCCGAAAGTCCCTGAACGCCCGGGGAAAAATGGATGATGCGCCAGGCTTTCCGGTCGCTCCGGACCATCATCTCATGAGTGTAGAGTTCCGCCCCACCCATTTTCGGTGCTTTGATATCCCTCCAAGACAAGAAGAGCAACGTGACTCGATTATCCGGTTCCAATACGACTGATTTCATAAACGGACCTCCTTTATAACGACGATTCCCAGCACAAGGGCAAGGGTGAGATAAATCCCGATCTGCATCTTGAACACATTAATCACCGGCGCAGGAACAATGAGCAGGCCGGGAATGAGCAGCAGAGCCCCCAGTGCGAGAATGGGTACGTAAACTTTTTTATTCAGCGCAATCAAGGATGTTGAGAAGAACAGAGCAATCACCAGAAACGCATAAGTAAGCCCCGAAAGCACCAGATAATCGGCGGCGGCGGCATAGGCCTCCCCGAAAATGGGCTTCACGGTCCAGGGAAGAACGAAACGGTAAGCAAGGATCATGGCAACCAAACCGGAAAGGAGGATAAGGGCGAAGCGCCTGAGGACACCGGAGAAATTCTTCATGGACGGAAGACTGGCTCCGAGACTGGGCAGCATAACGGTCATAAGGCTTGATCCGGCGAAGAAGCTGATCTGACCGTATTTCTGTAGAACGGCAAACATGCCGGCATCTTTCGGAAAGCGATAATTAACCAAAAGGATGTCCAAAGATGTAAACAGATAAAGAACCAAGTTGGCGGCGTAAAGAATGGAGACGCCCTGCATGATAACGGTGAGCCTGATGGTCCGTGAGAGTTCGGAAGACTCCGAAGGCTGAAACTCTCCTTGAGAACGGAGAAAGAAAAAGGCGTGAATCAGCGACGCTGCCATGCCGATAACGATGACGGCCAAGGCGATTTCCACCGACCGATAGATGGGAAGGAGAAAATACAGCAGCGTCAGTTTCACGCCGACCTCGATGTAGAAACTGACATTAAGAGCCAAGAAATGCCGTTTCCCCTGGATAATTCCACGCAGCGCGCTGAGTGTCAGATGGATGATATAAAGAAGCGACAGCAAAAGAACCGATTTGAAAGAGCTTCGGGTGAATTCCGCTATCCAAAACGAACCGCCCAGCAGGAGGACGGGAGGAATCCCCCCCCAGATGGCCAGTCCTGAAAAAAAGATCCTTCCCCGAACCGGAACATCCCCTGAAGCGGACCGATTTCGGGCCATGAAATTCTGAAAAGCGATGCCCGAGACCATAAGGATAACGGACAAGCCCAAAAGGGCGTTGAGAATACCGTAGTTTCCCGGTACGAGATACCACGAGACGTAGATATGATAGAGATAGTTGAATGCATTAAGGGCGATGTCTAAAAAGGGGAAAATTCGAGCCTGATGACGCAGCAGCAACGCACGAACCCCTCGGGCATTCTTTCGACGCTGTTTGTTGATTAGTTAACCTCCTAAATCTTATGATAGTATTCGAGGAATCGGAATGCGAGATGAAACACCGAATTTTCGTATACTCGTCGTAGACGACGAACCGGAGTATCTCTCGGCACTTAAAAGGCAAATGAGCCGCAGCTCTTTTTTCCGAGATAAAGCGGTGGAATATCATTCCCGATCCACCGAAGCTTTACAGCGCATTCAAAAGTCTTTTTTTCATTTTCTGATTACCGATCTGCACATGCCCGAATTGGACGGACGAGAACTCCTGAACCGCTTTCTTGACCGTTATCCCAAAGGAAAGGTGATTGTCATTTCCGCCGACAGCCAGGTTCGGGAAGCCGTGGGAATGATCCGGAAAGGAGCCGTTGACTACCTGAGTAAACCATTCGAAATGGTGGAGCTGGAAGAGGTTGTTCGGCGAATCATTCAGGATTCCGAACTCCTGGAAAAAGTGGAACGGCTTGAAGCTCAGCTGGACGACCAGCATAGAAACCATAGAATTATCTTCCGCAGTGCGGTCATGGACCGCTTAATGCGGCAGCTCACCCAAATCAAAGACACTCCGCTCCCTGTGCTCATTCTGGGCGAAAGCGGCACGGGCAAAGAATTGGTGGCCGATTTCCTCCATCACCGGAGCGTTCGCCGGGACGGGCCGTTTATAAAGGTCAATTGCGCGGCGTTGAGTCCCCAGCTTCTGGAAAGCGAGATGTTCGGTCATGTCAAAGGCGCCTTTACGGGTGCGGAGAATCACCGAAAAGGTAAATTTGAACTCGCGGATAACGGGACTCTGTTCTTGGATGAGATTGCTGAAATGGCGCCGGAACTACAGGCAAAACTGCTGCGTGTTCTCCAAGACGGCAGCTTTGAGCGACTGGGCGACAGTCGGCCGCGAACCTGCGATGTTCATGTTATCGCCGCCACCAACCGGGATTTGAAGAAGATGGTGGCCGACGGAAGTTTCCGACAGGATTTATTCTTTCGTTTGGAAACATTAACCCTTGAGGTGCCTCCTTTGCGGAATCGTCGGGACGACATTGCCCTGCTGATCGTTCATTTCCTGGAAAAATATAAAAACGTCCGGAACACACCGCTTGACGGATTCACGGAAGAAGCTCTGGCTGCTCTGCAAGACCATAATTTCCCCGGAAACATCAGGGAATTGGAAAACATCGTTGCCCGATGCGTAACATTGGCCCCGGGACCGCAAATTTCTTTGCAAGATCTTCCATCGCTCTCTTCGGTCGAAATCCCGTCCGCCCCTCATAAAGAATTTCCCGAGGAACAGGACGAAAGAATGTTGACCCATACATTGAAATCTTACCTTGAAGCGGCGGAAAAACGGTTTCTCGAAGCGGTATTAAAAAAATATGACAACAACCGGTCCCGGGCAGCCGATTCCCTCGGAATCTCGCGGAGGCAACTGTACAACCGACTCGCCTATTTTCAAATTGGTAAAAGACTTCAGTAGAGGGTTTGCTGCAGCTTGATGATAATTTGGACACCGAGATTCCGCTGCTGAGTTCCGCCGACGGTACTGTAATTTCCGGGAATCAGAAGACTGGCATAGAGTTCCAAGAGACTGTTTGCATCGATAAGGTCGTAGAATCGCACATCCCCGCCGATGACGGTGCCGATATAATGGCCGTCTCCTGCGGTATTAATCCAGGACCAATGAAGGGAACCTCCTACCCAAAATTTCATAAGGCCGTTTCCCGAATAATCCCAAGTCCCCGTTTGACGAACTCCCAAGGATACCAGACCTCCGACGTTTCCCGCTTCCTGGTACAAATAGTCCACATGGCTGCCATACTGCTGTTCGAAATATTTATTGTCCACAGATACCCATTTATAGTTATTTCGGCTTTCATCAAAAGCCGAAATGAGACCGACCAAGACCGAAGTTGAATGACCGTGGATGTATTCCCATTCGACTTCCGAACGCAAACCGAAGCACGTCCCTTGCTCCTTCGAAATATTCTCCCGCCAGCCTACACCTCCCGTGAGGTCCCATAACCAAACCCCCTGATGATATTGATATGCAGCGGAAGGGAACACTCTTAAATCCAGCATGTTTTCGGAAAAGGAGAACGGAAAACGCACTTTAAGACGGCTGTCGGAGAAATGAACATCCAATGCGAGAGAATGGATTAATTGATTATCCGCGTCGGAAAAATCTTCTTTATTCCAGTTATACCAAATTTGCTGAAAGAAAATTTTCGGCCCGAAAGCCGGCCACCATCCGGCCTCAATTGTCCCGGTTTCAAATAATCCTCCAAAATGCCACGGTAAATCCGCCGTGTATCGGCCACCCTTGAAGTAGAAGTCCGATTCGCCGAAAAAAGCATGAAAAAAACTGTCTACTTTGATTTGCGCCAGCCAGAGTCCCTCTCGTCCGAAACTGCCGGAAACAATCGAAGAATCCGCGGGATCGGTCAATCCCAACTCTCCATAAATTTGAACGTTTAACAGCGCCAAAGTCCGACCCTGTTTCCAGACAAACTGAGGAGTGAAAGAACCCAGTATGGACAGATATCGCGTGTTATCCGGCTTTATCGATACTTTGTCGAAATCTTCTCCCACAAATTCAACGATCAGATTGGCATCCATCTCCGCAAACGCCGCAGCTTCGGCGAAAAGAAACATCAAGAACATCAACAGATATTTCATAGAAAAACTTTCGTTTATGCCGGCGGTAAAATCAAAGATTGTTTTGATTTCGTAAACAGACGCAGACTAGACTTTTATCGATGATGAAAAAACGATCCGGATCGGCCGTGCACAATTTTACTTTGATTCAGCGCCTTCTCATAGTTCTCTCATTGGCCGCCGTACTCGGTCTTTCGGCGGTCTTGGGTTTTTCTCATCAAATCCTGAAAAACCACGGGCGGCTGGAACTGCGGCACAGCATCGAGCTTCTGACCGAAACTCTCGATATGACGTTATCCTCCGGTCATTTTTCCAACTTGGGATTCAACGAAATTCTGGAACTCCTTCCGCTTAATGAGGCCGTTCTCGGTGCGGCCTTCGCGGATCCACGAAGCGGTGAGATTCTCTATAGTCCCGAGATGCTTCCGGAATCGTTTTTCCATAACTGGCTTCTCGAAGAGCCGGACAAGATATCTTCTTCGGACCGTCAAATGGTTTTCATTGATGAACACGACGGTCTGCACGGCGTTAAAATCATTAAAAACGGTTCCCTTCTTTTCGATGTTCTTATCGATGAAAAACACTATCTCAAGGAATATCGAAAATTAAGCTACCAGCTGATTGTTTCGGTCACCATCGTGTTCGTTTTTTTCGCCGTCGTGGTGACATCCATGATTTATCTCTGGTTTAAGAATCCTCTGAAGAACCTCTCCGACGCCACCGCCCGCGTTTCCAACGGCGATTTAACGGCAAAAGTGGAGATACATGTTCCTCGGGAATTTGAACAGTTGGGAGAAATCTTCAACAGGATGACATCGAACCTCAAGAACCAGAATCTAATTCTGGAAGAAACGGTTAACCGACGAACACGGGAGCTTAAAGACTCTCTTAAGAAACTCTCCGAAACACAAAATCAAATGATACAGCAGGAACGCCTGGCCTCTCTGGGACAGCTGGCGGCGGGCATTGCCCATGAAATAAACAATCCGGCGAGTTATCTCTACAGCAACTCACAAACCCTGAAAGAGTATCTGGAGGTCTATGACCGCCTTATTGAACTTTATAGACGCCGGGATACTTGCGCGGATTCCGCCGATCGCGATTCTTTGAATCGGGAAATCGAAGAGCTCATTAAAAAGGAAGACATGGATTTTATCGCGGAGGATCTGAAATCCATGATCTCCGACGCTCAAACGGGTATTACGAAAATAACGGAAATCGTTAAGAGTCTGAGAAGTTTCGCCCGAAAGGACGAATTGACCCGGGAACCGGTAAACCTGAACAACGTAGTAAGGAACTCCTTAAAACTGGTTTGGAACAAATTGAAGTACAAGGCACGGGTGGAAGAACAATTAAATCCCGTACCGGATATCTCTGCCAATGCCAACCAGTTGGAACAAGTCTTGGTGAATATGTTGGTCAATGCGGCGGATGCGATCCAAGAAGACCGGGGCCTCATCACCGTTCGAACCTTTTGCAGAGCCTCCGGGAACATTTGCGTCGAAGTTGAAGACAATGGTTCGGGAATAACGCCGGAGGAGCAAAAACGAATATTTGAACCGTTCTATTCCACCAAAGAAAAAAATGCCGGGACGGGCTTGGGACTCTCCATCTCCCTGGGTATCGTCCAGAGTCATTCCGGGGAAATAGAACTTGATTCGGAAGTCGGCCGCGGGACGATCTTCCGTCTGGTCTTTCCGCCGCCGAAGGAGACCGGAGAGGAGAGAATGGAATGAATGTTTCCGAACCTTATACCCTGCTGCTGGTGGATGACGATGCCGCGGTGCTCGCCTCCCTCAAACGCCAGCTGCGCAAAGAACCGTTCGTCGTTGAATCGGCACCCAACGCAGCCGAAGCCATCGCCCTATTGGAATCATCGCAGCCGATGATCGTAATGTCGGACCACAAAATGCCCGAACGCGACGGAGTCAGCCTTCTTACGGAAATCAAGAACCGCTGGCCGTCGGTCGTTCGGATTATGATTTCGGGATTCACCGATATGGACATCCTTGTGGGAGCCATCAACGAGGCTGAAATCTTTCGATTTATTCCCAAACCTTGGGAGAAGGATCATTTGATCGGCATTCTGATGGAAGCCGCGGCCAAGTACGGAGAAAATATCTCATGAAAGATCTGCGGGTGCTCTCGGAAATCGCTTTAAACCTGATTAACCAGCAGCAGAACTTCAACATCCGAATTGATTCTGTTTTGGACACAATCGGCCGTCACCTGAATGTCAGCCGCGTGTATATCTTTGTGGACGATGATGAGGGACTGACCACCAGTAATGCTTTCGAATGGTGTAACAACGGCATCCCGCCCCAAAAGGAAGAATTGCAGGGCATTCCGTATGAATTGATTCCGTCTTGGAAATCTTTGCTGGAACAGGACGGCCGTGTTTTTTCCGAGGATATTACGCTGCTCCCGCCCGATCTTCGGGCAATTCTCGAACCCCAGGGGATTAAGTCCCTGCTCGTATATCCTTTGAAAATGGAACGGGTTATTAAGGGATTCATCGGTTTTGACGAGAACTGCATGATTCGCCACTGGCGAGAGAAAGATCTGGAACTTCTGAAGACCATATCCGGCATCATCGCCAACGCTTATTCGGCCGAATTGAAGGATCGTCAGCTTAAGGACTATTCACGTCTACTGGAGCGTCGGGTCGCCGAACGCACTAAGGAGCTTGAAGAATCCCTAACCAAATTGGAACAGGCCCAGAATCAAATGATCCACCAGGTTAAAATGGCCTCCATCGGCAGGCTGGCGGCCGGTGTAGCGCATGAAATCAATAATCCGACGGGCTTCCTGCTGAGCAACACACAAACTCTCTCGGAGTATGTGACGGCCTTCACGCGAATTTTAGATCTCTATGCACAATGGGAAAACAGTTCCGAGGAAAAAACGAGGGAAACCATCCGACGGGAAATAATCCGTCTCAAATCCGATGAAGAATTCGAATTTATCAAGGAAGACATACGCTCGCTTCTTCGGGATTCGGAAACCGGAGTCAGGAGAATCAGTAAAATCGTCAAAGGACTCCAAACTTTCGCTCGTGAGGAAAACGAGGGCTTCGTTTCCGTGTCCTTAACGGACGTGGCCGAAGATTCCCTGCAGGTGGTTTGGAACAAACTTAAATACCACTGCACCGTAGAAAAGATTTTCTCGGAGACGCCGCCGATTCTCGGGAATCCCGGTCAACTGGAGCAAGTGGTGATAAATCTGCTCCTGAACGCCGCCGACGCTGTCGCCGATCGGGGACGCATCGTAATCAGAACCGGACTTCGGCAAAACCCTCCGGCGGTAATCCTGGAAGTTGAGGATGACGGCGCAGGGATTCCCCAGGATGTTCGGGAACGAATTTTTGAGCCCTTTTTTACGACAAAAGAAGGCGATAAGGGAACAGGACTGGGGTTGGCGATTTCCCACGGCATTGTGGAGCGTCATCATGGAAAGATTGAATTGGAAAGTACCCTTGGTAAGGGAAGTTTATTCCGTGTGGTTCTTCCGTTAGGGGCATAGAGGAGATTATATGAAAACTAAAGGCGGCGAAACGATTCTGCTTGTTGATGACGAACCGGCAATTTTAACGGCTTTGAAGCGCGATCTACGGACATGGGCGGCCGAAGGAAATCATAAGATAGAAATTGCCTTGGTTGTCTCTCAGGCGTTGGAAATCCTGAAAAAAGAAGAAATCGCGGTTCTGATTACCGACCTCAATATGCCGGGAACTAAAGGCGGAGAATTGCTCAAAAACATCAGCGAAAATCATCCGGATGTGGTTGCCATCGTTCTTTCCGGGTACGTTTCAACCGCGGATATTCCGGATTTTCTCACTTATAATCTATTCGGATTCTTGGAAAAACCCTGGGAAAAGCAGAATCTTCTCATACAAATCGAGCGCGGTCTGGAACTGTTTCGCCACCGTCGTAACAGCCGCCGGCTGGAAAAACTTCAAAAGGCGGAATGGGAAAGGGCCCTGCGTTATCAGAAAATCTATCGAAGCAAGGAAATCCCGGAGATTCGCGGTGTTTCGCTCGATTTATATCATAGTCAAGGTCCGGATTATCCTTTCGGCGGTGATTATTGGGATATTCACACTATTGACGAACATAGGTTCGCCGTTCTTCTCGGCGACGTCGCCGGTACCGGTCTTACCTCCGCACTCACCGCGTTGCTGCTGAAAGGATTGATTCATGTCGAACTGATACCTCAGCTCGGGGAGTTCTCTCATCCCTCCGACGTTCTGAGGATTCTTAATGAACGCTTGTGTCGACCGGGATTTCTGCCGGAAGAATCATTCGTTTCCCTTACCGTTCTTTTCTGTCACACCGGTGAAAGAACCGTTCAGGTGGCTCAAGCGGGACAGCCACCCTTTATTCATTACGCCAACGGGCAGCTGTTCCTTATCGGGCAAAAGGCCCTCCCGCTGGGCGTGGAGCCGGAGCATCGATGGTCGGATGGAGAAATAACGCTTCACACTGGTGAACAAGTCATTATTACCACCGACGGAATATATCCTGTCGGACAGTTGGAAGATGATTTTACCGAGCAGGATCTTCGGCTTATCATTAAAAATCACTTGGCGGCAAATGGAACGATGGAAGATTTGGTCAAAACCATCGATCAAGCATTTGCAAGTCGAGATTTGGTCCCTCGGGAAGATGAAGTTACCCTGATCCAGCTCCATATGAAATGAAGGTGTGAAATAAACTTCACACTGTATACAGATAAACCCAACTTATAGCCGGCGGAGACTGCCGGACGCCTCTGAATGCCGCGGAGCCATCTGGCACGATAGTTGCTTTTCTCCAGATACATCTTATTTGCAGGATCGGAGAAACACTATATGAACAAAATAATCATCGTTATTATTACGGTTGGAATCATCATTCTGGGCAATGCCTGCACGAATCCCTTCAACGACGGATCGGCGGCTTCCAAAAGTACCAACACCGCTTTTAATTATGAAACCACCGATCAGACATCTCTGATCATCAAAGGCGGTTTGGCTCTGGCGGGATTCCAAATCTATTCGGAAGACTCACTGGTTCTTCAAGGTTTTTTCAATGAGGAAGGAGCCTTTGAAGGTCAACTCAATCTTGCCTCGTATATTACGGAAGTTGAATTGCGGACAGCGGTCATAGGACTTCCGTCTTTCGTTGTACTTACGGAAAATAATAATCGTTTTTTCCACGATTACTCGGCCGCGGCTTCTGAAAGTTCCCAAATCCCTCTCGCGGCTTCTAATAGTGCCTATAGTACTTCCACCGATTTCCAGACACTCGGTTCCTGGAACAGTTCCGGTGTTCCCAATTATCTGGACGGTCGGGATGTTCTGAGCACAACGTTCCTCAGTGAATTGAATGCCGCCCTCCCGGAGTACCAGCCCGTACCCGATTACCGGCCGCAATACCTCAACGGCAAGGAAACGGAGGTACATCTTCTGGAAGAAGCGGAAGTCTGGGTAACATTCATTCATGAGGGTGCGGGATACCGCAACACTCTGGCTTACTACACCTATCCGACGGAACAGGGCATCCCCGGCTCTTTGGCCGACGGGGATTTGACGATCATCTTCCCCAATGTTTCCTACAGCGGTTCCGGAGGTGGATTGATCTCCGGTGATAAGGTGCATATCGGCCGATTCCCGGCGGGCACCAGCATAGGCTGGGTTCTTATCGCCAACGGGTATTCCACGACCATCAAAGACGTAACCAACGGCAACAACCGGTTCTATTCCTATTCGGACTTCAATCCCGATTCCGCCGGATATCGCCAGCATGTCGTTCAAATCGATTTCGAAGAACGCGTGGTTCTCTCCTTTGAAGATCTTAGGCGCCCCGGAGGCGACAACGATTTCAACGACGCCGTATTCTCCGTAACGTCCAACCCGATAACGGCTATTGATAATTCACAGTTGGTCTCGAAAAACGACACCGCCGCAACGTCCTCTCCCGGCGGTACAACGAGCATAAACGAATCGGTGATTCTTGCGGCGACATCAGACGCTGTTCATTCCATCAGTTACTCACCGGCGAAAGGCGAATTCGGAACCCTGGCCTACGAAGATTTATGGCCATACATGGGGGACTATGATTTCAACGACTTGGTTATCGATTACAACTGGGAGGAATCGTTCAACGCCGATGGTGAAATCATCGCCTTAAAAGGAACCTTCGCCGTTAAGGGCATCGTGGCCAGCATGCGAAACGGTTTTGCCGTGGAACTGGGGATAGATCCTTCCGCCGTCGCGTCCGTCACCGGATACAGCGACACCGTCGGTTATATGAAGCTGGCCGCCAACGGGGTTGAAGAGCGCCAGGACTATGCGGTGATTCCGGTTTTTGAAGATGCCAATGCAAATTATTCACCCCAAAATATTGAATATTTGGTGATAACCGTACGTCTCTCCCACGGCGTTACCCGGGAAGAATTAGGGTTCGCTCCCTACAATCCTTTTATTATGAGTAATGGAGAACGGGGACGGGAGGTACATCTGCCCGGTAAACCACAGACGGACCTGGCGCATTTCGAGTATTTCGGTTCCTTTGATGATTACAGCATTCTGGGTACGGACTATATGTACAAGACAGTCGACGAACAGCCTTGGGCTATTCATTTACCCGTGAGCTTCCGGTATCCCCAGGACGATGTCCACATCGCCAACGTCTATAACCACTTCACCGACTGGGTGGAGAGCCGAGGTGTAACTTACGAAGATTGGTATGTGGATAAGCCCGGATACCGTAACACCGGCCTGTTGTTCTACTAACGATTATTTCAAATGACGAACAAACCGTTCCCGAACCGCGCGGAACGGTTTTGTTCGTTTCAGGAATGGCGTCATTCCAAAGAGAACCAACCCGAGAATCCCCAAGATAAAAAGAGCCAATCCAAATCGATAGATTTTGGAAAGAGGTATGAAAAGTGTGGAGTCCTCGGTTATTCCTTCCTTGGTGAAAAAACCGAGAGTCAGTCCGTTGACGGCGTACTCTCCCTGCCGACTTCCCTGTCCGTCCCGCCAATGCCACATCGGAAGGAGAGGATATTCCGTATTAACGAGAATCTCCCGGTCCGGCTCCTTTCTCTTCTCGCCGGTAAACGGCGCACGAGCCTCTTCCCGGAGGAAGACCCAATCCAGATAGGACAAATCGTTCCAGGGAAAAACATCCAAACCGCGGAGATCCAGCCAGCCATCGGTCAGCTTGTTTCCCCGGGCCCAAAATTGGAGCAGCATCGCCGCGGCGTCCGAAGGAGCCGTCGCCAGATGTTCGTAATGATTCCATTCGACCTTTTTGTCCTCTTCCACTTCACGGATGTATTCGGTCTTGATAATCATTCCGTCGGCATCGAGAAAAAATACTTTTCCGTGGCGCTTCAGTATTCCCCGGGAGACCGCGTCGAACCGTATGAGATATTCATGCAGCGGTGTTACGGGAATTTTCTGCGACGAAGCGACATACCAATCGCAGGAACAGGTGGAGTCCATGATAATGCGGCGAAGAGAGCGATCATTATCTTCCCATTGAAATCGCATCATGTCCGGTCGAATCCGTTCACATGTTGAACAGTCTTCCATACTCGCGGGAACCTGATAATCGGGAATAAGCACGGTGGAGGGATCGAAATATCGAAGATCACCTGGAGTGATAAGCGAGAGGCCTTGGGTTTCCAAACGGAGTTCCAAGGTGTAGCGTCCGCGGGCGAGAGGAATATCCGATATCGACAGCTGCTGATAGTTCCGGAGAGCGTTATTCATCGGAAAACGGCTTCGGGTATAGGGAAGTTCCGGTTTGGAGGGCTCCCACGCGATAACGTCCGCCGGTTCGGTGAGGGTGTGTGTCTCCTCCCAGAGAATTTGCCGGCTCAAAACAGCAGTTCCCTCTTCATTCTTAAGCATTACTTCCAAACCCGAAGCTTCCGGAATACCTCCGCCTTGAAAGGTCAAACGGTAATATCCGGAACGATGAATGTCGACGGTACGGCGAAGAATTCCTTCTCTTTCCCGCACAACCGCTCCCATACTCGCCACCGGATAACATCTCGTGGTTTGAAGATGTCCGTCCTGAAAGAAATCGCTTTCGGCTTCAAAAACCGTGAAAAGACGGGCCCGAGCCAAAGCGGAAAAAGCGGGCATGCGGGTTGCGTCGCGGTCCGCCGCCGGAATCACAGCCAAGGCGTTCACTCCGTTGAATCCCGCCCGATTAATCACCCTGATGGGATTCATCCCCGGTTCAAGGATGAATCGTCCCGCTTTATGCCAGTGAAATCCTTGAGGATATTGATTTTTCGTATCGATGGAATAAGTCTGAGAATCCGAAGCGACTTCAAGAATACCGCCTTTAACGGAACTGAACGCCCTGATATATACGTCGGCCTCGGTCGCGTAGGGTAAGGCGGATTGATTCCATTCCACCTGAAAACTGTTGTCCTCCTTGTAGTCCACGAGATCCATGATTTCCACGTCGTGAATCCACCAATAAACCGCCTGTTCCTCCCGCTGATATGAAAGAAGATCGATACGCATCCACCGGGCACCGCCCGGGGTTACAT
The DNA here is from genome assembly GCA_963666985.2 of Spirochaetia bacterium. GTDB lineage: Bacteria > Spirochaetota > Spirochaetia > DSM-2461 > DSM-2461 > UBA2779. The sequence continues at coordinate 1,974,642 of CAXXIA010000002.1, read as the reverse complement.
ATTCACCATAAAAATCTATCTCGTCGAAATCCACCAGCTCACCCGGAGCCATGACATAGGTTAGGCCCATTTCCTTATGTTCCACGTCGTAAAATCGAACTTTAACGTGGAGGTTATGGGCTCCGCGACCGGACAGCCTTACGCGAAACTGGTAAGGATTATCACTTCGTGCGTCGATAAGGCCGGATTTCGCCACTTGCCAAATCGCTTTAGGCGTTCCTTTGACGATTTCTCCGTGCAGGGTGGGAATTTTATTGCTGCGGCTCAAGGGATTAGCCCGTACAACGAACAGCTGAGGATTATCGGCCTTAAAGAAAAGATTCTGCCTCAGCATGGAATTGAAGTTCATCACCAAATCTCCCTGAAGGTCGGCCCAGTGATAAAGTGGGACATGAATGGTACTGCTGGCATATGTGGCGACCATCCCTTGATGAAAATCCATGGAATCGGCAATCCGTCCTAGATCCTGAGAACCCAAATGCCAACTCCAATCACTGCTCAGCGACATTGTCTGGGCCCAGCCAAGGAATACGTTGCCGCGGTCTACCATCCTTGAGGGGAAAAGGTAATATTCCGGAGAAAGATTGTTCAGCCAAATGTCCTCGAAATACCGGGCGTCGACGGAATCCTCCTTATCGATGTGTCCCAGAATGTCGCTGCCGGTTTTTTGGTCGGTGAACATCACGCCGCTCTTCGACAAAGAAAAGTCCGGGAGGCTGGAATAGGTAACCAGTTGGGAAAAACCGTAGGGTGTATAGACTTCATTATCCAATTCACGGAGTCCCATCATGGGATTCTCCACGGAATACACGCTGAAATCACCGATTTCATCCGTCAGACGGAGGTCAATCTGGCGGGAGAGAAGATCCTTGTGAAAATCCTGGCGTCCCTCGTGTCCTTGATACTCGTCACGGTAGGCCATTTCGTTAACGGCAAGGGGTTTCAGCAATTCTCCCGTCCGCAGGGTAAGACCTTCATCCCACAGCCGGTGGAGGAATCGAAAGTACCCCCCGATTTCAGGCGGATTCCCTTCATGGTGAAAAAAACTGTTTTTAAGAGAACTGTAAACGGCAAAATCACCGGTCGCTTTCTCCCGAGGAGGATCCTTGAGTAGGTTCCAATAAGGAGTGGCGACTCCGGACGGACTCTGCAGCATCTCCTCCGAGAGGGGGAAGTGCAGCACTTTTCCTTCGGAACTGAAAGATTCCTGAACCCGTTTATACTCCTCCGGAGGTTCGGTTGCCGCATAGAATCGGGAAACATACTCCCGATGATACGGACTGATGTAGCCCCAGAGCGCGAAAGCGAAAAAGAAAACAACCGCCACCTTAAACAAATCGGCACCGGCACGGGTAAGCCACCGGGATGCGAAGAGAGATTCCAGAGCCGCGGTAATCAGAACGCTGTAGCCGACGGCCGCCAGTCCCAGCAGTTTGTTGGGGTCTCGAAAGATGTTGCCGAAAATCGGTGTCTTCATTACCAGAGGAATAAACAGTTTCGCCACCGGAGAGAACCGTGTTCCGGTAGCCAAGATGAGCAGCCCCGCCGTGAGAACGGCGAAGAACATCACCAAACGGTTTCTTGGTCCCCAAGAGAGTGCACCCATGAAAACTAAGAGAATCATAATCGCGCCGGAAACATAAAAACCCAAAGAAAGAGATCTCAAGTCGAACATCGGCCACCAATAGCTGTTCAGCAGCAGGACATTGAAAAGCTGACTGTGCCGGCTGAATTGAACCAGCGTATCGACAACGTTGATATTGTGCTGACTGGCCTGGGCTCCGGTCAGAATCCCTGCGAAGTAGGGACCGAACCAATAGAAGGAAAAAATAAGAGTGAATCCGCCAAGGATGGCGGCCTTAAGTATGAGCGAAAAGACTATGGCGTTTTTTCTTCGTCGACCGGCCCCTTTGTTGTCCCAGAGAATTTTCAGAAGCATGAGAACCGAGAATCCGCCCAGAAAAAGGAGGGCAAAGAAAAAATAGTGAATGGCGGCGGACAGAACGGAGAGTACCAAGCCGCCCATCGCAAGGTCCCAGAGGGTCCGTTTGTAGGGCCTGATATGAAAGACCGAATAATCGGGGATTAATTGCGCGGCGTAGCGCGGATCGAAGGCATTGAAAAAAAACAGGAGAAGAAGCGGAAATAAGCTGTAGCCGCACAGCAGATACAAGTGCTGGATTCGGGTGATGATCCAGGGATTGATCGTGTAAAAAAGTGAACCACCGATTAAAGCAAGTGTCTTAAAAAAGTCGAAATCGCGTCCGAGGGTTACCGAAACGATCCGTTTCGTGAATAAATACATCGATATGGCACTGGTAATGAGAATTTGAAATATCAGAGCTTTCTGAAATATATCACCGCGGCTTTCGAAGAATTGGGATAATAACCAAGAAGGCAGAACGTAAATAAGGCGCGGCAGATTCAGCATCGTTCCGGTATTCCATCGGGGATTCCATAGGTCGAAAATTTCTTCAAGATAGCGGGAAGAATCAAGAGGGAAGTCCAAATCGCTGAAGATAATCAGCCCTTTCTCCCAAAGAGGAAAATAGTACCAGACGATAATGAGCAGAATAAGAAGGAAGGCAAGAAGGTCGTACCGGTAAGTGAAGAAGAATCTGTTTACACGCGATCTTCGAAAGAAAATCATGCATCCTCCGGCGGAATATTGCGCTTCAGCTCCTCCAAGTCGTTCAGGACGTAATCCAGCTGCTGGTCCATGGCCTTAATGAATTTTATTTTTTCCTGAAGATTCCTGATATTCCCTTCCATCCTCGGGAAGAAAATCATTTCCTTGGAAAAAGCCCGACGAATGATAAGCCCTTCTCCCCAACGAATGAGACTGCGTTTGACGGTCCAGCTGAGAATACCCGACAGCATAAAGAAGAGAATGACGAAAAAAACGAGATTCGCCCGAAGGTTTCTCGAAGCCGCCGTGACGACGTTCGTCGGGATCTGGATGTCCAAATACAAAAACTCACCACCGAGATCCAATGCGGCGTAACTGTGAATTTGATCATCGTAAATTTTCGTTTCAAAAAAACCGTCCAGCATTCTTTGGGTTTGTTCATTCAAACGCGTCGACCATTGGGGTGTCTTGCGACTGTCCCCCAATATTTGATAACGGCTGTTTAAAAGGCTCCACTGTCCGTAGTGTTCCAAGCGGTCGGTAAGAAAAGCATTGATGTATTCGTAATCGTACGACCAAACGGCGTAATACCGGGTTTCAGAATTACGAAATAGGGCAAAAGCCCACAATGTGGAAGTACCGTCGTCATTTCCGATTTCTCGAAATTCTATGTTTTCGGCGAATACCCGTTCTTGCAGATCTTCTCTGATAACTCCGGGCAATCCCTCGGGATTCGCTCCCCGGAACGGTGCATACTGGAAATTAAACGTGTAGGCGGAAAGAATACCTTTTTCCCGGCCGACCAGGTAGTCCGTCCATTCCGATGAGGTAAGAAGTATGCCGCTTAAAAATAAGTCCCTGTATACCCTTTCGGCGGATTCCTCGAGAAGAGATTGCAGATCGGCCAGGACTTGATTGCGTATGGATTCCATGGATTCGAATCGTTCTTGGATTACAATGCTCTTGATCTGCCGCAGTGACAGGAATCCCATGAGCGAAAGGGGCAAACACACCGAAACGATAATAAATGCGGCCGGTTTCCATGAGAGACTGTGCCCCACTTCGCCATGGAAACGTAATTTTTTTTTCAGGTACTGAAACCCACGATGTCCGTATTCCCGGATTTTTACCAACATGTCCTTTTAATCGTAACGTACCGTCGGTGACGGCCCAGGGAGAATTACGATTCTCCGTGATGCGCAAATCTGAGGGATGGCCAATTCGCCGATACCTCACATACCTCCTTTCCGGATGAATACTGATGAGTCGTCTTTAAATAACATCCTAATTTAAGTATAAGGCTTCGGATGAAAGTACTGGGAAAAAGCATCTTATCGTTCCGGGTACGCAGAGAATAGTCGAACGGGTGCCCCTTGATTGGTTGTTTTATCGATTTACCCACTTGATAATGTGGAAATTGTCTTCAGATAAGCTGCGTTCTCATGATTCCTAAGGAGCGATTGAAGAATTATGGAAATCAAGACATCCTGTATTCTCTATTTGGATTTGGAGGATCATCTTGATTCAGCAGCTCAGTGAAAATATCTTTTCCATAAATGTCCCCCTTCCGGGAAACCCCCTAAGAAATCTGAACAGCTTCTTTATCAAAGGCTCAAAGCGGAATTTGCTTATTGATACCGGTTTTAACATGAAAGAATCTCTTGAAGGACTCAATGCCGGATTGCAGGAACTAAAAGCGGATATGAATATCACGGATATTCTTATTACCCATCTGCACTCCGACCATGCGGGTTTGGCTCCGGCCGTCGCTTCCCCTAGCAGCAAGGTTTACATGGGCCGTATCGATTATGAGATTTACCGCCGGTTTAAAACTCCGGAGTATTTTCGGAAAATTGACGATTGCTTTCTTTCATTCGGTTTCTCCAAGGAAGAGCTTCAAAAGAATAAAAGTCTGAATCCGGCAATGATTTATTTGCCGGATAAAAATATTGAATATGAAATGATTGACGATAAAGACATCATTGATTTGGGAACATGTTCTCTGAAATCTCTGCATACTCCCGGTCATACACCGGGTCATATCTGTCTTTACGATGGAGAGAATCAATACCTTTTTTGTGGAGATCACATCCTTTTCGGTATTTCGCCCAACATAACATCCTGGCCGGATGTTCCGGATTCACTCGGCTCCTACCTTCGGAGTCTGGAAAAAATAAAAGAATTGGAGATACAAAGAACCTTCTCCGCTCACAGACAGATTGAGGGCGATGTTTCCACAAGGATTGACGAACTGATGGAACATCATCAAAAAAGGATTGATGAGGCCCTAGCCATTGTGGAAAGTCGAACAGAATCAACTGTCTATGAGGTGGCTTCCGAAATGACTTGGTCCATCAGGGCGAAAAACTGGGAAGATTTTCCCGTAGCGCAAAAGTGGTTTGCGGTGGGAGAGGCACATTCCCATCTGGAGTATCTGCTGGAGAGAAATAAAATCAAAGCTGAAATGAAAGCCGGTCTTATTCTGTTTTCGGTAAAGTGATTATTTACCGGCAGGATTCGTATGCTTCCATTAATCAGCAGGCAATGAAGGACATACTATGCACGTTTTCGATCAAAACTTGGTTTTCAGTGAAACAGGCGACCACCGTCTGCAATCGGAGGTTTCCGAAGTCTGGACGCATCTGGGCAATGTAAACGGGGGATTTCTCCTGGCCATGGCGGCCAAAGCCGCTTCTCGGTACAGTGAAAAAAAAGGCAGCCTTCTGATAACGGCAAACTACCTCGACAGAACCGCTCCGGGATGCATTGATGTTCATGTGGAGGAACTTTCAACTTCACGAAATTTCGATCGTTTTGAAATCAGCCTGATACAGGATGATAAAAAGGTTCTGCGGACTTTCTGTACTCTCTCCGCGAAATCAGGAGAGACGGAAAATTTATCCGATTCCCGAGATTATCTCCCCTCGGCGAAAGAAGAAGACTGCATTGAACGATCCCGCCCCGGAACTACACCGATATACGATATTTTAAGTGTCCGTATAGACCCCGCCACATACGGATGGACGAAGGACGAATTGATCCGGCCGGGAATAACGAAAGGATGGATACGGTTCAAAGATCCCCGGTTATTCGATATTCCCGCCGTGAATTTGGCTGTCGACTGCTTTCCTCCGTCAATTTTCTCCGCTTTGGGTGAAGTGCCCTGGGTTCCCACTCTGGAATTGTCGGTCTACATCAACGGGACTGTGGAACATGAAGTTCTCTGGTCGGATTTCCGCACCCATTACATCACCGGCGGGATTCTCATTGAAGATGGAATCGTCACCGGTCCGGACGGCAGAATCGCGGCTATTTCACGCCAAACGGCGGTTTATCGGCCAACCCCCTAAGTCCATGCCGGGCAAAGGGGAGGTTGAAGAACGTGTGCTATTGCGGTGTCCCGGAAATTCCAAGACGGCGAAACGGCGGCTTATTAGAATGAATTGAGGCCATGGGTGGTATATTGACGTCTCTTTGGCCACTTTCGTAAAACGATGCGTTCCCATAAGCCGCCGCTCTGTGAGAGAAATACTGGGACACCACACTTTATGCGGAATACCGCACCGGCTCCCTTTATAAGCTCTTCCTGAAAACCCGATAGGTCTTAATCTTCTCCATTCCGAGTTTCTCCAAAGCATTTATAATACGAGGGTTGTCTTCCAGTACGTAATTTGCTTCCAGCCGAGTACCGGGTTTTCGGACCGAGAGCGCCCGGTAGAGGTTAATGTAAATTAAAGCATCCAGACCGCGGCCCTGATACTCCGGGAGAACCGCCAAGCCCCAGAGCCGATAATCCGCCAAGACGCTCCGAGCTCTCATCAAGTTCAGCCAACCCAACGGCAGCAGCCGTCCTTTTCCGGCACGAATAGGAATATTCAAATCAGGAAAGCCCAAACAGCACGCCACAGGCCGTCCTTTATCTTCAATGAACCAAACCGCCGCAGGATCAACAACAAGTTTTAGTTTCTCCGCCATAGCGTCGCGTTCATCGTCCTCTACGGGCACAAAACCCCAGTTATCCGCCACACCGAGGTTCAATATGTCTACGATACTCTTCACATCGTCGTTAAAATTCTTGGTTCTAAGAGTGCGGACCGAGAATCCGGGATTGCGAGAAAAGAAGTTCTGTTCAAAAGTTTGAAACCGCGGCGGGATTTCATATCCTTTCCTGGAATCCACCTCGTAAACCAGCAGATCTTTGGCCTTCCGATATCCCGCCGCCTCGATCCACGCGGGATAAGAAGGCGGATTATACGGCGACATAAAAACCGGCGGCTTTTCAAATCCGTCAATCGTGAACCCCCAGCACTCGGCCACAGGGTCGATGGGGCCCAATATTTCCGTTAAAGCTCGACTCGCGAACCACTTCTCGGCCGTGTCAAAAAGCGCCGCAGCAGATTCGGGATCATCGGCCTCGAAGAAACCGAAGAATCCGGTTTTTCCACCGTAATGAGCATTGTAACGGGGATCTTCATACGCAATGATGCGGCCCCGGAGAATACCGTCCGAATCTTCGGCGATCAGAAGCGTATGAGGAGATCGGGATAAAACCGGATTTGAACCTTTACGGAATTCCCGCCGCTCAAAAAGGCGAATCGGCGGAGCCCAAAGAGAATCGTGACGATAGAGTCTATAAGGAAGAGAGAGGAAGGTGCTCAGGTCTTTCCGGGTTTTAACCGGACGGACGGAAACGTTTCGGGGCATGGTATCGGCATCCTTTTTTATTATGCGGCGGTATGAGCGCCGTCCATCAAACCGGCTTTTCAGAACTTTCGTTAAAAGCATAAAAATATTCAACGCTTTACAGAATGAACTTCATGTCACTATATTGGGTCAATAGGAGGAATTCCCTTGAACAAGGATTATCGCTTCCTTCCAATTACCCTCAAAACAGTCATTATCCACACGGTAACGTATTTTATCATGGGTTCGCTGTCCTCCGCGGTCTTCGATTACGGTACGATTTATACGGAAACCGCGCTGAGCCTTCTTATGCGTCCGCTCACCCATCCTCTGGTTATAGCCGGCGTTCTGTTCCAGCCCATTCGCGGACTGCTTTTCGGTACGGCTTTCTATCTGATGCGCCATGAGTTCTTCGGACGTCCAAGAGGATGGCTTTCAATGTGGGCCGTCCTGGTGATTATCGGGATTCTCTCCACATTCGGACCCTCGCCGGGTTCAATCGAGGGTATGGTTTATACCTCATTGCCCATGAATTCCCATTTGACGGGCCAACTCGAAGTTTGGGTTCAGTCCTTGCTTCTTTCTCTTCTTACTTATTTATGGGTAACCCGTCCCGTAAAAAAATGGATCAACATTCTGGCCGGATGTGTGTTCGTTATCTGCCTCCTCCTTCCTATTATGGGTCTTTTGGCCGCATCGGCTATCTGAAAGGATGTGAGAAATTACAGCCATGCTCATTATTGCCTCTTTGCGTTCCGCCGCCCGGGGAGGTGGAAAGATCGGACGGCAGCTTCCGATGAGTGCGCCGATCCGGACATGCTACAATCAACGGATATTCACAAGAGGAGTCCCCGGTGCAAAACGCCTCAAACAGAATCCATTCAATCGATACATTTAAAGGATGCAGTATTCTTTCTCTTGTCTTCCTGCATTGCGCGGTGTACTTCTACGCCAACCTTAACAGCGTCGATTTAAACAATCCTCCGTTTTATTTGGCCGTTATCGGCCTGATGGTAATGTGGGGCGGAATCTTCGCGCTCATTTCCGGAATCGTCAACAGCTACCGTTATGAACTCCGCCGTTCCGGCCGGGAAGAATGGAAAGGCCGCGGAACACCGGGACGTCACATTTTCTTTGTTGGTATCGGTATTGTATTGCTGCACCTCATCTACAATATTCTGACGGCCCCGCCTTCTTTGAACTTCGAAACCGGCATCCATCAGCACACACTGGTTGCCCAATTAATAAGAGACGGACGAGCCGAATGGAGTCCTCGCCGCTTTGTGCAGGGCACGGCGCTTCAGATGATCGGTTTGAGCCTTGTACTGCTTTCACTGGTACTGCCGCTTCTGCACCGATCCAAACGCCCGACGCTTCTTGGTCTTCTCATGGCCGGTGTATTCATGATTTCGGGCCTGCTCCGATTGGTTACTTTTCCTCTCTACGATCATCTTCTTGAAACCCGGCAATATGTCGGCGCCTTTCTCCTTTCCCCGCTGGCATCGGAACCATATCCGATACTCCCCTACTTCGCCTTTACCCTGGTTGGAGCGACAATCGGATTCGCCATGGCCCGAGACGGTAAAGTTCCGCGATTTACCTGGGTTCTCGGCGTCTCGCTTGTGGGACTTGGAATCCTGGGACTGATGATTTTTCCAACCAATCTCCATGGAGCGGATTTATTCTGGTACGCAAAGACCTACTTCGAGTTGGGCGTCTTCACCCTCATCGCATGGACGGTGCTGGCATCAGCCGGATTCGGAAAAGATAAACAGCATATCGCCCAGCAGGTAGCAAGAATAAGCGTTACCGTTTATGCCCTTCAGATGCCTCTCTCCGAGGTATTCGCCAAGCTGCTTTCTTCCATATGGCCCGCGTGGAATCAAACCATGGGTGCGGCGCTGGTGTTTGCCGTACTTAATGTGGGAATCTGGATGGGCCTTGTTGCTCTCTGGCGCCGCGGAGGCTATCGCTTCACCATAGAACATTTATGGGTCACCCTCTCCAGGGGATCAACAAAGCTCGATTTTTAAAATCGTCCTTAATATTCGATTTAGCGTCCTTTTCCAGAATGATTTTCTAAACATCAATTCTCGCTATAAGAGTGAATCACTTATGAAGAAAATTCTTCCCCGCAAACAGCTTTTAACGATATTCTTAATTTACTAATCGAAGATATTCTCAGGAGTCGACTATGCTGCATCTTCTTCCTGTACCCTTCGCCGTTATCGGTATCGTGATTTACTGGTGGGCCCGCTGGACCAACAACCTGTCTTTGGTTTCGGTGGTTCAGCCTGTGATAACAATACTCTGCATGGTCATCGTCCTTCTCTCCTTCAGAAAGAAGGAGGTTTCAAAAAAACTCAGCATTATCGTCCTTATCAGCCTTGCCCTTGCATTGCTCGGAGACTTCCTGAACGTCGATATGACCGATCCCTTCGTGGTTATCCGCGGACTGATTATCTTCGTTGCCGCTTATCTTACATACGCAATCGGCTTTACCGTTCTAAACGGTTTCCATAAAAAAGATATTTATGTCGGGATAGTAGCCCTGGCTTTGTATACCGGGCTGATGAGCTACCTTTGGCCGTATCTTGGTGATATGAGAATACCGGGACTCATTTACGGATTGCTTCTTCCATTCCTTGTTACCAGAGGAGTTTCAACGTTCTTCGGCCATGCATTTTCCCGAACACAAGCGATTCTCATAACGATTGGAACTCTTTGCCTCTACCTGGGAGATGTTGAGTTCGCCCTTCATTCCTATCCGCAGATAATGCCGATGATCTTCGGCCCTTTCCTTTATTCCGGCGGCCAATTGCTTATTTCCTTGAGTACAAACTACGGAAAAAGCAAATAGCATTTCGCTCGATATAAAATGCTTTTTAAACCATTGAGGAGAATGAAATGATTGAAAATAGCGCATTTGATAAACCAAACAGGATTTTATTCAAAGCAGGCGGATGGACATCCGTTCTATTCATTTTTTATTCCATAGCAACCATATTGATATTGGTTCTGCTCGACGGCGGATACCCTGATTCGGCTTTGAAATGCTTTGAAATGATTCACGAAAACAAATTTCTTGCACTTATTCAACTCGATATAATCTCCGTTATTGTTGTACCTTTTTATTACCTGCTGTTCTTTTGTTTATATCAAGCACTCAAAGAAGGTTATGAGCTGATTTCCAAAATCGCTTTATTCTTAACTCTTGCCGGCATTACTGTTTTTGTTTCGGGAATAAATTTGGCTTCGATTCTTCATTTATGCGACAAATACTACGCCGCGAGTTCTCCGGAATTGCGAAACCAGCTTCTGGCCGCCTGTGAAGGGATGCTTGCCGCCGATATGTGGGTGAATACCGGAGCAATCATCCGGGGCATTCTTATCGAATCGGGCGCCGTTATTTTTTCAGTCATCATGCTCAAAACGGCTGTGTTCGGCAAGGCAGCCGGCTGGGTTGGATTCTTTACTCACGGTTTCGACTTAGCGAGTGTTGTTATCGGACTTTTTTACGCGCCAATGAAAATAATCTTCACCATGATTGCCGGACCACTCTATTTTGTTTGGTTCATTATGATCGGCATAAGGTTGTTTCAATTAGGAAGAAAGAAAATATGAATTAACGAGTAGTATGAGAATCTCCTTTTTTTTCGATAAATCAGCCCAATGCCGAATTAATGCAATATGAGATTCTGTTTGTAATCAACGTGGAAATTCTTTACATTCTTCTAAGCTTTCGTTCGGATTCGAAATATTTTTCTCCGGAAGAAAACCTTTATTCTTTTTGATTTCAATGGAATTCAAATCGATTTCTGCCGTTTTCTTTAGCTTTATACAAAGCTTCATCCGCCTTTTGCATCATTTCGGAAATCGTTTTAAATTTCCCATTATTCCAGCAAATCCCAATACTGATTGTAACCGAACATCCCGCCAATTTGCCAATAAAGCTAATATTCCGAACCGATAATAAAATTCTTTCGCAAAAAACAGAGATTTCCTTATGATTCATACCTGGGATAAAAATCAGGAATTCCTCTCCTCCGAAGCGGGCAAAGAGATCACCCTCTCGAATATATTTTTGGATTCTTTCCACAACAGTGACAAGAACTTCGTCTCCGGAGAAATGGCCATATGTATCATTTATGTTTTTAAATTTATCTATATCCAACATGAGTATGGAGTCTTTATTTCTAGCGATGGCGGGAATTGTATCTTGCAGCCATTTTCTATTTCCTATTCCGGTAAGAGCATCAATCGTTGCCGCTTTCTGAAGTCTTTTCTCCGCTCTCTCTTTGACCATACCATAAGTAAAAACGGATATAAGAAAATGCGTTATCATTAATAATGAAAAACCTCGTGCCAATGCAGGGACATAATTTTCTTTCGTTAAAAGAGCAATCGTGCCTAAAAGGAAGATACAGGATCCGAAAAGAAGAACAAGGAATAAAATAATTCGACTTCTTATTTTCTCGATCCTATATTTACTAAGAATTTCCAAGCCTGATAAAAACATATAGAGACTTGCCATAGTATGAAAGGACACCGCCCGTATGCGGTCAATAAGAAAATAATCCGTAAAGAAGGAAATGACTAAGATGATCAAAAGCAATACCGCCATAATTTTTCCGGCAAGGTTTGTCCTTTTATAATTCAACGCCTGAAATCCGGTTAAAAGATAGGAATAGCCAATTACAGCCAAAATCATTGATATACTTGTCCATAGTCTTAATGGGAGAAATTGAAATTCTCCTAAACTTGCAAAAACAGAACCAACTCCAATCCCGGCGAACGATACAATAAGCTGAAGAAGCCCGCTTTTTTCATACGAAGTAAAATAAAGATGAATAAAAGCGACAATCCCGGCCCATAAAGCCAGATTGTACAGAGTTATTACCGTAACTATATCCATGGGCACAATAAACTCCCGGAAATCTACATCTGGCTTAAGTATAGAAAAGAGAATTCTGAGTATCAAATTCCCGGCGGAATAAATCAAAATGAAACAGTAAAAAATATTTTTTTACTCTAATATTATTTCTTTGAACATTCCTACCGCCGAAAGCAAAGGCGAACTATGTAATATTTTCAGAAACTCTCTATACAAAAGCCGCTAAACTGCTTAGTGAATAATTCCGCCCGAAGAATAATAAATTACCGGCCAACAAATGACTTTTTCATTTTAAAATAAATAATTACAATTACGATAAGATTTAAAAGGAGACCTTCGATGAAATATACCAACCTCGGTAAAAGCGGGCTGCGTATCTCGCGTATCGCTCTGGGAATGATGAGTTACGGAAGCTCCTCATGGCGTCCTTGGGTAAAAGATCTCGATGAATCCCGGACATGTGTGAAAAAAGCTTTGGATATCGGCATCAATTTCTTCGATACCGCCGACATGTATTCCAATGGAGAAAGTGAAAAAGTCACTGGGAAACTTCTGCGGGAAATGGCCCGTCGGGAAGAGGTGGTTGTGGCTACAAAAGTGTTCTTTCCCTATAGCTCCTCAAAAGCCGTCGACGGAAATGACCGCGGATTGTCGAGAAAACATATTATGGACTCGATCGACCGATCCCTCAAAAACTTGACTATGGACTATGTCGACCTCTATCAAATTCACCGGTGGGATCCCCATACCCCCATTGAAGAAACCATGGAGACTCTTCACGATGTCGTAAAAGCGGGAAAGGCCCGTTATATCGGTGCCAGCAGTATGTGGGCCTGGCAGTTTGCAACAGCTCAGGAAACGGCCCGTCACAACGGCTGGACCCGTTTCATTTCCATGCAGAACCACTACAACCTCATGTATAGGGAAGAAGAAAGGGAAATGATTCCTTACTGTCTTAAATCCGGTGTCGGGGTTCTTCCCTGGAGTCCAATGGCCCGTGGGATTCTGGCGGGGAACCGTACGCAAAACGGTGCCAGGAATACCACACGCTCAAAAACCGACACCATGGGGGATCAGTTTTATAAAGACATTACATCATGGGAAGTTGCGGACCGGGTTCGGGAAGCGGCGGCGAAACTCGGGATAAAACCCGCACAGGTAGCTTTGGCTTGGCATTTTAGCAAACCGGCCGTTGCGGCTCCTATCGTCGGTGCGACAAAACCCGAATATCTCGATGATGCCGCCGCCGCCGTCGATTTGAAGCTGGATGAAACACTCATATCAATTCTGGAGGAACCCTATACACCCCAGAAGATTGTCGGACATGAATAATGTGCTCTAACTTTATTTATAGATTTTCCCTCCAGTCTTAAGCGAGCCCAAGAAACCATCACCCTGCTGATACTCAATCTATTGGACGCTAGGCTTCGTGGTCATTACACCAATGGCAACCGCGCCCTTGCCGGAATGCATTCCCACAATAGGAGATATCTCACTTATATATTGTGGAGGACTTCCAATGAGCCGCTGTATTATTCCTTTAAATCGCTCTCCCTTTTCGGGAACTCCGGCATGGACGATACAGTACTTTTCGATACCACTCTCCTCTTGGAGTTTTTGAATAATCCGAGAGATTCTTCGTTGGAGTCCCCGATTGGAAAATGCAATACCAAAAGTTTGTGCTCGTCCATCCGAATTGAGGGAAATAACCGGCTTCATATTAAGCAAAGTGGCAATCTTTCCCAATACCGGCGGTACCCGGCCACCCTTCACCATATATTTAAGGGTATCAACAGCAACAAAAATCCGGGTACGGCTCTTTAACTCCTCCGCTTCCCGAACAAGTTGATCGAGATTCTTATCTTCCGAAGCCGACTGGGCTATTTTCTGAACCAAAAGACCCTGCGCTGCGGAATTCAAACAGGTATCTATAACAGATATCGTTTTTTTCTGAGAATTAATTTTTTTTGCCGCCAGTGAAAATTGCTGCCAAGAACCGCTCAGTTCTTTCGCCACCGGTAGAACTATGATTCCATCATAATGTTCAAGAAGAAATGAATAAACCATTTCAATCCGTTCGATATCTAAAACAGCAGATGTCGGATTACTCTCTCGCCGACTTTGCATCATATAAAACTCATCAGGAGAAAGCGTAAGCCTATCCAGATATTCATCATCATCCCAAAGAAGAGAATGATGAAGAACATGGATCTGCAAGCGATCTTTCTCTTCTAAAGGGATATCGGCGATTGAATCGGTAAGAACGGCAATTCGGCCTAAAGGATTTTTTACAGCTTGTTCCTGCCGCAGCATATCATCCACTTTTTGTTCCCGAATTGATCCGACTCTACCGGCAATCTTCACAACTTGTTCCGGATTATTAGTATGAATATGTATCCGAATTCGTTTTTTCCCGCCGGCAACAATCAGGGAATCTCCCAAATGCTTTAATTGAGAACGCAGCTCAAAAGAGTTATTATTAGGAGAATCGATAAAGACTTCCGTACAATAGCGAAATTGAGGCGGCTGAAAATCTGATCCTGTGGAGATTGAATATGAATGTGCCGGTATGTTTGCCAGAAGGCTCGATTCTTCTCGTTCTACTCCAGAGCCGAAGAGTTCCTGAACATGCCGGTATCCGGCGGTTACCCCTTCCTTTATATATCGCTGTACCCCCTCCAGGAAACTGACAAATCCCCACGCTCCGGCATCCGGCACCTTGTTCTCTTTAAGAACTTCCAACTGTTCCGGCGTTCGTTTAAGAGCTTGTTTTGCTCGTTCATATCCATGAGAAAAAATCTCGATGAAATTCTTGCCTGTCCTGCTTTTCTCATAAACGGCTTCAGCCCAAGATCGAATTACCGTAAGAAGAGTTCCTTCTTGAGGGTTTTCCATGGCGGTATAAGCCGCCGGAACCGAATGAAAGAGAAGGGAACCAAAATCGCCGGTTGTTAATTTTTGATATCCGGTAGATCGTTCCGCTATTTCATTAAGGTATTGTGAAAGAATAATCCCTGAATTACCACGGGATCCGCGTAACGCATGTTTGGCAATCTGGTCGAAGACTTCAGAAGCCGAATACCGTTTTTCTATTTTCTCAGCAATATTTCCGATGGTACGGACCATATTATTGCCGGTATCTCCGTCGGGAACAGGAAAAACATTGATTCGGTTAAGATACTCCCTGTGTAATGCTATATTGCGAGATCCCGCGAGAAAACCATGATATATTTGATAGCCGGAGATGACTGTGGCATTGTTCATTTTAACCTCCTTAAATCCGGTCCTGATTTGACTTCATCAATAAAATACCTATATTTTATATATATGGATATTTTATTTCTTCGCCCATTACTGGGAACCTTAATAATATCCCTAATTGTAAATATGGGATTTTTTCTGTTTGCAGCTTTATTCAAAACAGATAAGGTCACAGATATGAGCTACAGCTTATCCTTCTTAATTATAACCATAGTACTATTTTTTTCCCTGGCCACCCCTTGGATGTTGGAAAGAATAATTCCGGCACTCTTGGTTCTCATATGGGCAATTCGCCTGGGCGGGTATTTGCTTTACCGAATAATTGCTATTGGCAAGGACAGCCGTTTTGATGATAGAAGGGACAAATTTTTTGCATTCCTGCGCTTTTGGGTTCTTCAGGCTGTTTCGGTTTGGATTATTATGCTTCCGTTGACGATTTACCTAACATCGGAATCTGTCGCTCCTTTCGGCTTTACGCAATGGATCGGTTATTCTTTATTCCTTATTGGGTTCTTTATTGAATTTGCGGCCGACATACAGAAATTTCGGTTCAAAAACAACCAAGAAAATGCAGGGCGCTGGGTAGATACAGGATTTTGGAAATATTCCCGTCACCCGAATTATTTCGGAGAAATTCTTCTCTGGTGGGGACTCTTCATGGGAATTACGCCAATACTTTCCGGTTGGAATTGGCTCGTTGTTCTGGGGCCGCTTTATATTACATTGCTGCTTCTTTTTGTCAGCGGAATCCCTCTTCTGGAAAAAAGCGCTAAAAAAAAATTTGGAAATAATCCGGAATATGTATCATACCGAGATTCCACATCGATATTAATTCCGCTGCCAAAGAAAAAATGACCTTTTCAAACCTTCCCGCATTCGCTATAGGAATCCTGCTTTTCATTATTTCTTATATGATTGGTTCCGTTTCTTTTGCCGTTATCGCCGGTCATCTGATAAAAGGTCTTGATATTAGACATGAAGGAAGTGGAAATGCCGGATCAACCAATGTGTTTCGCGTCTTGGGTTGGAAAGCCGCAGTAATTGTACTGATTCTTGATGCGGCTAAAGGTTTTATACCTGTTTTACGCCTACCGCGAATTTTCATGGGAATGGTAAACTTTCCGCTGCTCTTCCCTATTCTCACTCTGTCAGGAATCCTTATTGGACACGCATTTCCCTTATGGTTCGGTTTCCGAGGAGGGAAAGGTGTCGCCTCCGCTGCCGGAGGAATTATCGCCATGTTCCCTCAAGCTGCGCCTATTTGCCTGATTATTTTCATCTCAGTTCTGGCCGTAAGCCGTTATGTCTCCCTGGCATCGCTCGCGGCAGCCTGGACTCTGCCGATTTTTACTCTTATTTGGAAACTGATACGGCAAAGCGAAATTTCTTTTTGGCTCATTGGCTTTTTCATTCTTACGGCCCTGGCCGTTTCATGGCTCCACCGGAAAAACATCGGGCGGCTTTTTCAAGGAAATGAGCCGAAATTCACCTTTCGAACGAATCCGAAATAAAAACTCAAAAATAACATGGAAAGAGATTGAGGCAGTAGAAAATAGGCGTCCTAATCCAACATTGTCACACATAAGTCTCAGACAGCTTTTCATCTCATCAGCCGCCTAATCATATTTTCGCTCAATCAACAATTCAGGCGGCAGTCCTATTCAATTCGCCAATTCGCTCAACAGCCGATCCCGCAGCCATTTTCCTTTGAACTTCAACAGCTCATAACTCCGCCGCCATTTGTTTAATCCACACCGCGATATCCGGACCCAAATCATCCCGCTTCAGCGCGAAAAGAATCGAACTCTTCAGGAAATCCAGCTTGTTCCCCAAATCATGCCGCCGCCCGTTAATCCGGCAGCCGTACAGATTGCGCTGCTCCAGCAAAATCCTAATCGCGTCGGTCAGCTGAATCTCTCCGCCCTTCCCCGGCTCCACCACATCCAGCGCACTAAAGATTTCAGGCGGCAGAATATATCGTGAGGCCACCGCCAATTTCGACGGCGCTTCCTCGGGAGAGGGCTTCTCAATCATATCTTTAACGGTGAGAATCCCGCCTCCGAGATCATTCCCGTCAACAATGCCGTAGCGGCCGACCAATTCTTCCGGAACCTCTTCCAAAGCGATCACCAGCTCTTCCTTCTCGGCATACACATCCATAAGCTGCCGCGTTACCGGCCGCGCCTCAAAGGACTCCAGAACCGTATCGCCCAGAAGAACCGCGAACGGCTCGTTCTCCACATGATCCCGCGCGCACCGAATCGCATCGCCCAGTCCGTTCTGTTCATGCTGCCACACGAAATGAATCCGCACATCCGCCGGCAAAGTATCGATCAGCGCCAGCTCGGCCTCCTTGCCCTTGGCCTTCAGCTCCGCCTCCAGTTCGAAGTTCCGCGAAAAATGTTCCTCGATGGCCCGCTTTCCGCGCCCGATGATCATCAGAATATCCTTTATCCCTGAATCAACGGCTTCCTGCACCACATACTGAATCGTCGGCGTGTCCACGATGGGAAGCATTTCCTTGGGCTGCGACTTCGTGGCCGGCAAAAATCTGGTGCCGTAACCCGCCGCGGGAATAACCGCTTTTCGTATCATCATTGTTTCCTTTTCTTTTTTGGGAGTGACCCCTGACGCCAAACCGCCGATGCCTCGCCCCTTTCGGAAGCCGACACCCGGAAGGCGAGCTGAACCATCCGATCACCCCATTCCGAATTTGGTGTTCTTCTTATACACTGCCGCTCCGCCGCCGAATGCCTTCATCGCCCTTTCGTCGCCGCGCTGTACATCAACCACTATTCCGCTATTCTTCCTCGGCCCGCCACTGACGCCCCGTAGCGTTCTCATCATCCCTTCGCCGGATCGTTCTCCCTCAGTCCGCCGCCGGCCAGGCAATCTCGGGAACAAGCACATCGGCTCCGATACCCACCATTACACTCTTCAAGATTTCCAGCATCGCATCATCCCGATATGTTCCGATAATCGCGCCCCCGCTTCCGGTAAATTTCGCCGAAGCTCCAACCGAACGGGCGGCGGCCACCAAATCGGCATTGCGGCGGCTGATGGCGCAAATCGACGAACGCAGATCGAAATTCGCATTCATCACATCCGACAAGTTAGAAAAATCTCCCCCATCGAACATCGCCTTAACCTTTTCCGTCAGCGCGGCGAATTCCCTCATGGCGGCTCGTACTTCAGCATCACCTTTGTCGAACCGATACCGAAGATCATTATGCACAACATCCGAAGTTTCGGCATTTAACGTGCTGTAAGCCAAATAGAGATTCGGCAAAACAAGCGGCCGCAGGGGAAGGTATTCACCGTAACCCCTTCCGGTGATCAGCCCCTCGTCGAAATCCATATACGTTATACCTTCATAGCACTGCGCCACGCGATCCTGAAGTCCCGCACTGATCCCCAGCTCCTCAGACTCGGCCCGCAATACCAGATTAGGCAGTTCAACCTTGGGAATATCCACCCCATAAAATCGCATCAACGCGCGGAATACAGCCGTAATTATTGAACTCGACCCCGCCAGTCCCAGGTGCGGAGGAATGGACGTATGACAGCGAATTGTAAAATTACCGCCCTTAGGTTTTCGATCACACTCATTGCAATACCGCAAAAATCGTGCGATCGCAGCTTTAATAACACGGATTCCTCCGTAGTAGCCGTAATGCGAAACATCCCGAGAGAACTCATCGATATTTTCATAGGAAAAACGGTCCCTCTTCGTGGGAAGAATCCGAATCTCTTCCGAAGGATAGAGGGTTACATCAGTTTGAAAATTCGAAAACGTGAACGCTATAGTCTTTCCGAAATACCCATCCGACGGATTCCCGATGAGCGCGGCCCGAGGGTATGCCTTAGTTTTAATAATCATAGTACCTGAAGCATCTTATCCCGACTCAAGTAAGAACACCATCCCGGATTGAAAAGCAACTTGTAATCCCCCCATTCTTGAACGTCGTCAGAAGTAGAGGTTTTCAAGTGACCCGATTCACCGTTCTCGGAGGCACTCCTCCGACCGCTGAATTTGGTCGTTCGTTATTGTAAGTCCATAGCCATTCAGTCGCAAGAAGCTGTGCTTGCTGGATCGATTCGAAATTCACCAACTCCCATCCATTCGTGTCGACTGTCCGATTGAACCGTTCAACAAAAGCATTCTGGGTTGGCTTCCCAGGTTGGATATGTACCAGGTCGATTCCTCTATTGTCTGCCCAGTTCAGGATTTCGGCGCTGATATATTCGGGTCCATTGTCGCAGCGGATCATCTTCGGTTTCCCTTTCCATTCAATGATATTCTCCAAGCTTCGAATGACTCGGAGTGATGGCAGCGAGAAGTCAACGTCGGCGGCCAACCCTTCACGATTGAAGTCATCAATCACATTGAAAGTCCGGAAGGCTCGGCCGTTTGCTAATGCGTCTGACATGAAATCCATAGACCAGACAATGTGGGGGCCTGGTGGAACATCCAGCGCATCAGGCTTGTCCCGACGTATCCTGCTTTTCGGTTTGATACGAAGGTTCAACTCTGGAATTCCCAGCTTTTGATAGACACTGCTAAACTCAAAATGAGGAAGGAGTGTACATCATGGGAAGTCCGCGATATTCGGACGAATTCAAGGCAGAAGCAGTCGGCCAGGTTGTTGAGCGGGGCTACTCCATCAAGGAAGTCTCTGAGCGTATAGGAGTCTCAACCCATAGCCTCTATAAGTGGCTGAAGGCCGATTCTCGAAATCCAAAAGCACCAGAATCGGCAAAAGCAAATAAGGAGCTTGAAGTCGAGAATGCCAGGCTGAAAGCAGAGCTGCGGCGGGTGCAGGAAGAGCGAGATATCTTAAAAAAAGCCGCGGCATACTTCGCGAGTCAGTCCGAGTAAGATATGCCTTCATCAAAAACTACAGGGCTGAATTCAGAGTGAAGACTATGTGCCGGGTTCTCGATGTCAATCGAAGCGGATTCTATGCATGGTTGAGAAAACCTCAATCAGAGAGAAAGATTGAAGACATTCGGTTGTTGAAGAAGATTCGCCACTTCTACGAAGAAAGCGATCAGGTCTACGGAAGTCCACGAATCCATGAGGATTTGATGGAAGACGGAGAATCCTGCAGCGTCCATCGAGTAGCCAGAATCATGCGAGAGCATGGTATCAGGGCGATGGTCGGCTTCAAGATGCGTCGATTCAAGTATGGAAAACCGTCCCAGGCTGCCCCGAACCATCTCCAGCAGGACTTTAATGTAGAAGAACCCGATACTGCGTGGACAACGGATATTACCTATATTCGAACTCATGAAGGTTGGCTGTATCTCGCAGTTGTCATGGATCTTTATTCCAGGAGAATCATCGGCTGGTCCATGCAGAACACGCTTCATCGTGATCTGGTTATCCAGGCCTTACTGACAGCTGTTTGGAAGAGACGCCCGAAAAACAAAGTCCTTATCCATTCCGATCAGGGCGGCCAATTTGACAGCGGTGACTGGATTAGATTCTGTCGTGACAACGGACTGAAGAGAAGTATGAGCCGTCGTGGAAACTGCTGGGACAATGCAGCCATGGAATCATTCTTTGGTAGTTTGAAGAAGGAACGGATTCGCCGGAAGACATATCGAACAAGGGATGAAGCACGGTCTGATGTGTTCGATTATATTGAAGCATTTTACAACCGGAAGCGTCGCCACAAGCATCTTGGCGGGATCTCTCCGGTTGAATTTGAAAAGGGTTCTATTGCAAGCTAGAGGTGTCTATAGAAGTCTGGGAATTCCAGTTCGCCCCTTTCGGGGTAGACAGAAGCGAAGCCTCTGTCTACTTCTTTCGCGGGGATTGGATCGCTGCCTTCAATGCATCATCACCAGTCGGTTGATCTGCTAACGACCAATTTCCTCACTCATCGGCTTCATCGGGCTGCAGCGCTTCGCGCATCAGCCCTTATCTCCGCCAGCAGTTTCCCGTTGGTTGTCTTTCAATCTTCACCCCCCGTCCCCTCTGCCCAGCCTTCGGCCGGGCTCCGGCGCCGGGGCAAGCTATCAGAACGGACGAATCCCTCAAGTCCAAGGTAAATCCCACCGCCCCGGCCGGAGCCGACAGCTCGCTGCGCTCGCCCGTGGGCCCCGGGGAAACTTCTCGGAACCACCAAGTCCCCGGCGACATCCCATACAATCCAGGAAGCTTTTTCCGGACCGCCGGTGGCGTGTTTTCTTCCCGATTCATGACCACCCCGAAACCGCCTTGATCCAAATCACGCGACGCAACACCAAGGAGTTTTTCTATTCCTATTAATTCTTTTTCTTCTTCCTTTTTTTCTTAAAAAAAGACAGAAGAATCAAAGAAGAAGAAAGGAAGGGACGAAACAAAATCGCAAACCAGAGCAAATCTTGGACGACATAAAAACAGCAACAAATACCACCCGATGAATACAAAGATGGAAAAATTGCCGAGGAATCCGGGAAACCTGTGCCCCAAAATCGGAGTCTATTTTCCATCGATGTTGGCAAAAAGTCGTTTCGATCAATGATTTGGCGGCTTTGAATTCGTCAAACACAAAACGAGATCTTAAAGTCTTCGGTACCGAAATTGCCAAAGTCCGTCATATCACGGCAATTAGATGGTATTGTCTCCAACGTAGAAGGCTTTATTTTCAGGAATAGAAGTCTCCGCCGCTTTTGAACTCCCATGCACACAAAATTCTGAGAAAGAGACTGTACGTCATGATTGTAGTGAGAAATATACATATAATTGGCTCGCCGAGCGGATTCTGGATGCGGTTGAGTATAATGGTACCCGATAAAACGCCTTCTAGGTCCAGCGTGTGGGTCTGGGACGTTCTTGGTACTGGCGATAAATAGAGTCAAAGATTGGGCAACAAGAAACGATTTGAATGCGGGATTTGTAAATCTGAACGACTTGGAAAAAACTAAACAACATAGCAAAATTTGACTTGAACCCTCTCGTTGTGATGGCGGAACGAACCAACTTCCTGAGTGCGATCCGACATTTGTTATCACACGTCTCCGATATTGAGCTTCCGATCTATCTCTGCGATTCAGTCATGACACCATCCGAACACGGCGACCTTTTCACTGACCAACTCGGAAACGTACGTCAGCTAAAGTCCTATATTGATAAGTTTAAGATAGAAACGAGAGTGTTCCAACTACTGTTGAATCTATGTATCGGAAATTGTACACGAAGAACCAGCACCTGCATGCATCGCGTCTGAATGGAATTTCGCGAGTGATTGGCCTCTTCTGATACCCAGTATTTTCCTTCAGCATATTAGGAACAAAATGCAAAAGGTACGTGAGAATCCGATCTGGCTGGAAATAGCGGAAGAGGTCGAATCACACTTCGGTCAATGGTCCAAGTAAGGGAACTTCAAAGCAAGATACTGAAACGAGAATACCCTCTGTGTTAATACTGGACAAGACCTTGTTGCAGGGACAATGGCCATAGAAAGAACAAAGAATGAGATTATCTGGTTGGCTACATTCAACTGACGGTTCTTTTGACAAAAGACCTGTGATCAACAATAATGGAAAGGAGTAAATCTGGATCCTCAAGGTCATTTACCGGACTGTGTTCAGATTGATTTCGGCAACTTCTGTTCTCGTATAAATTGCATGGCTCGCGGACTCCTTCCATTCAAGACTCGACAATAGCGAATTCTCACGTCTCGCGCAGCACCAACACAACGATCACTAATGACATCGACACCAATCCGACCCAAGGACTGCAGGTTAAAAAATGAAAGATCCATCAGGCATACCGAAGATCGCGTTCCTCGGCGACTACCTGCCGAGGAAGTGCGGCATAGCGACATTTACGACGGATTTACGGACAGCGGTGGCTCTGGAATCTCCGGAATCCCAATGCCTCGTCATTCCTGTGAACGATATCGACGGAAGATACGACTATCCGCCGGAGGTTCGCTTCGAGATCGAAGAGCAGGATCTGCAGTCCTATCATAGAGCGGCGGATTTTCTCAACATCACCGGCGTGGACGTTTTGTGCGTAGAACATGAATTTGGT
Organism: Spirochaetia bacterium; assembly: GCA_963666985.2. GTDB lineage: Bacteria > Spirochaetota > Spirochaetia > DSM-2461 > DSM-2461 > UBA2779. The sequence continues at coordinate 1,951,149 of CAXXIA010000002.1, read as the reverse complement.
ATCTTTGGAGGGCCGTCCGGGAGTCACCTTCTGCCGCTTCTGCGAGATCTCACCATGCCCATCGTCACGACGCTCCACACAATCCTGAAAGAACCGAATCCGGAACAGCGGCAGGTTATGTTGGAACTGATAGAGTTGACTTCACGGCTGATCGTCATGACAGAGAAAGGACGCCGTCTGCTTATCGAAGTCTACAAGGCACCGGAGACCAAGATCGACATCATCCCTCACGGAATCCCTGACAAGCCCTTCTCGGATTCGAATTACTTCAAGGAAGAGTTCGGTGTCGCGGGCAAGCACGTACTCCTGACTTTCGGTCTGCTTTCTCCTAACAAGGGCATCGAATATGTCCTGAGAGCGATGCCGTCCATAATCGAGGAATTCCCCGATACCGTCTTTATCGTCGTCGGACAGACCCACCCAAATCTCCTGAGGCAGGAAGGTGAACTCTACCGCCTGGGGCTGGAACGACTGGCTGTCGACCTGAATATCCAGAAGAACGTGATTTTCTTCAATCGCTTCGTCGGGATCGACGAATTGATGCGATTCATCGGAACGACAGATATCTATATCACTCCGTATCTGACGGAGAATCAGATCACCTCGGGAACCCTCGCCTATGCATTCGGTTCCGGCAATGCCGTTGTCTCCACCCCGTATTGGCATGCTTCGGAACTTCTCACCAACGGCAGAGGGCGGCTGGTCCCGTTCCGCGATGAACACGCTATTGCCGCTGCCGTCACCGAACTGCTCTCCGACGATCCGGTGAGGCATGCGATGCGGCGAAAAGCCTTTCAGATCGGTCGGGGCATGGTGTGGAGCCGCATCGCGCAGCTCTACCTGGAATCCTTCCGCAGGGCCGGAATCAGCCAGAGCTTGACCGGAAGGAAGTCCTCACAGATCAGGACCCTCGAGAAACATCCGAGACTGCTTCCGACGCTGAAACTCGACCACCTCAGTCGACTGAGTGATTCCACAGGATTATTCCAGCACGCCAGCTTTACCGTACCGCGTTTCGAAGAGGGTTATTGCACGGATGACAATGCCCGGGGCTTCCTCCTGACGCAGCATCTCCAGCATGCAGGAAACAAATCGTCGGCGGTCAACGAACTCGCGGCGACATATCTCGCGTTTCTCAATTTTGCTCTGGATCGGAAGACTCACCGTTTCCGCAATTTCATGACCTTCGACCGCAACTGGATAGAGGAAATCGGGTCGGAAGACTGCCACGGCCAGGCCCTCTGGGCGTTGGGGGTCTGCATGGGAAGTGCCGGCCACAACGGATTTCAGATCCTGGCCGCCGAGCTCTTCGAGGAGGCCCTGCCCGTTGTTTCCGGATTCACGTCTCCGCGGGCATGGGCCTTCTCACTCATAGGAATCCACCATTATCTGACACGGCTCAGCGGCGATCGACGAGCCAACCAGATACGGACATCGCTGGCGGAGAAATTGGTGGACTGCTATAAGTCGTCGGCCGCCGGAGACTGGTTGTGGTTCGAGAATATCGTCACTTATGCGAATGCGAAATTGCCTCATGCATTAATCGTCACGGCCCTTGATATCGACGACGAGGAGGTTCTGGAAATCGGATTGACGTCCCTTGATTGGCTCATTGCTGTCCAGACTTCCCCGAAGGGGAATTTCCAGCCTATCGGCACGAACGGTTTCTATACGAGAGGAAAAGAACGCTCGACGTTCGATCAACAGCCGATCGAAGCACAAGCCACGGTTTCGGCCTGCTATGAAGCGTATGCCGCCACTGGACAGGAGCGATGGATAATCGAAGCCGAACGGGCGTTCGAATGGTTTCTCGGCAGAAACGATCTGGGGCTGAGCCTGTATGATCCCGGAACCGGCGGCTGCCGGGACGGCCTTCATGTCGACAGGGTGAGTCAGAATCAGGGTGCCGAGTCCACCCTGGCTTTCCTTTTGGCCCTGATCGAGATGCAGAAGCATCAAAGTGCCGTTCAGCGCGTCAGGAAAGCGAAAGATGAATGACGCAAATCCGAGAGGGGGGATCCGTCTCTCCCGGATCGGCCCGACCCTCGCGCCGGATCCATCCCGGGTACTGTTGAGGCCTTTCAGGTCCGGAAACAGAAAAGGGATACTCAAGAAAGTTGCCGAACATGTTATGGCACTCACTCCTGAAGAAGTAGAACGGGAATTATCCACTCTGAACGGGGAGTTCGGTCATCGTCATGCGGACCTGGAAGCATTTTTTCAGGCTCGATTTGCCCGCGTGAACAAGGCTCCCGGCATCAAGGAAGAGTTGACGACTGCTCGCAAGGCGCTCATCGGCTCGTATTTCTGCCATGAATACTCCATCGAGGCTGCGGCCCTGTTTAATCCGTCTATCGTGAAGCATCCCGACCAAAGCAACCTGAACCCCGGAGCGCTCCGATTCGTATTAAGCCTGAGAGCTACCGGCGAGGGCCATATTTCGTCCATTACGTTCCGCACCGGCACCATCGAAGCCGGAAATCAGGTCAGTATCACGCCTCCTGAAAAACCTCTGATAGAGCCGGTACGTTCGTATCCCGACCCCATTGAAAAGACCGTTTTTACCCATAAGCTCAACGCAATGGGTTTGCTGAACGATTGGTCCCGGAATCTGATGGCGCAGCTGCCTGATGTTTTCCTGCTGCAGAATCTTCAGGAACAAGTTGAAGACAAACAGCTGGGAACCTTAACCGGATCTGGTGCCGATAAAAGCCTCGCGAAGAAGATAAGGCGCTTGGCCGAATCCGACTGTGAGGTGGTGTTCGATCCCCTGACGAGCTTATCGCAGCGCGTGCTGTTCCCTTTTACGGCAGATCAGCGAAACGGCATCGAGGACGCCCGTTTTGTGGAATTTCACGATGAAAACGGGGAAAGGACATTCTATGCGACATACACGGCGTTCGATGGGAAGCACATTCGTCCCGGGCTGCTCTCGACCACGGACTTTTGCCGTTTTCGGTTTATTTTCCTAGTCGGTTCCGGTGTCAGGAACAAAGGAATGTCGCTATTCCCTCGGAAGATTGACGGACGTTTCGTCATGCTTTCACGGCAGGATAATCAGAATATTCTGATGATGAGTTCCTGTGACATTCAATTCTGGGAGAATCCCCAGGTTGTCATGGCACCGCTGAATTCATGGGAAATGCTGAAGATAGGCACCTGCAGTTCTCCCCTAGAGACGGAAGAGGGGTGGTTGGTATTAAGCCACGGCGTCGGCCCGATGAGAAAATACGGCATCGGGGCCTTTCTCCTGGACATCAAGGAGCCGTCGCATGTCCTGGGTCGCTTAAGCGAACCGCTGATGGAACCGAATGAATCCGAACGGGAAGGATATGTTCCTAACGTCCTATACACTTGCGGAGCTCTCTTGCATGAACGGCACCTCTTCATCCCCTACGCCATGAGCGATTCGTCAACGCGTTTCGCTGTTGCGGAATTGGACGATGTCCTGAGTTCCATGATGCGATGAGGGGAATCAATGACGGCCCGTCAACCGGATTTCTTGAGCTCGGCCAATAAGGTTTCCAGCGGTATCGTAACGAGGGAACTGGCCGAATCGGCCATAGCGTACGGAATCACCAATTCTCCGGCGTGAATGATCGATCCGCAGGAGTAAACGACATTGGGGACATACCCCTCCCGCTCCTCGGCATCCGGAATCAATAACGGTTCGGATAGTCGTCCGATGATCCGTGTCGGATCATCGAGATCCAGAAGCAGAGCGCTCAGGCAGTACGTCCTCATGGGACCCACGCCATGGTTCACGAGAAGCCACCCCTCGTCGGTTTCGATCGGGGATCCTGAGTTTCCGATCTGCACGATTTCCCATGGATAGAGCGGGGATGCCAAGGGAAGGGCCTCGGACCAGTAATGGATGTCATCGGAGTAAAGGATATAGAGATTGACGCCGTCGCATCGTCCGATCATCGCATACCGGTTATTCAGCTTCCGGGGGAAGAGGGACATGCCTTTATTCTGCACCATCTCGCCATGAAGGGGGACGGCCTTGAATTGATAGAAGTCTTCGGTGACAAGAAGCTTCGGCAGGATCGTATGCCCGTTATAGGCCGTATATGTGGCGTAATAGCAGACCGAATCACCCTCGGTGAACCGGACGAATCTGGCATCCTCAAGACCGTTGCTCTCTGTCGCCGAAACAGGAAAGATGATCCGTTCACTCAACCCGGTATCCCTGGAGAAGGTCACGTCATAATGTGAGTTTGCCAGCCATTCTATCGCATTCACCACCGTCCTACGGGAATGCGATAGAGCGGAACGAGTCCCCAGAGCGGCGATGGTGTCGCGCAAATCCTCGTATTGATAGTTTTCATCCAAGGGCGTCAGGATTTCGATGGAGATATCCTGACGTATCTTCATCTCCGATAATTTCTCCAGAAAAGCCGATTTAATATATGTGTGGCGAGTCACGGTCTCGGGAACATCCACCAATCGTCCGGGGGGATCGATAGTAATTTCATTCGTATCGGTGAGGACACCTCCGCGAAACGCGATCGAGGAGAGATGCCCCTCGCCGGTGGCACGAAAACTCAGGATGACCCGCGTGTGGCCCGCAGGAAGATCGGGTTGGAAGGGATCGATAACGATAGACGGATTGAAGAATGCGGCCGATTCAATCGAATATTCCATCGTGAAATACGAACCTATCAACATTTTCTTATCGGATGAAAGGCCCTCGGTATCCGAATTGTGCCCATTCAGCATATCCCTGACTTTCTCGAAGTGAGATTCAAAGAGACTGCTGATGTTCCTGTGCCGCGGCGCGAAGCGGCGGAGGACGTCTTCCAGGCTGCGTGTCGCTTCGCTTTCGGTGAATCCCGCGACTTTCTCTATGATGGAAGCAACCCGATCAATCTGTCCCGGCATGAAAAAACGGGCAATAACCCTGGTGGAATCCGGAACCATGCGAATTGCGTGTCGGCTGACTGGAACATTCATTTTTACTGCCTTTTGAGCCGGTCGGCCCTGATCTATTCTCAGGCAACGTTTTGATATTTCCGTTTTAGCCGCCAAATGACTTCACTAAACCGAATTACCACCCCTGCGATTGCCGAAACAAACGCAACCCTACCGGGAGAAAGAACGGATTTTTCTGTAATAGGAACATCATCAACCAGCTCTTGAAGTATAATGTATGAACGGGAGCAAAAAGTAGCCATGTTCGGAACTCACCGGATCTTTCAAGCAGTGGCACCGTTTCAATATAAAAGGAACTCCACGAATTAGCCGCTAGCTAAGGCTTTTCAACTCATGCAAAAAATAATTTGACATCAACCTCCGCTGACGATGGATTTCGCTCGACTCTCTATCCGCAATTTCCCATTTCAAATATATCGAAGGCGAATTGGAGAGAATATGACTCAATCCTCCGAATTTGTGTGATACCGCACAGACATCCATATTCCACCATCCTATGCTTGCAACTGATGAATATTCTTTTAATCTATCCGAAAACCCCGGTCACTTTCTGGAGCATGACTTATGCAGTGGATTTTGTCGGAAAACGGGCCGCCGAACCGCCCCTCGGACTCATAACGGTCGCGGCGATGCTCCCGAGACATTGGAACAGACGTTTAGTCGACACGAACGTCACCGACCTCCATGACGTTGACATTCGCTGGGCCGATTACGTGTTCCTCAGCGGCATGGATCTTCACCGGAGATCATTCGAAGAAATCGCATTGCGTTGTAACCGTCTGGGAGTGAAAGTCGTCGGCGGCGGTCCATACTGCACCCTTCATCATGAAACCATCAAGAATGTCGACCATTTCGTCTTGAATGAAGCGGAAATGACCCTTCCGGAATTCCTTGCCGATGTCGTCAATGGCCATCCTCGCCGTATTTATACCTCGATACACTCCTCGAATCGCTTCCCTAATCTCGACGCTACGCCGATTCCCGAATGGGGACTTCTGGACCTCTCGGCCTACGCCTCGATCGATGTCCAATACTCGAGGGGCTGCCCGTTCGACTGCGAGTTTTGCAGCATCACCATGATGTTCGGCCGCAAGCCTCGATGCAAGCAAACCGGTCAATTCATCAAAGAACTGGATACGCTTTATGACTTCGGTTGGCGTGGACCGGTCTTTATCGTGGACGATAATTTCATTGGCAACCGACAGAAGCTCAAGAACGACCTCCTGCCGGCGCTGACACAGTGGTCAAAAGAGCGCGGAATGCCATATTCCTTCACAACTGAGGTATCGATCAACTTAGTTGATGACGAATCACTCGTAGAGGCCATGGTAGAGGCCGGATTTCACACTGTGTTCGTCGGCATCGAAACACCGGAAGAATCGAATCTCCACGAGTGCGGAAAAATCCAGAACATAGACCGAAACCTTATCGAAGCAGTCAAGTATCTACAGCGCAAAGGTCTGGAAGTCAGTGCCGGCTTCATCGTCGGTTTTGACAACGATACTCCCGAAATGTTCGACCGACAGATCGAATTTATCCAGGAAAGCGGCATCGTGGTCGCCATGGTGGGCCTTCTCACGGCAGAAACCGGGACGAAGCTCTACAGCCGGCTGGAGAACGAAGGACGAATCGAGCACAAGACATCCGGGAACAATTCCGACGGTGAACTCAACTTTCGACCGCTGCTCGATCGGGATGTACTTCGGAGAGGCTATCGACGCATTGTCGGCACCATATATTCGCCCAAGGAGTATTTCAACCGCATTCGGATGTTCCTATCGGAGTATCGTGCGCCAAAATACGGCCCAAAGAACCCCGATCGGAGAAACCTTGGTGCTCTTCTTCGTGTGTTCTGGCGCATCGGCATTGTCGGACGTAGCCGTCGCTACTTTTGGAAGCTCATGCTGTTCGTGTTGAGGAGACATCCCAGGGCGATCGTCGAGGTTCTCCGTATGTCCGTCTATGGTTTCCATTTTCGGAAAGTGGCCGAACAACTCACGGTCATCGCCGAACCCCCGGCAACTCTTTCGGGCATCCGGGCCGGTTAAGATCCGGGGAATCCCAATAATTGCTTATGGGTTTGTATGTTTCCAGATACTTCGGATACTCAGCCATTTATCATTTCAGCCTAACTGATTGAAATACTGAAAATCCTTGAATGGCCCTTCGATCGGAAATCAAGATAGGGCCGATTCTCAAAATGCCCTGGCCGTTAATCCTTCGAATTACTCCCGCCTCTGTCCCGAGAAAAACGATTATTCAGCTTCGGTATCGGGGAGCAAGCGGAAAAACTCCTGCCTGACGACTTCATAGCATTCGCAAACGCGCGCTTCAAGACCGGGTCGGTCGAGTACGGTGATTCGGCCGCGATGGTAGTGGATTAGTCCCGCCCTTTGGAGTTTGCCGGCAGCCTCGGTGACTCCCTCTCGTCGAACTCCAAGCATATTTGCGATCAGCTCTTGGGTCATTCGGAGTTCATTCGTCGGGAGACGATCGAGACTGAGGAGCAACCACCGGCACAGTTGTTGGTCTACGGAATGATGACGATTGCAGACGGCGGTTTGCGCCATCTGGGTCAGCATCGCGAGCGTATAGCGCAGCAATAAATGCTGCAGAGCACCCCCGCGGTTGAATTCCTCCTTGAGAACCCGGCCCGGCAGCCGATAGGCGCGGCCTTCGCTCTGAACGACTGCACGGTTCGGCATAGTCTCGCCTCCCATGAACAGCGCGACTCCCACGATTCCTTCGTTTCCGACGACAGCGATCTCCGCCGAGGCGCCATCTTCCAGGATGTAGAGCAGAGACACAATGGCGGTAGTAGGAAAAAACACGTATTCTAGTTGGTCGCCGGACTCATAAAGCGTATGTCCGAGGGGCATATCAACCAATTCCATCTGAGGAAACAACCGTATACGCTCCGGTTCTGGAAGTACCGCGAGCAGATGGTTCTGACGTTCATTGGGATGGACAGATTGCACGGCTGCCTTGGCTATAAGCGACCTCCAGCAAGGTTTAAAATATAGGAGAAGGCGCCGTGGAAAGTCAACCGACGTTCGTGATAATACTCGAGCTATCGGCCCGCTCATGCGAGCGGGCTTTTACCGGATGATACCGGTCGAGTCACCTACAATTTCTCCCACTCCTCCCGGACCGTGGCTTCCGATTTTTCCCACTCCTTGGCCAGTGTTTCTGACATTGTCGTCTCCATCAGTACTCTTTTTTGCTCGAATTCCGCTCTAATCTCCTCGGCTCTCGTACTTTCCCAGGCAGTTTTAACTGTTTCGACAGCGGCGTCCCATTTCATTTCGCTTTCGTGCAACGTTGCTTCAATCTCCACGTAAAGGGCTGTGCCCTCAGCCGCTTCGAGGGAAGCCGGATGCTTCTCGAAAAGGGACTCCAATGAACTTTTCGCCTTCTCGTAAGAACCGATCAGGATGAACGCATTGGCCTCGTCGAGCAGCCTAGCCGCGCCATATTGGATTTCGTCGATCTGCTTCGTCAGAGTGGCGTTCCGGGATTTCACCGGCACTGTCACAGCCAAGCTCATCACGGCAAAAACCACGAGGCCACCGAACAGGAACGCCAAAACACGATTAATCCACACTTGTTTTTTTTCTTTCTGAGCCATCTGATACTCCTTGCTATTTTCGGTTAAAGCTGTTTCGATTCAACTACCCAGAGCGATTGATTTACGCCTCCTTGCACTGAGTCTGTCCATCGAAATTTGACGAGTCATTCAGGCGGACAACTCCTCCCACGATTGAATGGCGGCTAATTGGAGGGGAGAATATTCTTCACCGGGAACCTGCCAACCTGCCGTGAATGGATAGGTTTGAATCGTTATGATTGTTCTGGAAGGCTTGATTCCTTAAAAGTTGCCATTGCGGAATGTACGGCCTTATCCAAAATTTTCCACGCGGAGTCAACGTCGGTTTTCATATCCCTCCACTTGGCTTCCCCAACATGACGGAGATCTTCGAGCTTATGGTTGATTTCCTTCCGCTTGCATTGCAGGTCTACAACCTGTTTTTGGAAATCCTGTAGGCTTCCGACTCCTACCTCCCGAGCCTTGGCTTCCATTTTGTCGATCTCGGCGCTCCACTTGCGCAGCTTATTCCCCATTTTCGCCACGTAGGCATCTCGTTTTTCTCCCATGCTCTTTCTCTCCTTATAAACTGTTTATGGTGATCCCAAAACTTAAGAACTGTCCGTTAGCTAGCGCAAGCACGGCTGAATCTTGAAAAATGAAGGCATCTTCTATCCCACAGGCTTAAGGATTCGCCGGCTCAGGATCATGCTGCCTTTTCCGACTGCAATGTAGACTTCATTGCCGAATATTGAGATGTGCCCCAGATAAGTCCGATCCCGATGATAATGATCGGAGCAATCCACCATCGTTGCGCTACTAGGCGGAAAGCTCCATACAGCACACCGAACAGTACTCCGCTCACGATGGTGTAAAGAGTCCAGAACACCCACATCTTTTTATTGGCCATGAACATGATGATTTTTTCCACAAAAGGATTTGCAACTTTATCGATCTTGTCCATATGCTCTCCTGTCAATGAAGAGTACGCTTTTGCCGGCTAGTGGTCTGTTCGACAACGCACATAGTGCGGAAAGAATATGCCATTCTCGATGAAGAACCTGTAATAGAGTGTAATTAACTTGAGAAATCAGCCGGATTGAACCCGAATGCCCAAGTGTTCTGTTTGATTCACAGTGAAATCGCTGCTCTCACCTCAATATTCCATTTTGTATACCGATGAAAGCAGGAGTATCGGATATGCTGAAAGATGATGAGGCCGCTTTTTCCCCATTTGATTTCATATACTTGATTGTGTGGCATACGGGAGGACAATTCGTGTCAAAGGAACATTCGGTATTGATTCTCCAAGGGACTCCGATCTCGCCTGGGCTTTCGGAAGGGATTGTGCATGTCCACCGCAGCATTCTTGGCCCAATAGATGCTCCGATGGACGGGGATCACAACGTCGAAGAAGAGTTTTCGCGTCTTGATGTCGCTACCGCGAAGATTTCGGATGATCTCATCACCCTGGCAACCCGAGTCGAAAGGGAAATCGATTCCAGGCTTGCCAATGTTTTCGAGGTCCATAAACTCATAGCAAATGACACTTCATTACGAGAGGAATTAAGAAAGGAAATTCTAGACAACCTGGTAACTGCCAATAGTGCCGTAAAGACCGTGTTCTTACGCTGGGAGAAACGATTCCTGTTGATGGAGTCGCAGATAGCCAGAGATAAAAGCGATGATATGCGGGATGTTTCTATCCGCCTGTCCAATGCCCTTGCGGGGATCACGGGTCACCCGCTAAGCAAGATTCCTGATGGCAGTGTTCTCGCGATTTCGCGTTTGCTTCCGTCCGATACTGTTTTTCTCGCTGATCGATCCACCTCGGCTGTTCTCCTGGAATACGGGACTATTGGCTCTCATGCTGCTTTGTTTGCACGCGAAATGGGCCTACCATGCATCTCCGAACTCTCTAATCTTCTGATCACGGTTCCCGATGGCGCTCTGGCTCTTGTGGATGCAAACACAGGAACAGTCACGATTAATCCCAAGGAAGAAGAAAAACTTATATTCAAGAGAAAGGTTGAAAAGAATGAAAATGCTCAACACTTGGCACGACAGCTTGCTCTGGGCCCTGCAGTTACGAAAGATGATGTAACGATCACCGTACTTGCCAACGTGGGATGTAGCGACGATACCCAAAGGGCCATGTTGAACGGAGCAGAAGGCGTCGGGTTATACCGTATGGAGCGGGCATACCTGGGACGCGCCGTACCTCCCAATACGGAGGAACTTCTCGCTGAGATGCGTCAGACACTCGAAGCGGCGAGGGACCGCACAGTCTATATCCGTCTTCTGGATGTCGGCACCGATAAACCTTTACCTTTCCTGAAGTTCTTAGCGGAATCAAATCCCTCCTTAGGGCGTCGAGGCATCCGGTTGCTTCGCAAATATCCCGAACTGTTACGAACGAATCTACGGGCAATACTGAAAATCTCCAAGGAATACGACGTGCGTATTCTGGTTCCCATGGTCACACTGGCAGAAGACGTCGCAGCAGTAAAAAAGGAACTTATGAATATGGGTTCTGAACTGCAGATATTTACCCTCCCCAAACTGGGAGCCATGATAGAAACACCGGCAGCAGCTCTTTCAGCGCGAGAGATAGTTCAACACAGTGACTTCCTGAGTTTCGGGACCAACGACCTTACACAATATGTTTTTGCTGCTGATAGGGAAAATGCGGCAGTAGAGCGTTACTATAACGATGCCGCCGATGCCATATTTAGACTCATTGAAATAACTCATAATGATGTGCCTGATGTACCACTTTCCGTATGCGGTGAACTTGCAGGACGACCTGAATACATTCCAAAGCTACTGCAGTGTGGGATCAGAACACTTAGCGTTGCACCACCATTGGTTCCAATAGTTAAAGAAGCCGCCCGCAATTCCTTGTGTGCAACAACCTTGAAGTGAAACCCGTCCCATGCAACCTCACAGACTTCTTCACCGTGCTCATGTCATCCGGAATCTCTTAGGTTCTCGTCGAAGATTTTGACAATGATGTTATAGCCGTCGTTATCATCAGTGATATTGACCGCGTCACTGTGGTGCCCCACCTTCACCGCGGCCATATTCATCCCGAAATTCAGGCCGCCGGAGTAGTAGTCCATTTCGGGCAGATCCTCCGGATCAAGTATCATCTCCTCAGTGAACTTCTCATAGATGCAGCCTTCGCCCTTCACCCACTGGCCGAACCGGAACCGCGCCTTCTGCTTCTCCGGCAGGTCGTCCAGAATCCCCTCGATGTAGTCCTCGTCCAGGTTCTCCCGGTTGTCCTCCGGATTCATCAGCATCGACGCGTAGAGCTCGGGCTTGCCCAGCGGTTCGTCGATCCGGAAGCTGACCTTACGCACGAAGATCCGATACGCCCAGTGCAGCGGCGAGGCCGGGTTGCAGTCATACAAAAAAAGATTCCGGCACCCCGGAATCTTCATCGCCAGCCGCGAATACGCGGTGGTCACCGCATGGTAGGAAAGCTGGCTCACCTCATTGAAATAAATCGTGTTGTACTCATGACCCAGGATCCGCTCCACCTGTTCTCGGTCGCCCAATCCCCCGATCCAAATCTCCGATCCGTTCTCCAGCTTGATGAAGTTCTCATGCCGGTAGTATTTGAAGTGACCTCGGCCACAGGTCCGCTCCAGCCACGGCACCAAGGTCTCATGCAGCACCGAGCTCTTGGCATCCTTCAACTTCAGCCGGCAGATCAGATGACGACTTCCCGGATACGCCAAACACCGGAAGATAATCACCATCACCAGCAGAGTCGTCTTCCCGCTCCGGCTCCCCCCGAAAATCAGGACGTGCTTCGCTCCTGACTTGATCAGATCCAAAGCCCGCCGCTGCGCCTCAGTCGGCTTGAACCTCATACCCCCCGGAAGTCCTCGAAAAAGGAAATCTCCAGTTGCTTCATCGTACCCGGCTTCCCGTCCTCAACCTCGCGCAGGAACGTCTCGGTCTCCACGCCCACGGCCGTTTTCAGCCAGTCCACCAAGTTCCCCTGGCTCAAATCCTTCGGCTTGAACCCGTCCAGTCGCGATTCGATGATCTCGAGCATCTTCTTCGAGACCTTCAGATGCGCCTCTTCCCTCTCCCGAAATGCGTTCTCCTTCGCGAGCCTTCGGATATACTCCAGATGCTGATCGTAGTCCCCGCACCTCCGAACCCACTGATGCTTCCGGCTCCACGCGCACCAAATCCCACTCCGGCCGCTCGGAACCCCGTTCGCTTCCATCGCCTTCTTGATCGACCGGTCCCCACCGAAATCCCGATACAGACAGAAGGCACGAAACGCTGGTCCCGTCTCCCCCGGCTGCCGCAGCCAGCTCTCCTCCTCGATGAAAGCCAACTCCGCATCCGGCCTCCGCTCATCCATCGAACCGTCCCGGCGTCTGCCCCGGATGCGAATTCTTCTCCACCCATTCCTCAAGCCTCGACTTCTGGAACAGCAGCCGACTCCCCAGCTTCGTGCAAGGAAGAATCCCCTTCTCGGCATACGCATAAATCGTCGACGGCTTCAGTCTCAAGGCCTTCGCCGCCTCTTTCACTGTCAGTAGTTCTTCCACGGGATACCTCCTTGCCGCCGGAAAGTCGTCCGCCCTTTCCGGCGACGCATCGAAGCGAAAAGCAACGTCAAGGATTGCCTTCTCTTGGAAGGGAGAGTATCGATAATCGGTTTTTCGTATTGGTAGGAAGTTCCCTAACTCTCTCGATATGTCCTTGCGGGCTTTGTCACCAAAGAGGCAATTTCATCGCAGCGCTGCCGGCTTCCGCGTACGCCGATGTCACTCGTTTCAACAGAGTAGAGGTAATCTGAAAGTTCTTGTTCGGCGCCTTCCGAATTCGCCAGGTTGAAGACCTTGGGAAGATAAGATCGGTATTCGTCCCTGGGACTGATGTCTGTCGATACTCCGATGGGATCCCAGAGATAGAATAAAACCTCATCGATGCGTCGAAAAAGTTCGGCTTCCTTCTCTTCGAACTGATACCCCATACAGTTGTAGCTCCTTCCTCCGGCTTTTTGCAGTGTCCTGCCCCGGGAAGAACCCGTCAAGGCCGAGCCCTCCGGGCGCCTTCGGCGGCCTTGACCGAACCTTCCCGGGACCAGGAATTGGCAGTCAAGCCGTTGGAAGGGGCGGCTCTCTTCCCAATGGAAGATTTTTTCACTCATTCGGAGGGTATGAAATGAGAGGTTTGTATGAGTTGTGGGCAAGGAAGCGGTTCATCCTGTGCAACGGGTTCCGCCATCCGAAAACCTGGGAACTCTATCCGCCGGAACATCCCCGGTATCGGTCGGCGGGAAAAGAACTCCTTGAAGTCGAAATCGCAATGGATAGCCGGCGCCGGGAGATTTGGCGTAACGGGTAAATCCATTCCCCCCCGCCCAGCCGGGGAGGCGGCCCGGTTCGGTTTGGGCCCCCGGTCAGGTCGGGATCCGTCGAGAGCGGACACCCGGTTTTAGGCAGCTCTTGAAAACGATATAATCTTGTTCTGCACAGCTCTTACGTCCGCGTAATCCTCCGGTTTGAAGTGGGTATAGTGCTCTGTCATCACCTTGTTCTTGTGACCGGTCAGGCTCTGCACTTTGCCGTCGGAGATGTTGTTGCTACGCAAGATCGTGTTGAAGTAGTGCCGCCAGGAGTGGAAGGGAATATACCGCTCCTCCTGCTGCTCTTCGGATATCCCGATCTTCACCATAGCCCGGCGCAGCTTCTCATTGATCGTCTGTCCCATCACCGGCTTCTCCCCCGAAGTGATCGAAAAGAGATAACCGTCTCCAACCTTGGCACTCTCGCGAAGCAATTGGAGCTCGTCCATCAGTACGTCCGGAAGCGGAATGATCCGAATGTCGTTCGTCTTGGTATTGATAAGCCCATAGGGCGGTCGGTATTGCTTATCCACCAAAATGTACCCCTCCTTGAGACTTGAACCGCGGACGCCGACAATCTCACCGATACGCATCCCTGTACAGGCCGCCAGGAGGTTCGCGACATAGTACATCCGCTGTCCCCAGAGATCCTCAATCGAATTCTCGTTGAAGAGCTCCTGCACCTCTTTGCTTGAAAGAATGTCTCGTCTCCTGGATGTGTTCTTCAGTTGGGTGACCTTCTTCGCAGGATTGTCTTTCAGAAGATCCTTCTGAACCGCGAAGCCGAGCATGACGCTAAGATTCGACAGACACACATTAATCGTTGCGTTCTTCAGGCCCTTATCCTGCAAGGTGACAATCCAGCGTTCAATCGAGTACCGGGTGATTTCCTTCAAACGCTTCCTAGCAAAGAATGGAAGAATATGATTCTTCAAATTCCCCCGGGCCGTATAAGCAGACCTCCGGCTGATCTGCCGCCGCGTTCGCCGATAAGCCAGATACTCGCAAGTATCCCATTCCCACCAGCCCTTCGCATAATCCGCGAAGAACTGCTCCTGCCCTTTCAGCGGAATAAGCGAATCGGTGCGCATCAAGTCATAGCAAAACCGCCGCGCCGCACCCTTCGAAGTCTTGCCCGTACTCCGAGGCGCCGTCCGCCGATCCTGATCATCATATGTCTGGTAGTAATAGACGATTCGACCCGACGGTAAACGCCGGGGATACACTGTAAAAGGTTCCCTATATCGCATCACTAAAACTCCCCGGAAACTGAATCCAATTGCACGCACAACCGCATCCAGTCCCGTTCATGAAGATTTAGAGAAGGCAGGGAAGTCCCCGTATATCCTTGACTTGTGGCAAGTTACTGAAAGCACGAATATTCGTCAATACGAAACCGACCATCAGCGAAATTTGGCCGAGCCGAACCAATTTGTTTCTTCCCTTTTACTAAAAATCATAAAACTCATAGTTTCCCTTCGCTCGGCCCAAGGCCGCTAAACACTTTTAGCGGCCGACGCGCATCAACAGCTGTTAAAGGAAGTTCGGACGACGCATCTATAAAGACATCTCCTTCTCCTCACCCATCCTCGCCGTTTTACCTGAGCCTTTGTTTCGATTCTTCTTGCCCTTCTCCTTCTCATCTTTTCTTCATTCATCCTTTTACAGACTTCCCTCTTCCGCTTTTTACTCATTCATCGAAATGGCTATCCATTCTCTCATACTGACCCCCATTCTCCCTTTCATCGCCTCATCACTTTACTCAGGCCATCATCCGATGCAATTCGCCTTTCCCGACCTCTTTCTCTCAGGACGGATTCTGTAAATCCGAATGTTCGTCTTCTCCTTCTACACCGGTATTCCCCAAAGCATTCAGCCTTATTCTCAAAGGCAAAACCACGGAGAAAACAATCTCCATTCTTCTCATCTCCATCCCTTCATTCTTCTCAGGCTACCACCCCTTTTCTCGCGAACCTATCAAAGCATGAGCGCCTCATTTCCCGAAGCGATAACCATCAACGGATAAGGATTTTCTCATGAGCGATTCCCATAATCGTTAAAAACCATAAACCTTCACGACACAAGTTCTCCCGAACCGACCGCCTTATCACTAAGTGCTTCTGATCCCGAAGCGAGTTTTATTCCGATGCTTTTGGTTTCTTTCTTGAAGATGATCTCAAAGGCGAAGGGGGTGAGGAGAAAGCCGCATCAAAACGACCTGTTTTGTTCAAAGAGAAGGAAGGCCTGTTAAAAAGATCTGACCACTCAAAGGGGTTCTGTTTCTGTTACTTGTTCAAATGAAGGGAATGAGGCTGCCACAGAAAAAAACACCTTAAAAAGAATCCCCTTTTTATTCGGTACGGGTCCACGACATCGTTTACACGAGAGTACCAGGACATCCTTTACACGACAAGGACTAAAATGATCAGCACTTTCCCTTATCGAGGTGCTGGTTATGCCGTGGAAGGAGACCAATATTATGGATGTCAAATTCGAGTTCGCCCTCAAGGCCATGGATCCCCATGTCTGTATGAAAGACCTCTGTGCCGAGTACGGGATCTCCCGGCCAACAGGCCTTAAATGGAAGAACCGGTTTATTCAGGAAGGGCTCGCCGGTCTGAATGAAAGAACCAGGAAACCTCGTATCTGCCCTAACCAGACACCGGAGAATGTCATCTGCGACATCGTCCGAATCAAATCACGACACACCAAATGGGGGCCAAAGAAAATCCTCGATATCTACCAGAAGACACATCCCCACCAGGAGAGTCCAAGTCTGACCACCGTGAAACGCATCCTGGATAAAGCCGGTCTGGTGGTGCACCGAAAGAAGCGCCGGCAGAATAAATCTCAGCGAATCCAGAGCCGTCTTCAAGCCAAGCAGCCGAATGACATCTGGACCGTGGACTTCAAAGGATGGTGGTATACTCCCGAGGGAGAACGATGTGAACCTTTGACCGTTCGGGATGAGTTTTCCAAATACATCTTCACCATCAAAGCACTCCAAAAGGCTGACACACAAGAAGTTAGAACCGAGTTTGAGAAGCTCTTTTCCATCTATGGAATGCCCAGAGTCATGAGGTCCGACAACGGACCTCCCTTTGCCTCCATGAAGGGCCTGCTGGGGCTCACACGCTTAAGTGTTTGGTGGTTGGCCTTGGGAATCGAACTTGATCGCATCACTCCGGGACGACCTTGTGAGAACGGGGGGCATGAGAGAATGCATGCCGATATCAAACGGGAATTACAGGGACAGATTCAGGGTAACCTCTCTGAACATCAGGCGCATTTTGATGTCTGGAGAAATCAGTTCAACAGTGTTCGACCTCATGAAGCTCTTAAAATGCAGACTCCCGGAAGTGTTTACACAAAGTCCAAACGGCCCTTCCCTTCTCAGATTCCACAGGTGATTTATCCACCCGGATATGAGGTGAGAATGATTAATAATCGTGGGGCGGTGACCATAGACCGGCACAGGATTTTCGTCAGTTATGTCTTTGTTGGATACCAAGTTGGTCTTCGAGAAAATGAAGATGAGACTTTTACCGTCTGGTTTGACAATTTAAGATTAGGAGAAATTGATCGGAAAACATTTGCATTTATACCCTCTGTTGATGGGTTCAAATGCTTCGTTTAAACTTGTTTAGTGTAAACGATGTCCTGGACCTAAAATGTAAAGGATGTCCTGGTCGCTCACTGAAAATCGGGCATTACATATAACGTTCCGCTGGTATGCGAAGTTTCGCGGCCGGCGTAGCCGGTTGGCATGCGTTCTTGCACTTCAACGGAAAACCTGTTCGCATTTGAGCCTATCACACAACTTCCAGGAACGCATCTGCAAGAACCATGGCCAAAGCGAAATTTGGGCGGAGCCCCGAAGGCCGATAAACACTTTTAGCGGCCGGAGCGCATCAACAGCTGTTTTACGAAAAACTAATTGACTCGCATCTGCCCTAATAAAGATTTTAATCTTTATCCTTTCTCTTCAATCATCTCATTTATTCTCGTAATCTCTATGAGCAATGATAAACTCCTTAAGAGGAGTATTTAATGAAACTTGTCACATGGAATATGAACTATTGGCAACAGAATGGAACTAATGACCAGGCTTGGGATTATTTAACATCATCTGTATGTCCAGATGTCGCATTTCTTCAGGAAACCGTAGTCCCTGAAAGATTTACTGAAATGGCGATTTTTCATGAAAGTGAGACTTGCAAAACAACTGAGCTACCAAAATGGGGTACATGCTTATATTTTAGTGAAAATATATTGAAAACGGGCTCAATTTCGGATGTTACAGATAAATATATCGATTCTGAAAAACACAAAGGGAAACAAGTTTTCGTTGAATTCGAAAGCAATAATGGCACTTCTATAACCTTATGCAGTCTACATACAAATACATCTCCTGACGGTATCTATACAATAAGAAGCCACATTGAGAGCATTTTTAATGCAACGGTTCTTAGTTCGAAAAGTAGGTTCATCATTGGTGGAGACTTCAACGCTGACACGGTTATGGTAAATGGATTCTTTAGTGACATTTTTGACAAAATTGGTTTACATTTTCACGAGTGTTGTCCCGTTTATTCACAGACTTTTTTTGGTGCCAATATGTCAGAGGAAAATCACTATCAAGATGATCATATATTTGTCAGCAAGGATCTATCAATTGCAGTTGAAAAAACATTTTCTTGGAATTATGGGAAGGTTAAAAATTATAGTGACCATACCATATTAGAAACAAAAATAAACATATAGATGGTGATAGTTGCCTATTCTATTTTTACAGTAATCTTATATGTGTATTTACTAACAGTATGCTTACTATGACTTGTTATCTAATGCGTTATTGACCGATAAGACAATGAATTTTCATTTCACGTATATGACGGTATTTTTATACATTAAGTTTCTATAGGTTTTTCGTAAAACGTTCTGCTGGTATGCGAAGTTTGCCATTCGCGAAGCGACTGGCGAAGATTTTGCGATTCTTCACAACCTCAAACGATAACTACAATTTATATTACCACAGCGGTAGACATATGCAAAATCTGTGACAGAGGCAAATTTGGGCGAAGCCCCGGAGGCGGTAACCTCGTTACCGCCGAAGCGCATCAACAGCTGTTTTGTGCATTTCTATTATTCAAAATGATTCGCCGTCTTGGCCATTCAAACTAATCACATGTTTATGTCTCAGTTCTTGATTTCCGATGAAAAATCTTGCAAGAGAAGAATCCATTCTCAATAGCCAGTCCGATTAAATAAAGCAAAACTACGGCTCCGAGAGTAAGAAGCGAGCTGTATGAAGATGCAATCAGACCGAAAAGAATCGCTGATATTGCTCCACCAACAAGAGTTAGAATGCCTGTAACCTCTCCTCCTCGCTTTCCGTGAAACAATGAAAACATAAGGGGAAGAAAGCACATCAAGATTCGTGACGATGCGACTGAAAGCTGCACCAGATAGTTTGGGCGTGTTAAGGAAAAAAGACCTACCAATACTGCGAGTCCGATGATGATACCTCGGCCCAGCCAAACATTGTTCTTTTGACGAAAAACATCCCTTGTCATCATTGAGGATAACGTGAGGATTATTGAGTTGGCCGTTGATACTGATGCAAAAATAATGCTCAGGGCTAAAGGAATTGCCAGCCAATTTCTCATTTGCGACATCACTGCAACAATAACACCATCTTGATCGGAGACTACCGGGAGGATTCCTTGAAGCGTACCAAACTTCGCCGAGACTCCAATTGCCGTTACGATTGTAGTAAAAACCAGGCCAAACACACCAAAAAGAATGAGCATCTTCCGAAAGTCACGCTTGTCCTTAATGATGAAAAGCCTTTGAACCACTTGCGGATTCGTGAGAGCAAAAAACGCCCAGGGGAGAGTCAGATTGATAAAGAATATTGGTGTCCAAACATTGTTCGGGAACGTCGAAAGTTCAACCCCTTTATACCGACTTCCCGTCCAGATAACCGCTGCAATGGCTATGGCCATCATCAGAAATCCCTGAATAGCATCTGTTAACACAACGCCTCGTAGACCTCCAAGAAATGTCCAGACTGCAATAATGCCGACGGCAATGATGATTCCTTGATTGAAGGTTATGCCATAGTTCTGGAGAATAAGGGCAAGTCCTATCACTTGCACCGACGTATAAGGAATAAGCGCAATAAAAGCGATTATCGCTCCAACTCCGCCGGTAATAGGTCCATAGCGGTTTGTAAAAAGCTCCATCGGTGAGACCATGCCTTTTTCTTTTCCCATCGTCCAAATCTTTTGCCCGTAAACTGACAATAAGATCAAAGTGGCAAGAAGATAGACTGTCTCAAAAATGAAGGCGCCAATGCCTGTGTTATATGATAGACCGACAAGGCCAACCATCATAAAAGCCGAGTATGTTGTAGCGGCGTAGGTGAGCGCCGAGACGATCCATCCAACGGCCCGTCCCCCAATAAAGTAATCTTCTTGAGATGGCTTTCGCCGCATAACGAAGATACTGATTACAGTCCCTAAGATTGCGTAAAGAATCAATAATATGATGAATCCGTTCACAGAATTCTCCTGTGTTTGTTAATGCGTCTACATTTAAACGTCATACTATAAATGTCAAGCTGAGGGGATTTGATAAACAATAAAGATCTTATTGGAGAAATCTAAAATATTCCGTCTATGAGAATTCTCGAAATGCACAAAACGGCCCGCTGTTATGCGAAGTTTCGCGTCCGGCAAAGCCGGTTGGCATGCGCTCTTGCAACGGCTTCAGCAATGCTTTGTTCGCCTTTGACTGTATCACATCACTTCTGAGTCTGCATCTGCAAGAGCCATGTCCAAAGCGAAATTTGGCCGTAGGCCCGGAGGCGGCAACGCTAGTTGACGCCGGAGCGCATCAACAGCTGTTAGTCGCAGATACACGTTTGACTATTTCCTTTTCTAGATTAGGCGGATTGAGATTCCTAACGCAATTCAGCCAATGCCTGCTTCGGCGTTTTATACTCCAAAGTTTTTCTTGGCCTTTCATTTAACAATCGGGCTATTCGACCCACATAATATTGGTCGATATTCCGAAAATCATCAATTTCATAAAGCATATCACGGATCAAACCATTTGTATTTTCGCATGATGCTTTTTCCCATGGCGAATGGGGGTGACAAAAGAAAACATCGATTTCAGCTTTTTCAGCCAACCGCTTGTGCTCACTATTTTCCTTACCTTGATCCAAGGTCAACGTCTTTCTTAGATGAGGTTCTATCCGCTTAAATCGTTTCTCAATTGTTTTTCGAACAGTTGCTGCATCGTATTTGAGAAGAAGATCCATTTGGATAAATCGTGTTTGCCTTTCCACAATGACACAGATAGCCGACTTATGGTCTTTTCCTATGATTAAGTCTCCCTCCCAATAGCCTGGAACTTCTCGGCCTTCTACTTCCGGCGGTCTCTCATCGATCAAGGTTATGTCTTTTAACTTGCCTCTACCGTCATTCTTTGGCTTTTTGGGAGACTTTCCACGTCGGCGAAGATCATTTAACGCCAGTTTCTTTAGTTCACCCCTCATATGGAAATGGACATAATTATAGATGGTTCTTCCACTCATGCTTTTCTCAGGATATAGTTGATTCCACCAATGAGCAATTTCATCAGGTGACCATCGAAGTTCCAATTTTGATTTTATTTCTTTCCAGACTTCTGAACTAATTTTTAATTTTGGACATTGATATCTTCGTTGCTTTAAAGACAAGTATTCAGCAAGAAAGGGATTATAACTTCCTGAATCATCTCCTTTTTGCAATTCTCTTGAAATACTCGATGGATTGCGTCCTGAACGATATGCGATTTCTGATATTTTCAGATTCTCAACATAACGCATTTGGAAGATAGACATTCGTTCTTGAAATGTTATTCTGCGGTAACTCATTGAAACTCCTTGCACTTCTATTTTCGTGCATTAGGAATTTCAATCCGCCTTAGCTATTTCTGCCCAAACATGATGCTTATTGAAGTGTTTTATATACGAATCCCTTTTTTCTAGCGACTTTTTCATAAACTCTATAAACTCCATAACGACCTCGTTTTCCGGAAGCCGATCTGCATAAATACCTTTTGCAGGAATACCATTTTGAAAAATTTGCACTTTTGTAGCATTCTCTATTTCGATAAGAAGTTTATTCTGTGAGCAAAATATTGGTGTTAGGCCCTCAAGGTAAATACGACTTGAGAGCTCAATAAACGTAAGATCAATCGCAGAATTTAAAATACTCCTTAAACCTGCGCTCGAGCTGTTTTGTAGCCGATGGAAAAGCATTTTCATCTTCTTTCTGCTAGTAAGAAATGTCGCTGTGATGATTGATCCTACGTCAACACAATTTATGTTATTCAGTAGATAATTAAAGAATTCAAACAAACGCTCTTTGTAACTATCTATGTCGTTACAAAGAATAAACAATTTCATCATTGAGCAGTATTTCAAAGGTAAAAGATCACTAAAAATAATATCATTCCTTATTCGCCGTATATATGATTTTGAATCTACACGACGAGTATAGTGCTCAATGCTACTGAAAGTTGAATTGATATGTGCTAGAAAGCTTTGCAGATCACTACCTAGCAAGTTCAATAAGGCCATGTGCATATGCTGCTCTTTGTCAGACTCTCCTCGATTTGAAAATTCACTGAAAGAAGCTTCTTCTATTCCAAAATGGGGAAAAAATAGCCAACCATTCTTGTATATTTTTGTGCACAGATCGACCAATTCCATAAACTGTTTGTGCTGTTCATTGCGCATTAGCCTTGGGTTGCACCACAGTTTGTATAAATCTATGCAAATGTTTGTGTCGAAAACAATCATTGGAGGATTCTCGAAATGACATTCATCGATATCTGCAATCCTCGAGATATTGTGTGGTACGACCATGCTAGAAATGTATATCATTGTATTTGCGACTAACGGTCCGCTGGTATGCGAAGTTCGTCGTCCTCGTAGCGGTTGGCGGAGATTTTGCCTCTCAGAACAAACTCAACCGTTTACTGAAAAGCATTTTACCATACACGTTAGACTCACGCAAAATCTCTGACAAAGACGAATTTGGCGGAGCCCGGAGGCTGATAACCTCGTTATCAGCCGGAGCGCATCAACAGCTGTTAAACGCCGCTCGAAGTTCTATAAATTATCCCAACAGAAAAATGTGGTTGACATTCAAATGAATTCGTTTTTAATAAGTTTATATCTATTATCTTCGATATCTTATGGAGACTAAAATGAAAAAGCGCTTTGTTCTTTTTTTTGCTATTATACCTGTAATTTTCGTTGGTTGCTCAACACTTGGGGCTGTTGGTCGACTAAGAAATCAAACGAAATTCTTAGACGAAATTGACTTCACAGGCAAAAGATTGCTTGTTGTTTCACCACTTGACGACAGCAATCATGAGAGAAACGCAAAATACCTAGCGGAGAAAATTGCAGAAGCAACCTTAATAGAAATTATTAGCTATGCAGAACTTAAGTCTACTATTAACGAGTATCCAATATACATTACTGAAGATATGCCGGATGTAGAAAATTCATATCAATTAGAAGAAAATGAATTGGCCATTGTGGTTGATATAGGTTCAAAGTTGTCTGCTGATTACGTAATCCTTTGTGAAGCATATATTCAAGAATACTGGGAACAGAACAAGATTGGAAATAATACACCTGAAAATATGTTTGGGAAATCGAGAGGCAACATAGTAGACGTTCACAATAGGCAATCGGTAGCAAGCCTTTATGAGACATATACAGTTCAGTTGAAATACCCATTCATGAATTTTGGTAAAGAGGCAAAAGAAAAAGAACAAATATTGACCGACGAATATCGGCAAGAGGCAATTTATGGAGTTCTTGACATGACAGCTGAAAAAGTGGCCGATCATTCCAAGACGCCTATTTCCTAATGTCGTACAATCATATTTGATTCATAAATCAATTTTGCCTAATTATAGCAGTACAGGTTATGAGCCCCTTTTGAAGGGCTATTTATAAGGTGATTTCTATTTCAAGTTCACCACACTAGCAATTTTTCTTACTGTTCGAGATTAGGAGAAATTGACTGGAAAAACTATGCCTTTACCCCTTCTGTTGATGGGCTCAAATGCTTCGTTCAAGCTTGTTTAGTGTAAACGATGTCCTGTACCTAAAATGTAAAGGATGTCCTGGTCTCTCCAACGACAAAGTTCGAGTGGCGTTTAACGTTCCGATGTTATGAGAAGTTAGCCTGAGCCCCTTGTGGGCTTGAAAAGCTGAGGAAAATTGCTTTGCAATTTCTCCGAAGTTTTTCAAAAGGCTAATTTGGGTGAAGGGTGGCGTCAGCCAGCCGGAACCTCATAACATCTGTTTGGTGAAGTTCGGCTTTTATTTCTCTTCCAAAACTAGATCTATATCTTCTTCAATTTTCTTTAGCCACTCTAGCCTTTCTTCTTCTGTGCTATCAGCAATTACACAAAAGAGTCTTCTTTTATATTTTTTAATTCCTAAAAAACCAAAAACACATTTTTCCCAGATATTTTCTAATGGATCACCAAAGTAATTTTTTTCTCGTTTGCTCTCGGTGTTCCCAGTATTATAAACTATTCCATATTTTCCATTCAATTTTTCTAAAGGTAATCCACCACCTGAGTCATCTTTTGGGAAATCATAAGCATAAGGAGGACGAATAACTCTATCGATATATCCTTTCATAATTGCTGGTGGTTGTCCCCACCAATTTGGATGTATAAAAAATAAAGAGTCTGATTCGACTAACTCTTTTGCATACTGATTGACTAATTTATCAGTTGATTGATCAGACCCTAATTCTTCTTTTGTGAGAATAGGATTAAAGCCTTCTTCATAAAGATCATGGTTATATACTTTTACTTGTTTCTCTTTTAATGCCCGTATCACTGTTTTGAAAATTGCATGATTAAAACTTTTAGGATATGGATGAGACAATATTACACTTGCTATCATTCTTTATTCCTTATACGAATTTCACCAAACGGCCCGCTGTTATGCGAATGTTTCGTGTCCGGCTGAAAGCCGGTTGGCATGCGCTCTTGCTTTTAGCAGAAAGCCTGTTTGTTTTTTTAGCTTATCACATCACTTTTGAAAACACATCTGCAAGATGCCATGCCAAAACGAAATTTGGGCGAAGCCCCGAAGGCCGCTAAACACCTTTAGCGGCCGGAGCGCATCAACAGCTGTTAGGTGAAATCAAGCAATACTTTCTCATTCTCTTATACACACCTCTTATAGATATCATCCAAATAAGCCATGGCTACTTCTTCTGTCTCTGAATTGTAATTGAAATCTAGATTTTGGAGTTCTTCTCGTAGTTCCCTATAAAGCAAAACAATATTCTTCAAAACTTCATAACAAGATCTCTTTGAACCACCCCGGCTTTACCGGAGGCACAATTACTTGAGAGGATTGTGTCATGGGAAAGCAAACAAGGTACCCCAAGGAAGTCCGGGAACAATCTGTCCGGATGGTGTTTGAGAAGCAGAAGGACAGCGAATCTCAGTGGTCGGCGATTTGTTCAATATCCGCTAAGATCGGCTGTACACCCGAAACACTCCGGAAATGGGTTCGGCAGGCAGAAATCGATGAAGGGCAGCGGGATGGTCTAACCAGTGAAGAGCGTAAGCGTCTTAAAGAGCTGGAAAAGGAGAATCGAGAACTTCGTACTGCCAACGAAATTCTTCGAAAGGCCTCAGCGTATTTTGCCCAGGCGGAGCTCGACCGCCGAAAGAACTGATGGTCGGTTTTATCAATGAGAACCGGGAAGAATATGGAGTCGAGCCTATCTGCAAATCACTGCCGATTGCTCCGTCGACCTATCATCTACAAAAAGCAAGAGAAGCTGATCCTGAACTCGAACCTGATCGAACACGTCGAGACCGGTTTCTTAAAAATGAGATTCAGGAGATATGGGATGAGAACCGTAGAGTCTACGGCGCCAGGAAAGTCTGGAAGGTTCTTAGAAATGAGAAGCATCTCCATGTAGCCAGGTGTACCGTCGAACGTCTTATGCGTTCTATGGGTCTCAGAGGCGTCATTCGGGGCAAGGGAACCAAGACCACCTTCCCGTCACCGAAAGATGAAAGACCCGAGGATCTGGTTAACAGAGATTTCACAGCTTCCAAGCCGAATCGGCTTTGGGTTGCGGATTTCACCTACGTTTCCACCTGGCAGGGCTTCGTCTATGTTGCCTTCATCATTGATGTCTTCTCCCGGATGATCGTCGGTTGGCGAGCTAGCCGGTCGATGAAAACCGACTTTACTCTTGATGCGCTCAATCAGGCGCTTTGGGCCAGGGAAGTAGTCGACGGTCTGATTCATCACAGTGATCGTGGAAGGCAGTATCTTTCGTTTCGATATTCGGATCGATTGACAGAGGCCGGTATCGAGCCTTCGGTTGGGAGCAAAGGAGACTCGTACGATAACGCAATGGCTGAGACTATCAACGGTCTCTACAAAGCCGAAGTCATCCACCGGAGGAGCTCATGGCAGAGAATAGAACAGGTTGAATTGGAAACCCTGGACTGGGTGGACTGGTACAACAACCGCCGAATCATGGAGCCGCTTGGAGATATCCCCCCGGCGAAGTTTGAATCGATGTATTATGAACAGGAAGAATGTTCGGCAGTAGCTGCCGGACTCAACTAAAACAGCCTCCGGGAATCCCGGTGTGGTTCACTTTTCATGAATCGCTATTGTTGACTTCAATCGTTCCAAATATTCTGGCGCATCGAATTCAATCTTCCGTACACCTTGGGGGCGTTTTCCCTTCTTCATCAAGATTAACGGGCCTATCACGTTCTGACGCAAATAAGAAATAAATTCGATCGTCTCAAAAATCTCACCGCGACCAATCTTTCCTGCTCCATAATGGATCCAAATCCAAAATCTATCTTCAATCCATTGAAGATCTGGATTAGGAAATTGTGCTGATTCTTCTTTAAGTTTATCGGATATACAATTGTC
The DNA here is from genome assembly GCA_963666985.2 of Spirochaetia bacterium. Lineage (GTDB taxonomy): Bacteria > Spirochaetota > Spirochaetia > DSM-2461 > DSM-2461 > UBA2779. The sequence continues at coordinate 1,924,236 of CAXXIA010000002.1, read as the reverse complement.
ACGTTCCCACAATACTTTGAAATCTTCAACTCTATATGCAATCTCATCAATCGAAACGAATTTTAAATCAACATGAATCAAGGGATTGTTATACAGGCAGATAAGCAATCGGGGTTCTCCAACATGTTCTCCCGTAAATGCAGAAAGCAAATGTCCTAAACTCTTAGCGATTTCAATTCTCTTATCTAAGATTTCATTGTAATATTTTGAATCAACGGCAATAACAAAATCGATATCAGAAAATTCATCCATTGCATTAGTAATGAAAGAACCGGCAACAGCAAGACCCATTATTCGTTCATCATGCTGCAATACTTTTATAGATCGCTTTATAAATTCTTTGTGTTCAGATGTCATTTATAGTTAATCCTAAAAATATGAATCTTTTGATTTCACCTAACGGCCCGCTGGTATGCGAAGTTTCGCGTCCGGCGAAGCCGGTTGGCATGCGTTCTTGCACTTTAAAAGAAAGCCCGTACGCTCTTCAACTTATCACACCACTTTCACAAACGCATCTGCAAGAACCATGGCCAAAGCGAAATTTGGGCGGAGCCCCGCAGGCCGCTAAACACCTTTAGCGGCCGGAGCGCATCAACAGCTGTTAAGTGAAGTGGCGAGATCCGAAAGTCTTAAACCTATCTCGCGAACACGATGTTCGCGAGACTACTATCTATGAAGCCTGTAGGCTGTCGCAGAGCACCTTTTCAATGTCTTCCAATATTGAAATCCACATAGCGCGATATTCTTTTATCTCCATGTTATCACGACGTGCGTTGAATCCATCAGGTGGATAAATCGCTAGCTCCCTCTCATAGCTCTTTTGGAAGCATCTCAAACCTGATTTGCAGCCCTTTGACTCAATGGTTTCACAAATACTCCGCAGGTCATCTTCACTGTCACTAGAAATCGCCAAATGGTTGAAATTGAATATCATCGAAATTTCTTGTTTTGGTTGGTAAGTACCTTTGAAGGTGTAGGACTTTTCATCATCCCATCCGGTTTGTATTTCTATAACACGAAAATCAATAGTTTTAATTGTTTCTTGGAGAATCCCTATAAATTCATGAGCCCCATTTGACAAATCGATGATTGAATAATCTTTATCACCAAATTTGTACGTAGATGCTTTTAGCATCAAGAGTACTTCATTAAATATATTTTTATATTCAGAAGATGAGCTATCCTCTTGCAAACCGATTTCCCAGTTGTTGATTTCTGAATATGAATGTAAATTCATACTGCTAACAAGAACTATGTCCTCGTTTGCGTAGATCTTTGCATGTAGTTTGTCTAGAAAAAATATTGATGACTTGTTATGGTCTCGAAGTTTTTGATACTGACTAAAATTGGAGTCGACTTTGCCAAAAAGTAAAACAACTCTGATTCCTAAATTTAGTTTTCTAACCAGACGCTCGTACAACGAGTCCGATATTTTTAAGTATGGACTGACAATGAGCACAAAATTTTTTGACTCTGTGACAATTTCCTCGATTAGTGCAGAGGTCTTTCTTGTAGAGAGTATTTTCACGTTATTGTACAAATCCTTTCAATCGTTTTCTATACATTTTACTACTACCGAGCCAGGACGGCGAGGTGAGATTTTTCGCCATTTCAATTAACGGTCCGCTGGTATGCGAAGTTTGCCGTTCGCGCAGCGACTGGCGGAGATTTTGCTTATCAGAACAAAACTAGCCATTTACTGAAAGTCATCCTACCATAGTCGCCAGCCTTCCGCAAAATCTATGACAGAGGCAAATTTGGGCGAAGCCCCGAAGGCGCCCTGGCGCCGGAGCGCATCAACAGCTGTTTAGTGAAGAAACAGGTCATTGAATCAATTTTCGATTTCATTGGTAGCACACGACGTGCTACCAATGGATACTAGGTTTCATTACATGAGAAAATGAGAAGCTTTTTCTATTGTATTCAATATTGCCGGCATCATGTGAATTTCCCATCCTGTCATTTCCGCTCGGAATCCCATATCTTCTAAAGCGGACCCGAGCATTACAGGCAGTTTCTCATAGTTGAACTGTGAGACTGGAAGGTATTGATTTGACATCCTGGACAATGTTGAGATTGCTTTGTGATATTGCTCAGTATCTGTGATTTCTAAAGCGACAACCATTCTTCGATATTCTTCAAATCTTGCCTGAAAGATATCTTTAATCTGATTTGATTGAAATATATCCGTATACAGTTCTATGAACTCGTAGTGTATACTTTTTCCTAACTTTTCCCATTTGGAATAGATTTCATCAACAAGGTCAGTAATCTCTTCATCGGTCTTTTGCAGGTCTAAGGGGGTTTCCGTTTGATCCACTTCCTGACTTGCCTTCCTGTCTAGCCACTGTTCAATTCGCATCATTGCATAGCAAGACAGTTCAAAGAGCGTTATGTCACTTATAAGCAATTGATTAATATTCTTTGGCCTGAATATTTTTATTGATCTCTTGTGTTCGTCTCTACCAAATGTTGTAATACCGAAAACGATGGAACCAAATAGAGCTTTACGAGATAGCAAATTTGCTTTTCGATCCTCTTGTTTACGTTTCATAGCCCAGTATCTGATTTTTGAAACGGTCATAACCATTCTCCTTATTACTAGTATTTCAGCTCTTAGTTAATACTATATTGAAGAACATTCTATTTCCTAAATTGCCAATCGTTCTTGCTGCATAGATTAAGGGTTTTTTTTAATCTATTTTCTCCTTCGAGGGAATTTAAGAATAACCTTTCTAGATTCAGAAACTCTTTCACTACACGGCGTTCCTTCTTCATTGAAAGAAACAAGAGCCGAGCCATGGATGGCGAGGCTTGTATGATATTCCTGTTTTTTCACTAAACGGCCCGCTGGTATGCGAAGTTTGCCGCTCGCGAAGCGACTGGCGGAGATTTTGCGATCATAACACCACTAACCTTTTACTGAAGATATCGTATCATAGCCACGGGCCTTTCGCAAAATCTATGACAGAGGCAAATTTGGGCGAAGCCCCGAAGGCTGAAAATCTCATTTTCAGCCGGAGCGCATCAACAGCTGTTATTCGAAGAAATCGTTAAATCTATTCAAAACCAACTTTTACTTATGTCACATTAAAAATATACCACATGCAAAATATTTAAAAACTTGAGTTCTACCGCTAAATCATGTAACCATCTTCTTATGAACATCTTTTCTATTTTTTGTAATTCAAGAAAAATGAATCTGATTCAGTCTCTTGTGTTCTTCGGAATTCCTGGAATTCTTATGTTTCTAGGCGCAAGAGTTCTGGTTCCCTACCTTACAAAAATAGGATGGCCATTAATCATCAGCTATTCCCTATCACTATGGATTCCGATTTTATTGATATTGTTTATTATCTTGACATGTTTTGTATCCAACAAACAAAGAAATATAAATTTCATAAGCAGATTTAGATTTGGAAAGATATCGGGTAAAACTTGGCTCTGGATTATTATTGGTTTTCTTGGCGTTCAGACTCTTGAGCTGGGTCTTGCGCCAACTCGACATTTCTTAATGAACTATTCTTTTTTTCATGTCCCAGAATTCACACCAGAACTTTTCCATCCAGGACTGCAAATCGCAGATGGACTTACAACTTTTTTCGGGGTTCCTTTAGCTGACCAATGGTGGATTGTCGGCTTTTGGCTGGGATGGTTAATAGTCAATATCGGGGCGGAAGAACTCCTTTGGAGAGGATATGCGTTACCACTACAGGAAAAAGTATTTGGAAAGTGGGCATGGCTTGTAAATGGGATATTGTGGAATTTATTAGTACATATGTTCATGCCTTGGTCGTTTATCTCTTTGATTCCAGTATCCTTAGCAGTTCCATATTTAGTACAGAAGCATCAAAATACTTGGATTGGGATAATAATCCACGGTATAGGAAATCTTCTTGTTTTTATATTAATCATTCCTGGGATTCTCGCTTAAGCCTTGTGTAATACGATTGCATTCTTACTTTCTGTTATTGATTTTCTACCGTTAAAGATTTTTTCGAATAACGGCCCGATGTTATGAGAAGTTGGCTGTTCCGAAGGATTGGCGTGTTGTTTGCCAACGCAAACAACATGACAAAAGCCAATTTGGGTGAAGGTTGGCGATAGCCAGCCGGAACCTCATAACATCTGTTTTACGATGAAATCCAGCCAAGAGCCAATAAAAAATGCATTAGAATCACAGGACGTGATTCTAATGGACTTAATATGAACTCTAATTCACTTAACAGTTTACTACATAATTTATACTTGATATTCTCCTTATATGACATTTTTGCGCAATTTTATACAGCTTTTACGAATTATCGACAAAGTACATAATATATAATGTTATGCATATTGAAATTTACAGAAAATAGACATAATGAAAATCCTAAAAAAATATGATAGGATGAGATTAAATAATGAATTAAAAAGTTTCTATTTTGGCTATAGAAAACATAAATTTAGAGCCTGAAAAAGACTTAAGAATGAGAGATGAAATATTATGACTGAAGATAAAGTAAGAGATAAAGCAGGAAAAATTCTAGCTTTTAAAGACACAGAGTCCGCAATAAGTGGTGTGGGCCAAATTACGACATTTAATCAATTAGGATTTTCTGGAATAAACGACAGACCTGATGGTTGGTATTTACCAAATGAAAAAAGCTTTCCAGCAATAATTCTAGAAGCGAAAAGTGAAACAACCGATCTTAAACAAATTCATATTGATGAGCTACTTAAAAATACTAAAATTGTTGAAATAAAATATAAAAATAATATTGAAATCTTATATAATGGGTTCATAGTAAAAATTTATAAGAATGGGGTCTTCTTACAAGATGAGGATGAGCTTAAAAATAAGGAATATTACTTAAGTCTATTCGCAGAAAATAAAATTGATACAAATAAAATATATACGATAACAGCAAGAATTAATAACAACCTTCATTTTAATTTTGGGATAAAAAATCTCTATCACCGTATGATATTTACCGCTTGTGCATTAGTTGCAAAGCGGTATGGTTCTGTCCTGGTGAAAGGTTTAAATTATACTACTTTTCATACTTCAATACACACAACCTTAGCAAAAAGTTTTGAAGAAGCTCGTAAACAAAATTTAAAATTAGATATTCTTCTTGAAGCATATTCATCTATAAAGATGAATGTTACCGAAAATCAAGAAGCAATCGATGATTTCATTGAAGCAGTTTGTGATATTAGTGATAACATAAATAGTGATTTCTGGAACGGTGAAGATGTCATGGCCATCTTCTTTAATGAATTTAATCGATATAAAGGAAAAAGTGAAAGTGGACAAGTTTTTACACCAGACCATATAACAAGTTTGATGTATAAGCTTATCGGTGTTAATAAAGATGATATAATTCTTGATGCGGCATGTGGTAGCGGTGCCTTTCTAGTAAAAGCAATGTGCAATATGATCAATGAAGCTGGTGGCAACTCAACAACAAAGGCTAAAGAAATAAAACAAAATCAACTATTTGGTATCGAATTTGACAAAGAAATATATGCTCTTGCTTGTGCAAATATGCTTATACATAAAGATGGTAAAACTAATTTAGAGCAATTAGATAGTAGAAGTGAAGAAGCAAAAAAATGGATTAAAAATAAAGAGATATCAAAGGTATTAATGAATCCTCCCTTTGAAAATAAATATGGCTGCTTGGATATTGTAGCAAATGTTTTAGAATCTGTTAAAAGAGAAACTTCTTGTGCCTTTATTATGCCTGATAAAAAGCTTGAAGCAAATGAGAAAAAAACAGAGAAAATTCTTAGAAAGCATACACTTACAAAAATAATAAAATTGCCCAAAGAAATTTTTAGTGGAACCACGACAAGTATTTTTATTTTTAATAGTGGAGTCCCTCATAAGAATAAAAAAATATTTTCTTGTGCAATTTTAGAAGATGGTCTTGAAACAATAAAAAATCAAGGTAGACAGGATATTAGAAATGCGTGGGAAAGGATTGAAAATTATTGGGTTGATGTAATATATAGGCAAAGTGGAGATGAATCAATTCAGTGGATAGATCCATCAGAAAATCTTAGCTATCAAGTAGATGAAGAGCCATTTCATATCACAGAATACGATTTCAGAAAAACAATACTGAATTATATATTTTTCAAATCTAATATAAATATAGAAGAGATCAAAGATAAAATTCTTGATTTTATTTTGTATGATAAACTAAATACAGATAAGTATTTAGTTGACATTCTTCGAGAACAAATTTCATTAGATAAAGATGAAAATGAAAATGAAATAGATATTAATAATTGGGGTAGGTTTAAAATCTGTGGAAAAGATGGACATTTTAAACTTGTTCAACCTAGTGCACGTAGGCTGACAGATTATCTTAATGATGGGGATGTTCCATTTGTTGCATCAGGTGCATTTAATAATGGTGTTGAAAAATATGTCGAAACAAAAGAAAATGAAATTTTAGATAAAGGTAATTGTATATCTGTCTCGGCAATTGGCGGATTTTCTTTTTATCAGGAAAAAGATTTTATTGGTCGTGGTGGTGCTGGTTCTGCAATAAAACTTTTATACAATGATAAGTTAAATGAACACAATGCATTATTCATTTGTAGCGTATTGAAAAACAAATTATCAAAATACGATTATACAGTAATGCTTTCTGGTAAAAAATTGCAAAAAGAATATATATACCTTCCCGCTAATCAAGATGGTGAACCGGATTGGAATTTTATGGAAGAGTATTCAAGAGATATTTGGAATCAATTGAAAAAATGGGTTGATAAGTAAAATTTGTCTGACTTTGAAAAGAATGCATAACAAACGCATGCAACTGACAATTTCTTTGTCACGATTTTTGCCTTCGGCCGTTACGGAACTAATCGTTCCTTTACTCAAAAATCGCGCCAACCCTTCGGGACGAACTTGCAGCTGATGCGGGCGTTATTTTTACGAATCTTCTTAACTTCAAATAACCCTATTTCCTTACATGAAACTATTCGTGGCGGCACGGACGCCGCCACGGTAAAAGGCCTTTGGATTTTTTCGTAAAACGGTCTGCTGGTATACGAAGTTTCGCGTCCGGCGGAGCCGGTTGGCTGCCCCACGGTATTACCAGAACCTCCGCTCGCTTTTAACATTACCACAGATTACGAACCAAGACATCTCAACAAAAGCAGCCAAAGCGAAATTTGGCCGAGCCGTTTCAATCTCATTTCCTCTTGGCAAATATCATAACACTCAACTAATAACCATCTTCTCGGCCCGAAGGCCGCTAAAGAGATTTAGCGGCCGGAGCGTATCAACTGTCAGCACCGGTGATAAATTTCCTGAAAACACCGGAATAAGATTTCCGGTTTTGAGCCAATAAAAACGGGCGAGTATCCCTAAGATGGAGTAACCATACACCCATCGAAAAGGACACTGCCCGTGAAGCTCCAGGAGAAACGCATGCACCAGGCTCAAGTGCTGGCCAAGGAAGGGTACAAGCAGTACCGAATCGCCGAAATACTCGGCGTTACCGACCGAACGGTTCGAAATTACCTCAGCGGACACAGTCCCAAAATGAGCCCCAGGAAGAAACGGAAGAGCAAGCTCGACCACTTCAAATCCCATATTCGCAGTGTACTTGAGGAGGAACCGCTCTTCAATTGCGAGGTGCTTTATAAGAATCTTTGCGCCATGGGTTACACCGGAGGAATCACCATCCTCCGTGATTTCGCCAAAGAGACCCGAGATGAGATTCAGAGAGAAGTAGTTCGCCGCTTCGAAACCCAGGCCGGCTACCAGGCACAGATGGACTGGAAGATATTGCCGAAGGAACACTGGCGAGGCGTCTACGCCTTCGTCATGGTCCTCGGCTACAGCCGGACTCCCTATGTGAGATTCACCACCGATATGACCAGCGGCACACTGCTGGCCTGCCACCAGAAAGCCTTTGAGTATTTTGGCGGTGTTCCTCAGACTGTATTGTACGACAACATGAAAACAGCATGGGTCCACGACGGAGAAGAGTGGAAGACCAACTCCCGGTTACTGGAGTTCGCTTCCTCCTACGGTTTCTCTCCAAGACGATGCGCCGTCAGGCGTCCCCAGACCAAAGGAAAAGTAGAGAGGTTCATCGACTACCTTTCGGGTAACTTCCTTTCTCAGGCACGGCGTAGTGGCCTGAAGACGATCGAAGAACTCAATGACGCCATTCTGCCCTGGCTGACTGAAGTTCAGCAGAAAGAGCTCCGGGACTACCAGGAAAGTCGTGCCCAGCGATATGAGGTGGAGAAATCCTTCCTGCAACCGGCACCGCCAGAGGGAGCTTTTGACTACCGTGACAGCATTCAGCTCATTGTCAGTCGAGAAGGCTCAGTCACCTACAAGACTAACAAGTACAGCGTGCCGCCTGTATTGGTTGGTAAGAAGCTGACGCTGAAAATCGATGCGCTTTCCATGCAGGGGGAAATCCTCAATGGGAAGGTTTCCATACGGCTATTCAATCTCCTTCCAGCTGGCTCCCGGCAGAAGGATATCCGCAATGAAGATCGGGAAGCACTCTTTACCCTGTGGGAGAAGCAGCGTAAGAAGTCGGCGAAAAAACCAGTCCGGAAGCAACAAGATGAGCAGACCATCGTCGATATCAGAAATCCTGCCTACTATGAGCGCTTTGTCGCTGTGGGAGTCTCGGTATGAATATCAAACTTGAGACCGTCACCGAGAGAATGAATTCGCTGGGTATGAGTTTCATGTCCGCAGGACTGGAATCCTTCCTGGCAGAACCCCGCCGGCAGGAACAGACGGTACTGGATATCGTTGCCGACTTGATGGAACTTGAATACATCCCCCGTAAAGAACGGAGCGCCAAGAGCCGCTTGAAGCTTTCAGGAATGCCGGCAGTGAAAAGGCTGGAAGACTTCGACAGGGGGTGGCTCAAAGGTGGTATCACCAACCGCCAGTTTGACGAGCTCTCCTCTCTGGCCTTCATCGAGCGAAAGGAGAACGTCATTCTCATGGGTCCCAGCGGCCTGGGAAAATCTCATCTGATGCTGGCCCTGGGGCACAAGGCCTGCATGGAGGGATTCACCACCTACCATACCACCTGCATCGACCTCATTGAGAACCTGGTTCTTGCCCGAGAGAACAACCGGCTCAAGCGTCGGCTGGTATGGCTCCGAAAACCGCACCTGCTTCTCATCGATGAAGTCGGTTACGAGAAGCTGACACCCGAACAGGCTAATCTTTTCTTCCAGGTTGTGAATGCCCGGTATGAACAGGGGAGTATGATCATTACGACGAACAAGCCATTTGGCAGATGGGCGGAGATAATGAGTGATGAGGCTGTTGCCAGTGCAACCCTGGACCGTCTGCTTCACCATGCTCATATCCTGAGTCTTCAAGGAGACTCGTACCGAATGAAGGATCGGTTGAAAGCGGGAGTCGTTGACTTCCTTTGACGCCCAAAACCGGAAAAACTAAATCGGTGAAATCCGGAAATGTTTCGTCGGTGTTGACATCAACAGCTGTTTGATGACGGAATTAAGCAAAGCCCATAAAGATCAAACACCGTGAAAAGGCTCTCTTGTTCTTATTCAACTGAACAAGACTCATATCAGGAGAAACAACCTCGACAACTGGAACACTTTGATTTTTCTCAAAAACTTTCAGAGCTTTTCACGAATTTAAATTGATATTTGTACGGGGAATTGCCTTCTCTTTTTTTAAAAATGAGAAAAACTATTTCCTAAATTAATTCTGTCATCAAACGGCCCGCTGTTATGCGAACGTTTCGTGTCCGGCTGAAAGCCGGTTGGCATGTGCTCTTGCTCTTCTACAGCAACACCATGTTCGCCTTTGACTGTATCACATCACTTCTGGATCTGCATCTGCAAGACGCCATGCCAAAACGAAATTTGGGCGAAGCCCCGGAGGCCGCTAAACACTTTTAGCGGCCGGAGCGCATCAACAGCTGTTATAAGCCATTTTGTCTGAGTAGTATTACCTATCCTAATTCCTTTTACGATCTAAACTAATTCTATATCCATGACAATAGGACAATGATCAGACGCCTTTGGAGTGTTTTCTCCAACGAAATCAAACCGATCTCCAGAATATTTTTCGGCTCGATAAGGAAGCCCCATTCTCATTATGTCTGGAGCATTATTATTTATTTCGGCCAACTGAGGGGATAGTAGTATGAAATCTAATTGTCTATATTCATTGCCACCGGCCCAAAAGTGAGTCCATCTTTCTGATTCTAAAATACGTTCACTGACATTCTTCAATCCTGGATGTGTAATCAAATCAGTCAGCGAGGTCCGGCCTTCTAAATAATCATTAAAATCACCGACTACTGCATAGTTGCCTTCGTAGTTCTTTATCTGCCATGCTTCCTTTATAATTTCAGCAACTTTTTCAACTTGTTCTTTTCTCCTAGTAAAAGTATTATCACGACCACCTAACATTGATTTGAAATGATTAACATATACCGTCAATTCTTTTCCTTCAGCATCAATCACAACCTCAAGACAATCTCTTGAGAAAAGACTCGCAGTATTTGATCTATTTCTTTCAGACCTATAAGTTTTTACATTCTTAATTGGATATCTAGAAATGAGTGCAACATCGATATTTCTTGGATCAAATGCATCAATCAATATCCGATGCTTATACTTTTCTTTTGCAAGATAGCTTGAAACAAATCGATCAAGAACTTTTAGATTATCAACTTCCTGTAATGCTAAGATATCAGCATCTACTTCTCGTATTGCCTTTGCGGTTATTTGTTTTGCAGTTTCATCGTTAATGCTAAAAGCAAGATTATTTATTGAAAATCCATCGCTATTAATCGGATCAAAGTTGCTGTTAAATCTATACCTCGCAAATAGATTCTCTACATTGAACGTCCCGATCCTCATTTTCACTCCTCCTTTGTTCAAAATCGTAATCTCCTCAACTCAGAAGAGAGTAAATGCCAAATGAAGTGTGAAGAGAAGCAATTTCTGTATACTTAGTATACTTCAAGGACCGCCTTATAGCTATCGCGCGTTCTCCTTTTGCGAATAATCCATCTGGCGCTATTTGTTATTCTTATTTGTTACATATAAATCTATACAGAAAAATGGCTTATAACGTTCTGCTGGTATGCGAAGTTTGCCGTTCGCGAAGCGACTGGCGGAGATTTTGCGAATCTTCACAATCTCATCCGCTAACTACAACTCATCTTACCACAGCGAAAGTCTTACGCAAAATCTGTGATAGAGGCAAATTTGGGCGAAGCCCCGAAGGCCGCTAAACACCTTTAGCGGCCGGAGCGCATCAACAGCTGTTTGATGAACTTTTCCTACTCACACTCTCACATTGCCTCGCCAGTCTTTTTGGAGTAACATATAAAGACTAGATAGGTTAGGAGAACACTATGAATGTTTCGGAAGATATTAAGCCAATTTCATATATCAAGACGAATGCCGCCGATATGCTCAAACGCGTTAATGAAACTCATAGCCCTATTGTGATAACTCAAAATGGTGAAGCGAAAGCTGTCCTTATGGATACAAAGTCTTATCAAGATATGAGAAATAGCCTTGGGATTCTTAAACTTATGGCTACAGGCGAAAGAGATATCGAAAACAACGAACTTGTAGAACATGCCTCAGTCTTTCAAGACGCTCGGAACCTTTTAGAAAATGCCTAAACCGTTTCGGATTTTCTGGACAAAAACTGCCCGTGAAGATCTCTTTGAAATCATTGAGTATATCAAAATAGACTCAAGTACCATTGCTTTCAAGATTCTTGATAAAATCGAATCCGAAGTATCCAGACTGGCGGACTTCCCACAGCACGGGCGCGTTGTTCCCGAATTGAAGGATCTGAATGTTTATCGATATCGTGAGATTATTATCTCTCCATGGCGAGTGATTTACCGGATAGAACAACAAAAGATTTTTATTATGGCCGTCATGGACGGACGCAGAAATGTTGAAGATATTTTGTTGAATCGTCAATTACGATAATCCAGATTTCTTAAAAGAGATAAAGTGTATGGATAGACAAAAAGGCATTGCATATTGCGGTCTTGGTTGTGCTGTTTGCAGTGAGAATGCAGATTGTCTTGGTTGCCGTAATGATGGTTGTGCAAATAAGGAATGGTGTAAAAATCTTCGCTGTTGCAAAGAAAGAGAACTCAATGGTTGTTGGGAATGCGATGAATTTCCATGTAATGGAAGTATGCTGGATAAAATACGAATAAGAGCATTTGCCAGATTTATTAAGAATAATAGCACTGAACAGCTTTTAGATTGTCTCGAAAGAAATGAGAAAGAGGGGATTGCGTATCACTATCCTGGGAAACTTACAGGAGATTATGATATACCGGTAACGGAAGAAGAAATTATTAAGATGATTCAATTGGGTAGAAATTAAGCAAAAATGGTGCAAAGGTTTCTGCGTGTAAGACTTGCGCCGATCAACTTGGAGTTACGGCTCTTCTTGAAGATATTGGAATTGAAGTAAAATACTGGGGAGATCCTTAACGAAGATTCTTAAAAAGAATCAAAATTTGATTACCGTATAATTTGCATAAATTCGCTGGCATAAAAAATATCATTTTCACAATAAGAAAATCATTCCCAATGATTCAAACAAGATAAAACGACTTCAAAACGAAAAGTTCATCAAACGGCTCGCTGTTATGCGAACGTTTCGTGTCCGGCGAAGCCGGTTGGCATGTGCTCTTGCACTTTAACAGAAAGCCCGTTCGCTCTTCAGCTTATCACATCACTTCTGGAGACACATTTGCAAGAGCCATCGCCAAAACGAAATTTGGGCGAAGCCCCGAAGGCCGGTAAACACCTTTATCGGCCGGAGCGCATCAACAGCTGTTTTACGACGAAATCTGGCAATAGGACCAATAAATATTTCCTCTGAATCACAGGACGTGATTCAGAGGACTATGGACGGATAAAAGTAGGCCATATCGGGCAACAAGTTTCTTTCCCAATATTATACTTTCCAAGAATGAACCGTGTTATACTGCTTAATACGGTTCTATGGAATTCCCAGACTTCTATAGACACCTCTAGCTTGCAATAGAACCCTTTTCAAATTCAACCGGAGAGATCCCGCCAAGATGCTTGTGGCGACGCTTCCGGTTGTAAAATGCTTCAATATAATCGAACACATCAGACCGTGCTTCATCCCTTGTTCGATATGTCTTCCGGCGAATCCGTTCCTTCTTCAAACTACCAAAGAATGATTCCATGGCTGCATTGTCCCAGCAGTTTCCACGACGGCTCATACTTCTCTTCAGTCCGTTGTCACGACAGAATCTAATCCAGTCACCGCTGTCAAATTGGCCGCCCTGATCGGAATGGATAAGGACTTTGTTTTTCGGGCGTCTCTTCCAAACAGCTGTCAGTAAGGCCTGGATAACCAGATCACGATGAAGCGTGTTCTGCATGGACCAGCCGATGATTCTCCTGGAATAAAGATCCATGACAACTGCGAGATACAGCCAACCTTCATGAGTTCGAATATAGGTAATATCCGTTGTCCACGCAGTATCGGGTTCTTCTACATTAAAGTCCTGCTGGAGATGGTTCGGGGCAGCCTGGGACGGTTTTCCATACTTGAATCGACGCATCTTGAAGCCGACCATCGCCCTGATACCATGCTCTCGCATGATTCTGGCTACTCGATGGACGCTGCAGGATTCTCCGTCTTCCATCAAATCCTCATGGATTCGTGGACTTCCGTAGACCTGATCGCTTTCTTCGTAGAAGTGGCGAATCTTCTTCAACAACCGAATGTCTTCAATCTTTCTCTCTGATTGAGGTTTTCTCAACCATGCATAGAATCCGCTTCGATTGACATCGAGAACCCGGCACATAGTCTTCACTCTGAATTCAGCCCTGTAGTTTTTGATGAAGGCATATCTTACTCGGACTGACTCGCGAAGTATGCCGCGGCTTTTTTTAAGATATCTCGCTCTTCCTGCACCCGCCGCAGCTCTGCTTTCAGCCTGGCATTCTCGACTTCAAGCTCCTTATTTGCTTTTGCCGATTCTGGTGCTTTTGGATTTCGAGAATCGGCCTTCAGCCACTTATAGAGGCTATGGGTTGAGACTCCTATACGCTCAGAGACTTCCTTGATGGAGTAGCCCCGCTCAACAACCTGGCCGACTGCTTCTGCCTTGAATTCGTCCGAATATCGCGGACTTCCCATGATGTACACTCCTTCCTCATTTTGAGTTTAGCAGTGTCTATCAAAAGCTGGGAATTCCACTACAGTATTTTACGATATATATATTACTTATCGGGAAAGTGATGAAAAAGTAGTATATCTTGGAATTAAGGTATGAAAAATGGCTGAAGAGAAATATCTATATTTTCTTGATAAAATCTCTGATGAGGTTGATAAATATTTTCAGAATAAAGACATTAATAAGCTATACCACTATACAACAGCTAGCGGCCTAAAGAATATTGTTGATACTAATAGTTTATGGGCTACTCACTATAGCTTTCTGAATGATCCAAATGAAATTGAATATGGGATACAAGTTGTAAGAGAGGTGATTGAAAATAATATTGGTGATAAAGAAATCATAAAGTTAGCATTGGAGGTTATTCTAATTCCTCTTGAAAAGGGAATCAATAGTTACAAAATTTTAGATACAGAAATCTATATAGCGTCGTTTTGTGAAAAAGACGATTTACTAGGCCAATGGAGGGAATATGGGCAAAACGGAAGAGGATATTGTTTTTGCTTAAACAATATAGATGGTATTGTTATAGGACCACATCATGATTCTATTACAAGAAAGAATTTTTTACCATGTTTAAGTCCCAAACCAGTATTATATGAATTTGAGGAACAAAAAAATTTTATATTATCTATTACAAATAATACTGTTGTTGAATTATATGATAGGATAAAGAATATAAAAAATGATGCAAAAAAAGAAGATATCCGTTTTAGATTGATAATAGAATTTTTGAAAGACATAATAATATATATTATCCCATACATCAAAAGAAAAGAATTTAATGAAGAAAAAGAATGGAGAATTGTGTCCTACCCCTCTCAGAATAATGTAAGTATAAATTTCCGGGAAAGAAATAATCTGTTAATACCATATCATGAGTTGGGCTTTTACAAAAAAATAAGTAATGATGAGAAGAATGCAGAAATTATTCAAATTCCTATTAGCAAAATTTCTTATGGAAATTCACTTGATCCCAAAAGGACAGAACAAAGTTTAAGATCTTTCTTAGAAAATAAAGGCTTCAAAAATACAGATTTAGTAAGAAGTCCCATAGAAATAGCAGAATGATCTATCTAACAATTAAATGTAGCTAAAACTTTATTAGTAGATAGATTTAAAATTGCAAATTGTCCGCAGGACCTATAAGGTAAAAATTCTGTTGTTTTTGACGATATATTATATGTTTCTTCTCGCTTTGAGGTTGACTATTGATTCGCTTTCGCCGTATTTTCTGGAATTTTTATTAAGTTTTAGGCTTTGCAATGTAACTATTCGTGGCGCCATGGACGGCGCCACGGTAGAAGGCCATTTAGATTTTTTCGTAAAACGGTCCGCTGGTATGCGAAGTTTGCCGTTCGCGCAGCGACTGGCGGAGATTTTGCGATTCTTCACAACATCAACCGCTAACTGCAACTCATCTTACCACGACTTCAGCCTCTCGCAAAATCTATGACAGAGGCAAATTTGGGCGAAGCCCCGGAGGCTGCTAAACACTTTTAGCGGCCGGAGCGCATCAACAGCTGTTATATGCAGTGCACCTTCTTTTCTTTAACGTACAACTTCTTGGAAACTGCCTGAAATGTATTTATGTATAATACTTGTTACGAGCGTCTGATATGGAATGCCTTCTTCTAATGCCCGAGCTTTAAGTTGTACAAGATCTCTCTTGCTGATTCGAACATTCATACGCTGATCTTTCAGCATTGTATTTCTGGCTGTTTCCTTTAAATTACTAATCATTTCATTTTTATTTTTGACAGAAATCCATTCATCATTCTCAATAGACTGTTCTAATATCTTTTCTTCATTTCCCATGATTCTCTCCTTTTTCAGCCTTTAAATATATCTTCGTATATTTTCTACTTGGAAAAATAGTTTTTAAGAACCAACATTCTTCATTAACTACTGCCGGAACTACGTATGCATACAAATCGATTTCTAAAATTATAAGATACTGATTCTTATATTTCTGTTGATTGGGGTGCTCCAGAATATCAAGAATACCATCTTCCTCAATTGCAACAACAACTCGTTCAAAACTGATATTTCGTTCTTTCTTTAATTGAGTATTCTTTTCTTCATTCCAGTCAAATATCATGGTTTAAAATACTAAAAATGTGTGCCTATTGTCAATACACAGTTTCAAGCTTTAGGCTCCCAGATCATAATACCTTCATTGGAGTTATTTTCTTTCCATTTTAAAAATTCTGGGTATGTTGAAACGTTATCATCAATTACAGCCTTACAGACTTCAATACCCATTGCTTTATTATTGCCTTTTGAAAGATTCCACTTGATATTTAGAATTTTTGATCTCAATTCATCTGTTAAGACCAGATTTATCTTTTCTGCAACTCGTTCAAATGTTCCGACATATGGAGAATCATTCATAATATGGATGAGATCAATCTGCCAAATACGGACTTGTTTATCTAAATACTCTAAATGCCACTCAAGACATCTATCTTCTTCTTCGAGATTATTTTTGAAATGTATCTGTTTTACTCGAGGATTTTGTGCAATTTCAGCAACCGCAGAAAAACTTGTCTTAATGCTAAAATCTTCTGAATAGATATGATAATCAATATCAAGATGATTCATCAGAAGACCTGTTTTCATTGAACCAACTAAATTTGCTGTAGAATTATACTTTTTCCAAATTGTCTCAATTTTCAATTCTTCAATTATTTTCTGGGCAAATTCAAAATTATTTCTTGCTACTATATTTATATCAATCAATTAATTTAGCCCTTCAACAAGTGGTATATTTTAAGCTTTTTCAAAGCACTGCATATAACGGCCCGCTGGTATGCGAAGTTTCGCGGCCGGCGCAGCCGGTTGGCATGTGCTCTTGCCTTTAGCAGAAAGCCCGTTCGCTCTTCAGATTATCACACAACTTACAGAAACGCATCTGCAAGAGCCATGACAAAGCGAAATTTGGGCGGAGCCCCGGAGAATACATTTGCTTGCAAATGTATTCGGAGCGCATCAACAGCTGTTTGGTGCAGTATCAGAAAATCTATCTGATATTCAAAATAATTTTTATTCCAAAATCTAGCTCTTCCATGATACTAGACGGTAGTATCTTTACCCTTTCTATTAATCGCCTTTTATCTATAGTTGATATCTGTGAAATGTTTATTACTCCAACTTTGGATAATCCAGATTCTTCTGATTCTATGTAAACATTTCCAGGGGCATCGGCTAAATTTAAATTTGTTGTTATTGACGCGACAATTACCGTTTGAATTTTACTTTTGTTGAACGAATCGTCTTGTATTATAACGACTGGCCGCTTAAATCCAGGCTCACTTCCGAATGGAAGCCCTAAATCAGCCCACCAAATTTCACCACGTATCATTTAATGTTGCCTGGCGAAGTGAATCAACTCCGATATTATCAATTTCGGTGATGTTAGTGTTTGTGGAATAAATTGAGTTAAGTTTCTCTCGTATTTTGTCTTTATTATGATTGTCTATATATTCTTTTATTGCCTTAACATATAACTGACTTCTTGCCAGTCCTAATTGTTTTGCTGTTATCTCAGCGTCATTGAACAATTGATCTGGAATTGAGATTGCCGTTTTCATACCGCCAAGTATAACTTAAGTATAACTATAATTCAATACGACTTTGCCGACATAATGAAACTTGTACCAATATCCCCGAAAGATATAATTTATGACATTTTCTAATATTGCACCAAACGGCCCGCTGGTATACGAAGTTTCGCGTCCGGCGGAGCCGGTTGGCTGCCCCACGAAACTACCAGAACCTCCGCTCGCTTTTAACATTACCACAGATTACGAACCAAAACATCTCAACAAAAACAGCCAAAGCGAAATTTGGCCGAGCCGTTTCAATCTCATTTCCTCTTGGCAAATCTCATAACACTCAACTAACAACCATCTTCTCGGCCCGAAGGCCGCTAAAGAGATTTAGCGGCCGGAGCGTATCAACAGCTGTTTGATGACGGAATTAAGCAAAGCCCCTTAAAGATCAAACACCGTGAAAAGGCTCTCTTGTTCGTATTCAACTGAAGAAGACTCATATCAGGAGAATCAACCACGACAAATGGAACACTTTGATTTTTTCTCAAAAACTTTCAGAGCTTTTCACGAATTTAAATTGATATTTGTGCGGGGAATTGCCTCCTCTTTTTTAAAAAAATGAGAAAAACTATTTCCTAAATTAATTCTGTCATCAAACGGCCCGCTGGTATACGAAGTTTCGCGTCCGGCGGAGCCGGTTGGCTGCCCCACGAAATTACCAGAACCTCCGCTCGCTTTTAACATTACCACAGATTACGAACCAAAACATCTCAACAAAAGCAGCCAAAGCGAAATTTGGCCGAGCCGTTTCAATCCCATTTCCTCTTTGCAAATATCATAACACTCAACTAATAACCATCTTCTCGGCCCGAAGGCAGCTAAAGAGATTTAGCGGCCGGAGCGTATCAACAGCTGTTTGATGACGGAATTAAGCAAAGCCCATAAAGATCAAACACCGTGAAAAGGCTCTCTTGTTCGTATTCAACTGAAGAAGACTCATATCAGGAGAATCAACCACGACAAATGGAACACTTTGATTTTTTCTCAAAAACTTTCAGAGCTTTTCACGAATTTAAATTGATATTTGTGCGGGGAATTGCCTCCTCTTTTTTAAAAAAATGAGAAAAACTATTTCCTAAATTAATTCTGTCATCAAACGGTCCGCTGGTATGCGAAGTTTCGCGGCCGGCGCAGCCGGTTGGCATGTGTTCTTGCACTTCAGCAGAAAGCCTGTTCTTATTTGAGCCTATCACACAACTTTCAGAAACGCATCTGCAAGAACCATTGCCAAAGCGAAATTTGGCCGAGCCGATTCATGCTGATTTTCTCTTTTCGAAAACCAACTACTCTCATATGACTATCATCGCTCGGCCCAAGGCCGCTAAACACTTTTAGCGGCCGACGCGCATCAACAGCTGTTAAAGGAAGTTCGGACGACGCATCTATAAAAACCTCTCCTTCTCCTCACCCCTCCTCGCCGTTTTACCGGACCCTTTGTTTCGATTCCTCTTGCCCTTCTCCTTCTCATCTTTTCTTCATTCATCCTTTTACAGACTTCCCTCTTCCGCTTTCTACTCATTCATCGAAATGGCTATCCATTCTCTCATACTAACCCCGATTCTCCCTTTCATCGCCTCATCACTTTACTCAGGCCATCATCCGATGCAATTCGCCTTTCCCGCCATTCTTCAATCAGGACTGATTCTATAAATCCGAATGTTCGTCTTCTCCTTCTACACCGGTATTCCCCGAAGCATTCAGCCTTATTCTCAAAGGCAAAACCACGGAGAAAACAATCTCCATTCTTCTCATCTCCATCCCTTCATTCTTCTCAGGCTACCACCCCTTTTCTCGCGAACCGATCAAACCGGAAGCGCCTCATTTCCCGAAGCGATAACCATCAACGGATAAGGATTTTCTCATGAGCGATTCCCATTATCGTTAAAAACCATAAACCTTCACGACACATGTTCTCCCGAACCGACCGCCTTATCACTAAGTGCTTCTGATCCCGAAGCGAGTTTTATTCCGATGCTTTTGGTTTTTTTCTTGAAGATGATCTCAAAGGCGCAGGGGGGTGAGGAGAAAGCCGTATCAAAACGACCTGTTTTGTTCAAAGAGAAGGAAGGCCTGTTAAAAAGATCTGACCACTCAAAGGGATTCTGTTTCTGTTACTTGTTCAAATGAAGGGGAAAGGCCTGCCATAGAAAAACACTTCAAAAAAGAGACCCATTTTATTCCGTCGTCCGAATTTCCTTTAACGGCCCGCTGGTATGCGAAGTTTCGTGTCCGGCGAAGCCGGTTGGCATGCGTTCTTGCTCTTTAACAGAAAGCCTGTTTGCATTTGAGCCTATCACACAACTTCCAGGAACGCATCTGCAAGAACCATGGCCAAAACGAAATTTGGCCGAGCCGAACCAGTTTGATTCTTCCCGTTTACAGAAATCATAAAACTCATAGTTTCCCATCGCTCGGCCCAAGGCCGCTAAACACCTTTAGCGGCCGCCGCGCATCAACAGCTGTTTAGTGAAGTAATCGATATTTAAAAAAAACAAAAATATCCGTCAGAAGCACACGATGTGCTTCTGACGTTTTAGTTTTCATCTTTTCATACACCAAAATCAAGGAATGAAGAGAAAACTTTAAATTCTCTTGTCTTTAACCAGACGCCAATAATGGGAACCAAGTGATGTTAGTTTACATGATTTAGATTCCATAGCAGCAAAATACATATAGTCGGCATCTACAGGAACCACCAGGCCTACACTTTGTAGGCTCTGCAACTTCTTAAAAACCTCAACGTGATCAGGATTTGCATATGGCTCTATTAACTTATGCTTGATGTCTGTCGAATTTGTATCTTCAAATGACGGATCGAGTTTGAACTCATCCTGTGGATTGGGAAAGAAATCAACTAGTTTTCGCAGTATAGCAGCAGGTACTTGAGGTATGACTTTCCGTAGTGAAGTAAAACGCGATACATTTGTTTTAAAAACTGGTCGTTGATCCCATGCTCCAAGAGCCTGATCCACGAAAGCATAAATGCCACCTGGTGAAATATGACCTCTCAAATCGCCAGCTCCACCTTGAAGAGCATCAAGGAGCAAATTCGTAAATACACCATGACCATTAATCTCTATCGAAGATTCGTCGTCACGACTAGCAGTAAGAATCGAAACACCTTCATTAAGCAGTGAGGTATTACCGGTAATTGCAGGAGAACCCATTGCTCCCGAATGACAGCAATCTAGAATTACAATTTTATCCTTGATCTTAGAATCATTGGCATACTTCAAAATATCGTCCATCGAAACGCCCTCGTCGTATTTTGAATAATCAGGCGTGACAATGTAGCCACCAAGCTCATTTAGAAAACCATGACCAGAAAAGTAGAACAATGCTGTTTCACAATCGCCAGAAAAGAGTTCTGAAATCATACCCTTCAAAGATGCTTTCTTTGCTACATCCGTTTCTAGGCGAATATCAAAGTTTGGAGAACCATCTCCGTGCGTTTCTAGGAGCGTAGCTATTGCAGACGCATCGGCGATACATCCTTTTAACGAGTTTTTGCCATAATCGTTAATGCCGACACACAACGCTTTCCTCATCGGTTCTTCCCTTCACCCATCATTTGATTGACAGCTGCTGCGATATTGGGCCAGTTCCAGACTATTGTCCGATTGCGAGGCAGTCCACCAGGCAAATTGCTAGAAGTATTTGCACCATCAACATAAACACCAAAGACTGGGACATCTAAATCTTTAGCAAACTTAATTTCTTTACCCACACCTGTTGCTGATGCCATATACCTACCAACAAGAACTATTACCATATTGCATCTGTTAATCTTATCCTTAATTAGTTTTTGCCATTGGTCTTGTGGTAGGGATGATTTTGACGACCAATCTTCTATGCTGAATGGTGTTTTTGAGTTTTTTGATTGTCCAACGAAAAGATTCTTTTCTGTCTCGTTATGATCAAAATCAAAACTAATGAACGCTCTTGGATCTGCCACTGGGAACCTCCTATTACTAATCGCCGAGGCACGGATGCCGAGGCGCTAGAATACAATTTCGATTATTTCACTAAACGGCCCGCTGGTATGCGAAGTTTCGCGGCCGGCGAAGCCGGTTGGCATGTGCTCTTGCTTGTTTCAGCAATACCATGTTCGCCTTTGATGGTATCACATCACTTACCGAGCTGCATCTGCAAGAGCCATGGCCAAAGCGAAATTTGGGCGAAGCCCCGGAGGCGGCAACGCCAGTTGACGCCGGAGCGCATCAACAGCTGTTTTACGAAGAAATTCAGCTAGGAGAGCCAAGAAGTATTTTATCTGAATCACAGGAAATGATTCAGATTTCTATAACTAAATAATAGAAGGCCTATAAAAGAACTAAGGTATTTCTCATTTCTATATTTCATATAGATGAGACGTGTTATTCTTCTTAGAGTACCTTTTCGCGATTTTTTTTGGCTTTTGCTAATCGATAATACAATAAACGAATACTATTTGTGAGGATCTGCTGTTGCAGAAATGTAAACATGAAGGCTTTTATTACTGGCAATGCTGGGTTTCTTGGTTGTGAAGTATCAGCGAAGTTTAAAGCTAATAGACATAATGTAATTGGATATGATTTAAGTAATAATCAAGACATCCATAATTTTGAATTACTTGTGCAAAATATGAATGGATGCGATGTAGTTATTCACTTAGCTGCAATTGAGAATGATTCACCTCTTGATACTTTGAGAACCAATCTAATTGGAACATACAATATTCTCAATGCAATGGTCTATTGCAAGATTAAAAAGCTAATATTTATGAGTAGCGTTGATGCTCTTGGAATTTTCCAAGGAGAAGGGCAACCGGAATATTTACCAATTGATGATAACTATCCATGTAACCCGATAAGGAGTTATTCAATCTCAAAGAAACTGGCTGAAGAGGCATGCAAAGAATATTCTCTATCAAAAGGAATAACTGTTTTATGTATTCGTGCTCCAGGGATTTGGAACGAATGTACTTATAATTTCATAGTGGAAAAGAGAAGGGCGAATCCTGAATATGAATGGTCTCCATATTGGGAATATGGTGCATTTATTGATATTCGAGATCTTTCAGAAGTAATTCTTACGGCAAGTACAACTAATTTTTCTGGATACCATTGTTATGGAATCTCTTCCGATGATATTACTACCTCCGGATTGAGTAGTATTGATCTGGTAAACAAAATATGCCCTTTTGCAGACTGGAGGGGCGGTAAAGAATATATAGAAACACCTTATAAATCTTTGGTTAATTGTACAAATATTAAACAACTTCTTGATTGGAAACCAAAGTATCGTTGGAAAGATTTCTTTGATGAAATATCAGTCTAATATTCACACCTGCTTTAAGGTTTTCTTATCTTCATAAATAGATCCTATATCAATAAGATGATTCTGTTCGTGGCGGTTCGAACGCCGCCACGGTAAAAGGCCTTCTGGATTTTTTCGTAAAACGGCCCGCTGTTATGCGAAGTTTGCCGTTCGCGTAGCGACTGGCGGAGATTTTGCGAAATTTTACAATCTCAATCGCTAACTGCAACTTATAATACCACAGAGACAGACTTACGCAAAATCTATGACAGAGGCAAATTTGGGCGAAGCCCCGGAGGCCGCTAAACACTTTTAGCGGCCGGAGCGCATCAACAGCTGTTATGTGCTTTTTCCCTCATATTTGTCTTTATTGAGAGTTCATCTTCTTAAACAGAGTATTCGGAATTAACCCTATTTCAACTTCAATTCATAGTGTTGTTCCGTCAATTCCACCCCCCAAATCTTGTGGGAAACTTCTTTCTTAAGCAAAAAAAAGATTCTTTTCGTACAGATGAATCGCACTTTTTAGATCCCTTACCGTCCAGAGAATCAGCTTGTAAAATCCTTTTTCTCTTGCAAAATCAATAGAAAATCTCATTAGTTGATTTCCAATGCCTTTTCCTTGGAGACTTCCATCAAGGATAAACCATCTCAACTGCGCAGTTTTTGCTTTCTTCTTAGCAAGAGGTAAAGCAACATATGGTTCAAAGGTTATGTTATAGCCAAAATGCTTGCTGTAATAGTTGCCATGCAATTCCACTATAGAGCCCAAATCGCCCGGCTGGATTTTTTATCTATTACTATTTCATTTTCCATATATTCTGATTCCGACATCACTATAAACAGCAACAGAAAGCGATACTTGCGAGACGTTCTGTGTAATCCCTTATTTACACTTGGATTTCAATCGTCATGATTCTCTTGGTGGAGAGTTTCTTTTCGGAGGTACTGATGACTCATGATAATATACAACCTTCCATGTATTCTCTATTTTTCGGAAGACAAAAGAAGCTCCTGCATTATCAATAATATCAATATCTCCCGTTCTTAATTTTGCCTCAACCCCATAAGCCCATGAGAAGATAGCTACCTCACTGTTTATGATTCGTATTTTTCGATCAAACGTTATCAACTTAAAACTTTCACAACCGGATAAATAGTCGATATTGTTTTTCAAGTAAGTCTGATAATCACAAAGGCTTCCATCCGTTCCCATCATCAAGAACTCAGATGAATCTGAGAAGATTTCGAAGGCTAAAGCCATATCAAGCTTTTCGCAGCCAGAAATAAGCCTGTTAATTGCGGAATTTAATTCATCTTCGATTTTGCCTTTTTCTGCTTTTAATTGATAATTGATGCCCATTTCTCCCTCCTTATGGCAATTAATGTTATTAACTGGAAAAACGAAAAAGCACATAACGTTCCGCTGGTATGCGAAGTTCGTCGTCCGCGCCAGCGGTTGGCGGAGATTTTGCGATTCTTCACAAACCCAACCGCTAACTGCTACTCATCTTACCACAACGTGAGACACAAGCAAAATCTCTGACAAAGACGAATTTGGGCGAAGCCCCGAAGGCTGATAACCCCGTTATCAGCCGGAGCGCATCAACAGCTGTTAAAGGAAGTTGGCAGAGATTCCGAAAGCAATCCCCCATCCTTCCACTGGACACGGATGTCCAGTGGAAGATATCTCAAACAGCAGTTGCAATATTTACCAATCTTGATTCTGATATCAAATTGTGATATCTTTATTTTGTGAACAGTAAGCATCGAAAAGTCCTTCAAGCAATTTTCACCGATCCTGTACTTTCATCCATTGCTTGGAGAGATATTGAAGCATTACTAATTCATTTAGGAGCTGAAAAGAAAGAAGGTTCGGGTTCAAGAGTCGGTTTCTCGTTGAATGATGTTGATATCATCGTTCATCGACCTCATCCGAGAAAGGAAACGGATAAAGGTGCTGTGAAATCTATTCGTAAGTTTCTGATGAATGCGGGAGTGAAGCCATGACCTACAAAGGATATACCGGTGTTGTGGAATACGATGATGAAGCTAGGATTTTCCACGGTGAAGTCGTTGGACTAAAAGACATCATTACATTCCAAGGTGAATCTGTTTCTGCGTTGGAAACGGCAATGGCTGAATCAGTTGATTTCTATCTGGATTGGTGTGCTGAGAGGGGAAAGAATCCGGAAAAGCCATTTTCGGGAAGATTTCTTGTTCGTACTGATCCTGAAGTCCATAGTAAAGCATCTCTTGCAGCAACACGGATGGGCCTTTCTCTTAATAAATATGTAGAGAAAGCCATAGAGGACGAAAATCAAAAGGTTCTGGCTCAATAACCGAGCCCTCTATTAATTTGTGAAATCTACTGAAGCGAATACTCGAGGTGTTAGTTGAAAAACAAGAAGAAACTGGAGTCAATTGGTTGGATTCTATTTTCTGTAGGAAGCCTTACTTTTTTAATTGATAATATTCGACTCCATAATTATATAGGATCTATTGGGAGTCTTGTTTTTCTGATTGGTTGTATTTTCTTTATGTTAAGTGAATCCTTGTAAGTAAAAAAACTAGATTGCCTTATCTGCATTTTTAATATATAGAAATTCACTCAAAAAGGTTTGATTGTTTTATCAAAAAAGCCGAGATAGTATCTTTCTACTAGATTCTCTTGGCCCTCTGGCCGAGCCACGAGGGCGAGGCTTGATCGCATTTTTTGCCAATTTCCTTTAACGTTCCGCTGGTATGCGAAGTTCGTCGTCCGCGCCAGCGGTTGGCGGAGATTTTGCGATTCTTCACAAACCCAACCGCTAACTGCTACTCATCTTACCACAACGTGAGACACAAGCAAAATCTCTGACAAAGACGAATTTGGGCGAAGCCCCGAAGGCTGATAACCCCGTTATCAGCCGGAGCGCATCAACAGCTGTTAAAGGAAGTTGGCAGAGATTCCGAAAGCAATCCCCCATCCTTCCACTGGACACGGATGTCCAGTGGAAGATATCTCAAACAGCAGTTGCAATATTTACCAATCTTGATTCTGATATCAAATTGTGATATCTTTATTTTGTGAACAGTAAGCATCGAAAAGTCCTTCAAGCAATTTTCACCGATCCTGTACTTTCATCCATTGCTTGGAGAGATATTGAAGCATTACTAATTCATTTAGGAGCTGAAAAGAAAGAAGGTTCGGGTTCAAGAGTCGGTTTCTCGTTGAATGATGTTGATATCATCGTTCATCGACCTCATCCGAGAAAGGAAACGGATAAAGGTGCTGTGAAATCTATTCGTAAGTTTCTGATGAATGCGGGAGTGAAGCCATGACCTACAAAGGATATACCGGTGTTGTGGAATACGATGATGAAGCTAGGATTTTCCACGGTGAAGTCGTTGGACTAAAAGACATCATTACATTCCAAGGTGAATCTGTTTCTGCGTTGGAAACGGCAATGGCTGAATCAGTTGATTTCTATCTGGATTGGTGTGCTGAGAGGGGAAAGAATCCGGAAAAGCCATTTTCGGGAAGATTTCTTGTTCGTACTGATCCTGAAGTCCATAGTAAAGCATCTCTTGCAGCAACACGGATGGGCCTTTCTCTTAATAAATATGTAGAGAAAGCCATAGAGGACGAAAATCAAAAGGTTCTGGCTCAATAACCGAGCCCTCTATTAATTTGTGAAATCTACTGAAGCGAATACTCGAGGTGTTAGTTGAAAAACAAGAAGAAACTGGAGTCAATTGGTTGGATTCTATTTTCTGTAGGAAGCCTTACTTTTTTAATTGATAATATTCGACTCCATAATTATATAGGATCTATTGGGAGTCTTGTTTTTCTGATTGGTTGTATTTTCTTTATGTTAAGTGAATCCTTGTAAGTAAAAAAACTAGATTGCCTTATCTGCATTTTTAATATATAGAAATTCACTCAAAAAGGTTTGATTGTTTTATCAAAAAAGCCGAGACAGTATCTTTCTACTAGATTCTCTTGGCCCTCTGGCCGAGCCACGAGGGCGAGGCTTGATCGCATTTTTTGCCAATTTCCTTTAACGTTCCGCTGGTATACGAAGTTTCGCGTCCGGCGGAGCCGGTTGGCTGCCCCACGAAATTACCAGAACCTCCGCTCGCTTTTAACATTACCACAGATTACGAACCAAAACATCTCAACAAAAGCAGCCAAAGCGAAATTTGGCCGAGCCGTTTCAATCCCATTTCCTCTTTGCAAATATCATAACACTCAACTAATAACCATCTTCTCGGCCCGAAGGCAGCTAAAGAGATTTAGCGGCCGGAGCGTATCAACAGCTGTTTGATGACGGAATTAAGCAAAGCCCATAAAGATCAAACACCGTGAAAAGGCTCTCTTGTTCTTATTCAACTGAACAAGACTCATATCAGGAGAAACAACCTCGACAACTGGAACACTTTGATTTTTTCTCAAAAACTTTCAGAGCTTTTCACGAATTTAAATTGATATTTGTGAGGGGAATTGCCTTCTCTTTTTTAAAAAATGAGAAAAACTATTTCCTAAATTAATTCTGTCATCAAACGTTCCGCTGGTATGCGAAGTTTGCCGTTCGCAAAGCGACTGGCGGAGATTTTGCGATTCTTCACAACCTCAACCGCTAACTGCGACACATTTTACCACAGCCCTAGCCTTTCGCAAAATCTATGACAGAGGCAAATTTGGGCGAAGCCCCGAAGGCTGCTAAACACTTTTAGCGGCCGGAGCGCATCAACAGCTGTTAAACGAACTTTCGATTCTCATTCAAGCTTTTGTAGAACAGTGTTTATACTATCGGCAACAATTTCTGCAGGATTGTGAGTTTCCTCATATTCAGTTCTTACAGATCTTATTTCTGCATTATCAATAAAAATGATTACTATCTTATCTGTAAAATCAAAGAATTCAGAATCGGCCTCTAAAACATCTACAAATGAATGCGTTGGATATAGCTCTCTTGGCTCCGATAAGTTGAGTTTCAGATTCCCTTCTTTATCTGATAAAAGTTTACCGCTCAAACTGATTTGACCATTCTCTCTTTCTGGTTTCGATTTGCTACAAATTGATCCGACGACTAAGGCTAAGGAAGGAATTACTTTTTCTTTGTATTCAATGGCCAAAGGACAATTGAAATATTCTTTTTTCTCAAATTGAAAATCGACAAGTCCAATACTGCTGAAAGCAGTAAAAAGTGTTCTATTGGGAAGTAAAAGATACTCTTGCTTAAGAAGACCTTTCCTATCAATTTGAATAGATATATGGTTTATATAATCCTCTGAAGGTTCTTCGCCAGGTTTTATATATGTTGTTGCTTGTGTAAGAACATTTCCATATTGAGAAATTTTATCTGCCGAGGCTTTATCAGAATCGGTTTCTGAATCAAAGAAAAACTTTAGGATTACAAGAAAGGGCTCTGTTTCTTCGACTGTTTCTATTAATTCAGCATAGTATCCTCTATCAATTGGAAAAGAGCCTAATTTCTCTTCTGAAATTGAATCAAAGTATATTAATTCAATCGGATGTAATCCATTCATTTGTGAAGACAATACATAGTTGGGGTTTGTATTACATGATCCAAGAAGAGATAATGTAATCGATATAAAAATAGAAATAATTCTTTTCATCGAAAGTTTGTTTAACGGTCCGCTGGTATGCGAAGTTTCGCGGCCGGCGAAGCCGGTTGGCATGCGTTCTTGCACTTCAGCAGAAAGCCTGTTCGCATTTGAGCCTATCACACAACTCTCAGGAACGCATCTGCAAGAACCATCGCCAAAGCGAAATTTGGGCGAAGCCCCGAAGGCCGCTAAACACTTTTAGCGGCCGGAGCGCATCAACAGCTGTTTAACGATAAAATCCAGAAAAGAACCCCAAAAAAATACATCTGAAATACACGATGTATTTCAGATGGCCCTGATTAATTTCTGGCAGGTGCACAGAGTATCCGTTATTGGGCGGAGCCAAAGGCGAAGCGGACCGCTGACACGGATATCGGCTGACGATAACGAGTATTCTGTGCAGCCCCGAAGCCACGATGGCGGAGGGGCGGACCTGTTGATTTTTCGACCACTAAGACGACAAGTCAATACTTGATCTTGATACCTTCATACTCATCGTAGCTCACAAATGGATCCTGGGGACGATATTCATGTACGACTTTAATAGTTTGTTCATCTATCTTAAGCAAATCGTAATCTAGATGATCCGTAAAAAGAGCGGAGTAAACGACACCTTTTGCTGCCCTTATTTTGGCCTCAGATGGCAAAATGGACACGTTCAACCGACTTGAAGCCGTAGCACCGTAATCCAATACGTACATAACGGCTTTCTTTTCACCGTTTTCTAGAGATATCTCATTAACAATTTCCATTTTGGCAAAGCGATCTGCGCTATCGCAGCTATAAAGAAATATGGCGACACAACATCCGACCAGCCCTATACGGGTAAGGAAGACGTATCTACTCCTGATTGTCATATAAATCCATTCCCATAATGATGTACATTGCGTCAGAGGGATCATCCCCTTCCCAGCCGCCGTTGGGATTGTCTTCGATTTGAGCTGCACCAGCCTGGCTCAGGAGTCTTCGACGCGATCCATACCATGTAGACCGGCCAACATAACCATAGTGAATATTGCCGGGTGCGTCGTAACGAACGATCTCACCATTAAAAAGGTACTCAGCATATTGCAATGGAGTCGTATCATACACGGTATCATCCTGAGCCTTGAGATCCCAATCTCCGCCAGCTTCGACTTTTTCCCTGAAATAAAAAGGATTTCTGGTATTCTTGTCTTCAGCGTTCGTCTCCATTCGATCCATCAAGTCGTCTGTAATGTCCGGTACAACGGAGTCAGGAGCCTCAAGCTTTTGACCAGGATAAATCTTGTCTGGATCCTCTAGATCATTAGTCTCGGCGATTTCATCGATCTTTCCGAGTATTTCTGCATCTGAAGAATCCGGGTTTTGCTTGGCAATGATATCCCACAAAGTATCGTCTTCTTCTACGTTGATTATTGCTTTACCGTCTTCTGCCGCCAGCTCGAATAAACCCGTCGGATCCACCCACCTGAGCGGATTATTACTGACGTAGATGAACCAATTGAGGCCATCCCGAGCAGGGTCTTCAGTAACGAATCGACCAAGCGTGGCATCGTACCAGCGCGCATTGTAGTGGAATTCCCAGCTTTTGATAGACACTGCTAAACTCAAAATGAGGAAGGAGTGTACATCATGGGAAGTCCGCGATATTCGGACGAATTCAAGGCAGAAGCAGTCGGCCAGGTTGTTGAGCGGGGCTACTCCATCAAGGAAGTCTCTGAGCGTATAGGAGTCTCAACCCATAGCCTCTATAAGTGGCTGAAGGCCGATTCTCGAAATCCAAAAGCACCAGAATCGGCAAAAGCAAATAAGGAGCTTGAAGTCGAGAATGCCAGGCTGAAAGCAGAGCTGCGGCGGGTGCAGGAAGAGCGAGATATCTTAAAAAAAGCCGCGGCATACTTCGCGAGTCAGTCCGAGTAAGATATGCCTTCATCAAAAACTACAGGGCTGAATTCAGAGTGAAGACTATGTGCCGGGTTCTCGATGTCAATCGAAGCGGATTCTATGCATGGTTGAGAAAACCTCAATCAGAGAGAAAGATTGAAGACATTCGGTTGTTGAAGAAGATTCGCCACTTCTACGAAGAAAGCGATCAGGTCTACGGAAGTCCACGAATCCATGAGGATTTGATGGAAGACGGAGAATCCTGCAGCGTCCATCGAGTAGCCAGAATCATGCGAGAGCATGGTATCAGGGCGATGGTCGGCTTCAAGATGCGTCGATTCAAGTATGGAAAACCGTCCCAGGCTGCCCCGAACCATCTCCAGCAGGACTTTAATGTAGAAGAACCCGATACTGCGTGGACAACGGATATTACCTATATTCGAACTCATGAAGGTTGGCTGTATCTCGCAGTTGTCATGGATCTTTATTCCAGGAGAATCATCGGCTGGTCCATGCAGAACACGCTTCATCGTGATCTGGTTATCCAGGCCTTACTGACAGCTGTTTGGAAGAGACGCCCGAAAAACAAAGTCCTTATCCATTCCGATCAGGGCGGCCAATTTGACAGCGGTGACTGGATTAGATTCTGTCGTGACAACGGACTGAAGAGAAGTATGAGCCGTCGTGGAAACTGCTGGGACAATGCAGCCATGGAATCATTCTTTGGTAGTTTGAAGAAGGAACGGATTCGCCGGAAGACATATCGAACAAGGGATGAAGCACGGTCTGATGTGTTCGATTATATTGAAGCATTTTACAACCGGAAGCGTCGCCACAAGCATCTTGGCGGGATCTCTCCGGTTGAATTTGAAAAGGGTTCTATTGCAAGCTAGAGGTGTCTATAGAAGTCTGGGAATTCCAATTCAGCATAGTATCCTCTATCAATTGGAAAAGAGCCTAATTTCTCTTCTGAAATTGAATCAAAGTATATTAATTCAATCGGATGTAATCCATTCATTTGTGAAGACAATACATAGTTGGGGTTTGTATTACATGATCCAAGAAGAGATAATGTAATCGATATAAAAATAGAAATAATTCTTTTCATCGAAAGTTTGTTTAACGTTCTGCTGTTATGCGAAGTTTCGCGTCCGGCAAAGCCGGTTGGCATGCGCTCTTGCAACGGCTTCAGCAATGCTTTGTTCGCCTTTGACTGTATCACATCACTTCTGAGTCTGCATCTGCAAGAGCCATGTCCAAAGCGAAATTTGGCCGTAGGCCCGGAGGCGGCAACGCTAGTTGACGCCGGAGCGCATCAACAGCTGTTAGTCGCAGATACACGTTTGACTATTTCCTTTTCTAGATTAGCTATTTCTGCCCAAACATGATGCTTATTGAAGTGTTTTATATACGAATCCCTTTTTTCTAGCGACTTTTTCATAAACTCTATAAACTCCATAACGACCTCGTTTTCCGGAAGCCGATCTGCATAAATACCTTTTGCAGGAATACCATTTTGAAAAAATTGCACTTTTGTAGCATTCTCTATTTCGATAAGAAGTTTATCCTGTGAGCAAAATATTGGTGTTAGGCCCTCAAGGTAAATACGACTTGAGAGCTCAATAAACGTAAGATCAATCGCAGAATTTAAAATACTCCTTAAACCTGCGCTCGAGCTGTTTTGTAGCCGATGGAAAAGCATTTTCATCTTCTTTCTGCTAGTAAGAAATGTCGCTGTGATGATTGATCCTACGTCAACACAATTTATGTTATTCAGTAGATAATTAAAGAATTCAAACAAACGCTCTTTGTAACTATCTATGTCGTTACAAAGAATAAACAATTTCATCATTGAGCAGTATTTCAAAGGTAAAAGATCACTAAAAATAATATCATTCCTTATTCGCCGTATATATGATTTTGAATCTACACGACGAGTATAGTGCTCAATGCTACTGAAAGTTGAATTGATATGTGCTAGAAAGCTTTGCAGATCACTACCTAGCAAGTTCAATAAGGCCATGTGCATATGCTGCTCTTTGTCAGACTCTCCTCGATTTGAAAATTCACTGAAAGAAGCTTCTTCTATTCCAAAATGGGGAAAAAATAGCCAACCATTCTTGTATATTTTTGTGCACAGATCGACCAATTCCATAAACTGTTTGTGCTGTTCATTGCGCATTAGCCTTGGGTTGCACCACAGTTTGTATAAATCTATGCAAATGTTTGTGTCGAAAACAATCATTGGAGGATTCTCGAAATGACATTCATCGATATCTGCAATCCTCGAGATATTGTGTGGTACGACCATGCTAGAAATGTATATCATTGTATTTGCGACTAACGGTCCGCTGGTATGCGAAGTTTCGCGTCCGGCATAGCCGGTTGGCATGCGCTCTTGCTCTTTTACAGCAATACCTTGTTCGCCTTTGACTGTATCACATCACTTCTGGAACTGCATCTGCAAGAGCCATGGCCAAAACGAAATTTGGGCGGAGCCCCGGAGGCCGCTAAACACTTTTAGCGGCCGGAGCGCATCAACAGCTGTTTTGTGCACTTATTCCTGTATTGCCGCTAATCACTCATTTTGATTCATGCCATCTCTTGTATCTCAATTTCTGAAAAGCCTGTCCCAATTGGGGTGACAATACAACGGCTCGCATCACATAAACCTGATATTTCACTCCAGTGTCGAAGCTCATCTTTTCTGTTATGATTAAAGGATGCCCGCCACCGGGGCCGGGCCCGACCAGTTTGAGTCCCGGCTAGACAATGCTGCTAAAATCTTTGCTTCTCAACTCTCTCCGTGGAGGCCTACGGTCTTTAGATTGGCGGCTGTTCTGAACCAACCGATATCCGTAGAACCCCTAGAACAAGCTTGCCGGGCTATGATGTCCCGATGCCCATATTTTCATGTTCACCTTCGTCGAGGACTCTTCTGGTATTATCTGGAGCCAACTGATACAGAACTCCATGTTGAGCCCGAAAGCCGCTATCCCTGCCTCTATGTTCCATTCAAGAGTCCGGGCGTGTTGCCATTGAGGGTTATTGCATATCGTAATCGAGTAGCTGTGGAGGCAGGACATTTTGTCACCGACGGTACGGGTGCATTGAATTTTCTCAATGGCCTGGTAGCTGAATATCTTCGCATTCAAGGTGAAGCGATAGCCGTAGGCACTCTACCTATAGACGCCAGATCGCCTATGAGTATCGAGGAATACGAAGATGGCTATTTGGTTCATCATGACCCGCATGTGCCTCCCGCCCATATGGCACAACGTGCTTTAAAGATACCCGGGAAGCCGATCAGACCTCCAACTTTCTTCGTCACAGAAGGCCTCATCAAGGAAGAAATCCTTAAACAAGCAGCCGATAAATACAAAGTTACAGTCGGTGAGTATCTTACAGCAGCCTTAGTGAATGCCTGTTATGAAGAAATGAAAGCGAAAAACTGGAAACCTCGGCCAATCAGAGTGAGTGTCCCCGTAAACCTTCGACGGATCTTCAAATCATCCACCATGCGCAATTTCTCCCTCACGGTGGAACCGGGAATCGACCCAAGATTGGGAGACTTTAACTTCGAAGATATCGTATCTAAGGTGCATCATTTCATGCGGTTGGAAATTGACGGTCGATATATTGCCCGGCAGATCAGTCGCAATGTCACCGGAGAAAAAAATTCCCTTATCCGCATTCTCCCGCTATTCCTCAAAGACCCCCTCTTAAAATTCTTTTATTCGGCCTTTGGAAGCCGGAGTTTTACCGTGAGCTTTTCAAATTTAGGTCGTATTACCATCCCCAACGATATGGCCCGTTTTGTACAAGCCTACCAATTTATACCGCCATCTATTCCACAGCAAATCAATGCAGCAGCTATTGCTTACGGGGGGATCAGTCGGGTGTTTTTGTGCAGCCATTATGCAGAGACGGACATCGAACGTCGTTTTTTCGCCGGTATGAGACGCAACGGGATTCCCGTCGCTATCAGGACCAACAGGAGGTAATCGGATGCCATACTGCCCACGATGTGGAGTTGAAATAGAAATGCGCTTAGAGGCCTGTCCTCTCTGTGGGACGGCTATTCCCGGAGAAGTTCGGAATGGCCCACCGGAACCTGCGGAATATCCTGAAGATGTAATTCCACCACAACGGATGTATAAGACACTGGACCAACGGCAAAAACGGCTCTTTGCGACACTGATGGTATGCTTCCTTGGATTGTTCCCCATAGCTTATACCTTAGGCGTAGACCTCATACGGAACGGTCATATAAGCTGGTCGTTTTTTGTAGCGATCCCGGTGGTGGGTGCTGCACTTCTAAGCCTGGTATTCATGCGCCTTGGCCATCACCCTTTTATTGCAGTGACAGTGGCCCTTATCCTTGTGGGATCTATTTCACTTTTACTAATAGCAAGAGCTTTGCCCGGCCAGCGCCTTGGACGATACCTGCTACCTTATTATAGTGCAGTGTTCCTTGCCCTAGAGTCGGCACTTGCCTACATTGTCTTTCGCCGACCGCCTTGGCTTAGACTCGTTGTCGCTCTCCTAATCCTGGGCACAGGACTTACCATTGTAGTGGACATTATTGCCACTGGCTGGCCGGATTGGTCCTTTATAGCAGCGGCAGCAACGCTCCCTGTATCCTTTTTCTTCTTCTACTTGGATCGAGTACGGCGTAAGGGAATAAACCTAGCGGGATTCCTTTGCTTCGACCTAGCAGTGATGCTTGCGGCCCTGGACTACGCCATATCTGGAAAAATCGGATGGTCCTCAGTTACAGCCCTTATTCTCGGCACGGTTGGTGTTCTCTTCTATATCTTGCATGTATCGCTTTTTAATAACACTGATTGGAAGAAGGCCTTACATCTTTGATTGAAAAGACGTTACAAATAAGAATGGTTTTCATTCACCGAATTTCTGAATAAGTGCACAAAACGGCCCGCTGGTATGCGAAGTTTCGCGGCCGGCGCAGCCGGTTGGCATGCGCTCTTGCTTTTAGCAGAAAGCACGTTCGCTCTTCAGCTTATCACACCACTTTCAGAAACGCATCTGCAAGAGCCATGACAAAGCGAAATTTGGGCGAAGCCCCGAAGGCCGCTAAACACTTTTAGCGGCCGGAGCGCATCAACAGCTGTTAAATGAAAACATTTCTTTAGAAACCACATCTACTGAATTAGATTTTTTATTCGGTCTTTTGCTACTTCAATTTGATCTTCAAAAACAAAATCCCTAACAAATACAACTAATTCTTGATTCTCATGATCTAGTGTAAAGAAAGTACAATACAACCATACTTCTTCGCCTAGTTTGTATTCTTCTCGAAGCCATTTGTCGAAGTCTTTTTGCCACCATAAAGCAACATCATATCCTTCACGTAAAACTATTGATTTTGAGACAAAAACTCCCGTGCAGTGATAATAAGTGGATTCAGTTAGTGTTACTGCACCATTTACATCTTGTAGTTCTGGATATGAGTCCATTGTGGTCTTAACACGAATTCTATCAAGATCGGGGAAATGGTGAATCGTATATCCTCTAGCTTCACACCCTTCGCGGGCCCATCTCTGGAAGAAATCTTCTGCTGCATATTCTAACGATGGTACAGGCCTATAGGAAAATGGCTTAAATGTTGTCGATATAATCCAGTCTGGGGAGTACCACCATACATCATTTACTTTTTGAGGTTCATTCTTTGTGTATCGAATTAGTGCAGGATCAATTTTTTCGGCGCACGCGGAAAGCCAAGTTGAATCTGAAGATATACCGATTACATCACCGTATCTTATTTCTCCTTCAAAAACTTCTACCTCGCTTAAATTGAATATAAACAAATTGTATCCAATCCTTTCTTCTCTTTCTGAATCCTGATACCAATATGAAATTGAAGTTTCTATTGCAACATTGAATCCACCTGAATCGGTTTTCTCGACTTGAATTACATTGCCATTTACTGGTGACCTAATATCAGAAAAACTATTCGTGAAGACTACATTTGGTATGGATTCTTTTTCGAGAGGTTCATTATCAATAGTTGCACAGGATAATAAAAGGAATGCCAATGCAATAATAGGTGCTATTCGAATTTTCAAGTTTTACTCCTCTATTTCTACAGGATTTATATAATTATAACTTAATAAATTGGTACGGGTTCAGGACATCGTTTACACGAGAGTACCAGGACATCCTTTACACGACAAGAACTAAAATGATCAGCACTTTCCCTTATCGAGGTGCTGGTTATGCCGTGGAAGGAGACCAATATTATGGACGTCAAATTCGAGTTCGCCCTCAAGGCCATGGATCCCCATGTCTGTATGAAAGACCTCTGTGCTGAGTACGGGATCTCCCGGCCGACAGGCCTTAAATGGAAAAACCGGTTTATCCAGGAAGGGCTCGCCGGGTTGAAGGAACGACCCCGTAGACCTCGCAGCAGCCCCAACCAAACGCCTGAAGACGTTATATGCGGTATTATCCGGATCAAGACGTTGCACAACTCCAGCTGGGGGCCAAAAAAGATTCTCGAGATCTACCAGAAGACCCATCCTCATAATAATCCCCCAAGCCTCACCACCGTCAAACGCATCCTTGATAAAGCAGGACTGGTTCATCATCGAAAGAAACGGCAGCAGACCAAAGGCAGCCGAATCCAAACACATCTGCAGGCCAAAGCCCCTAATGATATCTGGACGGTCGACTTCAAAGGATGGTGGTACACTCCCGATAATGAAAAGTGTGAACCTCTGACGGTTCGGGATGAATACTCCAAATACATCTTCACCATCAAAGCTCTCCAAAAGGCTGACACACAAGAAGTTAGAACAGAGTTCGAAAAGCTCTTTTCTCTCTATGGAATCCCTCGGGTAATCCGCTCCGATAACGGACCACCCTTTGCTTCCATGAAGGGATTACTCGGACTCACCCGCTTAAGTGTTTGGTGGCTGGCCTTGGGAATTGAACTTGATCGCATCACTCCAGGAAGGCCTTGTGAAAACGGAGGGCATGAAAGAATGCATGCCGATATCAAACGCGAATTGCAGGGACAGATTCAAGGGAACCTCTCAGAACATCAGGCACACTTTGATGTTTGGAGAAATCAATTCAACAGTGTTCGTCCGCATGAAGCTCTCAAAATGCAGACTCCCGGAAGTATTTACACAAAGTCCAATCGGCCTTTCCCTCCTCGAATCCCTCAGGTGATCTACCCGGCCGGGTATCTGGTGAGAATGGTGAATAATCGGGGAGCCGTTACTATCGACAGGCATAGAGTCTTTGTCAGTTATGTCTTTTCAGGATACCAAGTTGGACTTCGGGAGAATGAGGATGAGAGCTTCACCGTATGGTTTGACAATCTCAGATTGGGAGAAATTGATTTGAAAACCTATGCCTTTCTCCCTTCAGTTGATGGATTCAAATGCTTCGTTTAAGCTTGTTTTGTGTAAACGATGTCCTGAACCTAAAATGTAAAGGATGTCCTGGTCGCTCAAATTTATTTTGTGTTTTCATTTAACGTTCCGCTGGTATGCGAAGTTTCGCGGCCGGCGCAGCCGGTTGGCATGTGCTCTTGCCTTTAACAGAAAGCCCGTTCGCTCTTCAGATTATCACACAACTTACAGAAACGCATCTGCAAGAGCCATGACAAAGCGAAATTTGGGCGGAGCCCCGGAGAATACATTTGCTTGCAAATGTATTCGGAGCGCATCAACAGCTGTTAGACGGCGTTCTCTCTCTTTAATACTTCATAAAGGCCTTTATTGATAAACAGAATCTCTTTACCCGCCTTGTATGATTGGAGAATCCCTATTCCCTCCAACTGCTTGAGATACTTACTCGCTGTTCGGCGTTCCGCCAAACCACGATTTACAACATGCTCGATTTTCGTATACGGATTTTCAAATATCAACTCGATTAACTCTTTTGAATAACTGGTTGATGGTAAACCCAACTTCGCCTTTTCCGTTGTACTTTCCATAAGTGCTGTGATGGAAGTGA
Source organism: Spirochaetia bacterium (assembly GCA_963666985.2). GTDB lineage: Bacteria > Spirochaetota > Spirochaetia > DSM-2461 > DSM-2461 > UBA2779. Next base: position 1,885,622 of record CAXXIA010000002.1, on the reverse strand, counting down.
TAAGCAGCAACGTTTCTTTCGATGTCACCTCAACCGCTTTGAGCATAAATCCAATCCAACTTTCCCATCCTTCATTTGTTCGAACCGATTGAAGCCGTTTATAATATTCTGATCGGTTTCTATTGATATAAGAGCTCAAATAAAGAATAGGACTATCCAGCAACCCTTTAAGCACTAGAAAAAGAACGTTGAGGATTCTTCCGGTTCTCCCGTTACCATCATAAAAAGGATGAATTGATTCAAACTGATAATGAATGACCGCCATTTTTATCAGTGCATCCATATCATCATCGGTATTGATATAAACCTCTAAATTCTTAAGAAGTGCTTGTATCGAATCAGGATTGTCCGGTGGCGTATAGATAACCTCTCCAGTGGAATCATTTACCAGACTCGTTCCTGGAAGACGTCTGATGCCGGCAGAGTTTTTTTCAAGTTCTTCTTGAATCCCAAGGATTGTATTAACCGTTAAAATACCTTTTTCTCGAATGAAAGCATTACCTCGATACAGCGCTGCTCGGTAATTCAAAACCTCTTTAGTCTGAGGATCTGTAACCGGACTCTTACTGGCCGCTGCCTGATAAAGTGCATCGTGCGTTGTGATGATATTTTCAATATTAGAACTAGCCCTCGCCTCTTTTAAGACGAGAGAGCTTAGTAGAATTGAATCGTTGGGAAGAAGAGTACAGTATCCCTTTAACCGGGCAAGCTCTACGTTAGCGCTTATTGCTGCTTTGAGGAGTTCTTTCGTCTGCAAATCTGCTGTAGGTGGTAGTAGTGGTAAATCGTTGTATGCGCTCGTCATCTTATGTACATATTAGGAGGTTTTAGGAACTTATCAACACTATTATGTGCATTTATTTTGTTTTCTTGCACGCATAAACCGGATCATGTACATACTTTGCCTATATTGAATTAACCTTAATCTATAACTATTTTTTTCTATATATGGATTTAAACGAGAACGCCGTCTAACGTTCCGCTGTTATGCGAAGTTTGCCGTTCGCTCAAGCGACTGGCGGAGATTTTGCGCTTCTTCACAACTTCAACCGCTAACCGCAACTCATTTTATCACAGCGAAAGCCTTCCGCAAAATCTATGACAGAGGCAAATTTGGGCAGAGCCCCGGAGGCGGTAACCTCGTTACCGCCGGAGCGCATCAACAGCTGTTAAACGAACAGAACATTTCAGCACATGATTTTCTTATAAATATAGCGATCATTAAGTTAGATGTGAACTAATTGTTCTATAGATCTCTCCAGATTCACTGCTATAGGATTTATTCCAAATCGAAAGGAATGCGTTTCGTACTATGGTTTCAGATACAAATGCGATTTTCTTACCAATCTGTGAAAATAATAAATGAGGATCGTAGTTCGTTGTTAGAATTGAGCCAATAACCTCTTTAACTCTTTCTTGTTTTTCATAAGCAAGATGCAACGAAATAGCAAGTTCTGCCATAAACTCATCGATTTTATCATTAACTTTGTTACAGATATAAGACTCAGGGCATTCTCCTGGCAGTCGATAGATCATTAGGTCCTCAGATTCTTCCTGCTTGGAATCTCCATCAATGAAACATATTGACGGTACTTTCACAGCTGGATCTGCGTTGTGATTCTTGTGAAGTTTAACTGCAGTACCATCACCTGAAAGAGCATGCACCTCAATTCTGTCGAAATTTTCAATAGCGTTGTGTCGAAGGATACTTTCTATCCATTCTTTTGCAAAAAGGTCTTCTGTAAAGACAGCAAGTTCTGATTCTATAGTTCCAGTAATTGCTCTAAGTGATCGAACATCAAGTCGGCCTTGATAAAGATTCTTATTTGTTGCAGCCCAGATAGCTTTGTCGGGTAGAGGTACTAACGCATCATTTGAATGAGTAGTGAACCACCCCGGCTTTACCGGAGGCACAATTACTTGAGAGGATTGTGTCATGGGAAAGCAAACAAGGTACCCCAAGGAAGTCCGGGAACAATCTGTCCGGATGGTGTTTGAGAAGCAGAAGGACAGCGAATCTCAGTGGTCGGCGATTTGTTCAATATCCGCTAAGATCGGCTGTACACCCGAAACACTCCGGAAATGGGTTCGGCAGGCAGAAATCGATGAAGGGCAGCGGGATGGTCTAACCAGTGAAGAGCGTAAGCGTCTTAAAGAGCTGGAAAAGGAGAATCGAGAACTTCGTACTGCCAACGAAATTCTTCGAAAGGCCTCAGCGTATTTTGCCCAGGCGGAGCTCGACCGCCGAAAGAACTGATGGTCGGTTTTATCAATGAGAACCGGGAAGAATATGGAGTCGAGCCTATCTGCAAATCACTGCCGATTGCTCCGTCGACCTATCATCTACAAAAAGCAAGAGAAGCTGATCCTGAACTCGAACCTGATCGAACACGTCGAGACCGGTTTCTTAAAAATGAGATTCAGGAGATATGGGATGAGAACCGTAGAGTCTACGGCGCCAGGAAAGTCTGGAAGGTTCTTAGAAATGAGAAGCATCTCCATGTAGCCAGGTGTACCGTCGAACGTCTTATGCGTTCTATGGGTCTCAGAGGCGTCATTCGGGGCAAGGGAACCAAGACCACCTTCCCGTCACCGAAAGATGAAAGACCCGAGGATCTGGTTAACAGAGATTTCACAGCTTCCAAGCCGAATCGGCTTTGGGTTGCGGATTTCACCTACGTTTCCACCTGGCAGGGCTTCGTCTATGTTGCCTTCATCATTGATGTCTTCTCCCGGATGATCGTCGGTTGGCGAGCTAGCCGGTCGATGAAAACCGACTTTACTCTTGATGCGCTCAATCAGGCGCTTTGGGCCAGGGAAGTAGTCGACGGTCTGATTCATCACAGTGATCGTGGAAGGCAGTATCTTTCGTTTCGATATTCGGATCGATTGACAGAGGCCGGTATCGAGCCTTCGGTTGGGAGCAAAGGAGACTCGTACGATAACGCAATGGCTGAGACTATCAACGGTCTCTACAAAGCCGAAGTCATCCACCGGAGGAGCTCATGGCAGAGAATAGAACAGGTTGAATTGGAAACCCTGGACTGGGTGGACTGGTACAACAACCGCCGAATCATGGAGCCGCTTGGAGATATCCCCCCGGCGAAGTTTGAATCGATGTATTATGAACAGGAAGAATGTTCGGCAGTAGCTGCCGGACTCAACTAAAACAGCCTCCGGGAATCCCGGTGTGGTTCACAGGTAGTCAAGCAAATGGTGTTTGGAGTGATGGTGACTTCGTTTATATTGCAAACTTTTCTGGAAGTTTTAAAACCTATTCGGTTGATTCTTCCGGGATTCTATCCCACATCGATTCCGATGATCCGGGAGAATTGGCCTTGGGTGTATGGGGTGATGGAAACTTTATATATCTAGCTAATGGATATAGAGGACTCCTTAGCTATTCGGTTGACTCTTCAGGGATTCTAAACAAGATCGATTCTGATGACCATGGAGGATTTGCATTTGATGTATGGGGTGATGAAGACTTCATATATTTAGCTAATGGAACAAGTGGGATTTACAGTTTTTCTGTTGATTCTTCAGGAAATCTAACCCTCATCGATTCCGATGATCCGGGAGAAATTGCACGTGGTGTGTGGGGTGATGATGATTTTATCTATTTAGCTAATGGAGAAGGAGGACTTCACAGCTATTCGGTTGATTCTTCAGGAAATCTAACCCATATCGATTGCGATGATCCCGGTCAGGATGCCTATGCTGTATGGGGTGATGGAAACTTTATATATGTTGCTCGTGGTGGAAGTGGTATTTACAGTTATTCAGTTGACTCTTCAGGAAACTTAACCCATATCGATTCCGAGGCTTTGGGAACAACTGCCTATAGTGTATGTGGTGATGGAAATTTCTTATATGTTGCTCGTGGTGGAAATGGTATTTACAGTTATTCGGTTGACTCTTCGGGAAATCTGACCTCTATTGATTCAGATGACCAAGGAGGAATTGCCTATGACGTATGGGGTGATGGAAACTTCATCTATCTGGCTAATCAGATGAATGGACTTCATGTCTACAAAGTTGAATAATTTATTTATGGTAAATTAATCGCAATTTATTGATGCATAGATGACTCAAAAAGATATTTCAGATTTTATCGTCAAACGTTCCGCTGGTATGCGAAGTTGGCCCGGCCCCTTGCGGGCTTGAACAAACTCAAGGAAATTGTATCACAATTTTCGCAGGGTTTGGTCAAAGGGCCAATTTGGCCGAGCCGAATCAATGTGAATGATCTCTTTGGCAAATGGCATAATTCTTAAATAATACACATCTCCTCGGCCCAAGGCCGCTAATTCCATTAGCGGCCGCCGCGCATCAACAGCTGTTAAAGGAAGTTCGGACGACGAGCCCTTACCAACCTCTCTTGCTCCTCACCCCCTCTTCCGTTTTGATTCTTTCATCGGAACATTTTTTATTCTCAGCATACTGACCAGTATTTACACTTTCCCCGCCTCTTCACTTTACAAGGACATCTTCTGATGCGATTAGCCTTCCAAGACCACTCTTCTATCAGAACGGATTCTATAAAACCTTTTGTTCATCTTCTCCATATACACAGGCATGCTCTTAAAGCGTTCTGCCTAAACCATTAATAGCGAACCACGGCCATAACAATCTCCATGAACAGTAAATTCATTAATTCATACTCTTAGGCTACCACCCAATCTTCTTGAACCCAATAATTCATAAGCGTATCCTTTTTCGATGCGAGATTTATTAACTGCGAAGGATTCAACTATGAGCAACTCCCATTCTTTTTAATAACCATAAAAGTCTCTCTGACAACTTCTCTGGAACTGACCGCCTTCGCACTAAAAGTATCTAAGAATGAAGCGAGAAATGTTCCGATGCGTTCTGGATTCTCATATAAAGATGTTTGTTATGGTGTTGGGGTGAGGAGAAAGCCGGATTAAATTGACCTTTATCTTTTACAGAGGTGGAAGGCCTCAAAAAAGAAATTCACACTTGAAGGGGTTTAGGTTCACGTACTTAGCCAAATAAAAGGGAAAGAGTTGCCATAGAAAAACACCTCAAAAAAAGAAGCCCCTTTCTTGTCGGTACGGGTCCACGACATCGTTTACACGAGAGTACCAGGACATCCTTTACACGACAAGGACTAAAATGATCAGTACTTTCCCTTATCGAGGTGCTGATTATGCCGTGGAAGGAGACCAATATTATGGACGTCAAATTCGAGTTCGCCCTCAAGGCCATGGATCCCCATGTCTGTATGAAAGACCTCTGTGCTGAGTACGGGATCTCCCGGCCGACAGGCCTTAAATGGAAAAACCGGTTTATTCAGGAAGGGCTCGCCGGCCTGAATGAAAGAACCAGGAAACCTCGTATCTGCCCTCACCAGACACCGGAGAATGTCATCTGCGACATCGTCCGAATCAAATCACGACACACCAAATGGGGGCCAAAGAAAATCCTCGATATCTACCAGAAGACACATCCCCACCAGGAGAGTCCAAGTCTGACCACCGTGAAACGCATCCTGGATAAAGCAGGTCTGGTAGTGCACCGAAAGAAACGCCGGCAGAATAAATCTCAGCGAATCCAGAGCCGTCTTCAAGCCAAGCAGCCGAATGACATCTGGACCGTGGATTTCAAAGGCTGGTGGTATACTCCCGAGGGAGAACGATGTGAACCTTTGACCGTTCGGGATGAGTTTTCCAAATACATCTTTACCATCAAAGCACTCCAAAAGGCTGACACACAAGAAGTTAGAACCGAGTTTGAGAAGCTCTTTTCCATCTATGGAATGCCCAGAGTCATTAGGTCCGACAACGGACCTCCCTTTGCCTCCATGAAGGGACTGCTGGGGCTCACACGCTTAAGTGTTTGGTGGTTGGCCTTGGGAATCGAACTTGATCGCATCACTCCGGGACGACCTTGTGAGAACGGGGGGCATGAGAGAATGCATGCCGATATCAAACGGGAATTACAGGGACAGATTCAGGGTAACCTCTCTGAACATCAGGCGCATTTTGATGTCTGGAGAAATCAGTTCAACAGTGTTCGACCTCATGAAGCTCTTAAAATGCAGACTCCCGGAAGTGTTTACACAAAGTCCAAACGGCCCTTCCCTTCTCAGATTCCACAGGTGATTTATTGGAATTCCCAGCTTTTGATAGACACTGCTAAACTCAAAATGAGGAAGGAGTGTACATCATGGGAAGTCCGCGATATTCGGACGAATTCAAGGCAGAAGCAGTCGGCCAGGTTGTTGAGCGGGGCTACTCCATCAAGGAAGTCTCTGAGCGTATAGGAGTCTCAACCCATAGCCTCTATAAGTGGCTGAAGGCCGATTCTCGAAATCCAAAAGCACCAGAATCGGCAAAAGCAAATAAGGAGCTTGAAGTCGAGAATGCCAGGCTGAAAGCAGAGCTGCGGCGGGTGCAGGAAGAGCGAGATATCTTAAAAAAAGCCGCGGCATACTTCGCGAGTCAGTCCGAGTAAGATATGCCTTCATCAAAAACTACAGGGCTGAATTCAGAGTGAAGACTATGTGCCGGGTTCTCGATGTCAATCGAAGCGGATTCTATGCATGGTTGAGAAAACCTCAATCAGAGAGAAAGATTGAAGACATTCGGTTGTTGAAGAAGATTCGCCACTTCTACGAAGAAAGCGATCAGGTCTACGGAAGTCCACGAATCCATGAGGATTTGATGGAAGACGGAGAATCCTGCAGCGTCCATCGAGTAGCCAGAATCATGCGAGAGCATGGTATCAGGGCGATGGTCGGCTTCAAGATGCGTCGATTCAAGTATGGAAAACCGTCCCAGGCTGCCCCGAACCATCTCCAGCAGGACTTTAATGTAGAAGAACCCGATACTGCGTGGACAACGGATATTACCTATATTCGAACTCATGAAGGTTGGCTGTATCTCGCAGTTGTCATGGATCTTTATTCCAGGAGAATCATCGGCTGGTCCATGCAGAACACGCTTCATCGTGATCTGGTTATCCAGGCCTTACTGACAGCTGTTTGGAAGAGACGCCCGAAAAACAAAGTCCTTATCCATTCCGATCAGGGCGGCCAATTTGACAGCGGTGACTGGATTAGATTCTGTCGTGACAACGGACTGAAGAGAAGTATGAGCCGTCGTGGAAACTGCTGGGACAATGCAGCCATGGAATCATTCTTTGGTAGTTTGAAGAAGGAACGGATTCGCCGGAAGACATATCGAACAAGGGATGAAGCACGGTCTGATGTGTTCGATTATATTGAAGCATTTTACAACCGGAAGCGTCGCCACAAGCATCTTGGCGGGATCTCTCCGGTTGAATTTGAAAAGGGTTCTATTGCAAGCTAGAGGTGTCTATAGAAGTCTGGGAATTCCATATCCATCCGGATATGAGGTGAGAATGATAAATAATCGTGGGGCGGTGACCATAGACCGACACAGGATTTTCGTCAGTTATGTCTTTGTTGGATACCAAGTTGGTCTTCGAGAAAATGAAGATGAGACTTTTACCGTCTGGTTTGACAATTTAAGATTAGGAGAAATTGATCGGAAAACATTTGCATTTATACCCTCTGTTGATGGGTTCAAATGCTTCGTTTAAACTTGTTTAGTGTAAACGATGTCCTGAACCTAAAATGTAAAGGATGTCCTGGTCGCTCATTGTCGTCGTCCGAATTTCCTTTAACGTTCCGCTGTTATGCGAAGTTTGCCGTTCGCCGAAGGCGACTGGCGGAGATTTTGCGTTTCTTCACAATATCAACCGCATACTGCAACTCATCTTACCACAACGTCAGACTTACGCAAAATCTATGACAGAGGCAAATTTGGGCGAAGCCCCGAAGGCTGATAACCCCGTTATCAGCCGGAGCGCATCAACAGCTGTTATCGGCTGGAATATTTAATGGGAAACAATTTTCTTTATTCGACAAAGAAATACTACAACGTATAAATCTTATTCAATTTTATATATTTTAGCGATTCAAGAGTTATTAAAATATCTTTGTACTTATTTTTTGCATATGAAATTACAGGATTTTCTGGATCTATCAGTGCAATTTTATCTTGTATTTTTTTATATAATATCCAATCATCAACAAAATCCCAAATTATCTGATAATCTCCAGTATTTTTAGGATTCTCTGATTTGCTAACTCTTTGATATCTTGGAGGAAGGAACTTTTTTGTTTCTTCTTCAGTATTACTTAACTTTTCTTCAGCCTTAAATAAAAGATCAATGTAGGTATTAACTATTTTCTCTTTTTTGTATTTTTCATTTTCTTTTCGATAATTAATTTGCTGGAAAATTAGTATTAGAATTGTAATAACAGATAGAATTGGAGTAAGGATTCCTCCAATATAAGAACCAAATTCACCCCAGTCAATATTTTCTGAAGAAAGAGGAGTTCCCCAAAAATTTAAAATATAGAAAATTGGTGGCAATGAAATAACGACGATTGAAATGACAATTAAAAAGAAGGATCTTTTATTATTCATTATCGACTATTTCCTCTGTTGTTTTATTTATATTGTTGCAAAAATATACTTTATTGATAAATCTCTCCATATCCTACCTCTTCAGCATATTCTTTCGGCATTGATATATATTTAAAACGTAAAAAAGTATCTTTAACGTATGGTTGAAAAAAGCAAAATGCATCATCAAATTTCCACAAGAGACCCATTTCATTCGATATATATGGCACTCCAAATATACCTTCAAAATAATCTTTATAGTATTTAAATACTCTATTTTGTAATTCTTCTATGGGAATCGGAGTTGAATAATCAAGTCCTATGTCTATTGTGGTTGCAAATAATTTGTTATTTTCATCAATAAGAAATATTATCTTTTCATAAGATGAGGCACCGGAATAAAAGGTATATTGAAGATGACCACCCGGTAAGAAATATTCAGGTTCACCCAATTCAAAAATAATTTGATTTCTTTCTGTTCCAAATTTATAATAGAGAACAGGCATGTCTTCAGAAAACAAACTAAATATTGGAAAACATAATAATAAAGCTATAATCGTCCTGATTTTCATTTAGCTCTCCTTCTAATATTATCAATTTCTTATATTTAAATATTCTAGCCGATAACGGCCCGATGTTATGCGACGGTTTGCGCGCCGCAGGCTTGGCGTATCATTTGCCGTATAACTTTGCACCCTCAACTACTCCAATTATACCACACATGTTTCTTATTCAAAATCGCAAATGATATGACAAAGCAAACTGTGGCAGAGCCCGAAGGCTGAAAATCCCATTTTCAGCCGGAGCGCATCAACATCTGTTATTCGAAGTGCCTTGACTACTTCAAAGCCTTTTTCCAAAGTACATGGATGTACTTTGGAAACCAATCAACATCTTTTTAATCAAAATAATCCTGATCGACTTTAGCAATTTTAATTACACGATGTTGTACACCAATACCATATTCAATCATTAGACCTGCAAGTCTGGTTCCATTAATTAAAACAAGATTTCCATGTGCTTGTTTTGCTAAATCGTATGCTGGTGTTGTTATGGGTCCAGAAGATATTAGAACACCTTTATTCGCGCCCTTAAGCTGAAGTGCTCCCATAAATGTTTGAACTTCAGGGCTTCCAACTTGATTCTTCCATCTTTTAGCTTGAACATAAACTTTTTCAAGACCAAGTTTATCTAAAGAAATTATCCCATCAATTCCTTCATCATGACTTTTTCCTACATTCTGTAAGTCAGATCTATCAGTTCCATAACCCATAGCATGCAGGACGTCTAAAACTAATTTCTCAAATTCTTGTGGGGTAATTTCTGATATTCTTTCTAATAGTTCGACAACGACACTTTCATTGATTTCACGCAACCCTTTGTATATTTTTTCTTCTGGACTTGACTCAGATTCCTCTTCATTCTCAAAATTAACTTCATTTTCCTGGATTTCAGACAAACGTATATTCCGTTTAGTTGAAGCAATTGTATATTCGATGTCAGCAGGAATTTCACCGTTATATTTTCTTAATAAATCATTACCCGCTTCGGTTATTTGCCAAACACCGCGAGAAGGGCTCCAAGTTAGTTCATTTCTTTTTGTTGCATCTTGCGCCCATCCAATACGATTTTTATAAACAGCTTGAACCCCACTTGGTAAAAGTTCAGATTTATCTTCTTCAGTTAAACCCACTAAATTTGCAACGCCTTCGTAGACATCTGCAGCTTTATGAGCCTTTCCATCACTTGCTAAATATTTAAGAACTGGAGCAACAAATTTCTTATATGTTGGAATCTTCATTATTACTGTCTCCAATACCCGAGGCACGGATGCCGAGGGATAAATTTATTTAAAAAGGCATTTCGAATAACGTTCCGCTGGTATGCGAAGTTTCGCGGCCGGCGAAGCCGGTTGGCATGTGCTCTTGCTCTTAGCAGAAAGCTCGTTCGCTCTTCAGAGTATCACACAACTTTCAAGAACGCATCTGCAAGAGCCATCGCCAAAGCGAAATTTGGCCGAGCCGAACCAATTTCATTTCTCCCTTTTACATAAATCATAAAACTCATTGTTTTCCATCGCTCGGCCCAAGGCCGCTAATCCCATTAGCGGCCGCCGCGCATCAACAGCTGTTAAATGAACTATGGCACTCGACGTTTTTGTGCTCTTTGGTATTTTTCCCGGCCCCGTTGTTTTTTTTCTACTACATCAACCACACGATTTTTTTCTTTAAGTTGAGCTTTAAGCTCTGCATTTTCTTTCATAATTCTTTCGATCGATTTCTGTGCAAATGATCTTGAGAGATTTTCTCTTAATGTTGACTGATAATCATCTGCAAAAGCAGAAGCGTCATTTATGAAATCATTACTATTCTCTGTATTTAGCTTTTCAAATGAACATTTTTCTTCTATGTTTTCAAATCTTTTCTTACTTTTTACACGTCTCAATATTTCGAATTCTGATGCAGACTTATGTTCGTGTCTAAGAAAGCCCCCTACAACTGTTTCAAGTTCCTTTGTATGTGCAAGCTCAGACCCGATAGCCGATGCTAATAACAAGTTGGGCGTAGCAATTTTCGTATCAGTTTCAGTAACATCAAGGAGTAAATATGGCATCATAAATTCTTGAAACTCTTTAATTGTTGTTATGTAATTAATATGCGGATCAAACATTTTACGAATCTTTGCAAATCTGAAATCACAGGTAATGAAAATATTCGACGTTTCGTACGGTGTATCGCCAACACATTCCAAATGTTTAATGCAGTTAGCATCGTGCAATACTTTTTCTTCGTATTCCTGGCTATTTTCAAGCCAATATACTGTATGCTCTGAATCGAACCACTTTCGCTTCGCCTCTGCTGTCTTACTGTAATAATCTCCTAAATCTTCCTTTTCATAAAACGGTTCTAACTTAACAACATTCAAATTAATTTCATTAAGTTCGTCTGGAGGATTATCAGTGTCTATAAGAATTGTCTTTCCAAGATTCTTAGGTATTGTGTGCAACTGTATGCAATAGCTAAAATCATTCATATAGGCATCCCTATTTGTTTTAAATTCATTCCAGATCCAGGGATTGTATCCGTCGAAACGAAAAGCTATCTCACCATGCTTTTTATACTGATGGTCCGCACTTAGAAGTGATTCATTGTATTCATAAACGCTTCGGTCAAAAACATTTATTGTTACGCCGATAGATTTTAGTTTACTAACTGCATGAGAAATAAACGAATTATATTCACTCGCCTTACATTGAAGTGCGTATAGTACATTGGTATCCAGTAATATATATTTGTTTCGAAGATTATCAATTTGTTCAACAATGTACTTATCATTTCTATTCATATAATAGACTAGCAATACATTATGAAAAATCGCTGCGAAATATTTGTTTTCTTCTATACTGTGTCTATTTAAAACTGTTAGGAAAATTCTCTTAAATTCGTCAATCTCCTCGTCCTTTAGGTTGAGTTTCTGAAAATGACGGTGAAAAATATGATCATATGATTTATTGATAGCAAGCTGTTCAAAAAACTTCTCTTCTAACCTATAGAAATTAGCCATCATTCTGATTTCCAAAAAAACTGCACTTATATATTCTTCGATTAACTTATCGAGGCTAATATTCTCTTGGATATATTCTGAATCTAAGCCTAGTGCTTTACCTAATTCCTCTGCAATTGACTCTGTAGTTTCTTTCCTTTCAGTATTGTAGACGTCACGAAAACCGCGAAGCTTGTCCTCAATTCCTGATCTAAGTGAAATTTCAGTGTTAACTGATTGGATATACTCTGAACTTCCAAGTATTTCTAGCAATGTCTTTTTATCAATTTGAGGGAAGTCTTTGCTTTTTAAATACTCAATTAGGATGTCGACCGATTGTTTTCCGGTGTTATTTAGCAAGAATTCAATCGTAACGACTTCATATGTACGCACTCTTACTGCATCCGATACCGGATTTGCAATAAACAAAGCATGAACTAAACTGCTATCACTAGCCGTTCTAGGATTTAGATAATTTACTTTGTAGGAGTTTATCGTATGAGAGGAAGAGATTCTGTGTGGTATAGGTCCAGTATAAGTAAAGGTGCCTTTTTCTGCCACGTGTCTTATTGGATCTGTAATAAGAATTTCTCCAGCATCTGCGTGCTTTTCGATCTTTGATATTTCTTCGAATCCCCGCGATAGGAGTTCCATCTTCCCAATGGAATTATTTTCAACGACGTCAGCTTTTGTGATAATAGCTCTGCAATCAGGATATGTTCCAAGGTGAGCGTACCAAGCTTTCATGAAATTGACCGTAGAGCGTAGTGCAACGTTTGGGCGATCAAGGATTAAATTGAGACAATCACCTTGAGCGGAATATATTGTGCCATCTGGGTATATTTTTTCAGTTTTTGGATAGTTTTCTTTCGCAATGTTTGTAATCTGTTGGAGGAGTTTTTCTCTTGCTTGGTTTTCTTCTTTTGATTTAGATACATGCTCTTTTGATCCACAGGCATCGATTTTAACTATTATTTTTTCCATAAATCGACTCCTTCAAGCTATAAAGAATTCTCATAGTTCATTTAACGGCCCGCTGGTATGCGAAGTTTCGCGTCCGGCGAAGCCGGTTGGCATGCGTTCTTGCACTTCGCCAGAAAGCCTGTTCGCTGTTCACCTTATCACACCACTTCCAGGAACGCATCTGCAAGAAACATGGACAAAGCGAAATTTGGGCGGAGCCCCGGAGAATACATTTGCTTGCAAATGTATTCGGAGCGCATCAACAGCTGTTTGGTGCAGTATCAGAAAATCTATCTGATATTCAAAATAATTTTTATTCCAAAATCTAGCTCTTCCATGATACTAGACGGTAGTATCTTTACCCTTTCTATTAATCGCCTTTTATCTATAGTTGATATCTGTGAAATGTTTATTACTCCAACTTTGGATAATCCAGATTCTTCTGATTCTATGTAAACATTTCCAGGGGCATCGGCTAAATTTAAATTTGTTGTTATTGACGCGACAATTACCGTTTGAATTTTACTTTTGTTGAACGAATCGTCTTGTATTATAACGACTGGCCGCTTAAATCCAGGCTCACTTCCGAATGGAAGCCCTAAATCAGCCCACCAAATTTCACCACGTATCATTTAATGTTGCCTGGCGAAGTGAATCAACTCCGATATTATCAATTTCGGTGATGTTAGTGTTTGTGGAATAAATTGAGTTAAGTTTCTCTCGTATTTTGTCTTTATTATGATTGTCTATATATTCTTTTATTGCCTTAACATATAACTGACTTCTTGCCAGTCCTAATTGTTTTGCTGTTATCTCAGCGTCATTGAACAATTGATCTGGAATTGAGATTGCCGTTTTCATACCGCCAAGTATAACTTAAGTATAACTATAATTCAATACGACTTTGCCGACATAATGAAACTTGTACCAATATCCCCGAAAGATATAATTTATGACATTTTCTAATATTGCACCAAACGGCCCGCTGGTATGCGAAGTTTGCCGTTCGCGTAGCGACTGGCGGAGATTTTGCGAATCTTCACAGCATCAACCGCTAACTACAACTCATCTTACCATAGCGACAGACTTAAGCAAAATCTATGACAGAGGCAAATTTGGGCGAAGCCCCGAAGGCGGTAACATCGTTACCGCCGGAGCGCATCAACAGCTGTTAAAGGAAGTTCGGACGACGCATCTATAAAGACCTCTCCTTCTCCTCACCCCTCCTCGCCATTTTGCCGGACCCTTTGTTTCGATTCTTCTTGCCCTTCTCCTTCTCATCTTTTCTTCATTCATCCTTTTACAGACTTCCCTCTTCCGCTTTTTACTCATTTAACGGAATATCTATCCATTCTCTCGTACTGACCCCTATTCTCCCTTTCATCGCCTCATCACTTTACTCAGGCCTTCATCCGATGCAATTCGCCTTTCCCGACCTCTTTCTCTCAGGACGGATTCTGTAAATCCGAATGTTCGTCTTCTCCTTCTACACCGGTATTCTCTTAAAGCATTCAGCCTTATTCTCAAAGGCAAAACCACGGAGAAAACAATCTCCATTCTTCTCATCTCCATCCCTTCATTCTTCTCAGGCTACCACCCCTTTTCTCGCGAACCGATCAAACCGGAAGCGCCTCATTTCCCGAAGCGATAGCCATCAACGGATAAGGATTTTCTCATGAGCGATTCCCATAATCGTTAAAAACCATAAACCTTCACGACACAAGTTCTCCCGAACCGACCGCCTTATCACTAAGTGCTTCTGATCCCGAAGCGAGTTTTATTCCGATGCTTTTGGTTTTTTTCTTGAAGATGATCTCAAAGGCGAGGGGGGTGAGGAGAAAGCCGCTTCAAAACGGCCTGTTTCGTTCAAAGAAAAGGAAGGCTTGTTAAAAAGATCTGAACACTCAAAGAAATTCTGTTTCTGTTACTTGTTCAAATGAAGGGGAAAGGCCTGCCATAGAAAAACACTTCAAAAAAGAGACCCATTTTATTCCGTCGTCCGAATTTCCTTTAACGGCCCGCTGTTATGCGAACGTTTCGTGTCCGGCGTAGCCGGTTGGCATGTGCTCTTGCCATTTTACAGCAATGCCTTGTTCTCTGATGATGGTATCACATCACTTTCGGAAACGCATCTGCAAGAGTCATGACAAAACGAAATTTGGGCGGAGCCCCGGAGGCGACAACGAGAGTTGGCGCCGGAGCGCATCAACAGCTGTTATCTGTCACTTGTGCTAGTAGCCTTCCATCAAAGAAGTATATCTTACCTGTCATTAACAAATTCATATAGTAATGACATAATCAAGAATATAAATACCTCTATAAGAAATTACTCATATTATCTGAGTATTATATTTTAAATTGACTATATCCAAATTAACTATTGACACTACAATTTCAGACATAAAACAACATCAATATTACTCTAATTTTTTTGACTATTCTGGATCAATTATAGACAATTTTAACTCGCTTATAAACTATTTTGATTTCTAACAGGCTGTTGAAAAAAGAATCTTATAGGCCGTATGCGGTGCTCGAAATGCTCATGTAGCTCTACTACACTGCGCTTTCTGCGCTCCGGCGGCCTTGCCTCCGAACCAAATCTTTCTTCTTCAACAGCCTGCTAAACTGTGTATTTAGCCGCTTTCCCAAAAAAACTACATTAATTATACTTAGGAAAGACTCACCATTACTCTTGTTACAATTCATTAAAATGAACTGCCCTGCCGTAAGCGACGGAATATCATAATTGTCATTTAACATTCGCCCCAAGAAGTCTGTAATTAGACCCTCCTTAGATTAAGCAGCTAATTCCCTTTATGCCTAATTTCTTTATACAATTAATTTTATTCGTTTAATTTATAGTTGCTTATTTTTTTATTGCTAAATCAAATTTTTTGATATATGATTTTTTATTCTGTCCAAGCAAAGGAATTCAATTTGGAAACACACACAACTTACGATACCAACTGGTCATCTAAAATGGTTTGTGTATTCCATAAATACGAGGATAGATATTGGTTTCGAATAAGAAAAAACTCTTCCTATGAAGTTGTTCGACTATATACGAAAGGAATTAATCGGTTCAGATTAATGACTGCCAGAAATGCACGGAGAAGAAATTTTATCGATAAAGGCATTGGCTTATTCTTAGCCTTTGTCTTTGGGAATACTATAGTTATAATAAAACCTAATTTTTCAGTTCTATTTTTATATTCAGCAATATATCAAAACAGTCTTTACAAGAAAGCAATGAGGCTTGTAGATCAATTTAAATCAAAAACTAAAGATATTTTGTTGCATGAACTTTCTACCGTAGATAACGGTCGATCATCCAATAAAATACTTATGTCATTTACAAAATATATGTTTTGCGACGAGTACTCAGCTTGGATTTATAACAGCATGACTCAGGCTTTTACTCGATTATGTGGCAGTATAAAATGTTTACAGGAGTATGCCGATCTTGATCTATCTCCAATTTTCCAAAACGCTGTAGAACGTATGGAACTACATAGCAATTATAGAATAGAAGCAGGCATAACACCTGATATTATGAATGCAAATCTGAGATTTGCAAATGTAGTTTGGGTAAGCGCTCCAGACAATAAAAGAGAAGAGAGTCTTAAACTGTTGATTCTTTTCTACTCCAAGCATACCGGTTTAATTATCCAAACTGAGACGGTAAATCTATTGCGTTCGATTCTGGAGAGAGATCTAGCTGGACGGTTTTTTGATCGTTTTATAGATTTAAATAGCGTTAAGAGAGAGATAAGTGCGATTGAGTTAGAATGGAGCATTAAGATCTCCGGTAACAAAATAACGCAATCTGTATGCAAATTTCTTGGCTGGGAATCTTGTGCAATGTTCATTTATGAAAAACAGCTACGTCGAATAACAAGAATTTCATTGGGTACACTAGGCATGAATGTTAATACATCAGAACATAATGAGTACTATCAAATCGATTCTAAGGCTCTTACAACCAATTTTATAAATCAACCCAAATTGAGATTTGAATGCTCTTATGACATTGAAAATGATCCAAGAAATTCGCGCATTGTTAATGATCCAACAATTACAAAACCAAGGAACTGGTTGGCAGTACCGATTCGAAATCACACAGGCGAATTTCTTGGAGTTATTAGATGTAAAAATAAGGTTGAAACAGATGGGAACCAGCCTTCGCAGTTCTGTAGTATTGATATACATAATCTTATAGGTGTTGCTGAGCAAACAGCGAATCTTATTGATCAGAAGCAAACTTATAAACAAAGACAAGAGCTTGCAGAAAAAAGAAAAGTGGAACTTGAGCAAGCTACTGATTATATGCGGACATTTCGCCACGAGGTACGAACTCCAATCAGTTCTTTCCTATTTGCTCCTGATAGAATAATAGAATTAATGCATACCCACGGTATGATTGAAGAAGATACCTTACCAAAAGAATTTTCTAATTATTTTAGAGATTTTCGATCAACAGCAGCCCGCCTAGAATGGATAGTGAAATCTCTTACGTTAAATCCAGAAGAAGTAGTAAAAGAGAAAAAATATAGAAACATTTATTTGGAATCCATAGCACCGGTATTAGCCTTTGCAAAGCCTTATGCAAGAAGACGAAGAAGAATTATACACGAGAATAAGAACTCTCTTTTAAACAGCGCATATAGTGATTCTATTGCGATATCTATG
Organism: Spirochaetia bacterium; assembly: GCA_963666985.2. GTDB lineage: Bacteria > Spirochaetota > Spirochaetia > DSM-2461 > DSM-2461 > UBA2779. The sequence continues at coordinate 1,867,962 of CAXXIA010000002.1, read as the reverse complement.
GCTTTTCATGCGTTAATTGAAAACGCAATTAAATATTCTGATAAAGACTCTTATATTGAAATTTATGGTGAAGTTATTGATAGCTATTTGTGGGTTCGAGTTTTAAATAAAACTTCAAAATATCATATTACAGAGGAAGAAAAGTCTATAATATTCGAGAAATATGTTAGGGGCAAAGCACCGATGCTTCGTAAAATGGAGGGGACTGGAATTGGTTTATTTCTTGTTAAAAGAATTGTTGAACTTCATGGTGGTAAAGTTTCCGTTGAACAGAATGGTTCAATTATAGTGTTTTCGTTTTCTTTACCAGTGAGATATGATCAGGAGGATAGATATGAAAATAGTCATTATCGAAGATGACCCGGATGCTGTTGAAAACTATAGACTGCTAAAGAAACATCATTCAGTTAGTATATATACAGATGCTGAAGGAGTAATTACTGATTTAAATGAAGTTGTGAAAAAGGATATAATAATTTTAGACATAATGATGGAACTCGCGGATTCTATGGATCCTGAAGAAGCAAAAGAAACAGGCATTGCGTTATATCAACGAATTCGGGCCAAAAATAAAAAAGTACCCATACTCGTAATATCAGCAAGATCACGAAGTGAGCTTCTTCAAGCTTTTCCAAAAGATACTAAGTTGAATATTGTTGAAAAACCAATTGACCTTGAAACACTGAGAAGATCAATAGCTATATGAAAAGATTAGCCATTTTTATATTATTATTTAGTGCTTGTCTTTCTGCTCAAACTCAAGATATGCATGCTGAGATTGGTGCTGACCATTCCTCTCAATCCTCAATGACTAGTCCAGGTGAGAGATTACTATCTCCTGATGATTCAAATAATTTCTTTTCTTTTTCTTTAAATGTACTAACCCTCACTCTCGGAATTGTGACATTGCTTGTCGGTGTAGTAGCGGGTGTTGGTGTAGCAATTGTAGTTCGGTTAATGACAGAAAAAAGACAATTTGAAAAGCAAAAGAAAGGTCTACAGAATGAATTTGATCGAATGCTTTCTATACTAAAGGAAACAGCACTAGGTCATATTCAACTTAATGAGACAAAACGAGAGTTACAGATTAAATTAGCAGAAAAAGGGCTTCATGAAAAAGACGTCTATCACCTTCTTCAGAAAACTGTAACACGTCCAGATCAGCAATGTATCGAAATTTATGCTGAAATTCTTGATCGTTTTGAAGAAAATGTTAATATGATCAGAGTTGTACGTAATGGATTATCGGCGTTTGCCAAAAAATAAATGGAATATACTATTCTTTCTCCTTGCATTATGTCTTCAGTATCCTCTTAAGGCCTAAATTCGGTACGGGTTCAGGACATCGTTTACACGAGAGTACCAGGACATCCTTTACACGACAAGAACTAAAATGATCAGCACTTTCCCTTATCGAGGTGCTGGTTATGCCGTGGAAGGAGACCAATATTATGGACGTCAAATTCGAGTTCGCCCTCAAGGCCATGGATCCCCATGTCTGTATGAAAGACCTCTGTGCTGAGTACGGGATCTCCCGGCCGACAGGCCTTAAATGGAAAAACCGGTTTATCCAGGAAGGGCTCGCCGGGTTGAAGGAACGACCCCGTAGACCTCGCAGCAGCCCCAACCAAACGCCTGAAGACGTTATATGCGGTATTATCCGGATCAAGACGTTGCACAACTCCAGCTGGGGGCCAAAAAAGATTCTCGAGATCTACCAGAAGACCCATCCTCATAATAATCCCCCAAGCCTCACCACCGTCAAACGCATCCTTGATAAAGCAGGACTGGTTCATCATCGAAAGAAACGGCAGCAGACCAAAGGCAGCCGAATCCAAACACATCTGCAGGCCAAAGCCCCTAATGATATCTGGACGGTCGACTTCAAAGGATGGTGGTACACTCCCGATAATGAAAAGTGTGAACCTCTGACGGTTCGGGATGAATACTCCAAATACATCTTCACCATCAAAGCTCTCCAAAAGGCTGACACACAAGAAGTTAGAACAGAGTTCGAAAAGCTCTTTTCTCTCTATGGAATCCCTCGGGTAATCCGCTCCGATAACGGACCACCCTTTGCTTCCATGAAGGGATTACTCGGACTCACCCGCTTAAGTGTTTGGTGGCTGGCCTTGGGAATTGAACTTGATCGCATCACTCCAGGAAGGCCTTGTGAAAACGGAGGGCATGAAAGAATGCATGCCGATATCAAACGCGAATTGCAGGGACAGATTCAAGGGAACCTCTCAGAACATCAGGCACACTTTGATGTTTGGAGAAATCAATTCAACAGTGTTCGTCCGCATGAAGCTCTCAAAATGCAGACTCCCGGAAGTATTTACACAAAGTCCAATCGGCCTTTCCCTCCTCGAATCCCTCAGGTGATCTACCCGGCCGGGTATCTGGTGAGAATGGTGAATAATCGGGGAGCCGTTACTATCGACAGGCATAGAGTCTTTGTCAGTTATGTCTTTTCAGGATACCAAGTTGGACTTCGGGAGAATGAGGATGAGAGCTTCACCGTATGGTTTGACAATCTCAGATTGGGAGAAATTGATTTGAAAACCTATGCCTTTCTCCCTTCAGTTGATGGATTCAAATGCTTCGTTTAAGCTTGTTTTGTGTAAACGATGTCCTGAACCTAAAATGTAAAGGATGTCCTGGTCGCTCAATCCTAAATTAATTCTGTCATCAAACGTTCCGCTGTTATGCGAAGTTTCGCGTCCGGCAAAGCCGGTTGGCTGCCCAACACAATTCCCAGAACCTCCGCTCGCTTTTTAACCTTACCACAGACTCCGAACCAAAACATCTCTACACAAGCAGCCAAAGCGAAATTTGGCCGAGCCGATTCAATTTGATTTTTCCCTTTTACAGAAATCATTAACTCTCAACCAATACCCATCGCTCGGCCCAAGGCCGCTAATCACATTAGCGGCCGCCGCGCATCAACAGCTGTTTCTTGAAGTTGTTTTGTTAGTAGACCGGCCTCTCACGAAAGAACATGAGGTTCTTTCGTGACCGTATAGGCGATAGCCTTTTTTCCCGATCTCTTGATTTCAATTTTTAATTGTAGTACATTGTACTTGTGAATATTGTTGCTGATGCTAATTTATTCCTCTCTGTTCTACTGAATGAACCCGAGAAGAAACGTATCATTAGTTTGACCTCCGATGCTGAACTTCTTTCCCCGGAAGTATTACCTTTCGAAATTGGTAATGCACTCTCGGCTATGCACAAACGGAAAAGATTAGAACTTTCTCAATGCAACGAGGTCTTAGAACAATTTCTCAGAATCCCTGTCAGACTGGTAAAGATTAATCTTGAAAATGCGCTTTCCATCGCTCTTGAGAATAACATCTACGCCTACGATGCTTACTATCTCGATATCGCCATGCGGCTAGGAAAACCGTTGATGACACTTGATTCCCGAATGCGAGGTGCCGCTGCGGAATTGGGTCTGAAGATTTTGGAGGTGTCATGAAAGTCTTCAACTATTCGGAAGCAAGGCAAAATTTCTCCACTATGCTGAATACAGCTTTGAAGGAAGATGTCGTTATTAAACGTAGGGATGGTAGCAAGTTCAAGATTGTGCCAATGACAGAGAAAGACACCAAATCTCCTTTTGATATTCCTGGAATTGAAGCTTCAGTCAGCACTTCGGAAATACTTGAAATCATCAGAGAAGGCCGAGAACGCGGAGATTGCCTTTAGACTTTAACTGTTTTTAGGCCTTCTGGAAGACCAACGTCGAGGCATGGATGCCGAGACAAAAAGACCCGCCTTTCTACAATACTATTTCAAGAAACGGTCCGCTGGTATGCGAAGTTTCGTGTCCGGCGAAGCCGGTTGGCATGCGCTCTTGCTTTTAGCAGAAAGCCTGTTCGCATTTGAGCCTATCACACAACTTTCATAAACGCATCTGCAAGAGCCATTGCCAAAACGAAATTTGGCCGGAGGCCCGGAGGCGATAAGCCTCGCTTATCGCCGGAGCGCATCAACAGCTGTTATTCGTAGTTTCGTCTCAGAGACCCAATTCTATCTTTAGCTGTGCTAAATCAACCTTCAGCTCATCTTGCATAGATTTGGTATATATCTTTTGGATCTCACCATTATTCTGGAACTCAACTAGCTTTCTGAAATCGCTAACCCGTTCTTTCCATGTATTTCCATCTGTAAATAACAGAAATACTGTATCTGGGCGCTTCTCATTTATAATCCTTGTCACATCGCCTATAACGTCTGTCTGCTTGCTTCCTGTTGCGCCATATCCTTTTACTTCTATTACGATATGTGGATCTTTTTTATTTGGTATAGCAAAGTCGGCCTTTTCAGTTGTATTACCGCTCTTACCCCGAAAGCTACATCGAGAATCATATTCAGTAAAAATTGAACTCACGATATTCTCAAAGAAATCCTCAAGATCTCGTCCGCGTTTTTGACCTTTTATGGCACTACCTCTACCTGATTTAAGCCGTTCTTCTATAATATCTTTCCAGGTGTATGATCGATTAACTGTTTGTACAATTTTTTCTCGCAATAAAAAATGATCTAGTTTTGATACAAAAAGTTCTTTGTTCGCTATATATCCCGTTTTACCGAACCTAAATGCTTCTCCAATTTCTTCTTTGAACCGTGACGTAAACTCGTCTTTGGACATTTCCAGAAAAAGTCGAAAAACAGTAATACTTGTTTCATAGTCTTCATCCAACAAACGAATTATTTCATCCTTATTTAACTCGCTTTTTTCGGGAATCCGATTAAGAAACTCAATTGTCTTTACTGCGACATCATCTTTCCAGCTAGTTTCCAAATGAGAGAGACTTGAAAGTAATGATTCGACAGATTGTGTTGTTCTTTTCATCTACTCGCCAATTACTAAATATTCCTGTACAACTGATCTCTTTACTTTATCATGATTGCCGAAATGGTACCGATGTTCTTTCTGTGAAACTCTTACTCTTCTTTTGTACTTAGACATTAAATCAGTAAGGACTTCAAGTTCAGGATACCCATTCGAAGAGTACGATAAAACAAGCTTTGAATCACGGAATTTGCTAAATAGCTGATCAAACGCATCTACAGCCTTTTTGCGGTATGAGAATGGAGTGTATTTCTTCTTTATCTTTTTTACTTTCGTATTGAATAAGATTTCTTCATTTTCCCAATATTTCGACAATCCTTCTAAAAAGTGATAACGCTTCACGTAACAATTATCATCAGATCGAGGAATATAAGGTGGGTCCATATACACAAGGTCTACAGGATATTTATCCGTATCAAAACTGAAAATATCTCCTGTAAATGCTTTGTTCTGGAACCCATTATCAAAAATAACGGAATTGTATACTTCCACTTGCTCAATGAAATGTTCTCGAACAGATAGCTTTAAATCTCGACGACCGTCGTTATAATTATCTAGATTTCCAGAAATTGTAAAAACACCTCTTGGTTGCTTCTTCGCACAAGATCGAATGAGGCTTGCTTTGGCTACAGCTTTCTTATAATCGTTATCGAGTCTTTCAATGTTTGCCAAAATGTTATCTAAAAATTGCAAATCTTCATTCTGAAAGAAAATACCTGTGAAAGTATCTTGAATGAAAGACCTTGCGTCTGGGTTCTTTTGCAGAAGATTCGATACGTCACTGTTCGAAAGAAATATATCTTCATTCTCAATCGTTGCCTTAGCTAATACATACGGGAAATGAAGGAAATCATTTGTATAAACAGCTTTCCCCAAAGACTTAAACATATAAGCTACTGCACCAGAACCAGAGAATGCATCTAGGACTGAAAGATAGTCTATTCCTGTAACTTCTTGAAAAATCCAATCTAAAAGTTTGTATTTACTTCCCATATAGCGAATTAACGGATAATCGTGATAATCAACTGATGTTATTTCTCTTAATTGAAGAGCGTCTGCCATGTGTAAAGTATACTATGCATAAAAAATATTGAGCATGTCGCTAGATGCCTGATTCTAAAAAAATTCGAAATTACGAATAACGTTCCGCTGGTATGCGAAGTTTCGTGTCCGGCGCAGCCGGTTGGCATGTGTTCTTGCACTTCATCAGAAAGCCTGTTCGTATTTGAGCCTATCACACAACTTCCAGGAACGCATCTGCAAGAACCATGGCCAAAACGAAATTTGGGCGAAGCCCCGGAGGCGGCAACGCTAGTTGACGCCGGAGCGCATCAACAGCTGTTTGATGAACAACATTCAATTATATTGCTAGAAGGGAAAGAACGAGTAGTTTGAATCAACTTCGTCCCAGAATATTGTATCTGTAATAGAAAAAACTCCATCTGCTGTCTCTGTTCGAATTGTTTGAATATTTTGTTCTTCAAAAAAATCATTTATTCTTATCATTACAACTTCGTTTTTACTATTTCTACAAGTTGATACAAATTCATTTTCGTTATTTCTTAATCTTTCAATGTTGTAGGACTGCTCTCCTATAAGTATATTGACTATTTGCTCAGAATTGCTTGTAGAATTTATTTCTACTATTTCTGCTGGAACATAATTATTCTCTCCTGCAAGAACTGGAATTGAATATGAGTAAATATTGTCTCTAAACAAGAACGTTGTTTCTTCGATAGCATTCTGATTTTCTTCAATTGAATAAACATGATAGTCTAGTTGATAAAATTGATTTTTATTAATTGGTCTAGTCCAGTTATGATTCTCATTAAGTTTGCTAAAATTGTAAATTACATCACTTGAATTACTATCTATTATAGCCGTAATAATGTATTGAAGATTTACCGGTAATTCTTCATCTGATATGCTATCAAAATTTATATTTCTTTCATCAACATCAAGTATATTAAAAGTTGTCCAACCAACCAATTCATCTGTGTTGGAATAATAATAAAGATTAGCATTCACTGAATAACTCAATTCGCCAGATGTATTCAGACGAAAGATCGATTCAATTCTACCATTTGAATTGTAGTTGTATGTGATATCAATATTATCAATTCTACCATTATAGTTAATTTCTCGTTCAATTTTATCTATCCTTAAGCCCTCTATTCTATTTTTCATCAAGAAGTCTTCACAAGGAGAATATGTACCAACATTTATTTCAGTTGCTTCTTCTTGTGTTATACTTTGCTCATTACGACTAGATATATTCCCCAAATCAGTTGTAGTGCAACTAAAAAAAACTAAAAGACCGAAGACTAAGATAGCAATATTTCTCATGTAATTCCCTTTTGTGTTGTTCATCAAACGGTCCGCTGTTATGCGAATGTTTCGTGTCCGGCGTAGCCGGTTGGCATGCGCTCTTGCTCTTCTTCTGCAAAACCGTGTTTCTCTTTGACTGTATCACATCACTTTCGGAAACGCATCTGCAAGACGCCATGCCAAAACGAAATTTGGGCGGAGCCCCGGAGGCCGCTAAACACCTTTAGCGGCCGGAGCGCATCAACAGCTGTTTAGCGATAAAATCCAGCAAAATCCCTATCAAAACTTTCATCTGATGCACGACGTGCTTCAGGTGCTAAAGAAATCCTAGAAGCTTGCGAGACTGCATACAACTTTTCCATGTTTCTTTATATCCTGTAATGGACGAATCATATTTTGCTACGCATTTGATTTGATGAAGGGCTATGAAATTCTTTAGCGATGTTTACTATTTAAGCATAATGCAAGATACGAGGTGTGAATCATGAATCAATCTAGAGTATATAGGCTCCAAAACCTTTTGGGAGATGATTGGAAAGAAAGCCTTTTCAACCTTGCAATGAAAGAACGTGTTGACGTTTATAAGTACGATGGAAATAGATACAAGATTCGGGTTGATCGTGATAAGCCATCCGAACTAACACTAAATCAGCAGGATTCCGAATATGAACAATTCGCTGCAGCCGTATGGGAATTACCTAAGCGTTTCTTGCTCTTGGAATTCTCAAAAAGAATTGGAGTAACAACTCAGTTCTTTATGCCACAGGACGACATCGTTGAACATCTGCTTTATGATCAACGATTCGAGGCTGCTCGTGAAGAAATTATAAAGGGGAAAGAGCGTGACTATCAAGCTCTGATTAATCTCCAAAGAAAAACACCATTTGGCTGGGGTGGTGGTGATGATGGATCTTACTTCTCAATTCTCAATACGATTGCTATGGGAATCCTGGCCGCAGGCCTGTATGATATCGGGAAATATGGTCTCTTATCGTTTCTAAACAAGCGAAAAACAAGAAGACGAGCGATTCGCAATACACGGAAAATTCTTTTTGATTTTGAATATGGACGAGATGCATACGACAGCATATTTTTGTTAATTCTAGATTTACCTCGTGCAAAGAAAAAAAGAATTATTCGAATACTTAGTAAGTATATCTCAGCTAAAGCCTTAACTGACCTTGATGAACGACGAAAGAAATTAGTTCACTAAGCCCTTCCGCAGAGAAACCGTACTAGCACCCAGATTTTGTTACTCAAGTCATTCTGAGTAAGTGGTTAACCAATAAATCGACTATTAAAGAATTATTTTTCTCAAGCAAATTGAAATTTTTAAGCACCGCACAATATGGAAATAAATGGATCTCCGGAATTACTTCGCTATAAGAATATATTGTCAAAATTCGCCCCGGGATGCCGAAGCGGTAGAAGGCTTTCTGGATTTTTTCGCTAAACGTTCCGCTGGTATGCGAAGTTTCGCGGCCGGCGTAGCCGGTTGGCATGTGCTCTTGCTGTTTTACAGCAATACCTTGTTTGCCTTTGATGGTATCACATCACTTGGAGAACTGCATCTGCAAGAGCCATTGCCAAAGCGAAATTTGGCCGAGCCGTATCAATCTGATTTTATCTTTTCGAAAACCAACTACTCTCATATGACTACCATCGCTCGGCCCAAGGCCGCTAATCTCATTAGCGGCCGCTGCGCATCAACAGCTGTTAATTGAAGTACGGTTATTACACTGGTTTTATTAGATTCAGAATTTGGCTCTTTTTCTTCTCAGCAAATCTAATTGCTTCATTTGAGGTTTTCTTGAGATTATCCAAATAAGCTACAACCTCGTTTCGAACAGAAAAAAGTGTGTCTAATTCATTCAAGTACTTTTTGCCTTTCTCACTAACATTCGTAGCTGACAAGTAGTGTTTCTTTCTATGCGAGTTTTTTACTAAATCTCCAAAGCCATTCTTTTTTATAACCTCTTCATCAATGATTTTAAATATTTGACCAGTAAATCTCTCTTTGTCTAATAAAAAATAGTACTTGAATCCTGCCAGAGAAATTGAGGTTCTAATTACTGATTCCTTTTTATAGTCATGAAAGGAAAACATCGAAAAGAGAAAAGAGGTATTATCAGGATTGTCGGTCAAAAAACTATGATATTCACTTATAACTGGTACAAGGTAATATTTTAAATATGCAATATTATCAATTTCATTCAATATCGACAACAGATTGTACATGTCGGTTGTGAATTTGTCCATTTTTTCAACTATCTGACTATATAAAGATTGCTTGCTTTCTTCATCTAAATCGCGAATATATAAAGCAGCAAAATACTCTTGGATTGAACGATGAGCAAATGAATAAAAGCCCGAATCTTCAACCCAAAGAGAAAAAGCAAGTTTAAGATCCTCTATCAATTCTTCAGAAGTAAAATTACAGTTTTCATCATTGTCGATTATTTGCCCTATTAATTTACGGGCATATTCATAGTCAAAGGATATTTTGTCGTCAAAAAAAGAAACGATTGAAAATTTCTTCATAACGTCTTCAAATCTATCATATGATACTTTGCTGACTCTTTCCCTTTGATAGCCAAATTTCGTCTTGCTATCGTGCTCGATAAAAAGAGCATTTATAACTCTTCGATAAAACAGAGATGCTTGACCTGGGATTTCTGAACTGTTTTGATATGTCAGTATATATAGAGTTAATAATAAAGGATTTTGTAAAAAGCTGGATATCTTCGACTTTCTTGCAACATTGACTGAAGAGCACATTTGAGAAGCTAGCTGTTCATCGTCAATTTGTTTTTTTATAAATCCGACTATTTCTTCTTCATCCAGAGGGCAAATTTCAAGTGTTTGAAAATTTTGAAGCATGTCGATATTTGTATATGGTCGTGAAGATATAAACAATTTTATATTTGGGTATAATTCATTTATGTTTTTTATTCCCATTATTGTTTTTTGCTTTAACTCTTTTTTCACTTCATCATATCCATCAAGAAAGAAAATGAATTCTCCCCTATCAAGCAATCTTTTATATACTCTTTCTGAACTTGTTACATGCTTTGAGACCTGTTCAAATATATAATCTTCTAACTTTGTTTCTGTTTCGTTTAAATATCGAAGTTCAATAATAAAAGGAATTCCATAACATCGTTCAATTACATCTATGAAGAGATGCTTTGCAAGCATACTTTTTCCACTTCCAGCTTCAGCCGAAACGATAAGTGTATTTCGTATCTTGAAAATGTTCTCAACATTTTTATCTGGGACTATTCTATCTTTACACGATAGTCGCAGAGGGAAGTATACATCGTAAAATGGTTTGGGTTGATTTCCATGTAGAATTGTTTTTACTTCACTGTTCTTCTGAAGAAACGTAGTTAAGTAATTATTTATTTTTTCACCTGTTTGTGCTTTCCATTCTTCGCTGACTTCTTTATAAATTCTTTCAAGATTCTGAAGGATTTTCGTTATTGCGGCCGTGGCTACTACTTCTTTCACTATTGAACCTGGTACGGGTCCACGACATCGTTTACACGAGAGTACCAGGACATCCTTTACACGACAAGGACTAAAATGATCAGTACTTTCCCTTATCGAGGTGCTGATTATGCCGTGGAAGGAGACCAATATTATGGACGTCAAATTCGAGTTCGCCCTCAAGGCCATGGATCCCCATGTCTGTATGAAAGACCTCTGTGCTGAGTACGGGATCTCCCGGCCGACAGGCCTTAAATGGAAAAACCGGTTTATTCAGGAAGGGCTCGCCGGCCTGAATGAAAGAACCAGGAAACCTCGTATCTGCCCTCACCAGACACCGGAGAATGTCATCTGCGACATCGTCCGAATCAAATCACGACACACCAAATGGGGGCCAAAGAAAATCCTCGATATCTACCAGAAGACACATCCCCACCAGGAGAGTCCAAGTCTGACCACCGTGAAACGCATCCTGGATAAAGCAGGTCTGGTAGTGCACCGAAAGAAACGCCGGCAGAATAAATCTCAGCGAATCCAGAGCCGTCTTCAAGCCAAGCAGCCGAATGACATCTGGACCGTGGATTTCAAAGGCTGGTGGTATACTCCCGAGGGAGAACGATGTGAACCTTTGACCGTTCGGGATGAGTTTTCCAAATACATCTTTACCATCAAAGCACTCCAAAAGGCTGACACACAAGAAGTTAGAACCGAGTTTGAGAAGCTCTTTTCCATCTATGGAATGCCCAGAGTCATTAGGTCCGACAACGGACCTCCCTTTGCCTCCATGAAGGGACTGCTGGGGCTCACACGCTTAAGTGTTTGGTGGTTGGCCTTGGGAATCGAACTTGATCGCATCACTCCGGGACGACCTTGTGAGAACGGGGGGCATGAGAGAATGCATGCCGATATCAAACGGGAATTACAGGGACAGATTCAGGGTAACCTCTCTGAACATCAGGCGCATTTTGATGTCTGGAGAAATCAGTTCAACAGTGTTCGACCTCATGAAGCTCTTAAAATGCAGACTCCCGGAAGTGTTTACACAAAGTCCAAACGGCCCTTCCCTTCTCAGATTCCACAGGTGATTTATCCATCCGGATATGAGGTGAGAATGATAAATAATCGTGGGGCGGTGACCATAGACCGACACAGGATTTTCGTCAGTTATGTCTTTGTTGGATACCAAGTTGGTCTTCGAGAAAATGAAGATGAGACTTTTACCGTCTGGTTTGACAATTTAAGATTAGGAGAAATTGATCGGAAAACATTTGCATTTATACCCTCTGTTGATGGGTTCAAATGCTTCGTTTAAACTTGTTTAGTGTAAACGATGTCCTGAACCTAAAATGTAAAGGATGTCCTGGTCGCTCAACCTCCATTCCGTATTTCAATTAACGTTCCGCTGGTATGCGAAGTTTCGCGACCGGCGTAGCCGGTTGGCATGCGCTCTTGCTTTTAGCAGAAAGCCTGTTCTCTCTTCAGACTATCACACAACTTCCAGGAACGCATCTGCAAGAGCCATCGCCAAAGCGAAATTTGGCCGAGCCGAACCAATTTGATTTTTCCCTTTTACAGAAATCATAAAACTCATAGTTTCCCATCGCTCGGCCCAAGGACGCAAACCTCGTTAGCGTCCGCAGCGCATCAACAGCTGTTTTACGATGAAATCCAGAAAAGAGCCAATAAAAACACCATCAGAATCACAGGACATGATTCTGATGGACTAATGTAAACGTTAATTCTTTTAATGTTTTCTACATAATTTATACTTGCTATGCTGCTTAAAAGACATTTTTGTATAATTTATACAGATTTTACGAATTACCGACAAAGTAGATAATCTATAATGTTATATCGAGAAGGATATTTCATATATAGCTTATTTTTTTCACATATTATGATACATTTTCATTATATATTGCATTTTTTCACGAATTGGTATATATTTTCACAAGAGGGAATAATGCAATATTTATCAGAAGTTCTAAAGATAATTGAAGGCGGTCTTCAATTAGATAAAGATAAAATCATATCATATAGTAAATTACTTTCAGAAAATTTAGCTATTCAAGGTGATACAGGGTCATCTACGCGAATTATTAATAAAATAAACAATATCAAAACCAATAATTTATTTACCCAAGATCTTAGTATTAAACCTATTCCAATAGATCAAGAATCAAAATCCTCATTAGCTGATGAGAAATATTTCACACAAAATGTTGAGGTGTATTTAGACGATCATATTACAATAGACATACAAAATTTTATAAAATATGTAAAAGCATCAGATCAACTTCTTAAAGATGGTGTTGGTATTTCACCGTCAATGCTAATATATGGCCCTCCAGGGTGTGGTAAAACTGAATTAGCACACTATATCGCTTCCCAACTAAAATTACCGCTCATAGTATCCAGAAGTGATACACTAATTTCTTCATATTTAGGAAGTACTGCTAAAAATATTAGACAATTATTTGAATATGTTAACTCACGTCCTTGCATTCTTTTTCTAGATGAGTTCGATTCTCTTGCTAAAGTCAGGGATGATCACAACGAATTAGGTGAATTAAAAAGGGTTGTAGTTAGTTTATTACAAAATATCGATGCTTTGGATTCGTATACTATTCTATTAGCAGCGACAAATCATGAACATTTACTTGATCCCGCTGTCTGGAGAAGATTTAACTTTAAATTAAATATTACATTACCAAATGACGAAACTAGAAGTAAAATAATAAACAAATATTCTCACGGATTTATTGATGAAAAAAATAATATCCTTCTTTCGATTGCGTCAGATGGATTATCCGGATCGGAGATTAAAAATATTATTGAGAATAATATTAGAAATAAAATTGTAAATAATTATGAGAAAATCAATTTACGCGACACAATCATAGATTTATTTAAGGCTTCCAACAATCAAATTGATACTAGTGAGATTTCAGTTATTAAGCATCTTAGAGCTGTTAACCCCAAATATTTTACTTATGAAGTAATTAGTGAGATATTTAATTATTCAGTTGGGAAAATATCAAATCTATTAAAATAGGAGCATTATTATGTCAGATGAATATCCCCTTCAGGTAATTACGATTTCTGAACGAGATCACCATAAGCCCTATTCATCTGGCGGTCCTAAAAAAGTTTTTTCAAATGTTACACCGTCATTGCGCTCATTATATTCAAATCAAATTTCAAGCATTAACCAGAAATATAAAAAAACATTTCATAAATGGCCAAACATACCTAATATTGCACGAGTTGAATTAAAGAAAGAGGCTATTGCAAAAAGTCATCGTCCATCATCGCTATTAAATAACTCTACATGTCCAATTATTGGTGATTATGGATTTGGAAAGCTTCTAATAAGAGTAAATGAGATCGGTCTTGAAAAACTGAATAGAATTATAGAGGAAGGGACTACAAAAGAAAATATCGCAAATATCTCATCACTTGAAAGCTTTTTAGATTATTCTCAATTTGATCGTATTGATTCAAGTATTTCTATTGAAAATTTCAGAGAGATAAAAATTAGTTTATTCGATTTTAAGGATACTGAGTTAAATAATAAAATTAATAAATGTTTATTATCTGTATTTGAAGAAATTGGCATTCTAAAATATAAAAAAATTAACTATGGGAAAAACCAAATTGTATATAAGGCAGAAATTAATGACAATCAAACAATTCCAAAATTATGCATTTTCCCTCCTGTTAGAACTGTGTCTTTGTTCCCTCAATATGAAACATTAAAAACGACTAATATAACAATTGGAGATTTGCATGAGCAACTCTTTCCAAAACCTGATAAATCAGTCGATTACCCAATAGTTGGAATTATTGATACAGGTATTCATGATGACAATAAAGCTCTATCGGATTGGGTTGTTGCTAGGAAAAAAAGGATTATAGATAAAGAAACGGATTTTGAGCATGGTTCTTTTGTCGGAGGATTAATAGCTAATAATCATAGTTTAAACCACTCCGATCCACGTTTCCCTAATGTACATGCTAAAATCATTGACATCCGCGCTTTATCTCCCAAAAATGGAATTTCAGAAGAGGATCTCAAAGAGACCATTGAAGATTCTATAAAATCATTTCCTTATGTACGTATTTGGAATCTTTCTTTAGGAGCCTCAACGCCTACTGATTCGTTCTCATATTCTTCACTAGCAAGTTATTTTGATGAATTACAAGATACTTATAATGTATTATTTGTAATATCAGCAGGTAATTACACAAATATACCTCTCCGAAACTGGCCACCTAGTGATATAAGTATTGATGATAGAATTTCTACACCTGGTGATTCATCTCGGGCGTTATCTGTTGGTTCAATAACACATAAATTTACACCAATTACTTTAGTTCGAAATGAAGAGCCTTCCCCTTTTTCTAGAAGAGGCCCCGGACCGAGTTTCATTCCAAAACCAGAAATTATTCATTATGGTGGAAATTGTGATAAAAATGGTAACTATTCTCAAACAGGTGTTCTTTCGGTTTCTGCAGACTCAAAGCATTCTGAAAATATTGGGACTAGTTTCTCTACACCTATAGTTTCAAGTATAGCTTCACAGTACACAAAATTAATATCTGGTGATATTTCAAAAGAATTAATAAAGGCTTTGGTCATTCATAGTGCGGTACTAGATTCACCAATACGAACTGCAGAAGAAGTAAAATACTATGGTTTTGGAAAACCGCTTGAACCAATTAAATTCTTAACTGGTGATCCATTTACTTGCACTATGATTTTTGAGGGAGAATTATATGATTCTTTAGAATTTAGCCGCCAACCTTTTCCTCTACCCGAATCATTACGAGCTGACGGTAAGTTCCATGGAGAATTATTAATGACTTTGGTATATTCACCACCTACTGACTCGTCATTTCTAGCAGAGTATTGCCGATCAAATATTGAAGTCTCATTAGGAATTTTTAAAAATGGAAAACATTCAAAGAAAGTTCCAATTGATCCTAAAGATATCAATAAATTATATGAATCAGAACAAATCGAACACGGATTTAAATGGTCCCCAGTGAAAGTATATAGAAGAATTTTTCCTCGGGGGTGTAGTGGTGACATCTGGAGGCTGAAGTTGAATCTTCAGAGAAGATTTGAAACACATAATATGCAATTAGAGCCTCAAAAGTTTGCTTTATTAGTTAGTGTAAGAGATCATGAAAAAAACATACCTATATTTAATGAGATGGTAAAGGAAATGAATTCTCTTGGATGGAATAGAAGTGATCTAAGAATTTCAGATAGAGCACGTGTACGGAATTAATACCATATAACAATGCCATGAACAGAGACCGAGTCGGCTCGTTATGGAGACGTTGTATTAGATTAACTTTAAATATTTCTATTTCCATTATATGAAACTATTCGGGGCGGCACGGACGCCGCCACGGTAAAATGCCTTTGGATTTTTTCGTAAAACGTTCCGCTGGTATACGAAGTTTCGCGTCCGGCGAAGCCGGTTGGCATGCGTTCTTGCACTTCAACAGAAAGCCTGTTCGCATTTGAATGTATCACATCTCTTCCAGAGACGCATCTGCAAGAACCATGTCCAAAGCGAAATTTGGGCGGAGCCCCGGAGAATACATTTGCTTGCAAATGTATTCGGAGCGCATCAACAGCTGTTTCCTGAAGTCTGTTTGTGGAGAGACCTCTTCACCCAGTACATGAAGGTAGCGGATGAATCATAAAAATCAATCTTGAAAACCAAGCCAGCCTAGAGCATTTTTTCTACGGTTTCTATCAACTTCATGTGTGTGTCAAAATCACACGGAGATACAGTAAAAATAATACACTCAGTAATTGACGTTTTCTCACGAACTTCAAATGTAAGAAACTTGTCTACTAATTGGATTTTATTATCAACTATTTTTTCAGGTACATCTCGATATTTGATTTTATATTTTACTGAGTAAGGTTCCACAATGACTATTCCACCATGGTTGTTAATTTTAGTATGCAAGGCTTCGGGAATTTCTGAGACTAGTCCAGTACTAAGAAATGCAGAAAAGGGTTTGTCGAATTTACAAACCGCTACAGTCTCATTGGTATGAACTAGGCTCTTATGTTGGGAAGGTGTTTGCCTAGGATCGTATTTGTCCACAACAACAAGAAACTCTGAGTAAAATGAGTTTAAAATTGACGTCTCGCACTGCCCCGCAATTGTAACTTTTCGATTTTCTATTTGAAGATTCTCGATGGGATACTCTTTATCTTCGTATTTGTAGATTCCCCCTGTAAAGACAACTGGGCTTTGATTTGTTTGAACTGCTATTGGAGGAACGCCCAAAGTGAGAGAAAACTTCTCTTGAACTTCTACCAAGAAATTCTGCGATACAAGCGAGTTGGTTTGAAATTCATCCGGGTAATACAGTAAAATATCTGTACATTGTACCGATCTTATCTCAGCCATTCTCACATCTCCAATCGTTCGTCAGTATCGATATCATTATTTCCTCTTGGCAAATTCTGATTTAAGAAAGGAAAATTATAATTGTAGAAATCTTTTGAGGAGCGAGTGAATTTTGCAATTGGAATAAAATTAGTTTTATCGGGAACGCGATCATCTTCTGCTTTATTACGTGCAAGTGCAGATGTCATTTGAAAATCGTGAACCTTAAGATCTGCTCGAAGCTCTTCAATCGCTGATTGTGTTTTACCATCTGCAATTTCACCATTGTACTTCTCAATCCCAAGAGAAATGAGAAGATTAAGTGTCTGATTCATGGATCTTTTTGACTCTTCTGCTATATTAAGCACTCTACGGTGTTGAAAAGGATCTACCCTTAGAAGGATGTTTCCCTTCAATTCTCTTGATGCGATAGGTTTAGGTAATTCTTTTCCTTCTTTCTCCAACTCACCGATTACAAACTCTAAAAGAGTCAACATTTCATCTGTGGCTTCTTCTCTCGTATCTCCTACAGCCGAAAGAGATGGAAACTCAGAACATACAGAAATGAAGCTTTCATCATCGTCCGACCAGAACGAGCGAATAGAATACTTGTCTGCAACATTCATTTTAAAGACCTAATTCCTTTTTCTTTTCTATAGCGTCTCTAACATTTTTAACTTGATACGGCACCGCCATCTTCTTATCCCGCTTACTAGGTTGAATATTGATAAATGGATCCCCTTTCCACGGAGTTGGAAAGACTAAGTGGCTACCACCTGTGTTTCGACCTTCGCCGAAATGATACTCACAGAGTCTCTTCAGGTCCTTGAACTTAACATTCCTGGGATTACTCAGGTCTAATGATTCGATATTCGGCATGAAGTGACTCTCACTATAGAATAATATCAAATATGATATCACAAGTCAAACAACCTAGCTAACTACAGCGCGCCATGATGGCGTGGCTAGAAACTCATGAATTCAAACAGATTTCAGGAAACGGCCCGCTGGTATGCGAAGTTTCGCGGCCGGCGTAGCCGGTTGGCATGTGCTCTTGCTTTTAGCAGAAAACCCGTTCGCTCTTCAGCCTATCACACAACTTCCAAGAACGCATCTGCAAGAGCCATTGCCAAAGCGAAATTTGGCCGAGCCAAACCAATTTGATTTTTCCCTTTTACAAAAATCATAAAACTCATAGTTTCCCATCGCTCGGCCCAAGGCCGCTAAACACCTTTAGCGGCCGGAGCGCATCAACAGCTGTTAAAGGAAGTTCGGACGACACATCTATAATAACCTCCTTCTCCTCACCCCTCCTCGCCGTTTTTTACCTGAACCCCTTAATCGGATTCCTCTTGGCCTTCTCCTTTTCATCTTTTCTTCATTCACCCTTTTACAGACTTCCCTCTTTCGTTTTTGACCAATTCATCCGAACATCTCTCCATTCTCTCATACTCAACGCTATTCTCCCTTTCATCGCCTTATCACTTTATTCAGGCCATCATCCGATGCAATTCGCCTCTTCCGACCACTTTCTCTCAAGACGTGTCAACACCGACGAAACATTTCCGGATTTCACCGATTTAGTTTTTCCGGTTTTGGGCGTCAAAGGAAGTCAACGACTCCCGCTTTCAACCGATCCTTCATTCGGTACGAGTCTCCTTGAAGACTCAGGATATGAGCATGGTGAAGCAGACGGTCCAGGGTTGCACTGGCAACAGCCTCATCACTCATTATCTCCGCCCATCTGCCAAATGGCTTGTTCGTCGTAATGATCATACTCCCCTGTTCATACCGGGCATTCACAACCTGGAAGAAAAGATTAGCCTGTTCGGGTGTCAGCTTCTCGTAACCGACTTCATCGATGAGAAGCAGGTGCGGTTTTCGGAGCCATACCAGCCGACGCTTGAGCCGGTTGTTCTCTCGGGCAAGAACCAGGTTCTCAATGAGGTCGATGCAGGTGGTATGGTAGGTGGTGAATCCCTCCATGCAGGCCTTGTGCCCCAGGGCCAGCATCAGATGAGATTTTCCCAGGCCGCTGGGACCCATGAGAATGACGTTCTCCTTTCGCTCGATGAAGGCCAGAGAGGAGAGCTCGTCAAACTGGCGGTTGGTGATACCACCTTTGAGCCACCCCCTGTCGAAGTCTTCCAGCCTTTTCACTGCCGGCATTCCTGAAAGCTTCAAGCGGCTCTTGGCGCTCCGTTCTTTACGGGGGATGTATTCAAGTTCCATCAAGTCGGCAACGATATCCAGTACCGTCTGTTCCTGCCGGCGGGGTTCTGCCAGGAAGGATTCCAGTCCTGCGGACATGAAACTCATACCCAGCGAATTCATTCTCTCGGTGACGGTCTCAAGTTTGATATTCATACCGAGACTCCCACAGCGACAAAGCGCTCATAGTAGGCAGGATTTCTGATATCGACGATGGTCTGCTCATCTTGTTGCTTCCGGACTGGTTTTTTCGCCGACTTCTTACGCTGCTTCTCCCACAGGGTAAAGAGTGCTTCCCGATCTTCATTGCGGATATCCTTCTGCCGGGAGCCAGCTGGAAGGAGATTGAATAGCCGTATGGAAACCTTCCCATTGAGGATTTCCCCCTGCATGGAAAGCGCATCGATTTTCAGCGTCAGCTTCTTACCAACCAATACAGGCGGCACGCTGTACTTGTTAGTCTTGTAGGTGACTGAGCCTTCTCGACTGACAATGAGCTGAATGCTGTCACGGTAGTCAAAAGCTCCCTCTGGCGGTGCCGGTTGCAGGAAGGATTTCTCCACCTCATATCGCTGGGCACGACTTTCCTGGTAGTCCCGGAGCTCTTTCTGCTGAACTTCAGTCAGCCAGGGCAGAATGGCGTCATTGAGTTCTTCGATCGTCTTCAGGCCACTACGCCGTGCCTGAGAAAGGAAGTTACCCGAAAGGTAGTCGATGAACCTCTCTACTTTTCCTTTGGTCTGGGGACGCCTGACGGCGCATCGTCTTGGAGAGAAACCGTAGGAGGAAGCGAACTCCAGTAACCGGGAGTTGGTCTTCCACTCTTCTCCGTCGTGGACCCATGCTGTTTTCATGTTGTCGTACAATACAGTCTGAGGAACACCGCCAAAATACTCAAAGGCTTTCTGGTGGCAGGCCAGCAGTGTGCCGCTGGTCATATCGGTGGTGAATCTCACATAGGGAGTCCGGCTGTAGCCGAGGACCATGACGAAGGCGTAGACGCCTCGCCAGTGTTCCTTCGGCAATATCTTCCAGTCCATCTGTGCCTGGTAGCCGGCCTGGGTTTCGAAGCGGCGAACTACTTCTCTCTGAATCTCATCTCGGGTCTCTTTGGCGAAATCACGGAGGATGGTGATTCCTCCGGTGTAACCCATGGCGCAAAGATTCTTATAAAGCACCTCGCAATTGAAGAGCGGTTCCTCCTCAAGTACACTGCGAATATGGGATTTGAAGTGGTCGAGCTTGCTCTTCCGTTTCTTCCTGGGGCTCATTTTGGGACTGTGTCCGCTGAGGTAATTTCGAACCGTTCGGTCGGTAACGCCGAGTATTTCGGCGATTCGGTACTGCTTGTACCCTTCCTTGGCCAGCACTTGAGCCTGGTGCATGCGTTTCTCCTGGAGCTTCACGGGCAGTGTCCTTTTCGATGGGTGTATGGTTACTCCATCTTAGGGATACTCGCCCGTTTTTATTGGCTCAAAACCGGAAATCTTATTCCGGTGTTTTCAGGAAATTTATCACCGGTGCTGACAAGACGGATTCCTTCAAATCCTCTTCTTCTCCTTCATCATCTACACCAGTATTATCCGAAGCATTCAGCATTATTCTCAAAGGCAAAACCACGGAGAAAACAATCTCCATTTCTCTTACCTCCATCCATTCATTCGTCTCTGGCTACCACCCCATTTCTCGCGAACCAATCAAACCAGGAGCGACTCATTTCCCGAAGCAACAACCATCAACGGATAAGTATTTTCTCATGAGCGATTCCTATAATCGTTAAAAACCATATACCTTCACGACACAACTTCTCTCGAACTGAGCGTTTTATCACTAAGTGCTTCTGATCCCGAAGTGAGTTTTGTTCCGATGCTTTTAGCTTCTTGGTTGAAGATGATCTCAAAGGCGCAGGGGGGTGAGGAGAAAGCCGCATCAAAACGACCTGTTTCTTTCAAAGAGAAGGAAGGCCTGTTAAAAAAATATGAACACTCAAAGAAAGTCCGTTTCTGTTACTTATTCAAATGTAAAGAATGAGGTTGCCATGAAAAACACCTCTAAAAAAAGAATCCCCTTTTATTCCGTCGTCCGAAATTTCCTTTAACGTTCCGCTGTTATGCGAAGTTTCGCGTCCGGCGGAGCCGGTTGGCATGCGCTCTTGCTCTTCTACAGCAATGCCGTGTTCGCCTTTGATTGTATCACATCACTCCTCGATCTGCATTCGCAAGAGCCATGGCCAAAGCGAAATTTGGCCGAAGGCCCGGAGGCGGCAACGCGAGTTGACGCCGGAGCGCATCAACAGCTGTTAAATGTAGTGCCCAATTTTTTCAATAATATATTAACCCTTTGGGATTACTAAAGATGCTAAAATAACAAATTAAATCCTGATAAATCCCGTTTTTGTTTTACCACATTTATAAAATTTGAGACAGAATCTAAAATAGAAATATCTTCTAGTGATCCCACTGATAATTTAAATGGCTTTTTTGATGATTTACAAATAACTATACGAAATTCTTTTTGATATTTATAATAATCAATTTTCCTAAAAGGTCCAACATCTCCATCATATTCATTCGGTTTGAAATATTCAACTTTTCCATAATCAGCTGAAACAAAGATCTCTTTTTTCAAATTTATTTCCAATGCTTTATCAACTCTTTTAAGAAATCTATTTGCATTATAGATTACTAGAAAACTATCCCCAAAATTCCTCATTCTATCGTCGAATATTTTAAAATCCGAACGAATCTGATCGCCTCTACAAATAACACTCATACAAAATATTTTTATTGATTCCATTGGAAAAGAGAGAGAAGCACATAAAGTACCATTTTCTCTTGTAAGAACTCGATCGCCGATTTTAATAGTGCTAATACTTGGATTTAACCAAATCAAAGAACCTTCATAAATATCTTTCTGAGCTTCATTCTCTAAATATTTAAAATATTGCCAAGAGTTCATATACAAAATTCCTTTTTGAATTTCCTCTAAATATTTCCTCTGGCCAAATTTTACGAAAATCCATGCCTTTTGCGGCATGATTACAATCCTTCTGTACTGTTTTGTCTTTGTTTTATTTGGGAGTATATTCTTGGAGAAATATATATTAAATATAAATCCCATTTGTTACTATAATTCATTTTTAACATAATAGCTCCGTCTGAAATTTCCCAAATTGTATTATATGGAGACATATCAATAAGTTGATTTATATACATTTCCGACGTACCTCTTTCAAATGTTTCTACAACGTCACTTATAATTGGCTCACCATATTTACTTTGAAGTTTAGAAACCAAGCTGTTGTATGCGTTAAAATAATTACGAGGATCGCTTGCACCTCCATTTAATCTATTTTGAGTAAAACTAAATTTGTACGTGCCAACTATTATGACATCATCTTCGAATTCAATTTCCATCTGTGCTTCATATTCAGCCACTTGTTTTTTGTTATACAAAATGTAGTAATCACCCATCATATTTGCTGAAGAGGAATCTACTTTTTCATCAGGCTCTCCTTCCTGTTTAACTACATCAGAGTACAAAGTACTAAAGTCTAATCCTCTAAATTGAAACTCCTCCGCATGCAGGAATGAATTAATGATTACAATCGAAATTAATAAAACTAACTGCTTCTTCATTATTATCTCCTGTAAGTTATTATATATTGCTACAAGTCAAATTGGGCATTACATTTAACGGCCCGCTGTTATGCGAACGTTTCGTGTCCGGCAAAGCCGGTTGGCATGTGCTCTTGCTCTTCTACAGCAACACCATGTTCTTCTTTGACTGTATCACATCACTTACGGAACTGCATCTGCAAGAGCCATGACAAAACGAAATTTGGGCGGAGCCCCGGAGGCGATAATCCCCGATTATCGCCGGAGCGCATCAACAGCTGTTTAATGACGAAGCCAGCTAAAAAACTTCATAAATTCATCTGAAGCACACGATGTGCTTCAGATGCTAATGAGATAGTCAGCTGCCAGCATTAATTCCTGCATAAAAAGTCGCGACAAAGACAAGAACAACCAAAAACATATATACGAAGAGAAATATTGTAAAATTGGACTTCACTTTTAGAAAAACATTATATTTCTCGTTTATTGCCTCCTGGTTACTATCAATCACATTCTTCATGTCTTTTATCAATATCTTATATGCCTTCTCTTCTTTGCCTTTGTTGAATTCATCGATAGCTTCATAGTCCAATTCAGAGAAAACAATTGGCTTGAGTCCGGAGAGAATTTGAAATAGCAAATTGAAGAAGAAAATAAGTACAACAACAAATGTAATTGTAATAGATACGGCTAGTACCATTTCGAAACAAGTGTTATCAGTAACTGTAAACAAAGAATTGACAGCTGGAAAATGTTCGCCGGCAAGAAAAAGAAAAACCGTAACAAGTAGCGTCATTAAAGTGAAAATGGAATTTTGCTTTGAGTAAAATGATTCATATCGACTTAGGGTGCTATTATTTTTTTCTTCCAAGATATGAACTGGATCAAACATATTTATCTCCTTTGTCGAAAAAATCGATGAAGGCGTTAGTCATGTTTAAATTCAATAATTCGTCTAGCCAAGCCCATTGACCGTTAGGGTTCAAGTCTAGAAACACATATTCTCCGTTCTCATTGATGGCAAGATCCATTGAAGCGAAATTTACATTAAATTCACTCATTAACTGCTTACATTTATTCTCTATTTCAAAAGGTATTTCTGTAATTGAGTATTCAACAGCCATACAGTTATTTGTTCTCCAGTCAAATTTCGTATCAGCATTCTTTTGAGAATCTATTCTGATAGAAAAAACGGCTTCTCCGATTATAACCACCCTAACTTCATATTGTTTTTCGACATATTCTTGTATCAAGGTTGGATAGTTATCAACTGCAGAAATATCTTCATAAGAAATTATTGTATTGTATGGTATGTAGATTTCGTCTTTTATCTCGAATATGCCAAGATGCATAGGCTTAATGCACAACCTTGAATTTGCCGTTCGTAAAAACTCCTCTACCTGGTTTTTATCATTTGACACAATTGTTTTTGGTGTTGAAAGACCTACATTTCTTGCATACTTGAGTTGTAGTAGTTTATTTTCTGCTTTCCTCACGCTATATGGTTCACTGATCCATCTTGTATCAATACTACCTAGTATTGATTCGTATATTATTCGAGCTTCATTCCTCAATTCTTCTTGAAGCTTCGTGGATCCGTCATCAGCTGACACGTCAGGATAAGTTGGTCTACGATAGATCACTCCTTTTAAATTCTGATTTGTGACAATTTTCCCTGATAAGACATGTTGTAGTTCGAATCCACTGTTCGAATACGAGAGTTTATACTCTGTCAGAAATTTCTCAGTATTGAAACGTAAGAAGGAATTCTTTGTATTTCTCTCTAGGTAGTCAGCTGTTTTATCTTCGGTATTTGTAACTAGAAGAATCATCGATCTTCGTCTGTACCCTCAGCCATATGTTTCGTCACAGTCTGAGTACCAAGTTGTATTCTGTCTGTATCACTGTCTGTCATTTCTTCTTGAGTAAATGTTCTAGTTTGTGTACCTAACTCAAATCCGTTATGGGAACTAGCATCCTTATCAGTTTGTTCTTTGCTCACATTGGTGAGCGTCTGTGTTCCAAGGACAATAGGATCGAAGTTCTCTATTTTCTTTGCTTTTTTGACAATGAGAATGTCTCTTACATTCATAGTTTTCATACTCCTAATTCAATCTACTCGCCGAGGCATGGATGCCGAGGCGGTGAAATGCCTTCTGGCTTTTTCATTAAACGGGCCGCTGGTATGCGAAGTTTGCCGTTCGCGTAGCGACTGGCGGAGATTTTGCGATTCTTCACAACCTCATCCGCATACTGCAACTCATCTTACCACGGTCGCAGCCTCTCGCAAAATCTGTAACAGAGGCAAATTTGGGCGAAGCCCCGGAGAATACATTTGCATGCAAATGTATTCGGAGCGCATCAACAGCTGTTTGGCGAAGTTTCCGATCTGAACGTCCTCTTATCGTTTTGCCCTAAAACTAAAAGCTTCTTGATTTCCATATAATATAGATGAAAAGCGATGATAATTCTTTAGGAAGACCATCGGCGTATACGCGTTTTTTATCCCTATAAAGGCCTTATCGACAATACTCTTGTTTTATTTCATAGGGGTGTGTTAATGTTCGTTATTGCAACATATATAATTAGATATATTTATATTTCCTTAAGGGTTAATCTGTGTTAATGGAGGGGGTAATGAAACAACCCTTACATAAAATCTTTTATGTTATTCTTTCTGTGGTACTTATTATTTTCGCTGCAGGATGTAGCAATCCATCATCCGATGTAGACAACGAGAAATCAGGTTATCTAACCTTCATCGATTCCAACGACATAGGCGGTATTGGCTATGGAGTTTGGGGTGATGGAGACTTCATCTATCTTGCAAATGGCCCAATTGGCCTTCTCTCCTATAAGGTAGATTCGTCAGGCAATCTAGAATTTATTGATTCCGATGATAAGGGCGGAACCGCCGTTGAAGTTTGGGGTGATGGAGATTACATCTATCTGGCAGATGGTGAAAGTGGCCTACTCTCCTATAATGTAGATTCATCAGGTAACTTGGAATTTATCGATTCTGACGACCAAGGCGGTCATGCAGTGGGAGTTTGGGGTGATGGTGACTTCATCTATTTGGCAAATAGCGATAGTGGTCTCCTCTCTTATATGGTGGATTCTTCTGGTAACCTGGAATTTATCGATTCTGACGACCAAGGCGGTTCAGCCTGGGGCGTTTGGGGTGATGGTGACTTTATCTATCTGGCAAATTACAGCAGTGGCCTTCTCTCCTATAAGGTTGATTCTTCTGGTAACCTGGAATTTATCGATTCCGACGATCAAGGCGGTTACGCCTATGGCGTTTGGAGTGATGGAGAATTCATCTATCTGGCAAATAGCCGTAGTGGCCTTCTCTCCTATAAGGTTGATTCTTCGGGTAACTTGGAATTTATCGATTCCGACGACCAGGGCGGTAACGCCATGGAAGTTTGGGGTGATGGAGACTACCTCTATCTGGCAAATAACTTCGGTGGCCTTCTCTCCTATAAAGCTGATTCTTCGGGTAACCTGAAATTTATTGATTCCGACGACCAATGCAATTCAGCCTATGGAGTTTGGGGTGATGGAAACTTTATCTATCTGGCAGATTTAGCTAGTGGCCTTCTTTCTTACTCTGTAGACTAACGTTATAGAGATAAAAAAAGGCCTTTTGGAAATTTCGCCAAACGGCCCGCTGTTATGCGAAGTTCGTCGTCCGCGAAGCGGCTGGCAAAGATTTTGCCTCTCAGAACAATTGCAACCGTTTACTGAAAGACATCCTATCATACTCGCCAGCCATTCGCAAAATCTATGACAGAGACGAATTTGGGCGAAGCCCCGAAGGCCGCTAAACACTTTTAGCGGCCGGAGCGCATCAACAGCTGTTAAGCGTATTGCTTCATTATACTTTTGCTATTTCAAGTTTACTTATCAGACTTTCAACCTGATCGCAATTACTAGAATAAAAATGAATTCTTTCGCTGGGATTGCCTTTTAGTATTTCTAGTTCTTTTTTATAGTATTCTGTAAAAGCTTCTTCCTTTGCATCGTAAAGAAATAAATAGACCTGACTAGTTTCCCCGTTTATAATTTCTTTAGCAATTTTCATTATGTATTCTGATATAGTTTCTGGTCTTTCTAATTCAATCAGCATTGCACTTACACCAATAATTTTATCCCCAACCTTGTACACACCATCAAACAATCCTTCACTCTCTGATTGAAAACTTCCGTGTAACGTTTTTATTACATAGGTATCATCTCGATTTGCAAATGCTCTCAAAATTAACTGATGAAAATTTTTATATCTCTCTACTCTTTCCTTCTCAATCTTCTCAATCGCCCTTTCCTCTTCAGTCTTTTCATTATCCTTTTTCAGACCACTGACAATTGATTGTTTAACTTCATTCTCAATCTCTTTTTTTGACTTATTACTCCTACTTGTAGCAATGTGTGCAATTCTGCTTGAAATGTCTCCAACTCGACCTGAAATTATATCTTCTATCCTCTTTTCTGTTACGCCAGTGGAAGATTCAATTCTATTTAAAACTTCATTCGTTCGCATAAAAACCTCGTTTTGAAGACGAATGCTCTCAGTAGTCTTTCGATTTAATTCTTCTTCAGCAGTTTTTCCCAGCAAAATAGAAGTGACAGCTAAAACAATAGATGCCGCTGAAAGCAATATTGTTACAACAAAATTTATAAGATCTAAAGTGGTAAAAGTAGTTACCTCACCGCTAAGAACTTGTGATATAATTTGATTAGTAACGAGTCCTAGAATGAATACTACTAAAAATAACATCAAATTTTTTATAGAGATTGTTCCTCGATGCTTTTTTTCTTCCATATTTTCCTCGTACTTTCAAAATATTAGCCAATTGTAAAAACACTCAACAGGTACGGGTTCAGGACATCGTTTACACGAGAGTACCAGGACATCCTTTACACGACAAGAACTAAAATGATCAGCACTTTCCCTTATCGAGGTGCTGGTTATGCCGTGGAAGGAGACCAATATTATGGACGTCAAATTCGAGTTCGCCCTCAAGGCCATGGATCCCCATGTCTGTATGAAAGACCTCTGTGCTGAGTACGGGATCTCCCGGCCGACAGGCCTTAAATGGAAAAACCGGTTTATCCAGGAAGGGCTCGCCGGGTTGAAGGAACGACCCCGTAGACCTCGCAGCAGCCCCAACCAAACGCCTGAAGACGTTATATGCGGTATTATCCGGATCAAGACGTTGCACAACTCCAGCTGGGGGCCAAAAAAGATTCTCGAGATCTACCAGAAGACCCATCCTCATAATAATCCCCCAAGCCTCACCACCGTCAAACGCATCCTTGATAAAGCAGGACTGGTTCATCATCGAAAGAAACGGCAGCAGACCAAAGGCAGCCGAATCCAAACACATCTGCAGGCCAAAGCCCCTAATGATATCTGGACGGTCGACTTCAAAGGATGGTGGTACACTCCCGATAATGAAAAGTGTGAACCTCTGACGGTTCGGGATGAATACTCCAAATACATCTTCACCATCAAAGCTCTCCAAAAGGCTGACACACAAGAAGTTAGAACAGAGTTCGAAAAGCTCTTTTCTCTCTATGGAATCCCTCGGGTAATCCGCTCCGATAACGGACCACCCTTTGCTTCCATGAAGGGATTACTCGGACTCACCCGCTTAAGTGTTTGGTGGCTGGCCTTGGGAATTGAACTTGATCGCATCACTCCAGGAAGGCCTTGTGAAAACGGAGGGCATGAAAGAATGCATGCCGATATCAAACGCGAATTGCAGGGACAGATTCAAGGGAACCTCTCAGAACATCAGGCACACTTTGATGTTTGGAGAAATCAATTCAACAGTGTTCGTCCGCATGAAGCTCTCAAAATGCAGACTCCCGGAAGTATTTACACAAAGTCCAATCGGCCTTTCCCTCCTCGAATCCCTCAGGTGATCTACCCGGCCGGGTATCTGGTGAGAATGGTGAATAATCGGGGAGCCGTTACTATCGACAGGCATAGAGTCTTTGTCAGTTATGTCTTTTCAGGATACCAAGTTGGACTTCGGGAGAATGAGGATGAGAGCTTCACCGTATGGTTTGACAATCTCAGATTGGGAGAAATTGATTTGAAAACCTATGCCTTTCTCCCTTCAGTTGATGGATTCAAATGCTTCGTTTAAGCTTGTTTTGTGTAAACGATGTCCTGAACCTAAAATGTAAAGGATGTCCTGGTCGCTCAAACACTAAATGGCAATACGCTTAACGTTCCGCTGTTATGCGAATGTTTCGTGTCCGGCTGAAAGCCGGTTGGCATGTGCTCTTGCTCTTCTACTGCAATGCTTTGTTCGCCTTTGATGGTATCACATCACTTTCGGAAACGCATCTGCAAGAGCCATCGCCAAAACGAAATTTGGCCGAAGGCCCGGAGGCTGATAACCTCGTTATCAGCTGGAGCGCATCAACAGCTGTTTTGTGAACAAACGCCTAGATTACCTTTGTAACAAGCCCAGAAAAAATTTTAGCCTTTTCCACTATAATGGATTATATCGTTAATTCGCTCTGCTTTATATTTTAGACACAACTCATCAATGAAGACCGGATCTACACTTCTGCAATAAGCCAAAAATCCTTGAAGATGCTTTTTTTCATCGGGATTGAGGTGATTCCACTTGTACACTTTACTTCTAATTTCGCGTTTTTTTTGTCGGCCAATCGAAATTTCTGCGGTGTTAGTAATTTTAAGACCTAATATCTTTACTGCATTATTATGCGAATAATATCGAGTTTTGTTATGATTCAAACGTAACGCGCTTGGATAAGAAATTTTCTTTAGTAAAGCTTCAATCTGAATAGGAAGCTTTGATAACGCATTTCTTTTCATTGTGGAAAAAATTAAATCATCGGCATATCTACTATATTCAACCTCCAGACTTTCACAGAGTAGTGATATCTTTTGATCTAGATTAAAACAAACTGCATTTGATAATGTTGGAGATGTAACGGCTCCGATTACAAGTCTTTTGTTAAAACAACAAATATCTTTGATAAAAGTTATATCACAAGATGAGAGGTGTATAATGTCTTCCCTCCTAATATCTTTAAAGTATTTGTCGAGATCGCTATTTGTTATACTGTAAAAAAAGTCTTGCATATCAAGTTTAAGAAAATATTTGTTCTCCGAATGATTTTGAAGACAATCTCTTGTGGTTGTTCCACTCTTGTATGCATATGCATAAGAGTGAATAGGAAGTTTAGACAAAAACATATCGAGAAGAACTCTTTGAATTGATTTCAATTCTTTTGAAGGTTGGTAAATTACTCGATCACCGCCATTCCGTTTTTTAATAGTGAAACGTTTGTATCTTGCAGACGAACTTTTTGATATTGTGAGGAGATAATCTTCCTCTAGTAACATTTGTTTCGAAATTAATTCAACTATTGACATTCGCCGAGTCCATAACTTTTACAAAGTCCTTAATTTTCAGTAGTGACGATAAATTTCTCGCTCGAATATTTTGAATCCTTTTCAGGTGGTCTTTAGTGATTGGACTTGAGAAAAGCTTCCGATAGTTTGAGCAGGTATAGTACACATTGCCCATTACACTACGTTTTTGAAAAATCTTTAGGGCTACACCGATAGATACGATAAACTGAATATTTTTCTTATCTTGATACGAGATAAGATTATTTGTTATTTCAACTATCTCATCAATGTCAATCGGCCCTAATGAGGCCAAAACATAAATAAAGAAATAGAGAAGAACTTTTTTGGTATATCCATATTTTCCATAGGTCCTGGATACGTTGTGATACTCCCAATATCGCTTTGATATTCTTTGTTCAACCTCGTCCATGCACGTCAAAATCAGACTAAAATCAACATATATCGAAGGAGAATATTTGGACTCTTTATCGATCCACTTTATTGGTCCAGTATTTATAAAAGAATCATCTCCTTCATATTTTGTATCTAAAATTGGAAGAACCTTTTTTCTTAGTATTGAATTCATAGAGAAAGCGCCAAGCTCTGCAACTGTCCCAAAGCTCTCGACTAGTATAATTACAACATCTGAAAAATCTGCTAACCATTCTTCCAATTCTAGTGCATTTGTACCTCTTAAATTTTCCTGTATTACATTCCAGGCATTCTCAGCGCGGAAGGTTAAGAATCTCTCTAGATTTTTTTCAAAGTATCTCTCGATCTTCTCGCGATTAACGAAATTTGTCGGCTTGCCACCACAAATAAAAACAATTTTTGGCATTGAATAGTATAGATTTGTTAACAATCGCGTGGAAAACGCTAACGTAAAATCCCTTTTGGCTATTAGGTAATTGGGATTATTCTTCCAATTCATAAAAGTCCTTACTAAGGGCATGAGGAAGAAGAGTCCTTTTATTCTCAATAAAAGGACTCTTCTTGCGAAGATATCTAACAATTCGCTCAGGTCGGCTATACACCAACCGAATGAAGCCGAGGCTTCTTGCTAAGGACAAGAAAATAATAGCACATGTAAAAAGCAAACTCAAACGTTAAGAGGACTTGGGTTCAATTTCTGGTTTGTTCACAAAACGGCCCGCTGGTATGCGAAGTTTGCCGCTCGCGAAGCGACTGGCGGAGATTTTGCGAATCTTCACAGCCTCAACCGCTAACTACAACTCATCTTACCATAGCGACAGACTTAAGCAAAATCTATGACAGAGGCAAATTTGGGCGGAGCCCCGCAGGCCGCTAAACACCTTTAGCGGCCGAAGCGCATCAACAGCTGTTAAAGGAAGTTCGGACGACGCATCTATAAAAACCTCTCCTTCCCCTCACCCCTCCTCGCCGTTTTACCTGACACTTTTTTTCGATTCTTCTTGCCCTTCTCCTTCTCATCTTTTCTTCATTCATCCTTTTACAGACTTCCCTCTTCCGCTTTTTACTCATTTAACGGAATATCTATCCATTCTCTCATACTGACCCTGATTCTTCCTTTCATCACCTCATCACTTTACTCAGGCCTTCATCCGATGCAATTCGCCTTTCCCGACCTCTTTCTCTCAGGACGGATTCTGTAAATCCGAATGTTCGTCTTCTCCTTCTACACCGGTATTCTCCAAAGCATTCAGCCTTATTCTCAAAGGCAAAACCACGGAGAAAACAATCTCCATTCTTCTCATCTCCATCCCTTCATTCTTCTCAGGCTACCACCCCTTTTCTCGCGAACCTATCAAACCGGAAGCGCCTCATTTCCCGAAGCGATAACCATCAACGGATAAGAATTTTCTCATGAGCGATTCCCATAATCGTTAAAAACCATAAACCTTCACGACACAAGTTCTCCCGAACCGACCGCCTTATCACTAAGTGCTTCTGATCCCGAAGCGAGTTTTATTCCGATGCTTTTGGCTTTTTTCTTGAAGATGATCTCAAAGGCGCAGGGGGGTGAGGAGAAAGCCGTATCAAAACGACCTGTTTTGTTCAAAGAGAAGGAAGGCCTGTTAAAAAGATCTGAACACTCAAAGAAATTCTGTTTCTGTTACTTGTTCAAATGAAGGGGAAAGGCCTGCCATAGAAAAAAACACCTTAAAAAGACCTTTTTATTCCGTCGTCCGAATTTCCTTTAACGGTCCGCTGGTATGCGAAGTTTCGCGTCCGGCGTAGCCGGTTGGCATGCGCTCTTGCTTTTAGCAGAAAGCCAGTTCGCTCTTTACTCTATCACACCACTTTCAGAAACGCATCTGCAAGAGCCATTGCCAAAACGAAATTTGGGCGAAGCCCCGCAGGCCGCTAAACACCTTTAGCGGCCGGAGCGCATCAACAGCTGTTAAAGGAAGTTCGGACGACGCATCTATAAAGACATCTCCTTCTCCTCACCCCTCCTCGCCGTTTTACCTGACACTTTGTTTCGATTCTTCTTGCCCTTCTCCTTCTCATCTTTTCTTCATTCATCCTTTTACAGACTTCCCTCTTCCGCTTTTTACTCATTTAACGGAATCTCTTATCCATTCTCTCATACTGACCCCGATTCTCCCTTTCATCGCCTCATCACTTTACTCAGGCCATCATCCGATGCAATTCGCCTTTCCCGACCTCTTTCTCTCAGGACGGATTCTGTAAATCAGAATGTTCGTCTTCTCCTTCTACACCGGTATTCTCTTAAAGCATTCAGCCTTCTTCTCAAAGGCAAAACCACGGAGAAAACAATCTCCATTCTTCTCATCTCCATCCCTTCATTTTTCTCTGGCTACCACCCCTTTTCTCGCGAACCGATCAAACCGGAAGCGCCTCATTTCCCGAAGCGATAACCATCAACGGATAAGGATTTTCTCATGAGCGATTCCCATTATCGTTAAATACCATAAACCTTCACGACACAAGTTCTCCCGAACCGACCGCCTTATCACTAAGTGCTTCTGATCCCGAAGCGAGTTTTATTCCGATGCTTTTGGCTTTTTTCTTGAAGATGATCTCAAAGGCGCAGGGGGGTGAGGAGAAAGCCGCATCAAAACGACCTGTTTCGTTCAAAGAGAAGGAAGGCCTGTTAAAAAGATCTGACCACTCAAAGGGATTCTGTTTCTGTTACTTGTTCAAATGAAGGGGAAAGGCCTGCCATAGAAAAACACTTCAAAAAAGAGACCCTTTTTATTCCGTCGTCCGAATTTCCTTTAACGTTCCGCTGGTATGCGAAGTTTCGCGTCCGGCGGAGCCGGTTGGCTGCCCCACGGAATTACCAGAACCTCCGCTCGCTTTTAACATTACCACAGATTACGAACCAAAACATCTCAACAAAAGCAGCCAAAGCGAAATTTGGCCGAGCCGTTTCAATCTCATTTCCTCTTTGCAAATATCATAACACTCAACTAATAACCATCTTCTCGGCCCGAAGGCCGCTAAAGAGATTTAGCGGCCGGAGCGTATCAACAGCTGTTTGATGACGGAATTAAGCAAAGCCCATAAAGATCAAACACCGTGAAAAGGCTCTCTTGTTCTTATTCAACTGAACAAGACTCATATCAGGAGAATCAACCTCGACAACTGGAACACTTTGATTTTTCTCAAAAACTTTCAGAGCTTTTCACGAATTTAAATTGATATTTGTGAGGGGAATTGCCTTCTCTTTTTTTAAAAAATGAGAAAAACTATTTCCTAAATTAATTCTGTCATCAAACGTTCCGCTGGTATGCGAAGTTTCGTGTCCGGCGCAGCCGGTTGGCATGTGTTCTTGCACTTCATCAGAAAGCCTGTTCGTATTTGAGCCTATCACACAACTTCCAGGAACGCATCTGCAAGAACCATGGCCAAAACGAAATTTGGGCGAAGCCCCGGAGGCGGCAACGCTAGTTGACGCCGGAGCGCATCAACAGCTGTTTGATGAACAACATTCAATTATATTGCTAGAAGGGAAAGAACGAGTAGTTTGAATCAACTTCGTCCCAGAATATTGTATCTGTAATAGAAAAAACTCCATCTGCTGTCTCTGTTCGAATTGTTTGAATATTTTGTTCTTCAAAAAAATCATTTATTCTTATCATTACAACTTCGTTTTTACTATTTCTACAAGTTGATACAAATTCATTTTCGTTATTTCTTAATCTTTCAATGTTGTAGGACTGCTCTCCTATAAGTATATTGACTATTTGCTCAGAATTGCTTGTAGAATTTATTTCTACTATTTCTGCTGGAACATAATTATTCTCTCCTGCAAGAACTGGAATTGAATATGAGTAAATATTGTCTCTAAACAAGAACGTTGTTTCTTCGATAGCATTCTGATTTTCTTCAATTGAATAAACATGATAGTCTAGTTGATAAAATTGATTTTTATTAATTGGTCTAGTCCAGTTATGATTCTCATTAAGTTTGCTAAAATTGTAAATTACATCACTTGAATTACTATCTATTATAGCCGTAATAATGTATTGAAGATTTACCGGTAATTCTTCATCTGATATGCTATCAAAATTTATATTTCTTTCATCAACATCAAGTATATTAAAAGTTGTCCAACCAACCAATTCATCTGTGTTGGAATAATAATAAAGATTAGCATTCACTGAATAACTCAATTCGCCAGATGTATTCAGACGAAAGATCGATTCAATTCTACCATTTGAATTGTAGTTGTATGTGATATCAATATTATCAATTCTACCATTATAGTTAATTTCTCGTTCAATTTTATCTATCCTTAAGCCCTCTATTCTATTTTTCATCAAGAAGTCTTCACAAGGAGAATATGTACCAACATTTATTTCAGTTGCTTCTTCTTGTGTTATACTTTGCTCATTACGACTAGATATATTCCCCAAATCAGTTGTAGTGCAACTAAAAAAAACTAAAAGACCGAAGACTAAGATAGCAATATTTCTCATGTAATTCCCTTTTGTGTTGTTCATCAAACGTTCCGCTGTTATACGAAGTTTCGCGTCCGGCGTAGCCGGTTGGCTGCCCCACGGAATTACCAAAACCTCCGCTCGCTTTTAACATTACCACAGATTACGAACCAAAACATCTCTACAAAAGCAGCCAAAGCGAAATTTGGCCGAGCCGTTTCAATCTCATTTCCTCTTAGCAAATGTCATAACACTAAAACTAAACCCTCTTCTCGGCCCGAAGGCCGCTAAAGAGATTTAGCGGCCGGAGCGTATCAACAGCTGTTTGATGACGGAATTAAGCAAAGCCCATAAAGATCAAACACCGTGAAAAGGCTCTCTTGTTCTTATTCAACTGAACAAGACTCATATCAGGAAAATCAACCTTGACAACTGGAGCACTTTGATTTTTCTCAAAAAACTTTCAGAGCTTTTCACGAATTTAAATTGATATTTGTGAGAGAAATTGCCTCCTCTTCTTTTAAAAAATGAGAAAAACTCTTTCCTAAATTAATTCTGTCATCAAACGGCCCGCTGGTATGCGAAGTTTCGTGTCCGGCGAAGCCGGTTGGCATGCGTTCTTGCACTTCAACAGAAAGCCTGTTCACTCGTCAGCTTATCACACCACTTTCAGGAACGCATCTGCAAGAACCATCGCCAAAGCGAAATTTGGCCGTAGGCCCGGAGGCGGCAACGCCAGTTGACGCCGGAGCGCATCAACAGCTGTTAAATGACGAAATAAAGAACTTGAACCTTGCCATTCACTTGGAGAACACGATGTTCTTCAAGTGCTTTCCTATCCCTAGCTATCACCTTCATCAGGCTCAATATCTCGAACCTTAGACAAAACAGCCTTGAAAGCATCCACAGAGCCAGATTTCGCTCGAGTCTCAAGATACTTCTCTGTCTCAAGAGCCGTTATCTTCTCTGCAACTGCGCTTGAGATGAATTGATTTATAGACACATGATCCTTCTTTGAAATTTCGCGAAGACTATTATGAAGGGACTCAGGAAGACGAACACTCAATGAACTCATTTGATCTTCTCCTTTTCCAGAAACTCTTTCGGTGTCAGAACGCTGATTCCAAACTGTTCAACATTCTGAAAATCTTTCGTGTTATGAGTGACGATATGCTGACTTTTCGAGTTTACAGCCACTTCTAAAACATGGTCGTCAAACGGATCCTTGAGAAATGGACGCCAAAGATAGTAGATACTCGTCTTTCGACCGATCAGGCACAAATAATCAATGACAGACTTGATATCGCTTTCAGTCATCCCAATTGTCTTACGATGATTGAGAAGTACCGATTCATATTCAAAAATCAACGGAACCGAAATACAGACTTCAAATCTTCTCGTTGGTAATTGTTCAAGAAGCTTATACGAGTATCCCCGATTTGATTTCAAACCAGAGAGAAGTACATTCGTATCTAAAACAATCGTTTTAATCATTTGGTATCATATATAATACTACATTTTGATAGTATTGACAAGAAATCTGCTTTAGAAAAACCAAAAGCGATTAGGATAAACCGTGTGGCCTCAATAATTTGATATTAATTCTTTGCTTTCGAATCGCTGCACCAGGACGGTGCAGCGGGGAATTAAATTTTTGTTTTGTCATTTAACGGCCCGATGTTATGAGAAGTTGGCTGACCCGGAGGGTTGGCGTGTTGTTTGCCTCGCAAACAACATGACAAAAGCCAATTTGGGTGAAGGTTGGCGATAGCCAGCCGGAACCTCATAACATCTGTTTTACGATGAAATCCAGCCAAGAGCCAATAAAAAATGCATCAGAATCACAGGACGTGATTCTGATGGACTTAGTATGAACTCTAATTCACTTAACAGTTTACTACATAATTTATACTTGATATTCTCCTTATATGACATTTTTGCACAATTTTATACAGATTTTACGAATTATCGACAAAGTACATAATATATAATGTCATACGGACAGAATCTTTGAAAAATTCATTCAGAGGGAAAAGAAAGAGATATAAGTTTATTGAATAAAGGATGGAGTATGACCAAAATTAATTACAATATTTATATTGGTGATGATTCAGATTGTTTAAATAACCGTTCAGATATCGCAATAATACATGCTTGTAAAACATGTCATCAGAAAGGTGTTGGTTATAGAGGGAATTTGTCTTCGACGCATCCAAACTATCTTGTTTTTGTGACAACCGATCATCTTTATCTAAATATGGTAGATATGGAAAGAGAGTTTCTTCCTAAATTTACTCATCCAATTATGAAATCATCCTTTGATTTTATTGAGAAATACTTATCAGTGAAACCGATTCTTATCCACTGCAATCAAGGTTTTTCACGATCTCCTTCAATCGGTCTTGTTTATCTTGCAAGAAAAAATGAAATTTCAAATACCAGTTATATAAATGCCAAGAACAGTTTTCTCGAAAAATACCCGCAATATGCTCCTGGAAGAGGAATTGAATTGTACCTACGGAATAATTGGAATGATTTGATGGAGTTATAAGGATAGAGGGTTGTTATATGATAAGAAAGAATGATATGCCTACATTTTTACGCAATTTCAACGTTATGAATGATGGGTGTATAGATATCTTTCTTGGTTCAGGCTCATCAGCTCAAGCAGGAATACCAACAGGTGGTGGATTAACCTGGGAATTCAAACGAAATATTTATTGTACTGAAACTGGTACTTCAAAAGAAGAATTCAGAGACCTACAATCAAAAACAGCACAGCTGAAATTGCAGAAATATTTTGATTCACAAGGCAGACACCCCTCACTTTATGAATCAAATGAATATTCCCACTACTTTGAATTATGCCATACAACTAGCGTAGCAAGGGAACAATTTGTACAATATAAAGTCAGAGATATCGCACCGTCATTAGGTCATTTATGCTTGGCCGAACTGTTTATAGGTAAAAAGATACAGAACATTTGGACAACGAATTTTGATGAATTAATAGAATCCGGAATAAAAACAATTCGCCCTGAACATAGCTTTACTGTTTTTAGTTCGGCAAATAAAGACGGGATTCAAAATTGTGTTGATAGATCGTTTCCTTCTATTTTTAAATTACATGGGGATTATAGATATGACAAAATAAAAAACACTTCTACTGAGCTGAAAGATCTTGAAAATTCTATGCAAATGCAATTTAAAAGCCGTTTATATGGAACAGGTCTTGTTTTTATTGGTTATTCCGGTTGTGACGAATCAATTATGAAAGTCATTGAAGAACATATTGGTGAAGAGGATTTCCTAAAATATGGTCTTGTATGGATGATTCCAATAGGGAGTGATCTATCAGATAGAGTTTCTACTTTAATGGAGAGCGCATGCACAATCTCCGAATCATCTTGTGTCGTTGAAATACCTGGGTTTGATGAGTTTATGTATCAATGCTATAAGATGCAGGATAAACCTAATGCACAAATAGAAGATCGTTGGATAGATTTTCCTAAGAGAAAGATGCCTTTGTCATTCTCCAATCAGCAAATAGATTCTTTTATAAAAACAAATACATTTTTATCTACGGGCCTTCCACAGTGCAAAGTCTTTGATACCGATATCACTTCATGGAAGGAATTAAAAGAAGTTATTGGTGAGAATGATATAATCGCTGCCCTTTTTTCGAGCAGAATCTATTGTTTCGGTATTGAAGAAAGGATTCAAGATGTATTCAAGAAGCATATTTTATCCGAAATAAGTGAAGAAGTAATTCCAAACAAAATATTATATAAACATGATTCTATTTATACAGGCATGCTTTATGAGCTAATAAAGACTCACCTTGTAAATAAATTAGGATTAATCTCTTTTGGAAAAAATAAATATTATGATCCAAGTAAAAAAGATGTATATGAAAATAATTACAACGTAAATGATGGATTCGAAATTGCTTTATCAGTCTACAATGGAAATTATTACCTTTCTATTGTGCCAACTGTTTTTCTTCAACATATTAACGGAACTGATGTTGATAAACTTACAAAGCAACAAATTATAAATAAAATAATGTCTGGCATATACAACAAACAGTATGATGAAAAATTAAAATACTGGAATAAGAAGTTAAAAAAGAATAATGAGCAAACTATTTCATTCAGTTATAATAGATCTACACTAAACTTTATTAGTGTTTTCATGAGTTGTGGTGGAATAAACAGAAAACCTGAATGGCCATCGTTGAATGCATATCAATTTGATGAACCACAAATGCTTTTCGATGTAAAAGATAAGACACACACAGCCATTAATCAACTTCTCGGAATCAATAAATTTGGACCAATTGATTACTCATACTCAAAGGATAAATTAATACGAGATTCCATTAAACTTTTGATTATTTCACCGAAACAGCAAATTACTAAAATACTATCTCACCTAAATTCTCTCAATCAAAAGCACTCTCCCAAGAATCAGAAAGATGGGTTTCTGCAATTATTCAATGGCTTTGAACAGGTATATAAACGAGGGATATTAATTCCTTCGGAAGACGATACCTCTTATGTTATTACATACGATCAAGATAAAGCAAAAATCTTGAATATAGCTGCTTTCTTAGATCTGATGAAATCATTTATTGATAAAATATCAACTTGTCATAACTTCGATATTGCTGTCATTTATATACCGTCAATCTTTTCTGGATTTCGTGAAAGTGATGATCCTAACGATGATTTCAATTTGCATGACGCATTAAAATTATATGCAACAGATAAATCTGTAAAGCTTCAGTTTATTGAGGATAAATCTATAAAATATTATGACCCATGCAAAGTCCGCTGGGGATTGTCCACAAGTTTATATGCAAAAGCTTCCGGTTCTCTTTGGCAACCTGTTACCCTTAATGATTCAACGGCGTTTGTTGGTGTTAGTTATGCTCAATCAAAATCAAAAGGAATTTGTATTGGCTGTAGTCAACTTTTTGACTCTACAGGTACTGGAATACGT
This sequence comes from Spirochaetia bacterium, assembly GCA_963666985.2. Lineage (GTDB taxonomy): Bacteria > Spirochaetota > Spirochaetia > DSM-2461 > DSM-2461 > UBA2779. The sequence continues at coordinate 1,827,736 of CAXXIA010000002.1, read as the reverse complement.
TTATTATTACGAAAAATAGATGATCCGGGCTATTTTGGGAAAAACCCTTTCATGAAGAAAGATGAAGCACGTGCCATGATGAGCTCTCTTCGGGAACAATATTATAAATGTGATCCAACAGCCAAACTAAACCGTATTGTTGTTCATAAAACAACACCTTTTACTCGTGAAGAAATTACTGGATTTACACAGGCTTTAGAGGGAATCGATGATATAGAATTACTTCAAATCCAAGAGTATTGTTCGTGGCGAGCAATCCGATTTAATAACAATATCAAAAGTGGCCCTGAAAATTTCGCAATTAAAAGAGGGACGGTGATTTCGTTAACTTCAGACACTTTCCTCTTATGGACACATGGATGTGTAATTCAAGATGAATTAAAAGGCAGATTAAATTATTACAAAGGCGGAAGAGGAATACCTGTTCCCCTTATCATACAGAGATTCTATGGTAAAGCATCTGGTGATATTCTTGCAAAAGAGATCCTAATGCTATCCAAGATGAACTGGAATAGCGGGGATAGTTTATATAAAACTTTGCCAGTAACACTTGATTTTGCAAAAGTCCTTTCCAGAATGGCAAAACAGGAAGAAGCAATATATGATCAAGCATATGATTTTCGATATTTCATGTAGGAAAAAGTGCTGTATAACAAACGCATGAACCAGATTTTTTGCTTCGCAAAAACAGGTTATGCGGGCGTTATTTTTCGAATTCTCTTAACTTTAAATAATTCTTTTTTAATTACATCAAACTATTCGTGGCGGCACGGACGCCGCCACGGTAAATTGCCTTTGGATTTTTTCGTAAAACGTTCCGCTGGTATGCGAAGTTTCGCGTCCGGCGTAGCCGGTTGGCATGCGTTCTTGCACTTCAGCAGAAAGCCTGTTCGTATTTGAGCCTATCACACAACTTGCAGGAACGCATCCGCAAGAACCATCGCCAAAGCGAAATTTGGGCGAAGCCCCGGAGGCGGTAACCTCGTTACCGCCGGAGCGCATCAACAGCTGTTAAGTGCAATTGCCCTGCCCCTTTTTTTCTTTTCAAGTGAGCCACGGATGGCGAGCTTGAAAACTTTGATTCTCTTTTTATATCCGTTTTTAATTGATTTGAAGCCCGCATTAGCTGCATTTTTTGTCAGTTTCATTTGTTAGTTCTACGGCAGTTTTTCATTTACACCCACCTTTTCAATAATATAAATGTCCTATAAATTGTTTTTTCTTCTCACTTGAAATTTGTTCTCTCCAATTATCAATTTGTTCAATGACAAATTCTCTGATTTCAATAAACTTAAGATCATCAAGCTTTAAACGCAATTCTTCCCAAAAAGAAAGCATTTTATTGAATACTGGAAGAAATGTATCTCCTCCAGAATACATCTCATAGTTAAAACTTATTGATTTTATTGCTTCGATAGAGTTCGATTTTTCCAAAAAAGAAAATGCAAAATCAGGCATTATATCCCAAAAGAACTTTTTGATTGGTTTAAATATTAAATTAATAGATTTGAATTTTGTATAGTTCGATTCTATATACATATTTAAGAAATTGATTTGCTTACTTTTTATATTCTCTATGTTTTTATTATTAGTATTCTTTGGTTCAAAAAAGACGTTAAGAAAGCAACTATCCATTATAAAGGAGTCTTTAGATAATATGAAATTAGTTGCTATATCCATAATATCATAATAATTATCTAATTCCCAAACACTAGATAGATCAGAATGACTTATATAATCTGAAATATGAATATCTTTAGAATAAATGGTATCCAAGTATTTAACAATGAAGTTGGGATCCTTCATAAGAAAATGTTTAATAAAGAAGCCATCAAGATCTTCAGATGCATCTCTTTGTATTTCATAAAGATATATACTTTCAAATAAACTTTCATCTTCTTCAAATAAGGAGAAAATATTTTTTCTATAGTCTGAATATGGGTTTAGAATTATTGAGAAGCTAATATTATTGGTTAACCTGTTTTCATATAGTAATGTCATAAACTTTATAAATGATCCCTTTTTAAAATTGTCAAATTTGATAATACAATCAAAAAAAATATTCCAGTTTACAACTATACTATTTAGAAAAGTTTCAAATTCATTATAATAGAACTCAGAAATTTGTGATTCTGGTAGTGCTGAGAAAAAGCTATATATCCATTGATGATTGTTGTAGTACTGCTTATCTTTAATTAAATTATATAACTCTAGATGGTTAGATGGATTTTCCTTAATAAAAATATATGGTATAGAATGGAAGGAGATTTTGAGATTATTCTCTTGAGTCATAATAAATTCTATGACCTCAAAAAATAGTTTCTTCTTTTTTGTTAGAATCTCTAAAATCTTAACAGCAGATGATGAAAGAAAGTAATTGTTTTGCTCAGGATTTCTTAATATTTCTTTCTCAATGTATTCAAACAGAATTTTAAAATCTTTAAGCTCATAATTAGTTATAGCAGACGCAATTTCATTTTTATGAATTTCTTCGATTTCTTGATACGATTTACCTTCGGACCGAAGTTCCCGACGTTCAATTCTATCAATGTTCAATGTCAAATACACTTTATATAATTCTGTAGATGCTTTTTCGGCAATAGAATCAAGATCTTTATTACTGACTTTATATAGCTCTAGTAAATCTTTGTAATTATTAAAAATGATACTATACTTTAAGTCATCGAAATTGAATGTTTTTTCAACAAAGGCAAGAATAAAGTCGGAGTCAAATAATAATGCTTTCTTCAATTCTTTGGTATTTTTTAAATGTATTGATCGCATTTTTCTTATATATCTTTCAAGAAAGATTATATATCTATCTACAGATAAGCTACTTAAATAGTTAAGTATAATTTCATGTAATTCTTGAACCATTCTATTAAAAGGTAGCCCAAAGAATGAAATAGTATACTGCATCCCTTCTGTATATGAATTTTCATGATCCATTTTTAAGAATTGTGGTGCTATAACTACAATTACATCATTAAGCAGATCATTTTTCTCTGCTTGATCGAAAAGAGTATAAAAAAATGTTTTCTGAATATCTGTAGAGTAATGGATTATACTTGGATTAAACCCAAAACTATATACAGAATACTCGTAGAAATCGTGAGCTTTGGAATTACATTTCAAAAAATATCGACATGCTAACTGAATTGAGATTTTCACGCTATCTGAATTAAAACTTGCAAATTTTCTTAAAAGTTCATATAGCTTTTCATTTACACCATGATAATTCGTTTCAAAAATCAATTTATCTGAATCGCCATCAATTGAGTCGATTATCTTATTAATATAGATTAAAACTTTATTTGGAATTACAAAGTAAAAAGTATTTGCAAATTCGTATAAGGTCTCATATTCATCCGATTTAAGTAGAAAATCCCATTGAGATTCAACTGGGATCTTTAATACATCTAATATTTTTTGAAAATCAAAAGTATTAGCTGAAGGAAATATAGCTTCCCTCATTCTTTCTGAATATTTGGGGAAGTAATATAACAAAAAGCTTTCCACTTTCAACAATTTCTCGTCGAAAACTATTTTATAGAAATAATAAGTAGCAATAATTTGATCATTGATTTTACAAACTTGATTTTCATATAAGTCAACTATTTCATAATTATAGAGTTCATAAATAGAATCCCAAAAGTCCGTTTCTGAAATTTCAAAATTTGTGTATAGATCAGTTGGAGGTAAATTTTTATCTATTATATGGAAATAGGCAACAATTCCTAAAGTCTTTTTAATGTTTTCGTTACTTCTATCCAAAAAGATTCTGTTTAGGTCTTTAAAAAACTTATCATAAAAATTAATTGTGTTTGATAAAGATGATAAGTTATTTTCATCAATAGCAACAGAAGCAGCCATAATTGCTAGGCGTGCATTACCTTTTGATATATCACAGATTCTATCAATAAATACTGGATTTTTCACACCAATACTTTCATCAGAAATTAATTCTTTGATTTGTCCTCTATTGAATTTTTTTATATCTATTGTTTTAAATGTTTTATCTCGTATAGCTTCTATTACAGTATTTATTGCATAATTTCTAACTGTAAGAATCAGTTTCAGCTTTTGCGGCTTTTGATTGACAAAACTAAGTATCATGCTCAATTGTGCAATTCTATTGGAGTCATCGAGTAATAATAGAATATTATCATGAGAATTATATAAATTTAGAAAATCATCTTCTAAAGTAGCATATCTATTTTCAATACAACAACAAAAATAATTTGGATATTCTTTTAAATATTCAGATATTAGCTCAAGAGCAATCCTAGTTTTTCCAGTTCCAGCATCTCCTGTAATAACGATTAAGTCATAAATTTCTAAGGCTGCCTTAATTTGTTCCTTTTCATCTTCGCGGTGAAAAAAACTATTCTTGAGAGTTATAGTCCTTGATTTTTCTTCAATAAACTTTTCTGGTATGAGGACCTGTTGAGTATCTGTCGAAATGCCTAATACATCATTTGCAACTTGCGGATAGGAATGAGCCAACTCAAAAGAAAGAGAACTAACATCATAATTTACAAAATCACAACCATTTTCTTGGCAAAGCTTTATTACCTTTCTTTTTTCCGCAGCCTCAAGTTTATCTATATGGCAATATATAATTCTATCGATTTGTTCTTTTGGAATTTCTGTCTTGCTTATATCAAAACACTTTTTTATATCATCAAGTATTTTTTCAAGTAAATCTTTTTTTTGTGTTGTTGTATATTCAATGAAAACAAACTGACCGTTTTCTTTTGTATAATATGAGTCTGGAGTACCTTTAACCGTTTTATAAGTCCCTACGTGGCTACCAACACTTGTTATTTCAACATTTTCTTTAACAGTAATGAAAGAGTCACATAGTTTCTGAAATTTGCCGCCCTCAAGTTCTCTAATAGCCTTTTCTATTTGATTGACTTTAGACAAATGGTATCTCCTTTTTATTTTTGTCTTAGCCGACACGGATGTCGGCTTTTCACCATTTATTACCTCTTAAAAAAGAGGCAGGGCAATTGCACTTAACGTTCTGCTGGTATGCGAAGTTTGCCGCTCGCGAAGCGACTGGCGGAGATTTTGCGATTCTTCACAACCTCATCCGCTTACTCCCATTCATCTTACCACAGCCCTAGCCTCTCGCAAAATCTGTGACAGAGGCAAATTTGGGCGAAGCCCCGAAGGCCGTTAAACACCTTTAGCGGCCGGAGCGCATCAACAGCTGTTTGATGAACTTTTCCTACTCACACTCTCACATTGCCTCGCCAGTCTTTTTAGAGTAACATATAAAGACTAGATAGGTTGGGAGAACACTATGAATGTTTCGGAAGATATTAAGCCAATTTCATATATCAAGACTCATGCCGCCGATACGCTCAAACGCGTTAATGAAACTCATAGCCCTATTGTGATAACTCAAAATGGTGAAGCGAAAGCTGTCCTTATGGATACAAAGTCTTATCAAGATATGAGAAATAGCCTTGGGATTCTTAAACTTATGGCTGCAGGCGAAAGAGATACCGAAAACAACGAACTTGTAGAACATGCCTCTGTCTTTCAAGACGCTCGGAACCTTTTAGAAAATGCCTAAATCGTTTCGGATTTTCTGGACCAAAACTGCCCGTGAAGATCTCTTTGAAATCATTGAGTATATCAAAATAGACTCAATCAGCATTGCTCGTAAGATTCTTGATGAAATCGAAACCGAAGTATCCAGACTGACTGATTTCCCACAACACGGACGCGTTGTTCCCGAATTGAAGGATCTGAATGTTTATCGATATCGTGAGATTATTATCTCTCCATGGCGAGTGATTTACCGGGTAGAACAGCAAAAGATTTTTATTATGGCCGTCATGGACGGACGCAGAAATGTTGAAGATATTTTGTTGAATCGTCAATTACGATAATTCAGATTTCTTAAAAGAGATAAAGTGTATGGATAGACAAAAAGGCATTGCATATTGCGGTCTTGGTTGTGCTGTTTGCAGTGAGAATGCAGATTGTCTTGGATGCCGTAACGATGGTTGTGCAAATAAGGAATGGTGTAAAAATCTTCGCTGTTGCAAAGAAAGAGAACTCAATGGTTGTTGGGAATGCGATGAATTTCCATGTAATGGAAGTATGCTGGATAAAATACGAATAAGAGCATTTGCCAGATTTATTAAGAAAAATAGCACTGAACAGCTTTTAGATTGTCTCGAAAGAAATGAGAAAGAGGGGATTGCGTATCACTATCCTGGGAAACTCACTGGAGATTATGATATACCCGAAACTGAAGAAGGAATTATTAATATGATTCTATCGGGTAGCAATTGAGCAAGAATGGTGCAAAGGTTTCTGAGTGTAAGGCTTGCGCCGATCAACTTGGAGTTACGGCTCTTCTTGAAGATGTTGGAATTGAAGTAAAATACTGGGGAGAATCCTTAACGAAGATTCTTAAAAAGAATCAAAAAATGATTACCGTATAATTTGAATAGATTCGCTGGCATAAGAAATATCATTTTCACAATAAGAAAAACATTCCTTCTAACTCAGACAAGATAAAACGACTTGGTACGGGTTCAGGACATCGTTTACACGAGAGTACCAGGACATCCTTTACACGACAAGAACTAAAATGATCAGCACTTTCCCTTATCGAGGTGCTGGTTATGCCGTGGAAGGAGACCAATATTATGGACGTCAAATTCGAGTTCGCCCTCAAGGCCATGGATCCCCATGTCTGTATGAAAGACCTCTGTGCTGAGTACGGGATCTCCCGGCCGACAGGCCTTAAATGGAAAAACCGGTTTATCCAGGAAGGGCTCGCCGGGTTGAAGGAACGACCCCGTAGACCTCGCAGCAGCCCCAACCAAACGCCTGAAGACGTTATATGCGGTATTATCCGGATCAAGACGTTGCACAACTCCAGCTGGGGGCCAAAAAAGATTCTCGAGATCTACCAGAAGACCCATCCTCATAATAATCCCCCAAGCCTCACCACCGTCAAACGCATCCTTGATAAAGCAGGACTGGTTCATCATCGAAAGAAACGGCAGCAGACCAAAGGCAGCCGAATCCAAACACATCTGCAGGCCAAAGCCCCTAATGATATCTGGACGGTCGACTTCAAAGGATGGTGGTACACTCCCGATAATGAAAAGTGTGAACCTCTGACGGTTCGGGATGAATACTCCAAATACATCTTCACCATCAAAGCTCTCCAAAAGGCTGACACACAAGAAGTTAGAACAGAGTTCGAAAAGCTCTTTTCTCTCTATGGAATCCCTCGGGTAATCCGCTCCGATAACGGACCACCCTTTGCTTCCATGAAGGGATTACTCGGACTCACCCGCTTAAGTGTTTGGTGGCTGGCCTTGGGAATTGAACTTGATCGCATCACTCCAGGAAGGCCTTGTGAAAACGGAGGGCATGAAAGAATGCATGCCGATATCAAACGCGAATTGCAGGGACAGATTCAAGGGAACCTCTCAGAACATCAGGCACACTTTGATGTTTGGAGAAATCAATTCAACAGTGTTCGTCCGCATGAAGCTCTCAAAATGCAGACTCCCGGAAGTATTTACACAAAGTCCAATCGGCCTTTCCCTCCTCGAATCCCTCAGGTGATCTACCCGGCCGGGTATCTGGTGAGAATGGTGAATAATCGGGGAGCCGTTACTATCGACAGGCATAGAGTCTTTGTCAGTTATGTCTTTTCAGGATACCAAGTTGGACTTCGGGAGAATGAGGATGAGAGCTTCACCGTATGGTTTGACAATCTCAGATTGGGAGAAATTGATTTGAAAACCTATGCCTTTCTCCCTTCAGTTGATGGATTCAAATGCTTCGTTTAAGCTTGTTTTGTGTAAACGATGTCCTGAACCTAAAATGTAAAGGATGTCCTGGTCGCTCACTTCAAAGCGAAAAGTTCATCAAACGGCCCGCTGTTATGCGAAGTTTGCCGTTCGCGTAGCGACTGGCGGAGATTTTGCGAAATTTTACAATCTCAATCGCTAACTGCAACTTATAATACCACAGAGACAGACTTACGCAAAATCTATGACAGAGGCAAATTTGGGCGAAGCCCCGGAGGCCGCTAAACACTTTTAGCGGCCGGAGCGCATCAACAGCTGTTATGTGCTTTTTCCCTCATATTTGTCTTTATTGAGAGTTCATCTTCTTAAACAGAGTATTCGGAATTAACCCTATTTCAACTTCAATTCATAGTGTTGTTCCGTCAATTCCACCCCCCAAATCTTGTGGGAAACTTCTTTCTTAAGCAAAAAAAAGATTCTTTTCGTACAGATGAATCGCACTTTTTAGATCCCTTACCGTCCAGAGAATCAGCTTGTAAAATCCTTTTTCTCTTGCAAAATCAATAGAAAATCTCATTAGTTGATTTCCAATGCCTTTTCCTTGGAGACTTCCATCAAGGATAAACCATCTCAACTGCGCAGTTTTTGCTTTCTTCTTAGCAAGAGGTAAAGCAACATATGGTTCAAAGGTTATGTTATAGCCAAAATGCTTGCTGTAATAGTTGCCATGCAATTCCACTATAGAGCCCAAATCGCCCGGCTGGATTTTTTATCTATTACTATTTCATTTTCCATATATTCTGATTCCGACATCACTATAAACAGCAACAGAAAGCGATACTTGCGAGACGTTCTGTGTAATCCCTTATTTACACTTGGATTTCAATCGTCATGATTCTCTTGGTGGAGAGTTTCTTTTCGGAGGTACTGATGACTCATGATAATATACAACCTTCCATGTATTCTCTATTTTTCGGAAGACAAAAGAAGCTCCTGCATTATCAATAATATCAATATCTCCCGTTCTTAATTTTGCCTCAACCCCATAAGCCCATGAGAAGATAGCTACCTCACTGTTTATGATTCGTATTTTTCGATCAAACGTTATCAACTTAAAACTTTCACAACCGGATAAATAGTCGATATTGTTTTTCAAGTAAGTCTGATAATCACAAAGGCTTCCATCCGTTCCCATCATCAAGAACTCAGATGAATCTGAGAAGATTTCGAAGGCTAAAGCCATATCAAGCTTTTCGCAGCCAGAAATAAGCCTGTTAATTGCGGAATTTAATTCATCTTCGATTTTGCCTTTTTCTGCTTTTAATTGATAATTGATGCCCATTTCTCCCTCCTTATGGCAATTAATGTTATTAACTGGAAAAACGAAAAAGCACATAACGTTCCGCTGGTATGCGAAGTTTCGCGGCCGGCGTAGCCGGTTGGCATGCGTTCTTGCACTTCAACGGAAAACCTGTTCGCATTTGAGCCTATCACACAACTTCTAGGAACGCATCTGCAAGAACCATCGCCAAAGCGAAATTTGGGCGAAGCCCCGGAGAATACATTTGCATGCAAATGTATTCGGAGCGCATCAACAGCTGTTTAATGAATATTCAGATTGCTATAAATAATCACTTAGGAACCTTTACGGGAATACCTACTGCAGCTAATTCACGATGAAGTGTTTTTTTCCAATCTTCTTGCTCATCTATAGGAACATATACAATGCCATCGAAATCCGAAGGAGTCTCAAGGCCTGGAGATATTAACGCACAGACTTTCCTCTGGCCCAAGTGTGCGATGAAGTATCCCAATTCAAATATTACATTTTGACGTGCCCGTGGCTTCTTTCCTTCATCTAAAAGACCACCTTCATCATCGTTTGTCATTATGACCACGGCAAAAGAGGCTAAATCGGCTTCATCTATGAACTTCGTAAGCAAATGGCGGCCCATATTTGCCTGCTCGTGTAAAACGATTGGATCTAGCCCTATTTCTGATAAGAAAGTAACTATTTGATTTCTAATGACATCATTACGCCCATGAACAACAAATACTCGAGTCGAAACTGCTGTTGGTGTTTCTGACGATATCGGAAAATCTAGCCCCAATTCCTTTACGGGTTCGTCAGGCACCCGTTGTTCGTCATTCGCTTCTGGATTTTGATCTGTTACTCCAGCACCCGCCTTTTCAATCATAAAGCTAGAAAACAATCGGTTCTCAGCTGTTTTTAACCATGGCTTTTTTAATACTGATCGAAGAATAGTGTTTACGCGATCATGTCTACTTCCGATGGAACGATCTGCATTCAAACCGACAACTCCGGCCTCTAAGAGGAAGTCATCTATTTCTGTATGACTCCATTCAGAAATAATATTCTTAGCGGCTATCAGATCTGATCGTATTGGGGAAGGAACTTCCATTTCTGGAAACGCTTCTATTTGTGATGATCCAACAAAGCTCTCATCGAGAAGCACTTCGAAAATATTGCTTGTTTTTATTGTCCAATGATACCGGTTGAATTCGAACTCTTCGAGACCAAGACGGTGCCTTTCTTTCCATACCAATCCGTTAGTAAGTGGTTTTTTTAATGGCAATACTTGAAAAGCTACTTGAAACGCCGAATTGGTTTCGAGGATCGATGTGATTTTTACCAATCTTATGATTTCAGAACTACGACCCTCAGTAGTAATAAGACATGGCCAACTCTTTATGGATTCAATTGCCTCGTCGGATAGAGAAAAAAGCGAAGCAAATCTCGACTCATCTGTGTACTCGAGATATCTCTCTTTGGAAATTTCTATAGAGGATTCAGAAGGGTCCGCGGCGTTGGATATTATAAAACTCGTCATAGAGTTAGCTCCTGAAATTGCTACTAATATTGCACCTTAGAACATTCATAAATACATCGAATATTCATTAAACGGTCCGCTGGTATGCGAAGTTTGCCGTTCGCAAAGCGACTGGCGGAGATTTTGCGATTCTTCACAACCTTAACCGCTAACTGCAACTCATCTTACCACAACGTCAGACATACGCAAAATCTATGACAGAGGCAAATTTGGGCGTAGCCCCGGAGGCCGCTAAACACTTTTAGCGGCCGGAGCGCATCAACAGCTGTTTGGCGAACTTGCTTTTTATCTTAATACAAATTCCTGAAGCTCAGATTCTGGAACTCCATGTTCAAGATATGAATAAGGCGTTTGATTAATTTCTTCCTCGAGTTCTTTAAGTGTTTTTTCTGAATAGTATTTCATTGAAATTTTCATATCCGTCATTGAACCACCAACTCTTCTATTCAGTCCCTTTCCAACACTGAACCCATCCATAAACCAAGGATGATAATCCTTTAATTTTCTGACTATTGGTTCATACGTTTTATATTCGGTTCCATAAAATAAATGAGTAAACAAAGTCGGTTCATGTACACACATTAATATTTTTCTGTGATTAATATATACAGTATCCAAACGCCAGAAATTTCCTGATCGCCCTTCTAGTGATGAATATACTTCTTTGAAATGTTTTGCTGCTTTCTGTGTCAGATTAAACATCTTATGAGTGACTCAGAGACAATTCGTCCTTAACAGCTTTTTCCACGAAGCTGTTAATTGACATTTTTTCCTTTTTGGCTTGAATGGCCACCTCTCTGTGAAGTTCAGGAGAAATACGTAAATTGAATCGACCAGAGTATGGTTTTTCCGGTTCCAAACCATCTTCCTTGCACCATTCCAGATAGTCATCGATCGAACCATGAAAAGCCTGCTCCAATTCATCGATTGACCGACCTTGAAAGGTAATAACATCTCGAGTATTAATGACATCGCCATGAAAGATATGAGCGTCTGAATCCAATGTGACTGTTCCTATATAACCTTTATACTCAAGCATCTTTGACTCCTGCGTTCTTCAAAAATCTTTTTACAGACTCAACCGCCCCTTTATCCGTCGTTGGCTGAGGATGAGGCCGATGAAAGACAGCTCTTTCTCCATTGAGTTTTACTCGTACGCGAGAACCCGAGCCTTCGGAGATTTCCCCACCGAGAGAAAGAAAAAGGGTCTCGATGTCCTTCCATTTGATATTCGATGATGTTGGTCGTTGGAAAATGGCCTCGAGTGTCTTTCGGTTCTTACTCGTCACAAAATTATAGTACTATACATAAGTACTACCTTTCAATATGAAAATATTTTTCTTTTGAGCAAGTTCGCCAAACGGCCCGCTGGTATGCGAAGTTTGCCGTTCGCTCAAGCGACTGGCGGAGATTTTGCGATTCTTCACAACCTCAACCGCAAACTACAACTCATCTTACCACAACAGCAGCCTTACGCAAAATCTATGACAGAGGCAAATTTGGCCGAAGGCCCGGAGGCGATAATCCCTGATTATCGCCGGAGCGCATCAACAGCTGTTAAATGAAATAAACTATTCAACCGCCATTCTTTTCAAAAAGACTTCGCGTCCCTTTTCCAAATGATCGCGAGCTGCCTTCTTTAGAGACTTTCTTGAACTAATTTTCTTTCTTAACCTCCTTTTTATATTGCTAAGAACAATTAAGTCCCAATTTGCAAGTCTTGTTTTTTCGGGTATTTCAATGACAATCTTTGGGTGATCCATCGTTGAAGATACACGATCTCCCATTTGTCCTGGCTGTAAATAAACTGATTTGACAATTTGAATACCATCAACAACCATAGCGTATTTTCTAAGATCAAAAGTTATATTGATCTCGATTTCCATTGGCTTTGAGAAAGATACATTTAGTCGTACATACCTTTTACTATGTAATTGATATCCCCATCGTACAATTGCATCACCTGTTTTCGTCGATTCTTGAATTTCAACTAGCCTTTTAAAGTTATTTCCTTCATTGCACTCTAGAATTAGCACTGGAATAAGTCGTCCATCACCAATTTGTGTTGAAGCAATAGCTCCATCGGCAATTATTGACAAATGCATTTCTTCACTCATCTCTCCACCACTTTCGAAACAAGAATAGAGTCAATTTCAACTATTTGATGATTTGCTGTTTCTGCTAGAATTTTATATTGCTCAATATTTAAACCAGTCATTGTTGGTAATTGAAAAGTTATCCAACCAGATATCGTTTCACGATCTCCGATATTGATAGGTAGTTCCATCTCAGACAATTTTTCAGAAATTTGGTTGGGGATTTCTTTTCTTTTTGGATCTAATTTTATTTTCCCAAATTTCTTCTGCTCATCATAAAATTCTATTTCAAGCATGAAATTAGTAAATGTATTCTTAGCAGTTGCCGTGTTTGTGTAAGAAACAGCAAATGAAATGTAGCTATTTTTATTTGAGTTCCAACGAATACCATCAATAAGGTATCCTACAATTTCACGATTTAAGTCTTCATCTTGCTTTTGTGAAAGCGAGAGGCTCTTCCGTGCAATTCTATTACCCCTAATAGAAATTAGAACCGAAATAAATGCGACAATTAGTGAGATAAATGCAATCGTTTCTGGACTCATTTCTTCATTCCTGTTTGGTACGGGTTCAGGACATCGTTTACACGAGAGTACCAGGACATCCTTTACACGACAAGAACTAAAATGATCAGCACTTTCCCTTATCGAGGTGCTGGTTATGCCGTGGAAGGAGACCAATATTATGGACGTCAAATTCGAGTTCGCCCTCAAGGCCATGGATCCCCATGTCTGTATGAAAGACCTCTGTGCTGAGTACGGGATCTCCCGGCCGACAGGCCTTAAATGGAAAAACCGGTTTATCCAGGAAGGGCTCGCCGGGTTGAAGGAACGACCCCGTAGACCTCGCAGCAGCCCCAACCAAACGCCTGAAGACGTTATATGCGGTATTATCCGGATCAAGACGTTGCACAACTCCAGCTGGGGGCCAAAAAAGATTCTCGAGATCTACCAGATGTCAACACCGACGAAACATTTCCGGATTTCACCGATTTAGTTTTTCCGGTTTTGGGCGTCAAAGGAAGTCAACGACTCCCGCTTTCAACCGATCCTTCATTCGGTACGAGTCTCCTTGAAGACTCAGGATATGAGCATGGTGAAGCAGACGGTCCAGGGTTGCACTGGCAACAGCCTCATCACTCATTATCTCCGCCCATCTGCCAAATGGCTTGTTCGTCGTAATGATCATACTCCCCTGTTCATACCGGGCATTCACAACCTGGAAGAAAAGATTAGCCTGTTCGGGTGTCAGCTTCTCGTAACCGACTTCATCGATGAGAAGCAGGTGCGGTTTTCGGAGCCATACCAGCCGACGCTTGAGCCGGTTGTTCTCTCGGGCAAGAACCAGGTTCTCAATGAGGTCGATGCAGGTGGTATGGTAGGTGGTGAATCCCTCCATGCAGGCCTTGTGCCCCAGGGCCAGCATCAGATGAGATTTTCCCAGGCCGCTGGGACCCATGAGAATGACGTTCTCCTTTCGCTCGATGAAGGCCAGAGAGGAGAGCTCGTCAAACTGGCGGTTGGTGATACCACCTTTGAGCCACCCCCTGTCGAAGTCTTCCAGCCTTTTCACTGCCGGCATTCCTGAAAGCTTCAAGCGGCTCTTGGCGCTCCGTTCTTTACGGGGGATGTATTCAAGTTCCATCAAGTCGGCAACGATATCCAGTACCGTCTGTTCCTGCCGGCGGGGTTCTGCCAGGAAGGATTCCAGTCCTGCGGACATGAAACTCATACCCAGCGAATTCATTCTCTCGGTGACGGTCTCAAGTTTGATATTCATACCGAGACTCCCACAGCGACAAAGCGCTCATAGTAGGCAGGATTTCTGATATCGACGATGGTCTGCTCATCTTGTTGCTTCCGGACTGGTTTTTTCGCCGACTTCTTACGCTGCTTCTCCCACAGGGTAAAGAGTGCTTCCCGATCTTCATTGCGGATATCCTTCTGCCGGGAGCCAGCTGGAAGGAGATTGAATAGCCGTATGGAAACCTTCCCATTGAGGATTTCCCCCTGCATGGAAAGCGCATCGATTTTCAGCGTCAGCTTCTTACCAACCAATACAGGCGGCACGCTGTACTTGTTAGTCTTGTAGGTGACTGAGCCTTCTCGACTGACAATGAGCTGAATGCTGTCACGGTAGTCAAAAGCTCCCTCTGGCGGTGCCGGTTGCAGGAAGGATTTCTCCACCTCATATCGCTGGGCACGACTTTCCTGGTAGTCCCGGAGCTCTTTCTGCTGAACTTCAGTCAGCCAGGGCAGAATGGCGTCATTGAGTTCTTCGATCGTCTTCAGGCCACTACGCCGTGCCTGAGAAAGGAAGTTACCCGAAAGGTAGTCGATGAACCTCTCTACTTTTCCTTTGGTCTGGGGACGCCTGACGGCGCATCGTCTTGGAGAGAAACCGTAGGAGGAAGCGAACTCCAGTAACCGGGAGTTGGTCTTCCACTCTTCTCCGTCGTGGACCCATGCTGTTTTCATGTTGTCGTACAATACAGTCTGAGGAACACCGCCAAAATACTCAAAGGCTTTCTGGTGGCAGGCCAGCAGTGTGCCGCTGGTCATATCGGTGGTGAATCTCACATAGGGAGTCCGGCTGTAGCCGAGGACCATGACGAAGGCGTAGACGCCTCGCCAGTGTTCCTTCGGCAATATCTTCCAGTCCATCTGTGCCTGGTAGCCGGCCTGGGTTTCGAAGCGGCGAACTACTTCTCTCTGAATCTCATCTCGGGTCTCTTTGGCGAAATCACGGAGGATGGTGATTCCTCCGGTGTAACCCATGGCGCAAAGATTCTTATAAAGCACCTCGCAATTGAAGAGCGGTTCCTCCTCAAGTACACTGCGAATATGGGATTTGAAGTGGTCGAGCTTGCTCTTCCGTTTCTTCCTGGGGCTCATTTTGGGACTGTGTCCGCTGAGGTAATTTCGAACCGTTCGGTCGGTAACGCCGAGTATTTCGGCGATTCGGTACTGCTTGTACCCTTCCTTGGCCAGCACTTGAGCCTGGTGCATGCGTTTCTCCTGGAGCTTCACGGGCAGTGTCCTTTTCGATGGGTGTATGGTTACTCCATCTTAGGGATACTCGCCCGTTTTTATTGGCTCAAAACCGGAAATCTTATTCCGGTGTTTTCAGGAAATTTATCACCGGTGCTGACACCAGAAGACCCATCCTCATAATAATCCCCCAAGCCTCACCACCGTCAAACGCATCCTTGATAAAGCAGGACTGGTTCATCATCGAAAGAAACGGCAGCAGACCAAAGGCAGCCGAATCCAAACACATCTGCAGGCCAAAGCCCCTAATGATATCTGGACGGTCGACTTCAAAGGATGGTGGTACACTCCCGATAATGAAAAGTGTGAACCTCTGACGGTTCGGGATGAATACTCCAAATACATCTTCACCATCAAAGCTCTCCAAAAGGCTGACACACAAGAAGTTAGAACAGAGTTCGAAAAGCTCTTTTCTCTCTATGGAATCCCTCGGGTAATCCGCTCCGATAACGGACCACCCTTTGCTTCCATGAAGGGATTACTCGGACTCACCCGCTTAAGTGTTTGGTGGCTGGCCTTGGGAATTGAACTTGATCGCATCACTCCAGGAAGGCCTTGTGAAAACGGAGGGCATGAAAGAATGCATGCCGATATCAAACGCGAATTGCAGGGACAGATTCAAGGGAACCTCTCAGAACATCAGGCACACTTTGATGTTTGGAGAAATCAATTCAACAGTGTTCGTCCGCATGAAGCTCTCAAAATGCAGACTCCCGGAAGTATTTACACAAAGTCCAATCGGCCTTTCCCTCCTCGAATCCCTCAGGTGATCTACCCGGCCGGGTATCTGGTGAGAATGGTGAATAATCGGGGAGCCGTTACTATCGACAGGCATAGAGTCTTTGTCAGTTATGTCTTTTCAGGATACCAAGTTGGACTTCGGGAGAATGAGGATGAGAGCTTCACCGTATGGTTTGACAATCTCAGATTGGGAGAAATTGATTTGAAAACCTATGCCTTTCTCCCTTCAGTTGATGGATTCAAATGCTTCGTTTAAGCTTGTTTTGTGTAAACGATGTCCTGAACCTAAAATGTAAAGGATGTCCTGGTCGCTCAGTTTTGCCTTTTTATTTCATTTAACGTTCTGCTGTTATGCGAAGTTTCGCGCCCGGCGAAGCCGGTTGGCATGCGCTCTTGCACTTTTACAGCAATGCCTTGCTCGCCTTTGATGGTATCACAACACTTTTGAGGCTGCATCTGCAAGAGCCATAGCCAAAGCGAAATTTGGGCGAAGCCCCGGAGGCGGCAACGCCAGTTGACGCCGGAGCGCATCAACAGCTGTTTAACGAAGAAGTCCTGCTAGACCCCAAAACTGCATCTGAATCACAGGACGTGATTCAGATGCTTTCACTTTCATCTTTACTTATTCCAGGGATTCTCCTTCAGTATTCCAAATGCTTCACCTATCCTTTCACCTTGTAATAATAGCTTCTTGATATTCCTCTGCAGTGAAGTTTTTTCTGACAATTCTGAAAACGGAATATCATCCCTTCCGTATACCCATCTGAGGCATCCGTTACTTTCTTCATCTATCCGCACTATTTCGAATGCTTTCTGGAAACCAATGATATTCGAAGCTTCAGGGAGTATTTCCTGCAACTTTGGTGCAAGCATCCAAGATTCGCACACCATACTAGCATCACTATACTCTGGGAAATATTTACTGAAGAAAGCTCTTGCACTTTGATAGGATTTTCCTAAGTTTTCCTTGTCGATATCGGCATCTGACGGGATATGAATGTTTATCTTTTTCTCTCCGTCTTTCATTATCATTTCATATTCAAGCGTACCGATTCTAAATTCATGAAGAGATATCTGCCTTGGAAGCCACCAACCCCACGTAAAGGCGTAATGTCCATAAATCTGGTGGTGCTCTTTCGTAAATCTAGTGCAAAATCTCATTGTGTCTATGAAGATCTCATCACTGATACCCTTTTTTCGATATTCTTCAATAGATTCTGCCGCACACAAGAGCATAAACGTAAGCATTTTTAGACCATTTGGGTCATCACCCAACTCAATTTCGATTTCATTTACACTTTGCTTCCAGGTATCTGGATTATGAATAGTTTTGAAGAATGATTGGATTTCTTTCCAATGAAATTCCTTTTCGAAAGACAACACAACCTCTATAACACTTGTTGGTAATTCTATCTTTTCTACTATTTCCCTTAACTCCATAATTAATTCGTTTCCTTTTCCAATATAAATGGAAATATTAAGTGAAGGTATTTCATTGCTGTGAACTCCTTTTTGAAGCTATCTCAGAAGTAGTAGTTGGTTTAACTGAACTATCAATTAATTCGATTTATGGCTATTTCACTCAACGATAATAGATATAGAGTTATTGTCCCTTCAACTAAAAATTGGTTCTAGACGATTTAAATGATCAAATTCGTGGCGGCATGGACGCCGCCACGGTGAATGGCCTCCTGGACTTTTTCGTTAAACGTTCCGCTGGTATGCGAAGTTTGCCGTTCGCGAAGCGACTGGCGGAGATTTTGCGATTATTCACAACCTCAACCGCTAACTGTAACTCATCTTACCACAGAGACAGACTTACGCAAAATCTGTGACAGAGGCAAATTTGGGCGAAGCCCCGCAGGCCGCTAAACACTTTTAGCGGCCGGAGCGCATTAACAGCTGTTTTATGAAGAAGCTGTGATAAACCATCATATTCTCCGATTATCTCTCTGTTTTCAATAGCAAAAAATAATGAATAAGGCTTTACATTAAGGCACCTTAATTGATATGAATTATACAAAGTATTCAGATTTAAGGAAGTTATAATGAAAAAAGCCCTCTTTGTTCTACTCGGTGTCTTTATTGCGGCTTCTTCTTTATCGGCAGTGGATATCTTCGTTGGCCCCAAAATTATTATTAGTGATGCAAGTTATAGAGGCGCCGACTGGGAAGCTAGGAAAGATAGTGAAAATTGGCAGGATAGACTAAGCTTGAGTTTTGCTGGTGGTGGATTTGCAAGACTTCAGTTTACACCTATGCTCGGAATGCAGGTAGAAGCTCTTTTTGTCCATCAAGCGATACGAATGACGGACACCGACTATTCTGACTATTGGCATCAATGGGTTATGAATTCAATAGAAATCCCTGTTTACGGGAGATTTCAATACGATCTGGAAAAATTCGGAATCTATGCATTAGCAGGCCTTGATTTCAACATTTTCTTTGATAAATACAAATGGTCAGACTCAGAAGATAACGAAACTGAATATAGCATTAAAGATTCGGATGGATCCTTATTCCTCATTGGAATAGGTCTTGGTGCTGGTATCATCATTCCAACCGATGCTGGCTCTCTTGATATCGGTTTACGTTACCGTACAGATTTAACAACACAATATGAAGACTATAATACATATTTTGAATCTATAAATATTGATATTTCTTATGGATTCAAAATTTAGCAATTAGAATATAAATGGCTTACTATGAGAAGCCACCTCTTAAGGGGTGGCTTTAAGTCTGAAAGAAAGTCTTCTAAGCCCGAAAAGGTACTGTCGAAGGCTTTAAAGTAATCTAAATCGATTAGCTTTTTCATAAAACGTTCCGCTGGTATGCGAAGTTTGCCGCTCGCGAAGCGACTGGCGGAGATTTTGCGAATCTTTACACCATCATCCGCCAACTGCAACTCATTTTAGCACAGCTCTAGCCTTACGCAAAATCTGTGACAGAGGCAAATTTGGGCGAAGCCCCGGAGGCTGCTAAACACTTTTAGCGGCCGGAGCGCATCAACAGCTGTTAGCTGAAATCCTTTCCACATTTCATTGATTAGTAAGACCTTAATCACAGACTGGAAATAACCTAAATCCTAACCATTTTGATTGTTTCTTTTCCCGCTGGATTCTTTCCTGTCTCTTTAAAATCAACAAATCCAAACTTTTGATAAAGACGCCGGGCACTTTCTCCAACTTCAATTCCCGGAGCAAAAGTCTGGACATGGATTTTTCTATCCTCGCCCAATTCTTTTATTGCCTTTTGTATCAGTCTTTCACCAAAATGATTATTTCTGAATTCTCTCTTCACTGCCAACCAGACAATCTCACGGTTTATTCTATCAATGGCAACAATTCCAACTACGATATCTTCTTCGCTAGTGACACAGAAAGCATTACCACTTCTTATGCTTTTTCTTATTCCGCTTTGAAAATCAACTTCTTGTACCATGGGGCCAAAAAGAGGCTCTACTTCTTTAGCGAGCTCCAACCAAACTGAATATTCCTCTTCCTGAAGATTTCGTATCATTTGTTTCCTGCAAAAAATCGTATTAGATCTTCTTAAAATGTTGGCATCTGAAAATATTTCAATTTAATTCAAAGAAACACATTCGTAAGGATTTCTTTACGCTCTGTTCTGTAAACATAGTAGTCCGAGTCTATCGTAACGATCTCTTTGATACCAAGTCGTTCAGCTAAAACGACAAGTGTGGATTCCGCCAAATCCATTGGGACATTGGAATATGTTTGTGTTAATTGAATAATACGATTAAGTTCATCCTCTTTGATGTCTACGATCCTTAATCCACCTCTTTCACACCATCGAAGAAAATCAATTTGGGCTTCTACAGAAAAATCCAGCATATGACTAACTTCTGTGAGGACAGGCCATGAAGTTACAAAACGATCAGAACTGTTCCGAAGATATTCAACGGCTTTTTCGTGATATCGATCTTTTTTATCAAAGAGGGCAATAAGCGGACCGGCGTCAATGAGAATGTTTTTCATGGAGCTTCTTTTTCAAACGGTCTTTGTAAGTTGTCGAGAGATCCCCATTATCACTGGAATGTTTACCGAAAAAATCTTTTCCAAGTTCATACGCTGATTTCTCAGGAAGTCGTTTACCGAGATATTCCGAAAGTGCAGACCTCATAATTTCCGTCTTTGTTTTATGTTCCAAGGTGGTAATAAGCTCAAGCTGTGATTCTATTTCTTCGGGAAGTCGAATAGTAAGCATCTTCAACACTCCTTGCTTGTATTACGCAGTGTAATACAAAATGTCTTGAGTGTCAATTTTAGGATTTCAGCTAACGTTCCGCTGTTATGCGAAGTTGAGCGACTCCGCAGGAGTTGGCCGGCCATTTGCCATCAGCCGATCGGCCAATGCATGAAGCATTGTAGCATGACTTGTAGCTTACTGATAAATGCAAATGGCAGGCCAAAGCTCAATTTGGGCGAAGCCCCGGAGACGTCAACGCTAGTTGACGCCGGAGCGCATCAACAGCTGTTAAGTGAATAGCCAAATCAACCGGATTTAGTTTTCTCAAGATGAGCAATAGCCCTACTCATATAATCAATTAATTCCTCAAATCGCTTTACTCGCATTGAGTCGTATTTACTGTTTGATATTCCCTCTGATAATGTTCTTACAATCTCCTGAAGCGGCTCTTTCTGACTAGATCCATATTGCCCAGCATTACTGATCTGCAGTATTTCACTATAGAGATAAGCTTCAAAATCATGTATTCCTTTGTTACTTAAGTCAAAAAATCTAGTAGTCGCTCCCGTCTCAACAATATCGCCGAAAAGCTTTGAATGTTCATACTCTCTCAGGTCGTCAATGAATCTTTCATTTTTTTTAGCTTTATCAAAAATAATATTCACTTTTTCTTTCCGATTATCGAATTTCTTCTCTTCCGATTTATCCCTTATTCTTTTAATCAATTCTTTATAGAAATCATTATTCTTTTGCCTTTCGTCAAAAACATGAAACCCCATCTCAAGATCAATCTCAGCTGGTATTTTTTTTGTATCCTGTTCTGATTTTTGAAAAGCACGATTAATTATGTCTTCAATGTTCCATTTCCAACCAACTAAGTATTCACGTTCTTTGAAAAAGCAAAGCATAGTGTAAAGGTGAGGTAGTTTTGATAAATGATAGACACCCTCTTCTAGAAATTTCACAAGATTCTCAAGGCCATATTTAAGCTGATCATGCTCAAGTTCTCTAAAGTTTCCAAGAAAATCTATTGCCGCTTCTTCCTCTGGTTTTTTACTTGATTCAAATGTGTATTCCAACTCTTTTACAAATTTTTCTTGGTCAAAGTAACCGGTAAGAATATAGTCAAACAGAGATTCAAAAAATATATACTGAAGTCCGAGACTCTGATTATAGTGTTCATAGAAATTTTCAACATAGGTTTTTTCTTCTTCCTTTTTATTGTGTAAATCCCAAAAGAACGGGTTGGACGTTATTCTATCAAGTTCCTTCTTATCAACAAGGTTTTTAGTGGTCAGTTCTCCAAGTGTTACTTCCGATGTTAAAATTCCAATATTCTCAAATATGAATTTACCATACTTATCGGTTTGTTCTTTGTTTAAAACGGAAATGCAGGTTTGGAAATTATCCAGAACAAAGGAAACGGTTCGTATATTTCGAATTTCAAGTTTCTTCAACAATTCAATAAATGTCCCCTGCATTTCAGTAATATTTACATTCTTATTTTTTGCTCTAAAATGTGCTAAAAAGTTTGCTAATTGTTTTTCGTGATCAGGCGTGTACTGAATTGTTGTTCGTATTGTTTTCTCTTTAATTCTATGATAATCCTCATCCCGTATATTTTTTTCATCAGCCACAAAAATGGTCTTGCCGCCCTTTTTTGTATAATTTTCATAAATTTGACCGATGAAATCTTTCGTGTTAGCCCTTTCAGAGATTCTTTCTAAGTCATCAAAAACAAATACAGTCTCTGAAATGTCTACTGATTCAATTTTCTTTGATTCAATAAGGTCTTTTGCTGTTTTTAGAATTTTGAATGCAGAACCTATCCGTGGGATATTATCTCCAATTTCAAAAAGACCATCTATTAAATCTTGATCAACCGATTTATTTCGGTAAAGCAATTGAAAGGTTATTCTACGCTTCAACCTGTTAAAATCGCTATATCCATTTAGTGATGTGTAAATGATTTGTTTATTTGATTTTTCTATCAATGACCTCATTTCGTTATTTACATAATATGTTTTTCCGCATCCCCATGTTCCATTGATCAATAGGGCAAAATCTACATCTGAACGATTGAGGTATTCTTTAATAATTTTATTAATTTGTGTATTCATTATTGTTCAACCTCTTTTAATTATTTCGGCTATTCACTTAACGGCCCGCTGGTATGCGAAGTTCGTCGTCCGCGCCAGCGGTTGGCGGAGATTTTGCGATTCTTCACAACCTTATCCGCTAACTGCTACTCATCTTACCACAACGTGAGACACAAGCAAAATCTCTGACAAAGACGAATTTGGGCGAAGCCCCGAAGGCTGATAACCCCGTTATCAGCCGGAGCGCATCAACAGCTGTTAAAGGAAGTTGGCAGAGATTCCGAAAGCAATCCCCCATCCTTCCACTGGACACGGATGTCCAGTGGAAGATATCTCAAACAGCAGTTGCAATATTTACCAATCTTGATTCTGATATCAAAATGTGATATCTTTATTTTGTGAACAGTAAGCATCGAAAAGTCCTTCAAGCAATTTTCACCGATCCTGTACTTTCATCCATTGCTTGGAGAGATATTGAAGCATTACTAATTCATTTAGGAGCTGAAAAGAAAGAAGGTTCGGGTTCAAGAGTCGGTTTCTCGTTGAATGATGTTGATATCATCGTTCATCGACCTCATCCGAGAAAGGAAACGGATAAAGGTGCTGTGAAATCTATTCGTAAGTTTCTGATGAATGCGGGAGTGAAGCCATGACCTACAAAGGATATACCGGTGTTGTGGAATACGATGATGAAGCTAGGATTTTCCACGGTGAAGTCGTTGGACTAAAAGACATCATTACATTCCAAGGTGAATCTGTTTCTGCGTTGGAAACGGCAATGGCTGAATCAGTTGATTTCTATCTGGATTGGTGTGCTGAGAGGGGAAAGAATCCGGAAAAGCCATTTTCGGGAAGATTTCTTGTTCGTACTGATCCTGAAGTCCATAGTAAAGCATCTCTTGCAGCAACACGGATGGGCCTTTCTCTTAATAAATATGTAGAGAAAGCCATAGAGGACGAAAATCAAAAGGTTCTGGCTCAATAACCGAGCCCTCTATTAATTTGTGAAATCTACTGAAGCGAATACTCGAGGTGTTAGTTGAAAAACAAGAAGAAACTGGAGTCAATTGGTTGGATTCTATTTTCTGTAGGAAGCCTTACTTTTTTAATTGATAATATTCGACTCCATAATTATATAGGATCTATTGGGAGTCTTGTTTTTCTGATTGGTTGTATTTTCTTTATGTTAAGTGAATCCTTGTAAGTAAAAAAACTAGATTGCCTTATCTGCATTTTTAATATATAGAAATTCACTCAAAAAGGTTTGATTGTTTTATCAAAAAAGCCGAGACAGTATCTTTCTACTAGATTCTCTTGCCCTCTGGCCGAGCCACGAGGGCGAGGCTTGATCGCATTTTTTGCCAATTTCCTTTAACGGCCCGCTGGTATGCGAAGTTTCGCGGCCGGCGAAGCCGGTTGGCATGCGCTCTTGCTTTTAGCAGAAAGCCCGTTCGTTCTTCAGACTACCACACAACTTTCAGGAACGCATCTGCAAGAGCCATGTCAAAGCGAAATTTGGGCGGAGCCCCGGAGGCCGCTAAACACCTTTAGCGGCCGGAGCGCATCAACAGCTGTTAAGCGATATTTACCTTACCCCGACATACGGCAAGGAAATGAATCGATGCCCCCATCAAACTTTCTTCTTCTTCTAAACGTTTTAGATAGCTTAGTAATTTCTCCCGATATTGTTGGTCTTTTAGCTTTTCATCAATGTTTGGCATAAGGCCAGCAAAACCTTCTACTGCAATTATTTTCTTTTGTTCAAAACCAACTTCAGAAATTTCATTCAATAGTTCTTCAGGTTTATGAAAGAAGGATGTTGTAAAATATTCTGTGTTCCCTGGGGTATGTTTTCCATCTTCGAGATCTCGATTAATGATATTGCAATACTTTTCATCTTCGATCATTCCTCGTAGAAAGCCATCATATATACCAGCGAATCTCGTTATTGCTGCTATAAACAGATATCCATTGGGCCGAAGGACGCGTTTCGCCTCTCTTATCGCAGT
Source organism: Spirochaetia bacterium (assembly GCA_963666985.2). Classification (GTDB taxonomy): domain Bacteria; phylum Spirochaetota; class Spirochaetia; order DSM-2461; family DSM-2461; genus UBA2779. The sequence continues at coordinate 1,802,881 of CAXXIA010000002.1, read as the reverse complement.
GATTCGATCTTCCCTTTTTTGCAAGTGATACAAAGGACCCATCAGTAAAACAATATCATATGAATCTTCTGCATAAGGAAGTTCAAGAGCGTTTCCGACTTCGGCAGAGGACAAAGTGATACCACTCTGTGCGGAGTATTCTTTTGCTTGTTCTATATGCTTGGGTACAATATCAATGAGGCTTACACTGAAACCTAATGACGCCAACCAAAAGGAATATGCACCGGCGGCACCTCCTATATCCAAGACTGTTTTGAAATTATCCAGATATCTTGAGATTATCTCTTTGGTTCGAATGTATTCGAGTGTTTGTTCCTCGGTGATTCGGCCACTTTCATTAAATGTATTATAGAATTCAATTATTTCTTTCATTTTATTATCTTACCGGAAAATATTGCTTAACGGCCCGCTGGTATACGAAGTTTCGCGTCCGGCGGAGCCGGTTGGCTGCCCCACGGAATTACCAGAACCTCCGCTCGCTTTTAACATTACCACAGATTACGAACCAAGACATCTCAACAAAAGCAGCCAAAGCGAAATTTGGCCGAGCCGCTTCAATCTCATTTCCTCTTTGCAAATATCATAACACTCAACTAATAACCATCTTCTCGGCCCGAAGGCCGCTAAAGAGATTTAGCGGCCGGAGCGTATCAACAGCTGTTTGATGACGGAATTAAGCAAAGCCCATAAAGATCAAACACCGTGAAAAGGCTCTCTTGTTCTTATTCAACTGAACAAGACTCATATCAGGAGAATCAACCTCGACAACTGGAACACTTTGATTTTTCTCAAAAACTTTCAGAGCTTTTCACGAATTTAAATTGATATTTATGAGGAGAATTGCCTTCTCTTTTTTAAGAAAATGAGAAAAACTATTTCTTAAATTAATTCTGTCATCAAACGGGCTGCTGGTATGCGAAGTTTCGCGTCCGGCGAAGCCGGTTGGCATGTGTTCTTGCACTTCAACAGAAAGCCTGTTCGCATTTGAGCCTATCACACAACTTCCGGGAACGCATCTGCAAGAACCATGGTCAAAGCGAAATTTGGGCGAAGCCCCGAAGGCCGCTAAACACTTTTAGCGGCCGGAGCGCATCAACAGCTGTTAAATGTCGTTCAAGCGGCTTCCAGATTAGCCTTCCAAGATTTCTGAATGATATTGGCCGACATGAGGAAACGGAACAATATTAAAATTCTTATGCTCCGATTCCCACAAATCTAATTTCTGCTGCATATTCATCCAGCTTTCGGGACTGGTTTTCGTCGCACGGGCTATTCGAACGGCCATATCAGGACTAAGTGCGGATCTTTCATTTATCAGCTCTGACAGTGCCTTTCGTGTTACTCCAAGATCTTTAGCCGCATCTGTGATCGTAAGATTCAACGGCTTAAGAACATCTTCTTTAATGATGACGCCAGGATGCGTCGGTTTTCTTCTTTTCTCCATCTTTATACCTCAGTGATAGTCTCTGTAATCGACTACGTATGCATCTTCACCACGAAACTCAAAGGTAATACGCCAGTTTCCATTTACCCAAACAGACCAGGTATCCTTCTCTTGCCCCGAAAGCTGATGAAGACGGAATCCTGGAAGATTCATATCCATTGCGGATACTGATGCATCAAGACGATCAAGGAGCCTTGCAATCTTGCTGGCATGATCAGGTTGGATTCCTTTCTTCGTTCCTGTATAGAAGAATTCTTGAAGGCCTTTATGTTTGAACGACTTGATCATTGAAAATGATTGTAACCCGTGACGTTACGCATTTCAAGTAGGCATTTCAAACAACTAGAAAATTATAATACTTTGCTAATTATTCACTCGATAAGACTTTAAAGCTTAAATGACATTTAACGTTCCGCTGTTATGCGAATGTTTCGTGTCCGGCGTAGCCGGTTGGCATGCGCTCTTGCTTTTAACAGAAAGCCTGTTCGCTCTTCAGCCTATCACACAACTTCCAGAAACGCATCTGCAAGATGCCATGCCAAAGCGAAATTTGGGCGGAGCCCCGGAGGCTGATAACGAAGTTAGCAGCCGGAGCGCATCAACAGCTGTTAATTGAACTTCTGAGCCATGTATAGACTTCAGAGAGTACAAGGATGTACTCTCTGGCTCTATCGTGATGACTTCCATGAAATATGCTCACGGACTAGTCGGCCAATATTTTGCGGTGTAATGCCACAACCCTTACCGTCTTCTTCGATTCGCTTCTGTTTATCGATTTCAAAAGACTCAGGTTCTCTAGTGAGGAGTTCTTCTGCGATGTTTTTTACATGACTATGAAAAGCGTCTTTTTCTTCTTCATCTTTGTAGAAAATGAACGGTAAATATCTAGGATCTCGTTGATACAGAAATGACAATCCTAGGATAGTATTTAGCCGCCATTCGATTGTATCCATTTGGAAGTAGAAATATGATATATATCCTTTTTGAGAGTTGATTACACCGATTTTTGGTACAACAAGAGGCAATCGCATTTCATCTACATAACAGTACTGAACTTCATATAGTGTTGTTGTAAAATATTTTAAAAAGGCAACTCCAAAAAACGATTTTGGATTTGTATAGTAATGTGAGTATGTTTCCCATCCCTCCCGGGTTTCTGAAAACTCGATCCGGAACTCTGGAAACAGTTGGTGATATGCGTAGTCCTTATTGCCCATATCTATGACCCAAGACTCTTTCTGATTCAATAACGTGTTATATCTTTCAAGTGGTGATTGGTCTAATGAAAACCTCTGCCTCCATAGTTTCTCCACGTGATATATATCTGCAGACTTGTTCTTTGGAGTATTCGTATCACCAACTCTTGTATAGATATAATTCGCTTTGACTCCATCCTTATCACTAGCAAGATAGTATGGCTTGTTTGGTCTATCGAGTATCCGGATTACATCAACATCTTTCCCATCTATCGTGATCGTATGTACTTCAACCTCTGGCCTTATGGATCCGGCAAAATCTAAGTGCTGAATGAAATCAATGATTTTTGCTTGAGTTTTTCGATTTGCTGTTGTTGAATTTAATCCTTCAATAATGCAACCCTGTGCAGGGTCAGAAACACCAACAATGATATATTTATCTTGTTTGATTAATGCATTTGACATACAGATTATGTCATGAAGAAGATCGCTGTTGTTTGAATGAGGTTCTTTCTTAAAATCCCAATACTCGCCTTCCCTCTTCGTCGCTATCAGTTCCTTAATTGTTTCTTTTATACTCATTATAAATCTCCAAGGCCGAGCCACGGAAGGCGAGGCAGAGACGGTACGGGTTCAGGACATCGTTTACACGAGAGTACCAGGACATCCTTTACACGACAAGAACTAAAATGATCAGCACTTTCCCTTATCGAGGTGCTGGTTATGCCGTGGAAGGAGACCAATATTATGGACGTCAAATTCGAGTTCGCCCTCAAGGCCATGGATCCCCATGTCTGTATGAAAGACCTCTGTGCTGAGTACGGGATCTCCCGGCCGACAGGCCTTAAATGGAAAAACCGGTTTATCCAGGAAGGGCTCGCCGGGTTGAAGGAACGACCCCGTAGACCTCGCAGCAGCCCCAACCAAACGCCTGAAGACGTTATATGCGGTATTATCCGGATCAAGACGTTGCACAACTCCAGCTGGGGGCCAAAAAAGATTCTCGAGATCTACCAGAAGACCCATCCTCATAATAATCCCCCAAGCCTCACCACCGTCAAACGCATCCTTGATAAAGCAGGACTGGTTCATCATCGAAAGAAACGGCAGCAGACCAAAGGCAGCCGAATCCAAACACATCTGCAGGCCAAAGCCCCTAATGATATCTGGACGGTCGACTTCAAAGGATGGTGGTACACTCCCGATAATGAAAAGTGTGAACCTCTGACGGTTCGGGATGAATACTCCAAATACATCTTCACCATCAAAGCTCTCCAAAAGGCTGACACACAAGAAGTTAGAACAGAGTTCGAAAAGCTCTTTTCTCTCTATGGAATCCCTCGGGTAATCCGCTCCGATAACGGACCACCCTTTGCTTCCATGAAGGGATTACTCGGACTCACCCGCTTAAGTGTTTGGTGGCTGGCCTTGGGAATTGAACTTGATCGCATCACTCCAGGAAGGCCTTGTGAAAACGGAGGGCATGAAAGAATGCATGCCGATATCAAACGCGAATTGCAGGGACAGATTCAAGGGAACCTCTCAGAACATCAGGCACACTTTGATGTTTGGAGAAATCAATTCAACAGTGTTCGTCCGCATGAAGCTCTCAAAATGCAGACTCCCGGAAGTATTTACACAAAGTCCAATCGGCCTTTCCCTCCTCGAATCCCTCAGGTGATCTACCCGGCCGGGTATCTGGTGAGAATGGTGAATAATCGGGGAGCCGTTACTATCGACAGGCATAGAGTCTTTGTCAGTTATGTCTTTTCAGGATACCAAGTTGGACTTCGGGAGAATGAGGATGAGAGCTTCACCGTATGGTTTGACAATCTCAGATTGGGAGAAATTGATTTGAAAACCTATGCCTTTCTCCCTTCAGTTGATGGATTCAAATGCTTCGTTTAAGCTTGTTTTGTGTAAACGATGTCCTGAACCTAAAATGTAAAGGATGTCCTGGTCGCTCAAGACAAATTCCAGAAGTTCAATTAACGTTCCGCTGGTATACGAAGTTTCGCGTCCGGCGTAGCCGGTTGGCTGCCCCACGGAATTACCAGAACAACCACTCGCTTTTAACATTACCACAGATTACGAACCAAAACATCTCAACAAAAGCAGCCAAAGCGAAATTTGGCCGAGCCGTTTCAATTTGATTTCCTCTTTGCAAATATCATAACACTAAAATTACACCATCTTCTCGGCCCGAAGGCCGCTAAAGAGATTTAGCGGCCGGAGCGTATCAACAGCTGTTTGATGACGGAATTAAGCAAAGCCCATAAAGATCAAACACCGTGAAAAGGCTCTCTTGTTCTTATTCAACTGAACAAGGCTCATATCAGGAGAATCAACCACGACAAAGGGAACACTTTGATTTTTCTCAAAAACTTTCAGAGCTTTTCACGAATTTAAATTGATTTTTGTGAGGGGAATTGCCTCCTCTTTTTTATAAAAATGAGAAAAACTATTTCCTAAATTAATTCTGTCATCAAACGTTCCGCTGGTATGCGAAGTTTGCCGTTCGCCGTAGGCGACTGGCGTAGATTTTGCCTGTCAGAACAACAGCAGTCGTTTACTGAAAATCATCCTATCACAGCCGCCAGCCTTCTGCAAAATCTATGATAGAGGCAAATTTGGGCGGAGCCCCGGAGGCGGCAACGCCAGTTGACGCCGAAGCGCATCAACAGCTGTTTTATGAAGAAAACTCGCCTAGAGCTAATTCAATCTTCATATAAGGACGTGATTCTGATGCAAATAAAATATAACTACAATTTATAAAATTCTATATTACGCATTGTAACCATGCTATACTACCTTTATGTGTACTATGTAGCGTTCAGTGTTATTCTACACATTACCGAAATAGTAGAATATGATAAATTATAATTTTGAGATTTTATCACCAATTGAATTTGAACAACTATCTCGCGATTTGATGCAAGCTCAGCATAAAATTTATATTGAATCGTTTACTTCTGGACGAGATGGAGGAATTGACTTTAGGTTTGGTAGTTCTACAGAATTTAAGAATATTATTCAATGTAAAAGATATAAAAACCTTAATTTATTGCTAACTAATTTGAAGACAGAGAGAAATAAGATAGAAAATTTAGAATGCAATTCTTATTATTTATTCACAAGCTTGGGTTTAACACCAATGAACAAGTTCAAAATAAGATCTCTTCTTGACCCGTATATAATAGATGTGGATCACATTTATGGAAACGAAGACATCAATAACTTACTAGGGATTTATCCTGAAATTGAGCAAAAATACTATAAGTTATGGATTTCTAGTACAAATGTCTTGAATAGAATTATCAATGCTAAAATTGTTAACTCTTCTCAGTTTGAGTTACAAAAAATCAAAGATACAGTAAAAATATTTGTACAAAATGAAAGTATTTTTAGAGCTACGGAAATTCTTGAAGAACATAAATTTTTGATAATATCTGGAATTCCAGGAATAGGAAAAACAACACTAGCTAGGTATCTTGTATATTTATTGTTAACTAAGAATTATGAAGAAGTAATTTCTCTTGACACATCTATTCATGATGCTATTACCATGTTTCACGAGGGGAAGAAGCAAGTTTTCATTTATGATGATTTTCTTGGAAGAAATTTTCTTGAAGATAAACTTGCTAAAAATGAAGATAATCTTTTATATAAGTTTATCGAAATGGTTGAATCTTCAAACAATAAAATACTAATAATGACAACGAGGGAATATATCCTAAAACAAGCTCAAAGCAAGTATGAGTTACTTAATAGAAATCAATTTGAATTAGGAAAATTTATATTAGATCTTAATAGCTATACAAAATTGATTAAAGCGCAAATCTTATATAATCATCTCTATTATTCAAATATTGCGTCAGAATATTTGGAGGTTTTAATTGATGAAAATAGATATTTTCAAATCATCAATCATCCAAACTACAATCCAAGAGTAATTGAAGCAATATTAGACGGGGGGAAATGGAAAACAATTAACCCAAGTCAATTTCTCAACACTTTCATTGAGTATCTAAATAATCCTATTAGTGTTTGGGAACATGCTTTTGAAAATCAAATTTCTAAAGAATCAAAATATTTACTTATCATTATGGCTTCGCTTGGTTCTCCTGTATTACTCAACGATTTAGAAAATGCCTATATAAATTTTGCGAAGAAATATGTAGAGAAATATGATTTGTTATATAGTGATGCAATTTTTAAGAAAATCTTCAAAGAAATTGAAGGTTCCTTTATTATTTCAAAAAAAGATTCATATAATAATGTTGGTATTGATTTTATCAATCCTTCAATAAATGATTTTTTGATAAAACACATATCGGCAAGAGACTATTTAAAATCTGATATAATATTCTCTTCAATGATTATTAACCAATATTTTAGCATATTTAGTTTTCTTCCAATTGGGGAAACTAATGGAATTAGTAAAAAGATCGAATTCAACCAGTTAAATAAAGAACTTATTATTACTCAAATTAATCGTTATTTAATTGACTTCACAAGCACATCTCTAGCATTTGTAAGATATGTTGGAGGGAAAACTCGTTGGGAAAGGAGATTGAATAGCAAAATCGAAATATTTGAATATATTGTTAACAACGTTGACAATGTATCTGTCAGAGAGAAAATAGCTTTACAGCTAAACGAACTAATATGCGATGAAAATGTAATGTTTTCTAACTCTCTAGTAAATGTGACGATTACAGTTTTTGACAAAATTAGTTTGGAGATTGATGAAGTTTTTTCAAATTTATTTAAGAAAGCAGAATTTTCCTTTCATCTCTCAAAGTTATCTGACCTTAGGAAACTCGATCAAAACATGTTTGTGAGTTTTATTAGCACCTATAACAATCGAGAACTTATAAATAAAATTATTGAAGATGAAATTTCTAATTCAGACGATAATTATACAGAGTTTTTATTAAATAATTTGCGAGATATCCAAACTAATTTTGAAATTGATCTAACCTCTGATATCAATGACCTTGAGTCGAAACTTGTTGAATTAGATTTTGAAAAAAATGAAAGTTTAGATTTTAAATCTGATACGAATAATAAAAATGATGATGTCATAGACGATGATCTCGAAATTCGCAATATGTTCAATTCTTTAACGATAAGTAAAGTATATGGTGACACATAACAAAAATATGCAACTAACAATTTCTTTCATAACCTTTGAAAATTAGTAACTACATTGATGTGACTGGCCACAATTCAACTGATTTTAGCGATTCATAATGTTTTAAAAACTAACTATATTTTCTGTATCAACCTAGCCTATCTTTGCATAAATTGAAACATTTCGTGGCGGATGCCGAGGCGATAAAATACCTTCTGGTTTTTTTCATAAAACGGTCCGCTGTTATGCGAATGTTTGCCGTTCGCGAAGCGACTGGCGGAGATTTTGCGATTCTTCACTGCCTCATCCACTAACTGCAACTCATCTTACCATAGCCATCGGTCATTCGCAAAATCTATGACAGAGGCAAATTTGGGCGGAGCCCCGAAGGCGGTAACATAGTTACCGCCGGAGCGCATCAACAGCTGTTTTACGAAGAAATCCAACATCAACCATTCAAAATATTTATCTGAAGGACACGAGGTCCTTCAGATACTAGTAGATATAATTTGTCATACATGCAAACATTCGCTCATAATCGCGTCTCCTATTTATTATGCTCTCTTTGTGTAAACTGTGTTACACTATTCAAATCGATATCATTATGAGTCTATGAGACTTTTTATTTGCTATAAAGAATGAAAAACTGACAATTTTAGACTTTGGCATTTAGGAAGAACAATGGAAGATAAACTTTTTGAGAACTTACCAAAGAATGTAATCGACAATGTCTTTAGTGAATTTGATTCGTATAGAATTATTAGTAATTATGTATTTCATTACACATCACTTGAATCGTTCTATAACATTCTAAAGTCAGGCACTATTTGGTTTTCAAATATCCAAGAGCTAAATGATCCTAATGAAGTGAATTTCGGCATTAATACGATTCTGACATATATCGTAAAAAAACAAACTATTCGTAATAGGCTTCGGAAGATCTATAGAGAACAAAAGGAAAGAGAGTTTCATAATTTAGGGAATATTGAAAGTAATATATTTATTTTTTCAACTTCGACAATTCCAGACAATTATCAACAATGGATGAATTATGGAGATGTAGGGAATGGAGTTTGTATAGGTTTCGATCGTGGTGGTGTCTTCGAAGCCATGAAATTAAAATTGCAAGGAAAGAAATTTATTTATACATATCCAATACAATACTATGATAAAGAAAATAACATTTCAGAGAATGAAATAGCAAAGTTTGGTGATACAATAAATATTTGCTTTGAGACACTATTCAAACAAAAACTCACGATGAGTCAGGAATATGAAATATACAAATTGTTAGCAATATTCGCAAGTATTATTAAGGACAAATTCCATAAAGAAGAAAGGGAAATACGATATTTGATTTTATACCCTTTCAAGAATCTTTGCTTGCCACAAGAGTTACTTGACAGAAATAATATTGATATAATATGTAGAAATAAAAAATTGGCGGTTATCACAAAATTAGCATTTTACCAAAACATTTCATATATGGACGAGACTACAGACATTGCTAATCGAAGTGCAGATTTTGGAATTATAAAAAAGATAATACTAGGCCCTAGAAATACAAATGACCTTCTTCTATACAATAATATCACATACTTAATTAGAAAATATAATGCATATTTTGATGTTAGTCGCATTTGCTTCTCTGAAGGGATATTGAGATAATGCAATGGTATATGAATCTATGACATATTTTTAGATAGATCATTTAAACTGATTATATTACTTTAATCTTGATTAAATCCTAAGATAATGGCATCTCACTATTCACGGCGGCACGGACGCCGCCGTGGTAAAATACCTTCTGGATTTTTTCGTAAAACGTTCCGCTGGTATGCGAAGTTTCGCGTCCGGCGAAGCCGGTTGGCATGTGTTCTTGCACTTCAACAGAAAGCATGTTCGCATTTGAGCCTATCACACAACTTCCAAGAACGCATCTGCAAGAACCATAGCCAAAGCGAAATTTGGGCGGAGCCCCGAAGGCCGCTAAACACTTTTAGCGGCCGGAGCGCATCAACAGCTGTTTAATGAAGAAAAACAGAAATCTACCCCCTCGAAAAATCTACTAAAACACACGATAAACTTCAGTAGTATTTAAAGTGATGCCTGATAATCATGTATTTGTAAAATCAATTACTATCGTTATGGATTTCAAGCATGTATATTTTAAAATATGTCAGATGAAGTCAGCGTTATTGAAACTCTTGCATCCTTAGCACAGCAAATTCGGACCATTATTGGTGTTATTGGTGTTTTGTTGGGGTCGTCAATTGGAGCATTTGCCATTTCTCGTCGTGTTAAAGATAATTTCATACGTGATGCACTTGACCAAATTGAAGAACATGATCGCCATGTTCATGCAAATGCGATTCGAATTCTAGAACGATATGGAAAGATTGGTGATAACGTAATCGTTATTCCAATTGAAGATGGTGAAACGTTACTTCAAGAATGTAACTCATTACTAAATGAATCGCTTAATGCATCTTCTCGCGTCGCAAACTTAGCATTCTTGCTAAAATGGTTAGTTCAGAAAACCTTGAGATTGCATCGACATTATTACAATAGCACAAAAATCAGCGTTAACATTCTATCAATTACTCTTCATGCAATTGATAGAATCCTTCTATTTACAAGTCGTCGGGCAGCATATCCGTCATTTATCAATCTTTTATTCGCTACGAAACGTGTACGCCTTTACAATCCACAGATACGTCAATTTGTTACCCATCATTGGTTCAAGACTTTCCGCTTTGTCAATATAGGCGTTCACTTTAGTCCACTATATGCAGAAGCTGTATCACTTCAGAATGAGGTGAATTCTCTTCGAGACCCAGTACTATCATTGGCATTTTATCGAGTTGTGCAATCACCGCTAACTATTTCTGTTATTCTTGCTCTTAACAATATTTATTTTCCTCCAATAATCCAGTCCGGAAGATTTGACACAAAGCTAAACGACTATTGGCATCTTGCGTTAGTTGCTTTTCATATAGACCACCAGATTGGCTCTGATTCAAAAAAAATTGTAACGTTCTATTACTCAACGGATCGAGAAGGACTAGGCATAGCTGAGCAAACAGTTGCTGCTTTAAAATTGGAAGATGCAAGGGATGGATTTCTCGTTAAAACTGATTCAATTCTATCAGGAGTTAAGTTTCGGTTCGAGCGACAAGGGATAATATCAACTCGCGTTGAATGGGAGAATCTTCAGCAATACACAAAAATTAGAATTCGAAAATTTCGAAAACGTCTAAGAAAGGAAAAACGTAGAGTGAGAAGAGAATCTGCATAGGTAGTATCCGGCAATTTTTTAACAAATATATCTTTTTGCATAATTGCTTAATTTCTCAGCTACTAAATGAAACCTATTAGCGAAACAGGATACCGAACTGTTGAGGGGCCTTCTGTTTTTTTTCATTAAACGTTCTGCTGTTATGCGAAGTTTGCCGTTCGCCGAAGGCGACTGGTGTAGATTTTGCCAGACAGAACAACATCGGCCGATTACTGAAAGCCATCCTATCACAGCCGCCAGCCTTCCGCAAAATCTATGACAGAGGCAAATTTGGGCGAAGCCCCGGAGGCGGCAACGCAAGTTGACGCCGGAGCGCATCAACAGCTGTTAGGTGATTTGCTCGTATTTAACTAGTTTCCCCGATTCTGTTCTTGCTTCTTAATTGCTTCCAGTATTGGCTTTATCTTCTTCAGAATCTCGTCATGTGGGGTGTTCTGTAACCTTTCTTCTGCCTCTGGATCTACTGGCGAGCATAGCGTCTCCCATACACTCAAAGTAAACGAGTCTGCGATTTCAGGAGGGTGGCTGCCTCTATGCTTTCGATAAGCAACATGATCTTCTTTCGTGAATCCTGAGAAATATGTGATTATTTTTGCTAAATCATCTTTGAGAACATCACCCGAAACGATGTATTGATCATCTCCAATCAATAATGGTGCTAGTTGTAGTTGAAATTTGTCATTTGAAGAAAAAATGGAGCAAAAAGGTAAATAATAAAGGTATTCGAGATCTATCATGTTTGAAGACCTAGAGCCTAATAGTCCTTTACTGATTCCTATGAACGCTGTTAATGACGCAATCATGCAAAATCTTGCATAAGGTGAGAAGTCAGAAAGATTCGGTTTTCCTTTAACACTCCACAGTTTGCGAACCGCACTTTTCTCTAAGCTTGAGAGATTGATACTCGACATAGCCCATTCAAGCATCTGAGCTGTATTCTCTTTGTTATCAATATGTAAAACAGCGCTATCATGGGCATCTTCCAGTGAATTGACTTCGCTCCATATTTTTTTGAAGTCTGAATCTTTCTTCGTAATCAATTCGAAATCGAAGCTATCTTTATACTTTCTGAATGCTGTTGCAAAGATTCTATCAAACTCTGAAAAGTTTTTATTCTCCCATTCTCGTAATGCCTTAAATTCAGGAGGTTCATCTAGAAAAATCCCGACCTTCCCTTCTTCGTCTTTGATTTTCTCTCCACCGGCAATGAGAACCTGACGTGTCATTGGCACCGGCCTTCCAAGAAGTGATAAACGGAGTACTATCCGATACTCATCGTTAGCGTAACTACTCATTTGAGTGAATTTTGCAGCAAGCCGTGAAGTAACTTCTTCTGAATCTCTTCCAGACTTTTTCGATAGATCTGTAATTATTTCGTAAAGGAGTATTGGAGGCAAATTGAGGAAATAGTATCTTTCTAGACAAAGTAGTTCATCAGAACTGAGGCATTGGTAGGTAGACTTATCCAGAAGTACTACAGGGCCCAAGGCGCTCTCCTTTGATCTAATTGTATCTCATTTGCAAATCACCTAACGGCCCGCTGGTATGCGAAGTTTCGTGTCCGGCGTAGCCGGTTGGCATGTGCTCTTGCTTTTAGCAGAAAGCCTGTTCGCTCTTCAACTTATCACACAACTTCTAAAAACGCATCTGCAAGAGCCATCGCCAAAACGAAATTTGGGCGGAGCCCCGAAGGCCGCTAAACACCTTTAGCGGCCGGAGCGCATCAACAGCTGTTAAGTGTATTATTGATAATATGGCATTAGAAATTCTGTTAGCAATAACACGATCTCAGCGTGTTCAATACAGTTTTTTATAACTTCCTTATAGCGTATAATTTCACTATTTTCCTCAAATGTAAGAATAGATTCTTCTAGTAATTCTCTAGCTTCATCGAATTGTCCAACCAAAATATTATACTCACATTCTAGAAGTTTACCGTACAAAACAATATACAGATATCTTCCTCTTTGTAACTCCGGTATCTCCTCAGCTCTTTTAATTGCGGTTGCTATATACTTAAGAGCAAGTTCATTATTATTGGGGATTCCATCAAATATGCAATTCTCAGCATTCAACATATCGTCATTCCACTCAGTAATCGTATAATCAACATTAGACCGATACCGATACAGTGAACCTGATTCTAAATACTTATACGTATAGCAGGAAGTATTTGCCGTCATCACATTTGTTCGGGCAAACATCTCTGTGAACCACACCGGGATTCCCGGAGGCTGTTTTAGTTGAGTCCGGCAGCTACTGCCGAACATTCTTCCTGTTCATAATACATCGATTCAAACTTCGCCGGGGGGATATCTCCAAGCGGCTCCATGATTCGGCGGTTGTTGTACCAGTCCACCCAGTCCAGGGTTTCCAATTCAACCTGTTCTATTCTCTGCCATGAGCTCCTCCGGTGGATGACTTCGGCTTTGTAGAGACCGTTGATAGTCTCAGCCATTGCGTTATCGTACGAGTCTCCTTTGCTCCCAACCGAAGGCTCGATACCGGCCTCTGTCAATCGATCCGAATATCGAAACGAAAGATACTGCCTTCCACGATCACTGTGATGAATCAGACCGTCGACTACTTCCCTGGCCCAAAGCGCCTGATTGAGCGCATCAAGAGTAAAGTCGGTTTTCATCGACCGGCTAGCTCGCCAACCGACGATCATCCGGGAGAAGACATCAATGATGAAGGCAACATAGACGAAGCCCTGCCAGGTGGAAACGTAGGTGAAATCCGCAACCCAAAGCCGATTCGGCTTGGAAGCTGTGAAATCTCTGTTAACCAGATCCTCGGGTCTTTCATCTTTCGGTGACGGGAAGGTGGTCTTGGTTCCCTTGCCCCGAATGACGCCTCTGAGACCCATAGAACGCATAAGACGTTCGACGGTACACCTGGCTACATGGAGATGCTTCTCATTTCTAAGAACCTTCCAGACTTTCCTGGCGCCGTAGACTCTACGGTTCTCATCCCATATCTCCTGAATCTCATTTTTAAGAAACCGGTCTCGACGTGTTCGATCAGGTTCGAGTTCAGGATCAGCTTCTCTTGCTTTTTGTAGATGATAGGTCGACGGAGCAATCGGCAGTGATTTGCAGATAGGCTCGACTCCATATTCTTCCCGGTTCTCATTGATAAAACCGACCATCAGTTCTTTCGGCGGTCGAGCTCCGCCTGGGCAAAATACGCTGAGGCCTTTCGAAGAATTTCGTTGGCAGTACGAAGTTCTCGATTCTCCTTTTCCAGCTCTTTAAGACGCTTACGCTCTTCACTGGTTAGACCATCCCGCTGCCCTTCATCGATTTCTGCCTGCCGAACCCATTTCCGGAGTGTTTCGGGTGTACAGCCGATCTTAGCGGATATTGAACAAATCGCCGACCACTGAGATTCGCTGTCCTTCTGCTTCTCAAACACCATCCGGACAGATTGTTCCCGGACTTCCTTGGGGTACCTTGTTTGCTTTCCCATGACACAATCCTCTCAAGTAATTGTGCCTCCGGTAAAGCCGGGGTGGTTCACTGGTACATATTTTCCTTTTAGTGTGCGATCTTGCTCAACATTGAACCAAAAGAAGTATCCAAGTGATTCAAGCTTATCTCTTTTACCAAATTGCCTATAGTTTTCTATTACAATTGGTTTCATATTAATAAAAAGACTTCGCTTTTCTGGGTATGAATCTATTTGGATAGTTACACCCTCAACATTCTGCGCGTGATAGTAGAGTCTTCCATACAACTCAGCAATATCTTTCGTAGTAAACGCATCTGGAAAATTGAAATTAAGATGAATTGGAATTCCCAGACTTCTATAGACACCTCTAGCTTGCAATAGAACCCTTTTCAAATTCAACCGGAGAGATCCCGCCAAGATGCTTGTGGCGACGCTTCCGGTTGTAAAATGCTTCAATATAATCGAACACATCAGACCGTGCTTCATCCCTTGTTCGATATGTCTTCCGGCGAATCCGTTCCTTCTTCAAACTACCAAAGAATGATTCCATGGCTGCATTGTCCCAGCAGTTTCCACGACGGCTCATACTTCTCTTCAGTCCGTTGTCACGACAGAATCTAATCCAGTCACCGCTGTCAAATTGGCCGCCCTGATCGGAATGGATAAGGACTTTGTTTTTCGGGCGTCTCTTCCAAACAGCTGTCAGTAAGGCCTGGATAACCAGATCACGATGAAGCGTGTTCTGCATGGACCAGCCGATGATTCTCCTGGAATAAAGATCCATGACAACTGCGAGATACAGCCAACCTTCATGAGTTCGAATATAGGTAATATCCGTTGTCCACGCAGTATCGGGTTCTTCTACATTAAAGTCCTGCTGGAGATGGTTCGGGGCAGCCTGGGACGGTTTTCCATACTTGAATCGACGCATCTTGAAGCCGACCATCGCCCTGATACCATGCTCTCGCATGATTCTGGCTACTCGATGGACGCTGCAGGATTCTCCGTCTTCCATCAAATCCTCATGGATTCGTGGACTTCCGTAGACCTGATCGCTTTCTTCGTAGAAGTGGCGAATCTTCTTCAACAACCGAATGTCTTCAATCTTTCTCTCTGATTGAGGTTTTCTCAACCATGCATAGAATCCGCTTCGATTGACATCGAGAACCCGGCACATAGTCTTCACTCTGAATTCAGCCCTGTAGTTTTTGATGAAGGCATATCTTACTCGGACTGACTCGCGAAGTATGCCGCGGCTTTTTTTAAGATATCTCGCTCTTCCTGCACCCGCCGCAGCTCTGCTTTCAGCCTGGCATTCTCGACTTCAAGCTCCTTATTTGCTTTTGCCGATTCTGGTGCTTTTGGATTTCGAGAATCGGCCTTCAGCCACTTATAGAGGCTATGGGTTGAGACTCCTATACGCTCAGAGACTTCCTTGATGGAGTAGCCCCGCTCAACAACCTGGCCGACTGCTTCTGCCTTGAATTCGTCCGAATATCGCGGACTTCCCATGATGTACACTCCTTCCTCATTTTGAGTTTAGCAGTGTCTATCAAAAGCTGGGAATTCCAAATTGCCTCTGCAAGTGCATGTGAGAAGTAAAAGGGATGCAACGATATGGGTTCCTCAATACCAGGATCGTAGATAGTTCCTTTATACTTTTCATCTGCACGAGTCACACATCCCAGAAGAAATGGAAAAAGAAACAGAATCCATAATTTCTTCAAAATGCCTCCAATAATACACTTAACGGCCCGCTGGTATGCGAAGTTTGCCGTTCGCGCAGCGACTGGCAGAGATTTTGCGATTCTTCACAACATTAACCGTCAACTGCAAATCATCTTACCACAACACCAGACATTCGCAAAATCTGTGACAGAGGCAAATTTGGGCGAAGCCCCGAAGGCCGCTAAACACTATTTAGCGGCCGGAGCGCATCAACAGCTGTTATGTGCTTTTTCCCTCATATCTATCTTTATTGAGAGTTCATCTTCTTAAACAGAGTATTCGGAATTAACCCTATTTCAACTTCAATTCATAGAGTTGTTCCGTCAATTCCACCCCCCAAATCTTGTGGGAAACTTCTTTCTTAAGCAAAAAAAGATTCTTTTCGTACAGATGAATCGCACTTTTTAGATCCCTTACCGTCCAGAGAATCAGCTTGTAAAATCCTTTTTCTCTTGCAAAATCAATAGAGAATCTCATTAGTTGATTTCCAATGCCTTTTCCTTGGAGACTTCCATCAAGGATAAACCATCTCAACTGCGCAGTTTTTGCTTTCTTCTTCGCAATAGCGATACTCCCCCGAACGATTCCGTTTTGTCGAACTATCCAAATCTGTTCATTCTCACTGGCCCGAAGTATAAACTTCGCAAGAGGTAAAGCAACATATGGTTCAAAGGTTATGTTATAGCCAAAATGCTTGCTGTAATATTTGCCATGCAATTCCACTATAGAGCCCAAATCGCCCGGCTGGATTTTTTTATCTATTACTATTTTATTTTCCATATATTCTGATTCCGACATAACTATAAACAGCAACAGAAAGCGATACTTGCGCGACGTTCTGTGTAATCCCTTATTTACACTTGGATTTCAATCGTCATGATTCTCTTGGTGGAGAGTTTCTTTTCGGAGGTACTGATGACTCATGATAATATACAACCTTCCATGTATTCTCTATTTTTCGGAAGACAAAAGAAGCTCCTGCATTATCAATAATATCAATATCTCCCGTTCTTAATTTTGCCTCAACCCCATAAGCCCATGAAAAGATGGCTACCTCACTGTTTATGATTCGTATTTTTCGATCAAACGTTATCAACTTAAAACTTTCACAACCGGATAAATAGTCGATATTGTTTTTCAAGTAAGTCTGATAATCACAAAGGCTTCCATCCGTTCCCATCATCAAGAACTCAGATGAATCTGAGAAGATTTCGAAAGCTAAAGCCATATCAAGCTTTTCGCAGCCAGAAATAAGCCTGTTAATTGCGGAATTTAATTCATCTTCGATTTTGCCTTTTTCTGCTTTTAATTGATAATTGATGCCCATTTCTCCCTCCTTATGGCAATTAATGTTATTAACTGGAAAAACGAAAAAGCACATAACGGCCCGCTGGTATGCGAAGTTTGCCGTTCGCGTAGCGACTGGCGGAGATTTTGCGAATCTTCACAACATCAACCGCTAACTACAACTCATCTTACCATAGCGACAGACTTAAGCAAAATCTATGACAGAGGCAAATTTGGGCGAAGCCCCGCAGGCCGCTAAACACCTTTAGCGGCCGAAGCGCATCAACAGCTGTTAAAGGAAGTTCGGACGACGCATCTATAAAGACCTCTCCTTCTCCTCACCCCTCCTCGCCGTTTTGCCGGACCCTTTGTTTCGATTCTTCTTGCCCTTCTCCTTCTCATCTTTTCTTCATTCATCCTTTTACAGACTTCCCTCTTCCGCTTTTTACTCATTTAACGGAATTTCTATCCATTCTCTCGTACTGACCCCTATTCTCCCTTTCATCGCCTCATCACTTTACTCAGGCCTTCATCCGATGCAATTCGCCTTTCCCGACCTCTTTCTCTCAGGACGGATTCTGTAAATCCGAATGTTCGTCTTCTCCTTCTACACCGGTATTCTCTTAAAGCATTCAGCCTTATTCTCAAAGGCAAAACTACGGAGAAAACAATCTCCATTCTTCTCATCTCCATCCCTTCATTCTTCTCAGGCTACCACCCCTTTTCTCGCGAACCGATCAAACCGGAAGCGCCTCATTTCCCGAAGCGATAGCCATCAACGGATAAGGATTTTCTCATGAGCGATTCCCATAATCGTTAAAAACCATAAACCTTCACGACACAAGTTCTCCCGAACCGACCGCCTTATCACTAAGTGCTTCTGATCCCGAAGCGAGTTTTATTCCGATGCTTTTGGTTTCTTTCTTGAAGATGATCTCAAAGGCGAGGGGGGTGAGGAGAAAGCCGTATGAAAACGACCTGTTTCGTTCAAAGAGAAGGAAGGCCTGTTAAAAAAATCTGAACACTCAAAGGGATTCTGTTTTTGTTACTTGTTCAAATGAAGGGAATGAGGCTGCCACAGAAAAAAACCCTCAAAAAAGAGACCTTTTTTATTCCGTCGTCCGAATTTCCTTTAACGGCCCGCTGGTATGCGAAGTTTCGCGGCCGGCGAAGCCGGTTGGCATGCGCTCTTGCTCTTCTACAGCAATTCATTGTTCGCCTTTGATGGTATCACATCACTTTCGGAAACGCATCTGCAAGAGCCATGACAAAGCGAAATTTGGCCGAGCCGATTCAATCTGATTTTCTCTTCTTCTTCAAAAATAATAAAACTTAACCAATACCCATCGCTCGGCCCAAGGCCGCTAAACACCTTTAGCGGCCGACGCGCATCAACAGCTGTTTAACGAAGAAATCCCTAAAAATGCCAAATAGAAAATACCTCTATCTAATCACTTATTGGCTCACCTTTCACTGAATCAAATCGTTTCATTCTGTTCTGCCAAATGAGAATTGAATAAATACTCTGGATCCCCTTCTCTTTTCTCTAAGAACTTCTTAACCCCAAATATGTCTGTAAGACTTTCTCCTGACTCGATTCTTTTCATTAAAGTCTCTTCTTTATGTTCAATTTCTTCTGCTTTGCTAATAATTTCATCAAGGCGATCGGTTTCTACAACAATTACACCATCAACATCGCCAATAAGAATATCTCCAGGTTTTATAGAAGTTCCCTCTATTTCCAAGACTACGTTAACAAGACCATTTTTCGACTGCTGCCCAGGTAGCTTCAATGGCCCAACAGAACATTTTCCAGTACAGAACACAGAAATTTCCATCGTAGAGATTTGCTGGCTATCTCTAATGGATCCATAGACAACAATCCCAGAGATTTTCTTACGAACAGCTTCCGAAACGATGACATCTCCGATACAACCTGCCCCTGAGAAACCATTATTGTCGATTAGTAAAACATCTCCACTCTCTGCACGCATAAGCCCCTCGAGAATAGAGACCAAATCGTTATTGCATTTAACGGTTGTAACTTTACCGATTAATCGTGCATCTGGCTTAAGAGAGTATAGATTTGAAGGAAGAAGACGAACTGTTGCTCCAATCTTAAAAGCAGCATCTGCAATAACAGCAGTTGGATGCTCACCGAGTATTTTGATTATGTTTTCCATTTTCTACTCTTCGTTATCACTACAGGATTACTAACTATACATTATTACCATTAATTCTTTTAGGAAATTGAATATTCCTATTCATGGCACCAAGAAAGGCGGCATGGAAAAGGCCTTCTGATTTTTTCGTTAAACGTTCCGCTGGTATGCGAAGTTTCGCGTCCGGCGAAGCCGGTTGGCATGCGTTCTTGCACTTTAACAGAAAGCCCGTTCGCTCTTCAGCTTATCACACCACTTTTAGAAACGCATCTGCAAGAACCATGGCCAAAGCGAAATTTGGCCGAGCCGAACCAATTTGATTTTTCCCTTCAACAGAAATTTAAAAGCTCTTGGTTTTCCATCGCTCGGCCCAAGGCCGCTAATCCCATTAGCGGCCGCCGCGCATCAACAGCTGTTTGGCGAAGTCTGTTTGGTGTTTTACCACTCTTCCAAGTACAAGGATGTACTTGGGAGACCTCTAAAATCGCCCTATTGACTTCAATAACGCTATGAACTAATTTAAACACATATGAATACAATGTATTCATAGAGGGGATAATGATATGACCAAAACTGTTTCTCTACGAATTGATGAAGAACTCTACGATTCCTTAAAAGTCCATGCCGATGCTGAGAATCGTTCGATTTCAAATTTTATCGAGACTGCAACAATGAGATACATCGAAGAGGTTGAATATGCCGACGATTTCGAAATGGAAAGCATCCTCTCTGATGAAAGCCTTTTAAAACGAATGAAGCAGGGAACCAAAGACGCTAAGAACGGTAGAGGTCGATTTGTCTGAACGATTTAAAATTTTTGAAACGGATCAATTTCTTAAAGATCTAAAAAAGCTACGAATGAATGGAAGTTCATCACAATACAGAAAGATTTCAGGCATGGTCTACGACCAATTACGCAAAAACCCCTATTTCGGAAAAAACATCAAAAAGTTGAAAGACTGGAAACCAGAAACGTGGCGGTATCGAATTGGTAACTATAGACTTTTCTATGTAATCGATGACGCCGTTAGAATTGTCAGTATTATTTCTCTCGAACCCCGAAGTAGCGCCTACAGGTGAGAACAAAGCCGAACCATGGAAGGTGAGGCAAAAAAATATTTTTCTAAAACAGATTTCGCCAAACGGCCCGCTGTTATGCGAACGTTTCGTGTCCGGCGAAGCCGGTTGGCATGCGCTCTTGCCCTTCTAACGCAATGCCATGTTCTCCTTTGACTGTATCACATCACTTTCGAAAACGCATCTGCAAGATGCCATGCCAAAACGAAATTTGGCCGAAGGCCCGGAGAATACATTTGCCTGCAAATGTATTCGAAGCGCATCAACAGCTGTTATTTGCAGGAATGACGAGATGGATAAGTCTCCCTGAAAGTACAAGGATGTACTTTCAGGCCACTTCTATTTTTTCAAAGCTTTTTTACACAACTGTAGGTAACTATCACTGTTTGAAAGTTTGTGGAGAAGAAGATCTATAAATGCTTGTGAGTACTTATGAACTTCCGGATTTTCTAATAAATGATAGAATTTATTGGATTGTGTTCTCCTAACTTTTTCAACTTCGAGAGCTCCACGAAACGAATATCGGTTGAGATGGTATTGAGACCGACCGACATCATCGAGACCTTGATTCACGGCTTCTATTACATTTTTCTGAAGATAGGGATGCGTTTTATTAACATCCTTGGGTTTTTCTACCAGTATGGCGGGTTCTCCATCCTTATCTATACGGATAGATAAATCTCCTTCCTTTTCACTTTTTGTCAGAACTACCTTGTAGTCGATTGGTATTGAATAACGCATATCGGAAACTTCGGATTCGCGTGAGGTATTCTTTTCAATAAATTCTTTTATTAGTCCACTTGCATAGGTTCCATACTTTAGACGTATTACATTTTCAGGAACGTCTTGTTTATCTGTAACAAAAGATAAGAGACCTGGTAAATCGCTATGGTACTTATTTGGATATTTGTATTCTCTTACCTTTGAAAGAAAATTAAAAATGCTAGCTTGAAATATACGAGATAAAGAATGTTGAATATCCGGAATAAGTAGATGTACTGCTGAATCTCGAATCTCGGTAAGTGTTTCTAAGTTTTTGTGAATAGGATCAGATGAACGTGGAAAGACTTTACGATAGGCTTCTGTTAACGAAATTGTCTTCCCTTTTGATTTGTATATTTTATCTTCACCTTCCAGTTGAACAATTCTAGCCTTGAGTAAAAGTTCCCATGCATTTGATAAAAGAATACAAAAGGATTCTATCCTATATTCATGCAAGGGATTGTTATATACAGATATTGCAGTATAAAACGCTTGAAGACTACGATCCCTAAGGCTTGTAAATAGGCTTTCTGAGTCTGACACAACCAAATCGCTTTTTTGCGACATAATCGATTCAAAATCATCAGGTGTCTTTGATGCAATTCCTGAAACTTGATAGTGACTATCATCTATTAAGAATAGATAAACATTATTGAGCTTGTTTCGAATATATGCCTTTACGGATCCTTCTTGATAACCTGTCGCGGTTATTATTTCTTCAACAGTGAATGACTCGGATCTGCTTTCTTTTGCTTTTAAAAACTCATATAGCTGCTGGTATTTGTCTCGTTTCTTATATTTTGACATCTTCTAACCACCGAGCCCATGGATGGGCGAGGAGAAATCGTCATTCATTCTTGCAAATAACGGTCCGCTGGTATGCGAAGTTTGCCGTTCGCGTAGCGACTGGCGGAGATTTTGCGATTCTTCACAACCTCAACCGCTAACCGCAACTCATCTTACCACAGTGCCAGACATTCGCAAAATCTATGACAGAGGCAAATTTGGGCGAAGCCCCGGAGGCCGCTAAACACTTTTAGCGGCCGGAGCGCATCAACAGCTGTTAATTGCAGTATCGTTTCATTTCTAACCAGCAATTATTCTCGCTTCTCCATGTAAATCAATAATTCCTAATCATAAACTCAAATTTGATGGTAGTTCCGGAGAATTCAGCTTTAAGGCATCTGTAAGACTTCTTCCGATTGCAGCATAGCCTTCGATTGGTCCGTATTTCATATTCTTTAAATAGCTAAACAAATTGTCATCAGCTTCAATTTCGTCATACAACAAAATAGAAAGAGCTATCATCTCTTGTTCTGTAAGTCTTGCTGATAGTATTGAAAGAAATTCTTTCTCAATTGACTTATTCACAATGTATCGATAAGTAAGAACAACAAATCGTAGATACTCGCGTATTGTATTGATTGAGAAGACCATCTGTAAGGCTTGCGCCTTAACCTGTCCCTTAAGGTTTTCATTTTCTTTGTTTTTAAGATAGTCTTGGTACAATTTATAAAGCTGAAAAGCACTACTATTAAAATAGGAAAATACCATTTCTCCGATCTGAGCAGTATCTTCAATTCTAATCACAATTTTCTTATATCTATTACTTAGCTCTTCCAGCAGTTTAAGAACTGTTTCGCGCGACTCTCGATTCTTTCTATCCTCATTTGAGCGCCAATATACAAGTAAGACTACAATAAAACTCAAACCAGCGAAAATTGATGATAGTAGTCCACCAATAAACGTTCCGAAGATTCCCCATTCCACCGAGTTAGCAGAGTATAGTCCAGGAAATCTAGTTAGATAGATCACAAAAGGGAAACATAGAACTGCTATTATTGAAGCGATCAAGATTTTGTTTTTCACGTCATTCAACTCCTTTCTATAAAACGGAGTCCTCGATATTGCAATTAACGGCCCGCTGTTATGCGAACGTTTCGTGTCCGGCTGAAAGCCGGTTGGCATGTGCTCTTGCTCTTCTACAGCAACACCATGTTCGCCTTTGACTGTATCACATCACTTCTGGATCTGCATCTGCAAGACGCCATGCCAAAACGAAATTTGGGCGAAGCCCCGGAGGCCGCTAAACACTTTTAGCGGCCGGAGCGCATCAACAGCTGTTATAAGCCATTTTGTCTGAGTAGTATTACCTATCCTAATTCCTTTTACGATCTAAACTAATTCTATATCCATGACAATAGGACAATGATCAGACGCCTTTGGAGTGTTTTCTCCAACGAAATCAAACCGATCTCCAGAATATTTTTCGGCTCGATAAGGAAGCCCCATTCTCATTATGTCTGGAGCATTATTATTTATTTCGGCCAACTGAGGGGATAGTAGTATGAAATCTAATTGTCTATATTCATTGCCACCGGCCCAAAAGTGAGTCCATCTTTCTGATTCTAAAATACGTTCACTGACATTCTTCAATCCTGGATGTGTAATCAAATCAGTCAGCGAGGTCCGGCCTTCTAAATAATCATTAAAATCACCGACTACTGCATAGTTGCCTTCGTAGTTCTTTATCTGCCATGCTTCCTTTATAATTTCAGCAACTTTTTCAACTTGTTCTTTTCTCCTAGTAAAAGTATTATCACGACCACCTAACATTGATTTGAAATGATTAACATATACCGTCAATTCTTTTCCTTCAGCATCAATCACAACCTCAAGACAATCTCTTGAGAAAAGACTCGCAGTATTTGATCTATTTCTTTCAGACCTATAAGTTTTTACATTCTTAATTGGATATCTAGAAATGAGTGCAACATCGATATTTCTTGGATCAAATGCATCAATCAATATCCGATGCTTATACTTTTCTTTTGCAAGATAGCTTGAAACAAATCGATCAAGAACTTTTAGATTATCAACTTCCTGTAATGCTAAGATATCAGCATCTACTTCTCGTATTGCCTTTGCGGTTATTTGTTTTGCAGTTTCATCGTTAATGCTAAAAGCAAGATTATTTATTGAAAATCCATCGCTATTAATCGGATCAAAGTTGCTGTTAAATCTATACCTCGCAAATAGATTCTCTACATTGAACGTCCCGATCCTCATTTTCACTCCTCCTTTGTTCAAAATCGTAATCTCCTCAACTCAGAAGAGAGTAAATGCCAAATGAAGTGTGAAGAGAAGCAATTTCTGTATACTTAGTATACTTCAAGGACCGCCTTATAGCTATCGCGCGTTCTCCTTTTGCGAATAATCCATCTGGCGCTATTTGTTATTCTTATTTGTTACATATAAATCTATACAGAAAAATGGCTTATAACTCATCATAGATGCTAACTCGATACATTAATCATCTTTTAATTAGTCTCTTATCAAGAAAAATGAGCTAACAAAGCGTTATAACGCATATGAAGATCATATCCAAGGAATCACTTATCAACAACTATAAAAGAGAACTTGTGATTAGGGGCTATTCTGAGCGGACAATTAAGGCTTATACACAAATGTTGTCCCGTTATCTTGAGTTTACAATATCTCGACGGAATTTAGGGAGAGAAGAAAAAGTTCGGTATTTTCTTGAGTCTTTTGAAGATAAAGAGGCAAGTCGTGAAATGGCATTTGCTGCACTTAAATTCTTTTATCATGATTACTTAAGGATGCCGCTAGAAGTTTTTTCTCTTCGAAGAAAGCGATCTAGATCCTTACCGGCCGTTTTAACCCCAACAGAAGTTGTAAAACTACTGGACGCTGTTAACAACAGGAAGCATCGGCTCATGCTTGCACTATTATACGGATCAGGTCTGCGGGTCGGTGAATTAGTTGCTCTTAATATTGGTGATCTTGATTTAGAATATGGACGGATTCATGTTAAGCGTGGAAAGGGAGCAAAGGATCGTTATGTCGTTCTCCCACATACATTAATCCCTGAATTATCCTCAATCATCGGAGAAAGAAACGGAAAGGACCCGCTTTTTACAACCAGAAGCGGACGAAGATATCAAATTAGATCAGTACAGGCCGCTTTCGAAAAGGCCAAAGGACACGTAGGGATAAGAAAAAAAGCTTCCTGTCATACATTAAGGCATTCTTTTGCCACACATCTATTGGAACGAGGAACAGACGTTCGGGTTATTCAAAGCCAGTTGGGCCATTCAAACCTGAAAACAACAATGATGTATACGCATATGACTGATGAAATCTTGAAGCAAGTCAGATCCCCGTTGGATGATACGAATTCGTGATAAAAAATTAATAATGAAGGATTATCAAGCTTCATACAGCTATAAAGATATAATGCGAATTCGCTTTAAGGAATTAATCGGAAGCGGCTTTCATCAAAGTGCTTCAATTTGTTCGTAATAAGGAATTAATCGGAAGAAATGGGCCAAAAGACCCACTATTATTCGTGATAAGGAAATAATCCCAAAATAAGATAATACAGGATGAAAGACGAAGTCGGATTAAAGACCTTTAATCAGGAAGATAAGGTAGAGACAGAAGAAAAAACATCCGCAGGGGTCTCGACGAGCCGGTCGAATCCCATTTGACGGATTTTTTCTCGGGCAAAAGAATCCCAGCAGGCACCGATGGATCGAATCGAAGCTGAGGCCGCGGCCTTGACATCGGAAGGTCCGTCACCGACATACACCGCATCCTCCGGCTTGACTCCAAGGATCCGGCATGCCTGCAGCAGTCCTCCGGGAAGAGGTTTGATCTCATCGGCGTTATCATCACCGATGAGGACTGAAAAAAAGCGCGAAATTTTGTTCCTTTCGAGAACTCTTTGAATAAAGGTCGTGCTGTTATTGCTGACTATTCCGAGTTTAAAACCGGCGTCGATCAGCTGTTCCAGCATTTCGGCTATCCCGGGGAAGATTTTTGTTTTTTCCGCGAGAGGCTGGGCTTGGATATAATATTCATCGGACATGATTCGCCCCAAAGCGATATCGTCAATACCGGCGTGCTCCATCATTCGCAAGGGTGTTTCCAGACGCATACCGGCGGAAATCTGAGCTAATGAGACCGGTAGAAATCCTCGGGCTGTAAGAACTTGATTCGTCGCTTCTTGGCAAATAGGGACCGAATCACTCAAGGTGCCGTCGTTGTCGAAAAGTATTGCTTGTTTCATCGGGAGCATGATGACTCGGAGCCGCACTGAGTGAAAAGGGGTTGGAGGAACGCGCGGCTCCCCCCGCTCGGAATAGCCGGGAACTCGGCGAATACTCGTAATGTTATTGGAAATTAAGAGCCGTAAGGAGAGAGGCCTGAAAAAATGAAAAAGCAGGCTAAAACGGACTTCCGGCAACGCGGGATTGATCGGCCAAGGCCGACCGGGGGAAATTTTCCCGGTCGGCCGCTTAAAGATTATTTCCAGTATTTGACCATTCGCTTACGCAATGAAGCGGCGTAGGCATCCCAGTCGCTAATGGGTTTGGCGGCCAGGCCTTCGGCGCAGGCGGCTTTGGCCACGGCCACGGCTTCCCACTCGATGACTCGGGGGTCGAAGGGTTTGGGAACCACGTATTCGGGGCCGAAGGTGAAGTCGCGGCCATAGGCTTTGCGGACTTCATCGGGCACGGGTTCTTTGGCCAGGGCGGCCAGGGCTTTGGCGGCGGCCATTTTCATGCCTTCGGAAATTTTTGTCGCGCGGACGTCCAGGGCGCCGCGGAAGATGAACGGGAAGCCGAGCACGTTGTTCACCTGGTTCGGGTAGTCGGAGCGGCCTGTTCCCATGATGACATCCTCGCGGGTTTCCTTGGCCAGTGGATAGGTGATTTCCGGGTTGGGGTTGGCCATGGCGAAAACGACGGGGTTGGCGTTCATGCTTAAGAGCATCTCGGGAGTCAGCACGTCGGCAACGGAGAGGCCCACGAAAACGTCGGCGCCTTTCACCGCTTCGGCGAGGGTTCGTTCGGGACGGGCGGTTGCAAAGAGAGCCTTCTCCGGGGTGAGGCTGGGGCGGTCCTTGGAAATGACGCCTTTGCTGTCGCACATCAGAAGATTTTCTTTCTTCACACCGGCATCGATGAACATTTTGCCGCAGCTGATTCCGGCGGCGCCGGCGCCGTTGAAGACGACTTTCATATCGGCCAGGTTGCGGCCGGTAACTTCGGCGGCGTTCAGAAGTCCGGCGGTGCAGATGATGGCCGTACCGTGCTGATCGTCATGAAAAATCGGGATATTGCATTTCTTGATGAGTTCCTGCTCGATTTTAAAGCAGTCGGGCGAGCCGATGTCCTCGAGATTCACGCCGCCGAAGGTGGGTTCCAGAGCCTTAACAATATCGATGATTTTGTCGGCGTCTTTGGTGTTCAGTTCGATGTCGAACACGTCGATGTCGGCGAATCTCTTGAAGAGAACGCCTTTGCCTTCCATTACCGGTTTGGAGGCGAGCGCCCCGCGGTCGCCGAGACCCAGGATGGCGGTTCCGTTCGAGATAACCGCGATCAGGTTGCCTTTGTTGGTGTAGCGGTAGGCGTTTTCCGGATCGTCGGCGACTTCCAATACGGGGTAGGCCACGCCCGGCGAATAGGCCAGGGAGAGTTCATCGGCGGTGGTACAGGGTTTGGTGGCATTAACTTCCAGTTTGCCGGGCTTGCCGTAGAGTTGGTGGTAGGCCAGGGCTTTTTGCTTCATGTCGTCCATTGTTGTTTCCTTATTTTATTCATCTGTTTTGCTCAGGGCGCTGAGCTCGGCCGGATGGCCGAAAACCGATCCGGCCGAGGCTGAACGCGGGGAGCTTCGGGGGTCACCCCTTAAAAAGGGATTTATTAATCCCAGGGATATTTAAAGTTCAGATTCCAGCGCGCGCGGCAGTCGGTCATGACTTTCTGCAGGGCTTCGGGAACCGGGCAGCCGTGTTCCGTGCGGTACTTCCGGGCCAGATATTCTTTTTCGCCGGCCGTGAAGATTCGGTCGGCGCCGGGGGCTTTTTCGGAGGCGCGCAAGTCGCGCATGATGGCGCCCGCGATGCGTTTGAAGACGGACATCGGCACGAAATGTTCGATGTCGATGGCGATGAAAAAGTGGCCCAGGGGGTAGGGAATTTTCTTTCCGTTCGCGTCGGTTCCATTGAGGGCCTTGAGGTAGGATCCGTCCTGAAGGGCGGCCGAGAGCACTTCGACGACGGTGGCGTATCCGTAGCCTTTGTATCCGGCGGTGACTTCGCCCAGTCCTCCGAGGGGGGCCAGGGCCGCGAGGCCTTTGGTAAGGTCTACGAGAACCTGATCGGTGTCGGTTCGGGTTTCGCCTTTCTTGTCGATAACCCAGCCGGGGGGGAGTTCTTTACCGGCGCGGCTGTACATTTCGATTTTGCCGCGCTGGGACACGCTGGTGGCGCAGTCCAGAACAAAGGGAAATTCCTCGTCGGTGGGAAAACCGAAGGTGAGCGGGTTGGTGCCGAGCATGTTTTCCACACCGTTTGTGGGGGCGATGGAGGGCCGGGCGTTGGTTCCGGTTACGCCGATCATTCCGGCATCCGAGGCCATGGTGGCATAGTATCCGGCGATGCCGTAATGGGTGGAGTTGCGCACGGTGACCATGCCCAGGCCGTATTTCTTGGCTTTTTCAATGGCCATGCCCATGGCCTTTTTGGAAACCACATGGCCCATGCCGTTGTTTCCGTCCAGGACCGCGGTGGTCTCGGTGTCTTTGACTACATCGATTTTGGTCTTGGGATTGAGGATGCCGGCGTCGATGCGGTCCAGGTAAATGGGCTTGAGCCGTCCGATGCCGTGCGAGTCGATGCCCCGTTTGTCCGATTCGATGAGTACGTCGGTGATGATGTCGGCGTCGGCCTCGGGTACGCCGATGTTCACCAGGCACTGTTTCATGAAGTCTTCGAGCAGGCTGAATTCAATCCACTGACAGCTTTTGTACTGATCTCCGTAGGTTTCCAAATACTTATCCATGTTTTTCTCTCCTCGTTTCTTTGTTTCTTTATCTATTTTGTTCGACAGCCGCGCGCCGCCGGACTCTCGGCCGGGAGCCTTGAGCACGGGGCTGAAGTTTTCTTTTTTATGTCGGCCAGCCGCGCGGCGGACAGGGCCGCCGGTTTCAGCGGCGGCTGATATCGGGTTCGGAGTTTTGGCGCGACAGCCGCAGTACGGTCGCCGATTTATCATTTGCCGTTAAGAGCCGTCTGTTTTTTTACCCGCACTCACACACCGCAAGACGGCACAAGATTTCACCGCTGATTCCCAAGGCTCAGCCGTTTCCTTAACGGAGCCTTAAGAACGTCTCTCACCCGCCGAAATCGGAAATCACTTCGATACCCGCGGCGGCAAAGTCTTCAGACCAGGGCCTCCCCTCACCCTGTTCGGTCACCAATATATCGATCTTGGAAATCGGCCCGATGCCGAATTCACAAACCCGTCCGATCTTCCCCGAATCGGCCACCACCATCACCGGCCCCCGCGTCCGGGAAATCATGAGCCGCGTAAGGGCGGCTTCTTCCGGAATGGGAGAGCTCAAGCCCTCTTTCAGACTGATTCCGTCCGCGCCCAGAATGGCCCGGGCGGGCGCTAATTCTTCAAGGAAACGTGCGGCCCAGTCCCCGACTGTGCATCCGGCCGCGCTTCGATAACGGCCGCCGAGAAGCAAAATTTCCGCTTCGCAGTTATCCGGGAGATCGGCTTCGGCGGCGATGTTGTTGGTAACGATGCGAATGCCTTTGCGGGGAATCAGGTTGCGGATAACCTGACGCGTGGTGGAGCCGGAATTGATAAGAACGGTTTCCCCGTCGGCGACCATGGCGGCGGCCAAGCGGCCGATGCGCTCCTTGGCTTCACGGTTTTCCTCGTCCTTTTCGCGATACCGCCGCTCACCGGTCATATGCTGCAGCGCGATGGCTCCGCCGTGTGTGCGCTCCAAAAGTCCTTCGGCTTCCAGCGCGTCCAAATCCCGGCGCACGGTCATTTCGGAAACATCAAAGCGCCGGCCGAGTTCATCCACGCGAACCGCTCCCTGCGTTCGTATTTCACTTAAGATAATCTGTCGGCGTTCGGCCGGAATGGGATTGTTCTGCGCATCCACGATTCAAAATGTAGAACCAAACCAAACAATATGCAACAGTTCTTATCAAAAACTCACACTCAAGGGTGTTAATTTGTGTTTTTTCTCGGGTGATCCCCAAAGCGGTGCCGGCCAACGCGATTTCAATTTTATTAATCCAACGTTTTTTGCCGCACGAAAGACCCCTGAAACAGCGTTCGAAAATTTGAAATCGCCTTGCGCCTATATCATCTTTTTTCGGAAACCGTCCACCAGGTCGAGTAATAATCGCCGCGCTTCATTATCGGGCAAAAGATTTTCCAATGCCGTTTGACCGCCGGAGAGCAGCCTTCGGCCTTTCTCACGGGCCTCTTCCACCGAGCCGGAACGCTGAAGAAGAGTTATGGCCTCTTCCACCGGCGACCAATCGCCGGCCGGGGCCCGTTCGGCCGCCGCGGCGAAAAGTTCGGCGAGGCGTCCGGCGTCCTCGGGCCTTTTCGCCGCGTGGAGGATAACAGGCAGGCTTTTCTTTCCTTCGACGATATCGTCGCCGCGGTCCTTGCCGGGAATGCCCGTTGAGAGATTCTGCACGTCGTCCAGTATCTGGAATCCCGTGCCCAGGTCTTCCCACGCGGCGCCGAGTGCGCCGATCAAGTCTTCGCTGCGGCGGCTCGCGGGCGGTACTTTTTCAGCAATTTTGCGAGCGGTTTTATGAGCGGCTTTTTCAGTGCGTTTGTGAGCGCCGATTCTACCGCTTGATTTGGCTGTTCCGCCGACGGCCGCCTCATCGGCCTCACCAGCCGCTTCTTTCTGACCGGCCAGCGCCGCCCGGGCTCCCAGCCGAGCCGCCAGAGAGGAAAGACTGCCGGTTTTGAATCGGCACATGCGCAGATAAGAAGCTTCGTCCGGAAAAAGTTCTTTTTCACGGTGCCAAAGAATGTCATAGCCCTGACCGAAGTGCAGACGGCGCATCACCGCCAGCCAATCCCGCGTCAGAGCGGCCGCGGCCGTCTCTTCGAATCCTCGTTTTTCCAATTCGTCCAAAATCATGGTGGGCAGGAAATACATTAAATTCCCCATATTGACGGCGAGATCGGTTCCATAGAGAAGATGAACGGACGGAGCGCCGCGGCGCGTCAGGGAAGCATCCTCGATATCGTCGATAATAAGCGATCCGTTGTGAGGAATCTCCGTGAGCGGCGCCAGAATATCGGCCCGCCGCCCGCCGCCGAGGGCCTCGCAGGTCAGCACGGTAACCAAAGGCCGCCAGCGCTTCCCGCCGCGCCGCATCAGATCGCGCCCCGGCTCCAGAAAGGTATCGGCCCAATCGGTTCGCGCTTCGGAACACTCCTGACCCGCGGCGCGGGAAAGCCAGAAGGAATCAACAATATCGGGCAGTATTTCGGAGAGGACCGCTTCAATGCGTCCGAGGCGTTCATCCAGGGCATTCATGCCCTCATTATCCTTTTTTCCGGCCGTAAACACAGCCCCGCCCGGGCGGTGATGAAACAAGAGCGTTGAGAATCTTTTTTTGCGCGCCGAAAAAAACGCGTTTTCTGGAACGCGAATATCGGGTTTTGATTCTTAAAAACCGCCGAGCGCCTTATCCTGAGCGGCGGCGATAACGGCCAACCCCTCATCGGCGGCCGCGAGCAGGGCGTCCAGGCTCTTTTTGTCGAAAACACCTTTCTCGCCGGTTCCCTGGAGTTCCACGTAAACGCCGTCCCGGGTTACCACGTTCATATCCACCTCGGCGTTCTGATCCGCCTTAAAGTCCAGATCACAGACAATCTCGCCGCCGACAATCCCGACGCTTACCGCGGCCACGCGGCCCAGAAGCCATTCGCCGGGAATGCGGGCGCGGGGGTCGTTCGCATCGAAGGAAAGAAGACCGCCGGAAGCGGCGGCCGAAGAAGCCGCAGAAGAAGAGAGACCCGCGGCGGATGCGTTTCCCTTCGCTGTTCCCGGAACACTCGGCGATAAAGCGGCGGCGGCTGCGGAACTCGAATCAAGAGGCATGCTCCGTTCCGCCGCGTCTTGAGTTGCCGCGTTTTGCGTTGACGCCGTTTGAGCCGCGGCCAAAGTCGCCAGCGCATCCATCAGAGCAACCCATCCTCCGCTGATGGCGGCCGTTCGCGTACCGCCGTCGGCCTGCAGAACATCACAGTCGACGGTCAGAGTCACCTCGGGAAGAGCGGCCAAGTTTACGGCCGCACGAAGGCTGCGTCCGATAAGACGCTGAATCTCCACTGACCGTCCGTCCTTTTTCGCCCCGTCTCTCTTTTTTCTGCCGCCGGAGACGCTCCCGGGAAGCATGGCGTATTCGGCCGTGAGCCAGCCGCCTGATTTCAAAAAAGGCGGTGCTCCCTCGGAAACGCTGCACGTACAGATCACTTTCGTATCCCCGAATGAAACCAGGCAGGAACCGGCGGGATTTTTAATGTAATGTCTTTGAATGGAAACGGGACGCATGAAAACCTCCGCTTCAGAGTATAAACCATCCCGGCATCCGTAAAAAACGGCACAAACACGTTTATCCGCGGCCGGAGTTCGTCCCGCAAGGTTTTTAACGGCCGGAATCTCCGGTTTCTCCGAATTTGTGTTTGATAAGCGCGCAAAATCACGCTTTCTCTATATTAACCCCTTTATATGAAGGGGTGTCTTTACGGAAACAAACGGAATTCATAAAAGACACACACAAATCCCCTCATTTCTTAATTAAGGAAACCATTACCGCCGCTACCTTTACGAATCAGGCAACGCGGATAAAGAAGGCAATTTTACAAATGATGAATTTGCATATATCCCATGATCGAATTCCTTCCGAAATCGCTTTTGAAGGGCTTCCGTTCAGAATTCGGCGATTTGTGAATTCGCATCAAGGAGAAAAACCGTTTATGACCCAGACTTCCCTACGACTGACTCTCCGGGATGTTTTATTACTCTCCGCCGAAAGATGGCCGGATCGTCCGGCCTTATGCGCGGCCGTTCCATCCTTATATACCTATACACATTTGCTTACAGAGGCGGCGGCATGGAGTTCCTGGTTCCTTGCTCTGAAACTGCAAAAAGGCGACCGTATCGCCGTTCATCCCGATTCACGAACAGAATGGACCTCGGCTCTTTTCGGCATCGCGGCCGCGGGCTTCATAGCGGTTTCCATTCCGCCCGATTTCTCGCCCTATCAGGTTTCGCGAATTCTTGATCAAAACGACGTGAAAGCCGCCCTCTCCTCGGGAGATTTGGACAAAAACATGGAAAAAGCCGTATCTCTCGGTCAACGAATTCAACAAGACCTGCCGAGAGCCTTACTGGACAACCGTTATATTACCGGCGGCATCGGTAAAGGAACATTTCTCGGCGAACCGGGAAATCCGCTCCGGATGTTCGAAGAAACTTTGGTTCCCGATGATTTTGCCTTCATCTTTTATCCGGCCCATAAAACCGAAAACCCCGTGGGGATCAATTTCACCCATAACGCCGTTATCCGGGATGCCTCGTCCGAACTGCAGAAAAAAATCGGACTGAACATCGAGGATATCCGGCTCTTGTCCCAAGCCTCTTTGGCTCAATAAACGAGAGAATTTTCCCATGGCCGGCCTTTCGCGGACAGAAAGAAAAGCCGTCCTAATCGGGAATTGAGAACCGCCGCCGGCACGAACGGGTTACTTTGAGGTTCAAACACTTTATGTGAAATTCGCCGCGGAACTGACTCTTCCCTCGCTCTTTCTTCCTTTGTAGAATCCCATCATGAAACCGGATATTTCCTCTCTTCTCGCATCACGAACAAACTCCATGGCCGCCAGCGCCATCCGAGAAATATTGAAGGTTGTCGGACGGCCGGGCATGGTTTCTCTTGCCGGCGGCATCCCCGCTCCCGAAACATTCCCGATGGAAATCCTGGAAGATCTCTTCACCGAGTCGCTGAACCGATGGGGATCCGAAGCGTTCCAGTACGGTTTGACCGAAGGATTTCTCCCTCTTCGGGAAGCCGCGGCGCCTTATCTGCGGCGTTACGGCGTGGAAACGAACGCGGCGGGACTCCTGATTACCTCCGGATCGCAAGGAACGCTGGATGCAGTCGGCAAGCTGCTCATCGGCGGCGGCGACGCGGTGGCCGTGGAATCACCCACATACCTGGGCGCGCTCCAGGCGTTCAATCCCTACGAACCCCGGTACGTGGAGATCGAAACCGATGAGGGTGGCGCCGTCCCTGATTCCATCGAACACTTAATCCTTACCGAACACCCGAAATTCATCTACTTGGTGCCGACGTTCCAAAACCCGACAGGCCGAACGCTTTCCTTGGAACGGCGTAAGGCCATCGCGGAAATTATAATGCGGCACGGCGCCCTTCTGGTTGAAGATGATCCTTACGCCGCTTTACGATACCGCGGCGAAGCTCTTCCGGCGATTAAAAGCTTCGCGCCGCAAAACGTTCTGTACACCACGACATTCTCCAAAATCTTTGCGCCGGGGCTGCGTCTCGGCATGGTCGCGGCGCCGAATGAAGAGCTGACCACCTGGATGGTGAAAGTGAAGCAGGGAACCGACCTTCATTCCTCCTCGCTCGGGCAGGCCATGGCGGCGGTCTACATGGAACAGGGTCACCTTGAACGCCGGCTGCCGAAAATTGTCGCCCATTACGCACCTCGGCTGGATTCCATGCTTTCCGCTCTGGAGGAATTCTTCCCGACGGATTGGAGTTGGAGCCGCCCGGAAGGCGGAATGTTCGTCTGGGCCGAGGGGCCTCAAGGAACCGACATCGGTGCCCTGTACGCCGAGGCGCTTGAAAAGAATGTCGCCTTCGTACCCGGGAAGTATTTCTATGCTTACCCTGAGTTCGGAACGCCGTCGATGCGCCTGAATTTTACAAAAGCCGATCCGCAAACGTTAAGAAACGCCGTTAAGGTTTTGGCCGACGTAATTCGTAAAGGCGCGTGATTCTTTTTTCAACGGACCGCCTTCGGCCGATATCTTTCGGCGGACGGCGGCTGCCGTCGGCCCAAATCGGCGCTAAGCGCCGCGTAATCCAGATGAGCGCCTGGAAAAAAATTCTCAAACCCGCCGGCCGAACCTGCAAGACCGCGGGCATTCCCGGAACGGCAATCCCGCGAAAATCCGGTTCGGCCGGCACTGTTCTCAAGCACCTCATTGCCGATAATGGAACCATGAAAAAGAATCCGATTCACGCCTTATTCCGGGTTTTCTTCGCCGCGGCCATCGGCCTTTCCTCGCTGTTATCATCCTGCGCCGGTGTTGAAGAGCCGTCCGAAGAACTTCCGGAACCGCCTCCCGCGGCGGCTCCGCTTCCCGAAAGAAAACCCGTTTCGATAAACTGGGCGGGAACGACGTGGATTATTCCGGATTCTCCCGATAAGAAACCGAAAAACCATCCTGATTATCGGGGCTTTCATCTCGGTTCGGACGGAAAGCTCTTCCTTATAAACCTGGATACGGCGACGGGAAACGAATGGTCGGCTCAAGGCAATCGGCTCAGTATGAGTCTTTTAAGCGGACGGCCCGAGATTCCCCTTGAAGGGGCCTTTCTGGCCTTTTCCGCCGAAGAAGATGACGAGGCGATCGCATGCGGAAGCGAAGCGGCAAAACACACCGATTCCGACGGCACCGCGGCGGAAGCGAACAAGAAAGGCGATAATCCCGCGGAAAACGCCGCCGTGCGGAAAATCCGTCTGGTTCCCGAAGCAATGCCTGATTCCGAAGGGCTTATTCTGCAGCGTGCCGAGGCGAACAAAGATCTGGTCTTCAACCATTGGGTTCCCATGGCGCTTAAAGACGGTGAAACGGTGCATTGGCCCGCGAACCGAGAAGTTCATTTAATGCTTCTCTCCGACGGCGCCGGCGGCTTGGGCATACTGGGATACGGCGGTGAAAACCGCTTTCACGGGCCGGTCAATGTCGGAATGGAAGATTTCATCGTGGGTGCGATCGCCATGACGAAAAAAATCGGTTTGGCCTCGGAGTTTGAGAATCTGTATGTCGGTCACATCGACGCGGTCAATCGGTATGTTCAAGTTCGCGACGAACTCTATCTGTATCGGGATACGCTCTTTTTAGTATCATTCTCAGCGGAAATTTTCGATTAAGGACACTGATGCAAACTCTGCCGGATGCTCTGAATCAATACGAACGGACCTATCCCGAAGAATCGAACGTGATTGCCCGATTCCGGCGTCTCTTGGAACAACCGGATGCTTTCTGGCGAACTTGCCGTCCCGGCCATTTTACCGCATCCTCGCTTATTCTGGATGACTCACGGAGTCTCGTGCTGCTGGTTAAGCACCGCAAGCTGGGTCTCTGGGTGCAGCCCGGCGGTCATGCGGACGGTAACCCGAACCTTTTAGCCGCGGCCCTCCGGGAGGCGGAAGAAGAAACAGGTCTGAGGGACTGCCGAGCCGAGACGCCAATTCTGGATTTGGATATTCATCCCATTCCGGTGCGGGGCAAGGAAAGCACTCACGATCATTATGATGTCCGTTTTCTCTTTTTCGCGGATTCGAATCGGCCTTTGACGATCAGCCATGAATCGGATGATCTGAAATGGATTCCCATCAAGGAACTGGACCGTTACACGCGGGACGAGTCAATGCTCAGAATGCTGCGCAAAGCCGGGGCCTTGGAATAGTGTGTTTTCCGGTCGCCTGAAAAGCCCGGCTCTCCAACAGTCTGCTAAAGGCTCTTTCAGAGAAACCTCGGTGAACCTTAGCCCGCGGAGTCTGAAAAACCCGCTTTCGGAATCGGCCGGCTCCGCGCTTCAAACGGCGACGGTGTTCGCCGCCGCCTCGTATCCGGCCCGCAGAATCCGAATATTCACGGGATTATGACTCCGGTTCCTCGCGGAAATCACCTCATCCAGCGCCGATTCAACCGCCGCACGGGAAACCAGGTCCGGCTTCAGCGCCAATAAAGCACCGACGGCGGCCATGTTGGCTCCTCTTTCGGTACCCTCCGCCAAGGACAAGTCCGTCGCCTTCAGTCCGACACTCGTTAGATCCGATCGGCTCGGCGCCTTCGTTATTAAAGACGCATTCCAGATCACCAGCCCCCCCGGACGGATTCTCGGTTCGAACTTGGCCAGCGACGGCCCGTTCAGGGCGATAAGAACTCCGGGATGTTCGATAACAGGGGACGCGATCTCTTCGTCGCTGATAACGAGGGAACAGTTGGCGGTTCCGCCGCGCATCTCCGCGCCGTAAGAAGGAATGTGAGAAACATGCCGCTCCTCCCTCATCGCCGCGACACAGAGAAGCTTTCCGGCCAGGAGCACTCCCTGACCGCCGAAACCGGCGATAATGATTTCTTCCGTATCGCTCATGATGCTTTTTCCTCAACGGCAAAACCGTTATTCTTCGCCGATTCGGCGCGAACGCCCGCGCTTGCGCCCCCGCCTGCCGGCGCTGCGGCCTCACCCGATTCCGCCGCGGGCCTGTCCCGAAAAACATTCAGGGGATACCAGGGAATCATGGCATCCTTTACCCACTCGGCCGCCCGCACCGGATCAATCCCCCAGTTGGTGGGACACATGGAAAGCACTTCCACGAAGGAATACCCCCGGCCCTCCATCTGATAGCGCAAGGCTTTGGATACGGCCTTTTTCGCCTTCCTCACGGCCGCCGGATTATGAACGGAAACACGTTCGATATAGGCCGGAGCCTCCAGAGTATCCAGCATTTCGCAGGCCCTTATCGGAAATCCCACATCAAGAGGATTTCGTCCGGCCGGAGACGTTTTGGTTTTCTGTCCCTCCAAGGTCGTGGGAGCCATTTGGCCGCCGGTCATTCCGTAGATGGCGTTGTTCACGAAAATCACCGAAATGTTTTCTCCGCGATTCGCGGCATGAACCGTTTCTCCCGTGCCGATCGCCAGTAAATCACCGTCGCCCTGATAGGAAATAACCAGCTTGTCGGGTCTGGCCCGCTTCAATCCCGTGGCCACGGCAGGAGCCCGGCCGTGAGCGGCCTCAAGACCGTCAACCTCAAGATAGTTGTAAATCAGAACCGAGCACCCCACCGGGCCGATGACAATCGTCTCTTCCCGTACGCCGAGCTCATCCAGGGCTTCGGCAACCAGTTTTTGAATGATCCCGTGGCCGCAGCCGGCGCAGTAATGGGTTCTGACATCCTTTAATGCTTCAGGACGCGCGTACATGGGCGTAGTTTTGCCGCTCATAATCCCTCACTCTTCCGATAATCTCGTCCACGGCGGGAACGGCGCCTCCGGCCCGGCCGTAAAGGTCAACCCCGACGATGCCTTCCACCGCCAGGCGGACATCCTCGACAAGCTGACCAAGACTCATTTCCACCGTCAAAACACGCCTTGCGCGTTCGGCCAGCTCTTTTAATTCCCTGTCGGGGAAAGGCCAGACGGCTTTGGGCCGGAACAGGCCGGCCCGAATCCCATCCGCCCGCAAACGGTCGACGGCCTTTCTCGCCACCCGGGCGGCGGTCCCGTAAGCGACAATCAGCCAATCGGCATCCCCGGTTCGGTACGTTTCGAAATCCCGAACCGCCTCGGCAACCTCATCGTATTTTTTCTTAAGGTGCAGGTTGTGGTCTTCCAGAGCCGTCTCCGGGATAAGCCGCAGTGAAGCAATGGTATTTTTCTTTCGTCCCTTGGCGCCGGTAACGGCCCAGGGCTTTTCGAAAATACGTCCCGACGGTTCGGGAAGCCTTAACGGCTCGGACATCTGCCCGAGGTATCCGTCGGCCAGAATCAAAACCGGAATGCGGTATTCGTCGGCCAAGTCGAAAGCGCGGATGGTGAAATCGGCCAATTCCTGAGCGCTGCCGGGTGTGAGCACAATGGTCCGATAATCCCCGTTTCCGCCGCCGCGGGTGGCTTGAAAATAATCACCCTGGGCTCCGGCGATGCCGCCCAGTCCGGGTCCGCCGCGCATAACATTCACCACGACGCACGGAAGTTCCGCTCCGGCCAGATAGGAAATTCCTTCCTGTTTCAGAGCAATTCCCGGCGATGAAGAACTGGTCATAACCCGCACCCCGGCGGCGGCGGCCCCCATAACCATGCTGATGGCGGCCAATTCGCTTTCGGCCTGAAGAAAGGTTCCGCCGAGCTCCGGCAGGCGCCGGGCCATGTACGCCGGAATCTCATTCTGCGGCGTTATCGGATACGCGAAATAATGTCGGCAGCCGGCTATCAGCGCCGCTTCGGCCAAGGCCTCGTTTCCTTTCATTAAAACAACTCGCGACATTAAACAGCCTCCGCCGGAACGAAAATTTCAATGGCCGAATCGGGACACATCAAAGCGCATGCCCCGCAGGCAATGCACCGGTTTTCATCAATACAGAGGGTGTAATAGGCGCCTTGAGAATTGATGTCTTCCGATTTAACCAAAATCGACTTGGGACAGTTGGAGATACAGAGGCCGCAGCCTTTGCAGCGTTCCGAATTGATCGTCGGTATACCACGTCTCATTTCGACCTCCCGAATACGCAGCAGCCGCCCGCCGCGTATAACACCTTTATTTTGACAAATTATAAGATCCGTCAAAATAAAACAAGGTTAATTTGCGGCCTTTTCAGGAAGAAATGTGTTCGGTTCAACTAAAACCGCAACTTATTTTTACCTGGTTATTCCACACTAGTAGCTATATACCAAACAGCAATGGTTTTTTCCGACACGGGAGAGCTGACAAAGCCTAAAGTATTCTTGATTTATGGTTTTTTTTCGAGAAACCGCCAAAGGGAACGAAAAAGTCGTCTTCTTTCTTTTCCGATTCTTTATCGTTCTTCTTCCAAACGATGGATAAGGTGCTGAAATCTCGCGGAATATGAGAAATTCAATCTTAACGGCGGCCGAATTCGGTAAAACGGAAAGAATCAGTCGGCGCGGTAGGCCCGCGGAGGCTCCAGGCTCATGCTCAAATTTACGTAAGCCCGGGTTTCTCCTCTCAGAAAACCGGTCTCGGGGGCCGAAACAAACGCCGCCCGCCCTTCAATTTCCCGCGGTCTGTTATATTCACGGGCTCGAAGCCAGGCGCGAATCGCTTCTTTAATCGCCTGCTCCATGGCGGCGCGGCGGGAATTGTCCAAAAAGATCGAGGCGGAACCGTATCCCGAGGCCTGCGGATTTCCCCCGCCCTTCCAGGCCTGAATTCGGCGCGCCTGCGTGTCGTCGGGATGATATTCCAACTGAACGAAAACAAAGCCGTTTTCCTCGATAAAGGAAACCGCCCTCATCCGAAAATCTTCCTTGGGAATAAGGGCCCGAGGCGTTACGGTGAGTTCTTCCTCAACATCACGGGCCCGCGAGGAGGGAGTCCAGCGGATATCAAATCCGTAAATCATCCCTGAAAAAGTCCAGCGGGCGTCGTCAAGAAGAATTTCATACTGCCGGCGTTCCCGCTCGGAAAGTTCACCCGGTTCGCGTTTGCTTTCGCCGGGGCTCACCAGAGAAACGGGGTCCTCCTGAAGCCAGAATTCCAGCCGAAGAGGTTCGGCGGAAACCGTCGCCGCGACGGCGAGGGCCAAGATCGCCGCGGCCGCCGGTTTTTTCAGCGCCGCAGCCTCATGGCCCGAATCGGATTCATCTTCAGCCGAATCAGGAAATACAGATATCCGAAGGCAAGACCGCTCAGGTGCGTCAGATGCGCAACGCCGACTCCGCCGCGAAGATGCGACACAATGTCGATGGCGGCGAACAGGGCCAGCGCGAGAGGAGCCCGCATCGGCAGAACGTAAAACACCATGAATCGGGCCTGAGGAAAGTACGCGGCGAAGGCGAGCATCACGGCATAAAGCGCACCGGAAGCTCCCACGATGGGGACGTTGTAGCCGGCAAAGAGATAAGCGAAGACTGAAAAAAGACCCGCGAGAACGCCCGTAATCAGGTAGTAAGCCAGAAACTCCCGGCTGCCCATCCGCGCCTCCACGCCGGGTCCCACGAAGATCAGGAAGATCATGTTGAACAGGATGTGGGTGAAGCCTCCGTGGGCGAACATATAGGTCAGCGGCGTCCAGAAAAAATGGTACCGCAGAAGACCTACGGGAGAAATGGCCATGTAAGCCGTTAAACGGGGAACAAGATACGTAATAAAAAAAACGGCAACGTTGATCGCCACCAGTATAAACGAGACGCTTCGCTGCCTTCCGAATTGATTCATGGCATTAAAGTACGTCCGGGCTTCGGGGAAATCAAGGCGTCGCCGGGATTCTTCACTTCGGAATCGCAATCGTAAAAACGGTTCCTTCGTTTGGAACGCTCTCAACGCTGATCGGCCAGCCGACCTGGGAACAAAGAGAACGAACCAGACTTAAACCGAAGCCGGTTCCTTTCTCGCCGCGGGTTCCCGCTTCGCTTTTAAGAGACTTGTTCTTTCTAAAGTCATGAATTTGATCTTCCCTCATGCCGACACCGCTGTCTTTGACGGAGAGCAAATAAAGACCTTTTTTTCCTGTGTGTCCGGAAATGACAATCCTTCCTTCGGCCGGAGTAAATTTGGCCGCGTTGGAAACTAAATTTCGCAAAACGGTGGAAAAAATATTCTGATCCAATTCAATTGCGGAATCCTCCAAGTGAAGTTCAAGAGTGATCTTTTTCATTTCCGTTATGGAACGAACAGGATTTACGGCCTGCTCCACGGCGGTGTTTATAGGATAGGAAAGTTTATTCACCTTGATTTCTTTCGTCCGGCTTTTTCCCCAAAAGGAAAGATCCCGCAGAAGAAGCACGGCCGAAGAAAGCGATTGTTTCGCCAGAGTCGCCGCTTCCGGAATATATTCATTTTCCAACATTTCCAATGCCTGAAGAGACACGGATAAGGGAGTTTGAAGGTCGTGTCCGATAATTCGAATCAGCCTGCGGATGAAAATTGTTTCTTCCCGGGTATGATGAAGATGAAGGTACAAGTGGAACAATAAAAACAGCAGGATGATAACGGCGACAAAGTTCAAAATGGAGGACATGATTTTTTCCAATGCTTTTCGCATCAGAAGAGAATTGGACAGTGTGTGCTGAAGAAGCAATTCCCGATTAA
This sequence comes from Spirochaetia bacterium, assembly GCA_963666985.2. Classification (GTDB taxonomy): domain Bacteria; phylum Spirochaetota; class Spirochaetia; order DSM-2461; family DSM-2461; genus UBA2779. The sequence continues at coordinate 1,760,366 of CAXXIA010000002.1, read as the reverse complement.
CCAGATAATGGTTGAATACAAAGTGTTTTTCCCGCGAATTGTAGTTTCCGGAGAACTCGCCCCAAAAGTTCTTTGTTTCTCCGGCCTTATGGAAAATGAGCTTCGAATTGCTGAAAATTTCATTCAATCCTTCATCGAATACCGATGTTTTCCCAAAACTGCTCCCCAAGGTAAGGCTTCTGTTCAGAGTTCCCAAGGTAATATCCATGCATGTAACTCCGCGAAAAACTCCATTGGCCATCACGGGGCAGGAGAGCGTTATTATTTTTCCCAAGCCTCCCGGATCCGCATAGGCGGAAGTTACAATCATGCGTTTCTCAAGATTATTTTCCGGTATCGCTTCGGTCCAAAAGGGACAGTTGTAGATACCGTCGAATTTTTCGGACATCATCTGTGGCGGAGGCGGAGCGATCACAACGAAATGTCTTTCGGACAAATAGTATAAATACGCAAGATTATTCACGCGGCTGTCTATATCTTCGAACATTCCGCCCAAATATCTGATGGCCTGAATCTCTTCCCAATCGTCCGAAGAAAAATCATTAATCGAACGATTGCCGAACATATCGACTTTCTTTTGCGAGATATTCAGTCTCCATGTTCCGTAATAATCGTCCCATCCGGGAAGAATCTCAAAATCCGCAAACGCAATGGAATCCCGATTCTCCAGGGAAAATTGAATTTGCCCATTCAGCATCATAACCGTGGATGAGGTGCTTCCGGTCAGCAGCTCCACCGAAGACACGCGGTTTAAAAAGACTTTTTCTTCATTTTGGAGAATCTCTATCGCCGCTTTGCGAAACAAGAAGGCGGAGAGAGCAATAAAGAGCAAAAAAGTAAAGAATAGGATTATTATCGCCCAAAATCTTTTTTTTGCCAAAATGAACACCTTTTTTGCTTTTATAACAGTTTAGATTTTGGATTTCTTAAATGCCAGAAGCGATTATAAAAATCGGTGTTTTTTAGTTGAGGCTCTTGAACGTCAATATTGATGAAATAGGCTTTCGAAAAATTTTCAGGTAACCGCGTAGAGCCTGAATCCTCGGTACGGAACGGCTCCCGTATCGATTATGGTGTCGGAGCTGAGCCGAAGCAGTCCCCGATCTCCCCGAAAGTCGTATTCGAGCACGGAGAGAACGTCGGAATCCTTCAGATACGAACCGTAGTCGATTCTTAAAGGATCGGGCGGGAGCAGATCTTCGTTTTCCACCGACATAACGGCGATAAGTAATCCTTTTTTCGACCGGACGGCCCACCAGGCGCACCGATCGTTCAGATGCTTATCCAGCCTCTCACCGTTCAAAATCATATCCGAATAACGCATGGCGATCCGTTCGATACTGCGGGCGACGGCGGCGTCTTCCTTATCCGGCATCCATCCCATGGAAGCCGCTTTTTCCAGCGCGGTATTGTAGCCCCAGGCGCCTTCCAGAGCGCCCATTGTTTCCAAAAGGGGTCTGCGTGAGGGGCCGGCGCCGAGAAACCGGGCGGCGAATCTTTTCATAAGGGCCCGCTCCCGGCGCGGACGGCTGTCTTTGGAGCCGGGATCTACGGTAATCGGCACGGAGAACCGAAGTTTGCGGCCGAGATTCACCCGGCGGAGTTTTTCATCGAGGGCGAAGGCGCGCGTGAACCATTCGGCGTCGGCTTTAAGTTCGTCGTCTTTCTCGATAACAAGGTCCACGCCCTGAACCCCGAAACTCTCCACGTCGAATCCGTCGCCTTCAGCGGCAACCCCGATATTCCGGCGAACGCCCGCCTTCCGTGCGGCATCGGCCGCCTTGCGGACCAGGGATCGGTCCGGTGTTTCGGAGGCCTCAGGGGCGGCGCCGTTTTCCTCACCGGCTTCCCCGGTTCCCCGGAGAACCAGAAAATCAAAACCGTAGCGGTCGCGCCATAAATCGAAAACGCGCCCCCAATAGGCAACCGCCGCATCGCGATGATCTCCGAGTGCGTTCCCGGAAACAAGTCTGAGAGCCAAAGGCGTCCGTCCGCTGCCGTCCCGGGCCTGCAGCGGCGCCAAACCGGCCACCGCCAGGGCCGAGGAATAGAGATCCCGGTCCGCCGCCGGAGCGGCTTTGCGAACCGATGCGATTCGAGCCCGAACCTCTTCGCGCAGTTCGTCCTGCTCTTTTTCGGTGTTCGGGGAGCGTCCGTCCTTCATCCAGAGAAACAATTCGGGACGGTTCACAACCACGGCCGCGTAGGCATCCACCCGGTAGTCCAAATCGCAGCCCAGAGCCAAACCGAGCAGATGGGCCGCCTCACAAAAGGCCGCCATCTGCAGATCCGCTCCAAAACCGGCGGCCGAAGCGACAGGATCGGCGAGTTCTTCCCTGAAATGGGCGTGACTTTCAAGAACGCGAATATCTTCCGAAGGCCCTTTGGTAACGGGCGCGAGGATGATGCCCCGGGTTCGCAGAGAGGCCAGAAACAGAGCGGCCGTGAGAAAATTCCCCGGTTTGCCGGCAAGACCGGCGGCTCTGATGTTCACGAGTGTGTAATCGTATTCGCTCATCCACCGCGTATCGCGCCGGCGAAGAATAGGGCTCTCGGCCGAGTGCATGAGGGAAACGCGCCGGAAAAAATCCGCCATAACGGCACGCGGCGCATTGATGACTTCGGCGACGGGACGTTCCAGCGCGCCTTCGGATTCATATTCCCGGAACCATTCGGCGGCAAGAGCGGCTTCCGCTTCGTCCGCGGGAAAAAGGCGCGACAAACGCTTCCAGACGTTGCGGGGAAGGGTCTCCATAGCCATATTCTATCATAAACGCTATCGGTAGTGTATATTCATGAAATGAACTCCAGATCACGCCCCGACCATTGGACCCTGAAAGCAAAAAAAATGGGCTATCCCGCCCGATCTGTGTTCAAGCTCGAAGAAATACAAAAGCGCTGGTCGCCCATGATGAGGGGTTCGTCGGTTCTGGATGTCGGGGCGGCGCCGGGCAGCTGGACGCTTTACGCCCTAAGAACTCTGGGAAAAGGAACCCGGGTAAGCGCCGTGGATTTGAAGCCGCTTTCGATTAAGGCTCCCGGAGGAACGGAACTCCGTTTTCTTCAGGGAGATGTTTTTTCCGAAAGTACCGCGGACTTTCTGGCCGAAGGCGGGCCCTACGGATGCGTTATCAGCGACGCGGCCCCGTCCACGTCCGGGAACCGTCTGGTTGACTCAAGAAAGTCCTACGATTTGGTAATGCGGGTTCTCGATTTGGCCGAACAATGGCTGGATCCGGGCGGAAACCTTATCGTCAAGGTTTTCCAGGGCGGCGACGAAGGTGAAATCAGGGACAGAATTAAAACGTTGTTCCACGAGGAAAAAACCTTCAAACCCAAAGCCGTTCGAAACGAATCCATGGAAATTTATATGGTAGGTCTCGACTTCATCGGTGAAAATGTGGAATCTTGAAGAAGTCGAAGGAGTTTTTTGTAAAATGGATGCAAATGATCCCCTAGGTATGATAACTTCAGAGGTGAATTGCACGAGGATGGATGATATGAGCAATGGAATTTTTTTCGTGAAGGTCCGCGACGATTATGAAAAAGATCGCCAGGATTACTTCCCTTATATCGCACAAGCCTATACGGCCATTGCGAAGAATTTCAAAAAAGGCAAAGCGTATCCCGTCCTTTCCATTAAGCACGCTACGCTGATCGCCGACGACGAAAAAAACGTTGAAACCTCTCAGTTTTTGGTTCCCACCGAAAACGGAAACTTCATTTGGGTACAGTCCGAAATCTTCCGATTTGCGGGAACCGAACCGGAAAAAGATTAAACCGCCGTGAGAATCGGGACCGCCAAGGACGTTCGAAAACTCGACTCCGCGGTCATTACGGATTACGGTGTTCCGCAGTCCGTTCTCATGGAAAACGCCGCTCTCGCGGCGCGAAGAGTTGCGGCCGCCCGCTGGGGCATTGAAGGCCGCGGAGTTCTTGTCGTTTGCGGTTCGGGCAGCAACGGCGGAGACGGTTTCGCTTTGGCCCGGCTGCTTTACGCCAAAGGTGCCGCCGTTACCGTTCTGATGGCGGGCGATCCTGAAAAACTTCAAGGCGCCGCCGCGGAGAACTATCAAACGATCCGCCGCCTTCCCCTGGAAATTCTGTATTCGGACGAGACTTCGGATTTCAGCCGCTACGACTATATCGTCGACGCGCTTTTCGGCACGGGCCTTTCCCGCGCGCCCGAAGGCCGCACGGCTTCTCTGATTGATGCGCTGAACCGTTCTTCGGTTCCGATTCTTTCTCTCGATATTCCCTCGGGCATCGATGCCGACACGGGGGAGGAACTTGGAATTTCCATCCGGGCCGACGCCACGGTAACCTTCGGAATTCCCAAGAGAGGAAACCTTCTTTATCCGGGATTCACGCGCGGCGGACGGCTCTATTTCTCCGAGATTTCTTTTCCTCCCGAGGTTGCCGGAGACGAGTCTTTAGCGCTTTCGGTGAATATTCCGCCGCCCATGGCGCCGCGGGATCCGGCGGGACACAAGGGCAGCTTCGGAAAGGTTCTGATTATCGGCGGTTCGTCCGATTACCGCGGCGCGCCGACGTTCGCGGCGTCCGCGGCCTTGAAGTCCGGGGCCGGATACGCCCGGCTGGCCGTTCCGGCCGACATCGCTCCGCAGATTTTTTCTCATGTGCCCGAAGCGGTGTTCCTTCCCATCGAAAGCGCCGGATGGCTCGGCGCGGAGCATGCTGCCGACCTGCTGGAGCAGGCGGCGTCGGCCGACGCGGCGGTTCTCGGGCCCGGCCTTTCAACCCGTCCGGAATCCGTCCGCCTGGCCAGGGACTTTATTCCGGCCGCCGAGGCGCCTCTTATCGTGGACGGCGACGGGCTAACCGCGCTGGCGGGCCATGAGGAACTCTGCCGGGAAAGAACGTTTCCCACGGTTCTCACACCCCATCCGGGGGAAATGGCGCGGCTTTTGGGCTCATCGATAAAAGAGGTGGAAACCAGGCGCGTGGAAACGGCTCTCGAAGCCGCCGAACGCTACGGCTGTTTGGTGATTCTGAAAGGAGCCCACAGCATTATAGCCTCTCCGATGGGCCGCGCCTGGATGAACCTGACGGGAAACGCCGGGATGGGCACGGCCGGTTCCGGCGATATTCTCTCCGGCCTTATAGGCGCGCTCGCGGCGCAATGCGGGGATAAGGAAGAAGGTTTCGAGGAGGCCGTCCGGCTGGGAGTGCATATCCACGGTCTGGCCGGAGATTTGGCCGCCGAGAAGATCGGAGAGGTGGGCATGACGGCCGGCGATATTCTCCGCGCGCTCCCCGAGGCTTTCCGGGAATATGCTTCCCGGCTCTCTTCCGATCCGTTTTCGGGAAAAATCACCCTCGTATAAAAAGAGTCTTTCGTTCCGGCCGAATAGGCTTGATTCACGAAAAACGGCGGGATATTCCGCGCCGGCCGATGTCTAAAGGGAGGCCTCGGCCGGTTCCCGGGCCGCGTTTATCCGGCCGGTCCGAGCGGCCGCCGGTATCGGTGAAACCGGTTCTTGCGCTTCGCGGACGATGTTTTCCGCGCGGCTTTGGGGATCAACAAAATTTTCACATTTACCGGACTCCGAGTTATGCTACAAAGGAACGGAAACCGTGCGGCTTTTCGGGATTGCGCGGGCGTTACGCGAAGGAGAGGAGAATGATTGTCTACAGTGTTTCGGTACAGGTGAAAGAAGGTTTTGAAAAAGATTTTATAAAAGCCTGCAAGGCGAATCATAAGGAAACCCGAAAGGAATCCGGAAATCTCCGGTTTGATGTTATCCGGAACACGGACGATCCGACGCTTTTTATGCTCTACGAGGTGTACCGTTCGGACGAAGCGGTAAAGGCGCATAAGGAAACGAAGCATTACAAAGAGTGGCGGAATGCCGTGGAGCCTTGGATGGCCCGGGAAAGGCATGGAACGAAATACACGCCTGTTGTTCCTTCGGCGGAAGAGGAATGGTACCGTTCGTGAAGCCGTTTTCCCATCTTGGCAATCAGTCTCTTGTTTACGGCGAAGGCGCGATCCGCGGCTTAACCGGGATAATCCCCGGTGCGGGGCCGATTCTCTTCGTAACCGGCCGTCATTTCGCAGTCTCTTCCGTTTGGCCGCATCTGGAATCCGCTTTAAAAGCCGAGGGGCGCGCGTATCTTCGGGAAACGGTTTCCGGCGAGCCTTCCCCGGAAATTGTTGATGCGCTTGCAGTGGCGGCCCGAAAGCGCGGCGCGGAAGCGGTTATAGCGATCGGCGGGGGAAGCGTTCTGGACGCGGGGAAGGCGGCGGCCGCGATGCTGCGGCACGAAGGAAGCGTGGCCGACTATCTGGAAGGGGTGGGCACGAAGAATCCGACGGGCGCGGCGGTGCCGATGATCGCGGTTCCCACAACGGCCGGGACCGGAAGCGAGGCGACCAAGAACGCCGTGATCAGCCGGCGGGGAAAGGGGGGCTTCAAGAAGTCCCTGAGGCACGACAATTTCATTCCCCGAATCGCTCTTATTGACCCCGAGCTGGCGCTCGGGTGTCCCGAGGAGGTTTCGAGGGCCTGCGCTCTGGACGCGTTCTGCCAGCTTTTGGAGTCCTTTATTTCCACGGGAGCCACGCCCGTAACCGATGCTCTGGCCCGGGACGGCCTGATCCGTTTTGCCGGAGGCCGGCGTCTTTTCGGCGAGAATCTGTTCGGAACGGATGAGGAGACGGCATTGCGCGGCGAGCTGGCCTTGGCCGCGTATTATTCCGGTTTGACTTTGGCCAACGCGGGGCTCGGGACGGTTCACGGTCTTGCCGGGCCTCTTGGGGCGATCTGCGATGTTCCGCACGGGGCGGCCTGCGGTCTTTTGCTGGCGCCGGTGTTCCGCCGGATTCAGGCCGCGTCGGCACAGGAACATTCGGCGGCCGACGCTGTTCAAGGACGCCTGGCTTTGGCCGGAGCGATTCTTTTACGCGGGGACGTGCGCGGAATGCAGGGCGGGCAGAGCGGCCGCGGCGGCTATACGGCGGCGTCCAGTGAGGGTGATGCGGAGGCCGTTTTGGATTTGTTCGAAGAATGGGCCGCTCCGCTTCCGAGGCTTTCACACTACGGTCTGACCGAGAATGATCTCGATGCCGTCGTCGCGGCGTCGGATAACAAAAAATCGCCGGTGGCGCTGAATGCGGCGGCCATGCGGGAGATTCTCGCGGAAGTGCTGTAAGGGCGGAAAGAGCCGCGTTCGACCGGCCGAGCGATAAAGCACGGCACGCGGACGCAGGCGCATTCATACTTTATGAAAGGGCCTACTCGATCATCGCCCCGCCCAGGCAAACATCGTCTTCGTAAAAAACGGCGAACTGTCCCGGCGCCAAGCCCCGGTCCGCTTCATCCAAAGTAACCGCCAGACGCTCTTCTCCGTTCGGACCGATATCGGCCGCTTCAACATTCGCTCCGATAATCTTCGGACCATGCCGAAGCTTCAGCCGCAGTTTCGCGGGCAGTTCGGGCCGTCCGGCGATCCAATTCGGATTAACGGCCGAAAACGCCGTTCTCGCCGCTTCCAGGGCCTTCGGAGATCCGGCAACGACAACGGCATTCTTCTCCAGATCTTTTTCAACGACATACCACGGACCGCCCGAAAGGCCGAGACCGCTTCGCTGGCCGATGGTGTAAAACCATGTCCCCTGATGCGTTCCCAGAACACGGCCCGTTTCGGCCTCGATGATGGAACCTTCTTTCTCGCCCAAATAGTGCCGGACAAAATCCGTGTATTTAATCTTCCCCAGAAAACAGATGCCCTGGCTGTCCTTCCGGGCTTTGTTCGGCAAATCCCACTTCTCGGCCAGGGCGCGGACATCATCCTTCATCATGCCGCCGATGGGAAACAAAGCCAGAGCGGCCTGATCTTGAGTCAAATGCGAAAGAAAGTAGGTCTGGTCCTTCACGGGATCGGGAGAACGCCGGATTCGAAACAGTCCGTCCGCCTCTTGATCAACCACGGCATAATGACCCGAGGCCACCTTATCCAGCGACTCGCCGACTCTGTCCAGAAAGGCACCGAATTTAACCCGGCGATTGCAGAAGATGTCCGGACTCGGCGTCCGGCCCGCTTTCAGTTCGGAAACCGTATAGGAAACAACCCTGTCCCAATATTCCTTCTGAAGACTGATCACCTTCAGCGGTACGCCGGCGATGCCGCAGACGCCGCGGGCATACGTTAAATCTTCCTGCCACGGACAGGATCCGAGAGAGGCCAATTCGTCTTCCAGCCAAATTTTCAGATAGTATGCCGTTACCTCGGCGCCGGGATACCGTTCTTTTACGGACATCAGGGCGGCCGAACTGTCGACGCCGCCGGATAAGAGAACTCCGATATTCACGGCAGAATCATCGCCGCAGGAAAAGAGAATTGCAAGGGGCGGCGCGGCGATTTCATCATCTGGCGCTTTTAAAAATCGGCGCGGTTTAAAAGGACTTCGATTCACGATTTTCCTTGCAGCCGCTTGTACTCAGGCGGCATAAATCTCTCGCTTTCGTCCGAAGGGTCTTTCTTTTTAGAAAATCCCGCTTTATGAAGAGACCTTCCCCTCAAGAGTATTTCCGCTACGAAGAGGTGTGTCTTAAAATATAAAAATGACGTCTTTGTAGGTTCGGCGGTGGCGCAAAGAATGCGTAAATTTCAAGTGCGAATCTTTTTTTTCACCCATATCTTCTTTCCAAATAGAGAAATAACTCTTTCCCTTTTCTCTATGAAACGACAAAGAACACGAACTTGGAGCGTTCTTTGCATGAGATTTTACAATGTCTTCCGAATGTTACAGAATCGCCGCCGAAGGATGGAGAATTCTTTCGCAATATAAGGAATCCCGCGAAGGCGCGAGGCATTTGCTCAAATGGCTCGCAAAGATCATGGATATCACGTTCATCGGAATTCGCTATTTCGACAGCGTCTCCGATTACGGATGGGAAGAACGTGTTCTCAGAAACAAAGCATCCCTGCCGGCGCAATTCGAGACGTCGCGATTAAAAAGCAGACCTTTTCCCGTCGGAAAGTCTTCCTGGCTGCTTGATGCTTCCGAGAGCGCGGAAGAGGAATACGGATCTCTGCTTGATCTCTTTGCCGAACAATGGCTTTCCGGTACCGTTCCGGCGGCAATTTCAAAAGGGAACCGGCCGCGGGAGGCCGATTCGAATAACGATGTAAATAATGCCTGGGTGGCCGTCAGCCGGTCGGCCCGTATCGTCTTGAATCGCCTCTCTCAACTCGGTCAATCCGTAAAGCCTCTGCTTCTTATCGGAGAAACCGGAAGCGGCCGCTCTCATGTGGCCGCACTGATCCATAAGAACGGATTCGATCCGTCGAAGCCTTTCCTTCGCGAACCCGATCCGATTGATTTCTCAGCGGGCGGAACATGCTTTATTCCGTCCTGGGAGAACGCTTCGGCCCGATATCGATCCCTTTATCTTAACACTCCGGCACGCATTATCGCCTCGGCCAAATCGGGTAACGGTGAAGACGTTCTCCGGAAGGAATGGAAGGACTTAACGGGCGGTGAAGGATTAATTCTAACGGTACCGTCCTTACGGGAACGGAAAGAAGACATTCCGCTTCTGGCCGATGAGTTTTTGAAGACAGGTGCGGCCTCATGCGGCCGCAAGTCGCCGGTTCTCTCTCCGGCCGCAATGGAGCTGCTGTACCACTATTCCTGGCCCGGCAATACCCGAGAGCTCAAAGAAACAATGATCCGAAGTCTTTCATACGCGGAAAAAGAACTCGTTCCCGAAGATTTACCGGCGGCCATACGGGGCTCCCGAAACGCATCGACGGACCGTCCGTTCCCGGAAAAACTCATCGCCATTGAATACCGGGCACTGAAGGAAGAACTCACCCGCCAGAGGGGCAACATGACCCGGACGGCCCGCGCCTTGGGATTAACGCCGCGCCAGGTCTCCTGGAGAGTCCGAAAATACGGAATCGATCCGCGGGATTTTAAACCGCAGCGAAGAAATACGGCGAAACTCTGATTCGCCCCGAATCGTCACGGCCGAACGGCTTTGACCGTAATCTTCATCGTCCTTGGAACATCAGCCGAATTCTTTCGGCCTTCCTATGAAATCCGCCGAATAGGATCCTCTTTGTTCCGAAAAAAATCCTTCCGAAACGGGAAAAGAAAGAACCGCCCCCGTCGGAACGTCACCGTGAAAATTCGAATCCAGCCAAGACGCGAAATCTCCGATTCCGGGCTGGTGACCGCACCCCACGACATGATTGCCTCTTGAGGAAATCTCTTTCATCGCTTGGATCCAATCGGACCGCCCGGCAAGGTACAGTTCGTCCATTTCCAGGATTTCCGCCGAGCCGGCCCGCTTGTCAACCGCGCTCCAGGCTTCAAGAAAAAGCCGTACAGTGCTTTTGGTTCTGACCGACGGTGAAAGAATCACGAAATCGGGAACGGGAAGCCTTTCGGCGCATATTGTTCCCATCAGCGCCGCGGCGCGTTCTCCTCTGCCGTTCAAAGGTCTGTGCATATCGCTCAGTTCGGGATGATCCCATGAACTCTTCGCGTGTCTTAAAAGAGTGATTCGCGTCATGTGGAAAGTCTATGCCATGAGTTCTCTTTTTTCATGACCGTTTCCTCGTTTCCTTACTTTCATGCTCTTCAATCGCCGCCTTCACGAAAGAAAACGGCCCGAAATTCCCCGGTGTTCATGAAGAGTCTCAACTGTTGCACAAAACAACGAAAAAAGGGTCTCTATCGGGCTTGGCGCGAATCACCTACAATACCGGCTATGAAAACCATCGGCATCCTCGGCGGCATGAGCTGGGAGTCCACCCGCGAATACTACAGACTGCTCAACGAAGCCGTCCGTGAACGCATCGGCGGACTGCATTCGGCCCAAATCATCATGGCTTCGGTTGATTTCGATCCTCTGGCCCGGGCCATGAACGGCGGCGACTGGAATTTCATCGAACGGACGCTGACCGAACATGCCGTGCGCATCGCCGCCGCCGGAGCCGAACTTCTCATCATCGCAACGAATACCATGCACAAACTGGCCTCGCCGATCGCCGAAGCGGCCGCTCCGGCCCGGCTGATCCACATCGGCGACTGCGCGGCCGAAGAAGCCCTTCGCAGAGGCTTTTCCAAAGTCCTCCTGTTGGGAACGCGATTCACCATGGAAGAAGATTTTTATACCGGCCGGCTGCGCGCGGCGGGAATCGAAGCCGTTATTCCGGACGATGATGCGCGAAAACGAATCGATGATATTATTTTCTCGGAGCTCTGCATCGGCGATTTCCGCTCCGAAAGCCGTGCTTTCCTTGCGAACGCCGTGCGTGATGCGGCCGCAAAGGGCGCCGAAGCGGTCGTTCTCGGCTGTACGGAACTTCCCCTTCTCCTTACGCAAGAAGAAAGCCCGCTGCCCATTCTCAACACCATGGCGCTCCATGCGGCGGAGGCGGTAAAAAGAGCTCTTTCCTAATGGCCGGGCGGAGACACGGCGGTCCGATCGTTGACTCATCGCGAAATCGCCTCGATGACAGATCCGCCGTCCGCGGCCGAGATGCGACCGTTTTTTGACGGTGGAGCATCAATACGGCATCGGTGCGGCCGGCGGTATGACCGGTAAAAAGGCGGCCGAAACCGGCAATCGGCGGCGAATCATAAACATACCGTTGCCGATCCGTTGACATCTCCGGCGGACCATGTTATTTCTATCCCCGTTCCGATCAACGGAGGTTGGATGATCACGAATACCCGGACCGCGGGGTAATACCGCGAGTAACGGACATAAGGATACGGCAGGAATCCGGCGGATTTAAAGAAATCCATCCGCCGCTTTGCGCCGCCGTCCTTTTCCCACACCATCGCGGGGAGCCCCGCCTGAGCAAATCGCCTCAAGACCGAGAAGGGTTTTTTACGCCCAAATCGGCCCCCGGCCGTCGGCCGCGGGGTAGCTTTATGCTCGGAGGACACCATGTCCCGCAAAAACAGGCGGCACAATACACAGGTGCCGAACAACAACTCACGACACAACTCCCCGGGAGATCCATTCGTCTGCGGCCGCTGCGGCCGTTCCGTTTCGTCTCCCGAGGGCGGAACCCATCATCGCAACCATTGTCCCTACTGCCTCTGGAGCAGACATTTGGACAGGACTCCGGGAGACCGTCTTTCATCCTGCAGGAGTCTCATGGCTCCCGTAGCGGTCTGGTCCCGCAATGGAGAATGGAACCTTATCCACCGATGTGAACGGTGTTCGGCCGTCCGCATCAATCGAATCGCGCCGGACGACGATTTGGCGGCGCTTCTGGCTCTGGCGGCGGCGCCTCTGGCCAACCCGCCGGTTCCCAAAATGGTTTTCGCGAAAGAGGAGGCATCGCTATGAGCCTTTATGACTGGGGATGGAACGAACGCCTGGAAAAGGCCTTTATAGAATATAAAAACGACGGATGGGAGCCGGGCCGCATCGTCCGGCCGGGCAGAGGAATTTACCGTCTTGTCTCCGGCGGCGGTGATGAACGGGACGGACGGCTGACCGGGCGCGCCCTGGGACGGGGAGAGGCGCCCGCGGCCGGCGACTGGGTCGCCTGGCGGGACGGCGGCGGTACAACCGTCATCGGTGCCGTTCTGCCGCGGCGCGGCGTTGTTTCACGCAAAACCGCCGGGAACGCCGCGGAACAGCAAATCCTCGCGGCGAACATCGATGTTCTTTTCGTGGTTCAGGCTCTGGGAGCCGGCCGCGGCTTCACGATCCGGGGCCTGGAGCGTTACGCTGCCATGGCCTGGGAGTCGTGCTGCCGTCCCGTGGTTGTTTTGAATAAGTGCGACCTTGCGGAAAATCCGGAAGCGGCTTTTTTGGACGCCCGGGCCGCGGCTCCCGGCATGGATATCGTGCTCTGCAGCACCGTTACCGGGGAAGGTCTCTCCGATTTAACGAAGATGCTGCCTCCGGGAAAAACGGGCGCCTTCGTCGGACCCTCCGGCGCCGGAAAGTCTTCGCTTCTGAATATTCTGGCGGGATGCAATCTTGCGGACATCGGGTCGATCCGCGAAGGCGACGGCCGCGGACGCCATACCACCGTCAGCCGGGAACTCCACAGGCTTAAGGACGGACGGCTTCTTCTTGATACACCCGGTCTCAGGGAACTTCAGCTTTGGGGCGAGGCCGGTTCGATCGACGCGGCGTTTCCGGAAATTGAAGCGGCGGCCGAACGCTGCCGCTTCCGCGACTGCACTCACGGAAATGAACCGGGATGCGCCGTTCGGGAAGATTTGGAAGCGGGTTTTATAGAACCGGAGCGTTTCGACGCCTGGCTGGAGCTCCGCCGGGAACTGGCGTGGCTGGAAACACAGCGGGATGAACGGGCCCGTTCCGAATACGAAAAGAAATGGATCAACATCTCCAAATTCGCCCGCGACATCAAGAAGGGCAGGGAAACCTGGTGAGGTTCAACTGTGTGTTGAATGTAATCCGTATGAAGAATCTCGACTCAATTCCTTCGTCTGTGTAGGATCAGGCGAAGGATACTTATGAAACCGAACACCACCGTAACCATAATCCGCCACGGAGAAACCGAATGGAACGGCCTCGGCCGTTATCAGGGTCATTTCGACAGTCCCCTTACCGAGCGGGGTTTGGCCCAGGCGCGGGCCGCGGCAAAGGTTCTGGCAAATGAGAATTTCGACGCCTTCTATTCCAGCGATTTGGGCCGCGCCGTAAAGACCGCGTCGATAATCGCCGATCGGCTCAGATGTCGGTTTTTCACCGATAAACGTTTGCGGGAGCAGCATTACGGCCTTATTCAAGGCTGTGCGCTTCCCGAAGCGCTGGAGCGCGATCCGGGTTATTTTGAAAGCTTGAAATCCGGAAATGCCGACTATATTCCGCGGGGCGGGGAAAGCCGCCGGCAGCGGCACGAACGATCCGTGGCCGTATTGACCGAAATCGCGGAAAAGCATCGCGGCGGCAATGTCCTTGTCGTAACGCACGGTGGTGTTGTGGACAGCCTTTTTCGGGAAACCTTGGGTATTCCTCAGGAAAACCCGCGTCATTACAGCCTGTACAATGCCGCGCTGAACAAGTTCATCTGGTCGGACGGTCTCTGGTCTCTTCAGCTTTGGGGCGATGTTTCCCATCTTTCCGAAGCCGAAACCACGGACGCGAAGCGCGGTCTGACCGCGGCATAACGGCCGTGCGGTATAGCGGCATCGCGTTTCTCGGGAGAAATTTCAATGGAATATAGAACAGATGTGCTCATCATCGGCGGCGGAGCTTCGGGGATGGCCGCTGCGGCGGCGGCATCGGAGAAAAACGCGAAAGTCCTTGTCCTTGAAGCCAAAAGAGCCGTTGGGGGCAACGGTCTTTTTCCAAGAGGAATCTTCGCGGCCGGAAGCCGTCTACAGCGCCGATTATTAATCGATATAGATAAAGACCGGATGTTTCACACATGCATGGAACATTCCCACTGGAAAATCGATCCCGACATCGTCAGAACCCTTATCAACACAAGCGGAAATACCATTGACTGGCTCGAAAAAAAAGGCGTGGAGTTTAAGGACGTGGTTCGGCATATTCCGGGACAAAATCCGGCGGTGTTTCACATAACGGATACGCATAAAAACGTCGGGAAAGCGGTTATCGAATCCCTTGAATCGGCGGTGCTCTCCGCCGACGCCGTTATACTGAAACACACCCAAGGAAAAAAACTCATCATCGAATCACATGGTGAAATTGCCGGGGCTTACGCAGAAAGCGGCACCGGCGAATCCGTAACCGTTCGAGCCGGCAAAACGATTCTCTGCACCGGCGGTTTCGCGGGAAATTCCGAACTCATCCGAAAGTTTTATCCTCATTTCAATCCGGAAGCCGTCGGCGAGGGCCCCGGCATGCGCCACAAAGGGGACGGTCTGATCATGGCCCTCAAAGCGGGGGCGGATATTGAAGGAAATTTCGCCATGGAAATGGCGGCCCCTAAAATCAAGGGACATGGTCCCTTGAATCTTCTCCTGGGAAAGCCCTGGAATATCTGGATTAATCAAAAAGGAAACCGCTTCGCCGATGAAGGAATCGTTTACAATTTCTCTCACGCGGCAAATGCCGCTCTCCGTCAGCCCGGCTCCGAAATGTGGGTTCTCTTCGATGAATCGATGAAAAATCGAACGCTGAATCAGGGCCGGGACATAATCGAACTGATTCATCTGCCCGAAAACTCGGAATCGGAATTGGAAGACACCATTCGAAAAGCCCGTAAAGACGGTGTTTTATGTAAAACGGATTCGCTTGATGAAATCGCGCTTTTTATCGGCTGCCCGGCCGAGAGCCTGAAAAAGACCGTTTCCGCCTATAATCACGGCTGCCGTTCCAACAGAGACGAACAGTACGCGAAGAAACCGGATTCTCTGCAGGCCCTGACCGATCCGCCCTATTACGCAATAAAAGCCGGAACCGACATGCTCATTACCCATGGCGGCATCAGAGTTAATCGGAACTTTCAAGCTCTCAGCCCCCGTTTCGAACCCCTGGAAAATTTATACGTTGCGGGAGTCGATTTCGGCGGAGCCGACGCGGATGTTTATAATGTCGGCATGAGCGGACACGGGTTCGGGTTCGCCGTCAACTCCGGGCGAATTGCCGGAGAGCACGCGGCCTCCGGCGTTTAAACCGCCCCGAGATACGTTCTGAAATCGATCGAAAAACTTCATTGGCGGCCTCTTTCCGACGCCGGTCGGCGCGACTCGAAATCGCCGCTTCCATCATTGCGTTTGAATCGGCTTTTCGGCGGATTCTAAAAAGACATATTATTGCTTCAATAGATCAGATTATTCCATTCATCATAGATGAAAGAAACCCTGCCTATATCCGTAGAAACGCACTCCGAATACAGCCCTTTCTTTTCATACAAGAAATCAATAATATATTTTTTAATATCCGCGAATCGGACAACCGTTTCTAATTAAAAAAGCACCTGTTTCCTTGAAGAATCCTCTGCATGCTCTTCTCATTATTCCAAACTGAAGATAGGAAAAAATTCAATTCCGGTGCCGCTCATATTGGGTTTCTGCTGCCCTTTGGTTAGATCAAGAACACGTGCGGTAACATAATCCAACAGTTCGTTTATATCGATGGCTCCATTGTGATTCTTATCTTCGGCTAGGCCTTCGTCCAAGGCTTCTTGAACCGCCTTGGTGAAAGCTCCATGCCCCCATCGGTCGTCTTCCAGGGCCGCTTCCGTGCTTTTCGAGGCACTTATAAATACCACGCCTTCCTGCTCGGCAAGTTTTTCTATCACAGCATCCATATCCGGTCCGGTTCCGCGTCGACCTTTTAAAAAACCACTTTGGCATGTATCAAGCATAACAAGGGATTTTTTCGCATCAATGTTGTACATTAGTTCGTGTTTCAGTTCATCGTCAGCAATACCGTTTACTCCGGGTTGGCTAAAATCAGCGTCATGAGGAAGGAAGTAGTATCGCTCCCTTGTAACCCCATGCCCCGCTAAAAAAATCATCACGACATCCTGAGGACGTGACTGATATACAAATTCCTGCATTTGTTTCATGACATTCGTTCTTGTAGCCTTTTCGTTGGTCAGCAGAACGGTTTCAACCGACTCATACAATTTACCTTCCTGCCCAGAAAAAACATTCGCAATGTATTCGGCATCGGCCGCGGCGTATGAAAGATTATATTCAGAATTCTGATATTCACTGACTCCAACCGAGAGAACAAATAATCTTGGAGGATTCCTTATTCCGGTGGAAAAAATATTGATAACCTGTTCTTCCGAGGGGACATTTGCTTTATTCCAGGCAACGACACGGATTTCATTATTCCCTTTACGAAGTGGAATTTCATAGGTTTTTTCAACACGGCCTGCCGATCCAAGAATTCTTAAACCCCTCTCGCCGCTTCCCGGAAGAGGATCGCCATTGATCGAAACGGAAATCCATTCTATGCCTCTTGCACTGTCAAGAGCCGCCAATGTGAGTTCAACACGATTATGATCAATCTCATCATTATTGCTTGGAGTAATTATTACAACTTCCGGTTTAACTTTTTCAAAAACACGCTGGGATTCATCAATGTTGCTTACAAGCGTGAATTCACTGTGACCTTCCTGATAATCATCAAGTGCATTCAGCTTTACCCAGCCGAATCGTTCAAAAATCTTCACCTTATAGAAATCATCAAGCTGTCCTACTGTTTCAAAAACAACACCCTCTTCAAGGCTTGCAACAACCGGAGTATTTTCATCGGCACCGTTATAAACATTCAGCGCGCGGTTGGAAACAACTTTCTTAGACATGGTAATAATGCGATTTTCAACATACTGTCCAACAGGAATAACAATATCTTCATTTAAAAGCTCATTGAATTGTTTATTATAAACTCGAACATTAATGGGAAAAGAATCACCTTGGAAGCGTGTTTTTACCTGTATGATTGGCGAAAGACTTAGCTGCTCGGATGGAGAGAAACGCCGAAGTACCGTTTCTTCATCATAAAGAGCAATTTGCGTGCCTGCTTTTGAGCTGATTTCCACATGAATATCATCCAGTTGAAATACCGAATCATTCTTTAGAAGAAGAACGAACTCAACGCTTTCCTGTATCTGGATTTTACCATCGCCATTTCCGGTGGAGCGGTCGGTATCATCATCTTCAATTATATATGCGTAACCGATTCGGGGTTTTGAGAAAACATTAAGATTCATCATTGTCTGCATTTCTTCCGGAGTAAACGTACGGCCTGAAAGAAAAAAAGCTTCGGCAATCGTCTTGTCTAAATATCCTTCTTCCGCAATGGCTATCAAATCACTGTTGGAATACGGGATAAGTTCATCGGTGAGAATTCTCTCTAAGATATCCTGGGAAATTGCCTTTTTGCTGCAGAAAAAAATAATGTCGTTTATGGCAAAATCTTTCAGGCCGAAATGAATAAGCCGATCAACGGCTGTTCGATTCACCTTTTCCGCTTTAACAAGCTTTCTGAGATCTTCTCTTGAAAACAAATCCGGATACTGCAAAACACTCCGATTATCCACATCGTTAATCGTTATCTGACCCTGCTCATCTCGCGGGACGTTATCATGGTTTTCCAAATAATGAATATCAATATCCAGATTTTCTCCGATACCGGAAAATCCAGGTATATCCAACACAACACGCCGGGTTATCTTTTCCCCCGGCTCCATCATACCGAAATAGACGGGATATTTTTTTCGAAGATATTGACCAAGGTGTGCCGATTGAACGGTTACATCAGCACGCAGACCAAAAACAGGCCCCTTACCGATACTATTTATTGTGATATCGAAATACGGAGTTTCCGTATAATGAAAGGTACCCGGTATGACAATTGTCGAATCTACCGTCGGCGGCAAAGCAGGCTCACCGGTAATAAAAGCCTCAAGCCCTTTTTGATAATAGGCTTGAGCCACAGTAGGTCCGAATTGCTCATAATATTCCAAAAGTTTGTCATCATGGAATCTCATTTTCAGAAGAGCCGAGTCCTCTCTTATCTCTCCCTTTAACGATGTTAGGGTTCGTTGATACTTTTGTGCGGTTTCGCTCGGCAAATCGATCGGACGCAAACCATCATCTTGCCGACTAAGTAGATCGGCGCCATGATAAATTAAGGCTTCCGCTGCCTGAGAATGATCAAAATTCATGGCCAGATGCAATGGCGTAATACCTCTGCAGTTATGAGAATTAACAGACGCTCCGGAACTAATCAACAAATCAATAAGGTCTTTACTGCCCATGTATGCAGCCCAATGAAGCGGCGTGAACCCGCTTGTCTCCTCTTGATTCGGATCGAATTTAAGCTGAAGCAGACGCTCGGTCATTGCATATTGCTTATTCAGAACAGCTATATGCAGGGGAGATGAACCGGTTTCGTCAACAATATCCAGTGTTTTCATTGCCCGAATAAGTGCTGTTGCCTTATCGACATCGCCTTTTTTCAGGGCATTATTCAATTCCCTGGGAATCAGCAGGAAGCTACCGCCACCCTGTTCCCCATCTTCTTCGAAGAAAATGACACTCTCTTTTACCGTTCCGCTTCCTGTTGAAGAGCAGGAAATAGCTCCACTGATTATGACGAGCAACATTAAATATCTCGACAGCTTCCGGATCATGATTTCTACCTTAAAAGTTAATGTTGAACAATGATGACTTTTTGATTATTCTGTTTAATAATAATGGCTCATTGTACACTCCCGCAATACATAAGGTGTTACTATGGTTAATTATTCCAATATTGCCATACTGTTCTCGGCCTTCCTTTTTTCTGTAACCGGCTCTCTTTTTTCACAGAATTTACCGGAAGAAATCACCTTTTATGTAAACCAGATGGATAGCCGTATTAAAGACACAAAACGTTTATTCTCACAGGTTCTGGAAGAATCATCTATGGAAATATCCGAAAACAACAGTTTTGTCGTTCAAAGAGTTGATAACAATGACTTTGAAAAAATGGAACTGTTTCACGGGGACAGCATCTACTATATTCAAACTGGATTTCCTGGGATCTCATTCAGATATCCTATTAAATCGAACCATGTTTACCTGGTACAACACTACACAGTGCTTACATCACTTGTAGATCCTTCAACTCTACCCGGATATAAAACACCTCCTTCCAAGCCGGAAATGCTCCCGGAATCTAAGGTGACAACATCAATGAGTCCGGGATGGAATACGGGATTTCTTTACGCACTCATGGGAGGATTACTGGGAGGATGCGCCGATATGCTGTTAACGTCAGCTTCAGATTCAACTTCCGATGAACTGTTTTCCAACAACCTCTGGTATTGGGTCGGCGGTGGAGCCGGGTTGGGATTTCTTATCGGGATGATCGGCGATAGTACTTCACATAAAAAAACTATTCGAATACAACAAAATATTGATAAAAACAGAGAAAATAATGCCTCTTGGCAAGAGGAATATAATCAAGTTGCCGCTTATAATGCCGAACTGGTTGAAGCGGAAAACGAACGTCGCCGAGAGCAAAACCTAACGGAAAATAAAAATCGTGTTGTTGTTTACGATCTGACCGAAGGCACAATTGATACATTGTGGTATCCCCAATGACCAACAAGTTTTAATTCGCATTCAAGTGACGTTCTGCGGAGTCCCTTCGCAAAAAAACGGCGGCGCTCCGGTTTCCCGGTACACCGCCGATGCGTTCTTTAGAAGCATGCGGCGATTTCATGAATTTTGGAATGGCCGCACAGTACCGAAAGGCTCCTTAATCTTTCCGTTCCTCCCCCGTGTTTCCGCTGAAATCGGGGCCGTTTCCCGGTACACCGTCTTCCCGCCGTCCGTTATATCGGCCGTACCGATCCGGACGGCCGTAGGGTCCGCGGTGAAAACCGTGCTCATCGGAACCGAACCGATCATTCATATGCCGTCTCCAGGCGTTCCGATCCTTGAACCACGGTTTGGGCCGAACCGGCGCATGCGGAAAACCGTGCATTCCGGGTCCGCTGAAAATCAGCTTGACCAAAACAAGCAAACCCATCATCTGCCAGTAGGTCAGCGCCGTTAAGCCGAAATGCACCGGCATTAAGGCGTTCCAAAGCATCCAGGCCGCCCAGGTAATCAGCAGCAGCATTCCGGGAACCAGAATCAACGCCCCCATCATCTTGAAGGGCCAGGGTACACGACTGAATTTAGTGCGCATCGTCTTTTCCTCCTTGCGTCACATCTTTAAAGTCCGCGAGGCGTTCCCGAAGCTTGGCCACGGCGTATCGTTTCCGCGACATCGCCGTATTCAGGGAAATGTCCAGAAAATCGGCAACTTCCCGAAAGGAATAACCGTCCACCGCCTGAAGAAGAAAAACCTCCCGCTGTTTCTCGGGAAGATCCTCTATGGCGTCTTCCAAGGCTTCCAATGCCATGCTCCGATAAAAAGACTCCTCGGGACCGGGTAGAACGGATTCCGAAAGAAGATGTTCAACCGTCGCGTCCAAATCTTCCGTCTCGGCCGCAATCGGCCGGCGATCCCGCTGCCGCCATGTATCCACAATGGCGTTTCGGGATGCCGTGTAAAGCCAAGAAACCAAATTCTCTATCGGCTTCGCGGCTTCCATGGCACCGGCCGCCCTCGCGAACACCTCATGCATCAGATCCTCCGGATCCTCATCGGAATCCAGACGGCTCTTAATCCAATTGAGCAGTCGGGGAGATTCTTCCCTATATGTTCGTTCCAAATCCGTCATACACTCTTAAAGACGTCGGAAAGCGTTCTTTCGTCTAAAGAATCCTCTTTTTCTTTTTTATTTTTCAATACCGGCGAATATTCGAACAACTCGGCACGGTACGATCAATCCTCTTCGGGCGAACAACAAAACAAACATGTTTACTTTATCCGCCGGCGCTCTCTCTGTATAATCCATAAATATGCAGGAAGACATCATTACCCCCTATGGAACACTCAAATATCTTCCCAAAGATGAAATCTCCGAATTAAATCTCGATTTGGAGAGCTTTGAAGAAAGTTCGGATCTCACTCTGGCTCCGTTTCTCCTCGATGAAACCTTCCTTGGAATTCTCGAAAACATGATTTCCTCCGCCGATATGACCGGCGGTTTGACGGAAGAAACGCACGACTTGGAAGGTCTTTGGGCGATGATCCACGAAGGAGAAACCATCGTCGGTTTCCTGGGGTTTTCCCCTTCGTCCGTGAAACCCGGACTCGTCGTTTTACGCTGGACCATTACCCCCGAATGGATTGCCACGCCGCTTTCCGCGGAAGCCGTCCGTTCCGCCGTCGACTGGGCGTTCAGCCGCGATGATTGCCGTTCTATTATAATTCGCGACGAAGACAGACCGCCGGGATCCATGGAAAATGTTTTTCGGCGGCTTGGATTCCGCCGAGAATCTAATGTGTACAAATTGACTAAAGCTTTGGAAGGCCGACTCTTGTAGCCCGAAGAACTCGGGCGTACACTCAGCCTCAGGAGATGCTTGTATGGATTTCATCACGACTGTAAATGTCTTCGGACCTTATGGATGGCTTATTATTCCTTTCGGTCTGTTCCTCGGACTCTTGGGTTATCGGCTTTACAAGATCTCACTGTTCATTATCGGTCTCTTTATCGGACTCTCGCTGGGCCAGTGGCTCGGCGGTATCCTCGACAATGAACGCCTGGGAATCATTCTGGGAATCATCGTCGGAATCGCTTTGGGAATCGCGACCCATTTTCTCATCCGCTTCAGTCTGTTTCTGGCCGGCATGGCCGGAGGGGCGGTTATCGCCTCCATGGTTCTTCCCTATACGGCGCTGACCCTCGATTCCACCGGGACGCTCATTGCTTATCTCGCCTCGGCCCTGGCCGGCGGTCTGCTGACTCTGCTTCTGTACAAAATTCTTATTCTCTTCGTCACGTCCCTCGTCGGAACCTATATGATCTGGCTCGGAACCGCGCAAGTCTTTCCATCCGGCAGCGAAAAATGGTCATGGATTCTTTACGTTGTCCTTCTGGTTGTGTTCATACTCGTTCAGGCCGGCGCCCGAAAGGGCCACGGCGATCCTATTGAACGCGACCGGGAACGAAAAAGGCGCTGACCATGACCGCGGCGGATCGGACGGAATGGCTGAAGGAGGGTCCTCCGTGGCTGGAACGGCGCGTCCGTATCGATCTGCTCGGTGAACCCGAGGATTCTTTGGAAAACGAACAGCTCCGCAGAGAGGGGCTGGCTCACAAACCTGTCGCCGAATGGATTGATTTGTTCTCGGAATGGCCCGGCGCGCCTCTGAAGAACCATAAAACACTGTCGCTGCTTATCCACAAACTTGATTTCCTCGCGGACATCGGATGGCGCCGTTCCGACGAAACCGCCGCTCCCGTTGTTTCGGATATTCTTTCCTCGGCCTCTCCGGAAGGCCCTTTCCGCATTCCCATTCTGATTCCCAAAATGTTCGGCGGAAGCGGCGAAGTGGAATCCGCCTGGATTCTTACCGACGCACCCGTTATCGTCGGCGCTCTGGCGAAAATGGGACTCGCCGAAAATCCCGCCGTCGTCAAGGCGGGAGGATTCCTTGTTTCTCTGGTACGGGAGAACGGCTGGCCCTGCGCCGCCGATCCCGTACTCGGCTCCGGCTTCAAAGGCCCCGGAAAAAAGGAAGACTCCTGCCCCTTCGGCACCCTGGTGACTCTCCGCATGATGGCCGATCTCGGTTTTCCCGCCGACGCACCCGAAGCCGCCGCCGGCATCGAATCCCTGCTCAATCTCTGGGAACACCGCACCGAAAAGCGGCCCTTCCTGTTCGGAATGGGCACCGATTTCCTTAAGCTGAAGGCTCCGTTCGTCTGGTTTGATGTTCTCCACTTCCTAAACGTCCTTTCACGCTTTTCGGCCGCCCGCGGCGATACGCGTTTTTTAGAGATTCTTGCAAAAGCCGAAGCACAGGCCGATGATGATGGTCTGTACACACCCTCGTCGGTGTACAGACCGGCCTCCGGATTTGACTTCGGCGGCAAAAAGGAACCTTCGCGGTGGATCACCTTCCTGATGTATCGAATTCGCAAGCGGCTGGAAGAGACCTGACGAATTTGAAGCGGCCCCGCGTTTCCCGAACAGCGATCCGGCCGATTTAACCGGCACCGGCTATTCAGCCTTTTTTGCTGATTCATCCGTTTCTCGAAAAAAGCAGACTTTTCGGGAACCGAAAGCCCTCCGGCGGCGTCCAACGGATAAACGGCGCTCAAAAGCGAAAGCGCATGAAAAAAGAGGGAACCATCCATGAAAAAACTGTTCACGGCTCTTACGCTTTTCATTCTGGCCGCATCGGCCATCTCGGCCCAAGATATTGATCTTCAAATAGCGGTTACCACACAAGAAATGAGCCGGGATTTCCTGAGGAATCTCAACCTTACCGACAGGCAAATCGAGGAACTCATCGCTCTTCAGGAACAATTCCGTGAAGTTCGCACGCAAACGGCCCTTGAGCGAAACGTCATTAAGGCTCAATTGGCCCGGGAACTCCACAAAGCCGACGCCGACGAACGGGAAATCGACAGAATGCTGGAACGTGCTTCGGAACTCCGTTTGGAACAGGAACGGGCCCAGGTCCGCACTTATCTTCAAATTCGCCGAATGCTCGGCGAAGAAACGTGGTCCGAATTCGTCCGCCGCATCCGGGTACAGCAGAAAATAAGGGACCGATATGCAAACGATCCCCAAGCCCGCCGGGGTGAAGGCTCTCCCGGTACCGGTGCGGGGACTTCGGGACCGGGAGTTTCCGGATCGGGTTCATCCGGCGCGGGAGGTTCCGCGGGTTCCGGTTCGGGGAATTCCGACCGCAATTGAACGAAGAAGAAACGCTCATCCGCCGCTTTGTCGAATCGGAAGACGAATCGGCCTTTGAGCAGTTAATCCGGGGAAGACTCGAATCCCTGCGGCGCATCATTGCCGCGGCGGGTCCGAAAGACTCCTCGGACCGGGACGATGTTCTGCAGGAAGTCCTTATACGCATTCACCGCGCCCTGCGCGGTTACCGGTTCGAATCGTCTTTTTCCACATGGGTCTTTCGTATCACCCGAAACGCATCACTCGATTTGGAGCGAAAACGGCGGCGCGCCCGGCAAAGAGAATTCCGGGTTATTCGGGAAAGCAGGGACACCGGGGCGAATCCCGAAAATCTCGCCATGGAATCACTGCGGACGACCGAACTGAAACAGCTGTTCTACGAACTTGACGAGAAAGACCGCCAGCTGCTGATTCTCAAGGAACGCGAAGCCTTAAGTACGGCGGAAATCGCGAAAATCCTCGGGATTCTCCCCGGAACCGTTAAATCCCGCCTCTCACGGGCGCGCCGCCGAGCCAGAACGAAATATGAAGAATTCGAGGAGGCCGAACTATGAACAATTACGATGAGCCGTGGCTGAAACAGATGCTCGATGCGGCTCTGGATTATGGAGAAAAACCGGCTTCACCGGATTTTAACGCCATTCGGCGGGCGGCGCAGGACGCGCCACCGAAGAGCCGAGGCTTCACTCGATCCGGAAAAATCCTGGCGGCCGCAATCATCACCGCAGGCATCGCGGCCGCCGTGCCCGCGGCATTCTTCGGATACCGGGCCGCGGAACGTCGACACGCAGTCCAAGAAGAAAACCGGCTTTTCGCGGAACAGATCATCGGAGGCACCATCTTCGATGAAGGTCTTTGCCCGGACACACCCTGGCCGTTTGAAGATGCCGGCACGAAGGATTTTTTCGATATTTGAAAACGGATATAATCGCTGAAAATCACGGGGGAAACACGTGCCACCGCGGATCCCGTTTCACGCACCTGTCTGCAGCCGGGCGCCCTACTCCCCGAACCCGTCTTTCTTCATCACCGCCGCCGTTTCGCGGCTTTCCAGCGCCCGGCCGAGAAATTCCCTGACCGTTTCGGCAACCTCCGGTCCCACTCCCGCGGTTTTTGCGATTTCCTCCGTCCGCCGGTCATAGATTCCCTGCAGGGATTTATACGCGCTGATGAGCTTGGCGCTCTTCGCCGGACCGATTCCCGGCACGCCCTCAAGCGTGGCCAGAGTCAGATCCTTGGATCGGAGCTTCTGATTGTGCGCCGTGGCGAAACGGTGCGTTTCATCCCGAACATGCTGAAGAATTCGAAGTCCGGGATCGCCCTCG
Source organism: Spirochaetia bacterium (assembly GCA_963666985.2). Classification (GTDB taxonomy): domain Bacteria; phylum Spirochaetota; class Spirochaetia; order DSM-2461; family DSM-2461; genus UBA2779. The sequence goes on along the minus strand of CAXXIA010000002.1, from coordinate 1,734,767 downwards.
GGCAGGCGGACCGGATCCTTCACGCCGGGAAGCCAAATTTCTTCTTCCCGTTTCGCCAGCCCCGCCAGCGAAATCCGTGTATCGAGATCCAGAGCTTTAAGCACGCCGAGAGCCGATGAAACCTGCCCTTTCCCTCCGTCTACCAGAATCAGATCCGGCAGGGGTTTCTCTTCATTCACAAGACGCTCGTAGCGCCTCGCCACGGCTTCGGAGATTGCTTTAAAATCATCGATGCCCCCCGCGGTGCTCCGAATTTTAAAATGGCGGTATCCGGCTCTGTCGGGACGGCCGTCCAAAAACGACACTAAAGAAGCCACGGTGTGTTTGCCGTGCAGATGGGCAATATCAAAACCTTCAATCCGCCGCGGTACCTTCGGAAGAGAAAGAACCCGTTTGAGTTCCTCCAAGGCGGGTCTGTCTCCTTCCTCCCTCACGATCCGGTCAAGTTCGGCTCCGGCGTTCTGTTTTACGAGAGCCAGAACGGCCGCATCCTTTTTTTCCGTCGGTTCAAGTATCGCCGGCACCCGTCCCTCGCCCTCGGAAAAAAACCGCTCCACGAGTTCGTCGGGAGGGTCGGGGAGAAAAAGACGATCGGGTCTGTCCCGGCCGCTCTCCGAGTAATACTGAATTAAAAACTCAGGCAGCGCCTCCGCCGCCGTTCCGGCGTATTCGTTCGCATACAGTTCCCGTCCGGTCACCTGACCGCCCCGCATTTTCATCACGGCAAAAACCACGTGGCGGCCGGATGCGACATAAGAGACGTAATCACGGGACTCTTCACGAAAATCCATCACGTTGGGCTCGGCGTCCAAAACATCCAGAGACGCCAGGGCGTCCCGAAATTCGGCGGCGCGTTCAAACTCCAGCTCGGCGGCGGCGGCTTTCATCCGGCGCTCCAATTCCTTGCGGAACCCGGTGTTTCTTCCGGTCAGGAGAGACTTAATCTTCCGGATGCTTTTCGCGTATTCCTCTTGAGTGACATTGCCGATACAGGGCGCGGAGCAGCGGCCGATGTGATAATACAGGCAGGGATTTTCCCGCTTTCGAAGCTTCTTGCAGTACCGAAGAGGAAACAATCTGTGGATCAAATCGATATAAACGTCCACGGCGTTGACGTTCGGATAAGGTCCGAAGTAAGTCGATCCGTCGCGAATGATGCGTCTGGTTCGAAAAATCCGGGGAAAGGGCTCGCTGGTAATCCTGATGACGGGATAGCTCTTTCCGTCTTTCAGATTGATGTTGTACCGGGGCGAATAACGCTTAATCAGCGTGTTTTCAAGAACGAGGGCCTCATATTCCGTCGCCGTAAGGATGGCTTCGATATCGGCGGCGCGGTCCACCAGGAACCTTGTTTTTACATCCTTTTCTCCGGTGAAATAGGATGACGTTCTGGCCCGCAGACTCTTGGCCTTTCCAACGTAAATCACCTTGCCGCCGGAATCTTTCATCACATAAACGCCCGGACTTTGGGGAAATTCCCGGACCTTTGCTTTTAAACGGTTCATCTTTCCGGTTTCATCGGCCATGGTTTGCTACCGATATATACGATATAGGGTGTTTCCAACCTTGTATAGAAACAGACGCTATCGGTTTCGGGTTATAATGCGGTTGAGTAAAACCGCACCGAATAGTCTATGAAAGAGCTTCGTGCGCTGCGGACAGGAGACAATCGCTTCCAATGAAAAGCAAAATCATGAAAATTCCCTTTCTTATGCTTATGGTCGCGGTCAGCTTCGGAACCGGTGCTCTGGAAACCGTTACCTACGGAGCGGAAGCCGGCTGGGAGCAAACCGTTTCCGAGGGGCTTAGAGAAACCGACGGATGGAAGGGGCGGCGCGCTCTGACCCTTTCTCCCCTGGGCCGCAATCCTTTTCTTTCAAACATCGTTCTCGAAGGTGATATCAGCCCCGAAGACATCGATCTGCTGCTTCTGGCCGAATCGGAAGGAATTGAAAATCCCGCCGGTCATTACCGCATAGAGGGACAATGGTCGGTCTCCGATCTCTTTCCGGCCCGCGGCGAAACCTCAATTCGTCCCGGCGCGGGCGGAATCCGTCTCTATCCCGCGGAAAGCGCGTTCTGGGCGCCGGGACGGGAATGGGGCGACTTCACCCTGGATTTCCGACTCCGTCCGGTCACTCTGAGCGACGGTGAAGTCTTTTTTTCCTGGCAGGGACGAAGTGAAAACGGCGAAGTCCAAAGCGTCGTCGCCCGTGTTGAAAACCGCCGTCTCATCTGGACCTTCCGCAATTTCTTCCGTCATGATACGGACCGCTCACTGACTCTGACAGTAGTTTCCTCACCGCTTATTCCGGGAGAATGGCGTCATCACCGCATTCGGTTCAAACGCGGAAGCGCCCATCCGGGCCGCTCCGGCGCCTCGCCGGGACTTCTGGAATACTTGGTCGACGGCGTACCGACGGATATGGTTCATGCCACACCGAACGGCCGCGAAGGCGCCGAACCGTTCTCGCCGAAAATCGGAAGACTTTCGGACGGACCTCTTAACCTGGCGCCGTCGTTCTCCGGATACATCGACGAATTCCGCATCGCCTCATCCTACGCGGCCCGTTCCCCCGCCGGAGGATATTCGGACAAAGAGGCCGCATCGGCGGGTGCCGGACGAACGCAAGCCGTTGATTCGGGTTATCCGGGTTCATCACTTTCGGCCGTCCGGGCCCGATACGACGCGCCCGGAGCCTCACGCGTCCGCTTTTACGCAAAAGCCGTGGATACACGGGAAGAAACCTGGCTGGTTAAAATGCCGAATCCCGGCGGGAACGGCGGTTCATGGACGGAACTCAAAATGGTCGAAGAACCCGACGATCCGACGGGTTTCGGCCGCTGGTACCGCTGGGAAGCGAACGACCAATTTAAAGGCCGATATTTTATACTGGGGTATGTTCTCGATCCCGATCCCGGCGAAGATATCGCACCGGTCCTCTCTACGCTTCAAATGGAGTATGATCCCCGCCTTCCTCCGCGGCCGCCCGGCGATCTGCGCAAAGAACAGGACGACAGCGGTCTTCGGATGTCCTGGAGCCCCGATTCCGAGGAAGAGGTTGCCGGGTGGTGGGTTTCCTGGGGACCCCGTCCCGGGGACTATGTTCCCACGGACGAAGACGATACCCTTCATGGAATGGCTTGGGTACCCAAACGCCGATACGCCCCGGGAGAACGGCCGGACTTTTCCTGGCCCGATGTCCACGGCGATCAAGTTATTTATACCTCCGTTAGGGCCGCCTGGAACGAAGGTTCTCCGACGGAAAACGGAAGACCGCAATACTATGAAGCTCTCAGTGAGCCGACCAGGGAGATGAACTTCCGCCCATGAGGAACATTGTCGACGGTACGACTTGGAACGACTATCTTAAAAGCGCACTGCGGGCTTTTCGTCTATCGGATTTGAATCTCGCGGAACAAAGACTCGATAAAGCTTTCGCTTCGGCAAAAAAAGAACATCCTTTCCTTCACCTGCTCGCCGGGCACATCGCCCTGGCCAGAGGATCCGTTATTGAAGCGGAAAAGGCATGGCGAAAGGTTTTGGAGCTCGAACCGAACAATGCCGAAGCATGGAACAATCTCGGTGTTCTCTACAGGCGAAAGGGAGAAGACGACAAAGCCCTCGACGCCTTCCTGGAGGCTCAGGAACACGCACCGGACCGCGCGGATATTCCGTACAACATCGGAAATCTGCATAAAACCGCCGGCCGTTTCGACGAAGCGGCGGCTTCCTACAACCGGGCCATCGAGATCAACCCGGGCTACACGCCCGCCTACAACAACCTCGGAACACTTTACGAATCCCGGAAACAGCGCGACAAAGCCGTGGAGATTTTTCGCCGCGGCATCTCGGCGGACGGCGGGGGACGCTTCACTCCGGTTCAACATGGGACTGGTTTTTCAAGACCAAGCCAACTGGAAAGAAGCGAAAGATGCATTCGACACGGCGCTGAAAAGCCGCCCGGGATGGGTGCCCGGAACTGAACAATCTCGGCATCGTCCTCCAGGAAATGGGTCAGGAAGACGAGGCCGCCCGAACCTTCCGAAACCTGCTGGATATTGAACCGGAGAACTTGAGCGCACTGAACAACCTGGGCGTCGCCTATGACCGCCTCGGCCGCGTCGAAGACGCGCGGAAGTGTTATAAAAAAGCGCTCAAGGAAGATCCGGCCTATACCAAGGCGGCCCTCAATCTCTACAGCTCCTATCAGGAGAATCAGGAACTCAGCGAAGCTCTTGAGGAGATCAACAAGCAAATAACCCATCATCCCACCGATCCGGACATCAGGGTTCGGATGGCCGCAACACTGATGGGTCTGGCCCGATGGACGGAAGCGGAAAAAAGCCTCGACCATGTTCTGGAACGGACTCCGTCGCATTCGGGGGCCTTAAGGGCCAAGGCCGATCTTTATCTGGCCACATCACGGCCGGAAGAGGCGGAGGTTCTCCTTAGAAAACTCCCGCATAACCCGGAATCCGTTCAGGCGTTGGCGCGTCTTGATATCGCTACGAATCGCACGGATGACGCCAAAAGGCTCCTGGGAGAACTCGTCGCCGCCGATCCGGACGACGCGGAAAGCCGACGTCTTCTCTCCGACCTTCTCTCCAAAAAGGATTCGCAACAAGCCCTTAAACTTCGCGAAGAAGCCGCCGCGGCGGAACCGGGCCGAACGGACGATCTTATCGCCATCGCCCGCTTGAACGAACATCTGGGACGAAAAGACGCGGCTTTGGGAAAACTGGACGAAGCCGTCAATCTCTTAGGCTCCCGCGGCGAGGCGGAAGATCTGGACACAATGAATGATGTTCTCAGTCTTTACGAAACGGCCGCGGCCGCTCTTGAAGAGGAAAAAAGCGATCTCTTCACGGAACGAACGATGCAGCTCGGTCGTAAGCTTCAATCGGCCATGGGCCGTACCGGAGCCTCCGGAGGACGCGGAAACCGATTCATCATCGAAGAAATCCCCCTTGAGGAAGAAGACGCCCTTTCGCTGCTGGATATCAACTCCATGGAACCGGTCATCCGGATCAATGAAGAAGAAGAAACCGTTTATCTGGATGAATCCGCCGAAGAATTGGACGATGAGTACACGGAACTCCACCGACCCGAATATGAAGAACCTTCACGCGGCTCGGGCGGCGGCCGAAGCGGCTCTGCTCCGGACGACGGTGCTTTAGGGATGAACCAAGGAACGCCCATTCATATTCATCTTTCTCCCCAGTCTCCTTCCGTTTCACCCCAGGTTATCTATCAGGACGTCAGACCGATTTCCTCACCGGAGCGGCCGGCCGCTCACGGAACGGAACCCGATATCTCCGTAACGGACATGTCCGAGGAAGAGCTCCCGGAGTATCCGGAACCCACCGAGGAAATTGAAGAGGAAACACTCGAAGACGGCATCGATGATTTATCTCTGAATGAAGAAGACCTCCTTGAAGAAGACGAGAACGAAATAACGCTGGAAATAACCGAATCCGAGGAGCCCGTTTTCGAAGAAGATGTTCCCGAAGACGACGGCGGATTCCTCATTCCGGACAGCGATGCGCTTTCGGAAGATCTTCCCGAAGAAACAATCCTTTCCGAAAGCGCCGTGGAGCGGGAATTGATTTTGGAGGCCGAGCCCTCAGAGCCGGAAACCCTCCTTATCGAAGATTTCGACCTCGACGCGGACGCGGCCGAAGAAGAAGAAACGGATATGTCGGAAGAATCGAGCGGGCCGGAAGACCTCCTTGAGAATCTTTCGGAAGACATACCCGAACCGGAAACGGCGGAGGAAGCACCGCATGAAAAGATTCCCCCCGAACGCATGGCCGGTATGTTCAAATACCTTTCCGAACTTACCGACCAAACAAGCGGGGAAGGACGGGATCTTCTGATAAAAGAAGGGGTGCCTCTGAAACTCGCCGGTTTATCCGCCAAGTTGTCCGGCGAACCCAATCTCAGGGACGTAGCCCAGAAATACGACCGGCGCCGCAGAGAGCGCCATAACATCGCTCTCAGCGAAGAAAAAATCAAAGACAGCCTGAATGCGTTCAAGCAATTGGCCGAATCCTATCCGGGCGGCGCCGTCAGTGAAAGTTTTTCTCGAAAGCTCGGCTCCATTATGTCGTTCGTCGGCAGAAAAAAGACGCCGCGGGAAGCCGAACCTCCCCAAGAACCGCCGTCCGATGAGAACAAAGACAATACGGACGGTTTGGAGGACTGATTAACAGATCCTTCGGCGGCCGATAATCCGCCGTTTAATTGCTTTTCCCCAAAAAACCGGCGATGTTCTTCGCTTTAGGGAATTAGGCCGGAATAAAAAAACCGAAGATCAAATCTGCCGGTGTTCCGCAAGCTTCGTTTCAAACCGCTCCGCGTCCTTTCCCGAAAGGCCGGGCTCGCCGCCGTCCAGCATTCTCTGAAGCGCCGCCATCTCCGTATCGGAAAATCGGACTCCGCCGAAAATATGACGCTCAAAAGATTCGAACGCCAAGGGACAAACCTTAGACGCCAGCTCTTTCATTACCTCGGCATAGGCCCTGATTTCCTTCTGGGCATGAGAATCGAGACGCAGTTTTAAAAAGTGGAAAAGATTATGAAGATCAATCTGCCAGTACCATTCCGTATAAAGACTCAAGGGAAGAACAACGCGGGCCAGCTCTCTGGCCGTACCTTCATCAAGAAGCTTGATGTATTCCCCGTAGGACGTTTTGTGCGCTCCGTCGATAACCGAACGAATTTTCTCCGCTCTTTCGGCTTCCATGGGTTCGCTCTTCCGGCCCTGTTTGTTATCGGTGCTCTGCTCGGCAACATCGTCGGGATGCGGCATGTAGAACTCATCGGCCATCACGCTGTACCGTCCGGAAATTTCATTCAGCCGGGCCGTTCGATGACGAATCCATTGCCTGGCCACAAAAATCGGCATCTTCGCGTGAAACGTGAAAACAACCTGTTCAAAAGGAGACGTGTGCTCGTTCCGGAGCAGATAATCGATAAGCCCGGCATCCTGGCGAACCGTTTTCGTCCCGGCGCCGTAGGAAACCCTTGCGGCCTGAACAATCCGGGAATCACCGCCCATGTAATCAACCAGACGAACGAATCCCTTATCCAGAACGGGATATTCCTTATCGAGAACGGCTTCGGCTTCCGAAACAATGCATCGGCCCATGAATCTCTCCTTTTCGCGGCGAATGCCGTCGGCCGCAAATAATCGGCACGGTGTTTTTTCCTACGATATCAAAATACGGCGGCGGTGTTACCCGCTTTCCGATAAGATCACTTCGGCCGATCCCCGGCTTACATCCGCAACGATACGGATAAACTCTTCGGCATGCGCGGAAGGAACATCCGCGATCAGCCGTACTTCCGCTCCGAAAATCTCATCGGCGATAAGAGCGTCCATCTCTTCGGCCGATCGCTTGATTCGTTCGAACAGCGGATAGTCCATCCGGACTTCCATCCTCGTCCGCTCCACCAGATCCGCCTTCGGCAAAGCCTCAACGGCCTCCTTGGCGCACCGGCCGTATGCCGAAACAAGCCCGCCGGTTCCCAGCTTCACTCCGCCGAAATACCGTACCACCGTTACCAGAGTCTCCGTAAGTCCGGCACCCTGAATAGGATCCAGAATCGGCCGCCCGGCGGTTCCGTGCGGTTCACCATCGTCGCTCAGGCCCACCAAAGCACCGTCATGCCCCAGAACATAGGCCCAGGCGACATGCCGCGCCCGCGGGTGCTGTTCCCGCAGCTCCCGAATCCTGGAACGAGCTTCCTCGGGAGAAAGGGCTTTCACAGCCTCGCCGATAAAGCGTGATTTTTTTTCCGTGAAATCGGACCGGCCCGTTCCGGCCGGAATCCGAAATTTGGGCATAGCCGAAGTGTATCCGGTTCGGGAAAGCACGGGAAGGCGAATGAAACCGATTGTGCCAATTCGGCGCTCGGACGGCCCAAGACCCTCATCATCATGAGATAAAGTCCCTCTATGATATATTTTTAGAACCCAAATTAAAATAATTAATTATTTTTTCAGTTTCTATTGATTTTATTAATTTCAAGAACTATTTTAATAACAGGAGTTAAAGATGAGGCATTCCTGGAAATCCTTAATGCGAATCGTGGACGGACAAAGCTTCCGAATCGAGCGAATTCGCCTTGCCGATTCCGGCATCGCCGTGGAGGGGGACTTCGCTCCCCCTCCGCTGGCGGCTCTCTCGGAAGAAGATCAGCTCTTCGCCGCGGCGTTTCTGGCATCTCACGGTTCCATAAAAAAAATGGAATCGCTGTTCGGCATCAGTTACCCCACCGTTAAAAACCGGCTGAACGGCATCGCGTCCCGATTGGATGTTCCCAGGGTGGACATCGGACCGGAAACGGATTCGGATACCCGAAAAGAGGTTCTTGAAAGTCTCGACCGCGGCGAAATTACGTTCGACGAAGCCATGGAGAGATTGAAATGATTCCGTTGAGAATGCGTCTTCTGGTCAGACAATCGGCCGACGATAAAAAACCCGTAAACGTCAATCTGTGGATTCCGCTGTTTCTTGTTTGGATTCTGCTGCTGCCGCTTTTCATCATTATCGCCGTCCTCGTGCTGTGCCTCTTGATTGTTTCATCCTTCTCACCGCCGGCCCGAACGGGTTTGCGTTATGTAAAAGCCGCCATGGCTGTTCTGTCCACATTAAGCGGACTGAAGGTTGAGGTTCGCGATAAAAATTCACAATTTATTCTGCACTTATAGGAGGAAAGATATGAGTGAAGAAAAACGGAAAATTTTGGACATGCTTGCCCAAGGAAAAATCAGTTCCGAGGAAGCCGAAAAGCTTCTGGACGCGGTAGAGCCGGATTCGCCGGCCGGTTTCTCGGGAGCCGAATCATCGGGGGTAATGCCGAAAAACCTGTATGTTCGGGTTCTGCCGAAAGAAGGGGCCGAAGATACGGACCAGGTTAAGGTTACGATACCCATCGCCCTGGTAAAAGCAGGCATTAATTTCATGAACCTGCTGCCGAAAGACGCTCGAAAGGACATCGAGAACGCCATGGAAAAGAAGGGAATCGACCTGAAAAATCTGAATCCCGACGAAATGGATTCCCTTTTAGCCGCGATTCAGGAATTCGAGGTGGACGTGGAAACCTCGGATAACACGGTCCGAATTTACGCCGGCTAATCCTTGTGAGCCCCCCCCCGAACCCGCGGGTTCGGGGGGTCATTTAATAAAATCTCCTGCAAAATACCGCTCCGCAGAACCTTGAGATACATACCGCCGGGCTTTTGGGAAAAAGGCTCAACGCCGATGAATCGAAATTATTCTTTCTCCTCATTGAATTTCGTCACTGATTTCACTATGATTCCAAAATTCCAAGCAGTATATTTATTTCGACAATTCATTGTTCCCGAGGAGACAGAGTGCTCAAGAAAGAATTCCCACAAATCCATTATTATGACCAGGATTTCGTAGATATATATGATCGCACATGGGCCTGGATGAGCGATTTCTGGCGCAAAGCCGATCCGAAAACAGGCATCAATAATCCGTTTTTCGCCTATCCCGAAAATAAAACTTTCGATCTTTATGAAAGCTGTCTTGCTTCGTTCTTTTTGGTGTACTTCAACAAGAAGTATCCGGTTCATCAGATGCTAGACAACTTTTACGCCCTGCAGGAAGAGTCCGGAGCCATCCGCGGTTCCTACGATATTGAAACCGGCGAACCCGTCCTGACCGATACAAACCCCGAAGGGCTGGCCCCTCCGCTTCTCGCCTGGGTTGAATACAACCTTTACCACAAAGTCGGCGTGAAGGTCCGCGTTAAAAACATTATGCCTTCGTTAATGGCGTATCATGACTGGCTGGAAAGTAATTTTAAAGAAGAAAACGGCCTCTATGCTCCGCCCATGGAAGCCACGATGATGGAAAACGCTCCGCGGAATCATGTTAAATATCCGGTTGATTTCAACACCCAGGTTGCGGTGAACGCGCTCTATATGTCGGCGCTGGCCGATGTTCTCAACGATAAAGAGCTGGGATTCCGATACAAAAGACAGTATTTCTCTCTGAAAACACGAATCAATTCTCTTATGTGGGATCCGGACGACAAAATATATTACGACCTCGATGCGGATGAAAAAAGAGTCAAGGTTAAAACCATCGCGTCCTTCTGGACGCTGCTTGCGGAAATTCCCAATGAAGAACGCGCCGAAGGTCTGTTTGAGCATCTGAAAAATCCCAATTCCTTCGGAACCGAAAATCCTTTCCCGACTCTGGCTGCCGATGAAAAAGATTTCGACGAAGAAGGCGGCGGCGCCCGGGGATCTGTTTTTCCCTGTTTTACCTATATGGTTATCAAGGGTTTGGAAAAGTATCATCAATACGGTTTTGCCCGGGAAGCCTCCATTCGTCACATGTATTTCGTTCTGGATACCTTCCACCCCGACGGAAATAAAAAAGGAACTCTCTGGCAGGCCTATAAACCTTTTAAAGACGGACCCGCCGTTTGGAAGGGACATCCGGACTGGAACAAGCCTCTGAATCTCGCCTTTGCCGGTCTGTCCACGCTCGCCCTTATGATTGAAAACATCGTCGGTCTTTATGTCAGTCTGCCGAGAAAAACCGTGGATTGGTTTGTTCCCACTCTGGAACTTATGGGCATCGAGGAACTGCCTCTGAAGCGCAACCGAATCACCATCGTCAGCAATAAATCGGCCCGAGGATGGGAAATCAGGCTTGAATCGGAAAAACTCTATTATTTTTCCATTCATCTTTTGAACGAAGGTAAGAAAAAGACTCTGCCGATTCCTTCGGGCAAATGTTCGATGCTTATCGATAAACTTTAAGGGGCCCGTTCAAAACGGTTTTCCGGACGGAAGCAATCATTTCGGACCGTGTATGTCTCTTCCGCCGCGGACGTAATGGGTAACGAGAATTGCCGCGTCCGGAAATTCTGAATTCGCCGAGCCTGAACGACGGTGCGATCAGCCTCTCCGGCAATGACGTTCTTTAGAATTAAGGTTCTTTCGCGAACCAAAGGAGCGGTTGACCGGGAAAGGCGGCGCCGTGTTCTCCCATTACTCCCCGATATTCTGCCGTGCCCGCAGCGCCCGGGCCACGCTGAGCCGGTCCGCGTATTCCATGTCGCCGCCGACCGGCAGGCCCGTGGCGATCCTGCTGACCTTCACGCCGTCCTCCGAAAGCATTCTGACGATGTAGAGAGCCGTGGAATCCCCTTCCAGCGTGGGATTGGTAGCAACAATCACTTCCGAAACGCCTTCGGAGCGAATACGGGCACGCATTTTCCCCAGCCCCAGCTCTTCGGGGCCGACTCCGTCCAACGGGGATAAGACGCCGTGGAGTACATGATAAAGTCCGCGGAATTCTCCGGTGGCTTCAATCGTGGAAACATCTTTTGACTGTTCCACCACGCACATGATGTTTTTATCCCGCGAAGGCGAAGAACAGACATCGCAAAGCTCGTTCTCGGAATAATTCCCGCATTCCCGGCACCGGACGATAAATCGCCGGATTTCACCCAAGTCGCCGGCGAACGCATCAACATACTCCTCATCGGCTTCCAGAAGCCAATAGGCTATCCGGGACGCGCTTTTCTTTCCGATGCCCGGCAGACGGGCGAAATGATCAATCAGCCGCTCAAGCCGCTTCATGTCAAAGATTACCCCCGCCCATAATATCAGACGGTATATCCATTCCCGCTATCTGCGACATTTCCTGCTGAAGGATTACCCGCATTTTCCGTACCGCGTCGGTAAACGCCGCACCGATAAGTTCCTCCAGCATTTTAACGTCTCTGGGATCTACCGCGATAGGATCGATAAAAACGGAAATCGTCTCCATCGTTCCGTCGATGGTTATTTTTATAAGATCCCCGCCCGAGGTGCCTTCGGCGCGGAGGGTTTTCAGTTTCTCTTGGGTTTCACCCATTTTCGACTGAAGATTCTGTAGATTCTTTAATACGTCCAGCGGGTTCATTTCGTTATCCTTTCATTACCTGACCGCGAAAAACACGGCGCACCAGTTCGACGCGGGGACTTTCTTCCCCGCCGCCGACTTCCCGTCCGCCGGCCGTAATGACATCCATTTTAAACGACGGCAATCCGATTTGAGCCGCCGCCTTCCGAATCGTCGCCGCCTCGTTTTTCGCCAAAGCCGCTTCGTACTCGAAACCGAAGGTCAGCGACAGCCGCCCTTCCGCCCACTTCCATTCTTCCGCTTTTTCCAGTGTTGCCGCCAGTGATAAATTCTCTTTTCGTATCTGCGCTACCAGAAGGCGCCGCTGTTCTTCACCGATTCCCGGTGCCTTACGGACTTCGGCCGCGGTTTCCGGAGCCTCCTCCGTTCCAGCCGGAACGGATTCCGCCGGCGCAAGGGGCTCCTCCGTTGTCCGCCGGGCAATATCATCCTGCGCGGATGATTCAAAGTCATCCTCGGCCGTATCGGGCTCCGGAGACCAGCCTATATCAATCGGTTCCGCGCAGGGGGGTTCTCCGAAATCGGACTCATCAACGGTCTCCGGAGTTTCCCTTCGGGAAAATGGTTTTCGAAAAGCCGAGAAAAACTTCTCCGCTTCTTTGTTTTCAGTCTCTTCCCGGCTATCGGTTTGACCGAAAGGGGATTGTACCGAGAGTTTTTGAGCTTCCGTTACAAGTTCTAGGTCAGCTGTTTTTTTTTTAGCGGAACCGGATCCGACCACGTTCCGCCGACCAGCTCGCCTCTGAGGGTCTTTATTCTTTCCAAAACATCGGAGGCATCCAATTTATCGGATAAACCGCAAAGCCGTCCGATGAACAGCTCCAATTCATATCGCGGATTCAGGGAATATCGAATGTCGCGGAACAAATCAAACGCGTCTTCCGCCGCCGCTTCAAGCCTGTTCGTATCCCAAGACTCGCGCGGACCTGCCGGGAAACGTTCAGGGCTTAAGCCCAAAAGAGATTCCTTCTCAATTCCGTAGGAAAGAAAAACCAAATTTCGGAGAAAGTCGGCCAGTTCCATCAGAACTTGCTCCACCGCGGTTCCCGAGGTGAGAATCTCATCCAAAATCTCCATGGCCCGCTTTCTGTTTCCCGCGGCGGCGGCGTCCAGGAGTTCGGAGGCACTGTCCAAACCGACAAGTCCCATCTTCTCTCTGATACCGGGAAGCGTTATACGATCCTCCGAAAACGACATAACCTGATCAAAAAGCGTGTACGCATCGCGCATTGAACCGCCCGCCTCCCGGGCAATCCACGAGAGAGCGTCTTTTTCATATTCGCGGCCCATTTCCCGTGCCGCTTCCATGAGTTTTTCCCGAATCAGTTCGGGTGAAAATAAGCGGAATCGAAACTGCTGGCAGCGGGATCGAATCGTCGGAGGAACTTTATGCACTTCGGTCGTGGCGAAAACAAAAACGATGTAAGGAGGAGGCTCTTCGATGGTTTTCAGCAAAGCGTTAAACGCGCTGTTGGAGAGCATATGAACTTCATCGATGATGTAAATCTTTTTCCGGGAACTCTGCGGGGCGTAAAGAACCTCGTCCTTTATCGCACGAATATCATTAACGCTTGTGTTTGAAGCTCCGTCAATCTCAATAACATCCGGCGAAACACCTTTGGATATTTCAACGCAAGAAGAACAGACGCCGCAGGGTTCGGCCGTCGGTCCCTTTTCGCAGTTCAGAGATCGGGCCAAAATCCGAGCGGTCGATGTCTTACCCGTTCCGCGGGGGCCGGAAAAGAGGTAGGCCGGAACCGTCTGGTTGTTTTTCAGAGCATTGGTCAGGGTGGCCACGACAAAATCCTGGCCCGCCATCTCACCGAAGGTCTTCGGTCTTTTACGTGTTGCTGTTACCTCGAATTCCATGGGGCTTCAGTCTAGCCGGAAAGCGCCGCGTTCTCAAGCGAAGAGTCCGCTTTCTCCATTCTCCCGCCGTAAAGGAAAATATGTTTGCCCCGCATACTCTTCATTAATAGCCGCCGCTTTGATACGGCTCCCAATGGAGAGCTTCGGGATATTCCATTACTTGGCTGTGGACACTGCGCAGGCGTTCGCTCGTCAGAGGTTTTAATCCCCATTTCTGCCAATATTGGACCGGACTCGTCCCTTCGATTTCAACGAAAAACGTGTATGGGAAAACCGTCGCTTCGCCTTCCTTCATTTCGACGACGATATCGCCCGTTATATTATAAAAATCCGAAACCGCGGCCGTGAGGTTATGAGACATCACGGCCGTCAGTTTGTGCCGTCCCGGCTTCAAGAGGTCCGAATACGTGATTAAATTTCCCGCCGGTACGGAAATTCTCGTTTTATCTTCATCATCAAAAATCAGGAAATAGGTGATAAACGGAGTGATGTTGTTCCACCCTTGGAACTCTCTGTCAACGATAAGCAGCGTGGAAGAATCGTCGGCGGGCTTGGGAAATGTCGCGCATGATGCCGCCAGTACGGAACAAAGTAAAAGGATCGGTATCTTCTTCATTTCAAGGAACTCCTTGATTTAATCCTACTTTACTTTGCCCCGAAGCGGTATTTTTAAAATAATGATTGTTGATTAATTTTTTTACTAAAAACCCCCGCTCCCCGGAGCCTGACGCGCACAAAGTGGAATTGCTTACCGCTGCTTCCTTCCGGACCTGACGGGGTTGGGCAATCCTCTTTAACACGGGACCCACGGATCAACGCGGGGGAAAAGACGGAGCGGGAGGGATTCGAACCCTCGGTACCCGGGTAGGGTACATACGCTTTCCAAGCGTACACCTTCGGCCTCTCGGTCACCACTCCAAAGAAACACTGTCGGAGGACCTGTTACGGTCCTTGGAAAAACGGGAAAACGCCGAACGCTCGCTCGCTTCGAACCCCCGCACTCTTTAATTCATGCAGGGAATCTCGTTAAAAACCCCGTCAATCCATTCGGAGAGACAGGGATTCGAACCCTGGGTGCCGGATTCCGGCACAACGGATTTCGAGTCCGCCCGATTCAACCGCTCTCGCATCTCTCCATATATGCCCTAGAGGACTCGAACCTCCGACCTTTAGGTCCGCAACCTAACGCTCTATCCAACTGAGCTAAGGGCACTTGTTCGCGGTTTTGATTCACCGCTATGTCTTCACTCGCCGCCGGTTTAAATCGGCACGAGCTTTACTCACGTCCGGCGGCCCACTTGCCGCCTTTCCTTCGGATAGGAAGGGATTCACCCTTATTTGCTCGGCATCGTGCCTTGCAAATCCGGGCCGCCTCGTCCGGTTCGAATCCCGCCGCCGCTATTTATCGGCTTGGGAACTCAAAAAATCCAATTCTATCCTTCGGAGAGGGAGGGATTCGAACCCTCGGTGCAGTCACCCACACAACTCCTTAGCAGGGAGCCCGATTCAGCCGCTCTCGCACCTCTCCAATACAAAAAAGGGAAAACCGCTCGGCTCTTTTGCCGTTTCGAATCCCTCTCCCAACGGAGGGGGTGGGATTCGAACCCACGGCAGGTTGCCCCGCACCGGTTTTCAAGACCGGCCCCTTAAACCGCTCGGTCACCCCTCCAATTCCGGGTTAGCAAATTAGCCGGAATTCCCCCTCTTTGTCAATGCGGGAACTCTCTCAAAAAAACCGAAGGTATATGGATTTATCGCAAATAATAATCCGTTGATTCTCTATTGATTTTTTATTTTCAGCCGATCAGCTCCTTGCCCTATCTCCAGTCTCAAAAAAAAACCATTCATATTCGGACAAATCAACACATCCGCCGAGCCCGATTACAACATTTTCCGACTCTAAAAGTCCCTTTTGCAGCTCGGTCGCCCGGGGATCGGTTAACGCGATTCTTCCGCCCGCCGCGACAACACGATGCCAGGGAAGGCCTCGTTTGCGGCTTTGCGTATGCAGAATACGAACAACCTGTCTGGCGCCTCTCGGCGACCCCGCGGCGGCGGCCAGAGATCCGTACGTAACGACTTTACCCTCGGGAACGGAAAGGAGCAGAGAACAGACGGCTTCCGTAAAGACGCCGGCCATGTTCAGTCGGAAACTAAAAGCTCATAGAGACGATTCAAATCGTCTCTGTTATACCAGCAAACTTCCATTTTTCCTTTGGCCATGGTTCCGCGCAAAGAAACCTTGGTGCCCAGAACCCGGATCAGTTCTTCTTCGAGTTTTTCAAATTCCGGATTCCGATCTGCCGCCGGTGTTTTTGCCGTTTTTGAGGAAGTATCGGAACCTCGATGACCCCGATTCATTTCCGTGGCCATGGCTTCCGCGTCTCTTACGGAAAGTGTTTTTTCAACAATCCTTGAAAACAGCAATTCCTGATCGGCGGGATTCGTAACGGAGAGCAGCGCGCGGGCATGTCCGGCGCTTAAGGTTCCTTCCTCCACGGAGGCCTTCATGTTTTCCGGAAGCTTCAGCAGCCGCAAGCTGTTTGCGACGGTGGAACGTTTTTTCCCGACCTTATCGGCGACTTCCTGCTGCGAAAGGTTCAAGGCTTCCATAAGATGATAATAGGCCCGCGCTTCTTCCATGGCGGTTAAATCTTCACGCTGAACGTTTTCCACCAAAGCGATTTCGAGCTTCTGTTCCTTGGAAAAAACACGAACGAGAACCGGCATCTCCTCAAGACCGGCAAGACGGCTCGCCCGCCATCGCCTTTCACCGGCGACAATCAGATAGTTTCCATCCTGCCGCTCTTCGGCCAATATCGGCTGAATCACGCCCTGCTGCTTGATGGATTCGGCAAGCTCGGCTATGGCGTTCTCGTCGAACCGTTCCCTCGGCTGATCCGGGTTGGGAATCAGCTTACCGATGGGAAGATAAAGAACTCCTGTTTCGGAAGTTCCGCCGGCGTCCGGATTATCAAGATCGATTTCTCCGCCCAAAAGGGCATCCAGGCCCTGACCGAGAGCTTTTTTCTTAGACACGTTTCATTACCTCTTCGGCCAAAGCGGAATAACTCCTGGCGCCGACACAATTCGGATCGTATAAATTTATGGGAACACCGTGACTCGGCGCCTCCGAAAGGCGAACATTCCGCGGAATAACAGTTTTAAACAGCATTTCGGGGCGCGATTTAAAGGCGTTTTTTACCTGCTGAATCACCTCTTGTGCCAATTTCGTCCTGGAATCGTACATCGTGAACATGATGCCGCCTATTTTCAAAGACGGATTCATGCCCTTCTGAATTCGTTTAATCGTCTGAAACAGCATATTCAGAAAACCTTCAAGAGCGAAAAACTCGCATTGAAGCGGAACAATAACCGCTCGGGCGGCAACGAAGCCGTTGATGGTTAAAATTCCCAGAGAAGGAGGACAGTCGATCAGAATATAATCATATTCTCCCACAAGGGGGGCCAGCGCCTTCTTTAAGTACTGTTCCCGTCCTTCCGTGTCCGCCAGTTCGACGGTCGCGCCGGAAAGCCTGAGATCGGATGGAAGAATATCCATATTCTCTTGGGGTGTGGAAACAACCGCGCTGCATGAAGCGACCCGTCCTATAAGGGCGTCATAAATACCGACTTCCGGTTTCCGGACTCCCACGCTGCTGCTGAGATTTCCCTGCGGATCAAAATCCACAAGCAAGACTCTTTTCCCCGCCGCAGCCATATAGGCGCCGATGTTGACTGCGGAGGTCGTCTTACCGACACCTCCCTTTTGGTTCGCAAAGACGACCGTTTGACCCATAGCTGGGATCATATCATCGCCTCGGCGCTTGACCAACCCGTTTTCGAACTCTAACCTCATCATCATGGAAGAACAAATCAAATCCGCAATCAGTGATATTCGCCCCTCGCTTCAAGCCGACGGAGGCGATATTGAATTCGTATCGGTCGATGACGCCGGTAAAGTCCTTGTCCGTCTTAAAGGTGCCTGTAACGGTTGTCCTATGGCGTTGATGACGCTGAAGCAGGGCGTTGAGGCTTATCTCACCAAAAAGGTTCCCGGTGTTACATCCGTTGAACAGGAATAACCTCATTAAGCAACGGTAACGGTTTTCGCCTAATCGGCCGATAAAGTAATAAAACCGTTGAATTCCGCAGAAAAAGGTTTACTAATTATTAAAACGGCGGGTCAAGAATATTCGTCGCGGTAAACCAGAGGTTGTACATGGGACTCGCAGAGAACATAAAATCTATTGCGGTTCGACCTGATCGTTCCGTCCTGACGGCATTGCCCAAGATAGAAGTCCACAGACATCTCGAAGGAACCTATCCCATCGAATCTCTGTTCCGTATGGCAATGAAGAACGATCTGGATGTTCCCGCAAATCTCGACGACTTCAAGAAAGCGTTCCAATTCCCCAAAAATCACGGTCCTGATTTTCTTCTTTTCCTCAGTAAATTCAAGAAATTCTGGTACAAGGACCTGGGCGACGTTTCCAACATATCCTATGACTCGGTCAAAGCAATGAAAGAGGAGCACCTGCATTACATCGAATTGCGCTTCAATCCTCTTCATTTCACGGAACTGACAAATTTTGACCCGAAGGACGTTATTAAAGCCGTTATTTCCTCTTGTGATGCCGCCGCAGATGAAATCAACCTTCAAATTCGTTACCTTCTGACGTTCAATCGCCATATTCAAACCTCAAAAGAGATGATATCCACACTGCGGATGCTCTCGGAAGCCGATCTTTCCCGGGTTGTGGGTATTGATCTGGCCGGAGACGAACTGAATTTTCCTCCGGATCAGTTCACCGGATTCTTTGATGATATAAAAAAAGAAGGACGCTTCGGAATCGATATTCACGCCGGAGAAGTTACCGACTCGAAAAACATGTGGATTGCCATCGATCGGCTGCATGCGGATCGTATCGGCCATGGTGTCGCCGCAATACATGATGAAAAAATTCAAACAGTCCTGCGGGAACGAAACATTTTTCTCGCCCAGTGCATTACCAGCAATCATCAAACGGGAGCTTGGAAAGACGAAGCCACCCATCCGATGAAACAACTTACCGAGAACGGTGTTCCGGTTACAATCGCCTCCGACGATCCGACCATTCAAGACTCTCTTCTCGTTGATGATTATGAAAAAACGGTATTGAATTTCGGCTGGACTCTTGATGATTTGATTCGGTCCAATCTGAAATCCGTTCAGGGATGTTTTCTTTCCGAGAAAGAAAAAAAGGCTCTTAGCGACTCTTATTTAAAAGCCGTTGAGGTCTTCGCCGAAGGAATTAAAAATTCCTGAAAAAAAACACTAAACGGAAATTTAGATTAGTTATAAACATCTTATCCACATTCAAAAATATTTATCTGCCTATCAGATAACAACTTATAAACAGCTTATAAACCCTAACCAGCAACCTAAACCCTTATATACAAACAAATTAGCTATAAATAAGTGTAATCTGGTGTTTTCCGTCGAAAACAGACGGGAAAAACGGCTTAAAATGACTTTTTGTCCACAGATTATCCACAAGGATCCATGTTTTTTGTTTCACGTGAAACATGCTCCCTTTTTTCTTCTTGCTTCTTTTCATCATCACGCGGCTTAATCCTCCGCTTTTCATTACACGCCGAACGTTTTCCGATTACTCGAAACTCTTCAAAAGAGATTCGCTGCAGTGATAAACAATTCAGCTGTTTTTGATTTGCTCTGCATGAACATCCGCCGTACCGGAAAGCCTATCGAACACGCACCGCCGACCGCAGAGTTGCCGGGATTGTTCTTCGCTTTGTTCCGGTACAGCCCTGGTTCAGCAGAATTGTTCCTCACTCTGCAGCGACACAACCCTCGGGGCGACTCCATAACATACAGATGAATCGCAGTATGATTTTGCAAGCGGCGTTTTTGAATGAGCCTCACCCTTAAATTTTCTTTCCTTAATCCCGACATTCTTAATCGATATACAATTCTTCGAAGATTTAGCCGCTGCCGATCATTACATCCACTTCAAAAACCGGAAATGTCGGCGGTTCTCACCAGAACCATATCGATTAAAGTCGAATCGGACTCCGCCTCTCTTTATGCCGGGTGAATCGGCCGGGATTATCCGTGTTATCGCAGGCTTCTATGGCTTCGTCCCAAAATCGCAAACAATCTTGGATTACAGATCCTGAGGACGCCGCCATTCATCCACGGCTAAAGCCGTAGTGTTCCATCTTCACCCGAATAAAAAAACCCGATGTTTCACGTGAAACACCGGGTCGATCCAAAAGCTAAACGCTGTTAGGAATTTTCTTCCTCTTCCCCGACATCATCTTGTGATTGGGTGTCGTCACTCATGACTTCTTGTTCTTCTTCGGATTCGGATGTTTCTTCCTGATCTTCCTCATATGGCTGTCTTGCGATTCCGATTAAAGAATCATCTCCGGTTATATTCAGAATTCTTACACCAAATGCCGCACGGCCCATGAGTGAAACTTGATCAACGGCAAATCGTAAAGCTTTGCCTTGTGCCGTTATTCCAATACAACTGTCGTCTTTATTTACGGAAAGTGCCGCAACCACGCTTCCCGTTCTCGTTTTGGGAGAATAAGACTTTTGTCCCCCGGTTCCTCGTCCATGGGAAGAGAACTCATCATAATTCGTCCTTTTCCCATATCCCTTTTCCGAAACAAGAAGCATTGTCTCATCCTCTCGGATCGGACAAACACCAATCAGCTCATCACCCTCGGCCAGCTTGATTCCTCGAACACCTCGAGAATCCCGTCCCATTTTTCTTACGGCCTCTTCGTGAAAGCGAAGTCCCTTCCCCTTCTTTGTCGCCAAAAAGACTTCTTCATTGCCGTTAATGAGAGTTGCTGAAACCAAACGATCTCCTTCATCAAGATTTATGGCAATGATTCCCCGTGTTCTTGCGTTTCTGAAATCATAGGTGGCAACACGTTTAACAACGCCTTTTTGAGTTGCCATGAAGAGCGAGGTGACTTCATCAAAATCCGTTAAAGGAACCATCGCCGTAATATCTTCATCCGGAGCGAATTCAAAAATTGTTCTAAGATGCTTTCCTTTGCTGCTTCGCGATCCTTCCGGAATCTCGAAAACTTTTATCCAATAAGCCTTGCCTTCGGACGTAACAAAGAGAATGTAGCTGTGTGTCGATGCCAGGAAAACATGCTGGATAAAATCATCTTCTTTGAGGTCGCTGGTTCTGGCGCCCTTTCCGCCTCTGCCCTGTTCTTTGTATTCCGACGCCGCGATTCGTTTTATAAAACCGCGATTGGAAATAACGACAACCATATCCTCTTCGGCGATAAGATCCTCAATATTAACCTGAATGACTTCTTCCGGGTTAATCTCCGAAGACCTGGGCTTGCCATATTTTTCCGTAAGCTCCAAAGATTCATCTTTAACAACACCAAGTATTTTGTATTCTTTTGCCAAAAGATCCTCAAGATATGCGATCGTGGCCCGGATTTCCGCAAGTTCGTCGAGAATCTTCTGTGTTTCCAGACTGGTCAGCTTCTGGAGTCTTAAGTCGAGGATTGCTTGAGCTTGGCGTTCGGTAAAATCAAATCGGGCCATGAGGTTTGCTCTGGCCAGCGCGACCGTCTCGGATCTCTTAATGATTTCTACAATTTCATCAATATTCTCAAGCGCGATCTTCAGTCCGATAAGGATGTGTTCTCGCTCTTTAGCCTTGGCCAGATCGAACTCACTCCGGCGCCGAATCACTTCCTGACGGTGTTTGACAAATTCGCTTAACAGTTCTTTCAGATTCAGCAGCTTGGGCCGGCCGTTTACCAAGGCCAGATTATTCACGCTGAAATTAACTTGAAGCGACGTATGAGTAAAAAGATGATTGAGGACAACCTTCGGACTGGCACCGCGCTTGAGTTCAATCACCATGCGCATTCCTTCCCTATCCGATTCATCCCTCAAGTCGGAAATGCCGTCGATTCTCTTTTCTCTGACCAAATCCGCGATTCTTACGATTAAAGCGGCCTTATTCACCTGATAAGGCAATTCGGTCACAATGATCGCTTCTTTTTCAGCGCTGATTTCTTCCAGATGATAACGGGCCCTGATAACAACCTTTCCCCGTCCCGTATGCGCGGCGAGTCTGTACCCCGTTCTTCCGTAAATAACTCCGGCCGTTGGAAAATCGGGGCCCGAAACATACTCAAGCAGACCATCTATTGAAATTTCAGTATCATCGATAAGGGCCACAAGGGCGCGTGTTACTTCTCCCAAGTTATGCGGCGGCATGTTCGTCGCCATTCCAACGGCAATTCCGGAGGCTCCGTTTACCAGAAGGTTGGGAATGGCCGCGGGCAAAACCAGGGGTTCGGTCATCGAATCGTCGTAGTTCGGACCGAAATCGACGGTTTCCTTCTTAATATCCCGAAGCATGGCTTCGGATATCTCCGCCAGCCTGGCTTCCGTATACCGCATGGCCGCCGGCGGATCTCCGTCAACGGAACCGAAATTCCCCTGCCCCTGGACGAGTGGAACCTTCAGTGAAAATTCCTGCGCCAAACGTACAAGAGCGTCGTAAATCGACTGATCTCCGTGAGGATGAAACTTACCGAGAACATCTCCGACGATACGTCCGCATTTCTTATACGGTCTATCGTGACGCAGCCCCATTTCGCTCATGGAATACAAAATGCGCCGATGGACCGGTTTCAAACCGTCCCGCACATCCGGCAATGCCCGGCTGACGATAACCGACATGGCATAATTCAAATAGGACTCTCTGACTTCGTCCTCTATGGCTATAGGTATTACTTGACCTTGTACGCTGTCACTCAAGATGTGCTCCTTAGATGTCTAAATTCACGACGGAAAGCGCGTTATCTTCGATGAATTTCCTGCGCGGCGGGACCTCTTCTCCCATAAGTGTCGTAAACATTTCGTCGGCCGCTACAAAATCATCAAGCTTAACCTGCTTAATATTTCTTGAATCCGGATCCATCGTGGTTTCCCAAAGCTGTTCGGGATTCATTTCACCGAGACCTTTATAGCGCTGAATATTGATCTTTTCTTCGTCGCCCCACTGTTCCATGACGGCGTCGCGTTCTTTCTCGTCATAAACGTAGGTGATCTTCTTCCCCACCCAAAGTTTAAACAGCGGCGGCATTGCCAAATAAACATGACCATGTTCGATCAGCGGCTGCATATACCGAAAGAAAAACGTCAAAAGAAGTGTTCGGATATGGGAACCGTCCACGTCGGCATCGGCCATGATGATGATCTTATGATAGCGAAGTTTCTCGATTTCAAATTCGGTTCCAACCGAAGCACCAAGGGCCTGAATGATGGGCTGCATCTTTTCGTTTGCCAGAACCTTCTCAAGTCTGGTCTTCTCAACATTCAGCATTTTTCCCCAAAGCGGCAGAATCGCCTGGAATTTTCTGTCCCGTCCCATTTTGGCGCTTCCGCCGGCGGAATCTCCCTCTACGATGTATAATTCGCAATTCGCGGGATTCTTATCCGAGCAATCCGCCAATTTTCCCGGAAGTCCGCCCCCCTCAAGAAAGCCTTTGCGGCGTGTTAAATCTCTGGCTCGTCTCGCCGCGGCCCGTGCTCTGGCGGCCGTTACGGACTTATCCAAGATGGAATCGATAACCTTGGGATACTCCTCGAACCAGGAAGACAAATTTTCTCCGACAATTTTATCGACGATTCCTCGAACTTCCGAATTTCCAAGCTTTCCTTTTGTCTGTCCTTCGAATTGCGGTTCGGGAACTTTCACGGAAAGAACACACGTAAGGCCTTCGCGAACATCATCTCCGGTTAGGGATTCATCCGTCTTTTTGCTGTATTTCGAGGCTTTCAGAAAATCATTGATGGTCCGTGTCAGCGCCGCGCGGAATCCGGTCAGGTGGGTACCGCCTTCCCGCGTATTGATGTTGTTTACAAAACTGAAAAGAGTCTCGTTGTATCCGTCGTTATATTGCAGCGCCAACTCAACGGTTACATCGTCTTTAACCGCTTCGAACCAAATCGGCTCCTCAAAAATGGGAGTTTTTCCTTTATTCAAATGCTGAACGAAAGACTTTAATCCCCCGTCGAACTTAAAATTTCTATTTCTCTCTCTGCCGGGCCTTTCATCGGTAAGAACGATTTCTATCCCTTTATTCAAAAAAGCAAGTTCTCTGAGCCGCTTTGAAAGAACGTCAAAACTGAAGTCGATTTCATCGAATATCGATGCATCAGGAAAAAACCGCGTTTGTGTTCCGGAGCGATCGGAATCTCCGTTGATACGCATTCCTCCGGCAGGAATTCCTCTCTCATACCTTTGAATATGAGAATGACCATTCCGATAGACTTCCACCTCACACCAGTCCGAAAGTGCGTTAACCACCGCGGCGCCGACTCCATGAAGTCCTCCGGAAACTTTATATGTTCCTTTGTCGAACTTTCCGCCGGCATGCAGCCGCGTCATCACCACTTCCAAAGCGCTGACTTTCTCAACGGGATGCACGGCAACGGGAATACCACGCCCGTCATCAACAACTTTTACCGATCCCTCGGCTTCAAGGGTAACTTCAATATGCTGACAGTAACCTGCTAAGGCTTCATCAATGGAATTGTCGACGATTTCGTAGACCATGTGGTGCAAACCGTCGGGCCCTGTAGAACCGATATACATTCCGGGACGCTTCCGGACCGGTTCAAGACCCTCAAGCACCTGAATGTGCTGGGCATCGTAGTTGTGCATGATATATCCTTGTATGTCCTGAAAAGAAAAGACATGGAAGTCTACCATTTTTAAGGCCCGAAGTCTAGTTAAGCGGGTATTCGAATCATTCTTGCCCTTGTCTTCTAAGCAACGTGGATATTATGATCTTAATTCCGATTGCTTTCGGCTTCAAACGTTCTTTCTGAAAGTGATGAATGAATTATATTTTTATATTGTAAGTATTTATACTGAGGACATTAATGAGCGGAAATGATTACACTCTGTTTTGGGCCGAAACTGTTCGCCAGTTGATGGAAGAGGGAAATCTCTCCGAACAAGAGCATGATATGTGGTTCCGCAATATGTCTTTTTCGCATTACGAAAACAATTCTTTAATCCTCGATGTCCCGTCCAATTTCTACAGGGATCAGGTGAAACAGAGGTATCTTGACCTTCTGAAATCCAAACTCCATGAGCTGTCCGGTTCCTTCATGGAAATTCAATTTGAAATCAAAAAGAATCCGGAATCCTCCAGAACAAACCCCGCTGAAATTCCCGACGAAGCAGCGAACGACAAGGAAAATGTAAAGCCCGAACCGCCCGCCAAAGATCGTGAACCTCACAACCAATTGAGACTGGACTACGATTTCGACGGCTTCGTTATCGGAAACAACAATTCGTTCGCGGCAAGCGCGGCCCAAGCCATTGCCTCCAATCCCGGTGAAGCTTACAACCCTTTTCTGATATACGGCGGAGTCGGTCTGGGAAAAACTCATCTGATGCAGGCCATCGGAAATATGATTCACTACACCATTCCTGAAAAAAGAGTCGTTTATATCACGGCGGAAACGTTCGTTAACGAGTTCATTCAATCGATACGAAGCGAAACTCAGAGCCAATTTAAAAACAAATACCGGAAGGTTGACGTTCTTCTTATAGACGATATCCACGATCTTCAAAACAAAAAAGAAACTCAGGAAGAACTCTTTCACACATTCAACGCTCTCTACGATACGAAAAAGCAGCTTGTCTTTACCTGCGACCGTCCTCCATCCGAGCTCAAAAACTTTGCCGACAGACTGAAAAGCCGATTCGAACGCGGTCTGAACGTAGACCTCCAGCCTCCGAATTATGAAACACGCTATGCCATTCTTAGAAAGAAACTCGAATCCTCTTCAACGTCCATCCCCGACGACGTTCTTGAACTGATCGCCCGCAACGTCACCAATAATGTCAGAGACCTTGAAGCATCACTGACGAAAATGATCGCCTATGCCGACCTCGTCGGAAAACCGGTTACCGTAGAAATCGCCCAGCAGCACCTCAAAGGAAAATTCTCCGCCGCATCAACCGCGAATATAACAATCTCTCGGATCCAAAGAGAGGTTTCCGAATACTTCAACGTTACCCCTTCCGACCTGAAAGGAAAAAAGCGGACGAAACAAGTCACCTTTCCCCGTCAGGTCGCGATGTACATCATCCGGGACATCACCGACTACTCAACAACCGAAATCGGTTTGGAATTCGGAGGAAGGGATCACACAACCGTTATGCATTCATGCCAAAGAATCGAAGACCGCATGAAAGGAGATCCGACTCTCGAACCGACAATCGGAGAGTTAATCAGGAACATCAAAGAAAGTGGATAAGTTCCGGATATCCGTCTACAAACTGTGAATTCTTTGTAGATAATGTGACGCCCTGTGGATAAATTGACTTATAGAGGCAATTAAACAACAATTTATACCCAAATATGTTCTCAATCTATCTTTTTCTCTTAAAAACAATTAAATGAAATATCCCCAGTATCCGGTTGCCTACTACTACAACTACTATTAAATTTTTATAAATAGGAATTCGTAGACCCTGTGAATAAATGTCTCTTTAGGATTTATATGATCGATGATATTTCCCTCTTGCTCATAAAGACTTGTGCCGAGACGGGAATTCCCCTTATTATCGAGTATCGTCATCGGGAGGAGAACCATGCGGTTTAATTGCGACAAGAACGTTATTCTTAAGGAAATCTCCGTTGCTCAGGAGATCATCGCGTCCCGGAATGCCTTGTCAATTCTCTCCAACGTCCTTTTGGAAGCGGAAGAGGATGCCTTGACGATCAAAGCGACGGATCTCAAGGTCAGCTTTGAAACGAGAATCCCCGTTGTCGTGGAAGCTCCGGGAAATACAACGGTTTTTTGCGATAAGCTTTTAAGCATTCTTCGAACACTGCCGGATGGTGAAGTTCGGTTCATTCAGGAAGAGAATGACGAAAGCGACCGCTTAACCATTACGGACGGCAAGAATATCAATTTCCAGCTGCACAGTATTTCGGCCGATAAATTTCCGGAAATACCGGAAACCGCGGAGAACACGTTTTTTGCTCTGCCTCAAAAAGACTTTATAAACATGATCGGTCAAACCATTTTTGCAATCAGTGATGATGAAACCCGCTACTTCATGAACGGCGTTTTCATGGAAAAAGGAGAGGATCGTCTTATCATGGTTGCGACCGACGGACGGAGGCTGAGTTATATATCAATCGCCCCCGAAGGTCTTGTTCCGGAATTCAGCGGTATTATCATCCCGCCGAAAGTTCTTAATCTGGTTCGCAAGCTGGCTTCCGGCGAAGGTGATCTTCAGATCGCCGTCGTCGATAAGATTCTCTTTGTACGTTTCGACAATCAAAAAGTAACCAGTACGCTGATCGACGGCCAATTTCCGAATTATTCCCGAGTGATTCCCGAAAATCAGGATTATGACCTGCAGGTAAATCGCGTTGAGTTTATCGCTGCCCTGCGCCGCGTTTCTTTGCTGGCCGAACAGAAATCCAAGCGGATCTATCTTTTGGCCTCCGGAGCCAAACTGACTCTTCGCTCGGAAGAAAGTGAGATTGGTGTCGCGGAAGAAAGCATCGACTGCAGATATGAGGGACCGGATTCCAATTTCGCCTTGAACCATGTGTATCTTTCCGATCCTCTCAAGGTTATGAACGATGATGAGGTAAGCTTGAAGTTTACCGAAACAAGCAAGGCGATTACTTTGGTTTCGGTTCCCGAATCGAGATATTTCCACATCATCATGCCGATGCAGATGGAATAAAAACTTGAGTTTTCGAACGATTCGTTTCCATGGATTCCGCAATTTGGAAGACGGCGAAACAAATATCGACGCTCGGAATATTTTTTTAATCGGCGAAAACGGTCAAGGAAAGACGAATTTTCTCGAAGCCCTTTATTTTCTCAGTTACGGAAGTTCGTTTCGGACCCATCAGGACAACGAAATGGTTTCCTGGGGCCGAAAAGAAATGGCCGTTCACGGGACATTCCGCTCGGAAGAAGAAGTTCAGGATGAACTTTCCGTTGTTTGGCGGGACGGGAGTAAGGAAATTCGTCTTCACGGAAAAGCCGTTGTCGACAGGAAGGAACTGATCCGGCGGATACCGGCCATTGTTTTTGTTCATGATGATTTTCTTTTTGTAAGCGGACCGCCCGAAAAGCGGCGATGGTTTATGGATCAGACTCTCAGTCTTCATGATCCTCTTTACGTGGATCAGCTTCGCCGCTACAAAAAGCTTCTTAAAGAGAGAAATTTTCTTCTTAAGTCCGGGCGGAGGAATTTGCTCGATCATTATGGAGAGCAGCTGGCGTATGCCGGTTTGGCACTCTCCGAGCGCCGGGAATCTCTGGTAAAAGAGTTCGGAAGAATATTTTCACCCCTGTATCGTGAAGTCTCCGGTTTGGAATCCGATGTAATCCTTGTATACAGGCCTTCCTGGGGAGAAGCGTCTACAACGGGCGAAGTTATGGATAAACTGTCGGCTAAGCTGGAAATGGATTTGGCCATGGGATCAACCGGAAGCGGGCCGCATAGAGATAGATTCTTTTTCCAGACGGAGGAAAGGGATTTTGCGAAAAGCGCTTCAACCGGTCAGCTTCGTTTGCTTTCGCTCGTGTTGCGTGTCGCACAGGCACGTTTTTTTTCCGACGTAACGGGACGCAAACCGATTTTGCTTCTCGATGATGTTCTTTTGGAGCTTGATCCTGTTAAGCGAAAGCTGTTTCGGCAAAAACTGCCTCCGGCCGAACAGATTTTTTATACCTTTCTTCCCGGAGAGGATATTCGTCATGACAAAGAGGGATGTTTGATCTATAAAGTGGAAAACGGTTGTTTGCATGAATCCGCCGAATAAAGATGATTTCAGCATGGCGGGGGATGTTCTTCGGGATCTTTTTAAAAAAATAGTTCCGGAAGAAACCCGCCGATCTTCCGAGGTTTTTCACGGCTGGGAGAATATCGTCGGAGCCGAAACGGCTTTGCATGTCGAACCTGTTGATATTCGAAACCATTCACTTCTTTTGGAAAGCGATCATCCGGGCTGGTCGCAAAAAATTCGCATGCGTCAGGATGGAATCCTCAAGAGTATCAGAAACAAATACCCGGAGCTTGAAATTCGTTCTCTTAAAATAAGAATTTCAAACGGGAAAAAAGACGATTCGCCGAAAGTGGAAACAAAACAAAAAGAATCGGCCGATTTTCATTCCGCAAACGAAGACGATATCGCCGGCGCCGATCGGCCGGAGAACGATTCGGCGTTTTTCGGCCTGCTGGAAGAGATGCGCCGCCGAGCCGACTCTTGACTGGATTAGCTCTTGTCAGTATAGTGATTTGGCCTAAATTGTCCCTTAAAAATAATCAACACCGGGAACCGGTAACGCCGGGCCCCCTATGGAGTATATGAATGAAACGTACGTATCAGCCCAGTAAGACCAAAAGAAACCGGAAATTCGGCTTCCGGGAGCGCATGAAAACAAAATCCGGCCGAGCCGTTTTGGCGCGACGTCGCCGCAAGGGCCGGAAAAAGCTGACAGTAACGGATGAGCGAAAGCCTTTCTAAATCGGAAAGACTGAAAAAGAAGGCGGACTTCGCCCGTGTTTTTGAACAACCGGATGTAAAGGCATCTTGCAGCGGTGCGAAACTTGTAGCGAAACGAAACGGATTTGAACGGAATCGTTTCGCCGTCACATTCGTCAGGAAATTCGGAACATCCGTTCTGAGGAATTATTCCAGACGAGTGCTGAAAGAAATTTATCGACGCAGGAAATGGGATATTCCGGCAGGGTACGATATTGTCGTTGTGTTGTTTCCCGGAAATTTTTCGTACCATGATCGTGAACAACAGTTTATGAAGCTGCTTCAAAGAGTGGAATTTGTCTAAGCGATTCTTTACATGGCTCACCTGGCCGATCATCGGTCTGGTGTATCTGTATAAAATCGTGATTTCGCCGCTTTTTCCGAGAAGCTGCCGCTTTTATCCTTCCTGTTCGGTTTATGCCGTAGAAGCGCTGAAGAAATACGGGCCGTTTAAAGGTTTTTGGATGGCGGTTAAACGTATTGCACGATGCCATCCGGGCAACCCCGGAGGTTACGATCCGGTACCTTAGTTATCCGCCGCCGCTGTCGGTAAACCGATCCGTTTTTTCAAACGGTGCGGCGGGACGCTTGATTCCTCGGAGGAATACATGGAAAAAAATACGGTAATAGCAATTGTCCTGGCGGGAGCGATTCTTTTCGCCGGAACATTTATTACCCAGATGCTCAACGAGAAATACGCCCCGCCGGTCTCGGAAACTTCCAACAATCCGGAATCTGATGATATCCGGCCGGTTTCCGATGGTGTCGCCGATACGGCGGCCGATGATTCATCGGCGGCGGTTTCGGGCACCGCAGGTGATTCATCCGGTTCCGTAAATAAAATTGATTTTCCCGAACAGGATTATCCTATTCGGACCATCGTCGAAGAAACGGATCTGTTCACAATCGAATTCAGTACCGCCGGGGGCGTCGCGAAGGAAATTCTTCTTAAAAAAGAGCTGGACGACGGCAAACCCATTTCCATGGTTCTCGACGGCGAGAGCGGTGTTGGAACGTTCAACATTGCTTTCGGCGGCCATGATTCGTCTTATTTAACGGATGCCTTTGATTTTGAGAGAACGACGAAAGGGAAAGAAAAGATTCTTCGTTTTTCACGGAATTATTTGAAAGACGGACAGGTTTTCACTCTTTCGAAGATTTACAGGATTATTCCCGGCGAGTACATGATCGAACTCAGAGTAATCTTGGAAACTCCCGACGGAAAAGCCGTTCCTCTTCTGGACGGAAACGAGCCGGCCTATACCCTTACCTACGGACCGCAGATAGGTCCTGAATTCGATAAAATCGACGGACGCTACGAAATAAGGGATAACGTCAGCTGGGGTCCGGATCCGAAAACCGGAAAATGGAAAAGACAGATTTATCGTTCCGGAAGAAATAGGGAATCCGTTGTCGAAACGAAAAATACGGTGAATTGGGCCGGTGTCGTCGGCAAATATTTTGCCGTTATCGTTGAACCGGGCTCCGGAAGCGCGACAATTACCTGGGACGGCCGCCCGGCCGACGGACAAAATCAGGCTTCCCGTCTTCAAATTTCCCGAGCGGCCAGAAGAGAAAGCATCATAGAGGATGTTTATCGGTTTTATATCGGTCCTCTGGACCGGGCGAATTTGAGCCGTTATGATTCTTCCGAACATAATGCTTTCGGTATTTCGGGGCTGGGATTAAAGAACGCTCCCAAAACGAGTTCGTGGCTTGGGTGGCTTGAGAGCATCCTGCGCTGGCTTTTGGAGCAGTTTTATAAGCTGATTCCCAATTTCGGCGTTGCCATCGTTCTTCTTACAATTTTGGTTAAAGGCATACTTTTCCCCTTTACCCATAAAAGCTACGAATCTACCGGTAAAATGCAGGCGATTCAGCCGAAAATCAAGGCGCTCCAGGAACAATACAAAGACGATCCGCAGAAACTGAACGCGAAAACCGCCGAACTTTATAAGGCTGAAGGCGTGAATCCCATGGGCGGCTGTCTGCCCATGCTTTTCCAATTTCCGATTTTCATAGCGCTTTACGGACTTTTAAATCGGTACTTTCCGCTTCGCGGCGCCGCGTTCATACCGGGCTGGATTACCGATCTTTCGGCGCCGGAGCATATTATTCAGTTTGAAAAAGGCATCAGTTTTTTTGGAAACACCTATGATGCGATTCGTCTGCTGCCGGTTCTGTATCTGGGCGGTCAGCTGCTGATGACAAAAGTTACCCAGCAGGGATCCGTGGGCGGACAGACGGGAATGCAGCAGAAAATGATGACTCTGGGAATGCCGATTATGTTCTTCTTTATTCTATACAACATGCCCTCGGGACTGCTTTTGTATTGGACGACGATGAACTTCATCACAATCGGCCAGCAGCTTATTACGAACTACATCAAGAAGCGCAAAGCCGCGGGAGGTGCCGCATGACGGCAATGGAATTCGAAGGAAAGACGGAACGAGAGGCCATCGCCAAGGCCGCCGCGGAATTGGGAAGTGAAAGTTTCGACGTTGAAATTTTAGAGAAAACCGGCGGTATCTTCGGGAAAGGAAAGGTGCGGATTCGCGTCCGGACCTTGGATACCATTCCGGATCCCATGGGACCGGGCAATTCCGGCACGAATCGATCGGCGGCGAAGATTAAAAACGATCGCGCGGCGATGGATCCGAAACCTCCGATATCTCCTTCGGCTGAAGAGGAAGAAGAGCCGGAAGAACCGGTTGATCCTCCTTCCGAAGAAATCAAAGAATCCCTTATCGCGTTCGCCGAAGGGATCATTGAGCGAATGGGCTATTCCGGAAAGGTCGCGTTCAAGGAAATGGATAAATCCAAGGCCGTGTTTGAAATAACATCGGATTCTTCGAATATCCTCATCGGCAAGAAGGGAAAAAATCTCGATGCGCTGCAGCTGTTGTTAAATGTTTACCTGAATCGCGTTGCCGGTGATGATGCTCCGTGGCGAATTGTTTTGGATACCGAAGGCTATCGGGCCCGCCGTGAAGAATCGCTTGTCCGCATGGCTCATCGCGCGGCGGATGAGGCGGCCCGAACCCGTTCCAGCCGGCTTCTTGAGCCGATGAATCCTTTTGAACGCCGGCTTATCCATACGGCCATCAACGAACGGGATGATGTTGTGACCAAAAGCGAAGGCGAAGGTCTTTATAAAAGAGTCCGAATTATGGCGAAAGGCGCGCCCCGGGGACGCTCGCGCGGCAGGCGATAAGCAATATGCGGTTCGTTTCGCGGAAAAAATCCGCGCGCCGAATCGTCCCCAAGATATCGTCTTTGCGCAAATTTGCCTTGCTTTCGAAAAAGTTCCGGCTTAGCGCCCTTTTTTAGGCCGAATGTCGAGTTTTCAGCTTGCTTACAGTCCGGATTACAGCTGTTCCGGTCCCGCCGGGGCGGACGGTCATAATCGAAAACCCGGTATTCGGCCCGCCAACATCGCGGCCGAATGCGGTTAGAAACGCTTCAGCAGCCACTCCGCAAGTTCTTCATTCCGGTTTCCGATAAGAATCGATTCTTTCTTTTTTTCCAAGAGCGAAGCCAAAGCCGGAGGAAGCGAAGGCCGCTCGCCGGTAGCGTCCTCAACAACCTCGACGAATTTTCCCGGATGAGCCGTGGAGAGAACCACGGCGGGAACACCCGGATTTTCTTCCCTGTACATTTCGGCCGCCCGCCATCCGACGGCGGTATGCGGACAGCAGAGGTAGCCGAAATCCCGGTAAACCCGGGCGATTGTCTTTTTTGTTTCCGAATCATCGACCGACCAAGCTTCCACATGTTTCCGGAAGATTTCCACATTGCTTTCATAAAGCCGATCGAGCCGTTCGTAGTTGCTCGGAGCGCCGACATCCATGGCGTTCGATAATGTGGGAATCGACGGTCTGGGACGATAATTGCCGGTTCGGAGATATTCGGGGACAACATCATTGGCGTTGGTCGCCGCGACGAAGCGCGTAACGGGCATTCCCCAGGCGGCGGCATAAAGACCGGCCGTTATATTGCCGAAGTTGCCGCTGGGCACCACGAAGGCGAAATCGCCGCCGCCGCGCAACCGTGTCCAGGCCCAGACATAATAGAAGGACTGAGGAATCAGGCGGCCCAGATTGATGGAATTGGCGGAGCTTAAGGGGAGATCGGCGAGCTTCGGATCGGTAAAGGCCGCTTTTGCCATTCTCTGGCAGTCGTCGAAAGTGCCGCCTACCTCCAAAGCCGTTACGTTTCCGCCGAGCGTGGTGAGCTGCTTTTCCTGCAGGGGACTAACCCTTCCGGATGGATAGAGAATCACCACATCGATTCTGTCCTTGCCGTGAAAGGCCTGAGCCACGGCGCTTCCGGTATCTCCGCTTGTCGCCGTAACGATTATCGCACGCTCGTTTCTGCCGGCCAGAAGCCGATTCATCGCCGAGGCCAGAAAGGAGGCGCCGAAGTCTTTAAAAGCGCAGCTCGGCCCGTGAAAAAGCTCCAGAACCGTGATTCCTTCGGCGGCGGGTACGAGAACCGGTTCGAAGTTAAAGGCGTCCTTAACAATGCTTTCGGCGGTTTGGGCGCTTATTTCCGGCTCCAGCAGAGTCCGGAGGAGAGATGTGGAAAGATCGTTGAACGGAATATCCTCCGAAAGAGTCTCGAAGAGACCTGTAAGGTTCGGCGTGTGTTCGGGAATGTAAAGACCGCCGTCCGGCGCGAGACCGCGAAACAGGGCTTCTGTGAAACTTACGGATTTTTTGTGATTACGAGTGCTTACGAAATTCATGTTTTTTTGACCCCCCGGTTGGGTAAGCGGCGGAAGCTAGCCGATGAAAGCCCGATGAATGGCGGTAATCGCGGCATTTTTATCCGCACCGTCGATAACAAAGGATATATTCAGCTCGGTTGAACCTTGAGCGATAGCCAGGATATTCACACCCGCGTTACCGAGGGCACTGAACAGTTTTCCGCTCAAGCCGACGCGTCCGCGCATATTTTCACCGATTACCGCCACGACATTCAAACCGTCGAGGAACTTGATATCACGCACAACGGAAGAGGAAAAGGCGTCGGCCAAGTCGTCCCGAAGAACTTTTGCGGCTTTCTCGGCCTCGTCCTTTCGGCAGACGAAGCAGATGCTGTGTTCCGAAGAAGCTTGGGAAATCATGATGACATTAACCCCGGTTGCGGCAACCGAAGCAAAAATTCGCCCGGCAATGCCGGGCATGCCGACCATCCCGCCTCCTTCAATGGTAATCATGGCAACCTCGTCTATGGCGGCGATACCGGTAATGGGCCGATCTTTCGGCGCCACATCTCCGGCGATACGCGTACCGGGAGAGGCGGAATTATAGGTATTCTTTATATAAATCGGAATGTTTTTTTCAATAACGGGAACCAGAGTATAAGGATGGATAACCTCCGCCCCGAAGAAGGAGAGTTCCATCGCTTCCTGAAAACTGATTTCCTTAATCATCCAGGCATCGGGAACAATCCGTGGATCGGCGGTGAGAATGCCGTCAACGTCCGTCCAGATTTCCACAGAATCGGTATTCAGCGCGGCACCGAGTATGGTTGCCGTGTAATCGCTGCCGTTGCGGCCGAGGGTTGTCGCTACGCCGTTTTCGGTGGACGCGATGAATCCGGTTACGATGGGTATTCCGGAAATTTCGGATAAACGATTTCTCACCAGAGTACCCGTTGTTTCGAAATCGACAAGGGCGCGGCCGTGAGTATCATCCGTACGGATGATTTGGCGGGCGTCGACCGCTTCGGCCTTTTCTCCGCGATCAACAAGATGAGCCGCGAGAATAAGGCTGCTCAGACGTTCTCCAAACCCCGAAATCAAGTCGCCGGTTCGAGGAGAACACTCCCGAACGAGTTCCACGCCGTGCAAAATATCTCCCGCTTCTTCGAGAATGCCGTCGGTTTCCGAAACAAGCCCTTTTTGGGAATCCGGAGAAGACACGAGTTCTTCGATGGCGATTCTATGCTTGGCTTTCAGTTCTTCCAGGAGTTTGACAAAAGACCGATCGCCTCTTTCGGCGGCCTGTGACGCGCCGATCAAGGCGTTCGTAACGCCTTTCATGGCCGATACGACGACAACCGGCGGTTTTCCATCTTGTGCCGCACGGTTAAGGATGATATCCGCAACGGATTTGATACGTATTGAGTCGGCGAGGGAACTGCCGCCGAATTTCATCACGGGCATGAAATAATCCTTTAATTGAGAGAGACTCTCACTGAGAAAATGGACATGAAGTCGGTCTATGATAGCTTTTTAGCCGGTTTCGTTTCCAGAGGGTGAACAGCCGGACGATTACGGTATTTCCATGGCTATGGACTCCGCCGAATCCGGAGGCATTGACCTCCGGGATAAGGGCATGTAGCCTCTGAATCATGTCCCGATACATTATCGACGGCGGATACCCCATACGCGGCCGCATTAAAGCCAGCGGAAATAAAAATGCCGCTTTACCCTGTATTGCGGCGGCGCTGTTAACGGATGAACCGGTTCTTCTGACGAATATTCCCGATATTGAAGACGTTAACGTCATGCTGGACATCCTCCGTGCCCTGGGAGCCAGGGTTGACGGAAAAGGACCCGGAGAGTGGGAAATCTGCTGCACCGCGGTAACCGGGACGGAAATACCGGAGGAATCCGCGGGAAAAATTCGCGCTTCAATATTGTTCGCCGGACCCATGCTCGGCCGATCCGGACGGGTGGTTCTTCCGCCGCCCGGAGGCGACGTTATCGGCCGCAGGCGTCTTGATACTCATTTTTTGGCGCTTAAGGGACTCGGTGCGACGGTCGACGTGAACGGCCGCTATATTATTACGGCGAACAAGCTTGTCGGACGGGATTTATTTTTAGACGAAGCTTCGGTTACGGCCACGGAGAACGCCCTGATGGCCGCCGTGAAGGCCGAAGGAGAAACCATCATTCGGAATGCCGCCAGTGAACCGCACATTCAGGACTTGTGCAGGTTTTTGAATGCCATGGGGGCCAGAATCGATGGAATCGGATCCAATATTCTCCGTATACGGGGTGTTTCCGCGCTTGGAGGATGTTCTTATCGAATCGGCGCCGATTTCATGGAAGTCGGTTCCTTTATCGGGCTTGCCGCGGCCACCGGCGGAGAGATTGTTATTGAAGACGCCGACCCCGAACATCTTCGGATGTGCCGCATTGCTTTTGGGAAGCTCGGTATCCGCTGGAATACGGAAGGGAATGAAATAATCGTGCCGTCCGCGCAGGAAAGAAAGGTTGTTTTCGATATGGGCGGCATGATTCCGCAGATAGACGACGCGCCCTGGCCGGGATTTCCCCCCGATCTGACCAGCATCATCACGGTTGTCGCCACGCAGGTGGAAGGCACGGTTTTAATCCATGAGAAGATGTTTGAATCGCGGATGTTCTTTGTCGACAAACTGATAACCATGGGAGCGGGGATTATTCTTTGTGATCCGCACAGGGCCGTCGTTACGGGACCCAGACGGCTTAGAGCGGCGGAATTAACCTCGCCCGACGTTAGAGCGGGCATGGCGATGGTTATTGCGGCAATGGCGGCGCAGGGCCGGAGTGAGATAAAGAACGTTTATCAAATTGAACGGGGATACGAGAATCTTACCGAAAGGTTATGTTCGCTGGGAGCCCATATTGAGCGATATGGTGACGAGGAATGCTGAAAATCACTTATCCACAGGTTATTCACACGGAATTAATGATTTCATCGGTATGTAATTAGTGTTAATTCTTTAATAAATTTTGAATATATTCAAACGACACTAAAGATATTTTGCTTTTAGATAAGGATTTATTTAAAAAACCACATTAACGTACTTTTTATGATACAGTTCGGATATTTTTGACCGAACCGGCTATTTCCTTATTTTTCATAATCTTATTCGTTTATCCACAGGTTATTCACAAGAAACAAAAAACCGTCCGCAAAGGAACGGTTTGTTTTGTGAAAGTTGTTTTTTCCGTATTATTTTATCCCAGAAATACTTGTCCTGAGTTGTCGATAGCCAGGATGGTTTTACACTCGCTGCAGCGAAATCTTCCCGCTTTCGTGGCTTTAAGTTTCTTGGAACAAATGGGGCAGCGGAAGATTTTCGGAAAAACATCATCCGATTTTATATCACCGTCCGAACTGAAGAACGAAACGGCTTCATCGAGGTTATCTTTTATATTGAAAAATTGACTGAATCCGAGGAGCTGGAACACCTCGTACACTTTCGGCTGGATTTCCAAAAGGACCAAGTCGCCGCCGCGCGGCTTTACGGCTTTCAGAAAGTGGGTAAACGATCCTATACCCGTACTGGAAACATAGGTAAGGCTTCCGCAATGAAAGATGAGTTTACTGTAGCCGGCTTCTATGGCTTTCGTAACTCTTTTCTGAAACAGGTTGGAATTGTAGGTATCGATATAACCGGTCAAATAGAGTACAAGACAGCCTTTGACCGAATCAATTTTCTGTAGCCGTATTTTTAGGCTGTCGTCTTTTTCGATATCGAATCCATTGACGAGTTCGTTGTTATTAGCCATTTTGCACCCTATGCGATGGAATCCTTCACAGTATTGTAGGTAACGCCGGATTCTTTGTCAAACAAACTTCCGTTATGTTATCATTATACGGGAATTTATGAAGGTTTCTCAACCCGTATGTTCGAGTTGAAGCCGAGAGACATTGAAATGTATCATTAGGTGGGGGTAACCAATGAAATTTATACCGGCGGCCCTGCTGATTCTATTCTCTTCGGCCGTTTGGGC
This sequence comes from Spirochaetia bacterium, assembly GCA_963666985.2. GTDB lineage: Bacteria > Spirochaetota > Spirochaetia > DSM-2461 > DSM-2461 > UBA2779. The sequence continues at coordinate 1,696,597 of CAXXIA010000002.1, read as the reverse complement.
GGAAGGCTTTGATTCGGTTGTTGATTTCGGAATAGAACTGTCGTCGCTAGATGATCCGAAGATTGTTGCGGAAGCTGTTGAAGACGGCAGAATCGTTATTCTTGAAGGACTTATCGGTGATTCGGAAATCGATTCAAGCGGTGATGTTTCCCGGGTGTGGGTTACTCTTGTCGGCGGGGCCTGGATTGGAACCGATGAGGTCCGATCGTATTCCTGCATGATTCTTTTTGAAGGCGAGAAGTGGCTTGATGTTTTTCCCGACGCCAAACCCCAAAATCCGGCGGATAATTACGTTCCTCAAGGGAGCCGATTGCTTGTAGCGGTGAAATTATTGGGAATAAATGAGGAAATCGGTATCCCGACGGCCGAAATGGTTGATTATCGGGTTCTTCACTAACCTGTAGCCCGGCTTTATTTTTTAAAGGACTATATTCTTTGATCTGATAATGTGCTCTTTGGCGGAAAGAGATGCATTCAGAACAACCGATTGGAGCTCTCTTACGTTTCCCGGCCAGGAATAACGGATTAATTTCGCCATGGCGGCCGAATCAATTTTCCATCGGCTTTGAGGATTGTTTTTTTTAAGATATTCCCGAACAAGTCGGGGTATGTCTTCCCGGTGTTTCCTGAGGGGAGGAATATTTACGGCTAATTGACTTAAGCGGTAGTAAAGATCCCGGCGAAAGGTTCCCGATTGAATCGCCTCATCAATGTTTCTGTTCGTCGCGGCGATAATCCTTACATCGACATGTTTGGTTTTCACGCCACCCATTCTTCGAATCGTTCCGTCTTCAATAATTCTTAAAAGAGCGCTCTGGCAGCAAGGGCTTAATTCGCCGATTTCATCCAGAAACAGAGTGCCGCCGTGTGAGCTTTCAAAAAGACCGGGACGATCGGTGGAATCGGTATAGGCGCCGCGCAGTGAACCGAATAACTCCGATCGGAGTAACTCATCCGTATAAGCCGCGCAATTTACGGCTATAAAGGGTTCTTCACGGCGGGAGCTTGTCATGTGTATCGTTCTTGCCGCGAGGTCTTTCCCGCTCCCCGTTTCTCCTGTTATCAAAACCGGGTGTGAATCCTTCGCCAGTAGAACAAGCCGCTTCCTGAGATCGGCCATGATTCGACTGTCTCCGGAAATAAAAGTCGCTGTTTTCTTTTGTTCCATAGAAAAAGATGTATCAATCATTCTGACCAAACAAGGACTGATCGTTTCACCGTCGAGGGGACCGACAAAGCAGTCGTAAGCGCCGTTTCGCATACAGCTGACGGCCTGAGCGGGTGTAACCCCGCTGACAACAACGATCACCCCGGCAAATCCGATCGAATCAGAAACCTTTTTTACAAAGGTTAAATCGGTGTAATCCGGATTTGAAAAACGCAGGACGATGCCGTGAATGTCCTCATCGACCATATTTAAAAGACGATTTCGATCAATTATGTAGTTCAGCTTGATGTTGTCCGGCAGGACATCTTTAAGAGAGCGGTATTCACGCTCATCGGATCCGTGAACAAGAACGCGGTACATAAAGGATTTTCTCCGTAAACAATTTTTAAATATCGGCGGGTGGAGAGATGAGCAGAAAGAAACATTCACAGATGGTTCTTTTTAATATAGCGGGGTGATTTCAAGAAACAATGATTTAAATATGAAGCTTTATTGAAGGGAATTCAAAGAGCGAGCGGTTACTCCGGTATTCGTTTTAGGAATTCAGTTATTTCCCGCGATTCCGTCGAGCCGGAGATATTCGTAGGCTTCCCGCCAATCGATTCCCAGAATTTCAGCCGTTTTTTTCCCAAAACGAATCGAAACGGCCGGAATAAGAAGAACGGCCCCGGCGATTGTGTTGATGAATCCGGGTACGACGAGAAAGAGAGAGGTGATAAGGGTTGCTAAGTACCGGAAGAATTGATCATGATCACCGCGGCCTCTGCCGACGGTTTCCATAATTGATTGTTTACATCGGTCAGTCAGACTATAAGCGATTCGTATTCCCAAGACCGCATTGGCCGAGAGAATAGCCATGGTTATCCACGGGCCGATGAGAAGAGAAAGCTTCAGAATAATGATGATATCCGCCAGAACACCGATACCGATAACGGCGGCCAGGCCGAGAAAAACACGGATGAAATTCGAATCGAGAAGCGTGTACAGAAATCGAATGTTGAGCATAGATTTGAAGTATACTCCAGGCCATCAAGCGGGGCTATCCGTTTGATGGAAACGGATATCAGCCGCGAATCCGTTCAATGACGACCAAAATAAAGAAAAACAGGTAGCGAAATCCCCGAAGAAAACGCCACGGACGAATAAGGGAACCGAAAAAACCTTTGAAAAGCCGGGCACCGGTTGAATTATTCGGTTTCGATTTTTTCCCTGAAAAAACATCAAAACATGTATTTTCCCAGAGACTTAATCCGGGCGAGAACTGCGTACGTCTTCGGCTGATCCATAAATGACGTTCTTTTAGCCCGCGTCCGGCGAGAAGCAGGGTCGGAGAGGACTTTTTAATGGCCGTGACAACGTCGGATTCCCTGTTGGCGGGGAAATGGGCGGCATATCTTCCCACGATCTGCAGTCCGGGGAATGTCGCCTTTAAAGTGGACTCGGCTTTTCTGATGCCCGACATTGTGGAACCGAGCAGGTATACGGATTTGTTCTTCTGTTCCAGGATGCCGAGCAGTCTTATAACGAACGGATATGTTCGGCGAAGCGGCGGAATTTTATAATGCAGAAAACCGGCCGCTCGGGTTAGGATCGATGAAACGGGTATGATGAGCGCCGCTTGAACCAACGCCGTTTTCAGTTCGGAATTATGACGGGCTTTCATGAAGCCGTGGAAATCAAGAAGGATGATTTGTCTATGCTCTTTCAGGGTGTAGAGCTTCTCTATGGTTTCCTGAAGCGACTCATCGTCAATAACGTCCAGGGGTATGTCCAAGATATGAATTCTGTTTACATCGGCTGCCATTCGTTCCTCTCCCTTATGATGGTCGAAATCGCCGCGACGGCATAGAGGGCCGCGGTCTCGGCCCGGAGGATTCTTGGCCCCAAATAAATGGGAATCGCCCCGCTGTTCTCCAGAAACAGCGTTTCTTCGGCGGAAAGACCGCCCTCGGGTCCAATTATAATACCGATCTCGAGGTTCGTCTCTGAAAGATAGTTATGGAGACCGCGTTCCTTCAATGCTTTTTCGTGGAAGAAAAACAGCGGTCCGCGCCGGTTCCAGGCGTCGACGGCTTCGGAAAGTGTTATTGAATTCGTAATCGTCAGAGGTGTTGAACCGCCGCTTTGCTGCAGGGCTTCTTTTGCGATGCGGTTCCAGCGGTCCGTCTTTGTTTGACCGTCCTTTTCATGATCGTATCGAACTTGGCTATGATCGGTTTGAAGAGGCCATAGTCCGACGGCTCCGGATTCGACAGCCTGACGGACAACGAGATCCATTTTTCGTCCTTTTGTAAGGGCCGGCATAAGGACGATACGGAAGTTTTCTTCAGACCGATTGGAAAGGGAATCCTTTCCGGGTTCAATAAGAATTTCACATGAGTCTCGGCTTATGGAGAGAATCCTTATTTCGTAAGGCCGCCCATTGGGAGATCTTGCGGCGATACTATCTCCGCCGCGATAGCGGCGAACCCTGATGAGGTATTTGAAGTCTTGACCGGTCAGTGCGCGTTTTTCCGGTTCGCCGCCTTTGGGTTCAAAGGGAAGGACAAACTGTTTCATGCGTTCCCGTTAACCGTTTCGGTTTGAATCGCCGATGACGGTAACCATAACGCGCCGCCGCCTGGGACCGTCGTAATCGCAGAAATAGACACCCTGCCAAGTTCCCAGAACCAGATGACCTTCAGAAATCGGAAGCGTTACCGAAAGACCGGTGAAGGTTGCTTTCAAATGGGCGGCCGAATTGCCTTCCATATGCCGATAACCGTCTTCGCGGGGAACGATTTTTCCGATTTCCATCATCATATCGGTCTGTACGTCGGGATCGGCGTTTTCGTTAATGGTTACCCCGGCCGTGGTGTGGGGACTGCTGATAAGGCAAAGTCCCTCCGTAACGCCGCTTTCGGCGACGATTTGAGAAACCGCCGAGGTAATATCGGTCATCGAATCACCGCGGCGGGTTTCCAGAGAAATGGCTTGAATCACTTTCCCGTCTCCAGAAACGAGACTCCGCGAAGGAGCACCCGGTCGAATTCCAAATCCACAACCGGCGGAACGTTCAAGCGCCGTTCCGATTCCCGTTTAACCAGGAGCCGGACAATTCGTTCGCCGGGATCCAGCCCGTCCGAACGGAGCTGTTCGACAAAGTCGTTCACCTGTGATGGAGACGGATCGGGATACGAATCCACAAAGGAACCGATTCGGTTTTCCTGGAGAAGAACGGCATAAGCCTTGGTCTGTTCGTCGGTTAAATCCGGTTCTTTTACGGCAATGTCCGGTTCGATGCCGGTTTTATCGATGTTGATGCCGTTCGGCGTGTAATAGCGGCCCGTGGTGAGTTTTATCGCCGTGCCGTCCAGAGGAATCATTTGCTGGATGGAACCCTTGCCGAAAGAGGTTTCTCCGATAACCGTGGCCCGGCCTCTGTCTTTGAGCGCTCCGGTAAGAATTTCCGATGCCGATGCCGAACCTTTGTCGATCAGCACGGCGATTTTCGTATCGGAAGAAACAATCGTGCCGGGAGTGGCGCGATGAACCTGATTCATGCGCTCCTGTCTGTATCGGGTGCTCACCACGACGCCCCGGCTGAAGAAGAAGTCGGCGATTTCGACGACCGAGTCCAAAAGGCCGCCCGGGTTGCTTCTGACGTCCACGATGAGTTTATCCAGGCCCTGGGCTGTAAATTCGGTTAAGGCTTCCTCAACGCGCGGTACCGTAAAGGGGGTGAATTCGATGATTCTGATATAACCGATATCCCCGTTGATAATCGTAGTCTTAACGGTCGGGATTTCAATTTTTTGCCGTGTCAGCACAAGATCGAACGTGTATTCCCCGCGAAGGATCGTTACCTTAACGCTTGTACCGGGAACACCTCTGAGACGATCCGAAACATCTTGTGTCGCGAATCCTTCGGCGGATTCACCTTCGATCGCGTAAATGTAATCGCCGGCGTTGATGCCGGCTTTCCAGCCCGGAGTATCCTCGATGGGAGAGACGACCTTTACGTAGGGAAGCCGGCCGTACGGATTGTCGGGATCGTAGCGGTCTTTGCTGATGTAAAGACCCACTCCGCCGTATTCGCCTTGGGTGGTATCGGTCATCTGTTCCAGAAGTTCATCGTTCAGATAAAGAGAATAGGGATCGTCAAGACTGGCGAACATTCCGTCCATGGCGCCCCGGAAGAGCTGCTCGGAATCGACCTCATCAACATAATTGTTCTGGAGCAGATACATGGCCGCTTCCAGTTCCCGTATGTATTCCTGCGTATTCTTGCGGGACTGAGCCATTGCGATGGGTGAAAGCAGTACCGCGGCCAGGACAACGGCCAGCATTCCGGATAAGCTAATCCAGAGAAAGCGTTCTTTTTTTCTATCCATGTTGGGGTCCTTCTCTTCCGGATTGTCGGTTCCCCCTTAATCCTTGTCAACCGATCCATCGCTTGACCCGTTGAATCCTCCAGCTTATGCTATTTGTATCCTTTCATACCTTCGTTCGCGTAAAGTTTTTTCTTTCAAACCTTTGCCGACAATGAGGGTCGAGATTCCGGGGGGTGGGGATGCAGATCATCGCGGTCGCCAGCGGCAAAGGCGGTGTAGGAAAATCCCTGATTTCCGCGAATTTGGCCATTGCTCTGGCGCAAGTGGACAAACAAGTCATTTTGGCGGATTTGGATCTCGGCGGTTCGAATCTTCATCTTATTCTCGGTGAACATGTGGGTACGCGGGGAATCGGAACGTTCCTTAACAATACGAAGATCGATATAAATCAGATTATTTATCCGACATCCTGGAAAGGGTTGAGGTTTATTCCGGGAGAAGCCGAGCTTCCCGGCGCGGCCAACGTTTCGGTTCCTACCAAAAAACGGCTGGTTAATGCCCTGCGGAATCTGGATGCCGATTATCTTATTTTGGATTTGGGAGCCGGCACGAGCTTCAATACGATTGATTTCTTTCTCCTTTCCGGATGCGGTATCGTCGTGGCGACTCCGGCGCTGACTTCAACCCTGAACGCCTATCTTTTCTTAAAAAACGCCGTTTTCAGAATATTATCCGGATCGTACGGCAAGGATTCACCCGTCCATTCCTATATGGAAGATCTTCGGAAGGACGGAACCTCTCTTCAGAAAGTGCATTTGAACCGGCTTTTGGAAGCCATCAGGAAGATCGATTCCGATGTGTATGAAAATTATATTTCGAAAGCCTCTCATCTGCGTCCGAGACTCGTAATGAATATGCTCGACGATCCCAAAGACGTATCCCGCAGCCACAGACTGCGAATTTCCGCCCGCGAATATCTCGGCATAGAGATGGACAGCTTGGGCGTGATCTACCGGGATCAGATGCAGGACGCGGCTCAGAGATCGAGCCTGCCGATTATCGCGTATAAACCTCAGACGGTTCTCTCTCAGGCCATTCTTCGCCTTGCCGATAAGATTCTCGAGGTTGATGAAGACGATACGGGTCCCCTGACGAATCTTGAAGCCGACGATAGATTTAAGGAAGCGGAACTCGAAGCCGAGGCCGACTTCAACAGTAAGATTTCTTCGCTTGAAGAGCTTCTTCACAGCGGAGCCCTGTCTCAGGGGGATTTGATTGAAACGATACGGACGCAGCAAATGGATATCAGAACCCTGAAGACGGAAAACCGTTTCCTCAAGAAAAAGATTGTTGAAGCGGCGGAACAGGGATTCGAGGTTTAGTTCCAATACAATGAAAGGTCATGTCGAAATCAAGAAAGACGGTCTCGAAGCCCGGTTCGTTTGGACACCGGATTCTTCGGGAACCGAATGGAACTTGGAAGAACTGAGGTCGCTTTTATCCAAGGAGGATATTCGCGTCGAGGTTCCCGATTCCGTTCTTGAAAAAGCGCTTAAGTTTTTTTCCTCTCATGAAGAACCGGCGGAAACCGATGTTGTCGCATCGGGTGTTGAACCGGTCGCGCCGACTCCTTTCCGGGTAACGATCGAAGCAAAACCCCTGCCGCGGGATGTTGAGGCGGCGCTTGAAGCCGTTTTGGAGGGTGTTGATCCGCCGGAAGGGGAGATTACGTACGGCTGGTCGGCGGAGGACGGTATCGTCGGCACCGTGATTCCCGCCGTTACGGCGCGGGCCGGATTGGCATTAAACCGGGATCCGATAGAACCGCCAGAACAGGAAGGAACCGATTTTGAAATCGGCGACAACCTTGAAATTCGAGGAGAACATCTTATAGCGGCCGTCGGCGGAATTATCCGTATGGCCGCCGATGCCGCCGATTTAGTTCCCTGTTCTCTTCATGATTGGTCCGTTACCGGCGGAATTGATAAGGGCGGATGTTTTCTGGATTATCGGCCGGGCCATACCTCTTTGCCTGTACCGGCGGTTTCGGATTTGATTATAGCCGCCGGCAAGTGCGGATATCTTCCTGAAAAACTCCTTTCGGATGAGGAAATTCGGGCTCTTGTCGCTCAATCCGCGGATGAGGGCGCCGTTCTGGAAAAAATCCCTATTTCCAGGGATACCGACGGTTCCATGATTCTTGATATTGATGAACTACGCACCCGCGCGGATCTTCGTCTGAGAAAAAATACCGGAGACGGAAAGCCTCTTGTTCTGAATGAAATCGCCGCCGTGATTCGAAACAGCGGACTCCGCGGGCTGGACGGACCCGCGGTTAAAGCGGATATCATGTCGTTCTGGAAGAGTGAACAGACTTCCGGCGTTCTTCATTTGAAGAAAGGAGTCGAGCCCGAACGCGGTCCCGATAGGGAAGTTGAAAGTCTTGTTCCTTTTTTGGAGGAAGATGAAGCCGCTCCCATCAGAGAACGTCTTCTTTCCGAACCGGATAAAGTCAGAGGAATTCTTTCACTCAAGGAATTTCCGCCCGAGGCTGTTTCTAAAATGGCCCGGGTTGAATCGGGCCAGGCCGTCGGCAGGCTGGGAGCGGCAAAAATCGGAAAAGCCGGAAAGAATATCGACGGTAAGGAGATTCCCGGTTTTCCCGGAAACGATCCCGATATTCGAATCCACGAAGGTTTGCGGTGGGACGATACCAACATTGTCGCCACGGAAAGCGGTGTGCTTGATATAGGGAAGACTTCCGATTCCGTAACGCATGTACGGATTCGTCCGCACCGGGACGCTCCCATTCGAATTACCGTATCCGATGATAAAATCAAGGCTTTTGTTTCCACGAGACTTCCGGTGGGTACGGGTGCGCCGATAACGCCGGAACGCATTCGGGAAGAAGCCGAGAAAGCCGGTGTTGTCAAAGGCCTTTCCGAAGAAAAAATTTCCGATGTAACCGAACGGTCCTTAACCGGTGAAATAATCACCGGCTGCCTCATTGCCGAAGGGCGTCTGCCGATGGAAGGCGGAGGGCGTTTGTCTTTAAATGTTACCGGAGATCCCGCCCAGGCGCCGGTGCCCGTAAAAGCGGGAGATGTTGTCGGCGTTATGGCCTCCTCCGGCGAGGAAAGCGGCTGGAACGTGCTCGGAGAGCCTCTTTTGGACGACAATGCTTCTCTTAAAATCGGGGAGAACATCGACCGGAACAAAAACGACGACGGCAGTCTCACTTTAACGGCGGCGAAGGGCGGCCATCTTGTATTGAGCGAAGGCCAGCTGAGAATTCAGGATATCCTGGATTATGTCGGTGATATTTCCCTTGCCTCCGGGGGGGTTCGTTTTCCGGGAACCGTTAAAATCGACGGTTCCATTCTTTCCCGTGTCGTCGTGGACGGCGGGGAGGGGGTGCACGTTACACAGGTTGTTCAAGCGGCCCTGGTTAATTCGGGCGGCGATATTTTCATCGGCAAGGGAATCAAGGGTGAAGGAAAGGCCGTTATCCGAACCCAGGGCAATCTGACCATGAATTACGCCGAAGACGCCAATCTTCTTACCACGGGAAATATTTTTGTTGTACGTGCACTGATGAACTGCCGCGTGAAATGCAACGGAAAACTTGAATTCCAGGGAGGAGAAGGCAAACTCATCGGCGGCGTGATGAAATTGAAAGACGGACTCATCTGTAAAGATGTGGGAAACGAACGGGAAGTGGATACCGTTATCTCGTTCGGGCAGGATTATCTGGTTGAGAGTCAGATCGATCAGGTTCAAAAAGAAATCGAGAAAATCCAAGATTTTATCTCAAAAACCGATAAATTAATGGAAGATTTGGAGCAAAAAGGCGCTTCGGCCAAACTTATTCCGATCCGGCAGAAGAAAGTGGATGCCGTAAAAATGCTGGAAAAAAAGAATCTTAAGCTGTTCCTGCTCCGGGAAAAATTTGAGCGTCACTTCGAATCGGAAATTCTTGTGACCGGTACAATTTGGCCGGGAACGACTTTTGAAAGCCACGGACGCCTTCTGAAGGTTTCCGATCCGCTTTCCAGGGTTCGTATTTCCTTCAACCGCGAAAAGGGTCAATTGGAGAAAAGGTCGATATGATTCGGACTTCGCGGGCATCCGCGGTTCTTCTTTTTCTGTTCTTTACTTTAGGAAACCTTTCGGCTTATCAGATTTCTCTTCACGGCGGTCCGATTTTGGATATTCCCGAAGCTTGGGAACTTTCCGACGGCGATCCCTCGATTCCTTCCTGGTATTCTCCGGACAGAGCGGCCGCCGCGGAAGTTATGCTTTGGGCTCCGGGTTCCTGGGAAGATCTGCAGGAATTTGTCGATAACGTTCGTCCCGAAGGCGCCGAAGGCGATGTTGCGGCGTTTTCCTGCTGGGACGGGCGTGTCGCGCTGGCCGATTGGACGTTTCCCACGTCGTCCGGAACCGTTCGGGGATGGTTCCTCATGGTCATCGGTTCGGGACCGGATGTCAGGATTTCCGCCATTGCCGGAGAAGAGGATTTCGAAGCGATGCAGCCGTTTTTGCTTTCGGTAATCGATTCTTATGCTCCTTCCGAATACTGGCTTCGTACTCCCGGCGCCATGGGCCGGTTTCTTGAGCTGACCGGTGAAGAAGGAGAAGAGGCTGTTTCGGTGCCGCTTGAAGGTCAGAGGCTGACATGGACACGGAGCCCCGCGGCCGACATGGCCGCTCAAGACGTTATCGAACGTGAAGCCGTGGTTCTTTCGTATTACGGCAACACCCCGCAGCTGTTTTATTCGGCCTGGGAACGGTATTACAAAATGATCTACCGGGACAGCTACAGCCGTTTGGAACCCTTGGCGGAAGCGCTCAAGAGCGGCCCCCTGCCGCCTGGTGTAACAAGCGGTAAAGAGGCGGCCGAAACGCTTCTTTCCTGGTTTCAGGGATTTACGTACGGATCCACCGACGGTTTTTCCGATCTTTTGGCACCCTCCGCGGCGTGCGCCGCCGGAGTTGGGGACTGCGATTCTTTAGGGCTGGCGCTTCTGATTCTGATGGACGGCTATGGTGTCGGCGGCAGATTGCTGCTTTCCCAGCGTGCAAAGCATGCGCTTGCCGCGCTTGATGTACCGGGCGAAGGCTTAAGGTACGGCGAAGGTGATTCGACCTGGCTTGTCGCGGAAATGACGAGCCGGTATCCGCTTGGCTCCTTGCCGGATCGCCTTAACGGAATCGATGATTGGTTCGGAATAGCCCTTTCCGAAGTCGATTTGACTGAAAATGAATAAAAAAATTGTATTTTTTGCCGATTGAATTTGCATACGGTCCGCCGATTTACGATATTGAATATTCCAGAGGAAAAAGAATATAATTTAAGTCTGAATTTTTCGGATTTGAATTAAAAATCATCAAAAATGCATCGAAAATCCATTGAATGGAATAATGCAGATGAAAATCCATAGTATTGCGATTACCATAAATCCCATAGCTAAAGAAATCGTCAGAAAGTCGATTCATGTAACTATTGCGTTTGTTCCGACTCTCGCGAAATGGAATTTCGCGGCGACCGTCCTGCTGCTTGCGGGAGGGATTCTTTTTTACATCGCCAATGAAACAGCCAGAATTTCCGGCGGAAGGTATGGTTTTATCTCACGGATGACCGCATTAGCGGCGCGTCAAAGTGAAGGCGGATTTGTCTGGGGGCCGGTCACTTTGGGATTGGGAGCCATGGCGGCCCTGTGTTACTATCCCGATCCGGCCGCCTCCATCGCCATTTACGCCCTTGCTTTCGGAGATGGAATAGCAAGCCTTGTGGGCAAACTTTGGGGCCGCCGTCTTGTGTATAGAAACGGAAGAAAAACCGTCGCCGGAACCCTGGCCTGCTTTTTGGCGGTTTTCGCGAGTTCTTATTCCGTTATCCGGACTGTTCCGCTGTCTCTTTTTGCGGCTGCGATCGCCACGGTTTTGGAACTTATCCCCTTGAAGAATATCGACAATCTTATCATTCCCCTGGGAACGGGGCTGATCATGATGTTCTTTATTTAAGGCTTTCTCAAAAAGGCGCCTTTAACCCGTATGCAGCATTCCGCTTTCTGTGCTCCGATGACAGCGAGCCTATTTTTGAGAAAGTCTTATTTTTTAACCGTCCGCTACAGCCACTGGTAGATTTTTCTGACCTGATCGACAAAAAGCAGGAATCCGATAATCAGAGCGGCGGCACCAGGTATAATGAGGGGCGTTGAGACGAAAAAGATGAGATCGGCTCCGAAAACAACAATAAAAAGCGCCGCCGAAAGCGTAAAATAGCGCGGATTCGCCCGTGAGGCGGAAACGCCCGTAAGACAGAGAACCGCCAGAATTTCCATAAAAACACAGCTCAGCGCCAAGGCCGTTTCGGTTCCTTCCCGATATAACAGGTTGCCGATCGGCTGTGTTACGTCCAGCGGCAGCATCGCCGCGATAACGGTGGCCGCAAGAGCTCCCATTCCGAGAATCGGCCCCGACCGGCGAAACGGAATATCCGCGGCGAATGCTCCGATATTGAGCAATGCGGCAAAACCGAAGAACCGGGCGAACCAGACGATGCGCGTTGCCATCAGCCCCCATGCGGCGGGAAGAACACCCGCTGAAACTTCGGGAAGAAAGAGTCTGAAAACATTAAAAGGAAGAGTCAGCATAAAGATTCGGAAGAAGAAGACTTCGGGAGACGGACTTCGCTTAAACGATCGGCGAAGGAAGGCTTCTCCGATGACCGGAAAGACGGTAAGAAACGTGATTCCGCCCATGGCCCATGACAGATCCGAAGCCGCCGCCGGACGCCACGTGGACCACCAAACGGCGGTAACGGAAGGTATTTGATAATCGGCCGCGTAAAATCCCTTAAACTTGGAAATCCAGATTGCCGCGACAAGAAGAACGGCCGCAGCGGCCGGAACAAAGAGGATGATGAGAACAATACGGCGGGAAGTCAGTGTCATCGTATTGATAGAATGACACGAACAATCGGGGCGGCCAAGAGGAAAAACATCCGCATCTCATCTTGAAAGACCTTTTCATGGCGGTCACGGATGGAAAAACCTCATGTCGCCAAAGGAATTGGTCGATGAGAGAATCGAGGTAATCACCATGAAAAGATCGATCATTACCCTTTTACTGGCGTTGACGGCGACGTTGGCGTTCGCCGGAGACTTGGCCGTTTTCGAGAATCTCGGCTTCAGTCCCGACGGCCGTTATTTCATGTTCGGCCAGCATGTTTCCGTAACGAATGCCGGTCAGGTTTATGCCGAAGTCGCCATTGTGGACGTTGCACGAAACGAATACGTTCCCGGCGGCTGGAAGAAAGTCGGCCGGAATGTTCCCATGATTCCGAACCGGAATTCTCGAGGGGCTTTGTACGAACTTCTTTCCGAAGCGTATGAGGTTAAGAAGCGGTACGGGATTGATCATTTGGAACAGGGCCGGCTGCTCTATACCCGAAGCAACGGGGATGATTCCGAAATGCCCGCGGAAAGCGACGGTGAATCTTCTTCAATGCTTTCTTTCAGGGATTTCGAACGGGGAAGAGAATATAATCTCGCTTTGAATCAGGAGAACGAAGGGGACGCCGAAGCCGCCGCCGCGTCGTTTCATATCAGTATATCCGTAACGGATTCCAACGGGGCCCGTGCCGAATATTCGGTGGGAAATCCGGAGAGAAAACGCGAAGGGATTGTTTCCTACGAGATTGTTCGTGTCTTGGCGGGTCCCGGCGGTAAATCGCTGGTTATCGTCGTGGCCAAGGAGTCCGCCGACCTTTCGGTTCGCTACATGGTGGAAACGCTCAGTCTTAAGTAATCTCCGGCCGCCCGAAACGGCGGCGCGGGAACGACTATCGCCGATCGATACGAATTCATATAATCTTTTCTCGAAAGAGCCTTAAAAGAAACCCGCTGAATGTGCGGGTTTCGATGTTTTCAGGAGTAAGAACCATGCGCCTTAGTCACTCGTTCTACAGAACCCTCAAGGAAATCCCCAAGGACGCCCAGATTCCCAGTCATCAGCTTATGTTCCGCGCGGGAATGATTCAGCAGCTCTCCAGCGGTATTTATAATTATCTTCCTCTGGCCCTCAGGAGCATACGGAAGATTGAGAAAATTATCCGGGAGGAACTGGATGAACGGGGATGCGAGGAAGTTCTGATGCCGTCCGTCCTGCCGGCGGAACTTTGGCAGGAATCCGGCCGATGGGATTTGTACGGTGATCTGCTTCTTCGGTTCAAGGACCGCAAGGGCAATGATTACTGCATGGGACCGACTCACGAGGAAGTGATTACGGACATGGTCCGCCGGAACCTTCGCTCCTGGAAGCAGCTTCCCTGGAATCTGTATCAGATTCAGGGAAAATTTCGTGATGAATTCCGCCCGCGCTTCGGACTGATGAGGGGACGCGAATTCATCATGAAGGATGCCTACAGCTTTGATTTGGACGAAGAGGGTGCCAAGAAGTCTTATTGGCTGATGTATGAAGCGTATACGGCGATTTTCAAGCGCTGCGGCGTCCGGTTTCGGGCCGTGGACGCGGCCACCGGAGAAATCGGCGGCGATATGAGCCATGAGTTCCAGGTTCTGGCGGAATCCGGCGAGGATTTGATTTTGAGCTGCGACTGCTGTGATTATGCGGCGAACATTGAGAAGGCTACGACGCCCCGTTCCTTCAAGGAACCCGATGCTTCTTTATTTGAGTCTCTCGAAACAGTTGATACTCCGGGAAAGAAAACCATAGAAGATGTCGCGGCCTTTATGGGTGCATCCGCTTCGGGGTTTCTGAAGAGTCTTGTTTATGAAGCCGATTCGAAAGCGGTCGTGGTGCTGATTTCCGGGGAGAGGGATGTTAATGAGTCGAAGCTGCAGGCGGCTCTCGGAGCCGGCGCTCTGCGGCTTGCTTCCGATTCTCTTGTGAAAGAAGCGGTTGGTGTTGAGCCGGGATACGTCGGTCCGGTGGGATTATCCGGAATCTCCATCATCGCGGATCTTTCCGTGGCCGGAGGGGTGAATTGGATCTGCGGTGCGAATAAAACCGATAAGCATTTGAAAAATGCGAATATCGGACGCGATTTTACCCCCGATACGTTCCTGGACATTGCCTTCGCCGCTCCGGGCGATGCCTGCCCCAGGTGCGAGGGGGGAAAACTTGAGGAATACCGCGGTATTGAAGTGGGACAAGTTTTCTATTTGGGAACCAAATACTCGGAAAAAATGAACTGTACTTATCTGGATGAAAACGGTGATGCGAAACCGGCGGAAATGGGGTGCTATGGAATCGGCGTGGGGCGAACCATGGCCGCGACCATTGAGCAGAATCATGATGAGAACGGCATCGTCTGGCCGGTTCCCGTGGCTCCCTATGAAGTTGTTGTTCTGCCGCTTCAGATAAACGACGAGGCTGTAATGGAGGCCGCGGAAAAGGCTTATAAAGAGTTTTCCGCGGCCGGTCTCGATGTTGTTATCGACGATAGAAACGAGCGGGCCGGATTTAAATTCAAGGACGCCGATCTCATCGGGTATCCGGTGCAGGTGGTTTTCGGCGGCCGTTCGGTGGCCGAAGGCAAAGCCGAGGTGAAATACCGCGCGGACGGCGGCAAAGTTGAAATGCCGCTGGATGAGGTGGCGGCTTCCGTAACCCAATGGATTCTTGAACGGCGTAAAGGATCATTGTAAGTCGGGATTCTCTTTTGACGTTCTTCGGCGGGCTGAATTTGCGAAGGCGCAGTGTAAATCGGCCCGTTACGGCTTGAATATCCGTTATTCTCTTTTCCGAAACCGGGAGGAATCCAAGTCTTCCTGTGCTAAACTATGAACGTGAAGCGATGCTTTTTTCTACAGGCCGTTATTCTTCTCTTCGCCGCTCAAGCTTATTCTCTTGAATGGAAGGCTTGGGATTTGGATTTGGGTTTTACGTTTCAATACAACGGCGAAATCGGTACGGAAGCCGATCGGAAACAGCCGTCGAAGTTTATGTTCAATCCCGGTGCTTCTCTGTTTTTCGATTGGAGCGGAGAAGCCGGCGGTCTGTATTTAAGGCCCGGCGCATGGTTTTCATGGAATACCGAAGATTTGGAACAGGAAATCGCACGCCCCTGTGACGAAGCCGAGGGCGACCATATGAAGGTTCTCGGGCTGATGCTCGATACACACGTCGGATATGCCTTTCATACGGGAAAAACCGTTATCGGGATTCAGGGCGGACCGTCGATATATCTTCGTTTTCCGCTGTGGACGGCTCAAAACGGAAGCGCGGAACCGCGTGATTTTTGGGCGGCCTATTACGGCGCCGCCGAGTTTCTTCATCTCGGTTTTTCCGCATGGACGGCTTTCCCTGTTTCGGAGACTCTGAATGCACTGGTCGGATTAAGGTTTTATCAGCCCTTTTCGCCCATCTGGACGGAAGCGCCCTTTTTTCATGGATTCCAGGCTTCGCTTACCGCGTCGCTACGATTTCGAGTGAATCGAAACGAGTCCCGGGATAAAACGGAACGGATAGGGTGAGTTTGAGCGGGGAGGCGGATAAATCCGCCCCAGGCGAATCTTTATTCGAGGCCTCTTTATCGTTTTCGAACGCGCATTACCCGATTATTTCGTACTCTCCAGTCCGCATCTTCTGTTGGCCAGGAGTATTAAAAGGGCGCCGGTAGCGGTGTCCAGGAGCGCGGTGATCATGGTAAGAAGCGGCAGGGCCGGCGCCAGGATCAGCCAGCCGTCGTCCAAGCCGCGACCGTAGAGAGAGCCCATCATTATCAGTGCCGCGGTTAAGCCTTTATCCGGCGTGGCCGGAAGAGCAAAAGAGACCAGAAAGGAAAACACGGCGGTCCATGCGGCCTGAAACAAGGTGATTTCCAGACTGGAGAAAGATCGAATAACGGTCAGCATGCAGACCGCCGATACCATGGCCGTTCCCGCCCTGGCGAACATCAGGTACGAGGGGGCGATGAGGGCCGCCGTTTGCCTGCGGACGCGGAGATTTTTTTTAAGATGAACCGTTAAATTTCCATAGTTGAACAGAGGCGAGGCCGAGATGAACGATCCCCAAAGGGCGCAGCAGATTCCGCCCAGGGCTTTCCATGGCGAGCGTTTGCCTCCGAACAGCCAGAGAATGAGAGGAAACAGTCCGAAGAGGAGAAGAACGGTTAAGCCGAGAAGCACTCCGAAAAGAGGAAGATATCGATTAAAGTCGATGATCGTTCGGGCGTTTACAACGGTGGAGGCCGTCAGAACGGCCAAAAAGAACGGCATCAGCAGGAGTATGTAGCGGTTGGCCCGATACAGGATTCTGGAAAGAGAATCAAAAAGGTTGAACGCGGGTTCCGCGATTTCTCTGTCGTGGTGAAAATGCCATCCGAGGAGGAACGCCGGAACCAGAAGCGGCAGGAGAAAGGATGATTCTCCCGCCAGGGCCCGGAAGCTGTTTGTTTCCAGAACACTTCGTGCAATGGTTCCCAGCGTCGTTACTTCCACTTCGGGCCGAACGCCGGGAATAACGGGAATTCTTCCAAATCCTATAATCCAGGCGGTGAAGGTTCCCAAAACGGCGAGAACCGCGGAAGCGATTACCATGTAAAGCGCGGATCGGGAAAGAAGAAGACCGAGTTTTCCCGTACGGCGCAGTTTTGTAACGGCTACGGGAAGAGAGAAGAAGATGAGCGGCAAAAGAAGATATCGGCCGATCCGCACCGCCATTTCTCCCGAAGCGACAAGCACGGCGGAGAGATTTTCACTTGGCTTCAGGAGAAAACCGATTGCCAGACCGGCGGCCGTTCCAAGAATATATTTATAAATCGTTTTCACACTCGTTCCTTTCAATCAACAGAATTAGAAAACGGAATCCACGTAAGAGGATCTTCCGAACTGTCTCCGGCTTCCGGAATAACGGTACCATCGACCGCGAAGTTTGTCCGGCTTTTCATCCGACAGGCGCAAAAGTTCGTCGGCAAAGCCGTCGGCGTCCGGCGATAAACCGGCGAAACCGCAGGCCCAGAGAACCGGGCCGGCTTCCTTAACGTACGATCCGGCGAATCCCGTGAAAGCGGCGGCGGCCATGGAATCCATCGGCCCCTGGGCTGTTCCGGTTTTATAGGGCATAACCATCCCTAAAAAACCGTTTGATCGCGACAGAGGCCCCGCCAGTTCCCGAACCAGAGCGATGCTGCCTTTCAGGGATTGTTCCAGAACCGTCTCGATTTCTCCGGTTGTGGTATCGGCAAAAGCCGTTCGGGAGGGAACGGCATGATGGAAAAGCCAGAAGGAATCGATATGTCCGTGAAGCCGCAGGCTTTCACGAACCACGGCTTTGGTTGAAAACCAGGAAGAACGGTTCCAGGAAAAAACCGTTAAATCCGAAACACCGGAATCGGCAATATCGGTTTCTTTTCCGGTAATGGGCGCTACAACTTTGGTGCCCCGGTCCAGGAGCTTTTCTATCAGTTTCCGACCGGTCAGTGTTTCGCTCCCGGCCACCAGAGCCACCTTATTCATGGGCGTAGTCTACTTCTCGCTTACCAAGACCGTCAACGAGCACTCTTCAGGAGTGCTTCCAAGCGGTATTCGGCGGCTCGGTCCGCCTTTCGCCATTTTCGAATCAGGCCTTTTAGAGGTCTTCGGGAATGAGCGTTTACGGTGTTCGATACGGCGGCCGTAAGAATAAGGGCGCGAACCGTACGGCGCCAGCCGTCGCGATCGTACCAAAGCGTGCCGTCCCAGAAATTCACGCCGCATGAACTTCTGATTTCCGAAAGCGACATCAGAAGCGTAAGCGTGTCGGCCGGCTTTGAAGACATCCAATCTCCGGCCGTCAGAACCGACTCGATGCATGCGGCCGCCGAAGCCGTATCGCCTGATAATCCGGATTCGGTAATCCAGGCGCCCAATCCCCAGAACCGCCAAATTTCCTGCGGTTTTTTCGGGTCGGCCGCTTCCAGAATGGGGGCCATGAGGCACCATAGGGCCAGAAGTTCCGCGCCGTCGTTTTCCGAAAGAGCGTTCGGCATGGGGAAGGCCCGATTCAGTTTTCGCCGTATTCCGCCGCTCAAAGGCCGCCAAAGCCGCGCGGCGGCGGCAAGCCGCCGTGTAATTTCAGAAATCACGGACGGGACGAGAGCGGAATCCGGTTGCTTTTGAGAAAGATTCCGGAGGCCGCCGGATGCGGCATCGGGGTGCGCGGCTCGTGCCAGGGCGGTATGATGAGCCAGAAGACGGGAAACGGTTCGGGCGGCGTCAAGTTCGCCGGCGGGCCACGCCGGACGTTCGCCGCGGCGGATGGCCTTGGCCAACTCACCGATTCCGCCGAGTTTCGATAATTCATTAAGCAAAATTCTGATGGGTCTCAGGCGGATTTCCGCTATCGCTTCGTCGGGATTGGGTGTTCCGTTTCCGTTTAATTCTCCGGCGAGCGCGGCCCACAAACCGTCGGGGGTTTCCCGTTCCCAGCGGAAGTCGAGAAAAACCTGGCGGCCGTATCCGTCGATGGCGATGCCCAAACCGTGCTCTTTAAGTTCGTCCGTGGATCTTAAAAACCAGAGGCCGCTTACATGTTCCCGCAAAAGAAGCCAATCCTTTCCGTGAAAACCGTCGGCGCCCAGAGACGCGGCCAGTTCTTCCTGCGAAGTTCCGCCGTCCCGATTCTTCGCGGGAGCGGAGCGCTTCAGCCGTCCAAAGGCTCTTTCATACGCATTATTCACCACCACCAGAGCTGCCGACCAGCCGTCGGTATTGGTAAAAGCATACACGTCTTCGGCGACGCTTCCGTCGTCGCGGACCAGATCGAAAAGTCGGAAGGACGCGGCCCCGGCAAACAGGGAGCGGCGCCCCAGGAGCGGGAAAATTTCCCTTTCGTGTCTTGAAATCAGTTCGAGGTTGGGCGGCTCGTCCCGGTAGGCGCGGGTATATTCCATGCCGTATTTTTCCGAAAAGCCTTCGATTTGGCCGTGGCCGAACATGGGCAGGCCCGGAAGCGTCGTCAGCAGCGTACACACGGCGAAATAGCGGTCGTCGCCGCCGAATTGAGCGACGGCGGTTTCTTCGTCCGGATTGTTCATGAAATTGACGAAACGCTGGAGAATGCCGGGATCGAAGGCCAAGGTTTCTTTGAGAATGCTTCTGTATTCGCCGTTTTTTCCGTCGCGAAGCATGTTCATGAAGGCCGAGTTGTATACCCGATGCATTCCGAGCGTTCTGACGAAGAAGCCTTCCATCATCCAGAAAGCCTCGGCGAGAAGAAGGGTTCCGGGAACTTCGGCCGCCACGCGGTCGACAACCTCCATCCAGAATTCGGAAGGGATGGCCGCGTCGAATTCCTCGTCCGTAAGAGCGTGCTCGGAACGCGACGGTATGGCTCCGCCGGCGCCGGGGGCGGGAAACCACAATCGTCTGATATGTTTCCGGGCCAGAACCATGGCGGCATCGAAACGGATAATGGGAAAGTTTTTCGCCACATGGAGAATGTCCTGAATCACCGCTTCACGCGCTTCGGGATTCAGAAAATCGATTTGCGCGGTGTCGTTCCACGGCATGGAGGTTCCGTCGTTGCCGTGGTAAACGTAGAGAGTTCTTCCCGATGATTTGTCCGCCCGGCGAAACACAACGGCCGCGTCGCTTCGATCGTAATAATGATCTTCAAGGCGGATATCGACTCCGGAATCGCCGGAAAGATCGTCGGAGTTGAATCTGTAGCCGGGATAGGGACACTCTTCCAGTGCCAGCAGGCGCTCCGGATGATGCCGGACCCAGTCGGAATCGATACCGACATGATTGGGGACCATGTCGCTGGAAAGCCGGATTCCTCTGGCGGCGGCCCGGGTCCGTAAGTTTTCCAGAGCGCCCCAGCCGCCGATGTCCGCGGCGATTTCATAGCCGTAAAGAGAATAGGCGGAGGCGGCGGCTTCGGGATTTCCCATTCGCCTTTTAATGTCCCGGCTTGCCGGGCTGCGTTCCCAGAGACCGATGAGCCACAAGGCGTTGAATCCGCGGGACGCCATGAGGTTCAGCTCTTCATCGGGAACATCCGAGAGTGTCTTGACGGAACGTCCGTAGGCTACCGAGAGCTGATGAAGCCAGACAAGGACATTTTTCGCCAAGAGCACCACCCGCGGCATCCAGTCGTCGTCGTTGCTGAATCGTGCAATGCCGTCCAAGCCGTGGATTCCCGGACCCCGCGCCGGTCCGGGACCGTGGAAACGGGGGCGGGTTTCCTCTTCAATCATATCCAGCGCGCCGATGATGCCGGCCATCCAATCTCCGAGAAGAGCGCCCCAGTGCGTCAGGATGTAAAGAAGCTGATCTTTGATGGAATACGGAGCCGCATTAATGGGCCGCCGCAGGGTGGAAAGCGGCGTATCATCCTCCGGAAGGCGCGGCTTTTGGTTTCCATCCGCCGCTTCGACGGCTTCCCAGGCTTTGAGGGTTTCTTCTCCCGGAGCATCAGGGTTCGTGAATAGCCCCCGAAAAGGAGCGAAGGCGGGATTTCCTTCGGCTAAAGTAACGAGCGTTTTCACATGCAGCGTGGCAAGACGGCCGTTATTGTCGGCAGTGGTGCGGCCGACGGATTCGCCCGGAGTTGCCCGGCCGTGCCAGACATCGTCAGTCGGATAAGAAGAGACAATTTCAGCGAGAACAAGATCGGTCTTTTCCCGGTTCAGAACGGTGCGGACGGCCGATAAGGCGGCTTCTTCGTGTCCGTCTCCGTCTTCATTCCACTGTTTCAGAAGGAGCCGCCAAGCCGTAACGATTAGCGAGGCCCCGTAGATGTCGGCCGCAGACGGATGAACCGCCGAGTCGATGTGATGATATCGTGCCGCGATTTCTCTGGCGTCTCTGGGACCGTGAATTTTCAGATAACCGTTGTCGCCGTATCGGTTTTCCGGGAATTCCAGAAGTCTTCTGGCACGGCGGGAAACGGGCAGCTGGATAGTGGGCCGCTTCATGAGGCAACTCCTTTTTTCCGGCGGGCCGATAAGGTTTTCAAACGGGAAATCAGCTTTTTATTCTTCATGAGTTCTTCGAGTGAAGGCTTCATTCTCCACGTCCAGTTGGTTTCCCAAACCGTCCCGGGAACATTAATCCGCTCATCGTCGGGATTTTTTTCCACGCAGTTCAAATCGAGGGCCAACAGATCCTGAAGAGGATGGGCGGCCACCAGGGAGCGGCCGTCTTGAAGGGCTTCGAGCACGGCCGCCGCCGCTTCGGGTTTCGCAAGGTTAAGATTCTTGGGCAGATCAAGACCCTTTCTGAGCTCTTCGTCGCGCGCGGCTTCGCCCGAAAGCCATCCCCGGAGTGTCGTGGAATCATGAACCGAGCCGGTTGTTACCGAAAGGCGCGGATAATCCGAGGGATGAATATAGGGCTGCCCCGGCTCGGACCAGCGCCTGGTCCAGCGGGTTACTTTGAGTCCCAGGATATGAAGATCGGCCAGGACAATCGGAACGCAGTCGGGTACGGCGCCGAGATCTTCGGCGCAGACCAGCATGCCTCCGTTCTCTTTCATCATCGCCAGAAGCTCCCGGCCCGTTTTTTCCCAGAGCCGCAGGGACTCGGCGCCTTTTCGGTCGATAAGCCCGCCCAAGGCGGCGCGCTCTTCATCGTTCAGGCTTTGCCATCCCCGCGTAGAGCCGAAGACGGAGGAAGCATGGAATCCGCCGGAAGGATCGATAACGAAGGTTCTGTTCCGGAGATATCCGATGAGCGCGTTTTTGGCACCGTCGCTGAGTTTTGAGGCGGAAACGTCCTTTTCGGTCGGGCCGTCGGCGGTGTCGCGCCAGAGATCTTCCGAACCGACCTGTTCCAGCATTTCCATTACGAGATTCGATTCCGAACCGAAAACATCCCGCAGTTCTCCTCCGGAAATATGGCATCGGGAAAGCCATGTAATGCGTCCCTCGTCGTACCCCAGGCGCTTCAGTTCGTCGCGGGTAATGGCCGCCGAAGGTGCGTAATGCCCCATAAGCGCGGAAATGTCGTTTTCCGGAATCGCCCAGATTCGAAAAAACCCGAGGACGTGGTCGATACGGAAGGCATGGTAGAATTTGGCGGCTTGATTGAGTCTGGCGCGCCACCAGCGGTAATCGTCGCGTCTGAGGGCCTCCCAATCATACGTGGGGAATCCCCAGTTCTGTCCCTCGGGAGCTTCTCCGTCCGGCGGAGCTCCCGCCCGCAGAGCCAAACGAAAATAGGAGCGTTGAGCCCAGACATCGGCGCTGTCGTCGTTAATCAGAATGGGAATATCGCCTTTAAGGGCAATACCCATTCCGTCCAGGGCTTCGGCCGCGGCTTTGAGCTGTTCTTCCAGTCTCCATTGGAGCCATACATAAAAAGCCGCATCGTTTTCGTGTTCTTTCCACAGCGCATCCAGATCTTCGGGAGTTGGGTTGATGTGAGAGTTCCAGTCCTTCCAGGAGCGCAAGTCCTGTTTTTCCCGGAGAAAGGAGAATAGCGCGTATGAGGTAATCCACGGATTGCTTTTAGCCCAGGCCGCGGCTTGATTTCGAGCGTTCTGAGAAGCCGCTTTCCAAAGAATTCGAAGAACGCGAAGTTTTTCCGAGAGTACGGCGCCGAAGTCCGTCCGAGTGCCCGAGGGCAGGGTTTTTTCCAGAGCTTTGACGGCCGCTCCGGCTTCCGGATTACTTGTTTCCGGAAAATCCCGGAGGCGGGCGTAGACGGGATGCAGGGCGAAGGCGCTCAAGGCGCTGTAGGGCGAGCGTTCAAACCCCGTATCGTTCACCGGAAGGATTTGAATAAGGGACAGTCCCGCCTTGGCCGCCCATTGGCCCAGGGGCACCAGGTCGGCGAATTCACCGATGCCGAGACTCCGGGAACTCTTGAGAGCCGAGACGGGGACGACGACGCCTGTTATGGAACAATCACGATGCGGATAGTTCATGGGAGCCTCCTCGCGGTGCCGGAAAGTTTCGCATATAAATCGATGAGTTTCACCGGGGTATCCGTAAAAGTTGTTTATTATATCATGACCTGCGCGGCGTCGGCCGTGTTGTTCTTTCGCTCTTTGACGGCGCGGCTGCTGCGGCGTCAAAGAAGCGGCATGCTTGATGCGGCTTCGGCGGCCGAACCCGCAAAATCGCTTTGCGAAGCGGATCTGCGGACCTTCTTCCTTTTTTCGAAAAACCGCCGCTTCATTTTCAGGACCGAATTCAGCGCGGCCGCGGCCGGGATTATTGTTCCTCGGAACGCATTCGTTCCTCAACGACCTTAATGCGATCCCGCAAACGCGCCGCCTGCTCGTAGTCTTCCTCATTCACGCGCTTGTTGAGTTCGTTCTTGAGCCGTGAAAGCTGTACGGCGAAGGGGATTTCGGTTTCCGACAAATTGATGCCGATGGAATCCTCCTCGGCGATGGTGTTTTCGAGAAAAATGGGGATTCCGCACCGGATCGCTAAAGAAAGGGCGGTCGGAGTTTTCGCCTCAAGTGAGAATCGGGTTGAGTCGCCCGAGAAATGGATAACGGCGCGGAAACCTTCCGGGGATCCGGTTTTGAGAATTTCCACGGACTCAGGTCTAATTCCCACCGCGGCGCCGTATGCCGCGAAAAGACCGGGAAAGCGCGGCGGTTTTTCTTCGGTTCCGGAGAGAGAGGTCAGAATGGAATAGGCATCGTCGTGTTCAAGATACACCGGAACACAGCGGGCCGATGAGGGAAGACGCAGCAAGGCCGCCAGTCCGTTTTCCGTTTTACCGACCGTCCAGATTTCGGCTTTGATGAACATTAATCGAGGCCGCCGCGGTTCACTCGGCCGGAAGCGTCTGAAACGCATTGAGCGCTTAAAGCGCCGATGCCGTCGAGAGTACCGGAAGAGTCCTCGGCGAAGCCGGATTCGCAAGCGCCGGCGGCCGCGTAAAAGGGGGAAAACGCGGCGGTTGATTTTTGCCGACCGCCGCCGTCACAGAGAACGGCAGTTTTCCGGGAGAGTTCTTTGTTCATGCTTTCGGCAGCCCCGGAAAGTCCAGGGTGGCGAAATAGTCGGCCAGGTTTTCACGCCGTCTTATTTCGACGACGCTTCCGTCTTCCTTCAGCAGGAGTTCTCCCGTTCTCAGTTTGCCGTTGTAGTTGAAGCCCATGGCGCGGCCGTGGGCGCCGGTGTCGTGAATAACGAGCAAATCGCCGCGTTCGATAGGAGGCAGTTTTCTGTCGACGGCGAATTTATCGTTGTTTTCGCAGAGGCTTCCGACAATGTCGTAGGTTTCGGTGGCCGGTTCTTTTTCCTTTCCCATAACCGTAATGTGGTGATAGGCGCCGTACAGGCCCGGCCGCATCAGGTCCGCCATGGAGGAATTGACTCCGATATAGTCCTTGTAAATGTGTTTTTCGTGAATCGCTTCGGTAACAAGCCAGCCGTAGGGACCGGTAATAACGCGGCCGCATTCGAAATAGATCGCAGGGGGCTTCAGCGCGGCGTTCACGATGTATTCGGTGTAGCGCTTTTTGATTCCGCGGGAAACTTTTTCCAGATCCACCGGATTATCTTCCGGGCGGTAGGGAATGCCGATGCCGCCCCCGAAATTGATAAAGTCGATGGTAACGCCGGTTTCTTCGGTTACGTCGGCCAAAAGCTGCAGAAGGAGGTCGGCCGTTTCAACGAAATAATCCGCGTTGAGTTCGTTGGACGCGACCATCGTATGCATGCCGAACTTCTTTACACCCTTGTCCCGCGCCCGGGCGTAAGCCTGGATCATCTGATCCCGGGTAAGGCCGTATTTGGCTTCTTCGGGCTTTCCAATGATGTCGTTGCCTCTTTTTGCCGTTCCGGGATTGTAACGGAACGAAAGCGTGTCCGGCAGTCCGATCTGCTCCAGGTATTCCAGGTGAGTAATATCGTCAAGATTGATGATGGCGCCGATTTCCTTGGCTTTCAGGTATTCCTGCAGCGGTGTTTCGTTGGCCGTAAAGAAGGCTTTTTCCCCGATGATGCCGACGGCTTCCGAGAGAACCAGTTCCGCCATGGAGGAACTGTCGGTACCCATGCCTTCTTCGGCGAGGAGTTTCAGAATCCACGGATTCGGACAGGCCTTGACGGCGAAATAGTTCCTGAATCCGGAAGGAGCCCAATCAAAGGCCGCCGCGAAGGAGCGCGCCCTTTCACGAATGGCCTTTTCGTCATAAATATGGAAAGGAGTGGGAAATTCCCGGACAATCTCTCGAAGCTGACGATCGGTAAAAGGAAGATTTTTTTCGTTCATTGTTATTCGGCCCTTTCGCGCGCTCGGCGGGCGCGCCGTATTCTTTGAATTGCGGCGGAATGCGCCGCAAGGTTGTTTTTCAACGGCCCGGAGGCACGGTTCAGCCGCCTTTGTCCGCCGATCGCCGGTTTCCCGGCGTTCTTTTTCGGCGGCGCGGACCCGCTTGAATTGCATCCGAGTCCTGCAATTTCCGCCGAACTTTTCACCGCCGGCTCCCCGGCGGAACAGAACCATCATAGACCGTTATCGGGGCGCCGGGCTATAGTGTGGACCATGCCGCTTCGCCGTCTGTTTACAACCGTTCTTATCGTGATTTTATCCCTGAGCGCGTCTTTTTCCGCGATTTCCTGCAAAGGACCCCGATATTTTCGTCTGTACGAGGACGACGGCGTCGGTTTCGTCGACCGACGGGGACGCGAGGCAATCGCCCCGATTTTCGAAGAAGCCGATGATTTTTCCGAGAAGAGGGCCCTTGTGGTGATTGACGGCCTGGGCGGCTGGATCAATCCCCGCGGAAAGACGGTTGTTCCGGCCCAATATTCGGTCGGAGGCTCCTTTTCGCAGAAACGGGCCATGGCCGTTCCATCGAACGGAGAGTTCGCCGGATATCTGAATCGGCGCGGCCGCTGGGCGGTTAAACCCGTTTGGCGCAAGGCCGGTGATTTCTCCGAAGGACTGGCCTCGGTTCGGGACGGCGAAGGCGGAGCTTATATCAACCGCCGGGGACGAACGGTTTTCAGGCATGATTACGATTTGGCGGGCCCCTTTTCCGAAGGAAGGGCCCTTGTGGTTAAAGACGGCCGATACGGATTCGTTAATCGCGGCGGCCGGGAGACTGTTCCGCCGGAATATCGGTTCGCCCAAGATTACTCGGACGGACTGGCCCTGACGGTGAGCGGCGATAAGGGCGGTTTTATCAACAGAAGCGGTAAAACGGTTATTCCCGCGGAATATAACTTCGCCGCCCCGTTCCGCGAAGGCCGGGCCCTGTTTGTTCGAGACGGTCTTGCCGGATATCTGAACAGGCGGGGTGATGAGGTGATCCCGCCGTTGTTTGAATGGGCCGGGGATTTTTCCGAGGGGCTGGCTCCGGTGGAAATCGGCGGGTTCGTGGGTTACATCAACCGAAAAGGCGAGACTGTCATCGGAGCGCGTTTTACCTATGCCGAAGGATTCCGGGACGGCCGGGCCTTGGTGATGGACGGGGAGAACATCGCTTTGATCGACAGACGCGGACGTGTTGTCCGGACGATGACGCCGTGATTCTCGAACTGCCGCGTCCTGACGATTGGCACGTTCATTTACGTCAGGGACCGGAACTTGCCGATTACGCCCGCGCCCACTCCGCGTTCGGCCGTATCCTTGCCATGCCGAACACCGTTCCGCCGCTTGTCTCTCCCCGCGATGTACTTGACTATCGGCGGCGCGCCGAGGCGGCCGCTCCCGGGCTGACCGTCCATACGGCTTTTCGTCTGATGCCCGGCATGAGCGCCGACGAGATTGACGCTCATGCCGCAGCCGGGGTTGTGGCCGGGAAGTACTACCCGGACGGAGCCACGACGAACAGCACCGGAGGACTTACGGACTGGAGAACGGCTGAAGAGGCTCTGGCCGCCATGGAAAGGCGGGATTTGGTTCTCTGCTTTCATGGAGAAAAACCCGAGGCGCCTGTTTTCGAGCGCGAGGCGGCTTTTCTGCCGGTTTTTAAAGAAATTCGCCGCGCGTTTCCCCGGCTTCGAATAATCCTCGAACATGTTTCTTCCGCCGAAGGCGCGGCCGCCGTGGCCGATGATTCCGGACCCACCGCCGCGACCGTTACGGTGCAGCATCTTCTTTTTACCGTCGACGATCTTTTGGGCGGACTTTTGAATCCTCATCTTTTCTGCAAACCGATAGTGAAAACCGTCGCGGACAGAGAAGCCGTTCGGGAACGCGTTCTTTCGGGAGATAAGCGCTTCTTTTTCGGTTCCGACAGCGCGCCTCATCCGAGGGCCCGCAAGGAGTCCTCCGCTCCGCCCGCCGGTGTTTATTCCGCGCCCATGATTTTGCCGGCTTTGGCTTCCTGGTTTGAAGAGGCCGGCGCCTTGGAGAGGCTGCGGCCCTTTCTCTGCGACTTCGGCCGTGATTTTTACAGGGTTGGGCCTAATTCAGGCGTGACCGTTCTGGAGCGGCAGCCCTGGACGGTTCCCTCCGAAAGCGAAGGCTGCGTGCCGCTGATGGCCGGTAAAACTCTGCCCTGGAGAGTGGCGGAGACGAGGCTGGAGTAGCCGAAATAAATATTCTTTTCCGACGCTGTTATCTGGATAAAGCTATATCGTTAAAGACAAAGGCAATATGAAGAATGAAATCCGGATAGAGAAGTTCTTCAATGGCCCTTGAGGGTCTTAATCTATAGGTTGTATTGAGATCGAATTCAAAGGTTCTCTTCGGATTAAAGAATGAAAAACCGATTAGTCCTCCATACCCGACTTGTGATGATGTATTGAGTTGGGCAAAAGAGATTTCTCCGCCCGCTCTGACGGCAAACCAATTGGAAGCGACTTGTTCGAAAGCAGGCGCAAGAGTTCCGTAATAAGAGATACGATCAAAACAAATGGAATTTTGCTGCTTCACAATGAGAGAAGACCGTTTTTTATTGAAGGACCAAGTCAATGTATTTTCCCACAGAAAAGGAGTCATGACTTCGTCTGTTTTTTGCAAAGTCGTCTCGTCGATAGTATCGTAAGTTTCACTGCTCAAACTGATTGAACTGTCGAATATAAGTTTTTCGTCCAAAGTCCGGTACAGCATGCCAAGAGTTCCCATATAAACCGCTTTATCAGGCTGAACAAAGGGAGCGGCAGGTCCCCGGTCGGCATAGGAAGAGACATAAACGCCTAATCCGATACCCAAAGACCAATTGTTTGTGAATGAGTAGCCGACATCTGCAAGTATTCCATCGGCGACACGACTAACAGTGTTGGATGCTGTATAGGAGCTTTCCCAGGGTCTGTCCGAAAATCCTGACATTGATATTGATGTTCGCAAACCCCATTTTTCCCCTAAAGGAGCCGAATAGCTCAGCAGCATATTAAACGACTCTTCGGAAATATATTTATCAGTATCAAATTCAGTCATGTTAAAACCGTCTATCCGGTTATTGCTCAGGGATGTAAAGGTATAACCCGGGGGAAGATTTGCCGAAAACAATATAGTGTCGGTTCTTATAATTCCGAGAAACGCGGGATTTTGATACGTTGTAAAAGGTTCAAGCCGTGACTTGAATCTTGATGTGTTCACAACCAGTTTCGACAAGTAGTAAGCCGTGACTTCATTTTTCGGATCAATAGCGTTCGATTTGCTCAGCTTCTCCTTAGCCCTCTTTTCGTCTCCCCGGTCGTAAGCCTCGATACCTTCCGACAGGGCAATCAAGGCTTCTTCATTTTTCTCTTGTTCTTCGGCCACCCGGCCGGTCGTTGCCTCTTCTTTTTCTTCTTCAAATTCGGAAAGTATTCCTTCGGCAAAGTATGTACCAATGAAATCGTATCGGCTCAGTTTTTCGGCTATGGAATCCGACCAGACTATTTCACCGGTTTCTATATCCACGAGCCGAACATCGATAAGGAAGGTATCCCCCATATCAAGGATTTCACCGACAACGATAAGATCACATCAAGAAAGTCGCCCAACTGAATTTCACCTTGAGTAACTCCCGAAAGGGACAATTCGTGTTCCTTGAAGATTTCATTGAGTTTTTCTCTTTCTACGAGATTAATGGCCCTGGACTGTCTGAGTTTATTCGCGAGAAGTGCTGATATACCTTTACCGACAAAACGGTATTTCTCTTCCGAGGTCTGTACATCGAAATCGGCGACGGTTATGACCGTACTGAATAATGGCGACAAGGAAAAAAACAGAATTACTATAGAGATGAGAAATCGTTTTGAACGGCCAAGTCTTTGATAAAAAAAGATATTGCCAAACATCGTTGTCTCCTTAAGCAGAACCAAGGTTAACGAAGAATGAACAATTATACGTTTTAAAAGATTAATGGGTAAGATATTATTGAGCAAGTAAGAATAATGGGAGAACCCAATGCCGCTGGTGAAAATCGAGACAAGACGATCTTTAAAAGTCGCAGAAAAGAAAAACCTGTTCAATGCTGTTCATTCCGCCCTCAGGGAAGCCCTTGGAATCCTTGAGGAAGACAGAAACATCCGGTTTGTTTCCTATTCTCCGGAGGACTTTCAGGTGCCGCCCGGAAAAACCCTGAATTTTACACTCGTGGAAATAACCCTGTTTGCCGGGAGAAGCCCTGAAGCCAAAAAGAATTTATACCGGAACATAGTCGGGAATCTGGGAGAATTGGGAATATCCCCGGTGGATGTTTTTATCGTGCTTCACGAAGTTCCTTTGGAAAACTGGGGCATTCGGGGCGGAATCCCCGCCTCTGAAGTTGACTTGGGATTCGATGTGCAAGTCTAGGGGCTATTTCAAAAATGCGTCTTTGTGACTCGTATACAGCGTTCGGCGGTGCTCGAAATGCTCATGTAGAGCGACTACACTGCGCTTTCTGCGCTCCGGCGGCCTTGTCTACAACGCAAATCCACTATTTTTGAAAGAGCCTCTCTAGTATGATTTTAGAATGCGTTTGATTCCAAGAAAGAGGGTTGTACTGAAAACATCTTTATCGGCGGAAGAGCTGAATACGCGAATCCGTTCAATAACGTCCGCCCAAAAGCTCTTCACGTTTCAATACCCCAAAGACGGTCGGCATATTTTCTGTGGTGAGGTAGGTGCGGAGGAGTTCAGGATTCACCGCATAATCCATTACCGGAACAGCTTTTTGCCGATTCTCATCGGACGTATCCATGAAATTGAAGACGGAACAGAACTTGAGCTTCTGTTTCGTTTGCACAGGTTTGTACTGGTTTTCATGATTGTATGGTTTACCGGAACAATCCCGGCCTTTTTCGTGGCAACAGCTGCGATTATCGTTACGTTGATTGCCGAATCCTTTGAACCCATGCTTCTTGTGGGTCTGGTTTTAGCTCCCTTTGGTTTAGCTCTTGTAAATATTCCATTTTGGATCGAGGCCCGGATTGCAGAGGATAAACTTCGGGAGAGCCTGGGTTTGGTGGAAAAGGACGGGAACGCTCTTGGTTAAATACAGTTTTGGAAAACAGATTCTGAATGATTCAGTCACAACAAATTGCCTTTTGTATCCGGTTTTGATATGGCTTGTTCTTCTCTTCGGTTCCTTTACGGGCTGGATTCCCGCACGGGAGCATGGACTGATGTACAGTATTGATTTTACAGGATCGTCCCGGATTCTTTATACGGGCGCAGCGGTTCTTGTAACGATGATCTTTCTGATTATTGGCCTGTTTCGGATTATCAGGTTTTCACGTCTTTGCTCCCGGGGAGAGCTTGTTCCCGGAAAAAGTCTCACAATGGATAACATGAACGGAAGCGGCGCGGGTCTGATTCTGTATACGTTTAGTTATTCAGGCCAGGAATTTGCTGGGAAAGCCAGTGTTCTTGTCTCGAATAAATACACGGAATATCTGAAGCAAAACAGGAAAATCTCGGTACTGGTTAATCCCAAACGGCCCAAGTGCTCCTGCATCCGGGAGCTTCTGGATGCCCGGTTCTCGCCACCAAGCGGCGTATCCGGTTAGCTATTTGCAGGATTATCGTTAACGGTTTTATATTCACCGCGAGATATTGCTTAAAGAGCAAAGGAAATACAAATGAAGGCAAGCGTTTTTCTGGCTCATCCTTATCCCAAAAGTTTTAACCATGCCATTTTCACAACAGCGGTTGAGACTCTGGAACAAAAAGGGGTGACTGTTTTCGCTCATGATTTATACCAGGAACAATTCAATCCTGTTTTAACCGTGAGTGAATTGGGTTCCGATACATCCGAAGATCCTTTGGTGCTTCAGTATGCCGAAGAGCTGCTGGAATCGGATTTACTTATTTTTATCCACCCGAACTGGTGGGGGCAGCCGCCGGCCATTTTGAAAGGGTATATCGATCGGGTGATTCGCCCTCCCTATGCCTATGATTTTTCCCAAGATGACACCGGTGGTGGTTTACCTATAGAAAAACTGAACGGGAAATATGGAATTGTCTATAACACGGGGAACACGCAAGCCGAACGGGAGGATGGCTATTTCGGAGATCCGCTGGAAAGCATCTGGAAAAAGTGCGTTTTCGGCTTCCTGGGTATTCGGAAATATCATCGCCGGCTTTTCAGGATTATTGCGGACAGTACTGAAGATGAAAGAACCCGGTGGCTTGATGAAATAAAGACGGATCTTGCGGCAATTATCTCTGGAGAGTCGAAATAACATCTTCTACAAGAATCTGTATCAGGCGGTTGTGGGCAAAGTTCAATAATGATTTTCCGGCCGCCGGAAAACCGGCGAGTCTCCTCATGCCGGCGGATGCGGGCTATACTTGGATATATGATTGCAATACCGGCTATTGACCTTATTGAAGGTCGCTGCGTCCGACTGACCGAAGGGTTATTCAATACGGCAAAGATTTATAAGGATGACCCCGCGGGCGTCGCCGCGGGGTTTGCGGAAGCCGGCGTGAGAAGGCTTCATCTGGTGGACTTGGACGCCGCCCGGGGCGTGGGCGACAACCGGACCGTGATTGCGGCCGTTCGCAAGGCGTTTCCCGGCATTTTGGATGTGGGCGGCGGCATCCGGAGTCTTGACGACGTGAAAGCCCTGGAAGATCTCGGCGTCGATTTGATGATTGTGGGAACGGCCCTTGCCAAAGATACCGTCGAGGTGGCCCGTTGGGCCGCCTATGCACCGGGAGTTCTGGCCGCGGGTATCGACGCCCGCGACGGCGAGGTGATGATTTCCGGCTGGGAAACATCGTCGGCTCTGCGGGCGACGGATTTGGCGATGAAGGCCCGGGACATCGGAATGGCGGAGATTATCTATACCGACATTTCCCGGGACGGAACTCTGACGGGTCCGAATGTTCCGGAGACGGTCGCTGTGGCCAAGGCTTCGGGTCTGCCCGTGGTGATTTCCGGCGGCGTAAGCGGCATGGACGATCTTCGCTCCCTGGCGGCGGATCCTCCGGAGGGTGTGACCGGCGTGATTTTCGGTAAGGCTCTTTATGAAGGCTGTATCGATTTAAAGGAAGCGGTCGGCCTCTTAGGAGGAACGCGATGAGCACGAACGATGTCGCCTGGCCGGTTCTGGTTCGTTTCGGTTCCGGAGAGAAGGCGGCGGCCGCGGCTTTGATGAACCGAAAGGCTTACAGGAAGAGTCTGGAAACGGGCGTTCCCTGGGTGGTTCATCCGGCCACGGGCAGGGTTTTAAGCTGGCCCGGCGACCCTGTGTTTGTATCGCTGAGTGAAGGGCCGGGCCGATTCGATTTGGTTCTGCCCGAGGGGGCTGTTTCGCAGCCGTTCGGCCCGGCCCTTCCGCCGGTGATTGATCCCGACGACCGTTCGGCCATGAACGGGGGTATCGGAAGAGATGCCGGACCGGATGACGGGGCCGGCATGAAGGGCCGCTTCGACCCCGAGGGCGGGCCCTCGGGGGTCATCCAAAAACTGGCGGATGTTATTGCTGAGCGAAGAGAGAGCATGCCGGAGGGGTCGTACACGACGCTTTTGTTTGAAAAGGGGTTGGACAAGATTCGGAAGAAGGCGGGCGAGGAGGCCGTGGAGCTGCTGCTGGCCAGGGAGCCGAAGGATGTTGTTTACGAGGCGGCGGATTTGGTTTACCACCTTCTGGTTCTTCTGGAGGCTTCGGATTTGAGCTGGGCGGATGTTCTGGGGGAGCTGGATCGGCGTCACGGGTGAGCGCGGGAGAAATCGGCGGAGTTTGGGGCGGCGGGTTTTAAACGGAGAGGCGGATTTCAGGGGCAGCTGTGCGCCTAAGCGGTGCGGTACCGGTCAGCCGGTTGTTCTGGGCAATGTGGCCACGAAGGCTTCGGCGTCGCCTTCCATGTCGAAGAGCATTTCCGACGTATTGCCTGTTATGGGATTCGTCCAGATCAGTTCAATCTGCGGCGGCTGGCGCATGAAGCGCAGCAATCCGCCTTTTTGGGACCGGACGGCAAAGACCCGGATGTCTTTTTCCATGATTTCCAGCGTTTCGTTTTTTGTTCGGCTGCCGGCTTTTCCGCCTGAGAAGATCATCGACAGCCAGTTCTGGGATTCGAAGGTTTGGAAATAGACGGCTTTGGCCGTGGTGTAAAACAAGCCCCAAATGGGTACGGAGTTTTTTTCTCCGGTGATTCGGCCCAGTGTTTTTCCAAGGACCGGTTCCCCGAGTTCTTCTTCTTTGCTTCGCCAGAAATCCTCGGCGCTTGTATTCTCTTTGTTACCGAACAGCATAAAGGTATATCCAGGCCTTCTTATTCAATGAGTTTTTCTACAGGCCTTTGAGGATAGCATTAATTGTCGGTAATTTCTATCCAAAGAACCTCATCTTCTTGGTTCAGCCATTCATAGGTGCAGTAGAGCTGGTCGAAAGAATCCTGACTTTCATCGTATTGGTACACCCAAATACCATGAGTATCCTGCATCAGAACGTAATCTTCATCCGGTGTGGCTTTTATCCATTCGATATCCGAGGCGAAATCCCGCCCGGAAACAGATAAATCACCGGTAGCGGTCCGATCTGCGCTCTTAAACCAATACACCGAATCGCCGCCGTACAGAAAATTCCAGGTTCCAAGCGGCGTTTGGTAGATTTTATTAAATTCCACCGCTGTTGTATCGTCGCAAAGAACAGTATCTTCTTTTTGGCCGCCACCGAAATTATTTTGGATTGCATTACCGGCTGTATCCGGAGAAGCAAGGGCCATGAGGCCTCTGTTTTCGAAATTAACCGGATAAACCTGGGATGAAAAGACTTTATTTTCATAGGTAAGGGTCGGCGTTTCGCAACTCGCGGGTTCGGGAGTTGAGGCATCGTAGGGAAGTAGGTGGACTATGGCGGTGACTTCTTCAACAGAACTTTGTTCGAGGAAGGTGAGGTATCCATCGTAACCGTAATTAAGGGTGTGGCTGCAGTAAATTTGGTTTGTTCTGTCTTGGTTAATGTCTACCGATGATTCGTCGGTCTCGGCGGAAGCGAGGGGCCGGCTTTCAAGGTATCCCTCATTGGAGAAAACAAGATTATTTCCGGCAATGAGGAATTCCCGATAAAGGGACTGAGTGGAGGTCGTTTTTACGACGTAAGTTTCCGTATCGGAGTCCAGATTTTTTACAACGAGGAAATATCCCGAATTTCCGTCTTCATCGGTACTTCGTGTGAAAGCGATGTATTTATTATCTTCCGAGACCGAAAAGATTGGGTTTCGGGAATCCACATTTTCGGCGACGACGTCACAGCCGTCCACAGAAGAGTCGTCGATGGCGAAACGATAGATGGTGTTTTCCACATTCGCATAGACCATATAACTTACGCCGTCCGGAAAATCATAAGGATCGTCGGAATCGTAAGGTTCGGAATCGGGATTTTCCGGATATAACGTAATCGTCGAATGCAGACCGGAAGGATCGGAGCAGGCGAGGACGATTAATGCCGTTATTAGAGCCGCAGCAGCTCCAAAGGAAAGTTTTCTAGCCATGATGTATATCCTTAAGTAACACCAACTGAAAGAGTAAAAAAGATGAAACTTATTATAAAAAATATCACATTGTTATAAATTACCAACAGAGAAAACACAAATAGAACTGTAAAAAAACAAGACTTTCATGGATATCCGCCATCTTAAGTGTTATTTTAGTTCAGAATAGTATTGAAGGTTGAGATTGTTATTCGGGTGTCTATAAAGTTATTGGCGAAATGAATTCGCTTCTTGTCATTTCCGCGGATGCGGATCAGCAAAGACGTCTTACCAGCTTTTTCTCTTTGGACGGCTATTCCGTATCAACGGCGAAAACATTGGAAGAGGCTCGAACTCTTACTCAAAAGAGCCTCTTTGATGTTGCCGTAATCGATATTGATGGCGGAATGAAAGATAATGCCGTTAAGAGTTTTCTGGACGATAACGAGGAAATTATGTCCATTCTGGTTCATGATGAAGATTTTACGGCCAATGCCGTTTCCTTAGTGCACCAGGGAGGATTCGATGCTCTTACGAAGCCCTATAAGCTCGGGAGTCTCTATAACAGAGTAGAAACGGCGGTTCGCTATAAACGATTAAAATTAGAAACACAAAACCTCAGGGGAGATAGGGATTTAATCTATTGGAGCGGGGATTTGGTCGGTCACAGCCCCGAATTTCAGGAAATTCTCAAAGGGGTTAACAAAGTCGCCCGAAGTGATTCGAGCGTTCTTCTT
This sequence comes from Spirochaetia bacterium, assembly GCA_963666985.2. GTDB lineage: Bacteria > Spirochaetota > Spirochaetia > DSM-2461 > DSM-2461 > UBA2779. The sequence goes on along the minus strand of CAXXIA010000002.1, from coordinate 1,660,608 downwards.
TTAGGTGAATCGGGAACCGGAAAGGAAGTTATCGCCGGCGTAATTCATTATAACAGTCTTCGACGGAAACATGCCTTTGTCCGTGTAAACTGCGCCGCCCTGCATGAGGATTTATTGGAAACGGAACTTTTTGGGCATGAGAAAGGCGCTTTTACAGGAGCCGTCAACAGTCGTCAGGGAAGGTTCGAGCAGGCGAACGGAGGGACGATTTTTCTCGATGAGATTGGGGACATGAGTCTTCGGACGCAGGCAAAAGTTCTTCGAGTCTTGCAGGAGCAAGAGTTCGAACGTGTCGGGAGTAATCGAACAATCAAAGTTGATGTTCGTGTTATTTCAGCGACGAACAAAAATCTTCAGGAAGAAATTAAATCCGGTCGTTTTCGTGAGGATCTCTTTTATCGGCTCAATGTTGTTTCCTTTCATCTGCCGCCTTTACGGTCGAGAACGGAAGATATCCTGCCTTTGGCCAGGCATTTTCTTGGGAAGTTTTCATCCTCGATGAATCGATACATTCTCGGGTTTGAATATAGAGCCGAAGATGTATTAACGCGTCATTCTTGGCCGGGGAATATCCGGGAATTAAAGAATTGCGTTGAAAGAGCGGTGCTCTTTGCGGAGGAAGAATTTGTAAGCATTTCCGATTTGGGATTGGAAAAATCCGATGAACTTGAAAAGCAGCCGAATATCTCAAATTCTCCTTTCGTTATTCCGGAAGAGGGAATTCATTTGGAAGAGGTTGAACGCTCTCTGATTATCCAGGCGTTGGAAGCCACAGGGTGGGTTCAAAAGAAAGCGGCCGCATTGCTGAATATTTCACCGAGAGTTCTTAATTACAAAATAAAGAGATTTGAAATAACCCATGAAAAGTGGATTGTGAATTCCAGTACCGAGATGAATACAGATTTGTAATCACCATGTATGATTCCGTTTCAATAATGTAATTCCGGAAGCCTTAAAGCCGGTTTTAAAGCAAATGCGGACTGGTACAGATTTTGCTTATTGGTTGTATCCGGGAGGGATACAATGAGAAGTAATATATATTTATTTCTATGTTGGATTCTATTCACCGTTATGCTTTCCTCATGTGGTTTTACCGACTTAATGAGAGCCTTCGGCGGTGTTGTTGAATTGGATCTTTCCGCCGGGGATGCCTCTTTGAATGTTTATTCGGCCGATGTTTTTGCCCAGGGTCCGGATGGTACGATTCTTACGGCCGAAGACCAGGAATGGGGAAACATTGTTTTTCGAGGTCTGCTTGACGGGGAATGGGAATTCTCGGTTCTGGTTCGTGACGAGGACTCCGTTCTCCTTGGATTTGCATCTGAAACAATTCAAGCGGAGAGCCGAAAAACCGTTAGTCAAAGCGTATCGGTTTTTCTTATGGAAACCGATACGCTTCAGGTTTCCATTGATGATCTTCCGGCCTATGTTGGCGTCGGGAAGCAGTATCTGGCCGAAAGCATTGCCGCGGGAGGCAGTGGAAGTTATTCCTATTTCTGGTATGAAGATGGAGATCTCGTGGGAACCGGCTCCACCTTGGATGTATACGGGACGTTGAGTCTCGGTGAATATACTCTGGAGGCTTATGCCGTTGATACAACGGGAAATGCCTCGGGTTTTTATCCTTTAATTTATACGATTTATTCGCCATATGAAGTAGTTGAGATTACCGACGATCACTTTACTCTTTCTTGGAGCGCCCCGGTAGATGATGAAGATATCGTGTTGTACGAACTTTATTATCGTGAGCATGGATCCTTTGATTGGGATTTCTTGGGGGAAATTCGGTCGAATGATACTCTTGAATATACGATTTATTCTTCCGCAACAGATCTTGGCGCCGGCAGCTGGGACTTCGGTTTGAAATCAATAGGTGATTCGGGAGAGGTCAGTGAAATCCATTCATGTCTGGATACTACGGCAGATCCTACTTCCGGATGGTACTTGGAGTGGCAAATATAATATTTTTCGGTACTACTTTGCCGAAGGAACCAGCAGTATGACTTTGAGTCGGATATTAAACTGAGCGTCTTGATTAAACAGGAAATCACCCCGGAGTAAAATCATGTTTTCATTGGAATACTTATAGCCGAGATCAAGGGCGAATCCATAGCAAAAGGTATGTAAACGCAAGGTTGAGGTTGGATCTTCCGCCGAGGCCGGGCTGCGGATTTCGTAAAGGATGCGATTGTATTCGAAAAGGCCGTTTAATCCTAAATAGAGGCGATGAATGGAAAAGGAGCGCGTCAGTTGCATATTATAACCATAATCGGTGCCGAAAATCGATCGGTTGTCTTTCAGGGAACTTGAAAATCCTATCCCCAAACCGGCTTTTACCGAGAAGGGAACCGATTTTTGCTGCTTAATCATGATTATGTCGTATTTGAACGTAAACGACGGAATTACCTCTTCATTACCGTCAATGGTTTCAAATTGAACACCGCCGAGAAGACTGAGGTCCATTCGGCCGCCGATTGAATATCCGGTATCAAACATAACGTTTTGAATTCCGGTTTCGTTAAACTGCGATGAAATTTCGAAAGAGGTTCCGTTAAGACCAAGCGGAAGGTATGTGCTTTGAGCGAACACTCCCGAAGAAAGGAGAAAAAGAAAAAAAATGAGGACAGTATTTCGTTTCATGATTTCCTATTATACTTCCCTTCTTCGGTTTCAACGACCGTTAGGTGATTTTTCTTTTCAATGCTTGCTTTTGCTCAATCTTGATAATCGGAATCTTTTTTGGGAGATGCACCGTGAAGCGTTGAATTTTCATGTTTGTAATAATAGTGCCGAAAACTATTTATTTGAGTGATTTTCAAGTCAGGAAATGAAATTCGAGAGGTCTGTAACCACATTACGGAATCGTAATATGAAGAATGATTTGGTTCCTTCTCTGGAACCGATCAAAGCGGTTTTCGAATGAAATGATATTAGAAAAAGTGGCGCGGTTTTTGCACTACCTAAGGGATAGATTACTTTACATGCAAGGAGTAAAGAGCATGAGATTCAATAAGTGTTATTTCCTTACAATCCTAACAATTCTTGCACAGACGGCTCTCTCGGCTCAAACGATATCACCACCCTGGGGTATCCATATTTCTTCCGGAGACGAAGACTCCGAAACAACAGGGGATTTTGAGCATCCGGATCCGATTTACAATCAGATTCCAATCGGTATGAATATCGACACAGAATCCTACTGGTCCCCCAATCTGATTTTTACCGATTTAATGAAATCGGCCTCAATCTATGTCGGTGACAAATCGAGCGAATATTACGAGGTTCTGGAAATTGATGAGCAAGGTTATCCTACCTATTTTCCACAATCGGGATGGGAGGATCTTCGTATTGTAATTAATAATTACTATAGTGGTCGCTACAGGCTCTTTTACGACGGTGTTGGAGAGTTCGAAGGAACGAAATTGCGGCAGGATACCAAGGGATATTATATCGATTTGGACGGTTCGGGTTCAAATACGGTTATTTATATTCTTTCAAGCCAAGAGAGTGATCATGTAAGGAATCTTCGAATCGTTCCGGAACAATATGAAGAGAGTGATACCGTTCCAACCTTTCAGCAAGCCTATCTCGATGCGCTGGAACCCTTCCATGCTTTGCGTTTTATGGATTTCTGTGCAACCAATAATTCGGAAGAAGTTGAATGGTCCGATAGAACCCCAGAGGATTGGATTTCCCAGAGCACTCAGTTCGGTGCCTCTTACGAGTGTGCGATTGAGTTGTGTAACGAGCTTCAAGCCGATGCCTGGATTTGCGTTCCGCATATGGCCTCCGACGACTATATCACCCAGATGGCCGAACTCTGGCGTGACAATCTTGATTCGGGACTTAATATCTATCTCGAATATTCCAACGAAGTCTGGAATTGGGGATTTGAGCAAACGACATGGGTCTACCAGAATGCCCCCGGATCCGCGGATTCCTATATTACATCCGCTCTGTCGAGCCTCGCAGGTCTTCCTGAGAAGCACGGTTATATGATGGCAAGGACTTTTGAGATTTGGAAGGATGTTTTCGGCGCACAAGGAAGCAGGGTTATCCGTGTCGCAACCGGTCAACAGGCGTGGGCGGGAAACACCGAAAGGATGATGAAGTATCTTTTCGATGTCGACGGCGGCGGCTGTGATATGTTGAGCGTCGCGGGATATTTCCCCTATGGGGACGAACAGCACAACAGCTGGCTAACCGCAGGCTCATCTCTTACCTATGAACAAATGTACCAGGATATGAAATCCCGTATGGAAGAAGTTGCCGGATGGACGCGTTTGTCCGCGGCGGTCGCCAATAAATATGGAGTTCCATATATTATATATGAAGGCGGCCAGCATATGGTTCTGCGGGATCACAGTGAATCGTGGAGTTACACCGATAATCTTTACGATTTCCAAGTTAGCCCGCAAATGTATGATCTCTATATGTATAACTTTTCAGTGCATATAGAACCTGAAGTCGATTGTCAGCTGTTTATGGCCTATCGATTAATGAGTGAGCGCTGTTCTATCTGGGGCTCCTGGGGACATTTGGAAAATCTTGATCAGGTTGAGAACGCGATATTCTATGATGCCCCGAAGTACCAAGCACTTATAGATATCAATACTTCTCGATAGGGATAATATAAAGGGTGTCATCGACGCTATGAGGAACTTCCTGCTATGATTAGAGCCAGATGACACCACTTGTACCTATCGTTTTGTTCGGTTGGCCACTGGTTTGTAGCGTCTTTTTTTCTCGATATCCCTTGAACAAAGCTATACTCCTATCCATTATCGGCGGAGTCCTTTTTCTACCCGCCGCTTCTTATGATATACCGGTAATTCCCGCTTATAACAAAGATATGGCGGTCTCTTTGGGAATATTGATTGGTATTCAGTTTTCCAAAGAAAAATTCTCGGTCAGAATCCCCGGTTTTACCAAATGGGATTTTCCGATGTTGGTTTTATGCGTTTTTTCGCCGATTCTTACGTCTCTGTCGAATCGGCTTGGATTATACGACGGGATATCAGGGGTTCTCAGTAATATCTTCCGTTGGGGTGTTGTCTATTGGACCGGTAGGCGATACCTGACAAGCGACGATAGTCTTGATGCTTTAAGTAAAGCAATTATTATCGGAGGTTTGATTTATGTTCCCCTGGCTCTTTTTGAGTTACGGATGAGTCCAAGCCTTCATAGAATGATTTATGGATTCGCTCCTTTTTCATTTGCGCAGCAAATTCGTTATGGAGGATACCGTCCGGTTATCTTCTTGGAACATGGAATAATAGTAGCTTTTTGGATGATGTCCGCATTTGTTTGTGCGTTATGGAGGAGTGGGGATTCTGATAATGATAAAATTGCAAAAATGCCTTCATGGTTTGTGGTTCTGGTATTACTGGCCATAACCATCCTTTGTAAATCGGTTGGGGTTTGGACGTATCTGTTCCTAATACTTCTTATGTTCTTTATATGGAAACATTTTCAAACACTTGTATTTTTCAAGCTGTATATTCTCATAATCGTTACATATATAATTGTCCGAACGTTAAATCTCATTACTATTAATGATATCCTCGAACTTTTAAGTCATGTGTACGACGGTGATAGAATCAGCTCTTTAACCTGGCGTTTGTTACAAGAAGATCTTTTCGGAGAGCGAACAAAGCTAAGACCCTTATTCGGTTGGGGTGGATATAATCGGGGCTGGCCGATAAATCAGCAGACAGGCGATCTTGCTCTTCCAATGGTAGACTCTCTCTTTGTCATTATTTCCAATACGTATGGCTATGTTGGGTTAACCGCGTTTTTTCTTTCTCTTTTATTAGGGCCATTTTTAATTTTGAAAAACCGCACACTCATCAAGAGAACCTACGAATCAGGCTTTCTTAAGAGTACACTTATTCCTCTTATCTCTATTGCTTTGTTATTTACTTCAGATAAACTTCTCAATGCTACACACAACCAGATTCTTTACCTTCTTGTCGGATCGCTATTAGGATTTGCCATAAAAAACAGACCACAAAAGGGATTAACCGAGAACAAAAGTGCTTTAAGCGAAAAAGCTGTAGATTCTAGAGAGAGTAATCCGGTATAAAAAATGATTGGAATTTATGGGCAATAGCTAAATTCTTAATCAATCCACACGCAGATCAGTTGTTTGTTTCTACCGGCAATACGTTTAAAAGATAATAAAGGTGATATCAACCAATTCCAGGAATACCAAATCCAAGAGCGTAACGTATTGCTATAAGCACAGCCGTCAAACAGATTAAATATAAAGTTAATAGTAAATCTCGAGTAATTTCAGACATATTCTCTCTATACAAACCAATATTTATAATAATATAGAAAGGTATATCATTGAGTGCTACAGCAACAACAGTTCCAAAAATTCCAAACATTCTGAATACTATTGGAATTATTAGGATCATATAAGCGAGTTTTGCAATGTTGCCATATGCTGCAAATTGTGGTTTGCCTATTACGTACAAAGAACTGCTATTTGTTGAATGGACAATATAGGGCCAAGTTCCGACAACGAGAAGGGGAAGCATCCAAGCGGCTTCATGGTATCGAAAATCATAAAGTTTTATAATAATGAAATCACCAAAACCAGCAATAACGGCAACCATTGTTGCAAGAATTATCAGAATTTGGCTTCTGGGTTTTCTCAGGAGATTTCGGATTTCAATATTAGATTTATCGCGAAATGTATTTGTTACCGGAAATAATATTTTAGATTTTAATACTGTAAAAAATTGCTTTGGAAGATCCGCAAACATTGAAGCAATTCCATACACACCTAAAATTGCCATGGGAAATTTTTTCCCTATAAAAAATTTATCAAACTGAGACGCCATAAACATCGAAGCGGTAGAGATAAACACCCATTTTCCAAAAGATACAATTTCTTTTGCGGAAGACTTATCAAATTTAATACGCAATTTATGTGAAGTTGGAATAAGGAAACTTGAAATCAGAGTACATACGGCCGCAACAATATTGCCGATAACCAAAGACCAAATAGATTTTGTTAAATAAGCCAATAAGATCATTACAGCCATACTAATAATTTGTGATATCAAATTGACTAAGGATAATAATCCCTGTTTGAAATCACGGTCACAAAGTATAAGCTGTATTGAATTAAAACCATTAAAAATAAATATTGAACCAAGTACCGGCAATATTTTTCCAAGAATTGATTCTTCATAAAACAAAGAAGCGGGAATAGCAATAATGGTTGCCAGTAAACCAAGAATTACTCCGCGAAAGATCTGTATAGTCCAAGCGGTATTGAGATATAGTTCATCATGTGATTTAGAACTTCGAATTATAGCCGGTGCCAAACCAATATCCGAAAATAGAACCAATCCTTGTAAAAAAATGTTGGCCAGGGTCATCAGGCCAAAATACTCGGGGACAAGAAGTCGAGTTAATATAAGGTTATTAGCGAACCTAAAAATCAAGGAAAGCCCATAGCTTATCGTTACAAAAATTGTAGCCTTAACGATCGATTTATTTTTCAAAACATATTCTCTTTTATTGCAGAATTCAAAATAGAGACAAAAATACTAAGAAGAGCGAATGTTGGTTTTAAGGAAATCCTTTGATGCCTGAATGCAAGGAGATAAACGCGAAATAGCATCTTGAAACCGTTCATCTTCAACTTTAGCGGGAATAGATTCATCATCGGTTATGAGCCTATCCGAAAGATTACACAATTCTAAAATATTCAATATTCGGGAATTTATTTCGGAATGAATACGGTTAAAAACATAAAAATTTTTTCTAAAAATAATCGAAAAAGCTGTTGCATGAAAAGAGTTGGTAAAGATACTTTCCGCGTGAATAATAAGGGAAAGAAAAACATCCGGTCCGGTCTCATTAAAATCCATATCCGCAAAATGAGTTTTACTATAGTTGTTTACAGAATAAATTTTGTAATTATTCGTTTCAGCATAATTTTTAACAATTTTTTCAATCATCGGATTATTTTCAAAATCATAAACCAGAAGATAAGGTACGTCTGAAACCCTTTTTGCCGCCATCGAACTCCATAAAGCCGAATCTAAAAGAAAAACAGGGTCAACAGTCGTTGTGGCATTCATAATTCCGGAAGATTCAAGTATCTTCAGACCGATTGATTCTCGTACAGAAATCCCCGTGAATGATGATAAATAGCTTTTGAGAATAGGACGTAATTCGGGAACTATATCCGATACACCAAAACTGGCCGCATATGAAAGTTTAATTTTTCCTTCAGGAACAAAACCAAGGAAAAAAGCCGGATCAAAGTAACCGCTTGTTTCCGGATTCCATACCTGATCGCTTCCGACGATATAAACATCAGCAATGGGTGTATCAAGTGAAAGTTCACGAAAGTCGTGATACTCTCGAGCTGTTGTTTTAAAATTTTTTAAAGAATATGTATCGAATCGACGCATTCCTTTCCATTTGACATGTCTGAGGGGTACAAATAGAAAATAGTAAAGAAGCTGGACAAAAACAGATCTTCTTTTCCATTTGCCGCCTCTCATCCAGAGGTTATATCTTCTATTCAGCCAGGAAGGCCTGTAATCAATAATTTCAACTTCATAGCCACAAGATTTTAAATATTGATATAACGCAACAGTTTGAAGCGTCGCTCCATAATTATAGACATTATGGCAAGTAATAGTACATATTTTCATAATATAATTACTATAGTCATCCTTTAACAATCATTTCATTATTAGAAAAAATACTACAAAAAAAATCCTTTTCAAGGTATATTACATTTTTTGTAATAGAAACTAAATCATTAAAAAGCATTGTATGAATAAACGATTAGGATATTATGCAAAAAAGTATTTTTAATGGGCATTAAATCTTATCTCCTATATTATATTCAAACAAAGCCGTTTCACCTTCCGCTCTAATTATCAATATTTCGCAGCAATTCCCTTGAATTTGATTTCTTTCCTTGGGTATCCATTATGATTTGCTAAAAGAATTATATTAAAAAAATCTATCTGATAACTTCTTAAAATAGAATCCTAATATATAACTTAAGAGAAGTGAAAACATAATTGATACAATAGAGGGTGAGTAAAAAAAAGTAAATAAGTCAAATATAAGCATATGCAATAAATATATTTGAAATGATATCTCTCCTGTAAAATGAAGGAAACGAATAATTGGCTTAATATTCAATAAATATATAAATATAGCTATAAAAGAGAATCCAAATAGGGCAGGTATATCATTTAAAGTTTTGCCTATTGTTCCAGTTTTTATTGCTAAATATCCATAAATTATACAAGCTGATATTCCAATTAGCAGAAAAAACAAAGTAAATAAAGGCGGCTTTCTATTTTTGATGCGGATAACAATTTCTTCAAGGTTCGTTATCTTATCTGCTAATATCATTCCTAAGGAAAATTCCCATAAATATTGCAGAAAGAAGCTATTCCAAACTCTTACAGTGGAATGTCCTGTTCGAATTACGATAAAAGACCAAAATATTGATAATATCAAACAAATAGTAAAGAAAAGAATTGTTGGAAATTTTTTTATAAAAAAAACAAAAACTTTAAACAATAAATAGAACTGTATTAGCATCGAAATAAACCATAATGGATATCCATATGAACCAATTATGGCTTCATCAAACATTTTATATAAAAAAATATGACCAAGGAAGGCATGCATTGAGTTTTTATAAAGAGGAATAAAAAAAGATATCAATGCAGTTAGGGAGACAATAATTATATATGGTATATATATTTTGACTAAACGCTTCTTCAAAAAATGAAAAAACGGTAAAGGATTTTTTTTGTCTGAAAGGTATAGTCCAAAGCCGGATAAGAGAATAAACACATGAACGCCGGTTCCTCCTCCATATATTAACTTGTTAAAGGGAGGCTTAAGATTGGCATACATTAAATAGTGAAATAAGATTATTGCTAATATTGAGAAGCCGCGTAGAAAAGTTACAATTTCATATCTTTTATTACCCAACACTATTATTAACCTTTATAATATGTTGATAGTTTGAAATATAATTAATTACCCAGCCGCAAAAATATTATATATAAGTATAATAGGAACTAAAAACTTAACAGTCCTGATAATATACCATGGATTAATGTTTATAGAAACAAAAAGTGGATATGTAAAAAATTCTTGTTAACGTGCAATTAGTTATTTATTGGTTCTTCTAAATTTTCAGCATGAGATAAAATAATTTTAATGAATAGAATATTGCCCGAAACCGGTTTTTCTAAAAATGCGATTTACCAACAGAACTTTAGGCCAAATATCTGTAGAAATTCTACGGAAGCGAAGTGTAAGTAAGCATTTTAAAAGAACGGCCATGTAAAACAGTTGGGTAAAAAATATATTGGAAAATGTTTTGAACAATGAATAATTTTTTCGAAAATAGATAATTTGGCTTTCAATTTGGTATTCTAAAACCTGATTATCCGTACCTCTCGTCTGTTTCATTTTTATAACATTCGCTCCGCCGACATGGATAACATCTACAGGTATAAAGAAAACTTTATATCCAAGTTTTTTTATCCTTAAGCAAAGATCATTATCATCGTTATACATAAAGTAGTCTTCGCGGAGAAAGAATCCCATTTGATCTACGAGCCTTTTCCGTGTAAGAAGAAAGCAACCAACAACCCAGTCACATTCTCGGATCGACTGATGATCCCAGGAAAGATCATCCAACGGGCCGACGAAAGGAAACTTTCCGTCTAATCCGCATTTTTGTAAAAACAATTTAAATGGTGTCGGAAAGTATCGGGCGGAAGGCTGAAGTACGCCGTCACGCCCGATAAGTCTGGCACCGGTTACTCCGCATTCGGGAGTTTTTTCCATAAAGTCGTAAACGGTCTGTAGTGAATCCGGATATACAAATGCATCGGAATTCAGCATCAGGATGTATTCGCCTTCGGCTTGTTTGTATGCAAGGTTGTTTGCTCGAATAAAACCAAGGTTCGTCGGGCTTCGAATGACTGTTACTTCGGGATAATGCTCTTCGATAAAATCCGCGGAACCGTCTACCGAGCCGTTATCAACTAAAAGGATTTGCTTTTTCAGCGTATCTGTAGAGGCCCGTAAGGCGTCAAAACACTCGATAAGGAGCTCTTTAACGTTCCAGGCAACGACGATGATGCTGATATCGTATTTTGCCATAATCTACAGACCCAGTTTTTTAAATTGTCTAATGTTATAGAATCGATCATCGTCGAAATCGGAGAATTCTTCTTTTTTATTGTGAAGTTCCCGGACGATATCCGAAATTGTGAACTTCGCTTCATACCCCAAAATGGTTCTGGCTTTTGCGTTTGTAACTTTATAGTTCCGGAAATCCTGAATGGATTTAATATTAATCTTCACGGAGATACCGAGTTCTTCGAGTTCTTCTTTAACCAAATCTCCGACCTGTCCGACGGTGTAGTTATCCGAAGTGATATTGAATACGCCATGGATGGAATAATCCGCCTGTACGGCGCGAAGATATCCTCTGACGGCATCCCGGATATCCAAAATCGGCCGCCAAATCGATGGATTGTTAACGGTTATTACTCCGTCTTTTATAGCGCTTTTATACATGGTGTTAACAATCAAATCCAATCGCATGCGCGGGCTGTATCCGCTGACGGTTCCCTTTCTTAACGCGATGGTGGAAAAGCCTTCATCGTTCATCTGGAGAACACCTCGTTCTCCCTGGAGTTTGGAAATTCCATACGGATAACCGGAAATTACAGGTGCTTCCTCATCATAAAGCTCATTTACGGTATATCCGTATACGGAACAGGAGGATCCGTAAATGAAGCGTTTTACTCCGGCCAGTTTCGCCAGGTAGGCCAAGTAGGAAGGTAAAGCGCCGTTATGGACGAAATTCATCGATGGATTAAATTCCGCCATGGGATCGTTCGACAACCCCGCAAGGAAGATAACCTGATCGAATCCCTGAAAATCTTCAACACGGCATTCGAATAGATCCTTTTTAACGACTTTAACAGAATCGGGAAGATAGTTTCCAAACCAAAGAAGGTCGATGACTTCAACCTCATAGCCATGATCGAGGAGATAAGGTACGAGCATGCTTCCAATGTATCCGGCTCCGCCGGCGACGAGTATTTTCATAATGACTTCCTTTATTAATCCCGGTTCGTAAGTTCCAGGAAACGACTGATATCGAATGATGTATCAACGGGGACCGTGAAGGAAACATCCTTAACGGAGAGTTCGCCGATTTTTTTTCCTTGAGCAACGGATAAAGCATATTCATACACGGTTCTTCGCGGACCGCCGACATGGATAACACCGCGATAATCCGTATGCTGCAGTAACGATGTAATTTTTTTTGCAACTTCCGTAACGGACTGCCGACTGGTCCATTGATCGATAAAAGCCTTTTCGTACGGAAATTGATTTTCACCGAAAGATGTTCTGATAATCATGGAGTCGTCGTGCATTTGAACGGCGCATTCGCCGCCGAGTTTGGACCAGGCATATTTATTCACGGGAAGGACCGGATCGTTCTCGGCATAAGATCCTTTGTCTCCTGAAAAAACGTAATCCGTACTGATGTAAACCAGCCGGATGTTGCGCCGCATGCAGAGACCGGTGACGTTGGCCGTTCCGATGATGTTTGCTTTTAAGGCGTTTTCAGGATTCTCATTAATGCGGGGAGGGGAAGTAAAAGCGGCGGCATGGAGGATCAGTTTGATATCCCGGCCGGCGATGTAGGAATCCATGCGGTCGGGGTTTTCCACGTTGAATTCTTCATGAGTGGGGAAAAGTGCTTCGGGAAGATTTTTTTTTAATTCTCCGCCGAGGAGTCCGGAGCCGCCTGTAATAAGTATTTGCGCCGTGTTGATCATTTAAGATTCTCGTAAAGAAAATTATCGGATCTTTCATCCGATGTCCATTGGGCGAGGGAAAGGCCGTTTCGATCTTTCTCCGACATTACGGCATTACCAGAGGTAAGAGAATCGAATTCATTTTTCAAGGAATCCTCACAGAGTGACCAGTCGATATCTTTTGAAAGAGGAGAAATCCCGGCTTCACACCCCGGACTGTATTCGCCCGTACAGAAATATTCAATCATTGTATTTTCCGTAAAGAAATTTCCGTGAGCGAATCCCGGTGGAATCCAGATCCATTCGGCATACTCGTCCGCGGGATTTCCTTTCACATCATAGGCCGCCGCCTTACCGTAAGTTGGGGAACCTTTTCGTATATCAAGGAAGAGATCAACCATGCGTCCCTGGACGGTTCGTACCAGTTTTCCCATATAGGGATTCCATTGAAAATGGAGTCCGCGGACCACACCGGCAACCGAATAGCTTTCATTGGCCTGAACGAAGGATTGTTCTTTTAGAAAGGGAACTTCCTGATCGAATTGACTTCGGCGAAATGGTTCGGTGAAGTAGCCGCGATTGTCGCAGAATCTGGCGAACCGTATTACTTTGATGTCTCTAATTTCCAGTTCTTGAATATCAAGTATCTTCAATGATATCTCCTGTTATTCCATTGACAGAGATTACCACGAGATCCACGAATTAACCGAGGAATATGGTCGTTTTTTATAGACTTCTGACAACATGGAATGATTTTTAGCTAGTGCCAAAGTATGTTATCTATAACATACTGCGACTCCGGAAGAGATTCCATGGAGAGAGGGAATATGAAAAGGTTTTTTTTATCAGCATTACTGATTTTACTTACAGCTGGTCTTTGGGCGGAATACCCCACTTACGGAGCGGGGCTGGAAGCGTATTTATACAATATCACGGATGTTACAATGGACGGTTACAAAGCTCGAGATTTATCTCTTGAGCTAACCCCGTCATTTTCAATTATGAAAAGCGAACTTCGGGAATATGTTCCCTTTGCTGTTTTCGCAATTGAAACGGAAAAGGATGGTGACAGCCTTTTGGAGCGCTATGTGACTTTTGGGGGCGGATTCGATGTCAATTTTCATTTGTTCCGAACACAACATTTTCGTTTCGCGACAGGAGTTTCCACCGGTTTGGATACACGCTGGGCGGTAACCGATCCGACGTATGATCTGGATGTTACCTTGGCTCTATCCGCCGCTTGGCCGCTGATGGTTGAAATTAATCCGACGGAGTTCCTATCGCTTCGGGCGACGATGGACGTGTTAAGGTTGGATCTCAGTTATCGCTGGTACGATACCGGCAGCGGTGTTCAGAAACGCTTCAGGACGAGTTACGACGTTATTGTGCCCTTCACGGAGATGAAAATCGGTGTTTATTATCGATTCGAAACGAAGAAATCTAAAGTCCGCCGGCAAGTGTTGTTATCAGAAGAGTCAAAGTCGTGATGAATGTCAGTCCAGTGGTAACGGCCGCAAATTTCTCGTTAAACTGAAAAACCATGTTGTCTTGAACGACGACGATATTGTCGCCCGGTTTTATTAACGCCTTTCGGTCTTTCTGGTTTCCCGTTTCATCATATACCACGATGTTTCTATGGGAATTTTGTTCGGGATCGATACCCCCGGCCATGGTGATGTAATAATCGGCGGTTCTCATCGGTGTGTAGTAATAACGGCCGGGAACATAGACGCCGCCCGAGACCGAAACGAATACCATTCGTGCTGGGATGCCCAGAATGTCGTTAGGCTTAACCGTTATGTTATAAGGACTGCCCGAGGTGTTGAGAACATCTTCCAGATTAACGTGAAGGGGCTCTTCTTCGCCTTCGCGGACAATACTGCTGAAACGAAGATCGGTCATATGCGTGAAGTAGGGTTTTACTTCTTCCAGTACGTCTGAAACCAGCATACCTTCGAATACCGGTATTGTAAGACGAATGTATTCACCCGTAACCGACTCGCCCTGAACTTCGTCGTACATTGTTACATCATCATCGTCATTATCTATCGCCGGCGTATTGATTTCGACGGTCATAACCTTACGGGTTTCTCCCCGGGCGGGGACGTTAATCCGCAGATGGCTTGAACGTGCGGTCAGCAGTTCCTTGTCGCCCCATTCGTGGAGACTGTAAATCTGCTCGCCCTCGACGATTTGCCATTTTTGAATACGGGATCGGTCGGCTTCCTGTGTGAATCCTCCGACATAGGAAATGATTGAGTCCATCGTATCCCGGGCAATTATGGAGATTGTCTTTGGTTCCCGGACCGCGCCGGTAATCTCAACAACAAGATCCGAATAAGAGAAATGAACTCTTTGGCCCGGCTGAAGGTGGGGATTAGATCGTTCTTCGTGACGGTAAAGATACCGATAGTAGTCGTAATAGGAACTCTCACCGGAACGGTTTGTAATGAGGATTTTCCGCTGAGAGTATTCATCATCGGGAACAAGATTGTCGATGACGTCCTTAAGCCGGGTTAATCCGCTGGCATTGATGGAAACGGGTCCTTTGCCTTCCATGAAGATACTGACTTGGAATTCACCGATGCTTTCAATGGTGAGCTGAGGGTGGCTTCCCGGATAGAACCCGTTGACCGTCTGTTCGGCGAGAGTTTTAAGTTCAGGGAATGTTAAGCCGTCGGCTTCAACCGATCCGAAAATTCCAAGATCGAGACGGTAATCGGTGGTTACGGAAATGGGAACGTCTTGCATCTGACCGCGAAAGGAGAAAGAGAGGCTGTATTGGTCGCCGGGCGTAACCGGATAAGTTGAATCGGCGAGAGCCATGGCCGTCATTTGGTCGCTGCTGGGCGAATTGGCCTGTTCGTCGGTTCCGGGAGTAGCCTGCCCCCAGGCAAAACCCCCGAGGAGTATCAGGGAGAGAAGTAATAGTGGTTTACGATTGTTCATTCTTGATTTTCTCCTTGATTATATCGATGACTTGACCCGAATATTCCAGAATGAATGCGACGAGGATGCTGATGAGCAGAGAAACGAAGAAGCCTCCGACAACAATCACCGAACGGCGGGGAGAGTCTTTTAACTCGGGAACTTCCGCATATTCCATCACGGAGAACGCTTCGGCTCGTTCCTGATTGAGATTGGCTATTTCGTATTGTTCCCGAAGTTTTTGGTAGACAGTTGCTTGAATCTCCGCTTCCTGACGGAGTTTTGTATATTTGATGGCCAGGTCCGGAAGTTCTTCCGCCGAAGGCATGATTTTTACACCGCCGGAATATCCTTTTTCCAACTGTGAAATCATATAGTTCAGATTGTTGCGCTGGAGTCTTAAGTTGATGAGGCTTTCGCTTTCAATCGCGGCTTGTGAAAACTGCTGGGCCGTTTGAATTTGTAAATCAATCTGGGTTATTTGGGTTCGAAGATCGCCAATCATTTTCGCTTGAAGAGCGGCCAAATCTTCGATCGAAATGGTGTTGTTTTCCTGTTGAAATTTTTTAATTTCATCTTCAAGCCGGGCTATTTGGCCTTCCTGGTTGGCCAGCTGAACCTCGAGGAGGTGAAGATCCTTTTCGGCGCGCTGTCCGCCGAATTGCGTATACCATTGTTCGAGAAGTTCAATCTGTCTGTTAACGAAATCGGCCGCATACTCCGGATCTGTGTGGGTACAGCTTAAAGTAAGCGTATTTGAAGTTTTATCATACCAATGAGAGGACATGTTCTGAATTATTAGACGGGAATTCGTTTTTGGGTCGAGTTTGATTCTTCTCTCGTTGATAATATCAAATTCTTCCACCAAAAGGTCGAGAAAAGGACGGCTGTCCAAGATGGTCAGAATCAGGTCGATATTATTACCGCCGGAAGATGATCCTAAGCCGAGATTCATACCGTAACTGGCTAAAATGGAACCGATCCCTCCGCCGGAACTGTCTCGATCGACAAGGAGAACCGCTTGGGCCGTATATTGATTCGGCATAGGATTGATCTCCGGCGGCAGCAGTTTGGTAAGCAGGCAGAATGTAAAAACGACGAAGGTTCCCGAGGCTGTGATAATTCCCATCAACACGCGGTAACGCCAGAGCATTATGAGGTATTTAAGAAGGATATCTATAATACTTTTTGGTTTATCCGGTGTTTCAATCGGTTCTGTGAGAGTGGGAAGTTTATTCATTACGGCCATATTAGCAGTCCCGTTCTCCGACCGTAAAGGTCTTGTTTCTCTTGCTGTGGAACTACTTGCTTATTTCAAAGGGGATAATGACGACTTCCTCCGCTTCAGCGGTATCGGACGATTCCACTATGGCTGCGGAAGCCACGGATGCCGATACTGCCGTCATCAGAGCTTGGGGTTCCGGATAGGTTATAATGTCATCAACGGAAATTCCAGGGAACTCCGAAAGGAGATGATTAATATTCTTCAGGAAACCCAAAGCGCCGCTTTTTTCGGTACCGGGAAGGAGAATACCGATACGATCCGTCCCGCTCAAACCGATATGGTCGATAATGCGGAGTTGTCCGAGGATGCCCATTATCAGTTTTTTGACTGATCGCAAAGGAATAGCCTTAGTATCGAGATTGAGAATAATATAAGAGAATTGCATACCGTTTCTGTCGGAGCGGAGTTTCTCATAATCATGAATACGATAGAATTCTTTCTCCGTATACAGGCCGAGAGCATTGAGGTGAGCTAGGAGTTTACGATTCTTCCCGTTCATTATGAACCTTAAAGTAACGCGCTTTATTTCAAAAAAAAAACTTGTGGAAAAAAAAAGCGACTATCTATGAATAAAGTTATCTACTTCATCTGCGCATGTCAATGAGACGGTAAGGAAATCGGCCTCATTCATGAAATTCTTACGAAGTCAAGGAGGATCGTCACAATATTAAAAGAGTCGCGGCCGACTATTTATAGTCCGTAATTCGTTCTATACTGGGTATTGTGGGCAAGAAAACGAGATGGACTCCCCTTAATGCTTTTCAAGTAACGCACACCCACCAGGAAGGCGCGCTTAGACGCGACGCCTTCCACCAGCTCATACGTTACGAAAGAATGCGGGCCGATCGAACCAAAAGTCGTTTTTGTTTGGTTTTTATTGAAATTGACTTTGATGCCGTTACTCTTTATACGTTTCGCCGTTTTCTCGCAACAATATTTATAAACATGCGTATTACCGATTACGCGGGGTGGCATTCGGACTCAAAAATCGGCATTCTTCTGCCCGATACAACCATAAGCGGGGCTCAAGCATTTATTAAAAATGTTCATGACTCCACTGCGGATTTTAAATTGGTTAAATCCGTCGGCTTGAGCATGTATCCCAGAATAAGCAATATCACAATGGTTGTGGACGACGATGAAGAGGAACCTGAGTACTACTCTACCTACGATGCCAAACTTGCGGATATGTTTTGCAAGAAACCTCCGCGATGGAAGAGATACCTTGATGTCTTTGTAAGCGTTTTAGGCTTGGTTGTTTCGTTCCCCCTTTTCCTTTTTATTCCTCTCTACATTATCTGTGTGTCTTCCGGACCAATTTTTCAGCATGAAGAGCGGGTCGGTCTTGGCGGACGTATTATAAAAATTCTTAAATTTCGAACGATGAAGCTCGATGGTAATAAAGAGGAAGCAAATAACGATTTGTTAAGTTTCATTCGTGATGGCAATACACCGATGGGTACCGATTATTGGGATCCGCATCTCATTCCCGGTGGCGGTTTCTTTCGAGCCATGGGTTTGGATGAGATTCCTCAGCTTTTTAATGTTCTGGGCGGTGATATGAGCCTTGTTGGCCCTCGTCCGTGCCTTCCCGATGAAGCCGAGCTGTATCTTCACTGGCACAAAAAACGATTCGATATCGTTCCGGGATTAACGGGTTCATGGCAGGTTGGTGGAAAGCATACTCTGACGTTCAAGGAAATGATTCGATTGGATATCAGATATGGAGAAAATCTTTCTTTTTGGAAAGACCTTGGAATTATTCTGAAAACGGTTCCCGTGATGATCGGACATTTTGTTTCTTATGTTCATCAAAAAGCGAAACGTCGGCATTCCGCCGAATCCAAATTAAATGAAACGAATGAAAATGTGCGCTCCAATAATGTTAACCCAAACTAACAACCTCTTGTAATTATAGTCTGTTGCTGGTGATGCGCCGGAGATTTGTGATAGAGTTAAAGACAGTCGGCGATGCTGCAAGGCCGTAAACAGTCAGCGGTCAAAATTAGAGGAAACGTTACGATTTGGCTTTGATTGGGTCTTGTTGATTTTGCGGAGAGGTAATATGAAGAAAGGAAGTCTTCCCTTTTTACTGTTGATATTGTTCATCACGGGTTGTATCCCAAGGCAAAAGGCGGAGGCTTTTTTCGAAAATACGAGCGGAGAACGAGTTGAGATGGAACGAATGGAATTACATTCTTTTCGTGCTGTTGTTTTGCTTTATGGTAATGAGGAGCATACTCCTCCGGAATTTGTTTTCTATTACCTGCACGGCCAGGGCGGAAACGAAGACTCATGGTATTCCGAGATGGGTTATTATGATCAATATTTTAAAACAACAAGTAAAAATATTGCGGTTGTATCGCTTTCGGCGGGTCCGGAAACTATGTGCATACCCAATCCTACGGATCCGCAGAATGATTATGGACAGCGTTTAATTCAAGATGTTATTCCGGAAATAGAGTCAAAACTGGGGTGGAAGAATCATCAAAGAATTATAATGGGCTTTTCAATGGGCGGGACGAGTGCTTCGTATCTCTTTTTCAATCATCCAGATTTCTTTAATTCCGCCATCTTGATTTCCGCAGGAATTTATCCCATTCCATTTACCGCAACAGATGAAGAAATTAATGGATTTCTGAAAAGGAACGGCGGAAATACGATAAGAGAAAAAATAAAAAACATTGTGTTGCGTAAAGAACTCTGGACGGATGGCGCCCAATCGGTTTTATCCATTCAAAAACGCTATTTAACGACTGAAGACGACTGGAATCGGTATAACATTTTCCAAACGATGAGAACCGCGCCGAAAGAAAACAGCGTTTATATTTCCTGTGGGAAACAGGATGCTTTAGGGCTCTATTCGGGAAATAAATTAATGGCGGAAAAGGCTGTAAGTCTAGGCTATCGGGTAAGGTGGTTGAAACTTCGCGGCGGGCATGGTGTGATGGACCAAGACAGCATAATCAAATTTTTACAAAGTGATGTTTTTAGTTAACAAGAGGTCTTTTTATGTCGGCCACGGGGAATGATAAATTTATTCGGGAAAAGTGTTTACATCATTATATTGAAGAGCAGGCGAGCAGATTTCCCAGCCAAATAGCCCTGAAATTTGAAAAGCAATCTCTCAGTTATTTTGAAATGAATCTCAGAGCCAATATACTCGCCCGAGATTTAATTCGTGCTGGTGTGCAAGCAGATATAATCGTCGGAGTCTGTGCGGAAAGATCTTTTGAGATGGTCATAGCTCTTCTTGCTATTCTCAAAGCAGGCGGTGCTTATTTGCCGATAGATCCGTCACTGCCTGAAAAACGAATTCATTATATGCTGGAAGAAAGCTGTGCTTTGCTTGTCTTGGGGCAAATAAAATTTAAAGAGAAAATAACATCTTCCATACGTTTTATCAGTATTGGTGAATATTTAGATCCGACTGAGGCGGCCATTGAAAATCCGGAAGTCTCCGTTACTCCTGAAAATTTGGCGTATTTAATTTATACCTCCGGTTCAACGGGAATGCCTAAAGGCGTTATGAACCAGCACGACGGCATTGTTAACCGATTGCTGTGGATGCAGTCTGAATTTCAGATGACACAAGAGGATACGGTTCTTCAAAAAACTCCGTATTCATTTGATGTATCCGTATGGGAGTTCTTTTGGCCGCTTATGATCGGCGCCCGATTGGTAATTGCCCGTCCCGAGGGACATAAAGATCCTGAATATCTGCTTAATTTAATCGATGAGGAGAACGTAACAATAGTTCATTTCGTTCCCTCTATGCTTCGGATATTTCTTGAATCACAAAGAATGGAGCGTTCCGATTCCCTTCGGTTTGTCATTTGTAGCGGGGAGGCTTTGGACGTTGCCGTTCATAATCGATTTTTTGATTTATGTAAGGGCGATTTATACAATCTATATGGTCCTACCGAAGCTGCCGTTGATGTAACCAGCTGGCATTGTCGTCCTGATAAAAATCTTTCCCGTGTGCCCATTGGTTTTCCGATTTCCAATATCAATATTACGATTCATGACGAAAACGGTAATGAGGTTAAGAGAGGGGAAAGCGGTGAGCTGTATATTTCAGGTATAGGTGTTGCGAGAGGATATATCAATAAGCCCGAACTGACGGCGGAAAAATTCATAACGCAAGCGGATGCACAAGGGTGCTGTATAAGATTCTATAAAACGGGAGATTTGGCTCAGATCAGGGACGATGGTGCGGTGGAATATCTGGGCAGGATTGATTCACAAGTAAAAATCAGCGGCTTCCGTGTAGAACTGGAAGAAATTGAATCTTGCCTTGAAGAACTTGAGATTGTGGATCAGGCGGTTGTGATTTTAAGGGAAGATGTTCCGGGTTTCAAACGTCTTGTTGGATATGTTAAAACCAATACGGAAAAATCCGTCCCAATCTCAATATACAAAGATCATCTCAGGCAGAAACTCCCAGAGTATATGGTGCCGAGCCACTATGTACGTATAGATGAATTTCCGCTTAGTTCCAATGGTAAACTGGATAGAAAATTATTACCGAAACCCGTTCAAACACGTCCGGATATTTCCACTCCCTATATTAACCCGAGGAGTGAAACGGAGAAAAAGCTCGTAGGTCTCTGGCAGGAACAGCTTGATCTTGACCGAATTGGAATTGACGACAGCTTTTTCGAAGTTGGGGGATCTTCTCTTCTGGCAATCCAGCTGATTTCGAGAATAAACGACACTTTTGGTACCGATTATCAGGTCCTCAGAATATTTCAATATCCGACGATAGCTCAATTTGCCGATCTGCTTGACGGCAATGCAAGGAATTCGTCGTTAAAGAAACATCTTTATTCCAAAAAGCATCACAATAATATCGAAGGAATCGCAATTATCGGTATGTCCGGCCGTTTTCCGGGAGCCGATTCAATTGATGAACTTTGGCAAAATATTATAAACGAGGTTGAGTCAATTACGCGTTTTACCCGTGATCAATTGAGCCCGGGTATCGACGAAGATCTCCTGGACAATCCGAATTACATTCTTGCAAGAGGTATCGTAAATAACGCAGATCTTTTTGATGCCTCTTTCTTTGGGGTTTCTCCTCTGGAAGCAAAAGTAATGGACCCCCAGCAGCGGGTTTTTCTTGAAGAGGCATGGAAGGCGCTGGAACATGCCGGCTATGATTCGGAGTCGTATCCGGGCACGATAGGCGCTTTCGCGGGAGTCGGAGATAATCACTACTACTCAGTCAATTTAATCGGACATAAAGATTTACTTGATACCGTAGGCAATCTTACCGTTGAGTATGGGAACCAAAAGGATTATATCGCTACAAGAACGTGCTATGCCCTTGACTTAACCGGACCGGGTGTAAGCGTAAACACTGGCTGTTCAACGAGTCTTCTTGCTGTGGATTTGGCCTTTCGGGCATTAAGGGATTATGAATGTGATATCGCCATAGCCGGAGGTTCCGATATAGGGATTCCTCAAAGAAGGGGATTCCTGTATCAACCGAGCGGAACCTTTTCCAAAGACGGTCATTGCCGCCCCTTTGACGCCGAGGCATCCGGAACGATGTTTTGCGATGGTGTTGGTGTTGTTGTGCTGAAAAGGCTGGAAGAAGCCTTGGAAGATAATGATACGATTTACGCCACGATTATCGGATCC
Organism: Spirochaetia bacterium; assembly: GCA_963666985.2. Classification (GTDB taxonomy): domain Bacteria; phylum Spirochaetota; class Spirochaetia; order DSM-2461; family DSM-2461; genus UBA2779. The sequence goes on along the minus strand of CAXXIA010000002.1, from coordinate 1,637,895 downwards.
GCGAAAAACAACGACGGATCACAAAAGATCAGTTTTCTTGCTCCGAGTGTTTCCGGACAATCCGATGTGATAGAAAGGGCTCAAGCCGAAGCAAATGTAGTGAGTGAAGATATCGGCTACATTGAAGCTCATGGGACGGCTACGCCGATAGGTGATCCCATAGAAATCGAAGCATTGACTAAAGCATTCAGGAAGCAAACGGACAAGACACAATTTTGCGGAATTGGATCCATAAAGGGAAATATCGGTCACCCAACGATTGCATCTGGAGTTACCGGTTTAATCAAGGCGGCGCTCTGTCTTTATCATGAGGAGATCCCCGCAACGCTTAATTATAAATCTCAGAATCCGCAAATTGATTTTCCAAGCAGTCCGTTTTGGGTTGTTAATAAAAGGACTGCTTGGAAAAGAGGCGGGAAAAAAAGAATTGCGGCCGTTTCAAGTTTCGGTTTCGGCGGAACAAACGTTCATGCTGTTGTAAAGGAAGCTCCAGTCTATAACGAATCAGGCCCTTCCCGGCCCGTTCAATTGTTTCTTCTGTCTGCGAAAACTTCTTCAAGCTTAGAGGAAGTAACAGCCAAGATGGGGCATTTTTTATCGGCTGAAAAAGCCAATGTCAAAGCCGATGCGGCCTATACTCTTCAGACGGGGCGGAGAGGTTTTTCCGAAAGGAGATTTCTTGTTGTTCCTGATGATGTAAATCCTCAGGAGGCATTCGGCAAGAGGTCGCCGTTAACAACAGGATCGCGAACGTGTTTGGAGAAAGAGCCTGAAATCGTCTTTATGTTTCCCGGACAGGGATCGCAATACATCAATATGGGAAAACAGCTTTATGCGGGAGAGCCTATCTTCAAACAAGCTGTCGATCAGTGCTGTGATTTTCTGGAGAATCTTCTTGGTCGAGATCTTCGGACGGTTGTTTATCCTGATTCACAAGATGAAAAAGCCTCTTATGAAGCATTAAAGGATACATTTTTTACTCAGCCTGCTATTTTTGTGATTGAGTATGCTTTATCCATGCTCCTGATGTCTTGGGGAATAAAGCCGTCAATTCTGGTTGGGCACAGCATTGGTGAGTTTGTATGTGCCTGTCTTTCCGGTGTATTTACCTTAGAAGAAGCTCTGACTCTTGTAGCCGCCCGAGGTCGATTAGTCAAAGAGATGCCCGGCGGATGTATGCTTTCCGTGAAGGCGCCGGTTGCAGAGGTGGAGAAGTATTTATCCGAATCCATTCAGCTTGCGGCGGTTAATAGTCCAAATCTCTGTGTTTTATCGGGACCGGATGAGGCCATAAACGGAGTTATCGTGACTCTGGAGAAAGAAGAGATTCCGCACAGTCTTCTTCATACCTCTCATGCTTTTCATTCGGAGATGATGGAACCGGTTGTTCCTGTTTTTACGGAAGAGGTGGCCAAGGTTTCTTTACGGACGCCTCAGATTCCTATTGTCTCTACGGTTCTGGGCAGAGCGGTTTCAGAAGAATTAACGGAACCGTCTTATTGGGGTAATCACGTTAAAAACCCGGTGCTTTTTTCCAATGCAATTCAATACCTTTCCGAAAGAGAGAATGCTGTTTTCTTGGAAGTTGGCCCACGGAATACACTTGCGACACTTACCCGACAGCATCTTCAACCGAATAAAGCGCGGGGAATTATTTCTTCCATGGATTCTAAAGCGGAGAATAATGCCGAATATACGGCGGTCTTAAGAGCCGTTGGCCAGCTCTGGCTTTACGGATATTCCATAGATTGGGAATCGTTCTACCAGAATGAAATAAGAAGGAAGATTCCTATTCCCACATATCAGTTTGATCGGAAAAGTTATTGGGTTGATCCTGTTGTTATTAAGGTGATGGAAACAGGTGATAACGACGGGGAGCGTGAAAACGGATTCTCAACGGGAGCGTCCGAGGAATTGACGGAGGATAAGACCTCCGGAAGCGTTGAGAAACTCGTTTCTCTTTTTGAAGAGACCTCCGGGTTTTCCCTTGATGACTTCGATGAAGAATCTACCTTTATGGAAATGGGGATGGATTCTCTTTTATTAACTCAGATTGCATATCGGGTTAGTAAAGAATTTAAGGTTAACGTAACCTTTGGCCAGTTACTCCAAGAATACCCCAATATCAGGCTTCTTTTTGAATATATCGATACTCACAAGAAGAATTTAAATCCTTCACGAAATGTCGAAGTATCTATTTCAGAGAATGAAATACTTGAAAGAAAAAATCTCGGGAATTATGAAATTCCGGCCACCGACGCCCAAATATCGATATGGCAAGAATGCAAAGACGAAACACGTTCCTGCTTATATATCGATTCGGTTAGATTGTTTTTCAAAGGTGATTTTGACAAGGATCGATTTACCGATTCTTTCAACAAGGTAATCAGCAATAATGAAATATTGCATGCGGTCTATACACAAGAGGGAACAGGATTTCGCGTTCGCAAAAATTTCTTTCCGTTATATGAATTTCATGATCTGAGGGAATCTCCCGAAAAAACACAGGATGCGTTCTATAACGATCTTCTTTTACATGAACACCAATCGCCCTTCAATCTTACCGACGGTCCGTTGATCAGAGTTCATATCCTACGAAAAACAAGAGATGAATGGATCGTACTTCTTCTGTATCACAGATCCATATGTGACGGATGGTCCTTCGATATTATTTTAAAAAAATTGTCCGAGGCGTATACCCTCGGGGTCGAATCCAAGTCCCAAACTACGGTATTCGATTTCCATGATTATGTACATTTCTTGAAAAGTCGAAAAGAAGAAGAAACTTATCAAGGCATAATAAATTATTGGAATGAGCGTTTTGATCAATTCAGAGCAAAAACCGTGCAGCCAATTATTAAGATAGGTTCCTGCTCAACAATTAAGACAAGGTATAGAGAGTTTTCAATAGACGGTGATGTGTACCGTCAGTTAAAGAACGTAAGCGCAACAACAAACTACAGCGTGTTTATTTTGATGGTATCGATGATGTACTCCATTTTGAGAGATACATTCGGACGATCAAACATTACCATTGGAGTTCCAATCGCCGGTCAGTTATGGGTTAACAAACACGACTTGATCGGGAACTGTGCCAATCTTGTTTTGTTGAATTTGGACCTTACAACTAAAAGTAGTTTTCTAGATATTGTGAAGGCAACACAAACGGCTTTTTTAAATGCTTATGATCATTTGGTTGATATAGAAAGTTTACGAGTGGAATTAGGGGATAGAATACCGCAAGCTGATTTTGTCATTAATAATAGTGCCGCCTATAAAGAAGGTGACTTGGACTTTCCGGGGCTTGAGTTTGAATATTCATTCAACCCGCGAATTTGGGAGAAAAATCCACTGTACCTGGATGTCCGTGAAGATAATGGAACCTTGAAATTACTCAGTTACATTAACTCCGAAGCGGAGCAGGGCGATGTTCTGCAAACGAATTTTATAGATTGTAATCATATCTTAAGAGGATTGTTGGGAAGTTTATCCAGAAACGCGGAAAATTATGAGCTTCTTCATTCTCAACCGGAATATGAATTAAAGAATGTTATCGAAATCAATAAATCTTCTGCAGATCGGCTTTTCTATTTTGTCATTGGTGTTCAGATGTACCATGAATTAGCGGTTCATTTGGCCGATATTGCAAAATGCTATGCTACATACCATCCCAGGGAAGTAAATCTGCTTATTGGGGATCAAGGTCAGGACGAATGGAATATTGAAGCATTTGCTTCCGATTATTGTAATATTATCCGACAGCATAGTCAGGGAAGACCTGTTTCCATCATCGGTTTATCTTTCGGCGGGGTTGTGGCATATGATGTGGCAAAGAAACTTAAGGAAGCCGGACAAGAGGTGGAATTACTGATTATACTTGACACATTACTTCTTTCGGCAATCAAGCGAAAGCCAATTGAGAAATTGATGAATCAAATTAAAAAAAGTTTTAAGAGGGGAGTTCCTGCCACCCTAAAAGCCATCAAGGAAAAAATCGATAGTCTGAAGCATAATACACAAACAGAGAATGATATGAATCTTCTGCAAAGAATTCGAGTTTACCAAGTTGCCACCAAACAATTCGAAAAAAATAATATTTCTCACAAATATAAGTATCAAGGAAAAACATTGCTAATAAAAGCAATTGGAGAGCAGAATAAGCCCGGATTCTATTTTGATCCCAAGTATGGCTGGGCTGAGTATTTCGGAGATAACTTGTTTATTGAAAATACACCGGGGACACATTTGGAAATCCTGAAAGCGCCTTATGCCGAAGAGACGGCTAATAAAATAAAACAGGCTTTAGAAAACAACGCAATTTAGGAAACACAGCAACAATGAATCAAATAACTCAGCAGGATAGACTGCAATACATTGATACTGCGCGCGCAATCGGCATTTTTTGCGTGATTTGGGGCCATCACATTCAGAATCCGGTTTTTCACTATGTATATTCTTTTCATATTCCCTTGTTCTTTTTTATTAGCGGTGTTGTTTTTAACTGCAAAAGAGAATCATCATTTGCGACTTTTACACGGAAGAAGATTCACCGACTTGTTCTTCCCTATTTTATATTCGCTGCAATTTTATTTCTTAAATGGCTTTCTTTGGGATGGCTGTCGGGAGGGATTACAAGTTGTGAGAGGGTAATAAAAAACGTAATAGGTATATTTTACGCTCAGGGTGGCCCGAAATATATGGAATGGGGAATACCTATGTGGTTTTTACCCTGTCTTTTTCTAATGAATGAATTCTATTGGTTATTCGAAAAGCTTCAACTTGGAGCGCTGATAAATACAATTGTTTTTTTGTTGCTGACCATTTTTGGGATATATCTTTTTAAATTCAAATTCGCATTACCGTGGAGTATCGATATTGCCTTTATCGGGCTGTTTTATTTTCACTTAGGTGCGATCTACAATTCAAAAGAATCGCCCGGATTGTTGAAAATTGAGGAACATTTATTGATTCCATTCTTTCTCATATCAATATTTCTTGCGTTTTCAAACGGCCGATTAGATTTATATTATCATGAAGCGGGAAAAGTCATGATCCTTATTCCTGCGTCGCTTTTCGGTATTTATACTGTAATCATTGCCTCCAGAAGCCTTAAACCGACCAGCTTAACAAGGCTGATCAATCGCTATGCAATCCCGCTTCTAGCCTTTCATACAATAATCGGCGGGTTGATTAAAAAATCTCTAGCTTTTGTTTTCGGCGGCTTTTCCAATGATGTCTTCTCTTCCTTTTTAATCTCAATAGTCCAAATAATGATTATTGTTTATATCTGTGAATTTTGGGTAAAGGCCCGGCGGGCGCTGATCCGCAGGAAGCCGTCGAAAGGGATCCTGAGCGAAATAGAAGAAAAGCAGCATTAATTTCCATCAAGTGTCTGATAGTTGGTCCATAGTGCGATATTTTCAATATCGTAATTTTCTGAGAGCCTTATTGGGCTTGAGTATTGATATCGGTTAATTAGAGGACTTCCCAAACAAGGTTAAAAAGAATGATAGCCTCAAAGATAAAAAAATCGGCCGCGCATGGTCTTCAGTTCCCGGAAACGGGGATTATTCTTTCACCTGAAGAGTTTCGAGTCCTCGTCAATCACGAACGGGTTAGGTCAAATCGATTCGGGAATCCGTTTTCTATGGTTGTTTTAGATTTTATACTCAAAGAAGAGGTCATTTTTAATGAACTCCTTATCGCAATTTTCCATTCCATCAGATCCGTAGATCGAGTTGCATGGGATAAACAGGGGAATATTTCCATTCTTCTGCCGGATACCGACAACGAGGGAGCCCGCGTTTTTTGCGAAAAATGTCGGGGTATCCTCGGTCATTATCGACACTACTTCGAGTTAAATGTGTATACCTATCCGGATCATTGGGTTGCGAATTATCTCGGCGGTGGTTTGCATCAGGATTTTCTCTCCAGCGAAAGCAAAGCCGCCATGGAAGCTATCTTTGTTTATAAGATGCCTATCTGGAAAAGGACAATGGACATCCTTATTTCCTTTTTGATGATATTGCTTCTCTCGCCACTCCTTATTTTTGTCGGGTTGTATATAAAAATAATTTCACCGGGTCCTATTTTCTTTCATCAGGAAAGAATCGGCTATAAGGGAATCCCGTTTCAATTCCACAAGTTCAGATCTATGAAACATGGGAACGATCAGGATTTTCATGGCAAACATTCACAAAATTTTATCAAGGATGGAAATGTTCCCATGGATAAACTGGACGGACACGATCCTCGCATTATCCCCGGGGGAAAAATCCTAAGAGCGACCTGTATCGACGAGTTGCCTCAGCTTTGGAATATATTAAAAGGAGATATGAGTCTGGTCGGTCCCCGTCCCTGTATACCCTACGAGGCACAGGAATATCTTCGTTGGCACACACACAGATTCGATACAATGCCGGGTCTTACAGGCCTTTGGCAGGTTAGCGGAAAGAACAAGTTAACTTTCAAACAGATGATTCGTCTGGACATCGCCTATTGCAAAAAGATAACCTTTCTTAATGACGTTTGGATTATCTTGAAAACTCCCTGGGCGATTCTGGTAATGCTTACCGAATCGCTTTCGGCGAAGCTTCGGGGTACGAAACCGGCCGATGTATCCGAAACGGATGATTGAGTAACATGCGTCTTTTATGAGATTTTCCATGGTTAACATACTCCGGATAAACGTATAGGGAATTTGAATAACTCATTTAAGGAGTGAAAATACCAAAGAGTCCTTCTCCGGAGAGGCCTTTTCGGTAGAAGGTGATCCGATGATAACTAATCAAAAAATTGGCTATCTTGCGAGCGAGTACCCGGCTATCTCTCATACCTTTATTTTTCGAGAGGTACGGATTCTTCGCGACCGGGGGTATAGTGTTATAACAGCATCTATTAACGATTCAAAGAATGTTGAAAGAATGACCCCCGAAGAACAGCGGGACAAACAAGAGACCTTTTATATTAAGTCGGCCGGGAAGATGACTGTCTTTAGGGATCACCTAAGTCTTTTCTTTTCTTCTCCTTTTCGCTATTTGCGCTTATTTATTAATGCGCATAGGTTATTGGATGAGACTTCGGTTTCTTGGATTAAAAGAACAATGTACTTCTTCGAGGCCGTCCTTATAATTCGCTGGATGAAAAGAAATGAAGCCGTTCATCTTCATGTTCATTTTGCGAATCCTGCGGCCACGGTTGCGATGATTGCCGCGAGTTATGGATCTTTTGAGTACAGCATTAGTCTCCATGGACCGGATGTTTTTTTCGACATTCCCGGGAACGCGTTGGTTCGTAAGATTCAGAGAGCGGCCGGTGTTCGATGTATCAGTCATTATTGCTGCAGTCAAGCCATGCGCCTTGTTCCGACAGAGGATTGGACCAAATTTCGAATTATACGCTGTGGAATTGATCCCGATGTTTTCGATCTTCGGCCCGAACCCGGCAATAATATTCCAGAGATTCTCTGCCTGGGTCGTCTTGTTCCGGCTAAGGGTCAGCATATTCTTCTGGAGGCGGTTGGACTTCTCCTTTCGGAAGGTCTAAATGTTCATTTGACATTTGTTGGCGACGGCCCGGATCGTGCGGGATTAGAGCGAGCCGTAGCGGAGCATGGCTGGGAAGAGGCCGTTAGCTTTACCGGTGCCGTTGGACAAGCGGAAGTTCATCAATACTACGATAAAGCTGATATTTTCATTCTTCCCAGTTTTGCCGAAGGCTTGCCCGTGGTTCTTATGGAATCAATGGCTAAAGGCATTGCAACGATATCCACATATATAAACGGAATCCCGGAGTTGATCCGGGACGGCGAGAATGGCCGGCTTGTCTATGCCTCCGAAACCACGTCGCTGGTAGAGGCTATTCGAGACCTCATAAATGATCCTTCAAAAAGAAAGCGGCTTGGTGAAAGCGGAAGGAAAACAATTCTGGAAGATTATGATCTGAGAAAAAATTGTCGAAGCATGGCGAACTTCTTTGAAGATATTTTACATCCATCGGAAAGAACGGAAGTGAAAAGTATATGAATATCGGTGTCGTTGTTATCGGAAGAAATGAGGGCAAGCGTCTTCCGCTTTGTTTGAAGTCCGTTTTACATGTTACCGAGAAGGTTATCTATGTTGATTCGGGTTCTTCGGACAATAGTGTTTTTTTGGCGAAAGAAATGGGCGTGCTTGTATGGGAGCTTAGCGCCGATGAGCCATTTTCAGCAGCCCGCGGAAGGAACGAGGGCTTTGAAAAGCTGACGGAACGATACCCTGAGCTTGAATACGTCCAATTTGTTGACGGAGACTGTGAGCTGAGTAACGGATGGCTGGAGAAGGCAGTCTCTTTTCTTAACGAATCGAAGAACGTCGCGGTTGTCTGCGGATTTCTTTATGAACAATATCCCGAGAAGACTATTTATAATAGGATTTGTGATATCGAATGGAGGGGCCCTGTAGGCGAAATAGAAGCCTGCGGCGGGATTTTTGTAGTTCGATCAGAAGTATATCGCCGTCTTGGTGGAATGAATAAGACCGTTATCGCAGGAGAAGAGGGGGAACTGTGCATAAGAATTCGTTCCATCGGCTATAAAATATGGAGAATCCCAGACGAAATGGGGTTTCATGATGTCGCGATGACGCATTTTTTTCAATGGTGGCGTCGTTCCATGAGAGGAGGATATGCCTATGCTTTGGGCTCTTCCATGTATGGTCGCTCTCGGGAGCATTATTATGTTAAGGAAAAGCGAAGTCTTCTTTTTTGGATAGGGGTAATTCCGCTGATTACCGTTATCTTCTTGATTCTACTTGGCGGAAGGGGTTTATTTTTCCTTATTGTTTACCCGTTAATGACAGTGAAAATCTTTCTATCTCTTTGGCGGAGGCAAGGATTAAAAAAGAATGAAGCCGTGATTTATTCAATTCATTGTATGGCGGCCAAATTACCTCAATTTATTGGTTTGTGTAAGTATCGTATAAATAATCGGTTCCGCCGAAAGAATACGATTATTGAATATAAGTAGTCTGTTGGAAGAGAATTGATGAATGTAACCCGATATCATCGGAACCGGATTGATGGAAATGAGAAAAAAACAGCTATTAACATCATGACTTGAAAGCAATTTCATGATTGAAGTGATTGTAGATCTTGTTTAATTATGAAATATTACAATCGCGAAAAGGGCTGAAAAAATAGTGTTATTCTTGCATTATTGTATTATTGCCCGATTGGATTTTAATGCGTTTTCAGCCTAATTTTTATAAAGGATCCGTTAGAGAACATCAGATGAAATATATCATTATTACACCAATGTTTAATGAAGAACGCTATATTGAAAAAACAATTAGAAGTGTTCTCTCCCAGACAATTAAACCAATTCAATGGATCATCGTAGATGATGGTTCTCTTGATCAGTCAAAAAACATTGTATCAAAATATTTAAAAGATAATAATTGGATACGGTTGTTGGATCGAAAACGAGTACCGGGTCAAACATATTATAGCAGTAATGTTTTTGCTATAAATTATGGTATTGAAGAGGCCGGTGTTACAGATTATGAATATCTTGCTATTCTGGATGCTGATATCGAACTTGTAGAAAATTATTACGAACAGATCTATAAAAAAATGACAAAGTTTCCGGAATTGGGAATTGCAACGGGTGTTTATCAGGAATCTCATAAAGGGAAAATAAAGATTATTAATATAGATCGTCGATCGACGCCCAAAGCTCTTCAAGTTTTTCGTAGAGAATGCTTTGAAGTTCTTGGCGGCTACATCCCGTTTAAGTATGGCGGTGAAGATTCGAGAATGGAGATCGCCGCTCGTTTAAACGGATGGGAAACGTGGTCTTTTCCTTCGATTGTTGTTACCCATAATAGACCATTGGGAACCGGAAATTCTTCCGGTATACTTAAGGCTCGAATTAATCTTGGGAAAACAGATTATTGCCTGAGTATGCATCCGCTGTTTATTCATGCAAAATGTGTTAAAAGAGCATTTATTGAGAAACCTTATATCCTTTCGGGGTTACTCCGGCTGCTAGGTTATTATATTGCCGCCTTAAATCGTTTGGAACGGCAATTGCCTGAAAACGAAGCTCACTTTGTTCGGAGAGAGCAGATGAGCCGTCTTTTTCCTTGGATAAAGGGACGAAATAACTGGTTCCCGGAAGGTGCTTGATTTGCAGATTCCGATTAAAGCCGAAGGAATGATTAACAAACCTGTGCTAACGAAGCCTCTTCAAATGTTTACTGTAATTAATTAGAATATTCATAAATCAGTTTTTTGTGCATCGATGGCATAGGATTTCTTTATTTAAAAAAAGAAATACAATCATGATTCTTGACGGGAACGCTTTTCATTTCGCCATTGGCGAAAAATTATTTTAAAAAAACGCATATCATCAACTAAATAACGCTTCCATAACCGCTTTGGTTCCATGAGGAGTCGCCAAAGCCACTCCAAACCGATGTTTTGCATCCATTTTGGGGCGCGTTTAACCATTCCGGCAGCAAATTCGAATGAAACACCCACACCAATACTTACGGGGACACAAATTTCTTGGATATGTTTATTAATCCATTTTTCTTGTTTCGGGGAACCCAGACCAACGAATAAGATATCCGCCTTGGAGTTTCGTATGATATCGACAATTTTCTGATTTTCAGCGTTATCGTTTTCAAAGCCATACGGGGGGCAATAGGTTCCAACGATTGAGATCTCGCCAAACCTTGCTTTCATTGCATCAACCGCTTTTTCCGCCGCTCCTTCTCTACCGCCCAAGAAAAAGAGTCGAAATCCCCGTTCCGGGGCAATCCGGCAGACTTCAATGAATAAATCGGACCCGGCAACTCTGGATACCAAGGGAGTCTGTAGTAGCCTGGAGGCCCAAATAAGCGGCATTCCATCAGCAAGGATAAGGGCGGATTGTTTATATGTGTTTAAAAAATCTCCGTCATTCTGAAGGCGAACGATATGATCGGCATTTGGTGTGACGATTGAGACAGGTTGACCCATTCGGACATAATCATCAATTTTTTCAAGCGTGCCGGTCATCGAAATATTGTCAATAGAGATATTGCCGATACGGACTTTTGAGAAATTGGCTGCTTTTTGCTTCTCGGACATAATTATTTTTTTTGTTTCAACCTAATAAAGAGTGATGTAAAATTTTCACAATATTATCATTCTACATCCGAGAATGTATTTTTTCTTAGTATGCAACCGTTTAAAATTCCTTTAATTCGGTGACTGTCATAAGTCAAGTAAAAAAACACAAAAAATTCCTTTTTCTGTCTTCTATTGACTTTTTGCACTTTCCAATCCATAGCCCACAAGGACAGTTCCAAACGTATCCACATTCCGATAATACTTGGTCATTATCATCGCCTCGGCCGAAAGGCGGATGAAGAATCGATGAATTTGCAGTGTGGTGCCGCAAGTAAGCTGAGGAAGGATTTCCGACCTTCCGGAGTGCCGATATCCGCCCAGTCCTATACCCGAATGAAGCAGCAGCCGGATTTTTCCGTTCTCTTCCAAGGGAAAGACGAACATTCCTTCGGCGGTGAGAAATCCCTGGAAATCCGCTGTGTTGAAGGAAAAAGACGGGACGAGAGAGAATCCTACGAGTCCCTGATTTGTCCACATTATGGGAACCTGAAGAGATGCGTACCAAATGGGTGATTCCTGGAGTGCGACATCAACGTTTATTCCTGCCGACGGGACGATACAGGGGCTTGCGAAGATGCCGGCGGGAAGAAGAATCAGAGCGAAGAGAATAATATGGAGGCGCTTCATACAGTTATTATATCAATTTGACGCCGGATACTCAGGAGCGGACGGATTGAAATAATGCGGACAAAGTAAGGTTCGGGGGGTGCGCAGCTTTTTTCATTCAAGAACGGCATTCGGTCGATTCCCGTTCGATGAGCTTTGTTTCCACGATTCGGTGACGGGAGCCTGCGCCGATCGTGCCCGTTACGGCTTCGATGAGCAGGGATGCGGCGTTTCGGCCCAGCTCCGCGGGATTGACGTCCACGGAGGTCAGGGTGGGGGACTGGTAGCGTCCGCGCATGGTGTTGTTGAATCCGGTAACCGCAACATCCTGAATTCCTTCGTCTGCCAAGGCCGCCAGGACGCCGAACGCGATGTGGTCGTCGGTGGTAACCACGGCGTCGGGCCGGCTGCCTGACGATAGGATTGCTTTCATGTTTCGACGGCCTTCTTCTTCGGAAAAATTCGAACCCAGACCGATTAGGTTTTGATTCACAGGGATTCCGCGGACGGAAAGGGCTTTCTTGAAGCCGTCCAGGCGATCGCGAGTTACGCTGAAGGATTCGGGACCGCCGATAAAGGCCATGGAGCGGTATCCGCGATCAGCCAGCAAGTTCACGACTTCATAGACGGCGTGGAAATTATCGTTGTTCACCCAAAGTGCGTCATCGGCTTTGTCCGGGCGGCCGATGACCACGAAGGGAAAGTTCTTTTCTTGAAGATACGCGACGCATCGGTCGTTTTCCCGAATCGTCAGAAGGATAATGCCGTCGACCCATCGGCTTTTTATATAGTTGCGGATGAATCCGACTTCTTCCTCTTCATTGTTTGAAAAGGAGAACATTATGTTGTATCCCCGACCCTGCGACTCAACGCCGATTCCCCGTATGGCTTCAATGAAGAATGGATTCAGGAAGAGATCTTCACTGGAGTTGGGAAGAATCAGTCCTAAATTTCTGGTTGTCGAATTCGCCAATCCTCTGGCCAGGGCATTGGGGTAGTATCCCAGTTCCTTCATAGCGGCTCGAACCCTGGATTTTGTTTCGTCGCTGATTCTCGGATTGTCGTGGATAACCCTGGAGACGGTGGAGGTTGAGACATCGGCTTTTTGTGCAACTTCATTGATGGTAACGCGCATTTCAGATGAATAATGTCAGATTTGCATTGATTTGCCAAACAATTTATGCAAAAGGAATGAGTGTTTTTCGTGTGGATGTCCATATTTATATCGAATTTGAGTCGATCCGGGGTAAATCGTCAGCAATCCTGACTTATGATGGACCGAATTAAGAGGATTTCAGGGGAAATCAGCATCGGATTACGTTGAAAATTGATTCTTAACCGTAGTTTTTCTTGACAGCGCCTGCGCGTGAGGGGAAAATGTTTGTGCAAGGGCTTGCACGTAATGTGATGTGCGTTTGATTTTGAGTCGGCGGTTATGCCGATCAACTACAATTTAAAGGGGAGTTCGGGATTATTCCGAACTAAAAGACTCTTAAAACAGAAAGGAGAAAATCATGAAAAAACTATCGCTCGTTTTCATTGTCGTTTTGGTGATTGCTCTGGCTTTCACCGGCTGTTCGAAGAAAGAGAAGGCTGTCGGCGCGGAAGAAAAACCCCCGATTGAGCTCAGTATGAGCTACTATAAGCAGGAAATTACCGACAGCCTTCCGATTCTGCTGGATGCCTTCAGCGCCAAATATCCCAATGTTACCATAGTAACGGAAATTCATCCCAACGACGGAGGGGCGACGAATGCCGCCGCGGCCGCCGCCGGAACCTTACCGGACATTATGCAGCAGCCCGGCTGGTCGGCAATCATCGAAAACGCTAAAAACGGGTACATCCTGGATTTAAGCGGTCAGCCGATTATGAGTCAGGTGATTGACGCGGCTCTTCCGGCGGTTACCTACAACGGCAAGAAGTACGCGGTTCCCATGGATTTCGCGGGAATCGGTATTATTTATAATATTGATATTTTCAACAAATACGGCCTTAAGCCTCCCACCACATATCTGGAACTTCAGCAGGCTGCCGCAACGTTGAAAGAGAACGGTGTTACTCCCTTTGCCGGTTTGCTTAAAGAAAACTGGTCCATCGGACATTTTCTTTCGATGCTGCATGGTTCCATGCTGGGGGCCAAAGTCGGCGGCGGCGGCGTTGCCGAGTTCGCGGCCAAGATGAATACCGGCGATGCCGACTGGGGTGCCGTGGTGGATACGCAGAAAATGTTCCGAATTATCGACTGGTATGTCGCGAACATGGACGAATCGGCGTTCGAAATGAACTGGGACGAACAGCAAGCCGCGTTCGCGCAGGAAAAAGCCGCCATGATGGTCCAGGGACTCTGGTCTTACGGCGCCGCCATCGGCACAAACCCCGCCTTGAACTGCGGCTTTATTCCTTTCCCATGGTCCAACAAGGCCGCTGAGAATAAATTTTTCGCCGACGTGGATTCCACCTTCACCTTATCCGCTCAGTCCTCTCCCGAAGAGCAGGAAGGGGCTCTTCTGTTTGTCAATTGGCTGAATGCTCCTGAAGCCGTAAAGATATGGACCGAGGATATTAAGCTGACGTCCACCTTTAAAGGCGCCGACCTCAGCGGTATGCAGAAGCCCTTCCAGGATTTGATGACCAGTTCGGCAACCGGTGCCTACCCTTGGGAATTTCAGCTTTGTCCCACGCCTACTTGGGAACAGGCAACGAAGAACGGTGCTCACAGCTATGTTCTCGGTACCGCCAGCGCCGAGGAAGTCGTTGCCGGCATTAATGAATCCTGGGTTAAAAACTATGTACCGTAATCGTCCGGAGACAGTCGGCGTCCTTACCGCCGGCGCCTTCAACACGATTTAAAGGATTGAAAAGGCGAACACCGAATCGGCGTTCGCCTTTCTTTTTAACAAATGAAGCCTGTTAAGAACTAAAATAAAACCGAAATTGAGAATGAGGAAGGCCGTATGGTAATAAATAAAACGAAGAAATGGACGACGTTCGCAGTTTTCGTTACTCCGGCGCTCGCTCTTTATATTATTTTTGCCATTATTCCTCTATTCATGGGAACTTGGCTTTCCACGACCAATTGGGACGGTGTAAGTCCCTGGGTTCCGGTACAAATTCCCATCGATGTTTTTGAGAACGAGATTCTTCCCGATCTGACGAGTTCTCAGCGGGAGTTTCTGCTCGGGTTTTATCTTCGTGACGACGGGCAGGGAACGTACCGTAAGCAGGAGACCGGGGGGCGGAATCTCCGGGGCTTGCGAAAATATCGGGCCATGGCGGCCTTCTCATCGGCCGGTTACGTTAATGATAATTTCCATTTTGTCGGATTGACCAATTACCGTTCCGTTTTCTCCAGCGAATCGGATCCGGCGTTCTGGCCGCGGAAAGTCCGGGTGAACCGTTTTAAAACGGGGGATCCTTTGAGTAAGGCCGCGGCGATACCGATTGAGGAATTCGAGGACTATTTTCTGGTTCGAATTCGGGATTCCGAAGATAAAGCCTTTATAGAGAGTCTCTACAAAAAAGACGGGGATTTCTATCTCCTTGATTCCGGCCGTTTTCCTCGGAAGGGACAGAAATTCGCCATCGCCGGCGAACTTATTGAGCTTGAGGATGTGGGGGATTTTTGGGAACCCTTCCTGGATGCGGTAGAAGAAGCCGGATTGGAAGGTGACTCTCCTGATATTGCGGCCATTGCCCGAAGCACCATTCCTGCCGTACGGGAGGGTACCATCGGCAGCGAATCCATGGAGGCCCTTGAGCGCGGAGCCCGGGAGTTATTTGATGCGGCCAGACTGAAGCGTGTCCTGAATGAGAATTGGTTCGTTGAGAGCCGCCGGATGGGTGTTCTGCTCTTTACGGTCTTCTTTTCCTTTTTCAACGTTCTTCTGGTGAATCTTTCGGCTCTTCTCATCGCTCTGGCTCTGGATCAGAAGATAAAGACGAAAAATATTCTTCGTTCCGTTTTTTTTATCCCCAACGTTTTGTCCATGATTGTCGTCGCCTTCATCTGGCAATTGGTGTTCAGTCATGTTTTTCCGATTCTCACGGGGATGGACCGCTGGCTTTCCAACCCCGATGTGGCTCCCGTTCTCACCGTCGTGGTGGCTACCTGGCAGGGAATGGGGTATTACATGATTATTTATCTGGCCGGACTTCAGAATGTTCCTCAGGACATTCTTGAATCGGCCGCCATAGACGGCGCCGGCGGTTTCCGAAGATTTTCGAAAATCATTCTGCCCATGCTGGTTCCGGCTTTCACCATCGCGCTCTTTTTAAGCATTTCCGGATCTCTGAAAACCTTCGATATTATTTTCGCCCTCTATCCGTCCACAACGAGGAATATGGGCGTGGAGAATCTGACCATCAATATTTACCGAAACGCATTCGTCGACCGGCAGGCCGGCATGGCGAACGCCAAGGCCATTCTGCTCATGCTGGCCATAGGACTCGTTACGGGACTCCAGCTTCGCGCCACGAAGAACAAGGAGGTGGAACTGTGATGAAGAACCTTCAAAAGCGGAATAACCGCGGCGGACTTCGCCGCCGTAAAACGATTCTTCTCGTTTTGGAAATCTTCATGATTATCGCCGCGCTTGTGTTTATTTACCCCGTGGTCTTTGTGTTCATTAACGCGTTCAAGATCGGCAGCGAGATTACCACCAATCCCATAGGCTTTCCGTCGAAGGTGACATTGGAGAACTTCCATCGGGTTCTGACCGTTTCGGGAGACGGCATTACGTTTTTTCGGGCCCTGCTGAATACCTTCGTTGTCGCGGCGATCAGCGTAACGGGAATCATCCTGATCAGTTCCATGGCGGCCTGGGCCCTGGTTCGCAATGTGGGCGCTCTTTCGGGATTTCTGTTTTTCTTTTTCGCTTTCTTTCTTGTTATTCCGTTCCAGGTGATTATGGTGCCCCTGGTGGTTTTGGCTACGGACATGAGTTCCATGAGTCTGTTCGGGCTCGTTCTGATGTACCTCGGCCTGGGCGCGCCCACGGGCGTATTCTTCTATCATGGATTTATTAAAGGTGTTCCCGCCACGCTCGAAGAGTCGGCGTCCATCGACGGCGCGGGTCCGTTCCGAACGTTTTTCCAGGTTGTGTTTCCCCTGCTGACGTCCATTACCGTTACGGTGGGGATTTTGGATTTGATTTGGGTTTGGAACGATTTCCTTCTGCCCTTCATTATTCTGAAGAAGGGGACCCTTGTACTTTTCCAGTTTTCCAACTTTACCGGGACCTTCTCCACGGACTACGGCGGGCAGACGGCGTCCTTGGTTTTAACGGCGACGCCTGTGGTGATTCTCTTTTTATCCATGCAGAAGTATTACATCAAGGGGATTGCCGCCGGGGCCGTGAAGGGATGATGTGGTGCCGGTGCGGCGCGGCGGTGTTCAGCGGAGCTGTAATGCCGGACGAAAAGCCTCGACCCGGAGACTCCGAGAGATTATCATAAGGCCCCTATGGACCTGATTAACGGAAATCAAATCTCATCGTGGATAGCTCAAGGCGGCATTTGGCCATTGGTTGTAATGCTTGTGCCCAATTTAATGTTTCGCCGCTACGGACAGGCCGCCCTCAAAAAACGTATGGCGTCTTTGATTCAGGCAATCGCCGTTTTCGTCGTAACTTCGGCGGCGGCATTTATCGCGGAAAGGGATCTGAAAGATCTCTATCTCTGGATTGCCGTTATTGTGGTGATCACCGCTCTTGTCGCGTTTCGGGACAAGGTGTTTCCCTACAGTCTGAAATGCGTTGAATGCGGCAAATCGCTCGAATTCCGGACGATTTATTTCATGGACGATAATGCCTGTCCCGCCTGCCATGACAGACTGACGGCCGAGAAGGCGGCTGAAAACACGGATGAGGAATTGGAATCCGCCGGCGTTACCGACGCCTCCGAAGAGGCCGCTGCAGCCGGCGCAGGCGAGGATGAAGAACAAACCGGCGCGGCCGCCGAGAAAGAGAACGAATCGGACGGTTAAAAAAACGCCCGTGGCGGAACGGAAAAGAGCGGAGACCGTTAATTCTCTATGATTCTGGCCGTCAGACCCGTTACCAAATCGTCGGAATACTCTTCGCCTGAGTCCCAGATATACGAAAGGCTCGTCAGATACGCATAAGCTTCGAAGCCCGGAATGGTTACGTCGTCTTTTGGAAGCTGGGTATATTCATCATCATAATAATCATCAAGGGTATCGTTCGGCATGTAGGCTACCAGAGTCAGAGGATAGGAGTCTTCGAGGCCGCTTAAAGTGATAAGGCCGGATTTGTAGATGAACGCCGGTCTGTCCGTAAAGGAGTCGTTCTCATTTTTCGATCGGTCTATTTCGAAGCAGACTCTGAATTCGGTTGTTTCGTCGATTTTCAGGTTTCGGGTAACCGTTTTCGAGACTTGGGTTGACGCGCCGGTGACGCCGTCGACCGTTGGATAATCATCCGGATTCTCTTCATCGTATTTCGTTGTGTGCCAGTAGGGCAGAGCGGTTCCATGAAGAGTTTTTGTTCCATTGGCGCCGATGACTCTTTCGCAAAGATACAGATTCTGAAGGTTCGTGCCGTCGGAGTCTTCAATCCAGGCAACATAGGCATATTGATGAGTATCAGTTCCCATGGTGTAATCAGGCCCGGTGAAGTCCAGTTCGACGCTGTAGGTATAATTGTCATTGACACCCTGACAGCCGACTCCGCTGATAATGAAGAGACAGAAACTCAAGCACGCCGTGAGAAACAGTTTCCAACTCATGATATATTCCTTAGTAATTATTCTATTTGAGTCTTTGTATGGTGCGATGAAACGGCTTTTTTGTTCAAGAACTGGTTTCTACTCGCATGGGATGAAATTCCGGCCGAAAGCCGTGGAGTGAAGAGTACGGCGGTATAAAGGCCGGCAGGATTTTATGAACTCAAGGTGGCTATGGGGTACAATCAGCGGCCATCGGTTAATTCAATCCGGATGCTTCCCCTTATTCCGGCGATTTCGGCCGTATGGAGCAACAGTCTTATTTCTATTTTCTATATTAGAAAATAATTAATATTCTTGCTGCTGTTTTTTGGAGCCTTAAAATCAACATTTTTTAGAAAGCGGTTTGAATAATTCATCTGATTTATTCAGCGCGATGGAAAGAGCCATAATCATATATGTATTTGTGTTAAGAATTGACCATGGCCGATCCTTCAAAAAAAATTTGATTCAAAAAAATATTTAGAGTAGTATGATTTATTCCAATTAACAGACATGTTGAAAAAACTTACCAGCCATGGCCGATAAAAATACATTGATTGCGGATGATAGAAAAATTTTTTTCCTTATAGGTGCTTTGCGTTCAGGTACAACCATGCTGCGTCTCATGATTGACCATCATCCGGAAATTTCCTTTTCCGGAGAGTTTGAATATGTCACGCCGATGATTTCTGATCGGGGTGATTTTCCATCTCTTCAGCAATATTATTCTTTTTTGCAACAAGACCTTGCATTTAATATGGAGGGGCTTAATATTGACGAGTCCTTAACTTTTAAAGAATTATGCCGCAGTTTTCTCTCGCAAAAGCAAAAGAAAAAAAATACACCCTTTATTGGTTCTACGGTTCATAACAATTTCAGCCGAATTCCTTTTATTTGGCCCGATGCTCGTTATATTCGATTAACGCGAGACGGTCGGGATGTGGCGAACTCCTTTATTCCCATGGGTTGGGCCGGTAATGTCTATTATGGAGTAGAACACTGGATAGAATCTGAACGTGAATGGGATTCTTTTAAAAAAACGCTTCCTCCGGATTTTTGGATGGAGCTTAAATATGAAGATTTGGTGGAAAACCCAGAATTGAAGCTAACACAAATTTGTGACTTCATTGGTGTTCCGTATGACGATAGGATGCTGACGTACCCTGAAAATACCAGTTATTCTTCACCGGATCCCGCATATTCTTATCAATGGAAAGACAGGCTGTCGGAATCTGAAATTCGGCTCATTGAGTCGAAAATAGATACAATTCTAAATAAACATGGATATGAATTAAGCGGATTATCCACGCTTCATATAACACCGCCGATGCGGCTTAAGCTTATGGTTCAGAATAAAGTCAACGTATGGCTGTTTAAAGTAAAACGTTATGGTTATTTGCTTCCTTTTCTTGAGTTTATAACAAGAAAAATTCATTTTTCTCGATTGCATAATCGAATACAAAACCGAATTAATGAAATCTCCATCCAACACTTAAAATAAAACGCCGCTCAGAATAGCGGGAACTTTTTATTTCAAATTAAGAAAAACTTCTTCATTGGAAACAGTCACACAAGGAACGAGCACGCTATAAATAACCGCTATAAGAAGCGGTCTTTTTGGATGGCGCCGGCGGATCGAAGTCATTCTGAAAATAAAAATCCTTCCGCGCAGGGGGATGTGAACTCAAGAACGCCATGGGCAAGGTCCGCCTGTCATCGGTGTATCGTGACGGCGAACCCTGCCGCATGGAATGATTCACTCGGAATCCTCATGAATGAAATCGGCGGAAGGCTAAGGAAGCAAAGCCGCTGAAAATACCGAGCTAATCACCGGCCAGCATTTCGTTGATGGCTTTCGCCGCCCTTCGTCCTTCGCCCATGGCCAGGATAACAGTCGCGGCGCCCAGGACGATGTCGCCGCCCGCGTAAACCTTGTCCATGGATGTTTTCCCTGTGGATTCCTCGACGATGATATTTCCCCACTTATTCACGTTCAGATCCGGTGTTGTTTGGGAAATGAGCGGATTCGAAGCATTGCCGATGGCCGGGATACAGGCGTCGCATTCGATTTCATAGGTATCGCCTTCGATGGGCACGGGACGGAGTCGGCCGGATTCATCGGGCTCTCCCTGTGTATAGCGCTGGCAGACGATGCCGACGACGCGGCCGTTTTCGTCTCCTTTGATTTCGATGGGAGCCGAAAGCATGTCGAAGATTACGCCTTCTTCCCGGGCATGATGAACTTCTTCCGCCCGGGCGGGAAGTTCCTTTTCGGTTCTCCTGTAGACGATATGGACTTCTTCCGCGCCGAGGCGAACCGCGGTTCTGGCCGCGTCCATGGTGACATTCCCGCCGCCGAAAACACAGACCTTTTTCGCGCTGTACATCGGGGTGGAGGCTTTTCCCGTCGCATAGGCTTTCATCAGGTTGGACCGGGTAAGGTATTCGTTGGCGGAGAATACACCGACAAGGTTTTCACCCGGAATGTTCATGAATTTCGGAAGTCCGGCACCCGTGGCGATGTAGAGCGCATCCCAGCCGTCTTCGGAGAGCATGTCGTCGATTTTTCGGGTGCGGCCGACCAGGAAATTGGTTTCAAAGCGGACGCCCATGGAAACGAGGTTTTCCACGTCCCGCTCAACGATGGCTTTGGGAAGACGGAATTCGGGAATGCCGTAAACGGTGACGCCGCCGGGTTTGTGGAAGGCCTCGAAGACGGTTACCTCATGACCTTCCCGGCGGATATCGGCGGCGGCGGTGAGGCCGGAGGGACCCGATCCGATGACGGCCACCTTTTTGCCCGTCGGGGCGGCTACGGGAATGGGTGCGACCTTGCCGTGCTCGACTTCCCAATCCGAAACGAAGCGTTCGATTCGGCCGATGGAGACGGCTTTGTCGGTGTCTTTGAAGATTTTACCCACGGTGCAGGTAAGCTTGCATTGCTTTTCCTGGGGACAGACGCGGCCGCAGACGGCCGGAAGAAGGCTGGCTTCTTTAATAACGGCGATGGATTCGGCGAATTCGCCTTTGGCGGCGTGCTCAATGAAGCGGGGGATGTCGATGGAAACCGGGCATCCGGCGATGCAGGGCGCGTTTTTGCACTGCAGGCAGCGCAGGGCTTCGACTTTAACCTGAGATTCTGTGTAGCCGAGGGCCACTTCGTTCATATTGGAGCGGCGGGTAAGGGGATCCTGCGAGGGCATGTCCTGCTTGGGGATTTCTCGGCGTTCTTTCGCGGTCAGTTCTTTGCCGGCGTATTGATTCCAGAGGGCGTCGGCTTCGGCCGCGAGGGCTTCGGGCGATTTGAATTCGCTCATTTTTTCCCTCCCGCGACTCCGGTATGGTTTAGGCCGATTCGGCATCGGTGATCATCCTCCTGATCTTTATAAGCTTTCAATCGGAGCATCATGTTGTCGAAATCCACCAGATGACCGTCGAATTCGGGGCCGTCGACGCAGACGAATTTTGTTTCTCCTCCGACGGTAACCCGGCATCCGCCGCACATTCCGGTACCGTCGACCATGATGGTGTTCAGCGACACCATCGTATGAACGCCGAAAGGCTTTGTTGTGGCGGCACAGAACTTCATCATGATGGGCGGACCGATGGCAACCGCAAGCGCGGGGGGCTTGTCCGACTCGCAGAGTTCCTTCAGCGGCTCGGTGACCAGGGCCTTGCGTCCGTAGGAGCCGTCGTCGGTGCAGATAATCAGTTCGTCGGCCAGGGCGGACATTTCTTCTTCCATGATGAGGAGATCTTTATTTCTGGCTCCCATGATGATGATGAGTTCGTTCCCGGCGGCCTTCATGGCCTGGGCTATGGGGTGCATGGGGGCCACGCCGATGCCGCCGCCGACGCAGACGACAGGGCCGTCGAATTTTTCAATGTGGGTGGGGGTTCCAAGGGGTCCGAGGACGTTGGCGATGGAGTCACCTTCGTTCATGGCGGCCAGTTTTAATGTCGTGGCTCCTACGGCCTGGAAAATGATATCGACGGTGCCGGCGTCTTTGTCGGCGTCCGCGATGGTAAGCGGAATACGCTCGGCGAATTCGTTATCCAGCTGGATGATGAGAAACTGGCCTGCTTTTCGTTCCCGGGCGATGTTTTCCGCCTCGAACGTGAATCGATAGACATCGGCGGAAAGTTGTCTCTTGCGGAGTATACGGTTCATGAGGTACCTCAAATGCTTTATTGGATATCCGATGGCGCTTTTGCGGACAATCGCCCATCAGTATGTTGGTTGGAGTCGATTTCCGCAACGCCTTTTAGCGGCAAATCAATGCCGGAAATTTCGCATTGAGGTCGTCCGGGGTCTTCCATGCCGATTCGGCCGTATCGGACGGACTTTGACAGCATCGCGGAGGCGGCCTGAGCGGGGACGATCGGTTGGTGAAAAGCGGCATATTGGACGGACCCACTCCAATTCGGTATGTTTGTTTCGAATGAAGCTTCTACTTTTTTTTGTCGACGGTTTGGGGCTGGGGGCGGATGTGCCGGAGAATCCCGCGAGGAGACTCCTTGACGGCATCGCCGAGATTCCTTTTACCGTCGATTCGGCTCCGGCTGATTTCCCGGAAGGCATTCTGCGGGCCGCCGATGCCACCGGAGGCGTTTCCGGTCTGCCGCAGTCGGCGACGGGACAGGCGTCTTTGATGACCGGCGTGAATGCTCCGGCGCTGCTGGGGTATCATTTGACCGCACTGCCGAACGAACCTCTGACGGATCTTATCGCCGAGGAAGGGATGATGGCGGCTCTCCGGTCGGCGGGTGTTTCCGTGACGGCCTCGAATCTTTACACGCCCGAGTTCTTTCGGCGGCGGGAAGAGCTGGAAGTGCGTCGGAAACGAAACGCTTTTCCCGTTTCGGCCCTTACCATTCGGGGTTCCGGCGTTCCGTTCCGCATGCCGGAGGATTACCTGCGGGGCCGGGCCGTGTATACGGACCTGACGAATCGATTCATTCAGGGCCGAGGTTACGATATACCGATTATCGAGCCGGAAGAAGCGGCCCGCAGGATGGCGGGAATCCTCGGCGAAGCCGATTTCGTGTTCCATGAATACTTCGCTACGGATACGTACGCGCATAAGAAGATGTATGAGGATTTGGATCGGGCCCTGTCCGAAATCAATCGGTTCCTGAGGGCTCTTTTGGCCGATACGGACCGTGAGGAAACGGCGATTCTTCTGGTGAGCGATCACGGTAATTGTGAAGAGAGGAGCTCCGCGGACCACAGCAGGAATCCGGTGCCCGTGCTCCTCTTGAGCCGGAATGAACGGGGCCGCTCCTGTTTCGACGGAGTTCGGCGGCTTGAAGAGGTTAAAGGAGCCGTTTTGGCCTATTTCGGCCTTGAGCCGCCGTGCTTTTCGGTGCCCGAAGACTCCTGGGTGTAACGCAGGCGGTCTGCGGCTTGAATCCGGCGGAACGGAAGACCGCTTAATCTTCCGCGGCCGGCCGAAAACCGAGGCGGCCGGTTGCCCTTAAACCTCGCCGCAGGCCTTATATAAATTGGCGAACAGCAATGGAATCTGTGCCTGAGGAAGCGAGGAATAGGCCACCCGCACCAAGTCGCCCAGAGCGATGACGCCGGTGTCGTAGTCGGCCAGCAGCTTTTGCCGTACGGACTCCGCATCCCCGTTCGCCAGCTTGACGCACATGAAATACCCTGAGTTGAACGGCAGAGCTTCGAATCGTTCTTTATACTCGGGATGAGCTTTCAGTTCTGCCGCCAGGGCGTCATACCGGGATTTCAGCAGATCAAAGGCCCGTTTTTTCTCCGGCGCGTAGGCCGGATCGTCATAAGCATGAAGAAGCAGAGACTGGGCCAGATGTGAGTCGCTGGATATGCTTCCGCGCACACGGCCGGCGGCCTTGTCTTCCAGAGCGGCCAGAGCCTTTTCGCTCAGGCCTTTACCGGCGAAGGTGACGAATCCCACACGGAAGCCCCATACGTAGTCTTCTTTGGTGGCGCCGTCCACTTTGCAGGCAACGACGTTTTCATGAAGAGAGGCGAGCTTCGCGAAGGGGGATTCGACGGCGACGCCTTCCCGATAAACAAGTCCGAAGTAGGCGTCGTCCAGAACCACAAGGACGGTTTTACCCGCTTCCGCGGCCGTCTTAACGGCATCGACGATTCGATTGACTTCGCCGAAGGTCGGAGTGTAGCCGGTCGGGTTGTTCGGGAAGTTCAAAAGAACGATTTTCTTCTCGCCGGGTGAGGCAAGGGCCTCGGCAAGACCGGCGGTATTGAATCCGGCATCGGGACCCTCGCCGTCGAAGGTTTCAAAGGTTTTCATCGCCGAACCGTAGGCTTCGGTAAAAACCAGGTTGTAGTTGCCCCAGTAGTGCCGGGGCATGATGATTTCATCACCTTCGTCGAGGAAGAGGTATCCGACGACCGAAAGACCGTGGGTAAGGGCGTTTGTAACCACCGGACGGGAGAGGGGCGTGTTCCCCAGAGTGGGATTTTTCTCCCGGATCATTTTCGCCCAGCGGTCGCGCAGAGCGGGCTTACCGAAGCTCGGCGTGTAGGGGAAGACTTCGTCCGGCGGAAGGTTGATGCGCTTCGCGAGAGGCGAGAGCCGAAGAGGCGAGCCGTCGTCGTCTTTGCCTTCTCCGATGGACGCGTTGATGGACTTGCCTTTCGCGTCCATGCCTTGGGCCACCAGACCCTTGCGCGGGAAATAGATCCGGCGCCCGCGGTCGGAAAGAAGTCTGTAAGCGGCATCTCCCTCGGCTTGAAGTACGGCATTCAATTCGGCGGCTTGCGGATTCATGGCTAATTCTCCCTGGGGTGAATGAATATCAGACTACTGAAATACATGAAATACAATATTGTGTTAAGTGGGGCCATTTCATATTTCACGAAATTGCCTTTATTCGACGGTCGAAATCCCCCAAATCGCTTGGGAACGGCTTCAATTCAATACATGATGATTTTTGAACCCGCTTTTAAAGTGTCTGATAAGAAACGGTTGAAGATTTTCCCCACGCAAATTGAAAGATATTCGTCTCGACACCGGAACGGGCCTCGTATAAACTACGCATCACCTGGAAATGTCAATAACAATGAAGAAAATCATATCTTCTCTTTTTCACGTATGGTTGTTCATCATCAATTACTCGTTAAAACCGCTTCTCTGGGGGATGTCCCTTCTCTTCAATGTTCGGTTTAAAAATCTCGGAGTGCTTTACACGACAAGGCCGCCGTATCTCATGCTGCCGAACCATGTGAACCAATGGGATCCGTTTCTTCTCTCGTTCGCGGCACCGACTCCGATTCGCTGGCTGGCATCCGATGCGGCCTTCCGCGGCGATTTGAAGTGGATGCTCAGCGCGTTCGGAGCCATACCCAAGGTAAAGGGCCAATCTGACATGATTTCGCTTCAGCATTTGAAAAATGCGATGGAAATGCGTGAAGTCGGAGGAATCTTTCCGGAGGGCAATCAAAACTGGGACGGACGCACGGGCCCTTTGATCGCCGCAACGGCCAAATTGGTGCGGTTTATGAAGGTTCCGGTTATTGTTCCGGTATTCAAAGGCGGCTATCTGACCAAACCTCGATGGGCCTGGAAAAAGCGCCGCTGCCGTATTGAAATTTATTTCCGGCGCATCATCGATTCCAAGGAAATTAAAACTCTGAAGCTGTCGGAAATCGAACGGCGGATTGAAGAAGCTCTGCGCCATGACGAATACGAATGGCAGGCCGAGAAAAAAGTTCCGATAAGAAGCGAACGGCGAGCCGAGAGTCTTGAATTGGCCCATTGGGCCTGTCCTTCATGCAAAAGAATCGGCACGATCACCTCCGAGGGCAACGCAATCTCCTGTATTTGCGGTTATACCGTTGAGGTGGATGTCTACGGGTTCTTTCGGTATCCGAAAGCCGGACCGTCTTTTGATCATCCCGCCGACTGGATTCAATGGCAGGAGAATCTGCTGAAGACGCGATTTAACGAATTTTTAACCGCGGCGCCGGAGAGCGGTCCGGCGGCCGACGCCGCCGCCCTTCCGGCAGGCCGCAAGGCTGCCGGCAAGGCTGGCGGCGGGAAGACGCCCGCGGGTAAAAATCCCGGCACCCTTATCTCTGACCCGATTCTCCTTAGCGATGCCGAAGTGACTCTGATGAAAGGCGAGCGGGCCATGCCCATGCTTCCCGTTCTTCACGGCGAGGCCCGTCTTTACCGCGATCGGATTGAAGTCCGTTCCGGCCGCCGCCGCCGCTCGTTCCCTCTGAAGGAAATCACGGCGGTGAACACTTTCAAACAGCAGAAATTTGAATTTCGCTACGAGAAGGCTCAGTATCGGTTCCGTTTTTCTTCCCGGCATGCTTCCGGGTTCAAATGGGAAACGGCGTTCAAGGTTCTGAAGAATCTCCTTGCGGAACGGGGGGAATGGTAACGGTGCCCGGCTGGTCGATCGCTCTTATCTCTTTTCTGTTTCCCATCCTGCTTCTGCTTCTGCGGGAAAAGACGGGCTGGGCCTGGATGAAGAAGGTGAATCCCATCATCGCCTGCTACGTGGCGGGCATCCTTCTGGCCAATACCGGACTTGTCGGTGAAGACGCCGCGGGTCCGCTGGACGCCGTACAGACCGCGGCCGTGGCGCTCTCCATACCGCTGCTGCTTTTCTCGGTGGATTTCTCCCGATCCCGGTCTCTGACCGGCCGGGCGGGTTTGTCCATGGCCCTGGCGGGCGTGAGCATCGTAACCGTTGTTATCATCGCACATCTGCTCTTCCGCGGCCGCATCGGCGAGAGCGCCGATATTGCCGGAATGATCGTCGGCGTGTATACCGGGGGCACGCCCAATCTCGCGGCGATATCCAAGGCCCTTCAGGTTTCACAAAACGCCTATCTGACGGTTCACACCTCCGACCTCGTTCTGTCCGCTCTTTATCTGCTTTTCGTTATGACCGCTGCGAAGAAGGTGCTTTCCCTGTTTCTGAAACCTTATACCGCGCCGGCCGGTTCGGCCGAGAAAAACGCCCTGGAAAAGGGGCAAAAAATCGGGCCCGTATCCGTTCCGCCCGCCGACGCCGCGGCCCACGCGGCATCCGAAGAAGATTCTTATTCCGTCCTTATGAAGGCCGCCAACGTTAAAGAAATCTTTGTTTCTCTGGGCCTGGCTCTGATCGTCGGCGCCCTGGGGGGCTCTGTTTTCCTGATCGCTCCGGAGGGATCGGCGTTCGTGCTGACCATTTTGGCTCTGACGACGCTGAGTCTGGCGGCATCCTTTATTCCCGCGGTGCGGCGCCGAAAAATGAGCTATCCGGCCGGTCAGTTTCTTATTCTGGTGTTCTGCGTTTCCGTCGGCGCTCTTGCCGATTTGAAGATTCTCGTCGAAGCGGCGCCCGCTTTGTTCCTTTTCGTGGGGTTCTGCCTGTTCGGATCTTTTCTGCTCCACATTCTGCTTGCCCGATTAACAGGGATAGACACCGACACGGTTCTGGTTACATCCACCGCCGCCATTTGCTCTCCGCCCTTTGTCGGGCTTACCGCGGCGGCCGTCGGCAATCGGGATTTGATTGCTCCGGGGATTACCGTGGGGATTTTGGGACACGCCTTCGGGAATTATCTCGGTGTAATGGTGGGCAAGTTTTTGGGACTTCTCGGATAAGGGGGCGGCCCGAAGGGGGCTTCGGTACCAATTGCGGCCGTCGGGAACTCTTCCTCTAATCACCATCGCCCGGCGGGCGCCTTTATTCTTTGCTCTCTTTATCTCCTTCGCTCTTTCCGGATGCATCCGTAGGAAACCGAAGCGGCCTTTTCCCATGCCGCGCACGCATTCGGTCGACGGCCGGCCGGATTTTTCCCGTACCCAGAAGGCGCGCGGCGAGGGTTCGTCTTCCCGGGATATCGGCCAGCAGTATTCCGGCGAACAGAGTCAGAAGGCCTTGTCCCGGCAAAAAAAGAAGTACGACGCCCAGGGCCATAAGAGTGATTCCGAGGATGTTTTTCACCGCGTGCCACAAAAGACGGGCCGCGGCACGGAGCACCGTCATGCCGCTTAAGACGGTTTTTCGCCGGATCAGAGCGTCTTCGGGCATCAGGATAATCAGGAACGGAACGACCAGCGGCGTGAGAATGAAAAAAACGGCCGAACCCATGGCCAGGCCTTTCAGTACGGGAGCATGCCGCGCGGCGAATTCTCCGAGTATTTCCATGGTTCCGGGAAGAGTCATAACGGATTTTTAAGTGTATCGCTTTGTCGTGTCTTCGGCAATTTTCCGCTTGGGCAAGCGGCCGTGATTGCATGATGATTCATCGCCGGTTCGGGCGGTTCTTTCCATCGAAGAGGGCTATGGTGCCGGAATAAAAAGCCCGGCGGATTCAACCGCCGGGCTCATGAAATTTAATATTTTGATTTACTTAAAGATGGCGAAACCGAGTCCCACTTCGTGCTTGTTGATGCCGCTGAAGTCCCAGGGCATCACAACATCGTATTCGGCGTAAAGGAAGAGAAGAGTCAGCCTGGCGCCAAGAGCGAGGTTGCTGTTGGCTTTGTAGTCGTCGATATCTCCGCCGAGGAAAATTTCACCCGCGTAACCGGCATATCCGGTCAGAGTCAAAAGGCCGGCGGGTTTGAGTTTTGCGAAAGCCCGAAGTTGGTAGTTGAAATTCGAAACACCCATGGGGTTGAGACACAGATCCCAGCTTGGGGCGAATTCCGCGCCCAGAGAAAGCATTTTTTTGTCGCCGAAACCGTATCCGAGACCGGCATATCCGCCGACGCCCAAAGGCATGGCCTTAACATCATCGACGCTTGAGGGCGCATCGGAGAAGGTTCCGAAAGAAGAGTGATAACCGGCACCGAGCTGGAATACGAGTCCGCCCGCAGCGGCAAATCCGGTTACAAGGACGCACAAAGTAATCAAAACGATAATTTTCTTCACGTAATTACCTCCTGGCGGTTTATAAATTTTCTCCGCCGTCTCATGATGTTATACCCATATCGGCCGGAATTCCGTTACTTCACATGAAAAATATTGAGAAATATCTATTTTTTCCTATCTATGGGTCAAAATGGGTCAATTTGAGTCTTTAATTGTCTTGAAACTCCGGAGAGATTTGATTTAATTCCGGGTAAATTAGGCTAAAATAAGGCCGGATGAGGCATTTAAAGACTCTCGATTACCTTATTTTCCTCCTGGCGCTGTCCGCTGTGGCGGCTTCCGCGGCATGGTCGTCTTCGGACCGATCCGGAGAAGCCATGGTGGAGGTGGAAGCCGCGGGGCAAAAGTATGTCCTGCCGTTATCCGTCGACACCGACTTGGTGCTGGAAGGCCCCGTGGGTAAGACGGTTTTGGAGATTCATGACGGCGTGGCCGCGGTAACGCATTCGGACTGCCGGGACAACATCTGCGTGGCCGCCGGCGGAATTTCACACTCTTCCGAATGGATTGCTTGTTTGCCGAATCGGGTTTTTATCAGGATAACCGGCGGAAAATCCTCCGAAGGCGGTGCGGATGCCGTTGCCTTCTGATACCCGAAGCGGTCGGGCGGAAATCATTTCCATTTTCGGCGCCCTGTGTCTCTTTCTCTCGGCGATTGAGTATCTCATTCCCAAGCCGATGCCGTTTTTTCGTCTCGGTTTGGCCAATCTGCCGCTTCTTCTGGGCCTGCGCTTCCTTTCGCCCGTCGATCTTCTTCTGGTTCTTCTGCTGAAGGTGCTGGGGCAGGGGCTTGTAAACGGAACCCTGGCGTCTTACGTGTTTCTTTTTTCCTTCGCCGGATCGGCCGCGTCGCTGGCGGCTATGAGCCTGGTGTATCGTTTGGGACGCAATTCGGTGAGTCTTATCGGCGTTTCCCTGTTCGGTGCGATGGCGAGTTCTCTTGTGCAGCTTGTTCTGGCCGTTACCTTCATCTTCGGGAGCGCTGCGAAACTCATGGCTCCGTTTTCTCTGGGTTCGGGATTGATTACGGGGCTTCTGGTCGGGTGGTTCGCTCAAGTGTTCGCCGAGCGATCCGAGTGGCTTGCCGCCGTCGAGGCCCGATATCGCGATGAGGCCGCGCCGAAGGGCGGAGGAGAAGCGCCGTGAGACGAACGTTGCGGCGGCGCCGGAAGGATTTCATCGGTTTGCATGTATCGGCCTCATTGCGATTCTGGGCGGCGGCGGCGGCGCTGCCGCCTTTCTTCTTTATTGAGAGCCTGGTTTTCAAGTCGGCATTAACGGCCCTTTTCGCCGTTTTGGCCGTATGCGCGGGAAAAAGAATCCGGTGGGGATATTTTGCCGTTCTTCTTTTTTCGATTGTTTTTTTTCATCTGCTCATTCCCGTGGGGCGTGTTTTGGCGGAGATCGGGCCGCTGCGGATTACCGACGGGGCGCTCAAAAGCGGATTGATGCGGGGTGTGACTCTGATCGGCATGGTGTTCCTTTCGGTGGCGGCCGTTCGTCCGGAACTGGAGCTTCCCGGCCGGTTCGGCGGGCTTCTCGGGCGGACCTTTTTTCATTTCGAATCGCTTCTTGAGTGGCGGGGGGCGATTGACCGCAAGGATTTCTTCGGCAGTTTGGATCGGCTTTTGATGGAGAGACTGAATCCTAACGCGCCCGCAGACCGTGCCGCGGGCGGCGAGCGCTCCGGCGGTGAGGCGGACTGTGATTCCGCCGACGGGCGGCAGCGGGACGCGGGGATATCGTCCGAACCGGATATGCGGGGCGGCCCCGCGGGGAGCGGCCGGTTGAGCGGCGCGGTCCGAGGCCGGTTTTTTGCCGCGGCGTTTACGGTACTTGTCTGGGGGCTTTGGCTTGTTTCTCTTTGGCCGCCGCTTACCGGGAACGGATGAAGAATCTGAAAATTCTTCGTTTGGAGGAGCGCTGGCTGGCCGTGTACAAGCCGTCCGGGCTTCTGTCGGTTCCCGGCCGCGGTCCCCAAAAGGCGGACTGCGCCGTTGCCCGCGCCGCGGCGGAATTCGGATGGATTCGGGAAGCGCATAGGCTGGATGAGGCCACTTCCGGGGTGATGATTCTTGCCCGGGACGCGGAGGCCCATAGGCGTCTTTCCGCTTTGTTCGCCGAAAGGAAAATCCAAAAGACGTATGTCGCGATTTGCGCCGCCGGCCGCGGCGGGCGGGCCTTGTGCGATCCGCCGCCGTTTTCGGAAGCGGATGAGGGCCGCGGCGAACAGGAGGTTCCCGGCGGCGGGGCTTTGCGCGGCGGAAAGAGCTTGGGCTGGCGGCTTTTTCCCGCCACCGCGTCCGCGGGAGACTCGGGGAGGTGTGTTCTCTTCCAGCGGCTCGATCCGGAGAATCGGCCTCGGCAGATTCTTGACCCGGAGCACGGTAAGGAGGCCGTTACTCTTTGGCGGGTTCTTGAGGCCGCCGAGGGACGTGTTCGTTTGGAACTGCGGCCGTTGACCGGGCGAACCCATCAGCTGCGGCTGGCCTGCGCCGAGATGGGCGTTCCGATTCTCGGAGATGCCTTATACGCGCCGCCGGATGTGGCGGCGGCGGCAGGCCGATTGATGCTTCATGCCCAATCGATTTGCTTTCCGGAGCCTTTTAGCGGGGAATTGATTATGATTGAGTCGCCGCCGCCGTTTTAAACAGGCTGTGAAAAAGGACCTTATAGCTCGTTTGCGGTGTTCGGCGGTGCTCGAAATGCTCATGTAAAGTATTTACACTGCGCTTTCTGTGCTCCGGCGGCCTTGCATACGAGCTAAATCTCTTCAACAGCTGTTTCGCGGCGCAAAACAGCGAGGCATTTTTCAATAGCCTGTTTGGGACGAGTTGATATCGGGCGGAGTCGGTTCGGTGTGGTTTTCAGACGGCGGAATGCGGGGCGGCTTCGGGGGTCAGTCGAGATAGCCTTCTTCTTCAATGTATTTACGGGCCATCGCGAGATCGGCCGGGTCGATGCGGTGGGCGTAGAGATCCAGGAAATCATGGTTGTACTTGGCGCCGCACCAGAGCAGGGTCCAAGCCGAGCCGTCTTTCTGCGGGCCGAGGGCTTTGAAGCGGTCGTAAACGCGGATGTAGGCGTCGAGGATCATTTCGGTTTCGGCGGGGGTGTATTCGTCGCCGCGGCCCAGGCGGTTGTAGATGTCGACGATTTCATCCGGGTAGATGAGGTCGGGGTCTTCGGATTTCATGTCGTTTCTGACGTAGAGATCGGGCCAGAGGAAGACGTCGTCCCAGTACATGCCGGTGATGAGCGAGAAGGATTCTCCGTAGAGGACGGTGTGGCTGTTCACGACGTAGCGGACGATTTCTTTCTCGGCCGGTTCGGCCGGCGGTTCGGGTTTCGGCTCTTTGGGCGCGGGGACATTGGGGTCGGCGAAGGTGGTGACGTATTCGGGTTTGTTTTTGGGGAAGCAGGCCCACGCGAAGAGGGCGCCGAAAACCAGGGCCAGAACGAGAAGGGAGATGAGGAGATCGCGGAGTATCGGTTTTGAGTCTTCCACGTTAACGTTATCGGCCGAATGGCGGCAAGAGTTGAGAGCCTGAATCTCCGAATCGGGCGGCCGGATGGGAAAGCGGGTGAGAACAGCGGGGCCGATTCGGTTCTTTACGGGGTTTTTTCCGTGGGGCCGCCGGCTTTCAGCCATTCAAGGACGGTGTCGGCCACCTGTTTTTTGTGTACTCCCTGGGGTACGTCGTGGCGGCAGCCGGTTAAATCGAGGGTTCCGGCCAGTCCGTTGGGAAGTCTTTTTTTCAGGGTTTTTCGAGACGGCGCGGTGGCGGCCGTTCCGTCGTCGTCGGAAGAGGCGAGATAGACCGGTGCGTTCACTTTGGGCAGCTTCCGGCGGACTTCGGCCTGGAGCCGCGCGAACTGGGCGAGACTTCGAAGGTCGCGGTGAACCCAGTAGCGAAAGCCGTGGGCTCTGGCGTCGTTGTTTTCTTCGTTTTCCGGCTTCCAGTTGGTGGGAATTTCGGGAATTAGGCGGTTAAAAGGGATTAGGAGCGGCGTGAGGGGGATGATGCCGGCGACCGTTTCCACCGCCGGGGCCAGGAGTATGAGGGCTTGGGGACGGACAACGGCGGCCAGATCCAGAGCCAAAAGGCCGCCCATGGAATACCCGACGATGGTGATGTCGTCGAATTCGGCCCGAAGATCCAGCCAGGAGTCGTAAACGCGGCGGCGCCAGTCCCGTCTGTTGGTGCGGGAAAGGTCGGCGATTTCGGTTCCGGCGCCCGGCATGCGGGGGAGAGAGACGGCGAAGCCCGCGGCGGCCAGCCGATTGGCGAGGTAGCGCATGTCCAGGGGGCTTCCGGTGTAGCCGTGAAGGAGCAGAACGGCCCGGCGGGCGCCTTCGGGGCGGTATTCGGCCGGAAGGTCCGCGGGGAGAGTGGCCAGATCGCGGGGGCCGATGGGCCCGGCGGTGAGGAGATTTTCGGTTTGAGGCCGGGCGCCGGGTGTGCCGGAGGCCGGTGTGCGGGGATGCCGGGCAGGCGGTCCCGGGTAGGGTGAGGCGGCGGCCGATGAGGGGCCGCCGGTTTCGGCGGGAGCGGACGGGGACGATTCGGGAAAGGCGTGTTTCGATTCGGCTTCGGGGGTCATAAAAGTTAGTTTATCAGAGAAATCCGAAGTGAGTCTTATCTTTACGAAGTCCAAAGTTTTGCGGTAATAAAATCTTAGTGCATTCGCGGGCAGAATGAGACATTTTTATTCCTTTACAACCGTTAGAAGCATTTTAAATGGAGCCGTGGCTTTCAAAGAATGCGGGATTCCTGCCGGTAGAATGATAAAATCCCCTTTTTCTATTTCAAAGGGTTCACTATCTATCTCTACATGATTTGAACCCAATAAAGGTATTACCATGGCGTCTCCCGGTGCGGCATGTGTGTTTAAACCTTCATGTGTATCCATAGAAAATAGTGTCAAGGTAAGTTCCTTTTTTTGTATAACGGCTTTACTGGAAACCGAATGCTCTCGAAAATCAATTTGTTCCGCCAAAAGGCCGGGAGTATTCAGCGGTAAGTGTTTGATGGGGGATTCTGATTTTTCATTGATGAACGTATAGATTAAAAGTTGAGTGTTTTCGATTGCTTTGAGTTCCGAACAGATTGATTTTTCAATGATCTGAAAATCTCCGGTTTTTAAGTTGTTGCCGTTTATGTTCAGAATCCCATCCGTAACAAGGTAAAGCGTTGTTTCC
This sequence comes from Spirochaetia bacterium, assembly GCA_963666985.2. Lineage (GTDB taxonomy): Bacteria > Spirochaetota > Spirochaetia > DSM-2461 > DSM-2461 > UBA2779. The sequence goes on along the minus strand of CAXXIA010000002.1, from coordinate 1,603,322 downwards.
AGAAGGTTATGTCCGCTTATCGATTCTTCCTTTCCCAAAGCATACAATTCAAGCCGGAAAATCGTATTTTCTGCCAGCTCGGTACTGAAAATTTGTCCGGGTGAGGGTTCAAGAAGTTTTGATAGGCTTAGGATTTTCGCCTTCTGAAGTTTGTGAATATACTCCATTAGTTATTCCTCCAATAGTGAAATGATTTGTTCTTTGTAGCGCAGAGATTTTCTAGAATCAGGATTTCTTTTTTCAACGTTCGTAAGAATTTGAAGCTGGGCCGTTATTTTTGCAGGTTGTTTTGTTAATACAATTATTCGGTCGGCCAGCAATACAGCTTCGTCAATGTCATGGGTGACAAAAAGAACGGCTGTTTTTTCTTCGGTTCTGATTTTATGTATAAGTTTAAGCATTTCCCGACTGAGTTTATGGTCAAGTGATCTGAAAGGTTCATCCAGCAACAGAATGTCGGAGCCATAAAATAAAGCGCGCGCTATTGCACAGCGCTGCCTCATACCGCCGCTTAAATCTCGGGGATAATAGTTTTCGAATCCTTCAAGGCCGACTTCATGTAAAAGTTCCATGGCCCTATCCCGTTTTCCCTCCTGTGCGACCAGAGTTACGTTTTCTAAAACCGTTTTCCATTCCAGGAGTCTATCTTCCTGAAAAACGAAACCGATTTTGTTGAATGTTGTTTTAATGGTTCCTTCGAAATGCCTGATATTGCCGGAGACGGCATGAAGCAGGGTTGTTTTACCGCAGCCCGAAGGGCCTGTTAGAACGACTATTTCGGAAGGGTGGACTTGAAGAGAGATATGATCAAGAACCCTCAGTTCTTTTTCGCTGTAGATCTTCGAAAACGTATTAATCTCAAGCATGAGGTTTTCTTTTTGTAATTCGGTCTATGAGATAAAAAATAAAAAGTATTATCACCGTCCAGGCTATGACGGTTTCCGGTTCTAGATTCATCCTGGCCTGTGACAAAGCTCCGCCTATCCCCGTAGGTGTGGTGAGGACTTCTCCCATCACTATCGTCTTACAGGCCAGTCCCAAGGAAATCCTCCATCCGGAAGCCAATGACGGCCGAATTGACGGAATTAGGATATTAAAGAATACGGATCTTTTTTTAAGCCGAAAGGTTCTTCCCATTTCCATTAAATTAGGATCGATATTCAAAATTCCGTGTTGTACACTGATCGCCATTGTTGGTGAAATCGCCATAACGGTGATAAAAATGGCCGGTTTCCCATTAAATCCGAACCAGAGAATGGCCAGTATAAGAAGTGCTACCGGCGGAATAACCTGAAGAACCCCGATAATGGGTTCGATGATTTCACGCAGGATTCGGGAAATCCCACAAACGAATCCGACGGCAAAACCACTCAGCGTTCCCAGCGCGAGTGATGTAACGAGCCGGAGAACGGTAACCGGAATAATTTGCAGCAGATCCGCATGTGTGAATATTTCAAAAATTTTCATACATACGGATGGTATTGTTGGTACAACAAGGGGCGGATAGATAAAAGAAAAAATCCACCACACCCCCATAACAAATATAAAGGCTATGATTTTTGCTCTATTCTTGCCCGTCATAGTAAAGACCATCGTCAGGGATTTTTCCTCCAATAGTCTTAGGCTCAAAGGAAAAGAGCAATTCATACAGTTCAGAGCAATCGGCTTTTGCTTCCTGGGCGGTTTTGTATTCGATGCCCATCCGGGGAATTGCTCTTTCAAAAACGGCCGCCGGCATGTTCAGTTTTTCTTGAGCGAGTTGCGCGGCATCAGCCGGATTTGAGACAACCCACTCAATCGACTTTTTATATTCCTCTTCAAATTTCTTGATTAACTCGGGATGCTCCTCAATGAAGGATGTTCGGGCTCCCCACCCGGCATTCGGCTGATCACTATCGGTTTGTTTTAATTCCCGCCAGCAATCGGTAAAGGAAAGCGCCGAGCGGATTTGTGGATTTTTCATCATGGACATGGTGCACTGAGGTTCAATTTGGGTGGCATACTCGATTTTGCCAGCGGCCATAAGATTGGCAATTTCCGCTTGTGTCGAGTAGATAATTTCAACTTCGTCTTGAAGATCAAGTCCGGCATTCTGAAGAAACACCTGCGTCAGACAGTCCGGCGGAGAGGAACGAAGAGGAATGTAAATTGTTTTGTCTTTAAGATCCGGCCAATCTGTAAAATTTGGATTTGTCGTCGTGAAATAAGTCACTCCCCAAGTATTGACATTGGTAAGGGTTAGGCCGAGCCCTTTGTTGTACAATTTGGCGGCAACAGTCAGAGGAAAAGCAAACATATCCCCTTCGCTGCCCTGTATCATAGAAACAAGCTGTTCGGGTGATGTCCATAAGGTGTATTCAAGCCGGATATTTTCACCCATAGCCTGTGTTTCGATCATGTGCAGGAGAGGCAGTGCCGGAGGCGCCGTTGGAACACCGCACAGTATTGTTATCGATTCCGGTGTTTCCTGCGAACCGCCGGCATATAAAGAGAATCCTACGGATAATAAGACAGCTAAAAATAGAGACAGAGTTTTCTTATTCATTATCCACACCCCGCGTTAAGATTTTTTAATTATAATAGGCATGGCTAACAATCCGGTCTGTTGCGGTCGCAACGGAACGAGAAGATTGTCGTGGATTCTCTACATATCGGTGATTTAAGAATTTTCAATTCAATCCTTCCTTTTATGCCGACCGATAGACGGTAAATGATGTGATGGATTGAAATAAAACCATAATTAGAAGATAATAAAAATGTTAGTAAATGTTAATTGCGAATACAACATTTTGATCAATGCTTGAAAATTTCAAGAAAGAAGAAATATCTCTACTGCTGAAGAATCCTCTCTTTACAGGTTTTACAGAGCTAACAATCACTAAAGCTTTGATTTGTCTTGATGCGAAAAAAACTGCGGTTAAAAAGGGGTGCACCATATTTGAATTGGGTAAAACACCAACCTCCGCGGCCGTTATTCTTGAAGGAGCCGTTGATATCGCTCATTTTAATATTGACGGGCACCAAATACTGATTTCCAGGATGATTAAAGGCGATCTTTTTGGAGAAGCGCTTGTATGCAGTTCTTCGATAAATGATTTTCTTGATATCAGAGCGTCGTGTGATTCGATTATGCTCTATCTTACTTTACCATCCAGGGAAAATGGAAAGCAAAGCGTTTGTCCTTATTACACACTGATTCTACAGAATCTTGTTTATGGCCTTGCGGGAAAAATTGTAATGCTGAACAGGAAGGTTCAAATGCTTAGTCAGAGAACTCTGAGAGGAAAACTCCTGTATTTGCTGGAGAATCTTTCAAAAGAACAAAAAAGCCGAACGGTAAAATTAGGATGTACACGGGAGGTTTTAGCCTCCGCGGTTTCCGCCGACAGAAGCGCCGTCAGTCGGGAACTTTCTCAAATGCGGCAAGACGGTTTAATTGCTGTTCATAAGGAAACGATTGAATTGCTGATGGATACATAAATTAAACACTATTATTTTTCCCCCCTTTGCCGCCTGTGGCAATAACTAATTAAGTCTTCTCTACAGATTGCCGGAGGCCGATGAGGGGCCGCCGGTTTCGGCGGGAGCGGACGGGGACGATTCGGGAAAGGCGTGTTTCGATTCGGCTTCGGGGGTCATATGTAAAAAAGTTATACGGGAATCGTTCCTTTGGGGTCAATCGGAAACATTTTATTAACCTCGGGGCGTTTGATTTTTCGCGTGGAGGTCATGGGGAGAGGCTCGTCGACGATGCGGATGCGGTCGATGCGTTTGTAAGCCAGGATTTCCCGGTTGACGGTTTTCACGGCCTGGTGGATGTCTTTGTGGATGAACTCGCTTTCGTAGGTTCCCAGGCTCTGGTAATGCTCTTTGCTGGGGTAGATGATGGCTTCGATGCCTTCGGTGCGGGTGGCTTCGTCGGCCATGAATCCGCGAACCATGATCTGCTCAATCTGGTGGTAGAGCTGGAAGTGGTCTTCGACTTCTTCGGGGAAGACGTTCTTGCCGCCCGCGGTGACGATGAGGTTTTTGCTTCGCCCTGTTAGGTAGAGGTAATTGTCTTTGTCCAGGTAGCCCAAATCGCCTGTGTGCAGCCAGCCTTCTTCGTCGAAGAGTTCGTCGGTGGCTTCCTGATTTTTCCAATAGCCCAGGCAGCAGATGGGGCCCTTCACGCAGACTTCGCCGATGCCTTCGTCGTCTTTGTTTTTGATGGTCATTTCAAGGAGGGTGAGGACTTTGCCGACGGATTTGATTTTAAAGGCCTGAGCGGGATTCAGGGCGGAGATGGGGGCGGTTTCGGTCATGCCGTAGCCCTGAACGAAGTCCAGTCCCAGCTGCTGGTAGCGGCGTACGGTTTCGGGGGCCAGGGGGCCGCCGCCGGAAATCATGTATTTCAGGTTGTAGAGGTTGGCTTTTTTAAGAAGCATGTTGCCGAAGATTTTTTTACCGATGTTCACTTTGAAGAAGAATTTGAACAGGCCGCTGATGCGCATGAGAAGACCGACGATGATATGGACCGCCAGGCCTTTGGCGCGGACCTGCTTCATCATGCCTTTGAGGATTTTGTTGTAGAGCAGGGGGATTCCCATGAACATCGTGATGCGGCCGAGTTCCAAATCTTTCATGATTTTGTCCACGACGATGGCCTGGGCGAAGACGAGTTCGGATCCGTGGGTGATGCTTTCCAGAAAGACGGCGGTCATGCAGTAGCTGTGGTGCAGCGGCAGAAGGGCGTACCAGACGTCCGTCTGTTCGGCGTGAAGAAAGTCCGGATGGCAGGCCTGGAATACGTCGGTCATGAAGTTTTTATGGGAGAGCATGACGCCTTTTTCCATGCCGGTGGTTCCCGATGTGAAGAGGATGGCGGCCAGATCGTTTTCGAAGACTTCGGGGAATTCGGTTTTCTTTCCCGCGGGAAGATCCCCGATGAAGTCGCCGAATCCGGGGGTAAGGCTGACTTTATGCTTAACGCCTGTTTTTCTTCCGCCCAAGGCTTCGTGTTTGTCTTTGTCGGCGAAGAGGAATTTGGATTCCACGAAATCGATGAGCTTGTCGGCGGTGGGTTCTTCCATTTGAACGTCCAGCGGGACGATAACGCCGCCGGCTTCCAGGGTGCCCAGATACCCGAGGGCCCACCAGGGAGAGTTCTTGCCCGTGAGGACAACGCGGTCTCCTTTCTTAAGGCCTTTGCCGGCCAGCCAGGAGGCGATTTTGGCTATGTACTCGCGTGCTTCTCTGTAGGTTATACGGACTTCTACCGGCGAGAACTGCGTGAAGGCGGGAGCATCCGGGAAGAGATGGGCCGAGAGATGAAATTGTTCCGAAATCGTGGGCCATTCGCCTTTAATGAATTCACCGCGGTAGGGATTAAGTCGTTCCCAGGAGGTTTTTTCGGCCATACGGGGCTCCTTTTCGGCGCCGGTTGTATACGGAGAAATCCGGCGGGTCGGGTTATCTTCATTATTATAGACGATTTGAAGAAAAATGTATGTAAAAAATGATCACTGACGCCGGTGAAGATGGGGTACAAAGAAAGATTGGGCATAGCCGAGCCGACGAAGGGGCCCGCAAAGCGATTATTTCTTATTCCCGCCGAACGCCGGATTGCCGGGGACTCGCCGAACCTCTTCTTCTTCCGGTACGGCCCGTAGGATGTGAGTTAACGGCATGGCGCCGAATCGTAACACGATTCGGCGGGCGGCATTTTTCAAAGAGATGTGATGATCCCGTTATTGCCTCGCCTGCTCCAATGCATTCTCAACGGCGGACATGATTCCCCGGCTTGTACACGTTGCGCCGCCGACGGCATCGACTTTCGTGTACTGCCGCTCAATAATTTCTTCCGGAATCAGCTCCATGGGCTTCTGCCAGTATTGGGCTCCAACTTCGTTGTGATCAACAATCTGTATGTCGGTGATGCTTCCGTTCTTTATCGTCACTTGAACCGTTACGCCCGGCCGAAATCCCGAGGCAACGCCGGTGTAGCAGCCGTCCGCATAGGATTCTTCCGTGATATCGATGCCGATCGGAACATCGCTTTTGGATTGGACCCTTCCAAAGGAAGGAAGAAGAAGAACACCGGATACGGCAAGCAAGCCGATGACGATGTATTTCAACATCTTGTTCATTTTATCCCCTTATGTTTTTTGAATAAATCCAAAGCTTAAGGCTTTGATTCGTTTACAGGATGAGATGCACCTGAAGCAATTGATGCACTGTGTATTTCTTATTTGATTTTTTTCCGAGATTTGAATTTGCATCGGGCAGGAACGGTCACAGAGACCGCAGGAAACACACGTGTTTTTGTTTCGTTTGATGGTAAGAATCCGCCCCAGGCTTAAAAGGCCGTATAGCGCTCCCTGCGGACAGAGATAGCGGCAAAACGGCCGCTCAATGAAGATTGATAGTATTAAGACAACACCGAAGATTATCCATGTTGAAGTTTTGATATAGGAAATATTTCTTGTTAAAACGGAAGAAAAGGTTTGAAGAGGAGAACTTATTTCCGTAAGGACGTTGGGCAGATAGATCCCGAGGAGTGATATAAGGCCAACAAGAAGCAGAGCGTATCGGAAAATGATCAGTTTTTTCTCCAGCTTAAGCGGGATTTTAAGCACCTTGCCGGATGGTGATATTTTCTTCCCCAACCAAGAAAGAATTTCTTGAAACAGGCCGAACGGGCACAGCCAGCCGCAATAAAAGGAGCCCCCCAATAATGCGATTGCAAGCAAGACCCCGGTGAGGATGAAATTCATTTGTATCAGAGAGAACGCTGCTGCCGACAAAAACAGCAATTGAGAGGCGAGCCTGAAGAGTTGAAGTCGGTTTCTTTGTTGAGCCTTCTGAGGAGTCATGGAAATAACCTAATTCCCAATTTTGAATCGATTGTGAATCAAGCAAAGAAAATCTATGAATTAACGAATATATGTGAAGCGTAATGTTTTTGCCAAGAGATTTATCCGATGGCCGAATCCCCGCAAAATCACTTCAAGAAGAGCTTCGGTTCAAAAACAGCGATTTTGAATTTGCCGCGGAGATTCCTTTTTCAAGAAGCACCGGCATTTTTCGTGGAAAGAAGTCCGCAGGCCGCGGCGATGTCCAAACCCCGGCTCCGGCGGATTGTCGCCGTGACTCCGCGGCGGTTCAATTCGTTTCGGAACGCTTCCATTCGTTCCGGCGGGCTCGGCGCGGCGTCGAAAGCCGGAATGGGATGATAGGGGATGAGATTGACCCGTGCGCCGAGTCCGTCCAGAAGACGGGCGAGTTCCTTGGCGTTTTTTGCATCGTCGTTTTTTCCGGCAAGCATCAGGTATTCCACGGTGAGGCGGCGGCGGCCGAGATTCGCTTTTCGAAAGAGGGCGAGCACGTCGATCAGGGGGCAGAGGCGTTCGGAGGGAATCAGTTCGGCGCGCTCATCCGGAAACGGAGAATGCAGGCTTAAGGCAAGACGGCAGTCGCTTTCCGCCAGCAGCCTCTCCAGGCCGTCGATGATGCCGATGGTGGATACCGTGACTTTTTTCGGGCTGAATGCGTATCCCCAGTCGGCCGTAAGGATTTCCAGCGCCGACAAAACGGCATCCGGGTTGTCCAGCGGTTCTCCCATGCCCATGAACACGAAGTGGGTTACATCGGCGAATTCCGGGAGGGAGCGGTACTGATTGAGAATTTCACCGGTGCTCAGGTTGCCCTGAAAGCCCTGCCGGGCGGTCATGCAGAACCGGCAGCCGCGGCGGCAGCCGATTTGTGAGGAGACGCAGAGGGTTCCCCGCTTTTCTTCGGGAATCCAGGCCGTTTCGACGGCATGGATTCCGGCGCCGCCGCTCTCGGCGGCATGGTTTCCGGCGGCGAAGAGGTATTTTTTCGTTCCGTCCGATGAGACGCTCTGCGCGGCGGGCGCGGCGATTCCCAATTCATACCGCGCGGCCAAATCCGCCCGCAGGGATTTGGGAAGGTTGGTCATCTCATCGAAGGAGGAGGCGCGGTGTTTGTAGAGCCATTCGGCGATTTGGCGGGCCGTATAGGCGGGGCGGCCCATGCCGGTTGTGATGGCTTCGAGATCTCCGAGCGTTTTGCCGAAAAGAGCGGGCTTTTCCATCGGTCCTCCTTTTTTGGGGTAATCCCCATGCTACGGCGGTGCCGGGCCTTCAAGGCGAATCGAGACCGCCGCGGGGTTCATTGCCGTTCGGTGAGTTCTCTCGGTTCAATCCCGAGGCGAATTCCTTGTTTCCCGTACGGCCGATTATACGGCCGCTACAGCCGGCGAACCAGCAGATCGCGGTCGGCGGGAAGGACACCGGCGGCGGCCAGGTCTTTAAGAAACCGTTTGGCATCCGTCGGATAACCCGCCGTGGGTTTTATGCCCACAGCCCGCTCGGACCACCACTTGTTGAACAGCGTCATGGCCGCTTCCCGAATGTATTTCGCCAGCATGGAGGCCAGCGCGGTTTCCATTCGGAACCCGTCCGCCCCGACGGTGAATTCTATCGAAGAGGCGCCGAATGTATAGACCGAGCGCTGTTTTCCTTCTTCAACGGCCCGAAGAGGCGCGCCGGGAAGAAGATTCATCAGCCATTCGCCGTAGTAGCGGCGGCCGCCCTGCCTGTCGACGGTTATGCGGCGGACCGGGGCCGCCGGAGAAAGCGGGCCGGACCGGCCGGAGGCGGGTAAGCCGCCGGAATGTGCCGAGATGTTCGGGGCCGGATCGCCGAGGGCGGCGGATGCCGCCGGGATTTCCGGCGGTACGCGCGGTTTTTCGCCTGCGGGGGGTGAGCTTTGGACCGGATTGTCCGGCACGCACCCGTCGGCGCTTCGAGTCGAATCGGATTTGCCGGAGAACGCCCGCTCCGCCGCGGCGTGTTCTTTCGAAGTCAGAGCCGTATTGAGCAGCGGCGATAGAATCGACTGTACGGCCCCGCCTTTGCCGCCGCGGGCGGTGATGGTGCGGTTGAACGCGGCGGCGGTGATGAATCGCGCCGACGGCGGCCGAAAGAGAACGCCTTTTTCGGTGAGGGCGGCCGCGAGGGAGGACGCCGCGGGTTGTAATGAGGCGGCGGCGGGCGGGGCGGCGGGTTTTATGGCTTGGGCGGAGCGGGGGGCGCCTGTATCGCCGGGGGCGCCCTCTTCCTTCGACGCGGTTTGCCGCATCGGCAGCATCAGAGATTCCGCTTCGGCGAACCAGGGAACCGAATTAAGGGACTCCGCATCTTCGGACGTGCAAAGTTTGGAGATCAGCCCCGAAAAGGAGATTGGAAACCGCACTCCCGAAACGGAGAGAAAGGCGATGAGGGAAGATTCGAGTACCTCGAGCCCCTTGGCGGGGGAGTAGAGAATTTTGCTGTCTCCAACGGGCCAATGTCCGTCGCCGTCGGCATTACGCGGGACGATTCCCGAAAGGATTTCGTAAAGATCCGGGTTATCGGCGGGGGGGGACTGAATTTGAAATTCCGCGAGGGCGGCACAGAAGGGCCCCAAGGGAGGCCCGAGACCCGCTTCATCCAATCCGGAGAGGATCATCCGTTAAAAAGCCGATGACCCCAAGGGGCCAGGGTAACGTGAATTTCCGGGCTGTTGAACACGGCTCCGTCGCCGGCGGAAATGCTTTTGGTGACTCCGAGCGAGGTTTTCAGCGTGTCTTTCTGCAGGCTGATCCCCTGCTTTTTTCCTGACAGATTGAACAGGGCAACCCACCCCCGGTCGTTCCGGGCGATCAGCGTTTCCTTTCGGTCTTTTCCCGCGGCCGGTACGAGGACGACGCGGCCCTTCCGGCAGGAGGAGAACATTTCAAGGGATTTTTTAAGATTTTCCACGGTCTGTTCGTCCGCGTCCCTGGGATCGCCGGTGAGGGAGATCAAACCCGAAGAGAGCACAACCGCGTCTCTGGCCGTACAGGAGGCGGCATCGGCATTCGGTTTGAAGAGGGCCATGGGTATGGGGCCGGAAGCATTGAGCCAGGAAATGCCGTTCCATTCCGCCCTGTTGAGCAAGGCTGAAGCGGCGGAAATCAGGTCTTTTCTCTTTAACGATTCGGTTTTAACGGAGGAAACCGCCCGGGCATCCCAGATTTCCGAAGCCGCCAGCAGGGGAATGTCGGTCGCCGTTAAGAGGACACGGTTTCCCAAAGCCTTTCTGATAAGCGAGGAGGCGGTATGCACCAATCCGCAGGGACTGATGCCGTTCGAAAATCTGATTCCGGGTACCGCAATCTCATTCATCCGTTCGGCGAAAAACGCGCGGATTCCCCATTGATCTCTCATAACAAGCAGGGTTCGTTCAAGATGCTCGGCAACATTTGGATTCGTTACGTCCAGGATGTGACATTTCTCACCATCGGGACCGTAGGGAGCCGCGATCAGGAGTGATCCGCCGGCGCTTTTCACCAGCCAGTCGCGATTTTTTCGAACAATGGAGGACTTTCGAGACACCAGAAACGGAGCGAATCGAAGACCCGGGATGAAGTTATGCTCGGAAACGGTTCGGGCCGCCGCGCCCATTCTGTCTCTGAAAGGTTCTTTGGGAATCAGCCAGTCACCTGTTTCCGAGGCGTATTGGGGGCCGATGGCGTACCAATCCAGCGGGATTTTATTTCCTCTGAAACATGAGAGGATTTCCCGCAGTTCTTTTGGAGATTCGGCTTCACCGGTGTCGAACCATCCTCGTCTCCTGTCGTCCGGCAGTTCTCGTGAACCGGAGAGTTTCCATTCCCGGCGCCAGGAAGCGGTCAGATTGGGAAGCAATCCCCGTTTCAAACCGATATCGGACAATTTAGCTTTTTCTCCGGAGGCAAATTCTCTATTGACCAGCCATGTGACGGAGAGTGTTTTTGAGTAAGCATTTCTTTTGAAGGAAACGGGATATTCGTTTCCGGGAAAAAGCCGGAAGAAAAGCCCTTCGGAATCGGGAGATTCTGAGAACCAGTAGGCCCAGCTGCCGGATCCGGATGATTTTTTAGACGGCCAACCGATATCTCCGGCAAAGGATTCGGTCCAAACGGCCAAGGACGAGTTTGGCTTCGGGCTTCGGTAATGGAAACAAAGCATCACTTCGCGCACGTAAATTCCGTTTTCGAAGGAGAGTTCGGCCGTGATGCGGTCGTCTTTCCAGCAGGCCCCCAGTGTGGCTTCTCCAAGGCTGAAGCGGCATTCTCCCGCGCCTTCACCCAGCCTGCCCCGGTCTTTGTTTTTTTGCGTGGGCTTGAGACCGCAGGTCAGCACCGCAGTGGTTCCTACGGGCGAGATTTTGATCATTCGGGCCTCCCGTGACAATACGACAGCATATCCTCAAGATGGAATCATCTCCAGGGAGGCACGTTCAAAAAGCTTTTTTGACCCGGAATTAAGATCGGTCCGCTGTGATGCGGACTCCATGGCGAGTCCTCGGCCATGCGGCGTTCGGCGGCAGCGAGCCGCGGGTTTCGCCCGGTGTATGCAACCCGAATCATGTGCTGAAACACGGTTGAATCGCGACGCGGTTTAACGAACGGCGGCCGAACAGCATAACTGTTCGGCGGGTCAAATTTCTTGAAAGTGCCTCCGGTGTCATGAATTATTTGCTCTTATGTGCCGATATATCTAGTATCATGTGTATGCGAATGAAACGAGGCGTGTTTTTTGTCCTTTTATCAACGCTTTTGCTTTCGGCTTTATTTGCCGCCGAAGAGTGGCGGGATGATGCCGAACGCGCCGGACGATATTACAATGCCGGTGATTATGATGCCGCATGGCTGTTCTATGAAAGAGCGCTCTCGAAAGGCTGTGACGACGGACTTATCGTTTACTTCGCGGCGGAAAGTTTTAAAAATCAGGAATTAACCGAGAATCCCGAATTCGGAACAGCGCTTTTTGCCGTAGCCCGTTATTTTCTTTCGCAGCAGTATCCCGACCATTGGGCTTTTTCAAAGACGGATGAGTATGCGGACATCGAGGTAAATCGAAGTTATTTGCGGAACACGTATGCCGCCGTAGGCGCCAAGGCGCCTAAAGCGAGAAGGGCCGTTACGGGGTTTACCGGCAGGATCGTCGAGTTTTTTGTTACCCGCGTTGAAGATCTGGGCCGTTTTTTTTCCATTATAAAGGCCGAGGGACTGAAGGAAGGACTTGCCTGGGCAAAAGATCACGCCTGGCGGCTGCTCCTTGCGTGGATCGTGACCGCTTCTTTGACCGGAATCATTCTTCCTGTGGTTATGGCCGTTACCGTTGCCCGGGAAGGACGGAAAAGCTACGTTACCGCGTATGCCTTCCTTCTTCATTGGGGACCGCTGGGAATTCACCGATTTTATCTGGGGCGGTATGTCAGCGGCATTATTTGGCTGTTTACCGGCGGTCTTCTCGGAATAGGTGTTTTTTTTGACTTGTTTCTGACGGGCGCCTATGTTCGTTTCTGGAATGAGGATCATCGTGAATTGCGCCCGGGATTATCCGGTGAAAATTACGGGCGGGTGAAATCAAGACGCGTTAAAACATCCGCTCCGAAAAAAATTCGGCAGCCCAAAGCGCCGAAAGTGAAAAAGCCGAAAGTTCCCAAACCTCCCAAAGCGCAAAAAGCGCCGAAAGAGCCGAAGGAATCGAAGAAGAGCAAATCCGAGTCCAAATCCTCTTTGGCAAGCGCGGGCGCCGGTGCCGGTCTTATGGCGGCGGCTTCGGCCGCTGCGGCCCGGGACTCGTCATCGCCCGACGATGAGTTCGACGACCTTTCAAGCCTTGATGATTTTTCGAATGACGATATCGGTTCTTCCGACGATGATTTTTCATTTGATTCCGAAGAAATGAGCGCTCCAGATCAATCATCAATTGATTTCGATTCCGATTTTCCGTCAGAATTGAACGATGATGACTTTGACATCGATTCTCTGGAATAGACGTCTTGTTTTCTCAGCCGCCGTATCGGCGCCGGTCCTTGCACTTGCAGTTCTCGCGGGATGTGTAACCGCGCCGAAAACCGGCGATGTTCCCGATTGGCTTTCCGTTTATCCGAATAATCCCGACTGGTACATCGGTATCGGCGGGAGCGATACCGGGAACCAGGCCGATGACCGGGCGGCTGCTGCTGCTGCTGCCCGTGCCGATTTGGCCGCGCAAATTTCGACGGCAATAGCCTCGGAATTGGACGTTTCCTCCGGCGCCTCTTCCCAAGGTTTTTTCGAAGAGTCGGTAAAGAGTACCGTAACGGAGTCCGTTGAAGAGAACCTGAAATCCGTGGAAACCGTCGATACGTGGTTTTCCGCCGATAGGGGCGTTTGGGCTTATGTCCGACTTTCCAAGGATGTCTGGGCGTCTATTATTGAGGGTGAGAGGGCCGATCTCGCCGAGCGGGTTCGGGGTATTCTGGAGCCCGTGGCCGAAGGCGGCATGAATTTACCTGCGGAAACGGCCGCGCTGGGCCGCGCGCGAAAGATCCTGCTTTCCTCGCCGTGGGGTTTGAGTCTTCGGGATGATATCCTCGGCTCATCGGGTTTTCTTATCGATTCGGTTGACTCCGCGATTTCCGAGCGGATGGGATCTCTTTCAATCCGCGCCCTTACCTCATCCCGCCGTATTTCCTACGGAACTCAGGCTGTTCTTGTCGGAGACGCTTCCTTCGGAGCATCCGGAGAAATCGGAAGCATTCCTCTGGTGATTACTGGTCCTGCCGGCATGAAGGTGATGATTACGACCGATCCCGAAGGATCGTTCAAAGTTACCCTTCCGACGGAGAAGCTGCCGCCGGGCGCCGTCCGCTTTGAAATCGCTCCCGATCTTTCGGCCTGGGGAATACCGGATGCGGGATTTCCAACCTCAAGCGGTTCCGCGGAGCTTCTTGTTGCGCCGGTTCTTCTGGCCGTTTCCGTGGATTCTTCCGCGTCACCCGATCTTCGTTCCATGGACGGATCTGTCGGGGATTGGATTTCCGGTTTGGAACTGCCCGTTGAGACCGTTTCGCCCGGAAATGGCGAGGCGGATCTGAGATTTTCCTGGACCGTTTTTGATTTTCCCCGGTCCGAGAAGTTCGCCAATGCTCCTTATATGGCGAAAGTGGGCGCCGTTTTGACGGTTTCTCGGGGCGGCAATGTTCTTTTCATCAGGAATATTGATCCGGTGAAGGACGGCGGTCTGGATTATGAGCAGGCGCGCGTGCGCTCCGCCGAGGCTTTTTTGAACGCCTTGGCGGAAAACGAGACTCTGACCGCGGAACTGACGGAAGCCTTGGGACTGTAATACGAAATCGTGTAATGGAAATCGTTCTACAATGCCGCTTCGATTTGATCCGCCGGCTTATATGAGTAAATTTTCCAACTCGGGTTTTAACCCGAATCCGTTTCGCAAGTGACGATACTCTTCATAAGCCGCCATGTATGATTTCGTTCCGCCCTTTCCGGCTCGAATCATGAGATTCTTATCCGTATTCCGGCTGGACGTGAACTCAAAGATGTCGACTTTATAGCCGGCCATTTCGATTAATTTCGCCCTCATAACATCGGCAACCATATAAATCATACGGCTTTTGATCGCTTTGTAGCCGGTAAATCCTTGGATTGTTCGATTTCGAAAATTCTTCACAAGGCTATGCTGACAGCAGGCAACCGAGAAGATACATTTTGCATTAAGCCGCAATCCAAGATAGAGAGCCTTGTCCGTAGCGGTATCGCACGCATGAAGCGAAAAGGCGACATCCACGGACGTGTTCAATTCAAAGTCCAAGATGTCGCAGCTATAAAAATGCATTTCCGTGAATGACAATTCATGGGCTTTCTGCCGGGCGTTTTCCATCAGCCGTCCGTTGGTATCGATGCAATGGATTTCGATATCGCGGTTCATCAGAACCGTATAGTAGTAGTAAATCAGAAAACTCAAATAGCAGTTTCCCGCACCGCTGTCGAGTAAAACGATTCTTCGTTTCATGGAGAGTTTTCGTATTTGTCCGTCGATAATTTCCAAATAAGATACAATCTGTTTAATTTTGAATTTGTCGTCATCGCTGCGCGATTGTGATGACGATCCCAATTTAATTTTCTCAAAGAACCGTTCCACCGGTTCGATTTGATTTGTTGTGAAAAACATGATTTTAAACCTCAGTTTGTCGAAGCTGAGGTGGATAATGCCGATCGAAGTATTAATTCAGAAAGGAAGGAGTGGATTCTGAAGAAACCTGATTCAACATAACCCACCTATCCTACGGAATTGGATGAGTTGTTGATCTGTGGTTTCGTCGGTCCCGGCGCTGCCCGTCATAAAGGGGCTCTTCCGGATCGCTTCTCCTATATCGGGAAGATAAATATCATACGTTGATTATTTAATCAATGCTTCAAGCGGCGGGCTTAAATGGAACCCTTCAACCCGGTGCCGATTTCTTTTCAGCAAGCGAAGCTGAAGAGGAGAAAACAATCGGAGGCAAGGTTCGTTGGCCTTTTCGTAACGCCGCCGGCCCCAATTCGTCAAGCGAAGCGGAAAGCTCGAAAACAATTCGGGCGAAGCATCAGTCTTGTAGGGTCAAGTGAGGAAAAGGACCGAAAACAATCAGAGACGAAGACTCTGTCTTGTTATTCGGCCCTTTTCTGAGCGCTACATCATCTTCATCGTCCCTTTCCAGGTTCCGATATCCAGAGTCATCAGCATGGCGCCCTGCTTTTTATCCAGATCTCCGGTGATGGCTTCTATTCCCTTGATGATTTCTTCCTCTCTTGCGGCCGGAATGGTGGCCAGAATCGTCTGGCTGTGATTTTTCTTTTCGTTCATGAATCCGATGAAAGTGGCGAAAAGCGGAATATTGGAAATGTACTGGCCCATGCCGGAAGAATCGAGAATCGTGGCACCTTCGATTCCTTCTTCAAGGAAATATTCAAGGATGTGATACAGGAATTCATCCATGTAGAGAATGAGCACGAGAAGCTTTTGATCCTGCTTTTTTTGAGGAACCTCCTCGTGTTTCTCTCCGGTGTGCCGCAGGAACGATTCGGCCAGAACTTCTACGGAACCGGCCGCCAGCAGTTCCATTTTCAAGGTGGATCCGCTTAAGGCCCGGGAAAGAGACGCCAGAATTTGGACATGTTCCGAAGGGCGGTTTTCAGGGCCGATGATAACGAAGAACAGTTTAACCTTTTTTTTATCCAGACTTTGAAATTCCACGCCTTTCGGTGAATGGGCGACGAAGATGAGAAAGTCCTTCATTCCGGCAACCCTGGCATGGGGAATGGCGATTTCATCTCCGAAGCCCGTTGAACCTTGTGCTTCCCGTTCGGACAATGCTACGGCTATGGCCTTTTCCGAGGCGCTTCCTGTTCGTCCGCTGCGGACGGCCAGGGCGGCCAGAGATTCGAGAATGGAATCTTTATCCTTGGCTTTAAGGTTTACCGAACAGGACGAGGCATCGAACATTGCGGCGAGATCCATCACTGCGCCTCCTTGTTTTCTTGTTCTTCCCTATCGAGGGCTTTCACGATGGCGGCTTTTGAAATCGGCGGACCGAAGAGTTCATTGAAGAAGACCGAGAGCAGAATAATATTCACCATCATGAAAATAATATCCTTTTGCGCGTTACCGAGGTTCGCCACCATGGGAGAGGCCTGAATCATAAGCACCAGGCCGATGGCCACGCCCGCTTGAGGAAGCATGCAGAATCCCAGATATTTTCGGATGCTCGGCTTGGAGCGGGCAATAAGGGCTCCGCCTGTTACGCCGAAGATTTTCCCGAAAGCTCGCGACGCGATAAAAACGAGACCGAGAATAAGGATGTCTCCTTCCAGAAAAACCGCCGGATTCAGCTCCGTCCCCGCTATGGCGAAAAACAAGGCGTAAATAGGCGGTGTAAGCGGTTCGAGATTTCGAAAAATTCTATGATTCCCCGGAGAGAGATTTATCAGTACCGTACCGGCCGCCATGTTGGAAAGCAGCGGTGAGAGGTGGAACACGATGGAAAGGGCGGTTAAAAGAAAAATCCATCCCAGGGAAATAATCATCAGTTCTCCGGCATGATTTTTTTTACGGCTTAATAAATGGATAATCCAGCCTACAAGGCCGCCCATGATGATGGATATGAGGATTTCCTTAATGGCCGTCCAGATCATTCCGGCACTGCCGCCCGGGCCGTGAGCCGCCGAAGACGCCGCATGAGCCGCGGCTTCTCCGGCCGCCGCAACTTCGCCTCCGCCGAGAATACCCGAAACGACGGCGAAGACCACGCCGAAGATAATAACCGCGCCGGCGTCGTCCAAGGCGACAATCCCGTAAAGGCGGTCGATAAAGGGGCCGTGTGCCCGCAGAGACTGAACGATGGCCACCGTGGCCGCCGGGGCCGTGGCCGTTGCGATGGCTCCCAAGAGCATGGCGAACGGCAGCGGAAGGCGGAATAACCGCAGTCCTATGGTTACCGCGAGAAAGGTGAGCAGAATCTGCGCCGCCGTCAGGATGATCACCTCGCTGCCCATGCGTTTGAGCTTGGATAAGGAGAACTCGCCGCCGATGGTCAGCGCGATCAGTCCCAAGGCCACATCGGTAACGATCTGCAGGGATTCACTCATTTCATGGTGAACAAGACCCAGGACGGCATCTCCCAGGACGAGACCCGCAATGATGTATCCCGTGATTTCGGGAAGTTTAATCCGCGCGGCCAGTTTACCCAGGAAGTAGCCGAGGATGAGCAGCATGCCCGTGGAAAACAGACCGTGATGGGACATGTAGTCCCTCAAGATGATGAGTTCGGAGAGGAAGCCTTCCATAAGTAAGAGTTTAACATTTTAAGAGAGTCCGGATTGGAATAAAACCTTGTTTTCTTTTTGATTTTATTGGTTTTCAATACTGAACATTGTAAAATGGGAATTATATAAGAAAAGGAGTGTGAAATTTATGAAAAAGGTTTTGGTTTTCATTACCGTCCTGGTAATTATGGCAATGCCATTGGCGGCAAAAACAACTTTGTTGAACCTTGGATATAATATTCATAATGATTTCTGGGGTATTGATGACTTGCACCTTCGCAGTATAGGCCTCAGTGTTTCTACCTTAAAAAATGATGATGCCGGTCTTTATGCTCAAGTAAATCCGTATTACGGATTGAGTTTTAAAAACATATCGGTGGCGAAGCTGTCTGATTACGACGAAACCCTAATCGGCTCCAATTTTATTGTTGGATATGGCGGTGACTTGAATTTCGGATCCATGGGCCTGCTTCTTGGAGGAGGACTTTTCTCCGATTTATTTTATTATGATTACGGTTATTCGTCTTTTACGGTCTCCGCGGGGTTTGGTTTTGCCGCGAATTTGTATTTTCAACCGGGAAGCGGCAATATCGTGATAAATGCCGGTATTATGGCGGCTATCAGTCCTTGGACTTTCTATATAATTGATTCGAATTCGGATAATTACACGAACTGGGGACAGTCTACTGTGAATCTGAATATTGGAATAGGTTGGCGTACGGGAGGAAACAGCGGAAAATCGAATCGGTCGTCTTCCTCAAGCGGCGGGGATGACTGGTAGGATTATAGTATTAAGGCAAAATTCCGCTGCAAAAGATAACCCCCCGCTTCCGCGGGGGTCTTTTTTTTACTTGGGCAATATGGGGTAAATAAGCCGAGGCAATTTCATAAATGATGAAATTGCTTCTAGCCGACAGCCGACCCCCCTCAAAATTCGCTGATTTTTGAAGTCTCCTCAAACTGTTATTTCATTCCGAAAGAATCATTATGATACGATCACATTGATGATTCGCTCTATCGCTGCTGTTATGTTGAGACAAGAAGGCGGGATAGTGTATCTGTAAGAACTTGGGATTATATTGTCAGCGTAAAGAATAAAGCTTCGGAGGAAGCATGAAAAAGCTTGTTACGATTCTGTTTCTTGTTTTCATTCTGACGGCCTCACTGTCCGCCGCGACCAACATGTTTAACATCGGGTATAGCGTGGGGCCATATGGTTTTGTTGATAATCGCGTGAATCGGGATTTGTCGATGAGCTGGATTCGAAAGGGTGGAAATTTCGTCGGATTGTACTCGCGCCTGACTCCGTATTATTCAATAAGCTATAACAATCAGGAAAACGGCAATGTCGCAATTTACTTCAATCTTAGGGAAGTCAGTATCGGCACGGAAGGATTGCTGGGAGTGGGCTGGGACTTGAATGTCGGTCGGGTCGGTCTTCTCGTAGGCTGCGGCGGCTATGCCGATTACAATTTTTATTCGGATCTGCTTGGAGGGCCGGTTTCTCTTCTGAGTCTCGGAGCCGGGGCCGGCACGCATGTGTATTATCAGCCCGAAGGCGGGACTTTTCTTGTGAATATAGGGTTTTCTTTTGCCTGGAAGCCTTATTGCATTGCGATAACCGCCGCAAAAAGTGCTTGGGATTTCATGCCGGGCCGTTTCGATACGATGTTCGATGTCGGTTTCGGATTTCGAATGAATTAGGAATTATCACAGAAAGAGCCAAAAATATTTATTTCTCAAAGGCAATCTTGGGATTCCGGTTTCCGCCGAACTTTTACAGGCGCCGCTTCATGCCGCAAAAGAATATTCTTGATTATTCATCCGGAAATTGATCCTGCTTCGAATCGTTTTCTTTGTAGAGCTTTGATGTTTTCCTGTAGGGAACACGGGCGGAGGGAACGTGTTCGGATGCGGGACCCGCGTGTTTATCCTGATCGTCGAAGAAGATATGGGCGTTGAAGGCCTTAAGGACTTTATCTTTGGAAAGGCCGCCGAGAAAATAGGCTTCGTCCACGGTGACGCCCCAGCTTCGAAGAGTCAAAATCACACGTTCGTGGGCGGGCCGGTCCCGGGCCGTTACCAGGGCGATGCGGACCAGCGGTTTGTCCGAAAGTGTTTTAATTTTTGAAAGGGTTCGAAGAACACGTCCGAATGGACCTTCGGGAAGAGGAACCTCGGCAAAGACCTTTTCGTTTTCCAGGAAGGCGTCCAGGCCTTGCTGCTTATAGATCACTTCCGAATCCTCACTGAAGAGAACGGCGTCGCCGTCGAAGGCGATACGAATTTCGTCGGCGTCCGGATTGAACGCTTCGGGCGGGGCATAAAGCTGAGCCGAGGCGATTCCGTGGTCAATGGCGTCCTGAACATCGTCGGGGTTTTTCGAAAGATACAAATCAACGCTGTATGCCTCAAGGAAGGGGCCCAGGGCTTCTCCGCCCGAGAATGCCGCGCGGGTAATGGCCAGATTGTAGAAGTCTATGGAGTTCATCACCCGAAGGCCGGTTTGAGGGTTGTTCTGACTCATGATAACGACTTCCACGATATGCTCGCCGAGTTTGTCGTTGAGTTTCAGCAGGGCTTCAACCAGCGGGAACGCGGTACCCGGCTCAAGAACACGTGCTTCGTTTTCTTTCTGATAGCGGGCATAGGCGTCCAAACCCTCTTCCTCGAAAATACGGTTTTCCCGTTCAAGGTCGAAAAGGGCCCGGGACGAGAGTCCTATTACCAGGGTTTCCGAAAGATCATACGCCATTCGATATTCCTCTCCCTTCAATATAACGGCTTATCTCCGAGAGCGGCTTTCTCTTTTTTTTCGGAATCTCTTCGCTTGCGGGTTTGCCGACGGTGATGAGGAGTCTGGGTTTTTTTGAAGGAGGGAGATTTAAGGCTCTTCGAACCCTTCGGGCGGAAAAGAGGCCGAGGATGCATGTTCCCAAGTTTTCTTCTGCCGCCTGCAGGCAGAAGTTTTGAACGGCCATGCCGATGTCCATCAGCGGGAAGTCCCTGCCCAGGAGTTTCCCGCCCCAGCGCGTCGGCCTGTGTCCGGGTGTTTCGTTTACGGCTACGATGACGGGCGCCTGATCCGCAAAAAGGTTGCCGCGAAGCGGACCGAATCGCGCGGCTATAACCAGCTGTTCACGAACGGTATCGTCGGCAGCGACGATGAATTCCCAGGGTTGACCGTTATTGGCCGAAGGGGCGTTTTGTGCCGCCGTCAGGCACCGGTCAAGAGATTCACGCGGCACGGAATCCGGAAGATATTTCCGTACGCTTCGGCGTTTTTCCGTAAGATTCAAAAAGGATTCAGAGTTCGGGTTCATACCATATTGTAGGCGGAGATGAGGCTTGATTGAAGAGCGGACGGGAGTACCCGTTCAACCGAGGTAACGGCGGTTTGAATATTGAGTCCGGATACCGCCGCGAGTAAAATTGTCCCGTATGCGGGATATAAAGGATCTTACGGCCGAAACCACATCTTATGAATTATTCACACATGTGTACTGGCAGGTTGTTACCAGACATATCCGGAGTTTTTCGGATTTGGTGAATTATTTGGAATGTGTTGAAGAAGGAGCCAGGAAGGACTATGTCCTTCAAAGCGCCTTTCCTCTGATTCGTGAGATTTACTGGGGATTTTTCAGGGATTTGAATCCCAAGTCCTATCCCGTGCTGTGGGGTCAGCTTGCCCTTCCGAATTCGGATTATCCTTTCGGCGGTGAGCTGAAGCTGAGCATGTCCATTACCGACATTTATTGCGCGTTCATCGATATTCACGGTTATACGGAATTTTCCAAGAATCGGAACGACGCGACTCTCCTCCGCCTGCTGGACGATTGTATTGAGGAAGATGTAAAGGCCTTGTGCCGAGAGAATAATGTCATAGGAAACCGAGCTCGGGGAGATGAGATTATTTTGATCGGAACATCGGCCTACGATGTCGTGAATTCGGTTGTGCTGATCGCCGATTATTTCGGGGAGCGGAGATTAACCGGTAAAAGGGAGTTCGTTAAGAGGCGGCGGGGAGAATTCAACAAGCTTCCCGACTTGTCGGTTTCCGCCGGGATTGCGGGAGGACGTAAGTATACCTCTCTGGTAATCACCAAAGCCGGCGATCTTTCGGGAACGGTGGTGAATACGGCGGCCAGGCTTCAGTCGCGGGCGAATCGGTTTTCTTCGGCGGCGACCCGCATTCTGACGACGCAGAATGTCCGCTTGAAATATGAGTCGGATACCGCCAAGCGCTACGCGCCGATGTTTACTCCGCGTCAGATGGCTTTTCTTGATGTCGGTTATTTTTCCTTCAAAGGACTCGACATGCGCATTACCGAAATCCTGGTCGATAAAGCGGTGATGCATCGTCTGGAATACAAGGAGTCGCTGGTTCGATTTCTGGATGCCGTTGAGAATAATCGCTGGACCGAATCCGTTTTTTTGGAACTGGCTGATCTGATGATCGAAGTCTGCAAAGCCATGCCGAAATTTGAACTCTCTTCGCCTGAGAATAAGGACGTTTCGGAACGCGGCGAATCCGGTAATACCGCCGTGATACGCCGGCTCAACGAGGCCGCTGAGCGGTTCTCGGCCGGTCGGGATTTTTCCGAGGCTCTGGATGCTTTAAGCGATGCTTTACGAATTCTTGAGGATGTTCCGGGAACGGATTCTTTTCTCTTGATGTACGGCGAGGGCGTTGAGGCGGCGTATAGAAAGGTTTGCTGTGCTTACGACAATCACATCGAAGGATATACGGAGAAAAATAGAAAAGTTCTGTTTCTTTCGGACGAAAATGCGGAATTCGACAGGCTGTGCCGAGCCGTTCGGTCTCATGAAACGATGAAGAGCGATCTTGTCGGCCGGGTTGATGCGGAGAAGCGGCGGCGGCTCTGGAATAAATTGATTAAACAGATGGAACCGACTCTGGAAGACTCGCTTTATCTGGGGAAGTAATTTTTTTCAGCCGCCGGTCAGGAAACCCGCTATCATGGCGTTAACTTCATCCGGCCGTTCGAAATTGGGACAGTGTCCCGCGCCCTGAAGAACCTCGACGCGCAGGGATGGAAGAATTTCCGATATCGCCGCGAAATGTTTTTCCGGGATGGAGTTGTCCTTGGTTCCCCGAATCAGCAGCACCTTTTCGCCCTCAAGCCGGCTGTAGGGTTCCGAAAGTTCGTCCGCCATGTCATTGCGGAAGAGGGATTTCACGGACCGGGAGAAACCGGCGTATTTCATTTGTTCCCGAAACGCGGCGGAGTATTCTTCGGCTTCGGGAATCCCCGCGTCGAAAAACAGTCCGTCGGCGCGGTCGGCGAGCATTCCGGGAAGCATCGTCTTGGCCAGGATGTCGCCCAGGATGGGAACGCGGATTGCGGCGATGCCTCCGTTGTCTTCGGCCATGTAGAAAGCCGGTGCGATAAGGACGATTTTATCCGTTTTTTCAGGATGGATTTGCGCGAAGGAAACTCCAATCACCCCGCCCAACGAATGGACCACCAGATGCGCCCGGTCGATGTTCAGAGCTTCCATGAGTTCGTTCAGCTGCCGGACGTATTTGCTCCGGTCGTAGGTTCCTCTTGGTCGATCCGAATACGCTCTTCCGTAGTGGTTATAGCGGATCACCCGGAATCCCCGGTTCGCCAGATAGGGAACCTGCCGATCCCAATCGTACATGGGAACGGACATGCCGTGCACCAGAATAACCGGCGTTCCGTCTTCGGGTCCGGTGATTTCGTATTCGGTGACGCCTTCCGAGAGCGTAATGTAATCGTACCCGCTCGCGGCGCGAACGGCATCGTTCAGGCGGTGCTTCTCCGGCGATATAAGGAAGACGACCGCGATTCCCGCGAGGATGACGGCGGCGATGACGAACAGGGTAACAAAGAGACGTTTTTTCATTCGGATCCTCCGGGGCATTGGTGTCGTTCTCAGCAGCCTTTATAAAGTATACTCATCTTTGATTCTTCGTGTCGGTCTTCAATCAGTCCGGCCCGAAAATTTTCAGGAGGCCGGTTTATGACACATATTGAGAAAGCCGCTGCTCAATTTAAAACGGCTTCGGCCTGTTCCCAGTCCGTGGCATCGGCGTTCGCCGAAGAAGCGGGGCTTGATTTTGCTTTAGTTCACAAGCTTACGACCGGTTTCGGCGGCGGAGTCGGCGGACATCAGGAAATCTGCGGCGCCATCACCGGCGGCGTGTTTATTCTGAACGCGAAATACGGAAGCGAAGCTCCGGAAGAAGAGGAAGCGAAGGCGCTGACCAAGGAAAAGGTTTCCTCCTTCCTTAATGCGGTGGAAGCCCGTCTGGGAGCGAAACGATGCCGCGATATTCTCGGAACCGATCTTGAAGAGGCAAAAGAGAAGGACTTGTATTCAACGGTCTGCAGCGAGGCCGTGCGGGTTTGCGCCGAGGAGCTTGAGAAGCTGCTGTAGCGGAGCGATCTGCGCTGTTTTACGGTTGTAGGCTGTTGAAGATCGGCCGCGCAATTTTTGAAGCCGATCCCGTTACCGAAGCCGTCATCTGAAGATCGACACTAAGGTTTTCTCTTTAGAACGATTCGGCGAGGTTCCTTCCATATTGATCCCAGAGCAGCTTCAGAATTATTGCGGCTGTTGCGAGCAGGAAGAAGGGGCGGATAAACCCCGGTTTGTGTTTGATGACCAGGTGGGAGCCCAGCCAGGCACCGGCGATTTGTCCGGCCGCCATGACAAGTCCTACATATATTACAGTTTGACCCGCGAGAAAGAAGAAGATAAGGGCACCCAGATTGCTGGCGAAATTCGACGGTTTGGTGGCGGCTGTCGCTTGTTTGAGGTCCATGCCCGCCAGGGTTACCTGCGAGACGGTCCAGAACGATCCGGTACCGGGGCCCAGGAAACCGTCATAGAATCCGAACAGGCCGCCTGCCATAGGATAAAACAGCCGCAGCGGCATCCTCGAACGGCTCGCGGAGTCACCCAGATCCCTTTTAAGCGCTACGTAGAACCAAAGAGCCGCAAGTAGAGCCGCAAGTATAAAGGGGAGAATTCTTTCCAGATGCGTCGCATTAATTCTCCGAACCGTCCAGGCACCGGCGGCGGCCGCGATTAAACTCATAGCGACTCCCGGCCAGACGATTTTCCAGCGGATGAGGCCTTTCTTGCCGTATCTCCATGCCGCTGTTCCACTGCCGAAGACCGATTGGACTTTGTTGGTTCCAAGAGCCAGGTGCGGCGGGAGCCCCGCGGCGAGCAGGACCGGAAGTGTAATGAGACCGCCGCCGCCGGCGATGCTGTCGATGAATCCTGCCAAAAGTCCGCCGCAGACTATGACGAGCCAGGTTACGGGATGATCAAGATTCGGCATGGTGTTCGTTATAGCATGTGAGCGGTTCCGGATGACAGCGGTGCGCCGTTTAATGGGTGTCGGGTGTGTGTGAATAGGCGGCGGAGGTGCTTTGAGCAAATTCCGCTGTCGGTGTTACCGGAGCGCCGCCGCTTTGGAGGGCGCATGAGAAAAGCGGCGGGGATGTCGCCTTACTCAGCCGGTATTATCGGAGCATCGCTTCGTGCACCGCATTGGCCGGGCGGCGCGCATAGGCGCTTTCAGACGGCCGGTCGCCGCAGTCTTGCCGGTGGGCTCTCTCCCCCGTGCCGGGTACGGCCTCTTCAGATAAAACAGGCGGCATCCAGGGATTGGCGCCAGGGGGTCATGCTCTTAACCATATCCGGATAAAAAAGGGCGCATTCGGCCACGGCTGCCAGTGCCCCGGGCAGCCGGTGCGAGTTATCGTAGCGCCCGAAAAGGAACGCGCGGTCGTTGAGGGTGGCTTCGGCCCGTTTCAGATAGCGCCTGCAGGCGGCCTCGACATCCTTGGCCCGGTATCTTCCGGCGTTCCGGCTGCTGCGCGTCAGGCAGTAGATGCCGTCCAGGTCGATGCAGTAGGATACATCCTTGTCCCAGAATCCGTTTTCGTTTTGCAGACTGAGCGTCGCGTCGACGATTTTTTCCGGAAGCGGCCAGGGCCGGCCCATCGCTTCGTAAATAAAATACATGTGGAACGCGCCGCCCATTTCTTCCTTGGTCAGCGTGCCCCGGAGTTTCAGTTTCTGCATGAGTCCCCGGGACCAGAATCCGGTTTCGGGATGGACGCGCGCATCAAGCCAGCTTTTCCAGTTTTCCAGGAACTCTTCCGTTCCATCTCCCGGTTGCCCCGTCATCAGGCGAATCGCCGGGATTCCCGCCACCTCGTGCGAGCCCGGCCAGATAATCGACCAGGGTACGCGGGTGAGCCATCGTTCCACCGACCGGCGGCTGCGGGCCGCGCGTTCGGCTTTCCGGACCGGATGGGCGGGGGCGTGGCCGAGGAGCCTGAGCGCGGCGACGGCGTACGCGGCGGTATGAGAGCGGAAGTGGAACGTGTAGCGCTTTTTGTACCAGCCGGTTTTGGGGTTTTGAAACCTGTTGATCACCGAAGCCCAAGCGATTCCGCCGTCCCCGTTCGGCATTCGGCCGAGAATGTATCGATTGAACACCATGTCCGCACTTCCGTACAGACTGGTCGGGCCGCCGCGGCGGTAGCTGAACTCTCCCGGATTGTTCCCGGAGCGGAATCCTTCCTCCCATTCTTCATACATAGATTCGAAAGGACGGAAATCGAAGGAGTCACCCATTCGTCTTCTCCCGTTTTTCTTTGTACAATTCTTTAAGCGCGTACCAGGATTTCTTCGGCTTTCTCTCCCGGGAAACCACGCCCTTCAGGTTGTAGTTGGGCACCGGATTTCCGGGGAACCAGATGTTGTAGAAATCGGCGAAAACCCAGGGAGTATATCCGGCCACCCAAGGGCGTTCCTTCGCCGCAAGCCAATAAGCCTTTAAAACCCGTTCCTGGTATTCCTCGGAATAGGTTTGCTTTATTTCAATGCGTTCACCCCGCCATTCTCCGTCGGCGTCGCTTCTTCCCGGCGCCGCGCCCGCGCCGAATTCCGAGAGCAGGAAGGGATGGCCGGGCCAGCGGCGCCGTAATCCGTCCAGGTAGCCGGGAACGTCTTCAATGCTGCCGAAGTACCAGCCGTAGTACGAATTGACCGACAGGATATCGGCGGCTCTCCAGCCTCGGCGCAGGCCGTCCAGTCCCAATCGCGCATACGTGGCTTCCACGACCGTGACCGGCCGCTCCGGATCGAAAAGCTTCGCCGTCCGCGCGAGCCAGGAGTAGATTCGGGCGGAACGGTTTCCCAGCGTGTAGCATTCATTCGCCAGACTCCAGAAGAGGAGCGCCGGGGAATGTCTGTCCCGTTCAATCATTTCAATCAGCTGACGGCGGGCGTTGGCCAGCAGCCCCCGGCGGGCAAGCTGACGGAGGCCGAAGGTACCGAGCGGGAATTCCCGGAGCGGACGTTTTTCCTGAACCCAGGCCGTAAATCCCATACCCGCCTGGTAAAGGGGAATCTCTTCACTGAAAAGAAGTCCCTCGGCGGACAAAGAGTCGAGTTCTTCCCGGCAATGAGGGTAATGCGTCAGCCGCACGTAGTTGGCGTTCATACCGGTGATGAGTTTGATGTCGTCGGCGATGACTTCCGGCGGCTGAGTGGCGCCGTACTCGGGATGATCCTCGTGCCGGCCGATTCCTTTGAGAAAAATGGGGTCTCCGTTCAGGCGCAATTCATCTTTTTCTGCGGAAAATTCCCGGAGTCCCGGTTTCAGAACGACACGGTCGACATCTCCGCCCCGGCACAGTTCCACATTGAGTTCGTAGAGAGTTTGTTTTTCCGGAGTCGGCGTCCATCGGAGGATGTCCTTCAGCGGAAATTCGGCCTTCCAGGCTGTTGTACCTCCGGGGCCGTTTATGCCGGAGGAATCGGGAGTGTTTTCACCGACGATGTTTCCGTCGGGGTCTTTCAGGGTAAAACGAAGGAGCGGAGCAGCGGTACTTGCGGCGTTTGCGTATTGTCCGTTCGGCGCGGTTGCCTTATTTGCACGGAGGTCGGCATTTTGCGCGTTCTGTGCGTTCGGCCCGGCCGATGTGTTTCCGGTAAGGCCGCCGTTGCCCTGTGACGGCGCTTGCCCCGCGTTCCCATCGCTTTGGCCGCCGGGTTGAGCGGACCACCCCAGAACCTGAACGGTCATGGAGCCGCCGCCCGATTCGTCGAACCGTGTCCGAATCTGCGCTTTTACCACGGATGTTTCCGGCAGTTCCTCAATGAAAACCGATCTGTAGACTCCGGCGTAGGTATGCCATCCGGGTTTGTGACCCTCAAGCAGGTGCGGCGGAAGGGAATCGAGGGTGAGCCGGTTGTCGCATCGGACCGTCAGGGTGTTTTCTTCGGCGATTCTCTCCGTGATATCGAAAAACAGCGGCGTGTAGCCGCCTTCGAAAGAGCCGAGTTTTTCACCGTTCAGCCAAACATTTCCCCGAAGGAGGATGCCTTCGAAGCAGAGGCGGAGCCGCCGTTTTTGCGGCGCGGCGCTTACGCCGAGTTCCGCGGCCGTAAATGGTTTTCTGTACCAGAGCGATCCGAGATAGTCGGTATGATTCCCCGCGGCGGGATTGTAGGCTGAGGGTACGGTAACGGCTTTCCATTCCGCGCCGCCAAGGCCGGCGGCATCGGCGGCGCTTATTCCGGCGGCGGCATCCGCCGCGGTCGTGTTTATACCGCGGGCTTCATTCGCCGCGGCGCGAATGGTCCAAAGATCGGCCGCAAACCAGCCTTCGGCCGTACCGCGGTCTTCGGGATCTTCCCGAAGAAGCCAGGCACCGTTCAGGGAAAAGCGGCGGCGATCGGTCCGGGCAAAAGAACCCGGATAAGGCATTCCGTTTACCGAAAGCCAGGGAATGCCGCCCGTTGTTTCAACCGAATAGGGCACGGCGCCGACTATATCTTCTCCGACGGTATTCGGAACACGGTTTGGATTCAGCCGCCGAAGCGGGTAAAAAAGCAGAAGTACCGCAAGAGCCGGAAGAAGAATGAGAACCGCGGCGATGATAAGAATGACGGCGAGAGCGGGCATCAGACCAGCATTTCCCGGAGCGCCTGTTCTTCAGCGGCGTCGGCTTCATCAACAGTCCTCTCGGCCCGTTTCTCAAGGAACGCTTTCAAGCGGCCATGAGCTTCCCGGCCAAGCGGATAACGGCGGCTGAGAAAAATGACGAGGATGAGCATCAAAGCCGGCATCAGGCAGAGAAGGATGCGGATGGTCAGCAGAACCGTATCGCCCTGAGGCTGATTGGTATTTTTGGTGACTCCGTCCACGACGGTTCGAATCGGTTTGACGTATCCGGCCATCTGCAGAAAGAACCCGACAAGGAAAAGAGCGAGTGCCTGGGCCGCTTTACGGAAGAAGGTCATCAGGCCGCTGAAACTGCCCGCTCCGTCGCGGCCCGTTGTGAGTCGGCCGATGTCCGTCGTATCCGGGTACATGGTCCAGGGAAGTACCATGGAACCGCAAACGCCGAAACCGGTCACGACGGCCAGAGCGATCAGCACACCCATCGGCGCACTTGCGGGCATAAAGGCGATGATGGAAACAGAAACAATCCAAACGGCGGCGCAGACAATGAGGATTCGGTTCTTGTCCCAGCGTTTGGTCAGCCGGCCGATAACGGGGAGGAAGATAAGCTGGCTGATAATCAAAGATCCCAAGAGGGTGCTCAGCTGATCGGGACGGCCGTACACATAGGTCATGAAATAGGCAATGACCGCGGACATGATATCCATGGTGAGAAAAGCGCCGAGGTAGATGCCGATGAGAATGCGGAAGGTGCGGATTTTCAGCGGCGCGATGAAATCCGAAACGCTGAATTTCGGCGGCTTCGGATCCGACCGGTTGTCGCGTTCCTTAAGGTGCAGCGCGAGTCCCAACCACGGCAGAGCATAGAATACGGCGAAGATAAGGGCCATCGCGGTCCATCCCTCACGGATATCTTGGAAAGCCCCGATGATGCGCATCGGAACCAGGGCCGCGATGATGCCTCCGAGGAAGGAGAAAGACATTTTAAAGACGTTCAGGGAGGTTCTCTCCTGGTAGTCCGGCGTAAGCTCCGGCTGCATGGAGAGGTAGGGAATCATCACCGACGTGCTTACCGTGGAAAAAATGAGGTAGGAAATGATGGCATAAGCGAACCGTGAGGATTCCGCGGCGAAATCCGCCGGATACCAGAGGACGAACACGGCGATGAAAACCGTTAAGACGGCGGCGAAAAAATAGGGCCGTCGCCGGCCGATTCGGGTTCGCGTTCTGTCGGTTAGAACGCCCATGAGCGGGTCGGAAACGGCATCCCAAAGTTTGCTGACCGAAACCACCAAGCCTGCCAAGGCCGGGGAAATCTGGAGAACGTCGGTTAGGAAAATCAGATAATAGAATCCGATAAGATTGAAAGCGCCGCCGCCGAAGAGGTCGGCGGAACCGAAGATGATTTTTGTACGAGTCCGCAGTTTGTCCATTGCTTGATGGTAGAGGGCTGAAGCGCCGTTGGCAAATTAAAAAATCATCCGCATCGGGCTTGCGGTCAAGGGGCGCTTTCCCCCGGCCGGTTCTTACTTCGCCGCGATCGCCTTGCGGATAACCGGTTCCAGCGCATCGGCGAGGATGAGAATCGCATCTTCGTTCAGATGAAGCTGATCCGAGTGATAACGATAGCCGCGGACGGCTCCGATCGTATCGTAATCCTCGCCCAGAACATGCCTTCGTAAGACGGCCGACCGCATCCCCTTGGACCATTCTTCATGATTCGGAAACGACTCGGGGTTGGGCGGATTTTCCAGAATACGGGCCGAAAGCATCTCGAAGAAGGGAACATAGTCGCAGCTTTCGGCCGCTGCGATTTCCCGAACGGCCGCGGCGTATTCCGCGGATCGGTTCCATTCGGCGCTGCCGGGCACTTCGCCGATGGGCGGAATGGAAATAAGGATAATCGGAGCATCGGTATCTTTCTTGAGTCTTTCGATCAGTTCCG
Organism: Spirochaetia bacterium; assembly: GCA_963666985.2. GTDB lineage: Bacteria > Spirochaetota > Spirochaetia > DSM-2461 > DSM-2461 > UBA2779. The sequence continues at coordinate 1,572,728 of CAXXIA010000002.1, read as the reverse complement.
CGTACAAGGCTCTGTACACGGGTTCCACCGGAATCCTCCCCGCCGCGGGGTTTTCAAGGGCCCTTTGAGCGACATTCGGATCCAAAGTGGAATTGGCGTCGTTGGTTCCGATGAGAATCGTGATTGCATCGGGTGAAGGAGCGGCCGCCAATACGCCGTTCAAACGCGCCAGAACATCATGAACCATGTCGCCGTTAATACCGCCGTTCACCACGCGGATTCCGCTTTTCTCGAAACGCGTGGAGAGTTCCTCGGTATAGCTCGCGCTGCAGTTCCCGCGGGTCAGGCTGTCGCCCAGACACAGAACGGTGTGTTTCGTCCCTTCCGCGGGGGGAACGGGAGCCGGTTCATAAAGAGAGGCCGTGAAGTTCTTGATTCCAATACCGGCGGCCGGCCGCAAGAAGGATAACGGCCGCGATCGGTATCAAAAATGCCGGCAGGCGTCTTCGGTTTTTGTGATCCCGAGCGTTTTTCATAACCCGGAAATACTACTCCGTTCCAAAACGGCACGTCGATGGGAGGCGCATCATCTTCGGCCGCGGTGCCTTCCATAATTAAAAAAAGAAGAATACCATTCCCCTTCCGGAGAAGAATTTATGACACTCGACAACACTTTACGCAATTATATTCACCGATATTTGATATTAACCTGCGGACTGGTAATAATGTCCTTCGGGGTTGCTTTCTCAATAAAGGCCAACATGGGGATATCCCCCATTTCCTGCCTGCCCTATGTCTTGAACCTGACCAACGATTTTTTCACCGTAGGCCAGTACACCATGATGATGCACGTTATCTTCGTACTGGTGCAGATCTTCATTTACCGCAGGAACTATCAGCTCCATCAGCTTCTGCAGATAGCCGTAGCCGTTGTTCTCGGACTTGTGATCGATCTCGCCCTGATTATTGTAAAGGATCTGACCCCCGGAAATTATTTTCAGCAGGTGATTCTTTTTTGTATAAGCACCTTTATGGTCGGTTTCGGAATGTTCCTTGAAATAAAGGGCAATGTTCTGATGGTTGCGGGAGAGGGCATGGTTAAGGCAATCGCGGAAGCGGTTAAGACCGACTTCGGGAAGATTAAGATTATGAATGACTGCACTCTCGTCGCGATCAGTCTGGCCGTCGGGCTGATTTTTTCCGGAAAGATTCTGGGTATTCGCGAGGGGACCGTTCTGGCGGCTTTCGGTGTCGGCTTAGTCATTAAGTTTTGTTTGAAGTATTTCCATTTTGTCGATCCTTTCGTTCGGCAAGCCGAGTGAATCCCGCTATCGGCGCTTTTCGAACACCGACTTCATACGTCCTCTCCGAATAACGAGATTTAATAATTCAATGGGCTTTCCACTTCTCTTCATTCGTGGTAGGGTGCGGCGCGGATTCAAGCCGACCGTTTCGCACCTTTTACCGTGCGAGCCGCAGTTTTCGCTCCATAAAAACAATAGGACAAGAACCGCATCGCCTTCGGCTGCGATGCTTTCCATATTTACATGCAGAACAATCAGAACTCCTCTTCCCATAACGGGGCCGCCGGTGTCCGTTTTGAACATCTCGGTCTATCCATGCCGCTTCTGAACGCCGTTGCCGGTCAAGGATACGAGCATCCCACACCGATTCAGGCTCAAGCCGTTCCGCCGATTTTGAACGGTCGGGACGTGATGGCGGCGGCGCAGACCGGAACGGGAAAAACCGCCGGTTTCACCCTGCCTATTCTTCAGCGTCTTTCCGGGAATATCGCTGATCCGGAATCGGATACCCGCGGCCGAGCGGATCACAATTCCGTGAGAAAAAGAGAAGCACGGAACAGAATCATCCGGGCGCTGATCATCACACCCACCCGCGAGCTTGCCGCACAGGTGGAACAGAGCGTCCGGACATACGGCGGAAATCTTCCGCTTCAGGCGGCGGTCGTTTTCGGCGGTGTAAAGATTAATCCTCAGATTGAAAAACTCCGCCGCGGAGTGGATATTCTAGTGGCAACCCCCGGGCGGCTTTTGGACCTCCACGGACAGGGAGCGGTTGATTTATCACACGTGGAGATTCTGGTTTTGGATGAAGCCGACCGCATGCTGGATATGGGTTTTATCCACGATATCCGGAAGATTTTACGCATCCTTCCCGAGAAAAGACAGAATCTGATGTTTTCCGCGACCTTCTCCGACGAGATTCGCAGCCTCGCCAGGGGAATCCTGCACAATCCGGTTGAAATCTCGGTCTCGCCCATGAATTCGACGGTGGATACCGTTCGGCAATGGATTGTCCCCACGGAAAAAGAACGGAAAACCGATTTGCTTATTCATCTTATAAATGAGGAAAATTGGTATCAGGCTCTTGTGTTCAGCCGAACCAAGCACGGAGCGAACCGAATTGCCCAGAAGCTTGAAAAGACGGGTATACAGGCAACGGCCATCCACGGCAATAAGAGTCAAAACGCCCGAACCCGGGCCCTCGGCGACTTTAAATCGGGAAAGCTCCGCATTCTCGTGGCTACCGACATCGCCGCTCGGGGGTTGGATATCAGCCAGCTTTCCCATGTTGTAAATTATGATCTGCCGAATGTTTCCGAGGACTATGTTCACCGCATCGGACGAACCGGCCGGGCCGGAGCTCAAGGAACGGCGCTTTCCCTGGTTTGCCTTGAGGAGATAAAACAGCTTCGCGATATTGAAAAGCTTATCGGAAAGACCGTGGATCGCCGAACGATTCCCGGCTTTGAACCGCTTGAATCGTTTCCGATGACTTCCGGGCCGAAAAGCGGCGGACAGAGTAGAAAACTGAATGAAAAACGGCCGGCCGGGCGGCCCTCCGGCGGACAGCGCACCGATTCAGGCCGGTCTTCCGAAAGGAACGGCGGCTCCGGCGGATACCGTCAGCCGAAAAATTTTTCGAAAAAGGGATCCGTTTCCCCTCGTTCCGGCGGAAGAACGTCCGATCAAAGAGCCCGGAGCGGAAAAAGGTAGAAATCCGGCCCTGCCGTAAGCAGGATGGGATCGCCGCCTCTTTTCCCTTTTGCCGATTTTGACCAATATCGGAGGCATGGTACGCTTCGCAGTCCCGGAAGACGCCTCGGCGATCCTTTCCATCTATTCACCCTATGTCCGGAATACCGACATTTCTTTTGAACTCGAACCGCCGTCTGTCGAAGAGATGAAAAGACGCATTAAATCGATTTCCGCCGACTATCCTTACTTCGTCATGGAAAACGACAATGAACTTGAGGGGTACGCATACGCATCCCGATGGCATTCGAGAAAGGCCTACGATAAAACCGTGGAAGTGTCGGTTTATATTCGCGAAGATTGCCGCGGTCACGGGGTGGGGAACGCGCTTTACGAAAGGCTGCTCAGAGAGCTCCGTAAACGGCGCATTCACACAGTTGTCGCGTGTATCGCCCTGCCCAACGAACCGAGCCGCCGTTTGCATGAACGTTTCGGATTTCAAGAATCCGGCCGACTTTCCGAAGTCGGCCGGAAATTCAACAGATGGATCGACGTGGGTTATTGGGTGCTCACGCTTAACGATCCTGATCCGGCTTCCCGATAACAACGGCAAGAATTCCGCCGTCTTCGGAGACCGGAGCACCGGCTACGTCGCCGTATGTTCCGAGAACCTTAAGTCCTGCCGCTTCTATCTCGGCGGTCAGCGCTTCTTTTTCGAAATACTGCAGCCAGTTGAAGACCGACCAGGTTCTGTCGGACTCGAAGAAATCGTACTTATCCAGCACCACGCCGAGTTCCTCATACTTCCAGGTGTGCCGAAAACCGAAGTAATCGTTCGGCGACCAAAATCCGTCCATGAAATTCGGAGCGTACTCAAGTCCTTCGGAACGGTCCCGGTAGGCCGGAGCTGTGAAAACATCCAGGAGGATTCGTCCGTCGTCGGCAAGAATGCTGCGCCAGGAGCTCAGAAGGTCGGCCCTGCGGTCCGGACTTAAAGCGCAGAAATCGCAATAAATTTGTGTAATCAGGTCGAAGGAGCCTTCCGGAACGGTTTCCAGGTAGTTCCCGAGAATGTAGTTGATGCCGAGGCCGTCGGCCGCGGCTTTCTTCGATGCGTAGGCAATGGACCGGCTGGAAAAATCGATGCCCGTCACCTCGGCGCCGGAGGCGGCGAAACGGGAGGTGTAAAGACCGGGACCGCAGCCGAAATCGGCGACGCGCCGTCCCGGTCCGAGACGGAACTCCTTAACAATCCAGTCCGCGGAAGCCGCAATGAAATCATGCGGCCGCGAGGCGGGATGGGAAAGCGGATCGAGATGGAACTCAAGCATTTTTGAAGAAATGTGAGGATCGTTCCAAAGAGTCTTAACGGTATAAACCGACCAAGGTTCGGGTTTCTCCGAGAGTCTTTTGAGTTCCGTGTAGATCTTATTCGAATTCATATGGAATTGTTTCCTTTATTACTCGTGTGAGCGATTCGTGTGTGAGTTTATTAGTATACGAAACGGGATAGTGTATCCCTTAAAGTGAAACAATCATGTAATAAGGGTACACCGCAGCGGCCGGAAAGGGGAAGATGCGGCGCGCCGCGGGCCGTTTATCGTTTTAAATGCGTTATTATTGAAATTTATTTCAAAATGAAGGCTTTTGGATGTTCATTTATTGGCAAGAATTTAAATTCCGGACTAGACAGGAGCGTCACAACACCTTATTGTGCAAAAAGAAACCGTAAACCGGTATCGTTGATAATCGGCCGATGCGCCGTGGAGACCGAGAGATCAGAGAGACTTTGTCCGGCTATTCCCGCCCTGACCCTTTTCCCCTTCACCGTTCCATCAGCTTTCATCGAACTTTGCCGAACTTTATGGAGTTATTTATTTTCCAGGAGGCATGAATGCCCAAGAAACTTTATGTCGGCAATCTGAGCTATACCGCCGACGATCAAGAACTCGAGACAATTTTTAGCCAGTACGGTACTGTTATCAGCGCCCGAGTTATCATCGATCGCTACGACAATCGATCCAAAGGATTCGGTTTCGTCGAAATGGAAGATGATGCGGCTGCCGATCAGGCTATTGAAGAACTGAACGGTAAAGAGCACATGGGTCGCGAACTTAAAGTCAGCGTGGCCCGGGAGCGAAGCGAACGCCCTCGTCGGGACTACTAAAATAGTCGGCGGTTGTGAAGCTTTTCGCTTTCGGCCGCCGAATAGTCCCGAAAGAAGGGGAGATCGTTGGCAAAAAGCCATTACTCGTACGAAAAAAGACAACTGGAACTGAAAAAGCAAAAGAAACGCAAAGAGAAAATCCAGAAGAAACTTGATAAGGACTCCGGAACCTCGGATGACGCTTCCGAATATCTTGCGATGCTCAGAGGAGAACCTCTGGACTCCGGCGAGGACGAAGAGGAAGATTATGCCGTTGGGAATGAAGGTACATAATTCGAACACTTTTTTTAAGATGTTTATTGAACGTCCGGAATAATAAAAACGGTTGTTCGTGTTTTTCCTCACTTTTCTCTCTCCATCGTTAAAGGATTCTTGACGAAAATTACGCCTCGCCGTGTACTGGAATTATGTACGAAACGGATCTTGGACGTATTACGCTTGAAGAGTATGCATTCCTTTTGCGAACGCAGGATCTTCCGCCGAGCCGCCGCATTCTGCTGGACGGACTTGATGATGTTCTCGCGGCGTTCGCCGGAAAGGGCGTTTCCGATCTTTCCGGGGTGTTCGTTCTTTTAAAGAACAAAAAAGCTTATCAGCAGCTCGCGAATGAACTCGGAACGATGAGTGAGTATTTAAATATTCTTCGGCGGGACATTTCCGGATACGCGAAAAAACCTCTCTCTCTGGCCGGTACCGGTCTGTTCAGCGATTATGAAATTGAAGCCTTTACGTCAATCGGCATTAAAACAACGAAAGATGTCTACGAACGGATTTCAAGCAAGTCCGATCGCGCCATGCTTTCAGCGGAAATCGGCGTGGATACGGATCGGATCGAAGAAATCGCCGGTTACGCCGATTTACTGAGGGTTAACGGAATCGGACCGGTTTTTGTTCGTTTCTTCTTCGATATCGGAATCCGAAGCGTACAAGATTTTCTTTCGACGCCGGTTGCGGCGATCATGGAACGCTATCGGGCGGCCGTCGCCGCCGGTGAAGGTCCCGAAGGTCCCGCACTCAGGGATGAGGACATCGAGTACTGTCTGCGCTTTGCCGGACTTCTTGATGCCGATGTTACGTGGCGGTAACGAAAAAAGGCGGCTCCGAAGCGTTATGAAGTCCTCGGAAACATGATGGAAGCGGGCGTCGAAGAGAACGCCTTTGGAGATCATCCGATACATAATCCTATGATTCATGATTCAAAACCGCTTTTGTTCTAGACTGTTCGTGAGACGATTTTAAAATCAGCGATTTTTAATGAAACTCCGCCAAAACGTTTGGCGGGATTTCGGCCGTCGTAAAGGTCCTTTCGTGAAAGATGAAATCGTCTCTCTCTAAGTCCGAGATAAGGGGATTGATAGTTATGAGTCGCTTAAACCCGAAAATCGTCATTGTCGCCTTCGCGGCCCTTATACTGCTTTTTTCCTGCGGGAAGGACGGTCGAAAAGGCGGGGGCCGACAAGGAATCGAATGTCGATCTCTCCGGCCTGATGGCCGCCGGAAACGCCGCGGAGAGGGAAGATGCGTTTCGGGATGTGCAGAGCACGCTTTTGACTGATGATGCCGCCTCGGATGCGGAGCTTTTGATTCAGGCTGTTGAACGGAAGCGGAGTGAGCACGAGGGGCTGATTCAGGAATCCATCGATCTCTCAAAGGGAACCATCCGGTACTGGTCGGTCAATTCCTCCGGAATCGTCGGCGATGTTCCGATGGATTCCGATGACGCTCCGGTGTTGGAAATCGCGGATTACGGACCGGTGGGAGAGCTTCCGGCGGAGAATCGGCGGCCGAATATCTACGTGATGTTCAATCAGCCGATGGTTCCCATTGCGGCTCTTGGAGAAGTGATACGGGAATCGCCCCTTCTTGTGCTGGATCCTCCCATGGAAGGCACCTATCGCTGGTACGGAACCAAAACCCTTGGTTTCAGACCGGATCGGCCTCTGATTGACGTTCCCCGCTACAGGATTACCATCTCCGGCGATATCACCTCTCTCGCGGGTAAGGAACTCAAGGAAGATTTTTCCTTCGACGTGTTCGGCGAGCGCGTGAAGATGGTGAATATGTTTCCCGGGAATGATGCCGATGCCGCCGTGGATCTTTATGACGTACCCACGGAAATCGCCAGGTACATCACCCTGGAATTCAACCAGCCGGTAGATCCCGAAACGATTGGGAGAGCCATTGCCGTTTCCGTGAAAAACAGTCCTCAGCGCTTTACCGTAGGCCGCCCGGACTACCCTGAGCGTCTTAAGAGCCGGACCGATCGCGCGGTTCTTATCAGTCTTGCCGAAGAGCCCGCCGAAAGCGCGCGAATGACAGTTACGCTCGTCGAAGGCGCCGTTCCCTACGAGGGTTATCCGGCCACGCAGAAGGACCAGACTCAATCTCTCTGGACCATCCGCCCGTTCACCGCGGAGCGTCTCTCGGCCTATGCCGGTCAATTCCCCAATGACAATCGTCCCTTTTCCTTCCCCGTGGTGCTGCAGTTTTCCCATCCTTTGGATCAGGAAGCCGTTTTGCCCAGTTTTTCCCTTACCGTGGACGGGAAGGCGGCGGTCCCCGAAGATGTCGCTGTTTCCTGGTCCTCGATTTCGTTTTATCTTCCGGGTATTCGACCCGGACAGGTGGTGGAACTCGACGTGCCGAACGGCGTGAAGGATGTGTTCGGCCGGAATGCCCGTCCGGTGCATTTGAAGAAAACCATCCCCCGGCCGACGCCCATCGTGGATTTTCCGAGTCATTATTCCGGCCTGAGGCATTTGGAAGCCGAGTTCCAACCGTCTCTTGTCTGGACGTCCCGAAACGTTATCGAGGGATCTTTGGGTATGAGGGGCGCGAAAAATTATTACGATTCTCCCTCGGCCGAAGTTCCCATGGAAGAGGTTGATTTCAGCGGTGCCGAAGACGATTTCACGTTTTTCCATGAAGAAGATTTGAGTCCTTATCTTTCGGAGGACGGATACGGAACGGTCGACATAACATACGCGATGCATTTGGATCCGACATTGGTTGATTCGTTCCGGTCTTGGAAGGGCGATTCCGTGGCCGTTCAGGTAACCAACCTCGGATTGTCCGTTCGGGTGGCGTACAACCGTGTTCTGGTATGGGTGAACAGGCTTTCGGACGGCGCACCTGTTTCCGGTGCCGATGTGAAGGTTTTCAATCTGCGGGGCAATGAATACAAGGGAAAAACCGATTCAACGGGACTTGCGGTTGTTGCGATTCCCGAAGGTGAATTCCCGCGCCGATTTTACAGATCTTCACGTTCGGCTGAAGACAGCGTTCATATTCGTGCGGAATATCAAGGCGATCTGGCGGAGATGCGCGTTCAGAACACGCACGATTCGTATTCCTTCGGGGTGTACAACGTCAGGCGGCCGGAGAAGGCCGCCGAACCGGTTCATCGCATCCATATGTTCTCCGACCGCGGACTGTACAAAAGCGGAGAGGAATTGGCCTTGCGGGGAATCCATTGGATACAGAGCCCCGACGGCTTTGAAAGTTATACGGGCCGTTACGATATTTCCATCATCGAGGATATGACGGGTAATGTCGTTTGGTCCGCGGAAGGAAAAACATCCGAATCCGGCGGATTCGCTCATCGGCTGACCCTTCCCGACGATATGGAACCCGGCACGTACGAAATTTCCTATACCGGCAGCGGCGGAGACTTCCGCACATCCGAATCCTTCCGAATCGCCGCTTTCCGCCGCACGGCGTTCCAGGTGGAAACCTCCTTCGAGGACATCGCCCGGTACCACGGCGATACCATTGAAGCCGGAGTGAAGGCCTCCTACCTTGCCGGGGGCTCCATGCCGTCCGCGTCGTATCATTATTACTGGACGAGAAAACCCTTCCGGTTCATCCCTCCGGGAACGCAGTGGAAGGATTGGGAATTCGGCACATCCGACTGGGCACCCGAACAGACCCTCTCCTCCGGTGACGGAAATCTTTCCGGAGCGGGTTCGGTCAGAATCAGCGAAGGAACGGTGGACCATGAGGTAACCGGCAAGGCCTACAGCTACACTTTGGAAACCACGGTTGAAGATGTTGACCGGCAGGTTGTTTCCAGCGTCGGTTCGGCTGTGGTTCATCCGGCCGAATACTACGTCGGGGCCCGCTTCAAAGGCGGCGATGCGAGCGGATGGTGGTCGCATTTTATTCCCGTGGGTGATGATGTAACGGTTCAGGCGCGCCTGGCCGACATCGAGGGCGATCGGCCCGAAGTTGAGGCCCCGCTCAGTGTCGGCCTGATAAAAGGCGAGTGGAAATCCGCTGCCCAGCAGGGCCTTTACGGCCGCGTCAACACACGCTGGGAGTATGTTGAGGAAGAACTGTGGCGTGAAAAGAAGGCCCTGAAGAAAGGCGCCGCCGAGTTTACTCTTTCGGTTGATAATCCCGGCCGCTATAAGCTGTTTTTCGAATACATCGATGCGGCCGGCCGCACGGCCCGAACGGAAATCGAGTTTTACGCAACCGGAAGCGGATGGGTGCAGAGAGCCAGCCGCACGCCCAGCGACATTAATATGATTCCGGACAAGGAACTCTACTCACCGGGAGAGACGGCGCGCATCCTGGTCCAGTCGCCCGTTGCCAAGGGCCGCTATCTTTTGAGTATTGAAAGGGAAGGCATTCTCGATCAGAAAGTGATCTCCCTGACGGGGTCCAACGAGGTGATTGAAGTTCCCATCCGCGAGGAATACCTTCCCGTTTTCTTCGTAGCCTTAACAAGCTGTACCGAACGAACCGAGACCGAAGATGATTATTTCGAGCCGGACCTCGGACGCCCGCGGGGACTGTTCGGACTGACGACGGTTCGTGTCGATACGGTCCCTGTGGAACTCGACGTGGCGGTTCGGACCGCGCGGGAATCCTACGGCCCCGGAGACGAGGCCGAGGTAATCGTGGATGTAACGCGCAACGGCAAGCCCGTGGCGGGAGCCGAGGTAACCCTGCTCGCCGTGGACCGCGGAGTTTTGGATTTAATCGGCTATCATGTGCCCAATCCGCTGGAATACTTCTATTCCGAAGATCATTTCGCCCACGGCGTGATGGGCGACGACAGCCGTCGGCTTCTGCTGAGGCCCGTTACTTACGAAATCTCCAATCTTCAGGGCGGCGGCTCTGCCAAAATCGAGGAGCGCAAGGATTTCAATCCCCTGGCGCTGTTTGAACCGTTCACCACGACCGGTCCGGACGGACGCGCTGCGGTGAAAGTGCATCTTCCCGACAACCTGAGCACGTACCGGCTTACCGCCGTGGCGCTCAGCGGCGTTAAGCTCGGGTATGACGAGAATGAATTCCAGGTTCGCAACCCCATCAACGTCCGTACCGCCCTGCCTCGGCGCTTCCGCAACCGCGATACCGCCGCCGCCGGCGTGGTGCTCACCAACACCACCGAAGAAGAGCATAAGGTAACGGTTTCGGTTGAATCCGATATTCTCGCCGTACCCGGTGAGAAGGAGAAAACCGTTACGCTTCCGGCGAACGCGACCGTGGAACTTCCCTTTGTCCTGGAGGCCGTTCAAGAAGGCGAAGGGGTTATCCGCTTTACAACACGGAGTGAGGTTCTCAACGAAGTTCTGGAAGATACCGTAAAGGTGGAGCGGCCTCTGGTAACGGAGGCCTTCGCCACCATCGGCGCCATTCTTGACGGCAATAACGACGGCGGGGAGGTTCCATCGGTTCATGAGGCGCTTGTTGTACCGCAGCATGCCGCGGAAGGATACGGCGGGCTGAACTTTACCGCCGATTCCACCCTTATGCCTCATATTCAGCCGGCGCTGGACAACATTACAAGCGTGCTTTATCCCTCCCTGAACGATGAGCTGTACGCCCTTATCGCGGATTTGGCTCTTAAAGGACGGGCGCGGGATAAGAAAGACGTGTTCGATGCTCTGGAAGACCTCCAATTCCCCGACGGCGGCATCGGATACCGGCCGCCGACCGTTGATTTCGCCCGATCCAGCTGGTTCCTTTCGGCGCTCACCGCGTATGCGGCTCTGGAAATTGAACGGTTTGAAGGACCCTTTGATTCCCAAGTGGACCGGGAACGTCTGAACGGCTACTTGGCATCCCGGATGAAGGAAGCCGAAAAAGACGACGAGCCGTCGTTTCTGGCATCCTGGAGTGCGCTGATTCTCGCCGAATCGGGCGGCGTCGGCACAGCGGATTTGGCGTGGCTCATGAATGCGGAAGATCGTCTGGGCATCGCGGGCTACAACCTTCTTGCACAGGCCTACGATGCTCTGAATATGTCGCGGGAATCCAAGTCTCTCTATAACCGAAGCAAGAACTTCGTTACCGTGGGAACGCGCGGCATCGACGTGAAGGAGACTTACGAAAGGGCCGGATATTTTTCCACCACCGAGGCCCAGACGGCTCTTATGCTCCGAACCGCGGTGATGTTCGGAGAAGACAAGGAATTTATCTTAAGACTTGCGAACGCTTTGAACGGTCAGCGGAATTCTCGGCGTTTCCATTCCCGATTCGACGACTTCTGGATTATTTCCGGCTTCCTGCCGCTTCTGGCCGAGGAGTCGAAACGTCCCTCTTACAAGCTTACCCTGGATGTCGGTGAAGATCGTCTTCTGGAGGAAAAAATCGGAACACGGAAAGGGGACTCTTTGTCCGCGGATTTCGCGTTTAACGAACCTCCGCTTTCATCTCTGAAGAAAGGCGAGCCGGCGCAGATAACTATTTCCAAGGACGGCCGCGGGAATCTTTATTACACGGCAACGCTGACCTACGCGCTCCCTACCGAAACGGCGCTTGCGAGGGACGAGGGAATCGAAGTCATCACCGGCATTGAAACCCTCGGCGGAGAACCCGTGGATGCGGCCGCGCTTCCTCTGGGCGAAACATTGCGCATGCGCGTTTCGGTGAGCACCCTTTCCCGGAGAAGTTTCCTGAAGCTCGTCGTTCCGGTACCTTCGGGCGCGGAAATCGTCGACCCCAGTCTGGCTATTACCGGAAGCTATGCCGACGCGGGCGGCACCGGTGATGAGAGCTGGACGAGGGAGACGGTCTACGGCGATGAGATGGACGTTGCGGCGGACGGTTATGCCTTCTCCGGTCCCATGGGATGGGCCTACTGGTTCTACAGGCCGATACAGAAAATCTACGATAATGCCGTTTCCTACATGTGGGAGGATTTCTACGCCGGCCGCCGGGAGGTCACCTTCCTGATTCGTACCACCACTCCGGGCGTTTATCCCACGCCGCCGGCGACGGCAAGCCTTGAATTCGAACCCGAAGTGTTCGGACGGAGCGGCGGACGGCTGGACGTTATCCGGGGAGAATGATGCGTCCGTCACTGAGGCGCCTGCTTTTCATCGCGGGGGGCGTTGTTCTTGCGCTCTTCGCGGTGCTGCGCCTGGTTCCGCGTCTGGCTCCCTGGGACGCTCAAGCCGCCCTGGAGTCCGTGCGGTGGTCCGTCCGCGTTCTGGACAGGGACGGCGGGGAACTGCGGATTGTCCCGGTGGATGAGAGCGGACTCCGGCGATTGTTTGTTCCCTATGACGATTTGCCGCGTGATTTGGTGAACGTCGTGCGGATCAGCGAAGACCGCCGGTTTTGGATTCATCCGGGTTTTGACCCCGCATCGCTCATTCGGGCGGCCGTCCAGTATCGGCGTTGGGGGCGGGCGGTCAGCGGCGGCAGCACTTTGAGCATGCAGCTGGCCCGCATTCTTTCTCCCCGTTCTCCGGGCGAGGCGATTACCGCCGGGATGAAGCTGCGGGAAATCTGGCGGGCCCTGCAGATTGAATCCCGGTATTCCAAGAAAGAAATTCTGGAACTCTATGTGAACCTGATTCCCTTCGGCAGGAACGTCGAGGGCTACCCCGCAGCCGCGCGGCTGTTTTTCGGCCGGGATCTTTCCGAGCTTGATGCCGTCGAACTCTGCGTTTTGGCGGTGATTCCCCGCTCTCCGGCCGTGTACGATCCTTTTCTGGAACCCGAAGCAAACAAGAACGCCGCGGCCGCGCTGTTTGAACGGGCGGCGGGTCGTCGTCTTAAGGCGGCCAAGAGACAAGCCGGGCAGTCTGCGAGATCCGGCTCGGGCGATTCTGATTTTCCATCCGCCGCCGGAAATGAGAGCGAGTTGGAGGAGGCGGGGAAGTTCGCGGCCGGGCGGCAAATCGATGGGCCTGAGCCGGATAAAGCGGCGATTCAGCGGGTTTCACGCGATCCGGCAAATACGGCCGTCCGGCAGGTTTCACGGCCCGGCTCGGACGATTCTGATTTTCCATCCGCCGCCGCTCTGCCGGAATCGGCGGCGTTTCATCGGCGCCTGCCGCCATCCCCCGCGCCCTGGCCATTCGCCGCGCCGCATTTCGTCGAAGCCGTCCTTGCAGACAGGGAGCAGTGGCCGCCGGAATCCCAAGACGGCCGCGAACCGGTCCGTACCACCCTGAGCCTTCGGGCGCAAGCTTTGGCCGAGCATCTCTTGGCCTCCCATATTGAGAACGCCGGGAACTTCCGCATCAGCAACGGAGCCGTCGTGCTTGCCGACGCTCAAACCATGGAAGTCCTGGCCTATGTCGGATCGGCGGATTTCAGCAACATCGAGGCAGGCGGCCAAATCGACGGCGCGGCCATCCTCAGGGAGCCCGGTTCCACGTTGAAGCCCTTTCTTTACGCCTCACTTTTGGAGCGAGGATGGACGGCCGCCACCATTCTTCCCGACATTCCCATGGATTTCGGCGGCGAGTCCGTATACGCGCCGATGAACTACAACCAGCAGTACCATGGTCCGGTTCGGCTCCGAACCGCCCTTGCTTCCAGCTTGAACGTTCCGGCCGTCTACGCCCTGGAACGTCTGGGTGTGGGTGCGTTTATCGATAAACTCATTTTAGCCGGTTTTAAAAGTCTGGAAGACCAGCGGGGCGAATTGGGCGTGAGCCTGGCTATCGGCGGCGGTGGTGTGAAGCTCACCGAACTGCTGCAGGCCTTTGGGACACTGTGGGCGGGTGGTGTTTCGCGGGACTTTGTCATGGTAACCGGAGCCGAAAGCAGCGACCGGCAGATCTGGTCCGCCTCATCCGCGGACATCATTACCGATATCCTCAGCAGTCCCGACGATCGGGTGATGACCTTCGGCCGCTCAGGTCCCGTGCGCTTTGATTATCCGGTGGCGATGAAAACCGGCACATCGAACCAGTTCAACAACATTTGGGCCGCGGGATTTACCTCCGATCTTGTTGCTGCTGCCTGGATGGGCAACTTCGACGGCTCCACGGTTATGGCGGCTCCCGGATCTTCCCTTCCGGCCTCTCTCCTGCATGAACTTTTTGACGCTTTGAGTGAAAAAGATTCCCTGCCGACGCATTCCGAACTGGAAACCGTGCGGATTTGCAGGCTCAGCGGAATGGCCGCTACCCCTTCCTGTCCCTACACCATGGACGAGCTCTTTGTTCCGGGAACCGCTCCGGACCCCTGCGACTGGCATGCCGATGAACACGGCCGCTCAAGGCCCAAAGTACGCTATCCGCAGGAGTATTTTCGGTGGGCGCGGCTCTATGGTTACGACGTGGCGTTTTCCCAAAACGCCGAACTGGACATTCTCTCTCCCGTTGATGGGGCCGTGTTTTTTGTTGACCCCGGCTTGCCGCCGGGGAGTTCCGGACTGATGATTCAAATCACCGGATCGGGACGGGCGGTTCTGGACGCGGAAGGCCGCCTCCTGTATGATGGCGAACTTCCCGCCGAAGTCGCCTGGCCTTTAGAACCCGGGTTTACTGTTTTAACCCTGCGGCAGGGCGATCGTGTCGTTCGGCGGCGCATTGAGGTGCATTAAAAAACTTCAAGGAATTCGGTATAAGGAGGTTCCCTCATAATGTGTGGAGAACAAGGATTTGAACTGTTCGGGCTTCGTTCCCCCGCCGATTTGGATGATTGCCTGGAGCTTATCAGAACCTCCTTTAAAACCGTAGCGGACGACTTCGGGATCACTCCCCAAAACGCACCGACCAATCCGGCATTCTTGAACCGCGACCGTTTTCTGGAACACCTGGAAAAAGATGTCGTTCTCTTCGGTCTTCGGGATTCCGAAGGACTGGCCGGCTGCGTTGCCGTGGAGGCCGCTCCGGACGAGGCGGGGCTCTTTTACGTCGAGAGGCTGGCGGTGCTTCCGAATCGCCGCCATCACGGCTGCGGCAAGGCCTTGATGGAGCACGCAATCAGGTACGCGGAGGAACAGGGCGGAACAGCCGTTTCCGTGGCTCTTATCGACGAGCACACCGTTCTGAAAGCCTGGTACGAAAATCTGGGCTTCGGCATAACGGGCCGCAAAGAATTTGATCACCTGCCGTTCAACGTCTGCTTTATGAGAAGGAACCTTAAATCATGAATTTCGAGAAACGAACCACCGAACTCGGCACCATCGCCATTCTGACGGATACCACAGTCCTCATCGAAGACGCCGGAGATTTTCTGGACGTTATCGGAACAGGCGCCTCGGACATTCTTGTTCTGAAACGCGATCATCTTACGCCCGGTTTCTTTGATTTGAAGACGGGAATTCTGGGTGAAATTCTTCAGAAGGTTTCGAACTACCGGAAAAGACTGATTGTTCTCGGAGATTTCGGGAATCTTCCTCCCGGGCCCTTCGCGGACTTCATCCGGGAGAGCAACCGCGGAGGAACCGTTGTTTTCGCCCCGAACACGGAGGCGGGTCTGGAAAAGCTGCGCTGAGGCCGGGCCCGTGCGTCTTCAGTTTCGGCCTGCGTACTCTTTGGAATCCAAATTATGCCGAGGACGGCCGGTTATCTTTGTGTATTCAAGGATTCCTCGTTTCATAATAAGTCCACCCCGCTATCGGGTATATTCTATACCGGCCGGGATCCATCTTCAGATTTTCAATCACTTGCCGACGATTCATTAACCAAACGATTTACTTAACAGATTTAAGCCTTTTCCCTGATTTATTGCTCCCAATTTTTGTACGACGCCGAACTCTGTGAGCCCTCGATAAGCTTTTCACGAACTAATTAATAATGGTTGTAATAAAAATCTAAAATCTCTATTTAGATTTTTTCACACGCATAAAGATTTCATAAAGACTCTCGATTCCTCGTTGAGCCGCCTCATAAATCACCGTACCGTGCGATTAATGCATGTTCGTTTGGTCTTTAGAAGCCTTGCCGTTCTGCTGCTCGGATTAGCGGTAAGTCTTCTCGTAACCGCCGGAGTATCCGGTCTCTATAAGGAGCCTCTGTCTCCGTTCCTCATTCCCGCAGGTCTTTGTACGATCATTGGCGCAGGTTTCATCTTTTTTCTCAAGCGTGATGAATCAACAGTCCGTGTCCAGGAAGGTGTCCTGATTGTCATCTCCTCCTGGCTTCTATTCTGTCTGTTCGGTCTCCTGCCTTTTCTCCTGATGTCTGAACCGATTTCCTTTCCCGACGCCCTCTTCGAAACCGCCAGTGGTTTCACCACTACCGGATCGACAATATTCAGTGACGTTGAAAGACTTCCTCATGGAATCCTTTTCTGGAGAAGCCTCACCCATTGGCTCGGGGGCATGGGCATCATTGTACTCGCCGTGGCGATCCTCCCATTCTTCGGTATCGGCGGGCTTCAATTGATTCGGGCCGAAGCACCCGGCCCGGAAGTTGAAAAGCTTCGTCCCCGAATCGCCCATACCGCCCGGCTTTTCTGGCTTATATACGTAGGGCTGACAGTACTGGAAACCATTCTTCTTTCTGCCGGCGGACTCAATCTTTTTGACGCCGTCAATCACAGTTTCGCCACATTGGCCACCGGAGGTTTCTCTACCCGCAACGCCAGTGTCGCTGCCTTCAACAGCCCGTATGTCGAATGGGTCATCACCGTTTTTATGGTACTTTCAGGAGTGAATTTCGCAATCTACTACAGATTTTTTATGAAGGATTTTCAGCGTATCTTTAAGGATAGCGAGCTTAAAGCCTATCTTCTGCTCTTTCTTTCCAGCATAATCATTACTTCTTTGTCTATTCACCGAGCAGATTTGTATTCCGATTTTAGCGAAAGCCTTCGTTATGGAAGTTTCCAGGTGGCTACGCTGATGACCTCCACCGGATTTGCCACAGCCGATTACGTTCAATGGCCAGGCCTGGCTCGGGGAATCTTGCTGCTCTTGCTCTTCGTCGGCGGTTGTGTCGGTTCCACCAGCGGCGGCATAAAAATGTTTCATGTTACGGTATCTCTAAAATCCGCCGTCGCCGAACTTCGCCGGCAGCGACATCCTCTTGCGATTATTGTTCCGCGTATGAATTCCGAACCGCTGAAAACTCCAACCATATTGTCGGTACAGGGATTCATCATTCTCTACATGGCACTCGTCCTTATCTCAACGATTGTCGTGGCTGCCTGCAACGTGGATCTGGAAACCGCACTTACCGCAACACTGGCGGCGATCGGCAATATCGGTCCGGGTTTTTCCCGTGTCGGACCGGTGGAAAATTTTGGATTCTTTCCTGACTACGTGAAAATCTGGCTGTCTTTCGTCATGATCGCCGGACGGCTTGAAATTTACACAATCCTAGTTCTTCTCATCCCGCGTTTCCCTGGAAAACCACAGCTGTTCTTCAGGCTAAATCGATGAATCGGTAACCTACGCCTATCTCGGTCTGTATCATCGGCGTATCGGAATCCGAGGATTGAATTTTACGTCTGAGATTGCTTACGAAAACCCGCAGATTGGCAGGCTGTTCCAGATTTACCTGCCCCCATACCTGGCTCTGGATATAACTATGCGTCAGCACCCTTCCCGGATTCCTCATTAGAATTAGAAGAATCCGATACTCAATCGGCGTCAGGTGAACCTCTTCACCCTCAACCCGGACAAGGCGATTGGCGGTATCCACCGTCAGGGAACCACATATATACCGTTCCATTTCCAAAGCAGCCATATCCATCGACATCCTGGCCGCGCTGCGTAGTGCCGCGCGAATTCGCGCCAGCAGTTCTCCCGCACGAAACGGTTTCACCAGATAATCATCCGCTCCGGCGTCCAGGGCTTCTATCTGGTCCCGTTCGTGCTCTCTGGCCGAAACCACGATGACAGGAATATTCGTCCATCCCCGCAGTGCCGTGATAAAATCAACACCGTCCATATCCGGCAGCCCTAGATCCAGAAGAATAATATCCGGTGAGTGGGAAGCCGCCAACGAAAGACCATTTTTACCCAGCGGCGTAACGATGGGTTTGTAATCCTGAGTCCTAAGGATCGTTTTCAGATAGTTTGCGATGGGATCTTCGTCCTCAACAATCAGAATCGTCGTCTTAGGCATCAGGAATCTCCAGAAGGCCGTTTGCCAACGGCAGTGTTACTCCAAATCGGCTTCCGCCCCCTGAAGCCGGCTCAACGAAAACTTCGCCCCCATGGGCATGAGCGATGGTCCGGCAGATATAAAGCCCCAAACCGCTTCCCCGGGTATGGTCTCCGTTGGAATCGCTCCGATAGAATTTCTCGAACACCATGGATTCAGTTTCCCGAGAGATCCCCGCACCATGGTCTCGCACAATCAGGCTTAAGCTGTTGTTCTCCGTGTGTGTGGAAAGGTCTATCGGTTGTCCCTCGGGACTGTACTTCACCGCATTATCTATATAATTTAAAAGAAGCTGCTGAATCAGCATAGGATCAACCTCCACAATCTGCGGCTCGTCTGAGAAATGGAGAGTTATCCGTCGTCCTTTGTACCGTTTCCTCGCAGCTTCCACCGCTGCATGCATGATATCATCTCCACTCTCCGCGCTTCGCCGAATTGCGGTCGGATCATCCTGCAGCCGGGTAAGATTCATAATGTTTTCAACCAGTAGACTCATTCTCAGCGCCTCAGTTTCGATATCCTCCGCAGCCGCCGAAATCGTCGAATCTCCCGGATAACCGAATCTCAGCGCTTCGGCGGTGCCGGCAATTCCCGCCAGAGGTGTTCGCAGATCGTGAGAAACAGAGCGGAGAAGAAGGTTTCGAACCCTCTCAGTCTCCGCCGACAAACTGGCTTTTCTGCGTTCTTCAAGCAGTCTCTCCCTGTCGATCGCTCTGCCGATAAGGGAAAGGGCTGTATTCAGGCGCATGGAATCGGTTGCCTCGAAATCGGTATTTCTGCGTATGAGTACGGCAACTCCGATATTATATTTTTCCGGGTAAATCGGAGCATATCGGACAGACTTGTTTCCGCGTCTTCGGTCCGTCGTGTTGATCGGACGAGCCTCCGCATAGCATTCCTCAATCCGGCATCGGTCTTCCTTTTCCGCCGAATATCCGGAACTCTGCGCCTTTCTTACCAGTTCTCCGTTACCATCCGGAAGGTAAATGGCTACGTCAACATCATAAAACTGCTCAAGCTGTCGACAGCTTTCCTGCAGCATCTCGTCCATATTTTTTGTTACCGCCAGTGACTGCCCGACAAGATATAACTGGTAGGTTTGGGCTTCCTGTTTTCGGGTAAGTTCCGTTTGTTTACGTAAACGGGCCGCCAGCGATGCCGAAACAGTACCCACTACGAACATAATCGCAAACACCGGTAAATAACCCACGTCATAGACAGCGAGGGTTAGCCGAGGTTGGGTAAAAAAGAAATTAAATTGGAGAACAGCCCAGAAAACCGTACCCAAAGCCGCCACGGGTCCCGTACTAAGAGATGCAAGAAAAGCACCGAGAAGATGGGTCATAATAATATTCGCTTCAGCCGCGCCGAATTTTTCCAGCAGCAGTGAAACAGCCAGAGCTCCGGCCATGCAGAATATTGTCCAGATAACTTTAAAAAATATCGATTTGCATGAAGTTCCTCTTCGGTAGAGTCTTCGTTTAGGCCCCTCCGTAACTCTAGAATCGGCGCCCTGTGTTTTAACAACATAAACATCAAATCCCAAGGATTTTCTCATCAAGGCATACGTCGGCGAGCGCCAGATATCCCTGTGGAAAAATCTCCTGTCAACCGACTGACCAATGACGATCTTCGTGACTTTGCGGATTTTGGCGAACATAATAATTTCTCTCGCCGAATTCTCTCCGCGAATCGTTACCGCCTCAGCTCCGAGGTTTTCAGCCAGCTCAAGATTAGATCGTACGCGTTCCCTGTTCGCCGCATCAGTGAACCTTCCGTGAGTCAGAACATGCAGCGCAATCCAAGGGGCATCAAGAGATTCCGCCAGTACTCTCGCTTTCCGTATCAAGTCCGTTGACCAGGGACTTCCGCTGACCGCCACCAGAACGATTTCTCTACTTGATGACATTTCGGATGCCTCCCCGAATGAATTCCCGATATTTACAGAAGCTTCATCGGAAAGTCATATGTTTATAACTGCCTGATTATTCCTCTATATTACAATATCGCGCTGTGCCAAAGTAGTTGTCATTGTGAGGAGGATGAGGATGGACTTATCGGTATCCTCAGTGAAGGGAGAGGCTGATCGCATCGTTATAAGGAGTCTTTCCGTTTTCAAGACTGTGGAATCCCAGAGCCCCCGACGGCGCCCGGTTCGGACCGACGGCGCTTCGGGGGATCATCAGAATTAGAAATAATAGGCCACGCTTGTCGAAACCGCATGCCGGACCGGTGCCAGGTATGCTTCGTTCAGCTCGGATTCGTTGAAATCGAAGAAGCCCGAGTAGAAGATTTCGGCGACCAGGGTTCCGTCGAAGTTCAGGTTAATCTCGGCGCTCGGCGTCAGGATGAGGGCGCCCGAATCGGGTGAGATAACGGCGTTGATGTTGAATGTCGTTTCCCGGGCGTACCAGGGAATCATCAGATTCGCCAATATGTAATGCCGGGCATAGTACAGCGGCGTATAGAGGGACGCGTATTCGCCGATACCGCCGCCGGCCGGTCCGCCGTTTAACGCCGTCACATAATCTTCCAGGCTTCCGTGCTTCCAGCCTTCTCCGTTGTAGAAGTATTCCACGGCCAGAGCGGGGCCCGCGGCGAAATAGTATTCCGCGCCGACGAGTCCCGAGAAGATCGGGCCGTTTCGGAGAAGAGAGGCGCCTCCCAAGGCATCCGGATCGTTGCGCCTGGAGCGCGATCTTACGGCTCCTTCGCCGTAAAAACCCACGCCGAAGAGATCGATGAAGAAGGCCGCGGCTCCCGCGTGCGGATAAGCGTCAGAGTCGTCGTCGGAGTTTTCGGAGCCGCCCCAGAGTCCGGCTAATTTGAACTCCGCGGAGGAGAGCGAGAAGGTTATTTCGGTTCCCGCCATAAGATCTTCATAATCAGCCGCGAAACCTTCGGACGGCAGGGCTCCGTAGAATTTCACCTCCAGCCGTTCGGCCGGGGATAATCGGACGGACAGGGCGTCCACGCCTCGAAGCTCGGCGTCCGGGTCGGTGGGGTTTTTGGCCGGATTCACCAAATCCACCGGATTCCAGCCGTAACCGTATCCGGTGAGGAAGCTCTGGCGGCCCAGGGTGATTTTCACCGAGTTTGATGGCGACCAGCCCACGTTCGCCCGCATCACGTCCAGAACGAACGCATAGGCGTCGGAAATGTAGAAAAGGTCGGCGACGGCGGCGGCGTAGCCCGTGAGATTTCCGCTTGAGTCGAGAGCTTCCGCGATCTGCGCCGTGCCGGTGAAAAGGTCGGCCGTCGGGAACTGCTTTACGCCGAGGCGCAGTTCCATGAATCCCGTCTCGCCGCGGGCGTCGAGCTTTAAATCGATGGAGTTTTGAAACATCAAATCGGTCAATCCCATCCAATTTTCCGTATTCAAAGGCGATTCGCCGTATCCGCGGCCGCCTGGAATATTGAAAACCATGCCCGGTTCCAGAATCCCGCCGAATGTCGTTTCGGCGGCGAGAGTTCCGACGCAGACCGTCGCCGTCAGGATGAGGAATGTGAAGAGTGTGAATGCGCGGAGCGATCGAACGCGGCAGGAGGAATGTGATTTCGGGCGGCCGCCTGCCGCGGCATCGGCCGCCGCCCCGCGGCAGGTGTACGGATTGCGGCGGTTCCTTCCGCCCGAATTCGATTTTCGCAAAGACTCATCGCCGAGGGGCTTCGGGATTTGGCGGCGGCGCATCATCGGATGTCCTCCAAATACGCCGTTGTAAAGAGTCCTTCTTCCACTTTTGAACTGCCGAACTCCAGTGTTTCCGTTTCGATAATGCTTTCCGAATCGCGCGCCAGACTCCGCATGGTAATGCGGAAGGGATATTCGATGCCGCCGACCGGGCGGTAGTCTTCCAAAAGCATCGTTTTAATCGCCGCGCCGTTTTCCCAGTATTCAATTTTCACGTAGAGAGAGGTTTCCTCCGTTATCCACACAACAAGCTTCTCGTAGAGGTCGCGGTTATCGGCTTTGGGCGTGAGAACCAATCGGCGGCAGTCCGCGCCGTCCAGCCGATCGGAACCGTCGAGAACGGCATTGTATTGATCCGAATAGGTTTTGCTTCCGTCTCCCATGTCCGCATAGGAGAAATCGCTTCCGGCGGCGGAGTTCTTCTTTGCCGATGAACTTAATTTGCGGATGCGTCCGGTCGAAGCGAATCGAATCCACAAATCGTCTCCGACGGTCAGGTAAGCGGTTCCCCGAACCCGGGCGGGGGCGCGAAAGACCGTCAGCGACCGGGCCGAGCCGTCGGCCGCGTCGGATTCGAAGCTCTCCATTTCCTGCGGCGCCTGCGCGCGGCCGGAGCGGATAACGGAGAGCGTGCTGCGCGAATAGACGTTATCGAGTTCAAAGATCCGGTCGGCTTTTTTCAGGACGGCATCGGCTGATACTTCGGTTTGGGCCGGGAGGAGCGCGTTGAAAAAGAAGAACACGGCGGCGGTCATAAGGGTTCGTTTCAGGATTTTTCGTTCGGTCATTTTGATGTCTCCTTGTTTCCGAATCGGGGTTTCAGATTCCACCCGAGACGCTCGGCGGCGAGAATAAGAAGCGCCGGATGAAACAGAACGGAATAGAGAAAGGCCAGAGCCATGGCGAGAGTCAGAACGATGCCGGTGCTTCGCATGGCCCGCATCAGCGAGGGAATGAAGGAGGAGAAACCGATCATGGTCGTTATCGTCGTTAACGCAACCGCGGAGCCGGTTTTGGCCAGAGTTTCCTTCATCCTTCCCCTTCCTTCGATAAGGTATCTGTGGTTGATGTGCACCGAATCGTCAATTCCGATACCCACCAGAAGAGGAATGGAGATGATGTTGATAAAGTCGAATTTGATTCCCGTCAGCGCCATGATGCCGAAAAGCGAGCCGAAGGAAAGACCCAGCGGCAGGAACGTAATCAGCGCGAGCCGGAGGTTTCGGAAATCCGCGAGAAGGATCAGGAATACCGCGATAAGAGCCGCGGCGACCGCCTTTTTGCTGTCCGATTCTGCAATGGTGATAAGCTGATCGGCCGCCAGAATCATGCCGGTGCTTCGATCGGTTACGGTTTTTACCTGAGAGGTGAAGACCGATCGGAATTCTCCTTCCCACGGATTTTTCCGCGGAGAAATCGTTACGAGAGTATTCTTCCCGTCTTTGGAAAAGAAGGTTTCCCGGACGATTTCGGGCAGCATCTCTTTGGTAATCCCGCCGGTCTCGGCCATGGCGCGGACTCGGGAAGCCAATATCGGCGCGAAGGCCCTATCGTAAGCGGCCAGGGCTTTCGCGGAGTCCTCGGGATCGGCCGATTCCAGGATTTCAAAGAGACGGTCGAACACGCTTTCGGCCGTTTTGTTTCCGTCCATGTCCAGGCCGGTTACCGAGTTCAGGGCGTGGGCGGCCCGGTCTGTTCCGCCGAGCACCGCCAAATCGCCCATCTCGATAAGATTGGCTTCCAGGCGCAGGAGTTCATCGAGAATCGAATACGGATCGGGCAGGACCTCTTGATTTTTTTCGGCGGACACCTCCAAAGCCGTACGGATTCGGCCGAGATAAGGGCGGCGCTCGGCGAGCTGCGCTTCCGTGGGCATCCAGTCGGTTACCGCGTCTGCGGCTTTCACCGATTCCAAATCTTCAAGGTTTTCCGTCATGGACGGAAGGATGTCCGGATTGTCCGCATCGGTGATGATGTAGAGAACGTCGGGCGCCGTGCCGAATTCCTCCACCATCAGATCCTGCAGTTCAATGGATTCGAGACCTTCGGCTTCCATGTTCATCAGGTTGTCTTCAAGTTCGACGTTCGGACTTTGAACCGCCAGAAGCGTGCCCGTCAGCAGGAGAATTATAACGATGAGTCCCGGCCGGGCGGTAACCACACCTCCCAGTCCGGCCGTGAAATCCGAACGGACGGCGCGTTTGCGGATCAGCATGGGATCGGTTTTTCTCCGCCGTTCCAAACGCCGACGGCGAAGTCCCAGAAGAGCGGGAATCAGCAGCAGCATGGCGATGAGTTCGCAGAGAATGCCCATGCCCGCCACCAGGGCGAGTTCCCGGATAATGTCGCTTTCGGCCATGAGCAGAGCGAAGAATGCGGCGGCCGTGGTGAGGGCGCCGGTGATGATGCCCCGGCCGCTTTTGGCGAAAGCGGCGCCCAGAGCGGCGCTGAAGTCTTTCCCGCCGTCGCGTTCCTGGACGAAACCGGTGAGCATGTGTATCGCGTAATCCACCCCCAGACCGATCAGGGCCACCAGGTACATCGCGGTGAGGATGTTCAGCCGGCGGATTGTAAATCCCGTCAGGCCCGCGGTCCAGTAAACGCCGAGAAGAAGCGGTATTCCGATAATGAGCGGGGTGGAACGGATGCGGAATATGATGATCATCAAAAGAAGAATGAGTACCACGGCCAGCATCATTGAAAGTCCGAATCCCTGTTCGGAGGTTTTCATTTCGTCTCTGCCCACCACGGTGAGCCCGGTCAGTCCGGCCGAAGCGCCGTATTCGGCCGCGATTTTTTTGCAATGCCTCTCAATCCGGTCCGTCTGCCGGACCAGAGGATTCAGATCGTTAATCGTATAGGTCGGATTGATGAACAGAAGCCCCATGTTCTCGGAGCGGCTTAAGTAATAGGGGTCGCCGATGAGATAGGCCCGAAGGGCCGCGTCGATTTCTTCTTTTTCCGGAACATCGCCGCCGAGAGAGTCGGCCAGACCGCCGAGGATACGGCCGATACCGCCGGTCCAGGAAACAAGCTGAGCCTCGTCGTCTTCCAGCGCTTCTCCGTCGCCCGAATATTCCCGTTCAAGATCGTTGTTCAGGGCCGTTATGAAAGGAAGCAAAGCGGTATCGGCGTAGAGCCTGGTCATGCGGTCCAAAACATCCGGTTTTGCCAGAATAAGGCCGTGTTCCTCAAGAAAATCGACATTGATCGTACCGTACACGCCCGAAACGGCATCGGCGTATTCCGGCGCGGAAAAGTCTTCCGAGAGTGCATCAATAACGGAGATAACGGTGGCTTTGGCCTGTTCCGGCGGCAGGTTTCGACCGTCCACAACCGCCACCAGAGACGAGGCGAACGGGAATTCCTCCGTAATTTTTTCCATATCCGTCACTTGGACGGAGTTCTTGGGCATGATGGAATAAAAGGTCATCTCCATTTTAACCATCGCCGCCCCGATGGATAAAATCGCGGTTACCGCCAATGTGATGAGCAGAACCTTTCCGGGATTCGAACCGGCCCATTCGGCCCATCGTGAGAGGGCCGTTCCTCCTTTCTTCATTTGTTTCATTTCTTTCCTCCTCGGATGCGCATTCTTTTCGCCTCCGGTTTTATCGGTTCTTCGGGATTCTCCGGCTCGCCGCCGGAGAGGTTTTCCATCACTCCTTCGGATTTTCAACGGCGATTTGTTTCCACATCGCTTCGAAAACCCGAGGGGCCAGATCTGCATATTCCTTCTTTTGAGAAAATCCTCCGAGAAGAAGCGCGCCTTCATAGAAGGCCGTGATTTCATAAGCCACCGCTTCAAAATCCGTATCCGCGCGAATGTCTCCCCGTGCCGCCGCGGCCGCCAATAAGTTTTCGAGGTTTTTGCGAAATTTCACATAGATTCCATCCAGCCGTTCCGTGAGTTCCGGA
Organism: Spirochaetia bacterium; assembly: GCA_963666985.2. GTDB lineage: Bacteria > Spirochaetota > Spirochaetia > DSM-2461 > DSM-2461 > UBA2779. The sequence goes on along the minus strand of CAXXIA010000002.1, from coordinate 1,546,703 downwards.
AATTTTTTCAGGACGGTAAGGAACAAGTACATGGTGTTCATGTATTCGGTAACGGCGGGACCCAGGGAGGTGGAAACCGACATGTTTTCCAAGGTTTCCTCAATCTTAAAGAGTTCTTCGAGCAGCGTTTTCAGAGGGTAGTCATCCGGCAGGGATGTGCCGAACCATTCCTCCATAACATCCAGCAGCCGGGTAACGCTGGCTTTGAACAAATCGTCTTTTCCCGTGAAATAGTGGTAAATCGCACCTTTTGTTACCCCCAGGGCCCGTGCGATGTCGTTGAGTGAGGCGTGTTCATAATCATTTTCCGCGAAGAACTGCAGGGCTTTGATTTCCAAGAGTTCTTTTGTGTTGTTCGGTCTTACCATTATTAGGATACCTACCTTAGGTATGATGCATACTTAAGGTAGGTATGTATTGATGTTTTGTCAAGTCTCGGCGTTCAAGAGCGCCTGACTGTCTCAGAAGACAGGTCGGAGGAGGATTTCCTGCGGATAAAACGCGAACATGATTTTTAAATGAAAAAGGACAAGCGCGGAATTTGAAAGAGTCGGATTCCGGAGAACACGGAATCCCGAGCCGAGCGGATTTCTTCTCGCTGTATCGCAGCCGCGGCTATGTTAGAATCGTGAGCATATCGGGAATGCGGCGGATGCGGAGCGGAAAATCGGCGGCCTCAAGAAAGGCGGTCTCTCCGTCCATTTCCATTTGAATGCCGCTTTCGCGATCCATCTCCAGCGCGTCGGCTTCAAAAAACTCGGCTATGGGAAGGCCGCGGTGGGCGCCGCGATAAAAGAGCGGCTTCAGTCCGATTTTCCGCATAAGACTCATCGGTTTAATCAGAACGAAATTTTCATGACCCGGAAGCACTTTCATTCCGCCGCCGAAGTTCGTATGGCCTTTTCGGCCGAAGACCGTCAGAAGAAAAGTACCGGCACGCTTCACCGTTCCTTTCGGACCGGTAATGGTGATGTTCCAGGGTTTCAGCGGCCAGAACCGTTCATAAAAGAGAACGGCCAGATCCGTTGAAATTTTATAGACGAACCTGGGCCCCGCCAGGGATTTCATTTTATTGGTGAGTTCACAGATATAAGCATCCATGCCGAAACTGACGACGTTGAAAGCGTAATGCAGGATGTTTCGGGCGGTTTTTACTTCGATAATGGAATCTTTCCGGGTATCGTTTGCCGATCCCAGGATGGCAATGGCCTCCTCCACGGTGGCGGCGTCGGAATTATCATTGCCGGTACCCATCGGAAGCCGGAAGAGGATGATGTCTTTCATGATGTCCGGAACATCTCTGAGGAGAGCACTGCTGATGTCGTTGTGAAAGCCGTCGCCGCCCGCCAGGATGAGCAGGCGTTTGCCGGGTTTTGACGACGCCGCCAAGTCCCTGACCAGCCGTACGGCCGTTATTCCCGCCTGATCGCGGCTTTCGGTTTCATGAAACCTGATTTCCAGTCCGTCTCTGGGCGTATCCGACGTGCAGCGGATTTCCGCCAGACGCTTCAAATAGCGCATCATGCGCTGATGGGCCAATCCCCGTTTCAGCAGTCCGGAGGCCGGATTCACCAGAACCTCAACCACGGCGCCCTCTTCTATAAAAAGATCGGAGCTATGCAGAAGTTTGCGAGTAATTGCGGCGAAATCGGCGATATGACGGCTGAGAACGACATCGTTTTTTGTTTCCGGGCTCACGGAGCGTGATTATGGACGTTCGGAGCGAGGGTGTCAAGAAAACAACGGATTCGGTTAACGAGTATTAAATAAGTGGAATATTGCGGAATCACACGTTAGAATTTCCAAACAAGCGTTGTTTTCGGCTCGAAAGCCGACGGCGCAGGAGGTGCTTCGTGAAGAAAATTGTATTCTCTCTCTTTTTCCTCATAGCCGCGACGACCGTGTTCGCCGGAACATTACTGGAACAAAGTCTGAAAGGATACGATCCGTATCTTGCCGATAGGGACGGTTTTGATTCGCTGTTCGTGAATCCCGCGGGGATTTCCGGGCAGACTCAAATCTTCTCATTGGATCTTGAAGGCGGTACCTGGGGCAAGCTGAAGAACTACAAGCTGCTCAAGGACAGTCTTGAGGTGATGCAGGGCATGGCCGACGGGGATTTATCTCAAGACGACGCCGAGGAGCTGATGTCCTTGATTGTCGAGAATATCGATCAGTCGACTTTGGACGATTTGACGGCGGGAACCACTATTTCAACGATGGATCTTGAAACGGCCCAATCAACCGACTGGTCGACGGTAAGTCAGTCCGATCTGGACACAATCGCCGCCAACTTTGAGAGCGGAGGAGGCGCCGATGGCCTTCAAACTCTTCTGATGGAACAGTTCGATGAGGTGAATTACTCGGTTGAGGCCGAACTTCGCCTCGGAACACTCATCAAGGGATTCGGATTCGGAATTTATAACAATGATTACGCCCTTTATTCCCTGGGAGCTCAGGGAATCGAGGATATGATTTTCGAGCTGGGAGCCGTGACCGGTTACGGATTCGACCTCGGCCCCTTCAGTTTGGGAGTCAGCGGGAAATTCGCTCTTCTTCTGGCCGACAATCCGGCGTATGCCTTTGACGTAAGCGACGCGATGAATCAGCAAATTCTGTACGGTTATGCCTGGGGCGTCGATGCCGGTGCCATTTGGGAGCCGATCAACAGCCTGACCTTCGCCGTGCTTTTCAGCGATATCATCGGTTCGGTTACTCCGGAGGAAGATATGGGATCCGGTACTATCGACCAGTTCCTTTCCGGAGATATCGACGGTCCGTCGGGCGGCTACGCCTGGAATTTCGATTTCAGCGCGGGTATGACCTGGCAGCCGGACTGGCGGGGCATCCGGCCTAAATTCAGTTTGGATTTTTATGATATCGTCGGCATGGCCCGTGAATACGGAGACGGTGATTATTCGAGTCTTAAGGATTTTTATCAAACCGATTCCAGTACCTTCCTCAGACATATGCGCCTTGGGGCCAATGTCCGGTTCCTGGGATTCCTGGACGTGGGAGCCAGCTATTACCTGGAGTACATCACGCTGGGCGCGGGAGTGGATTTCAAGTTTATCGAAACATTCCTTGAAGTGAAGGCAAAACAGAACTTCGAAGATGTCGGCGCCAATATGATGGTGAAGATGAAATTTTAAAGCGCGGTTTTCTCGCGGACGGTTATTGAAAGAAGCAGATGTAATTAAGCTGCCTTTGTAAAAGAAACACCGGATGGGAGGCGTCAAAGCCGTCTTATCCGGTGTTTTTATATTCGATAGCCGAAATTCCTCGGAACTCGCGCGAGAAGAGCCTTGCTTCAAAAATCGCTGATTTTTGAAGTCACCTTATCTCTCTTTGAGATAAAAACCGCCGTCGGGAAGCTTTCCTCCGATGGTGTTCGGCGCGTAATCGAAAAGCACTCCCAGATATTTTTCAATGGAGGATCGGGCTTCCGAGGCGGATACCCACGCAAGGTTTCCGCCGGGGATGGATGCGGCGATAACCGGAGCCGGAGGGGATTCCAGGAAGGCTGCCGCTTTTATCCCCGCCGCTTTCGGATCGGCGAGGATCCGATCGATCGACGCCTGGTATTCGGCCGTGAAGGAATTAAGAAATTCCGGATTGCCGTCGGCAAGGGCCCGGCGGACGAACAGGGAGGCTTGAGGGTAACTGTTTGCCGTACCGGAAGACGCGGCCCATTCTTTCTGGAGATCCAGAAGAATACGGGCATCGGGAACCTTGCCGCGAACGATTGTCAGCACGGGCTCGGGAAGCAGGGCCAGGGTTGTCCGTCCTGAAATGAACAAGGGGCCGAGTTCGGCCGTGTTCTGCACGTAGGTAAGCGTAACATCTTCATCGGGTACAAGGCCCGCCGCTTCCAGGAGGTAGCGGAAGACGATGTCCGGAGTCAGTCCCCGCCCGAAAGTTGAAACCTCCCGGCCCTTAAGGCCGTCCCAGCCGGTGATATCTTCGGTCGTTACCACATAGAGCAAACCCCAAATCACCGAACCGGCCAGTACGATGTCCTCGCCTTTGTTGTACAAAGTGGCCCCCAGGTTGGTCGGGGCAAGCATCATATCCGCCTCGCCGGAGAGAATTTTTCCGGCAATCAGATCCGGCGAATCAACCACCTCGTATTCCACCGAAATCTTTCCGGCGAATTGCGGGTTATCGGCGATCATTTCGGCAAGGGATATCGCGGTGAAGCCGGCGGGTGTGACGAATTTCACGACGATGGGTTCTTCAGCCGAATCGGCCGCGGGCTCTCCGGCGGCACGGGCGAAAAGGGATACCGACGCCAAGAGCAGAGGAATGACTAATATATATTTCTTCATGAAGAACCTCCTGAGAGAGTGTGTTCCCGGGAACTCTAGCCGGTTCCCGCCGTTATCGCCAGAGGCCGGGAAAATGGATTTTCCCTTGAAAAGCACCATGGCGAAACGGAAAAACCGTAGAAATGTGCACCTGAATTCAAGGAATGATGCACTTTCCCGCCGTTCGGTGCTCCTTCATCATGAAATGAAAACCAAAAGGAGTATCTCATGAAACACTGTTATAGGAGTTTTCTTATTGCGGCCTTGGCGCTTGCGGTAACGATGAGCGGATTTGCCGGCGGCGCCTCCGATTCCGGCGGAGATGAAAACAACGGTTCCATCACCGTGTTCAACAACCAGCATCAGATTGCTTTGGGCATTATCGAAGGCATTACCGAGGCGTTCGAAGCCGAATTCCCCGGTATTGAAGTCGATTACCAGTCCATCGGCAAAGACTACGAGAGCATGATGAAGGTCAAAATGGCGTCAAACGATCTTCCCGATGTTTTTTCCACGCATGGCTGGGCCGTGATGCGGTACGGCGAATACACCTATGATTTGAGCGGCCGGGACTGGGCCGGCAAGGTGAAGGATTCCATCCGGGATATCATCACCGACGACAAAGGCGCTCTGTGCGCTCTTCCCATGGACCTTGATATTACGGGCATGACCTACAACAAGGGCCTGTTTGACTCCTACGGCCTCGATGTGCCCCGGAATTTCGACGAATTGCTTGAAGTGTGCGCACAGATCGTGAAGAAGAGTAACGGAACAATCGTTCCTCTCCATTACGGCGGCGGCGATTCCTGGCCCATCGGCGGCTACTACGATTTCAATTCCACCGGCTACTATGTCAGCGATCCCGCTCACGACTACAGGGAGGAATTCCTGGACGGTTCCTTCGACTGGAGTTTGTACGATGAAATTTCGGAGAATTTCCTGAAGCTTAAGGAACTCGGTTATCTGAATCCCGACATCCTCACATCAAAATACTCCGATTCGGTATCGGCCCTGGCGACGGGCAAGGCGGCCATCGGCGGCTGCTACGGCGCGTACATCATCAGCGAGATTAAGAAGATCAATCCCGACTTCGAAGCGGGAATGATGCCCATACCCGCGTACTATCCCGGTGACGATCCCACATTCGTGGGCGGCGAGAGAACCACATGGGCCGTCTGGAAGGATTCGAAGAGCCTCGACGCCGCCCTTACGTTCGTCGATTTCTTCGCCCGTCCCGAGAATCTGCGGAAAGTGGCCGAAGCCAACGGCATCCCCGCGGGTCTGAGCGGAGTGGAACCGTCCCTGGGCGACCTCCAGAGCGAGTACGAGCGCTTCGAGGATATCCGGATTTTCCCCTACCTGGACCGTGCCTATCTTCCCAACGGCATGTGGGATGTGATGTGCATCAACGGTCAGGATCTTTTGGCGGGTGCCATAACGCCGTCCGAGTATTCCGCGAATATGGAAAAGGAATACAAGAGACTGGGCGGCTACTAGAAAACCTTCGGGCCGCACCGGGTTTCCGGAGCGGCCTCGCGCCGGGTTCCGGAAACCGGGAACCCGGTGTTCCGTACAGATACCTTTAAGGACCGTATATGTCGCTGAGAAAGAGAACCCCGTCGCTGTACGGCGGGATTGATTCCATGTATCTGCCGGCCCTCGTTATGGTCGGCGTCTTCATCTTTTACCCCTTCATCCGGGGCGTGGTGATTTCCTGCACGAATTGGAACGGGTATTCTCCGAGTTATAAGTTTATCGGACTGAAGAACTACCTCAACATGTTCACCGACCGGCGTGTTTTAAACACCGTTCGCAACACGCTTGTCTACGGACTGGGAAGCACCGTTCTTCAGACTGTTTTCGGTTTTCTGCTGGCCTTGTTCCTCGACGGACGTCTTCGGGGCAAGAGCTTCATACGGACCATCGTTTACCTTCCGGTGATTATCAGTCCTCTGATTATGGGCTACATCTGGTATTTCTTTTTCCGGTATTCGGGCGGGGCCATGAACGACGTTATGATGCTCATCGGAGCCGATCCCGTGGACTGGTTCGCCGGCGGGCGCCGGGCCGTCCGGGTGATTACCGGAATCAACTCCTTCCAGTACGTGGGCGTCGCGATGATTATTTTTCTCGCGGGACTGCAGAGCATCGGAAGGCATTATTACGAAGCGGCCACCATCGACGGCGCCGGCAGAATGCAGCAGATCGGGCGGATTACCATTCCCCTGCTCATGCCCGCAATCAATACGAATGTCATCTTCGCCGTTATCATGGGGATGAAGCTTTTTGATGTTATTGTCGCCACCACAAACGGCGGACCGGGATATGCCTCCCAGTCTCTTTCAACAATGATGTATTCGCTCTATTTCTCCGCGCAGGACGCCGGGTATGCCGCGGCCCTGGGAAACCTGATGCTGGTTATCATTCTCCTTTTAACCGGGCTGCTCTTGAAGTTCTTCCGTTCACGGGAGGTTGATTTAGTATGAAAACCGTTTTTCGCTACGGCTTGGCCGTATTCATTTTTCTGTTGTTTCTCATTCCCTTTTACATGCTTTTTTCTTTGGCCGGAAAAACACCCATGGATACCTCTTCGATGTGGCTGCCGCCCCGGTATATTCAATTCGATAATTATTTGGCCGCCTGGAACAAGGCGCATCTCGGGCGTGCTCTTTTGAATAATGCGGTGATTACCGCTTTTTCGGTTTTTTTTATCGTCGGCGTGGGTGCCGCGGCGGCATATCCCCTTGCCCGAAAGAAAACCCGAAGGAACCGGATTGTGGGGATGGTTCTTATTTCCTGTTTGATTGTTCCGCCTCTGACCATTCTCGTTCCGCTTTACAAATTCATTGTTGATATTCACGGATTGAATACCCGCTGGGCGATGGTCTGTATCCTTGTGACCTTTCAGCTTCCCTTGTGCATTTATCTTTATAAGAATTTCATTCAAACCGTTCCGGCGGAGCTTGATGAGGCCGCCGTTATAGACGGATGCGGTCCGAAGACGACGTTTCTGCGGATTCTTTTGCCCTTACTGAAACCGGCGACATCGTCGGTCGTGATTTTATGCGGGATTCAGGTTTGGAACGATTATCAGTTTTCGGTTTTCTTTCTCCAGAGATCGGAGGTTCATACGGTGGCGATCGCGCTTTCTCAGTTCGTTTCTCAGTTTCAGAACGATATCGGGCTTGTTTCGGCCGGATGCCTCTTGGGGCTTCTTCCCATGACTCTTGTTTATTTATCGCTTCAGAAGTATTTCGTGAAGGGGCTCTCGGAAGGCGCCGTAAAGGGGTAGAATAATCCCGGAGGATTTCAGTGCAGAGTGCTGTAAGTTCGGAATACCGGGGGCGGACGCTTCGCGGTATGCTTCATGTTCCCGATAATGGCTTCGGCCCGTTTCCGACGGCATTGATTTTTCATGGATTCACGGGCAATAAAGTGGACGCCCATCGAATCCATGTGAATTGTTCGCGAATGCTGGAAACACTGGGAATCGCGTCGGTCCGATACGATTTTCTGGGATCCGGCGAAAGCGACGGTTCTTTTTCCGAAATGACCCTTTCTTCCGAAGCGGATCAGGCCGCCGCGATTTATCACGGCATCGCATCCGACGCCCGTTTCGATTCCGAACGTCTCTATCTTATCGGGCACAGCATGGGCGGCGTGGTGGCTTCTTTCCTCAGCGGCCGGGAAGCCGATCGCGCGGACGTGAATCCGCCGAAGCGGGTGGTGCTTATTGCTCCGGCGGGCAACATGGCGGATATCGCCGGTCAGATAAAACGGGAAGCTCCGGCCGTCGATTCATCCGAGTCCGTATACGATTATCAGGGTTATCCGATCGGATCGGCCTTTTTATCGGAACTGCCCGGTTTCATGAATGATTTGCCCGGCTTCTGTTCCCGTTATAAGGGCGAGGTTCTTGTGGTGCACGGCGCCGCCGACGAAGCCGTTCCTCCTTCTGCCGGAAAGAACGTTGCCTCATTGTTTCCGGGACGGGCCGAATACATTGAAATACCGGGTGCGGATCATTGTTTTTCTTCGATGGAACATGAAAGGCTTCTTTTCGAAACGATAGGGCGATTTTTGACGTGAGAACGCTGAGGGGGCAGATGCTTTCCCTGTTTGCCGTGGCGATTATCGTACCGGTAACGGCCTTGTCCCTGGTTATCGCAACCGTAAGTGAAGCTCATTTTTCTTCCATTACGACGCGTTTGACCAATTCCATCGTTGCGGCCTTGAGCTTGAATATCGAGATTTATCAGCAGGAGCTGGACCGGCTGACGATTATTCCATACTTCGATGAGAAGATTCTCTATGCCGTAAAACTGAAATCCAGCGGTGCTTACGAGACGGCCGGGGACTATAACCGGCTGGTGGCGGACCGTGCTCTGGAGAATACGCTGACCGGCTACATTCAGAACACAAGGGACGATATTCGCGGATTTTCCATTCTGATGCCCAGCGGTATTGTTTTCAGGACGGCCAAAGGAAAGTACTCCTATACCAGGAGTGAACCCGGGCTTCTTGAAAGCGACTGGTACGGAGCCGCGCTTGAAGCCGACGGCAGGGCGGTTTTTATAGGTCGGGAATCCCGGGAAGGTGATATGGATCCCATTCCCTATCCCGAAGGAACCCATGTTTTTTCGGTTGCCCGTCTGATTAACGATCCGGATACCCGCGAACCTTTGGCCGTTATCTGCGCCGATGCCGATACGGGAATATTCCGGGACTTGCTGGCTTCTTTGGACTTCACCGTTCCGGCGGCGGTTTTCATTTCCGATAAGCGGGGAAATCTTGTTTACGCCGGAGGAGAATCCGGATTAAAAGATTTGGATTTTACCGTGTCCGACGGTTCGGGCGGCACCGTTATCGCCGAAGGGCGGCGGTATGCGCGGGTAACGGCGAAAATCGATCTTTCGGGATGGGTTATCACCGTACTGATTGCCAGATCCGATCTGTATAAACGGGTTCTCTGGATTTACGGATTAGCTTTTTTGTATGTTGTTTCGGGGCTTGTCATGGCGGCATCCGTTTATCGCCGCTTGACGAGGACCATCGTCGTTCCGCTTCAGACGGTAACCTCGGTTATGCATCGTGTGGAAAAGGGTGATTTTTCGGCCAGAGCGGGAATCCCCGAACATGCCGGCCGGGAACTGGCGGATTTGGCGGTTTCTTTCGATCAAATGACACTCTCCTTAAAGGAACATATCGATAAAGAATACGTTGCGGCGCTTAACCAGCAGGCGGCCCAATATCAGGCGCTTCAATCTCAAATCAAGCCGCATTTTCTTTACAATACGCTTAACGGGATTCTTTCCCTGAACCGCATCGGCAGGAAGGAGAAAGTCGAACGCGCCATCCGGGATTTAACGGGAATGCTTCGGTACATCCAGCATACGGAAACCGTTACGACCGTCGCCGAGGAGTTTCGATTCATCGACAGTTACTGCAGGCTGCAGAAGCTGCGGTTCCCGAACAAGTTTTCCTATTCCGTTGATTACGATCCCAAAATCGGCGGTTTGGAAATTCCGAGACTTCTTGTTCAGCCTTTTGTTGAAAACGCCGTTATTCATGGGATTGAGCCGGTACCGTACAGCTGCCTTTTGACCGTCGAGGCTCAATACAACGAACATAAAGATTCGGCCGTGATTCGAATTACGGACGACGGCATGGGATTCGATACGGAGCGAATTGATCTGCAAGGCAGTGTCGGATGCGGGAATTCCATGAGCCGGCTCGCGATTGCTTATGCCGAGGGGCGGATTTCCATACAAAGCGAAACGGGCCTGGGAACGGCCGTGGAAATCGTCATACCCGTAAATACCGGAGGTTAAAATGGAAATCGTCCTGGCGGATGACGAGCCGATGGCCCGTATCTTCCTTAAGGAACTCTTAAGGGAACAAGATAAGCAATTCGACATTCATATAACCGGAGAAGCCGAGAACGGTGAAGAACTCTTAAGTCTGTTGGAGAGAACGCGTCCCGATGTCGTTTTTGTCGATATACGCATGCCTTTGGGCGACGGGCTTGAGGTGATCCGCGCTGCGAATCGGCTTTATAAGAACATCCAATGGGTTATTGTTTCGGGTTTTTCCGAATTCACCTATGCGCGGGAAGCCGTTCGTCTCGGGGTGATCGACTATTTGGTGAAACCGGCCGAATCCGGCGACTTGGCGCGGATTCTGAAAACAGCCGAGAACGCCCTGAAGGCCCGGGCCGATGAGGAGAGTCTGTGCTGGGAACAGGCTTTTCTTGAGTCGCTTTCGGCCGATCCGGAGCTGGATTATTATGATGTCGGAATCCATAAAAAGGATTCCCAAATTCTGTTGTGCCGAATCGATCTGGAGGGAGATGTTTCGGTTGATTTGCTGAACGGGCTCATGGGAAGGTGCCGGGAAGAGCTTGGCGTTTTCAGGCGGCAGGGTTATCGCGTTATCGCCGTTCCTTTGGGGTCGGCGGCCATTCTGACGATGTGTGAAGTAACCCGGCAGGAAGCGACGGAATCCCGCGACAAGGCCGCCGTCCGCATACTCCGGTTTCTTCTGCAGAAGTTTCTGCACGATAACGGGGCTGTCGGATGGAGTCTTTCCTGTTCCGGATTTGTTCCCTCCGAAGGTTTTCTAAAAGCTTATCGAAGGGTTAATCGGCGCTCATGGCTTCGGTGCACGGTTGGTCTGAATCGCGAAATCCCTTGTAAAACATCCTTTTCGGATGAAGAGATTATGATGGAGCTTGGGGCCGCCGCCGGAAGAATCATAGACGGTTTCGGCAGGGATCTGTCTTTACCCGATGAAAAAGCCTTAAAGTATTTTTTCAGCCGCTTCGCCGATCTTCCGGCGAAAGACGGAGCCCTGGCCTTTCCCGCGATACGCGGCTATTTCGCCTTTCGGATGAAAGAGCGGAGAGGGGACTTGGAATCCGCCGTCGACGCGGCGGCCTTGGCGCGGAAACTGGAAGAAATCGCGAAAAATCTTCGCCGGGATCCGCACGGACCGGATACGGCCGATCGAATCCGAATGTATGTTAATAAGCACTATCCCGAGAACATCGGCGTGAATACCGCCGCGGATTATTTCGGACTGACTCCGAACTATATCAGCAGTCTTTTTAAGAATCGAACGGGCACGACCTTTGTTCGATATCTGACGGAAAAAAGAATTCAGAAAGCCAAGGAACTTCTTTTCGACAGACCGGATTTATCCGTTCGGGAGATTGCCGATTTGACCGGTTATTCCAATTCCCGCTATTTTTCGAAACAGTTCCGCCGTTATACCGGATTCCATCCGTCGGAGTATCGGAAGAACGCATAAAGCCGATTCCGCTCAACCCGGTTTTTTTTACGCCGATAAGGATAATGATGAGTACCACTATCCATGCCTTGCCGGCGGTTGTAGACGAAATTCTTTCCGAAATCAGGGAACTTTACCGGGAACAGTTCGACCGGTCGTGGTTCACCACGACCCTGGGAGACGTCCGAATGGAAGCTTCGGAGCTTCAGGATATCCGCCATGCGCTGAATTTGACTTCTCCTACGGTTTGGGATTTGCCGGTTCTTCACAGAGGGCTTTCGGCTCTCAAGCAGTACGTGCGCCTTGTCCGGAGGAATATCCTGCCGGACGCCGGACGCTATGCCGGGGTTTCTCCTCTGGCCGCTTCCGGGTTTAAGCAGGGTTCCTACGAGCAGCTTTATCGGCGGCTGGCGGTGTATACGCTTCCGCTGAATTTGAACCGCCTTTCGGCTTTGGTGGACAAACTGGAAGAGCATCTGCCGCCCATTCCCAAGGCCATGCCTTCGCTGCGGTCCGTGCCTTTGCGGGGTGCGTATTCCCGGTAAAAGCCGTTTATTTGCCTGAAAAACGCGGCAGCGGCGGGAAGGGTGCGAAGCAGCCTTTTCGGGCTCGGCCCGGAAAGGCCGAAGCGAAGCGGAGCCCTGGAGAGAGCGACGGCGCGATAAGCGCCGGGCCGCCCCAAGAAATCACGGACAAATTTTTCCTCTTTTTCATAAAAGTTCGCCGGAGGCTTGTTTTCTTCGGATAATCCCGCTACTTTGGAAACTATGGAAACGAAGATAGTTTCCAAAGTAGAGGTATCTCATGGACGAAGAGAAGGTCAAAGGTCGGATTCTGGACCGAACCGAGGAGCGAATTTTTTCCGAGGGGCTGGTGACGCTGACGATGGACGATGTTGCCTCGGATGCGGGAGTGAGCAAAAAGACCCTCTACAGACTTGTTCCCTCGAAGAGCGATTTGATTCTTATGGTGGTGAACCGGAGGATCGACGGTGTGGAGAGGAAGCAGCGGGCCATTCTCGAAGATCCGAATCTGGATTTTCGGGAGAAGGTGGACGGGCTTATCCGGGTGGTTACGAAGGTTCTTGTTCAGATCGGGAGCAAGGGGGTTCGGGATTTGATAAAGCAGACTCTGGATGTGTGGGAAGCGATTCGCCGGCGGCGTTTGGGCATGATGAAGAGGATGCTGATTCTTCTCGAGGAAGGGCGGCGCGAGGGGCAGGTCCGCGGCGACATCCCTACGGATTTCATCGCGGCGTATTTTCTCAAAACGGTCGATGCGATGATTACTCCGCAGACGGTGGTGGACATGAACATGACTCCCAAGGATCTGGTGGACTGCATGCTGAAGATTTTCTTCGACGGCGTATTGAGCGAACGGGGGAAGAAGAAGGGCGGGGAGGATCGGAAATGAAAGCGGCTGGAAAGATGCCGGCTCTCGCGTACTACGCTTTTGCCTGGCTGAGTTTGATCTCCTGCGGCGGCGGGAATGCTCCTCTTGAGGCCACGGGAACTTTGGAGGCCGTTGAGATTCGGGTTCCGGCCCGCGGCGCCGGTGTTGCCCTGGACGTGCCGGTTCGGGAGGGCGAACGTGTCGAGGCCGGGGATGTGCTCGTGATTCTGGACGATGCGTCTCTCCGTCATCAGAGGGATCAGGCGGCGGCCGCCCGGGATATCGCCGAGGCGGGTTTGGATTTGGTGCTGGAGGGCGCTCGGCGCGAGGATTTGGATTCCGCGCGGCAGGCTCTCAAGTCGGCGGAAGAAAACCTGCGCATCGCTTCGGAGGAGGCGGATCGCCTTCGGGCCCTGATGGGCACCGGTTCGGTTTCCCAGCAGCAGATGGACAGGGCCGAATCGGCCGAGGTGCTGGCCCGGGGAGCCCGTTCCCAGGCGGCGAGCGCATTGGCGAAGCTGGAGAGCGGGGCCCGGGAACCGGAGGTTGTTCAGGCCCGCGCGGCGCTGGAGCAGGCCGAGGCGGTTCTGGCCCTGGCACAGGAGTCTCTGGCCGATGCCCGAATCGTTTCGCCGATCGGCGGAACCGTGATTTACCGCATGATGGAAAAAGGGGAATGGGCCTCTCCGGGATCGACGGTGTTCGTTATTGCCGATTTGGAGAATCTTCGGCTGACGGTTTATGTTCCCGAGCCCCGGCTTGCCGAAATTATGCTTGGTCAGGAGGCGGAGGTAACCATGGACGGGGATGCGGAAACCGTTATCGGCCGCGTAACGTGGATTTCGCCGGAAGCCGAGTTTACGCCGAAGAATGTTCAGACCGACGAGGAGCGGGCGAAACAGGTGTTCGCCGTGCGCATCGATGTGGAGAATCCGGACGGGGTTCTGAAGCCGGGCATGCCCGCCGATGTTGTGTTTCGGTCCGCCGGGGATGAGTGATTGAGTCGTGAACGCGCAAAATGCCGTTGTCTTCGAGGGGAATTGATTTATGGCTTTGCCTCAAAATTCGTCTTTAGATTCACCGGATGCCGTTGTCTTTGAAGGCGTGCGTAAGGACTATAAAGGCCGCCCGGCGCTGAACGGCATCGACCTGAAGGTGCCCAAAGCGGGTATTTTCGCCCTGGTGGGTCCGGACGGCGCGGGGAAGAGTACGCTGCTTCGGACCGCCTGCGGCTTGATACGGCCCGATTCCGGCCGCGTCCGCGTCTTCGGGGAAGATCCTTCAGGAAGGAACGGCGGGTTCCGGCGGCGCATCGGGTACTTAAGCCAGCGGTTCAGTCTTTACGGCGATTTGAGCATCGACGAAAACATTGCTTTTTCTGCCGAGATTTTCGGTATGCGGGATTATCGAACGCGGCGGGAGGAGCTGTTGGAGATGACGGGACTGACTCCGTTTCGCGGTCGTCCCGCGGATAAGCTTTCGGGGGGGATGCGTCAGAAATTGGCGCTGGCCTGTACCCTGGTGCACGATCCGGAAATTATTCTTCTCGATGAGCCTACCAACGGCGTGGATCCGGTGTCGCGGCGCGAGTTCTGGCGGCTCCTTCGCGGCCTCGGGCGGGCGGGGATTACCCTTATGATGAGTACGCCGTACATGGACGAGGCCGAACGGGCCGACCGGGTGGCGATTCTTTATGAAGGGCGGCTGATTCTTTCCGGTGTTCCCGGCGAGATTCGCCGCGGCTGGGATAAGCGGATCTTTGAGTTCTTCTGCGACAGAAATCGGGACGCCGCGGCTCTTTTGGCCGGGAGCCGGCCCGAGTGGGAGGCCCAGGCCTTCGGCGACCGGGTTCATCTGGCGGTACCGAAGGATGGGCCCGAGCCGGAAGATGTCGTTGCTCTTCTTGTGGAAGGCGGTTTGAAGGTGACGCACAGCGGAACGGTCGGAGCGGGGCTGGAGAATGTCTTTTTATCGCTGATTTCTCAGGGAGGATGCGCGGCTGGCGGAATCGCGGATATCGGAGGAGGTTTCCCATGACTGAATCCGCCGTCGAGGTCCGCGGCCTCATAAAGACGTTCGGACGATTCACCGCGGTAAACGATATCGGGTTTTCCGTGGAGAGGGGAAGTATTTTCGGGCTTCTGGGAGCCAACGGCGCCGGAAAGACCACGACGATCCGAATTCTCTGCGGTCTTTTGGCCGCAACATCCGGTACGGTCCGTCTGGCGGGGATTGACGTAACGGCACGGCCCGAAGAGGCGAAAAAGCGGATTGGGTACATGTCCCAGCGCTTCAGTCTTTACCGCGATTTGACGGCGGATGAAAACCTGGAGTTTTTCGGGGGCTTGTACGGTTCGGCGGCCGCAGCGACGGCCTCTTCCCGGAAAAAGGCTTTCGGAGAGGTTGGTCTGGAAGGCATGGAGGGGATTTTGGCCGGGGAACTGCCCGGGGGAATCGCCCAGCGGCTGGCCTTGGCCTGCGCGGTTTCCCACGATCCGGCGGTTTTGTTTCTGGACGAGCCCACGGCGGGGGTGGATCCTTCTTCGCGCCGCATGTTCTGGGATTTGATTCACGCGGCCGCCCGCAGGGGAACGACCGTCGTGATTACCACGCATTATCTGGATGAGGCCGAATACTGCGACCGGATTGTTTTGATGCATGACGGGCGGATCGCGGCCGAGGGGAGTCCGGGTGAATTGAAGAGCGGTGTGGTGGACGGCGCGGTACTGGAAATCTCCGGCCCCGGCGTTATGGTTCTGGAGAAGCGTTTCGCGGGCGAGACGTGGGTGGCGGAAACCGCCTTGTTCGGGGATGCCGTGCATGTTCAGACGGCCGCCGGGGTTGGCGAGGCCGAGGCGAAGGAACGGGTGATGAGGCTGGCCGGCGAGGAAGGGATCGGTAAGCCGGATGTGGAGGCGATTGTTCCGTCTCTTGAAGATGTGTTTTTAAGGGTTATAGACAGGGCGGAAAACGCGGTGGCCGAAGACCATCGGGCCGAAGGGGGCGAGAGGGCCGAAGGCCGGGAGGGGCGGCATGAAGGTTGAACTGGCGGCCATGATCCGCAAGGAATTCCGGCAGATTATCCGCGATCCGAGGACGCTGGGGATTCTTCTGGTGGTGCCGCTGCTGCTTCTGGTTTTATTCGGATTCGCCATCAGTCTTGATGTGGAGACGGTCGGCATCGCCGTGGTTGACGGAGACGGGAGTCCGGAGAGCCGCCGAGTGCTGGAAATGTTCGGCAGCGGCGATGTGTTCGAACGGGCGGAAGTCTCGTTTTCGGCGAGCGGTGCGGAAGAGGCGCTGGTGGACGGAACGGTCGACGCGGTTGTTGTTCTGCCGCCGGGATTCGGCAGGGATTTAACGGCGGGAGAGACACCTGAGGTTCAGATTCTGATCGACGGTTCGAATGTAACGGTGGCCTCGACGGCGCAAGGGTATATCGAGGCGGCGCTCTCGAAACTCGCTGTAAGGAGGATTTTCGAACGCCGAATTCCGCTGCCGGGATCAGTTGATCCGGACAGCATTCAATCAACGATTGATGTCCGCTCCCGCACTTGGTACAACCCGGAGCTTCGGAGCACGGTTTTCCTGGTTCCGGGACTTGTGTCGTTCATCATGGTGATAACGGCGGTTATCTCCACCGCGATGTCGGTGGTCCGCGAGAAGGAGCGGGGAACCATGGAGATGCTTGAGGCCTCTCCGCTTCGGCCTCTCTCGCTCATCCTGGGCAAGACGGTGCCCTACATGGTTCTGGCTCTGGGGGAAACCATGCTGATTCTGGCCGCGGGGCGTTTCTTTTTCGGGGTGGAGATTAAGGGAAGCTATGTGCTTCTTCTCTGTGTAACGACACTGTTTCTGCTCAGCTGTCTGGGGCTCGGGCTGCTTCTTTCCACGCTGGCCGACACGCAGCAGACGGCGTTTCTTCTTTCGGTGATCGTGACCGTTCTGCCGACCTTTATCCTTTCGGGTTTCGTGTTTCCCATCCGGAATATGCCGCCTGTTGTTCAGGGGATTACTTATATCTTTCCGGCGAGGTATTTCCTGGAAGCCGAGAGGGCTTTGATTCTCCGCGGCGCGGGACTGCGCTCCATTTGGCCGCAGGCGCTTGCCTTGGCGGTGTTTTCTGCGGTGATGCTGGGGGTGAGCGGACTCAGATTGGCCGGGGGCGGGCGCGGAAAGACGCGCAGGAACAGGAGGCTCCGATGATCGGTTTGATGGTGAAAAAGGAGTTCCGCCAGCTCAAGCGGGATAAGCGGATGCTTCCCATGGTCCTTTTGGCACCGGTTGTTCAGCTGCTTCTGCTCGGATACGCCGCGGTTTTGGAACCGAAGGATGTTCCGGTTGTTGTCTGCGATCTCGACCGGACGGTTCGAAGCCGGGAGCTGACGGCCGAGTTTTTTTCGTCGGGTTTCTTTTTGAATGCCGGTTATATTGACGGTTCCGAGAGCATTGAAGAGGGCATGGAGCGGGCCGGCGGCTCGGCCGCTCTGGTAATCCCCGATGGATTCGGGCGGAATCTGGAGGCCGGAAGAACTCCGGAGATAGCGTATTTCGCGGACGGTTCGGATTCGACGACGGCCGTGGTGGCCACCGGATACGCGGAGCGGATTATCAGCCGGTATGCCTCGGAGTACGGGACGGCCGGCGGGAGCGGGACCGCCGCGGCGGCATCCGGCGCGGGGTCCGTCGGCTCCGGGGGAACTTCCGGGATAACCGCGTCGGGATTTTCGATTCCGTCGATCGATATCCGAACCCGCATATTCTTCAATCCGGCCCTGAAAAGCCGCGATTTCATGGTTCCGGGATTGCTGGCCCTCGTGCTGATGGTGATGACCATGATGCTCACCTCCCTGGCCGTTGTGAAGGAAAAGGAAATCGGCACCATGGAGCAGCTTATCGTAACCCCTCTGGGAACCCGCGACATTCTTCTGGGAAAACTGCTGCCTTTCATCGCCATAGGTGTTCTGGACATTCTTTTGATAATCGGCGCCTCACGGGTTATTTTCGGACTTGATATCGCCGGATCGTTTTTTCTGCTGTTCGCGTTTTCGTTGGTTTTTCTGTTTTCCTCGCTGGGTTTGGGACTTTTGATTTCGACTTTTTCGGAGAATCAGCAGCAGGCCATGATGGCATCGGTTTTTTTCGTAATGATGCCGATGATTATCCTCTCGGGATTCGTTTTTCCGGTGGAAAACATGCCGGCGCCGATTCGCGCCTTAACCTATGCTCTGCCGCTGCGCTATTACTTCACCATCGTGCGGGGTATTTACCTGAAAGGGGCCGGAGTCGCGGAACTCTGGGATGAGGGTGCGGCTCTTCTCATTTTGGGAATAATTATTTTCAGTATCAGTCTGTTAAGGTTTCGAAAGCGGCTGGAGTAAGAGCCGCCCGACCGCGGCGGCGGGGGGAAGTGCGCAAAGCGGCCTTTTCGGCTTCGGCCCTGAAAGGCCGAAGCAAAGCGGAGAGGCGGATAGGAGCGGCGGCGCCGAACGCGCCGGGCCATCCAATGCCATCAACGATAATTTTTCATACAAGATTCGTCCGGGACTTGTTTCAGCGGGCAATAACCAGATATCCGCCTACGGCCGTGAGCAGATAGCCGATTAGCTTCGCGGGATTGATTGGCGTAATACCGTCCGAAAGGCAGCCGGTCGCTCCCATGGTGCCCGAACAGATCAGCTGCCCGATGAGGATAATGATGGTAAATCCCGCGATACCGACTTTTGGAATTAAACAGACAATTCCCAGAGAAATCCCGACGCCGAGAATACCCGCCGTATACAGCCAGAGCGGTACTTCGAGGGCCTGAGCAAGGCCCACTTTTTCTCCGTGAATGAAGTAGGTAAACACGGCGACGATTGCTCCGAGAATCCAGAAAATCATATTGGCGAAAAAAGGATTGCCGACCAGCGTGCCCACGCGTGCATTCATGGAAACATGAAACGTCATCAGGGATCCCAATACCAAACAGACCGCATAATAGAATAAAGTAGTCATATTGTTCTCCGCTTAAGAGTCTATCGGAATGGCCGGGCTTTTTTCGGACGGCCTCGGGGTGAATATGATGATGAATGAAAAACATTGATAGGACAAATGTCCCGTTGCGGTGAAAAAATATGGAAGTGAACATTGTCGGCCTGATCGAAAATTCGTCCGTTCAGCCGATTCGCAAAAGGATTGCACCGGGAGAATTCCTGGTTGTTCAGGGCGACCCTCTGAAGGCCGTGTATTTCATCATCTCGGGATTGGTGAAGCTTTTCCGAAGCGGAAACGACGGAAAAGAGATGCTGATCGATCTGATGGGGAAGAATGAGATGCTCGGCGAAGTGGAGTTTTTCCTGGGCGATCCGCTCCTTTGTCATATTCAAAGCGTTTATGAGACCGAACTTTTGGAACTCGATTATCCGGGTTTTCAGGCTCTTATCGACGGAATCCCCGAATTCAGAAATCATCTTTTTCGCTCTTTAAGCGCTCGGTTCCGGCGGCTGTCGCTGAGAACCAGCGACGCGCTTTCCCTTTCAACGGATGAATTGCTCCTTAAACTCATTCGTGAAAACAGCCGCGGAGGAATCCATTTTACGCGAAAAATGTACGCCGATTATTTCGGGGTGAGCGAACGGTCGGTTAATCGGGCGATAAAGAGGCTTGAAGAACGCGAAGCGCTGCGCCGTGATAGACGGAGTCTTGTTGTTTTGGAATGACCCCGCCGGATGCGTCGCCGCGTTCAGCCGTTCCCGATGGAATTCAACAGTCCTCCGGCGAGAACCAAACCGATTCCCGCCGCATAAACGGGAATGAAAGGCTGCTTGAACAACAGGATAAGATAAACGGCCGAAACAACGGGCGTCAGGTAAACGAAGGGCGCAACGTAGGATGCCGATCCGGCACGCAGGGCAAAGAACCAGAACAAATAAGAGACGCCGTTGACAAGAATCCCGTTCAGCAGGATGGGAAGAAGTTCGGAGCGCAGCGGTACTTTCCAGCCCGAGAAAACAAGCATGGACACACCCGAGGCAATCATCGCGGCGAAAAAATACACGGCCGTCGCGATTAAGGGATCTATAGAGATTTTTTTCCCCAACACGGAAAACAGCGCGAAACAGAACGCGCCCAACAGAACCAGGGCGATTGTTCGGCCGTCCGAAAGACGGACGGAGCCAAACGATCCTTTACTCAGTACAAGAAGAACTCCGGAGAATCCGAGAAGCGCCGCCGCGATGTTTTTTATCGTCAGATGTTCACCGAGGAGCGGCGCGGAGAGGATCACGATAAAAAAAGGCCAAGTGTATTGGATTACCAGAACTTCCATGCCTTCGGCCCGGGCATAGCCCAAATAGAGGAAGAGATAGTAAATATAGGTTCCCAGGAGTCCGAGGATGCCGAGCTTTAAGAATTCTTGCGGCCGCAATTCACGAATTTCGCGGAGCCTGCCCCTTGCGCCGGCCGCGGTTATGAGCGTGCCGAAGGAAACCATGCTGGACCAGAAGAGAAACTGATGGTTGTCCAGACTCTCCTGACCCAGTTTGGACACAACCGGAATAAGAGCCCAAAGCGCCACGCAGAGCAGAACCCAGAAGGAAGCCTTGAGGCGGCTTTGATTGGCATTATTTTTCATCGGAGCCTCACACGGTTGAGTAAGCAGTCGTTGGAAATAAGGTTTACCGATGGACAACCCTGTTTCGCCCTTCCTGCTTTGCCTTGTAAAGATAGCCGTCCAAACGGGCCAATATATCCTTCATGGTTTCCCGGTTTTGGGGAATCGTGGCTCCGAAACTCGCGGTGACCGTCCCCACCTCGGGGTGTGTTTCTTCTTCCAGAGCCGAACGAATCCGTTCCGCCGCGGAAACCGTCCCTTCAATATCCAGCGTGGGCAGAAGAACCAGGAATTCTTCTCCTCCCCAGCGTGCCAGAATGTCGCATTGCCGGATAACGCCGAGTGTAATCTCGACAAGCCTTTTTAAAACCCGGTCGCCGACGGCATGTCCGTATCGGTCGTTCACGCGCTTGAAGTGATCCACGTCGAACATGATGAGTCCGTAACAGGTTTCGTATCGTAAGAACACCTTATGATTTTGTTCCAGAAGGGCGTTCATTTTATTTCGATTCGCCGCGCCCGTCAGCGGATCGGTGGTGGAAAGAACCGTGAGCCGTTCTTCCACCCGTTTTCTTTGCGTAATTTCTTCCTGAAGCGAATGATTCGTATTTTCCAGAGCGGCGGTTCGTTTCAAAACCTCATCTTCCAGGGTTCTGGTTAAACTTTCCGCCCGGAGATAGGCGGTGCCGTAAATCCGTGAAAGAACGAAGGTTTGTACAAGAAGAAAAATAAGTATGCCGATTAGTCCGGAATTAAAAATGCTGAACGGGAGAAATAAGTAGTAAGCGCAATCGCCGATGAAGAGGACGATACTTATAAGACCTCCCCAGAAAAACAAATCTGATGCCGCTTTTTTTTCTTTATAACCGTGGATGATAACGGCAAGTCCGAGTAATAAACAGATTAAAATACATCCCTGAAGGAGATAAACGGTCTTGCTGAGAAGGGAAATGGGGAGAACCGTCGTGAAGAGCGATACGGCAATAATACATCCGGAAATTATCGTTATGGCTCCTTTAACGAATTGATTCCGGAATGGGAAGGTCGTATCGAGGAAGCGCAGAAGCGCCAGGGCGCTGAGATAGGCCGAAATGTATTCAATCCGGTAATCGAGAGTCCATGAGAAATTGGGAAAGAGGACGGTAATAAGATTTTCGCCCGTCGTGAGTCCCCGGAAAATCATGAGCAGGGCCGCAAATCCCAAATACAGGGCCGAAACGTTCTGGTATCGCCAGGCGAACAGCAGAAGGTGATAAAGCGCAACCAGCAGCAGTATCCCGATTATCAATGCTTCTAAGAAGATTTTTCTTTCTCTGAATCTTTTGAGCTGATCGTAGTCGCTGAAAACAGGAACGTAGAGGAGTCCGCCGTTACGAAATTGCGCGTTTTTTATTTTTATGGATAAAAGGATTTCCGGCTCAATCATGAACGGAATAAGTTCCCGGGTGAAATCCGCCTTTCCCGTTTTCATGTCTCCGGAAGAGAAAATCAGCCGGCCGTTCACGCGGACTTCAAGCGCTTGGGAAAGTTCCGGAAGAAGCAGTCCTCCAATAGCGGCTTTTTCCGCCGCGGAAGTCGGCGGCAAAAGCCGCAGGGTATACACTCCTTCCGAGTAGGGATTTCCGGTGATGTGATTCCACGTGCCCGGTACTTGTATGGGGATGGGTGCCGAACCGTCTTCCGAGGTGAACATCCATTCCCCTCTAAGATGCTGAATCCCCATGTCCTCGTTGGACGTCAGATCCATTATTCCCGCGTACGCGGTGGGAGTATGGGTCTCGGCGGCCGCCGGTTCCAAGTACGGAAAACCGACGAGGAACGCCATTATGCCGATTTTCAACAGGCTGAGGCGCATACAATATTATTAATTATTTGAATTATTATGTCCTCTATAAATATTATAATTTCAGGCGCTTTCAAATAATCCTTCGATTTTAAAGGCCGCCGGCCGTAGCCCTTTCCCATCGGCGGCTTTTCCATCGGAGAAACATAATGAATCCCCGAATCCATTCGTCGGCGGAAAAGGCGATGAAAACACCTAAAACGCCGATTCCAAGGCCCAGTCCCAGAAGATAGGATCCTCCCGCCGCCAGCAGCCACATTGTTACAAGCGCGACGCCGACCGGGAATTTTATGTCTCCGGCGCCTTTGATGGCGTTGACGAATATCAGATTCGCCGTTCTTCCCGGTTCATAGACCAGAGAGTAGAGGAGGATGGAGGCGGTAAGGGCGGTGATTTTCGGATCGTCTGTGAAGATTCTCGTAATGGGGAACCGAAAAACGGCAATTGTCGCGGCCATGGTTATTGTTAAGAGGACCGAGACGGCGTAATAGCGAAAGACTTTCCGGTAAGCTTCCTCGTATTGCCCGGCTCCGACCAGGTAGCCAACCAGAACCATGGAGCCCTGGCCGATGGAAAACGGGGTTAAATAGATAAAGCGGGAAATCGAAACGGCATAGGAATAGGCCGAAAGACTGGCGGTTCCCATGCGGGAAATCGCCCAGAGCGAGACCATTTGGGCCAAATTAAACGAAAGATTTTCTCCGGCATGGGGAATTCCGAGAGAGAGGATGTGTTTAATTTCCTGAAAACCGATTTTGGAGACGCGTGAGGCTTCGAAAGGAATGTCGTTTTTTTTGAGAATGATGATCAGCATGACGACGGCCCCCAAACCGCGGGAAACCACGGTTGAGACGGCAACACCGACAACACCCAGAACCGGTATGCCGAAAGGCCCGAAAATAAATAGATAATTTCCAACGATATTCAGAATATTTGCGGCCATGTTGATGTACATGGGCGGCTTGGAATAACCGAAGGAGCGCAGAATGGATGTAAAGATGGTGCTCAGGGCGATGGTGAAAGAAAAAGAACCGAAAATCGCAAGATACTCGCGTGCGTATTCGGCGACATCGGATTCCATTTCGAAAACTCCGATGATGGGACGTGTAAAAACGCGGATTAGAATACTGATGATAACGCCGAATACCGTGGACATCAGGACTCCGGCCATAGCCATATTCGCGGCTTTTTCTTTCTTTCCCGCGCCGTTTGCCTGAGATATGAGGATACCGGCACCGGCCGAGACGGTCATGAAAAGAATGATGATGAAAAATCCCATCTGGGACATAACACCGACGGCCGCGACGGCTCTGTCCGAATAGGCCGAAAGCATGAAGACATCCACCGACATGAACGTCATTCGCAGGGCCGTTTCAATCCAGATGGGCCAGGTAAGAGAGATGATGTTCATTCTTTTATCGATACTGTGGTCCATAACTCCGCTTCGGACCGGAATTGTATCGGGAATGCGGTTTTTCGCCAGCCTGTTATTATCCTGAAATTGTTTTTTCCAGGTCGATTCTTCGGGAACTTCGTCCCGCCAGGACGCGGAATTCACCGGGTTCGAAGATCCATGTGCCGCCGCCTTCGGCGTCGGGATCCCAATAGCGGAAAGCTCTCGGTTCCAGTTTGATTTTCACGTCGGCGGATTCACCGGGATTCAGACGAACTTTCGCGAACCCCTTCAGTTCTTTTTTCGGCCTCGGCAGACGGCTTTCGACGTCTTCAATGTAAATCTGCACCACCTCGGCACCCGGCCGGTTGCCGGTGTTGGTTACCCGAACCGTTACGTCGAGGGCATCCTCGGCTCCGATTTTTTTTCGGGAAAGACGCAAGTCGTCGAGTTTGAATTCCGTGTAGCTCAGGCCGTGCCCGAAGGGAAAGGCGGGTTCGATTCCGGCCGTATCGAAATGCCGGTACCCGATCATGAGTCCTTCGGTATAACGCCAATGCCGCATGCGCCGCCAATGCGGGTTTCCCTGTCCCACAATCATGCGGCCCAGCGTGGTTTTCCAATAGCGTTTGGGGTAGTTCTTCACGGCGGCGATGTCGGTCCATTTTTTCGCCATGGTGAACGGCAGCCGGCCGGAAGGATTCGCTCTGCCGAAGAGAACTTCGGCCAGGGCCGTGCCCACCGATTGGCCGAGGAAGAAACCGTGGAGCAGAGCCGGTACTCCGGATATCCAGCTTTCTGTTTCCACATCGCCGCCGGTGTTCAGCGTTACCACGGTCCGCGGATTTAAGGCGGATGCCTCTTTTATGAGCCGCCTCTGCGCTTTGGGCAGAATCCAGGGCCGTTCATAGAGTTCGCTTTCGGTAATGTAGTGATAGCCGCAGGCAATCACGACGGCGTCCGCTTCGCCCAGTATCTTTCGTGCCGCTTCGTCGAGATGTCCTTTATTCCAGGGAATCGTAATGACGGCGGTGCCTTCGGCGGCGATATTCTTCATGCCGTCGGGCAGAGCGACGGTTCCGGTGGTTTTAACGATATTGCAGGAACCGCCGCCCAAAACGGCGCTCTGCACTTCCGGCGGACCGCAGACGGCGATGGTAACGCCTTTCCCTTCGGGAAGCGGAAGGGCGGCGCCGTCGTTTTTCAAAAGGACGATGCCGCTTCTCGCCGCTTCGAGCGCCGCCGCATCGTGGTCCGGATGGAATTCTCTTGAATCGGGATCTTTAACCGGCCGGTCGTAAACCCCGGCGGCGAAAAGGGTGCGCAGCAGATTGCCGACCATGCGGTTCAGGTCGGTCTCGTCGACCGAGCCGGCCGCGAGGGCCGCTTTGATCCGTTTGGGCGAGAGCCATTTCGCCTTGGGCATCTCGATGTCGAGTCCGGCTTTTAAAGGGCCCGATGTGGAATAGAGGGAATTCCAATCCGAGACGACCATGCCGTCGAAGCCCCATTCGGTTCTGAGAATGTCGGTGAGCAGGAGGCGGTTTTCGCTGGCCCAGGTACCGTTGACGGGATTGTAAGAGGACATAACGGCCCGCGTTTTTCCTTCGGTTACCGTCCTTTCAAACGCCGGAAGGTAGATTTCCCGAAGGGTTCTCTCATCAAGGTCCGAGGAGATTTTATGCCGATCGTATTCGGAATTGTTAACCGCCATGTGTTTGACGGTGCAGATAACGCCGCGTTTTGCGCAGGCTTTCACGTACGCTGTGGCCTGAACGCCGGCCAGGTAGGGATCTTCCCCAAGGTATTCGAAATTGCGTCCGCAAGTGGGGATGCGGGCGATGTTCACACCCGGTCCGAGGAGAATCGAAACGCCTTTGGCCCGCGTCATTTCGGCGATATGATCCGCCGAAGCGGCGGTCAGATCCGTATCCCATGCGGCCGCCATGGCCACCGCCGAAGGAAAGGCCGTGGTGGGGCCGAAACAGCGCGGGCCGCTGGAGGCATCGGTCATCCATACCGACGGCAGACCGAATCGCGGCAGGGCGCGAATCGCCAGAGACTTATAACCGCCGATAAAGCCTATTTTTTCCTCGAGAGTCATCGCCGAGAGAATTTTCTCCGTTCGTTCGGCGGGACTTCCGCCGCTGTCGGAAGAGCCTTTAAAATCCAAATCTTCGACGGCGCCGCTGTTCATTTCCGCCTCGTGGGCATTGGGCGAGGATGAGAGCATGACGCGATGAATGAGTTTTTTCCAAAGTTCGCTGAACATAGGTCTACATTACATACTATTTGACCCTATCGCCACAGGCGCCGGTATATTTATTGGAATTTCAAGAGGCTTTATTGAAAAAAGCTTAGGGTAATCCGGCCGCATAGGCGATTAAACCCAAAACGGCCGCTCCGAGAATAACGCGAATCGGCCCCAGTTTAAAACGATGCGCCGCAAAAAGCGTAACGGCGAAAACCGCGGCCGCCGTCGCGGAAAACTCCAAAGGGCCCGATGCGCCGCCGGATTTCGACCAGATCGGTCCGTCCGGCAGTCCTTGGATTACGGAGCTTTCCAGGAAGAAAAGAATCGCCGTGCCTATCAGACCCAATGCGGCGGCGCGGATACCGCGAACAGCCGCTCCAATCCAGGCTGTTTTTCTACCCGATCGGACCACCAAGAGGGCGAGAGCGATGATGACGGCGGCGGGAGCGGCCAGCCCAAATGAGGCAACCAATGCGCCGGGAACGCCCGCCGTCTGTCTTCCCACATAAGTGGCCACGTTCAGGGCCAGAGGGCCCGGAGTCATCTGACTTACGGCGACGATATCGGCGAATTCGGCCGTTGTGAGCCACATCCGGTCGGTTATCTCCCGCTCAATCAGCGAGACCATCGCATAACCGCCGCCGAAGGTAACCGCGCCGATGCGCGCGAAAACACCGAAGAGTTCCCAGAGAATCATCGCCGCCGCCTTTTCCGAGGAAGCGTTTTTTGAGGATTAAGCCGTGCCGAATCTTCTTCCGGAGAGCCGGAATCATCGCCGCGGAATACGAAGAATCCGAGAATCCCGGCCGCGGGGATAATGATGATGGGGTGGATTCCCACGATACGGACCGCGGCCAGCGCCGTCAACGCAAACGCCCATTCCTTTAATCCCGCGTTGAGTTTTTTCCCCTGCCTGATGATGAGCAGAAGGATAAGGGCCGCCACGGCCGCTCTGACCGAGGTGAATGCCGCAATCGCCGCGGGGGCGTTCCGGATGAGGGAAATCAGGGGCGCCAGGAGCAGAATAACGGCGACGGAAGGAATCAACCCCCCGATGCAGGCGACGGCCGCACCGGCCGCACCGGCCACTTTGCTTCCGATAACCAGGGATGAGTTGATGGCGATGACTCCGGGCAGTGCGTTGATCAGGGTTACGACGTCCAGGAAGTCTTCGGAGGTCAGCCAGTGCCGCTTCTCAACGAATTCTTCCTCCATCACAGGGAGCATCGCCATTCCGCCGCCCAGAGTGGACGCGGCGATTTTAAGATAGGAAATAAAGAGACCGAAAAGGCGCCGGGGCAGTGATTCCATGTTTCTTAGCATACAGGTTCGTGCTGCCGGCGAGAATCGGCTTTCGGGTCAGCCCTTGTGGGTCAGCCCTTGTGGGTCAGCCCTTGTGGGTCAGCCCTTGTGGGTCAGCCCTTGTGGGTCAGCCCTTGTGGGTCAGCCCCGGCCCGGCTTGCAGACCGTACACCCGTACACATGCACGTGAGGTTTTTTGTAAGGCTTCCTGTAGACTTGCGCCATCACGTAGCCGTCCGCCGGCAATTTTTCGCCGCAGTAGGGACAATACCGTTTTCGAAGAACCCGATCGGCGTTCCCGGGGCCGTCCGAACGGCAATTCGGACAGCCGTAGATGCGCATCAAATCGAATTCCCTTCCCGGATACACAACCGAATGGACGCGCATCCCCCTGGGAAGAAATTCCCCGCATAGAGGACATTGGGTACCGCTCGGAGATTCTTCGAACTCCCAATCCGCGCCGTTTACCGCATCTTTCGAAACGCTTTTCTCGCCGGCCTTCCATCCCCAAATCAGAATTACCAGAACACCCAGAAGCAGGATAAGAATTAATGCGACGAGGATTTCGACGGACATGTTTTTCGAACGCCCTTTAGGATTTTCGGAGACATGCGGCGCAGATGCCGTGGTATTCAACGCTGCAGCTGTTCATTCGATGGCCGGTTCGTACTTCAATATCCCGAGTTCTTTTTTCGATATCGAACGGAATATCGAAAAGAGCACCGCAGGCATCGCAGTGGAAATGAGCGTGAAAATGAAGACGTGCGTCGAAGCGGTCTTTGCTTCTTGAGGATTCGATTCGCTTAACTTCGCCCTGATCAACGAGGATGTTCAAGTTCCTGTAAACGGTTGCGTAACTGGCGCTGGGGTGGTTCCGTCTGATTTCAAGGTATATTTCTTCGGCCGTCGGGTGAGTGTCGGTTTGTTGAAGGTAATCCAAAATTTCCAAACGAATCCGGCTTTTTCTATGTTTCACTGCATCGGGAGTCATGTAATTTCATTATAATCGGCCTTTGAGCGAGGTCAATGAGAAGCCGTTTTTCGGACGATGCGGTATCTGTAAAATGCGGGACGAGATAAAAAGACGCCGAATGGCGTATACTCATTTCCATGGCAACACTTTACGTCGTCGCAACGCCTATCGGCAACCTTGAGGACATTACCTATCGGGCCGTCCGCGTTCTCGGAGAAGTTCCGGTTATCGCGGCCGAGGATACCAGGCAGACCAGGAAACTGCTCGATCGGTATGATATTTCTCCCCAAACGCTTATCAGCTGCCGGGCCCGCAATGAAGAGGCGAGCTCCAAGGGCATTGTCATGCTTTTGGAAAAGGGCCAAGACGTCGCTTATGTTTCGGACGCCGGCACGCCGGGTGTGAGCGATCCGGGAAGCCGTTTGGCCGCGGCCGTTCGAGACGCGGGCCATAACGTGGTGCCCCTGCCGGGTGCTTCCGCCGTTACGACCATCGTCAGTATCGCCGGAACGGCCGGAAAAGGCTTCATTTTTGAAGGATTTCTCTCTCCGAAGGCCGGCCGCCGCCGAAATCGTCTGGAAGAACTTCTTTCTTTGGAGCGAATTTTCGTTCTTTATGAGTCTCCGTTCAGGATAATGAAGCTTCTGGAGGAGCTTCGAGAGCTTGATTCACAGCGTAAAATGCTCCTGGGAAGAGAAATAACGAAGAAATTCGAAGAATTTATCTCGGGAACGGCCGATGAGGTCTTGGCCGTTTTGCAATCACGAGGTACCCTAAAAGGCGAATTCACCCTCTTGGTGGGAGCCGGCTGATTGTTGTTTTTTATCTGATTCTTTCGCTTTTTGAATCGAGGCCGGTTAAAATTATAGGGTCATTGCCGATATTAATAGTGAATCGGAGTGAGGAGTGAATATGACCATTGATAGGCTGGGACCGGTAGATCCGGTCGCGAAGTACAATAAGACCGGCAAGCCGGCTAAAGTCGCCGAGCAGACCAACGCGGATACAATCGCCGTATCCGAAGAGGCCAGACGGTCCGCCGCACTCCAGCAAACCGCCGATATAGTTCGTGACACGCCCGATGTCCGCATGGACAGGGTTGAGGAGGTTAAGGCAAAACTCCAGGATCCGAATTATATCAATGATACAATTATCGGGGCGGTTGCGGATAAGCTGCTGGACGTTTTCGGCGTCTGAAACTCCAAGTAAACGAGCAATGGGAGGCAGGGCGTCATGCCCTGCCTTTTTTGTGAGGGAACCATGGCTGAATTCAATATGCGCTTTTCGCCGAAGATTATCATTGGCTCGGTAGCGAATCTCGGCGGATCGGCCGTTGATTGGGGCGGGCGGGCACTGATGATCGCGGACGCGGCTGTGGAGTTCGCGTCGGAAACCATACAGGAACAGCTGGATTCTTTGGGAATCGATACGATCCTTTTCGCCCGCGAGGGCCTTTGCTCGGATTCGGCGGCTTTGGAAGAAACCTTGTCTCTGGCAAGAGGATCGCACGCCGAGATGATTATTGCTTTCGGCGGTGAAGATATCCTCTCTTTGGCCAGGCTGACCGCGGCGGCCGCTCCGGGGCGGCTCAGGGCCTCCTCGATTCTCTCCGGCGCTCCCGTGGAAGGTTCCGGGCTGACCGTTTTGGAAATTCCCGCCGCGGGCCGGCATCCTCTTCTGTTCCGTGACGAAGCTCTGCTCTCGGATCTTTCCTCCGCGCGGACCATTCTGGTTCCTCTTTCGGCGCCTTCTTCCCGTACCGTTCTTATGGACGCTTCGCTTTCGGGACGCTATTCACCCGGTGAAGCGGCCCTTGAACTGGCCGCCCTTCTGGCGGCGGCTTCCGAATCGTATCTTTCACCGAGATCCGTATTTCTTTCCGATGTTCAGGCCGTCTCGGCGATAGGAATCATTAAAAATCTGCTCCGGGAAGTTAAGCAAAGCGCCTCGGAACGTCAATTCCGCTTGCGGATGATCGAAGCGTCCGTACTCTGCGCTTTGGCGACGGGGCTTACCGCGCCCGGTTCTATCTCTCTTCTTTCCTGGGCCTCGGCGGGAGCCTGCGGCGTTTCCAAGGCGGCCGCTTCGGCGGTTCTGCTGCCCTGGATGCTGGAATCGCCTCTGTTTACCGGATCGCCTAAAAACGCCGAATTTTCCCGGCTGTTCGCCGATTCCGAAGGTGAGCCCACGAACCGCCCCGCGGACGATGTCCGCGCCCTTTTCGGCCGAATCGGCATACCCGGAAGACTGCGCGATTTGGGAGCGGCCCTTTCCGAAATCATGCCCGCCGCGGAATGGGCGTCCGCCATGATGAAATCCTATCGATCCGATCTGGACGAGGCCGCATTCCGCGACATTCTGGAAATCGCTTCATGAAAAAGCGGTTTTCGGCCGCTTTCGGATTATTATCGGGTTTATCGGCGGCCGGTTCGCCGCGGCAGACGTTTTCTTTCGGCCGGTATAAAGCATGATAAGTCTCCGAAAACTCATCTCTCTTTCCGAAGGCACAAGGATGCGCAAGTACGCGGCCCTTCTTGCCGAATTGGAACGGATTCTGGCCGCCGGAGGAGATGCGGACCCGGTTTATTGGAACGGCGTGCTCCGGCTCATTGCCAAGGATGAGGCTTGGCCGGAGAATATTCGCTTCTCGGCCGCGGCGGCGGCAGATGATTTTTCAGCTTCTTCGCAGAGCGGCATGAACATCAGAACCATAAATTCCCTCCGGCATGCACTGCTTGCGGCCTTGGGACGAGATTGGGCCGATTGGGACATGGAGAGTCCGGGAGACAGGGGACGATATGAATCTTCGGAAGAGGGTTCGGCCCTTTTCCCCTTTCGGGTTTATCTGGACGGTCTGCGGAGTCCGTTCAACGTCGGTTCCATTCTCCGGACATGCCAGGCCTTCGGCGTGGAACACCTGTGGGCCTCTCCCGACGGCGCCGAGCCGGATCATCCGCGTTCGAAGCGGAGTTCCATGGGCGCCGCGGACGGACTTTCGTGGGATATCCGTGATTTGGACGAGTTGACCTCGGCGGAAACCGGACCTCTTTTCGCTTTGGAGCTGGGAGGAGCGGAACTCAAGGATTTCGATTTCCCCGCGGCGGGAACCGTTGTGCTGGGATCGGAGGAATTGGGTGTTTCGCCGAGAACGCTGGAACGGGCCGAGAAATCCGCCGGCATCGTAAGCATCGGATTGCCCGGCCTTAAAGCATCATTGAATGTGGGCGTGGCTTTCGGAATCCTGATTCATGCCTGGACGCGCAGTTTCCGGGAAGGCGCGCGCATCTAATCGTTTTCGTTCTCAGCTTTAGCGTTCGGCGGGCCTGCTTGTTCAAGATCCCTGCGAAAGGCTGCGCGGCGAAACATTTGAACGCGGGACGAGCGGCCGGTGCTCTTTTGGAGCCTCAGCGCTTCAGACTGCGTTCTATTTCCGATTGATTGAATCCCACGATAACCCGTCCGTTGATATCGATAACGGGTACGCCCATCTGACCGGATTTCCGGACCATCTCCTCGGCTCTGCGCTGATCTTTGGATACGTCGTATTCGGTGTAAGACACTTTGTTTTGGCGAAAATAATTCTTGGCGATATTGCAGTATCCGCAGCTCGGCGTGGTGTAAATGGTAACGGCCATGATGTTCTCCTTTGTGAACTCTATATAGAAAATAATAGATATTATAAGATTGTCAAGTATCCGTTCGGAGAAAGCATGAAAAGAGGACGGGATTTGGAAGAACGAAAACGGACGAAATCAGCCCAAATCGACTTCCGCCGAATAGTCGGCTTCCAGTCTGTGCTGCACTTCTTTGAATTGATCTTCGGAGGTAATGCGGAATTTTGAGAGAATTGCATGATCCAATCCCTCGTAATGGATTTCTCCCGATTCATAGGCGCAGAACGCATTGCCCAGATACACGCAGTAAACGATAAGACGGTGTTCGGGGCGGCACATCGCCGGTTCGTGGTGGTAGCGTATGGCTTCGATCAGCGAATCGGAGAAATTCCATTTTTCGGCGATTTTCGCGCCGATTTCAGCATGGTTGTACCCGGCGGATATATCTTCGAAGAGGGCCGGGGCGATATCGCGCTGGGAACTGAAGTTCCGAATTTTTTCAAGAAGATCGGGGTGAACCGCCGAGAAGACGATCTTTCCTATGTCGTGCAGAACGCCGCCCACGTAGGCATCGTCGATGATGTCCTTGCTGCGGGTGATTTGCCTGGCCAGAGTGAAGCTGTAGAAGGCGACCTTATGGGCATGATCCCAAAGTTCCGGATGCAAGGGAAGATTCAAGATTTTTTCCGTTCCGTAGCTGAAGAGCATGTTCTTCACGCCGCGAAGTCCCAGCATCTTCACCGCGTCGACGATGTTGTCCACCTTGTTGGGAAGCATGAACTGGGCCGAGTTGACGGTTTTAAGCAAGTCCGCCGTAAGAGAGGGGTCGGTGCTGATTTTGCGCGCGATATCGGCGATTTCGCTCTTGGGATCGTTGATGAGCCTCTGGATGGCGACGATGTTTTCGGGGAACTGCGGCAGCCGATCGATTTCTTCGACGATTTGATTGATGAGCATGTCCATCTTTTCGAGTTTTACTTCGTTGATGGGAACGGTAATGCTCGCGGTGGTAATGCCGTTTTCTCCCTCGATTTCATATGCGTCTTCGTCCAGGCCCATTTTCCGCAGCATCAGTACGAGAATAACGATGCCCAATCCGGCGCCTTCGGAATCGTCCAGAACTTCGGCGAACGCTTCTTCCAGTGTTTCGAAGGCGCGGGAGCGTGCGATCCGATCATAGACGCGCATTTGCTCCTTACGGGTAATTTCAACGTTGTTTTTAACGGATATTCTGAAATTGCGTCCTTTCGGATGAAAGAGGAATTTAATGAAGAGGCCTTTGCTTTTTTGGAGTTCCAGCCAGTAATCATAGTTGTCGAGAGTCTCTTCTTTGAATTTCCTCATCCCTTCGGTATAGTCTTCTTTATTCTGCAAATTCAGTTGTTTCTCTTCGAAGTAAACTCTTTTCGTGTTGGCTTTTTTCGCGTTTACCGCCAATTCTTTGAGGCAGTAGGAGAGGTGATCCTTCAAGCCGCTTTGTCCGAGTTCGTCCAGATAAGCGCCCAAAATCTCGTCTATTTGTTCTTCGGTTTCATGGGGCAGTTTATACGTCGTCACCGTCAGGGGAGCCGACGTCCTGACCGATTGCTTGATTTTCTCGACGACTTTTTGATTCGGCATTAATACAGTTCCTTATACTTTCTTTATATTCTTTTCGGCAGGTTTTTTCCTGTCAAACAATTAAAAATACCATCCATGAATATATGTTTCAGGACAAATCGACGAATTCGGCCAAACCTCTGCGTACTTTTTCATTAAAACTGTGAGATTCGAAGCGGCCGTTTCGGCGCTCCCGGCCCGCGGGCAGGCCCGTGAGGAGGGTCATGATCTCATCCATCGTTTCCGCCGCCCAGATGTGAAACCGCCCTTCCTTCACCGCATCGACGACATTTTGCGGAAGAATGACGGCCCCGACATTTCCGGCCGGTACGATAACTCCTTGTCTACCGGTCATCCCCTTGGCTTCGCAGGCTCTGAAGAACCCGTGGACTTTTTCGTGGATGCCGCCGACCGGCTGAACAACGCCTTCCTGATTCACGGCGCCGGTAACGGCGATATCCTGACGGACGGGAACTTCGGCGATGGCCGAGAGCAGAGCCGCCAGTTCGGCCGCCGAGGCCGAATCACCGTCGATTTCATAATACGACTGTTCAACGGCGATGCTTGCGGTAACCGAGAGCTGCTGCCTGCGGGCGTACCGATAGCGCAGATATCCTTCAAGAAGAAAAACTCCCTTATCGTGGAGTTCCCCGGAAAGACCCGATTCCCTTTCGATGTTGATAAGTCCTTCCTTCCCGGGGCCGACCGCCGCGGTAATGCGCAGCGGCGTGCCGAATGCATAGAATCCCCGCTCCAGAACCGCGAGTCCGTTGACGGTTCCCGTTTTTCGTCCGTCCACGTCGATGATCAAGATGCCGCTGCGAATCTGATCGATGAGCATTTCTTCGGGCAAATTTCCCAAGTAGTCCCGAGAGGCGATTGCCTCCCGAACGGCATCGCCGTCGATAACTTCTTTCCCGGATTTTCGGGCTCCGTAGTTGGACTCCCGGATAAGGTCGCCGATAAGGCTGAACCGCGTACTCAAGCGGTCCCGCTTTTCAGACAGGAGCACTCCGTAAGAAATGACGCCGCGGATACCGTCGGCGTTCAGGGGCAGAAGTTCTTCCTTTTTTGCCAGGCTGCGGGCAAACGCCGCGTATTCTTTTTCGGTTTTCGGTTCCCGGTTCATCACGGGACTGAACTCGGCGGCCACCTTGAAGAGCTTCATGAATTCTTCATCCTGGGCGCAGAGGGTTTCGTAAATGCGGGCCGGTCCGACAAGAAGGACCGTTGTTTCGGAACTGACGGGCTCCGGCTTCATCAGAATGGGGAGGGGACCCAAGGGGGTTGATTGGACTTCCGGTTCGATATGGCCTGTCTGCAGCGCCCGTTTGAGTTCTTGCCAAATGCCTTCCTTGGAAAAGACGTCCTCGGCTTGAAGAATGAGAAATCCGCCGTCGGCTTGAAGAAGCGAACCGGCTTTGATCATCATCATGTTCGTCCGCAGTTCGCCCGAGACATCGTAGCGGGCTTCGATGGCGCCGAAGAGATTGGCTTTGGTCGGATTCGTTTCGTGAATAACCGGCAGTTCCTCGGCGTCGTGCCGATCGACGACGATGTTTACACCGTAACGGACGGAAAAATCGAGTTCCTCATCGGCATCGTCTTCGTCGGTAAACCAGTCCGCGTTTTCCAGGACATCGTCCTTGAGGCTTTCCAGATAGCCGCCGACCGGTTCGTCATCCCATGCCGTAAAGAGGGATGCGCATTCTTCTTCCACTCCCGGGCGGATGGTATCGAGTTTAAGCTTTTCGAGTGTTGCCGCCATGTTTTCCCGGGCGATTCGGAGATCTCTGTAAATCCGTTTCATGGCGTCCATATAGACGAAGTAGCGCTCCCGGGTTTCCGTCCAGACGTTTTCGGGAATGTTCCCGGAGGAAACAAGATCCTGCAGATCTTCAAAGAGAACGATTTCTCCATCGATGACCGGGGCAATATCGGTGGCCTGGCCTTCGTCTTCATCGTCGGTTTGAACCGTACGGAAGCCTTCGGCGGCCAGCTGATTTTCGAAATCGGCGAGTATCTTGTTTTCGCCAGATTCAATTTCGGCGATGAGCGTGTCGCGTTTCGCTTTGTAGGTTTCGGCGTCCAGGTCGTTGGAAATCCGGTCGGACAGCCGATCCACCAGATGCTTTACCTCTTCCTTGAAAACCCGAGCTTTTCCTTCGGGAAAGACCAGGTTCAGAGGTTTGTCCGGTTCTTTGAAATTCTGAACATAGACGATATCCCGCAGCGTTCCGTTCTTTTTTCGGTGCCGCGAAAGAATATCCATGACGGCCGTATGTTTTCCCGTTCCGGCTTCGCCGGCAACGTAGATATTGTACCCTTTGGCCCGGATGGAAAGACCCATTTCCAGGGCTTTCACGGCCCTGTCCTGTCCTACGACGGCCCATTTTTTATCGTCCGGTCCGTCCGAATCCCGCATGTATTCATCGGGAATTTCTATTTTGAGAACGATGTCTTCCGGGATGAGTTCACGGGGCACTCGAAGCATTGCTTGAATATAGCGGTAAATAAGGAATCTGATAAGAGTTCCTTAAATAAGGTGCCTCCCGCCGAACGGCAAAGAGAATCCCCTTCTTTCACCGCTTCCGTGCCTCGGAGATGCCCCCTATAATGGTCCTTATGAGGTTGGGTGATTTCGACGCATGGGCCCGTTCGCTGCTGGAGTTCGAGCTGACGGACGGCATTGATATTTCGCTGAACGGCATACAGGTCGGCGAAAGACGGGACGAGGTGTCCAAGATGGCCTTTGCCGTCGACGCCTGCATGGACTCTTTTATTCGGACGAAAGAAGAAGGCGCCGAGGCGCTGTTCGTTCATCACGGACTGTTCTGGGGGGCCGCCTCGGCGCTGAGCGGAGTTATGGGGGGCCGGGTTCGCTACCTTATGAATAACGGCTTGGCGCTTTATGCCTGCCATCTTCCGCTGGATCGGCATGCCGAAGTGGGAAACAACGCACGGATCGCTAAGGTGCTGGAACTTGCCGAAATCGAACCGTTCGGACTCTATAAAGGCAAGAAGATCGGATTTAAAGGTTTGCTTCCCGAGGCCATGGGACTGGAAACCGTTATTGAAAAGGCCTTCGGATCGTGGACCGACCGGATTAATGCTTTAAGATTCGGACCGAAGGAAATCCGCAGCGTGGGGATTCTTTCAGGCGGCGGAACCAGGGAAACCTCGCAGGCCGTTGCCGAAGGATTGGATTGTTACATAACCGGAGATTCCTCTCATGAGGTGTATCATGAGGCTCGTGAAGCCGGTATCAACGTTGTGTTCGCCGGTCATTACTTAACCGAGATTTTCGGCGTGAAGGCCATGGCCGAGAAAGTCGCCTCCGAGCTGCCGCTTGAGACGGTCTTTCTCGACATTCCGACCGGTTATTAACGGGAGATGTTTTTGAAGACGTATCGATTTTTCATTTTGAGCGCCGCGCTGATTATCGCGGATCAGATTACCAAGGTTTTGGTTATTCGATTTATTCCCCTCTATACGGCCGCATGGAGCTTCGGCGGTGATTTTTTTCGGCTTATCCATGTTCGCAACACAGGCGGGGCCTTCAGCATGGGCAGCGGTATTTCCGAGGTTCTTCGGATTATTTTTTTAATCGTCATACCCTTAATCGTCATGACCGTCGTAGCCGTGTATATCGTGAAAGGGAAAGAGCTCACGAAGGGACAGCGCTGGACTCTGGCCGCCATTCTGGGCGGGGGCCTGGGGAATCAGATCGACAGGATTTTTCGTCCGGAGGGTGTTGTTGACTTTCTTGATTTCAAATTTTACGGTCTGTTCGGACTGGAGAGATGGCCGACGTTCAACATCGCCGATGCGAGTCTTGTCGTGGGTTCTTTTCTTTTGGTTATTCTTTTAATCCGGCAAGAAAGGGCATTGAAGCGATCATGAATAAAAAAGCCAATACCGTTATTTTCCTTCTGGCGGCGACCGTTCTGAATTTGCTGATTCTGGCCGTACTGGCGACCGTTCTGCTTTTGGGATTTTCCCTGGTGTTCAAGAACATCGAGGATGTTTCGATGGCGCTTTCCTGGCTGGCCATTATCGTTATCCTCTTCGGTTCCATTGCCGGAACTTTTTTTCTCTATTCGAAAATCATCAAATGGGCCGTGAAAAAGTGGAACTTGGAGAATTATATCGATCCGATATTCAAGCCGCGCCGGCGCTGAACAGGGAATCGGTAAAGAAAGTCTCCGAAGCCGATTGTCTTCAGTTGAGCGGCCGAACCGCTTGATGTCTGCTGGGCAGGTTTAATGGATTACGCTGAATCTTTTTCGAATTTCACTCCGCCGCCTCTTCCTGAGGGAGTTTCTCTGCGTCTTTGGAATGCCGACGGCTTAATAATCCATGAAGATTCGGGGAAATGGCTTCATCCTCTGTTCAATGCGGAAGATTTTCTTTTGAACGAATCCCCGGCGGCCGGCGACATTCTTTTACAGGATAAAATCGCGGGCCGAGCCGCGGCCGTTCTGATTACGAGAATGGGATTCAAACGCTGCTTTATAGAAATCGTCAGCCGTTTGGCGATGGAGGTGTTTGAGCGCTATGAGGTGGAATGCACCTGCGGACAATTGGTTGATCGGATTTTTTGCCGTACCGAGGACTTGATAACCGGCGACATGGACAATGAAGCGGTTTACCGGATGCTGCGGGAGCGGGCCGGGCGGTAGAGCGCAATCCTCGGATAAGAACGCGCCGGAGGGCCGGTGACTTAGGGCTTGCCGCAGCCGCCGGCCCGATTCGGGCCGCTATTCGTTCGCGGCGGCTTTCAGCAGCAGGGCGCGGAGGGCCGGTTCGCTTCCCGGTTTCAATCCCACAATATCGGTAATAAAGGCTTCCGGATTGCGGGCCGCCGCGAGGACTTCGGCGTCCTTGGCATCGGGCCGGCCGTCGGGGCCGTTCGGGCGGAAGCCGAGGGCGCGGCGGAAAGCTTCCAGAGCGGGTGCGGCGTCCAGACCGTGTTTGACGATGAGCGCCAGGGCGCCGACGACGCGGTCGCGGCGGTGGAGTTTTCGGGCCAAATCGCGGCCCACCCGGAAGACCGTATCGCCCAGGGCGCGGTTGCGGAACCGGTAAAGCAGATCTTCGATATGGGATTCGATATCGTCCGCCGTAAAAACCCCCGGATACTCCAGGCGGAGGGCCTCGCCGGAAGCGCGCATGGCCCTGCCTGTTGTGGACGCGATGTCGGGGTCGTTCAAAAGTTCCCAAAGATAAACGGCTTCGGGATGCTTGCCGTATCCGATGTAGGCCGCGGCCGCGTGGCCGAAGTTGTGAATGTAGAGCTTTCGGGCCACCCAGGGAGCGATGGGCGAGACGGCCATGAGATCGTCGATTTCGGGTACCGGGCCGGTGAATCCGTCGCGGTCCACGATGAGGGTGTTGAAGGGTTCGGCCCAGCTGAGGAGAGGATCGGCCGCGGCGACTTCCGGCGGCATGATGGGAACCATTTTCCCGATGCTGGTTTCCACGATGCCCAGGCGGCATTTCGCTTCGTTTTCGGGGATTCCGGCTTCGGTGAAGGCGTTTCGGGCCAAATCACCGGCGCCTTTGAGGTTTTCGGCCAGGATGATGTCGAGCGGCCGCTTTCTGTCTTTGGCGGCGCGGGCGATGGTTTTCAGAACAATGGGCAGAGCTCCGGCTCCGACGCAGGTGGCGCAGATGTCCGCGCCGTCCAGTTCTTCTTTTACGGCCGCGAAGTCGCGGGAGTCCACGCCTCGGGCCGGTCCGATTGAAGAGTGTTTTTCACCGGTTTCCGATTTTTCCACCAAATCGTACCGGGAGCGTTCCTTGAGGGCCGCCAGGACCGCCGGCGCCACGTCGGCGAAAACGGCTTCATAACCGCCCCGCGTGAAAACCGGGGCGATGAAGGAGCGGCCGATGTTTCCGGCGCCGAAGATGACGATGCGGGGTTTGGGGGAAGGATACGCGGCAGTGCCGATGTCTTGCATGGGGTTGGAAGCTTTTTGTGCGTCTGTTGCGGAGAGCGGGGCGGCGGAAGGGCCCGACTGTGCGGCGGCGGAGTTCTCCGCGCGGGTTTTATCATCGGCGGAGGATTGGCCGGAGGCTTCGGTTTTGTCGTTTTCCGTATTCACTCGCTCATCTCCTTAAGTTCCTGCCTGTAGGCTTCAAGATAGGGCTTCATGGAGGCGAGTTTCTCGCCCGGTTTTTTTTCGTAATAAACGCCGCCGAGGCAGGTCAGGGCGAAGGAGCCTGCCGCGGTACCGGAGATAACGGCTTCTTCCAGGTTGAGAAGCGGGAAGCGGCGGCCCGTTTCGGAGGATTTTTTCCCGGCGGGAGATGAGGCCGGCCGGGAGGCGGACGATTCGGCGTCGTCGTCGGTTTTCGCCGCGTTCCCCAAGGTTCCGTCGGCTGTTTCGGCCGCGGCGCCCTCACCGGCCAGCTGATGGGCCACCGAATCGATGAGGCCGCCGACGAAATTATCGCCGCAGCCGGTGGTGTCGCGCGGATGATCGAGTGAGGCGACCACTTCGTCGGCATAGCGGCAGGTGGGCATGGAAGTTCGGGCCGTTTCGGCGAAGGGGCCGTTTTTACCGGCCCTTAAGAGTACATTGTCGGCACCTTGTGTAATGACGACGGCGCCGCAGCCTTGTTCCAGGAACCAGAGGGCGGCTTCATCCGGCGAGCTTCGACCGGAGATCTTCAGGGATTCTTCCCGGTCCATGGCCAAAAGATCGATGTTGCCGTAATCGTTCACAAAGGGCCAGGGCCGTCCTTTCATCTGCGCTTCGTTTCGAAAGTCGAATACGGTGCTCACCATTACGAAGGCTCCGGCCTCGCGGCCGCGGCGGCAGAGCGTATCGAGAGCGTCATGCAGCGGGGGAACCAGAGCCGTGGCGCCGAAAAGAAGAACCTCGGCGTCGAAGAAATCGGAAGGCAGGAACTCGGGGGAAAAAGCGGCGGCGGCGCCGATGGTATTGATGAAGGTTCTCTCTCCCCGTCCTCCGTCAAATGTGGGATCGGACAGAACGTCGGTGCACGGTGTGGCCAAATCCGAGACAAAATAATCGTCCATGGGAAATCCGGCTTTTTCCATAAGAGAGGTAATGCGGCGTCCGTTTTCATCGCGGCCCAGAACACCGGAGAATCTGTATTTGATGTTCGGGTTTCTGTGAACTTGAGCGGCGTGAATTATGGGTACGATGCCCGGACCGCCGATGTTGGAGTTATCCGGTCCGATTCCGCCCGAGAGTGCGCTCAGGAGTTCCGGGTAGTCTTCTTTTGTTTTTCCCGCGAAAGAGGTGAGCGCTTCGGCAAAGGTGAGACCTCCCGTAGGGAGTCCTCCGTCGCCGATTTTTCGGCTGCTTAAGTTTTTATAGATGTCGGAATCAAAAGACACTCGGCCGTAGAGATTGTCCACAAGAGAACAGCCGGCGGCGTTCACGCGGAACGTATGGTTCATGGAAGCCTCCCTTTTCAGCGTGTATATAATCCGGGATTTTTTCTCCGGCGGAAAGGGGGTGGAGATTATTTCTTCGGAGTCTCGGTGGGTCCGGATTCGCGTATGATAATCCGCCGAGCGATTTGGGATGCGTGTTTCATCGGTTTTTTTCGGATTCCGTTTATGAACACCGCCGGCCGCGATGTTCACGGTTTCTTCGGCCGGCAATTCTCATCTTGGGCGTCTCCCCGGCCTCCGGCCGGGTGCCGGCCGGAAACCTGCGGTTTCCTGTGACGGGGATTCGCCATGCTACTTACTTCGTTGCGGTGCACGGCTGTTTACGTTCCTCGCTTTGCTGCGGTACGACCCTATATCTCGCACAATGCATCCGGGCCGGGCTATCCGGGGGTATCGTCTCAACGGGCTTTTGTCCGTTGAGCAGGCTGTTGAAAAAGGGGCTGTCTCATTAGTTTGAGACAGCCCCTTTTAAAATTTGGTTGACCTCCGAAGACGGGAGGTTCCCTCCCATCCCCTTATCGTTTCTGTAGCTTCCTCATGTTATGAGCCATACTCAACAGTCCCCATTCAGTACTGACCATCTTCAATCCCCTGGTTCGGAATCTCCGAAATCCCATATTCGTCTTGATATCTCCGAATACAGATTCGACTTCAATCGGCCTGAGAGAGCGCATTCTCAGTCCTTCCTCTGAAGTCAGCAACTTGCGCACTTCAGACTTATGCCGTTCCAGGTTTGGACGAACCGTCAGGATGCGCTCTTTGCCTCCGTATTTGCAGCACCGGATTCGGAGAGAACACCTTTGGCATCCAGGGCCTGTATACCTTTTTTCAGTGGTCGGAAATCCTGAACCTGTTTTCGAGATTCTGGTCTCCTCGTGTTTGAATCGGCGACCCTTGGGGCACCGGTATGTATCATCAGAGGCACGATAGTCCCAGTTCTCTTTCATATGAATCTGCTTCTTGAACTTCCGTTTCCGCTCCCTGTGGAAGTAGCTGAACTTGATGTACTTCTCGACACCATGATCCTCACACCACTGGTAGTTCTCTTCACTACCATATCCTGAATCAGCAATGATTCTTTTCGGATAGCGTTTCAGATTCTTTTTCAGTTTCTCCATATGTAGCGGCAATGTCAGGGAGTCACCGGGACTCTGGTGGATGCTATATCCGAGGATGAACTGGTTCTCAGTACCCATTTGGATGTTGTACCCGGGCTTGAGCTGACCATTTTTCATATAGTCTTCTTTCATCCGCATGAAAGTCGCATCATAGTCTGTTTTCGAGTAACTATTTCGGTCGCCGAGGATTCTCTTCTGCTGCTCATACTTTTTGGCACGAGGGAGATAGTCCTTGCTAGCGGTATTCAATCTCCGTTGAATCTCCTTCTTTTCTCGCTCCTCCCGATCCTTGCGCAGCTCTTCATTGAGCTTGGATACCGCATCTTCGAGAATCTCCGACATCGGCCTGCCTTGAGGATCCACATGGGGAAGGTCATGGTCGCCGTACTTCTCATCCTCTTCTTCATTGATGCGGTCGATGTATTCGAAAAGCTCATCCATAT
The DNA here is from genome assembly GCA_963666985.2 of Spirochaetia bacterium. GTDB lineage: Bacteria > Spirochaetota > Spirochaetia > DSM-2461 > DSM-2461 > UBA2779. Next base: position 1,504,152 of record CAXXIA010000002.1, on the reverse strand, counting down.
TGCCGGCCAGGCGCTTCTGGAACTTGTCTGTCGCCCGGCCCCATACCCATGTGTATTTGTTAGCTGCTGATTCGATTTTTGTGCCGTCGAGAAAGTAGTTCTCCATCTGGACATGTCCGCTCTCGATGAGGCTGTTGGCCATTGAGGCAAAGATTTTCTCGATGCTCTTCTTCAATGGACCGTTACGAAATCTGTTTATCGTGTGGAAATCAGGACGGTTATTACCACTGATCCACATGAAGCATATCTGCTCACGAAGAGCGTCTGCGATTTGACGACAGGAATACAGCTGTTTCGAGTAGGCCAACACCAGAACCTTCAGCATCATCACCGGGTGGTAGCTGCTGGCACCGCCTCCCGGATAGGCGTTGAAGAGCTCACTGGTATCCATCGTGTCGATGAAGTTGTTGATTGTGCGGGATATATGGTTTGCGGGAAGCAGTTCATCGAGACTTGGAGGCAGGAGCATCTGTTGGCTGATTTCGTAATCTTTGAATGTAGCCTTCTTTTTAGTGTCCATGAAGAATTCTACCACCCTTGAATTCAGAAGGGAATTCTTCCAGACATGAAAAAGGGCCGCCTCTTATGAGACAGCCCCGTATACGGCGTTGAATCAATGCTCGAAATGCTCACGTACAGCCATACGCTGCGCTTTCTGTGCTTGATTCGGCAGCGAGCTGCGAGTCTCGCTCGCTATCTTCGAACCAAATCTTACTTTTTCAACAGCCTGTTAGACCGCTTCGCGCCCCTCCTATCCCCGACGCAGGTGAGAGCCGCGACCAAGTTTACTCGGGTATGGCCGAACCAAGGCAAGGGAAATACCGCAGGTATTATCCCCGACGCTTTTTCTAAAATGAGAATAGCTGTTCTTCGGCTTCTTTTCTTGACTTCGGCTTTTTCTTCAATTAGCATGGCCTTCCAACAGGAGCTTTGCCGGTGATCGACAGCTGATCGGGAGACAGACCATGAGCCTTCGCGCCGAATCTTTTCGGGCCGTTATTCACAGTACCGTGGTGCGGTTTTGAATGTGGTTTGACGCGGGAATGCGCGGTGTCTGTGCTCCGATCACGGCCCGTTCGGGCCGGCCGCGCCATCTTCAGGCAGGAGCTCCGATATGTCTTTCTTTCTTCGAATCACCGATTTCAATTACACTTGGCCGTCTCAGGAATACGCCCTTTTTGAAAATTTGAATTTGACTCTGGAATCAGGCTGGACCGGTTTGGTCGGTCCGAACGGGTGCGGGAAGTCCACGCTGCTGCGTCTTATTGCCGGAGAACTGAATCCCTACGCGGGAAGACTCGATGTTCCGGGAACCGTTCTGCTCTGCGAACAGCGGACCGATGAACCTCCGGACGGTTTGGCGGATCTGCTGTGTTACCCCGATGCCGCGTCCGGCAGGCTGGCCTCTCTTCTTCATCTGGAATCCGATTGGCCCTGGCGATGGGATACGTTGAGTCATGGCGAGCGGAAGCGGGCGCAGATTGCCGAAGCTCTGTGGAAAGATCCCGATGTGCTGCTGGCCGACGAGCCGGCCAATCATCTGGATGCGCAGTCCCGCGAACTTCTTTCCGGCGCGCTTTCGGAATACCGGGGTATCGGTTTAATCGTCAGTCACGACCGCTCTCTTCTGGATTGTCTCTGCGGCCGAACTCTGTTTCTCGATGAGAAACCCGTGCGCCTGCGGCCAGGCGGAGTGTCCGCGGGTTTGGAGGAGCGCGGGAAGGAAGATCTTCGGAACCTCCGTGAGTTCGAGGCTTCGAAACGGGAATTAAAGCGGCTCGAAGAGGAAGCCCGCCGCCGTGCGCAGAAGGTTGCCGCGGATGCCGGAAAGAACTCGAAGAAGAAGCTTGATGCTAAAGACAGCGATATGAGGTTTAAGATTGATACGGCGAGAATCCTCGGCCGGGACGGAAAGGCGGGCCGTTTGAAGACTCGGATGGACGGACGTGTGGAGGCGGCGCGGGAACGTGTCGCTTCCGCTTCCCTGCGGAGAAATCAGGAAGGCGGGATTACTATCGCCGGGCGCCGTTCGTCGTCGGATCGTGTCGCGGAACTGCCGGCCGGGCGGACGGATTTCGGCGGCGGCAGGGGGTTGGAATGGCCGGATCTGATTGTGGGGCCGGAAGACCGAATCGCGGTTGAAGGGCCCAACGGCGCCGGGAAGAGCCGATTGATCGGACTGCTTTTAGAAGCTTCGCGGTCGATGTCGGCGGAGATTTTGTCGATTCCCCAGGAACTGCCGGAGGATGCGGGCCGGGATTTGATGAAAAGGATCGGCGGCTTGAGCCGGGAGGAAAAGGGCGCGGTGTTCTCCGCCGTGGACCGGCTCGGTTCCGATCCCGTGCGCCTGATGAGTACGGAGTCTCCGTCACCCGGCGAGACGCGCAAGCTGATTCTGGCTCTGGGTTTGGCCCGTTCTCCGGAAGTGATTGTTATGGACGAGCCGACGAATCATATGGATCTTTTTTCGGTGAGACATCTGGAAACGGCGCTGAGCGGTTTCCCCGGAGCCCTGATTCTGGTGAGTCACGACAAGGTGTTTCTGGAGGCGCTGACCGAAACGGAGTGGCGGATTGTTCCCGAAGGAGCGGGCGGTTTTGTCGGCCGGCTTGACGTGCGCTCCCGGCGGAACGGTGCATGATGTCGGCGGAGATAGGGGCGGACGCTTTGCGCGGAAGTCCCGCCGCCGGGCTGTGCAACCGTGCCGCAGTGATGTCGGCGCGAGTTCTTTCGGGATTTGGCGGACGCGAATGAGGCGGCAGTAAATAGGGCGGAGAAGGGGACTCCGATGAGCGTGCGGGATTGTCGTACTCCGAAAAGCGTGATGGGGGTGTATAATCGATTCACGGTCGCAGGTGCGTCGACACCGGCGGGTGTCCCGTCGCGAACCGGCCGAAGGAGACGATGATGAAAACAGCGAATGCAGTCGGCCGTGAAGCCTGGAAACTGGGCAACGGAGAGATTGAACTGGCCCTTACGGTGAAGGGCGGGCATATGGCTCCCGTAACGTTTTTTGCCGATACGGATATGCCGGTTGAGCCGTACTACGTGAGTCCCTGGCAGGAAGAAGGCGATTTTGTTCCCGGACCGGGTGTTCTGAATCCGCTGAGGGGCGATATCTTTTGCCTGCCATTCGGCGGGAACAATGTCTGGAACTCGGAAAACCATCCCGTACACGGAGAAGTGAGCGAAGCGGATTGGACGCTGACGGATGCATCGGACGGATCCGAATCGGCGGGCGCTGAGGCGTTTCTGGAAACATCGCTTGAAACGAAGATTCGTCCGGGACGGGTTACCAAGCGCATCGCTTTGCGATCCGGTCAGTCGGCTCTTTATGTTTCTAATCGAATCGAAGGGTTCGCCGGATCAACCACCGTGGGGCACCACGCCATCATGAGAGGGGACAGGATGCATTACCTCTCATGCCCGAAGCTGATTACCGGCATTACCGATACGGCGCCTCCTCCGCCGTCTTCCGGGGAATATGCGTCCATGCCTCCCGGGGCTTTCTTCGACAATCTTTCCGAGGTTCCGACGATTTGGAAGAATCCGGCCATTACCGACTGTTCGGTTTTCCCCGCGAGGGAAGGATTTGTCGATATTATTCAGGTGTTTCCCGAACTTCCCCGGACCGGAGAACCTTTGTGGTTTACCGCCGCCGTTCCTTCGCACGGCTACCTTTGGTATTCACTGAAGAATCCCGACGTTCTGCCTTCGACGGTGCTCTGGCAGGAAAATAGAGGCCGCCACGGCGCACCATGGAGCGGACGGAACTGCTGTTTGGGCATTGAGGAAGTTTTGGGACATTTGGCCTCGGGACTCAGTGTTTCCGGAGTTGATAATGTTTTAACCGGACGGGGATTGCGAACCGCCATGAAACTCGACGGCAAGGCGCCGTTTGAAGTGAGAAATATTCAAGGGGTTTGCCGAATACCCAAAGGTTTCGAGAAGGTTGCATCGGCGCGTTTTGAAGAGGGCGCCGTGGTTTTTACCGACAAGGCCGGCCGGAGTGCGCGGGCGGAGGCGGATTGGGCGTTCGTACTTGGTTAGCGCCAGCGATGAGCTTTTCTCGGCGGCCGCGATTCAGTCCTTTTGAACCTTTGAATCCCGAATCAGAAAATCCATAACGGTTTCTCCGTGTTCGGTTACAACGTGACCGACGTTTTTGAGAACATGGATTTCGGCTTCAGGAACAAGAGCCTTCAGTCTCTCGGCGCTTTCCCGAGTGCGGAGCATCACGTCTTTTTCACCGGCGATGTAGAACACCGGAATACGGAGGCCGTGAATTCGTTCCTCGGAGAAGACCGGTATGCGTTCGGTAACCGGGATGAAGTGACGGGAGACCAATAGGGAAAAGGCTTCATATTGAGGATTTACCTTGGCACCGCCTGAGACGATGCGGTTGATTCTTCCGGCTCCGGCTTTGCCGAAAAACACCAAGGGAAGAATTCGAAAAAAGAAACTGAAGCGCGGCGGTGCCAATCCTCCCGGAGAGAACAGAATGAGACTTCGAACCATCTTTGGCCGTGTCGTGGCGAAATCCAAAGCGATGAGTCCGCCCATGGAGCGGCCGGCGAGATTCACTGAGCCGCATTCCAGGGCTTCCAGGGTTTTTTCCAGCCATCGGTTATAGGATCCGTCGGCGAGATTGGGCCGGAGGCGGGAACTGAGACCCGGCTGCCCCGGAATGTCCAGGGCATGGACGCGAAACCGCTTTGACCAGAGTGGAACGTAGCCGAGCCAGGTAAGCGAGTTGCTCGATGTGCCGTGAAGCAGCACCAGCGGGGGAGCCTCTGCCGGTCCGGCGGAAAGGACATGCGTTTCTCCGAATTCTCCGGTGTCCAGATATCGGGATTCCATTTTTGCAGGATTCTGAGCATAGAGTGAACGAACGGCTTTGCGGATAATCCGCATTCCCTGTTCATTCTTGAACGCGCTTTTCATTGGAAATATTCCTGATTGCTTTTGTTGATCTCGAATGGGATTGTACCCCCGCATGGCCGTGATGTTGAATGGCGGAGCATCGATGTGTTTTGTAAGGAGTCTGTTATAGGCGGAATCACGCCGAAAGAAAAAAATGATATAAATAACAAGCGGTATGAAGAAATCGCGCCAAGAAATCACCCGCGCCGCAAAAACAGAGGATGAGCAAGCATGTTTGAGCAGACATTCAAAAATATCGACGACATTTTACATAAAGACGCGGGTTGTTCCAGCGAACTGGATTATGTAGAACAAACATCATGGGTTTTATTTTTAAAGTATTTGGATGATCTTGAAAAAGACCGGGAAGCGGCTGCCGAACTGACCGGAAAAATCTATTCCCCGATAATCAAAGAGGAATTCCGCTGGGAAAAATGGGCGGCACCCAAAACAGAATCCGGCAAGCTTGATTACCACAAAGCCCTTACCGGCGATGATCTTCGTGATTTTGTCGATGGGAAGCTATTTCCATATTTAAAGAAGTTCAAGACTCAGGCGGACAGCCCCGACACCATCGAATACAAGATTGGTGAAATCTTCAATGAGCTGAAAAACAAAATTCAAAGTGGTTACAACCTGCGGGAAGTTATCAATTTTGTGGATGAACTGCGTTTCAGAAGTCATAAAGAAAAACATGAAATGAGTCATCTGTATGAAGGCAAAATCCAGAACATGGGCAATGCCGGACGGAACGGCGGCGAATATTACACTCCGCGTCCGCTTATTCGGACAATTGTAAAGGTTGCGGCTCCTCAAATAGGAAAAAGGATCTATGACGGGGCCTGCGGTTCCGCGGGATTCTTATGTGAAGCTTTCGAGTATCTGAAGAAGGGCAAGAATCTTTCCACCAAAGACATGAAGGTTTTGCAGAAAAACACCTTCTATGGAAAGGAAAAGAAATCGCTGGCCTACATCATCGGCATTATGAACATGATTCTCCATGGTATTGAAGCACCGAACATCATTCATACCAATACGCTTTCGGAAAATATCAGCGATATTCAGGAGAAAGACCGCTATGACGTTATCCTGGCCAATCCTCCGTTCGGAGGCAAGGAACGCAAGGAAGTTCAGCAGAACTTTCCGATAAAAACCGGTGAAACAGCCTTTCTGTTTCTACAGCATTTTATCAAGATTCTGAAAGCCGGCGGACAGGCCGGTGTGGTTATCAAAAACACCTTTCTTTCCAATACCGATAACGCTTCGGTTTCCTTAAGGAGAACTCTGCTGGAGGGCTGTAGCCTGCACACGGTTCTTGATTTGCCGGGTGGCGTGTTTCAGGGCGCGGGGGTGAAAACCGTTGTTCTGTTCTTTGAGAAAGGAGCCCCCACCAGGAAGATATGGTATTACCAACTGAATCTGGAGCGCAATCTGGGGAAAACCAACCCCTTAAATGAAAATGACCTTGCCGACTTTGTGAACCTGCAAAAAACCAAGGCGGATTCCGATAATTCCTGGAGCATTGATGTAAAGGATATCAATCAGGATACTTTTGATCTTTCCGTAAAGAATCCCAATAAGAAGGATGAAATCGTACTTCGGGAACCAAAAGAAATACTGGCCGAAATAGCCGCATTGGATAGGGAAAGCGCGGAGATATTGAAGAAGGTGCGGGAGCTGGTATGAAGAACGTGGTTGGGCACCGATTGCCGGATGGGTGGGAAGTTAAAAAGATAAGTGATGTATTTACAGTTGAAAGAGGCGGTTCTCCACGACCTATAAAAAAGTATCTAACAGATTCAGCTGATGGTTTAAACTGGATAAAAATTGGTGATGCTTCAGCATCTAATAAATATATCTATGAAACTAAAGAAAAAATTATTGTTGAAGGTTTAAAAAAAACCAGATTTGTAAAGGAAGGAGATTTTCTTCTTTCAAATTCAATGAGCTTTGGTCGACCTTACATTATGAAGACAACAGGCTGTATTCATGATGGCTGGCTTGTTTTACGAGATAAGAAAAAATATGAGATAGATCAAAATTTTTTGTATTACATACTTTGTTCTCCGATAATTTTTTTTCAGTTTGACTTACTTGCCGCTGGTTCTACAGTTCGAAATTTAAATATTGCTTTAGTTAGTTCAGTAGAAATTCCCATTCCTCCAATAGCTGAACAAAAGCGTATAGTGGCCATTCTCGATGAAGCCTTTGCCTTCATCGACAAGGCGAAAGAGAATGCCGAAAAGAATCTGGCCAACGCGAAGGAATTGTTTGAAAGCCATCTGAACGGGATTTTTGCCAATCCTGGTGAGGATTGGGACGAGAAAACCATTCAGAAAATAACTCTTAAAGTAGGTAGCGGTGCTACACCATTAGGTGGTCAAAAAGCATATAAAGATAGTGGTATATCTTTAATTCGTAGTCTAAATATTCATGATGATGAATTTAAATATGAAAATTTGGCGTTTATTAATGAATCCCAAGCGGAAAAACTTTCAAATGTTATTATTAAATCAAGAGATGTTTTGTTAAATATTACAGGAGCCTCTATTGCAAGATGCAATATTGTCCCTGACAATGTTTTACCGGCAAGAGTCAATCAACATGTTTCGATTATAAGATTAAAGCCTGATATGGTAATGCCTGAGTTTTTACATTTTATGTTGATTTCAAAGTCTCACAAAGAAAGATTATTACTTTCTGGTGATAAAAATGGTGCAACCCGCCAAGCTCTGACGAAAGCATTAATTAATAATTATCAAATTTCATATCCAAATTTAGAAACACAAGAACAAATTATTAAAAAAACACAAACTATAAAATTAGGAAGTTTACATTTAAAAGAAATCTATCAGCAAAAAATCGCAGCCCTCGAAGAACTCAAAAAATCCATTCTGAAGAAAGCCTTTGAGGGGGAATTATGAATCAATCTCAGATCATCCTCTACACAACTCCAGAAGGTGACGTTAAAGTCGATACCATTCTACGGAATGAAACAATCTGGCTCAATCAAAGCGCCATGGCGGAGCTTTTTGGCGTAAATGTTCCTGCAATATCAAAGCATTTGTCCAATATCTATGAAGAAGGAGAACTTCATAGAGAGGCAACTGTTTCCAAAATGGAAACAGTTCAAAATGAAGGTGGACGACAGGTAACACGGAACAAGGATTTTTACAATCTTGACGCCATAATCGCCGTTGGCTACCGGGTAAATTCCAAACGGGCAACCCAGTTTCGAATTTGGGCCACAAGCATTCTTAAGGAATACATCATCAAAGGCTTTGCCATGGACGATCAACGTCTTAAAAAAGCTGATAGATGGGATTATTTTGACGAATGGCTCGAACGTATCCGCGACATTCGGGCATCGGAAAAGCGGTTTTATCAGAAAATCAGGGATATTTATGCAACTGCTGTTGATTACGACAAGACTTCGGAAGAGGCTCAACTCTTCTTTAAAAAAGTACAAAATAAGATGCTTTGGGCCATCACCGGCAAAACGGCCGCCGAGCTGATTGAATCACGCAGTAATCCGGAATTGCCGAATATGGGCCTAACCTCATGGCAGGGGTTAATCGTCCGCAAGCGAGATGTTGCCGTTGCAAAGAACTACCTGAATGCTGATGAAATAAAAAACCTTAATCAAATTGTCACCATGTATCTCGATTACGCGGAGTTGCAGGCACGGCAAAGAAAAACAATCACTATGGTCCAATGGTCGGATAAACTGGATGCGTTTTTAACGTTCAACGAACAGGAGCTTTTAACGCATGCCGGCAAAGTAAAAGCGGAAGTTGCGAAGAAATTGGCTGAACTGCGGTATGATAAATTTGATTATAAACGTAAAGCTGATGAAGTCTTGGCTGCCGATGAAGAGGATATAAAGGAACTCGAAGCTATCCGGAAAAGACTGTTGGAGCATAAAAAGGACCTCCCATGAACGAAGCGGAAACCAGAGCTGAGCTGATTGATCCTGTATTGCTGCAATGCGGATGGGGGCAAACCGCTGAAACGAAGGTGTTCCGCGAATATCAAATAACGAACGGGAAAATTCAAACCGGCGGAAGACGAAGTAAGCCGTTGAAAGCCGATTACATTCTCTCCTATAAAAATGTCAAACTGGCCGTTATTGAAGCAAAGAGTGATGAACTGCCCGTTGGCGAGGGTGTCGCCCAGGCAAAAGCTTATGCCGACAAACTGAAGATAGATTATACCTATGTCGCCAATGGACGTGAGATTTATCAAATTTGCATGAAGAACGGCCGGGAAGGTCTTGTACGGACGTTCCCATCGCCGGATGAATTGTGGGCCATGGTTCACGAAGAGGGAAATCAATGGCGTGATGCGTTTAACGAGATTCCTTTCGAGGATATCAGCGGAACTAAGCCGCCGAGGTTTTATCAGGAAATAGCGGTAAACAGGGCCTTGGATGCCGTTTCCGAAAATAAATCAAGGATTCTGCTGACGCTGGCCACCGGAACCGGAAAAACATATATCGCCTTTCAAATTGCCTGGAAATTGTTTCAAACGCGATGGAACCTGAAAAGGGACGGTTCCCGCTGTCCCCGGATATTGTTTCTGGCGGACCGGAATTTTCTTGCGGATCAGGCTTTTAACGCGTTCAACGTTTTTCCCGAAGATGCGCTCATTCGTATTGATCCGAATTCCATAAAGAAAAAAGGCCGGGTTCCCACAAACGGCAGTATCTTTTTTACGATTTTTCAAACCTTTATGAGCGGAACGGATAAAGAAGGCCGGCCTTCTCCGTATTTTGGTGATTATCCTCCGGATTTTTTTGATTTCATTATCATTGATGAGTGCCATAGAGGCGGGGCCAATGATGAATCCAACTGGCGGGGAATTATGGAATATTTTTCTCCGGCTGTTCAGCTTGGTTTAACGGCCACGCCAAAGAGGAATGATAATGTCGATACCTACAGATATTTCGGAGAACCGGTTTATATCTATTCGCTGAAAGAAGGCATCAACGACGGATTCTTAACACCGTTCAAGGTTAAACGCATTCAAACAACAATTGATTCTTATATTTATGTTTCCGACGACACGGTAATCGAAGGGGAAGTTGAAGAGGGAAAGGAATATACAGAGGGCGATTTCAACAAAATTATTGAGATTCGAGAGCGTGAAGAGAAGCGGGTTAAGGTTGTTCTTGATGAGATAAATCAAAAAGAAAAGACAATTGTGTTTTGCGCGACTCAAGACCACGCCTTGGCAGTTCGGGATCTTATAAATCAAAACAAGCGGTCAACAGATCCGAATTACTGCCACAGGGTTACGGCCAACGACGGAGTACTCGGTGAACAATATTTACGAGACTTTCAGGATAACGATAAGACTATCCCGACGATTCTGACAACTTCCCAAAAGCTTTCAACCGGTGTTGATGCAAGGAATATCAGAAACATCGTTTTGCTTCGTCCTGTTAATTCAATGATTGAATTCAAGCAGATTATTGGAAGGGGAACACGATTATTTGAAGGCAAAGACTATTTTACCCTTTACGATTTTGTCGGCGCCTATCATCACTTTCTCGATCCCGAATGGGACGGTGAGCCATTGGAACCCGAGCCGTATGAACAGCCGGAATCCGCAGAACCGCTCATGGTTAAAGAACCGGACCCGTTTGATAGTGACGAGGGAACAGATAAAGAGAAGCGGAAGAAGATTAAAATCAAGCTTCGCGATGGGAAAGAACGGGAAATACAGCACATGGTTTCCACCTCCTTCTGGAGCCCCGACGGCAAACCGATTTCGGCGGAAGAATATTTAAATACACTCTTTGGAAAATTGCCGGGTTTTTTTAAAAGTGAAGAAGAACTCCGTAAGATTTGGTCGGTTCCATCAACCAGAAGAACGCTGCTTGAACGCCTTGATGAAGCTGGCTTTACCAAAGAAGATCTTTTTACCCTGAAGCAGCTGATTAATGCTGAAAAAAGCGACCTTTTTGACGTTCTGGAGTATGTGTCGTTTGCCGTTAAACCGATTACAAGAGATGAACGGGTTGAATTGGCCCGGTCTCAAATATATAGCGGCATCGACGACAAGCAGAAAGAGTTTCTTGATTTTGTCTTATCCAAATATATAGAAGTGGGTGTGGATGAACTGGACCAGGAGAAGCTGCCGGAATTGCTGGCTTTAAAGTACCTTTCCATATCCGATGCATCTGAAGTTTTGGGAGAAATAAGCACAATAAAAGATATCTTCGTCTCTTTTCAGAAGTTTCTCTATGCAAAGAAAGCGGCATAAAGAAAAGCTGTATAATGAAGTAATGAGCGAAAAACCTTTAATTGCGGTAACAGGCGCCTCCGGTCTTCTGGGACGCCCTTTAATGTCTCTTCTTGATTTCGATTCCCGTTTTCAGGTTCGCGGGGCCGCTTTTTCCCGGGCGAAAGGCGGCTTGGATAAGGTGGATCTTCTGGATGAGTCGGCGACGGCCGCCTGGCTGGATGAAATAAAGCCTTCGGCGCTGGTGCATTTGGCCGCCGAACGGCGTCCGGATGTTTATGCCGAGAACCCGGAGGCGGCCGAAAGTCTCAATATCATCGCGACCGAATCGCTGGCAAGGCTGTGCGCGGAACGGGAAATCCCAATTTTGTTTCTTTCAACCAATTATGTCTTCGACGGTACCGCGCCGCCATATCATCCCGATGATGCCCCGAATCCTCTGAATGCTTACGGGAAAAGCAAGCTGGCCGGGGAGAAGGCGATGATCGGCGCATCGGCTGAAAATCGAATCCTGCGGGTACCGATGCTTTACGGCCCCTCGGACAATCTGTCCGAATCTTCGGTAACCGTGATTCTCCGGGATTTTCTTGACACCGACGGTCCGGTTCCTCTTGATGCACGGCAAACGCGGTATCCGGCGTATACGCCCGATGTGGCCGCGGCGATTGTCGGTCTTTTACCCGGATTAATGGACGGGAATCTGCCCGGTCCGCGGCTGCATTTCTGTCCCGAAGAGTCTTACACGAAAAGGGATATGGGAGCCGTTTTGGCCGAATGTGTCGGGATTAATCCCGGTCGCGCCGCGGCGGATGAGAGGCCTCCTTCCGGGGCTCCCAGGCCGAAGGATGTTCGGCTGGCCTGTCCCCACATGGAAGCCCTCGGACTGATAAAGACAACCCCGTTTCGGGAAGCGGTGAAATCGGTGCTTGAAGGCATTGAGGAGAAGGGCGGTTTGGAATAGGCCGGTTATCTCCGGAGTTCCTCAGGCGCAGCCTCAGAGCCTAGGCTCTTTTTTCCCTAATACAATTGAGAAATATGTACGGTTAAAGATTCCAGATGTGTTTTTGCCGCACTCCGTTAGGCGGCAAAATGATTCATCCAGAACGTTGATAAGGGGATGATAAGAATCAATGAGGGCAGCATACTTGTAAGAGGAAACTGCAGAAGTCCGCAGATATTAAATCCGGTTGCCAACATAATAATCCCTCCTACAGCGGAAAAGTCTCCCATAACAATTTCATTCATATATGGAGCTATCTGCATTGCGGCAAACAGAAGGATGGTTTGAACCGTTAATTGAATAACAAAGGTTGAGGCCAAAGCAAATCCCAGGGATATGGCGAAAATTGCCGCGGTAAAGAAGTCCAAGAGAGCTTTTACCGTTAGAAGTGTAAAGTCTCCTGTTAGTCCTTCGGTAACGGCTCCCATGAAACTGACACCGCTGAACCCGAAGAGAACAACCATGGCCGCAAATTTTTCAGCGAAAATTTCATCGGTTATACCATTTCCCGGCGGCTTGAAAAGACGTTCCACTATTCTGCGGGAAAGTGAACCAAAATTGTTAACACCCTCTTCCAGACGGCAAAGCATTCCGAGAATGGTTCCGATAAGCAAGGCCAAAACAACCGGAGTAAGATTGTGTATTTTAACAATCATGGACACTCCAATCCCCATGGAAATACATCCAAATACAAGCGGAAGTTTTTCCTGAATGGTTTTTGGGATTTTTCTTCCGAACAATGCTCCCAGGCAGCTTCCGGAGATAATGCCTATACTGTCGATAAACGGACCTGTCATTATATTTAAGTTCCTTTGTGATTTTCAGGGTGGTTTGCACAACATATAGGTTATTGGATTTGTTCTCCATACGGACTTTGATGGTTCATTTCCAGTTGGCGGCTTATAAAGCCTGATGTTCGAATTATCGGCAGGGGGGATGTGCGGGAAACGAAGCGCCTCAGCTGTATTTCAGTACCTTGTCGAAAAAACGCTTCACCCGAGGATCGGCATGGCCGTCGAAGAGTTCTTCCGGAGATCCTTCGGCCACGATGCCGCCGTCGCCGATGAAGAGCATTCTTTCCGCCGCCTGACGGGCGAAGCCCATTTCATGAGTAACCAGTATCAGCCGCATTCCTTCCTCATGAAGCTCTCCGATCAGATCCAGAACTTCGGATGTATATTCGGGATCCAGAGCACTGGTCGGCTCGTCAAGAAGCAGAAACTCCGGCTTGATGGCCACGGCTCGGCTGATGGCAATGCGCTGTTTCTGTCCGCCGGAAAGCTGGGCGGGTTTCTTTCGGGCATGGTCGGCCAGATGAAAACGTTCCAGAAGGGTCATGGCTTCATCGTTTGCCTCGGATTCCCTGTAGCCGTGAACCAGTACCAAAGGCAGGGTGATGTTCTTCAGGGCCGTCAAATGGGGGAAAAGATTGTAAGCCTGAAAGACCATGCCGATGCGTTTGCGGTATTCCCGTAGAGTAACCTCGCTTTCGAACTCCACCGGATGGTCGTTTACCAGGATTCGGCCATTGGTGGGGGTCTCCAATCCGGCAATGAGCCTCAGCAGTGTGGTTTTGCCGCCGCCGGAGGGCCCGACGAAAACCATTGAATGCAAATCTTCCAGAAGCAGGGATACGTTATCCAGCACAGCCGTATCGCCGTAAGACTTCGAAAGGAGTTCCAGTTCAAGTTTCATAGCTGAACTTTTTCTCCAGATACCGCGTAAGCCGGGAAATGGGCAGAGTCAGCAAGAGGTAGCCGACGGCCAGGGGAATGTAGGCTTCCATGGTGGAGAACGTATTGGCGTTCATTTCTCTGGCCGCCATGGTGAACTCTTTTATCGCGATGACCGAGAGAAGTGAGGAGTCCTTGATGAGCGAGGCCAGCTGGCCGGCCAGGGAGGGGAGAATCCGGGTGATAACCTGAGGAAAGACGACATGTCGATAGGTCAGCCAAGGGGTGAATCCCAGCGACCTGGCGGTTTCCAGCTGACTTTCGGCGATGCTTTCCACGCCGCCGCGGATGATTTCGGCGATATAGGCTCCGGAGAACAGCGACATGGTAAGCACTCCCACAACGAAGCGGTTATTCAGCCCCGCGGCATTGGCTACCACATAAAAAAAGATAAGGATTTGAACCAGCAGCGGCGTACCGCGAATCAATTCGATATAAAAGCGCGAGAGATACCGGTAGGGCAGGAATGAGCTGGACTGACCTATGCCGAAGATGATGCCCAACAGCAGACTGAGTCCCAGCGAGAGGGCGGCGATGAGGAGAGTGGTGCCGTAGCCCCGCAGGAAATTCACCCGATAATCGTAGATGGTTGCCCAAGCGAAACGGTATCCGAGACGGCTGAAGCCGAACCAGAACACCGCCGTCAGGGCCAGGACGACCAGGAGTCCGCTGAAAGCGCGGCCCCACGGATTGTCCCGGCCGTTTTTTTCAATCAGCGGGTTCACCGATCGGATCTCCTTCGGCGGTTAATCTTCAATATCGAAAAAAGAGGGCAGTCCGGCATCGTCGAACACCTGCCGCATGTCTTTCAGGTATTTCCGCTCCAGCTCGGTGAATCCTCCGGAGGCTCGGAACTCCCTGATGAAGGCATCGGCGCCGGTTTTAAGTTCGGTGTTGCCCTTTTTCATGGCCATTCCCCATCCGCCGAGGGTTCCCGGCAGGTTTTCCAGGTTGACGAAGGTTGAGTCCGGGAACTTCTTCTGAAGCTCGAACGTTGTGAGTCCGTCATAAATAAAGGCATCGGCTTTGCCTTGGGAAACTTCCAGAGCGCAGGCGGCCACCTCATCGAAGATGCGGATCTTGTCGGCCGGCAGATTTTCGGCCGCCCAAATGGCGCCGATGGTTCCCGACTTCACCGCGACGATGACGCCGTCTTCCGACAGCTCGCGATAACTTTTCACAGATGAATCTTTGTTGATCAGCAGGGTAACGCCCGAGGCCGCGTAAGGAATGGAGAAGTCCACCACTTCGGCTCGTTCGTCGGTAATACTCATGGAGGAGATGATGATGTCCGCCTTGCCCGATTGAATGGAAGGGATAAGCCCCGTCCAGGCGGTATTTTCAATCACGACCGGCCTGTCCAGGTATTCGCCCAAGGCGTAAGCGGTGTCCACGCTGATCCCGGAAGGAGTGCCGTCGGCTTCGGCCATCTCAAAGGGCGGGAACTGCAGTTCCATGGCCACGATGAGGGGCTCGGCGACGGCCGTGTCGTCGGAAGCGGCGGCCGTATTCTTCGTTGAATCGTTTTTCGAACAGCCGGCCGGACCGGTGATGAGAGCGGCGGCGGCAATCAATACGGCGGCTGCGGTTCTGAATCCGTTCTTTTTCATTTTTTCCTCTCCTTTTTGATAATATATGGTATTCGGCCGCGGCCGAAAGGTTTTCAGCCCCGATTCGGCAAGTAAAATGATATCTGTTGTTTATTTTCGCTTGCGTTTCGGTGATGCTGTTTCGCTATTTTCCGGATGATTCGCAAAAGATCTTTCACGTAACTCCGTTTTTTAGAGTCAATTTATCCGTAATACTTCGTTTGTCCCCCTCACGATTGACGGGGGGGATAAAGCCGGCGGTTCTTTTTCCCGGTCGAAATTCTGTATACTCATAGACTCGGGTGGATATGGGGTTGTACCGCAGGCAGTGGTGTTACGCAGCGAAGCGAAGGCCATGGCGGGTGCCGATTCCTATATCGAAACTCCGACAATAAATGATCGAGGAAGAACCCTTGGAAGAAGGAGCATGGCCGGTGATTATTATCGAAGGACAAATCGGCGCCGGTAAAACGACAATGGGAGAGATTCTGGAACGCCGGTTCGGAATCCCGCTCTACCGGGAATTGGGCAATCCGGATACCTTAAATCTCCTCGATCGGTTTTATGCCGACAAAGGCCGCTGGGCTTTTACAATGCAGATTCATTTCCTCAACGAGCGTTTCAGAATGATTAAAGACATTCACGCCGCCGGCGGGGGACTTCTCGACCGATCGATTTTCGGAGACCGGATTTTCGCCGAACTGCTTCATGACGACGGCGATATGTCCGACGAGGAGTTTCGATCCTACTGTACTCTATTGGATAACATGCTGGAGCACGCGGACCCGCCCGCTTTACTGATTTATCTGGACTGTTCGGTTGATGCGGCGATTGAGAGAATCACCATTCGCAACAGAGGATTGGAGTCGGGGATTCCGCGGGATTATTTGGAGAAACTGAATAAGAAGTATCTTCTCTGGTTCGATCACTATAACTATTCACCCAAGGTGAAGCTGGATACCGAATCGTACGATATCAACAGACCCGATACGATGGAAGTCATGCTTAAAGGACTGGAAGGCAAAATCGAGGAGTATCGTTCAACTCACGCGGTCCAGAAGAAGTTGTTTTAGCGATCGCCGGTCGGGGTCGATTTTTATTTGTTCTCCCTGTTCCGCATAATTAGAACGAGTATCCCCGAGACAACCAGAACGATACCCAGCAGAACAAGACGATCAATGGCGATGCCCCAATGGTGCAGAAGCGTGCGGAAAAACAGCGCAAGGCCCACCGTAAGGATGACGCAGGCGGCCGTCAGCTGACTGCGTTCTCTTGTAATGAGCCATGATGATAGAACCCCGAGACCCGGAGCGATGATGAAGATCGGCCAAGCGATTGAGATATGCTCCCAATCGGTAAAATTGAGCCAAAGGAAAAAAATTCCGAGTACGGTCAGAATAACGGCCGGAATAACGGTACCGGAATTCTTCCTCGGATCCCGAAGAAGGGTTGAGGCAAGCACCACTACCGGAATAAAAAGGAAAAGGGGCCATAAACGGGTTATTCCGCCGAGGTTCAGAAATTTTCCGGCGATGAACAAGAGACCGACCGCGATGAGAATGATGCCGACGATAATGGCTTTATTTTTAACGGGAGGATTTTTTTCGTCCATAATGTCAGTATAACGATTCATCGGAGTTTTTATTTCATCAGCACCGGCGGTGATGGTTTTTCACCGAAGATTTAACGGGAAACACATGAAAATAACCGAAACAGATATGTTTCTCCTGACCGCGGATGCTGAGGACGGCGGTGAAGGCTGTTGTCTGCGTTTTTGGGGTATAGGTCGGGCGGGACCCGTACTGGTTCGTATTCCGCATCATCAGCCCGTCTTTTTTATTTCGCGGTCGGCCGTTTTGCCCGCCGGTTTTCGCGCGGAAAGACGGTATCTGGATTTAAAAGGATTCGACGGTTCCGATGTGGACGGTCTGTACTTTCAAACCGCGTCGGAATACAGAGACGGCCGTTATCGCACGTCCGAAGCGGCTTTGAGAACCTGGGAGTCGGATGTTCGTCCCGAAGACCGCTACCTCATGGAACGCTTCATCAACGGCTCGGCTCATATTTCAGGTGTTCCCCGCCGCGAAGGGCATCTCACCGTTTTCGATGAACCCAGAATCACGCCGTCCGAATGGCGCCCCCGCCTGAAGACTTTGTCCCTCGACATTGAAACCGGCCGGGACGGAACCCTGTATTCGGTGGCCATGGACATCGCCGGTCCGGAAGGACGGCAGGTCAGGGCGGCCGTTTTGGATCCCAAAGCCCCGGCCGGTGGGCGGGTGGAACCCCTTTACCGGTCGGCCGGGAACAGCATGCCGCCCGACGCAGCCCCCGCCGCCCCGCAAAACGCCGCCGTATTCACCCCCGCCGATGTCACCACAGACTCCGACAATGCTCTTGCCGCATCCGCCGGCGCCTCTGCTGCCTTGCATACCAGCCCCGCCGCTTCCACCACAGACTCCGACAATGCTCTTGCCGCCGCCACCGGCAAGCCAAACCCCGACCCCCCAGGCACCGTCACCTATCTCCCCACTGAAATCGATCTTTTGCGTCATTTCATCAAAACCGTGGATGAAACCGACCCCGACGTTATCATCGGGTGGCACGTTATCGGCTTCGACCTCTCCTTCCTCGACGAGAAAAGCCGCCAGGTAAACCTGCCTCTTCGCATCGGCCGCGGCCGTTCTCCCCTCAAGCTGACCGAACGCCCCGGCAGACTGCCCATCGCCGAACTCGAAGGCCGCATCATCATCGACGGCCCGCCCACGCTTCGGGGCGCCTTTCACAAATTCTCCGACTGGCGGCTGGACACCGTGGCGCATGAACTCTTAGGCCGGAGAAAAGACATCGCAGAGCACGGACAGGAAAAAGTCGAGGAAATCGAAAGGCGCTTCCGTGAGGACAAGGGCGCCCTGGTCCGCTACAACCTCGAAGATGCCGTCCTGGTTACCGAAATCTTCGAACGAACCGGCGTGCTGGAACAGCTGGTTACCCGGAGCCTCATCACCGGCCTGCCGCCGGATCAGGTTCACCGTTCCGTGGCCGCCTTCGACCGCTTCTTTTTGCCCAGACTCCACCGCAAAGGCCGCGTCGCCCCGAACCAGAGCGACATCAGCGCATCAGGCCCTTCGCCCGGCGCCATGGTTTTCTCCTCCGGCGCCGGCCTGTTCGAAGACGTGGCGGTTTTGGACTTTAAAAGCCTGTATCCCACCATCATCCGTACCTTCCATATCGACCCCTACTCCCTGCTGGAAGCCGAGAATCATCCTCTGGAAACCCCCGTCAATATTCGCTTCTCCCGCTCCGAGCACATCCTCCCGGCCTATTTGGGCGAACTGATGCAGCGGCGTTCCCGGGCCAAAGCCGAGAAGGATGATCCGCTGGCCCAGGCCGTGAAAATCCTGATGAACTCCATGTACGGCGTCATGGGATCCCCCGGCTGCCGCTTCTACCGCGCCGAGCTTCCCGCAGCCATCACCGGAATCGGACGCTGGGTGCTGGAAACCACCGCCGAACGTCTGCGCAAGCGCGGCTACCAAGTTCTCTACGGCGACACCGACTCTGTTTTCGTTAAACTCAAAACCGAAGAGAGGCAAAACCCCGAACAAGCCGGAGAACGGCTGGCCCAAAGCATCGACGAGTATTTCCGAGAGATCATTCAGGCCGAATACGGAGTCACCTCCCGGCTGGAACTGGAATTTGAAAAACGCTACGTGCGGCTTTTTCTTCCCATCATGCGCTCCGGGGGAGAAAGCGCCGTCAAACGCTACGCCGGACTGCTCCCGGACGGCTCGGTGGAAATCAAGGGCATGGAATTCGTCCGCTCCGACTCAACGCCCCTGGCCCGGGAATTTCAATACGGACTCTTCCGGCGCTACTTCGACGGCGAAGACCTCAAAGGGTGGATTCGCGAACAAGTGGAAAAAATCCGATCCGGAGAAATGGACGACAAACTCATCTACAAACGCCGGCTCTCCCGAGCCGCCAAAGACTACAAATCCCCGCCGCCCCATGTCCGCGCCGTCCTCATGCTCGACCCCGACGGCACCAAAGACCTCCGCGAAGTCGAATACGTCATCACTCCTCAAGGCCCCGTCCCCATGGAACTGAACCCTCAGGAAATCGACTACAGCCACTACATCGACAAACAGCTTCGCTCTGTGGCCGACGACATCCTCGCTCTACAGGGCGAAAGCTTCGACGCCGTCCTCGGTGGGCGGCAGCTTGACCTGTTTTAATTTTTTAAAAGAAAAGTGACCCCCCTCCGGGGGTATCGAAGCCGCGCGGAATCCGCCGCGTTCAAAACGACAAGGCCGCTTCGAATCGAACCTCGGCGGGGCCGCCTTTAACACCCGCGGCCACCTGCCGCACAACACCGCCCGGGCGGCCCTTCCCGCAACCGGCCGCTCCGCGCCCATTCGGTTTCCCGCCGCCGCGCCGCAGGCGTCTCTCCCGCACCGCCATACCCGCGGCACTTACACCACCAACCACCACGCCACCCCGGTGAGCCACACCCGCCTCCGGCCCGCCCGCCAATATCACGCGCGGCGAACAATCTCTTTGCCTCGCGGACGCTTCCGATAAAAAAGGCCGCCCCAATTCAAAGGGGCGGCCGGAAGATTAAGCGGTTTACTTAATGAATAACTCCGGAGATTACGCCTCCGCGGCCTTCAGCGACACTTTTTTCTTCGCCAGAAGCATCAGAACGACGAACACCGCTCCGCCGACAAGAATGGTGTCTATGGCGGTTATGTTGGTCAATTTAACGGGCGTGTACTGCACCAGGAAGCCGAAGGCGGAGCCGATTGCCCAGGCCGCTATGGGAATCCACCGGATCGGAGGCGTGGATTCCACGGAATCGGCGTCGTAACGCAGATTGTCGTCTCCCTTGAACAGGTAAAAATCGGCGATCATCACGCTCGCCGCGGGCGGAATAAGGATGGCCAAGAAGCCCAGGAACGTCGTAAAGCCTGCGGCCGTGTTGATGCCCAGAAGAGCCAGGACGGTTCCGACGATACCGGAGACCACCGTAATCATCCATTTCTGCAGTTTCGGGAACATGGCGTTCAGAGAAAGGGCGCCGGAATACAGGTTGTTGTCGTTGGTGGTCCAAGCCGCCAGAACGATGGTGATTACCGCCAGGACGGACCAGAAACCCGTGTTGTTGGACAGCATAACCTTGGAAAAATCGATTTCACCGCCGCCGCCCTTCACCATAATCGCTCCCAGGATAAGGATAACCGGGAAACCGATGAACATACCGAAGACCATGCCGAACCCGCCGGCGGCCTTGTTCTTTGAGTAGCGGGTAATGTCGGGAGCACACAGTCCCCCGAGGATGTAGGTTCCGATAACCACGGAAACCGCAACACCGAAAGGCATGGCGCCTTCGGCCGTAATGTTCGCTACCGAAGCCAGGGTTTTCTCCCCGCCGAATTCGGACGCGATCGTGGCGAGGATGATAATCAGGAGCAGGGGAATCGCCACGATACTGAGTTTCTCGATGGCCTTGAAACCGAACATGGCCGTCAGCGTCATCAGAAAGCCTCCGATTATTTTCAGAAGCCAGGCGGGAACCGCCGTTCCGATAACCATCATTAATCCGCCGTCGCCGAGGCCGTTGACCATGAAGCCCAGCTGCACGCCGAACCAGCCCCAGAAGGCGAAGAACAGAAGGAACTGAAGCACGTAGGCTCCGTATTTCCCGAATGTAAATCGCGCGGAAAGTCCGGTGGACATCCGCGTACCGGCACCCAGAATTCCCGTCAGGACGGCGGCGGCTCCCAAAACCACGGCCGCCAGCAGAAACACGCCGACGGCCATGCCGAGCCGCGCCGGACCGGCCACCATTCCGGCAATTAAGAATGCCGGAAGGCAGATGCTCATGCCCCAGTACACAATACCGATGCCGAACCAGTTCTTGCCTTTCTCTTCCGGGACAGGACCGGTTCCGTAGTCTTCCAATGCGGAATGCTTTGGATTCTCCATCATTATCTCCTTTTTTATTATTTCCCGCTTAGAGGCTCAGCGGGCCAAATCGCCAACGGCTTTCACTCTGAACCGCACCGCGTTCGACGGCAGATAGGCCAGGGGAATCTCATCGAGTTCGACGATTTCGACGGTGCGTTCGTCCGCACCGGCTTTCACCGCCTCGGCCTTGGCCAGTTCCTTAACTTCTTGAACAACCGCGTCACGTCCGCGGCCGGCCACGTCGAACACGCCGTCGATACTGCCCGAAATCTGAGATATGGCCGCGCCGATGGCGTTGGCCACCTCGAAATGATCGGGCTTCATCACCTGACTGGCGCCGGCGAGTTTGTTCGGCAGGAGAATGCTTCCGCCGCCCACGGCAACCACGGGCATTTCGCCCGAAACGGTTTTCATTTTGTCGATTATTTCTTCAACCATGGTTTTCATTACTTCGGCGGCGGCAAGAGCCTTCTTCCCGTCAATCCCGGAAATTTTCGCCGTATCGCCGAGAGAGGCCATGCCGGCCGCGACGGCGATGTCGGTGGCCGTCGTTGTTTTGCCGCCGAAGACGAGGGCCTCGCCGTGGATTCGGTATCCCACGGATTCGGGTCCCACTCGGGGCGGCTCCTTGTCAAGCGATACGATGGAACCGCCGCCCAAGCCGATGGCAAGAAGATCGGGCATTCGGAAGTTGGTTCGAACGCCGCCGAGCTCCGCGGCGGCGCTGGATTCGCGCGGGAAACCGCCGCTCAGCACGCCCACGTCCGTGGTGGTTCCGCCGACGTCGATAACGATGGCGTCTTTAAGACCGGACAGATAGGCCGCGCCTCGAAGCGAGTTCGTCGGGCCGGAAGCGATGGTCAGCACCGGATACTGTTTTGCGTATTCGATGGACATGAGCGTTCCGTCGTTCTGAGTGATGAAAAGATCCGCGTTTATTCCGTGGTCTTTCAGAACATTCTGAAAGGAGCCGTAGGCCGCTTCGGCGAGTTTCCGAATCGCGGCGTTCAGAATCGCGGCGTTTTCCCGCTCCAGCAGACCGATGCTTCCGATTTCATTGGAGAGCGTAACCGGGAAATCCGGTCCGAAGATTTCGGCTGCTTTCTTTTGTACGAGAATCTCCTGGTCGGAGTTTACCGGCGAGAAGGCCCCGGAAACGGCAAGAGCCTCGATTCCTTCGCCTTTCAGTTTCATCAAGGCTTCGGTGATTTCCTTTTCGTCGGTTCCTGTAATGGGAACTCCGTTGTATTCGTAACCGCCTTTGACAATGACATAGCTGCCGCCGAGCACCGCGACGATGTCGTCCGGCCAGTCGGCATACGGCGGAATCCCGTAGCCCGAAGGGGCCGAAACGCGAATGAGTCCGACTTTGGAAAGGCCTTTTCGTTCAACAATGGCATTCGTGGCGTGCGTCGTGCCGAGCATCGCGTCGGTAACGGCCTCCGGGGCGATTCCCGAATCGGCCAGGACGCGTTCCACGGCGTTTTTTATGCCCGAGGAGACATCCTTTGTCGTGGCTTCCTTGCATTTGGCGATAACGGCGTTCCCCTCGTCCAGAATAACGGCGTCCGTATTGGTGCCGCCGACATCAATTCCAATTCTGTAGTTCATTTCGCGGCTCCTGATGCGAGATTTTCAATGGGAACGTAGTCCAGGTCGTACTTGAAATATCGCGGTCCGACCTGCTTCAGTCCGGCTTCGGTTCTCCAGAACGGATCGCAAGGCATGCCGATTACCACGGCGCGCTGTCCGTAGCGCAGGCCCTCCGTGGTAATGGGAAATCCCTTCTCCGCGTCGATTACGGTGATGAGATCCGGAGTGATGGCCACGGGGGTTCCGTCCCGGTAGCCCACGAGGTTTTCGTTTTGGAAATCCATGGCGAAGGCGGAACCCTTATCGGCGCCGGTGCCCTCGATCACCACCTTGCCCCGGATGAATCCGCTTGTAAGATCCCGCCGAACGTCGGTAATTTTTCCTTCGAAGAGACGGTATCCTTTGGTAGCCTCGATAATCGATTCGATGGGGCTGACATTCGATTTGCTGGATTCGATGATGCGCCGTCCGATTTCCTTGGCAAGCGAAATCGTGCCCTTAATGGCATACTTCTTCAGCTGGGCTCCGTTCATGCAGTAGAGACTGATCATGGATGAAAGCCCCATGGCCACCGTGGCCGTACGCGCCAGGGTCTCGCTCCACGGATTATCGACGGTTTCCAAAAGGAGCTTGTTGCCTTTTTCGTCACAGACCATCATCGGCGAGGCCGGTATTCCGGCCACGCTGAAGGTAACCATGGGAAGCTCGGGGAACGCCCGTCCCATGCCGTCCGCATCCACCAGCGGCAGTCTCAGCGTCGCGGCCGTATAGATGGGGATGCAGGAATTAATCCCTCCGGCCTCAATGGGGAGAACGGCGGAAGCTTTCTTGCCCAAATAACGTTCCAGGGATTGGAACGCCGCCGCGGGCTCGCCGCCGTTGGGAAGTTTTTCCACCATGACGGCCGGAGCGCCCATCATCGCCGATGGAATAATCAGGGCCTCATCAGGCAATTCTTCCGCCGAGAGCAGTTCCACGTCGCCGTGTTCTTTGATGGCTTGCTGAGCCATCAGTTTCCCGATGTACGGATCTCCGCCGCCGCCGGCGCCGAGAATCGCGGCTCCCATGGCGATATATTCGATATCCTCCGCAGTCAGTTTGCGCATAGCACCTCCGCCCCGCGGCCTCGGCCCGGGTTTCGAGTGAGATTTTTTAAAGCTGCTTACCGATTGATTCGAATGGCTTACAGCACGTATCGGAGCTGGAAGGTGGAACCTCCGATGACGAAGAAGGTCTCGACGCTCTGCAGTCCGTCGACGTTTTTCAGTTCCTCCTTGAGGAACCGTTCATGGGAGAATTCTTCGTTGAACATGAAGATTCCCATTATATCGAACCGTCCGCTGACCGTTGCCGCCCCAACCATGTTCTTCATGCCTTGAATCTGCCGCAGGGCGGTATCCGCCTTGGACGGCAGTACATTAAAGCCGATGAACGCCGAACTCGTTCCGTCGACGGCGGCGGGATTTACCAAGCCTATGATTTGAAGAGCTCCGCTCTCCGCCATTCGGTTCACTCGATTCCGAACCGTATTGGTGGTTAGACCGACTTTTTCCGCGATATCCGCGTACGGCATCCGCCCGTCCCACAGATTCCGAACAATGGCCAGGTCATGCTCGTCAAGCTTGTGATCCATTCTCCAACTCCCCGGTATACTATCTTTGAAGCAGTGTATATGTCAAATATTTTGACTTTCTTTTGTGCAGATGCGCATTATTTAGGTAAAATATTGCGTTTCCGCATGTTTGTGGTCCGTTTTAAATCTTATCGAACGTCCCCGGTCTCTTTTTGAGTATAAACCAAGAAGCGTTCGGCCCATGCCTCATCTTAGCGGTGAAACGGGTGCATTGATTGGATTTCATGAATTATATCGGGTGTAACTCCGCTTTCGCCGTTTTACCGAAGCGGTGCGCAGAGGCCGAATTTTCTGATATTGAAGACGGTTGTCAACCGAAGGAAGCGGTCGGCGCGGCGTTCCGCGGAGATGAGAAAGACTCGATTCGCTAAACCGCGACCGGCCCTCCGTCCTCTCAAGATGTGTTTTCGGAACGGCCGCATTCCGGCCGCCCCGAGCACTCTATTGAAATCGGTTAAAAAACGTACCGTGCTCCGACAGCGCCTTTGCCGTCAAAGCCGGCAACGGAACCGCTGTCCCAGAAGAAAATATCAAGACCCAATCCGAATTCTACGAATAAATTCAAGGGAAAGTCGAAGGTGTACTCCCAGCGCAGATTCGCATAAACGCCCAGTCCCAAAACGTCGGCGTTGTTCAAGGGGACGAAGACAACCGCTTCCGGTCCGAGAGATAAAGGAAATGTTTCGCCTTCGATTTCCGGTTCCCAAAGAGTCCACAGAAAATTCGCTCCGGCGGCCAGGTAGTTGAAATTCCAGCCGAAACCGACGATTCCGTTTAATTCGGTTGTATTGCCGATGGGAACACCGATAGTGGCGGCAACCCCGGAGGGATATCCGAAAAGTCCGCCTGCTTTCATTTTCCCCTGTCCGTTGTCCGCGGCCATTGCGGGAATGGCCAAAGCGGCAATGACGAGAATCAGCATCATCACTTTTTTCATTGTTTTCTCCTGACTAACAATTGTATTTTATTCATAAAAAGCTGCAATCTGATAATACATTGACTCAATATATATCACAATCTCCCTATTTCCGGCCGAAACGTGTAGAATCCCCCGCATGAGTTTCGCCGGCGCCATTCTGGATTTCTTCGATACCCTAACACCGCCGCAGGAACTTCCCGGCGGCGTGGAGATTCTGTGGCCCTACGGAAACCCCGAAACCCGGCGCGTGATGGGCGCGTACTACGAAAAGTTCTACGGCGATTCGGCTTCCCGCGTTTTCCTCATAGGGATAAACCCCGGACGTTTCGGTGCCGGAGTTACCGGTATTTGTTTTACCGATCCTATCCGTTTGGCGGAAGACTGCGGGATTCCGCACGATCTGAAGGGCGGCCGGGAGCTTTCCAGCGATTTTGTCTATAAAATGATGAATGCATACGGCGGTGTGAAGGAATTCTGTTCCCGTTTTTATCTGACGGCTCTTTCTCCCGTGGGTTATGTTCGGGACGGAAAGAATTTGAATTATTATGATGTCGGGGGACTGGCCGAACGTCTGGACGAATGGATGGCCGAGGCCATGAGGCGGCAGATCGCCGCCGGAGCCGATCGCCGTACGGCGTTCAGCATGGGGCGGGGGAAAAATTTTGATGCGCTGAAGGCTTTCAACGATCGGCACGGATTTTTCGACCGCGTTGAACCGCTGCCCCATCCCCGATGGATCATGCAGTACCGGCATAAAAGAATCGACGAGTTTATCGGCGTTTATTTGAATGCTTTGAGATAAGGATTGATTGTGAGCGAGAAACACCAAGCCGCGGAAACATCCGTGAATGAAGAATTTATAGAGACGGCTTTTGTTTTGAACGGCCAAAACGTGAGTGCGCGGGTTAAAGCCGGAACGACTCTTCTGGATTACCTGCGCCGGGAGCACGGCCTGTTCGGCGCGCGCAACGGCTGCGGAACGGGTCACTGCGGCGCCTGCACGGTTCTGCTCAACGGCCGTCCGATCAAATCCTGTGTTACGAAGATGAGCGGCTCCCGGCTTTCCGGCGCCCTCATCGAAACAGTCGAGGGGCTTTCCGGTCCCGACGGGGAGCTTCATCCGATACAGAAAGCGTTCGTCGACGCCGGCGCGGTGCAGTGCGGATTCTGCACGCCGGGAATGATTCTGACGGCCAAGGCCTTACTGGACGCGAATCCCGATCCGACCCGCGAGGAGATTCGGAAATACATCGCCCCGCGCAATCTCTGCCGCTGTACCGGGTATGCGAAAATCGTCGATGCCGTGGAGGAAGCCGGGCGTCTTCTCCGGGGCGAG
Organism: Spirochaetia bacterium; assembly: GCA_963666985.2. Taxonomy (GTDB): domain Bacteria; phylum Spirochaetota; class Spirochaetia; order DSM-2461; family DSM-2461; genus UBA2779. Next base: position 1,477,210 of record CAXXIA010000002.1, on the reverse strand, counting down.
GCGCCCAGGCTGGCGGAGAAGGACGATGACGCCGCTCTGCGCCGCTCGGATGCGGCCGAACGCGTTACGGCCCGAATACGGTATGCCGACGATATCCATCCGGAAGGGGTTCTCTACGGCGCGGTTTTCTATTCCGAAGAACCTCATGCCGTTTTGGAGGAACTCAGGCTGGATGCCTCTCTGGCCGTAGACGGTGTTGCGGGCGTTCTGAGGGCCGAAGATGTTAAGGGTTCAAACCGAATCGGCATGGTGGATAGAGACGAACCCGGTCTGGTTCCCGTCGGCGGCGAAATCCGTTCGGTCGCGGACCCTCTGTGTGTTCTTTTCGCCGAAACTCCCGAAGCGGCGAGTGCGGCTTTGGAGGCGGCCGAGGCCGTGTACCGGACTTTGCCCGGAGTTTTCGATATGGACGCCGCCCTGAAGGACGGCGCGCCGCAGGTGAATCCGTCGAAGCCGGGAAATGTCTTTTACGAAGAAACTCTGGTTCGCGGCGATGCCGAAGCCGCCTTGGCGAAATCCCACACGGTCGTGGAAGGAATTTTCACCACCGAACGTGTTATTCACGGCTACATGGAGCCCGAATCGGGTCACGCCGAAGCCGACGGAAACGGCGGCGTGATTATCCGCTATCCCACTCAAACCGTGTATGACGACAGGCGGCAGGTGGCCGAATGCGTCGGGCTGCCCGAAGATAAAGTCCGGGTTATCCAGCTGCCTACGGGCGGGGCTTTCGGAGGCAAGGAAGACGTTCTTCTTCAGCACCTTCTGGCTCTGGGGGCTTTGAAATTCAACCGGCCTGTGAAAATCACCCTGACGCGGGCCCAATCGCTTCAGGCGGTGCAGAAGAAGCATCCCTCCCGTTTCAAGGCCCGCCTGGGGCTGGACGGGGACGGCCGCTTCACCGCGCTTCAGGCGGATATTCTGACCGATAAAGGCGCTTACGCCGCCATCGGTTTCGACATCATCGAAAACATGATGGCTTTCGTCGGCGGTCCCTATTACATCCCCGAAGTTTCCATACACGGCGTTTCGGTGCATACCCATAACGTAATGACCGGCGCCATGCGGGGCTTCGGCGCGAATCAGGCCAATTTCGTCATCGAATCGCTGGTGGACATGGCCGTTTGCAAAACCGGAGCCGATCCGTATGAAATCCGAATCAAAAACGCTCTTCGTCCGGGACTGCCGACGGTTACCGGACACGTTCTGGAACCCGGTCTTCCCGGTGCTGTGGAGGTGATCGAAGCGCTTCGGAGTGCCGCGGAACGGGAAGAGGCTCCTCCGATTCCGGCCGGTTTCGTTCCCGGATTCGGTATTGCCTGCGGCGTGAAGAATATCGGGTTCGGACATAATTTCCCCGAGAGCGCGGGCGCCCGCGTCGTGCTGAGCTCCGACGGTTCCATCCGGCTTTTTGTCACTCATCATGAATACGGCCAGGGCGCCGCCGCCGGTCAGGCGAAAATTGTTTCCAAAGCCTTGGGCGTGCCGGTGGCTCGGGTGACCGTACACGAACCGGATACGGGCGCTACACCGTTCGCGGGAGCCACCACGGCTTCACGGCAAACCTTCCTTTCGGGGAACGCCACCCTGGGCGCCTGCCGAACTCTTCTTTCCGATCTGCTGGAAAAGGCCGCCGCCGGGCTCGGCATTCAGAATCCCGGCGTCCTGATTCTGGAAGGCGATGCGGTCGTTGAGAAAAATGGAGAGCGCAAAATTTCCTTGGCCGACCTCGGCGGCGAATTCACGGCCGAATACCGGTCTTTCGCCCCGGAAACCGAGGGTTTCCCCGAGGAGCCGATGCCGATGCTCCCCGAGGATCGAAGCGGGGGTGCGCGGGCCGCTTCCTCCGAGGACACCGGCTGCGGCTGCGCCTCCGATCACTTCCATCGGCGGGAAAACGCGGGCGGCGCGGACGATGTGGACGGCGCGGACGGCCCCGAGAAAGACGGCGGCCGCGGCAGCCTCAAAGACGGCGCGAAACCCCTTCTTAATTATCGAACTCATTGGTGCTACGGTTACGGCGCTCAGGCCGCCTGGACGGCGGTGAATCCGGAAACGGGCGCCGTGAAGGTCTTAAAGATCGTTACCGCGGGCGATATCGGGAATCCTTTAAATCCCCGGGCCGTCGAAGGTCAGCAGGAAGGGGGCGTGGGAATGGGCGTGGGCTACGCACTGAGCGAGGAGTTTCGCACGGAGGAAGGACGCGCCGTTACGAAGACTTTGGGAGCATGCGGACTGCCCAAGGCGAACGAAGTGCCTGAAATCATCAATGTTTTGGTGGAAGTGCCGCACCCCTGGGGACCCTACGGGGTTAAGGGACTTGCCGAAGTGCCGTCTCTGGCAACGGCGCCGGCAATCATCGCATCCGTTTGCGACGCCGTGGGCGTGCGAATGACGCACCTCCCCGCAACGCCGGAAAAGATGAAAGCGGCGCTGAAAGAAACCGGGGGTTGAAATCCCGGCACGCCCCGGTCATATTCACCCCATGGTTACCAAAGATCTGATCCACAAAGGGCATTTGATCGACTCCGGTTTGCTGTCCGCCGTTTTAAATATCATTCTGCGCGAAGGGGTGGACTACGAGATTCTGCGCTTCGACGTGGGAAAGGTTCCCGAGGAAGAATCGACGATGCGGATTCGGCTTAAGGCCGGTTCCGAGGAAGCGCTGGAAGCGGTCGCCGCGAAGCTTGTTCCGATGGGAGTTCATGCCCTGGGCGAGAGCGAAGCGGTTTGGAGTGAAGTTGTCCGCGACCGGGCGGCGCCTCAGGATTTTTATTCCACCACCAATCATCGCAGCGAAGTTTTCACCGGCGGGCGATGGCGGCCCGTGGCCCGACAGAGGATGGACGCCGCGGTCGTCCGCCGTTCCGCGGGCCTGGAATGCGTGAAGCTCCGCGATCTGAAGGCGGGCGATTCCGTACTTGTGGGAGCCGGATCGGTTCGGGTGTTTCCTCCCGAAACGCAAGCGGCGGCCTCCGACGGTTTTGCTTTCATGAGCAACGAAGTGTCTTCCGAGCGGAACGCCACGCAGGCGGCGGAGAAAATCGCCGATCAGATGCGGAGCATTCGGGAAAACGGCGGAAAAATCGTCGTGGTGGCCGGTCCCGTCGTGGTTCATACCGGCGGCGCCGATGCGCTGGCCGCCCTGGTGAAGGAGGGCTGGATCGACGGCTTCCTCGGAGGGAACGCCATCGCTGTTCACGACTTGGAATATCGTCTTTTCGGAACCTCGCTGGGCGTGGATCTGGCTACCGGCAGACCCACCCATGAAGGACATAAGAATCATATGATGGCCATCAACGCCGTCTATTCCCACGGTTCCATTCGGAAAATGATGGATGCCGGGGAACTCACCTCCGGGCTGATGTATGAGATTATCCGTAAAGGAACGCCGTATTGTCTGGCCGGATCCATCCGCGACGACGGCCCTTTGCCGGAAACGCAGACGGACATGATCGCCGCCCAGGCCGCCTACGCCGATATCGTCGCCGGAGCGGATATGATTCTGATGCTCTCGACCATGCTCCATTCCATCGGTACGGGCAACATGACCCCCAGCTGGGTGAAAATCGTGTGCGTGGACATCAATCCCGCGGTGGTTACCAAGCTTTCGGACCGGGGCAGCGCCCAGACGGTCGGCGTGGTAAGCGACGTGGGACTGTTTCTGCGGGCCCTGGAGGAGGCGCTGGAGGTTTAAGAATCTCAGGTCCGCCGTGGTCCATTCATTGAATGGAACGGCCTTTATTCGGCAGCCGAAACCCCGTGAATGCGCTGTGGAAGGGCTTTATTTCAAAAATCGTTGATTTCCGAATCGCCTCCGCCGGTTTTTAGTAAATCTGCGTCATTTCGGGCTCGGGCAGGAGTAGTTTTCGGTCGAGTTCGTCCAACAGGTCGGCCGGGGCCGATAAATCGTCCGTAACGGCCAGGCCGCCGGCCGGGCAAACGCCGAAAACCAATCGGGTGAAGGCGTTTATCGACGCCTTCATCGTCCGCAGATCCGGAGAGATTCCGTGTTTCGCCGTGGAGCCGTCTTCATCGAGTTTGATCGTCCATTCCCCTTCGACTCCCCGCCACGGCGCATGATCAGGCAGAAACGCCGTGATGGGATCCGTCAGTTCCAGGTTGAATCGAATGCACCCCGCGGGTAATTTCAGCGCCGCCAAAACGGCATCCAAGTCCAAAATCCGAATTTGCTTGAAGGATGCGTCCGTTATTTCATTGGCGAACAGGCTCCCCCTCGTGATATTGCGGGTTCTTGACGGCCTTTGAAGGAGATCCTGAATTTGGATTCCCTGCGGTTCCCGAAGAGTGAAGGCATGAACCTGATCGCCGAGATTTTTCATAAGGGAAAGAAGTTCCGTCAGTCCGTCATAATCGCGATAGGCCATCCATCGGACTTCGTAAGGACCGCTGTAGCTCTTGGGCTTTGCCCAGAAATGGTGGGTGAGGTTCCCGTATTCATCTTCGAAGCCCAAACCGAAGTCGTCTTCCGATTCGAGCATAATCATCCCGAGGAATTTTTCTTGCGGGAGAATGACCATCCCATGCCGCCTGCGGCGTTCGGCAAGAGATGCCGCGATGCGCGGCGCATCCTTTAAACCGAGTCTGATCGGAGGCCGGCGCAGTTTCGGGACGTTCAGGGTCAGGGGATCGAAGGTGACGGTTCGGATGTAAGGAAGATTTCCAAAGCCGAGTTTGTTGTAGAAACCTTGATCGAAGATTCCGAGTCCCGCGACCGCGTCTTTCTCGGCCGCCGCGCGGGCAAGGGTTTGAGCCGTCAGTTTTCCGGCGATGCCGAGACGCCTGAGTGTTCGTCCCGTGACGACATCGGTAACCGCGCGGAACGGAAGGTCCGAATCCCGTAGAACAATTGTGCCCTTATGGGTTGAGACCAGACATTCGGCTGTGTTTTGAAATTCGGCCACGTCGGCCGTACCGCACTCCAAAAACTCCCGGAACGCCTCGCGAGCCTTTCGGTTCTTCTTTAAGTCGAGCCATCCGCATTCCTTCCAGATACGGATAACCGCCTTTTCATCCTTTTCTGGATTGTATGCTCTGAATTTGATATCGCCGATCATGCTGATGCTCCTTTGAGATTCCTTATGTTTTCGGTCCCCTCCAAGTGTTCATGCTGGTGTTGACGTTCAGGATTCGGGCCACCCATGAAAAACCGGCATCCGGCAGTATTCCCCGAAGGAAGGTCGCCAGCCAAAGTGTTCGGGGCCGGCGCACGATACGCCGGTTTTTTTTAAGCGCTTTTTCGACGATTGCCTTGGCGACGACATCGTGATTGCGGAGCCTTGGGATAACCAAACCGCCCAAACCTTTGATTTTGGCGCCTTCGAACATTCCGCTGGAAATATAATTCGGATGAATCGAGGAGAAGCGAATCTGTTTATATCCCGAATCGGCCGCTTCATGCCTGAGGGCTTCGGTAAGGCCGAAAACAGCCCATTTGCTGGCCGAATAAACGGCCAGTCCGGAAACGCCCACCAAGCCCGCGGCCGAGGATATGTTGACGACATGACCTGATTTCCGACTGTAAAAATGAGGAAGAACCGCATGGGTTACGTTGATAACGCCGGTGACATTTACGCGAATCGTGGTTTCCCAAACAAAGGGATGCTGGTCCGTTAATTTCCCGGGAGCCATATGCCCGGCATTATTGATCAGGATATCGATGCGGCCCATCTCGGAAAGAGCGGTGTCCACGGCTTTGAGAACCGCATCGCCGTCGGTTATGTCCACGGCATGAAAAAAGAGTCTGCCGCCGGTAATGCCTTCTTCGGCGAGCAGCCCGGCGGCGCGGTCCAAGACGTCATGAGAGATATCCCAAATCGATACCAGGCAGCCTTCGGCGAGCAGGCGCCGAACCGTTGCCGTCCCGATGCCTCCGGCGCCTCCCGTAATAACGACTCCCTTTTTACTCAATTTCATAACGCATCTCCGTGTGTTCATTTCCAACAGAGTAAGCCGAAAGATTTTGGAATGAAAAGGGAAACCGACTTCGCCCTTTATGCGGCGCTTCCTTTAAGGAACGGTCATTCTTGAGGCTTCGAATCTCCCAATTCGGCGAAATCCGCTTAATCCCATTGATAAAAGAGCGTTGAAGTCTTGACAATTCCGTGTGAATTAAGGCGAATTTACTAAGATTCAACTAACATAGTTAAAATGGCCAATCGGCTGTTTTAAAGAAAGAGGATTTATATATGAAACGTACGGTTATCGTATTGTCGGCTTTATTCGTTCTTCTGATTTCTCAGTCGGCGGCGGCTCAGCAGCAGGCTCAGCAGCATGGAACATTGACGTTCGGAGCGAAAGGGACGCTATGGGATGTTACGGAAAACGCCGGCGATCGTTATTACGGATTTGATTCTTCGGTGGGATATCACTATCCCATAAGCTTGGCAAAAGCCGCGACGCTCAATCTTGGTTTAACGCTTGGGCTTAATAACGGCTTTGAGGAGACTTTGTCGAGATCGCTCACATCGATAACTCCCGATGCGGCGCTGAAGTGGAAAGGTCTTTCGGTAAAATTGAGCTTTACCCGGATGAATTTCCTGCCGGATGAGAAAAAATCGCTGTATTGCTTAAGTGATAAAGCGATGAAGCTTTGGATTAAAAACAACTATGCTTCCAATGATATTGATGACTCGTTCGGCTTTTTGTATGACCAAATATCTTATACGTTCGCAATCAATAAAAAGATGTCCGTTATACCTTCTGTTGAATCGGAAATCCTTTTTGCTCCGGAAGCCGGATTTCTCGACCTTCGGCCCGGCGTTACCTTCCGCTACGGACCGCTGATGGTTAATGGAATCTTTTCGATGTACTTCCTGCCGGAAGAAGACACGGCCCTTGATACGTCGACCTATCTCTACATTGACGGCGGAATCCGCTACGCCCTCGGCAATTTCGTGAAAGGTCTTGCCGTCGGATTTAACGGAACATTCCCGGTTACCAAGGATTTGGAAGGCGTTGTTCTTCAGCCGAGGATCTATTACGCCGCGGCCGGATTTAACATGATCGCATCTTTCCGGATTATAAACGTGGATGGCGAGAATCCGACATTCAGTCCTTTCCTGAACTGTTCCTATACCGTTAAGCTCTAGCCCGGATCGGCGGCCGAGCGTATTTTCGTGCGAACCTCCCGTTTCTGTGCATCCGCCAGAGAATCACGGGAGGTTTTTTCATAGAACCGGCGGCCGATTTAAAAAGGCGGCGAACGCGGCGGCGGGAATTGGGATTCCCCGCGGTTTCCTTAATCAGCGCAGTTCAAATCCTTTTCGCGTGTTTTCCATTATATGATAAATCAGCGGCATGTCTTTGATTCTGAAGATTTCCATTCGGCTTCTGAGTGCCGTGTATTCGGATTCTTTTGAGAAAATCTCGCCGAAATCGATATTGTCATCTTCATCCGTTCGATGGATTTCGGCGATGAGGCCGGGGGTGAGTTCGAGCCAGGTATGAACGGCGACGGCCGCGGGGTAAACCCGGCTGTCGGCGGCATCGGCCGGTAGATTCGTTCGGGCCTCCGTTAATTCTTTTCCCAAGGCGAGAAGATCGGTACGCAGAGAATCGGCATCACCTGTTTCACGAAAGGTGTCTCGATATTCTTCGAGAGAGGCGGAAACCGACAGTGAGAGGCCTTCGAGGTAGAGCAGCGTTCCGGTCAGTCCGTCGTTCTCAAAGCTTTTCAAAACGAAATTTCCCAATAACCCCGGATCGAGTTCCGCCGAAACAAGGCGGTTCCGTATCATTTCCGCCTGAAGACGGTAGGAGGCTTTGGTTAAAACAAAGCGGTCCAGCGCGTCGTTTTGAGCATTCCACCACAAGTCCGGGCTCCCGAAGAACGCGGCGGCTTCGGCGATGGCCCGCGTTAATATGCCGTAGGCCGTTCCCGGCCGTTCCTGTGAAAACTCCAGCAGCGGGAAAGAAAGATAAATCCGCGCCACCTCTTCTTCCGGCGAAGCGTAGAAACGGGCGCCGTCCACGATGCCCTCGTTCATCGGATCGATGGTGAAGCGAAGGAATCCCTGCCTGACGGTTTCGGCAATGAGTTCCCATGCGGCGCCCGAAGTATCGCCGGGAGAATCCGATAAATCCGCGGTCATAACCTTCTGGTAGCCGTTGAGAAGACTGATAAGAAGATCGGAATAGTCGGGCTGCTGCGCCGCGGCGCCGGAGGTGAAGACTGTAAGGAAGGAGGCCGCGAAAAAAAGGACCGCCGGGGAAAAGCTGCGCATGAATTTCTCCATCGGATTATGATACCGATACGGTGTCCGCTCGTCTGCAAGGTTTTCCGCTTAAGCCGCCGTTATCCGGGATTCGCGGCGGACGCGGCGGATTGAAACCTTACTCTTGTTCCGGGAAATTTTGAGTAAAGCGAAGAAGATAGCCTTTGAAGGCTTCTTGCTCCTTCGCGGTGAAATCATTCAAGCCGTGTGCCGTCATTTTCGCGTGGGCTTTCGTATGGTCTTGATAAAATCGATGTCCGTCATCGGTTAGGGTGATCATCCAGGAACGTCTGTCGTCGGGATTCGGTTCCCGGCACACGAGTCCTTTACTCTCCAGCTTATCGACGGTTACCGTTAATGTCCCGGTGGTAACGCCCATGAGGGCCGCCAAGTCTTTCATAATCAGCCGCCGGTGGATGCCGATCATGACCAGCGTGTGCATGTGAGGAAGAGATAATCCGCTTTCCTTAACGTTTTCGGCCTCCCAGACCGACATTTTTTCGAAGAGTTCAACCAGGAGATTCGAAATGCCCATTGGTGCATTATAATTCACTCCTTTGTAAAAGCCAGGGCTCCCGAGAGAAAAACAATCAGTACCGAGCCGATGTTATGAGTGATTGCTCCCAGAATCGGCGTGAGGATGCCTAAGGAGGCCGCCATCAGAGAAACGGCATTGATGCCGAAACTGATGCCGATATTCGTTCGTATCGTTCTCACGGTGCGGCGGGAGAGCCGAACCAGGAAGGGCAGAAGTTCCAGGCGGTCGTTGATAAGAACGATATCCGCGGTTTCCAGAGCGGCGTCCGATCCCCGGAGTCCCATGGCGATACCGGTGCCCGCGGCTTTTAATGCCGGTGCGTCGTTGATTCCGTCTCCGACGAAAACACAGGAATTTGCACCGATCCGTTCAATAATTTGCAGTTTATCCTCGGGTTTGAGATTTGAGTACGGCTCGGTAATGTTCAGTTTTTCGGCGACGGCTTCAACGGTTCCCGAATGGTCTCCCGAGAGGATTCCTATTCGGGCGATGCCCGTTTTTTTGAGAGCGCCGATTGCGGCGGCGGCTTCGGGACGAGGGAGGTCGCGAAATGATAGCGAACCGATTTTTCGGCCGTTCAGCATGACCGTCACGGCGGTATCGGCGTTCGATTCGGCCGAATCGGCTTTTCCGACGAATACGTCATCCTTACCCAATCGGCCCATTATTCCCGATCCGGGGAGGGTGCGAATCTCCGCGGCTTCGGGCGGAATCAGCTTTCGGTTTTCGCATTCGCTCAAAATGCCGCGGGCCAGCGGATGAAGGGAGCCTTTTTCCACGGAGCCGGCAAACGTGAGGATTTCATTCTCACCGAAGCCTTCTTCCGCCGTTATGTTCACCAGTTTCGGCTCCCCGCTTGTCAGCGTGCCGGTTTTATCGAAAAAAAACGTTTCGGCCCGCGCGACGCCTTCCAAATAGGCGCCGCCTTTAACCAATATGCCGGATCGGGAAGCTCGGCCGATGGCGGCGACGGCGGCGACCGGTCCGGCCAGAAGGAAGGAGCAGGGGCATCCGACGATAAGGACCGTCGTCGCCCGTCGGGGATCGTGGGTTATCAGAAAGACAATTACGGCGATGGAGAGAATAACGGGGGTGAACCATCGGGCATATGTATCGACGATGCGGGTGCTTTCAATCTTCCCGTTTTCCGCCTCCCGAACAAGGGATATGATTCTGCCGATGGTGGAATCTTCTCCGATGCGCAGACTTCGCAGGCGAAGGAATCCTTCGGCGTTCAGCGTGCCGGCGGAAACCGAATCACCCGCTTGACGGAATACCGGAAGGGCTTCGCCGGTGATTGCCGATTCGTCGACATTTCCCCAGCCGCTGAGGATTACTCCGTCCACCGGGACGATTTCGCCGGCCTTGATAAGAACGACATCATCGATTTTTAAGTCTTTTACCGGAATCGTTCGTTCCCGTCCGTTTTCTTCAACGATCGCTTCTTCGGGTGCCGATGAGATCAGCTTCTCGATGGAGCGTCTGGATACGTTTGTAACCGCTTCCTCCACAAGCGTACCGATAACCATAATGGCCGATACAATGGAACCTTCCAGGTAAAAACCGCTGATTAGGCAGGCGAGGATCGCCAGAGACACCAATTCGTCGACGTTCAATTTTTTCCGGATAAGTCCTTTGACGGCATCGATGACGATCGGCAAACCGTTCAGGCTTATTGAGGCGAGCAGCAGGATCGATGAGAGTCCGAGAAAGAAGAAATCGGGCAGTACCGTTTTCAGTATGAGCGCCATGGGGATGAGCACGGTTCCAAAGCCGACGCGCAGGAAGTCTTTGGATTGAAGGATTTCTTTGTATACGGCCGCATCGGCGAAGCGTCCTATCATTTTTTAAGCTCCGGATTCATGGGAATGAAGCCCATCATAAAAAATTATAGTACGACTATCAAGTATCTTGACCATCAAAGTAGTAAGACGGGAATGGAGCGCCGGAGAGCGGCTCTCCGTTCCCCGCGGAGAGTTCCCGCCGGTTCGTTCGGCGTCGTTAAATAAACTGATTATGCGGCATCTTGACCCGGAGAAGGCCAGCGGGGATAATGCGGCCATGACCGTCGGATGCGTGTATTCGCTTTTTAGCGCCTCTTTTTTTACCGGTGTGAAAACCGGAGGATGCGCCGCGCGGTCGTGATGAACACGAACGAAGAGACAGGCCCTCCGGAAGGAGGGCCTTTTTTGTTTCGGGGCTTCGCGGGGGGATTCCCCGCGGGCGTTGAAATCGCGGGGAGGCTTCCTGCGGGAATGGGGCCGGTATCGGCGGAACCCGGGCTTTGGTTTTGCGAACGGCTTGGAGCGGCGGCTTCGAAGAGGCGGCGCTGAGTCCGGGAATGAGGTGGAGAGGAATCCGCCGGTGAATGGGATCGGATTGCCGGAGTGGGCGGAATTGTCTTTCCGGGTGAAAGCGGACCGGCGAAGCGCCGCCGGGATCAGCAGAATAAAAAAGAAAACGCCGTAACGGGCGGCGAGTGGGGATAATCGATGATTGAGAAATTGAAGGTCTTGGAAAAAACGTTCCGGGAGGCGCTCGGTTCGGTGAAGACTGAGGCGGCTTTGGCGGATTTGAAGGCGCGCTTTTTGGGAAAGAAGGGTGAGCTGAGCGCGATTTTGGGGTCGCTGAAAGATGCCGGGCCGGAAGAGCGGAAAACGCTGGGTCAGGCGGCCAACGAACTCAAAGGCCGTCTTACGGAGAAGATCGAAGAGGCCCGCGCCGGCATGGAACGCGAGGCGATTAACGCGAAGCTCGCCGCGGACTGGACGGATATTACACTGCGCCGTTCCCTGCGGGCCGAGTCGGTGAAGGAATCCGGGCTTCATCCGGTTACGATCGTCCAGCGGGAACTGGAGGACATTTTTCTTTCCATGGGTTTCGACATCCTGGACGGTCCTCACATCGAGGACGAGTGGCATAATTTCACCGCGCTGAACATTCCCGAAACTCATCCGGCCCGCGATATGCAGGATACGTTCTGGTTTAAGGACATGAAGCATCTCCTGCGCACTCATACGTCCACCATTCAGATTCGGGGGATGGAGGAGAAGAAGACGCCTCCGTTCAAGTTCGTGGGACCCGGCAAGGTGTTCCGATCGGAAGCCACCGACGCTTCCCATGAGGCGGTGTTCCATCAGATGGAGGGCATGCTCATCGGGAAGGACATTACCGTGGCCCATCTGATTTATTTTGAGAAGGTTCTTCTTTCGGAGATTTTCAAACGGGAAGTGAAGATTCGGCTGCGGCCGGGGTTCTTCCCCTTCGTGGAGCCGGGATTCGAGCTGGACATCAACTGTCTTATTTGCGGAGGCAAGGGATGTTCGGTGTGCAAGCAGACCGGCTGGGTGGAGCTGCTGCCCTGCGGCATGACCCATCCGAATGTTTTGAGGGCCGGCGGGATTGATCCCGAGGTGTACAACGGTTTCGCGTTCGGTCTGGGCCTGGACCGGCTGGTGATGATGCGCTATCACATCGACGATATCCGCCATCTGCACGGCGGGAATGTGGATTTCAGCCGGCAGTTCGCCTGCTGCTGAGTGAGGGTTTCGGGATTGGATGGGGCGCGACAAGGCGCATTTGGGTTGCGATTCGGCACGGCGGAAGTGCCGCGGAATACGGCGATGAAGCGCCGGACCGGGATGAATCCTACGGCTGTCGCGGTGAGCAGGATTCCGTATATGTCCGCGCGCCGCACGGAATAAAACATGGAGATAATACGTAATGAAAATATCAGTTGATTGGATTTCCGATTTTGTCGATCTCCCCGAGGGGATTTCCGATAAGGAGCTTACCGAGCGCATCACGCTGGGCGTCTGCGAGGTTGAGGGATATGAACGCACGGGGTCCGTTCTGAATAAGGTGAGTGTTGCCGAAGTCATGGCGTCCGAACCGCATCCGGACGCGGATAAACTCAAACTGGCTACCGTGAATTTGGGCGGGGGCAAACAGGCGACGGTTGTCTGCGGGGCGCCGAACTGCCGACCGGGAATTAAGGTTCCATACGCCGCCATCGGGACGACTCTGCCCATCGGCTTCACTTTGGAGCCGAAGAAGATTCGGGGGATTCTCTCCGAGGGGATGCTCTGCGCCGAGGACGAACTGGGTCTTTCGGATAATCACGAGGGTTTGATGGAGCTTCCCGCCGATGCTCCGGTGGGCGCCACTTTGGCCGAGGCCCTGGGCGAGGCTGCGGTGAACGATTTGATTCTGGATGTGGACAACAAGTCTCTGACGCACAGGCCCGACTGCTGGGGGCATTACGGGCTGGCCCGGGAATTCGCCGCGGTGTTCGAGCGGCCGTACAAGGACCGGTTCGATGAGGATTGGGCCGAAGGCCTGCGCTCCCGGATCGCCGCGGACGGGGGAGAGGCTCCGGTAACCATTCATGTGCATCCCGATACGGCCAACAAGGGATTTCTGGGACTGTCCATGGACGGCGTGAGAATCGGTGAAAGTCCGGCCTGGATGCAGCGCCGCCTGACGGTGGCGGGCATGCGCCCCATCAATTCCATTGTCGATATTTCCAACTACGTCATGCTGGAAACCGGCATGCCGAACCATATTTACGACCGCAAAACCGTTAAGGGCGGAAAAATCATTGTTCGCAGGGCCGGGGATGATACCGAGTTCGTTACGCTGGACGAACAGAAGCGAACCATGCTTCCCACCGACACCATGGTCTGCGACGGGGAGCGGGCATCGGGAATCGCCGGTGTGATGGGAGGCCTTGATTCTTCGGTGGCCGACGACACCTCCGAACTTATGATTGAGGTGGCCAACTGGGTGGACGCCGAAGTGCGGCGGACCGGCACGCGGCTGGGGCTGCGGACCGATGCCTCCCAGCGCTATGAAAAGAGTCTGGATTCCGAGCAGCTGGAGAAGGCCCTCTTGCGGATATACGAGCTGGTGATGGAGATGAATCCCGACGCGAAGGCCGTGGGCGGAATCCAGTCGGACAATATGAGCGATCCTGTTGACTTGGTGATTGAAACCTCCCCGGCGAGGATTGCCGCCGTTCTCGGCGAGGATGTTCCCGCCGAGAGGATGAGAAGCATCCTTGAAACCCTGGGCTTCCGGGTTGAGGCCATCCGGGGAGCCCAGGCGGGTTCCGACGGCCGGGGCCGAACTCATAAGGTTCATGTGCCGACATGGCGAAGCACCAAGGATGTGGAATGCGAAGCCGATATCGTCGAGGAAATCGGCCGCATCATCGGATACGACAATATTACTCCGGGAAGTCCGGCACACGACATTGAAGCTCTTCGCCTTTCGCCCGCGAAGATTCTCTTCCGTGCCGTACAGGATTTCCTGGTGCTTCGCGGGCGCTGTTTGGAAGTGATGACCTACCCTCTGGTCGGTGAAGCTTTGCTGAAAAAAGCCGAATGGCCGGTTCTAAATGAGAATCTGGTTCTGGCGAACGCCCTGACTCCCGACCACGACCGGATGCGTCCCAGCTTGATTCCTTCTCTGCTCCAGGCGGCCGCCGACAATCGGAAAGAGCATGAGGCTTTCCGAATTTTCGAGTGCGGCCGCTCCTATGCGGAAAAGGGCGGTGATGATTTTTCCGCCGATCTTCATCAGATCGGGATTGTTTTTCAGGCCGGCACCAACCCAATCGTTGAATTGGCGGATACCGTTGAGGGTCTTTTGTCTTATGTCGGCTTTCCCGGCCGGCTTGTTCCCGCGAATCCGGCAAAAAAACATTCCCTGCTGCCCGCGTCCTGGGCGGGCAGCCACCCCAGCGAGTTCCTTGATGTACAGATTATGGGAAAATCCCGGGGCATCGTTTTCTCTCTGCATCCGCAAGTCGGCCGTGCGTTCAAAATCAAAGGCCGGACGGCCGTTGCCGTTTTGGATTTTACCGATGTGATGTCTCTTCAGGTGAAAGACAGAACCGACTTCCGGTCTCTGGACCGCTTTCCCGGATCCGAGTTCGATGTAACGGTTGTGATGAGCTCCGATGCTTACGCGGCCGATGCCGTGGCCGCGGTTGAAAAGCTGCGGATGAAGGAGATTCGCTCGGCGGGTGTTCTGGATGTTTTCGATTTGGGCTCCGAAGGCAAAGCCGTTACGCTGCGTTTGGAATTCAGGGATCCGGAGAAAACCTTGGACGCGGAATTTCTCAAAGAAGCCGAGGGAAAGGTTATCACCGCTTTGGAAAAGGCCGGTTATCCGCTGAGAAAATAAGAATATTCGTTGACGACAACTGATAAGTTACTCAATAATGATCCGTTGAATCTGGAAAGGGAGGCATTCAATGGGTGCTGTACTAATCATGGTTATCTCCTTTGTCGGTTATCTTCTGGCCTATCGTCTTTACGGTAAATTCTTGGGCCGGAAGATTTTCAATTTGAGTAACGCGACTAAAACACCGGCCGCTGCCGTAAACGATGGACAGGATTTCGTCCCAACGAAAAAAGGGATTATCTTCGGTCATCATTTTACATCGATTGCGGGAACGGGACCGATTGTCGGTCCGGCCATCGGTATTATCTGGGGCTGGGTTCCGGCTTTGATTTGGGTTCTGGTGGGAACAATCGTTATGGGAGCCGTTCACGATTTCGGCGCTCTTGTTGTTTCCATGAGGAATCAGGGGAAATCCATTTCCGAAGCTACTTCGCAGTACATCAACAAACGCGCCCGGACTTTGTTTTTCATCGTTGTGCTTTTGGAATTGTGGATCGTTATCGCCATTTTCGGTCTGATCATCGCCATTGTTTTCAACATTTATCCCCAGGCCGTCTTCCCGGTTTGGTGTGAGATTCCCATTGCCATCGTTCTGGGCTGGGCCATCTATAAGAAAGGCGCCAAGATTAATCTTGCTACCATCATTGCCGTTGTCTTGATGTACATTACCGTGGTTATCGGGCATTTCCTGCCTCTGGCCATGCCGACGATCGCGGGAATTCCCGCCACCGGCGTTTGGAGCATTATTCTTCTGATTTACGCCTATATCGCTTCAACTCTGCCCGTAACAACTCTGCTGCAGCCGCGCGACTATATTAATGCCTGGCAGCTGATGGTTGCGATGATTCTGCTGGTGCTCGGCATTCTCGCTTCAGGATTGTTCGGCGGACTGAAAGTCGTTGCTCCGGCGGTTCAGGCTCACCCCGAGGGATCTCCTTCCCTGTGGCCATTCCTGTTCATCACCATCGCCTGCGGCGCCATCTCGGGCTTCCACTCCCTGGTGTCCTCGGGAACTTCCGCGAAGCAGGTTGCTCAGGAAGAAGACGCGATTGCGGTCGGTTACGGCTCCATGATTATGGAAGGCATGCTGGCCGTTTTGGTTATCATCGCTGTTGCCGCCGGTATCGGCATGGGATATCAGCCGAAAGAAGGTGCCGAACTCTTTGGCGCCGCCGCTTGGACCACCCATTATGCCTCTTGGGCCGCCGCGGCCGGTTTGGGATCGAAGATCGCCGCCTTTGTCGTCGGTTCCGCCAACATGATCGCGGTTCTCGGTATTCCCAAGCAGATCGCCATCGTCATCATGGGCGTTTTCATCGCGTCCTTCGCGGGAACAACTCTGGATACGGCGACCCGTCTGCAGCGCTATGTTATTCAAGAGCTCGGCAGCGACCTCAAGGCGAAGTTCCTGCAGAACAAATGGATCGCCACAGCCATTGCCGTGGTTTCGGCCCTTATTCTTGCCTTCGCCACCGGTCCGACCGGAGCGGGCGCCATGAAGCTGTGGCCTCTGTTCGGCGCGGTGAACCAGGCACTCGCGGCTCTGGCGCTGATTACGATTTCTTCTTATTTGAAAAAGAAGGGCGGACTGAAGTGGCTCTTTACCGGTATTCCGGCTGTTTTCATGAGCTTCATGACCATCTGGGCCCTGATTGTAAATGAAAAGAATTTCATCGCGGCGGGGAACGGACTTCTTTACATCATCAACGGCATAATTATCGTTTTTGCCGTTTGGATTGTTATCGAAGGAGCCGGCAACTTTTTCAAAATTAAGGCGGAATAAGAGCCGCAAACGACTCTTTACCGTTCTTAACATTTTTATGTAATACTATGGGGTCGTCTGCGGCGGCCCCATTTTTGTTTGAAAGGGCTCATGGGGATAAGGAATGTTCATGAAAAGTCTCGTTAAAAGTCTTTGGAAGTACTTTATATTCGCCTGTGTTCCGTTTGCCGTGCTTCTGGCCGCCGGGTGGGTTCTGCATCGGAACAATCCGGCCTCCATTCTGAGCGAGGCTTTCCTCCGGCCGGTCGGAGCCGCGGTTTTTTTATCATCCGTTCTTTTGAATGTGGCTCTGCCCATTTTCCTTCGTGTTCGATTTCATAATGCGGCCATCGCGAATCCTCCATTGAAAGCGGAGGATTATCTGATACATCAAAAAAGGCAGGCGGCCGTTATCGGCGCGGGCGGCGCCGCGGCCGGCATGGCTTGCGTTTTCGTTCTTTCCAATCTGTTTCTTTATGGTTCGGTTCTCTGCGCGCTCTACGGACTTTATTCGATTCTGCCTTCGGAGAAGAAAAACGCGGGAGAACTGAAAGCCTACGGCTGCGTTTTTTCCGAACGGGAATAGGGCTGATACAGGTGAACAAATGCTTTGCTTCCATAGTGCGGAACCTCCGTGTTTTTCTAGAGGACGCGAAATCCGTAAATGCCGCAAAAGCCACGGGGATTCTGGAGTATGAGATTTCCGAACTGGAAAATATTTTCGCTCTTCTTCTTTTCGGATCTTTTATCGGGCTGCCGTCTCCTCCGGCGCATATAACCCTGCAGCTGATGCCGTATATGGAACACGAATTATCAATCATGTTTGAGAAAATTCAGACCGCTCACGATCCTCTCGGAGAACTGGCTGAAACGCTTGGGGAGTTCTGATGGCAAGGCGTCAAACCGATTCGGCCGTGTCCGATTCACCGATTCGAAGGACTCCCAGGATTCTTTTTTTCACCGGGAAAGGCGGTGTGGGCAAATCCACGAACGCGTCGCTTTTCGCATATCATTTGGCCATGTCCGGAAAGTCGGTTTTTCTGGACAGCCTGGATCCGGCACATAATCTTCACGATGTTTTTGATAAAAAGATCGGGGCAAAACCCAAGAAAATAATTGAGAATCTTCTTGTACGGGAAACCGACCTGGAGGCATGGGTTAAGCTTTATCTGAAGCAGGTTGAATCGGATTTCAAACAGATTTACAAGTATCAGGAAGCGTTTAATCTTCAGCGGTACTTCAAGACTCTTAAGTATTCCCCCGGTCTGGAAGAGTATGCCGTGCTTTTGGCTCTGGAAGACACGATCGGCCGGTATGCCGATAAAGATTTTATTATTTTCGATACGCCTCCGACGGCGCTGACGCTGAAATTCCTCTCGCTTCCCGATGTTTCGCTTCTGTGGATTCACGAACTTTCCGGCTTTAGGGAGATGATTCTTTCCAAGAAAGAGATTGTGACGAAAATCCATACCGGAAAAACCGAAAGCCTTATGGAAACCGATCCTGTTTTGAAGAAGATCAACGGCTTAACGGATCGGTACGGCCGGCTTTCCTCTCTGCTCAAAGATTCCCGGCAAACGACGATTTTCACGGTTCTCAATCCGACGGTACTTTCTTTGGAGGAATCCCGGGACATTCATTCGGAATTGGAGAAATTCGGATATCGGATTCCTTACTTCATTCTCAACAAATGTACTCCGGCGGATGATCCGTTTATTCGCCGGGTTGAAAAGGCGTTCCCGGATTCCGAAGTTCTCACCCAGGTTTCGTGCGCCGACGAGGTTCGCGGGGCTGCCGCCTTGGAAGAGCAGGTTCCGCCGTTGGATTTGAATCGGCTGTAGGAAGGCGTGCGGCCGGAATCGCCGATTTTGGCGCGTAAGGCCGGTTCTCGGCGGCGGCAATCCGCGGATGAAGATATCCGCCGGAATCCCGATAACGCCGCGCTGCCGCGGGTTTCCGATGGAATAATCGTTAGCGAGGTTTTTTGCCGCCCTGCGATTGCCGCCCTGCGATTGCCGCCCGTCCGGCCCGATACGGGAGATTCTATAGCCAGAGCGAGCGCGAGTTCTTACAATGCATTCCATGATACTGCCCCGGAAATTCACTGCAGCGGAAGATAACGAGTACGAACATTTGGCGGCCGTCAGCGGACGGCTTCGAGGCGTATTGGAGGCGTTCTCCGAGAATCGTCTGCCTCCGGAATACGGGCTTGAAGTTCTTGCCGGATATGCCCGGTCCCTTATGGCCTCTCAGCGTCCCGACGGGAGTTTTTCTTCGTCCCGAAATCCGGATTCTCTCGATGCGGATGTAAAAACGGATGCCCTCCGATTCGTTACCTGGGCCGCGGCGGCGTTTCTCTGTCTGTTCGAAACGCGGTATCCCGACGAGGCCGCGTCCATGGAGGGATTGGGAGCGGATTTGGATGCCTCCCTTGCCGCGGTTCTGAATTGTCCGGTGATTTCGGATTTCTCCTTCCCCGAATCGGGAGAGGCGCAGCCCGTTCAGCAAGTGGAGGCCGCGCTTATTCTGGCGTCCGGAGGCATTCCGAAGCGGCTGAAATCCCGCCCGGAGCATGGGCTCGGGCTTGCTTCGGCTTTGGAGAATTTAATCGCGGATTTCCGGATGCGTCTGGATTCCGGAACAACAGCGCTTCCCGGCGGCATAGATTATCGGCCGTTTTTTGAACAGGTTCTTGCGTCTGTGTGAGGATCGCGCGGCCGGTGTTTCAAACCCGTTTGTCCGTTGGAAGCGGCCGATTTTCGAATTTCCGGGTTTGCTAAGCCTCCGGACCGGAGCCATAATGAATTATGGCGTCGCCGAATCGTCGTAAGTTCCGCATAGGATCTTTCGAGATCATTCTTATCATTCTCACTGTTCTT
This sequence comes from Spirochaetia bacterium, assembly GCA_963666985.2. Lineage (GTDB taxonomy): Bacteria > Spirochaetota > Spirochaetia > DSM-2461 > DSM-2461 > UBA2779. The sequence goes on along the minus strand of CAXXIA010000002.1, from coordinate 1,457,605 downwards.
CTGGCGGGAGCCGGTTTCCATATTCTCCGCGGGTCCGGCGGAGATGAGAGCCGCGTCGATGTTATGGAAGCCAGACTTCGCGATTTGAGGCGTTTGAAAACGGTAAGCCAGACATACCGTTCCGTTATCTACGTTGAGGAAAAAAACTTTTGGCTCGGCGGGAAACAGGTTCTGTTTACCTTGGAATACAATGTTGTCGCCGGTGTGGACTTTTCCCGCGGATTGGAAATCCGGGAACTTCCGGGGGACATTCTGGAGGTTCGGATGCCGCCTGCGGAGGTTTTCTCCTGGGATGCCGATGAGTCGTCCATTCACCAGATGTTTCTTAAAGAATCCGCGGTGTTGAATCCGGTTCTCATGGGGGATTATATGCCCCAGGTAATCGCTCAGGGAGAGGAGAATCGTCGGTCCGCTTTGGAAGGCGGAATCCTGGAAAGAGCGGAAGAGAACGCTCGAAACGCCGTAGCGAGAATTCTGAACCTGGGTGAAGGCGGCGAGGTTATCTTCGGACCGCCTCTGAAGACGGATAAGGCCGATGCATCAACTACGGGCGGCTCCGATAAGAATGAACCGGAGAATGCCTCGGGAAAAAGCGTGTCCGAAGGAGGCGGGAATGGCTAAGTCCCGCCGCGTTCTTCTGGCGCCGATGCTTCTTCTGGTCATCATCGCCGCCTCTTTCCTTTTTTTTGCGTGGAAGGTTCAAGGATGGCCCTCCGGCGGAATCTTTGCGCCGAAGAAAACCTCGGCATCCTGGTCCATTCTGGAAGAAATTCGCAGTCTTGAAGAACTTGAAAGTGCCGTCTATGACATGAAGATTGTGTTCCCTTTTGATTTTATAGGCGATGATGAGGCCGACTGGGCTTATTTAAAACTTCAATACGACCGGGCGCCCGATTTTTTCCTCCGGAAGGCCGACCCGTCCTGGCATCCCGGCGGCCGGGTTCCGGAGGCTTGGCGCTATGCGGAAATCTATAATCTTTGCCGTAAAGTCGGTATCGATCCGGGAAAACCGGATTACCGATTCGTCGTTCTTTCCGCGGAGGTTCGGGCCGGGATGGATTTGGAGGCTTGGATGTCCGGCTTTACCGCCGCGGAGCCCGGCGGAGATGTTGAAGGCATTCGAATCGTTGAAACTGAAAACGGCTCCCGAGGGCTTGAAATCGTTCCGCCTCCGGTTAGGGTGCTTTCCTTTATTGTCCGCGACAGGAACGCCGCATCCGAAGGATTTCCCGATGTTCCTCTTTCTCCCGAAGAATGGCGGCTTCTGACCGATACTCTGGAACCGAGTCTGCGGGAAATGGCCCTTAAGGGAGGACTTTTGGACGCGGCCGAAAAAGAAGCCCGGTCTTTTCTTACCGAGATTTTCACCGCAGCGGGGTACGACTATGTCACGTTCATGGAATAAACGAATCGGAGCGGCCGCGGCATTGCTTGTGCTGCTGACGGCGGCCGCGGAAGCCAAAGGTCCTTTGAAGATCGGGGATGATCCGGCGGTGACCATTTATCGGGATTTCGACGACGGGCTTTTCGGAAGAAGCGTGTACCGCGGCGTCGTTTTTTCCGTGAAGCTCGGATCTTTCGGCCGGTACGGGAGCTTGGAGGTTGGAGATCTCGACGGATTAACGGCGTATTTGGTCTCATCCGGCAGAGCCGAAGAGATGGCCTTAAATCGCGCTTTCGGTACCTCCCGTTTTGAACCGGCTTCGGCGAAGCTGAAAAATCTGCCCGATGAGAATCCGGAAAAATGGATTTATGAGTATGAAAGCGGCGGTATTCGGATTTCGTTTCTTCTGGAAAGGGCACCCGAGGAACTTTATGATGAGATTGTCCGCACCTACCCTGAGAATCCTTCGGTCGCGGATGAAGTTTCGCAGTCATACCGCGGCGGATATGTTGTTCGCATCTTAACGGCGGAAAACGTTTATCGGCCTTATTACGCTCGAATCGATTATGAGGATATTCTTATTTCGGCGGCATTGATCGGCGATGATTTCCAGCCCCTTTGGGGGATTCATGACGGAAACGCCCTAACCACCGCGGGATTCTGACAGTCTTGTAAGTTACCTTGCCCTTTCCTCATCTCAGCAGTATTATCTCATCTGCAATTCAGGAGTTAATGTCATGAAAAGTACCGACTTAGCACGTAGAGATAGGGAAATTAAAAAAGCCCGGAAACGGGAAATGGTACTGGAGAGAAAGGGACAGCGTGAGGATCGGTCACCCGGGGATTTTATCAACGAGTTCGCCGATCTGTTTTTCCACGACGCCGAGAAGATTTATAACATTGAAATGAGCGAAGAGATCCTCGAACTCCTTGAGGATCTGAAACTTGAGCTTCCCGAGAAGCAGTGGGCCAACGTTCTTCGAAAGGCCGTTAAGAAAACCAAGGTTAATCAGAAAGACGAAGCGATTAAGCAATTGGCCGATCTCGGCGAGATTTCTCTGGACGACTGATCCGGATCGCGGGATTCTCGGCGGTCTGTGAAGATCGTCTTATTCGCCCGGCGGAATAATTCATTATTGCGGTTCAATCTCTTTTCAATTCGGACGGCCGAATGGTTCGCCGAACAGGCTCGGCGATACCCCAGTCCATCGGTCGGCCGCTTCGGTTTGTCAGTCCGGATAGAGTTCTTCGGGGCGGCTGTCGGGGATGGATACGGGAGCCTCGCCTGAAGACGCTTTTTCCTCAGACAGGAACAGCCCGCAATAGCATTGTCCGTATTGTTCAATATCGATATGGGCGTAGCGGCATGGGCAGATGATATCCCGGTCTTGATCTTTCTCTCCCCAGCCTTCCCGGCAGGGGCAGAGGAAGTATCCGTGCTTTTTTCTTGTGGCATCGAGTCCCGCGAGGATCGATTTCAAAAAATCCTTATCGGGCTGAAGAACCCAGCCGTTTTTTTCAGCGGCTTTTCGGGCAAATTCTTTCGTGTTCGTCATGGTTTAAAGGTCTTCGGGACGGACTTCTTCGTCCCAATGTTTCTTAATGAAGCCGATGAGATACCTTTCTCCGTCGATTACCAGCGTCGGGAACGAAGGACGGCGGCCGAATGCCTTGCGAAAGTCTTCTTTCAGCTTTGTTTTATCCTCGTCCGGGATTGTATCGAGCTGCAGGTACCGAAACGCGAGGCCGCGATCGGTGAGGTATCGGCGGGCTCCGGCGCAAAAACCGCATGTGGAGAGCGAGAGCAGAGTCAGATCTTCGGGATTCCCTATGCCCTCCGTTACATTCCATTCATAGTCATCGAACATGAATCCTACTCCTTGTCTTCTTCGTCTCGAATTCAGAGTACCAGCGCCCGCAGAGCGGCAATATCCGGGAGCCAAAAATCGCAAAGATCTTCCATCGCTTTCCGAATGGACGGCACGGCGTGCCCCCACCCGGCGGCGGCCACCCGCGTTCCGGCGGCGCGGGCCATTTCAACACCCGGCTTCAAATCATCAACAACCAGCACATCGGAGGCGTCCAATCCCGTCTCTTCGAGAATCTTCAGGATGGGCCAGGGGGAAGGCTTTCGTTTTTCCGGTGCATAATCCCAGCCGAAAACGAAACGGGGCTCCACGCCCGGAGCGCCGTGGCTGTAATGTCGGCGGATGTTTTCTTCGGTTGAATGGGATACCACCGCGAGGATTCCTCCCGCCGCGATGTACTCCGAAAGGAGCCCGGGCAATCCGTCGTAGAACGGCGGATTCCGTTCCGCGTTGAATTCCTGCCAGATACGGTATTCTTCTTCCATTTCCTCCGGTGAAAGAGCGAGTTCTTCCGTAAAAAAGGTCATGATGCCCGGATGGAAATTCTTTTCGAACCATTCATCCAGATCTATTATCGGCATGTCGGGCCTCAGCCGCTTCATAACCTCCAGGTGAGCCGGGTAATGCACCGAAGCGGTGCTGTCGACGGCTGTGTCGTCATGATCGAGGACAAGACATTTCGGTTTCATCGGTAATTATCCTTCCGTATCGGTCCGGTTCGGAGCTCGGGATGCCGATGCTTTTGCATCGGGCCGCTCCCAAACGCCCTGATCCGTCCGTGTTCCGTTTTCGAAGAGGCCCTCGAATTGCGTGCCGTCCGCCCAGGTGAACGTTCCCGGTCCGTGCATGCGTCCGTTTCGGAACCGGCCGCCGTACCGGCTTCCGTCCTCCCATACGCAGAATCCGTCTCCTTCCAGCAGACCTCCGCTGAAGTTCCCTTCCATTATTCGGCCGTCGGGCCATGTAAGACGGCCTCGGCCTTCCATCACGCCGTTGCGGAAATCTCCTTCGTATCGGCTCTCATCATTATATTGAAAAATCCCGGTTCCTTCCGGTTTATCTCCCAAAAGAGGTCCGCGGTAAACGCCGTTTGAGTAAGCACGTATTTCTTCCGGTTCCCGATCGGCTCGTGTTTCGGCCGATCCGAACGTAAAGGAACGGTAGATAACCTCCCGCGGACGTTTTTTGCCCTTCCTTCCGCCGTCGGGAATCCATGTAACCCGCTCAAGCCATCGCTTACCATGGACGGCGCCGTATGCGTACGATTCGTCCCTGATAATCTTACCGCGCGAATCGGTTACCTGCAGTGAAGCCGGCCGGCCTTCCTGATCCCATGTATATACGGTTTTCCGCTGGATGGCGCCGTCGGGGTCTTTTATCACCGCTTCAATCAGTCGGCCGTCCGAATCGTAGGAGTAGTCGGTTGTTAAATCGGCGTTTTCACCGTCATACAGGTATTCCCGGACAATGCGTCCTTCGCCGTCTCTTTTTTCAACACGGATTTTTTTGTCTTTACGTTCGGCCGTCATCCGGCCGGAATCGTCGTGCTCGTAGATCCATTCCTGCTCTTCGGGATTCTCGGCGCATCTGAGAATCCGGCGGGTTTTCCGATCCTTTCCGTCCCATTCCCATATTTCTCTTTCGGTAACCCGTCCGTCCGAATCCAATCGATATCGGGCTGTCCGCCGGCCTTTTTTATCATAGGCAAACAGGTGGCTTTCGGCGTCCCGTTCTTCGGCTGTCTGCCGTCCGTCGGAATCCCAGCTGTATCGGGCAATCAATTCCCGTTCGCCTTCTCTCCATCTGAAGCGGCGTTTGGAAAAGAGTGCTTTTTCAAGCGTGAGTGAATCAGCCGAGCCGGAAGTTTCCAGCAATGGATCCGGAATCATTTCATTATTATGGCTAAAGGCGATAAACCTTTCCACAGTTCAGCCATTCATGAATATAATGGAACTATGAAATCCATACTGGTGATCAATGATTCCTCTTTACTCAGAGATTTTTTAAGCAAGCAGCTGCAGGAATACGGCTTCGATGTGAAGCTGGCGATAAACGGCCTCGACGGATGGAGTAAAATCCGTCAGCAATCTCCGGATTTGATCATCATGGATTACTTCCTGACGCGGAAGAGCAGCATGGACATCCTGAAGTCCATGGCCAGCGATCCCAACGTTGGGAATATTCCGGTGATTATGACCATTTCGAAACTTGAGAAAAATCAGGTGATGGAAATCGCGCGTTTGGGTGTGAAAAAAATCCTGAACAAGCCCGTTCGAATCGACGCCCTGCTGAGCGCGTTGACTGAAATTCTTCATATCGCCGTGGAAATTGATGAAACGCCATGCATTCTTGATGCGCATTTGAACGACCAAATTCTTTTCGTTGAAATAGCGCGTGGGTTTAACCGTGAAAAGATTAATCTCCTCAGATATAAAATAGCGGAACTGATTCGTCTTTATTCCGTTGAAGATCCCAGGATCCTGATATTGATGACCGATATCGAGTTCCGAAGCGAAGATCGGAATAAACTCGAAACACTTCTTCTCGAAGTACTCGAATTCGTCACGAAGCCCAATAGGATTCGGGTATTAACGGTTTCCGAGGGAATTAAAAAATATCTTTCCAAGAATCCCAATCTCCATGAAATAGAGGTGGTGGGAGCCCTTGAAGAGGCCATGGACGGGCTGCTCGGCATTAAGGGTATGGAATCGCTTACCGCCGAACAAGATAATGTCCAGGAACGGTTTTTTTCCGCGAAACAGGAGTTTCAGCAGGAAGCTTTCCAGTTGAATTTTGAGAAAGAAGGCAGAGAAAGCAGTCTGTCGCATTTGGGCCGGGTGCATGTGGCTGTTGTGGACGACGACATGATCGTCCGAGAGATTATAAAGAGTTCCTTCGCCGATACCGGATGGGATGTTACTCCCTTTGAAAACGGCCTTAAGTTTGTTGAAGCTTTGGAAGAGCAAAAGACGTTCGATTTGCTTTTTCTTGATCTTATGATGCCGGATATGAACGGTTTCGCCGTTCTGCAGATGATGAACGGCCAAAGCATCGAAATCCCCACAATCATACTTACGGCTCTTTCGCGGAAGGAAAGCGTTGTTAAAGCGCGGGAATTCGGAGTGAACAGCTACCTGATTAAACCCGTAAAACCGGATGAAATATTAACCAAGGCGGCGGAAATACTCGGAGCAAACTTCTGATATGCACCGACCGTTTGATAAACTTGATTTTGCCGAGACCATGGAGAAATATTCCGAAGGAGTCGCCTTAGTCGGTCCGCAAATTGAAATCCTGGATTGCAACGAGACTTTTCGGGAATTAACCGGTATCGGTGAAGGACCCATACAAAGATTCGATTCTTTGGTTCATCCGTCGTACTACGAGGCGTGGTCTTCCGGACTTTCACGGTTTTTATCGGATCGGCTGGGGAAGCATCGGCTTATATTGAAGCTGGTTGCGAGCGGAATGCCCGATCGCTGGGTTCGACTGTCGTTCCTCTCGCTCGGCAAACAGGATTCCTCCGGCGCGTTTCTTGTTCAGATCGCGGATATCACCGGCCAGAAACGTCTGGAGATGAAACTCATTCACGCGAAAGACGAGGCTGAAAAAGCCACGGAATCCAAGAGTGAGTTTCTTGCGAATACCAGCCATGAGATTCGGACGCCGATTCATACGGTCATCGGGATGTCCGAATTGCTGAATGAAACATCATTGGATCAGGAACAAAAGGAATATCTGGGGCAAATTCGTTTCGCGGCGGATGTTCTTCTTACGCTGATTAACGACATTCTGGATTTCTCGAAGATTGAAGCGGGTAAGCTCCGTATGGAGATGACCGAATTCGATCTCTTTGAGATGCTTGAGGACGCGACCGACCTTGTAACCCTGGAGGCGCATAAAAAAAACGTCGACATCGGGCTTTTCATCGATCAGAGAGTTCCCTATAAAATCGTCGGCGATCCTACGAGATTACGTCAGGTTATTATCAATCTCATCAACAACGCCGTGAAATTTACGCACGAAGGACAAGTTGTTCTGGATGTTGAAACTCTTGATATCGATGAAGAAAAGGTTCGGCTGAAGTTTTCCGTTATCGATTCGGGAATCGGCATCGAGCCGGAAAAGCAGCAGCATCTTTTTCAGGCCTTTCACCAGGCCGACAGTTCCACGACCCGCCGGTTCGGCGGTACGGGCCTCGGGCTGTTTATTTCCCGAAGCATCGTTTCCCAGATGAGCGGAAACCTGTCCTTCTCCAGCGAACCCGGGAAAGGATCCACCTTCTTTTTCGAATTGGAATTTGAGAGAGCCGACGGAGGCATTAAGACTCCCGTTATTCCCGAAGCGTTTTTCGGCGGCAGGCGGGTTCTGGTAATTGATGATAACGACACGATTCGGGACAGGCTCGGCAGAATCCTAAAGGCATGGGGCCTTGGGGTGGACGAAGCCGGCGGAGGACGGGAAGCCCTCTTTATGATGAAGTCCGGCTCGCAGCCCTATGAACTGGTTATCGTCGATCAAACCATGCCGCAAATGGACGGATGGCAATTCGCCAGCGAAGTTCAGTCAGATCCTTTGCTTAATGCTCCGAGAATGATCCTGATGTCCATGAAAGGCGGTCGCGGGGCGGTTGAGGCGAAGATGAAACTTCTCGGCTGGTTCGATTTCTACCTGACGAAACCGTTCCGGCAAAACGAATTGGCCGCCGCTGTTTTCAGGCTGCTCAGCCGTGATATGGATTTGGAGCTGGCCGAAGAACTGGAAGAACTTGAGGAACTCAACGCCGTAGAGGAACTTTCTGCTGTTTCGGCGTATCGCATCCTTATCGCGGAAGATCATGAGGTCAATCGGAAGCTTCTGCAGGCGATTCTGGCGAAAAACGGTCACGAGGTATTGGAAGCCGCCAATGGGAAAGAGGCCTGGGAACTCGCCGTGCGGGAGCATCCCGATTTGGTGTTCATGGATTGCCAGATGCCCGTGATGAACGGATATCAATCCACCAAGAACATCAGGGAGTCCGGTTACGAAGGACCCATCATCGCCGTTACTGCCAGTGCTCTTGCGGAAGAACGGAAGAAATGCGAAGCCTGCGGTATGGATGATTTGGTAACTAAGCCGTTCAAGCAGGTCGATATCCTCGGTGCCATAGAACGCTATAAATCTTCGTTCGGCCGTCCTGCCGCCGTACAAAAACCGCCGGCTTCCAAGAGGGAGTCCGCGGAATCCGCGGAAATCGGCGATAACTCGGATTCCCGCGCCTCCGCGTCTTCCGCGGGAAGAGTCGAAACGGCATCATCTTCCGCCGCACCGCCTCAGCCCCTTTCTTCTCGGACTCCCGAAGGATATGAAAGCGCTTATCCCGATTTTTCCGTTTTCGATTATAATGCCGCGGTCGCCACCTTCCTCGGCAGCTCGGACACCGTAAAAAGCCTTCTTAAACCGCTTATGACGAAAATGGAAGACCAATTGAACGAACTGAACCGGGCCTTCGCCGACGGCGACTTCGAGACCATCCGCACCACCGGCCACGCCATAAAGGGAAGCTGTCGGAACATGGACATGATGCGCTGCGGAGAAGCCGGGGCCGAACTGGAGAATGCCGGCAATGCTCAGGATGCCGAAGCGGCCCGTGTTGGTCTGGAGCGGCTTTCGGTGGAATTCCCCGCGCTTCAGGCGGAAGTGAAAAAGATCCTCAGATCCTGACGGGCTTAAATCCTTAAAGCGAACTTGCTTGAAGGCGCGTGATTGTGCGCTGCCTCTTTAAAGAGGCTTAATTCCTTAATACGAATTTGCTCTATGGCTCGTACTTGCGGAACGTGGTTTCAGAGTTGCTTAAATCCTTATCACGAATTTGCTGGATGACTTCTGCCTGCGGATAGTGTGCAAGCGGGCCGATTTAAAGCGAAGTTGCTTTTTCCGCCCGCCCCGTAACCCGCTTATTCGGCCGGCCTTTCGGCAAGAAATTGTTGAATCCCCGCCAGCAGCCCCTCATGATCCTCAACAACGGAGTACTGTGGGAACTCGTCCTTAATGGACTGCGGAGCGCGGAAAAACATCCCCGCGTGAGCCGTTTTAATCATCGACACATCGTTATAGGAATCACCGGCGGCGAACACCCGCAGACCCATCGCGCGGAATGACTCCACAGCCTTTCGCTTGCCGTCGGACTGCCGGAGACGGTAACCGGTTATCCGCCCGTCTTCGCCGGTCACCAAAGTATTGCAAAACAGCGTCGGCCAATCCAGCTTCTTCATGAGAGGAGAAGCGAACTGCTCGAACGTGTCCGAGAGAATCACCAGCTGAGTTATCGAGCGCACCGTATCGGCAAACGCCTTCGCCCCCTCAAGCGGCTTCAGCGTCCCAATCACCTCCTGAATATCCTTAAGAAGAATCCCCTCTCTATCCAAAATCTTCAGACGGTAATTCATCAGCTCGTCGTAATCACTGATATCGCGCGTAGTCAGCTTCAATTCATCAAGACCGGTCTTCGCGGCCACCGCAATCCAAATCTCCGGAACGAGAACCCCTTCCAGATCCAAACAGACAAGCTCCATGGCAATCCTCTCTTCGGCGACATGATAGCCACCACGGCCCCAGGGGGCAAGGCGGCGGTATTCGGGAATAGGATCAGCCGGCCGGCCCTGCATGTTAATGCAAATTAACACAGCTTCAATTGAGTCGTTCTTTTTTAAATTTATTCAGGCCCTTCGGGCCTTCAGAGTTTCGAAGCTCCCCCATCCAGCCGCCCGAAACACCTCAGGCGGCCCTACCGATACCGGCCGGATCGCCCCAATGTCATTGCGGACCGCACCTCTCCCCGGATACTGCCCCGTCGGCTCCCCGCCGCAACAGGCCGCGCGCCCTTCCGCACACATACCGCCCCCGCCGGCACCGCCGTTCATCTCAGCCGATTCGATCGGACACGCTCCGCCCGACTTCCGGCATGAAACGGCTTAAAGCGCCCGCGGAACACTTGTATGCTTTTTGGGTTGTGATATCATAATCTCATGTCCCGAGTCGCCAAGATTCCCTTTACAACCTATACCGAATCCGTCGGCCGGGCTCTGGAGGTTATCGGTGCCGCCGAGCGAATCCCGCAATCCGGCGCCATCTGCCTTAAGCCCAATTTAACCAACGACTCTCCGCCGCCGGTTACCACGCCGGTTGCCTGTGTGGAGGCTGTCTATGACTGGCTCAGGCCGCGCACAAAAGCGGAAATTTTCATCGGCGAAGGCTGCGGCAGCGGACGCACCGCCGATGTGTTCGAACGCCTGGGCTATGCCGATTTGGCTCGGCGCAAAGATATTCGTCTTGAAGACTTCAACACGCATAACACAGTGATTTCACACGCCGAAGGCGCCGTACGCTGGCCGGAACTTCATATTCCGAAGGCCGCGATTGATGCCTGGATTATTTCCATTCCCATCCTTAAAGACCATTCCTTCACCGGTACCACCATCGCCATGAAGAATATGTTCGGCTTGGTTCCGGGGCCGATGTACTGCGGAAGCTGGAACAAATCGAAAATGCATTCGCCCTCAACAGACCGCAGCGTTGTGGACGTCTGTCTTCATAAATCTCCCCATCTCTGCGTGGTGGATGCCGTCACAGCCCTTACCGGTATGCATTTGGCCGGTACGCCTATGAACTTGGGACTCATCCTCGCTTCTTTCGATCCGGTGGCCGTCGATGCCGTCGGGAGCGTTTTGCTCGGACATAACCCGGCTGAGTTGGATTACCTGCGGATGGCGGACGGGATTTTGGGGGAGATGGGAAATGTTGAAATTATCGAGGAATAGAAATTTAACCATGTAATTTCGAGTTAATATTCCGAAAAAACATGGTTAATGTTCTGTTGTGAACTTTATTGCTCGTGTTATACAGACAAATATTGAGAAAATCTTGACGTGGTTTCCATCGGTAGCCATCCCGGGTGTTTCGGATAAAACCGTTGGGAACCGGATTGATGCTCTGGAAGGGACTTTTATGGTTCGACTATTGCCTCCGTTCGAGCGTAATCTGAAAAAACGTCTTATTAAAAGTCCGAAAATCTCCATCCGGGATTCCGGTATTCTTCACGCACTGCCGGAATTAAAGAATTTCGATCAAGTTCATGGATCTCTTTCCGTCGGTGAGTCTTGGGAAGGATGGGTCTTGGAATACATCATCAATGCATGTTCCGAATGGCGGCCCTCTTTCTTGAAGACGTCCAATGGAAATGAGGTGGACTTGATTTTGGAGCGGGGGGAAAAGATTGTCTTCCTTGAGTGTAAATTCAACTCCGCTCCGAGAGTGGGGCGGGTTTTTCGGTTACTGAAAGAGGAGCTGCGGCCCAACCTTTGTTGGTTCGTTGGTCCCGCGGAATCTTCATATCCGTTGGAAGAGGGGATTCGCGCCGGCTCAGCGAAAGAAGCCATTCGTGCGATAATGGAACTTGAGAGGTAAGAATGCGGGAATTTATAGATAAAGACCGGCCTGCACAATGGAAATACGAACGGATGCTGGCTGAGTATGACGAAGAGAATACCGACGATTTCATTGAAGATATGATCGAACTCGTCGAGGAAGATCCCGATTTTCTTGAACCGTATCTCCATACCTTTAAAGAGGCGATGGCGATGGGAGACGAGGAAGAGGCTTACGATATTCTGGATCTTGCCGCAAACCGGGCTTTGGAGCTGATTCTGGACAAGGACGGCCGCTGGCCGGATTCCCTGCTCTGGGGTTTCCTGGAAAACCGCCATATCATCAGAACTCTCGTCACCGCGGGAGAAGAGGCATGGGCTCTGGGTGACGGCTCAAAGGCCCTTGGTCTCCTGGAGAAAATCCTGCGGAGCAATCCCAATGACAATCCGGGAGTCCGCTACTATATTCTGGCCATTAAAGAAGGCATGACCCGCCGAAGGTTTACGCGGAAATTCGATAAAGGCGGGTACTACGACGACGATGTCGAAGTATGGTTCCGAGAAGCCGTGAAAAATCACGCGGACGACTTTGCCTGGTGGTTCGAAGCGATAAAAGAGGAACCCGCAGAACCGGAGAACGTACAAAAAGATTCGGCTGATTAGAGCGTATTACTCGCCGCCCTCGGGCGGGTCGGACCAAACCGCCTGCCTGTCCTGTTCCCAGATGTCCAGGGCGTCCCAGGGATAACAGATCCATTGATCTCCGGTTTTCAGTCCCCGATAGTACCGTTTGACTTCCGGAGGAATGTTCCGTGTTTTCGGCTTATCCTTGTCGTGGAGAACCGCAACGGCGATTTCTTCAGGCTCGTGTTCCAGAAGCTTCTCCAGGCAGTAACCGATGGTGCTGCGCGTATCGTCCACCTCGTCCACCAGAAGAATCCGTTTGCCTTTCACCTGCTTTTCCGGCTGATCCAGCCATTGCGTAATAACCGGCTTCTCCATCTTGTTGTCGTCCAGGTCGTAATACGCCAATCCGACGGTAATGATGGGGCGATTGATGAAGGTTTTCATCATCCGGGCCGGAATGAACCCGCCGGTACCGATGGCGATCATATAATCGAATTCAAAACCGTCGCCCTGAATTCGATTGGAAATATCCTTGATGGTGGAATGAATCTGGTTGTATGAAAGGAAAAGCTTCTCCATGCCGCAGGATAGCAAGGGAATTGGCGGCGATCAAGACAAAAATGCCGATCATTCCCAAAGTCGTCGGACTTTCAGGATCAAGCGATGCCGGATGGCATTGCCGAAAGGAGTCGGTTCGATCTTCGGGGCTTCCATCCCGGTCCGATTCGATTTTTCGGCGATTATGAAGCCGAGAAGATGTCGAGAAGATGACGTTGATCGCGGACTCATCATAAACGAACCGTTTTTTCATACAATTAGGTAGGGGTATGGACCAAAAAAGAGAGCGTGGATATACTACGAAAACTTCTTTGGAATATCCCCCTTAACGGTAAGTAACTATATAGAAAAACAAAACCCCGTTCGAAGGACGGGGAACAAATTGAGGTAGGCACTCATGAGTCTTGACATCACTAAGATGCGCAATATCGGAATATCCGCGCATATCGACTCGGGAAAAACAACCCTTTCGGAACGTATCCTTTTCTTCTGTCAAAAAATCCATGCCATTCATGAAGTACGGGGAAAGGACGGCGTCGGCGCCACGATGGACTCCATGGAATTGGAGAAGGAGCGGGGTATCACCATCGCTTCGGCGGCTACCAACGTTACCTGGAAGGATCATCCCATCAACATCATCGACACTCCGGGACACGTGGACTTCACCATCGAAGTGGAACGGGCCCTCCGTGTTCTGGACGGGGCCATTCTGGTTCTCTGCTCGGTCGGAGGTGTTCAGTCTCAGTCCATCACCGTCGACCGGCAGCTCAAGCGCTACGGAGTTCCCCGTATCGCCTTTGTCAACAAAACCGACCGGACCGGGGCCAATCCCTACAGAGTCCGGGATCAGCTGGAAGAAAAGCTGGGTCTGAACGCCGTGCTGATGCAGGTTCCCATCGGTTTGGAAGACGCTCATGTCGGCGTTGTTGATTTGGTCACCATGAAAGCCCTTTACTTCGACGGCGACGAAACCTATGCCGTTCGCGAGGCCGAAATCCCGGCGGAACTCCTTTCGGAAGCCGAAGAAAAACGGGAAATCATGCTTGAGGCCCTCTCCATGTTCAACGATGATTTGATGGAGAAGGTGATGGAAGGGGATGATATTCCTGTGGACTTAATCCACGATGCGATTCGGAAAGGAACCCTCGCCAATGAGCTGGTTCCGGTCTACATCGGCAGCGCATACAAAAACAAGGGCGTCCAGCCTCTTTTGGACGCGGTTATCCGATATCTGCCGGCTCCTCCGGACATTACCAACAAAGCCTTGGATTTGGATAACAATGAGGCCGAAGTCATTCTTCCTTCGGATTCTTCCAAGCCTCCCGTGGCCCTGGCGTTCAAACTTGAAGACGGTCAATACGGTCAGCTGACCTATATCCGCATCTATCAGGGTGAGATCCGAAAGGGCAGTGAGCTGTTTAACGTCCGGAATCAGAGGAAATTCAAGGTCGGCCGTTTGGTCCGTATGCACGCCAGTTCCATGGAAGACATCAGCGAGGCTTCCTGCGGCGACATCGTTGCTCTTTTCGGCATCGACTGCGCTTCCGGCGATACCTTCTGCGGTGGGGATTTGAATCTGTCCATGACGTCCATGTACGTACCCAATCCCGTTATTTCCCTCTCGGTTAAGGCCAAGGATAAGGCGGCATCCGATAAGATGGCCAAGGCCCTCAACCGCTTTACCAAGGAAGACCCCACGTTCCGCACCTATGTCGATCCGGAGACGAACGACACCATCATCCAGGGCATGGGCGAGCTTCACCTTGACGTTTACGTGGAGCGTATGAGGCGGGAATATAAGGCCGACGTGGAAACAGGCGCACCGCAGGTTGCCTATAGAGAAGCCATTTCCAAACGGGTTGAGTGGGAATACACCCATAAAAAGCAAACAGGCGGTTCGGGCCAATACGCCAAGATTCTCGGTATTATGGAGCCCATTACCGACAGCGAAGACAACTACCTTTTTGAGAGCCTGGTAAAGGGCGGGAATATTCCCACCGAATACATTCCTTCCTGTGATAAGGGATTCCGGACGGCCATGGAGAAGGGTTCTCTTCTGAGCTTCCCTGTGGTGAACGTTAAAATGACGGTTGTCGACGGTGCCTCCCACGCGGTGGACTCTTCGGATATGGCGTTCCAAACCGCGGCGCTGATGGGCTTCAGGGAAGCCTACAAGAAAGCCGGTCCGGTTATCCTCGAACCCATTATGAAAGTCGTCGTTGAGGGGCCCACGGAATTTCAAGGAAATATTTTCGGCAGCATCAACCAGCGCCGGGGTATGATAGTGGCATCACATGAAGAGGGCGTGAACTGTTCCGTGGAAGCCGAAGTGCCTTTAAGCGAGATGTTCGGTTATTCCACGTCGCTGCGCTCCTCCACCCAAGGTAAAGCGGAATTCACCATGGAGTTCGCGAAGTTTTCCAAGGTCCCTCAGTCGATTGCCGATGAGCTGATTAAGAAGGCCGAGGAAGAGAGAAAAGCCGGGAAGCAAGGAAGGTAATTTATGGTAAAACAGGAACTCATCAAAAAGAGCCCTCTCCGAAAGCTCGACAATTCCACCCGCGGCGGTGTCGGTGAGGGCAACATAGGCGTCGTGGCATCCCGCCGCGGCATCGGCAAAACCGCCTGCTTGGTGCATATCGCCACCGACAAGCTCATGGCGGGAAAACACGTTATTCATGTTTCCTACTCAAAGAGAGTGGATCATATCATTCAATGGTATGAGGATATCTTTACGGAAATCAGCCGAAAGCGTGATCTTGAGAACGCCATGGATATCCATGATGAGATAATCCAGAACCGCGTGATTATGAACTTTAACCAGCAGGGCACTTCCGTAAAGCAGGTTCTGGCCGGTATTACCGCCATGATGGAGCATGGCGGCCAGGCCGAAACCAGTGCCCTTTTCATTGACGGCTTCGATTTTACCAAAGCTTCTCAAGACGACGTGAAGGCATATAAAGAGTTTGCGGTTCAGAAGAAGCTGGGAATCTGGTTCACGGACGATTATCACCGCGAAGACATCGACGGACCGGTGCTCAACAGCAAGGGTATTCCCACGAACCTGGAGTCCTTCCTCGATATAATTGACGTTATCGTTACTTTGAAGGCCGAAAAAGATTACCTTCATCTCTATTTGGTTAAGGATCACGATGTTTTTCTTTCCAAGGATTTACCCTTGAAGCTTGATCCTAAATCTCTTCTTATCGCAGATCTTTAATTCTTGAATCCCATAATGAGAGCCGCGCCGATCTTCGTACCGGCGCGGCTTTCATTTTTTTTCGACTCTCCGGTTAATGTCTCTTGCCGCGATTAAGGAAGCGGAGGCAAAATGGACGGAAAGCGATGACTCAGGAAATATCATACAGAATCAGATTCTCCTTCCCGAGCGCAGCCGAGGAACGAGAGCGGATGCTGTCGTCCGTCGATATGTTTCTCCGAGCCTTGGCGGAAGTTGACTTCCTTCTTGCCGGTTCGCTGGGGTTGGAGTTGGAATATCACCGATCCCTAAAGGAACTGGGCGAAGTTTCGTTTTTCTATTCCGTTTCCCTAACGCTTCGATGGCCCAGGCAGATTCTGCTCGGAGCCTGGCCCGATCCGGCGGCCTTAAGATCCTGGATGGAAGCGGCAAGGAACGATTTGTTCGATAAATCCGTGCACGATACGGTGACTATGGATCGATTGGCCGATCTTTGGGATACCCGTGCCCGGGAATTGGGATTGGCCGACGCCTTGCTTTACACGCCGCCCTCGGCCGTGAAGATGGCGTCTTTATCGGATGATATCGAAAGAGCGCTGCGTGTTCTGGGCGGTCCGGATGCGGTGAGTCTCGAATAAAACCGCTTTATGCGGTCTTATTCGAAAATTGGCCGAAAATATGGCGAGTTTCAGTTCTTAAATCGATCCGGATGCGTTCATTCCTGAAAAAGCGTCCCGAATATGCTCGTTCCGAAGGCAGATATTGCGAAAAGCTTCCTTTTCCTTCTCGTCCCGAACCACGTGACGCAGCGTGGCGATTTCCCGTTCAATGGCGATGATTTCCTGTCTGATTCGTTCGTATCGGGTCATGGCTGTCCTCCCTACAATTAATCATCGGAGTGAATCGCGGCCCGAATTACAGAGACCTTCGGCAGCTTGAAAAATATCCGAAGAAAATAGTGTTTTGTCTCTGGAAGACCATACGTCTCAGGGCTATTATCTAGGGTAGGAATGGAGGAAGCTATGTCGGACTGGGACACTTCCGAAGAGGAAGATGAAGACAAAACCATTTCACTGGATGACCTTGAGAATTTGGAACAGGAACAGGAGCACCAGGACGATCCTTATTACGACGAAAACGATTGGGGCGATTCTTATGATGATCTCGACAGCGAAGCCTGGGAGCGCCAATACGGAACCGACGAAGATGAGGATGTTGAGCCCGATCCTTGGGATTTAGAGTGACAAGCGGCCGTACCTTCCTGTTATCATGAATATCCCTGAGGGTAATGCATGATTTCTCCGTCGGGCCGTAAGGATTTGGTCGACAGGCTTCGCTATACGTTTATTACGGCCGAGTATTCCGAAATCGATACGCTTATCGCCGGACTCAGAAAAAAACCCAACTACGAGGAACTTTGCGAAGAGTTTTTTTACGGCTGCCGCATCGATTCCAAGGGATACTTGAAAACGGACGGATTCTTCAAGGATATCGACGGCAGTTCGTCGCTTTTGTACGCGATGTACGAACTTCTCGGTCATTCTCCCGACACTTTTCTTCTGAAGCATAGGGTTACGCGAGTCAGATTCATCCGGAGCGATCTCAGCGGGAATTTCCGCCTGCCTCGGGGATTGTTTCTGCTGCCCAATCTTGAAGTGCTTGTTATCAGGGGAATCGGTATAACACGGCTTCCCGACGCGGCCGCCGAGGCCAAGAGTCTCCGAGTTCTTGATTTCGCGAGAAATCGAATCAATGAGTTCCCGAAATCACTCTTTAAGCTGCCGCGTCTTTCGGCGCTGAACCTTTCCTATAACAATCTGGAGAAGCTTCCCAAGGATATCGGCCGGCTGAAAAATCTTCGAATATTGAATCTTAGAGGGAATGCGTTGACGGACCTGCCCGCCGAATGGCATCGTCTGCAGAGTCTGCGTTCTCTTGATCTTTCCATGAATCGTCTCAGTAAGGTTCCCGATTCCTTCAGAACCTTATCTTCTCTGGAAAAACTTCGTCTGGCGTATAATAATCTACCGGCGCCCGTTGAAGCACAGTGGGAAAGAGACGCACTGCGGGGTTTCGGCGATGATAATAAAAAGCAGGGAACGCTGGGAATCGGCCTATAATTTCCGGAGTGCGATTCGGAACGATGCCGTACCGATGATTTCAATCCGGTAGATCTCGAGGGGGACTTTAAAGCGTGTATTTACCCGATGTTTCCGGGAACCGATATCAAACCGATCCCGAACGGCACAGAAGGTTCGAAAATCGGAAACTCTTTCGCGGATTGTTTTGGTTCTACGGCCGATACCTTATTCTGGTTATTTGGTCGGGGATTAAATTTCTTTTTACGAAGAATCCTCAAAAAAGCGTAACGCTTCAGGCTCTGCGGGTAATGCGGATTACCGAACGCTTCGGCGCCGTTCTGGATTTTGTCGGGATGGACCGTTTCCCCGCCGACGGCGGGCCGTATGTGTTCGCGTGCAACCATATGGGCACCTTCGAGGTTAACGCTCTTCCCGGTCTTGTCGCGTCGCGGATTCCCATGACGTTCGTGGTGAAGAGAGGACTTTTAAAAACGCCGTTTTTCGGGAAAGTCCTTCGCCGTCTTGGAGCCATACCCGTGGAAAGGCGGCATCCGGGAGAGGATTTAATGCAGGTATTGAATGAGGGAACCCGCCTTCTTTCCGAAGGTGTCTCGGTTATCCTTTTTCCCGAAAGTACGCGGCAAAATGTTTTTACTCCGAGGAAATTCAACAGCCTCGCGGTAAAGCTTGCTCTTCGCGCCGGTGTTCCGGTGATTCCCGTGGCCCTGCGGACCGATTTCTGGGGGACCGGAAAGCTGATTCGGGATTTCGGTCCTCTGAATTTCGACAAACCCTGCCGAATTGAGTTCGGCGAGCCTCTGATGCCTTCGGGACGCGGAAAAAAAGAACATATTCAGGTTTTGGAGTTTATCATGTCCCGGCTTCGGGAGTGGGATTCGCCCGTGGAAGAGGCCGGCGCGGAATCCGTCGATGAATAAGCCCTAATACGGGTTATACACAGATGAAATAAAAAGCTGTGGATAACTTGTGGATAATCATACATTGCCCTCTGATGCGGTTAATAATCGCCGAGAGGACTCTCTTTAAGTGAAAAAAAGGGATACGGCGGTGATTCCGTGCTTATAAAAAGAAAAAATCACAAAAAGTCCGAATGACGGGAGTCCGTTTTCCGTTTTTTTTATTCAAGAGTAGACGGAATCTTGAAGAAGTAATGGACCGATACTTATCCACAGGGCCGCTTTATTCCTGTGGATAAGCTGGGGAATCTTTATCTGTGCTGGGCGATTTTGCCGTAAGCGTTCCGGGCCGATTTTTTTTCTGTTTTTTCAGCCGGAATTGCTGTTCCTATGGCGCCCGCGGGATCTCTCATCATTTCCGCGGCTTCCCAGGAAACGTGGCATACCGGAGGATCTTCGATCAGAAGGGCCCCGAAGATTTCATCCATGTTTCTCCGTGCTGTTTCACTTTCATATCCGAGAACGATGCGGTTCGGGTTCAGGAAGTCTTTTAACCCTCCTGTTTCACTGAAGAAAGCGGGGCAGGCGACAACCGTGGCCGCACCGGTATAAAGAGCGTCTTCAAGCCAGTCCTGGAGAATGCGGCAACTTCCCGTGGGGACTCTTGTGGTAACGATAACCGTGGAAAAGGATGCGATGGCTCCCGTCAGGGATTCCGCGGTTCTGAGAACAGCCGCCCTGTCGGGCATGATTTCCTGATCAATTCCGGGGATTCCGGCTATGATGACGGCATCGGCTTTCGCCAGGCTCTCTTCGGGTTCCGACGTAAACGTCAGGAGGCCTTCCCGTAAAACCAGTTTCAGATTCTCGCCGAGTTCCGGATCGGTTCCGGTGTAATAGCCCCGCTGGAAACGGCGGGTACGGCTCTTGTTGATGTCGACCGCGGTAACCGTGTGGCCCAGCATAGCCAAACCGACGGAAATGGTCAGACCCTCGGATCCTGTTCCGAATACGGTGATGTGCATAATCATGAAATGCCCCTCCCCGGCGTTTCTATTGATAGAACCCAGTATCTAGAACGAAATCATTCGGGCGTCAAGTATTGATGAGTATACAGTGAATCATTCTTTCATCCTTATCTAAAATTAACATAATTATCATCGAAATGTTACGAAAAAGGACAACATTCCTACAATATGGAACGAATCGGTTTTTCCCTGGCCGGCGAAGGCCGAGGTCACGCCGCCCGAGTCGTAGCTTTGTCTCAAGCCCTCGCGGACCGGTATGAAATTGTCTATTTCTGCCCGGAACCGGCAAGAGATTTCATACTCAAGCATATCCCGGAGGCGAGGATAGAACCGGTGCCCGCGCTGAATTTCGTGAAGAACGGGCACGGTATTGATTATTTCAAGACGTTTTTTACGACGATTAATACGATTCGGACGTTTAAACGTGATATTCGGGATTTGTCGCAAAAGATGCGCGGCTATGGTTTGTCCGTGCTTATCAGCGATTTTGAGCCTTACGCTTCCTGGGCCGCGGCCGAATGTGAAGTTCCGGTTCTCAACTTGAATCATCCCGGGGTAATCTTGAAATTCTTAAGCCTTTCTCCGGATGCCTGGATTGCCCAATTGGTTACGATTCTGATGATGCCGCCGGCTCAGCGGACTCTGATATGCTCCTTTTACAGAGGTGATGTCGGTCCCATTATCCGCAAGGAAATTCGGGATGCCGATGTCCGGCGGGGTGACTATTATCTTGTCTACACCAAGGAATCTTCCCGGGAGTCTATCCAATCGATTCTTGATAAGTTTCCAAACGAACGATTCAAAGTGTTCCCCGATCCGTCTTCGGACTTTACCGAGGCTCTCATCGGATGCCGCGGCGTGATTGCCCCCGCGGGTCATCAGCTTCTTTCCGAGTCGCTCTTTCTCGGGAAGCCGGTGCTGGCAATTCCGCAGAAAGGTCAGTACGAACAGCGTTTGAACGCCAAGATGCTCACTTTATCCGGTAGGGGAATGGGATGTTCCATAAGAAATCTTGAGAAGAATCTATCCAAGTTCTTTTCGAGAATTGATGATTTTCCCGGCGCGGTTAAGGGGCTTGAGACGTTCCGATTTAATGATGAAACCGACAGGACCGCGGATTTGATTGCCGCTTTCGCCGTTGAATATTCAACGGTTCGTCCCGGACGCCGGCGGCAGTATAACTGGTTCCAGTCGGTCCCGGAGAAAATCGAGGCGCTTAAGGCCCTGCCGAATAGAATACCGGCTTAGAGAGTCTGCTCTCCGGCGTTTGCCACCGGTTGTGAGAGCAGCCGGAGGCTGTCCATAACATAGTCTATTGCCGCCTGCCGAAGAATAAGGCGGTGGATTTTTCCGTTGGGAAGGATTTTTATCTCACGGTTTCCCCAGTCGATGAATTCATCTTGCGTGTCTTCATCGAACCAATGAATAAGCCGAATGCGCCCTTTGGAAATTTCAAGGCATGTCATGCCCCGCTTTCCGATTACCGTACCCGAATTAAAAACACAGGGTACCGGAACGTCGTTTTCGGCATAGATGCCGCTTTGTAATTCGTTGAAGTGTTTTCGGGACCGCCAGTCCACCAGTTCCACGCGCAGCCGCTCTATTTCGTTTTCAATTTCCGCTTTCCGGGAATCGGCGGCTTTTCTGTATCTGTTTAAGAGATATTCAATGCGGAAGCGTATGGTTTCGGCTTTGGTCAGGGATTCGAAAAGCGGGCGGTGCGTATGGCCGATTATCGAAATGATCTGTTCTCTTCTGGAGTAGTCGTAGATACGCTTTTCAAGAGAATGACGCTTGCGGCTGTCGTGCGCTACCGAGTAATTCATAATGCCGAGCGGAGTGGCGAAGTAGCGAAGACCGATGCGGCTGATATCGTTGAATCTTTCATAAAAGGCCGAAACCTGATGGCCGTGATAGAAAAGGATGGGGAAATCAAGACCCGTCATTTCCAGAACGGTATCCATCCGATAGGGATATTGATCCTTTAAATCCAGAATGAGCCGGGAATCGTGATTGCCGACCGTTTTGTAGAGACGGCCTTCGGCGTCGAAGGCGTTGAACAGATCATATGTTTCGCGCCAGGAGGAGGTGATTTGCCTCCATGTGAATTTCTGGAGTTCTTCTATATCGCCGTTCAGGATGAGGTTGTAGCCTTTTGAAAGATAATATGTTTCCAGGACGGTGTGAAACATTTGGGCATTGGAAACAAAATCGTCCTTCCGGCCGCCGTTTCCCATATGAAGATCGGAGAAGATGACCCATTTGTCTTTGTTTTCGTATGGAATCTTTCTGGCGTTTGAAAGATGCAGCGTTAGGTGTGCCGAAGCGTTCATGGTGACTATTATGTTAATTCCCGGTTTGGGAAATGTCACGGAATCATGATTTTTTCGTGAGCGGAATTGAACTTTATGGGTGTCCAAACCATGTGTCGAATTCGGCGGGGGCGGCGGGTTTGCCGTCGATAACGCAGGCCACGGTTAAATGAGCTTTCAGGATGAGTTCGTTTTCCGGAAGAAGTCTGATTTCCTGATCAAAATAGAAGCGGAATTTTCCTTTGCGGTAAGGAACGGCGGAAATTCGGATTTCGTCGCCTGTTTTAAGAGATTTGAAGTAATCCAGTTCAACCCGCCTGACAACCAGATTAACCCCGCGGGAGGCCAGTTCTATCCAGTCGAGGCCGATAGTCCGGCCGAGTTCGAAACGGGCGTGCTGGAGGTAATTCAGATACACCGCGTTATTGACGATGCCCTGCTGATCGCATTCGTAGTCCCTGACCGTAAGGTCCGTCGTAAACATGGGAGTCAGGATAGCGCTCCTTTGATTCTTTGAGAACCGCCGTGCGGCCGGGGACTCGCCGCCTTTGTGCCGCCGCGTATAGGCGTGCGGCGGCGAAGAAGTGTTTGGAGTTCGGCCGTACTTCGGCGTTTTCCATTGTCGCATCAACGGGTTATCATGAAGCATGGCCGGTTACCGTCTCCATCAATCATCCCGTCTGGCTTCTTTTCCCGAAATGTTCGACGGGGTTTTTCTTTCGGAGGATCCTCTGGCGCCTCCGGTGTATACGGTTGTGCAGAACGCCGGTCTCGGTGAGTGGCTTTTACGGAAATTGGCGGCGATTCGCGGCGCGGTCATGGCTCCCCGCATCCTGCTGCCCGAGCAGGCCCTGCGGTTTTTTGCCTTGGATTACCCGAGCGGGGAACCGTTCCGTTCCCCGGCGGAAGGCGGCCGGGGCCTTCTTTTCATGGACGGCATGAAACTTGTTTTTTACAAGGCTCTCATCGAAGCTCTGGCCGCAGACGATCCCGTTTATACCCCCTTGAGGGCTTATACTGGTGAAGGCGAAGAGCGCCTTTGGCAGCTGTGCGATGCCGTCGCCGGTTTGTTTTACAGTTACGGGATGAACTGCCTGCCTCTTGTTCAATGCTGGGAAGCGGGCGGGATTTATCCTGAAGCGGCCGCGGCGGATGCCGGGGCCGAGGCCTGGCAAAGGGCTCTTTGGCGACGGGTTTTCCATTCTCAGGCCCCTTACGGGCATTTGAGCGGCTTGCTTTCCTCCATTATGGAATCCGGGGAAACCTACGGCGGCCCTCCGGGACGAATCGTTCTTTTCGGATCCATGTTTCTCGGGGAAACGGGACTGCGGTTTTTCCGTTACCTGGCGAACGATTTGGATGTGGATCATTTCATTTTCGTGCCTTCGAAAGTCTGGGGCGCCGGGAGCATCAGGAGTGAAGCACGGACCGCTTTTCTTGAGAGCAGCGGTACCCTTTCGGGGGATTTCGGGAGGTTCGTTCCGTCTTTGGCGCCGGATGAGATAACGGCCCTTTGGGACAATCCCGGGCGGATTCATCCGGGTGGTGAGAGTGACGGCGCCGACTTGGAGGTGAGCGGCCCGGAAGCCGGCATCGCCGGAGGTCTAAAATCAGCGGCGGACGTATCGGGTGGCAGCCGCCAAGCGGACGGTTTCGGGCAGATGAGCCTTTGGCCGGAATCTTCCGAGGAGGCCACCGGCGTGAACGTCTCCGATGGAGAGGTTCATCCGGAGCGGGTCTTTCACTCAGACCGCGCTTCCGAAGGCCGGGGCCCGCTGCTGTATCGGCTTCGCGAGTCGTTTATCGAGGATGCTCCTTTGACCGGTTCCGTGGTTCCGGACGGATCTTTGGTCTTTCATGACGTAACGGGCCCCAGGCGGGCGGTGGAGGTTTTGAAGGACCGGATTCTGGAAGCTTTAAGGGACGATCCCACGCTGGCGCCTACGCAGATCGGCGTGTTGGCGCCGGACATTGCCCCGTATGCTCCGTACATTGAGACGATCTTTCCCTCCCCGCGCGGAAGCGGCGGCCCGGATGATTTGAACTGCAACATCACCGATTTACCGGCCGGAACCGACGCGCCTTATCCTCTGGCGTTCCGCGCTCTCGCGGAATTGCCCGGATCGCGGTTCGGAAGGAACGCCATTTTGGATCTTTTGGATAACCCGTGCTTCCTGCCCGCCGTTCGGAATCCCGACTGCACGGATATCTGGAGGCGGCTGATAACGGATCTCAACGTGCGCTGGGGCCTCGACGGTCATCATCGAAGGGAGAACGGCGCCGCGGACGGGAGGATCGGTTCCTGGCGGACCGCCTTCGAGCGTCTGCTGGACGGGTACTGTTTCGACGAGGGCGACGGCACGGAGCTGCTTCCGGCCTATCTCGGCGGGGATGGCGATGCCGAGGCCGCGGGCGTTCTGATGAGAATGATGGACGACCTTGAAGCGGACTTCCGCGGTTTGGAGAAGGAACATCTCGCACTCCGGGACTGGACCTTGCGCTGGGAGTCTTTGGTTGAGAAATGGATTCTTCCGCGCAAAGGGGAGGAGGAAGACGACGAAGCCGACAGGCTGTCGATAAAGAAGATTTTCCGGGACTTGATGGCGCTTTGCGACGATGTGGACGATTTGTCGGATTTCACCGACGGGCGGCTGTCCTGGACCGCGTTTTCTTCTTTGATGGGCGAGATGGCCGAGAACGTTACGAAACGGCGCGGCCGCTATTTGGCGCGAGGAGTCACTTGCGCTTCCCTTAAGCCCATGCGGGCCATTCCGTTCCGCCGCATTTACGTGCTTGGCCTGGATGAGGGCGTGTGGCCGAAAACGGAGAGAACCCCGGGATTCGATTTTCGCGACAGGGTGCCCAAGGTTATTGATCTCTCGCGCGAATCGGTGGATCGCTTCGCCCTTCTTGAAACGATTTTCTCAGCCGAGGATCATCTTTCCCTCTTCTATACCGGCCGGGACGCGGAGCGCGGCGATAAAACGGCGCCCTCCTCGCCCGTGCTTGAACTCATGGAACACATCGGTCCCGAAGCTGAGAAACTCGTTGTGAAGCATCCTCTGAATCCTTTCGACGCCATGAGCGGCGAAGGACCGGCGGCATCCTCTTCGCTTCAGGCTTTCGAACTTGCCCGCGTTCGTTATGAGGGGGTCGGCTTTTTCCAAACGGTTTCTTCGTCTCTTCCCATGGACGATGAGGAGATGATCGACTGGCGCGATTTGGTTACGTTCCTGAAGAATCCGGTTGAGTTCTTTTTTCGGCGGAGAGTCGGGGCTTCCTTCGAAAGCGAAGAGGAGGACCGGAGTGACGATGATGTTCTTGAGGCCGAAAGCCTGGATTGGTGGAAGTGGCGATCCGATGCGATTACCGGGAATCCGGAACTTTTAAAGCGTCCCGAAGGATCTGGTGGATTCCTTCCGGGAGAGGCTTTCGGCCGAGGGCGCGGTGGCCGATTCGGCAGCCCGCGGTCTGCAGGCCGAAGAGTGGCGAAGCGATGCCGAAGCCATGGCCAAACAGCTTGATCGTCTGCTTCGGGAGGGGTTGGATCTTGGAGAGTCTTTTGCCTGCAGACTGGAGGCCGGCGGGCGGTTTTCGGCGGATTCGGGTGCGGCTATAGGTCCGGCCGCCGGGTCGGCGGCCGGAGGTTTCTCGGGGGCGGCGGGCGCCGCAGGCGGGATTTGCGGTGAAGTAGCGGCCGGCGGACTGGGCGCCGGAGTCGCGGGTGGGAGCCGGTTTTCTACGGATACCGCCGGAGTCTCATCGCGCTCCCCGCTGATTATTCCCGCGCCCATCGTTTCGCCCGCCGGTGCGCCGCCTGCAGCGGTAATCGGATTGATGGACGGCCTGCGTTTCCTGAACGGGCCGGAAGGTCCCGACAGTTCGGTCTGGACGCTTCTGGAGTTCGTTCCTTCGCAGAACATCCGGACTTCACATAACCTGAGCGGTTGGGTAAGGGCCGTTGTTTTAGGGGCCGCCCTGGGTGTAAGACGGCCGAAGGAAATTCGCGTTTTTCGGCTGGGAGCCCATGATTTCGCGGCGCGCCGGTATTATTTCGATTCCCGGGATGTTCCGGAGAAGGCCGGCGGCGAGAAGAGCGTTCTGGAATCTCCGGCCGCCATTCTGCGCTCACTGGTTCGCGTTTTTCGGGACGGGAGCGCCTCGCCCCTGGCTTTGTATCCGGAGCTGGCCGAAAAGATTTTCAAGGGCGGCGCGGGTTCCGGGAAGGGAAGCGGCTTGAAGAAAACCGAGGGGCTCAAGTCCGCCGAATCCGGTATAAGCGGCGGAGCGGGCTCCGGAGGCGGGGCGGGTTTGAACGGAAAAGAGGCGGTTTTCTCCTCTCCGGCAGCGGGCGAATTCCTTGCCGATGCCGCGCTTGCAGCATGGAACGGGATTCTTTCCGACACCCGAACTCCATATTCAGCTCTTCGTGACTGCTCCTGGCGGCGGCGGTTCCTGACGAATCCGGATTTTGAAGGAGGGGCTTTTCGCCGGGCCTGGGAAGAGTTGTATCTCGGGGGAGGACTGCTGTGAGCCTGCCGATTTACGACCCGGAAAACGGACCTTTGGAAGGCCTGCTGCTTCTGGAGGCTTCGGCCGGAACCGGGAAAACGTACGCCCTTGAACGAATGGTGACGCGTCTGGTCGGACGGGATTCGAATCCTTTGAAGATTGATGAAATCCTTGTGGTGACATTTACCAACAGGGCCGCCCGGGAGATGAAGGAACGCATTCGAGGATTGTTGTCCGACCGTGCGAGCGAGGATGTAAGACCGGAGGCGGAGAGGGCACGCTGCCGCCGGGCCCTGGCCGATTTCGACAAGGCGCCGATTTATACCATCCACGGTTTTTGTCAGACGGTTCTGGGAACCTGGCCGTTCGAGTGTTCGGCGCCGTTCAAGCAGGAACTGATTACCGGCGGGTTTTTGGAACAAGCGGAGGCCCGTTCCTGGATTGCCGGTTTGAGGCCCTCCGATATCGATGGGGAAGTGTTTCGAACGGCCTATCGGAAGGCCAAAGGTCTCGATGCTCTTGTGGGGGGGATTACTTCTTCTCTGATACAAGACGAATTCCCGCCGGGAGCGGACGTGCGTCCTTCGGATGCCGAATCGGCGGCGTTCGCCGCTTTCGCCGATTCTTCGGCCGAGCCGGACAGCGTTCTTTCAAAGGCCTCGGACGCGCTTTTTAATCCCGACTGGAGCACGGAGGCTCTGGGAGAATTCATTAATGAGGGAATCGGGAAAAAAAAGCAGGAAGGCACTCTGAAAGTTATAAAGGAGAGGCTTTGCTCCTGCCGGGGGATTCGGGGAATCGCGCGGCTTTCGGAAATTCTTTATGAAAACGACTCTCATGTTTCGGATTTTCTGAAAGCCGCCGAACAATGTCTTGCAGCGCCGCCTGCCGGCCTGAGCGGTGAAACGGCCGCCTTGGCCGCCGCCGCCGCGGATTTGATGAGAGCAATGGCCCCCTATGCCGAGGCGGCCGAATCATTTGTGGAACGCTATATGCAGTGTTCTTTTCATGATTTCGCGAAGAAAGAAGTTTCCGAGAGGGTTGAAAACCTCAAGAATCGCAGCGGAGAATGGAGCTATGCGGACTTGATTAACCGGGTTGTTGAAGCTGTTGCCGAACCGGGGTCTTCTTTGAAAAGGCTGCTTCGCGGCCGCTACAGGGCCGCTTTGATTGATGAATTCCAGGATACCGATCCTCTGCAGTGGGGACTGTTCCGGGATATTTTTCATACATCCGATCATTTTCTTTGTCTGATCGGCGATCCCAAGCAGAGTATTTATGGATTCCGAGGTACCGATTTACGGGCCTATTCGGATGCCCGGGATGTTGTTCCACAGGCCGGACTTTTCAGACTCGGGACGAATTACCGCTCGAAACCTCCTCTTGTGTCCCTGGTGAATCGTCTTTTTTCTCCGGTGTTCAGCCGGAGTTCCGACGGTTCCCGGACGCTGGGTTTTACCCCCGTGGCCGCCGGAAAGACGAAGAATGATGAACTGCTTTGGCATGACCATGCGCCGCTGACTCTGTTGGATATCCCCGGCGATAAGGTTGAAGAAGTGAAATCCTCGGCCTCCGCGGCGATTGTTTCCGAGATCCGCAGGATTCTGGATCCGGATTCGGGAGCCCGATGGCGGCGCGCTGATGACGGATCGGAAGAGCCGGTACGGCCGTCCGACATCGCCGTACTTACACGGGGCAGGGACGATGAAGAGATGCTGCTGGAGAGTTTGCTCTGTGCCGGGATTCCGGCGCAGAGAATACGGAGTCTGTCGGTTCTTGACCGTCCGGAAGCTGAAATCGCCGCCGTTTTGATGGAGGCCTTCGAGGAGCCTCATAACATCGCGCGCTGGCGATCGGTTTTGCTTGGGGATTGTTTCCGCGTTCCTCCCGATCTTCTGAAAAAGTTTGAGGATGCGGGCCGCCTGGATGCGTTCGTGGAACGCGGCGGGCAGTGGCGGCTTTTGTTCCGGGACGGCCGTTCGGCCGAGGTTTTTGATGACTTTTTCCGTTTTGCCCGGCATATGGGAGATTGGGCGGCCGAAGAAGGGCGGTCCGATCAGTCGCGGCGGCTTGGGCGGCCATGGGAACATCGTCTTTTAACGTCGCCCGGCGGTCTTCGCTCCTGGAACGATTGGCGTCATATCCTGGAACTGATCCAGGCGAATCAGGCGGCAGGAATGAACGATATTCACTCTCTTGTCCGCCGGATACGCAGAGATGGAAGTTCCGGGGACCCGGAAGGCCGGGAGGATGCCGTGCGGCTTGCGAGTGAAGAACCGTCGGTCCGCGTGATGACCATGCATACGGCGAAGGGTTTGGAATTTCCGCTGGTCTTCCTACACGGCGGATATAAAAGCAATCGAGCGGCTCCTTCGGAGAATCCTTATCGATTTGAGGAGAACGGCAGGCTGGTCATCGACAGGCTGCACAGAAAGGAAAACAAGCTGAAGAATCTCGCCTATGAATGGGAAGAGGAGAAGAGGCTTTGGTATGTGGCCTTCACCCGGGCATCGACCAAAATCTGGCTGCCCCGGCCGACAATGAGCGGTTCGGTTTTGGCTGTGGAGTCCTTTCTGGATGCGGCGTTATCCGAGGGTGATGCGGCGGCGGCCGAAGAGATGAGCGGCGGGAAAGCTGCTGAAAATTCGGCAAGCGGGATTGCGGATTCAGCAGCTGAAAGCGGAATAACTGCCGACTCTCAAGCCTTCGGCGCGGCCGGATGGACCGAAGATGCCGGCTGGGAAGTCGCCGCTTCCGGCGGCACCGGACAAAGCAGTCCGGGAAGTGCCGCCGCCGCACCTTCGGCGGGACGTCTTTCCCTGCCGCCGCATCTGACCGTTACGGCCCGGAAGGATGTTCCGGTTTTCCGGGAGAAGCTGTCCGCGAAACTGGAGAATCTGGCGGCCGATCCCGAATCGGGAGTGTCTCTGGCCATCGGGGATATAAGCCCGCCGCCGTCGCTGCCGGTGAGTCCGACGGCTCCGCCGAAAGCGGCACCGCTTCCGCCGGGACCGTGCGGGGATCGGGATCCTCAAACCAACAGCTACACCTCTTTGGTTCGATTGCTTCACGACTCCGAAGACGGCGCGGCGGCCCCGGGCGCGGGAATCGCCGGAAAGGGTGAGCTTCGGGACAGGGACGTGGATGCGGCTGATGAAGATGTTGGGGCGATGCCGACGGAGGGTGCCGGAACATACGGCGCCGCCGTCAATGCGGTGGGAGCGGACGCCGCGGATAGCGGTACGATTCTTTCCGCCGACGAGGCAGTCGGGATCAATAAAGAAGAGACGGTACCCCTGCCGGAGGACCGGGGGGCTCTATTCGGAACCCTGATTCACGCTCTTTTTGAGGAATGTGATTTTCAGGCCGCGGCCGGGGACGAATCCGCATGGTTCGAGGATAAAAAACGCGACCGGCTTTTCGAGGAGATTTCACGGCGCTACTATCCGCCCGAATGGTACCGGTATCGGTCGCAGCCGCTGAAGGCCCTGGTTCGTTCCGTTCTGCGGTGTTCCATACCGGGGATTGGGAGATTGTGCGACATCGACGCCCGGTTCCGCAGAGCCGAAGTGGAGTTTTTGATGAGCGTTCCGCGGGATGCGAACCTTCCGGTGGCCGATCAAAAACTCTTTTTGAAGAACGGCTACCTGAAGGGCTTTATCGATCTTTTGATTCGAACCGGGGATTCCTGGTGGGTTCTGGACTGGAAAACGAATCTCCCGATGGGGTCGCTGAGCGTCGATGCCTATGACGGTTCCGGCTGCGCGGCGCTGATGGAGCATCATCATTATCGATTGCAATCCGAGATTTACCTTCTGGCTCTTTGCCGCACCCTCTCCGCCCGGCGGGGCGGGGCGGTCGACTGGGAGAATGAAATCGGGGGGGCGGCGTATCTTTTTGTTCGCGGCATGCGGGAAGGAGACTCCCAGGGCGTCGATGTGAATAAACCGGAGTTGGAGCGCATGCTTTCATTGGCTTCTTCCATGGGTTTGGAGGGGGTGATCTCATGACGCGGCAGGGCGACTTCTCGCGGATTGGGGATAAGCTTGGGATTTCACCCTTCCGGATGTACCTGGCCGATGATTTGGTGTCGCGATATATGGAGGCCGGTGGTCGCGCCGGCGGTGGTGGTGAGGGCGAGAATAGTCCCGGGGATGGTTGGCCCTGTGGCGGCCGGGAAAACGGCAATCGGCTCGGGGGTGAGGCGGTCGGCATTCAGTCCGGAAGTGGTGAGGGCGGCACTCGTTTCGGCGGCGATGAGGGCGATTTTTTCGGTGCGGATGATGCGGATGGCGCGGATGCCGCCGAACTCATTCGGTGGCTGCTTTTGCATGCCGCGGTGCAGGCGGGAGGGGGCCATCTGCGAACCGATCTTTCCGCCGTTGCCGAAGAGATGCGTGAATGGTACACGGCGGAGGCCGCTTCGGTTCCGGGTTTCAATCCCGATCTTCCCGAAGTAATCGGAGGTGCCGTGGAGGCGTTGACGAATGCGGCGCTTGAGAGCGGCCTCTGGGGCGTTTTGGACGGAGAGGACGCGGCGGCCGACTCTTTCGATGTTCCCCGGCCTCCCATGGTTTTGAGTCATGATAAGCGGTATCTGTATTTCCTGCGGCGGCGGCGGCTGGAAGACGAGCTTCTGGAATGCCTGGAGCGGCGGCTGGGTTCGGCGGATGGTTTGTCGGCGGGGGGGGGCGCGGCGGGACATGACGCGGGCGCAGCTCCGAGTTCTGCGGCAGGAGATTCGGCGGGTGATTCGCCGACCGGATGCTCAGCGGCGGATGGGAGCGGCGCCGGGGGAGGACCGGGAGCGGAGTCGGGCTCCGTCGCGGACTGCGGGGGAGCGGTCGGGAGAGCGATCGGCGGATCCGTGTTTCCGCTGCCGGCCGATTTGCCGGAGAATGCCGCCGGCCGTTTGGCGAAGCTTTTGGCCGAGGGCCGAAGGCTGATTCTGCTTTCCGGCGGACCGGGAACGGGGAAGACCACGACAGTGGCCGCGCTGCTGGGGCTTCTGGAAAAGGGGCGGGCTGAAGCATTGGAAGCGGTTACGGGCGCCGGCGCCGAGGCCGTTAATCCGAGTGCGGCCGGTGCTGCGGCTGCGGATTGCGAAGTTGGAGCCGATTCGGCGGCCCCTGTTCCGCTGAAGGCGGCCCTTGCCGCTCCTACCGGACGCGCGGCCGCTCGGATGACCGACGGATTGGCGGCCGCCGGAAGCGTGCGCTCGGAATACACGGCCAGAACTCTTCACTGTCTGCTGGAAATGCGTCCCGGACGGCCGCCTCTGAGGAACAAAGAAAGGCCGCTGGATGCCGCTCTGGTGATTGTGGATGAGGCGTCCATGGTCGACGCGGCCATGATGCTTTCACTGCTTAAGGCCATGCCGGAAACGGCGCCATTGCTGCTTGTCGGCGACCCGGATCAGCTCCCGTCGGTGGAGGCCGGTGCTCTTCTCGGCGACTTGCTTTCGGCGAAAGATGGGCGTTTGGCGGCTGTAACCGAGCGGCTGACTAAGGTTTACCGATCATCAACCGCCGTGCTTGAAGCCGCCGATGCCGTGCGATCCGGCGATTCCGAAGCGCTGGCCGCGGCCTGCCGTGAAACGGATGAGAAGAGCGGAGACGGCGATGATGAGCGGGACGGCGTCCGCATCCATACGCTCGAATCACCCGCGGGCATGGCGGAGATCATTTCCGATATCTATCGCGACCTGGTTGAGAAAGCTGAAAACAATCGAACGGATACAGCCGAGCTTTTTTCCCTTATGGAACATCATACCGTTCTCTCGCCGCTCCGCCGGGGCGTCTGGGGAGTAGCGGCGATGAACAATCGCGTGTCCGCGGCTCTCGGCGGCACGATATCGCCTTTTGCGGGAATGCCCGTGGTTGTTACAGGAAACGATCCTCGGCGAGGTCTCTGGAACGGAGACCGGGGAGTGATTGTTAGGGAAGAAGGGCGGCTGAGGGCCCGTTTCCCCGAATCAGGCGGATTCCGTACGTTCCCGCTCGCGGCTCTGCCGGGCTGGGAACCGGCGTGGATGCAAACCATCCATAAAAGCCAGGGATCGGAGTTCAACAGGGTTACCATTGTTTTGCCCGAAGGTGCCGAGCGTCTGCTTTCCCGGGAGATTCTGTATACGGCTTTTACTCGGGCCAGAAGCCGTGTTTATCTCTATGCCGACACCGGAGTTGTCGATGCGGCTCTGGGGCGGGGTGTGGTGCGGCATTCGCGGATTCGCCGGTGGGCGGCCGGGAAGCGATGATTCATTCCGCCGGTGATTTCGGGATTGCCGGCAGATGCGATGTCGGCGAATTATCCGAATCATCCGTTTTTCACTCCTCCCTTGCCCCGTTTCCGGGAAGGCGATATTCTTTGGCCCGAATGAACCGGGGCCGCCGGAACGGGAATATCGGCGCGGTTATCCCGGAGGAGGTTTCCATGGCCGGTTGCCCTTGCGGAAGCGGTTCCGCCTATTCCAAATGCTGTAAGCCCTACATCGAAGGCGGCGTTTCAGCCCCGACGGCGGAAGCCCTGATGCGATCCCGCTACACAGCCTATGTAAAAGGTGCGGTGGACTACATCCTTGAAACCCATCATCCCGACGGACGTGAGGAGATCTCCAGAGACGCCACGGAGAAATGGGCCAAGGAATCCGAATGGATGGGTCTTGAGATTCTCAATCTCGTCGGCGGAGGCGAGTCCGACGACAAGGGTACCGTCGAGTTTTCGGCGAAATACCGCGGCGCGGACCGGGCGATTGTAACCCATCATGAACTCAGTTCCTTCGAGAAGGCCGACGGCTGCTGGTACTTCAAAGACGCGAAGATGATCAACAACCCTCAAAAGAGGGATAATCCTAAAATCGGACGCAACGATCCCTGTCCCTGCGGGAGCGGGAAAAAATACAAGAAGTGCTGCGGGGCATAATCCCGACGGCATTGTCCGGCTTCCGCTTTATGATGCTGCGGATGCAAAAAACCGGCATGAAGGCTTCGGCTATACCGTAAATTTATTCCTCGGGGCCGAGTTCCGATTCGACTATTTTTCGGAAGTTGTCGACGAATTCGTGAAGCTCGGTATTTTCCGCCTGAAGTCTGCGGAGTTCGAACACCATCCACCGGACGTCTTCCCGGGCATCATCGATTTCATACCCGTAGGTTGAATCGGGATTGGGCCGTATCCAGCAGAGACGGTTTCCCCGGCGCTCTCTTTTCGTCAGCATCGATTCCAGTCGGTCCAGTCGTGATTCCGGCGGTTCCTGATTGTTCACGCTTAAGATTGTACAGCATTTTCGATTACATTAAGAGGCGCGGCCCGCGGAGGATCGCGGCTCGGTGAAAATCCGGCTTTTATACGAACGATCGGCGGAGTCGGCCGCTGAAAACGGACAACGGAACGGTGAAATTATGGCAATCGGAAGACTTCTCCGCGGCCGACATTCGGAAAACCTTCCTATCGTTAACGGACGGGATTATTATAAGTATGTCCGGTTCGCGAACGGCGGTAGTGCAAAGATTTGTCCGGAAGCGGAGCAGGACACCGGTCGGAGGTTTGTACGGAGCGAATCCGCGAGCTATGGATGCAGCATCTCCGTACAAGAGGGCAATCATGCATAACCGCTTTGCGGTTCATCCGCTTGCGCTTGAGATTCGACGGTGTTGAATCGTAGTTCGGCTGTGGAAGGAGGATCGATATGTCAATTTGGGATGCCATTGAACAGGCTGCATATACGGGACTTGGACTCGCCGCTTTAACCAAGGAAAAGCTGGATGAGGCCGTTGATACGTTGAAGAAAGAGCGGGGACTTACCGAGAACGAAGGGCGGCATTTGGCCGAGCAGCTTAAGAACAACGCCGAGAGCGCCAGGCGCAATCTCGACGAGGTGGTCCATAAAGCGGTTGAAAAAACTTTATCGCGAATGAATCTTGCGACCCGCGGCGAATTGGAGCGTTTGGAAAAGCGAATCAGGGAGCTGGAAGCGGCGGCAAGTGTTTCGACAGGTGATTCCGAAGGACTTAATTCGGCGGATTCCGGGAATGCCGGATTGGGTAACGTATCCGGCTCGGAGCGGGAAGCCGGCGGCCGGCCGGCGGACGTTGGTAATACGCCCGGCGAAGATGCTTCGAAAAACACCGAATCCCGAACAGGCGGCGCCGGTTGAGATCCGAATCTTCCCACGGACCGCGGCCGCCCCTCGGCGATCAATCGGAATGGACCTCCGCGGAGGCCTCGGCGGAATCGGGTACGTTTCGCAAGCGGCATTACAATTCCTTCGGCGGCTATACAAGCAGGGGATTCATCGGAAAAGCCTTAACCCGGATGACCCGATACACGGAGATTCTTTCCATCCTGCTTCGTTACGGATTCGGCGATTTGGTTCGGAAAGTTGACCACGGCGTTTACAGACGTCTTCGAGGCACCGGCAGGGACTCCCGCCGGGCCCGGCGAACCTGGAGCCGTCCGGAGAGGATGAGGCGGGCCCTGGAGGAACTGGGACCGACCTTCATTAAGGGCGGACAGCTCTTAAGCCACAGGCCGGACATTCTGCCTCGGGACTGGATTGTCGAATTCGGAAAGCTTCGGCATCAGGTTCCTCCCGCCGGTCCGGAAGGTATCCGCCGGATCGTTGAAAAAGATCTCGGCGCCCCTCCCGAAGAGATCTTCGAGTTTTTCGATCCCGTTCCCGTGGCCTCGGCGTCGATTGCCCAGGTTTACCGGGCGCGGCTGAAGAGCGATCCGGACTGTGAAGTAACGCGGAACGGCGGGGCCGCATCGGGCGATACCGCATCGGACGGTGCGAATAACGCGGAGAATGAAACGGCGAAGACCGGCCCGGCGGAACCCGATGAACGGAACGCGGCAAGCGCTTCCCGGCAAGAATCCGTTCCGGGTGCGCAGGTTGCCGTTAAAATTCAGCGGCCGGGCATCCGCCGAATCATCGAAGCCGATCTTGCCATTCTGCGGGACATGGCCCGGATCGCCGAGAAACGAAATCCCTCATTAGCGGTATTCCATCCCGTCGAATCGGTCCGCGAACTGGAACGGGCTCTGCTTTACGAGCTTGATTTCCGGAACGAAGCGGACAATCTGGAAACCTTTCGGCGGAATTTCGCCGATGATGACGAAGTGACGGCGCCGAAGCCCTTTCGAAAATTTTCGAGCCGGCGCATCCTGACGATGGAATGGCTTGACGGAATCCCCGTCGGCGATGAAGAACTGCTGGATAAGGCCGGTGTGGATTGCGAAGCGCTGGCACGCCGCGGCGCCGAAGCCGTACTGCGGCAGATTTTCGAACACAGGTTTTTTCATGCCGATCCCCACGGAGGCAATATATTCGTTTTGGAGGGAGGTGTTATCGCCTTTCTTGATTTCGGTCAGGCCGGGAGCATCCTGCCCAGCCAGCGTCTGTTTCTGGTCGATCTCCTCTCGGCTCTCATCAGAAACGATGCTCCCAGGGCGGTCAGGGCCATTCAGAATTTGTCCGGCCGGCGGGATCCGGATGCGGTCCGTCATCTGACTTCCGATATTGAAATGATTATCGAACGATATCTCTCCCGGCCTTTCGGCAGGCTGGAAATCGGGGAGATGATCGCCGCGTTCTTCGATATGGTCCGCCGGTACAACATTGAAATCCCGACGAATTTTTATCTTCTGGCGAAGGCTCTGGCTACGATTGAAGATATTGCCTGTACTCTGAATCCGGATTTTGATTTTCTTCATGCGTCCCGGCCTTTCGTGAAGCGAATGATTCGGAAGGAACTCGGTCCCGGCAGAATCGCCGAGCAGGCGGCCGGAGCCGCCTCCGATACGGTGAGGTTTCTCAGGGATCTGCCGGGGGAGATGCAGGATATGACGAGCCTCCTTAAATCCGGCAAATTCCGCGTGGAATTCGCATTGAAGGATATGGACAAACTGGATTCGACCGTGAAAAGGACGGTGACGCGGCTGGCGGCGGCGGTTCTGCTTGCTGCGATGATTATGGGGTCGTCCCTTCTGGTTCTATCGGGCATCCCTCCGCTGTTCTACAGTGTTCCGGTTATCGGTGTCCTCGGATTCCTCATTTCCGGAGTTGTCGCCGTTGTTCTTTTGATTGACCTCTGGCGTCATCACTGATCATTCCGTACACTGGATATTCCCTATGGCATCCTTTGAGATAATTTATGAAGACAATCACGTTCTGGCCGTGAACAAGCCGCCCGGCATGCTGGCGCAGGGGGACAGAACCGGCGATGAGTGCATGCTTGATGAGGTAAAGGCCTATATCAAGGAACGCGATTCCAAACCGGGAAATATCTTTCTGGGACTGCCCCACCGCCTGGATCGGCCGACAAGCGGTGTTCTTGCGCTGGCCAAAACCTCCAAGGCCCTTACCCGGATGGCCGCGGCCTTCCGCGACCGGCGGGTTTCCAAGATTTATTGGGCCGTTGTGGAAAATCGTCCTTCATCGGATGCCGGTGAGTTAACAGACTGGCTCCGCAAGGACGGAAAGACGAATACCGCGCGCCGGGCCAAGCCCGGAAGTCCCGGCGCCAAGGAAGCCCGTCTTCGTTACCGGTATCTCGGTGCTTCCGACAGATATTGGCTGCTGGAAGTGGAGCTTCTGACCGGCCGCCATCATCAAATCCGCGCGCAGCTTTCCTGGATGGGCTGTCCCATTAAGGGCGATTTGAAATACGGCGCCAGGCGTTCGAACCCCGGCGGCGGCATTCATCTTCACGCCCGGAGGCTCGTTATTGATCATCCGGTCCGCAAGGAACCGCTGGTTTTGACCGCATCGCCGCCTTCCGATCCGGTTTGGGATGTTTTTCGGGATTTGCCGGATACGGACGGAGAGACGCGTTGAACTCTCTTCTTGATGAGGCATCCGTCCGTGCGTTATTGGATTGGTTCGCGGAATACGGCATTGATTATCCCTGGTCTCGGACCGCCGATCCCTGGGCCGTTTGGGTTTCGGAGGTAATGCTGCAGCAGACCACGGTGAGCGCGGCGGAGCCCCGATATATCCGCTGGATGGACCGGTTCCCCGGCCCCGAGGATTTGGCGCAAGCGGACGAGCGGGAGGTTTTGAGGGAATGGGAAGGGCTGGGATATTACAGCCGTGCCCGAAATCTCGCGGCCGCGGCCCGGGTTGTTCGGGATTCTCACGGCGGGAGCATCCCCGAGAACTTCTCCGGACTGAAGGCGCTGCCGGGCGTGGGTGATTACACCGCCGCGGCGATAGCGTCTTTTTGTTTCGGCGAAAGACGGGCGGCGGTGGACGCCAACGGCCGCCGCATAGCGCAAAGACTGGCGGCCCAAGTCACTTGGGATTCGGCCTTGGATGCGCGTTTCAGGAACGATGTGGAGACCTTGATGCCTTCCCTGCGGCCCGGCGATCTGAATGCCGCGATTATGCAGCTCGGGCAGCAAGTCTGCACGCCGAGTTCTCCCGACTGCTCCCGCTGTCCTTTGGGCGAAATCTGCCGTGCCCGCTCGGAGAACCTTCAAAACGAAATCCCGGCCCGGCGGAAAGCCCAATCGGTTAGGATGATTACGAAGCTGGCTCTGCTCTATAGCGGCGGGCGGGTGCTGATGCGCCGAAGAAGCGAAGGTATCGGCCGCGGTTTGTGGTTTTTTCCGCCTGAAGATGAAATCGAAGGCCTGGAACAGTGGATTCCCGGAGAGGAACTTCCTTCCCGCGTTCATTCCTATACCCGGTACCGTGAGACCCTGCTGCCCCGGGTTTTTAGAGCTTCCGGAGACGCTTGTATTCGGGCGGCGGATTATTCGGGTACATGGATTGGCGCAGACGAACTGGAAGGAATACCCATGCCGACGGCTTATCGGCGAATAGCCGGAGATTTTGCTTCCGAAACTTGTGTCTCGGGTTGTGCCTGGAGGCCGGAAATCTGATAATGAACGTATGAACAAAGGACGCTGGTTTATCCTGTTACTCCTCGGCTCTCTTCTCCTGGTTTCCTGCCGTACGCTGGAGAAGAAAGCCATCCGCTCGGTGGCCGACATGCTCTCTTCGCCGGATGGAGCCGGGGCCATCACCTCCGATGACGATCCTCAGCTGATCGCCGATGCCCTGCCGCTGGCGTTGAAGATTTATGAGATTCTGCTCGCTCAGGATCCGAAGAACGACGAATTGGCCGCGGCCACCGGAAAGAATTTCGCGATGTATTCCGGCGGTTTTATTCTGCTTCCCGCGGACATGATGGACGATGAGATGTGGGAAGAGGCGGCCGAGGCCCGTTCCAGGGCGAAAAAACTCTTCCGAAGAGGGCGGGATTACCTGCTTTCGGCTCTGGATCTTCGGCATGAAGGATTTCTTGCCTCCTTGGATTCGGGCGATTACGATACGGCCGCCGCCATGCTGGAGACGGAGGATGCGGATGCCGCCTATTGGGCCGGACTGGCCTGGCTCGGCATGGCCAGCACGGATCCGCTGGATGTTGAAGTGCTCACGACTGTGGATAAGGCGGCGCTGCTGATGTATCGGTCGATGGAGCTTGATGATTCGCCGGCCGGGATCCACGACATGATGATTCAGCTTCAGGTGTCGCTTCCTTCCTCCGTTTTGGCGACGATGCGGGAGCGAAGTCCTCTGACCGCAAATTACATGGACGGGTATTATGAAAGCGCGGGTATCGGAACGAATCCTCGGGACCGAGCCGTTTTCCATTTTGAGCGCGCCGTTTCTCTTTCGAACGGACTGGAGCCCTCGCCGTATATCACCATGGCGAGTGCCGTCTCTGTTAAAGAACAGGATGTCGAGAGTTTTCGGACGTATTTGAATGCGGCCCTGGCGATAGATCCGGAAGAAAATCCCGATACCAGATTGATGACCCTGATTTACCAGGATAAAGCTCAATGGCTTCTCGACCATATCGAAGAATTTTTTCTTGTTGATTTCTAGGATAAGGATCATGATGAAGAAAGTCGGATTTCTGCTTCTTGTTTTTACTATCGCGTTTGCCGCGCCTCTTTCGGCCCTTACCATAAAGCTTGGAAGTCCTTTTCCCGAAGGTTCCGCCTGGGATACCACGCTGAAGCGCATGGCCGCCGAGTGGAAAAACATTTCCGGCGGGCAGGTGCGGATGCGAATCTATCCCGGCGGCGTTGCCGGAGACGATAGGGATATGATTCGGAAGATGCGTTTCGGTCAGCTTGACGCGGCGGTGCTGACCACCTTCGGTTTGAAGACGATTGTCCCCAATACGTTCGTGATGACTCTTCCCGGTATTCTTCAGTCCGAAGAGGAGCTTGATCGTGTTCTTGCCGATTTCGCGCCTCTCTTCGATGATGATTTCGTTCGCGAGGGATTTCGCGTACTGACGTGGTCCAAGAGCGGCTGGGCCTATTTTTACGCCAAGAAGCCTTCGGTTACGACGGATCAGATGAGGACTGAAAAACTGGCGGTAACCAGCACCGACGAAGAGTTGGCCGCGAATTTCAAGGCGTTGCGCTTCAATGTCGTTCCCACGTCCATGAATGAATTGATGGTTTCGCTTCAAAGCGGAATGGTGAGCGCGTTCTACGCGCCTCCGATGGCGGCCGCGTCTTATCAGTGGTTCTCTCAGGCTCCGTATATGATTGATTTGCCTCTGGCTCCGGTTCTCGGAGGATTCGTTATCAGCGAAAGAACCTGGCAGCGCATTCCGGAGAACTTTCACGCGGAACTGAAAGCCGCCATAGAAGATGTGGCACGGGATTTTTATCTCGAATCCGAACGGTTGAATCAGGAAGCCCTGGATGTAATGAACCGGAACGGTCTGCATCGGGAGTCTCTTACGGAAGCTCAAAAGAAGGAATGGTTCGACACTCTGACCGGCGGATACAGTCTTGTTGTCGGCGACGGCAAGTGGATTGACGACGACGTTTATGAAGATTTCATGTTTCATGTGAACGGTTTGCGATAAGGTATCGGTAAAAAAGGGATCGAAATCGATCCTGATCGAGGTGATGGTATTCATGAAGCATTTTGGCTTCCCAT
Source organism: Spirochaetia bacterium (assembly GCA_963666985.2). Lineage (GTDB taxonomy): Bacteria > Spirochaetota > Spirochaetia > DSM-2461 > DSM-2461 > UBA2779. Next base: position 1,416,742 of record CAXXIA010000002.1, on the reverse strand, counting down.
TCGGCAAACGATTCCCGCACGGCAGATGTTCCCGTATTGTCAAAGCTATTTTCTTAATGCTTGTTTTTTCCTTTTCGGCGTCCGTTCTCTCGGCTCAGACGATTAAACTCGCCAGCCCGCTTCCGGAAGGAACCGAATGGCATAACGCCCTTTTGCGCATGGCCAATGATTGGCGTGAGATAACCGGAGGACGGGTGAAGCTGCAAATTTACCCCGGAGCCATTGCCGGAAACGAAGCCGACATGGTTCGCAAAATGCGTTTCGGTCAGCTGGATGCCGGGGTGTTTTCCGCATTCGGATTAAAAGCCATCGTGCCCGAAACTTTTGTTTTCACCCTGCCGGGACTTCTTCGCAGCGAAGAGGAGCTTGACTATGTGCTGGAGAATTTCATGGGCCGTTTCGATGAACGGTTTCACGAGGAAGGATTTGAGATCGGCGCGTGGTCCAAGACCGGCTGGGCCTATATCTACGGGCCGGAACCGATTTATAGCCCCGGCGATTTGAAGCGGCATAAGATTTTTGTGGACAATACGGATACCGAGATGTCCATTGTGTTCAAGTCCCTGGGATTCAATGTCGTTCCGGTAGGCATTAATGAGATAACCGTATCTCTGCAGAGCGGTCTGGCCGATACGTTCTATGCTCCGCCGGTGGGCGCGGGAGCATACCAATGGTTCGCCTTTGCTCCTTACATGACCGATTTTCGCCTGTCACCGGTTATCGGCGGTTTGGTTCTTACCGAGCGTGCCTGGAATCGAATTCCCGAAGAGTATCATGAGGAATTGAAGGCGGCGATGAAGCGCATGGCTTCGGCGTTCTATGCCGAATCGATTCGGCTGAATGAAGAAGCTCTCGCGGTAATGGAGAAACACGGTCTTCATCATGTTGCGATAACCGACGAGCAGGCCAAACAATGGATGTCCGTGATGCAGAGCGGGCATGAATTGATGGTCGGCGACGGCCGATCGGTTCCCACCGATATATATGAAGATTTCACCGGTATGCTTGAGGACTTTAGAAACTGAGGATTTGCGGCCGTCGAATACCGTAAGCGCTTCTTTTCGGCGGATTTCGGTATTTCACGGGCAACTTCGGCTTTCTTTCCCTTGAAAAGCCTTTGTCTATGAAAATCTTCCCGGTATTTGGAAGTGTCGAAAAGACGAAGCCTGACGTATAATGGAGCGATATTACAGCAGAGAGGTTAAAAAGATGTATACATGCAGCAATGATCGAATGGAAGACAAAATTAAAACATTCAGTCAATTTGGTGATGCCGGCCACGGCGGTGTTACTCGATATTCTCTGTCTCCCGAAGACATTCAGGCCCGAAACGAATTTAAAAAGCGAATGGAAGCCATCGGTGCCGTAATCGAAGTTGACGATGTGGCCAATATGTACGCGACTCTTCCGGGAAGCGATCCGAATGCAAAGCGGATCGTTATGGCCTCCCATACCGATTCGGTGAAAAACGGCGGCAACTACGACGGAATCCTCGGCGTTATGTCCGCCATGGAAGTTCTTGAAACGGTCGCCGAAAAGAAGATTCCTCACAAACATCCCTTAACGGCCATGGTTTGGACCAATGAGGAAGGCTCCCTTTATCCGCCCGCCATGATGGTCTCCGGAATCGTCTGCTACGATTATCTGCCGGAAGCCATTCGGGAAAAATTCAAATATGAAGATATGATGGTCTCCAAGAGCATGCTGGACGCGACCAAGACCTTCGGCGAAGCGCTGAATCAATCCGGATTTAAAGGCGACAAAAAGTACAGATTGAATCCGGACCAGTATAAATACATGTTTGAAATCCATATCGAGCAGGGACCCATTCTGGAAGATGCGGGAAAGGATGTCGGTATCGTCGACTGCGTCATGGGGATGTTCAATTACCGCTTCCGGTTTTACGGACAAACCGTCCATGCGGGAACCTTCCCCATGCAGAAGAGAAAAGACGCTCTGTTCGCGGCCTCGCAGGCCATCTGCTATCTCCATGAGGAAATCGACAAGCTGGGGCATCCGGAACTTGTGTACACCACCGGTGAAATCGTCTGCCACCCCTGCGTGCATACCTGTGTTCCCGATTATGTCGATTTCTCTCTCGACTCCCGTCACGACGATCCGAAAGTTCTTGAGAAAGTGCTGGCCATCGTGAAAAGCTGCAACGGTAAAGAATGGGCCGGATGCCGCTGTGAAGTTGAGAAAATGTGGAACCGCGACACCGTTTACTGGGATGAAAAGCTTGTGGGCTATGCAAAAGAAGCCGCCGAAGAATCGGGAATCAGTCATCAGGTTCTGCATTCCGGCGCCGGACACGATGCTCAGTTCGCCGCTTACATGATGCCCACCACGATGCTGTTCGTTCAGTCGAAAGACGGGATTTCCCACAGTGAAGATGAGTTCTCCACCGTTGAGCACTGCACCGAAGGAGCTACCGTTCTGCTGAATACCGTTTTGAAGGCCGACGCGGAATAGCGTACGATTCGAGAATCTGCTTTAAAGGCGAATCCGGGATGTTGCGTCCGGGTTCGCCTTTTTTAGGCCCATCAGTTCGGCCGCTCCAATGAGCGGTGAATTAAACCCGCCCGCCCCGATCGATGTAAGGAATCCCGGCAATATAATCGATACTCAATTCCTGTGAAAAGCGGGCGTTTCCACAGCGGAAAATTTCTTTTTCAGCTTCCGGATGAGTTGACGGTTCACCCATCAAAGCCTCTTTAAGAATTCGGCCCTGAGGATTAAGGGCCGGTTTGATTTTTAAAAGACGATAAATCGTGGGAGCGATGTCGATAACCCCCGCCGGATTCTCAACGATTCGGCTTTTTTTAAAGGCCGATCCGCCGAAACCGAGGACGGTTCGCAGTTCACCCGGATGAAGCCCTCCGTGAATACCGCAGCCGACATCAAGCATTGAAGCGGCGCAAACACAGATTCCCGGATACCCTCCGGGGCCTTTTTCATCAAAAGCACGCAGAATAAAGCGGATATCTCCGGCTCGCGCATGGTCTCCGCCGACAAGACGGCTTGAGAATGTTCCGGAGGCCAAGCCGTCTCTGCCGTTGCGGTCTCGGGTAAACAGCATCCCCACTTCATCCATCGCCCGCAGGGCTTCGCAGAAGTCTTCCAGTCTGTTCTGATTTCGAAGATAGATATTGCCGCTGTACCCCCATAAAAGGGTGAAATCGGCGCTTGGGCTTTCCAGCGATTCGCCATGCCGGAAACCGGCATTCTCCAATGCCGCGATAAGATCGAAATGTTCCCGAATGGTAATATGGCCGTGATCGGAAACCACGATGATTTGAACATCATCGTTTTTACCGTAGGCTTCGACGATTTCGGCAAAACATTCATCGGCGCTCCGAAGGCATTCCGAGCTTTCGGGGGCATCGAGTCCGAAGGCATGAAAACTGTGGTCGGGTTCTCCATACCAGATAATGCCGACATCCGGCAGTCCGTCTTCACGCACCAGATCGTGAACGATCTGATTCATTTTTCGCAGTCCCTTTAAATCGGGTTTTACCAGCGGTTCTTCGGAATCCGGCCCATATTTCCCGCGAAGGGATTCCGGGCAGGCGTGGGCAATCCCGTTTACCGAAATATTCACTCCGCCGATACTCGGGGCTTTATGAGCCATAAGCCGCGTACTGCCCGGAGAGTTCGAACTGATGCTGAAGTATTTAAGTCCGTGAGCGGCAAGATTTTCAGTGAGAGTCGGAACCTGAAACAGAGCGCCGCTTGTCCGTTTCTCCGCTTCTTCTATCCGTTCCACCAGACTGCCGAGAAAGAAGTCTTTCCTGGATACCGCCGCGTCGAAAAAGGCATTGGCCACCATTCCGTGACGCTCGGGAAGAAAACCGGTGAAAATGCTGGGATGATTTACGTATGTTTCGGCGGGAAAGACCGAGCGAACATCGGAATACCAAACATTGGATTCCAAAAATGAAGCCAGATGCGGCATGGATGAATGATTCACCATATCCGCCCGCAGTCCGTCAAAACCGAAAAGAATTATTTTCATCGTGTACCGCTCCGATCCCGTGCCCAGTCTCCGACGATGGTCATGGCCAGGGTTGATAAAAAGATTACGGCCCCGGGAACAACGGTGATCCACCAGGCGGTGAGCAGATAAACCCGGCCTTCTCCGAGAAGCCGTCCCAAGCTTATCAGCGGCGGCTGGATTCCCAGTCCCAGAAAGCTCAAGGAACTCTCGGCGATCATGGTTCCCGGGAAATTCAATGTCATGTTCACAATCAGCGCTCCGGAAATATTGGGAAGAATGTGTCTGAAAAAGATTCTTCCCTGGGAGGCACCGGCAGCCTTTACCGCTCGGGCATATCCGTGGTTCATCGAGGTCATGGTGAGAGCCCGGGTAAGCCGGGCGTATTTTTCCCAACCGGCCACTCCCAGAAGAATGACTATTACCAGAAACGAACTGCTGATAAAAGACAGCATGGCGATGGCGATCAGGATGAACGGCAGGGATGCCTGAATATCCACCAGCATCATAATCAGTTCGTCCGTCCAGCTTTGAAACCGGGCCGCCAAAAAGCCAAGGCCGACTCCGATGGCCGCTCCAACGACCGTTCCGGCCAGGGCGATAAAATAACTGATTCGAATGCCCGCCATTGTCCGGCTGAGCATATCCCGTCCCAGATGATCAGTACCCAAAAGATGATCCGCCCGTCCGCCGTTCATAAACGACGGGGGAATGAAGCGATCGGTCAGAACCTGATCGTTGGCCTCAAAAGGAAGCGGGATGAAGGAAAGAATTACAAATCCAACCAAGATGGTGACGGCAAACAGAAATCTTGGAGGATGGATGCGGAAAAACCTCTTCATTCTTCGGCCCCTTTTCGAATCCGCGGATCCGCCACGCCGTAAAGAACGTCGATAATCAGGTTGGTAACGACAATGGAGAATCCGAAAAGAAGCATGAGCGCCTGCACGATTGGGTAGTCGCGGGCCCGTAAGGATTCGACCAGAAGCGAACCCAGTCCCGGCCAGGAAAAAACCGTTTCGGTTATGATGGCTCCGCTTACCAAAGACCCGATGTAGAAACCGGAAATGGTCAGCAGGGAAATCGCCGCGTTTGGAAGGGCCTGCAGGAATAAGATCCGCCGTTCCTTGATTCCGAGAGAGCGGAACGAAGCGATGAAATGACTGTCGAAGATATCCACCAGAGCGGCCCGTGTAAAACGCGTGAAGATGGCGCAGTCCGCCGTTACAATGGCCGTAAGGGGCATCAGGTAATGTCTGAATCCTTCGTTCCCGCTGGAGGGGAGCCACCCGAGAACAACCGAAAAAAGAAAGATCAGCAGAACGCCGAAAAAGAAATTCGGCAGACTGAATCCCAGCGTCGATACAACCAGAATGGTTCCGTCCAGCGGTTTTTTATGACGAAGGGCCGCGATTGTTCCCAAAATAATTCCGCCGCCGATGGAAAGAACGGCCGCCGGAATCATCAGGGAAAGAGTCGCGCCCAAACGACTTCCGATGATTTCTCCTACGGGGCGGCTTTTAATCAGGGAGTTTCCCAGTTCCCCGTGCATCAGCCGGCCAAAATAGGATGAAAACTGGTGGATTACCGGCCGATCCAATCCCCATTTGTGGTTGAAGTATTCCAGGGCTTCGGGCGTGGCTTCGGTTCCAAGGTAAATAAGAGCCGGATTGCCTGAGGAGCGGATCATGAAAAAGCTGATCACCATAATAATCAGCGCCGTTACCAGAGCCCGGATAATTTTAATAAAGAAATAAGAATAACGATGAAACAAAGCGGTAATTTTCCGAACCGATTTATCGCTCATGGCAGGCCGCCTGATGAAAAGATGCGATATTCTTAAGAACAGGTCTGTTCTCCCGGCATATTTTTTGTTCTTCCGGACACCGTGAAGCGAACGGACAGCCGTTCGAATAAAGGTCGGATTCTTCCGAAACCTTTTTATCGGGGCTATTACCGGCGGCTTTTCCCCGAGAAGATTTTCCGGGAATCGAATTAATGAGCAGACGGGTATAGGGATGGGACGGATTGTTGAACAGATCCTCCATACGTCCTATTTCAACAATCCGTCCGGCATACATCACCGCCACCCGCCGGCAGATGACCGAAACCACACTTAAATCGTGACTGATAAAAAGAATGGTGAGACCCTCTTCGGCGGCTAGGTCTTTTAACAGGTTTATAATCTGAGCCTGAACGGAAACGTCCATGGCCGAAACCGGTTCGTCGCAGATAAGAAACTCAGGATTTAAAATTAATGATCGGGCCAGTACGGCTCTCTGCCGTTGACCGCCCGAAAGATTATAGGGCTTTCGGAGATGGAATTCCTCTTCCAGGCCGCAGCGCCGGAGCATGGCGGCCGCCCGCTTTTTCGCCTCGGAACGCTCCGGATTATGTTCATGGATAAATATCGGTTCGGCGCACTGGAAGAGAATCGGGATTCGGGGATCCAGGGCCCCAAGAGGATCTTGGAAAACATACTGGGTTCTTCGGCAATGCGCTTTGAAGTCCCAGTTTGAACCGTAATAGGGTGTTCCCCGGTATTTCATTGTTCCCGAATAGGGCGTTATGAGGCCCATGGCGGCTTTGGCCAGAGTGGATTTTCCCGAACCGGATTCGCCGACGATTCCCAGGATTTCACCGCGGCGTACCCGGAGGCTTACTTCGTCCACCGCCTGAAGCCACGGATTTTCAATGCTTTTCAGTCTGAAGCGGCAAATCAGATTGTTCGCTTCAAAAAGAATGTCTTCGGACGGTTCCGGCGTTTTCTTGGGATCGGTTTGGGTATCGTTTAAAAAAGACATGGGAAGTTTCCCGGAATCGTCCGCGCTTTCCCCGGCGGAAAGAAGAGGATGAAAACAGCGTACCATCCGTTTCCCGGAATATTCCGGAGAAGGAAAGGCGAGGCGGCAATCGTCGCGGACAAAGCCGCAGCGGGGCGCGAAGGAACACCCTTTAAGGTTTTTTTCGCCGCCCGTATCCGGCGCAATCGGTTTCAGGCGCGTACCGGCGGCGCCGAGTGCCGGCACCGAATCCAGAAGGGCCCGAGTGTAGGGGTGAGTCGGATGATGCAAAAGGGATTCCACCGGTCCGCTTTCCACGATTCTTCCGTGATAGAGTACGAGTACCCGATCGCAGATTTCAGCAACAACCGAAAGATCGTGAGTAATGAGGATAACCGCCAGTTTTTCCTTTTGCGAAAGGGCTTTCAGCTCGCCGAGAATGCGCGCCTGGATGGTAACGTCAAGGGCCGTTGTCGGTTCATCGGCAATCATAACGGCCGGATGGCCTGTTGTGGCCATGGCGATTTGAACCCGCTGAGCCATGCCTCCGGAAAACTGGAACGGATAGTCTTTCAGCCGTTTTCCCGGTGATTTGATATGGAGGGCTTTTAAACGATCTTTGGCTGTTTTATGAAAGCCGGATTTCTGCCCATGACGAATCAGAACTTCTTTCAGGTGACTTTCAATGGTCTTAATCGGATTTAGACAGCTCTGGGGGTCTTGAAAAATCATGGACAGAGAATCTCCCCGGACGGTCCGCAGGTTCCGGGGCGGAAGCTTCAGAAGATTCGTTCCGTTGAACAGAACTTCTCCGTCAATTACGGCATTGTCGGGAAGCAGGCGGGTCAGTGCCTTGCAGGAAACGCTTTTCCCCGATCCGGTTTCACCGACAACGCCCAGGATTTCTCCTTCATTAAGAAAGAAGTCCAGCCCCCGAACCGCTTCAACCGGTCCATTAACCGTATCAAAACGAACTTTCAGATTCCGGACTTCCAGTAAAGACACTTCCCTACAGCTCCAGAGCGGCCTTGGTAAGGTCCATTCCTTCAATGGGAAGAGCGTTCCATTTCACGCCGTCGCGCACACCGTAAATCATGGGAAGGTTGTACAGGTAAACACCCTTGGGATCTTTATTAAAGATGTCCATCATTTTTTCGAAAGCATCACGGCGGGCGTTTAAGTCGTAATTGGTTTCCAGTACGGAACCCAGCTTTACGAATTCATCGGGATTGGTCCACAGGCCTCCGTAAGCGCCGCCGGTAGCCGGCCCGAAACGGCGCCAGAACTGTCCTACCGGATCGGGATAATAAGCGGAGAAGGAACCGTTGAAAATATTCCGTTCATCGTTATCTTCAAGAATCTGATTCCAGTTTTCCTTAACCTGAAGTTCAACGTTGAAGCCGACGTCCTGCCACATCTGTGTAACCGCTTCGGAGACGATCTGCTCCATGGTGTAGTATCCCGGAAGAATGCGGTACACGATTTTCTCACCATGGTATCCGGCTTCTTTCATCAGCTCTTTGGCGCGCCGGGGGTTGTACTCCAGTCCCGGATAATCCTCCAGGTACATATCTCCAAAAAGCTTCATCTGCCAGTTGTTCGGAATGGTGGTATACCCGCCGAACAGCGTATCAACCAGAAGCCGGCGGTCGATGGAAAGGGTTAAGGCTTCGCGAATCCGCGGATCGGCCATGGGGGTGTTGCTTGTTTCATCAAAAAACATGCCGTAGATGGTTCGAATGGGACCGCCGACGACGCTCACGCCGCTCATTTTGTTGACGGCTTCGGCCTGATCCGGCGGAACTTCGGTGATGATATCGAATTCTCCGCTGCGCAACCCGGCTATCCGAGTGGCCAGTTCGGGAACTTTGCGGAACTCAACGCGGTCAACAGCCGCGACATCGCCTCCCCAGTAATCGGCGAATCGTTCAATCACAATGCGCTGGCCGTCGGTATATTCGGTCACTTTGTAAGGGCCCGTTCCAACGGGTTTGCGGCCGAATTCTTCCCAGCTTCCGGCGTCTTCGTAACCTTTTTTACTGATAATCTGGGAAGGGAAGTTGGCAAAGCGGGTAACGAACAGGGCATCCGGGTTTTTGCCTTTGATTTCAACGGTATAGTCGTCGATGGCGGTAACCGATTCAATGTTGGAAAGAAATGAGGCGGCAACGGCCCGGCCCGGAGCGTTTTCCGAAAGCAATCGTTCTTTACCGAATGTAAAGGCCACGTCTTCGGCGGTCATCTTTTCGCCGTTATGAAATTTGACGCCTTTGCGCAGCTTGAATCGCAGGGTTTTTTCATCAACCAGTTCCCAGGATTCGGCCAAACCGGGTTTAAGCTTATAGTTGTCGTAATAATCGGTTTGAATCAGGTTTTCTTCTACAGAGAAATCGATTCTGATGGCCACGTTGGAGTTTTCGGCCATGGCGGAAATCGCCGCCTGGGGAAGATCCTGAACCGCAATAATGAGATTCTTGGGTTCCGACGATGCCGCGGCGGCCTCATCGCTTTCTTTGCCGCCTCCGGCAAATATCGATGATCCTACAGCCAATAGCACAACCGGAAGGAGTAAGAAACGTTTCATGGAATACCTCTTTGTTGGAAAATGACAGGATTTATTAACGGTCCTCAATTTTTCTTATATGTTTATGAACTTTATGTAAGCGGCGGATTCGAAAGTTGTTAGAAGCGTACGGCTGCCGAGTCCGTATTTTAGTCGTCTTATTTTTCGGTTTGGATATCGGCGAACATCGCCGCTTTGAAGGCTTGTCCCGGTTACCGATTCTCTGTGGTACACTCATAAAGACGGGTGCGTTTTCGAAACGAAGCCGTGCCGAAGCGATTTTGACGGATTTCAGTGATTGAATGATTCCCTCAGGGAAAAGGAGGATGCTCCTTTATGTCTTTGAGTTTTCAAACAGCCTGGGAAACGGCTTCTCTTATCGCGGGAAAAGAGATTTCTCCTTTGGAAGTGATGCGCGGCACCCTTGAGTACATCGAGGCGGTTAATCCGGAATTGATCGCCTTTGCGGCCTTGCGGCCGGAAGAAGCGCTGAAGGAAGCCTACGACATGAGCGAAGCCATGGCGAAAGGGAAAACCTTCGGTCCGCTTGCCGGAGTTCCCATCGGCGTAAAGGATTTGGAAGATGTCGCCGGTATGGTGACCAGTTACGGATCTCTTTGTTATCGGAACAATATCGCATCCGCGGATTCCGTTCAGGTGGCGCGGCTGAAGGCCGCCGGCGCCATTGTCGTGGGTAAGACCAATGTTCCCGAATTCGGATTTACCGGTTTTACGAAAAACAGACTGTACGGCATTACCCGAAATCCTTTTAATTTGGAACGGACTTCGGGCGGCTCCAGCGGCGGTTCCGCGGCGGCCGTCGCCGGCGGCCTGGTTCCCATTGCCACCGGATCCGATTCCGGCGGTTCCATACGCATTCCCGCTTCTTATTGCGGCTGTTTCGGAATGAAGCCCACGTTCGGCCGTATCCCGGCCGGTCCTTCGCCGTGTACCGGGTTCAGCGGCCTTACTTCTTTCGGACCGTTAACGCGCAGTGTTCGGGATGCGGCGCTTTATCTGGACTGCGCCTCGGGATCGCATCCCGCGGATCCGTATTCGCTTTCCGCGCCGACAGTATCGTATGCGGAGATTCTCGAAGATCTTCCCGAACACCTGAACATTGCCTTCAGTCCCAATCTCGGATACGCGGTTGTTCAGAAGGAAGTTCTGTCCTCGGTGGAAAATGCCGTTCGGGTTTTTGAAGAGATGGGGCATGGTGTCACGCTGTGGTCCGGCACTCTGCCGGAACTGGGTGATGCATGGCCCGTGTTTTTTGCTTCGGATATTTATACACAAGTTAAAGAGATTCCGGAAAATGAGCGCGGACAAATCGGCCGTTCCCTCTCCGGGATTCTCGATGAGGCCCGGCGGTTGACCGTCGAAGAGATTACGGTTATCCAAAAAAGGCGGGCCCTGCTGAATGCCGAAATCGGAAGCATCTTCGAAACTTTTGATTTGCTTCTGACGCCGACAATGCCCGGCGAGGCGTTTCGCGCGGAAGCTCCTCCTCCCGAGACGATGGAAGGTCGGCGCTTGGCACCTCTGGGAGACGTGGCCTTTACCTATCCCTTTAATTTTTCAGGACATCCGGCGGCAACCCTCCCAGCGGGTTTTACGCCTTCGGGACTTCCCGTCGGGCTGCAGATTATCGCTCCCCGCCATCGGGACGATTTGGTTCTTCAGGCTTCGTATGCCTTTGAGAAAGCTTCTCCTTGGAACGGCCGGCGGCCTGATTTGATGCCCGGTTTATGTGATATTGAATGAAATATTCCTGATGTTCGCATCCGATGCGATTTTATAAACGGCATCGAAACTCATTACCGTTCTTTTCGATTCGTCCAGGATATCGCAGTGCCCCCTTAGCATCCTTTCCCCGCATTCCTCTGCCGCCGCTTCCGCGGAAAGAATCCCCTGTTTAACCGGATGATGAAAACGGCTTTCTACCGAAATTGTGGCGAAATGCGTTCCCGGTGCCGTCAGGCTTTTTACCGCCATTACAGCGGCCGTATCGGCCAGGCTTAACAGCGCGCCTCCGTGCATCAGTCCGGCGCCTTGGGCATATTGTTCATAAAAGGGCATGCTCAGAACCGCTTTTCCTTCTTCCGCGAAAACAATGGTTATGGAGAGAAGCCGTTCGAAAGGAGCACAGCCGATCCAGGAGGGCATGCTGAAACTGTGCGGTCCCGTGTATTTTTCTGCTTTCATGGTGGTAACGGATGAAATGATTCTTGAATAGTGTCAATACGGCATGAACAGTCACCGCCGATGAAGATGTACGGAAAAGACATATAAATCCCTCATGTTCCGGGTGTGTCGGCGGCGTTTTATGAATTCGGCGGTTCATTCCGGATCTTTCATGAAAAAAGGGCTGCTGAAAGTCTTCCCCGACGTTTCAACAGCCCCTTGTTTCAGGTCTCTTCCGGTTTATTCGCCGGCAAGAACTGCGTTATCTCTTTGTTTCCCTTTGAAGTAGGTATAAATCCCAACCAAAGCGACCCATATGATGATGGCCAGCCAAACTTTTAATGTGAGGTCGGCAAGGCTCACAAGGAACGTGCCGAAAGCAATCGCTATGGCCAGAACAAGCAGAACGTAAAGAACACTCTTTTTGGGTTTGACGACGGCGGCTTCAAATTCCGCGGGTTTTAACTTGGGAAGTCTCCAGCAGGCGATGATTTCCATAATTACACAGACCATATTAAGTCCGATTCCCATACTGGCAATCATGGTTGTATCCATTCCCGTTACGATGGGCAGCGCCCCGACGACAAAGAAGAGAATGAGCAAGAGTACCGGAGCTCCTCCCTTGTTTTCTTTCGCGAACACTTCCGGAAGCCATCCTTCCTTGGCGGATAACTGAAGTCCCCGTGTAACCCAAGACAGTGTTCCGTTGAGAGTTGTTGCAAGAGCAAAGAGGGCACCGCCGATAATGAAGAAAAAGAACAGCCACGGCGGGAAGATGGTTTGTGCTACAAGTGTCAGATTCTGAAACGCCACCTGTTCCAGGGGCAGGACTCCGCAAGCAACCACACCGATCAGTGCATAGAATATGGCTACCAAGGCGGTGGAAATTATCATGGCAAGAGGAAGGGTTTTCCCGGGATTCCTAACTTCACCGCCTGTTTCGGCAAGAAATTTGGCTCCTCCGGTGGCAAAGGAAAGAAGAGCAATACCCACCAGAAAGTTTTTTACACCATTGGGCATCAAGTTCGCTGAGGAAAATGTGAGTTCGCTCCATGTAACCTTCGGAAGACCGAAGATGACGAAGAGGCCAAGGGAGACAAGCAGAAGAGCAACCATAATGTTCTGCACCGAAGCGGCTGTTTTCAGGCCTATAATATTGATAATAGTCGCCAAAGCCAGTATGCCCACGGCGGCCAGAGTCTGATTTACCGATGGAATAATCGCGGCAAGATAGCTTGCGAAGCCCAAGGCAAATGTCGCTATTAATACCTGGGTTATAACAAACATGCCGAGGTATACAAAGCCGATTTTTTCACCAATCAGAGTCTTCACATAATAGTATCCGCCGCCGTTCGACGGAATTGATGATGAAAGCACCACCGTAGGAACCATGGTTGCGATTACCGCCACCGCCGCAAGGATAAATGCCAGCGGTGTTCCATGTCCCGTTAATCCCACGACGATTCCGGTAAGAACCATCACGCCCGACCCGATAATCTGGCCTATACCGATTCCCATACAATCGATGAAGCCCAGAGTTTTCCGTTCCCGTTCTGCCATTTTAATTATTACCTCCGATTTTTATAGAAACGCTTAAGCGATTCGAAACCCTTTTCCAATGTTTCTCTGGGACATGCCATATTCAGCCGCATAAACCCATCACATTGCTTCCCATAATGAGCCCCATTCCCAAGGGCAATTCCGTATTCTTTGGCCAGTATTGATGTGAGTTCATCACTGGAGAGAGCAAAACAGGTCATATCCAGCCACATAAGGAACGTTCCCTGGTGGTCGGCAACCTTTATATCGGGCATATCTTTTCGGCATTGTTCGGAAACGTACCGGGAATTATCCGTAAGGTATTCATTCAGCTCATCCACCCATTCGTCACCGCAGGTATATGCGGCCTCCATGGCGGGGAAAGCCATGACGTTGGGACCGAAAAGCCAGACATCTCTTAAAGCGCCGTTAAGCTTTTGAAAGAGTTCATGATTTTGGACAATGGTTGCCGAAGCGCCCAGTCCGGCGAGATTGAAGGTTTTGCTGATTGCCGTAAACGTTACAAGTCGGTCTCTTGCTTCCGTAACGGACGCCATCGGGACATATTTGTGACCCTTCATCACGATATCCCCATGAACATCATCGGAGAGAATCAAGGTGTTATATTTCTTGCAGAGATGCGCAATATCCGTCAGTTCTTCTCGGGTCCAGACCTTGCCGACCGGATTGTGGGGATTGCAGAGAATCAGAGCCTTTACTCCCGCGGCCAGCTCTTTTTCAAAGAGCTCAAGATCCGGAGTATATTGTCCGCCTTGGTATTCCATGGGAACATCAACCAGGCTTCTGCCGCCGTTCTTTATAAGAGCGAAAAAAGGATCGTACACCGGAGAGAACAGGGCTATCTTGTCGCCGGGTTCCGTAAGAGCCCGGATCGCATAGCTGAGAACCGTAACGACTCCGATACCCGAAATAACCTCGGAAGGGGAAAATTCCCAGCCGTGGCGTCTGGAATACCACTGGGTGAGAGCGGATACACTGCCGGAAGACGGCATGGTATATCCGTACATCGGATGATCAACTCTCTTCCTCAGAGCTTCTTGGATTTCGGGAAGAACCGGAAAATCCTGATCCGCTATCCAGAACGGAAGAAGATCCGCATCGGAATCCACGCCGAAGAGATCCTTAACATCCCACTTTATACACCCCGATCCTTTTCGCGAAATTACAGTATCAAAGTCATATTTCATCTGCCTGCTCCGTATTCGGGAGTTAATCCCTGTACGCGATTGCTTCGATTTCCACCAATGCGTCTTTGGGCAGTCTGGCGACCTCAACGGCCGCTCTGCCCGGAAATGGTTCGTTAAAAAAACCGGCATACACTTCATTCATGCCGGAAAAGGTGTTCATATCTTTAAGAAAAACAGTTGTTTTAATTACATCCGACATTTCATACCCGGCTTCATTGAGAACGGCTTTGACATTTTTCAGGGACATTTCCGTCTGAGAGGTAATATCATTACCCGCGAATTCACCGGTTTTCGGATCAATCGGTAATTGTCCCGATATAAAAATCAGACTTCCCGCCTTTATGGCCTGAGAATAGGGGCCGATCGCCGCCGGAGCATTATTCGTCGCTATAACTTCTTTCATCTTTGATTTTCCTTATTGATGGTAAATTCATTATTACCACTACACATTTTTATATCGCTAATGTTTTATTACGTCAATAAAAAATTATTATTACGCTGAAGCATGATCCTGCACTGAGTCTTTCAGCGGTTCCCGTACCGTGCCGAATCAACTGATGAGGGATATGTTCTTATTCAATTCCATTCTTCTTCAGTTTGCCGAGATATCTGTATATCGTGGCTTCCGAAGCTTTCAGTTCCGAAGCCACCTGACTTACGGCTCCCTTTATAAGGAAAATACCCATTTCATTCAGTTCATTGACGATTTTCAGTTTTTCATTCTGATCCATCCTCGCCGGCGGTATTCCCAGAGCACGGACAACCTTATTGATGCTGTCCAATGTAAGTTCGGCGGCGGAGAGACTGAGATTTTCGGAGACAGGATTTGCTTTTTCCCGATCATCATCAAATCCTATGAATCTATCCAGATGCGTTTTAAACTGCATGAATTTATCGATGTTCATATTGATGCACATCGTACCGACGATTTGCCCTTTATCATCTCTGATAAAATATGTTGCGGATTTTAATGCGGCTCCGCTTTTTGACGTTCCTTTGTAGTTGGCCAGAAAATTCTGGTCGCTTCCTTTTTTACTTTTAATGATTTTCAGGACCAAATCCGTTGCGGGTGCGCCTATTTTTCTTCCGCTGATATGTCCGTTTCTTATGGCTACCACGGAGCTGTCCAGATCGGTCATATCATGGAGGACCACCTCCGTATCATCTCCCAAGAAGTCAGCCAGGAAGTCAACAAGATCTCTATATTTTTCAACATACCGATTCACGGGAACACCTCGTAATTTTTTATCACTATAATAATTAATTATTTTACAAAAGAGCCGTGATCTTATCAATTGATGGAAGAACGGCCGCAGGAACATCCCTTGCAAAAATAATTCTTGCAAACCGGAAATAAGCGCTTTATAGTCATTCTGTGGTAGTACCACAGGAGAATGCGTGAGCAAAGTCAGTCGGAAGGAAAAATTCATCCGTGAAATCGAGCGCAGGATTATTTCGGGGGAATTGGTCTGCGGAGGCAGACTGCCCGCCGAGCGCGAACTGGTTGAAGAACTTAATATTAGCCGTACGGTAGTCCATGCCGGACTTGGCGAACTCGCGGCGCTCGGTTTTATCACAACCAAACCGCGCAAGGGATATATCGTAACCGATTACCGGACCGAAGGTACGCTGTCGGTTCTTGAATCGATAATGCATTACAACGGCGGCAATCTCGCTCCGGATCTTCTTGATGCTCTTATACAGAGCCGCCGTCTTATAGAAGTGGAAACCGCTTCGCTGGCCGCAAAAAAGAGAACCGAAGACGATATCGAATTTCTGGAACGTATTCTGCGGGAAGAATGTGAATCGACGGTAAGGGAAGAACGATGTGAACTTGATTTCTCATTTCACCATACCGTAGCCGTGGCATCGAAGAATCCTCTTTATCCTCTTATTCTCAAATCATTCGAACCGCTGCAGAAGACGCTGATTGAGACGTTCTATTCCACCATCCCCGATCCGCGAAGTGTTGCGGTTCGGCATGAGAAATTGATCGACGCGATAAAAGCGGGTGATGCCCGGATGAGTTCGGAAATTATGTCTGAGATTCTCGAACACGGGGAAAAAATACTGAAAGAAGCGGGAAAATCGTAATACGAGGAGGTTAAGGATATGGCGGAATCGGCCCAAAGAAAATTCAACATCAAAGAACCGGGAGAGTTGTCTCCGAGGGTGAAAGCCTTAAGGGATTATTATTTCATGGGGGTGGAGCGCGACTGGAATAATGAGTTCGCCTGTTATTCCACCGGAACTCCCTGGGACATTCTCTATGATGAGAACAGCTATTTGATTGTCCCCGAAACCTACGCTTTCCACGGAACTTTCCGGGCGTCTTCCTATCAGGCGGCGGTCGATGTTCCCATGGGGAAGGACTTTTATACACAGTCGATTGCCGAACGCCGCGCCGTTTTTCTGAAAGAAGTCGTGCTGAATCACATGGAGAAAGTCATTCTCCCCGGCGATCTTCTGTGCGGATCGAATTTTAATCTCTTTACTTCCGGCTGCTGGACCAAATCGGAATCGAAACGGCGCGATAAACGGATGTATGGAAAAAACGGGGTGAGACCCTCGGTTCTTCGGATGCATAACCATGGATACGGAAACGCGGGGGCCACCAACGGCCATCTTATTCCTCATTACGAAGTGATTCTGAAAGACGGCTTTTCCGCCGTCTATGCCCGCCTGGAAAAGAAATACGCGGCGTTAAGCGCATCGGAAAAGAGCGGGGACGAAGGCGCGCAGCTTCGGGCCATGATGACGGCCTGCACGATACCGCGTGAATTGGCTGAGAAATACAGCTGGATCTGCAGGAAGGAAGCCGAATCGGCAAACGATTCGTTCAGGAAACAGGAGCTTCATGAAATGGCCCGAATCATGGATAAGGTTCCATGGCGGGGGGCCGAAACGTTCCATGAAGCGATCCAATCGCTGTGGCTCACCCATATGCTTGTAATGGCCGATGAGAATTATCCCGGTCCGGGAGTGTCCTTCGGCAGACTGGATCAGATTCTCGATCCTTTTTATCAAAGATCGATCGCCGAAGGAGCGGACCGGGAGTTCCTGAAAGAAATCCTCGGATGCTTCTGGTTCCACTGCAACACCGTGTACGACGCCCAGATTCGGGTGGGCGGAAATCAAGGGATTACAGCGGGCTTCGGGCAGCTTTTCAATCTCTCGGGAATGGGCCCCGGCGGCGCGGATATGACCAACGACACGACATGGCTGCTGCTTGAAGTCATCGATGAGATGAGCCCGATTCTCGAACCCAAGCCGAATGTCAGGCTGCACCGCAACAGTCCTGAGGATCTGCTGGACAGGGTTGTTGAGATGATACTTTCCAGTCAGGGGGCTCCGTTCCTGCTGAACTTCGACGAGAGGTCCATGGCGGGCATGCTGCGCGAGGCCGAAATGGCCGGTGTGGAGGACTTAATTAATAAGGACAATGTCTTTGATTACGCTTCGGTCGGCTGTCTTGAGAATACGATGGTGGGAAACGACCGTTCCAATACGGTCAACTGCAACCTGAACCTGCTGAAAGCCGTTGAGCTGGTGCTGGGCAACGGTCGGGATCTTCTACCTTTCGTTGATGAAATGACCGGAAAGGCGGAAAAGATCGAACAGGACGGTCCGGTTACCGGATCTCTTGCCCAGCTCGACAGCTGGGAGAAGTTCTGGGATGCCTATGTTCTCCAGACCAAATACATCATCGCGAAAATGGTCGAGGTTTATGAGAAAAGCGAATCGATCCGCGCCGACTTCAGCCCGACTCCGTATCTTTCGCTGCTTGTAAAGGGCTGCGTCGACAAGGCGCGCGATGTAACCCGCGGCGGCGCGGAACTGAACTTCGTTACGGTTGAGGCGGTTACCTACGCCACGACCGTCGATTCGCTGCTGGCGGTGAAATACCTTGTTTACGATCAGAAGATCTGCAGTCTCGAAGAACTCGTCGCGGCCCTGAAGGACAACTGGGAAGGTCATGAAATTCTGCAGGCCCGCGCGAAGAATCAGGCGCCCAAATACGGCCGCGACGATGATGAAGCGGATGAGTTGGCGCTGAAGGTGATGGATACCTGGACTTCGGAAGTATGGAAATACAAAACCGCGGCCACGAACGCGATTTACCGTCCGGGTATGCTGAGCTGGAATTACTGGGTGGGCGACGGATTCATCTTGCCCGCGAGCCCGGACGGCCGAAGCAAGGGGCAGTTTCTTTCCAACGCCATTTGTCCCAGCAACGGAGCCGATATCAACGGACCGACGGCCAACAGCAATTCTGTGGGCAAAGTGCTCGGGGGCAGGGCCGCGGCGGGCCGAGCGGGTGCGGTGAACCTCGCGGAACTTCCATCGGCCGCGCCCGGATTCGCGGATAAAGCCGCCGTTCAGGCCAACCCCGTGTCTTCTTCCGCTGCTGCGAACGCATCTGGGGATGCCGGAGCTTTCGGGGATGCCGCAGCTGCTGCGTCTGGGACGGCCGGTGATTACGAGGGCTACTTCAACAGCCTGCCGAACGGAGCCAGCCATACGATTACCTTCAACACGTCGCTGCTTCGCAATCCCGCCGCGAAAGAGAAGTTCAAGGCCTTCCTGCGCGGCTATATCGAGAACGGCGGCACGGCTCTTCAGGTGAATCTTCTCGATGCGGAAATGTTGAAAGAAGCGCAGGAACACCCCAAGGATTTCCCGAATCTTCTTGTCCGAGTGACGGGGTACAACGCGTATTTCAGCAGTATCGGCCGGGAACTCCAGGACGAAATTATCGCGCGCGAAAGCCATCGGGACATGTAGCATGGAGGGACTTGTTCTGGACATCCAGCGGATGTCCACCGAAGACGGACCGGGTTTGCGCACGACGGTCTTTCTGAAAGGCTGCCCGCTGCGCTGCGAATGGTGCCACAATCCCGAAAGCATCTCGCCGAAGGTGGAACTGGAATATTTTCCGGACCGGTGCATCGGATGCGGTCTTTGCGTGAAGGACTGCCCCGAAGGCGCGCTGAGCATGGGCGAGGGCGGCATCGTACGGGATGCGGAACGGTGCCGGCTCTGTCTTCGATGCAGTGAGAATTGTCCCGCGCTCGCGTTTCGGACCAAAGGAGAACGGTATACGCCCGAGGCTTTGGTTAAGGAATTGATTAAGGATCGGGCCTATTTCGGCGAGCAGGGAGGGATTACCCTCTCCGGCGGAGAAGCGCTGTTTCAGGCCGATTTCACCGTTGAGGTTTGCCGTCTTTTAAAGCTGGAGGGAATTCATGTGGCCGTGGATACCTGCGGACTCTGTTCGTTCTCGGCTTTTGAAGCGGTGCTTCCGTATGCCGATCTTTTTCTGTACGACATGAAGATTTTCGACTCGGCCGAGCATAAGGCCCATACGGGTGCGGACAACGGACTGATTTTCGAGAATCTGAAGAAACTTACCGGAAGGCTGAAAGAAACGGGAGCCGCCCTGTGGATTCGGACGCCGGTGATTCCCGGAGCTACCGATTCCGAGGGCAATATCGCGGCGATCTCCAAGTTTATCAAAAACGATCTGCAGGGTGAGGTAGAACGCTGGGAATTGTGTGCGTTCAATAATCTTTGCGGCGCGAAGTACCGGCGATTTGGAAAAGAGTGGAAATATTCGGACACCCCGCTGGTTGAAGCGGCCCGGATGGAATCGTTCAGACGAACCGCCGTTAACTCGGGCCTCGCACCCGAGAGGATCTTCGCGACCGGTTTGACAGGATCATGAATCAAAAGGAAACAGTGATGGAAACAATGACCAATGAAATGATTGAGCGTTTTAAATCGACGTACAAAGTCGGGCTGATCGCCACCCTCGACGACGAGGGCGGGCCTCACATCACCATGCTCTCCAGTCTTCAGGCGTCTTCGCCGCGGCAGTTGGTTATGGGTCAGTTTACCGAGGGGCTCAGCAAGGATTTCATGCGGATCCGTCCGGAAGTCGGTTTTCTTATTATGAGCATGGACAGGCGTTTTTGGACGGGAACCGCCCGATGGACCCATTGCCGAACCGAGGGAGAGGAATTCGACATGTACAACAAGAAGCCTCTGTTCCGCTACAACACATATTTCGGAGTTCATACGGTGCACTATTTCGATCTGATTGAAATCTCCGAAGGCGAAGATTTAAAAATGGGTGCGATTGTGTTCAGGGCCGCCCTCAACATGATTGGGAAACAGTTCTACAGAAACAAGAGGAAGTCCCGGATATTGAAGAGCTGGGCGGAGAAACTCATGAAGGGTCTTCAAACCCTGAAATTCCTCTCCTGGGTTTCCGAAGATGGAGTTCCCCGAATTTTGCCGGTTATTGAAGCGCAGGCTTCGGATTCGGGAACCATTGTGATTCCCGCGAAACCGTATGCCGCGAAAGCGAAGGATTTGAAGAAAGGGGCGGCCGTCGCGATAAACGGTCTTAATTTCGATATGGTGGGAACTCTTGTGAAAGGACGTTTTGGAGGATTCGGTTTCTCACCCTTTGGAAGGTCGGGAAGGATGGATATAGAACGTGTTTACAATTCACTGCCGCCGAAGGCCGGATACGTGTATCCCTAAATCCGGGCCGTCGACGGAATCGCGCGGCGAATTAGCGGGCAACAGCGGTTTGGCAAAGCCGAGCCGCGAGTCCGCACAGCTGATTTGCGAAGCGAATTAGCGAACGCATACAGCTGTTTTACACAGCAAAATAGCGAGCGCACACAGCTGAATCGCGCGGATATTCGGTAAGTAATTCGGTAAGCAGCATTACAAAAAGACTCTCTAAGGAGGAGCTTGTGCAGAGAGTAACCAAAGAAATCATAAACCGTTCGCTGATTCCCTCTTCGGCGGCGGTTATCGGAACAGTACTTTTCACACTGATATACAATCGGTCCGTCGCCGTTGGAAATCCTTTTTGGAACGATGTTGCCGTTTGGAGCGGATTGATCGGCATGATTCTCTGCAGCTTCATTTCACCGCTCATTATTTACATCTTCGGTTTTTTCAAGGGCGCCGGTTTCGGAGAAAGAATCATTGCTTCACTGACGGCTCCGGTTCTCAAGAGTTTCATGATTTTATCGTCATTCTTCGGCATTTTCTCAGTCGGAGAAGTTCTTCTTCTGCTGATTCATCACTGTATCTTGGCGCCGGTTGTCTTCGCTTTCCTGGAAATCGGACTTGCTTCGATTGTCTGTCATTCCGTAAAGAAAAAGCGTTCCGGCGACGCCGCCGCAAGAATCCTTTTCAGAAGAGAATCCGTTTTTCTTTTAATAGGAATCGCTTTGTTTACGATTTTCTTCTGGAGACTCGGGCATTTCTACTATTTCTGGTTTCTCGATTTGTATATCAAACTGTTCGGATAGCGGAGTATTCCATGAACATAAGACAATTTATGGTCAGTGCGGTTATTTTGTTTTCAACGGCAACCGCGGCGTTTACCCAGTCGGCCGAAAAAAAGGCCGAAGATGAAAGAATTAAACCCCGGCCCAATATCATTTTCATTCTGGCCGACGATCACCGGTGGGACGCGTTCGGCTGCATGAATCATCCGTTTATCGACACACCGAATCTTGATGCGCTCGCGGAAGGTGGGATTCTTTTTTCAAACTCGTTCTGCACAACCTCGCTCTGCAGTCCCTCCAGAGCCAGTTTTTTAACCGGAGAATATCCTCACATTCACGGCGTAACGACCAATCACACCATCTGGGATGAAGAGCAAAATACGAGTTTTCTGGAGATTCTTCATGATAACGGATATGAAACGGCGTTCATCGGTAAATGGCATATGCCCGGAGAAGGGGTTCCCGAGGTGGACGGGATTGATCGTTTCATCACGTTTACGGCACAAGGCGGACAAGGCGTTTATGAAAACTGTCCGCTTATTATCGACGGAGCGGAAGAAGAGAGGCCCGGAAAATACATTACCGAGGATCTGACCGATTTCGCGCTCGAGTTCATTGAAAAAGAACGTTCCCAGCCGTTCTGTCTCTACCTTTCGCACAAAGCGGCTCATTTCGGTTTCCTGCCGCCGAAACATCTGCGCGGAACGTTCGATGATACGGATTTACAGCTTCCCCAGGAGGCCGATCCGCTGCTTACGATTACCCGGGATAATCTTTTTGTCGGGGCCCCGGCGCCGCTTCCGTTCCTGTATCAGCGCTACTGCGAAACCATTCTTTCTCTTGACGAGCAAGTGGGACGAATCATTGAAAGCCTGAAAGAGTCCGGAATGGATGAGAATACTCTCGTGATTTACGCCGGGGATAACGGCCATTATTTCGGAGAGCACGGTTTGTACGATAAACGGTCCGCCTATGAGGAATCGATCAGGATTCCCTTTTTTGCCTGGGGACCGGGAATCATTGATAATCCGGGAAGGCGTGTTGACGACATGCTGCTGAATATCGATCTGGCTCCGACTCTGCTCGATCTTGTCGGCCTTCCCGTGCCGGAGAACATGCAGGGGGTGAGCGTTCTGCCGATTCTTCAAGACCGTCCCATGACGACGAGGAGCGCTTGGCTGTACGAGCATTTTCCGGTTTATCCGATTCCCATTCCGGGAATCACCGCGGTGAGGACCGATAGGTATATCTATATCACTTATCAGAATAATAAGAAGCGGCCGGAAATATTTGATCTGTTGGAAGATCCCGGACAGTATCACAATCTCTACGGTACGCCCGAAGGAGATGAACTTCTTCCGATGCTGCGGAGTGAACTGGAACGGGTAAAAGCCGAAACGGGTTATATCGATACGTTTTAATTGTCTCGGGCGGGTGAAAATCACGCCGCCGATTTCACTCCGCTCTACGAGTGGGTATCGGTGGCCGTTTGATTCTTTTGCTTCCGGCTTTCTCCCGATTTGACGACCTCATCGGCGGCTGAAATTATATTTTTTGTCGAATCAATCTCTATTTCGGCCTTCCTTTATAAACTTCAATTCGGAAAGTCTTGAGAAAAAGGCCCATTCAATGTCTTACTGAGATAGAATGTTACTATATTCCGTTCTTTTGACTTGGTGATGCCTATGCCGGAAAAGACAATGAGCCTCCGGGACAACCGAATGGCCTTGATAGAGGATCTTCTCGCGGGAGTTTTTCTCCTCGGACTGGCCGTTGTACCTGTTGTGGAAATTATTCTGAGAAAACTCACCGGATCGGGACTGGTCTGGTCCGCGGGATTCCTCCAGCACATTGTTGTCTGGGTTGCATGGGTGGGCGGCATTGCCGCATCCCGCGAGGGCGTTCATCTTTCGCTCAGTTCTTCCATACCGCCGACGAAGCGTTTTTGGAAAATCGTGGACGGTGTTAAAGACGTATCATCAGGCGCGGTCAACATGGCCTTTGCCGTGGCTTCGGCGTCGTTTCTGGTACTGGGATTCGCGCCGGGCGAGAGTGTCGGTATTTTTCCGCTCCGATTGGTGCTGATTATTCTGCCTTTCGGATATCTTTCCATGTCCGTCCGTTCCCTTTGGCGTCCTCATCAAAAACCTTCCGGCTGGCTTGTGCCGGGACTTTTTATCGGCCTGCTGCTTTCCTGGCCTTCCGTTGTGAATTTGCTGGGTATGGCCGTTCCGGGTCTGCCGTTCTTCTTTTTCGATACGGTGGACGGCTGGTACATGGTTTTTTCCTGGCTGCGCTGGCCGCTCATTATTCTGCTGATTTTTCTGGGTGTCCGCGGCCTGCCCATTTACCTGATGCTCGGCGGCACGGCACTTCTCCTGTTCGCCGGAAATTGGGGTGCTTTGGAATCCATGCCCAATGAGGCGTATAATCTGCTTTCCGGAAACATGATCCCCGCGATTCCTCTGTTTACGGTAACCGGTTATCTGCTCTCCGAATGTTCGTCCGGGAAAAGGCTTGTCCGCTTTTTTCAGGCGTTCTTGGGATCGCTTCCCGGCGGTCTTGCGGTGGTGGCGGTGGTGGCCTGTGCGTATTTTACGACGTTCACGGGCGCTTCGGGCGTAACAATCCTCGCACTCGGAGGATTATTGGCATCCGTTCTGGTGGAAAGTAATCAGTATGGAAAAGATTTTTCCCGCGGTCTGATCACCTCATCCGGAAGCGTCGGTCTGCTTTTCCCTCCGGCGCTGCCCATCATTATGTACGGCGTGACGGCGCAGATCAGTATTTTGGATATGTTTCTCGGCGGCCTTATGCCGGGGATTCTTCTGGTATTGGTGCTTTCGGGAATGGGCATCGTGCGGGCCCTGCGGAACAAAAAAGAAAGAGTTCCCTTTAACTGGAAGGAATTGGTTTCCGCGACCAAGGGAGCGGCGGGCGATTTGCTTCTTCCGGTTGTGCTTTTAGTCTCCTACTTCACGGGTTTGACGAACATCGTGGAAACGGCGGCTTTGGCCGTGGTGTATGTCCTCGTTTTGACTCTGGTAACCGGAGAGTTGAATTTGGGACTTATCTTGAGGGTTTTGCGCCGGGGCGTGCCCGTTATCGGCGGCGTTCTGGTGATTCTGGCCATGGCCAAGGGACTGAGTTATTACATTGTCGACGCCCAGGTGCCGATGATGCTGACCGAGTTCTTCCGCAATCACGTTTCGTCCCGCTTCGTCTTTTTGATTCTTTTGAATCTGGCGCTGCTGATTACAGGTACTCTGATGGATATTTATTCGGCCATTCTGGTGGTTGCTCCGCTCATCATCCCATTAGGCGAGCTTTACGGAGTTCATCCGGTTCAGTTGGGAATTATCTTTCTTGCCAATCTTCAGCTGGGTTACCTGACGCCGCCTGTGGGAATGAATTTATTCCTTGCCAGTTATACGTTCGAAGAACCGATGCCGCGTATTTATCGTCAGGTTTGGCCCTTCTTGGTCGTCCTGCTGGTGGCCGTGCTCCTGATTACTTACGTGCCCTGGTTCAGTTTGGCGCTGCTTGGCCAATGATTTTTTTTCGGAGCGTTCGGCATGGTGAAATCACACAGCCGTATTGCCGCCGCGGCCGTTTCATTGTTTCTCTACTGGGTGATTTGGAAGTCGATTCCCGGAATTGTTGAAAAAATACCTTTTCTTGAGCGATTTGTCTGGCAATATCGATTTCTGTTGGGATTCGCCGCCTTTTTAGCCATTTTCGGCGGGTTCTTCGGCGTTGAAATTTCCAGGTTTACTTTGCTTCTGCGTCTGATGGTCGTCTATTTGTACTGTTATGCCGTTCCGGGAGATCCGTATATACCGGTTCTTTTTGTATTGGCCGTTATACAGGAAACCGGTTTTCGGCAAAGCACGGTTTGGGGCGGAATTATTATTGCCTTAACCCTTTCAGCGGCGTTGATTGCCGTAATTCCGGACCGAAGTGTTTTCGGCGTTCCCGTCTCCGGCTGGAATCCGGGAGAATTTATTGTTTTTGCCGCGTTGGTGCTGCCTGCGATTGTTTTGGCTCAGATGCTGCGCCGGGCATTGGATGGAGAAACCCGATGGCGAGGCACTGTGGATCGGCTGGATTTGGCCGTTTCCCGGCTGGCCGAAGTAAATCTCGGATACCAGCATTACGCCCAAGAAGTCCGGGGCGATTCGATTGCCGAAGAGAGACGCCGAATTTCGAGGGAAATCCATGATACCGTCGGGTATTCCTTAACCAATATCCGCGTGATGCTTGAGGCGGCGACGCTTCGGATGAATAACAATCCTGATGAAACCGTTGAATTGATTCGACAGTCCGTGGAAGAAGCCGACCTTTGCCTTGAGCAGACCCGAATGGCCATGAGACAGCTTCGGACACGGGAAATTTCCGCGGCTTCGGGAATTTCGGCGATTCAGAGGTTGGTAAAGGCCTTCGGCGATGTCACCGGGATTCGTGTTTGTGCCGATTACGGCAATGTTCCCTCAAACTGGCCGATTATTGTGGAAAAGACGGTTTACAGATTGGTGCAGGAGGGGATGACGAACGCTTTCCGCCACGGCATGGCTACCGAAATAATGATTTATCTTCGGCATGATAAGGATGTGCTCAGGCTGATTATCCGTGATAATGGAAGAGGCGGCGGAGAAGTGATGGAAGGTTTGGGAATCACCGGTATGAGGGAACGGGTCGGCGCTTTGAACGGCGAGGTGGAATTCGGTCCCTGTCCGGACGGATTTGAAGTCCGGGCTTGGCTGCCTTTGCCGAAAGAGGAATAGAGAAAATGTCCATACGTATTCTGCTGGCCGACGATCAGAGGCTTTTTGTTGAGAATCTGAAAACCGTCCTTGAGCAGCAGAATCCCGACCTGGAAGTTGTCGCCATAGCGGAAAACGGTGAAGAAGCGGTGCGTTTGGCTTTGGAACATCGGCCCGATTTGGTTTTAATGGACATCCGTATGCCGGTTATGGACGGTGTGGAAGCCACGCGTCTTATTCATGAATCGGCACCCGATATGGCAATTTTGGTTCTTACCACCTTTGACGACGATGAATATGTTCATGATGCTCTGGCTCATGGAGCGGCGGGATATCTTCTGAAAAATATTCCATCCGCGGTTCTCATCATGTCTATTCGGAATGTGCTCGCCGGTACCGTACAGCTTTCTCCCGATGTTGTTTCTCATCTTGTGGAGAAAGCTTCTTTTTCCGCAGAAGAGAGGAGTTTCCCCATTGAGAAACTCAGCAGCCGGGAACGGGAAGTTTTATTCCTGATGTCCCGAGGATATGAAAATTCTTCCATCGCGGAGAAATTATATTTATCGGAACAAACGGTGAAAAATCATATCAGCCATATCTATCATAAGTTGGAAATCCACGAGCGGATCGGTGTTATGAAGGCGGCTCGAGATTCCAGACTCAAGGATTTCTGTCAGCACCTTCTGAATCATTAATAAAGCAAGCCGGATGATTCCTCGGCCGGTACCAAACCGGTACCAGGTTGAAGTTGTGCCGAAAAAAAATCGGCATGAAAATAATTGAAAAACAATCACGCGCTAAAGGAGAAAATCATGAAACGTGTTTTCTTTATCGTCTTGACTGCCGCCCTGGTTGGTATTCCGCTGTTTGCTAATGGCGGCGACGAACCGGAAAAGTCGTCCGGGCCCGTTACGATTGAATTCTGGACTACGGAAACTCAGTCGGATCGTCAGGCTACGATTCAAGTTCTTGTCGATACATTCCAGATAATGAATCCGGATATAACCGTAAACGTTATTCCCGTTGATGAAAACGACATGGCCACTCAAATCAACGCGGCGGCGGCCGCCGGAACGCTTCCGGCTTTAATTGAAGCGGCCACTCCCAACACCGTGGCCTTCGGTTCGGCCGGTCTTTTGGATCGGAGCGCGGCAACCGAAATGATTGATGAAATCGGTCGGGATAAGTTTTATTCCGGTGTATTGAAACTTAATCAGACCGGGGCCGGCGACGGATTCTATTCGCTGCCTTTTCATGGGTGGGTTCAAGGAATATGGTATCGGAACGATTGGTTTGAAAAGGCCGGGCTGAATCCTCCCGAAACATGGGAAGACATCCTCAAGGCCGCCAAGTATTTCTATGATCCGGCGAAGAATCAATACGGCATCCTTGTCGGCACAATGGCCGAAGCTTATTCGGAACAATGCTTTACACAATTCGCCATGTCCAACAATGCCGGTCTTTTCGATAAAAACGGGAATTTGATTTTCAATTCTCCGGCAATGAAAGAAACGGTGGAATACTACGCCGAACTGGCGAAATACAATCCCCCCGGGCCGCAAACCTGGCGTGCTCGTGATTACTATCTTCAAGGCAAGATGGCCATGTTCTTCTATTCCACTTATATCATGGACGATTTGGCGTTGGCCGAAGTTGCCGCCGGTTCTCTGACGGCCGAGAACTTCGCCGAATTGGCCGGTTCCAGCTTCGATCCGGACTTGGTGAAAAATACCCGAATGGTTCCCATTATTTCGAATAAGCGACCGGCCGGTTACGGAACAATCGTCTCTCTGGCCTTCCCCGATACCGGAGATTCGGCAAAAACGGCCGCAGCTCGGAAATTTGTCCGCTATTTATATTCTCCGAATGCCTACATCACGTTTTTGCACATGGCTCCCGGCGGCATGAATCCCGTGCTGAAAGAGATTGCCACGAATCCGCGCTTCCAGCAGGATCCCAAAAAGATCTTTGAAAATTACGGTCCGGAAAAGATGGCCGAGATTATCAACGGACTGGACAGCATCGAAACCTTCGGAATCGTCGATGGTAAGCGGATTGATGCGGCGAGTGTGATTTACTCAAAGCAGATTATTCCTCAGATGATTTACAAGGTGACTCAGGAAGGTATGAGTGTTGATGAAGCCATGTCCTGGGCTGAAGCGGAAATGAAGAAGATTATGTAAAGAACCCAATCCCGGGAGTCGGATTTAAGCCGGCTTCCGGGATTTTCTCATTTTTAAAGCGGCAGGCGGAGTCATGAGTACAAAACTGAATCTTCAGCAGCGTGAATCGGTATTGGGATGGGGATTAATCGCGCCTTCGGTGATTATTATCCTCAGCCTCATTCTTTATCCAATTCTTACCAATATTTTCTCCAGTTTTTTCAAAGTGTCTCTGATGGAGCCGGATACCTTCATCGGACTGGAAAATTACCGGAACATCGTTACCGACGGCTCGTTTTGGAGAGCGGTTCTGGTAACTTTTGTATACGTAACGGGAACCACGATCGGGACGACTCTCGTGGGCCTGGGTGTGGCTCTGGTGATGAACAGAAAGTTCCCGCTGAGAGGGTTTGTGCGCAGTTTGATTCTGCTGCCGTATGTTGCGCCTGTTTTTTCCGTTGTATACGCCTGGAAATTTTTCTTTGATCCGGTGAACGGCCTTTTTATTGATATCACGGTTGAACGGCTGGGGCTTTTCGATCAGCGTTTTAATCTGATCGGCAATCCCGAGTCGGCTCTATGGGTGGCTATTATTTTCAGTATCTGGAAGAATTTTCCCTTTACGTATTTGATGCTTCTTTCCAGGCTTCAGGCCATAGACAGGAATCTCTACGAAGCGGCCGACGTGGACGGCGCCGGAGGATGGCAGAAGTTCCGGTATATTACAATGCCGGAATTGTATTTTGTGATGG
The DNA here is from genome assembly GCA_963666985.2 of Spirochaetia bacterium. Taxonomy (GTDB): domain Bacteria; phylum Spirochaetota; class Spirochaetia; order DSM-2461; family DSM-2461; genus UBA2779. The sequence continues at coordinate 1,387,481 of CAXXIA010000002.1, read as the reverse complement.
GTTCCATCGTGCTGCTTCGGGTGATTTGGAATTTCAACAAGTTTGAAGATATTTATCTTTTGACCGATAACGTAAAGGTTCTTTCGGTTTATACGTATTTCAAAGCGTTTGTCGGAGTTGCCGAACTTGGACAGGGTTCGGCGCTGGTGATTCTTCAATTTGCCCTGCTTGTCGGTTTTATTCTTTATTACGTGAAGAAGGTGCTCAAATGGTAAAAGCGAAAAGCATTCCGCGGGAAATCGGCTTTGCTCTTCTGGTTCTGTTAATTGTCCTTTTTGCGATTTTCCCCTTTCTGCAGATGCTTTCCATGTCGTTGAAGTATCAGTGGGATTGGGGGAATCCTTCGCTGATTCCTACGCAGCTGAACTGGGGAGCCTATGCCGAACTGCTTAATATCGGGCAGGAAGAAAAGCATGTTCCCGAATCGGTGAAAATTCTTCTTGAAGAATCGGAACTCACCCGTCAGCAGAAAAATGATATTTTGGCCAAGTATAAGGATTCCAGTGATGTGTTTCCCTTTTTAAAGTATTTCCGCAACTCTCTCGCCCTGGCGGTGAGTGCGGCGGCATTGTCTGTTTTTCTCGCTATTTTCGGTGCGTATTCATTCTGCCGTCTTCGGTATAAAGGAAGGGCGGTGATTCAGCGGGGCGTTCTTTTCGTCTATATGATCGGCGGGATTCTGCTGTTGATTCCTTTGTATCGAATCGCCGTGGCTCTGGGCTTCTTGGCCACTCCCGCGGGAACTTATACGGTCTTACTGATTATTTATCTGGTGCAGACTTTGCCCGTTTCTCTGTACATGCTGGGGAATTTTTTCCGTACCATTCCTTATTCCATCGAAGAGGCCGCTTTGATTGAAGGTGTTTCCCGTTTCGGAATTATCTGGCGTATTGTAATTCCCTTGGCCGGTTCGGCCATCGCCACCGTGTTCATCTATGCATTTATGATTGCCTGGAACGAATATCTATTCGCCTCGGTATTTCTGAAAGGATATAAGGAGCTGTATACCCTTCCCATCGGACTGCGGAGTCTTTTTGTTTCAAAAAACGCGATCTGGGACAGAATTATGGCGGCATCCATGCTTACCGCGCTGCCGGTAATGGCCTTGTTCATGGCGATTCAGAAAAATCTGACCGGCGGCATGTCCGAAGGCGGGGTTAAGGGCTAGGAGCCGAAGGCCACGACAAAGCAAAGCTTTGGCATGGCTGAGGCGACGACGCCTTCTGTCCGAAGAATAGCAAGGTTAATGCTTTGCATTGAATCGTATCGTTTTTTTTGGCGAATTTTCGCCCCGCCGCTCGTGGCGACCGGGCGAAAACCGCGCTTTTCGGGAGTTCCGTCAGGCTGTAAAAATTACAGCCCGACCGCCTTCGGCGTCCCTGCAATCGCTTTCGCGGGTTAACTTCCGTTCACAGCCCAGCAGGCAACTTCCCGGCCGGGGGCCGTTTCCCGAAGCGGCGGATAGGCCTCGCGGCACCGGTCGGCCGCAAGAGGGCAGCGCGGATGGAAATGGCACCCGCTCGGCGGATTCAGCGGCGAGGGAACATCGCCCACCACGATTTGCTTCTTCGACGAGCGAACGGAAGGATCGGCCGTCGGGAAGGCGTCAAGGAGCGCCTTCGTATAGGGATGGAGAGGTTTCGCCATCAATTCAACCTTGGGGGCCTTTTCCACGATACGGCCGAGGTACATCACCATGATGCGTTCGGAGAGGAATTCGACAACCGACAAATCATGCGAAATGAAGAGATTGGCAAATCCGTATTTTTCTTTCAAATCCAGAAGCAGATTCAAAATTTGAGCCTGAATGGATACGTCCAGGGCGCTGACCGCTTCGTCGCAGACGACGAATTCGGGATTCAGCACCAGAGCCCGGGCGATTCCGATACGCTGCCTCTGACCGCCTGAAAACTGATGCGGGTAGCGTCTTGAGTATTCGGGATTGATGCCTACTTCGGCCATGACCGCTTCGGTGCGTTCGGCAATTTCCGCTTTGTCGCCGATACCGTGAACGCGCAGGGGCTGACTGATGATGTCCCGGATTTTCTTTCTGGGATTCAGAGAAGAGAAGGGATCTTGGAAGATTATCTGCATGCTGCGGCGCATCTTTTTCAGTTCGGCGCCTTCGATGCCGGTCATGTCCTTCCCTTTCCAGAGAAGGCTGCCGCCGTCGGGTTCATGGAGCCGAAGCAGGGTTTTGCCCAGGGTGGATTTTCCGCAGCCGGATTCGCCGACCACGCCGACCACTTCTCCCGAATTAATGTTCAGGGAAACGCCGTCCACGGCTTTTAAGGTCTGTGCCGGACTTCTGTCGTCTTTGATGATGAAGTTTTTCCGAATGTCGCGGGCCGAAAGGAGGGGGGCGGGCGCATCGGTTTCGGAAGCGGTCGGATTCATTTTCACGGCGGTACTCATTCGGCGGCCTCCCCGGCTTTCATCGGATTACGGCATGAATAACTGTGGTTGGGACCGGCGAAGAATTCACCGGGGAAGGTTTCGCGGCATTCGGGAAGAACATTGCCGCAGCGGTTGGCGAAGGGACAGCCTTCTTTGAGGGTGAGCAGATCCGGGACGGAACCGGCGATGGAGGTGAGCCGTTCGGCGCCGCGGTTGGCCGGAGCGGAAGGCTGGCATCCCATCAGACCCGCGGTGTAGGGGTGGCGGGGATCGGCGAAGAGACTTTCCACCGGAGCCTCTTCGACTTTTCGTCCGGCGTACATCACCGCCACGCGGTCGGCGGTTTCGGCCACCACGCCCATATCGTGGGTAATCAAAAGGATGGCCATACCGACGCGCTGCTTTAATTCTCCCAAAAGCTGAAGAATTTGGGCCTGGATGGTTACGTCCAGAGCCGTGGTGGGTTCGTCGGCGATCATCAGGCCGGGTTCCGGCGAGGCGAGAGCCATGGCGATCATGGCTCGCTGGCGCATGCCTCCCGAGAGCTGATGCGGGTAGGAACGGGCCCGCTTCGAGGGGTCGGGAATCTTAACCAAATCCAAAAGATCGACGGCTTTTTCAAAGGCTTCCTTTTTTCCGATATGTTCGTGCGTGATGAACACCTCGGCGATTTGGGTGCCGATGGTGAACACGGGATTCAGACTGGTCATCGGTTCCTGAAAAATCATGCTGATTTTCGACCCTCTTAGGGCGCGCATTTCTTTCTCCGGCAGTTCCAGGAGATTCGTGCCGCGGAATCGAATGATGCCGTTCTCGATAACGCCCGGAGGCATGGGAAGCAGCCGGGTAACGGCATGCGCGGTAACCGATTTGCCGCAGCCGGATTCTCCCACCAGGGCCAGGGTTTCGCCTTCCCTGATGGCGAGGTTCAGGTTTCGGACCGCCCGGACCACGCCGCGGCGGGTGTTGAAGCTGATGCTGAGATTTTCTATGTCCAGTAATTCTCCGGCCGCAGTTTCTCTCTTGCTTAATTCTTTCGATGAGGTTTCATTCATGCTTTAGTCCCTCAGCCTCGGGTCCAGGATGTCGCGCAGTCCGTCGCCCAGAAGGTTGAAGCCCAGGACGGCCAGGAGTATGGCGATGCCGGGAAGGGTAACGATCCACCAGGCGCTGGTGATGAACTGTTTGCTCGACGCGATCATCAAACCCCATTCGGGCGTCGGCGGCTGGGCTCCGAGTCCGAGAAAGCTTAAGCCGGCGGAGCTCAGGATGGCCTCGCCGACGCCCAGGGTGGCCTGGACGATGGTGGGCGCCAAAGCGTTGGGCAGGATGGTTCGGAACATCAGTTCCAGGTTCCCCGTGCCCAATGAGCGTTCGGCCAAAACGTAATCCTGTTCCCGCTCGGCCAGTACCGAGGCCCGGATAACTCGGGCGTAGCGGGGCATCTGGCTGATGCCGATGGCCACCATGGCGTTCAGCAGCGACGGTCCAAGGATGGCCACGATAACGATGGTGAGCAGAATGTAGGGGAAGGCCAGCATGATGTCGATGATCCGCATGATCAGTTTATCGACCCAGCCGCCGAGATAGCCCGCGATCAGGCCCAGGACGAGTCCCAGCGCCAAGCTGATGCCCACCGATACCACGCCGATAATCAGCGAGATTCGGCCGCCGTAGATGATGCGCGAGAGCATGTCGCGGCCCAAATCGTCGGTGCCCAGGATGTAGCCGCCGGTGAACGGCGCGGTCATGCGGGCGGAGATGGTCTGTTCCAGAGGATCGGCCGGAGCAAGGATGGGCGCCAAAATCGCCATGAGCGCGAAGATCGCGATGATGACCAGTCCGGCCATGGCGGCCCGGTTCCGGGTGAGCTGGTACCAGGATTCTTTCCAAAAGCCGGGTTCGGGTGGAACGGCGTCCGATTCGATGATGGCCGGGTTCGTATTGTCGCTCATAGACGCCTCACTTCAGCCGGATCCGGGGATTGATAACCGAGTACAGCAGATCCACTATCAGGTTGATCATCACGAAGAAAAAACTGATGAAGAGGATGCCCCCTTGTACGGCGGGAAAGTCCCGCGCGCTGATGGAATGGTAAATCCATTTCCCAATGCCCGGCCAGGAAAAGATGGTCTCGGTGAGAATGGCCCCCGAGAGCAGCAGCCCGAACTGAATGCCGATAACGGTGATAACAGGAAGAAGGGCGTTCCGCAGCGCGTATCGGTACACGACTTTCTGTTCCATGATTCCCGCGGCCCGGGCTGTTTTAACGTAATCCTGTTTGAGAACTTCCAGCATGCTGCTGCGCGTGGTGCGGGCGATGATGGCCAGCGGAATGGTGCCCAGGGCGATTGTGGGAAGAATCAGATGCTTCAAGGCCGTCCAGAACACTTTGAAGCCGTCACCCCGGAATCCGAGAATGAGTCCGTCGATTAAATAGAAATTCGTAATGGGTTTGAAGTACATCCGCACATCAATCCGTCCACCTGTGGGAAGCAGATCGAGGGCCACGGAAAAGATCATGATGAGAACCAGGGCCAGCCAGAACACGGGCATGGACACGCCCACCAGGGCGCCGGTCATGGTGGTGTAATCAACCCAGGAATTGCGTTTCCGGGCGGCGGCCACTCCCAGGATGATGCCCAGGACGGAAGCGAAGATTGTCGCGGTGATGGCCAGCTCTATGGTGGCCGGCAGGCGGTCTTTGAGTTCGTCCGTTATCTTTTGCTGGGAAACGATGGATTTACCCAAATCGCCGTGAAGAACGCGTTCGAGGTAGAGAAGATACTGTTTGCTTAAGGGCTGATCCAAGCCCAGTTCGGCGCGGAGCTGGGCCAGCTGTTCGGCATTGGCGCGTTCGCCGAGCATGATGCGGGCCGGATCGCCGGGCGCGAGCGCGATCATGAAGAAAACCAGCGTAACCACTCCCAGCAGCGTCGGAATCAGGAGCAGCAGCCTTTTCAGTATGAATTTCAGCATAGGTTCATTATAGACTGTTTGACCGGCACCGGGGAAAAGAAACGCGGCGCCGATTCGGGCCGGTTTCGCCGGCTGAGAAAACGGTTGAACGACCGGTTTGTTTCGGCGGCGACCGGCGGCATTCGGATGAATCAAAAAAACGGCCCGCCGGAATGACGGGCCGTTTGCATTTAGACGCTGATAGACCTGAGGAGGCCTATTGTTCGAGCCAGACGCTCTTGAACACCCGGGTGCCGGTGGGAGAAATCTTGAAGTTCTTTACGGCGTTGCCGGCCGAAAGCGTTACGACCGAATGGGCGATGGTAACCCACGGAGCCTCTTCGTGGAAAACCACTTGGGCCTCGCGGTAGAGTTCGGTACGGCGGGCCGTATCGGCGGTTTCCTTGGCTTCCTTGATGAGCGCGGTGAATTCATCGTTCTTCCAGAAGGCGATGTTGCCGGCGGGCGGAACGGCCGCGGGAGCCGAAAGGAGAACCCACAGGAAGTTGTCCGGATCGCCGTTGTCGCCGGTCCAGCCCAGCATGGCCGCCTGGTGTTCGCCCATGTCGGTTTTGTCCAGATATGTGCCCCATTCATAGGAAATGATTTCCGTCTCGATTCCGACCTTGGCCAGCTGAGCGTCCATAATTTCGGCGATTTTACGGGCGTCGGGATTGTAGGGACGCGCCACGGGCATGGCCCAGAGCTCGGTCTTGAAGCCGTTCGGATACCCGGCTTCGGCCAGAAGAGCCTTGGCCTTTTTGGGATCATAAGGATAGGGCTTGATGTCGTCGTTATAGGACCACATGATCGGCGGAATGGGATTCTTGGCGACCTGTCCGGCCGAGCCGTAGACCGCCGTGATGATTTCGTTTCTGTCGATGGCGTAGTTCATGGCCCGGCGGACGCGGACGTCGTCATACGGTTCCTTTTCGCAGTTCAGAGCCAGATAACCGACATTGAGGCCGGCTTGCTGGATGAGCTGAATGTCGGGATCGGCTTTCATGGCCGGCAGATCGTCGGCTGGCCGGGAAGTCGATGATGTCCACTTCGCCCTTCTGCAGGGCCAGCCAGCGGGCGGTTGCGTCGGGGATGACTTTAAGGATGAGGCGATCGAGATAGACCGGCTCCCAGTAATCCTCATTCCGGTCAAGGACGATGTCGGAGTCTTTGGTCCAGGAAACGAATTTGAAAGGACCGGTGCCCACCGGATTGGAAGCGAATCCCTCGGGGTTGGCTTTGTAGGCGGTGGGGGAAACGATACCGGCGAAATCCATGGCCAGGTTGGCGATGAACGGGGCTTCGGGTTTCTGGAGTTTGAATACGACCGTGAGTTCGTCCTTTGCCGTGATGGATTCGACGATGTCGCTCATTCCCATATAGTTGGTCCAGTACTTCCAGGGACCGTAGTCATGGTAGGGATGGTCTTCGGAAAGCTGGCGGTCCAGGGAAAACACGACGGCATCGGCATTCATCGGCGTACCGTCGTGGAATTTGACGCCTTTCCTTAAGTGGAAGGTGTAGGTAAGGTTGTCGTCGGAAACATCCCAGCTTGTGGCCAGGGCGGGAACGACTTCGGTGGTTCCTGTTTTGAATTCCACCAGAGTGTCGAAGACCTGGTGGGTGGCGTAGAACGATTCACCGTCGGTTTCTCTGGCCGGATCCAGACCGACCGAATCACCGGAACGCCCGAAGACGAGAACTCCGCCCGATTTTCCGCCGGCGGCCGCTGTTCCGCCGCCGTCTTTGCCGCCGCTCGCGAAGGCCGATGCGGCAAGGGTAGTGATGACGAGCACGAGAAGAAGTGATCTTTTCATATGAATTCCCCTTTTCAATTGTTAACAATCAATTTCGCATGAGTTGGGTGTGAGGGCAAGTCTTACTCGGGCAAATGAACGAGAAAATTTTATATATGCTTTCGGCGAGCCGTTGAGTGCCGCGCATTTTCCTCCGGTTTGATTCCTCCGATCGGCGGAGTCTTTAAGGTCGAAGGTCTTGCTTTCATTGGTAATGAAGTATATTCTAATATACTTATATGGTTGAAGATCAGCGGACGCAGCGGCTTGCGGAGGTGTTTCAAGCCCTTTCCGATTCGAACAGACTGAGAATTCTGAATCTCCTGAATTCCTCAAAGCATCCTATTTGCGTGAATGGTTTGGCCTGTAATTTGGGCATCAGCCAGTCGGCCGTTTCTCAGCATCTGAAGGTTCTGAAAAATTGTCGGCTGGTTACGGTTCAAAAGGAAGGATACTTCAAGCATTACGCGGTGAATAAAAACCGGCTGCTTGAAATACGAAGAATGAGCATGGATTTTTTTGGAATGGATTTAACGGATAAATGAATATTCTTTATATAGCGGCCGGGGCCGCATTGGCGCTTTCCGCGGCCTTCAGCCCGCGAAAAACCGCGGAGGCTCTGAAGATTGCCGCCCGGAAGTTTTGGAAGATACTTCCGCAGATTCTTATCTTTATAATTGCGGTATCGGTTGTTTTGTATTTTGTCCCCGAGGACCGTATCGCGGAGATTCTCGAAGAGCATGGGCTTCTTGCCGGATCGGCTGTTGCGGCGGTTATCGGCTCCATAGCGTTTATACCCGGATTCATCGTGTTTCCTCTTTGCGGACTTCTTCGGGAACATGGGGTTTCCTACACAGTTTTGTCGGCGTTTACGACAACCTTGATGATGGTGGGCGTTTTATCCTTCGGTCTTGAGAAAGATGTTCTGGGATGGAAACTCGCCGCGGCACGCAATATTTCCGCTTTTATTCTGGCCATGCTGACGGCGCTCGTGACGGGTCTTATTTTCGGGGAACTGGCGGCATGAAAAAGGGCGATATCGTCAATTTATGTTTGGCCGCGGCTTTTGTCGTTTTTGTTGTCGCTTCATTTGTATTCGGCCTGCAGCCGGGAATGAAGCTTGGACGGATCAGCTGGGACTTTACCAAAACGATGATTTTAATGTTTCCCGGCGCTTTTATTCTCATTGGGCTTTTTGAAGTATGGATCGATCGATCTCTGGTGGAGAAGCACTTGGGAGAGACGGGAGGCCTTTTGGGATATTTCTGGGTGCTTCTTTTGGCCTTTTCCGTAATGGCACCTATGGTTATTGCTCTGCCCATAGCCAAGTCTCTTTCGGAAAAGGGTGCCCGGCTGCAGATCGTTTTGGGATTTCTCGGCTTCTCCACGGTTTGCCGAATCCCCATGAGTGTTTTTGAAGCGACGTATTTGGGAGTTCCCTTCACCCTGGTTCGCTTTATGGTATCCCTGCCGCTGATTATCATCAGCTCGGAAATTCTCGGGCGTTTGTTCGTTCCGCCGTCCGCAAAAGGCGGAGAGCGTTCCATCGGTTGAATACCTTCTGCGGGGCGGATGCGGCAGGCGGTTAAGGTTTCCCGATATCTGAGGCCGTTTCATCATTCATGTAATCGCCTCAATCCGATAGCCCCCCGGAACTCGCTTGTGAGGGGCTTTGTTTCAGAAATCGCCGATTTTTGAGATTACTTCACCCTTAATTCTTTGATTGATTTTCGAGAACGGGAAACAGAGAAAGTCTCCGGGCGGGTTCTATACTTATACTTGCGAGGAAAAAAGATGAAAACACTGATTTTGGAAGGCGGACCCCGCCGCAAAGGCGTAACGGCCGATTTGAGTGCCATTGTCGCCGGAACTCTGATTCGGAAAGGCGTGGATGTCCGCACCGAGCGGGTCTACGATCTTAACGTAAAGCCGTGTTTGGGCTGTCTGAAATGCCGGCCCGACAAAACGTGCGTTTTACCCAGGGACGATGCGCACCGGATTGCCGAACTCATCGAGGAAGCCGATATGCTTATTCTGGCCTCGCCCACCTATTGGGGGAATGTTTCCGGTCAGTTAAAAATCCTCATCGACAGGCTGGTTCCCGTTTTCGAGCATATCGAACCCGAAGTATCCCGGATTCCCATTAAGAAGCAGAAAGGGAAAACGGGGATTATCATTACGGCGAGCAACGCCCCGGCAGGCTATCATCTTCTGCCGTCCCAGAGCCGAGGAGCGGTCCGCGCCATGAAAACAATCCTCGGCGCCGGAGGATATAAAATCCGCAAGATAATCAACGTTCCTGATTCCGGTCGGTATGAGAATAAAGCTCCGCGAATTCAGAAAAGGATAGAGCGGGCTTTGGGATAGTGCCGCCGGAGCGGTGATGTTTGTATGGTTCGCTTTCCGGCGCCGGAAAAAAGCCCGGCGATTCCCCAGGCAAGCGGGAAGACTTCGTCCGGGCAGCCGCCGCCGAATCCGCACGGGGATTGTCCCGGATTTTTGATGTGTTTGCGCGTTCAGCAGGATGTTGAAAAAGTAAGATTTTCTTCGAAGACAAGGCCGAATCAGGCACAGAAAGCGCAGCGTACCGGCTGTACGTGAGCATTTCGGGCATTGATTTTTTCAACAGCCTTTTAGGGCTGAGCGGTCCGTTTCCGGACGGATACGGCTTAAATCTGTTTCCCATGCGTTTCTATTGACAAGAACACCTCGTTTCTCTAGACTCTGCTTCGATGTATCAATGCATCTATGAGTAGAAACGCTTTCTGAACTATACATATACTTAAAGTGAAACATTGGTACCGGAGGTTAATATGAGTGCCGTCAGTTCCGCCGGTGTGACGATGAGAACGCTGCCGGGAGAAAAACATACGCCGTTCGGCCTGGCTAAGAAGCTGGATGCCAAGGTGATTCTCGAATCATCATCTCTTTCCCGGGGCCGGGAGCGTTATTCCGTTCTTTTGGTGGAGGAGGCTTTCCAGGTACGCCAGGAAGGCAAGTCGGTTGTTTTGTACAGAGGCCCCGAGCGCCGCAATGTCGGAGAAGAGGGCGGGGACATTCTTGATGTTCTCCAGGAGATCGCGGACCGTCATGCCGATGTGGAAACCGAGTTTCCTTTCCCTGCCGGCGGAATCGGCTTTCTTTCGTTTGAGTTCGCCGCGTATTGCGATTCGATGGTTTTCCCCGACAGACCCGATCCCCTGAATCTGCCTTTGGCCGCTTTTCTCTTCGGTCATGTCTATGTGATTTTCGATCATTACACGGACCGGGTGCATTTGATCGGCGTGAATTACGGCGGAGATGACGATATCGATTTGGAGAAAGCGCTGGACCGTACGGAAGCGAAGATTAACGATCTGAACTTCAATTACATGATGGAAAAGACCGTTGAATATCCGGCCATCATCGCGTCTTCAAAAGAAGAGAGCGACGACTACAAAACGGCGGTTTCCAAGGTGCGTCAGGAGATCATCAAAGGGAATCTTCTTCAGGCGGTTCCTTCCAGGAGGCTGGAAATTGCCACCGAGATGCCGGCGCTGGACGCGTACCGGTCGCTTCGAAGTTCCAATCCTTCGCCGTATCAGTTTTATCTGGACTTCGGTCCCTGGCAGCTTTTCGGCGCTTCTCCGGAGGTGCATGTGAAGGTGCAGCACGGCCGAGTTATTCTCAGGCCCATCGCCGGGACACGCCGGAGGGGCCGGAATGAAGCCGAGGATCGCGCCTTGGCCGCCGAACTGCTGGCGGATGAGAAGGAACGGGCCGAGCATCTGATGCTTGTGGATTTGGGGCGTAATGATTTGGGCCGGGTCTGCGAGGTTGGGTCGGTGGAAGTGACCGAGATGATGACCATCGAAAAGTATTCGAAAGTAATGCACATCGTCAGTCAGGTGGAAGGCGATCTGGCCGAGGGAAAGAATGCCGCGGACGTGATTCGGGCAACCTTCCCGGCGGGAACGGTGTCCGGCGCTCCCAAGATTCAGGCGGTGAAGACCATAGCCGGAATCGAAAAGATGCCGCGTTCTTTTTATGCGGGGCTCGTGGGCTATCTGCAGCCCGGAGGCACTCTGGATACGTGCATCACCATTCGCAGCGCTTTGAAAAAGGAAAACCGTCTTTTCCTTCAGGCGGGCGGCGGTATCGTGTTCGATTCCAATCCTGAACGCGAGCTGGAGGAATCGAATGAAAAACTGCGGGCGCTGGCATTGGCGGCCGGGGTGGAGGTTTAGCATGCCGCTGAAAACGTTTGAAGCACGGTCCGGCGGCTTTTGCCGATGTTGCTCATCGACCCGCGAACTTATCCCCGGTCCGGGGTGTGAATCCGGTCAGGGCCGCCTTCCGGCCGGAAATGGAGATTGAAATGACAAACAGCAATGTTCAGGACGGCGGCGCGAAACGCCGAATTGTCTTAATCGATAACTATGATTCTTTTACCTACAACATCTATCAGATGGTGGGGAAGATTATCGCGGACGATCCGAAAGAAGAAATTCTGGTGTTCCGCAATAATGAGATTACCGTGGCCGAACTCGAAGAGCTGGCGCCGGACCGGCTCATCATTTCGCCGGGACCGGGCACGCCGTCCGAAGCGGGTATTTCGGTGGAGACCATTAAAGCCTTCGCCGGGAAAGTTCCCATTCTCGGCGTGTGTCTGGGGCATCAGAGCATCGGAGAGGCCTTCGGCGCCGACATCGTTCAGGCGAAAAACATTGTTCACGGAAAGGCGGAGCCCATTCATGTGGACGGTAAAGGGCTGTTCCGGAACATTCCCAATCCCTGCCGCTTTACCCGCTATCATTCCCTGGCGGTGGATCCCTCGACGGTGCCGTCGGAACTGGAGATTACCGCATACTCCGAGGACGGCGAAATCATGGGACTGCGCCATCGGGAGTTCCCCATCGAAGGCGTGCAGTTCCACCCGGAGTCCATCGGCAGCGAATTCGGGGAAAGGCTGCTGGCGAACTTCCTTCATTGGAGACGGGAGCCGCTGGATGGAAAGGCTCTTTTATCCAAGGTGATCTCGGGGGCCGATTTAACCCGCGATGAGGCGGCCGCGTTCATGGACGAACTGACCGACGGTGCTCTTGAGGAGGCGTTCATCGCCGGGATGCTGACCGCGATCGCGGTGAAAGGAGCCACCGCCGACGAGGTGGCCGGCTGCGCGTCTGTACTGGTGGAGAAAAAACGGCCGGTTCATTTGAACGACCGGGGGGTGCTGGATACCTGCGGCACCGGCGGCGACGGGATGCATTCCTTCAACATCTCCTCTCTCTCGGCGCTGGTGGCTTCAAGCTGCGGCGTGATGGTGGCCAAGCACGGCAACCGGGCGGTGAGTTCCAAATCGGGGAGCACCGATTTTTTCGCGGCTTTGGGAATCCCGACCGATCTCGATTCGGCCGGTGTTGTGGCGAGCGTGGAATCCGAGGGATTCGCCTACATGGCCGCGCCGCTGTTTCACGGGGCCATGAAGTACGCCGGTCCGGTGCGGCGCGCCCTGGGCGTGAAGACGATCATGAACTGCCTGGGCCCCCTGGCGAATCCCGCGGGCGCGGAGTATCAGCTTATCGGCGTTTACGAAGATGATCTTCTGCCGGTGATGGCCCGGGCCGCGAAGATGCTCGGCGTGAAGCGCGTGATGACCGTGCGCTCCGCCGACGGTTTGGATGAAATCTCTCCGGCCACGGTAACCAAGACGTTCTTCATTGATGAAAACGGCGCGGAGCGCGAGGAGACTTTTGATCCGGCGAGTTTGGGGATAAGCGGTTTCGCCGCGGAAGATCTGGCGGGGGGTGATGGTGCTGAGAATGCCAAAACCGCCCGGGAATTGCTTCGGGGAGGCGGACAGGCGGCCATTCGGGAGGCTGTTTGCCTGAACGCCGGGGCCGCTTTGTTCGTTGCCGGAGAAGCCGAGGATATCGCGGAGGGCTATGCGAAGGCCAAAGCCGCCCTGGAGGATGGCCGGGCGGCCGCCAAAGTGGAGGCTCTGCGCCGCCGGGTCGGAGCGTCCGGGAGCGCGGCGTGAGGGGAAAGAGGCGCCCGGCGATTGTGGAACGGCCGAAAAGCGTGTGTCGGACTCGCCGATTTGAAGGTGCTTTCATCGGGAGTCGGGCGGAGTGCGTCCGGCCGGGCACGTCGTGCCTGCGTCTTGGAAGGTTTCGGGCGGCTGCCGCGCGGCTGCGCGGCGGCGCTGTAAAGATGAGCGCGGATTTGCGGTTTTTAAGGTCCTGTTCCGGTGAAGGATTTGGCGCGGCGGGAGTTCGCCGATGAGCGGCACGCCGGACATTCTGCTGGAAATAGCGGCGGCCCGCAAAGAACGTGTGGCCGCGCGGGGCGCCGCCCAGGGACTGGATTTGCCGGAGAAGCGGGTGGCGCCTCTGGTTGCTTTCGGGCGGGCGCCGGAAGAGGCGCCGCCGTCGTTACCGGGCCAGGATTTGGGACGGCCTCTTTCATTCGGCTCCGCTTTCGCGCCGCCGCGGGAAGGTCTTCTTATTGCGGAGGTGAAGAGGCGCAGCCCCTCCAAGGGCGACATCGCCGACATCCCCGATCCGGCGGCACAGGCCGGCCGCTACGCCGAGGCGGGGTTTAAGCGAATCAGCGTACTCACCGAAGAGGCGCGCTTCGGCGGATCCCTGGCGGACCTGATCGCCGTAAAGACGGCCCATCCCGAATTGGCCGTTCTGCGGAAGGATTTTCTTCTGGACGTGGAAGACATCGAGGTGAGCTGGAGGGCCGGCGCCGATGCCGTTCTTCTTATCGCGACTCTTTTGAATAAGGACATCCTGGAGATGATGTACCGCCGGGCCGTTGATCTGGGATTAACCTGTCTGGTGGAAGTGCATACCGGAGAAGATGCGGCCAAAGTGCGCGCGTTCCGGCCGCCTCTTGTGGGCATCAACAGCCGGGATTTGCGCCGGTTTAAAGTGGAGCCGCTCATCCCGCTGGAAACCCGGAATTTCATCGACTGGCCCTGCGACATTATTTATGAGTCGGGGATTAGCGGCCGGGATGACGCGCTCTTTGTTCGGGGATGCGGATTTTCCGGATTCCTGGTGGGCGAGGCCGTGGCCCGCTCTCCCCGGGCCGCCAAGGATTTGGTCGCGGCCTGGGCGGAAGGCGCCGAGGCCGAACGGCGTTACGGTGCCTGGAAGCGATTGTATGATCGGCACCGGGAAGGCGTTCCTTTGGTGAAAATCTGCGGCATTACCAATCGGGCCGACGCCGAGGCCGCGGTGGAGGCCGGTGCCGACATGCTGGGATTCGTGCTGGCCGAGTCGCCGAGGCGCGCTTCGGCCGCGGTTGTACGGCAATGCGCCGATTTACCTGTGCTGAAGACGGCGGTGGTTGTGCTGGGGCCGGATGAGGATGTTCCGCCTGAGGCCGCCGCGCTGTTGGAAGAAGGCGTTCTGGATTTTATACAATTTCACGGCGACGAATCGCCGAAGACGGTCCGGTCCTGGCCCGGCTACAAGGCGGTGAATCTGCGGACGCCTGAAGATGCCGAATGTCTGGAAATCGGCGCCGCCGATAATCCCGGCTCTCCGGCGATTCTGGTGGATGCCTTTTCCGCCGAGGCGCGGGGGGGAACCGGCAAGGTTCTGGATGATGTTCTTATGGAGGCCGCCGCGGCACGAAGACGGCTCTGGATTGCCGGAGGCCTCACGCCGGAGAACGCGGCGGGGATTGTCGCCGAATGGCGGCCCGGACTGGTGGATGTGTCCAGCGGCGTTGAGGCCGAGAAGGGACGGAAGGATCACGGGAAGCTGAAGAAGTTCGTTGCCGCGGCGAAGGGCGCGGCGAAAGGTGAAGGCGGCCGCTGATGGCGCGGGCGGGCTTTGTCGGTTCATGAGTGTGTGTATATTTATACGGCCGTGGCGGCAGTGGTAATGGGCACGCCCTTGGCCGATAAGAGGCGCCTTCGGGCGCGGGGATGATTGGCCGAGGCGACCGGAAGTGAGCGCGGCAAGCAGAATTGAACGTGCGTCCGCGAAAGGGAAATGCGGGTAACGCCGTGATTCCGGGTATCGGCGGGAAGTGGAAGCGGCGGATTTCGGAGACGGCGGTTATCGCCGGGCTTCGGGGGTCAGCAGGAGAATAAAATGAGTGACAATGGTTTTTTCGGGGAATACGGCGGACGGTACGTGGCTGAGGTTCTCCGCCGGCCCCTGGAACGGCTGGAAGAGGAATTTGGCGCGGCCATGGCCGATCCCGGTTTTCGGGGAGATCTTGAGGCGTTCGCTCGGGACTATGTGGGCAGGCCGACGCCTTTGCTGCCGGCCCGGAATGCGAGTGCGGCTCTGGGCGGCGCGGATATATATATCAAGCTTGAGGGGCTGGCCAATACGGGCGCCCATAAAATAAATAATGCGGCGGGTCAGGCGCTCTTGGCGAAGCGCATGGGCAAGACGCGGATTATCGCGGAAACAGGCGCGGGTCAGCACGGGGTGGCAACCGCCGCGGCCTGTGCCCGTTTGGGTTTGGAATGTGTGGTGTACATGGGCGAGGAGGATATTCGCCGGCAGCATCCGAACGTGTACTGGATGGAGCTTTTCGGCGCCGAGGTGCGGCCCGTCAAGTCGGGAAGCCGCACGCTCAAAGATGCGGTGAACGCGGCGCTGCGCGACTGGGCTTCGAGTTGGGAGAACACGCACTATCTTTTGGGATCGGCTCTGGGGCCTTCTCCTTTTCCCGATATGGTGAGGGAGTTCCAGTCGGTGATCGGGCGGGAAACGCGCGGCCAGTTGGCGGAGCTGGGTGTGAGCGAGCCGGATGCGCTGGTGGCCTGCGTGGGGGGCGGATCGAACGCGATTGGATTTTTTGAACCTTATATTGATTCGCCTCCGGGTGCGCCTCTTCTGGTGGGGGCCGAAGCCGGGGGACGGGGGCCCGGAATAGGAAACAACGCGGCACGAATGACCGGCGACGGCCGAGTGGGCGTGGTACAGGGGTACAAGAGCCGGTTTCTGACCGATGCGGACGGACAGGTTCAGTTGACCCATTCCATTTCGGCCGGGCTGGATTACGCGGGCATCGGCCCGCAGCTGGCGCATCTGGGAGAGAGCGGCCGTATACGTTTTGTCGGTGTGCGGGACGATGAAGCGCTGAACGCTTTGCGTTTTTTCGCCCGTGAGGAAGGGCTGATTTTCGCCATGGAATCGGCTCATGCCGGTGCCGCGGCCATGGTTTTGGCCCGTGAATTGGGGAGCGGCAAGAGCCTTGTCGTGAATATGTCCGGGCGCGGCGATAAGGATATTTTCATTTCCGCGGCCGCTTTGGACGGCGCTGCCTGGAAAAGTTTTTTGAAAGAAGAGAGTGAAAGGGAGGATTTTAAATGATGACTGACGGGACCGTTTCTCGTTGCACTCCGATACGGCCCTTGGGTCCCGAAGCCGGAGAGCAATTCCCCTGCCGAGTTTCGCTGCAGGCCGATACACCCGATACCGGCGGTGCCGGCCGTTATACAGCCGAGGCCGCCGGGGCAACTATCGGCGGACCGGGCAAAGCTGTCTATCCCGCCGGCGATAACCCCGGAGCCGAGGCCGAATCGGCCGAAGGCGGGAATCGTAATAGCGGCCGATTTAACATCGCCGCCGAAGCGAAGGCCGGTTTTTCGAGCGGTTTATCCGCCGCCTCCGATCCGAAAATCGTGACCCACTTCATCGCCGGTTTCCCCACCTACGAGGCCTCCCTTGAAGTGGCGCGGGGACTGATCGCCGGCGGCGCCTTTGCCCTGGAAATGCAGATTCCCTTTTCGGATCCCAGCGCCGACGGGCCGGTGATTGAAAGCGCCTGCAACACGGCCTTGGAGGGCGGCTTTACCGTTTCGGACGCCTTTCGGCTTCTCTCTGAAATTCGCGCCGAATTGGACATCCCCATTTTCATAATGAGTTATGCCTCGCTGGTTGTTACCCCCGGTGTGGCCGAGTTCTCCCGCCGGGCGAAGGCGGCCGGAGCTTCCGGGCTGATTATTCCCGATTTGGCCCCGGGGGCCGACGAAGGACTGTATGAGGCCGCCGCCGAAGCCGGATGTCCGGCGGTTCCGGTGGTGGTGCCCTGGATTACCGATGCACGGCTGGAGGAGATTCTCTCCCAGCCGCTTGATTGGATTTACGTGGCTCTTCGGAGCGGCATCACCGGCACTTACACCGAACTGGGAGCCGAGCAGGAATCCTTTTTGATGAAACTGCGCGGGCGCCAATTGGACCGTGAGTGCGACGGTGCGGGAAACGAAAGTGCCGGCGGAATTACAAGCGGCGGCAACGCCGGAAGCTCGGCGGCCGAAAATCGGAGCGGCGGCCCCAAGGTGATGGCCGGTTTCGGTATTCAACGCCCTGAGCAGGTGGCGGCAGTCGTTAAGATGGCCGACGCCGCCATTGTCGGTTCGGCCTTGGTTAACGTTATCGCCGCGGCCTGGTCCGATACCTCCGATCCGAATAAGACCGGCGAGGCCGCACGGAAACTCACCGAAGAACTGCGGGGACGGTGAGTTATTAAACGTCCCTTCCCATAATGATTTCAATCTGATGGAGTTCCTCGGAGCTTAAAGGGCCGAATCCCATAGCCTTCGCATTTTCTTCGGCTTGTTTAACGGTCCTTATTCCCGGAATCGGTAAAGTCCTTTCACTTTTTGCCCAAATCCAGGCTAATGCCCCTTGGGCCGGAGTTCGTCCTTTCGCGACAAGTATCTCCTTGAGTGCATCCAGTTTGTCCAATACCGGTTTTCTGAATCCATTCTGAACCCAAGCGGCATTTCGAACATCGGATTCGGGGAATTGAGACTCATGGGAGTATTTCCCGGTAAGAAAGCCCATGGCCAGCGGACCGCGATTGAACGCGGCGAGCTGCTTCTCTTCACAAAGAGTTATCATTTCCCGGGCGGCCGAGGCGATGTTGAAATTCATCTGTACCGATGAGAATCCGGGCTGATCGGCCAATGGGATAACGCGCCGAGCATCATCCGTACTCCATCCGTAACTTCTTATTTTTCCTTCTTCAATCAACTTCTCAAGGACCGGAACAAGATTCAGGGCCAAATTGGAATCATAATTTCCAATATGGAGGAAAAAGACATCGATATAATCGGTTCCCAATCTGCGGAGACTGTTTTCGCAATCCTTTCGTAAATGTGAGAGCACATCGGAATCGTCGGCCCGTTCTCCGTAGACGCCGACGTTGTTTCGATCTTTTTGCAGGTTATAGCCGAATTTGGTGGTAATGACGCATTCTCGGCGCTTTTTCGCCAAGGCTTTTCCCACCAATTCTTCGCTGTGCCCAATGCCGTAATTCGCCGCGGTGTCGAAGAGCCGAATCCCATGATCGTATGCCGCCTCCAGGGCTTTGATGGATTCGGCGTCATCGGTTGTTCCCCAGCCGGCAGGTGTCCCGAGGAAATCCCATTCTCCGCCGATTGCCCAGCAGCCCATCCCCAAGGCCGATGTTTCGATGTTCAACTTTTCAATTTTTCGTTTCATGGTTTTTCTCCTGAAGATTATTTATCCAATTGTTGGCTTAATCAGTTTCGTATCGACTTCTCCGTACTTTGGAATCGGAGGTCGAATAAATTATCTCTTTGTCTCCGGCGGCGGGGCGGATCTTTATGTTTCATGCTATGCCTTCCCATGAAACGGTTTTTTCACTTTCCGCCCCAATACTTGCAATAACAAGAGGGAAATTGCGGTACAGCAGGTAATACCGATGATCGCGGGAACATAGCTGTCGAGTGCATCATAGGTGTAGCCGACCAAAGGAAAACCCATCGCGTAGCCGATGCTGCATGCAATGCCGATGTAAGAGTAGTAAATACTGAACTGCGTATCTCCAAATATGCTTCTCACCAGAAGCGGCATTCCTACAAGGAGACAGGCGTACATAAGTCCATACAGCAGCGCAAAGAGTATCGATAAATATTTTCCAGCCGTTCCGATTGCCAGAAAGCCGAGCAGTCCGATAATTCCCGCCCCTATGAATAAGGAAAAAGTTTTCATAACCCCAATGTGGTCGCTCAATCCTCCCATACACAATTTCCCGGCAAAAGCTCCCGCCATAGCAACGGAAATCATTGTCGCACCCATGGCCGAGGTAAGCCCGACCGATGTGGCATGTCCGGATAAATGATTAAGAAAGCTCATGCTGATGGAATAGAGAAATGCAAATGTCAATACAAGAAGAAAGGCTCTTGATAGGGCCGGTATTTTTCGTAAGGGAGCGTTTTTTGATTTCGGTAAAGCGGCCGGCTGATACATATCCATTGTTCCGCCGTAAGGAGCAAGTCCGATGTCGGACGGATACATACGGATAACAAAGAGAACTCCGGGTAATGCCAATAAAAGAATCACCAGCGCTTCAAGACGATATGCCGCCCGCCATCCGGTCGTAGTGATGACGGAATTAAGCACAGGATTCATCACAATAGCGGATATACTGCTGCAGCTCATGGTAATCCCCATCGCCAAGCCGTGGCGCTTATGAAACCAGTTGTTTATCAGTACAGAAACGGCCATCTGTGAAGAAATACTGTAACCGCATCCCAAAAGAAATCCGGATAAATAAAATTGCCAAATATTATGATAAAGAGACATCAGCCAGATAGCGATAACATCGAGCAGAATTCCAAAAGACAATAAGAATTTAATATTTATTTTATGAATGATGTATCCGGCAAAAGGAGCACAAAGAGCTCCCGCGAGCCCAAAAATTGTAAAGTAAAAGGATATATCTCCGCGGCCAACCTGAAGACTGTTCGCAACAGGCTCAAAGAAAATTCCGGTACAGTTTGGGATAATGCCTGAGATACCCGCAACCATTCCACAGCAGGCTAAAAGCACAAGCCATGGGTAATAAGAACATTTATTTTGCAAAAAGAATCTCCTTGAATTGAAAAGAAAGAACTATGTCGACGGTATGGTATCCAAACCTTTCCAGTTATGTTGAATCTGGAAACTTAGTAAAAGATGGATACAAGTCTTTTCATCGTGCAGATTGATTTCCGTCAGTTCTTCTATTCGCTTCAAGCGATAAAAAAGCGTATTACGATGTGTGCATAAGCGATTATTAACATTGGTTGCATTACAGAATGAATGAATATAATAATAGATTGTTTTTAAGTATTCGGTATTGTTGCTAACATCATATTCTTCAAGAAGAAACAAAGCCGGATGAATCATGGCACGTGTATATTTATGACCTTCAAAGCATTTTGAAATATCCTGTACGGCGTAATCTTCATATTGCCGCAATACAGCCGGTTCACCTTGTTCGGAACTTAATTCCAATGCACGTCGGGCCTGATAAAAGAAATCTGAAGAATGAAACAGGGAAAAGAAACGACGACTTGCTCCTATGCTGAGGTTTAACTTTTCAGAAGCGGCAAGAAGTCCCCTTATGATTGAGTTGTTTTGAATTCGTTTTTCCGTAACTCGAGTAACAAGAATGTAAGAGATGGTATCGATGGAAACAAACATGAATAAAGGCTGAATAACGGAAAGTTCCTGTAAATGCTTGTCCAGAAGAGAGCTGAAGTGCCCCGGTTTCATGGCGAGAATACAATAATCCGCATGAAAATCGAATGATATTTTGCTCATACAGAATTCCAAATGACGAATATCCTTTATTTCGTCATTGTGCAGAGCCGTGAGAAACGGAGTATGCATTGCGCGAACATCCGCGGGATCGACATTCTTATAACGGAAATAAATACTGTATGCTTTTGCAACGTTTTTTAGATTTTCTATGTTCTCGGTGTAAAAATTATCCGAGTCTCCTTTAGGGCAGTAAACACTGAGAGCACCTTTGAAAATCCCATCAACAAAAACACCAACCGTCATAGTGGATGCACGGCCGGCATCCCCGGGAATCAGTACAGGTTCCCGGGCGCTTCGAAAAATATTGATAACATCATACTTCTGATGCTGCATAAAAAAATCCAAATCCATTACTTCGAGGGTTAGGTTCCTATCCCAAATCTCATCTCCGATTGGGGCTTTTGGATAAAGATCTACGGGACGGCATTGGGAATCGGAAATAAATAACGGACGCTTCAATATTTCATACGCAACTTTCGTGATATTCTGATGACTTCCGCTATGTACGGCTTCAAAAAGAGCCGCATGCATATTTTCCATACACCCTCATCTTTGCCGAAAATGCTTGTGTAAAAGAATACTTAATAGCGAACGAAATGCCAATTGAACAAGTGCACAAATTACAATAAATATTTCGTTCTTTCGCACATTGAATCGGTTGAAAAACGCATTCTATAATACCGTTCATATTTCAAATGCTTCTGATCCGAATGTGTCGAAAATGCTTAAACATATTTCAGTGGAGGCAATGTTTCTTGAAAAAAAAGACGAAAACTGTAGGACGAAATGATGCATGTCAAAGATTTTATTTGTAGCGTCATCGATGAGAAGCGGGAGCTTATAGCAAAGGTAAACGAACGAATATGGACCTTTGCCGAGTACGGTTATCATGAAGAGAAGAGTGCCGCGTTACTGTGCCGAGTCTTGGAGGAAGAAGGTTTTTCCGTAGAGAGGGGAATAGCTGATATTTCAACGGCTTTTGTCGGCAGTTACGGTGATGGCGGCCCGATTATCGGAATCTTGGCCGAATATGACGCTTTGCCCGGACTGAGTCAAAAAGCCGGTTCGGAAAAAAAGACACCGGCTGATGAAGAGAAAGAATACGGTCACGGCTGCGGCCATAGCGCTTTAGGTGCCGGTTCTCTGGCTGCGGCCATCGCGGTAAAGAGTTACCTGGTTCAAAATAAAATTTCCGGAACGGTAAAAATTTTCGGATGTCCGGCGGAAGAAAACGGCTACGGAAAAGTTTTCATGCTGAAAGCGGGCTGTTTTGAAGATCTTGATTCGGTATTCACATGGCATCCCGGAGACTGTAATGGAACCATAGCCGTCCGTAATGTCGCTTACTACAGTGTGAAATTTTCTTTTAAAGGCAAAAGTTCTCATGCCGCGGTTTCTCCGCAATTGGGCAGAAGCGCTCTGGATGCGTGTGAATTGATGAATGTCGGCGTTA
This sequence comes from Spirochaetia bacterium, assembly GCA_963666985.2. Classification (GTDB taxonomy): domain Bacteria; phylum Spirochaetota; class Spirochaetia; order DSM-2461; family DSM-2461; genus UBA2779. The sequence goes on along the minus strand of CAXXIA010000002.1, from coordinate 1,365,303 downwards.
ATTATCTGCGGGAGCATATCATTCCCGAAGCAAGGGTTCACTATGCTTATTTGGATGCCGGCGGTGAAGCTCCCAATGTGGTGCAGGATCATGCGTCTCTTCTCTATTTCATCAGAGCTCCGAAGCTTGAACTGAGTGCGGAAATTCTTACTCGAATTAAAGACATCGCAAAGGGGGCCGCGTTAATGACCGGAACGGCCGCCGAAGTACAAGTATTGGGTGGAATGAACGATCTTATTCCCAATGCGGCATTGGCGCAGGTTCTTTCCGATGCCTTCCAAGAGACCGGCGGCCCGGATTTCGATGAGCCGGAATATGAAATCGGAAGAAGGTTTTTGTCGATAGTTCCGGAGGAAGAACGGAAAGCATTGGTGAAGAAATCGGCCGCGGCGGAAGGTCTGTCCGAAGCGGAATTTGAACGGAAACCTTTATGCGTCGGTGTGGCGCCGTTTAATCCTGAAACCATGAGTATGGTTATGATCAGTTCCAGTGATGTCGGTGATGTCAGCTATAAAGTTCCAACCGCTCAGCTGATGGCCGCCGTGGGGATTCCCGGTACACCTTTTCATACATGGCAGCTAACGGCTCAAGTCGGAACGTCAATCGGGAGCAAAGCCGCCGCTGCTGCGGGGAAAGCCATGGCTTTGGCCGCGGTTAGAGTTATGCTGAATCCTGAGATTGCCGAGGAAGCAAAGGCGGAACTCTTTAAGCATACCGGAGGAAAATATCTTTCCCCGATTGATGAAATAAAAGAAAAAGGAGATTAGGCAAAATGACGTACATGGATATCTTTAACAGCGGATTGATGTATGTACTGGTTATTATCGGAATTGTTTCCATTCTCGCCTTCAGTGTCTTTACTCTTGTTCGTTCTTACAGGAGAGGACTTGCGTTGGGAATAAGCAAAACGGTGATGAAAGATACCGTAAAATCCTCCGCCGTGTATTCTCTGGTGCCGTCCATTGCAATCATAATCGGAATGTTTACGCTATCCACGGTAATCGGAATACCTTGGTCGTGGTTCCGTTTGTCGGTTGTGGGATCCGTTGTTTATGAATTGATGGCCGCGGATATGGTTGCGACCGGTGCTGGATTTGAATCGATCGGTGCATTGGCAAACGCCAATGTTCCTGAATTGGTCGGTCCCGTAATGTTCGTAATGAGTATGTGTATTATGGGCGGTCTTGTTACGGTTCTAATATTCGGCAAAGCAATACAAACCAATCTCGCTAAATTTCGCAAGAAGAACGGTCCGTGGGGAATCCTCGCGACCAGCAGCATTTCATTGGCGATGATAGTGGTTTTTCTTCCCATTCAGGTTTCCAAAGGAGCCGTGTACGTAGGAGTTTTGCTAACCTCCGCCCTTGTAGCCTTTCTTCATAAAATCGTTATTAAGAAATTGGGATGGAGTTGGCTTGGGAATTTCATCATGGCCGATTCGCTGATTTTGGGTATGGCATCTTCCCTTATCTGGGTCAAATTGTTTAGCTGAAAGGAGAAAATCTATGAAATACGAAAACGCAACCCATCTGATCGGTCGAATCGGTGTTATTATCGGTATCGCCTTTATGTTCGGGATTCCGGTTATTATTTGCTCCGTTAATCATATTTGGCCGTCTCTTATGGATGTGATACAGGCCGGTTCCGGATTATTGCTTTTATTTTTGCCTTATACGATTACCGAAGTGTTCAGTTATACGCCGATGCTGGGATCTTCCGCATATATTACATTCTTAACCGGCAATGTGATCAATCTGAAATTGCCCTGTGCGATCAGCGCGATGTCCAAGGCCGGAGTTTCAGAGGGAAGCGATGAAGGAGACGTGGTGGCTACGGTGGCTGTCGCGACATCGGCTGTTATTACCACAATATTGATTACTTTGGGCGTTTTACTGTTGGTTCCGCTCCAGCCGCTCTTATCCACACCGGCCATTCAAACGGCTACACGCTATATGCTGCCGTCCATATTCGGTGCATTGTTCCTTGGAATGCTGAATGAAAGCTGTGGTGATTACGTGGCAAAAGGCAAATTGAAGAGTATTATTCTTCCGATTGTTTTGGTAACGGTAATTCATCTCTTTATTTATCCTCTTGCCGGAAAAGAAGGATTTGCGATTTTAGTTGCCATGCCCGTTATTTTAGGCTGTGCTTATTTCCTTTACAAAAAAGGCTTTATTAAAATGATTCCTGTTGAGAAGAAATCTTCTTAGGAATCTTAATCCCTCAATCCGCCGGTTTGATGAGTTTTAGGAAAAAATTAAGGATGTCTTCATGAAAATGACGGACATCCTTTTTTGTCTTGAATAGAGATATTCAAATTTAGATATATCTCCAAAAACGTATTATATGACTTGATAAACTTGGAATAAGGTAGGAAGCTATATTCATGACTTCCAATCATAATTCTTACGATATAATTTATATTTCTCATGGCGGAGGGCCGCTGCCTCTTCTGGGAGATAAAAGCCATGAGAAGATGGTTCAATTTCTTCGGGACTTACCAAGAAGTTTAAAAACCCCCGATGAGATTCTTGTCGTCAGTGCCCATTGGGAAGAAGAAGTTCCTACGATTTACAGTGCGGCGAATCAAACACTTTTATATGATTATTACGGCTTTCCGCCGGAATCCTACGAAATCCAATATTCTACAAAAGGGAATCCGGATCTTGTAAGCATCCTGCAGAAGTCTTTAGCCCGGAAAGGAATCCCTGTTCGATCGGATACCCGCAGAGGGTTGGATCATGGAGTTTTTATTCCGCTGAAGATAATGTATCCGGAAGGAAATATCCCTGTGACTCAGTTGTCACTGCAGCGCGGTTTAAATCCCTTGAATCATCTTGAATTGGGAAAAGCTTTACGTCCATTGTTAAATAGAAATATCCTGATTATCGGATCAGGCTTTTCTTTCCATAATATGAGATTCTTTACCATGAATGAAATTGATGAAACTGATCGGTACAACGATGAATTTCAGGATTGGCTTATTCATGTTTGTGCGGAAAATGCGGACATGGATAAGCGTTCGCAGGAACTTGAGAATTGGGTTAACGCACCGCATGCAAGATACTGCCATCCCAGAGAAGAGCATTTGCTTCCTCTTCATGTGTGCGCAGGTCTTTCCGATTCTCAAGGAGAAATCATTTTTAACGATTACATAGCGGGGAAGCGGGCCGTAGCTTTCCATTGGTAATGCGGTAACCGTTTATTTGGAATAACGATATGTATAAACTCATTTTCTTTGATTTCTTTAAAACCCTGACACCTAATGTGTACTTTTCTTCTTTTCCAATAGATGTTCGGAAACAGATTTCTCAGCTTCTCTTTAAGCCTCCTAATAATGAATTATGGGAAATCCCATGGATGAGTGGGCGGAAAGAAAGTGATCAGGTCTTTGAGTATCTTTCATGTAATATTAACTATTCAAAAGAGGACATCAAAGCAATAACAATCAAAGGATTGGAAAAAATTGAGTGGAATTCTCAAGTATGGCATTTTTCTCAAAAAATTAGAAAAGAAGTCAAAACCGCGATAGTGACTATTAACAGTGATCTGTTCCATCAAAAAATTGTTCCTTATTTTCAGTTGGGATCTTACTTTGATGCCGTAATCAGTTCTGCGGAGATAGGGATTACCGATAAAGTCGTGTTATGTAAGATGGCGGCCCAAGAACTCATTGACTCACAGGAAATCAATCAGTCTCTTCTTATTGATGATAACCGGGAGAACACGGAATCCTTCATGGCGTTCGGGGGGCATTCAATTCTTTATCAGGGAGAAGAGTCTTTTCATAAGCAGATAATAAAGAATGCCTATTTATCTGTTTTTGCCGGGAATTGAGTTCTATATCAAAGGGACTTAAAAGCATAAGCTTGTGATAATATTAAGGAAGAGAAATATGAGCGGAATCGATATAAAAAACGTATCAATCGAAGTTTTTCCAAAAAAATCATTTGATAAAATTCGTTATAGAGATATAGGGCTTTTGGGTCATGTCAATAATGCAATTTTTTCCACTTTTTTTGAGACGGGCAGAGCGGAACTTTTTAATGACACAAATAATCCCCTGACGGAGGAAAAGTGCAGTTTTGTAATCGCCAATATGAACAAGACATTCCTTTCGGAAATGCACTGGCCGGGAATCGCGGATATTGGAACAGGCGTAAAGAAGATCGGGAACAGTTCCTTGGTTTTGTTTCAAGCGATTTATCAAGACGGAGTTTTATCGGCAACGGCCGAATCGGTCCTGGTTCAAATAAGTGAAATAACAAGAAAACCCGTCTCAATAACCGATGAAACCAGGAAAAAATTAGAGCAATATATGATTTATTTCTAAGTCTTGGGACGGCTTGAATCCGTATGGCCGTTCGAAGTGGTTTTCCGAATCGGCGCATTCATTGGAACTCTAAGTATTTTTAAATCTTTTTCCATGAATCCGGCGCCTGAAAATGTTAATCGTTCAGGTTTTTAAAAATTACGGGGAAGCTCTATAACGAAAATGGCCCCGGAATGTCCATCTTTATAAAATAATTCTCCGCCGAAACGTTCTCGTATAATTCTTCTTGACATATACAATCCCAGTCCCGAACCGCTTTCTCCGAATGTATTATACCGTTCAAAAATTCGGGACCGGATGGTTTTTGAAATACCCCCGGCATTATCTTCCATGGATATGATAACCTTTTTATCTTGTCCTTCCGCTTTAATGGAAATGGAACGGTCTTCAATCATTCGTCGTTCAAAAGTGTTCGCCGCATTGGTTAGGATATTCAGGATTACCTGTTCCAATTCGTTTTTTATTCCACGGATAGAAGTATCTCCCTGCGCTGTTATGGATACTTCAATTTCCCGGGGAAGAAAGAAATCTTGCAGTAATGTACAGACTTTCCGACATTCCTCGAAGACTGAAAATCGTTCGGTTTCTTTGATAGGAGTTAAAAAACTGCGAAAATCTTTAAGAGTGGAAAACATGCTTTGAACAGCTTCCGCGATAGTGCCGTAGACTTCTGCCCGTTTTTTTAGCGGCATTTCTTTTTTTGATTGCAAACTCTCAATGTAAATGGAAATGGCATAAAGGTACTGCTGCCACTGATGAGCAATAAAATTCATTAATTCACCCATGCTGGCATGTCTGGCTTGGCTCCAGAGAGAAATCTCCAATTCCTTTGTGCGTTCATCAACAAGATTTTCGATTGTGTCGACATGTTTTCCCAGCATATCCATAAGGATAAATGAATGAATTAATCCGAACAGAAGTAAACCGATAATGGATTTGCAGTTGTTAAGAATCGGCCAGCCCGAAGGGTTGTACATGATGTCCAGAGCCATAAAAAAAGTCAGAATCAGGCTGGATACAAAAAAAGGTACGGCATATCCGGAACGGATAATGAGAGCCCTGACGGAAGCCGCTAACGCAAATAAAACGGTTCCGGCTGAAAATAGCGCGGAGAATAAATAAAATCTTGGAAGGATGGACGGTCCGGAAACAATAAAAAAAACGGATAACAAAACGGCGGCGGCATTGATGATTTTCAGTATCTTCTCCGGAGTTCTAATAATGAAGAAATCCAGAATATACCTGATAAAGAAAAAGGAGCTGAGGAATCTGGCCAGATAATGAATCTTCCAATCATAAAATCGGGGCAGTCCGATTTGGCAGAGAAGAACTTCTCCATTAACCAAAAGGAAAAACATGGCGGCAATATAGGAAAACCCCAGATGGAAACACCATTTGTTGTGTTTGATTTTCAAGCCTGCCATGATATGGAACAACGCTATAATCAGCATTGTTGCCGCCGTAAAAGCATCCGCTGAAGTCGCCAGAGTTTGTCTTTGAAAAGCTTTTTCAATGGGAGCGATAATTGGAATGCTGTAGAGGCCGAATCGGGGCAGATCAAAATTAGCTGTTTGAATGCAAATATCGTAGATGCCGTTTTCCGAGGTGAGTTCCCTTAATACAGGTTTATAATCTTTAACGACTGTTTTTTCGGCTGCTTGGCTGATTTCTCCATTTGCGTATAATTCAATTCCGTTGCAGTAAACCCTTACCGCGATATCAATCGGCGGAAGCCTGAGTACAACATGTTTTCCTTTCTCCGGAGACAGCTTAACTGTTTTCTGATAAGTTCCGCAGCCGTATACGGGAAGCTGATTTTTTCCGGCGGTGTGTTCATGCCACGATCCTTTAAAGGGAAAGGAATACGGGGTTATCCCAACCGGCCTGTTTTCCGATGATTCCAGTAAAACATTCCAGTAAAAATCCCAGCGGCCGGAAAGACCTATAATCAGGTTCCCGTCCCAGTTGAGTTCATTCTGAACGGCTGCTCCGCTTGCGGATACGCATACGGATACAAATAGAAGCAGAAGAAAAAGAGTCTTTTTTTTGCGGGGAGGCAGCCTCCGGTTATGTAAAGAGCCTTGCAATCCGAGTGTCCTTGTTAACTAAAGCGATCAGCTCGTTGGTTGTACTCACTTTCATTTTTTTCAAAAGACTCGTTTTATGTTTCTTCATGGTGGATTCTGTTATATTCAGTTCGCTGCAAATCTGTTTCCCGCTCATTCCGTTGGCAACAAGCATCAGAACATCTTGTTCTTTCGGAGTAAGAGAGTGAATCTTTTTTTCCTGCTCGGCGGAGTTCTCCGCTTCAAATTGTTCCAGTTTGTTCACCATTTTTGTCATAACACTGGGGGTGAAATACCGGTTGCCTTCCCGAACTTCCGTTAATGCTCTTTTGAGTTCTTCGGTATTGTTTTCTTTCAGTACATATCCGGCGATTTTGTATTGAAGGGCCCTGGAAATCAGAGAATCATCAACATAGGAGGTAAGAAGAATGATTTTGGAATCAATATGTCCTTCAATGAGTTTCCGGGCAACTCCGAATCCGTTTAGAAGCGGAATGGATAAGTCGACGATACAGATATCAGGTTTAAGCTGAGTTATTTCCTTTACGGCCGTAATTCCGTCGTTGGCATCTCCGACAACAGAAAAATTGGGCAGGGATTCCACAATCATTTTTATTCCGGGGATAAGAATCTTATGGTCGTCTACAATAAAAACGTTTGTCATCTTTTAATCCCATTATATTTATGTTCGTGTAAAATATCAGCCCGCAGGAAGCGGGCTGATGATTGTTTATTTAGTGTAAAGCCGTGGTGTACATATAAAAGTTGTCTATAAGGCCATTAAAGTAATAGGTACCACTTGCGCCGCTAAGGCTGGTGTCACGGTCTTTCCCGTAAGCTGTACCAATTTGGTTATAGTACATATTAAGGGCTCCTACTGTGCCTGTAACAATGTCGCCAACTTGTTCTCCATCAAGGTATAGGGCAATAGAATTAGCTTTTGCTGAAAAGTAAACGGTATGCCAGTTCCCATCATTAACAGTTGTATCCGATAAGACTGTTATATCTTCTCCGTTGGGAGACCAAGACCCTGTCCAGAGTGTCCCTCGTACCTTGCCATCATCTTGAACGATAATTATTGGGATAAACGCAGTTACACTGGATATGTTTGGGATGGTTACATTTTGATAACCCAGAAGGGCTCCGCATCCAGTTGTACCAACATTAAAGCGCATCATTACTGTAAAGTTTTCCCGAACAAAAGTTTGGTATGGAAGTTCGATATAGCTGGATAATCCATTAAAAGATGCCGCGTAACCGCCGTTTCCATCATCTGCGTAATACATGTTGTAACCGATACCATTATTGCTGTTTCCTGAAGTGTCGGCACAATAATCGCTGGAATTGTCGAAGGTCAGTTTTATCAGCACATCGTCGGTATCCGTCCATACTGCATACAGGTCGACATCCGAGCTTCCCATAGTGTATTCCTGGCCATCCGCATAGTTTAGTGATCCGCTTGCGCTTGTGCTCCAACCTGCAAAACTATAGCCGCTTCTTGTGAATGTACCCGCATCAAGATTAGCCGTTGTGTCTTCTGCTATGCTTTGTGTGTATGTTGTATCGTTTCCATCGTTTGAATGGAAGGTAACCGTGTGGTAAGTAACTTCACTCTGCTTATCGATGTAGATATTGGTAATGGCGATATCCGTAGTGGATGCGTGCCCGATTCTAACGGCGTTAAGGGCAAAGTTCTTTGAGGTTTCGCTTCCTTCACCACTGATTTCAAACCCGCCGACTGTAAACAACATGGCACCGGTGTCATAGTTATATGTGAAATAGCAGGTTTGTGTCTGATCGGTGAAATTGGTTTTCCCGGATGGAATATAAGCATCACTATCGCTGAAAATCGTGCCGTCACTGCAGAGTCCTTTGATGCCGCCGAAAACTGCCTGATCTACTCCCCAGCCGGAGACGGAGGAGGCACTCCCCATAAAAACACGCTCATCATAGCTCGCTGAAGGACTTGTATAGCCGGAAAGCAGACTGAAACCAGCCCAGTCGCTATATGCAAAGGTTCCATCGGTAACAGTTGTTTCAAAGGTGAGGGTAAGGGTTTCTCCCGGGCCAAGGACAGCGCCATCGGCGAAAGCCGCAAAAACACATGCCCCCTCGGTGCTGTCGGTATTTGTATCAAAAACACCGGCAGTCTCAACTTCAAAGGACTCTGCAGCGGAGTTGCAGGCCCAATTACCTCCCACATCGGGAGTTGATCCGTCAAGGTCTCCGGTATTACTGAAATCTTCCTGGAAAATAATGGAAGAGGACGGTACCCATTTGGCGTAAAGGGTTATATCGGAAGATCCAAAGGTTACAGTCGCACCGGCACCGTAATCAGTTCCGCTTAAGTCGGACTCGGCGTTCCATCCTGTAAATACATAACCGGTTCTTACAAGGCTTCCGGTGTTGCCCAGAACAGTTGCGGTATCTCCTTCTTCGTAGGCATTACTGTCTGTCGGAACGCTGCCGCCCGTGTTCCCGTTACCGTTATAGGTAAGGGTGTAGGCGATGCCATGACCTTCTTCCCAGATGGCGTAGAGTTCCGCATCGGAGGTTCCCATGGTGTAGTTTGCGCGATCGGCATATTCAACGGAACCGTCGGTAGTTGCGGACCAGCCGGCAAATATCAGGCTGCTATCGGTCGCGTTGATAAAGGTGTTTGCCAGAAGGGCAGCCGTGGAATCTTCGGCAATAGCCTGTGTTTTCGTGGTGCCGCTTCCGTCATTCGCGTAAAAGGTCAGGATGTGGTACACGGCAAAAGCATTTTCCGCATCGGCGGCGATTCGGCTCAGATCGGAACAGCCCATTGCCGCAAGGCCGATGATGATGGGTATCGTTATCAGCAATAGTTTCAGCTTTTTATTCATTATATATGCTCCTTTTTACCAGCCCACGTTGATACCGAGGCTGAGGTAGGTAATCGACACGGAACTGATATAGGCCGTATAGGAAAGATCCAGTCCGAAAGTCATATCGGGAAGACCGGAGAAAACAAAGTCGGTTCTAACCGCGGGCGAAAGATAAAAGGCCGCGCCTTTATGATAGACTCCCTTGGTGTAATCAATCATGTAATATGCGAATCCGGTTTCCAGTCTCGGAATAATGGTTTTGGGAATGTACCACTGCACGGGCAGAAAGCTCTCTGTTTTTAAAATGTATTCAAAACTTAAGTATCCGCCGCCGGAGAGTATGGTAAGGTAATTTCCCGCTCCGGCATGAAAATGAACACCGACTCCCGCTCGTAATGGTTTGAGCATGTCGTTTATTTCGGAATCTTCCGTTGGTCTTACGGTCATGCCGCCGTTCAGTTTGAATCCGATCCCGCCGGTATAGAATGATAGGGAAGGTGTTACGTACCATTCGGGCAGTAAACTGATTTCTCCAAGAGCAAAGGTGAGTTCTTTCTTTTCTTCGCGGATTATATTAACCGGATAATCATAGGTAGTTCCCTCTTCGTCCGTTACTCGGACGATTGTTTGAGTTGTTCCAATCGGAAGCTCCTCCATGCCGTTCGGCAGTATTTGCACGGAAGCTCCGGCGGAAATGTCTTCATTGTCGAGGGCCGCTTCCAGTTGAAGTGTTTTTGTTTTGTACGGCACCGTAATTGTGTATTCGGAAATTTCGGGTTTAAAATCCGGAAACATTGTAATTTCTTCGGTCTTGTCCGCTTCGGCAATTTCCAATTTGGAAAGAAGCGGTGCGGATCGTTCAATCATCACAATGTAACGGGTTGACGAAGAACCTCGCCGATCCGAAACTTCGGCGGAAATTTCATTCTTCCCTACGGCAAGCGGAATCTCGCCGTTCTCGGTATGCAATAGGGCTCTCTCATCGGAGAGGATTGTGTTAAGGAAAACGGATTTCACCGAATAGGGAACAATCATTTTGTACAATGTTGTTTCCGGGCTGAATGGAGGAATAAGTTCCATCCCTTCATCACCGGATTGTACCGAAAGTTTATCAAGGGTGGTTAATATTGGTGCTTCCCGAATAACGGTAATGGTATAGATTTCATCTTCGGTAGAGCCGTCGGAAAGAGATACGTGAATGGTATTCTCTCCGATATTCAGCTCTTCTCCATAATCCTTCTTGATATTCGTAACCGCGCCGGCTCTTTCATCTTCGGCCAGCAGTCCGGGTGTAACGTCAATCTCGGCAATTTCACAGGGAACGTCAATTTGATATTGCTTTGTTTCGGCTGAAAAATCGGGAACGACTTGAAGCGGTGTACCATTGGCCGATACCGCCAGAGATTGGAGTTCCGCTTCTTCTCTCAGCACAGTAAGGCTGTAATCACCGGTTAAGGTTTGAGATTTGGCGAGGGATTTTACCGTTATGGAAATTGTGTTTTCTCCGGGAGTCAGTTTTACCGGCCCTTGAGGGAGTCCTGTAATTTCCGCTGATGGATCTTCCGGTGTGATATCGAGTATCAGTGAATCCACCGAAAAGGGAACAACCGCGCTGAACGAAGAACCGGAACCCTGTATGTTAACGGGCTCTCCCTTAACCGTAGTAACTTGACCGGCGGCCAGTTCGGCGCTTGCTTCCGCAAGAACATAGGGTTCCGAACCGAAAATGATATGATCATCTTCGAAGCCGGCGAGGGTGTTTAACGTATACGCTGTTAAGAAGTGGCGTTCTTCAATTTCTTCGATCGGCAGATCCGATCCGTATCCTCCGATTCTGGCTTCGATATTATTTTGAGACGAAGAGAAAAGGCTCGCGATTTTCTTCATCCTTTCGATGCTTTGTTCATCGGGCGATCCGTCTTCCCGATAGGTCATGGTGTTGTCGAGAATGCCGATTCCATCGGAGGTTTCGGCCACTATCAGTCCGGCAATTCCCGCTTCTTCAAGTTTGGCTTCGACATCATCCGAAGTATCCTTATGAACAAGATAGGCGGTATATCCCGGATTCATTGAATGGCTGAGCATGTTCCACCAGATCGCACTGCTGCTTGATTTTTGTTCCACGGAACCGACAACGGATATTTCAACCCGGCGGTTTAAGGCTCTTCCTTCGGATGTCTCATTATCAGCAACAGGTTCATAAAACCCTTTTCCCACGGCTTCAATTTGTTCGGGCCGAAATATTCCGTTTTGGGTTATAACATCCGCCACCGATTTTGCCCTTTCTCTGGAAAGTTCCATACCGTCGTTGGTATCGTTGGGTGAAAGTTTGGCGGTATGCCCTTGAATCAGAAGGTTCATTTGGGAAAAACGGCTTAAAACATTGGTAAGATTTTTAATTTTTTCGATGGTTTCGGGAGTGAGCTCCGAGGAATTCGGTAAAAAACGGATATCACGGTAAATGATATTAATGGCATTGTCTGAAATATTCAGGCTGAAGGATTCCAGTCCGGCGGTGTTGGCTTCGGTTTCCACTTCCCGCACCAAGAGGGAAAGAGATACTTCTTCCCAAACCCGGTTGCGTTCGGATCGGATTTCCTTTGGGAGGGGATCGCTTCGAAAAAAATCCTGTTCGGCCGATGTTTTTATATCAACACTCTGAGCGGAAAGGAATTGCAGCGGAAGGACCGCCAGCATGAAAGGCAGGAGTTTTTTTAGATTCATTGAATTACCTCTGTTCGACGGCATGATTGAACTCATGCTCAAGAAGGAAATTTCCTTCCTGCAAAATTTATCGCCGTAAAAAGAGGTTTTAAATCGGCAAATGGTGCCATATGGAAGAAACAAAGGTGCTATAAGGGATTCGGAAGCAGGTACGGCGAGCGGTATTTCCAAAAGGTTTCAGCTCGGAGGCGCGTATCGATATTCAAGCAGACTGATTTATTCTGCGTCCGCCGATCGGATTAATTGTATGTTTGCCTCTGTTGATTATTTTTATTTTTGGAATTAATATCAGTTAATTCGCGACTTAAAGAACTCTTAATTGGATAATTTCCGGAACGTTGAACTAGACTTGCTATTAATAGATGAACATTCTTGATTCCCAAAAAGCAATCAGCCGCGTGAACGTTCCCGCCGGGACGGTGCTGATTTGTCAGGGAACGAAAGAGCGGGCCTGCATCGTTATTTATTCCGGCATTGTCGAAATCCTCAGCTGTGAGAAAATCCCCGAGGAAACGGATTTTGATGAGATTCTCCGTAACTCCCTTCGCGTCGGTTTTGTAAAAGGCGAGACGATTCTCGGCTTCCCCGCCGTACAGAAAGAGGGGGAGGTGAATCCATTCAGTTTTCGCACACTGACGAACTGTGTTTTAAGCCTTCGTCCGATGGATTCCGACACATTAACGAAGAAGATGTGTACCGATACGTCTTTTGCGCTGAAGATTCACAGGAGCCTCGCGGTTCATGCCGAAACCTGTTTTTCCCTTTTCCGGAACGACCGTTATTTATGGCACAAAGTGGCTTCCATCGCCGATTCCTTGGCTCTTGCCCGTTCCGGCGCAGCCAAAGCAAATGCGCCTGAAAAAGCCTCTCGGGAAAATTCTTCTCTTGATGAGTATACGGCTTTTCTGAAGAGTCGGCTCAAAGCCGCCGGTCTGCCGGCTCCCGAGAGATGGGATTACAGCCTTTTTCAAGGGCAGCTCCAGGATAAACTGGATCTTTATACCGACCGGGATGCCGAAAGAGTGGAATCTTTCATCGATACAAATCAGTACGCCTTCATCAAGCGGCTTTTAAACAAAGAAGATTCTGTTGTTTCCGCTCTCCTTTCAAACGACGGACCTCTGAATCGCTATATCCTTGATTTTCTCGGTGAGACCATCACGGCCATGATGCGGGCCAATGAGAAAATCCTTCGAGACATCCTTTCTCTGCTTAATCGCCTGTATGAGAAGAACGGCTGGGTGGATTCCGTCGTAATCTCAGGGAGAAACGGAGGCTTGGAAGCCGAGAATTTCTTTCATTTCCTTGCCAAATTTTCTTTGCGGTTTCGAAAAGACGCCATCAATCTGCTCGGTTCGGATCCGCTGAAAACCTATTCGGTTTTTGCTTCACTGGGACGGTTTCGGGAGTTCAAGGAGTCTCAGGATGTTATTGAAGTTTCCGAAAATGCACCGGCGGCAAGCGGCCGGCTGCCGAAATATAAAGGACTTTTAGGAAAGATTCTTGATTTTGCGGAGGCTTCGCAGGAATTCCGGAATGAGTTTGCATCTCTGCTCGACGATGCTGCCGAAAAGAAAGATGTCCGGTCCGTCTCCCGAATCGGAGAGATGTATTGGGAACTCTACGAACGATGTTTTCTGAAGACCGTCGGGACGGATCTGAAGAGTTTTATTCCCGGCATTATGCTTCACATGGGGTTGGTGGATGAACGGCTTGTTTCTCAAGAAGCACTGCTCGCTGTTGATGCCGCTTATGCCTCGGCCCTTTACACCGATGAATCGATTCCCGTCATGACCTTTCCCTATTTCCTTGAGAAAATCTATAAGGGAGAAGTTCAGCCGTCTGTAACGGAGATGGGCGATACGTTCGATTATATCCTGAAAGCTCAAAGTAAATTGACGCCCAAAGAAAAAGCCGCCGCTTTCCTTTATGAAGATAACCATGATGACCGGGTTCGTTTTGAACTCAGGCAGGTTGCATCGGATCTCGGCGGAATGCTTTTCGGAAACCGTAAGAAGTCCTTACCTTTTCTGACCGATGAGCTGATTACGGGAGATCTCGGAAGGCTTTTTATCGACCCTGAGCGTATCGTTAAGGAGGTTGGTAAATACAAATCGCGGGATTATTCCATGTTCTATCGTCAGGTGATTTTAAGACATGGCTTGGGAACGGATTTTATCCAGTCGGAGGTTATTCCCAACTTCGTCCTTTATCCCTGTTTCGGTTCACGTGCCGTGATGTGGCAGGAGATGGACGGAACCAAAAAGAAAACACCCGGAAGAATTTTCATGCCGATTTTCTTCTCGGAGAAGTTTGCGGAGGCCTTGCTGGAACAGATTGCCTATTTCCGCTGGGAACTTCAGAAGACGATCGCCGGGCATAATTGGACCGATCCGGTTGAAGGGGGGCTGGTCGGGGCCTACTACGATTACATCGCTTTCTATCAGAAGAATCCCGATATCAGTCCGGAAGCGAAGCAGCGTCTGGCTGAATTTATTAAGCGGACGAAATCAGAGAAAGATCGGTTCGCGAAAGACTACGGCACATGGCTTGAATTTGAATACTTCGGCAGGATGCGGATGAATCCGGCCGCTCGTGACGTTTTTTATCGGTTTTGCCCGTTTCCCGCGGATATCCGGGAGGAAATGACTAAAAAGCCGGCTTTTTCGGCCATGGCCGCTCGTTTTGAAAATCGCCGGAACAAAGAAAAAACCAAGATTGACGCAAAACTGAGGGGTTATGAGAAAAAATCCGGAACGATTCCCGAAGAGCTGGAATCGTATCTTAGGTTTTTGGAGATGTGAGTAATCCGGCGACTACCACCAGGATTTTCCGACAATTCGAAAAATAACGTCCGGCATCGATCCCGCCGCAGTCTTTTCGGCCTCTTTAAAAGGACTGTGCAGGTATTTTTCCAAAGCCTCATCATCCAGCCAAAATGATAATGTGACAAAACACGTTTCTTTTCCGTTCCGTTCTTCTAAAAAATAGACGCCCCGATTTCCTTCGGAGGCTCCGTATTCGGCCAGTACCTGTTTGTTTAGGAATGATTTGAAATCATCGGCGTTCTCCGTTGGAACCAGATCGTGATGAATTTGTGCAATCATGCTGAGGTCTCCTTATGATGCGGAGAGTGGAATAACCGTCTATATTATTATAGGCGGTTATATAAAAACACGTCTTGATCTAACCGGTCAAGTGATTTTAAATGGTTTGCGAATGAATGAGCGCGCTGTAATAAGGAAAAAATTTTCCTCGTTTGATCTTGATGGGAACAACCTTGCTCTGGATTTCGTGAATACCGTTGAGTATCGAAATACCGAGAGAGAAATTGATTGGCTCACATCCTACTTTGATGCCTTAGGCTGGGCGGAACGCGCTTCAATCCTTACTTCAGCCATGATGGACCGGCTTTGGGAGCAAGCGGAGAATCAAGATTCTTCTTTCTGGTATGAAGAGGTTCTTTCCCGCAGAGAGGTTCTTCACACTCTTTTTTTCCGGATTATATCTCAAGTTCCGGATTCAGCTCCTGCGATTCAGGAGTTTAATGCGCTGTATCGATCGGTTCGTCGAAGAATTGATGCCGGCGCCGACGGATTCTCATGGATGTTCCCTGAAATTGAAGCGGAACCTGTGGGGTTTCTTCAGCCGGTTGTTCAAGCCGCCGCCGACGTGCTGGTAACGGGAAATCCGGAACGTCTGAAGCGCTGCTCGGACTCAGAATGCGGCTGGCTGTATTACGACACGAGTAAAAACAACAGCCGCCGCTGGTGCAGCATGAAAACATGCGGGAACCGCGCGAAGGCCGGTAAATTTTATCAAACTCACAAATAAGGCCCTTACGGAAAACGCCATGGCTCAACGCGGCCGAGTACGAATAGACGGCAAGTTCCGCCATTTATAGTCGAGTGTCTTACTTCTCCACGATGAGCGCGTGTTTTCGCCAGAACTCGATGGATACGGGCAGCTCTTCGGATGTGATGGACGGATCGTGGATTTCCCGCGGCGCTTTCCTGCCGCAGTAAATGGTGTGGATGAGGAAGGATTCTTTTTCCCAGGTGCCCCAAAGGCAAACCCATCGGGTGGGAATCGGTTCTCCATAACAGAGGTGGGAGAGAATCGTCCGCCCGGGGCGGGGCGCCCAGAAGGATTCGCTTCCGTCGGGGGAAACTTCCCTCAGGGTGCATAAGCCTGTTTCGTAAGGGAGTTCCCACTCTTCATGGAGAGGTGTTCCCGATTCGCCGCGGCATGCGGCCGCGCGGCTTCGGAGATCGGCCAAAATTTCTTCCACGGGCCGAAAAAACTCGTGCCGATGGGCTTCAAAATGCGATAAATCGTTCCATTCCCAGGTGAAGTCTTCGTTCATGTGCGTCTTCTACTTGAGCCCTGAGTTCATGTAGCCTTCGATGAAGCGCTTCTGAAAGATGAGGAAGAGAAGGAGAAGCGGCAGGGCCACGATGAGGGTGGCGGCGGACATCAGGTCCCATTGAGCGCCGATTTCTCCGAGCTGGGTGAAGCGCGCCAAACCCGCGGTGAGGGGGCGGGATTGTGTACTTTGAGTCACGATGAGGGGCCAGAGCAGATCGTTCCAATGCCAGTTGATTGAAGAGACGGCAAAGGCGATGAGCGCCGGTTTGGCCATGGGAATGTAGACGTGCCGGAGAATCATGAACCAATTGCAGCCGTCCACTTCGGCCGCGTCGCCGTAGTCGCGGGGAATGCCGAGAAAGGACTGGCGAAGCAGAAAGGTTCCGAAGGCGCTGCCGAAGAAGGGCAGGCCGATGGCCCAGATGCTGTCGTAGAGTCCCAGGATGCGGATGGTGCGGAAGTTGGGAACCAAAAGGGCCGTGGTGGGAATCATCATCTGAGTCAGGATGAGGGTAAAGAGCAGGCGGTCGCCTTTGAATCGGTAGAAGGCAAAGGCGAATCCGGCGAGGCTGCTGGAAATGAGCTGGAAGAACAGGATAATCAGAACCAAAAGTACGGTGTTTCGGAAATAGAGAACGAAGGGCGCCAGATTGAAGGCCCTGATGTAGGAGTGCAGACTTAAGGCGCTGCCGAACCAGATGTGGCCCCGGGCGAACGGTTCGTTTGGGGGACGCAGGCTTGCGATAACCGACCAGATGAGTGGCATGGACCAGAGCAGGGCGAAACCGAGGGCCAGTGTGTAGGCGAGGATGCGGCCGGGTTTTAGGGCGCCGGGGCGCGGGAGGGGGCGGCCGATCGGGCTGGTCCTTTTTGATTGCGGGACGGTGTGGGAGACGGCGGTTTTGTCGGCGGCCGTCTTGATCGCGGCGGATTTATGGAGGGCGCTCTGCAATTTGGCAGCCTTTGGGGTGGCTATGGGAGCGGTGACCGTCTTGATCGCGGCGGATTTATCCTGTCCGGCGTTCTTTTGTTTGGCGGCGATTTCAGCGCCCTTTGCATCCGAGTTACGCATCGCGGCCCTTCCTTTCACTCAGCAGAAAGTTGCTGATGGTGAACGCCAGAAGCAGAACGACCAGCACCACGGTCAAGGCCGAAGCTTCTCCGATGTTCAGGGATTCGAAGCGGACCTGCCACAGATGATAGAGGAGCAGGGTGCTTCGTCCGCTGGGGCCGCCTTGAGTCATGACGAAGACATGATCAACCGCGCGAAAGGCGCCGATAACGGCGATGGTCGTCACAAAGAGCGTGGTTCTCCGCAAAAGGGGCAGTGTGAATCGGAAGAAGGTTGTAACCGGTCCGGCGCCTTCAAGCTTCAGAGCCTCGAAGACATCCTCCGGGAGAGACTGCACCCCGGCCAGGTAGTAGATCATGTAAAAACCGGCGTCCTTCCAGAAGGCCACGATAATCAGCGCCATCAGGGACAAATCGGGATGACTCAGCCAATTCTCGGGCCCCCTGTAGCCGAAGAATTCCAAGAATCTGTTGAAGAGTCCGTAATCGGGGGTAAAAAAGAACATCCAGATCGTGGCGGCGGACACCATGGGCAGGATGGCCGGATGGAACACGGCGATACGGAAGGCGGCGAACCGCTTTTTTCGGAGCCAGAGCGCCAGAAACAGCGCCGCGATAACGGTGATGGGCACCAGAATAACCGCGTAGAGGAGTGTGTTTCCCAGAATAAGGCGGAATTCCTCACTGGCGGCGAAGTCCGTGTAATGTTCCAGGCCGACGAAAACGGGTTCCCGGAATTTCGGAATGTTCAGTCTGTGCTCAAAAAGGCTGCTCCATCCGGCCGAAAGAGCCGGATAAACGGTGAAGATCAGCACGAAAATAAGGGTGGGCAGAATGAGCAGGTAAGGCAGGGCCGGATGGTAGCGGCGGCGGTTCATGTCACCTCCATGGCGGCGGAACGGAGAAGGACGGTTTCGGAACGGTCTTCAGCTCCCGAACCGTCCCCGTTCATTCGGGACGCCGTTAACCGGCCGCCGATATGGGCCGGTGAATCTGTTTTACGGTGCCGTATCGGACTTAAAATAACCGGCTCCGATAATCGGTGAAGCTCGCCGGCGAACATCCCGCGGCTCCGGATTCCGTCGAAATCCGCCGTGATGAGTTCGGCGGCCCGTTCCGGGGAAGGCTAAATCACGCCCGGATTGAAGCCGCCGAATCGGTTCTTTCTCAGACCGTGCCGAGCCGTAACGCCCGGCACGGATGAAATACAGTTTAACGGAAATCTTCCAGCGCGGCGTCGGCTTCCCTCTGAGCCTTGGCCATGGCCGCGGCGGGAGTCATTTCACCGTTGTACGCGGACTGAATGGCCGAATGAAAGATGGTCCGCACCTCGCCGAGGTTCTGCAGGGAGAGCTCTTTGCCCGCTTTGGCGAGAGCGGCCTGAACCTGAGCCACCTGGGGATTCTCCGCGGCATAGGCCTTCATCGCCGGATCTTCGGCCGCCGATTTACTGGTGGCGATGTAACCGGACTTGATGGAGAACTCCGCGGCGCGGGAGGCGCCCGTAAGGAAAACCGCGAAATCGAAAGCGGCCTGCTTCTCGGCATCGCTCATACCGGCAATCATGTAGATATTTCCGCCGCCGGGAACGCTGGCGGCCGAACCGGCCTTAGGACCGGGAACCGCGGATACACCCACTTTAAAATCGGCCTGAGAGAGAATCTTGGAAAGGCTTCCCGAGCTGTGGACAATCATGGCGGTGTTGCCCGAAACGAAATTGGGAACCGAAGTGCCCCAGCAGGCCTGTACGCCTTCGGGAGTCGCGCCGTACTTATGAGAAAGATCGATATAGTACTGAACGGCGCTGATAACGGCGGGATTATCGAAGAAAACCGCGGTGTCGCTCTCGCCGACGATGTTTTGTCCGGCGGCGACGGCCAGGGGCTGGAAGGTCCAGTAAGGCCAGTCGGAAGACCACTCGATACCCCAGCGGGTTACCTGGCCGCCGTCCTTAACCGTAAGGGCGGCTCCGACTTCGGCCAGCTCATTCCAATCGGCGGGAGCATGATCGCAGCCGACGGACGCCAGAAGATCGGCGTTGTAATACAGAACAACGGCGCTGCGCTGGAAGGGCAGACTCCACAGGTTGTCCATGTAGTAGGAGTTGGCCATGAATCCCGGAAGGAAATCCTTAATATAGGCTTTGCCGCCCTTCATCTCGTCCACGAACGGCGTGAGGGGTTCGATATACTGTGCATTGGCCAAATCATAGACATCCGTGGCCAGCATAACCGCCAAAGCCGGAGCTTCGCCGCCGCCGTCGATGGTGGTTTGAACCATGGTTTTCACGTCGGTGTAGCCGCCGGCATAAACCGTTTCCACCGTTACGTTCGGATTCTCGGCCATAAAAGCCGCGGCGAAATCGTTGAGCATGTCCGTTACCGGAGCATCCACCGCAACCGGATAGGCGATTTTCAGGGTTACCGGTCCGGATTCCTTCTCTTCGGCACCACTCGCGAAAGCGGCGGTGCAGGCGAGGACGGCCAGAGCCGCCGCGATCCATTTCATCTTTTTAGGCATTGTTTTCCTCCTGCCTTCTTCGGACCGCCCCGGAAAGGATTTTCGGCTTCCATGCGGCGTTGTTTCATTGAAACGATCTTGCCGGTGAGTCGAAACCTTCCTTTGGGGCGGCCCTCCTTTTATTCCTTCCGCTCATCCGTTCCAGGACTTGCGGATTTTTTCCAACGATTCCAGGCGGAATTCCGCCTTTTCCCGTTCCAGCATTTCGTAAGCCAGGAGCACCAAATTCGCGAAATGCATGGGCACGGCCATGCTGTTCTTAAACTGAAGTTCTCCCCGGGGCACGTGAACGAAGCACGAGGAACTCTCCACGTATTCGGGATGGATGGTGGCCGAAGCGATGAGAATCCAGGCGCCCCTCTGCGTGGCCAGGGCGGTCAGCGGCCGCAGCCATTCGTCGGTGTCGCTGTAATGGAAGGCCATCAGAACATCCTTATTACCCAAAGGATGCATGGCGTCCGGGACATGCCGGGGATCCTGATCGATGATGACCGTTTTAATCCCATAGCGCCGAAGCCGCTGATAAAGGTAATGAGCCGGATAAAATCCCGTGCCCTCTCCCGCCAGGTAGACCGCTTCGGCCGAAGCGATATGGTTGATGATGTCCTTCAGCACGGCGGGATTCAGAGACTTGGCGAAGCGCTCCAAAGAACGGATGTCCACGGCCGCGGCTTCGGCGATGAGATCATCCGGAGCCGCCACCCGTTCGCGGACGCTTCGGGATGCCTGGAGGGAATCGATCTGCGTGGCGAAAAAAGATTCGACGGATTCCTGAAAGGAGCGGAAATCCTCGAAGCCCAGACGGCGGAAACAGCTGATAACTACGGGTTTGCTCACTCCGGCGGCCGCGGCCAAATCCTTCTGAATCATTCGCGAGGCCGTTTCCGGGCGTTTGTTGATGAATTCCACCAGCTCCCGTTCGGCTCGGCTGAGGCTTTCTTGGCTCAGTTTCAGTCGTTCCGGCCAATCCATAACGTTATTCTCTCCCTGTGAGTTAATAGCGGCAATTAATATTTACCTGAAAGCAGTATAATCAGGTGAATAATTCATTGTCAGGTAAAAATATTAGAAAATAATTAACTTTTCGTTGTTTTTCTTAACGAATGGAACCGATAGGGGGCCGACCCCCGAAGCCGCGTGGTTTAAGCCGCTAAGAAAAAGCTTCAAATGGAGATGCGGTCGAGTGATTGGTACGTTTCTGTTTCCGGCGGTTCGCCGGAGAGGTTCGTGCGGTTTATAAACCGCACGAGCATCCCGAACTTAAAATTCCTCGGCGATTCTCCGCCCGTACCATTCGGCGAGGGCGATAACGCGGTTGGTGAACGAGTTGCGGGCCCGGTCCATAAAGGCCTTCACGTCGCGGGTTTGGGCGGACATCGTGCCGTAAATCAGCAGACCTTCCTCAACGGGAACGACGATTAAGTGACTCTGCATATTGCCGGGGTCAACAACTTTGATAAGGCCCTTATAGCGCATTGGAGTGAGATTGACGGTGGAAAGAATAAAGACGCCGCTTTGGAATCGGAACGTCATTTCCTGTGTGTTCGTGCCGAAGCTTTTGTCCTTCTGATGGACAAGGAACACATCCTCGGCCGGAATGGTTTTTACAAGAGGATCGGGCAGAGGTGTTTCCGAATCGGCATCGGAGACGGCCCAGGATTCTTCGAACAGAAGGCGCATTTCGCCGCGGGACGCCGAGAAATATTCAAGACCCTGGAGAGTGCTTACCGAACGGAGGATGTTGTAGAGAATAAGATCCTTTTCAGTCCGGTTCATGGTTTTATATCCGGCCGGCATGCTTTCCGCGGGGCTGAAGAAAAGTCCTTCGATACCGATATTCAATTCGCCGTGAACAATTTGACGGATTACCTCGGAGGTAAGCGGGGTTTCCGGGAGCAGAACGGGCGAAACGCCATTCTCTTGGAATCGAAGAACCCGGCCGTCGGAGGCCAGAGCCGCGATGTCTTCGGGCGTAATGAAGGGCACTACGTCTTTCAGCTTCGGAAGCGGCCGAGATGCTTTTTGTCCGTCGGTTGAACCGGACGACGACGCCCCTTCCTCGGCCGTGATCGGCAGGGTTATGGAAGCGAGAACGAGGGCGGTGAGCAGGGCGATCCGTACCGGATTTTGTCGGCGAGCCCGATGAAGGCGATCTTTCATGAACATGGAAAACAAGATACTTCACCGGCGGCGCTTGAACAATGGTTTGAAAAAAAGACCGTTCGGCAGACGGAACTTTGCCGCATCATCGCCATGGAGCGCGATAACGGTTTAATCGAAAAAATCTTGGTTACCAGGCCGCCGAACCGTAGGCCATATTCACGGCCTCGGTAATGGTACTGCCGGTGCAGGAATCGAGTCTGCTGCCGTTTCTGATGAAGTTTACGGTAACGGCGCTGCGGTTGGAGGCGTAAAGGGAACATGCGCCGACGCCGGCGTATTGATCTTCGTCATCGTAGATAACGATTTCTCCGTTCGCCAGTCCGTCCGCCACCGGATCGTTGGAAATGTAGAAATCTTGCGATGAGAAATCTCTGATGAAATCACCTTTTTCGAAAATGTAATTCGAGGAGCCCACCGGATTCTGTGTGTTGAAATCCACGGTAATTGTTTTTATACCCGAGCCCGAAGGGGCAACGGTGCAGTTTCCCGAGGTTATAAGAAGATTCCCCGTGGTGCCGCTGTCGGTGATGGCGATGCTCACCGTGTCGAATTCATCTTCGGGAACGTCTCTTTGAATCACATAGGGTTCGGAAGAGGTGTAATCCAGAGTGAGATTGGAAACGGTTCCCGATTTGTTATGGATGGTCCAGGCGATATCGACGGGATTAACGGAAGAGCCGTAGATTTCGATACTGATGGGAACCGTGGGCCCATTTCCCGCCTCGAAACATCCGGCCGAGATGAGAGCCGCGGCGATCAGGAGAAAGATTACTGTTCGGGAAATTCTTACCATCATTTTCCAACCGCAACCACTCTTTGTCATTATCGGCTTTGAGTCATGCTTCTTTTGTTAAATTCTACCCTTTTCGGGTTATAAAAACCATAAGCGTATATTGATTAGCATTAAAGAGTGTTATTTTCTAAAAAACGGGTGGAGACGGCCCTTTCCCGGCTTATGAAACCGCTTTTTTCTTCCTCTCCGCCGATTCACTCAATTTCACATCAATTGGGATATACTGATAGTCAAAACGGAATTCTGGAGTAACGGGTGAAAAAAGTCGCTTTTTCCATCTTGATTATAGGCCTTATCCTCATTCCCGGGCGGCTTTTCGCCCAATATGTTTGGTCCGGCGGATCCGGTGGGGGGACCGACGGCAATTGGGAAACGGCAACCGACTGGACGCCGAACGGAATTCCCGGAGCCGGCGATACCGCTATTATCAATAACGACAGTACCATAACCATTCCGAATGCCGAAACAATTGATACTTTAATTATCAATACATCAGCGGCAACTTTCGCTGACGGCGGGGCGGGTTCTCTGACAGCAACCGCTTCCGCTACTCTCGGCGGAGGCTGTAACGCAAACGATGTTGATCTGACTCTTCCGGCAGTTACCCTGGCAGCCGATACCGTCATCACCATGACCAGCGGCACTCTCACCATTACCGGAACCGTGGATGGTGACTTCGACCTGACTTTGGATGCCGGAGCGACTGGTTCTCTCTCTCTTACCGGTTCCTTCGGTACGACCATAGATAATCTGACTATCCAGGCCGATGCCGGCAATGCGAATACCCTTACGTTACCCGCCATTGATATTGATAACGATTTGACGATTACAATGGCGGATGCCGCATCGATCACCCAGTCCGGTGCTTTTGACGTAAGCGGCGGAACCACAACGATTGATGCCGCGGCGGCTGCGATAACGCTGGATACCGCAACCAATGATTTTGGAACTGTGGCGGTAACAAACGGAGCTTCGGCGAGCATACAGGATACGAATGCTCTAATTCTCGGAACCTCGGCGCTAACAGGGACGTTCACGGTCGTAGCAGGCGGAAATATCACCCAATCGGGGGATATAGAAGGAGATACCCTCCTTGTCACCACATTAAACGATGCCGGTGCGGCAATAACGCTTAATAACGCGGGGAACGACTTTGCTTCGGTCAGTTTACGGAGCCGAAACGACGCGAATGGAGCAAACTCTTCGGGTGTTATTGCCTACCGCGATAATGATGATTTCGATATCGTGGCGCCCGGAATAGCGACTACGAACAATCTAACGCTTCAGGCCGCCGGTGATGTGGGAGACGGAGATAATCCGGTTATAGCCGATGTATTGACGGTAACACTGGGCGGTAACGATCTTGACTTCGCCAATACCAACGGAACAAATGATTTTAATACCGTGGCAATCAGCAGCGGAGCCGCGAGCATTCGAGACGCCGATGATATCGCCTTTGATGTTTCGACGGTTTCAGGAAACCTGACGATACAAGCCGGTGGAAATATTACTCAAAGCGGCGATATCTATAACGACGGCTATACAACGGAAATTATCGCCGGTGCTGCGGATGTAACACTAACAGACGCAGGCAATGATTTTGGAACGGTTGCTGTAACCAATGGTGCGACGGTGAGCATCCGTGATACGGATGATCTGGAAATCGGCACCTCATCGGTTAGCGGTGCTTTAACGCTTCAGACCGGAGGAACGGTTGGAGATAATCTCACCCAGATTGGAGCGATCAGTAACGATGGTCAGACGACAACGATCATAGCCGGTGCTGCGAATGTGACGCTGACCAATGCGAGCAATGACTTTGGAACGGTTGCTGTAACCAATGGTGCGACGGTAAGCATCGTGGATTCAGATGATCTGGAAATCGGGACCTCGACGGTGAGTGGAGATTTAACGCTTCAGACCGGAGGAACGGTTGGAGATAATCTCACCCAGATTGGAGCGATCAGCAACGATGGTCAGACGACAACGATTATAGCCGTTGCTGCGAATGTGACTCTTGAGAATACAGGCAATAATTTTGGGACAGTTGCTGTAACCAGTGGTGCGACGGTGAGCATCGTGGATTCGAATGAGTTGATTTTAGGCACCTCGACGGTGAGTGATACCTATACGGTGGTAGCCGGAGGTGATATCACCCAGAGCGGAGTTTTATCGGTCACCTCGACGAGCAGTTTTACCGCCCCCGGGGGTGACAGCGTAACGCTGGATGCGGGCTGGAATGATTTACAGGGAACGATAGATTTTAATTATTCGAGCGGAACATCGCTGCTGAATGTGACGTTGTACAACACGCCTGCGATAACGATGGCGGCGATAGCAGTGAGCGGAACTCTTGAGTTGCGCAGCCGGGACAGTGTGGGTCAGAGCGGGATATTGAGCGGAGATACGCTTATTGTGACCACCTACAACGATGCGGGTGGAGCGATAACGCTTGAGAATGCGGGGAACGCCTTTGCTTCTGTAAGTCTTCGGAGCCGGAATCTGGCCGATGGAGCGAGTGCTGCCGGAGCGATCAGTTATCGGGATGTTGATGGCTTTGATGTTGTTGAGGCTGGCGCGGGACTCTCTGGAATGGAGACGAGTGGGAGTTTGACGCTTCGCGGTGATGGAAATGTTGGAGACGGAGATAATCCGATCATCGCCGGAACTCTGACGGTGAATCTGAACAATAATGATTTGGATTTTTCGAACTCTGATGGGGATAGTGATTTTGATACGGTAAATCTGGGCACGATCGATAACGTGAATGATGCCTCATTCCGGGATATGAATGCGATTA
Organism: Spirochaetia bacterium; assembly: GCA_963666985.2. Lineage (GTDB taxonomy): Bacteria > Spirochaetota > Spirochaetia > DSM-2461 > DSM-2461 > UBA2779. The sequence goes on along the minus strand of CAXXIA010000002.1, from coordinate 1,339,616 downwards.
TATTAGGAACTTGTACGGTAACCGGGACATTGACGGTAGTGACCGGTTTGGGAGCGACTCACAGCATAACCCAGAGTGGAGTTGTGACGGCAAGCGGCGGGATAACGACGCTTCAGGCCGGAGCCGGTGCTATTACGCTGGATGATGCAAGCAATAACTTTGCGACAGTCGTAATAACCAGCGGAGCGGCTGTGAGCATCCGGGATACGGATGCATTGATTATAGGCACTTCGACGGTGAGTGGAGCTTTGACGCTTCAGAGCGGCGGAAACCTCACCCAGAGTGGAGCGATCAGCAACGACGGCCAGACGACAACGATCATCGCCGGTGCTGCGAATGTAACGCTCACCAATGCAGGCAATGATTTTGGAACGGTTGCTGTAACCAATGGTGCGACGGTGAGCATCCGTGATACGGATGATCTGGAAATCGGCACCTCATCGGTTAGCGGTGCTTTAACGCTTCAGACCGGAGGAACGGTTGGAGATAATCTCACCCAGATTGGAGCGATCAGTAACGATGGTCAGACGACAACGATCATAGCCGGTGCTGCGAATGTGACGCTGACCAATGCGAGCAATGACTTTGGAACGGTTGCTGTAACCAATGGTGCGACGGTAAGCATCGTGGATTCAGATGATCTGGAAATCGGGACCTCGACGGTGAGTGGAGATTTAACGCTTCAGACCGGAGGAACGGTTGGAGATAATCTCACCCAGATTGGAGCGATCAGCAACGATGGTCAGACGACAACGATTATAGCCGTTGCTGCGAATGTGACTCTTGAGAATACAGGCAATAATTTTGGGACAGTTGCTGTAACCAGTGGTGCGACGGTGAGCATCGTGGATTCGAATGAGTTGATTTTAGGCACCTCGACGGTGAGTGATACCTATACGGTGGTAGCCGGAGGTGATATCACCCAGAGCGGAGTTTTATCGGTCACCTCGACGAGCAGTTTTACCGCCCCCGGGGGTGACAGCGTAACGCTGGATGCGGGCTGGAATGATTTACAGGGAACGATAGATTTTAATTATTCGAGCGGAACATCGCTGCTGAATGTGACGTTGTACAACACGCCTGCGATAACGATGGCGGCGATAGCAGTGAGCGGAACTCTTGAGTTGCGCAGCCGGGACAGTGTGGGTCAGAGCGGGATATTGAGCGGAGATACGCTTATTGTGACCACCTACAACGATGCGGGTGGAGCGATAACGCTTGAGAATGCGGGGAACGCCTTTGCTTCTGTAAGTCTTCGGAGCCGGAATCTGGCCGATGGAGCGAGTGCTGCCGGAGCGATCAGTTATCGGGATGTTGATGGCTTTGATGTTGTTGAGGCTGGCGCGGGACTCTCTGGAATGGAGACGAGTGGGAGTTTGACGCTTCGCGGTGATGGAAATGTTGGAGACGGAGATAATCCGATCATCGCCGGAACTCTGACGGTGAATCTGAACAATAATGATTTGGATTTTTCGAACTCTGATGGGGATAGTGATTTTGATACGGTAAATCTGGGCACGATCGATAACGTGAATGATGCCTCATTCCGGGATATGAATGCGATTATATTAGGAACTTGTACGGTAACCGGGACATTGACGGTAGTGACCGGTTTGGGAGCGACTCACAGCATAACCCAGAGTGGAGTTGTGACGGCAAGCGGCGGGATAACGACGCTTCAGGCCGGAGCCGGTGCTATTACGCTGGATGATGCAAGCAATAACTTTGCGACAGTCGTAATAACCAGCGGAGCGGCTGTGAGCATCCGGGATACGGATGCATTGATTATAGGCACTTCGACGGTGAGTGGAGCTTTGACGCTTCAGAGCGGCGGAAACCTCACCCAGAGTGGAGCGATCAGCAACGACGGCCAGACGACAACGATCATCGCCGGTGCTGCGAATGTAACGCTCACCAATGCAGGCAATGATTTTGGAACGGTTGCTGTAACCAATGGTGCGACGGTAAGCATCCGTGATACGGATGATCTGGAAATCGGCACCTCATCGGTTAGCGGTGCTTTAACGCTTCAGACCGGAGGAACGGTTGGAGATAATCTCACCCAGATTGGAGCGATCAGTAACGATGGTCAGACGACAACGATCATAGCCGGTGCTGCGAATGTGACGCTGACCAATGCGAGCAATGACTTTGGAACGGTTGCTGTAACCAATGGTGCGACGGTAAGCATCGTGGATTCAGATGATCTGGAAATCGGGACCTCGACGGTGAGTGGAGATTTAACGCTTCAGACCGGAGGAACGGTTGGAGATAATCTCACCCAGATTGGAGCGATCAGCAACGATGGTCAGACGACAACGATTATAGCCGTTGCTGCGAATGTGACTCTTGAGAATACAGGCAATAATTTTGGGACAGTTGCTGTAACCAGTGGTGCGACGGTGAGCATCGTGGATTCGAATGAGTTGATTTTAGGCACCTCGACGGTGAGTGATACCTATACGGTGGTAGCCGGAGGTGATATCACCCAGAGCGGAGTTTTATCGGTCACCTCGACGAGCAGTTTTACCGCCCCCGGGGGTGACAGCGTAACGCTGGATGCGGGCTGGAATGATTTACAGGGAACGATAGATTTTAATTATTCGAGCGGAACATCGCTGCTGAATGTGACGTTGTACAACACGCCTGCGATAACGATGGCGGCGATAGCAGTGAGCGGAACTCTTGAGTTGCGCAGCCGGGACAGTGTGGGTCAGAGCGGGATATTGAGCGGAGATACGCTTATTGTGACCACCTACAACGATGCGGGTGGAGCGATAACGCTTGAGAATGCGGGGAACGCCTTTGCTTCTGTAAGTCTTCGGAGCCGGAATCTGGCCGATGGAGCGAGTGCTGCCGGAGCGATCAGTTATCGGGATGTTGATGGCTTTGATGTTGTTGAGGCTGGCGCGGGACTCTCTGGAATGGAGACGAGTGGGAGTTTGACGCTTCGCGGTGATGGAAATGTTGGAGACGGAGATAATCCGATCATCGCCGGAACTCTGACGGTGAATCTGAACAATAATGATTTGGATTTTTCGAACTCTGATGGGGATAGTGATTTTGATACGGTAAATCTGGGCACGATCGATAACGTGAATGATGCCTCATTCCGGGATATGAATGCGATTATATTAGGAACTTGTACGGTAACCGGGACATTGACGGTAGTGACCGGGTTTGGGAGCGACTCACAGCATAACCCAGAGTGGAGTTGTGACGGCAAGCGGCGGGATAACGACGCTTCAGGCCGGAGCCGGTGCTATTACGCTGGATGATGCAAGCAATAACTTTGCGACAGTCGTAATAACCAGCGGAGCGGCTGTGAGCATCCGGGATACGGATGCATTGATTATAGGCACTTCGACGGTGAGTGGAGCTTTGACGCTTCAGAGCGGCGGAAACCTCACCCAGAGTGGAGCGATCAGCAACGACGGCCAGACGACAACGATCATCGCCGGTGCTGCGAATGTAACGCTCACCAATGCAGGCAATGATTTTGGAACGGTTGCTGTAACCAATGGTGCGACGGTGAGCATCCGTGATACGGATGATCTGACGTTGAATGCGATAACGGCGACGGGCATTTTCTCTTTGAACTCAGGCGGAGCGGTGACGCAGAATGCCGCTCAGATCATCAATTCTCCCGGAGTGGAGCTGTTGGGGACCGGCCCGTATACGCTGACCCAAAACAACACGGTAACGACGCTGGCCGGGAGTACCGGGGATGCGATCAGCTTCACGGACGCGGCCGGGGGGATAACGGTCGGGACGGTCGACGGGACGAGCGGCATCACCACGAGCAATGATACGGTAACGATCAGCTCGACGGGTGGAGATATAACGGTCAGTCAGGCAATCAATACGAATACGCTCGTCGGCGATATCGATTTGACATCGTCAGCGGCGATAACGCTGAATGCGGCATTAACCTCTGGAAACGGGGATATTTTCCTGGATGCCGGCGGTACGGTCTCTCAGTCGGCGACATGTTCCGGCACGGGACTTCTACTGCTGGGAGTCGGCCCTTTTGAGCTCGACATTGCCGGCGGGAACAGCATGGCCGCGATTGCCGCCGATGTGACGGGATATATCAGATATGAGGATGCCAACGGCATTACCATCGGTTCGATTACCGAAAATACCCCCACAACCTATAACGGCATAATTACCAATGGTAATAATCTGGACTTTGTTGCCGGCGGAAATATAACAATCGCCGAGGTTGTGGATACCGGTGCCAATACCGGTGAAATCCAAGTTTTCGATGCGAATGGTACCATCATCATTACCGAGACGGACGCGGCGGATACCATAACAACCGCTCATGCGAACGGTCTGAGTCTTAACGATCCTATCCAGCTTCAGGCCGATACCGATTTTACAGCTTCCGGCGGTGAAATTAATCTCGGCGGTACGGCGACGGTGAACGATAATACCGCAGCTACCCATGATCTAACCCTAACCGCAGGAGGTGATATCAACCTCGGAGCGGATATCGGCGGAACGACACCGCCGCAGGATGTGATTTTCATTGCTGGGACGGGAAATGATATCACACCGGCGGCGAATGTTGATGTGTATGCGGGCCGGGATGTGAATGTTGCCGCGAACAACACTTATGAACTTGATGACCAGGTTCTCAGCGCGGGCCGGGATATAACCGGCAGCGGAACAGTCAATATTTCCGATACGGCTACACTGACCGCCGCGAGGGATCTTTCGATTACCACCGTTACCGTTAATGATATTACCGGGACGGCCACAATCAACGTGGGCCGTAACCTTACCTCGACGTCATTTGCACCGGGCGATAATCTTACAAACGATGATGTGGATTCGATTGTCGTTTTCACGAACGGCACCGCCGGGGGCGGCGCCGGTGCATACAACTTCCACAATCTGACTGTTAATGATAATGGGAATACCGTTACCTCGACGGGCATTTGGACAATCTATGGGGATTTAACCCTTACCGCCGGAACATGGGATTTGAACGGCCTAACACATACCCTTTACGGGGATTGGGTTTCCACCGCCGCGAATTCCTATTTCGATTCCACCGGTTCCACGGTCATTTTTACAGGAGATTCGAATACAACGGTTGCCACCAACGGTATCGGCGCAACGAGCGAAATGTTCGGGAACATCACCATCAGCAAGGATGCCGCGAATACTCTGACTCTAAACTCGGATATTCAAATCGATGGGGATTTGGTTGTGAGCGCCGGAGGCGGTGCGCTGGCCACTGGAAATTACGATATTCAGATTGAGGGTGATTGGACCTATTCGGATACGGCGGCGGCTTTCAATTCAGGCTCAGGCGGCGCCACGGTTACTTTCGTGGACCAGAGCGATGCCGATACGGTGTCGGTGCTGAGTAGCGGCGGGGCCGGGAATGATTTCCGGAATCTGGTTATCGACGACTGCGAGCTGCAGGTTGTCGATTACAGCCTGGCGGTAAACAATCTGACCTTGAACGACGATACCGTCGCGGGCAGTGTTGATACACTGCTCGATATGGTGACGGATTCCGGCGGCACTCTGGCTTTAACCGTCGGAACCGACCTGGTCTTCACTAAGAGCGGAGACAATACTCTTGCCGCCGCGCCGGTTCTCGATTTGAACAATTGGAGCCTGGATGTTGCCAACAACTACGACGCGCTTATCACGGATGCAAGCTGGACGGGAGCAGCGTGCGGCACTCCCTACGAATTGGGACGCCTTCGGGTAACCGGCAGCCCCGCCGATATCGATATGCCTTATTCCCAGGAAGAGGAACTCGGCATTGTCGAGTTTTATAATGCGGCGGCCGATCTTTCTGTATTTTCCGACGGCACGGCCGATACGACGGCCTACTTCTGGCACCTCATCATCAACGGATGCGCCGTTACCATGGGGCAGGATATCACCGTGTTCGGGCATTCGGGGGATGAAGACGATGTTCTCACCGAACCAGTGGAATCCAGCTACGATCCTGAAACCGAGCTGATGGGCATCTATATTCTTGGTGGCGGTTCCCTGGACACCGGCGGCAACACGATTAATCTTTACGGCTCTTTGAACAATGACGTCGGTACGTTCACGCATAACAGCGGCACCTTTAATCTTCTGGGCGACTATCCGGCGCTGATTGCCGGAGACAATACGTTTTACGGTTTTAATTGTCTGGATCAAACCGGCACCGCTGCCGATGTCGGCGGTAAAATCGTTTACTTCGAGCAGGGCGCCAGGACGACCATCCCGAACGACGCAGGAGCGAATTTCGATGTCCGGGGTTCCACGCCTCCGGCCTCTTACACGATGAATACGGCCATCCCCGATTCGGGAAGTTCGTGGGTGTTCCTGATTTCTTCAAGCAGCGGAACTTATTGGGAATTCGAAAAAGGCGCCGACGCGGGAATGAATCTGGAGTATGTTTATTTACGGGATTCCGACGCGACAAGCGAGCCTCAGGTTTTGCCGGATAATGCCTGGAACGATAACTGTATCGGGTGGTTCCGCGAGGTCTATGTCGATTATTCGGTAACGGTCGATGAAGATAACGACGGCCGGATTGATTATATCAATGTTCACTCTGTTGTGAGCATGAAGCAAAGTTCTCAAAATGCGTATGACGATGTGGGGATAACGGTCGACGGCTACACCGTAACCGGTCTGTCTGATGGAGCTTCGGCAACGCAGTTCCATATCAATCTTGAGCCCTCGGATTCCCTGGATACGGGAATTACTCCGGCCTGGCGTTTCGACTGGAACAACACTCTTATAGACAACGGTGTTACAGGGCTGCCTTTGGCGATTTATCCTTCGAAGGACGAGGAAATTCCGTATGACGATGCGGCGCCCATTATCGGCTACACCTTGGCGGTGGCAGATTCTCCGAGAAACGAGGTGTTTATTCATTTCTCGGAACCTCTGGAATCCACCGATGGCACGCCTGCTGATTGGACGGACAACTTTGATGTGAGCGGACTGGGTTCGACGGTCTCTTCCTGTACGGTGATTACGCCGAGTTCGGGCTCCTCGATGAGGGAAGCTCTGCTTGTTCTCTCCGATTCGGTCTCGGTAGCCGAAATTTACGCGAATACGGGCATAAACGTTTTAAATGTGCAGGATGTGACTTCTCCGGCGAGCACCTATGCCGTGGATTCCGGTGATCCGGTGGATACGGCCGATGTTCTTGTCGACAGCGACCATCGTGTTTCGGATATCGCCCTGGGCATCGTCGGTAACGGTATGGTGGAGCCCGTGGTGGCCACGGGGAATACCCAGCCCTCCGGCGGCGTGGGTGTGGGAATTATCACGGACTTCGACGGATCGGACTTCCTGCAGGACGAGGATATCGAACTGCAGGCCCACCTGCACAGCGATTTGGCTTCTGTGGGGATTGATCTTTACTGGGACAACTCGGTGACATCCGCTTACAAAACGAACGGACTTTGGCTCCCGAGTTTCACCGAAGTTACCGGTGCGGACGGAAATTTTTCGGGTCTGGTACCCGCTCCCTGGACTTCGGCTGACAGTGGATCCATGACGGGTTTAACGACGAATCTTTATGAGAATACGAGCGACTGGCTGTCCACGAATTCGAAAATCGTGAACGGTACCGATTTGGATTTCTTTTTCTATCTTACCGCGGCCGATCTTTATGCCGCCCGCTGCGAGGATGACACGGCGAGCAACTGGTACCGTCTGGTGCGCCCGTGGACCATCAAGATTCGCAACGTGGTTACCCAGGCCGGGGGCATTTCCATCCTGAACAACATCATCAATCCGAACCGCAACGAACGCACCACGATTCATTATGAACTCTCGCAAGGCGGAACCGTGGTGATACAGGTGTTCGATTTGGCCGGCGGTTTGGTGGAGATTCTCCAGAGAGGCTATCAGAGCGCCGGAGAATATTCGGTTTCCTGGAACGGCCGGAACCGCGCGGGCAACGTGGTGGCCCGGGGCATTTATTTCGTCCGTTACGTCGGTCCCGGCGGGATTGATCAGATTCGGAAAGTGCTGGTGGTGAAGTAGGGAGACCCCATTCTGGGGTGCTTCCGACCAGCACCGGCGAGAGCAAAGCCGGATAAAGCAGGGCGGATTAGGCCGTTTGAGCGGAGAGCCGGCTATGCCGCCCCAAAAAACGGATTCCTCTTCGCCTCTTTCAGCGGTCTATCCGTGCCGCTGCTCCCGGATATTTTTGAACTTTTTAATCAGTTTCTCGGCATGCGGTGTGCCGCGGCAAACCCAGTTGAAGTAGATGCGCTCGGCATCTTCAGGCGCCAGATGCCAGGGGAGATTCTCGCCGCGGAGCCGTCCGGAGAGCACATGGAACACGATGGCGGCGCTGGCCGAGATGTTGAAGCTTTCCACGAATCCCACCATGGGAATGCGCAGGAAAACATCGGCCGATTCGCGAACGGCTTCGGAGATGCCGTATTTTTCGGTACCGAACACCACGGCCACGGGTCCGGAGGCCAAATCCAAGGTTTCGGGCGTTACATCATCGGTGTGAGGGCTCGTGGCGACGATGCGGTATCCGCGGTCTTTAAGGGAAGCAAGAACGGCCGGTGTGCGGGATGGCGGTTTGATGGACTCGGCTGCCGCGGCTGCGAGGTTTTCGGGATTGGTCTTGTCTGCATCGGGTGAGTCGGCGGAGTGTCCGGCGGCGGCCGACACTTTTGCCCGGGCTTTTGCTTCGGCCAGAGCGCGGCGCCGGGCTTTTACGGTTCGGGGAATGCCGTCGTTATTGCGGTAGACCCGCAAATCCAGCCATTGCGCGGTGCCCATGTCCACCTGCTCATCGGAACGGAAACGGTTTTTATTTTCAACGGCATGGATTTCATGGACGCCCAGGGCGTCGCAGTGGCGGATAACGGCGCTGCCGTTTCGGGGGTCGTAGAGATCTTCCAGGACGCAGGCTATATAGCGGGTTCTCTGTTCCAGAACCATCCGCATCCGTTCTTTGCGGCGCTGTGTGAGAAAGCCTTCCAGGTAGGCCAGAAGGTCCTGTTCGTCTTCGGTGAGCATTGAACGAGGATAATCCGCAGGGGGGATTGCCTCAAGGGCGGGCGGCGTTCGGCCGGGGATGCAATGGCCGGAGGATCTGCGCCTTCTTTCCCGGAATTAGGCTATGTTAAAATATTTGTGTTATCATTACTGTTAAAAAGCGATGAAGCGAATCATCGCATACCGATTCACCAAGGAAGGCAATCATGCGCCCCTCATTGAAACCTTCTGTTTTTTCTGTTTGTTTTTTCCTTCCGAAAAGTCCGCATCCTTTATCGGTGCTTCTTATGGTCCTCTTCTTCATTCCCGCGCTCCTTCACGGCTTCGAGAGCGGATTCAATCTCCAATTACGCTCCCAATTTGCCGGAGGATTGACTTTGCCGAAAATCAGTGACGAAAGCCTGGAATACCTGAACAGCCGGGCCACCGGAATGACCGGCAACATGAGCAATCTGCTGATGGGCGGCGAGGTTGAAGTCGGTTATATTTTCCGTTCCGACGATTTTTTCACGTTCAAAAAAGCCTCACCCTTCAGCGGTGCGGGTGTTTTTCTTTATCTTGGGTTTTCCCAGGGAAACACTTCGCAGATTATCACCGCCGAGGAAAGCGGCGAGGAGTTCGACATTTTCGTCTCGGTCGACTACCTTCCGGTGATCAATTTCGGCGTAACGGGGAAAGCGTATTTTTTCGACAATAAGCTGTCTGTCGGTTTGTCGATCGGCGGCCGAATGATCGCCGACATGACGCCGGAATACCTGTGTTACAGCACCGAACCGGATATCATCGATACGGAAGTCGGGACCGTTATCGTTTCCGAAGAGATCCGGGAGAAGGCCAATCCCTTTATGCTTTCCGCGCGGCTGAATTTTGAGTACAACATTTTTATCCTCCCGACGACCGAATTGGTACTCGGCGCCTTTGTTGATTACAGTTTCTTCAAACCGAAGTTTCTTACCATCCCGCCGAGTCTGCTGGATATGGCCCTGGCCGATAATCCGGACTTCGATCCCAACAGGGAGTTCCCTGATTACCGGCTCGATTCCTTGGAATTCGGAGTGACTCTGGGCCTGGCGTTCAAACTGTAGGAAAAAGGCGGGAATGGGTTATGAGGCTGAAAACGTCCGTTCTTTTTGTATTTCTTTGCATACCGTCGTTAGTGCTTTCCTCCTGCAGACCAATTTCAATGGATTACTACTATCAGCAGCAGTCCGATGACGACGAAGACGATGGTGCGGATGAAGATAACGATTGGGACGACGAAGTGGAGGAAGAAGAACCTTCCGCCGGGAGCGTCTCGATTTTTTCCGCGATTCGTGCCGACGGCGTGATCGATGAAGATCTTTTCTCGGAGTATCCCGAGGAACTCGCGGCGTTGAAGGAACGGCTTCCGGATACCGGCGATTTTTCTTCCTCGGCGATTATGGAAAACGATCTTATCTGCGCTACCTTCGACGATGAAAATGTCCCGACGATGTGGTACGAAGACGGAACCTGGGAAGAGCTGAACGCCGAGAAGAACGAATTTTATTATCTCGGAGCGAATTCGTCCGCGCAGGGCAACACCATTTCCGATATGAATTACTATGCTTATCGGGGGCTGAATCCTTTCTTCTCCGCCGAGAGTTCTTACAATACGGCGTGTTTCGGGAGCGGTGACGAAACCCGGATGGAGCGCTTTGTCTTTTACCGTTTTACGGGAACGGCCGTTATCGTCGATTTGGATAACTATCTGGTTGCGGTGGATACCTACACGCGTCTTTTCTTTGCCTTCGCCGTTCCCACCGATTCGGACAGCATTTTGGGTCAGGAAGTCCCTACCGAATGGGGTCCCGTGGAAGCATACTGCACCGACCCGGACGGGAAATCACGGAAGTTCTACGAATACGATCCCGCGGGATATGTCGATGACCAAGGGAACTTTATTAATGCCGAATGGTACGAGGAGAATCTCGCCGCGGGTACTTACGATCCGGTGTTTACCGGACTCTCGCCCTATACCGTCGGCATCGGAAATGCCTTAACCGTAGAACCGGAGGTTACGGCGACGACTCTTGAGTCTGAAGGAATCCTCCGGGACGGGAACGGATATTACACGGAGATTGAGATTCGGCCGCAAAGCGTCGATCTTACCTACACTCTCTTCCGGCTGGACGACGGCGGCGGCGAGTGGGTTGCCGTTGCCGAGGACATCGCCGTTGCTTCGGGAGATTCCTATGCGTATCGGGATTACGATGCTCTGTTTCTAACCGGTTATCCCCGCTACAAGGCGGAAGCGTTCTCCGCCTCCGGTGATTCGGCGGGAGAGAGCGGCGAGACGGAAGGCTCGAGAATGCTTTCCAATGAAGAGGTGCTCCTGGGGACTCTGAACAGCATTCGGCTGTCGTTCAAAGATTTGTGGTATGAGACCGGTTCCGTTTGGGGTGATTTGAAAGAAGACTGCATTGAAGGTGATGAAGGAACTTACAGTCACGGAATCGATCGGAACGGTTTTTTCGGAACCAATTACCGTCGATATCAGAATTATTCCGGTTATCGGAATTCTCTCTTTCTTCTGGACGGTACCTTTATGAAGGACGGCGGCGGCGGGCTGGACGGACTGGACGTTGCGGGAACTTGGACGCATGAAGGATCAAATTGGCCGGATGATGAGAATTTCCTGCCCAGAACGGACGAATTGACCGTTGAGTTCGCCGGCCGGGATTTCATCATCCGTTTTGATGATGTGGAGATCGGCAATAACGACGGAAACGATCCTGATTGGGAGTCGGGGATTTTGGTTGTTCAGTCGGAAGACGGCATCGACGAGTACGGCCGGGACTCGGGAGTTCCTTTCGTTCTTTTCATGGACGACGAGAGTTTCTCGGAAGCCTTGGAGTAAGATCCTTCTTTTCTTCTATTCATCCGTAATGAAGACCGGCTTTTCAGAAGAGGCCTGACGGCCGAGAATAAGAAGGATGGTGCCGATCCGCCGAATATTCCGCCCAAGGGTTTTTCTCCATTTCGCCGCGGCCGCTTTCTCGGCGGCACTCTTTCTCTTTTCCTGCCGGAGTACCACCGATCTTGTTCTGGACGATCCTGCGTTTCTGAAGGATATGGTTGAAGCCGCGCTGGCGGGTGAACAATTCGTTATTACTCCCGAGGACTACCGGGATATTCAGAAACTGATGAAGAATGAGAAACCCGATTATCGTCGGGCCGGGGTTATCCTCGCGGTACAATCCGGAGCCGATAAGCTTCGTCCGTACATCATGGATTCCGCTCTGGATTCTCATCCCGATGTATCGGGTGAGGCAAAACGCGCCATTCTTGCGGAACCGGACTTGTTTCGCCCTTATATTCTTGAGTCCGCCGGAAGCCGGGATGCGGCCGTTAGGGCCGAGGCTTTGTCTCTGGTGCCTCTCTTGGGCGGAACGGAGTCGGTCGCCTTTCTGATCGAATACTTTTCCGATCCCGATGTCCGGGTTCGAGAGAGTGCCTCACGCGCCGTTCGTTCCTTAACCGACCGCTTGAATCCTCTTCTTCGCGCCGCTCTTTCCGATTCAAACCCTTTGGCGGCTTCCGTTGCCTACCGAACTCTCGGCCGTTATGGAAATCCGGAGGACGCTGCGGTGTTTTCCGATGCGTTTTCTTCCGTTCATCCGGAGATTCGCAGGGAAGCTCAGCTTGCCGCTCTGGCTCTCGGGAAATCCGGGCTGGAGAATCTGCATAATGTTGCCGCCGATTCTAAGCGTGATATCCGCTCCAGAATCGCCGCTCTCGATGTTATCGAGGGATTGCGCTTCCCAGAGAGCCTTCCTCTGCTTATCGGTTTGCTTGATAATCCCGACGAACGCATTTCCGGAAAAGCCGAGTCCGCCTTGGGCACATACGGAGATGAAGCCGTACCCGTTCTCGCAAAACTCTATCGGGAATCATCCCAAATCAACCGGCTTTATGCCGTTCGTCTTATGAAGGAAATCGCATCCACGTCAGCGCTGCCCGTTCTGGCCTCCGCTTTGGGAGATTCTTCCGAGGAGATTCGGAAAACCGCTCGGGAAGCTCTTGAATCATTCGGTGAGCGCTCACTTGCCGAAGTCCGCCGCGTGCTGCTCGGTGAGAGTTTGCTCGGCACACAGGAAGCTTTGAATTATCTTCGCGATGAGGGTGATTCCTGGCTTGTGACCGACGAGAGGGGCAAAGCGAACAGTCGGGGGATTTTTTTACTCATCACGCTTTCGGAAAAAGAAGAGCTTGAGGTTTTTCTGGAAAAGACGCGAACGTCCCGTCTGTATTCGGAAACCATTCTGTCGCTCAAACAGGCTTGGAGGATCGGCGAAGAATTCGCTGAGCTGGACGCGGTTATCACCGGCGGCGGCGATCCCTATCTTCTGGCCTGGCGCCGCCGGGAAGCTTATGCCGTGGAGGCCAGGGAAGTCTTAAGAGAATCTTTCGAAATGATGCACAAGTATTTCGATTCCCGCGATCCGGAAGTTCTTGAGAAAGCCGAAACAATCAGGGAGCGAAGTCTTGCTTTGGAAGATTCGGCCGAAGAACAGAAAGCCTTAATGGAGTCCATGGCTCCTTCCGTTCGGGAAAGAGGTTTGGCTCGGCTGAAGAGGTATCGCGAACTACGGGAAGAATTGGTACGGATCTGGGAGTATGTCGCTCCTGAACTGCATTCGCCGGCCGAATCCATATACAAAGCCAGGGGATTGGACCCGGAGGCCTTATCCAAAGAATCGGTCCTTTTGGAATAGGAACCCGCCCCGCCCGATTCGGTGCCGATCCGATTTTCCGGCTTGACCAATCGGAGGTCTTTGCTCTATATTCTGTTCTCGCGTTGGAGGTGTAGCGAAGCTGGTTATCGCGCCGGCCTGTCAAGCCGGAGATCGCGGGTTCGACCCCCGTCACTTCCGCCTCCTAAGGACCGTTTTTTCGAAGACGGTCCTTTTTTTATTCTTTTGATCGATGCCGCCAAGCCCGCCGTTTCGCGCCGCGAAACAGCTGCTGGGCTCGTTGAATCGCTAATTTGCTCCGCAAATCAGCTGTTGGGCTCGCTATTTCGCGTTGCGAAACAGCTGCTGATCAAGCGACGTGTTCCCGAGCGTTTTCACCAAAAATTATGGTTTCTTGAATACCCAGGCTTTCACCGACGTATCGGGCGACATTTTGGTTCAGCCAGTTCGGCTGATGAGCGTCCGAAGAGAAGATAAATCGAAATCTGTCTTTCCACGGTGTGAAGAAGGCTTCCCAGTCGTTGCGCCAAATATAGCGGTTGTTGATCTCCACGAAGCACTCCGGAGGCACTTTCCCAAGATCGGTTCCGAGAGCCATGGGATGCGCGATAATCAGCGGGTCGCCGGATTCCAGAAGACGCTCGGCCGCCGCATAATATTTGTCTTCGTCATAACAGTGGAATACCCGGTATTCCAGCGGCAGCGACAAAGAAAAATCAATATCGCTGTAATTGACGATTTCGGCACCCAGGCGGAAGCCCAGCCCCCGTACTTTCTCGGCATACTTAAGGAAGACCGGCTCATAAAGATATTCGATATGATCGCTTATTCCGATAACGCGGGCATGACGAACCTCGGCGATAAGCTCGGGCGTTTGCTGCGATACGACGGAGCTGTCTCCGGTTGAGTAAACGGTATGAATATGCAGATCTTGCGGTATCATGATTTCCCCTCCCAAAGGAAGTTCAATTGCACAACGTTACGGACTTATGAGAACCGGGTCAATAACACGCAAAAAGGAACGCGTGCGCAGAGCGGAGGAGCGGCGTATGAATTCGATGGAATTACCCCGAAGCCGACTCGAACGGCTGACCTACTGCTTAGGAGGCAGTTGCTCTATCCTCTGAGCTACCGGGGCGTTCGCAAATGCAGAGGCATCATATCCCGCCCTCCCGGGCGGGTCAAGACGCAGTCGGTTGTGCCGGAACCTATTTTATTGTCCGGGAAGGTGTTATTTAACGGAAGCTTTGTTATTGCCGGTGTTGTTTTAAGCGGACTCTATTGACCTTGGCGGCGGCGGAGTCTAGTTTGTTAACATGAATCTTAAGAAGGTTTTGACGGAAAATTCGGTCAAGATCGGCCTGCCCGGCACCACCAAGGATGAAATCATCAATGAATTGGTGGACATCATCGTCGCCAACGACGCCGGATTGGACCGTAACGCCATTTATAAAGCGGTTCTCGAAAGAGAATCCCAGATGTCTACCGGCATGAAGAACGGTATCGCGATTCCTCACGGGAAAACCAATGAAGTTTCTGATTTGCATGCCGTTATCGCCGTGAGCAGCGCTCCGGTGGATTTCGACTGTATGGATAAAAGACCGGCGCGAATCTTCATTATGACCATTTCACCGGCGAGTCAGGCGGGGCCTCATCTTCAATTCCTGGCCGAAGTGAGCGGACTTCTTACCAAGCCTGAGCAGCGGGACAAAATCCTCAAGGCGAAGGATGCATCAGAGGTACTGGCAGTTTTTCTCGGGGGAAAATAATGCACGAAGCACCGTCGCTGACTCATCTGATGACCAAGCTTGTTCTTCAACTGGCGGTTATCGTTATTTTTGCCAAGACGTTCGGCTATCTTGTTTCCAGATATTTTAAACAGCCCTCGGTTCTGGGAGAGCTAATCTCCGGAATGGTTATCGGTCCCTTCGCCCTCGGAGGAATCCCTCTGCCGTTTTTTCACGGAGAGCCCCTTTTCGCATTATCAGCGGGAATGGAGCTGCCGGTTACGGCCGAACTCTACGGATTTGCCACCGTGGCTTCCATTGTTCTTCTGTTCCTTTCCGGACTGGAGACCGATCTGAAAACCTTCCTGCGTTTCGCCGGTACGGGTTCTTTTGTGGGATTGGGCGGTGTTTTGGCGACGTTCTTTTTCGGTGCCGGTTCCGCCGTGCTTTTCATGCCTGATGTGCATCACTTGATGGATCCGAAAGCCCTGTTCATGGGAATCATCGCCACGGCAACGAGTGTGGGGATTACGGCCCGCATCCTTTCGGAACGCAGAAAGCTTTCCAGTCCGGAAGGCGTAACGATTCTCTCGGCCGCTGTGCTCGACGATGTGCTGGGCATTGTCCTTTTGGCCGTCGTCGTCGGTCTTGTGAACACTCACGGCGGTCCTTCGGGGCATGTCGATTGGGGGATTGTCGGCCGTACGGCCCTCAAGGCTTTCGGATTTTGGCTCGGCAGCACCATCATCGGGATTCTCCTGGCGCCGCGTCTGACAAAGGGTCTGAAAGGTTTAAAGGATCTGGAGACTCTGGCGATGATTGCTTTCGGGTTGGCACTGCTTCTGGCCGGACTCTCCGAGATGGCGGGTTTGGCGATGATTATCGGCGCTTACGTGATGGGCTTGGCATTATCCAGCACCGATGTCGCCGAGGATATCCGCCTGCGGATGGAAGGCATTCATTCCTTCATCGTTCCGGTTTTTTTCTGCGTGATGGGCATGCTCGTTGATTTTAAAGCCCTGCCGAAAGTCGCCGTGTACGGTTTGGTTTACGCGCTTCTGGGTATTACGGGGAAAATCCTCGGCTGCGGCATTCCTTCCTTAATGAGGGGATTCAGCCTGAAAGGGGCCTTTCGAATCGGCGCCGGCATGCTGCCGCGGGGAGAGGTAACGCTCATCATGGCCGGACTCGGACTCTCGGTAGGGGTTTTGGATACCGGTCTTTTCGGCGTAGCCGTCATGGCGATGCTTATTTCGAACCTTGTTGCCCCTCCCTTGCTGGTGAAAGCCTTTTCGGGCGGCGGCGGTTTTAAAAGACAGCTTAATGCGGATAACAAATCGGATCTTCGTCCCGTGTCTCTGGAAATGCCGAGCGACGCTTTGGCGGAATTCGTTCTCTCCCGGCTTCTGGAAGCTTTTCGAGAAGCCGAGTTCTTTCCCCGGCGGGTGGGAAACCGCAGGCCTGTTTACGCTGTGCAGAAAGACGCCGTGCTGTTTACCTTATCCCGAGACGGTTCGGCCATTACGGCCACCGTTCCCCCCGAGCAGGAGACTTTCGTCCGGCTTCTGTTTACCGAAGAGATTCTTTCTTTGAAGGAACTGTTCCGGAGCGCCGAGCAGGTTTCCGGATCCGACACCATGGAGCGCGATATGCTCGCCGGACTCTTCGGCGGTCCGGAAGATGACGTGAATGCCGAGGAAGAATCGGCGGAATCCCATTCAGGCGGCGTAATGAAATGAAACCTTACACATACGAGAACGTACTCGCGGATACCATAGAGGAGGTTCAGGAACGCTTCCTCCGATACGTCCGGATTAATACGACCGGGAACGAAGAGATTGCCGTAAAGAAGACTCCGTCCACCGAAGGGCAATGGATGCTCCTGCGGCTTTTGGAAAAGGAGCTGAAGGAAATCGGTGTTGATGATGTTTATCTGGATGACTTCGGATACCTCATCGCCCGTATCCCCGGAAATCTGCCTGATGGAAAAGCGGTTCCGGGCTTCGGCTTTATGGCCCATGTCGATACGAGTCAGGACGCCCCCGGCGCGGATGTGCGGCCTTGTGTTCATACGCGCTACGACGGAGGCGTGATTGAACTGAAAGACGGCATTGTTCTGAATCCCGCCGAAACCCCTTTGGCCGATTACGAGGGCGAAACGGTTATCACATCCGACGGAACGACTCTTTTGGGCGCCGACGACAAAGCCGGCATCGCCGAGATTATGACGGCGGCCAACTGGCTCCTTCGGCATCCCGAGGCTCCGAGAGGCGACTTGGAGATTATATTCACTCCCGATGAAGAAACCGGATGCGGGATGAATCGTTTCCCGGTGGAGCGTCTTCAATCCGCCTATTGTTTTACTCTGGACGGCGGCCGCGAGGGTGAGGTTGAGACCGAATGCTATTACGCCTGGAAGGCCGATATTCGCTTTAAAGGCCGGGTTATTCATCCCGGCGCGGCCCGGGGCAAGCTTGTAAACGCCGTTTCCATGGCGGCGGCGTTTACGGCGATGCTTCCCCGAAATGAGAGTCCGGAGGCCACAGACGGCCGGTATGGTAACTACTGGCCGCATCGTATTGAGGGTGAACTGGAAAACGCTTTCGTGCAGGTGTTCTACCGAAGTTTCGATGCCGATGACATGAAGCGGCGTACCGAGGCGCTGTATTCCTTCGCTTCCGCGGTTGAGGCCGCGTTCCCCGGCGGTACGGTGAGCGTGGAACCGAAGGAGCAGTACAGAAACATGAGGGAGGAAGTGGAAAAGCATCCCCTCCTGATTAAAACGCTTCATAACGCGGTTCGCGCGTCGGGCATCGAACCGATCGAGCGGCCCATCCGCGGCGGTACCGACGGGTCGCGTTTAACCGCCATGGGAATCCCGACTCCGAACATCTTCGCGGGCGGTTTGAATTTCCACAGCCGGTATGAATGGGTGGCCGTGCCCGCCATGGTTCGCTCCGTTGCCGTTATTCTGAATCTTATCGGAATGTGGACCGAATCCGCGCCGGAGTGAATCGGCGGGCTGCGGTGTAGGCGGCCGGCCGATCGGAGCCGCCGAACCCGTTCGAAAGTAATCAAGCGATTTCTAATAAGCTCTTATGTTTTCACTTTACGCATAAGAGCCTGCATTTTTGAAGAATTTGTCCAAAAAAAAGTCGTAATATGAAAGTCCGCTGGAAAAAAAGCCGTTGTTGGCGGATAATGTGAACGACGGCAAAACGTCATGGAAATACGGATATAGAATGAAAATACGCTCGTTTACATTCCTCTTGCTTCTCCTGTTTTCCCTGCTGATTTTTTCATGCGCAGGCGGACCTCGATTGCTCGAAGCACCTCCCGAGTGGGTATCCGTTCCACCCGAAGCGGCCGAGGGTTTTCTTGCGTTCCGCGGAGAGGCACGAAATGAAAGCCCGGTTTTGGCCAAAGAAGGAGCCATTGAGGATTTAACGGAAAAGATCATTTCGGCCATGAACCTCGGAGATGAATCCCGCTGGAGTTCCGAGGGGGCGGCCAAGGTGAACGCCTTTCGGCTGGATGTTGAATCGGCCGTCAGATCAACATCGGACGTATCGGTGCTCGAAGGCTTTTCCGTTGTTCGCATCGCGGGCTGGGAAAATTCGGATAAGACGATTTCCTATGTTGTCGATATTTCTTGGGATGCGGCCGCCTTCGAAGCCATGGCCGATGAACTTTCCGATGTAACGGGAGTGAGCAGTTCCGATTATCGGGACCTGGAAGAACGGGCAAAAGCCGCCGCGGAACAAGGCAACTTTTATGAATCCGCGCTCATCTGGGCGAAGGCGGCCGGAGTTGCCGAAACGAATGGAAATTCTTCCGGCTACCGTCAGGCCCTGCGCCAGGCCGGTTTCGTTCTTTTGGATTTGAAATACACGGTGGAATCCGTTCCGGAAAAGGCCTCCGTCGGTTCCAGACCGGAAACACCGATTATCTTCGCGATATCGTCCGGAGGGAAACCTTTGGGGAATGCGGAGTTCGTTCTTACCTATCCGGTCCTTTCCCGCGAAGGAAAACCGGCCAAAGGTTCCGTCAGGATTTCCTCCGATGCCCGCGGCTTTATCATTTTCCGTCCGCCCGAAGTCCGATATTCCGGCACGCAGGTTGTTACCATCGCACCCAGCGCCGATCCGCTCCTTGAATATCTGAATGGCGAAGGAGATCCTCATATCGATACGCTGGTTGCAACCCTTGAAACTCCGAAAGCCGAAGCGGCATACGAAGCTTATAATCCCATCAGGACGATTCCCACCGGCATCCTTATCCTGGAAACGGATCTGGCCGGGAATCCGCTGGAGTCCAGCGCGGCGGCCGACGGGCTTTTCAG
This sequence comes from Spirochaetia bacterium, assembly GCA_963666985.2. Classification (GTDB taxonomy): domain Bacteria; phylum Spirochaetota; class Spirochaetia; order DSM-2461; family DSM-2461; genus UBA2779. The sequence continues at coordinate 1,319,832 of CAXXIA010000002.1, read as the reverse complement.
CGATCTTCAAGCCGACGAATTCGATGTGGAAATCATGGATCTCGATCCCCGGGAAATGATCGACAGGAGCGAGAAGGCCCTGCTTCGCGATTTAAAGGCCGATGTCCGATTTTCCACCCGGTATGATCGGGTTATTTTCGGTACCGTTTCTCTGGAAAGTTTTGAACAGGACGGTGACGGATACACCGTGAGGGTTTCCGGGACACTCGTTCTTTCGGATATCAATCGGCAGGTTCATGTCTATCGATCGACCATCTCGAAAACCAGCCGGGCCGGAAACGGGCGGCAGGCCGTGAATGCCGCTTTTCGTCAGCTCGGACGGTCTTTCGCGGCGGAATTGATTGCCCAGGCATCCGAATGACCGGTGATTACAGGACCGACGACCTCATCGCGGCGACGGCCACGCCGAGGGGCCGGGGAGCTCTCGCCGTTGTCAGAACCTCCGGTTTGGGAAGCATTGAAGCCGTCGCCGGTTTCTTCTCACGCCCGGATGCCCTTACCGGAAGTCGGGGAGGAAGGGTTCATCACGGCTGGATTCTGGATGAAGAGGGAAACCGCATCGACGAAGTGCTGATTTCGGTGTTCCGCGCTCCGGCGAGCTACACGGGCCAGGATTCGGCGGAGATTTCCTGCCATGGCGGATTCGTCGTGGTCGATCGGATTATGGATCTTCTCAGGCGCGCCGGATTTCGGGACGCAGGCCCCGGTGAGTTCACATTTCGGGCCTTCGCCTCGGGGAAAATGGATTTGATGCGCGCCGAAGCGGTTCGGGAAATTATCGATGCGAGAACCGATAGGGCCAGGGCTTTGGCCGTCGGCCGTCTGTCCGGCTCGGTTGCGAATGTTGTCGATAGAGTCAAGGAAACGGTGCGTCTTCAGGCCGCGACGGCCTCGCTGGCCCTGGATTATCCCGAAGACGAAGCCGAACCCGTGCCCTTCGATACCGCATCAATCGCCGCCGCCGCCGCCGCGCTTCGCGAAATACTCGGCACATGGAATACGGGACGTTTGTACCGCGACGGCTTATTGGCGGCCTTCGCCGGACCGGCCAATGCCGGGAAATCTTCACTGTTCAATCTTTTTCTCAAAGAAGAAAGGTCCATCGTCACCGATACCCCGGGCACCACTCGGGACTGGGTGGAAGCCTGGGTGGCTCTGAACGGCATTCCCCTGCGGCTGGCGGACACCGCCGGTCTTCGGGCCGATGCCGCCGATTCCATCGAAGCGGAAGGCATGAAAAGAACACGGGACCTCATCGCCGGTTCGGACTTGATTGTGGCCGTGGCGGACGCAACGGCGGGAGCTGATGCGGCCCTGACTCTTGAGAGGGAACTTGAGCGGGAAGAAGCGGCTGTTCCGGGGAAAAAGGCCGGGGAGCGGCTTATCCGTGTTTGGAATAAAAGCGACCTTGAACCGGAAGCGCCGGAAGGATGGATTCCCGTCAGTGCCGTAACCGGAGCCGGGTTTAAAAATTTGGAAGAGGCGATTATAAACGCGGCGTTTCACGGCGGCTCGTCACCGGAGGCGGACGCCCCCGTTATCGATTCGGTAAGGCAGAAAGCGCTGCTGGAGCGTGCCGCGGATGCCCTGGATCGTTTTCTGGACAGCGCGGATCGGCTTGATGAGGTTCCCGTGGATCTTCTGGCCGAAGACCTTACCGATGCTTTGGAGTCTTTGGGCGAGCTCACAGGAGAGGTAACGCGGGCCGATGTGCTTGAAACTCTCTTTTCCGAATTCTGTGTCGGTAAATAAAGCGGACGGCGGACGAATGAACGAAGGACAAATTGAAATACTGTCGTCCGGACTGCGGAAGCTCGGCCTGGACGGAGAAGGGAATAAGGCCGCGAAGATTATCCGATTTCTTGATGAAATTGAACTTTGGAATCCCCGATACGGTTTGGTGGCCGCCGGTGAAGATTTGATTGGGCGTCATGTGCTGGACAGTCTCTCCGGACTGGCCGCGATTACGGCAAGAGACCCGCATCGAATCGCGGATATAGGATCCGGAGCGGGATTCCCCGGCATTCCTCTGGCCGTCTGGATGGACAAAACGGATTTCTTTCTTATCGAACGCTCAGGCAAAAGAGCGGGATTCTTAAGGAACGTTATCGCCGTATTGGGATTGCCGAATGTTCGGATACTCGAAGGGCCCGTGGAAGATGTCGATCCGAAAGAGGCTCTCTTCGACGTGGTGACCTTCAGGGCATGGGCCTCCATCGATGCCGAACTGATCGATACCGTTGCGCCGCTGTTGGCTCCGGGAGGCGTTATCGCGGCCTATAAAGGACGCCGAGAGGTTATCGATGAGGAGCTTCGGAAAAACGCCGAGAAAATCGGTTTTCTGGACATCCGTCCGATGACGGTTCCCGGAATGGCCGATGAGCGGAATTTGGTGCTGCTGGAGCCGAAGAAGGCGCGGCTGAATCGGACCGAATAACCGAATGTGCCGCCATGGAGAAGCGTTAAGCGCCGGCGATTCCCGCCGAACTTAAGGATCGGTTGTTGGGTTTAAGGACGCGGCGCGGTCGATACCCGGTCAGCCGGGTTCCGTCAGCGCGCTCGCGTCGATGGATTTCAAGTACTTCATCAATGCCGGTTTGTCCACCAAATCGATAAGCCGCGCCTCGACGAATTTTGCCGATTCGGAAGTGAAGTTGCCCGCGGTAAAGCAGAATCCCCGGCCCGCGTGAAGCTCCTTTGAATGGGCGTAAAGATCCCGGACGAAGAGTTCTCCTACCTGACCTTCCGAACGCATGAACCGAAAAAGGATAATATCCTCCCATTTGGATGTTTTAACTTCCGTTAATAAATCCACATACTCGGTTTTCTGCACGTTCATATCGGTTATTTTAATCCGGGCTTTCGGGAACACGACCTGAGTGATTTTCCGGCAGAGGGCGATGAATTGATTGGTGGGAGCCAGAAGATAAATTTGCAGATTCTTATTGGAATTTAATTCCCTGTAGCGCTTAATCTGGGTGGCGACATCTTTGTAGCCGGGCGCCGCTTCGTAGATTTCATTGAGAATGGCCAAGGCTCGATCGATTCGGTTTGTCTGATTGAAGGCTTCGGCGAGCCGGTATTTGAGTTCGAGCTGGAGCTCTCCGGTCAGGTTTTCATGGCGCAGGCCGATTTGATAATCGGTGGCCGCTTCTTCCCATTCCCGTTTTTTGGAAAAGATGGTTCCCGAGTACAATGCGGAATTAGGACCCCATTTCGGATCGGTCCGCAGATGACGGAAGATTTTTTGCGCCATTTCAAGCTGAGGAATTTCATAAAGGCATCGGGCCAGGGCGTACAGCGTTTCTTTGTCTTCGGGACGTGCGGCCACGGCCTGTCTCAGATACGGAACGGCTTCGCTGTAGCGTTTCAGTCTGTAGAGACTTTCTCCGAGATACTTCAGCGATTCCGGATGATCCGATTGGGAGCGGAGAACTTTTTTCAGGAATCCGGCGCATTTTTCGTAATTTTTCCGCATGAATTCCAGTTTGCCGAGGTTCGCGTTGACTTCGAAGTTTTCCGGATCCCGGCTTCTGGCGATCATCAGGCCCTTGTAGGCCTCTCCCCAGGCTTCGATTTGCATGGCCGAAAGACCGTAGCGCAGGTTCAGTCGAGCCTGGTCCAAATCCGAAGACGAACCGGCCTGATCCAGAAGAAGCTGATAAGTCCGCATGGCTTTTTTGTATTCGCCTTCCTCGTAATACAAATCGGCCAGGGATTCGAGTGCCTGAGGATCTTTCGGGTTGGAGGCCAAACGGCGGTTGGCTTCCTTGAGAATCTGAGCCCTGTCTTTTACCGGCGATTTACCGCTGTGCCGCTTTTTTTTATCGCTTTTTGATTTCAGCCCGATGGAAACCGCGGTAACAGCGGAGAGTGAAATCAATGAGATGATCAGTACCGGAAGAAAGCTCATATAAGGTATTATGTCGATACGAATTATGTGTTGTCAAGAAAACCGGTTCTTGACGAGCCGGAGAGTGTAATCCTAGGATGGAGATATGAATGACGGATCAGATGCCACGAGAATCAGCCTTCGTCTTGCCGACGGTGATTATTTTCCTGTTTTCAAACATGGAGATCCCGATACGCGGAATTTGTCGGTTGTTCCCGCCGTCCCGGGGCAGGAAGAAGTGGATTTGCATTTTTTCCATCATCCGTCCGACGGCTCGGTGCCCGTGGAAATAGGGACAATCCGATTTAGGGATTTGCCGACCGATGAGGGGAATATCGAATTGCGGCTTGATGCCGTCTGCGGGCCGACCGGACTCTTCTCCGTGGCCGTATCTCATGTCGATACCGGTATAACCGAAAGACTGGAGATGATTTTGCCGGAGGAACATTCTCATCGAATCGGAGCGCCGAAAAAATCAGGCTCCTGGAAAAAGGGACCCCTCAAATGGGTTTACGGAACGCTGTTTGTCGCGGTCTGTCTGACAATCATCTTTTTTCTAACCCTGGCCGTTACGAATTTGGGGAAGCGGGAACCCGCCGATTCGCCCGTGTCCGTAATCAGCACCGCCCGCAGCGCCGTTTAACCGGCCGTTGATGTAAGCCGTAACGTGACGCGAAATTTTTCGATATACGCTTTCCTTTTTATTTTTCTGGTGATCTCCTGCCGTCCTCTCGTTGGTGATTCCGATTCACTTGAGCGTTCCGCCGCCGTCCCGGAGAATATCCTTGTCTCGGCGGCTTCGGGCTCTCCGGCCGAACTGCTTCATATCGGCCGTGTCGGCGGAGAAGGCGCCTGGTTCGCGCTTGCCGCCGCCGCCGAAGAGGCCGGCTATCCCGAAGTGGCCCTCGATATGCGGATTCGTTCGGCCAAGTATGATCCTCATCCCTTCGGAACGCTCTCCCTCGCGGCTCTGCTGATTGAAAATCCCCGGGCTCTGCCCAATCCGCTGAAGGCTCTTCGCCGGGCCGAACGGGCCTCGGGGAATAATGAGAATCTTCGCCGGGCGAGAATCGCGGTTTTGGCGGCCGAAGGGCGGGAGCGGGCCCTGCTCCGGGAATTCGAAACATTTACGGGAGAAGGTTGGGAAACACCGGTAATGGCCGCGGCTTTTGGGAACAATCCCGAATCTCCGGCGGTGATTGCGAAACTGGAGAGATTTATTTCGCACTGCGACGATCCTTCGGCCCTCTCGCCGCTTCCTTCCGAAGTTTCGGAGGTTCTTGATACCGGATATGTTCGGCTTCTTGAAGCCAGGAAGAATTATGCCGCCGGAGAGGATCGGGCCGCATTGGCCGGATATCGGGATTGGCTGGAATCGGAAGCCTTCGCGGTATCGTGTGAAAGCGAAGGAATCACTCCCGTTTTCGGCGAAATAACCGCCGCGGCGATGCGGGCCGGTAAAGAGGAGCTTTGGGCGCGTCTTTTGGACAGGAGTGCCGAATCCTTGACTTCTGCGAAAAGGTATGCGGCTTCTTATCAGGCCGGAAAACTTTACCTGTCGGCCGGAGATCCGCGTGCGTCGGCGGCGTCTTTTCTTGCGGCCTCGGGTGCCGTTCCTCCCGGATTGGAACGGGACCGCGCCGTTTGGAATCGTCTTAAAGTTCTTTTTGCGGATGTTTCGATTTCACCGGAAGAGGAAATTTCGGCTCTTTCCTGGGCTTCGGGAACCTGGAGCAATCCGGAGCGATTCGGCGATGTTGTTGAAGAATTTCTGCATCGGTGCGTACGCCGCGGGGATTGGAAACCTCTGGAACTCAGCTACGAGGAGTGGGGGGCGCTGTGGCCTTCTTCGGCACGGTCCACCGCGGCGTGGCTGCTGGCATTCGCCGCGGCGGAAGGCCGCACGGACGGTTCCGTATCGCCGAAGGAATATCTGGAACAGGCCGCTTCGGCCGCGCCGCGTTCTTGGCCCGCTCTCCGCGCCGCGGGTCTGCTGGATATTCTTCCGCCGAATTTAGAGCAAGTTCGTGAAGGTCGTGGAAAGGCGTCCGCGGAGGATGCGTCCGCTATAGATTCCGCGGCCGGGATTCCCGCGCCGAACGGTGATGAGGCCGTTCTTTCGCTTTTGTTGGATTGGGGATTAATCGACACCGCTTACGAGCTTCTGATGTCCGATCCGAATGTCTATTCCGACCGGATTGTCCGCAGGACTTCAAGGGCGCTTGCCGAAACCGATCCGCGCCGCTCTATTCGTGCGGCCGGAGTGCTTTTTGCCCGGGAAGGATTCGTTCCTCAAAGAGACGATCTGCTTTTGGTTTACCCGCTGCCTTATGGGGATATGGCTTCCGAAGCGGCCGAGGCCGAGGGACTCCCCGCGGAATTGTTTCACGGATTAATCCGTGTCGAGAGCGCCTGGGACGCGGATGCAGTGAGCCGCTCCGGAGCGCAAGGGCTTTCCCAGTTCATGCCCGCCACCTGGGAGGAATGGGCCCGGCGGCTCAAGTACCCTTCCGATGCCGACCCCATGGATCCGGCGACGAATCTTCATTTCGGCGCCGCGTATCTGGAGTGGCTGCGGGAGCGCGAATGGACGGACGGATGGGTGGATGTTCTGGCCTCTTACAACGCCGGAGGCGGCCGGGTTCGAGCCTGGAGGCAGGAAAGCGGCGGATTGGGTGAAGATCTTTTCGGAGCGAGCATTCCGTTTCTTGAACCGCGCTTTTATGTGCGGAAAGTCTTGTCCGCCGCGACGATCTACGGATATCTTTACGCCGGAGAGCCTCCGGGGGTTCTCCATCGGCGCTGGGGGCTTCCCATGGTTCCGATAAATGAGGAGGCCGAATGAACGCTGTCCAGGCGATGCTGCTCGGAATACTTCAGGGTGTAACGGAATTCTTACCCGTATCTTCGTCGGGTCATTTGATTCTGGCGAGGGCTTTGATGGACATCGAAGGCATTCCTATTCTTTTCGATGTTATTCTGCATATGGCGACTCTGATTGTTGTTATCTGGGTGTTTCGAAAGCGCATTTGGGGCATTCTTGTCTCCCTGTTCCGACTGATCGTTCGCCGTTCGGACGAAACGGATCGTCCCAACCTTATTCTGACCGGACAGCTGGCGGCGGCCTCCGCGGTAACGGCCGTTATCGGACTGATGATTTCCGGAGTGGAGATCCGTGAAAATCCCAGGGTTGTTTCGGCGTTCCTTCTCGTTACCGCCGTTCTTTTGCTCTCCACGATACGCTCCCGCGGCACCCGCGATCTTAATTCGGTCGGATGGGGGCGGAGTCTTATCATGGGCGCCGCTCAGGGACTCGGCGTGTTCCCGGGTGTGAGCCGATCGGGAAGCACCATCAGTTCCGGTTTGCTCTGCGGGCTGGACCGCAAGAGTGCCGGAGAGCTTTCATTTCTTCTTTCGCTTCCGGCCGTGGGCGGAGCGTTCCTTCTGACTCTGAAGGACGCGGCCGAACTCACCGAAAGCGTTCCCGTGCTCTCCCTCGCCGTCGGATTTCTTGCCGCTTTGGCCGCGGGCTACGCCTCGCTGCGGCTTCTTCTTTGGCTTATCGCCGACGGAAAGCTGTGGATTTTCGCCGTTTATCTGATTCCCGCGGGTGTGTGCGGACTGATTTTCTTCTGAGTTTCTCCTGCCAATGCTTCTCTGAAAAAGCGCCTCTTTCTTCCGGGTTCTTTCCACGCGGCGGATTTCTTTTCGCCGTGTCGGCGATTTTCGATTTCAACTTGATTCTCATCGCTAAGAGAGGCTCTTTTTCGCTCCGATAATGTGGAGGAGGAGGCTCCTTGCAGATGCCCAGACGACTGCATTATGTTTGCCATTTTTTTGCCGGATATCTCTTCCTCGCCGTCCTGATGGCGGCAATGGGCGCCGAAACCGCGTTTACGGCCCCGGGAGTCTTTCTTTTTGCGAAATTTCATCTCGCGGCCCTCTATGTGCCCGCGCTGATTTTTATTTGCGGGGCGGTAATGAAAACCGGCCGCTTCCCCAAGAAAACCAAACTTCTGCTTTGGCTTTCGCCGATCGTTTTTCTTACCGCGGCTCTTGTTCTTCAGACGGCCGCCGGCCGCATCGAGCTTCTGGCCTCGCGGATTCTGATAGATGCCTTGGGACAAATCCCCGCGACGATTTTATTGTTTATTGTGCTGGCCATGGAAATCCTCGGCATGATTAAACTTGCGGGCCGTTATCGGGAACCGGAAGACGGCTTAATCAATCTTGGTGAAGTCGGATCTTATCTGCGCCGCGCGGCAATCTTCCTCGGTCTTCGGGAAGCGGAAGAAAACGCGGAATATGCCGGATACGACGAACCGACACTCGAAGATAAACCTTCCATGGTGTTTCCGTCGTTTCCGGACCGGCCCGAACCTCTCGGAGAAGAACTCTTTGCCGAGGAAGACGTTCCTTCCGATTTGTTTCAAAGGCCGCCCGAGAAGCCGGTGCATCCGGCCGCCGCGCCGACCGATCCCGAATTATCCGATCTGATTCGCAAAACCCTCTTCGGACCCGCCGTCCGCGGCGCGGCTGATGCCGCGGCGTCTTCGTCCGCCGGCGCCGATTGTATCGCAGATTATCCGGCCGCCGGCGGCTCGCCGGCCGCTTCGGCCGACGGCACGGCCTCGGAAGAGGATTCGGACGATATCGAAATCCTCGAGGATAGCGGTCTTATCGCATCCGCGTTTCCTCCGCCCTCGGACCTGACTCCGATACCGCAAACGCCCCGCGGGATAATCCAAGAAACCGCTGATGCGGAAGAATACGATGAGGTTCTTTCCGATGATCCGGACCCCGCGTTCGCTTTCTTGGCGGGAGAGGACGATTTTTCCGAAATGGATTTCGACGAAGACGACGATTCTTTGGACTTGATGGAGACTCTTCCCGAAGAAGATCGGGACATCGACGATATTTCGGAAAAACTCGCGCCTCAGGGAACCTCCCCGAAAGGCATCGTAACCCCTTCAAAGCCCAAAACCAAACCGCGCCGTAAGAAGAAATACGAGGTTCCCGTCGAAGGCGTTCTGGCCGAGTATCCCGATGCGGATTTCGAATCCATCGACGAGAACACCCAAAGAGGCGCCGAGGTTCTGGAGCAGACCCTCAAGGAATTTAAAATCGAAGCCAAGGTTACCGGAATCCGCCGCGGGCCCGTTATTACCATGTACGAACTGTTACCCTCGCCGGGCGTGAAGATCAGCAGTATCGTGAATCTTCAGGACAACATCGCCCTCAGGCTCGCGGCCAGCCGTGTCCGCATCGTCGCTCCCATCCCCGGCAAGCACGCCATCGGCATCGAAGTCCCGAACAAAAAAAGGGCCATCGTTTCTTTCAGCTCCATGGTGGAATCGGAAGAGTTCCGGGAATCCGACGCCGGGATTCCGGTTATTCTCGGCAAGGACATCAGCGGAGGGAATCAGGTGATCGATCTGACGCGCACGCCTCATCTGCTCATCGCCGGGGCCACCGGCGCGGGCAAGTCCGTCTGCGTGAATTCCCTCATCGCATCGGTTCTGTATTCCAAAACACCGCAGGAAGTGAAGATGATCATGGTCGATCCCAAGATTGTCGAACTCAAACTCTACAACGATATTCCTCATCTGCTCACTCCGGTTATCACCGAGCCCAAGAGGGCGCTTCAGGCCCTCCAGTGGTGCCTGTATGAAATGGAACGCCGTTATTCTTTGCTGGACACTCAAGGTGTGCGCGACATTAAAACCTTTAATCGCCGTGTTAAAGACCGGAAGCTCGCAACTGAACCGCTGCCTTATATCGTGGTGATTGTGGACGAGTTCGCCGATTTGATGGCTACCAGCGGCAAGGAGCTTGAAGGCATCGTCGCCCGATTGGCGGCCATGAGCCGCGCCGTCGGAATCCATCTGGTCCTGGCCACCCAGCGTCCGTCGGTGGATGTTATCACCGGTCTTATCAAGGCCAACTTTCCGAGCCGCATCGCCTTCATGGTGGCCCAGAAAACCGACAGCCGCATCATCATCGACGCCATGGGCGCCGACAAGCTCCTGGGCCGCGGCGACATGCTTTTTACCTCGGCCTGGGATCCCTTCCCCTCCCGAATGCAGGGAGCCTTCCTGGCCGAAGAGGAAGTGGAGAGGCTGGCCGAGCATGTGAAAACTCTCGGCGAACCGGAATACCTGGACGATGAAATGTTCTTCGACGACGAGGATGAAGATGATTTTCAGCTGGAATCGGCCGGTACGGACGATCCCATGTACGAAAAAGCTCTGGAAATCGTGGTGAGTTCCCGCAAGGCTTCGGCGTCCTATCTTCAGCGGCGGCTGAAAATCGGCTACAACCGCGCGGCACGACTGGTGGAGGAAATGGAACGGCGGGGAATCGTCGGACCGGCCAACGGTTCCAAACCACGGGATTTGATTCACGTTCCCGAACGTTTCTCTTCTCCTGCCGCGGAGGAAAGGGAACCCTCGTACGCCTGAGGAGCGGAATAAGGCGGTTTCGGGAAAGACTTGGGGGCCGCTCTTTCGGCTTAACGGGTTTGTGAATATCGGTATAACCGGGTTGCACCGCGGCCCCGGTACCGGATTCGGATCTCCTCGGCTATACTTAACGGTGTAAAGCGGAATCGGATTTGATGTCCGCCGTCGGGAACGGCCGGGTTTCAACGTCCGTTGTCGCGAACTCCCGGAGGATTTCATGATATCCCTGACAGAATCAATGCCCGAGAAACTCCAATCCGTTCTTGCCGGGAAAAACGACAACATCCGAAATGTTCTTGTGCCGGTGGCCGGCGGGAAAGGCGGTGTCGGTAAAACGGTCCTGACGGCGAATCTCGGCGTTGCGCTGGCCGCTTTGGGGCGGAAAGTCGTCTTGGCCGATCTTGATTTGGGAGCTTCCAACCTTCATTCTCTGGTGGGAATGAAGAACAGCCGCATGGGTATCGGCGGTTATGCTCATCGGGGCGTGAATCGATTGGAGGAACTTCTTGTTGAAACATCATATCCCGGTTTAAGCCTGATCGCCGGAGACGCCCTTCTTCCCGGTACGGCCAACATCCCCTGGTGGTTTAAGAAAAAGATTCTCGGAGAGCTCGCGGCGCTTCCGGCCGATATCACGCTCATCGATCTCGGGGCGGGCTCTTCGTACAATACGATTGATTTCTTTCTTTCTTCCCGGAGCGGGATTATCGTTACAACACCGGAACCAACGGCCATGGTGAATGCGTATTCTTTTCTTAAGAATGTCTATTACCGTCTGCTCTTCCGACTTTTTCCGTCTCAAACTCCGGAACGGGATATGATCGGGGAATGGGCCTATAACGCGCGGAATCAAGGCGAGGGAGCGGATCTGGCGATGCTTGATGCTCTCGATGTTCAATTCCCGGGAGCGGGCGGAAAAGCCCGAACTCTCGTGGAAGCCATGCGATTCGAAGTAATCCTGAACGACTATAGAAATGAGAATGAAGCCGGATTTTGGCGCAACTTGGTTTCCTTATCGCAAAAGAGCCTGGGATTCCGTCTCGGACATCTGGGTTCGGTTCCGAACGATCCGGCCGTGAGGCATTCGATGTTCTCCAAAGTCCCCGTAACGGTGTCCGATCCGGATTGTCCGTTCTCCGCCGCCGTTTCCCGTATTGCCGGCATTCTTGCGAAAAGAAGAGCCTGACTGGAAATCTCCCGACTTCAGCCAAAACGGTGTTCTTTTACGGATTCTCCAATGAAAGAGAAGGACTCCATTTGCCGCTTCCGTGGCGGTTGTTCGCTCGAATCCTGTAGACGATTTCTCCGGCCGGCGCGTGGAGGTCGAGATAAACCGGGTTTCGCAGCGACGCGCTCAGTCTTTTCCATTTTTCTTCATCGGAACTTCTGCGGATGATTTCGTAGCTCTGGGCGCCCTGTACGGGAAGCCAGCTGATTCTTACCACCTGATCTTCCAGAATCTGACATGTCGGCGTTTGCGGAGCTTCGGGAACCGGACCGGAAGGTTCCATGGTTCCGTCTTCGACGATTTCCACATAGTCTTCCTCTTTCTTTTCCAGTCCGAGTTCTTGTCTTCGAGTTTCGGCCAAGTCTTCCACGGTTTTGGCGAATTTGGGATAGCGCTGAAGGATGTTGTCGAATGTATCCTTGTCCAGGACGTAGAGATCGCAATAAACCCGTGCCTTCACGGTCGCGGTTCGCGGTGTGCTGAGGAGCAGGGCGATTTCTCCGAAAAATTGACCGGATGTGAGCGTGGCATAGGTTACGGTTCCCGCTTCGTTGGTTACGTCGACTTCACCCCGGCTGATAAAGTACATTTCGTACCCGATTTCTCCGAAGGTAACGATGGCGTCTTGAGGCGTATAAATAACGGGTTTCAGGTTCAAAATAACGTCCCGTATGAATTCCCGGGAGGCATCCTTAAAGATGGGGACTTTCTCAATGATATCCTGGTTCAGAAAGAGCGATACTTGAGTTTTCAAAGATTGCGGTAAATCCTGGAGCAGGTTTGATTCTTCATAACCGCGCCGGCTTTCCCAGAGGTAGTCGTAATAATCATGGATGCGTTTCTGAAGCTCCGAAGGGATGTTCCTGTATTTCAGGAAGGTGTCGACGTTTTCCACTCTTTCACGGAATTGGCTTTTCGCCACGTCGATATTGGCGATGATATTGGCGATGTTGCCGATGATGAAACCGTAAATGGCCGCTCCGGTCAGCATGATGATGATGACATAAACATACTGCACGGGTTCCTCGGGAGTGATGTCGCCGTAACCGATCGTGGTCAGCGTGGTGATTGTCCAGTAGAAAGCTTCCAGGTAAATTTCTCCGTTGGAAACCTCCGTATCGGCGGAGAAATGCCCGGCTCCGCCGATGAAAATCCATCCGCAGGCGATAAGGTGAGCCGCTACGAGAATCCAGAAAACCAGCATGACAAGGCGCAGAAAAGCGGGATTTATGAAATTCAGCTTGGTGGCCCGGTTCAGGGTTTTTGAACTGCTGAACAGCTTAAAGAGCCGTGCCAGTCTGAAAAAGCGGAAGATGCGGTTCAAAGCCGCGAAGCGGCTTGAGGAAAAAATCCAAGTGAACGGCAGCGTCGCAATCAAATCCAGGAAAAACCATCCTTTGATATAGCGGCGGGCAATGGCTTTTCTGTCGGTCACCAGTTCCTGACGCACCAGGAAACCCGTATGAAACTGAATAACGATATCAACGGCAAAGGTGAGCGTAACGATGATATCGAAGGTCCATAAAGCGGGTGAGAGCGCTATATCAAATACGACCATCAAAGGGGCCAGTATCGTAATCGCGACGGTCATAAAGAGGATGTACACTTCCCAGACGACTTTGAAGCGGCTTTCCGGATTTAAAATTGGTATCAGCATCGGCATTCCTATTCTCTTTTTCATCATCGGCAGGGGATTCCGTGAACTCAAGGCGCTCCTCGCGGAGAAAGACGGCGGAAAAGAGAAATGAAAATATTCGGTTTACGCTTGATCTATTGAAACAAAGTACTATAATAATGTTGTACTAATAAATTAGTACAATGAAGAAGAAAGGTTGAAATGGTGGCGGCGGAGAAAACAGCGAATGAATTGGAATTCCTTCTCGATCAATCAAGCGGAGTGCCGTACTACAGGCAGATAATCAAGCAGGTTGAAATGGCCGTTGCCGACGGACGCGTTCGAAGCGGATCGAAACTGCCGACGGTAAGGAGTCTCGCGGTGGATTTACAGATCAATCCGAATACGGTCGCTCGAGCTTATAACGAGATGGAAATTCGGGGAATCGTGAACACTCAGCAGGGAACCGGAACCTTTATCAGCGACAAGAAAATCGAACTTACCGAGGAAGAACGTTCGGATATTCTGCGTTCGCTTGTTCGTTCCTTTATCGCCAATACTTCATCGTACGGATTCGTCATCGACGAAGTTATCGAACATCTGAAGGTCCTCAAGGAGGAAATGTGATGTTGAAAATTACGGGGCCCCGAACTTGGACGCGGAGCGAGAGGGCTGTCGATGATCAACCGCCCATGGTTCGAAATCGCGGACATTTTCGGTTTAATACCGTTTCCGCTCTGTTCCTGGTTCTTTTCCTGGTGATGGGACTTGCGGCGCAGGCGTTATCATCGGGATTTCTGGATTCGAAAACGATCGCCTATTTGGCCGGAGGGGTTTTTGGAGCGGCGGCCGTGATTGCGTTTCTTCCCTTTTGGCCCACGGTTGTCGTCGCCATAGCGTGTCTCTGGGCCGTTCCGCCGGTGGTGCTGGAGGGAAATTTCTTTCTGTTCGCGGCCGTTATTACTCCGGGACTGCTGATCGCGCCCGGTTTCGAGGTGATTAATCAATGGGATAAGGCGGTTCTCTTAAGGCTGGGAAAATTCCATCGCGTGAGAGGTCCCGGGATTATCTTCCTTTTACCCTTGGTCGATTCGGTCGCCGGTTATGTCGATACGCGAATCCGTGTGTCCGATTTTTCCGCTGAGAAGAGTCTGACTCTCGATACGGTTCCGGTTCATGTTGACGCATTGGCGTTCTGGATGATCTGGGACCCCATGAAAGCCGTTCTTGAGGTGCAGGATTTTCAGCAGGCGGTTACCTTAAGCGCCCAGACCGCGCTGCGGTCCTGTATCGGGAGCAATACTCTTACAACGCTGCTTTGCGAGCGGGAGCGTCTCGGCGAGGATTTACAGCGAATTCTTGATGAGAAGACCAATCCCTGGGGCATCACCCTTATTTCGGTGGAATTCAAGGAAATCCTGGTTCCCGAAGAGCTTGAGGATGCTTTAAGCCGAGTGGCGCAGGCCGAAAGGGAAAAGAAATCCCGGGAGATTCTCGGAGAGGCCGAGGTTGCCGTTTCGAGTAAATATGCCGAAGCGGCGAATCTGTACCGCGGCGATCCAACGGCGCTTCGTCTGCGGGCCATGAGCATGATTTACGAGAGCATGCGGAATAAGGGCGGTTTGGTTCTGGTGCCGTCCTCCGCGCTGGAAACGATGAATCTGGGACCGGTGTTCGGTGCGGCATCCTACGGGGCCGCGGCGGGAGCGGTTCCGGACGTGCTGCCGGAAGCCGTGAAGAAGGCCGCCGGAGGCGGCGCGGCCGAAAGGGAAATGCCTTCGGGCATGGAAGGTGCCGCCGAATCCGAACGGTCCGGCCCGCATTCCGAGCGTGCTCCGGGGGAGGAGGAAAGATGATCGCAATCAAGGGCTTGTACAAAACGTACACGGCCGGGGATACGGAGGTGAAGGCCCTTCGCGGCGTGTCCCTGGATATAGGGAAGGGGGAATTCCTTTCCATCGCCGGACCGTCGGGTTCGGGGAAAACGACTCTGCTCAACATTATCGGCTGCATCGATTCGGCGGATTCCGGTGAAATCGTTATTTCCGGCGAATCGGTGATGGATTACAGCCGGAACCGTCAGGCCGCCTTCAGGCGGGATCACCTGGGATTCGTTTTCCAAAGCTACAACTTGATTCCGGTGCTCACGGCTTTTGAAAACGTGGCGTTTAGTTTGAATCTTATGGGCGTGGACGAGAAGGAAGTTGCGGAGCGGACGGAGAAGATGCTTAAGGAAGTGGGGCTGGAAGGAATGGAGCATCGGCGACCGTCCAAACTTTCCGGAGGTCAGCAGCAGCGTGTGGCCATTGCCCGGGCTCTGGTGAAAAATCCGCAGATTGTTCTGGCCGACGAGCCCACCGCGAATCTTGATTCGGGCACCGGAAAGGAAGTTCTGGATTTGATGAAAGAGATGAACGACCGCTACGGCTGTACGTTCGTTTTCTCCACGCACGATTCGATGGTTATGGATTATGCTTCCCGGCTGGTGATGCTGCACGACGGCGAGATTCAGAGCGACGAGCGGAGGTAGCGTGATGACCTATCTGCCGAGAATGGCTTTCAAGAATCTCGCCCGCTATAAAAAGCGAACCCTCATTACGGCGAGCGCCATTTCCTTCGGATTGATGATGTTCATCGTTATCCGGTCGCTGCTTATCGGAATCGATACCGAGTCGGAAATCAATCTTCGGCTTTATGAAACCGCTTCGGGCCGTATCATGGTTCCCGGCTATTGGGACGAGAGGGAGAACGCGCCTCTGGAGAAGTCTTTTAATCCCTCATCAGTTCAGGAAGTTCTGAAAGACTCCGGCGCGGCCTTCGCGCCGAGGATTAGCTTTGCCGGGGATTTGATTTTCTACAAAGATCCGTTTCCCGAAGACGGGGATTTGCCCGGTTTTTTCACCGCCGTGGATCCGGTTTCCGACGGTGAGGTGTTCAATCTGCCCGACGGGATTGTGGAAGGGCGATGGCTGAAAGAGGGCGATTACGGACTGGTTATCGGCCATTGGCTCGCCGAGGATATCGGAGCGGAAGTGGGATCGACCGTATTGGTGGAAACCGAAACCATCGACGGATTTCCGCAGCTTTTCGATTTGGAAATCGTCGGGATTATCAATTGTCCGAATCCGGAAGTTACCCGTTCGGGGATGTATCTGCCGCTGTCGGTGGCCGATGAATTTCTGGAAATGAACGGCGCGGTCACCGAGGTGAATGTTAATTTCGGTCGGGATAAGAGGGCCGATGCGGCCTTCGACCGACTGGTTCCCCAAATCGAAAAGTTGGGACTGGAAGCGCTGAACTGGGAGATTCTCGGAGCGGATTTCATCGCGATTTCCGAGGCGAAGTCCGGGGGAACCGGAATGATTATCATGCTGATTCTTATTATCGCTGGAGTGGGGATTTCCAATACGATGCTGATGGCCGTTTATGAGCGGGTGCGGGAACTCGGGATGATGCGCGCCCTGGGAATGAAGGACATCCAGATTTGGGCGATGTTCCTTTGGGAGTCCGCGGGAATCGGTCTGCTCGGCGGTTTTATCGGCGTCGGACTGGGAGCTTTGGTCAACTGGCCTCTGGCAAAATATGGAATTGATTACTCCTTCCTGCTTCGGGAATCGAGTTTCGGCTACAGGATTCAGGGGCAGATGTACGGTGTTTGGGATGTTCAAAGTATTTTGACCGCGTTCCTTTTGGGAGTGGGACTCGCCGTTTTCGTGGCGCTGTTTTCCACGCATCGCGTTTTGAGACTGGATATACCCGCCAGCCTCCGGTTCCAGTAAGGAGGTTTTGTGATGAAACTTTATAAAATTGCCTTGCGGAACATCACCAGAAATAAACGCCGCAGTCTGCTTTCGGGTACGGCCATCGCCGTCGCAGGTTTCGCCATGGTATTCCTTTTCAGTTTTTTGGCCGGAATGCTCAATGATATGGAAAACAATCTCTGGACCTATATCACCGGAGCCGTTCGGATTCGGAATGCTGAATTCGACAAGTATGAACGGCTGAATCCCATGCATCTGGCGATACCCGGCTATATGGATTTGGTGGAGGAAATCGAGGCCGATCCCGCGGTAACGGCGATCAGCCCGCGGATCAATTTCCCCGGACGCATTACCCTGGAAAATGATGAGAAGGTAAACGTGCTGGGTCTTGGGGTGGATTTCGATCGGGAAGCTTTCTACCAGGATTATAAAACGACTCTTACCGAAGGCCGTCTGCCCGAGAAAGGGGCCCGCGAGGCTCTGATCGGCCGATCTCTGGCCCGGAAACTCGGCATCGGTATCGGTGAATCCTTCACCGTCCTCTCTCAGTCGGGAACCAGAGGGAGTAAGGCCGTAACGTATCAAGTTACGGGTCTGCTTGAACTGCCTGTTTCCGGAATTGAAAAAATGACGGTGCAGGTGCCGCTGGACACGGTTCAGAAGCTGCTGTGGCTTCCCGACCAAGTGCAGGAGATTCTCATCAAGGTTGATAAGAATGTTGATTCGCCCCAAAACGTTGCCGCCCGGCTGGAAGGAGAGCTGAAATCGGATGTTCCGCTGAATGTTAAGGATTACAAACAGATCAACGGCATGTCCGCCATAATGGATTTGGCCGCGGGCATCTACGATGTTATCGGCATCATTTTTTTCTTCCTGGCCAGTACGGTGATTATCAATACCACCATCATGGTGATTTTCGAGAGGATGAACGAAATCGGTACGCTGGGAGCCATGGGCATGACCGGACGGCAGCTGGAGCGGCTCTTCTTTTTCGAAGCTCTCTTCATCAGTATCGCCGGGGCCCTGGCGGGCATCGCGGCGGGAATCGCTTTGACCGCTTATTTCGCGGCGGCGGGATTTACGGGATTTACCAAAGCGATGGAAGGAATGGATTCCATGGGATTCGGAAGCGTGATTTATCCGATTCTCAACTTCAAATCAACAGTGGTGGTGTTTTTCTACTCGCTTGTTGTTACGGCTCTGGCAACCTGGTGGCCTTCCCGCCGCGCGGCGAGGGTAACGCCGGTGGAAGCGCTGCGTCATGTTTGAATTAAGGCGGGAAGAGCGCGCCGGCCGATGTCCCGGCCGGGGGCCTTCGGACTGCGGCCGTACCGCCTCCGGGCGCGTCCCGCAGACGCGAACCGGCGGGATCGAACGCACGAGACCGGCATGCGCGGCATGCAAAGGCGCGGCGGAAAAGCTCGGCGGACCGGGTGCCGGCTTTTTAAGTTTTCGGGGCCAAAGGTAGGATTTTATGATGAGGAAATGGATTATGGTTACGATCTGCCTGGCGGCGGCCGCAACGGTCTTCGCCCAGACGGCTGAGGAGATTATCCAAAAAGTGGACGACATGCAGCGATTCGATACTCTGTATGTCGAGGGGGAAATGGTTACCACGGACCGTTTCGGAGAAAAACGGAGTACTTATAAATCCTGGTCGCGGGGAAGTCGGGATTTTCTGATTGAATTCACGAATGTTGAAGAGCGGGGACAGAAAGTCCTTCGGGTGGATGATGAGCTTTACCTGTTCTACCCCGATGCCGAGGATATCATCCCCATGCACGGTTCGGCGCTGAAGCAGTCTTTGTTCGGCGACATATCCTATGAAGATCTTACCGATGGATCGGATACGCTGGATAAGTACGATGTGGAAATCATCGGCAGCGAGAAACTCGGCAGCGAGGAGTGCTGGGTTATCGAGATGATCGCGATAAGCCGTGATGTGGCCTATCCGAAGCAGATCGTGAAGGTTGGCAAGAAGGATTACCACCTTAAAGAGGCCGAATACTACGCCCGTTCGGATCGGCTTTTAAAAACCGTCGATGTAACCGACGTGATGAGGTTTGACGACGGCCGTATTCTTTTGGCCGGGATGGTGATGAAAGATGAGCTGCGGAGGGGTTCGAGTACGGCGATGCGTGTTGTGAATGTTGAAATGGACCCCGTACTGGATGAAAATTTGTTTACGCTTCGGTCGCTCTACTGATGGAAAAGAAGATCGCGGGAGCATCACCCTTTTTTAACCGCGGCCGCCGCCCGCATGGCTGGAACAAAGCGGCGTTGCGCCTGTTTCCCTGTTTCGTTTTCAGTGTGTATTTGCTGATTCCCCTTCCGGGATGGAGCGACACGGAAGTTCGTTCGAACATGGAGATTTACGCGGCGGCCTATAGGGGAAGATCGGATTGGTACTTCGCCGGCACCGGCCTTGCCGATCTTCGCTTCGCGTCGTCCGGGAACGCGAATATCCGCGCCGAGGCGGCCTTGGAGTTCCAGCCCGTGGATTTGAGCGGCGGCGATTCCTCCGTATCGATATCGGCGGTGAGTTTGAAGCGGCTCTGGTTTAAGGCCAATTTTCCTTCCTGGCGGCTTACCGCCGGGAAAACCAAGGTGGCCTGGGGCAACGGATTCATCTTTAATTCCGGAGACATTCTTTTCGGTTCCACAAGCCCGAATGTTGATTTTACTCGGTCCTCCGTGCGGGACGATACGGCCTTTCTTCTTGCGGCCAACATTCCCCTGGGAGATTTCAGTTACCTTGAAGCCGTGATTCTGCCGCCGGGTCTGCTCTACGATTCTTCAGCGTACGAAGCGGGGCTTCAGACCATAAGCCATACCTCCGGGGGAGTGCGGGCTTTTACCCGAATCGCCGGATGGCGATTGGAAGGCGGCTATCTCTACAAGGGCGACGCCAAGGTTCTCTCGGATCTTCTGGGACATCGGGTGTATTTCTCTTTTCACGGACATGCGGGCGCGGATCTGTACGGCGCGGCTTCGCTTGCCGCGGGTTACGACGCGGATGCGGGATTCTCCCGCGACGGCTGGAATGAGGTTCGCAAAACCCTCGCCTTAAGTCTGGGAGCCTTTCATCAGACGGCCGTGGGATACGATTCCACGCTGTCTTTTCGCTTCGAAGCCCTCCTGCTGCCGTGGGGAACCTGGCGAGCGGCCGATTATCAGGATTATTTGGACGGAGAGGCCGGAAGCTATGGGATTCTCCTTTATCCGGAAATAACGATGAATATCCGTTCGGCCTGGTCGCTCGGCCTGATGTCCGTGATTTCTCCCGTGGATGCGTCGGCTCAAATAACGGCCCTCTTCAGCTGGGACGTGTTTCAGGGCTTTACGCTGATCGGCGCCGTTGTGGCGAACGCCGGAGGGAAGGAATCTCTTTTCGCCCGGGAGCGAAGCGGCGATTGGCCGTATTACGCCGGGCGGCCTTCGGACGATCCGGAGTACCTTTGGGCCGATTCCGAATTCAACGGTATCGCGTTCACCGCCGGGGCCCGGTATTCGTACTGATAAAGATACGTCCGGCGTTTTGGACTCGGGATTAACGTACCCGAAGTGATTATGATGAGCGTCTATGTTCCGGGGGTCCACTGATCGATTTCCCGGCGAAGGCTTTTAACACCGGTTTTTGTATCCAAGTCCTGAGCAACGATTTGGAAAATCCTTTGCTCAATCATTTTGTCGTAATAAGAATAGGATTTGAAATTCGGATCGATATAGGAATTTTCAATAATTTCTTCCAATATCTGCCGGTTGAGAATATTGGTTTCTTCATTTTGATGTGCCTGATCTCCATAGATTGTCCCCATGACGCTTTTAAGCACGGGCATGGTGTTTGTTCCTTTCCAAACCTCAAGCTGGTAGTCTTCATTACCGGCCATGAACTTGATGAAATCGGAAGCGATTTTTTTGTTCCGGGAACGGGAGCTCATGCCTACCTGAACGGTATAAAGTTTTGATGAACTCACCCCGCTCGGTCCTTTGGGCAGAGGAATGGCATCCCATTCGAAATTCTCATATTTCATAATCCGGTATGGATAGGTTCCGTAAGCTCTGTATTCGGAGAGATTGAATATCTTGAATCCCACATGCCCATGAGCAAAATCTTTTTCCGATACAACAATTCCTTGATTCAGGTGCTGGAGTTCTTTGAGGTGATTGATGACTTCTTCCATGTTTCTGTCCTGAAATCGAATCTCAGGTGAGTCATCGGCGAACAGTGCTTTGTCGTTCGTGTGAAACGCATGACGCCAGTTGTATCCTTGGACTCCGAATCGATCGATGATTCCATCCCGATCGGAATCTTCCGTGAGTTCTCTACAAATATCCCGGAATTGACTCCATGTCCAGGAATCCATGTCGATATCGATGTCTTTTTCGGCCAGAAGACTTCTGTTGACAATCATGAAGGAAGGCACCATGGCGATGGGAAGAGAGTATTGGCGTCCTTTGTATCGGCCTGCTTCCAGCGCCTTGAGATAGAAATCGTCTTTATTAAAATCTTTGTTTTCCAGGTAGGGTTCGAGAGGTTCGAGAAGCCCGATGGAGGCATAGGTACTGAAATCTTCTTCAATAATGAGAAAAATATCGGGTTCTCTTCCCTTCAGAACGAGCTGGGCGAACCATTCCGAATAATCCTTATGCATGGTTCCGGTTTTCAAGACGATCCGAACATCCTGATTCTCCGGGAATGAATGAAACATTTCGATGGCTTTGTCGTAAATCGCATAGACGAAATTCTGCGGTACGTTCCAGCTGTTTCCGGAATAAAGGGAAAAAACGATGGTTTTTTTACGGGGAAGAATTTTCCCGATTATCAGTCCGGTTCCTCCCGCCAGGATGAGGAGTATTAGCGAAAAAAGAAGAATCCGACGCCGTTTCATATGTCAAAATTTTTCAGCATGATACCCGACTGTATGGCGAATATCGCCACCTGGGTGCGGTCTCTGAGGTCGAGTTTCCGTAAGATATTGCTGATGTAATTTCTGATTGTTCCTTCCGAGAAGTGGATTTCATTCATGATTTCCTTGTTGGACATCCCTCTGCCGATCAGCTGAATAATTCGGAGCTCATGGGGGCTGAGCTCCTCCAGTCCTTCCCTGCCTTGACCGACCAGAATCGATTTGGCCATTCGTTCGAAAATCTCAAAAACCCGCTGCGCCGTTTTCGGATCAATGCTGGCGCCGCCGTCCCGAACGGTAATAATGCTGTTGATCAGATCTTTCTTGGAAATCCCTTTCAGAAGGAAGCCGTCGGCTCCGTTCTTCAAGGCGTGGTAAATGTTCTCATCGCTGTCGAAAGTGGTCAGCATGATAACTTTTATTCCGGGAATATCCTGTTTTATTACTTTCAGACATTCAATGCCATCGATTTCCGGCATCCTGATGTCCATGAGAACAATTTCCGGGCGTTCTTTCCTTGCTATGGTAATGGCATCCCTGCCGTTGTCCGCCAAGCCCGCGACCGTAAAACGCCGATCGGAATCAATCAGCATCCCCAGGCTGTCGCGCATCAATTCCTGGTCATCGACGATGAGAACTTTAATCGACATGGACGCTCTTCCTTAAAGGCAGTTCCGCAATGGTCTTAAAACCCCGGTTCGTTCCTGTGATGAATTCAACATTGCCGCCCAAAAGGGCCAGTTGTTCTTCGATATGATTGAGTCCGAAGTTTTTCTTAATACGAGAACATCCGACACCGTCGTCGGAAATCCGGATATTCAAATTGTTTCGGCCGTAGCTGAATTCCACTTCGATATGCCTGGCCTTTCCGTACTTGAGGGTGTTTGTAATCGATTCCTGCACCAATCGGTATACGGTTTGTTCCTCATCACTTTGGAGCGCCGATGTTGAACCGGAAATCGCCAGCCGCGCTTTAATTTTTCCCATCGCGCCGATATCGTCGAGAAGTTCCCGTACGGCGTTATGAAGAGTATATTTCTCGATGGCGTCGATTTTCAGTTCCTTAACGGATCGGCGGATATCGCGCAAACCCTTGTCGGTGATTTCTTTAATCTTTTCCAGATGTTTCTTCAGCACCTGATTTTCTTCACCGGAAACCTGGATGCAGGCTTCCAATCCGGTGGAAACGCTGGTGAGGGAATGACCGATGATATCGTGGATATCATGCGCGAGACGATTGCGCTCTTTCATTTTTGCCGCTTCTTCCAGTTTCCCCCGAGCAACTTCAAGATCAAAGAGGCGGTCGGAAAGCTCGTTGTTCAGAGCGATGAACGCGCGGTTCTCCTGGACTTTGCTCTGTACCAGCGAATAGAAAAAAATCACCAGAATGATAAGGTTGGCCGATTCCAGAAGACTTCGGACGACATAGACGGTGAATTGTGTATGGGGATCGTAATGAAGGATATAATCGCGAAACGACACCATGTTCAGCCGTACGGTGAGCAGATCATAATCGAAAAGAATGAAAAAAAGCAAAGTGGCCGCGATGGAAATCATTCTTGAAATAAGATTCGGCATGAACAAAAACGCTCCGGCCGCGGCCATAAGGAAAAAACCTTTATAGCTGAAATTCAGGTAATACGTAATTCCTCCGAATATTACGAGAACCAATGTATACAGAAAGATTTGAGTTCCCGGCCTGCTCTTGGAGCCGAGAATGAGTTTCAGCAGAATCCCGGCGGCAATGAAAAAAAGAGTCAAACTGTATGTCGGAACCTTCCAGGAAACATGAGGAAGGTAGCGGGCGAATTCCAGAAACGAGCGGGCCTGCCATTCGCTGCAGATCTCATTCGTCGTGGAATATATGGTGAATGAAATAAAAGCCACGATGGAAAAATTAAGCAGAAGCAGTGAAAGATATGTATTCCTGACACCCCGATCCATTCCTTAAGCATCATAAACGGTTCCGGAGCGTCGGTGTTCGGTTTCTTTTAGATTTTTGTCATCGCCGAAATGACATCTGTCATAAAAAATCTGACAATATACTGATTGGTCCGGAAGAATTTTATCTTATATGATTTCTTCATCTTCCAATCACGGTACCGGTTGGTGAATTAAGTTGGAGTAATCATGAAAAAAGCAATTCTCATTCTCTTATCAATTGCCCTTCTCGGCGGATTCGCTTTCGCGAACGGCTCTGATGATGCAAGCGACGGATACACCTTCGGGTATACTTGTATGACCATGAACAATCCGTTCTTCATCATCCTTGAAAAATCCATTCGAGACGCGGTTGAGGCCAACGGCGACAAACTGATTACCATGGATCCCGCAATGGATGTTGCGAAACAAATTAATCAGATTGACGATCTGATTGTTCAGGGTATCGATGCCATTTACCTCAATCCTGTCGACTGGGAAGGAATCCGGCCGGCTCTTGTGGCTCTGGAACGCGCCGGAATTCCCATTATCAACTTTGATACCGAAGTTAAGGACATGGAGTATGTTACCGCCTATGCCGGTTCGGACAACAGGAACGCCGGGTATGTCTGCGGTATGGATTTGGTGAAACGCTATCCCAAGGGCGGAAATATAGTTGTTCTGGATTCTCCCACGATGAATTCCATCAATGATCGGATTGCCGGTTTCATGGACGCCATCAAGGGAAAAGGCTTCACTATTGTCGCTCAGCAGGATGCCAAAGGGGATCTGCCCACGTCCATGGGCATCATGGACGATGTTCTTCAGGCTCATGACGACATTATCGCCATCATGGGCGGAAACGATCCTACGGCGCTCGGCGCTTTGGCGGCCTGCAAATCGGCCAATCGAACCGACATTCTGATTTATGGTGTTGACGGTTCTCCCGAAGCCAAAGCGGAAATCGCTTCCGGCGGTCAGTTCGTCGGATCCGGTGCCCAGTCTCCCATTTCCATCGGTCTTGAATCCGTGGATCTGTCTTACAAGATTTTGGCCGGAGAGCCGTATGAAAAGAGAGTTCCCGTAAAAACGTTCCTGATTAATTCGGATAACGTTGGTGAATACGGAACGGACGGGTGGCAATAGCCCCATTAGGATTTCGGTATAATCTTATTAAAGCAGTGTCGGAGGAACGTCTTGTTCGGATGTTCCTCCGATTCATGAAAGGCGGTGGAATGTGAGTCGGACGAGTCTGCTCACAATGAAGGGGATTAAGAAGTCTTTTCCCGGTGTTCAGGCGCTTAAAAACGTCGATTTGGAAGTCCGGTCCGGAGAAGTTCATGCGCTTCTCGGCGAAAACGGTGCCGGGAAATCGACGCTGATCAAAATTCTCGGCGGGATTTATTCGCTGGATGAAGGCGAAATCCAAATCGGCGGACAGGCTGCCGATATCAGGGACGTTCATGATTCTCAAGCTTTCGGCGTGAGCGTTATCCATCAGGAATTGGTTCTTGTTCCGGAAATGACTGTTGCCGAGAACATTTATCTCGGCCGTGAGCCGATGAAGGCCGGTGCCGTCGATCAGACTCGGATGAAGGCCGAAGCGTCGAAGCTGCTGGATGCCTTTGAACTTGATATTGATCCGGCAACCGCTGTCGGACGGCTTACGATAGCCCAGCAGCAGATGGTGGAAATCGTTCGGGCTCTTTCCTTTCATTCCCGAATTCTGGTTATGGATGAGCCGACTTCATCTCTATCCGACAAGGAAGTGGAATTCCTGTTCGGCATTATACGAAAACTGAAAGAAAGCGGAGTCGGCATTATCTATATTTCTCACCGAATGTCCGAACTTTTCGCCGTCAGCGATCGCGTTACCGTTTTAAGAGACGGAGAATACATCGGAACCCGCATAACCGCCGATACCAGTACGGATGAGCTGGTGTCGATGATGGTCGGCCGGAAGCTGGATAACTACTACGTTCGAACATACAACGAGAAGTCGGATGTGATTCTGGAGGTTCGGAATCTTGGAGATGGGAAATATCTCAGAAACATCAATTTCAATCTCTACAAAGGAGAAATCCTCGGATTCGCGGGGCTTGTGGGTGCCGGACGCAGCGAATTGATGAAATGTTTGTTCGGCCTGGATCCGATTGTTCATGGCGAGATTGTTATCGACGGAGCGGCTGTTCAGATAAAATCTCCCGAACAGGCCATGAAGCTCGGCATCAGTCTTGTGCCGGAGGATCGGAAAAAGGAAGCGCTTTTTCTTGTGCAGAGCGTTCGCTTCAATACGACGATTAAAGCACTGGGACAATTCATTAAGGGAATTTTCGTCAACAGGGAAAAAGAATCGCAGATTTCCGATCGATATGTTCATCTTATGTCCATCAAGGCCGCTTCTCCTTACCAGGCCGTTGTGAACCTTTCCGGAGGAAATCAGCAGAAAGTGGTGATAGGACGGTGGCTGGCTACCGAACCCCGAATTCTCATTCTTGATGAACCGACTCGGGGTGTGGATGTGGGCGCCAAGGCGGAAATCTATGGAATCATGAATGATTTGGCCTCTCAAGGCGTGGCCATAATCATGATTTCTTCCGAGCTTCCGGAAATCATCAATATGAGCGACAGGGTTAATGTGATGTGCGGCGGCACCATCACGGGAACTTTGGATAAAAATGAACTCGACCAGGAACACATCATGCACCTGGCAATATCTCATAACGAATAAAAAGCAGGAACATCGATATGGCCGATAAAAGCAATGTCAACTATAAGAATCGGAAATGGTATCATCATACCTTTCAGTCAATCGTCGTATTTGTTAAAGAGAATATGGGCATTCTTATCGGATTTCTTGTTCTCTGCATCCTTCTCTCCGTTCTCTCTCCGGTTTTTCTTTCCAAAGCCAATATTCTCAATGTTTTGCGGCAGGTGGCCACCAACTTGTATATCGCCTGTGCGATGACCATGGTGATTATCCTGGGCGGAATTGACTTGTCCGTCGGTTCCATAATCGCTCTTTCCGGCGTGGTTACCGGCGGTATGATCGCCTTTGACGGATATTCCATGCCGGTTGCCGTGATTTGCGGATTAATCGTGGGAACCTTTGTCGGTGTGTTCAACGGACTTGTTGTATCCAAAACGACCATTCCGCCCTTTATTGTTACTTTGGCGACAATGAACATCGCCCGGGGAGCGGCCTACGTCTATACGGGAGGTCAGCCTATTCGGGTGATGTCGGATGAGTTCAACTTCATCGGCGCCGGATATTTGGGAGAAATCCCGATGCCCATCATCTACCTTGTCGTGATAATTATCGTTTCGATACTCATCATGAACAAATCCAAACTGGGACGGCATATTTACGCGGTCGGCGGAAATCGTCAGGCGGCCGTGTTTGCCGGAATCCGTATTCAGCGGGTTTTGTTTTTCGCTTATTTCTTCTCAGGATTAATGGCTTCCATCGCCGGAATCGTTCTGGCTTCCCGGATGTTCTCCGGTCAGCCGACGGCGGGACAGGGAGCCGAGATGGATGCGATCGCCGCGGTTGTTCTCGGCGGCACGAGTATGTCGGGCGGCTTGGGAAAAATCGGCGGAACCATTATCGGCGCTCTCGTTATCGGTGTATTAAGCAATGGTCTGAATCTTTTGGGCATCAATTCTTTCTGGCAGTATATCGTGAAGGGCGTTGTGATTCTTATCGCGGTTTATGTTGATTTCATTAAGAAGAATCGAAACGCCTGATTTTTCGGAAAGACTCCGATTTCAACTTTTTCCGATTTTCTTTCGGACTCGGGCCGTTATTGTTTTCTTTTCAATATTGATGGCGAATCGAAACGTTCTGGGCAATGCCGATTCGGCCTTGGTTCTCAAGCCTCAGCCGGATACACTGACCTGGTGAGCGGACCAAGGTTTAACATTCAGGCAATCGGAACTTCCCTTAAGAATTTCCAGGCGGACTTCCCGACGATTAACGACAAGCTCGACATGAAAAGGGAAGATGTATCCGACGAGATGATCAGTCAGATTGTCGAGGCGTATATATTCCTCAACGATCTTCTGGAAAAGGATATGGAC
Organism: Spirochaetia bacterium; assembly: GCA_963666985.2. Classification (GTDB taxonomy): domain Bacteria; phylum Spirochaetota; class Spirochaetia; order DSM-2461; family DSM-2461; genus UBA2779. The sequence goes on along the minus strand of CAXXIA010000002.1, from coordinate 1,291,965 downwards.
CTTTTTACTCCGGCCGGGCTCCATTCGCTTCTCGAGATGAACCATATCGTTCTGTGCGGTACGGATCCGGATCAGCGGATGAGTTACTATCACCATATTACCGAAACCAGAGCCAGGTTTTTGGAAAGGATTAAACCCATCAGAAAATGGGTTCTTCAGAACATCAATAAGACGAATCCTTGGAAACTCGCGACGGGTTTTTATACAATGCTTTTAAGTCAGCCGCAGCTTTTCATTGAAGGCAACCATCGGACGGGCAATGTTCTGCTCAATTATCTTCTGGTGAGTAAAGGAGTCGCTCCGTACATTGTATCGCCCGAGACGGCCGTGGAGTATTTGAATGTTTCGGGAGATATTAAGTTCACCGATATGGATAATACGTTTGAAAGCGCCTTGAATCTGCCGGGATACCGTAAACGTTTCATAGCTCTGCTGAAAGATAAGTCGGACGAACGATTTCTGGAGGGATGAATGAGCGGTTCGCCCATATTCCTGATACTGTCTTATATCGGCAGCATTGCTTTGGTCGTTCAAGGTCTGCGGACGCTTAATGAACGGATTCTTCTTTCCTTCGGATCGAAAACAAGAGACCTGATTATGAAAACCGGAGAGCATCCCTTAACGGCGGCGAGGATAGGGATGTGCATTACGGGAGGATTTCAGTCGTTTTCCGGACTCTCCGTGCTTCTTATGAGCTTAATCAACGCATCCCTGGTTTCTCCGTCCGTCGCCTTCGCCGTATTGGCGGGCGCCGAAATCGGATTGGCGTTTCCTTTATGGGTACTGACATTCGGAGGTTTTTTCAGCAGCCTCGGAAACTGGGCTTTACCGGCTTTTGCGATTATAACGCCTCTTTCGCTGGTTCGAAAAAGGCCGGTCGCCCGATTCGGTTCGGGGGCTTTTCAGTTCCTGCTTATTTTTCTCGGTATCGAATTGCTCAAATATTGGCTTCCGCTTTCATCGGAAGCACCGCGTCTTTTATTTTTTGTGCGCGGTATGGCGGAATATCCCTTTTTGTTCGCTTTGATGGGTTTTGCGTTCGGAGTGATTCTGTCCGCCGCGTCGCAATCCTCGGGCGCCGTTCTTGTAACGGCTCTTTGGCTGTGCTGGAGCGGCTGGCTTCCTTTGCCTCCGGCCATTGCGATGGTGTTCGGTTCGGAGATCGGAGTGATTCTGACCACCTATCGGGCTTCGAGAACATATGGAGAAGAGTCTCGGAAACTCACCGTTGCCGTGTCTCTCCTGCTTCTTATTTTCTCGTTTGCCGGACTCCTTCTCGTTTTCCCCGTTGAAAAGCTTATTATCGGTTTCTTCCCCGGCGCTTTCTACAAATCTTCCCTGATGCCGTTTCTTCTGTCCGCGGTTTATACGCTATGGTCTCTGGCCATAGGACTTCTGGCCTTGGCGATTCGTCCGTTCATTATGAAGATATCATCCGGACTTCAAGGTCTTTCGGCCGAAGACGACCGGACCGTTGATTTGCCGATCATCGCGAGCAATCTTCCCGATTCGCTGGAAGCGAATCTCATCACCACGCGTCATGAAATCGGGAGCATGGCCGTAACGGCTCATCGCATGCTTATGGAAGTCCTCAATGTGTCCCAGGACATCGACGAATCGGCGAACTATAGAAAGAAACTTACGGAGCTGCAGGCGGAACTCATCAAATCGTGGGATCGTGTTGAGAAGAATTTGACAAAAATGGTTCGGGAACGAACGGGGTCCGATCAGGCCAGGGACATCACCGCTCAAATTCGTGTGGGAAGAAGCTTAACACTGATTGGCGACAGCTGTGTCGAAATCGCCGCCGTGCTGGAACGGATTCGCCGGAAGCGATACAAGATTCACGGCGAAGCCATCGATGAACTCTATGCGTTCATTGCCAAGGTTTTGGATTTTTTGAAATATGATGGTGATTATCTTGTCCGGAAACTGACTCTATACGATCAGGATTTGGCGCTGACAATGGAAAGTCAGGTGGACGCGGTCCGGGATAAGCTTCGCAAAAGAGTTCAGAAGACGCTGGAAAAGGACGAGGAAGCCGATATTCGAGGCGAGCTTCAATTTATGGAGATTGTACGATACCTGGAATTGATCGGCGATGATTGTCTTCTCATCGCCCAGGATATTCCGAGGCTCAGATAGACTCTTTTCTGACCGCGCCGCCGCAGCGGAGCGGCGGCATCAATCGGCCGAATTGCGGGTGTTCTCTTTTCTAAGGCCATTATCCGGCATTTTCAGCGCTTCGACGGGCCGGAACCGCTGCCATCCGGGCCGAGTATGCTGAGAAACTCGACCTTCGGCCTTGATAATTCAATCAATTGCCGCGGGACAAGGCGATGGCAAGAAGAATGGAGTGATACTTCTCTTCGGAAGTATCGCTTCGCGAAAGAAGGATAATGGGCCTTCCGGCACCGATTATAATACCGCCGCCGTGCCATTTCCCGAGATGAATCAGGGACTTCGCCAGGATATTGCCGGCCGATATGTTCGGAGTGAGGAGGATGTCGGCATCGCCCTGTATTTTTCCCTTATAGTCTTTCATGCGGCAGGCTTCCGGCGTTACGGCAAGATCCAGAGCCATCGGACCTTCAACGATACAGTCCGATATCTCTCCGGAATCCTGAAGTCTGCTGAGTTCGCCCGCGTCCATGGACTCGGGAATCTTGGGATTTTCTTTTTCCATGGCGGCCAGAACCGCGACCTTCGGATTCCGTATGCCGAGCTTTGTAAAAGCCTCAACCGCCGATTCCAGTATCCGACGTTTCTGCTCCAGAGACGGATTGATATTCATGCCGCCGTCGGTAATACCCAGGATACGGCCGGAAGGAGATTCCATAACGGCCAAATGCGAGAGCAAATGTCCTTTTGAAAAGACCGTTTTTTCAGACAGTGCGGCCTTAAGGAGCACCGCCGTGGAAACCTTGCCCTTCATCAATAGATCGGCCCGGCCGTCCCTGACGGCTTCCACGGCGGCCAGTGCCGCCTCGTGTTCATCTTCCGCTTCAATAATGCTGAAGCATTCCATGCCGGCCCTGTCGGCTTCCTGAATCGCCTTTTGCCTGTTTCCCGTAAGGAGAGCTTCGGTTATGCCGAGTTTTTCGGACAGGCGTAGAGATGAAAAAATTTCCTCTCCCTCGGCGCCGGCCACGGCGATACGAACACGGCGGCCGTCCCGGAGGGATGATTCCAATCGTCGGTAGAACATCGTTGATCCTTTCGGTCATTATCCGATTCCATCGGCCGCAGCCGCAATAAGTTTTGGACGAAAACCTTTCAAAGTTGTCTTTTCTCTCGCCAAGACCACCTTAACGTGTTAGAAATGGATGAGGTTTTTAACATTCCGTATTCGGTTTCGTTAGTTATCTCGCTGAAGTAAATTCCCCGGAGTACGACGGATGAAAGGTTTCCTGCAGGTTCTCAATCTCATAGGCGGATTGGGCGTGTTCCTCATCGGCATGCGTATTATGAGCGACGGCATACAGAATCGAGCGGGAAATCGTCTGAAGTCGGTTCTTCACACAATGACCGAGAATCGTTTCGCCGGCATCCTCACCGGAATGGGCGTTACTTCGATTATTCAGTCTTCGTCCGCCACCACCGTAATCCTGGTGAGTCTGGTTAATGCCGGACTGGTAACGCTGAAACAGTCCATCGGGGTTATCATGGGTGCCAATATCGGCACGACACTCACCGCCTGGATTGTCTCCATCGTAGGCTTCAAATTCAAAATCACCTCGGTGGCGCTTCCCGCGATTGCCGTTGCCATTCCTTTCTATTTCAGCGGACGGACGAAAAGGCGGGAAATCGCCGACATCCTTATCGGTTTCGGTCTGCTCTTTCTCGGACTTTCTTTTATGAAGGACTCGGTGCCCGATATCAAGAATAATCCGGACGTTCTGATGTTTTTGTCCACCTGGTCCGATTGGGGGTATCTCTCCATCCTGCTGTTCGTTCTCATCGGAACCTTGCTGACGATTGTCGTCCAATCCTCCTCGGCCGCGATGACCATCACCATCACCATGGCCTTCAAAGGGTGGATCAGCTTCCCGGTGGCGGCGGCCGTCGTTCTCGGGGAGAACATCGGAACGACGATTACGGCGTTCCTTGCCTCCCTGCCCATGAACGCCGTCGCAAAGAGGACCGCCCGTGCGCATATGGTGTTCAACATCATCGGCGTGCTCTGGATGCTGGCGGTTTTTTTCCCTTTCACGAGACTTGTGGACCGTATTGTTCCGGGTGATGCCGCCGATCCGGCGACAATTCCCATTCATCTTTCAATGTTTCATACGCTGTTTAATGTTTTGAATACTTGTTTTCTCGTTTGGTTCATCACGCCTTTGGCGAAACTGGTGAAGAAACTGGTGCCCAATGATGATTCGGTGAAAAAGAAGGGGCCCTATAAACTGACTTTGGTTCCCGACAGCATCGATGATGCGGTTAATGCCAATCTCATCATTATCCGCAGTGAACTGGCCGATATGGCCGGCGAGGCTTACGATATGCTTCTGACGGTGATGAACGGTGCCGGCCATCCGAAGAAATTCTCCAAGGAAAAAGACAGCCTTGTGCATAAAGAACAGCGGGTGGACGATATGCAGGAGCAGATCATCGAATATCTGACGCGATGTACACGCCGTCCCTTGGGTGTTGAGCAATCCAATATGGTGGCCGCCCAGAGCCGTATCGCTCACGAACTTGAGTCCGTGGCCGACAGTACGTTCGGCATCGGACTTCTTCTGGTTAAGCTTCATAAAAAGGATTGGCGTTTTCATGAAACCGGAGGCGACGAACTCATGGATTACACCTCCCGGGTTCTTGATTTTCTGAAATACAACCAGGATTTTCTGGAGCGGCGGATTGATAATTATGATTTGCGGGTGGCTCTGGAAATGGAGAACGGGATTAACTTAATGAGGGATAAGCTTCGTAAGCGTTCACGAAGAACAATTGAAAAAGATGATGATGTTGACGTTAAAGGCGAGCTTATTTTCATGGATATGGTCAGGCACCTTGAGCATATCGGAGACAGTTCCCTCAATGTTTCACAGGCCATCGCGGAACTTCCGCCCGGTGTTTGATAAGAGATAAAAAGGTCTCTTTTCCGTTCTTCCGAAAGGCAATGCGTTTTTACGGTAATAACATTAACCGGGCCGATCGGTATAAACGCGTAATGGGCTTGTTGCGGAACATCTTCAGTTGACTTCCTGCCTTCATCGTCTCATGCTGTGACAATGAGGTTCTTGTCTGATTGTGCCTTTCGTTTGAGGGCCGTAACGGTATTTTTTCTGACGGTTTTATCGGCGGGTTTTTTTGCCGGACCGCTCGGCGCGGAATCGGGTGATTCGGCCGCTCAAGAGGCCGGCGTTAAACCGGACGGGGCCGTGAAGAAGAGCGGCCTCGGGGCCTCGATGGAAATCGTCGAGGCTCCCGTCTACGTTATACCGCTGCGTGAGGATGTGGACCGTTATCTCGGCGTGTTTCTCGGACGTTCTATGGAAATCGCCGAGAAGGCCGGCGCCGAGCTCATTATCATTGAAATAGACACCTTCGGCGGCCGTGTCGATACGGCGCTGGAGATAGCGAGCAAGATCGGATCCGCCTCTTACGCGAAGACGGTTGCCTACGTTCCTGCCGACAGCGGAGGGCGCGGCGTGAGCTGGTCGGCAGGAGCTCTGATGGCCTTTTCCTGCTCGGAACTCTGGATGGCGTCCGGTACGTCGATAGGGGCCGCGGCTCCGGTGTACCAGACCACGGAGGGAATGGAGGCCGCCGGAGAGAAGACCGTCAGCGCCGTGAGGGGTCAAATGGCCGCCCTGGCGGAAAAAAACGGGTATCCGATCGGTGTGGCTTTGGCCATGGTCGACGCCGATGTTGTGCTGAAAGAGGTTTTTGCCGGCGGCAAAGTGACTCTTGAAACCAGTACGGACATTGAAGCGAAAGAACGCCTCGGCGAGGATATTGAAGTCGGGAAGACCGTCTGCGACGAGGGGAAGCTCCTTACGCTGACCGCCGGCGAGATGGAACGCTACGGTGTTTCCTCGGGAACCGTCTCTACACGGGAAAAGCTTATCGAGTCTTTGGGCTATCTCCCGGGTGACGCGGTCGTGCTTGAAAAGAGCCGTTCCGATTCCATCCTGACGTTCCTGACAAGCGGTGCGGTTACCAGTCTGCTTCTGATTGCGGCCCTGGTGGCTTTGTATCTGGAAATCACCAGTCCCGGTTTCGGCGTGCCGGGAACCATTGCGCTTGTCTGTTTCGCCGTCGTCTTCGGCGTAAGCGGTTTGATGGGGAATTTGGGTTCCGCTGAAATTTTAATGTTTCTTGTCGGTATCGTCCTGCTGCTCATCGAGATTTTCGTTATTCCCGGCTTCGGTGTTGTCGGCATTGCCGGTATCCTTTTAATTCTGGCGTCTTTGGTTTTCAGTCTTCAGGATTTCTACTGGCCCGAATTCGATTGGCAGTGGACCATCGCCAAGAGGAACTTGGGTATTGTCGGGATAGGTATTCTGGGCGGGATTGTTCTGATAGGAGTTATAATGGCCGCATTACCGAGGGCCGGATTGTTCGACAGATTGGTTCTGCACGGACCCGGAGATCCGGGATATGCCGGAAAGAAGCGGCATGGAAAAAAGAAGAAAACAGACGGAGAGAGCGCTAAAGCAGGCGCTCCGGTGCCCGGAGTTGTTCCTCCGACCGTTTTTCAGAGTGTGCCCGTTGGCGCCGAAGGTATCGCGGTAACGGATTTAAGGCCCGTAGGCAAAGCCCGATTTGATGGAAAAATCGTCGTTACGGAAACCGACGGTGAGTATTTGGAAAAGGGAACGCGAATTTTTGTTCTGCGGACAGACGGTGTAAAGGTTGTCGTCGCCGCCAAGGAGTGAGAATCATGATTTATATTTTGTGGGCTGTAGCCGGAGTCGTCGCCCTTATCTTCGTAATCATTCTGCTGAAGTTTTTCGGACTCTGGCTCCGTGCTTTGGTTTCCGGCGCCAAGGTTGGTCTTGGACGGCTGGTGGGCATGTGGATTCGGAAGGTGAATACCAGGGTTGTCGTGGACAGCAGAATCATGCTGATGAAGGGCGGTATCCCGATTCATACCGACTTGCTGGAAACGCATTTTCTTACCGGCGGGGACGTGGTTCGGGTTTCCCGGGCGCTCGTGGCCGCCGCAAAGGCGAAGATAGAACTGCCGTTCGAACGGGCCGCGGCTATAGATCTGGCAGGCCGCGACGTTCTGGACGCGGTAAAGACCAGCGTCAATCCCAAAGTTATCGACTGTCCGAATCCCGAAACCGGTAAACTGACCATCGACGCGGTGGCCAAAGATGGTATCCAGCTAAAGGCCAAAGCCCGGGTAACCGTTCGGGTGAATATTGATGCCCTTATCGGCGGTGCCTCCGAGGAAACGATTATCGCCCGCGTCGGTGAAGGCATCGTCACCACCATCGGTTCGGCGCAAACCTACAAAGACGTTTTGGAAAATCCGGATAAAATTTCCAAAACGGTTTTGGAGAAGGGACTGGATGCGGGGACGGCTTTTGAGATTCTTTCCATTGATATCGCGGACGTGGACGTGGGTTCCAATATCGGTGCCAAGCTTCAAGCCGATCAGGCGGAAGCCGATACCCGCCGCTTTCAGGCCGAAGCCGAACAGCGCCGCGCCGCGGCCCGCGCACGCGAACAGGAAATGGTGGCCATGGTTCAGGAAAACCGCGCCAAGGTGGTTTTGGCCGAGGCGGAGATTCCTCAAGCAATCGCCCAGTCCTTCCGGGACGGCAATCTGGGCATCATGGATTACTACAAGCTGAGAAATCTGCAGGCGGACACCGACATGCGCAAAAGCCTCGGAGAACAGACGAGGCCCAAGGATACGGACGAATAAAGCATGGGCGCACTTGATTCCCTTTTCAGCATTCTTCCCATCGTTTTCGTGGTGATTTGGGTTTTAAGAAGCGTTGGAAAGGTAAGGAAAAAATCACAGTCGGCCGGAGGGAACGCTCGGAGGCCCGCTCCCGACGGAGCGCCGAGAGGGAAAGTCTCGATTGCTTCCCTGAAAACCGTCAAAGCACCGGCTTCCGAAAGCCTTTCAAAATGGATTGCCGACAAGGCGCGGGAAGCGGGGATGATCGCGGATGGAAGCGTCCGGGAAGCGGCGATTCCGCGCGGTGAAGAGGAACTTTACGAAAGGATGGATTCTCGGCGAATTGAGCCTGCCGAGCATCATCCTGTTTCCTCCTCAAGTGCAGTGAACACGGAAGAGGAAACCAAGCGGATGGTCGCGGATGTTGATCCGTCGGGCGATCGAAGTCCTTCCGGAAGTGAGCCGGCGGTTTTGAAACGAATAGCATCCATGCCGCCCTTGGCGCAGGGCGTTCTTTGGTCCGTTATTCTCGATAAACCTCTCGCGCTGAAAGATTCTTTTTAGTCGTTAATTCATCGGAGAAGGAGTTCCGGGAGGTGTTTGGCGAGAACGGAAAGAGAGGTAAAACCGTATCCATCGCATAGGCGGCCTTCCGCGGTATAAGTGATACCGTTCCTCAGGAGAAGCATCTTGTCGGATTTTGCCGGGGTTGGCATTAATAGACCTTCGGCGTTACCGTTGCGGACATGCGGCGGGATGTACGGGCGGAAGGACTTCTGATATTTGTTACACTTCTCTGGGGAGGCACTTTCGCCGTCATCAAGGGCGGCCTGCAGGATATCTCGCCCCTGCTTATGGTCGGCATCCGCTTTATCGCGGCGGCGGCGCTTGCCTATCCTCTGCTGACGGGCCGATGGGCGAAACGGCGCGGCGGATCGGCCGGCACAGGCGAAGCCTTTCCGGATGCCGCGGGGCCGGATCAACCGCGGCCGGATGACGAGTGGCAAGAACAGGCCGCCGCCCCCGCGAAACGGCGTCTCTTCAATCGGAAAACCTGGCTCTGGGGAGCGGTCATCGGACTGGGGATGCTCGCCGGATATGCCGGGCAAACGATAGGCTTGAAGTACACCACCGTCGCACGGTCCGGATTCATTACCTATTCTTTCGCTCTCTTCGTTCCGTTCCTGCAGTTTTTTCTTCTCGGGAAGAAACCCGGATTTGGAAACCTCCTCGGGCTTATCGTTGTTTTCTGGGGCCTTTCCTTCATCACCGATCCTTCGTCGGCCTCCCTGCGTCCCGCCGATTTTTCACCGCTGAGAATTCTGGAAGTTCTTCGCGGTTTATCCAAAGGCGGACTTAATATTGGAGATCTTTATACCTTGGGTGGTGCGGTGGGTTACGCCTTCTATGTCGTGCTTTTGGACATCGCGACGCGCCGCTGCCATCCCGGAGCGGTTACCGTGGTACAGATGCTCGCTTGCGGTGTTTTTGCCCTGGCTTTGGCTCCTTTTTTCGAAACTTTATTTCTTGTTCCCTCCCCGCGGCTTTTCGGTTCTCTTTTTTACCTGGTGGTTTTCGGCAGCGTCGTGGCTCTGGCATTGATGAATTGGTTTCAGAAAAGACTGACCCCGCTGCGCGCGGTTCTGATTTACGCGCTGGAACCGGTTTTCGCGACCATCATCGGCTGGATGGCCTTCGGCGAGAGCATGAGCCTTAAGGAAATCGTCGGAGCGGCATTTATTCTTATCGGTACTTTGGTTTCCGATCTCTGGGAGGCCTTGGCGGCGTCCGTTCGCCGCCGCAAGCTTCGCTTCCGGGATTGATGCCGCATCTGTTCGGCGGGTCTTTCGGGCTTCGAATCGGGCCGAAGAGTCTTTCCGCGCTTTTCGCCTTCGGACGCTTCGTCCCGTACTCAGCCGCCCGCGGACTTCGGCCGATAGTCGAAGAGATGAAGAATGAGCCGTTACCGGACAATCCCGCGTTTTTTCGACTCTCGCCGGAAGAAAGAAATCGCCTTATGGAAGCCGCCGAACTCTGGGAAGCGCCCGAGGGCGCCTTTGTTCATTATCCCGGCGATCCCGGTGAAGATATGCTTTTTATTCTGGAAGGGCGGCTTGAAGAGCGGACAGACGGCATCAATGGAGACGGCCGGGCGCGGCGGTGGTTCCCCGGCGATCTCTGGGGCGTTTCTCATCCGTTTCATCCGGAATCGAGTGCGGCGGCATTGGTTGCGGCCGAGTTCACCCGCTGGCTTCGATGGACAGGACCGTCGTTCCGCTCTCTGCTGGAATCGGATGCGGGACTCCGCAAGGCGCTCTCTCCCCTGCGGGACGAGGACGGTGTTTTGATATCGGGACTGCCCGATGGTCCGGATGCAGGCGGAGAAATACGGCGCCGCCGCTTCCGTCCGTCCGTAAAACCGGCCCTTATCGGTCTTGCATGGACCGCTGTTGTCGGAGTCATGCTGGTATGGGCCGTCGGAGTTCTGGAGGGAATGCCGCTTCAAATCCCCCTGGCCGCGCCGGCCGCTTTTATCGGCTGGTTTCTGGTTTTCCTCATTCGCAGAGCACTGACCGAGTACACGATGGACAGCGATTCGGTTATTTCCCGAAGTTTCGATTGGGGCCGTTTATCCATTATCAGCAGGCATGTCCCGATTGACGGCGTACAGGGCGTGGAAACCGAAAAGAACGGCTGGGCAAGGCGTCTTTTGGATTACGGAACGGTTATCGTCAAAACATCGGCCATGGAAGGCGAATTAAAGCTTATCGACGTGAACTCTCCGGAAGATATTGCTCAAACGATTCGATCTTCAAAGCGGAACGTCTCGGAAAGGAACATCGGGCGCGAGAGAATGGAAATGCGCCGAATCCTTGAATCCGGCGGAACAGCGTCGGCTGTGCCCAAGAAGATTCGAAGCTCCCTCGGTCCCGCCGGAAAAGACGCTCCGGCTTCCGGTAGCGAAACACGGATTCGAAAGAGTCCCGCCGTTTTGTTGTTTCGTCTTTCCCTTCCGCTTCTTGCGGCCGCGGGGATTCTTTTGTTCATGAAGTTCGCCGGAACACGCATTGAAGTCGACCCTCGTCTTGTCTTCACGGCGGGTCTTGCCTGCTTGATATGGGCGATTTACAGATTTGAAGACTGGCGTAACGACAGCTTCCGAATCTCCGGAGGGTATGTCATCGATCTTTACCGCAAACCCTTAGGTTTAAAAGAAACCAGGAGGCAGGTTGATTTGGTTTCGGTTCAGAACATCCGGACCGAGCAGAAAGGATTTGCTTCGTTCCTGTTCCGATACGGGAATGTTGTTCTCGTTACCGCCGGAGGAGCTTCGGATACCGTTCTTACGGGGGTATCCAAACCGTGGCGGATTCAGGAAATCCTTTTTCGCCGCAGGGAAGAGGAAATCCGCAGGCGTGAATATTGCGAACGGAATCGGGCCAAAGACGATTTGGCGCGGTTTGCCGAGGCCATGGAGCAGATTCGAATGCGGACCGTATCGCCGTCGTGACTTCTCATTCGGCGCCGGTCTTTTGCCGATTATGGAAATGATGAAGAAGAAGTTGTCCGGAAAAATTCGAATTATCCTTGCTTTTCCGTTTTTGTTAATCGCCTTCGCCGCGCAAGCCGGTGAAGCCTGGTATCTGGGGATTGAAACGGACGGTTATGAACGTCTTTCGGGATTGAACGGTATTACGGCCGCCGAAGCCGCTTCGGTCAATGCCTACCGCTTTGTTTATGACGAGGCCGGAAGACTCGTGGAAGTCGAGTATCGGTGTTCCGGGCGGTCTCTCGCCGATCCCGCCTACGGCGTACCCCGGATGGAAATCAGCTATGAAAACGGATATGTCATGCGCCGTTTCACCGACGAGCGGTCCGTTCCCATGGCCGATGAACGGGGTGTTTGGGCCCGGCGAATCCGGCTTGACGCCGTCGATAGGGCCGTCGGCGTTTTTAATTACGATCGATTCGGAAACATCATCACCGACAGAGACGGCGTTGCCTTAAGACTTTGGGATTTGGACAAGGCCGGACGGAAGTCCGTTGAGCGTTTTTTCGACGTGTCCGGAGCCCGTATCGACGATGTTCGAAAAGTGGCCGAGGTTCGGTATGAATGGGACGCGGACAACCGGCCGACCGCAGTGAATTATTACGATATCGACGGCGGCCCCTGCATCGCGGAAGGTGAGGGGGTTCACGGATATCTGAAATCCTATGACGGGAGCGGCAATCTTATTCGGGAAGAGCGTATTGATCCCGAAGGTCGGCCCGTGCTCGCGGCGGACGGTTCGGCGGCCGTTGAACGGGATTATTCATCTCGGGGGCTTTGCGTTGAAGAGCGGCGATTCGGCCTTAACGGAACCTTAACGGCCGATGCCGGCGGAGCGGCGATTTACCGCCGTGAATACGATGAATCCGGAAATCTTGTGAAACAGTCGCATTTCGACTCCGACGGGATGCCCGTTATGGACCTTGCGGGTGTTTTTTCCTACCGCTGGATTCATCATCCTCAAGGGAATGAACTGGAGCAGCTGAATCTTGATGAGAACGGGGAGCTTACCGAGGACGATGCCGGAATGGCTTCCTACAGGTGGGAATATGATCGGCGGGGGCTGATCGTCGCCTCCACGTCTTTCGGAATCGACGATTTGCCCAAGAAGGATCTTTGGGGAATCGCCCGTTACCGATATTCATATGATGATTTACGCAATCTCGTGGAGGCCGCCGGATACGGTGATTGGGAAAATCCCGTCGAGGACACTTCCGGAGTTGCCGTTTATCGGTGGGGATATGATGAACTGGGGAATCGGGTGATGGAACGTCATTTCAGCGCTTCCGGCGATTTTTCCGAGGATGCCCAGGGAATCGCCGAATATCGGTGGACCTACGATGCTGAAAATCGAAAAAGCGAACAGCGTCAGTACGGCCTGTACGGCCAGCTTCGAGCCGATCCCGAAGGCGTGGCCGTTTATGCCTGGAACTATGACGGTTACGGCCGGATTCTCGAAAGACGGCACTACGGCATCGACGAAAGACCGGTAGACGATGCCGGCGGCGCGGCCCTGGCCCGCTGGACCTACGCCGCCGACGGCCGTCCCCTGTCCGTCGCCCGGTTCGACCGGCGGACGCTACCTGTTCAATAGCCTTTGCCACCAGCTTTTCTGTGAAGTCTCCTTCTTCGGCTCGGGCGCGGCAAAGTCTTCTTCCGCCAATTTCTTCAGGCTTTCGAGCATTCTTGCAACCTGGTAGCGGCCCAAAAGAAATTCCCGAGGCGCGTCGCCCGCGGCCGCGAGATAATACACTTCGTCATAAGGCCAGAAGTTTATCATCATGGGAGTAACGGAAGAGTCGGTATTGGTAACGGTAATGCTGATTTCCGGATTTCCGGCCGGCGTTTTTTTATCGGCAACGCCTTCCCACATCAGTCCGATGAAATTCTGATAAACCTCGGAATAACGTTTCTGCGGAACCTCGCGGCCGTTCACGGTGAAAAAATCATCCTTTACGCTTTCCGGATCGCCGCGGTCTTCCCGCGCCATCAGCCAGGATTCGCCGCCGCTGTTCACGGTGACTTCGGCCACCTTGTCGATGGCTCCGAGGAACAGGAACTTTTCGGTGAGCTGGAACGGAGTTATGTTCAGGAACGTCAAATCCGCATTCTCAACGGTAAATACGGGACCTTCCCTGTCCGTCAGCCGCGCGTAGCGGCTTCCCGTTCCCGTCGGGGCGCCTATGAGAAGGTGAAGGGCGTTTCCGTCGGAATCCTCCGCATCGATTCTGTCCGCGCTCTTTTCATTGAGGCCGAAGGAAGGATCGTTCGGATCGCCGCTGTCGATAAACTCGCCGATGCGCGACGGCAGAGGCGTATCTTGCGTCAGGGCTTTATTGATGTTGTAATCGCCGGCCGGATAACGGCCCCGATACGGTGAAACGACATCGAAGCGTCCGGCCGTTTTAATATAGGGATGATCCCCCTCCCGGGGGGCCAAGGCGAAAAGGATTCCGCCGCTGCGATAGGAAAATCCGGTAAGTTTGTCCGGTGAAACGGCGGGCAGGGTTCTGTCGCGGAACGTATCGGGGGTTGAGAAGGCGTCTTTGGCCTGATAAGAGGGAAGAAGGAAAACGCGGTCGGCTCCCGCCGGGCGGACATAGCGTCCGGCCCCGCTGGGACTCATTTTCCCGAATTCCACAATCGTTTCCGTACCGTCTTTTTCTCTGAGAACGACAAGGGCTTTCGGAACATCCAGACCGAAATCCGCCAAATCGCCGCCTCCGGCATGTTCGGCGATGATGTCCCTGGAACGAAGGTGAGCGAATTTCTCGGCGACTGCTTTGAGAGAATCGGAGTCGGACCGGTAGTATTCCGGGACGTCCGCTACGAGCCAATGGTTTCCGTCGGGACTGTAGATATGAACGCCTCCGGAAGAATTCTCGATACGCACGGACCGTAAGGCCGACGCATCGAGCCCGGTAATGTCGACCATCGGTGCCGCCGGTGAGGTTTCAAAGTCCTCCTTCTTATCCTCAGCCTTTTGAGTGATGAAGTAAGCTCCGATCGCCAGAACCAGGGCCACCGCGGCGATAATGAGGTTTTTTGTCTTCTTCGTCACTTATGTCTCCTTTTGAAGTGAACGAAGAGTGCTCCTCCGATGCAGACAAAAGGAATAAGAATAATGGCTATACCGGCATAGATAATACCGGTCAGCGAACTCATGCGAAGAGGAAGCCGAAAGAGGCTTTTGGAGGCCACATTAACGGTCGCCGGATCGTCGACGGCCCAATTCACCAAGTTCAGAACCAAATCGGCGTTGGATCGGAGCTGTCCGAGAAATCCCAAACCTTTTAAAGAAGCGGCGGTACCTAAGGCCACGATGCAGGCGCCTTCGGGCTGATAAGTATCAAGGCTTCGCCGGCGGACGGCCGCGGCAACGTTGATCGGTCCCGCCTCGTCTCCGGGAATAGGCTCGAATTCTCCCGACTTATCCGATTGCAGATCCGTTCGAATCCAGGAATCCTTCGATGAAGAGAGAATGGGGAAATATTCAATCTGCCGCTGCTGGGCCTGCGTTCGGCGGAAGCCCAGAGCGGCCTGAAAGACCGGATCCGATTTCTCTTCCTTAAGAGGCTGCAGAGCCACATGATCTTCCATGTAGGGAGCGAAGATGAACGGATTGTCTCCGAATTGGGAAATCAGCCTGTTCTTTTGGGTTTCAATCACCAGTCCGTTAATCACTTCCAAATCCCATTTCGCCAGAAGCGCGTAGAGATTCGGATGAACATCCTCCATGGTCGGGTCGAGGGCGACAAACAGTTTTCCGCCGTCTTCCAGGTACCGGCCGAGAATGTCGGCTTCGACTTCGGAGAAATCCAGCCGGGGACCGATAAGGGTTACAATGTCGGCTTCGGCCGGAATCCCTTCCCGTACAAGGGATATATCTTCGAGCGAGTAGTTCGCCTGGGTCAGCATCGAACCGTAGCCGAGGGATGCGAGGGTGGTTTCGTTATGACCGGTGATTTCATAAATTTTCGGCGTTCGGCCCGAAGTCACATACGCGATGGCCGAGGTGACTTGCTGTTCCACCTTCATGCCCATAATCTGCGGCTGGCCCTGCTGGCTGTAGCTGACTTCGTAGAGATCCATGGCGGGAATCACGCGAAATCGGGATGCCGAGGAGACGATAAGCGATCCCTTGGAAACAGGTTCGTCGTCTTTCGAGAACCGGGCGACCAGCGCCGGTTTCCTGTCGGAATCAACCACGCTTACCGAGATGTGATCCGAATACCGTTCGTATTCTTTTACCGACGACATGATTTCCTCGGGTTCTTTCCCGGGTTCATACAAAGCGATGATTTCGATATCCGCTTCAAGATTATCCAATAAAGTCTTGGATGCGTCGGTTAGGCTGTAGAGTTTTTTCGGCGTCAGATCCGCCTGGAGTGAAAGTTCTCCCATCAGTATATTCACGATGAGAAGAATGGATAAAACCGCAATGATGATGAGAGCCGAAATCCCGGCGTGCCTGGTTTTGAAATCGAATTCGACGGATAGTTTTTTCTTGTTGTTATTCATGGTTTCGCCCCTAGCTCCAACGCCGCCGTTCCAAACCCTGTACCGTGAGGAACAGGAAGAAACCGGCGAAACTGAGGTAATACAGAACTGAGTCCAGCCGCAGAAGTCCCATGGCGAATGAACCGAATCGGCGCGTCAGGGAGAGCCATGCGAGACTTTTTCCTATGAGTCCGGCAAAGAGATCTTTACCCAGGAACCACAGGAGAAGAAGAGCGGCGGCCACGACGACTGCCACCAGGGCGGTCACCGTCCAGTTCCTGCCCGCGCTGTAAAGCCAAAAGAGGGCGAGCGCCAGCAGGATCGCCGTCCAGAGAAGACCCGCGAGCTCCGTGGAGGGCATGTAGGGCTGCAGAAAATCGATGATGAAGGTAATCATCAAAACACAGAAGGTCAGAATCGCCGCGCCGACAACGCCTTCGGAGGCTTGGGAAACGAATACGCCGATGGCGATGAAGGCCGCTCCTATCAGGATGAAGCCCAGATAGGTTCCGATAATCATGGCCCAGTCCAGCCGGCCGTGGAAGCTCAGCAGAACCGGATAGAGGAGCGTGACGAGTACGGTGATAAGGAACACCGCGAATGCCGCCAGAAACTTGCCCAAAACGATGCCCCAAAGACTCGCCGGTCCGGTGAGCAGGAGCTGGTCGGTGTAAAACCGCTTTTCATCGGTGAAAATCCTCATGGTGAGCAGAGGTACCACCAGAAGGAACAGGAACAGCAGACTCGCCAGAAACGACGAGTATTCCGAGCTCTGCGGAAAAACCAGCTGAATGGAATAGAGAATCCCGGAAACCAGCAGGAACACCGCCAGGAAAATCCATCCGGTGGGTGTGAGGAAATAAGTTTTCATTTCTTTTTTGAAGATTGCAAGCATCAGAGAGCCTCCTCATGAGTGGTCAGGTTGAGGAAGATATCCTCAAGGCTCAGATCCACCGGTCTCATCTGGAGAATGGGCCGGTCCGCGGCGGCCAGAGCGCGGAAAACGGCTTCCCTGATGTCTTTTCCTTCTTCGGCCTCAAGGACAACCTCGGATGTTTCGTCTTCGGAAGCTTTGTTCACGTTGAGAGATTTAAGATCGGTCAGGGATTCCAGAGCCGATTGAACATCGACCGGAGATCCTTTCACCAGCAGATTGAGCCGGGTGGCTCCCGAAAGCCTTCGTGAGAGGTTCTCCGGTGTATCCGAAGCGACGATGGAGCCTTTGTCGATTATAAGGATTCGTCCGCAGGTGGCGCTGATTTCCGGAAGAATATGGGAAGAGAGGACGACCGTGCGTTCTTTTCCGAGATCTTTGATCAGTTCGCGGATTTCAATAATCTGCTTGGGATCCAATCCCACGGTGGGTTCGTCCAGGATCAGAAGCGGAGCTCCGCCGACAAGGGCCTGCGCCAGCCCGACGCGCTGCTTGTAACCTTTGGAAAGGTTCTTGATGAGTCTTGAGCGGACATCGCCGATTTTTACCAGATCGCAAATATCGTCGAGTTCACCCTTTCGGCCGCTTTTCGGGGTTTTCTTGAATTCGGCGACGAAATTCAGATACTCATCGACGGTGAGATCAAGATAAAGCGGCGGCTGTTCGGGAAGGTACCCGATGAGTTTTTTTGCCTCTTCCGGTGCTTCCAGCAAATTGATGCCGTCGATGAAGATTTTTCCGGTACTGGGTGCCAAGTAGCCGGTAATCATATTCATCGTTGTGGATTTCCCCGCTCCGTTGGGACCCAGGAAACCGATGATTTCACCTTTTTTAATGTGGAAATCGATGTCTTTGACCGCGTTGATGCGGCCGAAACTCTTTGAGAGATTTTCCGCGCGGATCATTGCTTCCGCCCGTCAATTTGGTTTCTCATGATCGTTCATCCTCAAGATTCCGGTTTATAGAAGACCGCCCAAAACGGCTGTCGGATTCTCGGGCGGCTTTGATGACTATATAACGGTATAGGGGTACGGGCCAAGAAATCTTACCGAAACGTCATGTTGCCGGCGAAAGAATTGACGCGGGAAAGGAATCCGGGTGAAAATAACGGAGATGAACCTTCCGGTTACCAGGGTGCTTCATGGCTGAATGTGAGTTAATAGATGAATGCCCTTTCTTCCGCGGTCAGTTGACCGAAAGGGCCGATGAAAGAGAAGAACTCAAAGAGAAGTACTGCAAAAACAACAATTTAAATTGCGCGAGGTATATGATTGCCTCATCCGTAGGCAAGGAGCATATCCCTCCGAACCTCTATCCCGACGAGAAGATTGCCGCATACGCGATAATCGCCGAAAAGGGATAACCCCGGAGTGGTTTCAAAAATCTGCGATTTTTGAAACAAAGCCCTTCCAAAGCGGATCCCAAGGGATTTCGGCCATCGAATTGAAGCAATTTCATGAATTATGAAATTGCCCTACCGAAAACATTTTTCCCGTTCTTATCGGCTTTTCTCAACGCCGATTCGCGGGCAGTTTTCGGCAAGCGGACATTTCGAGCAGTGCGGCGATACCGGTGTGCATATATTCTGACCAAAACTCACTAATAATCGATTTACCGGAATCCACCACTTTTCCGGCAGGACTTGACGCAGTGCCTTTTCCGAATCATCGGGTTTCGCCGTGTGAATCCAGCCTCGACGGTTGGCGATGCGGTGAACGTGGATATCTACGCAGATCGCCGGAATCCCGAAGCCCACCGACAGAACCAGATTGGCCGTCTTGAGCCCTACGCCCGGCAGCTTTAAAAGTTCATCACGTTCGGACGGAACCTTCCCTCCGTATTCTTCGATAATGATTCCGGCCGCATCGCGCAGATTCTTTGCCTTCGTTTTATAGAAACCCGCCGGATAGATCAGCCGGGCGACGGTATTTTCGGAGAGCTTGAGTATGGCTTCGGGATAGGGCGCCCGCTCCAAAAGACGCCTGGACGCTTCCAGCGTGACGGCATCTTTTGTTCTCAGGGAAATAACGGTGGAAGCAAGAACGGCCCAGGGCTCGGACCGTTCCGATTTAATCCTATCGACCGAGGGAAGAGGAACATCGGAAAGGGCGGCGGAAACGGCGGTAAATTCCGCGTCCCAATTCCGTCCGTTCGATTTTATCGCCGCGGAAGACGGCACCGGAAGAACGGCCTATTCGCCCGCTTCCAGCTTCATGAAGATAAGCTGTTCCACCTCATCCTTCTTTTTGCCGAGGGAGAACGAAACTTCATCCACCAGAAGACGAAGGGCGCTGTCGTAGAGTTTTCGCTCCAGAATGGGCAGTTCTTTTACCTTGCTTCTATGGTAGAGCTTGGTGACAACCTGTGCGATGTCCGTAACGTCGCCTTTCCGCAGAAGGTCGAGATTCATTTGATAACGAAGCTTCCAGTCGGTGGGAACCGGTTCATATTCGGCCGAAATAAGTTCCAGAGCCTTTTCAGATTCGGCTTTGGGAACGATAGCGCGTATTCCCTGTTCGGAGGCAGTTGCGACGGGAATCCGTATCGTCATGTCGGATACGTCGAAATACATCACGTAATAAGGAACCATTTCGCCTCTGAATTGCCGCTCTTCGATCTTTTCTACGAGACCGACGCCTTGCAATGGATAGACTACTTGCTGTCCCTTTTTGAATTGAGTTGCAGCGGTATTTTTGGCCATGGCCGTCACAATATATCGAAAACCCAAAGAGGCGTCAAACCGCCGACGCTTTATACCGATAATAATTTTGTATGAGTCGGAAAACAGTTCCCTTGCTCATGGCGACAGTCGGTATTTGCTTTCTCGTGCTGGTGGTGATTATCGTATTACTCTTAAACGTGCCCGAAAAACGGGCCGCCAGGGATATACGAAATTCCTCGGTTCGTCTTTTACTTGGAAAAGGTACTTCGGATGGCGAACCGTGCGGCCTTGATTCGGCCGCATTGTATGTCTTTTCTCCGATTCCTCCCGGAGGCGGACTTGGTGATTTAATCCATTTCCTTTCCAAGGATCCGGGACGGAACCAATTTTCACGGGCCGCGGATCGGCGTCAGGCCGGAAGATATTTTCCCGAATCTTCCGAATCGATACGCGCGTTATACGCGGACGCCGCGATGGCTTCCGGCGCGCCGAAATGGGCCGGAGACTATGCGGCCGGAGTCCGGTATCTGTTTGAGAAGGCACGGGATGAAATTCTCGTTATTACGGGAGTTCCGCAGGAAATCACCGCTGTTTTTGATGTATCGGAAAACGTCGGCTCTTCGGCTGAGGACATGGTGGAGATTTCCATTGCGCGATTCGCCGCCGATTGGATTCCTCCGGGGGAAACGGCTTCCACGTATTCGCCCGATCGCAATCGCATTAGAGAAGAACTGATAGGAAGTCGGCGTTTCGGGAAGCGGATGGAAGATCTTGATGGCTCCTGGAGAAGTTTAATTGCGGCTCTTTACAATCTTTCCATGGATTCCCATTGGCGGATTGCCGTGAAATACAATCCCGGGCTGCAGGCGGAACTCGACGAACTTATCATTCTGGCGGTTACGGCCGATCTTCACCGACGAGAGAGTGATTTGATGGTGCGTGTTCCCTCTTCCGCCGGAAGAGACGCCGGTATTCTCTGGACTCCGGAATTTTCTTTTTACAAGAACATCCCCGAGGTAACGGGCAATACGGCCGATGAAGTGCCTACGGTTTTTTTCTCGAAGGTGAATCTCGGATATACATTCCGCGATTCCAGGACTCAGACATGGCTGAACCGCCGGAAAGACTGGCTGACGGATTATATGAGCATGTTCTTTTCGAAGACGACCGGCGATGATTTTTCGCCGGTGAAACAGGCGGATCGGAATATCGCCGATTGGAAAATCGCCAGACTGAAGGCTGAAGGAATACACGGAATCAACACCATGATCGCCTCCTCTCTGCCTTTCGGGGTAAAAAAAGTCTACGGCGTTCGGGAAATGGCGCTGATTCGGGTTAATCTGATCGCGAATCCTTAAAGAATCTCAGTCGGCCATGACGACGCCCGGAATGTTGTATCCGAGCTTGGGCATGATATCTTTAAACGGATGAATATCCAGGGCATTCGGGAACCATCCTTCGATGAAGCGCCGGTCGATAATGTTAACCGCCGGAAAATGTTCGATCGGCATAACCTGGCAGGAATAAAGGAGACGGTCTTCCGCTTCTTTGAGTTTATTCAGTCTCTGAATATAGGGAAGAAGAGCGGATTCCCTGAGCATGGCATCGAATTCGGTATCCGAGAAACCCGATTCGTTAAAGCTGCTTTTTGAATCCCACATTCCCAGGAAGGTATACGGATCGGCGTAATCTCCGGTCCAGGTAAGCGTTGCGATGTCGTATCCTTTTTCATTGATCGAATCATAGTAATCGGGAAAAGTGACCGTCTCGATTCGAACATCCATCCCCAGGGCTTCTTTCCAGGTTTTCATCATAACTTCGGCCACCGGATCCTCTTGAGGAACTTTAATGGTCAGGCTGGGAAGTCCCCGGCCGCCGGGGTATCCGGCGGCTTCGAGAAGCGAAAGGGCTTGTTCGGCCCGAATCGCCACATCGGGGAATCCCGCCGATGATTCGGGGTAGTTGGGGATGGGCGGTACGAGCGATGTTCCCGGAATGAAGCGATTGCCCCGAATCTCATCCCAAGGCAGAAGAAGACACAGAGCGCGCCGGATATTTCCATCGGCCCATGCCGTTCCGTTATTGGAGAAATAGTAATACGTTGTTGAGAAAAGCGGCGCGATAATCAGCGATTCCGGGCCCGAAAGCAAAGATGTGTCCATTCCGGAGACGATCCAATCGATTTCGAATCGATTAAACCGCCGCATAACCTCGGCCGGGTCATTCAGAAACAAAATACGAAGAGCTTTGATCGTCAGGGAGTCCGCGTCCCAGTACTTGGGATTTTTATCCAAGAGGATTTCATTCTCGTTTCTTGCCCTGATGATGTAGGGACCGTTTACGGGGACGGATTTGAGTGCGGACCAATCGGGTTCGTTTCTGAAATCACGATGCACGGGTGTGAAACTGTAATGGCACAGTATGGACAGGAACTGAGGAGTCGGCTGCTTCAATGTAACAATCAGTGTTTTCGCATCGGGTGTTTCCAATCCCACATCTTCACTGCTCCCCGAGCCGGTTCTGTATTCTCTGGCTCCCGCCACGTCGTCAAGCATGGAGGCGTATTCGGCGCCTGTTTTCGGTGAGAGCAGAGTCAGCCAGGAATCACGAAAATCCATGGACGTGAGCCGTTCACCGTTGCTCCAGAAGAGACCGTCCCTCAGATGAAATGTGATGACGGTTCCGTCTTCGGATATATCCCAGGATTCGGCGGCCCCGGGAATGGGCCGGAGGGTTGCCGGATGAAAAGTAACGAGACCTTCATAGAGCGCCGTGAATATCTGGGCTTCGGTGGTTGTGTAGGCGTAATGAGGATTCCAGCTGATTCTGCTTGGACTGAATTGGACGGTAAAGCGGTAGGAGGATTCGTTCGCCGTTACAGCCGCCGATGCCGCGAGGGCCAGAACCAGGATCAAGAAAAAGCGGTTTATTTGAACCCTCATATTACATAGGTCTCCAGGAATTCTTTATAGTCGTTTCCGCGCAGAGGTTTTACATAAACGGCGACAAAACCCGAAGATTTGAGACGGGGAACGTAGCTGTCGTCGCTGGTAATCGCCACAAGAGGAAGATCCGGACGTATCTTTTTCAGTTCTCTGGCCACTTCATCACCATTGAGGCCGGGCATGTACTGATCCAGAACGACAAGATCGTACTTTTCCGTTCGGCATCTCTCCAAAGCTTCCAAACCATCGGCGGCAAGAACACAATCCACACCGAAGCGTTCGCATTGGTATTTCATGATTTTTCGGTTGGTGAATTCGTCTTCGGCGTATAAAATCGTCTTGGCCATCATAGAGAATTCTCACTATACCATTTTTCGATATGTTCCCATACTCTTTTAAGCTTCTGTATCAATGGAAGTGAATCTTCTCCGTTTTTGAGTGATTTCTCGATCGCCGCCGCCGCTTCCGTCAGTTCCAAGGCGCAAAGATTTTTACCCGATCCTTTGAGTGAATGCGCCGCTCTAAGACGTGTTTCGCGATTCGGCTGGAAATTTTCTTCGGTAAGTATACGAATATTATGCCTTCCGTCATCCATGAATCCTTTAAGAATTGAATGGACCTCTTCATGGGTCAGGCCGGTTCTTTCGACGACTTCATCCAAATCGATAACCCGGACATCCTTGGCGGCGGGCATGGGAATGCATAAGACGCCGTTTTCGTCGAGTTCACCGCCGAGAGCCCCAATCTTCTTCTTTAATGACGGTGGAAACGGCATCAGCGTCGCGCTTTGAGGACCGGTCCGCCGGTATGACGCGCGAATCTCATCGTCGGTGGCCGATAATTCCAAAATAAAAGAGCCCCATGCCTTGCCGATGAGCAGGGAAGAAAGGGCCAGAAGCTCGATAAGAGCCCGCTCTTCACCGTTTCTGAGGTCGTGAGTTACCGAAACAAGGCGAATTTCAACATTTTTAACCGGAATCATGGCCTTTATTTCATGACGGAGCTGATTTGTGACGTCATTCAACAGAAACATCTCTAACAAGATATAGCCCGTATGAATCCGAATCCATGTCCTAATGGAAATCGTCAAAATCTCTTCATAAAAACTCCATAAATCGGAGCGGTTCATCCCTTTACTGAAAGAAAAAAATCATTTTCACTTTCGAGCGTTTAAAAAGGTTATTGTTTTGAAGTATAAGAAGCCCCCAATTAAACGTGTTTCCATCGTTGTTTTCGCCTTATTGCTTGCATCTTTCGCGGCGCAGAGCGATTCGGCGGTTTCCATTACGGAGAATGAGACTCCCGACGATACGCCGGTTTATATTTACCTCGATTACAGTTTTTCGAGAATCGCGGACGGACTGCTCTCCCAATATGAAGATCCGCGTACGCGGGCGTCCGTTGTTGAGTTTTTCATTGATGAAATTGGTGACCAAGAGGTTGCCGAGGCCCTTCTGAACGCCGCCGAGAAACACAGAATCGATCCGGCGCTGGTTGTCGCCCTTTCCCGGCAGGAAAGCGGTTTTCAGACGACCGCCGTCGGCAAGAACGTAAACAGAACGACGGACCGAGGGCTTATGCAGCTCAATTCGGCCACGTTTTTCTATCTTCAGGAAGATGATTTTTTCGATCCGACGCTGAATGCCGATCTGGGTGTTTCGTACCTGAAAGAAACGATGGAGCTTTCCGGAAACGTCGTGGCGGCTCTGGCCATGTATAACGCCGGTCCCGGGAGAGTCGGGCGTCTCGGTGCTCCAAAATCCACTCTGGATTACATTTCGGGAATTATGACGATTCGTTCCTCTTTAATTAATGCTTATCGGGACAGATACGGTGCGGACAGCGTTATTCTAAGCCGGAAGATGAGGCCTTTAAAGGATCCGGATCTCCTTTAGCACACCGGTGATTCTCCGAATAGGTGTTCGGCGAAAATACCGGAATTGTTTTAATCCGGACCGGACTCCCTGTGCGAAGATATACCGATACGGTAGGATGGGCTCATGATCATCGTACTTGAAAACGGCGTCTTTGAATCCGATAAGAATCACATAATCTCGTTTCTTACCGAGAAAGGTTTTCGAACCAGGGAAATTATCGGCGAGAACGATACGGTTATTGCCGCTGTCGGTATGGCATCTATCGATACCCGCGACGTAGAAGTGCTTCCCGGTGTGAACCGGGTTATTCCCATCAGTAAGCCATATAAAATGGCTTCCCGTCAGTTTCATCCTGAGGATTCGGTGATAAGCATCGGCCCGGTGAAAATCGGCGGATCGCGCATTATCACCATTGCCGGCCCCTGCGCCGTTGAATCCCGATCGCAAATTATGGAAACGGCCTGGGCCGTCAAAGAATCCGGTGCCGTTATGCTCCGCGGCGGCGCTTTCAAGCCCCGTACCTCTCCGTACGCTTTCCAGGGATTGCGTTTTGAAGGTTTGGAATATCTGAAAGCGGCCGGTGAGGCCACGGGAATGCCGGTTGTTTCCGAAATTGTCTCTCCCGGAGACGTTGATGAAATGAGCCGATATGTCGATGCCTTTCAGATCGGAACACGAAACATGCAGAATTTTGAACTGCTGAAAGCCGTCGGTTCCAAAGGGATGCCCGTTATTCTCAAGAGGGGGCTGGCCGCCACAATAGAGGAATGGCTGATGGCCGCAGAATACCTTCTGGCCTCCGGAACCGACGATGTTATTCTGTGTGAAAGGGGAATCCGAACTTTCGGAAGAGAAACGAGGAACACCCTGGATATTTCGGCCATTCCCGTGGTGAAGGAACTTAGTCATTTGCCGATAATCGTCGATCCTTCCCATGCGACCGGTATCCGCGACAAGGTCCCGCCGATGGCTCTGGCCAGTATCGCCGCGGGAGCGCACGGACTGATTGTCGAGGTTCATACGAATCCCGATAAGGCCATGAGCGACGGAGCGCAGACTTTATGGCCGCAGCAGTTCGATAAGCTTTTGCGGGACATCGAAGCTCTTTGTCCCACGGTCGGCCGCGAGATGGCCCGGCTTCCCGAGCGGCATCAGGAAGATGTTCTGCGTTCGCACCTCGGCAAGCGGGGGGTGGGGACCAAGCCCAGGGTGGCGTTTCAGGGAGAACGGGGAGCTTACAGCGAACGCGCCATTCTGAATTATTTCCCCGATGGCGAGGTGGAATCGATTCCGCTGCCCCGTTTCTCCGATGTTTTCAATGCCGTTCTCTCCGGGGACGTTTCCTGGGGAATGCTTCCGATAGAGAATTCCCTGGCGGGCAGTGTTTTGGAAAATTACGATTTGCTGTCACGCTATCCCGACGTGAAAATCGTCGGAGAGATAAAAGTAAGAATTCGCCATAATCTTATTGTAAAACCCGGAACGAAGGAGTCCGAGATTCGCCGGGTTTATTCCCATCCGCAAGCCCTCTCTCAATGCGAAGAGTATATCGCCGGGAAGGGCTGGGAGCCCGTGTCCTATTTTGACACGGCCGGGGCGGCGGGCATGATTGCCCGGGAGTCCGATCCGTCCATAGCGGCCGTCGCGAGCGCGGAGGCGGCGGCTTTTCACAAGCTGGAGATTCTCGCCGAGGATATTGAGACGAATCCCAGGAACTATACGAGGTTCGCCGTTATCGCCAAGGCGGATACCGCCGCTCCGGAGAACGCCGATAAAACGTCTTTTACCTTTACCATTAAGAGTCATCCCGGTTCATTGGCCGATTGCCTTACCGTTCTTAAGAACTTCAACATCGACATGACGAAGCTTGAATCGCGTCCGATAGCGGGAAAGCCCTGGAGCTATATGTTTTACGTTGATGCGATGCTTCCCGAAGATTTATCTTCGCTCTCGGAAGCCGAAGCGGCGTTCCGGGAAACATCGGAAGAGTATCGGAATCTGGGACGTTACCGGGCGGCCGAAAGGCCGTAAGCCGGTGATCGATTACTCTTCGATTCCGAGTTTCCGAAGCTGCGCTTCCTGTTCTTTCTGGGAGATGTATTGATTCTTCGCGATCATTGTCTCGGAAATTGAGGCCTTCAGGTTTTTTAAAGGCAGACCGACCGTTTTCATGGCGTCTTTAACGGTTTCCGGTACGGCATTCGATTGGAAATAATTTTCCAGACCTTCGAGTTTTTTGTGGATGCTTTTCATCTCCGCGAGGATTTTTTCAATATAGTCCAGGAGTTTCGCCGAATCCGCTTCGCGGACGTTTTTATAGGTGTTTGAGTGGGAGTCCTGGAGTTCCTGAAGAGACCGGGCGCGCTTCATCGTTGTACCGCTGAATGTCGTGAAGTTGAGCGATTCGTAGCGGACCGCCCCGGTCGCATTGTTTTTGATGGCGATGTCATAAACGATGCCGGCTGAAGATTTATTGAAGATGGATGAGAACATTTCGGAGAGGCGTTCACTTAAGCTGCGTTTCCGTTCCTGGATAATTCGGGAATTCTCGTTCATCTTCATCATGGCCGTTCGCATGGGTTCGCCGCCTTTGGCCATTTTATCGATGATTTGGTAGAGAACGAAACGATCGTCCGGGCCGGTTTTTTTCTTTTTTTTCGTTTCCTGCCGGCTGACCTTGAGTTTTTCCAAAACGGCGGCTCGGTTTGATTCCGCATCCTTGCCGTAATTTTCTTCCAGGGTTTCCAGAACGAGTTCCTTGTACCAGCCGGCTTCTTTCAGTCTGACCGAAAATTCGAATTTCACGTTATCCAGGATGCTTTGAGGATTCCGGTGGTACTGTTCCGGGTTGATGGACATGCGGTTCAGAACTTCTTCCCTAAGGCTGTATTTATAACGTTCCCTCAGGAAAACCGTAATGGCTTTCAGATCTCCCTTGATGTTGTTGGAATTGTTGCGCAGGAAGGTTATGCTGCTGCTGATCATCTTCCCGGCAATGGGATCGTTCATTTTCGTAATCTTGCCTACGGTATCCGCTACGGCCCGTGTAATCTGGAATGGAGAATTTGGAGAGAAATCGGTCCAACGAATCCATTCGATAAGTTCCAGAAGACGTTTCACTTTTTTCAGGCTGAGGTTGGAGAGACTGGCGTCAAATATATTAACGATGAATTCCCATTGGCTTACATAAGCGGAGAATCGGAGACTGATTTCGGAAATGGCCTCGGCGTCGGTAAACGGCTCGCTGGAGGGAACATGGATTTTCGTTACGGCATGTTCGTTCTTGTAAGGGTCTTTCTGCAGGAATCCTTTTTCGATGAGAAATTTGTACATTGTCGAAACACCGGCTTCGAACTCCTGGAGATGCTTCCTGAGTTTGGGAATGTCGGTTCTTTCAAGTTGCTCGGATTTCGCTGAGAGCGCGCCGCTTAATTGACTCTGAAATTCATTTATATCGGACATTTCGGTTTATCATACTATATTTCCTCTATTGTCGCTCAAGAGAACTGAGCGTTTGCGCGGTTATGGAATTGTATGAATCGCTTATTGAATCGATTCTCTTTTCTTCTCGCCGTATTCTTCGCCGCCGTTCTCACGGCCGGATGCGGGATTTTTTCCTCCCGGTATCCGGTTACTGTTGTTTTTCCGAAGTTCAATTTTACCGGTTCGGGTATCGACGAGCCCGAAGTCTGGACGATTTCATGGCTGAGCGGAGACGGGGTATGTCGAAGAACCGTTTCTTCCTCGGATTCCGTTACGCTTTCTCTTCCCAAGGAACGGCCGATTTTGGTATCCGCTCAGCCGGAAAGCGAACGGTATCCGATGCTCTGGAGAATCAAGCCTGCGGGAGCCGTGGCGGCGATAAGCGAATTATCCGCCGAAGAGATTCAATTAACCTGGGAAGACGGCTTTTCCGCGTGGTATCTTCTCAATCTCGCCGAAGCCGGTATTAATCCGGAATCAATCAATATCGGCCGGTTTCGCGATGCCGTCGGAGAGCGCGGAGAAAACAGGCCTTGGGATATCGACCAAAGGAAGCTTGGCGGGAATCTCGCGGACGGCAGTCTTTGGATTTACAGTTTTCGTCTTTCTTCTCTTGTTGAAGCGGCGATTCCGCTGCCGCACGGAACATGGTATTCCGAATACCTGCCATCGGAACCCTTGGAGGCCGGAGCGGACGGATGGAACGGAGATATCGGCGTTGGAACGCATGCCTTTTTATGTACGGAGAACGGTTCCGCCGCCTTCATTGAGGTTGGCGGGAGCGGAGAGGTAACTTTGCTGATTGAGGGGCCTTAATCAGAGGCGGCGGTCTGAAGCGGTTTTGGGATTTTGGTAAAGATCCCTAACCTCCCCCGGGTACGGCGGGATGTTCCGGGAGTTTCCAGTCCACGGGTTCCTTGCCCTGCCGTTCGAGCCAGGCGTTCACCGTAGAGAACGGTTTTGTGCCGAAAAAGCCTCGGGAAGCCGAAAGAGGGGAGGGATGGGGAGATTCCAGAACAAGGTGCTTGGATCTGTCGATGAACGCCCCTTTTTTCTGCGCGTACGATCCCCAGAGCACGAAAGCCACGCCGCTGTGCTCGGCGTCCACGATGCGCGCGATGCGGTCGGTAAATGTTTCCCAGCCCCGGTTGCGATGCGACGCGGCTTTGTTTTTTTCCACAGTGAGAACCGAATTCAGCATAAGAACGCCCTGTTCCGCCCAGGAGCGCAGGTAGCCGTGGTTCGCGGGAGGGATGCCCAGATCCGAGGCGAGTTCTTTATAAATATTGACGAGCGACGGCGGAATAGGGACGCCGGGAAGGACGGAAAAACAAAGTCCGTGCGCTTGTCCCGGGCCATGGTAGGGATCCTGCCCCAGGATAACCACTTTAATCTCTTCAAAGGGCGTATGATTCAGAGCCGCGAATATGCGGTCGCCCGCCGGATAAATTTCCTTCCCGGCGTGTTTTTCGGCTAAGAGAAAGCTTCGGAGTTCCTGCATGTAGAATTCTTCGAATTCTTCCGAGAGCCGTGTCAGCCAGCTTGGATGA
Organism: Spirochaetia bacterium; assembly: GCA_963666985.2. GTDB lineage: Bacteria > Spirochaetota > Spirochaetia > DSM-2461 > DSM-2461 > UBA2779. The sequence goes on along the minus strand of CAXXIA010000002.1, from coordinate 1,262,600 downwards.
AGCCTGATTCTTCTTTCGTTGTTTTCGTTCATACCTTCAGCCTTCGGCCGGGAGTTCCAGAATAAACAGGGCACCGCCGCCTTCACGATGCGCCGCCGTGACTTTGCCTCCGTAGCCTTCCGTGATTCCTTTAACAATGGCCAGCCCTAATCCGGTATGGCCGGCCGCTTCGCTATCGGGCCTGTCCGTATACCATCGTTCAAAAATTTTCTCCTCGGTTTCCGGAGGAAAACCCGGCCCTCTGTCCGCGATGCTGATTCTGGCGCGTCCGTCCGACTCTTCCAGTCCTATTTCCACGATGCCGCCTTCCGGCGAAAAGGAAACGGCGTTGTCCACAAGGTTCAGTACGGCCTGGGCGAGCCGATCCTGATCGGCAATCACAAGAACGGGCGAATCGGTTTCGGCGTTCAGCTCCAGCTTAATTCCGGGTGTTTGATTCAAAGGGTAGACCGAGACGATACTGCCGAGAAAAGAGGTTAAATCGACGGTTGTGTTCCGTCCGCTGTCAAGACGGACATCCACGCTGATGAGTTCCTTCAGGTCGTCCAGAAGCCGCTGGATACGCCGGCCTTCGCGATTAATAACCGAAAGAAACCGTATGGATTCCTGATTCGCCACCGAGCCCGCAAGCTCTGCGGCGCTTAAGATTCCCGCTACGGGATTTTTCATTTCATGCACCAGGTCGGCGATGAACTGTTCCAGATGATCGGTTCGTTCCTGCAGCCTGGAGGAGAGCCGGTAGAGAGCCCGGGAAAGGTCGGCCACTTCATCCCGGCCCGAGAGGGGCTTGAAGCGGTCCTGAAGTTTGCCCCGTTCGTCCAGAAGGCTTTCGGCCTGGTTGCGCAGTCGGCCCACGGGACCGGTAACGGTTCGCGCCAGCATGATGGAAAGAACGACGGCGGCGCCGACGCTGAAGAGAAATATTTTCATGATGTCCAGGCGAAGCTGGTAAAGGTCGGAGAGGATGCCTATGGAGGAGCGTGAAACGAGAACCGCGCCGATGACTTCCTCCCCGGCGAGTATGGGGATGGCCGAGTAAAGGGTAACCGATCTCTGTTCGGCGGATATTCTCGTTGCCGCGCCGTACCGTCCGTTCAGAGCCGCGGCGATTTCCGGTCCGTCGAGAACATCGCGGCCGCTGTAGTATTCGGCATCGCCCTTGGCGTCTTCGGGAGGACGGAAGTAGCCGATAAGATTTCGGAAAAGCCGAGCGGGAAGAGCTCCTATGTTATAGATGACGCTCTCTTCCGGATAGCTGATTGATCCGGTTTGCTCCTGTAGCTGTTTGATGATCCTTGAATCGTCGTTTTGGGAGACTCGTTTCGGCTTATCGCCGCCGCCGGTTTCGGAATTCTGTTTATCGGAAGTCGGCCTGGAGGAGTCGGCAATCAGCCGGCCTTCGATGTTAACCACTCGAAGCCGGGAATCGGTTCTTCCACCGAGACGGCCGAGGATGGCCGAGGCTTCCACGGCCAGATCGTGACCGACAAGCGCCGAGGCCAAAAGCCTTCCCTGCTGCACCATGGCCCGTTCCTGGCTTTCCAAAAGCTGTGATTCATAGGTTCCGAGAAACAGCACCGCCCCGATTGGAAAAACGGCGAGCAGGAGGTTGAAGATGAGCAGCCTGGCGGTGAGTCCTTTCAAGTGTCGATTTCCAGCCTGTAGCCAAGTCCGTAGACCGTTTCAAGAATGTTTTTGGACGCTCCGGCGTCTTCAAGTTTGCGTCGGATTCGTTTTATGTGGCTGTCCACCGCCCGTTCGTTGATGAACTGATCTTCAGGGAAGGCCGAGGAATAGAGAGCCGAACGTGTTCTGACGGTTCCGGGAGAACGGGCCAGTTCCGAGAGAAGACGGTATTCACTTAATGTAAAGACAAGTTCCTTTCCGTTCCATGAGGCTTTATAGGAATCGGAATTCAGCACCAGAGGGCCCGCCGTAATGGGCGGCTCACTGCGCTCTTCTCCGTCGGCGCGGCGCAGGACCGCTTTGATGCGGGCCAGAAGTTCCCGGACGCTGAAGGGTTTTCCGATGTAGTCGTCGCCTCCTGTTTCCAATCCGAGAACGCGGTCGAGTTCTTCATCACGGGATGAGAGAAAGATGATCGGTGTTCGGACATCCTCGCGGCGAAGACGGCGGCAGAATTCCAATCCGTCCATTCTCGGCATCAGGATATCCAGAATGTAGAGGTCCGGTTTCTCAGTCGAGCGGGCCGTCCAGGCTTCTTCGCCGTTGGGATAAACCGACACTTTGTAACCTTCCCGATCCAGAGCGAAACTGAGGTTTTCCCGCAGAGCGGCTTCGTCGTCGACGATGGCAATATGCTTCATGGCTTCCATTTTAACATGACCGCCCGAATCGGTCCGGGATTACCGGAAGGCCGACCGGACTTCGCCCGTATTTTGCCGGATTCGGGCCCGAGAGCCGCCACGGGAGGGGGGTAGGGTGGAGCAGGTTGATCACCGGGCGGTCGGATTCCCGCCGAGAGGTACGAATTGCCGGTATTTCGGCTGCGTCTGGGGTGCCGCCAGGTTTCGGCGCAGGTGAGTTCCTGCCCGGCGGCGGTGTGCTGAGTGCCGGGTGTAGCCGGTTTTTCGGCCGCCGCCGAGTTCGGGCGTGAGCGGCGCCTGCTGACGGCCGGATTCCCGCCGCCTCGGTTGTGTGCCGGGCGGCGGGGATTTGCGGTGCCGTTCGGTCCGCCGGGATAAGCATCGGCGGGTAGGGTGATGAGGATAGAGTTTTCGGCGGTATCGGGATGCCGGGTGCTTGCGATGCCGGAGCGGCTGTTAGGTTGGGCTTCGGGGGTCAACAACAAAAAGAAGAGAGGTGAAAAATGAATGGTGTTACGGGGAAGAACGGTTTTAAGAACGGGTTGAAGGCAGCAATTATTATCGTGCTGCTGCTCCTTTTGCTGATTCCGCTGGGGTTGATTAAGTCGCTGGTTTACGAGCGTCAGGGGCGGGCGAGGGAGACTCAAAATGAAATTATCGCGGGGGCGGGAGGTTCGCTGGAGATGGTGGGACCTCTTCTGGTGCTGCCTTTTGTCGAGGATGTGGTGGAGTATCGAGACGGCGAGCGTGTTGTTGTTAAGAGGCGGGGGTCGCTCTGCGTGCTGCCGGAGGATGTGCTTGTGAGCGGTGATCTTGACGTGGAATACCGGTATCGCGGGATTTATCGGGTTCCGGTGTACGCGGCTCATCTGAGGGCGAAGGGGTTTTTTACGATTCCGGGCAGGGATGCTTATCCGGACGGTGCGCTTCCTCTTGCCGGCGAGAATCGTTTGGTTGTGGGTATTGCCGACATGAGGGGGATTCGGGAGGTTTCGGAGCTGCGGTGGGGCGAATCGGGAATTGAGTTTCATCCGAATGCCGGGGATGATTCGGGCGTTGGGGCGGGGATCGGCGCTTCGGTGGGGGCGCTTTCGGCCGCCGGGGAAAGGGTGGATTTCGACTGGAACATGGAAATCGGCGGCGGGGGTTCGGTTTCGGTTGCGCCGCTGGCGAGGAACGCGGAACTCTTTCTTGAGGGTGATTGGCCGTCGCCTTCTTTCGGCGGTTCGGTGCTGCCGGATGAACGGGAGTGGGATGAATCAGGTTTTCAGGCACGCTGGAGGATTCCCGAGGTGAGCCGGCCGATTCGCTCCCGCTGGGTAACCTCCGGCGGGAACGATACCGGACTTGAGGCTTATGCGTTGTCGGTTGAGCTTCTTGAACCGGTGAGCGCGTACGCGAGGGCGGAGCGGTCGGTGAAGTATGGTGCTTTGTTCCTGCTGATTCCGTTTGTGGTCTTTTTCCTCTTCGAGACTCTCGGCCGGATTCGCATTCACCCGGTGCAGTACTTGCTGGCGGGAGCGGCCGATGTGGTGTTCTACCTTCTGCTCCTTGCCGTTTCGGAGCAAATGGCTTTTGATGCGGCGTATCTTCTGGCCGCGGCGGGGGTGACGGTTCTTATTTCCTTGTATTCCGGAAGCGTGACGCGGCGATGGGTTTCCGCCCTGGTTATGACGGGTGTTCTGGCCGCGGCGTATGTGTGGCTTTGGATAACATTGAAGTCGGAGGATTATGCGCTGCTTATCGGGTCCATCGGTCTTTTCGTGATGCTGGGATTGGTGATGTTTTTAACCCGAAAGACGGACTGGTACGGAGGCGGGAAAGTTCTGTCCGGGGATTCCGCCGGGACTTCCGGCAAGATGGCCGGACTAGCCGGCGGAGCGGATTTCAGCACCGAAGGGGATGAGGGACAGGCGGGCGAGCTTGATGTGCTGCCCGGCGAAGGGAATCCCGATGATGGTGATGAAGAAGACAAGGGCGATGATAAGATGCCCAAGGGCCAGCTCCCAGCCGAAGAGTAGAATCCAGATAACGTTGCCGATTGCCCCGCCGGCTCCGAATTCTCCGACTTCAACCTCCCTGCCGAAGGGCCAGAGGGCGAAGGAGGAGATTTTGAAGGCCTGAATCCCGAACGGGATGCCGATGACCGTGATGCAGAGGATGAGTCCGGCAAAGGCCCAGGCAGCGGCTCCGATGAAGCCGCCGAAGATCAGCCAGATGAGGTTCCCTAGGAATTTCATGTGGTCTCCTTTATGAGCGGGGTACGGGTAATGCGGACCGCCTGCAGCGGATCCGGCATTGTTTGCGGGCGTCGAAGATTTTGGTTTCCCGTACCACAGCCGCCCGTGATTTCTTCTTCTTTCAGGCGGGTTCTCTGCGGGCGGCTGTATTAAAGATTCGCGGCGCTTTCGAGCCTTTGGGTTGAGGTGGTTTTCGGGTTACCGAGTCCCTCATTTCTTTAACGCCGGTTATTCACTCACGATTCGTTCACTGTATAACGTCCGAATCCTCTCTTCGTCAATCTTTCTCCCGAGAATCCATCCCCAACCTTCTTTTTCTATCCAACTCCCTTCGGTGTTGACATCATGCCATTCACGGATGAAAAAGGGAATGTCCTCTTCATTCAGCAGCTGCTCCATAAGATTCGCTTCAACAAGATTCTGCAGAACCTGGACGGCTTCGTATTCTTCGTTATCGGTTTTTTTCATGGTTTTTATTATCGTACATCGGGGATGCTCGGGAAAGGATTATGGGGAATTCGCGTACTTCCGGACGGAATCTGTTTTAGTGAACGGGTTTCCGGAATTGTATTGATCAATTCCGGTGCGGCTGCTGGCTCGATATTCTGAAATGCTTTCTTGTGTGAAAATAAATATTTAACCTGTAATTTTTTACGTTATGATGATTTTATCAAAACAGTTTTTGAAGACCGGAGAGAATCATGAATGTCGTTATCATCGGCTCGGGAATGTCCGGGTTAACCGCGGGAGCCTATTTATCCCGAATGGGACACAAGGTTGAAGTTTTTGAACAATTTCATGAGAGAGGAGGGGTGACCGCGACTCTCCGGCATAAGGGTTTCGGATGGGACTTGGGTCCTTTGCTTCTTGAGGGATGGGGAGCTCAAGATATGGGGACTAAGATCCTGAAGGAACTCGGATGTCCCGGCGGTTTTGTAACACCGCCTCGGGACCGGGGGATTGTTTTTCCGGATTTCAGTCTCTGGAAGCCGGATGAATATGAAGGTCCTTATTGGCGCCGAGAAAGACTGAAGCGGCTTTTTCCCGAAGATGCGAAAGGGCTGGATTTGTATTATGAATTTTATGAAAAGCTGATGAATCTGATGGTTCTGGGGCAGAGGAGTGATCTTCAGAAGGGAGTTGAGCGCGGTATAACTCTCTTGAGAATGATGCTGCGTTTTCTGCCTTTGAAGAAAATGAAGGACCGGTCGGCCGCGGATGTGGTTGATTCCTTCTTTACGAGGCCGGAACTGAAAGCCGTTTTTACCGGTATTCTGGCGGATCTTGTCGTGAAGCCCAGTGAATTCCCCGGACTCGGAGTTCCGGCATTTAATATTGAATCGGCTTTTGATTCACGAATTCCCAATAATTATGCCGGAGTCGGTTCTCGTCCGGAGTATCGATTCATTACAAAAGGGTGTTCAACACTGGTGGACGCGGTCGGAGGTGTGATTGAAGAGAACGGCGGAGTGATTACCGTTTCGGCTCCCGTAAAAAAAATCATCGTTGAAAAGAATCAGGCGGCGGGCGTTGTTTTGAATGACGGGTATCGCGTGGATGCTGATTGTGTGATTGCTACGGGCGGAGCCAGGGAGGTTTTTTACGATCTTCTTGGAAGTGAATACCTTACGCCTGAATATCGTCAAAAGATTGACGGTCAGGTGCAAATGGAATCTGTTTTCATGGTTCATCTTGGTGTGAATTTTGATCCTTGCACTTTCCAGAAATCGGCACTCTGTTATTATTATGGTACCCATGATGTCGAACAAGCCGTTCAGGACTGCCGTAATGGGACATATCACGAAGGAAAAGAGGGCTTTTTAATTTATGTGCCTTCGCACCATTCTCCAGCAATGGCGCCCGAGGGGATGCATGCGGTTACCGTTTATACAATCGCTCCCAATACACTGAATGGGGGGAACTGGAATGATCGCCGGGAAGAACTTGCGGACAAACTGATTCTGGAAGCCGAACGATATATCCCCGGTCTTAAAAAGGGGACTGTTGAACGGGTGATTCTTACGCCGGAAGATTTTCAGAAGCGAGTTCATCAGCGTCACCATTCCTTTGGCGGTATCGCGCCGGTTATGGGAAACGAAAATCCTTCTTTTCGAACTCCTGTAAACAATCTCTGGTTCATCGGTTCTCAGAGTGAAAGCGGCGGCGGCGTACTCGGAGTAATGAAGGGCGCCAGAAAGGCCGCCGCCATGATTGATCCAAGAGTTAAAAGGCTTCGATAAGGAAGCATTGAGGCTCCTCAAGAAGAGCCTCAATGCAGTCGGTGAAAGCTATTTTCCCGTCGTCATCGCATTCCAGCTCTTATAGAGCCGAGCCAGAGGACTCTCCTCGTTATCCTCGGCCCAGCGCCAGGAGAGGGCCCCCGTGGGGCAGGAATGCACGCAGGCCGGATCTTTCCCGATCCGGATGCGCTCAATGCAGTTGTCGCACTTCTCCATTTTCTCCCGATGATGCGGACCTTCGATAACCCGGAAGGACGGAGCCCCGTAAGGACAAGCCATGGCGCAGGAATGGCAGCCGATGCAGTTTTCATTGTCATAAAGGGTCAGTCCGCTCTCTTTGTCTTTATAAAGGCAGTTTATCGGACAGGCGTTGATGCACGGCGCATCGGCGCAGTGCATGCAGGAGATGGACATGGAGACGAGTTCTCCGTTTTGCCCCTCGTAGTTATAGGTTTTCCGATACGGCTGCCGGCCTGATGACACATCGATATCATTCTGATCCATGCAGGCCACCGCGCAGGCCCCGCAGGCAGAGCATTTATCTTTGTCGAACTCGAATATGATTTTCATGAAGTCACCTTCTTCGTCACGCTGCAGCGGACACTGTTGTACCCGGGGAACCCTGAGTAGGGGTCGGTATGGGCGGCCGGGATAATGGCGTTGACGTCCGCTTCCCGATACCCATGGTAAATGTGCACCGTCCCTTTTTTTATCCGCAGGCTCGGATTGGCCTTCAGTGTGATGAAGCCCAGGGCGGTGGAAACCTCAACCTCATCACCCCGGAGAATGCCCATCTCTTGGGCATCCTCGTTGTTGATGTAGGCCAGAGGATCCGGCTCGAGTGAGCGAAGCCAGGGAACATCATGAAGCCTGGAATGGAGGGCATAGGGAAGCCGGGAGCCGGAGACCAGACGGAAGGGGTATAAGGACTCATCGGCCGCATCGATGCTGTCTTTGTGGGTGGGAAGCGCATCCAGAGCAGGATGCTTCTCAATAATGGTGGAATACAGTTCGAACTTCCCGGTAGGGGTGGAAAACCCATGCTCTCCGACGGGAATAATCTCTGCGCCCTCCACCTTCTGGGGGAACTGACTGTTGGCTTTGAGAAAATCAATATCCACCGGTGTATCGCGCACCATGTAGCGTACGCAATTTTCCGCGCCGCTTTTTAAGAGCTCATCATCCAGATCAAGATAATTGGCCATCTCCACCAGAATATCCGTGTCGGATTTTGACTCGTACAGGGGCTCAATGACCTTCTCGGTGTACTGGGCATAACCGCCGCCGTACACTTTGAACTCACTTCGCTCGAAGGAAGAACAGGCCGGAAGAACGATATCGGCCATCTTGGCGGTGTCGGTAAAGAAGAGGTCGATATCCACGAAAAAGTCCAGATTCGCAATAGCCTTCTTCATTTCCAAATCGCCGTTGAACATCCGGTAGTTCATCCCGTGAGCCCAAACGGCTTTCACCGGATACGGCGTTCCTTCGTTGATCTGCCGGGCCAAGTCGTTGGCCTGCATCTCTTTGACAATCTCTTCCCAGAGAGGAAAGCGCGGACCGCCCACGGGCCGGGGAGCGTCCTTGGGATACGTCTCGAAAGGAAAATCATGATCGTGGGTGGAAAAGCCCGCCATGGAATGGGCGTAGGTGAGAGGAGAAGGAATCATGCCGCCCGGACGGTCGTAGGTTCCCATCAGGGCCGAGAGGGCCATGACGGCCCGGTGGCTTTGCATTCCGTTGGCATGGTGCACCAGGGCCGCCCCGCTCTGGTTGATGGCCAGGGGCATATTCTCGTGAATCATCCGGGCGGCAAGCCGGATATCCTTTGCCGGGACATCGGTGATCGTCTCCACCCTCTCAGGCGTGAAGTCCATAACGTAGTTCTTGTATTCCTCATAGCCGTGGACATGCTTCTCGATGTACTCATGATCCACCCAGTCGTTCACGATCAGTTCCCGCCCGAGAGAGAGCGCCAGGGCGCAATCGGTTCCCGGCTTGATGCGCAGGTGAAGATCACACTGCTGCTGCACCGCCGGGGTGATGCGGGGATCGACGATGATGGACTTCATTCCGCGCGCCCTGGCCATCTGGACGCCTTTGACCATCAGATGCATGGAGTGGAAGGCGTTATAGCACCAGCCCAAGAAGAGTCCCGCTTTGGAGAGATCCGCCGAGACAAAATCGGCCCCGGTCGTCGCCCGCCAGGACATGATGGTGGAGGTAAAACAGGAGGAGGATTCGGTTCCGTAGTTCACCGAGCCGAAGGAATAGCAGAAGCGTTGCAAAAAGGGGCGGTACCATTTGTTGTAGCCGGAAAAGAAGGCGACCGAACTGGCCCCGTATTTCTCTTTGACCTTATTGAGGTTTCGGGCGATCTCAGCGTAAGCCTCATCCCAGCCGATGGGTTCAAATTGACCGCTTCCCTTCTTGCCGGTTCGCTTGAGCGGGGTTTGAATCCTGTCTTTTCGGTAGATGTACTGACGGTTGGATTGCCCCTTGGGACAGAGAAGACCGTGATTGGTCGGGTGTCCGTCGGTGCCCTCCACCTTGATGATCTTTCCGTCTTTCACGTAACAGGTCACCCCGCAGTGGGGTCCCGGGGCGCAGACATCGCAAAAGCTGTTCTTCGTGATAATCCCGGTATCCTCTCCGGGGATCTTTTTCTTGATTTTGATTTCGACTTCAGTGCTCATGAATGTTCTTCTCCTTCGAAAAGCGACAGGAATTCGTCGGTGAATCCCTCACGGGCCAACAGCCCCCGCAGGGCCGTCGGTAGAGGAGCCCGGTTCCCAGAGAATCGATTCATCATGTAGTTTTTGAGAACACCGCTGATATGGTAGCCCTCCAAAAGGTTCAGACAAAGCAGCTGTCCGTCTTTTCGGACCGCCTTGATGTAGCGGGAATCCGAGGGCTTTCCGATGGTATGAATCTCGCCTTCCGCGTTCACGTTGCCCAGACTGATGAAGTCCATCCCCATGAAGTGGGTGATGTTGTGGATGATGTTGCCCGAAAAAAGAGCGCACTTGCCGCTCATGCACGCCCCCGCCGTCTCTCCCTGATATCCGGCGTTCGCCCATAGGCCGATAACCTGATGAGAGTTGTCCATCAGGTTGCGCGCTTCACAGCAGTCGCCCGCGGCATAGATTCCCTCGACCGAACTCATCATCCTGTCGTCCACGACAATTCCCCGGCCCGTCTCTATCCCGGCGTCTTTGGCCAGAGTGATGTTGGCCCGGGTTCCGATGCAGAGAACCAAAAGATCGCCGGTAACCGAGGTGCCGTCGGCAAAGCTGGTGGTAACTGATGATTCATCCTCTTTGGCGCCGGTAACGGCGCTGCCGAAACGCAATGCGATTTTTTGGAGTGAGAGTCGGCGTTCAATTTCCTCTGAGACATCGGGAAAGGCCGAGAGGGGAAAGATGCGTTCGGCCATATCGGCCAGGGTGCAGGCTATCTCCCGTTCCTGAAGCAGTTCAATGATTTTAATTCCCACCATGGAGCCGCCGATAACGGTGGCCGAGCGGATATCGCCGACATCAAGACGTTCTTTAAGAAGTTCGGCATCCTGTACGGTCCTCATGCAGAGAACCCGCTTGCCCACTTCAACGCCTAAAGGCGGAACGATCGGGGTGGCCCCGGTGGCCAGAAGAACGGCATCGAAGGAACGCTCTTCATCCTTGCCCGCTTCAAGAAAGCGCAGACTCTTTCGGGCGGCATCCAGATGAGTCACCTGCGTGTTGACATGGATGACGGCGTTGAATCGTTTTTGAATCTCTTCAAGGGTTCCGAAAGGAAACATCCCCTTGTAGGGAAGCCGGTTCGCGACGAAGTAAGTTGTCAGCATCGGGTTGGAGGGCGGGTCGTTATGATCGGAGAAGATATGGATCTCACTTTCGGTATCATGTTCTCTGATGGCGCAGAGAGCATGGTAGCCCGCGCAGCCGAAGCCCACGATGGCGTAGCGTTTCATCTGGTCAGCGTCTCCTTTAATATGTTTTTAAGCATGAAAATTTTATCCTTAAGCGGCGGAAATTATATTACTGAAAAAAATCGTCAACGGTATTGTCCCTTATATTCGTTTATATGATGATTTAGATCAATCATTCCTTTTGTTCTCAACTTTTTTGGAGACAAATAATTTAGGCAATCTAATTGCCTTTTTTTGTGTCCGCCGAGAAAAAAGCGGCTAAAAACATACTATATAAATACATCCGTGGAAGATCCGCCATTTATCATTTCGGCCGCCTGCTGCAAGCATCCGTTACGGATAAATATGACGAGAAATAGGATTCCATAATTTCATGAAAAAGGAAAGTCTTTTTTATGCGGCATTAAAAAGAAGCGGCTGCATTACATTTTTTAATCTCGGGATTATGAGGACGATCTATAAACTTATGGTTTTTATCCACTTATTATAAATAGGATAAGTTCCGATTGTCATGTTCAGGTTTTGCTGCATACCGGTAATGTAATGAATGTCATGACCTTTATGTTATGAAAAATGCTGAACTACAAAATTGAACTTAAAAAGTACAATTTTGCACGTTGTAGTCCTTCCGATCATAAGTCATAGTGAGTCGGTATGTCTGATAATTCTCTACAGGCAAGTACAATATAGTTACGCTTGGAAAAAATAGCCGCTGATATACGGGTAAGCAATAACAGAATTTCGCGATTTTGTTTCTTATAAACACATGGAGTAACTTAATGGGTAAAAAAATTGTTGGTGTACTCAAACGCTTGTACAACGCCCTGGGAATGTTCGGCGGTTTTATGCTGGCCGTTTCAACGTTCCTCGCGGCCTTGAACGCGATTTTGCGGTACGGTTTTAAGGCCGGAATGCCGTGGTCCGAAGAAGTGTGTACTTATTTGTGCATCCTTCTGACCTTTTTGGCGATATCATGGCTTGAAACCGAAGATAGGCATTTGAGCATAGATATCTTTAATACAACGGTAAAAAGCGAAGTAGTTAAGAAAATTATTTACATTGTCAGAGGAATAATTACTCTTGGTATTTTTGCCATTTTAATTAAGAGCGGTTTCGGTACGATAAAAAGTACCTTTCAAACACAAGCCGTTACCTATGTGCTTCAAATACCGCGATATATTCTTTATACGATTGTTGTTGGTTCTTATGCGCTTTTTATTATCGGATGGCTGGCGATTTTGTTCTGTAATCGAGGGAGCAAATTCGAATGATAGCGCAAATTATTATTCCCGTAGCAATCATATTGGTGGTTCTTGTTGGAACGGGAATGCCTATTTATTTGGGTATTCTCGCGAGTACGGTTTATCTGCAGGTTTTTATAAATCATATGCCTCTTCAGAATCTGTTTACGGGGATGTTTGAAGCTCTCAATAAAAACAGTCTGATGGCCCTGCCTTATTTTGTCGTGGCCGGAACAATCATCGCGAAAAGTTCTTTGGGACGAAGACTTATTAATGTTTTTATGGTTCTCTGCAAGAGAATCAGAGGCGGCCTGGCCGTTTCCTGTGTTCTGACGAACGCCGTCTTCGGCGCTATTTCAGGATCACCGCCGGCCGCAACCGCAACGTTTGGGAAAATCATCTACAATCCGCTTAAAAAATTATATAACAACAGCCTTGCTCTGGGGGTTGTTACATCGTCCGGCGCTTTGGCAAGCATTATTCCCCCCAGTATGATTCTGATTGTTTACGGCATTTGTACCGATACTTCCATCGGAAATCTGTTTACCGGCGGAATTCTGCCGGGACTTCTTTTGGTCGCTATTCTTTGCGTCTATCTGTTTATTGTCGGGAAGAATACCAGCGGCGAGAAACCCGAGCATATTAAAGGCGAACGAAGGAAGGCCATCAAGGAAAGTATCCCCGTTATGGTCTTGCCGGTGATTATTCTCGGCGGTATTTACGGCGGACTTTTTACTCCGACCGAAGCGGGAGCCATCGGAGCGCTTTATTCTTTTATTATTTCAGTCTTTGTTCTCAAGGATATTAAGATTAAGGAACTGCCTCAGCTCTTTAAAGATTCCGTACGGACCATGGTTCAGATTTTTATTTTAATCGCATCCAGTACCGTATTCGGCCAGGCTTTGAATATTTCTCAGGCGCCTCAGATGCTGGTGGAAGCATTTGCTCAGTTCAATTCGATTCAGTTTCTTATCATGCTGAATGTTCTGCTGCTGATTATCGGATGTCTGTTCGATCCGGGTGCGGCTGTATTGATTCTGGCTCCCCTTTTGCTGCCGACCGCCACGGCACTTGGAATTGATCCGATCCATTTGGGTCTGGTTTTTACCGTTAACTTGTCCATAGGGATGTTCACGCCTCCTTTCGGAATGAACATATTTGTAACCCAAAGTGTTCTGGAACAGCCTATGGGAGCCATTGCCAAGGCCGTTGTACCGTTCATTCTTCTTTATATCCTTGGGCTGGCGTTAATTACCTACATCCCCGGATTAACCTTAGCTCTCCTATGAGAAAGCGGAGTGATTGAACCCGCTGATATTGTTTTAAGGATGATATTTTGAAACGAATTGACTTTGAAGCTCATTATTATACAAAAAATTTTTTGGAGACGGTTTCGGATCGGGAGAATATTCCCGTTTTTAATACGAAGAATGAGTTTATGTATCACGGCGGCGACGGTGTGGTCCCCATTAAACCGATAATTCCATTGCTTCTTGATTTAACCGATAAGCGAATCAGGGACATGGATGAAGCCGGTGTTGATGTTTCCATTTTAAGCGCATCCATCGGCGTCGAGCAGCTTGAGCCGGAATTGGGCCGTCGGGCCGCAATCGATATCAATACGGCTTTGTATGAAGCAATGCAAAAGTGCCCGGACAGGCTTAAGGGATACGCCGTTTTGGCGGTGAACGATGTTGAGGCGTCTCTTAAGGAACTGGAGCGATGCAGGAATGAATTGGGATTTGTCGGTTGGAACGCCTTCTCGAATTACGGAGATAAACAGCTCGATGATGAAATGTTTTTCCCCTTGCTCGAAAAAGCTGTTGAGTTAGGACTTTTTGTCTACCTTCATCCGACGATACCTACCATCCCTCAATTGCACGGATACGGACCGGCCATGCTTTCATCCGGTCTTGGTTTTTCCATTGATGTAAGTACGGCACTGACTCGAATGATTTTTGCCGGTGTTTTTGATCGACTGCCGGAGTTAAAGGTTATCATCGGTCACCTCGGTGAAGGCTTTCCATTCTTTATGGAGCGGTTAAACGATTCCATAAGAGTTCAGCAGGCGGTTGAAAATAATGCAAGAAACAAGAAAAAGCCCGGTGAGTATTTCAAGACTAATATTTGGGTGAGTACCAGCGGAAATTTTTCAAAGGCCGCTTTTGAATGTACACGATCCGTAATTGGAATGGACCATATTTTGTTCGGTACCGATTATCCGATGGAAAGCATGGTGAAAAGCGTCAATTTCTTAGACTCTCTTAATGTTTCGGAGAATGAAATTCGAAAACTCTATTATGAAAATGCGGAAGAATATTTCGGTATATCTGTTTAGATAACTATTCGTAATGCGGATATAAAATGATGTTAAAAATATCCGGTTAAAAACCGGATGTTAAATAATGGTAGTTTTTTTAAGGAGCGGTTGCATGAAAAGAAAATTATTACCGTTTTTTCTCGTGATTCTTGTTATTTCCCTCGGTTTGACGGGATGCGGCAAGGATTCTGGCGAAGCGAAGGGTCAGGAGGCCGTGAAGGAAGATAATACGGTCTATACCATGAGGATTGGAGCGCTGACAGTTGCTCCCAACCAGTGCGTTACCACTGCGGATGAAGTGAAGAAAGAGCTTGAGGCCGCCAGTAACGGAAGAATTAAGGTTCAGGTTTATCCGGCTGCTCAGTTGGGTACGGCCGCACAGCTCTTGGAAGGAATGCAGGCCGGCAGTGTTGAGGGTGCAATTTTTCCCTGCAGTTTTATGGTCAGCGCGGCTCCGATAATGGGGTTTGTTGAAGTTCCCGGAATTTGCGGTAAAGACTCCGAATCCTTCTGCAGAATTCTTAATGCGGACAATAATGACTGCATTAATGAATTATTGAATAAGAAAGGTCTTCATATCGCTTCAATGCTGATAACGGACCGGTCGAAGTATATGCTGACAAAAAAACCGGTTAATAAGATGACCGATGTAGCCGGTATGAAACTGTGGGGTTTCCCGAATGCCTATACCAAGGTTCTTACCGAAGGAATGGGCGGTACATCTACATTCTTCGACAGCAGTGAGCTTTCAGTCAGTCTTCAGCAGGGAACGATCGACGGCGCCATGGCCGCACCCACTCTGTATGCTCCTCAGAAGCATTACGAGTATGCCAAATATTGTCTTGAGATGCCTGATTTCACCGGTGGAAACGCTTTTATTCTGGGAACCGCTTTCCTTGATAAGCTGCCCGCCGACCTGAAAGATTTGGTTCTGAAGACCATTATGGATGTTACCGTTGGTTATGAGTACGACTATGCTAAGACGTATACCGAAGGTGCCGTTCAGACCATGAAGGATAATGGGGTAACTTTCGCTGATGTGAACGATGCTTTTTATGCCGAATTCCAGGAAGTCTATAAGCCCATGATGGATATCTATCTTGAGGTTGAAGGCGCTGATCAGCTGGTCAAAAAGCTGCAGGCTTTGTCCGAAGCCTACTACGCCAAGAATTAGTTATCGGCAAATAAAATCGGTATATGCCGTATCGTGTTCCAACGATGCGGCATTGCCGTTTTTTTAATGCCGAATCTCGAGACTGTTTTTCCGCTGCTGTTTTCGGATGGCCGTTATGTGTTGAGCAGCTGCCGATATTCATCCCAATTATTGATGTTTTTCAGACAGTCGGCAGAATATTCCGTTTCTTCAATATTGATATAACGGACTTTGAGATCGTCAAGTACCGAAAGCATTCGGAAATCATTTCGTTCAATATGACGCTTAAGAACGCATAAAGCACTTTTTTTATAAACGGCGCAGAGAGGATATTTTCGGTTACCGTCGGTTAGAACAACCGCGTCATAATCGGCCGATATTTGCGAACAGAGAAAACGGCTCAATTCGGCGGTGAACAGCGGTGTGTCGCAGGGAACCGTAAGCAGGGCTTCGGAAACGCAGGAAGTCAGCGCGGCATGCAGTCCGCCGATCGGACCGCATCCGGGATAAATATCGTATACGGACCGAAGCCCGAAATCTTCTTGGGATTCATTCGTTCGTGAAAGAAGAAGTTCCGAATAATTTGAGAGTTCTTTTGCCAAGTGTTCCGTGAAATTTTCATTCCCGAAAGAAAGTGCGGCCTTATCCAAGCCCATTCTGGAACTTTTTCCGCCGGCAAGAATGAGTACGCCGATTTTCATTTGATCTTTTTTTCGATTCATCATGCCCTTTTCCGGAGGATTCGATTTTCTCTTAAATAAAGAACTGTTTCTTTCAGCGCGGCTTTTATCGAGGAGCCGAAAGGACAACTCTTTTTTTCCCTTTCATAAGTTCCGCCAGTTCCTCGATTTTTCCGAAAGTCAGTACTTGTCCCCAGCAGTTATGAACACAGGCCGGACGTTTCCCTTGGGAGATTCTTTTGCCGCACAAATTGCATTTTTCCGTATGAAAAGGTAAGAAGACGGGCTTGCCGCCGTTTTCATCCGCTTCAATTTTCTTCACGACAATGCCGGACTCTCCCTCCGGTCTGTTATGTTCCTTTCGGCAGGCTATTTCGCATCCGCGGCAGCCGATGCACAAGCCGTAATCAATCAGGAATCCAAATTTTGCCATATCAGCTTCCTTCTTTCTTCCGCATGGTTCCGCCGGATTTTTCGTTATTCTTCGAAATCCCGCACATCATCGCCTTGAAGGGATAGCCGATTCCCGACCGGCCCGTCCATCCGGACGGGAGGAGAAGATTGATGTTGGATTCCCAGGCTCCGAAGAGTTCCGGCTCGGCTCCGTTTTTTTCGGGAAACCACCAGCCGTGCTGTGCGTGAACGACTTGAGGATCAATCCCGGTGGTAATTTTAGCCCGTTGGGTACAGCGGCCGTATGCGTTCTCAATGTAAACCCAGTCTCCGTCGTTTATTCCATGCCGGGCCGCCGTTTCCGGATGAATCTCAACAAGAGGATCCGGATTGAGTTTTCTGAGAGAGGGGATTTGCCTTTGCTCGGAGGCGAAGAACGCGATTGTTCTTCCTCCTGTGGTGAGTACGTAAGGATATTTCTCGGCAATCTCGGGCGTGCTTACCGGACTCTCCGGCGGTTCTTCGAAATAGGGAAGAGGATCGAGATTCCATTGTTCAAAATTCTTCGAATAGAGTTCGATTTTTCCGCTTGGAGTATTGAAGCCGGGCCTGCCGTCGGGACGAAGAAGCCCTTTTTCATGTTTCTGATAAACAAATTCATCATAGGCGGCGTCTTCTTCCCGCAGGGATTCGAAGGATTTTCCCGTATGGGCAAGCATGGCGTCAAACATTTCCCGAACGTTATTCCACGGCCAGTATTCGGGAGCCAGGCGTTTGCCCATTTCAAGAAGGATTTCTGTATCGGGTTTACAGCGGCCTATCGGCTCGATGGCTTTATTGATTGCCGCCAGATAGTTATGACCGTCCATGACGGCGATGCCGTCCCGTTCCGGATACGTTGCCGCGGGAAGAATAATATCGGCAAACGCCATGGCCGTGGGGGTCATGAAGAGATCAACCACCGTAACGAATTCCATTTTTTTGAAGGCTTCATAGGTTCGCTTGGAGTTTCCGGATCCGCAGACGAACGTATTGGTCCCTTCAATCCAGGCGGCCTTCATCGGATAGGGCTTTCCGGAGATCATCTGATCAAGGACGGCGTCTCCCATGTAATGGTTCATCATGCGGAGCATGGGGTAATCTTTAATGCCGCAGGCCTTTTCCCTCTGTTCTTCCGGAAGGCGGATATCGGGCCATCTGTAGAACGCATTAAAGTCGAAGTTTCTTCCGGTAAAGATATTTCCGCCCGGCACGTCGATATTGCCGGTTAAGGCCCACAGGCTGAGGGCGGCGTGAGCGGCCGGTACGCATTCCTTGGTTTGATCGAAACCAACCCCCCAGTGAACCGCCGCCGGTTTGGATGCGGCATACATTCTTGCCGCCGCGATGATTTGTTCTTTTGGAATCCAGGTTATCTCCGAAACCCGTTCAGGCGTGTATTCCTCGGCACGTTTCTTGAGATCTTCAAAGCCATGAGTCCACTTCGTAACGAAAGGTTCATCATAAAGCTTTTCTCCGATAAGGATGTTGATGAAGCCGAGGGCCAGAGCCGCATCCGTGCCGGGACGAATCTTCAGCCAAATCCGGGCCCGTGAGGCAATCCAGGTTCTTCGGGGATCGATAACGATGAGTTCCGTGCCCCGCTTCATGCATTCGGTAATCCAGTGGCCCATGAAACCGTCCGAACCGGCCTCGGTAACCGACGCGCCCCAGACGACGATGCATTCCGGTCTTTTCCATTGAGGATTCTCGAAACGGTCGGGGAAATACTGAGAGCAGTCGGCGACGGCGAAGGAGCCCATAACCGCGAGCGATGTCGCCAGTCTCGGCAAGTAGCATGCATGTCCGAGCAGCGGACCGAAGGTCAGGGTATGAGGACTGCCGAATGAAGTGGCCAGCCGGTTCAAATAGGAGCCGATGTCCCGCTGTGTGCCGGTGCAGAAAAGAACCGACTCCGCTCCATATTCGGCTTTGTACCCTTTGAGTTTTTCGGCAATGGTATCAAGCGCCTCGTCCCAGGAGATTTCTTTCCATTTGTCCTCGCCTCTTTTTCCCATTCTTTTTAACGGTGCGGTGAGTCTGTCGGGATGATACACAACTTCGGGAAGCGCCAGACAGCGGGGACAGAGCCGTCCCCGACTGAAAGGGAATTCCGGATTGCCTTCGACTTTAATAAGCCTGCCGTCTTTGACATGCAGCAGAACCCCGCATCCTTGATGACAGCCGGGACCTGTCCGCGCCGTACTGCGTATTATCTTTGTTCCGTTTTCTTCTTGTATCCAGTTTTTAGTCATCGTTCTCAATTCAAATTGTTTGGGTGAATTATGTTACCTTATTTCCCTATAAGAACCGAGATTTCTTTCGGAAATTATTCGCCTGATGTACCGTGAGTCCGCTTTTTTGAAGCGGCATTCAAAGCGTCTTGGGTTTTTCACTGAAAGAGTCGTGCCGATACGTTCGTCATGAGTCCGCCGGGCCGGTGCTCCGCCGCTGCCTGATGATACCAAGAACGAAAAGAGCTTGCGGGAGATTCCCCATCATGGAACCTTCTTATACGGATACGGCCGTAGGAGAAGGAGTTTCTCGCGATAAGCGGCCGCCGGAATTCCTCTGTCGCCTGAAAAGGCTGATTTTCAGGCGATTTTCATCCGACTTCATCCGACTTCAGCCTTTCACGACGAAGTTTACGAGCCTGTCGGGAACGGCGATAACCTTCAGCACGGTTTTTCCTTCAATCCATTCGACGATTTTTTCATCGGCCCGGGCCAAGCGCTCCAGTTCTGTTTTATCGGTGCCCGCCGGCAGGGTGATTTTTGAGCGGACTTTTCCGTTAATCTGGAGAACGATTTCTTTTTCGTCGTCCGCCGCCAGCTCATCATCCCAAATCGGATAGGTTTCATACGCCAATGAGTCCTGATGCCCGATCATGGCCCACATTTCTTCCGCCAGATGAGGTGCATAAGGAGCCAGAACAAGAACAAACGGTTCCCAGAGCCTGCGCCAGCAGACCTTTTCCTTAAAAACTTCGTTAACAAAAATCATCATTTGAGCGATGGCCGTGTTGAAATTCAGAGTCGATGTGTCCGTACCGACCTTCTTCAGGGTTTTGTGAAGAACCTTCGTCAGGTCCGCCGGCGGTTCTCCGTCGTCCATGGGCCGGTTCGCAACATCCCAGACACGATTCAGAAAACGATGAACGCCTGCCAGCCCTTGGGTCTGCCAAGGCATGGAAACTTCCAAAGGACCCATGAACATTTCGTACATCCGCATGGAGTCGGCGCCGAAGTCCCGGATGATGTCGTCCGGATTGATAACGTTCTTCAGACTCTTGGACATCTTGGCGACAACCTGTTCCAAGTTCTCGCCCGTGGCTTTTTCCGTGTAGGTTTCTCCGCTGATTTCCACTTCGTCCACGGGAACAAGGGTTTTATCTTTCCGCATGTAGGCAAAAGACGTGATCATTCCCTGGTTGATTAAGCGCTGGAAGGGCTCCTTGGTGGAAACCGCGCCAATGTCGTAGAGCACCTTGTGCCAGAACCGTGCATAGAGCAGATGGAGCACCGCGTGTTCGGCGCCGCCGACGTAGAGGTCTACGGGCATCCAGTATTGTTCTTTTTTGGGATCGACAAAACATTCGGTGTTCTTCGGATCCAGAAAGCGCAGGAAATACCAGCAGGAACCGGCCCATTGCGGCATGGTGTTGGTTTCCCGCTTCGCCGGAGAGCCGCAGACCGGGCATTCACAGTTCACCCATTCGTCGATAACGGCCAGAGGACTTTCACCGGTCCCAGAGGGTTCATAGCTTTTGACTTCCGGCAGAGTCAGCGGCAGCTGGTCTTCAGGAACCGGTACAATGCCGCATTTGGGGCAGTGCACCAAAGGAATGGGCTCGCCCCAGTAGCGCTGACGGCTGAAAATCCAATCGCGAAGTTTATAGTTGATCGTCTTGAAGCCGACATCGTCTTTTTGAAGCTTTGCAATGACGGCATCGATGGCTTCCTGTTTTCCCATACCATCCAGATATCCTGAATTGACGTGTGGGCCGTCGCCGGTGAACGCTTCCGCTTCAACATCACCGCCCCGGAGGACTTCTATGATGGGAAGTCCGAATTCCTTGGCGAACTCCCAGTCCCGCTGATCGTGGGCCGGAACCGCCATGATGGCGCCGGTTCCGTAGGAAATGAGGATGTAGTCGGAGATCCATACGGGGATTTTCTCACCGTTAACCGGATTCACCGCGTAGGCGCCGGTGAACACACCGGTTTTATCCTTGGCAAGATCGGTCCGTTCCAAATCGCTTTTATAGCTGGCTTTTTCAATGTAGGCATCCACGGCCGGCCGCTGTTCATCGGTTGTGATTTTTTGCACCAGATGATGTTCCGGAGCCAGAACCATGTAGGTGGCTCCGAAAAGGGTGTCCGGCCGAGTGGTGTAGACTTCTATGTGCCCATGGGCCGCGGCATCGCCGGAAAGGGCGAATGTAACATTGGCGCCTTCGGAACGGCCTATCCAGTTGCGCTGCATCGCCTTGATGGACTCCGGCCAGTCGAGTTGATCCAAGTCTTCCAAAAGCTGTTCGGCGTAGGAGGTGATTTTCAGAACCCATTGCCGCAGGTTTCGGCGTTCAACCAGTTGGCCGCACCGTTCGCATTTTCCGTCCTTAACCTCTTCGTTGGCCAGGCCCGTTTTGCAGCTGGAACACCAATTGATGGGCATGTCCGACTCATAAGCGAGTCCTTTTTTAAAGAGCTGGAGGAAAATCCACTGGGTCCAGCGGTAGTATTCGGGAGTATGGGTTCGGACTTCCCGGTCCCAGTCGTAACTGAAGCCCAGGCTTTTAATCTGTTTTGTAAAATGCTCTATATTCGCCTCGGTCGTGCTTCGCGGAGGCGTACCGGTTTTGATGGCGTAGTTTTCCGCCGGGAGACCGAAGGAATCGTATCCCATGGGATGGAGAACGGAATAACCGTTCATCCTGAGATACCGGCAGTAAATGTCGGTCGCGGTGTAGCCTTCCGGATGACCTACGTGCAGTCCGGCGCCGGAAGGGTAGGGAAACATGTCCAGGATATAACGTCGCTTTTCAGCGGGGATGCTCTCATCTTCGGAGGATCGGAACGTTTTGTTGTCCTCCCAGTACTTCTGCCATTTAGGTTCAATTACGTTAAACGGATAGCTGCTCATAAGGTGGATGATATCGGGTTAGGGAGAACTCGTTAAGGGTCTTGCGGGATTGATGGTTTCAAGATTGTAATACGGGTAATAAGGCATAATCTTGTGATCTTCCGATTCGAGTTATATCTTTGAGTTCTATGTTTCAAAGATTTGTCCCCCTGATGTTTCTGCTTTTCCCCGTTACGCTTATGGCTCAGCAAATCAATCCCGAAAACGATGCGGCGGCTCTCGTCGCGGTTTTCAGGGATGCAATGTACCTCCAGCGGATTGACGATGATGAACTCTATCGAGATTTTCGTATTCTTCGCGCGGATCTGGGAGATTTGGCGCTGACCGAACAGCAAAAGGCGTTTTGGATGGCCGAAGCCTCTTATTACATGGCTCGGGGATTCCAGGCTTTGGATACTGTAGGGGAGGTTCTGGACCAGGATGACGATCTGCGCCGCGGAAAGTTCAAAAAGCTTCAAAAGAGTTATTCACGGCTGGATGACATCATCGCGCTTTATGAAGAGTCCATGGATCTTGCCGAAGCATCCATGGCCGACGGCCGTAATGCTCGAAGCGTACGGCTTTATGTCGAATGCTTAAGTCAGCTTTCCACGCTGAAAACCCTCGGATTCCTCATGTCCAACGGACCGAAAATCCAGCCGCTTGCCGAAGAGGCGGTATCCTTGAATCCGGACGACCCGAAGGCTCGTATGATTTTGGCGTCCCGCTATGTCTATTCACCGTCCATTTGGGGCGGGGATCCGGATCGGGGAATCGCGATGCTTGAGGAGATAAAGGCCCTCGGAGGCCTGGATAGGGAAGATCGGCATAACGCGGCCGTAGGTATCGGTTTCGCCCACACCATGGCCGGCAGATGGGACGAGGCCATACCTTATTTTCGTGAGGCATTAACCTTCTATCCGGGAAATATTTACGCGGCGGCCATGCTGGAACTCAGCGAAGCCGGCGGTCAATAACATGAATATTTGGCCCAGCGTTCCGGATATGGTAATATAGTTGAAGATGCATACTTTTCTGGCGTGGTACGCGTTCTTTCTGGTCGTCGCGGGATGTTGGTTCGTTCTTATCGGTTCATCCAATGCCGTTTATTTTCGGCTGTCCCGGCGGCGGAAACGCCTGCTTGACGGGCCTAAAATCTCCGTACTCATTCCCGCAAGAAATGAAGAGCACAGGATTCGTCCGACACTTGATGCCATTCTCAAACAGGATTACAAGGACTATGAAGTTCTTGTAATTGATGACAATTCAACCGACGGAACCTGGAATATTCTTGAGGAATATGCCGCCGGCGACAATCGAGTCCGCATTATTAAAGGTCGGCCTCTTGTGGAGGGATGGAAGGGCAAACCCTATGCGATGACACAGCTGGCCGAAAAAGCTGAGGGCGAAATCTTTGTTTTTCTGGACGCCGACATTATGCCTGCAACGGATTTCCTTTCCTGGACGGCGGAGAGAATGCATCGGCATGGAACCGATTCGATGTCCGCATACGCGCGTCATCGGGCCAATAGTTTCAAGGAATATATCTTTTTTCCGCTGATGTACCTTGTGAATTTCACCTTTCTTCCGTTCTGGCTTATCAAGCGATTGAAGACTCCTTTAATAAGTCATGCCATCGGTCAATTGATGGTTTTTCGCCGGGAAGCCTATGAAGGACTTGGGGGATTCGAAGTCGTTAAAGACAAAATTCTGGAAGACATCCAGATGGCGAGGGCGGTGAAATCGGCGGGGTACAAACATGTGTTCCTGGACGCCAGAAAGGTTCTGGCCGGAAACATGTACGAATCCTGGAAGCATACCGTCGCCGGTCTGAAGAGGTCGATCTACGAATATTTCGATAAGAAAGTTTATCCGCTTGCGATTATGTCTGTTTTTATTACAGGTTTCTTGATTGTTCCGGCCTTCCTTATTCCGCTCTCTTTGATATTCGGGTGGACGGAAACGCCCTGGATTCTGGCGGGGAACGGCGGCATCCTTCTCGGCTGGGCAATTACTCTCTACGACAGACGATTACCCTGGTACGTACCGCTTTTCTATCCCGTTCAGTTTTTTTATGTTTTGATATTGGCCTGGAAAAGTTGCTACGACGACAAAACGGGTCACGGTTTTGATTGGAAAGATCGAAAAGTCTTATAAGCCGAATCATGTGAAAGGATGGTCCGAATGAGAAAAGTCCCAACTTCATTGGACGGTCCGCTGGGATTTCGTGTTCTCAGCTTCATCGTCTACTATCTTATCGTATCTCCCGTACTGATTATCGTCTGTCCGCTGGTCTTCGGATGGCGGGTAAAAGGACGTCGGAACCTTAAAGGTTTTCGGCGCGGCATGATTGCGGCCAATCATTGTCAGTTCATCGAACCCGGTATGAGCGCTATCGCGTTCTGGCCGCGAAAGATTTTGTTCAGCGCCGAAGAGAATAACGTTACCCGCAGGGATGTCGGCTGGCTTACACGTCTGCTGAGAGCCTTTGGCATACCCGACGATCATCCCATGGGTATCGCAGGCTTCGTGAAAAAAGGTTTGGAGAAGAACTGGCTGGTCCATTTCTATCCGGAAGGAGTTCTTAGCTGGCGTTCTCAGGAACCGGGCCCCTTCCTGGAGGGCGTTTTTTTCTTCGCGTTTCTCAACAATGTTCCTGTGTTCCCGCTGACGGAAGTTCTGAAGGAAAGGCCTATACGGAAAATATTTCCGTGGTGGCCGCCTAAAACGCTTTTTGTTATCGGTGAAGCCGTCCATCCCGATGATTTTCGTAAAGCAGGTGTTTCTCGCCGAGATATGGTTCACAACATGTCCGAATATGTTCGGAATATCATGTACCAAACCATCGAAGCCGAGGGCGGCTGTAAGAATCTTCCGGAGCGGAAACAGGCGGACTCTGCCGGCATAAAGCCTCGGTAGAATTATTTCCCCGAACAGAAAACCGAGTTAAAAGAATCAATATGAACCGGTTTCCCGTACAGAAATCCCTGGCAGATATTACATCCTAAGACTTCAAGCGCTTTATGATGTTCTTCCGTTTCTATACCCTCGGCCACGTTTTCAAGGCCCAGACTCGCGGTCATGGCGATTATTGTCGCCGCAATGCTTCGTGAGGCGTTCTCAGGAAGAAGCGGCGTAATAAAGGCTCTGTCGATTTTTATGATATCTATCGGAAGTCTGTTTAAATAAGAAAGGGAGGAATAACCTTTTCCGAAATCATCACAAGCGATTTTATATCCGGCCGATTTTATCTGATTCAGTTCGATAATGGCCTGCTCGGGATTGTACATGATGACGTTTTCCGTAATTTCAAATTCAATCATTTCCGGAGTAAGGCCGAGGTTGTCCGTTTGATTGAGCAGCTCAATCGCGAAATTCTGCTGCGGAATATCTTTCATGGATAAGTTCACCGAAACAGGAATAACAGGATATTCCGATTGCCGTCTGCTCTTTTGCCATTCGGAAATTGCCTTTAAAACAAATTCAGTCAATATCATCGACAATCCCGATTCTTCGATGATTGGAATAAAAATATCCGGAGACACGTATGTGTCATTCATTTTCCAGCGTGAGAGTGCTTCCGCTCCGACAACCTTATCGGCGGAGATATCAAATTTCGGCTGAAGGAAAACTTCAATCGGAGAAGATTCGTTTCGGAAGGATTCGCGTATATGATACTGAATATTCAGTCTATCTTTAAGCGTTGCCGCGATTGTGTCGTTATATTCCGTTAGATGTCCGCGATTTTCGGCTTTCCCAATAATGAGCGTTAAAATAGCTCTTTGTAAAATGTCTTCGGGATTCAGATCCTCTTCATGGAGTTGAGCGGAAGCCATTGTTGTCGCTAAGTGTAATTCGTTTTGATTCACATTTAAGGGGAAAAAACGTAAGGCTTCAATTTTTTTTCGATCAAAGTCTTTTTCATTCAGCAATACGGCAAAGTCGCCGCGGGCCGAGCGGGTAATTATCCGTGCCAGAGGAAGATATTCCGACAATTTCAGATAGATTTCGTTGGCAACCTGATTGAAGATTTTCGTGCCGAAAAGACTGAGCATTTTCCCAAGACCGTCTATGTGAATTAATAAAAGAACTACGGAATGTTTTTTTTCTTCAATGACAAAAGAGATTTCCTTTTTTAATGCATTAAAATTAGGAAATCCGGTTGCAATATCCGTGAAGGCTATGGCGTCGAGGTTCTGAATCAGATTGATATTGTTAAAGCATGCCGAAATATTTATACCGAAAAGTTTTAGTAAAGAGATGTTGTCATTGGATAATTCATAATCGCTTTTAATGTAGATGAAAGCATTGCCCCCCTTATAGGAAGTGATATAAAGGGCAAGAGAACCGTCTTCAGCGGTAATAATTTGTTTATTTAATGTCAATGACATGCTGAAATGATTCTTCATCTGCGTATCATCGATTTCAGAGAGATTTTTCCCCCCGCAGCTCTCAAATACTCCGGTACCGCATATGACAAAATAGTCTTGAAGATGTGAATCGCTTTCGTCGCTGTTTGTTGAAATGCTGACGAATCCGCTGGTATGCTCTCCGAGAAGTGAAGAAATTTGCGTTAAAACTCCTTCGCTGAATTTTTCAATGTTCTGCTGCTGAAACAAATCCGACGCGGCATTAATTATAAGTTCAAGTCCTTTGCGGGCATTATTAATGGTATCAATCTGACGAAAGGATCTGACGGCCGATATAAGCACCGACATGAGTTTTGTTTTTGTCAGTTCGGTTTTTACCCGATAATCGTTGATATCGTATTCTGTCAGGACCGAGAGTTCGGGAGCATATCCGGGTTGCCCCGTCCGAAGTATGATTCGGATGTCATTATATCCCCGTTTCCTAATTTCCTGAACGAGTTTAAGGCCGGCGTCTTCCGTTTCCATGACAACGTCTATGAACGCGACAACAAACCGCTGACCTCCCAGAATCATTTTCAAACCTTCATTCCCCGAATATGCATGATGAAGGGTTATGGGCCAGCCGAAGATTTTTTCTTTCCGTAATGCAAGTTTCGTAACGTCATGAACCAATTTTTCATCATCCACAACAAGAACATCCCATGAAAAGTCATCCGAATGCTCCGCCGGCGGATTTATTACAGCGCCGTTATCATCTTCAATTATGGAAAGATAATCTTCATTGCGTTTCATTAAGTACCTCGGTCATGCGACTGAATTTTAATAGTTAATGGTAATTCTATTATAAACTCCGTGAATTTTTTTTTCTCACTTGCAGCCTTCAGTGTTCCTTCAAGAAGATCATGGACAATATTGAATGCTATATGCAGGCCCAGACCACTCCCTCCGAAATCCGATTTTGTTGTGAAGAAAGGCTCAAATATATGGTTAAGATGCTCTTTTTGAATCCCTTCACCGTTATCTCTTATAGAAATTTGAACGTTGTTATGTCTCTTTTCCACATGAATTGTGATGATGCCCATGCTTTTCTCAGGGAACGCATGCATTACCGCGTTATTGATGATATTTGATATTACTTGTGCGAATGCTCCGGGATACGAATCGATATCAATAGTTTCTTCGGCTTGAACATCAATATATATGTTTCTTTTCTTGAATGTCGGTTTTAGAGTATCCAAGATATCGTTTATATAATCAGGCAGCCTGAAAGTACGCCGCTGCTCACTGGATTGATCCACCGATACTTGTTTGAAATGTGTAATCAGTGTCGACGCCCTATCAAGACTCTGCAGCATTGTTTTTGAGCCGGTTGTAATGGTGGAAATGAAATCGTCAATACTTGTTTTTTTAATTTGTCCGTTTCGAATCTCCGAAGAAAAAAGATTGATTGAATCTTGAATGGTACTGGCTATTGTAACCGAGGCGCCGATTGGGGTATTCAGCTCATGAGCGATTCCCGCAACAAGACGGCCGAGAGAGGCCATCTTCTCCGTTTGAATAAGAGCCGCTTGTGCTTCTTTTTGGGCTTGAACGGCTTTCCTTTTTTCATAAATACTTTTTCCCAATATCCAGCCGATGAGAAGACTAATAATGAAAATCAAAGCGTATGTGATAATCTGCCGAGGTTCGGATGGCAGAACGCTTGAATTAAGATCGCTTACGACTACAACCATCCAACTGACCGTATCGCTGTTTGAAAGAACAAGACTGTAATCGGAAAAATTGGAACTTTTAGGAGGTGTATAGGAATATACGGTTCCGGAGCGAATGAAGATTTTCGTTTCCAATCCTTTCATTGCCATTGAAGAAAATGAAAAAAGTTTTCCGGCGTGGAAAAAGGAGCCGTTTTTTCCGGAACTCATTTGTGCCCAAGCTTTGGGATAATCCTTTTCAAATGTTGTATTATTACCGAATAAAAATCCCCAAAGTTTTTCCTTTTCTACACCGGTCATATAATAACCGTCGGAATTGAGCAGGTAACTTTTTCTGTTAGCCGATTGGTTTCGCATAATATTCAGAGCTTCCGTTAGATCGATATTAATAAGAAGAAGCCCCTTTTTGTTGGAAAACGGATCCGGAACAGGCATTGCTATTCTGACTATTGGAATCCAGCGGCTGTTTGATTCATCATTGATATATAAATCTAAAGGTGAAAGGTAAAATGTCCATAATTCCTGAGCCTTAATATCTTGAAAGAAATGACGGTCGTCTTTGCTTGAAAGATCTCCAATAAATGTAGAATATGTACTGTTTTCATTTTTTCTAACACCGGGTATCTCTTTCCCTTCCGGATTAATATATTTAATCTCATAGAAGTAAGGGAATTCAGCAAGAACTTCTTTATATAAATTTTCTACGATTTCGGGATTATTCGGGTTGTTTTTCATTATTTCCAATGTGGAATGAGCGGTAACAAAGAGGAGTTTTGAATATTGATTAAGGATATCAAAAAGCTCTTCGGAGATGATATCTTTCATCTTTTCCGTGAATTCAATTTCTACATTTTCCTTGGAATTCAACTCGGTCTCTCTGATCGCATAGCAGGCGATTGAAGCAACGGAAAAGGATATTAATAAACAAAGAAGTATTAAACCCTTGTGTGTTAATTCGTTGTTTCTCTCAATGCCGGCAAACATAGATCATCCCTTTTGAATTATACGGAGAAAGAGTTCCAATGCAAGTTTTTACATGTCTTTTGGCGTATCCCGAGGCCGAGGGCTTGTTTGCCGCCGGCAGAAATGAATATAAGATTAGAAAATGATTAATACACTATGTAAAATCATACGATGGAACGAAATAAGTCAAACTTTGTATAATTTGCAAAAAATGGCGGCAAATCCGGATTCGTCCGGATTCCATCGGAGAGTACGGCCGAAGAGGCCGGCTTCAAGCACTATCAAAGGCCGAAGCCGTTATAGGTAAAATCGAGGATTTTGAAGAGTCGACCGAAAATAATTTCATACCAACAGTCCGGACGGCATTAACTGACGCCGTGTATTCCGCGAATGAGAATGTAAACCTTGGATATCCGGATACTCAACTCTTTGCTCCGGCCTGCCTCAATATGTTTAAAAGAAAGCGGGTGTGCATAAAATTTACTTTCGGAAAAAATCGAATTAGTATTATTAACAAGAAACGCAGGATTCAGGAGGGGCAAAGAGGCGGGATAGGATTATGGAAAGAAAAGCTGTTTTCACTAAGACTATCGCTATCCTCTGTTTCCCCTTTTTCCTCATTTTGATGTTCTCAGGCTGCCGTGAAAAAGAGGATGCCGATTCTTTTGAAATTAATTCGATAGAACATATAAGAAATCAGGCGGCGGATACCGGCTTCGGTTGGAAAATGGCGAGGGGTGAAGTTCTGGAAGTCGGCTTCAATCAACATTCATATGCCGAAGCCATTATTCAAAGATTGTCCGGATTTGAAGAGCTGACCGGCATCAAGGTGACATATTCAATAAGACCGGAAAAAACTTATTTTGATGAGCTGAATGTCAAATTGAGCGGCGAAAGCGGACGTCCGGACCTTTTCATGACCGGGGCCTATCAGATTTGGGACTACGCGGTCTTGGGATACATTCAAAGCCTTGATGATCTTCTCAATGATTCAAATCTTGTTTCTTCCGATTACGATTTTAATGATTTCTTCAACGGTGTTATCAGTTCTCTCAGATGGGATTTAACGCCGGGTCATCGTGTCGGAACAGGTCCTCTCTGGGCTCTTCCGCTCGGTTTTGAGAGTAATTGTCTGACATACAATAAGAGAGTTTTTGACGAAAGAGGACTTGAGCCCCCTCAAACGATTGAAGAGCTTAAAATCCTGTGTGATCAGCTTCAGGAATTTGACGGCCCCGGGACTTATGCTCTGGCTCTTCGGGGGGCCAGGAACTGGGGAACGATTCATCCGGGTTATATGACAACCTATTCAAATTACGGTGCCGTGGATTTCGTTGTAGAGAACGGGCGCCTTGTTTCGCAAGTGAATTCACCGGAAGCCGTTAAAATGACTGAGGACTGGGTTGATTTGATCAGAAGGGGAGGCTCCCCGGACTGGTCGAATTATCTTTGGTATAACGCCGGTGAAGATCTTATAAACGGGAAAGCGGCCATGCTTTTCGATGCGGACATTGTCGGAATTATATTGTATTCGGAAACCGCCAAGGAAATGAACAACCTGGCATGGGCCCGGGCTCCTCTCCTGGAATGTGATTGTGATGTTAAGACCAATCTGTGGACATGGTCCATGGCGATGAATCGGTTTTCCGAGCGGAAACTGGCCGCCTGGCTTTTTCTGCAATACTTCACCGGTAAGGAACATCTTCAATGGGCTTGTACAAAGGGCCGGTCCTTTGATCCGCCGCGAGCATCGGTTTTTGAAAGTCCTGAGTTCCAAAATGTTTTGAGTCGATACGAAGGCTATTCCGATATGTTCTCCGAATCCGTGGCGGGAACGTATATTCAGTTCACGCCGCAGCCTCATTTTATTGAGACCACCACCGAATGGGCCGGAACTCTGCAGGATATTGTTTCGGGAGAATACGCTACGGTTGAAGAGGGAATGAATCATCTGAAACGGAAAATGGATGAGATTGTTTCCGGTATTTCCGTTGAATAAGGGACTTTTTGTAAGAGGAGGTTGAAGTTACGGTTCAAAGCATTCCGTTCTTATTTATCAGGTTGTTGAAAAAGAACCTGATAACGCCGTATGCGGCTCCCTGTGGTGCTCGAAATACTCATGAGGTTCCCGCCCGATCCGTTTTTCGGTATTACAGGCCTGCGGTACGGCCCTGTTTGCCGCACCGTGCTTTCCCTGCTCGCTCCGCATCGCCCCGCGTCGGCTCGGTGATGCGCGTACCGTGTTTGAGCACCGCTTCCGCCTCCCTTGCTCGTCCGGAGTCGGCGAACTGTGAGTCTTGCGTGCTCTCCGCGCTCCAAACCGTTCCGGCATTTCTTTCGCGGCGCGAAACAGCACGCCTTTTCCAGCCACTTTTCAGGCGCTTCTTCTTT
Organism: Spirochaetia bacterium; assembly: GCA_963666985.2. Lineage (GTDB taxonomy): Bacteria > Spirochaetota > Spirochaetia > DSM-2461 > DSM-2461 > UBA2779. The sequence continues at coordinate 1,231,476 of CAXXIA010000002.1, read as the reverse complement.
TGTTTCACGGCGGCTCTTCTTTTGTTCTTTTCGAGCTGTCGGGATATGAATTCCGTTGAAAACATCAAGAAACAGGCGGCGGAATCCGGTTTCAGCTGGAAAAAGGCGGAAGGTGAATCCATCGAAGTTTGTTTTAATCGGCATTCTTATGCCGAAGCAATCATTCGGCAAATACCCCGATTTGAAAAATTGACCGGTATTCGGGTAACATATTCAATCAGCCCCGAGACAACCTATTTTGATGAATTAACGGTCAAATTAAACTGTACCGACGGTCACCCGGATCTCTTCATGACCGGAGCTTATCAGATTTGGGATTACGCGAAGTCAGGATACATTCAGAGCCTGGATGAATTCGTCAATGACGTCAATTTGAATTTCCCTTATTTCGATTTTAATGATTTTTATAGCGGGATTATCAGTTCCCTCAGATGGGATTTAATCCCCGGACACCGGATCGGAACCGGCCCGTTATGGGCTCTTCCTTTGGGCTTTGAAAGTAATTGTCTGATCTATAACAAAAGAATCTTTGATGAAAGAGGACTCCGGCCGCCCGAAACGATTGAAGAGCTGAAACTCCTGTGTGATCGGCTTCATGAATTTGACGGCCCCGGAACCTATGCGCTGGCTCTCCGGGGGGCCAGGAACTGGGGAACGATTCATCCGGCGTACATGACGACGTATACCAATTACGGTGCCGTGGATTTTGAAGTTGTAAATGGAAAACTGGAATCTCAAGTCAATTCGCCCGAAGCCGTTAAGATGACCGAAGACTGGGTTGATTTGATTCGAAGAGGCGGCCCTCCGAATTGGTCAAGCTATTACTGGTATGAAGCCGGTGAAGATCTGATAAACGGAAAAGCGGCCATGATTTTTGACGCGGATATTCTCGGAATTGTGTTGGATTCGGGAACCGCCGGAGAACGGGAAAATTTGGTCTGGACCAGGGCTCCTCTTCCGGAAGGGAATAAGGCATTACGGACAAATCTTTGGACCTGGGCTATGGCCGTTAATCAATTTTCGGAGCATAAACTTGCCTCCTGGCTTTTTCTTCAATATTTCACCGGCAAGGACCATCTTAAATGGGCATGTTCGGAAGCCCTGTGCTTTAATCCGCCGAGAACTTCTGCTTTTGAACGCGCTCAGTCGCTAAACGTACTGAGCGGCATGGAAGGATATACCGGAACCTTCGAGGAATCCGTGGCGGGAACGTATATTCAATTCACGCCTCAACCGCATTTTATTGAGACAACCACCGAATGGGCCGAGACGCTTCAGGATATCGTGGCGGGAAAGTATTCTTCGGTTGAAGAGGGAATGAATCATCTGAAGCGGGAAATGGATGAGATCGTCTCCGATATTTCGGTTGAATAAGAATGCCGCGAAAGATTTATGGAGTCGAATGCGTTCCTTTCCGCAGTCAACGATCCGCGATATCCGCGGCACGGACTCACGCCTCCGTTTAATTTTCCATTTCATGCGCCAGCATCCGCCGCGGCGGCCGGAAATACGTTCGCGGTGAATAATTATAAAGGTCGGAGACCTTGGTCATGTAGATACAGGCATAGTCTTCAACTTGAGTCGCGTATCGGCTTTCTTCAATCCCGGCTCTGAGAATCTCGCCCCAATAAGGATTGAAGTGCGGCTTTAATTCGTCCAGGAGTTCCGAAACGCGAAGATTGAGTTTGTCCTGTTCTTCCGCATGACCGGAGGGCACACGCGCCTCTCCGCCTTCTTTTCGGATCATTTCGGCCTCATCCGATTCTTTTTCCAGGAATTGCTTGCGATTCATCAGCCGGTCGATTTCCGCCTGTATGCCCTGCGTGGCCCGAATGGACTCCAATTCCCCTTCCAGCCCGCCGAGCACCAGTCCGGTTCTCCAGTCGCAGGTTTTCTTGATGGAAACCACATCGCCGTAAATATGGTCGCCCAGGTAGAGGAACTCATCACCCGGAACATCCAGACCCGTCTGAACATCGCCGAACCATCCGCCCTGCCAGATTCCTTCGGACACGGGCCCTTCGTGGTTGCTCATGGTTCCCGTTTCCGGATCCACCCGGAGAAATCGGTTGCGTCCCTGGAAAAAACGCGGTTTGTCCGCGAAGGTAATCACCAGGTCGAAAAAATCCCTCCAGTCTCCTCCGTTTTTCCAGTAGGGATTCAGAGCGTAATCCAACAGGGCTTTGGTATAGTCGTAATCGGAATTGGTGATGATCATCAGCTTCTTGCCGTAAAGCTTCAGCCGTTCCAGCATGGCCGCCGTTTGGGGATCGCGAATAACATAGTGATCGAAATTCGCCTTCAGGATGTTTTTGATGGTTCCATCCTTATGGAGCGAGTCGATGCAGTTGTTCACGTCGTCGACCATCGTTCCGTAATCCGGTAGCGGCGCACCTTCCTTTTTCAGCTGAACCAGCTGGGCGTAAAGGACACCGTTCGAAATGGCGAAGGCCGTATCCAGACTCTGGAAATCCGGATCGCGCAGGTCGATAACCCGTTCCCTGTATATCTTGGCCCGCTGCCGGAAATCGATTTCCTCGAGACCGTGATAAGCGATCTTCACCTTATTGAAGCGGCTGAGCTTCAGCAGATTCCCGTTGCGCTTGTCGATTACCAAACCCACGATGGCCCGCTCTTTATCGAAGGTGAGTTTCTCAACGGCCTTCGGGTATCCGTAATCCTCGGCGAGCCTTTTTATCGCCAGCGTGTGGGCGAGATTTTCGAATGCCGCGATGTCGTAGGCCACGAGTGTGTAGTCCATGTCGAATCCCACGACCTTGATTTTCTTGAAATTCAACAATCTGTTTACATAAACGTGCATGGAATAACAATGACGGTGACGGGGGGAAAATTTCAAGAGATCGGCGAGGATCGAGGCCTTTTTTAGGGGTGACCCCCGAAGCCGCTTGATTTACCGCCGGTCTCAAGACCGCTTAGGGTGCTTTGATTTGAGGAAAGGCGCCTCTTCCGCCTCCCGGCATTCGCCTGTGCCGATCCGCTGCGAGGAGGCATGCGCGGAAGTCGATATCGTTCCGACGTTTCCCTGCCGCCGATACGCCGCTATAATGGCTTCATGAACGTTAACGGCCGTCATTACCGGACGATTTGGCCCGTAGAGGGCCGAAGCGGCGTTGTGAGCATCATCGATCAGCGGGAACTGCCTCACCGTTTCGTTACTCTGGATTTACGGACCGTGGAGGATTACGCACAGGCCATCGCCGATATGGCGGTGCGCGGGGCCGGCCTGATCGGTGCTACGGCCGCCTATGGCATGTGGGCCGCGTCCGTGATGGCTCCGGGCGATACGAAAGGATTTCGGGCCTTTGTTGAGACGGCCGGAGATAAGCTGATGAGGACGCGGCCCACGGCGGTGAATCTGGCTTGGGCCGTCGGGCGGCAGCTGGATGCCATGTCCGGCGAGAACTGGAATCCGCGGGCCGCCCGCGAGGCGGCTCAAAGAGGCGCCTCGGACATCGCGGAGGCAGACGCGAAGATGTGCCGAACCATCGGCGCTCACGGCTTGGGGATCATCCAAAAAATTCGCCTTCAAAAAGATAAGGACGGCCGCCGGAACGAGCCGGTGCATATTCTTACGCACTGCAACGCCGGGTGGCTGGCCTTCGTGGATTACGGCTCGGCCCTTTCGCCGATTTATGCGGCTTACGATGCGGGTTTGAACGTTCATGTCTGGGTTGATGAAACCCGGCCCCGGCTGCAGGGAGCGGCTCTGACGGCGTGGGAACTCGGGAGTCACGGCGTACCTCATGATGTCGTCGCCGACAATGCGGGCGGGCATCTGATGCGGCATGCTCTGGTGGATCTTGTGATTACCGGAGCGGACCGGGTAACCTCCGGCGGCGACGCGGCGAATAAAATCGGAACCTATTTGAAGGCGCTTGCGGCTGCCGACAACGGTGTGCCTTTTTACATAGCCCTTCCCTCCTCAACCTTCGATTGGAATATGGACGACGGCACGGCGGAAATTCCCATCGAGGAACGGAACGCCGAGGAAGTGCGTTATGTGCGGGGGCTTTCCCGAAGCACGGGCCGCCCCGATGAAGTGCTGATTTGTCCGGAGAAAAGCGGCGCGCGGAATTGGGCTTTCGACGTAACGCCCCGGCGGCTGATTACCGGACTGATCACCGAACGCGGAGTCTGCGCGGCGACTCGCGAGGGGATTGCCGAACTTTTTCCCGAATGTGTGCAGGTCTTCAATGATATGGTATAAACTGCGGCCGGGAAATCCGTTCGGCCGGTAAGTCCGGCCGGGGACATGCCGTCGGCGAACCCTTTGACGGACGAATCGTCGGAGCGGTCGGCGGCACTTGGCAAAAGAATAGGAGCGGCAGCGTATGATCGGAATCATCGGCGGAAGCGGTCTGGATCATCCGGACATTCTTAAGGATGTTCGCGAAGTCAGCGTTACCACACCCTGGGGAGAGCCCCATTCGCCGATTCGCGTTGGCCTGATAAACGGGATTGAGACGGCGCTGGTGGCCCGGCATGGACGGCATCATACCGTTCCTCCGACCTTCGTGAATAACCGGGCTCATATCCGGGCTCTGATGGATCTGGGCTGTACGGCCGTTCTGGCCACGACCGCGGTCGGATCTCTTCGGGAGGAATTCGGGCGGGGTGATTTGGTGGTGCTCGATCAATTCATCGATTTCACGAGGCTGCGGCCTCTGACCTTCTTCGAGAGTTTCGAGGCGGGGAACGTGAAGCATACGGCCATGGCCGAACCTTTCGATGCACGGCTTCGGAAGGTTTTAACCCGCGGCTGTGAAGAATCCGGTTATCGATTTCATCCTAAGGGTACCGTCGTTACCATAGAAGGGCCGCGTTTTTCCACTCGGGCGGAATCGATGATGTTTCGCTCCTGGGGGGCCGATGTGATTAACATGTCCGTCGCGCCCGAATGCGCCTTGGCTAATGAAGCCGGTCTGCCCTATGCCGCGGTGGCCATGTGTACCGACTACGATTGCTGGAAAATCGAAGAAGAGCCGGTAAGCTGGGAAGCCGTTCTGGAAGTGTTTTCGGCCAATGTGGAGAACGTAACCGGTTTACTGAAAAGAAGTATTCCCTTAATTGAGGTTTAGGAATTGATATCGGCCGGTGAATAGGATTAACCGGGAAAGTAAATAGAATAATTGTTTGTTATTGGAATTTTCTTACGGAAAACAGCTTATCTCATCATTTGATAACGATGTCTTCATAATTTCTTCAGGAAATACGGAAGGGCTTCAATTACGCTTTATGGAAATACTAATTTTTTTTCACCTAAGGACATCCCATGGAAATGAAAATCAAAACGGAATTGGCACCTGTTATCGGTGTGATTAAAGAGAATTGCGTGAACTGTCATCGCTGTATCGCCGTCTGTCCGGTGAAGTACTGTATCGACGGTTCGGGAGATACGGTTACGATCAACCATAATCTCTGCATCGGCTGCGGCCGCTGTATCGAGGCCTGTTCTCATGATGCCCGTGTACCGCTGGATGATACGGAGTTGTTCCGATCGGCTTTGGATTCCGGCGAGAAATTCGTGGCCGTCGCGGCTCCGGCCGTCGCGGCGAATTTTCCCGACGCATGGAAAAACGTGTTCGGCTTTCTGGAGAAGAAAGGGGTTGCGGCGTTCTTTGACGTGGGATTTGGTGCCGAGTTAACCGTTGCGTCTTATCTGGATTACATCAAAGCGAAGAATCCTGATTCCGTTATCGCCCAGCCGTGTCCGGCACTGGTCTCTTATATTGAAATATATCGGCCGAACCTTCTTCCGTATCTGGCTCCCGCCGACAGTCCGATGCTTCATACCATCAAGATGGTTGAACAGTTTTTCCCGAAATATTCCGGATACCGTATCGTCGTTCTCTCTCCATGTTTGGCCAAGAGGCGTGAATTCGATGATGTTCGGCCGAACGCCCTGAACGTTACGTTCCGCGGTTTGGATTCCTGGCTGAAGGAAGAAGGAATCAAGCTCTCGGAGTTTCCGGAACGGGATTTCGACGGTCCGCGCGGAGAGAGAGCCGTCGGATTCTCCACACCTGGGGGATTGAAGGAAACCGTCGCCCGCGAGAACGGCGGTATTGTCGATCAGGTACGGAAAATTGAAGGCTCAGATGTGGTATACTCCTATCTCGATTCTTTTCCCGAGTCCGTCAGACTCGGCGTGCAGCCGCTTTTGGTGGACTGTTTGAATTGCGAACGGGGATGCAACGGCGGTCCGGGAACGTTAACGTCCGAGAAAACGGTTGATGAATTGGAATACGATATTCGCCGCCGTGAACGGCAAGCGCGAAAAGAGCACGGAACCGACGGAGTAAAGGACGATAAAGCTTCCCGAGTCATGGAACGCCGGATACGGGAGTTCTGGAAACCCCGTCTTTACGATCGGGCTTATCAGGACCGCTCCGGAAGCTCGGCTCTTCGTATCCCGGATAAGGATCAGCTGAATGAAATTTATCGGCGGATGAGGAAAACGGAGAAGAGAGATTATTTGAATTGCCATGCCTGCGGTTATGAAAGCTGCGAGCATATGGCCGTCGCCGTTTTCAACGGATTGAACAAGCCGGAGAACTGCCATCATACGCGTTACAAGATGATTCTGGATGAGAAAGAAGCCATCACGTCTCTCTATGAGAATCTCACCGGAGAAATCGGGACTTGTCATGGTCTTATGGACGGAATCCAGAATCAGCTGAAGGACGTTAATACGCACGTGAGTCATCAGACTTTTTCCCTGGTCGAATCGTCCGAATTCATCGAACGGATGCTGGAAACCATCCGTGATTTGGCGGAGCGGGCCGCCGAGAGACAGAATGCCTTGAGTAATCTTGTTCAGGCCGCCGGTTCCGGTGAAAAAGATATGCGGGAAACCGTGGAAGCTATCGGCATGATTGCGGATTCCATTACCGAGATCGGCAATATGATAGGGCTTATTGATGATATTGCTTCTCGGACTAATCTTCTTTCTTTTAATGCGGCCGTTGAAGCCGCGCATGCCGGAGAATCCGGACGGGGCTTTGCGGTTGTGGCCGGAGAAATGAAGAACTTGGCCAATGGCGTGAGCGAGAATGCCCGATCGGTGAACAGAAGTTTAAGTGATTTGATGAAGCGCACCGGAGAAGGGCGGGAAACGATTCAGAGGGCCGAAGCGGCTGTTAATTCCCTCGTTGATGAAATTCGCCTAACGGCCGACGGATTCTATCAAATGATCGAACATACCAATCATATGTCGGACGGAAGCGGCCGAATTTCGGAGTCTCTTGAAGGACTCTCTTCCATCACGCATGCCGTGAGCAATGCCGCCGCCGACATTACGGAGATGATTGAAGGACTCGGCTCTTCCATGGATCGCATTATAAAAAGCGCGGATCGGTTTAGGCTGGAATCATCCGCGGAGGCTTAGCAGGCGATAACGGCTATTTTCGCGCCGTAAGGTTTTTTGCCCGGCTGTTTAAGCCTAAGGCACAGGGGCGCTTACCGGCATGGAGTTTCTACCTCCTATGATATAATCCTCACCATGTTCCCCGAAAATCTTCTTGAGGCGGCCGGGCATTTGCGCTGGCTTTTCGACCGGGGCTATCCGCAGACCGCTTCGGTTAAGCTTGTCGGCGACCGTCATCGCATCGACCGGGCCGGAAGGCAGATTCTCTCCCGAGGAGTTTCCGCAACCCAAGAGGCGCGGCGTCGTTCACGGATGATTTTGCCTCTCGGCCAGGGCGGAATAGGGCGGCTCGGCATCGACGGGCACAATGTGATTCTGACCGTTGCCAATTACATCGCCGGTGTTCCTGTATTCGAGGCGGACGACGGATTAATCCGGGATATCGGCGCACTCCACGGCAGGCTTCACGATGAAGATTTGATGCTTCGCTCATTGGACCTTGCGGCGCGCGTTCTTTCATCAACCGGTGCCGATTCTTTTTTTGTTGTTTTTGACGATCCCCTCTCGCACAGCCGTGACCATGCCGGATTTTTCCGAGCTCGTCTCGATTCGGCCGGATTGAAGGCGGAAGTTCTAACGGCTCCCTCGGGAGACCGGGCGCTGATGGATGCGTCGATCAATGCCGAGATTGAAGCGATTGCCACTTCGGATTCGGCGCTTATCGATACGCTCGGCCTTCCGGTGATCGATTTGGCCCGTCTTGTTCTGGATAAAGAGTTCGGACCGAAGTTCGATTCTTTGGTTTTTCCGGCCGCTTTTTAAACGGATAAGGCGGTTCGGAGCCATGGCCGCCGGCGAACGGATGCGGTACTCTTATCGCCCATGAAGGCCGACGGCGAACCGAACGATTCACAATTCGAATGTACTCTCTGCGGCGAATGCTGCCGCGGAAGTCAAAAGGTCTGGCTTCATCCGACGGACATGGAACGACTGGCCGTGCATTTGGGACTTAAGATTCCCGGTTCCGGCGCTGATGCTCAGAGCATTCTGATGGAGAAACATCTTATTCTCGTCGAGGCGGGGCAGCACGGAGCGAGCCGGCCGAGGCTGCGGTTTCCCCTGACTCCCGCGGGGCGATCCTGCCGTTTTCTAATAAACGATTTGGACGAGGACGGCCAGCTTCACGGCCGCTGTTCCCTTCATTACACGGATGCCAAGCCGACCGTCTGCCGACTGGCGCCTTTGGCCCGAACCATCGATTTAGCCGGCGGATCTGAAGAGTGGAGGGAAGTGCCGCCTGTTGCCGGATGTCCGGGATGGGGAGATTCGCCGCCGCCGAATGAAGGCCGTAATATCGCGGCTCCGGAACTGCCTGAAGATCTTCGGGCGGACTTGGACGGAGAAACCGTGTATTTCCGGAAGTTGGAAGAGGAAAAGACTTAACTCTCGAATAACATTTCTCCGGATATCATCTTGAGGCGGCTGTTCCTAATAGTAAACAAGATGTCTTTTTGCTATGCTTGTATGGAGATAGTTTTGTTCGGAGTCCGCCGATGGTCCGCACTTCCGTCAATATTTGTCTTTTAGCACTCGTTTTTCTCTTTCAGCTTCCCGCAGATTCTCCTCCGCCGATAGTTCCGCAAGTAGGCAGAGGTTTATCCGGAGCCGTCTTGGCCATGAGCCCCGACGGCCGATATATCGCCGAGAGCGGAGGAGTCGAACCGTTTGTAAGACTTTGGACGGCTGAAGGTGTTTTCTTGCGCTCCATCGAAACGCCTTTATCACTTGTTTGGTCCGCAGCGTTTACCGGAGACAACCGTCTTCTGGTTTCGGGCAGCTCCAATCCTTATACGGATCCGGACGAATCCCCTGATGCCTATATCCTGGATCTGGAGGGCCGAATACTGGAATCGGCTCCACCGTCTTTAATCTGCTGCGACGTAATTGCTCCTCACGCCGATGGACATTCGATATGGATCTCCGGTACGCGGTATGATACCGATGGCGTATGGATTTCCGGCGTTTTTCTTCTGAATGAGGATCTTTCATTCCGTACAATCTATGCAAATTCCAATGATCTTTTTTTTCACGCATTGCAGATCCGTCCCGGCGGCGCGTATCTGGTAAAGTACTGGTATCCGGATGCATCCGCCGGAGATTTCGAACGGACACATCGTCTCGGGGTTTTCGATGAACGTACGGAAGAGTTTCAGATTTTTGAATATTTCGATTCCGCCGGTTATACACCGAAAGGAATATTTCCCCGTGAGGACGGAGGATTAGTTCTGGTATTGGCCTTCGATCCCGATAGTCTGAATCCAAAGGAAAATATCAGGATTTTACAATTCGACGGCCGGGGTTCGTCTCCCAGAATCATACATGAAGAGCTGAATGTTGTTTTTGAAAGAGGATTCACGGCTCCGGACGGCCGTTTCTTTGCCTCCCTGAGGCATGAGCGTGAATATCATTCGGCGGCCGCATTGTATGTTAAAAATAATTTTTCACTGTCCGCCTGGGACATCGGCGGATTTCCCATTCCTTTGCCGAAGGAACTTACCGATGGTTTCCTGGGATGTTTTGCGGGCGACCGGAACGGAAGAATCCTGGCGGCGGGTGAAAATCGTGCCTTCATTCTTTCCGAGGAATTCTCGATCGATGGAATCATCGCGTATCCGCCTCTTGATACCGGACTCCTTCGCTTTTCTCCCTCCGGGGATAGATTGTACGCCGTCGGGGATTCGTTAAGGATTTGGGATATCTCGGGGAAACTCTTGAAGACCATCCCCATTGCCGATTGGACATCTGATTTTACTGTAAAAGATGACGGTACCCTTATTCGGCTTTTTATCGGGGGATTCGAGGTGTACGACGCCGACGGCTGTTTCCTCCGGAAGATGAATTGGGAGACAATCCTCAGTAAAAATGGTTATGAAATTGACGAATCAGTATCATCGGTTTATGCATGGCCGATTATATCCGGTAAAGGTGTTATTTCTTTTATATATGATGAATATTCAGGCCGGTTCTTTATTGATGATACCGGAACGATTCTCGTAGAAGACCGGGAATCCGTACTCCCGGAGAATATTGTCTTCAGTTCGGATGGAAGTCTTGTTTTTTCAATTGTTGAATGGATGGATTCTGAATCAACCATTTATGGATTCGACTGGAATGCCGATGGAAAAATCCGGGAAGTTTCCGCCGACCATCCGGTAATGATCAGGGAGAGGGAATTTTGCAGAGCTCTATTGGATAGGTATGAAGATGATCCCTGGGGACACGGTGTTCCTGAAACAGGACGAATGCGTCCCTTTGCGTATTCTCCCGCCGGTACACAATTCGTAACAGCCGGAATGGACGGGATGATGAGGCTTTGGGATAGGGATAATCGAATGATCGGCGAGTTCTCCGGTCATGGAGCACCGATCCTTTCACTCGCCTTTCACCCCGGAGGAGAAGTGGTCGCCACGGCATCGGAGGACGGGTCCATACGTCTTTGGAATATTAATACGGGTGATTCAGCCGCAATGTATTCACATGGAAAAGAATGGCTTATTTGTACGCCCGACGGATATTTCGATTGTTCTCCCAAGGGAGATGAGCTTGCTGTGTACCTGAGCGGAGACAGGGCGGTTCGCTTAAGTCAATTCGCGCTTTTTCGGAATCGGCCTGATGTAATTCTCAGCCGACTGAATCTCGGGAATCCTGAGGCTAGGGAAGACTGGAGAACTCAGTATCTTCGGCGTCTTGCGAAATCGGAGGCTCTTCCCGTCCGAATCCCCATAAAGGATTTTGGTGAAATTCTCAATTTGTCGAACGCCCGACAGGGACGTCTTTTAACGATGGCTTACGGACGGTCGGACGGCGGTTATGTAATGTGTTCGGATCTTTCTCCCGAAGACCGTTTCGGTCTGCTTCGCAATCCCGTTTATCTGGCCTATGTGGAAAAGCGTTTTCTTGAGGATTGGGATTTGCCTAAAGTGGAAGTGGAATCAAGCCGTGTGGATGAGGATGATAACGTTCTTCTTCTTAAACTGCGGTTTTCTTCCGAATCGACTGAACTCAATTCTTATAGTATCGCGGTCAACGGCGTTCCGCTGTATGGCGGACAAGGACTTCCGCTTGAAGGCTATAGAGACACGGCGGCTGCGGAGGTTCCGCTGCTTCCGGGGAGGAACGCCGTCGAGGTTTCCTGTTTTGATAAACTCGGCCGCGAGAGCCTTGGCTGGAATCTCCAAATCGACCGTGAGATTCCAAAAGAGGAGAAGCCCCGGGGTATCCTGTGGTTCCTGGGTTTCGGTGTTTCGGAATATCGTGACGAGTGTTTACATCTGGTGTTCCCGGCGAAAGACGTGAGAGATCTGGAGGTCTTGTTTTCTTCTTTTTCCGGTAATTTCGATGGCTTCCGGTCGAGAATCTGGATTGATGGAAACTGTACGGTTTCCTCAATAGCCGAGGGACGGGATTTTTTAACAGCCGCCTCCCCTGAGGATACGGTCGTTCTCTTTATTTCCGGTCACGGTCTTCATGATGACGAAGGAGCGTATTATTACCTGAGCTCCGAAGCGGATTTGGACGATCTGGAGAACACTTCTATTCCTTTTTCCCTTCTTTCCGGGCTGCTGGACGGAATTCCTCCCAGGAAGAAACTGTTCCTGATGGATACATGTGAATCGGGGGAAGTTGATCCCGCCCGATTGGAATCTTCCAATGCGTTTCTCGAGGATGAAAAAACCAGATCTCGGTCCATCAGATCGTCCCGTATCCGGGTACCTGATACCCTCGAGCCTTCAGGCAAAACCATGATACCTGCGAATCCTTTAATTCCTTCAGCGGCATTGGAAGCCCATGATTGGATTCCCGATAAGGGCATTCCAATCGGCATTTCTCCGGAAGGAGTCTCTTCGCGAGGATTGGGATCCGCGGGAATCAAGCCTCGTTCTTGGCGTCTTGAGCGGGACAGGATGATCCATCGTGATATTTTTCAGCGGACCGGAGCCGTTGTTTTTTCTTCGTCGCGCGGCGGAGAGCTTTCCTACGAGCCATATTCGTATTCGGAGGAAGGAAACGGTTTTTTTACGGGAGCGGTCATCGCAGCTCTCGACGGACTGGTATCGGATTTGAATGCCGATGGTTTCATTACTGCAGGGGAACTTGAAGCGTCTGTTTTTTCCGTTGTGGCCGGGATGACGGACGGCCTGCAGAATCCCGTAATCGATCGGGATAATCTTTTAGTTCGTCTTGAATGGCCTGTTTCGGAATCAGCCTTGAATCTGGCGGTCCCGGAGATTCTCAATTCTTCCCTCCTCTCGGCGCTGCACAATGGTCAGGCGGACTGGGCCGCTGTGCTTGCTTCCCATGGAGCCGTTCTTGAGACGTCCGTGATGATCGATGAGCTTGTCTCAGCCGCTTCCGAGGGTGATGCTGCGATTTGCAGATTTCTGCTCGGGTTGGGAGCGGCCCCGAACCTTTCGGGTTCCTTGGGTATTCCTCCTGTTCGGGCCGCTCTAATGGGATTTCATAAGGATGTTCTGTGGGTCCTCATGGAGGGTGGTTCCGTAATCCCTCCCGACGCTGTTGTCTGGGCCGAAGCCGACGGCCGTCTTTCTTTTGTCACGGGACTCCTTGAAAGGGGATCTCACATGATTGAAGAGGGTGCCGTCGAGGCCCTTACGCGGGCCGCCGCATCGGGATTCACCGAAGCTGTCGCTCTTCTTCTCAAAGAAGGAACAGCGACCTTTGATCGTTTCATTCATGATTATTCTCCACTTGAATACGCCGTGAGGGGCGGATATACGGATATCGTCGCTCTGCTTTTGGACGCCGGCGCACCGATTGAGGAGCGGTATTGCGAGCTTGCCCGTAAGGCCGGAAATGAAGAAATTGTGACTCTTTTGGAACGGGCTTTGGGAAAGAGATAAAACACTGCTTCCGGCTATGGAATTCTCCGGACAATTATATTCCATAGTATCGAATAGATTTGTGGGTGATTTTTCAATCACTATCGTTTCTTTGCTGTTCTTGAGCTGCTGGGTTTTTGGGCGAATTGGGATGAGTAAAATAAGTTTTTTCATGATTTGAATAATGTTAGAATGACACAATGGCAGCAGAATTGAATTTTAAGCAGGAACTCGTCGGTGTTTTCGGAAAACCGGTAGCGGAAAATCCCACACAGGCCGCGGCGGAAGCCGCTTTTCATCATCATGGTCTCGAGTGGCGCTATCTGACTCTTGAGGTTGACCCTAAGGATTTAAAGGCGGCGGTTGAAGGCTCCCGCGCCATGGGATTCAAAGGATTTAATTGTACCATCCCGCATAAAGTGGCCGTTATCGAGTATTTGGACGGCCTCGGAGAATCGGCTGAAACCATGGGCGCGGTGAATTGTGTCGTCAACAGAAAAGGCCGGCTCATTGGTGAAAACACAGACGGTAAGGGCTTTGTGAAGGCTCTCCGGGACTTAATGGATCCATCGGGAGGCCGATTCGTTCTTTTCGGCGCGGGCGGCGCCGCACGGGCCATCGGCGTGGAATTGGCCCTCGCGGGAGCGAAGGAACTTATTGTCGTCAACAGAACAGAGGCGCGGGGACGGGAATTGGCCGATCTTCTGAACGCGAAAACACCGGCCGATGCGCGGTTTTTAAAATGGGAAGGCGATTACATCGTTCCCGAGGGTATCGACGCCGTTGTCAATGCTACGTCGATCGGACTTTATCCGGATGTTGATGCCCGTCTTTCTCTGGACATCGGCAGCCTGAAGCCGGGAATGGTTGTTGCGGATGTTATTCCGAATCCGCCCAGGACGCGGTTCATCCGTGAGGCCGAAGCGGCCGGCTGCCGGGTTATAGACGGCCTGGGAATGCTTGTTAATCAGGGTGTGATCGGCATTGAGTATTGGACCGGTGTTACCCCGGATGCTTCGGTAATGCGGAGAGCGCTGGAAGAAGTGTTCGCAGGCTGAGCGGAGTGCTGTCGTTCGATAACGATCGGCCGCTTCCGCCCGAAGCCGGGTGAACAGAATCTTCTTCCTTCGAATTCGCGGAAGGAGAGACGAAATGAACCATATTCCTCAAGCTCCGTTCGGAAGAACCGGACATTTAAGCGGCAGGGCCCTGCTCGGCGCGGCGGCTTTCTGGGATCGTGATGCTCAAACCGTTGAGCAAACATTGGATATGGCCGTGGCTCGCGGTGTGAATCATATCGATACGGCGGCAAGCTATGGAAAGGCCGAGGAACGCCTGGGACCTTGGCTGGAGCGAAATCGGAAGAGCGTTTTTTTGGCGACGAAGACTGAAGAGAGAACCTATGACGGTGCCCGGAAAGAGCTTCGGCGCTCTTTGGAACTCATGCGGGTGGAGAGCGTCGATCTCTGGCAGATGCACTTTTTATCGACCGAAGAGGAGTGGCAAACGGCTATGGGGCCGGGCGGAGCCCTGGAAGCTTTTATTGAAGCAAGAAAGGAAGGTCTGGTGAAGTGGCTCGGTGTTACCAGTCACGGTCTTATTGCTCCCCGGATGCATTTGAAGAGCCTTGAGCGTTTTGATTTCGACAGCGTGTTACTGCCCTGGAACTGGGCCTTAAGTCGAAATACGGCCTATGCCGAGGAGTTCCGGAAGCTCCATAAGATTTGCCGGGAGAGAAACACGGCTTTCCAGCTTATCAAGACCGCCTGCCACAGGCCGTGGCGCGAGGGTGAGGAAAAGACGCGAACAACGTGGTACAAACCGTTGGAGAATCAGGAAGATCTCGATGCCTCGATCCGTTGGGCCATGGGTGTCGAGGGTTCATTCATTAATACTTCGGGGGACGCGGAACTCCTTCCTAAGGTTCTCAGCGCGGTGGCGGGATTCACCGTTCAGCCCTCCGATACCGAGATGATCCGGCGTGCCGAATCGGGAGGCTGGGAGCCGCTTTTTACCTAAAGGCGATTCGTGCGACCGGCTTCGATGCTCTTATATTGAACGCCGAGTTTTTAATTATTCTCGATTTTCTTGAATTTGAGTTTTTTGTTTACTAAAAATACAGAGCATCGTCCGCGTGAATGGAATTTCTGGTTTTCGCCGAGATGAGGTTGTCTATATGTTCCGGTATACGGCCCATATGACTTTGGCGACAAAATTTTTTCTCATTATCATCGCGATTTTTGTCGCAACGACTTTGATTAATCTTTTCATCACCCTGAATCGTTTTGAAGCTCTTGTTTTTAAAAGTCAGCTGAAAGTTCATACAACGCTTTTGGACGGAATTTCTTGTCATCTTTCTTCACTCGAAAAAGACGGACAGCCTCTTTCTGATGAAGTTCGAGATAATGCATTAAAAGCTTGGATTACAAATTCGATAGCATCCAGAATAATGGTTGTGCTGGATGATTCCGGAAATCTTCTCATGGGAAATGGTGATTCGGAAGTCTTTACGCTGCTTCCTTCGGCGAATCAAGGTGAGTTGAATTACACAGCATCAACGGGAACACGTTATTGGTTTGTTTATCAGAAATTTCCCCAGTGGGACGTAACCGTGGGCTTCCGTATTCCCTATGAACATCGAATTGAGAGGGTTAAGTATTTAAGGCATAACCTTCTTCCCACGATCATTGTTATTCCTCTCTTTTCCCTGTTGATTTTTTCGCTTGTAATCTTCAGGATCGTTCTTCCGCTGAAGCGTTTAACCGCGGCTTCCATCGCGGTCGCGGGCGGGGATTTGGATTATCCCATCAGCATCCGTCAATCGGATGAGATAGGTCTTCTTGCAAAATCCTTTAATGAGATGAGGCATGCCGTAGAAGATCGGATTTCCGAGTTGGCGGAGGAGAACAAACAAAGACAGCTTGCCGAGGCGAAGCTGAAAAATCTCAACGAATCCCTGGAGAAGATCGTCGAGGAGCGTACAGGAGAGCTCAAGGCTTCCATATCGGATTTGGAAACAACGCAGAGGCAGTTGATTGAGTCTGAAAAATCGGCATCTTTATCAACGCTTATCGTCGGTATCGCCCATGAGTTTAATACGCCACTTGGTATCGGCATTACCGGACTGAGTTCCATACGGAATGAATTGGAGAGCTGTTTGGATAATCCGGAGGCTTCCATCGATGATTATCGCAAATCAATAGTACATGCTTTGGAAATGGAAAAATTGTCGATGACGAGCCTTGTTCGTATTGGAGATTTAATTAAGAGTCTTCGATTGATTTCTTTAGAAGAAGCGGATGACATTCTTTGTCAAATCAATCTTCTAAAGTATACCAGGGAATCAGTGGAGATTTTCCGTACTCGCCTTGAAGATGCCAATTGCACTCTAGATATTGGTGGAGATGAGTCCGTTTCCATAACGACGTATCCGGGAATCTTGTTGCAGGTTCTTTCCCGGCTTATCGATAACACCCTTGTCCATGGCTTCCATAATTGGGGCGAAGGTAAGATATCAATTGAAGTGGAACAAAAAGGGAAAGAGACGGCCTTTCTGAGGTTTCGAGATAACGGCACAGGAATGGACGCACAGGTGTGCAAACGGATATTCGAGCCGTTTTATACAACGGACCGAGGAAGAGGCAGGCCGGGACTGGGATTATATATCGTTTACAATCTCGTGGATAAGTATCTGAAAGGAAGAATTGAATGCTGTTCTGCAGCGGAGAAGGGTTCTTCCTTCAGTATTACAATCCCAAACCAGAAACTGTCGACGGCCAAGGGGATTCGTCCGTATTCAGGGGTGTCGGTGCTTCCTTAAAAATCCGATTAACGGGAAGATTTGAATCTCTTTTTCGAAAGGCCTTTTGTTGAATATTTTTCGGAATCAGTCCATAACTATCGGCCAAGATTATCTGCGGCTTCATCTTCATGGAATTGGATGCCGGGATTGGCCGGTTTGAAAGGATATTCGGCCGAAGTATTCGGGTCTGTGATAATCCGGAGCGGGCGTATCGATAGGATTCCAGCTCAGATAATGCGGTCTTTCCAGATTGTCTCCGCATTTGTAAAAGTTTGCTCTGCCGTTTAACTCCTTAAAGTCCGTAATGGAGTCCCGAACGAATGCGGAGGCGGGGATAACGACGGTCAGAGACCAGGAAAGCGGTGTTTCGGGATTTCCCTTATTGAAGCGATGAATGGGACGGCGATCCAGAGACGGAAAACGCCTGATGGAATTCAGCGCTTCGGAACCGATGGATTCCCGATTCCGCCGATCGGGGCCCACGCAGGCCAAGGCGGTCCCCAGGCAGCTGAATTCAAAATTGTAGTAATAATCCGTTCCTTCCGGCGAGAAGAAGAACTCGACACAGCTGTCCTGATAGACGCTCTCTCCATCGTTAAGATGAGTTCCGAGAATTTCCCTCTCCCGGACGGAAAACATAAGGACAAGAAGGTTTCTCATCCAGCCGATTTGAAAATCGACGGAAGGGCGTTCGGGATAGTCCGCCCAGGAGATAACGTCGATTCGTTCTTCGGCGCCGCCGCTTTTCAGGAGGGCCGAGAGACTCTTTGGGCTTTCGGTGAGAAAGGAGACTTCCGTATCGAGTTCGGGGATTTTCAGAAACTTCGGGGGTCTCACGGCTTATGGATAACCTCGTCGAGGATGTTTTCCAGAGGCGTAAATGAAGGATCGGAATATCCCAATGGATTATGGCGAATCCAGCCTTCGCCGAAGGCGGCGCGTCCGGTCTTTCGGCCCACTTCCGCGGACATTGTTCGCATGGTTTCAACATAGGAATCGAGTTTCTGGCTTTCATCCAGCCAGTTTCTTTGAGACTGATGCATGGAGAGCATGGTCGCTTTTTCCTGGATTACTCCGCTGATATCCGTAATGAAATCAGGTTCCACCGGTTTGCGGTAGGCGTCTTTCAGCCCGTAGGGAAGGGCATGGTAAAGGGCGATTTCTCCGCCGGCGATAGGTGTTTCCGGAATTGTGGTGAAATTGGGCATTCCTTTGGAGAAGGCGGCGGTTATGGCGATGCGCGCCGTGAACATATGGTCTTCCATATAGTCATACAGCGAGGGAATCAGCAGGATGTCCGGATTCGCTTTCCTGATTGCGGCGGCCGTTCGGCGAACTAAGTCTATATCGTATACGACTTCAAGATCCGGAGCGATCGGCGGATAATATTCGGCGCCGAGGAAGGCCGCCGCCGTTTGCGCTTCTTGCCCGCGGATTTGAATGATTTCTTCGGTGCCGTATTCCTGTGTTCCGCAGGATCCGTTCGCCAGGTTCATGTAATGAAGCCGGACTCCCTGTTCCCTTAGGAGAAAAAGAGTACCGGACATCATGAATTCAATATCGTCGGGATGGCACCCGATGGCCATCGCCGTCCATTCTTTTTTAGACATAGCGTTCCTTCTTTTATGTTTCTATGGAACGGGAGATCCCGCCCTTTCTCGCCGATTCATGGCAGGCGAAAACCATTTCCAAGTTGTGCAGAGCTTCCGATCCGTCCAGCCGATTCCCGCTTCTGACGGAACGGGCATGACGGGCAATCTGAGCCTGGTAGATATTGTCGACATCATTCAGGGAGAGAAATTTCGTCGTATTTCCGATGACCTGTTCGATGCTTTGCCGAATCGGTTCGTCCGGATGGCCGGAAAGCTGGAAGAGTGTTCCCCTGGTTCGAAGACATCCTTCGCTTCCGTAGACTTCGTATCCCAGGTCCGATAGCGTACTCGACAATCCTCCGCGGTTTTGATCAAACGCCACCCGAGCCGTTCCGTTTTTCCCCGCGGCGGTGGAGAATCGGATAATCGCTCCGCTCTCAACGGCGATGTCCAAAGTGGGCGGGGTATAGGTACAGGAAAGGGATGTGATTCGATCGTCCAGAAGAAATTCGGCCATGTAAAGACAATGGGTTCCCACATCACCTATCGGCCCCCCGAATTCTTCGGGTTTGGAGCAGCGCCAGCTTGCTTTCTCTTCAGGTGCGGCTCCATAGAGAAATTCCATATGAAGAACAATGTGATCAAAAGCCCCCAATTCCCCCGAAGCGATAATCTCTCGGCAGCGGATGTTATAGGCGTTTTGGGTCATCATATGGTCCACGCAGATACTGAGTTTCTTCTCGCCGGCCAGAGCCGTCAGCTTTCGGCCTTCTTCCAAGTCGGTCGCAAGGGGTTTCTCGATCATGACGTGTTTTCCCGCTTCGAGAGCTCTCTGCGCGATGCCGCCGTGGGATGAGTTGGAGGTTGCGATAAAGACCGCTTCCACCCGTTCCGAGGCCAAAAGGGACTCAACGGAATCAAACCAGCGAATCCCAAGAGCTTCGGCGGCTTCCTTACGTTTGGGGTTGATATCGGTTGCCGCGACAAGCCGCATGGGAACGGCTTCGTTAAATCTGGTTCGATCCAGAGCAAAGCCTTCTTTGGCGATACGGTTTTCAGCGATACCGCCGAATCCGATCAGTCCGTAATTTACAGGGTCGTTTTTCATCTCAATACTCATTATTTATAATGTTCGCTTAGAACGGCTTTCACTCCGTCGATGCAGGCCCGAATGTGAACCGGTTCCCATGTCGGATGAAGAAAGAGACTGACGGTAACCTCTCTGAGGCTTCGTGCCGTGGGGCAGAGAACTTTCGTGTAATCAAGGGAATCCGGATTCCCGTATTCGGCGGACCGGAAGGGGAATTTAGCGGAGCCGAAACCGTTCTGTTCGACATAGGCTTTTTCTTCATAAGCTTCGGGCCATTGAATCCCGTAGCAGGGGATTTTTCGGGCCATCAGTTCCTTGCAGAAGCCTTTGGCATCCAAATCGATGTCGCCGGTTTCCAGCTGGAACGGATACCACCAGTAAGAGTTTCGGCGTTCTTCGGTGTTTACCGGTAAGGCGCGAATCCCTTTCAGTCCTTTGAAGGCCGCGTCATACATGGCGGCGTACTCGCGCCGTTTCTTCAGGTTCCAGTTATCGAATCTGGCCAGTTCGTTCAGACCGATGATTGATTGGATTTCCGTCATTCGGTAATTGAATCCGACACGGAGATGAATGTAGGGCAGTTTTTCTTCCATGGCTAAAAGATTCAGCCGTTCCTTCACGTCGTATCCGTGATCGCGGAACGATCGGCATTCCCAGGCCAAATCTTCGTTGTTGGTAACGATCATGCCGCCTTCGCCGCCAGTGGTGAAATGCTTGCTCTGGCAAAAGCTGAAACAGCCGACATCACCGAGAACGCCTGTCTTATTTCCTTTATAGACGCCGCCGAAAGCCTGGGCGCAGTCTTCGATGACTTTCAGATTGTGAGTTCGGGCGATTTTCAGAATCGGATCCATGTCGGCGACGATTCCGTACAGATGCACCACGACGATGCCCTTGGTTCTGGGGGTGATTTTATCGGCAATTTCCTTCGGATCGAGAGTATGATCGGCGCCGACATCGGCAAAAACCGGGATGGCTCCCGCCTGAACGATGGCGAAAGAGGAGGCGATGAATGAATAGGAGGGAACGATGACTTCATCACCCGGGCCGATGTTCAGTGCAGCGAGGGCCGTATGCAGGGCCGCCGTACCGTTTGTACAGGAGACGGCGAAGGCCGATCCTTCCCATTCGGCGAATGCCTTTTCGAATTCCATACCCTTTTTCCCGGTCCAATAATTCACCAGACCCGTTTTTATGGGTTCCTGGATGTCTTGAAGGGTTTTTTCGGCGAATTGCGGCCACATAGGGAATCCTAATTCCTTGATTCCGTCGACATTCATGGCTTTGTCTTCCGTTTTCATCATTCTTCCTTTTCGTTTCAGATTTTTGTATGGATTTCGGTAAAGAGTCGTTCCAGCGCCTCTTCGGCGGCATCGGCGAGAACCTCTCCCTGGCCGGGTGCGATTTGTGTTACTCCGGGAATCGTTTCGTAGCCTCCTTGAGCGAATGCTTCCCGATGAGGGACATATCCGATGGCGCCGTTGGATAAGGATGAGCAGAAAAGCGGCGAATCGGGATTGACGGCGGCGAATCGTGTTCTGATGCGCTCGGCGAGTTCGGTGAATATTTCCCCGGGCAGTGCGGCGAGGGCGAGAGAACCGATGCGAAGAACGTTGATTTCCGCCGCCAGAGGTGTGTTCTGAACGCGGGCGAGTTCTTCCCGGAGAGCTCGGGCCTGTTCCGGGGGTAAGCCGTCCGTTCCATCGTTTTCGGAAACCGAACCGTCCGCTTGCTGTTTTTCCCGGCTGATGTGAATTCTCTTGAGATTCACCGTAAAACAGGATTGGAGCAGCGGTTCCTCTTCAACGGCCCGAGCCGAATCCAAGGCTTTCAGGGCTCCGTTCGCCAAGGCTTTACCGACTCGTTCCACCGCGTCGAATCCTCTTCTGGAAGCTCGGCGTCGGCGGGGTTCAAATGGTTGATGTTTCCGCAGAATCCGTTGAGAAACAGGCACGGGGTTTCCTCGTTCCGCATTTCTGTAATCCGGCGGGCCGTATCTCCGGGGAAATCGGCGCTTCTGAGATGATTCTGATAATCCAGAATGGCCGGATGAAGAGGAAAATTGATCAGCATCCCGGTTCCCGAATCGCGTTCAAAGGCGAGAAGACGAAGGGTTTCGTCCGGATGCCCTCCGGGCGGGAGGCCCGAGATTTCTTCAGGATTTTCCCAGTTCATTCGAACCCGGCCGTTACCGGCGTCGAGCCGCCTGTAATAGGCGATGCCCGGGACTTTGGCCTCACCGTATCGAAGCGACGCCGGGCGGAGATCGGAAACGGCTCGGCGGCAGCATTCGGCGGTCAGGTTCACCAGTCCGTTCAGGAATTCTTCGCCGGAAGACGGCGCTCCGTAAAGGGAACATGTCGCCGCCGAGGCGTGAGTATGGGTGGCCGCCGTCAGCAGCCTCTCCTCTTGTATCCCCGCGGTTTCGCGGACCGCGGTTCGTATTCTGCGAATCAAGTTCCCGGGCAGCATGCAGAGGTCCATGGAAATCAATCCAAGGGGCTTCGAGGTATCGTTCTCCAGAACAAGAGCCTTGCAGTAGAGCGGATCATGATAACCATCGGCCGTGTAGTCGTCTCTAAGATGCCCCATGAAGGGTTCGGCGTTGTCGGGAGTTATTTCCATTTGGGCAAAGCCGACTCTCATCATGAGGCTCTCCGTTTCTTAATGCATTTCGGCTTCGCAGGTGCCGAGGTTGGGCAGCAGATAGCTGAACGTCACGTCGTCATGATCCGCCAAAAGCGACATGGGAACACGCGTATCGGCGATGCCGCGTGAAATCATCAGAGCGGTAAGACGCATCCCGAAAGGATTGTCGTGCCATCCCGGATGCCAGATACTCACCGATTTGGATTTCCAGGTTTCAACCGGCCCGACGGTTAGGGCCTGCGTGGGAACCGCGGAAACAACGCCTCCTCCGGACGTGCGCGCGTTTTGAATAATCGTCATTGGGTGAAGATCGGTAATTCTGGCGCTCTGTTTCCGGTATTCTTCCACGGAAGGCGGTTCGTCTTTAAAGGCGCCGGTTCGCTGCGGCGGATCATTGAAGGCCCAGTGTTTCGTTTCTCCCTGACCGCCCTGAATCATAAGGCAATCCACTTCGTCGTACAGCGCCGTGTACCGCGAGAGTCCCGCGGTGCTTGGAAAATGAAGATGATCGTCGGGCATTCTCAGATTTTTATCGATGCGGTTGAAGCAGAGTTCCAGATCGGCTTTCGCGAAGCTCAAAGGATGATCCGGTGAGACTTCCTTTCCGTCGATAACCCATTCGTCCATTCCCCAAAAATGTGCGTCTCTGACGTCAATCTTAAGTTCATTGATAATTTGGGCCACCAGCGGCAGCTGCTCGGTCGGTCCGATGGGACCGCATAATCCCGTCGGATGTGTCGAAGTTGATTCTCTGAATACGTTGATGTACTCCAGAGCTTCGGCCAGGAAAAACTCATCGCGAGTTTCGAAAAAACGGATTCGGAATCCCGGCCTTTCCAATTTCTTTAAATCGTCGGCGGTAAGCCTTGCGGCTTCTTCAAGAATGTCGTCGTCCAGTGTCGTATAATCCCACCAGTCTTTCGCGACTTTGCTTATTTTATGCATATTGCTCCTCCAGAGCGTTTGGTTACTCGAGTATGTAGGGATATTCTCCGTATATTGTATTTTCCAGGGCGTATTGGGCCGCTCCGATGACGGCGGCTTCCCGTCCCAGCCGAGTCAGGCGTATTTTGGGAACAGGGAACGGCAAAAGCGGTTCCAGAGCTTTTCTCAGCGGTTCCACCACCAGATTCTCCGCATTGACGATGTCTCGGAGATCGCCGCCCAGAACCAGTGTTTCGGGATTAACGATTACCAGGAGATTGGACAGACCTATTGCCAATACCTTGGCATAGATTTCCAGTACCTGCAGAGCCTCGGCGGAACCGCTGTTCGCCAGCTCGCCGATAAGAATATGATCGATGGAATTGTAATCGTAATTGGCGGCGTGGAAGATTTCTTCCCCTTTCCCTTCTTGGATTAATTCGACGGCGATTTTCTGAATTCTGTCGATGGTTGCCTGATTCTCATAGATGTCGGGCGAGGCCAAGCGGCCGTTGCGGGTATCCACCAGTCTTTGGCAGCCCACTTCTCCCGCGGCCCCGTTGCTTCCCGTATGAAGAAGGCCGTTAATGATAAGTCCGGCACCCATTCCCTGATGGACCGTGATAAACGCGAAGCAGTCTTCCGGCGTGCCTTCCTTATAATATTTCTCGGCAAGAGCCGCCAGATTTTCGTTGTTTTCAATCAGTACGGGGATTCCCATTGCGGCGGCTATATCGTTCCTCAGAGACATGGCTTTTATTCGTTTGAAGAGGACCGCGTGAACCGTATTGTGACTCTGGTCTATGGCCATGGGCAGGGATAGGCAAACGGCCAGAACCGGGAGGATCATGCTGTCGTGGGCGTACGTTTTGCCCAGGTAAAGTTTGAGCTGTTCGATGATGAATTTATGAATATCATCGGTTCCCGGAGAGAGCGAAGTTTCGTAGAAGTCCAGGATGTTCCCGGCCATATCCATCCGTGAAAATTTAACAATGGGCAGTTCGATGCAGATGCCGACGCAAAGACCCAGTGATGCGTTGATCTGCACTTCGTGAGCTTTCTTGCCGGTTTCCGTAATGATTCTTTTTTCCGTAAGAACCTTTTTTTCCAAGAGCAGATTCACGGCCCGGGAAACAGCCGGCAGGCTGAGTTTCAGCGCTTTTGAAATCTCAAATCGGTAAGAGGCTCCGTTATTCCTCAAATAGTGAAAAATGATGGAAGTGTTGATGATATTTTGGAGATTGGCGTTCGCCGCGGAATTGATGCGGATATATTTCATGAGACATTCTTCCCGGAGGATAAGAATCTCAAACCGTATGCCGGGTTCTGCGGAAACAATCCGTAAGTTTGAATTAATTGTCGCCGAACGCGGGCGAAATGAATTGTTTTCAGCATGTTCAGACTATTCATGACTAATTAAGTGTTAATGACAAATGATAAAAATATCTTATATTTTTGAAATCCCGGATGTCAAGATGTTGTTTTATTTGGTTCTTGACAGCAAAAACTACCTTGAAATAGAATAATTCCACACATTACCAACTGTTTTTGGTAATGTTACATTAATTATCGACATTAATGTAACATTCACAAAAGAAGGAGAAATTAGGAAATGAAAAGAATTGTTCTGAGTCTCTTCGCTCTGTTGGCTCTGACCGGTATGCTTTTTATTACCGGATGCAAGAAAAAAGAAGCAGAGAAGAGTTCCGTTACGGTGTTCTGGGCCCTTTATGACGGCCTTACCGAAGATTATCGTATGGATCTCCAAAACGCCTTCATGGCTGAGTATCCGGATGTTCAACTGGATATCGTCCCGGTTCCCTGGGATCAGCTCTATGACAAGCTCACAACTTCCATCGCGGGCGGCAATCCTCCCGAGCTGAGTATTATCGGAACCCGCTGGGCGCTGGAGCTTCTTGATATGGACGCCATCGTTCCCATCGAGGATTATGTAAGCGACACCACGCTGAACAACATTTTCGACGGTACCAAAGAAGCGGTTATCAACGGCAAGCTTTGGGGTCTTCCCGTCGCGGCGGGCGCCCGTATTCTGACCGTTAACAATTCTCTTACCAATGTCGTTCCCAAAACCATGGAAGAGATGAAGGCCGAAGCCCAGCGGATCGTTAAAGATACCGACTCCTACGGCATTATCATGCCGGGCAAGAAGCATACCGAACTGACCGACTTCGCCTATTACCTTTATGCGGCCGGCGGCGATTTCTTTGAAATGAACGCCGACGGTTCCTACGGGAAATGCATCGTCAACAACGCCGCGGGCGTAAAAGCTCTTGAATTCATGGTTTCCCTGGCTAAGGAAGGCTTGGTTCCCGACGGTTATCTGTCTCAGTCCCGCATGGAAGCTCATCCGGTGTTCTATTCCGGAGATGCCGGTTATGTCATGATCGGCGCCTGGGTGAAATCAGCCATGGAGCAGGCCGGTTCCGATTTCAAGGCCACCTATGCCCAGATTCCCGGTTTTGCCGGTCATCCTTCCACTCCCCTGGTTATCACCGATTCCATCGCCATGTTTAAAGATGCCGACAGTCTCGACGCCGCGGGAAAATTTATCGATTTCTTCTATCAGGATAAATGGAAGGCCAAGTTCGATGAGCTGATCGGCTTCCCGCCGGTAACCAAATCCGCCGCCAAACTTCCCCAATTCCAGAATGATTTGTATAAGGCTCTGAATGAAGCCGCCGGCGGCGCCAAGCCCTGGCCGCTCATGAATGGATTTGCCGAAACCACCGATATCATCTGGGACGCCGTCTCCTTTGCTCTCTTGGGGGAGAAAACTCCCCAGCAGGCTCTTGACGACGCCGCGAAGAAAGTCGACGAGATGCGGGCCGATTTGTAATTTGATCATATGTATTAGGGGCCGCCGACCGTTTTCGGGAGGCGGTCCCGATATTTCGCAGATACCTGATAATCCCCCGAGAAAATAATGAAAAATCGAATACTTTATAAAGCCGATGAGGTAAGACTGGCCTATGCTCTTTTAACTCCGGCATTGCTTTTTCTTGCCGTTTTCATGTTCTATCCGATTATTTATGTCTTCCTGATGGCTTTCTTTCGAACCAATAAACTTGGACAGCTTAAAGACTGGGTCGGTCTGAAGAACTTTATCAAGATGATGTCTCAGAAGGAATTCTGGGCGGTCGCTTTACGATCTTTAAGCTGGACGGTTATTGCCGTTACGGTGAAAACAGTGCTCGGTATGACCATCGCCCTCTGCTTGAACCAGAAGTTCAGGGGCAGAAAGATTATGCGGATGTTGTTCATTATTCCCTGGGCCTCGTCCGTTCCCATCAGCGCCATGCTGTGGAAGTGGGTGTATGATTCCGAGTTCGGCCTGCTGAATCAGACTCTGCGGAATTTGGGCATTACCCAATCTCCGCCGGTTTGGCTGGGACTGCCCGGATGGTCGTTTGTTTCCACCATATGGGTTGATATCTGGATAGGGATTCCTTTCATGGCTTTGGTTTTTCTTGCCGGAATTCAATCGGTGTCTCAGGATCTCTATGATTCGGCCTATGTCGACGGAGTGAATTCCTGGGAGAAGTTCACGAAAATTACTTTGCCGTCCATCAAGCAGATTCTTTTTATCGCCACGCTTCTTTCCAGTCTGTGGACGTTCAATGATTTTAATACCATATACATCCTGACCAAAGGCGGCCCCGCCGGTAAAACCCATATTCTGATTACATCGATTTACACCAACGGGTTTGAGTGGCTTAAATTCAGCAATGCCGCCGTTATGGCCGTTTTTACCTTTGTTATTCTCCTGTCTTTCAGCCTTTTTTATGCAAGACAGTTTTTCGGGAAGGGAGATGAATCCTTATGAGTACTCGCTGGAGAGATAGGGGGAAAATCCCCATGATTATTCTGGCCCTTGTCCTGTTATTTATAATGCTGTTTCCCTTTTTCGTAATGCTGTCCACGATGTTTAAATCCAGTACGGAAATTTATCAGAAACCTCCAACGTGGATTCCCAGAGATTTTACGTTCATGAATTTCTCCAAGGTTTGGGGACAGTATCAGCTTTTGGGGTATTTCAAGAGCAGTTTAATCGTCGGAATCGGTACTACGGTTTTAAATACCATCATTATTGTTCCGGCGGCCTATGCCATTTCGCGGTTCAAGTTTCCCGGACGGAAATTCATGCTTTATTTCCTGTTGATTATTCAAATGTTCAGTCCGGTAATCGTTATCATTTCGCTGTTTAAGATTTTCGTTCAGGTGGGATTGCTGGATTCGTACATCGGACTGATTTTCGCGGATACCGTTTTCTGTATTTCTTTTACAACATGGCTGATGCACGGTTATTTTTCATCCATCCCGAAAGAAATTGAAGAAGCCGCCCGGATTGACGGATGCACCCGCTTGGGTACCCTGCGGCGAATCATGATACCCATTGCCGCGCCCGGACTGGTAACGGCGATGATTTATACGTTTATTCAGGCTTGGAACGATTTTCTTTTCCCGCTTTCTTTTATTAAATCTCAAACGAAGATGCCTTTGACTTTGGGGATTTATCAGTTTGTGGGACGGTGGTCCACTCAGTGGGAAATGCTGACCGTTGCGGCCTTCTTGGCCCTGATTCCGGTTTTGATTCTGTTCTACATTATTGAGAAGCAGCTTGTTTCCGGCCTTGCCGGAGGTGCGGTGAAGGGATAGTGATGGAGGTTTTACGTTCATGAAAGGGATCAATTATTGGGCATTTTTGCCCGACGGGCAGGGAAAGTCTCTTGATGCCCGAACCGTTCTTGAAAAGGCCAAGTCGCTTGGCTTTGATTCATTCGAATTTACCATGGATCCGGGAAGCGCCGTTCATCCGGATACGACGGAAAAGGAAGCCTCGGCCATTAAGGATATGGCCGCCGATCTCGGAATGGCTCTGCCGACCATGGCTTCGGGCATGGCCTGGGGGGCTTCTCCCACGCATCCTGATCCGAAGGTCCGCTCGAAAGCTCTGGGCGACTATCGGCGGGCCCTGGAAATCGCTTCCGGGTTGGGATGCAAGACTCTCCTCTATCTTCCCGGCATGGTTTCCGCCTGCTTTGTTCCGGATTATGCGCCTCAGCCTTATTTGGAAGTGATGAAGCGGGCGAAAGAAGCCGTACAGACGCTTCTTCCTCACGCCGAGGCCGCCGGAGTGAAGCTGGGCGTTGAAAATGTCTGGAATCGTTTTTTGCTTTCACCGGTGGAAATGAGAGATTTTATTGATTCTTTTGATTCTCCCTGGGTGGGATCTTATTTCGATGTCGGCAACGTTATGCTCTACGGGCATCCCGAAGACTGGATTCGCACTTTGGGAAAACGGATTTTGGCGGTTCATTTGAAGGATTTTCGGGTGAGCGTGGGCAATCTCGACGGTTTTGTCGATTTGCTGGCCGGTGATGTTCCTTATCCGGAAGTGATGAAAGCCTTCGGAGAAATCGGCTATCGGGGACCTTATACGGTTGAATATGTTCCCGCCGCTCCCGGTGTGCCGGAAAAGGCCGCCGCCGCCGTCGATTTGATTCTGAATATGAAGTGAGGAAAGTATGGTACGCGTTGCATTAACGGGCTTGGGCTTCATGGGAAAGATGCATCTTTCCATTTACGGACGACTTGACGGTGTAAAAGTCGCCGCTCTTTGCGATACGAATGCGGATAATTTGTCTTTAAAGGAAGGACAGGCCGGGAATATCGCCATTGAAGGCGGTTTAGGCGATTTGTCCGATGTGAAGAGGTTCTCCAATTATAAAGAAATGCTGGAATGGGGGGAGTTCGATTATGTCGATCTCTGTTTGCCCACGCAGCTTCATCGGGATTTCACCATTCGGGCGCTGGACGCCGGTTTTCACGTATTCTGTGAGAAGCCCATGGCTCGGAATCTTGCCGAAGCGAAAGAGATGATGGCCGCGGCAAAATCCAGCGGTAAATATCTGACCATCGGTCAATGTCTTCGTTTCTGGCCCGTTTATGTGGAAATGGGGAAAATCATTGCCGAAAAGACTTATGGCGAAGTCGTGAGCGCCGAGCTTGCCCGGTATTCTCAAACCCCTACCTGGAGTACGGACAACTGGATTATGAATCCGGCGAATTCCGGAAATGCCGCCCTTGATCTTCATATTCATGATGTTGATATGGTTCTTAATTGGTTCGGCCGTCCCACGGGTGTGACTTCATCCGGAAGTGCCGGAAAAGACGATTCCTACGGTCATATCGCCAGTATTTATGATTATCCCGATAAGAGTGTTACGTCGGTGGGGAACTGGGTTTGTTCCGACAGTTTCGGCTTTACCATGAGAGCCTTGGTTGTTCTGGAGAAGGCCGTTTTGGAAATGGATTCCTCGAAACAGCCCTTATTCACCATACATCCTCAGGAAGGCGAAAGGATCGCGGTGGATTTGGATTCCAACGACGGCTACTATTACGAGCTTAAGGATTTCGTGGAATGCATCGCGTCGGGTTCGGAACCGAGAATCGTTACCCCCGAAACCGCTGCCGAATCTCTGGAAGTCGTTCTGGCCGAGATTCAATCGGCACGGAATGGAGAAAAGATCAGGCTGTAACCGAGGAAACGCCGGTGTTCTTATGATGGGTAAGACGCCGGCCGATTCCATAAGAATCGGAAATCAGAAACGCGCGGATCCGGGCCGCCGTAATCAGGTTTCGCGGATTCTTTTCGTTTTCGTCTTTTATTGTTTTTACTCTTTGACAGTTCTTCTTCTTTCCCTATACTACGTCAGTGCGCGTTTTTTCTCTTCCTTCCCGGATTGAAGGAATCATTTTTGATATAGATAAAACTCTTTATGATAATGAAATATATGCACGGCATCAGATTGATGTCTTAATCGGGCGTCTCGCTCAAGAACTATCACTGACTTTTAAAGAAGCTCAGGAAAAGATTCGGCGATGCCGAGCGGATCATGAAGAAAGAGAAGATAACGGCTGCCGGAGCCTTGGGAATATTTTTGCCGCGCTGGGCGTTCCCATTGAAACCAGTGTCGCTTGGCGGGAAGACCTTATTCATCCGGAATCATTTCTCAAAAAAGACGAGTTTCTCGTAAAGACCATTGAGGAATTATCCGGCCTCTACCGGATAATGGCCGTAACCAATAATCCCGTGAAAATCGGCCGCGAAACACTTGCGATTCTCGGAGTCGACCGGTTTTTTCAGCATGTTGTCGGTCTGGATTCCACGATGAAATCAAAACCGAATCCCGATGTTTTTCGGTTTGCGCTGGAAACCCTGGACTGTGATCCGCGCAAAGCGGTCAGCGTCGGTGATCGGTATGAAGTTGATATAGAACCGGCTCTTTCAATCGGACTGGGGGGAATCCTTGTCGACGGCGTAACGGATGTTTATTCATTGCCCCCTCTTCTTGCGCTTGGCCGGTAATACTTCTATTGTTCATGAGATGTCCGACACCTGTGATTTGAGTATTGCCGACTCACCCGTTTTTTCGGAGTCGTTTTCGGCATCTCTCGATAAAGACAGTCCCATTCCTCTGTATTATCAAATCAAGCAAATTCTTCTTCGCTATATAGCCCGCTGTAATGAAGGCGATTCATTTCCCGCTGAAACACAGCTGTGCGAGCTTTTTTCCGTCAGCCGTCCCACCATTCGGCAGGCGATAGCCGAGTTGGTGCAGGAGGGCCTTGTTGAACGGACGGCCGGCCGGGGAACCTTTGTAACGGCTTCGCGCGTACGGCGGGATTTCAGAATGACCTTTCAGACTTTCGATCATGAAATGCGTTCCGCGGGCCGATCGTCGGAAACGGAGATTTTGGATTTCAAACGGGAAGAAGCGGATGAAATAATCGCCGCTCAGCTTGGAATCCCGCCGAAAGAAGAGGTTTACCGCCTTCAGCGCAAACGGTCGACGAATGGAATCTCTTTAATGACCGTCGTTACCTTTCTTCCCGCGGATCTTCTTCCTGGCCTGGAAGATCATGCGGTGGAGCTGGTGGCGCTTCGTCATACGATAGAGCATGTTTATAAACTGCCCATGGTTCGCGCCACCCGTCGGATGGAAGCGGTTTATTCCGAGACGGCAGAGTCTCATATATTGGGAATCGCCGTCGGAGTGCCGATTCAATACATTGAAACGCACGGATATCTTGATTCCGGCCGATGCGTGGAATATTCAAAAGCCTGGTACAGAGGGGATCGGTCGAGTTTCTTCATAGAGCTGGACCGGCGTCAGCTGGAAGCTCACGAATAATCCTTACGCTGCTTTATTGAAAATTCATTGTACGTTAACAATTTTCTCATCAATTAAATGTAATGTTCGCCTTACATTTTACGGAGGTGAAGGATATGAAGAATGTCATTGCCATAGTTATGATTCTTCTTGCCATAAGCCCGGTTTTCGCCGGCGGGAGTAAAGAAGAAAGTTCGAATGGAATTTCCGGTACGATAACTCTGTACACCTCGGAAACTCTGACAGATGTTCAATCTTATGTTGATCAGTTCGAATTGCTGAATCCCGGAACAAAGGTGGAAATCTTCCGCCTGGGAACGACGGAATTGACGGCGCGATTGATGACCGAGCTGCAGGCGGGTGAAACTCCCGCCGATGTAATCTGGTTCGCGGATATGGCTCTCTTTGAGCAGTTTGCTCAAGACGGTCGGCTGCTGAAGATTCAGCCGGCGGAAGCTGCGAATATTCCGGAATCCTTTGTCTACTTCGATGGAATGGCGTATGAATTGCGTTTGATTTATCAGATCATTGCCTATAACACCAATCTGGTTACGGAGAAAATTGACAGTTGGTTCGATTTAACCGACGAACGCTACAAGGGAAAAGTCGGGTCGGCCAGTCCGTTTGTTTCCGGAGCAACGGTAACTCAGGTTGCCAGTGTGATTAACGACGATAGACTCGGATGGGATTTCTACAAGAAACTTGCGGCGAATAATCCGGTTGTTTCCGGAGGAAACGGGGGAATCGCACGGGGTATCGCTTCCGGAGAATATGCCATAGGCCTGACGATAGATTTCATGGCCCGTGCTCAGCAGGAGCAGGGATCTCCGGTTGGATATTGTTATCAGAAGGAAGGAGCGGTTTATGTTCCAACTCCGGCCGGCGTTATGGCCGCAACCGACAATCCGGAACTTTCCACCGCTTTCATTAATTATCTTATGAGCGTTCCCGGACAGCTCCAGCTGCAGGCGAACGGCTACATGCCGGTGAATAAGAACGTGGCTCTTCCGAAGGGCGTTCCTTCGGCGGCCGATATTCCCGTTCTGGAAACGGATTGGAAGAACTTGGCTGAGAATCGGGAATCCATTCTGAACGAATACGCGAAGATTTTCGGTATCGATTAATAGCAGGATAAAGTTAGGCCGGTTTATTCGGAATCGCCGGTTCTCCGGTGAATCCGAAAAGCCGGTATATATATTTTTTACAGGGAAATGTACTTGAAGAGTTCTTTTTTATCCCGTGATTCGCGTAAGATCGGAATAACCGTTCTGGTTTACGGCGTTTTATTAATCCTTTTCATTTATCCGATTTTGCATCTGGTTACGGCGGCATTTACTCGGGATGGAGCATTCTCCTGCGGCAACATGCTGGAGATCGTCGGAAATGAATCGAATCTAAGGGCGTTAAAAAACAGCCTTGTTCTCGGAATTGCCGTAACGGCAATCGCCGTTCCCCTTGCACTGGTTTTTTCCTGGCTGGTTGTCCGAACCGATTTGCATGCCCGCCGTTTTTTTCGGACGGCTTTGGTTGTTCCATTTTTTATTCCGCCGTTCATCATGGCCTTTGCCTGGACAAGACTTTTGGGTAATGCCGGATATGTAAATGTCTTTCTTCAAAATCTGTTTCAATTGGATTCCCCTCTATTCAGCATTTACGGAGCGGGGGGAGTTATTCTGGTTTCGGTGATCTATACCTATCCCTACTCATTTATCGTTCTGTCGCGGAGCATTGAAAACATGGGTGCTCATCTTGAGGAAGCCGCTCTTATTTCCGGCGCCGGAAAGGGCCGGGTTTTAAGGGATATCGTTCTGCCCGTTCTTCTGCCGTCGGTGGCCTCTTCCGCGATGATTGTTTTTGTCACGACCATTTCCATGTTCGGGATACCGGCACTGCTCGGAACGCCGGGACGATTCATCGTTGTAACAACCAGAATCTACGGCTATATAGGAGGATTTCGGGATCCGAATGGAATCGGCATAGCCACGGGTCTTTCCCTGCTCCTTCTGGTTATTGCGGGAATGGCGCAGAGTGTTCAGGCCTTGATGACACGGTTCGACCGCTATTCGACCATAACCGGCAAGAGCGCCCCGATGGAGCCCGTTCGTCTCGGACCGTTTCGTCTGCCTTTGACGATACTGGTGGCTCTTTTTGTCTTGATGGTTGTATTCGGACCCCTTGCGGCGATTCTGGTGACTTCCCTGACCCGCGCCCTCGGACTTCCGCTTAGCCCTGAGAATATGACTCTGGCGCATTATCGGACTTTGGCCGGAATGGGATTGGTTCAAAGATCGTTTCGGAACAGCCTCGGATTGGCCGTTATTGTTCCTTCTTTGATAACCTTGGCGGCGGTCCTGCTGGTTTATCTGCGCCGCAACAAACGGGTGTACGGGCATCAGTTTATTGATCATATCGTGAGCCTGCCTTATGCCGTTCCCGGTATCGTTATCGGCGTGGCGATGATCCTTTCCTGGATTCATCCGGTTCTCGGCGTTTCCATATACAATACGATTTGGATTCTTGCTTTGGCGTATATCGTCCGATTTATGATTTTCCCCATGCGGACGATTGATGCCTCCTGGAAGCAGATCGATTCTTCGCTGGAAGAGGCGGCTCGAATCTCCGGAAGAAAAAACTTCGGCGTTCTGCGGGATATTTCCATGCCGCTTCTTCGAAGCGGCATCAGTTCCGGCTGGCTTTTGGCTTTCATGCCGGCGCTGACGGAATTGACTCTGTCGATTCTCCTCTACTCTCCGGGAAACGAAACCATAGGAGTAACGGCTTTTAACGTGATGGAAGAAGGATTGGTTCCCGTGGCCGGTGCATATGCAATGGCCATTGTCATGATTGTATTAATTCTTCAAATGCTGCACGGGCGTTTCTTTGAAATGAATCGAATGAACAAAAATAGAAAGAAGCGGAATTATGGCTGAAATCGCAATTTCTCATTTAAGAAAAATATACGGAACTTTTACCGCGGTTGATGATTTTACACTCAATATCGCCGATGGGGAGTTCGTCAGTATTCTGGGTCCCTCGGGGTGCGGGAAAACAACCCTTC
The DNA here is from genome assembly GCA_963666985.2 of Spirochaetia bacterium. Taxonomy (GTDB): domain Bacteria; phylum Spirochaetota; class Spirochaetia; order DSM-2461; family DSM-2461; genus UBA2779. The sequence goes on along the minus strand of CAXXIA010000002.1, from coordinate 1,196,879 downwards.
TTCGCAGTATCGCCGGTTTTTTCTCAGTTTCCTCCGGTGAAATCCGAATCGGGAACGCCTTTGCCGCATCTTCCGAAAGCCGGATACACGTTCCTCCGGAGGAGCGAAATCTGGGAATGGTTTTTCAGAGTTACGCGGTTTGGCCGCATATGAATGTGTTTGATAACGTGGCCTATCCGCTGCGAATTCGAAAAGAACCGGCCGCGGCACTTCGCGAAAAAGTCGGATCTGTTCTGGATCTTCTGAAACTCACCGGAAGTGAAGAAAAATATCCCTCCATGATGTCCGGAGGTCAGCAGCAGAGGATTGCCCTCGGACGGGCTCTTGTGATGAATCCGGACGCTTTGCTTCTCGATGAACCTCTCTCCAATCTGGATTCCAAATTACGGGAACAAATGCGGTTTGAGCTGAAAGAGATTCAGCGGAAACTGAAATTGACGATTCTGTATGTTACCCATGACCAGGAAGAGGCTATGGCGGTTTCCGACCGGATTGTTTTAATGAATGAAGGAAGGATTCGGCAGGTCGATAATCCGCGTGATTTGTACTGCAGGCCGAAAAATCTGTTCAGCGCCTGTTTCTTGGGGCGGTCCAATAAGATTAACGGAATTGTCTCGGCCGTGTCCGGGAATAGGGTTTCGCTGACAACTTCATTCGGTGCCGAAGTCCCTCTTCTCGCGGCTCAATCCTCCGCTCCGGAGGAAGGAGTGTCCGCGACGGCCGTTATTCGCTATGAAAACGCGGAACTCTCCGCACTCGGGAGTGACGATACCGTTCCGGCCTGTGTGGTTGTCGGGACGTATTTGGGCTGCTATTTCCTTTACGAGGTTGAAACTTCTTTCGGAGAATTCGTGGTTCATACCGATTCTTCGGTAACGTATCATCCGGGTGACGAAGTGTTTTTACGCTTTACCGAAGCATTCATATTTAAAGATGAGGATTGATTTTTCGGTGTCTCCGGGGAAGTGAGAACATGATGTCTTATTTGCGGATACTCCACATAACCGATACCCATTTCGGTTTCACCGGGAACGGTGAGAGTGAAATTCGGCTGTTTTCCCGGAATGTTTCGGAAGCCGTTAAACGGTTTCACGCCGATCTCTGTATTCATACGGGAGATGTGCTGAATCGGCCGGCATCCGAAGATCTCTATCGTTTTTATGCCGATTTGCGCATACCTTGCGTGCATATTCCCGGGAATCATGATGATTCCGAGATGATGAAAAAATTCTTTCCGGAGACGGCCGACGGATTTCCCTATACCGTTGAGAAAGAGTCTTTCAGGGTAATCGGTCTGGATTCTTCTTCCGGAAAACTCGGCACCGGACAACTGCGGCGCCTGGAATCCATCCTTTCCGAGAATACGCCGTCAATTCTTTTAATCCATCATCAATTCTTGCCCATAGAAGATTCCTGGCTGAATCCCTATTTACTTGAAGATGCCGATTCTTTCGGAGGGATTTTAAAGGATTATCAGGATACGATTCTTGCCGTTTTTCACGGGCATTTCCATTGTCCCTTTTTCGCCGAGGTAGGAACAATTCCGGTTTTCGGCGGACCGTCGGCGGCATATCAATTCGATCCCTCCGCTTCATTTAAAACAATCTCTTCACGAAGAGGAGAAGCGGCGCTGAGTGAAATCGGAGGGGCGAAAAAATATAAACAGGAAAGAATCCCGCTGCCGTTTGTTCTTCCGATTCTTCGCTGAAATTTTTCTTCGCGTTCTCAATTCGTTCATATTTCATCGTTATCTTGAGAATGAATCGTTACCAAATCGGAGGAAAACCGATGACGCGAAGAGCAAAAATATTCTTGATCGCAGTTCCCGCGGCCGCTGCGGTGATCGCCGCCGCGCTGTTTCTGTTCCTAAAGCCCCGAAACGCTTCTGCGGCGGCCGAGGGAGGAATCCCCGAAATCGTCGCCGTGGAAACGGTTAAAAATCAGGAAAGCATTGAGATCAGCGGGAATATCGAACCCGCGAATTCCGCCGATTTGGCTTTTCCCATTGCCGGATATATTGAAAACATTTTCGTTACCGAAGGGGATTCGGTGGATGCGGGTGAAGTTGTCGCGACGCTGGAAGACAGTCAGCAGCGTTACGATCTGGCCGAAGTCCAGGTGGAAATCGATACCGAAATAGTTACCGGTACGAAGCGGAATCTGGATTTGCTGAATCTCAAATTGGAAATGATTCAGGAAGAGCTGGATAACACGCGTCTTTCCAGCACCATTTCGGGTTTGGTGTCGGTGGTGGACGCCGATGTGGGAGATTATGTCCGGGCCCAGGAAGCCGGATCGGATACGGACGTGGTGGTTCGGGTAATCGATCGTTCCACGATGAAGGCCACGGTGGAAGTGGACGAACTGGATGCCCCGTACCTTACGGTCGGGCAGAAGGTTGAGTTTATTTTCGATGCCTATCCCGATTTGATTGTTCCGGGACGGGTGTCGTTCGTTCCGCTTGAGGCCGAGGAAACCGACCAGGGTATCGCCGTTTTGCAGACGGAGGTAACCATCGATAATCCTCCGGATGTGATTCTGCCGTATTTTACGTTCTCGGGTGAGATTTTTCTTTCGGATGCCGAGGATATTCTGCTCATCCCCGAGGAAGCCGTGCAGACCTTTGGGGATGAGACCATGGTTCTCAAGCTTGTGAGCACCGAGGAAGCCGAGGCCTTCGCCGCGCAGCGGCCCTCCGAAGGGATTCCTGCCGGCGGTTCGGAACAATCGGCGGATGGAGAGGCCGGCGGAATGGCGGCCGGTACGCCGCCGGGACCGGGAGGCCCCGGCGGTGAGCCGCCCGAGGGCGGAGGTCTTGAGGATATCCCGGGACTTCCCGATGGAATGAGACCCGTTCCGACGCCGGTAACAATCGCCGATTACGGCTCAGGAATGGTGCAGGTGTTAAGCGGTCTTGAAGACGGAGACAGCGTGATTGTGTTCCGTACGGCCAAGGCAGCGGATACCGCCTCTCAAGCGGCCGATGGTACCGAAGAGGAAGAGGGCGGGACGAGCGTTATGGAACTTTTGGGATTCGGCGGCGGCCCGGGAGGCGGCGGTCCGGGCGGCGGCCCTCCCGGTGGCGGCGGCCCCCCTCCGGGCGGTCGTTAATAGGTCGGGATGTTCAAGCAGCCTGCTGAAAAGCGTGTTGCCGGGAAGCGGATTGTCGGAAAAGAGCTTTATTTTGAGATTTCAGGCCAAAGTTCGGCGGCGGCCGATCGGGAGGCGGTGTGAAGAAGAAATATAAAACAGAGACAACTGCGGGAAGGCCGACCGCGGCAAATGCCGCGGCGGGAAAGCCGGAGATCCGCCGGCCGGTTATTGAAACTCGCGATGCCGCACGGGACTATGTGATGGGCGACGTGGTGGTACGGGCCCTGCGCGGCGTGGATTTGAAGGTTGAGAGAGGTGAGATGGTTTCCGTGATGGGACCTTCGGGCTCCGGGAAATCCACATTGATGAATCTGGTGGGATGTCTGGATACGCCCACTTCGGGAAAAGTCTTTTTGGACGGCATCGATATCTCGTCTCTGGACGAAAACGGGCTGGCGGCAATCCGAAATGAGAAGATCGGATTCGTGTTTCAGCAGTTCAACCTGCTGGCCCGCATCAATATTTTGGACAATGTGGCCACGCCGCTTCTTTATTCGGGGATGTCCGCCGCGCAGAGGCGGGAGAAGGCGGCCTTCGTGCTGGAACGCGTGGGGTTGGCGGATCGGATGAAACACCTTCCCAGGGAGCTTTCCGGGGGGCAGAAACAGCGCGCCGCCATCGCCCGGGCCCTTGTGAACGATCCGTCTCTTTTGTTGGCCGACGAACCGACCGGCGCGCTGGATCAGGAAACGGGCCGCCGGATTCTGGAGCTGTTTACCGAACTGCACGAGGCGGGGAACACTCTGGTTATCGTAACGCACGATCCGGATATCGGCGCTTTCGCTCCGCGGTGCATCCATATTTTGGACGGACTGATCGCCGATGACGGCATGGGGGGCGCCGCGCCGGCGGGGTTGGCCGGTGGTTCGGCGGGAGACGGAGACCGACCGGCGGCGAGAGAGCCGGCGGCGGTGGCTACGGCGGCAGCCGCGACTCAGGCGGCGGGGCAAGATGCGGCCGGGGCGGCAGTGATTGTTCAAGAGGCGGGTTCGGCAGCGCCGATGGCCCAAGACGCGGCCGAGCCGCGGACGGAAGAAACCGCCGAAGCGGCAGGGGGTCATCTGAAATGAACGGAATGTTCTGGGAATACGTCAAGCTTGCCGTTTCGAATTTCGCGAACAGCAAACTGCGGACGGCACTCTCGGCCCTCGGCATCGTCATCGGCGTGATGTCGGTTATCGCCATCACCACCCTCGGCGGCAGCGCCACCAACAGTATCCGGGAATCCGTGGTGGACGCCGGTTTGAACTCCATCACCGTCATGGCCGGACGCGACGCTTCAACGGCGGTAACGCGGGCCTTTGATCTGGATTTCGCCGACCGCATCGCCGAAGAAGTCGAAGGCGTCGCCGCCGCGGTCCCCCTGGTTTCCTCTTCGTTTACCGTTTCTCATGGAAAGAATCAGTATGAAAGCGTTACCGTGATGGCCGCGTTTCCCGATTACGCGGAGATTTATAAATACAAGACGGCGGAAGGCACCTTTTTAACCGAGCATAACGAAGAGCGGCGGGAGGCCGTCTGCGTTCTCGGCGCCGAAATAGCCGAAAGTTTGTTTCCCGACGGGGATGCTCTGGGAAGCCGCATCAGAATTTTCCGGAATCAGGCGCGGAGCTTCAAAGTCATCGGCGTGATGGACACCATGGCCGATTCCATGGGGAACAGTTTCGACGAAACGGTGTATGTCCCGATGAGCACGTTCGACGCCCGCCTGCAGAAAGTGGACACCATTACCCGCTACGGCGTAACAGCCGATGAGGACGCGGACGTTCTGGAGGTTTCCGAGAATCTCGAGGCGTGGTTCGAGGGCCTTTTCGGCGCGGACGACGAAGAGGTGCGGGTGATGTCGCCGGCCTCCATGGCGGAGATGTTTACCGGTATTACCGAAACGCTCAACCTGTTCCTTTCGGGCGTGGCGGCCATCAGTCTGATTGTCGGCGGCATCGGCATTATGAACATCATGCTCGTTTCGGTTTCCGAGCGGACGCGGGAAATCGGCATTCGAAAGGCCCTCGGTGCCACGCCGCGGGTTATCCGCCGGCAGTTCCTGCTGGAAGCGGCCGCCCTCACCACGTTCGGAGGCGCCTTAGGCGTTCTCTTCGGTCTGGGCCTGAGCGCCGTGGCCATTATGCTGTTGGGATGGTCGTTTTCCGCGAATCTTTTTGCGGTTTTCGGCGCGGTGGCCTTCTCCGCTCTTGTCGGGGTGTTTTTCGGCTGGTATCCGGCCGCCCGGGCGAGCCGATTGGATCCTGTGGCCGCTCTCTCTTATGAGTGACCCCCCGAAGCCATCCTCCGGCCGCCTTTCTTGGAACCGACGGCTGAAACCCCTTTAGAATCAGTTATAAAGGTTTTATTTCAAAAATCGCCTATTTTTGAAATCGCCTCGCCTGTTAAAAATCCGAGGGGGCGCCGAAACGAGGCGAGGCCCTTCGTTTTTTCCGATTCGGATTAATCCTTTTGAACCGGCCGGTATTTATACCGGCGGTGTTGCTATCAATACTCTGCAATAAATATTTCTTGACCGCTCTTTGTTTCAAAGGGTACAGTACCGACTATGTGGTCGGAATCCGACCGACCGGTCGGTCGGATAGCCGCGGCCGATAAGCCGGCGGTTCGCCGGAACCGTCCCGCTCTTTCCGACGGGATGAAAAGGAGTATTACTCATGAAACGAATTCTTCTTACCTTACTTGTTCTTCCGCTGGCCTTTTCAGCGGTGTTCGCCGGCGGAGAGGCGGAAACCGAAACCGTTAAAATCGGCGCCATCCTGGCCGTTACCGGCGGGGCGTCTTTCCTTGGTGCTCCCGAGGCGAAAACGCTTGAGATGCTTACCGAGGACTACAACGCGAAGGGCGGCATCGGCGGCAGACGGATTGAGCTGATTATCAAAGATTCGGCCGGAAACCCCGAGAAAGCCATTTCCTTCGCCAAGCAGCTCATCGAGGAAGATCGCGTGGTCGCCATCATCGGTCCCACCACCAGCGGCGAAACCCTGCAGATTAAAGATCTCTGCGAATCGTACCGCACGCCGCTTGTCTCCTGCGCGGCCGCCGAACTGATCGTCGATCCGGTGGCGAGTTATGTTTTTAAAACACCCCAGAAAGATAATTACGTTGCCGAACTGATCTTCCGAACCATGAACGATTTGGGAATCGATACCATCGGAGTGGTTGCGGCCAACACCGGATTCGGAAACGCCGGAAAAGGCCAGCTGGAGAAGTATGCTCCCGATTACGGCATCAAAATCGCCATCGCCGAAACCTACGACAGCGCGGCGACCGACCTGACTGCGGTTCTGACGAAGATTAAGGCCGAGAACGTCCAGGCCGTGGTTAACTGGTCCATTGTTCCCGCCCAGTCCATCGTTGCGAAGAACATGGCGCAGCTCGGCATGAAGATTCCCCTCTTTCAGAGCCACGGCTTCGGCAACATTAAATATGTCGAAGCCGCCGGCGAGGCCGCGGAAGGAATTATATTCCCGGCTGGCCGCCTGCTCGTCGCGGATGTTCTGCCGGATTCGCACCCGCAGAAGGCCGCGCTTGTCTCCTATAAGAGCGAATATGAATCCCGCTACGGCGAGAACGTCAGCACATTCGGCGGACATGCCTACGATGCGTTCGTCATCATAGCCGAGGCTGTGGCCGCGGCCGGAACCACGGACCGTGCGGCCGTCCGGGACGCCATCGAGAATATCAGCGGCCTCGCCGGAACAGGCGGCGTCTTCAACTTCACGGCGGCGGATCATAACGGTTTGGGCATTAGATTCTCTTGAGATGCTGACGGTTAAGAACGGCCGATTCGCTTTGTATTAGAGTTTGATTCTCGCCGGTTTTGCTTTCCTGTCCTGTTTTGCAAAGTCGGTGAGAAATCCGGACGGCTGACGAACCGAGTGGAACCCGGCGCGGTTCCATATGGATATGGTCGGCGAATCGGACGGAACCCGGCTATGCCGGAATCCGGCCGTAACGGAAACCGGGGAGCGAGGGGTATGGAACCCGCTGCGCTTTCGTGCGGATATAGTCGGCAATGGGACGGAATCCGGCCGCACAGGAACCCGCCGCGCTTCCGCCCTCATTTCGCCGGGTCCGAATCAAAACGCTGGAAAAGGTTGATATGATACCTGAGCAAATTCTTCAGTATGTCTTCTCCGGCATCACGGTGGGCAGTATTTACGCCCTTGTGGCCATCGGGTACGACATCATCTACAACACCACGGGCATTATAAATCTGGCGCAGGGCGAGTTTGTGATGCTCGGGGCCATGACGGCCTATTCCCTCTCACAGGTGATGAGTCTGCTGCCGGCCATTCTTATCGCCGTCCTGGTAACGGCCGCCGTCGGGAGTCTTTTGGAAACGGTTCTTATCAGAAGGATGAAAAAAACTTCCGTTCTGGGCATGATCGTCATCACCATCGGTATTTCCATTGTTATCCGGGAAGCAGCCCTTCATATCTGGGATGAGCAGATTCGCGCTCTGCGGTTTTTTACCGGGAACGAAATTTCATCCATCGATATTCTGGGTGCCCGAATCTCGCCGCAGGTGCTGTGGATTATCGGCGTTACGGCGCTTATCGTCATAGCGCTCTACCTCTTTTTCCGATTTACGCTGACAGGGCAGGCCATGCGGGCCTGTTCCGACAATATTCGGGCAGCCAAACTCTGCGGCATCCGTACCCGCAGAATGGTGAATCTTTCCTTCACTCTGGCCGCGGGAATCGGGGCGCTGGGAGGATGTCTTGTTTCGCCGTTAACGCAGACCCATTACGCGATGGGAACCGATTTGGCGATTAAAGGATTTATCGTCGCCGTACTGGGAGGATTGGGAAACCCGATGGCCGCCGTGGCCGCGGGTTTGCTGGTAGGGCTGATTGAATCGTTCAGCGTGAGTGTTCTGCCCATGGCGTATACGGATGTTGTTTCCATCATCATCCTGCTTGTCATCCTGGTCCTTTTGCCAAGCGGGCTCTTCGGGTCACGACAGACTTCGGCTCTGAAGGATTTTTAGTATGAAAGGGAAGTCCTACAGACCAATTTTGGTGCTGGCCGCGATTCTTGTTCTGGTCCAGCTTATTACGCAGATTACGGGAACCGCGTTTTACCTGACCCAGATGACCATGTCCGCCTACTATGTCGTCGTCGCGGTGGGTTTGAGCATGGTGATGGGATACGCCGGGCAGATGTCTCTCGGCCAGGCGGGTTTCTTCGCTATCGGAGGCTATACAGCCGCCGTTCTTACCACCATGGATTTCACGGACAGACTGGGAGAACCTTTTTTCGCCTTTCTGGCGAAAACGGGTTTGCTCCTGACCAGAGAGAATCTCTACGGCGAGTCTCTGACATACCTCTCCCCGTGGATTTCTTTTTTCCTGGCCTTGACGGCCGCGGCCGTTGTTGCCTATGCCATCGGTGTTCCCGTTCTGCGGCTTAAAGGACACTATCTTGCGATGGCTACCATGGGTTTCGGAATTATCATCTACCGCATTGTTCTCGGAACCAAGGTGTTCGGCGAAGCGGACGGGATTTCCAATGTACCGGCCTTCCCTTTGTTCCCGGGTATTTCCATCAGCGGTGATTTTACCGTCAGGGTGGTTAACTATTATGCCGCCTGGGCCTTCGTCATTCTTACGGTGATTCTGCTGACGAATTTGGTGAATTCCCGCATCGGGAGGGCCTTGCGTTCTCTGCACGGCGGAGAAGATGCAGCCGACGCCATGGGTGTGGATACCGCGCGATACAAGGTTTCGATTTTCGTTGTCGGTGCGGTGTTCGCGGCGGCGGCCGGCGTTCTGATGACCCATTACAACGGCGGTATCGGTCCGTCGGAATCCTCCGTGGCGAAATCGGTCAGGTATGTGGCCATTGTCGCGGTTGGGGGAATGGCGAATCTCTGGGGTGTTCTGACGATGGGCCTGGTGCTGAACTTTCTTTCCTTAAGAGGATTCTTCGGAGCCTACGACGATGCGGTTTTCGGCGTGATTCTCATCGTGATGATGCTCTTCTTTCCCGACGGTCTGTTTCGAGCGGCGGTGACGGATCGGATGAAGGACTTCGTTCGGCGCATTCTCCCTCGGAGAAAAGAGAACCGGAAAGGGGTTAAGGCGTGAACGCTGAGCAATCGCAATCCGGGATCACTCTTCTCAGCGTGGAAGCTCTGGATAAATCGTTCGGAGGCCTTCATGCCGTGAACGGTGTTTCATTCGCCGTACGGGAAGGAACCATCAAGGCGGTCATCGGGCCCAACGGGGCCGGTAAAACGACACTGTTCAATATGATCGCCGGAGCCTTGCCCTCCGACGGCGGACGAGTGATGTATCGGGGCAAGCCGCTGACGGGTCTGAAACCCTGCCGAATCGCCGAGCGGGGAGTGCTGCGGACATTTCAAAATCTGAAACTCTGCACTCATATGAGCGTTCTGGACAATGTCCTTCTGGGCCGTCATACGGCGGGTAGGGCGGGTTTTTTCGCCGGGATGCTGTCTTTGCCGAAGAGCAGGCGGGAGGAAAATGCGGCTCGGGAAGCGGTTTTCGGCATTCTTGAATGGCTGAATATTGCGGACATCGCGGAGAAGGACGTGGGAAACCTTTCTTTCGGGAATCAGAGGGCCGTGGAACTGGCCCGCGTTCTGGCGGCCGATCCGGCCGTTCTTCTGCTGGATGAACCCGCGGCCGGACTTAATATGCACGAAACCGACGCTCTGGCTGAGCGCATCACCGCCATCTGCGCTCAGGGGCGTACCATCTTGCTCGTGGAACACGACATGTCGCTGGTTATGGATATTTCCGACGAGGTGGTGGTGCTCAATTTCGGAGAGAAAATCGCGGAAGGATCTCCGAAATCCATACAGAACAACTCGGATGTTATTCGAATCTATCTGGGCGGCGGCGATGAGTAGAAGACGACGATGAGTGGAAAGCGCGAAGACTTGAAAGCGGAAAAGACGAGTAGGCGGCAATGATTAGAATCAGAAATCTGGAATCCGGATACGGCAAACTGAAAGTTCTTAAAGGGATCAGTCTTCACGTAAAACCGGGAGAAATCGTCACAATCATCGGCGCGAACGGCGCCGGAAAATCGACTCTGCTGAATACTATCGCTTCGGTGATATCGCCCTTTTCCGGGGAAATCATCCTGAAGGGTACGGATATCGCCGGCGCCGCCCCGGACAGCATTGTTTCGGCCGGATGTGTTCTGGTGCCCGAGGGAAGGCAGCTTTTTCCGACCATGACGGTTCGGGAGAACCTTATCCTGGGAGCCTATACTTTATATGGATCGAAGAGGGGAAAAGAGGCGGATGAGAATCTGGAATTCGTCTATAAGATGTTTCCCGTACTCAAGGAGCGGCGTGCGCAGCCGGCCGGAACCCTTTCGGGCGGCGAGCAGCAGATGGTGGCCGTCGGAAGGGCGCTGATGTCGGGCCCTGAGCTGATTATGATGGACGAGCCGTCCATGGGGCTGGCGCCTATCATCGTTCGGAGAATCTTCGATGCGGCGGCCGCTCTTCGGGATGAAGGCCGAACCATTCTCATCGTTGAACAGAACGCCAAAGCGGCTCTGGGCATCGCCGACAGGGGTTATGTGATGGAAACAGGCAGCATCGTTCTTGAGGGCGGTTCGGAAGAATTACTTGGAAACGCCGATGTCCAAAGGGCTTATCTCGGCAAGGACTATAAAGATTTTACCGATATGGGAGTCCTCTGATGATCTACGATAAAGAACACGAGATGATGAGCAGGCGGGAGCTGGAGCAGATGCGGATAGAACGTCTGCAGGCCACATTGAACCGCGTGTACCGAAATGTCTCCTTTTACCGAAATCTCTATGATGAGGCGGGGATCGATATCGGCGCCGTTCGATCTTTGGATGACTTGCGGAGGCTGCCTTTCACCACACGGGATGATTTGATGAAAAGTTATCCCTATGAGGCTTTCGCCGTTCCTTTGCGGGACATCGTCAGAATCCATTCCACCTCGGGAACGACGGACAAGCCTGTTGTGGTGGGATATACCCGGAACGATTTGAATATCTGGTCGTCCCTGGTGGCCAGGGTTCTGTCCGCCGCCGGCGTAACCAATCATGATTTCGTTCAGGTGGCTTTCGATTACAGTCTTTCCACGGGCGGATTCGGATTCCACGGCGGAGCCGAAGAAATCGGCGCGTCGGTTATTCCGTATTCTGGAATCGACGTTATAAAACAGATACAGGTTATGAAGGATTTCCGGACCACAACGTTGGTTTCCACGCCCGGATACGCCCTGCATATCGCTTCCATTCTGGAAGAAGAGGGAATGAACCCCCAGGAATTGAATCTTTCCATCGGACTTTTCGGTTCGGAGCCCTGGAGCGAGAATCTTCGAAAGGACATCGAGGCCCGTTTGAAGATTAAGGCGTATGATAATTACGGAATGACGGAGGTTATCGGTCCGGGCGTGGCCTTCGAATGCGAGGAACGCTTGGGCCTCCACGTAAACGAAGATCATTTCATCCTGGAGATTATCGATCCGCAAACCCTGGAACCCGTTCCGCCGGGAACAAGTGGAGAACTGGTTTTTACCACCATTACGAAGCAGGGATTTCCTCTGATCCGTTACCGCAGCGGAGATATTTCCGCCTTTATTGAAGGGGATTGCCCCTGCGGACGGACTATCGCAAGAATCGAGCGCATTTCGGGCCGTACCGATGATATGATTATCATCGGAGGCCGGAACATCTTTCCCTCCCACATCGAGCAGCTGCTTTTTGAGATTGAGGGAGTGGAACCGCATTTCCAAATTGTTTTAACCCGGGAAGAGGGCGTGGATCAGATTGCATTGAGGGTGGAGGCGACGCCGAACTTCCTGGCATTCGATGAAATTCGGGAAGTGCAAAACTTTCAGGAAACCGTAGGCCGGCATCTTGTGTCCAAACTTGGGATTCATGCGAAGATAACACTTGTCGAACCGATGAGCATGAAAAGATCAACGGGAGTGAAAGCGAAGCGCGTTCTTGATTTACGAATTATATGAAGCAAACATTTGAAAATCTGCCCATCGAGAAACAGCACAGAGTTTTTAATGCCTGTATCCGTGAGTTCGGTGAGCACGGCTATGAGGGCAGTTCCGTCGATAAAATTATCCGAAGAGCCGGCATTTCAAAAGGCGGGATTTACGAATATGCCTCTTCGAAAGAAGAGCTTTTTCTCGGTACCGTGGCCTACACCTATACCGAGCTTTACAGTTATCTGAAAGGGCGAACCGTTGATGAGGGAATGGAACTTCCGTCGGATCTTCTGGAACGATTGAAGTTTACCGCGGATGTCGCCATAGATTTTTATCTGGAACATCCGGATTTCGTCCATCTTATCGTCCGTACCTCCGCCCTGAACAACGAGATACTCGACGCGCAGGTTCATGATATTTTTCGCCGGCATTTCCTTGAGTTCTTCGGCGATGTTGAAATCAGTTCACTGGTGTATCCTAAGGAACAGATTCTGGAACTCGCCATGTGGATGCTCTTAAAGACGCGGATGGATTTCCTGATGGAAATTAAAACCGAACGCGATCCGGCGAGAATCAGGGAAGATTACGGGAAAAACTGGGATTTCTACCTGGAAGTATTACGGCACGGCATTTATCGGAATTGATTGCCGGTATCAGGTGTTGAGTCCATTCTTCGAATGTTCGGTTCGGCAGATCGAGAAAAGCCGCTCCCGGAAGAGCGGCTCGGCACATGGATGGGTCGGTAAAGACCCTTCGCTCCGGTTTATTCGACGAGATAACTGCAGATTGCCCAGAATACGTCGTTGTCTCTGGGATTCCTCAGAAAAAAAGTCACGGATCCTTTTATCAGAACCTTTTCGTATGTAAATCGACCGTCAACGGGTTTGATGACTTCACGGTCACCGGTCCCGAGAAGGACCATCATTTCCGGAGAACTGCTTTCAATGACGATTCGGCATCGTTCGCCGGCCGGCAGGGTTGAGGTCATCGGGAATTCGACGTACGTCAGATCTTGGTTGTATTTAAAGAATTCGGGAAGGGATACGGTCTCGCCGTTTTTCACCGCTGTCAGGATTGGACCGGATTCAATGCCTCGGCCGAGTGAGTATCCGTTTAGATAAGGGAGCTTGAAGAACGTTTCCCGGTCGATCGGTTCCGTCAAGCCCTGCATTTCTTCTTGATCGGGCAGATTGGTGAAAATAAAATCTTCCGGTTTCGTGTCGAAATAGAACTCGTCGAAGAACTGATCAAAGCTCCGGTTTTTAATAATCCCCGCTCCCCACATGGGATCGAAATAGTGCAAATCGCCGTCGATATCGACGATGTTCCATGAATGTCCGGACCACTTTGCGTCTGTTTCGGCGGTGAATCTGAAGGCTTTCGAGTATCCTGAAACGATAAGATTCTTGAATCCTATTTCACTGAGAATCTCAGAAAAGAGGGTTGAGAATCCAACGGACATTGCTTTTCTTGATTCCAACGTTTCTTCGGAACTTTGCGGCGGCTCCAAGCCGGAAAAGAATCTTTCGGTATCCATTTCGATATTGTAAGCGATCCAGACGTAAGCGGCTCGGATGTCTTCCCACTCGTTCATCCCTATGGCGTCGAGGGCGTTCGCCAACTGCTTGACGGTAGTGTCGCTGCCGATATCCAGCGCGAGTACGGCTTCATCGATTTTTCGGAAGTCGCTCGACGGATATCGTTCCGCGAGAACATTCGAATAATATGCATCATTATGAGGCATAACGGTGACGCATCCGAGGAGGAGAACGGCTAAAGTCAGTCCCAGCGGAATAGGAAAAATGTGTTTGGTATTCATTATAGGAAATGTTAACATAAATTTATTCTCAATGTCGATGTTTTATTCGAGGTCTTGATCAAAGGCTCTCCGGATTTTTGAGTTCCGGCAAGTCGGCGGCTCATGAATGTTCCTGTTTTAGGTTCTTTAAAGCGTTTGCTCTCAATACAGAGTTTTGCAGCTGTTATATGAGGATATGGCTTTCTTACCAAGGTATTTTTACCGAGCTTCGGAACACCGTAATGGTTAGGGCTTTTTAGCGGAGGGTGTGTAAAAAAGCGTAATTCGATTTTTAAAACGGCTCTCTATGTCACTTTTAAACCGAAAAACTGTGCTACGTTTAAATCGTCGGTTAAGCGGAATTAAAAAATGGAGTCTCATTTTATGCCGAAAAAATTATTGTCCTCTCGGGCCGTAAGCATCGTTGCGGTATTGGTCTGCGGATTGATTTTATTATCCTGTAAAGAGGTCGGTCCCGAAGATACCCCGACGGCCGATCCCAATCCGACTCCGACGGGAACTCCGGCGGATATCGTCTTCGTTGTGGATGAATCGGGCACCATGATCGACGTCATCGACAGTTTGTCCGGCCTGGCGGGAGCCTTGGAAACGGCGCTGGAAGATGCGGAAATCACCGAGACTCAATATGCGCTGATCGGATTCGGGGGGACTTCCGGAAATGTGAACAGAACCGGCGGATGGGTGGACGCGGATGACTTGGAAACGGCGATTTCCGCGCTAGGCGCGGCCGGCGGAGACGGCACCGAGGACGGCTACGATGCCATCACTTATGCGTTCGAAACCCTGACGTTCAGGGACGAGGCTCCCCACGCGATTATCCTGATTACAGACGAGGACCGTGACATCGTCGATTCGACGGTGAGTCTCTCCTCGGTCAAACTTTTGTTTGATGAAGCGTTTTCCTTCCACGCCATCGTGAATGTGAGCTACTCTTCCGCCGGGACCGATACCATCTTTGGAGCGGACTACGATTATACGGCATTCCTTTCCGATAATGCCGGCGGGTACACAGCGCAAGTCGGGTCTTTTTCCATCATCGAGAACGCCACCAATGTCCGGAGCGATTATATCACCAATTTCGCGTGGGATAGCGATATCGGGGGAACCGCCTGGGACATCACTCTGCTCGACGAAGAGGCAACGGCGGATACTTTCGGCGAAGTGTTCTCAGGCGTCCTGGTTCCGTATTTCCAATAGGTTATCCTCGGTTTCGTTTCGGCCGGACGCAGTGGATAATCCTTTCTTTAGAATCCACATATAAACAGGGCCGCTCCGGTTGGAGCGGCCCTGAAAAGTCGGATTACTCAATTAACAAGGAACATCAGCCCTTGAAAGCTCCGGGTTTGATTTCGTCGCCGTATTTGTCCCTGACGGCGGAAATATCGGCGATAGCCTTATCCCATGCATCATAGATGTTTTGGGGCACCTTGCTGTCCATCTTGGCGTAGAACGCTTTGGTGCGCTGGAGCTTTTCGATCCACTTGGTGCAGCGGAAGGTAAAGAGATAGGTGTAGTCTTCCTCGGTGAAGTTTTCGTTCAGAAGTTCCTTGAAGAGCTTCTTCAGATCGGCGTACAGAGGAATGGTTCCCGTGGGAGTTTTGTAACCTTCGTATTCCCCGTGCACTCGGCCTTCGGCCCAGTGCAGCCACACCTTCTTGGCCAGCTTGCTGGTCATGAACTTGCCTTTGGGGCTCAGCATGAAGTAGTTGGTGCTGAACACCTTGGGTTCGGCCTTCATTCCTTTGGTGAACTTCAGGTTGTTGTCGGTGTACTCGCCCAACGGGTAGGAGACAAAGTCCATGTTGGCCATGGGACTGGCGGTCCGGACACCTTCGGCGCCGAGGGTGGCGGCGGTGGTTTCGGATTCCAGAGTGGCGGCCTTCAGCAGGATACCGCTGGCGTAGGAGGGGGATTCCTCCACCGGAACGGTGGTGTCCGAATCGCGTCCGCCGTAGAGCAGACCGTCGACCTTAACACCCTTCTTGGCGTCGAAGCCTTCCTTATCGAAATTGGTCAGGTAGTCCAGACGCATGGTGTAGCGGCTGTTGGCGTGGGAGCAGGTAACTTCCTTTCCGGCCGAATCCTTATCGCCCAATTTCCAAGCGCCGTGATGGTTGTGACCCTCGGCGGGAATCTCTTCGCCCATTCCGGTCCAGTAGGGTTCGTTGTCCGGACCCGTAAGGACGTTGGAAAAGATAACTTCCTGGGGGATTCTGAGGTTTTCGAAAATAACCGGATCGTCATCGGCATTGACGTCCTTGATGATGCCGAAGATGCCCTGTTCCACGTTGACGGCGCGGAATTCTCCGTCGATGTTCCGGAAGTAGGCGATGTCGTCACCGACAACCTCTTCACCGGGAACCATGGCCGTGGAGGTTTTGCCGCAGGCGGAGGGGTAGGCGCCGCAGAAGTAAGTTTTGCGCTTGCTGGAGGGATTTACAACGGCCATGACGAACATATGCTCGCAGAGCCAGCCTTCCTGACCGCCTTTGTTGATGGCCAAGCGCATGGAGTGTTTTTTCAAACCCACCGAGTTGCCGGCGTACTGATCGTTCATGGAATAAACGATGTTGTTCTGAGTATCCATGTAGATGCGGCGCTTATCCAGGTTCACGGTACAGCCCCGTTCGTCGAGTTCTCCCGCGGAGTGGATGAACCGGAAGATATCGTCTTTTTCATCTTCCTTCATGTTCAGAAAATGATCGTATGCAGGGCGGTAGAGAATAGCCTCGGAGTGGGCGACGTACCAGGAGTCGGTGAACTGTACGCACGGGATGGTGAAGGGGCTGCCGGTAGGGCCTTCGGCGAAGAATTTTACGATGGCGTCCTTGCCTTTCATAATACCCTTGGCAATTCCCATGATTTCTTTGTAACCCTGTTCATAGGGCAAAGAGTTGAGGGTTTTCATGCGCTCAAGGTTTTCGGGGTAAACCATGTAACGGGTGTTCACCTTGTCCCGGGCCTGATCGCCGTAGCCGTCATAGTGCATGGTTTGGCCTTTCTTGGCGAGCTTGCTTTCCTCCCCTTTCGCCAGAGCCTGGTCACGAACATACTGTTCGTCTTCAAGACTGTCGTCGGCGACGAAAATGGTGGCCGGATCACAGTGCTCTGCGAATTCTCCGACGAAATCGTACACCTTCTGGTTTTTCAAAGCCGTCAGACGCGCATAGCTGGCATCGGACATTTTGTCCTTTAACAGAGCGTCATACTTGGGATTCATTTGGTCTCCTTGTGGACCGATCCGCGGCGTTTCGGATGTCGGTCTTTTATTTCAGATGAAATGTTATTGGAGTAATACGCCGAATTGCATTTATTGTAGAAAAATGGTGAGGTTTCTTCCAGCCATTCGAGTAAATCTTTATCGAAAGTTTTGTTATTAAGTGATTGAATCGGCCTGTTTCGTCCTTCCTGAGTTTATGTTTTTTATCGGCGATAGCGGCTAATGAGTGCCGACTGTCTGCCGAAGCTCAATCAGCGGCGGGATTTGATCCCTATTCGGCGGTCCGCCGCGGAGAAACGGGGCACCAAACGGCCTTGGGCGGCCGTTTGGTGCCATTGATGAACGCTCCGTGTGAAGCCGATCCACTCTTATTCGCCGAACCTCTTTTTACAAATTAGAAAATCGGCCGGGTGGGATATACTCAAGTTATGACTGTTTATTTTATTTTCGGTTTCATCGCGTTGATTCATCTGCTGTCCATTTCTCATTCTCCGTGGCAAAGCCTGACCAAAGGTCTGCTGATGCCTTCCGTGGCGCTTGTTTATTTTACTGTTCATGCCGGGGCGGTGAATGTCTTGCTGATATGCGGTTTGGCATTCGGTTATATTGGAGATCTTCTGCTGATTCGGGATAAGAAGCCGCGCTGGTTTCTTTCCGGTTTGCTTATGTTTTTTTGCGGACATATCTTTTATATCTTGGCCTTGGCCGATCAAATCCATTGGTCGATGCTGAGCCGCGGCCGGTTTTTTCTGTCTCTTTTTTATCTTCCTTTCCTGGTGGCGATTATTCTCTATCTGAAAAAGGATGCCGGGAAAATGCTTCCGGCGATTGTTTTGTACAGTATCGTTCTGTCGCTGATGAGCACGGCGGCTCTTTTCCGTTGGCTTTCCGGAGGGAGCGCTTTGGCCTTCTGGGCTTTTCCGGGATCGGTTTTATTTCTGATTTCCGATGGAATCCTCAGCATCGACCACTTCCGTAAGCGGCTCTCCGGTTCATTCTGGGTTGTAATGAGTACCTATATAGCGGCGCAGTTCCTTATTGTATTCAGCTTTATCCGATGATTAATAAGTCCCAACCCCCGCGCTGAAATTTCGCCGGCGGAATATCCGGCGTTGAAATCCCAGGCGATGGAATACTGATAACAGCGGCCGTGAAAAGATTCCGCGGCGGTAAAAGCTAAAAGTAAGGTTCTATCGGCAGTATGCCTTCTATATGGGGCGCCGCCGCATGGATTTCTTTCGACAAAATCTTTAAAATGTCACAATAAACTTTTTTGAAGGAGGCAAGCCCCATGCCTACCCCCAAGAAGATCGTTATCGTCATCGACAGCTGGGCCGAAGGAAACGGCGCCATTGTCGCCACCCGCAGAATGGTGAAGGAACTGGAAGAACGCGGTTACACCTTTACCATTGTCACCACCAACGCCGACCAATATGAAGGTGATCTGTACAACGTTCCCGGATATTACCTTCCCGGCGTTCGGGAAGCCATGGAAAGCATGGGGTTCCTTTTCGGCAAAGCCAAAAAGAACGTATTGAAGAAAGCCTTTAAAGGCGCGGATCTGGTCATGACCCAGTTCCCTACGTTTCTTGCCCGCAAAGCGGTGAATGTCGCCCGGCAAATGAACATCCCGGTCATGGGCGCCTGCCATCTGCAGCCCCAGAACATCATTTCCGCCGCGGGGAAGGAAAGCCCCTTTATGGAAGAGATGCTTTTTAAGGTGTTCAACTTCTGCCTTTACAACCATGTCGATGTTCTTCACTGCCCTTCGGAATTCGCCGCGAAACTTTTAGAAGACCACGGCAGCGGTTCTCATTTCCGTGTGATCTCCAATGGGATTCCGCGGGAATATGAACCCTCGGGGCAAAAACGTCCGGAATGGTTCGGCGATAAATTCGTGATTCTGAACATCGGCCGTCATGCGATGGAAAAACGTCAGGAACTGCTTATCGACGGAGTGCTTCATTCGCGTTACAAAGACCGAATTCAGCTGATCTTGGCCGGTAAAGGCGAGGATTCGGAGAAGCTTCGCAAAAGAGGCGAAGAACTTCCGGTAAAACCTCTGATCGAATACATCAGCAATGAAGATAAGCTGACCTATCTGAGCACCGCCGATCTTTACCTCCATTCTTCCGTTGTGGAATTGGAAAGTCTCTCCTGTCTTGAGGCCATCGGCTGCGGAACCCCTTGTCTGATCGGTGATTCACCCAACAGTGCCGCTCCTCAATTCGCGCCGGATGAACGTTTTATTTTTCAGATGGATAATGCCGTTGAATTGGGAAAAAAGATCGACTACTGGTTTGAACGCAGAGAGGAACTTGCCGCCGAAAGAAGCCGGGTATTGAAGATGGCGGAACGTTATCGGATGAAAAAATGCATTGATGAAATGGAAATATTGTTTGACGATCTCATTGCTCATAATCAAGAATCAGCCGAATATGTTCTTTCACCCGGTATCGCTATAGGAACATAATTAGGAACATAACCATGAAAGACCGACCCGAGGTTCCTGAAGACGAGATTATTCCGGTAAACAACGCAAAAAAGAAAATTGATTTTTCCAAACCGTATAAATTCGTATATACGGGATTCTGGTATGATTTGGCGGTTTTACCGTTATTTCTTATTGTTTGCTTCCTCAGTTTTCTCTCAGCACTTTTTTTCACTTTATCAATCAGAGGGCGCAAAAATCTTCGCGGCCTAAAAACTCAGGGACATATCCTGATTTCAAATCATTGTCATTATTTCGATACCGTTCTGGCCAGTTATCGATTATTTCCGCGAAAACTCTTTATTACCGTCGTTCAGCGGAATTATGAAGTTCCTTTTGTTCGGCTGCTTCTCAGAGGACTCAGAGCCTTGCCGATTCCTTCAAGTCCGGCCGGTTTGAAAATGATCACCAAGCCTTTGGGAGAAGTCCTTAAAAAAGGGCATCATGTGATGTTTTTACCCGAAGGCGAACTGGTGTTTCTTAGCCAAACCATCCACCGTTTTCGGCCCGGGGCATTTTATATGTCTTATATCCATCAGGCTCCAATACTGCCCATGGTCTACCTTATCCGCCGCCGGAAGTTTCGAGGCAGAACGATGGGGCCGGCCTGGGTAAAGCTTACTCAAGTTTTCGGAGAACCAATCTATCCGCCGAAACCCACAGGCGATGCCGGCTTTCCCAAAGAGGAACTGGACGAAATGATGGAGAAAGCGGCTTCCTGGATGGAACAGCAGATTGCCGAATATCACGGGAAACTTCACTAGCAGCCTGCCGAAAGAGGCTCGCGGTTCGGCGTGTCTCTTGTGAAGAGCCTCGGATAGAAATTATTCGGATTACCGGCACACATCCACTGGTGAAATATTAGTTTTCCAGTTAGGTTAATGCCAATGTTTGAAAAAAAGCGCTTTGAAGCTATTTCCCAATATTATGCACCCCGGCTAAAAGATTATTCACTTGATGATTATGCGATTCTCGGCTGGGAGTCCAGGCAGGCGCAGGAATCAAGATTTCAGGTTTTTACCGAACTGGCGGACTGCCGGGGAAAATCAATCCTTGATGTCGGCTGCGGCCTGGGAAATCTCTACGGATATCTGCGGGAACGGAATATCAACTGCGATTATACCGGAATTGATATTATCGAGGAGATGGTAGATCGAGCCGCCGCCAAATATGATGCCGATTTTCGCCGTGTTGATATTTTTAAAAAGAATCCCTTCGGCATCAATGAATTCGACATTATTTATTCTTCCGGGATTTTCAATATTCAGCTGGGTAATAATGAAAGATTTCTGAAACGGGCCGTGGAACTGTTTTTGGAAATCGGCCGGGAAAAGATCATATTCAATCTTCTGCACGAATCATCCTGCTGTAAGGAACGCGTCTACTGGTATACAACGGAAGAGCGGGTTCAAACCATTCTCAGCGGCGTACAATTCGAATCCTGTCGAATTTCTTTTAACAAACGGTATTTGGATAATGATTTTACCGTTTGTATTGAAAAGCTTCCTTGCGGTGTGTTTTCCGCCTAATTGAACCGGCCGAAAGTGCCTCTTAGGAATCCTTCTTCCTTCCCCGCCTTTCGATGAAATAAGCATTCCCGTCCATCGCTTTTGCCATTTTCTTTGCATCGGTAACAGCTTGGGAGACTTGATTGGGGTAGTTGAACATTCCCTCCCGTACTTCAAGAACACCGGCGGCCAAAGTCACCGCGTTGTGCCGAACCACATTCCCTTCCCGGTTGACCGTATCGTATCCGCCGACTTCCAGGTGCTCTTTTCTTAAGAAACCGTCGATTCGGACGGAGAAGTTTTTCAAGGCTTCCCGAATCCTCCGCTCCCAGTCATCGGATAGAAAAATGGAGACGAAATCATCTCCGCCGATATGCCCCAGGAAATCGAGATTCGGATCATTGATATTCTTCAAGACATCGGCGGTCATCTTAATAACATCATCTCCGGCGGCATAACCGTACACATCGTTGTAGGGTTTGAATGAGTTTAAATCCCAATAGACCACGACAAAATCGCACCCTTGAACCAGCAGGGAATTGATATGCTCGTCGATAGGCACGTTGCCCGGAAGAAGCGTTAACGGATTCGAGTACTTGGCGGCGAAAATCTGCATATCGGAGACCGCCTTAACGAGTTCGGTCGCCTTTCCCGAGCCGATGTAGCGGCCTTCGCGCGTTACAAGAAATCCGTCCGCGAGGAAGCGTTCCGAAAGACCCGCCACGACTTCCGAAACCGCATGAAGTTCCACGGAGCAGTCGAAAATAAGCGGCGAAGGATCCATGAGTACCGAGCAGCTTTTCTTACCGTATATGTCGTGAAAATACGGCTTGCTCGCCGTCTGCAGGAATTCGATGGATCGAATAATGCCCACGGGTCTTCGTTCATTATCAAGAACGGGAAGGGCGTTGAGTTCCGAGGCGCTCTGGAAAGCCTCCAGGACTTCAACGACCAAAGTATCTTCTTTTACGGTACGGGCGGGATGCGCCAAATCGAATGCCGTAACCTTCCGATTGTAATTTCTGTTCCAATCCATCGGATGATAGCGGACAATCTGATTGGCGAACGCCTTCTCCACGGCCGGCGTTAAATGTCCGGGAGGCCGCGGCGAGGGCCTGGCGATAAGGAATCCCTGGATGTAATCCACGCCGATGTCCGTAAGAACTTGAAGATCGGGCGGCTGTTCCAGGCCCTCGGCGATGACGCGGGCGTTGGAGACTTTGGCGATATCGACGATGGAGCGCAGAAACTGCTGCTTTATCGGATCCTGATGGATGCCGTCGATGAAATGCCTGTCGGCTTTCACAAAATCCGGTTTCACGACGGACCAGCGCTTCAGTCCCGCGAATCCCTCTCCGAGATCGTCCAAAGCGACCATCAAACCTTGATTGCGAAGAATCTTCGTTACATCCTGCATCTCGTCGGCCTCGAAGCTCGGCTGAGTTTCGGTAAGTTCGATAACAACCGAAGCGGGAAGGATCGAAAGTTCGTGAAGAAGATTCAAAAGCGGATGGATGAGGGTATCCACTTCGCGAAATGAATTCATCGTGAGATTAAGGAATATTTTCCCCGAAAGCCGTTGAGACGCAAAACCTCTGAGCGCTTCTTCTATAACCATTCGCTCAAGTTCCATAAGACAGCCTTGATCGGAGGCCGCGCCGAAAAGAACCAATGGAGAATGAAGAGGCGAGTCCGAAGGCCCTCTAACCAGAGCTTCGTAACCGAGAATCCGAACGGCCCCCGCGTCGACGATCGGCTGATACAGCACCTGAATATTTTTATTGCGTATGATCTTACGGATGGAAGTTTCCGCTGAAACTTTATTCGAGACGGCCAGCACGGCTGAATCTTCTCCGGCGATTCGCATGGCGGCATGATGAAACCTCTGTGTTAAAAGTTTGTTATTTCTTCTTGAGTGTTGGAAAAAAGGTGTCTTCTTTCATGTTTTTTTGATATGGGCCGGAAGAAATTCTTCGATTGACGCATTCACGGCCCCTTCGTAGAGTAATTTCCTATGAGAGGAAGCCATGACCGATTATAAACTGAAGAATTGCCGCATCCCCGGACAGGATGGACTGACGGATATCGTTGTTGAAAGCGGAGTGTTTTCAAGGGTGATCCCCGAAGCCGCGCGCTCCGATACCGTCTCCGAACCCTCCCGGCATTTCGACATGAAGGGACTTTTGATCTCCCCGCCCTTTGTCGATGCCCACTTTCACCTTGATTCGGTTCTTACCCGCATCCCCAACGCTTCCGGCACTCTTCGCGAGGGCATCGACAACTGGGGCGTCTATAAAGCAACAAAGCTCGGCGTCGAGGACGTCGTTACCCGCGTGGACGAATACTGTGAACGCGCCGTATCTCAAGGACTGCTTGCCGTTCGGAGCCATGTGGATGTTTCCGATCCGGCGCTTCGCGGCGTCGAAGGACTCCTTCATATCCGGGAAAAGTGGAAGGACCGCATCGATATCCAACTGGTCGCCTTTCCGCAGGACGGCTTTTTCGGAACACCGGAAACCGAAGCCCAGCTGCTTAAAGCGCTCGACATGGGAGTGGACGTCGTGGGCGGCATCCCCCATAACGAACGGACTCTCGAGCTTGGATGGCGGAGCCTGGAGAGGCTGATGGACATCGCCGAGAATCGCGGTCTTTTGGTTGATATTCACTGTGATGAAAGCGACGATCCCCACTCGCGTCACGTGGAAGTGCTGGCGGAAGAAACCCGGCGGCGCGGCCTGGCCGGAAGGGTGGCGGCTTCCCACATTACCGCCACGGCCATGATGGATCCGTACTACCTGCATCGGAAGCTCATTCCCCTGATGGCCGGCGCCGGCCTGGCCGTGATTGTGAATCCTCTCATCAATATTCACCTGGGCGGTCATTTCCATCATCCTTCTCCGCGGGCGATGGCGCCGATTAAGGATTTCATCGCCGCCGGACTGGATGTGGCCTGTGCTCAGGACTGCAATGAAGATCCCTGGTATCCTTTGGGCAATGCCGACATGTTTGACGTTGCCCGGATGGCGGCGCACATCGCCCATATGATGGGAACCTCCGAACTGGAAACGATGTTCGGCGCGGTTACATCAACCGCCGCGCGGATTATGAACCTCGACGATTATGGCATCGAAGCCGGGAATCCGGCCGATTTCGTCGTCTTTGAAGCGCCGAGCGTTCTCGAAGCCCTGCGCATCGGCGCGGCCCGAAAAGCCGTTGTAAAGCGGGGGAAGATCCTTTTCGGCTCTTTGGAATAGTCGAAAGCAAGAAACTCACCGGAGAGTGCTTTTGTCGATAACCGTGATGGTGTTATCTTCCCTCTATGGCTTTACGCATCATTGCCACAGGCGGAACATTTGATAAACAGTACGACCCCATTCGGGGTCTGCTGACTTTTGAAGACAGTCATCTTCCTGAAATCTTAAAGACGGCACGAATCCATGAGGATACCGAGCTGGAGATTGTTACCCTGGTAGACAGTCTCGATATGGAAGAAAATCAGCGCCGTGCCGTATTGGACGCTTGCATTCGGGCTCCCGAGAATCGAATCATCATCGTGCATGGAACGGACACAATGACGGAAACCGCTCGTCTGATCGGCGCCGCATCTCTTTCGAAATGTATCATCCTTACAGGCGCCATGGTGCCGTATTCGGTGGCGAAGTCGGATGCTTTATTCAATCTGGGTTCGGCTGTAATGGCTTCTTCATTGTTGGAAAACGGGACATGGATCGCGATGAACGGCCGTGTCCTCGGCTGGAAGAATGCCCGTAAGGATCGAACCGAAGGTGTTTTTGTAACGGAAGAAACAGCCTGTTAGACGGTTCCGATCAGCAGGATGACGCCGAAGGCCGCCAGAGCCCCCATGGACAAAATTTCGAACCATTCGAGTCCTTTCTCCAGGCCGCCGCTGCGCAGGGCGAGCGACAAAGCCGCCTTGCCTCCGATTACGGCGAAGCTGAAAAGGCTTAAGGCGATCATGCCGCCGATCGACACGGCGGCCACGAGAATCAGGCTGAATCCCAGAGTTCCTTCGGCGATGCCGTAGGCCAGCAGCGCCGAACTCACCGGGCAGGGAACCAGACCGACGGTAACGGCCAGCATCCAAGGCTTTAATTTCCGCCCGCGCCGGTCGCCGGAGGTTTTCTCACCGCGCACTTTTTCAAGAATCCCGGCCGCCAGGTTCCCCAGTCCCAGGAGGATTACAGCCGAATAGGCGATGATGCGGGTTATCCGTCCGGCCGCCGCTCCGGTGGTCTGAATCGTCAAAGAGAGAATGCCGTAGGTAACGCCCACCAAGAGCAAGGCCGAGAGGGCGTCCAGGATATTGATGAGGGCGCTGAGGGCCAATCCCTCCGGGAGCTTTGCGTTCTGTGAGGAAAAATACGCCAGTGTAAAGGATTTGCCGTGTCCCGGTCCCAGCACATGGATGAGTCCGAAGAGCAGCGCCAGAGCCGCCGCCGTCCAGAAAGCACCGGAATCCCTGTTGTCCACCATGCGCCGGGTGTAGGAGGCCAGCCGTTCCTGCATCGAGAAGCTCCAGTCTTTAATTCGCGCCGAGAATGAAATGCGTCCGGTATCCCGATTTTTCCGGCGTTTTACGGTTTCATCATCCCGAGAACCCGCTCCCGGACCGTTATAGCGGGCCGTTAATCCGGTTACCGTTACTTTCCCGTACCCCCGTGTCGTCAGTTCACGCCGGGATACGGAGAACGCGGCCGTCCGTTCCTGCCACGAAACCGTCTTTTCCCCTGTGTTCATGCATCGGAAGTCGATGAAATAAGAGGGATCGAAGAAATAAACGGCCGTTCCTTCCAAATCTTCCCAGCGAATCGGAATTTTAAGAGGAACACGGAAGCAATACGCAGCACGATTGTCCGTTATTTCCGCGAAGAAGTCCCGAGCTTCCAGCGGTGTGCCCAGAAGCCCTCCGACATCGACGGCGAGATAATATTCATCGGCAAAAAGGTGGACGAAAGTTTTCTGTTTTGCCTCTTCAATTTCCTTCTCATCGAGAATCCCGTTTTTATCTTCGTCAAAACCTTCGATAATGGTTGCGCTGCTGAATTCATCGAATACCCAGCGGACGTCCACGGCTTCGAGTCCTCCGGGTCCGAGAACTGGGATGAGTTCGCTTTGTATCCACATGTGGGGATGGGCCGACAAAGCCGTTGAGACGAGGATAAAAAGAACGGCGAGGAAGAAAAAACGAAGTCGAATCGAACCGGCGGCGGTCAATGAGAATCCTCAGCCCGCGACGTCGCAGACATCAACCCATTCCAGGGCGTTTGAATAATCCTCCAGTTCCTCAAGAGTCAGCTTGATTGAGGAGTTCAGACTGCCGGCCGCGGGAATAACTTCCTCGAAGCGCCGTAAGGAAATATCCAGATAGACCGGAAGCTTTTTCGGAAGACCGAAAGGGCAGACGCCGCCCACCGGATGTCCCGTATGTTCCAAGACCTCTTCGGCATTGAGCATTTTCGCTTTCTTGGAAAATCGCGCTTTGTATTTTGAATTGGAGATTTTCGCGTCTCCGGCCGTTACGATGAGGATCGGCTCTTCTTCAAGTTTGAACGAAAGGGTTTTGCCGATTTGGCCGGGTTCCACGCCGTGGGCGGCCGCTGCCGTCGCCACCGTTGCCGTCGATTCATCCAGTTCCATAATGCGGTGTTCCTGGCCGAACTCCTTGAAGTAGTTTTTAACTTGTTCGATAGCCATACCCGGATTATTCCCGGATTGAGCCGTTACCGCAATCATGCGGCATGGCGGAGAAATCCGCCGACGGCTCCTCCCGCGGTAAAACGCTCCGCGGGGGAGGAGCGGCCGTTACGCATCCGCGGCGATTCCCGCTTCCCGCAGAAGCCGGATGAGTTCTTGTTCCCTTCGGGGAATGGTGAAAGAGCCGGTGCTTTCGGCCAATTGCCGTAAGGTTTCTTCCCGGGTTATACCCGTGGCTTCATAATGCTTGAGCCAGAAATCCTCCCACCAGTTCGGCGGTTCTATTTTACTCCCGTCATATTCGGTGGGCCGTCCGGTGGGGCCTTGAACAACCAGAGAACCCACATAGTCCGCATCCTCGTAAACCCGCTCGATTTGCCGGGCCAGTTTCCGGATATCCTGATCGGTCACCAGGCCGTCTTCGGTGGCCATGTAGAACTGCACGGTTACGCGGATAGGAAAATCCGGGTCGCGTTCGATATCCAATCCGTCTATCTCGGTGAAGGGGCCTTCCACCGGGCCGTGTCCGATAACCGCTTCTTCCACTCCGGCGGCGCTTTCAATCGCTTTTTCATTCAACATTTCCGCCGACTCGACAAGCATCATGTCGCGGTAAAATGTTTTGTGCTTCAGGGGTACTTGAATAAGAAGCACCATGTTGAGTCCTGTTTCTCCGGCGGCCGCTGCGGCGGGTTCATCCCGGTTCGCCGGTTTCCCGGAGCCGTCCGTCTGATTCTCGATTTCCCAGTCACTCAGCCGCTTTCCGGTCAGACTGGCGCGTTCACCGGCCTGATTGAAGAAAAGCCGCTGTCCCCAGAATCCGTCCGATTCGAATCCGTCGCGCTGGTTGTCGATGATGGTGACGCTGGTTCCTTCCCTTGTGGCCAGGATGGTCAGGACAGCGGGATTTCCCGCCGAGCTCTGATAGTTGAATAAAACCGGATTAAAAACGGCTTCTCCGCCGGAAGGGATGGGCAGGAAGCAGGCCTGGGCGCTCACCAGCACATGAGAATCCCGGTTTCGGGCGAGCAGGCTTTCCGGACCGCCGCGCCAGCTTTTCGGATTGGTCAGATAGTCGCCGGGGCGCTGCAGAAAGGTTTTCAGGTCGATATCAACCAGGGAACCGCCGGTTTCGTTCCCAACCAGCAGCCTGAAATCTTCCGGTCTCAGATCAGCCGTAAGATCGGCGAAGTTCGGATAGCGGAGTACGGGCATCAGGTGGAGTCCCCTCAAGGCCGTTTTGGGATCTTTCAGTTCCACCTGAATGGTCATATCGCTGATGTTCGGCCCGACGGCTGAGTTTTTATACCGTCCGGTATCTTCCCAGGTAACGTTCAAGAGATCCATTCCGTAGAGGGAGGCCAGGGCTTGGGCCACCGGATCATAAGCCATGGCTTCGGCGGAACGCACCGCTTCGGCATAGGCGGCGCGGTTCGTCGGATTGGGACGGGAATCGCCGCGGCCGACTCCTTTCGAGTCGGTTTCACCGATGTTTTGTCCGTTATTCGGCGCGGCGGGCGGTTCTTCATCCGTTCCTGAAGCGGAAAGGGGGATGAGGACGGAAATCATCAGGAAAAGGGCGAAAAGAGGAGAAATAACTCGCATCGGAGACCTCCCAGGATTCATAATATTCAACTGTATTACGGGTTACGTGAAAAACCCACGGAAACGGTGTTACCTTTCGAAAGTGTCATCAGACGGAAGTGTTGGAGAGCGGATGAGAAGAAGCGACAGAGAGCTTAATGAAGAACAAGCCATGGATCTCCTGGAAAGAGGGGACTACGGGATTCTCGGAGCGGTGGCGAAGGACGGCGCGCCGTATACGGTGCCGCTGAATTACTGTGTTGTTGAAGAACGCGTTTATTTCCACTGCGCCGTCGAAGGCTTCAAGATTGAATGCATCGAGGCGAACCCCGAAGTGTCTTTTTGCGCTGTCGGACGGACGGAGGTTCTTCCGGAGAAGTTTACGACGCTCTATGAGAGCTGCATCGTTCGAGGGACGGCCGCCGAAGCTTTGGGCGATGAGAAGCGCCGTGCCTTGGAAGCTCTGGTTCTCAAGTATTCGGGCGGGCATTACGAGGCGGGCATGCGGTATATTGAGAAACTTTTCGAAAAAACGCGTGTTTTCGGGATTTTCATCGATTCGATAACAGGGAAGAGCAATCGCGGGTAAGAGCGGCCCGGCGCGGGAAGACTCGTTCGGTGTGAAGCCGCCGGCGGACGCAGCGGAACGGCAGGGCTGTATGATCGGCGGCCTCGGAGGTGCATAAGGCGTTTCGCCGGGCCGCATATTATGGCGGCGGCTTTTCACGGAAGGCGAGATGATTTGCCGGGCAGCGTATTATGGCGGTTTACTGCTTCTCGCCCGAAGCGGCCTTGTTTCGAAAACCGAAGGAATGTTCCGATCGGCTTTGGGGATCATCCTAAGAAAGCTTTAGGAGATATGTTTTTCCATCCATTCCAGGACGTCCGCGTAGACTTCGGCGCGGTTGATTTCGTTCAGCATTTCGTGGCGGGCTTCGGGATAAATCTTTAACGTAAGGTCGCCGATGCCGGCTTGGGCGTAGGCCTGATGGGCGTCTTTAAGCACCGCGGCGTCTCCTTTGGGACCGGCCACGGGGTCTTTTTCACCGGAGAACATGAGGATGGGAAGATTTTTCGGTGTGGCGCGGTAGGTGGAGCGCTTCATGGCTAATAGAAATCCTTTGATCATTTCAAAGATGTATTCGGTTGTGGCGGTTTCCCCGGAAAGAGGATCGGCCAGATAGGCGCGGACCGTTTCGGGATCGCGGCTGATGAAGTCCGAGGGGGTTTGAGGATTCTCGATGGCGTTGTTCAGGGTTCCGTAGACCAGTTTGTGCAGGAAGGGGTTGCGTTTTTTCCGGATGCCGAGGGCCATGGAAAGGGCGGCCAGAGCAAGGCCTCCGCGAAGAAGGGCCGCCGGTGCGCCGCCGGTGCCGGAGAGAATGAGTCCGGCCATGTCTTTGCCCGTGCGGACCGCCAGGCATCGGGCCAGGAAGCTTCCCATGCTGTGGCCGAGAACGAAGAGCGGCGTTTTGGGATAGGTTTCGCGGATGCGGGCACTGAAAGCTTGAAGGTCGTCCAGAACGAGATTCCAGCCGTTCGGGCCGTCGGTGAAATAGTTCAGTTCCTTTTCGCTTCGGATGGTCCGGCCGTGTCCGCGGAGGTCTGCGGAATAGACGGCGAAGCCTTTTGAGGCGATGAATTCGGCGAAGGGTTCGTAGCGCAGGGCGTGTTCCAGGGAACCGTGGATTATCAGGAGCACGGCTTTTGGGAGGGCGGCAGCGGTAGTGGGTGAGGCGGTGTGTGAGTCGGCGGGAGGGGCTGCTGCGGTATCGGGCGCTTTATATGAGGCATCCGCTTTATCAATCGTGTTACCGGCGCCAATGTCCCCGGAGTCTCCCGCGGTCCCGAGGGCCGGTGCCCCCCATGCGTAGCTTTTCATGACGGTTCCGTCGGATAAGGGGAAGTCGAAATCGGTGCGCATGGCGGCATACCTCACTGATTTGGAAGTTGTAATATTATAACTCGTCTTACTTGAGTTCGGTAGCGCTTTTTAAGATTGGCGCGCGGCGGATTTCGGGACGTCCGTCCGCGGCCGACAGTGCCGCGAACGGTATCGTTTAAGGTTTAATCGCAATTACGGCGGCGTTTTTTCCCGCAGGCGCTTCCGCCGCTGCCGCCGAAAATAATGCTTGCTCCCATCAGAAATCCGAAGCTGTACCAGCCTCCGTTGTTGTGAACCTCGAAGACTTCAACCTTTTCGTTAAAGAGCGAGATGATGAACATCACCGGCGAGGCGAAGCCGTGCCAGAGTCCGCGCCAGAATCCGGCAATCTCGCCGTCCGAGCCGGATGTATTCGCCATGCCGTTCGGCCCCGGGGCGCACCCTGAAAGAACCAATGCCGCAAGAGCGAATACCGAAATGATGATGAATATCCTTTTCATACCTAATCTCTCCTTCTTTTCAGTATAGACGGAGGATACGTATATAAGTGAAGAGATGTTGAGAGGAAAAAAGACATTTTTGAATCACCGCATACTTTACGGCTGTTTTTTTTATCCGCAAACGGGTTATTCGGCGGACCTTATCGGGGATGTAAGCTCATTTTATTAATCGAACCGATTCGTGTTATAATCAAGACGATTTCAAAAATTGTTGATTTTTGAAATAAAGCCCTTCTAAAACGAATTCAGAGGGGTTTTGGCCATCGGGTACAAGCAATTTCATGAATTATGAAATTGCCTTAATCAACAAAAGTTCCAACCGGAGCATGGAGGGAAGACCTATGTCGAAGAAAATCCTGGTAGCTTACGGAACTCGGTACGGTTCGGCCCGCATTATTGCGCAGGATATCGCGGAGTTTCTCGGAAAGAAGGGCGTGCAGGTTGAGGTTGTAGATCTGAAGAAAGGGCGGCCGTCCGCCAAACTTGAAGAATACGATCTTGTTGTCGCCGGTTCGAGCATAGCGATGTTCAGCTGGATCGGCGCGGTTAAGCGGTTTTTGGGAAAGTGCCGGAGAGCGGGAGTTCAAACGGTTGTGTTTATTGCCTGCGGTATGGCTATTGAAGCATCCGAAAAAGCGCGCGAGAAGTTTCTTGATAAAAAAATCGGCCGTATCGGCCTGAAACCTGTTTTCTCAGAGCCCATCGGTCCCGTTATCGATTTTCGACCCGGTGAAGGTTTGCCCGAAGGGCTTAAAAAGCGTATCGGCGGAACGATAAAGGCCATGGCCAAGGATCAATATCAGGAAGACGGACTGATGGATTTCCGCGATCAGGGGCGGTTTCAAGAGTTTTTGGAGAAACTTGGAGAACTGGTCTGATTCGATGGCTCCGTTCAAGAATGCTACCCGCGGGGGGATGGTCGGCGGTTTTCTCAGGACGGCCCGTGAAGCTGTGTTTTCGGCTGCCGCCAAAAGTCGTCGCTTAAGCCGCTTGCGCAATGGCGGCCTATGCGGAAACGGCTTCGTATGTGAGGAAAACTTGTTTTCCTGTTGAAGCGGGATAGATTACTCTGGAGGTGTTCATGAAACGGACCGCGCCCCCGGTCCGGCGTGCTCAAGCTTTTCTGCTGAACGCCGGTATTCCGGTTCTTCTTTTTTCATTGACAGTTTTTCTCGGATTTTCATCGTGTTCCGCGTCTCAAGATGCGGATTGGACGGCACCGGCTCTGGCGCGGGATTTTTCTCCGGGTCCCGGATATGCCCATACGGCTTGGCCGGCTCTGCATAGGGATTCCCGGAATTCCGATTTTTCTCCGTTTTACGCGGTACCGGATTTGGAGCTTGCCTGGTACGCTCTGGACGGCGCGTCGATCTTGGGCGGACCCCACATCGGGCCCGACGGGAAGTTATATGTTACGACGGGGCAAGGCGGCGGAACCGCTTCACTGCATGTTTTTTATCCGGACGGACGTTCGGCATGGGAAAGCGCCGACTTCGAGGCCGGAATCCTGATTAATCCGCCTGTTTCCGATCCGGACGGGAATATTTATTTTGCGGACGGACGGTCGTTTTATTCCTTGGATTCCGGCGGAAAAACTCGCTGGGAAATCGCCTTCGCGGACGCCGGTGTAACGGGGAATTTCATTACCGCGCAATTTGTCGGAGAGTCTCTTGTCGGGGGGATAACCACGGACGGTCAAGTCCTTCTTGTCGATAAGAACAGCGGTTCGGTTCATGGGAGTCCTCTGGATCTTCCCGGAGAAAAAGGACCTCCTTCCGAGCCTGTGCCCGCGGGGGTTTTGGGCGGCGGTTTGGTTGATCCCGATTATATCCGGCCTCTTTGGGATTTGTTTTTCGGCCGAGAGATTGAGGTGGCCAACACACCCGCGGTTCATCCCGGTACGGGCCGGATCTATATTATCGCGGCAGGCCGGAACGAAAGTTCGGGCAGTCTTTACGGAATTGATGTGACTCCCGAAGGAGCCGTTATCGCATTCGAAACTTCGGTAGGGCCGGGGAGCGGGACGAGCCCCGCTTTGAGTCCCGACGGCCGGCTTGTTTATGCCGCCGACGACGGAGGTACGATGTACGCCTTCGATTCGAAAGACGGATCGGTGGTGTGGGAGGTTTCGGGTATCGATGCCGTCGCATCCCCGTCGGTGGGGCAAAACGGAACGGTTTTTACGTATACGAACAAGAAGAAGGGAACCATCATCGCTTTGAACGGGAGATCCGGAGAAATCCTTTGGAAGCGGGATTATTCCGATCTTGTCCGAAAAAGCGTACCCGCCGCGCCGCCGCTGGTCCGCAGCAATTCCGTCGATTGCGTTCTTGTAACCACGCCGGGGATTTTATGGGCCGCTCTGGATTACGGATACCGGATTAAAGCGAAGGGACGTATCGCCAATATTCCCTATTCCAATGTTCTTGTCGCTTTGAATCCTTCCGACGGATCGCTTTTACATGAAGTCCCTCTTCGGAGTTCTTCCAGCGCCCTTATTGTTCCGGATCATAGAGGGAACGTCTTTGTTTCCATGGGTGCCGTACCGGATTCGGCGTTTTATTACGGTGAAGCGGCGGAACGTCTGCCGAAGAAACTGAAAATGAAACAGGCTCCGCCGGCGGGACTTGCCGCTTTTCGGCCTTCCGATCCGGAATCTTGGGCCCGCGGCGCATTGGAATGGACTCACGGCAACATCGCTTGTGCCGCCGAAGCTTCTCTTCGGGATTCCGTCGGGATGATTCGGACGATAGAGCTTCAGCTTAAAGGCGTCGCCGAAGGGAGGAACGGCCGATATGCGGGAATCGCGCTGAGAGCACTTCCCGCCGCGGAACAGGCCGAAGCGGCGGCGCTTGCCGGAAATGCATCGGGTGTCAGTCGGCATCTTTCCGAATTGGAACGCCTGCTCGGAGATCTTCCCGGCGAAAAATAGGATGGGCCGTGTAAATAATGGGCCGCGTAAACAATTGATGAAACCGGCCGGATTCATTGCGGTTTTAAGTTCTCCGCGGAGCCCGGCGCGGTCTCCGCGGCAACCCTGCATGGCCGGGATTAACGTTGCAAAGTCCTAAACGGCGCCCCGCACGGAATCCGCCGCGGCCTGCGCGGCCAGAGAGAGTTCTGCCGCTTTGAAGGCGTGCTCCTGAGTCATGGCGTTTTCCGTTCTTTCCAGCACATCCAGGATGAGCCGGCCGAAGAACGGGAAGCCCACTTTTCCCCGGCAATCGATTTCCGTTTCCCCCTTGCCGTCCACGAGGAGAATCTTATCCCCCTCGCCGCGGGCGACATCGACGTATTTACGGATTTCCAGATAACCTTCGGTGCCCAAAACAAACGTACGACCGTCTCCCCAGGTTCTTGAACCGGCGGGATTGAACCAGTCGAGGCGGCAGTAGGCCGAAGCGCCGGTGTTTAGTGTCAGAGACATTTCTCCGAAATCTTCGAATTCCGGGTATTCGGGAGTATCGAGGTTGGCGGTACGGGCGAAATTCAATGTCCCGTCGGCGGCATCCGCGTAAGTAAGAAACTGCTCCACCTGATGGGAACCGATGTCGTTCAGGATGCCGCCGCAGGCCTCTTTCTTAAAAAACCATTCCGGCCTCGTGGACGGGGCCAGATTATGCGGAGCCAGGTTCAGCACTTGAAGCACCCGGCCGACGGCGCCGTCGCGGATCAGTTCGCCCGCGTGCCACGCCGATTCGTTGAGAAGACGTTCCGAATAGCAGACCATGTACTTTTTTCCGGTTCGCTTTACGGCCTTTCGGGCCGCAGCCAGCTGATCAGGTGTCGTGAACGGCGCCTTGTCGGTAAAATAATCTTTACCCGCTTCCATAACGTTCATTCCAATACCGCATCGAAGGTTCGGAACGGCCGCCGAAGTTACTAATTTTACGTCTTTGTCATCGAGAATCTCGCGAAAGTCCCGAACAACGGTTACTCCGGGATGATTTCGCACCACGTTCTCAATCTTGTCCGGATTCGGCTCAAAGATGTATTTCAGAATCCCTCCGGCGGATTCAAGTCCGGCTATCTGAGCGTAGATATGTCCGTGGTCGAAATGGGAGGCGGCGAAGATGAATTCGCCGGGTTCCACGACATGTTTTGTTACGGTCATCTCCGGCGTATAGTTCATGCCGTCTCTGCTCATGCTTCCATTCTCCTTCTTCGGCCTTTTATTGATGCTTTTCCGATGCGGTAATGAGTTCCTTCAAAAGAGACTCGTATTCATCTCCGTCCAGGGGAAAATCAACGGTTCGGTTCCGCAGGGCGCTGAAGAGCATGGCGTTCGCCAGCTCCACCGAATTCAAACCCTCCTCTCCGCGGGCGACCAGATCGCCCGTTCCTTGAATCGCCGCGACGAAGCTCCGTGTCGCCGCGACATGATCGGGAACATCCTGCTTGCCGATGATGATCTCAACAGCTTTCGACGGCGGTTTATCCAAGCGTGTATCCGTCGCGGCGGAAAACTCGGAAGCCGCAATTTCGTTTCTGATCCATTCCACCGTATCGTTTTCGATGACGATGCGGCCCATTTCGGCGGCGATTTCCAAACGGTTCGTACCCGGGGCTTCCCCCGTTGAGGCGATGAAGACACCGGTGGCTCCGGAGGGGTATTCCAGATATGCGGTCAGCTCGTCTTCCACTTCGATGTTATGATATTTCCCGAGGCTTCCGAAGGCGCGAACTCGTGAGGGCATGCCGAAGAGCCAGGCCATCAGGTCCAGCTGATGCGGGCATTGATTCAGCATTACTCCCCCGCCTTCCCCTTTCCAGGTGGCGCGCCATCCTCCGGACTTGTAATAAGCTTCGGATCGGAACCAATCGGTGATAATCCAGTTGACGCGGTGAATCTCTCCCAGTTCTCCGCCGGCTATCATCGATTTGAGCTTTGCGTAGATGGGCCGGGTCCGCTGGTTGAACATTACGCCGAAGATTTGCTCTTTGCGAGGCCGCTTCTCGTAAGCACGGATTGTGGTGAGGCAGTCGTTTTTGTGGATCCCCAAGGGCTTTTCCACCAAAAGATGCAGTCCTTCTTCGATTGCCGCCACCGCCAGAGGGGTGTGAAAAGGGTGGGGAACGGCGATAAGAACGGCATCAATGAGTCCTGAGCGGTACATCTCCCCGGAATCGGTGAAATGCGCGGCATCCGGAAAGGCGGAAAGTCTGTCCGTGGACGCGTCGCACACCGCCGAAAGAACCGCGTTGGGCACGAGTCCGTCGACGAGATATCCCGCGTGTATCGCCCCCATGTTCCCGAGACCGACGATGCCGATGCGTACGGGCGAAATGAAATCGGGCAT
This sequence comes from Spirochaetia bacterium, assembly GCA_963666985.2. GTDB lineage: Bacteria > Spirochaetota > Spirochaetia > DSM-2461 > DSM-2461 > UBA2779. The sequence goes on along the minus strand of CAXXIA010000002.1, from coordinate 1,160,735 downwards.
GAAAACCTCCGGTCGGCAGATCATTCGGTGCTGCCGATAGTTTCTCCATGATAACGCCGTATTTTGTATGAGGCATCCCCGGAATTGCATGTTCGCGAGGCATTTACGGATAATTCATCATGAATGTTTACAAGCGGATTTCCATACCGCGTTCGCCCCATCGTCCGCCCGTAATTTTCGCCCCGGCCGTTTCGGTCAGCCCGCGTATGGCCAGCAGACCTTTCGGCCGGAGGGTGATGCCTCCGCCTTCGGTAAGAATATAATCCTCAGCGTCGTGTTCTCGGGTTACAACCAAAACGCCTTCGGTGCTCCGGATATGGAGAGGGCGTCTGAAAATATCGTGCAGAGTAAAAATTCCTTCGGCAGTCCGCATTTTTCACCTCCGAGGGATGCTGTTCCTACTGTATAGGTACGGCGGCCGGATGTACGGATGCAGTCCCGATTGAAATTCAGGGTTCAGGCGTCGGCAGCAAAAACTGTGTCCTTTCCGGGACTGTAAAATTGCCCCCTGTTTTTTTTCTTGCCGAAAGCCTAGATTGGAGGCATGACCGATACGAAGGACGTTCTTTACCGGAAGGTTGCGGATCGTATTCAATCCATGATTACCGACGGAATGTATGGACCCGGAGAGAAAATCCCCTCGCTTCGGGCCCTGTCCGCTTCGCTTTCGGTAAGTGTGAATACGGTCCGTGAGGCGTATCTTCTGCTGGAAAGCCGCGGAATTCTAAAAGCACGCCCTCAGGCCGGTTTTTATGTTGCCATACCGGTGGAGACTCCCCGTCATCCGCAAACTTCGGACCCGGTTCCGACGATGGTGACCGTTCCCGACATTGTTCATCAGGTCATGAGGGATTCTGTGAATTCGGATTACGTTTCCCTTGCTTTGGCCCTTACCGATCATAATCTCCTGCCTCTTCCGGATGTTGAACGGGCGTTGATTCACGCTCTTCGTTACAGACCTCATGAAACACTCGGCTATCAGTTCAAGGGCTTTACTCGGGATTTGAGGACGCATATCGCTCGGCGTTTGATGGCCGTCGGCGTTGATGCGGCGAGCGAGGATCTTGTGATAACCGCCGGCTGTATGGAGGCCGTCTCTTTGGCGCTTCTTGCCACATGCACCCGCGGCGATACCGTGGCCGTGGAGTCTCCCACATATTTTATATTTTTTCGACTCATCGAACGCATGGGAATCAAAGTCGTTGAAATCCCCGCCGATCCGGATACGGGCATGCAGCTCGACGTTCTTGAGTATGTTCTGGACACTCATTCGGTCAAGGCCGTGCTCAGCACGTCGAATTTTCATAATCCGACCGGTAGCCTGATGTCGGATGAACGAAAAACACGTTTGGTTTCGCTGGTGTCGGCGGCCGGCGCGGCTCTTATCGAGGATGATATTTACGGAGAGCTTCATTTCGGAGCCAAACGGCCCGCGCCTCTGGCCGCTTTCGATTCCGACGGAACGGTTATTCACTGCAGTTCCGTTTCAAAGACCGTCTCGGCGGGACTGCGTATAGGCTGGGTGCGCGGCGGACGCTGGTCCGAAGACATCGAAAGACTCAAAGCCACGTTTTCCATTACGCCCCCGGCGCCTTCCGTACAGGCCCTGACCGAATATCTGGATTCCGGACGTTACGACAGACATTTAAGAAAACTCAGGCGGGCTCTGAATGATAATATGTGCCGATTGATCCGGCAGGTTCGTGATGAGTTTCCCGAAGGAACGCGGATGACGAATCCCTCGGGCGGCATGACAACCTGGGTTGAACTGCCTCGCGGCATTGATACCGTCGAACTCTACCGCAAGGCAAGAGAAAAGGGAATTTCCATAGCCATAGGACCCATGTTCACCATGAGCCGTGATTTCCACCAATTTCTCCGGCTCAATGCCGGCTACTACGTTGAAAAGCATGAAAAGGCTTTGTCGGAGGTTGCCGCAATGTGCCGTGAATCACTGAGCGGCGCATAAGCCGAGAGGACCGGCAGCCTCTATGGACTTACCGCAGGAAAAATCTTATCATGACGTATCTATTCAAAGAAACGGAAGGCCGTCCATGTTCAGCGTTTCCTTCTTCATCACCTCGCTTCTTGTTATTTTGGTTCCCGGTACCGGGGTTATTTACACCGTATCCACGGGAATTGCCCGCGGTAAAAAGGCGAGCATCATCGCGGCCCTCGGGTGTACTCTGGGAATCCTTCCGCACCTGGCGGCCTGCATCCTCGGTCTTTCCGCTTTCCTGCACATGGGTTCAACCGCGTTCCGGATATTGAAATTCGCCGGAGTTGCCTACTTGGCTTATCTGGCCTGGTCCATGTGGCGATCGACCGGTTCTTTGAGCTTTGACGAAGAATCGGAGAAGCGGAGCGGTTTCGGTATTGTTGTCCGCGCCATCTTGATCAACTTGCTGAATCCGAAGCTGACCGTGTTCTTTTTTGCTTTTTTGCCCCAGTTTCTGACTCCGGGAAGCATTTCTCCCGTTGATGAAATGCTTTTTCTCGGTTCGGCGTTCATGATGATGACGGCGGCGGTTTTCATTCTCTACGGTCTTCTGGCGGCCAGTGTCCGAAATTTGATTGTTGAACGCCCCAGGGCAATTTTAACCGTTCGGAGATCGTTCGCGGGACTCTTGGCCATTTTCGCCGTTAAATTGGCCGTCGCCGCAGACGAATAATCGGGATAAGGTTCTGATGCCTCCTCCAAGCCGCGGCCGTGCGGCATCCCGGCGGTAGCCGGCGCTGCCGAGAGGCTCTCTTTGCCCTATGGAAGACTTCCCCGCACATAGGCGTGAATGGATTCCGACACCAGTTTCGGGAAGTCCACGACAATGCTGTTCATCCCCAATTCCTCCAGTGTCCGCCGCTGCGTCTCCGTATGTTTGGACATGGGCCAGGCGCCGGATACCAGCGCCTGGAAGAATTTGATGAATTCGCCGATTCTGTTCGGCTCCAGGGCGGGCAATGCCTTTGAAATAACTCTTGTAAGTACTTCCAGGACGTCCGCGAACGCGATTTTCGTATCTCTGTAGAGTTCTTCCGAAGCGTTTCTTTCCAGAGTGAGCGTCAGCAGGGGTGTGAGCTCCAGAAGCCTTCGGTGACGGCAGGTTATTTCCGTCCAGACGGCCGCGAACGCATCGGGCGTGAGATTCGCGCCTACCGATTCGGAGACATCCTTCACCCAGACACGGATGTCCGCCAGGTACAGGAACAGGAAGATCTCTTCCTTCGTCGCGAAATAGCGGTACAGGTTGGACCGGGTGAATCCCGCCTCTTTCGCGATCATCTGCAGAGTAACCCCGTCATAGGGAACGCTGCGGAACAGCCGGGCTGCGGCGTCGAGAACCTCGTTGGTTCGGTGCTCAACCTGTTCCCGGCTCCGGGCTCTCTGCCAATCGCAAGCGCACATACGGTTCAGTATATCAAAGGACCATCGCAATGGCTCTATCGAACATCCGATCGCTGAGAAGGCGTCTGAGAAAGAGGCTTGTCCCGGCGAGATATCCCGCCGCATAGCGGGTTTTCGGCCTGCGCGCCTTTACGGCCTTCAGGATTACCCCGGCGATGATCGAAGGATCGGTAAGACGTCCCGACGAATACATCGCCGACATTTTTCCGGCCGATTTACGGGCCGCATCGGCATATGCCCCGCCGCCGGACGTTTTCTTTAGGTTCTCCGCGGCGATGCCGCCCCATTCGGTGGCGATTCCGCCGGGTTCGATGATAACGGGGATTATCCCATGAATGGCCGTTTCCAGCCTCAGGCTGTCGGTGAGCCCCTCCAGCGCGTGCTTGGTGGCATGGTACCAGCCTCCGAACGGCGAGTAGATCTTTCCGCCGATGGATGAAATATTGATAATCCGGCCGTAGCGGTTTTTCCTCATGCCGGGCAGAACCAGCTGCGTCAGCCGCGCCGGCCCGAAGATGTTCACGTCGAACTGCCTGCGTGCTTCTTCCAGCGGGACGTCTTCGATCGCGCCGTAGGAGCCGTAGCCCGCGTTGTTTACCAGGATATCGACGGATTTCCTCTCCTTTAGAATGCTTTCGACGGCGGCTTTTATCGAAGTTTCGTCCGTCACATCGAGTTTCAGGATAACGGCCCCTTTTTCTGCGAGATCTTCCATCCGTTCCGTGCGGCGCGCCGCCGCGTACACGAACGCGCCCTCCGCGAGAAGGCGCTCCACCGCTGCTTTCCCGATTCCCGACGATGCGCCTGTAACCAGCGCGGTTTTCTCTTTTATTGATGCCATTCTCAGCCTCCACATTGTTTTAAGAGACACATCGTCTCTAATAATGAGAATATAAGAGACGGGCCGTCTCTTGTCAATCCGCGATGCTGTTGATAATGATGCGGCTGCATCACCGTGGTGATTGCTCCGGCCCGTGTGATGCTGCCTTCTTCATGGCGGTATCTCCGCTTGAGAGCCGGCGCTGCCGAGAGTCGGACTTTGCCCTATGGAAGACTCCCCCGCACAGAGGTTTCCGGATGAGACCGCGGCTCAGCTGTTTCGGCAGGCTATGTAAATGGCGTCGCAGTCGGCGCAGCGGACCACATCGTGTTTTTTTATGAATTCATCCCAGTGATGCTTCTGGTCGGGTGAAATCGTCCCGGTTCCCTGGCAGAGCGGGCAGGTGTTCTCCAGAGCGTTTAACACTGCCGTACGAATAAATTCGGATCGGTTGGGCAAATCCCGTATTCTCTGAGCCAAAGCGGTATCGACTTTAAAGGTAATAATATCCTGCTTTTGGGGCACCTGAGGCCTCCGTAATAAATATTAATACCCCAATTATACGGATGCCGTCGAAACGGCGTCAATGAAGGTTTGGAAGACTCCGATCCGTCGGTCCGGGTTCTCCCGCCGATTTCAAGGATGAGAATCCCGTGGTTAGTCGACAAGTCTGCCGACAATCTCGGCCCGTTTTAACAAATCCGCGCCATGAGGCGCGGATTGAAGATCTTCCGTTAAATCCCCGCCGGCATCGTGCATGGCCCAATGACGTCCCTTTTTCCAGAGAAAAAGTTTTGTAACGTCGTAGACAATGCCGTCAACGGCCACCCAGGCGGATTTACCGTTCCGTCCGTTGCATTCGGCCAATTCGGAGCGCGTTACCGGCAGGGGATTCTTCATCGGTTTACTTCAGGAATTTGCCGACGAAGGGACTGGTTTCTCCTCTCCGCATGAAATGACCGGAGGGGCCTTCACCCAGGAATTCACTGAACCAAGACTCATGCTCGATTTCCTCATTGAGGATTCCAAGAGCCAGATCGTATGTTCGATGATCTTTGCCCGCGGTTAAATTGCAGATTTCCGTGTACCCTCTGACGGCGCAGCGCTCGGCTTCCACGAGAACGGTCAGCATTCCCTTCACATCCGACGGATTCCCGGGGAGTCTCGCCGGAGGACAGGCGGACAGATCGTGAAAATCCTTCATGCATTCGGGGAGCTTTCCGCCCAATTCGTAAATTCGCGGAACCAGCGCTTCGAAATGATTTCGATCTTCAATTCGGGCCGTTTCCGCGATTTCTTTTAATCCTTCCCCTTCAAGACCGATAAGATTCACCCGCAGAATGGTGTAGTAATAATAGGTTGTCAGTTCCGCGGAGGCGTTCATAACAAGCAGTTCCAGGAGCTGATCAACATTAACGCCGGCCTTTTCAACGACTTCTCTCGCTACTTTTGCCATAATTTACTCCTTGTTGAAAATGATAATCATTATCATCTTATAAGTCCAGAAAGAAACAGATGATTAACAACTGATTAGCGGCAATTTTTACAGAGTCCGAAAAACTGGATTTCGTGTTTTATAACGCGGCAGCCGGTGACTTCTTCCACACGGGAGTCCAAATCTTGATCGACTTGAAGAGGAATATCGGAAATCGAACCGCAGGATTCGCAAATAAGGTGATAGTGACGATCCAGCCGGGCTTCGAATCGTTCTGAACTTCCTTTGATTTCAACTTTTACTATGAATCCCTGTTCCACAAGAATCTTCAGATTTCGATATACGGTGGCCAATCCGACTCCGGGATAGTGATTTCTGAGTAATTCATAGAGTTCCTGGGCGGTCGGATGTGTATTTGTTCCTTGTACGATGGCAAGGAGATTGTCTCTAAGCGAGCTTCTTTTGTAGTTCACGTGATGATAACTGTAGAGCATGAAAGCCTGTTTTGGCCATATTTTTCAGTCCTGAAAATTTTCCATTGGGATTGAAGACTCGGAGAAGACCTTGTTTCGTCGTTCGGTGATGGACTTAAAAATCTCCAGCAAACTTACATAAGTCATGAAAAGACCGGCGAGCGGCATAGCGACGTATTGATATCTTTTGGAAAAATTGAAAACGGCCGTCCATCCCGTTGCAAGAACCGTCAGACGTGCGCTTTCGTAAAGAAAAATAGCCACAAATGCCAGACAAATGACTTCAATCAGAATTTTATAGGCCGCTCCGATCCGTGTTCCTTCGGTCTTTCTGGCAAGCCAATCGATGAGGAAATGCTCCTTTTTGCTGTAGAGAACCGCCGATCCGATGAAAACCATCCAGGCGAAGAGCAGCTCGACGATTTCATCGAACCAGTGCATGGAGGCGATGGGAACAAGCCGGACAAAAACATTCCCGCTCATTAAAAGAAGCAGCAGAAATCCGCAGATCAGCGTTATCGTTTTATAGAGAGTTTCCACTCGGAGGCGAAATCGATCCAATCCGTCGATGATGCGTGCCATACGTCCTTCGTCTTTTCCGTCAGCCGATAAGCGACGGCAGCCAAGTCGAAATCGCGGGGATGTAGGTAACCGCCAGGAGAACCGCGAAGATGCCGATAAGGTAGGGTGCCACTTCTTTCGAGAGATCACCGATCGTGACCTTGCTGATGCTTGAAACCGCATAAAGGCACATGCCGACCGGAGGCGTGAGCAGTCCCAGCATCGACGCGAGCGTCATAATCACACCGAACTGGATTGGGTCTACGCCGAAGTGATGCACCAGGGGCATCAGGATGGGCATGGTGATGAGGAACACCGCTATTCCTTCGATAAAGCAGCCCAGAATGAGAAGAATAAAAATGGTGATGGCCAGAAAGACCGCCGGGCTGGAGCTTAAGGAGGTCATGGCGAGGATTGCCTGGTCGGGAATTCTCTGGTGAATCATCAGCCAGCTGAAAAAGCCCGCCGCGGAAATGATGAACATCACCCGGATTGTATGAACCAGGGTATCCCAGAGGATTCCCGGCAAATCACGGATTCTGATTTCTCTGTAAACCGCGAGGCCGAGAAACAGGGCGTAGAGTGAAGCGACGACTGACGCCTCGGTTGGTGTGAAGAATCCGGTGAGAATGCCGCCGATGATGATAACCGGTGTGCCCAGAGGGAGAAGGGCGCCTTTAAGACTTTCAAAAATCTCTCTGAAGCCAGCACGGTCTTCCCGCGGATAATTTCTTCTTATTGAAACAATATAGACGGCCGCCATCAGGGCCAGACCCATGAGGATTCCCGGCAGAAATCCCGCGATAAAAAGTCGTCCCACCGAGACGTTCGCCATGTGGGCATAAATGACGAAGGGAATGCTCGGCGGGATGACAGGACCGATGGTAGAGGAGGCCGCCGTGATGGCCGCGGAGAACTTTTTGTCGTAACCTTGGTCCTCCATGGCCTTCATTTCAATCATGCCCAGGCCGGCGGCGTCCGCAACGGCGGCACCGGACATGCCTGAGAAGATCATACTTGCCACGACGTTCACCTGGCCGAGGCCTCCCCATTGGTGTCCCACCAGGGCACGTGCGAACCGGAAAATCCGGTTGGTGATACCTCCGGTGTTCATGAGGTTCCCGGCCAGGATGAAGAAAGGAATTGCAAGAAGGGTGAACGAAGTCGTGGAGGCGTACATTCGCTGGGCGAACATCGTCAGATTCGAGATTTCGCCCAGGAAAGCGAACGCAATCACGGAGGTCATTCCCATACTGATTGCTATGGGGACTCCCAGCATGATGAAACCGATCAGCAGAAGAAAAATCAGAAAAACGGTCATTTGCGCGACACCACCACGATTCTGTTTGTTATTGAATCATCGCCAGGAAGGCATCAATATTCTCGGCACCCACCGACTCGGCCATTCTCTTGTACGCCGGACCCATCAGGGCTTTAAATTCGGCGACATCGGGCCAAACGACTTCCATGCCCAGTTCTTCAAGTTTTTTGATCTGTCCGGCTTCGGCGTCCTGGAGGGTCTGTCTCATGTAATTTCCGGCCCGGACGCTTTCCTCGCGGATGATTTTCTGCTGTTCGGCGGTAAGCTTGTCCCAGGTTTTTTTACTGATAACGTGGACCATGGAATTGTAGGTATGGCCGGTCATGGTCATATACTTCTGGGTTTCATAAATTTTATTGGAATAGATAACCGATACGGGATTTTCCTGTCCGTCGACAACACCCTGCTTCAGGGCCATGGGCAGCTCGTTCCAGGCGATGGTCTGGACGATGGCGCCGATGGCTTCCATAGCGGCCTGGTTGGATAATTCCGGCGGAGTTCGGATTTTTAAACCCTTTGCGTCGGCGGGGTGCACCACCGGTCGAACGCTGTTGGTAAGATTGCGGAATCCCCATTCCCAGTTGGACAGGAAGACCAGTCCCTGCGCCTCAAGGTCCGGTCCAGCCCACTTCATGAAGGGACCGTCGAGAGTTTTGTAGGCTTGGTCGTAACCGCTGAAGGCGAAGGGCAGCATGACGCATCCGAATTTCTTCGAATACTTGGCCAGTTGGCCCTGCGTCGGCAGGCTCATGTCGATGGCCCCCAGGATGTTCTGCTCCAGAACTTCCGGAGGAGCGCCGAGCTGATTGTTCGGGAAGATTTCCACGGTGACGGCTCCGCCGGTTCTCTCCTTCACGGCATCGGCGAACATAACGCATGCGGCATGTCCCGCATGGTCCTCGGCGGCGAAATGGCCTATTTTGAGCACGATGGGCTCAACGGCCCCTTCCGCTTTGTCCGAAGATCCTGCGGCAAAGCACAGCGAGGACGCGAAAATCAGCAGTAGAGACGTGAACAGTATTTTTTTCATGATACACTCCTTTGGCTGATCCTTTGCACGGACCGTGCCAGAAAAGCCTCCTTTATGTTGATTCCCGACAAGTATAGATACGGGAAATAAATAAAATTAAACTGTTCATGATTTTTTCGGTGCAGATATAAAAAGAAGATCTTCGATGTCTGCAAAAATTGCACATTGTTCGCAATTCCGTCACACTATTCCGACATTGAGGGGAAGATGATGCGTGTCAGTGCGCCTTTCGGGTGATTATCGTCCAATTCGATGTGGGCGCCGTGGGCGGCGAGAATCTGATAACAGATGGAAAGTCCGAGACCGGTCCCGTTGACCTTCGTTGTAAAGTAAGGATCGAATATCCGGTCTATCGTTTTCTTATCGAAGCCAGGGCCTGTATCGGAGATGGAAATGACGATGCGTTGCTCGGCGTCGTTAACGATGCGAATGACGATTTTTCCCCCTTTTTCGGAGACTTCGAGGGAGTTCGTCAGTATGTTCGTCAGAACCTGTTCTATCTTGAGGACGTCGAAAAAGAATGTATCGCTTTCGGCTTCGGGGTGCAGTTCAACGGAAATCCCCGCTTCCTTTCCCAGAATGAGGATTTTTTTATGGATGTTTTCCAGCAGTCTCGTCATGGAATATTTCTCGAGGCTCAATTCGTTCGGTTTTGCGATTTCCAGAATCTCCCGAACGAATTTCCCCGCGTTTTTAATTTCCCGTGAGATAACCTCTCCCATTTCCCGGTAGTTCTCCTTATCCATCGACTGGGCGGCAATCTGAATTACCTGCAGGGGGTGGCGGATTTCGTGGGCCATCCTTGAGGAGATGCGCCCGAGGAAACTGAAGCGGTCGTCGGTTCTCAATTGGAGATTTCTTCTGTTCAGGAGGTTGAATGCGCCGGCCAGTGACTGAAGTTCGTCATTGGTTTTAACCGTAATTTCGTTGCCGTAGTCACCCTGTATCATCTTGTTCACCATGTCGGTAAGCGAAACGACAGGATGGGAAATCAGTCTGGAAATTCCAATGGCGATGGCGCTGATGACGATCACGATGAGGAGCATAATTAAAATGAAAAACTTTACGATGCCCGTGAGCTGGAAGAAGAGGGCTTTACTTTCAATCATTCCGACGAGTTTCCAATTGTTGATCAGGGTGGTAACGAAGATGTTTTCCTCCCGCCGGTGCGTGTTTGCCGTGTAAATTTCCCCGAAGGCGGTCCGTTCGGGAATCCCGATGAGATTTTCATCAACATGAGCGATGATTCGCCCGCCGAGTCCCTTCTCGGACTGATGCGAAAGGTCGACCAGAGCGGCGATATCGAACACCTCATGGGTGTAATACCGCATGAGCCGTGTCAATTCCGTCAGTTTGACGGATCCCCCGAGAAGCCCGATGATTTTCCCTTTACGCTGCACAGGAACCGCGAAAACGACGATGCCGTTCCGTGATTCATAACGGAAATTATCCGGAATGTAATACAAAAAGAGCAGTTCTCCGGTAAAATAGCGCCGAAATTCCTCATACCGGGAGATGGAGCCGTTTTCATTTCCTGTGTTCCAGAATTTTCCGTCCTCGGTGAAGAACCAGAGCTGATCGAAATCGAACGACTGGCCTTTTTTCCTCTGGCTCAAGTAGGAACGATATCGTTCTTCATCTTCATCGTCGAACGCTTCGGATCCCGCGAGGATCATCAGTTCCCTCACACGGCCGGAAACCCAGTCGCTCAGCACACGGGAGATGTTGAGGAGTTCCGTGTTCTTTTTTTCGATCATTGAGGCTTTATAGGCATTTCGATAAACAATAAAAGCCAAGCCCGTCAGGACGAGGTATATACAGAGTGTCGGTATCAGGACCTGAAAAAATACCCTGTACCGGAGATGCTTCATCGGTCCAGCTTGTAGTAAAGACCGCGGGGGGAAATGCCCAGAGCTTCGGCGGTGGCGGTTTTATTCCCTTCCATTTCACCCAAGGCCCAGGAAATATAGGATTCTTCGAGAGTTTTCAGGGGGATCAGGCCGATTTCGTCAAACTTCATGGGAAGTGTTTTTATCGGCCGCAGGAAAAGGGAGTCTTTTTGAACGGTTCCGCTTCTTTCCACGATGACGGCTCGTTCGATGCAGTTCCGCAGTTCCCGAATGTTTCCCGGCCAGGGATAGGAGAGAAGCGCCTTTTGCGCCTCGGATGAGAAGCCGGCGATACGGCGTGAGAGTTTTCGGCCCATACATTCGAGGAGCCAGTCGGCAAGGACGAGAATATCATCCTTGCGTTCTCTTAAAGGAGGGATTTCCATGGGGAAAACGCTGATGCGGTAGTAGAGATCTTCCCGAAAAGATCCTTCCCGGCACATTTCGATAAGATCTTTGTTCGTCGCCGCGATAATCCGAACATTCAGGCGGATTCTTTTATTGGAACCCAGTCTGGTGATTTCTCCTTCCTGCAGGAATCGGAGCAGGGAGATTTGAGCTTTCGGCGACATTGCTTCAACTTCGTCGAGAAAGAGCGTGCCTTCGTCGGCGAATTCGAGTTTCCCCGTCTGGTCTTTGACGGCGTCGGTGAAGGCGCCTTTCTCGTAACCGAAAAGTTCGCTTTCCAGAAGGCTTTCCGGCAGAGCTCCGCAGTTAATAGGAACGAAGTTGCCGTTCCTGCACGGCCCCCCGCTGTGAATGAGCTTCGCGAGAACTTCCTTTCCCGTTCCCGTTTCACCTTGAAGCAGCACCGTAGAACAAACCTCTTTCACCTGTTCGACGCTTTTCAGAAGTGAAAGGTAATTGTCGGAGCGGCTTTCGAAGCAGTACTCGTCCATTTTATCCAGTTCCTGCGTAAGGAAGCGGTTGCGGGCCGTGAGTTCTCCGTGATCCAGAGCCTTCTCGATAATAATGAGGAGTTCGTCTATCTGTATCGGCTTCGTCAGATAGTCGAAGGCGCCCATCTTCAGGGCTTCAACGGCGTTTTCGATGCTGCCGAAGGCCGTAACCATGATGAACTGCATGTCTCTGCTGGTTTGAGTGCAGAATTTTAAAAGGTCCAGTCCCGTTTTGCCGGGCATGACAAAATCGGACACAACGACCCGGTAGCGATAGAGATTGAGACGTTCTTCGGCTTCTTCATAGGAATTCGCGAGATCAACGGCGTATCCTTTGGTTTCCAGCAGATCTTTGATAAGAGACGTCAGTGTAATATCGTCGTCCACCAGAAGAATCCGGACGTTCTTTCTGTTCATTGTTGAATCAGGATACTAGACCCGGCCGGTCGGACAGTCAAGGAAATGCTATCATGCGTTTTTTAGCGTATTTTTGAATAAGCTCCCGCGAAAGAGTGTTGATGTTCCTTTTATACTTAGATTTATGGAGAAGCGATATGAAGGAAGCATATAAAGAAAAGGCGGAGGCGCTTCTGGCTCGAATTGAGGCTCTCCCGGAAGCGGAAGATATCGAGTGGGCCGCCGATCGTCTCGAACGAATGAATTGGAACCCGGAACTCCTGAAGGATGTTAACGGCTTAACTCGAATTTCCAAGAATGCCTTGGCCGAGGAAGTTCGTTCGACCTTGGAAATGAATGAAGAGGAGACAGTGCGCTTTTTTCCCGGAATCTCCATGGAGCCGGAGAAGGCGAGGTTAATCCAGGCGTCTCTTCTTGTTTCCGCGGGCGAACTGCTCTGGGGACTGCGCGCCGATAATCCCGAAGCCTGGGATAGCATTAACGAACTCTACGAGGATGATTGAGAGCCGCCGATTCACGGCTGAAAACACCGGTTTCCTCCGGAAGAGTTGAATCGGATTCGGTCGGCTATATATCCACGATGCGGCATTCCGGCTTCTCGGGCGTTTCTTCCGCCTGCAGCCAGCGGAAATAAACCATGCCGCGGTTATGCCCGGCGGTGTCGATCCAGTTCGGCCGTCCGGGATTTTTTTTCGCGGCAACAAGTTCCCAGCTTCCATCATCTTCAAGACGAACATCCGCGCCGCTGAGCGCGCATGAACATCTTTGATAGTCATAGGTTTGAAGGTAGGGATTCCAGAGATGCACGCTCCAGTATGTGCATTTCGGTGAGCGTCCTTTAATGATGAGGGCCTCATTGTCCCGAAGGCGGTAGAACCCCATGGAATGGATATTATCGGGCGTGGACCAATGTCCCGTATCCGTCGAGGCCGGGCGCGGCGGAGTCATTTTATTAAAGACCTTCGGAATCGGTGGCATAATCATCGGCAGAATGCGGAACCAGCCCCGGAGGAACTGTTCGAAGTTTCGCATTGTTGTTCCAACCGATTCGGAGGTGTGCAGGAGCGGTTTCTCGGGGATAGGAGCGTCGGTTGATATATCTTGAATGCCGGGTTCTTCCGTCATTTCCTGTTTGTCCGTGAAGTAGCGTCTGATAATAACGCAGTTCGCCGTATTGTCGGTGGGTACGGCATTCGGTCCTTCCGCACCGGGGCCGAGGATCAATGTGAAACTTCCGTCTTTTTCGATGACGACATCCGGCGTGGAAAAGTTACCGACGATATGAAACTTTTTCGGCGTTTTTCCGCCGTATACGGTAAAACCGATGTAGGCCGTCCGTCCGACGGTTCCTCTGATTGTATACGTTCTGTCCGGGGAGATGGGAGCAAAGAAGTACAAAGCATCCGCGTTGTCACCGCCGATTTTTCGTTCCGGGGAAACAAGGGAAATAAACCGGGGTTCGTACGGAGAGTTGTAGACATAGCAGTCCAAACCCACGGAAATCAGATCGAGAACCGCTTTGTATCCTTCCGCGATTTCCGTATCCCCTTTAAGGAAACGGCGATGGCGGAATTTTCGTTCGAATCCTTTGAGTGCGGAAACAAAGCCGCCGAAGGCACGTGCGTCAGCTCTTCGAGAAAGAAAGCTCATAGGGTGTCTTCGCCTCCTCCAAGCCGTAGTATGAAACGTATTCGTCGAAGCGGTGTTTATCCCTCTCCCGGTTCAATCCGAAATCCGACAGGCTGTAGGTATGGGAGCCGTACTTATTCCGTGAGTTTTCCGTTAAATAGGCGTTCATGGCCGCTTCGGTGTATTCGGTGAGTTCCATGTTGAAAAAGTCATATATTCTTTTAATTGTCCCAAGAGGATCGGATACCAGCTCTTTCATTTCAACATCGAAGATTTGCCTGTTTTTATCGGGCATTTTTTTTCTGTTTTGAAGGGATTTCTCCACCGTTTTTGCCCACCAATCGAGCTGCTGCTCTCCTATGGCCTTTAGATCAACGGCATCACTCGACATTCCCCTCAGCGTGGCCGTCATGCTGGAAACCGAAGCGCAGACATCGATGGGATTTCTGTGCGTATGGATAACGCGTGCATCGGGATATTCCCGGAAAAGATAATCCAAACGGGCAAAATGGGCCGGGGATTTGAGAAGCCATCGTTCTCCCCTTACCCCGCCGGACTGGAGATGCTGAAGGAACATGCGATGGAACGCATAGGTGGATTCCATCGCGGCCTCATCCAGCCATGCCTGGTATGAGGGCACATTGAATTGGGTTTGAAGCTGTTCGGAGCGGAAGCATAGGGTAAAGACGGCGGCGCATTCCTGAGGCATGAGGGCCGTCATGGGATGCATGGCTCTGAAATCCGGAGCCATGCGGTAGAGGTTGTCCAGAGTCTTTTGCTGCCGGGCTATCCGAGAATCGGTTTCCCAAGTTTCGGGCAGAGGAGGCGGATCGGGATAATCCACTTCCCAGAAGAGAGGGCTTCGGCTGGCAGGGTCCTGATCGAGTAGGGCATGGAGAATCGTCGTACCGGTTCGCGGGAGTCCGACAATCACCAGAGGCGCTTCGATTCGCTCATCCTGAACGCGCGGATTGTTCTTGCGCCGTTCCAGTATCAGAAGCCGGTTCGCCAGGTTGGAGTCCGTGTAGCTCTGAGCGATTACGCGTCCGAGGAAGTTCAGTTCGGCTTCTTCCTCCAGGCTTTCCATAAAAAGCCGCAGGCCTTTTTCGAAATCATCGTTTCCGAAATCGGAATAGCCGGTTTTGCGGACGGCTTCTTCCATCAGTTTATCCGGATTCAGCGGGATGGCGTTGATTCCCGCTTTTCGGACGGATCGTCCGATGGAATTCATGACTTTGACCGTAAACGGCCTGTAAGGTTTACCCGATTGCACAATGGGGACGGAATCCATAGGGGCCTCTTTCTTCCGTTTTTCCCATTATGCATCCTCTTCTTAATCTGGGGAACAGGTGTTTTCCGTGATGGACGGACAGCTTACGCGTTTTCGGAAACCGGCGGCCAGCGTGCCGAGACAGATGAATCCCGCGATTATCACGTTCCTCATAGCGGTTGATGATTATTCAAAGAGGACGAACCGGGGCCGTTTCCGCGAAGTTATTGAACCAGAGAATGTGTTTTAAAGAGGCAGTAGACGGTATCTCCGGGAACAAGGGCGAGTTCCTTAATAGCCTGCGGGGTTATTTCCGCGATCATTTTAATTCCGACGTCAACAACACAATAAATCCTGTTTTCATCGCCGATGATTTCCGCAAGCCGGCCGGGAAGCTGATTCTGAATGGAGATTTCGGGAACAAAGTGACGGGATAAAGCGATTTCATTCGGCCGGATGACCATGGTGAATTCAGGACCGGCCGCCATGGGGGTTTTGATTGCAAGATCGGGATGGCCTTTAATCCGGCAGGTGTATGTTCCGTTTTCCTGTTCTTCGGGCTGAACCAGGGTGAAGGCGTTCAGAAGGCCGTTTTTCTCCAAGTGATGCCGGTTATCGAAAAGATCCATGATGCTTCCGTATCCGAGGGACCGGCCGTGTTCAATAAGATAGATTTTATCCGTGAGGCGCTGAATATCGGGAAGGTCGTGACTGATAACAAGGATGGGGATGTCCAGTTCATCGCCGAGGCGCTTTAAATAGGGGAGGATGTTCAGGCGAAGTTCATTATCCACCGCATTGAACGGCTCATCCATGAGCAGAAGATCCGGAGATGTGAGCAGGGCGCGTCCGAGGGCGGTTCTCTGCTGTTCTCCGCCGGAGATGCGGTCGGGACGGGATTCAAGGAGCGAGGCCAGATCCAGCAGTTCCGTTACCGTTTTAAGATCGATTTTTTTCTCTTTCGCATACCGCTCTCCGAAGAGGAGGTTCTCCCGTACATTCAAGTGGGGAAAGAGGAGTTTTTCCTGGAAGACAACACCGCCGCGGCGTTTGTTCGGTGGAACATAAATTCCTTTTTCAACATCCGTTAAAACCCGGCCGTTCAGGATGATGCAACCCTTGGTAGGCCGTTCCAGTCCGGCCAGCAGATTGAAAAACGATGTTTTTCCCGCGCCCGACGGGCCGAAAACGCCGATCATGTCGTTTCCGAATTCCGCTTTGAGCTGAAGCTCGAAATTACGCCGGGGAAGGGTCAGGTCAAACCGAAGGCCCATACACATCCTTTCCTTTACGCGTCATTTTTCGGCCGAATGCCGAGGAAAGAAACATCGCCGCGAAAGAAATCACGATGGAAATGATAACGAGAATCCCCGCATCCTTTTCTTTTCCCGGAATCTGCAGGAGCGAATAGACCGACAGGGGGATGGTTCGTGTTTCTCCTCGGATGTTCCCCGCGAAGGTCATGGTTGCGCCGAATTCTCCCAAGCTCCGGGCGAAGCCGAGTACGGCGCCATTGATAACTCCCGGCAGAATCAACGGCAAGGTTACCCTGAAAAACACGGCGAGTTTTCCGGCTCCTAGGGTCATCGCGGCATTCTCCATTTTTTTATCCAGCATTTCCATGGAGATGCGTATGCTTCGGGCCACCAGAGGGAAAGAAACCACCATGGAAGCGATAACGGCGGCGGCCGTGGTGAACGCGATCCGGATTCCGAACCAGGAAAAAAGGTACGCGCCGATAAACCCCCGCTTCCCCAGGATAAAGAGAAGAAGATATCCCGTGGTTACCGGGGGCATCACCAAAGGCAGATTGATCAGTCCGTCCAGAATCGCTTTGCCTCCGAATTCAAAACGCGCGAGTAGATAAGCCGTTATCATCGCCAGGGGAATGTTGATGATGGTGGCCAAAAGCCCTATTTTTATCGAGAGAACAATAGCGTCTGTAATTTCCGGACCGTTCATTCTTTGCCTGTTTTATTTTGTGGGCGTAAAACCGTACGATTCAAAAATGCCGGCGGCATCGTCGCTTAAGAGGAATTGGTAAAAATCTTCTCCTTCCGGTGTCAGCTGGGCGCAGAAATATTCAATCGGCGTAAAAGATTCTTCCGGAAAATGTGAGAGCACCGCAACTTTGTCGCCCGATTTCATCGCGTCGGTTTCATAAACGATTCCAAGTTCCGTTTCACCCAGTTCCACAACTGCCAAAGCCGCCCGGACATCGGCGGCCGGCTGAATACGGTCTGAAATCTTATCATACCATCCGAAATACGTCAGGGCGTCCTGAGCATACTTCCCGGCCGGAACATGAGCCGGATCGCCGATGGAAATACGGCCCGAGAACAGCGAAGGAAAGTCGGTTTCCGTGGTGATTTCAAACGGCTTCAGCGGCGTATCGTTCGGAGCAATGAGAACCAACCGATTCCGGACGAAGGGACTGCTTTCAAGAACAATGCCGAGGTTATCGGTGTAATCCATCCATTTTTTCGAAGCCGAAATATACACATCGGCTTCCGCTCCTTGTTCCAGCTGTTTGGCCAGGGTGCCGCTGGAGGCCGGATTCGTGTTCACCGCGATACCGGTTCTCTCCGTGTACATGGCCGTTAAATCGTTCAGCACATCGGTGGTGCTTGCGGCCAGAAAAACGGTGATTTCCGTTGGAGTATCGGAGGCGGGAGTCTCGGAAGCGGACGATTCCGCGTTTCCGCCGGCGAAAACCGACAAGAATGACGATGAAAGCAAAACAAAAGTCAGGATTGCTTTTTTCAACATGATCTATCTCCTTAATAAATATATTTTTTTTATTGAGATTCTTCTCTTTTCATAAAGCAACTGCCGTGCCGATCGGGAATAAGAGTTTGATGGAACTTTCTGAGGGAGGAGAGGCTGTTTTTCCTACCGGAGAGTAGTTTTATCAGCTTTTTTTACATTAACGTGGCTTAACATACAAGTGGCCGGCGGGCGAATTGACCGATTCTTTTAAAATAAAGAAGGAAGGATGGATGGGACTTCGGGGCGCTCTCCCGGCCGCCGCCGCTTTTCTTCCTTGGAAATCCTCGGGACATTGCGCCGGGACGGGTAAATTGACCGATTCTTACATGGCCGGGCCGGACTGCCGATAATCGGAATGTGATGAAAAGTCCCGAAATGAACGCGCCGTCTTCACGATTGCGGCCTCGAGTGATTCGGAGCCGCCTCTCCGCCGCCTTTCGATTCGGAACGGCCGCGGCCCGATGGAGGCGCGGAAGAACCCGGACGGCTTCGGGGGTCATCCTCGTCGGTCTTCTTTTGACAATCCCTCAGTATCTTGGCGCCGAGAACTTGGTGATTGAGCCCGGAGATGCTTATATCGAGCTGGCCGAAAACGCGGAGGGTTTGGATCTTTACGTGAAAGCGAAGGAGGGGCTGGGGTCGATTCTGATAACCGAATCAACGGCCGATCCTGCGAAAAAGGCCGATTCTTTCGCTTTCAGGGCCTGGGACTACAATCCTGTTAACGGGAATGAAAAACGGATTTTGGACGGCCGCGTTCTGGAATCCTCCCGCCCTTTGTATTTTCTTTTGGATTCCACGCCCGAGGAGAATGAACTGCTCGGCCGGGCGTTCCATATCCATATTCCTTTCCTTTTAACCTACGGTTATCCCTGGAGCCGTGAGGGACAGGTGGAAGTGCACCGCGGCACGTGGTTGAACATCAGGACGTTTGAGCGGGCCTATGCCGATTACGACGGGGCTTGGGAGGATAATCCGTTTGTTCTTTCGATGAAGGAACTCCCCCCGCCGCCCCCGCCCGAGATTCTGACGGCGGCTCAGGGGCCCGTGGAGAATATCGAAGAGGCCATGGAACGGATCGCCGATATTATCGGAACTTCCGGCGGCAATATCGATGTGGTTCTGGTGGTGGATACGACGGTGAGCATGAAGGACGATGTGAGCTTTATCCGGGAATCGCTGGTTCCGCTCGTACGGAACAGAGTGGAAGGATTCGATTCGTTCCGGGTGGGGCTGGTTCTCTACCGGGATTACAAGGAAGCGTATTTAACCCGAACCAAGATGTTTACGGACGATTTGGATGTTCTGCAGGAATGGTTGGACGCGGTTCATGTTTCCGGCGGCCGGGATATTCCCGAGGCGGTGAACGAGGGGATTTACGCCGGATTAACGGAATTCGAGTGGGAGGCTCCCGAGAGGGCGATTATTCAGGTGGGAGACGCTCCGGCTCACGAGGAGCCCCGGGGCGCCATTACGCCGGAAATGGTGGAAGAAGAAGCGGCGAGGCTGGGTGTTTCCATTCATCCTATTCGCCTGCCGCGAACCGGGGAGGATGCGCCGCTTTAAGCCGGAGTTATCCGGAACGATTTTTAAGTGATTATTACGCATTACGCCGGATTAATTTTGATTAATCCGGGTTGAAGTATGTTGAATCGCGCGAATTTTTTACCGCTGTATGTCATTTGAGGCTATTTTGCGCCGCTCCGATTCGGAAAATTATTCGGCGGCTTCCTCGTCGGTTAGGCTCTCGCCGTGTGCCTCCGCCCATTCTTTTTCTTTCCTGCGCCACATCAGGCGTCTATGGATCGCCTTTTGCTTCTCGATGTTTTGCAGACCTATCGTGCAGAGTTTTTCAAACCGTGTGGGATAAAGCATCGCATAGGGACTTTCTTCGTACTTTCTGAGGATTTCCCTATATTCGGCTTCGGCGGTTTTTAAATCGCCTGTTTTATAGTGGATAAAGGCCCGTTCGTATTCGGCGGCGATAACGCGCTGGTAATTATTCGGATAGCGGACCATAAAGACTTCATAGTAATACAGAGCCGTTTTATAGCGGCTTTCATCCATTTCTTCCTGAGCGTTCTTAAAGAACATCTCCGCGGTCCAATTCTCATCGATAGGCGACGGAGACCCGGCGCATGAAGTCAGAACGGCGACAACGAAAGCGATAAGCGGAAAGAAAACGATAAATTTCGGTCTAAGCATCAATCGGCAGACCCCCGGCGCTCATCTTAAACGCCGAAGGTCGACTGATCAAGCGGGTTGACCGGGCGTGTACACCTCGTCCTTGATGGGAAGGGTTTTGCGAAGATCTTTCATAAAAGTCTTGGACTCACCCATGGGCGTATAAGTATCGCATTTGTCCAGAGCGCGGCGGGCAACCGTGAAATATTTGTAAAATTTTTCATCACCGAGTTTTTTACGCCATTTCCCCGCATCGCAACGGACACGCAGTACGTATTTGTCGTCTTCGGTGAAAGTCCGGACCAATTTGCAGTGAATGCAGTTGGCACAGTAAATTTTTGCTGATGGATCTGCCGAAATCGTTTCAACCATGAGGATTCCTTCTCCGTACAGTGTGTTGTTTCTTATGGAAATCATCGACATATTTCAGTGAAACATTGAGCGGTTCGATGAGTTCTTGTGGTTCTTATTTCCAATAAGAATGCCTATACTGGCCGACATGGTCGCAACCATCGTTAATACACTGACCGTTATCCTCGGCGGATTGATCGGAATGCTCCTGAGAGGAAAAATCGCGCAGCGCTTTCAGGATTCCGTTTCCGTCGGCGTCGGATTGATCACTCTGGTTCTCGGCATGAGTATGGCCCTCTCCGGAGGCACCCTTCTTTTAATTATTCCCTCTTTGGTTCTGGGGGGACTCCTCGGGACCGCCCTGAAGGTGGAGGACGGTATCCTGAAAGTCGGAGGCGGTTTGAAAAAACTGATATCGTCGAAAGAAGAGAGCGGTTCTTTTGCAACGGGATTCCTGGATGCCACCGTTCTTTTCTGCGTCGGGCCCATGACCATCGTCGGTTCCATAGAAGCCGGGCTTCAGGGGAATTACGACGTTATCTTCACCAAGTCCGCGATGGACGGGTTCATGGCGATTATCCTGGCCGCGGCATCCGGCATGGGAGTGGTGTTTTCCGCGCTGTCCGTTTTGATTGTTCAGGGCGCCATCACCCTGGCCGCCGGAGCTCTCGCCCCCGTTGTAACCGAGGGGATTCTGGCCGAGATAGGCGCTCTGGGGGGCTATCTGATTCTTATGATCGCCTTGAATCTTTTAAATCTTAAGAAGGTGCGGACCGCGGATTTTCTTCCGGCCATCGTTCTTGTGGTACTTTTCGCCTGGGGCCGGGATTTTATGGGCGGCCTTTTTTAAGGAAGGCTCCCATATTGAGGATACTCCGTCAGCCGATGCGAAATCGGTAAAAAGGCCGCGGGATAAATATTCGGCCGTCCCGGCGGCGAAATAAGGTGATTCAAACCCGGTTTTAAAAGATCTTCGGCCGGGTGAGCGGCCTCCGTAAGCCGTATTTATGCCGCGGCCTATTTTCGCGGTACGATCTTCCAGATTTCATCGGCGTACTCGCGGATGGTTCTGTCGGAACTGAATTTTCCGCTTCCGGCGATGTTCATCAGCGCCATGCGATTCCACCGGGCGCTGTTCTGCCAGGCTTCTCCGGCGGCCGTACGGACATCCCGGTATGAAGCGAAATCCTGAATGACGAAGTACTCGTCGGGCCGGTTTCCCTCCGTTCCGTAGAGAAGGGAATCGTAGAGTTCCCTGAATTCATCGCCGCTTCCCAAGGTTCCGTCGACCAGGGCGCCCACGGCTCTTTTCAGGGCCGCATCGTGTTCAATAACGGAAAAGGGGTAATAAGTTCCGCTTGCCCGCAGAGCGTCGACTTCTTCGGATTTCATCCCGAAGATAAAGGCGTTCTCTTCACCGGCTTCTTCGACGATTTCGATATTGGCGCCGTCGAGCGTGCCCAAAGTAACGGCGCCGTTCATCATGAACTTCATGTTGCCGGTTCCCGACGCTTCTTTACCCGCCGTGGAGATTTGCTGGGAAATTTCCGACGCCGGGAAAATAATTTCCGCGGTACTGACTTTGTAATCCGGAATGAAAACAATCTTTAAAAGACCGCGCACCGCGGGATCCGAATTGACAATTTTCGAAACGGTATGAATCAGGTGAATAATCTGCTTCGCGCGCCGATATCCGGAGGCGGCTTTCGCTCCGAAAAACACGGTTCGCGGCGGGAGTTCCAAATTCGGATAATCGCGCAGCATCTGCCAATCGTGAATCAGAGAGAGAATATTCAAGAGCTGGCGCTTGTACTCATGAAGCCGCTTGATTTGCACGTCGAACAGGCTTTCCGGATTAACGGTGATGCCCGTAAGCCGCTCGGTCAGTTCGACCAAACGGACCTTATTGGATGCTTTAATCGCGCCGATACGGTCGAGAACGGAAGAATCGTCGGCCTTTTCCTTCAGTTTCGAGACGAGGGAAAGATCGTGTGTCCATCCGGGACCGACGATTTCATCCAGCAAATCGGAAAGGGGAGGATTGGCTTTCTTCAGCCATCGCCTCTGCGTTACACCGTTTGTTTTGTTGTTGAATTTCTCCGGCCAAATCTCGAACCAGTCCTTGAGAACGTTCTTTTTAAGAATCTCCGTGTGAAGAGCCGCGACGCCGTTCACCGAGAACGAACCGATAATGGCCAGATGCGCCATCTTAATCATTCCGTCCGCGAGGATGGACATTCTGTAGTGCTTTTTCTGTTCGTTCGGTATTTTTTCCTTCAGGAACGATAAAAACCGGCGATTTATTTCTTCAATAATCTGGAAGAGTCTCGGGAATTCGGCCCTGAACAGATCCATGGGCCATTTTTCCAGGGCTTCGGCCAAGACCGTATGATTCGTGTACGCGAAGGTTTTTGTCACGATGTTCCAGGCCTCGTTCCATTCCAAACCTTCTTCGTCCATGAGAATGCGCATGAGTTCCGGAATGGATATGACCGGGTGGGTATCGTTGAGCTGGATGGCGGCCATGTTCGGCAGTCCGGTCAGATCGTTTCCGAAAACGCCCTTGTATTCCCGGACGATGTCCTGAAGGGATGCCGAGCTGAAGAAGTACTGCTGCCGGAGCCGCAGGGCTTTGCCCGTGGGACCGCTGTCGTTGGGATAAAGAACCCGGGAAAGATCGCGAGCGCGGTTTTCCGTTTCCACCGCGCGGAGATATTCCATGTTGTTGAACATCTGCAGATTGAAGCCGTCCTCGGAATCGGCTTCCCAGAGACGGAGGGTTCCCACCGTGTCCGTATCCCACCCGATAATGGGCATGTCGTAGGGGATCGCCCGGATATCTTCCGTATTAACGGTTTTAAATCGGAAGCTGCCGTCCGGGCGCTGTTCGGTAACGACATGTCCGCCGAAACGGACGACGACGGTTCTGTTGCCTCTTCTGATGGACCACGGATCGCCGGAAGCCACCCATCCGTCCGGGCGCTCAACCTGTCTGCCGTCGACAATTTCCTGACGGAACATACCGTAGCGGTAGCGGATGCCGTAGCCCCGGGCCGGCAAATCCAGGCTGGCGAGGGATTCGATGAAGCAGGCCGCGAGCCGTCCCAGGCCTCCGTTGCCCAAAGCCGCGTCGGGTTCCGTGTCTTCGGCGGCGTTTAAATCCAGATTCATTTCCGCCAGAGCCTCGGCCACCTCGCCCCTGAGACCCAGGTTGATCATATTGTTGCCCAGGGCGCGGCCCATCAGGTATTCGGCGGAGAAGTAGTAAGCTCTTTTGAGTTTGCGGGATTTGATATCCTTTTCACAGCTTCGCCATGTTTCCCAGAGATTATCCATAAGCGCTCGGGAAACGGCTTCGTAAATCTGACGATTCGAAGCCCCTTTGATTCCGTCGCCCGTTCCGCGATCCACCCAATAGGTTACTCGTTCCTTGAATCCCTGTTTGTCCAGCTTCATACTCTATTCCTATCATTCCCGATGGAGATTGCGCAAGCGTCTGCACAAAATGGAAGAACTCCGCATGATTCAATTATTTGCCGTAAAGGGGCCGTTTTTCCAGACGGATTTTCACTCTTCCCCTTTTAAGGTTCAATCCTCACGGTACCGACATCCGCGGCGGTTCAATCGGCAAAACCGGAGAACACAAGGTCCCTCGGTGCATCATTCATGCGCCGAGGGGCCGTCTTTTAGAACAGTTCAGAACAGTCAGATTGATTCCGTATGCTCGTCGATAATGCGAATCAGTACCGCCGGTTTTTCGACTTTGGAAAGTTTGCAGATGGCGTCGAAGGCTTCCTGAACCTTTCCTCCGGGAGCTTCGTATGTGGTGATAACGCAGGGGACGCTGTTCCTGTTGCCTGATTCCTTCTGCACGAACGCATTCAGACTGATTCCTCTTTTCGCCAGTTCCGCGGTTATATCCGCCACGGCGCCGCATTCTTCCTTAACCATGAACCTCATGTAGTAGCGGTGAACCGAATCACCTTCGTTGATGAGGCGGGCCGGCTCCCGCCGGTCGGGCCAGATGGTAAGGCTGGAAAACAGCGCGGGCCATATGCCCAAGGCAATCGAAAGAATATCCGAAACGACTGCCGAGGCCGTGGGACTGCCTCCGGCGCCGCGGCCGTAGTACATTGTGTGGCCGACGGCATCGCCGTAAACGCTTATGGCGTTGAAGGGGCCCGAAACCCGGGCCAGGGGATGATCGTTCGGAAGAAACACCGGCTTAACGGCCAAATCCAGAGCATCATCGATTCTTCGGGCGAATGCGATAAGTTTCAGGACATAGCCGAGTTCGTTTCCGGTGGCGACATCGAAAAGATCCAGCCCGTCGATGCCGTCGACGGGAACCGATTCCAGGGGAATCCTTTCTCCGAAGGCCAGAGACGCCAGAAGGGTGAGTTTATGAGCCGCGTCCATGCCGTTGACGTCCAGGGACGGATCGGCCTCGGCCAGACCGTCGGCCTGGGCTTGGGAAAGTGCTTCCGCATAGGTGCGGCCTTTTTCCACCATTTCCGTAAGAATGAAATTCGAGGTTCCGTTGACGATGCCGTAAAGAGCTTCGATATTATTGGCCGAGAGTCCGTCGATAAGGGCGCGAATTATGGGAATGCCGCCCGCGCAGCTCGCTTCGAAACCGATGCTCACACCATTTTCACGAGCCAGAGCGAAAAGTTCGGTTCCGTAATGAGCCAGAAGAGCTTTATTGGCGGTAACGACATGTTTTTTCGCTTTCAGAGCCTTCTCGATGATGGTTCTGGCGATGGTCAGTCCGCCGACCGTTTCAACGATGAGATGGACATTTTTATCGGCCAGAACCGAACCTAAATCTTCGTTGTAAAGACGTTCATCAAGTCCGGCCGCTTTCGCTCGGTCGTAATTGACATCCACCAGGGCTTTAAGTTCGAATCGAATGCCGGTTTTTGCGAAGAAGCTGTCCGAATGCGACAGAATGAGTTCGGCCGTAGAAATGCCGACCGTTCCGCAGCCGACGACGGCGATGCCGAATTTTCCGGGTGATTCCATAAGATTTTCTCCCTCACCAAAAAATGCCGATTTCCAAGATAACGGTCATCCGATTCGTGGGGCTCTTTCACAGCGGAGCCTTTGGCCCGGCGGTACGATTCCCCTTGCGGTCCTCAGCTGTTTACGAACCGCCGGACTTCGGCCCGCGGTACGATCCTATATTGGCCGCCGCATTAGCCGCCGCTCCGGGATTCCGTGCTCCCCACGCGGCGATCTGCGGGTTCCGCCCGCTGTTCGCGAACAAAATTCACTATTTTGAAAGAGCCTCTCGCGGTAATGATCCAAATCTTTCGGCGGCGAGAGAAATGATGGAGGAAGCTTTGTGGTTGATCAAGGGGGGGATGGAGAAGAAAGACGGTGATGATTCGCCGTTTTCCTTGGTTTTTTATTTTCCGGTCAGTAAAATGATTGAGCGGACTGTTGAAAAAAACTTATATCTTTCATTATTACAGTCTGCCGATAGAAGCGAAGGCCCGCTGCGCCGTATCGCAATTCCTGGAGGGATGGAATGAAATTTGTAACGAAGTTCGCTCCGGCGGGATTCATTCTCGCCGTTTTACTCTTTACCGGCTGTGCCACGACATCGGTTACCAGAACCGCCACGGATGAAGTCATCGACCTGAGCGGAAGATGGAATGATACGGATTCCAGACTGACGGCGGAATACATGGTTTCCAGTATGCTTTCCGGCGGCTGGCTCGGCCGTTTCACGTCCGAAGAAGGCCGCGATCCGGTGGTTATCGTCGGCAGCGTCCGCAACAGAAGTTCCGAACATATTGACGCGAATACGTTTATCAAAGACATCGAACGGGAACTTGTGAACAGCGGCCGGGTTGTTTTCGTCGCGGCGGGCGATGCCCGCGAGGAGATTCGAGCCGAACGCGAGGATCAGCAGTCCAACGCCACGCTGGAGTCGGCGGCGGCCTTAGCGGCGGAAACCGGCGCCGATTACATGATGCAGGGCGTTATTACCAGCCAGACCGATGCCATCGAAGGGAAAAGCGCCACCTTGTATAAAGTCGATATGGAGCTGATCGATCTCGAGAACAACCAGAAAGTCTGGATCGATGCCAAACAGTTTAAAAAACTCGTCGAACGCAAAAAGAATTCCTGGTAGTATTTTCTCATGAGCCGGAACCTGCAGAGGAATGAAGATTGTCTTTTGAATAAACCTCGAATACAAAACGGGCCGATAATAACGCATTTTTCAAGAGTGAATGTCTTCACCGCGATCGGGGCGGCTGTTTTTCCGGGAATCAATGTCTTTGCCGTGATTGCGGCGGCTCTTATTTTAGCCTCGTGCGCGAGCATGAAGACCAGTCAGAATCAGTACGAAGAGTCGGTGCCCATGGCGCGTGAGGGCGCATACGCTTCGGCGGCCGGCATTATCAGGGAATCCAAAGGCGAAGATTATAAAGAGAAGGACAGAGTTCTCTATTATCTCGATCTCGGCATGCTTCAGCATTGGGCGGGAAACTATGAGAGAAGCAATGAGCTTCTTTCCAAAGCGGAGCTTGCCATTGAAGAACTTTATACCAAGAGCATTTCCAAAGGAGCGGCCTCCTGGGGGCTCAACGACAATGCGCTTGATTACTCGGGAGAGGATTATGAAGACATCTACTTGAATGTCTTCAAAGCCCTGAATTATATCGCGATGGGAGATGAGGAATCGGCCCATGTGGAGATTCGGCGCGTTCAGATTAAGCTCGATATCCTTGAAGACAAATACAAAGACCTTATCGACGATTACAATTCATCCTCCGAGGCCGAAGGGGAACTGGTTTACCGTGAAAATCAATTTCACAACGATGTTCTGGCTCGGTATCTGAGTTTGCTGCTCTACAGAGCGGAGGGCTCGTACGACGACGCCCGCATAGACAGCGAAGCGATGAATGAAGCATGGTCCACTCAGGCGCATATCTATAATTTCGAAAAACCCGATTTGCCCGCCCTCAAGCCGCCCGAAAACGGTTCGGCGCTGGTCAACATCGTCAGTTTTTCCGGTTTAAGTCCGGTGAAGCTTGCGGATACCATTTATATCAATACCACGCCGGGCATGGTATGGCTTACGATGACGGGTCAGAGCGATGATTATGTCACGGATAATGTCGGTTTCAACTTTCTCGTGATTCCCGGGGTGAACGGCGGGTTCCATTATAAAATTCAATTTCCAAGGCTGGAGAGTCGCCGATCCGAAGCGGACCGTATCGTCGTGAAATTCGACGGACGTGAAGTTGCCGAATTGGATCTCCTTGAGAAGATGGAGGTTGTGGCCCGGGAAACATTTCTGCTCAAGCGTCCTCTTACCGTCGGTAAAACCATTATTAGGGCCACCTTAAAGAATATCGCCAAGGAAGCCGGGAAAGACGCGGTGCAGAAAGAACTGAACGATCAGGGACTCGCCGGATTATTCGCGGGTTTACTGGTGGGAGTCGCGGCCGACGTGGCCGTGGACGCCACGGAAAACGCGGATCTCCGAATTTCTCAGTTCTTTCCATCCTATGCGAAAACAGCCGAGATTTCCGTGCTTCCGGGCACCTATCATGTTGAAGTTGAGTACTGGAATGGGCAGAGCCTGATGGAAAGAATTGATCATGGCGAGAGAACTTTCAGCGCCGACGGGTTGAATCTCATAGAAAGCTATATGTTGAGGTAGGGTATCCAAGGAGGAGCCATGTCGAGAAAAAACATTCTGTCGTTCATTCTAATCCGCTCCGCGGCCGTGCTTATCGCGGTGTCGGTTATTTCCGGATGCGCCACAACCTCATCGGCATCACGCGGCAAATCGCAGCCGGTATGGATAACGGATAAGGATTCGGTGTATCCCGATGATGAATTTCTGGCGGAAGTCGGCGAGGGCGACAGTCTGAACGACGCCAAGGGAAACGCCGCCGGGGCCATCGCGCAGATTTTTCGAACCCGTGTAACCGTGGATACAACCATCACAACCCGGTATACGGAAATTACCGGAGAGAATGATAAGTCTCTGGGACTCGTGAATCAGACGGATTTCAATCAGAGTATCGGACAAAGCGCCGATGAATCCCTGGTTAATATGAAATACGGAGAATCCTGGACGGATTCCATGGGCCGGGTGTACACAATCGCTTATTTGGATCGGGCCGAGACGGGAAATCTCTACCGTCAGCGCATTTTGGCGAACGACGAGAGGGTTTGCGAACTGATGGACAGGGCCGCGTCGCAGAATGAACCGCTGCGCCGTTTCGCTTTCTTCGACGCCGCGCTGGTTATGTCCGAAGTGAACCGCGTTCTCATCGAGCAGCTTGAAATCATCAATATGCCCATGGCCAGATCTTATTCTCCTACTTATGCGCTGGGAGATCTGAGAGCGGCCAAGGCGGATCAGGCGGCGGCCATGAAAATTCGGATTGAAGCCTCCGGCGATCCCGAAGGCCGCATTCAGGCCGTTTTAACGGACTGGACATCCGAAAAGGGCTTTTCCGTCTCGGGCGGCGGCGATATGTTCCTTTCGGCCGTCGTGAACGTCGCTCCCGTTCAGCTGAACAACGGATATGAGAATCTCGCATGGGAACTGAATCTTACGCTGATGGACGGTTCCGGGTATCCCGCGATCACCCTGCCGCGTCAGGGACGTTCTTCGGGCATCAGCGCTTCGGCCGCCGATGCGAGAGCCTATGCGGACATGAACAAAGTCATTACGAAAGAATTCGACCGGGAGTTTACGGCCTATCTTGCATCCTTCCTGGAGAAATAGACTGTCGGTATTTCTTAGGACCATAATCGCGGTCTCTCTTGTTTTATCCTTTCCGTTCGGAATATGGGGCGACTCCTTCATGCCGCCCACCCCGAGCGCTCCGGCCGTTTTGGATGCGCTGGTTCGGGCCTATCCCGGCCGAATAGAATCTCCGGGCATCCGCCTGGGAGATTGGAGCGTGCTTATCGACGGCCGAGTTTTTCTCTGGGCCGAAGGCAGGATGCTTCCCTCCGAAGAGGCCGAGAATAAAGAAAAGTATCGTCCTTATTCCTTTATTCCTTATCCGAGTGAATTGCCGGAGCCTCCGGAGCTGAATGAAGATGAAATTCGCCGGCTGGAAGAGCTGATTAGCATACGTGAGACTCTTCAGGACTCCAGGAGTCAGTCGTTTTTAACGGCTTTGTGGGGAATGGAGGATTTTTTGACTGCCGAGCGGACGGTCGTACCCATGAAGTTTCTCGGATTTAATGTTCGCGTTCATCCGGATATAAAGGATGCTTTGGCCGGTGTTGAACAGATGATTCTTCACTCCGCCGAAAACGATCCGGAGCTCCGCGCCTGGCTGGACGGCCTGGGGTCCGTCGGCGCTTACAATTGGCGGAACATCGCGGGTTCCGCCAATCGCAGTCTTCATTCATATGGAATTGCCGTTGATCTTGTTCCCGCGGATTTAAACGGCGGGCCCGCTTATTGGCGCTGGGCGCGAAACGTTTATGACCGCTGGTGGGCCGTTCCCCAGGCCGATCGGTTTCCGTTTCCTCAAACCCTCGTGGAGGCCTTTGAGGCCCATGGCTTCATATGGGGAGGCAAATGGTTCCTCTATGACCGGATTCATTTTGAATATCGTCCGGAGCTTTTCTTTATCCCCGAGGGAGCGGCGCCTGTACGACGCGGTTTGTAAAAATCCTCTTTATGCCGCCGGAGGTTTTTAGAACGCTTCCTTGCCGCACCCCCGCGGGTGTTTCGGGGGAAGAGGCCGTAAAAAAGAGCTGCCCCGCATGGAACAGCTCTTTGAATCGCTTGAATCGATTTGGTGCTTCTCCGGGACGATTACTTCGGAGGAATGGCCAGAATTTGTCCCGGATAGATAAGATCCGGATTCTGGATAATACGGCGGTTCGCGCGCCATATTTTCGGCCAGAGGAAGGGATTCTCGAAAACATCATCCCTTTCGGCGATTCGCCAGAGACAGTCCGTGGCGATTTTTCGATAAACAACGGTGTAAGTTTTGGTTACGGCGTTGGCTTCATGCGCATCAATGTAGGCCTGGGCCTGTCTGAAATAATCCTGAGCAAGGTCGAATTGACCATTGTTTCGGGCGGTTACGCCTTTTTCCCAGAGGTTCTCGGCGTAGGCAAGGTAATCCGTGCTTTCTTCGTCGGCGTTAACCTGTGTTCCTTCATTCTCAATGGGAACATCGACGGGACTGTTATTGTCCGATTCATCCACAGGATCATCGAGATTTTTTAGAACGGGATTTTCGATATCCACGGTTCCGACGTCCTTGGAATAGTCCACCAGAGGATTCTGCCCGATAAATTCTTCTCCGTCCCAGGGACGGGCATCGCTGACCGTTCCATCAGGATTCATCACGCGGAGCCTTGAGGCCGATTCAATCCGATGCTGGGTTTCATTCATCAGCGCGTCCGTTTCGGCCTGACGCTTTCGAACGGCGGCCGTTCTGGCCGCCAGAACCGAATGTCTTTTCGCTTCGGTGAGAATGTCCGCGCTTTCCTGGAGTTTGTAGCTGCGGAATGCGGAAACGCCGTCGAAATAAAAACCGTTGGCCTTATCGAGTTCTTCCGGAGCATACAGAAAAGCTTCATTGTCTTCGGCGTCACCCAGATAATTTTCCGTATCCCGTTTCAGAATCCCGACGTAGCGAATATTGTCGCTGAGGTTATTGTAGAGCCGATGCTGCGCCGCGAGTGTTTCATCGGCCTTGGTCTGTGCCCCGGCGTAATCTTCCGAATCATAGAGGGCCATGGTTTGACGCGCGAGATTTTGTGTCTGCGCGTATTTCTCCGGTGCGAATTTATCGGCCTCTATTTCCAGAAGTTTCGCGTCCGCGGCATAATACTTCGCCATATATTCGTTGCGGCGCGCCAGGAGTGTTTTATCATAAAGAGCATTCGCGTTTTGGATTACCGCGGCGAGAGCCGCTCTGGCCGCATCGGGATTCGATTCACCCAGTGCGATCGCTTCTTCCAAAGCGTCCTTTAAATCATTGTATTCCCCGGGGAAATATTTATTCGCTCCCATAAGATTGGCTCTTTGAACGGCCGCTTTGGCCGCATTAATGTCTTCCTGGGAAAGCGGCTCGGGTTTCTCGGGAGCCGAAACGTCCGGCTGTGGAGCTTCTACGGGTTCTTCAGCGGGTTCCTCGACGGGTGTCTCCTCCGGCACTTCATCGGTGGTTTTGCAGCCAACGAATGAGAGTAGGATTGCGACGGACAAAATGGATACCAAGAGACGCACGAAGCGTGGAATCATCATGACCGGACCTCCAACATTTCTGAGTCTAGCACGGGCCAATTTAAGCGTCAAATAAGGATGGATGTTTTATTATTCCGATATTCCGGGTAAAGACAATTTTATAATGATGCAAGAGCGTATCTGCGGCGGCCGTTCCCCCGAATTCGCCTTCTTAAGGGTTTCCCTTCGAATATCGTCGATTTTGAAGCCGCTTCCGTAAAAAAAACGGCCGCCCAATGGACGGCCGATAACTTTCTTTGTTCAATCCGACTATTCGGAATAGAACAAAGACCGTTCGGTTTCGAAATCGAAGAACTGCATTTTATTGATGTTTGGGGTGAAATTCACTTCATCACCGACATGGAACTCGTTTTCGGGGAGCGAACGGGCGATAAACTGGGTATCATTCGTATCAATGTAAAGATGGGTTTCGTTGCCCAGCGGTTCGATAACCGATACGGTAGCCTTCAGATTGTTCTCTTGCGGAGTTTTCGTAAAGAGAAGATCCTCGGCGCGGACGCCCATGAGCACCTTTTTGCCGACATAGGATTTAAGAACTCCTTCTTTCTCCTTGGGGATAACGACGCTCATGCCTTCTTCTCTTGCGATGATTTTCCCGCCTTCTTCAACAATGTCCGCCGGAGCGATGTTCATCGGAGGCGTTCCCATGAATCCCGCGACGAAACGGTTGATGGGATCGTTGTAAAGCTTGAGCGGCGAACCGATTTGCTGAATGAGGCCGCTCTTCATAACGACAATTTTGTCTCCCATGGTCATGGCTTCCACCTGGTCGTGGGTTACGTAAACCATGGTTGCCTGCAGACGCGTATGCAGCGAGGAAATTTCGGCGCGCATCTGGACACGAAGTTTCGCGTCGAGGTTGGAAAGAGGCTCGTCGAAGAGGAATACTTTCGGCTTTCGGACGATGGCCCGTCCGACGGCGACGCGCTGCCTCTGGCCTCCCGAGAGTGCTTTCGGCTTGCGTTCGAGGAGTTCCTCAATGTCCAGAATCTGTGCGGCTTCTTTAACCCGCGCGTCGATTTCAGCTTTGGGGAATTTGCGGATTCGCAGTCCGAAAGCCATGTTGTCGTATACGGACATATGCGGGTAGAGAGCATAGTTCTGGAACACCATGGCGATGTCCCGGTCCTTGGGAGCTTCGTCGTTCATTCTTTTTCCGTCGATGAAAAGATCACCTTCGGAAATATCTTCCAAACCCGCGATCATCCGCAGCGTGGTGGATTTACCACAGCCGGAAGGTCCGACGAGAACCACGAATTCCTGGTCCTTGATTTCGATGTTGGCCTTATCGACCGCCTTAACACCACCGTCATAAATCTTGGTAATGTCTTTCAGAATTACTTCAGCCATTGGGCATACCTCCCCTTATAAGGGTTTATTTTATTGTGAAACAGGGTAGCGTGTTCCCGGACAACTGTCAAATTCACGGATTCGGCCCTCTTGAAATCAGTCGGTTCCTTTCAGCGACGAAAGATCCCATTTGTAATAAGCCTCGGATAAGGAAGGGGTGCGCGGAGAATCGGTTAATGCCGCCTTATACCAGGGAAACACAACCTCGTCTCGGATTCTTTTCCAGTGGCAGGGAACGGAATCGGGCACGGCCAAATAATGGCTTTCCGGAATTTTGCCTTGAAACGCGGGGAAAAAACTTGGAATAACCTTCTCGTTTACTTCACGGTTGGATGAAAGACCGCCGAAATAGCCGAAAACGGCAAGATTGTCACGTTCCCATCTGTTGATGAGGGCAATCTGAGAGTCCGCTTCGGTCAGCCAGGCGATGAGTTCTTCGGCTTCTTTGATGGATTTCGAAGTACGGGGGATGCCCGCGGATACAACCGAGATAACCGGTATATGACGTTCACCCTTGAAATAACGGATATCCAGTTTCTTCGCCATCTCTTCGGGAAGAATCGCCCATTCGCCGAAACTTGATCGGGCGAAAAAAATCCGCTCTTCCAAGATCAGGCTTAAATCCGGAATGTAGCGGTATTTTTCGTCGAATGCCGAGTCGGCTTCTTTGCCGCCGGGAATGGATTCCCTCCACCGCTTAATCTTTTCCATTGTCTTCCCGATGAGTTCTTCATCAACGTTTCCGGACTCGAAGTCCAGAGCATCAATGTCTTCGGTTAAAAGAAGATCGATGAACGTGGAGGGATTCCAGGCCGGCGAGAAGCCGAGGCGGACCAGTCGGCCGTTTTTATCGGCGGCGGTAAGGGAAGCGGCGGCATGTTGAAGTTCTTCGGCTTTTATGGTCACCGGATCGGGCAGGGCGGCCATTGTTTTTTTCGTTCCGACAATAATCGGCAATTCGAAAGAGAGCGGGGTAAGGTTCGGGGATCCGCGGTATTCGTCCGATTCCGTGTTTTCACGGCCGTGCAGCATTTCGGTGATTTCCGGGGCCGAGAGATCGGCCCCTATAACAACATCGGGATTTTCCGCTTTAATTGCTTCCGTGTCGATGGAATCGACATAACGGAATGTAACGACTAATCCGGGGTTCAGGGCACCGTACATTTCAACAACCGATGCCATTTCCTTCCTGTCGGTTAGAATATGGAGCTTCTTGAAGCCGTGATGGCATGAAGATATTGTCGGGAGCATGAGGAATAAGAGCGATAAAACCGATAATACGGCTGACCGGAAGCGTGGAGAATTCGGCATGAACTCACATTATGGAGAGCCGAGTTCCGAGTCAATCCCGTTCCACCTGTATGAATTCAAAGCTATAATGAGTATTCGAGGGAGTGTATGTCTGTACAGGATTATGAAATCAATATCCGGATTGAGAAGATCGCGGAGCATGTGAATACGATGATGCAGAATGCTTTTATTCGGAAATCCTTGTCGCGGATCGTGATAGAACATGAATACCAGTCCGGAATGGACGTCCTCCTTTCGCATTCCGAAAGCTACAGGATAAACGGTTATCTCTTCGACGAGCTGTATCGCGGAATATTGGGACTTTCCATGTGGTCCTATAAGGCGCGGACGGAGTTTCTTCCGAAGATGAAATATAATCTTTCCGGAGAAACAATGCCTCAGATGGATCGGATTCGCGAGCAAATGGCGCTCGAAAATCTGAACAGCAATCTTTCCATCCTTGCCGATGAAATCAATAATCTCTATATAAGAACCGTTGCCGCGGACAAACTGGCGCACAAGTATAAGCTGCCGGTTTTCAAGCGAATGAAAGAACTTGAGAATTTGGGGCAGCTTTTGACGTCGGATACAAAAGGTCTGATACATTAAAGAACGGCAGGATGCGGCGATTTCCTCGTCCTTCGGAAAATCTGCATAGGTAAGGATTAAAGCCGTTCGAACGGCAATAATCGTTGACAGCGGTTTGAGTTCTCTCCTAGAGTAAGTTCATGGCTACATCATCCGGACAGGGCTCGAAATCCGAATCCGGTTTTCTTAAATTTCTTTCAAATCTCTTCGGAGGTCTTCTCTCTTCATCGGATTTGGATAAAGAGAAGCGGCGGCAGCTGAAGGACATCGCCAAGGAACTCTCCAAACGCAGTAAATTTTACCGTGTAAAGGGCGATTTGGCTCAGCCCGGAATGGCCAAGTGGTTCCACGAGATTTATAAAGTGGTCGGTCCCGCGGATATTCTTCTGGAGAAATATGGGAATTCGGAACTCCTCAAAACAACCCTCATTGAAAGCTTTCTTCCGAAGGATGTGAGGGAAAGCCTTCCCGATTTGAATCCGGAGAAGATTAAAGAGAACGTTCAAAGCGGTAAAAGCGTTAAGGAGGTTGGAGAATCGGTAAAAGAAAATCTGATTCGTCTTTATTCCGCCCTGGATGCCGTTACCGCAAAGAAAATCAACAAACTGTATAACGACTTGAGCCGGCTTCAGGAATTCTGCCGGTTCCCATTCCATTTTCTTCTGAAAAAATTCGATTCGATGCTTCCCGACCGGGACTTTACCTACAATCCGCATTTTGAAGCCATCAACGCGGAATACATAAAAGACGATCTGATTGATTTTCTTGATGTTTTTTATTCCCTGGACGGCAACGCCGATTGGGACGTTCTCTTCGGCGTGCTGAAGTCTTATAGGGATATGGACCTTATCTCTCCCGGAGCATGGAAGAAAATAATGCAGAGCCGCAAGGAGATGATAAAAACCGGAGTTTTTGAACTGATTATCCGGCATCTTGAAGAAAATCCGTCTTGGGTCTTGGTTCCGACGGGCGGTAATACGGAGATTGTCGAGGATTATTACACCAGAATTAAAACAGCGGCCGATCTGACGATTCAGGAAGTTTTAAGAGATCGGAGAAAGAAGCAGATCGACGGATTGCTGACAAAACTCTTCGGAACAACGTCAATCAGCAGGACTCAGTATTATACGGAACGGGAAAATCTGACCTATCACAAGAAGATGGTTTCCGGATACTTGTACGTGGAGCCGATTAACTTCTTAAAAGCTTTCTTTCTGGATTATTACAAGAGTAAAGTTCGTGTGCTTGTGGATCTTCTGCTTATTCAGGGGAAATGGGCGACGAAAATCAGTTCCCAGCAGTTCTCGGAGTCTTACCATCAGCTTCTGTCTCTTTCCGATAAGCTGACCGAGTTCGATATGAGTTTGTCGGACGATGGAAATGTCGGTTCGAAATTAAAGCGCATCCTCAGACAATCGGGACGCGACAGATCCGCGCTTGTGAATCTGAAGGCTGTTCTGCAAGAGGTGAATAACGAAGCGAAGAAGATCATCAACACCTCGGCTCAGAATCTTATCTCTCTCGGCAAGTCCATCAAGCAGCTGCTTGAGGAATATAAAGCCGGCGGCCAGGAGATTATAATCAATTGGAAGGAAATCGAAGGATGGGCCGAAACTCCCGTGGATGAACAGATGGCGGAGGTTTATACGCAGATCTATTATCTGGTCCAGCTTCTTCAGCTTTACAGCAAGGACAAAAAGTAGCGCGATACTTATTCCGCCGAACCGGAGTTGTCCGATTCGGCTGTTCGGCGAACCTCATAGAACCGAAGTATTCCCGGTCAATATTGTTTTTCCGTCCGAGAGGCCGCCGAATGTTCAGCCGCGCCGCGGTTTTTTTGTGGCTCTACATCAGCCGATTTCGAATTTCCGCACTCACATAGTCCAGAATGGCCACGGTAATGGCGATGAACCACACGGCGATTCCCGCCGAACGGTAATCCAGCAGGCGGATGTACTGCATCAGAATAAATCCGATCCCGCCGCCGCCCACCATGCCGATAACCGTGGACATACGGACGTTGATGTCCCATCTGTAAATCGAAAAGGAAATGAAGGGTGAGATCATCTGGGGAATCACGCCGAAAAGGATAACCTGCAGCCGTGTGGCGCCTGTGGCTTCAACGGCTTCGATGGGACCTTGGTCGATGCTTTCGATGGCTTCCGAGTAGAGTTTGCCCAGAGCCGCCACCGAATGGAGGGTTAAGGCGATAATTCCCGCGAAGGGTCCCAATCCCACCCAGACCACGGCGATGAGCGCCCAAATAAGGGGCTCGATGGAACGGATGACGTTTAAGATGAACCGGGTCAGGTAGTAGATGGCGAGGGTTACTTTGGAGCCCGACATGATGTTGCGGGCCGCCAGGAAACTCACCGGGATGGAGAGAATGATGCCGAACATGGTGGCCATCATGCCCATGAAGATGGTTTCCACCATCAGGGCCAGAGTCTGCTTCAGAGCATCCGAAGCTTTCGGACCGCCGATTTTAAAGGTCTGCCGGGCTTCGATCGTATGAATGAA
The DNA here is from genome assembly GCA_963666985.2 of Spirochaetia bacterium. Classification (GTDB taxonomy): domain Bacteria; phylum Spirochaetota; class Spirochaetia; order DSM-2461; family DSM-2461; genus UBA2779. Next base: position 1,123,279 of record CAXXIA010000002.1, on the reverse strand, counting down.
GTTTGTTCCTTTATCGCCGGAAACCATGACATAGGGGAGCGTCATTTCCATTGTGAAGGCTCCGCCGGAATCCGTTGTAACCTGGAGATATTCCTTGTTTTCCCTGGGACGGAATTTATTGTTTACCGGATCAATCCACCAAATCTCCGTGATGGTATTCGGTTCAAAGTCCGTACCGGTCAAGGTTACCTTTGTTCCCGGCACGGGCTTGTAGTTTTCGTCTTGAGTTGTGAGGGCCCCGACGTTCGGTTCCACGTGCAGATAGGGCCGTCCCTCGATTTTCGGGGCCCGAACGGGAGCTTCTCCTTCACCGTCGAGGACTTGGGCGTTCGCGGCGACGTTTCTTTCATCGAAGGTTATGGCCGCCTTCCAGGGCCAAATAACCCGGGATAGGGGCCCCAGGGCCTCGGGAGCCTCGATAACGAATCGGACCGGGTCGATTTCGGCGATCTGCCAGCCTTGAATGAAAAATCCCAGGAGCACCACCAAAAAGACCCCGAAAAACGGCTTGCGCCGCTCCTTGGCGCAGATCCAAGCGTCGCGCACCGACAGGAGCCAAACCGCCGCGATGCAGAAGATCATAATGAAGACGAACACCGGTCGGCGTTCGAAAGCCCGGACGAAGACCGGCCATCCGACTCCGGCCCTGTATCCCAGATCCACGATGCGCCAGATCATAATTCCCGTCATGGAGCCTGCGGAAAGAAGAATCAGGATACCGCGCCGGATAAATCCCGAGAACGTCTGCCCCAAACCGGGGATGATGAAGGAAAGAATCGCGGCAAGGGGAGGAGAAACCGCGGAAGCACCTTTTTCTTTGATAATCTTATCGTTCATGCCGGTTTCCCCGTTATCGTCGGTCCGGCGCTGACTCTTTTTGCTTCTTCGCCGTAGATTTCCTTGAATTCTTCATCGGTCATCCGGCGGATGTCTTCTCCCGTTCCCCGGTAAACCACCCGGCCGTCTCTTAAGCCGATAACCCGTGTGGCGTACCGCTGAACCAAGTCCAAATAGTGGAGACTGCAGATAACCGTAATGCCGTCTTCTTTGTTCAGGCGTTCCAGGTCGCCGAGAATGGTATGAGCCAGAACCGGATCCAAACTGGCGACCGGTTCGTCGGCCAGGATAATTTTGGGTTCCTGCATCAGCGCCCGGGCAATCCCCACTCTTTGCTGCTGGCCTCCCGAAAGCTCGCTGGCTCTCTTATGTGCCTGTTCGCTTAACCCAACCCGCTTCAGAGCCGCGGCGGCTTTTTCTTTATCCTCTTCGGAAAAACGATAGAACAAGCTGGAGCCGTTTTTTGTATAACCCAGTCGGCCCGAGAGAACATTGTTGGTTACGCTCAGACGCTTAACCAGGTTGAAGTGCTGGAACACCATTCCGATTTTTCGGCGGATGGGACGGAGCTCATTCGGAAGAAGAGACGCGATATCCGTTCCGTCCCAAATAATCCGTCCCGAAGTCGGGTTGATCAGACGATTGGTGCATCGAAGAAGTGTGGATTTCCCGAACCTGAAAGTCCGATAACGACCAGAAATTCTCCGTCTTCCACTTCGAAGCTGACGTCTTTGAGGGCTTCGGTACCGTCCGGATAGGTTTTATAGAGATTTTTATATTCCAACACAGGATGAACTCCCGGAATTAAATTTAATGCAAAACGGTTGAATGAGGAGTCGCGGCTCCCGAGGGAGCCGCTTACGTTATTCGGAATCAGTCGCCCAGCAGGGATGCGGCATCCACGCCGGCGGCCTGCAGAACTTGGCGGAAAGGATCGTAGAATTCGTCTCCGTGGCGCTCGAGGGCGGTCCACTGATAGGCCTTGTTCAGAGCTTCAACGCCCTTCTCGTCGGCGGCGATTTCCAAGAGAGCCTCAACGATTTTCTCCCTGATCTCTTCCGGAACGGCGGGACTGAATTGGACGCCGTCGTTAGGAATGGGAGCCGAGATTTCAATGACATTAACCTTTTCCATAACGTCGGGGTGATCTTCCTTAAGGTTTCCCCTGGCATCCACGTATGTGGCTCCCGCATCCACATCGCCATTATATACGGCGGTTACGACGGCGGTATGACCGCCCGCGTCCACGACTTCCAGGTCTTTATCGGGATCGATGCCGTTGGCCCGCATGGTCAGACTGGGAATAATCCATCCGGAGGTGGAGAGAGGGTCGGGGCGGGCAAAGGATTTATCTTTAAGATCGGCCAGTGTTTTAATGCCGGTATCGGCTCCCGCGATGATTTGACCGTCGTAAAAGGGGCGGCCGTATCGAACGCTTACCAGCGCGGCTTCACAAACACCCCGATCGGCGGCCACGACGTAGGCGAAGGTGGCCAGAGAGGCCATGTGGGCGCTGGGCGGATCGGAGGAGAGCGCCTCAATAACGCCGGCATATTCGGTTGCAACGCTGGCTTCAACAACCAGTCCGGTTTTTTCAAAGATCATATCGGAGACTTCTTTGCCTCCGGCGGAGATCTTCTGAGTGTCTCCGGAGGGCACAAAGGACCAGATGATCGGGTTCTCTTCGGTCCCGAGCGCGGCCTCTTTCTTGCAGCCTCCGAGAAAGGCGAGAGAAACCAACGAAATAAGAACGATCAGCAGTGTCGTCATTCGAAAAATTTTCATGCATGTCTCCTTCATTTTTATTAATATCATCATAGATTCTAACGGCTTGCACATACAAGGATCATCTTTCGTTAACATCCGGGAAATAACGGCGCCATCGCTGAGCGGCGAACCGGTTTCAATGTTTGAGAACGTGTTGGAATCCGATGGGCGCAGGCACTCGGATTCCGAAGGAGGCGCCGAAATCCCGGCCGCTGCCGCATCATTCGCCCCGATTTTTTATCGGAATATAAATATTCATGCACTCATTCCGCAAGGCAGCCGTTTTCGCATTCCCTCGAACCGATTATTTTTGCGTTTTGCCTCTCTTCGTATCTCATTGCAAGGATCGGGTTGTATAATATTCCGCGTGAACGTTTTCGGTCCGCCGCCATTCTGCCCTCGCTGCAAGCATTACTTTGTTACTTGGGACCCTTCTTTCCCCAAAGGATGCCGATTGTTCGGAATCAAATCGCGGCGGCTGCCCAGTCTGGAGGTGCGGATGGCGAATAATCGCGACTGCCCGGCGTTCGAGGCCAAACCGGGAATGAAATAAAATTTTCCAACGCGCGGCGTTGTTCAATGAGCGCAAAAGCTGTCCCGGAGGTTGAGTTCTCCGATTCCGGGACAGCTTTTGCGGTCGGCCGGTGTTTTTCGGCGGCAAGGTAAATAGAGGCAATTTCATCATTCATGAAAATGCCTCTATCCGATGACCGTCCCCTTGAGTCCGTTTAAAAGGACTTTGAAGTTATCTCAGAAGTCATCTCGGTTAATGGAAGTCCCCCCCCCCTCGCGTATCCTTTTGACGTCGGATGTTGGGCGGCGATTATCATCAACTTGGCGAATCCGTAACCCAAGGCTTTTCTCACCGGCGGCTGAAGCCCTTCCCTCGCGGCGATTCTCCCGGTATCATTCCGGCCGTGAACTGTGGAATCGTAGGACTGCCGAACGTCGGCAAATCAACCATTTTCTCGGCGCTTACTTCGGCACCGGCCGAAGCGGCTAATTATCCGTTCTGCACCATCAATCCCAATGTCGGAATCGTCGAGGTGCCCGATGTGCGTTTGGATCGTATTCACGATATGATTCGAGCCGATAAAAAAGTCCCCGCCGTTACGGAATTCGTGGATATCGCCGGTTTGGTTAAAGGCGCCTCAAAGGGCGAGGGACTGGGAAATCAGTTTCTTTCCAACATCCGGAGCGTCGGCATCATCGCTCATGTCGTCCGGTGTTTTGAGGACGACGATGTTGTGCATGTGAACGGCAAAGTCGATCCGATTTCCGATATTGAAACCATCAACATCGAACTTGCCCTGGCCGATCTTCAGTCGGTGGAAAAGCGTCAGGATAAAAACTCACGGCAGATTAAAGCCGCCGATCCCAAGGTCCGCGGTGAAGCTCTGGCTTTACAGGCGCTGCTGGAACGCGTCGCCGCCCATCTCGGCGAAGGCCGCCCCGTCCGGTCCATGGATCTTGCCTCCGATGATGCCGAGCGGCTTCACGATTTGTTTTTGATTACGGCGAAAACGCAGATTTATGTCTGCAACGTCGGCGAGGATGATCTTGAGGGCGAGTCCGCACCGGTGAAGGCCGTGAAAGCCTTGGCCGCCGAGGAGGACTCTCAAGTCGTTGTACTCAGCGGAAAGCTGGAGGCCGATATCGCCGCATTGGACGATCCCGAAGAGAGGGCCGTGTTCCTGGAAGAATCGGGCATCGCCGAATCAGGCCTTTCCCGTCTGATTAAAAGCGCCTATGAAACCCTCGGCCTGCGGACCTTCTTTACCGTCGGGGGCGTTGAAAATCGCGCCTGGACGTTTAAAAACGGTGCCGCCGCGCCGCAGTGCGCGGGACTCATCCATACCGATTTCGAACGCGGTTTCATCAAGGCCGATGTGTATCATTGCGACGATCTTTTTACTCTCGGCAGTGAAGCGGCGGTGAAATCGGCCGGAAAGCTTCGGATGGAAGGCAAGGAATACACCGTTCGGGACGGTGATATCATTCACTTTAAATTCAACGTGTAGGTCCCTCGGGCCTTAACGTCATGCACTTGGTCGGTTTTTTCGGCCGGAGAGCGATTCCCATCGCGGAATCTTCGGCCGTGTATCGCTCTGCCGCATACGGCGGATCGTTTTTATCAAGAGATCGGCAGCGGTTTATGGCGTCGGTTCGCCATAGAAGAAAAAACGCTCTGGCTTAAGGGATCGTCTTTCCCCAAAACTATAGGCCGGGAGTTCCGGACATAATGTCGAGATCGCTTGAGGAATCGCCGATATCACCGCTGACCCTGCCGATGATTCTGTAAACGCGGACCATGCGACGGGCCGTACTGAGCATTTGGCTCATATTTCTTTTATCGGACTGAAACGCTCTGTAAAAAGCCGCGGCATTTTGATAACTTCCCACCGGAAGCCGATTCTGGACGAATCCCTGATTTACCGCGTCTTCAAGCCCCTTCAGTGTTTCAAAGGTTCGCTCCGCGACGGGAAGCGACGCGCGCAGTTCCAGCATGCCTCGGCTCAGAGCTTGTTTATCGCGGATGGCATCGCCCCTGCTCGGAACAGACAGTTCTCCGGCGGCGATTTTATACCACTTTTCGAAAATCCTTTTATGGGAAGCAAGTTCATCCATCGCCGCTTCCAGCCTGGGAAGCTGTCTTTCCCATTGCCGGGCGTACTGCTGAACGGAAAGACCCGCGTTGATTTTTAATGCTTCGAGCCGGAGTTCGCTCCAATATTCCCTATAGAGCTCAATATCCTCGGCCTCGACGGCCACCGCTTCCAAGGTTGAAGAAGACGAATCAAGCGCCGCCACGGTTCCGGGTTGCGCCGTTACGGTTCCGGTTTCGGTCTTACTTTCCACCCGGCCCTCGGGTACGGAGATAAGAACGGAGCGGTCGGTTGCCATATCGACGTTAAATTCGGTTCCGCGGACCGCCATTACGGCCGTATCGGTTTGGACGCGGTAATCCTCGCTGGATGCCAGTCTGCCGACCTTGAGTCCCAACGATCCCCTGAGAAGCTGGAATGTCGTTTGGAATCGGGCTGATTCGCGGGGTGTTCCTTCGAAATAGAAAGAGGTATCGGGACGGACCTTAACGGTCGATCCGGCACTCGGCGCGTCCATTTCAATTTCGATATAGCCGTCGGATCCGGTTTCAACGGTGTCGAATTCCGCAATTTCAAGTCCGATGTCGATAAGCTTTCGGTTCAGGTATTCGCCGTCCCGGAGAACGCCGACATCGCCTTCCAAATAGCTGATGACGCCGAGGGCTGTCTGGCCCGATACCATTGCGGCTATGGCCGCGAGCAGGATTCCTGCAACGATCGGTCTGCGGATATTCATGGGAAAAATATAACCCCGCGGGGATTGCTTTCCAACCCGTCGCGGTCATTATCTTGCGCATATCGGGTCAACCGGCCGGTAAGAACGTCTTCATGGAGGAACTGCACGGCTTAATCCGGTTTTATTTGGAGAAAGAAGCCCCTTGAATAAAAAAAAGGGCCGTCTCAAACCATCAAGACAGCCCTTTCTTCAATTTCAGGATGATTCGCTTAACGCGGATTTCAGTCCTGGTTTACCGGAGAATTAACGCCGGCGGATACGGGAGGATTGTCCTCCAGTTCGGCATTCAGCCGTTCAAGGGCTTGCTGGGCCTTGAACTCGGCGAAAGCGGCATCTTCGTTTCTGGTGAATACCTGATCAACCTCTTCAAGCATGGCGGCTTTGGGGAAGTAAACCATCACGTACCAGGTTCCGTCGTTGGCGGGATATTGCTCCTGGGTTACGGCGCCTTTCAGTTCGATATTGGCGACTTCCTTGGAGACTCTTTCCACGAAGGTGAGGGTCTGGGTGTTGTCGTCCGCTCCGGATTCCTGAGCATAATCGGTAAGCATCGATTCGACCGTTACGGCCACCTGGGCCGCGATGTCGGCGCGGGCGCGGGCCTGAGCGGTGGTGCGGGAAAGGTTGTCGTCTTTCAGTTTTGCCATACCGAGGCCGACATACTGATCCTCAAGCTGCGGCGGGTTCAGGAAAAAATCCGGAAGATCCCGGCGCTGCGTAACTGTGGAAGATCCCTCCTTAGTCGCGCAGGCGGAGAGCAAGAGCACCGCTGCGACGGCCATGAAAACACCAATCCGGACGATTTTTTTCATTTTTTCACTCCTTAGTGTCGAAAAGAGACACATTTTCGGGGAAACAGATGCGCGGATGATGTGTTCATCATCGCGACAATCTCTGACTTCATGGGAGAATATAACGCCTATAGGTAAGGTTTTTCCATGAGCAATAGTGCTCTTTTTACTTTTTTTACGAAACGGAGACCAATATAAGCGCTTTTTTCATCCGCGGTAAAACCGATTCGGCCGGTTAAAAGAGCTTTTTCCGAATCCGCCGGATTCCCGATCGGCTCAGCCTCGGATTGAATCGGCCGTCTGTAAAATCAATCCGGAAATGAGAACCTGGCCGCCGCCTTTCCCGAAGATAACGCCGCTTGCAGTGCCTCGAATGTCGGTGCCGTTCCTTCGAATTCCAAACATCTTCGGCCAATGTCTTTAATATAATGGGCGTCCGAGGAGGCGGTAACGGTCCATCTCCCGGTTAAAGAGGCTTCCGGAGGGCGGGTGCATTCCACCGCGTCGTAAGGAGCATCGGGAAGAAAACCCAATTGTTCGAGGGCTCCGAAAGCGGTTCTGTCTATGTGAGCGGGTATAACCAGTCCTCCGCGGCTATGCGTCCAATGAACCGCATCCTCAATCGATAAATCCGTCGTTCCCAGGATCAGCAGTTTTTCAAGACTGCCCGCGATGTTCTCCTCATCGTCCACCCAAACCTGATCCCCATAGGAAACCGGATCGAATCCGGGGGCCTGAAGGCGTTCGTAAGCGTCTTCTCCCGCTTCAACCGCGGCTGCGGCATCCGGGAAAATCGCCAGAACATGAACCTCTTCAACGGTGGTGACTTCAAGCCCGAACAAGGCCGTTATCCCCTCATCGCGGCAGGCCGAGGCGAATGCCGGTGTGTTCAGCGCGGTATTGTGGTCCGTCAGGGCCGCCATATGGAGACCTTTTTCCCGGGCCGCTCGGGCAATGGCTTTGGGAGAAGATGACAAATCTCCGCATGGAGAAAGGCAGGAGTGGATGTGAAGATCGGCGAAAAAGCGGGGCATCTTGGATCCGATCTACGGCCTGCCGCGGGTTTGCGCTTCAGCCATAAGGCGCATGCACTCCCGCTTTTCAGGCACTGTTCGGCGTGGGTTTAAAGACATCGTTTTACTCAAGAGGTCAGCAGATCATGAACGCGCCAGGAGGCTTCGTATTGATTTATTGATGTAACAAGGATCGGGACGCCTTCATCCTTGGCCGCGCTTATCATATCTTCGGGAACAGGTCTGTCGGAGCAGACCAGTATGGCCGAAAGGTCTTTCAGCGTTGCGACGGCCAGCGTGTTCTTATGAGCCTGTATGGTGATTAATAACGCCCCTTCGGCGGCATGCGCCATAACGTCGGAAAGGAGGTCCGACGTATAGACGTCGGGAATATCCCTGTCGTCCCATCCGTCCCAAGCCGCTTTGCATTCAATCTTTGCGGTAAGTTCCGAAACGGTCATTATTTTTCCTCCCCGGATAGCACGGCGCTATTCTCGCGTTCATTTCCGTTTTCAGTATCGAAGCGGTTATCATCCGCGGACTCTTCCCGATGTTTTCTATCTTCAAGAGAATTCACCAGGAAGAAAAGATTTTCGATTTCGAGTCCGATGTTCACATTGTGAATAACGCAATCCCCCGAACACTTGAGTTCCATCGGCGCGAAATTCAGGATGCCCCGAATACCGGCTTGAATTAAGCGGTCCCGGACTTCGGCGGCGGCCGCCGCCGGTACGGTCAGAATCGCCACCTTTGTCAGGCGTTCCCGGACGAACGGTTCAATGTTGTCGACGGAATATATTGGAATGCCGCCGATATTCTCCCGGGCCGGATAAAGATCGAAACCGGCGATGAGCTTTATACCTTCTTTATGGAAAGCGTCATGATTCAGCAGGGCTTTTCCAAGATTTCCGCATCCCACGAGAATCGCTTCCTGAGCATCCTTGCCCCCGAGAAGGCGATTCAATCGTTCCAGCATGGCGTCGATGCTGTAACCGCCTCTTCGGTTGCCGTGAAGTTCGATACGCGCCAAATCTTTTCTGACGAGCGCGGCGGAAATCCCAATGGCGTCTCCGAGGTTGTTTGAAAAGACTCGTTCCAGGCCAAGCGACCGAAGCTGGATGAGAATTCTCTTATATTTCATCAAACGAAGCATGAAATCTTTTCGAACCATAATGAGCGGTTATTGTGCCGACTGTAACAACAAATGTCAAGTTAGGTTCACCTAATAGTTAATTTGCTTTAATAAAACGTCTCGGGATTCAATAAAATTCTCCAGAGTGTTGAAATACACGCAGGCGGCTCATTATACTTGCGGCGAATTGATGATCAGCAGAGCTGCAAAGAAGCATTTTTATACTACGAAGCAGCAATATTATACGAGGAGGAGCCATGGCTGCGGCTACTAAGGAAGAGATAACGCTGACGGATGACCTCAAAGCGTTTATTGAGGAATGGAAGGATCGTCCGGGCAATCTCATTATGATTCTCCATAAAGTTCAGGAAGAATATCGGTACGTTCCAAGACCGATCGCGTTCGAAGTGGCACGTCTTTTGGATGTGCCTCTGGCAAAAATTTATGGAGTGGTTACCTTTTATCACTTTTTTAAACTGGAAAAACCCGGAGAACATAACCTGCAGGTTTGCATGGGAACCGCCTGTTATCTGAAAGGTTCTTCGGATCTTATTACCGAATTGGAAAACATTCTGGGTATCGGCGTTGGAGCCACAACCGCGGACGGGAAGTTTTCCCTGGAAGCGGTTCGTTGTGTCGGATGCTGCGGCTTGGCACCGGTAATGATGGTGGGTGAAGAAGTTTTCGGAAAGCTTACCGTTGATAAATTGCCGGAGATTCTCGCTAAGTTCAGCGATTAATGCACGCGTTCCTTACCGATATCATGACCGACTTGGTGCAGAACGGAACGGAATCGGGTGCCGACAGGCTGAGCGTTCTGTTCGATGAGGGGCCGGATGAGGTAAGGATTGTCGTTGATGACGATGGGAAAGGCATGGATGAAGCGACCCTGGCGAAAAGCGGGGATCCCTTCTGGAGCGACGGAGTAAAACATCCGGGAAGACGGGTGGGACTGGGCATCCCCTTCCTTAAACAAACGGCGGAACAATGCGGAGGTCGGGCCGAGATTACATCATCACCCGGCAAAGGAACGCATGTGGAAGCCGTTTTCCCCGCCGGCAATGTGGATTTGCCGCCGGTGGGAGATGTTTCTTTGCTTTGGCTGCAGTGCCTGACTCTGCCGGGAGATTATTCCATGACCGTCAGGAGGGTTCTTCGCTCTCCGGATGGGGTTGAGCGGGAATATTCAATAGAACGGGACGAAGTGTCCGAGGTCCTGGGAGGACTGGAAGATGCGGGATCCCTCGGGCTTTTAAGGGAATATATCCGCTCCCTTGAAGACTCGATACAGCAAGAAACGGAATGAAAGGAGTGGTTGTCGATGGCCAAAATGACCCTTGAATCCCTCAGAAAGCTTCGCGAAGAACAAAAAGATCAGATTCAGAATCGTGAAAGCGGGGACGAGAAGAGTATTGAGATTATTGTCGGCATGGGAACCTGCGGTATTGCCGCCGGTGCCAAAGAAGCGTTGAATGTCTTTCTCGGAGAGGCATACACCCGAAAAATGGACCATGTCGTCGTGAAGCAGACCGGCTGTATGGGACTCTGTCACGCGGAGCCCACGGTCGAAGTGAAGATGAAGGGCATGCCGGATACCCTGTACGGGAAAGTCGATGCCACCGTCGCCAAAAGATTATTGAGATACACATTCTCGGCGGTAAGCTCATCAACGAACATGTTTACGATTATCCCGCTCGGGACATTCACAAGGAGTAGCGCATGGCTATTAAGAATTACTGCCTGGTATGCGGCGGCACGGGCTGCGAAGCCTCGAAAGCCGATGCCATATACCACAAGCTGCGGTCCGCGGCGGAAACTCATGGGATAGGGAATGATGTCCAAATCGTTAAAACCGGCTGTTTCGGTTTTTGCGAGAAAGGCCCCATCGTTAAAGTCCTTCCCGAAGAAGCGTTCTACGTAAACGTAACTCCCGAAGACGCGGAGACCATTGTTGAAGAGCACTTGGTAAAAGGCCGCGTTGTTGAAAAACTTCTTTATAAAGAAGAAGGCGCCGATAAAACCGATCTGAAGGAAATTAAGTTTTACCAGAAGCAGAAACGGGTTGTTTTAAGGAACTGCGGGATTATCGATCCCGAAAACATCGATGAATACATCGCCCGGCAGGGATATGTCGCGATGGAAAAAGTCTTCTTCGAAATGACTCCCGAACAGGTTATCGAAGAATTGAAAATTTCCGGACTGCGCGGCCGCGGCGGAGCGGGATTCCCGACATGGCTGAAATGGAAATTCTCGGCCGATGTGAAGTCCGACGATAAATACATCGTGTGTAACGCCGACGAAGGCGATCCGGGTGCCTACATGGACCGCTCGACGCTGGAAGGCGATCCTCATTCCGTTATTGAAGCCATGGCCATCGGCGCGAAAACCGTCGGCTCCCATCATGGTGTTATCTACATCAGAGCGGAATATCCTCTGGCCATCAATCGGCTTGAGATTGCCTTGAAGCAGGCCCGCGAATACGGCCTTTTGGGCAAGGATATCCTCGGTTCCGGTTTTGATTTCGATATTGAAATCAGGCTCGGCGCGGGGGCTTTCGTCTGCGGTGAAGAAACGGCTCTGCTCGCCTCCACCGAAGGCAAAAGAGGTATGCCCGTTCCCAAACCGCCGTTCCCCGCGATAAAAGGACTCTTCGGCCGGCCGACGGTGATCAACAACGTGGAAACTTACGCCAACATTCCCGTTATCATCGAGAAAGGCGGTGCGTGGTTTAAATCCATCGGAACCGAAAAATCACCGGGAACCAAGGTTTTCGCTTTAACCGGAAAGATTGAGAATTCCGGTCTTGTCGAAGTGCCCATGGGAACCACTCTTCGGGAGATTGTCTATGATATCGGCGGCGGTATCCGGGGCGGCAAGGAGTTCAAGGCCGTGCAAACCGGCGGCCCTTCGGGCGGCGTGATTACCAAGGAATATCTGGATACGCCCATTGATTTCGATCATTTGACGGCCATCGGATCGATGATGGGATCCGGCGGCATGATCGTTATGGACGAGGACGACTGTATCGTCGATGTAACGCGGTTTTACATGGAGTTCTGCGTTGATGAATCCTGCGGGAAGTGCGCCCCATGCCGCATCGGTACGAAGCGCATGCTGCAGATTCTGGAGAAAATCACCAAGGGACAGGGCGAGATGGCGGACATCGACAAGCTGAAGGCCATCGGTCTGGCGACCAAAAAAGCATCGCTCTGCGGACTCGGACAGACGGCCGCGAATCCCGTTCTTTCCACCCTGAAGTATTTTGAGAACGAGTATTTGGAACATATTAAAGAACGTAAGTGCAGCTCCGGAACCTGTAAGGATTTGGTGACTTATTCCATCGATCCCGAGAAGTGCATCGGATGTACGGTGTGCGCCAGGAAGTGTCCGGTCAATTGTATTTCCGGCGAACGAAAATCGCCGCATAAAATTGATCCGGATAAGTGCATCAAGTGCGGCGCCTGTTACGACGCGTGTAAATTCGGCGCCGTCCAGGTTGCTTAGGAGGAATCGAATGTCAATGGTGAATATTCAAATAAACGGAAAGCCTGTTGCAGTGGAGGCCGGAACCAGTATTCTGAATGCCGCCAAGTCGGCCCATGTCAATATCCCCACTCTCTGCTATCATCCGGATCTTGAACCATGGGCGGCCTGCGGTATCTGTGTCGTGAAGGTGGAAGGCAGTCCCAAAATGGTTCGTGCCTGTGCGACCGCCGTGACCGAAGGGCAGAACTACATAACGCATGATGCCGAACTCATGGAAGTGCGCAGAACCGTTATCGAATTGATTCAGTCCAGCCACCCCAACGAATGTCTGACATGCGCTCGAAACGGAAGCTGTGAGCTTCAGGAATTGTCCGAGGATTTCTGCATCCGTGAGAAGCCTTTCTGCGAGGAACTCAAAGTCCTCCCCCGCGACACTTCCACCACCTCCATCGTGCTCGATCCCCGCAAATGCATCAACTGCGGCCGCTGCGCCTTGGTTTGTCAGCAGCTTCAGGACGTATGGGCTCTGGAATTCATCCATCGCGGTTACGGAACCATTATTCAGCCCGCGGGCGGAGCGCTCCTGGGTGAAAGTCCCTGTATTAAGTGCGGTCAGTGTTCGGCGCATTGTCCGGTCGGAGCCATTTACGAAAAGGACGAAACCAAAGAGCTCATGGCGGCGATACGCGACGAATCCAAGCATGTCGTGGTACAGGTTGCTCCGGCCACCCGCGTCGCCATCGGCGAAGCCTTCGGCATGGAGCCCGGTACCGTCATGACCGGACAAATGTACGCGGCTTTGAGAATGCTTGGTGCGGATGCCGTGTTCGATACCAACTTTTCGGCCGATCTGACCATCATGGAAGAAGGAAGCGAGCTTGTCGCACGACTGACGGATAAAAACCACGGTCCGCTGCCGCAGATTACTTCATGCTGTCCCGCATGGACCGATTACATGGAAAAGTATTTCGACGATATGATTCCCCACTTTTCCACGGCCAAAAGTCCGATGATGATGCAGGGCGCCATAACCAAAACGTATTATGCCGAAAAGGCGAAGGTGGATCCCAAGGATATCTTCTCGGTGGCCATCATGCCCTGTACGGCGAAGAAATACGAAATCGGACGGGACGACAACATGCAGGCCTCGGGATTCAACGATGTGGACTTGGTGCTCACAACCCGGGAACTCGCGCGTCTGATTAAACGCGCGGGAATCGATTTCCTGAACTTGCCCGAGGAAAAAGCCGACAGTCCCATCGGAGCCTATTCGGGCGCGGCCACCATTTTCGGTGTAACCGGCGGCGTAATGGAGGCGGCTATCCGAACGGCCCATGTTTTGGTAACCGGCGAGGAATTAAAAGATGTGAACGTTCGCGCCGTCCGCGGCATGGACGGTGTGAAGGTCGGCGAGGTGCCCGTAGGCGATGTAACGCTTAAAGTGGCCGTGGCTCATGGAATGGCCAATGTCCGGACGATTATGAATGAAGTGCGGGAAGCCCGAAATAAGGGTGAAGAACCGCCTTATCATTTCATCGAAGTCATGGCGTGCAAAGGCGGATGCATCGGCGGAGGCGGTCAGCCTTATTTCACCGATGAGGAAGTGCGGGCCAAGCGCGTGGCGGGTATTTATTCCGATGACGAGAAGAGTGTTGTGCGCTGTTCCCATCAGAATCCCGAGATTAAGCAGATTTACAAAGAGTTTCTCGGTGAGCCGCTGTCGCATAAGAGCCATGATTTGCTGCATACAAAATATCATGCAAGGCCGCTCTATCAGAAATAGTTTAAGTGTTGAAAGATTCCGGTCATGTTTCCATATGTGGAGCCGGTTCGGAATTTCTTAATTATTACTCCTTTTTCCGGCCGCCCTTCGGGCGGCCGGTTTTATTGGAACACGTAAGAAATACCATGAGAATCGGGAGAGTTTCGCTGCCGTGGGAGCTGCCGTTCTTGACTCCATATGGTGCTGACCGGATAATTTCTCCATGAACAAAGATGCTTTTCGAATCGCTTTCATCAGCGGCAAGCTCGGCGACGTAGACGGTGTTTCCCTGGAAGTGGACAAATGGATTGAAGTGCTCTCCAGCATGGGGCACGAGATCTGGACCATCGGCCGGTTTATACAGGCAGCCCGTGAAAGATGTACCCGCCGAGCGGCAAATTCTGTTAAAGAGCATCAGCTTCGATTCAACGGAACAAGAGTATTTTGAAAATCTCGTGTTTCCTTATATGTCCAAGCGTCCGCCCCATTTCACCGAAGCGAGAATAGCGGAAATCCAATCGGAATTGGAAACTGTGGGCGCCGATGTGGGCAATTCCTTATACGAAATTATTCAGGAAAACCGAATCGACGTTATTATCGCCGAGAACACGAACGCCATGCCCATGAGCCTTCTCGGAGGCATCGCCGTTTATCGGGTGGCCGCCATACATCGGGTAGCCACCATTTTTCATCATCATGATTTTTGGTGGGAACGCAGCCGTTTCAGTGAAAACCTTATCGAGAAACTTCTGAATAAAATCATGCCGCCGTCGGATTTGGGCACCGAGCATGTGGTTATTTCCTCTTATGCCTCCCATATTCTTAAGTCGATTAAACGTGTGAATCCTCGGGTTATTCCGAATTGTGAGGATTTTGATAATCCGGTTACCATAGATGAGTGGAATGCCGACTTTCGCGCCGATTTGGGTTTCGCTCCGGACGATTTGCTTATTGTTCAGCCGACGCGAATCGTTCCGCGTAAGCGGATCGAGGATTCGGTTAGACTGGTGGGCCGTTTCATGGAGGAATACCCGGATTTGGCCGATCGGGTTCATTTCATCGTATCGCTTTATCAGGGCGATGAGCTGGATGGAACCTATGTAAACGGAATCGAATCGCTGGCTGAAAAACTCGGCGTTCGTCTTCATCTTATAGCGGATCATGTCGCTTCTTCCCGAGAAATAACCGAGGACGGCCGTAAGCTGTATACAACGCGTGATGTTTTGGCGCATGCCGATTTGGCCTCGTATCTGCCCGTATGGGAAGGTTTCGGGAACGCCTTCCTTGAGGCCGTCTCCTGCCGCGTTCCCGTGGTTACCACAACCTATTTGGTGTATAAAACCGACATACAGGGCGCGGGCTTCCGCGGACTTGAGATTCGAGACCGATATGATTCCGAAGGCCTTCTGGAAATTCCCGGTGAGATTCTGGTTGAGATGCGAAGAATCCTGACGGATAAAGATTACCGAGATGCGATAGCGGAGCACAATTTCATCGTCGGGGCTTCCGAGTTCGGATTCGATACTCTTCGTCAGGGGCTGAGCGGTCTTTTGGATGATTACGCCGATGAAATTCGAGCTTCCAGGAAACGGCTGGCCAAGAGCATGACGTCTTATTTCGTTTAGCCGATCGGCGAGAACGGCGGTCCTTCCGCTCGGATGCAAAGATATGCGGAGTTTGCGTCAAAATAAAAATTATAATAATCTAATATTTTAAGTAGGATCTAATTATCTCTTTGTCTAATCAAGAATTATTCCTGATAATCCTTGCAATATCATCCCGCCGTCCCTATTATTATTACGAGGGGAATGCCCTCGTAATCTTTTAATACAGGAAAAGACGATGAATGATCTTAAAGGAACTCAGACTCAGAAGAACTTAATGACGGCTTTTGCCGGTGAATCCCAGGCCCGCAACCGCTATACCTATTATGCGTCGAAAGCAAAAGATGAAGGCATGGTACAGATCGCCAAAATCTTTGAAGAAACGGCCGATCAGGAAAAGGAGCATGCCAAAAGGATCTATAAGTTCATGGACGGCGGAGAATCAACCATCGTTGAAGGCTCCGCCTTTCCCTTCGGAACCATCGATACCACCAGCGTGAATCTGGAACACGGCGCGGCGGGAGAGAACTACGAATGGACAACCATGTATCCGGATTTTGCGAAGACGGCCAGGGAAGAAGGTTTTTCCGAAATAGCCGCGACGTTCGAAGCCATAGCCGTCGCCGAGAAGCAGCATGAGAAACGCTATCTGGAATTGAAGAAAAACGTTGATGAGGGAAAGGTCTTTGAGAAGGATTCTTCCGTCGTCTGGCGCTGTATCAATTGCGGTTATATCTTTGAGGGAATAAAACCGCCGATGAAATGCCCGGCCTGCGCTCATCCTCAGAGCTATTTCGAGATTCTCGGAGAGAACTGGTAAAGAATTGGCGTATTGTTCTTTTTAATATAAAAAGAATAATATATTCTTGAATTAGGAATCATTCTTATTTAAGTTAGGGGGTAAGAGGTATGGCAAAAATGTATGATGTCTACAAATGTGAAGAATGCGGGAACGTTGTCATGATGATGCATTTCGGCGGCGGAGATTTGGTATGCTGCGGTCAGAAAATGGTGAAAATGGATGAAAAGACCGCGGATTCCTCCACGGAAAAGCATGTTCCGGTTATCAAGAAAGTCGACGGCGGTTATGAAGTGATTGTCGGCAGCACGCTTCATCCCATGCTTGAAAATCACTGGATTCAGTGGATTGAGCTGAACGTGGACGGGAAGCGGATGATCAAAGAACTGAAGCCCGGCGATGAACCCAAAGCGACTTTCTGCTGCACTTGCGCCGCGAAATCCATTTCCGCTCGTGAGTACTGTAACGTCCACGGACTGTGGAGAGGAGCGTTGTAGAAATGCGTATTTCAGAGGCAATGGCCGCGGCTTTGGATAAGCAGTTTAATGAGGAACTCAATTCCGCTTATCTGTACCAGTCCATGGCGGCCGATTTCTACGCCAAAAATCTTTCGGGATTCGGAATTTGGATGGACAAGCAGGCCGCCGAAGAGCGGAAACACGCCGAAAAAATTCATCGTTTTCTGGATGAGAGGGGTTCCCGGGTGCATTATGCCGCGCTTGAAAAACCTCAGGCCGAATGGAACTCACCTCTGGATGCCATGAACGCGGCCCTGAAGCATGAAGAGTTTATAACAAAATGCATTCATGACTTGGTAAAACTCTCCAGAAAGGAAGATGATCCCGCAACGGAGATTTTCCTCCATTGGTACGTTGACGAGCAGGTTGAAGAGGAATCATCGGTTCAATCGCTTATCGACAAATTGGAAATGGTCGGTGATAATACTTTCGGACTCTATCAATTGGATAAAGAGGTTTCCACTCGGCAGTAAACGGCGAAAATGCCGATTTTTAACCGGTGGCGAAACGAGGAGGTACTGAATGAAGAAATATGTATGTGATGTATGCGGCTACATCTATGATCCGGCCGAAGGCGATCCCGATAACGATATCGCCGCCGGAACTCCATTTGATGCTTTGCCTGAGGACTGGGTTTGCCCGCTTTGCGGGGCCGAGAAATCAGAATTCTCGGAGATGGACGACTGATACCTTTTTTAAGGTATTTAATCCATCTTTCAGCTCTGTAGCCAACCCCCTGCAGAAGGGGAGGACAAGGACCGTCGTCATTGAGCGGCGGTCCTTTTTTTTCGGTTTCTGATTTCCGCATCTTCATGCGGACTCTCTCGCGGCCGTTTCCCGCCCAATGCGCTGAGAACCTTTTTCCGAGGTTTGGCTTAATGGATTATCGGGAAATAGCAGCCATGGACTTTGTTCGCGCGATTATTCTTCCAAACCGGCTTCACGCAAGTGCCGCTGAACGCCGGTTAAATGCTCCTTCATCCGATGGGCCGCCAATTCGGAATCACGGTTTTTTACCGCCTCCAGGATTTCTCTGTGTTCGGTGAGTGATTGGCGGATGTTCTTATTGCTTGAAAGAGACACTTTCTTGCTTTCCGCCGCAAGACTTTGAAGCATCGCTCCGATATGTTCCAGAATAATGTTATGGGTGCTGCCGAAAAGGAGTTCATGGAAACGGGAGGCATGTTTGGCCGCCAAACCTTTTTTCGATAATTCCTCTTCATTGGAACTCAGTTCGGCATCCATTTTAATTATTTCTTCTTCCGTTGCATTTTGAGCCGCTAATCCGGCCACGGCCGGCTCCAGAGATTGGCGTGCCTCAATAAGATCAATAAGCGGATGCTGTTTAACAAGTTCCGTCCAATGTGATTTTATCGCGGCTTGCCGTACATTGGGCGAAGATGCGACATAAACACCCGATCCCGGCCGAACTTCCAGAAGGTTCATGAATTCAAGGAGTTTGAGAGCCACCCGAACCGAATTCCTGCTTGCACCGAATTTTTCGGAAAGAGATCTTTCCCCCGGGAGTTTCTCCCCCGGTTTGAGATCGCCCGATAGAATAAGCTTTTCCAATTGCTCCAGAATCATCTCGTGGACATTTGTTTTATGGATTGGATTTATTTTATCGGTGAACCCGATATCATTTTGAGCCTCGTTGCGGGACAACTTCGTCTCCTTCGGTCCATCAGTTCCGCTATAGTACCTATTCATTTGGAGACCGGCAATATTGAGATTTTGTTTCACCTGAAGAAGTCGGAGGCGAGGGGCCGCCGCACGTCTTCTTTTGCGGCGATCCCCCTCAACCGGCGGTCAATATTCTTCGTATCGTTTTTTAGGATTTCATTTAAATCGCTGATTTATAAATCACCGAATATTGTTCAAGCTTTCCAGTGACGTTGAGATATGATGCCGCTCTTCCTCTGTAAGAGGGAGAACCGGCGGAATCGGATCTCCAACGGGAAATCCTTGCAGTTCAAGAGACGCTTTGATACAGGCGGCCATATTGTACTTCTGGAAAATACGATTCATTTCCCAAAGCTTTTTCTGAAGTAACAGCGCTTCTTCCCATGCATGCTTCTCCGCTAAGTCATAGAGGGCCACGCTTTCACGCGGCGCGATACAGGCCGGACCGGCCATCCATCCCACGCCGCCGAGCATCATGACGAATAATGGAACGCTGGCTGAAGCACTGAAGAGTTTAATTTTATCGCCGACGGCGTTAAGAATCGTGAGAAGCTTTCCCGTATTCCCCGAAGCGTCTTTTAAGTATTTAATATTCGGTATCTCGGCAAGATCGATAATAACATCGATACTGAGGTCCGTTTTCAGAAAGCGGGGATTATTATAGATCACGACGGGGCAGGAGACCGCTTCGGATATTGTTCTGAAATAGGAATATATTTGTTTTTCCGATAAGGGAAAATATGTATCCATGATGGCCAGAATCCCGTCGGCGCCCATGGATTCGAAAGCGGCGGCCTGCTCGGCGGCTTCATGGCTTGCCGCGTGAAAAACCCCTGCGACGACCGGCACCCGTCCTTGAGCCGCCTCCAGGACCGTTTCAACGATTTCAGTCCTCTGTTTCCATGTTAAATAGGCGAACTCTCCGGTGCTTCCCAGGGGGGTTAAGCCGTGTACGCCCGCATCGATAAGATATTGAACAAGGTTTGTTAACACATCCTTTTTAACGGAACCGTCACCGTTAACCGGGGAAATAAGATACGGAAAAACGCCTTTCAGATTTGTCATACTGCCATTCCTTTCTCGGCGGGGCAACCCGGATGGATTCGCCCCGGATCAATAACGTTTAGAATTTCCAGATCAATGCCGACAACAGCAGAATCACGAAGAAACTGACGATTTGAAGAATGAAACCGGACTTAACGAAATCGATGAATTTCAACCGGCCCGGTCCGACGATTGCGATATTCGGACCTGTTGCGATAGGTGACATGAAACAGGCGCTGGCGGACATGGCCACGGCCATAAGGAAAGGATAAGGACTTACTCCAAGCGATGTTGCGGCACCAACCGCGATCGGGGCGATTATTCCCGTAGCGGCCGTATTGAACGTAAATTGCGTTAACAGCATGGTTATGAAAATCAGCACGGCCATGAGAATGAATGGTGTTTCACTGATTCCGGTCATGCCTTTCGCGATAACTTCAACCGCACCGGACTTCTTCAGAGCGGTGCTGAGAGAGAGCAATGTGGCAAATGAAATCACCGTTGTCCAGGAAACGGAAGTATAAGCTTCTTTCCAGGATATTGTTCCGGTTGCGATAACGATAACGGCACCGAGCGCCGCGGTGGTTAAGAGTCCCAAATGAAGTGTTTTCGAAATAAACGGAATATAGCTTCCGGCGGCCATGATAAGAACAATAACGATAAAGACTGTTATGGCGATCCACATCTTATTTTGGCGATAAGTAACATTTTCCGCGGATTGCGGCCCTTCGTAATCGTCCGATTCCGTATCGATATCTTCGGTCGGCATGAATTTCAGGCTGACGAAAAAGAGCACGGCAATACCGATTACGGCAAGAGGCAAACCCACTAATGCGAAATCGAAGAATTTAAACGGGGTTAATCCGGTTTCCATTTTACCCAGAACACTGTTCACAACGCCGTTCGGAGGCGTTCCGATAAGCGTAATCGTGCCGCCCAGCGAGGAGGCGAAGGCCATGGAAAGCAGAGCCTTCTTCGGAGAATAGTTCCCCTTTTTTACTCCGGCCATGACAATCGGCAGCAGGCAGGCGATAACGCCCAAATTGGAAAGAAAAGCGGATAAAATCATGGAGATAATCATGATCCAGAGCAAGAAAAGGTTTTCCTTGTTTCCGGAAAGGTTGATGGCCGCACGTCCGGCAATATCGGCGAATCCTGTTCTAAAGAGTGATTCACCGACCATGAACATGAACATGAAAATCAGCGGCCATTGATTGGCGAAATTCGCGAAAGCTTCTTGGGGCGTTAATACCCCGGTAATAACGAGTGCAACGGGAACACTGATTGCAATGGCGGCAATCGGTATTTTTCCGCTGATCAGAAGAATTACCGCGGCCGCAACGATAATGATTGTGATAACGGCAGGACTCATTTAAAACTCCTTATCTGGTATATTGGTAGAACCAGAATACCACTTAAAAAGTGACTGTCAAGAAAAAATTGCCGAAGCGGACCTCATGGGATTAATTCTTCTTTACTTCTTGAAAAGAAGGATACGGCATAAGAGGGATTCCTTATTTTTGCGAATTCCGAATGCGCGTTATTTTCGATAGGCCTGCTACAAGCGCCGCGGTGTATTTCAGCCGTCTATCGCGGATCTTTGCCGCGCAGCGCTCTTTGAGCCAGCCATTGGTCCATGAGTACCAGGGCGGTCATGGCTTCCACAACGGGAACGATGCGCGGACAGATAATCGGATCATGGCGGCCTTCGGTGCTGATTTCGACGGTTTCGCCCGATAAATCTCTGGTTGTCTGCGGCACGCTGATGGAGCTTGTGGGCTTTACGGCCGCGCGGAAGAGGATTTCCTCACCCGTGCTGATTCCGCCGATAATGCCCCCTGAGTTGTTGGAAAGGAAACCTTCGGAATCCATACCGTCGTTGTGTTCGCTGCCTTTCATTCCGGCGGCGGCGAAACCGGCGCCGAATTCGATGCCCCGTATCGCCCCAATCGACAGTACCGCCTTGCCCAGGTCCGCTTCGAGCTTATCGAATACCGGATCCCCGAGTCCCGCCGGCAAACCGGTTACCCGGCAGGAGATAATGCCTCCGGCGCTGTCGCCCGCATCCCGAAACGCACGAACCTTCTCGGCCATTTTCTGCGCCGCTTTCGAATCGCAGGCCCGCATGGGATTCTTCTCTATCTGGTCCGCATCAAAGGTTTCACAGGGAATCCCCGCCGCCTCGGCTACCCAGGCCAGAACGGAAACACCGTGCTCGCCGAGCCATTTTCGCGCAACCGCACCGGCGGCCACGCGGCCGGCCGTTTCCCTTCCGGACGCCCTCCCGCTGCCTCTCCAGTCGCGAAAACCGTATTTGCTTTGGTAGGTAAAGTCCGCGTGGCCGGGACGAAATTTCGCCGCGATGTCGTTATAATCGTCCGAACGGACATTGGTGTTCTTCAGCATCATGGCCAGGGGCGTTCCCGTGGTCCTGCCCTCGAAAATGCCGGAGAGAAAAGTCACCTGATCGGCCTCTTCGCGGGGCGTCGTCAAATCCGACTGACCGGGCTTACGGCGGTCCATTTCCTTCTGAACGTCGGCCTCGGAAAGAATCAGCCCCGGAGGGAGTCCGTCCATCACCACGCCGACCGCGGCGCCGTGCGATTCTCCAAAGGTGGTGATTCGTAAAAAACGTCCGAAACAGTTACCGGGCATGGTGTTTCTCCAGGGATACCAGCAAACGCTGGGCATTGATTTCCTGCGGGGCATCATCAACTTCTTGGATGAGATCGGCGAATTGACTGTAAAGAGCGTCGCGCTTCTCATACAGCGCCATAAAGTCTTCCTTCGGATTCTCTTCGGAAAGGAACGGCGGCCGCCCGCCGTTCATGATGCGCTCGAAAAGAAGATCGGCATCGGCCTTCAGATACACCGCGGTTCCGCGGCCGGAAAGCCACGCCATGGCTTCGCCGTTCTCAATGGTTCCCCCGCCCAGGGAGAGCACCGCGGTTCCTCCGCCAAGCTTCGGCATCCTCCACTCCGCGAAATCCCGAACGGCTTCCACTTCCAGGCGCTGGAATTCCTCCCTGCCCAGGTCGCGGTAGATCGCTCTTACCGATTTCCAGGCACCGGCGGTTACTTCGAGGACAAGATCGTCCAAATCAAAAAACGGACACCTTAAATCTCTTGAGAGAATTTTCCCCAGAGACGTTTTGCCGCAATGTTTCAGTCCGCCGATAATGATGATTCCCACGGACACATGATAGTTTTTTTTCCCGTTGACGATAAGGGCTTTCGAAATTCAGCAGGCTTCCGTAAAAAGCCGAGAATCAAAAAAGAGGCTGCCGCCGGGTATCGGTGAAGCGGCGCGGGAGTGCCGAGCCGTTTCGTTCGTTCAGGAGAGCCCATTATTTCTGGAGGTGAGTTTGTGAACAGCATCAAGAAAGAGTATCGCATCAAGGGAACCGGTGAACAATATTTGAAAGTAACCAAGGAAACGCAAGCCGGTTTTTCGGTAATCATAACCAAAGTGGAATCCGGCTGGAAAGATGAAAAGAAGGAATTTCTTCCCCGGTCGCTCTTTGAATCCTGTCTGCGCACCGATTATCTGACTCCCACGGGAGCGTAACGTAAAAAGGCGCTCCGGCGGATATTTTTTTTACTGACCCCGCGAAGGCGTCGCGTTTATTAATACCTTGCCGGTATCGTCTCTAGGCATTCCGGCAGGGATTAATCCAGCCAGTTTTCCAAGACGTTCCGGAATTCCGGCAGTCCGTCTCCTTTGAGTGCCGAGAATGCGCCAAGCGTAGCCCCGGGCGCGAGAAACGCCAAATCCTTTTCCACTTTTTTCAACAGAACGGCCTTTTTATTCGAAGAGAGCTTATCGGCTTTGTTTAAAAGGACATGAACAGGCTTTCCCCCCGTACGGCAGAGAGTGAGCATCTGCCTGTCGTTGTCGGTAAGAGGATGGCGGATATCCATAACGATGACGATACCCCTAAGGCATTCCCTTTCGGTTACATAGCGTGTCAGTTCGTTTCCCCAGCGTTCCTGTTCTTTAACGTTAACCTTGGCGTATCCGTATCCGGGAAGATCGGCCAGTCTGATGCCGGCGTCTTGAGTCAGGCCGTAAAGGTTGATATGACGCGTTTTTCCGGGAGTGGATGAAGTCTTCGCCAGGGATTTTCGGTTTGTGAGGCAGTTCAGCACCGAGGACTTGCCGGCGTTGGAACGTCCGGCGAAGGCCACTTCAACGCCCGTATCGGCCGGAAGGGAGGTGAAACTCGGCGATGAAGTGAGAAATCGAATGTTTTTGAGCAGCGGAACAATAGCGGCCATGGGGGGAATCTAAACGAATCGCATCGGTGAGGGAAGTCCTTTCGAGCATTTCGGATAAGGATTATTACACTCTCGGAGCTCAAATCGGTACAATGAAAGAGTGAAAACCAAAAACGTCGAGATTCTCTTCATCGGTATTCTTACGGCAATCGCCGTTCTGGCGGTGATGCATCTTCTCAAATCCGTTTTTATCCCGTTGGTGATTGCCGGACTGCTTTCTCTGATGCTCACGCCGGTGGTGAATAAGCTGAATAAATGGAAAATCCCGCGTCTTGTGGGGATTATCCTGGTTATGGCGACTCTCTTTGTTCTTCTTTACGCCGTAGGGCGTCTGTTCTATTCGAGTCTGCGCACCTTTACGCAGGTTTTCGGTGTCTATCAAAAGCGTTTTATTCAGATTCTGAGCGAGCTGTGGGGCCGATTCGGACTCCCCAGGGAGTACTTCCCGCAATTCGGCTGGACCCAAGGACTCATCGACCGCATTATGCAGATCAGCGGAAGCTTCGTTTCTTTCGGAACTCATTTGGGGCTTGTTCTGCTTTTTCTTATCTTCATGCTGGCCGAAACCGCGCTTTCCTGGAGAAAATTCCGCCGGGCCTTTCCCCGCCGAATCAGTATCAAAGTCGGACGGGCCGTAACCGACGTTTCGCGGCAGGTTGCCCGTTATTTAACGGTAAAAACCTTTATAAGCGCTATTACGGGAATCCTTGTCTGGGCGTCGCTGAGCATTATCGGTCAGGATTTGGCGCCGCTTTGGGGACTCTTGGCCTTTCTTTTGAATTTTATTCCCAATTTGGGCAGTTTTTTCATCATGGTTGCCACCATGACTCTGGGGCTTATACAGTTTTTTCCGGAGTGGAACCGAATTGCCGCGGTCTGGATTTGCATGCCTGCCATTCAGATTGTCATGGGAAACATTCTGGATCCCACCCTGCAGGGCGACCAGCTGGATTTGAGTCCGCTGGTTATTTTAATATCGCTGGTGGTCTGGGGCTGGATTTGGGGCATCACGGGCATGTTTTTGGCCGTGCCGCTCACCGTGGCGTTGAGAATCATCTTAAATCATATCGAAGAGCTCAAACCTTTGGCCGTTATGATGGGTTCGGGAAGGATGAGCCGCTCGTTCCGGCGAACCTGGCGAATCCGAAACCGCGGCGGAAACGGCGATTCCGGAAAAAAGAACTCCTTACGGCCTCCGCAGGAATAACGCGGCGGCTGCAATTCCGTTGAAAAAGGCCTTCCGGATGCCGGAAGGCCCCTTAATTGATTTTATTCGCTCGCCGGTTCTGCGAATATTCCCGTGTTCTCTTGAACCTCGGTTTTCTTATTCTTGTTTAAATCCGGGATTTCAATAGAGATGGGAATACTGCCCGTATCGCCGTTCGCGGATTTAAGAGCCAGGGAGAGTTCCGCCGTGCCTGATGTGGGAAATCGGCGAAGGAATACGAGATAGCCCTTGGCCGGTTCTCCGGGTTTGGCCACCAGGTTGCCGGGCAGGGCATCGTACGTTTTATAAGTCATTTCGGGGATTTTCGAATGTTCGTAATTCTCCATATAGACAAGCCATTCATCCTGGAGATGCTTCGCATCCAGAGCTTGTGTTTCAGGATTGAAAATGTTTTTACTTTTCTTTTCACTGGTATAGACCAGTGTGGTTTCCCGGGTGATGAGTTCAATTTCCACTTCCGGTGAAGACATCTCCACTTCCAGAACAAAAAGTTTTCGCTGCTGGATGAGGCTGGGATAATCGAGTAAAGGATTCATCACGGTATTGGGATTGCCATATTTCTCAATGAGCGATTCCCGGCTGGCAGGGCGAACTTTTAAAACAATGCCGGAGACTTCATATTCGGTCCAGGGCATTTCCGGTATTGCCGTTTGACACGAAGCGGCAAGAAGGGAGAGGAGCAGGGCTCCGATAATCAGCAGTTTTTTCATGAAATCCATCCTATCTCGGGACGCTACAAAAGAAAAGAAAGATGGAAAAATTGTCAGAAAAGAAAAACCCCGGGCCGAAACCCGGGGTTTGTTAAGTCAAGTTCAATCCAGAGAAACTGAATTAGAAGTTGATGCGGTTAACAATGTAGAAACCGCTTCCAGTGATACCATGACGACCTGTGCTGTCGTCCATCATCAGAGGAACAGTGGTGTCGCTGTCGCCAAGACCGGCAACATAACCGACATACATTGTGTTTCCGGCCAAGTCATAGCTCAGACCAAAATCAAGTGCCTGAAGGAAATCATCATCAGCACCGCCGTCAGCAATGTCGGAAGGATCGCCGAAAGCATTTACATAAATGCTCAAACCGCTATCCATAACGGCATATGCAAGCTGGATGTCGAGAACGGAGAAGAAAATCTCATCAGCAGTGTTGGTGGCAAGTTTGGCACCAGCACCCAAGCTCAGGCCAAATCCAGAGAACTTAGCACCGAAACCAAGGGTCATTGCTTCGCCTTCGAGGTCATAAATAAAGCCCACGGGAATGTAGAGGCTCATGCCGTCGCCGAAAGCGAGGGTGTAACCAGCTTCTACCTTCATGTAGGAAATGCCATCGGTACCGCTGTAAGAAAGGGCGGCGTTCAAACCGTCGACAACAGGTCCGAGAATGAAACCGAACTTGTAGCCGAGTGTATCGGAACCAGCAGTGGTCTCAATGTAAGCCGCAATGGTACCGAAAGAACCGATGCCGACATCCAAAGCCATGTCGGGAGAAGCATCCGATCCACCAATTTGGAAGGTCTCAACAACCCGAGCGCGGTTGGTTGAAGTGGGGGAGTTCCAGTTGGCAATCCAGTACTCGAAGTTACCGGTGTAGAGCTTCAGAGCAACGGCGTCGATGCCGAAAATACCGGAAATGTCGGTGGTGGCATAAACCTGGTTGAAGTAGAAGTAACCCGGCAGATCGAAACCGACATCGACAGTATCTGTACCGCTGTCGGTGAAGGTCGTATCGGCGATGGTGCCGGACGCCCATGCATCGTTTCGCAGATCCATGTTTACGGTGATATAGTCACCCACGGGGAATGCAAGAGCGACACGTAACTTACCGATGTTACCGATATCACCATCATCGTCGAAGTTGATTTGAGTACCTAAAGTACCACTAACGGAAGGCTCACCGGCAAACGCGGCAAGACCAACAGCGAGAAGAAGAACCAGAATGAGAGAAAGTTTCTTCATTTCTTAATCATCCCTTTCCTTGTGATTTTATCCACGGGATAAAGCCGACGGCCTAACTCCCGCAGTTGATTATGAACGAGTATAACAAGGCCTGAAAAGAACTGTCAAGGACAATGCTTTCAAGATAGTAATGGAAGTAAAATATTGATTTATAGACAAATATGTTGGTTTTTTAGGATGATTTTTTTATATCGGTTTCAAATGAAATGCTTATGAAAAGTGAATATACCGATTTCATTGGGGTTGAAAAGGAGTGACGAATAAGCCGGATTATCTTTGCTTATTTAGACGTTTTTTGAGGATTTGTCATGAGATAATTTATTCGGGGAAATGGAGAAAGGTTTATCTCGATTCTCCCGCGAAACGATATCCGTAACCGCGAACCGTTTCGATCCAATCGGGTTTATCCAGTTTCGCCCGAAGATTTTTGATATGAGTGTCCACCGTTCTGTCGTACCCTTCAAAAGAATATTCCAAACAGCGGTCCAGAATTTGTTCCCGAGTCACGACGGTACCGCCGTTGGAGGAGAGAAAGAGGAGGATTTTCCATTCCGCGGCGGTGAGGTTGAGCATTTCCCCGTTTAACATGACTCTGTGGGCGTTCTCATCAATGGTAAGCACCTGATTGTCCAGAACCCAGTTCCCTCCTCCCGCCGGTGCCGAGGGGCCCGAGGCCCGTTTCAGAACGGCCGCCACCCTCAGAACCAGTTCTTTCGGACTGAAAGGTTTCACAATATAGTCGTCGGCGCCTATTTCGAATCCGGTGATACGGTCGGATTCGGATTCGCGGGCCGACATGAAAATGAGCGGTATGGACCGGCTGCTCAGAAGCTCTTTGGCGAAGATGAAACCGTCTCCGTCGGGGAGCATTACGTCCAGGAGAATAAGATCGGGCGTGGTTGTTTCCAGAGCGGTTTTTACACCCGAAAGATCGCCGAATCCGGATACCGTGTGATCGGCAAGCTGAAGATAGCCGGTAACGGCTTCTCGGATGGAGGCATTATCATCGACAACGAAAACATGTGCCATGATTCAATATTAGACGACGGGTGCCCCGCACGCTAGTAGTTGGGGAGATTCTTTGTAGGTTTTGTGAAGATCTGGTGAACAGAGGGCGGGATTCGATTATCGGGTATTTAATCGCGATCTTGTTTTTTTGATCAATTTCCTCCTGATTAGCGACGGCCGAAGGGATTTTATTAGGTTCTTATCCTCATAATTTGCAGATGATTTAAGGATTAGGTTCCTCTTCACCCATTCATTATGCGTGACTATACTCATGGTTCATGAGCAGTAAGGTTGTTTTGACGGGAATTAAGCCCACCGGAATGCCCCATTTGGGCAATTACCTCGGAGCCATTCGTCCGGCTTTAAACATGGCTGAAGAGGAAAACACCGAGGCCCGGTTTTTCATAGCCGATTATCATTCACTGAATTCCGTCCGGGACGCAAAAACTCTGCGTTCTTATATCTATGAGGTTGCCGCGGTGTGGCTGGCCGCCGGTTTGGATCCGGAAAAGGTTCTTCTTTATAAGCAGTCCGACATTCCCGAAACGTTTGAACTCACAACGATTCTGATGGCCTTTACGGCCAAGGGGCTCATGAATCGGGCGCATGCCTACAAGGCGGCGGTAGACGCCAATCGGGAAAAGGGTCAGAGCGACGATCATCAGATTAATATGGGGCTTTACACATATCCGGTGCTGATGGCCGCGGACATCCTGCTGTTCGATACCGACATGGTGCCGGTGGGGAAAGATCAGGTGCAGCACGTGGAAATGGCCCAGGACATCGCCGGGGTGATCAACCATAATTATGGGAAAGAGCTTCTGACCATCCCGCAGGCCCGCACCAGCGAAGATTTGATGACCATACCGGGGCTGGATGGGAGGAAGATGTCCAAGAGCTACGACAATCATATTCCTCTTTTCATGCCTGAAAAGCAGCTTCGCAAGACGATTATGAAGATCGTTACCAACAGTCAGAGCGTGGAGGAGCCTAAGGATCCCGAAACATGCAACGTCTTCGCGCTTTACAAGCTTTTTTCAAGTTCACAGGAACAAGCGGCTCTGGCCGCGCGATACCGCGCCGGAGGCATGGGCTGGGGGCACGCGAAACAGGAGCTTTTTGAGAAACTCAACGAGATTATCGCTCCGATGCGCGAAACCTACGACGCGCTGATGGCCGATACCGCGCAGATAGACGCCGTTCTCGCGAATGGCGCCGAGCGCGCCAGAGCGGTGGCGCAAAAGACGATTTCACGGCTTCGAAAAGCGGTGGGCGTGGCTTAGGTTCGTCCGCGCCGCATTTCTTTTCATCAATCCCGGGAATCTTTCGTTTTTTTGAATCCGCGGTCTTTTTCTTATCGGGAAAAAGAGTGTTTCTCGGAGCCGTTTAATACGTGCCGGTGATTGTCTTTTTCCGTTCGGCTTTCATCCGATACATTTGTTCATCCGCGTCATTCAGGAGCTGCGTGATATTTTGATGCTTTTCGGGCGAATAGAGTGTGTAGCCGGCGCTTATCGCAATTTTGTAAGGTTTATTGCTTTTTTCATTTATCGATTTTATCTTGTTTTGGATTCTGTCGATGATTTTTTCAATATCACCCTCGTCATCGGATTCGACCAAAACAATAAATTCATCTCCTCCGAATCGGGCCACTCTATCACGGCTCTTCGTATGACCGAGCAATACGGTTGAGAGCTGAACAAGCGCTTCATCACCCCGGCTGTGACCATACAGATCGTTGATTTGCTTGAAACCGTCCATATCAATCATAATCAGGCCGAAACCGCCTTTTCTTGGATAATTGATGATTCGGCTGTGGATGATTTCATCAATCTGCTGACGGTTTAAGAGTCCTGTAAGATAGTCCCTGATTTCCCTCTGGGTTTCCAGAAATATATAGGCGAACACAACCATAAGGGCAACCGAAGGCCAAATTACAAGAATCCCGTAATTAATGAGCTGAACAATGAGTCCCAGTATGGGCGCTATTCCAAAAAAGAGAATTAAGCTAAGAACCTTTTTCCCCGCCGTACGTCTATGTTGAATTGCAAGAATAAACGAATAAAAGAAAAGCAGAATGTAAATAAGAATCATTATTGAGCAGCCGGGGCCTCTATGATACACGTTGTTTTTATCAACATAGAAAATTAAGCCTGTAAACGCTGAATAGAACATAACAAGAATGGTCAGAAAGAATGGTAAAGAAAAGTACCAGCGTTTTTTTAGTATTCTCTCGGTTTTGTTTAAGATGAAATCCGTGTAATACATCCAAATGGTAAAAGGCAGAGGCATAAAGAGAAATAAGAGAAAATTTGTTAGATAGTTCAACCAAATCCAATTTCCGTTAACGTTTTTATCGACAAGCATGGCGGCGGCATCAAAAATAAGAACGATTAATGTACTCCAGCACAATCCCAGATAAAGCCTGTTGGGTACGGAACGTGTATTCCGCTTTATGCTTACAAAAACAATAATCATTATCATGGCAAGAGACATGAGGAGATTCGATTCAATTGTTTTGAATTTATCCATAAATCATACCTTATTATTAAATAATCATAGGCAGAATGGCTTTTTTTACAATTTAAATGGAATCTCTTTCAAAAATCATAATTGACGAAGTTTGAAGAATCTCCATTTCATGCCGATTATTTTTTTCCTTCATATTTTCACCGTTATGAAGGCCGGTTTGGGAGTGCTTCGGCGGTTTAATGATTCCCGCCCGTCGGAGCGGGGATTTCCGATTCGTCGAAGCTCCTTCCCAAGGCGAGCGCATCGGCCGCGCCGACCATGCCCCGGTGCCAGGCCGTCAGCGCCTGTTCCGCTCCGCGGTTTTCGCCGCGGATTTCGGTCATAACCCGGAAGACCGGTTCGGTGCCGCTGCCCCGCATCCAAAGGAAGCCTGCGTCTTCGCCGTGAACATCCCGGAAAACGACTTTCAGCCCGCCTTTTTTCGCGCCGCTTCGCATCGCATCGCCGACGCCCGTCCGGCTGAGGGTTCCTTCGTTGTTCACTTCAATCCAGTCGGCGAATCCATAGGTTTCTTGAAGCGCCTTGGAATAGAGCGACCATTGCCTGTGGAAGACCGCTTCCCATGCCGTTTTCAGATCGCCGTGACTGAGAGTTTCGATGTGCATAAGCGCCCGTTCGGCCGAGGCCGGTGTTGTGGTGAAAGGGGGGAGGGTTTTCAGGATGTCGGAGGGACCGAATCCGTTATGATGGGCCTCCGGCTTTCCGATGCGGCGGCACCAGTCCTCAAAAGGCGCGGGGCGTCCGGGCTTTGAAGGAAGCCGCAGCAATTTCAGAAGGGCGGTAACGGTGTTCAGGGGATCGCGGACGGCCGCGGGATGAGTGATGGTGCCGCCGTTGGATCCCTCGCCCAGCAGGCGGACCCGGTACCCGGCGGCGCGCAGTTCGGCGGCCCGGTTCACGACGTTGGCTTCGCCCACTTCGGCTTCATGCACTTCGGCTCCGTAGGCGGCGGCGATTGAGCGGACGCGGTGGCTTGTGGGTCCGTTGACAACAAGGGCCGTTCGCGGAGCGGTTTGAGCGGTACCTGTGGGAAGATGTTCGCCGGTGGAAAGTTCGGAGGCTTTGTTTCCGGAAGGTTTACCGCCGGAAGCGCCGCCGCACGGAGCGCCGCCTGCAGTGGTGCCGTGGCTGAACTGGCCGCCGTCGGCCCAAGCGGCCGAGGCCAGTTCGGCCAGAGCCGAGAGCGCGAAGACTTCCTGGGCCTCCAGGATGCGCGCGCCGCCTGTTGAGTCATCCCAAATGACTAAATTTCCCCTATCCCCATCATTGTCCGGGACATAACCGATGAGAACGGAAGGATCGTCGGCATGGGCCTTTTCCAGCGCCCGGCGGCAGGGCTCCAGGGAGGCGCCTTCGGGAAGAATGGCATGGGCGATTTCACCGGGAGCTGTGTTGAAGGGGGCGAAACGGACGCCGAGGGAGTCAAACCAATCCCGATCCGCCGAAAGACAGCGGGCGCTGCCGTTCAGATCGGCGATGATGCCCAGCGGCCGCTCTTTGAGCGTTTTCCTTAAGGCTGAAAGGGTTTCTTTTCGCGATTCGGCGTCTCCGGGGCCGCCGGCGATTTCTTCAAGAAAATCGCGGTAGGAGTTAAGGCAGAGAGTTTTTTCTTTCTTTTCCGCGGGCCGGATGTTTTTCCCGCGGCCGGAAAGCGCCTCCGCCCCCCCGGCGATTTCCGTCAGAGTTTTCGCGGCCCCTTCCGAGCCGATGAGAGTACGGAAGCGCGCGATAAGATTTTTGGCATCCTCGCCGCCGATAACACCGCCGCCCAGGCCGAATTTCACGCCGTTGTGCCCCAGCGGATTGTGGCTTGCCGAAACATAGGCGAAGGCGTTGATATCATCGTCATTGCCACAGCGGGCCATGGCTTCCGGAGCGGCCGCGATACCGGCGTAAAGGGTGCGGCATCCGGTGGATTCCAACCCCCTCATCAGGAATTCGGCCAGAAGCGGGCCGGTGGGCCGGGTATCCGTGGCAAGCAGTACGGCCGGATCTGCTTTTTCAAGACGTTCTGTGAGCCATTCTCCCCAAACGAGGCCCATGCCCGCTGCCAGGAGCGTATCGGCGGCCGAGGACAGGGTTCCTGAGCCGTGTTCGCCGTCGGGAGCGAAGACTTTCCGCCATCCGGAGGCGGAGAGAATCATCGAATCAAGCTCTTGACGCAGTTCCGTGTCGGTTAACGGGTGATTCCATGGGGGCATGATAGCCTGCAAGCGGGTGGTTTGGGCACGGGGTGAACGGGAGTGTGCCTGATTCTTTGTGCCGAATCGACCGAATCCGGCGCGGTATGGCCCGGATAAGGATTCTTCGGTTCGACCGGTTTTTTTTACTTACCGGCGGCTTTTGACGCGAGAGCAAGATCGTCCCAGGTGATGCCGTCTCCCGAAGCGACATCGCGGATAAGGGGTTTCCCGTAGATCTCATGACGGAATTTTGGCGGAATACCCGGCCGGAGGACTTTCTCGGTTCGCAGCAGGGCGGTATTCCGCGGGGTGAGTATGGTGCCGGAGGAGAGAGGACCGACGGCGTGAAGAGACCGGTTGGTCCGGCCGTAATTGGGGAGTTCCGATGCGGCCGGTTTTTTCGCGCCGTCGCCCAGGCAGGCTTCCACCCGTTCCCGTCCGTATTCACAGGCCAATTCCTTAACGGCCTCTCGAATATCGGCGCCGGTGAATCGCGCCATCGCCGCGGTCATCCGGGAAAAGTCATCGGGGTTGAGGGCCACCGGGTCATCAAGACCGCCTGCGGATTTATTCAGAGTGATGTGTTTTTCCACCAAGACCGCGCCGAGGGCGACGGCGAGGGAAGGGAGTAGTATCGGGTCCAGGCTGTGGTCGGAGAGACCGACCGGATGGCCGAAGGTGCGCCGCAGTGTTGAAATAATTCGAAGATTCGCTTCGTTTTCGGCGGCCGGGTAGGAGGTGAGGCAATGGAGGAGAATCAGCGGCGGTTTTTGGGGAAGCCGGAAGCGGCGGCCTGATGCTTCGATTCGGCACCCCCGAAATCGGCGGGGGGGGAGGTCGGCGGAATCGGAGCGGCAATTCCGCGGCGGGCTTCGGTGATCACGTATAAGGCTCTTTCGATATCTTCCAGCGTGGAAACGCCGGTGGAAAGGATGATGGGCAGTCCGGTATGGGTCAGGCGTTCGAGGAGGGGCTCGTGGTTGAGTTCCGGTGAGGCGACTTTCCAGGCGCGCACGCCGAGCTCTTCCAGGAGCCGGACGCTTTGTTCGCCGAAGGGACTGGCCAGGAATCCAATGCCGCGCTTTGCGGCGCGTTCGGCCAGGGCCGCGTAGAAGTCGGGCGGCCCGTTCAAGGGATCGGAAAACGTCGAAAAGGGGGGTGTCGCCGCCGGGAAGGGGAACGAGTCCGGCCTCGGGGGGAAGGATCTCATCGGCGAACACAACCTGGATTTTCGCGACATGGGCGCCGGAGTCGGCGGCGGGCGTCGATGAGTTCCAGGCCGCGGACCAGGTCTCCGCCGTGGGCGGTGCCGATTTCGGCGACGGCGAGAGGAAAGGCGAGGCGGTT
The DNA here is from genome assembly GCA_963666985.2 of Spirochaetia bacterium. Taxonomy (GTDB): domain Bacteria; phylum Spirochaetota; class Spirochaetia; order DSM-2461; family DSM-2461; genus UBA2779. The sequence goes on along the minus strand of CAXXIA010000002.1, from coordinate 1,088,972 downwards.
CTCGGCAAGGGAGAAAAAGTCGGGTGGGCCGGGATGGCCTGCGGGTGATCTTGCCGAGCCGCTTTCGGCCGTCAGCGGTTTGCCTTTGGGAGGCGAGACGGCGGCCCTGGTTTCGGACCGGCTCTCCGCGGTTTTGGACTGCTCGGCGGTTTTGGACTGCTCGGCGGTGCGTGCCGCCGAACCAGAGCGGCCTCCGATCGAATCGGGAGCGCCCGTTATCCGAACCGCGCCGCGGGGTCATCCCTTTGCCGGAATCTCTGAAAAGCCGCAGTAGGGGCACCAGAACCTCGGGGATTTTGACCGAACCGTCGGCCTGTTGCCCATTTTCCAGAACGGCGATCATGGCGCGGGAGATGGCCACGGCCGTACCGTTGAGGGTGTGGGCGAATCGTGTTTTGCCGTCCTCTTTGTAGCGAATCCCCAGGCGGCGGGCTTGATAGTCGGTACAGTTGGACGTGGAGGTTACCTCGCCCCAGTCACCGTCATCGCCGCGGCCGGGCATCCAGGCCTCCAAATCAAACTTGCGGTAAGCCGGAGCCCCCAGATCGCCGGTGCAGGTGTCCACCACGCGGAAAGGAATACCCAAGCCGTTGAAGATTTCTTCCTCAATCCCGCGCAGCTTCATCAGAAGATCGTCGGACTCTTCGGCCTTGGAATAGACGAACATTTCCACTTTCGTGAACTGATGAACCCGGTAGAGACCTTTGGAGTACTGACCCCGCGGCCCCGGCTTCGCGGCGGAAGCAGTGCGAGAGCCCGGCCATCAGAATGGGACCGTTCTCCAGGTTGATGATTTCTCCGGAATAATAGCCGCCCAGGGTGATTTCGGCGGTGCCCACAAGGCAGGTGCCGGTGCCTTCCAGCGAGTAGATGGTTGGATTCTTCGCCTCGGGGATTAAAGCCGATACCTTCGGCGATTTCCTCGCGGGCGATGTCCGGTGTGATGGTAACGGTAAAGCCGTGTTTCTTGAGGATGTCCAACGCGTAGCGGGTCAGGGCCAGTTCCAGGAATACCGCTTCGTTCTTGAGGAAGTAGAATTTGCTGCCGGAAACCTTGGCTCCGGTTTCGAAATCGATCAGATCCAGATTTTCGGCGATTTGCGTGTGGTCTTTGGGCTTGAAGCCGAACTTCGCCGGTTCGCCCGAGCGGGCGATTTCGGTGTTGTCCTTGTCTTCCTTACCCACCGGGGCGTCGGGGTGGGCCATGTTCGGAATGAGCGCCGCGGCGGCCTCCAGAGCCGTTTTGGCCTCGGATTCTTCGGATTCCTTCGCGGCAATGGCTTCCTTGATGGACTTGCCTTCTTCGATGAGTTTCGCTCTTTCTTCGGGCGCGAGTTTGCCCTTCATGGCGGCGGCGTTTTCGTTGCGTCGGCGCCTGAGATCGTCGGTTTCGGTGATGAGCGCGTTGCGCTTCTCGTAAAGGCGAAGAACCTCATCAACGTCGGCGTTCATGAAGCGGGCGGCGATATTGGCCTTGACGGCCTCGGCGTTTTCTCGGATGAATTTTAAGTCCAACATGGCGGGGTTATTCTAGCCGGGGAGGGCGATGTTAGGAAGGGGAATGCGGCGGATAAGTGATCAGCGAAGCCGATCGGAGCATGCCTTTCTTTCTGCCTTCCCTCGTATCCCTCCGCGATTGGCGCCTCCCCCTCCGGCCTCTTTCAATCCAGAAGATTCATGATTTCATCTTCGGTAAGAGCGGGAGAGCCGCCGTCGCCGAGCACTCCGGCGATAAGATCTTTCTTTTGTTCCTGCAGTTCCAAAACTTTTTCTTCGATTGTCCCGGAGGTGATGAGCCTGTAAACCATAACCGGCCGCGTTTGTCCCATGCGGTGGGCTCTGTCCACGGCCTGAGCTTCCACCGCCGGATTCCACCAGGGATCCAGCAATACAACATAATCGGCTGATGTCAGATTAATGCCCACGCCGCCGGCTTTCAGGCTTAAAAGGAAGACTTTCGTTTCGGGATTTTCATTGAAGTCCTTAATCTGATCTTCCCGGTTTTTGGTGGCCCCGGTTAGCCTGCTGAAACGCCATTCATGTTTTCGGCAGGTCTGTTCGGCGCGGTCCAGGGCGCCGAGGAATTGACTGAAGAGCAGAATTTTATGGTTTTCTTCGAGGATTTCCTCCAGAAGGCTGTCCAGGACGGCCATTTTGCCCGATGAGATGCCGGTAAACGGTTCGCCCGCCAGCGGCGGATGGATGGCCAGAAGCCGTAATTTGCTTAAAACCGAAAGAATCTCGATGCGCGAACCGTCCAATCCGTCCGCGGAAATCATGCCGGTAACCTGACGCCGGTAGGTTTCCCTCATCGCGTCGTAGGCTTCGCTTTGATCATCGGTCATGTCGCAGCGCAGGACCGTTTCGTCTTTCGGCGGCAGATCGTCCAGAACTTCTTCTTTACGGCGCCTCAATAGGAAGGGCGCGACGGTATCCGACAGGCGCGTCAACGCCTTATCGTCTGTTGCGAATTCCACCGGCCGGACATAGTTTTCAATAAAGCGTGACTGACTGCCGAGGAGGCCTGGATTGAGAAAAGTCATCTGAGACCAAAGCTCGTTCAGATGATTTTCCAACGGCGTGCCGGTCAGGGAAATCCGGTGCTCGGCGCGCAGGGAACGCACGGCCTTGAAGGTTTTCGACGAAGCGTTTTTCACGTAGTGTGCTTCATCCAGAATGATGTGATCCCAATCCCGCTCCAGGAACCGCTCCGCGTCGTTTCGAAGGGTTTGGTAGCTTACCAGCACGATGTCCGTTCCCGAATCCTCCGCGGGGAGAAAACGCTTCTCCGCCGGCCCGGAATACTTGTGCACGGTAAAACTCGGGGTGAACCGTCTGATTTCCGCTCCCCAGTTGGCCAGAGTCACCACCGGACCCACCAAAAGGACATTTTTAAGCTTTCCGTCGGCGCGGAGCCGGGCGAGATACGCCAGGGTCTGCACCGTTTTTCCCAGCCCCATATCGTCGGCCAGGCAGGCGCCCAGTCCGTTGTTTCTCAAATGAAGCAGCCAGGCGTAGCCGAGCATCTGGTAGGGGCGGAGCGAGGCGCGGAACGACTCGGGCGGCGGAGTGATGTTCTCCGGAGTGAAATCGGAGAGGTCGCGGTAGAGATTCCGGCGGCGTTCCAGGTCGGCCTGAAGCTCTTCGGAGGCAACCGTTTCTTCGTAAACGGCGTCTATCAGGCTCAAGTTGTTCGGGCTGGTGGAAAGAAAACCGCCGCCGTTCATGCCGTTGGCGCGCAGAAAAAGCAGCTGATCCAGCGCTTTTTGGGTCAGGCGGAAATAGGAGTCGCGGGTCCGCACCAGGCCGCCCTTATCCAGCCATTCGTCCAGATCAAGGGTTTCGCAGCTTATGGCGGTGCTGATTTCCATCAGGTCGCCTGTTTTTTTAATGCTGACCCCCACCGCGCCTCCACGCCGAATAGGGCGGTTTTCCAATCGAATCTCAACGCCCGCATCCATCAGGGGAGCGGCGTATTCGGCCAGAACATCGGCCATGGGCGTTTCCATGCGGAAGGGAAGCGCCTCTTCTCCGGTCAGGACGAAGTAACGGCCTCGCCTCCAGGCCAGATCCATCGCGAGAATGCCTTCAATTTTCTCCATAGCCGCGTTTTCAGCGTCTTTATCGCGGAGTCCCAGAGGTCTCGGCCGAAGTCCCGTGCCGCCCATCACAATTTCACCCTTGGCTCCCGGCTGCAGAATCGTTCCCGCGTATTTCCAGCGCGGCAGAAGATCCGTATAACCGTCTCCTCCAATGATTTCGAGAACCGGTGTCGGCGCGAGTTTCTCCAGCGTTTCGGGAAGATCCGGAAGGTCGATGTCGATGCCCGCGGGAACGCCTCTTGTGCCGTAAAAGCGCGCCCGGATGTCCGAAGCGCTCATCACCCGGCGGGAGAGGATAAGACGGACGAACCAGAGTGCGTCTCCCGCGCCGGTCAGCCGCGCGGCCGTTGCCGAAGGGGCGTCGAGCATAATGATGTCGCCCGAGCCGGTGAAAAGACCGCAGCTTCTTGAGCCGCCGCCGATCAGTCCGCCGCCGAAACGGCCCAAAGGGCGTGCCGTTCGGCCGCCGTCGGCGCGGGCCGGCGGAAAACCTTGATGAACGTGTTCCCCCTCCGTTCCGGCCGAAGATTCCTCCGCCGCTTGATTATTTTGCCGTCGGCTCGCGGCCGTCTCCTCGGCGGCGGAATCTTCCGGTTTCCCCGCCGGGGATTCCTTCCCGGATGCGTCTTGCCCGGCGGCCGTATTCGGATCGGCCAGGGCCATCAGCGGAACGGGTTCGTACAAAGGTTCGCCGTCGCCGGGCGAGAGAAGGGGATCGAAGCGCAGGATGAGGCGTTTCGCTTCGGTTAGGCTCCAGGATCGGCCGTCCGGAGTCAGCGGGGGCGTTTTGCTTTCGAGAGCCGCCGCGATCGAATCGAAGGCGGCCGATCCTTTCTTCTCGGAAGTCTCATCGGCCGGAACACCATTTTTATTCTTTTCTTGAATTCCGCTTCCTTCCGGAGCCGGCGGTGTTCCGTCTTTTTTCTCAGTCCGTCCGGCCGCGGCCGCTTTTTTTCTTCGGAACCGGCTGAAGCCGCCGTCGTGTTTCAGAAGAACTTCCGCTTCCGCGGCGCGCCAGGCGTGTTTCGAAAGATCGAGAAAAACCTTCGGCGAAGAGGGGGGCGAGGGAGGCGAGGGAGGCAAGCCGGCCGGATGTGCCGCGGAGAGAGGCGCGGCGGACCGCGATTCGGAGGCGCCTCCGGAAAGAACGGCGTCCACTTCGGCGGCGGGTCCCAGAATCATAACATCCCGAGTTTCCACGGAAACCGGTTCGGTGAAGAACAACAGATCCAGGGAAGGATTCAGATCCGTTGAATCATCGTTTTCAGCAAAGGAAACTTCCGTGAAAATCGAAAGAGGAGAAGATGACGGAGGAATTGAAAAAACCGAATCCAGGCTCCGCGGCGGTTCGGAATCCTTTCCCGAATCGTTTTCGCTTCGACCTGCCGCTTCGGCGACGGCCGCCAGGCGTTCATCGTCGGATCGTTTGTCCGCCAGATGCAAAAGAAGGGCGGCAAGATGAACACAGGGCTTCGCGGCTTTGCATTCGCAGGACCAGGAGTTCCCGTTCCAGAGTACGCGGTAGGGTTCGGGCGCGCCTTCCAGAACCAGGGCGCCCGCCGTTAGAACGGGAACCGGCGGATTCCGTTTTGCGGCGGATTTCTCTTCTCCTTCGTCGTCCAAACGGTCTTCAAATTTCCAAAGCCGCCTTTCGGCAAGGATGTGTTTTGCCCGCTCGAAAAGGCCGGATGCGGCGAGAGATTTTATCTGTTCGGAAGAGAAGGGTTCCGGGAATCTCACAGGGGGCAATCATAGCGGTTTGGGCGGGAGGAGAGAAGCCGTCGAGTGTCTCGATTCACAATGGACGGCCGTAAAAAGAAATCGGGCAAGAGCGGCCGGGATTTGGAATCGCCGTCTTTTCCGGCGGATTTCTTCATGATTCCCATTGAGTGATCTTTTGATTCCGGAATCTGATTGAAATGAGAAAATGGCCATGCACTCCATATCTATGAACTTTAATTCAAAGAATTGACTATCGGCTTCATACAATTAAGAATGGTATCCATGGGACCTGAGAGAGATTTTCCCAGATCGCACGGTTTTCTTATCATAATTCTTATCGTTTTCTTAACCGCGATGATCATTGTCGGTTTCAGCGTCGATGGTTTTCATGCGTTCTCGGGATTTCTCAGAATCCAAACACACCCCGCGCGGCTTCTCAACGATTATATCGAAATCGCGGGAATCGGCGGGGCTTTGCTGAATGCCGCATCGGTGGGTTTTATCGGTCTGGCCTTTTGCGCGGCTTCCGGAATCCCTCTTTCCGGCCCCACTTGGGCGGCCGTTCTTACCATGACGGGTTTCGGGCTTTTCGGCAAAACGCCTTTGAACATCTTGCCGATTATCCTCGGCGTATACATAGCGGCCAGAACAATCGGCAAAAAGATGAAGGATTATCTTATCATCGCTCTTTTCGGAACGGCTTTGGGGCCCTTGGTCGGCGCGATTTCTTGGGAATTGGGCTTTTCTTTGCCGGCGGCTTTGCTCTTTGGCGTTCTCGGAGGAATCATAACGGGATTTTTTCTGCCTTCCATAGCGGTTGCGATGCTTCATCTGCATCAAGGATATAACCTTTACAACATGGGACTCTCGTGCGGTTTTTTCGGTCTTTTCGCCGCGGCTGTTATTCGCGGATTCGGCGGAACTCTTGGCGGTGAATCCGTATGGTATTCCCGGTCTCATCCGGTTCTGATTTTCATGATTCCGGTTATGGGTTTTGTTTTTATCTTTATCGCGCTTCTATCGGGCGGTAAGAAATCTTTTTCGGATCTCAAACGTATTTTTTCTTCTTCGGGACGTCTTCCCTCGGATTTCGTGGATGGTGCGTCTCCCGAAGGAGCTCTTTTAAATATCGGACTGATCGGAATACTCGGTTCGGCTTATATTTGGATTGTCGGAGGCGATTTCAACGGTCCGTTAATCGGCGGTTTGCTGACCATCATGGGTTTTGGAGCGTTCGGAACGCATCTGAAAAATTCTTGGCCCGTAGTCGCCGGAGTCGTTCTGGCCGCCTTGGCAACCGGGAATGCCCTCAATGCTCCCGGTCCGATTCTGGCCGCGATTTTTTGTACCACATTGGCGCCGCTTGCCGGAGAATTCGGCATTATCGCCGGAATCATTGCCGGTATCATCCATTTTTTAATGGTTATGCAGACCGGAAGCTGGCATGGGGGCATGAATCTCTATAACAACGGTTTTGCCGGCGGATTAACCGCGGCTATTTTCGTATCTGTCATCCAATGGTATAGAACCAACAAGGCGGAAAAGTAGGATGAAGCGTAAAGATCAAATTATTCAATTGATGAGCGAAATGGCCAGTTATTTACTTGATGAAGATCCGATGCGATTGGTTATTTCCCTTCATCAGGAAGAAGATGGTCTTCACTTGGCCGTTATTGACGACAATGATCACTCCGACGAAGAAATCGCCGAGCTTGAAAGAAAGCTTAACAGCCGCAAAAGGCCGGAACTGGCGGCGTACTACGGCGCCATGACGGGTCATGATCAGCTTGGTTCGGCCCGCTTGGATTTATTGGGGTGGAGTATTAAGCACGCCGACGTTGAGAAAATGAATCCGGGTCTGAAAATTGATTTATGGCTTGGCGGGGACCGCTTCGACAGCAGGCAATTCACTCTTCCGGGAAAAAAGCCGGCCTCCGACTGATTCCATCGTCAAACGGATCGTTTCAAGAATGCCCTAATCGAATGAAACCGGCGGCCTCGGGACTCCCGGCGCCGCCTTATAAGAAACGGGCCGCCCGGCGGGCGGCCCGTGTTAAAGCATTTTACTTGTGGCTTCGGGGGTCATCCGAAAAAAGACCCTCAGCCTCCCAGAATGGGAACCAGCGAGAGCAGAACGCCCGCGGCGACCGCCGAACCGATAACGCCGGCCACGTTGGGGCCCATGGCGTGCATCAAGAGGTAATTGTTCGGATTCTCTTCCAAGCCCACCTTGTTGGCCACGCGGGCGGCCATGGGAACCGCGGAAACACCGGCGGCGCCGATGAGCGGATTGATGGGATGATTCGGAGAGAGCTTGTTCATCAACTTGGCCAGAAGGACTCCGGTGGCGGTTCCGATCATGAAGGCGATAAGTCCCAAGAGGAGAATGCCCAGAGTCGTAAAGTTCAGGAACACGTCGGCGGACATTTTGGATCCTACCGACAGACCCAGCATGATGGTGACGGTGTTCATCAGGGCGTTTTGCGCCGTATCCGAGAGGCGGTTGGTCACCATGCTCTCCTTCAAGAGGTTGCCGAACATCAGCATGCCGATGAGAGGCGTGGCGCTGGGAAGAAGGATGATGCAGAGGGCCAGAACCACCAGAGGGAAGATAATCTTTTCGGTCTTGGTAACGTGGCGCAGCTGATCCATTTTGATTTGGCGTTCGGCCTTGGTTGTGAGGGCTTTCATAATGGGCGGCTGGATGATGGGCACCAGGGCCATGTAGGAGTAGGCCGCCACCGCGATGGGTCCCAGATAGTTGGGAGCCAGCCGGGAGGTGGTGAAGATGGCCGTCGGCCCGTCGGCGCCTCCGATGATTCCGATGGAACCCGCCACATGAAGAATGGACTGAGCCAAGGTTTGTCCGTCGGGACCTGTTAAAAAGGTAAAGCCGGGGATTCTCTCCAGAAGCACCGTGCCGAAAAGGGCGAAGAAGATACCGAACTGAGCGGCGGCTCCCAGCAGCAGCGTTTTGGGATTGGCCAGAAGCGGACCGAAGTCGGTCATGGCGCCTACGCCCATGAAAATCAGCAGCGGAAAGAGTCCCGAGGCGATACCCATGTCGTAAAATTGGCCGATAAAGCCGCCGAACACGTCGATGATGTGGTGGGCCTGTTCGTTGTACACCACCGCTCCGGCTTCGTTCAGGTAGTAATGGGAATGACTGGCTATCTCCGCGAAAGGAATGTTCGACAGAACCGCGCCGAATCCGATGGGAATCAGCAGCAGCGGCTCGAAGCCTTTCACGATGGCCAGATAAATCAGGAGCAGACCGACGCCGATCATGACGACGTTGCCCCATCCTCCGGCTTGGAGAAATCCGTAGAGGCCGGTAGTTCTCCAGAGTTCAAGTAGGGAATTCGCGAAATCCATTCCTTCCCCCTTAACCGATTTCGACCAGAGCCTGGCCGGCTTTCACTTGATCGCCTTGGTTCGCCATGATGGCTTTCACCGTACCGCCGGCAGTGGCGGAAATCGGGGTTTCCATTTTCATGGCTTCCAGAACCATTACTTCATCACCTTCGGCCACGATATCGCCGACGGCCACGGGAATGCGCAGAACCAGGCCGGGCATGGGCGCGCTCACAACGGTTCCCGCTCCTGTGGGTGCGGAAGGCGCCGCCGCGGGAGCCGCGGGAGCCGGTGCCGCGGCGGGTGCGACGGCCGCTTGGTCGATTCCGGCCTTAACGCTGATATCGTAGGCGCGGCCGTTCACCGTGGCTTTATTGCCTTCGATCTTTACGCCGTAGGCTTTGCCGTTAACGGTGACCGTAACGCCGTCGGCGGCGGAAGCGGAGGCTTCGGATGTTTCGGGGACGTTCTTGCGGACGTTGGTTTTGGCTTCGCCCTTAAGGTATTGAATGCCTTTGTCGAGACACGCGGCGGCGATGAAGATGTTTTCTTCCGAAAGATCGGTGATGCCGTTGTCGGTGAGCATCTTCTTGGCCGCTTCGATTCCGAGTTCGGGATTCTCATCGTTGATGTCCACCACCAGACGGTCGGTGGGTTCCAGACCCATCTGCTCGGCGGCGATTTTCACGATTTCCGGATCGGGATCGACGGGTGTTTTTCCGAAATACCCCAGAACCATTTTTCCGTAGCCGTCGGCGATTTTTTTCCAGGGTCCGAACATGGTGTTGTTGAAGGCCTGCTGGAAGTAAAACTGGGACACGGGAGTCACCGAAGTGCCGAAACCGCCCTTAATGACGACTTCGCCCATGTTCTTGGTAATCTCTTCGTAGCGGTCCAGAAGATCGTTGTCCCGCAGCATCTGTGTATTGGCGGTGAGAGCGCCGCCGGGCATGGGAGAGAGAGGAATAAGAGGCTCGACTTTCTTGGCTTCCGGCGGCATGAAATAGTCCTTCATGCATTCCTTGAAGACTTCTTCGGCTTCATACACTTTTACCGGATCGATGCCCATGTCGTATTCGGTGCCGCGCAGGGCGTGATACATGGTCATCACGTCGGGCTGGCAGGTTCCGCCGGAAACGGGAGCCAGGGAAAGGTCCACCTGATTGGCGCCGGCGTCCAGAGCCGCTTTGTACTGAACAATGCTCACACCGGCCGTTTCATGGGAATGGAAAACCAGATGCGTATCCGGTCCCAGAAGCTTGCGGGCCCTCTTGATGGATTCGTAGACCACCGCGGGAGTGGCGGTTCCGGAAGCGTCTTTAAAACAGACCGAATCATAAGGGATTCCGGCTTCCAGGATGCCTTTGAGGGTTTTTTCGTAAAAATCGGGATCGTGGGCTCCGGTGACGCCCTCGGGAAGGGCCATCAGGGTAACGCACACTTCGTGCTTGGCGCCGGCGTCGACGATGGCCTTGCCTGAATCGATAAGGTTGTTCACATCGTTCAGAGCATCGAAATTCCGGATGGTTGTAATCCCGTGCTTCTTGAACAGCTTGGCGTGGAGCTTGATGATGTCCCTCGACTGGGAGCTCAAGCCCACCACGTTGACGCCCCGGGCCAGGGTTTGAAGGTTGGCATCCGGCCCGGCGGCGGCGCGGAACTGATCCATCATGTCGAAGGCGTCCTCATTGGTATAGAAGTAAAGGGACTGAAATCGGGCGCCGCCGCCGGCTTCGAAGTGCTTGAGGCCCGCGGCACTGGCGGCCTCGACCGCCGGCATGAAATCCTTGGTGAAAACCCTGGCTCCGTAGACGGATTGGAAGCCGTCCCGGAAAGCCGTAATCATGAAATCGACCTTTTTCTTTGCCATGTTCCTAATCTCCGGTTCTTATTTTATTTAAAGGTATAGGCGGCGGCGATAACCGCGGCCAGTTCGGCGTCGTCACCGGCGGGAACCGCCTTGGCGCGAACGGGGACGGGTTCTTCCTTTTCGGGGAAGAACTTCAGGATGATGCTCGACATGAACTTCATCGATACAACCATGATGGTCAGGAAGGCGAATACCACCAACATCCCGACTCCCATGATTATGAGCCCGAAATCTATCATCAGAGTCTCCTCTTAAGGCCGCGCATCGGTTCGGAACCGCCGCCCGGCGACTAAAAGCTTATTGTGCTCAAGATCGGATTTCCGCTTGTCGCTGCAGGTGTAAGAAAACGCCTTTCAACTCGAAACGGGAACCCCAATGTGAGCAATATGATCATAGTGGAAAGCTCGGGGCGGCTTCAATAGCCGATCCTTCGGATTATCGGCTTAAGAGGCCGATTCACGGGGGTGTTTTGTGTATAAAAATGCTTGTTGGAAGTTTAAAATCGCCAGTCGAGCCCGAAATCGACCGTTAAGGCCTGATACGGGAAACGGTATGTATCGCCGTTCGTATCCGTTCCCCGCGCTCCATAAAAGGCGTAAGCGGCATCCGTGGAGAAGTCCAAGCCCCATTTCGGTCTTTCTTTAATCGTGTAATTTATACCGATCCCCGCCGCGGCGTAGATTCCTCCGGAAACCGATTGAACGGGTCCGCCGTCCGAGGCCTCGAGAATCCCGTTGAAGGCCGATGTTGTTCTAAAAAAATCGTAACCGGCTTTTGCGATGCCGTAGAGACGGAAATCGTCCATTTCCGTAATGAAAACGCGGGTGGCTATATAAACGGGAATAAATCCGAATTGTTCGTCCGAATCCCCTCCCGATCTGTAGACTCGCCGAAGAAGCTGCCAGCGGCATCCGGCGCCGATTTCAACTCTTTCGCCCAGATGAAAATACAGTTCCAATCCGGGTGAAAAACCGTAGCCCGTATCCATAGTGAGGTCGGCTCCCAAAGAACCCATCCCCGAGGCGGTTAATCGGCCGAGGGGCTCCATGCCTCCGAAGGTTCGGACGACAAGATGTTCCGGAGACGCATGGAGCGGCACGAGAGCCGCGATGAAGAATACGAAAACGGTTAATGCTGTTTTTCTGCGAATCATGATTTCTCCGGGAATAAGTATAATGATGTTTGTTCTATGCGTCATGCATATCTTTCAAAAGGCGGATACCTTTAAATCTATATAGTTGAAGCATTTAGTAAATAGCCGACAGAACTCTATGCGATAAGCATAGTACGGGGCACCGATTTAAAAATGAATAGTGAAAAGTGCGTATCCTTTTAATTTCAAATAATATAAAGAGTTAAGATTTTATTTTTCGAATTCCGAAATTTGGAATAGGTCTTGCTTATTCATTAATGGGTGAAATTCGCCCGGATGATGAGGTCGGGCCCTATGGGTTCCGTATTTGAAATATTTTACGGCGTTCGGCGTCGGCTCCAAGGTGGTGGTCCAGATGACAAAGAAGAATTTTCATTATGCTGAATATTTCCTTTTATGTGTCGGATTAATAACGTTCCTGACGGTCTCCGGATGCAAGAATTCTCTTGTCGGTCTCGGAGGCAGAGTTGATGTTACGCCTCCCGAAGGCGACATCACAAGCATTACCAACGGCGATTATGTTCGGGGCGTTATTACTCTCGAAGGAACCATAGAAGACGATAAAGAAGCCAACGCCGTTTGGGCCGTTATCAATGATGAACTAGTCTCGGGGGTTATAAACAGCGACGGTTCCTGGGAAATCGAAGTTGATACCGAGGATGAAGCCTACGGCGGAGACGGTGATAAGGATATCGTTGTTTATCTTCGTGACGGAGACGGCAAAATAACCGAAAAGCAGCTTCTTCTCTACTTCGATAATACGGAGCCTGTTCTGATGGTTACATCACCGGAACTCTCCAGCCCTCAGGATACGACATCTTTCGCCGTTAAAGGCGAAGCTTACGATCCTCTTCGTCTTGACTCGGTAACCGCGACGATTTCCGGTCCTTCCGGTCCGACGATTACGGAAAATCTCGGAACCAGTGACAGCTGGTATTTTACGGTTAGCCATTCTTCTTCGGGTACATATAACATTACCATCACGGCGAAAGATAAAGCCGGGAATACCAGTTCGCATATTTTTCATTCGGTGGATCTGAAATACGTAAACGGCGGAAGCTCCATTACCGTTATCGATTTGTACAATTTATATTCGTACGAGGATGGTGATGACGACAGCCTTATCAGCGACTTAACCATTACTCCCGAAGATTTGATGAGCACCGACCTCGGGTATGAACTGCCATCGGGAAGCCGAAGGCTTTCACTCCTTTATGACGGCGTGAATTCAGGCCTCGCCGTTGATGTGGATATGACTCTGGATATCCCGGAAATAACTGTGAACAATCCGAATCCCAACGCCGCCTCTCCGGGAGACACTCTCGGACCCACATCCAAAATCAACGGAACCGTAAGCGATAACGTTTCGGTGAATCCCGATTCCATCGAAATCCGCTTCCTTGATTCGGCCGGTAATGAGTTAACCGGAGCCGATGCGGCGTTAAGTACCTGGACGGCCGTAACCTCTTATCAGTATATCAACGACAAGAACTACAATTTTTCACAGACTCTCCCCGTTTTTTCCGCGGATGATGAGTATTCGTTTGAAATCCGGGCCGAGGATGAAAATTCTCCCACTCCGAATGAATACACAACCGATGTCATCCCGTTTGTTTTGGACAGTAATGCTCCCGTGGTGGAAATCACTTCACCCGCGCTCGGTTCCTACATTTCCTCTTCGTCCGAGGTGATTGAGGGCATCGTGAACGATACGGAGGATATTACCGTACGGATCAGTCTGAACGATGACGAATATGTCACGGTCGGTACGTATACCGGTGATGGAAACGATCAAAGCTGGAGTTACGTCATTTCCGATTATGAAGCGCTGTACGGCGCCATCGGAGATTATGAAACCGTTAACGTTACAGTCGCGGCCACGGCCGGAAGCAGCACGACGAGAACGAACAACAGCTTCATCATGGATCGGCTTTCACCCGAGGTGGAATTCCTGACTCCCGACGACGGAAGCGATGTGAACGGTGTCGTGAAATTAAGAGTTTCGGTCAGCGACAACTCTCTCGATACGGTTTCCTATGAAATCGGCAATCCCGGTAACGGCCTGGTTTATGGGGTGGATGAGGATGATATCTACAGTTTCAGCCATTCCATCGTAACGACCGAATTCGAATACAGTCCCATCGCCACGGAAAATCCGTCCGGATCGGGAATCTGGGAACTCCCCATAACGGTTACCGCCGAGGATAAAGCCGGTAATATCACCGTTACCTCCGGTTATTCTCTGTTTATTGATAACGCGCGCGACAGACCGGAAGTTTCCATCATCTATCCCGCCGAAGGCGAATCCTACGGAGGCGAGGTAACCGTTTCGGGTATCGCCACCGATGACGACGGCACGGTTGCCGCAGTGTATGCTCAGGTTGATCTGGATACTCTTACCGGTGAAGATCCGGATTTCGCCGGCTACCATGCCTTGACCGACGGTATCGTTTTCGACGGTACCAATACGGTCTACAATATTGATGAAACCGTCGGTTATCAGGTTCACGGACTTTCCAGCTGGTCTTTCTCGCTGAATTCCACAGGTGAACTCTACGATATGGGCGGCGGTCATAACGGCGATATCTACGTAAAGGTTTGGGCGGAAGATCCGGAGAATTCGGCGGTACTCAGCGAAGAACAGATTCTTCATTTCCGACTTGATGATACTCTTCCCCACATCGAGAATGTCCTCATCGACGGTGTAGGGGCTTCGGCCAACGATTATATTTCCGGAACCGTTATTCTGACCGCCGATGTCAGCGACAACAGCAAAATCAATAAGGTTGAGATGAGCTATGACAACGGTGTGAGCTGGGAAACACTGGCCATTACTCCCGCGGCTTCCATAACACCTGTTGTGAGCATCAATACCGAAACCCGCGTATCCGGCGGAAACGGCATTCTTTATTTAAGAATGAAAGCCACCGACGATACGGGATTTAATACTCAGGAAGTTCTTCCTCTGAACGTGGACAACAACGCGCCGACCGGTACGTATTTAACGTCCGGCGATGTTGTTCTCAGCGGTACGGATGCCACTCTTCAGGGAACCGCCGCGGATTTGGTGGGATCGATCGCCGGCATCGACCGGATTGAAGTGTATCTGGAACGGCTCGGACTGCTTTACGATCCTCAAAGCGCTTATTCCTACACGAATCCCGCCACTCCGGACATCGCAACCGAAGAAACGACATTCGGAAGCGGCCTCTATTATCCCGCCGACGATGACGGCGATGATTCCACGCCTTTGCCGGGTCTTATCATCATCGACGATATTTATGAAGGCGGAGATGATTCCGCTTCCGGCGACGGCGACGGATACGACGAATCCATGACTC
This sequence comes from Spirochaetia bacterium, assembly GCA_963666985.2. Taxonomy (GTDB): domain Bacteria; phylum Spirochaetota; class Spirochaetia; order DSM-2461; family DSM-2461; genus UBA2779. The sequence goes on along the minus strand of CAXXIA010000002.1, from coordinate 1,073,930 downwards.
TTTCGGAGAGTACCTGGAGCTGGTGGGTTAATTTTAATTCCGAGAATATTCCGGACGGGGATATCACCATTCACTATGTCGTCGTGGACGAGGCCGGCAACATGACCCATTACACTCAGGCCGCCCGGATAGAAAACAATCCTCCCGTCATCGAATCGGTGGTTCTCGGCACGGATGTTAACTATACCACGACGGTGGATACAGCGGTCGGCAGCGGTGAAAGTTTCCGCTATATCGACGGTACGGGAACCGACGGTTCGGGAGTTTATTATCGGGATTTTGATTCTTCTGTTACGGGAATAACCTGCCGGAACGGCCGTTTGTACATTGATGCGGACGCGGTTTCGGGAACCGGCAACGGAACCGCCGCGGACTGGACATGGGAACTCCTCTACAAAGGAAGCGGAAGCAATCTTCTTGGAGTGGGAGTGGATTCCGCGACAATAACGGATTTTTCTTCCATGCCCGATGAAAATGATGTTTCCTATACCCTTCGGATAACCGACGATGCCGGATTGTCGGACGAGGTGGAATTCCTTATCGGTCTGGACAACAGCGATACCACCGATCCGACGGTAACATTGAATCCTTTAAACCTTGATTACAGCTCCATAATCGCCGCCGCAGGCGGAAGCGATAACTACGGTTATCCCATTCGGGGCTACGTCCCTTCGGGAACTCCCCAATGGAGCGGCGCTCAGGGACGTCTCCATCCCGTCGATTCAAGCGATTACGATGGAGATGATGCCGATGTCTCGGGAACGGTTATTGTTTCCGGTATCGCATCCGACGATAAGGCTCTTCATGAAGTGGAATTGACCATCGCCGGCTACAACGGAGGTTTGGGAATTGGGAACGCCTTTGTTATTCTCGAGTGGGATGCGTCGGCCAACGGCGGATTCGGAGGACTGGTCGCGGCCGGCGGAATCGTCGGTACTCCCAATATCTCCAGCGAAAGCTACGGAGAGAGCGCCGGGCACGTCGTTTCCTGGAGCTTCGAATTCGATACGGCGGCCATTTCAAACGGCGCGGGAGATGATATCCGCGTTACCGCCGTTACAACGGATAAATCGAGCAATTCAAACACGCCCGTGAATGATTCCACTTCGGATAATTACACCATGGACGTGATGCCCTTCATTTCCGACATCGTTATCAGTAATTCTTCATATACCTCTTCCGCGGAGGTGCTTCGAACCCGTTACGGAAGCTGGCCTATTCAGGAAGAAGCGTATCTTATCCTTTCCGGATTCAATCTCGGGAATACCGTTACTCTGGTCGGAACATCCGCAGGCGAACCCGATTTGAGCGGAAGCTATACTTCTTTTTCCGTCTCGTCGATATCGGCCGATAGAACCGAGGCTGAAGTTCAGGCGTCCGGAATTGTTCATTCCGGCTGGCTGACCATGCGGACCAACGGCATTCCTTTGATGAATTACTACGGTAATTTTAACGAGAACGATTCGAGCGACGATACTTGGTCCGGCGACGGTGAATGGACCGACGACAGGTATCTGCTGGTTTGGGATGTTGAGGACAACGAGATGGCGGACTCCTCGGAAGCCGTCTGGGGCGCCATGGATGTCGATCCTTCCGACGGTTCTTTATGGTCTTCCTTCTCCGAATACAGTTCCGCCAGGGTTTATGTTTCCAATGAAGGATCTTCCTACAACGACAGCGTGTCCGATGCCGGAATTTTCCGGATTTACGATCCTTCCGAATATACGGACATCAGCATGAACGACAGCGGAAGTCCGTATGTCGTTTATTTGGCGAACTTCTACGGAGGCGGATCTTGGGACGACGGTGCCGGCGGATTGGTTCTTTGGGGAGACCATGCCGATCCCTGGAATACGACAAACGGCGGTACGCGTTATCCGTACGGAAATACGGTGAACGGCGTCAAGCTGGAAGAAATTGAACGCTTTTACGAAGAAGAACGGCTCTGGCAGTATCAGAATCCCCGGGTTTTCGCCACAGGCGGTGATGGCGCGACGGATATTCACGTCAGCTACTACGATAATTACTCAAAGGCGCTTAAATACGCCCATTTCTACGACAACGGGAGTATCTACAATATTACCTTTGTTACGACATTAAGCGGCAATGCCGGCAGCGGTACGAACAATCAGGAATATCTCCGCGATAATACCGGCTACTTTTCCGGTGTTGAGGACCGGAATATTATCGTCGGAACCGAATCGTCCACCGACAGTTCGGACTATGGTTTGTACAGCGATATTACCGTGGATAACTCCGGGAATCCGGTCATTGTTTACTACGATACGGGTAATTCCACGCTTCGTCTGATCCGGGCCACGACGAATAACCCAACATCTCATTCGGCAACCGGGGGAGACTGGGTGGATCAGGCCGTTTTGTCCAACAACAGCTATGTCGGAAAATACCCCAGTGTGCGCATTGATCCGAACGGACGGATTCATATCACGGCTTACAAGGTTTCCTCGGGTGATTTGATGTACTATTCCGCTCCCGATCCGGGAACGGGCAATGTCTATAGCTTCGATACCTTCGAATCGGTTGATACGGATGGAAACATGGGGGCCTATGCCGATATGGATCTGTTCCATGATCCGGTCGATGGAACATACGGGAACGGCGACGATGTTTATCGTCCTGTTATCGGATATCTGAATTCTTCCAATGTCGGAACGTTCCAGGGATTGAAATTCGCCATTCTCCGCGACGACGGTGAATGGGAACACGGAACCGTTCCTCTGCTGGATACCATCGAAGATAAAAGAATCTCCGCCGTGGGGAAACCGGTGAATCTCGGCGGGGTGAATTACTCCATGGCCATCGGTTATCAGTCGGGGACCTATAATTATGTCTGGCTGAGGCAGGAATAATCTTCCGGCAAAGAAAAAAAGGAAAGAAAAATGATTAAAAATAAACGTTTAATTACCCGCTGCCGAATTGCTCCGCTGTCCGTATTGATGTTCGGCGCGTTCTCTTCCCTCTTTGCCGGGGGAAAGGGAGATGAGTATCCTTCCGAATCCGTTTCGGGAAACTCGTACTGGACCCATACGGTGGATTTGGAAGAGCTTGAAGAAGGCAAATACAACCTTATGATACGTGCTCTGGATGAGGCGGGGAATATTCGGATGGAGGGACCGTACGACTTTCACGTCGATCCCGAAACCGACATCCCTTCCGTGTCCGTGGCCCACCCGATAAGCGGCGACCGTGTGGGGCGAATGCTGCCCATCATCGGAACCGCGAAAGACGACGACGGCATCGCCCGCGTGGAGGTGAGCATTAATGAAGGAGCCTGGCGGCCGGCTTCAGGCGCGGAGGCCTGGTCGGCTGTTCTCGATGCCGGTTCCCTGGGCGACGGCCCCCAATACATGTCGGTTCGCTCTGTTGATATCAACGGTATCGAAAGCCCCGTAACGGTTGTTCCGTTCATCGTCGATACATCGGCGCCCGTCGGAGGCGTTGCCGAACCGGGTTCGGGGAGCGTTATTGCCGGAAAGACGGCATTCGCGGGCGTTTTTGAAGATCCCAACGGGATTGAAGCACTTGAACTCTCCAGAGACGGCGGCGATGAGTGGGAGCAAGTGAAGTTTTCGAAAAATAAAGACTTGGGAACCGCCGATTTTTCCATTGATCTGGACAGCCGCGATATGGAAGACGGCCCCGTGGTGTGGTGGCTTCGCGCCGTCGACGGACAGGGGAGCCTTTCCTCCGTGCCCTTTCTTTTCTTTGTGGATAATATCGGGCCGGAGGTGGTTTTAAAGCTTCCGGAGGAAGGCGAAGACGGCCTGATTCCCGTACCCGGGAATGTTTTTCTGGCGGGAACCGCTTCCGATCTTTCCGGAGTCGTGTCGCTGAGCGTTGGAATAGGGAAAGAAGATTTCATGGAAATCCCTTTGGAACAGGGCAATCCCTGGTGGACTTTCCCGCTGGATCTTTCGGGCATTAAGGATAAAAAGGCTTCGATCGTCATCAGCGCGACGGACGGCGCCGGTAATGTCTCCTATCTGGAATCGGAGATTCCCCTTGATGCCGAAGCCGACCGGCCTTTGCTTTCCATAGACGGATTTTCATCCGGCGATTCGAATAAAAGCGGAAAAGGTCCGCTTGAGGGCGGTCAATCGGTGATTTTTCCAAAAGGAAAAGCCTATCTGACCGGTGTTTTTACCGATGACGACGGTCCGGGAGCCATTATCTGGAGCGACGGAGAGAACGAGGGACGAATCGAGGTTGAGCGTTCCTGGCGGCTGGATCTGCCGGATCTGCCGGTCGGTGAAATTGAAGTATCGCTGACGCCCGAGGATGGCAACGGTATCGCCGGTAATCCTATAACCGCGGTTTTCAAGGTGGCTCCTCCGGCGCCTCTTATTACGCTGAAGACTCTCCGTGATGCCGCGAAGGAGAATGAAAATCCCTGGAATCCGGGCGCTGTCGTTTCCTCGGCCGGTGCGGCCGTCGGAGGAACGGTGGTTTCCGAATCCGGTCGGGATTTGACTCTCTTCTATACCCCTCCCGGAGGCGAGGAGATCGAACTGCCTTTGAAGGCCGATGCCGAGAATCCGGCGCACCGGACTTTTCAATTCACCGTTAAAAAGGGAAGTACGCCCGGACCGTTCAATTTCATCCTTAAAGCGGCCGATGGGTTCGGCGGTGAATCCGTTCTGGGCTCCGGATTCTATATCCAGGCGGCCCCCGACGATGAAGGGCTTTCTCCCGATCCCCGGCGGGGCGATGATGCGGTTAATCTGCCGCTTCCCGCCCTTCGTAATGGTGACGGAGCGGCAATCCTCAGGCCGGGACAGCCCCTGCAGGGCTGGACTTCCGGCGCTTCAGCCGCGGGTGCCCGGATTGTTCCCGAAACTCCATTCGTCCGGCTTCGAAGTTCCGGAACCTCTTTTACCATTGAACATGCCGCTCCGGGATTAACCGAGCCCTTTGAAGTTGTGTTCGCCGACGGTTCGAAAACGTCGAGCATCATCGTGCTTACCGACCACGAAGGGCCCTCTTGGGCCGTCGAGAGCCCCGGAGCCGGGGCCTGGACATCCGGAATGCTTTCGGTTTCGGGAACCGTTCGGGACGCGGCGGGTATCGATTCGGCTTCCTGGTCGCTGAAAGGCGGTTCTCCGTCGGCCGTTGAACTGACCGAAGAGGGCGGCGGCCGTTATTCCTTCGGCTTCGAGGCCGATTGTACAAAACGCCCCGAAGGTCCGGCGATTCTTGTTCTCAGAGCGGTTGATGCCTCCGGGAATGCTTCGGAATACGAGCTGCCGGTTATGATCGATACCACCTCTCCGCGGCTGGAACAGTACATTTCGCCTTCAAACGGACATGTGGGTGCCCGAAGCACATTGATTTATGCGGTTCCGAGTGAAGATATGCCGGTTGAAGTTTCCATGACCGTGGACGGCGAGAACCGCATAACCGCCCGGCCGGAAGCCCTTTATGCCCTTTCGCTGAATCTGGCCGGTTTTGAGGCCCTTCCGGAAACCCTTTCGGTTCGTGCGGTGGACCGGGCCGGTAATATCACCGAACAAATTCCGACTCTTCAGTACGATCCTGTTTCGGATAAACCCGTTACGAAGATACAAACACCCGCGGCCGATTCGGTTGTTCGGGGACCGACGGACCTGGCCGGTCTGGTTATGGACGACGATGCCGTCGAGGCGGTCTATTGGCGCATTAACGGCGGAGAGTGGAAGAAACTCGCCGGCGGATTCTCCTTTACCGAACCTCTTCCCCTCGATTCGCTGGAAGACGGATCTCATTACGTCGAAGCCTATGCCGCGGATACGGCCGGGAATATCGGAGACGTCGATGGTGCCTGGTTTTCCGTAACGCGTCGGGAAGCCGATGTAGTCCTGCTTACTCCGGAAGTGGGAACCACGAGCCCGCGGCGTTTCGGAGATTTCCGGAACGGCCTCGGATGCCAACGGCATCGCGGAGGTTTGGGTATCGTTCGACAACGGCCATACTTATTCTCTTGCTCAAGGAGCTACCGACTTTGAACTTTCCGGCGGCGGAAAAGAAACGGAGGCCGGGATTGAAGGGGAAGGCGAAAGTTCGGCCGGAACGGAAAACGGCACTGCCGAGAATGAGCGGCCCGCCGCGGATGCCGCCGGTGCCGCAAATACCGAAGGCGGCGCGGAAGGCGGAGAGGGCGCTCAAGAGCCGCTCGTGATGCCCGTTATCCGCGATGAACCCGTGCGGTGGCGCTATGCCTTGGATACGGGAGTTCTGGACGACGGTATCCACACTCTTCTTATTAAAGTCATCGACGGAGCCGGGGATGAGGCCCTGTTGGCCGGCCTTTTGGAATCGGACAATGAACCGCCTCTTTTGGCCGTGGGCGATCCCCTGGAAGGCAGCCTTCAGACCGGCTCCATGATTCTTGAGGGACGCGTTCGGGACGATGGGGGACTTCGGAGTTTCAGGGCCCTTATAGAGCGTAACGGTGAAAGCCTTATCTCTTATGAGGATCTGCACGACGGTATCTTCCACATTCCTTTCGAGTTTACAGGTTTGGAAGCCGGCGAAGTTCTCTTAAGGGTTGAAGCCGTGGATATCGCCGGAAACATTTCGGCGGTGAGCCGTTCTTTCAGCATCGAACCTGGCCGCCGAAATGTCGAAGCCTTCATTACTTTGCCTGTTGAAGGCGGAGAGGAAGGCCCCCGATTTACACTCACAGGCTTCGTTCCCGAGGCCCGCGAATCCGATAGAGTAACGCTTTTTATCGACGGAAGCGACGCCGGTATTCTGGAACTGGACGAGCGGGGCCGGTTCGTTCGGGAGTTCTCTCCCGGAGAACTCTCCGCCGGGTCGCATGAATTCCGGACCGACGTAACCGTCGAAGGCGGTGAAATTTCCAACGGGGCCGCTCGAACCTTCACCTATGATTCTTTGGGCTCATGGGTTCTTATCGACGGATTCCCGCCCGGAATGGCCGTAGGGAATCGTCCCGTGCTTAAGGGACGTTCCGGATATCAGGCGGCGGATTCCCCTTCCGAAGAGGATAAAGACGCCTTCAAGGAGTATAAGCGGGCTCTTAAGGAGAATAAACCGGAACGTGTTGAAGTCAGCATCGACGGCGGTCTCACCTTTGAAAAAGCCAAAGGAACCGATGAGTGGGAATTCCTTATTGAAACAGGGGAAATGGGCGAAGGCGACTTGGCCGTTCTGGTCCGTGCTCTTTTTCCCGACGGCTGGACCTACACCCGCACTCTTCTGCGATTGGATAAAACCCTGCCTGATTTGAAGGTGAATCAATCGATAGCCGACAGCCGATTCAACGGTGAAATCACATTAACCGGGTCCGCCGGAGACGATCGCAGCCTGAATGATGTCGATATCACCGTTCGGCCCGGCGGGCATGGACGATATGAAGTTCCCTCGTTTGTACAGGGAATGTACATCGATGCCACCGTTCTTGGAGCAACCTGGTTTACAACGGGCATCGGCGCGACATTCTTCGATGAGAACGTTAAGATCGCCATCTCGTACGGATGGTCGCCCGAACTTGTAAAAGTTAACGGAAGCTTGGAAAAAGCGCGTGTTTCGGGCAATGCGATCGGGGCCACCATTCTGGCCAACATCGTTTACCTGCCGCTCGGGTATTATTGGGGACCGAAATGGGAGGCCTTATCGCTCTCTCTGGCCGTCGGCGCCAACTTCACTTATTTCTCCAAGTTCGGTGATGAGCAGGGCGGAGTGATGTCCTCCGTGGTGGTGCAGGCCGAAATCCCCCAAAATCGAATTTCTCAACCGCGATTTTTTCACCTATGTGGCACCGTACGCGGAAGGAAGGCTTTGGTTTTTCTCTTCCGATGTGGATACCAAACCGTACTTTTCCTTCTCGTTCGGATTGAGAGCGGGCTTGTTGTAGATTTTTTACCCGGCCCCAAAGGGGCCGGGTGATCCCCCCGGTGCGTTTCGGATTCCGCCCGGAGTTTCCCCGCGGCCGCGCCTTCTTTTCGATTTGCCCGCCGTTTCACTCATGGGTATATTGAATCCATTATGCCTACAATCACCGAAGAACGTGTCATGGCCGCACTGGCCACTGTTGACGACCCCGAACTGAAAAAAGATCTGGTGTCTCTTGAATTTATCGAGGACGTGAAAATCGACGGCGTCGATTTGACGTTTACCATCATGCTGACCACACCGGCTTGTCCGATGAAGGAAACTCTGCGCAAGAACTGCGAAGAAGCCCTCAGGCGGGACATACCCGAAATCGGAACCATCGGCATCAATTTCGGCGCGCGGGTCCGTTCCGACGCAAAGCTGGCCAACGTTCCTTTTAAAAACGTTATCGCGGTCGGAGCCGGGAAGGGCGGTGTCGGAAAGTCCACCGTAGCCGTAAATCTCGCGGTGATTCTGGCCTCCGCCGGAGCCAAAGTGGGCCTTTTGGACGCGGATATTTACGGCCCGAACATCCCGAACCTTTTGGGGTCTTCCGAATCTCCTCAGCAGGCCGGGGAGAAACTTTTGCCGGTGGAGAAATACGGCATTGAATTAATGAGTATGGGATTTCTGATTCCGCCGGAACAGGCTTTGGTCTGGCGCGGTCCCATGATTCACAATGCCATCAATCAGCTTATCGGCCAAGTTTCCTGGAGCGATTTGGATTATCTTGTTGTCGATTTGCCGCCCGGAACCGGAGATGCGCAGATGAGTCTGGCCCAGCAGCTTCCGCTTTCGGGAGCCGTTGTCGTTACAACGCCTCAGGGCGTTTCGGTAAGCGATACGCGGCGGGGCGTCGATGCGTTCCGCAAGCTGGATGTTGAGGTTCTGGGTATCATTGAAAATATGGCGGGACCCATCTTCGGTTCCGGCGCCGGAGAAAAGGCGGCCGCCGAGATGGGCATTCCTTTCCTGGGCCGGATTCCTCTGGAGGCCGCCGTTACCGCTTCGGGCGAGACCGGCCGACCTTTAACCGCCGGCAACACCGAGGGTGAAGCCGTCTCGGCGCTTAAAGAGATCGCCGGGAAAATCGCCGCGGCAATAAGCGTGAGGAACAGCTCAGTCGGCTGATTCTTTCAGCCGACGCCGGAAAAACGCCGTAATAATGTCTTTTGAAATGAAGACGATTTTTCACATTGATTTTACTGAATTCCTTCCTCGGGAGAAATTCAATCGCATGAATTATGAAATTGACTTCATTAAAGAAGGATATTCGCCGCCGGAAGTATTAAAATTTCCGTTGAGGGATTCATGAGCCGGGGTTATACATCTGATTTAACGAATATTCTCGGAGATTGGGAATATGATGAAGATAATAACGTTCGTTTTTTAACCGGGGATGACGGGCGTGAACTCATGCAGATTCGTCAGCCCATGGGAATCGAGCAGTATGATCTCAACGGCCGCCCGGACGGTTTTCGCCCCGAAGGCAAGGAAAGTATCCTTGATATTTATCTTGAAAAAGAGCAATCCTTCCGCAAACAAGGAAAAGAATTATTTTTAGAGGAAAATGATTTCAGGCGTCTTCAGAAAGAGGGCGTGCTGTTTTATTACCGCTATTTGGCGCTCTTTCAAGTGGGGCAATATGATCGGGTTGTTCGCGACACGGATCATAATCTGCGTATTATTCGTTTACCTCGTTGATTATTACCCCGGGAAAGACCGTTATGAACTTCTTCAGTACCATCCGTACATTCTTAGGATGTATGCAATTTCCAAAGCTATGATTCGGCTTTCGGAGGAAAAACCGGAACAGGCGATCCAAGAGCTTCGGGAAGGGAAAAAGGATATTGAAGCGCTGAATCCCGTGCCGACTCCTATTTTTGAGTTTGAAAAAATCCGATCGCTGCAGCATCTTACACAGGTGATTTCCCAGGTGCGTGAAACCGAAGAACACCAAATGACCTCCGGAGGTTTTCGTGCAAAACTCGCCGAAGAACTCTCCGCGGCCGTTGATGAAGAAGATTATGAAAGGGCGGCCAGGATACGGGATAAGATGAAAGGTTTGGATCCATAATTGTTTTTATATCGGTTATTTTTTTGAGCCGGTATTTTCAACGGTCCGCCGCATGCAAATCCGCGGTATTATAAATACGGAAAGCCGCCGATCGGCGGCTTTCTTAGCGTGTGGAATCGGTTATTTTAACGGATGTAACACGCGTCAGTGCGATTGAACGCTTTCGTCCTTCCACTTCCACCTGAACTTTATCGGTGAATATACCGATAACCTCGGCCTTAAGCGGATTCCCTTCCGAACCGCGCTGTTCAAAAGTTATCTGGGATCCGATGCGAATTTTATCCCGGATTTTCAAAGCTTCAGCTTCACTCTTCGCCTTAACGGCTTCGCGTTCACGAACACGAATTTCCGAAGTGATTTCCGTTTTCAGTAATTTTAAGTCTGCAACAGTAAGACCGCTGAGATACTCTGCGAATTTAGTTGTTTTTCGGGGTCTGGCCACTACCGATTCTCCTCATTTGTTAATTTTTTTAAAACATAATATATTGCATTTCTTTCGTCAATAATAGGACAGCAAGTTTTTATGATAAGTCAAATGTTGAAAGTAAAGTTATTTACCATTATCGAAAAAGCATCGATATTTCGGAATAAGAAATTTGGTTTTCGAATGAATTAAATGGTTCTGTTTACTAATATATCTTGTCGCTGAGTGCTGTAAGAGCGGGACTTTTGAGTTAATTTGGTTGAAGATTTGTATCCGTTTGTATACCGTAAGAAGGTCCCTTCCAATCCTCTGTAATCTTCTTGCTGTTTCCGGGACGGAAAACGTCCATGTCTTTCGGCGTTAACTCGGACTCCCGGAAATAAATATTGCTTCGGAAGAACAGCCTTCGTCCATTTTAAAAAGTCGTGGAACATAGCATGTCTTCGGGGATAAGGATTTAAGCCTCTATGGAGAAATAATCGGTGACGATTTGATTGAAGCTTATTCGGCCGAAGATAACGCGGCATAATTGTAAGCAATGACTTGCATGATTTTTTATCGTAAAACGGCCGAATCAGTTTGGTTCTTGTACGGTTCGTTTATTCCGATAGCGGTATTCCCGGGGTAAAAGAAAGGGGCTGTCTCATTAGTTTGAGACAGCCCCTTTTAAAATTTGGTTGACCTCCGAAGACGGGAGGTTCCCTCCCATCCCCTTATCGTTTCTGTAGCTTCCTCATGTTATGAGCCATACTCAACAGTCCCCATTCAGTACTGACCATCTTCAATCCCCTGGTTCGGAATCTCCGAAATCCCATATTCGTCTTGATATCTCCGAATACAGATTCGACTTCAATCGGCCTGAGAGAGCGCATTCTCAGTCCTTCCTCTGAAGTCAGCAACTTGCGCACTTCAGACTTATGCCGTTCCAGGTTTGGACGAACCGTCAGGATGCGCTCTTTGCCTCCGTATTTGCAGCACCGGATTCGGAGAGAACACCTTTGGCATCCAGGGCCTGTATACCTTTTTTCAGTGGTCGGAAATCCTGAACCTGTTTTCGAGATTCTGGTCTCCTCGTGTTTGAATCGGCGACCCTTGGGGCACCGGTATGTATCATCAGAGGCACGATAGTCCCAGTTCTCTTTCATATGAATCTGCTTCTTGAACTTCCGTTTCCGCTCCCTGTGGAAGTAGCTGAACTTGATGTACTTCTCGACACCATGATCCTCACACCACTGGTAGTTCTCTTCACTACCATATCCTGAATCAGCAATGATTCTTTTCGGATAGCGTTTCAGATTCTTTTTCAGTTTCTCCATATGTAGCGGCAATGTCAGGGAGTCACCGGGACTCTGGTGGATGCTATATCCGAGGATGAACTGGTTCTCAGTACCCATTTGGATGTTGTACCCGGGCTTGAGCTGACCATTTTTCATATAGTCTTCTTTCATCCGCATGAAAGTCGCATCATAGTCTGTTTTCGAGTAACTATTTCGGTCGCCGAGGATTCTCTTCTGCTGCTCATACTTTTTGGCACGAGGGAGATAGTCCTTGCTAGCGGTATTCAATCTCCGTTGAATCTCCTTCTTTTCTCGCTCCTCCCGATCCTTGCGCAGCTCTTCATTGAGCTTGGATACCGCATCTTCGAGAATCTCCGACATCGGCCTGCCTTGAGGATCCACATGGGGAAGGTCATGGTCGCCGTACTTCTCATCCTCTTCTTCATTGATGCGGTCGATGTATTCGAAAAGCTCATCCATATTGCCGGCCAGGCGCTTCTGGAACTTGTCTGTCGCCCGGCCCCATACCCATGTGTATTTGTTAGCTGCTGATTCGATTTTTGTGCCGTCGAGAAAGTAGTTCTCCATCTGGACATGTCCGCTCTCGATGAGGCTGTTGGCCATTGAGGCAAAGATTTTCTCGATGCTCTTCTTCAATGGACCGTTACGAAATCTGTTTATCGTGTGGAAATCAGGACGGTTATTACCACTGATCCACATGAAGCATATCTGCTCACGAAGAGCGTCTGCGATTTGACGACAGGAATACAGCTGTTTCGAGTAGGCCAACACCAGAACCTTCAGCATCATCACCGGGTGGTAGCTGCTGGCACCGCCTCCCGGATAGGCGTTGAAGAGCTCACTGGTATCCATCGTGTCGATGAAGTTGTTGATTGTGCGGGATATATGGTTTGCGGGAAGCAGTTCATCGAGACTTGGAGGCAGGAGCATCTGTTGGCTGATTTCGTAATCTTTGAATGTAGCCTTCTTTTTAGTGTCCATGAAGAATTCTACCACCCTTGAATTCAGAAGGGAATTCTTCCAGACATGAAAAAGGGCCGCCTCTTATGAGACAGCCCCTTTCTTTGGGTGCGATTTGCGGTCGGGATCGGTTTATAAAGAGAGGGCCTTCATGCCTTTCATTTGCGATCGGAGGGTTTTGCCCACGACTTCGATAGGATGGTTCCTGATGGCCTCGTTAACCGTGATGAGTTCAATATCGTCCACGGCTTCATCGGCCGGGTAGGGGCGTCCCAGATCTTCCTCGTTGAGAGTCTTCATGAAGTCCCGCAGCAGCGGAATGCAGACATTGGCGAAGAGGTAGTTGCCGTATTCGGCCGTGTCGGAAATGACGCGGTTCATTTTCGTAGAGCTTTTTCCGGCTGATGAGGTTCGCGATGAGCGGAAGCTCGTGAAGCGATTCGTAGTAGGCCGATTCCGGTTTGATTCCGCTGTCCACCATGGCTTCGAATGCCAGTTCCACGCCGGCTTTCACCATGGCCGCCATGAGAACGCCTTCATCGAAATACTGCTGCGAGGGCAAACGGTCGGCGTCGGCGGCTTTTTCAAAAGCCGTTGCTCCGGTTTCTTCTCTCCAGTTCAGCAGATCTTTGTCACCGGCTTTCCAGTCTTCCATCATGGTTGTTGAGAATTTCCCCGAGAGGATGTCGTCCATGTGTTTGTAATACAGGTTGTTCATGATGACTTTCAGCCGATCGGCAAGTTCGTTCGCCCTAATTTTCGCCGGGTTGGAGAGGCGGTCCATCATATGGGTGATGCCTCCGTGCTTGAGAGCCTCGGTGATTCCTTCCCAGCCGAATTGAATCAGGGACGCGGCTTTCCGCTCGTCCACGCCGGAGGCGATCATTTTGTCGAAGCACAGAAGGGAACCGGCCTGGAGCATGCCGCAGAGGATGGTCTGTTCGCCCATCAGATCGGATTTTACTTCGGCAACAAACGAGGAGGCGAGCACGCCGGCCCGGTCCGAACCCAGACCGACGGCGTAGGCTTTGGCCATTTCCCAGCCCTTGCCTTCCGGATCGTTGGCCGGATGAACGGCGATGAGAGTTGGAACGCCGAAGCCCCTTTTGTATTCTTCGCGGACTTCCGAGCCCGGACTTTTTGGGGCCACCATGATGACGGTGATGTCCTGCCGGATTTGCATGCCTTCTTCCACGATGTTGAAGCCGTGGGAGTATCCCAGGCTGGAGCCTTTTTTCATCAGGGGAAGAGCTTTCCCGACCACGGGGGAATGCTGCTTGTCCGGAGTGAGGTTCATCACCAGATCCGCGGTGGGAATAAGCTCTTCGAACGTGCCGACTGTAAAGCCGTATTCGGTGGCGTTCTTCCAGGATTGTCTCTTTTGGGCGATGGCTTCTTCCCTCAGGGCATAGCCGACGTCGAGGCCCGAATCACGAAGGTTGAGTCCCTGATTCAAACCCTGAGCGCCGCAGCCGAGGATAACGATTTTTTGACCCTTAAGGGCGTCGGTCCCGTGGAATTCATTTGATTCCATGAAACGGCATGTACCGAGCTGCTGAACTTGCTCTCGGAAGGGCAGGGAACTGAAATAGTTCATAGTTTTATCTCCGGTTTGGGGTTCGTTCCGAGAGCCTAAAACGTCCCGGAATAGCGATTAGGTTAGATCGTCACTCCCCCGGTGGTCAATGCCCGCCGCTTTGCGCTGTCGCGCCGAAAGGGATTTGGTATAGTAGCGGAGCATACGCCGCAGAGAAGAATCCTTAGGATTTGGAACTCTTTCGGCGGAAATTTTAAGGAGTGGGAATTGATCGGGGTTTTAATCGCCATGGTTCTTGGAATGGCCGCGGGCTTTTTTCTTCGCTCCCAATCCCGGCTGTTCCCGATTCTTGATGGTTTCACTTTATGGGTGATTCGTTTCCTTTTATTCTTTTTGGGTATTGATATCGGTTCGGACGGGGAATTGCTGGCGCAGATTCCTCTGCTGGGCGTGAAGGGACTGGTTCTGGCCGCCTCTTCAATTATAGGAAGCGTGGCGGCCGCCCGGGTGATGGTCGGGAAGTTTTCGGTTGTCGGCGGCGCTGAAGAGAGTAATGGTGAAGAAAGCGGCCGGAGCGGCAACGGGCTCGATGGTGGAGCGGCCGACGGTGACTTCGCAGAAGGCGTTGCGGCGGGAGCCGTGCATGGGGCCGAAAGAGTTCAAGAGGTTCCGCGAGGGAAATGGAAGGTTCTCGGCGGCAGCCTGGCGGCGGCGGGGGCGTTCGGCCTGGGGATTGCGGTCGGCATTTTTACGCCCAGCTTCGGGGATCATCCGTTTAATCCGGTAACCTGGATTCTCTACCTTCTCATGTTTTTGGTCGGAAGTGCGGCCGGTGCGGACCCGACGATTGCGGCGACGGTCAGGAAGCACGGGGTGCGCATGGCGCTGCTGCCTCTGGCCGTGATTGTTGGAACTTTTCTCGGATGTCTGGGTACGGCGCTGCTTTGGCCCGGATTGCCGGTGCGGGAATCTTTGGCCGTGGGGGCCGGATTCGGGTACTACAGTTTATCGAGTGTGGTGATTAAAGAGCTTGCCGGGGGCGACTGGGCCGCCGTGGCGCTTCTTTCGAATATTTTCAGGGAGATTTTGACGCTGCTCGCGGCCCCTCTGCTGGCCTTCCTCGGCGGTCCCGCGGGTCCTGCGGCCGCCGGCGGCGCGACGTCGATGGATACGACGCTTGCCGTAACGGTGCAGTGTTCCGGCCGGGCCTGGGCGGTGCCCGCTCTTTTCAGCGGCGTGGTGCTGACCATTCTGGTGCCGTTCGCGGTGAGTTTTATTTTAACCGTTTGATTTGAATGGCGCTGCCGGCCGTGTGATTGTAATAGATACGGGTGTGCTGTGTGCGGCTGTTAACCAGTCTAAACATGTGCTGCACGGAGGCTTGATTAATAATGGATGCGTCTGCATTCGGCGGCTTAATCAATATGAATGTGCGGTGCGAGGCAGTTAATCAATATAAACCCGCGGCACACGGCGGCTGATACCGCAGGTGATTTCGTAGGAAATGGTTCCCATGATGTCCGCCAAATCATCGGCGTTCGGTCCGGCCGGATCGGGGCCGAAAAGGGTAGCCTCGTCGTAGAGGTTGCTCTCTCCCCTGTCTTCGAGACGCACCATGGTTTGGTCCATGCAGACGGTTCCGACGACCGGATGGAGCCGGCCGCCGATGAGGACTTTGGCGCGGTTGGAAAGAAGGCGGGAGTACCCGTCGGCGTATCCCACAGGAAGCGTGGCGATCCGGGTTTCTTCGGCGGCCCGCCAGGTCCGGCCGTAGGAGACGGTCTCTCCTGCCCGGATTTTTTTGATCGCTGTGATCCTGGTTTTCAGTTCCATGACGGGCCGCAGCGGGCCGCCTTGGGGCATTGCGGGTCCGTAGCCGTAGAGGGCGATGCCCGGCCTGACCATGCTGAGGGCCGCCTCTTGAGGGAGGAAGGCGATTCCGCCGGAATTGGCGGCGTGGATGATTCCCGGATTGATGCCTGCGGCTTTGATTTTTTCGGCGACGGTTTTGAGCGCGGCGATTTGCGTTCGCGTAAATTCGATATTTTCGTCGGCATCCGAATCTCCGACGGGAAAATGCGTGGCCAGTCCGGCCAATTCCAGACGGGGGGATGCATCGATAAGTCGGGCCAGAGTGAGTGCTTCATCGGGACGGCAGCCGATGCGGCCCATCCCCGTGTCCACTTTCAGATGAACCTTTAAGAGGCTTCTTCCGTTCCCGGTGTTTCTGCCTGCCTCCGCTTCGATTGCTTCAATATATTCCCGGCTCGGGGCCAAAGGTTCGAGTCTCGCCGCGACTGTAACGGGAATCTCTTCGGGCGTCGTTGGCCCGTAAAGTATGATGCCTCCGGTGTCGCCGGACTCCCGCAGTTCCAGACCTTCGAAAGGTGTGGCGACGCCGAGGTAATCAACACCCGCTTTTCTGAGTTCCTCTCCGACGCGGACCGCTCCGTGTCCGTATGCGTCGGCTTTTACGGCGGCGCAGATGCGTGTTCCCGGAGGGACGGATTCGCGGATCGCGGCGAGATTGTGTGTCAGAGAGTCAATATGAATATAGGCCCGAGTGGCTCTGATTATTTCCATGGCAAAAGGCGAAGCCGTCGGCCGGTTTTTCGGCCGCGCCGGATGGCTTCGCGTACGTTCCTTATAATAATCCCGCTAAATATTCCCGCATGTGGACACCATTATCGCCTTGATTGTATGCATCCGGTTTTCGGCTTGGTCGAACACAACGGACCTGGGAGAACGAAAAACGCCGTCGGTTACTTCCATGGATTCGAGACCATGAACTTCTTTGATTTTCATTCCGATTGAGGTTTCGGAGTCGTGAAAAGAAGGCAGGCAATGCATGAAGATAACATCGGGATTTCCCGTTTTGTCCATAAGGGCCGTATTCACCTGATAAGGTTTTAACAGCGCAATTCTCTCGGCGAATTTATCTTCTTCACCCAGAGATGCCCAGACATCGGTATAGATTGCGTCGGAATCCTTTACACCCAGGGGCACATCGTCGGTTACTTCAATTACGGCGCCTGTTTCCGCGGCCACCTGCCGCGCATAATTAACAATTTCTTCGGAAGGGAAAAGCGCCGGCGGCGCGACCGCCGTGAAACTCATGCCCATCTTCGCGGCACCGATCATCAGAGAATTGCCCATGTTGTTTCGGGCATCGCCGACGAAACACAGTTTCATGTGTCTAAACGGTTTTTTAAGGGACTCTTGCATGGTCATTAAATCCGCGAGGATTTGCGTGGGATGATAGAGATCGGTCAGTCCGTTCCAGACCGGTACTCCCGCGCAGGCGGCGAGAGTTTCTACGGTTTTCTGACTGAAGCCGCGGAATTCGATGCCGTCATAATAGCGGCCGAGCACCTTTGCCGTGTCCTCAATGGATTCCTTAACGCCCATCTGGCTGTTGGTTAGAAAAGTGACGTTACCGCCTTCGTCATGAACGGCAACTTCAAACGCACAGCGGGTCCGCGTGGAGGTTTTTTCGAAAATCAGGACGATGTTTTTGCCTTCAAGCGTTCGTCCCCTCACTCCCGTTTGCTTTTTTGCCTTCAGGTTGAGGGCAAGGTCGATGAGATACCGGATTTCCTCCGGAGAAAAGTCTTTTAAGGTAAGCAGCGATCGGCCTTTGAGATTAACCGGCATTTGAGGATACCTCCTTCGTACATGGGATGATAACGCCGCTGTTGAATCCGGACTACCCCGCCGGCGGTCTTCGTAAGTTTTTGTAGTTTCGATCGGCGCCCGTTTGCCGCCGAATCCGAATCGTCTTTTTGAGAAGTTTCCATTTTTCAACAGCGGCCGGATGCTTGGGATTCCGATACGGGCGCTTACTCGAATAATGGAAATGAAACGGAACGGCGCGAATCGAACGTTGAATGAAGTTCACCCCTTTCGCAGCCGGAGCCGTGAGGCTATGATTGTGTTGTGAAATTTCATTTGAAGAAAGTGCTTATCGTCGCGATTGCCGCCGCACTTGTTTTTTTTGTAACGGCTCTTTTAGTGTTCGCTTTGTCTTTCTCTCCGGCGGTAGCGGAAAAGCATCCTATCGTGGGAGCACTCATAATCGGTGCGGTTATCGGGACGGCCAGTCTTCCTCTTTTTATTTGGCTCTCCTTAAGACCGGCGTCGCTTGGCACTTATGCCGGTTTTACGCTGGAAGAAATCGAATTGGACGAGGACGAGCTGTCCGAAGCGGTTTCCAATTGGGTTTTTGCCGAGCATAAGCGGCGTATTGAAGGGCCTGTTCAATTCCTTGAAGATGAAGATGGAAACGTTAATTGCCGGGTTACGGTTCGAAAGGACTGAGAAGCCTTTGGTAATCTGAGGTTCGATACACGATCTTTAATCGATTCTGTTCGGTATGTGTGTTTTGTAGAACGCTTCAAAATCGGCCGAAGCCATGGATTTGGAGAAATAGAATCCCTGGAATCTCCTGATTCCGAGATGCATGAGCAGTTCGATCTGTTCCAATGTTTCCACGCCTTCGACAATGTTTGTTAATCCGAGTTCGGAAGACATGGCGATTATCGCCTTGACGATTGATTCGTCTTGTTTGCTGTTCGTGATATTTGTGATGAAGCTGCGGTCGATCTTAACGACGTCGACGGGAAGTTTCCGCAGATAATTGACCGATGAAAATCCCGTACCGAAATCATCGATGGCAATCTTGATGCCCATGTCCTTGAGTCTCTTTATCTTGGCCGAAGCTTCGTCGGGATCGTCGAGAAAGCTGTTTTCCGTTATTTCGATTTCAATGCGGTCCGGATCGATATTTCGGTAGTCGACGATTCTTTTAATGGAGTCGAGCAGATCGTCGTTGTTGAATTGACGCGGCGAGACGTTGATGGCCAGGGTGGAATTAATGCTTTTCGCTTTCGACCAGCTTTCAATCAGACCGGTCGCCGTATACAGAACCCATTTTCCGATGATGATGATCAGACCGGTTTCCTCTGCGATGGGAATGAAGGTTTCCGGGGAAATCATGCCGCGTACCGGGTGATTCCAGCGGATCAGGGCTTCGGCGTCAACCTTCCGTATCAGCGGAACGCCGTCTTTTATCCCGTCCAAGGTGACCACCGGCTGCAGATACATAAAGAACTGTTTATCGATTTCCCGCATGGACTGCTCTTCCAGAGCTTTGATGATGCTGTTCTGCAGTTCCATTTTCTGGACGACTTCTTCCCGCATGTTATCCGTGAAGAAGACGTATTTCTTGCTGTATCGCTTCGCGTAGTTAAGAGCTATGTCCGAATTGTTCAACAAATGACTTTTGCTGATTCCATGTTCCGGGAAAAACGAAATGCCGATCTGGCAGCCTATGGTGATATGGTATCCGGAGAAGATATGGGGTTTTGCCACTTCCGCTGAGATTTCTTCGATAAGGGGGCGCAGCTTCTCTTTCGTTCCGATCTCAGAAACAAGCAGAATGAATTCATCGTCACGAGTATGGTAGAGCGGGATTTCCGTTCCGATTGTTTCTTTAATGCGTGTGCTTATTTTATAAATAATCCACTCACTGACCGACGGTTTCTGTGTTTTGTTTATAATGTCGTAGTTGTTGTCCAGCTTTATCAGGATAACCGCACCCGGGGGCTGTTCGGTCTGCTCCATATAGGAACCGAAGAACTTTTGGAAATCCTGATCCATCTTATAGTGATTGGAAAGACCCGTTTTCGGATTGATATTGATTCTTTGCTGAAGATCTCTTTTTCGCTGATTCTGCTCGTTGATGAAGTGCAGCAGATTGTTAACCTGAGAAACGAGGGCTTCATTATGCCGATGGGCTCTTTTGAGTTTCTCCCGCGTTTTCGTGAGTTCTTCCGCCATTTTTTCAGGTGAAGAGTCCATATTAATTTTGCTGGTGGTATCCAAAAGGCCCATCAATTTCTCTTTTTTACATAAGGTTTATCCTTACTATCGGCCTCTAAGCGATAGGTTCTATAGTTTATTATTAAAAGATTTATTTCGGTCGGTTCTCATTTCTCCAACTTTTTGTTTAGCAGGGAGAGAAAGAGCGAATGAAAACCTTTTAAGATGCACGGAGCGGCTTTTCGGAGAGGTGCCGAGAGTCTTTTTTTTTGAAAAAACCTGCATTTGAGCTCCATAATTAAGTCGGAATGAAACAGTTCCGATTTTTTTATTCGGAATGTCTTGACCAAAATGCGTCAGGAGGGTAGATTCCTCCTCGCGCCTTGCGGAGACGGCGAAGCGCGGCAAAACGAAGCGGGCTTGAGGTGATACTCAAAACTCGGTCGAATTGCTTATTCCGGATGAAAGATTCCGGTTTTTATGGTTCTTTGCAGAAGAACAGGGAAGGGAAGAAAGAGACCACGCGTGGCGCGTGAAGCGGCGAATGAAATGTCGCGGAGTGCGCCTGTTCTGGGGTGTGATTTTACTTTTGCAAGAAAGAAAAATCGCATTCTAAGAATCTTGTCGAGTTAAGAACTCGTCAATGATGTCGGGGTTGTTATAGGAGCGAGAGTTCCTGTGATACGACTCTGGCAAGGGGTGAGCCACCCCGGTGTCCGATGAGGGCACGAAAGCCATGACTTAATTTTAGGATTGAGAGATGGCGAAGAACACCTATGAGAAAGAGCGTCTTCGGACGCTTATTATATCATGGAGAGTTTGATCCTGGCTCAGAACGAACGCTGGCGGCGCGTTTTAAGCATGCAAGTCGAACGGGATTACAGTGCTTGCACTGTATGAGAGTGGCGAACGGGTGAGTAACGCGTAGATGATCTGCCCTTCAGTTGGGGATAGCTCATGGAAACATGGGGTAATACCGAATGAGCTCATTGATTATGTTTAATGAGGAAAGGAGCTTCGGCTTCGCTGAAGGATGAGTCTGCGTATGATTAGCTAGTTGGTGGGGTAAAGGCCTACCAAGGCGACGATCATTAGCCGGCCTGAGAGGGTGACCGGCCACATTGGGACTGAGACACGGCCCAGACTCCTACGGGAGGCAGCAGCTAAGAATCTTCCGCAATGGGGGAAACCCTGACGGAGCGACGCCGCGTGGGCGAAGAAGGCCGAGAGGTTGTAAAGCCCTTTTTTCACGGAAGAATAAGGACCGGAGGTAATGCCGGTTTGATGACGTTACGTGAAGAATAAGCACCGGCCAATTACGTGCCAGCAGCCGCGGTAACACGTAAGGTGCGAGCGTTGTTCGGAATTATTGGGCGTAAAGGGCTTGTAGGCGGCCTACCAAGTCTCACGTGAAAGATCGGGGCTCAACCCCGGGAACGCGAGAGAAACTGGTAAGCTGGAATCTTGGAGGGGGTACTGGAATTCCTGGTGTAGGGGTGAAATCTGTTGATATCAGGAAGAACACCGGAGGCGAAGGCGAGTACCTGGCCAAAGATTGACGCTGAGGAGCGAAAGCGTAGGGAGCGAACAGGATTAGATACCCTGGTAGTCTACGCTGTAAACGATGTGCACTTGATGGTGGAGCCGTCCGGTTTCACTGTCGGAGCTAACGCATTAAGTGCACCGCCTGGGGAGTACGCCGGCAACGGTTAAACTCAAAGGAATTGACGGGGGCCCGCACAAGCGGTGGAGCATGTGGTTCAATTCGATGATACGCGAGGAACCTTACCAGGGCTTGACATATAGGTGACGTTCGTAGAGATAC
Source organism: Spirochaetia bacterium (assembly GCA_963666985.2). Lineage (GTDB taxonomy): Bacteria > Spirochaetota > Spirochaetia > DSM-2461 > DSM-2461 > UBA2779. Next base: position 1,052,096 of record CAXXIA010000002.1, on the reverse strand, counting down.
GGATTTCCTTTCGGGGACGCCTATACAGGTGTTGCATGGCTGTCGTCAGCTCGTGCCGTGAGGTGTTGGGTTAAGTCCCGCAACGAGCGCAACCCCTGTCGTCTGTTACCATCATTAAGTTGGGGACTCAGGCGAGACTGCCGGTGACAAACCGGAGGAAGGTGGGGACGACGTCAAGTCATCATGGCCCTTATGTCCTGGGCTACACACGTGCTACAATGGCCGGTACAAAGTGAAGCGAAGCCGCGAGGTGGAGCGAACCGCAAAAAGCCGGCCTCAGTTCGGATTGGAGTCTGAAACTCGACTCCATGAAGGTGGAATCGCTAGTAATCGCGCATCAGCATGGCGCGGTGAATACGTTCCCGGGCCTTGTACACACCGCCCGTCACACCACCCGAGTTGGGGGTACCCGAAGTCGCTAGTCTAACCGGTAACGGAGGACGGTGCCGAAGGTACGCTTAGTAAGGGGGGTGAAGTCGTAACAAGGTAGCCGTACTGGAAAGTGCGGCTGGATCACCTCCTTTCAATGTGAAAGGTAAGCAGCTGCGTACCGCAGGTCTTTGGCCGAGGAACGTAGCGAGCACAAGGACGATAACAGTCCAAAAGTCGTCGGATTTTGTGTATGCCGACGCAAAACAGCTGAAATGCGTAAGCGTTTTAGCGAGTATTCGAGTTTCGACAGGATGCGGCTTCGGCCGCAAAGCGTGTCTCTTTCTTCTCTTCTCTGTTCCGAAATCGCAATTAACAGCCGGGGGCATAGCTCAGTTGGCTAGAGCACCGGCTTTGCAAGCCGGGGGTCCGGGGTTCGAGTCCCCGTGCCTCCAAAGGTTCTTTGAAATAGTAATGAGGTTTGATTTACGTGAGCGTGAATCGGCAGATCTGGATTCGTCGGTAACATGGCGAGCGGTCCAATTCATTTGGCCGTCTTGGCAAATTACCAAGTCTATTTCCGCCTTCGGTTCACATAGACGTTGTAATTTGCACGTCCAAGGTGAATTGGACCTAATAGGGAAGGGTTAAAGAATAATATGGTCAAGCGAATAAGGGTCCATGGAGGATGCCTTGGCGCTGTCCGGCGAAGAAGGGCGTGGCAAGCTGCGAAAAGCCCCGGTGAGGAGCAAACATCCGTTGAACCGGGGGTACCCGAATGGGGTAACCCACATGTCTGGATGACATGTATTACATACTGAATAGATAGGTATGTAAGGCGAGACCCGGGGAACTGAACCATCTAAGTACCCGGAGGAAAAGAAATCAATTGAGATTCCCTGAGTAGCGGCGAGCGGAAGGGGAAGAGCCCAAACCATGGAAGTTACGGCTTTTATGGGGTTGTAGGGCGCAAGACATGGAATGTCTAAGGTTAGTTAAACGGTACTGGGAAGGCCGGCCAAAGAGGGTGAGAGCCCCGTAAGCGAAAACCTGATGACTCCTATTGCGTACCTGAGTACGGCGGGACACGAGGAACCCTGTCGGAAACCGGGTGGACCACCATCCAAGGCTAAATACGAGACAGCGACCGATAGCGAACGAGTACCGTGAGGGAAGTGGTGAAAAGCACCCCGGGAGGGGAGTGAAAGAGAACCTGAAACCGTGGACCTACAAGTAGTCGGAGCCGGGATTCGTCCTGGTGACGGCGTGCCTTTTGTAGAATGAGCCTGCGAGTTACCATATCATGCGAGGTTAAGGCGTTGTAGCGCCGCAGCCGGAGGGAAACCGAGTCTGAAGAGGGCGAAGAGTATGGTGTGGTAGACCCGAAGCCGAGTGATCTACCTATGGTCAGGCTGAAGCTCCGGTAACACGGAGTGGAGGGCCGAACACGAGTCCGTTGAAAAGGGCGGTGATGAACTGTGGGTAGGAGTGAAAGGCTAAACAAACTCGGAGATAGCTGGTTCTCCCCGAAATGGCTTTAGGGTCAGCGTCATATGTTGAGTGCCGGAGGTAGAGCACTGATTAGGCTAGGGCCTGTCACAGGGTACCAAACTTAGTCAAACTCCGAATGCCGGTACTTATAAGTATGGCAGTGAGACTACGGGTGATAAGATTCGTGGTCGAAAGGGAAACAGCCCAGACCGTCAGCTAAGGTCCCCAAACTATGCTAAGTGGGAAAGGAAGTATGATTGCCCAGACAGCCAGGAGGTTGGCTTAGAAGCAGCCACCCCTTGAAAGAGTGCGTAATAGCTCACTGGTCGAGTAGTCATGCGCCGACAATGTAACGGGGCTAAGCATAGTACCGAAGCTACGGCAGTACATTTATGTACTGGGTAGGGGAGCATTCTGTAAGCCGACGAAGGTGATCCGGAAGGGTTGCTGGAGGTATCAGAAGAGAGAATGCAGGCATGAGTAACGAAAAGGGAGGTGAGATCCCTCCCCGCCGAAAGCCGAAGGTTTCCTGGGTAAAGTTTGTCTTCCCAGGGTTAGTCGGCCCCTAAGGCGAGGCCGAAAGGCGTAGTCGATGGGAAACGGGTTAATATTCCCGTACATCTGGTAATTTCGAAGGAGTGACGCATAGGGGGAAATCCTGCCGGGCGATGGTTGTCCCGGTCCAAGCGTTTAGGTGTTGATTTCTGCAGGCAAATCCGCAGAAAGAGCCGAGGCGCGAAGGGGAGTGAACCTACGGGGGATCGAAGAGGGTGGACTCGTCGTGCCGAGAAATAACTTCTAAGGTTAGGTTACCAGGTACCGTACCGCAAACCGACACAGGTAGGCGAGCTGAGAATGCTAAGGCGCACGGAAGAACTCACGTTAAGGAACTCGGCAAAATGCATACGTAACTTAGGGAGAAGTATGGCCTACCCAGGGATGGGAGGTTGCAGAGACCAGGCCCGAGCGACTGTTTACCAAAAACACAGGTCACTGCGAACCAGCAATGGGAAGTATAGTGACTGACACCTGCCCGGTGCCGGAAGGTTAAGAGGAGTTGTTAGCTTTTAGCGAAGCAGCGAATTGAAGCCCCGGTAAACGGCGGCCGTAACTATAACGGTCCTAAGGTAGCGAAATTCCTTGTCGGGTAAGTTCCGACCCGCACGAATGGTGTAACGATTTGGGCACTGTCTCGACGTGAGATCCGGTGAAATTAAAGTCTCGGTGAAGATGCCGAGTACTCGTGGTTAGACGGAAAGACCCCGTGAACCTTTACTGCATCCTGATATTGGTATGTGGATTATGATGTGTAGGATAGGTGGGAGACTATGAAGACTGGTCGTCAGGCTGGTCAGAGTCGTTGGTGAAATACCACCCTTTGTGATTCACGTATCTAACGGAGTCCCTGAAGCGGGATTTCGGACATTGTCAGGTGGGCAGTTTGACTGGGGCGGTCGCCTCCCAAAGAGTAACGGAGGCGCGCGAAGGTTCTCTTTTCACGGTTGGAAATCGTGATGTAAGTGTAAAGGCATAAGAGAGCTTGACTGCAAGAGAGACATTTCGAGCAGGTACGAAAGTAGGTCTTAGTGATCTGGCGGTTCTGAGTGGAAGGGCCGTCACTTAACGGACAAAAGGTACTCCGGGGATAACAGGCTGATCCTACCCAAGAGTTCACATCGACGGTAGGGTTTGGCACCTCGATGTCGGCTCATCGCATCCTGGGGCTGGAGCAGGTCCCAAGGGTATGGCTGTTCGCCATTTAAAGCGGTACGTGAGCTGGGTTCAGAACGTCGCGAGACAGTTCGGTCCCTATCTGCCACGAGCGATGGATGTTTGAGAGGATCTGTTTTTAGTACGAGAGGACCGAAATGGACGAACCTCTGGTGTACCAGTTATCCTGCCAAGGGTAAGTGCTGGGTAGCTACGTTCGGACGGGATAACCGCTGAAAGCATCTAAGTGGGAAGCCCCCCTCAAGATGAGACATCCCAGGCTCTTTAAGAGCCCTGAAGGAACCAGGAAGAATACCTGGTTGATAGGCCGGCTGTGGAAGTGTGGAAACAGATGCAGCAGACCGGTACTAATTTTCCGTGAGGCTTGACCATATTATTCTTTAACCCTTCACGAAATCGAGAGCAATGAATGAACGTGTTCATTCACTGCCGAGATGAGGGAAGGATACTGCCGAAGGCAGTCACCCTTCCGAGAGGTGCAAATTGATCTTGAGAATAAAGATCGGATTGCATCCGGGGCTGATGAAAAGTCGGCCTGAAGAACATAGCTGCTTGATAAGCAGCGCCCAATATTCCTCTAGGTAATCTAACCTGGTGACTATGGCGGCGGGGCCACACCCGTTCCCATCCCGAACACGGTCGTTAAGCCCGCCAGCGCCGATGGTACTGCACTTGTTGTGGGAGAGTAGGTCGTCGCCAGGTTTTTTTTAAGCCCCAAGTTTTGGAGATTGAGCATCTTGCTTTTCTTTTACTCCAATGCTTGGGGCTTTTCTTTGTTCCTACGGCACCACAGCCGGCCTATCAAACTCAGCCGAAATCTTGTTTCGGCGAGGAGACCGCGGCCGTCCATTGGAAAGCCCAGGGAGGGGAAAGGAGCCTACAGGAATCAGGAGGAGATCTCCTTGTCCTGCTTTTCTCCTCTCGATAGACTCTGACTCACCAAGTTCTTTTTCGGGGGAACAAGCCGATGTATAGAATCCGCCGTGTTTTTGACGATACCGCGCCTCTGGACGCCCGCCGGATTGAGCAGGTGCAGTATATCATGAAGCAGCAGTTTCCCGAGATGACCGACGCGGAGGCGCGCCGACTTCCTGAGAAACTTCGGAATCCGCTTAAAGAACGGTTCCGCTATCACCTTTTCGTTGCGGATCGTGGACGTGACCAAGTGGAAGGCTTCGCCCTCGTGTCCATTGAGCCAAACCTAAGGTTCTGCTATCTGGATTATATTTCGGCGGCTTCGGGTTCTAAGACCGGCCGAGGGATAGGAGGCAGCCTCTACGAGCGTGTGCGGGAAGAAGCTAAATCACTAGGATGCCTTGGAGTCTTCTTCGAGGTACTGCCCGACGAAGCCGAACTCTGCCGAGACGAGGCTGTACTCAAAGAGAGTATCGCCCGCTTGCGCTTCTATGAGCGTTACGGCGCAAGGCCTATCGTTAATATCGCCTATCAGGAACCCTGGAGTGAGAAGTCTCAGGATCGGGACAACCTGCCCTTTCTTGTTTTTGACGGTCTCGGAGAAGAAGGTGTCCTGAAGAAAAGCCAGCTAAAGCTGATCATTCGAGCCATTCTGGAGCGTAAGTTCGGAGACATCTGTACTCCGGAATACATCGCGAAGGTGGTACGCTCCGTTAAAGACGATCCCGTTCTCCTCAGAGCTCCCCGTTATCGGACGTCGTCAGCCGCCCCGCCTCCTCCTCCGCCTGCCGAAAAGCCCTCGTTCGACCGGCGTATCGCTTTGATTGTTACCGAAGGACACACCATCCACCATATCGCCGATAAAGGCTACCTGGAGGCCCCGGTAAGAATTTCCCGTATTCTTGATGAAATTGATAAAACCGAGATTTTCCGACGGGTGCGTGCGCGGCATTGTCCGGATTCGCTTATTCATGCCGTACATGATCATGATTTTGTAAAATATCTCCGCGATGTCTGCTCTCAATTGGGCGAGAAAGAATCCGTTTATCCTTATGTTTTTCCTTTGCGCAACCGCGCTCGTCCTCCCGTCGATCTTCCCCTGAAGGCGGGATACTACTGTATGGACACCTTTACGCCAATCAGCAAGAACGCTTGGTCCGCCGCACGGGCCGCCGCCGACTGCGCGGTAGCGGGTGCCGAGGAAATTCTCGGCGGTGGACGTCTTGCGTACGCCCTGGTGCGGCCTCCGGGGCATCACGCCGAGCGGCGGGCCTTCGGCGGATTTTGCTACCTGAACAATACCGCTATCGCCGCCGATTACCTCAGCCGTCATGGTAAGGTTGCCGTTCTTGATATTGACTATCATCACGGGAACGGCACCCAAGATATTTTTTACCGAAGACCGGATGTCTTCACTCTCTCTATCCATGGTCATCCGCGGGCGGCTTATCCTTATTTCAGCGGATTCAAGGAAGAGACCGGCGAGGGGCAGGGACAAGGCTTCAACGTAAATTATCCTCTCGGTGACGATATCGGAGGCGATGAATACCGGGAAACACTCCGGAAGGCTTTGGAGAGAATTGCACGCTATCATCCCCGCTTCCTCGTGGTGGCCTTGGGACTGGACACCGCCCAGGGCGACCCTACCGGGAGCTGGCTGCTGAGGGCGAAGGACTTTGAGAAGAACGGCGCGATGATTGCGGATCTCAACCTTCCCGTTCTTTTTATCCAGGAGGGCGGGTACCGTACCCGCAGCCTGGGAGCGAACGCGGCGTCCTTTTTCAGGGGCGCTTGGCAATCAGTCTACGGACAGCCCAACGGAAAGAAGACATCGACTTCTTCGGGAAGAAAAAATCGTTCGGTTAAGACCGAGAATCGCGCTACGGGCGGCGATGTTCACTAAAGAACTTCTTGTTTCGACAATTTTTGTTGGGCTCTCGGCCTCTAAAAAGAAAATGTTTCGATTTGAAATCGCAACACTCGATATCCGGCGATTTGAGCTTTGAATAGCGGTGAACTTGCTTCATCGATTTGTAGGAAAAGTGTATTCGGATGGATTTCTAAGTCTCCCAAATTACGAGAATCTCCTGAAGGGAGCAAAGCGGTCCTTGTTTTTCCTTTTACATAAGTCCTCAAGGCTTTTCTCGGTTCTATTCTCACAGCAGCCTTATGGTTGCAGATAAGGAGAACATACTCCTTGCCATGCGGTTGGAGTCGAATTTGGTCCTGATAATGTTTCCGGCTTTGATTTTCAATGTTGCATTCATGCGGAGAAGAAACCGGAATCGAAAAAAATCACAATGAGAGAAGAGCGAATCTCCTATCCGTTATGGGACATTTTTGTCCCACATTGGGTCAGATGGTTACCAGCATACTTTGATTCATTATAGAAGCGTGTTCTTAAACAAAGGGATTACAATAAGAAGACGGTTGTTCTATTATTTCCCCTGTAAATATTTAACGGGATTCTTCGATTTTTCCACCGTCTGAAATCAAATTGGGCATGGATTTTGCATTTTAATTTCACGGCAAAATGCCAAAACCAAGAAAGGAGCTTTTCATGAAAAAAAGCGTTTTACTGTTCAGCGCCCTCATCATGCTGGTTTTTCTCGCCATGCCTGTTTCCGCCGCCGGCGGAAAAGATACGGCAGGCGGAGATGATACAATCACCATGATGTTCATGCCCGGTGTCGCGGATCCGTTTTATTACATGATGGAAAAAGGTATTAAGGCCAAAGCGGAAGAACTCGGTGTTAAGTTGATCGTAGCGGAATTCCCGAAGTCTTGGGGCCCTGAAGCTCAGGTTCCCATTCTTGAAGCAACCGCCGCACAGGGCGGAATCGATATGATTCTTATTGCCCCAACTTCCGTGGATGCCCTGGTTTCGCCCTTGAAGAAACTTTACGATCAGGGGATTGAAATTATCACTGTAGATACCTTCCTCGGAGATGGAGACTACTCGAAGAAGAGCGAGTATTCCTTCCCTTTGAGCTATATTGGTTCGGATAATGAGAAGGGCGGACGTGAGATTGCCGCAGAATTGGCGAAACTGATGGGCGAATCCGGAAAAGCGTATATCAATACCACCAATCCCGATGTTTCTTCCGTTGCCGGTCGTGTTCGGGGTTTTGAAGAAGGTATTGCCGCTTTTTCCGCTATTGAACTCGTAGGTATCGATTACAATTTGGATGTTCAGCAGAAAGCTACCGATCAGACATTGGCCGCTCTTCAAAAAGATCCCGACATCGGCGGGATTTTCGCCACAAACGTATTTTCTTCTCAAGGTGCCTATCAGGCGGTTGTGAATGCCGGATTAACCGGAGCGGTAAAAATCGCCACATGGGACGCCACTGTTGATATGATCAACGCCCTTAAAAAAGGTGAAGTTGATTTGGTTCTTGCTCAGAAGCCTTACGAAATCGGTTCTTTGGCGGTTGAGTGGGGATATAAGTTCCTTACCGACGGTGCCGAAGTACCCGCCAAGGTAATCCCCGGATTTGAATTCTTTACACAAGAGAATGTGAACGATCCTGCGATGGATCAATATATCTACAAATAGTTCCATCCGTCCGGAAAAGGGGGAGCCCTTCGGGGTTCCCTCTTTTATAATATGTGTATTTGAAGAAGGAGGAATCGAGTTTGGGGAGCAGCCGTGCCGATACAATCCGAGGGAACAGGGCTTTCTCTGTTATCGCTCATCACTGGGCGGCCTTTTTTCTTCTGATTTTCATTGTTATTTTCAGTTTCACCGGGAAGGGTTTTTTTCGCATTACAAACTTCCAAAATGTCATTCATCTGGGTGTTATCGCCGTATTAATGGCTTGTGCCGAAACTTTTGTCATCATTACCGGAGGTATTGATCTTTCGGTCGGTTTCGTAATGGGCTTTTCGTCGGTGACCGCGGGGAAAATTATTCAGGTAATGTTTGCGGCGGGAGAAGGGACACCGCCCGCCGCCGCCATCATAACCGCCGTTGCCGCCGTACTTGTTCTCAGCTTGATACCGGGCTTAATCAGCGGATTATTAATTGCCCGATATCAAGTTCCGCCGTTTATCGCAACCCTTGGTATGTGGGGAATCACCAATGGAATCGCCCTGAAAATCAGTGAAGGCTTCCCTGTGGCTATGCTTCCCGATGTGCTGACTAAAATTGGGAACGGCTATGTTTTCTATTTTCGGAAAGGAACCGGCATCAGCCTTTTCGGATTACCTGAGGGCGTCGGAAACGAATCCATTCGAGAGTTTACTCGTCTGATTCCCAATTCTTTTCTTTTTTTGGGAATTATAGTTCTCATCCTTTGGCATTTACTGAGGAATACGACATTCGGTCAGCATACCTATGCCGTCGGCGGGAATGAAGATGCCGCCATTCGATCGGGAATCGATGTGAAACGGCATATTGTAAAAATATACGTTCTCTCTTCATTTATTGCCGGCCTTGCCGGAATCTTCAATGTATTTCAGACCGGTATAGGGAATTTCACTCCTTTCGGAGCCATGTATGAACTCTTTGCGGTTGCGGCCGTTGTTATCGGCGGAGCAAGCCTGTTAGGCGGGAAAGGAAGCATTATCGGTTCCTTTGTCGGCGTGCTGCTCATTGCATTCTTGGAAAACGGTTTGCTTATTTCGGGTGTGGAACCCTTCTACCGATTTATCGCCGTCGGGCTGCTTTTGATAATCGCCGTGGTTATTGATCAGCTTTTCCCCGACTTTTTGTAAGGAGGTTTGAATGAAGACGAACTTATTACGAAATAAAAACCTTCTTTTGGAAATCGGGCGTCGATGGGCCCTGATTTTTTTATTTGCGGAAATCGTTTTTTTCGGTCTCTCGGCGAAGGGTTTTTTCAGTATCCGCGTATTTCAAATGGTGCTGTTTTTTGGGACCACGGTATTTCTTCTCGGGACCGCGGAGCTTTTCGTCATCATTACCGGAGGCATTGATCTTTCCGTCGGATATCTGATGGGTTTTTCAAGTATCGTGTCCACGAAAATTATCTTTGCTTTAACCGAAAGCGGGATGGGTGACGGCATCTCACTGCTTCTCGGCATTGTTTTGACTCTTCTTATCGGTTTGATTCCCGGTTTGGTAAGCGGATTGATGGTCGCGAAACTGAAAGTTCCGCCCTTTATCGCAACCTTTGCGATGCTTGGAATCAGTCATGGCGTCTCCGAACTTTTAATCAAGGAAGGTGCCGCGAAAAATCTGCCGCATCTGGCCAATGCGATAGGAAACGGTTATGTCTTTTACTGGTCTTCCGGTGTAGGTTTCTCCATGTTTAATCGGCCGCAAGTCGCTCGCGGAGTGTTCGTTCTGGAACTTATTCCCAACATTGTCGTTATCGCCTTCGCGGCCATCGGGATACTTGCGTTTCTGTTAAAACGAACCGTATTCGGTCAGCATACCTATGCCATCGGAGGGAATGTCGATTCGGCAGTCCGTTCCGGTATAAACGTGGATAGACATCTGGTGAAGATATATATGCTCTCGTCCTTCCTTGCCGCCATCTCCGGCATTATTTACATGCTGATGTATGTTACCGGCAAGGCCGATGCCGGAGCTTCCTCTTTGCTGGATTCCATTGCCGCCGTTGTTATAGGCGGAGCCAGTCTCAGCGGCGGAAAAGGGACTGTCTGGCGAACCATTCTCGGCGGAGTCATTATCGCCATTCTGGAAACGGGAATGCGCCTTATGGGTATCCCGACATTCGATAAATACATCATGGTCGGCATCATTCTTATCTCGGCCGTTTTGATTGATCAGTTATTTCCGGATAGAACCTATACCGATAAGGAGGAATCATGAAGAGCGAGTACCTGGTGGAAACCCGTGGACTGACAAAACGATTCGGCGGTTTGGTGGCCGTGAATTCCGTTGATTTTTATGTAAAACCGGGGGAAGTCGTCGCACTCCTTGGCGACAACGGTGCGGGAAAGTCCACTTTAATCAAAATGATCTCGGGAGTTCATCAGCCGGATGAAGGAAGTCTTTTCGTTATGGGAGAAGAAACGAAAATCGCCACACCCATGGATGCGCTCTCCAAAGGCATAGAGACGATTTATCAAGATTTGGCTCTTGCCGAAAACCTCAATGTCTATTCGAATATCTTTTTGGGCCGGGAAAAAACAAAAAAAGCCCTGGGACTGTTTAAGGTTTTGGATCATAAGTACATGTTTGAAGAGTCCAAGGGCATCCTGAAAAAACTGGATATAAAAATCCCGAGTCTGCGCAACAATGTACGTTCTCTTTCGGGAGGACAACGTCAGGCTGTGGCAATTTCCCGTTCGATATACTGGAACGCCAAATGCCTCATTATGGACGAACCGACGGCCGCCTTGGGCGTGGCTCAGCAGCATCAGGTTTTGGAACTGGTGAAATCCTTAAAAGATCATGGAATCGGAATTATTATTATCAGTCATCAAATGCATGATGTTTTCGCGGTGGCGGATCGTATCGTTGTGATGCGGAGGGGCGAAAAGGTCTGTGATTTGGAGAGAAGCAAAACAAATTCCGATGAGATTGTCGGTTACATCGTCGGTTCGGAAACTGTTGCTTAAAAACATGCTAAGCTGTCCGCGGTATTCAGCGGCCGTCAATTAAAGGAAATGATATGAAACGGAGCGAAATCAACGGAGCCATAAAAAAGGCCGAAGGATTTTTTAAGACGAACGGGTTCCATCTGCCGCCTTGGCTTTCTTGGAGTCCGGATGAATGGAAATCTGTCGAGAGAACCGCCATTGAGGAAATAATCCTTAATCGGCTGGGATGGGACGTGACGGATATGGGTTCGGGTGATTTTACCAATCGCGGCCTGACGCTTATCACCATCCGAAACGGCGGCCCGGCAAATATGAAAAAAACCTATGCGGAGAAAATAATGTTCGTCCTGGAAAATCAGGAAACGCCGTTTCATTACCATAAAAGTAAAATCGAGGATATTATCAATCGCGGCGGCGGAACTCTTGTTCTTGAATTGTATCATCATGATGAGTCGGATCATTTCACGCAAAATCCCGTTACCGTATCCATCGACGGTGTTAAGAAGACCTTCGGACCGGGAGAAGAAGTTCGATTAAATCCCGGTGAATCAATCAGTCTGGAACAGGATGTTTTTCATAGGTTTTATGCCGAGAACGGCGGCGGACCGGTTATGGCCGGTGAAGTCAGTGCCGTTAATGATGATGCAACCGACAATTACTTTTATGAAGCCCTTCCGCGATATCCGTCCATTGAAGAGGATGAAAAACCCCACCGTCTTCTCTGTAATGAGTATGACCGTTTTCTTTAGAATCGGAGGTTCGCGACAAGATCGTCTGACATGAAAATATACGGACGGACCTTGCTGTTTTTCATCGGGGCCATTACATTTCAGGCCCTGCTGACCGCCGGATTGATTATCGGTCTTGTATCCCGGAACAATCAGGCGGTAACTCGGCAGGAACTGAAAGAAGAGTTTGCACAGGTTTATCAGAATTATAATTCCTGGGTTCGGATGATGTGGAAAACTTCGATTCAGATTCGGAACAACGAACTCCTTCAATCATTCACTTTGAAAGAAGAAACATGGAACGCAAACAACCAATTTTTTCATACTTTAAAAACGGTTCTGCTGAATACGGGGATTGATTCTTTCGTTGTCAGAAGAGGAAGTTGGAACCATTTTGAAGTTTTAATCGATGCTTATCCGTTTGTCGACGATTTCAGCGAATTGGAAATCGATCGGGATCACCCATTTATTTCTTTGAAATCAATCGAAGACAATATTTTTCTTGTCGCCGCTTTTACTTTAAGCGATTCTTACGAAGTTTATCTTCTTAAAAACATCGATGAAGATTTCTGCAACAATTTGACGACTCGGGATCATGCAAGTGTTTTTATTTCATATAACCGAGACCTTATATGGAACTCGATTGGAAACGGTGAAGATTATTCATTTGAACTTGGTCTTGATGATTTGTTCCCGCCTTACGGCGAACGCTACGATTTGAATTTCGGCAAAGGGCATTATCATGTCTCGGTTCGGAATATCGGGAATATTGAGAGAGTGGGACCGATAAAACTTCTGGTTTTCATGTCGGTAGAACCCTATTTTTCCCTGCTGATCAGGATAGGCCGGATCGTTCTCCTTGTATCTTTGATTACCGCTGTGATAACGGCGCTGGTTTCTCTGCTGTTCACGGTACGTCTTACCCGCCCGATTCAGAATATGGCAATGGCTATTCGCGAAATCCAAGACGGTAATTTGAACGTCGGTGTCCCCGAGAAGGCCATGGGTGAAATCCGTCAGCTTATGCGGGGCTTTAATGAGATGGTCAGTCACTTAAAAGAAAATCAGATTACGCTGGACGCCAATCTTCGGGAGATTACTTTTTTAAAGGAATACAACGAAACAATCATTCATTCACTCCGAGCCGGCATTCTTGTCGTTGATGACTGTTTGCGGATAGAAAAATCCAACAGTGTTTTTAACGAGTGTTTCCTTTCTTCGGACGAAAGTCCCGAGGGGCAAGATCTTGAAAATGTCGCTCCCTCCATTTTGGACGCTGAAATTCTCAACGCCGCCCGTACCATAGCCGAAGGCGGGGATTGTACCTGGAACGGTGTACGCCGGGACGGAGATGTTATCTGGGATGTCAAGGTGTATCCGCTTGTGGAGAATCATAACGGCGGCCGGGGGAAAAGCGTTATTGAACTTGACGACATCAGTGTAAAAATCGATCTGGAACAGAAGATTATTCAGGCTGAGAAACTTTCGTCCATCAGCCTGCTTTCGGCGGGGATTGCGCATGAAATCAATAATCCTCTCAGTACGATTCTCAGTAACGCTCAGATGCTGATGACCCGTTCTTCCGATGATTTCGACAAGGACGCTCTCCGATGGATCGATCGGGAAACCAGGAGGATCGCCGGCATTATCAATGACCTTCGGGGATTCTCAAACTCGAACGATGACGGATCGTCTATTCCGGATATTCGGGAATGTGTTGAAGAAGTTGTTCGTTTGGTTCGGTATGGAATCCCAAAAAACTCAAAGATTGGAATCATGCTTACTCATCCGGAGGAATCTCTTACCGTTGCCGTTCCGAGAAACGAGCTTCGTCAGTCCATTCTGAATATTCTGCAGAATGCCGTTCAGGCTATAGGTGATTCCGGAAAGATCGTTATTGAAACAATGAATATTGATTCCGGCCATCAGGGAATCAGAATCGGCGATAACGGTCCGGGCATCCCTGAAGAGATTCGAGACAGAATATTCGATCCGTTTTACACAACAAAGAAGAAGGGTGTCGGTACCGGTCTCGGTTTATCCATCGTTTATGGGATTATGAAGAAATTCGGCGGTGATATTGAAGTGAAAAGCTCTCTCGGTAAAGGCGCTGAATTTACGCTGATATTGCCTATTAATAGGAATGCGGAATGAGTGAAATTTCTTCTCCCGGTCCCTCCATTCTCATTGTTGATGATGAAGAAGGAATCCGTGTCGCGTTGGGAAACCTTTTTAGTGCGGAGGGGTATTCCGTTGAACGCGCTTCGAATCGGCCGCAGGCTATAAGCGCCGTGCGAACCGGAGCGATTTCGGCCGTTCTTCTGGATATTCGATTGGGGAATGACGACGGTATCGAAGTTCTCAGAGAAATCAAAAAAATCGCCCCCGATGTCATCGTCATTATGATAACGGGCCACGGAAGCATCGACAGCAGTGTTCAGGCGATGAAATGCGGAGCTTCGGATTACATCCTGAAGCCGCTGGACAATACAACGGTCTTAGAGGCGGTAAGGAAAAATCTGGAACTCATCGCGCTTCGTAATGAAAACGATTATCTTAAATCGGAGATTCGTCAGACACTGGATATCAGACAGATTAAGACTTCCAATCCTGATTTTTTAAATGTTCTTTCGATCGCCGACAGAGTCAAAAATACGCCGGCATCGGTTTTGATTACCGGGGAAAGCGGCTCTGGAAAAGAATTGTTGGCCCGTTATATTCATTTTACAAGCAACAGAAGAGATAAAAACTTTGTCGGAGTGAATTGCGCGGCTTTATCCGAATCACTTCTCTTAAGTGAGCTTTTCGGGCATGAAAAAGGGGCGTTCACGGGAGCCGTTGAGCAGCGATCCGGCAAATTTGAGATGGCTCATCAAGGGACTCTGTTTCTGGATGAGATTGGCGACATGACTCCGGAAATCCAGGCCAAGATTCTCCGTGTTATGGAAGAGCGGAGTTTTGAAAGGGTGGGAGGGATTCGTCCCATTCGGGTGGATGTTCGCGTTGTTGCCGCAACGAACAGAAATCTTGAGCGGCTCATTCAGGAGGGGCGGTTTCGAAACGATCTGTATTACCGGCTGAAAGTTATAACTTGCGAACTTCCGCCTTTACGAAATCGAGTTGAGGATATACCGATTCTGATCGATGAATTCATCGAATTTTACAATGACCGATATGCCAAGAAAGTCCGATCGATCCATCCGGATCTTGTTGATAAGCTGAAGCGGCATCAATGGCCGGGAAACATTCGAGAATTAAGAAATTTGGTCAATCAGGCCGTATTGCTCTGTGAAGGGGAGAGTATTGAAACTTTGAATCCCGGGACGTTCTCAACGGCCTTAATGAAAAACACAGCCGATGTAAACTGGCCGCCCCAGGGAAGTCCCTTAACTTTGAAGGAAGCGCTGAGCCGATTCTCAGGAGAACTTGAGGCTCGAATCATCAGCGAGGCTCTGCTTCGCAATCGTGGGAATAAGACGAAAACAGCCGAGGAATTGGGGATTTCAAGAAAAACCCTGTTTCGCAAAATCCTTTTTTATCGGCTTTAAGTGAGAACGCGGCATGATTTCCGGAAAGCTTGTTCGGTCCGCCGATCGACCGACCGGATTACCCGTTAGCCGATGAAACGGTCGGGCAGGTTTTTGTGAATCCGCGGGTACGAGGCGGGTGCAAAACGGCAGATTGTCTTCATTTTTCCGTATTCCGTGCATCCAGGTATTCGAGCTGCCGGCACATCATGGTGATATAGGGAAGTGAACAGCCTTGCTTCTCCGCGGCGGCAAGGGGTTTTCGGTACATGTATTCCAGTTCCATGGCCCGATGGTTGTCATAGTCCAGCTTCATGCTCGGCTCATACGGCGTCATTTTGTCGGTGTACACCATCATTTTTTTAATCTCTTCTTCATCGATTGTGTATCCGCGGGAGGCCGCGCCCTTCACGACTTCTTCCATGAGATTTCGGACAATTTTGCGTGATGAAGGATGGTCCATAATTTCTTTTGTATCGGCGTTAAGAAGAACGGAGAGGCCGTTATAGGGAATATTCCAAAGCAGTTTGCGCCAGCGGGCCTCTCCGAGATTTTCGGCAATTCTTACCGGTATTCGGGCGGTGTTCATGTCGTCGGCCAGAGCGGCAAGAATCTCTTTATCTTTCTTGTCGGCGGATCCGATGGTTACGGCGCCGTAATCCATATGGGTAATCACACCCGGTTCCCGTTTCTGAGAGCAAATAAAACACATTCCGCCGATAACCGGAGTATCGGGAAACACAGAGCTGACTTCTTCCTCCATCCCCAGACCGTTCTGCATCAGAAGAACGGCGGTACCCTTCGAGATGAGGGGAGAGAGTAGGGAGGGCAATAATTGGTTTGATGTGGTTTTCAGCGAGACGATAACCACGTCGACCGGATGCATCTCCTCTGTTGATTGAAAAACCGAGATTTCTTTCAGATGGAAATCGCCCTGAGGGGAGAAGACTTTTAATCCGTTCTTTTTGAGATATTCCGCATCGCTGCGTGCCAGGAACTGCACGTTTTTTCCCGATTCGGCCAATCGGCCGCCGTAATAGCCTCCTATGGCGCCGGTTCCGATAACAGCATAGTTAAGCATGGTTTGTCGTACTCCAGATGTCGGCATGGAGGTGTGCTTCTTTCCCTGAAAAAAGCGGGAAACTCTGAAGCGATATCCTCGAAGTTTCCGTAAGTATCCTAAAGGGAACCGGTAATGTCGAGTCCCATACGCCTTCTAATCGGGATGATAAGGTTTGTTCGGACTTGACATACGAGTATACCGAACGGTATATTCGTACGGGATGGATACACGCCGATTACTGCTGGAAAATGCCTTGGAGCTCTTTGCGCAGTTCAGTTATGAAGGCTGCGGAGTGCAGCAGATCTGTGAGCGTTCCGATGTGACGAAACCCACGCTCTATCATTATTTCGGGAGTAAGCGCGGGATTTTGGATACCTTGGTCTTTAACATAACCCAGCCGCTGATTGTGGTGATGGAAAAAAATCTCTATGCCCACGATCTTCCAAACACTTTAACCTGCATTACTCGGGACTGTTTCGGTTACGCGACGAAAAGACCGTTGGAGTTTCGTTATTATGCCTCTTTGCTCCTGGCTCCGCCGGGAAGTGAATCACGAAAAGCGGTGGAACCCGCGGCGCAGCGGATTACCGAAGCGGTAACCCGCATTTTCATCGAAGCTTCGGAAGATCATGGAAACATGAGAAATCGCCAGATTTTTTTAACGGCGTCTTTTCTCGGCATGGTGAATCTGTATGGAATACTATTGGCCGAACGGCGGGTTCCATTCAGCGATTCTTTGGTTACGGAAACCGTAAGAACGTTCAGTCACGGCATTTATTCCTAATTTTTTTTCTTTAAATATACCGAACGGTATAATTGGATGGTGAATATGAATGAAAGATGGTTCGATAACGCTGTGTTTTATCACATTTATCCTTTGGGTTTTGCGGGGGTATTACCGAAAAACGATCAATCGGGAAATTCGGAGCATCTGCTGCGAATTACGGACGAGTATATCGCCGAACTCCGGAATCTCGGAATGAATGCCGTGTATTTCGGGCCGGTATTCGAATCTTCCACCCATGGTTACGACACCATCGATTATCGTCAAATCGACGGACGGCTCGGGGATAACGATTCTTTTCGAGATATGGTTGATCGGCTTCACAAAGGCGGAATAAACGTGGTGCTCGACGGAGTGTTCAACCATGTCGGCAGGGAATTCCCGGCTTTTCAAGCGTTGAAAAAGGAAGGGCGGGAAAGTCCTTCTGCCGATTGGTTCAAGGATGTCGATTTCGATTCGGACAGTCCTTTTGGAGACGGATTCTCCTATCGGGGCTGGGAAGGGCACAATGAACTGGTAACGCTCAACTTGGCGAATGAGGCGGTGAAGGATTATCTATTTCAATCCGTCGAATGGATGATGGACTTTTTGAATATCGACGGATTGCGTTTGGATGTGGCGTATCTTTTGGACCGGCGGTTTATCAGGGATCTTTCTTCATTCTGTAAAACCAAAAGAGCTGATTTCTGGCTTATGGGCGAGATGATTCATGGCGATTATCGCAGCATCGCCGGGCCGGGCCTGCTCGATTCTGCAACCAATTATGAATGCTATAAAGGGATTTATTCGAGTCATAACGACCGAAATCTTTTCGAAATCGCCTGGTCTCTGAATCGTCTCTTTGGGAGCCATGGCTTGTGCGGGGATCTTCGTCTTTATAATTTCGTCGACAACCACGATGTCGACCGTATTGCATCCGTTCTAACGGTTAAGGAGCATCTTTTTACGGTGTATGCTCTTTTATTCGCCATTCCGGGGATTCCTTCCATTTACTACGGATCCGAATGGATGGCCGAAGGGACTCGTTCCGAACGGAGCGATTCGGATCTTCGGCCCGCATGGGAAGAGATTCCGAAGACCGACGAAAGGATTGCGGATCAGATTCGTCTTCTCTCCGGATTGCGAAGGCGATGCCCGGCTTTGATGTTTGGAGACTATAAACAGATTAGCGTTCAAAGCGAGCAATTTGTATTTCAGCGTCATTCGGAAGAGCAGACACTGATCATCGCCCTCAATATCGCCGAAAAAGAGGCCGAGATTTCTCTTCCCGCGGGAGCGTATCGAAACATCTTGGATGCCGATCAGATTTTTCATGGCGGCAATATGATTAAGATTCAACGCTATGGCTGGATGATGTTTGAGAAAATCCGGTCCGGTGTTCACGGATAATCAATCCGGAAGTTTTTAAGCTTCGTTGAAAATAACCCTCGGAAGTCTCTTGAACACGGCCGGCTTCTCGGAATTCTTCCCGGAAGAATCTCCGTAACATGTATGCTCGAAAGAGAGTCTTCTCTCTGATTCTCAGGGACAAGGTGAGATAACAGCCGAGCCGATCAAGGTTCTTGCCGGATTACCATCCTGAGAGAACTCAACTGAAGGCTCCCGCGAGGTATTCAGCGGTTAAGACTTCTCGGGGCGAATCGAAGAAGTCGGGCGCTTCGCCCCATTCCACCAGCTTGCCCATGTAGAGAAACACGGCTCTGTCGGCGATGCGTCTGGCCTGACGGAGTGTGTGGGTTACCCAGATAACCCCGATGCGTTCTTTTTGTTCCATCATCAGCTCTTCGATAATTTTTGTTGAAATAGGATCCAGAGCGGATGTGGCCTCGTCGGCGAGAATCATTTCCGGTTCGACCGCCAGGCCTCGAGCCAGACAGAGACGCTGCTGCTGCCCTACGGAGAGGGCGCTTGTGGGGCCTCGGAGTTTATATTCCACTTCATGCCAAAGGTGGCAGATTCGCAGGTAATGCTCCACCCGATCGGCGAGTTCCGAACGGGCACGGATGCCCTGAAGCCGGAGTCCGTAAGCCACGTTGTCGAAGATGCTCATGGGGAGGGGGTAAGGGCGCTGGAGAAGGAGTCCTAATTTGGAGCGCAGGATTTCAAGATTTCCCTTACGTCCCAAAATCTCGATGCCGTTGATTTTTACCGATCCTTCGTAGCGAACGTCTTCGTATTCGTCGGCAATCCGATTGAGGGTGCGCAGAAGAGTGGATTTCCCGCAGCCGGAGGGACCTATGACTGTTGTTATTCCCGTGCTGGGAAAGGAAAGGCTTATGTCAAAAACGGCTTGCTGTCTGCCGTACCACACGGAGAGATGATCGGTAACGATGGGGGCGGCGGCGGAGGTTCTTACGGGAGAGGCGCCTGCGTCTTCAGTTTCAAGGGAAGAGGCGAAAGGAGCCGCAGTCTCTGTTCTTACGGTTGGGCGGGGTTTTATCAGGGATTCGGCGGAACGTTCGATCGTTCCTTGAGATAAGGTTTTCATAGATATCCTCCTTGGATGTGAATTCAGCGGATCATATAGCGGCCGAGCCGCCGTTCCAGGAACCTGGCTGTCAGGCTGAGAATCAGAATGAGAACCGTCAGGACGGCGGCCGCGGCAAAGGCCCGCTCCCGTACTCCCTCGATAGGGGAGGAGAGCTGGAAGTAGACAGCCAAGGGAAGAGATGCCGCCGGCCGGGAAAGGGAATCCGGAATGGAATCGGTAAAACCTGCGGCGAAAAGCACTGTGGCGGAATTCCCCAAAGCTCTGGTAAATCCGAGAATAAGAGCGGTAACGATGCCTCCAACGGACTGGCGTGCCGCTACGGTGAGTAATCCCCTGGTTTTATTCGATCCCAGACCAAGAACGCTTTCCATTAATCCGTTGGGAACCGCCAAGAAGGCTTCATCCAGGGCTCTGACTATTATGGGCGTTACAAAAAATCCCACCGCCAGAATACCGGCGCCCAGGCAGGCTCGTACTCCCGCCGCCTGCATGACAAGAAAGGCGAAGGCACCGTATATAACGGTCGGCACTCCGCTCATGCAGGTTGCCAGAAGCCGAAAGGATCGGCGGGCCCTTGAATCTCGATTCGTGCCGCCGTGCATCCAGAGTACGGCCAAAAAAGCAAGAAAAAAGCCTAGAACAGTGGCGCCGCCCGCCAGATAAAGCGATCCGATGATGGCATTGGCAATGCCTCCCTCGCCGCCGAGGTAGAACCCCCCCGATGGAATTTTTGTGAGCATTTCCCAATCGAGCAGGGGGAGACCCCGAATCAGTATGGACCAAAGAAGCGAGATAAGAAGAATAAGAACAAGGGCCAGAGCAATATAGCTTATTGTACGCACAGTCGGGCCTCCCATCGTTTCAGAATGAGGCTGCTTATAACGATGAACAGGGCCTCAAAGACGATTAATAGGAGTGCCGCAGTCATTACGGCCCCTTCGTAACTGGGAACGGACAAGAGCTCTCCGTAGGTATTTGCGATGAGGGCCGGCAGGGGATAGACCGGATCAAGGAGTCCTCGAGGAATTTGAGCGACACTTCCGGCCACCATCGCCACGGTCATGGTTTCCCCGGCGGCCCGTGCGAAAGCCAAAAGGACGGCGGAACCCAAGCCCGGCATAGCCCGACGAAGGGTTACGGACGCCACGGTGTGTCCCTTTTGGGCACCCAAGGACAGGGATGCCTCTCTCAGTCCTATGGGAACGGCGTCCAGCGCCTGGCAAGATAACTGGATGATAATAGGCAGCACCATGACGGCCAGTACCAGTCCCGCGGCAAGAACGCAATATCCGGTAACACCCGATCCCGCAGGAGCCAGGTTTCTTATGACGGGCACCACGGTAACCACTCCCCAGAGGCCATAGACGACCGAAGGGATACCGGAGAGAAGATCGATGAGTGAACGCAAGATACGCCTGGGCCCCTCAGGCATATATTCGGTGAGTGCCGTAGCGGCCAAGATTCCAATGGGTACGGCTAAAAGGAGTGCCACAACACAGACGGCAAGGCTTCCAAACGCAAATGATGCTAAGCCGAACTCTCCCCTGCTGGGCCGCCATTCAAGGCTGAAGAAGAGCCTTATCGGTCCTAACTCGATGATGGAACCGGCGGCTTTCAGGATAAGGGTGGTCAAAAGGAGGGCCTGAACCAGGGCGAGTAGGACCGCCGCCGACGCGCCTGCTATCCTCAAAAGGTTTCCGAATACGGAGGATCTTTGAGCCTTTTCGCAGTTGATTGAAGTGGAAACCGATAATGGGGCCGCCCCTGCAGGATTATGCTGTGTGGCGGGTAGGGCGGTGCTCACCGGCCGAGCTTTCCAAGCGCCGACTCAATCTGGTCGGAAGCGACCGGAATGTACCCGGCATTTTCGACAAAGGCTTGGCCGTCTGTAAGGACCCATTCCAGGAAGTCTCTGACGGTTCCATCGGAAGGTATTCCCTTGGTAACCAGATAGAGATCTCTGGCGGGTGGTGCAGGATAAACTCCTTCTTTCACGGCCCGGGCGATATCGGAGAGGCTGGAATAAAACCGTTCGGAGGTTTCCAGCATTCGGCTGGAGTCAAGGTCGAGCGGAATTACCATAATCCCGTCATAAGGCCTGCCGGTTTCATGGGAATAGGCATAGCCGATATTGTTGAAGCCTATGCCCGTTCTATCCTGCCGTACAGCTTCGAGGAGCCCCGGATCTCCGGATACTCCGGTTCCGATAATTTCGTCTTGGGATGCCGCTCCAAGGTATTCCGCCCACATTTGAGCCGCTCCTGAGGAATCGCTTCGGGTGTAGACGGTGAAAGAGGAAAGGGGATATCGTCCTTTACCGGTACCTAAGAATAAAGAGGATAAGTCATCCCGAGTCATACCGTTCCGAGTAATCTCCTCGGCCAGGGGATGGTTGGCGTTTATGGTGCCCACCACGGCGTCCCGAGCCACCGGGAAGGCGGTGGCGCCTTGTTCCGATTCTTCCGGGTAAATGCCGCGAGATACCATTCCGAAGTCCACGGCTTTGGCAAGAGTATCGGCCATACCTTTTCCGGCGCCTCCGGCGGTAATATCGATACGGATGTCGGGATTCTCCTTTTTATATTCTTCAGCCCAAAGAACAACCATGGGATACAGAGCGAATGCTCCGGAGATGCTGAGGGAATCCTGTTTTTTCGTTCCGCTGTTTTCGGACGAACGATCACCGCTGCAGGAAGCTGTAAGAACGACCGCCGTCAGCATTAATGCCAACATCACTGCGGTCGTATGTGTTTTCTTCATTTATACGCTCCTATGTCTACTATCTATACCGATAAGGTAGACAACGGATGAAAAAAACTCAAGAGCAATCCACTTCCTTCTCTCTGCAGAGAATATCAGCCAGGGTGGTGGTTTCCATCAGAGTGGAGATGTAATCTCTGATTTCTTGGAACAGGGAGAGGAGAGCCGGACTTTTTTCTACGGGGGTGTGTTCAAAGAAATAGGAACTTACCGATTCGACGGGGGCCAGGGCACCATCGAAAAGCCGAACCACCTCGGCTAAGGAGATTTCCGACGAGGGTTTAGCCAACATATAACCTCCTTCCGATCCCCTTCGGCTTTTCACATAACCCGATCCTTTAAGAATGAGAAGAATCTGTTCCAGAAATTTTTTAGGGATATCCTTGCGCTCACAGATATCTCCAATCTTCACAGGATTTGTTTTTCCATTGAGGCCGATGTCAATCAGGGCGAGAAGGGCATATTCACATTTGCGGGACAGCTTCATCGGCCTATCCTAATTTGCCTCTTATTGTGGCGGGCCGGAATAAACTTACCACGTTTTTTTCCATATTAAATGGATTTGCTTTTCAAATAATGGACACCTCCTTAATGATTTCGGAGGTGCCGACGTTATGATCATACACGGAAGATTTCATTTTTTCTACAGGATCGGCGGGGGGCGTTTGCGGCGGAAAGGAAATGATTCCGGAACCGACTTATCAGAGCATCTTGTCTAAAAAAGCGCGAATCCTCTGATGATCGGGATTGGAAAAGAGTTTCTCCGGCGCCGCTTCTTCCAGAATGAGACCGCCGTCCATGAAGATAACCCGATCGGAAACTTCCCGGGCAAAGCCCATTTCATGGGTAACGACAATCATGGTCATTTTTTCAGCGGCGAGTTCCTTGATAACCGCCAGCACCTCGCCGATGAGTTCCGGGTCCAGGGCGCTCGTAGGCTCGTCGAAGAGCATTACGTCCGGATCCATGGCCAGGGCCCGGGCGATGGCCACCCGCTGCCGCTGACCGCCGGAAAGATAACAGGGATAGACGTCCCGTTTATCCGAGAGCCCCACCTTGGCCAGGAGTTTCTCGCCTTTCGCGACGGCGGTTTCCTTATCTGTTTTCAGCACCGCCACAAGACCTTCGATAACATTTCCCAAGGCCGTTTTGTGGGGAAAAAGGTTGAAGTTCTGGAACACCATGCCGAGTTTTCGGCACCGTTCCCGAATTTTCGCATCGCTGATATGGTCATGACCGCTCAGAGCGATGGGCCGGCCTTCGATGACGATGTCTCCGTCGTCGACTTTTTCAAGAGCAATAAGACTTCGAAGCAAGGTGCTCTTTCCCGATCCCGAAGGACCGATGACCGAAAGGATTTCCCCGCGGCCCACCTGGAGATCAATCCCTTTAAGAACTTCAAGATGGCCGAAGGATTTTCTGAGTCCTTTCACGGAAAGCATGATATCGGAATCATTCATAAACCGAGTACCTCTTCTCTATCCTCCGGAAGAAGAGGACCAGGGCGTAATTAAGAATTAGATAGATTCCCGCGGCCAGAACGAACGGCGTAACGGTAAAGTCCCGGGAAACGACCTGCTTGGAATTCCGCAGGATTTCCCCGATACCGAGAACCACGACGAGGGCCGTGTCTTTCACGAGTGTGATGGACTCGTTGGCCACCGGCGGCAGAACTCTTTTGAGGGTTTGCGGCAGAATGATGCGCAGCATGGTTTTCGGGTAAGACATCCCCAGAACCCGCGCCGCTTCGTACTGTCCCCGAGCAATGGACTGGATGCCGCCCCGGAAGATTTCGGTGAAGTAGGCTCCGTAGTTCAGGATGAACGTAACGGCCGCGGCCGTGAATCGTTCCAGCCGAAATCCCGGAAAAATAATGGGAAGTCCGTAGTAAACGAAAAAAAGCTGCAGGAGCAGCGGCGTGCCTCGGGCGATGGATGTGTAGGCTTCCATTATAATGCGGAATGGCTTCCAGCCGGATGTTTTTACCATGGCGCATACAAACCCCAGCGGGAGCGAGCCCGCCAGGGTAATGGCGAAAAGATTCAGAGTAACGCCGCACCCCTGAAGGATGAACAGCGCCGTATCAATCAAGTATGTCATCAGTCGCGAAAAGGACTAACGATCGAGAAGAACGTCTTCTCCGAACCACTTCCTGGAGATTTTCGCGGCGGTGCCGTCGGCGTCCATTTCATCCAGGATACGATCGACTTCGGCGACGAAGGACGTATCGTTTTTGCGGAAACCGATTCCGTACTGCTCCTCGCCGAAATTGTCGGCGGCGACCGAGAAGACTCCCGCCTTTTGGCTGATGTAGTAACGGCCGAGAATCTCATCCGCCACCACGGCGTCGATGCGGCCGATTTCCAGGTCCATCAGAGCCTGTACGTTGTCCTGGAAGAGAACCAGTTCGGCGAAGGTCGCCAGAGTTTCCGGATCGGACTCAACGGCGTCGTTGGCGCTGCTTCCCATCTGGAGGCCGACTTTCTTCCCCGCCAGATCCGCTTTGCGGTTGATGCCCGAACCGGCCTTAACGATAACGATTTGCCGGTTGGCGAGGTAAGGCTTTGAAAAGCTGATTTTTTCCTTGCGTTCATCGGTGATGGTGAGGCCGTTCCAGATAACGTCGATGTCTCCGCTGTTGAGATCCAAAATTTTGGAATCCCAGTCGATGGGCTGCAGAACAAGCTCGACGCCCATTCGCTTGCAGACTTCGGCGGCCAGGTCGATATCGAATCCGGCGATTTCACCGTTCGAATCCCGGAAACCCATGGGAGGAAAACTGTCGTCCAAACCGAGAACGAAGGTCCCTTTGTCTTGAATGAAGCTCAGAGAATCATCTCCGGCGGATTCTTTATTCCCGGAAGCGGAGGCGAAAGCGAGAACCGAAAGCAGCAGAGTCGCTGAGAACAGAATCTTCTTCATAGTTCAATCCTTGATAACTGAAAATATTGGGTTCTTACCCTTGGGAAAACACCAGGGAATTGTATTCTCTCCGGAGCGGCATGTAAACGGATGAGTCGGCATGCCGCGATTCGTGCGGGAAACGCGGAGGCCGGTTTATTTCCCGTGAAAAAGCCCGGAAATCAGAGGGGCGATTTTAACACCGATAATAACGAAAATCGCGATGATTAAAGTCTCGATACCCGCTTTAAAGCTGATTTCCTTCATTAATAAGGCCGCTCCCAAATCGGTTGCGACACAAACCGCCAGAGCACCCCAGATACCGGCTTTGGAAAAGACAAAAACCATCAGCAAGAGAAGGGGAATGGAAATCAGAACTCCCAACAAGACCGTTGAGAGGATGGGGACGCTTGAATGTGTTTTGAGTATATGGGTCATTCCGGCCATTCTGGGGCATACCACAAAAAGTCCGAAGGCTGTTGCCGTTACCAGCAGTTCTTTCGTCATGACAGTTCTCCTTGGTTCAATATTTATCATACATTAATATTTGTGTGAATAAATAATATTAGTTATAAGTAACATAGGCTCAAGGAATCATTGTCGGAAAGCGGTTTTCATGAGCAGGAATTTTCTTTCTTCGTGCCGCGGCGGCCGAATCGTAAGAACGATGATTCCATTCACTTCATTTTTGAATAAAAGAGAATGCCGTTCTGTGTGTTTGTTGTTATGAAGCCTTGTTTCACCAGTTCTTCCGTGTATTTCAGGATTTCATTTTTATGCAGTCCCAATCCGTCGGAGATGTCGTTAAGGCTGCAGGGCCGGCGTTCCAGGAGACTGATTATGTCATTTTTGCCGGCCGAGAAAAAATTGTCGTTTACGGGACTTTTATAGTCCGCGATGATTTCCGTCGGCAGTGTGAAGCATTCGGAGAGTTCCTTCATTTTAAGTTCCGGTATGGGGAGTGCGGAGGATTCGGCGGGAGGCCGTTTTACCGTATTCAGCTGGATTTTGGACGGGTTTATTCTTTCCGCGATTTTGCTTATTTTTTCAACTTCGGAAACGGATGAAGTGATCCCGTCCAAAAGGAAGATTTCAAGCCGAATCTTCCCGGGATTCTTCTTTGAAAATTGAATCAGTCCGTCAACGACTTTATCAAACCGCAATTCTTTGCACGGTCTGTTGACGATTTGAAAAGAAGCTTCGTCTCCGGCGTCGAGCGAGGGAATAATCAGATCCGCTTCTTCAATCCCGGCGCACACCTCTTCGCGCCACAGCAGGGAACCGTTTGTAAGGACCGCTACAGGAAGATCCGTTATGTTCTTTATTTCTTTGATGATTCTTCCGGTTTCGGAACACAAGGTGGGCTCACCCGATCCGGAGAGTGTCAGATAATCGATTCCCTCATCGGTTCTCAGTTTGTCTTCCAGCTCTCGGAGAATCTCTTCGGCGTTAACATAAGTCTTTCTTTTTATGGTTTTTTCCGTTGTTCTTCCCAGCTGGCAGTAGATACAGTCGAAGGAACAAACCTTATAGGGAACCAAATCAATTCCGAGAGAGCGTCCCAGTCTTCTTGAGGGAACCGGACCGAAGAGATGTTTCATTTTTCAGTATTGTGCGCCTCTTACGGCGTTTCTTCAAGTTTATACAGCCTCGACTCATAAGGGCCGAGCGTTCCGAAATTAATTTCCGAGCTTTTTATCATTATTCCCTCACCGTTCCACACTTCACGGAGTGATCGCGGATTGCGCCATTTTTGCTTCCATTCGGCGGTGACGGACTGGGCGGAAGAGAAGAGTCTATGTATGGGAATGGTGATGTCGGCATGCGCGGCGTGCATATTAAAGACGCCGAGGTATCCGGCCGTGTTCAGAGCGATTTGCGGCAATTCCCGGTCCATGAGATCCAAAACGATCAGCCTCCCGCCGAAACAGGCGTCGGAAATCGATTGAATCGCGGGAAGTTCCCGGACGATCGAAGGATCAAGTTTGCCGAAATCGTCCGAATAAAGCAGAATACCGCCGGTGAGTAGGATGGCGTTTATTTGGGTTCTCCGCTGCGCGGCGCTCAGCCGTGTTCCTTCTTTGCGCAGCATGAGACAGTCCGGATCGTTGAGCCAGAGAGTATTATGCATCGCTCCGCGGACGAAGCTGTTGCGGATGCTGTTGCGAACACCCACCATGGCGCCGGTACGCAGCAGCTTGCCCTGCTTATGAATCCAGTAGTCTCCCGTATCCGGACCGATACGCATGGCATCCACCGTTCCGATGCCTGCGGAAAGAGGCATTCCGCAGCCGACGATGAAAGTATCGTCCCGTGTCGCTTTTTCGGATTCTTCTCTGATAATCCGCATTCCCTTTCTGAGCACCTCGGCCCGGGAAAGTTTCAGTTCATGATGAGTTCCCCCGCGGAGACAGCCGCCGAAGAGGAAATCGCATTTGAGATAGGGAAAACCCCATTCGCCGACAATCGTCCGGATAACTTTGCGAAGATATTCTTCGAATCGCGGATTGGTGATATCAAGGCCGTAATAATAACGGCCTGGCCAGAAGAAATTAAAACCGGCGGCGATTTTTTTTCCATGTTCATCACGAAGGGCGTATTCGGGATGAATCGACAGTACCCGAGATTTGCCGGCCGCAACGAAAGGCGCAATCCAAAGGCCCGGTTTGAATCCCGCCGTCCGAATTTCGTCGGCAAGCATTTTCATTTGACCCTCGAATTCAGGAGTAAGGTTCAGCCAGTCTCCTACCGCGGTTTGGTATCCGTCGTCGATTTGGATGAAATCGATTTGGGTGTTTGATTTTTCACGAGCTTCGACAAGAGCTTTGATGTTTTCCCTGATGAGTGAGGGTGAAATTTTATTGTAAGCGAAGTACCAGCTGCACCATCCTCGGACGTTTTCGCTGCGGAGGCGAACGCCCGCTTTTTTGCCGACTTCCCTGAAGTAGGCATGCTGCAGTTCCTGCGCCCCGCCCAGAGCCACGTAGATTGAATCCAGCTCGATCGATTCACC
The DNA here is from genome assembly GCA_963666985.2 of Spirochaetia bacterium. Lineage (GTDB taxonomy): Bacteria > Spirochaetota > Spirochaetia > DSM-2461 > DSM-2461 > UBA2779. The sequence continues at coordinate 1,023,786 of CAXXIA010000002.1, read as the reverse complement.
CGGGGATATCAGTTTTCTGCCGAAATCGAAGGTAAGTTCAAAATGGCTGCGCCGATTCGGATTGTCGTAGAGATTGAGTCTGATATAGAAAAATTGATTAAACGGAGGTCCTTGGCCGACGAGGAAGCTGCGGCCGTCGGACCGGTCGCTCACCACCGTATACATTTCGGAACTGAAGACTCCCGGTATGTTGGAGGGAAGATTGGCCGTATTGCTGCTCGCCAGACTGACAAGCTGCAGCCAGGGGCGCAAGGGTTTATCGTTCGGCAGATAGCTTCGGGCCGTTGACCAGCTTTGATATCCGTTGCGTAAAAACGAAAGACTGCGGGTATCGAATGAGGAAACATAGCTGTCGATTCCGTTTTCGGCGGGGAATATAAGGCGTGTAATTCTGATGGATTCATCGGTTATATTCTTGAGGGAAAAGGAAAGACGGTTTCCAAAACCGGGAATGTCTTTCCAGCGCCCTTCAAGACGAACGTATTCATTCGCGTATGTTATTGATTCTTGTTTCTCGGACGGAATCTGCTTCAGCTGAAAGGTTTGTCTGTTGATTCCGAATTTGAGCTGCAGTCTCGGATTTGTTCCAATTCGGTTCCATCGGATATGCGGAGTCTTTTGCTTTCTTTTCATAGAGTTCTTCTTTATCAGTTGTAGTCTTGATTGACTTCCCGAGGCAACAGAAAAGTGTAGAATACGTTTTGTTCACAGTTGAGGTGATTTCAAAAATCGGCGATTTTTGAAACAAAGCCCTTTTCAAGCGAGTTCCGAGGGGTTTCGGCTATCGGGTTGAGGCGATTTCATGAATTATGGAATTGTCCCAGTTGAGAAAAAGAATCTTTTTCTTCCCGGATGAATAAGGGCGGAGTTCTCAACCGAGAGTGGAATCCCGGCGCCGAAAAGGTCAATCCATAAATCCGGCGACCGGTGCGGGGATCATCCCTCAAAAAGAAAAACAGGAAGATGAGAATGAAAAACAGTGTTTTAGGATGTCTGATCGGTGCCGCCGCGGGAGACGCGATGGGGGCGGCTACCGAGATTCGAACCAGGGACGAAATTCGGAGGGACTTCGGGGGGTATGTCGGAGAATTCAGAGAACCGCCTCGGGATACGTTCGCCGGGGGCAACAGAGCCGGTCAGATAACCGATGATTTCAGCCTTGCTTACTACGCCTGCGAAGAGATTGTTTTGAACAATGGCCGGGTGAGCGGGGAAATCGCGAAGAGGGCTTTACTGAAATGGTTCGACAACGACGATTACAACAGGTTCTGCGGGCCGACAACCCGAGCCGGGATTTTGCGGCTGAAAGGTGAGCCTGAAGGGAAAGAGGTTGTTGAGGATCAGTTTATTCATAACAACGGAAGGGCCACCAACGGCGCGGGAATGAAGGCTTCCCCGATGGCCCTTTTCAGCGGCGGAGATGTCGATAAAGCCATCAGGGATGCGGTTACTTTGTGCTGCATAACGCACGACAATAATATTTCCCTTTCGGGAGCCGGTGCCGTGGCCGCCGCGACCGCGATGGCCATGCATGAAGATTCCGATGTTTTGAAGATTTTTGACGCGGGTTTGTATGGGGCCCGTGAAGGGGATCGGCTGGGGCGCTCTTATCAGGTTCTCGCGGGCCCGTCGATTGAAAAAAGAATCCGTTTGGCCGGCGATATTGCTTTGGGCTATAACGATGTTCCCTCCGCGATTGAAGAGCTTGGGGATGTCGTCGGGGCGGGACTGTATGCCGTCGAGTCGATTCCTACCGTATTCGGAATCATCGTTGCCTCCCGGGGCAATCCCGTTGAGGGAATTTTGGGCGGTGTGAATATCGGAGACGATACGGATACCGTCGCAACCATGGTGGGGGGGATTTTGGGCGCGTACGCCGGAAGCGATGCGTTTCCGCCGGATTATCTGGAAATTCTTGAGAGGGAAAACGATATTGATCTCCGGGGGCTTTCCGAGAAAATTATGGAACTGATTTGATGCACGCCTACGATGTCGTCATGATCGGACCGCCGTGCATTGATGAATATTATCGGCTTGAGAATTTCCCTGAAATGGGCGGGAAGGTTCTGTGTTCTCCGCTTGGAAAGATGATGGGCGGTATGATTGCGAATGCCGCGGCGATTATCGCATCGTACGGGGTGAAGACGGCGCTTGTTGATTATTTAAACGACAGCGATACTTCGAGAGATATTATTGCTTCCATGAATCAGGCCGGTGTCGGTTCCGAATTGATCGGCATCGATAAAAAGATTAACGACGCCAAGTGCATCATTCTTCTTCACCAGGGTGAAAGAGCGATTCTGGTTGTTGAAAACGACAGGAAAGATTTGCCTCTTTCGGCACGGCAGTCCGAAGCTTTGTTGAACGCGAAGGCCGTTTATACGACCGTTACCGACCTGAAGCGGTATTCGGAACACTTTGATTTATTAACGAATTTGAAAAAGAACAATGTGCGCATTATTTATGATGTTGAACGAAGCACAATCTCCGCGAATAAAGAGGATTTTGAATTGCTCAAGATGGGGGATGTCCTTTTTCTGAATGAAAGCGGTGTTGAGAATATTAAGAATTCTTTTGGTACGGATTCCGTGGACGTTTTAACCGATTGCGGATGTCTTATCGTTTTAACGCTGGGAAGCCGCGGCTGCGGAATTATCACGAAAAACGGTGAGAGGATTCAATCTCCGGCCTTTCCCGTTCGGCCTGTGGATACGACGGGAGCCGGTGATACGTTCAATGCCTCGTTTGTTTACGGATTGCTGCATGATTGGCCATTAAAGGAATGCGCGGCTTTTGCCAATGCGGCCGCGGCCCGCTCCATTACCGAGATGGGGCCGCGAAGCGGAGCTCAGGGAACGGCCGCGGTTTATGAATTTATGAACATGATGAAGGATGCGAATTAACCGGGGAGGCACATGTGCGGAGAAAAGCCTCTGTGTTTATCAATCCCCTTATTCCTTTATCCCCGGGAAAGCCTTCTTACGGTTTCTTCGGTATAAAGCCGGACTATTTCGGCGAGTTCGTTTTTTTCAGGCATGAAAATATCATTACTCCATGTTCTCGGATTCGTTTGTAGACGCTTCCGAAGCGGTACAATACGATTACCGTATCTGAAATCGTATTGCGTCCTATCGGAGGAGTCCCTTTGAGAATGGATCTGTCCGGTTTTTCCGGAATGAATGATGAGGAACGGGGTATCGCGGAATGAAAATAAAATGGCGTTCCGTATTGATTCTGATCATCATACCGGTTCTGTTTTTTCTGGCCGCCCGTTCCATTTACAACGAATTACGGCCCTACGGTCTGAAGGACATCCTGACGGGAATCCGCAGCATCCCGGGATGTCGTTTCCTTTTATCCTTGGCGGCCGCCATGTTTTCCTATACGGCGCTGACCGGTTTCGACTGGCTCGGCGTTCGGTATTCGGGGAAGCATATTCGGTATCGCTCCGTGGCGTTGACCTCGTTTGTCAGTTATGTTTTCGGAAACAACATCGGTTTTTCCGGTTTGTCCGGAAGCGCCGTTCGATACCGGTTCTATTCGGCTCAGGGGTTGTCCACCGTCGAAATCGTCAGAGTCATCGGATACGGATTTCTGACATTCTGGGTTGGCCTTTTCTCGGTATCATCCGGGATTCTGGTTTTGCCGCCTCATACCGTTCCCGAGACGTCGAGTTTCCCTTTTCATTCAACCCTGCCGCTGGGAATCCTTTTCGGCATGATTTTGATTGCCTATGTCTGCGTTATTCTCGTACGGCGGGAACCTATACGGATTAAAGGCCATCTTTTTCCCATACCCTCGCCGAAAATGCTGCCCTTTCAGATTCTTTTCAGCATGACCGACTGGCTTATGGCCGGTTTGTCTCTCTACATGCTTCTTCCCTCATCGCTTCATATCGGATTCCTTGAGTTTTTCAGTGCCTTTATTCTCGCTCAAACCCTGGCGGTGTTCAGTAATATTCCCGGCGGTATCGGTATTTTTGAATCTCTGATTCTGGCCCTTCTGGCGGGACGGACCGACAGCAGTCTGCTTTTTTCATCACTGCTGCTGTTCAGATTTGTTTATTATCTGGTTCCTTTGGCGGTTGGTGCAATTCTGTTCCTGCTTCATGAGCTTTTCTTGGCCGGGGATAAAACGAGACGGACTCTCGGAGCCGTCGGGAATCTGATGTCGAGTTTCCTGCCGACCGTTATGGCGATACTGACGTTTATCGGGGGGAGTATCCTGACGATTTCCGGGACGATACCGGCGCTTCCGGAACGGATGAAGTGGATAAAACTCATGATTCCGTTTCCGGTTATGGAAGCCTCTCATTTCCTCGGAAGCCTAAGCGGGGTTCTCCTTATGGTTCTGGCTCTCGGTATATTGAACAGAACGCGATTGTCGTACTATGCGACATTAGCCGTCTACGTTTCCGGAATTTTATTTTCGCTGCTGAAAGGTTTGGATTATGAAGAAGCCGCGGTTTTGGCGGTATTTTTTCTGTTGCTGATTCCGTGCCGAAAGTATTTCTATCGGAAATCCCGAATCACCTCCGATGTTCTTTCTCCCGCTTGGTTCCTTCTCGTGGCCATTATGCTGATTTCCGGATTCTGGATCGGGATGTTTTCTTATAAGCACGTGGAATATACGCATGAATTGTTCTGGCAATTCGGTTTTTCTTCCGATGCTTCCCGGTTCCTCAGAGCGACCCTCGGTTCCGCTGTTTTCCTCTTTGTTATTTCACTTCTTGTATCTCTGAGGAAAGGGGGAGGCGGGCCGGCCGTAGCCACCGAAGCGGAACGCGTGGTTGTACGGCAGCTGCGGACGCAATGGGGCGGGTGTGAATCTTCTCTGTCGCTTTTGCCGGATAAACGGTTTTTGTTCGCGAATACGGATGAACGTCGGGAAGGAACGACTCCCGAAGGGTTCATCATGTACGGCGTCAGCGGGAAAACTTGGGTTTCGATGGGCGATCCCGTCGGATCGGATGCCGCCGTTCGGGAATTAATCGTGAAATTCAGAACCGCCGCGCATGCGGACGATGCTCATGCTTTATTCTATCAGATTTCCGAACGCAACCTTCCGCTCTACATTGAATTCGGCTATACGATCTATAAAATCGGTGAAGCGGCCGTATTGAACCTCATTCCTTTTTCTCTGGCCGGAGGGGAACGATCTTCTTTCAGGAATACGATTAATCGTTTGACCAGAGAGGGCTTCGCATTTGAAGTTTTGAATGCTGAAAAAACCGTAGAAGCTCTTGGGAATCTTCGGAGAGTATCCGACGAGTGGCTTAAGAATAAAAATGTCCGGGAGAAAGGCTTTTCGCTGGGATATTTCGACGAGATCTACCTTTCTCATTTCCGAACCGCCGTAATCAGGGATTCCTCGGGGCGGATAATGGCGTTCAGCAACCTGTGGGAATCCGAGGTTTTTAAAGAAATATCCATCGACTTGATGCGCTATAGCGACAGCGCCCCGCCGAGCGTTATGGATTTTCTGTTTCTGAAGATCATGATGTGGGCGAAAGAGTCGGGATTCGAGCGCTTCAATCTGGGCATGGCACCGTTCTCCGGGATTCCGGATGTTACGCTGGCTCCCCTATGGAACCGTTTCGGCGCCGCGCTGTTTCACCACGGAGAGAATTTTTACAATTTCCAGGGATTGCGGAATTACAAGGAGAAATTCGATCCCGAATGGAAATCTCGCTATCTGGCCGTCCAAGGCGGATTCGGCCTGCCTCGAAATTTAGTCGATCTGGCGATATTGATCGGGCGGGGTAAATTGAAGTCCGGAGAAATTCTCGAACCCTCGGCTACGAACGGGATTGAAGAATGTTGATATTCTTGAGATTACTTCATATAACACCTTTTTTCTAAGCTTCGCATTCCATGCTATATTAATAGCAATATGCTGTTCATAGCTCTATTCGGGAATATTCTGATTCCCGTTCTCTCCGCCATCTTCTCTTTTATACTTTTTTTGTATTTTGTCTTCATTGAGGATTCAAAATCCAAGTCCACAAGGTACTTTATTGTTTTTTTGTTTTCTTTTGCGTTTTTTCTCTTGGGAAGACCGGTTCAGATACTGTCGGGTTCTCATCCCATACCCTTGATTATCAATAATATTCGTTCTTTCGTGTTCAGTGCCCTTACCATTCCCATGGTTATACTTGCCGATTTTTCCGGTCCGGAGAAAAATCAGAGGCCGCGCGGGTGGATTCTGATTGCTGCGGGAAGCATCCTTGGCGCGGTATATTGCATATTCAACACGTTGACGACAACCGGATCCGAGATAATTTTTTCCCTCGGCAGCCTTAATGCGTATGATTCCGTAACTCCGGTAAAATCACCGCCTTACTTTGGGCGGGAGATTACCAACGGGGTTTATATGATACTCGCCATTCTCCTTTTCGCGGATTCGGTGAATAAGATCCAAAGAGTGAGAAAAAGCACCGGGAAAGGCGATATTAATTTTAAACGAGTGCTTCTTTATAATGTGGGAAAATTGATTTTCGCCCTGACATTTTTCTTCGGATCATTGCTGCATGAATGGTGGATTTACTACTTGGGCTCTTTCTTCAGCGTATCATTTCTCGGTTACGGCGTTGTACTGGATATCAAAGAAAACAAGTACAGAATGCAGCAGGTTATTGCGTTTATCAGGGAAGACCTTATTCAGGATATTTCCATTGATGTCCACACACATCAGCAGGTCTCCGATATGTTTGCACTTCTCAATATTCCTCAAAATATCAATACGTTCATCGTGCTGAAAGAGCCGGGTACCGGTAAATATAAAAGGAGCGGATTTCAAAGTAAAAACGATAGCTTGAATAGGGCGGTTACGGGAGTCCTGGATCAGACATTGGGGGTGAACCGATCCATTCTGATTCCCATCGGTACGGATATGCTGGGCATATGCCTTGCGAATTCGTCGGACGGAGACTTCGGACGGATGAGCACCATCGGTATTTGTGAGCACCTGAAAAAAAAGGTGGACGAGTTGAATCAGTTCAATTTCGGTATCGGCCGCAGTTATTCGGGGCTTGATGATTTGAAGAAATCCTATCATGAGGCATTGAATGCCCTGGAATATGCCAATAAGAATGAAGGAAGCCAAGTTGTTCACATTTCGGATATTCAGGATGGGGAAGTGCGTCGGCAGTATCCGCTGAATGAAAAAAATGTATTTCTTGCGGCCATCAGAATCGGTGATATCGCAATGGCTCTTGAACAGCTTCCTCTTCTCTCTCAGCGCCTTTTTCATTACGGCAGTACAAACGACAAACTGCCGAAAGTCCTTATCTATGAACTCCTCGGCGCCATGATAGAATCCGCGATTTCAGGCGGAGGCGACGTGGACGATCTTCTGGGATTAAGTGAGCAATACTTCACTGAGACCGAGATTATCCGTAGCCGGACCCAATTGACGGCTTGGCTGAAATCACGGACCGAGGAAATCATTGAGGTGGTAACCCGATCTCATTTAAACCGATATGAGAAAATAGTCAGATCGGCCAAGAAGTATATCGATGAACATTTCGACAGGGCTATCTCCGTTAAGGATGTGGCTGATTCCGTCTGTATCAGTGAATCCTATTTCAAATCCATATTCAAAAAGAGCAGCGGATATTCCTATTCGGAATATCTTACCCATGTACGGATGAACGAAGCCAAAAAACTGCTTCATTCCACGGATAAACCGGTAACGGAAATAGCCATGGACGTCGGTTTTCAAACTCCGAATTCGTTCAGTACCCTATTCAAAAGGGAAACCGGATTAACACCGACCCAGTATAAGAATCAAATACGGAACAAACCGAATTCATAAGATTTTTATACATTTTAATAGGATTTTATATAATTCAATAGCAACTGAGTACAATCGGAAAGATTTTCAGGATTTTTCATAAGGCGCGCTCAAGGAAAATCACACAACCATTTATTAATCATTTACATCAAGCGTAAATGAACACTTGGAAAAGGAGCTTCTTATGAAAGCAAAAGCGTTAATGATGATCGCATTGCTGGCTCTGGTGTCTTCCGCCGTATTTGCAAATGGCGGGAGCGAGTCTTCAGCGGCGAGCGGCGGCGGTGACAAACCGGTTACTTTGGTTTACGCGGAAGTTAATTCACTTGAAACCATCGTGGGTAAAACCGGCTTGAAGTTCAAGGAAGAGGTTGAAAAACTTTCCGGCGGAACCGTTACCATTGATATTCAGCACAGCGGTGTTCTGGGTGCGGAGCCCGATGTTCTGGATGCCATGCTCGGCGGCGGCGGTACCATCGATATGTCCCGAATCTCCGCCTTTGCTCTGACCTCTTACGGCGGACAGAAGTCAAAGCTTCTCTCTATTCCTTACACCTTTGCCGGAAGAGAGCATTTCTGGAATTTCGCAACCAGCGACCTTGCTCCCGAATTCCTTCTTGAACCCCATGAAAACGGCACCGGAATCCGCGGTCTGTTCTATGGCGAAGAAGGTTTCAGGCATTTTTTCGGTACGACTCCTTTGAATACGATGGCCGATCTTAAGGGCCTGAAAATCCGTGTATCAAACGATCCCGTCGCCCGGGGTATGGTACAAGGAATCGGCGCCGATCCCACCGTTGTCAGCTACAGCGAACTCTACTCGGCACTCCAAGCCGGTGTTGTTGACGCGGCCGAACAGCCCATCGCCAACTACTACGGTATGTCTTTTTATGAAGTTGCCCCTTACATGATTCTCGACGGTCATACTCTCGGTGCCATCCAGGTTATCATCACCGACGAAGCATGGGACAAACTTTCCCCGTCGCAGCAGGAAGCTCTCGTTGAAGCGGGAAAGATCGCATCCGCTTTCAACAGACAGCTCTCCGAAGGTGCTGAGAATGAAGTTCTGGAAAAATTGGCCGCCGCCGGTGCAACCGTTGTTAAGGTTAAGGACGTAACTCCCTGGCAGAAGGCTTGTGCCGCGGTTATCAAAGAATCAAGCGCTTCCAATGCCGCTTTGTATCAGAAGATTCTTGATATGCAATAGAATACCTCATTTCCCGGCGGATGCTTCGGCACCGCCGGAAACCGGTATTGGAAACAGCACAGAGGAATGGTACTGGACATAGGGTTTATACCGGTTCCGAAGTCAAAGGTGGCACAGACGCGATTCAAGCTCTGTGCCGCCTTCGTATAAATGAGGAGTAATAATGAAAAGGTTTTTTCAAATAGCGGATAAAATCAAACCTTTTTACGACACAATCGATAAAGGGGTTCTCTTTATCTGCAAAATGCTGCTGGTAATCGATATTGCCATCACGGCAATGGCCGTTACAGGCCGCTATATTTCTTTTATACCCGATCCCGCCTGGAGTGAAGAAGTCGTTCTTTCCTGCATGGCTTATATGGCGGTATTATCGGCGGCTCTTGCCATACGAAAGAATTCCCATATCAGGATGACGGCCTTCGATCGGTATTTGCCGAAAAAGGTTATCGTTGTATTGGATATGCTTGCGGACCTCGCCGTAATGGGACTGGGTTTCGTCATGATTTTTGTCGGCTGGAAATATGCGGTGAAAATCGGATCCAGAGGCTACTATGTCAGTATTCCAACCCTCTCCCGGTTTTGGATGTACTTCCCCGTTCCTCTTGCGGGTGTCGCCATGGTCATATTCGAAATAGAGACAATTTATAATCAGATAAAAAAGATGGTGCTTGGGGAGGTCTCCGAAACATGATTGTGAACAGCATGGCTATACTTGTCCTCTTGGGCAGCTTTCTGATTCTTATTCTGATCCGTTTCCCCATCGCCTATGCGGTGGCGCTTTCCTCCATCCTTTGTCTGTTATATCAGGGACTGCCTCTGAGCACGGTGGCCCAGCAGATGGTTAAAGGAATCAGTTCCTTCAGTCTGATGGCGGTGCCGTTCTTTATTACCATGGGCTATTTAATGGGCAGCGGAGGAATCTCCGAAAAACTCATTGCTCTGGCCGATGCCTGCGTAGGCTGGATGCGCGGCGGTATGGCAATGGTCAACATCGTTGCCTCATACTTTTTCGGCGGTATTTCCGGTTCCGCAGCGGCGGACACCGCTTCTTTGGGCAGCATCATGATTCCCATGATGGTGGATCAGGGATATGACGATGATTTCTCAACGGCCGTAACCATTACCAGTTCGTGTGAGGGTCTTCTGGTTCCTCCCAGCCATAACATGGTTATCTATGCGACCGCGGCGGGCGGACTGTCCGTTGGAAGTCTTTTCCTTGCGGGCTACCTTCCCGCGGCAATTTTGGCGGGAACGTTGATGATCGGATCTTATTTTTTCTCGGTTCGGAGAAATTACCCCAAGGGAAACAAATTTAATCTGTTGAATTTGATAAAACAGCTCTTTCGTTCCTTTTGGGCCTTGGCGGCGATACTCATAGTCGTCGTCGGTGTGGTGGGCGGAGTTTTCACCGCCACCGAATCGGCGGCCATTGCGGTTATTTATAGTTTGATCGTCAGTGTTTTTATCTATAAAGGTCTGGATTGGAAAGGTGTATGGAAAGTGCTGGACAGCGCCGTGAATACGCTGTCGATCGTACTCATTCTTATTGCCACTTCCAGCATCTTCGGGTTTCTGCTGACACGGCTCAATGTTCCGACTCTGGCGGCGAAAGCCATTCTGGGTTTGACAAGCAGCCCCATTCTTCTTGCCCTCCTGTTGAATGTTATTCTGCTGATTTTGGGCATGATTATGGATATGGCGCCGATTATTCTGATCGCAACCCCCATACTTCTGCCGATCGCGACGAGCATAGGAATATCCCCCATACAATTCGGCGTTATGATTATCCTGAATTGCGGTATCGGTTTGTTGACTCCTCCTGTTGGATCCGTACTGTTTATCGGTTCGGCCGTAGGCAAAGTTTCCATCGAAAGGGTTGTGAAGGCCACTTTCCCGTTTTATATCCTGATGATCGTTACGCTGATGCTGGTAACCTTCATACCTTCAATCAGTTTGTTCCTGCCCGGGCTATTCAAGTAAGGGCGGAGAGGGATGAAATACAGTTTTCTGTATAAAGTCAGTCCTTACAATCTTTTAATTCTTAGCATGGTCAATATTTATAGGACTATGCTGGGTGTTGTTAATTTGGTATTCACCGTTTCCATGGTTCTGCTCGCGGTCAGATTCTGGTCCGCAGCGAATCCTTTTCTCCGCGGTTTGATTTTATTCGGGATTCTGCTGTTTCCGCTTCTTCAGCCCTTACTTATTTATCTTCGCGGCAGAAGAATCGTCGGCAGAATGCCCGAGGATATGGTAATAAGCTTTGACAGCGACGGGATTACGATATCTTCGGAAGCAAGGAAATCGGAAATCAGCTATGGTTCCCTGAAATTCTTAAACCGATTCGCCGGTATGATTATTATTTATACCAAGAACGGACAAGGATATATTCTCGGCAGAGAAATCCTTGGAGACAACGGAACACAGCTTTATCAATATTTATCTGAGCAGCTGAATTGAACTCTTAAAGTTAAGGTACGGAATTCCTTAGGGCGGGCAACAATGCCGAAATTCCTTTTGCCGGTGGAATAAGTTCCTCCGGCCGCTGTTTGAGAGAAAAAATACCCCGTCTGAAAATGATTCATACCGACGGAGTGGAATATAAGATATCGACAACACGGCTCTTCGTGAAGATTTGATTCACGGTGATATCGCCGGAATCCCGGCCGGTTTTGTTGCGAAAACCGTGCCTGCCGTGCCGGGTTCCGGTAATGGTTCTTGCAAGTGCCTTGTCGGATCGATTCTCCGATCTACGCCTCTGCCGCATGGATTGACTTCGTATCCCATTCCCAGACTCTATTCGGTTTCGCGAAAGACAGGTTCAGTTCTTCCGGATGAAAATCACAATGGTAAAACGTTTTGTAAAACGAAACGGCTTCTTCGTATATGTTATAGGAAAAGAGGTCGGGATAAAGAATATCGGCAATATTCATCAGTCCCAGTATCCATCGGGGACTGCCGAAATCAATGTTGGGATAAGGATGCTCATAGATTGCTTTTTCTGTTACGGCCCGGCAGTTGATTCCCGCTTTCAGGCACTCCTGATAGAGCTCTTCTGCGGAATTGGAAAAGAAAGCCGAGACGAAAATAATATCCGGATTTAAAGAGCTTATGAATTCAGGGCTTATGTTTTCTCCCGGTCTGCCGTTGATGTCCAGTTTGTCGTTAACCGAAATACCTCCGGCCGCTCTGACCAGAGCATTTTCAAAACGTCCCGCATTAAGCGCAAAACAGGGTTTCCCCATAGTATATAACACGCGGGGTTTTTCTGAAATTTCGGTTGTTTTAGATGCAATTTCTTGTACTTTATCTTCGAGGTAACGGGCCAGCTTTTCCGCATTTTCATCTTTACCGCCCAAATCTCCGAATTTGCGGACGGCACCGATAAAATCAGGAATACTGTTTGTCTCCTGATGTAAAGAGGCAAGGCCGTTATTTCTCAGCAAGTATTCCCATATCCGGACTACCAGTGATTTTTCCGTAATCCCTATGGCTATGAGAATGGATTCGACAATTTCCAGTGCTCTTGTAAAAGGATAGCCTCCCAGAAAGCCTTCTTCCCGGAAATCTTTTCTTTCTGCGGCATGAGTTATCTGTGATTTCTCACCGCAGTGAGGGCAGAAAAGATTTCTTTTAATAAATTGCTGTTTTACTTTCGCGCCCATGGGGCCGTAAAAATTGCGCTGAATGAGAAGGCTTCGGCATTCCGGGCAGTACGTGTTTAATTGATCCGTTCCGGGGCTGTTGAAGAGGTAGACATAGTCGAGAATGCTTTCAAGTTCATGGCAGAATTGTTCCGCGGAGGCAATGCCGGGTTCTTCTTTTTTATCGGCTTTTTCAAGGGGCATGTAGCGCATAATCTGGAGAGGAATTGTTTTATCAATTCCGGCGGTCCATTTTGCCAGTCCGAGAAGATCTTCTTCGCTTCCATTCTTATACATGCAGGACAGTTCAAGATGAACACCCTTTTGGTGAAAGAGCCGAATGGTATCCAAAACGGGTGTTACGGAAGCGGCTCCGCATGGCCGGTAATCGGCATCATCAAATCCCTTCATTCCGATATTGGCGAAATCCAGATACGGGGCGATTCTTTCCGCCGATTCGCCGGTAAAATATCCGTTGGTGGAACACCCGACCAGAAGCCCCGATGTTTTTGCCTCTTTGGCCACCTCCAGAAAGGTGAAATAGGAGGCCAGGGGGTCGTTCATCATAAAGGTAATCCCCAGGCATTCTTCCCGGATCGCTTTCTCAATGATCTCTTGGGGGGTGTGGTTCCGCAGGGCCGGGGACTCTTCGTCCAGTTCCCGAACAAAGGAGGTGGAAACACAGCCGCCGCAGTTGAAATTGCAGCCGGTTGTGGTGATTTGCAAAAGTTTCGCCTGCGGGTAGAAGTGCAGAATCGGCATGGTTTCTATGGAGATGGGACAGACCGTTAAGTATCGGTGAGGTGAGGTTTCTCGGATCTGTCCTTTTTTGAGGATATATTTCCCGCAGGTTCCTTTTTGCTTGTCGCCAAGCAAACATCCTTGGCGCAGACCGTGCATTTTACTGTTTTTGAAATTTGATCCATAATCCCGCCTCCGTACTTTCTACCCGGTATTCGGGAATACCTGTCGATGCCATGATATTTTCAAAATGTTCAACATTACGTTTCCCGGAGCGGCACTTTCTTTGATCCGCCCATTCCGGGTCGCGGATACTCATTTTTTCCATCACTTCTTTCAAGAGCTCGGGTGTTCCGAATCCCCCGCCGATACAGGCACATCCTCCCGATTTCAGGACCCGATAGGCTTCTTTAAATCCTTGTTTCTGGTCGTTCCAGAAAAAAACCGAACCTCGGCTGACAATCAGATCAACCGAATCGTCGGCAAACGGCAGTTCTTCGGCGACTCCCTGCTTCGTCGATACCCGCTCCGGTAAGTTGTTGTATTTCCCGGCAAGCCGCAGCATCTCCTCCGATTCATCGAAGAGAACAACCTTCATGTCTTTAGCCTCTTCGGCTACGGCCATGCCCAGCATGCCGGTTCCCGAGCCAAGATCAAGGCATATCCCTTCTCTTCGGTTGAATTCTTCCAGAACCTGGCGGGCAATAACCGGATACACGGGAGCGAAAATATTATGGGCAATGGAATCGAACTTTTCTGGATTTATTTCCATGAAAACCTCCGGATATCAGTTTTGATTGAATGGGTAAGTGTTGAATCTCTTTCCTGTGGAACCACCGGCCCATACGCTTTATGCGGTACCGGAGATGTCGGTTCTCCGGTAGTCTTTTTTTTCCGTATGAGTCGGTTCCGATTGAAAAGGATTATCCGGCGTTCGTTAGGATTTCATCCAGCTGATCATCGCTGAGATCGATGTTGTAGAAGAGTTTGTAGAAATCTCGAAACTCCTTTTTCATGTCGTAATTGTAAATTTCCGGATACAGAAGATTGGCCAGCCACTTAACGCCGATGATGCGGTTTACAGAGGGCGGGCGATCGGTAACGTTAAAGGGTTTATAGGGGATTTCGTAGACTTTCCGCTCTTTAACGGCCCGAAGAGTGGCAAACCGGGGATCGGTAAGAACGGCCTGATAGGTACCGGCATTTCCGGCAAATCCCTGATCGTGGCAGGCGATGATAACATCCGGATCCCAGGCGGCGAGCTGTTCCGGGGATACCTGGGAGCGGCCCATTCCTCCCACGCCGGTGATATTCGGAACCTGGGCGATATTGATTCCACCGACGAATTCGATCAGCTCGGAATGAAGCGATCCCGCCGGATCTGTTTCCAGGCCTTCGGTTCCTTCGGCATAGTACACACCAACCTTTTGGTCTTCGGGAATCAGAGCCGCTTTTGCTTGAATCTCTTTAATCATGGCTTCCGTATAAGAGGCCAGCTCTTCCGCCCTCTCCTCTTTTCCAAGGGTCTCACCGACAAAACGATAGATGGCCGGTAATTGAGTAATGCCGGAATCCAGCATAAGAACGGGTATATTTAAGAGTTTTTGAAGCTTGTCGGCCTGTTCCAGGGAGCCTACGGCACCCTTGGGATTTCTGACGCTGGAGAACATGATATCCGGAGCGGTTTTTATGATTTCTTCAACGTTGCCTTCATTGGTGGCAAACCAGCCGGAGAGGAGAGGAAGACGGGCATAGGCTTCCGTCAGATACTCTTTCTCGAATTCCGTCGGTTTCCAGCTGAGTCCGGCGATCATTTCCGGATCGATGGTGTACATCAGAATGGTTCCCATGGGACAGCGGGAATATACGGTGTTGATCCGGCCGGGAATCTCCACTTCCCGGTCGGCCATATCCGTAATGATTCTTGCCGGACTATCCGGGGCCGATGTCTGAGGTGCGATTTCCGCTTCACCGCCGCACCAGGCGGCAAAGGGAATTGCAAAAAGCAAAAGACAAATCGTAATCTTTTTCATTTTATTCTCCTTAAGATATTTCTACTTCCTTGAGTTCAGGAAGAAATTGACTGTATTCGACGGACTCCTCTTCTTCTTTCCCCTCCAGGCAGGGAATGCACACGGTGACGCAGCCGGAATCGGATACGGGAATGTCTCTGACTTTGACACTAACTCCGTAAACCTTTTCCAGAATGTTTTCCGTAACGATGTGACGGGGATACCCTGTTTCGGTGAGCCTGCCGTTGTGGAAAATGATGACCTTGGTTCCGCATAGAAAAACCTGATCCGGTGAATGGGTGGTTAAAACCACGGCGATTCCTTTGTTCTGCAGCCGGTTGATCTGATTCAGGATTTTTACCTGATTGCCGAAATCCAGATTCGATGTCGGTTCATCCATAATCAGCAGCCGGGTTTGCTGGGTAAGGGCTCTGGCTATCAGGACCATCTGCTGTTCTCCGCCGCTCAGTTCCGTGTAAACCTTTTCTTTCAAATGGCCGATTCCCAGGGTTTCCATACTCTCCAAGGCATACCGGCGGTCTTTTTGAGAGGGAACCGACATGATTCCCGTATGCGCGTTTCGTCCCATCAGAACGACATCTTTTGTTTTAAACGGAAACGGAACACTGTGAGCTTGGGGAACGTAGGCTATAAGTTGGGCAAATTCTTTCCTTGAAAGCTTATGGATATCGATACCGTCGAGTTCAACGGTTCCCGCGAGAGGTTTTAGAAATCCCAGAATCGTTTTGAAGAAAGTTGTTTTGCCCACGCCGTTCGGACCGAGCAGACAGACCGTTTCTCCCTCTTTTACGGTTAGTGAAATATCCTTAATGATCTTTTTCTGTCCGTATCCGCAGTCGAGATTCTTAACGATAAGCTTCATTTACCAGGACTTCCTTTTTTGATACATCAGGTAGATGAAGAATGGAGCTCCGATAAGGGACGTAATGATTCCTAAGGGAATCTCAATGCTTGCCAGAGTTCTGGCCACATCATCGACGATAAGAAGATAAACGGCTCCGACGGCAACCGATAAAGGGACAAGTGTGTTGTGATTGGGCCCGGATATCATTCGGCAGATATGAGGGATGATGAGCCCGACCCAGCCGACAATCCCGCTGATGGCGATGGCGGCCGCCGTAATGACCGTGGAACAGATAATAATCAGCAATCTGACCAGCGACGTATTCACGCCCATGGATTTGGCTTCTTCATCTCCAAAGGCGAGGATGTTCAGTTTCCATCGCATAAGAAACAGAGGTATGGATCCGGCGACTACCGGGATAAGGGTAATCAGTACCTCCTTCATGGTAATTGAGGCCAGACTGCCCATAAGCCAGAATGTAATGGCCGGCAGTTTATCATCCGGATCGGCAATATATTTCGTCAGAGAAATAAAGGATGAGAATATGGTGCTGATAACCATTCCGGCCAGTACCAGGGTTAGGATGGAATTGCCGTCTTCTTTTTTAAAGGCACTGATAAGATAGGTCAGTCCGACGGCGATCAGTCCGAAGAGAAAGGCCATGGACTGGATTCCGAAATAGCTCATGGAGAACAAGATTCCCACAGCCGCTCCGAATCCGGCTCCGTTGGCCACTCCGAGAATCCCCGGAGATACCATGGGATTTCTGAACGTACTTTGATAAACGGTTCCGGAGAGAGACAGAGCCCCTCCGATAATAAGAGCGCTGAGAATCCGCGGCAAACGAACGTTGAATATTATGGTGTCGATAACGGCATAATCGCCCAGCGGCTGGTGATGCAGTTTTAAGGCAATTAGAGAAGCCAGCTGTCCGATACTGATGAAATATCGCCCTATCAGGAGCGAAAGAAGAACTGTCCCCAGGGGGAGAATCAGTCCTACTAAAAACCAATTCATGGTTCGCCGTGAATTTTTTTCTTCGTTCTGTCTTTTTCCGCGGGGGGTGAGCATTGTATTCAGACTGTTTCCTTAGATCACATTTGATTGTGTTCAAATACGTTTTGTAACGTTTAATAACGTTATATTACTTTTAATTATGTTGAAAGTACCGGCGAGATGAAGCGGCTCTTTTAATTTTAATTAACTTAATTCCTTGCATTAAAGAGAGATGATGGCGAAAAAAATGGATTTCGGAAGAATATTGTTCTGTCGATTTTACGAAAACCGTCCCGATGAAGTGACTGATTGGGAGTGAAAGGAAGACGAATTTCAACAAAAAGAAAGAACGAAACGTAACCTAACGTAACAGTAACGGGTGTATCATAAAGGGCCCATAGGATATAAATTATTGTGTATGAACATGATCGGAGTTAAATGAATGGGTGATAATACTTCCCTTACCCCCCAGGAGGTGGCGGACAGACTTAAAGTCGCCAAAAACACCGTTTATGAAATGATTAAACGCGGAGAACTGCCGTCTTATAAAGTGGGCCGTAAAATCCGTATAGAAGCGAGTGCCCTTGATGCTTTAAAGGGGACTTCCTTTTCGGGGAAAGTCCAGACGAGTGTTCATCATGGTCTGTCTTCCGAAGACGGTTTTGTTATCTCCGGACAGGATGTTATCCTTGATATTCTGGCCCGGGAAATGGAATCTCCGCCTTATGGATTTCGATCCTTTCGCTCACATCAGGGGAGCTATAACGGGCTGTATGCTCTTTATAACGGATCGGTACAGGCGGCCACCTGTCATCTCTGGGACGGGGATACGGGAACCTACAACATCCCTTATATCAGAAAAATGGTTCCCGGAATGATGGTTACGGTAATTCATCTGGTAAAGCGGATGCAGGGATTCTATGTGAAGGAAGGGAATCCTCTGAAAATAAAGAGCTGGAAGGATTTGGCACGCTCGGATGTGATTTTCATTAACCGTGAAAAGGGAAGCGGTGTGCGTGTTCTCTTGGATGAGCATTTACGCCTTGACGGTATCGATTGCAGTTCCGTTAAGGGATACGATGAAGAGGTTACGACTCATCTGGAGGCCGCCAGCGCCGTATCACGACATCGGAACTATGTTGCTTTGGGAAATGAGAAAACAGCCTTACAGGTTCCGGGAATTGATTTTATTCCCATTCAGCAGGAGAACTATGATTTGGTCATGCTGAAAAAAGACTCAAACCTGCCGTATTACCGCAGTGTTATGGAAATTCTGAAATCAAAAAGATTCCGTGACGAAGTGGCCGGATTGGGCGGATACGATGTGACCGACTTGGGAAAAATTTTAATCTGAGACCTAGGGAGATCCCGTTCCGGCCGGGGCTCCCGGCACTCGAACGCCGGAACAATTGGATATTGAACGGCGGCTTCAGCAATTCCGATTGAAGAAAAGCGTCAGGGATAGTAGGGGCGCGAAGCGGTCTCAACGGGTCTGTGACCCGTTGAGACGGTACCCCCGAATAGCCCGGCCCCGGCCCGGATGCATGTGCGAGATATTGGGTCGTACCGCTGCAAAGCGAGGAACAATCCCGTCACAGGAAACCGTAGGTTTCCGACAAGTACCCGACCTATGGCCGGGGAGACGCCCAATATGAGAACGGCTGCGGAGGCTTGCTTTTTATATTTGGAGTCACTATATTGCAGCTGATATGCAATGCATATCAGTACGGTCTTGAGTAAATAAATTGCTTCTTACGGAGAGCGGACGCCAAAAGCGATTCGCAATCTCCGCCGGTTCGGCAAGTAACTGAGTATCGAACTACACTATAAGTGTGGATACACGGTTGTTGCCTTTTTTTATTTATGAGGGGCTTCTTGAAAGGAGATGTGAAAATTACGCCGCATAAAGAAGGGGTTGTGTTGATATCCGGCTATGCCAAACTGCCGGCCAACATTACATCCGAAGAAATATATCATACGGCGGTCGTCGTTGTTCTTGTGGACATGCAGATGGGAACCATCGTTAAGGCGGAGTATTCGGCGGTAACGAACGTCGCGAAGGATTTCGTATCCAACCTGTTGGTCGGCTACAATCTGAACGACGGCATGGATACGCTGATCGACCGTTTTAATCGCACATATTTCGGACAGGCCAAAAAAGCGATCATCACATCGCTGAAAATGATCTATTCCAAATATGAGGATTTGCTCAACAACGACCGAACCTGAAAAAGTAAAAAATTCAGTATAGAACAAAATGCTGTTTTATTCGGATGGGCGCTAAAAAAGAGTTGCCCGGATCCGGATGGAAGCCGGCCGATTTGAGATGCTCCGCTGTGCGGAATCTCATATTGCCGGCTTTTTTTGTTTTCCAACGGAGGGAAAAAGTTGAAAACGAAATTAAAGATCATGCTGCCGTTTGTCCACTACAAACCGGAGCTGCCCGAGATTTTACAGGGTGTCTTGATGATCGCCGTCGGACTTTCGGCGGTGCCGGTACTTCAGGAAACGCTGGGGCTTTCATACGAAGCGGCTCTGACGTCGGTGGCGATAGCCGAGGCGCTGGGACTTCTGCACGTCTTCTTCGGCGATCCCGTAGTTCCCGGATGGATCGCTTCGGCATTGTCTTTGGTGCTGGTTTATCTGGGCGGCTTCACGGTCGGTTTGGAATCTATCCATGCGCTCATTGCTCTTCAGCTGAGCGTGTCGGTTATTTTTCTCGTGCTGGGCATTACGGGACTCGCGCACAAACTGATTGCCTGCGTACCGCCTTCGCTGAAAGCGGGAATCCTGCTGGGCGCGGGAATCGCGGCGCTGGGAAGAGTTTTCGGCGGCGGCGGATACTTGTCTCAATATCCGATATCGGTAGCCTCGGGTACCGTTGTGGCGCTTTTCGTTCTGTTTTCGGTCGGCTTCAAGAACATTAAGGACAAACGGCGGCTGTTCAACGAAATCGGTAAATATGGAATGCTGCCCAGTTTGATCGTGGCCATGGCCGCGGGTTTCGTATCGGGTGAGCTGCCGCTTCCGACGCTGAAATGGGGATTTATTCCTTTCAGTTTCGGGGAACTGTTCAAAACTGCCAGTGTGTTTTCCATCGGGTTTCCGTCAATGAGCCTGATTCTGAAAGCCGTCCCGACGGCCCTTGCCGTTTATATCATTGCCTTCGGGGAGATTATAACGGCCGAGAGCGTTTTGGACGATTGCAGACAGGCACGCCCCGATGAGCCGCTTGAATTCAACGCGAACAGGACCAATATCATCACAGGCGTACGGAATCTTATCCTGTCGCTGTTTTCGCCCTTTACCGCGCTGGCGGGGCCTTTATGGGCCGCGGTGACGGTATCGGTCGGTGAGCGCTACAAAGAGGGCAGGGAGACGATGAAGAGCTTTTACGGCGGAGTCGGTGCGTTCAAGCTTTCGACGGCCGTCTGTGTTCTGCTGATGCCCGCCGCCAGCCTGCTCTCCCCGATCCTTCCCGTCGCGCTTGCGATTACATTGGTCGTGCAGGGTTTTGCCTGCTCCTATATCGCGGTGGAACAGGTTAAATCGGACAGGATCGCGGCGGGAACGGCCGGAATGACCGGCGCTACCGTATATCTGGCCGGTCTCAACTGGGCTTTGGTTGTGGGGGTGGTCTCGTATCTTCTGCTTGAGGGCGGAATGGGTAAAGTTGCGCATTGTATCGGAAAAAGAAGCGGTAAATCAGAAAACTCGGAACAAGACGCAGTGAAAGAAGGCGGACAGAAAGGGAGAAGAGCATCATGAAAAAAGAAAATCTTATTATTACGATATCGCAGGAAACCTGCAGCGGCGGTAAGGAAATCGCGGATATTCTGGCGAAAACGCTGAAAATCCCCTGTCACGGCAGCAACATCTATGAGCGTGCGGCGGAAATCAGCAAGATTCCGCTCAGGCTTTTTAAAAAATATGACGAGCACTTTGTTTATGCCGCATACGATCTTCTGGCGGAAGATGAAGCGGGCATCAAGCTGCCTTCCGATAAGAAGCTCGCCGCGGCCGTCATCGCGGCCGAAAAACAGCTCGGAGAAGAGAGCTCCTGCATCTTTGTCGATAAGAACGCCCGTATCGCTTTTGAAGGAGACGGAGCGGATCGGCTGCATGTTTTCCTGCACGCTTCCGAAACACACAGACGGACCGGTCTTGCCCGTGAGCTTGGCGTGTCCGAACAGGCGGTTAAGAAGCTATTGAAGAAAACCGACAGAAGACGCAGAAATTATTACAGAAGTTTTGACCGCGGCTGGGGCAGAGAGAACCATTACACCATGACTCTGGACGTTTCATCTCTCGGCATTGATGAAGCGGTGAAGCAAGTGATGGGTAAAGTTCATTCCGAATTCGGGTTCTGATTGCGGGCGAGCATAAAAAACGGTGACTGCCGGTAATGGCCTAATGGTCTCCGGCCATTACCGAACCTGCGCCGTGCTCGGCCGATCAAACGGGCCCGGTCCCCGGAGGGGTGGTAGGGAATCCGTTCCAACAGGCTTCATTCTTGCCGTCTTAAGACCATGAAGAACGGTCCCCTTATCACCTTGGCAAAATAGGTGCTTCCTTGTTATTGCCCCTGGATTTGAGCCATGGCACGCCGGGAATGGCGGATCACGGCGTTCGTATAGCCGTAATACATCATGCTGTTGAGGGGTTCGAGTCCCATTTTGTTGCCGGATGCGCCCAATGCGTCTATCAATGCATGAAGAACGGCGAGTTCATCCTGATCGACAGCCACGCCGGCATCCTGCCGAGCGTTGATTTCATTGAGTCTTCGAACGAGCACCCCCGCGGCTGCGTCTCCTCCGTCGGCGCCCAGAGCTTGTATGGCGATCAGTTTTTCGTCCTGATCGCCTCTGTCGATGGCTTTATCGAGCAGGTCCGGAGAATTCGGGGCGCTTACCTTTAATGCGATCAAATCGCGGATGGCGTCCTGACGAAGGTTGGCCAATTCCCGATTCAAGGACTTATCCGATTCGGCGTATGCCAAGCCTTCGGAAAGCGCCGTTACCGCAACGGAACCTTTGCTCTCGGCGGAAGCTTCGGTATCCATCATAAGAGTCAGGATTCTCCGCTTGTCGCCGGAATCCGTCGCATCGGATATTATCCGGCTCATCTGCTCTTCCAGTCCGTCGGAGAACGAAAGGACGGAAGCTCTGGCCAAAGACTTCACTTTGTCGCGGTACCACCCGAAAGAGGCGTACACCAGGGGTTCGATACCCACGGCTTCTTTCATTTTTCCCAGAGCGTAAACGGCGGCGTAAGCTTCCGCCTCGGCTCCGACCGCATCGCTTCGGGTGTTGAAATTCAGATTGCGAAGTACCAGGGCGATGCCCGAAGCGTATTCGGTGGCGCCCATGTTGCCCAAAGCGATGTATGAATCGGCCTTCAGGAGGGAAGAATCGACCGTTCTGGCCACATCCCAAACCGTCGCGGCGGCGCTGCGTCCTTCAAGATCCCCCAGTTCCCTGATGATGCTCAATGTCAATTTTTCCCAAGTATCGTAAGCCGCCGGGTCGGACCTGTAGTGACTCAAGGCCCCGGTTACCAGTTCGTCCAAGGAATCCGCCATGAACGATTCAAGGGTTTGATCGTCGAACGAGAGGATTTCCTGCATCACATCGTATTTCTGATTCAGATCCGAAAGCGTCAAATACAACCGGCAGCTGGATGCGGCCGACTGTCCGAACGACGAAACGGTAACGGCGGCGAACAAAGAAAAACTTAAAATCCATACCCTCATATGGCCCTCCTTTCTCATTAAGAGAAACACAGAATTACTCAACTCCCGCCCGGCCATGCTTACGGCGGAACGAATCCCAAGGAAAATCCTACTCATCGAACTCGAAGCCCCTATCGTTTTTTCAGAGTTGTAATATAGACTTTTTGTATTTCAAATTTCCAGATATTATGCGTGTACAATACCATGTTGGAAACGGTTCCGGGAAGCCGTTTCCGGAAACCTTCCATACGATTTGAATTCGTCTCCTTTCGGTAAGGAGAACTCCCGCACCCCGCCCGAGGCCGTCCCGCCGTCGAGACGGAGGTGATGCCCGCCGATCCCGGCCGCCCCTTAGGCCCGACCGGAACCTCGTGCCCCGGAGCTTCGGGCATTACTTGTTCAAGGCGTCGATCTCGAAATCGAACTCATACGGCGCATTGTCCTTTCGCCCCGCAACGTGGACGCACCACTTTCCGGTCTCCGGTTTTTCCCGGACCTCAACCTTATTCCCGTTCTCATCAACGATCAAGACGATGCCGTCGATAATTCGGGAAAGGCTGGGTTCACCGGAAAAATAGAAGCTGCCGGTCCCGCTTGTCGTCGCTTTAAATCCGCCGACGTCGACGGGCGTACGCGCATCCAGCTTGATCGCGATACGAATGCTGCCGTACGACGAACGAATGAGATCCCGGTTATGCCCCCGGTATTCGAGCTTGATATAGTAGCCGCTCAATGAAAAAGGTTCGTTCTCTTCGCGGGACGCATTCGCGGCGAAGAACAATTGCGGCAAGGATTCAACCGACAGATTCATTTCGTCCAGGTTCGAACGAAGATCCGCATCTCCGAAAGCCTCGGCTCCCGCCCTCGAAAGAAGCTGCTGGCAGCCCAATGCCTTCTCTTCGTCGTAATAGGTCTTGAAGTCCTCGTTCGCCGGTATCGCTCCGAATTTCGTCTCGGATGACGGCTCCCGAGAAAAAAACTGAGCGAAGATATCGTCTTTATTCTCCGAACAGGCTAGGTCCACCGCCGCGCAGAGAGACGTGAAGTCATCCATCGAAATGCCGTGATACACGAACGTGGCGTTGCTCACGCTTGTCCATCGGATATCATCGCCGTTCGATTCCGAGATTTCGGCATCCGCGAGCGTTCTCTTTTCGGGCCGGGAATCATCGTTCCCCGCGATTTGATACATCCCGAATTCTTCCGCCGGAATACCTTGAGGAGGCAGCGAACTGCAGGAGAAGAAAACAGCGGATGCGAAAAGTGGAAGGAGCATGAAAGGAATATTTTTTCGGATCATTGAATCACCTCGCCTTCGATGTTTTCGGGCGTCTGTTCGCCGGAACCGGTTTCCTTGGCGAAGTCGAATTGGTAAACATAGCGCCGAAGCTGAAAAGCCCGTTCATTTTCAGCCTCTCCATCGTAGAGGACTTCAAGATTTCCTATGTCATGATTCAAATCCCGGAGTCGGGACAGATCTTGAAGATGGAATATCAGCAAACCATGATCGCCTTCGAAACGGCTTTCAACAAGGGTGTAGGAATCCTTGTTGTCGGTGCCTTCGAGGAGGTAATTAAACTCATCTTCCGACGTGTTGGTTAACGCGATGACGATGTTGAATCCTTGCCCGTTTTCATAAGCATTGGCGTCGGCGATATAGACGTTCCCTCCGCTGTTGATCGCGTCGGAATCGTTGATGCTTTCCGCGGGCAAAAAATACGGCAGGCAACATGCAAAGAACAGGAACAAGCCTTTTTTCATAGGAATCTCCCTCACCCAATCATGGATTTCATGATCCATACAATCTAAAAGAAAGTATATTCATTTGAAATGGTTTTTTATATTCGGATGACGGAGAACTTTGGCTGAATGTCGGCGGGGATTCCGTACGGAAAAGAAACAGATGTTGGGAAATTCTGTTGTTCATCGATGATCTTCGCCGGCACGAACCTCGTATTGCCGGACCGTGCCGGAACCGACATTTCCCGCCGCTTGTCTCCTTTGCGGGGGCGGGCGGGGACGCTAAAAAAATCCGGCGAAAAAAAGGGGCTGTCTCAAAACTTATGAGACAGCCCCGATAATTCCTTAACGCGAACTTTCACGCAAGAAGTGCGGCGCCGATAAATCCTTATCACGAATTGACGTGCCGAAGATCTCTATCCCCGCGTATCCGCGCCCGGCTTCCTCGTGATTGCCGAAGAGGATTACTTCTTCTTAATGCAGTAGAAGGCGTCGCGTCCGGCGTAGGTGCTGCGGCCTTCGAGTTCGTCTTCGATGCGCATGAGCTGGTTGTATTTGGCAACCCGGTCCGAGCGGCTCATGGAACCGGTTTTGATTTGTCCGGTTTCCAGAGCGACGACAAGGTCGGCGATGGTGGTGTCGGAGGTTTCTCCCGAGCGGTGGGAGATAACGGCCGTATAACCGGCCCGCTTGGCCATCTCAACCGCTTCGTAGGTTTCGGTGAGGGTGCCGATCTGGTTTACTTTGATGAGGATGGAGTTGCCCACGCCCATTTCGATACCCTGCTTCAGACGCTTTGTGTTGGTAACGAAAAGGTCGTCTCCGACGAGCTGAACCTTGTCTCCGAGTTTGTCGGTGAGGAGTTTCCAGCCGTCCCAGTCGTCTTCGTTCATGCCGTCTTCGATGGAGATAATGGGATAGCGGCTTACCCAGTCGGCCCAGAAATCGACCATTTGGGCGCTGGTGAGTTTCTCACCGGTGGACCATTTAAGCTCGTAGATATAGGAGCCGTCGGCCTGCTTCTCGGAGAACTCCGAGGAAGCCGGATCGAGAGCGATCATCACATCGTCTCCGGCCTTCAGTCCGGCTTTCTTAATGGCTTTCATGATGAACTCAAGGCCTTCTTCATTGGACTTGAAGTTGGGAGCGAATCCGCCTTCGTCGCCGACGGCGGTGGAAAGACCGGCTTCTTTGAGAAGGGCTTTCAGATTATGGAAGATTTCGGCGATCCAGCGGACGGCTTCCCGGATTGAATCGGCGCCCACCGGCATAACCATGAATTCCTGGAAGTCGACAGAGTTGTCGGCGTGGGAGCCGCCGTTGATGATATTGGCCATGGGTACCGGCAGAACGCTGGAGTGGTAGGTTCCCAGGTATTTGAAGAGGTCGATTTCCAAGTGCTGAGCGGCGGCTTTGGCAACGGCCATGGAAACGCCGAGGATGGCGTTGGCGCCGAGTTTTCCTTTGTTGTCGGTGCCGTCGAGCTCGATCATGGTGCGGTCAACATCCACCTGATCCAAGGCGGAAAGACCGATAACGGCATCGGCGATGACTGTGTTGACGTTTTCAACGGCTTTCAGAACGCCTTTGCCCATATAGCGGCTTTTATCGCCGTCACGGAGTTCAACCGCTTCGTGGACGCCGGTAGAGGCTCCGGAAGGAACGGCGGCCCGGCCGAATGAGCCGTCGGCGAGCATGACGTCAACCTCAACGGTGGGATTTCCACGGGAATCGAGGATCTCACGCGCTTCGACGTATTCGATAGTGTCCATATTTTATTCTCCTAATGTGGGTGATTCGATGTTAAATATCGGCCTTTAAGGGGTGGCGGGTCAAGGTGGGGTTTCCGATTCCGCTCATGCGGTAATTCTTGATGCCGAACGTTCTGTTTCCCATTTCATCTGTCGCGGAGACCGAATCCGAGATAGTATGATGAGGATGAGCGAAAAAAGGCTTGAGATAACCGAAGAAATCCTGGATCGCGTGGTCTACGGAATGGAAAATCAGAAGGAACGGCTCTTTCTTAATCCCGCCGACGGTGCTGTAAAAACCATCGAAGGAAGCGGTTTGGCGCCGGCCGGTTTTATTCCAATGCCCCCCTGGGGGCCGACGGAAGGATTTCGGCTGATGGACGGATTCGTCGGGACTCTCTCGGATGAGGTTTATCGTTCCCGCCTTCAGCACATTCTTCATTCCGGTTCGGGAGTTTTTCGCCGTTTTAAGGATGCTTTAAAGGAGAGGCCCGAAATTGAGTCTCTTTGGTTTCGGTTCAAAAAGCGGGAAATGCGCCGTATTGCTCTTGCCTGGCTCTCCAGGTGGTCGGAAGCTCTTGCGCTGGAGTCTTTGGAAGCGGAACCCGAGGATTGGGAAGAGTTGACTTTGACCGATTTTGTTTTCCGGCCGGGACGAACGGATGATCTTGATGCTGTTTGTGCCTGGATAACAGACGCCGAGAGAGAGTCCGTTCCCGGTCTGACGCCCGAGGAGCGGATACGGTTTTCATTTCGCGGCCGGGCGGGTACGGCTGAGGAATCGTCGGCGTCCGCCTCCGCGGAAGGTTCGGCCGAGGCGCCTTTGCCGGAAGATCTTTGTGTGGCCGAGTCTCCCTCCGGAGACATCGTCGGTTTCTCCTGGTTTACAGTCTCGGAAAACGGAGCCGATGCGGACGGCCGTCTTTTACAAGTTTGCGTCAGGCCGGGATACAGGGGACTGGGCATCGGCCGCAAGCTTACCGAGAGTGCGTTCGAAGAGGTACTCCAAAGGGGAGCCCGTTCGCTAAGCTTCAGGACCGGCGGTGATGAACTCCTTGCCGGTTTCTTGGAGAGGAAGGGATTCGAACGGGTCGCGGTTTTTTGGCGGAAAGAAGCCGGGAGCGATTAATCGAGCGCCTTAAGTTCCTTCAGGCGTTCGACTTCCACACTATCGTGGAGTTTCCTTAATTCTTCCATCACTCGGTTCACGACGTGCTGTTTCGGGTCTATGCCTTCCGGAGACGATAATTCGGATTCCTTGCGGAATTGTTTCCCGCCGACGATTCGCGAACAGGTGAAGATGAGAAGATCTTTAGTGGGCGAATCTTTCGCCATGTCGTCGGATTCATGCGGAGGAAGGATGTTGCCGTTGATCGCCATGAACATCACGTTGTCGAAGGTTTTAACGTAGGAATGGATTTCCCTCACTCCTTTTCGTGAATCGGGATCCCACGGGCGGTAGCGGGTTCCCGCGGGAAAAACCGTAATGATGCGTCCGCTGTGCTTCCTCGTGATCATCTCTTTCATCGCCGCATGATTGATGGGAACGCTGATGCGGCGTGTTTTCTCGAGTTCTTCCGGATTTTTAATGGCATCCAGTGAGCGGCTCGGATAAATAACGATGGTATCGTAGGAGCGGACGAATGCCGCCGTAACGGGCGTGGCCTCGCTGAGTTTCATGCCGCGAATGGGAAGAAGGGCCGCCGCGGCCTCGGGGCCGAGCCGGGGGGTGTTCTCCATAAGTCTGTAAAAAGCCGGAAAATCAAAATTGCTGTAATGCTCGACCAGGAGCAGACAGGATTGGCCTTCCAGACTGCGCCTGCGGAATTCGATGAGTGATTCGATATTGTCGATTCTGCTGCCGGGGAGCATCAGGGCTTCAACGATTCGTCCGATGATTTCTTTATTCGTCGGACAGCCTTCCTGGAAAACGTTGTCCGGTGTGAAGGCGTAGTTCCCTTTCAGGTTGTCGCCCATGCTGATGATCTGCTGTTTGAAGTCGGCTACTGTCACACGACTATTGTGGTGCAATTCTCGGGTCGTTGGAAGTGACGGTTGTCACATCATTGTTCTTCGCCGAAGAGTCTTGGTGAATCTCTCCGTTTTTCCGGAGCCGCCGGCGGATTTTCAACAGTCCGCTAAAGCCTTTGAGGCACGATGGAGGAGACTTCTCCCCATCCGTTCGCGGCTTCCAGGGGATTTTTCGGATCGGCCGTTTCCGAGCCGTCGATAACATACCTGTAGTGGCGTGCCGCTCGCGGCAGCCGGAGGGTCGCGCTGTATACTCCCGGATGAACCGGTGATTCTTCCATGGGAGTTAAAAACGGATCCCATCGGTTGAAGTCTCCGATGAGTGAAACGCGGGATCCCGGAGTGCCGTAGTAGGTAAACATGGTTCTGCCGTCGTCAAGATGCGTTACGCCGGGAGCGGGTGTTGTGGAGCGAGAGGGAAGCATAATGCATGATACCGCCACACCTCTGCCGTCGATTTCCGAAGGGGCGTTCGGATCGACCGTCCAGAGTCCGTCCACGACGAGTCGGTATCTCAGTTCATCTCTGTCTTTCGGTATGGGAATGGTCAGTATGAAAACGCCGTGTTCGTTTTTTTTGTATGTGTGGAAAGCTCTGTAATTTTCATGTTCCATCGCCAGGGAAACGACTTGGGTTCCGCCGGTACCGGTGTAGCTGAGCATAATCGTATCCCGAGTGAGATACGGTTCGGAGGGTTCGAAAGTATTGAGAATCCGGTGATGGAGGTCCGTATCAAACGTGGCGCATAAGGTCGATGCCGCCGATAGAGCGCCGAACAGAACAATATTGGTGATTCGGTACAGATTTCTCCTCATGAAGTTCATCCCCTTACGATTCAAATTTTCGGTCGAAACGAAGCGGAAGTGAAATTGATTTTACACAGGCCTTGAATCCTCTTGAATTTCGGTCGGGGAGTCCTTTTTCGGATTTTGTTCTGCCAGATACGCGCTGGGAGTCATGCCGTATTCCTCGCGGAAAACTCGATTGAAAGTACTCTTAGAGGGGAATCCCGCGTTGAAGGCCATATCCAGGAAGGAACAGCG
The DNA here is from genome assembly GCA_963666985.2 of Spirochaetia bacterium. Classification (GTDB taxonomy): domain Bacteria; phylum Spirochaetota; class Spirochaetia; order DSM-2461; family DSM-2461; genus UBA2779. The sequence continues at coordinate 994,231 of CAXXIA010000002.1, read as the reverse complement.
CCGCTTTTTCGCTTCTTCGGCCTGTTTGAGAAAGTCCGCCAGCCTTCGCCGGTTTAGAAGGCATCGGAAAGAAATTCCCGCCGTCCGGTTGACGGCGTAAGAAAGCCGATTCGCGTTGACGTTCAGGCGGGAGGCCAGATCCTTGAGCGTGAGATCCGGGTCGCGGAAGGCTCCGGAATCAAAATGCTCGTCGAGACGCCTCATCAGGCGAAGGCACTCTTCCGGCGGACACAAAGCGTCTTTCGCTTGTGTCGGCTTATCGACTCGATGCCCGGGGATATCCGGGGCAGCGAGCTGGAGGAACGATATGGTGTAGATTAAGAGCGCCATGGCGCCGGCCAGAAAGAGAAAGGGTTCCGGGGAGCCGTCGGAAAGATTTTCCGTCGCGCCGGGCACAACGGCCACGTAGGCAAAGAATAAGAGGACAAGAGTCGGAATAATCACGATGGATCGGAGCCGAATACGCCGCTCGGGTGAATATCGAGACGCTTTTTTCCCGAAAGCGATTCGCGCCGTCAGGATTATATAGACCAGATTCACCGTCACTTTGAGAGCGTTCCTTACCGGAAGCCAGAGCGGCGGATCGCCGGCGAATATTGAATTGATGAGCAGTCGGTATTCTTCGGGATTGGATTTGAGAACGGTGTAAGTCACCGCCGCAGTCTCGGCGAACCAGGGAATAAAATGAAGCGGCAGCCTTCGCGGGCGTGCGGATTCGTCGCGGCTGATTTCTTCAGCATACCACCATAAGAGAAATCCGAAGAGGAATGGAAGCGGTGCCGTGAGGGGATAAATCCAGGGTTTATCGATCAGCGTTGTCGCATTCCAGGTAGGAATGGTGGCCAGCCTTGCCGAGAAAACGAGCAGCAGAAGGGCGAGCGGTGTTGTCTTGGGGTGACGTTCCCTAAACCCAATGAAGAGGAGAAGCAGAGCGCCTTGAAGAGCGCCGAGCGCGGTGATGAGGGAAAGAACCCGCATGAGGTTGAGTATATCATGAGTGAATACCGATCGATAGATTACGGAAAAACGTAGAAACGCTCTTGGAAGTCCCCGTTCGGCCGCACCTGATGAAGATTCGGCCGGTTGAAAAACCGTTTCCCGGGCCGCAAGAAAACATGAAGATTTCGGCCTCCACCGGCGATGATGATTGGAAACCGAGAGTTATCGTATTGAGGCTTCTTTCCGCTATGGAGGGCGTCCCATTGTGCATTTTGGGACGATAAGGTAACAGCTGTACGTTATTTTTAGGGTATGATGAAAAAAAGCAAGCTTTTAATCGTTTTCTCGGCTGCGGTTTTTATCGGATTGATCGGGTGCGGTTCCGATATCGATACCGGAATTGCTTTGGAGAACGCCAGCGGTCATACACTGGGATGGGTGAATATAGTTCCGTCCGGCAGCGGATGGGACGGCGCCGAGGATTTGCTTAATGGAGAGCTGGCGGATGGAGAAACCGAAGTTTTCGGTGTCGGCGCCGGCACATACGACATCCGATGGGGCCAAACCGGTTCCGAAATGCTGGACGGATCCCGTTCCGGCATTGCCGTTATTCAAGGGCGAATTACCCATACGACGGCAATTAACAATTAGAATGAGGCTCTTTCAAAAATCTCCGTGAATAGAAAAAAGGATACGGCCATCTCTCCGGTATGGTAAGTTTGACGACAAGCCACATCAGGGCAGAAAGCCGTATTCGTGAAAAACAAAGCCGAATTATCGGGAATCCCGCCGGGATTATCGGCGATTGGTAACGGAATTAAACGATCGGATCGGCATGGTTTCTTCTCATCGGCCATGGAGCCGATCGGTGCGGTGGAGAATCCGATAATCGATCCTGATAATGTGAATTTGATATCGATTTTGTAGCATGCAAGTGCGTTTTTGTACAAACGCGCCTTTTAAGTTTGACAGAAGAAAATTCCTCAACCTACCATAAGGCGATTTTCATTCAATGGAGATTTGAGTCGAGTGGTTTTGCATTATGACATGCGGAAATGCGACTGACTGAATAACAGATCGGAGGTGGTGTTTTTGCATCCGTTCATTGAATTGCGGAATATTACAAAGCTGTTTCCGGGAGTCAAGGCGTTAAGCAATGTTTCGTTTACCTTGCTGTCGGGTGAAATCCATGCGCTGTGCGGTGAAAACGGCGCCGGAAAATCTACCCTTATCAAGGTTATGACCGGGGCCCATGCGCGCGACGGCGGAGAGTATTTCATCGACGGCGAGAATGTCAATTTCAAATCGACACACGAAGGAATCGTCAGAGGGGTTTCCTGTGTCTATCAGGAACTTTCCATCGTACCCGAGCAGGATGTCGCCAAGAATCTTTTTATCGGCAACCTCCCCATGAAGGGTTCCGTCGTTGACTACAAAAAACTTTATGCCGACTCAAAGGAAGTCCTGCGCGAACTGGGGCTTGATGTCTCGCCGAAAACTCCCGCGGGCAGTCTGTCCATCGGACAGCAGCAGATGGTTGAAATCGGTCGCGCGCTTACTCGGAAAGCCCGCTGCATCATTATGGATGAGCCGACATCCTCCCTATCCGAATCGGAAACCGAAACGCTCTTTAGAATCATTTCGTTTCTGAAGAAGAAAAACATCGCCATCGTCTATATATCCCACAAGCTGGATGAGGTGATGCTTCTCTCCGATCGGATTACCGTAATCCGGGACGGCGAGAACATCATTACCGTGAATAAGAACGAAATCACCGAAGAACGGCTGGTTGCCAACATGATCGGACGCAGTCTTGAGAACATGTACAACAAGAAAACCGTTCCCATCGGCGGCAACGTTCTGGAAGTCAGGAATCTTACGAGCAAGGGGATTTTTGAGGATATCTCTTTCAACGTGCGTTCCGGTGAAATCGTCGGTTTCTTCGGTCTTATCGGAGCGGGGCGCTCCGAAATCATGAGGGCGATTTTCGGGGTGGATAAATATGAGGCCGGAGAGATCCTCATGAACGGCAGGAAACTGCGTCCTGGATCATCAAACGCCGCCATCGGCTCGGGGATAGGCTTCTGCACGGAGGATCGGAAGAAAGAAGGCCTTATGCTCCAGCTTTCGATTCTGATCAATATGACGATTGTTCATCTTCGGCAGTTCACTTCATTGGGTGTTATCAACAGAAGTAAGCAGCGAAAAATCACCGACCGGTATATTGACGACATCAGTATTAAAACACCCTCGTTTCATCAGCTTACCGGGAATCTGTCCGGAGGAAATCAGCAGAAGGTGGTTGTCGCCAAATGGCTGATGATGAATCCGAAGCTTTTAATCGTGGATGAGCCCACGCGCGGTATCGATATCGGTTCCAAGGCTGAAATCTACTCACTTCTGGGTGATCTTGCGGAAAAGGGAGTGGCGATAATCGTCGTTTCCTCTGAAATTGAGGAGGTTATGGGTCTGAGCGACAGCGTGATTACAATCCACGAAGGAAAAATGACGGCACAGTTCGATATGAGCGGGGAACCTTCTCGAGAGGATATTCTCACGGCCGCCTTGGGGACCGGAAAAGCATGAAAGAACGTAATTCCTCCCGCCGCGGTCAATGGTTTGCGGGCAAAGAAAACCTCGGCGTCATCGCAATGGTGATTGTTTTTGTCGTGATTGTCGTCTCGTTCAGCGGGGCCAAGTTTTTTACGGCGAAAAATATTACAAACCTTCTGCGTTCGGTTTCCGTCGTCGGGATTATGTCCTGCGCCGTAACGCTTGTCATGGTTTCCGGAAACATCGATTTGTCTCTGGGCTGGATGATCGGTTTCTGCGCCGTCATTACCGGTCAGCATTCGGGGAACTTCGGCGAAGCCCTCCTTTTCGCGGTTCTTGCCGGTACGGCCTGCGGTGCTCTGAACGGATTTCTTGTCGGTGTTCTGCGGCTCAATGCTTTTATCGCCACTCTCGGAACGATGTATATCTTTAAAGGCGTTACGACATTGTATTCGGACGGACGGTTCGTAACAAAACTGGATCCGAGTTCGGTTCTTGAATTTGTCGGACAGGGACAAATCCTGAATATTCCGACACCCATACTGGTGTTTCTGCTTTTCGCGGTTGTGTTTTGGTTTCTGCTGAAAAAGACTTCTTTCGGCACCAAGGTGTACGCCGTCGGCGCCAATTCGGTCAGCGCTCATTTTTCCGGCATCCGCTGCTGGCTGATCGTTTTGGCCGTTTATATGCTGACGGGTTTGGCCACGGGCATGGCCGGAACGGTGCTTTACGCGAAGGTTATGTCGGTTCAGCCGTATTCCGGCGTCGGTCTGGAATTTGACGTTCTGACCGCCGTTGTTCTCGGAGGAACGAGCGTTACCGGCGGAAAGGGCAATGTTCTCGGGACGATTTTGGGCGTGCTGTTCGTTGGAATCCTCTCCAACGGGTTTACATTAATCGGGCTTGGGTCGAATGCAACGTACATTACTCAGGGCTTCATACTGTTGGCCGCCATGTGGATGGACGTGAAAAGCTCGGGAGGATTCAAGTCGTGAAATTTGCACCGGATAAACTGAAAACCAATCCAGTTACGCGATTCTTTCGCGACAACAACAGCGCCTTTATTCTGATACTGGTTATCGCCGCCGCCTGTATCAGCGCTTCGCCCAAATTCACCAGAGTGGGCAATATCATTAATCTGACGCAATCCATCGGGACATACGGAATCCTGGCCATCGGCTTAACGTTTATTTTCCTTGTGGGCGGAATCGATTTGTCTTTGGCGTATCAAGTTGCTCTCGACGGAACCTTATTCGTCATTATGTGCAACTCCATAGGATTCTTCCCCGCATTTTTAATCACGCTGGCCATAGGCAGTGCTCTCGGATATCTCAACGGAACCATTATCACCAGATTGAAAATTCCTTCCCTCATCGGAACCCTGGCCGTCATGACCGGACTGAAAGGTCTTGTTCTTATCTTGAATCATGACTCGGGCGGCATCCCCGTGGAGATTTCTCTTTTCGGAAAGACGTTTTCAAAGTTCTACAATTTGAAGCTGTTCGGTTTTTTAACACCCTCTCATATTGTCTGTCTTGTTTTTCTTGTCGCTTTTGCCCTGTTTCTTCGGTATAAACGCAGCGGCGTCAATATGTACGTCGTCGGAGGCAATCCCGAGGCGGGTCTCTTTTCCGGAATCAATAACGACCGTCTGACGCGAATCGCTTTCACCATAGGCGGCTTCTGCGCTTCGGTGTGTTCAATGCTTGTCGTGATGCGGATGAACACGTCCACCTACAATATGGGCGACAACCTGGACATAATCGCCATCTGTTCGGTCGTGGTCGGCGGCGTCAAAATGCAGGGGGGGAAGGGGAATATGGCCATGTGCATTATGGGAGTGGCCATTATTCAGATCATCAATAATGTCATGACAAAGCTGGGTATGCGGACGGCCATGCAGGCGCTTATTACCGGGATTGTGGTGATTCTCGTTCTTATTCTCGATAAATCGTCAAGTCATATAAAAAATCAAAAAGGTTAAAATCATTTTATGGAGGATCTTAAAATGAAAAGGTTTTTGGTGCTTCTTCTGGCTCTCGTTATGGTTTTCGCTTTTGTTTCCTGCAAAGGAAAAAGCGATTCCGAGAAAAAATCCGATGTTGCCGGTGATAGAAACGGAGATGGTGTGTTTACCGTCGCCTATATCGCCGTTACCACCACATTGGCTCCCTATCCGATAGACATCCTGAATCAGTTTCAGGTTTTGGCGGATAACAAAGGCTGGGATTTGGAAGTTTACGACGGCAATGGAGATGTGAACACTCAGACCGAGCAGGTCGCGTCCGTTATCTCAGACGATATCGTCGATCTGATTGTTCTGTTCCCCGTCGACTCGGGCGCCGCCGTTACCTATGTTCAGGATTTTTCCGAAGCGGGCATGGATGTTATTACAATCACGTCCGACGTTAAAGAGGAAGGACAGTCCCTGGTTTACTGCTATGTGGGTCCCGATCAGAAAAACGGTTTGGTAGGTCCCGGCGCGAAGTACATACTCGATCATTTCGATGCCGGTGCGAACTACGTTATCCTTTCGGGTTGGGAAGCCCAATACGACTATATCGTCCGCGAAGCCGCCGTGAACGAGTTCTTTGCGGATGCCGGCTATAATCAGCTTGCCGTCAAGTATTGCGGCGCTTCCCGCGATACCGCCTATGAGGAAATGAGCGCCCTTCTGGTTGCCAATAAAAACATCGATTTTGTCTTCGCTCTTTCCGATGAATTCGCTCTCGGCGGTATTCAGGCCATTGAAGAGGCCGGTTATGCACCCGGCGAGATTACCGTTGTTTCTCTCGAGGCCTTCATCGACAGCATGAAGCGCATTAAAGAGGGCCGGATGCAGCTGACGGTTACCCAGACCGGAACCGATATCATTACCAAGCTTGCCGAGGTGATTGATTCCTGGATGGCGGGTGAATCGATCGAATATACGCAGCTCTCCACGGGAACAACCATTACGGCCGATAACGCCGCGGAATGGGAATCCAAGCTGCCGTATTAATCTTGGATTTTAAAAGTGACCCCGGCCTTCGGCCGGGGATGAGAAACGGGCCGATTCGGCCCGTTTCTTTTTCTGTTGTGTGTTCCTCAGAACGCATTCACCAAATATTTCCCATTCTCGGTTAGAATGAGTCGCATGAAATCCGGATATTATCCGACTTATGGAACAACTGTCCTTCAATAGAGGTGATTTCCGCCGATATTAAGAGATAGGGGGCTCTCTCGGATATGAGAATATCTTATACCCGATAATCTCCGTAGGACGTAAGGATGCCGACTCTCGAAGCACTGGACGCTTTAAAAAAGAATATCAACGAACTGGGAGACGAGCCGCGTATTCTCGCCGAACGCGGTGAAAAACCGTCCGATATAAGGCCGCCCGAAATCCCTTCCGATCCTGAATTGGAGAGGATGCTCGACGAGGAGATTTCAACCGGCGACGGCGTTGATGAGATGGAAGCCTTGCTGGGCGCTTATTCGGAAGATCTGGAAGGACTCGAAACTCCCGAATCTTTCGATTCCGCGGCTGATTCCGGCGGTCCGGAAGAGGATATCGACGATTTTTCCATAGACGATTTTGAACCTCTTAACGCCGAAGGTTTCGATGATCTTCTCGGCGATTCGCCGGCGGAGGATCTCGCCGAAATTGATGATTTGCTTGATAACTCGTCGGCGGACGATGCCGCCGATGCCGATAACTCGTTTCGCGGATCTCCTGCGGAAGAGATTGAAGATATCGAAGATTTATTCGGCGATATCGATATTGATGAGGCGATGGAGGACTTCCCCGGGGACGATTCCGGAGTCGAATCGGATGAAACGGAAGAAATTGGAACCGATGATTCCGGTCCGGCGGATTTCGGCGGTCCGGAAGAGGATATCGACGATTTTTCCATAGACGATTTTGAACCTCTTGCCGCCGATGGTTTCGACGGCCTCCTCGGCGATTCTTCGGCTGAAGATGCCGCCGAAATTGATGATTTGCTTGATGATTCATCGGCGGGGAATGCCGCCGAAGGCGATAATTCGTTTGGCGGCTCTCCTGCGGACGAGGTTGAAAATATCGACGATTTACTCGGCGATTTGGATTTTAGTGATGTTGAGGCGGCTGGCGGCGAGGAAACGGAGCCCCTCTCTTCAAGTGAACCGAATGAAGAGCCGGACGGCGCCGAAGATACGGAAGATGATTTTTCCCTTGAAGATTTGAATTTTGACGAGATGGCCGATGAGGGATTCCCCGAAGAGGAAAGTCCCGGCATCGACGAACTCGGAGACGAAGAACCGGGAAATAATGCGCCTGAAGACGAAGCGCCGCCTGAAGACTTTTCCTTTGATGATTTGGATTTCGGCGAAGCGGAAACCGCATTTGAAGATTCCGCGGAACCGGAAGAAGACTCCTCCATGGAGAGCTTGGAATTGCCCGAGGACGATGAAGGCCTCGGAGACTTAGGCACCGGCGATCTCGATGACTTTTCCTTGGACGATTTGGATTTCGGCGAATCGGATGATGATTCGGAGACCGAAAGCTTCGAATCGGGAGAAGACGAATCCGAAGAAGCCTTTGAGATTGAGGAACTTGAAGAATCCGGAGAATTGGAAGTCCCCGATGAAATCGGAGATGACGATTTTGAGACTCCGGAAAATCTCGACGAGAATGGATTGTCCCCGGATGAAGACTCATTCGATTCCGAAGAACTTGGGGAGTTGGATGACCTGGAAGACGCGGAAGAAATCTCCGAGGAAATTCCCGATGTCGAGAGTGCGCTTGACGATCTCGGAGATCTGGATTCCCTGGACGAGGGATCGCAGGACGAATTGTCCTTCGACGATGAACTCAATTTTGACGAAGAACTCGGCGCCGATGCCTTGGCCGACATCACCGATATCGACGACGACAATCAGCAGTTCTCCATGGAAGATTTTGGGGAACAGTACAATTTTAAAGAAGGTGAAGACGGGTACGCCGATAATCTCGGCGTCGACCTTGAAAAACTCGAGCAGTCCTTAGACGAAGCGGCTGAAGACGAAGCGAAGCCTTTCTCAATTTCCGAGGAAGATTTCGAAGAAATGCTGGAAACTCTGGCGTCTCTCCCGCGAAATCTTCAGATGGCTTTGGAAGAACTCCTGGCGGACGAACGGAGAAATCCCCAGGATCTCCAGCCGCTTATCGACGCACTTATCGACGGTGACTCCCCGAAAGCGCTGGCGGATCAATTCAAATCGATTACCAAGAGAAGCATCAAGCTTCCGCGCTCTTACCAGAAGCGTTCCGGCAGGGCCTTGGAAGAACGCCGGGCCGCCTTGGTCTATCAGCTGGTGAAAGAAGGATGGCCTGTTGTTCGGACCATCCTGGCGATTATCGCCGCCGCTTGGGGAGTCACAGCGGCCCTATTCATGTGGGTTTATCGTCCTCTTAAGGCCGAGAGCCTTTACGAGAAGGGACTTGAAGCCGTCAGCGTCGATAATGTGGATTCGGCCGTTTCGCTCTTCCATGATGCCTGGGACGGATGGCCTTTGTTTGCCGCCGCCGATGAAGAAGGCGATAGAATCGCGGATGCCCCCGTTGTTGTGAAAGGCTGGAAAAACGATGGGCGCTGGCTTGATTACGCCCGGGCTTTTCGGCGGCGAAAACATTGGAATTCGGCATGCGATTTTTATGATGGGTATCTCGCGGTCAGGCCGGGTGAAAAGGATGCGCGGCTTGAATACGCCGAATTCCTCTCGGGTATTCTGGGCCGATATCCCGATGCCTTGGATGTTCTGGAAGGCGCGCCTCGGACAGGAGGGCGAAATCCCGACCGCGATTACACACTTGCCGCCGGCGATGTTTATCTGGACTGGGCCGAGGATGATCCCTCGAAGTATGAGGAAGCTCGGTTCCGGTATGCCAAAGTCCTGGAAACATCCAGGAATGATGAACGTGCAATCTTGAGTATGATGCGCTACAACCTTCGACTGAACAATGAAGAAGAAATTGAAACACTTCTGCCTATTTTTAAATCGGAAGTACCCGGTCAAACCGACGAGCCTGAATTGGCCGCCGAGGTTTTCGCCGATCTTGGAGATTATCATCTTCTCCGCGGGAATACCGAAGAATCAAGGCGATTTATCAACTTGGCTCTTGCGGCGAATCCGCAGTCGCCCGAGCCTCATTACATCGATGCCCGGTACTGGAAAGCTCTCGGGGATGAAGGGAAAGAACTCGAAGCCGATAAACGAACATTGATTCGTTTGGATGGGCGCGAATCTCTCAGCCGTGATGATTTGGAAATGCGGATTCTCACTCTGGGATCCATGGGACGTATTTATTCGGCCCGCGCGCTGCGGGAAAATGATAATCCTCCCAAAGCGGCGGAATATCGGAATATTGCCACAAGCAGCTATTCCAAGGCCTTAAGGCTTTATGAAGACGCTCTCTCCAGGAACCAATTGGGAGCTTCTCCCGTATACGGCAAGCTCTATCTTGAATTGGGCGATATTCTTTACGAAGGGATTACGGGAGCCGGTGATTTAACGTACTCGCTTTCACCAAGGTCGGAACTTCTTTCTCCGGGGAGCGAACGATACGAGGAGCTGGCACAGGCCGTTCGGTATTACGATGAAGCCGAAACAGTCTTCGGCGGAAAAACCGGCGGGACGAATCTTCCCGCGGGAACCTTGTATCGCAGAGCATACGCCAAGTATGCGCTGGGTCGGGAAGGCGCGCTCGTGGATTTTCATCGGGTCGTGAGAAATCGTCCCGGAGACTATGAGGCGCGGCTGGCCTTGGCGGCCGCCCTGCTTCGGAGCGGTGATTACGAGGCCTCGCGCAGCCAATACGCCCGAGTCATTGAACTTCTGGACGAAGAAGTGCGAAGAACCGGCGGATTTTTGAATCCGGCCGAAAAGCAAGTACACGGGGAACTGTTGATTCGCTATGTTGTCGCGTGGAACAATCTCGGTGTCGGCAGAGCCCGTTCGGCTGCCAGGGGCGGCGGAGAAGACGATTACGCCGCGGCTTTAAGCGCCTTTACGATGTCATCCGAATATTCGGATGAGGTTTACACGGACATGCCTTCTTTGGCGGCCCGCGGCTTAACACCGCTTCGCGACTTGGATGAACGGCGCATCATGTCTTCTTCGGAAACGGATGAACGGAATCTTCTCGAAGAGAAAAGCACCTATCCCTATAGGAACCGCTTAAGACTTCTGGGACTGGAAACCGCGGAAGCCGGTGAAGATGAGTTCCTTTCTTACACGGACATTCCTTCGGATTTGCTGAGACGCTGACGGAGGAAGGAGCCGGGAGCCGGGAACCAATGTTTTTGCCGATTCGCCGGCTGCCGATCGATCGGAAGCGCTGAGGGCTTATCTTCTGATTGATGCATCCTGCCGATGCCGGTTCATGCCGATCAGACGGACATCATCCAGCCGTAATCGTCGCTATCGGCGCCGTACTGAATCCCTTTCAGCCGCTTAAGCAGTGCATGCGAAACGGAATCCGGCTTCAGGCTGGAGAATTCTTTTTTCCGTCCGTCATGAGTCAGCGATCCCAAGGGCGTAATACCCGCCGCGGTTCCGGTGACGAAGCATTCGACGGCATTATTCAGCACCTCCTCAACGGGAAGCGCCTCTTCCCGAACATCCAGCCCCTTCTCTTTCGCCAGAACGATAATGGATTCCCGGGTAATTCCGGGAAGGATGGTATCGCCCAGAGCCGGCGTTACCAGCCTGCCGTTCGGGAAGAGCGCGAAGAAATTGCAGGAGGAACCTTCCTCAATGTTCTTTCGGGTAACCGCGTCGAGGAAGATGGCTTCCATGTATCCTTCGTCGACGGCTTCCGTTTTCGCCAAAGTTGAAATGACATAATTCGCCGCGGTTTTTATCCATCCCGTACCGTTGGGAGTGGCGCGGATTCGTTTCGAGGTAACCGCTTCATTCTTTCCGGGAGTAAAGTACGCGGAGACCGTTGTACAGACGGTGATGACTTTCGGAAAAACCGAAAGATTAATGCCGATTCCCGGTTCGGAATAGGTGAAAGGTCTGATATAAACGGCCCCCCCGCTCTGCCAGATGTCTTTTTCCCAAATCGGATTGTATTTCGGAATGAAACCCGCCTCGGCGTTTTTCCGGGTAATCTCAAGAATACCGGCAAGGAGGAGATCCTTATCAACGGGAGGCATGCGAAGGCCTTTCATCGAAGAAGCCATTCGAGCGCAGTTCTTCTCGGGGCGGAACAGCTTCAGCGACCCGTCGACCTGAGGGAATGCTTTCAGTCCTTCGAAACAGGCCAGTCCGTATTGTGTCGTGTAATTAACCAGAGGAAGGCCGGGTATGCTGTTGCGGCTATTGGTTAGGGCGGACCGTGCCGCTTCATCCAGGGCGGCTTCTTGTTCGGGAGTCCGGTGATCCTGCTCGATGTATTCTTCTTTCCAGCCCCCCTCATCGCGGCTTGCTATATGAATCCAGGGGTAAATTGAGAGTGAAAAGGCCATAATGAAAACCTCGTTGACTTAAAGTGTCCCGGTTTCCCCCGAAGGGTGAATCGGCGTAGACTTCATCATAGGGCGATGTTCCTAAATCGTCGAGACCCGAGAGGAGCGGTATTTCCATGGTAGATAATGCTATTATTATGGCCGGCGGCGCCGGGAAACGACTCTGGCCGGCGTCCTTCGGCCGTCGTCCCAAGCAGTTTATGAACGTTGAAGGCCATGAAAGCCTTCTGCGAACAACCATTGACCGGGCGTTCCATTTGGGGATTCTCGGTAAGGTTTATATCGTGACACACGTCGATCATGTTGATGCGGCGTTGGAAGAATGTCGTTCATTGGACGACACTCTTCGTGCCCGTATCGTTATCCTTGCCGAACCCGTTGCCAGGAATACCGCTCCGGCTTTGGCTCTGGCGGCCGTGAGAACGGCCCTGGACGGTCTGGACGGCGAGGTGTGTCTTGTCATGGCGGCCGATCATCTCATCTCTCCTCTCGAAACGTTTGGCGCTTGCGTGGAGAAGGCATCGCGGGAAGCCTCGGAAGGCTACATTGTTCCTTACGGCATTGTGCCGAAAGAACCGGCGACGGGTTACGGATATATCGAAGCCGGAGATCCCGCGGGCGGCGGGCGGGAGGTTCTCTCGTTCCGGGAAAAGCCGGATGCCGAAACCGCCGCACGGTATGTGGAGTCGGGCCGATATTTTTGGAATGCCGGTCTTTTTACCTACAGATCAAACGTCTTGTTCCGGGAACTCGCCGTCCATGCTCCGGAGGTTGCCGATGCCTTCTCGGAAGGCGGTGAGGAGTGGTTTATTCGGCGGACGGAATCCGGAATTACTGTCTATTCACCTTCGGCGGAGCTTTGCCGCCGCTACGAAAAGTGTCCCGCGATTTCCATTGATTACGCCGTTATGGAACGAACGGATACAATTCGCATGGTGGAAGCCGATTTTACCTGGAACGATGTCGGCAGCTGGGATGTTATCGCTGAACTCGGAACGCCCGCGAAGGCACCGGTTTACAGTTATGAATCCGCCGGGAACTTTGTCTATTCGGACCGTCCCGTGGCTTTGTGCGGTGTGGATGATCTGATTGTCGTTGTTGCCAACGACCGTGTTCTGGTCTGCAGGAAGGGTCTGAGCCAACTTGTGAAATCCGCCGCGGAAGAGGATCTGGCGAATCCTTAAGATCCCCTCCGTCGGCACCGGCGGCCGAAGCCGAGAGCAAAGGCCGCCGCAATAAAGGGCCGAATGTCGAAAAAGACACACAGCCCTTTCGTTTGCATCAGCCTCTCGCGACTTTCGCCGGGTACCATCTCTGGAACCACCATGTAAACACTCCCAGCAGTATGGGGACGATTTGGCTGATTATTCCGGTATAGAATCTCAGCGGACCGTGCATGAGAAACCAGCTGATTATTGAAAGCGCGGCATAGGAGACACCCCAGCAGGCCGTGATGATTTTGTTGGTTTTCATAAAGAGCGGGTTATTCAATGCGGCTTCTTCTCCGTATTTCGCCGAAGAGTAATGAGCCGTTAGAGGAATCTTCGTTAAGTTGGATCCCATCCAGAGAAGACCGAATCCCAAATAAGAGAGACAGACCAGATATGCCGGGTTTCCTCCGAAAAGAGCCGCAAGTCCGAGTCCCGTGGTCAGCAGCACCGTGGCACGGTCGTATGGAGTCAAGGCGAAAAAGGCTCCGAGAGCCGTAACAAGCGCGGATAAGGCGACGGCCGCGGCGCCTCCCCACCGGGCAAGAGGCGTTATGGGAAGAAAAATCCATAACGCGATCCATGGAAAAAGAAGCAGATTCATGTTCGTTCGCCGCTTCTTTTTACCGTCGGAGGTTTTAACGGGAACCTTCTCGGTGCCGAAGAACGCATCCATCCGAGTCATGACATCAAAGTCTCCGGTAACGCGATAGAGGCCGTCCATCATGGCCTGTGCTCCGTTTCTCTTTCCTTCGGAGATGTCCAGCCAAACGGCAAAAGGAGTTTCGATTCGTGTATCGAAAGCGGCGCCTTCGGCGGCTTCCATCAGCTTGCAGCCGTCTTTCTGAATCAGAAGCTGATATCGTTTATCCAAATCGGTGAAAACCATCTCGATTATCAGATCTTTTTCATAGACTTCGGGCCTGTATGCCGCGGCCATCTGCCGCAGGAACCGTTCGGCGCGGTCGTTGTTTTTCGGGGATTCGGAGGTTTCTTCATGGATATCCCAATTGACGTTGGCCATTTCGATGAAAGCATTCGGCGGAACCAGGAGTTCTTCCAGGACCTCGTATGTTTCTTCGGAAATCTCTTCGTTTTCGGCATATTCCCGGCCCGCCGTTTTTACATGTTCCAGATAGGCGCCTGTTCGGCCGGCCATTTGAGGAATGGAAAAGAGTTCACCTTCGGGACATAAGATACGCAGGGGGGCTTTCTCTTCATACTTTCTCTCCTCAAAAATATCGAACTGGAGTTTTAGACTGTCGTAATTTTGTTTTCGTGAGAAAAAACCGCATGTGGAAATGAGTCCCGTCTTCTGGTGAGAAAGATCGTAGCGCATCGGATGCGTCGCCGACTCCTTCCCGTAAGGAAGAATCTCCGGTTTAAGGAGTGGAAGAAGACGATCCATAACGGCTTTGATTTTGGACGGCATCCCGAAGTAATAAAGAGGAAACGACCAGATGACCAAATCGGCGAGGATGTATTTCTCCAGCAATGACGTCATATCGTCGTTCAGAACACAGCGTCCGGGTGTTTTGGTCCAGCATCCGAAGCAGCCGGTGCAGTGCCGAATGTCCATTCTGCTGACTGTAACGGTATCGATGCGATAGAGATTCTGCTCATTCAAGCCTTCGCAAAAGGCTCTTGTAATGTTCATCGTGTTGCTTTTTTCCCCTCTGGGGGATCCGTTAAGAACGAGGACGTTCTTCATCTTTTTCTCCTTTTTGAAGAGCAAATGTGTTTTCCAGTAGTGCGACGGCTTCTTCGGCCCACGTAATGCAGGATTCGCTGTAGGCAAAGCCGCGGCGGGCCGAGATATACCAATACAGGGTTTTTTCGCGTTCGACCAATTCGGTGTAGCGTTCAATCGATCCGGAAATGGCCCGATAGCTTTCCAGTTTTCGACGATGGGTTTCGATAAAGGTTTTGAGTTTTTCGACGGCATGGAGGGGAGATAGCTCTCCCCAGAAAAACACTTTCATCACAAAACCGTCTCTCACGGTAAAGTCATGCTCGTCCAAATCTTTTTCGAGCCATTGAAGGAATTCTTTTCTTCCTGCATCGGTGATGCTGTAAATCTTTTTGTTCGGTTTATCTTCCTGAATCACCAAAGAGACCGTGAGAAGCCCCTGCTTTTCCATGGCGGCCAACTCTCTGTAGATTTGGCTTTTTTGAGCCTGCCAGAAGAAATTGAGCGATTCGTCGAAAGCTTTTTTCAGTTCGTATCCCGTGGTTTCCGTATAATTCAGAAGTCCTAACAATCCATATCGTAATGACATAAAGAATTACCAGTAAATCATTTCAAGTCGGACAACGGCATCATCTCCTTCGTAGGGAAAAACACAGCGATCCCATTTGGGAACCGATGCGTTCTGTGAACAGAAGAATCCTTCCTTTGGAATTCCGAAAAGACCGGAATCCATTTCGAGATTACCATTGGCATCCTGAAGACCGAGAATCATCAGAGATCCTTCGGGAACGTCCGTCAGGGTAAAGGTATATGTCCGCTGGTCCGGATTAAGACGGGTCTTTTCCCGAATGATGCTTTCCTCGGATTTATACCCTTTTTCGCTGTCGTAAAGGGAAATGGCCAGGATCTCGCCTTTTTCCGGATCAATTCCCGAAACCACAACACGGAGATTTCCTTCGGCGTAGAGGCAAAGGGGAAGCAGTGTCATCAATAGGAACATTATTTTTTTCATGTCGATTTTTTTGTCCTCTTGTTTATTAGTCTACAAATGGACTATACCACAGATGGAGTAACTGTCAGGAAATTCCGGAAAATTAATTGTTAAAATTCAGTTTTTTAAAAAAACTTCAAGGAAGTGCTTTCCGATTCTCGTTATCTGGGGTAAACGACCTGTTCCCATAAGGAGAAAGCGCGATGAACAATCTCAATTCCGTTATTTTAGAGGGTAATCTCACCAAAAATCCTGAATTCGACAAAACAACTAAAGGGATTCCGGTGTGCCATTTTACGGTGGCCTCAAATCGGTTCTACAAGATTGAGGGGGAACGCCAAGAAGAAGTCGGCTACTTCGATGTTGAAGTGTGGTCCAGGCTTGCCGAAACCTGCGGGGAATATCTCAGCAAGGGCCGCGGAGTGCGCGTTGTGGGACGATTGAAGCAGGACCGATGGACCAACAGTGAAGGTTCCCCGCGATCCCGCATCCGTATTGTCGGTGAGCATGTTGAGTTCCGCACTAAGCCCAAGGCCGACGGTGAAGAAAAAGCGGACTCCGGGGCTGAAATTGAAAAGCCGGAGGCTATGCCGGCATATTGAATCGGCGGTTCCCGAACTTCTCATCGGACTCGTTACCATCTCTCGGATACCCTTTTGGGGATCCGGGAGTTTTTGAATTCGTTCTCTTGAAATTCATAAAAAAGAATAATCGATCAAGGCAATTTCATTATTCATGAAATTCCTTAAATCCGATAGCCGAAACCCCTCAGAACTCGCTTTAGAAGGACTTTGTTTCAAAAATCGCTGATTTTTGAAATCACCTCAATCGAATTCTCGGAATGTTTCTTCGGACGCATTCGAAGAAATCATTTTGTCAGGTCCGCCGTTCTTGCCATGGCATCCTTTGACGCCCATAATAGTGTTGTGCTTGGCAAAGGACGAAGTTTCAGTAAGCCTGAAGTAACAGAGATTATCGACGACTTGAAGGCGAAGTACGAGTGCCTTATTTTCGATAACGCTTTAAATCCTGCGTTGATTGAGGCGTTTGACGACAGGTTGTTTCATGCCCGGAACACCGGCCGGGATCCAAAGCGGTTTTTGGAAGAAGAGATGGCCGCTTATCAGGAGCTGGAAGCTCAAACACAGGCAAAACAATATGCCCAGTCGCTTCGTAATGAGGCCAGGCGAAGACGTCTGGCCGGCGAGAGTTTCGCCGATAAGGTTCTGGACGAATATCGCCAGCGGATAGATCGGTATCCGGCGGTCAATATCCATCCGGATGCCGACATTGAAGTGGCCAAGCTTTACGGAGCCATGACTCTTCTGGACAGCAATCATTGGAATGCGTTGGAAACATATCTCAGACGGGCTTTTCCGCAAGCGGGACAGATAGACCGCATGAGTATTGAGCAGCGTTTCTGGAGATTCGTTCCCTCGCGTGAAGGAAGGCTCCCCGATGAGCTGGAGCGCTACAGGCGGGCTCTTGCGGCTCCATCGGCTACCAAGAAGGAAAAGATTCGGGAAGCCCAGGAATCGGTTAAGATTGCCGCCTTCTTCCTGCACGAACTTCTAGATGTCTGTGAGAAGGCCGCGCAGCAGTCGCCCCTCAATGAAGATGTTGAAAAGGCTATTGTTTACATCGGAGATATAATCAATGATTTTAGACTCAAGGATCTTAAACGGCGCGGATAAGGTTTATTGAAGAAAATTTATGCATTAGATAAGGAATTGAAAAAGCAATGTCTGAGATAGTTCTAACCGATGAAAATTTTGAGAGCGAAGTACTCCAATCCGATCTTCCCGTTTTAGTCGATTTCTGGGCTGAGTGGTGTGTGCCGTGCAGGATGCTTTCACCCGTTGTTGATCAGATTGCACAGGAATACGCGGACAAAGTCAAAGTGGCGAAGCTGAATGTCGATGAGTGCCCCGAAACGGCACAGAAGTACACCATTCAGAGTATACCCACCTTGATGGTCTTTAAGAATGGAGAAGTGGCTTCGAAGAACATCGGTGTTATACCCAAGCGGAACATCGAGGAGATGTTGGCAAAAATCTAGGGAGTATAAACCGCATCGTCGTTCGGAGCCCCGAATGTCCGCCGGCTTGTGGGCACGGTGTGCCAGTCGTTCCGTGAATCGGTGTCTTCCGGATTTGAGGCGCGGCACAAGGACCGCGTAGCCGTGGAAGACGACACGCTGACCGCATCCGACGGCTTGGGTGTTCCGCCGCTCTCGGCTTTCCAGCAGCCTGAAGATCCGAGATCCGATGCGAAATCAAAACCCGCGGAAGTCCATCCGAGATTTTCCGCGTCCGGATCGTCTTCCCTGTCGGACCAAAGCACCGCGTCGATGATTCTGCCGCCATTTCGTGCAAGAAGGGTGACCGCTCCATTGTTGCCCGGCAATCCCGGAGATCCGGGCATCCAGAAATCCCAAGCCGTATCGGAGGCGAGTTTCCCGCCGGAAGCATCCGGTAGGTCTGTTTCGTCCACTTCTTCCGGGAGACCCTCGGATTTCGGATGAACCAAGATAAAATCCCCTTCGGCAATCTCAACGGCCGGAAGGGTTATCGAACCGGAATGATTTCCCGGAGTTCCTATCAGAACAACAAGTCCCCCGAGGTTCCCATCGCTTAATGCGTAGAGTTCGATGCAGTCCGGCGTGCTTGCCGATCCTCTTGGATTCAGTTCGTTAATCAGCAGATCCGGCACCCGCGGATTCCATCCGCTGAACTCATAAAGGAACGAGAGACTGTTCCCTTTTGCATCCTCCACTTCAGCCCGAAGAATATACGAGCGGCCGATTCCCTGGTCCTCGGCGAATCGGATTTCCAGATGATTTTCCTCGGCAAGGGCCGATTCCACGGGCAGACTGTCGCTGATAACGGATGATGCGCCATGGATCGTTATTTCTTCATCGAATCCAAAGTGAAGACTTCGTTCATCCGTTACCTCGGCGGAGAGGAGTATCGGCGGAAGAAGGTCCGCAGTGAAAGGCGGTCCGCCGGAACCGGAGCCTGATCCGGGGGCGCATCCTGCCGAGAAAAACAGTACTGTCGCGGCCGCCGAAACGGGAAAGACGGAAAGGGATAACCGAAAATAAATAAAGAATGCCGCAATGGCCTTACTCTTGCCTGATTGCCGCCTTAGGATGGATGGTATGGGTGCGATATAATTCGTTATATCCATGCTCCCTATTACCAATTGCGGTTTTGTTTTCCTTGAGGAGGATTGAAAATATGTGCGGAATTATCGGATATTGCGGACCCCGTCGCGCCGCGGATGTATTACTGGCCGGTTTGAAGAGGCTTGAATATCGAGGTTATGATTCCGCCGGCATCAGCATCGGGTCCGAGCGCCGTCTTCTCTTGTATAAAAAGGAAGGCAAAATCAATGCTCTTGAAGCCGTTGTTCCCAAGGATGTTCCCGGCAACTGGGGTATCGGCCATACGCGCTGGGCAACCCACGGCGGCGTGAACGACATCAATGCTCATCCTCATACCGACTGCAGCGGTAAAATTGCCATCTGTCATAACGGCATCATCGAGAATTACACCGGTTTGAAGGAACGTCTTGTCGGCGACGGCCATGAATTCGCCACCGATACCGATTCGGAAGTCATCGCGCATCTGGTCGAATCATTTTATTCGGGCGATTTGCTGGCCGCCGTCCAGAAGGCCATTTCACTTTTGAAGGGCACCTACGGAATCCTTGTCATGCATGCCGATCATCCGGATGAAATCATCGGAGCACGGAACGGATCACCCATGGTTTTGGGCATCGGCGACGGGGAAATGTTCATTGCCAGCGACGTGAGCGCCATGATTGCCCATACAAAGCAGGTTGTGTACTTCGAAGACGGCGAAGTCGTTCGTCTGGATCATCATGATTATCAAGTAACCGACATGCGCAATCGTCCCGTGGATAAAACCGTGGACAACATCTCCTGGGAACTCGAGGAGATGGAAAAAGGGGATTACCCCCATTACATGCTCAAGGAAATCCATGAGCAGACGGATTCCATTCCCCGAGCCATGAGCGGCCGTTTTGATGAAGTTCAGGCCACGGCCGTTCTCGGCGGTTTGAACATGAGCGAGCGGGAGCTTCTCGGAGTGAAGCGTGTCGTGATTATCGCCGCCGGAACCAGTTTCTATGCCGGATGCGTGGCCGCCTATCTTCTGGAATCACTGGCCCGCATTCCCGCCGTAACCGAACTCGCTTCGGAGCTGCGCTACCGGAATCCCCTTGTTGAAGAGGGAACGCTTTATTTTGCCGTCTCTCAATCCGGTGAGACTCTGGATACGCTGATGGCTATTCGCGAGCTGAAGCGCAAGGGTGCCCGGGTTTTGGGTATCTGCAACGTTGTCGGATCCACCATCGCCCGTGAAACCGACGGCGGCGTCTATATCCATTCGGGGCCTGAGATCGCCGTGGCCTCGACCAAAGCCTTTACAAGTCAAGTTGCGGCTCTTTATCTTTTTATATTGAAGATGGCTCGAATGCGTCATATGGCCTGGCCCGAGGGGCAGGATTTTATCGAAGGGCTGAAATCCGTTCCGCAAGCCATCGCGAAAATCCTGGAGAAGGAAAACAGCATCCGCAAACTGGCAGAGAAGTATTACAAAGCCGAGGATTTCCTCTTCCTCGGACGAGGCATCAATTATCCGGTTGCGATGGAAGGCGCCTTAAAACTTAAGGAAATCGCCTACATTCATTCGGAAGGCTACAGCGCCGCGGAAATCAAACACGGCCCCATCGCGCTCATCAACGAACAGACGCCGAGTATGTTCCTGGTGCCCGATGATCATCTTCGGGAGAAGGTCATCTCCAATATGAAGGAAATCAAGGCCAGGAAAGGCCCTGTAATCGCTTTGTGCGTTGAAGGCGACGATGAAGCCGCCTCCATAGCCGACGATGCCATCTTTATTCCCCGAATCGCCGAGAAGTTTTATCCGTTCCTGATGGTCGTTCCCCTCCAGCTTTTTGCCTATTACTGCGCCTTGGAACTGGGACGGGACGTGGATCAGCCGAGGAATTTGGCAAAATCGGTGACGGTGGAGTGAGCGAGGGCCGCGACTAAATCCCGTAGAGATTTGGGCATGGCCGAGCGAGTGAACACCGCCTGATCCAGCGACGGTGGAGTGATGGCCGAGGAAGGCGAGTGGAGTGCACAAGCTGTGCTTGCGCATTTCCGAACCGACGAAAGACAAAGCACAGCTATCGAGGGCCGCGACTAAATCCCGTAGAGATTTGGGCATGGCCTAAGCGAGCGAACACCGCCGCACCAGCGACGGTGGAGTGATGGCCGAGGAAGGCGAGAGGAGTGCACAAGCTGTGCTTGCGCATTTCCGAACCGACGAAAGACAAAGCACAGCTATCGAGGGCCGCGACTAAATCCCGTAGGGATTTTGGCATGGCCTAAGCGAGTGAACACCGCCGCACCAGCGACGGTGGAGTAAGCCGAGTTTCGTGCGTCGGCGGTGCTTCTGGTGAACTCAAACTTTAAGCCGGTAAGGTATCATCCCCGGCTTAAAGAACCTTAATAACAGCTGATTTTCAGCCTAAATTGAACCGGATGAAAAGAAAAATTCATCCGATCAAATAGCCGCCGTTGAGAGCTTTTTCCCGGAGTTTACTTTCATGTTACCTCTCCTTCGTATGTTCTGAGTGAAACAGATAAGAAACAGACGAAATGTTACGAAGGAGCCAATATGAAACTGGAAAACAAAGTCATTGTTATTACGGGAGCCGGCGGCGGCGTTGGAAGACAGCTTGTAATACAGGCTCTCGAAATGGGAGCGATGGTAGCCGCTGTGGACTTGAATCCTCGTTCCCTGGAAGAAACGGTACGGGCCGCGGGAAACGAACGTACCAGGTTATCGATTCATGTCGCGGACATTACGGACAATGAGAAAGTTCTAAAACTGCCGGATGAAATCATCAGGAGATTCGGCGGAATCGATGTTCTGATTAACAATGCCGGAATCATTCAGCCGTTTATTCCGATATATGAGCTTGACGATCAGATTATCAGGCGGCTTTTTGAAATTAATTTCTTTGGAATGCTGAATATGGCCCGGGCGTTCATTCCCTCTTTGGCGGATAACGGCGGCGGCTGGATTTCCAATGTATCGAGCATGGGCGGATTTCTCCCCGTAGCCGGACAGGGAGCCTACGGAGCTTCAAAGGCGGCGGTAAAAATCGCCACGGAGGCTCTTAGGCAGGAACTTGCGGGAGTCGGGATCGGTGTTTCGGCGGTTTTCCCCGGAGCCATAGAAACCGACATTAAAAAGAACTCCGGATTAGAAGAATCTCGGTCTCTTGAAGAAGAGAAAAAGTCCGCCGGAATGTCCCTTACTTCACCGGAAAAAGCCGCGGCCGTAATTCTTAAAAGCGTGATGAAAGAGAAAGCGAAGGTGCTGATCGGCAGCGATTCGAAGGCTATGGATTTCCTTTATCGCCTTTTTCCCCGTCAGGCTGTCGGTATGATCGGTAAGGTTATGATTAAAAATCATAAAAGTGCCTTTCTCCGTCCCGAAAATCTGAAAATACTCCGAAATCGTAAGGCCTCTTGAACTTGATGTATAATTGGAAAATCCGGAACACGGAGGACTGAACCGGTGGCCACCCTTCTGATTGCTGAGGACGACGACAATTTGCGGCTGCTTCTGGAACGGCAGCTTGGGAAGGATTATGCCGTTCTGGCCGCAAGGGACGGCGCGGAAGCCCAGGATTTTCTTGATGCGAATCCCGTGGACCTCCTTATAACCGACATCATGATGCCGGGAATCGACGGATTGCTTCTTGTAAAAACCCTTCGGGAAGAAGGTTTGACAATCCCGGTACTGATGCTTACCGCCGATCAGTCTTTCGATACCAAGCGCAGCGGTTTTTCCAGCGGAACCGATGACTTTCTTACCAAACCGTTCAATAAAGAGGAGCTCCTCTGGCGGGTAAAAGCACTTCTCAGGAGGGCGCGGATACAGGACCGGCAGGAAATCAGCATAGGAGACGCGGTTCTGGATCTTACCTCTTGTGAACTGAGGAAAGACGGGGAGGTCCATATTCTGCCGAAGAAAGAATCGGACCTTTTGGCCAAGCTGCTCTCGGAACCGGGACGAATCTTTACTAAAAATCAGCTTTTCAGCACTGTTTGGGGCGACGGCTCGGAAAGCGGAGAGGAAACGGTTAAAACCCATATCAGCCGCCTGAGAGGACGGCTCCGGGATATGGATGAGATTTCCATAGTCGCCGTCAGAGGTGTGGGGTACAAGGCGGAGGTCCGCGCCCGGTGAAGAAACCGACGGTTCCTTCGGCGATAAAACCCGTCAGACGTCACCTTGTATTGGTCTCCGTAATGATTGTCGTCTGTTCCGTTTGTTCCTTTGCCCTTGTTGAGTTTTTCGTCTATGAAATCCTCGACAGCCGGACTCTGTACGATCCCATCGACTGTATCGGCATGATCGGTCCCATGGGCATCCTTTTGGGTGTGATTACCCGGAAGGGACTCCGGCAAGTGGACGGAACCGTCTCCGAACTGCTTAAGGGAATCCGCCGTGTCTCCGAAGGGGACTATAATGTTGAACTGAATCCCAAAGGAAAGGGACCTTTCCGGGATATTTACAGTGATTTCAACAGAATGTGCCGGCGTCTTGGTTCGGTTCGTCCCGGTTCCGGAGTCATCAAAGTTGATAACGGCGATTCCATCCTGTTCGGCGGAAAATCGGAGAGGATTCCAAGCACCACTCAGCGGCTGAGGAGAAGACTGATTCTCCTTTCCGTTGTGCTGGTAATCGCTTCGGTCTGCGTTTTCGCCCTGGTGGAATTCTTTGCCTATAAGGTTGTCGGCTTACAGTCTTACGATCCGGTCGGCGCGGTCGGCATGATTTTTCCAATGGCGCTGGTTTTTGGATGTTTCATTTACTTTTTTCTGAAGCGATCCAATCGTTATTTCACAATGCTGGTGGGAGGTATTTCCCGCATAGCCGCCGGTGACTTCAACATCGCCCTTAATGAAGATGAAGCCGGTCCTTTTCGGGAAATTTTTGAAACTTTCAACAGGATGTGCCGGGAACTTCGGGGTATCAAGACTCTCAGGGATGATTTCGTCAGGCAGTTTTCTCATGAATTCAGAACACCCATTATGTCCATCAATGGATTCGCCAACCTGATGCTGGAAGAGGAATATTCCAGGGAGGAGCAGATTCGGTATCTTGAAATCATCGCATCCGAGTCCCAGCGGCTGTCGGATCTTGCCGGAAACACGCTGCTTTTGGCGAAACTGGAATCACAGCAGTGGCTAAGCGGTAAGTCGTCGTTTTCACTGGACGAGCAGCTTCGGGAGTGCATTATCATGCTGGAACCGGAGATTCGGAAAAAGAATCTGAGAATCGTGTCGGAACTCTCGTCGGTTATGTATTATGGAAATCGGGATATTATTCAGCAGGTTTGGATTAATCTTTTGGCCAATGCCGCCAGATATACACCGGAAAAAGGCCTGATATCGGTGAAACTTGCTCAATTCGGGGAATCAGTGTTAGTCGCCGTTTCCGATACGGGGGATGGGATTCCTTACGGGGAAATATCAAAAATATATGATAAATATTTCAAGGGAGCGAGGCATAGCTCCGGAAAGGGTCTGGGTTTGGGCCTTTCAATCGTCAAAAAGATTATCGACCTCTGCGGCGGACGGATTGAAGTGGAAAGCGAAACGGGCCGAGGCTCCGTATTCACCGTCTATTTACCTTCCGTTACCGGGAAAGGCTCTATGGAATAGGATGAGCCGTCTTTGGGCTTTTAAGGTTATTGTTTCCCCGATATTCGCCCAATGATTTGGAAATCGATATAACGCCTTCTTATATTAACGTTTTACTGATCATTTTTTCAGGGACTATACCTTCCCGTACCAGGCCGCAGAGAAATCTATCAACGATAACCGGATCGAACTGACGTCCTCGATTGCTGATCAGCTCGTTTACCGCATCCTCCAAAGGTATGGCTTTTCGGTAGGTCCGGTCTTCCCTCATTGCGTGCCAAGCGTCGGCTATGGCAATAATGCGTGCCGCCAGCGGAATATCTTCTCCCGAGAGTCCCTGGGGGTATCCGGTTCCGTCGTATCGTTCATGATGAGAAAGAATGATCAGGCCCATATCGGAAAGTGAGTCGAATTGGCTGAGCAGTTCGGCACCCATTTCCGGGTGTTTGCGCATGATTTTCCATTCTTGCGATGTAAGCGGAGCCGGCTTTCTTAAGATGCTGTCGGGAATCCCGATTTTACCGATATCGTGCATAAGTAGAGACAAACGAAGTGTTTGGTCCATGGGAATACCGAGTTCCTTGATGATGATTGTTCCGAAATTAAGGACATCTTCGGAATGACCGCCGGTGTATCCGTCTCTCAGTTCGAGCGAACGCGAAAAGCCGATTGCCAATTGGTTGATTCTCTCTTCGGTTTCTTCGGCTTTACTCAAGGCGTCGCGGAATCTTCTCTCGGAGACGATGTTTCTGATCCGCGCATCGAGCTCGCGAATATTGATCGGTTTGCCCAAATAGTCGTCGGCGCCGATTTCGAGCCCTTCAATTCGGGAATCAATTTCCGATTTCGCCGTAATCAGGATGATCGGGATTTTTTGTGTCGTACCCGTCGCCTTGACCAATTGCGCCAGATTCAGCCCGTTCATTCCGGGCATCATCACGTCGGATACGATAATATCGGGAAGGATTTCCTGGGTTTTCTGCCAGCCGTCAAGTCCGTTGACGGCCAAAGAAACCGAGTGACCGAAACTGCCGAGCATACGGCTTATGTAAAGCCGCAGATCCGAATTGTCTTCAACATAAAGAACACGGATACCCGTGGACGGTCTGCTTTGCGGGAATTCTTCAATAACGACATCTTCGTCCGGAACCAGTTCGGTTTCGAGCATCGCAAGATCGCTTATGGTAATCTTGCCGTCTTCATCACGGCGGGGAGCTTTTCTTCTCTCCTTACCGTCGAAGCTTTGTTCCTCCCGGCGCCGGTCAACCGCCCGTCTGTCAATCTCCGCTTCCGGCTCCAGTTCATCGAGGTTCATGGGAAGCTGAACCGTGAATCTGCTCCCCTTGTCGACTTCGCTGTTCACACTGGTTCGCCCGTGCTGAAGCTCAACCGATTCCCTGACAATGGCCAGCCCCAAACCCGTTCCTTCGTAACGCCGTGTCGTTGAACCGTCAACCTGCTGGAAATGATTGAAGATTTTCTCCAGATTATCGGCCGCAATTCCTATTCCGGTATCCAGGACTTGTATCGTTATCCATCCGGGAGCGGGCGTCTCTTCGGCGCTGATTTTTATTGTAATACCGCCTTCTTCCGTGAATTTGATGGCGTTGCGAATCAGGTTGGAAACGATTCGATCCAGCTTTTCCTGATCAAGGAAGACAATCGGTATTTCTTGTGAAACTTCATATTCAAGCGTAAGGCCTTTTCGGATGCAGACTTCGCGAAAGAGAGTCACTTGGTTTCGGATGAGCCTGATCACATCAACCCGCTTAAGACGGATTGTCATCTTTCCGGCATCGAATTTGGCGAAATCAAGCATTTGGTTAATCAAATCGAGCAGGCGGAGCGCATTTCTGTGCACTTGGTCGATAAGCGATTGCTGTGACGTGGAAAGAAGCCCCACATCACCTCTGCGCAAGCTGTCGGTCGGCGCCATGATGGATGTTAACGGTGTTCTGATTTCATGGCTGATGCTTGCGAAGAATTGGCTTTTTACCACGTCCAGTTTTTTGAGTTCCTCGTTTGCTCGCGCAAGTTCATATCGTGATGTAAATTCTTTCCGTCTCATTGATGTCGCCATATAGGAACTCAAGATGGCAAGCAGCATTGTAGAAATCAGGAAGAAGTTGTTGCCCGCGAAAGCAGGGGTATCAACAATCCCTCCTTTAAGGAGGATCGGTACGATGTAAGCGGCATAGACAACGGCCATGACAAAAGCTGTCTCCTTAACATTCATCGGGAGAATGAAAAGTAGGCAAATAAGAACGAGGTTGATTCCGGCGTAGTACGGACTCGCATATCCGTCAACGAGGTGAACCATCAGCACGATCGCGAGCGTACAGTAGAGATAAGAGAAAATTCCAAACAGCCGTGCGTGTTTTTCTGGAAAGGGGAGTCTCATTAAGAAATGTACGCCGATACTTAAAGCGACGACCGTAAGTCTGATCCACATAAAAGTGGGTGCCAAATCCGGATAGACAAGGTAGTCCAGGGGTATGAAGACCGGGTACATGAAAAAAGTGGCCAAGACGCCACGACGTGTTTCCCGTGCGATTCTCTCCCGCGTTTCTTCTTTAAACGCCGCTTCGAGTTCGTAGTCTATTTTTTTTGTGTGTCCAAACATAGGTTTCTCAGTGTAATATTTTCTATATCGGCAGGAATGCGGACAAAATTTGCCCAGATGGATGCTGAATTAAAAAGTTTTCGGTCAGGAATAACGATGCTAACACGAAACAAGCGAATAAACCAGAGAACCACCCGCGAGGATACCTACTGTCTTTTGGATGATATGGAGCCTCAATTCGAAGTTGTGGAGATTTCCGCGAACGGATTTTCTTTTGCCTGTGACAAGGATGACAATCGTTTCAGCGTGAACGTGGGCCTTCCCGACATCTCGATTGTGAACGGCGAAGCCCAGGAAATTATTCACGCGGCCGGAGTTGTTCGGCACAGAAGCGGTTTTGACGCACGCCGTGACCGAATCGGTGTTTCGTTTAAATCCAAACGGTTCGACAACACCATTACCGGACGTGTTCGTCTTCCCCGCCATAAGCCGTCGCTCGATCTGGACGTCAGTCTGACCATCGACGGCCGAATCGGATACGGGAAGGTCGGTGATTACAATATTCGTTCCGCCCGGCTCAACCTGACCGAACCGATTTCCGCCGTGGTGGGCGATACGATTCGCCTCGCCATCGGTTCCGGTCCCCGCCGGCTTTACGATGGAGAAGCCTGTATTCTGCGTTCCGAGGAAAAGTCATCCGAAATCGTCGTGGAATTCATCGACAATTTCCTGGAACTGCGTTCCATATCGGTTACCGAGAAAGCGATGTACACCGGGGCGATTATCGAAGAAAAGCGTAAAGTCTTCGATGCGTATTCCGGCATCAAGCCCGAGTACAAGGCTCTGATTTTCGACTGGCACATGTATCTGGAGATGGTTGAGGATGTCCTCGGCCGCGAGGAAGCGAAAGGCCTGCTGCTGAGTGCCGAAGACCAGCACCACTACCTTGAAGAGATTTTTCCCGCCTTCGCCGATCAGATGCGCATCTTCATTTCCAAACTGAATACTCTCGCGCCTCTCATCGAGCCGGATCAGGTGGCCGTTCATAAACGACTTCTTCGCGGCAGACTTGAGCCGTTCATCAGGCGTTCTCCTTTGTCCAGTTCGATTATGGACAAACTGCACGGCTACCTTGGTGATTTCGAGACGGTAAAGCAGTTCTTTAACGATCCTTTCACGGGAGCTTCCCTTTTCGGCAAGCTGATGAACGGATTCATCATGTCTCTTGAAGCCGTTACGGCACACGTAAATCGTATTGCTTATCTTTACGATCAGATTGTCGAGACTTACAAAACGTCCGAGAACGGCATCCGGGTGTTGAGTCTGGGCTCCGGTCCGGCGGAAGAGATTCTCAGACTGCTTCGTGAAAACGAGTTTGACAAGCCGCTGCATATTTCCTTGATTGATCAGGACGCGCACGCGCTTGCCGATTTCTACGAAAGAGTCCTGCCTTGGCAGAATCCGAATGTCGAAATTGAGCTTTTAAACTTCAATATCATCAACATTCTCGTCGGCAAGGTTCCGGAACTGGCTCCGCAAAGCTACGATCTTACCTACTGCGCCGGAATGTTCGACTACTTCAAGGACCGCATCTGCCGTAAGTTCATCGACTTCATGATAAATCTTACCAAAGTAGGCGGTCAGTTCATCTACACCAACGTGCACAGCCGGAACTTCGCGCGCTACTTCATGGATTACGGCGGAGGCTGGGAAATCTACCATCGGGATGAAGAAGAAACGCTTAAACTCGCCCCGGAAGATCAGAAAAGCGCCGTACAAACCGATGAAACCGGCACCAATGTGTTCGTGAAGGTAACTCGGGTACACTCGAACGGCTAAGCTCGGAGGCTTGTGAAAACGTAACGTTTCTTTGCGGACATGTCCGCAAAGAACACTATGGTGGACATCAGCCGGCATCAAAGCGTTTCGGAATCTCCGAAGCGCCATACCGGTTCTTTTCCTTCAAACGTTTTTTAGATAAAGGCCGTCTCGCCTTGGTCTCTCGCGATCTGACTTTATCGATTTGCTCCCATTTGTATTTTTCCACGATTTCCCGATACCGGACATACACGCTCTCGGCCACTTTCTCCCAGGGTTTGTAAAGAACCTCCCGTGCGCCCGCGCCGACTTTTGGGAGAGTCTCGGGACTTTGAAGAATCGCCGAGATCCGAGCGCCGTATGCTTCGGGCGAATCTTTTGCCAAAAAACCGCTGACGCCGTCGACAATCCCGGCCGCAGTCGTCGCTCCCTCGGAGAAAAGAGTGGGAATCCCGAAACCGGCGGCCTCGCGGGTTACCAATGAGGCATTATCGTAGAGTGATGGAAATGTCAGCAAATCCCCGGCCGCGTACACGGCTTTGAGATCTTCTCTATCGTAAATCGGGCCGACAAAGCGGACGCAGGATTCCAAACCCAGTTTCGTAACACGCTCTTCCATCTCTTCGGCGTCCGGGCCGTTTCCGATAAAGCGCATTTCGAACTTGGAACCCTGAGCTCTGGCAACCGCCAGGGAATCGATAAGGTTCTTCAAGTTTTTAATCCAGCGATGCTGGCCGACAAAAAGCAGCACCGGAAGGTCGCCGGATGTTCCCAGAAGCGCGCGGCCTTTCTCCTCAAGCTTTTCCTTTTGCGCTCCTTCGGGCGGCTCCAGGTCCGATCCGTTGGGCATATACTCAATGGGGCCCCGATACCCGTATTCCCTGAGTGTTTCGATAATCGCCTCGTTCGGAACCCAGACGACATAGGCCTGTTCGTAGAATCTCACCACCAGGTTTACCGCCTGATCGATCGTGATGTTCAGAGCCATCTTGCTGGCGAAATCATCGCGGTATTTGGAATGAAATGTGGCGACCAAAGGAATATTCCTTTTCCGGGCCAATGTGTACGCGTAGTTCCCGCTGATAAAAGGGCAATGGGCGTGAATCAAATCGAACGGAATGGATTCGATGGCCTTATTGAAGCTCCTGTCCACCCGCGGCACGCCCAGTCGGTAAGGTTCGGTTAGAGGATTCTTCAGCGACCGGTATCGGAGAATGAAGTCGTCTTCATCAGTGTATTTGGGAACTTTCGGTCCGATGGCGAAACTCGGCGCATGATTTTTATTGAGCCAATAGGCATAGTTTCGTGCCGCAACCGCGACGCCGTCCATTATCGGCGGAAGAGAATCATTGAACTGACCTGTAATAATCATAATTCTGTTTATTCCTATTCGGCTTACCGATCAAGGGTGAATCACCCGAAAACCGTTATTCTTTTTAACTCTGCGGCGGAAAGCGGCGGAAAAGAGATATTGCGAAGAATCGTTTCTTCTGACATTATTAATTAGTCTTAAAAAATAAAGTTAGCAGAAAAATATTAAATTAACTTAATGGGAGACATTATGTTTCGAAAAACAAAAATAGTCCTATTTCTCATCGTTTTAGCCTTTCTTTCCGTCTTTTCACTTTTCGCTCGGGGAGGAAATGAATCTCCCGCGGCTTATGCGGGAGAGGAAGGACGGATTACCGTTTATTTGTCGGGTCCGGAAGCCATGCTTCAAAAATTGGAAGATGTTTTTGAAGAGGAGCATGGAGATGTTCTGGATTTCGTACAAATGGGATGCGGTCCCTTAAGACAGCGCGTATGGACCGAAATGGAATCCGGAGGCATTCAGGCCGACGTTTTCTGGGGATCGGATCCTCTTGTTTATATTGCTTTGGATGAGCGCGGAGCACTCGATGAATACCGGAGTGCGGGAGAAGCCGCTCTGAAAGATATGTATCAAACCGATGATAACTTCACGCTTGTCGGTGAACGTTATGGCGTGATTATTTACAACAAAGATCTTCTGAGCGGAAACGATGTACCTCGCGCCTTTTCCGATCTCGCCGATGAACAATATTCAGGCGGAATCATCCATGCCGATCCGGCGCAGTCTTCCACCGCTCTGGCTCTGGTCTGCGGCCTTTGGGATGTGAACGGAATGAACTGGGACGGACAGAAAGCCCTGGCGGACAACGGATTATTCTTAACGAAAAAGAACAGTGATGTTCCGAATAAAATTCAGGAAGGCGAATTTGAAGCGGGTATTGCCCCGCATGATGCGGTGCTGCGTCTGCAGAAAAAAGCGAAAAAAGACGGATATCCCACGCCTTTGGCCATCTCATGGCCCGCCGAAGGAGCCATCGCGATTCAGCGTCCGGTTGCCATCAGCCGGAATGAGAGTCGGCCCGAGACGAATCAGGCCGTCGCCGAAGCCTTCGTCGATTTCCTTATTTCTCCGAAAGCCCAGAATCTGATGTCTCAATTCGGTTTTGTGAGTGTTCTGAAAGAGGCGTCCGCAACACCCGGAATCCCGGAAAATCTGAATATTCATCGCGTGAATTGGCATGAATTGGCGGAGCGGCAGGAAGCTGTCCGCGAAGGTTTTGCGGCACTCTTTGAATAAAACAATGTACCCGGGGGTTTTGGGGCTCCTGGGTACCGCCGTCGCCTTTATCGTTATCTATCCTTTTCTGAACATTCTCCTGAAAAGCCTCGGTGCTGCGGGCGCGCCGGGTTCCGCCGGAATAAGCGGTTTTCTTCAGCCGTTTGAGGATTCCGGAACTTGGCGCGCCGTTTTCAATACATTTCGCGTGGCACTCGGCGCGACCGCTTTCGCGCTCATTTCAGGCGGATTTTTGGCATGGCTCGTTGTCCGTACCGATTTTCCCTGCGGACGAATTGTCGGAAAATTGAGTTTTCTGACGTTCGTCATTCCTCCTTATATTCTTGCTCTTGCCTGGCTGCAGTTTCTCGGCCGCAACGGTTATCTTCACAGGATTCTCACCGCTCTCTTCGGTACGGCCGTCTATAATGTTCCCTATTATTCCCTTTTCGCGTCCGCTTTGGTTCTCGGCATTCATCTTTACCCTATTGTGTTCATGACTCTGAAAAACGCTTTGGAAAAACATGATTCGATGATGGAAGATTCGGCGATTCTCAGCGGAGCATCGCCTTTGAAAGCGGCACTGACGATAACGTTCCCGTCTCTCCTGCCGAGTATTCTTTCCATCGCTCTTCTTGTGTTTTCCCGATCGATGGCGAATTTCGCCATTCCGGCGCTATTGGCGCTTCCGGTTCGAAAACAGGTTTTAACAACGCGGATTTTTTCCTCATTAAGTAATCTGGATACACGTACGGCCGCGACGTTGTCACTGCTTCTTGTCGTTCTCTCGGCATCGATTTTTCTTTTTCAAGGGAGAATCCTCGGCAAAAAGTCCTACCAGACGGAAGGAACACATTCGGCCGGCGGAAACCGGGTGCGCCTCGGATCGGTTAAAATCCCCATTATAATGACCGTCGCGGTTTTTCTCACTGCAACCTCGATTCTTCCCGCGGCCGTTATTCTGGTCTCTTCTTTTTTGAAGCGTTGGGGGCTGCCCCTGCGGGCCGAATACCTGACATTCGGAAACTATGGGGAGCTCCTTATCCGCAACCCCAAGTCCGTCGGCGCCTTCTGGAACAGTTTTCGCTTCGGGGTTGTCGGAGCAACCGCCGCCTGCCTGATCGGCGGCGGGGTGGTCCTTCTCTCTCAGGGGACGAATCGAAAAAGCGCCCGTTTGCTGGAAATGGCGGCCGGCTGGCCCATGGCCTTTCCCAATATCGTACTGGCCGTGGGAGCCATCCTCGCGTGGAACAAGGTGCCGTTCCGGCTTTACGGAACATCCTGGGGAATCATCATTACCTATATCGCTTTATTCACGCCCATCGTAATGAAAAACGTCTCCGGTCTGGTTAAGGGGCTCTCGCCTTCTCAGGTTCAAATGGCCCGTCTTTCCGGAGCAAACGGATTCCAAGCCTTCCGGGACGTTACGTTCCGGGTTCTTCTTCCGGGACTTCAATCCGGCTGGCTTTTATGCTTCCTTATCGCCTTAAGGGAAATCCCCATCTCCCTGATGCTTTATTCGACCGGTCAGGAAACCTTGGGCGTTCTCTTGTTCGGAATGCAGTCTCAATCATACGGTTTGGAAATGACCTCCGCTCTCTCGGTGGTTATCGTCCTTATTACGCTGGGACTGAACAAAGTCGCTCGAATACTAACCCGGAACGCCTCGGCCGCCCGGAGGGGATGATCATGAGACTCACGATTGAAAATCTGACCATGGCCTACCGGCCTCATGTCGCCGTCGATGATGTTTCTTTTGAAGTTCCGGACGGCCGCTTAACGGCCATCCTCGGTCCCAGCGGCTGCGGAAAAAGCACTCTCCTTTCCGGCATCGCCGGGATTCGGCGCCCCGAAAGCGGCATTATCGGACTCGGAGATCGGATATTATTCTCCTCTTCGGAAAAAACGGATATTCCCCCGGAAAAGCGCCGCATCGGCTTCGTGTTTCAGAATTATGCGCTTTGGCCGCACATGACTGTTAATAAAATTATTTCCTATCCTCTCTGGGTAAAGCGGGAAAGGCCCGATGTTCTCTACAGGGAGCGCCGCCGCATTCTTTCTCTGATTCGTCTGGAAGAAAAAGGGGAGAGGTATCCCGGGGAACTCAGCGGCGGCGAGCGTCAGCGGGTGGCTCTGGGACGGGCCCTGATTATGAACCCCGACCTTCTTCTTCTGGACGAGCCCTTATCGAATCTGGACGCCCGCCTCCGCGAAGACATGCAGGAAGAAATCCGCCGGATACAGCGCAGCCTCGGCCTAACAGTTGTTCACGTTACCCACGATCAATCCGAAGCTCTCGCCATGTCCGATGAAGTCATCATCATGGACGCCGGACGCATCGTGCAGAGAGGCCGGCCCGAAGAAATCTATGAGAAGCCCAACTCCCTGTTCACGGCTCACTTTGTCGGAACCGGCAACATCATTGAAGAAGACAAGGACATGGTTACAATCATCCGCCCCGAGGACATCGCAATCCGAAAGTTAAGCGGTGATGAATCCATCCCCGCCGATGTACTCCGCGCCGAAAATACCTCCACAGGTTCCATCCCCAACGCACATCATACCTCCACGGCAAACACCGCCGCCGCCTCCATCCTCAACCCGAATAACACCGCCGGCCGCACCGGCATCGTGGTTGAAAAAATATATCGGGGCGCGCATTTCCTATACATTGTGAAAACACCGGCGGGAGAACTGAAAATCCAAACCCATCCGACCGAACGGTTCGACATCGGCGACAAGGTTCTCTGCACCGCCATGAAAATCGTCCGCGTGTCCAAAAACCTCTGAAAATCGAAACAGCCGAATTGGGACTTTCCCGTATCAGGGAACCTCTTCCTCTTCATTGTGTTCGATTTGATTGGGCGGATTCCTAAAAAGCCGCAAAGCCGCCGCCCGGTTCCGGACCATCTCTTTTCGGCCGTCCGCAAATCTTCACCGCAGGTTCGATTCCTTTACGCCGTCCGAGCGCGGCAGGCTTAATCCCTCCGCCGGGGCCGGCCGAATTTCCTCCCTCGCGTTATCTTCCCGTCACCCCTCCCGGACATTTTTCCGGGCGGCGTGGCTTTTACGTGGCTTTTTAGGAACCGGGCTTTTCGCTGCAGCGTCCTTCTCCCGGCGTTTTTTTCCGGCTTACTCCGCTCCGCCGGACGCCGGGAGGACGTTTCCGCTGCAATCCCTTCCGCATGAGCAACTTCTCCCGTTGTTTTTTTAGAGTTTCTGTGAAGAAAAAGAAATTTATGTTTTTTCGCGGCATTTTGAAAACTCAATTAATCTCATAATTAAAAGTATAGAGGCTGTTTTCATGAACCGAGCTGCCGTGCGTCAATGGATCCTGCTGTTAATAAGCTTTCTCTGCATCGCCGGCCGGGTCTCGGCCGCGAAGACTTCGGTTGATTTAACTAAAGAAGAACGCCAATGGCTGAAAGAACATAAAACCATTCGAGTCGCGAATCAGAAAAACTGGATTCCGTTTGATTTTTATGTCAATGAGACTCCGGAAGGATTCAGCGTCGAGTACATGAATGCAATCGGCCGAATGCTCGGCGTTAAAATCGAATACGTTACCGGACCGTCTTTCGGGGAGTTTCTCGGTATGGCCCGGGAACGCCGAATCGATGTTCTTATGTCGCTGGCTCAAACGGAAGAGCGTTCCGCATATCTTGACTTTACCGAACCCTATTTTCAAAACATTTATGTGATTGTCAGCCGAACCGATGAAAGCTACGCCGATCTGGAAGAGCTTCGGGGGAAAACCGTCTCCGTGCCGGATCAGACCGTTTTGCAGAGTCTCTTGGAAACCGAATATCCGGAAATCCATGCCAAGGCATATAAGGATTTTACGAATTCCATTTTCGCCGTCGGTTCCGGAGAAGCGGATGCGGCTCTGGCCCCTCAGCCTTTGGTGCAATTCCTCATTCGCGAGTTTTTTCTTTCCAATTTATCCATATCGGGCGGCATATCGAAAATCGATCCGTCACAGCAGGAGTTCCGCTTCGGCGTGCGAAACGACTGGCCCCTGCTTGCCGGATGCCTTCAAAAGGCCATGGATGCGTTTCCTCCCGAAGAGCTGGCGAGAATACGCGGCACATGGCTGTCGCAGGGCGCGGTTGAGGAAATTCAGCCGGAGTCCTCCGGTCTTGAATTCTATCAAATCCTTACCGTGGTGATTTTAGGAATAACACTCCTTTATCTCGGCAGTATCTTTATACTAAAGCACCTCAACATCAATATTCGAAAAATCGGATGGCGCAGAATCCGGATTATTTTCATTGTTTCCCTGATTCTCTACATCGGAATGGTTGCCGTCATCTCCGTTCTGTCTCTGAAGAAAATTCAGCGGGAGGTAAAGGAAAGCGGACGATTGTCCATGGAATTGGTTCTGAAAAATGCCGACGGCTCTCTTTCAACGATGATCGGATTTAACCTTCAGATACTCTCGGAAAACGCAAAAAACCCGCACTTCGGAGTACTGGTGCTGAATCTTCTTCGGAATGAGGACGGCGATCAAATCAATCGTTCGGTTTTGGAAGAATATTTTTCCGATTCCTTCCCCTGGGGCAAACAAGCCATTTACTGCCTTATCGACGGAAATCTCGACATTATCGCTTCCAATACCGCGGGCTATGTGGGAAGCCGTCCGGATTTTATCCGGCGAAATCAAACACTGATTTCTCAAGTGTTTGAAGGTTCTTCTCAGTTCCTCACCCCGATGAGTGTTCCCGGCCCCGACGGAACATTGATTCCCAGAGGATTTTTTCTGGTTCCCTGCCCCGATGAAGAAGGTGAAATCATTGCCGTACTGGCCTCATCTTTCGATCCCATGAAAACAGCCAGCGCCATAACCGAAGATTTCAATTTCGCGATTTCGGGTGAAACGTATTCATTCAGCAGAGAAGGGATTCTTGTTACGAAAAGCCGCTATGCCGATCGTCTTGAGACTTTGGGACTGATTGAACCCGGAACCGGAGGAGCCCTCCAGGTGGAAATCCGCAATCCGGGAGTGAATCTTCTTGAAGCGGAGACTCTTCCCTCCGGTACGGGAAAAGGCGAGCTGACCAGAATGGCCCAAAGCGCCTTACGGGGAAATTCCGGCTATTCCATGGAAGGGTATAAGAACTACATGGGGATTCCCGTCTTCGGCTCCTGGCTCTGGAATAAAAGTTTTAATTACGGTTTGGCAACGGAAATCCCCGTGGATCAGGCCATGACTCAATACCGAAAAATCTTGGGCATTATAATTCCGGAAATCCTTTTTGCCGTGATTTTGGCGGGCGGAATCACCTTGATGAGCCTTTATATCAGCGGAAAGGCCATAGATGCCCTGCATGCCGACAATGCCGAGCTGGAAACGCGCGTTGAGGAGCGAACGGCCGAACTGTCGCATGCCAAAGAAGACTTGGAAAACACGCTGACGGCACTCACGCAGCCGTTTTTTGTTGTGGATACGGCAACCTATGAAGTTGTTCTGGCCAACAAAGCGGCCGAAGAATGGGGAGCGGAGAACACGAATCTCTGTTATGAGTTTATCCGTTACCGGAATAAGCCTTGTGATACGAAAGAGACTCCATGTCCGATACGGGAAGTTCTTCGCACGAAGAAACCGGTGATTGTGGAACATGTGTCTACGGATAAAGAAGGGAATGAAATCTTTTTTGAAGTGTACGGTTATCCTGTTTTGAACGAAGAGGGTGAAGTTGTCCGGATGATTGAGTATGCCCAGGATATCACGGAACGAAAAATCGCTCATCGAAAAATAAAGGAACACGAAGAACAGCTGGAAGCCCTGATTGAAACGGCGCCCGACAGCCTTTTGATTGTCGATAATGAGCGCAGGATTATTCAAATCAACCATAGAACCGAACTTCTTTTCGGATATGAGAGATCCGAGCTGATCGGCGGTCCGCTTGAAATGCTCTTCTGCTGTCCGCTTCCCCAAAAACCCGTTCGGGAATCATTAACTCCCGCGAATAGGGAGAAAGGGTGGAACACCTTCGAAAGCATTGAAATATCGGCTCTGAAGAAGAATGGAAAAAGTTTCCCCGTTGAAATTACGTTCAGCTCACGGAACTATCTCGATCGAACTCTGACTCAGTATCAGATACGGGATATCACGCAGAGAAAAGCCGATGAAGAAATCCTGAAGGCGCAATTGGAAGAATTGGAACTCTTCAACAAATTAACCGTCGGAAGGGAAGAAAAGATGATTGAACTGAAAAAAGAGGTGAATGAGTTTCTGCGGAGCATGAATCTTCCCGAAAAGTACAGCATTTCTCCCGAAGGTGAAGAAACTTGTTGAAGGTTGTTACATGAAACGATTGATTATTCGTCAATGCGTGCCGCTCCTTTTCCTCTTTCTGAGTACGGCCGCCCGACTTCCCGCCGGGGATTATTCGGTTACTCTTACCGGTGAAGAGCGGGCCTGGCTGAAAGAGCATCAGACCGTCAGGGTTTCCAATGTGCAGGACTTCGCGCCGTTTAATTTCAACGCGGAAGGACAACCCGCTGGATTCGGAATCGATTACATGGATGTTCTCGGCCGGATGCTGGGAATCAAGATCGAGTATGTTACCGGGCCGTCGTTCGGCGATTTTTTAACGATGGCCCAAAACCGTGAAATCGACGTTCTTTTAGGGGTAGCGGTTCTGGAAGAACGGCTGAGTTATTTGGATTTCACCACGCCGTTCGCGAATAATTTCAATGTGATTATCAGTCATGTCGGTGCGGAATACGATCGCCTTGATCAGCTTTCCGGAAAAGTCGTCGCCGTTCCTGAGAATACGACTCATCAAAAACTGCTGGAAACGAATTATCCGGAAGTAATTATCAGACCTTATTCGAGTATCTCTGAAGCCTTAATAGCCGTGAGTACGGGAGATGCGGATGCCGCAATCGGAGGACAGGGAGCCGTTATATATGCCGTTAGAGAATATTTTTTAACGGATTTATTAATATCGGGCATTATCCCCTCGGAAAATCACAGCTTCGAAGAGTTGTGTATCGGAATCCGAAACGATCGGCCCCTGCTGACAAGCTCTCTTCAAAAGGCCATGGATGCCTTTCCGGCTGAAGAACTTACCAGAATCCAGAATAAATGGATGGGAATGGGAAACGAAACGCCCAACGAATCCGTCCGAACGGATTCCGAGTTTATTCAAATCGTTACGGCGATTTTTCTCGGTATCGTTCTCATTAATGCCGTCGGTTTGTGGATTTTTAAAAAACTCAATCTGGATATCCGCAGGCTGAAATGGCACAGCATCCGGGCGACTTCTCTTATCGCTTTGGCTGTATTTGTTTGTCTTGCCGCGGTTATCGCGTTTCTTTGCGTCGGCAGAGTCGAATACAACTATAAAGAAGATATAAAACATTCTCTGGAAGTTGTTCTGCGGACGGCGGATAAATCTCTTTCTACAATGATTGCCTTCAATCTCGAAATTCTTACGCAGCGTGTCGATGGGGAAGCTTTTCAAACTTTGGCGGAGAATCTGCTCCTTAATGAAAATCGCGATTACGCGGACCGCCGGGCTCTGGAAAGGTATATTGCCGATACGTTTCCTTGGAATGATCGAATCTTCTATTTGGTAATTGATTCAAACTTTCAAGTCGCTGCATCTTCTCTTGAAGGACTGGAGGAAAGCATACCGGAATTCCTTGAAGAAAAGAAAATCGAGTTTACGCGAGCTTTCAGCGGCCGGCCGCAATTTCTCACACCGTTGGAAGTTCCCGGTCTCGACGGGAAACCGATTCCGCACGGGTTTCTCCTGATTCCCATAGAGAATGAACGGAAAGGAGTAATCGCGGTTCTGGCCGCTTCCTATAATCCTCGAAACCTTGCCAGTAAAATAACAGAGGATTTTTATTTCGATAACACCGCGGAAACGTATGCCTTTGATAACTCGGGAAAGATGTTTACCGAAAGCCGATTTACAGATCAGCTTGTAACACTCGGGATATTGCCGCCGGGGGCTTCAAGCATTCTCCAAATGGAAATTCGGAATCCCGGAGTGAATCTTCTTAAGGGTGAGAAGCCTTTATCGACAATTGAAAATCGTGAATTTACCCGAATGGCTCAGAATGCTTTGATAGGAATCGATGGTTGGGCCTTGGAAGCATATAGGAATTATCTGGGAGTACCGGTTTTTGGCGTGTGGCTTTGGAACGACGTCTATCGCTACGGTCTGGCCACCGAGGTAGAAGCCGAAGAAATAATGAAGCGCTTTACCCTTCTTCGGGAAATCATCATTCTGGCATTAGCCTTTACCATGATGCTCGCCGTCGGAACAACGCTGATGAGCCTTGTCGTCAGCGGAAAAGCCAACGAAGCCCTGAATCTGTCCAATGCCGATTTACAGAAACGGGTGGAGAAGCGGACGGCGGATCTGACGGCCTCAAATGAGCTTTTTCACGGCGCCATTGAAGCCATTACTTATCCGTTTTGTGTCGTCGATGTCGCCACGCGGCAAATCGTCATGGCCAATAGGGCGGCTCGTGAAAAAGGGGCCGAAATAGGAAAATCCTGCTACAGCGTTTTTAATCATTGTGACAAACCTTGCAGCCGGTGCGGATTTGAGTGTTCCATGCCCGAGGTGGTTCGAACGAAATCACCGGCGACTGTGGAACATGTTTGGAAGGATTCAAGCGGAGCGGAACGATTTTTAAAAGTTTTTATGTATCCCATCCTGAACGAACACGGCGAGGTTTTTCGTATTATCGAGTATAGTATCGATATTACCGATAGGAAGTTCGTTGAAAAACAAGCCAGAATAAACGAGAAACGGCTTGAATCCTTTCTTGAAGCTACTCCCGACAGTCTTATTATCGTAGATAACGAAATGAGAATTATTCGGATTAATCATGAAACGGAGTTTCTTTTCGGGTAC
Organism: Spirochaetia bacterium; assembly: GCA_963666985.2. GTDB lineage: Bacteria > Spirochaetota > Spirochaetia > DSM-2461 > DSM-2461 > UBA2779. Next base: position 953,771 of record CAXXIA010000002.1, on the reverse strand, counting down.
GACAGATCCGAATTGATGAATCAGCCTTTTGAAATTTTGTTTCCCAAAAACGTTACCGAAAGCCGTGCTTGGGATTTTCTAAAAGCGGATGCATCAAAAGCGAAATCCCTAGAAGCCTTTGAAACTTATGCGCAGGGAAAAACACGGAGGCAGTTTCCGGTCGAGATATCGCTCGGATCACTTTATACATCGGAAGGAATCCGGATGATGTTTTCTGTTCGGGATATAACCAGAAGAAAGGCCGATGAAGTGCATCTCAGGGAGCAAATGGATGAACTGGAACTTTTTAATAAGCTGACCATAGGAAGGGAAGAAAAAATGATTGAACTGAAAAGCGAAGTGAACGAGCTGCTGAAACGATTAAATCTTCCCGAAAAGTATAGTATCGCGGCTGAGGAATAAGGGGAATAACAATGCCTAATATTCGTTCGGAGGATATCGAGAAACTGACGGAGATATTCTCAAAAATAGTACGAAATGAAATCGTTGAATCTTCGTTTGATTTCGAAACCGTCGGATCGGAGGAATTCGAACGGATGACTCATTCTTTAAATAGATTCCTTCAAGCACATAACGACATTACGAAAATTATGTTGTCGCTTGAATCATTTGATTTAAGCGATGATTTCCCCGAAACGGGCCTTCCCCTTCTTCAATCGATACGAAGCCTCCATACGGGCTTGCGTTATTTAATGCGGATCAGCAAACAGTTCGGCGACGGAGACCTTAACCTGGAAGAATCTTTCTCCGGAGACTATTCCGAGTATTTCAACACGGTAGCCCGGCAGCTGAAAGAGTCGATTCAGAAAAGAGAAGAAACTTATTATGCCATGGAATCCCGGGTATCACAGATGGCCAGTTCCAGACGGGCCATGCTGAATGTTATGCAGGATTTGGATGTTGCGAAAAAAGAAGCGGAGTCGGCCACCCAGGCCAAGTCTGATTTTTTGGCCAATATGTCTCATGAAATCCGCACTCCCATGAATGCCGTCATCGGACTGACGCACCTTCTGATGAAAACGGATCTGTCGGATAAACAGAAGGATTATGCCGTGAAAATCGATAGGGCGGCGAAGAATCTTCTGGGTATTATCAATGACATTCTCGATTTCTCGAAAATTGAAGCCGGAAAGCTTGATATTGAAAGCATCGATTTCGATTTGGAAGAAGTCCTGGATAATATCAGCAATGTCGTGGGCATTAAGGCTCAGAGAAAAGGCCTTGAGTTTATTATTTCCAAACCCGCCGATATGGAAACACAGTTTATCGGCGATCCTCTGCGCATCGGTCAAATCCTTTTAAACCTGGTGAACAATGCGGTGAAATTCACCGAATCCGGAGAAATCGACGTGATTGTAACGGTGCTCGATCGCCGGGATGAGGCTCTTTCCCTACAATTCGAGGTAAAGGATACGGGCATCGGCTTGAGCGAAGAACAGCAGTCGCATCTGTTTCAAGCCTTCAGCCAGGCCGATGTTTCCACAACCCGAAAATACGGCGGAACCGGATTGGGTTTAAGCATCAGCAGCCGGCTTGTGGAAATGATGGACGGAAAAATCGGTGTGGAAAGTGAATTGGGGAAGGGATCCAATTTCTATTTTCAGGTGGAGCTCCCGATTTCCAGACGAAAGAAAAAGGCCGAACGTATAATCCCCCTTGCCCTGGCATCTTTGAATGTTCTTGTCGTGGATGATAACGAGATGGCCCGGGAGGTTCTCAGCGAGTATCTGGAAGACTTCTCTTTTTCGGTTTTTGTCGCCGAAAGCGGAGAAAAAGCCCTTCGGATTCTTCAGTCCAGCCCCGAGGGATTTGATTTGATTCTCATGGATTGGAAAATGCCCGGAATCGACGGTATTGAAACGGTGAAACGGATCCGAAATCTGGGGCTTTCGAAAATGCCGAAAATCATCATGGCAACGGCTTTTTCCTATGAAGATGTCGCCAATGAGATTAAGCTGCTGCGGCTTGACGGTCTGCTGTTGAAGCCCGTCAGTCAGTCCATGCTGTTTGATGCCGTTTTAAGCTCTTTCGGCGAGCATTCTTCGGATCGGAAATCCGAAGAGAAGGATTCATTTTCTCCGAATGGATTTGATGAAATCCGGGGAGCCCGAATTCTTCTTGTCGAGGATAATGAGATTAATCAGCAGGTTGCCAGGGAACTTTTGGAACAAGAGGGACTCCGTGTGGAGATAGCCGAGAACGGCCGCATAGGCGTTGAAAAAGCGCTTGCCGGCCGTTTCGATATCGTTTTAATGGATCTGCAGATGCCGGTGCTCGACGGCTATCAGGCGACGCGGGAAATCCGTAAGGAACGAAGTTCAGCCGACTTGCCCATTATCGCCATGACGGCCGATGCCATGGCCGGAGTTGCCGAAAGAGTCTTTGAAGCGGGTATGGATGATTTTGTTACGAAACCGATTGAACCGAAGGCTCTCTTCCAGACGCTTATGGAACGAATCGATCCGATTCGAATCGAACGCTCCGAAGGCGAGGCGATTTCCGTCTCTCCAACCTCTGAAGATCCGGAAAAGCTGGAAGCGCTGGTTGAACTGCTGAGAAAAGCGGACGGTTTGGATGTCGACGACGGACTTTATCGCGTGGGCGGAAACAGAAGCGTCTATCTGAAGCTTATCAACACGTTTGTTGAGAAAAACCGGGATTTCGGACATAAAATACGCGAGGCCTTGAAGCGAAAGGATCGTGTTGACGCCGAACGGATTGCCCATACACTGAAAGGTGTGGCCGGGAATCTCGGAGCCGGTGAGCTGGCGAAAGCCGTAACCCGGCTGGATGATGAACTGAAAAAAGAACATTGTACTCCGGATCGGTATCTTCCTCCGCTGGAGATTTCCGAAGAACATCTGTTAACCCTTTCTCTTTCTCTTGAACCGTTTCTCAAAGCTTGGGAAGACTTTCGGAAGAATCCCGAATTGAATGATTCTCCGGATCTTTCAGATGAGGAATTGGAGCGGATTTTAGGTGATTTGGATAAAGCCCTGGACGAGTATGCCGTTGAATCAAAGGATCTGATCGGTCAATTGTCCGGAGAATTCGGGAAACGAGGATTGGAATCCGAATATGAAGAAATCCGGAACATGATAGAAGAATTTAATTTTGAAGATGCGGCACGGCTGCTGGAAGGATTCAAGGAGAAACTTCTTAAATGAGCGTTAAATCCATTCTGATTGTCGATGATGTTAAGGAAAATCTGGATGTTCTCATTGAAATACTTTCTCCTCTTTATTCGGTTAAGCCGGCGCTGAATGGAAAAACGGCTTTAAAAATAGCGGAGAAAACACAGCCGGATCTTATTCTTCTGGATATAATCATGCCTGAAATGGATGGATTTCAGGTTCTGAACTCTTTGAAAAGCGGTGAATTGACGAAGAACATTCCCGTTGTTTTTATTTCATCCGCCGATGATGAAACGGAACGCAAAAAGGGCCTTGAAGCCGGTGCCGTCGAATATTTAATTAAGCCCGTCGACAGCCGAAAACTGATTTCTTTCTGCAATGAATTTCTGGATAAATAGATTAATATAAATTAGGATCTGCGCTCGCTATTCTTGTCCGCTCATTTTCTCCTTTCAACGGTCTATTCTCGAAAGTATATGGATTATTCTTAATGCTTTTTTGTTTCCGGGAAGTGTTTCCTATTTTCTTTGTTTGGAAGAAGTGAAGAGTATGGAGATTTCGTGGAACGGTTTTAAAGATTGAAGTATTCGAGGAAATCCTTCATTGATTGAACTATATTTTTTTATGGGAAAACCGAAAAAACCATGCGAAGGAAAGATGATTTATCGGAAGAACGTGATGACTTCTTTCGGTAAAAAATGTAAAAAAAATGACGAGAAAAGAAATTATCCTGATTGTAGACGACAGCCCTGAAAATATTCAGGTTTTAAGCAGTGTCCTGGGTGAAAAATACCAGATTAAGGCCGCGACAAGCGGAGAAACCGCCCTGAAAATTTGTTTATCGGATAAAAAACCCGATCTTGTTCTTCTTGATGTAATCATGCCGGAAATGGACGGTTACGAAGTATGCCGCCGCCTTAAGGCTTCGGAAGAGGCAAAAGATATTCCCATCGTTTTTGTAACCGCAATGAGTGAAGTCGATGATGAGACGCACGGTCTTGAATTGGGGGCGGTTGATTATCTTGTTAAGCCCGTAAAACCCGCGATCGTTCTCCAGCGGGTAAAAAATCATTTGACTCTGAAAGCATCCGCGGATTTTTTGAAGGACAAGAATGAATTCCTTCAAAGGGAAATTGATAAGCGAACTCAGGAAATTGTCGCCATCCAAGATGTTACGATTCAGGCTTTGGCCTCTTTGGCCGAAACGCGGGATAACGATACGGGAAACCACATTCGCAGAACTCAGTATTACGTTAGAGCTTTGGCGGAGAAATTAAAGGATCATCCCCGATTTAAGGAAAAACTGAACGATAAAACCATTGAACTTCTTTTTAAGTCGGCACCTCTTCATGATATCGGGAAAGTCGGAATCCCCGATAATATTCTCTTAAAACCCGGCCGTTTTAATCCTGATGAATTTGAAGTCATGAAATCTCATACAACCCTCGGACAGGAAGCGATTCGAAGGGCGGAAGAATCGCTCGGAATGCAGGTTCAGTTTCTCAGTCTTGCCAAGCAGATAGCCCTGATGCACCATGAAAAATGGGACGGGAGCGGATATCCGAACGGCATCTCGGGCGATTCCATACCCTTCAGTGCTCGCTTTATGGCTTTGGCGGATGTTTATGATGCGCTTATCAGTCATCGGGTTTATAAAGATGAAATGCCTCACGAGGAGGCGGTGCGAATTATTCGGGAAGGTCAGGGAACCCAGTTCGATCCGGATATCGTTGATGCCTTTCTCGATATCCGCGGGGATTTTCAAGAGATAGCGAAACAATTTTCCAATTAAGTTTTTCGATTTCGATTTGATGTAAGCGGATTTGGCTGGCGTTATTGTTAAGCAGCTTGACAATAAGGTTAATTAGATTAACAATAAAGCTCGGTAAGGAGTCCGCATTATGAGGAAAGAAAAGAAAAAGCAGGATTTGGAAAACGATCCTCCGGGACGTCTTTTGGCGTCTCTTGCCGTTCCCTCCATTATCGCCATGATGGTGAACGGTCTCTACTATCTTGTCGACGCGGCATTCGTCGGCTGGAGTGAAGGCGGTATGGCGCTGGCGGGATTGGCGACGATTTTTCCCCTTCAGATGTTCATGATTGCATGGGGCACGATGCTCGGAATGGGTGCCGCCTCCCTTATTTCGCACCGAATGGGGGAAGCAAAGAATCAAGAAGCGCGGAACGCCGCGGGAAGCGGTGTTTTTCTGGCTCTTCTCTCCGGTGTGATTTTAACGGTTCTGAGCCTTGTCTTCCGACCGGCTTTGCTGAATTTGCTCGGCGCCACGGAGGTAACGCGGATTCCGGCCCGATCGTATCTTATCGGCCTGGAGCCGGGTTTCGTGTTTGTCTTTTTATCAATGGTGGGCTTCAATTTGGTTCGAGCCGAGGGACTGGCGAAAGAGGCCGGGATGGGCATGCTCCTGGGGAGTCTTGTGAATCTTGTTCTTGATCCGGTGTTTCTCTTCGTTCTGCATACCGGCGTTATCGGAGCCGCTTGGGCAACGGTTCTCGCCCGCGTTTTATCAACGCTCTACATTGTATTCGTGCTTGCGAAGAAAAAGAATGTCCTGGGGCTTAGGCTCGGCCGGGTGACTGCTTCGGATGCGGCACGGATTTTCAGCCTGGGCATCGGCATGTTCCTCAGTCAGGTCGGTCTTTCCGTTCTGGCTGTTCTGATGAACCGTTCTCTTCGAAGAATGGGAAGCGCGGCCGATATCGCGGCTTACGGCATACTCAGCCGGATTCACGTTTTTGTAACCATGCCTCTTTTGGGACTGGCTCAAGGTTTCCAGCCGATTGCGGGATTCAATGCCGGTGCCGGACGCTGGGACAGGGTGAATAAGCTGACTTGGCTAACGTTTCTAACCGCCGTTATCTTCGGAGCCGCCATGCTCATACCTTCCATGACAATTCCCGGAACTTTGATGCATGCCTTTACCGCCGATACGGATGTGATAGCGGCCGGTACCGGTCCTTTGAGAATTACCCTGTGCCTGCTTCCCCTGATTGGAATGCAGGTTATCGGTTTTACCTATTTTCAGGCGCTCGGCAATCCCGCCGGAACATTGATTCTTTCCCTCTCTCGGCAGGTTCTCTTTCTCATCCCCTTTCTGATGATCTTCCCTGTATACTGGGGGATGAACGGATTATGGTCGGCCTATCCCGCGGCCGATTTCACGGCGGCGCTTCTTTCGGTGATTATGGTTGGCCGAAATATTCGCAATAAAAGCCGGATGGCCGCCGCGGCCGTTAGGGATGATGTGATGGGGTAAGAATGATTGGTCGTGATAAAGCTTTTCAACTGACGGAGCGGCTTCTTTGGAGTATGGAATCCATTGTTCAGGAATCAACCGCTCCGAAGCGATACGGTACGGAAACCTTTTATCACCGCCTTGAAATTCATCTTATCGACACCATCGGCCGCCGGGAAGGCATCAATATTACCGAATTGGCGCTCGTACACGGAATTACGAAAAGCGCCGTTTCCCAGGCGGTGAAAAAACTGGAACGGAAAGGGCTTGTCGAGCGTTACAGAATGCCGGACAACCAAAAAGAGGTGCTGCTGCGCATCAGCGGGGAAGGACGTTCGGCATTCGAGGCCCATATGGCTTTTCATGAAACGGTGGAACGTCCGCTTCTCGAAGGTCTTTCCGGTTTCTCCGAAAAAGAGGCGGGTGGAATCGAGAAGCTTTTGGACCTTCTGGAGCAAAGGGCTGCCTTAATCCGCGAACTGGAAGAGGCATGGGAAGAGGCGGCCTCGGGGATTAATAAAGGAAACGCTTAATTTTCTGCGAGGAGGTTTTTTCGAAGTCCTCCAGGCGAATCGAGAGGTAGCGAATCCTTTTATAGGGTTCCAGCTTTCGGTTGACGGCATCGATTTCCTGCTGGATGAGGGGCTGAAGGGAGTCTTTGTCCCATTGACGGTGCGGATGGAGTTCTTCCAGCGCTTCGAAATCAGGGAAGCAGACGGCTTCCACTTCCTCGCCGGCATTCTTGCTGTCGATTTTTCGTCCTCGGATCAGAATCTCCGCGATGATGGGAATCTCGCTGAAGTATGCTTCGATTTCCTCGGGGAAGATATTTTTCCCGCCCGGGGAAACGATGAGATTCTTGCTTCGCCCGTTGATATACAAAAAGCCTTTCTTATCGAAAAAGCCCAGATCGCCGGTTTTCAGATAGCCGTCTTCGGTGAACATGGCGGCCGTTGCTTCGGGATTCTTGAAGTAGCCCTTCATCAGAGACGGGGATTTGACGATGATTTCGCCGATTCCCTGCGCATCCGCGTTCAGAATGCGGATATCGGTGTCTTTGACCGTGAGGCCGACCGAGTCGAAGTTGTTGTATTTGGGCGTGTTGGTGGCGATAAGAGGGCCGTTTTCGCTCATTCCGTAGCCCTGAACGATATCGAATCCCAAGGTGTCGAAGTAGCGTCCGGTTGAAGGATTTAACGGGCCTCCTCCGGCTACAAGAAGCCGGATGCTCCCCAGGCCGGCGCCTTCGCGGACGCTTTTCATCAGAATCCGGCCGGCCTTCCAGCCCAGTTTCCCGAAGAATCGCGAAAGGCCGAAGAGCACCTTGATGAGAAGTCCCTTGAAGCCTTTGATTTTTTTCAGATTGGATTCCAAACCGCGGCGGATTTTATCGAAGAGCAGGGGAACGCCGATAACGTGGGTTCCGCCCGTTTCCCGGATATTGGAGATGATGACCGGTCCGACGATTTTATCGACGATGGTGACAATTCCGCCTACACAGACGGGTGAAATAAAGCTGCAGGTTGTGGGGTAGGTATGGTGGAAGGGGAGAACCGCGATGAAGTTGTCGTTTTCATCGATGGGCAGGGACATAACCGAAGCGTTGAAGTTCGCCAGGATTCCGCGGTGAGAGAGCATGACTCCTTTGGGTGTTCCCGTGGTTCCTGAAGTGAAGATGATGGAAGCGGTATCATTTTCCTCAAGCGGAGGCAGCTCGGCGCCGCAATCGGAGCGGATGATTTCAGCAAAGGACACTATTCCGCCGTCATCTTGAGGAATATCGACGTTGATGAGGATCTCCGGGAAGAAGCTTTTCCCCATGAGTTCGGACCATTTCGGTTTCATTTCATTCGAAGAGATAAACGCTTTGAGTTCGGCGAATTCCACCAATTTTGCGACATGTTCCGGGGATTGGAGAATGTCCAGCGGAACGATAACGATACCGGCGATGGTGACTCCCAGGTAGGCGATGCACCATTCCGAACGGTTTTCGCAAAGCAGTCCTACCCGCTCGCCTTTTTGCAGCCCCCGAGAAAGCAGCCAGTGAGCGAGGCTTTGAACGCTGTTATAGAGTTCCCGATAGGTCCGCTTTTGGTATTTATTTTCATCGATTCTGTGTTGAAGCGCCGTATTTTCCGGATATTGATTTTTCACCCTCTCAAGCATCGCCCGTAAATGCGGATCGGTATTGTCTTGTCGGGAAGCAAAGTAGTTTTGAATCATGATTAGTCCCCTTTGGGGTCTTCTAAGAGAGCCTCATGCGGTTTTATTTTTACATTTTACAGTAAAATGAAGGTTTAGGGGATGGGAAATAAAAAATGATCCCGCTCGCGCGGTATGGCCGCTCAAGCGGGATTTTTAGTGAATTAACCCTTATTATCCAAGGGAGCGCGGTGCTCCGGGGAATCTTACGGAGAGGGTTTTTCGAAACCGAAGATCAGCGATTTTCCGGCTCTCTTTACGCGGAAGGTAACATCCTCGCCGTCGCGGCCTATTCCGCTGTAAAAGTCCTTGGCCGAGCGGACCGCTGTTCCGTTTACCTCCGTTACCAGATCGCCCTGCTGCAGTCCGCCGCCTCCGGCGACGCTCTCGGTATTGATTCCCGCCACAACGACGCCCTGATCGGATCTGTCCAGGGAAAGCTGTTTCTTAAGATCGTCCGTAAGAGGAACTACGGAGATGCCCGGCCACAGTTTCGAGGCATCGCTGCCGCTGTTTTCGCCGCGGCGTTCGGTCCGCACGGTTACTTCCGTAAAATCGCCGCCGCGCCGGAGTTGGAAAACCGCCGGTTTCCCCGGATCAAGGGCCGCTACGGTGCGAACAAGCGCATTTCCGTCCGGGATGTCCTTCCCGTCGATTGAGACGATCAGATCGCCGGGCAGAAGACCCGATTTCCCCGCCGGGGAATCGGCATAGACTCCGTATACAAAAGCTCCTTTTACTCCTTCGATTCCCAAATCGGCGGAAAGTTCGCCGCTCGGATCACCGGTTTGTACTCCCAGCCAGGAGTAGGAAACCGAACCGCTTTCAATGAAATCGGATATCGCCTTTTTGGCGGCGTTGATGGGAATGGCGAAACCCAAGCCGATACTCCCGCCGTTCTGTGAGGCGATCCACGTGTTGATGCCGACGACATTCCCGTTCATATCGACAAGGGCGCCGCCGGAATTCCCCTGATTAATCGCCGCGTCGGTCTGGATGTAGGAGGTAACGCCCGAGGTTCCGGAGCCCGGCTGGGCGTTGCGGTATTTGGCGCTGACGATACCGGCGGTAACGGAGGATTGGAATCCGAGGGGATTTCCCACCGCGAAAACCCAGTCGCCCACTTCCAGGGCATCCGAATCACCCAAGCTCGCCACGGGGATATCATCGGCCGTACGGAAAGAAACCAGAGCCAGGTCCATCAGCTCGTCGCTTCCCACCAGGGAGCCTTCATAGACTCTCTCGTCATCCAAAACAACTTCTATTTCATCCGCATCGCCGGCCACATGGTTGTTGGTAAGCACATAGAGGGTATCTCCGCTGCGGGCGACGATAACGCCGGAGCCGAGTCCTCTCTGGGTGTATTCCCTTTCCCGAGGCTGCCTGCCGTTGGGCGTACCGAAAAAGAAATCAAAAGGGGAGATGGCGACCGGCTGAGTAACGGTATTCATTACGTTAAGTTCAACCACCACCGGAAGAGTGGAAGATGCCACGGAACGGAAGCGTTCCTGGAATGCCGATGAGACCGCATCACCTTCGATTGTGCCGCCTGTTCCTCTTGAAGGGGCTTTTTGAACACCGGCGGAATCATGCATAACCAGTTCCGATGAGCCCTGTGGTGAAGACGGACTTGCGAGCCTGCTTCCCAGGAATCCGCCTCCAACGGAAAGCACGCCGACCGCGAGAACCAAAACAATGGTTCGAATCAATTTATTCTGTATAAGTTTCATCTTTGGAACCTCCGATAACATTCGCATTATTCCTCTTAAAGCTACTCATCGGAACTTGCCGTTTCCTTTCAGGATGATTACAGATTGGTCATACTTAAACTCTCTCTTGACGAGGCTGAACTTTCCACTGTATCAAAACAATAACGCGGCAGACAAAGGACCCTTAAGGCTAACAATGTCTGCTTATATCTTTTTTGTTTCCTGGAAGGGATGATTCCCTGTTTGAGGAATGGTGCGGGGTATAAGTAGTGAGTTGGAAGCCGGAATGCAGGAAATCCGTTGTTTGCTGATCTTCTCGCTTAATATCCGTTCACTGATCTCTTCCCATGGAGGTTTGCCATGCAGTCTCAGTTGTGGTTCGTGACCGACGGTGTAAAGGTTTTCTCTGTATTCGACAGCAGGAAAGATGCCGAGCGTGAGTTGGATCGTTTTCAAGACGATCCTGATTATGAATATTACGAAATCTATAATATCGATGTTGATGATCTGGAAGATTATCCGGATGAATATGATTTGGCCTTGGAAGAAGGTTTTCTTCGCTGAATCCCCGCGGCGGTAAGAGCCGGACGTGAAAACCGCTCTCATCTATAACCGGGACATGGAAGGCGTTATTAATGCATACGGACGCCGCAACCGGGAAATCTATAATCCTCAAACCGTACGGATGGTTGAAGACGCCCTGATTGCCGGAGGCCATAATGTCCGTGTAATCGATGGGAATATCAATGTCATCGAAGAGCTGCAGCATTTCATGCCCAGAACGCTGGAAGGCGAGCGCATGGGCATGGTCTTCAACATGGCCTACGGCATCCAGGGCGAGAACCGCTACACGCATATTCCGTCTTTGCTGGAAATGCTGGGCATTCCTTATGTCGGTTCCACGCCCGCCGGACATGCCTTGGCTCTGGATAAAATTACAACGAAAATTCTCCTTCAGAAGGCTCTTCTTCCGACACCGGAATGGTGGGTTTTCCCTTCGTCTTCGGCAATTCCGGACGACATTCATTATCCGGTGATTGTGAAACCGCGGATGGAATCGGTTTCTTTCGGTCTGAAGATTTGTCATAACGAAATTGAACTGCGCGAAGGTGTCGATTTTATTGTTTCCGAGTTCGGTCAGGATGCCTTGGCGGAGGTTTTTATTCCCGGGCGTGAGTTCTGCGCCGGGCTTCTGGGCAATCATAATCCGGAAGTTTTTCCCGTTCTGGAGATAGATCTTGAGGGAGATCCCGAAGCGATTCAATCGGAAGAAGACAAGAAGTACAAGCCGAGGGGAAAAATTTGTCCCGCCGAAATCGGCGGTGGCATCGCCGAAAGAATGAAAGATTTGGCCGCACGTGCCTTTTTCGCTCTCGGACTGCGTGATTTCAGCAGGGTGGATTTTCGTATGGACCGAGATGGAAATCTCTGGATTCTGGAGATTAATTCCATGGCGAGTCTTAATGTTTACGGTTCGTATGTAACCGCGGCGGCCGTCGCCGGATACAATTTTCAAAGTTTGGTGAATAAAATGCTGGAAGTCGCTTCTTTACGAAGTTTTTCCGAAGATTTTATTCCCTCGGAACCGCGGACGGCCGCCGCCGGACTGCCCTTTCCTGTAAAGGTTCGCGCCTGGCTTCGATCAAGGCAGGATGAACTGGAAGGCGATCTGCGGCGTTTGGGGCATATCCGGGCTCCGGCCGGAGATACGGAGGGAGCTCAAGCCGTTCTTGAGGAAATTCGCCGCCACCTAAAACCCCTGGGTTTTCGAGAAGAGTATCCCGCCGGTTACGGATCTGTATTCCCCGTGATTTTCAAGATCGGTTCCGACGAACCCGAGATTCTCCTTCTCGGCCGGCTTGATATGGAGATGAGTTCCGATGAGTCCTCTCCGTTCCGGGAAACTTCCGGCCGTTTCTACGGCAGCGGAACATGGGTGCATAAAGGCGGTTTGATTGTCGCGGTCGGGGCATTGAAGGTTCTCAGAGGAATGCGCCGATTGAAAGGTAAGAACATCGGGCTCTTGCTTACGGGGCATAACGATCCGAGAGGAATCACCTCGAATACGGCTGTGGCTCCGTATGCTCGGAGTGCCCGGACGGTTTTCGGACTTCACGGAGCATTCCCCGACGGCGGAGTGGTTTCTTCCCGTTCCGGGACGGCACATCGGTCTGTGCATCTTCGTCTGAAGGAAAATCATCCGGATGCTTCCGGCGTGCTGCAGGCGGGGCGGGGGATTGCCGGACTGCTGGATGCCTGCTGGAAACTCAGCCGACCCGAGGAAGGACTGATGATTACGCCGCGCAGCGTATCTCTAAAGACGGAACCGACCGGCCCATGGGCTTCCGGTTTTATGGAAATCGGTATTTGCTCCAACAGTCGCCTTCACATTGAAGATTTGGAGAAACAACTCAAGGCGGCACTGCCGAAAACTCTTCGTTCCTATCTGGACGTTCGATTCGAAGCCGGTTATGAAAGGCCGCCGATGCACAAGGACGAAGCGGTTCTGGAACTCTACGGGCGGCTGAAGACTTTGGCCGACAGTCTCGATATCAGGCTGCGGGAAGAACACCGGTGGTCGGCCGCCGATATCGGTTTCGTGCCCGACGGTGTGCCCCGCCTTGACGGATTGGGGCCGGTGGGAGACAGACCGATCCGCGGCGAGGAATTCATACTCAAGCACAGCCTATTGGAGAGGGCGGCGCTGCTGGCGCTGGCGATGGAATCCGCCTGAAATCAGAGTGCGGGATTATGATAATCTCCGGTTTCCGCATGTTTGTTTAAGGATCGGAAGGATTCGGGGATTTCGTCCGAAGAGTGTCGGACTCTTCCATCTTCGGTACGGCGATTCGGCCGGCTGAGAAAAATCGCGGTGTTGGATGCCGCGGATTTCTTCGATTCCCCCGCGGCGAGAGGCGCTCGCAGCGGGGGTCGCTTAACTGAAAATTACTCGGGGATAATTTTATCCACCAGGATTTTTTTGCCGTTCTGAATTTCGAACAGGAAGAGCGGTTTATCGGCGGGGAAGCCTCCGCGGTTGGTCCATGTAAACTGGAGTCCGTCGAATTTCTCAATATCGTTGCAGTACTTCATAATCTTTTCCCTCTCTTCGGCCAGCTTGTTCGGGTCTCCGGTAACGCCGGTTTCCTCGATGGCCCGTTTGATCATGTATACCGCGTCGTAATAGTTGGGAGACAGGGAGAAGGGCTCCATTCCTTCATGGTCTTCTTTGAAGGCGCGGCTGAATTCATTCCAGCGCGGCGTATCCAGATTGGAGTTGCTGAAGTTGTAGATGATGGCGCCGTTCAGGCTTTCGCCGCCGGTGGTATACAGAGCCGCGTCGTCGGCCGAGGAGAAAATAAGGATCTTGTTCATATCCTTCCAGCCGCGGTTTTTAAGTTCGATGATAATCTTGGCGACTTTCTCGGCGTTGCAGGCGAAGATGATTGTATCGGGATTCCGGGCCAGTGCTTTGACCGCCAGGGGACCGAATGTAACCGCGTCGGTCGGCACTTCCACGTTTTCGAGAACCTGAGCGCCGGCTGCTTCCAGTCCCAGGGCGTGAGCCTTGGCCATGCCCGGCCAGGCGCCGTAGTTTTCCACGAATTGGACGGCTTTCCCGGCGCCGGCTTTTTCCGCCCAGGCTTTAACGGCGATCTGCAGTTTTTCTTCCGTCGGCGGAAAGAAGGAGATGGCCCAAGGAAAATATTCGGCGGCGTATTCATAAGAGGTTGTCGCCGTGAAGCAGTACAGTCCTTCTTCCGCGGCGATGGGAACGGCGGCCATGATGACCGGTTCGGGAACGGGTCCCATGACAACCAGGGCGTCTTCGACGAGTTTGGACATGGCCACGGTTCCCTTCTCGGGGCTCATTCCCGTATCGATTCGTTCGATTCTGACCGGTTTGCCGGCAATGCCTCCTTCGGCGTTAATTTGCTCGGCCGCATATTCGGCTCCCCATTGCAGATATTCTCCGATACCGGCGATGGGCCCCGTCAGACAGTTCAGGAATGGAATATTCCATTCCGTAACGACTACCTCCGCCGTTTCGACGGCTTCCGCTGCCGCACGATCGGCCGATTCGGTTCCTTTGGTCTCGTTCTTCCCGTTTTTACCGCCGCATGAGACGGTTAATAATATTAAAGACGAGATGAAGAGCAGGTGTATGATTTTTTTCATATCGTTCTCCTTATTGAGCTGCTTTTTTATTCGACGGGCTTTTGGGCGTCACTTTTTTTCCGCTGAAAAGCCGTATGTTTTCCACTCGTTGTACCATGACTCGGGTAATGATGCCTTCGGGTTTGAGTAAAAGAATGATAACGAGCAGTATGCCGTAGATTACGATGTTCCAGGCCTGCAGGCTTTCCGGAAGAATAAGCGGAAATCCCCAGAGAATCGGCGCGGCCAATAAGGTTCCCCACATGGTGGAATATCCTCCGACGAAGAGTATTGTCATGCAGATGCCGATGAAATTGAACGTGAAATGATTTGGGGAAATCCCGCGCATTATAAACGCGTAGAGCACACCCGACATACCGCCGATCGCGCTGGACCAGGTCTGTAAAAACATTCCGATTTTCTTGGGATTAACGCCGAAGGAAACGGCGATATTTCGGTCGACAAAAATCGTTGAGGCGGCTCTTCCCAGCTTGGAACGGTCAAAACGATTGATGAAAAATCCCGTCAGGAAAACGAAAAAATAAACAATTATTATCAATAGAATTCTGTTGCCCGAAGAGGAATTGATGATTTTCGGAATATTGAAAATTCCAAGGGGCCCTCCGAAAATTTCGACATTTTCAATGACGGTTTTCGTCAGATAAATGAAGGTAAAACCGACGATAACCACGGCAAAGCAGGGAGCGTCGCCGACGGCGGTGGAAACGGCGAATCCGGTGAGAGCTCCAAGCAGTGTTCCGGCAAGGAGAACCAGAGGAAAAGGCCAGGAAAAATGGATTGTCATTAACGCCGAGAAATAGGCGGAAATCGCCATGTTGGCCACAGTCATAAAATGCAATTGGCCGATTCGATACGGAAGATAGACGGACCAGCTCATGAGAATGTAAATCGCGGTTATTGCCAGGTAATAAAATAACGTCAGCGTCATCAGATCTCCTGAAACCTCAGTTTCAAGCCGAAGATTCCCCTGGGTTTGGCGAGAATCACAATCAGCATGACGGCAAAGGAAATGGCGTTCGACCAGGAGCCCGCAAAATATCCCTGAATCAACGCTTCCAGGATTCCCAGAAGCAGTCCGACGATCAGTCCTCCCGTGAGGTTTCCCAAACCGGCGATAATCGAAACGGCCAAAACTTTATGACCGAGCTGATCTCCCAGTCCCGCGGAGGCGGAACCGAGCAGAACGGACATTAGGACGGCGGTAACTCCGCCGAGAAGCCCGGTAAGCGCGTAGCTCTTCAGGCCTGTTTTCAGCAGGGGTATTCCCACGAGTTTCGCTTCGTTCGGATCTTCGGCAATGGCGCGGAAAGCTCTTCCAATTCTTGATTTGTAGAGAAGCTGAAAAAGAATCACAACGAATACGACGCCTACGGCAAGTGTTAGGATTTGTCCTCGGGAAATGCTGATAAGACCTGAGGATATCAGCGCTCCTTTATCGTTTCCCGTCAGTGTGTCGGGGAAGGCGATGGGGAAGCCCTGGTTGAAGGTATGGGAGAGAATATCGGTGATGATCATTCCCAGTCCCATGGAGAGGACCATGGTGGTGTTGATGTCCACCGATTCCCGCTTGTTCATGATGTGCTGAAACATCGGTGCGGTGAGCATATTGATGAGAACGGCCGAAACGATTCCGCCGGCAATTCCCGCAAGAACGTTTCCGGTAAGCGTTATGAGTATCCACGAGATGTACATGGAGAAGACCACCGCGACCGGAAAGGCGAAATGAATAATTCTTGCAACAAGCAGAAGCAGATTAAAGCCCGTTGCCAAAAGGACGTAGATGCTTCCTATCGCCAAACCGTTGAAGAATTGCGCCGTCAGTACATTCATTCCTCAAACTCCCAGATAGGCTTCTTTAACGGCCGGATCGTTCAGCAGATTTTCAGCCGTTCCGCTTTTCACAATCCTGCCGGTTTCGAGAACATAACCGCGATGCGCGATTTTCAGCGCCTTATGGATATTCTGTTCGGAAAGCAGAATGGAATATCCCTCACGGTTCAGCCGTGTGAGTATTTTAAAAATATCGTTTACAACAAGAGGCGCCAGACCGAGCGAGGGTTCGTCGACGAGAATCATATCAGGGGAAGACATCAGGGCTCTTGCAAGGGCGAGCATTCGTCTCTCTCCGCCGCTGAGTGTTCCCGCAATCTGTGTTTGCCTTTCCGAGAGAATGGGAAAATAGTCGAAAACAAGTTCGAGTTTCTCCGGCGTTTTTCTCCGATTGTGATGCGCGCCGAGAAGGAGGTTGTCCAAAACGGACATCGTTGAGAAAACACCTCGTCCCTCGGGGACCAAAAACAACCCTTGGCGGACGTTCTTATCCGTTGAAATCCCTTGAATCGTTTTTCCTTTAAATTCAATTTCGCCGTTTTCAGGAACATGCGCCCCGAGAACGGTTTCCATAAGGCTTGTTTTTCCGGCTCCGTTCGCTCCGATTAAGACGATAATTTCTCCTTGAAAAACATCCAGATTTATCTTGTTGAGCGCCGTGATGTGCCCGTATGCGACCGATACGTTTCTGACTTTTAGCATGGGCTTATTCCGTTCCAAGATAAGCCTCCAGAACCTTTGCGTCGTTTTGGACTTCGGCGGGTGTTCCTTCGAAAATGATTTCTCCGAAGTTGAGAACAGTCACGCGTTCGGCGACGTTCATAAGCATCTTCATATCATGACTGACAACAGCGACGGTTGTTCCCGTTTCGCGAATTTTTTTTATAATCCCGCCGACTTCCTCGGTTTCGTTCGGTCCCATGCCCCCCGCCGGTTCATCCAGGAGAAGGACTTTCGGTTTCGATATAAGGGCTCGGGCCAATTGAATGAACTGTCGTTCGGCCCAGACCAAATCGGCGGCCGGTCGGGGGGCCAAATGACTCATCTTCAGGAGTTTTAAGACATTCATGGCTTCATCACGAAGGTCCGATTCTTTTTTTGAACGGGTAAACGGCATGCGGAAAAAGGTGTCTTTTAGATCACCGGAGGAAAGACTGAAGATGCCGCTCATAATGTTTTCGATAACCGACAGTGAGGGGACGAGTTTTCCCTGCTGAAAGGTTCGGCGAATCCCGAGGTTGGAAATTTGATAAGGCGGCTGTCCGGTTATTTCCATGTCATTAAGGTATAATTGACCTGATGTGACTTCCAACAGTCCCGTTATGCAGTTGAAGAGTGTTGTTTTCCCTGATCCGTTCGGTCCGATAATCCCGTGAATAATACCGTCTTCCAGAGACATATCGACATGTTTCAGGGCCTGTAATCCGCCGAAATGCTTGCTGACTTTTTTTATCGTAAGCATCCAAAATCCTTTGGGTTAAGGTAATCTCTTCGGCTACATGGAATTCTCTGCTGTTTGAGGTTTATAAAACAACCTTATAAAACAACCTGCCGAACGGCCGAACCGCCGTGCGGTTCGGCCTGCGTATTTTAAAAGATCCTTATACGTGTACTTAGGTCGTATCAATTATTGAATCAATACAACAGCAGGGGAAAAGTAAAAAATAGCGGGAATTTTGCCGTATTTCTCTTCAAAAACCTACATGATTGTAAGAAAATTGTTAGAGAAAGAATAAAAGGCCGGCCGGACCGTTCCCGCTTTATTCCAATTGTTATTGCTCGGCCGATAATTCAAATCCTTGGAGTTCTTATCGGAACATCCGCTTTGTCGTAAAGATAAGGGCGCTTCCCACAGCCAATATCCCCGATCCGACGAGAATCCCCGTGAAAGCGAAGGGCGATGTCTGGAAGGGGAGCGGCACGTTCATTCCGTAAACGCTGGCGAAAAAAGTCGGAATCATCAGAATAATGGAAATCATGGTCAGCCGCTTCATCACGACGTTCAGGTTGTTGGAGATAACCGATGCGAAGGCATCCATCATGCCGCTCAGAATATTGCTGTGGATGTTCGCCATTTCCATCGCCTGCCGGGATTCGGTTAAGGTGTCTTCCCAAAGCTCGGCTTCCTGTTCATTCAGATTGTGAAAAAGGTTTTTTTCCAGTTTCTGGAAGAGGAGCTCATTGGCCCTCAGAGAAGTGATGAAAAAAACCAGGGACTTCTCCATTCTGAGAAGCTTCAAGAGTTCGGTGTTCTTTACAGCTCTCTGAAGCTCGTTTTCCAGAAGATCTGTCTGCCGGTTGATGGCGTTAAGAAACCGGAGGTAACTGCGGGACGTGTTTAAAAACAGACGGATCAGGATGTCCACCGGTTTATCGAAGCTGACCCCCTGGACTCGGTTCTTAAAGAAATCATCGATAATCTCCGTTTCCGTGAGGGAAATCGTAATGAAGACGTCTTCGGTTACTATCAGTCCCAGCGGAACGGTATGGTACTGAACTTTTCCGTTCCCGCTGAATACGGGGACGCGGAATATTACGGCATGATATCCTTCGTTTTTTTCACTTCTTGAACGTTCGTCAACATCGAGGATGTCGTGAATAATGTCTTCCGGGATTCCGTATTCCCGCTTCATGGTTTCGATTTCCAGTTCGTCGGGCCGGACGACGTTGATCCAGCAATGCTTCTCCAAGAGTGCCGTACGAACTACCGTCCCGTTGCTCTGCTTCCAGATTGTGATCATTTTTTTTCTCCCTTCCACCGCCTTTCGGAAGTGTCGCGGAGAATAAGACCTAGTTCGAAAGGTCCACGGCCGCCGCGAAACAGGTCCGGAAGGGATGGTATGTTCTGTTGTGTCTGGGGTGACTACTGCCATCCGGATCGTTCATAACGATCTTCTCCGACCTCCTCGCGGTAAGATAGGTGCGGCTAATCCGCCGTATGATAAATATATTGCCTAAGAGGTATCCTAGGCAATATATCGGGATGGGATTCAAACCGGGAAAAGTGAGATTAAAAGAGACGTTTTATTTTACGCCGGCGCTCTCGGTTTCTTTTATTTCTTCCGTTTTCTCCTGAAACCGGAAGAGTCCCCGGTATTCCGGTTTTTCCTTGTACCAGCGGGAGTCGGGTTTGTTGATTTCTTCCAGCCATTCATCTTCCGTAAGATCTTTGAATCCCTTGGCGTAGTTATCGATCCATCGGACTGTTTGCTCTTTACAGACAATGTCTTCCGAGCCTCTGTGTCCCTGTTCGGGGATGTATTGACGAACGACTTTCCTCAAGACTTCCGGATTGTCGATAATCATGCACGGTCTCATCAGATTGCCGTTTTCGTTATAGGGGAATTCTCTGCGAATCGCTTTGAAAAAGTCGGAATCGATAATATCGAGCAACCGCTTTTCCCTGATATTGTCTTTGCCGAAATGAACGAAAACGCACGGTTCCACTCGGCCCGAATTGAGGATGTGGAAATAAGAACGGCCTCCGGCCAAACAGCCGCCCGCCGCGGGGCCGTCGTTCCAGAAGTCGGCCAGGAAAATCGGCAGTTCTTTTCTGAGCCGCGCGATGCCGCGTCCGGTTTTCAGCCGCTGCATGGGAGAGGGAACCAACTCGAGGATAGGATCTTTCCCCACGGGCATGAACATGAAATACCAGCTGAAAATAACACCTTTATCAATCAAAGTTTCGACAAACGGTTTGGAAGAAACCATTTCCGAGTTTTTGCCGGTGTATGTAACGCTGGAACCGAAAATAACACCGTGACGCTTTAAACGCTCCATTGCGTCGCAGACTTTTTTGTAAACGCCTTTTCCTCGGCGGGAGTCTGTTTCTTCTTCATACCCTTCGACACTGATGGCCGGAGCCACATTGCCCAATTGCGCCAATTCCGCAACGGTTTCTTCGTCCAGGAATGTTCCGTTGGTGAATGTCAGAAAATACATATCGTTATATTTTCGGAAGAGCCGGAGCCACATATCCTTGAGCACATAAGGCTCGCCGCCGGAAATTACGCAGAAGTACATCCCCAGCTCCCGAGCCTGAGTCAGGACATCGTCGATTTCCTCTTCCGTCAAATCTCCGTCTTTTTGGTAAAGCCCGGAGTAGCAGCCGGTACAATGCAGATTGCACCGCATCGTGGGACTGATAACGAAAAGATTGGGAATATGATACCCTTTTTCCCTCCAAGCGGTTCGGCGTTTTGAACCTTCCACGTTCCAGTTATAGATAAGGTTCGTTACCAGTTTCTTCTTGCACTGTTTGTTGACTTGGCTGCCTACGCGGGAGAGCAGCAGGGCAAAACCGCTTTCTTCCGCAATATCTCTTTCCAGCTGTCCGAGAAAAGCATCTAAACCGTCATTCGTGTTTTCCGCTTTCCGAAGTTCCAGAAGTCCCGACAAATCCTTCATTTCTCCCGTCAAGGAAGGAACGATGATTCGGCTGAGAGCGTGACGTTCCAGATCGGCTTTGAGTCTGGAACCGATACCGTTACCCGTATTAACATTCATGATATTCTCCTTAACTTTTTCAAAGTTAAGGGAAAGCGGAAGAGCTTCAAATCGGCCGAAAGTATGGGGAAAGTATGGATTTATTCGAACCCCGGCCAGTTTTGCGCCTTAGCGGCCGCTAAAGCACCGGTTCTGTTGTGAACATCCAATTTCCCGTAGATTCTGGCCAGATGCCATTTGATTGTTCTATCGCTGATGAAAAGCGCCGCTCCGATTTCTTTATTGCTTTTTCCTTCTTTCACCAGCAGGAGAATTTCTTTTTCCCGCGGACTCAATTCCGCGGCGGAGCTGTGTTCCTGCGTGCCGAAGGACGCGGCCCGGAGTAATGTTTTTTTGTACTGCTCCAGCGTTTTCGGGACTTTGACGGAAGCGATCATATCCATAACCGGCTTGCCCAAATCGACGAAGCTTCGTGTCAGTTCCGTTCGGAATCCTTCTTTCAGCGCCATGATTAAATCGTTCCCACCGTCTTCTCCGAGAGTTTGTTTAATCATCCCTTGGTATGCCAGAAGGGGAGGCGAGACAGATTTTCCCTTTGTTTTGCCGAAGAATGAGGGCTCTCCTTCCAGCATGGTCAGCGCCGTTTCCGGATGACCGAAAAACCAATAACTGCGCGCACTGATCAGTTTCAGTTTTTGAAGAAGAAAAAGCGGCATATTGATGCGGTTCCTGAAGCTGTTGACCAGCATGTCCATATCTTCCTTCAAGGCATCTATTTCGTAAATAAACGAAGGATGATTATAGGTTAATCCCAGATTGTGCCGTTCCAGCCTGACGCCGATATCGTCCAGATCCGAAGCATCAAACCGAATGGCGCGGGTTTCGGCTTGAATGAGAGCCTCTTCACAGGACTTGAAATCTCCTATGGCGGCGAAGAAGCGGGCCGAAAGCAAATCCCTTTCCAGCCGGTTTACGGGACCCCAGGATTCTTCCAGCCGGGATAGGGCCAGAAGACTTTCTTCGACATCGGCAAGCTGATTTTTCTCATAGAAAATTTCCGCTTTCCCCTGAATTATGGACATTCCCAGCGGTGTATCGAAATTCTGATGAGCCCGACAGATTTCTTCCGCCCGATTAAAATAAGCCAAACCGGCGGCGGGACGGCCCCTGAACCTCTGGATTCTGGCGAATTCCACATAACTGGATACGGCTATGGACCAGTTCCCTTCGCCAAGGGCCTCTTTGGCGTTATTTTCCAAAACGGTACCGATGCCTTTCAAACTGTCCGGACTGAAATAAAGGCCCCAGCAGCGGATGTAGTTTAAGAAACCGGAAAAGAATCCTCTGTAATCGGCGAGGAGGGATTCCGCCGTTTTTTGTTCCCGAAGATATCCGGAAAAATCGGCGGAGAATACCGCGAAGAGAGATCTGAGGGAATAAACGGCTCCCTTAAGATAATCGTCAAGATTTTTAGACTCCGCCGATACCAGCAGGGGGAGGATTTCGGTGAGTGATTCGGACGCCAGAAAACGGGAAAAAGCGGTGCAAATACATAATTTCGGAAAACGGTTGAGAACGTCCGGGGGAATCTCGTGAGTAAAGCGGTTGAGGATTCCCGATTTGCCCTGAATGAGAAGGTCTTCACCGCGGTCGTCCAGGAAACCGGCGAGGAGTTCCCAATCCCGGAGTTCCAAGATTTGATCGCAAGCTTCCTCCCATCGGTTTCTTTTACTCAGTTCCTTGAAGGCCCGTAAATGGAGGTGCCGTTTCTTTTCCGTTCCGTATCGTTTAACCAGCTGCCGCTTGAGGAACTGATGGAAAATTTGATGGAAGCGATAACGGTTGGGATTTCGGGAGAGCGGTACCAGAAAGAGGTTGTCGGAAGCCGCTTGGTCCAATAGAAGCGCGGCATCGGCGAACCCCGAAACTTTTCCGCAGAGGGTCTCTTCCAGTTCGGTCAGTACGGAACAAAACAGCAGGAAATCACGCGATCTATCCGGCAGCTTTCCGAACACTTCGTCTTCCAGATACCGGTCAAAATCTCCATAGTCGCGGTTGGGATTCCAAGGGATTTGTTCCCGGCCGTGTTTTCCCATGCAGAGCATGATGAGGCCGGCAATCCACCCTTCGCTGGTAAGGTGAAGATCGGTAATTTCTTTTGCCGACAGATTCCGATTCAGATGGTTGCGAAGGAACTTGTCGCTTTCCTTTCTGCTGAAACGGAGGTCTCGGCTGTCCAGAAAAGTCATGCGCCGGTTCGCTTTATAGCGGGCCAGTGGCAGTTCCGGATTCGTTCGGGAAGAAATGACGAGTGTGAGTCCTCTCGGGAGATGATCGATCATCATTCGCAGGCTTTCCAGTATTTTCGGATTTTTCAAATGGTGAACATCATCGATGCAGATAACCAATTCATGGACCTTGGTTTCCAGGGCATTCAAAAGCAGTATATCGGAATGGCTTCGCCGCCTGTCGTCGGAAGCAATAAGCATCAATCGGTCCAGGGTGGGAACGGCTCGTGAAACGGCTTCTTCTATATAATGATGGAATCTGGATTCGTCATTGTCGTTTTCATCCAGCGACAGCCATGCGGCGGGCCGATTCAGAGTTTTTATCCAGGAGGCAAGCAGGGACGTTTTGCCGAAACCCGGCGGAGCCGATATCAGAATCAAGGGTTTTGAAAGACCGGCGTTCATCTTCTCAAACAGCGGAAGACGTTCCAAAAGCTGTGATGGCTCCGGAGGCGTGAGTTTGCTTAAAAGAAGGCCGTCCACGATTGAAACATAAGCATACACTTTCGCGAAGGAAAAGGGTGGAAGAATCGTGGCTCTTTCAAAAAACGGCTCGCTGAATTGATGCGCGATTCGGCTCTTGCCCGTTGAAACGCTGCGCGATTCGACGTTGTGGAACAGCTGTTTGGGATATGGCTTGAATGGAAAGCCTCAGGCATTTGTTTTCGGCGGCTCCGCTCTTAGCGCACAAGCGGAGCCGCGGGTTATTCATTTCGGCTTTTACGGGGCTACAGGCGGAACACCACGGCTTTTTCCGCGGATGAATGAGTTATCCCGGATTCCGCCGAACTTCGCGTCGGCGGAATCCGGGCATGCTTCAGCTGAAGCACGCCCGGCAAGAATCCCGAACGTACCCGCTGAAACCTACGGATAGATTCCTCGTTCCAGATACACTTTCTCCAGGTATTCCAGCGCCACGATATAAGCGGCCGTTCTCCGGTCGGTGTTCATGGCTTCTCTTTTGTCTTCTATTCGATGGAAGGAAGTCGTGATTTTTTTCTTAAGCTTGGCGTCGACTTCTTCAAGCTCCCATGATTCGCTTCGCTTATTCTGAAGCCATTCGAAATAGCTGACGATGACGCCTCCCGAATTGCAGAAAATATCCGGCAGGACTTCAATCCCCCGTTCTTCGAGGATTCCGTCCCCTTCCGGCGTTGTCGGCCCGTTCGCTCCTTCGGCGACTAAACGCACATTAAGAAGCGGTGCCGTTTTCCGTGTTATCTGATTTTCCAGGGCCGCGGGAATGAATATATCCGCTTCCGTTTCCAAAAAGCCATCATGCGTGATTTTCTTAACCCCCGGAAACGTCCCGATGTCCTTATTCAACAAAAGGTGCTGCTCCAATTTTACAGGGTCGATGCCTTCGGGCGAAACGACGGCTCCGCTGATTTCTTCCACCCCAACCAGCACGGCACCGGCTCCGCAAAGAAGCTTCGCGGTCCAGGATCCCACGTTGCCGAATCCCTGAATGAAGAAACGCAGTCCGCTGAGTTCAATCCCCGAACGTTCCGCCCATTCCATGACGGCGAAGACAACACCCTGTCCGGTTGCTTTGTTTCGTCCCGGACTCCCTCCCGATTCCACCGGTTTCCCCGTGACGACATGGATTGATCTGTGCCGTTCGGAAGGCGGTATCGTCGTTAAATAGGTATCCAGAATCCAGGCCATGATTTGTTCGTTCGTGTTTACATCCGGAGCCGGGATATCGTATTCCGGGCCGATATTGGGTCCGAGAGCGAATGTGAAGCGGCGTGTAATTCGTTCCAGTTCGGCCTGGGAAAATTCTCTTGGATTAATCTGAATCCCGCCTTTGGCCCCGCCGAAAGGAATCCTGTTGATGGCTCCTTTCCAGGTCATCCAACTGGCAAGGGCTCTGATTTCATCAATATTCACAGTGGGATGATAGCGAAGACCGCCCTTATAGGGACCGAGAATATTGTTGTGCTGAACTCGGTATCCGGTGAAAATCCGTACCCGGCCGTTGTCCATTTTAACCGGGAAATTAACGACAATTTCATTGTTGGGAGCCGAAACGATATCGGCGATATCCGGATTAAGATTCATGAGATCGGCCGCTTTTTTTAATTGAATCCCCACATTCTTGAACAGAGAATTTTCATCCGTGCGCCGTTCGGTTTCTTTTTCGATGACATTGATCATTTGTATTCCTCGCAGTTCCAAACTCCCGTAACCATATCCGCGTACATGCAGGTCTCATTGTTTTCACATGTTGCGCATAAACCTTTGTAAGACGTTATTTCCCGAACGGACGTGATTTTCGGCAAGCTTTCGGCCGAATCCATCGTCTGAGGCCGACCGCATTCGAATTCATTGCATTCCAATACGGGCTTCAGCGCGGTTCCCCGATTGATGCAGTTCTCTTCATGAAGACAGCCGCCGCAAAGAGAGGCGGTATGGTGTTCTTCCCTCTCTTTTACCGATTCGGTGATGCCGATTTTCTTGAACACGATTGTTTCCGATTCTTTAATGGCCGTGCTATTCATTTCCCACCTCTTCTTTACCTCGCAGATTGATGAGCTGCTGAGAAGAAAGCATGAATCGTGCCAATGCGCTTAAATGCCGATGGTAGACTTGAATTATTTTCGTGTTAAGGAATTAACTGAGTTGAGGATCTGAAGCTCTCTCTTTGAATAAGTGGTGAGGAATGAACCGCCGGGGAATTTCTCCCCGGCTGCCGGGAACTAATCAATGTTCATTCTGCTGAGTTTATCCCGCAGGGTTTTTCGGTCGATGCCGAGAATCCGCGCGGCTTGCGTTTTATTGTTTTCCGCAAGCTTCATCATGGCGGCGATATGTTTTCGCTCCATTTCCGCCAAGGTTTTCGGTTCCTTAAGGGGCTGTGGAATTGAGTAATGCATGGATTTCGGAAGATCCGCGACATCGGCCCGTCCGTCTTTTGTCATAATAACCAGCCGCTGCATGAGGTTTTCAAGTTCTCTGACGTTGCCGGGCCATGAATATTCCAAAAGGGCATTTTCCGCTTCCCGGGTGAGTATTACGGGAGACTGCCCTAAGGATTCGGCGAATTTTTCAAGAAACATTCGGGCGAGATAAACAATGTCGTTTTCACGCGCGCGAAGCGGAGGAACTTTGATGGAAACGACATTGAGGCGGTAGAAAAGATCGCGTCTGAAGAGCCCTTTTTCGACAAGAGACTCCAAGTCGTGATTCGTGGCCGAAAGGACGCGGACATCGATCGGTATGGATTTTGACGATCCGACCATGTTGATTTCCTGTTCCTGGAGAACTCTCAGCAGTTTTACTTGCATGGAAGGACTGGTTTCGCTGATTTCGTCCAGAAAAATCGTTCCTTTATCGGCCGTTTGAAAAAATCCCGCTCTGGAAGTTTCGGCACCGGTAAAAGCTCCTTTAACGTAACCGAACAATTCGCTTTCCATAAGATTTTCCGGAATGGCTCCGCAGTTAATCGGTACGAAGGGACCGGCCGCCCGCGGACCGGAATAATGAATGGCCCGGGCAACCAGTTCTTTTCCCGTTCCGCTTTCACCGCTGATAAGAACGGATGCCGGAGTGGGGGAGACCTGCTTGATGGTATCGAAAACGGCCCGCATCGAAAGAGAGCGGCCGAGCATCCCATGAAAAAACCATTCGTTTTGATTTTTCAATTGCTTCCCGCGGCGATGTTCCAGTTTCATCAGGGCACGTTCGACAGCCGACTTGAGTTCTTCTTCCGTAAAGGGTTTCGCCAAATATTCTTCCGCCCCCGACTTAACCGCGGAAACGGCGCCGTTGACCGTTGCGTAGCCGGTAACCATCATGACTTCAATGTTCGGATAGTTCTCTCGGATGTATCGGAGAACCTCCAAACCGTTTATGCCGGGCATCATGAGATCGGTGATGACCAAGTCCACCTTGGAGGATTCAAGAAGGGAAACGGCGGCTTGGGGATTGCTCTCCATAAGAACATGATGCCCAAGGGATTCCAGATTTCTTTGGATGATCTCCAGCGTGTCCGTCGAATCGTCTATGACTAATATCGTGTAATCACTCATTAACTCTCACCGCTCCCGGCAGTTGAATTGTAAAGCGTGTAAAAGCCCCCGGTTCGCTTTCAAGTGCAATTTCCCCTTTATAGGAGGTTACGATGCCGAGTACCGTCGTTAACCCAAGGCCCGTACCTTCTCCTCGTTCTTTTGTTGTAAAAAACGGAATGAAAATGTTCTTTTGGGTTTCCACCGGAATTCCCGTTCCGTTATCTTCAACGGAGAAAACAACGTTCTTGCCGTCCTCTCCTGTTTTCAATTTGATTTGACCTCCGTCGGGTAATGCCTGAATGGCGTTGACCAAAAGGTTGACCAATATTTGATGGAGATGTCCGGGGTCCGCGATGATACGCAGCGGTTTCGGCGAGAACTCCGTGATGATTTTAATATTCATTTTTCGGCATCGTGTTTCGAAAAATCGGAGACCTTCTTCGATGATATCGTTCAAATCAAGATCGGTTTTTCCCGGCATGATTTTTCCCGTAAAGGTCAGCAGTTTGCGAACGTTGTCTCTTGCGTAAATCGATGAAGTGATTATTTTCTCCAGATCTTTCCGCGATTGCTCCGAAAGAGTTTCTTCCTTTTTGATCAGTTCGGCAAATCCGAGGATGTTGGCCAAAGGCTCATTGATGTCGTGGGCGACACCGGCGGTCAGCTGTCCCAAAGTGGCAAGACGGTCCGCATGCCGCAGCTGTTCTTCCAGTTTCTGTTTTTCCAATTCGGTTTCCCGTTCTTCTATAAGCAGAGAAAGCTGGGTTACAATCCCGTCCAGGAGATCTTGCTCTTCCCGCAAGAATTCGCGGTCATCGGATGTCTGAAACGCGTCGCGATACCAAACCTTGAGGCTGCCCCTCTCCGCATCCGAGATAATAATTTGACTGTTTAAAAACGGGGTCTGTTCCGTGGCTTCACGAGAACCGTAAATTTGTCCGTCCAATTCAACGGATGCCTCGGCATAAGACGGATACTGAAATGCCTTAGGAATAACGCCAATGACTTTTTCCAGTGTTTCTTCGAGAGGAACTTGCGGCCGATGCATGATTTTAGTGATTTCATAAAGACATGTGATTTCCTTCACCCGTTCTTTCAATGCGGCCTGTGAACGTCTGAAATGGATAGCCTGCCCGAGAATCTTGGCAACCTGGAACAGGCTGTTCGAAACATCATCGTTTATTCCTGTTCCGTCCGAGGGCACGAGGACGAGTGTGCCTACGCTCCGGCCGCTTATTTCTAAAGGGGCCGACCATATGGGAGCGGATTCGGCGGTTTCCGCCAGGAGCGTATCTTGGGATGATTGCGGCGATTTGCTGAAAATGAAGTCGTTTTTGCCGATTCGTTCGATTTTCCAGGTGGTATGGGAATCTTCTTCTTCGATTGTAATAAACGCTTCCCTGCATTTGAATCGTTTGCAAAGCAGGATACAGATTTCCTTTTTGAATATATGGCGGTTGTCCGCGTTCTGAGCAAGAGAGAGAATTTGATAACCGAGATTTTCTTTTTCGGTCATAGGTATTCGGATTATACTTGAAATTCCATCCGGCACGAAGGGCGATTAAATCCAAATGGATGCTATGGTCCTAACGGTACGAAAAAAGCACGGATCGGCAGATTGAATCCATGAACAGTTTTTTTTGATTCATCATTTTTTTTACACAAACGGGAATGTAAGCGCTATCATTGTTCCGGGGTATTCGTCTTTTCACCGATCAATTTCATGCTTCTCAAGCGATGATATGAAGGGATTCGATCTTAAGGCCTTCAATTTCTCCGTTGTATTTTGCGCGTTCGGCTATGAGAATTCCAAGAATCAGCGCTCAAGGATAATCGCATCGCCGATTGCGCCTGAGGCGTACGCACGGGATTCGAAATCACGGTATTTGATTTTCGGAATTATCCCGAAAACAATAAGATTGTCGGTTCGACTTTGGAAAGGGGGAACACATAATGTACGAAAAGCAAGTCGCCGTTATCGGCACGGGATTCATCGGCCCGGTCCATGTGGAGGCCGTTCGCCGTTTGGGGATTACCGTTAAAGGTGTTCTCGGAAGCAGTCCCGAAAAGTCGAACGCCGCCGCCAAAGCCATGAATCTGGAGGTCGGTTACGCTTCTTTGGCCGATATTCTTGATGATAAAGATATCGGCGCCGTTCATGTGGCTTCTCCGAATAAATTCCATTTCGATCAGGTCCGCCGGTCCATGGAAGCCGGGAAACATGTGATGTGCGAGAAGCCCCTTACGACCAATTCCCGTGAATCGGCGGAACTGACGGCATTGGCCGAAAAGTATGATGTCGTGACCGGAGTAAACTACAACATCCGTTATTATCCGTTGAATCTGGAAGCCCGAAACAGGATTTCTTCGGCGGGAGACATCCATGAAATCAGCGGAGGATATGTTCAGGACTGGCTGCTGTATAAAGATGATTTTAACTGGCGCGTTCTTTCCGGCATGGGCGGACCGCTGCGCGTCGTCGGCGACATCGGAACTCATTGGCTGGATTTGGTTACGTTCGTTACGGGGAAAACCGTCGCATCGGTTATGGCCGATCTTTATACGATCCATCCGGTTCGAAGCCGTCCTGCGGGACCTGCGGAAACATTCTCTTCAGATGACAAGAATGCCGCGGAAGAGGTGGAAGTGGACACGGAGGACGGAGGGAACATCCTTCTTCGTTTTACCGACGGCAGCCGCGGTTCCCTCAGGGTTTCCCAAGTGGCCGCCGGACGAAAGAATCGACTCTATTATGAACTATGCGGCGCCGAAGAATCCCTGGCATGGGACCAGGAGAACCCAAATACCTTATGGGTAGGACGGCGCGGCGAAATGAACGGGGAACTCATTAAGAATCCTGCTCTGCAGTCGGATGCGGCGAATGCGTTTACAGGTTATCCGGGAGGGCATGCCGAGGGATTCCCGGACAGCCACAAGCAGTGCTTTCGGGCTTTCTACAACGCCGTTACAGGGCGTAAATCTCCCGTTTCTCATCCGAGTTTCTTTGAAGGGCACAAGGAAATGCTTCTTTGCGAGGCGATTCTGAAAAGTTCCGATAGCAACTCTTGGGTTGATATCGATTACGAATAAGGGGTGAGTGATGATTGAACTCGGATTCGCGTCGGCAATCGTTCCGAATATGGATTATGAAGCGCCGTTTTGGGACTTTGCCGATATCATGTTCACGCCCAAAATCTTCGGCTTAAAGGAAACGGCCGCCGCGGGCCTGGGCGGATTTCCATTTGCAAAAAAGACCGGCGGCCGGCCGTCAGGACATTCCGGGAATATCTTTGAAGTAATGTGAATCCTGTGATCCGCCGGCAAAATCGTCGAAGGCTTTCCGGGTCGGTTCGATGATCATCGAGCGGATGAATGGTGCTCCTTCACGGGCGCCCTGCTGAGAATCTTTAATGCAGCATTCCCATTCCAGAACGGCCCATGAATCGAATCCGACTTCCGTGAGGGCCGTGAACACGCGCTTGAAATCAACCTGCCCGTCGCCCAAACTTCGGAAACGACCCGCGCGGTGAATCCAATCCGCGTATCCTCCGTAAACGCCTTGGCGTCCTGACGGCCTGAACTCGGCATCCTTCACGTGGAATGCTTTTATTTTCGGACCGTAAGTGTAGATGAATTCGATATAGTCCATGCACTGCAGGACGAAATGGGACGGATCGTAGAGTATGTTAATCCGTTCATGGTTACCCGATGCTTCCAGAAATCGTTCGAAGGATTCTCCGTCGTGCAGATCTTCTCCGGGGTGGAGTTCAAAGGCCAAATCGATGCCGTATTGATCCGCCGCTTCCAGGACGGGCCGCCAGAGTTTGTTCAGGGCCTGAAATCCCTGCTTTACGAGTCCCGGCGGTCTCTGCGGCCATGGATAGACCAGATGCCACATCAAGGCGCCGCTGAAACTCGGTACAACGGACAATCCGAGATTGGCCGACGCTTTGATGGTCTGAATCATTTTGGATACGGCCCATTCCCGGCGAGCGGAGGGATTGCCGCGCAGAGCGGGTTCCGTGAAAGCGTCGAAGAGCGTATCGTAGGCCGGATCGACAGCCACGAGCTGACCGAATATATGCGAGGAGAGTTCCGTCACGGACAAACCGCCGCATTGTCCAATCAGTTCGTCGCAATAGTTTTTCGATTCCGCCGCCAATTCGATGTTGATCAATTCCGGCGCATTCGCCGGAATCTGTAAGCCTTCATAGCCGAGTGACTTCGCCCATGCGGCAATATTGGGTAGGTTGTTAAAAGGAGGGGTTTTATCGACAAATTGGGCCAAAAGAATCGCCGGCCCTTTAATCGTGTTCATTTTGGAGCCTTGAGATAAATTATATTTCGGCCGACAACGTCGGACATAAAACCGTTTAAAGAACCTTATTCCCGCTTCATGCAGGTGTCAATCTTATTCCTTATAGGGGTTTTCTTCATTGTTCTCGGCACGGCTTTATCGGGAAGGTGCTTCAACAGCCGATTCCCTGATGACTAATCGCGGTTCGATGTTGTGTCTCGGCCGTTCTTTTTTCGGATCTTTGATTAAATCGAGCAGTTCCATGGCGGCGATTCGTCCGATATCGCGCATCGATTGGGATACTGTTGTTAACGGAACACGGGAAAAGGCCGACATACGGATATCGTCGTACCCGATAATCGTAACTTGATCCGGAATCGCCACACCCTCGCGTACCAATCTGTCGGTAATGCCGATGGCGACGTTGTCGTTGGTAACGAACAGCGTGGTTTTAATTTTCGCGATAAGGTTCCGGGTTAGAAGTAGGGGAACCAGATCGTGGCCGTCTTCGAATGTTTTAACACCGCGGATATGAATCGGCTTGTAGGCCGAATCAAGAGTGTCGAAAAAACCGCTCAGCCGTTCACTGACTGATTGATGAGGAAATCCCGTGATGAGAATAATTTGCTCCCGCGGATTCCTGTTGAGGAATTCGGCAACCAATTCTCCCCCTCTGCGGTTATTGCCGCTGACATAAGCAACATCCGGATCTTCCACGGAGCAATTCATTACGACAAAAGGAATACCTGATTTTTTTAAGAGACGAACCGAAGGGGAGTCGGGATCAACGGGGGCAATGAGGACACCTTCCACCCGACTGCTCAGCAGGGAGCGTGTCAGGCGCAATTCACGGTCTCCAATCCAGCGTGAGCTGCTCAGCTGCATGGAATAATTCTCATTCTGAAGAATGGAGTCCACACCTTCCGCTATTTCGATGAAAAAGTGATTGGAGAGTTCGTCGATGATGACTCCGATGGTTTTTGTGGGAGAACCCGCCAGACCCTGCGCCAATTGATTGGGTATATAGGAGTATTCCTCTATAATATCGAGAACACGTGTTCGCGTAGAAGGTTTTACCTTATCCGATTCGGAAAGAACGCGGGAAACCGTGGCCGTGGAAACCCCGGCTTTTTTCGCGATATCGGCAATTGTCATTGAACCAAGCTGTTTCATTCGTAATGCAAGCGCTTAATTTATATGGAAAAAGATAAAAACATTGTACCTTATTATAAGAATTTGAAATACTACGTTTTCTTTGGAAGAGAACCATTTATGTTAAAGTTTTCATTGACAGCAGTAAGAAAAAAGACTACCATTAAATATGTAAGCGCTTACATTGAAAGTGAGAACTCCAGTGAATATCAATGACTTCAGAGATAAGGCCCCCGGGTTGTCGATTGCCATACTCGGAGATGTCTGTCTGGATTTATATTACTTCCTGTCTCAGGAAAATACCGAAGTATCCGTGGAAACCGGACTTCGAACCAATTCCGTTAAAGAGATGAAATTTGAGGCGGGAGGGGCCGCCAATGTCGCGGTGAATCTGAAGCATCTCGGTGTGGGGCGAGTGGACCTTTACGGAATAGTCGGCAGCGATTCGTATGGCAAAGCGCTTCGGGATCTTCTTGATTCGGAAGGTGTTTCAACGGAGTGTCTTGTATCTCAGAAGGATAATTGGCAAACAAACGTTTACCATAAAGTTTACGAAGGACAGCGCGAATTGCCGAGATATGATATCGGCAATTTTAATATGATCGCGCCTCGGAGCCGTCAGACGATTCTGAAGAGACTGGAAGAAAATCTTGAATCCTATCAAGCGGTTATTATCAATCAACAGCTTCGAAACGGTGTTCATGACGGGAATTTTCAGGATTCGCTGAATCGGTTGATAAAGCACTGCGGGGATTCGATTCAATGGTTTTGCGATTCCCGTGATTTTAACGACGTTTATCGGAATACCATTCATAAATTGAATTTTGATGAAGCTTTGGGATTATACGGACTCCACGGAGCTTCCGATTCGAAAGAATCACCGTCGTCGGAGACGCTCCTCAGGTGGCTGGGTTCCTATTGGAATCGATCGGTCGTTATGACTCGCGGCGCCGACGGGGCAAGTGCCTATGATGCTTCTTCCGAAGATGTGTTCGATATCAAGGGTCTTCATATTATCGATCGAATTGATACCGTCGGCGCCGGTGATGCTTTTCTCGCCGCTTTGGTTGCTTCCAGCGCCGCGGGCATGCCGCTGAAGGATGCCGCGGAATGGGGAAATTTCGCGGCGGCCGTGAGCGTGACGAAATTGTACGAAACAGGTCATCCCTCTCTGGACGAGATTAAAGCGATCAGCCGATCTCCGGAATACCGATACAATCCCGTTTTGGCATCCGATCCGCGGAAAGCCGAAATGCTGCCGGAAACTCAGATTGAAGTTATACATCTCCGCAAGGATCGGATGATGCCGGAGATTATGATTTTCGACCACGACGGGACCATTTCCACTCTGCGTCAGGGGTGGGAAGAGGTTATGCGGGACCTCATGATCCGTTTCGTCTTTGGAAATCATTATGAACATGCCTCCCTTAAGGAGTTGGAAGATATTGGAAAGACCGTCGATGGGTTTATTGAAGCCACGACCGGTGTGCAAACCATTCTCCAAATGCGGGGATTGGTAAAACTCATTTCTTCTTATGATTATGTCGGAGAAAGCGAACTGCTTTCTCCCGCGGAATATAAAGCCGTCTATAACCGGAATCTTCTGGAAAAAATCGCTCAAAAAGTCAGTTTGTTCGAGTCGGGGAGAATCGGGCTGGACGATGTAACCCTCAAAGGAGCCGTGCCCTTCCTTTGCCGGCTTCGGGATGCGGGAGTCACACTGTATTTGGCAAGCGGCACGGACCAGGATGATGTTCGGGAAGAGGCGCGTCTGTTGGGGTACGATACGTTTTTCAACGGCGGAATCTTCGGTTCCGTCGGGAATCCCGATAGGGATCCCAAACGCGTGGTGCTGGAAAACATCTGCAGGGAAATCGGCTCTTCCGGAAGGAACGTTTCCTGCGCCGTTTTCGGCGACGGTCCGGTGGAAATGAGGGAAGCGAAGAGAAACGGATTTTTGGCGGTTGGGCTGATCAGCGACGAGGTGCGCCGTTTCGGACCGAATCCCCGAAAGAGGGAACGGCTGATTCTTGGCGGAGCCGATTATCTGATACCCGATTTCTCCTGGAGCGATTCCCTTTCTTCGCATTTCGGATGGAGTTTGTATTGAAACTGTTTGACCGGGATAAGATGCGGTATTTTCCTTTAAGCGAACGGAAGAGTAAGGTTGATATCAGCCGGGATTATGTGAATCCCGATACGCCTCCGCCTCCCATCTCCGATGCCGCCCGTGACCGCATTGAAGAAATCGCAGCACAAATTCTTCGTGCCAAACAAGCCGGCTCTTCGGTGATGTGCGCCTTCGGAGCGCATACAATCAAGAATGGCCTCGGGCTGCTTCTTTCTCGATTTATAGAGCACGGATGGCTGACTCACCTTGCCACCAACGGTGCCGGTGTTATTCACGATTGGGAATTCGCCCATTTCGGCCTGAGCAGCGAGGATGTTCGCGCGAATGTTCAACAGGGGCGTTTCGGCACTTGGGAAGAAACAGGATCGAATATCAACTTGGCTCTTCTTGTCGGCGCCTGGGAAGGGCTGGGGTACGGTGAATCCATCGGATCGCTGATTCATAACGGGGGCCTTAATATTCCGGATCGTCGGCTTCTTGAGGAAGTTATTGCGGCGCCGTTTTCAGAGGGAGAAAAGCCGCCGCTATGGAAGCGGGCCGCTGCGGTCGATTTGCTGGAAGTCATGGAGCGTTTGGGGCTTAAAGCGGGGTTCCGCGAAGTCCCTCATCCCTACGCGGAATTCAGTATTCAGGCGCAGGCATATCGCCTCGGCGTACCGTTTACAAGTCATCCGATGTTCGGCCATGACATTATCTATACCCATAAGGCCAACCGCGGCGCGGCCGTGGGGCGAACGGCTGAACGGGATTTTCTTGCGTAATGCTGAGGGTGTTTCACGCTTGGAAGGCGGTGTCTATCTTTCAATAGGATCGGGCGGTGATGTCGCCGATGATTTTTGAAAAATCCTTATCCATGGCGCGAAACGTTCTGCTCCCTCAAGGAAAGGATATCCGCGATTGCCATATTCATGTCTTGGATCTTCAAGCGGAAACGTGGGATTGGAGCCAAGGGGAGCCCGGTCCCGATAATCCGGCTTATTACTTAAGGTTCATGAAAACCTTCAACCGCATGGGGTGCTGTGTCGATTACACCTCTTTGGATAACAGAGCCTTCTTGTTATGGCTTTATCAAAATCTCATGGAGAAGACCGGATAGGGAGTGGACTGAATGGATAAAGAAAAGATTAAGAAATGGAAAGATCAATTGGAGCATCATTTAACCAAAGAGCTCCTGCCTTTCTGGACGAGCCGCTGCTGGGATAAGGAAAACGGCGGATTTCTCACTCAATTCGATACCGATGGAAATGATTCCGGAACGGATGAGAGAAATCACTTTTGGCTCATATGAGAACCATCTATTCTCTATCTTTGGCTCATCAGCATGGATATGATCCGGACGGTGTTTGTATAGACTTGGCCCGTAAGGGAGTGAACTTTGCGCTGGAGCATTATTGGGATTCGGAGAATGGGGGCTTTTACTGGCTCTTTAACCGAAAGAATGAAGTCATTATTGATAAAAAGATTTTGTATGGTCACAGTTTCGCCATTTACGCCCTTTCAACGTTTGCGAAAGTAACCGGCGATGAGCGGGCGGCCGAATCCGCTGAGAAGTGCTTCAATCTCCTTCAAATCCATGCCGTTGATATTTGCTGGGGCGGCTATTGGGAAATGTTTGCACGGGATTGGTCTTTGGCGGGACCGGGCAGCGCCGGTGGAGACAGGAAAACACTGGATGTTCACATGCATCTTATGGAAGCGTTTACAGCTTTGGTTTTATGCACGGGGAAAGAAGCGCATAAACGCCGTTTGAGTGAAATCATTGATTTGTTGACGGAAAAAATCATGCATCCGAAATACGGAACAGGGATTCCTCAGTTTTTCGCCGATTGGAGTGTCGCTCCTCAAATACAGTTTGATGTCGTCTGGGGATGGGACCGCTTTGTCGGTGACGATGCGGTTAAAGAAAACGCTCTTGATAATACATCCTACGGACATAATGTGGAGTTCTTCTGGCTTGCCCTGGAAGCTCTGAAATCGGCGGGCCGTGATAAACACGAGCTGGACAATCTTTTTCATAAGGCCCTTTCCCATGCGGTAAACAATGGTGTTGATCGGGTGTACGGCGGCGTATACGTAGAAGGCTCTCACGACGGAACAAAAGTCTACGATAAAGCCAAGGAATTCTGGCAGCAGGCCGAGTTCTTAACCGGAATGCTCGATGCTTACATTTTGTATCGGGATGAGGCCTATCTGGAAGTTTATGAAAATGTTCATAAATTTTGTTATTGAGAAAATGATCAAACATGATGTAGGTGAATGGTGGCCGCTTCTGACTCAGGAAGGAGAGCCGATTTGGACCCATATGAGCCATTCCTGGAAAGTGAACTATCACACTATTCGAGGCGCCGTTTTGGCATTGGATCGTCTTAAAATTCTGCTCGATGATTAAGGATATAACTCCTTTGTTAAAGGAGAAGAAAAAAGTAGGAGGTTCTCTAATGAGAAAAGTGATTGTTTTAGTACTGATCACCATGCTCTGCTTGCCGGTTTTTCGTTTTTGCCGGTGGGCAATCCGATGTCAAGGAAAGCAATTCCCTTGAGATTTTCAGCTGGTGGACTGCCGGTGGTGAAGCGGAAGGTCTTGATGCAATGATTAAGGTCTTTGAGGCGAAGAATCCCGGGATTGAGAATATCAATGCTACGGTTGCCGGTGGTGCGGGAACGAATGCCAAAGCCGTTTCTTGCCACAAGAATGCAGGGTGGTAATCCCCCAGACGCCTTCCCAGGTACATGCGGGACATGAACTGTTTGATACTTGGGTAGTTTCCGGTTATATGGAACCGGTCACGTTTGTTCTGGAACAAAACGGCTGGATGGATAAATTCCCCCAAGGATGTTATCGACATTATTTCCTATGAAGGAGAGGTTTACTGCATTCCCGTCAATATCCACAGGGCTAATGTTATGTGGTATAGTCCGAAGATTTTCAAGGAAGCAGGTTTAACTCCTCCGGAAAGCATGGATGATTTTTTTGCCGTTGCCGACGCTTTGAAGGCCAAGGGCATAACTCCACTCGCACTGGGTGATACCAATACCTGGCCGTCAACCCACCTTCTGGCCAGTGTCCTTCTGGCTTCCACGGGCCCGGATAAATATCGGGATCTCTGGAGCGGTAAGGTCTCCTGGTCGGATTCCGATGTGCAAAAAGGTCTCAAGAATTTCGCCAAGATGATGGGCTATATTAATTCCGATCATGCGGCGCTGACCAACATGGATGCCGCAGGTTATGTCGCGGAAGGCAAAGCCGCCATGAATGTCATGGGCGACTGGGCCGCCGGATACTTCCAGTCTCAGGGCTATGTCCAAGGTGAGGATTGGGATTGGATCCCCGCTCCCGGTACTCGGGGATCGTTTACAATGCTTTCCGATTCCTTCGGTTTAACGAAGAACGCTCCCAATAGGGAAAATGTCGTGAAGTGGCTTGAGGTGTGTGCTTCCAAGGACGGCCAGGATGCCTTTAACCCGATTAAGGGTTCCATTCCTTCCCGTACCGATGGCGATCGGTCGAAATACGGTGCTTATCTGAATGGGGCCATGGACGATTTCGCTACCAACGCCATTGTTCCCAGTCTTGCTCACGGCGCCGCCGTTTCCGAAGCTTGGCTGACGAAGATTAACGATGTTATGAGTGTTTTTACCACCGATCTTAACGTGGCGAAAGCAACAGCCGAATTTCAGGCTCTCGCGGATAAGTACGCACCCAAATAATTTTTCGGTTATGATTTAATGAATAACTCGCAGTCGTATCGAAAGTTGCGGCTGCGAGTCTTTTAATGAGGTATTCATATGTACCGTCCCAAGAAAGAAATCAGAAAAGGGCTTCTTGTCGTTATTCCCTTTACCGCTGTTCTTTTTATCTTTGTATACGGTTTTATTATCTGGTCGGCACGT
The DNA here is from genome assembly GCA_963666985.2 of Spirochaetia bacterium. Lineage (GTDB taxonomy): Bacteria > Spirochaetota > Spirochaetia > DSM-2461 > DSM-2461 > UBA2779. The sequence continues at coordinate 915,242 of CAXXIA010000002.1, read as the reverse complement.
GTTTCTCTAACCGCTTGGGATGGGATTCTGCCCAACATGAAGTTTGTCGGTTTCTCGAATTATTTGGAACTGTTGAAAACTCAGCGCTTCCAGACCGATTTGTTTAACACGTTTTATTTCACCATTTTCTTCATGGCTGTGTGCATCGTTGTGGGTTTTCTGCTCAGTTATCTTCTCTACCAGGGGATTCGGGGAGAAGCTGTTTTCAGAACCATCTATCTGTTTCCTCTTTCCCTATCCTTTGTTGTAACCGGTGTTCTCTGGCGATGGCTTTTGTCTCCGGAAGTGGGTTTGAATGCGCTTTTGCGGATGATTGGTTTTTCTCATGCCGATTTCGGATGGTTTACATCAACGCAAAGTTTCGCAAAATATAATTTTGCTTTAATTTCTCTTATTATCGCCGCTTCATGGCAATACAGCGGATACACGATGGCGATGTATCTTGCCGGCCTGCGGAGTATTCCGACTCAGATTATTGAATCCGCAAAGATCGACGGGGCCGGAGAATGGCGTATCGTCCGAAGCATTCTTTTGCCTTCCATAAGGCCCATTACCTTTTCGGCCATGATTGTTCTCGGACATGTGTCTCTGAAAATATTCGATTTGGCGTATGCGATGACCGGCAAGGGACCGTCGTTCGTAACCGATTTCCCGGGTTTGTTTATGTTTGAGACGACTTTCCGGGGGAATCATTATGCCGAGGGTTCGGCGATTTCCATGTTTATGCTTCTTCTGGTGGCTTTGGTTATCATTCCATACCTTCGTTCCACGTTTAAGGGGGAAGAATGATGAAAAAAGCGGATAACCCGATAATTAAATATACAGTGGCCATTCTGTTTGCCCTGATGTTTCTTTTTCCACTTTATATTCTGTTCAATACGAGTTTTAAACCCTTTTCAGAAGTTCGAATCAGCGAAATGTGGATTATGACGAAATCTCCCAGTTTTGAAGGCTTCGGCGAAGCGTTTTCAAAACTCGGCGGGAATATGAAAAACAGTTTCCTGATGGTGATTCCGGTCTCTCTTCTTTCCGTTCTTATGGGTTCGGTTAACGGGTATGTTTTTTCAAAATGGAAATTCAGAGGCGCCAACGTTGTTTTTGCACTTATCGTTTTCGGAATGTTTATTCCATACCAGAGCATCCTTATTCCTCTTGTCCAGACTTTGAGTAAAATCGGTTTGTACGGCCGTCTGACCGGATTGATTTTTACCCATCTGGTTTACGGACTTCCCATATCGACGTTGATGTTCCGGAATTACTACGCGGAACTTCCCGATGAGCTTCTTGAAGCCGGACAGCTTGACGGTTTGGGGATCTGGGGTGTTTTCGGCCGGATCATATTCCCCATATCGGCTCCGGCTATGGTTGTTGTTCTGATTTGGCAGTTTACCAGTGTTTGGAATGATTTTCTTTTCGCCGTTGTTATAACACAGAAGCCCTCGATTCAGCCGATTACCGTGGCGCTGCAGAATCTTGCGGGAAGTCAGATTATTGAGTGGAATGTTCAGATGGCCGGTGCCCTTATTGCCGCGGTTCCGACACTGCTTATTTATATCTTCCTCGGTAAGTTCTTTATCCGCGGCCTGCTGGCCGGATCCGTTAAAGGGTAGAAAATGGGCGGAAAAACCGTTGATTCTCATGAACAGCTGATTATCGGAGTTGATATCGGAGGAACAAAAACCGCGGTTTGCCTTGGAAGCGCCGGCGGAGAGGTGCTGGAAAAGGAGCTGTTCGCCACCGAGTCGACGCCGAACGGGACGATTGCACGAATAACGGACATTATTAATGGATTCAGCCGTAAGAAGGCTGATGGCGGTCCGGCGGCGGTGGGCATCAGCTGCGGAGGTCCTCTGGACAGCAGGAAAGGGCTTATCCTTTCACCGCCGAATCTGCCCGGCTGGGACGAGATTCCTCTGGTTGCCATTCTTAAACAAGAGACCGGATTGCCATGTTATCTTGAAAACGACGCCAATGCCTGCGTTTTGGCCGAATGGTACTGGGGGAACGGAAAAGGATTCGAGAATCTTATTTTTCTTACCTTCGGAACCGGTTTGGGCGCCGGCCTGATTCTCAACGGAGCTCTTTACGGCGGAACTTCCGGCTTGGCCGGTGAGATCGGTCATGTTCGAATGGCTGAAGAGGGTCCTTTCGGATATGGGAAACACGGATCCTGGGAAGGATTTTGCAGCGGCGGCGGTCTTGCCAAAGCGTTTCAATCCTTGTACGGCGAAGAGCTGTCGGGGAAGGACATCTGCCTTCGGGCTGAGGCCGCGGATTCGCGGGCAAAAGCCGTAACCGATGAAAGCGCCCGGTATTTGGGAAGAGGATTGGCGATGCTCATCGATATCCTGAATCCCGAATGCATCATCATCGGCAGTATCTTCAGCAGAAGCGAAGAGCTGTTTCGTCCAATCATGGAACGGATTATTAAAGAGGAAGCTCTACCTCAGGCGCGCTTGGACTGCCGTATCCTGCCTTCGGGGCTGGGCGATTCTCTCGGAGATAGGGCCGCATTGGGAGTGGCGATAAATGGAATTGAGCATGAACGATAATCAAATTGTAAATTATCATATCGACGATTTAATCCGCCGTTACCCCGACCTTTCGGATATCCGCGAATCGCTGGAAACATCGGCTCTTTTGCTTCTTGAAAGTGTTCGAAACGATGGGAAACTTCTTGTTTGCGGGAACGGAGGCAGCGCGGCGGACGCCGATCATATTGTCGGTGAGCTGATGAAGTCCTTCATCAGGGAGCGGCCTTTGAAGCACGAATTGCAGGAGGCTCTCCGTTCTGCGGATTCCGAACTGGGAGCCATGGCGGCGGATAACCTGCAGATGGGGATCCCGGCAATTGCCTTAACGCAGCATACCGCCCTCTCTTCGGCATTCGCCAACGATGTGGAACCGTCATTGGCTTTCGCCCAGCAGACATTGGTTCTTGGACGTCCGGGAGACATTCTTTGGGGAATAACCACTTCGGGAAATTCGAAGAATGTCCTGGCCGCGGCGGTTGTCGCGAAGGCCCGCGGTCTGAAGGTTCTGGGAATGACCGGAGCTTCCGGAGGCCGTCTGAAGGATTTCTGCGATGTCTGCCTCCGCGTACCCGATACCGAAACATATCGAATTCAGGAACGTCATCTGCCGATTTATCATACGCTCTGCATTATTATGGAGCAGGTGATTTTCGGCTGATAGAAAGATTTCTCGGAGAAACGGAAGATCCCTGTGTTGATTTTTCTTTATTTGATTTCCGTAAAGATGCCATTCGGATCGATGATTTGCAGCCGGCGGGTGCTGAAGATTCTATAGTGGGGATTATAGGCTTCCCTGTAGCGCTTGCTGTGGTGCATGACATAATTCCCCTTCTCTAAAGCCTTGCTTATCTCCGCGGAATCTATTTTAAAATCATTTATCTGGCCGTTTCAGTGTTTCGAGTATTAAATTCCACGTTCCCTTCCATTCATGTACATCGGGCTTAGTCGTTTCCATGGAGCCGGCAAGAAAGGCGGTAAAGTAGGCTTCGGCCGGGATTAAGCCGTCAATAACCGGATCCATGGGAACCCGGTAATAGTTGCATCCCAGTCCACAGGGTTCAACAGTATGGCGGCCGCGACTTACCATAACCTCCAATTCCTGTTCAAAATAAGTTTTGGCTTTTTCAGGATTCCCCAGAAGATGCCCCGGGCCAAACTCGTCTTGAAAGAAGCTTTTGTAGAGATCTTTTAGGGATGACTCCGGATACAGCTCAAGCTGTTTGTGTACGGCTTTTAGTATTTCGGCCCTGAAACATGCCGAGTTTTTCTTATCCGCATGCATTCTTTATCGCCTATACCGGAATGACGAGAGGAGAACCGCCGGCTTCAACCACGTTGACTTTCATTCCATAGACTTCTTCAATATTTTCTGGGGTTATTATGGTACGGTCTCCCGCCGCGCAAATACAGCCGTTTTTAAGAAGAAGAAATTTATCGGAATAACGCAAAGCAAGATTGATATCATGCATCGTCATGATCGCGGCCCCGGGCCCGGCATGAATCAGCGAATGTATCTTGGTCATCAGGCGGTGCTGATTCCCGATATCAAGACTGCTTGTCGGTTCGTCGAAGAGCACGACGCGAGGATCTTGCGCCAGGGCTCGTCCTATTTGAACCAGCTGGAACTCACCGCCGCTAATTTCATCGGCATAGCGAAGGCTCAAATCCTCAATCCCGAGAATCTCGATTGCCTTATCGACTTTTTGATAATCATCCCTGCCGGGTTCCCAGCGGAAAAAAGGTTTTCTGCCGAGCAGAATCAAGTCATACACTTTCATTCTGGAAACATCACCGCGCTGTGGTACCCAGCCCATCTTTTGGGCAATTTTAACCGGCCCCAAATGCCTGGTGTCTTTTCCGTCAATCTGTACGGTTCCTCCTTTGGGAGAAAGAACGCGGTTAAGACATTTCAAAAGGGTTGTTTTGCCGGCACCGTTTGGGCCGAGTATGGAGAGGATTTCTCCTTCCTCTACGCCGAAGGAAATATTTTGGATTATCGGGAGGCTGTTATACCGGAATTCAAGGTCTTGGGCTCTTAGGATCATCTTTTTCTTCCTTTATAAGGAGATAGATGAAAAGAGGGCCGCCTAACAGTGACGTTAATATTCCTACCGGCAGAACCATGGGAGCAAGGACCGTTCTGGCCGCCGTATCCGCAGCCAAGAGTATAAATGCTCCGATTAATGGAGATGCAATCAAGAGAAAACGGTGATCGCCGCCGAGAAGTCTTCTTGCTATATGGGGCCCGAGAAGACCTATGAAGGCGATTGTTCCGAAATAGGAAACGATGACCGCTGAGAGTATTGATGCCGATACCATCCCGATGATCCGAACGGTACCGGTTTTCACGCCGAGTCCTCTGGCCGAATCTTCACCCGTATCCAGAGCATTAAGATCCCAGCGATAAAAATAGAACACAAGGGATATGGGAATCAGGACCAGAGCAATTATATAAAGAAAGTGCCAGTTCGCCCTGCCAAGATCGCCGAAGGTCCAGGAGATTATGCCGGCCAGCTGAATGCTGTCGGCAAGATACTGCATCAGAGTAAGACCTGCGGAAAAAATCGAACCGATGGCAATCCCCGCCAATACCATGCTTTCGGCTGTGATTTTGGTTAAAACGGTAAGGAGGAGAATCGCCAATGTCGAGAGAGCTGAGAACGCAAAAGCGGAAACGGCAACGGTAAAGGAATTGCTGATGAGTATTGTTGAGGTTGTGCCGGTACCGGCTCCGAAAAATACTATGGCAAAGGAAGCCCCAAAGGCAGCGGCACTGGAAAGTCCGAGAGTAGAAGGAGATGCCAGGGGATTTCGGAGTACCGACTGCATCACCGTCCCCGAAAGAGACAGTCCGGCACCGACCAGAAGGGCCGCTATGATTCTGGGCATGCGTACATCCCATATAATTCTTCCTGAACCGGTTCTATCGAGCCGAATGATAATGGAAGCAACTTCTTTGAAGGTTATCCTGATTGTTCCCATCGAGGTGGAAATAACAACAAGGGCGGCAAGAAGTAATCCGATAACCGCGAGAAAAAATCGCTTTTTTTTTACATAACCTTTGTAATGGTTCCGGATGGAAGTATCAAAAGACTTCACCGATGTTCCTTGCTCACCCTTGTTCTCCGGCATGACTAATGAAACCAATCCACCTTTCCCGGACCGGCTTTCTGCCGATCAACAACAGTGTTGTAATCCAGCGGCACACTGAAGAATAGATTCCAAATTTCCTCCGCTTTTTCCTCTATCGATAAATCACTGTAGAGTTCAGGGTAGAGGAGCTTACCGGCATAATAGACATTGATAAGCTGATTCTCCCAGTTTGTTCCGTAGTATTTATAAACAAGAGTGGTATAGACGTCTTGATTCGAAAATGCCGGGACTTGTTCTTCCAGAACCTTTCGGCTGGTCATGAATCCGGATTTTGAAAGCTGTACATTTGCCGCGTCGATAAAGACATAATCCGGGGCCGCCGCTATCAGGTCTTCCAAGGAAGTCATGTAGGGCTGAAGGTTACCCGCCGGATTGGTCGGCATAACGTTTTGGGTACCCGTCAGTTCAAAGGGGAGATAGTCTCCGGTTGTTCGTAAAAGATCCGCCGGGCCATAGTACATCATTCCGCCGGCGTAAGCCTTTTTGGGGATTTCCACTTTTGCAGCCCGAGTTTCAAGGTCCTCCAATGCCGCTTCTATTCCATCAATAAGCTCCGCGGCCCTTTCTTCCTTGTTTAACAGTTTTCCGAGGATTTCCAGCTCGTGAAAAAAGAGTTCCGTATCAAAAAATTCAACATCAACATTAACTGCGAAAACAGGGATTCCCAATGTTTGCTGTAATTGATCCAATTGGCCGACATCAACGGCCGAAGAGATAATAAGATCCGGGTTCGCGGCAATGATTCCTTCATGGTTTTCACCGCTTCCGATGCTCGGCAGCTCCCGAAGTTCCGGAAAGGCCAGACGGTATGTCGCTAAAGGGAAAAAATCATGGACGGTTTTTTCCCTGCCGTGTCCGGCATCCTCAACAGCGATTATTTTATCGGTCGCGTTTAAATATCCGACCAACCGGAGCGAGCCCGCTCCCAGAGCTACAACGCTGTGTATTTCCCCCGGAACGGTCACATCGCGTCCGCGCATGTCCGTTAGGGTTACTGTTTCCGGAGCTGCTTGAATTTCTTGAGCGGCTTGTGGTTCTTGAGCCTCCGGCTGTCCTGCCGCAAAAAGTCCGGGAACAATACAGGCAAAAAGAAAACAGACCGATAGAAACTTCGTTTTATAAATTTTTAACACGAGAACCTCCACATGTTTTATACGGTGGCTGATTATAGTGTGTTACGAAATTTAGATAAAGTGTTACCCCGTGTGCCGAAATCCAATTGAATATTTCCGGTAAATATCCGTGAAACACATTGGTTCTTCCTGGTTGGAGCAATTTCATAATTGACGGAATTGCTTACATCCGATGATCCAAATCCTTTTCAAACTCATTTTTGAAGGGATTTGTTTCGAAAATCGCTGATTTTAAAAATCACCTCGGTTGGGATAACTTATTTTTCACCAATTCTTTATATAATTCATCCGTAGCGGCCAAGGTAAGTTTCCCGATTATTTTTTTGCCGGATAAAAGCTTTTGAGCCCAGGCATGAACCTCTTTGCTTTTGCCTTTTACAACAAGAACCTTTACACAGATCTCATCTTTTACATGAAGCTGCAGGTTGGCCGTAATCTGTACCGAGGGAAAGGATTTTACCGATATTCGGGGCAGACGGGTTTCGTAATGATAGAGGAGAGTGACTGTTCCTATAATTTCCCTGTCGGCGTCTTGGGCTCCGGTATCGATAAGTTCTTTTCTGATTAGATTCCGCAGTGTTTCCGATCGATTCTCATGACCTTGATGAAGACTGATGTTATCCAGAAGATCAACAAGGTCACTGTCCATGGAAACGCTGAAGCGTACGGTTTCTCCCATATAACCTCAATGTCCGGAAATGCTAAGATATTATAGAGACGACTTCAAGAATCAAAGTCTTTTCAGATCGCCTCAGCAGTTATCTTTTCCTTTTGCGATAATCACTTCAAGACCCTGATTCCGAAATCGCTTCACTGTTTCCTCTGGAAGCTCCGGATCGCTGATAACCGTTACAGGTGCCGGAAGGGGTGAAATGATACTCAGTCCCGTTCGGTCGAATTTCGTATGGTCGGCCAGGATATAGGTCGTGTTCGCCGAGGCCATCATGGCTTGTTTTATAGGCGTTTCATTCAGTCCGTGAGCCATCAGGCCGTGTTCCAACGACAGTGCCCGGACGGAAAGAAACGCGATATCCGCACGGATGGAGCGAATAAAATCCTCGGCGGTTTTACCCGTAAGAGCCCGTGAAAACGGATCGAAGGATCCTCCCGTCATTACCAGAGTTAATTCTCTGGAATCCGACAGCTCTCCGGCGACATCCAGAGAATTGGTAACCACCATTATATGGTTTCGTTTTTTCAGGTTTCGAGCCAGTTCCAGTCCGGTTGTACCCGCGTCGATGATAACGGTCTGTCCTTCGGAAACCAACGTCGACGCGAATGCTCCGATAATGCTTTTTTCTTCGTTTTGATGCTCGGCCCTTGATCGATAGACCTGCACCATATCCGAAGCGTTTCGTTGAACAGCGCCCCCGGAAGATCTCTTTAAACGACCTTCCTTTTCCAATGCGGCCAAATCGCGGCGAATCGTGTTTCCTGAAACATCTAAGATTTCTTGGAGTTCTTCTACCCGAACGCTTTTTTGCTTGGAAAGTATATCCAAGATTTTTCTGCGGCGTTCCAGTGCAAGAGGCTTTTCCTGATTTTCCATTATTGTGAAATCGACGATAGCACCGCTCTCCATCAATGTCAAATATTCCTAAAAAAAGCGATTTCGTCTTGTATGAGAAGGATATATATGGTTAGTTATGGTTAAAAATGGTGAAAGAAGGTAATTGATGAAAATTTTCACAAGAAATCTCAGAAGTTCTTCTCCGCGAAATAGAATGATCTGTACTGCGATTCTTCTGTGTTTCTGTGCCACCGGAGTGTTCGCGGCAGGAGAGAAAGAAGCTGATTCTTCCAAAGATTCCTCAGACGCATCGATTGCGGCGGCGATTGAAATTAAGGATGCTCTCGGACGGGATATCAGTCTTTCTTCTTCCCCGAAGAACATAATTTGCTCAGGTCCCGGCTGTTTAAGGCTTGTAACCTATTTACAGCGTCAGGACCGGGTAATCGCAGTCGACGATATGGAAGGACGGCGGCCGAAATTTGATGCCCGGCCCTATGCTTTGGCCAATCCTCAGTTTGCCGATATGCCGATTTTCGGTGAATTTCGGGGACATGATAATCCTGAATTAATCGTTGCGCTTGAGCCCTTTCCTGAAGTTATTTTTAAGACCTATGCCGCATCGGGCACCGATCCGATTGAATTGGAGCAAAAGACGGGAATCCCCGTTGTGACTTTTGAATACGGTGATTTGACGCATCAGCTGGATGATCTTTTCACAACGCTCAGAAACATGGGAGAGATTCTGGAAGCTTCCGAGCGTGCCGAAGAATTAATCGACTATATTGAAGCGACGATTGCCGATCTTCAATTCAGAACCGCCGATATCCCCGATGCCGAGAGGATCAGCTGTTTCGTCGGGGGCATCGCGTATCGGGGGCCTCATGGGATTCGTTCCACCGAACCCGTTTATCCTCCGTTTACATTTATCAACGCCGATAATGTCGCTTTTATTCCGAATGGAACGGCGCAGGAACTTGCCCATGCGGACGTGGCTAAGGAAAAGATCGTCGAGTGGGACCCCGAAGTGATTTTTGTCGATGTATCGACGATTCAGTCCGATCCGAAGGCTAATGCTTTGTATGAGCTGCAGAACGATCCCGCATTCGTGAATCTGAAGGCTGTTAAATCGGGGGAAGTTTATGGAGTTCTTCCCTACAATTGGTATACCCAGAATTTCGGTTCCGTTTTGGCCGATGCGTATTTCGTCGGTTCCGTTCTTTATCCGGAGCGTTTTGCCGATATCGATCCTGTTCGGAAAGCTGATGATATTTATGAATTCTTAGTCGGTGCGCGCGTGTATGACAAGCTGAAAGAGTCATTCTCCGGACTGGTCTTTGAAAGGATTGGATTCTGAAATTGCGTCTTTTTCGGGAAAAAGCGGAAGGCATCGGGGCACACGGAAACGATGGGCTAAGTGCCGGAAAAAGCGGGAGGTCCGAGGTGTCTCGGACTTCTAAAATCAAAGCGATTTCAACAGGAGCCGCCCCTGCGGCTTCCGATTCGGACCGAAGGATGTCCCGAATAATGCCGCCTCAGGCGGAGCGGGATTTGTACGGCAGTTATATCGGTAGAAAAACCGCGGCTCTGTTTCTCGGATTCATCCTCTTGTGTCTTGCTTTCCTTGTGTCCGTTTCCGTTGGCGCGGTTTCCATTCCATTGAAGGAAGTGGTCCGTGTGTTTCTCGGCGGGGGCGAATCCCGCTGGGCTACGATTATTCTGAATATTCGTCTGCCTCAATCGTTGGCGGCTATTGTCGCGGGGGCGGCTTTGGCGATTTCAGGTGCGGTAATGCAGGCTATTCTGCATAACCCTCTGGGATCGCCGTTTACACTTGGGGTTTCCAACGCCGCCGCGTTCGGTGCCGCTTTCTCCGTGATGATTTTGGGTACCGGGGTGATGCAGAGTACGGCGGCCGATGCCGTATCCGTAACCAATCCGTATTTAACGTCGATGGTCGCTTTCGGTTTTGCTCTGCTTGCAACGGCCGTTATTTTGGGGATTTCCGGCATAACAGGAGCGTCCTCGGAAGTGATGATTCTGGCCGGAGTGGCAATGGGATCCCTGTGCAGCGCCGGAACGATGTTTTTGCAGTATTTTGCCGACGATGTTCAGCTGGCGGCCATGGTTTTCTGGACCTTCGGTGATGTTGCCCGGATCGGATGGAGGGAATTGGCCATCTGCAGCGTCGTTACGGCCGCAGGCGGAGGATATTTTCTGCTGAACCGGTTTAATTTCAACACGCTGACGGCCGGGGATGAAACCGCGCAGAGCCTCGGGGTGCCGGTGAAAAGAATCCGCCTGTGCGGAATGGTGGCGGCCTCCTGCGTTACCGCGGTGACTCTTTCCTTTGTTGGTGTTATCGGTTTCGTCGGCTTGGTCGCTCCGCATCTGATGAGAAAAACCTTGGGCGAGGACTACCGCTTTCTTCTTCCGGGAAGCATGATCGCCGGAGCTTTGCTGCTGCTGGTTGCCGATACCGCGGCCCGGCTGATTCTTGCTCCTACCGTCCTGCCCGTATCGATTCTGACGGCATTCGTCGGAGCTCCGCTCTTTATTCTTCTATTGATTCGAGGAACCAAATTATGAATCTTCATATTGCCGGTTTATCTTTTTCTTATCCGTCGGTTCCGATTTTAAAGGAGATTGATTTTGATTTCGAACAGCAGGAGGTTGTCGGAATCCTGGGGCCGAACGGAACAGGCAAAACTACGATGCTGCGCTGTATTAATCGGATTCTTGAACCTGAGAGCGGCCATGTTTTTCTTGGAGAACGGGATTTGGCACAATGCCGACGTTCGGAACTGGCGCGGACTTTCGGCTATGTGGCTCAGCGTGCCGAATCGGCCCGGACGACTGTTTTCGATACGGTCCTTATTGGGCGGAGGCCGCATATCCGCTGGACTCTTCGGGATTCGGATATTGAAGCGACTTGGGATGTGCTTAATAAACTGGACCTTCAATCAATGGCTCTTCGTCCGGTACATGAACTGAGCGGAGGAGAATATCAGAAGGTCAGAATTGCCAGAGCTTTGGTACAGGAACCGCGGGTTATTCTCCTGGATGAGCCGACAGCCTCTCTGGATCTTAAAAACGCCCTGGAGATTATGGAGATTCTTCGTGATTTGTCCCGAACACGCCGAATCCTTGTTCTGATGACGATTCATGACATCAACTTAGCCCTGGGTGCCGCAGATCGACTGATTCTGTTGAAAGCCGGTTCTTTATACAGCGCGATTCGCCCCGGTGAAATTACCTCGGATTTGGTTGAAGCGATTTACGGTGTGAGTGCTGAAATCGTTACAAATGGGGGACGGCCTTATGTGCTGCCGGAGAGCATCAGAAGAGAAGAGGAGGATAATATCGCATGAATAGAGATAACTCCATGATGGCTGTTGGGACCGTGAAAAGTCAATTCGCAGAGTCCACGGATCCTTTTATTATGCGCCGGCATCAAAGCAGTATTTTTATAAATGAAGATTTACAGGAAGGACTCTTTCGCTTGGAGGAGTCCCGTTATATTCAAGTGGTTTTTGTTTTTCATCAGTCCGAAGGCTATTCTCTGCGCACTTCGGTTTATCATGGGGGTGAGAAAGGCGTGTTTGCGAGCCGCAGTCCGCATCGGCCGTCTTCTATTGGTGTGAGTGTCGTTGAACTGCTGGAAATTCGCGGCCGGGAGCTTATTGTTCGGGGATTGGATGCTCTGGATGAAACGCCGGTTCTCGATATCAATCCGTATTCACAGGAATGGGATGATGAGGGAGCGGCGGCTTTATTCAGCGGCGGCATTTCTCCAAAGGAAGAACTCCAATCGCTTTATCCCCGCCGTTCTTTTATACAGCGGGTTAATACACGTGATACCGAAACTTTGCTGCGAGGTGCCGGAACCCTGCATGGTCATTATTGTCCCGGCCTCTCCGTTGGTGTTATAGCCGCTGTTGAAGGACTGCACGCCCTTGCCGAAGAATGCGGTATTCGCGTGGCCGATCTTATGAGTTCCGATGGTCTGGAAGAACTTCTGGTTCTGCCGGAGTGCAATAACTGCAGCGTCGACGGGATTCAGTACGTAACCGGCTGCACTTTGGGGAACAACGGGTTGATTTATCGCGATATTGGGAAGACCGCTTTTACCATGGCTGTTCGTTCGGGAAAAGGAGTTCGTCTTTTTCTGAAAGAGGATACCGTATCATTGGTTTCAGAAGCTGTTCCCGAGTTCCCGGAACTCTTTGATACGGTAATTCGCCGGTCGGATCGTGATGCCGAAATGGTTCGTCGGTATAAAAGGGCTTCCCGGGAAGCAAGTTTCCATCTGTTGAATGTTCCCGTCTGGGATCTTTTCTCCAAGGAGGCGGTTGAGGTTTCACTTCCGGATTATGCGCCGATGAAAGCGAGTGTAACGTGCGGCGGATGCGGGGAGTCGTTCATGGAAACAAAAAGCGTTTCCTGCGGGGATAATCTTTGCTGCCGCGCGTGCGCCGGCGCTGAAATTCCGACGGTGATAGGAGGCGGTATCGTTTTAGAGAACGGTCCGGACGCGGTGGGAGTGAAGGCGCCGGGAGGAGCGCGATGAAGGTTCTTTACTATCAATGTTTCAGCGGAATCAGCGGTGATATGAATCTCGGCGCCATGGTGGACCTCGGTGTACCGGAAGATTATCTTCGCAAGGAGTTGGCGAAGCTTCATGTGGATGATGAATATAATTTGGTCGTAACTCGCGGACAAAAGCAGGGGATTACAGGCACAAGGGCCGACGTGATTCTTACTCATCATCATGAAGAGGGTTCCAAAGGCGCGGGTCACGGTTCTAATCATGAGAGCCGTGCGCACGATTATAATGCGGCCCATGGGGATTACAGCCACAATCATTCTCACGCGCACTCACGGAGCCATGGGGATCATCATCATGATCATGAGGGCCATACGCACAACCACAGGGGGCTATCGGTCATCACCGGGATTATCCGCGCAAGTGATTTATCCGAAACCGTGAAGGAGCGATCCGTCGCGATATTCACCGCGTTGGCCGAAGCCGAGGCGCATATTCACGGCATGAGCGTGGAAGACGTGCATTTTCATGAGGTGGGGGCAACCGACGCCATCGTCGATATCGTCGGCGCCGCGATCTCTCTGGACTATCTCGACGTGGAAAAAGTTTACTGTTCACCCGTGGAAGTCGGCGGAGGCTTCACGGAATGCGCCCACGGCCGCTTTCCTGTTCCGGCTCCGGCAACGGCCAGGATCCTTCGCGATATTCCTCTAACCTTCGGAACCGTGGACGGCGAATCCGCTACGCCGACCGGCGCCGCCATTCTGAAAACAGTTGCTGATGAGTTTGTTTCACATCTGCAGATAAGGCCGAGTAAAATTGGCTACGGTATCGGACATCGTGACTTTTCCATTCCGAATGTTCTCCGGGCCGTCATCGGGGATTGTTCCGAGGAGAAGCGGAGGCCGGACGAGAAACAAGCGGGATTCTCGGCTGAGTATGAACAGGACGTCAACGAGGTGATCGAGAGCGATCTCGACGATATGGTGCCCGAGGATTTTGGAGCGCTGAGAAGCCGGCTTTTGGAAGGCGGAGCTCTGGATGTGGTGTTCCTGCCGGTATTCATGAAGAACGACAGACCCGGAACCCGTGTTTCAGTCCTTTGCGGACCTGAGAGAACCGTGTTTCTGACGGAACTGCTTTTCGCCTTGTCCACAACGGCGGGAGTCCGCGTTTGTGAGGTGAAGAAGGTGATGCTGCCTCGGGAAATCAGGAAGGTCGACACTTCTTTCGGCCCTGTCGCGGTGAAGATTCTTCGCAGACCGTCCTTCGAAGAAGAGTCGGATGCCTTAAGTACACCGGGCGGTACGGAAAATAAAAAATTATCCCGCAGTACCTGGAAAGCGGAATATCGTGATCTTCTTAAAATCGCGAACACGCATCACCTTTCGGTACCGGAGGTACGGGAACGTCTTCGGAACGAATTGAACGGTAAGCTATGAGATCGATTCCTTTTCCGTTGGCTGATCTCCTGGAGTCTTACGGGAGGCTTGCGATTGCGTTATCGGGGGGCGTCGACAGTGCCGTTGTTTTAGCGGCCACCGCGGAGGTTTTGGGAACAGGGAATGTTGCGGCTCTAACGGCGGAGGTGCCGTATGTGGCCGAACGCGAAATCATGGCGGCGCGTGAAGTGGCTGAATCTCTCGGTGTTGCTCATTATATTGAAGAGCTCCCGTTCCCTGCTGAACTCCGTGATAATCCGGAAAAACGGTGTTTTCTCTGTAAAAAGAAGTTATTGGGATTTCTTCAGGGAAAGGCGAGGGAACTGGGATTTCCTCTTTTGGCCGATGGTTCGAATGCGGATGATTCTCCGGAGAATCGTCCCGGTATGCGGGCTTTGGAGCATCTGGGAATTGCCAGTCCTCTTCGGTCGGCCGGGATAACAAAAATTAATATTCGCACCTTGGCGCGAGCATGGAATCTTTCATCGGCTGAGAAGCCGTCAAATACGTGTCTGTTGACGAGGTTCCCTTCCGGAAGAAGTATCACCGATGATGATCTTCACAGAGTGGAGTCGGCGGAGGATTATCTTCTGGATCGTGGTTATGCGGCGGTTCGTGTCCGTGATTTCGGCTCTATGGCCTGCATAGAAGCTGAACCCGAGGAAGTACCGCGTCTGGCATCTGACGGTGCCGAGGTTGCTTCGAAGTTGAAATCGATGGGATACGGACGAGTTACGCTTGATCTTGAAGGGTATCGGTTCGCGAGTATGAACGTACGGAAGGAGAAGGCCGATGAATAATTTTGAAGATCTCCTCGATGCTTTTAAGAACGGAAACATTTCCCGTGATGAAGCGATACATCGTCTTTCTTCCGTTCAGGAGATGGAACTCGGTCATACTATTGTGGATTTGGACCGCCGAAGGCGAACCGGGGATGCCGAGGTGATTTATTGCGCCGGGAAAACCCCGCAACAGGTGAGGGATATTGTCTCTTCCTTGGTTGAGGCCGATGAGCGGGTTTTAGCTACGCGGGCCAGCGAAGAGACGGCCCGGGCCGTTTTGGGGCTTTTTCCGGAAGCGCAATACAATGAAACGGCCCGGATTGTAACGGTGGGTAAAAGTGCCGAGAATTCAGGCCGGCCAATTGCCGTCGTGGCCGCGGGAACGTCCGATCTTCCGGTTTTGGAGGAAGCCGCGGCAACAGCCGAGTTTTTCGGACATGAGGTAATCCGGGCCTTGGATGTGGGCGTGGCCGGACTCCATCGGCTCTTGCGGCGCATCGATGAAATCCGCCGAGCCCGGGCCGTGGTGGCTGTGGCCGGGATGGAAGGGGCTCTTCCGAGTGTTGTGGCCGGTTTGGTGGATGTTCCGGTTATCGCGGTGCCTACCAGCGTGGGATATGGGGCGAATTTCGGAGGTCTTACGGCACTCTTGGCCATGGTGAACAGCTGCGCCTCGGGTGTTTCGGTGGTGAATATCGACAACGGTTTCGGCGGTGCTTACACGGCGCATCTGATTGCGCGGTGAACTGGTGTGAAGTGAGCGGGTGAATGATAATCGTCGTTTTGAGACGAATAGAATGCCTACTTCATCACCTTTTTTAAGAGCTTCAGTTTGTTTCCGTAGGGTGCGTAGCGTATGGGCATATCGAACAGTGTTGATTTCTTCATGATGCTCTTTTCGTGGGTGAAGGTCGCAAAGCTGTTCTTCCCGTGATATCCGCCCATACCGCTTTCGCCCACACCGCCGAAGGGCATTCGCGGATTGGCGACGTGCACAACCGTGTCGTTGACGCAGCCGCCGCCGAAAGACACGCTATCGATGATTTTCTTCTCCCGTTCTTTCGATTCGGTGAATAGATACAGGGCCAGAGGATTAGCTCTCTTTCTGATGAATGAGATAACCTCATCGGTATTCTCGAAGGTTAAAACGGGGAGAAGAGGGCCGAAGATTTCTTCCTGCATAACCGGTTCCTCTTCGGCGGCGGGATAGAGGATTGTCGGTGAAATTTGCAGACTTTCCGCATTGGTGCGGCCTCCGTAATACACGGCCGATCCTTCGATAAGGCCGCAGAGGCGCTTGAAATGCTTTTCGGTGATGATTTTCGGATAGTCGGGATGCGTTTCCGCCGATGCGCCGAAGAAGGCCTCGCAATGGAAGACCAGTCTGTCCATGAGTTCCTGTACGATCGTTTTTTCGGCGAGGATATAATCCGGAGCAACGCAGGTTTGTCCGGCGTTCAGAAGTTTTCCCCAGGCGATTCTTTTGGCGGCCAGGTCGATTTTCGCGGTTTCATCCACAATACAGGGACTTTTGCCTCCCAGTTCCAAGCTGATGGGCGTAAGGTGGCGGGATGCCGATTCCATAACGACTTTTCCGACACCGGCGCTTCCGGTGAAGAAGATGTAATCAAATTTCTGATTCAACAGTTCCGTATTGGTTTTCCGTCCGCCTTCCATAACGGCGACATACTTTTCCGGGAAACAATCGGAGAGCATTTTTGAAAGCAGTCCCGCCGTGGCCGGCGCGTAATTGGAAGGTTTTACCACCGCGGTGTTCCCGGCGGCCAGAGCACCTACCAGCGGAAGGATGGTGAGCTGGAACGGATAATTCCAGGGCGACATAATCAGGACGTTCCCGTATGGGGCTTTATGGATTTTGCTGACCGCCTTGAATTGCGTAATGGGAGTCTTCACTTTTCGCGGTTTTGCCAAGCGGGAAAGGTTTTTAAGGAAAAAACGGATTTCCTCCAATGCCATCCCGACTTCGGTTGCGTAGGATTCGAAGGGAGACTTGTGAAGATCCGCCGATAAAGCTTCGTAGATCGCCTCTTCATTGCTGTTGATCGCGGAGAGGAGTTTTTCCAATTGGCGTTTACGAAAGCCGATCTCGAGCGTTTCCCCTGAGTGATAATAGTCCCGCTGAAGGCGGACGATGTCTTTTATGCGCGTGTTATTGTCGATAGTTTCCATAGTTCCCCTGAAAACAGTTTACAGTGCCGCAAATAATATATAAAGGTTGTTCATTAACGGACAAATGAATCTTCTTCAAGTTCGGCGAATATCTCTTTTAAAACGGTCTCTTTGATGCCGCTGCAGCTTCGGCCGTGATAAAGGGATTGTTAATTCCCGTATTCTATTTCTTTTGACGTTTCCTTGGGGCGGTGCGGCCGTTTTTTGATTTCGCCGATTTATGGTGGGATTTTTTCGGAGAGGAAGCGGCCTTACCTTTATAAGCTTTATTTCCTTCTCGAGCTTTTATTCGTTCTACCTGTATCTGCCTGCCCTGGAAATCGTAGTTTCGCAGCGCTTCTTCCACCTGTTGCGCCATGGCGGATTCCACCTGCAGCTCGGACCAATCGGGACCGATATCGATGCGTCCCAAACGAATGTTCCGGGTACGGGTAGCCTGATTGACCAGACCGATTATTTGGGGAGGCAGTACGCGATGGTGCCGGCCGAGATTGATTCTCATCCCGATCATGCCGCCGTCGATGCGGCCGCCCCGCTTTTGAGGGCTCTTCTTCTTATCATTGAGCTGCAGAGCTTCCCGCCGGGTTCGCCGGGGAGGCTCCGGCGGATTCAGATCCGGAGCGGAACCGTATTCCTCCAGAAAGCGGTTGAATTCAACCGAGAGAAAGCGGCGGAGAAGTTCTTCCCGGTCCATCCCTTCCATCTTTTCCCGGACGGCTTGCAGGTAGGGATTAATTGCTTCGTCGTTCACTTCAACCGAAAGAACGCGGTTAACCAGGAACAGCAGCCGGGTTTCGCAGATTTCTTTCGCACCGGGTATCCGGTCTTCCTTAATAGGCCGGCCGAGAATCTGTTCGATTCGTCTGATGCGATGACCTTCCCGGAGGTGAACGAGGGTTAAGGATGTTCCGGTTTTTCCGGCACGGCCGGTTCGTCCGCTGCGGTGGTTGTACACCGCCGGTTCATCCGGGAGATCGTAATGAATAACATGGGTAAGATTATCCACGTCCAAACCTCTGGCCGCCACATCGGTGGCTACCAGGAGGGAGGGGTTGCCTTGGCGGAATCGCTGCATTACCGATTCTCTTTGCACCTGTGAGAGTTCGCCGTGGAGAGCATCGGCGGCGTAGCCGTCCCGGCCGAGACGGGCCGCGATGTCTTTTACGGTTTCCCGGGTACGGCAGAATATAATGCCGTAAACAGATGGTTCCACATCGATAAGACGCCGCAGGGCCGCGTACTTGTCCGATGCGTGAACTCTATAATAGCGGTGTTCTACCGAAGATGTTCCGCGATTGCGTTCTCCCGCTACGATTTCATGGGGATTGGTCATATAGGTGGAAGCGATGCGGGCTACCGCCGGCGGCATGGTGGCCGAGAACAGCAGGGTCCGGCGATCCGGAGAAGCCGTCTGAAGAATGGCGTCCAAATCATCCTTGAATCCCATATCAAGCATTTGATCCGCTTCATCGAGAACCAGAAAGCGTAAATGTTCGAGGTCGACGATATTCCGATCCAGAAGGTCTTTCAGACGCCCGGGTGTGGCGGTAATCAGATGCACTCCGGATCGGAGATTTTTTATTTGAGGGCCGAACGCCGTACCGCCGTAGACCGCGGCCGTACGCAATCCGGAAAGATTACGGCCGTAATCGGAAATCTCTCCGGATACTTGCCGGCACAGCTCTCGTGTGGGGACCAGGATAAGGGCCTGAATGTGATGTTTCGGAAGGTCCAGTTTCTGCAGTATGGGGAGTCCGAACGCCGCGGTTTTTCCCGTGCCGGTCTGGGCCAGACCGACCACGTCTTGTGTTTCATTGAGCAGAAAAGGAATCATTTCTGCCTGGATGGGTGTGGGCGCTTCAAAGCCGCGGGAGCTTATGGCCTCCAAAAGAAGAGGATTGAGCCCCAAGTTGGTGAATGTCAATTGTCGTATCCTTTATTCGGATTCCTGTCGTGACGGTGTTTGGCGGGGTCGGGATATTGATCAGGTGTTATAAAGACTATGGCAAGAGAGAGGATGAGTCAATCGGTCGGGGAGTATGTCGAATGTTCGGAGCGGTAATCATTGTTCCCGCCTCGCGGGCCATGGAAATAAATCCCGTTATATATTCCTCGATTTGCGCCTTTTTCCGGCGGCCGATGAAAAGCTGTTTATAGAGACCTTTTTCACCCAGGCGGATACTGCGGATTTGAAACGCTCCTTGATATTCATCCACGAACCACTTCGGCAGTGCCGTCACACCTCTTCCGGCGGCCACCATCTGCAGGAGCATTTCCGTATTTTCAATGTATTTATGCTTTTTCGGACGGCATTGTGAAGGAACGAAAAACATGGTCATGATGTCCAGCCGATCATTCTCCACGGGGTAGGTCAGCAGGATTTCTTCCGAGAGCTGTTGCGGCCGGACGAATTTCCTGTCGGCTAAAGGATGTTTTTCGGGAACGACGAGGACCATTTCGAAATCGAAAACGGGTTCGAAGATCAATCCCGATTTTTTCAGGGGATCGGGCGTAATCAGAAGATCGATATCATGTCCGATGAGCGCCCCCATCCCTCCGAATCGGTATTCTTCCCTGATATCGACATCCACATCGGGCCAGCGGTTTAAGAACGGCGAGACAATCCGGGTTAGCCAGAGGGAACAGGGATGGCATTCGATTCCGATGCGGAGAATCCCTCTTTGTCCGGAAGCGAATTGTTCCAGAATCCGTTCCGCATGATCCATCTGCGGCAGCAGACGATTGGCCACGTTCAGAAGGTAGCTGCCGGCTTCCGTGAATCGGAGACGGCGTCCGTCTTTTTCCCATAAACGTACACCGAAATCCTGCTCTAATTTCTTAATGGAATGACTGAGAGCCGATTGAGTAAGATTCAGGCTCGCGGCCGCTTCGGTAAGAGTCCCGCTTCGTTTGATTTCCCTTAGAATGGAGAGATGAAGGCGTTCCAGCATTCCGGCGGTATCCTTGTATGATGAGTATCAATCATGATTATATGAAAAATTATCAATTTTCCACATAGATAAAAAAAGCATAATGTACCAAAAGGAGATAAGACGATGGCAAAAGCACATAATTTAGGATTTCCCAGAATAGGGGCGAATCGAGAACTGAAAAAAGCTCAGGAAGCGTATTGGAAGGGACGGATTTCCAAAGAAGAACTGATTGAAACCGGAGTGATGCTTCGGAAGAATAACTGGACCATTCAATCCGGCTTGGATTGGGTTCCGGTGGGTGATTTTTCCTTTTACGATCATGTTCTTGATATGAGTTTTACTCTCGGGAATATTCCGAGCCGTGCCCAAAAGGCCGGAGGCGATCTTTTCGATCAGTTTTTTCGGGTGGCCAGAGGCCGTTCCCCCGTGGATGGAACCTCCGAAGGTGTCGCCGCCGGAGAGATGACCAAATGGTTCGACACGAATTATCACTATATCGTTCCCGAATTTTCCGAAGAAACTCATTTTTCTCCGGATGTTACACGACTGATCGAACAGATTGATGAAGCGCGCGCCGCGGGTGTTTCCGCCAAGCCGGTTCTTCTCGGTCCGGTAAGCTATCTGAGGCTGGGAAAAGAGAAGGGGAATATCGATAAGCTGGCTCTGTTGGACTCTCTTCTCAAAGCGTATGAAGTGATTCTCGGCGCCCTCGAAGAGAAGAATGTCGAATGGGTGCAGATTGACGAACCGGTTTTGGTTATGGACCTCGAAGAGGAATGGAAGGAAGCTTTCCGGAAAGCCTATGCCGCCCTTTCCGGTCTTAAGATAAAAAAAATGGCGGCCTGCTACTTCGGAACGCTTGGGGACAATCTCGACTTGGCTCTTTCTCTTCCCATCGACGCGATTCATGTGGATGCCGTCCGCGGCCGCTCTGAAGTTCAGAAAGTCATCGAGAAGCTTCCCGCCGGAATGGAGCTTTCTCTCGGCGTTATCGACGGACGCAATATCTGGAAAACCGATCTGACGGCGCTTCTTGAATGGCTGGAACCCATCGCCGATAAGCTGGGCGATCGGCTGTGGCTGGCCCCTTCCTGTTCTCTTCTGCATGTTCCCGTGGATTTGAGTCTGGAAAAGAGTATGGATTCGGAGATTCTCTCCTGGCTGGCTTTTGCCGTTCAGAAGCTGGATGAGCTGGTTGTTCTTGCCGGCGCCGTCAACAAGGGGCGGGAGGCCGCTGAGGCAAAGCTTGAGGCAAACCGTCTTGCCCTCGAATCGCGGAGAACGTCATCCCGGGTGAATATTCCCGAAGTGAAAGCGCGCGCCGCGGCCGCAACACCCGATATGGGACGGCGGAAAAGCCCCTATGCCGAACGGGCGGCCCTGCAGGAGAACATCCTGGGACTGCCTCTTTTCCCCACCACGACCATCGGTTCTTATCCGCAGACCGCTGAAATTCGCTCCGTCCGCAGAAAGTTCAAGAAGGGCGAGATCGACGAAAAAACCTATACCGAAAGGATTCGGGCGGAAGTCCGGAATGTCGTGGCCGTTCAGGAGGAGCTGGGACTGGATGTTCTTGTTCACGGCGAACCGGAACGCAACGATATGGTGGAGTATTTCGGCGAGCAGCTGGAAGGTTACGTTTTCAGCGGAAACGGCTGGGTTCAGTCCTACGGCTCCCGCTGCGTGAAGCCGCCCATCCTTTTCGGCGACATCCGCAGGCCGAAGCCCATGACGATTGACTGGATTACCTATGCTCAGTCGCTTACCGACAAGCCGATGAAGGGCATGCTCACCGGACCGGTGACAATTCTGAATTGGTCCTTCGTCCGGGACGATCAGCCGCGCTCGGAAACCTGCCTCCAATTGGCCCTGGCCGTCAGGGACGAGGTTCTGGATCTGGAGAAGGCCGGCATCAAAGTCATCCAGATCGACGAAGCGGCACTTCGGGAAGGACTGCCTCTGCGAAAGGCGGATTGGAAGGAATATTTGGACTGGGCCGTCGGTTCCTTCCGGATAACGGCGAACGGTGTTGAGGATAAGACTCAGATTCACACCCATATGTGTTACTCGGAGTTTAATGACATCATCGAGTCCATCGCGGAGATGGATACGGATGTTATTACCATTGAAACATCCCGGTCCGATATGGAGCTTCTGGACGTTTTTGATAAGTTCGCTTATCCCAATGAAATCGGTCCGGGCGTGTACGATATCCATTCACCGAACGTGCCGAAAACCGAATATATGATCGATCTGATGCAAAAGGCGGCCAAGCGCATTCCCAAAAGGCGGCTCTGGGTAAATCCCGACTGCGGTTTGAAAACCAGGGACTGGCCGGAAACCAAGGCTTCGCTTAAGAACATGGTGGAAGCCGCGCATCGTCTTCGGGAAACGGCCTAACGGATCAGCTAAAGAGGGAAACCATGGGCGCGGAATCGGGCCCATGGGGGAACCGATCCCTTGGTAATCGGATCGGCGAATGTCCGAAGTTCTCGGAGAAGACGAGAATCCGGGCGGCTTCAGATTTTCGGCCGTCCGGGAAACCGTTTTATTCCCCCGGGGACAAAGAATTCCGAATATCCGCGCCGGGAAGAGTCGTGCGCACAAGCTGTCCCGGATTTCGATGCTCCGGTCCGTCACCAGGTACGGAATATGCGGAAATCCCTGTTAAAGCCCCATCGAACAGTCAAGACCGCGTAGAGCGCCGCGGCGCAAACGGAAAATAATGCGATTCCGGTGTATTGGGCCTCGTCTTTTCCCATGGTTTCAACACCGGTTATTCCTATACGATTACCTCTTCAAAAAAAACGGCCTGTGGCGGCACGGTGGGATGGCTTTTTTCGGAGTATTACATGTCCGCCGATCGTTATTCCTCGGGACTTTTTGCCTTTCCGCTTAAGAGGGTTCTTGGGGGGGGCTCATACGTAAGGTTTTCCGAGCCAAGAATTTCTCGTAGAGCGTAATGGCGGCGGGGATGAATATTACGGTTCCCACCATGGTTGAAAACAATGTTCCGGCCACCAAATAGCCCAGGTAGACCACGGGTTTGAAACTGGCGAAGCAGAGAACCATCAGACCGGCGACCATGGATAAGGTTGTGAGAACGATGGGACGCCCCGTTATGCGCAGCGACCACGACAGGGCCGGTTTAAAAGATTGCCGCCGCCGCTGCATTCGATACTGAAGGATGAAATGAACCGCATCGTCCAAACCAACCCCGACGGTGACGTTGGTAACGATGATGGTTGTCATGTCCAGCGGTATGCCCGAGACGAACAGGGTAATGAAATACCAGAAGATTCCGCTGAGAAGAGGGATGAGAGCGATAATGCTGTAAGTGAACGATTTGAAGAATATCGCCGAGATGATCATTCCGAGAATCATCGAAAGGGCGGTTGAACGGAGCTGGTCGTGTTTAATGGTTTTTGATGTATCCAGCAGCAGCATCGTACTGCCCCAGAGGTACGAATCGATCGATTCGTCCAAAGTTTCATCCAGAGAGTTCTCCACATAGTTCAGGAAGCCGCGAAGGTCGTCCTCGTTCATAATGCTGTAGGTTTCGGCTTCCGCCATTTTCAGATAGATGGTCAAGCTGTTTCCGTCTTCGCTCATAATGCTCGAATCCTGACCAAGGGCGAATTTCCCTGTTGGAATCATTCTGAAATAACGGTTGAGAAGAAGGATAAGCCCTCGGGAATCCGGTACCGTCTCAGCGCCGGATACGGCTTTATTCATGTTTTTTAAGATTCCGAGAAAAGAAAGTTTATTGGTAACCGACGGATTGGAATCAAGGAGGGTTTCCAGATTGTCCACCATCCTGAGGGTTTCGGGATTCAGAAAAAAGTTCTTTTCACCTTCGGGAGCGGTCAGCGTAATGTTGAAAGTTTGTGAACCTCCGCTGTGCTTGTTGATAAATTGCGTGTCTCTGATGATGCGGTCGTCGGAGGGAAAGTAGGAGAAGTAATCCGATTGATGCTTGATGTGCGGATAAACCGACAGAAAACCGGCGAAGAGCAGAAGGAACAGCCCCGTGACAAGGAGCGGATGCCTGCTGGACCAGGTTCCCAGAGCCGTTACCATGCGGGAGAGCGGTCCGCGATGCATTCGTTCCTTCAGGTGTTTTCGCGGAGTCGGCAGCAGAGCGAACATGGCCGGCAGGAAAAAAAGCGCCAGAACGGCGCAGAAGAAAATTCCCAAACCGATGGAGAGCCCGAATTCCTGGAGCGGCGCCAAAGTCGTGGTCAGGAGGCTTAAGAAACTGAACATTGTCGTTAATGCCGCTACGACGACGGTTTTTATAACGTGTTCCACGGCATCGGCCAGCCATTGGTGCTTTTCGGCTCCCTCCGCTCTGGGATTTCTGTAGTATTCACTAAGGATATGGATGGTGTAAGAGCTGCCCAAAGTGAGAATAAGCGAGGGGATGATTACGCTTACAACGGTAATCTCAAAACCCGCCATGGACATGAAGCCCACGGTCCATATGGCTCCGATAATCACCACCACCAGTGGCAGAATCATGGCGCGAACGGTTTGGAAGCTGATTAGAAAAATAACCAGCATTGCCGCCAGTGCCAGAATGAGCAGAGTGGAAAAATCTTTGCCTAAATGAAAAGCAACACGGTCCTGAAACGGAATGTCTCCAGAGTAATATACATGAGTAACGTTCTCAAGAGGGGCAATACTCTCCAGGAACCGATTCATGAAAGCGCCGGTATCTTCTTCTATACGGCCTGTGGTGAAAACGGCGGTCAGAATGCGGCCCTCATCGGCTACGACGAAGTTCTCCGAGAGTGATTGTTTTTTTATCCGGTCTTCGAATTCAGCCAGTTCTTCCGCGGTTGAAGGGGCTTTTCCCGTGGGCGAGAGGGTTCCCGGAATAATTCGTTTTCCCTCGGCATTAAAGAAAATGAAATTGAATGGTGAGAGAACTCCTTCAAAATCCGGCATTTCCATAATGCGGTCGATTGTTTCCTGAAAGGTTCCGAGAACTTCCAGGTTATAGAGATTATCACCGGAAATGCTGAGGAATAAGTAATTTGATCTCTCCGATTCGATGCCGATTTCGTTCTTGATTAAGCTGATCCTTTTATTGCGCTGCGGCATCAGCGTATTGACGTTGGTATCGATATCAACATTTTTCGCTTTAAATCCCATAAATACGGTAATTAAAAGCGTAAGAACGATTATGAATTTTGAACGGCCGAGTATGGACTTGATGGAATTATTAATATTCATTTCTCGCCGGCTCACTCGTACCGAAGATTGTATTCGAGAGGCTCTTTCAGCATCAGAAGGGAAAGCAGGGGGATTTTATATTTGACGGTGCTGTTGCCGATGATTTGTCCGCCTTTCTGTTCCAGGATGCGGCCTTCGATTTTGATTGTAATATCCAGTGTCGAATCGATGATGCCGAGACGGCTCTCCTCTCCAAGGAGGAAGCCCATCATGTCGAGATAGTCTTCTTCCGATAAGCCTTCGGTGGTTGCGGGCCCGAAGGATTCCACCAGAGGATTATTGAAAGAGGGATTTTCCGCAAGGAGTGCTTCGACGGTTGCCCGGTTGATAAGCACCGTCAGTTCCGAGACTTTGCCGTGTCGTTCAAATCGAACAAGTTCGGCCGCGGAGGAGTCCGTTTTGATTTCTTGAAAAATCCCCGAAATGTCGTCAAATCGGATTTCTCCCGTCAGAGTGTTTCGCGTCGGTGAGTTCAAACTCAGGAGTTCCACACGGTCCCGTTTCTCCAGGTCTTTTCGGATGGCTTCCGTATTGAAAAAGGGTTCGTCGCTGCCGGGCAGGGGATTCTCGGGATTCAGAACGGTTTGCACCTGATCGATGACTTCCGTCAGGTATTCGGCAAGTGTAATGTTGAAGACAACACGCCCGCCGCCTGTTTCGTCGATATGGACCTCTTGCTTCATCATGCAAGATGTCGTCCCAAGCAGTATCATGCTTAGGGCTGCTATTTTTGCAATAATGGTGAATTTCATGATGCTTTCCTTGGGGCAGGCTCATTTTATTGTAAAGGCGGCTCTGAAGGAATATCTTGCCGCGGCAATTTCATAATTCATGAAATTGCATGTAATCGACGGCCGAATCCCCTTAAAATCCAATCCGGAAGAGATTCGTTCTGATCTATTTTTATTTTTTTAATTTTCAATGATTTTTTGTATCCTTCCGTATTTTATACTTTTTTTGGTGTTTTGACGAACTGGATTGTTTCCTGGGAAACGGCGACTATATAAGTTGATGGGAATGATTAGTCGATGAGGCAATTTCAAAAATCAGCGATTTTTGAAACAAAGCCCTTCAAAAGCGAGAATTGAGGGGTTTCGGCTGTCGGAGGCAATTTTAACGGCCTTGAGGATAATCGTTGAGCATGATGCGAAAGAGGAAGAGAAAAATCCTGCACGCTCTCGAACTCATTATGGGAGATTCGATTATTGTCGATGCCTTATCTCAGATGGGTGTATTCCTTGTGGATTATAAAGGTCAAAAAACCACGACAAACAATCTCTGGAAGGAATTCGGCTATCCGACGAATGAAATCTATAACCGGAAATGGATTAATCATCTGCATCCGGAAGACTTTAAAAGGGTTGCGGATGAGTTGCATGAAATGTTTGAAGGCAAAACGTCCAATTTCCATGAAGTATATCGCCTCAAGGATCCGGCCGGCGGATGGAGGTGGATTTCAAACAGAGGCGGTGTTATTGTTCGGGAAAGCAACGGATCTCCGAGAATCTATATAGGTGTTGACGAGGATATGACACGGATTAAAGAGGCCCAGGAAGAGGCTTCTCACCGTGCCCGGGAGTCCGAGGCTTTGAATACGGCCATAGAAGCGATTATCTCCAGTCTTGATTTGGATGAAACCGTTCGAATTATTTTGGAGGAGGTGCGTTCCATCGTCCCGTATGAAAAGGCGACGGTTCAGGTACTGCATGAAGGACATCTTGAAGTCATCGGCGGATACGGATTTGAATCTCCCGAACTCTATATGAACTTGAAATTTCCCTATCCGCAAGAAGATTCCCTCAGCACCCGAGCCATCCGGGAACGCCGTCCTTGGCTGAGTCATGACGTTTCCAAGGATTTTCCCTCTTTTGTCGAAGTGGAGGAAATCTCCCCGACCCGCTCCTGGATCGGCGTACCGCTGATTGCCCACGGCGATGTGATCGGTCTGATTTCTTTCGACCACTCGAAGAAAAACTTCTATACGGCCAGGAACTTGGAACTGGCCCGTTCTTTATCGGGGCCCGTTGCCATTGCTTTGGAGAACGCCAGACTGCACGGCGAAACCTACAAGCTGGCCATGGAAGATGCGCTCACGGGAATCGGGAGCCGGCATGCTTTCGACTTGAACAGTCGATACCTCTTCGAAAAGGCCCGCAGAGAGGAGAAGCACATCTCCGCGGCGATGCTGGATCTTGATCATTTTAAGAAAGTCAACGACGAATTCGGTCATCAGACGGGTGATATTGTCCTGAGGGAAATTGCCCGAACCTGTGAAGAGGGGCTTCGGGCCACGGATACCATCGCCCGGTACGGCGGAGAAGAAATCGTTATTCTTTTTCCCGAAACACCGGTGAATACCGCGCAAGAGATTGTCGAGCGAATCCGAAAAGAAGTGGCCGAACTTCGGTATGAAGGAATGAACCGTTCGGTTACCATTAGTGCCGGTATCTCGGGATGCCTCCCTGAAAAGTCTTCTTCTTTATCCGGTATAATCCATGAGGCGGACGCCGCTCTGTATAAGGCGAAGAACAAAGGGCGGAACTGTGTTGTTGTTTATTAACGGATTGAAGTAGTGGATCATATATTCCTTTTTTTGTATATTATTACCGTAGGTATGACTTTCGCGGCGGTTGCCTTGAGTCTCCTTTACTGGCTGCGAAAGAAAAACTCCGGAAGATTCAACACGTTTTTATTTATCTCGTATCTGGCGCTTCTGCTTCTTTTGGCCGGTATCCGCTTTTATTGGAGTGAGCTGCTCAACGGCGGCCGGGCCGTAATTATCGGGACGGGTTTGGCGGAGTTTGCGGGCTACGCGCTGCTTCTCTATTATCTCCCGGCTACGATTAATCATATTATCGGAAGGAAGTGGAACAGGCTGGGGCTGATTTCGACCGTTATCGCGTCGGCGGTCTACTTTGCCCTGGGTGCGGTTTATCTGTTAACGGGATTTCTTAAACAGATTTCATTGGCCGCGGCATTCATTTATTTTCTGGCTCTGGCCGTTATTTTATCGGATATTGTCCGGAGTCTGCCGCAGATTCGCCGAGGAACCACACGGATTACGGTTTTATCGGTTACCCTTCTGACCGTCGCTTTTCTGCCTTTGGTTATGGCCGGCCGCATCCTCGCGGAGGTTGATGTTCCCTGGTCCGTCAGCCGATCCATACGGTTTCTCTTTTTCTCTCTCTATTATCTGTGGATGGCGATAACGGGGATTGTGTTTTACTTGCGGGAGATGGGCACTCCCGAACCTGATTGTCAGAAACAAAAAGAACTCCCGGATGAATTGCCTTTAACGGATCGTGAGCGTGATATCGCGATGAATCTTGTTCAGGGACTTACGTACGGGGAGATCGCCGAGAATTTGGGAATCAGTCCCAATACCGTCAGAAATCATGTGGCCAATGTTTATAAAAAGCTTTCGGTCAGATCCAAAGTGGAGCTTATCGGGGTTATCCGGGGCGACCGGGAGTATTGATTTCGGCGGTTCGGACGAATCTTGGCGGCCCGGGAAAGGGCCGTATAACCGCCGCCCTTGGAAAGACTATCGCTTTTGAATCTTCCCTAAACCGCCGCCCTGAAAATCCAGATTTTCGGGATTGCCGCCGTAATAGACCGATCCCGATCCTGTTGTTCGGCACTTGAGGTTACCGGAAACACGCACTTCGGCATCGCCGGAACCGGTCAGTGTTATATCGGCATTCCTGACGGGAAATTCTTCCGCTTTAAGTTTACCGCTTCCGGTAATACGGACATCCATCCGATCGGCCCCGCCCCGTAATTCCGCGTTCCCGGATCCGGTCAATGAAATATCCACAAGATTGGCTCTGACTTCCATTTCGGCGCTTCCCGATCCCGTACACCGTATAGCGAGAGAATCGGCCCGTCCTCGATATTCGATGTCGCCCGATCCTGTTGATTGGCATTCGAGCGAATCGGCGATGGCTTCAAAAACGATGTCTCCGGATCCCGTTGTTCGCAGTTCCAAGTCGCCCGATTCGAACAAGCCTGTACTTTTCATAAAGCCGGAAGCGGTAATTTCGGCGCGGGAAAGCTTGGGGAGCGTTACCTCTATTTCCAAACCCGTATTCGATGAGTTGAAGAAAGAGAAAAGACTTTCTCTTTTGATAATCAAATCATCTCCGGAAACATAGATATCCAAATCTTCGATATCATGATGATCGCCCTTAACCCGGACGCGATACCCTCTGCCGGGAACGAGCGTCAGTTCGGCGTCGGTTCTGAGCTGCACTCCGCTGAAATCCCGGAGGCGCGGTACTTCATACCAGCCGTCGGCATCGGGTTCTTCCGAGCCCGAAGCGAAGAGCATGATTGTTGTCGTCAGGAACAGCATGAAAAAGGTCGCGGCGCGTTTCATATTTATCTCCATCGATAGTATATAACCCAATAGAGTTTTGTATCTGTCACCGGTCGGCTGTTGAAAGAACGCATCGGCGCCGATAACTTCGCTTCATAGTTTTATACGATCATCTACGGTTCCAACCGGCACCGCCTTAAGAATCCCTTTCTTATCCTTTCCATTTTTTTCTTCCCGACGGTAACACATGTACCGCCGTGAGGTGTCTTAGGTACATATCAAAAGCGACAGCGTAAGGATAAGAAGGAAGGAAAGAAAGAATGAGACGCTTACTGATATTCATCATGCTTATCGGCATCGGCACGGCCGGTCTTTTCGGTCAGCAGATTCGTTTAACGGGTCAATGGGCCATGCAGGATCATCAGCAGAAAGTTGTTTCCGCGGCTTATAACGGCAAGGACATCGACCATCTCGGAGGCATCGGCCTTGAGGTTCTGTTCGATCATGTCGGCATCGGTATAACGGCTCTGGTGCATTGTGAAGAAACATCCGACGACTATTGGTTCATAGACTGGGACGGCCGGATGTTTTTGAGCTATCATTTCCGTGACCGCCGCGCTTTTATCGATCCGTTCATTCAGGCCGGTCTCGGTGCCGCCGGAGAAGCGGAAGTGGAGTGCACCCCGTGCAGCGAAGAGGATTGCGGGGATGTGCGGAGAGTGGCCGCCGTTATGTACCCTTATCTGGGTACGGGAGTGGGGCTGCATTTCGGAGGCGGCCTCTACGCCTCGGGACAGTTCAACTGGCGGCCCACGGGAGCGGGGGTTCCCTGCTCGGATATCGATTACCCGGAATTTGATGAATTCGAGGCTGTATTCTCCCTCGGATTCGCATTCAACTGATCTTCCCGGTGCTCGGCGGTTAGAGCCGGGCGCCGGGTGAGTGAACTTAAGGATTATCGGAGCGCCCTTTGGCCGTCGACATCGAACAGCTCTACATCACGTACGGACCGATGGTCCTCAGGAGGTGCCGCAGCCTGCTGCGGGAGGAACAGGCCGCTCTGGATGCCATGCAGGATGTCTTTGTGAAGCTGCTGCGTCATGAAGAGAAAATTAAGGAAACGGGTCTTTCAAGCTTCCTGTACGTGACGGCCACAAATACCTGTTTGAATGTCATGCGGTCTTTCCGGCGTCAGGTTATCGCCGTTGACGACGAATGGCTTTCCGCGATGGCCGGTACCGAGGACCACGAGGGGCGAACGATGGACAAGCTGTTTCTGGAGAAGCTTTTCGAAGAGCAGCCGCCGTCCACCAAGACCATGGCGCTTCTGCATTACCGCGACGGATTCACCCTGGAGGAAACCGCCGCCGCCACCGGAATGTCGGTCTCCGGCGTGCGAAAAAGATTGAGGAAACTCAGGGCCGACGGGAAAAAAATGGCGAAAGGAGGCGGAATATGAGCAAAAAAAGCGAATGGACTTATGAGCGCTGCCGTCTCGGCGAACTTACCGAATCGGAACGCGGTGAATTGGAAGCCGAACCTGATTTTCAAAACCGGATGGCCGCCTTGGATAAATCGGATCAAGAGATTCTGGAACAGTATCCGGCCGCCGATATGGTTCGGGCCATTTTGAACCGCGCGGCCGGAGAAAACCGGAACGGTGAAGATCTCCGGCGCCGGGCCCCCGGGAGAAACCGGCCGGAGAGGGATAAGACCGTAAGGGATGCGGCCGCCGAAAGCGCGGAGTCCCGGCGATTTCGACCGGTTCGCGTTATCGTTCCCTTGGCCGCCGCGGCCGCATTGGCCGCCGCCGTATTGATCGCTCTGCCGCGCTTGAGCACGCAGTCTTCCCACAGTGAGCCGGCCGAAATCTTGCGCCCCAAGGGAATCGACAGACCCGATTTTCCGGCGTCTCCCGAACTCATTCTGTACAAAGACGGACCGGATGGAGCGGAACTGATGAAATCCGGCGACCTCGCCGGTGAACATGATCTGCTTCAAGTGGGATACTTCGGCGGGAATGATTGCTGGGGAACCATTGTTTCCGTGGATGGGAACGGCATTATAACGCGGCACTGGCCATCCGACGGCGAGGATTCCGTGCCGTTGGGAATGGGCGGGGAAAAGCTTCTGCCTTATGCATACGAACTCGACGACGCACCGGATTTCGAGGCATTCGCGCTGATATGGTCCGATCGCTCTTTTCCCATTGCGGATGCCGAGTCGCTGCTGGCGGGCTTCCATCGGGGTGATTCTTTGCCTGATGTAAGTATTCTCAATCCGGTCGGTAAAACCGGTATAACCGTGATAACGATACGAAAAGCACCATGAACATGAAGAGAAAACGTATTTTACCGATTTTAATCTTGATTCTGACCTCATCGGGTCTGATCGCGCAGAGCGCCGAGGAACTGTCGGTTCGCAGATTCGGACTCTATGTCGCCTCGAACAACGGCGGAACAGGCCGGATGCGTCTGATGTACGCCGATGACGATGTTGTTACCATGTCCCGAACGCTGGGAGATCTCGGCGGCGTGGCGCCTCAGGATGAAGTGATTCTCTTTGAACCGGATGTTGAGGAATTGGACGGCGCCCTTTCCGTGATGGAACGCAATATCGGCGAGGCGGGGAATGCCCGCAGGACGGAAGTGGTGTTCTATTACTCGGGGCATTCCGACGAGAACGGCCTGATGCTCGGAGAAGAGCGGTATTCCTACGGCCGTCTTCGGGATCGGCTGGAAAACCTGGACGCGGACGTTCTGGTCGCCATCCTTGATTCCTGCGCTTCGGGCGCGTTCACCCGGGAGAAGGGCGGAATCCGCAGGGCCCCGTTCCTTATGGATGATTCCTCGCGAATGGAGGGGCATGCGTTTCTAACCTCCAGCTCCGCGGATGAGGTGAGTCAGGAATCGGACGCCATCGGGGGATCGTTTTTTACCCATTATCTTGTAAGCGGGCTTCGCGGCGCGGCGGATACCACCCGCGACGGCCGCGTAACGCTGAACGAGATATACCAGCATACCTATGCGGAAACTCTTGCCCGGACCGAAAAAACTCTCGGCGGTCCACAGCATCCGGCTTACGACATTCGGCTTACCGGCACCGGCGATTTGGTTCTTACCGATTTAAGCAGCCCCACCGCATCGATGATTTTCGCTTCTTCATTAAGCGGGCGTATCGCCGTCCGCGATAATACGGGACTTCTTGTCGCCGAGATTAATAAAAGATCCGAGGAAGAAGTGGTGATGGCCCTGCCGCCGGGAGCCTACGATGTCGTGGTTATGCGGGATGAAACCCGATATTCGGGAGCGGTTTCTCTTCAGCGGGGTGTTCCGACGATGGTTGACGGCGATGATTTTTCCCGGGTTAGGCCTGAGTATACGCAATTCCGCGGCGAGGAACCGGAAACAGAACGCAAGGAAGTGGTCGCCTCCTTAGGCATTTTCCCGTCGCTGAGTTTCCCGAACGTTTCCGAAGCCGTTGTGAACCTCCAGCTCGGTTTGCCCATCGCATCCGCCTGGGGAATTCAGGGCGTTCAATCGGCTCTCTTCATGTCCATGACCGCCGGAGGCGTTGAAGGTATACAGCAAGCCAATTTCGGAGCGAAAAACTTAGGTCCTCTTTCGGGAGTGCAGGCGGCGGGATTCTTCGCGGAAACGGCCGGTTCGGTTTCGGGCGTTCAGGCTGCCGGAATTTTTGCCCGCACGGGAGGGCCTCTTACGGGAGTACAGGCCGCCGGAATTTTCGTTTCCGCGGACGATTCGTTCGAAGGAGTGCAGGCGGCGGGATTCTACGGCAGTGTCCGGGGCGATATGAAAGGATGCAAGGTCGCCGGCTTTCTGAATCTTGCCGAAGGATCGATTACCGGAGCGCAGATTTCGGGATTTCTCAATCGATGCGGAGAGCTCGACGGAACGCAAATCGGTCTGATTAACGTCTCCGAAACTTCCCATGGCGTCCTGGTGGGACTGATTAACTATTCCGAGGACATGCGGGCTTTCCCCATCGGTTTGGTGAACATCTCCAAGAACGGTATTCTTGATTTGGATTTCCGTTATGAGCAGGGCAACCGTCAGTATCTGAGTGTGAAAACCGGAAACCGGTACTATTACACCCGGTTCATCTTCGGTTTTGATCAATGGAATTGGGACAGCGACGGGCTTATTTTCGGATTCGGTATCGGTCTGCGGGCAACCTTTCGGCCGGTGTATTTGGAATTCGAGTATGACCTTCGAACGGCCCTCGCGGATTATAATATGTACGATACCATGGAAGAAACCTTGGACAACGTCTTTACCGTTCCAACTTTCAGTGTTACGGCGGGCTTTGGAAAGAAGTTCGGTGTTTATACCGGTTTCGGCTTAACGGTGAAATCGCCCTGGAACCACGAGAGCGTTTTACTCGACGGCGGAACCCGCTGGGACGGAGAAAACGGCTGGGCCGGAACTCTGAAATGGTATGGAGGGGTGCATTTATAAACACCGCGATATCGCTGGCGCATCGCCTTATGGAGAATGAACCGACAGGTTCGTCCGCCTCCGATCCTCAAGAGCCGGCTCTTTTTTTTGGAATGACGGCCTCAATGCCGCTCTTCGGGGATTGTTCCTTCGAATAGAGGAATCCTCCGATAAGGGCCGTCAGCGGCGCCACAAGAACCAAACCGAAACTGCCCACGATGGTGTGGAGAATCTCCGAACTCACATAGATGATGTTAAAGACATTCACAAGCGGTGTTCCTTGAGCTACGAAGACCATCAGAATGAAGGTGTATCCGCCCGAATAGGCCAGCAGCAGCGTCGTGGTCATTGTGCCGATAACGGCCCGGCCCACTCTGAAGCCTGAGCGGATGAGTTCGGATCGCGTGATGAGCGGATGCTTGTCTTTTACTTCCCTCATTGAAGCGGCGATATCCATGGCGATGTCCATAACGGCTCCGGATGCGGCCATGAAAATTCCCGATAAGAAAATGGATGTGAGGTTCAGAGTCGGATAACCCGAATAAAGCAGAGTTTCGGCGAAGGGTTTTACGGCACCATGAATTTTAAAGGCCCGGCCGAAGGTGAGTGATAAAACGGCGGTAACGGCGATGCCGGACATGGCCCCCAGAAACGCCACCGCGCCCATTCGGGAAATCCCGGCGACCAGAAAAACGATAACCGCCGTCATGATACTGACGACGGCCAAAGAGAGAAGCATCGGGGAAATCCCGGTCAGCAATCCGGGAATGAGAATTTTCCAAATGGCCGCCGCCGTAAAAATAAAGGAAAGCAGTGCTTTCACACCGGTCCAGCCCGCAAAACCGATAAGCATGGCCGCAAAAAGAACCAGCAGAATCAGTTCGATATTGGTTCGGTAGTGATCAACCACCTGATTGGAGAGAATCCGTTCGACAGCATCATCCACATACAGAGTAACAAGGGCCTTGTCACCGACATCGAAAAGCTTGTCGATGTCCATTTTCCCCATGAGAAGATTGTTGCCTTCCAAAACGGTTCCTTTGAACGGTCCGTTCATGATTTTAAAGGTCAGTCCCTGATCGCCGGTTATAACGATGCCGCATTGTTCAATGGTGCTGTTGTCAACCTCAATGATTTTCGCTTTGGAGCGAATCGTTTTCACAGTTGCGGGTGAACCGAAATGAGTGGGTATGAAGAAAACGGCAATGGTTAAGAGCGCCAGAACGGCGGTAAGAATGATGTTTTGCTTGTCTGTTTTTTTGACATTCGGCATGTTTGTCTTCCAATGGAAAAAGCGGAGCCCCGAAAGGGGCCCCACTCAAGATACCAAGAGTTTTAATGAGCCGTCTGTTTCTTAGCGGGCCATGGAAACGGCTTGGCCGAGTCCCATAACGGCGGCGGTTTTCTTGAAGATATCGGTGTTGTCGTAGTAGCCGTTGAACAGCGACTGTCCTGCGCCCATGGCGAAGGTGGGAACCGGAACGGCTGTATGGGAATAGGAAGTCCAGGCCAGCCCGGCCCGGTTGTTCAGAATGTGGGTGATGGTTACCGAAAGAGGCTCGTATCCGCCGTAATTCAGGTATGTGGCTTCATCCTTGGCGCGTTCTTTCTTATCCAGCATGGTATTTTCGAATGCTGTTTCCAAAAGCTGCATTTCGTAATCGGAAAGATTGGTTAAGCCGAATCCTTTTTCAATCTCCGGCAGCAGATCGGCGAGAGATCCGTTGGGATTGTCGGCCCTGAAGGGTTTGATGACGAAATTGTCGAACGCTTCGTAACTCATGTTCTGTTTGCCGATATCGGCGAAGGCCGAATCGTACTGGGTTCCGGCGAATCCCAGGGTTAAACCGCCGCATTCGTGGTCGCCGGTAACGACGATGAGGGTTTCATCCGGATGCCGGTTGTAAAACGCGACGGCTTCCTTAATGGCGTCATCGAAAGCAATGGTATTGCCGATGGAGGAACCCGCGTCGTTGGCATGGCAGGCCCAGTCGATTTTTCCGCCTTCCACCATCATGAAGAATCCGTTGGGATTATCCAGAAGCTCGATCCCTTTTTTGGTGTATTCGGCCAGGGTGATATCGTCGCTTTCCTGATCGAGGGTGTAGTCGATGGAGTTGCGGGTGAAGCTGGTGGCATAGTAGGCGTAAACCTGTTTATCCGAAGGCTGAAGCGTATTCAGCTGGGAACGCGTTGTGGTGACTTCCCAGCCGTTGTCTTTCATCATGTCGATGGCGTTCTTTTGACCTTCGGGGGTTTTGTCGAGTCGAACCATGCCGCCGGCGAAGTAATCGAAATCGCTGTTTGCCATCTGACGGCTGATTTCGTAATAGTCGTTGCGGGTTTTGAAGTGGGCGTAGAAGGAAGCCGGAGTAGCGTGATCCAGATTGACGCTGGAAAGAATCCCGACTTTCATGCCGGCCTCTTTGGCCATTTCGGCAATGGTTTTCAGACCGACCGTCGCCGATGAGTTCATGGCGATCACACCGGTGTTGGTTTTCTGGCCGCAGGCAATGGCCGTGGCGGCGGCGGCCGAATCGGTGATGAAGCGGTCGGCCGAATAGGTGGTAGTGAGTCCCTGTGCGGGAAATTGACTCATGGCCAAAAGTCTAACGCCGGCGTTCGAGCTGTTCTGATAGTTCAAATAGGCTTCCGTGGCCGAAATCTGCGGCAGAGCCATACCGTCTCCGATGAAGAGGAAAACGTATTTGGCCTGAGCCGTTTCCATGGTGTCCGAGGCATCTTCGACGCCGTTGGCGAAAAGGGCGCCCGGTACCGCCAGAGCGATGAAAAGGGCGGTAAAAAGAATAACGACACGATTCTTCATATGTGTCTCCTTATACAGTGGATATCACCATAATCGAACGTGAATCGTGTTATCTGTGTTAGCAAAGGGTTTGAGAAAGCCAGAAAACGGTTAATTTCATATATGAAAGCCATAATGCTCGTAGATTCTTCAATCTCTTGCATGGCTGCATATCTTTGTTTTTATCTGGACATTTTTGGGGTAACAAGTATACAATTAAATAGTTGTATGGTGGTGCATGTTGGATAGGAAAGCTGTTGAACGCCTAAAAATACTCGGAGATGAGACAAGATTGAAAATCATAAAGCTGCTTGCGTCGAATACCGTAGACTCACTCTGTGTCAATGATCTTGCAAACTATGTAGGAATCTCACAGCAAGCGGCGTCACAGCAGCTGAAACTGATGAAAATGGCAGGGTTTCTCTATTCGGAAAGGCAGGGTAATCATATGTACTATCACCTTGATTTAAAGGCCTTCAGAAAGATGAAGGACGATTTCAATAAATTATTCGATATGGCCTTTGAAAAATGCATTGATTGCGGGAAATACCCGGATTGCGATAAGTGTAGTTAATTTTTTTCTTTTTCTATACAAGTATCTAGTTGTAAACTTGTATATTTGGATAAATAAAAGGAGGTGCGACAGGAGACATTTAAATGACACAGCTTTTTTAATCCCAAACAGTAATTGTAGAAAACAGGAACAGAAACAGTATCCAAAATTAAATTTCAAGGAGTTCTATTAATGAAAAACAAATACAAATATCTTATTTTGCTATTTCTTTCTCTCATAGTGTTCTTTCTGACATTTGTTAAAACCCCTCAAGAGTTAATAGTGAGTTTGAGTTCGGTAGCATCAGAAACAAAGCAGATTGCATTGATAATGCATTGTGTATTCCTGATAGTCTTTGTTGTTGGGCTTTTCGTAAAGAAAACAAGAAACATTTTATTTTCATTGCTGATTTTGATTTTATCCGGCTCAGCAACGCTCTTGGCGTTCAAATATCGAATTATTCCCAACATAATTGTTTTTGGAGCCATCTTCACTCTTTCATTGGTACCTCTAATCAAGAAGGAAATGTCATTTGATATTTCCAATGTTGGAGCATTGGGTAAAATCATTGCATTTCTTTCACTTGCCATAGGTTTCTACTATTTACACTGGATTGAGGAACCTGTTTGGATAAATGCCTTTTTTTATTCTCCGTTAGGAATTATTAACTGTCCAACATTAATTACAATCTGCGGGTTGCTTATTTTTTCAACGAGACCAGGCCTTGCGATGTTAGAAGTATTTACCGCATGTATAACACTCTATTTTGGTTTCTTCGGGATAATGAGGCTTGGAGCGAAAATTGATTTCATGCTCATAATTTCAGGTCTGTATGTAATATTCAGACAGGTATCCAGATTGGAAAATAAATCCTTCTATAGAGAAACCTGATTAGCTTTACATCTTCCAGATGTATATGCATTTCATACTTCGTTTAACAGCTATTGATGTGCCCCGGCCTCTAACTGTGTTTAGTAGGGTTCGGGGTTTTGTTCAAATTTTCCTTGTTCAGACATCTTTCAGATGTGTTTCTAAAAGCAGTGTGATAGGGCAAGAAAGCAATCGGGGAATCCTATATTCGTAGGTACTGCTGCTTACGTGCCAATAAAGACGTTCATATATATCCAATTGCTCGTAAATAATTGAGGAATTAATGTATCATATAGCAACAATTCAGGATGTGTTATGAAATGATAAATAGAATATTTTTTAGAAACTCTATTCTCCCGGCGAAAATTATACTTGCTTCGATAGCAAATCCCCAAAGGATTCGATTTCATTCAACACCGAAGCTGCTCCGTGAATCCCGTATTCTGGTTTTTTCCTTAATAATGAGACTTTCTTTTGCAATATCTCTTTTAGTACATCTCGCAAAAGGTGATCCGATTATTATCTATTTGATTCTCTTTTGTATTGTAATGATAGGAGCAAATTTTTTTGCTTCAATCAGTTTGCTTATAGGAGTTGGCATCAGGAATATACTTTTCAAACTTTTCTTTAATCGAGATGAACATGAAGCAATAGCTCATGTAATTAGTATTTCATACAGTGTTATTCTCATACCGATTTGGCTGCTTCCTTCATATTCTGAATATATTTCTTTAATTCTTCGATTGTTGGTTGAGACTTTCTTTGCAAAGAAATGTACAAAAATGACTTTGCTTCAGATAGTAGTCATTTTTTTAACTGTAAGATTGATAGCTTTCGCTCTGGGTTTATTTCTGGAGAGTATAAGGGCAATACGCTGAATCCTCAGATCCGGGCATGTGAAATCTTTTTAGTGAACATGAAGAGGATTTATCAAAAGCTGATAGAGAAAACTGGAAGCAGGGAAAGTCTGTTGCTTAAAAGAGTATGATGCCTCAGCCTCCGGCTTTTGTTTCCGGCCCGGCGGCCAGAATCTCTTCTATGGCGGCCTTCTTTTCGGCGTAAGCGGTGAGAACTTCGGTCATCCGAGGTTCGGAAACCATGTCCCTCAAATCCGGCAGTTCCCGTCCTGAAAAGTGAATGGTAAAAACCGGCAGCGTCTTGTCTCCGGAACGGCGCGTTTCGGCGCCTTGGGTATCTTCGGTCAGCAGAAGGGCGTAATCGCGGCCCTGTCTGACGAATCGGAGAACATGTTCGGTAGAATCAAAAGGATAGGTTGAAGCCCGATAAGCATAGGTAACCGACGGAGCGGTTACGGTTACTTCTTTTTCCACCGTTTGATCCACCGTCATTTCCAACAAACGCGATCTCCACCAAGCCGCACCGGCCGTCGCTTCCCGTATGGCGGTTAAATCTTCCCCGGAGAAAACCCAAGTAACGGTGTCCAGACCGAAGCCTTTATACCCAATCAGGATTTCCAGTGATTCTCCCTCTTCGTCCGTGGAAATGTAGGCCATGCCTTCCTGGTAGCCGTCGAAGCTTTCCAGACCGATTTCAATTTCACCGAGAGAAACCGGCAGGGCGCCCGCGGAAGCGGCTAATACGGAGATGAGAACAAACACTGTAAAAAAGCGGCTTTGGAACATATCGTATCAATTCTATCGGTCGGAGGGGCCATAATCTCGCGCTTTTTTCCTGAAAGTCTCTTTGTTCCCTGTCTGAGGGCAGGTGATGTTTATGTGGAAAGAACCTGGGCGATGGCGAGCGAAGGGTTTCAACACTGTGATTCGCAATTGCAGAATAAGGATTTATTTGCGAAAGGAAACAGATTGAGGCCGCCGGTGTAACCGCCGTTTGTACAGCCGTGGACACAAAAAAACCGGCCCTTACGGACCGGTTTTTCCTTGAGGCTCTTTCAAAATGCACCGTAATTCCGGCGGCCTTCCGCACGAAATTAATTCACTATTTTGAAAAAGCCTCCCCTATTTCTTTCCTCAGTATCGGAACGCCGAATGGAAAACTACCGTCCTTTGCGGAATCGGTCTTCCCAGTCACGTTCCTTGTCGAACTCTTCGTCTTCCATCTTCCGGACCCGTTCTTTCAGGTCTTCGAAATCGGCGTGGATGTCGTCATCTCTTCGGGGGCGTTCATGATAGCGTCCGTCGTAAGCTTCGGGCTCTACGGGAAGAATCAGCGCCAGGATGAAGTACACCCAGAGAGGAAGTCCGGCGAAAACACAGAGCACCACGAAACCGATGCGAACCATTTCAACCGAAAAATCTCCCCACTCGGCGATGCCTTTGCATACGCCCAGAAACACGCCGCTTCTGGATCTGTACAGTTTTTTTCCGCCGGCATATCGCCCTGCCATGATTGTCAACTCCTCTCCCTGCGCATGCCCCGGAGTTTCTCCAGGTTCAACACTCTTCGCTTCAGGGCATCCATTCCGTCTCTTATGGCCCGATCTCTTTCCATCTTAACATCACTCGTCTCCAATCTGCGACCTATCGATACGGCAATAAACAGAAGAGGAGCGAGAATTATCAGCAGAATCCCCAGGAATTTAACCATCGCTCTTCTCGGCCGAATCCTTCGCGGCCGCCTCCTTGCCGGCTGGCTTCCCGGCACTCTTATTCATGCTTTTCTTCAAGGCCGCGAGTTCTTCCTCGATGACATTGTCGGATTCGAGTTTGTCGAATTCACGTTCCAAATCGCTGCCTGAATCACCGAAGCGTCCGGAAAGTTCGGCATCGGCTTCCATGCGTTCAATACGGTTTTCCAGTTCTCCGAACCGCATCATGGCCTGGGCGCCGCTGGCCGCGGACATAGCCGTCCGGGCGCGTTTCTTTTCGGCGGCATGGATGCTGCGCTGAACGAGCATCTTGTGCTTCAGGGTGACTTCCTCAAGCTTCTGTTCAAGCTGCGCGATGTTGCTCTTACAGTCGCGAATCAGTTCATCATAGTGAATCAAATCCTTCTCGGCGAATTCGAGCTGAGTGACGCATTGCTTTTTTTCAAGAAGCGCTTCCTTGGCCAGATCGTCCCGTTTGCGTTCCACCGCCAGGACGGCGCGTTCACTCCAGCGGGTTATCTTGGCTTCCAGGGTGTCCCTGTCCCTCTCCATCTCGGCCCTGGTGGCCATCTTGGCCGCGCAGGAAGATTTGAGGTCCACAAGGGTGTCCTCCATTTCCTGAATCATCAAGCGGATCATCTTCTCGGGATCTTCCGCTTTGTCCAGCATCGCGTTGATGTTGGCGTTGATGATGTCTCCTAATCGGCTGAATACTCCCATTTCTTTCCTCCTCTGGAATTATCGTTAGCCTTACCGCCTTTTAAGCAAGCGCCGTGCCAAGCCTCCGGAGGCTTTCTATCACCGTTAAATCTAATTTTTACGTGTTGTTTGGTGAAAATGACCACCGAAGCGGTGGCGAAAAATGCCGAAAGAAAGGAAAATGTGGTATGGAAGCGAACAGAGGCCCGCAGGACGCCATCGGTGAATCGGAAGCCTTTCTGGAGTTCAACAGCCTGCTCGGCCAGGCCGCCAGGGTGGACAGGTCGGTTTTGGTTATCGGAGAAAGGGGTTCGGGCAAAGAGCTGGCCGCCGAACGCCTTCATTTCCTCTCTTCCCGGTGGAACTCTC
Source organism: Spirochaetia bacterium (assembly GCA_963666985.2). Taxonomy (GTDB): domain Bacteria; phylum Spirochaetota; class Spirochaetia; order DSM-2461; family DSM-2461; genus UBA2779. Next base: position 873,140 of record CAXXIA010000002.1, on the reverse strand, counting down.
CGTTCGTGGCCCTCAACTGCGCCGCCCTTCCGCCGGGACTGATTGAATCGGAACTGTTCGGTCATGAAAGCGGTTCGTTTACCGGTGCCGAGGGACGGCGGAAGGGGCGTTTCGAAGAGGCCGACGGCGGCACGCTGTTTCTGGATGAAATCGGTCTGATTCCCATCGAAGTGCAGGAGAAAATCCTCCGGGCCGTGGAATACGGAACCTTTCAGCGAGTGGGGAGTTCCCGCACCGTTGAGGTGGACGTTCGCATCATCGGGGCGACCAATCAGGATCTTCCTTTCCTTTGCGACAAAGGCGCCTTCAAGCGCGATCTCTTGGATCGGCTGTCCTTTGAAGTTCTCTTTCTGCCGCCGCTGAGGGTGCGGGATACAGATATTCTTCTTCTGGCCGAATCCTTTGCCTCTAAGATGGCCAGGGAACTTGGCCGGGAGAGAGTCCCTTCTTTTTCCGAAGATGTTGTTCAGCAGCTTTTATCCTATCCGTGGCCCGGCAATATCCGGGAGTTGAAGAATACGGTGGAACGGGCCGTGTACCGGGAAGAAAGCTCGATTATATCGGAACTCATTCTCGATCCTTTTCGAAATCCCTGGGCGGCTGTTCCCGAGCTGAGCGGCGGAAGAGGAGAAGCCTCTGTTTTCGCGGCGGCCGGAAGTGAGCATACGCGTGGCTCTATGGGCTGCGAGGCCGGTACTGAGGTTCCCACCGATATCTCTGCCGGAGGCGGTGTTTCCGTTAGCTCTTCAGCGGGTAGGGCGGGAGATGCCCGGCCGTCCTGGCCGCGGGATTTAAAAGCCGCTGTTTTTGATTTGGAAGAGAAGTGGCTGGAGGAGGCCATGGCCGAAGCGGACGGTCATCAGGGCAGGGCGGCGGAACTCTTGGGGTTGAGCTACGATCAGTTCCGGGGATTGTACCGCAAGCATTCTTGAAATTGGATAAATCCGACAGCCGAAATTCCTCAGAACCCGCTTTAGAAGGACTTCGTTTCAAAAATCGCTGATTTTTGAAATCACCTCTGTTCTGTGAAGAAAGGATAAAATCTTGAGTTCTCCGAACATTTTTAGCGTCCGGAATATATCAGCAGCGGTTATTGGAAATTAGAGAATCCTTAATTGAAATCCTTTTTTTGAATTTCCATCGAAGCCGATTTTTTCATAAAACTTATGAGACTCTTTTCGTGCCGAACTGCTCATCAGCATGATTTTATAACAGTTTTGAGCTTCGGCATACTCAACAGCTTTTTCCATGACGGATTTCCCATATCCCTGCCTTCGATAATTCTTATCTGTAACGACATTTTCGATTACCGCGTAGGGCCTTTGATTCCGTGTCAGATTCGGAATGATCGTTATCAGGCAGGAAGCAACAGCCGTGGATTCTTTGTAGGCAATGAAGCATTTTATTTTCTTATCATTGAGTATTTCAGCCCAGGTTCGAATGTATGCCTGTGTATTCCTGTAATCCTCTTCCGGAAAAAGCTGTTGATACAAGAATAAGAGATCTTTTAAATCTTCCTTTTTTGCCGCGCGAACCATCCGTATCTCCTCATTTTACATAACGGCCCGATGCTCTGTTAAGTTTTCCGATCTTTGAAAATTTTCCTTCCTAATGCAAATAAAATCGGTAATAAAAAGAGCAGCATAACCCCGACTATTGCCGTTGATAAGAGAAATTGTCCGAATGTTACCGCTCCTGCGCGAATCAGTTTTGTTATCCCTGCAATCGAAACCGGCAAAATGAAGGCTAATCCCGTCGCCGTACCGGGACAGTAAGTTCGAGTAGCGATTGTCGCGATGAGATGAGGAGAGAAGGTATTAAACATCATACTTCCGAGTAAGCCGCAAAACGCCAAAAGCTGAAGACTCTCCTTTGGATTGAGTAAATATGCAATTACGACGGAAAGCCCGATTATGGTTACAATTGAAACGGAAAAATAGAACACATGATTTTCGACCGGTTTGTGAAATCGTTTCGTTGAACGAGACCACGCAGGAAGCCAAATAGCCTCCTCGAGATTATGCAGAATAAAGGAAACTATAAATAAAAATGGAATCAAAACAGAACCTCGTTCTTGCTTTTCGAAAACGGCGCGCCGTTAAGCGATGTTTCTTTCTCTCCGTTATTTTACTTTTTTTATTCCGTTATTTTTGAAGTTCCGAGCAATATTCCTAAAAAGATAAAGATACTGCCTGATATCCAATTGACCCGTTTGCCAATTCTTTCCGAGCTTTTTAACAATTCGCCAATTTTTACAGAAAACAGCGCTATGGGAAGGTACATTATGATGCCCAACAAGGTGAAACTAAATCCAAGAATAAGTAATTGAAGTGTCAAAAAACCATTCTCAGGTGCTACAAACTGCGGCAGGAAGGCTATAAAGAACAAGACTGTTTTGGGATTCAGTATGCTTGCAACGGCACTATGCATCAATATTCCCTTATGGGAAATAATAGGCATTTCATTTTCAGCTTTCTCCTGCTTGGTAAGAATCATTCTTACTCCAAGGTATATCAGGTAGGCCGATCCGGAATATTGAAGAAACTTAAGAGCAATTAAAGATGAAGAAATAATGGCGGAAAGACCCACTACGGCAAGAAATGTTTGCAGCATATCGCCAAGGCCATATCCTAGGACTGTTAGAAAAGCCGCTTTCTTGCCGAATTGAATACCTCTGCTTATTACGGCAAGCATGTTGGGACCAGGGAAAATGAGGAGTAAAAAAGATGCCGATAAAAATATTGAATAATTTGTAAGATTCACATAATCCTTCTTTTTTGTTGCATCCACCAATGTGAATTATAGAATTCTGAAAAAATAAAAAAGCACATTTGTTTATAAATGTGAAAATACGCCAAAGAGTTTTATCGTGCCAAACGGTAATATGGTCTGAGGAATCGAGTCTGCCGGGATTCAGTGGTTGTGATGATGACCGTGTTCATCGTGAACATGACCGTGGTCCAGTTCTTCCGGCGTTGCTTCCCGGACACCCCGCACGTTCACTTCGAAGGTCAGTTCGAGCCCCGCGAAGGGATGGTTCCCGTCGATGACGACTTTGTCACCGTCGACGGATAGGACCGTGCATAACATCGGTTCTCCATTAAATTCGGCGTGGAATACGAAACCTTCCTCGACGGATGAAGAATCTTCAAAGTCCTCCATCGAGACGGTAATCATCAAATTTTCTTCCCTCTCTCCGAAGGCTTCTTCGGGGGGAAGGGTAACGGTGATTTCATCTCCCGCTTTTTTCCCTTCCAGAGCTTTCTCCAAGCCCGGCGCCAAATCTCCCAAGCCCTGAATAATGCTTAAAGGACCGTCATCGGATTCTTCCAGGAGAGTCCCTTCGGCGTCTTTAATGGTGTAATCGATGGTAACGACGGCGTTATTCCGTATGGTCATATGATTCGTTTCCTTAAGGGCGGCATTTTTCGGCTTACGCCGCCTTTTGATTTTTTGTTTCGGCGGGAAAAGATTCCCTTTTCTTTTCACAGAGTAAGGGAGAATCCTTCCGTTATCCAAGCCGTCGGGGCCGGGATGTTCCAAAAGTGTCCGTTCCGGTATCGTCTTTTCATGAAATATCCTCTTGCCGCGGCCGATATCCCCGGACTGCTGGCTGTTGATCTGGATGGAACCGCGGCTTTTCAAGGGGTGATTTCTCCCGAAGTGCGGGAAGCGGCCAGACGCGTCCGCTCCGAGGGAATCCCCATCCTTATCATAACCGGTCGAAATCCGATGTCTCTGAAACGTGTTGAAGGTCTTTGGGAGGTGGCCGATGAGGTTCTTTTTTCTTCGGGTGCGGGGACTCCTGCGCGGACCGAACGCCGCACCGGAAGAGAGGGGACGGCTCGGCGCCGAGGATGTGGTACGCATTACCGCGATTCTGGACCGCCGCGGCGAAGATTACTGCATTCTGAATCCCATTCCCGATAATCATTATTTTGCCTGGAAGCGAAACCGCCCGGCCGCTGAGAATCCGGATTTTAACGAGCGCAGGAATCTTTATAGCGACTGGGAAAGGGAATACGACGGCCGGGCCGCCGATGCCTGCCAGATTTTGGTGATTCGGCCGGGCGGTATGGATTCGGAACGTTCCGAGGCGGCGCTTGAGGAAGAACTGGCGGCTTGGTCGACGTTCAAAAGCGCCTCTCCTCTTGATTCTTCTTCAATTTGGTTCGAGGTATTTCCCTTCGGTGTGAATAAGGGCGGCGCGCTGGCTCTCCGGTGTTCCGAGCACAACGTACCGGCGAATCGCGTTATGGCTCTGGGAAACGACTATAACGATGTTTCCATGTTCGCGTGGGCCGGCCGGCCGCGGGTTGTGCCGAACGCGCCGGAACCGCTGAGGCGTGAATACCCCGTCCGGTCTTTTGAAGAGGCCGCCGGAGAGGTGATTTCCCTGTTCGCTCGGCGCTGAAAGGCCGAGCGAACAGGACCGTACGGATTAGAGTTCCGGGGTATTCATGCTCTGGGCGATACGAATACCTTCCAGAACAAGATCGCGGTGAACGACATCGAATATATCCGCCTCTTCGAAAAGACCGGCGAATCCTCCGGTGGCAACCACGCGGCATTCTTCTCCCGAAAAATTTTCCTTGCGGTATCGGCCGATTAACTCCCGAATACCGCCCAAATGCCCCCAATAGAGTCCCGACTGAATACTTTCTATGGTTGATCGGCCGCAGCTTCTTTCCGGTTTGATTATTTCAACTTTGGGCAGCCTGGCGGTGGCTTTTTCCAGAGAATCCATAGCCGTACGGAGTCCGGGAATAATGGCGCCGCCCAAATAGTCCCGGTTCGCGCCGATGGCCTCAACGGTGGTGGCGGTGCCGAAATCAACGATAATCAAGTTTTCATCGGGATACCGGGCCACGGCTCCGATGGCGTCGGCGATACGATCGGCTCCTACTTCCGCGGGATTCTTATACCGGATTTTCAGCCCGGTTTTAACTCCGGCCTTAAGGCTGAACGGTTCGACGCTGAAATAGCGGAGGCTCGCGTTGTGTAAAGCGTGATTTAAATTGGGAACCACCGAACAGTAACCGACGGCATCCACGTCCGAGGGATCGAATCCGTTCTCCCTGATAACCTGCCGGAAGAAAATCCCCAGTTCATCGCTGGACGACACGCGTTCCGTGATACGCCTGAAATGGAATAAAAGCTTCTCATTATCGTATAAGCCGCCGTAAATTTGAGAATTCCCCACGTCGAGACAAAGATTCATATGCTATCTCCTTAGAGTGAGCCGCTCATACAAAGCCGCGGCGATGCCTTCATTGGTTTCCGCTTGTTTCAGAATACCGCCGGGATTCCGGAGGGTTGCGGGATGCCGTTTTTCGTTCATATCGGCTAAGTCGTTGTGTACGACATAGTCCGCCGCGTTCCGGTGAAAGATGTCCGCAACCGCGGCGTCCTGTTCTTCCCGGGGAGGCTCCGTCGGTAAGCTTAAAACCCACGACGACGAGTCCGGGATTGGAACTCCAGGAACGCAGGGAATCGAGAATCTTGGCGGTCGGCTTCAGCGTGATTTTTACATCCCTGCCTCCGGCGATTTTTCCGGGACCGCCGGGGGAAAAGGGATTACCGTCCACTTCCACCGCGGCCACGGTGTAATCGCTCACCGCCGCCAAATGAATCACCGCATCCCATTTTTCGGCGCCCAGGATCTTTTTCAAAGCGGCGGCCAGATCGGCGTAGGAACGGTAGCGCCTTTCGGTAACGCCCTGCGGCGCCCCCGCGGCCTTTTCGGCCCGCAGCAGAAGAACGTCGGCACCGCGTTCGGAGAAATAGCCGGCGATGGCCGCTCCGGTTCTTCCCGTGGAGCTGTTGGTGATACACCGCACCCCATCGATAGCCTCTTCGGTGCCGCCCGATGTTATGAGGATGTTCATGAGAGTTCTTCTTTCAGGAGATTCATTGTTTCTTCCGGTTCCAGCAGCCGTCCGTATCCCACGCTCCCGCAAGCCAGTCGGCCCTCGCCGGTGGGCAGAATCCGGCAGCCCCATCCTTCGAGAATCGAAACGGCTTCGACGACGGCTGGATGAGCGAACATGTTGCTGTTCATCGCCGGAGCGATCCAGAACGGTTTGCGGAAGTTGTTCGCCAAAAACAGCGCTCCGCATAAATCGTCGGAAAGTCCGCCGCGCAGTCTGGCGATACGGTTCGCCGAAGCCGGGTAAAAGAGAATGAGATCGGCCCAATCCGCCAGAGCGATATGATCCAGAGCCCGTCCGCATTCGAACAGGTCCGAAAGCACCGGCCGACCGGTAAGGCCTTCCAGCGTCGCCTCGCCGATGAACCGCGCTCCTCCGTCGGAGGTGATGCACTGAACTTTCCAGCCTTCCTTAATCATAAGAGATGCCAGGGAAGCGGCCTTGAAGGCGGCGATGGAGCCGCCGATCATCAGAACGATTTTCTTCGGCTCACCATTTTCTTTATTCGGGGACATTATCGATTAACCTCACTTTTCCGAGTCCTGCGGCTGCAAGAAGGCGGCCGTTCCATCGTTCTACATAATCCACGTCGAATCCTTCCTTCCGAAGAGCCGCCGCTTTTTCCTCCGGAGACTTCTTTCCCGAAAGGATGCGGTGGAGTTTCGGTGCCAGCAGACGTTCCCGATTATTCAGCAGGCTGTTGCGGGAACTCAAGGCTAAGCCGTCATTTTCCCGTACGGTGGAACAGGGAATGATTTTCGTGTCCAGGAAAAAGGCCTCGGCCATTTCTTGCACCAGTGTAAATTGCTGCCAATCTTTTTCACCGAAATACGCCCGGTCGGCGGCGACCAGGTTGAGCAGTTTGAGCACCACGGTTAAAACTCCGTCGAAATGTCCCGGGCGATGAGCTCCTTCAAGGATTCGGCTTTTTTCGGTCTCGATTACCTTATAACGATAAGCATCGGGGTACATCGCATCCGCGTCGGGATAGAAGAGAAAATCCGCACCGGCCTCGGCCAAAAGTCCGCGGTCGCCTTCCAAATCCCGAGGGTATTGTTCAAGGTCTTCGGGATTGTCGAATTGGGTGGGATTCACGAAGATGCTGACCGCCGTTCGGTCGTTTTCTTCCGCGGCGCGCCGTACAAGGCTTAAATGACCTTCGTGGATGGCGCCCATGGTTGGAACAAAGCCGAGGCCGAGGCCTTTGTTCCGAATTGTTCTCAAACGATCTTTGGCGATATCGACGGTTTCGAGGATTTCCATTATTCGTACCGCTCCGTTTCATCGGGGAACGTTCCGGCGGTTATTTCCCGGTGATAATCGTTCAGCGCTCCGACCACCAAAGAGGCGCCGTCCAGGAAACGGCGTACGAATTTCGGCTTGAAATCCGTATTCAGCCCCAAAAGATCCTGGAGCACCAGAACCTGACCGTCCGTTCCGGTTCCGGCGCCGATACCGATAATCGGGATGGAGACCGATTCGGATGCCTGAGCCGCGATTGCGGCGGGAACCGCTTCCAGAACCAGCGAAAAGCATCCCGAATCTTCCAGCATGCGGACATCTTCCAGAAGGCGTTTTTGGGCGTTTTGACTTTTTCCCTGGACGCGGAATCCCCCGAAGGCATGAACCGACTGGGGAGTGAGTCCCAAATGGCCCATTACCGGAACTCCGGATTCCACGATGTGCCGAATGAGATCCGTATTTCCCGCGGCTCCTTCCATTTTGACGGCATTGGCTCCGGCGCGCATGAGGCGCGCGACGTTTTCCATGGTCCGCTCCAAACCCATGCGGTGGGCGAGAAAGGGCATGTCACCGACGATAAACGCCTCCGGAGCGCCGCGGCGCGCCGCAGCGACATGGGCGGCCATGGTTTCAATCGTAACCGGAACGGTGTCGGTATAACCGTAGAGGGTCATGCCGATACTGTCTCCGACGAGGATGCAGTCCACTTGGCTTTGGGCCACCAGGGCGGCGCTCCAGCTGTCGTAGGAGGTGACCATGGAAATGGGAATGCCGCCGCGTTTCTTTTTCGCGAAATCGACGACGGTCATGAGGTTCCTCCGTGAATGCCGAGAGGCGAAACGGAGAGGCGGGAACTGTTGTGATAACGAAAATAACCGGGCATGCCGGTTGCGAAGAGAATCATGGGTACCTGTCCTTTTCGGATCAAGTCCGAGGTATTGTGTGTGGTCCGCATGAAATTGTCGGCGCCCTGCAAAACATTATCGGGTCGCCGCAAAACGGACCGGTTCATTACGATAGGCAAATGGGATGTCTTCGGTCAAGATGCCGCGGCCGGCGATCCGTGGGGGATTCGAAGGGGCCTGAGGTGCGGCTGTTCGGTCGGGTCCGCTGAAAGAGGCCGCACAAGAAGGCGATTGACCGGCTGGGCGCCGCCTGATGGGCCGTGTGCGGCAGGGCCGAATGCGGATGGGGGGCGGCCTTATCGGTTCGGGTTCGCCGGCCGGGCGGATCCGGGGGGATTCGGACCGAAGCGGTTGACGTTGAAGGACGATCCCGGAGGTATCGGGATAACGGGTGCTTTTCGATTCGGGGGCGGGGCATCGGATCGGCTTCGGGGGTCGGCCCCTTTTTTAAAAAAAATGTGATTACGCGGCGCCGTGAGCGTGCCTGGGTTTATTCGGAGACTTGGTAGATGAAAAGGTCGGTGTAGCCGAGTTCTTCGAGGATTTGAGCCAGGGGGAAGACGTCGGCTTCGGCCACTTCGGCGATAGAAAGGCGCGTGATGCCGTCGTCCGAGAGGGCGGCCGTGGGTTCGAGGCCCGCTTCTTCCAGGCGTTTTCGATGGAGCACGGCATTCTCAAGGGTGCCCCAGGCGCCGACTTGAATGTTGAATCGGACTTCGGGAATGCTTTCTTCCACGGCTGTGATGCGAACTTCGACGGTGCCGTCGCGGATCATGTCCAGTTCGGCGGCGGCGGCGTAGGTAAGGTCGATGATGCGGCCTTCCACGAAGGGGCCGCGGTCGTTGACGCGGACTCGGACGGTGTGACCGTTGCCGAGGTTTTCCACTTCTAAAAGCGTGTTGAAGGGGAGGGTTTTGTGGGCGCAGGTGTAGCCGTAGGTGTCGTAGGTTTCTCCGTTGGCCGTTATTCGTCCCTGGAAGATTCCGCCGTACCACGAGGCGATGCCCGTCTGTTCCCATGGGGCGGCGGCCTTGATCGGGAGGGCGAGGGCGGTCAGGATGGGCAGAAGGGCGGCGAGGCGGCATGCGGATGAGCTCATGCTTCTTTATCGGCTTATGGTGTTTTCGAATGAACTTAAGGGGGCGGGGCTTTTTGGACGGCTGGATTCTGACGGTGGATTGCGGGATAAGTGATTCAAGCGCCGATTCGCGGAGATGTAGGCTGCGGAAAGCTCGGCGAGGTTCATTCTGGAGGGGCCTTCGGCAGGCGGCGCGGCGAGATGCGCGGTCCGGCGGGCGCGAGAGTGTTCGGCGGCGAGGGGCACGGCGGGCGATGCGGCGCAGTTTGGGGAGTTGGCGCAGTTGGCGGACGAGTGAGTCGGATTTTGTTGATCTCCCTTGCGGGTGGCTGTTGCGGCCGCCTGTTTCGGGATTTGCTCCGATCGGTCCGCGATATAGGGGGGCGTTCGAGACGGGAGAGCGCGCGCCGAAACGGGTTCGGGTGATTTCTCATGGAATTGACGGCGGCGGGATAAATAGCGGCGATTTTTCATCCGATGAGGCAGGCGTGCCGGAAACGGCCGATTCGGAGGCGGAGACGTCCCGTAGCGGTTATTTGGGCGCCTCCGCCCGGTTTACGGCGGCTCGGACTTTTCCGTTTTTCCATCGCCGGGCCTTCGGCGTTTCGGTGGAAATTCCTCCCGAGCATTGGATTCCGGCGGGAACTCATCGGGGCCGGTACTTTTTTCGATTCCGCGGCGAACCTGTGGTAATGGGGCTCTGGTCGTCTCTGCCGGCCACTTGGCTGGCCCAGGATTCCGACGGGAATCCTTTGGAGCCGCCGTGGAGGGAGCTTTGGACTTTCGGGACGGATCATACCTGGGAGTGCCGTTTCGGCCCGGCGAATGATGAGGATGATCTGGAACGCTTTCGGAAGCAATGTTTTTCGGGGGATAATGCGGGGGAATAATGCGGCATCTATAATACCCGGGCCCGCCGGTGTATCCTGACAAAGGAGGGAGCATGAAACGCATCGGTTATATTCAGTTTAAACCGGTTCTCGGTGATGTTCACGCCAATCGGGACCGTATCGCCGCGGCTTTGGACGGCGTGTCCGCCGATCTTATTGTTTTACCCGAACTCTCTTTTACCGGTTACTGCATGAAGGATAGAGAAGAGGTTTTCTCCTTGGCCGAGGAGACCGGCGATTCTCCGTCCGTCGATCTTCTTACGAATCTCTGCCGCTCCGGCGGGTATCATGTCGCGGCCGGGTTCGCCGAACGCGCAGGAAACAGGCTTTACAATTCCGCGGTTCTCGTCGGTCCTGAAGGTTTGACCGCCGTCTATCGCAAGATTCATCTTTTCGGATTCGAAAGTCAGCTGTTCGATCCGGGGCCCGAGCCTCCGGCGGTCTATGATATCGGCGGTTTAAAAGTAGGCATGATGATCTGTTTCGATTGGTTTTTTCCCGAGACCGCTCGGCTCTTGGCCCTTAAGGGCGCCGATGTTATCGCTCATCCGGCGAATTTGGTGATGGACTGGTGTCAGAAATCCATGATTACCCGATGTTTGGAGAATAATCTCTTTGCCGTTACGGCAAACCGTTACGGCAGCGAGATGCGGGAAGGAAAGGAAATCGCCTTTACGGGTGGAAGCCGGATTACCGCCCCTCGGGGAGTTGTTCTTGCTTCCGCTCCCGTATCCGCGGATGAGTCGTGTTTCGTGGATATTGATCCGGAAACGGCTCGGAACAAGAATCTTGATTCCGCGAATAATTTACTCGGCGACCGGAGGGTTGAACTCTACGGAGAGTTAATAATGATGCGGGGAGATAACGAATCAAAGGCATAATCACCGTTCCAATGTGTGAAATCGCCTTCGGCATGATACAAATTTGAGTTTCGAATGTACAAAAATGTTTGTTGTCCCAAGATAAGGTGTCAAATATAGTTAATTGATTACTCTTTTGCTAATAGAGAACGATATTCTCTCGTTTTCTTATTAGGTAGGGGAATAATCGTTCGGACAACACCGGGCAACGTCGGTTGTCTCGGTGCTTCATAAACAATTTTAAAAGGGAAAGGAGATAGGTATGAAGAGAATTCTTTCAGTCCTTCTTATGATCACCCTGGCTGTTTCCGCATTTGCCGGCGGAGCGCAGGACGCGGCTCCCGCTTCGGCGGACGCATCAGCCGTTGATTTTACCTGGAACGGACAAAAGGAAGTCTGGTCGGTTCTTCCTACCACGAACGCCGAAGGTTTGATGATTATTTCCAACTCGATGGGTGCCGCTATGGAAGCACAGGGCTGGAAATATGTCGCCAAAGATGCCGCGGGCGATCCGGGGAAGCAGGTTACCTTTATTGAAGATGCCATTGCTTCCAAGAAAGTCGGTGCGATTATGTGCGCCGCCATGGCCGTCGATATGCTGAAAGATGTTGCCCAGAGAGCGATTGACGCCGGTATCGCCGTCTGTTATCTCGGTGCTCTGCCTAAGGACTATACCATCAATGCGGCTGTCTATACCGCTTATGAAATTACCGGTTTCTTTGCCATCGAGATGGTTGAGGCCTGGGCGAAAATTAATAATCCTCCGGCCGACAAGAAGGGTATCCCCGTCGCTCTTGATGTCTATGACGATATTGAAGACGGTCAGTACCGTTCCAACGCTTTCCGCGACAGAACGGAAGAAAGCAGCAGCCTTTATGTTTACAACACCAACGTTGCCTACGGTAACGATGCTCAGAACACGGGCTATAACTGGGCCGAAAATATGATGACGGCCAATCCCAATCTTCGAATTTTTGTCTGCTATGAGCCCGACTGCATGGTTGGTGTTGTTTCCTTCCTGTCCAAGTACGGCAAGGATAATGGAATTGATTTGAAGAATTTCTGTGTTGTTAACTGCTACTTCGATTCCGCAACAACCGAAGAGCTGGAGAAGGCGAAAGCCAATCCTTCCAGCACGCCGTTTAAGGGATATGTCACCTATGGTGAAGCTCCTCCCATTACCGGTCAGACTCTGGCCATGCTTCTGTTGGGATCCACCGACGGTTCTTGGAAATTCGGCGATGTCTATTACGATCCCGTGTACACTTTCGCCACGTTCGATTTTTCGATGAGCTGGAAAATGGGTGAAGACAATCCCGCGAAGAAGTATAAATACTAAACAGCATTTACCATTGAATTTGGTAACTATGTTATAAAAATCTTATGATGTATGAAGGGACACAAAGTCTTTGTGTCCCTTCATTACTCAATGCTTCCGATAAAAGGATCTTCGTTGGACACATATAACGTATTATCACTGAGTCATATTACTAAGTTCTATCCCGGTGTTGTGGCGCTGAACGATATCTCACTGAGTTTCGCCGCAGGTGAGGTTCACGCTATTGTCGGGGAAAACGGTGCCGGAAAATCAACATTTATTAAAACCATAACGGGTGCCATTAAGCCGGATAAAGGTGAAATTACCCTGCAGCACGACACCTTTCCATGCATTACTCCGAACATCGCGCGAACACATGGCATCGAGTGTATTTATCAGGAATTCAATTTGATTGACGCGCTTTCCGCCGCGGAGAATATCTGCTACGGGAAACGCATGGGCAAACTCGTCAATCAGAAGGAAATGAACAAAATTGCCCAGGACGTGTTTAATCAATTCGGAATCGACATTGATCCGGGAACTCCTGTTCGGGAATTAAGTTCCGCTCAAAAGCAGATTGTCGAGATTTCCAAGGCCATTACGAAAAGTCCGCGGATTCTCATCCTTGATGAACCAACAGCCTCTCTTACGGTTTCCGAGATTGAAATCCTTATGAAAATTATCGCTCAAATGAAAGCCTATGGAGCGACAATTATCTATATATCCCATCGTTTGGAAGAAATATTCGAAGTTTCCGACAGGGTTTCCGTTCTGCGCGACGGAAAGTACATCACAACATTGAAAACTAAAGAGACGGACCGTCCGGAACTGATTAAATATATGGTGGGCCGGGAGCTGTCCGAAGCGTATCCCAAAAGGAAAACGGAGCAGGGCGATGTGGCCCTGGAACTCCGAAACCTTACGGGTAACGGCGTTAAAAATATCTCTCTGAAAGCCTATAACAATGAAGTGCTCGGCGTGGCGGGGCTGGTCGGTGCCGGCAGAACGGAAATCATGAAGGTTGTCTTCGGAGCCGAACACCGTCAATGGGGAAAAGTATTGGTTAACGGAAAAGAAGTTAACATTAAAACCCCTAAAGATGCCATGGAATACGGAATCGGGCTTATCCCCGAGGATCGGAAACTGGAAGGCTGTTTTCTGATGGAATCCATCAGCTGGAACATTGTGTACAATGTCATCAGGAAAATATCCCGATTTTTAAAAATCGACAGCCGGAAAGAAAAAGAGATTGCGGAATCTTATTTTAACAGATTGAGGATTAAAGCTCCCTCCCTGGAACAGAAAGTCCTCAATCTTTCAGGCGGAAATCAGCAAAAAGTCGTTGTCGCCAAAGCTTTGGCAGCGGATACCAGCATCATCATTTTTGATGAACCTACCAGGGGTATCGATGTCGGTGCGAAGCATGAGATTTATGAGTTGATGAACGAGCTTTGTCAGGAAGGCAAATGCATCATCATGATAACTTCCGACATGGAAGAACTGTTGGGTATGTCGGATCGAATCGTCGTTTTTGCCGAACAGCAAATGGCCGGAGAGCTGACAAAAGAGAATTTTTCTCAGGAAGCGATTCTTGAACTTGCTTCCGGCGGCAGAAAAGGTAAGAAAGCAGAGGTAGTGCAATGAGCTTTAAGCAGTCAATGTCCAAAATCTTAAGAGATTATATAATGTATCTCGTTCTTGTGGTTCTCATCATCATTTTCGCCATTACAACCGGCGGGACTTTTCTGAATCCTCAAAACCTGATCAATGTGGTCAATCAGAATGTCTATCTGCTGATTATCGGCGTCGGCATAACGTTTATCATGCTTTCGGGCGGTTTGGACCTTTCAATCGGATATCAGGTATCGACGATAGCCGTTGTAATGGGGCTGATGGCCAAGAGCGGAAGCAATACACTGCTGATTATTCTTGTCGGCTTCGCCCTGGGAATTTTTCTGGGAACCGTAAACGGCGCCATTTACGCCAGGCTAAAAGTTTTCCCCTTCATGATTACCTTGGCCACACAGTACATTTTAAACGGTGTAACCTACCTCCTCTCCAATTCCAAGACTTTCAGAACCTTTACTCCGGGCTTTAAGTTTTTAGGAGGGTATAACATTACTTTCAGATTGGCCTCGGGAAACCTCACTTTTCCCATAGGCATTATCGTGATGATTCTTATCATCATGCTGGGAGCTTTCATTCTCAATAAGACCTATTTCGGACGGAATATTTATGCCCTGGGTTCCAACCCCGAAGCGGTGGCCCTTTCCGGCGTTAATCTTGCCAAAATGAGGGTTCTTGTATTCTCCGTTGCGGGAGTCTTTGTTGCGTTGGGATCCATTATGTGTGCCGGACGTATCGGTGCGTCGAGTTCGGGAACCGGTATCGGCGCGGAATTCACCGTTATGGCCGGTGCCATGCTGGGCGGTATTAAGATGGGCGGCGGCGGCGGAAAGATGAACAATATGGTCGTCGGTATGCTGATTATCGGTCTTCTGAACAACGGTATGAACCTGATGAACCTGAATCAATACTGGCAGTACGTTGCCATGGGAATTGTTCTTCTTCTGGCCATTACCCTGGATACCCTGCAGACCGAGGCCACCGAGAAACGGGCGAAGCTCGTTGCCGGTCAGCCGCCTGCGGAAGAATAGCCGAGATTATGTTTGAATCCTCCCGAATTGTTATTCGGGAGGATTCGTGATCTTGATCTTGATCTTGATCTTGATCTTGATCTTGATCTTGATCTTGATCGTGAGCGTGATCGTGATCGTGAGCGTGAGCGTGATCGTGAGCGTGAGCGTGATCGGATTGCCGATTATCGGTGCTGATTGAGAATTCATATCGGCTTCGAGAAGGACGCCGCGGGAATCATTTTTTCGGGCAATCCCGGGAAATCCGCGGATTACACGTTAAGAATAGTTCTTTGGTGAAAGATAACTTTCCAAGCGTTGTTTTCATTCCGCCATATTGAGCTGCAATTCGCTTTAATTCGGATATTTTTCCTAACCTGAACCGCTTCATACGTTATTAATAAATTCTCATCAGATAAAAACTTACTTTCAAAGGAATTATCGGTAATGTAGAGAACGCCTTTGATGGGCTCCAGTTTCATGCCTTTTTTATAGTTCGACATTCCGGATTCATCAATTTCAACGCAGTCTTCGCTGATTACTTTTTTTATAAAATCCGGATTGTTCCTATGGTCATTCATTAATAACATTTCTTCATATTCAAATAATTGTTTCATTGAAGGCTTGACGGACTTAATCATGACTCACCTCTTGAGATGTCCCTATAATATCAAATTTCTATTATTTCAATAATAGGTCACTGATTCGTCCCCCTATCCGAAGAGAGCGAAGAGACGGCTTATTGGAAGGGATTGAGGTCGCCGGATGACTATAGGGGCTCTTTGGGGACTTTCACTATGAAACGGTGCGTTTCCATAAGCCGCCGCTTATAAGAGAAATACCGCACTAATACAGTTTTCCGCCGTTGGGAACCGGCCGTTCCGGTACGGCGATAACCACATCTCCGTTTTCATCGGGAAAGCCCGTCAGAAGAAATTCACTGCGTACCGGACCGATCTGTTTGGGCGGGAAGTTCACCACGCCGACAATCTGACGGCCTATAAGGTTCTCAGGGCTGTAGTGTACGGTAATCTGCGCGCTTGTTTTTCGGATTCCTATCTCTTTGCCGAAATCGGCCGTGATTTTCCACGCGGGTTTGCGGGCTTCCGGAAACTCTTCGACGTTTATAACAGTTCCGACGCGAAGTTCCACTTTCTCAAAATCGTTCCAACTGATGGTGTCCATGGATATGATGCTATCATGGGGTGGGGGATTGAGCGGAGCCCCTAATGAGCAGTCTTCCGGACCGGATGACTCCCGGAAAAGTAAAGTCTTCACGAGTTCTTTCATTCACCGGAACGCAGCATCAAGAAACACTTCTCTCTCTTTCTAAAGAGTCTTGCGCGGGGAGTTGAAGAGTTCGGGTGAACAGGCGATTAATGTTGTTTTGCCGTGCCGCCTCCCGGTATCGTTATCCTCCGGATACGCGCGGCGGTATTATCGGATTTCGTTTGGTTCTGCGGCCTTAGTCCGACCGGCCAGAGCCGTCGGTATCGATGAATCTGGGCGGTTACGGTGTGCCGGCGGATGGGGCGAATTAGCCGATTCCGGTTGAATCGAAAAAAATCCCCGGCATTGAGCCGGGGACTGAAAATCCGCCGAGAAACGGCGATCCTCCTTTTACCCCTTAAAGAATATCCATTGCCGCGATATATCCTTCGTATACCGCCTGTTCAACCCGCCGGGCCCGGATGCAGTCGCCCACGGGGATAAACCAGTTCGCCGCCCCGCGCAAGGATTCCACCACGGAGGTTTTGGCTTTCAGCCCCACGGCGTAAACAACCGTATCGGCCTCAATGAATCGTTCCTTTCCGTCGGGACCTTTTACGGTGATGCCGCCGTTTTCAATGCCCGTACAGGCGGTGTTTACATCCCAGGTGAGGGTTTTCTTCATTCGGGGAATCAGAGCCCGGCGGTGGCTGTCGTTGGCGTCCTTGGCCACATCGTCGAGCATTTCCACGACATGAACGGTCTTTCCCATTTCTGCCAGATAAAAACCGGTTTCGCTTCCCACAAGGCCGCCGCCGATAACGACGACTTTTTGCCCCAGGCTTTCGAAGTCGGTATACACGGTGAAAATGGAGCGGGCTTTTTCGATTCCCGGAATACGGGGCACGATGGGTTCGGCTCCAACCGCGCAGATAACCGCGTCGGGCTTCTTCTTCTCGATGTAAGCCTTGTCAACTTCGGTATTCATTTCGACCTTTACGCCGAGGCGGGACATTCGTGTAATCAGGGAATCCTTATACTTCTTCAAGTCCGTTTTGTGGTAGTCGATTTCGGTGAACCACAGGATGCCGCCGAGTTTGTCGTCTTTTTCGCAGAGAGTCACCTTATGGCCCCGCTCGGCCGCCGTGACGGCGGCGTACATGCCTCCCACGCCGCCTCCGACAACCAGAACGTTTCGGGAGCCTTTCGGCTGAGGGGCCCAGCGCATTCTCAGCTCACGGCCGGATGTGGGGTTGATGGTGCAGGTCCACGGAGGCGCCGTGGGCCGGGCATTCGGATCCGCCGCCAGGGGATTGAAGCAGCTGCAGCGCAGACAGGGCGCGATTTCATCGGCCCGCCCGGTAAGAGCTTTATTCACCCATTCGGGATCGGCCAATTGCTGCCTGCCGAGTGCCACGAAATCGCAGAGGCCTTCGGCGATCACTTTCTCTGCCAGAGCCGGGTCATTGTAGCCGCCGACGGATACGACCGGAATATTCACGGCCTTTTTGACTGCGGCGGCAAGATCGATATTGCATCCGTGATCGTCGAACATGCTGGAAAAGGCTTTGGTTTCAACATGAGAGTGGTAAATCCCTGAGGTAACGTGAATGATATCCACCTTATCCTGGATCATTTTGCAGAATTCCACCGTCTCATCCAGGTGCATGCCGCCTTCGATCCGTTCATCGCCGGAAACACGGTATTCAATCAGAAAGTCATCTCCGACTTCTTTCCGTACCTTATCCAGAACGAGCATGGCGAAGCGGGCCCTGTTTTCCAGATTCCCGCCCCATCGGTCCGTTCTTTTATTGGAAAGAGGGGAGGTGAATTGACTGAGGAGCCACCCGTGTCCTCCGTGAAGCATAATCATCTCGAAACCGAAAGCTTTGGCCGCGCCGCAGGCATTGGCGAAATTGTCCGAGACATGCTCAATCATCGCTTCGTCCATTTCGTCGATCCGAACGCCGTCGGGCCGAACCATGGCCGAGGGACCGATGGGATTTTTACCGCCCAGTGAGTCCGGATGGTTCACGTTCCCCACATGGTTGAGCTGTATGGAAGGAACCGCACCGTGACAGCGGATGGCATCGGTCAGAATGGCGATGGATTCCATATGGTGGGTTGTTTGATGGGGAGAAACCAAATCCAAACCGTGTTCATGCCTGGCGGCGTATTCGAAATCCACGAACGTTTCGGTAACGGTTACCTGGGCGAAGCCTCCGCGGGCGCGGGTTTCGTAGGTATCGATACCTTCCTGGGTCGGTGCGCCGCCGATGGCGATTCGGTTTGTCGTTGCCGGTGCGGCGAAAATTCGGTTCTTGAACGTTGTCTTTTTTATTGTGTAAGGACTGAAAACATGCGGATATGTATTCATGTAAATTCCTCCGTTTTATTGAAATATGAAAACGGCACGTGGATCGATCGAAGTCTTCGACCGGTCACGCGCCGATTGGTTTCACCTATAAGGCTAAAACAATTTTTAACTACATTCCGCCGCCGGCCAGGAACAGCGAAAGCTGAGGAATGAAGAGCAGAAGCATTAAGTGCAGGAAATCCGCCAGAACAAAGGGAGCGATTCCCCGGAAAACCGTTCCGGTTGGGATTTTCATGGCGCCGCTGAAGGTGAAAACATCCATTCCCAGCGGAGGAGTAATCAGGCCGATTTCCATAAGCCTGACAACGATAACGCCGAACCAAACGGGATTGATTCCCAGTGCGTTGACCGTGGGCATGATGATGGGAATGGTCAGAATAATGGCCCCGAAGATGTCCATGAAGCAGCCGAGGAAAAGGTAGAAGAAAACCACAACCAGCATGAATTGTGTTTTTCCCAGCCCCATGGCGGCGATGCTGTCGCTGATGAGAAAGGGGACTTTGCTGACTGTAATGAAACGCTGAAAAATATAAGCACCGGCCATGAGCGCGATCATCATACCGGTCATCATGGTGGTTTCCAGCATCGTACCTTTAAACTGCGGCCATTTCAGGCGTTTGGCGATAAGGGAAATAATAATGGCCGCGAAAGCGCCGCCGGCACCGGCTTCGGTCGGAGTAAAAACGCCCAGGTAAATACCGCCGATGGCGATGAGGAAAATGAGCATAACCGGTCCGCTGAGTTTCAGCGAGCCGAGTTTTTCCTTCATGGTGAATTTCTGCGAAGTCGCCGGACCCCAATCCGGTTTAATGCGGGTGATGATCATGATGGTTGCCATATAGAAAACGGCCTGCAGGATTCCGGGAATAAAACCGGCGAGAAAGAGTTTTCCAATGGACACTTGGGTAATAAGCCCATAGAGGATGAAGGCGATGCTCGGCGGAATCATAATGCCGATGGTTCCGCCCGCGGTACAGGCCCCGGCCGCGAACTTCTCATTGTATTTATAGCGCTTCATTTCCGGCAGGGCGATCTTGCCCATGGTAATGGATGTTGCCGATGTATGACCGCAAACCGCCGCGAAAGCTGCGCAGGCCAATACGGTTGCGGATGCAAGCCCGCCGCGGATGGAACCGATCCATTTGGATGCCGTCTCGAAGAGATCTTTTCCCAGATTGGTGTTCGAAATAACGGCTCCCATAAGGACGAAAAGAGGAATGGTGGCCAGAGTCAGGTCCGAGATTTGGCTGAATGGCTCGGTTCCTATCATAACGGCGGTTCTGGTCCATCCTTCGAGAATCCAGTATCCGACGAGTCCGACGGCCGTCATGGCGAAACCGATCCAGACGCGCATGAAGATCAAGACGAGAAGAACAACTATTCCGATGATGCCGATTAGTTCAGGACTCATGATCTTCCACCTCAGGATTTTTGTTGAGAATCGTCATAACAAGCAGGAATAAAATCGTGATAAACAAAATAAAGTAAGAAACGGACACGACATAGTAAAAGGGAAAATTCGGGATTCCAAGAAGCTGTGACTGGACATGCATCTTTTTCACAAGAGCCGCCTGCTTAAAGCTTTGCGTTCCGATGAGAGCACTGATGATGCCGACGACAAGGTAATTAAAAATCGTAAAGACTTTCTGCCCCTTGGGAGGAAGTTTCCCCACCAGAATATCAACCTTGATATGCTGATTATTCAAAGCACACCAGCCTATACCCAGAAATCCGGCAACGATGATGAAGCGCTGAGTTATTTCCGAACTGCCCGTAATGGGCGCGTTGAAGAAAAACCGCATAATAACATCGAGGGTGGTTAAGAGCATAATGAGAATCAGAACCGATCCCGCAACGATTGCCGGTATGGAAACGAACCACTTAATAAATTTATTCATGGAAAACCTGTTCTTTCTTTGAAAACTAAAAAATGCATTTCCGTGCCTCCGCGAAAAATCGGGAAGACACGGAATGCATTCTCAATCTGTTTATTGAGCCGCCAGTTCGGTGATGGCTTTATAGATTCTTTTTCCGGGAAGACCCTTGGATTCGGTGGCTTCAATCCATTCGTTGATCGCCGGCTGCGCGGCTTTTCGCCAGAGTTCCATTTCGGCGGGTGTGAGTGTCACGATGGTATGACCTCCCTGCGCCTCAAGGCTGGCAAAGGCCTTTTCCTGAAGTCCGAGATCAAGTGTAACGGCTTCCTCATTAATCTTTTGGAACACATCGCCGACGATTTTCTGATCTTCCGGAGTTAATTTGTTCCAGGAATCCAGATTGACGAGGTAGACGATGCATCCGTTCCCGCCGCCGCCTTCTCCGAACATGGTGTGGTATTTCAGCAGTTCGTCGGTTTTAAATTCCATGGGAACGACGAAGTGGGTGAAGTGTCCGTTTACCACGTTTCTCTGCAGGGATGTGTACCAATCCTGAGGACCCATATTCATGGCCGAAGCTCCCATATCGCTGAACATAACGGCGTTGTGTCCTTCGGCAAGGATTTTCTCACCCTTCATGTCGGCCGGAGTTCTGCAAAGTTTGTCGGTCATATGCAGGTGGAACGGAAGCATGGGATGGATGGCCAAAGCCCGAACATTGTACTGTTCGTTTTCTTCCTGAAGAGCCGGATAATCCTCCAGCATTTTGTTGTAAACCCGCAAAGCGCTCGGGCTGTCTTTGAACCCGAGGAACGGCAGGTTGAACACTTCATTCAGCTGATGAACGCCCGGAGTGCCGCCGATCATGTAATAGGTAATATCGGCCACGCCGTTGGATATGCCCTGAAAGGTTTCGGGATACTTAATCAGACTGCCGTTGAAGTAACAGGTAATCTTAACCCGTCCTTCGGTAAGCGTTTCAACTTCATTCAGGTATTTTTCAGTCATCATGGTAATTCCAATACCTGAGGAATTGAAGTCGTTGTACTTCAGTTCGATGGGACCTTGCTGCCCGCCTGACGCACCCTCCGCTCCGCCGGCGGCATACAGTGTCATGCCTCCGGTAATAACGAAAAAGACCGCGAGAATTAAGAGTCTCCTTTTCATTTCTGTACCTCCAGAAAATATTTAAACTCTGCCGATCTTTCGGCAAAAGTTTTTACCTAAAGATCTCTGGCGGCGTTATAGCCGCCGTGAATCGCGTCGCCGACTTTACCCGGTTTTCCGCAGTCGCCGATAACGATGTAATCGGTTGTCAGTCCTTCCAGGCCGTTTACCGTATCGGAAAGCGACTTCATGCCCACCGAGACGATAACGTTATCTCCGGGAATCCGAATTCCCTCATTATTTTCATTCAGAGCGGTTACTCCCGTTTCGTCTATGGCGATACATCGTGTTTTGGTTTTGATATCGACTCCTTTGAGCGCATGGTTCAGGGAGTTTTTATGCGGAGGATTCGTCTCCGGGGCGATATCGTCCAGCATTTCGATAATCGTGACCTTTTTCCCCTCGGAGGAGAAATGGACGGCCAATTCGCACCCGATCAGTCCCCCGCCGATAATGATGATGTTTTCACCGAGGGAATCGGCCTTGGAATAGACTTGAGTTCCCAGAATAACATGAGGGGAATCGATACCGGGGATTCTCGGAATGATCGGCTCGGCCCCGACGGCGCAAATCAGAACTTCCGGTGCGGCGTCCTTCACCAGTTCCGGCGTTACCTGCGTGCCGAGTCTGACTTCCGCGCCGCTTTTTTGAAGCCGGTGAATAAGCTGCTTATAGAAGTAGGCCAGATCCGCTTTGAACGGTTCGTTATCGGCGAATTGCAGCGCGCCTCCGAGAGAATCCTTCTTTTCACAAAGGATCACATCATGCCCGCGCTCGGAGGCCGTTATGGCGGCCTGCATGCCGGCGGGGCCGCCTCCGGCGATAAGAATTTTTTTGGAATACTCGGCGGGAGGAATCATGAATTGGTTTTCGTATTCTCTTCCGACTTTCGGATTGATTTGGCACTTCATGGAACCCTTGGCAAAAAGACGCCCGTGGCATTCGGTGCACCTGAGGCAGCGAAAGATTTCATCGGTTCGGCCGTATTTCGCTTTGTTCGGAAGATCGGTATCCGCGATGAGCGCCCTGCCCAGAGTCACCATGTCCGCTTTACCCGAAGCGATGATGTCTTCCATCATTTCCGGTTCGGCTATTCCGCCCACGCAGGCTACGGGAATCTTCACCGCCTTTTTGACGGCTTCCGCCAAATAGACATTGCAGCCTCTGGGCAGGAACATCCCCGGAGACATAATGTGGGTTCCGTCTTCGCTGAATATTCCCCCGGCGGAAACTTGGATGTAGTCGATTTTATCTTCAGCCATCCGGCAGAACTCGACGGCATCTTCCAGCTCCCAGCCGTTTTCTCTTTTTTCGGTTCCGCTGATGCGCATTTCCAGGGGAAAGTTTCCACCTACCCGTTCCCGAACTCTGTCGATAACCATCAGAGGGAATCGGGCGCGATTTTCTAAAGATCCGCCGTATTTGTCCGTCCGCTTATTATTAAAAGGAGATAAGAACTGACTTAAAAGCCATCCGTGTCCGGCATGGATTTGGACCATATCGAAGCCCGCCCGCTTCAGAGTCTCCGCGGCATCGGCGAACTCGTCGGCCACGTCGTTCATCATGGATTCATCCATTTCGTCGACTTGAACGCCGTCTTCCCGTATAAAAGCTGTCGGGCCCATGGGGTTGCGGCCGTCGTTATAGGAGGGCAGGCAGAGATCGGCCCCCCCGCCATGTGAAATTTCAATGGAAATAAGGGCGTTGTGCCGATGGATCGCTTCCGCCACATCCGCGAGAGTCGGAAAGACTTCAGGATCGCAGATTCTGACCATATGAGGATGCGTTTTTCCGTTTTTTAGAGAAACGATGGCTTCTCCCAGGGTAACAAGTCCCGTACCGCCTTTGGCCACGGCCTCATAGAATGCAATATTGTCTTTGGAATAACCGCCTTTCGGACCGACGATTGTGAACGACATGGGAGCAAGCTGAATACGATTCTTAATACGGAGATTTCCGACTTTAAGCGATTGAAAGAGATGGGGAAATTCGGAGACCAATATCCTATCCTGTTTCGTTAAAAATTAACTCATGGTAGGAGGTTGAATTTTTATCTGTCAATGCAATTGTTTTATTTGTATAAAAATGCAATCTCAAGGTACAAAAATGCTATCACTTTGTCCGGAATCGTTAATCCTGTATGTTAAAAGCCGATTTGGAAAACAAATCCCGATATCTTTGCTTTGTTTCCGTAATAATCGCGTTCAATTTCCCGCCGTTTCGAAATCGCCGCGAAAAATGCTCGGCTGTACTTACATTGAATAACCTTTCTCCTTTCGATATCATCAGCTGTTATGGATATCAATCAAGGACCTCTTTCCAGCCACTGGGCTGACGTAACCGCCGATCGGATCATCCGTGAACGCGGAGATAAACGCCAATATGTCTGTGCCTCGGGCATTACGCCCTCGGGAACGGTGCATATCGGAAATTTTCGAGAAATTATTTCGGTGGAACTGGTGGTGAGGGCCTTAAAGGACCGCGGGAAAAAAGTTCGCTTTCTTTATTCCTGGGATGATTATGATGTTTTCCGAAAAGTTCCGGCGAACATGCCCCAGCAGGAGCTTCTTGCCTCGTATCTGCGTAAACCCATAACCCTTGTTCCTGATGTCGTCGGCAATGAGGCGAGTTACGCCGCCCACAACGAGAAGGCTTTGGAAGCCCTTTTGCCGAAGGTGGGCATTGAGCCCGAATACATCTATCAGGCCGAAAAGTATCGTTCCTCCCAATACGCGGACAGTATAAAAGTCGCCCTTGATCATCGGAACGATATCCGGCGGCAGCTGAATACTCACCGAACGGAACCGCTGGACGACGACTGGTGGCCGGTGAGTGTTTTTTGTACGCGGTGTGAACGGGATACAACCAAAGTAACCGGGCGCATCGGGGATTTCGGTGTGTCCTATGAATGCGGTTCTTGCGGAAACAGCGAAACGGTGGATCTTCGGGAAACCTCCGCGGTAAAACTTCCCTGGCGTATCGATTGGCCCATGAGGTGGGCGTATGAAAGCGTGGATTTCGAGCCGGCGGGAAAAGACCATCATTCGGAAGGCGGCAGTTTCGATACCGCCAAACTTACGAGCATGGAAGTCTTCGGCCATAAACCTCCGGTAACCTTCCAATACGATTTTGTTCGGGTAAAAGGCGGCAGCGGAAAAATCTCTTCATCATCCGGAGAGGTGGTGTCGCTTAATGATGTATTAAGGTATTACCAGCCGGAGGTTATCCGCTTCCTCTTCGCCGGAACACGCCCCAACAGCGAATTCGCCATCAGTTTCGATTTGGACGTTCTTAAAATCTACGAGGATTATGATAAAATCGAGCGGACGTATTTCGAGAAACCGGATAATCCCAAAAAGCTCAAGAAATGGGAAAAGGACGCCCGCGTTTACGAACTTTCTCAAGTCGGCGGAGCCCCTTCCCGTCTTCCTTATCAAATTCAGATTCGGCACCTTACCACTCTTCTGCAGATTCATTCGGGTGATGTCGATGCCGTTATCGACTTTCTCGGCGATATTCCGAATGCCGATTTGAAACGCTTTCGTACACGCGCCCTCTGCGCCTGGAACTGGGTGAACGATTTCGCTCCGGAGGATTTCCGTTTTTCCGTCCGCGGAATTGAAGAGGGACCCGTGGAACTGGATGAAATCTATACCGCGGCCGTTCGGGATTTGGGAAACCTGGCCGCGGAAAAGCTCGGCGATATTCCGGAAAAAGAATTCTCCAACCTGATGTACGACATTATCCATTCTCATAATTTGGAGTCCGCCGATTTCTTCTCGGCTGTTTACAGAGCCCTCATCGGAAAAGAAAAAGGTCCCAGGCTGCTGAGTTTCCTTCACGTACTGGGCCGGGATAAAGTGAGCGGACTCTTAACGCTCTACTGAAAGAGCGGCTCCGAAGACCGCGATCAGCGGATGAATCATTGACTTTTTCCTAATGGAAATCTGACTTTCCGCCTCCAGACTATGACGGTTCGCCGTGAAAAAACGGCGTATCGGATGATGAGGTAAAGAAGATGCCCCCGGAGATATTGGAATCGTCGGTAACAGTCAAGCCTGAAAAAGTCGTTAAGGAAGAGATTGGGAACAGCGGAACCATGAGCGGCTCCAGGGTTCTCAGGCGCCTTCCCGAGGAAAAGCGCAACACGCAGACCATAGGGATTCTCGGAAGCCGGTCTTGGTATGTCGCGGCCGATGCCACGGTGGAAAACCTTGCCGATGATTTGGCCGAGCATCCTTCGGTTATGGCTTTGGCCGTACTTGAAGAAGACATGACGGTTTACGGCGTTATCGTCCGCAGAGAATTGATGGGAGATTTGGCCAGACCCTACGGACGTGATGTTCTGCGGCGCAGGCCCGTCAGGGAGAAAGCCGTGAGCGTGCTTTCTTTTGAATATACCCAGAACATCCATACGGTAAGCGAGGCCCTGGACGACGGTCTGCATGGAGATGATGTTACGTGGTATGCCCTGGTTGACGAGAAACAGGTTTTTCGCGGACTGTTCAGTTCCCGGCAGATACTCATTTATATGTCGGACATATCCCGCAACGATTTGGAAATGGCACGAACGCTTCAAAAGAAGCTCACCGGAGAGGTTTCCAGCATTCACGAGATGCGATTCGATCTGGTCGCTTCATCCAAAACCGCTAAAGGTGTCGGCGGCGATTACTACTCGATTGACAAATACAGCGACGATAAGTGGATTATTTCCGTCTGTGATGTTTCCGGAAAAGGCGTGGCGGCCAGTCTGATTACCTCCGTGATGTGGGGAATGTCCAGTATTTTCGACTTCAGCAAAGGACTCGGCGAGTTCGTTCGCGTGGTTAACCGTTATCTTTTCAGAACCTTTGAGGCGGAGAAGTTCGTTACCGGGATTTTTCTGGAATTCGATCCGGCAAGCGGCAATACCCTTATCTGCGATATGGGTCATTCCTATATATATTTATATCGCAAGGGGAAACTGAACAGGATTAAGACCAATTCCAGCAATCTTCCCATCGGGATTATGCCGGAAAACGAACCCGTGCTGAACAGAATGAAGTTGAAGCCCGGGGATATCATCTTCA
This sequence comes from Spirochaetia bacterium, assembly GCA_963666985.2. GTDB lineage: Bacteria > Spirochaetota > Spirochaetia > DSM-2461 > DSM-2461 > UBA2779. The sequence continues at coordinate 846,582 of CAXXIA010000002.1, read as the reverse complement.
TCCCCACCGACGGACTTCTGGAGCAGGAAAACTATAACGGGGAGCTTTATACTCCGGAACGGATTCAATCGGTAATCGGTAAAAACAAAGAACGTCAGCTCGACGATATTCATTTGGCGCTGATAGAGGATTTTGATCGATTCCGCGGCGGCCAGCACATGCACGACGATGTTACCTATGTGCTTCTGAAATACTTCGATGAACATGAGGACGATTCTTTGGGACGATAAGGCCGATCCGGTCGTAACCGGAGGGCTTTATTTGTTGCGAAAGAGGGGCCGTTTCCTCATTTCAGCGGGCCTTTCCGCTCTTTTTGAAATTAAGAAACATACCAGAATGTAGGAATTGCCGATTTTTTCGTGTTTTTGTCCTAAAAAAGGCGGGAAATTCAATTCTTCGGGCGAATCGTTCTTTCACTTCCTGAATCTTCCTTTATAGTAATGGTCATAACGTTATATTGATTCCGGGAAGGATTCATCTATGAACGATGGAATAGATCCAGAGAGCTTGATTCCTCTTTATGCCCAGCTGGAAAAGATTCTGTACAAGAAAATTACTTCGGGCGAGTACAAGCCCGGGGACATTATTCCTTCGGAGAGTGAACTGATCGATACCTATAGCATCAGCAGGATAACCGTTCGGAAAGCCATCGAAGGATTGGTTTCCGAAGGATTGCTCTCCAAACATCGGGGGCGGGGCACCATCGTTAATACTCCGAAATTTATCGACGATGCTTTCGGACTTCAAAGCTTCTCGGAAAAAACAAACGGTTCTTCCATCCATTTTTCAACCGAAGTTCTGGATGCTCAATTAACACTGGCTCCGACGCTGATTGCGATGCATATGGGAATCAGGGAAGGGGATCCGGTTCTTCACATTAAAAGGCTTCGCTATTGCGAAGGAGAACCGATCGGCTATTTCGAAAATTTCATTCTGGGAACTCTGGGGCTCAGCCTCGAAGAAGACTATAGAAAATCCATCTATAAACTCATTGAGGAACAATGCGGCATTTACATTAAAGAGGCGAAGAGGGAAGTTTCTTCAATTCTTGCCGACGATCGAATCGCCGATTATCTGGAAATTGAACAGCCGGCTTCCGTTATGTCCCTGAAAACCTATTCCTACGACAAAAACTCCCGGGTTGTTGAGTTCTCGGAAGGATTCTACAGATCCGACCGCTATCAGTTCGTCGTTCATCTCAACAGGAACAGCGGAGGCGCGGTATGACGTTCTTGGGGCTGGACCTTGGAACCGGAAGCATGAAGGCCGCCGTCTGGAAGGACGGGACGCTGGAAGTGTTTTCCCAATCGTATCGCGAAGAAACTTTTCTTCCCGGGTTTTATCAAAATGTTCCGGCCTTTTCGGAATCCGTCGGCGACTTCATCCGTTCGCTCTTCGGCGCCGAAGAGCGGAGGGAAGCTCCCGAGTGCATCGCCGTTTCGTGTCATGGTCCTTCCTTGATTTCTCTTGATGCCGACGGAAATCCCATGGGACCCATGGCCACCTGGCAGAATCGCGACGCTTCGGAGGAAGCTGACCGGATTCGGCGGGATTTTCCTTCGTTCAAGAAGGACGGCACGTCTTGGGAAGCCAAGTGTCTGAGGGAATTTTTGAGGAATCCGCGGGTGAAATCCTTCCTCTATCCCAAGGATTATATCAATTTTCTTCTGACGGGCGGGAAGGGATTCGATCTTTCCACCGCTTCAACCCTGACTTTTTTCGACAAGTCCGCCCTTTCTTGGGATTCCGAAAGCATGGAATTCCCTTGTTCCCTTCTTCCCGAGGTTTTCGAATCCCATGCTCCGGTGGGGGAAACCGGAACGGTGTTCAGCCGCTCCTGCGGCCTGAGGGACGGCATTCCGGTTCTCGCCGGAGGCATCGACGCTTATTGCGAGGCCCTCGGCGGCGGAGCCGTTTCGATCGGCGACATAACCGAAGGTTCGGGCACGTCAACCTGTCTTTCGGTTTGCGCCCGCAGAAATCAAGGGGATATCCATGTTGTTCCCGAACGGGGACTTGTAATCGCCCTGATGTCCAATGCGGGGTCGGCCATCGAATGGTTTCGGAACCTAACCCCGGCGGCCTCTTCCCCGGAGGGCGCCGTTCGCGGACCCGTGAATACTATTTTTCTTCCTTATCTGAACGGTGAACGGACTCCTTTCTGGGACGATAAGCTTCAAGGCGCTTTCGTCGGCCTAACCGATCGGACGGATCGCGAAACCCTTCGCCGTTCGGTTCTTCAAGGAATCACGTTCGCGATTAAGCACAATCTGGAACTGCTTCCGGCGGATCTCTATAAGCCGGGAGGAGCCATATTCGCCGCCGGCGGAGGGGCCGAGAACGAATACTGGCTTCAGATGAAAGCGGATATTCTGAATCATCCTTATATTCAGCCGGTTTATAAAGATACGGCCCCATTGGGAGACCTTTGCCTCTGCGGATATTTCCGTAAGATGGCCAATCCCGTGGAAGAATTGCGTATCTTGCGGATTCGCAAAACCTTTTATCCCGATTCCTCAGGAATTCGGAAGCGGCACTACGAAGATCTCTACGGAGAGTTTGTGAAGCTGTCCGAACTTTTGAAGGATTCTTTTCATAATTTGTCGGATATCAACAACCAAAAAAGCGCAAATAACATGAAGGAGTGTCACGACACATGAGACGAATGAAGAACCTGTTCGGCGCGGATGACAAAACCGTTATCCTGCCGATTGATCATGGAGCGAGCCTGGATGTTCATCCGGGTCTCAAACGCCCCGATTACGTCATCGAGCGCTGCCTGGAAGCGGGCGCGGATGCGGTCCTGACGACATTCGGAGTAGCGAATACGTTTGAAAAGTCCCTTTCTCGGTGCGGTTTAATTCTTCGCATGGACGGAGGAAGCTGTCAGCTGAGCGGCGCATCCGGCGATGCCCTCCTGTATTCTCTGGAAGCGGCGCTGAAGCTTGGAGCCGACGGCGTGGCCTGCATGGGTTTCCTGGGAACGGACAACGAAAAGATAACGCTGAAGAATCTGGCTTTTCTGGGAGAAAAATGCCGGGACTGGGGCGTTCCGCTGATGGCCGAAATGCTGCCCGGAGGCTTCGGCGCGAAACCCGAGAAAAGCGCCGAGAACGTTCGGCTGGCCTGCCGGATCGGTGCCGAACTGGGCGCTTCAATCATTAAAACCACCTTTGCCGGAAACCGGGAGGAATTCGCCGAAATCATCGAGAGCAGCTACGTGCCCGTTGTTATTCTCGGAGGCGCCCACAGTTCCGATTTTGAAACTTTGTTGAAAACGGTACAGCTCGCCAATGAAGTCGGCGGTGCGGGCGTGGCCATCGGCCGTAATGTTTGGGGACAGCCCGATCCCTACGACCGCATGAAGGCCCTGTGCCGGATCGTTCATGAAAACGAGACGGCCGATGAGGTTATGAGGAGCTAAAGGAGACGCCATGAAAGCGCTGACGGTGACGGCCCCGGAGACAATCGAGATTAAGGAAGTTCCGCTCGCGGAATTACTTCCCGGATTCATCCGCATCAGGATTGAATACTGTCTTATCTGTACTTGGGAAAAGCGGATTTTTACCGGCGATTCTCCGCCGCTGCCCTTCGTTCCCGGGCATGAGGCATCCGGAGTTATTGAAGAGATTCATCCCGATACGGCAACCTCTTTCCGCGTCGGGGATTCGGTTGTGTTCAAAACCCTCGATCACTGCGGTCACTGTCGATTCTGTTATGCCGGGGAAACGAATCTTTGCGAGGGCGTTTCCAGGAAAAGGGAGTACGGCGGAATCCCCGGAAGCGGCGGAATGGCGCAGTACATCGATTTGGAACCCGGACGAATCTTCAAAGTCGCTTCCGACCTTCCGCTGGAAATCGCGGCGTTCGCCGAACCTCTTGCCTGCTGCTATCACAGCGTTATGCGGGCGGATATTCTGCCGGGAGACTTCGTCGGGATTTCCGGCGGCGGCATCATGGGACAGCTCAACGGCATCCTGGCGGCCATGAGGGGAGCCAAGGTTCTCCTCATGGAACCGAACGGAACGAAAGCGGCCCTGGCCCGTGAAGTCGGCGTGCATCGGACGGTCGATCCGTTCGGAGAATCGGTTTCTCAAGCCGTCGATGAGTTCACCGGCGGGAAGAAGCTCGACTGTTTCATTATTACCACGCCGCAATTGTCCATAGCCGAAGAAGCGTTCGGTTATGTCAGAAAATCCGGGACAATAATCTATTACGGATCCTTTCATCCCAAGGGAACCATCCCCTTCGATCCAAATGCCGTTCATTACAACCAGCAGGTGATTACCGGATCCTACAGCCCCTCCACGGAGGATTTCTTCCGGGCCGCCCGTCTTCTCTCGGAGAACCTCGTGGACATGAAACCGTACTTAAATGAAATCCATCCTCTGAATCGGGCCGAAAAGGCATTCAGGGCCTCTTTGAATCCGGAAAATTACAGGGTGGCGGTGAAAATGCAGGAGTAAAGGAACCTCTGCGTTTGAATCAAATAGGAGCATTCATAAAAAAATCTGTAGGAGGGTTTTTATGAAAAGGATAGTAAGCGCCTTATGCGTACTTACAGCGGTATCGGTTTTTCTTTTCGCCGGCGGTTCTCAGGACTCATCGGCAAAAGGAGCCGTTTCGGAACTCCCTTACGAGGGTGTCTCTCTGACGATGGCGGTCTGCGCCGAACAGTATGCGGACTACCTGAAAGAGCTTGGAAAATCCTTCGCGGATGAAACGGGAGCCGATATTCTGGTCGATGTTATCGGGTATGTCGAACTGTACCAGAAGATTACCCAGGATTATGCTTCCAACACCAAACTCTACGATTTGGCGACCGTCGACATTATGTGGACCGGTGAATTTGAAGACAAGGGATTCACCATGGATCTGACCGATTTGATGGAACGGGACGCCGATGAGGTTAATCTCGACGACATCATTCCCGTGATGTGGTCCATGGGTTCCTGGAACGGCCGGCAGATCGCTTTCCCGATGGCCGGATACGCGAACAGCCTGATTTACCGGAAGGATCTTTTCACCGATCCGAAAGAGATGAAAGCGTTCAAAGCCCGCTACGGATACGACCTCGGCGCTCCCCAAACTCTGGAAGCTCTTGAGGACATCGCCGAATTCTTTACCCGTCCGGAACAGAATCTTTACGGCCTTGTGGCCAACGGGGCGAGGGGATCGGCGGTTGCTCAGGACTGGATGGAATACATGAGGGCATACGGCGCTTCCTTATACGACGAGAAAGGCAACGTGGCCGTCAACAGTCCCGAAGCCAAGGCGTCCCTGGAATTCTACGTCCGGATTTTTGATAAATATGCCCCTCCGGGAGCCATCGGCTACTGGTGGGACGACAGGGAAACCGCTTACCGGACCGGCCAGGCCGTGATGCAGTCCAGCTGGAGCATCGCCCGGGCAGGATATGAAAATCCCGAAATTTCCATGGTCGGCGGGAAAACCGGCATGACCGCGACTCCTCTGGCCGAGGGTGTTGATTCCCTCTACGGTGTCGGCGGCTGGGGAGTGGGCATCAACGACGACATCGGCGATGTCGAGAAAGAAGCCTCTTGGGCCTTCGTGAAGTACATCTGCGGCGAAAAGATGCAGAAAGAATGGATGCTGCACGACGGAGCCCCCATCAGGTATTCCACCCTGAACGATCCCGGCATTCTGAAGGAGAAACCTTGGCTGCCGGTGATGCTGAACGTCTTTGAAAACGGAGACGGTGATTATCGTCCCCGCGGACCCAAAGCCAATGAAGTCCAGAACGCTCTCGGATTGAGGGTGAATCAAGCCATCACTCATGAGCTGACCGTGGACGAAGCCATCAAGAAGATGGAAGAAGATCTTATCGCCATCGGCGAATAAGTAACCCCGAACGGTCGCCCGTTTCCAAGGCGGGCGGCCGTTTCGCGTGGCCAAGTGGAGCTTTTGATGCGCCGTACTCTGAAAAAACACTTTTACAAGGAATACATCGCTCTCTTCCTTATTCCCTTAAGCCTTTATATGGTGGTTTTTTTTCTCTATCCCGTTATCTATAACATCGTTATAAGCTTCTTCGATTATTCCCTGGGTGCAGAGAAGACGTTTAACGGCGGAAAAAATTATCTTCTTATGCTCCGTGACGAGCAGTTCGTCGGTTCTCTGAAAACCACGATTCTTTACATTATTTACTGCGTCGCCAGCCAGCTGTTTTTGGGAATTCTTATCGCGCTTCTTTTCAATATCGAATCGAAAATCATCGGTTTTTTCAGAACTCTGATTCTGCTTCCGACGGTCTTCACCCCTTTGGTCGTCGGATTGCTTTGGAAAGCTCTCTATCATCCGGACCAGGGATTCCTGACGTATTACATGCGCCTTATCGGACTCAATATCGGTCGAGGGCTTTTGGTCGAGCGGCATCTCGCGCTTTTGGGCATCGTGATTATCGATATCTGGGAATGGACGCCTCTGGTGGCCATCATCGTTCTGGCCGGCATGAAAAGCCTGCCGAAGGAGCCCTATGAAGCCGGGATGCTCGACGGTGCCGGAAAATTCGCCCTTTTTCGGCATATTACTCTGCCGCTGCTGAAACCGACGCTGCTCATCGCCCTGCTGATCAGGACTTTGGACGCCATGAAGACGTTTGATACAATCTTCGCCACGACGAACGGGGGGCCCGGAACGGCGACGACGGTGGCCAATCTCAGGATTTATGAAGTGGGGATTCAGCAGCTTCATATCGGATATGCCGCTTCGATGTCGAATGTCCTGCTTGTGGCGGGAGTCGTTCTTGGAATGGTGTTCATGCAAGTTCTCTACAGCAACAGAGGGAGGAATAAATGAGTCTTCCATCGACACGGATGTATACCCGCTGGATGCGGTACATCCTCATCGCCCTGGCCCTCGGATTCTTCCTCATCCCGATTCTGTGGCTTCTGCAGACATCGCTGAAGTTCAAAATCGAAATGTTCAAGCTTCCTCCCGTTTGGTTCCGCTTTAAGCCGACGTTCACCAACTTTGAATACGTTACCGGTTCCATGCCCGTATTCAAGTGGGGCTGGAACAGCATCGTCATCTCATTCGGAACGATGATTCTTTCACTTCTGCTGGGCGTACCCGCCGGATATGCGTTTTCCAGGGTGCGATTCAGAGGACGCTTCCTGCTGTTGTCCTTCATCCTGCTGGCCAGGACTCTGCCGCCGGTTCTGATTGTTCTGCCGTTTCGGATTCTTATGCAGAAATTGGGGCTTTTCGGAACGCGATTGGCGGTTATCCTGATCGATACGATCTACAACGCCTGTTTTACGGCCTGGCTGATGTCCGGGATTTTCGAAGCCGTTCCGGAAGATCTGGAGGAGGCCGCCATAATCGACGGATGCGGCATTTTTAAAGCGTTCTACAGAGTCGTGATTCCTTTAAGTCTTCCCGGGCTGGTAACTTCGGCGCTCTTTGCGTTCATTTATTCATGGAACGACTTTATCTTCGCCTTAACACTGACAGCTCCGGCAACCGCGACATTGCCTTTGGGAATGCTCAGCACTTTCGGCATGATGAGCGTCGGCTGGACCACCATGGCGGCCATGGGTGTGCTGTCGGTTCTTCCGGTTATCGTTCTTTCTCTTCTGCTGCAGAAATATTATGTAAGCGGCCTGACGTTCGGAGGAGTGAAATAGCGCCTGTGGGGCATTCTCATGAATGCCGCTCGCTAAATCGTGTTACGATTCTTGGTCTTTGGCCCGTATGCGGCGTTCGGCGGTGCTTGAAATGATCATGCAACACAAGGCCGTACGGTTTCATGCCGATTTCGGACGATTCGATTTCATTCTTCAATTCTCAATAAGAAGATGCCGCGGAGGGATCGATTTTTCGGGGTGCGGGACTTATCGGCCCGCGATCTCGGGATTCCAGATCTTTAATCCGTCTGATTCAATGCCCAGACATTTGAGAATCCTATAGGCGAACTGATCGATCATTTCCGGAATATTTTCCGGATTGGTATAGAAAGAGAACATCGGCGGCATGATAATCGCGCCCGCTTCGGAAAGGCGCAGCATGTTTTTGATATGAATCGTGTTCAGCGGTGTTTCCCTGGGCACGAGAACAAGCGGTTTTCTTTCTTTCAGCATAACATCGGCCGCCCTTTCGATGAGGTTCCTGGAAATCCCCGCCGCGATGCCGCCGAGGGTTCCCATGGAGCAGGGCAGGATCACCATTCCTTCGGAAGGGAAGGAGCCGCTGGCGATATCGGCCGAAAGGTCGGTCCAATCCCTCCGGAAGGACTTCAGGTTTAGATCCGCCAGCAAATCGGACCAAGATTGACCCGTTTCCGAAAGAGCGACTTCTTCCGCCCATTGCGAAATGATGATTCTCATCGGGATTTTCTCTTCTTTCAGTATCCGAAGGAATCTTCCGGCCAAAAGAGCTCCGGAAGCGCCGGTAATCCCTACAAGAAGAGGGTGTTTTGTCTGATCGTTCATAATCGGAATCCTTAACCGAAGCGGCCGGATGTGGAACTTCATCGCCGCGATTTTCGTGAAGAGATTGACATGCTCTCTCATCTTTATAAAATAGGTCTGATGAGCAGATGATCTATGATAGAAAAAAATCCTCTTTACGTCAAAGCAAAAGAAGCACTCTTGGAACTTATTTCCGGAACGCGATTTCCCGGGAATCGGCTTCCCTCCGAAGCTCATCTCTGTTCGGAGTTCGGCATCAGCCGAACGACTCTGCGTGAAGCCCTTATCGCTCTCAACAGGGAAGGCTTTATTACGAAAAAGCATGGATTGGGCAATCTCGTCCATCCGACGACTTTGAACGAAACCATGCGAATCGACAGAATCGGCGACTTCCGGAGTCTCCTTGAGAACGGAGGCTATGCGGTTTCGGTGGATCGGAAAGAGCCCCGATGGGTGGAAGGCGGCGAGGCCGATTCGCTGTTCGAGGATTTGAATCCCCGCCGGGGCTACCTTCTCTTGGAGAACCTCTATTCGGCCGACGGAAAACCGGTTATCTACAGCCGGAATTTCATCCTCGCCGATTACCTTCGACGCAGCGAAGGTTTTATGCCGCTGAATCCGTCGGGGTTCAACGAACAGCTTCAAAGTCTTGTTACGGAAGAAGTCGTTCAATCACTCAAGCGTTTTGAACCGTCCAAGGCCTCTCCCCGGCTTGCTGAGATTCTCGAACTGGAAGAGGGCGAATCTCTTATTCGCTGGGAGGAAAACCATATCAGCATTTTCGACAATCTGGTATGCAGGAGTTTGATTTCGTTTAATCCTCATCTTGTTAAATTAGCGTTTCTGACCAAATGGAAATAAAAACAAAGGACATCAAATGGCGGACATTTACGACTTAAGAACATTTATGAAGGCCCTGGAAGCGCGGGGAGAACTCGAAACCATCGTGAAGCCGGTGGACCTCCGGCATGAAATCGGAAGCGTCCTCGCCGGTTTGGAGAAAATCCATGGTCCCGCCGCGTTTTTTCCGGAGCTGAAGGGGGGGGCGGGACAAGTTGCCGGAGGTTTGCTTTCGGATCATAAGAAGATTGCCGCAGCCCTTGAATGTGAACCGGAAGAAATCTCGGACAGGATGGAGAGGGTTTTGGACAATCCCATCTCATCAAAAGAGATTTCAGACGCGCCCTGCAAAGAAGTTATTCTTACCGGTGAGGAGGTGGATCTCACGAGCCTTCCCATTCCGATTCACGCTCCCGGTGATGGAGGACCGTTCATTACCGCCGGAGTCACCGTCGGGAGAGATCCCGAAACAGGCATGCAGAATTTAAGCTTCCAGCGAATGCAGGTGAAGGGAAGGGATAAAATGGGCATCATGATCAATTCCTGGCGCCATTTGAGGGACTTTTTGAAAAAGGCGGAAGACCGAAACGCGCCCCTGCCCGTGGCCGTGGCCGTGGGAGTGGATCCGGCATTGATGATCGCCGCGGGATTCCGCTACGAAGGGGATGAGGCGGAAATCGCGGGAGCTCTTCGCGGGAAACCCGTTGAGACCGTGAAATGCGAAACATGCGACATCCGCGTTCCCGCCTTCAGCGAGTACGTTTTGGAAGGGGAAATTCTGCCGGGAGTCAGGGAAGAAGAGGGCCCCCTGGCCGAGTTCACCGGTCATTACGGCTTGCTTTGGGAGAGCCCGGTATTCAAGATCAAAGCCGTTACCCATCGAAAAAATCCCATCTGGCAAACCCTGAACGGCGCCAGTTTCGAACACATCAATCTCGGCAATGTTCTTCCCCGGGAGCCTTTGCTCAAGCGTTTCGCGATGCATGTCTCGTCTTCCGTTACCGCCGTTCACATTCCGCCTTACGGCTCAGGATTCATGGCGATTATTCAGATGGAGAAGAAGAACGAAGGGGAACCCAAGAACGTGGCCATGGCGGCCATGACGGCTCATGTGAATATTAAGAATGTCATCGTCGTCGATACGGATGTGGACATCTTCAGCGCTTCCGACGTTTTTTGGGCATTGAGCAACCGGGTTAATCCCCGGGAGGATATGTTCATCATTCCCAACAGCCGGGGGCATGAACTGGATCCCTGCAGCGACTCCGAAGGAGTGCAGAACAAGATGGGTATCGACGCCACCCTCCCGGCGAAAAAGAAAGCGCTGAAAAGAGTGGTTTATCCGTCCGTTAATCTTCAGGATTATTTGAGAAAGGGCGGCGGGACGGCGGGCTGATTCGCCGGGTGCTTGCGGCTTCCCGGGGGCCGCTGTGCCGCGGATACCCCGCCCGCCCCCGTCTTCATGAGAGCGCCGTCCGCGCGCCCGGAACACCGCGGCGTGACGGCAGGTTAATCCAACCCCGCGCGTTTCTTCAGTTTCTTCGCCGCTTTGCCGCATTCCGAGAGAAGCGCGGATTCGTCGAGAAACAGGCATTTTTTGTCTTGAATCAGGATGCGTCCGTCGATAATCACGGTGGCCACATCGCTCCCGTGTGTGCCGAGTGTTAAGGCGGACGTATAGTCATGAACGGGAACCGACCGGGGATTTTCGAGATCGATGAGTATCAGATCCGCCGGAGCTCCCGCTTCAAGGCGTTTTCCCCCGACGGCCATGGAAAGAACCTGATCCGGGGAAACGGCTTCAACGTCCAGTTCCGAAGATCGGGCGAAAAGCAGAGCCGATTTCATCGTTTCGATAAGATCCTGAGTGTCATTGCTCGCGGGGCCGTCGGTTCCCAGAAGAATGGGAATCTTGTTCTCGATGAATCTTTTCAAGGGCGCAATTCCCGATCCCAGGACTGCATTGCTGACCGGACAATGGATCATCGTGGATTCCGATCGGGCGATTCTTTCGATTTCATCCGGTTCCGCCCAGACGCAGTGAACCAACTGCATCCTGCTGTCCAGGATGCCCAATGAATCAAGCCACGCGATGGGAGGAAGATCGTAGGATTCCCGGCTCTTGCGGACTTCTTCGGAAACCTCCGAAACGTGGATATGGGTAAAAGAATTGTTTTCACGCGCAAGGGCGTGGCTTTTTTGAAGCGTTTCTGCGCCGCAGCGCCAAGCCGCCAGCGGGCCGTTGGCGATGGTTACGAACCGGCTTCCTTTCCATCGGCCGAAAAGGGATTTCAGATCGTCGAGAACGGCTTCCGGCCGTTCTCCTCCCGGCTCCAGATCCGTCCAGGACCGTGCGAGGGTTAAGCGTATCCCCGCTTGCTCCGCGGCGGTACAAACGATGTCCGCGTACCTGTTTTCCTTCGTTATTTTATGATGGTCGGTAACCTTCGTAACGCCGCATCGCAGGTTTTCCAACAGTCCCAATTGCGCGGCCAATTCCATTTCCTCCGGACCGAAGGCTTCCTGCAAAGGCCATATCCGCTCTTTCAGCCAAGGCAGCAGAGGCCTGCCTCCGGCCAATCCCCTCATGAATGTTTGTCCGAAGTGGGTATGGGCGTTGATCAGTCCGGGAAGAACGGCCATACCGTCGGCGGAAATAACGCTTCCCGCGCCGGCCTTCAGTTCTTCCGAAGGCTCTTTCGGAGAGAGTTCTGCAATCTTTCCGTCTTTGATCAGCGCATATCCCCCTTGCCGCCATCCGCCGGAAAGGAGATATGCGCCTCCGATTATCAGGAGATCGCCGTTCGGCGATTCCGCTTTTTTGTTCATACCAGAGACCTGCCTCCGTCGATGGGATAAACGCTTCCTGTTACAAAGTCGTTTTCGATAAGAAATTGAACCAGCTGCGCGGCTTCTTCCACCTTTCCGATTCGTTTAAGCAGGGAATTTTCCCTGGACCATTTGATTTTCTCTTCGGAGGCTTCCGGAGGAAGCATAATGGTGCCGGGGGCGATGGCGTTCACTCTGACGGACGGAGCCAACTCCGTCGCCATCTGCTTGGTCAGCGAAACCAATCCGCTTTTTGACGCGGCATGATGCGCATAACCCGGCCAGACTTGGAACGCGGAGATATCGGTGATGTTGATGATGACTCCGGCTTTGCCTTTCAGCATGATCGGAGCCACCTTCTGGGAGAAAAGGAAGGGCCCTTTCAGGTTGATCGCGATTTCCCTGTCGAAGTCCTCCTCGGGAATTTCGAGAAACGGTGTTTTGAGCCAGATTCCGGCATTGTTGATAAGAACATTGATGGTGCCGAAAGTCTCGGCGGTTTTCTCAACGGCTTCTCCGATTTGCGCGGAATCCCTGCTGTCGACTTTCAAGGGGAGGGATTTTACTCCGCATTCTTCGATTTCCCGGGATGTGGTTTCCCAGTCTTCGGAATCGTCGAAATACGTAAATGCGATATGAGCTCCCTGTCGCGCCAAATGCAGAGCGAAAGCTTTTCCTACGCGAATCGCTCCGCCGGTTATCATGATTACCGAGTTTTTAATCGTCACAAGCGTCTCCTTAAGCGTGATGATCGAACAATGGTTGTTTTAGCCTTTAATGGCGCCTTCCATAAGCCCTTTGAAGAAATATTTCCTTCCGAGGATAAAGATTATCAGTATCGGCAATGCGATGACGATACAGGCGGCGGCCAAGGTGTGATATGAAGTTTCGAAGGCCGACTGAAAGTCATAGAGTCCGACCGTCGCCGTTTTCAGGCTGTTGTTGCTGATCAGGACGACAGCCGCCAGAAATTCATTCCAGGATTCCAGGAATGCCATGAGAAACGCCGTAAAGAGTCCGGGCGCGATCATCGGAAGGGTGATGTGCCAAAGGGACTGAATCAAGGTGGTTCCGTCCAAACACGCCGCTTCCTCCATGTCCCTGGGAATGGCGTCGATGAAGCTCTTGATAATCCAGATACTGATGGGAAGGGAGTACGATGCATAGACGGCGATAAGCGGAATGCGGGTCTGCAGAAGATGAAGACGGGAACTGATTTTATACAGGGGCAGAAGCGTCGTCAGACGGGGAACCATCCAAATCATCAGAATACAGACTTGAATGAACATACTTCCCTTGAATTTATAACGGGAAAACCCGTAAGCGGCCAGAGAGGCGAGAGGCAGGACGATGAGGGAAGTGACGATGGAATTCATCAGGGAATTGGGCAGATATAAGGTCAGCATGCTGCTTTTGAAGACTTGCGCGTAGCCGCTGATAACCCATGTCGCGGGGAAGAGCCGGGGAGGTTTCGTCAGGACTTCGATTTCGTCCTTGAAGGATGTCGTCAGCGTATAGAACACCGGAAAGAGACAGACGGCGCAGACGACAAGGAGGAGCAGATGAACGAATACGGTGGAAATCATCATGTGTTTTTTCATCATTTCGGCTCCAACTTGACGGACCGGATATAGAGAAGCGACAGCAGGACGCTTACGAAGAACATGATGATTCCCAAAGCGGCCCCGCTGCCGAAATCACCGAATTGCCAAGCCGTCTGATAGAGATACAATCCCCAGACGCCGGTGGCCCGTCCCGGGCCTCCCCGCGTTATCGACATGACGATGCTGATAACGTTTATGCCCCGAATGGTGCCCATGATCATGTTGATCAGGAGAATCGGCTTAATCAGAGGGAGGGTGATGAAACGGAATTTTTGAACACCGCTTACACCGTCCAGTGAAGCGCATTCGAAAATTTCCTTTGAAATGGTTTGGAGTCCTCCCAGGAACAAGAGCGTCGTCAACGGAAGATTCTGCCAGAGGAACGCCAGGATGATGATCATCATCGCGCCCGCTTTGTCCGTAATCAGGCTCTTGTGAATCAGGGGTTCGAATAGAGTTTGAATGATTCCGTATGCCGGCTGGAAAAGCCATCTCCACATTGTCCCGGCAACGACCGGCGAGAGAATCCACGGGATGAAGATAAGAATCAGATACAGGGATGAGAATTTAAGTTTTCTATTCAGGAGAAGAGCGAGGAGCATCGCCAGAATCAGCGTCAGAGACAGATATCCGAATGTGAAGAGCGCCGTTAACCATGAACTTTCCCAGAAATCGGAATTCTGAAAAATGTGGATATAGTTCGTCAGTCCGACGAAGGTGCTGTTCCGCCCCTTGATTTTCAATAAGCTTAAATAGAATGCGTCGAAGATCGGATAGATTTGAACCAAAAAGAGGAACAGCAGCGCGGGCGAAATGAGCGCCATGGCTTTGCGGGTATCGGTTCTTTGTTTGATTTTCATGGAGTTCGGCGTTTTTCCTTTATTATTTTCGTCGCAACAGGCGGGAAACGAAACGCTTTCCCGCCTGTTTTCGAATCGGTTATTGGTTTATTTCCTGCTGGGCCGTCCGGAGACTTTCCATGATGTCGAGTTCCGGGTTGGAAAGAATCTCTTCGAAGGTCTGCGCCAGCTTGGTTAACGCTTTGTCGTAATCGACGAGAGAGGGATAAGCGGTTCCGTATTTCTCCGTTATTTCAGCCACTTTTTTCCAATACGGAGTCTGGAATCGCGCATCGGATTGAGCGGAAATAATCGACGGAAGTCCGCCGAAGGCCTCGGCGCATTCGGCGTTCCGGGAGGGATTCATAAGCCAATCGATGAAAGCGTGAGCACCGTCGATGTTTTCGGCACCCTCGGGAATCGCCAAAGCGGAACTGGTTAAAGCCGCTACGGGCTCACCGCCGTCTGCGGCCAGGTAGGGAGCAACGTCCATTTTGCCCATTTCCACGGCGGTCGCGATGGAATTGGAACCTTTATCGATGATTGTTCCATCGGGAGCCGTCAGAGGATTCATGTAGACATAAGACCAGGAAATCCCGGCGAAGGAAACCGCGTCACCCTGAACAAACGGCCTTTCGTTGTCGAAACCGGGTGCCAAGTCGATTTCGGGAACATATCCTTCCGCAAAAAGAGTTCTCAGGAACTCGAGGACCTTGACGGTTTCCGGATTGGCCCAGGCCGCCTTTCCTTCGGCATCTCCGTAGCTGCCGCCGAAACTTTTAACCAGACCGTAGTACAAGCCTTCGGTTCCATATTTTTCCGAAGCTTTGAAGGACATCGCATAGAGCCCTTCACCCTTAAGGCGTTCGGCTTCCGTAAGGAATCCGGAGACGGTGCTCGGGAATCCGTTCGGCCAGGCTTCACTCCAGACGTAGCTGACCCTCGTTCCGATGTTGAGGGGAACGGCCAGGACGGTTCCGTCGGGAGCCGTGCATGCGCCCAGAGCCCTGGGACTTATTTCATCGTACCAGGTGGAGCCTTTCACGAGTTTCGTGATGTCCATGAGAGTCGCGTTGCTGATGTAAAAAGCCTGCTGTTGGCTGTCGATGTAGGAAAGATCGGGAACTTCCGCGCCCGCCGATACCGCGACATTGAGCTTGCTGTTGATTTGATCGTAGGGAACGAAGATGTTGTTGATGGAGTTGCCCGTTTCTTCCAGATAGACATCGATGGTGTTTTTCATCCATTTGTCGCGGTTGTTCTCGGGATTCTCCGAATTGTATTTTGTCCAGATTGTAATTTCATTGGTGGCGTCGTCGGAGCTTCCTCCGGCGAAGATGGCCTGAACCGACAGAATAAGTATCGTGATTGTGATAAGAGCCGTTTTGTTAAAGCACATAAAAATCCTCACTTAGTGCTTGCCGCCGATGGCGACTTTGGAATATTTTCTCCATCAAGTCCTTTGCGAAACGATCAATAATGAAGAAATCCGTAATAAGCGGGAAAATGATTTTCCGCCGTCCGAAAGGAAAAGCGGCGCATTCCGGTTTTCCTGCGGGTTTCCTTACGCCTCGGTGTACCTCCTTCGTCAGCATTTCCACAGCATTCGCAGCTTCATGATTTCCGGGTTGAATGAAACCCGGGAGCAGCAAATGGGGATATCGTCGAGTGTGTAGAAGACTTCCCTCCATGTAATCATTGGCTCGCCTTTGGGAACGGAGAATAAGTCGACTTCGTCTTTCCGAGCCGTTATGGGAACGAAGTTCAGGAGTGCATGAGCCAGTTCTTTTCCGCAGTAGGACCAGATGTAGTCGGCGAGCCGTTCGGTTTTCCCGACTTTTTCCAAAGGAACTTGGAAATGCCTTTTCGGGACGTAATTGTTGGCGTATATCGCCGGTTCTCCGTCGGCGGAGAAGGTCCGGCTGTAATTGACGATTTCTCCTTGGTTTTGCATGCCTGTTTCTTTTATCCAGGAATGATCCGAATCGGAGAGGTTCTCCAGGATGGTCGGATCCGATTGATCGACGGTTACGTGATAACCGCTTTCTTCCAAGAGCTGGATGAAATCGATGAACTTGTCGATTCTCATGAAGCTGTCGAGGACGCTGCGATAAATGAAATTTCCGGACCCGTGACGTTTGCGGAGAAATCCTTCGCTCTGAAGAGATAAAAGAGCTTCCCTGATGGTTGCAAGACTCACGCCGAATTTTTTGGCGAGAAAATCCTCGGAGGGGAGCTGGTTTCCATCAAACGAGTTGTCTTGGATCATTTCGAGTATCGAATTCCTTATATATTCGGGCTTCTTGGTAACTCTTATGGGTTTCATGGTGATTCCTTCACTCATTCAGACATTGAATGACTCAATGATTCGATGTTCGATCGGATAAACAGGTTATTGCTCCTTAACTTTACTGAAAGCATTTAAGCAAAAACGATGCCACCCGGTTCGAGCGGAATTGGAAAAAGTTCGGATGAAATAGAACTTTTTTAAGAGTAATTCTTTTTTTAGATTGGTTTTAGTTGAGTTCTAGATTCGAATCTCATGTGATTCGATGAGGCGGTTTCCGTCTTTGAGGAATTAATGTTTTCCTTGTAATCCTACCGGGAGGTATCTTAACGGATATCCGAAATACAGCTTTGTACGATTCCTTCACGGGCGGTTTTTCCTTGGCGGACGGCTCTTTTTGGGACGATGGAAATACGTCCGAACGCATAATGGGAAGCGTGAATGCGTCATTGAAAATGTCCTTTAAGCGATGAAAATACGCCGAGAGGAGAGCTGACTTGTCTCTCCGCGGCTTTTCCATTATTCTCGTTTTGAAAGCGCTTTCAAAAAAAGAGATCATTGCTTATGGAAATCCAATTTTTCGGCCGCAGGCTTCAATCTCCCCTCATTGTCGGATCCGGTCCGCTGAGCTACGGCGCCGACGGGATTATCGCCCTTCATCGTTCGGGCGCCGGAGCCGTGGTAACCAAAACCATTCGGAACGAACCGGCGGTGAATCCGGAACCTCATATCGCTCCTCTTTCCCGTCAATCCATGATCAACAGCGAGCAATGGTCGGATTTCGGCGGAGAACGGTGGGCCGAGGAAGAGCTTCCCAGGGCCCTGGAGGCCGGCGCCCGGATAATCGTCAGCATCGGTCATACTCCGGAAGAAGCGGAAAAGCTGATTCCGGTAATGGAGAGGGCCGGGGCTCCGATGTTCGAACTGGTTTCCTATAACGGTGAAACCATGGTTCCGATGGTTCGCGCCGCCAAGGAACGTACGGACAAACCGGTTTTGGTGAAAATCAGCCCGAACTGGGAGAATCCGGTGAAGACCGCTCTGGACGCGCTCGAGAACGGTGCCGACGGAATAACCGCGATGGATTCCTTGGGACCGGTTCTGTCCGTCGATATCCGTACGGCACGGGCCTCCGTGGCCGGTGAGAACGGGATGGGCTGGCTGACGGGCGCGGCGATAAAGCCTCTGGCTCTGCGTTACGTGGCGGAAATCGCCATGCGGACCGAGAAGCCTGTGATAGGACTGGGAGGCGTTATGGGGGCCGAAGACGCCCTGGAAATGGTGATGGCCGGAGCTTCGGCCGTCGGCGTTTGCACTCTTCCCATGCTCAAAGGTCCGGAGATTCTCGGGAAACTCGATCGGGAACTCGACCGGCTTCTTCATGAATTGGGTTATTCCTCCTTGGAGGCGGCAAAAGGAGCGGCTCTGCCGAATCTTGTTTCCGCATCGGGTGCCCAACCGAAGCGTTTGGTTTATTCCGGACCCTGCCGAATGTGCGGACTCTGCGTGAAGCGCTGTCCTTATAACGCCTTGAGCCAAAATGGCGGCACCATCGCCGTCGAGCCGATGCTGTGCCGCCGATGCGGTCTCTGCGCGGCCTCTTGTCCCGAAAATAAACTGGAACTGGTCCGGGATGGAGCGTGATTTATGGAATCATTCTCGGTTGTTCATCAATCTAAGCGTCGTTTGGAGGGAGAAGCGAAGGTTTTGGGGAAAACCCGCTATGCCGATGATTTCAGGCTTCATCGGGAAGTCGCCGCTCTTCCTCTGTATCCCGCGCATCCCCGGGCCGTCATCCTCGGCATCGATTGCAAAGAGGCCGAATCGGAGCCGGGAGTTTTGGGAATCATTACGGCGAAAGACGTTCCCGGAAGCAACAGTCTGTTCGGCCGTTTTCCGGTTCTGGCCGACGGAGAGGTCAGATACACGGGGGATGCCGTCGCCGTTTTGGCGGCGGAAACCGAGGAAATCGCCCGCAGGGCTTTGGGAAAGATCCGCGTGGATTACAAAATCCTCCCGGGCGTGTACTCCCTGGAGGATGCTCAGGCATGCGAAATCTCCCCGGTTCATCCCGACCGGCCGGATAATACGATGGAGAACACGTTCTATCCTCAATACGCCGGAGACGTCGAAGAGGGATTGAAGCGGGCGGATATCGTCCTTGAGTCCGAATACAATACCTCTTTCGCCGTGAACGGGTATCTGGAACCCGACTGCGTTGTTGCCGGGGAGGATTCGATTACCGGCGGAATCGTGATATACGGATGCATTCAGAACGTGTATTCGATCCGAGGTTCGGTTTGCGCCGCTCTGGGATGGCCCGCGAACAAGGTTCGGGTTGTCCAGACCGCCATCGGCGGCAGTTTCGGCGGTAAGAATGAAACCGCCATGGTGCTTGCGGCCAGAGCGGCCGTTCTTCATCGGAAAATCGGCCGTCCGGTCCGGATGCGCATGAGCCGCTCGGATGTGTTCAGGGCGGGTGTGAAGCGTCATCCGTACCGTTTCCGTTTGACCGTCGGATGTTCGAAAGACGGCCGGATAACCGCCTGGAAAAATCAGGTCGATACGATAGGCGGACCTTACAACAACCAGGCCATGTTTGCCAATTGGCGTTTGGCGGTTCACTCGGCCGGGCCGTATCGAACTCCAAACGTTCGCACGGAAGTTCAGGCCTATTATTCCAATACGCCGTATTCCGGAGCGTACAGAGGCTTCAGCGCGCCTCAGAACAGTTTCGCGGTGGAAAGCTGCATCGACGAGCTGGCCGATGCGGCCCGGATGGATCCGGCGGAATTCCGAAGAATCAATTTCGTCCGTCCCGGAGACGTGATAACCAGCGGTCAGGCCGTGGGTCCCGGAGAAATGGTTCTTCCTTTGGAAGCGATGCTGGACGATGTGCTCGAAAGAGGGCAATACGTCCGAAAAAAGGCCGAGTTCGAGGATTTCAACGCACGCAAAGGCCGATACAGACGGGGATTGGGGCTGGCTGCCGGGTATCGGGGCTGCGGACTCGGAGGCGAGGGATTCGACGTCGCCGGAGCCCGAATGATCCTGGAGAAAGACGGATCGATTCTCGTCCATTCGGACATGGTGGACATGGGGCAGGGCCTGCGGACTTCGCATGCACAGGTCGCGGCCGAGGCCCTTGGTGTGGGGCTCGAACGGATTCGAATGGCCGAAACGGATACCTCCTGCGTTCCCGATGCCGGTCCCACCGTGGCTTCCCGCGGGCTTTCGGCCGGCGGTATGGCGATACTCATGGCCTCGGAAGACTTGAAGCGGCAGCTTCTGGAAGGTCTGGAGAACCATTGGAAAATCCCCGGCGGCACCGCCGTGTTAAACGGCGAAGTGTTTCGTTCGGCCGACGGTTCGCTCAGCATGGGATTCGATGAAGCGGTGTCTTTGCTCACCAACTCGAAAGGCTTGGGATTCTCCGGCCGGGGCTGGTTTAATCCGGGAACCGTTCATATCGATCCGAAAACCGGACAAGGAAATTGTTATCCGGCCTATTTGAGCGCGCTGTCTCTGACGGAACTGGAAGTGGATACCTTCACCGGCTCCATCACGGTTTCCAAGGTGACATTGGCTTATGAGCTGGGAAGAGCCGTCAATCCCGACATTGTTCGGGGGCAGCTCATCGGCGGCTATGTTCAGGGTCTGGGGTATGCGCTCAGTGAAGATCTGCGAACCTCCGAAGGCTTGGTGAAGAACACGAGTTTCGGGTCTTACCTCATGCCTTCGGTCTCGGACGTGCCGGAGTTCGACCTTCGGATATTCGAAGAGGATTTCAGTACCGGTCCTTACGGGGCCAAAGGAATCGGCGAAGTCGGCGTGGAACTGGCCGCTCCCGGAGTGGGAAACGCCCTGTTTCATGCCGCGGGAATCCGTATGCGCCGGCTTCCGTTCTCGAAGGATCTCGTCGCGACCCGCATGCTCCTCATGGAGAAGGAGGGGGCTGATGAATTACTGTAAGGCACGGAGTCTTTCGGACTTCTTCCAAAAAGCCTCCGAGGCAAAAGGTCTGATCCGGCCCTTGGCCGGAGGCGCGGACATTATGTATCGATTGAAGAAGCGATATCTGCTTTCCGATAAGCTGACATTGATCGATATTAACGGCCTGGATGAGCTGAAGGGGATTGCCGAACGCGGCAATGAATTGGAAATCGGTTCGGCGGCGACTCTCTCCGCTCTGGAGGAATTCCTGAAAGACCGGGATGAATACTCGCTGCTGCGGACGGCTCTTCGGGAAACCGCCTGCCCGCAGATTCGCAGCCAAGGGACGCTCGGAGGACATGTCGCCGGCTGTCTGCCGAATTCTCATCTGTTTCCCGTACTGATGCTGCACGGCGCCGAAGCCGAAATCCTTGAGTCCGCGGAAGAAAAGTCGATTCCGGTGGAGGATCTTTTCAGAGGTCCTTATCACAATCGGCTGAAATCGGGGGAACTGGTGATGTCCCTCACGATTCCCCGGAAAGACTTTCAATGGGAATATTATTGGGGGGAAGGATCGCGCAAGCAATTCAGCCTGCCTCCTTTTGTTCTGGCCATGGCAATCGACGGCGAAGGAAACAGATTCATCGCCGGAGGAGGGCCGAACGTTCTTCCGACGCATTTTCGCGTTCTCGAATCGGCTCCGTCCCGTTTCGGCGGCAGCCGAACGACTCTTCTGAATCTCGTTAAAGAAGAAGTATCGGCGCAGGAGAAGCGGAAAAACCGTCTTACGGATTACCAGAAAACGCTTCTCTTTCGGTTCACCTGCGAAATGGCGGAGATGGAGGCCCGATTATGACGGAAAAAATTCCCGTCAGGCTCAAGGTCAACGGACGGTATTACGACGCGGCAATTTCGGCGGACGCAAGCCTTTCCCGGGTACTCAGGGATGAATTGGGACTCATGGGTACGAAGGAGGGATGCGGCACCGGGTATTGCGGGAGCTGTACGGTTCTCATCGACGGTTCGGCGATGAAATCCTGCCTTGTACCGGCCGTAACGGTCGGGGATAGGGAGGTTGTGACAATAGAGGGAATGTCGTCTCCGGAACATCCTCTGCATCCGGTGCAGCAGGCCTTCGTCGACGCCGGAGCCATCCAGTGCGGGTACTGTACTCCGGGATTCGTTATGTCCGTCTATGCGCTTCTTCGGATGAATCCGAAACCGACGGACGAGGAGATTAAGAGAGGTCTTTCGGGAAACATCTGCCGGTGTACGGGATACGAAACGATTCTCTCGGCCGTCAGGCTGGCTTCGGAAAGACTTTCATCCGTCCGGGAGTAAGCATGGCGGCTCATCGGAACACGATAGACACCATCGCCGACCGTGCCGGAGTGTCAATCTCGACGGTTTCCCGCGTTATGAACAAACCCGAGAGCGTGCGGGAAGAGAAACGGAAGCGGGTTTTGATGGTGATGAAGGAGCTGGATTACTCACCCAGTCCCTTGGCCCGGGGCTTGGCGACCGACAGCTTGGGGCTTATCGGGATTATGGTGCCGAATATCACCAATCAGGCCAACGCACGGATCGTTTACGCCGCCATGGACCGTTTGGAACAAAGCGGGTTCCGGGTGCTGCTTTTCGATTCCCGTGAGGATTTCGAGCGTGAAATGGAAATCTACCGCAGCGTTCCCAAGAAAATGATGGACGGAATCATCATAATCTTCGGAAATGGAGAAAATTCCGATTATCTGGCTTTGGCCGAGGGACTGCCGGTCGTTCTGGCGGGCCCGCCGAACCTGGGGATTCCCATCGACCGGCTGAGCAGCGACGAACCCGCCGGATTTCGCAATCTGGTGAAGTACCTTCATGCCCTGGGGCACCGGAAGATCTCATTTTTTTACGGAAGCATTAAAACAAAAGGCGGTCAGCGCCGAATCGAATACTTCCGCCGGGCCATGGAGGAGTTGAATCTCGCCTGCCCCGAGGAGAGGCTCATCGATTGTTCCTGGACTCTCGAGGGCGGCTATGAAGCGGCCGGCCGGCTGCTTGCCGAAAAGGATTTTCCTACCGCAATCATCGGCTCTTCCGACCAGATCGCCATCGGAGCCATGCGGCGATTTTTGGAAGACGGTCTCTTGATTCCGGGAGACCTTTCCATCGTCGGGTTCGACAATTCTCCCATGGCGCGGTATGTCACCCCGTCGCTGACGTCTTTGGATTTTCCCCACGGCGCGCTGGGTGAAAAAGCGGCGGAACTGATGATTGCCAAGGTGCGGCATCGGGAATGCGGGCATGAAGAATTGGTGCTTCCCCTGGAAGTCGTTATAAGGGAGTCGACGGCTCCTCCGTCCGAGAGAAGGAGAGAATCTCAATGAAGGTTTATACCGCCGATTGGCTTATCGTCGGACCCGATGACGTGAGGGAACACTCCGGGTTTCTGGAAGATCAAGGAAAAATTCTCCGGCTGATCGATCAAGACGAAGCCGCGGGGCTGTGCCGTTCCGGCATCGCCGTTCGGGGCGGGCATTTTCATTTGATTTCCCCGGGATTCATCAACGCCCATATGCACCAGTACGGCCTTTTGTCTCACGGAATCCCGGTTCATGCGAACATTCGGGATTTCGAGGATTTCCTTAAAGTTTTCTGGTGGCCTTTCGTCGAAGACCGCATTCGATGCGGCCAAGTCGCCGTTACGGCGAAGGCTTCCGCCGCCGAGATGATCGAATCGGGAATAACCGGTTTCTGCGATACTCTCGAAGCGCCGAAAACCGAGCCGGGGACTCTCATCGAACAGGCGAAAATTATCGAGAAAATCGGAATGCGGGCCGTCCTCTCTCTGGAAAGCTGCGAGAGAATCAGCACGGAAAACGGCGAATCCTGCCTGGAAGAAAACGCCGAATTAATCCGCTGGTGCCGCAAGAACAGCCGCCTGATTTCCGGAGCCGTCTGTACCCATACCTCTTTTACATGTTCTCCGGAGTTTTTGAAAAAAGCCGCCCGGACGGCCGAGGATCTTGATGCGCTCTGGCAGTTCCATCTTTCCGAGAGCCGGTATGAACCGGATTATACCGAACGGGTATTCGGAAAACGTCCGGCGGCGCATTATGCCGACCTGGGCCTTCTTTCCGAGAGAGTTCTGGCATCCCAGTGCGTTAAGGTTGATCCTGAAGAAATTGCCCTTTTGGCGGAACACGGCGTTCGTCCGGTTCATATGCCGGTGAGCAACTGCGAAGTCGGAGGCGGTTTTTCTCCGGTCCCGCAAATGCTGGATTTTGGACTTCCGGTGGCCGTCGGCACCGACGGATATGAGAACGATTTTCTGACTACGGTTCGCATGGCGTTCCTGGTGCATAAGGCCGTTCTGGAAAATCCCTCGGTTCTGCCCGCCAAAGAGGCTTTCCGAATGGCCACCGTCAACGGAGCCAAGGCCCTCGGCTGGGATGACTGCGGAACCCTCGAAGCGGGAAAAAATGCCGATTTTTTCTGCATGAACGGAAACTTCCTTACTCCTCTGGAAAGAGACAATATTTTCGACCAGATTATCGTCTTCGGGAAAAAGGAATTGATCACTCATGTCTACTGCGGCGGCCGCGCTTTAATGGAAAATGGAGAGCTGAAAACTCTTGATCGAAATCAAGTGAGGATTGATATGACCGAATGCGCGAAACAATTTTGGGAATCGATATGAAATCTTCGGAAATTCTGATTCGAGGCGGCACCGTTGTCGACGGAAGCGGAGAGGCCGCTTTTCCGGGGGATGTCATTGTTCAAGACGGTCTGATTCGGGAAATCCTTCCTCCCGGAAAAGGCGAATCCCGAAAAGCGGAAACCGTTATCGATGCGTCGGGACGGATTGTCGCTCCGGGATTCATTGATACGCACAGTCATAACGACATTATCTGTCTGACCGACCCGGTGGTGGCTCCCAAGCTTTTTCAGGGCATTACCACGGATTTGCTGGGACAGGACGGACTGTCCGTCGCTCCCTGTCCGAACGATTTCGAAACATGGAAAACCTATTTGAAGGGATTCTACGGAACGGCGGTTCTTGAGGATTTGAACGCCGAGGATTTCCGGTCGATTCGTTCGTACATGGATTTGATGGAGCGGCGGCCCCAGGGGAGCAATAAGGGAGTTCTTATTCCCTTAGGGAATATCCGATACGCCGTGATGGGAGGAAATCCCCGGCTGCCGGATGAAGCTCAGCTGCTGGCTCTGGAAAACCTGCTCAATGAAGAACTTCTTTCCGGAGCCGCGGGAATCTCCACGGGATTAATCTATCCGCCGTGCAGCTTCTCGGAAGAAAACGAGCTTGTTCGAATGTGCCGCATTTCCGCGCGATACGGCCGTCCCTTGGTTGTGCATCAGCGAAGTGAAGCCGACGATATTCTCGATTCGATGGAGGAATTGTTCCGAATCGTTCGGGGAAGCGGCTGTCCTCTTCATATCTCTCATTTCAAGATTTGCGGGTTTCGGAACGGAGATCTTCTTCCCGAACTTCTGAAGAAGCTGGATCGGGCCGAAAACGAGGGGATAAAACTCAGTTTCGATCTTTATCCCTATATGGCCGGAAGTACCTCTTTATCCGCCGCCCTTCCTCCGTGGGTGAAAACCGGCGGTCTTTCGGAAACCCTGGCTCATCTGAGAAACTCCGAATCCCGCCGAAGAATTTTTAACGACTTTGAGAACGGAATCCCCGGATGGGACAATTTCGTCGATTTCGCCGGGTATGAGAATATTTACGTTACTTCGGTGAAAACCGATTCCAACAAAGATCTGATCGGAAGGAATCTTGCCGAGATTGCCGAAGCCCGATCCGTTTTTCCCGGCGATGCCCTTTTGGATATCCTGGCGGAAGAAGCCTGTGAAGTCGGGATGATTGATGTGTATGGAGAACAGTGGGTTTTGGAAGAACTCCTGAAGCGTCCGGAAGCCAACCTCTGTACCGACGGATTGTTCACGGGCACCCCCCATCCCAGAACATACGGGGCCTTTCCTCGGCTTTTGGGAGAGATGGTGAAACGGCGCGGGCTTTTTTCCCTTGAAAAAGCCGTTCGAAAAATGACCTCCAAAGGGGCGGAGGTTTTCGGATGGAAGAATCGGGGACTCCTGCGGCAGGGAAACGCCGCGGACATCGTTGTTTTTCAGCCTGATGTCATAGACGAACGGGGAAGCTTTTCCGATCCCTGCCGCCATCCTGTCGGAATTTCCCATGTCTTTGTAAACGGCGTTCTATCGGTAACGGATGGAAAATCCGTTCATGATGGAGCCGGGCAAGTCTTGAAATCCTCATCGATAAAATAAAGAGAGAAGAGAATATGAACTATACGCTTACGGAACTCTGCCGGGAACTCGTTCGTCATCGGAGCTATTCGGGAGAAGAAGGGAATGTCGTTACGGCGGCTCAGGAATTCTGGAAAAGCCGGGGATTGAACGATTTTCGCGTTGATTCCTATGGAAATTGTCTTGCCGTCGCGGAAGGAACACGTCCGGGCCCGACTCTTTTATTCGACGCCCACATCGATACCGTTCCCGCGGATAAAAGCCGGTGGACGGCCGACCCCTGGTCCGCAGAGATTCGGGACGGGAAGATTTACGGCCGGGGCACGTCGGATATGAAAGGCGCGTTTGCGGCCATGCTTTGGGCGGCCGCGGAATTCGCCGAAGAGACGGGTGGAAACTTCGCCGGAACCATCTGCGTTGCGGGAGTGGTTCATGAGGAGTGCTTCGAGGGCGTGGCCGCTCGGAAGATTTCCGAAGCTGTGAAACCCGATCTTGTCGTTATCGGCGAAGCCTCCGAACTGAATCTTAAGATCGGACAGCGCGGACGGGCGGAAATCGTGGTGGAGACATTCGGGGTTAACGCCCATTCGGCCAATCCCGAGAAGGGCAGGAACGCCGTTTACGACATGGCGGAATTGATTTCTTCCATCAGGAAATTGCCGACCGAATTCCAAAAAGAGCTCGGCAAAGGGATTTTGGAACTCACCGATATCAAATCCGATCCGTATCCCGGCGCTTCCGTCGTTCCCCATTACTGCAGGGCCACCTTCGATCGCCGTTTACTGGTCGATGAAACACCCGAATCCGTTTTAAAGCCTTTAAGAGACGTGATTTCCGATTTTAATCGGAAAGATCCCGGTTTCCGGGCCGAAGTCTCTCTCTCCAAGGGAAAGGAATCCTGCTATACCGGCGAAATCATCGAAGGCGAGCGCTTTTTTCCCGGATGGTATTTTTCGGAGGATTCCGAATTCATCCGGAAGGCTCTGAAAGGGATACGCGCGGCCGGAATCGAACCGGAAATCACCACGTATTCATTCTGCACCAACGGGAGTCATTATGCCGGAGAAGCGAAAATTCCCACCCTGGGATTCGGACCTTCCCGCGAGAATTTGGCCCACACCGTGGACGAATATATTGAAATCGATCAGTTGGAGAAAGCCGGAGCGGGATATCGGGGAATCATGGATTCCTTTCTCGGGAGCTGAGCGGAGTAACGCTTACGGCCGGTTAGTTGGAGCGGACTTCCGTTTTATCAGGAAGAATGCCGTTAATCGGCCGGGGCTTTCGCGAAGGTTCTGCCCACGGCAACGGCGTTTCTTTTTTCGTTGTACACCACCCCATCGTTCCAATATTCCACGGCGGCGAACAAGGCGTTCCCGCCGTCGTCGTCGCTGCTGTCCGCGGTTCGGTAACTGATGTAGTTGGTCATGCCGTAGAAATCATTCTTCACGAAGTATTCCATGCGTTTGCGGAAGAATCCGTTCCATTCTTCAAGGTTCTGAAAGCCCCTTCCTTCATCTTCAATAATGAGCCGGGCTCTTTCGGGCGTAAATGAATACCAGATTTTTACCTTTTTGCGGATATCGTTGCGATTTCCGTGACGGACGGCGTTTTTGACGATTTCACTGATCTGCTGTTCGAGAAGATTGAATTCCCGTATTTCCGGCGGCGCCTTCTGGCTGATAAGGTGGCTGAGGTAACGAATGCGGCCGAAATCAATGTTAAAATCCCTGTAGTTCATTCCTTCCGGACTGAAGAGGGAATGCCGGCTGTTGACCAGAAGCGGCCCCCGCTCGTCACGGGACGCCTCTTCTTTCCATCGGTCGCCATTGAGTTTCCCAACGGCTTCGGCAACGGTATCGAAAAGCGGAAGAAAGCCGATGAGCTTCGTTAGTTCCATGATCTGCCGGATTTGCGGAGGAACTTCCGAAAGACCGAAGCCGACGCCTATGGCCTTGGATTCGGAAAAGAGCTTGATGATGGTTCCGATTCCGCTGGAGTCGAGATAATTCAGATTCCCCAGATCGAGAATAATGGCATCCTGACGTTTTTTCCAATATTCCTGAATACTGATTTTTACATCGGTTGCGCAGTAGAGATCCATGTCGCCGGAGAGCGCGACGATGGTGAGCGGCCCGTCCATGGACTTAAAGCTGATATCCATTGCATTCCTTCCGCCGGAAAGATAAAACTTTTCGGTTAAGATTGGATAAAGATATGGTGAGGGAATTGTGGTTTAGTGTTGTATGTGCCCGATCAATCGGCCGATCCGAGCATATGTTTGAGCAGCGGATCCTTCTTGCGCCATTTCGGGTTCACTTTTACCCGAAGATCCAGGCGGATCTTCCAGGGAAACAGGCGTTTCATTTCCCGGAGGGCGCCGATGCGTATGGCTTTAATTTTTTCCCCGCCGTGCCCCACCAGAATCCCGACTTGAGATGAACGTTCCACCACGATAAAGGCCCGAACCCAGAGTGTTTGCCGCTTTTGCCGTGGTGCCGGTTCGGCGGAATCGTCATCGAAGAAACCGGCCGGAGCGCCCGCGGGGAGAGTCGGATCGGCATCCGATGACATTTTCGGGGCCGTCTTTTCGGACGGCTTTGGAGCGGCGGTTTCCGGAGTCCCGAAGCCGCCGTTTTCGGCTTTTACCGCCGCCGTACGGTCGTCCGGCGGAGAAGAGAATGCCGCGGTTGAGTTCTTGGATTTTTCGTCGGTTTCCACCTCCATGCGGCTTTCGGGATTGCCGAATTCCATATCGGCGATATCCACGTAAAGAGCATGGGGGAGCTCCTCTTCGCTTCGCGCGATGGCCTGTTCCCGGATGATTTCAGCGATTCGAAACGCCGGATCCTGGTCCGTGTAATAATCTTCCGGATAGTGAGGTTCTCCCTCGGGACATTGTTCGAGAAGGGCGTTGATGATTTCTTCGGTGCCCGATCCGTTCATCGCGGATATTTCGATGATGGCCGCCGGATTCAGGTTCAATTTGATAAGACCGCGGATCTCCGCGAGAAGCGGGGTGGGAAGATCCATTTTGTTCATCGCGACGACGACCGGTTTACGGGACTTCGCCAAAAGCTCGACAACGGCGGCTTCTTCTTTTCCCGGCGGCTTGGAGGCGTCGACGACGTAGAGGACCGCGTCGGAATCCTTGAGGGATCGATGCACCGTATCCTTCAGGTAGATGTTCAGCTTCTTATCGGATTCGTGGTATCCCGGCGTGTCCAGAAAGACGATTTGTCCGGATTCGCGATTAACGATACCGCGGATGGCGTTGCGCGTTGTCTGAGGAACCGGCGAGGTTATGGCGACCTTTTCCCCGCAAACGGCGTTCAGCAGTGTTGATTTACCCGCGGACGGGCGGCCGACAATGGCGACGAAGCCGCTTTTTACCATGAATTCATCCCGTCCTTGTCTGTTTTTTCCGAGCTCACTATATTACGTTAATCACGTCGGCGGAAGAGATCGGGTCTTTGGCCTGTCTCCGGATTTGTTTCAAAGCGCCGTATACGGGTATTATTGACCGAAACGAGGATTATATATGTTTGACTTGAACAACGACGAAGAAAAAAACGAAAAGCAGGATAAGAACGGTCTCGACGGACTTCAGGCCAAGCTTCTGAAAACGCGAACCCTTCTTCTTTCCGGAGAGATAAACAAGGAATTGGCCGAACGTCTTATTAAGCAGCTGCTTCTTTTGGAAGCCGAAGGTGATGACTCCATCAAGGTTTTCATCGATTCTCCCGGGGGAGATGCCGATGCCGGGTATGCCATCTTCGATATGCTTCGCTTCGTGAAGCCCGAAGTGATGACAATCGGGATGGGAACGGTGGCCAGCGCCGCCGCTTTGGTGCACCTGGCCGCGAAAAAAGAGAACCGCCTCAGTCTGCCCAATGCGCATTTCCTGATTCATCAGCCGCTTTCGGGCATCCGCGGCGTCGCGACCGAGATTGAAATCCACGCCAAGGAGCTTGAGAAGCTTCGGGAGAAGATTAATAAGCTTATCGCCGACGAGACGGGCCAGAAAGTGAAAAAGGTTTCGGAAGATACCGACAGGGATTACTGGCTGAATGCCGAGGAAGCCTTGGAATACGGCTTAATCTCGCGGATTATCACAAATCGGGGCGAATTGGAATAAGAGTCTCGGAGTACGGGTTCCCTTCTTCCGGCTTGGAAAACAGGCGGGATCAGCAGCCCGCAAGAGGCCTTTGATTTCCGAAGAATCGTTCGATCAGCACACGGTTCCCCTGCTTCAGAGCGTTGCGGGGATCGGATTTCTCAAGCAGGAATCGTTCAATGGCTGATTTCGCCATGCCGGTGAAAAAATGCTTCCAGCGGGGGACCGAGTCGGAGATCCATTCGATACAGCTTTCCGCCGAATCTCTCTGGAAATGCAGAAGACTCTGCAGCTCGCAGGAATCGGCGTAAAAGCCGCAGTGAAAATTCCGTGTCGCGAATGCCGTTTCATCAATTTTATCGAAATCCAGACCGAGAGCATTGAAGGTTCGGCGCAGAAAATCTCTGTATTTAAGGCGGCAGGCGGGGCCTCCGCCCAGGTTGAAAATCTTTCCATCCAATTCGGTTTCATGATGAACGGCTCTGGAAAGGGCGAATCCGACATCTCGGGAACTTGCCACTTCAAGCGAGGTGTCCAGCGGCATGTGGAACATCAGCGGATCGATATGGCCGCCTCGCGCGACGGAGGGACTCATAACGGCCGTGAGGCGGAATATGGAATGCCTGAGACCCGAGCGGCGGATCAGGCGTTCGGCCGTGATCTTGCCGGCGGCGTAGATATCGCCTTCCGACGGACGCAAAGGATCGTTCACGACAATCCAGGGAGTCTCCAGGCGGTCTCCGTAGACGGAAATCGAGGATGCATATAGGAAAAAGGCGTCCGGCGCCAGGCGCTTAACGGCATCGATGAGCAAATGGGTTCCCCAAACGTTAGTTCTGCCGGTGCGCATGGGATTGGAATCGGCCTCGGGCGGAATAATCGCCGCCAGGTGAATGACCGTATCAACACCCCGTACGGCTTCATCGACGATTTCTTTGTTATCGACGGAACCCGGAATATAACGGATGCGGTTCGCAAACGGCGCCAAGGCCCGCCGTGTCCGCTTATTGGGAAGATCCAGAACTCTTAGGTCGATGTATCCCGGTGATTTAACCAGTTCGCGAAGCGTTTCCAGACCGACGGCTCCGGCACCTCCGGTTATCAGAATTCTTTTTCTGTTCATGCGTTTATTATCGTTTTGAGCCCCGGAGGACGGTCAGATAAAGATGCTCCCAATCGGCACTGACTGAGCTAAGAAGTTTTTTGGATTATCCTCACGCTGATTCATGACGTCCGTCAGCCGGGGTGCGGGGGCGGCGTTTTTTGGGGTTCGTTTCTTTCCGATCCTGTTTAAGTGCCGATTTCCGCCGGCGGCGGAAGAGTCCTTTCGGCACCGCTTCAGTGGTCTTTTTTATTCCGAGTTGCGTCCATCGCTTCAAGCGAATCCTCGAATCGTCCGAAACGCCGATCCAGATCTTCCCAGCTTTTATTCAAATTTTTCAGATGCGTGGACGCCGTGGCCAGCGGTTTCAGCAGGGCTTCGAAGTCACGGCGCAAACGGCCTATGCGGCGTCTGAGTTCTTCTCCTTCTTCGGGAAGCATCAGACCTTTCAGACCGTAAGAAATCGTCTGCAGATAGGCGAAAAGGCTCATGGGCCCCACCGGCAGCACTCCGCAGGCCAGGCAGGCGCGCATCATGGTGCCGTCGTCGTCCCGCAGCAGCCTGTAGTGCAGATTCTCAGCCGGAAGGTACATCAGGGCGAACGACAGCGTTCCATCCTCCGGCCGGATATATTTCGCCGCGATTCCCTCCGCATGACCCGTGAGAGCGCGCCGCACTTCCCCGTTCAGGGGCGCCTCATCGTCCATGAGCCACTTTTCAATCCGTTCCAGCGGGAATTTCGAATCCACCGGAACCAGATGCCTGCCCATTCGGATAACGGCGTCCACCCGGGTGCCGTCGGGAAATGTATATTGCGCCGTCCACGAACCCCGCGGCAGCCAGGCTCCCAGCAGTTCTTCCAGCAGCGACTCGCCGAATCCTCCTCTGACTCTGGGAATGCGGAAGGCCCTATCGAGTCCCTCGACGCGCCGGCCGATTGTATCCAGGGAATCGAGCTGCCGGGAGATGCGGCGCAGGAGTTCGTCCTGACCGATTCCCGGCGACGAATCGCCGAACCGCTTTCTTCTAAAACCGCGAACGGCCGTAATGAGGAGAATAAACGCCAGTCCGATCAAACCGATAAGAAGGGCCAGGGTTAGGGGGTTTTTAAACGGCATAGGCCCATAGTACACCGAAT
Source organism: Spirochaetia bacterium (assembly GCA_963666985.2). Classification (GTDB taxonomy): domain Bacteria; phylum Spirochaetota; class Spirochaetia; order DSM-2461; family DSM-2461; genus UBA2779. The sequence goes on along the minus strand of CAXXIA010000002.1, from coordinate 814,178 downwards.
CGGTCCGATGCGCTGTTTCCTTAAGCCGATCCTCCGGCATGATTTCCGGCGGCCGATTTCGGCATGCGGCGCGGTTTGATGCATGCGGCCTCGGTTTTCGGCCGGGGCCGGTTCTCTCCGGCGGTTTATTTAAAATGGCGATTTTTGCCTACCAATTCGGCGAAAAAAACCGGGCAGATCCCTCGGATCATGCTTTTCCCGTCCCTGCGGCCCTGTTCACGGTTGGTATGGTCATTGCTTATTTAAGAATGAGGAATTGAGGACGAGAAGAGACCGGAACATCAGCGGAAGCGGTCTTTATCTTATTCCCGATTCTTAACGGGAATCGAACGAAGACGAAATAGTCTGTATCGGTTTCCGGCTGTATGTTCGAGAATGTTCGGCTTCATGAAGAATCCGCCGCTTTTGATTGGAAATCCAAGGGCGATGTTTCCTCATCCGGCCGAAAGCGGAGGAAAGATATGAATAAAAGAAGGAGTCGGCCGCCCGCTCAACCGGCACGGAGTCCCGCTTGCGAAACCGTACCGGCATCATTGTTCACCCCGTCGGTGATCGGAAGCCTCATGCAGAGGAAGGAGGCATAACCGTGGATCTGTTTACATACGGTTTGGCCTCTTGGTTCTCCGAAAGCGATACCGGCACGTGCCGGTATGCGGCGGAATCGCATCCGGACGAGAATCGGGCCGATGCGGGCGGTGCGAATGCGGATTTTCAATCGAATCTTTTGTTGTATGAATCCGGGGAAAAACTCTCTGCGGCGGCCGGAGCGGAATAATCCAAACAAAATAGGGTATGAGGGAGCGGCGGGATATAGTGTTCTTGCCGCCGCCCTTGTTTCGGGTGATTGAACCGGTTCGTCCGTTCCGTTTCTTTATGATCTTACGTGGACGCATAAGGTCCATGTCCGCTATCATAACTCCCTATGGATTACTTCGATTCCGATGCATGGCGGGGATTCCTCGAATCTCAAGCACTCCTTCCCGAAGGATTTGAAATTGCCGTAACCTCTTTGGATTTTACTCCTGTTGAGAAACCGGATGCCGGCGTTCTTCACATGAAGCTTTCTCTTCTTCGGACAACCGAACCCACATCTTCCTTTGCCGGTGTTTTCACGAAAAACGCCTTTCCGGGCTGGCCGGTGCTGGTCGGTCGGGAGCTGCTGGATGCTCCCCTGATACAAGGGGTTTTGGTGAATAACAAGGTAGCCAATGTCGGTGCCTCCGGCGGATTGGAAGCCTCGCGCCGCTTGGCCGAAGCGATGCGGACGGCACTTGGAGATCGGGCGCCGTTTATCCCTTCATCCACCGGTGTTATCGGATGGTCGCTGCCGGTTGAGGCGATGGAAACCGCGATGCCCGATTTGGTGCAAAAACGCCGCTCGGACAGCCTTCTTCCTTTCGCCGAGGCCATCATGACCACCGATGCCTGGCCCAAAATTCGCTGCGCATCTTGCGGCGAAGGCCGCATCGTCGGCACCGCCAAGGGGGCGGGCATGGTGGAGCCGAATATGGCCACGATGCTCTCTTATCTTCTTACGGATGTTGATGTTCCGCGCGATGCGGCCCGGCGTATTTTGTCCGATGTCGTAAAGCGGAGCTTCAACCGAATCAGCGTCGATGGGGAAATGAGCACCAGCGATACGGTGATTCTCCTTTCTTCCCGGAAGCGGCCTTATCCGGGTGATGAGGCATTTGCTTCGGCTCTCTTCGAAACATCCTCGGCCTTGGCCGAGGATGTCGTCAGAAACGGCGAGGGCTGCGGCCATGTTTTCAGAATCATCGTATCCGGCGCTCCCGATGAACCGACGGCGACGGCTCTGGCCCGATCGGTGGCCAACGCGCCGTTGACGAAGACCGCCATTCGCGGGAACGATCCCAACATCGGACGAATTCTTCAGGCCATAGGAGCCGCCTGCGGCAGGCTCGGCATCAATTTCTCCAGAGAACGGACCGTTCTGACCATCGGCGGCCGTGAAGTGTATTCTTCGGGGGAATTCAAACTTGACGGCGCCTTGGAGGAATCCTTAAACCGGTACTTAAAAGAACGGGAACTTCCTCTTCCCGCACCCCGCTGGCCGGCTCATGAAAAACGGATTGAGATTGAAGTGAACTTGGGACTCGGAGAGGCTTCTTCCGCTATAATCGCATCCGATCTTTCGGAAGAATACGTTAAAATAAACACCGATTACAGGACATAGGAAAAGGACGATTAACAGAGTGGAATTCGGAAATGAATATACGATAAAAGCCGCCGGCGATCTCATTAGCGCGACGCGAAACGAAATGAGCAAACGAGTTGTCGGTCAATCCGTTCTGCTGGACGGTCTTCTTACCGGCATTATCGCGGGCGGTCATGTTCTGGTGGAAGGCGTTCCCGGTCTGGCGAAAACTCTTGCGGTCCGAACCCTGGCCGATGTTATTTCGGCGATGTTTAAACGGATTCAGTTTACCCCCGATCTTCTTCCCGCCGATCTTACCGGAACGATGATTTATAAACAGCAGACCGGCGAGTTTGTTCCGAGGAAAGGACCCGTATTTTCCAATGTCGTCCTGGCGGACGAGATTAATCGGGCTCCGGCCAAGGTTCAATCCGCGCTCCTTGAGGCCATGTCCGAGAAGCAGGTAACCATCGGCGAACAGACTTATCCCCTTCCGGATCCGTTTTTCGTTATGGCCACCCAGAATCCGATTGAACAGGAAGGAACCTACAGCCTTCCCGAGGCACAGCTGGACAGGTTCCTCATTAAGGTGAACGTCGATTATCCGAGTCCCGCCGAAGAACTGGAGGTTTTGGAGCGGATGGTTGACGATCCGGATATTCCTCTTACGCGCATTCTCGACCGGGACAAGGTTCGGCGGCTTCGTGATGCCGCCGAATTCGTCAAGGCCGAGGAAAGCATCCGCAGGTACATTGTCTCTCTTGTGGCCGCCAGCCGCGTTAAGGACCGGCGAAAGCTTCCTTTTACCCGCTACATCGAATACGGAGCCTCCCCAAGGGCTTCCTTGGCCATCTATCGCTGCGCTCGGGTTCAGGCCCTTTTCGAGGGACGCTCCTTCGTTATCCCCGAGGATGTTAAAGCGGTTGTGCCCATGGCTCTGCGCCATCGGCTTGTTCTTTCCTATGAGGCCGAGGCGGAGCAAATGAATGCCGACGCCGTTATCGAAGGGCTGCTCGCCGCGGTTTCCGTTCCCTGATGATTCATGATGATTTGCCGTCCAGGGTTCGGCATCTCCATGTTCGATCCAGGAAACTCGTCGAAAGTCTTTTCGCGGGGAATTACCATTCCGTGTTCAAGGGGCCCGGTTTGGAGTTCGATGAAGTCCGCGATTACGCATACGGCGACGATGTCCGCTTTATCGACTGGAATGTTTCCTCCCGGATGACTTCGCCTTATTCCAAAACCTTCAAGGAAGAGAGGGAACTGATTCTTTTCCTCCTTGTGGATATGTCCGCGTCTTTGGCCATGGGCACGGGAGAGGCGGATAAAAGGGAAGTGGCGGGAAATCTGTTCGCGCTTCTTTCGCTGGCGGCCGTCGCGAACGACGACAGGGTCGGCTGTCTTTTGTTCACCGATCGCATCGAAAGACTCATCGTACCGCGGAAAGGGCGAAAGCATGTGCTCCGGCAGATCAGCGATGTTCTCGGCTACAAGCCGGTCGGACGGGGATCCGATCTCGGAGGGGCTCTTCGCACCGCGGCCCAAACCTTGAAGAGAAAGAGTATCGTCGTCGTACTTTCCGATTTCCGCTGCGACGGCTATCAGCCGGAACTGGCGCTTTTGGCCAGGAAACATGATGTTATCGCCGTTCGGATCTCCGATCCTCTGGATGAAGCCTTTCCTCAAACGGGTCTCTTGGAATTGGAAGATCCCGAAACCGGAGAGGGAATGACTCTCTGGGGGCGATCCTCCGTTTTAAGAAAGGAATACGCGGAATTCTGGGACGACCATCGCAGGCTTTGGCTGGAGGGATGCCGCAGCGCCGGTGTTGATACTCTGGAAGTCGGAACCGATGAAGAACCCGCCGAAAGCCTCCAGGCTTTTTTCCGCCGGAGACGCGAGGCATGAGGCCGATACCTCTTTGGACGTTCCTTCTCTTCCTTCTGCTCACGATTGTTTCAGGCGGCCTTGGCGCCCAGGCTCTTGTCAAGGAACTCCAGTTTTCTCCTCCTTCGTTCTATGTGGGGGATGCCGTCAGAGCCGGCATATTCATTGAAAGTAAAGAAGAAATAGCGCTTCAGGCTCCCGAAGTTCCCCCGGAATCCGATTGGGTGGAAATCAAATCCGTTTCCGTGGAACCGGCGGAAGGCGGATTCATGGTTTTTATTGATTTTGTTCCTTTTGCCGCCGGAACCCGTTCTTTGCCCGTTATTGATTTAGGGACGATGCAGCTTGGCGATATAAAAGTTCCCACACATTCGATTCTTGAGGCCTCCTACGACGGAGTGCGGGATTTGAGAGGGCAGCTTCTTCTTCCGGGAACGCGTTTGGCCGTTGCCTTGGCGCTTTCTTTGGCCGCAATGGCTCCTTTCCTTCTGTACGCTTTGGGTCGGCTGATTTGGAATTGGATCGGCCGATCCAGGGAAGCTTACCGAATAGGACGTCCCGCGCGCCGTTTGCGAAGACTGCTGAAAAAGCTGAAAGGGGGTGTCGGGTCCGAGTCGGCATCCGATTGGTTTTCGGAGCTTACCGACGGACTTCGGATCTATTTCGGCGAGAAAACGGGGGAAGATTACCGCAGTTTTACAACCGCGGAGATTTCCAGAATGCCTTCGTTCGGAGCGGCCGGGACGCCGGCGGCCCGTCTTCTGGATATTCTGAAGGAAGGGGACATGGTGAAATTCGCAGGCAGATTCGCCGACGATGTGTCCTTGGCACGAACTCTCGACTCGGTGGAATCTGCCGTCGCGGACTGGGAAAAAATCGATGTTCAGCTTCAATAATCCCGGCTGGTTCGCGGCCTTCCTTGCCTTCCCCATTCTTATCTGGGTAAGGTATTTCTGGCGAAACAGAGGCGGCCGCATCGTTTTCCCGTTTCGGATTTGGGGAGGAGACGGATTCACCCAGCCTCGAACATGGCTTCGCGCCGCCGTCTTCCTGACGGATTTGGCTTTCTGGGCCGCGGGGATTTCGCTGATTACGGCACTGGCCGGCCCCGAATTCATCAACCGGGAAGAGGTTCATTTAACCCGCGGCATCGATATCATGATTGTCCTGGATCAATCGCCCAGTATGGCGGCGCGTGATTTTCCGCCGGGGAATCGTTTCGATACGGCGCGGGAGATGATTCACAGATTCGTTTCCGGACGGTCCGGGGATTCCATCGGCCTGGTTACCTTCGGAAGCGAGGCGGTTCTCCGCTGTCCGCCGACGGCGGATTACGCCTGGCTGCTGGATCGGCTGGATGAGCTGACAATTCGTGAATTGGGCGACGATACCGCCGTCGGCATGGGGCTGGCGGTGGCGGCGCTGCACCTGGCCGAATCAACCGCCCCCGATAAAATCATTCTTCTTTTAACCGACGGTGATGATAATGCCGGAGAGATTCGGCCGGACACGGCGGCGAAGCTGGCCGCGGAGCGGAATATCCGTATTTATTCCATCGGCATAGGCAGCGAGGGAGAAAATCCCATAAAACTGGTCGATCCGGAAACCGGAGTCATTACCCGCGGAACGATTGTTACGGATTTCGATGAAAAAGAGCTTCGCGCTTTAGCCGAGGTTACCGGCGGCGGTTATTGGAGGGCCAACAGCCCCGGCGCGTTGGAGACCGTTTTCCAAGCGGTGGATTCTTTGGAAACCATTGAACGGAGGGTGAGTGTCCGAGTAACGACGCGGCCGATGCATCGGCCCTTCGTGATCGCCGCGGCCGTTCTGGCTTTATTCTCCTATCTGGTTCGCAAACTCATCATGGGGGAAATACCGTGATTTGGGGCTATCCGTCGACACTCTGGGGACTCCTTTTGGTCCCTCTGGCCGTTACGGCGGCCCTGGTTTCGGCTCTTCGTGCCCGGAAAAAGATCGCAGGGATGACGCGGGGCGGTATCGAATGGCAGGTTCGCGCGTTTCTGCGGGATTTCTCGATGACCGTCTTTTTCATCTTATCGGTGCTGGCGGCCGCGGATCCTAAAAACGGAAGAATGCCCGTTACCGGAGAACTGAAAGGGCTGGACGTCGCGGTTGCCTTCGATGTTTCGAGAAGCATGCTTGCCCGGGACTTGGAACCCAGCCGTCTGGAAAAATCCGTGCTCTCCCTCAGGCAGATTGTCAAAGGATTGGATAATGCCCGCTTTTCCCTGGTGCCCTTCAAAGGCGATGCGAGGCTTTTGGTTCCCATGACCGAAGATCGGGTTGTTCTTGATCTGTGGATGGAGCGTCTTGGGCCGGGATTGTCCACCGAAAGCGGAACCGATGTTGAATCGGCGCTTAAAACGGCTATGGAGACCTTCCCTCCGGGAGAGGGACGCAACCGCGCTTTGGTTATCGTCAGTGACGGGGAATCGCTTACCGGCCGGACGGATGGAATCCGAAGAGAACTGGCGGAGTCCGGAATCCCCGTTCATGTACTTATCGCGGGAACGGCGGAAGGCACGACCATCCCTTTGGGAGACGGTTCTTATGTTAAGGATTCTTCCGGCAGGCCGGTGGTGAGCCGAGCCGAAACCGAAGAATTGAAGCGATTATCCGAAGAGACGGGAGGTTCTTTTCATCTCCTTTCCCGTCCCGGAGCAACGGCCGAACTGATATCGGCCATCGATGATGATCGAAAATTCTCGGAAAGCCGGGGGATCCGCTTTATCGGCAGAGGACTCTACCGCACATTTCTTATTCCGGCGCTGTTCTTCTGGCTTTCGTATTTGATTGCAAGGATTTTCCCATGGCGTCGAACATAAAGACTTCTTGTATCGTTTTGGCCGCCCTTGCGGCTTCCTTGCCGTTTCTTTCCTGCCGGGATGCCGGACCTTCCGGCAGGGTGCTTTCCGGTAACATGGCCTACGGCCGCGGGCAGTATCAGAAAGCGATTTTACGATACCTCGATGCCGACGATGAAACGGGCATCGGCCGCGATGCGGTGAATTATAATCTGGCCAATGTTTATTACGCCCTGGGAGAGGGAGATGCCGCCCTTAAGGCCTGGGCCATGGCCGAGAGTTTGACGGATGATACCGATATCCTTTTCCGCGTTGCATTCAACCGGGGTGTTCTGTATTACAACTGGGGCCGGTACGACGAAGCTTATCGCGAATTCAGAAGGGCTTTATCCATCAACCCTTCGGATATTGACGCCAAGATTAATCTTGAGGACGCCCTTTCCCGTGTTCGCAGTGAAATCCCCGGCGAGGGCCGGGGCGAAGGCGGTGAAGTGGAGAATGTCGGGGAAGAAATCGACGACGACAGCAAGCGTCTGCTCGATTATGTCAGGAGAAAGGAGGCCGACGCATGGTCAACCGAAGAATCGGACGACGGCGGATTCGCCGAGGACTGGTAGTCTTCCTGTTCGCCGCGTCGTTTTTTCGTGCTGCGGCGGCCGAGACGGCAACTCTGGAAGTTGATCCCGGTACGGTAATCCGCGGGAGGAGCGTTACTCTTCGAGTGAGAACGATGATTCCCTGGGGAGCGGATGTTGAGATTGTAGAGCCGGAACTCTTCGGTTCGATTGTCTGGCTCTCCATGCCTTACATCCGTCCATGGTCGGTTGAAAATCTTGATGGGAGTTATACGAGACTCGTGGAAGCGGTGGCTTCCATACGGGTCGACGAGCCGGGATTTCATCTTATCGACGGATTCGTTATTCGTTCCGGTATGTATGAGGTTGTTACCGAGCCAAAGGAGATCATCGGCTTGGATCGGGACGAGGATGGTTTTTCCTATCCTGTATTTGCCGGCCGGCGCCCGACGCCCGAATCCGTTTGGGCCGGTCAGGCGGTTCCCGTTATTCTTGAAGCACGCAATCTGGAATCCTTGGCGCTGGGGAATTCCGTTTCTCTTCAGAACGCACCCGAAGGATTGGTGGAAGAAGCTCCGGGTCTCGGAGGTATTATTACGCATCCTTATGGGGATGATGTGCTCTATGATGTGCCCGTAGGTTCTTGGATTTGGACTTTAACCGAACCCGGGGATTATATTTTTCCGTCGGCCCGTATCAATGTATCCGGGCTGGTTCGCACGGTGCCCTCCTTTAGTGTGAATGTAAGGCCTCTTCCCGAGGCGATTCGCGATTCGGGCGCCGTAGGGTCGTTTCGCGTCGGTTCCGAGTGGGATGAGGGGCCCTACAGTGTCGGTGATCTTATTTCGGTGAGAGTCCGCATTGAAGGGGAAGGCAATATCAATGTGCTGAAAGCCCCCGTACCCGAGATGGACGGTGCCTCGCTTGTCGGCAGCGGATCTTCTTCTTCCTATATTCCGGGACCCAGCGGGTATGAAGGCTGGCGGGAAGAGCGTTTCGATTTTCAGATTGAGCGCGCCGGCGATCTTGCCGTCCGGATACCCGGCTGGTATTGGGTTGAGCCCGGAACGGACGGCAAAATTCGGCGTATTGAGGCAAAAAAGGGAACCGTCGGCGTATCGGAATCGTCCGGAACTCCGGAAAAAAGCGCCGCTTCATTTCTTCTCGGCAGTGATCTTTTCCGATATAAAACCGCGATTTTCAACGGACGGACGAGTTATTTTTATTTGCTTACTCTCCCGGGGTTCATTTTCTTTGTTGTGTTTTTCTTCGTTAAGCGTCCCGGATTGCGGAGTCTGACCGCGGCTCTTGTCCTGCCGCTGCTGCTTTCTTCATCGAACATTGGTCCCGAGGCGGCATCCTCGGCGGATTTCGCGGTTCAATCGGCCCGTGAAGGAAATTGGGACCTCGCCGAAGAAATCTATTTCCGCTTAAGAGAGACTTACGGCGAACTTCCCGGATTGCTTCACGACGCGGCCATTGTGGAAAACGAACTGGGCAGAACGGATCTTGCCGTCTCATACTTAAGGAGGGCCATGTATCTCAGGCCCGGTTCCCGCCGTTTCGCGAATACCCTTTTCTTCATAGAAGAGCGTGAAGGATTATCCGACCAGGTGCCCGTTTCTCCGCGATGGTCTCCGTCGATTCCTTTCGGTCTGTGGATTCTGGCGTCCAACCTCTTTTTTCTGGCGCTTACCCTCATTATGTATAAAAGGGATGCGCGGGAGGTGATTCTTTTCGTTTCGGCCCTGATCTTCGCCGCCGCATCCGGCTCCGCCGTGGCCTTTACGGAAGTCCGGTGGGACGAACCCACGGCCGTGGTCGGAGCGGATGCGGAACCCTTAAGGAAAATCCCGGGTCCTCTGGCGACCGATTGGATAAAGCTTCCCTCCGGAACCGCCGTTGAAGTCACCGCCGTCGAAGGGACCGATTGTTTGGTTCTTACCGGATACGGGCTCGAAGGATGGCTTCCCCAATCATCGCTTCTGTTGATTCAAGAGACCGCCGATGGATTTTGATGAGGTTCTGGAACAATGGGAGCGAAGAGAAACGAAGAAACGGTCGGCCGGTAAAAAGAACGCTCCCGGCCGTTCTTCGGGTAATCGGCGAAGAGAAGAAAACAATGCTTCGGAAGAGGCCGTTCCGGGTGAGCCTTTCGATACCGATTGGCTTGATTTGTATCCGCCGAACGCCGAAATCGTGGACGGCAAGGCCGTTGAGGAAAGGCCGCCGACGGCCGGGGGACGTTCGATCTGGCTCAGGCGTCCTCATCAGGACACCCTGGATCTGCATGGTTTGAGCGGCAAGGAAGCCCAAGCGGAATTGGCGCGGTTTGTCCGTTCTTTAAGACGGCGGGGTTTGAGAAAAGGAATGATTATCCACGGAAAAGGACTGCATTCGGCCGAAGGCTCAATCCTCGGTCCTTTGGTGAGATCGTTTCTGGAATCTTCTTTGGATATCGGTGAATTCGGACACGCCGCACGGAAAGACGGCGGTTCCGGAGCAACCTGGTTTATCTTGCGTCAGCGTTCCCGATAGATGATACGGCCTCGGGTCAGATCATAGGGTGATAGGGCGACGCGGACACGATCGCCGGGAACGATACGAATGTAATGCTTCCGCATTTTCCCGGAAAGGTGGGCCAGGATGAGATGCCCGGCTTTTAATTCTACTCGAAACATTGTATTGGGCAGAGATTCTTTTACAATGCCCTCAACCTCTATGGCCTCTTCCTTCAAAAAAGGTCCTCCATCCCGGCTTATTGCCGTCCGTATATTATTTTACGGGACACATACTCGTCAAGACCGCCGCGGCTGCGTCCGATATAACTCCATATGGATGGAGATGGAGGTTTTCTTCTTGACAAATAGCCGCCTATCGGTCAGATTACCTCCGTTTTTCATACTGGAGTTATAATGGATAACACCTTCAAGGATCGGATGCGGTCTAAATTGCTGGAACTCAAATCGGAGGTGCTTGAATCGCTTATTGCCGAGAATAACGATTTCAGGGCCGCCGTTGAGGATATCGGGGTGAAGGATCTTGCCGACATAGCCTCCAACGATATCGATGCCAGAACCCTTGAGGCCGTGGGAACCAAAGATAAAATTCGACTTCAGCAGATTGAGGCGGCTCTTGTAAGGCTCGAGAACGGGAAATTCGGATTCTGTGCGAGCTGCGGTAAGAAGATCGGCGAAGCAAGACTTGAAGCCATTCCTTATTCGGTGATGTGCATCGACTGCAAATCATCGTCGGAGCGCCGTCCCCGGTAACCGTCTCATCCCATCCCGGTCGAATCCCGAAGTTAATTGAAACTCTTTCAAAACAGGTTTGTCGTTTCGCCTTAAAAAGCTCTTTGAGCCCGCTCAATCGTTTGCCGCGGCAGGTCTTTGTAAACCGGGCTAATGCTTGTTAATTGCCTTCATTATTCGGCCGATAATGTAAATGGAGGCTGACTGAATGAGTATCGGCGGGGCTGCTGGTTCTATTTCTTCTTTGCAAATTGCCCGAGTTACCGATTCCGGGCATCGTGTTTCCGTCCCGGTTCGTCCTTCTCAGATTGTTTTTTCGCAGTATCGTCATATTTTCGGTACCGCGGCCGCTTCGGGTCAGCGGACCGTTCCCATTACAAGAATTCAGCTTCTCAACAGTCTTATCAGCAATCTTCAGAAGATGAAGTCCGATGCGGCCTATAATGTCGTCCATACCTCCGATTCTTCTCCCGAACGGACCGATTCTTTAATCAATCAATACGCGGCGGAACTGCATCAAGTCATGAAATCCATGCCCGAATCCTTCGGAACGCTCGGCGGTACGGCCGCGGCGGGTATGGTTTTCGATATTGCCGTATAATCGAAGACATGCTCTCTATTGGGGCGCTCATCGTTTTCATCATGTTTGTTCTCCTTCCCGGCCTTGGAAGTCTTAAGGTCCGTTCCGGATGGCGTGAATTCAGGAATCGAATACGGAAATCCGCGCTCTATCCCTGCGTTTCATTTCAATACGGCGAGAAAGACGGCCCTCTCGGGCCGCATTATTTCATCGGCAGAATCGAGGCTCTGCAGGGGGATGATTCCCTATGGATTCGCGGAGAGGGAGTAACCGTCAGAGCCGCTATGGAAGGCGCCAAGATTTATGTTCTTCCTTCCGAAGGTTCCGAAATCCCCGATTTCCGGACTCTTCTTGAAGAAAAATTTCCGGAAGATCATCCCCGCCCTCTCCCATGGAAGCGTATTACTTCCCTCCAGGAAGGTTCTCGTGTTTATGTCGTCGGGTTTCTGGAAATCAGAGACGGAATGCTCAGACTTTACGGAAGCCGGGATGTACCGCTTTTGATGCTGCTTTTCGACGGCGATGATATTGTTCCCAGAGCCGTATGGGCCGGACGGCAAAAGCATGCATATTGGAATCCTCTAACGCCCTGGACTGTTATGACCGGATCCATGACTCTTTTTCTGATGTCCATCTCGGAATTTATCGGTTCGCCGTTTTCATGGACGGCCCGAATCCTTCTCGTATCGGCTTTCGCACCGGTTATTCCTCTCCTGCCGCCGGGATTGTTGTTTTCCTTTATCTATTTGTTCAATTGGCGCCGAGCCCGCTTCCTGCGTGCCGAAAGTGATTTACTCGGACTGATCGCTTTTCTTCGGGCCGGGGACGTCGGTGAAGAAATGACACAATGGGGTAATGAATTGCCCCGAGATACGGTTCCTTTGATCCGATCCTGCCGCCGTCGGGCCCTTTTTGCCGAGTTCGGCGCAGCTCTTGCCCTTCTTTTGGGTTTTGTGCTGAATACGGCTTTGATTTCAGTGATTCTCGGTCTGGTTACCTGACGAGGTCTTCCGGGGGTTTTATACTATGGATATGTTCATTCCGAAAGGAACGGCCGCTTTTCGGTTCGGAGCCTTTATTCTCGCCCTTTGTCTTGCCGAAGGTCTTTGCGCCCAGGAAGTTTTCCGATACCGGCATAAGGAAGGGGATCAATGGCACGTTACCAGTACCGTTGAGGAAGAGGTGTTTGTCGACGGTGAGTTTCAGTACGGTACGGAAATTCTCAATAAAATATCGGTGGAAATTCGGGAAGGCGAAGGTGATGACGGTCTGCTTTGGAACCGATACCAGATTGCCGAGAAATCCGATGATTCCGATGTTTACGCCTGGAGCGAGGAGTACGAAACCCAATATCGCCGCGATATTTTAGGCTATCTCGACGAACTGCCTTCGGACGCGGCGGTGCCCATGGTTCGAGATGTTCCGGTTTTCCCGGGTTATCCTCTTCGGCCGGGTGAATCCTGGACGGCTCCGGGTACGGAGGTTTTCGATCTTACAGTCGGCTTCGGGATTCCCGAGATTCTTAAAATTCCTTTTGATGCTGATTATCATTACATGGGACCGGTGGAGAAGGACGGCAAAAGGCTCCATGAGGTTTCCGTCGGCTACGGTTTTTCCTGGCATCCCGATGATACGGACGGATGGGATTCCTATGATTTGTATCCCGTGGAAATCGCCGGGGTTTTTGAACAGGAAGTTTACTGGGATGCCCAAACCGGCCGGAACTATGCGGAAGAGGGAATGTTTTCTTATACATGCACCATGAACGACGGGCATGCCTATACGTTTCGGGGATCTTCGGTTGGAAAGGCGGTGTATGCGGAGCCCATGGACAGAGACGCTCTGGTGGAAGAAATCGAGGAGCTCTCCGATGAGAACATCAGTGCCGAATCCGTTGACGAAGGCGTCAGTGTTTCGCTCGAGAATATTCATTTCGTCCCGGATCGGGCCGAGATGCTTCCGGGGCAGGAATCCGTACTGGATCGTATCGCCGGGATTCTGAAGAAATACCCCGAGAGGGATATTCTCGTTGTGGGGCATACGGCCAAGGTTCCCGGATACGGAGACGGGATACGCCTTTCGGAGATGAGGGCGGAAACGGTTGCGGGGTATTTCATTGAGAACGGTATTCGAAATGCCTCTCAGGTTATGATTCGAGGAAAAGGGAATACGGAACCCGTAGGAGATAATTCCACGGAAGAAGGCCGGCGTCGGAACCGCCGTGTCGAAATCATCATTCTGGAGAATTGATATGAGCGATAAAAAAAACCTTGAGATGAGAATGAAGGCCCTTAACGATACGATCGCGGCGGAAAGGGAACGGGAATGTGTGGTTCTGGCGAACCTCGGACAGGCCGTTCGGAAAAGCGGTATCGCGAAAGACGGTCCTTCGGCGGAGGCGGGAGAGGCCGTTGATCGGATTTTTTCGGAAATCCGAGATTTGGAAGAGTCTTTTCGAAGTCTGCATGTCTCCGAAGATAAGAGGACTGAGATTCTCGAGGAACGCAAAGCGCTGAATGTGGAGCTCCGGAACATCAAGAATAAGGAAGAGCAGACTCTCGAAGATCTGGGAAGAGTTTCATGGGATCAATGGAAATCCGGCCGAGAAGTAGGAAACGGCATGGAAGAGGCTCTGGATGTTCTTATCCGTGCCGATCGCCGGGTTCGCAGCGTGGAAGACGAGGTTTTTCGGAACAATGCGGAGGTAGGCGGTTCTCCTTCGTTTATCAAAAAAGGAAAAGCCTTCTTTCTCGCCGGACGGAAACGGACGGCCGAGGCGGCCCTCGACCGACTTTGGGGGAAGGCGGGTGCCGCCGTTCGGGAGAACGTTTCCGCCGAAACGCTGAACGGCGGACCGACATCGGTACCGTTTGCCGTACTGCGGAGTCTCGATGATAGAAGAGAAGAAATCCGTCTTCGGATGGAATCAATGGAGAATGAGGAAAAATCCCTTGATGAAACCCTGGAGAGCCTGCCCGGAAAGGGCGGGGTGAAGAAACGATCCGCTTGGATTGAGAATACCCTGGAAACTCAAAGGGTTATGCTTGATGATACGTTTCGGGATTTGGGAGAGATATGGCTTGGGAATCTTCCGAAAGATATCCCCGGCGGGGATGTCGCGGCCAGGAAAGCGGAGAGTGAGGCGATTGGAGCGGGCATAGAGAAACTTCTTGAGGAAAAGAGAGGTTTGGAGAGTCATCTTGAGTACCTGGAAGTTCTGAGCAAGAGAGATTCCGTGGCCAAAAGAACCGCGGGTCTTGATGCCGATATCAAAGCGAAACAGGCGGAACTGAAAGAGCTTAAAAAAGACTTGGCCGGACTGGAAAAGGATTTGGACAAACGCCGGGAGAATTTGCCCGAACTGCCCGAGAATCAGGCGGAAGACGATTCTTCCGAATCGTAACGGACTGTTGACGCGGCATGGCCGGGCACCGCGATCTTCCCCGCCGCCGCAGGGAAGATCGCCGGATTTCATCGGCCGTTTACTTCAAACGTGGAAGTAGCGCCTCAGTCTTGTCTGTTTCGAAGGCCTGTTGTGCAGATAGAGAAGAAGAATCGCGATGGGTACCGTCGTTGCCGCCACGATTATGGACCAGCCGGGCTTTAAAGCTCCTCCCAGCCAGGAGTTCACAAGAATATCGGTGGCGACGGACAATGCCGTTACCGCTATCAGAATCAATCCGGCCAGATTCCCGCCGAGTCTGTGGAACCGGCGGGCCGCCGTAACAACTCCCGCCGTCAGTAAACCGGCCAGGGATACTATCGGAATCCCTATCGGGAGCAGCCATACGGTATCGCCGGCGAGCAGAGCCACGGCGGTTTCCAACGCCAGCGCCACGGCGGTTTCGGCGAAAATAAGAAGGAATGTTTTTTTATTGAAAATGAGCGGAATAATGGCCCAGAGCCATGCGGCTCCCAAGGAAACCAGAACATAGAGGGACCATCCCAATTTGCGGCTGACAAACCAATCCACCGTCAGCACGATTAAGACCGGTATGAGAAATCCGAGCGTGGTAATGGTTCGGGCAAGGGCCATGCGTTCGGCCGAATTCAGCGGGGCCGGGGGCGGAGCGGGTGATTCATCTTCGGGCCATGGGGATCCGTCGTCCTTGGGAAGTTTCTGTATCGGGGCGTCGCACAGCGGACAGACCGCCGCCGCCGGGGCCACTTCCACACCGCATCTGGAACAGTAAGGCACTGCTTTTCCCCCTTTAGCCGATCAGGCGATAACTCGCCGGCGCCGCCGCATCTTCCCCGGCGAATTTCATCAGTTACTTTCGACCTTGACCGGAATTCCCATTTGGATCAAGCGTCTGAAGACATATCGTTCCGCCACCGAAGGCCGAATCAGCCTGCCGAAGCTCATATTCACCGTATCTTTCCAGCCGATTACCGAAGCTTTCACCCTTTCCGCGACGGCCGGCGGCGGAATGAAATCGAAGCGTTCGATATATTCCGACAAATAATCGGGCATGGTGATCAGTCCCAAATTACTCAGACCGCTTGTATATTGCTTTGCGGCCATGGAAGAGTAAATCGGCGGCAGAAGGATGTCTTTCACCATCAGCGGGAGGAGTCTGGCGGCGGTGTTCAGTTCTCCCCTGATGTTTCTGGCCATTCTGCGGGCCAGATAGCGGGTGTCCGCCTCGTATCGCATATGCGTCCGGGTTCTGTCGACGATTTCCTCGAAGCTCCAATCGCCCAGGCGGGGATCTATTTCCGGCTCGACGCTGATGAAAAAATTTCTTTGAGTCTCCGTATCCCAGAATCGCCTGAGATTCACAGGCACGTTGATGCGGATGGGAGCGATGAGTTTATCCCGAAGACTCGGGGGCATGTCGAGAACGAGGGCTCGGAAGGAATCAAGCATCACCGCGATAAGAATTTCCGTAACGCTTACCCCGTAATCCTCGGCCTTTTCTTTCAGCGCGTTCAGAGGCATGCGCCCCGTGGTGACTTTATAATAACCCGGCTTTTCCAGCGGCAGAGGAAGACGGAAGGCTTTCTCCAGTTTCGGCGGACTGGGAAAAGAGGGATCTCCGAATCGCCGAAAGGCATCTTCATCTTCTCCGGGCCTCGGCTGTTCTCCTGGAATCGGAAGTGATCCGCAATCTCGCCGCGTAACGCCGCTTAAGTGAAGATATTCGGCAAGAAGTGATTTCAGAAATACGGAGGCTCCCATACCGTCCGAGAGAACATGGGAAAACTCCACCGCGATTCTGTTCTTCCAGCATCGAACCCGAAAAGGGAAAACGCCGCGGCGAAGCAGGGGATAGCGCATGCAGGGATACTTGGAATCCGCTTGAATCGTCGGAGTATGGGCCGAGGCTTCCAGCGAATACCAGAAGACTCCCTTTTTCAGATGCACGGCGAAATGCGGGAAGCGGGGCATCAGATTATTCAGAGCCTCTTGAAGCCGGCCGGCATGTATCGGAGCGGTTAAATCGGCCGAAAGCCGGAAGATCGTCGTCATTCTCCGATCGCTGAGGGACGGATAGAGTTTTCCGGCATTATCCAAACGATACCAGGGAGGCATGTGCCGACAATACCTTCTCCCGGCTCACTGAGCAAGGGCGGGCCGGGAGATTTTGATCCGCGGCGGCTTGCGCGGTAAGGGCGGGCCGGGAGATTTTGATCCGCGGCGGCTTGCGCGGAATGGAGAGGTCCGGGAGATTTTAATCCGCGGCGGCTTGCGCGGAATGGAGAGGTCCGGGAGATTTTAATCCGCGGCGGCTTGCGCGGAATGGAGAGGGCCGGGGAGAGCCGGCCCGATTCTCCGCGATCCGCCGTGATTCGGTCCGACTTGTCGTGATTACATACTTGGGTTCCGGACCTCACGATCGATTTGCCGCGATTAAGACGTTCCGGCGCCGGGGAGCCGGAAACGCGGCTCTGGACTCCCGGCCCGTCTTCGGGATAGGTTCGGGATCATGACATTACCGTTTATTCTCTTTGATCTGGATAATACCCTGTATCCCGCGGAAAGCGGGCTGATGCAGGAGATGAATCGGCGGATGTCGCTTTTTGTTTCCGAGCTTCTTTCCGTGGATTTGGAGACGGCGAATGCGATGAGACAGGCACGGGGAAGTGAGTTCGGCACCACGCTTGAATGGCTCCGCTCTTTTCACGGGCTTCAAGATCCCGAATCCTATCTGAAGGCGGTCCATCCGCAGGACGTGGACCGTATGGTCTCTCCGGATCCTCAGCTTCGAAAGTTTCTTCTCTCTCTTTCCAACGAGTACGTCCTTTTTACCAATTCTCCTTTGGAGCATGCTCAAAGGACTCTTTCCGCCTTGGGTGTTGCCGATTTGTTTCCGCGTATTTGGGATCTGCGCCGTATGGGATTTGAAGGAAAGCCTTCTTTTTCGGCGTTTCAATTAATCCTTAACGACCTTGATTTGCGGCCTTCGGAAACCCTGCTTGTCGACGATAATGAATATAATCTTGCGGCCTTCGGTGATTTGGGAGGGCATGTGTTTGATACGAAAGACCGGAATCCGTCTTCCTGGACGGTTGAATTGGCCGAATATCTGGCCTCCTGGAATTGAGATAAGAAAATGGACGATAAAAAGAGTTTGATTCGATTCGGCGTGTTTTATGCCGTTATCTTCGCAACGGTCGCCGTTATTATTCCCTTTTTGCCCATTTATCTGAAGCTCAGAGGGTATACTCCGTCGAAAATCGGTTTAATTTTGGGCGCCATGGAAATATTCGGCGTTGCCGCTCCGTTTCTCGTTTCGAATATCGCGGACCGTTTCGGGCGATATCGGGGAATGATAGCCCTTCTCGTCGCGTTGACGCTGACGGCCCTTTTTCTGCTGGACCGATCTTCCGTTTTTCCCCTCGTTATGGCCGCGGCGGCTTTGTATGGACTGGCCATGAAGCCGATTGTTCCCATGACCGATGCCCTTACCGGGAGATCCCTCAAAGATTCTTCGGGAAACTATGGGCGTGTTCGAGTCTGGGGTACGGTGAGTTTCATCGTCGTTTCCATTATTCTGCAGCTCACGGCACTGATGGATACGGATTCACCAAGGAGACTCTTTTCCATCTTTTTTCTGGCGTTTGCCGTTCTTTTGGCGGCCGTTCCCGTTCTTCCCGAGGTTAGAAAATCCGGCGGAGATGAAACATCTTCGATTGATGCGAAAATGCCTCGGAAGTTTTTTCTTTTTCTGCTCATCGGTTTCTTAGGGCATATCAGTTTCGGTGTTTACCAGGCTTTCGGATCTCTTTATTTCGCCGAGATTGTCGGTGTTTCCCGCGTCAGCGGTCTTTTCGCCCTGGCTTCCTTCTGCGAGATTCCCGTTATGATTTTCGGCGGCCGGATCTTGCGGGGGCTGAACCACCGCCGAATGCTGATGATTTCATTTGCTTCCGGACTCTTGCGGATGATTGTTCTGGCCGTTTTCCCTTCGCCTCTTCCCGTTGTTCTTTCTCAGCTGACACATGCGTTCAACTATGGTTTTTTCCTCATTGCCGGCGTGGATTGGGTAAACCGTGTTATTCCGGAAGGACGGAGGGCCTTGGGAATGGGAATGTTCACGGCGTTTACGTTCAACGCGACACAGCTCGTGGTGAGTTTTTTCGGCGGATTCATTCTGGAGTATGCCGGGTTCGCCGTTTTGTTTACCGCCGCCGCCTTCTTTCCCCTGATCGCTTTGATTCTGCTGGCGGTGTTCGGATCGGCTCTTCGTCTCGACGATCGCAAGTGATTCGGGCTATGGTTGGAATCCGGGACCGGGTGACGCAGCCCGGTTTTCCGAATGCCGTGCATGCCGAATAACGGCCTGCGCATGCCGCAGCCGTTCTACGCCGAATTGACACGCGAATCGAATTGATGCGAGGAGCCGCCTGAATGAAGAAAAAACCACTTGCCGGTGACGATCCGAAAACCGCGCATCGTCAGTACGGTATCGATCGCATCCACCGATTTTTCATGGCGGGCGATACCGTCAGGGGATTCCTCGTACGGGCGGATCGGGTGGTTCGGGAGATGAAGGCCAATCATGAGCTGGGTCCTCTGGAAACGCTTCTTTTGGGCCAGGCATCGATTGGCGCTCTTCTGATGGCCGCGAATCTTAAGGATATCGGCCGGCTGCGGCTTCAATGGGAATGCGGGGGACCTGTCGGGGGCATCAGCGTGGAAGCCGATTCCCACGGAACGGTGCGGGGATATATGCAGAACGTTCCCATCATCCTGGAAGAAAAGCCCGACGGATCGCTTCCCGACTTATTCGGTCCGGGATTTATTACCGTTACCCGTCTTTTCGAGGGGATGGCCGAACCCCGAAGCAGTACGGTGGCTCTGCGTCACGGACGTATCGCCCAGGATCTGACGGCTTATCATCTTGAAAGCGAGCAGATTCCGTCCGCCATGGCCTTGAGTGTCTCCTTTGATGAAAACGGCGAGCCGACGGGGGCCGGAGGACTTTTTCTGCAGGCCCTTCCGGATGCGCCGGAGGAAGTGATCGCCGGCCTTGAAAGCACATTGGAATCCTTTCCTTCTCTCGGCGACGCCTTCGGCCGGGGACGTGACGCGGAATCGCTCATCCTGGAGCTTTTCGCCGCCCAGGCCCCGCGGTTTTTGGATTCCAAACGGGTGGAGTTCTTCTGTCCCTGCGATGCCGATCTGTTCAGACGTTATCTGAAAGGACTGTCCGCCGAAGACAGAAAGCAGATTCGCGAAGAGGGACCGTTTCCTTTGAAGATAACCTGTCAGAATTGTTCTTCGGTTTATCTCTTTGAAGAAGCGGAAATCCGAGAACTTTTCTCATGAGTTCCTTTATGGACAGCGGCATTAACCGGCGCGATAATACTGAGCGGAGTTCAGCATGAGTGATTGGACCGACGTACTCGGCGGGAATAACGGCCGTTCGGCCGAACGATCGGCGCCGCTGGCATCGGGGAAACAACCATACTGGCATGCGGCGGCCCGAATTCTCGAAAAAGACGGACGCATCGTCGAAGCCGCCGTGGCCCTGAAAGATCCCTATGGTGATGCTCGGCGTCTCGGCATGATTGAACAGGGGCTCGTTTCCGGCGTTTTATCGGATGCCGACACGGTTATGGACGCCGTGAGGGATCTGATTGAATGTGTTGATGATAATGACGGTTCGGCGGCCGCAAAAAGTTATCTCGCGGGTTGGATTTGCGCCGATGTCATCGGCCGCTGCATGGGATGACATCACTATTAGAAACATCTGAAATTTGGGTTTCTCTCCATTACCGCCATAAAGGCGAGGATTATCGCTTTAACCTTCCGCTGCCCCGGGGAGCCAAATTCCTGGAAGGTCTGCGGGTTGATTTTGATGAAATCGAGATTTCCGGAGGATATCGGTACGTCCTGACTCTGGAATCTCTTGGGTTTGTCGAGCCGGCGAGTTTCGAACTGACCGGCAGTTTGGTCTTCGGTGATCTTCGAAGTGTGTTCGTCAACGGCTACCAATCGTGGACGGTAAGCCGTGAACGATATCCGGGGGAAAAAATCTCCTCTCTGGACTGGCCGGGCCGGCTGTTGTCCTTCCAGAATCTGGGCGATGCGCGTTTTTATCCGTATTCGGAAAAAAAGGGAAGATTTCACGGGTACACGTATGCGTATATCCGGAAACCGAATCGTCTTGTGTTTCTCGGAAGCCTCGATGAGAGTGCCGGGTTCACCGTAATCGGAACCGATATTCATCATGATCTTTTCACCATCGCCAAGGATGTCGCGGGAATGCGTCTGGACGGGAAACGGATCCTGTTTGATTTTGTTCTTCTGGAGGGCGACGAAGATGAGGTTTTCGACCGATACTCCCGGCTGTGGTTCGACCGGCACTCCGAGGAACCCCGCGCGGCTTTCGGTTCCAGGGCCGTGGCCTGGAGCGGCGGTGATTTTGGAAAATTCACCGATGAAAAGTCGATTCGCCGTGTCCTGAATGAATGCCGGGAGAAGAAAATCCCGCTGGATTATTTCAAAATAGACCGCGGATGGCAGCGGAATCTCGGAGACTGGGGTGAACCGGCGGCCGGATTTTCTTCGGGTATGGCAAGCCTGGCGGACGAGATTAGAGGAAGCGGATATTCTCCGGGAATCTGGATGGCGCCGTTCGTTGTCGGCATGGATTCCGTCGTATTCCAAAACCATAACGACTGGCTTGCCCGTGATTCGCGGGGCCGGATTCGGCCCGCGGGTCGGCATCTGCGTCTCGGTGAGTCTTTTTACGCCCTGAATATATCTTTGCCCGCCGTCAGGGAATACGTTGTTCATGCGATAGAAAGAATCCGCGATGAGTGGAGGTTTGATCTTATCGAGATGGATCTTCTCTATGCCGCGGTTTTATTCCCGCCCGATGGAATGAGCCGGGGCGAAGCACTTGTGGCTGCGATGGATATTCTTTCATCCGCCAAAGGCGGCGCCGTTTACCAGCTGAACGGCGTTCCGCTGTCGGGAGCTTTCGGCCGGGCCGAATACTGCCGCATTGCCGCCCAAACCACACCGTACTGGGAACACTTTTTTCATCGGAACATACACTGCCGGGAACGTGCTTCCACCATTAACGCCCTTCGGTCGACCGTGGGGCGGCGCCAGCTCGACGGACGATTCTTCTCGGTCGATCCCGGCGCTTTTTTCCTGAGCCGCAGACGCAAAATCATGGAACCGAAAAGGCGTTATACGCTGTTTCTTCTGCAGGCTCTTTTCGGAACATTCTTCTGCACTTCCGACGATATCTCAGCGTATAAAGAAAATGAATTCCGTCTTTTCGCGTCGCTGTTCCCGAAGATCGCGCCGCGTATTGAAGAGGTTGTTGAATCCCGGAGAACCGTAACCGTACGCTATCGCGCTCAAGGAAGATCCTACCTCTCCGTTTCCAATCTTTCGGAGCGGGTTCGTTCTTTCTCTCTTCCGGAGGGCACTTGGTTCGGCGCTCCCGGTCTGGAACGCCGGGCTTCTCATCTTTTCGGAGGGAGCAAACATTCACTCAAACCCGGTGAATCCGGAAATTACATGCTGCTGGATAACAACGACGTTTTTGCCGGCTGTGACGGTCACATTTTCCCCGGGGCCGGAATCGCCGGTTTAACGGCGGAAGAATCGGGCTGGAACGTAAACGTTCGGCCCGAAGTCTTCAGTTCTTTTCGCATATGGATTCGCCATGACGGGAAACGGCCCGCCTTAATCAACGGAGAAGAAGCCGAGACGGTTGAAACCTCACTCGGAGAAAGGCTGATAACCGGTATTGTCCACCCGCCGGCACGGGAGAAAACGGCGGACCGATAAACATATCCCGCCGCAGTCTTTTTAAGCTGATTCTGCCTCCGAACCGAACCGAACCGAACCGAACCGGCCGGCATCGAATCAGGCAAACGGCGTTTTGCCGTTTCTGCGCAGTTCCACGACGTCGATAACCGCGTTTCCCCTGCTTTGAACCAGAAAAAGCGCCGTTTCGGCAACCTCTTCGGGACGAATCAGGTCCGCCGGATTGATGTCGGGTCTTACGCCGAGAACCAGATCCGTAGCTACGCCGCCCGGCGCAATCAGATGAACACGGATGTTGTCGGAGGCGACTTCCCGGGCCAGAGACTTCGTCCAGCCTGCCAGAGCGTGCTTTGACGCGGAGTATGCCGATTGAAGTTCGTATCCTTTAAACGAAACCACCGAACCTATGTTGATGATAACCGCTGCGTTCGAGCGCTTCAGCGCGGGAAGAAGCGCGCGCGTCAGAAAGAAAGGCGCCTTGGCGTTCAAGGCCATCAGCGCGTCCCAATCGGCAATTTCGGTATCAGTAAAAGGACGGGAAAGGGCGGAACCGGCATTGTTGATGAGAACATCAACTCGGCCCATGGCTTTAAGAACGCCGTCCGCCAGTTTTTCGGGAGCACCCGCTTCACTCAGATCCGTCGGGAACATCTCCGTGCGCCCCGCGCAGAAATCGGCTGTTTCAGCGAGTCTCTCGGCGTTTCTGGCCGCAAGAGCGCATTCAAAACCGGCCTTGGAAAAAGTAACGGCGAGAGCCCGGCCGATTCCCCGGCTGGCTCCCGTTATAAGAGCCACAGGTTTGGAATCCATAAAGACCTCCGCCGATATCGTCGGTGAGACGGAGAAGAGGGTCAAGAGCCGAGAGGTTTACGGAAGAGTCTAAAAAAAAACACCCCGAGCAGGACGGATGACCGGCTCGGGGTGTTTATCAACACCTTATTGTGATGTTCGCCGAGAATCTACTGGAGCATTGAAGAAGCCGCCCGGCCGATTTCCGTGTTCGGACCCAGATTCACGGCTTTACGCAGACTCTCCCGGCGTCCGGCATCGTCGTTCTGGCCTTCACGGCTGAAAGCCGAGAGAAGCCAGGCGGCCTGCGCCGCGTCGCCGTTGGGATTCGCGCTTAAATAGAACGAAAGAACGTTATCGGCGTTCCCGTATTCTCTGCTCTCGATGTATAGCGTGCCCACCGTTACCGCGTATTCCCCCAGAAAAGGATCGTTCTTTTCCGGCGACAGGGATGTCAGGGTTTTTCTTGCGGCTCGAGGATCGCCGATAATCTGCTGGCAAACTCCCAGCCTGAATCCGCATTCTCTTTGAACGGCTCCGGTTTCCCATAGGGAGCCTTCGTCGAAGAGTTCCATCGCTCCCGCGATGTCCCCCTCTTCGAAAAGAGCCTTGCCGTCGTTCAGGTAATCAGTGGATTCATCTTCCCAGGAAATAAAGTCGTCGCCTTCCGCTTCCGCGCCGCGCACGGCGGCTACGGTCATTCCCGAATTACTTTCATTGTGCCGGAGCAGGGAAGTGAATTTGGAACCGACTATCTGCCGGAAATTGGCTTTCTCCGGCTCATCGGCGAAAAGATTCGCCGTCTGGTATAATCCGTCTTTGGTTAAGGTGACCTTTTGCGCTCCCGAAGAGATTTCCGCGTAACCGCGTCCGGAGAGTCTTATCTGACAATTTTCCGGAAGCGTGTCACCGATTTCCGCGGACAGCCAGGCATCCCGCCCTTCGGTATATTCCAAATGTCCTTCGAGGAATTCAACGCTGATGTCGATGGCGAGTACGGGGAGTGTAATAAAGAAACCGAGCAATATTACGAAACTAAGAAGAGATATTCGCTTTTTCATGATTCAAATTATATCACAAAAGGGGCAAAGACAAAGGAACCGCCCCCTTTTGGAGGGCGGTCCGTTTTAAATCCGGAATAAGATTTCCGGCCGGTATTCCGGCCGGCGGTTCCGTATTTCCGGTTTAAACCCTAGTTTTCCCGAATCTTCACCGAGAAAGGCTTGGCCTCCGGCTTCTTTTTCAGAGAAACCGACAGAACACCGTTCTTCATTTCCGCTTCCACGGCTTGTTTCTCAACATCATCCGGAAGAACGAACGATCTTTTTAAGTCGCCCTGACGGCGTTCCCTCACACGCCAAGTCGGCTCGGCATCCTTCTTCTCTTCGGTGCTTTCCAAGGCCTTGGCCTCGATAACCAAAAGATTGTCTTCCACGCGGATGTCCACATCCTGGGCGGCATATCCGGGAAGTTCGGCATCGATCCGATAACCCTCGGCTTCTTCGGAGATGTCCACAAGAAAACTTCTGGAGGAAGGGACTCCGGCGGTCTCGAAAAATTGGCTGAAGAGCCGGTCCATATCGTTTGCCAGGCTCACCGGTCGGTAGGTTTGGGTTAAGTATTTCATCTCATGCCTCCTTAGGCTGATTTTCAATTTTGTCGATCGTGTCGACGCAAACTATATAAGCATAAGGCGTGCCAATCATCTTTTCCTTTAGGCTAATTATTTATTATGCAATAAGATAAATATTTAACACGAAGGAGCCGGCCTGTTTTTCTCATCTCAGGTGATCCCCGAAGCGGTCTCTGAAACAGCTTTTCTGTGTCGTTTTTGGGCAAATCGTCGGCGATTCAATATAGGTGTGTCATATTGATACGTTCCGGGGAATAATGACACATTTTGCGTTTCCTTCCGGAGCACTCCGCCGCCTGAAATTAAGAAAACGGTACGGTTATATAGAGCGATGCGCGAACGGTTGAGCTTTCGGTAACGGTAAAGGTTCGATACCAGAATGTATCCGGATTCTCGGCTGTGTAGGAATACTGCTGGGTATCCGTCGCCGGATCGATGGGGGATGTTACCTCGTCATCGTACAGATAGGCTTCCAATCGGAGCGGCTGGATCGCTCCGGAAAGCTGCGCATCGGTTAGGGAGATAACAAAGGATTCGATAAAAACGCCTTCGTCGGGCGTCGGAGTTTGATTATTGATATCGTCCGGATCGTAGATGTAATCGTCGAGAAACGTAACCGGATACGCTTCGGATTCCCAGATAACGCTTCCGGCTCCGTCATCATCCACGAGCCGGACGTAGCAGACTTCGTCGCTGAGATCGGCGCTTCCGTAATTCGGATGGTTCGCGGGCGGGAACTCTCTTCCGGGATTATTCAGGAAGCTCACATCGCCGACGATATAGGTTCCCGAGTCCGCGCATCCTCCGAGAAAGCTGAGAATCAAAGCCCCGGCAAGGGCGGCCGTTATTCCGAATCGTCTCCGCATCATCGCTTCTATTTTAGCACAGAGAGTCTTCTGCCGCAGATCTGTAAAGAACGGACGGGGTATCGGACACCCGGCCGTGCGCGGTCCGCTTCGGCAGGATCTCAGCAAGGATGACCGCACCGTTAATATTGACACTTTTATCTAAAGTGTAAATAATCCGTGTTGTTAAGAGTTCAGGAGGATTGATGACTGCAGAAATCGTTTCCGTCGGATCTTACATTCCCTCTCGCCGAGTCAGCAACGATGAGCTTGCTCAAAGTATCGACACGTCCGATGAATGGATCAGGTCACATACGGGAATCGGGAATCGTCATATCGCTTCGGATGAAGAAACGTGTTCTTTTATGTCTACGGAGGCCGTCAAAACGGCTTTGAAGCGCGGGGGCCTGTCGGCGAAAGACTTGGATTTCATTATCGTCTCGACCGTTACACCCGATTACCGGGGATTCCCCGCAACGGCCAATCTGGTTCAGGACGCTCTGGGGGTTGGGAACATCGGTTCGGTGGATCTTAAAGCGGCCTGTACGGGATTTGCCTACGGTCTTGAAATGGGCCGGGGTTTGATTCTTACCGGAATCGCGAAAACCGTTGCGGTGATCGGTGCCGAAAAACTGACTTCCATTACCAATTGGAACGACAGGGGAACCGCCGTTCTCTTCGGCGACGGCGCCGGCGCGGCCATTATTCGGGCTACCGAAAAAGAGGCGGGCATCCGCGACAGCATTCTCCGAACGGAAGGTTCGGGCGCGACGGCTCTGTATTTGCCGTCGGGAGGATCGGCCACTCCGTTTGTTTTGGGAAAAACCACGGAAGAAGAACTGTATATACGGATGGACGGGCAGCGGGTGTACCAATTCGCCGTTCGGGTGAACGTGGAAATCGTTACCGAACTCATGGAGCGGAACGGTCTAAGCGTTGATGACGTGGATTACATCATACCGCATCAAGCCAATTACCGCATCATCGCGGCCGCCGCCAAACGTGCGAAGATTCCTCTGGAAAAGTACTACATCAATATCGAGGAATACGCGAATACCTCATCGGCGTCCATTCCTTTGGCGCTGGCCGAAATGGACGGCAAGGGGCTGCTGAAGAAGGGCATGAATATTCTCACCGTCGGTTTCGGCGGCGGACTGACTTATGGAGGGAACTACATAATATGGTAACGGGACCAGTCTTTCTCTTTCCCGGTCAGGGAAGTCAAGAACCGGGCATGGCGCATGATTTTTTTCAGCGTTACGACGCTGTAAAAGAATTATTTGCCATGGCATCCGATGTCTGCGGACGGGACATGAAGGCGTTACTCTTCGGCGGGACCGATGAGGAACTCAAAGCCACCGAGAATTCTCAGCCGGCCATTGTTCTGGCGAGTCTTGCGGCTCGGGCGGCTCTTGCCGAGGAGGGGATGGAATCCGCGGGCGCGGCCGGACACAGCCTCGGCGAGTATTCGGCTCTGGTTGATGCCGGCGTGCTCGGCGCCGAGGACGCCTTGCGGGCCGTTGCGGCGAGAGGCCGCTTCATGGCCGAAGCCGGGGCCGAGATTATCGCCGAGAAAGGTGATATCGGCATGGCCGCGGTTATCGGAATCGATCCGGAGACGGTTCGTTTGGTTCTGCGGGATTTTGAAGATGTCTGGAGCGCCAATGAGAACAGTCCGATTCAGGTGGCCATCGGCGGAACCATGGCCGGAATGGATAACGCCGCCGACGCCCTGAAGGCCGCCGGGGCCAAACGCATTATTCCGCTGAAGGTCTCCTGTCCCTTTCATACGCCTTTAATGGACGGTTCCGCGCAGCGAATGAAGGGATTCCTGACGGGAATTCCATTTTCCAATCCCGTGAAGCCGGTCTGGTCCAACGTGAAAGCCTCTCCCGTAACCGATGGTGAAGAAGCGAGGAATCTCTTGGTGGAGCAAATCGTTCATCCGGTTCGCTGGGTGGATTTAACGGCATCGATAGCGTCGATGCGTCCGCCTGTTTTGTATGAAGTCGGGCCGGGAAAGGTTCTTTCCGGCCTATGGGCCAAGTCGGGTCATGATGGAATCTGCATCCCCATGGGTACGGCCGAAGCCGTTGACGCCGCCGAAGGGGTGCCGGTTTAGCCTGAGAGGTAAACCGTACGCCGATGGAGCCGTACCTTAACCGGAGGTTCGAGAAACGTTCGGTCCATGGTGTCATGAGATCCGGAACGCGTTATTTCGCGGCCGGATGATAGCGCGAATTTGAGGAGAACGAAACATGCTGCTGGAAGGTAAAGTCGTCCTGGTAACCGGGGGAGCCCGGGGTATCGGCAAGGAAATTATTATGAAGTGTCTTTCGGAAGGCGCTTCCGTTCATTACTGCGATTTTGAGGAAGGCCCTTTTAAGGGCGACATGGACGCCGCCGCCAAGGGCGGTGCGGGCGTAACGTTCCATTCGGCGAATATTACCGATGAAGAACAGGTTAAAGCCCTTATTAAGGATATTACCGACGCGGGCCCGCTGGATGTGGTGGTGAATAACGCGGGGATTACGCGGGACGGTTTGGTGTTCCGCATGCCTTTGGATCAGTGGGAGTCGGTTATCAAGGTGAATTTGACCGGCGCTTTTCTGGTGTCCCGGGAGGCTTCGGCCTTCATGGCTTTGAAGCAGAAGTCCGGAAGCATCATCAACATGGCCTCCGTTGTGGGGCAAATGGGCAACGCCGGACAGACCAACTATTCGGCCTCCAAGGCGGGATTGATCGGCTTTACCAAAAGTCTGGCCAAGGAAACCGCGAAGCGGAACGTCCGCGTGAACGCCGTGGCTCCGGGCTTCATTGAAACCGCCATGACCGAGAAACTGACCGACGATGTGAAGGCCGATTACGCCAAAGCCATTCCTCTCGGACGAATGGGCAGCCCCGAGGATATCGCCAATACGGTTCTGTTCCTGGCCAGCGATTTGTCGTCGTATATCACGGGACAGGTAATCCGTGTCGACGGCGGACTTGTAATGTAAGGGAGATCGATTCTATGGAGCGCAGACGCGTCGTCGTTACCGGCATGGGAACCATCAATCCCTTGGCCGACAATATCGCCGATACCTGGAACGCCGTGAAAGCGGGGAAAAGCGGTATCGACCGGATTACGTTATTCGATACGGAAGATTATTCCGTAAAAATCGCCGGTGAGGTGAAGAACTTCGATCCTTCGAATTGGATGGATCGGAAAGAGGCTAGGAAGCTCGCCCGATTTACTCAATTGGGCATGGTCGCCGCCATTGAGGCCATGAAAGACGCCGGTTTGGATGAGGGAGGGTATAATCCCGAGCGCACCGGTGTGATTCTCGGCAACGGTATCGGCGGCTATGAAGTCACCGAGGAGGGAATCCGCCTTCTTTATGAAAAAGGACCCCGCGGCGTACCTCCCATGACCGTACCCAAGCTTATCAATAACGAGGGCCCGGCGAATATCGCGATAAAGTTCGGCGCCCACGGACCGTGCTACGCCATGGTAACCGCCTGTTCGTCGGCTACCGACGCCATGGGAGCGGCTCTGGAGTCCATTCGATACGGCCGGACCGACATCGTGATTTCCGGGGGGATGGAAGCGGCCATCACTCCGTTCGGCATCGCCGGTTTTATCAAGCTGACGGCTCTTTCTTCCAGAAATGACAACCCGCAGGCCGCGAGTCGACCCTTTGACAAAGATCGGGACGGATTCATCATGAGCGAAGGCGCCGGCATCCTCATCCTTGAGGAACTTCAGCATGCTCTGGACCGAGGTGCGAAAATCTACGGAGAAGTGCTTGGCTACGGCATGACCTGCGACGCTTTCCATCTGACGAGTCCCGACGCGGAGGGCAAGGGATTGGAACGCTGTTTTAAGCTGGCTTTGGAAGATGCGGGAGTACAGCCGACCGACATTGATTACATCAACGCACACGGTACCTCCACGCCGACAAACGATCCCTTGGAAACTCTTGCGATTAAAAATGCTTTCGGGGATCATGCTTACAAAGTTCCCATCTCGTCCACGAAATCCATGACGGGTCATATGGTCGGGGGCGCCGGAGGTATGGAAGCCATCGTGTCGATTCTGGCCATGCGCGACGGATTCATTCCGCCTACAATTAATCTGGACGAGCCTGATGAGCAGTGCGATTTGGACTATGTGCCCCATGTCGGCCGCAAGGCGGAATTAAGGACGGTTCTGTCGGATAATCTGGGATTCGGCGGTCATAACGGAGCATTGGTGTTCCGAAAGTACGAAGACTGATTCGCAAGAATCTGAGGCCGCGAAATGCCGGGCCGTGAAGTGCCGCTCCCGACCGATTTTTTCGGAGCGGCCTTGAAAATGAGCTCGCTAAATCGCTTTGCGATTCAGCTGTTTGGCTCGTTATTTCGCTTTGCGAAACAACTGCTGGGCTCGCTAAATCGCTTTGCGAAACAGCTGCTGGGTTCGCTAAATCGCTTCGCGATTCAGCTACTTGGCTCGCTATTTCGCTTCGCGAAACAGCTGTATAAAGGAGAATAAAAATGAAAGAAATAACGGACCTTCTTCCGCATCGGAAGCCGTTCCTCTTTGTCGATGAACTCATTGAAGCCGGTAAAGAGAAAATTGTAGGGAAGCGCAAATTTACGGAAGAGGATTTCTTTTTTAAAGGTCATTTTCCTCAATATCCCGTGGTTCCGGGAGTTATTCTGGTGGAGTCCATGGCTCAATGCGGCGGTGCCGGTGCCATGCAGGCGGGGCTTGTGGAAGCGAAACTCTTTTTTTTGGCCACCGTGGATAAAGTCAAATTCCGCAAACAGGTGGTACCGGGTGATGAAGTCCGGTTCGAAATTGAGAATGTTCAGGTTTCCACCCGCGGAATCCGTCAGTCGGGCAAGGCTTATGTGGGCGACCAAGTGGCCGCCGAGGCCTCCTGGCTTTGTCTTCTCGGCGATGCCTAGAAGCCTGCCGGAAAGACGCCTGTGAATGATTCCCGGTTTGTTTTGCCGGTATTTGACGGCGAACCGGAAGATCGGAAAGAATAATCGAAATATGAAAATCCCAAGCCGATGCGAAGCAAGCACGCAAAGCACGGCCGAGCAGCATGGAGGCATCAATAATGGTACTGGAACCTAAAATCATCGGCGGGGTTTGTTTAACCGCTCATCCCGACGGTTTGAAAAAGTCACTCGAAGAGCAGATTGCCTTCATTAAGGGAAAGCCGCCCATCAACATGCCGAAACGCGTTCTGGTTATCGGAGGATCCACCGGCTACGGTCTGGCTACCCGCATCGCCGCGGCGTTCGGAGCCGGTGCCGGTACGCTGAACGTGTCTTTCGAACGGGAGCCTACGGATCGCAAACCCGCCAGTCCGGGATGGTATAACAATAAGTATTTCGACCAGGCCGCCCGGGCCGCCGGTTTGACCGCGGAGAGTCTGAATGCGGATGCCTTCTCCCATGAAACCCGAAACGCCGTGATAAGCAGAATCAAGGATCTTTTCGGTCAAGCGGATCTGGTGGTTTATTCCATCGCCTCTCCCGTCCGGATCGATCCGGATACCGGAGTACAGTACAAATCGGTTCTTAAACCCTTGGGAACAACGTACACGGCCAAGTCCGTCGATTTCGTGAAAGGAACCGTCGGGGAGGCGAGCGTCGCCCCCGCTGAAGGTGATGAAGCGGCGAATACCGTCCGGGTTATGGGCGGTGAAGACTGGAGGCTTTGGATTCAAGCTCTTCTGGATGCCGGTGTTTTGGCCGAAGGGGCCAAAACCATGGCCTATTCCTACATCGGTCCGGAGGTTACCCATGCCGTCTATAGGGCCGGAACCATCGGTGCCGCGAAAGAACATTTGGAGAAAACCGCCGGAGAGCTCAATTCGGCTCTGCAGGGTATCGGCGGCGAAGCCTTTGTCTCGGTGAACAAGGCCGTGGTTACCAGGGCCAGTTCGGTTATCCCCGTTGTGCCGCTCTATATTTCCCTGCTGTTCAAGGTTATGAAGGAAAAACATCTTCATGAAGGCTGCATTGAACAGATGTATCGAATGCTCGCCGAGAAAATCTACGGTAATGAGGGAACCGTTCGGGACGAGAGCGGCCTGGTGCGAATGGATGACTGGGAAATGCGCGATGATGTTCAGAGTGCGGTAAGCGTCAAATGGAAGGATGTTACCACCGAGAATCTGGAGAACTTAACGGATATCGCCGGCTTTCGTTCCGATTTCTTGAAGCTGCACGGTTTCGATTGGAACGGAATTGATTATGCCGCCGAGGTGGACCCTCGGGGGTAGGGCCCTCCCGTACGGACAGGCGCCGGTCCGAAAAGAGCCTTCTGTCCGCGAACCGTATGGTTTTTCAAGAGTTTTGAAAAACCGAGATATCGGTGTTCTTTTGTTCTCTTTTAGGCCTTGAGAGAAAAATCGGTCGCAGTTTTATGCCGAATAAGGATATACTGGGATTGATATGCCGAAGATTATCGATCATACACAGCGGAAAATTGCCATCCTTCGGCAAGCGTTTAAGCTTTTTGCCAGGGACGGATATCAAAATACGAGTCTTTCTCAGCTCGCCGAAGCCTGTGAAATATCCCGGCCGACGCTTTATTTGTATTTCCGGGATAAAGAAGAAATCTTCAACTACGCGGTGAAATACTATACCGACGAAATGTTTTCCGGATACAGGGAAAATGCCGCGGTTGAGGGGCCGGTGCTGCCTCAAATTCGCCGCATCGTGGCGGATATCATTTTTAAAAGCTGGCATAACCGTGATTTCATCACAAGTCTGGGAGATTATATTTTTCAAAAGCGGCGGGACGATCGGGATTTTCCCATTATAATACGGCGCCGAACGGTGAAACTGGATCTTCTGCTGAGGCGCATGCTTCGCGAGGGGGTTCGTTCGGGTGAAATCCGTTCCATTCCGATTGAAGCCACGGCGATGCAGATTCTGGATTTGATCCAGGCTTTTCTTTTCAAGGTTGCGATTTTTACGTCCGCCGATCCTCAGCAAACCATATCGGTTATCGAGTCTTTTTTGAAAGGATTGGCTGCGGAGAAGTAGAAACTCCATTCATTTCCGTTCGTATTCTCCCGTCGATTTTACGGGCTAGGTCCGTTTCTGTGTTTTCCTCTGTTGGAAAGGTCCATTAGGTTTTCCTATTTGTGCTATACTGACCGTTAATAATCTGCAGTGTGCGGTGCTGGAGGTACGTATGACGGGCGACATGAAAACCGACATCAAGGCCGATATTGAAGCGGCATCCGGCAGAGTTCCGGCCGACGGAGTTTTGTGCAACGGACGCTTCCTCGATGTGTTTACCGGTGAGATGATAACCGGCGATATGGCGATTCAGGGCGGGCGCATCATCGCCGTAGGGAAGCCCGGGACTTACCAAGGCCGTAAAGAAACGGATCTTGGAGGCCGGATCGTTGTACCCGGACTTATCGACGCTCATGTCCATATAGAAAGTTCTCTGCACGGTCCCGTCGGTTTCGCGGGACTGACGGTTCCCAAAGGAACCACCACCGTGATTGCCGATCCGCATGAAATCGCCAATGTCCGCGGCATGGACGGCATCCGCTGGCTGCTGGCCGCCTCGGAAAACGTTCCCCAGTCCGTTTTTGTCATGCTTCCTTCCTGCGTACCCGCCATGCCTCAGGAGGATTCAGGCGCCGTGCTTGAAGCCTCGGATCTATCGGAGCTGATCGGCCATCCGAGAGTGCTCGGCCTGGGAGAGGTTATGGACTACCCCGCCGTTGCCGCCGCCGATAACGGCATCGTCGATAAAATCGCCATGGCTCGGCGTTCCGCCAAGAAATTGGACGGTCACAGTCCCGGCATGACCGGGTCCGATCTGGCGGCCTACGCGATATCGGGAATTACGACGGATCATGAGTGCGGCACTCTTGAGGAAATGCGGGAACGTCTTCGGCTTGGAATGCGGATTCTGATTAGGGAAGGAACGGCCGCCAGGGATTTGGCGGCTCTTATCAAAGGCGTTGAACCGGCTTTCGCCCGGCGGTGCGCCTTCTGTACCGACGATAAACTGGGAGGCGATATTCTTAAGGAAGGGCATATCGACTTCAACATTCGGAAGGCCGTAAGACTGGGACTGGATGCCGTTGAAGCGGTGCGTCTGGCCACCCTGAATGCCGCCGAGGCCTATGGTTTGGACGATCGGGGCGCCCTTGCACCGGGACGCCGCGCGGATTTGGTTGTCCTTGACGGAGAACTGGAAGATTTCCGGGTGGGGTCGGTTTACCACGAAGGGGTTCTCGTGGCCGAGGGCGGCCGGCTTCTCCGGGCGCCCCTCCTGAGTGACGATACCGCCGTTCGCGATACGGTTCGGCCGGCTCCGCTGAGCAAAGAAGATTTGGATTTGATGATGAGTTCCGGCCGTGCCAGGGTTATCACGATGGAGAGCGGCAGCCTTGTTACCGGAGAGCTGATTACGGACGTGCCGATAGGCGGGAACGGTAAGTTTATTCCGGGGATTTTCAATGATTTATTGAAGCTTGTCGTGGTTGAGCGGCATCAAGGTACCGGCCGGATCGGTTTGGGGATTGTCAAAGGTTACGGCCTTCAGGGCGGTGCCGTGGCGAGCAGCATTGCTCACGATTCCCATAATCTGATCGCCGTCGGCGATGACGATGAGGCCATTTTGGCCGTCCTTCGGAATCTGATTGCCGAGGGGGGCGGGATTTCTCTGGCCGCCGCCGGTGGGGAATCTTTGGGGACTCTCCCTCTGCCCCTGGGCGGACTGATGACCGACGAGGACGGAGAGAAAACCGCCGCTCTTCTTGAAAATCTCATCGCCATCGCTCATGAGCGGCTGCATGTTCGTTCCGAGATGGATCCCTTCATGTCCGTGAGTTTCCTGGCGCTGCCCGTTATCCCGAAGCTGAAGCTGACGGCTAAGGGACTTTTCGACGTAAGCCGGTTTGAATACGTTTCCGTTGAAGTTTGAGCTTATTCTAAGAGAAAATTACGATTCAGCCGATGCTTCGGCATTGGCTCGAGTCTTTCTTAATATCTCTTAATTCAATATTATATAGAATAAATTCTATTTTTATCGCGTTTGTTATTCGTTTGAATACCTCTCTCGTAAAAGAGGAAAGATGAAGGGAATTAACCGTTTTCCCCATGTGTTTGAACCGCTGACCATCCGAGGTCTTACACTGAAAAACAGACTCCAGTATGCCCCGACCGTTGTTTTAAAATGCGCGCCGAATGGCGATATGACTCAGGAAATGCTTGATTTCATGGAGTGGCAGGCACAATCCGGAGTTGCCTATGTCACCATAGGAGATACGCCCGTAACACATGAGAACGATTCGGCATGGCTGTGCGAGATGAACGTGAATTCCGATGAAAACATTCACGGAATGAATCAGCTGGTAGAAGCGGCACGGTATAACGGAGCGGAAATCTCGGTTGAACTGGCCCATGCCGGCCGGGGATCGCGCCAATATCCCGGCGGTCCTCCGATTCCGGTTGTTTCGGCCTCTCGTCCTCTGAATCCCGATGAAACCAATCTGAAAGAGATGGATCGGGACGATTTGGAATATATGAAAGGACGTTATGCGGATTGCGCCCTCCGGTGCAAGAAAGCGGGTTTCCGGATGGTTATGCTTCATTGCGCCCATAACAATTTAATCGCCCAGTTTCTTTCGCCCCACAGCAATGCCAGAACAGATGAATACGGCGGCAGCCCCGAAAATCGGCGCCGCTGGCCCCTTGAGGTTCTGAAAGCCGTACGGGATGCCGTCGGCGAGGGAATGGTGATTGAGGCCCGTGTTTCCGCTCAGGAAGATACTCCGGGAGGACTGGAGCTGGAGGAGTCTCTGGATTTCATGGCGGAAGCTCAAGAGTATGTGGATATTATCCATGTTTCCCGGGGAAATATTTTCACAATGGGAGCTACTTACACTATTCCCACGTATTTCAAAGGACGCCGATTGAATGTCGCTTTTGCCGCGGAGGCGAAAAAGAGACTGCGGATTCCGGTGGCCGTGGTTGGGAATATTACGTCTCTGGCCGAGGCCGAAGACATTATCGCCTCGGGCAAAGCGGATATCGTGGCCATGGCGAAATCCTACATGGCGGACGGGGATTTGATTCATAAATCCCTGGAAGATAAAGTGGATGAAATCCGGCCCTGTACCCGCTGCGACTGGTGCGGAAATGCCAACATGTACGGAACTTCGATGCACTGCGCCGTCAATCCGAGGATGGGGATTCCCGGGAATATTGAAGCTGCTGAAGAGAAAATGAGAAAGAAAGTCGTCGTTATCGGCGGCGGCCCCGGCGGAATGATGGCCGCTCAAACCCTGATGCAAAGAGGACACAGCGTAACGCTTTTTGAAAAAGGCGATTCTCTGGGAGGACTCCTGAAGGATGCAACCGCGGCACCGTTCAAGGAGTATTTGAGAAATTATCTGGAATGGGATATCCGGACGACCATGAGCTGCGGTGCCGATATCAGGCTGAATAACGAAGTTACGCCCGAGATCATAGCAAAAGAGAATCCGGATGCCGTTATCGTGGCCACCGGATCGAAATATCTTCATCCTCCGATTCCCGGTATCGGCAACCAAATCGTGAAAACGGTCCGGGATGTTGAGTCACGGAGTGTTGAGGTTGGAAAGACCGTTCTGGTCTGCGGAGGCGGGTTAACCGGTCTGGAATGCGCTTTAACGCTGGGCATGGAAGGAAAGGAAGTTACGGTTATCGACATGATTCCCGCCGGGGCTTTCTGTAAGGAAATGCCGATTTTCAATAAAGCTGATCTATTTGACCATTTGGATCAATTCGGCGTCAAACTTATTGGTGAGAGGAAGATTCTGTCTTTTACCGACAGCGGGGCCGAAACCGAGGATAAAGAAGGAAATCGGATTCTTATGGAGGCCGATACCTGTGTTATCGCCCTGGGCGTTGTTCCTGAAAATACATTGGGGAAAAAACTTCTTTCCCAATACGGACCGGATGTCCATCTGATCGGAGACTGCGTTGCCAAGGGAAGAACGTTTTATCACGCCAACCAGGAAGGCTATCATGCGGCCATGCGGATTTAACAGGCCGCGGGAATAAGGATGCCGCGAAAGATTATTGAACAAAGGAGAAAGTATGTTTACTGATATTCAGGGTAAAACGGTTATTATTACGGGCGGAGCTTCCGGCATGGGCCGGGCGGCCGCCCTGGAGTTCGGGAAACTCGGTGCCAAAGTCGTTGTCTCAACGGCAAACAACATACAAGGCGGTGAAGAAACCGTTCGTTTGGTAAAAGAAGCCGGAGGTGAAGCGGTTTTTATCCAATGCAATGTCGGATTGGAAGAAGATGTAAAGAATCTTATGGAAAAGACGGTGGATCTGTTTGGGAGCGTCGACTTCGCCTTTAATAATGCGGGAATCGGTCCCGACGGGGTTAGAATCCCCTATCTGCCTCTTGAAGAGGTTACCGAAGAAACCTGGGACAGAATCGTTGATACGAATCTTAAAGGTGTTTTTTTCTGCTTAAAGCATGAATTGAAGCAGATGAAGAAACAGGGAAAAGGGGCCATCGTGAATACCGCTTCCATCGGCGGATTGAAAATGGCTCCGAATTTCGGTGCTTATGGTCCCAGTAAGGCCGGCGTTATCGCGATTACCCGAACGGCTGCTATTGAAAACGCGAGAAACGGAATACGGGTGAATGTTATCTGCCCCGGACCGACAACCGGCACCAATTTAATGTCCAACACCCTTTCCACCAATCCGGAAGAAGAGAGTCTGTTAACCGAACATGTTATTCCCATGGGAAGAATGGGGACCGTCGAGGATGTGGCACGGTCGGTTGTGTGGCTTTGTTCCGATGCGTCGGGATTTATTACGGGACAGGCCCTTTCCATAGACGGGGGCATGCATATCGCGTAAAGAATCCGCCGTTACCGGAATCTTCGAGATCGGCCTAATCGGGCGTTCGGCCGATTTATATCACCAGGTCTCCATGGATGCCGGTACTTTTTGAGAGTGACTTTCGGAGGCGGTAACGGATTCGGACGGCGATTGTTCCTCCGCTTGAATCAGTGCGGCCGACAGGAGAAACACGATAAGGGCAAGCAGCGGTACAACCGCCTGAGATAAGAAGTGCTTCAT
Source organism: Spirochaetia bacterium (assembly GCA_963666985.2). Taxonomy (GTDB): domain Bacteria; phylum Spirochaetota; class Spirochaetia; order DSM-2461; family DSM-2461; genus UBA2779. Next base: position 776,288 of record CAXXIA010000002.1, on the reverse strand, counting down.
GGAATATGAAACACCGCGGAACTTCCTGAGTGTTACCGGTATTACAGCCGCCGGAATCGGCATTATCTCAAAGAGAAAAATTATCTGCGCCGCGGTCTATGGGAGCGAAAATCCCGCAGTTCGCTTTTTTCGATATCGGACCGGCGGCTATGAGATTCATAAGTTCAAGATTGAGGCACTGTTGAAGCAACCGTTATTCAGGCGGTTTTTTTAAGGAACCAGGCGATAAGTGAGCCCAGATCTTTCATGGTCTGCACGCCTTCTTCGTCTTTCGCATAGTCACCGATATCGCGTGCAATGCTGAGGTTCCAATACGAAGAACCGGCTACGAACATTTTATTAATAAGAAAAAAATGGTTGATGGAATCCATCGCATGGACAGCACCGGCTCGTCGGACGGCTACCGCGGCCGCGCCGATTTTTTTCTCCAGAGCGAAATCATTGGAACGGGCGGCAAATCCACACCTGTCGATAAAAGCCTTGGCCTCCGGAGTTAAATCGGAGAAGTAAGTGGGCGTACCGACAATTAATGCATCGGCCGTTAACGCTTTTGCGATCGAATCGGATAACGAATCGTCGATGGCGCAGCGGAGATTCTTGTTCTCCCCGCATTTGCCGCAGGCCCTGCACCCCAGAACGGGTTTCCCTCCGATATGCAGAGTCTCAACATCAATATCGGAAGATTTCAAGACGGCGGAAATCTCAGACAGCATGGCCGCGGTATTTCCGTTTTTTCGAGGACTGGAATTTATAAGCAGAGCTTTGGGCATGGTTTCGATCCTTTTAAAAAGTATACGAAGTCTAACATTGAATCGAAGATATATGGAAGAATAGGGAGAATCCTGTCGGTCCGCCACAAGCCCGAGAATACACGCTTTTGATACCGCAAAAGGAGTACAATTATCTCATGGACGAGATTTGGCTCACCGGACTGCTGACTTCTCATCATGCCGTCGCGATACCGCTGAGCTTATTGGTGGAAATCGTGATAGCCGTTCTGGGTTTTTTACCGAGCTTTTTTATTACAGCGGCCAATATTGCGGTATTCGGTCTCTGGTGGGGCGGAGCTCTGTCCATTGCCGGTGAATCCCTGGGAGCCGTGGTTGCTTTTACTCTCTACCGTAAAGGATTGAATCGGGTTGCGGGAGGCCGCGGCCGTTTTTCAAAAGGTTTGGAAAAGAGAATGCGGCGTCTTGCCGGGGCGCCCGAAGGAAGAGCCTTCGCTCTGGTTTTGGCGTTTCGGCTTCTTCCGTATGTACCCTCCGGCGCCGTTACCCTCGGCGCGGCGGCCGGCCGAATGCGGATGCGGAATTTCGCGGCGGCCAGCACTCTGGGGAAAATCCCGGCGCTGGCCGTTGAAGTCGCTTCGGTTACCGCGGCCCTGCAGCTGCCTTTGGAGATTTTTTTGGGGATTGTCGGCGGCGCGATTCTGCTTTGGGCCGGTTTCTCCATTTTCCGCGACCGGCGTTCGCGGCGTTTTTCGGAAAAGAATCCGGAAGACTCCGGCGGGAGTGCCGATACCCCTTCGTAACGGCCTCGGGTATCGAGGCCGTTTTTACCAAAGCCGCGGATTCGGCAACGATTATTTCCCCGGCGCGAACAGCGATTTCCCTTCGTTGAAAGTTCGATCCAGCATCAGATCCACCACTTGAACGGCGCCCATCATGGAGCCGTAGATTCCGTGAGAGAATTTCGGTTGAACGAGGTTTTCAATCGGTGTTTTCAATCCCAGCCGTTTGGGGCCGAATTGGGTGACCAGCGAAGCCATATCGTAGAGGCTTCCTGTCGGAGAGCCCGAGTATCGGGCATAGGTCGCCGGTGTGGCCACGTCCATCACTTCGATATGCGAACTTAAACCCGGAATCAGATATTTCTCCGCCAGGCCGACAAAGAATCCTCCCCATTTTTCCTTCTCTTCCGCATACCGTGCCGGATCGTTTTGCTTCCAGGAGAGCCAGTCCCCGGGAGCCACGGGAACAACCCGGAGGGTTACGGTGGTCTTTCCTCCCGTAGTCAGTGAAGGACAGATAACGGCCATGTGGAAGCACTCTTCACTGAAGGCATTGCGGTTTTCCAGGAATGCGTTGAAGAGCTTATCCGCGGTACCGAGCCCCGTGGAAATGAGATTATACGGATAATCCAGGTCCATGGAGGACATATCAATACCGTCGTCAAGGCCCAGGGCGATATTCAGCGAGGACGGCGACATGACGGTATTGTTCAATTTGTCCAGGTAGGACGAGGGAACCCTTTCATCTCCCACCATGTTGTGGATAAGGACATTGGGATCCACGGTGGAAACAACGCGTTCAGCCTTTATCGGTAAGGAATCTCCTGCCACTCGGATGCCTTCGGCTTTTCCGCCGGAGATTTGAATGGCTTCGACGGGAGCTTTCAGGCGGATTTCACCGCCTCTCTTCTGAAAAAGCTCGGCCATGGCCGCCGGGAATCCATCGAAATATCCATAGGGGCGATAGCAGCGGCTGACGGAGGAGAGCATCGCGCCTGTTGTAAGAATGGATGAGGCATAACCCGGAGACACACCGGCGAAGGACGTAAAGGTTTCCATGATTTCGCGAAGATTCGGGTTGGTAATTCCGAATCGGTCCAGAAGCTGTGCTTGGGTTGTGTTGAGATTCGCGACAACCTTCGGCGCCGCGAAGGGGGTAAGCAATTTGTCTTTGGCGGTGGAGATGGCTTTGAGTTTTCGAACCTGAGCGAAGAGGTTTACCGAATAATCCATGAGTTTGCCGATCTTGCCCGCATCTTCGGGAAAAAGACCGCAGAGGTGGTTCTTTAAGTTCTCGGCGCCGGTAGGAAGGTGGTATTCCTTAACATCATCACCGTCTACAACCAGTCGCCGCATGAAATTCCCTTCATAACGCTTTAGAGGGATTTCCACCCCGAGAAAGTCCACGATATCGATGACGTCGGGAAAAAGCTGTGTCGTTTCGAAGACGAATCCGCCCCGTTTATACGCGGTAACGTATCCGCCGGGATACGGTTCCTTTTCCACGATGAGGACCGAATCTTCCGGGCGGTTTTTCAGCCAGAGAAGACCGGTCGTGAGTCCGGCGACACCGGCTCCGATAATGACCAGATCGTAAGAAGATTTTTCCGTGTAATTCGTTTTGATTCCTGTTTTCGCGAGCCTCTCTTCGGGCATGATCGGTTTCTCCTTTTATGGAAAAACTATCATGGGCGGCGGGGTGAATGCATACCTTTTCAGCGTTTGAACGAGTAATGCAGTTCGGCCGCTCCGCCGAGAACCAGTCCCGAGTCGTAGTCGGGCGAAAAAAGCGGTGAGTAGAATACTTTCACCCCCGGTGTCCAGTATCCTTTTTTCCCTTCGAATTCCATGCCGAACGATCCGCTGATTAAGGGACCGACGGCGAAGAAATCTTCACCTCTGTTGGTTTTTGAAGAGAGGTAATCGGGGCCGTAATGAAACACCACGCCCAATCCCGCGCCCAGTACCGGCCTGGGACCGCCCGGAGATCCGAAGCGGTGTTCATAGGTAACTTGGGGTTCGAACTGGAGCATGCCGAAGGAGGCCCCGAAAAGGATGGGGCGCATCACGGGGATATTCAGGGCCAGTGTTCCCTCCTCTCCGAGAGGAAAGCGGACATCGAAATACACGTCCATAATCGGGCCGCCTTTCACGCCGGCCGGGGAAGCGACGCACATTCGGACATTATCGTAGCGTCCGCCGACAATAACATGAATCCCGTAGGTTACCGGCCGATCGGAGAGGGCGAAAACGTGCATTGCGGAGAAAATCAGGAAGAACAAGAGAACCGTTTTTTTCATACCGTTAATAGTCGTGCTTTGACGTTCATGTATCAAGTCTTCTTCCGGCCGATCTTCCGATTTCTTGCCGTGTTGAATGATATAAGTCTGCGCGGTTTTCGGTTAGTATTGTGTTCTTATTACCGGTTGGGAGCTGAGGATGATACAGTCGCTGGAACATATTAAGGGAACCGTCGGATTTATCGGCGGACGCTTTCTGCCTTTTCATCGGGGGCATATCTTCGCCATTATCGAGGCCAGCAATCATGTGGAGAATCTTTATGTGGTACTCAGTTCCAGCGAGAAGAAAGATCGGGATGTGTGCGCGGCAGACGGAATTAAACCGATGCCGGCCGAAGTTCGCCTGAGCTGGATCGGAGAGGCTATCAGCAAGCTGGAGAATATTCACATTCTTCATATCCGGGACGATACTTGGGGGGAATCGGATCATTGGGACGCCGGTACTCGGGCGGTTAAGGAAGCCATCGGCAAAACCATCACCCATGTTTTCAGTTCGGAACATGAGTATGATGAGCTCTTCGATAAGTATTATCCCGAAGCGGAGCATGTTGTGATTGACGCCCGCAGAACCACCGTAACGGCCCGCTCCGCCGGAGAAATCAGACGGAATCTCTACGATTACTGGAGTTTGCTTCCCCATACCGTGCAGAGTTTTTTCGTAAAGCGCATCGCGTTCGTGGGAACCGAAAGTACCGGGAAAACGACTCTGGCCGAGAAGCTCGGCAAGTTCTACAACACCGCGTATGTTCATGAAGTGGGACGGGATTACACGCTTCGGTACAGCGATCAGCTGACGGTGAAGCATTTTGACGAACTCGCCATGGAACATTTCCTGCTGACCGAGAAAAAAGCCCTCTCCTGCAACCGCGTCCTGCTTGTCGACAGCGAGGCCGTCGTAACTCAGTATTACCTGGAGATGTATTTCGGTGAACGGAGCGCCTTAATCGACGAGATTATCGCCCGGCAGGAGTTCGACCTCTGGCTTTATCTGGAACCGGATTTGGAGTGGATCGACGATGGAGTGCGCTTCGCGGGCGACCCTGAAGTGAGGGAGAAGAACAACAAGTACCTCAAAGAGATGCTCGCCGGGTACGGCATCGAATTCGTCAGCATCAGCGGTGATTACAACAACCGATTTATCGAAGCCAAAGAGGCCATCGACGGACTTTTCGAATCCCGAAAGCCGTAAAGTTCATGCTCCGGACAACAAGAGCCTGAATCCCGAAATGACGAATTGAGTCTTTCCCGATGAAAAAAGCCGCCTCGAAAGGCGGCTCCGATGATATCTCGTGAACTATTTATTAGATGGAGAATCCGTAGGCGGCCTGGATATCGATGTCCCAGGCTTTCCAGTCATAACCATCTCGGTATTGAGTCAAGCCGTATTTAATCCCGGCTCCGACATCCAAAACGCCCGGCCCGAAAGGCAGACTCACGCCCGCTCCGGCGGCAACATTGATGAATAAGACATTATCGTAAACATCGCTTACGCTGCCATAATTTTCCGTCGAGCCGTCACTATCCTTTCCTTTCGCATCTCCGAAAAGAAGATCGAACTGAGCGCCCGCCAGGGCATAGATTCCAAAGCCTGCCAGATCGAAATCGAAGCGGGCGTAAACCGGCAAACTCAGGGCGTTCATGATGTATTGACCCCAGTCCCCGCTTCCGGAATCAAGACGAACGGTTTGATAAGTATACATCGCTTCGATCTGCAGACCGATCATGGAGGTGAGCTGGAGATTAACGAACGCGCCGACTTCCGGGGATAACGAAATCATGTTGTCGTAAGGAACGTAATCACCGTGAAAGTTGTAGTCCGCGATGCCGATTTTCGGGCCGACGACGAAATCCAGAGCAGACAGCGATGATGCCGCCGCGATAAGGACGACCGTGAGAATAAGAATTCTTTTCATTATTGGTACCTCTTGAAGTTGAAATCAACCGAGGTATAATTCTTATCGTTAATACGTGTCAATAGTTATTTAATTCTACGAATAGTCATAATTTAAAGTTTTTTCATTATTTTTTTTAGCGGAGAAATCCGGGATTAGAACCGGATGCAGTTTCGGCCCGCTTCCTTGGCTTTGTAGAGATTTTCATCGCCGATTTCCACCATAGAAAGAAAGGATTCCCGCTTTTCCATACAAATGCCTATGCTCACGGTAACGGAGAAAAGTTTTCCGTCGGCTTGAAATCCGAGTTCTGCGATGGTTTGCCGCCATTTCTCAAAGATTTTTTCCACTTGAGAAGCGTCCATGTTAAGGCATATAAGGCAGAACTCTTCGCCTCCGTACCGGGCGAGGATGTCGCCTTTCCGAATGTTCAATTTGAGAGTTTTCGCCAGCCGTTCCAGAACCCGGTCGCCGATGATGTGGCCGTAATTGTCATTAACAAGCTTGAAATGGTCGATATCGATCATGGCGATGACCGGATAGTCACCGGTTCGCTGCGCCTGCGCGAAAATAACCTCGCCGAGTTCAAAGAGATACCGTCTGTTGTAAATGCCTGTCAGATAATCGATGTTTGAGAGTTCATGGAGAGAGTCGAAGTGTTCCAGCAGGGTGAGGTTTTGGTTGATTCGGCACATGAGCATTTCACTTAAAAAAGGCTTGCTGAGGAAATCATTGGCTCCGTATTTAATGAATTTGACGGCAAGCTGATGACTCCCTTTGGCCGATAAACCGATAACCGCGAGTTTTTCCACAGGCCATTGCTGTCTGATTTTTTTCGTCAGTTCGAAACCGTCGCATTTCGGCATGGCATAGTCGGCAAGAACGAGTTTGATGTCTTTTTGAGTTTCCAGAATCTGCAGAGCTTCTTCAGCCTCGGCAGCCTCAAATAACTGGAAACGGTAGGGATGAAGCAGATTGATCAGATGATTGCGGGCCATTTTCGAATCGTCGACGATCAATATGCCGGTTTCCGGATTTTTAAAAAAACGGGTGATGAGATTGAGAAGGTAGCCGACCGTATGAGAACCTTCTTTGATAACATAGTCGACGATTTGTTTCGACCAGAGATATTCCTGATGGTCCGCGGAAAAGCGGGATGTGATAACGACCGAAGGAATGTTGAACCGGAGGCAGAGGTCGATGATTTCACCGTCCATGGCGTCGGGAAGTGTGTAGTCGAGCAGCGCAATCGCCGGATGTCCACCATCATTAAAATACCGTTCGGTTTCCCGGAAGGATTCAAACCACTGCGCCCTGTATCCCAGGTTTTCCTCTATGGTTCGTTTCAGGTGCTTTCCATACATTCGGCTGTCGTCGACGATCAGTATGGTATCTTCCATTGTTCTATTAAGCGTAAGTCGGCCGGATGGATTTCACAAGAAAGGACTGAAGAATAATATTCATTTGTTCGTTGCGGTGGAATGTTTTTTACGGAATCAGCCTGTTAAATCTTTCACTAGAACCTTGGAGTTTCTCGCCTCGTTATAATCCGATCGTTTTTGAGGCGGGAGTTCGGCCACCGTGCCTTCGCGGAATCCCATGGCCAGAAACCAATCGGCTGTTCTGGTTGTGAGGACGAACAGTTTCCGTATTCCGTCTTCCATGGCTTTGCTCGAAAGCTTCTCGATGAGTTTCCCTCCGATTCCCAACTGGAGGTAGCGCGCATCGACGGCCACGCCGGCTATCTCCGCCGCGGAATCTCCCAGGGGATGAAGGGCCGCGCATCCGTGGACCACGCCGTCCATGGCATAAACCCAGTAATCTTCTCTTCTTCGGTCCAATTCCTCTCCCGTTCGGTTAATCAGAATACCTTCGGCGATGAGGGGACGCATGATTTCCAGAACCCCCGGAACGTCCGAACTCTCCATGGGTCTGAGCCGTTCATAGGCATCGGAAAAGACCATCGTGCCGACACCGAGGTTGGAGAAAATTTCCTTGAGCAGAACGCCGCCCTTGCGTCCGTCGAGGATGTGGCATCGATCGACGCCCGAACGGCATGCCGCGGCCGCGGTTTCCAGAGAGGTAAGGTCGTTTTTATCGGGATTGAGGGCCATGATGTCCGCCACGGCGGCGGGAGTCATTCTAAAGATTCGGCCGTCTTCCAGAACATCCGCGCCTTCGGGTATTCGCCATTCCGGTGTGGACATCACCGGATCCGGGGTGAGAAGGAAGAGTTTTTTTGCGTTGAGGGTTCCTGCGACGGTGATTGCCAATTCGTCGGATGAGAGGTTGAACGGATCTCCGGATTCGTTATGGCCGATACAGGGAAAAATGGGCACATAGCCCTGCTCCAGAGAGCGCGATACGGCTTCCACGCGGATTCTATCGACCAGTCCGGTGCGGCCGTAATCGATTCCGTTAACCACGCCCCGCGACCGCGCCCGAACCCAATTGCCGATGACGGCGGTGATTTTATGACCCGACAGGGCGGTCATAACCCGATGCGCCACATCGAAGGCCGCCATTTTTATCAGGTCGATGGATTCCGGGGTGCTGACTCTGATGTTGTCGATAAAACGCCGTTCCACGTCGAAGCGATCCAGAACTTCGTCGATGCGCAGGCGGGCCCCGGGTACGATGACGATGCGGATTCCGGCTTTGTGGAGCAGAGCGAAATCCCGGGCATGCTGCGGGAAATCGGGATGGTCGATGATATCGTTGGTGATTTTTATAACGAAGGTGGATCCCCGAAACTGTTCGGTATAAGCGAAAACTTCTCGGATAAGATCGACTTGCTCACGAATGTCCGGAGTGTTCATAGAATGAGCCTAGGACATGGCCAAGGGAGGGTCAAGATCCTTTAAAATTTACCTGATGCGCAAGAATACCGAGAAGATTTTATATGTGATGCGGCAAGAGTAAACGTATAGTGTAGAATGCACGGAGAGCCGCGTATGAATGAGAACAAACAGGGAAGCAATTATTACCTGCGGGAAATAGCCGAAGCCATTGAGAGCAATCTCATCATTATTCGCGATGATCGCATTGTGTTCGCGAATGAACGGTTTGCCTCTCTGATCGGCCGGTCCCGGCAGGAACTGGCGGGTTTGAATATTACCGATCTGCTTTTCGACGATTCCCGCACCCAGGCGTTTATAACCGCATTGCATCATTTTGAACGGGGCGAATATGTTCTTCCGATGCTGAATGTCGGAATGGTGCGCGGCGACGGCTCTCTCGTTCACTTTCGGGGACGCTACGGCCGAATGGATTGGGATAATGCGCCGGCGACATTCATTTATATGAATTCCATAACTCATTACCAGCCGTTCGAACAGAGATTTCTTGAATTCCAGGAACTGGATGCCGTTATGGAACTGGTTATAAGAAAAATTCTTATCTCGTCCATGTCTCTGGACGAAATTGTTCCGGCCATGCTGAAATCCGTTCTTTCTTTATCGAAGAGTACCTGCGGATTTATGGAAATCAACAGCCCCGGGAAAAAACTTATTTATGAAATTAAATCCGATCCGAAGTATAAGGACTGTTCTCTTCCCGATTACTTTCAGCGGTTTTTGGAAGATGAAAAGCTTATGAAAAAGCGCCGGAACGGACGCATAGAAGGCGCGTTCTATCTGAATGAGCGGATTTCCATACCCCTGAAAGATTCCGGTACCGCGGAAGTCACCGGAATCCTTCGAGTACCGACTTGGAGCCCTCAAGAAAATGATATTGACAGTTCTCCAAGTCAGCTTGTTCTCTTCAATTTGAATCAGGAATATTGCCGCCGGAATTTGGATCATGTTGAAAAAGTCGTTGACGTGTTTAATCTCGCGCTGATGTTCAACCATTTCTTTTACGAATTGGAGGCCGCACGGGAAAAGGCGGAAAGAGAATCGGAGGAGCGAAGCAATTTTTTGATGCATATCGGGCATGAAATCCGCTCGCCGCTGAACGGAGTGATGATGATGGCCAGCCTTTTAAGCGAATCCGAATTAAATGAGGATCAGCGGGAACAGGTCAATATTATGATGTTCTCGGCCAGAACCATTGATCGGCTTGTCAACGATATTACGCATCTGACGTTACTTAAAACAGGCAAAATCACCATCCAGGAGGAGATGTTCGATTTTCGGGAACTCTGCCGGCATATCGTCGAGACAAGCGGCTATATGGCCCGGGAAAAGGGGCTGGAGATGAAGACGATTATCGACGATGGGGTAAAACTGGTTCTCGGCGATAGAGAGAGAATCAATCAGATTCTGACCAATCTTGTTTCGAACGCCGTTAAATACACGAATAAGGGATTTGTTCATCTGAGCGCCACCGAAGAGGACGGTATGCTGCGTATTGAAGTCGCCGACACAGGGATGGGAATCCGCCCGGAGGATCGGGAATCGATTTTCAATATCTACCATCAGGCGAATGAAAAAACAAGCATCGGCGGTACGGGTATCGGGCTGTATATTGTGAAGGAACTGGTTCAAGCGATGGGAGGACGGATTGATCTGCAAAGTGCCGAAGGTGAAGGAAGCCGGTTTACGGTTTCGCTGCCTTTGAAGCGTGCAATCGCGCAGATGGTTGAGACGGATATGAATAATGAAATTGAGAATCCGCCGAAAAGCCCTTTAATCCTCGTGGTGGAAGATGAAAGCGTGAGCCGGTTATGTCTGCGGGCTATCTTGGAGCAAGATGGGTATAACGTGGATGAGGCCGCCAATGGTTCCGAAGCGGTGGACCTGGCCGGAAAGCACGAATGCGATTTAATCCTTATGGATGTTAATATGCCGCTGATGGGCGGACTTGAAGCCGCCGCGCGAATAAAAGACTCTCATCCGGATATTCCCATTATAGCCGTTACGGCCTATTCGAATCAGTTGGGAAAAGAAGAAATCTTAAACAGCGGTTTTGAGGATATCGTGCCCAAGCCCGTTGATGAGTCCGAATTAATGCGGAAAGTGGCTCAGTATCTCAGAAAGTAAAGACCTTTCCGACATGCAGGATTTCCAAAGAATCGCCCAGGTGCTCCGAAAGGATCTTTTTTGCTTTCGCTCCCGTGCAATGCCCGGTAATGATTCGAGTTTCCGGAAGCTTATCCGCGAGTTCTTTCGCGATTAATCGAAGGGTTTCTTCCGTTTCGGAATCGGTTAAGTGAAAGCCTCCGATAATGGCGAGGATGGGACATTTCGGGCAATAAGTCTTCGTTTGATCCACGATGTTCAGTATGCCGCGGTGCGAACATCCGGAGATAAGAATGATTCCGTTTCCCGCTTTGAGGATGAGGCTCAGTTCGTCGGTAAATTCATCGGGAAGCCGGGCGCCTTCGTCACCGCAGAGAAGATTCGCGTTTCCCGCCGGCCGCGGCCAATGTCCCGGAGCCGCAGGCAGGATAATAAGTTCTTCCATTTCCTTCAGAGTGTCGACGACACAGAGGCGGTTGACGATCTCGTCGGTGGGGATGATGGGAACGCCGATATCCCTTGCCGGACCCTTGGAAATACTCCACCGCGGAAAGAACGCGCCTCGTCCGTGATAAACCGTGGCGATGCTGTTCAGCTTAAGAAAGGCCGCCATGTCGCCGGAATGGTCGTAGTGGCCGTGAGAGAGTACGGCCGTGGTAACACCTGAGAGACGAACTCCCAGGGTTCGTGCATTCTCGGTAAGAGTTCCATTCCCGGGACCGAAATCGTAGAGAATATGTTCTTCGTCGGTTTGGATGAGCATCGAAAATCCGTGGTTGGAGATTAATTCCGGATTTGACGGATGCGGTGTATTTTCAGCGAGGATTGTAAGTGTCATAGAACTCACCTCTTTAAAGCAGCGTAAAGGGAAACCGATAACAGTATACGGCATTCGGGCGGAGATTTGCGGGAAATCATATCGGGAGGCAATTCTTCTTCCTTATGGGTTAAAGGAAGTCCGGCGTAAAAAAAGGGCCGTCCGTGAGAAGACAGCCCCTTTTTTGCCGAGTTTTCCGTGTGTTACGGCAGCGGAGTAACGAAGTTATCCAGCTGATAGTTCATTTCGCCGAAGAGGTGTCCGATGCTGAGGACTTCGCCCTCGGCGGCCACCTGTTTGCCGTCCATGTCAAAGAGAGGACCCGTGAAAGGATCGAAAACATCCCGGCCTTTCTTCATCTGATCGTAACGCTTCATAACCAGGTCGTAGACGCTGATTTTGCCGAAGTCGGCGTTGTCGGTCATGATGCCCTTGAAGGTATCCACGTACGCGGGATTGATTTTCTCTTCCCAGGAAGCGCCGAGTTCAACGGAACCGGAATCCAGAAGATCCAGAAGAGCGTAGTTGGAAAGATCTTCCGCTTTGCCGGCTTTCACATCTTCCAGCATTTGGACCATCAGGGGGCCCCAGTTGGTGAGCTGGCCGGTGATGACGGCGTCTTTTCCATAAGCCTGCATCGGGCTGTAGTGAGAGAGCGCGTAAATCTTTTTCCCTTTGTTCTGATAGGACTGGGCGACTTCGATAACCGTGGGAGTATCCTCGGTAAAGCCGAGAACATCGCAGCCTTCGGCCACAAGGGCTTCGGCGGCTTCGCGGGCTTTGTCGGGACCATACCAGGCGAAGGTCCATTTCACATTGATGGTTGCTTCCGGATTTGTCTCTTTCACACCGATGGCGAAAGCGTTCATGTGGCGGAAGAGTTCGGGAATGGGAAACGCCGCCACGTAACCGATTTTATCGGATTTGGAAATGGCGCCGGCCATGAGACCGTTCAGATAATAGATTTGGTACATGTCGGCCATGTAGTTGCCCATGTTGGGAGCATTCATGTAGCCGGAGCAGTGAAAGAACTTAACGTCGGGATATTTTTCGGCGACTTTAACGGTATCTTCCATGTAGCCGAAGCTGGTGGTGAACACGACATCGACGTGCTGTTCCTGGACCAGACGGTCGATGAACCGCACCGCATCGCCCTCGGGAACGCTTTCCACGATGATGGTTTCGAGCCAGGGCAGTTTTTCTTCCGCGTACACACGGCCCATCTCGTGAGCGTAGGTCCAGCCGAAGTCTCCGGCGGGCCCGATGTAGATCAGACCGGCTTTTATTGTTTCACCCGATGCTTTGGAGGCGGCCTCTCCGCTGCCGCCGGCGAATGCGGCGGTTGAAACAAGAACAAGTGATAACAGGATCAACAACGTCTTTTTCATTGATTTCTCCTTTTGTTAATATTCAATGATTGGAAAACACTATTCCCCGTTTTCCGCCCTGTCAATATTTTCTCATGGACTCTGATGGAGAATCGTTCCATTCCTGAGTTTTCGTTTAATATCGGACTGTCTTCCTACAAAAGCGTAGGTTTTGTAAATGTCTGCCGAAGGGAGCTTTGAAAATGCACAAAGGACCGTTGACACCGTGTTGGAGCGCGCCTATTCTTTTGCTCGACTTGCCGGGAATCCGTGCAAGTTTGCCGAGGCGATTCAAAAATCAACGATTTTTGAAATGAGGCCCCTCTAATACGAATCCGGAGGGCTTCCGGCCGTCGGAAACAAGCAATTTCATGAATGATGAAATTGCTTTTACTGATTTTTTCCTTATCCTTTTTTTCAGGTAAACTCCAAAAAGGATTGAATCCGCCCCCGTCATGGGCGGCGGGTTAAGACCGTTCGAATCCAATTCGGATGAGAACGGCGGACAGAGAGGATCGGCGGGCCGGAACGGCGAGTCCCGAGAATCGGGACCCGTGGACGTATCGCTATCCGGGCCCGTCCGACGCCTGTATCGGCGAAGAGGAGGGCATGTTGGTCGGCAGGAACAAAATGTTCCCCGATGGGATTTTCATCCTGTCCGTATCTTTCGGATTGAGCAAGGGCGGAGCGCGAAAAAACGGCGCCGGCCTCGCAGGATATCCCGATGCCCGTTCGGCCGGCTTCCCGCCGCAATTTTGCAACAGGAATGAAACTTCGCACCCTCAAGATTCGGGATTGAATAATAATCCATGCAAATTCGACAGGCCGTACGGCCGTCCTAATAGTGTTTTTCCGATTCGGAATGCTTATCATAAAGCGCGCCGGCGCTGTGTGGGCCTTTATGAATCCCGATTCGGAACCAGGAGCGCTCCATGAGTGACAAAATGCGCATGATTCCCTTCGGCGGCCTCATCGACAGGATGATGGATGAGTGGCGGCACGGCCGCAGCATCTTCGGTATCCCTGAGGCGGATTTCTACCGCAAGTCGGACGACCGTGTGTATGAGGTTTTCGGCAGAAAGATTTCGGTCCCGCTCGGTCCGGCGGCCGGTCCGCAGACGCAAATCGCCCAGAACATCATCACCTCGTATCTGACCGGAAGCCGGTTCATCGAACTGAAGACCGTTCAGATCCTCGACGCTCTGGAAATCGCCAAGCCCTGCATCGACATGACCGATGAGGGCTTCAACACCGAGTGGTCGACCGAACTCACTCTGGGGCAGGCCTGGGAGGAATACGCCAAGGCCTGGATTCTTCTGCATTTCCTGGAAGAGCTTTTCGATTTGGGAATGCCGGGCTTGGAACGTTCTTTCGTGTTCAACATTTCGGTGGGCTATAACCTCGAAGGCATCAAGAATCCCCGGATGGATGAATATATCGAGAGGATGAAGGATTCCGGCGACCAGGCGCGGTTTCAAGGATGGATTGCCGAACTTGATGAGCGTTTGGACGACCCTGACTTCCTGAAGGGTACGGGATTGGAAGATCGCCGAAACGGCTTCGGGGGTCTTCCCCAAAAAATCTCAGGGAAAATCGCCGGCAACGTAACGCTTTCGACGATGCACGGCTGTCCTCCGACGGAGATTGAATCCATTTGCAGATACATGCTGGGCGAAAAGGGGCTGGATACGTTCGTGAAGCTCAACCCGACGCTTCTGGGGTATGAAACCGTCAGGGGAATTCTGGACGGTTTGGGCTTTCAAAACGTCGGCATGAAGGAAGAGTCGTTCACGCACGATTTGCAGTGGAGCGACGCCAAGGCCATGCTCGCCCGTCTGGAGGCTTTTGCCGCCGGGAAGGGCCGGCGTTTCGGCGTGAAGCTTACCAACACTCTGGCGTCGATCAACAACCGGGAGGAACTGCCCGGGGATGAAATGTATATGTCCGGCCGCGCCCTGTATCCTATTACCTCGGCCGTGGCCTCCCTTGTTTCCGAAGCCTTCGACGGACGCATCCCCATTTCCTATTCCGGCGGCGTAACGATTCATACCGCTCCGGGACTGCTGGCCACGGGAATCAGGCCTCTGACGCTGTGCAGCGACATGCTCAAGCCCGGCGGTTACCGCCGTCAGAAACAGATCGCCGAGGCTCTGGAAGCCGCTTCCGGATGGGATTTGCCTTCCATCGATGTGCCGGGCGTGACGGTTCTGGCCGAAGCGGCACGAACCGAGCCGACGGTTTTGAAAGAGTTCCGCGGCACCGATGAGGTGCGGACCGCGGGTTCTTTGCCGATGACCAACTGCTATGTGGCGCCGTGCACCACCGCCTGCGCCATCGGTCAGCATATCCCCGAGTACGTTCGGCTGGTGGGCGAGGGCCGGTATGCCGACGCCCTGGATTTGATTTATGAACGCAACGCGCTGCCCTCCATCACCGGGACCATTTGCGATCATCAGTGCCAGATTCGCTGTACGCGCCTTGATTACGAGGGGCCGGTGAACATCCGGGAAATTAAGCTGATGGCCGTGGAAAAGGGAATGGACGAATGGCGCCGGCGATGGAGCGCGCCTGATAAACGTTCCGGGCCGAAGGTGGCGGTTGTCGGGGCCGGCCCGGCGGGACTCAGCGCCGCCTATTTTCTGGCGCGAAGCGGAGTTCCCGTGACGGTGTTTGAACGTGAAGACGATGCGGGCGGGGTGGTTCGGTACGTGGTGCCGCATTTTCGGATTAGCCGGGAGGCTATCGACAGCGATATCGATGTGATTAAAGCCATGGGCGCCGAGTTCCGTTTCGGAGAAAAGGACGTGACGGTTGCCGGATTAAAGGCGGCCGGTTTTGAGAAGGTGATTCTGGGTATCGGAACCTGGGACAGTCCGAAGCTGCCGGTGGAGGGCGAGAATCCCAATGTGATTCCCGCCGCTCAATTTCTCTATAATTTCAACAAAGGGATTTTCCCTGAGAACATGGGCGAAACGGTGGTGACCGTCGGCGCCGGGGATACGTCCATGGACGCGGCCCGCTCGGCCTTGCGATCTCCGGGCGTGAAGGAGAGCTGGATTCTCTACCGCCGCTCCTTTGAACAGATGCCCGCGAGTCGGGAGGAATATAAAGACGCTCTGGCCGACGGAGTGAAATTCGCCTGGCTGCGCAATCCCGAACGGTTTGACGCCGACGGAACCTTGACCGCTCGTGTGATGGAACTCGGCGAGAAGGATTCCTCAGGCCGCCGGAGTCCGGTGGCGACCGATTCCACCGAAACCTGGAAGGTGGGTACGGTTCTGTACGCCATCGGCGACAGGCCGGACTCGGCGAACTATGCGGCTCTGGGTCTGGCGGCCGATGAGCGCGGACGGATGGTAACCGACGCGAATCAGATGAGCGAACAGGACGGCGTGTATTTGGCGGGCGACGGGCGAACCGGTCCTTCCACCATCGTAAGATGCATCGCCGAAGGCCGAAGGGCCGCCGATGCCGTGATGGAAGCGATGTATGGGCCGCAGGGCGATTGGCGTTATCAAGAGAACGTGCCTTCCTGGAGCGCCGAAGCGCAGAGGGATGAGATCCGCGTGAAAAAAGGAACGATTACGCCTTCTCTTAAGCGGCCCTTCGACAGAGCGAATCCCGAGCCGTTCGCGGCCGCCGAATCGCGGCGGTGCCTGGAATGCAACTATATCTGCGACAAATGCGCCGATGTCTGTCCGAACCGGGCGAACCTGGCCTTTCCGGTGGATACCGAGGCCGAACCGCTCTTTTCCGATTCCGCGCAGATTGTCCATATCGACGCGTACTGCAACGAGTGCGGAAACTGCGGGCATTTCTGTCCTTGGACGAACGGCGTGCCCTACCGGGATAAGCCCACGGTATTCAGCAGCGCCGAGGATTTCGGCGACAGTACCAACTCGGGATGGTTCCTTCACAAAGATATCCTAACCTGGAGACTCGGCGATTTCTGCGGAACTCTGCCGGTTCGGGACGGACGGGTGAAGGGTGCCGAAACGGTGAAAGATTCCGGAACGGCGAAGTGCGGCGAAGGAGCGGGCGCTCCGGACGCCGGCCGATTCTTCCGTCTTTTCGAACTGGTTCTTCGGGACATGCCCTCGCTCTTCGGCAAGGTAGAAGAGAAAACGCCTGAGGAGGCCGCCGTATGATCATCGTAATAAAAAACGTCACAGCCGTTGAATTCCATCCGCCCCGTATTCGGGAGAACTGCGACATCGTCATTGAGGATGATAAAATCGCCGCGGTGAAAACCGGGGCGGCCAGAAAAGTCGCCGCCGATGAAACCATCGACGGTTCGGGCCGCATCGTTTTTCCCGGGATTGTCTGTTCGCATCATCATATCTACTCGGCATTGAGCCGGGGAGTTCTGGCGCCCATCGGCCCTACGCCGGATTTCGTTTCCATTTTGAAGGAACTCTGGTGGCGGCTGGATCGGGCCATTGATGAAGATGCCCTGCATTTCAGCACTCTTATCGCCTCCATGGAGGCGATCCGCAACGGCACAACCTCCATCATCGACCATCACGCCTCCCCGGCGTTTATCGAGGGATCGCTGGACGTGATTAAACAGGGCATGGAGCTTCTCGGCGTGAGGGGCGCCACCTGTTATGAGGTGACCGACCGCCACGGCCGCCAGGACATGCTGGCCGGTATCGAAGAGAATCGGCGTTTCGCTCATGACACCCAAGCCGCCGCCGATCGGGGAGAGGGGCCGCACCTCGTGGAAGCCTGCATCGGCGGCCATGCCCCCTGCACCCTTCCCGAAGAAGCTCTGGAAGGCATGGCCGATGTTATCAGGGAAACGGGCCGGGGACTGCATCTCCATGTGGCCGAAGACCGCTACGATGTTTCCCATTCCCATGCCGTTTACGGCGAAGATATCGTGGCCCGGCTGGACCGCCACGGTCTTCTGGACAGCCGAACCCTTCTGGTTCACGGCGTTCATCTCTCCGAAGGCGAACTGGACATTCTCAACGGCCGCGACGGATTTCTGATTCATAACGCCCGCTCCAACATGAACAACGGCGTGGGCTATAACCATAATCTGCCCAAAGTGCATAACCTGGCGTTGGGAACCGACGGAATCGGCTCGGATATGTACACCGAAATGCAGACGGCCTATTTCAAGCACAAGGATGAACACGGAAAGTGGTGGCCCGGAGACTTTATGAAGGCCCTTCAGGCCGGCAATCGAATTCTGGAAAGGCTTTTCGGTCAATCCTTCGGACGCTTGGAGAGCGGATACAAAGCCGATGTGGTGGTGGCCCGCTACGCGGCTCCCACGCCGCTGGTGCCTGAGAACATCGCGGGGCATTTTGTTTTCGGCTGGAACGCCGGCATCACCGAAACGGTGATTATCGACGGGAAAATCGTGCTCCGTGACGGAAAATTCCCGGTTGAAATCGATGAAGCGGCCATCGCCGCGGGCGCCGAGGAAGCGGCAAAACAGATGTGGAAGCGGATGGAGGAAATTGAGAGTTAGAAAGGAGCCGGGAGGTGCCGAGTGTCGAGGCCATTCCCAGACCGGCCGCAAGACCTCCCGCCGCCTGTATTCCGACTCCTGTATTCTGCCTTCCGACTTCTAAAAACCCGAGGAAGACGGCAGGAACATAAAAAAAGAACATGTTAAGAAAAAGATAACGATACCAAGGAGATCAGCCAAAATGACAAAAGCCAAAGAAGTTAAAGCGAAGGCCGAGGCCTATCGAGACCAAACCGCGAAGATCCTTTCGGAAATGGTCAAAATCAAATCCTACAGCAGTCAGGAAGAGAATGTCTGCCGCCATATCGCGAAGGTGTGCGAAGAGATGGGCTTCGATGAAGTCAAAATCGACCCCCTGGGAAGCGTTCTGGCCCGCATCGGCAGCGGCCCGAAGATTCTTGTTTTCGATGCCCATATCGACACCGTGGAAACCGGGGATTTGGCGCAGTGGAAAAAAGATCCCTTCAGCGGCGATATCGAAAACGGACTGGTGCACGGCCGGGGCTCGACCGATCAGAAAGGCGGAGCGGCCGCCATGATCAGCGCCGGGAAAATCCTCAAAGACTTGGGGTATAACGGCGATTGGACCATTTGGTTCACTTTCACCGTGATGGAAGAGGACTGCGACGGCATGTGCTGGAAGTACATCATCGAGGAAGAGGGATTGAAGCCCGATTTCGCCGTTTCCACCGAACCCACCAGCTGCCGGCTGTATCGGGGACATCGGGGACGCATGGAAATGGAAGTGACTCTCAAGGGCGTTTCGGCTCACGGTTCGGCCCCCGAACGCGGCGATTCGGCGGCCTACAAAGCGGCCCGGGCCGCCCTGGCCATGGAAGAGCTCAACGAAGAACTCAAACCCGACGCGGAGAATTTCCTGGGCAAGGGAACCGTCGTGGTGAGTCAGATCAACGTTCACGGTCCCAGCCAGTGCGCCGTACCCGACCAGGCCCGGCTTTATCTGGACCGCCGCCTTACCTGGGGCGAAGATGCCGATTTGGCCATCGGTCAGGTGAAGGAAAAAATCGGCAAAGCCCTGGGCGTAAGCGCCTCCGAAGTGGACTGCGTGATGCCCGACTACGGCAAGACCGGCTGGAAGGGAACCAAATATTCTCAGGAACTCTACTTCCCCACCTGGAAGACGGACGCGGATCATCCTTTGGTGCAGGCCGGCGTGAGGGCGTACGAAGGGGTTTACGACAAGAAACCCGTGGTGGACAAGTGGACCTTTTCCACCAACCTGGTGTCGGTTTCCGGCCGCCACGGCATCCCGGGCATCGGCTTCGGTCCCGGCGATGAAAATCAGGCTCATGCTCCTAACGAGGTGAACCGCGTTGAGGATTTGGTGATCTGTTCGGCGTTCTACGCGTCCTTGGTGTATGCTTTGGAGGGCGTGGAGGTTTAGCGGTCCGCTTGGGTGATCCCCGAATGGTTATCGAGCCGGAGAATGGCCGTTTGCCGATCGGCTGAGCGGGCGGTTCTTCGGGGGATTATCCGGTTTGGGTGCTCGCCGGGCGCCGGCCGGGCAAGTCGGCCGTTTTGCCTACGGAGACGCCGCCCGGCTTGATGTGCCGGGCAAGTCGGCCGTTCGGGGGCGCAATGTTCGTTTCGTACGACCGGGGAGCCGACGCTTGGCCGGGTAGCGGACGGTTCCGGGGATGCGGCTTTCATGCCGTTCCCGCCCGGCTGAATGTCGGCCGGCCGACGGTTCTTGTTGCCGATACCCGTTCGGTTCCGAAGCCGACGACCGGCTTTAAGTATCGGCCGATATCCGGCCTGTTTTATCCGCGACGATGGAGGAAGCGGTCATGAACTTTGAATATGTATGCATCGAATGCGGCCGGACCTATCCGATTGAAACCGGCCGCTATCTCTGTGATGACTGCGCGGCGCATCAAACGGCCGACCAGCCGCTTCGCGGCCAGCTGGAAGTACGGCTCTCCGGTCAGACGCCGGAGGACTGGGCGGCGCTCGGACTGGGCGGCACTTCGGCCGCGGCCCAAGCCGCCGGCGATCTTGGTTCCGGCAACAGCGCCGCGAAGAGTGCCGCCGCCGCTCCGGCAGGTGCGCCGGAAGACGGTCGGGTTTTTTCGGGGAAAGGACCTTCCCGTTCACCTTTCGCCGATTCCCGTTCCCTCATGCCGGTGCCCGCCGAGTTCTTTCCGTCCATTCCCGTGGGGGAAACGCCGCTCTGGTCTCCGAAGCGGCTTCGCTCCGAATTGGACCGATCGGGTCTCTTTTTGAAAGACGATACGGCCAATCCCACCGGCTCCCTGAAAGACCGGGCCAGCTATCTGGTGGCCGCCTTTGCCGCTTCTCGCGGCCTGCCGGACATCGTTGTGGCCTCCACCGGAAACGCGGGCAGTTCCATGGCCGGAGTGGCCGCGGCCGCGGGTCTGAACGTCCGTCTCTATCTTCCCTCTTCCGCGCCTCCGGCGAAGATCGTCCAGGCCATGCAGTACGGAGCGAACGTCATCAAAGTCGAGGGCACCTACGATGATGCCTTCGATGCTTCTTTGGCCTATGTCACCGCGCACGGCGGCCTTTCACGGAACACCGCGCATAACCCCCTGACCGTGGAAGGAAAGAAAAGCGTCTCCCTGGAGATTTTTCGGCAGCTCGGTGCCGCTGTGCCGGATGTTGTTTATGTTCCCACCGGCGACGGTGTGATTCTCAGCGGCGTGTATAAGGGTTTTGAGGACCTAATGACGCTGGGCCTGACGGACCGAATGCCCGAGGTGGTCTGCGTGCAGGCCGTAGGCAGCGCCGCTCTGGCGCGGGCTTTGGCACGAACGGCCGCTTCCGCGCGAACTTCAGCCGGTACTCTGAAATCCGGCGCTTCAATCGGCGCCGCCGTCCCGGCGCACTCCGGTGAGCTTCCCCCCTTCACGCACGGAACGAACATCTCGGCGCCTCCCGCTTCGGCGGCCGATGATTTCGCGAATCTCGAAGGAGCCTTCGGAACGCCTCTTTCGGCGAAGACCGTCGCCGATTCCATCTCGGTCGATGTGCCCCGCGGCGGCTATTACGCCCTGCAGAGACTCATCCGCCATAACGGCCGCTGCCTTCTGGTGTCCGACGAGGCCATCGTTTCGGCCCAGAGACGGCTTTCTTCCTCCAGCGGCCTTTTTGCCGAGCCGGCCGCCTCGGCGGCTTTCGCCGGCCTATTGGCGGACCTTGAAGCCGGGCGCGGCCCCGGCCGAAGCGACCGCGCGGTGGTGCTTCTCACGGGCAACGGACTGAAAGACATCGCCACCGCCATGAAAGGAGTCGAATCATGAGCCGATACGACGCATCCATTTCAACCGCCATTCCCAAACCTGACGGTATGGCCAAGGCCTGCGGGGCCGCGCTGTATGTCGCGGATTTGAAGTTTGACGACCTCGGTCCCGCGGAGAACAGTTCCACCGGATGTGTTCCTCTGGGTGCCGACGCCGGACTGGGATCCGACATGCTGTACGGCAGGTTTTATCGCTCGCCGCATCCCCGGGGCCGCATCACCGCCTTACGTCTGCCCGATTGCCCCGAGGGCTACCGCATCGTAACGGTCGCGGATATCCCGGAAGGCGGAAAAAACGAAATTCCCATGGCCGGCGCTTTCGATCTGCCCTGTTTCGCCGACGGCGAGGTTCGCTACATCGGTCAGATTGTCGCGGTGGTCTGCGGGCCGAATCCGGCCGAGGTGGACCGGCTGGTGAACGCCGTTGAAATGGAGGTTGACCCCCTCCCTCTCTGCGTGAACATGGATGACGGCTTGGCTCTGAAAGGCGGGCCTATTCACGGCGAGAACAACGTTTTCTGCCGTGTCGATTTGGATAACGGCGATCTGGATGCGGCTTTTTCCGCCGCGGCCGAAATCGTTGAAGGCACCTACGAAACGGGTTTCCAGGAACAGTTCTACATGGAAGGCCAGGGACTCATCGCCTGGCCCGAAGAGGACGGAGTCGGCATCAGGGGATCGATGCAGTGTCCCTATTACGTCAGCCATACCGTGCATCATGTTCTGGGACTGCAGGCCGATCAGGTTCGGGTGATTCAAGACACCGTCGGCGGCGCTTTCGGCGGCAAGGAAGACTATCCGGAAATCATGGGCGCGCCGATGGCGGTGGCGGCATTGGTAACGGGAAGGCCCATACGGATGATTATGGACCGGGTGGAGGATCTTTCTTTTACCAGCAAGCGCCATCCGTCCCGCTGTACTTACAGGACCGCGCTGGATAACAAAGGCCGTATTCTCGGCATGGACGTGAAGGTTGATCTCGACGGCGGCGCCTATACAACTTATACCAGAATCGTTCTCATGCGGGCGGTGTTTCACTGCCTCGGAGCCTACAATATTCCGACGTTCCGAATTCGCGGCCGGGGCATCGCCACCAATACCGTCCCTTCGGGCGCTTTCCGCGGATTCGGCGCTCCTCAGACTCTTTTCGGCATCGAAATGCATATGGAGGAGCTGGCCCGAATCGTCGGGGAAGACTCCCTTTCTTTTAAAAACCGGCATCTTCTGAAGCAGGGCGATCCTACGGTAACCGGAGGGATGTTCCGGGAACCGATTATTCTGGACGAACTGGTGAAAAAGCTGGAGGACATGTCGGGTTATTCCGGAAAGCGCGCCTTCTATGAGGCCGCTCGAAAACAGGCCGGCGCGTGCTCGGGTCGGCCGGGTGCTTCCGGCACGGAGAATGCGGCCGCGGATACTCTTGGCGAGGCCGGCTCGAAATCCTATTCGGCCTCCTCCCCGAAAGACGGTCTTTTGCGGGGCATCGGCATGTCCTACCTTCTTCACGGCGCTGGATTCACCGGCGACGGCGAACAGACCATCATTAAGGGCGAGGTGGCCCTGGAAAAGGATGAAAACGGTACGGTTGAAATCCTCTGCGCCGCCGTGGATTTGGGACAAGGCTGCCAATCGACATTCCGCAAAGTGGTGGGGAAGGTTCTGGATATTCATCCCAAGGAGATTCTTTTCCCGTATCCGGATACCCGCAGAGCACCCGATTCCGGACCGACCGTGGCCAGCCGGACCATGATGGTTGTCGGCTTTCTGCTGCAGAAAGCCGCCGAGGACTTGAAGGACATCTGGAAGGACGGCGAGAGGCAGCGCGTTGAGCGCAAGTACGAGCTTCCGCCGGGAATTCAATGGGATCAGAATACCTTGAGCGGGGATTCCTACGGAACATATGGCTGGGGCGTGAACGCCTGCGAAGTGGAAGTGGATCCGGTTACCTGGGAAGTCCGCATAACGGGCGCCTGGGGCGTTTACGATGTGGGCCGGGCCATCGACGAGAGAGTCGTCGAAGGGCAAATCCAGGGCGGCATGAGCCAAGCACTGGGCTACGGCGCGATGGAGAAACTGGAAGTGGACGAGAAGGGCCGTTTCCGTCAGGTGGCCATGGCGGATTATATGGTTCCCACTTCTTTGGACTTTCCCCGGACCGGAGCGGCCACGGTGGATAATCCCTATCCCTACGGTGCCTACGGTGCCAAGGGCATGGGAGAAATGGTTCACGACGCGGGACATGCGGCCTTCGCCGCCGCGGTGGAACAGGCTGTGGGCCGTTCCTGCCGCCGAATCCCCATTGTGCCCGAAACCTTAATGGAACTGATGGACGAAAAGGAGGCCGGAGCGTGAGCGAAACAGTAACGCTTTTCGTCAATGGTGAAGAGAAAACGGTCCGTCCCGAAAGCGGGATGCGGCGCCTTTTGGATGTTCTTCGCGACGATTTGGGCCTTACCGGAACCAAAGAAGGCTGCGGTGAGGGAGAATGCGGCGCCTGTTCGGTCTTGCTGAACGGCCGGCTGGTGAACAGCTGCCTGGTGCCCGTCGCGCAGGCCTCGGGATCGGAAGTTTTAACCCTCGAAGGTTTGCGCAAGAGTGAAGCCGGCCGGCTTTTGGCCGAATGTTTTACCGAATGTCACGGAGCCCAGTGCGGTTTCTGCACACCCGGCATGATGATGGCCTCTTATGCTCTGCTGAAAAAAAATCCCAAACCGTCCGAACAGGAAATCCGTGAGGGACTTGCCGGGAATATCTGCCGGTGTACCGGGTATGATGCCATTATCAACGCGGTGCAGATGGCCGCCGAGAAGGGGAGGGGCTTGTGGTGAAGGTTTTTTCTCCCAAGACATTAACGGAGGCTCTGGACATCAGGGAGAAGGAAGCCGCCATGCCTTTTTCAGGCGGCACCGACCTGATGGTGCGCTACCGGGCCAAGAACGGCCTGGGACCGAAAATGCCCGCCTCCGTGATGTTCGTGAATGCCCTCCCGGAGCTTCGCGGTGTTCGTTTAACCGATGACGGAACGGTGGAAATCGGGGCGGCCGTGCCCATGGCCGTACTGGCGGACGATCCGGGGGCGAGGGCGGCCTATGCCGAATCAGGCGCCGCCTGCGCCGATGCTCTGGCGGCCGTTCCCTCCCTTCTTTCGGCGGCGGCCTTTTCGCTCGGGGCTCCGGCGCTTCGCAACAGGGCGACATTGGGCGGCAATACCGCCAACGCCTCACCCGCCGGGGACGGACTCTGCGCCCTCTATGCTCTGGATGCCCGGGTGATTCTGACCTCGGTAAGAGGAAAACGCGAAGTTCTTATCGGCGAGTTCGTTTCCGGACCGGGGCGCACCGCTCTGGCCGCCGATGAAATCATCACGGCTTTCCGTGTTCCTGCGGCCGGGAATGAGATGGACGAAAAGGACTCTTCCTGGCACTATTGGCGCAAGGTTGGAACCCGCCGCGCCAACGCTCTGACCAAGGTGTCGCTGGCCGCCTTCGCAAGGATGGCGGACGGGCGTGTGGGGTCGTTCGCCATGGCCTTCGGCGCCGTGGGACCCACCGTGGTTCGGCCTCTTGAGGCCGAAGCCGTGTTTTTAGGGCACTCGGCGGGGGAAATCTTACGGGATACGGATGGAATGATCCGCCGGGCTTCGGGGGTCATCAAACCCCTTATTAAACCTATAGACGACCAGCGCTCCACGGCCAAATACAGAAAAACCGTGGCGCTGAATCTTGCCGGAGAGGCCTTCGGCCGCTTCGCCGCGTATTTGAAGGGAAATGAGGAGTGTTAAAATGATATGGAAGCGATGAGCTGTCGTATCGGAACACTGAGGGTTCGCATCATGTGAAAAACGGGCCCGGCGTGTCTTGATTTATAAGCTCACCGATTGCCGAGGCAAACGGCCGTCGGCTTCGCTGTCATCGAAAACCGCAAGCCGCGTTTCGGCAGTGAAATACACCGGAATTTAATTGAGGAGAACTTTATAATGATCGATCTAACGAAAAATGAGGCCCAAATCGATAGAAATGCGAAGATTTGCGCCGAGCAGGATATTATCCTCCCTACGTACGCCCAAATGGCCGACCCAACCCTGGTTCCCGATTCCATCGTGGAGGAATTGAAGGGCATCGACAGGGACGAGGTGCATTCCCGCAACCTGTTCCGCGTAACGTGGAAGAATGAGCCCGTGCGGAAAGGCGGCGGCTTCGGCGGCGTTAATTACGTGGAAATCCCCTCCGAAATCAGCGGAGTGCGGGCCCGGATTATCGGACTGGTGGGCAAATACTTCCCCACCGGCGCGCACAAGGTGGGAGCGGCCTACAGCTGCTTGGCCCCCACGCTTATCACCGGTCAGTTTGATCCGGAGAAAAACATGGCCGTCTGGCCGTCCACCGGAAACTACTGCCGCGGCGGCGCGTATATCTCCCGGCTTTTGGCCTGTAAGTCCATCGCCATTCTTCCCGAGGAGATGAGTCAGGAGAGGTTTAACTGGCTGAAGAACATGGCCGACCAGACCATCGCCACGCCGGGTTCCGAGAGCAACGTGAAAGAGATTTTCGACAAGTGTCATGAGATTGAAGCCGAGCACGGCGCGGGCGTCTTTATTTTTAATCAGTTCGACCAGATGCCCAACACCCTCTGGCATCATGAGGTGACCGGGCGGGCTTTTGAAGAGGTTTTCGGAATTGTGGCCGGAGAGAGGAGCCGTCTGGCCGGCTGCACCCTCTCTTCGGGTTCCGGCGGAACTTTGGGATCGGGGACGTATATCAAGAAGAAGTTCCCCGGCGCCAAGCTGGCGGTTTCCGAGGCCTTGCAGTGCCCCACGCTTCTGGCCAACGGTTTCGGCGCCCACCGCATCGAGGGGATCGGCGACAAGCATGTTCCGTGGGTTCATAACCTGAAGGACACCGATATGGTGGCCGCCATCGACGACGAGCCCACCATGAGGATGCTGCGTCTCTTTAACGAGTCGGCCGGCAAGGAGTATTTAATCTCCAAGGGCGCCGCGGGCGGCGTGGTTGAGAATATGAATCTGCTGGGAATCAGCTCCATCTGCAACATGCTTACCGCCGTGAAAATGGCCAAGTATTACGAGTTTACCGAAGACGATATCATCTTTACCTGTTTCACCGATTCGGAAGCCATGTATACCAGCCGTCTGAAAGAGCTCACCGAGGAGCGGGGTGCGTATACGCGGGATAACGCCGTTGCCGATTATGAAATGCTGATGGGTATCGGTACGGACAACATGGCCGAACTGCGCTATACCGACCGCAAGCGCATCCATAATCTGAAGTACTACACCTGGGTTGAACAGCAGGGAAAAACCTACGAGGAAATCAACGCTCAGTGGTACGATCGGGATTATTGGAATGAAATTTTCGGAGCCGCCGGAGCCATCGATGAAATGATCGTTGAGTTCAATAAGCGGGTGGAGAGTTTCAGGTAGCTGATCGTTTTTTAGGGACGATTGTTCCGGCTTCGCGGGCCGTTTCGGCTCGAAGCCGGAGCGCCGCGCTTTGCGGGAGTTCCATATGCGCTTTTTTGCGCATACGGCAAAAAGGGTCGTACCGCAGGGAAACGCCCGAGGAACGATTCCGGTAGTCCGGTTCGGCTCCGCCGAACGGACACAGCCGCCGCGCCCCTCTTATCGCTTTCGCAGCCGAGATCAGCAGATGATAAAGCGGAGCTTTATCGGATAGTGCCGAGGCAAGGACGCGGTACTCCGAAAGAGTTATCGCTTTCGCAGCCGAGATCATCAGCCAAAGCGGGATGTTTTGGCTGATGCCGAACGAGCGGAAGAACAACCTCAGGTCTCGCTTCCGCGAAGTGAGAGCCGCAGCCGAACCGGAAAAAGTAATAAACATTTCCAGAGACTTTATTCATAATGTTTCCATGAGAAAGTATTTTTTTGTTACCGTTTCGGCATTATTGGTTACGTTGGTTTTAATCCTGCTGGTCGACCGTTTTTCTCATTCCGAATCGTCTGAAGAAATCATTAAAAATGCCGTTGCAACCAAAAGATATTTCATTGCGGAAAAAGAATACAAAAGATTATTAGCCGATGATTTCGGCAATGTGGAATTGCATCGAGGTTATATTAATAATTATTTCAGTATTCTCTCGTCGAAATCAAAGTATAGCAGCAGAAGCGATAAAGATATTCTGAAGGAATATCAGGATTATCTTATTACAAAACCCGAATATAGAGATATTATTCTCTACTGCATCGGGTTTTATTATGTCAAAATCTATGATTTTGAGAGCGCATTGTCTTTTTATCTTCAAATAAACGATGAAAAGATTCCTTATGTTAATAATTCAATTGGTTACATCTATCTCCAAACGGATCAAGCCGATGCCGCCAAGAAATATTTTTATAAGGAGATTGAAATTCGCGGAAATGTGAGCGGAGCATATTCCAATTTGTCGAAACTTCTGTTTTCCACGAAACAATACGCCGAGCTGGACAAGTTGTTGTCAAACAAAGAATCCCTTAAATACATTTCGTCAAATATCCTTATACGATATACGCTGATTCAGAAAAAATATTTCAGTTATTTAGCCGAGAGATTTCTTGATTTTTTTAGGAACATTATCCCGGAAGGTTTTATCGCCGGTATACTCATTTCAGCCGTATGGATCTTCTTCTTCCATAAAATTGATGTGTTTGAGAAAGATCGGATATCCATTCTCATCTTCACTTTTCTATTGGGAATAATTTCCGCGTTCCTCTCCAGTATTCTCTATGATATCTGGCATATCTATTTTAAGTTTCATCTTTCCGGATCTTTAGTGAATGATTTGATTTATTCCGTGTTTTGCATTGGGTTTATTGAAGAATTGGTGAAATTGATTCCATTTTTAGTTGTTTTATTTGCCTTAAAAGAAATGAATGAATCCGTGGATTTCATAATCTATGCTTCTCTCGGTGCTTTGGGCTTCGCGACAATAGAAAATATGCATTATTTTAACGAGTTGGGTCTGTCCAATATCAATTCCAGAGCGTTAAGCGCCGTCGTTCTGCACATGGCACTCACTTCTTTGTCCGTTTATGGTTTGTTTGTGAAAAAATATAAAGGAATCGGGCTGTATGTTATACCGACCTTCCTCGCGGCAATGATTTTACACGGAGTGTATGATTTCTTCTTGATTTCCAATTACAATGTGCAAAGTTTCAGGATTGTTTCTTTTGTAATTCTAATTTTCTTGATTAATGTATATTCCAAAATCATCTCAAATGCCTTAAACCTGTCGGAATATAATAATCATAAGGAGAATCTGAGTATAAACTTAATTCCTATTCTATATTACGGTTTTCTTTCAGTCTTAATGCTTCAGACGTTCTTGACTGCGATTAAGTATGATATGAGAAACGCCTTGATGAATTTACTGTGGGAAGGTTATACGACGTTCTTTTTATTCTATTATTTAGTTTCTTCTTTCGGCAGGTTTCAGGTAAAGAAATTTCAATGGGCCTCTCTGTTGAAAAGAAAGTCCTGAGAATTCGGTAAAGCGGCTGAAAACCGCTTATCGCGGAACGGAGGCATGGGGAATCGGGTTGTTTTTATCGAGCCGGGTTGTTTTTAGAAAACAACTCCGGAACGGAGGATAACGTTCGAATACGGCGTGCATTCTCCGGTTCTGACGACGGCTTTCGTTCCCGCGCTTAAGCGTTTGAATTCCTCATGCGGAACATAAGTAAAGGGAATCCCTCTGAGCTTTTGAGTCAGTACTTGATGAATCTCGGGATTTTTCTCCCGAATTTCTTCCGCAAGAATCACTTCTTCCACTTCCATCTCTTCAAGTATGGTTTCCAGAACGGCTTTGAAATCGGGAAGTCCGGGACGGACGGCAAGATCGATGCGTGCGGGGCCCGGAGGAACGGGCAGCCCGGCATCGGCGAGGCATACGGTATCCGTATGTCCCAAAGACGCGATGAGTCCGGAGAGCGGTGCGTTCAGTAACGTGGTTTTCTTCATGGTTTCCTTATCCCGGCCCAAGCGGCCTTTTTCTTAAGATGCGATTCCGGTTGATTCCCTCACGACCAATTCGGGAGCAAGCGTCAGCCATTTTTCTTCCAGAGTTTCACCCCGATTTATGCTGTGAAGCAGACGGGCCGCGACTTGCGCAATCTCTTTGTACGGCTGGGCGATGGTGGTTATCGCGGGCCGCGCCATCCAGGCGTCATCCACGTTGTCGACGCCCATTATGGAAACGTCTCCGG
Source organism: Spirochaetia bacterium (assembly GCA_963666985.2). Lineage (GTDB taxonomy): Bacteria > Spirochaetota > Spirochaetia > DSM-2461 > DSM-2461 > UBA2779. The sequence continues at coordinate 746,461 of CAXXIA010000002.1, read as the reverse complement.
GAACGGAAATCCCGTGTTCTCTGAGCCGGTTCAGAGCGCCGATGGCCATAATGTCGTTTTGCGCCCAAAGTGCCGTAAAGGCCGCGCCGTTTGACAATAAAGCGTCTATGCAGCGATATCCGGATTCATACTGGAAATTCCCGTCGACAACCGCTTTGCTTTCAAGGAGAATCCCCGCATCGGCGAGCGCGTCCCGAAATCCGTCCAGCCGGTCTCTGGAGATGCCGATGTCGGATCCTCCCGTAATGCAGGCGAATTTCTTGTGTCCGAGGGAGAGCAGGTGTTCCGCGGCCATTTTTCCGGCAAGGCGGTTATCCATAACCACCGTGGGAAACGCATAGTGTTTCAGCGGCCGATCGATGATAACCACCGGTACGTCGGTACGCTCGATCAGGTGCATAAGGTGGCTGTGATCGGACACCAAGGAAACAATCACGCCGTCGATATGACGCCGGACCAGATTCTCAAAAAACCGCTCTTCACGGTCCGGATCACCTCCGGTTCCTCCCAATATCAGGTTGTAGCCCAAGGCTTCGACGGCCGTTTCCACGTGCTCGATAAGAATGGAAAAACTCGTCGTCCGGATTTCCGGAACCAGCATTCCCACCAGTGATGCGCTTTTTACACGGAGTCCGCGAGCGATAAGATTCGGCTTAAATCCGGTTGCCTGTACGGCTTGTTCCACCCGTTTGCGGGTTTTGGGATCTACGGGAGTAGTGCCGCTTATAACTCGGGAGACCGTGGATATCGAAACATCGGCCATTTTGGCGACGTCTTTCATGGATGCCACTGCAAACGATCTCCTTCCGTTGATGTATCTTACCCTAATGCGGGATATCGTTACCATTGTTAAGAAAACGATTGCAAAAACGTTATCATGACGATTTGCCGTTGTCAATGAACAATGTTTTGATGATTTACGCTTGATAAATGATAAAAACTTATAAGAAAAGGAAATGGAATCGATTTAATTTTAGGAAACTTGATTTCGGATGCAGAAAAAATGATCCTGAAAACGATATTGCAAACGATGCCATATTTTCCTTGACAAGTGTGAATTCAGCCCCTGATAATGAGGCCAATACCAATTCCAAAAAGGAGAAATGACATGAAAAAGTATCTCGCGGTTCTCTGTCTGATCGCTTTGGCCGTTCCCATGGCCTTTGCCGGCGGCGGTGCCGATGCGGGCGACGAAGGTGTAATTACCATCGGGATGACCGTACCGGGAATGCAGTTCCCGTTTTTCGTCATTATGGGAGACGAAGCGCAGAAGAAGGCCGATGAGCTCGGTGTGAAGCTGATTATTCATGATTCTCAGAATCAATCGTCCAATCAGATGGCCGCCATTGAAAACTTCATCGCTCAGAAGGTCGACGGCATTTTGATTTCCCCCATTACGACCGATTCCCAAGTTCCGGCCATCGAGGCCGCCGTGGCCGCCGGTATCCCCGTGGCCACCGTGGACAGGAAGGCGAATACCGACAAAGTTCTGATTCATGTCGGTGCCGACAATGTCGAAGGCGGACGGTCCGCGGCGCGGTTCATCATTGATGCACTCGGCGGAAAAGGTAAGGTTATTGAGCTGGAAGGCACACCGGGCGCTTCGGCGGCCATAGACCGGAAAGCCGGTTTCGATGAAGTCATGGCCGGTTCCGGAGTGAAAATTCTGGCCAGCCAGAGCGCGGACTTCTCCCGATCCAAAGGTCAGAGCGTTATGGAAAATCTGATTCAGGCTCATCCTGATTTCGACGCCGTCTTCGGTGCCAACGACGAAATGATCATCGGCGCCATCGAGGCCATGGCCGCTTCGGGCATCGATCCTTCCGGTATCGTTACCGTCGGTTTCGACGCCACTCCCGATGCCTTTGCTTATATCGACGAAGGCAAACTGGACGTGACCGTCGACCAGTTCCCCGGACAGCAGGCCGGAACGGCGCTGGAAGTTCTCTATAAAAACATCACTGCGGGAGAAAAGCCCGCCAAGGATGTGATTTACATCAGCCCGAAGCCGATGCCGTAAAACCGGAGTAGATAGAAAAATGAAATGACGTCGGGGACCGGGAATTGATTCACCGGTCCCTGATGTCCGTTAAAATAGGAATGCCATGTCGACATTGCTGAAAATGACGGGAATCACGAAATCGTTTCCCGGAGTCAAAGCCCTTAAAAATGTGAATTTCGACCTCGATACCGGTGAAGTCCATGCCTTGGTGGGAGAGAACGGCGCCGGAAAATCCACACTGATGAAGATACTCTCGGGTGTGTACAGGTCGGACGAAGGACGGATTGAACTCAGAGGCCGGGATGTAACCAACAGCGGCCTTAAAAACATGCTGGCCTCCGGAATCAGCGTGATCTATCAGGAGCTGAACCTGGTAAACAACCTTTCCATCGCCGAAAATATTTTCCTCGGCAGGGAACCCCGCCATCCAAGCGGGCTTATCGATTGGAAAGCCATGTACGGCAATGTGGAAGAACTGATGGCGTCGTTCCATATTGAGCTGGATGCTCGGGCCAAGGTGTATACCATCAGTCCGGCCTTCCAGCAGGTTGTGGAAATCCTCAAAGCCATTTCTTTGAAATCGGACATTTTGGTGATGGACGAGCCCACCGCGCCGCTCACCGGAAACGAGGTTGATCGTCTCTTTGAAATTATCGCCGGCCTGAAGGCCAAAGGCGTTTCGATTATATATATTTCCCATCGATTGGAAGAACTCAGCCATGTCGCCGATCGGGTAACCGTTCTTCGGGACGGCGAGTGCATTATTACGAAACCGTATGGTGAACTAACCGTCGATGAGATTATCAAACACATGGTCGGACGGCAGCTTACCGAGCAGTATCCCCAATCTTCCTACGTTCCCAAAGGCGAAATGCTGCGCGTGGAAGGATTATCCAAAGAAGGAGTCTGCCGTAACGTGAATTTCACCGTGCAAAGCGGTGAAATCGTCGGATTCACCGGTCTCGTGGGTGCCGGCAGGACGGAGATTATGGAACTGATCTACGGCCATCGGAAAAAGGATGCGGGCAGAATCTTCATGAAGGGGCGGGAAATAAAGATTAAGAAGCCGCGGGACGCTGTTCGTCAGGGTATCGGTCTTATTCCTGAAGAGAGAAAGAAGCAGGGACTGATTCTCGGAATGTCCTTATTCGACAATTCGGCCATCACCGTTCTTGATAAGTATTCCCGGTTCGGGTTTCTCCAGCGCCGCATCATCACCGGCAAGGTTAAGAAGATTATTCGGGACATCGCAATCAAAACACCTTCCACCAAGCAGCAGGCTCAGAACCTCTCGGGCGGCAATCAGCAGAAGGTGGTTCTTTCCAAGTGGTTTATTCGGGATTGCGACCTTTACATTTTTGACGAACCGACACGGGGCATCGATGTGGGCGCCAAGCTGGAAATCTACAAATTGATGCAGAATCTTGCCGCCGCCGGTGCCGGAATCATCATGGTGTCCTCGGAGCTTACGGAAATTATGAATATGAGCGATCGGATCGAAGTCGTCTACGACGGTCGCATCGTCAAGGAATTCGCCAAGGGCGAAGCAAGTGAGGAAGAGGTGATGGAATATTCCCTCGGCCTCCATGAAAAAGGAGCGACCGCATGAAAGCGCCCGATATCAAGTACATCATGAAGAACTACGGGATCGTGATCGCGTTCTTCGTTCTGTGCATCATCCTTTCCATTCTCTCTCCTGTGTTTCTTACCGGAATGAACATCATCAATGTCGTCAGGCAGTCGTCCATTTACGGAATTATGGCGGTAGGAATGACGTTTGTGATTCTCACGGGCGGTATCGACCTTTCGGTCGGGTCTTTGGTGGCCATCTCCGGCGTTGCCTGCGCCGGAATGCTTAAAGCCGGATGGAGTCCTCTTCCCGTTTTCATCGGTACTTTGTTGGTGGGCACCCTCTTCGGCCTGGTGAACGGGCTGATTATCAATCTGGGAAAGATTACGCCCTTCGTGGTGACTCTGGGAATGATGAGCATCGCCCGGGGTTTGACGATGATTTATACCAACGGGTATCCCATATCGGGATTCAGCGAGGGATTCCGGAAGCTCGGCGGAGGTTATGTTCTGGGAATCCCCATTCCCATCATTCTTTTCTTCGTATCGGTGGTATTGGCCTGGCTTATTCTGAATCAGACCCGTTTGGGACGCTACACCTACGCCATCGGCGGCAACGAGGAAACCGTTCGTCTCTCGGGGATTAATGCGCCTTTCTTCAAGACGATTATTTACGGAATCTCCGGTCTGACCGCCGGCATCAGTTCCCTCATTCTTACCTCAAGGCTTAATTCCGCGGAACCGATCGCCGGTAACGGATATGAAATGGACGTTATCGCGGCGGTGGTTATCGGCGGAACGAGCCTGATGGGCGGCCGCGGCACCATTTGGGGAACCTTTGTCGGCGCCCTGCTGATCGGCGTGATTAACAACGGTATGAATCTTCTGGGGATTTCGGCTTATTTTCAGCTGGTCGTGAAGGGATTGATTATAATCGGTGCCGTTCTTCTGGACCGGCTCCGGGATTGAAACGAATCGTGAGAGGCGGAATCTCTCGCGTTCCATGATACTTACAACGGATTTCTAAGGAGTAGGCATATGTCTAAAAATACGATTCACAACGCATTCGATGCCGGGCGGGGCATCTTCAGGCTGGTTCCCAACTGGGTTCCTCGTTCCTTCTGTATCCCCGGCCGGCGTATCAAGCTCCATCCGGATGATTACTATGCTCTCGGCGGAAACCGGGGCGGAATCGACGAAAGGTGGTTTTCCTCCACGACTCCGGCGGACAACGGTCCGGAAACCGGTGAAAATGAAGGTTTGAGTTTCGTTGTTTTCGAAGACGGCGGCAAAACGGAGCAGTTCCTTCTCAGGGATGCGGTGGATGAACTGAAGGGCGCTCTTATCGGCGATCGTCTGTGGAACACCTACGGCAAATGGCCGATGTTTTCCAAATTCTTCGATAATAAAGGGCCGCTGCCGCATCATATTCATCATGGAGATGAGCATGCCGCTCTGGTCGGCGAGATGGGAAAGCCCGAGGCTTATTATTTTCCGCCCCAACTGAACAATCACGGCGGAGATTTCCCGTATACGTTCTTCGGTCTGAATCCCGAAACCACCAGGGAAGAGGTGAAGAAGGCTTTAATGGACTTCACCAAAGGGGATAATCATATTACCGATTTGGCCCCGGCGTATCGTCTTGTTCCGGGAACCGGCTGGAACGTTCATCCCGGAGTGCTTCACGCGCCGGGAAGTCTGTGTACTTACGAGCCTCAAATGGCTTCCGATGTTTATGCCATGTACCAGTCTTTGGTGAATCATCAGATTATCGATTCCTCGCTTCTGTGGAAGAATACTCCCGAAGATAAAATGGGAAACTTCGACTACCTCGTTGAAGTAATCGATTGGGAACTCAATGTGGATCCTCTTTTTCACGAGCATAACTTCATGGCTCCGAAACCGGTAAAAGCTTCCGAAGAGATGGACGGATACCGCGAAAATTGGATCTGCTATAAGAGCGAGGCCATCAGCGCCAAAGAGCTGACCGTCGAACCCGGCCGCAGCGTCGTTATTAAAGATGCGGCGGCTTACGGAATGTACGTGGTTCAGGGACATGGTTCCTTCGGCGGACATCCGGTGGAAACACCGGCGTTGATCAGATTCGGTCAGCTGACTCTTGATGAATATTTCGTCGGCGAGCAGGCCGCTAAAGAAGGTGTTGAAATTACAAACAATTCGCCCTGTGACGATCTGGTTATTCTGAAACATTTCGGCGCCGGTAATCCGGATTTGGCCGTCGAGGATTGGCGGAAGATCTGACGGCATTCCTCTCGGGGCGTTTTGTTCGTCCCAGGACTCCGCCGGCATCGCCGCCTTTCGATACACGCAAATGAGAAATGAGAGAAGAAAAGGAGAATCGAGCAATGAATAATCCTCTGGGTATCCATTACGGCTGTTTCGTAACCGACTGGATGGAAAATCAACAAGATTTGATTCCGAAGGCTAAAGCCCTGGGTTTCGATCTCTTGGAGTTCGGCGCCGCATGGCTTGTGGAAATGGATGATGCGGCCATCGCCGAATTCAAGGCCATGGCGGAAGACAACGGCGTTTTATTGGCGATGAGTTTGGGACTCCCCGTGGAACTGGATGTGAGTTCCGCCGATTCCTCCGTTCGGAAGGCCGGTCTGGATTTCCTGATCAAACTGGCCGCCGCCATGGAAAAGGTGGGAGCTCCCTCATGCAGCGGCATTGTTCACGGAGCTTGGAACGGGCGGATTCAGGATTATAAAGAAAAGAGCGAACGCTGGAATATCAGCGTGAAGAGCATGAAGGAAGCCTCCAAGGCTTTCGCCGATCATGGCGTGAAGTTCAATGTCGAGGTGGTGAATCGTTTCGAGAATTTCCTGGTCAACAGCTGCGCCGAGGCGATTCAATATATTGATGAGGTCGGTTCGCCTCAAATCGGTATTCATTTGGATACGTTCCATATGAATATCGAAGAAGATTCCCAGGTTGATGCCATTCTCACGGCCGGGAAACGCCTCGGCTATTTCCATATCGGTGAAAACAACCGAAAATTCCCCGGTTTGGGAACCATGCCGTGGAAGGATATTTTCTCGGCGCTCAAAGGCGCGGACTACCGGGGGCCCATTACCATGGAACCTTTCGTGAAGCCCGGAGGCGAAGTCGGCTCCGCCGTAAGCTTATATCGTCCTCTTATGAATCCTTCCTTGATGGATGAAAATCTTAAGAAATCGGTTGCCTTCGTTCGGGGGCTGATGAGCGAATAGGAACAAACGGAACCGCCCGTTCAATCCGGGGTGAGTGAATCCCGGAATCTTATGCGACTTTTCATAAGGGCGGTTCTCGAAAGACGCCACCGAAAGGAATTTAAATGAAATACAAGTACAGCACCATCACCGGATCTTTGAACAACATCTGCGACAGGTATATGAGTTGCGGGTATAAACGTCCCTACGCCTATGAAGAAATTATCGACGCCTTGGTGAACATCGGCGTTCTTGACGGCGTGGAATTGAGCTTTTCCACCGAAGGCGGCGTTGAATCCGATGAGATCGCCGTCAAAAAACTCCTCGGCGAGGCGGGACTGAAGGCGTCTTTCGTGAATTCTTCCTTATACGGAGAACAAAAATGGATGTACGGATCGCTTTCGGCCTCCGATGCGGCTGTTCGGAAAAACGCTGTTGACGATACCAAACGGGGGCTGGATTTCGCCCGGTCGGTCGGAGCGGGCGGATATAATCTTTGGACCGGTCAGGACGGATTCGATTACCCCTTCCAAACCGATTACGCCCGGCAGTGGGATGCGTTTCTGGAAAGCGTCACAGAGCTCTGTGATTACGCGCCCGATGTGAAGATTACCCTGGAACCGAAGCTTCGGGAACCTCGGAATCGTTCTCTGGTGGATACCGTGCCCACGGCTCTTCTGATTTGCGCCGAAGCGAATCGGACCAATCTCGGTTTGACCGTGGATGTGGGGCATACGCTTTTGGCCGGCGGAAACATGGCTCGGGATTTGGATATGGCGCTGAAAGCGGGCCGTTTGTTCAATGTTCACGCCAACGACAACTACGGAACATGGGACGACGACATGATTGTCGGTTCGGTCCGTTTGCCTGAGTTCCTGGAGATGTTTCATATCCTGGATAAGCGAGGATACGGCGGATGGATTTCCGTGGACATTTTCCCTTTCCGGGAAGATCAGTTCGAAGCCGTTCGGGAGAGCATCCTCTACATGGATTTATATACCCGGCTGGTGGAAAAAATCGGCAGGGAAGCCTTGGATTCTTTAACGGAAACAGGTTCCGCCACGGAAATGCTGAAGATGCTGCGAACCGGGGTTTTTGCCTTATAGCGGTGCGTCCTTGAGAAAAAACGCCGGAGCCGCCTCGATTTTTCTTCGACGCGGCTTCGTGTGTAAGCCGCCGTGTGTAACCAGAAGGGCGCGGATTTCAAACCGATCTTTTCCGATCGCATCCTTGATTTGTCCTTTCGAATCAAGAGACAATGAATTCCATGTTCAAGTATTGTCCCCAATGCCGCCGTCCGGCCCCGGAGTTTCCCGCCGAACGGAAAATCGTATGTCCCGAATGCGGTTTTACGTATTATCACAACGTTGCTTCCGCCGTCGGTATTCTGCTGAAGCGGGATGACCGATTCGTTTTCTTACGCCGCGCCAAGGAGCCCGGGCTCGGGCTCCTCGATCTTCCGGGCGGGTTCGTGGATCCGGATGAGTCCGCCGAGGAAGCGTGCCGCCGGGAGCTGAGAGAAGAGCTGGGTGTTGAGCTTGCTTCCCTCGAATACGCCGCCAGTCGGCCGAATACATACCCCTATAAGGGCATTGTTTATAAAACCTGTGATTTATTCTTTAGAGCCGAATGTGTTTCCGGACCGTTTTCCCTCCAGGAAGATGAAGTCTCGGAGGTTTTATTTTTGAGCCGCCGGGATGTGAAGATGGAAATGTTCGCTTTCGGTTCCGTCCGGTGGTTTCTGGAACGGGAGCTGTTGAAAGGGGAGAGTTGATCCCCGCGAGGCGTCTTTTTTTACTCCGCTTATTTCTCACGAAAATGTAAAAACATCCTTTTAAGGATACCCCGAGGTGCCTTTCCCTCATCTTCATCCGTGAAAAGACTGTAAAAGAGGTCGGTTCCTTGCCCGGAATGGATTTTGCTTTCTTTTTGCAAAGGCTTCCGGGAGGTGTAAGAATGAATGACTGGCAATCGTATTGGGAGCAGGGCGGAAGTTTCTTTAAAACGGCTTGCGGCGGTTATGAACGGCCCGGGAAGTTCAACCCCGATGCTTTATTCAATTTGGTGGCTCTCTCCATTGAGAAAATGAGTATGGCTTTATTGCTCAGGGAATCGGTTCTGCCCGAAGGGCACACCTTTCGGGATTTGGCGAGCGGTCTTGAAAAAGTTGCTCCGCTTCCGGATGGTCTTATGAAGAATCTAATTGATCTTGATGATTATCAATCGGGATTCTGCTCTCTGGAAGCGGAACCTTCCAATCCGATTTCTCGGGACGATATTCCGTTTATGCTGCAAACATGTCATCGGCTTCAAGCTTATGTCCGGGAACATGTTCAAGGATAGACGGCCGAAGCGAAGAACATTAACAGCGGTGCGTCCCTAAAACGTTAGGGATAATGCCTATGCATTTCCCTTGCCTTGTCTCGGTTATGTCCAAGTTAAACTTGGCCACAACCCTCGACTGCGTTAGGGAGAGGAGGGGCGCCGCAGTGTCGGGAGACTCGCCATGCTCTTCGCTACGCTGTGGTGCACGGCTGTTATGTTCCTCGACGCTTTGCGTCTGCGGTACAACCCTTTTTGCGATCCGGCGGCGTAGCCGCCGGGACGGAATCCCGCAAAGCGTGTTTTTCCCGCAGAAGTCGGGAAAATTTGCCCAAAGGAAGAAGAGCTAACGGATGATTCTATTGATTGCCATCCGCTTGATTCGGTCAATCGGGCCGACCGGGCGGGTTCTGGTGAGAAAGTTCAATCCGGTGGGGATGCCGGTGAGGTTTTCATAGCCGTCTTCGGTTATCACAATGGTATCTGAATGGCGGTAGGCGCCGTGGCCTTTGAAGTAGATTCCCGGTTCTATTGTAAGAACCATTCCCGGTTCCAGAATGGTGTCGGATCCGATGGCGAGGAAGGGGCCTTCATGGTTGGAAACGCCCATGCCGTGTCCGGTGCGGTGGATGATGTTTTTTTCATAGCCTTGAGCGATAAGATAATCCCGGGCGGCCTTATCGATATCATGGGTCTTTGCTCCGGGTTTGCACATGGCAAAGGCGATCTGACGGGCATTGAGCATATCCTGAAAGCGTTTTGTTTCCAGTTCTGAAGGGACTGATGTAAAGAATGTTCGTTCCAGTTCTACGGCATATCCATCGATCCTATAGGATAGAATCATTACGTTCGGACCGTCCGTGAATTGTGTGGTGGGGTTCGGAATACTGTGGGGTTCGGCGCTTTGGGCTCCGGGCCACCCGGCGGAAAGAAAGTTGTAGGCCAGAAAATCGACGTTGAATTTCCTGTCTATGAGGACTTTCTTCTGTGTTTTTCTGGCCGGATTCAGTGTGTCCATAACTATTGCGCCCCGGCGGATGTGTTTGATGAAATCCAGCATGGAGGAGCGAATGTACTTTGATGCTTCTTTTAGTATAAGGATTTCGGCTTCGGATTTAACAAATCTTCGGTTGTAGACCCAGTTGAAGGGGTGAACCTGGGCGTTGGCTTGAAGTGCATTGAAGATTTCCGAGCGGGTGTACAAATCAGTTCCGATTTTTTTATATCCGGCCGTTAGCTCTTTAAGTTTCTCGGGCCAGCTGATTTCTGCTGGAGAGGGGTATTCATAATAGGTTTCAAACATCTGAATATGAGGGATTCCAGAGCGCAGGTGGTCCAGTTCAAGTTGGGGAACCAGGAACACAGGATCTCCATCAGAAGGAATAATCAGGATGAAGGGTCGTTCAAACGGCATGATGGATTTCCCGGTAAGATAATACAGGTTGTCTCCGGATGTAACGACGAAAGCATCGAGGCCTGCTTCTTTACATTTTTGGCTGATTTCTTCGATACGGGATTTCAATTCTTCTTTTTTAATCATGGATTTCCTGTCGGTGTTATGTTTTGTAGAGGATATACGATTGCCGTATATGTTTTAATTCATATCGGATGGTTCTTTCCAATACTGCCGGAGGCATCAATACGGGATGGGAGATCTTCCGAGTCGCGATCAGGCCCACCAGTTCCATCAGCAGGCCGCAGACTACACGAAATATTGCCGGAAAAACCGCTGAAATCCTCACAGAAGGACGTCATGCTCCTATCATCTGTCCGCGCATCGTTCCCGGTAATCGAGGCTCTGACCGCGCTGGTATTCATGGATCACACCGGCTGGCCTTCAGGGCTCTGCGGGGCTTTGAACCCGACACGAACCGCTGAGATCCTCTTAGGAAGCCCATGGCACCTGAACCATGGGCCTCAGCCGCATTCGGCTGAGTCGGATAGTCGAAAGCAAATAGTCGTCTCGTTTGTGGCGCCCGCCTGAATCCGGGGTGTACCATCATTTATGTCGGATTTCCTAAAGCCAATGGATCTGCCGATACGTCCGTATCCGGACAGAATCGAAACACTTTGAGGACAGAATATGAACAAATACCGTGTAGGAATCATCGGGTGCGGAGCAATATTCTCCATGCACGCCTATCCGCTTCACAAGCAGAAAATGGTTGAAATCAAGGCCGTCTGCGACATCAATCCGACCTCCAGGGAAATGGCTGCGAAACTTTTTCAATGCGATAGCTACAGCGACTACCATGAACTGTTGGCCAGAGACGACATCGATGTGGTTCATGTCCTGACGCCCCATTATCTGCACGCGCCGATGGTTATCGATGCAGCGAATCTCGGGAAGCATGTACTCTCCGAAAAACCTATGGCGATCAACATGGAGCAGGCTCAGGGCATCCTTGATGCCGGTTCCCGCAACAGAGTGACCATCGGCATCATTAGCCAGAACCGTTATACCGCGGCATCCATGGGAATCAAGAAAGCCCTGGCCGAGGATCTTGGCCGAATCATCGGCCAGAGGATTATCCTGACCTGGTCAAAGCCGGCGGAGTACTACAAGAGAAGCGATTGGCACGGCACCTGGGACAAGGAAGGCGGATCGCTGATGATCGATCAGGCCATCCATGTCATGGACGTTGCCCGCTGGTTCATCGACGAACCGATTGCCAATATTCAGTCGTCCTTCTACAATCGGAATCATCCTGAAATCGAAACCGAGGATACCGCCGAAGGACTGATTACCTACACCAGCGGCGTTACCTCTGTGTTTTTTGCCTCCAACAACTTCACCTACAACGCTCCGGTTGTCATCGAAACCCAGTGCGAAAACGGCACGGCCGTCATGGAGTTCGACAAGGCGGTTATCACGTATCTGGACGGCCGGGAGGTCACTATCGTCAACAACCCGCTGGATTCGGTGAGCGAGGAGGACTACGCCTCTTTCTTTGACGAGAAGACCTCTGATACAGCCATGAGAACGCTGGACGAATGGGGCGTCGAGATGTTCCCGGTCACCTGGAGAACGCCACGACCCTACTGGGGAAAAACGCATCATATTCAGATTGACAATTTCTATTCCAGCCTAGCCGCGGGCAAGACGCCGGACATAACCGCTGCGGAAGCCTTCAAGACGCAGCAGATGATCTGCGCCATCTATCAATCGGGAAGGGAAGGACGGAAGATCAACCTGTAGGACACAGGAATAAATAACCGGCTGGTCTCATGAGGCTTTGCAGAGGACCGGAAGCAAGACACCGACTCAATAAAACCTGATCGATCGACCAATCAGGGTCGGATAGTTGAAATCAAGTGGTCGTTTCTTAGGTGGCGACCGGGAATTTCGCCAGAGTATCATCGATATCACGATAAGTAAGGAGATAGTTATGAACAACAAGAAATTGAAAATAGGTCTTGTAGGGTGCGGAGGAATCGCCAATCAAAAACACCTTCCTTCCCTGTCTCATCAATCGGATCTTTGTGAGTTGGTTGCATTCTGCGATATAAAAATTGAACGGGCGGAAAAAGCGAATAAGGAGTATGCCGATGGCTATGCGAAGATTTCCGCCGACTATATGGAACTCCTGAATGACGATTCCATCGACGTCATTCATGTCCTTACCCCCAACGTCCTTCATTCGAAAATTACGGTCGACGCGTTAAATGCCGGGAAGCATGTCATGTGCGAAAAACCCATGGCTCATACTTATGAGGACGCCAAGAAGATGCTGGATGCTGCGAAGAAAACAGGGAAGAAACTCACCATCGGGTATCAAAACCGATTCAGGCAAGACGTGCTGACTCTGAAGAAGGCCTGCGCGTCCGGGAATCTCGGCGACATTTATTTCGCCAAGGCCCACGCCATCCGGAGAAAGGCCGTTCCGACCTGGGGAGTGTTCATGGACAAGGCTCAGCAGGGCGGCGGACCGCTGATCGATCTCGGCACCCATGCTCTGGACATCACCCTCTGGATGATGAACAACTACAAGCCGAAGAGTGTCACCGGATCGGTGTTTTACAAGATGGCGGACAAGGTTGAAGGAAACGTCTTCGGCCCCTGGGATCCTACCACCTATGAGGTTGAAGACTCGGCCTTCGGATTCATCAAGTTCGAAAACGGAGCCACGGTGTTCCTTGAGTCGTCCTGGGTTCTGAATGTTCTTGAATCTCGTGAAGCCTGTACGACTCTCTGCGGCACCGAGGGCGGCGCGGAACTGCGCGGCGGCATGGCTCCTCCCTACGAACTGATTCTCAATAAAACCCAGTATGGACAGATGATGGAGGAACACGTCTCCGGCACCGGAGGTGTCGCCTATTTCGACTCTGATTCATCCGCACCTGGGGATCTTGAAGCCCGTCAGTGGCTGAACGCCGTCATTAACGATACGGACCCTCTTGTGAAGCCGGAAGAGGCCTTGGTTGTAACTCGAATCCTCGAGGGCATTTACAACTCAGAAAAAGACGGAACCATCATCAATTTCTAAGGGAGTAGACCATGAAACTCGGGTTCGTAAGTGCAATTCTGTCGGACATGGATTTCAAGGGCATCGTCGAGTTCGCTTCCCGGAATGGATTCAGCAGCATTGAAGTCATGTGCTGGCCAAAGGGAAAGATTGAACGGAAGTATGCCGGTGTCACGCACATCGACATGGAAACGCTCACTCCGGAAGCCATGGATGATATCAAAATGACTCTGAAGGAAAATTCCGTCGAAATAGCTTCGCTCGGCTACTACCCCAACCCCATGGATCCGGAGAAAGAAAGACAGTCTGTTTTTCTTTCCCACATCCACAAGCTGATTGATTCGGCCAAGCTCATGGGAATCGATACTGTTGGCACGTTCATAGGCAGGGATAAAAGCAAAACCATCGAGGAAAATCTGAAAGTCTTCCCGGCAGTTTGGACTCCGATCATTCAATACGCGGAAGAGCGAGAGATCCGGATTGCCATTGAGAACTGTCCGATGCTGTTTACAAACGATGAATGGCCGGGCGGGCTGAATCTGGCGACAACACCCGAAATCTGGGAGGAAATGTTCAGCCTTATTCCCAGCCCGTATTTCGGCCTTAACTATGATCCGTCCCATTTCATCTGGCAGAAAATGGAATACATCGCTCCCATCAGGGAATTCGCCGATCGGATATTTCAGATTCACTTCAAGGACATCAAGGTCTGGCGAGAAAAACTGGACAGGGTCGGCATCATGGCGACACCTCTCAAGTACATGTCACCTGTCATCCCCGGCCGGGGTGACGTCGACTGGAAGGCGTTCATCAATGCGCTGCAGGATATCGGCTACAACGGACATGCCTGCATTGAAGTTGAAGATGCCGATTTCGAAGGCTCTCTATCGTCCAGGCAGGAATCATTGATCCGGAGCCGTGACTACTTGAAACAGCTCGGAAATAATGCGTTCGGCCCCAATCTGTAAGGTATAATGAATCAGCGGAGATTCCCCTCCGCCAGGATACTGTTATGATCGATACATCAGGGAAATCAATTCTTATTGTTGACGATGAGATTTATACGGTTGAAGGCATAAAATCATGTCTGGACTGGAAGAGAATAGGCATTGAACGCATCCATACGGCATTCAATGCCGCCCAGGCCAGGGATATACTCACATCCTATCCTGTTGATGTCATTCTCTGTGATATAGAAATGCCACAGGAAAGTGGGCTATCTCTTCTCCAATGGGTGAAGGAAAACTCATTGGAGACAAAGTTCATCATTCTCTCCTGTCATTCGGACTTCAATTTCGCCCAGAAGGCAATCCACTTGAAGAGCTTTGATTATCTGGTGAAGCCCGTCGCGTCATCTGAACTCCGGCAGGTCATTCTTCAGGCCCTGGGCGTGATGCCAGTTCATCAGGTTCCTGTACCATCATACAGGGATCAACTGTTCAGTTGTTACGAAACTGAAGCCGCAGAGACTGAAAACGAGGAGAACCTTTTCTCTCAAGACGTTAAACGCTGGGTCATTCTCCTACAGGGAGGAGCGGTTGAAAAGGTGCGCTCTGAAGTCAGGAACTGGATCGGCAAGATTCCGCTAGAAAGAAGCCGGGACCGAGTCCTGCTGGAGAAGATCCTTCTGGATTTCCAGTACGTTCTCCTCTCTATCCTCAATTCCAGGGATATATCGCCGCACAGCCTGCTGGATACGGAAGAAAAAGTCGCTCAGTACCATGATGCCTGCGAAAGCACTTCGGAACTCCTCCGCTGGATAGACTCCGCGCTCGATGATGCAATGAACACGTTTTCAAACGCGAGAAGATCAGACTCCTATGTGGGAAGGGCCATGGAATACATAGAGCAGCATCTGTCCGAAGAGATTACATGCGAAGAAATCGCAGCTTATGTCAGCGTCAATCCCGATTATCTGACGCGCCTTTTCAAGAAGGAATTGGGCGTCTCCACGTCAGGCTTTATCATACAGAAACGTATAGACTTCGCCAAAGATCTTCTCGTGAATTCAAAATTCCTTGTCGGTGAGATTGCCGCACTCTGCGGTTATGATAATCCGGCTCATTTTTCCTGCACCTTCAAAAAGATTGTTAACGATACGCCCATTAATTTCCGTAATACCCGCTGTGCGGTCAGTGCCGTCAGCGGGTAGCATTGAGCGACCAGGACATCCTTTACATTTTAGGTTCAGGACATCGTTTACACAAAACAAGCTTAAACGAAGCATTTGAATCCATCAACTGAAGGGAGAAAGGCATAGGTTTTCAAATCAATTTCTCCCAATCTGAGATTGTCAAACCATACGGTGAAGCTCTCATCCTCATTCTCCCGAAGTCCAACTTGGTATCCTGAAAAGACATAACTGACAAAGACTCTATGCCTGTCGATAGTAACGGCTCCCCGATTATTCACCATTCTCACCAGATACCCGGCCGGGTAGATCACCTGAGGGATTCGAGGAGGGAAAGGCCGATTGGACTTTGTGTAAATACTTCCGGGAGTCTGCATTTTGAGAGCTTCATGCGGACGAACACTGTTGAATTGATTTCTCCAAACATCAAAGTGTGCCTGATGTTCTGAGAGGTTCCCTTGAATCTGTCCCTGCAATTCGCGTTTGATATCGGCATGCATTCTTTCATGCCCTCCGTTTTCACAAGGCCTTCCTGGAGTGATGCGATCAAGTTCAATTCCCAAGGCCAGCCACCAAACACTTAAGCGGGTGAGTCCGAGTAATCCCTTCATGGAAGCAAAGGGTGGTCCGTTATCGGAGCGGATTACCCGAGGGATTCCATAGAGAAAAAAGAGCTTTTCGAACTCTGTTCTAACTTCTTGTGTGTCAGCCTTTTGGAGAGCTTTGATGGTGAAGATGTATTTGGAGTATTCATCCCGAACCGTCAGAGGTTCACACTTTTCATTATCGGGAGTGTACCACCATCCTTTGAAGTCGACCGTCCAGATATCATTAGGGGCTTTGGCCTGCAGATGTGTTTGGATTCGGCTGCCTTTGGTCTGCTGCCGTTTCTTTCGATGATGAACCAGTCCTGCTTTATCAAGGATGCGTTTGACGGTGGTGAGGCTTGGGGGATTATTATGAGGATGGGTCTTCTGGTAGATCTCGAGAATCTTTTTTGGCCCCCAGCTGGAGTTGTGCAACGTCTTGATCCGGATAATACCGCATATAACGTCTTCAGGCGTTTGGTTGGGGCTGCTGCGAGGTCTACGGGGTCGTTCCTTCAACCCGGCGAGCCCTTCCTGGATAAACCGGTTTTTCCATTTAAGGCCTGTCGGCCGGGAGATCCCGTACTCAGCACAGAGGTCTTTCATACAGACATGGGGATCCATGGCCTTGAGGGCGAACTCGAATTTGACGTCCATAATATTGGTCTCCTTCCACGGCATAACCAGCACCTCGATAAGGGAAAGTGCTGATCATTTTAGTTCTTGTCGTGTAAAGGATGTCCTGGTACTCTCGTGTAAACGATGTCCTGAACCCGTACCGCATTACTATTCATTAAGTGAAGCATTCGGGCCCCATCGGCATTGAACGCCGCTGGAGAAAGGGGAATGCGGATATGTACAATGGCGCCTTTCTCCGGCTTCCCTCGATTCCGGATTTTCATGCACCCTCTCTCTCCGTATATCAGCTGCAGCCTCCGTCTTGCATTTTCCAGCCCGATATGGCTATACCTGTCATGACCCTCTGAGACCTTCGGATCGGAAAAAGCTTTCAGGATCGTCTCCGGAAACCCGCATCCCGTATCGGCGATGGTAATGCTTAAATCATCTCCTTCTTCCCGTATATTGATCGATATCTCCAAATCTTCATCCTGAAGAAAACCGTGCATAATGCTATTTTCTATGAACGTCTGAAGCAATAACGGCGGAACGCTCACTTGCGGAATGGCAACCGGTCTTTCCAGACTGACCGAGAGTCTTAAGGGATACCTCATTTTTTGTATGTCCAGGTACGTCTCGACATGCTTCAGTTCCTCTTCGATCAGCACCACCGTAGAAGTACTCCTGAAGACGAATTGAAAATACTTGGAAAGATTCATCACCATATGCTGCAGCAGGTCCTTTTCTCCGATCTCCGCAAGTTGATAGAGAATATTGAGGCTGTTCAGGAAAAAATGCGGATTGATTTGAACCCGTAAGAAAGCAAGCTCTGCTTTCTGAAGTTCCATCTTTTCTTCATAGACTTCAATCTTCAGATCCTTGATTCTTGAAGCCATCAGATTGAAGGTTTCATGAAGCTGATTGAACTCAAGACTTGTCTTCTCCATTGAAATTCGCACGGAGAAATCGCCGTCTTTCAGCTGGTCCATGGCCGAAATAAGATTAAAAAGGGGTTTTAACAGGATTCTGTTCTGAAGAATGTAGAAAAAGACCAGTATCAGCAAGACGATGACGATGATGCCCCAGTTCAATCCTCTGATAAACGGCAATTGCCTGAGAATGTTTCGATCCGGAATCAGGGCGACAAGGCTGAAAAGTCCAAATTGCGACTCTTCCTCCACCACAAGATATTTCTCCGGACTTCCTGTGATGGCATAAGGTTCCGAAAAGCTCTCGAGACGGATTCGGTTCTTCCTAATTAATTCCGATTCGGGATAAGATCGGCCGTCTCTGTCTAAAAACAGGATCTCGCCTTCTTCATAGCCCATGAGTCCGGTATCGGGAGAAAGAAGGCCCTTCACGTCTATCCAGGCGCCGACATACACATTGCCGGTCTGCACAACCCGTATCAGGATAGGTCTTTTTCCGGCAAGAACAATGGACCAAACTCCCGGAGGATAACACTGGGGCCTCTGAAGCGTTGCCTTAATTTCTGGTAATTCTTTCATTTCATAGCAGACTCTAGTGTTGTCATACCTGTAAACGAGTTCGTCCTGTGTACTCAAGTAAGTAAAGAAGCCTCCTGCGGTGTGGTAAAGCATGATGTCGTTGGAAAAAAGATTCGCTACCCGCATCTTTGCCAACTGGTAGTCCGCATCTTCAGGTGTTGAATCCTCCAGAAAATCGAGATCCAGGCTGGAAGAAAGAAATCCGTGTATGTAGCTGCCGAGATTATCCAATTCCATATCAATCTTATTCATGTATAGGGAAAGAACCTTCTGCTGAGATCGAGCGACTTGATCATGCAGAAGCGTTACCGAGTAAAAATTCTGAAAGACAAGCAAGGCTGTTAAAGGAAACGCCGTTGCCAATATTATGATCGTGAACTTGAACTTAAGAGATCCTTTCACATACCGCAGGTTTAATATATTCATCAGATAAGCTTGATCCATGTTAAATGACGTTTAGGCTGTTGCCAATGTTTCTTTCAAGGCGATCGCGCCCCTAAGATAAAACGGCCGCCGTCTCTTGAAGAAACAGCGGCCATGGCTACTAAGATATCCAGAGCTATGAATTCAGCAACGCCGTGTTCATCTTAACAAACCGCGACAGCTGCTCAACGGTATGCTCCGCATCGCCGCCTTCGTATTCACTGGCGATATATCCTTTGAATCCAGATTCCTTGATGATGGGAATCAATTTCTCAAACGGGATGGTCGGGTCCACGCAATTTGCGGGAAGATAATGGAATTTGCCGTGAATATAAGGCGCATACGGCAAGAGGTTTCCGAGATCTTCAACCTTCGCAGGTGCGGAAAACCGGTGCTTGATGTCGTGTACGCTCCGTTTCTCGAAGTCCGTGAAACTTTCAGTAGATAGAATTTCTTCCTCGCTCTTCCCAGCATCATGAAGGGCGATAACCCTCATCAGCTTCTCCTCATCAAATCCTCCTTCCATGAATTCCTTTTTCGCCGGTTCATGGGGGGTATGCTGGAAAATACTGAAATCGGGAACCACCCCCAGATAACCTTCCGAATCCGGAGATGCCATAATTTCCAGATATTCCTTCCATACCGGAACATCAGGATGATGAGGCGAATGCATCTCGATGGACAAATTCATATCCAGCTCCTTGCAGAACGGGATCATTCTCTTGAAGATTTCAGGTGTGATCGCATGCTGAGTCCGAACAATGGAGGCTCCTGCCCTTTTTGCGTAAATCATATCGTTCCGGGTATACTGGATGATCTCTGCAGGGCTCAGGTCTCTGTCGGATCGTATCCCCATATCGATGTAAGCACTCCAGGTAACCAGCTCCAGGCTGTACTTCTCCAGAAGATTCCGGAACTCGCCGATCCATCGATCCGAGGGATCGGGATATTCGGGCACCATCTGAGCCGCCACCAGTTCGATGCCTTTGTACCCCATCTCATGAACCGTTTTAAGAATACCTTCCAGATCCATTCTCCGCTGAGAATAGACACCTGAAAAACTGAATAATGTTACGCCGAGTTTGATATCGCTATTCATATTCTTCTCCTCTTCGCTGCCGAATCAACCTACGGCGAGTTCTTTCTGACAATGCGCATCCAGTACCATGTAGTTCCCGAAATATCCCGTATAGGGAATCCGATGCTTCATAAAGACATGAACCTTGTGAGTGGATCCCTGGGGCAGACCTCCCTTCCGGTACACTCTCACCTTTGCATAATCCAAGATGAACCAGTATTCCCTGAACAGTTCATGCAATTCTTCGATCAAAACCTCTTTGCCGTTAATAAAGAATGCCATTTCATCAGGAGCGATTTCCTCACCATCAACGTCTACAGTAAAGGCCTCAATACAACTCAAGAAAGTCCCTCTGTAAGACGGGTATTGAACGTTGAATTCATAACCGACAACAGATTCACCGGCTTTAATGTTACTGATGTCGGATTCAGCCACCATCAGTTTGTTAAATTCATCAAACATATGTTCCTCCAAATGTTTTTTTTGCAAAAATGACAGGTCTCATCCTTTCACCGCTCCTACAACCAATCCTTTTACGAAATATTTCTGAAAAAACGGATAGGCAATCAGCACCGGAAGAATACCGATAACCGCAATGGCCATTCTCACCGACACAGTCGGTAGTTTCGATATCGCTGCGGAAGCATCACTGCCGACAGTAGTCGTTGATAAGAATTGAACGTTCATAAGGATTCGATTAAGCAGATTCTGGATATTGAATAAACTCGGCTTTGTCAGATAAATCAGACCGTTAAACCAATCATTCCAGTATGCGATTCCGACAAAAAGCCCGATGGTCGCAATGATCGGCACCGAAAGCGGCATGACAATCTGCATGAAGATCCTGAATTCCCCGGCGCCGTCGATGATTGCCGATTCAATCACCGCTCCAGGGACATTCGTTCGATAATAGGTTCTCATAATGAGAACATTGAACCCGTTCATCAACAACATAGGCATCATCAATGCCCAGATCGTATTCTTAATTTTCAGGTAGCTGGCATAAAGGAGATATGTCGGTACAAGTCCACCATTAAAAAGCATGGTGAAAAAGACGATGAAAGTAATAACACGGCTCATGGGAAAATCTTTTCGAGACAGCACATAGGCCAGCATTGAAGAAATGGCCAAACTGACAACGGTTCCTAATACCGTCACGATGATGGTAATGCTGTAAGCCCGGAATATAACGTGCCCCTGTACCCGCAGGTAATTATAAGCGGCCATACTGAGCTTCGAAGGAAAGAATGAATACCCTTCTTTAATCAGCGTATTGTTGTCCGCAAAGGATGATACGATCAACAGGATGAAAGGGAGAACTGCTGCCAGCGATGCCAGCCCCAACAGTACAATAGATACAATTTCCAGGGGTGTTTTTCGTTTGCGCATATTTTCCGTCTTCCTTTCGTATTAGAACAATGCGTTATCGGGGTCGATTTTTCGAACCAGAGTGTTGGCCAGCATCACAAGACAGAAACCGACAATGGATTGATACATGCCTGCCGCCGAAGCCATGCCGATATCCCCGATTTGAAGGAGTCCACGATAGACATAGGTGTCGATGACGTTCGTGGTTCTGTACAGAAGTCCTGAGTTCATCGGAACCTGGTAGAAAAGGCCGAAGTCGGCATAAAAGATTCGCCCGATTTGAAGGAGGACCATCGTTATGATGACCGGCTTCAGAAGGGGAATTGTTATATGCCGGATCTGCTGGAGCCTGGACGCACCGTCCAGCATGGCGGCTTCGTAACATTCCTGATCGATACCGACAAGGGATGCGAAATATATGATGCACAGGTATCCGACATTCTTCCAAAGATTCACAAATGTCAGGATGAAAGGCCAAAATTCGGGTCGGCTGTACCAGTCGATACCATCAAGTCCCAGAAAGGGAAGAATACTGTTGTTAAAAAACCCCGTATCAACACTGAGCACAGCATAAACCAAGTAAGCAACGATAATCATGGATATCAAATACGGAAGCAGTATCAGGCTTTGATAGAGCTTCAGAAGGAAGCGGCTCTTTAATTCATTCAACAAGACAGCCGTAATCACCGCAAAAAACGTCGTCAGGGCGATAAACACCGCATTGTAGCAAATGGTATTCCTCGTAATAATCATTGCGTCGGAGGTCTTGAAGAGATACTCAAAATTCTTCAATCCGCACCAAGGGCTTTTCAGTATCCCCACGGAATAGTCAATGTCCTTAAATGCGATTACCAAACCGGCCATAGGTATGTAATTGTTGATTAAAAGATATAGGAGTCCCGGTATCATCATCAGAAACAGCGGCAGGTATCTCCGAAAACTGGATTTATTTTTCAGCGCTGGAGGCTTCATCATTCGTCCTTATTTGCTTATCTTTACGGGCATGGCTTAATTCGTTCATCCGCTGTTGGGCGATGTGAAAAATAGACCCTTCCGAACCGTTCCGGATTTCCTTGAATCCGGAACGGTATGTTTTTATATTCTGTGAATTATAATCAGTTGTTCAGTTTAAGCCATGCGTCAAACTGTCTCTGTTTCTCGGTGATAATCGCATCGACACCGGCGTCTTTGAGGTTGCTGATAAATTCCTCCAGTAATTCATCAGGATCTGCGGCTCCGATGCCCAGCACCTTTTCATATTGCTGCCAAACATTGGTACAAGCCGCGTACTCGGTCTTCACCGGAGTAGGATCGAAAATGAAGCCCAAACCTACGGATTTAACGGCTGTGTCATTAAATTCCTGAGTGTCATCCCACAATGTGATGGAATCGCCTTTGAAAATATGGGATTTTAGGGAGTTACCCCACAGGAAACTTGAAAACATGGGATATCCGGAGGTGTTGGCATCGATACCTTCCGGATAGTCGATGGTTCCATCGTCGGTTATAACGTAATGACGCCCCTCAATGCCCCAGATTAGCTTGTTTATTATATCTTCATCGGAGTACATCATATTGAGAAATCTTACGGCAGCCTCCGGAACGTCTGTATAATTCGGAACTGCCCACATAAAAGCTCCAACAACCCCAGTGTAGGAAATAGGCTCGGCTAATGGTACTACTCGCATCGGCATTCCGCATTGGTTGCTGAGTTGCGACTCCACGCCGGGCTTCACATCCTGAATTAGTGATGCCAACCTTCCGGCCTGAACAAGCTGAGTTCCGGACTCTGTTCCGGTCAGGAAGCTCTTTCCGATATACCCGGCCTGATACCACCTTCTTGTCATCTCGAAAAGGTTCTTTGCCTGAGGGGTCTCATAATAGTTGACCAACTTGGTGTTGCCGTTGTCCGCATCCATAAGAACGCCCGTAAAGTAATGATCACTGCTCAGGGGATCTCCACCGGGAATATGTATGGATACATCAAGGCCGGTGCTCATTTCCTGACAAGGATTGAAAGGTATTAAATCCGGCTCATTTTCACGAATTAGAGCAAGAATTGGCTCAATATCTTCAATTGAGCGGATTTGGGAAAGATCAATATTATATTTCTCAACAAGATCGGCGCGAATCCCGTATCCGGGGGCTTTGGCTTCATCCCGGAACGTGGGAACCGCATAAATATTTCCACCGGCCTTGGACACGTTGAGGAAATCGCCGACGGTATCCTGGAGTTCCTGACCGTAGGCATTCAAAGGCTCATTCAAGGGAAGAAGCTGTTTGTTTGCCAGCTGTCCGGGAAAATCAAAGAAAGGGAGCGTTCCGGTCAGGAACAGATCCATTTTTTCCCGGGAGGCCAGCATCAATCTGATCTGCTGGCTGTAATTGGAAATTGGCAGGCCTACCAGATTGATATGAGCATTGATTTCCGATTCCGTTCTCTCATTAATGGCCGCTTCGACAATACTGAGATCCGGCAGAGATGCAGACAGCTGAACAAAAACAACATTAACTTCCTGTATCCCATCACCATTCGCATTTTGTTCCATATCGCCATTGGCGAATATGGGTGTTAGGAAAACCATTCCCAGAAGAACTGTTAACAGTGGGATTCCCTTTTTCATACTTAACCTCCTCGTTTGTGTGAAAATGTGAAGTAATGGTAGAACCGCAGAAAATGGCCCGCCACCTGGAATACGACTAATCTATTTTATTTTTCCGACAAATAAAGGATGACCTTTTTCATGATTTCTCGATAAAAACCTACAAGAGATCATGGTCGAGGTTATGGCGTCTCGATTCTGGAGGGAATTGATCCAAAAAGGACCGACACCTCAAGATTGGTCCTCTTCCGCCCTTTTTGCAGGGGGTTGGCTACAAAGCAGAAAGACGAAGCAGTCGTCCATCTCCGAGAATCCGGACTTCTCGGTCCCGCACAGCGGGCAAACCCAGTCATCAGGCAATGCATCAAAAGGGGATTCCTGCAGCTATGTCGTTATCAGGATCTCCTTCAGCCGGATCGTAAATGTAACCTCACATATCACATACATATTTCTTCATTAATGGACTCCTATATCGCCCGAGGGCGAATCAGGTTCCGCGACACTTACTGCCGGGCGGAGACTTCTTTATCCAGTTGATAGAGTCCCAAGTTATTATTAGTGACCATTTCGACTTTGTCGATAATTGCTTGAACGGACGCAGCCTCTGAAAACGGTTCATGGCCTAGATTTTGCGAGACATCATAGGCAGCACCCGGATGCGAACCCTTCCACTCATCAGGGGCCCGTTGTGAAATCCATGGCATATCTTCCTCTTGCCTCTTAGTGCGTGATACGTATAACCGTATCGTCGGATAAGTTGTAAACCCTTCGGCGGGATGTGCTGGGTAAGCTCAACGAAAAAGTCGAGGGCGCTGAACATGTGAATGTTCTACATGAGGAGGCGGATGCGGGGAATTCGCATGTCCGGATCTGTGGTGCGTGTAAACGCCCATGCCTGCCCAGCCCCTTAAACCGGAGGTTGGGGAAACGCCCAGTCTTTTGAAATGAGTCTTTTCTCGCCGGGAAATCGCGGGATTCCTTGTAGAAGGATACGCGGCGAAGTATCATTATATCCCAGTGCCAACCAGATGAGGGGAGCATAATGATTCATATTCAAAACGCCTTAGCCGTTCTTACCAGCGCCGACGGTGAAGTCCTGAGGGATGCCGATGTGCTCATTAAGGGAACGCGCATCCTCGAAGTCGGCCGCAATTTAACTCCGCCGCCGGATTCGAATGTGGAAACCATTGATGCGTCCGGAATGGTGGCTGTTCCGGGACTGGTGAATACGCATCATCATTTTTATCAGACGTTTACCCGAAATCTGCCTGCCGCGCAGGATGCCGAACTTTTCGATTGGCTCACCTATCTCTATGAAATCTGGAAAAACATGGACTCCGAAACCGTTTGGTGGTCCACCGCTCTGGCGACGGCCGAGCTGTTGAAGACCGGCTGTACGACGGCTTCGGATCATCATTATCTCTATCCGGAAGGAATCGGCGCGGACATCATGGCGCTCCAGTTCGACGCCGCCGCGGTTACCGGAATTCGTTTCGCGCCGACGCGCGGAAGCATGAGCCGTTCCAAGAAGGACGGCGGTCTGCCGCCGGATTCGACGGTGCAGGACGAAAAGACGATTTTGAGGGACTCTGAACGGGTTATCAGGGAATTTCACGATCCGAATCCCTGGGCCATGCGCAAGGTGGCCTTGGCGCCCTGCAGCCCTTTTTCGGTGTCGGAAGCTTTGATGAAGGATTCGGCGGCGCTGGCCCGCAGGTACGGTGCCCGGCTGCATACGCATCTGGCCGAAACGCGTGATGAAGAAGACTATTGCGTGGAAATGTACAAGAGGCGGCCGCTGAAGCTGATGGAAGATTGTGATTTCATCGGCGATGATGTCTGGTTTGCTCACGGCATTTTCTTCAATGACGCCGAATTGGACTTGCTGGCTTCCTCCGGTACCGGTGTGAGTCATTGTCCGAGTTCCAACATGCGTCTGGGGTCCGGAGTTTGCCGGGTTCGGGAAATGCTTGATCGCGGAGTGAATGTCGCTCTGGGAGTGGACGGCTCGGCTTCCAACGACACGTCCGATATGCTCGGAGAAGTCCGTCAGGCCCTGCTTCTTCAGAGGGTTGCCAAGGGGGCCAAGGCTTTAAGCGCCCGGGAAGCTTGGCGTTTGGCCGGCGAGAACGGCGCGAAACTTTTGGGTTTTGAGAAAATCGGGCGCATTAAGGCCGACTGGGCCGCGGATCTGGCTCTCTTCGATGTAAACGATATTCCTTATGTCGGTGCCTTGAGCGATCCGGCCGCGGCTCTGATTTTTTCCGGATACGATCATCGGGCCGCCTATACCATCGTGAACGGCCGCATCGTTGTGGAAAACGGCCGGCTTGTCGGAATGGAAGATGAGGAACTGACCGCGAAAGCGGCCGAAGCTGTGAATGCTTTGTACGGGAGGGCGGGAATATGATGTATGTAAGACCGGCCGGCGTTACCGAGGCTTTGGATGCGATGAAAGAACGGCCCGATGCCGTTTTTCTCGCCGGAGGAACCCAAATCAATCGAGCACCTCTGGAACAGGGACGGCCTTCCTCCGTAATCGATATCAGAGACGCCGTTTCGGGAAACATTGTTCGGGAAGGAACCGATGTGGTTATCGGAGCGATGGCCACGCTGCAAGAAATCGCCGATTCGGAAGCGGTTCCTCCGGCGCTGCGGAAAGCGGCCGGATTCATTCCCACGCGCAGTATCCGCAATCAGGCAACCATCGGCGGCAATATAGCCGCGGGCCGGGCCGATTCCTACCTTATTCCGGCGCTCATCGCCCTTTCCGGAACGGTCAGAACGGCCGAGGGGAGTTTCTCCATTGAAGAATATATCCGGGATAACCGCAGGGAACTCATTCTGGATGTGTATGTTCCCCTTCCTATCGGTCCCTGCATCGTCGTGAAAGAGTCGCGTTCTCATTTGGCGTTGCCGGTTGTGAGCGCCGCCGTATCCATGGTTCCGGGGAATGAAGCCTCCAAAGGAGCTCCCTCGGGTGCATGTGTCGCCGTGGGATGCGTCGCTTCGAAAACCATTCGGCTTACCGCCGTGGAAGAGGGAATCGTTTCGGGAACTCTTACGGACCGCGCGTCCATCGAAGAAGCCGTCCGGGCGGAGATTCGGCCCGAAGCCGATATTCTCGGATCCGCCGAATATAAAACCTATATCAACGGAGTCGTCGTTGCCGGCGCCCTCATTTGCTCTCTGGAGGCGCTTTCATGAAGATCACGTTTGTTTTGGACGGAGCGGAGCGCACGGTTCATGCCGATCCGGGTCTCTGCGCGGTTAAACTTCTCAAAGATATGGGAATCGATTCGGTGCGGAACAGCGACGACGGGCACGGATTCGCCGGATCCGATACCATTCTGCTCGACGGGAAAATTGTCGGTGCGAATCTGCTTATAGCGGGCCAGCTTGACGGCCGAGACGTGAAAACCGTGAATTCCCAGCGAACGGGGCGGACGCTTTCTTTCGTCCAGAAGGCCCTTATCGAAGCCGGGTGCGTGCAGTCCGGATACAATTCCCCCGCCGCGGCCCTGATGATAGCCGATTTGATCGAGCGTGTTCCGGCGCCCACGAGAGCCGATGTCGTGGATGCTCTTTCGGGACTATTCAACAGAGCCACCGGATACGAACAGTTCTTCGAAGCGGTGCGGATCGCCGTTGCGAAAAAGCACGAAACCGAATACGCCATGCCTCCTTCTCCCTCTTTCGGCGGAACATCCCGCTACATCGGCAAGAGAATCCCCAAGGTGGATGCCGCTCGGCTCGTCGCCGGAGAGAAGGCCTTCGTCGAAGACAGGGTGGAAAAAGACGCCTGCATCCTGAAAGTTCTCCGCAGCCCTCACGCCCACGCGAACATCGTCCGTATCGATACATCGGCCGCCGAAGATTTGGACGGAGTGGTGGCTGTTTTTACGCATGCCAACGTACCGCAAAGACCCTACAGCCAGGCCGGACAGGGGTTCCCCGAACCCTCGCCGTACGACAGAGTCCTTCTGGATACGAAGGTTCGGCATTACGGCGACAGAGTGGCGGCGGTGCTGGCCGAAGATGAAGAAACGGCTCTGAATGCGCTGAATCTCATCGAAGTGGATTACGAAGTGCTTCCCCATGTCATGACTTATGACGAGGCAAAGGCCGAAGACGCCCCGCTTCTTCACGACGGACCGATTCGGTACGTTAACGGAGCGCCGGATAACTTGGAAGAACTGAACGCGGCCGCCGATCCCAATGAAACGCCGGTTATCTACCAGTTCCCCATCGGCGGGAATCCGAGAAAGAACATCGCGGCCTCGGTGGAAGGCGGCATCGGCGATGTGGAAAAGGGCTTTTCCGAGGCGGATGTCGTTATCGAGCGCACGTATGAGACTTCCCAAATCCAATGCACGCCTTTGGAAATGCATACAACCTACGTTAAACCCGAAGGTGATCGCATTATCATTCACGCCTCCACGCAGGTTCCCTATCACTTGCGGCGCATCGTCGCCACTCAGTTGGGAATCCCGGAAAATAAGGTTCGTGTTATCAAAGAGCGTGTCGGCGGCGGCTACGGATCCAAACAGGACATCCTTCTGGATGAACTCGCGGCCTGGGCGGCTTGGACGACGGCCCGGCCGGTGTTTCATCAATACACCCGCCGCGAGGAATTCATCGCCTGCAGCACCCGGAAGCCCATGCGTATCAGGGTGAAGCTGGGGGCCAAAAAGGATGGAAAGCTTACCGCGATGCGGATGGATGTGGAATCCAATCAGGGTGCCTACGGAGCCCATGCGCTGACCGTTCCGATGAACGGTGTTTCCAAAAGTCTGCCGCTTTTCCTCTGCGACAACGCTTTCTTTACCGTTACGGCCTATTATTCGAACATCCCGCCTACCGGTGCTTATCAGGGATACGGCGCGCCGAAGGGCAATTACGCCATGCAGATGGCTGTGAAAGAGTTGGCCGTGGAACTCGGCATGGACCATTACGCGCTGATTGAAAAGAATCGGGTGCGCAAAGGTTCGGTGCTGGAAATCCTCAAATGCCTCGGTGAGGGCCGTGAAGGCGCCGCGGCGGCCGTAGACAGCTGCGGACTGGATGAGGCTCTGAAAAAGGGCATTAAGCTCATCGAATGGGGTAAGAAAGAAGTTTCCGATAATCCCGACATTAAAATCGGCAAGGGGCTGTGCATTATCCAGCAGGGATCGGGTCTTCCGGGTTTGGATCAGGGGAACTGCACCATTAAGATGCTCGGCGACGGAACGTTCCTTGTTCAATCCGGAGGTGCCGATTTGGGAACGGGTTTGGATACCGTGGTGACAAAAATGGTGGCCGAAATCCTTAAAGCCGACATAAAAAACGTCACCGTCAATTCCGGCGATACCGATACGGCGCCTTTCGATAAAGGTGCTTACGCTTCAAGCGGTACTTATTTCTCCGGAGGCGCGGCGTACAATGCCGCCGAGAAGATGCGGGAGAAAATTCTTATGGAGTCCGCCGCGATTCTGGAACGGTTCCCCGAAGATCTGCATTTGGAATTCCCCGGAATCATCGCGGATGCCGCAAGCGGTGAAAAGCTGATGGATTTTTCCAAGCTGGCCTGGCACACTCAGGGCGGTGAGGGCTCCGGACAGATTATCGCGTCGTCCAGCTTCGTTACCGACAAGTTTTCCTTTCCCTACGGGGCTCACTTCGCCCAGGTCGCGGTGAATATCCGGACCGGCAAGGTTAAGATTGAAAAGTATTATGCCCTTCAGGACTGCGGTGTTCCGGTGAATCCCGAATTGGCCAAGGGGCAGGTTTTCGGTGCCGTGATGAAATCCATCGGCCACGCCATGTACGAAGAAATGCTTTTTGACGGAGAAGGCCGGTGCCTGAATCCGGATTTAAGGAGCTATGGGGTGCCCATGATCGGAGATGTGCCCGATGATTTCCGCGTGGATCTGGTGGAAACCGACGATCCCCACGGGCCTTTCGGGGCGAAATCCGTTTCCGAGATTTCGGTGAACGGCGCCGCTCCCGTCCTGGCCAACGCCATCCATGACGCCTGCGGGATTTGGATGAGAAAATGGCCCTTCAGTCCTGAGAATATTCTTCGGGCATTGGGAAATATTTGACATTCCGCTAAAAAAACCCGGAGCGAAAATGCCGCCGAGGGGCAGAAAAGGATACACGCAATGAAAAATGATGCGAAAACGATGATTAAGGAACTGGCCGCTCTGGATACCTCGGCCATGTATTTGAACGATTTCTTCCTGACTTGGGAGAAAACCGACGACGAGATTGCCGCGACTTTCAAGACGGCGCAAATCCTTCGGACGCTTCGGGAGCGGAACATTTCGTCGAAGCTTTTCGACTCCGGTTTGGCCATCAGTTTGTTCCGGGATAATTCAACCAGAACCCGTTTCAGCTACGCCAGCGCGGCGAATATGCTGGGACTGGAAGTTCAGGATCTGGATGAAGGCAAGAGTCAGATCGCCCACGGCGAGACCGTACGGGAAACGGCCAACATGATTTCGTTCATGGCCGACGTTATCGGCATCCGGGACGATATGTACATCGGCAAAGGCAACACTTACATGAGGAATGTCGCCCAAGCGGTTCAAGAAGGTTTTGACGACGGTGTTCTGGAACAGCGTCCTACCCTGGTGAACCTTCAGTGCGATATCGACCACCCCACGCAAATCATGGCCGATACCCTTCATCTTATTGAGCATTTCGGCGGAGTGGAAAATCTGAAAGGCAAGAAAGTCGCCATGACCTGGGCCTATTCTCCCTCATACGGAAAACCCCTTTCGGTTCCCCAGGGCGTTATCGGACTCATGACCCGATTCGGAATGGATGTGGCTCTGGCGCATCCCGAAGGATATGAAATCATGGGGGATGTGGAACAAGTGGCGACGACCAACGCCGAGAACTCCGGCGGTTCGTTCACCAAAACCTATTCCATGGCCGAGGCTTTCGAGAATGCCGACATTGTTTATCCCAAATCCTGGGCTCCTTACGCCGTCATGGAAAAGAGGACCGATTTGTATGCCGCAGGCGACGATGCGGGCATTAAGTCTTTGGAAAAGGAGCTTTTGACTCAGAACGCGAATCATAAGGATTGGGAATGCACCGAGGAGATGATGTCCAAAACATCCGGCGGCAAGGCTCTCTATCTCCACTGCCTGCCCGCGGACATCAGCGGCGTGAGCTGTTCCGAAGGCGAAGTGGCCGCCACCGTATTCGACCGATACCGGGTGCCCCTTTATAAACAGGCCAGTTTTAAGCCGTATATCATCGCGGCCATGATACTGACATCGAAATTCGCCGATCCGGCGAAGACTCTGGGGGATCTTTTGAAGGCCGGAACCAAGAGAATCCGTTAGCCGGCGGGGATGTGATTCGACATCGCCGCCGTATCGATTCAATCTTAAGATCGGGATTATGGCCGGGCCGCTGTTCATCACTCCAAGGATTCTCTAAACTGATTATGTCGCCAGGAGGAATATAGATGCATTTTCCCGAGATCTGCCGGGCCCTTAACTGCAAGGAATACAATCGCGGTAAAGATTTCTCCGATGTGGATGTACGAAACGTCACCGCCGGTGATCTTATGAGCGAAGTTCTGGTTTTTGATCTTGAGAAAATGCTTCTGGTTACTTCTCTGAATTCCGAACAGGTTCTGCGGACGGCCGACATGGTGGACGCCGTCGGAGTGGTTCTGGTTAATGAGAAGGAACCGACTCAGGCAATGAAGATTTTGGCCGGAGATATGGGAATTACTCTGCTGAATACCGCGCAGTCGATGTTCGAAGCCTGCGCGATCCTGCACTCCCTTCTTAACGGGGATCGGTAACGGTGTCCGATCCGAATCGTCGTCCGGTTTCCTTCGATTCTCAAAATATTCCGTCGGTTCTGACCGAGCTCATTTTTCGTCTTAAAATCAAGGACGTAATGTCTCGAAAGGTTATCACCGCTTCGAAGACGGAATCTCTCCGGACGATTCAGCATCGGATGAAGGCAGAGAATATTACCGGGGTTCCCATCGTGGAGGATAAACGGCTTTTGGGGCTGGTGAGCATGCATGATATTCTCACCGCTTTTGACGAAGGAACGATCGACGAACCGGCTGAAAGGCATATGACGCGTTCCCTCAAAGTGCTGGAGGACGATATGCCCCTTTCCTTCGCCGTGAATTATTTCAATAAATTCCGTTTCGGCCGTTTCCCCGTATTGAACAAAGACCGCGAGCTCTCCGGCATCATCACCATTCGCGATATCAACACAACGCTTTTACGGGAAGTCAATCGTATTGTCGAAAGTCTGGAAGACGAGCTCAACAGGAATACTCCGGAGGGGCAAGGGGTGAATTCACGGCAGTTCTATATTGTCGCTTATGATTTTGAGAACGCCGGCCGGGCTTCTACGGAGATTAAGAAGATTCTCAAAGGACAGGGACTCGACAGAGAAACGGTCCGCCGTGCGGCCGTGGCCTGTTACGAGCTGGAGATGAACTTGGTGGTTCATTCCACCGGCGGGAAAATGGAGTTCCGGATGGATGATGAGAAGATCACCATCAGATCTTCCGACAGCGGTCCCGGAATCCCGGATGTGGATAAAGCGCTTGAGGAAGGATTCTCCACGGCCAACGAGTGGATTCGTTCCTTGGGATTCGGCGCCGGTATGGGACTGCCGAACGTTAAGAGGGTTTCCGATGACTTTACCCTTGTTTCGGAACCCGGCCGGGGAACGGACGCCAGAGCGGTGATTCGGCGCCCTTCCGCGTTATAAGTTTTTCCGGATTTGGATTCAATTCACGAATCCCGCGGCCGTCCGGATGATTATCAGAGAAACAAATCCTTATCTATTAGATATTTATTAAACATCTCATATTTGTCGGTAGGCGTATCTTCCGATGAAAAGCATTCTTGACCTGCTATGTGCCTTGACGCACTATGGGTTCGATGTTGTTTGCCGAAAGAACCGCATGCGATTTCGGGAGAGGAATGTACGGAACTCGTGATCGGTGCGTTACGGCAAAAATTTGAAGATGAGGAGTACTGTTATGAAGACCATCAATGTCGGAATGATCGGCCGGGGCTTTATGAGTCGAGCCCATTCGGACGCTTATTTACGCGTCGGCCGATTTTTTGATTTGGACCGCATGCCTGTTTTAAAAGCCGCTTGTTCCCGGAATGAAGCGCATGTTCGGGAGTTTGCATCCCGATGGGGCTATGAATCGATTGAAACCGATTGGCGCCGTATCGTCGAACGCGACGATATCGATTTGATTGATATCTGCACACCCAACAACCTTCATGCGGATATCGCAATCGCCGCCGCGGAAGCGGGGAAAATGATTATCTGCGAAAAGCCGCTTGCTATGGATGTCGCTCAAGGGCGGCGAATGGTGGAAGCGGTTGAAAATGCCGGAGTTTCCAATCTGGTGTCGTTCAATTACCGACGCATTCCGGCCGTTTGTCTGGCGAAAAACCTTATAGACGAAGAGAAGCTCGGACGGATTTTTCACTATCGGGCGAATTTTCTCCAGGATTGGACGATTTCCGCCGATGTGCCGCAGGGCGGTGATTCTCAGTGGCGCATGGATTCGACTATTTCGGGAAGCGGCGTAACAGGAGACCTTCTGGCCCATTGCATCGATACGGCTCTTTGGCTCAACGGTCCTATTCGTGAAGTGAGCGCCATGACCGAGACGTTTATTAAGGAGCGGGCCGATGCGGATACCGGAGAAATGAGACCGGTTGGAATCGATGATGCTTGCGCTTTCCTGGCACGGTTCGAGAATGGATCAATTGCCGTTTTTGAATCAACACGTTATGCCCGCGGACATAAGGCTCTGTATACATTCGAAATAAATGGTGAGGACGCCTCTATCGCTTGGGATTTGCATGACATGAACAGACTTTCCTGGTTTGACCATGAAGATGAAGATATCGTCCGCGGTTGGAAGTCCATTCATGTAACCGACGGCAAGCATCCGTACATGGACCATTGGTGGGTTCCCGGTCTGCAAATCGGCTACGAGAGTACTTTCGTCCATCAGCTTGCCGATTTCTTCGGCGGCATTGCCGCGAATAAACCTGCCGGTCCGACTTTTCGGGACGCTCTTGAAACGCAGAAAGTCTGCGAGGCCGTATTGGCTTCGGCGAAATCGAGACGATGGGTTGATATTGATTAAGCGGGAAACTTAATGCAATTGAACTTATTTCCTTCCTGTATGGTGTTTTGTATATATCTTCTCTTTTGGTTTCAAGAAATTTCTCCTCCTTTGAGTTTCAGTTTCTACTTTGGATAAATTAAAGCTTGACAACGGAATTTTGCAGATTTACTATCATCCATGAAAACGTTTTCGCGAAGCGGCTGATGTCCAGCCGAATCATCCCAAATCGGCTGTTCTTCAGGGATTTGTCTTTTAGAAAACGCGGAAGGTTATTTTCCTTAAAGGGGGAGTTATGAAAAAAGGTTTTCTGTTAATGGTCCTCGTTCTGATCGGAGCGGTCTTATTCGCGGGGGGAGATAAAGAGAGCGCCGGTGATGCGGAATATCGTGTTCTGTTCACGAATGCTTTTAATACGGCTCCGTTTTGCGCGCCTCTGAATGCCGCCGCAACCGAAACCGCCAAGAGCTTAGGCATCAAGTTGGATATTGTCGACGGAAAAGCCGATGCCCAAGTTCAGCTGGATCAGGTAAACAACGCCATTACCCAAGGTTATAATGGTGTTATTTATTTCCCGGCCGATAAGGAATCGAGTGTCGCCGTGGTTAAGAGACTGAATGAATCCGGTATTACTTATATTGTTCTTGATTCCATGGTCGATCCTTCGGTTATGGATACGGTTCCCGTATTCGTCGGTCCCGATAATGTGAAAATGGGAGAGATTTGCGGTCAGGCCGCCGTTGATGTTCTCGGAGGGAAAGGGAATGTCGTTATTCTCGAAGGGGCCGCCGGAACCGACCCGGCTCGAAACAGGCAGCAGGGCTTCATGAATATCGTAAAGAAGTATCCGGATATCAAGATTCTGCAAACACAGACCGTCGACGGTTGGGATCCTGCGAAAGCCATGAACATTATGCAGGATTACATCACGAAATACGGTGACGATATTGATCTCTTGTATACTCATGACGACGGTATTTATCAAGGTGCTTCCCAGGCTATGGAAGCGGCCGGATTACTGGATGACATTGTCGGTATTTCAACGGGCGCCAACAACGTCGGCTGTGCGGCTATAGAAGCCGGCACCCTTTACGGTTCGGTTCTTCACTCGGCCAAAGAAGAAGGACAGTTCGGTGTTGAAGCCATTCATAAGCTTTTAACCGGACAGCCCGTCGATAAATGGGTGAAGTGCTCTTCTCCGTTTGTTACTCGTGAGAACCTTGAGGAATGGAGGGGCTTCGGCTGGTAATCGGCCAAGCTTATAATTGAGAGCATGCCGGGGAAACCTCACGGTTTTCCCGGCTGTTTTTTGGCAGGATCTGATGAACGAAACGACTTTGGAAATGGTGCATATTTCGAAAACCTTTGTCGGCGGAGTCAAGGCGTTGCAGGACGTAACCTTCCGCGTGGAAAAAGGGAGCGTTCATGGTTTGGTCGGCGAGAACGGAGCGGGCAAATCCACTCTTATGAAGATTCTCGACGGTGTTTACCGTCCGGATGAAGGAACGATTCGCATTGACGGTGAGCCGGTCGTCATGGGGAACACCCGAGATGCCGCGGCAGCGGGAATCAGTTTGATATTCCAGGAATTGAATCTTGTTCCTACTCTCTCGGCCGTTGAAAATGCGTTTCTTGGAAGATTGACGACCGATCGTTTTGGATTTGTTAAATGGAAGGAACAGCGCCGGAAGTTCGTTTCTTTTTTGGACGGTCTTGATTTCGCTCTTGATGTCGACGTTCCCGTCGGCCGGCTCAGTATCGCCGAAAAGCAGATGGTGGAAATTGCCAAAGCCTTGCTCATTGATTCAAAAATCTTGGTAATGGATGAACCGACGGCCACCCTTACAAGTAATGAGATTGATAAGCTTTTCAATATCATCAGAAACCTTGAACGGCATGGAATTACTGTTATTTATATTTCCCATCGTTTGGAGGAAATCTTCCAGATTTGCCAAAAGGTGACGGTACTGCGCGACGGACGCGTCATTGATACGACGGATGTTTCTGATACTTCAAGAACGGAAATTATCGAGAAGATGGTAGGTCGGAAGATCGACGTGGAATTCCCTCCTCGGGACTATTCTCCCGGAGATGCGGTGTTGGAAGTCAAGGATCTCTTCACTCCCGGCTTTTTGCGGGATATCAGTTTTTCCTTGCGGAAAGGAGAAATCCTCGGAATCTCCGGCCTGGTGGGATCCGGCAGAACGGAAGTCGCGCGTGCAATTTTCGGAGCCGATAAGGTGGAAAAGGGAACAATGTCCATTAATGGGCGGAATGTGAAATTCCATTCGACGGTTCTCGCGAAACACAATTCTTTGGGACTTGTCCCCGAAGACCGAAAAGAAGAGGGCTTAGCCGTCGATTTTAATGTGAGCCGGAACATTTCCGTTACAAATCTATCAAAAGTCGTTTCCGGGAAAATATTCCTGAATCGGCGGAAAGAACAATCAATCGCCGAACATTATGTCAAAGAACTCGGAATTAAAACTCCTTCTATTTTTCAGAAGGTTCAGA
The DNA here is from genome assembly GCA_963666985.2 of Spirochaetia bacterium. GTDB lineage: Bacteria > Spirochaetota > Spirochaetia > DSM-2461 > DSM-2461 > UBA2779. Next base: position 709,931 of record CAXXIA010000002.1, on the reverse strand, counting down.
ATCTGAGCGGAGGAAATCAGCAAAAGGTGGTTCTTTCGAAATGGCTTCATGCCGATGCGGATATCCTAATTCTGGATGAACCGACCAGAGGAATTGATGTCGGCGCGAAGTTTGAAATTTACGTTTTGATGAACGAATTGGTGAAGCGGGGGAAATCGATCATCATGATATCTTCGGAACTGCCTGAGATTTTCGCTCTGAGCGATCGTATCCTCGTTATGCATGAGGGCCGTTTGAAGGGATGTGTCGACAAAGATAAAGCCACGCCTGAGATTCTTATGGAAATGGCTATAGGCTGAAGATGAGGAGCGGGCAGTGAAATCCAGTACAGTGTCGCCGAAAAAGTCGGTTCAATCGTATGATTACCTCGATCGAATTGTGGGGATTCTCCGCAAATACGCACTTATCGTGGCCTTAATCATTCTTATTATCGTTGCCGCTTTCATCGAGCCGCGTTTTATTTCTTTCCAAAACATACGGAACGTGCTGAATCAGGTTTCCGTAATAGGGATTTTGGCGTGCGGTATGACGTTTGTAATCATTACCGGCTGTATTGATTTGTCCGTAGGATCCGTTATTTCCATTACCGGTATTGTGGTGATTAAGATGGTGAAGCGGTTCGGTGATTTTCCGGGAATAATCATGGCTCTTATGCTCGGGGCCCTTTTCGGTTTTTTAATCGGGCTGGTTATGGCCCGAATCAACGGACGTCTCGGCGAATCATTCATGGTAACCTATGGAGCACAGACGGCGCTTGCGGGATTGGCTATGATCGTTTCAGGCGGTCTGTTCCTTATGAGCGATACATTCGGCTTTTTCAGCCGTATCGGAAAAGGAGCCAACCCCATTGTTATTTTCCTTGCGCTGATACTGATTTGTCAGGTTTTTATTAAACGCACGACATTCGGAAGAAATATTTATTTTCTCGGCGCCAACCCTGAAGCGGCGAAGCTTTCCGGGATTAATATCGGTCGATATAGGGTTTTAATTTTTACTTTGAGCGGTGCCATCGCCGCCTTGGCGGGAATCGTCCTTCCTTCGCGAGTCGCCGCGGCCAATCCGACCGCGGGCGTCGGCTACGAACTGGATGCCATCGCGGCCGTTGTTGTCGGCGGTATCAGTATGAGCGGTGGAAGCGGAACTTTCTTGAATACACTCATGGGAGTTATCGTTATCGGAGTACTTGGAAACGCTTTGAATATCATGAATGTAACCTCTTATCCTCAGATGATTATTAAAGGCATCGTTATTGCGGCCGCGGTAAGTTTGGATATGTGGAATCGTTCGATTTCAGAGGGGAAGGAGATTCTGAAGAATGCTTGAAAAAGCCTCGATTCTCAATACGATCAAAAACAACATTGTCGTGCTGGCCCTCATCGGGCTTGTGCTGATTATGAGTATTCTTTCGAAATCCTTTCTGACGGTTTCCAACATCATCAATATCCTGACGCAGGTTTCAATATACGGAATCGTCGCCTGCGCCATGACGTTCGCGATAATCTGCGGTGAATTCGATTTGAGCGTCGGTTCTCTCCTGGCCGTCGTGACGATTGTCTTCATCGATATGGCTAAAAATTATGGTTTCATCGCCGCCGTTGCCGCTTCATTATTGATTGGCGCGCTTGTCGGTGTTATCAACGGATTCCTTGTTTCCCGGGTGAAAATCAGTGCGTTCGTCGCCACTTTAAGCCTTATGGTGTCGCTGAAAGGACTGGCTCTTTTCTACACGAACGGAAAGCCGATTAATTATGTGCATGATGGAATGTACAACCTCGGAAACGGTTCGTTTCTGGGGCTTCCGTATATCGTTTATATGTTTTTCGGGTTTATCGCCGTAAGTCATATTGTTCTGAAGTATACAAAATTCGGAAGGAATCTCTTCGCTACCGGCGGGAATATGAATGTTGCGAAAATGGCCGGAATTAACGTCGTTTATTACAAGTTCATCATTTTCGTTATTCTCGGTCTGGTCACTTCCTTCGCCGGTATGATCATGGCGTGCCGGTTGAATTCCGGGAACTCACTTTTTGGAAACGATTTGGCTATGTCAGTCGTTGCCGCAGTCGTTATCGGGGGTACCAGTTTGTCGGGAGGGCGCGGAAGCGCCATTAAAACCTTTCTCGGAATGCTCGTTATCGGAGTGCTTTTTAATGCACTCTTGATATTAGGTGTTCAAGCGAACTGGCAGGATGTTATTAAGGGATTGATTTTAATCACCGTTGTTTCGTTCGACGCATTTTTCTCAGGGAAGGGATAAAATCAGCGGGCCGTCGATTCTCTTTTAACGAGATTGACATTCAAGACTATATGTTTCTTTTCAGGATTTTGCCCATTTTTTATACTTTCGATGAGTTCGATGACTTTTTCGCTCATTTCGGTAAAAGGCTGGGCGATTGTCGTTAAAGTCGGATAACTCATTCGGGAATATTGGATGTCGTCCATTCCCATCAGAGCGATGTCGCCGGGGACATGAACGCCCCGGCGCTGAAGCGCGGAAAGAACTCCGAGAGCAATAATGTCGTCGTGGCACCAGATTCCATCGACTTCGATATGATTCGAGAGGATCTGTTCCACCATTTTTATTCCGCTATCAAAGGTGAAATCTCCTTCGAAAATCATGGATTCTTCCAAGGTCGTCCCGTTTTCTTTGAGAGCATCCGCAAAACCTGAAATCCGGTCGCGTACGAGGGAAATAACTCTGGGACCGCAGACACATGCGATCTTTCGACAGCCGATGGAAACCAAATGACGGCCGGCAAGAAGACCCGAACCGTAATTATCCGCCACAACATTCGGAATGCCTTCATGAGCCAGTGCTCGGTCGATGACAACCAAAGGAATCGAATTTTGTTTGTTCTTCATGAACTGTCTGACGACCTGGCTTTTATCGGAAACGCGGGAGAGAATAATCCCGTCCACATTGCGTCTCAGCATCATATCGATGGCTTCCGATTCCTGCTTCTGGTCGTTTTTCGTATCTGCGATGATCAGACCGAGTCCATGAGAATTCGCGGCGCCGGCTAAGGAGTCTATAAGCCTGGTAAAAGACGGATTTCCCAGACCGGGAACTAGAAGCCCGATCATTTGTCCGCTTTTCGAGCGTAGACTTTGAGCTATGATATTGGGTCTGTATCCTATTTCCGATATCGCCGATACGACTCGTTCCTTTGTCGCTTCATCAACCGGAGCGCTTTTCGTAATGACACGAGAAACCGTGGAAATGGAGACATTGGCTCGTTTCGCGACATCTCGTATTGACGGCATCCTTTCTCCTTTTTTTCATGCGAATTATATCGTGTTGATTGAGATAGATATAGAACAGATCAATAAGAATGGACCGAGAAGCCTCTTCCTGTGAATCCTCGACTCCGCTGCCCTGAGTCTCGGTGTTCGGCATCGAACATACGGACATCGGGCCGCTTTCGGCCCGATGTCCGCTCAGGTCCTGTTTATTTCGTTTCTTCCAGGCCCATTTCCTTAAGAGTGTAGGGCAGCAGAAAGAGTGCTTCGCCTTCATCGTATTCGGTAAGGTTTCCGTAGAACGTCAAGAGATCGTTCAGTTCGTCGGGAAGAAAATCCTTTGCTCCGGAGCGTTCGGTTCCCAGAAAACTTGAAACGATGCCGGGCATAATGCCTCCCATTCGGCCGGGATTTATTTCCAGAATACGCGCATTCTCGGCGCCGATGAGTGTTCGGGCGGCTTCAATGGCTTCGGTGAGGCCTCCGAGTTCGTCCACAAGGCCTTTCTCCTTTGCTTGAGCCCCGGTCCAGACGCGTCCCCGGGCCGCCGCGTCCGTCTCTTCAATGGTCAGATTTCGGTTGTCCGCCACGAGTTCGACGAAGGAATCGTAGCGTTCCATAACCGAATTATGAAGATATTCTTCTTCGGCGGAAGTAAGCGGCCGGAAAATATCGGGAGTATCGGATGCGCCTTCGGCCGTTACCCGATTTGAGGCGACATGGAATTTCTCCAGAAGGCCCGAAATGTCCGGGAAGATGACGATAACGCCGATGGAACCGGTAAGGGTTGCGGGAGTCGCGATGATGCGGGAGGCGGGAGCCGAGATCATGTAACCGCCGGAGGCGGCCATTCCTCCCATGGAAACCACGACGGGTTTTGGGTTCTCTCCATCGATGCACAGAGCCACTTCACGGGCAATCAGGTCCGAGGCCAATGCGGAACCGCCGCCGGAGTTGACGCGAAGAACGACGGCATCCACGAAGGGACTCAGACGGGCCTCGCGGATCGCCGCGGCCAGACTGTCGGAACCGATGCTTTCGTTTCGTCGGCCTTCACCCTGGGAAATACCGCCGTTGGCATAGATCACGGCGATATTGGGCCTGGAGACCGGTCGCCATTCGGGATTCGCCTTCCAGCGTGAATTGGAGGAAAACTCAACTTTCCACTGCTTTTCCTTCATCCATTCTTCCAGTTGGTCGGGGTACATCAGAGTGTCTATCAGGCCCGCTTTTTCCGCCCGGCCCGCGGACATCCAAAAGCCTTCTTCATAGAGTGCTTCCAATCCGCCGGAGAGCTTGTTTGCCCGGCCGCCGAGAATCATTCCGTCCATCAGGTTCTGCAGTTCGCCGTACACCGATTCCAAAGATTCTCTTTGGGCATCGCTCATGGATGATTCGGAAAGGAAATCGTAGGCGGTTTTATAGTCGTGGCTTCGGAAATTACGGATGTCCACGCCGTATTCGGCCAAGAGGTCTTTAAAATAGAGTTTGGTTACGCCGAATCCGCTTATATCCAAGTATCCTTGAGGACTCATGAAGATGCCGTCGGCCACGGAGGCGGCCATGGCGTATTTCCCGCTGTGAATCACATCATCATAGAAGTAAATTTCTTTTCCCGCTTCTTTCAGACGCTTCAGAGCCGCTTCAATTTCCACAAGGTTTGAGAAAGAAGTGATGAAGGCCTGTCTGTCGAACAGCACGGCGTTCACTTCCGGAGCCTGTATAAGAAGTTCGATATCCGAGAGAAATTCGTATAGAGAGCGGACCGCTCCGGGATTGGGGGTATCGGTTCCCATCGCACGGAAGAGTCTCGGCGTATCGGTGATGATTTGCGCCGTATCGTACACCACCAGCGTCTTCCGGTTTTCTCCGAATCCGCGCATGGTTTTCGCCGAGACGAACAGCTGTGCATTTCCTTCGGAGAGGGCTTGATCGCCCAGAGCTGTAATTTCACCGCCGGTCATAAGGCGGTTCCACGAAAAATTGACTCCGGTCACCATTTTTTCATATCGGAAATCCCAGTGACCGTAGAGTTCAATCCCGTCGATCGGCGAGGCGCGGAGCCCCGCGGCGATGTTCTCGTATCCGCCGGAAGGATTGACACGGCCGTCGTAAAAGAGGGTGCATCGGCTGCGCCAATAATCGCTGAACATGAGCGGTCGCAGGGCCGCGCCGAAATCCATCCAGGGCCCTTGGTTGAGCGATTCGCCCTTCACGCCCACCGAGAGCCAATCGGCCGGCCGGTAGAGCATATGGACGTTGACGCCGGCTCCGTCTCCGGGAATCCACCTGACTCCGGAGCCGAGGTACATTCCGTCGGCGATGGGAAATCCCAAGCCGATTTCATGGTCGTTTACACCCTCGAAGCGGCGCAGCGCATAGCTGAAGAGTCCCAGAGAAGCGTGAAACGTGTTGTCCGGATTTCCGGACCCGTCGTAGTAGCCCGACCATCCGAGTCCGGCCGAATTGCCGACGCCGACGGCCGCCAGATTCACCAGCGGAGCGGAAGCCGTATCTTCGACGGCGATACCGACCCGGGGCGTTTCGTGCCACCGAATCTCCGATTGTGCTCCGATTGTGCCTGCCGTCAACGGTATAAAAAGAACCGTGAGCAGAGCTGAGAACGTGATTCTCCTCATTATTTCTTTCCTCCGCAGTAGAGTCTATCGGCGGTTTGCGGAGGAATCCAGGCCGGAAGATGAGGTACCGCGAATCAAGTGCTATTTGGGGTCCGTCTTCTTCCAAACTTCTATTTTCGTCGGTTCCTTTCCGGAGAAGAGATCCGAAACGAGGAGGGTTTCATTATCGATAACGAGTATCTCGTAGGTACCGTATGGCGTCGTGATGGTAAAGGGCCGTCCTTGATAACAGGGCTCGGTGATTTCCCATGATACAAAATCACCGCCGCCTTTCGCGTTTACCCATGCTTTGAAGAAATCTCCGTCATCGTAAAATACGGCTCTTTCGTCCCAAAGCTCGAATCCGTTCTTCTCCGCTTCTTCCGTACCTTCCAGAGCAACGTGCTTAACGTCCCATTTCCCAATCATCAGACTTCGGAGGTTTTCGGCGGAAAGAAGCTGCGGATTATCCTGACTCCAGAGAGCCGGAATCATCACGAGAGTCGAAAGGAATAACCAAATGGCGATTGTTTTTTTCATTGACCGATCCTTTTTAGAGGTTTGTTCCCATAAAGTGGTTTTGTTTACTAATGCTCAATAATCTACATGATCGGGAGTGTGATATCCATACGTTTTTTAAGCGGAGGCAATTTCATAATTCATGAAATCGCTTCAATCCGACAGCCGAAATCCCTCAGAGCCCGCTTTGGAAGGGCTTTGTTTCAAAAATCGCTGATTTTTGAAATCACCTCAATGAAGAGATTTTATGGAAATCGTTTGGCGGCACGGGCGATCGAAGAATATCGGCCTTCCGCGGTTTCGGAAAGAACACTATTGTAGTTTTTTCCCTTTTGAAATATACATAAATGTAGGATTTGCCGATATCCTCGTGCGGCAACAGTTACTTAACTTGATCATTCTTTTACAGGATAGATATTTAGCTTTTTTCACTTTTTTTGGCATCTAACTTGCTAGTAAATATAAAGACAATAAATCGCCTAAGGAGATCATTTTTTAATGAGTACACTTTGTAAAACACCTCAGGACGTGATGGACCTCGTCAAGAAAGAAGGGGTTCAGATCGTCGATTTTCGTTTTATGGACTTTCCCGGACTGTGGCAGCACTTTTCCATACCGTCCCGGGAATTCGACATCGACATGTTCGAAGAAGGTCTCGGATTCGACGGTTCCTCCATTCGCGGATGGCAGGCCATCAATGAGTCCGACATGCTGGTGAAGCCCGTTGCCGATACGGCGTTCCTGGATCCGTTCACTCAGCACAAAACACTGAACCTGATCTGCAACATCTGCGATCCGATTACCGGCGAGGATTACACAAGGGATCCCCGGAACATCGCCCGCAAGACGGTGGCTTACCTGAAGAGCACCGGCCTTGCCGACATCGCTTATTTCGGTCCCGAGGCCGAGTTCTTTATTTTCGACGACGTGCGCTTCGATCAGAACGAGCATGAAGGCTACTACCATGTGGATTCATCGGAAGGCCGCTGGAACACCGGTAGGGATGAGAAGCCGAACCTCGCTTATAAGCCCCGGTACAAGGAAGGCTACTTCCCCGTACCGCCGACGGACAGCCTCCAGGATCTTCGGAGCGAGATGACCCTTATTCTCGAAAGCCTCGGAATTGCCATTGAAGCCCAGCATCATGAAGTCGCCACCGGCGGTCAGTGTGAAATCGACATGCGCTTCGGCGAACTGGTGGATATGGCCGATAACCTGCTGAAGTACAAGTATGTCATCAAGAACGCCGCCAGAGCCGCCGGCAAGACGGTCACCTTCATGCCCAAGCCGCTCTGGAACGACAACGGTTCGGGCATGCACTGCCACATGTCCTTCTGGAAGAACGGCAAAAACCTTTTTGCCGGTGATCAGTACGCGGGCATGAGCCAGATCGCCCTTTATGCCATCGGCGGTATTTTGAAGCACGCTCCGGCCATTCTGGCTTTTACCAACCCCACCACCAACAGCTACAAGCGTTTGGTGCCCGGTTTCGAAGCCCCGGTGAACCTGGCTTACTCCAGCCGGAACCGTTCCGCCGCCGTCCGTATTCCGATGTACTCCCAGTCCGAGAAAGCCAAGAGGTTCGAGTTCCGCTGTCCCGATGCCAGCTCCAACCCCTATTTGGGCTTCTCCGCCATGGTCATGGCCGCCATCGACGGTATCGTCAATAAGATCGATCCCGGCCAGCCGCTCGATAAGGACATCTACGATCTGCCGCCCGAAGAACTGGCCGCGGTTCCCACCACACCGGCATCTCTTGCCGAAGCTCTGAGCGCTCTCGAAGCGGATCATGAGTTCCTGCTGAAAGGTGATGTGTTTACGGCGGATGTTATTGAAACCTGGATTTCCTACAAGAGGGAAGCCGAAGTCGCCGCTCTGGCTCTCCGGCCCCATCCGTGGGAATTCGCCCTGTACTACGATATCTAGAAGGTCTCATCGGCAGGAAATTTCTGAACTGTTCGCTATTCGGCGTTGCCGAATAGCGGTTTAGGCCCGTTTAATTATTGAGTAATTCAGCTGTGTGGGCTCGCGGTTCGGCACTGTCGAACACGCTTCATACGCAACACCTCACTTGGTGTTCAAAAAGCGGATCGGGGGCTGTCCTTAAGGGGCGGCCCCTTTTCTTTTTTTAAAGACTTCCCAAAATCGGCGGCGGATCTTTACCTCCGTATCCCTTCGGCGGTCTATAATGATTCTTAATGACCCGTGAAGAACTCATTCCCGCCGCACGTTCCCGTCCCGCCGTTTCCGAATCCGTTGCCGCCGCATTCGCGGAGGGGATGGACGACCGCTGGTTCGACAGCTACGGCGACGAATTTTTGATGCGGCATCTGGAAGGCGCTTCGTCTCTTACGGCCGATTCTCCCTTTTCTCTGTATTACGAGGGCGGCTTGGAGCCGACGTTATCGGTGGTAACCTGGAACGCCGGAGGACTGTTTTCCCTGATTTCCGGCATTCTCGCGGTTTCGGGGTTCAATATTTTAAGCGGCGATGCCTTTACGGTACGATCGCCGGCCGCAAAAGAAAGCGGCGGAACCGCCGGAAATCGCCGCCGCAGCGGCGGTTCCAGGGAGAAGGCAAGACGCAACCGTGTGGTTGTCGATGTGTTTCACGGCCGGCTTGAGAGCGGCGAAAGCGGCGATCGATGGTTTCGGGAAGTTGAAAAAAAATTCGCTCAGATCGGCCTGCTGCTCGGTCCCGGTGATAAGGACGGACGCCGTAAAGCTCGAGCCAAGGTACAGCGGTGGGTGGCCGAAGCCATTGAAAAGGATTCCGCCGTGGCTTCGGGATATCTGCAGCCGGTGGAACTTGTAATGGAAGAAAGTCCCGAGGATATGAATCGTATGACGGTTCTGGCCGAGGACACGCCCTTTTTCCTTTATGCGCTGGGAACGGCAATGGCGCTCGAAGGAATCTCCATCGAACGTGTCGCCATCAGAACTCTTGAAGGCCGGATTGAGGATACGATTGATTTCACGGACGATGCCGGGGCCCGGATTAACGACGCGGACCGCCTTGACCGCGTAAAGATGGCGGTATTGCTGACCAAACAGTTCACGTATTTCCTCGCTGAATCTCCCGACCCTCTGGCGGCTCTGGAACGCTTTGAGATTCTGGTGCGCGATGTGATTGAACAAGGTTCCGGAAACCGCTGGCTCGATCTTCTGGGAAACCCTCTGGTTATGCGTGATTTGGCCGCTCTTCTCGGCGCCAGCGATTTCCTCTGGGAGGATTTCATACGGTGTCAGTACGAAACGCTTCTTCCGATGCTCAAACCCCATATCGGGCATCGGTCGTTCAGCAAGGCCGGAGAAGAGCTGGAAAATCGTCTGAAGAAGGAACTGGAGAACGTTTCGGGATGGGAGGAGAAAAAGCGCGTCCTGAACGCCTTCAAGGACAAGGAAATCTTTCGCGTGGACCTTGATCATATTCTGGTGGACGGCTTCGATTTTCGCCGCATGAGCCGAGGACTTTCATCCTTGGCGGACGTCGTGGTGAGGGCGGCCATGGGGATTTCGGAGGAACGCCAGATCGAACGGTACGGCCGGCCTCGGGGGGCCGCGGGAATTGAGGCGACGTGGGCGATTTTCGGACTCGGCAAACTCGGAGGTTCCGCTCTCGGATACGCTTCCGATATCGAGCTTCTTTTTGTGTATTCCGACAGCGGCGGTACCGACGGAGAAACCCCAACCACCAACGCCGATTATTTCGAAAGACTGCTTCGGGACGGAGTCTCTCTGATAGACGCCAAAAGAGAAGGAATCTTCCAGGTTGATCTGCGGCTGAGACCCTACGGGAAATCCGGTATCCTGGCGACATCTCTTGAGGCATTCTGTTCTTACTATGCGGCGGACGGGGAAGCGGCGAGTTTGGAAAAGCTGGCGCTCGTCAGGCTTCGGCGCATCGGCGGAGATGCGCAGCTCGGCGCCCGGGTTGAGCGGATACGAGACGACATCATTTACACGGAAGGAAGTCTTGACAGGGCTGAATTGACGGAACTGCGGCGGCGGCAGCTTGCGGATAAAACACGGCCGGGGCGCGTTAACGCGAAGTTTTCCATCGGCGCTCTGGTGGATTTGGAATCGACGGTTCAAATCCTTCAGGCTGAGCACGGGAAATCGGACGTGTCGCTTCGAACGCCCAGCGTTCACGAGGCTCTTTCCGTCCTGGGCCGATCTTCGGTTCTGACGAGCGAAGAAGCTTCCCAGCTGAGCGAAGCCTACGACTTCTTAAGGAATCTTATCAACGCCCTGCGGATGCTTCGCGGCTCCGCGAAGGATCTGGATCTTCCCGAGCCCTTCAGTGAGGAATACCGTCATTTGGCCCGGCGCATGGGGTATCGGGACGGAGGTGATTTGACTCCCGAACGAAAGCTCCGCTTGGAATTCGAAACACGAACGGCACAGGTGCGGACTTTCGTCGAAACCGCTCTCGGGCGGGAATCCCTTCCCGGGCCCGCCGCGGGAAACATCGCGGATCTCGTGCTTTCTCCGGACATTCCCGAAGAACGGGCGAACGAGATTCTCTCCCGATCGGGATTCAGGGACACACGCCGCGCCCGGACGAATCTGGCCGCCCTGGCGGGAGACGGGAGACGCCGACGCAGATTCGCCAGACTGATGGTTCTTGCCACCGACACCACTTATCAATCCGCCGATTCCGATATGGCGCTGAATAATTGGGAGCGGCTGGTGGCGAACCTGGATGATCCGGAGGATCATTATGATGAGCTGCTCGCGCAGCCGACGAGGCTGGAAATCCTCCATAAGCTTCTTGCGGGCAGTCAGTTTCTTGCCGACAGTCTGATTCGCAATCCTTCCCTTTTCGATCGCGCCACCGATCCCGTGCTTCTGTCCCGCTCCAGATCGGTCGAGTCCCATTTGGAATCGCTTGCCGAGCTCGACGGGCGAAGCCGCGACCGCGAAGCGTGGCGGAACGCCCTGCGCGCTTACCGCCGACAGGAAATCCTGCGTATCGGAACGCGCGATCTTGCCTTGAAAACACCTCTCGGAGAGATTACCGGTGAATTGGCGAATCTTGCCGAAGCCGTTATCGAAGCGGCGCTGAAACGCATTCTCCGAGAAGCGGAACAGGGGCCCGAAGGATACTGCGTTCTGGCTTTTGGAAAACTCGGAGGACGCGAACTGAATTACAGTTCGGATATCGATATCCTCGGCTTGGCCGAAGAACCGCTAAAGCGCCGCGGGATTCAGGAAGCACTCCGAAGCGACCTTTCGGTCGCAACCTCCGAGGGAGCGGGATACCGTGTGGACATGCGGCTTCGCCCTTGGGGACGGAGCGGAGAGTTGGTTCAGAGGATGGACGCCATGGTGCGTTATTACGAGGAACATGCCGCCCAATGGGAAATCCAAGCCTTTCTGAAACTTCGCCCCGTGGCCGGAGACCGGGAACTCGGAGAGGAATTTTTATCCCGCGCGGGAGCGGTTTTCTCCCGTCCCGTCGACTTTTTCCTCATAGCCGAGGCCATTGAGAAGAACCGCCGCGCCGCGATCGATCGATGCACATCACCTTTAAGAGCCGGTGAAAAGGATATCAAGGACGGGCATGGGGGCATCAGAGACATTGAATTCCTGGTTCAGGGGCTGCAGCTGAAGTATCTGCCGGAGCATCCGGAACTGAAGACGGGCAATACGCTGGAAGCGCTTGGGCGGCTGGCGGAGGCGGGTCTTTTGGAGGATGATGCCCGGGAAGAACTGGCCGCGGATTACATTCTGCTTCGGCGCATCGAACATCTGCTTCAGATTTTCGACGACCGGCAGGTTCATCATCTTCCCTCCGGCGCCGAGCGGCTGGAGCCCATCGCCATCCGTACGCTCGGCCCGGGATCGGGCGCGGATGATTTGTTGAACGCCGTTGATGCCGCGAACGGCCGCGTCTTTTCTCATTACCGGCGCCGGCTTCTGGAACCCGCGGGATTAAGACGAGAGAACGCGGATTCATAACGAAAGCAGCCGGATCTTGGAACGCGAGGCGGAACGTCCGCGCCGCCGCAAAAGGAAAAGTTTCCGCCTGATTTTACGAAGAATCCTGTGCCCCTGTTGCGCGGGGGGTATCATAATTATATAATATTAGATATGACTAATTAAGGTAATTCTAACTTGCTTTGAACGCCGTTTTATGACGTCCGCGAAAACGGCCGCAAGCAAAGGAGGTTTCGATGTCTCTGCTGATTAAGAACGGATTGCTGGTTGATTTCGACGGCCGCCGCAAGGCGGATCTTTATTGCGAGAATGAAACCATTACCCGCATCGGAGAGAACCTGGAGGTTTCGGCGGAAACCGAGGTAATCGATGCCGAAGGAAAGTATGTTTTTCCCGGCTTCATCGATCCCCACGTTCATATTCATCTGCCTTTTATGGGAACCTTCGCCAAGGATACCCATGAAACCGGATCTCTGGCGGCCCTGATGGGCGGAACAACCGCTTTTATAGAAATGTGCGCGCCGGATCGGAACACGGATATTGTGGAAGCCTATGAACATTGGCGGGAACTCGCCGCGGAAAAGTCGTCCTGCGACTACACATTCCACATCGGCGTAACCAAATGGGAAGAAGGAAAAAGCGAATCTCAATTGGAGAAAATCATCGCCGACGGCATGTCGTCATTTAAGATTTTCCTGGCCTATAAAAACTTCTTCGGCGTGCATGATGATGAGCTTTTCAAACTGCTTGGTTTTGCCGCGAAAAAGGGCGTGATTACCACGGCGCATACCGAAAACGAAGAGGCCGTGGCGCAAATGCAGGCCAAGTTTTTAGCGGAAGGCAAGAGGAAACCGAAATACCACGAGATGAGCCGGCCGGATTTCGTCGAAGCTTCCGGGGTGGATCATTTCACCACCTTCCTGCAGCTGACAGGCGCGGAAGGGTACATTGTTCATCTTTCCAACGCCAAATCTCTCCGGGCGGCCATGCGGGCCCGGGAGCGGGGTGTGAAAGTCGGAGTTGAAGCGGTGATTCCGCATCTGATTTTAAATAAAACGTTCGCCGAGCGGCCGAATTTCGAGGGTGCGAAGTACATTATGAGTCCGCCGCTTCGGACGATTGCCGACAATGAGGCTCTGTGGAACGGTTTGGCCTCCGGACTGGTGGATACGGTGGGCACCGATCATGCTCCTTTCGATTTCGCCGATCAGAAAGTCATGGGCTTGGATGATTTTACCAAGATTCCCAACGGTATTCCGGCCATCGAGGACCGCATCAACCTTCTTTATACCTACGGCGTGTCCCGCGGCGCGCTGTCGCTGGAAAGGTTCGTCGAAGTAGGCTCCACCAACGCGGCGAGGCTGTTCGGACTTTTCCCGAAAAAGGGCACGCTGCGAGTCGGCGCGGACGCGGATGTGGTTGTGTACGATCCGAATGCCAAGGGTGTTTTCAGCGTTAAAACCCAGAGTATGAACGTCGATTACAACGGCTTCGAAGGCATGGAGCGCGACGGCGCGCCTTCGGCGGTAACCGTTCGCGGAAAGATTCAGGTTCGGAACGGAAAATTCGTCGGTGAGAAGGGCAGGGGGCGGCTTCTTCGAAGAGACACGCGGGGCTGATGCATGGTTTGAGCCGATCCGCCGTTTGGGCGGGGAATAAGACTTCCTCTTGGGAAAACTTCGTCCTCACCCGGCGGTACGGCGTATGATTGTTCCGGATCGCTGATATTCTTCATTTCTCGGCGGTCGGGCTCAAATGCCCGCCCGCCGTTTTTTTCCCTGTCCATTTGTTCACGGATATAATAATCCAGGCGGCCGCAACGAAAAATGCCGTTACCATGGTCAATCCGGCGGCGTAGCGGGCGGGGCTTTGGGATGTAAAATCCAAAAAAGGGTATCGGAATTCTCCCGTGGCGGCACCTCGGATGCTGCCGAGCAGAAGATAGACAATGGGATAGATCAGCCAGGGAAGAATCAGTTTCGGCGAATAAGAATAGCGGTACTCTCCGAGCAGCCAGAAGATAAGGAACAGAACGGGCGTTACCGTGTGGTTGACGAACAGCACGACGCCATTGAATCCGGAGGCATTCATGTCCGATGCGAGCATGATGTTGTAGATCAGACCGGTCATTGAGATATAGAGCAGAACGGCTCCGTGAACCGCGTGCCAATGAGGATTGCCCGACAATTTGTCTTTTCTTCCGCTTCCGTCTCTTCCCATGCCGGCCGTGTTCTTTGGGGTATTGATCGCGGGCTCGGGCCGGACTTGGCGATTTTTTCCCGCGGCGGTTCCAATCTTAGCAAACCGGTGTTTGCTTCCCGCGGAGATATCGATCAGCAGATAAAGAGCGACCATCAGGTTGCTCTGGATTGTGAAGAACAGCAGAGCTCCCATCCTTGATTCTCCGGGAATCCGTACGGCGATTCGGGAGCCTACACCGAAAAGAGACGATACGGTTACGAGAATTCGGAATAGAGACTCCATTCGGTTTCGGTTCATTACGGTTTCTCCGGATGATGTGATGATTCTTTTCAACAGCTTCTCCGGAAAAGAGGCGGAAATCAAGAACCCGGGAAAATAGTTCTCAGCGAATTGATGATGCGCTAATCGGCTGAGTCCGTTTTTTCCCGTGACGCATGCCGTTGTTTTTTCGATTGCTGCGCGGGGCGCTGGAAAATGCCTTACCTGTCAATTCATCCGTATTCCCCAATAACGGAGAAAGTTGGGATGCGGAGTTCCGGGATTTGGGTTTTCGGCACGAAATCCCTACTCTGTTTTTCGGAGAAAGCCGGCGCTTTGTTCGCAATCCCTAAGACGGGCTGGCTTCGGCGGAGCTGACGCGGATAGAGGTGTCGGTCCTTGGCGCTTCCGGGCGACTCTTTCGGAGAAACTTAATTCTTACTCGGCCGCCGGTGTACTTTCCACATGCTCCATGATGGCCTCGACGAGTTCCAAAAGTGTATCCCTGGAGAGCCCCTCCAGCCTCGCGGCGAAATCGGCGGCCATGTTTCGTAATTCTTCATCGGCGGCTTGAGCTTCCGCCATGGATTCATCCAGGTCTGTAATTTTTTCTTCAAGAGCGGACAGCACATCGATCCTGGATTCCAAGGATTCCATTTCCGCCGTTCTCTCGTTCAGTTTTTCCAGTTCTTCATTCACGAACGATGCCTTGGCCAAGCCCAAAGCCGAAGTACTGGAGCAGGAGGATAACGCGAGGCATGCCGCGGCCGAGAAGAATGCCGCCTTCGGAATTATTTTTTTCATACATATATTACACACCGGATTCTCGAATTTGTCCTTTCCCGCGGCCGATTCATCATTGACGGAGTGCTTCCCGAGAGATCTCTGAGGAGTCCCGCCGTTTATCGTGATTCTCCGCCTTCCCGCGGTAAATCGCCCCGCCGTTTTGCCGCGATTCGCGTTTTTACCTCGGCGGCCGCGCCGATATCCGGCTCCCATCCGCCCTTCCCGTCATTTACTTTTTCATCCCCCGCGGGATATTCTGCTTTTCGACAAGGAGCCTCCAGATGATTCCCTCAGACATAATCCGCGCGAATCTTAAAAACTGTCTCGCCGAAACCTCTTTTTTAGATCTTCCGAACCGCCGGCAGGGCAAGGTCCGGGACACCTTCGACCTCGGCGACCGGCTTATTCTGATTACGACCGATCGTCAAAGCGCCTTCGACCGCGTCCTTGCCGAGGTCCCCTTCAAGGGACAGGTCCTCAACCAGGTCAGCGCCTTCTGGTTCGATCGCACGAAGGACATCGTTCCGAATCATGTTCTCTCCGTTCCCGATCCGAACGTTACCGTCGCCAAAAAATGTACGGTGTTCCCTATTGAATTCGTGATGCGCGGCTATCTCACCGGTTCCACGAGTACCTCCGCCTGGACTCAATACGCGGCGGGTGAGCGGAATATCTGCGGGAATCTTCTTCCCGACGGCATGGTGAAGAACCAGAAGTTTCCTTCTCCCATCCTGACCCCCACAACCAAAGACGACGAACATGACGAGTCCATCTCCGCCGAAGAAATCCTCGGACGGGGGCTGATCGGCGAAGCCGTATGGGAGAAACTGTCGCGAATCGTTTTCGCGCTCTTTGAACGAGGGCAAAAGATTGCCGCGGAGCACGGTCTTATCCTCGTGGACACCAAATACGAACTCGGAACCGATGACAAGGGGAACATCATGCTGATCGACGAAATCCATACCCCGGATTCGTCGCGTTATTGGCTGGCCGACGGTTATGAAGAGCGTTTCGCGGCCGCTAAAGAACCTGAGAACATCGACAAGGAATTCCTGCGGCTCTGGTTCCGGGACAACTGCGACCCCTATGCCGACGAGGTTCTTCCCGAAGCACCGGAAGATTTGGTCGTGGAGCTCTCTTCCCGGTACGTCAGGCTTTTTGAGATGATCACCGGAAGTTCTTTCGAAATCGATTCGTCGAGTGATATCCGAGAGAGGATTTCTCGAAATCTTGCGAATTCCGTTCGGGGCTGATTGGGTTCAAGTCTGCCCAACAGCGGTTGTTGCTCGCTATTTCGCGAAATAGCGAGCAACTTTTTCATAAGCCGTAAAAAAGCGCCGCTTCACAAGAGCCGAGAGAATCTCAGGAGACTTTCTCCGGTGTCTTCTCAGAATGAGAATCCGTTCTTACACGATGCGAGGGGCAGGCGCGAAAAGCTTAGGGTGTATAAGCAACGACACGATTTCGTCCGCTTTCTTTAGCCATATACAGTGCTTTATCGGCTCTGGATATGATCGTATCGATACTGTTGTTTTCGAATTCGAAAGAAGTAGCGACGCCGATACTTGCGGTAATAGTCAGAGTCTTATTCTCATATGGTATTTCCATCGCCGCAATACTCATGCGGCATCGATCTGCCAGGATCAAAGCTCCCTCTTCATCGGTTTCCGGAAGCAAGATAATAATAAATTCTTCTCCCCCGTAACGGGCCGCCGTGCTGCCGGATCTGAGAATACGGGAAAAACATTGAGCCGTATTCTGAAGTACGATGTCGCCGGCTTGATGTCCATATCGGTCATTAATTTTTTTAAAGTGATCGAGATCCATCATGATTATGGAAAGGGAATTTGTCTTCCGTTTATGCTTTTTAATTTCATAGTCGCAAATCTCAAGAAATTTTCTTCTGTTGCATAAACCCGTCAAAGCATCCGTTGTTGCCATAAGATGAAGTTCTTCAATAAGCAATCTTTCCGATGTTATATCTTGGAAATTTAAAGTTCTTCCGATTAATTCTTTTGATCTCGAATAAATCGGTATTGAAAAAAAGTTATAATATTTATCGCCATTAGTTCCGGGAAATCGAATCTCCGCTTTTTTATCCGAATCGGTATGGAATTGAAGGTGTAAATCATCAAAAGATTTAAAAACGGCATCCATCGTTTTCCCTTTCAGCCCTCCGTTTATTTGCTCGGCAAATACGGTTCCCGCTTCATTATTCCAATCAACGATTCTGTTTCTATTATCAAGAACAAATACGGGATTTCTCATTTTTTCAAAAACAAGACTTCTCGCGATAGGAACCAGGTCGAACATCTTAAAATGGAAGAGAAAAATGGCGAATAGCGGTGAAACGAAGAAAAAGGTAAACGGCATGTAATCTATATGGTGATAACTTATACCCAGCCGATAAAGCACATATCCGATCCAAGGAATTGTCGATGTGATAAACATCAGAATTGCCTGTTTTCTGTATCGGCCCGATGTTTTATAGGCCATGGATAAGTAGGCGGCGGTTCCCCCGACCATGGTGATGGTATTGTTCAATACATGAACATAATGCCAAAGTCCTCCGTCCGTTATGGCCAGATAGAAAGGACCGACTTTCCGTATCTCAATATCCGTGTAATATAAATGATGAAAATTATTTGTGTTCACCATGACTATGGTGATTATGGGGATGACTAAAAGTATAAGATAAGTATATTTATTCAGTAAGTTATCATAGCCGCTATACCTAAGCGCAAGAATGAGCCAGATTGGGCCTAAAAAAGCCGCCCCGATATAGACTATTCTGATTCCCAAGAAGATTCCCGCGAGGCTTGTACTCCATAATCGAACGGCATAACCGGATGTATATAAAGCGATTGCGATCATGAGCAGCATGTATGGTAATGAGATTTTATTGCTTAATTTTCTTGATGAATAAAAAGCAAGTGACAGGCTGATAAACGTCGTGAGAATTAATATGGATACAACCAAGTATTTATAATTCATGAGCGCTCAATATGGGAAACGTTGGATTCACTGAAGGAACGAATTATCGAAGAATATAATATTTTTGATGAATTAAGAGTGAGAAATTGCCGGAGATATGCTGAAAATTGATTTTTTTCTTCTGTGTTTCGGAGAAAGGCCCCGCCGTATCGGCGAATCCCCTTAAGAGAATGAAATCCCCGAGATGAAGCGTTCCCCCCGGCGCCGCCGATGGGAACGCTTCCGGCGGCAATAACCGCCTCTCGGGATATCCCGAGAGGCGGTTATCCGATCAGCTTTTTCTGCTTCTGTTGTAGGCGCTGATAAAGGCTTTGGTTCCGGCAAGATCGATATTCGAATCGATGCCGGCGCCCCAATAGAGACTTCCGTCCGGAGTTTTTATCTGGATGTAGCCCACGGCCTCGGTCTCGGCGCCGCTGCCGATGGAGTGTTCGTGGAAATCCGTCAGGGTTGCCTGAAGATACCCTTTGTCCCTTAACGCGTGAACGAAAGCGCTGATGGGTCCGTTCCCTTGACCTTCGACTTCGGCGGTTTTCCCTTCGAAGATGACTTTGGCCGAACACCGAAGCGTGCGGGGATCGCTCTTAACATATTCGAATTCAACATCCAGCACATCCAGCGGCTTCTTCAAGGATAAATATTCCCTGTTGAACGCTTCGTAGATTTCCGCGGAAGTGAGTTCCCGGCCGATTTTATCCGCCATTTCATTAACCACGGCGCCCATCTCCGCGTGCATGCTCTTGGGCATTTCAAAGCCGTATTCGCGGGACATCACATAGGCCACGCCGCCTTTGCCGCTCTGACTGTTGATGCGGACGATGGACTCGTAGGTTCGGCCGATATCCTGCGGATCGATGTGAAGATAGGGAACTTTCCACGGCGCGTCACCCGCTTCATCGCCGCCCCGTTTATCCATGCCTTTCTTAATGGCGTCCTGATGCGAGCCTGAAAAAGCGGTGAAGACCAAATCACCGGCGTAGGGGTGCCGCGGATGAACCGGCATCCGCGTAACCCGTTCGTAAACGCGCCGGACTTCCGGCAGATCGGAGAAATCGAGTCCGGGATCGATTCCGTCGGCCAGACGGTTCAGGGCGACGTTCACGATATCCAGGTTCCCGGTTCTCTCTCCGTTGCCGAAAAGGGTGCCTTCCACCCGATCGGCGCCGGCCAGAATCCCCAGTTCGCAGGCGGCCACGCCGGTTCCCCGGTCGTTGTGCGTATGAAGACTGATAACGGCCGAGTCCCGGTTTTTCATATTGCGGCAGAACCATTCAATCTGGTCGGCATGCTTGTTCGCCGGAATCCATTCCACCGTGTTCGGCAGATTCAGGATGATTTTGTTCTCCGGTGTGGCGCCCCAGATCTCCATAACCGCTTCGCAGACTTCCAGGGCGTATTCGGTTTCGGTATCGGAGAAGCTTTCCGGCGAGTATTCCATCCGGACATTGGATTTGATGGATGTTGAGAGCTGTTTGACCAGCTTGGCGCCTTCGACGGCGATGTCTTTGATTTCTTCCTTGCTCATGCCGAAGGTGATTTCGCGCTGAAGAGCCGAGGTGGAGTTGTAAAGATGCATGATGACGTTGGGCGCTCCGTCGACGGCCTCATAAGTGCGGCGGATTAAATGCTCGCGGGACTGCGTGAGCACTTGGATGGAGACGTCGTTCGGAATGAGCTGATCGTCGATGAGTTTGCGGACAAAATCAAAATCGATTTGGGAGGCCGATGGGAATCCCACTTCGATTTCCTTGAATCCGACCTTTACCAGCAGATTGAAAAGCTCGCATTTTTCCGCAACGCTCATGGGAATCGCCAGGGCTTGATTCCCGTCGCGTAAGTCGACGCTGCACCACTGCGGCGCGAAATCGATCACTTTATCCGGCCAGGTGCGGTCCGGGAGATTCACTGTTTTAAAAGGGGTGTACTTCGGCATGTTCGCTCCTTGTTTTTTTTCGGGGACTTTTTCCCCGTCCGTTTCGTTTTGATTTGTCGGCCCAATTCGGACCGAACGGCATAGGCCGTGACTCTTCGGACATCACGGTCCCAATCCGTATTTCCGTTTATTCCATCCGCCGGAATGGGGCGAACCTTGTCCGGCGGAACCAAAAAAAAGCCCGCCGCCGAAGGTTCGGCGGCGGGCTGTAATTCCCAATCCTGATGAGTCGCTTTTCAGCGATTCATGCATCCGATCCTTCGGTCCCGGCGGGCCTTTGTAGAGCGAGTAGGAGATTCCGGAGGATGGAAGCTGTCGAATCGATGATTCGTGTCATTTGAAACAACCTAACGGCATGATGATTTTTGGTCAAGGGTTTGGCATCACGGAGATTCGCTTTGAGGCGTTTCCCTGATTTTTAACCGCTTGATAACAATTTCGACGCCGAAAACTCTTTATTTTTTTGCAAATGGGATTATATTTTAAACTGACCGGTCAGATAAAATAAAATCGATTGAGTCCGATAACGGTCTTTTGGAGGTGGATATGGCTAAGAACGTGCCTCTTTACGTGTTTTCGGGTACGGGAAATACGTTGATGGCGGCCCGGGAGTTTGAGCGTCAGGCCGTTCGGTTTGGTTTGGAAACCGAAATCAAGACTCTTTCCGGCGGAGGAGAGGAAACAGGTTTCGATCGAATCGATGCGGAGGCGGATTTGATCGGACTATTCTATCCGGTATTGGGATTCGGGGCACCGAGAAGTGTTATCGACTGGGTGAGGAGTCTTCCCAAAGGGGAAGGCCGGCGATTTTTTCTTCTGCTCAGCGCGGCCGGCGGTGAGGTTGATGTGAATTCGGCCGCCGCAGGTAAGATCTCAAGGCTTTTGGTCCGCAGGGGATATGAAGTTCCGTATGTAAGAATTTTGAAGATGGGATCGAATTGGCTGGTCCGTTTCCCGGATGATTTTACCAGGGACTTGATGCGGGTTCTTCCGGCTAAATGCGCCGATGCCGCCGAAGCCGTCGCGGCGGGAGAGAAGCGCCGACTTCCGAAAAGGCCTCTGTTGAACGCGATGACTTCATTCGTTTCGTTTCATGAGGATCAGTTCGGTGCGCGTCTTTGGGGACGCCTGTTAAAGGCGAATGAGAATTGCAACGGCTGCGGTCTTTGCGTAAAAAGATGTCCGATGGAGAATATCACAAAGGATCGGAACGGCCGTGTTTCTTTCGGCTGGAACTGTCAATGGTGCATGCGCTGCGTTTATGGCTGTCCTCAAAAGGCCATTATCCCGCGTTTTTTGAAGTCGGCCGTTCTTGAAGGCGGGTACGATCCTAAAGCGATAGGAACAGAGCCGGATACCGGCGAGCCGAGAGAAAAATTGGAGAAGCTGCGAAAGCAATCCGCGGAATATCTTGAAAATCCGAGAGCCTGAAATTGAAGTGCGCCCCGGAGGTCGGCCGGGGATGCCGGGACTGAAGACGAGGAGAATTGAGCAATGCCGAAAGTAGGAATGGAGCCGATTCGGCGAAAACAGATTATCGACGCCGCACTCCGGCAGATCGCGGATAAGGGGATTGACGGTGTGCGGCTGGAGGATATTTCCCGGGATTGCGGCGTTTCCAAGGGAATCGTGAGTTACTACTTCGGGAGCAAAAGGTCCGTTGTTTACGAGGCCTGCAAGGCGTTCCTCTCTTATTTTCTGGAAAGGACCGACGGAAAGGCGGGCGCCGGGGAAGTGCTCAACTACGTTCTCGATTTGCTTTTTCTGCCCCCCTCTCCTGGAAGTGAACATTTCGGTATTCCATCATCCGCAAGGCGGAATCTGATGCTCCAGCTGTACGCGGCGGTCGACAGGGACGCCGATATCGCCCGGCTGGTTCGGGAGTTTTACGCCGGGTACAATCGGGGGATTCGGGAAATTGTGGAATACGGGGTGGGCAGCGGGGAATTCCGTTTCATGGAAGTGAGGGAAATCGAAGAGATTTCCCGGACCATCATGGCCTTTCTGGACGGGCTGATTATCCGAAAATTAATCGAGCCGTCTTCCGAAGAATCGAACAGTGAAATTCGTGCTTTCGCGGAAAAGGTCGTCGGAGGCTGGCTGGCGGAGTCTTGAACGACGGGTTGAGCCGCATACGGCGGAAGAAACGCAAAAGCGATTGCAGGGGCGCCGCAGGCGGTCCCCAACAGCTGTTTCGCAAAGCGAAATAGCGAGCCTCAACAGCTGTTTCGCAATGCGAAATAGCGAGCTCAACAGCGGTTCGACAGCGGCGAATCGCGAGCCTCAACAGCTGTGCCGGACGGAACCCCCGAAAAGCGCGGTTTTCGCCCCGCGGCCGCGGACGGCGGAGGGGCGAAAATTTGCCCAAAAACATCTTGAGCGGGAGACTATTCCAGCGCGGTTAATCGATCGTAAGCGTCGGGACGGCGGTCGCGGAAGAACTGCCAGTTGCTCCGGATTTCTTTCACCATGTCCATGTTCATGTCGTGGACGATGAGTTCGTCTTTGTCGCGGGAGGCGATGGCTTCGATTTCTCCGCGGGGATTCACGAAATAGCTTGATCCGTAGAATTCGCCGATGTTCCAGGGCTGTTCGCGTCCGACGCGGTTGATGGCGCCGATCCAGCAGCCGTTGGCCACGGCGGAGGCCGGCTGTTCCAGTTTCCAGAGGTATTCCGAGATTCCGGCGCAGGTGGCCGAGGGATTCACGATGTATTCGGCGCCGTTCAGGGCCAGGGCGCGCCAGCCTTCGGGAAAGTGGCGGTCGTAGCAGATGTACACGCCGAGTTTTACATACTGGGTGCTGAATACCGGCCAGCCGGACGCGCCGGGTTTGAAGAAGAACTTTTCCCAGAATCCGCCGACGTGCGGAATATGCGTTTTGTGGTATTTGCCCAGGTAGGTTCCGTCGGCGTCGATGACGGCGGCCGTATTGTAGTAAACGCCTGTAATTGTTTCCTCGTAGATGGGCGCGACGATGACCATTTGATATTTTTTCGCGTATTCTTTCATCAGGCTCGTCGTCGGACCTTCGGGAACTTTTTCGGCGGCGTCATACCATTTCTTGTCCTGACTGGGACAGAAGTAGGGCTGGTTGAACACTTCCTGCATGCAAAGGACTTGAACGCCCCTCTTTCCCGCCTCTTCAATGAAAGGAATATGGGCTTCCACCATGGCCTTCCGGATGGTTTCCGGGTGTTTCTCCGCGGACTCCTTGAGTCCCATCTGTATTAATCCGCCACGCAGTTTCGACATAATGCCTCCTTATTCCGTATGAGCTGATTCATTATTGCATATCGGTAAACAGGTATCCAGTTAAAGAGGATGTAATGGGGCTCTAATGAGGCAGGAGGCGCATTCCTCATTAAGAGGGATTCGCCGGCGGTCCGCTTTTCATGAGTGGCATTTTAGGCGGGAAAAGAGGAGTCCGCGGCGGTTTCCATGAATCTTTCACGTTGACCGCTCACGAAACGCCGGTTAATGTAATTCGCATGAATCCATCCTATAAACCGCTTCCCTATCGCTGGGCGGTCCTTGCCGCGTACATGTTCGTTAACCTTACGATACAAATGCTGTGGATCAGCTTTGCGCCCGTTACGGGTCTTGCCGCGGAATTCTACGGCGTAACGGATTTGAAGATCGGTCTTTTGTCGATGAGCTTCATGATTGCTTTTATCCCGTTATCCATACCGGCTTCCTGGGCCATCGATACTCTGGGCGCCCGGAAATCGGTGGCATTCGGCGCCGTCGTCATGGGGCTTTTCGCCGTTCTTCGGGGACTGGCGGGAAGCCGTTATCCGATGGTACTGATTTCAACGTTTTGTATCGCGGCTATTCAGCCTCTTTTACTGAACTCCTGGACGACGATGCCGGCAAAATGGTTTCCGCAGGATCAGCGGGCGACGGCTGTGGGAATGATTACTTTGGCGAATCTCATCGGCACGGCCCTCGGAATGGTGGTTCCTCCGATGATGACGGAATCGGGGATGGGTATTGACCGGGTTCAGTTTCTTTTCGGAATTGCCGCGGCGATCTCGGCCGCGCTGTTTCTTGTGTTGGCTCGCGAGGAGCCGAAAATACCGCCCTGCGAGGACGCGGCGCAGGAGAGGGCCTTGATGCTGGACGGACTGAAAAACGCTTTTTCATCCGTTCCCTTTCTCTTCACGCTGGCCGTCGCTTTCGTGGGCCTGGGGATTTTCAACGGAGTCTCCACATGGGTGGAAGGGATTATCCGCCCCAGGGGATTCGGTCCGTCGGCGGCGGGAACTTTGGGCGCCGTCATGATAGGCGGGGGCTTGGTCGGAGCCGTGGTTATTCCCGCTCTTTCGGACCGGCAGGGGCGGCGGCAGAGATTCCTTTATATTTCCCTTATAGGCGCCGTACCGGGTTTGCTGGGAGTTACCTTCGCGACGAATCTTCCGCTTCTTTTGATTTCCGCCGCCGTGCTGGGCTTTTTTCTCGTGAGTGCTCTTCCCGTGGCCATACAGTACGCGGCCGAGGTAACCCGTCCCACTCCGGAAGGAACGTCGAACGGACTGATTCAGCTTTTCGGTCAGGGCGCGGTTGTGTTCGTTTATGTGATGGAAGCCATGAAAAATGACGAGGGAGCCTTTACTCCTTCGCTTCTGTTGGCCGTATGTCTGCTTATCATCGGTGTATTTTTCGTAAGCCGGATGAAGGATGTGCAGGCTGTTGAAACGGCGGAATAACGGTGCTTCGAGACTCCGCCGGCAAGTTACCTCATCGTAAGAAACCGGCGCAATAACCTACAATATTGTCGTTAATTGTCGAATGTCCATCGAAAAAAGGGGTTTTGAAGGGTTTCGGAGAAGAAAAAAGTTGTTGGCACAATTAATGCTCATATAAAATATCACACTAATTTTATTGCTCTTGGAGGATCACTATGAGCACAGCGAAGAGGTTTCTTTTTTTACTAACCCTTTTATGTCTTGCCGTTACCGGACTTTTTTTTACCGGGTGCAAAAAAGAGCCTGATACCATCAAGATCGGGTTCGACATTCCCCTGACCGGCGACAGTCCGAAGGTTGGAGAAGGATCCAAGTATGCCGCCGAGCTGGTGAAAGAAAAAATCAACGGCGAGGGCGGTCTCCTCGTGGGCGGCGAACGCTACATGCTTGAGTTTATCTACGAAGATAATGCCTTCAAGCCCGATACGGCCGTTACCGCCGCCTATAAACTCATTGAGCAGGATGAAGTTCTGGCCATTGTCGGACCCGACGGCTCCAGCCAGGCCATTCCCGCCGGCGGCGTTGCCGAGGAAAACGGCGTTCCGCTGATCAGCCCTTGGTCCACCAACCCCAACACCACCCTGGACAGACCTTATGTTTTCCGGGCCTGCTTCCTGGATCCCTTCCAGGCTCCCGTGGCCGTGAAGTTCGCCGAGGAACAGTTCGACGTCGATACCTGCGCCGTTCTGTACAACCTGGAATCCGACTATTCCAAAACTCTTGCCGAATTGTTTAAAGGCGCCTGGGAAAAGGCCAACGGAGCCGGTTCGGTTCTGGCGTTCGAGAGCTTTGGTCAGAAAGATCAGGACTTCTCGGTCCAGCTGACGAAAATCATCGCCAGCGGAGCCGAAATGCTCTATCTGCCCTGCTACTACAACTTCGTCGGACTGATTGTTCCCCAGGCTCAGGAATTGGGCTGGGACGGCGTGGTTTTCGGCGCCGACGCATGGGGCTCCGCCGACCTTTGGAAACTTTCCAACGGTGCCGTGAAGGGATATTACTTCACCACTCATTACGCCGCGGCCGGTGCCAAAGGCGAAACCAAAGAATTCATCGACGCGTATGAAGCGGCCTACGGCTATACGCCCGACGATGTCGCCGCGCTGACCTACGATGCGGTGAACATCGTTCTTACGGCCATTCAGAACGCGGGACTGACCGGCGATCTTGAAGCCGACAGAACAGCCATTAAAGATGCCATCGCGTCCATCAAGGACTATCCCGGAATTACCGGCAAGATGACCTTTACTCCCGACGGCGATCCCATCAAGGACGCGGTTGTTGTTCAGGTGAACGATAAAGGCGAGTTCGAGTTCGTAAAGACTTTAAGTCCGTAACAATCGGCCGATTCGGCGCGCAAACCGGGTTTTTACTCGATTTTGCGGCGCCGAACCGACAATCGTGTATAATCGATCCGATACGGAGGCCGCTCCGGCGGCCTCATCATCGCGTTCGGCCTGTGTCCGAACGTATAAAACCACTACCTAAGAGATAACTGTTAATTATGTTGCAAACACTGCTTCAAAACGTCTTCAACGGTCTTCAGTGGGGAAGCTTCTATTCCATGATCGCCCTGGGCTACTGTCTGGTCTACGGCGTATTAAGGCTGATCAATTTCGCCCACGGTGACATCTTCATGATGGCCTGTTATTTCGCCTTCTTCATCGGTACGGGCCTGTTGGGCTTGGCGATCCCCCTGCCGGGCACCGTTGTGTTCTTCCTCACTCTCGTGGCCACCATGGGACTGACCGCGGGCCTGGGCGTGTTCATCGAAAGGGTTGCATACCGTCCTTTACGGAAAAAAGGCGCCCACAGGCTTTATGTCGTTATTACGGCCCTGATGGTGGGATTCATTCTGGAGAACGGGAACCTGGCCGTTCTCGGCGCCAGCGCTCTTCGGTTCCCCGAGATAATCGGCAAGAACATCATCGAGTTCGGCGGTATTCATCTGACGAACCTGAGAATCCTTGTTATCATCGCCTCCTTTGTTGTTTTCGCCTTTCTGCAGTTCTTCGTTACCAGAACCCAGATCGGCATGGCCATGCGGGCCATTTCCTACGACAAGTTCGCCATCCCGCTGATGGGCATTCCCGTTAACCGCATTATTGTCGTTACTTTTGTCCTGGGCTCGTCTCTGGCCGCCGTTGCCGGAATGCTTTTCGGACTCTCATATCCCGTGCTGAATCCCTATATGGGAATGATCATCGGGTGGAAAGCCTTTATCGCGGCCGTCGTCGGCGGTATCGGCGACATCAAGGGCGCTTTCATCGGCGGATTTCTTTTGGGATTCATTGAGATATTCGTTATTACCTTTTTCCCTTCGAGCTACAAGGATCTGATTTCCTTTGTGATTCTGCTCGTCATTCTCACACTGAAACCAACCGGCTTCTTCGGCATCGCCAAGAGCACGAAAATATAGGAGGCGCGGCATGAACGATATACCTGCACTTGCGAAGCGCAAAACGCGCCTGCCCGTCGGAACTCTTGCCGTTCTTGGGCTTTTTATTCTTATCCTCGGCCTGACCATGGGCGGGGTGATCAACAAGTACATCCAGTCGGTGCTGATGTTCATCGGCATCAACATTATCTTTTCGGCCAGTTTGAACATCGTGAACGGCTATATGGGAGAGTTCGCCTGCGGTCACGGCGGGTTCATGGCCGTCGGGGCCTATGTCTCTTCGGTATTATCGGTGATTCTGTTTTCGCCGAATGATTTTACCGGGGAACCGCTGCTGCCCCCCGGTTCTGCGGTGATTTTGTTTCCCCTCGTGATTATCGTCGGCGGACTCGTCGCGGCCGTCTTCGGTCTTTTGGTGGCCATCCCGTCATTCAAAACCCGGGACGACTATCTGGCCATCATCACCATCGCGGCGAACTTCATCATCGTAACGCTGATCAACAATATCGAAGCCGTGGGTGGTTCGAGGGGCTTCATGGGCATGAAGAAAACTCTCCGGGCCATGGAGGGCGTTATCGATTTGCCCTATATGATTATCTGGATTTTCGTTTTCGTGGTGCTTACCGTCGTGGTAATCAGACGGGTGATGAACTCCACGTTCGGCAAGGGGATTTCTTCCATCCGCTATGATGAAATTTCCGCCGAGATTATGAGTGTTAATACGAATCATATGAAGCTCGTGGCCTTCATGCTTTCTTCCGGCCTCGCCGGGATTGCCGGTGGCTTGTTCGCCCATGTCATGGGATTCGTGAATCCGGCTTCGTTCAACATTTTCAAGTCCACCGAGGGCCTTGTGATGGTTTATCTCGGCGGTATGGGTTCCTTGAGCGGTTCGGTGCTTTCGGCGGTGCTGTTCACCCTTATGCTGGAAGCCCTGCGGCCTCTGCAGATTCTCAAGTGGGTTATTATTCCGCTCATGCTCATATTGCTGATGCAGTTCAGGCCCGAAGGACTGCTTGGAAACAGGGAGCTGACCGATGTGTTTCCGGCTTTAAAGCGGATTTTGGGCCGCGGTACGGGAAGCGGGGCAGGGAAGAGTTCCGGCGGCGGAAACGCTGTTTCCGGAGCACCTGCGGAGGAGGGGTTCAATGGCTGAAACACTCCTTGAAATCAAAGATCTCACGCACCGCTTCGGCGGACTCACCGCAGTCTCGAATTTGAATTTCGATATTAAAAAAGGTGAAATCGTCGGCCTTATCGGACCGAACGGCGCCGGTAAAACCACGGTATTCAACTTGGTGAGCGGGTTCTACGTTCCCAGCGAAGGAGATGTTCTTTATAAAGGTGAGCGAATCAACGGATTAAAGCCTCATCAGATCGCCTCCAGGCAGATCGGACGGACTTTTCAGAACATTCGGCTTTGGTCCGATATGACCGTTCTGGACAACATTAAGATTTCTCAGCATTACCGGCTGGGTTACGGTCTGTGGGACGCTCTGCTGCACAATCGGAAATACAAGGAACGCGAGAAGGAGCTGGAAAGGGTTGCCAGGGAACTGCTTGAGGAATTCCAGCTTGCCGATTTGGCCGACGAGATGCCCAAGAATCTGCCTTATGGCGTGCAGAGGCGCGTTGAAATTGCCCGGGCTCTTTCGCTGCAGCCGGATCTTTTGATGCTCGACGAACCCGCGGCGGGTTTAAGTTCCGCCGACGTGGTGGAGCTGATCCACTATATCCGCTGGATTAAGGAAAATTTCGATTTAACGATCTGGATGATCGAGCATCAGATGCAGGTGATCATGACCCTGTGCAGCCGGATTAAGGTGATCGACTTCGGACGGGAGCTGATGACCGGTACGCCCGATGAAGTCCAAAGCAACCCCGAAGTCATCAAGGCCTATCTGGGAGAGGGGGAAATCTGATGCTGCTCGAAGTCAAAGACCTGGTGGTTAATTACGGCGCCATCGAAGCCCTGCACGGCGTTTCGTTTCATGTGGACGAAGGGGAAATCGTTACCCTCATCGGATCCAACGGTGCCGGCAAAACCTCGACGCTGATGTCCCTGGCGCGCCTTCCTCGTCCGGAAGCGCCGGAAGTGAAAAGCGGGGACATCCTCTATAACGGAACGAGCATTCTGAAAACAGAACCGCATGAATTGGTTCAGAAGAAAATGCTCTCTTTGGTTCCCGAAGGACGGCATATTTTCGGCAACCTGACCGTGGCGGAGAATCTGAAATTGGCCACCTATGCCCGAAAGGAAGAGACGGAGGAAATCCACGAAGCCGTGGATATGGTGTATTCCCTGTTCCCCAGACTCAAAGAGCGGCGCAAGCAGCGCAGCGAGTCGCTCTCAGGCGGTGAACAGCAGATGCTGGCCGTGGGAAGGGCACTGATGACCGGCAGTTCCTTCATCATGCTCGATGAACCGTCCATGGGATTGGCGCCGGTGCTGATGTACGACATGTTCCGGGCCCTTCGGGAGATCAACAAGCTGAAGCATACCACCATCCTCGTGGTGGAGCAGAACGCCAAAATCGCGCTGGACTTCGCGAGCCGGGGGTATGTTCTGGATACCGGGGAAATCATCGCGGAAGGTTCGTCGGAGGAACTTCGGAACGACGAGCGGGTGAAGAAGGCGTATCTGGGCGGTTAGCGTTATTTAGAGATTAATACAGGTTATCCTTGTTCGTTTTAAAGAGAATAAGGATAATCATGACAACCGAAGCGGCGGCGGCTTATCCGTGGATAACGGAAGCCGCTGTTTTATTATATTTCTTCAGATTCTTCTTAAAGGATTCGTTGTTTCCCGCCATATTAATCTTTCAGCAAGAACCGCGAATAATCAGCTCAGCCTTTATGGTTTTTTCGTTTTTTCCCGTTGCTTCCGATTCCAGCGACAGCTGTGTGAAGATGGACTCGACGGCGAGTACTCCCATTTTGTATATCGGGTTGCGGACCGTCGTAAGCTGCGGAGTTACGGCCCGGCACACTTCGTTGTCGTCCGTTCCTACGATGCGCACATCGGTCGGGATGCGGAGGCTGTGTTCTATGGCGCTTCGCATAATGCCGACGGCCATGTAGTCGTTTGCCGCATAGACCGCATCCGGGTGGTTTTCAGTCGCGAAGATACGATTGCCGATTTCATATCCGCTTTCAATCGTGAAATCGCCATAGTGGATGCTTATTGAGATATCGTCTTTAAGATCGGCGGTAATGTCGGCGGCCCCGGCGGCGCGCATTTTCGCTTCGACGTGATTGACCGGTCCGTGAACAATTGCCAAATGCTTTACGGGCCGACTCAGCAATTCCGTTACGGCCAAGCGTGCGGCGGCGGTGTTGTCAAACGATATGGAGAAGAGATTTTTCGTAGTGTCCGCCGGATTGCAGATGCAATACGCAATGCCCGTTCTTTCGATTTCATCAAGGAAATAGTATGGATAGTCGAATTGCGGAATCAGGATTACTCCGTCAACGTAGCCGCCCCGTATATGTTTCAGCAGGTTATTTTCATCGGCTTTGACGTCCCAAGGGATGTCTTCGATTAGTACACCATGGTTATTAATGCGGGCCGTGTCCGCCACGCTTTTAATGAATTGATAGAAGAACGCACTTTCATCGGCATAATTTCTGCCGTCGGGATTTGAAAAAATGTAGATGCCGATTACGGAACTTCTTCCTGATTTTAGTGTTCTTGCGGCAGAAGAGGCTACGTACCCCAGCTGCTTTGCGGCGCGCAGGACTTTTTCCTTCGTGGCGAGGCTTCCCGCTTTATTCCTGAGGGCGAGGGATGCCGTGGCGATTGAAACATCGGCTAGTTTGGCTACCTCGCGTAATGAGACTTCTTGCTTTGAATTGACGCCTCCGTCCATTTGTCGAATATCATAGAGCATTACCGCGCAATGCGAACAGCCGAAAAAGAGAAATTAATTAAAACGTTTGAATCGTATTTGATTGAATTGTGAGGAATGGTTATATGGCTCAAGGATGGGAAAACATTTAAAATGTTATTATATAATAAGATAAATATTATAATATCTTTGCATTGACAGTGTGGAGATTGCAATATAATCTAATTGAAACGTTTAAATTAATGGAGGTAGCAATGAAAAAGGGAAATGTCGTCAAGAATGTTTTTTTACTGTTCTTGATGCTTGCCGGATTCGTCTCTGTTTTTGCAAATGGCGAACAGGACGCGGGTGATCGGTCGGATGCGGCTGTGGTGAATGTATGGACGTGGGAACCGCAGAAAAATCAGCAATCCGTAATTGATGACTTTTACACGACTCATCCGGGAATTGAGGTTTCTTTTACAGCGGTTCCCGTAGATGAGATTTATCAAAAATTGCAGGCAACCATCACTTCGGGTTCCGAATTACCGGATGTAATCTGGATGGAACGAGGTCAGCGCGGCAGTCTGCTCGCTCTTGATATTTGGGAAGATCTCAGCAAGGCGCCGTACAATGCCGATACATCAAAATTGCTGGATTGCCTCGAGCCGGTTTCTTACTGGAAGGGGAAACTTGTTGGCTTTGAGGTTTCACCTCCGATGGCCGGTTTTGCATACAGACGTGATTTGGCTCTTCAATACGCCGGTACGGACGATCCGGAAGAACTTGGCGCTCTTCTTAACACTTGGGATAAATTAATTGAATTCGGCCGGAAGATGAAAGCTGAATCGAATGGTAAAGCATTCTTGTTTCCCGGAGTTGATGATGCCTATTTCGCTATGCAGACACAAAGTCCTGAGCCGTTTCTAATTGATGGAAAATCAAATATGGATAAGGCGCTGCGTCCCGTTATGGAACGTCTGGTAATGATGCGCCGGGAAGAGCTTGTTAATGATATTCTGCGTGACAGCGCAGCGTGGAATCAGTCCTTTCTTGAAGGGAACTGCATGTTTTATCCCTGCGCGACATGGGGGCCCACATGGGTGTTCAAAGCGAACGCTCCCGATACTGCCGGGAAGTGGGGCTTGATGGTTCCTCCGGGCGGCGGATTCCTGTATGGCGGCACAATAGTCGCCATTCCTTCCAAGGCCAAGGATAAAGAAGCCGCATACGAATACATTCGATGGACGTATTTCTCCGAGGAGGGAGCCGTATCCAATCGAGATAATCTTGGATATTTTTCACCACACACTCCCGTTTACGATGATTTGAATTTCTACTCGGAACCGGATTCGTTTTTTGGAGGACAGGATATTCTTGCGTTCTTCGCTCAGAATATTCGTCCTGAAATGGCGCCGTCGCGTGCCGCCGATCCGATGGATAGTCAAGTCTCGGAGGTTATAGAAGAAGCGGTTGCGGAATTAAATGAGAATCCTGCATTAACTGT
The DNA here is from genome assembly GCA_963666985.2 of Spirochaetia bacterium. GTDB lineage: Bacteria > Spirochaetota > Spirochaetia > DSM-2461 > DSM-2461 > UBA2779. The sequence goes on along the minus strand of CAXXIA010000002.1, from coordinate 676,960 downwards.
TTCTCGAATCATGGAAATGGTGGATGACAACTTGGTTCGAAACAGCATTATAAATCGCTGAGAAAAAGTTTGAATTGATTTCTTCATGGGCCGCCCGGCGGCCCATGATTTACCGAATGGATGAGTGTCGCATCGGAGGTTCTTTTTGAAACGTAATCTTGCCCGAACGGCTTATTTTTTCTTAATTCCTTTTTTTACGGTATTTATCGCGTTTGCGGTTTTCCCCATGCTGTTCTCAATAGGGGTTAGTCTTTTTGATTGGAACGGGATTTCCGGTGCGGAATTCGCGGGTTTTTCAAATTATGGGAAGCTTTTTACCGATGTTCGTTTCTGGAATTCTCTCCTTGTTACTTTGGCGATTATTCTTCCGGCGATTCCGCTGCAGATTGGAATTGGTTTGCTGATTGCGTTTCTTCTGTGGGATTTTTTGAGAAAATATACATCATTGGTGCGCATTTTAAATTTTCTTCCCTATCTGATTATTCCGTTTGCAATCGGAATCCTTTTTCAATATTTCTTCGATCGAAAAATCGGTTTTGTAAATCGGTTCTTGTTAAATGTGGGGCTTACCGACGAACCGATCGGCTGGCTTACGCATCCGGTTCTTGTAAAGCTGGTGGTTATTTTCCTCCTTGTGTGGCGGTACTACGGATATATGGCGATTATCCTTATAGCCAGTCTTCAGACGATACCGGATTCCTTGTCGGAAGCGGCGCAGATAGACGGAGCCTCGTGGCATCATCGGCTGTTTCATATCGTTATTCCACTATTGCGTCCCGTACTTATTTTCTTATCGGTAACGAGCATTATCGGCGGACTGCAGCTTTTCGACGAACCCGTCGCGGTTATGACATATTCAAAATTACCGTTCGGCGGCATTCGGGATGCCGTTCTTACGTTACTGATGAATTTTTACAGCATTTCTTTTCGGAACTTCGAATTCGGCTATGGTGCGGCCAATGCCGTGATTATGTTCGTCATTACGTTCGTTCTTTCAATCGGACTGATTCGCACGACTCGAAATAACTAGGGTGGAGGAAGTTAAATGATGAACCACAACCTCCGCAGGCGCCTTCCTGTGATTATTTTAATCGTCGTGATTTCGCTGTTCGGAATATTACCGTTTTATGAAATGATCGTGATGAGTACTCATACGAGTGAACGTATTCTGACAAAACTTCCGCTGCTGCCGGGAACTCATGGCGGGGAAAATCTTCGTGCCGTTTTAAGCGCGGGATTCGCCCGATATTTCTTCAACAGTTTTTACATCGCCGCTTTAACCTCCATCGGAGGGGCGCTGATTGTTTCCATGGCTGGTTATGCCTTCGCGAAATTTATGTTCCGGTACAAAGATCTTCTGTTCATGGCGGTGCTCGGAAGCGTTATGATTCCGCCGCAGCTGTCGCTTGTGGGGCTTACGATCGAGATGAAATATTTGGGCTGGATGAATACTCATCTGCCCCTCATTATTCCTCCCATGGCATACGCAGTCGGGGTTTATTTCGTCCGGAGCTACGCTCAAGGGGCTATCCCTAACTCTTTATTGGAAAGCGCGCGTTCGGACGGCGCATCCGAATCGCTGATTTATTTCCGGATTGTACTGCCGATGCTGAAGCCCGCGTTATTAACGGTTGTCCTGCTGTTATACATTTGGTCCTGGAATAATTATATCTACCCGCTCGTTATGGTGAATGAGAGTCGCTTGTATACGGTTCCTCTCGCCCTCTCGACTTTCGGCGGTATGTTTCGAGCCGATTACGGCGGACGGATGATGGCATTGGTCGTCGGTACCGTTCCGACGATTGTTCTCATGATTATCGGCCGAAAGCATCTCATCGAAGGTCTTGCCGGTACGGCTATTAAAGAATGATTTCTGTTCATAAATAAAGGAGTACACACAGTGTCGCAGAACACCACTTCGGATTTTCGGCCGCATCAGCGTGCGTGGTCGAGGCATATGGATGCCGATCGTTCGGGATCGGCGGATATTTCCGTTCGGGAAGCGGAGGTAAAAAATACGGAGCGCCGAAGCCTTAAAGGGATTCCGCTCGGAGGATTCGGAGCCGGCTCATTAATGTTCAATTGGACAGGTTCCTTCGGACCGTTTCATATGAAACCGGGACGCTATGAAGAACGTTTTCCGAACCAAGGCGCGTTTATTCTGCATTATCGGGTGGGTGATGAACCGTTTCGATGCATCGTGCTGTCCACCGAACATGTCATGCCCGCCTGGAAAGAACATCAGGTCGAGGGGGCGGTTTATCACGCGCTTTATCCGAAAGGGTGGATTGTCTACGAGAACGAGGCGCTGAGGTTGGTGATGGAGTTCTTTTCTCCGATTGTGGCGAAAAACTACAAGGAAACGTCGTTTCCCGTCGGTTGTTTTTCCATAAACGTGGAAAATAAATCAGATTCGGAACTGACGGCGCGAATAACCTTGGCGTTTCCGAACGCTCAATATACGGATGAAGACGGGCTGCATCATAACCGCGACGAACGGCGGATGTTTGAATATCAGCCCGGGCTTCTTGTTCGGCGTTCCGGTCTGTTTAATCGAAGCATCCGGAATGAGAATTTTTCCGCTGTTGAATTATTGGCAGGTGAGGATAATCCTGTGGAAACGGCGGGAACCGGCTGGTGTATCGCCGCTGAAGCCGAGAGCTTTACGGTTGATACCTGGGATTCCGAAGGAGACGGGGGAGATCTTCTTCAATATCTTTCTCGGAAAGAAATCGGCGGAGATGTTTCGCTCTGCGGGCAGGGCGAATGTCCGTCCGCGGCCGTCGGCATGACGAAAACCATATCGAGGCAGTCTTCGGAATCGTTTCGCTTTTCTTTGTCGTGGAATTTTCCCCTTGTTCAATTCGGCGGGAAAACCGTTTGGAAACGAAGGTTTACGGAATATTTTCCGGACACGCGCACGGCATTGAACACTCTTGCGGAATTGAGTCTTCGGGAAATGGACCGTTGGAGAGTGCTCGTCGATTCCTGGATGGAGCCGATTGCGGGAAATCGGAATGTTCCCGGCTGGCTGCGAACAGGAGCTCTTAACGAGCTTTATTACATGAGTTTCGGCGGAACGTTTTGGGAAAACGGCTGCGTTACCAAACCGAAGGAGTTCGGGGCGAGGGAAGGACAGCATCTGTTTTTTGTAATGGAGTGTCTTGAGTATCCTTTCGCCGAGACATTCGATGTCCGCCATCATTCAAGCCGTGCTGTCCGTGAACTTTGGCCGGAATTGGAACGTGACATTCTTCTTGCTTACTCGGATTTTATTGAGAAGAACCCGACCGGCGCCCTTCCTCATGACGCCGGAAGCCCCGGAAACGATCCGTATTTCGTTTTTGACGATTATTATCTGACGTATCCGCATAAAGACGAGTACGAACTCGATACGACGCCGTGGTCGGAGTTTTCTCCCAAATTCATCCAGCAGTGTCATGCCTATTGGAAACACACGGGTGATGATGCTTTTCTGAAAGATGTTCTTCCTTCCATCGCCAAGACCTATCATTTTCAGCTTACAACCGATACGAACGGCGACGGTTTGAGCGAGATGAAAAGTTCCGAATACCGGGACAATCATTTATTCAACGCGGTTCTGTGGCTCGGGGCCCTGAAGGCCATTCTCGATATTCAGGATGCGACGGGCGAATTCCTGCCGAAAGAGGACGTTGTTTCCCAGATGAACCTGACTCATGATGCGGTTGAATCACGTCTTTGGAACAAGAGTGAGAAATATTATCAATACAATGAGAAAAATCATGTGATTATGGGCGACGCGTTCGTCGGTCAAATCATGCCTCTGGTAAGCGGTTTGGGGTATGTGCTGCCGCCGCAGAGAATTCGTGACCATGTGAAAGCGGCTTTCCGATACGGAGTTATTCCCAATATCGACTACGACGGAGACGGATTCGGCGATGTGGGCATCGCGAACATCGCTCGTGTCGGAAAAGGCGAAAGCGCATCCACGGCTGAATTCCCCGCGCACGAAGATGAGTCTTGGGTCGGCGTAACATATCTTTTCGCCGCTCTCTCCGTTCGCGTCGCACGTGATTCGGGCGACTCCGGCATGGAAGCTTTGGCGTTGAAAACCGCCTTCGATACGTACTCGGCCTGCTGGACCGACGATGTTCTGGCATCGTGGTTCGCCACTCCGGAAGCCATCAGCATTAAAGAGCGAGCCTCCATCAGAGCCACGATGTATCAGCGGGCGCGGGGAATCTGGGAATTGTATCAAGCGATTGCGGCCGTCTCGGAATAAATCGGCCGAATCATTTCATTGAAGCATCAAGAATCGGGAGTTATTGAATGCCGAAAATAACGGACGTCAAAGGTATGACGTTGTACGGGAATTTCCCGTGGAATTATATCCGTATTTACACGGACGACGCGGCCGGACTTTACGGAACCGGTGAATGTTTTCTTACGCCGGGTTTCGCCGGAATCCTCGAGGATTTTATTCCCCTGCTGATTGGCGGAAATATCAGTCGGCCGAAGGAAATCGTAAATATGCTGCGGAGCGCCGCTTCCGGAGCGGGGTCCGACGGAGGTTTGGCGGTTAATGTTATTACGGGAATCGAAGCGGCGCTTTTGGATGCATACGGAAAATACGCCGGTGTTTCCTTGGCGCAGTTGTTCGGAGGACGTTTGCGCGACTCCGTACGCGTTTACGCCGATTGTCACGGCGGTTCGTCTCTTGAGGCCCTGAATGAAGTTCTTCAGCCGATGCATTTCGATTGGGCCGGTGAATCGGATGACTCGGAAAATCCCGAGGATGAGATTCGTCTTTCGGCCGAGCGTGCGCGGATGATGAAGAAGGAAGGATATGACTTCCTCAAATTTGATCTCGACGTTCCGGGAAGCCGATTCGACAGCGCCGTCGGCTATCCGCTTTCTTCCGGTGAATTGGATTGGATGGTGAATCTTGTCGCCGCCGTCAGGGAGGCGGCGGGGCCGGAAACGGAAATCGCGTTCGACGCCCATTGGCGGTACCGGCCGAAGGAAATGCTGCGTTTCGCCCGAGAAGCGGAGCCGTATCGGCTTGCATGGCTGGAAGATCCGGTACCGGCGTCCGACATTGAAGGCTTGGAATTTATTCGTTCAAGAACCACCACGCCCGTGGCAACCGGCGAGAATCATCAGCGTATCGGCGGATTTAAGCCGCTGATTAATCATGCAGCCTGCGATGTCGTTACTCCCGATTTGCAGAAATCGGGAGGTCTGTATGAGAGTGCGGCCGTCGTGACTCTTGCCGGGGAGGCCAATATGGCGTTCGCGCCCCATATGATCGGCAGTCCGCTGGCGATGATGACGACGGCTCAGTTCTCATCGACGTTTTCGAATTTCCTTGCGATGGAATTCCACGGTGCCGATGTTCCCTTTTACGGAGATTTGGTAACACCTCACTGGGATTCGTGGTATTCGCCGGGCTCTGTTTCCTTAACGGATGCTCCGGGGATCGGCGTTGAACTGAATCCGGCTGTTGTACGGCGTTATCTTCGTTCGGGTTCCCGTGCGTTTCAGGAGTAACGCTTTATGAAAGTTGATGAACTGATATCGGTGGAAGGCGCGCGCTGTCTTATTACGGGAAGCACCCGCGGAATAGGCAGGGAATTGGCCGGAGTGCTTGTGGATCTCGGAATGGACATCTGGGTGCACGGCCGTAATGAGAGCGACGCGAAGCGTGTCGCGGATTCTCTGGGATGCCGATGGGTTTCGGGCGATCTCGGAGTTCCGTCCGAAGTCGACGCCATCGCCGAAAAAATCACATCGGAGACCGATCATCTTGACGCGATAATCAATAATGCGGGTATGGAAAGCGTCAGAGCGGTCGGTAAAATCGATCGGGAAGTTCTGGAAGCTTCTTTGCAGGTTAATCTCGTCGCGCCGATACTGCTGATTGAGAGTCTGCTGGCTATGCTGAAGAAATCCGAGAACGCGGCAATCATCAATGTCACCTCGATACACGATCAGGTTCCTTATCCGCACAACGCCGTCTATTCCGCAACGAAGGCGGCGCTGGCCATGTATACGAAGACGGCGGCGGTTGAATTGGCGCCCTTGGGCATCAGGGTGAATAATCTTGCTCCCGGCGCCATAGAAACGGAAATCAACAGTGAAGTGATTGACGCAGTTGGTCGGGAGAAGTTCGAAAATTGGATTCCGATGGGAAAGATCGGAAAAGCAAAAGATCTTGCGGCGACTGTCGTTCTGCTTCTTTCTTCGGGATCGGGATATTCGACCGGCTCCACGATCTATGTGGACGGCGGATATATGCACAATTTATTGAGGTATAGACCGTGATGCATTCGTGTAAGAATTTCGGCCGGCACCAGCTTGCCGAGGGAATAATCTGGGATGCCGGGAACCGGCGTCTTTTATGGGTTGATATTGAGGGCATGGCCTTGTTTTGGTCGGACGACCTTGTGTCCGTTACCGGATCGATGCGGTGGGATGAATATGTTACTTATGTCGCTCCGATGCCCGGCGGAGGGCGGAACGACTATCTGGTCGCGGCGGGGATGAGCATTTATCGCGTTGATATCGCGAGCGGCGGGAAGCATCTTATTGCCGAGATTGTCCGGGAAAATGCGGATTTAAGACTGAACGACGGCGGCATCGGGCCGGACGGCGCTTTGTATATAGGTTCCATGTCCAACGAACTTCGTCCCGGTGCCGGGAAACTGTATCGAATATCACTTGAAAACGGACAAATCGATACGGTTTTATCCGGACTGAGCATTCCGAACGGACTGGTATGGAACAAAGACGGTACGCTGGCTTTTCTTATCGATTCTTCCGCGCATACGGTTTCTCGGTATGATTTCGATGCTCAGAACGGCCGTTTCCTTCACGGTGCGAATTGGATTCATATCGACGACGGACTGCCGGACGGAATGACTGTCGATGAAAACGACAATTTATGGATTGCTCATTATAACGGGTGGAAAATCAGTGTTTGGGACAGTCTAAAACCCGTAAGGCTGCGGGAGTATGATGTTCCCGCCTCTTTTGTAACAAGCTGCTGTTTTCATGAAAACGGTGATTTATACATAACGACCGCAGGACGGGGAATCGCGGGGTCGGACCGGGCGAAGCAGCCCGACGCGGGCGGGATTTTTATGATTCCATCGTCCGAACTCTTGAAGAAAGGTTAAACCATGGCTTTGGATGTTGAAATGCTCACGATGATTCGTGACGAGTTATACACGCCGGTAATAGGCGATATTCTGGATACGATGGGACTTTTTCATCAGTTCCTTCCGTCCTATCTGCATCCTGTTCGGCCGGAGATGAAAATAGCGGGATTCGCGATGCCCGTATTGATGATGGATGTTTACGGACACCAGCGGCAGCCGTTTGGGAAACTCACTCAAGCGCTTGATTCTCTGGAACGCAATGAAGTGTATGTGGCCGCGGGCGCGATGCACCGAAGCGCCAATTGGGGAGAACTCCTGACCGCCACCGCCAAGGCAAGGGGTGCCGCGGGGGCTGTTGTTGACGGTTTTCATCGCGATACACCGCAAGTCTTAAGACAGGATTTCTCCGTGTTCAGCTGCGGTGCTTATGCCCAGGATTCCGGACCGCGCATGAGCGTTGTCGATTATCGCGTGAATATTGAAATCGGTGATGTTCTTATTCGTCCCGGTGATTGTATCGTCGGAGACGAAGACGGTGTTATCGTGGTTCCGAAGGAGTGCGTAGAGGAAGTTATGCGTTTGGCCCTGGAAAAGGCGCGAACCGAGAAAACCATGATAAAGGCCATTCGGAACGGCATGTCGGCAACCGAAGCGTTTGAAAAGTTCGGTGTATTGTAGGAAATTATAAAGGAACGGACGATTCTCCATGGATTTGTTTTCTCAGAAACTGAAGGAGCTTGAGGGTCTCGATGTACCTTCGACAAAAAAGGCGGATTTCGATGAATTCTGGAGCGGAGTTCTTAAAGAATCCGGAGAAAAGCCTCTTCATGCAGAAGAAAGAAGAATCGCGTATCCGTTTCAAGAGATTCTTGTCGACGAAGTCGTTATTGACGGCATCGACGGCACTCCCGTCTTTCTCTGGTTCCTTCGGCCGAAAGCCGATTCGAAAATTCCTGTTATTATCCATTTTCATGGGTATGGGGAGAGCCGAGGGCTTCCTTTCGACTATGCGCATTGGCTTTTGATGGGATGTGCCGTTATAGCTCCTGATTTTCGAATGCAGGGCGGAACGACCGGCTCGCGGACGGGTTTTACCGGTTCATCGGAAACCAACCTTTATGCGTTCGGAATCGGTGATAAAGAAACGTATTATCATAAATTCATTATTTCCGACGCTTTAAGGGCTGTGGACTATGCATGGAAGCGCGGAGATCTCGACAAGGACCGAATAATCATCGACGGGAACAGCCAAGGCGGCGGGATTGCCTTAACGGTTGCGGGTTTATCCGACAAAATCTCGCTGTGCCTTGCCGATGTTCCCGGCAATTCCTGGTTTGAAAAGCGTCTGTTGGATAGAACCGGCTCAATGGCCTCCGTTTCCGAGAAAATCAGAAAGCATCCGGACCAATTGGAAACAATTCTCAATACACTATCGTATTTTGATAACATCAATTTCGCGGAGAGCATTCAATGTCCGGTACTGGTTTCCACGGCCCTGCATGACGGGATTTGTCCTCCCGAGACTGTTTTCGCCGCTTATAACAAAATCAAGTCAAAGAAAGAAATCAGCGTTTATCCATGTGGGGAACATGACGGCGGAGGCCCTTTCCATACATGGAAAAAGATGGAGTTTATCGACGGATTCCTTAATAGTCCGTAAGTACTTTTCGTTATTATTTAATCGGATTACATCGGAGTTTTAAAAGGAGCAGATGTATCAAAAGAGTGATCTTTGGTACCATTTTTTTATGAAAATCTTTGAAATAATCATGTTGGTCTGTTTCGGTTCGGCCTGGCCGCTTTCCATATACAAATCATGGGCATCAAGAACGAATTCGGGGAAAAGTCTTTTTTTTCTCATCGTTATTCTTATTGGGTATCTTTCCGGAATTATTTATAAACGATTTTGCAATTATGATTATGTCATCTATCTTTACGGCCTGAATGCGGTATTGGTCGGTGCGGATATTTGTCTGTATGTAAGGAATTATTTTTTGGATAAGAAGAAAATTCAGCCGTCGGCGGGGGCGGCGGAATAATGAAGACGGAGAAGAACATCGAATTCGGATCGGGCGGCGGGCGGCCGCTGCATTTGGATCTCTACAAACCGGAGAATCCCGAGCAAACCCGGACGGCCGTTATTCTGCTTCACGGCGGCGGATGGCGTATCGGTGATAAATCCATGGTGGAGATTTACGCCCCCGAACTTACCTCGCATGGTTTTACCGTGTTGGCTTCCGAATACCGGCTGATTGACGAATCTCCTTGGCCGGCGGCGCTTGAAGACGTGAAGTCGGCCGTTCGCTGGGCCAGGAGCCATGCGAAAGATTTGGAAATTGATCCCGGAAAAATCGTGTTGGAAGGTTTCTCCGCGGGCGGGCATCTGGCTTTAATGGCCGGAGGCACACCGAACCGAAAGGAATATATCGGAAGCGGCGATGGTGAGGTTTCCGATGAAATCGCCGCGGTCGCGGCTTTCTTCCCGCCGGTCGAGTTTTCCGACAAGGATGATGCGGACGGCGCGGGGCATCCTTCCATTCTTTTGGGAGATTCGTATACGCAGGAGGATGTCCAAAAGGCCAGTCCTTTGACATTGGCTTCACAAGATTTTCCGCCGACCTTTTTTCTGCATGGAATAGACGACAAGACTGTTCCCTATAAAGCCAGCCGAAAGATGTTCGACGCTTTAATCGCGTGCGGAGCCGCGGCCGAACTTCATCTTTATCCTCATCATCTGCATGAATTCTGCAGATTGCCCAGTATGCTGGGGCAAACCCAGGCGGAAACCGCTTTATTTTTTAAGCGAACGGCTGCGGATCGGGAAAAATATATCAGGGAAAATCAGGAACTTAATCCGTTTTCCGCACGGCGGTTATAAAAGTCTGATTAGCTGATGCGTCTCGGGGACTTGCCGCCTGTATCCTTTCACGGCGATATTGATCATACTGATATCGGGAGTGTTGCGATGATTGAAGCCGTACGGGAATTGTGGACATTGAAACTTCAGAATGTTAAAAGAGCTCTTGAAGAGAATCGATTCGAGGCTTATATCGCGGAGAATACGGAAGAGGCTCATCGTATTGTTTTTGAGAATATTGTTCCGCCTCTCGGAAGCGGTGTGGTTTCCTGGGGAGGTTCCGTTACCGTGGGCGAATGTCATGTGGCCAAATGGTTCCATGAGAGTCCGGACTGGGAAGTTATTTCAATAAACGAGAAGGGAATTTCCGCCGCGGAGAAATTCAGACGGCGCCGGCAGGCTCTGACAAGCGACCTCTATTTCTTGAGTGCGAACGCTGTTACCGAGGACGGCGTTTTGGTTAACCTGGATATGATTGGAAACCGTGTCGCCGCGCTGACCTTCGGGCCGAAGAAAGTGGTGGTTCTTGTGGGACGGAATAAAATTTGTCCGGATTTGTTCGACGCGATGGAGCGGGTGCGTTCTCATGCCGCTCCGGCGAACTGCATTCGTTTGGGCATGAAGACGCCTTGCGTGAAAACCGCTTCCTGCCATAATTGTTCTTCCGATGATCGGATCTGCAATAACTGGACGATTACCGAGAAGTCCTTTCCTCCGAAGCGCACGACCGTAGTGCTGATTAATGAGGATTTGGGGCTGTAACATCGCGGCGGTGAGGTTTCGCCCGCAAACCAAATCTTTCCACACAGCTGTTGGGCGTCTTTTCGCAAAATTAAAGAATTAAGACTATACTTAGATTCGGCTTTTCTTTCGCAGTCCTTTCGAATTATCGATTCAGGAGGCGTCCGGTGAAAACAGATGCCGATTTTCTCGAAAAAAAAACAGCCGTCGATCTTCTTGAAATCCTTCCGCAAGGCGCTCTGATCATAGACCGTCAAGGAACCATTATCGCCGTTAATTCGAGAACGGAACGTATTTTTGGTATGAAAACGAAAGGGCTGATTGGAAAGCCGTTAAAGGTTCTGCTTCCGAAGGGCTCCGAAGTCATAAAACAAAAATTAAAGGAAAAAAGATTTCAGGATATTACTATACCGACGCAGGATATCGGTGTTTGTAAAGACGGCCGGGAAATCCCCCTGCATATCAGAATGGCTCCGTTGGAGGTGGATAACACTCCGTTTGTTCTGGCTACAATAATGGACATTTCGAGCATCGCGGACAGCTACAAAGAATTGTGGAGCATGAGAGACCGCTATTTCGCTGTCGTCGATTCCTTGGCGGAAGGAATCCTGATACAGGATATGGAGGGGAGAATCCTTTCTTATAATTCCAGAGCGGAGGAGTTCCTGGGATTAACGGCGGAACAGTGGGTAGGGCTTGCCGATTTTGATTTTTACGCGCGGGCGAAAAAAGAGGATGGTTCTCCCTTTTCGCGGGAAACCTTTCCTTCCGTTGTTACGCTCAAAACGGGAGAACCTCAGCGAAATGTCATAATGGAAATTCATGATTCACATGAAACTCCCTTGTGGATTTCCGTCAATTCACAGCCGCTGAACGATTCGGATTCGAAGCGGCAATCCGGGGTGGTCACTTCTTTTTATAATGTTACCAAACAAGTGGAGGGAAAACGGCAGCTTGAAAAGCAGATTCACTGGATGAACATTCGGAGTTCAATATCGAGAGAGATTGCCAAGAGAAACGATTTTGCCAGTATCTGCGATGAAGTTCTTGTACACCTTAAGAAAACCTTTGGGTATGAGTTCGGTTTTGTTGTTATCAATAATGAAAAAACGACTCGGAATAAAGTTATTTCCCGGCTTCCCGCCGAACATTCCGTTTTTACAGGCGATGCGTCGATGCTCTATGCGCTTCCGGCGGATATCGATTCTCCGTCTGATTCGAACAATAACGGGAGTACCGCTTCTTCCTTGAGAGGCATACGCATCGTTTCCGTGGACGAACTGGAGATGTCGTTATCGGAAAAACTTTCCTCATACGGAATTCGATCGGTTGTTTCTCTGCCGATAGTCGCCGATAGGAGCGAAAGGGGAAAAATTGTTCTTGCGTTTACGGATTGTGATTCCTTTGGGGAATATGAGAGGAGTTTTTTAAGCGGAGTGGCCGGCGATATCAGTGTTTCGTATATCAAGGAAGAAATATTCACGGAACTCCAAGAGTCATATGAACAGCTTAAACGGGCTCAAGACGTTATGCTGGAGCACGAACGCTTGAATGCCATGGGGCAAATGGCCAGCGGAATCGCTCACGATATCAACAACACACTGGCTCCCATAACCCTTTACGCAGAGGCCCTTCTTGAAAGCGAGTTGAACTTAAGCGAAAGAGGCAAACGTTTTCTGAAAATTATCCAAGTAGCGGCCGGAGACATAGAGAACATCATCAGCAGATTACGGTTGTTTTACCGGAAGAAAGACGGAAGCGAGTCGGATTTGCAGACTATCGACCTTAGGAAACTGATTGATAACGTCGTCGAGATAACTCGCCCGCGCTGGCAGGATTTGGCTCAGAAGAACGGAATTACGATTAACATGGAATTGGACATACCTCAGAGCAATCCTACGATGATCGGGCTGAGAAGTGAAATCCGGGAAGCTTTGGTGAACCTCATTTTCAACGCCGTTGACGCCATGCCCGAAGACGGAACAATTACGCTGAGAGTCATTGAAAACGGCCGGGAGATGGTTCTGGAGGTTGAAGACACGGGCAAGGGGATGACCGAGGAACAGAAACAGAAATGTCTGGAACCCTTTTTTACCACCAAAGGCAATCGCGGCTCCGGACTGGGATTATCTTCGGTTTTCGGTTCGATGGAACGGCATAACGGTACTATGGAAATCGAAACAAAAGAAGGCAAGGGCACAAAAATCCGGCTGATCTTTCCGATTCGCGGAGAAGCGAAAATAGAGAGAATCTCCGAAGAAGTGTCTTCACCGCTTCCGCCGCTGCGAATCCTATGCATCGATGATGATTCCAAGGTTCGGGATGGCCTGAAGGAAATCCTCGAAATGGAAGGCCATACGCCGGTATCGGTCGAAAGCGGTTTCGATGGAATCGCGGTGTTTGAAGAAGCCGTGAAGAGCGGGGACTTTTTCGATGTTGTGATTACGGATTTGGGAATGCCCGGCATGGACGGCTGGGAGGTTGCGGAAAAGATAAAACAGCTGAAGAAGGATACCCCCGTAATCATGCTTTCGGGCTGGGGCAATCTTATGAACGATACCGATGAGATACCCAATGATGTCGATTTGATTCTGGGGAAACCTCCGAAGATGATACAGATAAGAAAGGCGCTGCGAACGGTTTTATCGGGATCGTCCGCGATGGGAACATAAGATGAACGATAGGCCGGTTATCCTTATCGCGGACGACAACGAGCGTTTGCGAACAACGCTTTCGGATATCCTTCTGGCCAAAAAATATAAAGTCGTTGAAGCCCAAAACGGGCGGGAAGCATTGGAAAAAGCAAAATCGGCAAATCCCGACGTTATCCTTTTGGATATCGATATGCCGATTCTGGATGGCATTAAGGTTTTAAAAATCCTGAAAGAAGACGATGAGGAGAAAAACATTCCGATTGTCGTTCTGACGGGAGAGGATGATCTTGATGTGCGCGTTAAAGCCCTGAGGCTGGGAGCCGATGATTTTCTGATCAAACCGCCGCATATTGCCGAATTGACCGCCCGCGTAAGATCCCTTACGAAGGTCAAAGCTTATTACGACCATATGAGACGTTATCAGACCATTCTCGAAGAGGAGGTGGAAAAAAGAACTCAGGATATCCTCGAAGCGAATAAACAGATGAAGGACGCGTCTCTTGAGACGGTCTTCAGATTATCGCGGGCCGCCGAGTATAAAGACGAAGATACGGGAATGCATCTTCAGAGAATGAGCAAGTATTCGTACGCAATCGCAAAGAAGCTCGGCTTGCGCGACAGCGTATGCGAGGTTCTTTATTATTCTTCCGTAATGCACGATATCGGGAAAATCGGCATTCCCGATCATATACTGCTTAAACCCGGCAAGCTGAGTCCCGATGAGTGGACGATTATGAAGCGGCATACGGTGTTCGGAGGGCAGATACTTGCGAATCCCAAGAGCGAATATATCAGGATGGGGGAACTGATTGCCGTAACGCATCATGAGAAGTGGGACGGTACCGGATATCCGCGGGGACTGAAAGCGGAGGAGATTCCGATTGAAGGACGGATTACGGCTGTCGCGGATGTTTTCGACGCGCTGACGGCGAAGCGGCCTTATAAGGAGCCGTTTTCAAATGAGAAATCCTTTTCAATAATCAAAGAGGAGAGCGGAAGCCATTTTGATCCTCGGGCGGTGGATGCCTTTTTCGCCGTTCAAGAGGAGATTTTGACCATACAATCCCGTTATAAAGACGAAGGCGAAAGCCTATTATTTAAACTGGCGGGAAGCCCGGCGAAGAATCCCGAATAGTTACCGTTTTTTTACAGCAGAAAAAATAAATAAACTCCATACAAAACAAGCAGCAGCAGTCCCTCTATTCGATGAAGCATACGCCCCGTGTAAATAAGCGGAATCAGCAGAATCGAAAAGAAAATCATGGCGCCATAGTCCAGAGCGGATATCTGTGGCGTCGAGAGAGGTGAGACGATTGAAGATGTTCCGAGAATCGCAAGGATATTGAAGATATTCGATCCGACCACATTGCCGACGGCGATATCCGGCTGTTTCCGCAAAGCCGCCGTTACGGAAGTCGCCAGTTCCGGAATGCTTGTTCCTGCCGAAACGATTGTTAATCCGATGACGGCTTCGGATACTCCCCAGAAGCGTGCCAGATTGACCGAATGCTTAACGAGCAGACGAGATCCGAGAACAAGGAGCACAAGGCCCCCGATGATCAATAGGATATCGAGTCCCCAATGCCGCGTTATCCGGGCGACGGACAAATCGTCCTTTTTATCGGGATTCTCCCGCTTCCCTAAGTAGAAGCTGAGCCGGATATAGGCGATAAAACAGGCTAATAAGACAATCCCCTCGATGAGTCCGAGCTTTCCATTGAGGAGGAACAGAGAAAGGAGAACGGCGGTGCCCAATGCGATCGGCGCATCGATTTTAATAATCTGCCGATTAATCCGCACCGGATGTATCAGCGATGTCAGACCAAGTATAAACGCGATATTGAAGATGTTCGAACCGACGACATTTCCTATTGAAATATCGGCTTGATGGGAAACGGCCGCGTTCAGGCTTACCGCGAACTCCGGAGAACTGGTTCCAAACGCAACGATGGTCAGTCCCACCATCAGAGAACTGAGTCCGAATCGAGTCGCTATCGAAGCGCTTCCTCGAACAAGAATTTCGGCTCCGAGAAAAAGGAGCAGCAGTGAAGCCGAGACCAAACTCAGATCGACGACCATTTTCCCGTTTTTCCTCGCTGAGTAAAGGATAATCCGCTTATAACGCAATGCCAATCCGCCGGCCGCGGATATAAAGGAAATCATGTACCGTATTCCGCCGAAAGATTCCGAAAAAAAGAACTTCGGTGTGAGGATACTCTGAAGAACGGGCTTTTGGGTCGTTCCCGCCGGAATCCATTGTCGCTAAAATCGGTAATATGGCCGATTATATCCCTATTTTCCTGCCCATCTATCTTCCTATCGTTTTGGGCTTCATTGTTAAGATCTCAGGGTATTTTCCGATGGAAGCCGCCCATACTCTGAATCGGTTTTGCCTGAGAATTACGATTCCGATTCTCATGTTTACGAGCATGGCGACTCTGGACGTGGACATGCTTTCGCAAGTACTGCCGGTTACTCTCGCTCTTCCTCTTTACATGGGGCTTCTCTGGCTTATCGCCATGGCCGTTACCCGGATTCCGTTTTTCCAAAAGCGGCGTGTGGAGAACGTTCTTATCATTATCCTCGGGAATATCGGTTATTTCGGATGGGCGGTAACCGATATCGGACTTGGCGAGGGCGCTCTGGAACGAAATCTGATGTTCACCACGCTGTTTTGGCCGCTGACGATTCTCTATTCTTTTTCAGCCGGATTTTTCACCGGAGGATCCGAGGAAGATCGGACGTCGGCTTTGCGGACACTGAAAATCGGGATTCCCATCATCGCCGGATTTCTCGCGGGACTGCTCTGCGCCTTAACGGGACTGAGAATTTCTCCGGTTCTGATGGATTCGCTGACCGCCTTCGGCGATATGACCACCACGCTCATTCTGTTCGGCGTCGGGCTGTCTCTGTCGTTTCGGGGGGAGTGGGGCGAACTGGCGATTCTGCTTCCGCTTCGGCTGGCTTTCGGGTTCGGCGCCGCGTGGCTGACGACACGTCTTATCGGCGGGATGGACGGCTTAAGCCGGACGGTTGTTATGACGGTTTCCGTAATGCCGGTAGCCGCCAACAGCCTGATTATGGGAGAAGCGATGGGACTTGATGAAGGATTTCTGGCCAGAGCGGTTACTCTATCGACGGCTCTGGCGCTGATTACCATACCAATTACTTTGATGCTGCTGGCCTGAGCGGCATGGTTCACATGCCGCCTTGTTCGGCGAATCGGAAACAAGGCCGAATCCCGTTTGGCTCGGCGCCGCCGAAACGGGCCGAACCCCGACCGGTTCCGCAGGCCGGAAGCCGGATTTATTCCATCTTACCTCGGTGCGGCGGATTCGGTGGTGTGAACCGATGATAACAAAAAGGGGAATGCAAGGATGAGCGCAAAGTTGAAAATTCTCTTTCTCTGCACCGGGAATTCATGCCGCAGCCAGATGGCCGAAGGCTGGGCGCGGGCTTTGAAAGGCGATGTTCTGGAACCGTTCTCGGCGGGTATCGAGACTCACGGTCTGAATACCAATGCGGTGAAGGTTATGGCCGAGTCCGGGGTGGATATCTCACATCATGTTTCCAAGAACTCTTTGGAGTACAAGGATGTCGCCTTTGATGCGGTTGTCACGGTCTGCGGCCATGCGCATGAGAATTGCCCTCTGTACCTTGGAAAAGGCAAAGTGATTCATGCGGGCTTTGAAGATCCGCCGCAACTGGCCGCCGAACTGGCGGCGAAAGGTGCCTCCGAGGAGGAACAGCTGGACTGCTACCGCCGTGTTCGGGATGAAATCAAAGCTTTTGTGGAGAGGTTGCCGGAGTCCTTGGGGCTGTAAGACGCGCCGGCTCCGGCACAAAGAAGACGGAGAATTTGCGGCGCGCTGGTATAATAAAGTCGTTTGCGGCTCTATTCCGGCCGCTCGGAATCCAAGCCGATCTCATACGAAGCCGTTTATTCTCCCTCAGCGGATTTTAGTACGGTATACACCATATGAGAACGGTTATCGACACCTGTTTTATTATAGATGTTATAGAGATGGTGCTTCACCGTATTCAGCGTAATTCCCATTTCCTCCACGATTTCCTGATTCGTCGCTCCCTGGATAACCATTTGAATAATTTCGATTTCCCGGGCTGTAAAGCGGTATTTTTGAATCAGTAAATCGGTGTTTATGTTCAGATGGGAGTTCTTTTCCTTGCCTGAATAGAGTAGTTCGGCAACAAGATTGTAGATTTCCGAGCTTATCCGTTCAATATCGCCGATTGTTTTCTCCCGAGTCTTTACGGTTGTTCGAATTTCCTGAAACATCGCTTCGATTTTTTCGAACCCCGATTCCTTCAAACGGGTAAAAATCCTCCGATGACTCAGATTCCTACTGTGTACATCAATACCTTCTGCCGCCAATTCCGTGTTATCGATGTATTTGGTCATTATCGGAAGGAAGTACTTGTACATTTCATCGAGGAGTAATTCATTTTCACTGTCGGCTTCTTCATCACTGAGCAAAAAGGCGGATGCCAGAAAACCGAAACTGACCAGACTGTCGATTTCGTTCAGCATCCTGTTCGTAAGATCTTTATGCTCGACAGCTTTTTTCAGAGCAATCTGTGTATCAACCCGCGCAAGTAGTTCCTCTTTGGAAACGGGCTTTGCAATATAGTCATTCGTTCCGTGGGCGAACGATTGAATAATATCATCCAAGCTGCGGCTGGCCGTGAGCATCAGGATGGGGAGTTGAAGCGCGCTGTAGCGCTCTCTGATGTCCGCGCAAAGAACGGTGCCCATTATGTCCGGCAAATACAAATCAAGCAGCACCAGGTCCAATCGCGCGGTGTTCTTGATCAATTCAACGAGTTCCTTTCCCGACGATAATAAGATCAGATAATACCGATCGCTCGGGAGATAGCTTTCTATTACTTTAAGATTGATCGGATCATCATCGACGGCGACGACGACGGGCCGTGTGTCGAATTCCTCGATTAACGGCTGTTCGATTCCGGAAAAGGCGGTCGCCTCATCAATAACGGAATATGGAAGCGAAGGAGATGTCTTCTCATGGACATTTTGGCCGCTGCCGGCCGCAAGAGGAAGGGAAAACATGAAGCGGGAGCCCTTTCCCTCTTGCGATTCGAACCATATCCGTCCGTTATGCAGCTCGACGAGATGCTTCGTTAAGGAAAGTCCCAAACCCGTGCCGCCGAATCGGCGGGAAATTTTTTCACCACCCTGCTCATAGCGTTCAAATATGATCTCGGCTTGTTCTTCCGGTATTCCAATCCCTGAGTCTTCAATGGTAACAATCAGCATGTCGGCGGACGGTTCCGCCGACAGAAGGACCGTTCCTTCAAGGGTGAATCTCAGGGCGTTCCCCAGAAGGTTGTAGAGAATCTGCTGAATCCGGTTTTCATCACCGGAGACGGAAGGGAGAACTTCCGGAATTCTCAGCTCCAATGAAAGTTTTTTACCGCGGAACAGCGGTGCCATCCCGGACACGACCCGCTTGGCTATCGGACGAAAATCAAGAGTTTGTTTGCCGATTTGGAAATTTCCCGATCTGATTTTGTCGGAATCGAGAATGTCGTTGACGAGCGATGACAGCCTCCATGCACTCATGGAAACGGATTCAAGGTTATCCACGCTTCGAGAAGATAAAACGGAACCATCCTCCTGTAGTACGGCCGAAGTCAGGCCGATTATCCCATGAAGCGGCGTGCGAAGTTCATGGGCCGTCGACGACAGGAAATTGTCTTTATTTCTGTTTAGGGATTCCAAACGCCGGATGGACAGTTCCTTGTAATGAGCCGCTTCCCGCTGTACCGAATGAAAACGAAAGGCAAGGGCGGAGGAGAAAAGAAGAACGGTAATCGGGACCGAAAGGAATATCCCATAGCGAGTAAGAATGTTTTCGGAAATTAATCCTGAATTATCAAGAGAGCGTATAAGGAAGAGTGCAAAGGTCGGTATGAAGGAGATGGAGAAGAGAAGGCTGTCTCTTCTTTTTTGAAATGACGAAAGGGCTGCGAGCACGGCAATATGAAAAAAATCGAGACTGATGAGGGGCATAAGAAAGGCAAAGAGGAAACCAGGTGCCGGAGAGACGATACCGATAATTACTATAACGGTATAGAAAAGACCTAAAAGCAGCGGCACGTGTTTTAGATATCGATGCGTAACGGTGATAAATCCCCGGGAGAAGATCCTGAAAACAACGGCAAAGCTTGAAAATAACAGCAACTGAAACCGGAAGGTCTGAATCTGCCAAGGTCCGGAGAACAGCATTGATATAATAACAAGGGATGTGGTGCAGATTAATAAAAAGACGAATAAAAGCATACTGAAAAGGACGAAATCCCAAGAGCGGAGAAAGAGTCCCAGAAGAGCCTGGTAGAATATTAACGCCGCAAGGAAACCGCAGAATAAGGCGATAGCAATATTCTGTCTTCTCTCGGTTCTGAAAAACGGCTCTGCGCTCCAGATATTAACGGAGAGTCCCAGTGAAATATTCGAACGGATACAGAGAAAGATGCGGATTTTATCCGAACTTGCTTCCGGAAGATGGAAGGCAAGTGTTCTCGCGGTAATCTCCCGCTGTGATATTGGCCTATAAATTCCACTTGAAATATGTTTCAGGATTTTATTGGATGAATCTGAAATGTAAAAATCAGCGTATTGGCATCGTTCATTTACCGCCAGAATCAAATCCTTGGACATATCCGAGGCATCAACATCAAGACGGAACCAGACCGGCTTACGGATGTATCCGAGATTGATGCTTTCCTCATGTACCCTCCGGAAATCCTTGTCGTACGTTCCGGAAATTATTTCGGACGGTGTAGCGGTCTTACTCTCATCGATGAAATATTGAAGATGGGATGTCACGTTTATCCGTTCATCAACCGTATTGATTTTTAGTGCTTGTTGCGCGTTCAGGGAGAGCGGGAGGATTAAGAAGAAAAGAACAAAAAAACGTGTCATCTTCTATCCTTTAAACAAAATGGCAAGAACATTCTTCATGCCATTTAATTATATAAAAACATTTAAATAGCTATCAATTGATATTTTTTATGCGTAACACTTTGGTTTTATTGACCTAATAAGAAACAAACATTTGAATTAAATACATCCGATTATTCATCAATCCATGAAAACTCGGTATTCGAAGAAGCGGCGGTAGAACAGTGGGCAGCTCGATTCAGACATTTCATTCAGAGAGCACGGAATGACCATCGGAACGATTGAGAAGTACGGATACTCGGATAACAAGAGGGGAATCGAAGCGAAGTACCTTCTCAAAGACAAGGTCCTTCGCGTGAGAATTGAAAGCGCCAATCACTGGACCGATTATATCGGCGATTTCGCAACATGGCCGAAGGTGCGGCCTTGGCCCGATTCGCCCGTTAAGTTTCACCCGGTTTGGTATCGCATGGCTCAGAATCTTGCGGCTCATTTAATAGGCGAAATGACCGGACATAACATCGATGAGATTCGGATTATGGGGCATTCGATGGGAGGGGCCGTCGCGGCGATCCTGCTGTTTCCCTTGCCGTCGAACGGCATTCAACGGCAGACCTATCTCATTAACGCTCCGAAGATCGGGAACGCGGCCGCGATCCGCTGGCTGTGGAAAGATGTTATGCAAACTAATTCAACGATTCTTGCCCTCTACGACCGGGGTGATATCGTTCATCGGCTTCCGCTCTTCTACTCCCGGTATTCCTGGAACAGGCCCTACGCGAAAACACCGCTTTTTGAAAAAGCCCACTTCAATTTTCCGGAAGAGTGGGAAACGTTTTTCGAATAACATTCCACTCCAGCCCTCCGTCGGCTCTACTCCGGCCGTTTCATTTTCATCATATGACTTAAGACCGGATTGCGGGCCGCCTTAACCTCGTCGACGCGGCCGACGGCGCATTCCCGCGGCATGGCGTGCAGTTCCTCGGGGTTTGATTCGGCCAGATTCCGCAGTTTCTTCATCACCGAAACGAATCGATCCAGGGATTCCCGTGTTTCGGTTTCGGTCGGCTCGATCATCAGACATTCTTGAACGATAAGAGGGAAGTACACCGTCGGCGGATGAATTCCGTGCTCGATGAGTCCTTTGGCGATGTCCATGGCCGTTATGCCCGTGGCATCTTTCAGACTTTTGGCCGAAAGGACGAATTCGTGTTTGCAGGGACCGCCGAACGGCGCGTCGTAGTCGCCTTTCAGGAGAGAGAGCAGATAATTCGCGTTGAGCACCGCAAGGTCAGTCGCCCGTTTCAGACCGTCCGAGCCCATGGACAGCAGGTAGGCGAAGGCCCGGATGAGCACACCGGTGTTCCCGTACCAACCGGATGCCTTTCCGATGCTTTCGGGCCTGTTCCAATCCCGAATCCAGGCACCCTCTTTCCGTGCAATAACCGGAAACGGCAGATAGGGAATGAGGGATTCGCCAACCAGGACCGGTCCGGCGCCCGGACCGCCGCCGCCGTGGGGGGTGGCGAAGGTTTTATGCAGGTTCATGTGCATCACGTCGAAGCCCATGTCGCCGGGACGGGCGCGGCCCATAACGGCGTTGAGGTTGGCTCCGTCGTAGTAAAGCAGGCCCCCGGCGCCGTGGATTTTTTCCGCGATTTCGAGAATGCGGTTCTCGAAGAGGCCGAGCGTGTTGGGATTGGTGAGCATAATCCCCGCCAGTTCGTCGTCGAGGTAGGGATTCAGCGATTCGGGGGTTAAAAGTCCGTCGGGACCGGAGGGGAGGGTAATCACCTCGAAGCCCGCCAGGTGGGCGCTGGCCGGATTGGTGCCGTGGGAGCTGTCCGGCACCAGAAGACGCCGGCGCTTTTCTTCTCCCCGGGCGCGGAAGGCGGCCCGGAAAATTTTCATGCCGACGAATTCCCCGTGGGCTCCGGCCATGGGCTGCAGCGTTCCCCACGCCATGCCCGTAACGGCGCAGAGTCCTTCCATAAGCCGGCCGGAGAGTTCCAGGGTGCCTTCGGCGTCCGTATCGGACTGGAGAGGATGAAGAAGGTTGAATCCGGGCAGGGCCGCGGCGTCTTCGTTGAGCTTGGGATTGTACTTCATGGTGCACGACCCCAAGGGGTAGAAGCCCAAATCAACGCCGTAATTCTTTCGGGAAAGGGCGGTGTAATGCCGAACGATTTCCACTTCTCCGAGTTCCGGGAGAGCCGCCGGATCACGGCGTATCAGCGCGGCCGGTATGGCCGGGGGCGATACGGGGCGCGGCCGATCGGCGTCGGGGAAGCGGTAGCCGGGCGCTCCGGCACGGGAGGCTTCGAATGATGTCCGGCTTTCGGCCGCCGGGAGGATTTCGGATGAACCGGAGAATCCGGCGGCGGCCTTTTGATTCGCGTCTTGATTCACATGTGTCTTCATTTCAAGGCCTCCCGGGCGCACGCGGTGTAGCGTTCCAATTCCGAAGCGGTGCGTTTCTCGGTAACGGCAATCGTTAACAGATCCGGCGGCAGAGAGGAATCGAGATCGGCAAGCCAAACCCCCGAGGCGATTCCGGCCGCCTCGAACGGCGCTTCCCAAACTTCGCGGGGTACCGGAATCCTTAAGGTAAACTCGTTGAAGACGGCTCCGGCTGTATAGTCTTCAAGTCCCAAACCGCCGACGAGTTTTTCACGTAAAGCTCCCGCCGCTTCTATATTCCGCCGCGACACTTCGGCAAAGCCCTTCGGCCCGACGGCGGCCAGGTAAATCGTATTCGCCAGAGCTGCCAGGGACTGGTTCGAGCAGATGTTGCTCGTGGCCCTTTCGCGCTTAATGTGCTGTTCCCGCGCCTGAAGGGTCAGCACGAAGGCCCGCCGGCCCTCGGAATCGAGGGTTTCGCCGACGATGCGGCCCGGCATGCGGCGCATCAGCTCTTCGGTGCAGGCAATGTAGCCCGCCGACGGGCCGCCGAAACAGGGCGGCAGTCCCAGAGGCTGGGTATCGCCCACGGCGATATCGGCGCCCCACTCGGCCGGAGAGGCCAAGGCTCCCAGCGAGAGGGGATTGGCGGAAACGATGAGCCGGGCTCCGGCGGCGTGAATCATCTCGGCCCAGCCGCTTAAGTCTTCCAGAGCACCGTAAATGTTCGGCGTTTGAACGAGAACGCCCGCCAATTCCTCACCGGCGGTTTCCACGGCCTCGGCCAGCACCGCTTTTTCAATACGGCCGCGTGATTCGGGCCGCTCGGAGATTTCCAGAATCTCGACATCGAGGTCGCCGAAATATGTTTGTAAAACGCTTTTCGTGAAGGGATGAATCGTACCGGCTATAAGCACGATACGGGACTTCCGCCGGGCGTTCAGGACCATGGCGCAGGCTTCGGCGGCGGCCGTGAATCCGTCATAGAGCGAGGCGTTGGAAACCGGCAGACCGGTTATCGCCGCGATGGAGGATTGAAACTCAAAAAGGGCCTGAAGGATTCCCTGGGAGATTTCAGGCTGGTAGGGCGTGTAGGCCGTGACGAATTCGGAGCGTCCGGTGAGATGATTCACCACCGAGGGAATCACGTGGTCGTACTGACCGGCTCCGAGAAACAGAAGCTTTGCCGCGTTTCGGCGCGAGAGATCATCCAAAATCCGGAACACATCCGCTTCGGCCATGGATTCCGGCAGGTTCAGAGGACCGGAGAGCCGGACGGAGGCGGGGATGTCCGCGAAAAGATCGTCGATGTCAGAAACGCCGATGCGTTCCAGCATGGCCGAGATGTCGGCTTCGGAATGGGGCAGGTAGGGAATCACAAGCGTTCTCGCTCCTTAAATCGGCGCGCAACAAGCACGCCGATTGTCGTGAAAAATTAATCCTGGGCGTCGACGAAAGCCTTATACGCCGCGGCATCCATCAGATCGCCGAGTTCCGATGGATCGCTCATGGCGATGCTGTAAATGAAGGCTGCGTAGGCGTCCTTGTTGATCAGTTCCGGGCTGTCTTCCAAATCGCCGTTCACGTCCTTAACGGTTCCGGTCACAGGGGCGTAGACGGCCTCGGCCACTTTCACCGATTCGATGTTCACCGCTTCGTCGCCCTTGGTCAGTTCCGTGCCCGCCTCGGGGATTTCAACGTAGACGATGTCGCCGAGAGATTCCTGGGCGTAGTCGGTAATGCCGATGACGGCCGTATCGCCCTCGACGCGGATCCACTCATGCGACTTTGTGTACTTAAGATTTTCGGGAAGATTCATAGTCAGCTCCTTGGTTCTTCGGTTTTATGTGATTTCATTGTAATGATTCGGCACTCCGATGGTGAGGCCCCATTTTGCAAGTGACCCCGCGGCGGTGCGGGCCGTGCGCCCGCATGATAGGGCCGTGTTGGGGCGGACGGGAGCGCGGTGCTTCCGCCGAGGTCGTCGGAGGATTTCGGGAGAGTTCTCATGCGGCCGGTTCCCGCCTTTGATGAAAATCCTCGGGCCGATATCGCGCTTTTTTTCATCACGCGGCCGATTCCCGCCGGTAAAAGGGTTTTTTCACCACCCGCGCCTTCTTTCGTTTGCCGTGGATTTCCACTTCCACCGTGTCGCCGATTTTTACCGATCCTTTTTCCAGCAGCGCCAAGGCGATGAACGCATCGCGGACGGGCGATTTCCCGCCGCTGGTAACCGTGCCTATGCGGTCTTCCGGTCCGTCGTGGCCGCCCGCCGCGGCGAAGACCGCATAACCCGCCCTCGGTACTCCCGCGTCCGTCATTTCCAGTCCGTAAAGCCTTCGGGGCGCGCCGTTTTCCTTCTGGGCCGCCAAAACGCCGCGGCCGATAAAAGATTCCTTTTCCGGCTTCACGAACATCCCGAGGCCCGCTTCGATGGGGCTGATGTCGTCGGCGAGTTCGTGTCCGTAAAGCGGCAGGGCGGCTTCGAGCCGGAGAATGTCCCGTGCGCCGAGGCCGCAGGGAACGGCTCCCGCTTTTGTCAGGGCCTTCCACAGCCTCGGCGCATCGGCCGGGGAGCAGTAGAGTTCGAAACCGTCCTCGCCGGTGTAACCGGTCCGGGAAAGAAGAACCGGAACAACCGCCGCGTGGGTCATCCCCGCATGGCGGTAATACTCAAGAGCGAACAAATCCACGCTGGGCGCGAGAGGGGTGAGCAGATTTTTCGCTTCCGGACCCTGCAGGGCCAGCTGAACCCAGGCGTTCGAGACATTTTCGGCGAAGGCGCTTTTTCCGGATTCGGCGAGTTTCTTTTTAATCCACTGAAAGTCCTTGTCGGTGTTGGCGGCATTCACCACCAGCAGGTACCGGCCGTCTTCCAGAACGTAGACCAAGAGATCGTCCACGGTTCCGCCGTCTTCCCGGCACATGGGGGTGTAGATGCACCTTCCCGCCTCGGCTCCGGCGATGGTGTTCGGAAGAAGGTCATCCAGAAAGGATTCCGCCTCGGGTCCGGTTACCGAAATCTCACCCATGTGGGAAACGTCGAAGAGTCCGACGCCCTCCCGGACGGCCTTATGCTCGGCAAGGATGCCTTCCGAAAACTGCAGGGGCATTTCCCAGCCGCCGAAGTCCACGAGCTTTACGCCGGGAAGATTCGAATAGATGGGATAAAGCGGAGTTCTTTTCAATGCTGTCGTTTTATTGGATTCCATGGAACCTCCTCGGCGCCGATTCTTCGCGGGCCGGTGCGTGTATCGGGTCGGCGGATCATTCCCGAACGATTCCGCCTTTTAAGGCCGCCGGACGCCGCACGGCCGCGGAAACTCTCGCCGCCGGACGGGCCGGAATTTTTAAGCGATTCCGCCGTCTTTAAGGTAATAGCGGCAACACTTAACGTCTTTTCATCAACGATATCCCGCGGCCGATTATCAAAGGACATAAGGCACGCGATACCCGAGAGCTTTGTAAACCACGAAGGTTTCAAAATCCTGTACGTCGTTCACTTTGGCCACTTCCTTGGTGAAGAACTCCAGAAGACCGAAACCGTCTTTCAGAAGCACTTCCACCAGAAGATCGTAGCGTCCGGTTACCACGCGGACACTTACCACACCTTTGAGCGCGGCGATTTTTTCCCCGGCGCTGACCAAATCGGCGGATTTTACCTTCATGCCGATCAGGGCCGACTGATGCCCTTCCAGAAGGTCGGGATTCACCATCGCCGTTACCTTCAGCACGCCGGATTCCTCAAGTTTCCGGAACCGCGCCCGGACGGTATTCTCCGCCAAACCCAACTCTTCGGCGACTTCACGGAACTTCCGGCGGCCGTCGCGAAGAGCGCGGTACAAGGGGATGTTGGGATCTTCGGAGTACATAAGAAAGAGTCTATTCCGATTTGCGATATAGGTCAATAAAAAGCGAAATGATGATCTATAGATCAAAATAATGTATATATCTGATCGTTATGGCTATTTTGCGGTGTTCTTTCTCGAACGGCTGAAGATTGATTCCGAACTTATTTTTCTTGGAAGGCGCAGATCGATTTCGGCCGTGATGATTCGTATCGGCTGAGGAACGGCATCGTCCGTGTTCGATTGTATTCAGCCGTTGGGCGCCGCAGAGCGCACCGGGCCGAGTACCGCCGTCCCGGAATGGAAGCTTCCACACGCTTTCGATATAGTGTGGTTATGCCCCTCGATTCTCATGTTCATTTCTTCACGCGTTCCCTGCTCTCGGCGAAAGCGGGGCGTCTCGTGGCGCTGCTTCGCGCTTCCTCTGCCGCGGAAGGATTGATTCGCGGGGAAGAATCCGGCCGAAAGGGACTGAATCCCAATGCCTTGATGGACATCATCGATACGGGTTTGAAAGACACTCCCGAAGAAGTCATGTTGAGTCTGGACGATGCTTACGGTCCCGGATGGTCGTTCGTCCCGCTGATGATGGACATCGAATATGCGCTGGTAAATCATGAGAACGGCGATGAGGGCGACGGCATCGGAAGCATGGAGCCGCAAAAGGAACGGCAGGATCATCATCGGACTTCAGCGGTCCGCGGCGGCAATGCATCCGACTTTTCGGAAGACGACTCCGCATGGGCCCGCGGGTTCTCGGCGTATTCCGGGATTTTCGGGAGCCTGTTTCCGGCACGTCCCGAACCGGAGATTTCCGCCCCCTTCGATGCCGCCGCACATACGGAAGGAACCGACCGTTCGGAGCGATGGCCGCATCGGCGTCTGATGAACCGGCTGGAAGAGGCTTGGCGCATCCTTTTCGGAGACGGGCTGGAATGGGGCGCCCGGCGGCTTCTGGCCCACGAAAGCTTCGAAACGCAGCGGAGGGAACTGACCGAACTGAAAGCCGCCTTCCCCGACCGTGTTTACCCTTTTTTGGGGATTGATCCCAGACGCCGGCATCGGGACGGTGTTGATCTTGTTGAGTTCGTCGGTGATTATGTCGGCCCGGGACGCCCCTTCGCCGGTGTGAAACTCTACACTTCCTCGGGATATTCCCCCACCGATCCGGCGCTGTTCGATTCCAAAGGTCTTTATGCCCACTGCTCCCGCTACCGGATTCCCATCACCGTCCATTTCAGTCCGAGCGGGTTCGCCACGCCTCTTCAGTCGATTCGAATCCGCGGTGATGTTTACGACCCTCTCTTCGGCGGTCCTCTTTCCGCCGATATCTGCCGATTCGATGTGAAAATGACCCCCGGAACCATTAACGCGGCCGTCAGGGAACGGCAGATGAGACTGAATCATCCCCGGCTCTGGGATAAAGTCCTGAAGCGCTGGCCGGATTTGGTCATCAACTTCGCCCATGCCGGCGGCGCGCCTCATGCGTCCGGATGGGTGGAAAATCCCGAGCATTCGGGATGGGCCGCATGGGCGCTCCGGCAGGCGTCCGAAAAGCGCGGCGTTTACGTGGATTTAAGCGGATATGCCGGTGCCGAAGCGGATTTATCGCTCTTGGCGAATCGAATGAAAAAACGCCGCCCGGCTTTAAAGAGGAAGATTCTCTACGGATCGGACTATTTCCTCACTTCTTTGAAAGATCCCGATGTCCGCTTCTATCTGCAATCCCACAAAGACGCCTTCGGTTCGTGGTGGAGGGCGATTTCCGAAAAGAACTCCAAGCGCTTTCTTTCGGGAGGAAGGTAGAAGTCTGCCGGATTTCGGGCCTTAGGCGTTTTTTCCCGAAGTAAGGAAGTATACTGGTTGAAGCCGCAAGGAGGTTCGCCGATGTCCGCCGAATTGACTCAGAACGAACTCTATCAATTTCAGGGGAATTTCGCCGCGATGCCCGAAGTTCTCTCTCTTCCGGTTCCCGAAGGGGACAAAGGAGAACTTGAATCCGCGGCCGTTTCCGTCCGGATAAGCGGTATTCATGGAACGGCCGCCCGAATCGATCAATTTTCCAATCCCGTTATCCGTCTCTATCTGCGGCTTCTGGACGAGGGAATGCCGGCCTCCGCGGTTCATTCGGTCGCGAGAGTTCTCTTCAGGGTGGGGCGGTGCGGAACCGGCGGCCCGTCCGGCGGAGAACGGTTCCATCAAGACGTACTCGATCTCTTCCTGCCTTATACCGACGGCTGTGAAAGACCTCCCGTTTCATCCGCTGTCTCCGGAAAAACGGAACGGCCGGTTTCCGCCGGAAGAGAACTCGGTCGGGATGAAATCAATCGGCTGTGTGAAGTTCCGACTTCTTCCGATGCCGCCCCGGCCGCGCGGTCTTTTTCCGCCGGCGCTGAAAAAAATCAAAACGCAGCGCCGCCCGAGGGTGAACGGTGCTCCGATTCCTGCACCCGGGAGGAAGCGCTCATACCCGCGGCGGCCGAAAACGAGCTCACACAGGGTGAGATAAATCAGCTGCTCGGCGCCATTTCGGTATCCGATCCGTTTCCGGGCGAAGCTGATTCCCCGCCGCCGGAGGCGCTGATTATCGAGGGCGATTTAAATAATCGAATCGACCATTCCGGCCCCGTGAGAATTACCGGCCGGCTGCTTCCGGGAGGCATTATCAATGCCAAAGGCCCGGTGACCGTCGACGGCGGAATCACCGGCGGTCTGGTGAAAACCGTCAACGGTTTAACAACGCCTTATATCGAGTACTCCGTCGTTACAAGTTTCTTGCCCGTATTGGTTACCGCTCATGTTCTCGGATCCGACATTCTGGCGGTGGACGGACTCTACTGTTCCCCGAACGGCGCATCGTCCGTCATCGGAGGCCGATGCAGATCTTATAATACGATTCAGGCCGATGTGATCGGATCGTCTCTCGGACTGCCTACGCGGGTGGAACTGGTAAACAGGGCGCCGGAGTACAGTGAATTTCTCCACGCCTCGATTTCTCACGACCCTTACAGGGAACGTATCGTCGCTCTGGAAGGGGTGCGCAAAGGGACGGAAGCTATTGTATACGGCGTTAGGCATCATATCGATAAGAGCATAAACGAGCCGGGGGTGTTTCCATGTTCTCGGACGGCGTGAAGTCCGTTATGGACCTGTGGGATGAAAACGTGTTGGAAAATCTGAATCCGTCTTCCGTTTTCGATGAAGAGACAGATGAATTCCGGCGTCTTCTTGGCGAAATCCAATCAACGGCCCGCGGGAGCGGACTTTTGGCTCTTGAAGCCCGTCTTGATGAAAAAGATCTTCCTTTCTTTCTTGAAGAAGGATTGCGGATGATTCTGGACGGAGCCGATTCGGCGAGGGTTTATTCTTTCTTTCTATCGCGCTTCGGCCAAACGGCCGATCCCCGAAAGCGCATGATGACCGCTTTGTATCTCCAGGGAATCCTGGCGGTGATGTTCGGGCTGAACGGCGGTGAAACGGAACTCGTTCTTAAGGCTCTGCTTGGGAAAATCCCATTGTAAATCATGATTCTCTCGGGCTGGGGGGCCTGCCGAGGGCCGAATCGGGACGCGGGACCTTAATCGGTTTCTGATCGGTTCCGCCGATCAGCTCTTCTTTTGAGGCTATGGCCGAAAGAAAAGCGAGCGGATACACTCCCTGTAATGGCCGACAATCGACGTAATGGATTCGCCGCGGGTTTTACCGCATATCTTATTTGGGGATTTCTTCCCGTTTATTGGAAACTCCTCGGTTCCGTACCGTCATTGGAACTCCTTGCTTGGCGTGTGGCCGGATGCTGCCTTTTGGCATGGATTATTCTATGGGTTCGCGGACGAAAAACGGCGCGAGGTTCGTTTTCCCGCCGGACCATCCGTCTGCTCGTTACGGCCGCTCTGCTGATCGGAGCGAATTGGGGAATCTATATCTGGGCGGTGAATTCGGAGCGCATTCTGGAGGCCAGCCTCGGTTACTACATGAATCCTCTGGTTAATGTTGTTTTGGGCATGCTTTTCCTCTCCGAGCGTATCGGCCCGCGCAGAAAAATCGCCATTGTTCTGGCTTTGATCGGAGTTCTTCTGATGACTCTGGATGCCGGCGTGTTCCCGTGGGTGAGCCTTGTTCTCGCGCTGACCTTCGGTTTTTACGCTTTAACGGTAAAGCGGCTGCCGGATGAACTCGACAGCATCGAAGTTCTGGCATGGGTAACCGGTATCCTCGGTCCCTTTGCCGCGGGATATATCGCTTTCGCGGCACTGAGCGGAACGGGCGGAGGCTGGCATCTGGTCGGATACGGGACGAAGGTTACCGTTATGCTTCTCGGATCGGGCGTGATTACGCTGCTGCCGCTCTGGCTTTTCGGCATCGGCGCCAAGAAGCTGCCGCTCGGAGTTCTGGGTTTTCTTCAGTATGTGGCTCCCACCATGATGCTGCTTTTGGGCGTGCTGATTTACGGTGAACCCTTCGGCGCTTTCCGTATCGCCGCGTTCGCTTTGGTTCTTGCCGCCCTAACCGTGTTTTCCACGACATTTCGTGATTCTTGACACTATCGGACTCGCGTGATTCGATGATGCTCCGGAAGCATGTTTTTTTCGAACATGAAAATGACCGAAGGAAGGCGCGAAACGTCTTCCGGGAGGATTAGAGTATATGAGCGAACAGAAGAGTTGGTCCGGGCGGCAGAGTTCCACCTGGAAAACAAAAGTCGGATTGGCCGAGATGCTTAAGGGCGGCGTGATTATGGACGTGGTGACTCCGGATCAGGCGAAGATCGCCGAAGATGCCGGTGCCGCGGCCGTTATGGCTCTTGAGCGGGTTCCCGCAGACATCCGCGCCGACGGCGGTGTCGCCCGCATGTCCGATCCCAAGATGATCAAAGGCATCCAGGCCGCCGTATCCATTCCCGTGATGGCCAAATGCCGCATCGGTCATTTCATGGAAGCCCGTATCCTCGAATCCCTCGGCGTGGACTTCGTGGACGAAAGCGAAGTGCTTACCCCCGCCGACGACCGGTATCATGTGGACAAACTGGCCTTTAAGGTTCCCTTTGTCTGCGGCTGCCGCGATCTGGGCGAAGCCCTGCGCCGCATCGGCGAAGGCGCCGCCATGATCCGCACCAAAGGCGAGGCCGGTACCGGCGACATCATCGAAGCCGTCCGCCACATGCGGACCCTGATGGACGGCATCAGGGCCCTTACCTCCATGCCGAAGGATCAGCTGATGAGCGCCGCCAAAGACATGGGCGCTCCTTTCGATTTGGTGGAGGAAGTCGCCCGCATCGGCCGTCTTCCTGTTCCGAATTTTTCCGCCGGCGGCGTGGCGATTCCCGCCGATGCCGCCCTGATGATGCACCTCGGCGCCGAATCGGTGTTCGTGGGATCGGGCATCTTTAAGTCGGGCAATCCCGCCAAGCGGGCCAAAGCCATCGTGGAAGCCGTAACCCACTTTGACGATCCGGATAAACTGGCCGAGATATCAGAAGATCTGGGCGAGCCCATGGTCGGCATTAATTGCACCGATTTGGCGGAAAAGGAACGGCTGGCCGTCCGGGGCTGGTAGGGGAAAGTACGGGCCAGCCGAGTTCGCTTCGCGAACTCAGCCGTTTGCCTTTGCCCTGTTGTTTTCCGATGATTCCCTCGCGCCTCGCGAATGAAAGGTATTCATGAAACGCACCATCGGCGTCCTGGCCCTCCAGGGCGCATTTGCAAAACATATTCAATCGCTTGAGTCCGTCGGGGCCGCCGCCGTGGAAGTGCGCGAGCCTGATGATCTGAAGGGAATCGAAGGCCTTATTGTTCCCGGCGGGGAAAGCACCACCATGAGCAAAATGCTCGTTCGCTGGGAACTCATTGAGCCCATCAGGGCTCTCATGGACGGCGGTCTGCCGGTTTACGGCACCTGCGCCGGACTCATTCTTTTGGCCGAGAGATTAGTGGAATGGAACGATCTGCCGAGGCTCGGCGGATTGGACGTAACGGTGGCGCGGAACGCCTACGGCCGCCAGATCGACAGCTTCGAAGCGGCCTTGGAACTGAAAATCCCCGGTGCGCCCGAATTCGACGGCGCACCGTTCAACGGCGTATTCATCCGGGCACCGCGGATTGTAGCCGCCGACGGACACGACGGTGCATCCCCCTCCCCCGGACCCGGCGTCGAGGTGCTCTGTTCGTTTGAGGGCTCGCCCGTTCTTGTTCGGCAGAACAGCATTCTTGCCGGCAGCTTCCATCCGGAACTTACCGGTGACGGGCGGATTCATGCCTGGTTTCTTCGGGAAATGGTGGAAAGCGCCGCCGGCCGGGATATCTCTGCCTGAAACGGAAGCCGACTCTCCCGCACCGAATCCTTCACTTTAAAAATGCCTGCCAAGTCGGTATGACTTTCCGTTCATCCGGCCGGCCTGTTTTCGTCTGATACTTTCGCCGTTTCGTCATATAATCAGGATATGCTCAAGAGACTATCCGCCTTCTTCGTTCTATTCACCGCGATTATCCTGACGGCTTCCGCCGAAAACGTTTTTTTCACCGACCATAACGGAAGTGATTATTTCTTCTACATCCCCGGAGAAGAAGAGATAAACGATTATTTCAACATGATGTTCTATCTTATGGCCGTCGACTCCGGCGAAGAGGTGATGAAAGACGGATATCTGGAGAATTTCTTTGAATACCACTATGGAAAAGAGACTCTTCACAGTCTCCTCTTCGAGTCTTTCCTGATGAGGGTTTCCAATCCCGACCTGCAAAGCGACATTATCGACTATTTCGATAAAACCGGTCTTGAGGATGACCTCTCAAAGGCGGTTCGGATGAAATATGCCGCCGAAGTGCACACCATCACCACCGAAGACGGAACGAATCTTCAGTACGGCTTTGAGGATCATTTTTATGACGAGAACATCAACCTGTTCTCCATGAATGAAGTCGGAGTTTTCGAAGGCAGGCTCGGACTGATGCTGTTCGACAATGATTGGGGCGTTATTACCTACAATTCCCCGGATGCCGATAAGAACGAACAAAGTTTCTTCTGCATGTGCGGCGGCGGCACCAACACGGTGACCATCCATTTCGAAGAGTTCCGAGGCATCAGCGGTGATGATTTCATCAAGAAGGCCATGGGCGTAAGCCACTACGAGGAAAAGTATCCCAATTGGAGCGAAAGGGATGTTCCCGTTACAGGCATTCTGAAACGCTCCGGCGCCGATGAGATTTGGATTACATACGGCAGCGGTCCCGACATGGTCGAGGAAATCGACAGCGCGGCATTCGAGATTCATCTGTACAGCCGAAAACTGAAAGCCGGTTATACGGTGAGCTATTTCATGAACATATCGACAATCAACATGAGCTATCCGATGCGCGGCCGCCTGTGGAACCGGCTTCTGATGCAGCTTCCTTTCGTGTTTATTGCCGGGGAGTAATCATTTCCTGGAATACTATAATTACAGGGGAGACTTGATGTGAAAATAATATTTCCGATTATTGTTTCTCTGTTGGTTTTATTCTTTTCATGTTCCGATGGGGGAGAGGGTTCCCGGCTGATCAAAAAAACCGTTTCCAATGAAATCGCCGATCTTGCCGATTATGCCTGTTATTACAAGCAAATTGGGGATGAGAAGCTTGAAATGCATTTTTTTTATCCGGAGGGATACGATCCTCGGCGTGAAGAACCGTATCCTGCCGTGGTGAATTTTTGCGGAGGGGGCTGGATTCAAGGAAAAATGGAATGGGCCCAGGATAACGCCAAGTATATGGCCGATATGGGCTTAATAGGAATTGCGGCCCAATATAGGCTGGCCGATTATAAAAACGTCAGTGTTATGGATTTGATGATGGATGCTCATTCGGCCGTCCGCTGGACACGAATCCATTCCGAAGAATTTAATATCGATTCCGATCGCATTATCGCCATGGGTGATTCCGCCGGCGGTCATCTTGCGCTCAGCACGGCTCTGTTTCCCCAATTCGCGGAGGAGAGTGAGGATCGGAGTATCAGTTCCGTTCCCAATGCTGTTTTTACTGTTGCGGGAGCCGTTAACGTTAATGACGGGAATTTCAAGCGGCTGCTGATCGGCCGCGAGAAACCGATTCACTGTTCACCGTATCAGAATGTCCGTTCCGGTTTGCCTCCCATTTATATGACTCAATGCACCGAAGACGATATATTACCGTTCCGCTATACCGAAGAATTCGTGGAAAAGCTGAAAGACGCCGGAAACACGGCAAGACTTTATCCTGTTCCCGGAGGAAGTCATTTGGCCACTTGGGAAGATCCCGAGATTCGTGCCGTCTGGGAAGAAGCTCTGGTTGGGGCCGTGGAGGATTTGGGCTGGGGATTGCCGCGGAACCCGTAATGAATAAAGAAGGCCGCCGGCGGTTCGGGGACGGCGGATTCCGGACGGCTTCGGGGGTCATCCAAAAAAAAGAGAGGGCGAAATCCCCGAGGGAGATTTCAGAGTATTCCGGCGCCTTTGAGGGCCAGGTAGCGGTTGATGACTTTTCCGGTGACGTGGTCGGGGAGGGCGTCGAGGGTGAGGATGCCTTGTTTCTCCCAGTAGCGTCTGAGGCGGGTCCGCTGTTCACGGTAGAGGGTTGAGGCGCCGAAGAGCAGGGCGTCGTCTTCGGTGGTGATGGTATCCGGTCCTTCGGCTCCTTCTTCGCGGAGGGTGACGGCCATCATCAGGTGCCGGCCGCGGACCAGGGGGAGCATCCAGCTGACCACTTCGCCGTCTTCTTCGCGGAGGTTGGTGATGAAGATGAGAAGGGTTCTGCGGTTCAGCCGCACAAGGACGCGTTCGAGCGCGGCGGCGGGGGAGGTGGCCACCGGGGCGCTTTCAAAATCGTAGAGGGAGCGGACCAGGGTCCAGAAGTAGGAGCGGCCGCTGCCCGGCGGAATCCATCGGTCTTTTTCTCCGTAGGCATAGATGCCGACGCGGTCGCCGTGTTCCAGGGCGACGTGGGAGAGTCTCAGGGCGGCCTGCAGCGCTTTGTCGAATTGAAGCCCGTCCCCGTCTTTCTGATGCAGCCGGTATCCGCCGTCCAGAACAATGAGAAGCTGCTGATCCCGTTCGTCCTGGAATGTTTTGACGATGGGGTGGGATCGGCGGGAGGTGGCCCGCCAGTCGATGTGGCGCACCGGATCTCCGGGCATGTAGTCCCTCAGTTCCCGAAAGTCGGTTCCCTGGCCGCGGCGGCGTATCTGCACCTGACCGGCGAGTTCCCGTCGGCGTTCCAGGGCGTCTTCAGTGGAGGAACCTTTGAGCCCCAAGTCGGGGAGCACCATGATTTCATGCGGATTCTCCAGGCGGTAATGCAGGCGGAAGAGGTTGAGGCGGCTGGGGAGTTCCAGGCGGAATCCGGCGCTTTTCCAAAGACCCCTTCGGAGGGGGGTCCAGGTGACTGTGATGCGTGTTTCGGCCCGATTGTCGCCGGTGTTTGTGTTGGGGTTTCGGTGCGCGAGGAGTGCGCGGTTTTTTCGATTCGTGCGGCGTGTATTACGGCGGCGGCTGTTGGGGGTGGCGAGGTTGCCGTTATCGCCGTTATTGATATCGCGTTTGCGGCCGCTTCCACTCCTGCCGCCGCGCAGAATGACGGGGTAGGGTTCGGCCTTCACGGTTCCGGGGAGTTCTTCATAGACTCGCAGGAATCGCGGGAGGGACTTTCCAGTCGATGCAATTTTGATTTCGGCCGGTTCGGGGATTCCGACGGTCATCACGTCCGGGGCTTTCCGGCTGATGCGGATATTCGGATCACGCTCTTTAAGTCTTTTCCCGATGAGGGCGTCGGCGGCGGCGGCGAGCGCCAGGAGGCCTCCCGCGGCGATCCAGTAGGGGGCGGCGGAGGGAATGAAGAAGATGAGGGCTCCGGCGAGAGACCAGAGGGTCCACAGGATGATAAGGGAAAATGCGGGTCTCATAGCCTGGGCGCTTCCACCTCGCTGAGAATCCTTGAGATGACGCTGTCGACGCCGGTGCCTTCGATTTCACTTTCCGGCGTGAGCCTGATTCGATGGCGGAGCACCGGATGGGCCAGTTCCTTGATATCGTCCGGCAGGATGTAGTCCCGCCTGCTGAGCAGGGCCGCGGCCTTGGCGGTGCGAATCAGGGCAATCCCCGCGCGCGGGCCGGCTCCCACGTCGATGTCCGGCCTCTCGCGTGTGGCGCGGACGATGCGGACGGCGTAGTCCACCACTTGGGCATCGGCGATGGTGGCCGCGGCCGCTTCCTGGAGGGAGGTCATCCCGGCGATGTCGGTAATCGGGGTCACCATTGAAAGATCAAGGCCTTCACCAAAGGCGCCTTCGGTAACGCTGGTTACCATTTCTTTTTCCCGCTCCGCGTCCGGATAGGTGATGAGGAGCTTCATCAGAAAGCGGTCCTTCTGGGCGTCCGGCAGAGGATAGGTGCCTTCGTGCTCGAAGGGGTTCTGCGTGGCCAGCGTCATGAAGGGGCGGGGCAGGTTGTAGGGTGTTCCGTCGATGCTCACCTGATATTCCTGCATCGCTTCGAAGAGGGCCGATTGGGTTTTGGCCGGTGCTCTGTTGATTTCGTCGGCAATGAGCAGATGGGTGAAGACGGGTCCTTTGCGGATGTGGAATTGGGATGTTCCTGCGTCGTACATCAAATGGCCGGTGATGTCGCTGGGCATCAGGTCCGGTGTGAATTGGACCCGGTGTGATTCGCCTCCGAAGGCTTTGGCCAGGGAGCGGACCAGAAGGGTTTTCCCGAGTCCGGGGATGCCTTCCACGAGGACGTGTCCTCCGGCGATGAGGGACATCATCGTCTGTTTGAGGATTTCCTCCTGGCCGAGGAAGGCTTTGGAGACTTCGGTGATGACGGCGTTCGCCAGTTCGCTCATGTGTTCTCTGTTTTCGTTCATATTACTTCCTTGATGTCGCGGAATATCTGCATCATTTCGATGAATCGCTTTTTGCTGCGGGCGGGGGTATGGCGGCGGTCTTTAAGCAGGCGGCCGGGAAATCCGCGGGCGGGGATGCCGAGACTTGATGGACGTTGATCGGCGGTGCCGCTGTCGGCATTCCGGTTTGTTCGGCGGCGGCTTGAGAACAGCCGAGTTGTATCGCGGCCGTCGTTTTCTCGGTTGAAAGCACCGCGGCGTTTGGGTTTTGAAAAAAGTCGGATCGAATCGCGGCGGCTTTCGGAATTGGGATTTGCCGTAAAGGCTCTCTCCAGCGCCGCCGGATCACGATGGAGTTTCCGGGAGAGGGCTTCTGTGTCTATACGGCCTTCCGAGTCTGCGAAACCCCGCCTCCGGAGCCTCCGAAGAGCATTTTTACGACAGGCCGTGAGGTAGGTTTCGGTACAGCCGTAGGTTCGGTAAAAGTTTCCTTCGGCTTTCAGGCGGCGCCTGATGTCGCTTCCGGCGGGCTGTTTCTCATCCAAAAGCGCGTCCCTCCGAACCAAGGCCGTCCAGGCCGCCAGGATGAGCGCCGAGAAAAGGGCGGCGGGTACGGCGACGGCCCAAGGATTGTCCGCGAAGGGCGCGGCTTTTTTTGCATCGGGTAGGAAGAGAATCCGACCCTTCCTCGAACCGGCCGTGATGAGTTCCCAGGCAAGGAGGGCGTTATCCGATTCGCCGATGTACTCGTTCCGCAGAAAGAG
Source organism: Spirochaetia bacterium (assembly GCA_963666985.2). Taxonomy (GTDB): domain Bacteria; phylum Spirochaetota; class Spirochaetia; order DSM-2461; family DSM-2461; genus UBA2779. The sequence continues at coordinate 638,761 of CAXXIA010000002.1, read as the reverse complement.
AGGATCGCCTGTTATGGTCAGCCGGCCGCTTTCGGCGGGAAAGGAGAGCAGGCGGAAGCCGGTTTTCTCGTCGCCGTCCGCGTTATCCATGTTGTCCGCGTCGTCATCTTCGATATCGCCGTACGGTACGAAGAATGCATCCGGCGGCAGCTCTTCGGGGATTATCCGGAGAATCGGCGAAACCGTAACGATCCATTCATCCTTTTCCGTATACCGGAGACGGGTCTCATTCTCCATGCCCCATTGCGCTTCCGGATGAAATTGAACGGACGTGCTCAAGCCGAATTCGGAGAGGAACTCATTCACCGTTTCCAAATTCTTCTCCGATTGGCCGTATTGGGTTGCGAAAAGAGTCAGATGTCCGCCGTTCATCACCCAGAACCGAAGCTCCATTGCAAAAATCGAATCATTAAGGAGGGAGCAGTTTATAAGGATGGAGTCATAATTCGTAAGATCGTCCGTTCGTTTTTCTTCAAGGATTATTCCGTTCATTCCCGTCCAGCGCCGCAGCGCCAGGAAGCTGTCTTCACGGGCCCGGCGGGAATATCCTTTTGTATCGGTATATTCGTATCGCTCCAAATCTCGGGTTAAGCGGAAGCCGACGGCTCCGAGGATAAGGGCGGGAACGGCAATGATAAGGAGGCGGTTTATCCGGATCATAAGGGGCCGCCTTGGCCGTTCGGAGATGAAGTTTCGGCCGGGGATCTATCGGGAGTTGATTTGTCGGTGAGCGGCTCGGTATTCGGAGCGTTTCCGTGCGTTATTTTTCCGTGTATACCGATTTCTCCGTCAAAGCCGTCAAGAGCGTCGAGAGCCGCCAGGGCTTCGCGGAATGCCGATTCTCCGGGATCGCGATGGGCGTAGGCCGCGATTCTCCATCGATCGATGATTGCGGCGAGTTTTTCGCCGTGGATTTCGGCCCAGCTTTTTTCCCTTTTCGGAGAGAGGGCCGCTTGCGAAAAAGCGGATGAATCCGCGGCAAAAGCCGGTACCGTGACGGCAGCGGAGGAGGTTTTCAGACAGCGAATCCATTCGCCTTCCGTTGCCTCGGAACCGGGTGTATCGCCGATGTTCTTCGCGGCGGCTTCCACGGCGCCGGCATACATCATGGCCCAGGCTTCCCTGATGAGGCCTTTGTTATAGAGATTCCGTGCGTCAATTCGGTTGTATCCCGCGGCGGATGGGGGCGAGGTTCTCGGCGGAGGTTCTTTTTCCGTTACGGGTATTCGGCGGTGAAAGACGGCCGAAAGACTCCCTCGGTTCATCCAAACAAGAAAGATAAGCGCCGCGGCGATAAGCGCGATCACCAAAATCCGTAATGTCTCGGCCGCAAAGGAAGGCCTTTTTCGTCCCAGGGAATTGAAAAGATTCTTCCAGACGGATTCGTCCGCTTCCGGAGTCGTTTTCCACCTGAGCCCCGTGCGTTCGCGCTCACCGCCGAAGTCTTTATCGGATAGAACGGATTCCAGAGATTCTTTGGGTACGGTGCTTGAGATTCCTTCCGCCGCATTGAGTCCGGCCGGTTTGAAGGGCAGGATAAGCAGAATGAGAAGAACAAGAAGACCTGTTCCGCGATTCGAGAGCCGATCGGCCCATCGGGAGAATGCAATCTCCAAATCCCATCCTTCCAAAGAAATTCTTCGGTTGATGTAGAGCGCGAAGCCCATGGCTGTCGCGGCCGGCTCAAAGAGTCCCAGCAGGAGTGCGTAGGTAATGACAACGGCATGCCAGACACCCGGTGACTGGAAGTCGAGATTTTGATGAAAGGCGAAAGGTACGAAATTAAACATGGCGGCGGTAAATACAATCATTCCGCCGATCATTCCGATGATACAGACAAAAACCACGGCATTTAAAGCGAATGCCGTGCCAAGATCGCCTCCCCGGATATAAGAGATCCTTTTACGCAGTCGTTTCCCTTGGAGACCCTCCAAAACTCTGACGGGGAGAATATAATGCCGCCAAGGTGAAAATCGGCGCCAAGTTACATTCCCGAGCGCGCCCCGGAGCGTTCCTTTCCACGGCGCCTTTCCGGGAAGCTGAAAGAACGTATGGGCGATGGGTCTCAGGGCCAAATGTCCGAGCAGCGGCGTGAAGAGCCAAAGGGCCAAAGCCGGAATCCAGAGAAAACTTCTCGGAACGAATCCGATGGCGATGATGAAGGGAAGATAGAGCGGAAATATCCCGGACTGAATTGTAATGAAGTATTTTCTATAGAGTAACAGACCGCCGTCCAGAGCTTCGAAACCGGATCGCTCCCGCAGGTCCAGGGCCGTTTTATCAAACACGGGAGTTCCTTCCGGAGAAGATGAAATACACGAGCGTGACGATCAGCATAAAAGCGCCGAAAGAATATTTCATTGCCGGCGGAAAGGGGCGGGAAGACCAGAACGCTTCAATCCCGGCGGCGAGCACCAGAAAAGCCGCCGCCCCGCAGATCAGGGGCAGAACTCTTTTCCCCACAACCTTAAAGCCTTCTTTGCGGGAAAGTCGGAAAGGAGGGCGGATAAGCACCATGCCCAGGCGCCATCCGGCGGCGCCCGCGAAAATAAACGCCGTAAGTTCAACGGCGCCGTGCCCGGAAATGAAGGAGAAAAAAGTTTGTGTAAAATTCAGGCTTATCATGTACGCGCAGGTGGCTCCCAGGAAAGCGCCGTTGTACATCAGGTAAAGGATGCTGCCGAATCCCAGGAGAATCCCGGAGGCGAAGGTTTGGAACGCGATGGAGATGTTGTTGTAGATGTAGAATCCGAACATATCCGCATCTCCGGTAACCTCACGCGGCGTAAGGTAATGTTCCGATGAAGGATCGTACATCTCTTCGAGATTAAGCGCGACGTCCGGAGAGAACCATTGGGCGAAAATCCAGGGTGATTTATGCACCAGAAGGCCGGAAAGAAGAGCCACCAGAATAAAAGCCGCCGTGAATGAGATCAGCAGCTTCCATTCCCTCCGGACCGCCGAGGGGAAACCGAAGGCGATAAAATCCGGGATGACTTTCCACCGTATCCGTCTGTCTTGATAAAGACGGCCATGTCCCTCAAGAACCATCCGGTCCAGCCTATCAATGAGTGAAGGATCGAAGTCCTCGGTGCGGGCGATGTTCAGATCCCTGATGATGCGTCTGTAGACCGAAGGGAATTTCGAAGCCCTGACGGAGAAATCCCGGCGTCCCATGATTATTGTTTCTTCCATCCAGGCCCATTCACCGCGGCGTTTTTCGATGAAATCTCCCTGGTTCATCGGCCGGCATCCTTTTCAAGAAGACCAAGACCCAGACCGATAAGATATTCTCCGGGATTGGCGGCGTCCTTTGAATCGGAAGTGATGGCCGGAACGATTCGGGACGCGATTTCGTCGGCTCTGTCTTTTCCGAAGAGATTGCAGCGTTTCAGAAAGGAGAGGACCAGGGCTTTTTCTTCACCCCTAAGCGGCGTTTTGGAAGTCCGAGGAAGGATGGTCTCGGGGAAGTTGATTCGGCCTGCGAGTCTCCGGTTGGGACGAACCAAAACCACCAATGTCGAGGCGCCCCAATCTCCAAGACGCCTGAATCCGGGGCTGAACATGCTGCAGAGAATCCCGATGATGTAGAGCCCGAGAAATCCGTCCGCGAAGCGCAGAAGATTCCGTGTGAATGAAGCGCCCGGAGAGACCGGGGAACCGTCGTCCGCGACAACCTTAAGTCCGAAAAGAAGCTTGCCCGGAGTGGCGCCTCTTCCGAAAATCTCCCAAATGGTGAAGTAGAACCAATTCACCGCGAATGCGATCAGGAAAATCAGCCAATTCCCTGAATCCATGCCCGCGGCGGAAGCGAGAGCGAGGATAACGGCAAGGAAGATCCAGATGATGATTGAATCCAAGGCGTAGGCCAGGGTACGCGGTATAAACCCCGCGGGGCGCAGCGAATAGGCCACGCCTTCGGGGTTTACCACCGACAGACGAGTGTCTGTTTCCGGTTCGTCCAAAATTCCGTCAGATCGCGGCGATAATGGCGGCGATGATTGCTATGACAATGGCGACGGCCGTGAAGGAAAGGCCGATGATGGCCAGAATCCCGCAGAACTTCCAAAACTTCGACATTGACTGTGCCGATGAAGCCAGATCGTCGGAGGCGGTACTCTCCTGAAAACTCCTGAGCGCCTTTCCCGATCGGAAGAGGTAAAGCCCCGGAAAAAGATAGAGAACTCCCATGCCTATGTAGATAAGACCCATGAAAATCGACATCCCCGCGCCCAGGCCCGCCGCGCCGAACGCCGAGGTGAGGAATGAAACCCCTACCATGAACAGAAGACCGAGGACGACTAAGAGTCCCGATGAAATAAACAAGACAATTCCGAGAAATCGCTTCCACGGCGCCGATTTAAGAATCGGTTGGCGAATGTTCTCCGGGAGAACCAGGTCGCCTCCGGCCGCCGTAGCCGCGGCAACTGTTTCCGGTGCCTTGTACGGATTGTTATCACTCATTTTACGTTTCTCCTTGTATCTTTGAATATAAACACAAAGCGGTTCGGCTTTCCATTTTATGAATCGTATTATACGGGTTGTGATTCGGATACTTAAAGATCATCACGGGGAGGCCCGAAGATATCCAGCAGTACCGAAGGTTCCTCATACGTCCAGCCGTGATGCGGTACGCCGATGGGCGCGCGGTACCAGTCTCCGGGGTACAGATCCTTTTTTACACCGCCTATGTCGAATCCCATTTTTCCCGAAACCAAATATCCCATCTGTTCATGTTCTTCATGGATATGTTCCGGGAACACTTTATTCGGCGGAAAATGATATTCCACTACCTGGATTTTTTCACCCGTCTTGATGAATCGTTCCACATCGCCTTCGACAACCTGCTTTTTCATACCTGTTGTCCGTGAAAAATAATATTCCTTGTCTTTCATGGGATAAGTATCTCATGCCGCCGCCCAAAACGGAAACAGGTGTTGGAGTCTGTCGAATTTCCATCGGCATAGATACAAGAATAGCCTGAAGATTCTTATCAACCTTTGCCCCGTTTCGAGGGGCGGCTCCTTGCTTGATATCTCAACTCCCTTTTTTTTATAAGCCGTAAGGATTTTAGGCGAACAAAATCCCATGCCGCTTTCGGAATCGGCTCCGTACCCGAACCGCCGGGTGAATGAGGCCGAAAAACATACTTTACGAACATGAAAAGAGAACCCTTCGAAACTGTTGCGATAGAATCATAATATTCAGTTTGTTAATAATATTAAAATGCGTGAAATAGAATAAAAATGAAACAAAATGTTATATTTCCATAAGTATCATTTGAAAGTTGCAATAATTCGATAAAAAATAATTATTTTTGTTGACAGATAAGGAAACAGGCACTTAAGATCTGAATTGCACGAAGAAAATAAAATGAATTCTTAAAAAATAAATAAAAGCAATATTTTGTTGCATAATAAAAGATATATATGAATAGGAGTATGTTTAATGATAAAAGCAAATACTGTGGACTTGCAGGAAGCCCGCGTCATGATGGACGCCATGCTGGAGTACGCTTCGGTTACGGAACCCGGATTGCCCATGGCAATGGCCATTGTTGATCTGTCGGGGGTTCTTGTCGCGTTCGCTCGGATGGACGGAGCCGCCACGGGCCCGAGAATTATGGCTGAAAACAAAGCCTTTACTACGATTCAGTGCAAGGGTTTGGGAACTTCGGAAGATGTCGGAAAGTTTATAAGCAGGGACTTTGTTTTTGATCTGGGGACTTTTGTTCAAACCGGAAGAATTTGTCCCGTTGAAGGAGGTTTCCCCATTAAGGATAAAGAGGGAAACATTATCGGCGGTATTGCGGCCAGCGGCCGTGAGGGTTTTGAGGATGCGCGGGTAGTTCAGGCCGGACTGAAGGCCTTGGAAAAACTGCATTCCGAAAGCTGACTGCAATTTCCTGATTCCGATGCTGATGGAAAATTGGATGTTGTAAAAACGATTCGTAAAAGAATCAAGAAAATTAAGTCCAAGGTAAATGTGAAAAGGAGAAGAGAATGAAATTTAAAGGGTTGAAAATCAGTTTATTTATCGCGATTGCTCTGCTTCTGTCGGTATCGGCCTTGTATGCGGGAGGCAGCGAGGAGGCCGGAGCCGCGGAAGACAAAGTGTATGTGTTTACCGTCAGCGGACACAGCCCGGCGGTCATGCCCGCGGCAAAGGCTCTTGCCGACTGGGCGGCTTGGATTGAAGAACAGTCCAACGGCCGAATAATAATGAACGTTCATCTCGGCGGTTCCCTTTTGAAAGGAACGGAGGCGTATCGCGGCGTTCAGGAAGGCATCGCGGATGTCGCACAATATGTTCTGGACGGACGGGAAGGTTTTCTGCTGAATCAGGTTGTGGGACTCCCCTTTATGGGTTGGCCGTCTCAGCTGGAAAGCACTGAAATCTATGAGAAACTTCTTTCGGAATTTCCCGAAATGATGGGTGAATGGAAGGGTGTAAGGCCGATGACGTATGTCATGATGCCCGGAACCCATATTCATACGGCTGCAAAACCCGTTTATACACCGGCGGATTTAAAAGGTCTTAAGATTCAGACTTCGGAAGCTATGCCCGGTGCTACCGTTACCGCTCTCGGAGGAACTCCGGTTAACATTAAGGTTGAAGACATGTATTTGTCCTTTGAACGGGGCCTCGTTGACGGTGTTTTGAATCATTTTTTTGCCCTGAATGCCTGGGGTGTTCTTGAAATACCGAAGTATCACACGGTTTTTGGAAAAGGCGGAATCAGTGCGCTTCCTATGACGATTATTATGAATGAAGAAAAGTTGAACAGTCTTCCCGCGGATCTTCAAGAAATCTTTTACGATGCGAAGCAGGTTTGGCTGGATAAATTCTGTGAATATGAATTCGGTGAAGAGCAGCCGAAGGTTATGAATCATATTAAGGAGATGAACCATACCATGATCAATCTGACGGATGCTCAAATTGAAGAATGGAAAAATCTCGTTATGGATTCGGTGCATCAGCAATGGATTGACGACTGTGAGGCCAAGGGGCTTCCCGGTCAGGCAGTATATGATGAAGCGCTGAGATTGGTTGCGGAATATAAGTGATAATGTAGGCACAATATGATCGTCCGGTTTTAAGCCGGCCGGTCGGATTGTGCCTCGAAAATGATTATTCCTTAAAGAAAATGTTTCTCATGAAAAGGTACGTGAAATGAAGCGTTTGAATTCCATCAGCAAAGCATTCTGCATTGCAGGATCCTCATTACTTCTTCCCCTGACATTATTGACTGTGGTCGATGTCTTTCTGCGTTATTTCTTTAATTCTCCCATTAGAGGAGTTACCGATTTAACGGAATTTATCATTGTTATTATTGTTTTCCCTTCTCTATCGTGGTGTGCCTTATCCGGTTCCCATGTCAGTGTCGATATCATTGTTTCTCATTTCCCCAAAAGGGTGCAGGCCGTTCTGGACTGCATCACCTTATCGGCAGGTTTGCTCATAATGATTCTTATAACGTTTGAAAGCCTGAAGGATGCAATGCATTCCACACACATAAAGAGCACGCTGCTCAATTTACCGCATTATCCGTTTCAACTGATTATGACAATCGGTTTTGCTCTTCTTTGCATATCCATGATCGCCATCATTATTGAAAAGGTAGGGAAAATCATAAAAGGAGATATCGCATGAGTTCGATAACACTCGGAATCATCGGCTTGATTGTGCTGATTATTCTTTTATTTTCCCGTATGTGGATCGGTGTTTCCATGGCCATTGTCGGGTTTGTCGGATATGCGCTGATTATCGGATTGAAGCCCGCCTGTGCCATGATTGCGCAGGTTCCCTTTTCAACGGTGGCCCACTATCCTCTCTCCGCGGTCCCTTTGTTTATATTCATGGGAATCCTGCTTTTTCATACGGGAGTCGGTGCCGAATTATACGAAAGCGCTTACGCTTGGGTCGGTCGTTTCCGAGGCGGTTTGGCCATGGCTTCGGTTCTCGCGTGCGCCCTTTTTGCGGCAATCACCGGTATAAGCGCTCCAGCCGTTGTTACCATGGGCAAGGTGGCGGTCCCCGAGATGAGAAAGTATAAATACGATGATAAACTGGCGACGGGTTCAATAGCTTGTGCCGGGACAATGTCAATTCTTATCCCTCCCAGTATGGCGTTTATCATATTTGGGATTCTCACATCCGTTCCGGTCGGGAAGCTGTTTATCGGAGGAATTCTTCCCGGAATCATTCTTTCCATCATGTTTATCATCACCATTTCGGTGATAACTCTGCGGAATCCCGAAGCCGGCCCCGCGGGCGCCAAAACGACTTTTAAGGAAAAAGTCGTTTCCCTTAAGAAAACCTGGCCCGTCGTACTTCTTTTTATTGTAATTCTCGGAGGAATCTACGGAGGGGTTTTTACTCCCACGGAAGCGGGAGCCGTAGGTACATTCATTGTGATTATCATATCGATTATTAAGAAGCGACTAACTTTTAAGATTCTTTATGAATCACTTCTGGAAACAGGACAAACGGCGGCTATGGTTTTCTTTTTAATGATTGGCGCTTATATCCTTATGAAGTTTTTTACCGTGAGTAAATTACCCTATGTGCTGAGTCAATCGATAACAAGTCTTCCGATTCCGCCGATGGCCGTTATGGCGGGAATAGGAATCTTGTACATCGTATTGGGAATGTTCCTCGACATCCTTTCGGCCATCATTATTACCGTGCCCATTATTTTCCCCGCCGTTACGGCTCTCGGTTTTGATCCCATATGGTTCGGCGTCATTATCACGATGCTTGTTCAAATAGGATTGGTTACTCCTCCCGTCGGTTTGGATGCCTTTACTTTGGCGGGGGTTATCGATGTACCGATACAGACGATTTTCAGAGGGGTTCTGCCCTTTGTCGTCACAATGATTATTTGCATCATTATCTTAATGATATTTCCGCAGATTATTTTGTTTCTACCGCAGCTTATGTGATGACTGTTAACCATCGCTGAACAACATAATGAGGAGTATTTATATATGGTTGAATCGACGGAATATGAAAGTTTATTAAAGAGAATTGAGGAAGCCGAGAAGAACGGGCGTATCGCCAGGGATTGGGTGGAAATAGCGAATCTGCACGGAAGGTACAATCATTTGGCGCTGGGGCATTATTGGGAGAAAATCTGTGATGACTTATTCGCCCAAAAAACTCCCGGTGTAAAAGCCGAATTGGGCGGCAGCGGTGAGTTCCATGGAATTGAAGGCGTAAGACGGGTTTTTATCGAAGTTCTCGGCAAATTGTATAATTATGAAGGGAATTGTGCCGTTCATGAGCTTACAACCCCGGTTATTCAGATTCTGGAAGATGGAAATACCGCTAAAGGAATGTGGCTGCACTTGGGCGCGAATACTTTTTTAGACCCCGAAAAAGGCGTTGTGGCCATCTGGCAGTGCATGAAGTACAATCAAAAATTCGTTCGGGAAGACGGCCAATGGAAATTCCTTGAGTTTAGGGCGCACCTGATTTTCAGAACTTCCTATGATAAGGGCTGGGTTGAGGAACCTGTTATTGAAGGAAGCGATGTTAAGGGCACGAAGGAAGAAGAGATGATTAAACCGGATGCACCGACAAGCTTTCATCAGCCCTATACCGGTAAGATCGGGCATTATGACGGACTCCCATTGCCCCCGGATTTTATAGATTTATAATGTTACCGATTATGGATATAAGCTGTTTTTTTATAGTTATGAAAAAACAGCTTTTTTATCTCAGCGTGCAGTGTTTTAAGTAGAAAAATTCACCGCAAATAAAGGTCTCGATTTTAATTATACCGTCCATGCTTCCAATCGTTGTGTGCAGGAATTTGTACAAAGTATCAAGATTAAACGAATAAATCCCAAGGAATATATCAAAACCCTGCATAACCCGCATCATGATATGTATTTCTTCAAACGTTTTTAACTTTTCACAGATTCCCTCGGTCATCGCAGGCTGTACTTTGATCAGGACATATGCATTCGCCGTAAAACCGATTTTAGATGAATTGGGAATAGCAATTATTTGAATGATTTTATCTTTGAGGAGATTTGTTATTCTTCGTGAAATCGTCGGTTTGCTGGTTTGCAGCTTTTCCGCCATGTCGGCATAATTCGGTCTTCCGTTGCGGATAAGTTCGGCGATGATTTTTTTATCAAGATCGTCAAGTGCGGGAATCTGTCCTGTTCCCGAGGGATCTTCCATCGTGTTTAAATCGCGCTTATAGTCGGACATAAAGAAAACGTCAAAATGATTGATACCGTTAATTTTCGGTAGATCATTTTTTAAATATTCCTGAAGAAGTACGATGTTTTCAAAGAATACGATGGCGAGAATATCAAATCTTCCAAGACATGAACTGACCATATGTACGTGAGGGTCTTGTTGAAGGAAGCTGCAGACGGTGTCAATTTGTTTCGGTTCGGCTTCTAGACCGATAAGGGCTTTTACTCTGTATCCCATAATAATGGGATCCGGCATCGCGTTAATAACGATCATCCCTTTTTCGATAATGGAATTGATTTTTTTTGCCACGGTAGCGACATTTATTCCCAGCTTACGCGCTATCTCGACATTTGTCGCACGGCCGTCTTTTCGCAATTCGTTCATTATCTTAAAACTTGTTTTATCAATCACAATGTGTACCCCGCACCGAATAACGGCATAAAGATGACGGAAGTTATTTATTCTCTTCGTATTTTTTATGATATCTCCCTTGAAAGTCCATACGATTTTCCAGGGAGATCTTAGAACGAAGATACCCAATAATCCTTTTTGTTGTGAAGAATATCGTCAGAGGGAGGACATCCCTCCATCTACCGGCATATTAACCCCTGTTATAAATGATGCATTATCCGTGCATAACCAGACAACGACTTTTGCAACCTCTTCAGGGGATGTGTCTCGGCCCATGGGAACGGATTCGGTAAGCTGCGCCGATAAGGCCGGATCTTGTTCAAATGTATCAAGCCACATCTTTGTTCCCTTCATGCCCGCGGGACAGATGGAATTAACCCTTATGCCCTGCCTGGCATACTCAATGGCCGCGGATTTCGTTAATCCGTTTACTCCCCATTTGCTGGTACCGTAAAGGGCCGTATTGGGCGAAGCCGACAAACCCGCCGCCGATGCGGTATTAATGATGACTCCTTCCTGATTCGTCAGCATATGAATCAGCTCATGCTTCATGCACAGCCATGTTCCCTTAAGATTAATGCTCATCAGTTTGTCCCAGTCTTTCTCGTCGATATCGATTATCGGACCGCCGATCATGATGCCGGCATTGTTGTGGGCGCAGTCCAGTTTCCCATAAGTTTGAATAACGGTATCAATCAAAGCCTTAACACTTGCCTCATTCGTAATATCGGTTTTTACAAAAATGGCTTGACCGCCTCGTTCGTTGATAAGAGAGGAAGCTTCTTCTCCGGCCTTTTGATCGATATCGGCGGCAACGACTTTCGCTCCTTCCTCTGCAAAAGCAAGGGCGGAAGCGCGTCCCAATCCCGATCCGGCTCCTGTTACCAAAACAACTTTATCAATTAATTTCATTTTTCATCTCCTGAATAGTGATTTCTTTTCCGCCGAATAAGCGTGTGTAAAGAATGAAATTATTATAGGTTATTTATGCGGGAAGTCAACTTTTATCTCATGAAAACGTTATGTGGTGAAAATAAATAAAACGAACAGCTCGAAATATGATAGAGAATTTCTATAATACCAACAGAAGTGGAATTGGCGGGTATCATTGAATGGATGGCGTAATTGTCTCAATTGACGTATTAATGAACCGAAACGGAGACTTTTTCGGTGCCGTAATTACGGTTAAGAATATGGACTCTTGGCGGACCGTGGAGAAGACGGCCTGTTCAAATCCGGCTGAAGTTCATCCTGCAATTCGGCATCAGGTTCGGAGAGTCAGAATCTCGGACGGGAATGAAGGGAGCGGAGCAGATGCTCCAGGCCGTTCATCTGGATTTCCCGGATCGCCGCCATTTGTTCTCCCAAACGACCGTTGGGAAAACCCTTGTTCTCGAACCAGATGAGATATTGTTCCGGCAGATCCACGAGGTATCTCCCTGCGTATTTTCCGTAAGGCATCTTGGCGAAGGCAAGTTCCCTCAATTCTTCGGCATCACCCTGCGGAGCGTAGACGGCCGAAGGGTCGAAGTCGGGACAATCCTCATGCATGCTCATCGCTAATTTCCTCCGGAGGCGGCATTGTATCATATTTCGATTTCCGAGGAAGACTTCTCCGCTGTGCCGTAACCCGGGGCGAATTGTGATTATAGGTAACCCTTGTAGGAGTCGGCTTGTTCAATCAGCGCCATAAGCGCATCAAGCCGTTTGTTTTCAAGGAGTTCTATGAACTTTTCATGATAGGCGATTACGCGTTCCAGAACCGACGGATTCCGATAAAACCGGCCGAGAAGATGCATATGCGCCGGTTTCAGCGTGTTCATCAAGAGGGCGTAAACGGCGTTTCCCGAAGCCAAAGCCAGCACCAGGTGAAACCGGTAATCCTCCCTTGCGATTTCCTCCGGATTGCCGAGTCCTTTCATTGATTCGTTGATTTCCGACAGCTCCCGAAGTTCTTCTTTAATGTCTTTCGGCGATTCACAAATGAGCTGCGTCATATCCTGTTCCATTTTGATGCGGACCCGTTCCAAATCCCGCGCGATGAACGGCCCGATTTCGTGCTCCGGCCGGTTGAGGAGAGAGAGGAGTAAATCCAGAGTCCCGCTTCTCCGGTAATCCCGTACCACCACTCCGTGCCTCGGCCTGATTCGAACCAATCCCCGTGATTCCAAAGCCAGAATCCCTTCGTGAACCACGGGCCGGGAGATTCCGAACAGCCGGGCCAGCTCGCGCTCCGGGGGAAGCTTGTCGCCGTTCTTCAAATCTCCATCGAAGATCAGCTCTTCCATCCTCAGGATGAATTCGTCTTTCAGACTGACGGCCGAGAGCGGCCGGAACAGTGATGTATCCACGTTTTATCGGCTCCGCATTGTTTCCGATGGTAGGGAAACTCTTTGATGATGTCAAAGCTGTGCGGCTCATTCAAATTTTGCGCTCCTGCGGCCGCGATCTGCGAGTTTCACTCTAACCAGAGGCGCATCCGCTCTTTTGAAAAGAGCCTTCCCCGCCCGCGCGATTATTTTCAGTGACAACCGCCGGCCGGCATGGTAACATTATTTTGGTGGTAAAACCACCAGCCGGTCAAGGGGAAAGATATGGTGATTCGAGCGGGCGGTAAGAAGACTCCAGGTAATCCGGCGGCCGTCGAAAAAGCTTTGCAAAAAGCGGGACTGGGACATCTTAAGGCGGACATTATCGACCGGTCCGTCAGGCTGACCGGAACCGTGGAAACATGGGAGCAAAAGGTTCGTGCCGGATATGCCGCGGCCGGGAAAGGATACCGGGGAGTTCTGAACGACATTGTTGCCTCTGAAGCTCCGGAGGCTCCCATGGCCGAGCCCGAATTGGAAGACGATGCGCTTGAGGGCCGTTCATACGATGTCGTTATCGTCGGAGCGGGAGTTATCGGGTGCGCCATAGCGCGGGAACTGAGCCGTTACGATCTTTCCATAGCGGTTATTGAAAAAGAAGAAGATGCGGCCATGCAGGCCTCAGGCCGCAACGACGGCATGATTCATCCGGGATTCGCGGCCAAGCCCGGTACGCGAAAAGCGTTCTACAACGTTCGAGGGAATCGAATGTACGGCCGATGGGCCGAAGAGCTGAACTTTGAATTGAAAAGGCCGGGTTCTCTGCTTCTGTACAGAACCGCATTCCATCGGCTGCTTGTTCCCGTTTTCAAGATGCGGTGCCGCAGGAACGGCGTGGACGGAGAGTATCGAAGCCTGAGCGCCGCCGAGGTGCGGCGAATGGAGAGGTGGGTTACCGATAAACAGAAAGGCGCGTTCTTCATGCCGTCCGCCGGCATCGTCTCTCCGTACAGGGTGACCTTGGCGCTGGCGGAAAACGCGGCCCAAAACGGATGCGAGTTTCATTTCCGGACGGTCCTGCGGGATATTCGCATGGAAGAGGGGCGAATCAAGGAATTGGTTACGAACCGAGGCATCTTCGGCTGCGGACTTTTGGTCAATGCCGCAGGGGTTTGGTCGGATAAAGTCGCCGAAATGGCCGGAGACCGTTTTTTTTCCATTCACGGACGCAAAGGTACCGACGCGATTCTGGATGCCGTTTGCGGCGTTTTTCAGACGCGGATCTCCGGTATGCCCCGGATTTTTTCCGGGCGTTCCAGCCACAGCAAGGGCGGAGGCGTGGTGCCCTGCGTGGAGGGAAATCTCCTCATCGGGCCGACCGCACAGGAGGTTCCGGGCAGAGAGGATTTCTCCACCGATGCGGCCGTCTTTCAGTCGCTTCTGGGGCAGCTGGATCTGAACAAAGCCCTTTCGAGCCGTTATATCATCAATTATTACTCCGGTGTCCGCGCCGCAACCTGGGAAGAGGATTTCATCGTCGGACCTTCGGATAAAGTGGCGAATCTTGTTCATGCCGCGGGCATTCAGTCGCCCGGCCTGGCCTCGGCTCCCGCCATCGCCGAGGACATCGCCGGCTGGGCTGTGAACATGCTGGAAGCGCAAGGACGGTATGTTTCGGACAATCCCGGATTCAATCCCGTAAGAACGCCCATCCCTTCTCTGCGGGACATGGATGCCGCCGAGAGGGACGCGCTGATTCATCAAGATCCGTCTTATGGGGAAATTCTCTGCCGGTGCGAAGAGGTTTCCCGAGGGGAAATCCGCGATGCTCTGCGCCGGAATCCGCCGGCGACTACGGTCGACGGCGTAAAAAGGCGTGTCCGGGCCGGGGCGGGGCGATGTCACGGCGGCTTCTGTCTGCCCCGGATTATCGGGGTTATGGCCGAAGAGATGGGATTGGATCTTTTGGAAATCAGCAAGAAGGGGCCGGGTTCCGAAATCGCGGTGGCGGAAACCAAAACGGGAGCCGCTCCATGAGCCGCCGATGGGACGTTATCGTCATCGGCGGCGGTCCGGCGGGACTGGCCGCGGCCGTCGCGGCCGCCGACCGCGGGGCCGATGTGTGTCTTATCGAACGGGAGAGTCGGCTCGGCGGCATCTTAAAGCAGTGCATCCATGACGGATTCGGCACTCTCCGATTCGGAGAACGGCTGACGGGACCGGAGTATGCCTGGCGCTGCGAAACGCTGGTTCGCGAACGGCCCATTACGGTGATGACGGACACCTTTTTAAACCGGCTGGAGCGCCGTGAAGAGGGATTCCGGCTCAGAATCGTCAACAGAAACGGTGTTCGGGACATCGAAGCCGCCTCTCTTGTTGCGGCCACCGGATGCCGGGAGAGAACCGATCGTCAGGTTTTTATCCATGGGGAGCGGCCCGCGGGCGTCCTGACCGCCGGGCAGGCGCAAGATTTAATCAACATGAAAGGTCTTCTTCCCGGCAGGAAATGCGTGATTCTCGGCAGCGGCGATATCGGTCTTATCATGGCCCGGAGGCTCACTTTGGAGGGAGCCGAAGTTGTCGGGGTTTACGAGATCAATTCGGAGCCTTCCGGACTCACCCGCAATATCGCGCAGTGCCTGGAGGATTTCGATATTCCTCTGCATCTGAACACGACTGTGAGCAAAATCCATGGGAAAAAGCGGATAGAGGGCGTTACCGTCGGAAAAGTCGACAAATCCGGAAAGCCGCACAACGAAAACGGAGAGTTTGTTCCCTGCGATTGCCTTATACTCAGCGTCGGGCTTATTCCGGAGAACGATTTGATTGCGCCGCTCGGTGCGGATATGGATTCGGATACCGGGGGGCCGGCGGCGGATCAGAACTTGGAAACGACGATTCCGGGACTCTTTTCCTGCGGGAACGCCCTGCAGGTCTACGACCTTGTGGATTACGTGACCGAGAGCGGCGCTGTTGCCGGTGAAAAAGCCGCGGAGTCGGCTTTGAATCCGGTGTTTCGCCGTGCAGCCGATGATTCATTCCTGAATCTTGAGCCCGGTGACGGCGTTGCCTACGCGGTTCCGCAGCGAATCCGCGTTCCTCTCAAGGGCGATCTTTCGCTTTTTTTCCGCTGCAGAAAGAGCGCGGAGGCGGCGGAAGTTATTCTTGAGCAGGGGGAGCACCGTGTGTTCGGCCGGAAGCTGATGTGGCCCAAGCCGTCTGAAATGATCCGTGTTGAGATTCCTTCCGCCGGTTTCCCCGTCGAAGGAGAATCTCTAACACTTCGGATGGCGCCCATCCCCGAAAGGGTGAGGAACTAAATGAGCAAAACCATTACCTGCATTGTCTGTCCGAGGGGCTGCCGATTGGTCCTTTCCGATGATTCGGGAGAGCTGAGAGTGACCGGACAACAGTGCCCCAGGGGAGAAGGGTACGGCAGGCAGGAGGCTTTGAACCCTCTCCGCGTTCTGACCACAACCGTTAAAACCGATTTGACCGATATCCCCAGGGTCCCTGTTCGTCTCGCGCCGGAAGTCCCTTTAAACGCCATGGATGAGTTCATGCGTCTTGCGGCCGGAATCCTCCTGACCTCATCTTGCCTGCCGGGCGATGTCATTGCCGCCGATTTGGGCGGAACAGGCATCGATGTGATCGCAACGGGAGCTTTCAACCATGGCTGAGAAAACAATTCTTGCAATCGACTGCGGCACGCAGAGCCTGAGAACACTGATTTTCGATGCCGATGGGAATCTTCTTGCCAAGGAAAAGAGGGATTACGCGCCGTATCGGTCGCCCAGGCCCGGATGGGCCGAGCAGGATCCCGAGCTGTTTTGGGATTCCCTTGTTGACGGCTGCCGCCGGCTGAAGATTCGCCACCCGGAAGCGTTCGCCGAAATCGGCGGTGTGGGAGTAACCGCCCAAAGGGATACGATGATCAACATGGCCGAAGACGGCGGCGTTCTCCGTCCGGCCATTACCTGGCTCGATTCGCGGAAAGCCGAAGGATCGTACCGTCCGAATCCGTTTATGAGCGCCGCTTTCCATCTGGTCGGCAAGGATAAGGCCATCCGGAAGTCCATGCGCGACGGCAAATGCAGCTGGATTCGGGAAAACCAGAGCGGGATTTGGGAACGGACGTGGAAATACGTGCAGGTTTCCGGATTTCTCAACTACCGGCTCACCGGCGTTCCCTTCGATTCGGTCGCGTCCATGGTGGGACATGTCCCGATGGATTTCCGCAAGAGACGGTGGGCGCGGCCGAAATCGCTTTACGGCAAGCTTTTTCCCGTTGAGGAAGAAAAGCTCTACGCACTGATGGAAGCCGGTGAGCAAGGCGGCGAGGTAACCGCCGAGGCCGCCCTGGCGACGGGACTGGCCGAGGGCATTCCCGTTTTCGCCTGCGGCAGCGACAAGAGCTGCGAGACCATCGGGTCCGGCTGCCTGGACCGCGGCGCGGCGTCTTTAAGTTTCGGAACCACCGCGACCGTCGAGGTAACAACCGATCGGTATTTCGAACCTTTGCCTTTCCTTCCGGCCTACTGCGCGGCCTATCCCGGCTCCTGGCTGCCCGAGATTGAGATTTATCGGGGATACTGGATGATCAGCTGGTTCCGCGACGAACTCGGCCAGAAGGAAATCGCCGAGGCGGAAACGCTCGGCGTGATTCCGGAAGAACTCCTGAACCGTCTTCTGGAAACCGAACCGCCCGGATGCCGCGGACTGATGATGCAGCCCTACTGGAGCGCGGGACTGAAAGATCCTCTGGCGAAAGGTTCCTTCGTGGGATTCGGGGATGTACACACGCGCGGGTCTTTGTATCGGGCCACAATCGAGGGACTCGGGTACGCCCTGCGCGACGGTTTGGAAACATTGGAACGGCGGGGACGATTCAATGTGAACCGCGTGGCGGCATCAGGCGGCGCCAGCCAGAGCAACGCGATCTGCCAGATTTCCGCCGACATCATCGGCCGGCCGCTCACCCGGGGGAGCACCTATGAAACTTCGGGGCTTGGCGCCGCCGTTTTAACGGCCGTGGGCATGGGAATCCATCCTTCCATCGACGAAGCGGTTCGGCGCATGGTTCGAACCGAGCGCACCTTTTATCCGCGAGCCGAAGAATCATCACTTTATGAAAAACTTTTCAATGTGTACCGCAAAATTTATCCCCGCCTGAAAGGGATTTTTCGCGACATTCAGGGCATTACCGGATATCCGGAACTCTAGGAGGATCGTATGGCCGAACGGAAAAAGTACAAGGGCTTCAAACCCGAATGGGAAGTGGTTCCTCCTCCCGAGAAGAGTTTTCGCTCCATCGCCAAGTGGGGCGATCCGCGGGAATTCAAAGAGCCCAACGAGCGGCTTTTTTCCTTAATGAAAGAAACCTTCTCCTTAAGCGATGACGATTTTCGCAGGAAGGAGGCACTCGGTCTGGAAACGGTTCCGGACGATGTACCCTGCAAACTGGATTCCTCTCATCTTGAGTTCCTGATTCGTCTTTTCGGGGAAAACCGCGTCAGTACGAAAACCTACGAGAGGCTGTCGGTTGCCTATGGGAAAACCATGTACGACCTTTACCGGCTGCGGGAGAACATTATTGAAAACATTCCCGATGCGGTGGTGTATCCGGCCGAGAAGGAAGAGATTGAAGCTCTGGTTCCCTATTGCGATGAGCACCGAATTCCCCTCTATGTTTACGGAGGCGGATCTTCGGTAACCCGGGGAGTTGAAGCCGTGTGCGGCGGAATCACCCTGGACATGAGGCGGCATTTCAACAAAGTCATCGAGTTCAGCGAAACGAACCATACCATCACCGTTCAGTCCGGCATCTCGGGGCCCCATCTTGAGGAGTCGCTGAATCGGGCTCCCGAACTTTTCGGCGCTCATCAGGCCTATACCTGCGGTCATTTTCCCCAGTCGTTCGAATATTCTTCCGTCGGAGGCTGGGTGGTAACCCGCGGGGCCGGGCAGAATTCCACGTATTACGGAAATATCCGCAACATGGTGATGGGGCAGGACTACGCCACGCCGCGCGGCCCCCTTTCCAGCTACGGACTTCCCGCCCATGCCGTGGGTCCGGAAATCGATGAGATTATGATGGGTGGCGAGGGCGCCTTCGGCGTGCTCACGCACGTTACGCTGAAAATTCACCGGTTGACGGCGAAGAATCGCCGCAAATTCAGTTTTATTTTCCGCAGCTGGGAGGAGGCCCGGGACGCCGCCAGGGAAATTATGCAGGACGAGGCCGGATATCCGTCGGTATTCCGCTTGTCGGACCCCGAGGAAACAGACGTGATGCTCAAACTCTACAAGGTGGAGGGCACGGTTCTGGAGAGTGCGATGAACGCTCTCGGCTATAAGAAAATGGAGAGGTGTCTGCTTCTCGGCTGGAGCGAGGGGGAGAAGGGCTTCGCCCGGAATCTGGCTCGAAGAACCAAGAAAATCTGCAGGCGCCGCGGCGGTCTGTTCTTAACCGGATATCCGGTGACAAGCTGGGAGCACGGCCGTTTCAGCGATCCTTACATGAGGGAGTCCCTCCAGGATTACGGGATTATCATCGATACGATGGAATGCGGCGTTACCTGGGATAGGATGGGCGAGGTTCATGAATTCGTTCGCCGATTCGCCAAATCGCGACCCGGGACCATCTGCATGACGCATCTTTCCCATGCCTATCCCCAGGGTGCCAATCTGTATTTCATCTTCATCGGGAAGTTCCGGGACAAAGAAGAATATCTTGAGTACCAGTACGGCATTTTCGACAACATCCAGGCCGCCGGGGCATCCATGAGCCACCATCACGGAGTCGGCAAGATGACCGCCCGATGGGTGGAGGATTCCATCGGCCTCGAGGCAATGGATCTGTTCCGGACCCTGAAAAAGCACTTTGATCCGAACCTCATTATGAATCCCGGCGGCACTCTGGGACTCGATCTGTCGCCCGAGGAAAAACGCAAACCCCGGTTTGCCGGGCGAACCTGGGAGAATCCGGCATGGTAGGAAACCGAATGCATACAAAAGCGCCGTCCCGATTCGTTTCTTGGGTTCTTTTTCTCTTAATCTCAGCGGTCTTTTTGATCTCTTGTGATGCCGAGGGGAAAAGGTTCGGCGGATCGGCGAGGGAAGGCGCGGCTGTTCCGGAAGCGGAAGCTGCCGACAAGGCCGCAGGAGAAAGCGCCGGCAGCCTTACCGGCGAAGTACCCCTCGATCCGGACGCCTGGTGGCCGAAATTCCGCGCCGATGCCCGGCAGAGCGGAAAAATCGACCGATCCGTTTCGGAGGACGGTCGCGGAACGGTTGATTCGCCGTGGGAGTTCCCCACCGGGAAAGGTATTTTCAGTTCTCCCGTTATCGACGGCGAAGGGAATATCTACATCGGATCGGCCGATCATTACTTCTACTGCCTGAATCCCAACGGCTCTTTGAAATGGCGTGTCGCCACGGATGAAATCATCGATTCTTCGGCGCTTCTGGACGACCGGGGCCGGGTGTATTTCGGATCGGGCGACAGGCATGTGTATTGTCTGGAGAGAAAAACCGGTAAAAAGATCTGGAGTTTCGAAGCCCATACCCCCGAAGAAGTGGAAGAGGAGTACGGGATAAAAACCTTCAATGTCGCCTGGTTCGAAGGAAACATCGCGATGCTGCCCGGCGGCGATATTCTGGCGCCGAACGACAATTACCTTTTATACCGGCTGGACCGCGACACCGGAGAACCCAAGGGCGTTTATCCGGCCAATGAGATGATTTGGTCGCTGGCGGCCGTTGACGCCGAAAACGGCCGAATCTTCTTCGGTTCCAATTTTACAGTGCTTTCCAACGTGTTCTGTTACGACGCGGAAACCGGCAAGCGGCTATGGAAAAAGGGCGGTTTGGGCACCAACGCCGCCTCTCCTCTCTTGACCGGAGAATCCGTCGTGCTCGGCGGCTATGACGGTTTTCTCAGAGCGTATTCCGCGCGGAGGGGACACCGTCAGTGGAAATTCGCGGCTCGGGATCATCTTTATTCCAGCCCGGCGCAGCTATCGGACGGAACGATTATTCAGCCCTCCGCCGATGGAACGGTGTATGCTCTTTCACCCGAAAACGGCGAATTGGTTTGGGCTTTCGACTCCCTGGAACCCATTCGGTCTTCACCGGCCGTTGACGGCGGGGACCGGATTTATTTCGGGACCGGTTCGGGAGAGCTTTTCTGCCTGAATTCCGACGGTACTCTCCGGTGGGAGTATCTTTGTATCGACGATGTGCGGAACGACATGAACGCATCGCCCGCGCTCGGTCCCGACGGTATTGTCATCGCGGGCGAGAGCGGCGGTGTTTTCCTGGTTCCCTACGATTATCCCTTGAGCGCGGCCGGCCGCGGCGATAAGCGCTCCACCGTCGGCCGGGGAGAAGATTTGCCGGATGACGGCGCGGCGCTTCTGTACACCACGCCGTTTGCATCCCTGACTCAAGACGATCGGATAAAAATCGGAGCCAACAGCCCTCTGACGTTTTCCCTGTTCACCCGAGAGGACGGCGATACCATTCTTTCGGCCCTGGATCGAAAATCCCTGAGCGTGGTTTTCGATCCCCCTCAAGATTTCCGCTGCGATTACGCGGCCAACGATGCGTATATCACTCTTATCCCCCGGGAAACCTGGAGCGGCCAGAGGATCAGTCTCAGTATAAACGGTGAGTATAAAACACACCGAAAACGTCTCGGCCTGATGTTCTGGGGAGGCCACAAGAGCGGCGAAGTGCATCGTGAGTTCGTTCTTGATATTCATAGATCGGCCGGAAGAACGGTTTCCCTGCGGATTCCGGACGGAAAGGGATCTCCCGCGACTGTTTTCGAAATCAGCAGGCTTTCCTGTCCGTACCCGACCATGCTCCCCTCGTACAATCAGATCGGATTCGATTCCCTGCACTACCTGGCATCGGTGGTGGAGGGTGACGATGAGGCCGCCCTTCTCTGGGTGATTCAGGGAAAGTTGGATGAAGAGACCGGCGAAACCGTCGTGGCCCCGGAATTCAAGGATATCTTTACGATGAGGCTGGAGCAGTCCGGCAGTGCGCTGACGATGAGCACCTACGACGATGTTTCCCTGAAGTTCGTCGGTTCCTGGGATATGCCGTTCAGCCTCTTTCGGCTGGCCGGTAATTCGACGCCTCTTCCCGGCGGCGGATTTTCGGATTTCGCGTTCAACTGCCTCGCGAGGGGAGAGGATATTGAATTCTACGGGCGGTTTTTAAAGCTGGCCGGAATGGCGGACCGCAGCACCGGAATCATCAATGTCAGCGGCGGAGCACGGGTTTCGATCATGGAGGAGGCGGGATTGCCTCCCGCCGCTTCTCTCGGAGATGTTGATCTCGAAATGAAGGATTCCCGCATCCTGGCCCGATTCCGCGATTCGACTCTCGTGAGTGCGGATCATGTTCTCGGCATCTTGCTGGTGGATTCCCGGACGGGAAGGGCGATTCCCGCCGATTACGCGAGAGGAATCGAAACGCTTTCCGACGATTCGGGTTTCCTGAAGGAAATCGGTCTGGAATTGCCGGATGAAGAAATCGACGGACCTCTTCGGGCTTATGTGATGGTCGATACCTATCCGGTGTTCCGAAAACTTTTGGAATAGATTCGGCCCGGGCTCAATTCGGAGTTTTTATCAAGACGATGGCGGCATCTTTTTACGGCAAACGCTTGCCGTAAAAAGATCGTCATGTTATATCTATCTTCTCTATGTTATAAGTTGTATGACAACAAACAACATGACGGTAATGTCGGTTTTTGAGAGCGGGGAAAATGGAAATTAATCCGATTCAGAATATTTCATTGAAATTTGAGGTCCGACGCTCCCTCAAAAAAATCGTTCATCTCTTGGTTAAGGAAAAAAAGACACAGCTTCCCGGTGAGCATGAACTGGCCGAGAAACTCGGTGTGAGCCGTATAACGGTCCGAGATGTTTTAACCGAGATGGAGCAGGAAGGGATTATTTACAAGATTCAGGGAAAGGGGACTTTCATCAACATGGAGGCCATGGGAATGAAAGTCACGCTGAGCCCGGCCGTGGAATTCGGACAGGCCATAGAGAAAAACGGGTATGAATCCAGCGTGGAATTGGTGGAAGTCACCGTTGATTCGGGCGAAGCGCGGATTCGGAAAGGACTCCGGCTGGACGAGGAAGACCGTATCGTCTGTGCTAAAAAGATTTTTTATGCCGACGGCATGCCTGTTATTTATTGCGAAGATTTTTTTGCCGAGAGTCTGATCGGCGGCGGTATCCGGGAAGGGGATTTGGCGCAGTCCACTTTTGAATATCTGCTCGAACACGCCGGGATTATCGTAACCCACGACATCGTTCAGGTTAAAGCCACAACGTCCGCGAAGCTTCCGGATCATGGGCAGCTGTACCGGATTGTAGGGGATAAACCGCTGCTTCTTTTGGAATCGGTGTATTACACGGCGAAGAACAAGCCCGTAATGCATGTCGACGCGTTCATGGATACCGAATACGTCAATCTGAGTCTGCTTCGCCGGCAGGACGTCTATCTTTCATAAGCGGGAATTGCATGGAAAACGGATTATTCATCAGATATTTCCTGAACGGGGAAGAACAGGCGCATCCCGTTGCTCCGGGAGCGACTGTTCTGAATCTTCTGCATGAACAGCATAAGCTCTTCGGAACCAAAGCCGGATGCCGGGAAGGGGACTGCGGTGCTTGTACGGTGGCTTTGGGCGTTTGGCGTGATGGTCGGTTTACATACGAAGCCGCCGCTTCCTGTATTTATCCGGCGGTGAAGCTTCACGGGAAGCACCTGATTACCGTTGAGGGTTTGGCCGAAGCGGACGCCCTGAATCCCGTACAGGAAAGAATCATCGATAAGCACGGCGTTCAGTGCGGTTTTTGCACTCCAGGTATTGTCATGTCGATGTTCTGCCTTTTCGCCGGAGACCGCGATCCTTCCGACGAAGATCTCGCGATGGCTTTGGATGGGAACATCTGCCGGTGTACGGGTTATGAAGGTATCAGGAATGCCGGACGAGCGGTTCGTACCGGATTGAAGGACGGTGATGCAACAGTCCTTCCGAAATATGCGAAACGCGTCGAAGAGGCGCTGAAAGAAGGATTTCCGCCGCCCGAAACCATCTCTTCCGCATCAATGCCCTACGGACCGTTACGTTCCGCGGTTCTTCCTTATTCTCCGGCGGTTTATGACCGGCCGGAAACGGAAGAGGCGCTTTTCAGCCTTTTGGGCGGTATTTCGGAAGATTATGAATTCATCGCCGGCGGCACCGACGTTTATGTACGGATGAACGCGGGAGGTTCGAAAATCCGCCGATTCGTTGATATCGGTTCCGTAAAAGGATGGAACGCCCTGGAAGCCGGTTCCGAATCGATTCGGATCGGCGCGGCGGTGTCCGTAACGCGGTTCATGGAACATCCGGAGATTCGAAAGGCTTTTCCCGTTATCGCGGCGTCGGAAGGACTGATCGCTTCCCGGCAGATTCGGAACACAGCCACCGTGGCCGGGAATATCGGCAATGCCTCTCCCGTCGGTGACTTATCCGTCATTCTCTTGGGATTGAATGCGTCTTTGGAACTGAAAAGTTCGGCGGGTACGCGGATTGTGCCTCTCGCGGATTTTTTCCTCGGCTACAAGAAAACGGCTTTGACCGCCGGAGAGGTGATCGCGTCGATCATTCTGCCGCGCGCTAAGAATACCGTCGGCTTTTTTGAGAAATCTTCGAAGAGAAAGAGTGTTGATATCTCCGGTTTGAGTTCCTGCCTTGCGGCGACATTGGATGCGGACGGCGTCGCACTCTGCCGAATCGCCTTCGGAGGCGCGGGACCGACACCCGTCGTTATTCCCGATGTCGCCGCGCTTCACGGCCGGCCCGATGATGAAGCGGTCGGAAACTGCGCGGAGGAACTGGCGGCGGGATTTCCGGTTATTTCGGATATCCGAGGATCGGAAGACTATCGGCGTCTGATGATTCGAAATCATGTTATCAAACATATGAATGCCGTCGCAGCCGTTTCGGAAGGGGGTGCGGCGTGAATCCGAAGAGAGGGCGCCGTAGCGCCGATGCCGAGAGCAAGCTTCTTTTGGTTACAGGCCGGGAACGCTATATCGGCGAAGGCCTTAATTTCGCCGATATGGTTCATGCCTATCCCATCGTTTCTCCGGCGGCCCATGGTCTGATTCGCGGTATCGATGTTTCCCGCACACAGGCGGTTCCCGGTGTTCGGCGGGTTCTTCTGGCGGGCGACATCCCCGGAAAGAACGGCATCGGTGCTTCCCGCCGAGACGAAGAACCGCTGCTGGCTTTTAACGAGGTTCTCTACGTCGGGCAGCCCGTGGGGATTGTCCTGGCCGATACATCCGAGACCGCTCGGTATGCCGCTCATCTCGCCGAGATCGACATTGAGATTCTGGAGCCGATTTTCGGGATTCGGGAAGCCGTTGCCGCCGGGAGCCTTTACAGACCTCCTTTGGAAATCCATACGGGCGATTTGGAAAAGGCCTTTGCCGAAGCGGATTTTGTTTTGGAAGGAACGCTGGAATCCGGAGCCCAGGAACATTTATATCTGGAAACACAGCGGGCTCTGGCCATCCCTAAGTCGGGCGGAAGCCTTCTGATCCATTCGGCCACTCAAGGGGTAACGGATGTCCAGGATGCGGTTTCCAATGTCCTGGGCCTGTCGAATCATTCGGTTGAAGTGGATTTAATGAGGGTGGGAGGCGCCTTCGGGGGCAAGGAACGGGGCGGAACGATGTGGGCCGCCGTCGCGGCTCTGGGAACGTGGGCGACCGGACTGCCCTGCCGCATCGAATTGGATCGCAAAGATGATTTGGCCTGGACCGGGAAACGCCATCCGTTTCTTACGGACTACAGGGCGGCATTTTCCAAAGAGGGCCGCATCCTGGCTCTGGATGTGGAACTCAACGCCAACGGCGGCGCTTTCGAAGACTTCACCATCCCCATCGTGGAACGGGCCATGCTGGGCGTGGACGGTCCCTATTCTATTCGGAATACGCGGATTATCGGTCGGGGGTGCAAGACTCATCTTCCCTCGAATACGGCCTTTCGCGGTTTCGGGGCTCCCCAGGCTTCCTTCGTTATCGAGAGCATCATGGACCGCGCGGCCCGAACCCTCGGGAAGGATCTCGCCGAAATCCAGCGGATTAATTTCTACCGGGACGGTGAGGAAACGCCGTACGGACAGCGGGTTTACGAAGCCTTCAGCGGTGAAATCCTGGATCGGGCGCTTCCGAAATACAAAGAGCTTCTGGCCGAGGCGGAAGCGTTTAATGCGGTTAATCATCATAAAAAGCGCGGTGTGGGCCTTTTGCCGGTGAAATACGGTATCGCCTTCACCGCCACGTTCCTGAATCAGGGAAATGCCCTTATCTGGGTTTACATGGACGGCAGCATCAGCCTGAGTCACGGCGGCGTGGAGATGGGGCAGGGCTTGTTCCGAAAAGTGGCGCGGATTGTTGCCCGAACGCTCGGTGTTCGGGAAGAACGGATTAAATGCGAAACGACCAATACGCTCCGTATCGGCAGCGTGGCGTCGACGGCGGCCTCGTCGGGAACCGATATCAACGGATACGCCGCCTATCTGGCGGCAAAGGATATTCGCGCCGAACTCCGCAAAGCCGCATCGCAGATGCTGCATGAGGAAGTCGGTCTCGCTCCGACGCCGGAATACATTGAATTCGAGGACGATTATTGCTGGGATAAGCGTCTGGCGGATGAAAAAAGAACCTTCGAGGCTCTGGCCTCTTTCGCTTATTTCAACCGCTATAACCTCGGAGCGCAGTCCCATTTCGCCACTCCGGGACTGAGCTACGACATGGAGGCCGGAAAGGGGACTCCCTTCGCGTATTTCAGCTTAGGCGAAGCCGTGGTGATGGCCGAGGTGGACCTTCTGACCGGCGGATATGAAATGAAGAGTGCTCATATCGTTCATGAAGGGGGCGAAATCCTCGACGAGGCCATCGACCGCGGACAAATAACCGGAGGATTCCTTCAGGGCGTAGGCTTATGCACCATGGAAGATCTGCGGTTCGATGGGCAAGGCCGACCGATGGCCGATTCTCTTTCCACCTATAAAGTTCCGGCCTTTTCGGATCTGCCGGAAGACTATTCGGTGGACCTTTATTCCTCCCGGAACGAACATGCAAGCATTTTCGGTTCCAAGGGAATCGGCGAGCCGCCGCTTCTTTACGGTCTGGCGGCCTATTTCGCCGTCAAACATGCGCTGGAAGCTTTCGGAGGCGGGGCGGTTGAAAGCCGTCTTTCGAATCCCGCGACTCCGGAAGCCGTGGCCTTGGAGGCCGAGCGCATCAGGAAGACAACCAAAACCGGAAAAGGCACGGCATAGGCGTCTCGCACATGCGACGGCGCCGGCCGCCTTGAACGGGAAAACGGGATTCAGCGCTAAAAACGCGGGAATCCTGAAATATAACACCAAAGGAGTGTTAAGGAATGAAAAGGACTCTGTTTATTTTAGGATTGCTGGCGATGTTCGCCTCGGCCGCCTTTGCCGGAGGTTCCGGAGAGGCTGAAACAAAGAATGACGCGCTGAAGATCGCTCTCATTCTTCCCGGCAAGATCGACGATGTGTCCTGGAACCAGGCCATGTACGACGGCATGAAGGCCGTCGAAGAAAAGTACGGCGATAAAGTCGCGGTTACGTACGTGGAAGAAGTCTATGAAGTGGCCGACATCGAACCGGCTCTTCGTGATTTCGCGGCCGAGGGGTACGACCTGATTTTCGGCCACGGCTTTCAGTTCATGGAGCCCATCGTTACGGTCGCGGCCGAATATCCCGATGTGAATTTCGCCCTGGGGACCGGCTTTAAAACCTTGCCCAACACGTGCGTCTACGACGTTACTTTGGGGGGCGCCGGATACATGATGGGCGTCCTGGCCGGACTTCTTACCGAAACGAACAAGATCGGCGTTGTCGGCGGCGCGGCGGTTTCCGAGATTTACCGGGGCCATGAAGCCTATAAACTCGCGGCCAAGACCGTGAATCCCGACGTTGAAATTCAGGAACTCTACACCGGCGACTGGCGGGATGCCGCCGCGGCCAAGGACGGAGCCACCGGCATGTACGACTCCGGCGTCGACATCATCTGGCATTCCGGCGACGGTATCGGTCTGGGTGTGGTCAACGCCGCCAAAACCGAAGGCAAAATGGCCATGGGCAACGTGGTGGATCAGTTCGTGATTGCTCCTGAGAACATGGTTTCGGGCATTCAGTACGATTGGTTCCCCGTTATCGATTCCATCGTCGGCGACATCATGAACGATAATTTCACCAACCGTGATGAGAAGTTCTATTGGCTGTCGGTGGCCAACGGCGGTATTCAGCTGTGTCCTTATCACAACTTCGAGAATTTTGTTCCCGAAGAGGTGAAGCAGGCCGTTCTCGACGCCAAGGCGGGCATTACGGACGGCAGCATCGAAATCCCGCATTTCGAGCCCCAGAGCTGACGCATAGACCGGACGCGGGCGAACGGTCTTCGCAGGTCACTCATCGCCCGCGTCTCTTTTCCGTCCCGTTCCCGCAGGGAACACTTCCGCGGGGGCGGGACTTAAAAGCAGGAAGAAAAGGTTGGAAATGAATCGCCCACTCGTTCGTCTCAGCGGCATTACCAAGTCCTTCTCGGAGGTTCCGGCGAATAACTCCGTGGATTTCACTCTGTATCCCGGAAGCGTCCACGGTCTGCTCGGAGAGAACGGTGCCGGAAAGACCACGCTGATGAACATCCTCTTCGGTTTGTACCGCCCGGACTCCGGGAAGATTTTTCTTCGCGAAAAGGAAACTTCCATTCATTCACCGCTGGACGCCATGAAGGCGGGCATCGGCATGGTCCACCAGCATTTCATGCTGGTGCGAACCCTGACGGTTACCGAGAACATCATGCTCGGCGTTCCCTCCTCCAAGTTTCCCTTCCTGGATTCCCGCCGGGTGAGAGACGACATCGTGCGGCTTTCGGAAGTTTATCGATTGAATGTGGATCCCGATGCGCCGGTTTCCGGTCTTTCGGTAGGAGAACAGCAGCGCGTTGAGATTCTGACGGCCCTCTTTCAGGGCGCGGACATCCTTATTCTGGACGAACCCACGGCCGTTCTCACACCCGGCGAGTCCGAGGATCTTTTTTCCATTCTTCGAACACTTCGTGACGACGGCAAAGGGATCGTTCTGATCAGTCATAAGCTTGAGGAAATCCTTTCCATCGCGGATGAGGTAACCATCCTGCGCAGCGGCGTTGTAACCGGCCGGACAACGGTAACGGCGGATACGACAAAAAAGGAACTGACGCGCATGATGGTGGGCCGGGATGTTCTGTTCGACTTTTCCGGGAAAAAAGCGCCGACCGGCGGGGTTGTCTTGGAAATCAGCGGCCTCAAAGCGCGAGACGACCGTGGCCTATCCGCCCTGGACGGTGTTTCACTGGATGTCCGCGAAGGGGAAATTCTCGGTTTGGCCGGCGTGGACGGCAATGGTCAAAAAGAGCTCTGCCAAGTGATTACCGGCGTTCGGGAGTCGGAATCGGGTACTATGGTCTTCGACGGTATCAATCTGGTCCCCTTGAGTCCGAAAGAACGCATCCGTGCCGGGGTGCGCCACATCCCCGAAGATCGGCAGCGCAGCGGCCTGGTGATGAACTGGGACATCCGGCGCAATCTTATTCTGAAAAACTACGATTCGCCAAAAATCTCCGGCCCCCTCCTTTTAAAGGCCGCCCGCATCCGGGAGCAGGCCGACGAAATGATCGCGGCTTACGCCATCAAAACTCAAGGCGGTGAGGAGCCGGTGCGCAACCTTTCCGGCGGGAACCAGCAAAAAGTCATTTTGGCCCGGGAGATGGGGGAAAATCCCCGGCTTCTCATCGCCGAACATCCCACGCGGGGATTGGATATCGGGGCTACCGAATACGTCCGCCGGTGTCTGCTGGATCGGAAAGCCGCCGGCGCCGCGGTGCTTATGGTTTCCGCCGATCTCGAAGAAATCTTCCAGATTTCGGACAGAATCGCGGTGATGTACAACGGCCGCATTCTCGGCGTGGTTAAACCCGAAGAGGGGCGGAATCGAGTGGGTATGCTGATGGCCGGTATTACGGATACGAACGAGGACGATAGGAAACGAACGGCGGGAACATCGGCGGATGCGCCTTCGAAGAGCGGCCGTGCCGCCGGAAATGAATTGAATCCGGGAGAACCGGAAGGAGAGCTTCGATGAAACCGGCGTTAAAGAAGATTGCGCGCGCCTCTGGCCGCTCGCCGTCGGGAACAAGCTCGCCGATGAAGCAGGCTTCAAAGAAGATTGCACCCATCTCCGGCCGCGCTTCGTTCGGAAAGAGCTTTGAGGCCGCCGCCGGACGAATGTGGCCCTCTCTCATCGCGGTGCTGCTGGCTTTATTTCTCTGCGGCATTCTGCTGGCTTTAACCGGGCATAATCCCCTGCGGGCCTATGCCACCCTTCTGAACGGAGCCTTCGGAAATAAAAACCGCTTCGCCGAAACCCTGGTGAAGACCGTTCCCATCCTCATTCTGGCCCTGGGAACCTCGGTCGCTTTTCGCGGCAAGCTCTGGAACATCGGCGGAAACGGGCAGTACACGGCCGGAGCCGTCGCGGCGGTGGCCGTGGCGGTTTATGTTCCCTTGCCCATCGCCCTTCGGATTCCCCTTTCCCTTTTGGCTTCCCTCTCCGCCGGAATCCTGATCGGCGGAGGCTTGGGATTGCTTCGCGCGAAACTGAACGCCAACGAAGTCATCACCACGCTGATGGTCAACTACATCATGGTTCAGCTCCTCAGCTGGCTGGTGAACGGACCGATGATGGATCCCGAAGGATTCGGATTCCCCCAAACCCCTCTGGTTCCCGAGGCGATGAAGCTTCCGATCCTGCTTGCCGGAACGCGTCTTCACTTCGGCCTCATCCCGGCCCTCCTCACCGCGGCGGCCGCCTTCGTTTTTTGGCGTACACGGGCGGGGTTCCGCATAGACCTTGTGGGCGAAAACCCGGAAGTGGCGGCGGCCAGCGGCGTTAAGGTATCGAAGAACATCGTTGCCGCCATGGCTCTTTCCGCCGCTGTGGCCGCCTTCGCCGGGTGGGTGGATGCCTTCGGACTTCACGGCCGCCTCCAGGAAAATCTTTCCGGAGATTTGGGCACCATCGCCGTTGTTGTGGCACTTCTCGGCGGACTGAATCCGGTGGGCATCACCGCGGCCTCGTTCTTTTTCTCCGTGCTCGTGGTGGGCGGGGCCACGATGCAGCGCTTCGAAGGCGTGCCGTATTCCCTGGTGGGCATCATCCAGGGTCTCATTATCGTCTTTATTATTTCCCGTGTGGTCTTCGACCGTTTCAAGGAGGCTCGGCGTGTCCGGAATTTGGTCCGTTGATTTTCTTGTGAGCCTGCTGGCCGGAACCCTCCGAATCAGCACGCCCATTCTCATTCCGGCTTTGGGAGAAATCTACACCCAGCGTTCGGGCATCCTGAATCTGGGAGTGGAGGGCCTTATGATCATGGGCGCCCTCTGCGGATTCATGGGCGCCTTCTTTTCCGGGAGTCTCTGGTTCGGTCTCTTTTGCGCCGTTCTGGGCGGGGCCGTGTTTTCGCTGATTATGGGTTTCTTAAGCATCACCGTGGGCGCCAATCAGGTGATTGCCGGAACGGCCCTTACCATTTTGGGGACCGGTTTTGCGTCGTTTATTTACAGGGAAGCCTTCGGAATCCGGAAACTGCCGCCCATCGTGGAAACCTTTCAGTCCATCCGCTTCCCGATTCTCTCCGACATTCCCGTGATAGGACCCATTCTGTTCAGCCATAATATCCTGGTGTATCTCGGATGGATTCTGGTTTTCGTAACGTGGATCGTGCTGGAAAAAACGGTCTTCGGGCTTAAAGTAAAAGCGGTGGGGGAATACCCCAAAGCCGCCGACGCCAAGGGAATCCGCGTGGCCCTTATCCGGTACGCCTGCGTCGTGATCGGCGGCATGTATGCCGGATTGGGCGGAGCCTTCATGACCTTGGGCTTCATGGATACCTACATGGACCACATGATCGCCGGTCGGGGATTCATCGCGGTTTCGGTGGTAATCTTCGCCCGATGGGATCCGCGCCGGGCGCTTTGGGCCGCTCTGCTATTCGGCGGGGCCAACGCCCTGCAGATGCGGCTTCAGGCCATGGGCATGGGGGTGCCGCCGCAGTTCCTTTTGGCTCTGCCCTATGTTTTAACCATTATCGTTCTGGTGCTGGTTTCTAAAAAAGTGGCCTTTCCCTCGGCCTTCACCGTGCCCTATTTCAGAGGTGATAAATGACCCCGGGCGCGCGTTCCGCGGCCCGGCGGTCGAAGCTGCGCCGTGTGTCCGCCATAACGGTACCGACGATATTTTTACTCGGCGGCCTGCTTTTCTCCGGATGCGCGACTCTCCCCGGCGGCCGGGATGAGCGCCGGGCCGAGAAAATGGTGGACCGTTTTGTCGAAGCCCTGGATTACAACCGTCCTGGGGACATCTATCCTCTGCTTCTTCCGGCCTACCGGGACATGATCGACAAAGAAGGCTTCATCGCCAATTTCGCCCATGAACGATCCTACCCCTACTTAACGCCCCTTTGGATTTATGCGGACGAGATTGTCTTCAACGAGGAACTCTCCGCGGGCAACGTGCATTGCACCGTCGCCTCCCGTTTGCCGGGCGAAACCATGGAGTTTCGGGTGGTGAAGGAAAACGGCCGCTGGTGGATCGACGCGCTTGGTTCCATCGCGGACGGTACCTATATCGTAATTTTTGATAAGCTGAAGTAACGGGGCGTTCGGTTTCCCGGCGGACCGCCTGCGGGAACCGGCCTCTTTTATTCGGCAATGTCATGCACGGTGCTCTTTGCGGCGCCGTGCGGAGAAAAGGAGAGTACATGAACCTGCGACCTTATGATCTTGACTGTCTGCGGGCGGCTATCGCCGAATCCGAGAAATCCGTCGCGGCGGGAAATCATCCGTTCGGCGCCGTACTGGCCGACGCCGAAGGACGCGTTATCTTGAGAACTCAGAATACGGTGGGCATGACCGGCGACGCCACAGGACACGCCGAGACCAATCTGATGCGCCTGGCGTCTTTGAAATTCGATAAAGCCTTCCTGGAAACGTGCACGATGTACACGAGCGCCGAGCCCTGCGTGATGTGTTCGGGCGCGGTGTACTGGGCCGGGGTGAAAAGAGTCCTTTACGGACTGAGCGAAAAACGTCTTTTTGTCCTGACCGGCGACGATGAAACCAACGAAACCTTGGAGCTGCCCTGCCGCGAAGTCTTCGCTCATGGGCGTCGGGATATCGAAGTTCTCGGACCTCTGCTGGAAGACGAAGCGGAGAAAGCGCATAAGGGATTCTGGAAAGCATAAGCTTCGGATTTCGGGGCTGTGTCTCTTCGGCATGCCTCAACGGCTGCTTCAATCGGTTTCCGATGCTCGGTCACAGCCCGCCCTTAAATCACACCGGAATCCGTTGGTTCTGTTCGGATCAGTTCTTTTCGGAACAGATAGTCCCGCTGCTCTTCCTTTCCCATACGGAAGAGATGCGTATCGAATAGGACAAATCCGTTCCGTTTATAGACGGCCGATTCCTCGACCCTTGAACTCTTTTCTTACATAGATTCTCTCGAGTTCCAGCGACGCAGGGTCATTGATATCCGTTTGAGCCGGAGCGAAATTGATTTTGAAGTAAGCCGACGGCTTTTTATTTTCCCAAAGAAGAAAAAATTGGGAATTCGGATTCATGAGCTCTTGCCGGATTTTCTTAAGATTAAAGGCCTCTTCGAGATAAATTCGCATCGTCTCTTGAGTATTCATCGCATGAAACGTATCAAAATATGTTTCCTTCCCGATTTCCGCCAATACCTCGGCGAAGCTCTCATCGCACTCTCGGATTTCCATAACCGCAAGACTCTCCCTATCTCATTATTACCTGAAGAGAATGAAAGTCCTACTATGGAGAATGCCGATAGCTCCTTTCCCCGGCAATTTCCGGTCCTTCCGAATCATCTTTTAATAAGGATTATGGGATGCCGAGGAGAAGAGTTCCGAATCCTAAGCCGGCTCTTGATTGATAATGTTCTGCGGCTCAATGTGCATGGTCCGGATTTCCGTCCATTCAATTTCTTGTTTTCCAGAACTCTCTTGACTAACGAACGATAGTTAGGATATGTTCTCCGCGAAAAGAAGATGAATGAATTTCATGGTTGAAGAAGAAGGAATAACAACGAAGCGGCGCATCTTCGAAGAAGCCGTCGGGCTGTTCGCGGCCAAGGGCTTTCGGGGAACCTCCATGCGCGATTTGGCCCGGACGGTGGGGATTAAGGAGAGTTCTCTCTACAACCATTACGCGGGGAAAGACGCCATTTTAGAGGCCGTTCTGGATTATCAGCTCGAAGGACTGAAAAGAGCCATGCTGACCCGAAAGGAAATGGATGAGGGCGTCGCCGGGCGGACGGACCCCGCGCAAATTTGGCTTCAAGGGGTTCTGGATTTTTATAATCGTCTGCCGCCGCTGACTCCGCTGATCAACCGGATTCTTCACAACGAGATGTATGTGGACGAGCGGTGTCGGCGCTTTGTTCTCGATGAACTTTTGCCGGCTCAGAAGGAAATGACGGAAATCCTTTTGGGTGATCTCCTCGCGCAGGGACTGATTATGGACTGCGATGTTCCGAGGATTTCCGCCCAATACGTTTATATGATGCACGGCTTAAATATGGAAAATACCTTAATGTCCCTTGACGGACGGAGGCCTGAGGAGGTTGAGGCGAACTTGAAGGAAAACCTGGCCTTCTTTCTTGAAGGATTGAAGGTCCGGCGGACTGCTTAAAGTTTCGGAAAAAAACCCTCCGGCAAGAGAGCCTCAATAGACGAAATCAACCAATTTATCGTCCTTAAAGGACGGAGGAGAAAAGATGAAAGGAATCATTATTTACAAGTCGAATTACGGTTCGACCGAGCGGTATGCTCAGTGGCTTTCGGAGGAGACGGGTTTTCAGTGCGTCGACGTCGGTTCGGTGAAAAAGGGCGACATCGAAGCGTGCGATACGATCGTTATCGGGTCGCCGGTGTTTGCCGACAAGCCGCAGATCGGCGGATGGATTCGGAAGAACTGGAATCGCATGGAAGGAAAGAAGGTGGCGCTCTTTACGACTTCCGCGGCGGTTCCCGAAGACCCTTCTCTGCAAAGCGGCTTCAAGGCAAGTTTTGCACCACAGATTCGTTCGAATTTGAAGTATGTGCCCTTGGGGGGCCGTATCGTGTTCTCGGAGCTCACGCCGCTGCATCGGAAGCTGATGAAGATGGGTATGAGAATGCAGAAAGATCCGATGGTTCGGGAAGAAATGGGCCGGGATAAAGATCATATGGATCGGTCGGGTCTTGCTCCATTGGTGGAATATCTGCGCTGAAGATTTGAATAGCCGTGTGGAATGCCGTACGGAATATAATGAGAAATATTCGGTACGGAAGTTTTCCCTCACCAGTTGATTCTTCAGTCTTTGTCCGACAGACTTAACATTGAATCGATTACATCAATGTAATGCTATGTCGGAGTCAACTGATGGAAATCAACCAGTTAATCTATTTTAAAACGGTGGCGGAAACGGAGCATATCACACGGGCTTCGGAGCAGTTGAAGATAACTCAGCCGGCATTGAGCAGAACGATTCATCGTTTGGAAAGCAGTGTCGGAACAGAGCTTTTCGATAGAGAAAACAACAGAATAACTCTTAACGATGCGGGAAGGGTGTTTCTTAAGCATGTGAAAACCGCGCTTAACGAGATTGAGGACGGGAAAAATGAAGTCCTCGTAATGAAAGGACTCATAAGGAGGAAAATCCGGTTTTCCATTACCGAATCCGGTTTTATTGCCGCTCCTTTGGTGTCGTATCTTCTTAAGCATCCGGAGGTTCATATTCAGCAAACCATTCAGTCGATCGATGAAATGCGGGAAAGTCTGGAAAAAGGGGAAGTTGATTTTTCAATTTCTTTTTCGCCGATGGAATCGGAAGCGATCGAATGGGTTCCGCTGGTTTCCGAGGAAATCCTCGCTTTCGTCGGAATGAAGCATCCTTTATCGAAGGAAACCTCCATCTCACTGAATGATCTGCGGAATGAACGGTTCATTTTCAACAATTCGAGCTACAATATCAGGAAAATCATCTGCGATTACTGCCGCAGAATCGGTTTCGAGCCGGATATCATTTATGAAGGCTTTGAAAACGAGGTGGGAGATAAACTCCTCGAACACAGTATGGGCTTTCTTTTTGTTCCATCGACCGCCTATGTGTTTCATGTCAAAGAATTCCCTTCTCCCAAAATTCGCGGGAGGCCTCTGCGCATTAAAGATGGAATAGGCACGAGAACGATGGGGATTTTATTGAAAAGGGGATACCGCCTTTCAATTGCCGCGAAGGATTTTTATGACTTTCTGCTTCAATATTTCGATTCTCCCGAAGGAAAGTCTCTTGAACTGATTTTTCCGAATGATCGCGGATAGGGTGTGTAAGAGCTTTAGCCCGGCTATTCGGGCGTTATGAACCTTTCTTTTTCGGATGGACGCGAAGCTGCCGAATCCTCATGCGGTTTTAACGCAGGCGGGCATGGATTGCCGGCATGATTCATTCACTCTTATCCGGTTATGCTCTCATACCATTTTCGGATTGTTTCACAGGCCTTTTTCCGATGAAGCCGATTATGGGTGATAAGGCCTTTTCGATTGAATCCGCGCTGGTGTGCGTTCAGACGCCTCGGACTGGGAAAATCGTATAATACCCAGGGAAAATATCCGGTGAGATTTGAAATCCCCGAAAGGGCGCGGAACTGATTCTCGTAAAACTCGGCCTGATATTCTTCACTCCAAGGTTCGGCGGGGCCGTTTTCCGCGCGATAAGTGGCACCCGCGCCGAATTCGCTGATCATTACGGGTTTGTCCGATCGGCTTCGAACAATTTCACCGACTCTTTCCAGACCGGGATAGTACCATCCGTAATATTCGTTGACGGAAACCACATCAACAACATCGGCTAAACGATCGGTGATTCGATAGGATGAAACATCCACAAGACAGGCCGCGGTGACCAATCTTGTTTTATCCATGGAACGGCATAAGTCCGCCAAGTTCGTCATAAAAGATAGGCGGGAATCCGAATCGGGATTTTCGTTTCCAATGGACCAGAGAATGACGCTGGCGCGGTTCTCATCCCGCAAAATGAGCGATTTCATAAGCCGCCGGGCCTTGCGCCTGGTTTCGGAATTGGCAAAATCCAAATGCCAGTAAACGGGGATTTCTTCCCAGAGAAGAATTCCGGCTTCATCGGCCAGTCGGGCCGTTTCGCCGTCGTGCGGATAATGCGCCAGCCTCAGCGCATTGGCGTTCATGGAAACGGCGTCTTTCAGCATAAGGCGGCGCTGCTCCGTGGTAAGGGCGCGGCCGGTTTCCGGATGGTCTTCATGGACCGCAAGTCCTTTGAGGACGATACGGCGTCCGTTGATGCGGATACCTGTTTCGTCGGCTTCGATGTTCCGGAATCCGATTCTGTCCGAAATTTCATCGGACCCGATGACGATTTTAACATCGTAGAGCTTCGGAGAATCCGGATGCCACAGTTCCGGCGACCAATCGAGCACCGCCGTATGGGTTCCCTTTTTGTCCGTGCGAAACGGAAACTTTCGGTTCCCGACGGACACGACGCCGTTCAAATCGATTTCCCGATTCAGACTGATTTCGAGTTCCGGGCATTGATGTTCACCGAGAGATAGTTTCCAGCGGCGGATATAAACATCCGGAACGCGGTGCAGACCGACCGACCGAAAGATGCCGCCGTAATTAAACCAGTCGTAGAATTCTCCGGGAACGCCGTCCTCATGACGGCGATTGGTTACCCATACGGCGATTCTGTTTTTTCCTTCCCTCAGCAGGTCCGTGGCGTCCGCGGCAAAAGGTGCTCCGGGGATATCGTTGTAGCCGCAGAATTCTCCGTTGACGAAAACGATGGTTTCTCCGCTGGTGCCGCCGAACGCCACGGGATAGATGTATCCGTTCCGCTTCTCCTCAACCATGAAGTCCCGGACATACCAGGCCGTTCCTTCATAATATTTCAAATCGGTCCGCTGGATATTCCAGCATCCGGGAACCGTAACCTCATCCCAGGCGTCGAAATCACAATCGGGAGGTCCTACCGACGAATCACTGTTGTTCCGTTCCCGAAACCATTCGCCCCTGAGCCCGGAATCATAGGGATCGATTTCGAAATGCCAAAATCCGTTCAGATTCAGTCGGGGAGTTCGGCCCGTTTCGGTGAACCAGCCGATATCCACGGGCTTTTGACGATACGCGGTTAAGCGGCTGTGGTCGTGCAGATATCCGAAGTCGAAATTGGGAGTGCCGGAGTTCATCATGGAGTCATACCTCAGTCAGTCGGGACGGAT
Source organism: Spirochaetia bacterium (assembly GCA_963666985.2). GTDB lineage: Bacteria > Spirochaetota > Spirochaetia > DSM-2461 > DSM-2461 > UBA2779. The sequence continues at coordinate 600,362 of CAXXIA010000002.1, read as the reverse complement.
CGAAATAGCCGATTCCCATGGTTTTGCGGTAATGCCATTGATCGGCGGTTTCCGGAAAAACAACCGAAGAGGCGATGGCCAATGTTATGAGTCGGAACCATGTGGCGAATGCGTTGCTCAGCCCTTGAGGTTCCCAGTATCCGCCCGCCCAGCCGTCGAAGCGCCGGATGCCGGTAAGCGTGTCCGGGAATCCGCCGTCGTCGTTCTGGAGAGTCAGAATTTGATGTATTTTACTTTCCAAAACCGCACGGATTTCCCCCCGGCGATGATTCGCCGGCCAGAGGGAAGCGAGCATGTCCGCTATGTCGACGTCCAGGCAGGCGCCGGCCGGTTCCGCGAGTTCCTTTGCGGCCAGACTCAGGCCGGCATCCACGGCCGCGGCGGCCCCGGGAACGGGAATTTTCCTGAAATAATACAAATGATAAACATGCATGGCCCCGGCGAATCCGTTGAGCAGAGCGGACCGTGAATTCGTAAGCTGTTTTCCCCAGAAACCGGTTTGGGAATCCTGACGGCGATTCAGTCCTTCGATAAGAGCGTCCACGAGATCGAGGCGGCCGAGTTCCGCCAGGCCGGATCCCAGATTTACGATGGAATTTCCTTCCATCCAAGGATCGTTCCAATCACGTTCTTCCAGCCAGGCTTCCGTGCCGCCGGAGATTTCATTCAGGCAGAAACGCGGCGGAAGCAAACGATCCGCGGCCGTTTGTCCGAGGGCTTCTCGGGCGTAATTGGACAAATGGGCGCTGATGTAGTTCCGCGTTCGGATCGGATTCGGCCCTTTCCAGATTTCATCGGGTTTCATATCGGGCATGGAAAAGTCTCCGTCGGGGCCCTGAAAACCGGCCAGAAAATCGGCGATACCCGTTTTGTCGGCCTCCGGAAGGGTACCGATACCGTCGATGAGGATGCGGGCGCCGGTTATGTTGTATGTGGCCGGAAGGCACATTCCCGGCCATCTTTTCGGGTTGTGGAAGGAACTGGAGGTTGTGACTCCCGGAAGCGCGCCCGCGCATCTCCGGCTCTCCATCCATGCTCGGGCTCTCTCTACAGCGGTTCTGATTCGTCCGATAAGATCCGTTTTCGGGGTCATCCTTTAACACTCCCCGCGGCGAAACCTTCTATAACGCGGCGCTGCGTGAAGAGGAATATGATGATTACCGGCAGAGAAACAATGGCGGCCAGAGCCATTATTTCCGGAAAGTTGACTTCGAGCTGACTGTCGAAATTCAGCAGAACCACGGGCAGCGTGTATGTTTTCATCGACGTCGAGATAACCAGAACAGGGAACCAATTTTCCCAATTGAGAATGAATGTAAGCAGGAAAACGGTGAAAAAAACCGGTGAGGCCATGGGGATGACGATTTTTGCGAATGTTTGGATTTCTCCGGCTCCGTCGATTTGAGCCGACTCGATGAGGGCCGTCGGGATTTTCGTGAAAAACTCGCGGAAGAGAAAGTACTGAATAGGCCCCAGAGTCAGAAACAGGATGATTCCAAGCCGGCTGCCCAGAAGGCCGATGCGGAACATCACCACATAAACCGGCATCAGCAGGAGAATATAGGGGTACATAATGGACAAAAGAAACATCTTTTCCAGCACGCCGAAAAGAGGCATGTTCGGTTTTCTCCAGATGGCGTATGCCCCCAGAGATGTGACGAATACCGTCAGGAGTGTGGAAAGACCGACAATTCCGATGGAGTTCCAAATGTATCCGGATAAAGGCAGGCCTCCCACTCGGGCCAGTGTGGCATAAGCTTTGACCGTGAAGTTTCCCGAAATTAACGTTAAGGGGCTTTCAAGGATTTCTTTGGTGGTTTTAAAGGAACTCGCGAGCATCCAGATGAAGGGAAAGATAAAAATCGCGGCCGCGGTGAGGGCGGCGATGTAGAGCAGGACGCGAAAGACGGGGCGGTTGCTATAAAGAGTGTTCATGAGCGGCTTCCCTCGTCCCTGTCGCGCATAAGGCGCCGCAGGGCCAATGTCGTTAAGAGGACGATGATGAAAAGAAAGGTTCCCACCGCGGTTGCCTGTCCGTATTCCGCCAAACGGAATTTTGAATACGCGTAATACGAAAGGAAATTCGACGCATAATTGGGACCGCCTTGAGTCATAACCATGGCGACGGCGAATGTTTTGAGAAATTGGATGGTTGCGTATACGAAATTGAGCATAAATGCCGGTCTCAGTTCGGGAATCGTGATGAACCGGATGCGTTTGACATAGCCGGCGCCCTCCATAAACGCGGCTTCATACATTTCCTTGTCGATGAGCTGGAGATTGGTCAGGAAAATAATCGTATAGAGGCCCACATGCTTCCATAATTCGACGGTTCCCAAAGACCAGAGAACCGTATTTGAACGGGACAATCCGCCCCATTTGGGAAGACCGATTGAGGTAAGCACGGCATTTACGGCGCCGAAATCGGTGTTGTACATCCATTTCCATATAACCGATGTGGCGACGATGGGCACCACGACGGGAAGGAAAATCGCCAGCTTGAAAAAGAGGCTTCCGGTTCGAATCTGCCGGCTGCCGAGCATCAGAGCCAGAAGAAACGCCGCCAGAACGTTGGCCGGTACGGAGAAGACGGTGAATTTGGCCGTAATCCAAACCGAATCCCAAAAGTAGGGATCCGTGAAGACTTTGATGTAATTTTTCATCCCGATATAGACCGGAGCCAAAGATAAGGATGTTCCTTTATCGGTAAAGGACATCTGCATGCTTTTCGCGATGGGCCAGATGCCGAAAACCACGACGATAAGAAGCATGGGCAGGATGAATAAATAGAGTACTCCGTACCGGCGGATGTCCTTAACGGGAAAAGCGGTCATGGATTCGTCTCTCCTTGGGAAAATCGCGGCGGACGTGATGTCCGCCGCGTCAAAGATTAAGTATTGTCGCGGATATAGGCTTCGATATCGGCTTTGGCTTCGTCGATTACCTTGTCTATGTTCAGATTCTTGTCTTCCAGAAGACGCAGAAGATGTCTGTGGTATATCTCTTCAATCTGCGGATAGAAGGGATGAATGGATTCGGGGAAATCGTAAGCGATTAAGTTGTGCTGCGGCTGCGCAAAGAAACGCTGGTGATTGCTGAGGTCCAGTGTCCAGTCTCCGCGGACGGAGGCGCCGATGTACTGGAAGGAGAGTTTCTGGGCTTCGGATTCAAGAAGGAATTTGACGAAGTCCACGGCCTGATTCCGGTGAGGAGCGTTCTCGGGAACGGCGGCGCCCCGCATTCCGCCGATGACGACGGCGTTTTTATCGCCGGGATTCAGAGCGGGCCAGGGGCCGAGGACAAAATCGCCGTTCAATACATCGGGCTTGTCCCATTTATTAACGTTCCAATCGCCCACGCGGAACATTCCCGCTCTGCTTCCTTCGATTACCTGATACATCTCGGCGAAGCTGAAGTTGATGGTATCGGCCGGCGTGTAGTTTCTGAAAGCCGTAATGACTTTCCGGACCACGTCGCGGTGCGCCGGGTCGTCCAGGGTGAGATTCCCGTCCGGATCGATGATTGTATGCTTTATTCCCGTTCCGAATTGGAAGAGATCGAGCATGTGGATCAGATCCCGCGGATTGGCCGCTTCCAAAGCCAGGCCGTAAATGCCGTCTTTTTTCTGAAAAGCTTCGGAGAGAGCCGTCAGTTCTTCCCATGTTCCCGGAAAGGACTTGCCGGCGGCTTCCATCCAGCTTTTACGGACGCCGAAGGCCATTTGAACGCGCTGGACGGGAAAAATCAGCATTTTACCGCCGTATTTGGAGATGGCCAGATCCTGTTCGCTCAGAAAATCGGTTTTCGGCAGTGCGGAAAACTCCCGGCTGAGATCCATTATCTTCCCGGTCTGATCTTCGACTTTGATAACACGTTCGTAATTATTGAAAATGATATCCGGCGCCGTATTGGTATTGAGTGCCGCAATCGACCGTTCAATCCACTGCTGCGTGGGGTAGGTAACCGATTCGATGGTAACATCCTGATGATTTTGACCGTATACCGCGGCGACTTCGTTGAACCAGTCGACGCCCTTGTCGCCCAAATCGTGCCAGATTGTCAATGTGATCGGTCCTTCTTCGGCTTGGTTGCCGTTCGATCCCGAGGCGAACATCATTCCGGCCGCAGCAAGGAGCAAGACGGCCGCCGTCAGCAATTTTCTTGAATTCATAGCAAACCTCCATTTCTATGATTTTCTTTATGTAAAGCTTTACATTTACGGTTAAAAAAAGTTGAAAAACATTATGTAAAGCTTTACACTGGATTGTAAACTCAGTCTCCATGGAAGTCAAAGGATTTTTTAAGGAGATTGATTCGCCTTATAAAGTTTTCGAAAAGGTTTCGTGAAATTGGGAAGCGGGACGAGATTTCAAGAACCTTAGGGCGGTTTTATGGCAAAATGTCGATTTAATCGAAGTAAGGCTGTCGGAATGATGATGAAACGGAATTCTCCGAAAGGTGATCGATGAATATCAAAGATATCGCCTCGCTGGCCGGTGTTTCCACGGCAACCGTTTCCCGAGTTCTCAACGGGACCGGTCCCGTGAAAGATAAGACGAAAGAGCGGATTCTTAAAATTGTCGAGGAATATCGCTATACGCCGAACGCATTGGCCCGCGGGTTAATCCAGAATAGAACGCGAACGGTGGGCGTGCTCACCGTCGATATCCTCAATCCGTATTATTCCATGGTTACCCATTATGTGGAGCAGCGTCTCAGAGAGCTCGGGATAATGACGTTTCTCTGCAATACGGGCGATGAGTCGAGAAACAGAGAGGAGTATCTCCAGACTCTTCTGGAGAATAGAGTTGACGGAATTGTGTTCGTCGGTTCCACGTTCCAATCGGATTTGGGCGGCCATATAGTCGACCGAGCCGCCGATTCGGTTCCCGTTGTGCTGATCAACGCCGAATCCGATCATGAGAATGCCGGATCGATTCTTTGCGACGATGAAGCGGGCGTGAGTCTGGCGTATCAGCATGTGCGAAACGGACAAGGTCCGCTGATGTTTCTCGGGACCGACGGTACCGCCAGCGGCCGGAAGAAAATTGGTGTTTTTCGAGAACTGAGTTCCGCCGACGGCTGCCGCTCTCCTCATGTCGTGCTGACCGATGATCATCATATCGACAGGATTCCTGATCTTTTGAACGGAGCCGGAGAGCGCGGATTCGGCGCGGTCTTGGCCTCGGACGATCTTTTTGCTCATGCGGTTCTCAAATGGGCCAGAGCGGTCGGCCTCAGGGTTCCGGAGGAACTTCGCGTTGTGGGATATAACGACAGCCAAATTGCTTTATATGCCATTCCGCCGCTGACTTCGGTCAACAGCCGTATGGATGCCATGGGGATTGCCGCCGCGGATCATATCGAAAGGCGCATCAAGGGAGAAATCTCCGGAAATCAGCGTTATGTTCTGGAGCCGTTTTTAACAATCCGCGAATCGGCTCCCGCCGCGCCGATGAAGCCTTGCATCAAGGGAGAATAAGGTAGGGATTCTCCCGGGCCTGCCCCGGGGCCCGGTCTGCTGGGCTTCAACGAAATCCGAGCAAGAACTTTCGTGCGTATTTCGTTTCGGCGGAATCCCGGATGGTTCATTGATTTCTCCGCGATCTTGTTATGGCTGCATGGCATTCAAAACTTTTTCATGATACCTCTGCCGATTCATCAACATCCATCAGCATTTATCGGCCGGACTTATGGGAATTACCGAAGAAGATGATTCGGCTGATCGACGGCTTTGGTGTGCCGACGAATCAAATGTTCACATCTTTTCAAAGAGCCTCAATGAAGAAGATTAGAAGACATTGGAAAGAAATCTCAGTCCAAATGAAAATTGAATGTTGTTATTGGTAAATTACCGCTATATTTGTAATTAAGGATTAAACCATGCCGCCTGGAATCCATTGTCATAAAAAATGCCGGGAGGATTTGTTATGAAATATCGGTATACGGCACTTATCGTATTTCTGCTTGTAAGCACTCATGTGTTTTCACAAGTCTTTACCGAAGAATTATATGACACGTGGATATCATTTTATAATCCGCGAAACGAGAATTATGTTCAAATTGATCATGTGCAGGATATGAAATTATGGGATGAAGAAGGCCGTGAGATTACTATTTATTATATCAATATACAGCAAGTTCTCATAGAACACTTTTCCGGCGAAAGAGAAGGGTATTCCTGGAAATATGTCAGAGAGAAGAATACTTACGAATGGGTTTTGGAACAAAAGATGGGAGATTGGTATAAGTATCATCCCGCGGGTGAGATGAAAAGAATCATTATTGACCAAAAGAGCGATTGGTTTTAATGCACACCGATTCTTCGGTGCCGGCATGTACAGTAACTGTACGGTGCCGGTATTCACCGACACCCTGCTTCCGAATCGTCCTTTTTCTCAACGGTTTCGCGGTTTTTCCGTTCGCACCCTCATCGCCGTTTTATCGGCGATACGAGTCCCACACTTTTAAGGCAGGCTTGGGCCGACCGGCTTCGGTGATCAGCCCCACAGTCGTGAAAAAACGAAGGGTCTCCAGATCTCTTTCGGAAGTAAGGGCTCTGTAGCTTTCGATGCTGATGTCCCTGGCCAAAAGGTAAATCCAGAAGGCCAGGCGTTCGCCGATCTGATTGTGGATGGCCTCAAGATAGGCCGTCTGATCCTGCGGTGTAGCGGTCAAATGACCGTAGTCTTTGCTGATCCAGCCCCCCTCCGACACGGCAAGCGGTTTGTCGGTGCGCTCAAGGAGACGGGAATAATAATCGGCCGGGATGTCTTCACCCGATGAGAAGGTGATGTAGGGATAGGTTGAGATGGCCCAGAGGTCCAAATCCGGCTCAAAGAGTTCAATCTGATTCCATTTGGTCACACCCGGAGCGAATCCTTCTTCCTCCGGCTGATTCCAGAGGTTGTTCAAGTCTTCCCATTGGAACGTCACAAAGAGGTTGATATCCGGCGATTCGGCTTTGAGCGAGGCGTAAACTTCGTGATAAAGATTTAAGTAATTCGGGAAATCTTCCGGGTAGGCGTCCTGATAACTGTTGATCTCCGAAGCCAGTCCGAGATATGCCGGTTTGAATTCCCTTAATATTCTTAAGGCGAAGTTCTTGTATGACGCACGGACACGCGGATCGGCGAAACTTGCTTCCCAGGAGGGCGGCAGATTTTTAAATTCCCGGCGATTCAGGCCGTTGAGCGGATCGATAACGAAGATTTTCTCCAGTCCTTCCCTGTCGGCGAGCATCATTTGGCCGCGAAGTTCCTGTATCTTTTCCGATTCTGCTTCGGGTGAGTCCGGAAAATCCTCCCAGGGGATTTCCATCTGGTAGAGGATAACGTCCGCATGGTTCCCGAGAACTTTGTAATGCCTGAGGATACTCCTCACCGTTACTTTTGGGGGCGAAGGAAAGAATCCGCAGAGGGTGACCGGTTCACGGTTATTGCGGTTCTCTTCGGGCGATACGGATATCTGCGGGAATTGCTTCGCCCGTTCCGCCGAGCCTTCGGCCGCGGCGTGGCGTGCTGCAATAACCGTTAGGAGAAGGCTTGCCGAAAGGAGGTATTTGTTGATTCGTATGGCCGACATGCTTCGTATTATAGAAGACCGCCGGAAGTCTTATACGGTTTTCTTTCGGGTTAAATCTGATTCATGTACTTCGTAAAATTAATAAAGCTTGTTGCGATGATGATGATGGTGACGCAGATGAAGAGATAATCGACCTGTCTGTTTGTCATCCTTTTTGAAAAGAAAATACCCGCCAAACCGCCCGTGATGCCTCCGATAATCATGGAAACAAGGATCATTACGGAAAACTCCGGAACATAACCGGTAACGACGGTAAGTATCAGGTTGGTCAGTTGGGAAAAGAAAATGATGAAAATGGAGTTGAGGGCGGCCGTTTTGGAATCCATGGAGAAAAGGAGGTATAAAACCGTTAAATTGAACGGACCTCCTCCTATACCCAAAAACGTGGATATGGCTCCCAATGCCAAGCCGGCCATGAATGAAACCGACCAATGACTTAATTCCAAAGAACGGATTTTGGATTTAAGCAAACTGGTAATCAGCACGCCCAGGGTGAGTATCAGCAGAATAATCGATTGAGTCGCCCCGATTACGGCTTCATTGGGAAAACTCGAATGAACGGAGTTGAAAACGTACTTTCCCAGAAAACCGCCGAGAATGCCGCCGACGGCCATTATCGTGCTGATTTTCTTATCCAGTTTGATCGATGTGTTTTTGTTCCGCATAAGGGTGACCGTCGTCATGGCCAGTACGGTCGTTGCGGAGAGGAAGCTGATGGTTGTGGGGGACTGCAGTCCGATGAAATCGAGAGTCGGCTTAATAATAACACCGCCGCCGATTCCGCTGATGGCGCCTACTACGGATGCTGCAAAACTGACAAGAAAATGAATGAGGACCATGAACTTGAATTTATTCCTTACTATCCGCCGGAGGAAATCCCGCAGTCCTGACGACAGACCGACGGAGTTCGTATTTTGCGATCGGATAATGAATAATATCTATTCGGTCAAAATGTGGTCAAGGGAGTCGGCCGGATTGGGGATTGGTGTCCGTTTTTGGCGCGGAAGTGAAATCCGCGGAAATACCGATGCTATTCCGGGGATTTCACTTTTGAAGAACGGTCCTCCATTACAAGACTGAGCAGGATGCCTGCCGCTATGGCCCAAGCGGCTCCGTAGAACGACAGCACAACTCCGGTGAGAACGGCGATGGTTCGTTTCATGCGGTTGTCGGCGATTTTTAGTCCCAGGGAAAAACCGGCAAAACCTTGCAGAACCATAAGAACACACAAAATGGGAACCCTGAACGGAAGAATGATGGTGATCAGAGGAAGGAACGTCATCATGAGAACCCGCATGATATTGAAGGACGCCGATCCTCCGATAAGGGAGTACATCGCATCTTTTCCCTGTTCGTATCTTCTGGCGATAACCATGGTCATCGCCGCCCAGTTGGGGCCGGCCAATCCCCCGTTGGGGGCTATCAGGGCATGAATAATGTTTCGGATTCCGGTAATCAGATTCAGACGGCCCGTATCGAATCCGATCTCTTCATCGGGTCTGTAGGTTTTCGCTTCCTCCACAGTTTCCGCCGCCAGAACGGTTTCTCCAAAAGCCATGATATAAGCGGCTACGGCGATGGGAACGGAGGAAAGAAACATTTCGGCCGTTGGAAAACCGACGGCAAAAACCGACCAGTCCTTAACCATCCGGCCGAATTTCGGAGTAAAGAAACCGAATTGGACGGATGTCAATTCGGCTTCTCCTGTTAGTGCGGCGATGATGATGACAAGGATAAGACTGGGGAATATTCCATAACGGGATAATCGGCCCAGAACACCTTTGGGCTTTCGTTTAATCTGTGTTTTTACCCAGTCTGAATAAATGAGGAACAGGACAATGGGCATTCCGAGTATCAGGACGAAAAAGTAATCTTTGTAGAGCAGTCCGGAGGGCGTAATTCCATATTCGCCGATGAGCACGCTCAGTCCCGCGCCGATAATGAGTCCCGCTTTCAGGGATTCGGGAACCATTCTCATCAGTTTGGATGCCAAACCCGATATGCCAAAAAAGAGAAAAATAATCCCGACGATGATTTGAAGGGCGATATAAGCCCTGAGTCTTTCCTGCCCGGCCGGATATCGTGAAATAAAGGTCATTATCAGCGGAACGGCCGGAGTCAGCCATCCTGAGATTGTCGTATCTCCCAGAAATTGATGAAGATAATATCCGAGCTGCTGAACAATGATGATTGTCAGCGCGATTTCATAAGGAATTCCAAAGAAATCCTCCAGAAGGGCCACAAGTCCCAGGCCCGTGGCCGTCATAATGATTCCTTGAAAGAGTTCCGAGATTTCCAGCTGATGATGTATCAGGGGAAGACGGATAATGAACGGTCCGGCCTTGATGCCCGGCTGACGTCCGCCTTCGATTCTCCGGGCCGATCGAAACATCAGAGTTCTGCGTTTCGGAATCAGCAGAGAGGCCGTTCCGTTTTTTCCGTTCTTTCCCCCGTCACTCATGCGTTCTCAACCTCTTCTTCCAGGTATTCCGCGTGTGCCCCGAGGTTTGTCAGAGAGGTATCAAATCCGGGAAAAGAGATGGAGGCGGATTCCACTTTATCGACAACGGTTTCTCCGCGAGCGATAAGGCCGGCGATGCAGAGAGCCATCGCAATCCTGTGATCGCCGTAGCTTTTAACTTCACATCCGGTTAAAAGGCTTTTGCGAATAATCAGTTCTTTATCGGTAAGCTCGATATCCGCACCCATTTTGGAGAGCTCTTTCGCCATTAAAAGGGGTCTGTCGGTTTCTTTGATTCGTGAGCTTTCAATATTGAACAAACGTGTTTCCCCTTCGGCGAAACAGCCGAGAACGGCCAAGATCGGTATTGAATCGGGGGTAGGGGAGCAGTCGATAACTTGTCCCTTTAACGCTTTCCCGCCGTTGATAAGGATTCCGTCGGCTCCATGGTTTTTCACCCGAATGTCGGCGCCCATGTCTTTGAGAATGTCGATAAGGATTTTATCGCCCTGAACATCCCGGGTATCGAGTCCCAAAAGAGTGACCGAAGAGTCCGTAACGGCTCCGCCGATGAGCATGAATGACGCGGAAGAAAAGTCGGCGGGAACGTATCTGTCGAAAGGGGCGTATGACTGACCGGCTTTTACATAATAATGATTGAAATCATCGGAAGCATCGACGGAAACCCCCAGGGCCTTCATCCATTGCAGAGTCATTTCTATATAAGGGATTTCATTCGCTTTATCGACGATGATTTCCGTATCGTTCCGAGAAAGGGTTGCGGCCAGAACGGCTGAGCTGACGTATTGTGAGACGATGCCGTCCACATAGCATTTTCCCCCTTTCAGAGGTCCCCGTACGATGAAAGGGGCGGAACCGTTTCCTCTGATTGACCAGGCTTCCGCTCCCAGAAGCATGAGTGCGTTCAATACCGGCTGCATCGGCCGTTTGCGAATTTGTTCATCTCCGGTAAAGACGGTATATCCGTCCAGCGAGGCGGCTAAAGCGGATCCCGAATACATGGATGTTCCCGAATTGCCCACATCAATAATATCTTCGGGAACTTTCAGTTCTCCTCCCTGCACGGTCCAAAAGTCATCCCTTTTCATATCCAGCGGAATGCCCATGGCCTTTATAATTCGGGCCGCCGACAAAGAGTCTTTTGATCTGACGGGATTGCGAATAATGGATTGCCCTTTGCCAAGGGCGCCGAAGTATAAAGACCGTATCATGTGAGATTTTGATCCGGGTATCCATACCTCACCCGTCAGACCCGATTTTTGGATTCTGGCCAGCATTTTTTTCTCCGATTGTCGAAATTAATTTCGTTTCTCTAGGGTAACCTTACGTTCAGCAGATACCTGAATAAGTAAAACACGCTAAGAGTTGTTATTACGGAAACCACAGGTATCTTCCAGTTCATTTTCCTGTAAAGGTAAAACATGGAAAGAAAAAGAAAGACCGAGGTGGAAATGAGAAAATGCGTGTATACCAGAAGCAGGAGATACATCAGGAAAAAAGCGATGATGATCAGAATGCTTCGCTGCTCGGTATTTTCTTCTTTCTCTCCGTTTTTACTTTGTTCTTCTTTCGTCCGCAGCATTTGGAAGAACCTCACCAATCCCAAAGTAAGCATCAGTGAGGTTACAACACCGGGGAAAAGTCCCGGGCATAAAGCGACAGGACCCATTAGAGGGAGCGTAAGACTGTAGACCAGACCGGCAATCCCGATAAGAATCAGACAGATTGTGAACCAGAACTCCCCGCTGTTCACTAAAGAACTCTTCCCCGGCAATTTACTCATGCTTCATTCTACCTATTTTCTGCCGATTCCGAATTCTTCGGGCGACTTGGTTGCCACGCCGGCGTCGTAAAGAAGCCAAGTCGTCAGAGGTTTCCAGGCATCCACGGTTCGGCGGAAATCATCTCCGGTGTCTCCGACAATCTGAAGATAATATTTATCGGCGAATTTTTTCCATTCGGCATCCGAGGAGGCCTTAACGGCCGCATCCGTTAATTTTTCAACGATTGCCGGAGGAGTATCCTTGTGAACCAATATCATAACCATGATTCCATAGGGCATAACCGGTTTGAACGAGGCTACTTCCGCTCCAAGAGCGGGCACGCCGTCGACGATTTCTTCGTTGGTAAACGTCGCAAGGAGTTTAATCTTATCGGCTTTGTAATTCTCCATAATTGAAACCAGAGGATTGAACGCAACATCAACGTGTCCTCCCAGAAGAGCGGCCATGACTTTCCCGCCGCCGCCGAAGGGGACCATGTTGAATTCGGAGCCGCTGTATTCGGAGAAGAGCAGTCCCGATACATGCCCCAAGGAACCCGGTGCGGCATAACCGGCGATAATTTTCCCCGGTCTGGATTGAGCGTCGGCAATAAGTTCCTGAACGCTGTTCCAGGGCGCATCGGCACGAACGTAACAAGTGGGATTCAGGCTCGTAAGGATTATAATGGGTTCAAAGTCGTTGACGTCCATGTCGGAAGTTCCCATGACATTCCACACTCCGCACGACTCGGTAGTGGTTATCAGGATTGTATATCCGTCCGCAGGTTTTCCCATGACATACTGACTGCCCACGGCACCGCTGGCACCGGTTTTATTCTGAGGAACAATACTGGCGCCCCCCAGCTGTTCTTCCATGAGAGGCAGGAAATTTCTGGCGATGTTATCGGTTAAGCCTCCGGCACCCCATGTGATTACTCCTTCAATTTCCCTTTCCGGATAGTTCTCAACATCGACTTCCTGCTGTCCTTCGGCAAAAAGCGTTCCGCAGCCGATTATCAGCAGCAGCGCAAGGATAACCGTCAATCGTTTTTCCGTATTCATATAAACCTCCTGTTATTTTTATGAGTTTGGATTTTTAACCTCCGAAACTCATTTCGTCTTATTGTGGTTCCGTATAAAGCAGGCACGAATTAAACCGAACAGTTTTGAACCGATTTCTTTTCGCCGTTGTTTGAAGCGGCCTATCTGATCGAGAATCTGAAGAAGGGCGAAGAGGAAAATAACGATCGCGATCGGCCTTTTCAGAAGCATGCCGAAAACATCTCCTTCGGAAATCATGGAAACGCGTCTCAGTTCACCGTCGGCCATTCCCCCAAGAACAAGGCCGATAACAACAGGTCCAATTGGAAATTTAATTCGTTTGAAGAGGTATCCTATCAAGCCGGCGCAGACCATGATGATGATGTCCATTACCGAATTTCTGATGGCGTAGGCTCCGACGAAGCAGAGAACCGATACGATGGGCATCAGTGTTTCCGGTTTTACCGAAAGAACTCTTGGAAAGTACTTTGTAACCAGTAATCCAATGAAGAGAAAAAGGATATTCGCCAAAATGAACAAAATGATGATGTACCAGAATAAATCGGCGCTGTTGATCATCATCATGGGACCGGGCTGAAGTCCATGAACGATAAAAGCGCCCATCATGATGGCTGTAACCGCGTCACCGGGAATCCCCAAGGTAAGGAGTGGAATCATCGCTCCGCCGACCATGGCGTTATTGGCGACTTCCGGAGCAACAACTCCCTCATAAGCTCCTTCGCCGAACGGCTGAGTGGGATTCTTCACGGTTTTCTTGGCATTGTCGTATGCCAGGAATGAAGCGATGGTTCCTCCCACTCCGGGAAGGGCTCCAATCCAGGCGCCGATAACCGAAGATCTTAAAATGACCGGAATCATTTTCATGAAGGTGGATAACTTAGGAATTACCTTTCCCATTTGCTTGATGATTTGATGTTTATTGGAAGGGGTTCTCATTTGGACAATAACTTCCGAGAGACCGAAAAAACCGATGAGGCTTGGGATAAGGCCGATTCCGGAAAGAAGCTGCATGCTTCCGAACGTGAATCTGGGTATTCCATAGACCGGATCCATTCCGACCGTTGAAAGAAGCAGACCGAAGAGTCCGGCCAGAATCGCTTTTATAAACGAGCCTTCCGATAGATTCCCTATGGTAATCAGTCCAAGGGCGATAAGGCCGAGGTATTCAAACGGGCCGAAACTTAAAGCGATCGTCGATATCGGCGGGGCGAAAAGAGCCAGGAAAAGAACTCCGATGATTCCGCCGATAAAAGAACCGATTCTGGCCAAACCCAAAGCCATGGCCGCTTTGCCTTGTTTCGCCAGCGGATACCCGTCGAAGCCGGTACAAATGGCCGCCGGTGCTCCGGGGATATTGAGCAAAACCGCCGATATGGAACCTCCGAAAACGCCCCCGCAGTAAACTCCGATAATCATGGCCAAAGCGTATTCCATGGACCAGCTGAAGGTGAGCGATACGAGAAGCGCCGTGGCCATTGTTACCGAAAGTCCCGGGAGCGCTCCGATAACGACACCGCTTAAACTCCCCAGGGCCGTCAGGAGAATAACATTAATGTCCAAAGCGTCTTTTAAGGCGGAAAAGAACAAAGCGGCCTCCGTAAACGTTTACCTGACTCTATACTCCCGGGTATGGGATGTCAATGAATAATTCTTTTTAACCGCCTGAGAGGTGCTTTTGTCGTTGAAGTCACGAGAAAACGTTTACTCGCGAAGCCCCGGAACGTGAAAATCAGATTTCTTTCGATGTTGACTGCCGGATGATTAATTTGACGTCGATAATTTTATCCTGCGGCTTTTTGTTTTGGATTACCTGGTTCAGCAGAATAACCGCTTCCATTCCCAGGCTGTACATATCATGCGTGATTGAAGTTACGGGAACCGCGAGAAGTTCGCCGTTGTGCATATCGTCCAGGGATATCAATGAGATTTCTTTCGGAACGGATATTCCCTGTTCGTTGAAGAAACGGAAAACACCGCGGGCGACAAGGCAGTTGGGAACCATAAGAGCATCAATCTTGTTCAGTCTGCTGAAGAGCTCACGGACGGCCGTATATCCGCTTTCCGCATCAAATCCGCAGAAGGCCAGTTTCTCTTTTTTCAGTTCGAGACCTTCTTCACGCAGGGCTCTTTGAAAACCGCGGATTCGATCCAATGCGGAAAAAGCGCCGCTGATGGGAAGATTCACGGAGGAAAGGAGGTCTTCCGCATCTTTAAAGGGAGCCGATTCCCAAAAGCCCGCAAGAAATCCGATATTGCGTCTTCCCAGGTTCAGCAGATAACGCGCCGACAAGTACCCTGTATTTTCATCGTCGGTGTTGACATGCGGAACTCCGTCGAGAACACGGCGTCTTCCGGCTATAACGAGCGGGATTTTAGGGACTTCGGTCTTTTTTGATTGGATATCCGTTGAGACGGGACAGTAAATCAATCCGTCCAGCATATATCCCGAGAGCTTTCTTAGGAATTCTTTTTCCGTTCCGGATTTGCCTTCTACAGTCCCTACAACCATCATTTGGTTATATTCACGCGCCTTACTGATGGCTCCGTTGACGATATCTCCGAAATAGGATTTTGACAGATCGGGAACCACGATGCCGAGAAGGCCGGATTTTTTACTTCTCATATAGCGGGCGGCCGGAGAAGGCTGATATCCCAAAGAAGCCGCAACAGCGATAACTTTCTCGGCCATTTCAGAGTTTACGGTTTTGTTACCGTTTAAAACGCGGGAGACTGTGGCTGTAGAGACGCCGGCCATTCGGGCGATTTCCTTTATTCCCGCTTTCATTTCCGACATAATTCGGTCCCGCAATCAATAAGTAATTAGTTTATGTTATCTTACAGAGTGAAGCTCAACAAGTTCCCGCCGCCGGGGGATGTTTTTCCAAAGGTTTCGGAGAATCCGACGAACGGCCGCGCGGATCTGCGCCGAGGCATAAAAAAATTTCGGCCCGAGTTTTTAAACGGCCGATTCCTGGTGCGCGGATTTGTGCCGAGCCATAAAAAAAAATTCGGCCCGAGTTTCTTTTTCAGGTTAAGATACGCGTACTCTGAACGGAGTGGAGTGATTTCTTTTTTATTCCCATACCTGATAGAATCATTCCCGGGAGGAAGCGATTGTGATTTTTTCCAGCTTGAGAATAAATGATGATTTTTCAGCATATCCGGATGCCATATGCCGGGCTCTGCATTTTCTGAAAGACACCGATTTTAAGTCCGTCGCCGTCGGAGATTATCCGATTGACGGAGAGAAAATGTTTGCCAAGGTGTTTGACTTTACCACTCTCCCGCTTGAAGAGACTCGTCCCGAGGTTCATGTCAAATACATCGACGTACAGTATTGGCCGGACGGCAGTGAATGTTTCGGTATCGCTCCTTATTCGGGCGAAGAGCGTATTCTTGAGGCAAAGGAGGCTTCCGACGTTTACTTTTTGGAGTCTGATCCCGATGAAAATTTTATTACCGCCCGCCCCGGCTTTTTCGCCGTTTTTTTCCCTTGGGATGCCCATCGTCCCGGCGTGATGCTGGAGAAGCCCTCTACGTTCCGCAAATGTGTCATTAAGGTGAGTATGGATTTGCTGCGAAAAGAATAATCGGAAAAACTTCAGCATTATACGGCCGTCGGCTTTGGATTCGATGAATTGATTCTCTAGAGAAGCCGGTCATTTCTTATCAATCTCGCAATATCTCTGCTCCCTCGACAACTATAGGTTCCGGCCGGCTGTAGAAAAACTCTTAAATGTTTTTGTTTTGACTATTTCGAAACGAGGTTCGGAGAATTAAAATTAAAGGGGATTGTTTAATACAATCCCGGGAGCTCTATATGATCAAAAGAAAAAAGACACGCCCCGGTGAAGCCTTCATTCTCAGGGACGGGAGCATGGTGGAAACCCGAAGTCAGCTGATGAAAGCCGTATCTTCCATGTCGGATGATGATTTCGGTTTTTTCTGTAACGACTCGAAAAACGATTTTTACATCTGGCTGAAAGATTGTTTGGATGAGGAACTGGCGGAAACCATCCGCACCATCCGGGATCGCGGAGATTTGGCGGCGGCTTTGAAAACACCCAAAAAGTAATTGACCGAGATCGGTGTACAATCCGGGCGCGCATTAGCCCGGATTCGGTTTGTGAATAAATATTTTTCTCATTTCGATGATGATCTGTTGTGCGCCGGTTTAATATATTCCTTGACTTAGACTCATCCGGTACAGGAGGTTTCCAATGAGTAATGCATCTAAAATGAATCCCCGGGAAGACTTTGGGAAATCTCTTAAACCATCGGAGAAACCTCGGTTAAAAACCGACGTTGATTCCATTAGGCGTACCTTCATGGATCATCTGGAATACTCCCTGGGAAAAGATGAATACAGCGCGACTCCTTTGGATTTTTATAAGAGTATTTCGCTTACTCTGCGGGATTATCTTTTCGAGCGCTGGATTGATACCATGCAGACCTATTACGACCAACCGTCTAAAAGGGTTTACTACCTTTCGATGGAGTTTCTCATCGGAAGAACTCTGGATAACGCCCTAATCGCACTGGGGATTCGGGATCAGGTGAAACTGGCCATGGCCGATTGGGGGCTGGACTTAAGCGAGCTGGAGAATCTGGAATACGACGCCGGTCTGGGGAACGGAGGCTTGGGACGGCTGGCCGCCTGTTTCCTGGATTCCATGGCTACGATGTCCCTTCCCGCCTATGGTTACGGGATTCGTTATGAATATGGAATCTTCTTTCAGCGCATTCGCAACGGTGAGCAGGTGGAAACTCCGGATCCCTGGCTTCGATACGGTAATCCGTGGGAGATTGAAAGGCCCGAATTCCTTTATCCCGTCCGGTTCTACGGGCATGTTAACGAATATGTGGACGATGAGGGTGAAAGCCATTATGAGTGGGTGGATACCGAAGAGGTTATGGCCATGGCCTATGATACCCCGGTTCCGGGTTATCGGAATGATACGGTCAACAATATGCGCCTTTGGGCGGCCAAATCCACTCGTGATTTTGATTTGAGTTACTTCAATCATGGAGACTATGAGCGCGCCGTCCGCGATAAAGTGAATACGGAAACCATCTCAAAGGTACTTTATCCGAACGATAATATATTTGAGGGAAAAGAATTACGTCTTAAACAGGAATATTTTTTCGTTTCAGCGACCCTGCAGGATATTCTCAGGAGATACAAGAAAACCAATGGATCGGATTTCAGCCGGTTTTCCGATCAGGTGGCGATCCAACTGAATGATACCCATCCGGCCGTGGGGATTCCGGAATTGATGCGGCTTTTGATGGATGTGGAGGAGCTGCCTTGGGACGAGGCCTGGGCAATTACCACGGCAACGTTCGCGTATACCAATCATACGGTTTTGCCGGAGGCGCTGGAGAAATGGTCTGAAGATCTTTTCAGGAGAGTGCTTCCCAGGCATCTTCAGATTATCTACCTGATTAATCATAATTTTCTGGAGGATGTGTCCCAACGTTATCCGGGTGATGTAAATCGCTTAACTCGAACATCCATATTCCAGGAAGACAACATTAAGAAGATCCGCATGGCAAATTTAGCGATTATCGGCAGCCATTCGGTTAACGGTGTTTCCGCTCTGCACACCGATATTCTGAAGAAAAGCCTTTTCCGCGATTTCACGGAAATGTGGCCGCAGAAATTTAACAATAAAACCAATGGTATTACCCAGCGGCGCTGGCTGCTTTCATGCAATCCGGGTTTGTCGAATCTCATCAGTTCCCGCATCGGTGAATCTTGGATAACCGATCTGGACCAGTTGAAGAACCTTATTCCCTATGCGGACGATTTGGAATTTCGCAGAGAGTGGCAGGGGGTGAAGAGAGCGAATAAACTTCGTCTGGCGGATTGCATTCAAAAAAGCTGCGAACTGACCGTGAATCCCGATTTCCTCTTTGATTGTCAGGTAAAACGAATCCATGAGTATAAAAGACAGCTTCTCAATCTGCTTCATGTGATTCATCTCTATAACCGTTTCAAAGCCGATCCGAACAGCGGTGATTCTCCCCGAGTCGTTATTTTCGGGGGAAAAGCCGCCCCGGGATATGCCATGGCAAAACTGATTATCAAGCTTATTAACAATGTGGCAAAAGTGATTAATTCCGACAGTTCCGTTGAAGATAAGCTTCGGGTGGTTTTTCTGCCCAATTACTGCGTGAGCCTGGCCGAAAAATTGATGCCGGCGGCGGATCTTTCCGAGCAGATTTCCACCGCCGGAACGGAGGCCTCGGGAACCGGCAACATGAAGTTCGCCCTCAACGGGGCTCTCACCATCGGAACATTGGACGGCGCCAACGTGGAAATCCGGGATGAGGTCGGCGAGGAGAATATTTTTATCTTCGGTCTCACCTCCGAGGAAGTGGAAGCCTCGTACCATGGGGGATACAACCCTTGGGGCTACTACGAACAGGATGAAGATCTGCGCCGGGTTCTTCAACGAATTTCCTTGGGGGATTTTTCCTCGGGAGATCCGGGAGAATTTCTGAAGATTGTCGAATCGCTTTTAAATTACGGAGACACTTATCGGCTGCTGGCGGATTTCCGTTCCTATGTTGACACGCAACAGCAGGTTTCCATTCTCTACGGGAACCGGGAAGAGTGGACCCGGAAGTCCATTCTGAATGTAGCGAATATGGGCCGTTTCTCCAGCGACCGGACGATCCGTGAGTACGCCGGGGAAATTTGGAAAACCGAACCGGTACCGCCTGTACGGAGGGCCTGACGATTTGCGGCTGTTTTCACAGCATAATGCGGGGGTAATCGGATACAGGGATGTCTCTAAAGGTCATCGAGAAACAGAGAGTCCCGGGAATGCGGAATCCGCTTCCCCGGGGTTTACGGAACTTAGTCGATGCCGCCGCTTTTTTGGTCGTTCAAATAAATTTGATGCATTGTCTCACAGGCAACGCGGTTGAGGCGCCCTACATTGTCCGGCGTGTAGGAGATATCGCGGTCATAATCGAAAGAGCCGCCTTCCTGATACTGTTTGAGCAGATGTGTAACGCACACGCATAGGGCGCCGCCGCGCAGACCGAAGAGACGAGAAAGGACCATGACGATACTGCTTTCCATTTCTCCGGCGATAACTTTCATCGCCTTGAGGTCGCTGAGAAAGTAATCCCAATCGTGGCGCCTGTATCCGCCGAAGGAAGAATCCTTTTCGGGACGGTTTGCAAAAAGTCCGTCCGTGGTGCGTGTTGTTCCAACGTGATACGGCAGTTCCAAACGCTTGGCCGTTTCAATCGCCGCGGCGATAATTTCGTGGTGCGCCACCGCCGGATATTCCGGCGGAACATATCGGCCCGAAGTTCCTTCAAAGCGGCATGCCGAATCGAAAATCGCGATGTCTCCGGGTTTCACGTAGTCCTGGATCGCGGCGCACGTTCCCATGCGCAGAAAGGTCTTCCCGCCGCAGCGCGCCAATTCTTCAACGGCGATCGCTGTCGACGGACACCCCATTCCGGTACTTGTACAGGTAATCGGCATGCCTTTGTAAACGCCGGTGTAGGTGACATGCTCGCGGTTGTCGGCGATGAGTCGTGATTCATCCCAGAGTTCGGCCACGAGGGGCACGCGTTTCGGATCTCCCGGAAGGAGAACATAGGGCGCGACATCGTTCTTCGTCGTTTTTGTGTGATAGGTCGTTTCCATTCATTTCACTCCAATCGAATTTGTCCTGCGGCCGAGCCGACCG
Source organism: Spirochaetia bacterium (assembly GCA_963666985.2). Classification (GTDB taxonomy): domain Bacteria; phylum Spirochaetota; class Spirochaetia; order DSM-2461; family DSM-2461; genus UBA2779. Next base: position 579,757 of record CAXXIA010000002.1, on the reverse strand, counting down.
TAGCGCCGTAAAAAAACACCTGTCAATATACGGAGTGCAAACTCATTTAAATCGGGGAACAAATCTTTAATCCGCTACGTTTTGATCTTGAAAAATCACTACTACAATTACTTTGTCCTTAGGCGGCCCGGACTTATTCATAAACCGATTGCGGAAAAATTAAGGAGTAAACCGATGAAACAAAAATTATGGAAGAGCATCTCCATAATCGGACTTTTTATACTCTCCACGGCATTGATTGCCTGTGGAAACGACAAGGCTGAGGCCGAAGCATCGGCATCGGACGGAGAATTGGCGGGATCGATTACCTTTCTCTCCATCGCCGAATACCATAACGGCAACGTTCAGGCGGTGGAAGCGTTTAAAACGGAATACCCCGATATTCACGTTGAACTGGAAGAGTATCCTTTTACCCAGCTTTTTGATGTCATCGAGATAAAACTCGGTTCTCAGAGTTCGAATTTCGATGTGGTTCTCACCGACGCCACCATGGTAAGCGGCTACGCCTATCGCGGGTTTATCGCCCCGCTGGATGCCTACTTCACGGAGGAGGAAAAGGCGGTTTTCGCCCCGGCGCTTGTCGATTCCGGCAGCTATCGGGATTCCTTCTACGCGCCGCCTATTAAGAACTCCTCCCATGTTCTTTTCTACAATAAGAACCTCCTCGATGCCGCGGGACTTGAATATCCTTCCGCCGATCCCGAGAAAAGGCTGGCATGGGATGAAGTGGTGGAAATGTCCGAGGCGATTATGGCCGCCTCCGGCGATCCGACCGTTTACGGTCTTACCTTCGAACAGATCAGCCGCCCCTATCAGATTCTTCCCTTGGTGAATTCCGCGAAGGGTGAAGGGATTGGTCCCGACGGCCTGACGGTGGACGGTTATGTCAACGGCCCGGGGTTTACCAAATCCATGCAGTGGTATTCGGACATTCACAATGTTGACAAAATCGCCCCCAAGGGAGTTGCTCCGGCGGAGACGATCGGACTTTTTACCGCCGGTAAAATCGCTTTCATCTGCGCCAACATCTTCGATTATCGTACGTTCGAGTCAACCGAGGGACTGCGGTACGGATTTGCGCCTTTCCCTTCTTTTGCCGACGGCGTTCCCGCAACACCTACCGACAGCTTCCATATCGGAGTCAGTAATTTCTCGGAGAACAAAGCGGCGGCGGCGGAATTCGTCAAGTTTTTTACTTTCGGCAAGGGCAATGATGCGTTCTGCAATGCCCGCGGTGAATTCTCCGCTCGAGTTTCGGAACTGCAGAAGTACTTCGACGATCCGCAGTATGAGAATGAACCGCTTTCAATCTTCCGCCTTGCGGCCTACGAAGCTCAGAACAGTGCCGCTCCGCGACCGAAATCGCTTGGTTATCGTGAGTGGGAGAGTGTTATCGGCGCAACAATCGAAGATATTCGAAACGGCGCCGACGTGGAGGAAGCCCTTGACGCGGCAGTCTCCTCAATCGAAGTAAAACTGGTTCCATACCGGTAATGGAGAGAAAGGACGCCGCCGAGAGGACCTCTCCGGCGGCGGACCGTTATTTGGAGTACCGGAGAAACCGTTTCATGAATCAAATTCAATCCGTCAATATTAATTATCGGCGACTGAGGGAAAAACTCGTCCCTTATGCATTTCTCTCGTCGTCTTTCATCCTTATTATCCTTTTTAAGGGATATCCCATCGCCTACTCGGTCGTCGGCAGCTTCTTTCGGCGTGTCGCCGGCGGCGTCAATGCCTTCGTCGGGTTTGAAAATTACCTGTGGCTCTTTCGCGATCCCGATTTTCTCAACTCGATTCTCATGACGGTGAAGTTCACTTTTATCGTAACGCCGCTTCAGATAGTCCTGGCTGTTTTTGTGGCGCTTCTGTTCAACCGCAACCACCTTTTTGTTCGTGTATCACGGACGATTGTCTATATTCCGGTGGCGATCAACATGGTGGTCGCTTCGACGGTGTGGAACCTGATGCTCAATCCCTCCTCCGGAGTGATCAACTCGATTCTCAACGTCTTCGGCATTTCCTCACAGCCCTTTCTGACGAGTTCCAATCAGGCGATGTACGTTATTATGCTCATTTGCTGCTGGAAGGGCGTCGCTTATTGGATGATGTTCCTCCTGGCGGGACTTCAGAGCATCGACGGCTCTTTTTATGAGGCCGGCAGAATCGACGGGACGAATTTCTTTTCCGAACTCTTCCTCATCACCCTTCCGATGCTGAAGAATTCGCTTGTTTTCGTCACCATCTCCGACACGATGATTAACCTTTTCATGTTCGTTCCCGTTTACCTCCTGACCGGAGGCGGTCCTCAAGGATCGACAAACGTGCTGATGTTCGAGGCTTACCGTTCGGCGTTTAAATACTCCAATTACGGCCGTTCCTACGCGATTATCACGATTCTGCTCTTCATTTCCCTGCTCGTTATCGGCCTTCAGTTTCGAGTGATGCGGGAACGCGGTGCTTCCGCGGCAAAGGAATCACGGAATAAAGGAGACGCACGATGATCGAGCGAAAGTCGCGCTTAACCCCTGCGCTTAACGTTTTATACGTCTTGGTGATTCTGGCGATCATCGTTTTTTCCGTTCTTCCGATTCTCTTCGCCTTAGGATCGTCGCTTCGGAACGACGAGGAGATTTTTCATTATGCCGCGCCTCTTTCGGTTCATACGTTCATACCGAAAATTTTCACAGGAGAGGCGTACCGCTCACTTTTTAGCGAGCACCGTTTCTGGCTCCCGATTCTCAATTCCTTCATTGTTACGGCGGCGACCGTGGCACTCGGCTTTTTCGTGAACGCCATGGCGGGATACGCCTTCGCGAAATACCGCTTCCCCGGACGCAATGTTCTTTTTGTCATCTATCTCTTCTCCTTTATGATTCCCTTTGAAATGATCGCGGTACCGCTCTACAAAACGGCGGAATCGCTGCACTTGATCGATACCTACGCCGCGCTGGTTCTTCCCATGGTGGCCAACGGAATGATCGTTTTCCTTTACCGGCAGTTCTTCCTGGATGTCCCCGACAGTTTGCTGGAGGCGGCCAAGATTGACGGCGCCGGGCATACACGCACCTTTTTCCAAATCGTTGTTCCCATCTCCAAACCGGTTATCATCAGCGCCGGCCTGATGCTTTTCGTAAAACAGTGGGATGCTTTTTTATGGCCGCTATTGGCGGCGACGAGGCGGAGCATGAAGGTTATCCAGGTGGCCATCAGTGAATTTACCCTGGAGTTCACGGTGCTTTGGAATGTTATTTTCGCCGCTACGGTAGTCGCGATTCTCATTCCCACGTGTATTCTATTGCCGCTTCAGAAATACTATATTAAAGGCGCTGCGGCATCGGGCATAAAGGAGTAGGGGATTGAGTCCCTGCCGATGAGAGTCATAACGGGAATCACCACATATTTGTCGAACATGAAACTTCGGGAGAAGATAGGATTCGCGGTAGCGGTTCTGTCGGTGGTTCAGGTGCTCGTCATCGGCCTTGCGGTCTACACATTCAACGCGCGTATCATCATCGAACGGGAACGCGAGTTTTTATCACAGCTCATCGCCGTGGTGAACGAGGATCTGACGAGCCGTATCGAGGGTTTTAATTCCGACGCCCTCGATATCGTAATCAACAACACAATCAAGGAACAACTCAACGGCGCGACGGATCTCGAGGTGGGGATTGCCCGGCGGAATATTATGGAGGTGCTGAACTCAAAGTCGATCAGCCGCCGGGGTCTTCTCGATATCTCGATTATCGATACCGATGCCAATACATACGGAATCAGGGCCGCGTACTATCTGCCGCCGGGTTTCGATATCCGCGCCACCGAGGTTTTTCGTCTGGCGGAGCGGCTCAACGGCGGCATGATTTGGCTGAATGAGAACGATATTACCGACACCTATGCCCAGGACTCCATTCTTCTCGGTCCCTTAAGAGGACTGACGGGCGCCGCAATTATTAAGGATTATTCAAGCGATGAGATAAAAGGCCTGCTTCTTATGATTATCGATGAGGATTACTTCGAGCATATCGAGTATTCCAATCGGCGATTGGAGAATATCTCACTCTTTCTTGTTCCCTCCTGCCGCGATCGAATTGTGTCGATTACTCCGGAGGCGGCGCTGGCGGAGGAGGCGTTGGAGCGGATTGATCCGGAGTCGGATCGAGGGATTTTTTCCATTCCGGCTTCCGGCGATGAACTTCTTATTTCTTATGTCCGCAATAAAGCCTTGGGCTGGTATCTTGTGACTTCAAGCCCCATATCATCCCTGAGGAAAACCTTCAAACAGACGGTGCATATTCTTCTTCTTTCTCTGGCGCTGTCGATGCTTTTAAGTTTTCTTCTCGCCGGCCGAATATCCCGGTGGGTTACCCGAGGTCTCGACGCACTGGCCGAGAAAATGCTCCATGTGGGACGCGGTAATTTTACCGTTCCGATGAATCCGAACCATTTCGACGAGATTGGGCAGCTTGACCGTGTGTTCGATGGAATGGTGGAAGATATCAACCGACTTATCGAGTCGCGCTATCAGCAGGAACTGCGGGCGAAAGAGGCGGGATTCAAGGCGCTCCAGGCTCAGATAAATCCCCATTTCCTTCACAATACGCTGGATATGCTTCATTGGAGGCTTGAGGAGAAGGGCGAACAGGAGATTTCCCAATCGATTCTTTCCTTGGGGAACCTGTTCCGCTATACCATTGACGATTCCTCAATCCATGCCTCGCTCTCGGATGAAATTGGGAATGTCGAGGACTATCTCTTTCTTCGGAACAATACCAGCCGCGGATCGTTCGGCTATTCAATTACCGTTGAACCGAACGAGGGACCGCTCTTACCGAAATTGACGCTCCAGCCTTTGGTGGAGAACGCGATTGTACACGGCTTTAAAGGCCGAAAGCGGGGAAACGTGCTGACAATCCGGGGAAGGCTTAACGGAAAGATCTATCTGCTGGATGTTATCGACAACGGCATCGGTATGACTCCGGAGGAGATTTCCCGTATTTTCGACGCCGAATATAAAACACAGGACGCCCACCACATCGGCATCCGCAACGTCGAAGAGCGCATACGCTATATGTACGGAGAAAAGGGCGGCCTGACGATTTCCAGTGAATTCGGATTCGGCACGACGATTCGTATTTCAATTCCCGCGGAGGGAATCCGGTGATGAGAATCGTAATTATCGACGATGAAGAGGTCATCTGCGACGGGATTCGTCGTACAATCGAATCGTCGAACGAAGAGTGGGCGATTGAGGCGGTCTACGGCGATCCTGAAGAAGCGCTGGAGTTTTCCGACTGGGACCGTGTCGATCTGCTCTTGGCGGATATCAATATGCCGAACATGGACGGTCTCACGCTGGTGGATGTGCTCCGTGAACGCGGCTGTGAAACTCAAGTTATCTTTATCAGCGGGCATACCGATTTCGAATACGCGAAGCGGGCAATTCAGCAGGATGCCGTGGACTATATCGTGAAACCCGTATCCGTTCCAAACCTGCTTAACGCCGTGAAAAAAGCGGAGGCCGAATTAACGCGGCGGAAGAGGCGTCTTCAGGATAAAGCCTATTTGAAAGAAAACGCCCGATTCATCGCGAAGGGACTGGTCTACGATATTCTGTTTGAAACACGCCGGATTTATGACGATGAGCTCTCTACTCTTCTTCGTGTCTGCGGCTTCGAACTCATGAGCTTCTTCGTTTTTCACATTTTCCTTCCGACCGAGACGAATCGCCTGAAACACGTTACCGCGTTCGAACGGACCAATTGCTACCTTTATTCCGCGGGACGGCGCCTGTTCACTGTGGTTTTGGTGGAAGAATCGGTGCTGCACCAGCGGGCGCGGCGTCTCCGTGCCGAATTGGAACGCGCTTTCCCGGATATCGCCCTCAGCGAAATCGGAACCGCCAAGAGAATTCGGGATTTACCGGAGGCGAGTGAGAAACTCATGCGGGAGTTCGCTCGTACGGCCTACAAACCCGAAATCCTTGAAGCTCCCCGGAATGAGGCGAATCCGTCGAATAGTGAAATCCTTTACGGAGCGCACGTTCGAAAAACGATGGAATACATTCACACTCATTACGCGGATAAAATTTCTCTTCAGACGCTCTCCGAATGTATCTTTGTCCACCCCGCTTACCTGTCGAATCTTTTCAAGCAGCAGACGGGACAAACGGTTATCGAGTATACAAATCGCTTTCGAATTGAAATCGCCAAACAGCTTCTCCAGGATCCGAGAAATAAAATTTACTGGATCGCGGAGCAGGTGGGATTCGTGAATCAGCGTTACTTCGGCCAGGTGTTTAAGAAGTACGCCGGATGCACCGCGGTTCAGTACAAGCATACCTACTTTCTCGAATTTCCCGAATCCATGGAGTGAACATGATCGGTCTTGAGTTTTTCATTTCGAAGCTTGTCTTCGTTGTTCTTATTGTTATTCCCATGGCCTTTGTGATGACCGCTTTGAATACGGGATTTACCCCGGCGCTTTGGCGACGATATCCCAAAAACGCAGGAATAGCCTTTCTCACGGCCTTTCCTTGTTCTCTCCTGCTGACGCCGATCGCCGCCGGAATTACCCGATTCATTATGAGGCTGCTGAGTTAGTCCTCCTGTCCGCAGCATACGATTCCATATTCCCTAATCCCAAGAATGCCCACCGAAGACTTCGCCGGCAATCGTCTTGGGACAGTGGAAGAGGATAAACGGAGACACCGAATAAATACAGAAAGACGGCCTTTTTTGGGTATCTCTCGCCGAGATAGTGCAAATCGAATATTATGACCGGAAATATGGTTAGGCTGCTTCTTACAGCATTCACATTTGCGTACTTAGGCAATCCCGGGAAGATTCAATGTTTAAAGTGGATCGGTTTCTTAGGGAATAGAGAAAAATGAAGATCGATAACTGGGTGAAAGTCATAATGGACTCTCTTTATGATGGCGTTTTGATTGCCGATGCGGATTCCATTGTCCGGTATGTTAATAAATCCTACACGAAGATTACCAATGTTCCGTACGAAGAAATTGTCGGGAAATCTTTGAACGTCAGACCCGGAAGTCAGCTGCAGAATGTCTTGAAAACCGGTGAACAGCTTCTCGGTGTACACCGAAAAGTCGAGAACAGAGAATACATCGTCAATATGGTTCCCATTTTCGAAGACGGTCGGGTTACCGGTGGAATCTCTTTGCTTAACGATATCAGCGATATAGCGAAATTGACGGAAAAGCTCAAGAAATCCGGGATGATCATTAAGGATCTTGAAGCGAAAGTACGGAAGCTCAAAGGCGCCAGATATACTTTCGAAGACATTCTCTATCGGGATATGAAATCTCAGGAGAACATTATTCTGGCGAAAAAGATCGCGCATAAAGATATGAACGTCCTGATTACCGGAGAAAGCGGTACCGGCAAAGAGTTGTATGCTCACTCCATTCATAATGAAAGCAGCCGAAGGGACAGTCCTTTTATTCCGATAAACTGCGCAACTCTCGAACAGAATCTTCTTGAAAGCGAGCTGTTCGGATATCAGGACGGCGCTTTTACAGGCGCGAAAAAGGGCGGGAAGTTCGGAATCTTTAAAGAAGCAAACGGCGGTACTGTTTTTTTGGATGAAGTGACGGAAATGGACGGCAAGGTACAGGCGAAATTGCTTCGGACGCTCCAGGAAAATACAATCCGTCCGCTTGGCGGGAACCGGGAGATTCCTATCGATGTCAGGGTTATCGCGGCTACGAATAAGAACATACCCGACTTAATCGAAAAAAAGAATTTCAGAGCGGATTTGTATTACCGGCTTTGTGTTTTCTCCATTAATTTGAGTCCTCTGCGGGAACGGTCGAGTGATATCGGATTACTGATTGATTATTTTGCCGCGCAGCTGAATACGTTGGAAAAGACAGACAAGAGAATCTCGGATGAGGTTATGACGGTGTTCCAGGAGTATCATTGGCCAGGGAATATCCGGGAACTTAAGAACTCAATCGAATATGCCTTTATGATGTCGGATAATGATATCGTATCGTTGGAACACCTTCCCAAATGCATCAGAGAATATGAGAAATGCCCGGCGGATAAACCCATTCCGCCTTTGTCTAAAACAGTGGATGAAGCCGAGACCGAATCGATAAAACAGGCTTTAAAAAAGTACGGTTCATCAGTTGAAGGCAAGAAAGAGGTTGCGAAGGCTTTGGGGATTTCCTTGGCATCACTTTATAATAAATTGAAAAAGATCAATTAACGATGATGAGTCGATCTCTCCCTGTTTCGGGTTCGATTTGATTTTCTAGAATTTTAGAAACGGCTTTTTGACATTCTAGAAATTTAGAATTTTCAGCTGTTGTCTCATAATGAAAATATTCCGTCCGGCTGTAAATTGGCGGAGCCGAAGCGGTGTTTTACGCAATTTTCTCGAAAAAATCATAAGATTTTAAACTTGGCATCGGTTTTGCTTTGAACTTGCCGTATGAATGCGGCACCAAACAGCATCCGAATTGGAACCGGAGCGGGCTACGGCGGAGACCGGATCGACCCGGCGGTTCAATTGCTTGAAAAAGGAAATCTTGATTACATCGTATTCGAATGTCTCGCAGAACGGACGATAGCAATTGCTCAGAAAGAGAAATTGGAGAATCCGAGTCTGGGTTACAATCATATGCTTCTACCCAGAATGGAGAGAATCCTCCCTCTGTGCCGAAAGACGGGAACGAAGGTTATTACGAATATGGGAGCGGCGAATCCTCAGTCGGCCGCCGTTGCCGTGAAGAACCTGGCCCGGAAGCTCGGTATCGACAACATGAAAATCGCTTATGTTACGGGTGATTCCGTGTTTGATCGGATTGACCGCTACATGGACCATGAGACATTGGAACTGAGAGAACCGCTTCGATGTCTTAAGGAACAAATCGTTTCGGCGAATGCTTATATAGGATCTTCGGGAATCGTCGAGGCTCTTCGCCACGGCGCGGACATCGTTATTTGCGGCCGGGTTTCCGATCCGTCACTCTTTCTTGGGCCTCTGATTCATGAATTCGGCTGGTCGGGAGAAGACTATGAAATCATCGGTAAGGGGATTCTGGCGGGACATTTGTTGGAATGCGGAGCTCAGGTAACCGGCGGGTATTTCGCCGATCCGGGATATAAAGACGTTCCGGATTTGTGGAAGGTCGGATTTCCTATCGGTGAAGTTTTTTCAGATGGAACGGTTATTATCGGCAAGCTGGACGATGCCGGCGGTATCGTTAATCGTTCCACTTGTATCGAGCAGATTCTCTATGAAATCCATGACCCGCATTCGTATATCACACCGGACGGAATCGCCGATTTGTCGAAAGTCTCCGTTGCTGAAATCGGTGAGAATCGGGTGAAAGTCGAAAATGCGTCCGGGCGCGCTCCAACGGGAAAGCTCAAAGTCAGTATCGGATACAAGGATTGCTTTATCGGTGAGAGTGAAATCAGCTACGGTGGACCGGGATGTCTTGAACGGGCAAAACTCGCTGCCGAAATCGTCAAACGGAGACTCCGGTTCCTGGCTGTTTCCTTGGATGAACTGAAGATTGATTTCATAGGAGTGAATGCTCTGTATGGAGATGACTTAAGTCCGAAATTGCTGAACGGCGGGGAGTCGTTCTCCGAAGTCAGACTGCGCGTGGCCGTTAGAACGAAGAAACGGAAACAAGCGGAATCCGTAGGCGAGGAAGTTGAATCTCTTTACCTGAACGGTCCGGCAGGCGGCGGCGGTATTAAAGTTTCCGTCAGGGAAATTATTTCCGTCGCATCCATCTTCATTTCGGAATCCGATGTAACCGTTGCCGTAAATTACGAGAATACATAATGATGAAGAAACTTCGCGACATCGCACACACCAGGGCCGGTGACAAAGGGAATATCTCCAATATATCCGTTATCGCCTACAACCTCGAGGACTACGAAGTCATAGAGAAAGAACTCACGCCGGAGCGTGTTAAGAATTGGTTTTCCGGAATCGTCCACGGAGAGGTTCGCCGTTACGAGCTTCCGCAGTTGGGAGCACTTAATTTCGTTTTATCCGACGCACTCGGCGGAGGCGTAACGCGGTCGCTTTCGCTGGATATGCACGGGAAGACTCTGAGTTCGGCTCTGTTGGATATGGAGATTGAATGCTGATGCATGATTTTGAATCCGAAACGCGGATATCCTTCGATTCTCTGGTTCCCGAAGGTGCCGACTCTTACAGCGTTTCCGTTATAGAGGATCTTCAAGCCGAGAATCCTTCCTGCCGCGGCAAATCGGTTCTTTCACGAATTTACAAGGTGGATGTCGATAACGGCGTTTCCCTTAATACCCGCGTATTCGCACCCGATTTTGACTCCGAGTATCCCGTTATTTTCATCAGAACTCCGTACTCATCACTTTCTTCGGGTATTCAGATGAACGCCGCCGCCGCCGTAATGTCGATGCATGATTATTCACTTGTTATCCAGGATTGCCGCGGAACCGGTGAATCCGGCGGTGAATGGAATCCGTTCGTCAGTGAAAGAGCCGACGGATTGGCTTCGATCGAATGGATTAAAAAGCAGGAATGGAGCCAAGACAGCATCGGGATGTTCGGTCCTTCTTATCTCACGATCAATCAATGGCTCGTCGCCGATGTTGTTCCGAAAGAAGTCAAAACTCTGTTTTTAACGGTCGCGGGAACCGAACGCTATAGGCAGATGTATATGGGCGGCATGTTTCGGCATGAAATCTACACGATGTGGGCGGTGGAGAATTCGGGAGTGAAGACGGATGAAAATCCCGGAGAACTCTATCGGAAAGCTCTCGCCGTTAAGCCTCACATAAATATGGATGAAGAGATTTTCCAGCGGAAGCTGCCGTGGTACAGGGATTGGATTACTCATCCTTCGGCGGATTCGGAACTTTGGAATACCGGCGTTTGGAAAACTCTGCAGGATGTTCCTTCAAAGATCAGTATTCCGGTTCATATGATCGCCGGCTGGTTCGATCATCACCTTGACGGCATGTGCGTGGCTTATAAAAACCTTCCGAGATCGATTAAGGAACGGAGCCGCTTCGTTATCGGCCCATGGGATCATTCCTTCAAGATTCCCGGAGATAAAAAAATTAGCGGAGACGCCGAATTGAGTACGCTCTGCGTGAAAGAAGCGATCGAGTGGTTCGATTTTCAGCTTAAAGGGAAAGCTTTTTCTCAAGATACAGGCTGCGTGGAAACTTACGTTATCAATGGTAATTCGTGGAAGAAAAATAAGGAATGGCCGGAAGCGGTTGAGAATAAGGCATTCTATTTTGACGCACGGATGGACGATAAAGACATATGCGCCCGTTTGAGCACTGAAAGTCCTGAGGAATTATCTTCCCGATCGTTCGAATACGATTCGTCGAACCCGGTGGAAACCGTCGGCGGTAGCTCTCTTCTCGCATGGATTAACCCTGAGTTTAAAGGGGCGAAGCACGGTTGCGTTCGCCAGCCGGAGCCTGATTATCGAAAAGATGTCGTATCCTTTCTCTCCGAGCCTTTGGCGGCGGACTTGGAAATTGTCGGGAATATTCTCGTAACTCTCAACGTTCAATCGGATGCCGAAGATACGTGCTTTTTCGTCAAGGTTATCGAGGAATCCAAAGGCGAGTACTTCAATGTTTGCGATGGGATTTCTTCGCTGGAATTCCGTGCGGGCAACGGTTTAAGAAGATCGTATACACCGGGGACCGTTGCGCTGATGAAAATTGAGATGTGGCCGGTAGCCTGGAAGTTCCGTGCCGGCGGCAAAATCAGGGTTGACATCACCTCGTCGAACTTTCCCATGTACTGCATCCATCGGAATAAAGCGGAAGTTTGGTCGCTCCAGGGAGCCGACGGCATCGCCGTAAATACCGTTATTACCGGCGGTGAATCGCCCGGTCGCATCGAACTGCCTCTGGTTGAATAAAGGATATTTAATGAACACAGGGATAGGGCCCATTCATGTGTTCAGGAATATAAAAAATAGGAATTAAGGAGAAGATCATGAAATCAAACCGGCTAATAAAAACCATGATTATACTTTTCATGGTTATCAGTGGATTCGTTTCGGTATACGCCGGAGGTCAGGAGGATTCCGGCGGGGCGGCGGTACCCAAAGAAGGGAAGTACGGCGGCGTGATGCGTTTCGGTTCCCATATTTCGACGCCCAACTCCGGATACACTCCCGAAGTTACTTCCAATGGCCCCTTCCTCTATATGAACCTCGCTTACGAAGCTCTTATCAGCTACGACGAAGGCGGCAATGTCGTTCCTCTTTTGGCGACGCAGTGGACGACAAATCCCGCCGAACCCAGCATTACATGGACTCTGCGGCAGGGTGTCCGGTTCTCCGACGGCGAACCCTTTAACGCACAAGCCGTGAAACGGAACGTCGAAGAATATCAGAGCGTGGGACGCAACGAGACGCAGAACATCGCCCGTTGTGAGATTATCGACGACTACACAATTAAAATGGTTTTGAAACAATGGAATTCTTCCACTCTGGAGGGCGTTGGATTCTATGTTCTCTACAATTCTCCGAAAGCCCTGGAGAATGTTGATGCGCTGAGATCTTCATCCGCCGGTACCGGTCCTTTCAAGGTTACGGAATTCATCAACAATGTCAGCGTGAAGTACGTTCGGAACGATTATTATTGGCAGGAGGGTAAGCCCTATCTCGACGGCGTTGAGATGTATGTTGTCGCCGAGCCCACAACGCGATCCTTAGCATTTCAGAATGGCGAGTACGACGCGATTCTTGTTGAGAACTTGGTGGCGGCTCAGGAATTGATGAATGCCGGCTACACGATGGAACAGAATAAATCAGGCCGAGGACTTGTCGGCACGGGACTCATCCCCAATAGCGCGGATCCTGATTCTCCTTTCGCCGATGTGAAAGTCCGGCAGGCCATGTGCTACGCCATTGATTCCGATGCTTTGGTTCGCGCTTTCGGTTATGGAATTCTGGAAGGTACCAACCAGTGGGCCGCGCCCGGCGCCATTACGTACAGCCCCAATGTTAAGGGTTATCCGTATAATCCGGAGAAAGCCAAGGCTCTTTTGTCGGAAGCCGGCTATCCGAACGGATTCGATACGGTCGTTCATACACCCGCGAATACCAAGGATATGTTTTCCGCCGCAGCGAATATGCTGAGTGAAGTCGGCATCCGCTGTACGGTGAACCTGGTGGACGACGCCAATAACTTCAACATGTTCTCCAACGGCTGGGAAGGCATCATGGGGCATTACCATTCCAATTCTCCCGACCTTGGTCTTTTCATGGGGCGCCATTTGGATCCCGGTGCTCCGTTCTACGCTTGCGGTATCCAGCATCCTCAAGACGCCCTGGATCTTCTCGCCAAGATTCGGACGGCTCCGACCAATGAAGAGAAAGTGGCTTTGGAATGGAAACTTCAGGAAATGATTTACGATAAGTACGCGCTGTTCGGACAGCCGATTTTTATCCAGAAGCCTCTTGTGTTCAAGCAGGAGAGACTTCATGACGATCGCATGCTGATCGATCATGTTTTCTGTTGGGATCCTGAGAATGCGTGGCTCAGTGAATAACTGATATTGAATGTTAGGCGGACCGGTGGAGAAAGCACCGGTCCGCATGACTCTTTTCTTTTTGGTTCCATGGGTCAAAGATGATGAATCACGGAAATGCGATAACAGTATGTGGACTGTTGATTTTTAACTTCATCCGTACAAGGTTCATGAATGCGCCACGGTCTGAAAAGTTTTTGGAGATGTACGCATGAAAAATAAGCTGATGCAGATGATTCTTCATAGGATCGGTCATTCGCTCATCGTTTTGGTCCTCGTTACTTTACTGGTATTTCTGGTCATGCAGGCGGTTCCGGGAGATCCGATTAAGATATTTCTCGGCCCTTCCGCAACTCAGGAACAGATCGACCACTACACAAAATTGTTCGGGTACGACAAGCCCGTCCTTGTTCAGTACGGAAGATGGGTTTTGAATCTTTTTCACGGACAAATGGGTCGCTCCGTACTCATGCAGAGAGAAGTCTCGGAGTTCATTTTCGAGAAGATGGCCATTACGCTGACGGTCGTCCTGCCGGCATTCGTTCTGGCGGTTATCATCGGGACGACTTTAGGCGTTATCGCGGCGCTGCATAGAGGCAAGGCCGTGGATTCTTTGGTCTCCACCCTGGCCAATATCGGGATGGCCACCCCTTTGTTCTGGATGGGAATTTTGCTGATTCTCCTGTTGACCATCAAATTGGGAATCCTCCCGGTACAGGGTTATGTTCCTCCGTGGGTTAATTTCGGTAAATCGGTCCAGCGTTTGATTATGCCTGTGATTATATGCTCTCTTACGCCGACCGCGGTTTTTACACGGCAAACCCGTTCCGCGATGCTGGAGGTTATCCGTCAGGACTATGTCCGGACGGCCCGGGCCAAGGGAGTCAGCCGCAAAGACATCATTCTTAAACATCAGCTGCGGAACGCTCTTATCCCGATCATCACCGTTATGGGACTGCAGCTTGGAATGATGGTCGGTACGACCATCATCATCGAATCCCTTTTTGTTATTCCCGGATTGGGAAGCACGATGATAACGGCCATCAGGAGCAAGGATTTCATGGTGGTGCAGAATGTGGTTTTGGTCATCTCCGTTTTCATCATCTTCTGTAATTTGATCGTCGATCTTCTGTACGGAGTTATTGATCCGCGCATTAGGGACAGATAAAGCGGTGCTTCTTCAAGAACAAAGGGAAGATAGAAAACATGAAAATAAGTAATTCGGCACATTCATATAAAAGTAAGCGTTTTTTCAGGGTCCTTTTGGCCAGAAAAACCGTCATATTATGCCTGATTATATTGGCCGCGATGGCATTTTTCGCCATATTCGCGCGGTTCATCGCACCTTACGATCCCTATAAACAGGATCTGAACAACACATTACAGACGATATCCCGGGACCATCTTTTGGGAACCGATGCCATGGGCCGCGATACATTCTCCCGGATTATTTACGGAACGCGCATCTCGTTCTCCGTCGGTTTGGCCTCGGTACTGATTGCCGGGACGATAGGAATGGTGCTTGGGGTTACAGCCGGTGTTGTCGGAGGCATCGTCGATACGATTATCATGCGGCTGATGGATGCCATGATGTCCATTCCGCTGATCGTCCTCGCTATTTTTTTGGGAGGCATCCTTGGAAAGGGACTGCCGAATGTCATGCTCGCCGTCGGTATCAGCGCCGCGCCGAGCTTCGCGCGGCTTACGCGGGGACAGGTTCTGACCCTGCGGGAAAGCGATTACGTAACGGCAAGCACGATATGCGGATCCTCTCGGTTTCGAACCACGGTAAAGCATATTATTCCCAATTGTATTTCCCCGAATATCGTTTTGATGACGATGAATCTTGGCGGTGCGATCCTGGCGGAAGCCAACTTGAGTTTTCTCGGATTGGGGATAAATCCTCCTTTGCCTTCTTGGGGGGGGATGGTCGCCGATGGGAATGCCTTTTTACGTATGATTCCCGTTATGGCCGTAGCTCCCGGATTATTCATTTTGCTGATGGTGCTGTGCTTCAATATCGTTGGCGATGCCGTACGGGACGCGCTGGATCCCCGTTTGCGCGGATCGCTGTAAGTAAGGAAGGGATGCACAATTGAGTGAGAAAACATTACTTGAGATAAAAAATCTTTTTGTAGAGTACAAAGTCGAGGATGCGGTTGTCCGCGCCGTGAACGGATTGAGTCTGAGCCTCGATTACGGCGAGGCAATGGGACTGGTCGGCGAAACCGGAGCGGGTAAGACCACCACGGCTTTGAGTATAATGAAGCTCCTGCCCGAACGAATTGGTGAGGTTACCTCCGGCAGTCTGCATTTGGATGGAGTGAACATTCTGAATTGCAGTGAGGACCAGATTCGCAAAATGCAGGGAAACGTCGTTTCGATGATTTTCCAGGATCCCATGACGAGTCTTAATCCCGTGATGACCGTCGGCGACCAAATCCTTGAAGTATTGAAGATACACCGTTCCGAATTAAGTCGGCAGGAATTGGATCGTGCGGTGGACGATATGATGGAATTGGTGGGAATCCCGTCGTATCGGAAAGAAGAGTATCCTCATCAGTTTTCCGGCGGGATGAAGCAGAGAATCGTTATCGCCATTGCGTTGGCATGCGAGCCGAAATTGATTTTGGCGGATGAACCGACTACCGCTCTGGACGTGACGATCCAGGCCCAGATGCTTTCTCTTATCAACGACTTAAAGAAAAGGCTGAATACGGCAATGGTGCTGATTACTCACGATTTGGGCGTTGTCGCTCAGACCTGCGACAGTGTTGCGGTTATGTACGCCGGTGAGATTATTGAATCGGGACGCGTCCAAGAAATTTTCAGCGGTAAATACTGGCATCCCTATACAAAAGGTTTGTTCGGCGCAATTCCCAAGCTCGATGAGGATTCGAAGAGGCTTGAGACCATTGATGGGCTGATGCCCGATCCGACCGAGGAAATCGAGGGTTGCCGTTTCGCTTCAAGGTGCAAGCTGGCGAGCGATGAGTGCCGGAGGTTACAGACCATGCATGAAGTGGAGCCCGGTCATTTCATCCGGTGCCGTTTGTTTGAGAGCGTAGGTGAAAGGGACGGGGAAAAATGAGCGACACACTTTTAGAAGTAAAGAATTTGAAGAAGCACTTCAAAACACCTCAAGGTATGCTCCATGCCGTCGATAACGTCAGTTTCGAAATAAATGAAAGTAAAACCCTGGGCGTGGTGGGTGAATCCGGCTGCGGCAAGACGACTTTGGGAAACCTGATTCTGAGGCTTCTGGACGTTACCGAAGGTGAGGTGTTGTTTCGAGGCGAGAATATTCTGGAGTTCGGGCGGAAGAGAATGCATCACATTCGTCCGAAAATGCAGCTGATCTTCCAAGATCCCTTTTCTTCGCTGGACCCGCGTAATTCCGTCGGTGAACTCATCGGCGAACCTCTCCGGATTTATAAAGCGTACACGGATAAAAACGAGTATAACGAAAAGGTTAAGAACCTTATGGATACCGTCGGCATTGCGAGCCGGTACATGAACAGCTATCCGCATGAATTGGACGGTGGACGGCGGCAGCGTATCGGTATCGCCCGAGCACTTGCGCTGAATCCCGACTTCGTTGTCTGTGATGAACCCGTTTCCGCGCTGGACGTTTCGATCCAGGCTCAGATTCTTAACCTGCTTATGGATTTGCAGGAGGAAAAGGGTATCGCTTATATGTTCATTACCCATGATTTGAGCGTTGTGAAACATATCAGCCATGATATCGCCGTGATGTATCTCGGGCAGTGCGTTGAATCGGCCGTAACGAAAGAGGTTTTTAAGAATCCGCTTCATCCCTATACTCAAGGTCTTCTGGCGGCCATACCCGTGCCTCGTCTGAGCGAAGAAAAAATGATGGAAAACATCATGCGCGGAGAACTCACAAGCCCGATCGAGCCCAAGCCCGGCTGCCGATTCGCCGCCCGCTGCCCCAAGGTCCGTGAATGCTGTAAAAATCGTGAAATCCCGATGGTTGAGGTTGAAGAAAATCATTTTGTAGCCTGTACTCTATACGAATAAATTATCCGTCGGCTGACGAACGACGAGGAGATGACAGTGGAGAATCGGCAAAAAGAGTGGCTTTTGGTAACCGGTGCCGCCGGTGATATCGGAATGGCCGTGGCAAAGAGATTCGCATCCCGCGGTATCGGGATTCTGATGATGGATATTAACACCGAAAAGTTGAAGAACTGTAAACGGGAATTGGAAGAAGCGGGCGGAATCGCTTATTCCTATATCGCCGATGTTACCGATATCAAAAGTGTCGAATCGGTTATTTCCCGGATTGAATCTGATGAAATGCATATTGATTATCTCTTTAATAATGCCGGGTATCAGGGTGAATTCGCGATGACTCATCTTTATCCCGCGGATGATTTTCAGCGTGTTGTTCACGTGAATATAATCGGTGTTTTTAACGTTCTTCAGGTTGTTTCCCGCCATATGGTTTCCAGAAAAAAAGGGTGCATCGTCAATACCGCGAGCATGGCGGGAGTCGACGGGCCTCCTAACATGATTGCTTACGGTGCCAGCAAAGCCGCGGTTATCGGAATGACTCAATCGGCGGCAAAGGATTTGGCTCCTTTTGGAATTCGTGTTAATGCGATATCTCCCGCATTCATGGGACCCGGCTTTATGTGGAAACGTCAGGTTGAGCTTCAAGCAAAAGTCGGCTCTCAGTATTTCGATTCCAATCCGGAAATCGTAGCCGAACAGATGATCAATTCGGTTCCTATGAGACGATATGGCGGTATCGATGAAATCCCCGGTACGGTCGAATATTTGATGAGTGATTCGTCCTCTTATGTTACCGGTGTGAATATTCCTATTTCCGGAGGTATCCGCTAACAGTATGAAACACGGAATCTATTATGCCTTCTGGGAGCGGGAATGGAACGGTAATTATCTTCATTATATCAAGAAGGCTTCTCAAATCGGTTTTGATATTCTTGAGATTGCGGCTCACCATATATTGAGTTATTCCGATTCCGAACTTGATGACATCCGAAAGTGCTCGGAGGATTATGGAATCATGCTGACGGCGGGCATCGGTCCTGCCGCAGATCAAAATCTTTCGTCCGCGGATGAGCATATTCGGACGGCGGGACGCAGCTTTTTCAAGAAAACTTTGGACAAACTGGCTCGGATAAATGTTCGATTAATCGGCGGAGCTCTGTATTCATACTGGCCGGTGGATTACTCAAAACCCATAGATAAAGAGGGGGATCGGGAGAGGGGAATTGTCGAAATCCGTGCAATGGCCGACTATGCGGCCAATCTTGATATTACTCTTTGCCTGGAAGTACTCAACAGATTTGAAAATCATATTCTCAATACCGCGGAAGAAGGAGTCGCTTATGTTACTGAAGTGGGAAAAGAGAATGTAAAGGTAATGCTTGATACTTTTCATATGAATATCGAAGAAGACAGTTTCGCCGGAGCTATTCGGACGGCCGGTCGGTTCTTGGGACATCTTCACACCGGTGAGTGTAATCGAAAAGTTCCGGGGAAAGGGCGCATTCCCTGGCGGGAAATCGGTGAAGCTCTCCGGGATATCGGATATCAGGGCACGGTAGTAATGGAACCGTTTGTAAAAAAGGGCGGCACCGTCGGCAGCGATATCAAAGTATGGCGTGATTTGAGCGATAATGCCGATGAATCTCAGATGGATCAAGCTGCGCATGATGCCTTACTGTTTTCCCGATATATGCTCGGCTGAGCCGCCGGAGAACAATGTGAAGGCTATGGCTGCTTGAGGCCAGGCCGCAAGAATGTGAATCTTTGATTAAAGAAAACTGTTCAGGTGTAATTTGAATAGAAAAGTTTTTCGATGGATTCTCTGCTTGTGTGAACAGGGCCTAGACTTAGCAGCCGTTAATAGAGGAATCATATTTTAACAAGTCATTTTTGGATTTCTCTTAATTCAGTCGAGGATTCTTGATTTCATAGGTAAATCCCGAAGGGTTAACTTTTTTGAGTGGATTTATGAGCTTGTTCATTATACCGTTCTATTGGAATGGATTGTCACAAGACGATTCTGGATTCGAGCCTGTTATTGGATTTGGAGACCGCCCCCGATGGCTCCATACTCAAGATCGGGGCGATTTCAGGAAAAGAGAGACTATATTTTAAGGGCCGATTCAAGCGTTCGGATGTTGAGCAAGCGCTCAATAGACTCTGTGATGGCCTACAGTTCGTGCTTGGCCACAATATCCTCGATCACGATCTGCCAATCCTGAAAAAGCAATATCCGAACCTTGCACTGCATGATCTTTCAGTCATCGACACCCTCTTTCTATCTCCAATAGCCTTCCCAAAGAATCCGTATCATCATCTGGTGAAGGATTACAAATTAGTCAGTTCTTCTCTCAACGATCCTGTCGAGGATGCTCAAACCGCCGCGATTCTCTTCTGCGATCAGTTTGAAGTCTTTGAGGAACTAAAAGCCTCCGATGAGTCGTTGATGCGGTTTTTTGCGTGGGCATTTAACGGGAGCATGGAGCCGCTTTTCCAGGCCATGGAAATACGTGCCTTCAACGATCGGGAAGCTCTTACATTCTTTCAGGAGTTTGCCGCCAAGTATGGATGTGGAATCGCCGCTCAAAGGATGGAGCTGTACGAACGTGAATCGGCGGCCTATGCACTTTCCTGGCTGCGTGTAGCAGGTGCCAATTCCGTCTTACCTCCATGGGTGCGGTATCGCTTCCCTGAGGTGGTGAATATCGTCCGCCAATTGCGGGAAATAGTATGTGATGGTTCGGATTGCGAATACTGCCGAGTTAATCATAATCCACAGGCTCAGCTCCGGCACTTTTTTAAGTTCGAGGATTTTCGGGCGGAACCCTCTTTGCCGGATGGAGGAAGCCTGCAGGAAGCGATCGTTCGAAGTGGAATGAACAACGAGCCGATTCTCGCCATCCTACCTACCGGTGGCGGGAAGTCGCTTTGTTTTCAGCTTCCGGCGCTTGTACGAAATCAGAGACGTGGTGTTCTTACAATTGTTATATCGCCTTTACAAGCCCTGATGAAGGATCAGGTCGACAATCTCAATCGGATTATCGGGTATGATTTTGCCGCCGCCTTATACGGCATGCTGACTCCACCGGAACGTGGAAATGTCTTCGAGCGAGTTCGGCTGGGAGATATCGCACTTCTATACGTTTCTCCCGAGCAGCTGCGAAATGCTTCCTTTCGGAAATTGGTTCAACAGAGAGAAATCGGCTGCTGGGTATTCGATGAAGCTCACTGTCTGTCGCGCTGGGGGCATTCCTTCCGACCGGATTATCTCTATGCATCTCGCTTCATTCGTGAATTGGCCGATTATCAGCATGTCGAAAATCCTCCCGTGGCCTGCTTCACCGCTACGGCTAAGCACGATGTCATTGAGGAAATCCTTCAGCATTTCCGGACGGAGCTGGGGCAGAAGCTGAAAACCTACGACGGTGGGGCGGAGCGGACCAATTTGGATTTCGAAGTCCAAATGGTTAATTCCGCGGAGAAGAAAGCGCGGGTTCTGCAATTACTGGAAGAACGCGTGCCGGAAGATGGGGCCTCGGTGGTCTATTGTGCCACTCGTGCCAAAACCGAAGAGATGGCCGAATGGCTTCAACATTCCAATCTTGCCGCTGAAGCCTTTCATGCAGGCTTGGTTCCACCTGAAAAAAAGCGGATTCAGGATGGTTTTATCGCCGGGGACATCAATCATATTTGTGCCACGAACGCTTTTGGGATGGGCATAGATAAAGAAAATGTCCGTTTGGTGGTTCATGCCGATATTCCCGGTTCACTGGAAAACTATCTCCAGGAAGCAGGGCGTGCAGGTCGGGACCGGAAGGCCGCCCAATGCGTGCTGCTTTACGATGAAAAGGATATTGAAACCCAGTTTTCACTCAGCGCTTCTTCACGGCTGACACGGAATGACATCGCTCAAATCCTTAAAGGATTACGGCGTTCCAAGCGGGATGAAAACAACACGGTAATCATTACTTCGGGTGAAATTCTTCGGGATGAGGAGGTTGAAACCGAATTTGATACGGATGACCCGATGGCAGCCACCAAGGTCAACACCGCGGTTTCCGTTCTGGAGCGAGGCAGCTTCGTCGAGCGTAATGAGAACCGAACCAACGTTATTCAGGTTCGGCCGCTCGTGCCGAATCTGGAAGCGGCTCTCGAGAAGATACAAGCGCGAGATGATTTTTCTGACACTTCGAAACGACAATGGACAGAGATTATGGAGAAGCTCTTCCATCGTGATCCGAACCAAGCCCTCAGCGCAGACGAATTGGCGGAACTGCCGTCCATGGCCCTCAATCGGGAGTTCTCTGAGAAAAGAGGGCTGCAGCACGACACTTTGCCGGTACTGCGAATATTGAACGACATGGTTCAAGCCGGATTGGTGAAGAAGGACACGTTGCTCAGCGCCTATGTCAAAGTGCGCTGTACGAATGCTTCCGACAAACTGTTGTCCGAGGTTTGCACTCTGGAAATGGCTATGATCAATCTGATGAGCGAAGAGGAAGATGACCTCGAAGGGTGGATGGTTTTGAACCTTCGCCGATTGAATCAGCGTTTAATCGATGATGGCTACACAAGCGCACCTGAGTCCCTGCGCAACCTTCTTAAAAGTCTCGCCATGGACGGTCAGGGCTTGGCCGGCCGCCAAGGCAGCATTGCTCTGAAGTATCGTGATAAGGATCACTATGGGGTTAAATTCCAGCGATCTTGGAATGATCTGCGGGAGACCGCCGAACGGAGACAACAAGTCGCGAGCATCGTACTAAACACAATTACCGCCAAGGTTCCCCAGGGCTCCGGCGGTGAGTATTTGGTGACGTTCGGCGAGAGTGACCTGCTGGCGGCTCTCAGATCCGACATGTTTGCTGCCGCGAAGATTTATGATTTCGGTTCGGCCATTGAGCGCGGATTACTGTTTCTCCATGAGCAGCGCTGCATCATTCTTCAACAGGGACTGGCGGTGTTCCGTTCCGCCATGACCATCAGCATACTCCCCAGTGCAAAAGGACGGCGTTTTACCGAAGGTGATTTTTCTTCTCTCAAAGAGCATTACAGAGAACGCAACTTCCAGATCCATGTCATGAACCGCTACGCATCCCTTGGGCTGGATAAGATTCAGGATGCAGTGAACCTGTCCCTGGCATATTTTACTTTGGACAAACATGAGTTCGTTGAACGGTACTTCCCAGGGGATGAGGAAATGCTGGAGCGGGCCACCAGTGCGGAGTCCTACCAGAACATCGTTGATGAGCTGAACAATAGCGTCCAGGTGTCGGTAGTCTCGGCTAAAGCGGATCGTAATATGCTGGTGTTGGCCGGTCCCGGTTCAGGGAAGACCCGGGTTATCGCTCATCGATGCGCCTATCTGCTGCGGGTTGAACGAGTCCGTCCTCGAGAGATTCTGGTGGTATGCTTCAACCGTGCCGCGGCGATCAGTCTCAGAAAACGTATTTACGAACTGGTCGGTAAAGATGCGGCAGGCGTTACCATCCAGACCTATCACGGGCTCGCGATGCGTTTGGTTGGTGCTTCTTTATCCGCACATCTGGAAAGTCATAAAGAGTCTTTTGATCTGGATCGTCTGATTCCCCAAGCGACAGCCATGTTACGCGGTGAGTGTGATATTCCCGGTCTTGAGCGAGATGAGATGCGGGAGCGACTTTTGGCCGGCTACCGTCACATTCTCATTGACGAGTACCAGGATATCGATGAAGCGCAGTATGAGATGATCTCGGCAATCGCGGGACGAACCCTGGATTCTGAGAACGAGGACGCCAGACTTTCCATTCTTGCGGTGGGAGATGATGATCAAAGTATTTATGCTTTTCGCGGTGCCAATGTACGGTTCATCCGCCGGTTCGAGCAGGATTACGATGCCCGACTTTACTATCTTGTTGAGAATTACCGATCCACTGGAAATATCATCGACGTTTCCAACCAGTTGATTGCACTGAACCGCGATCGGATGAAAACCGAGCATCCGATACAGATCAACAAAGCGCGGAGGCGAGATTCACCCGGCGAGCCGGTCCGGATTATCAGATGCCCGGATGCCTTCAATCAGGCGCGCCATGTTTTACAGGAAATCAGAGACCGCTATAAAGACGGAAAAAGCGTTGCCGTATTGTCGCGAACAAACGAAGAGTTGGACGCCATTCGCGCAGCGTTGGAATATTCAGAGATTCCGTCTTCTATGGCGGCTGAACGCAGTAATAGGGTTCCACTTCATAGGCTTCGAGAATTCCAGGCTTTCATCAAACACCTCAAGAACTTGGATCAGGCCGCTGTGACGGCGGAAGAATTGAGGCGGGAACTTCTTGATTGTCATGGCTGCGACAGAGAAAATCCTTGGAATCTCATGCTCGATGAGTTCTTGATTCAGTGGAGAGAGGAAACCAACAACTACGCGACTACGCCAAAAGAAGCGGTTGATTTCCTCTATGAGGCGATTCATGAATACGGGCGTTTCGGAGGTTCCGAACACTCGGTCTATCTTTCTACTGTGTACGCTGCCAAAGGCTTGGAGTTTGATCATGTCTTTATTCTGGGTAATTGGATAGGGCCGCGAACCACAGAGAAACAGGAAGAAGAGCGTCGGCCTTATTACGTAGGCATGACACGTGCCCGAAAAACCCTGACACTCTATGAACTCGAAGGTATTCAGAATCCGTATACTTCGAAACTTCAGGGGAAGGCTATAGAACGTTATAAAGTGGGAGTTTTGCCCGAACCATCTGATAATGAGTTAAGTCAGTGTTATTCACAGCTGGATTTATCTTCTGTTTGGATCGACTATCCTGCCGTTGCCCACGATACCGATAACATCAGGCAACGGATTGCCGGGCTCCAAAGCGGATCGGCGGTTTCTCTGGTAAAACGGCCGCAGGACAAGCGTATTTTGGTCACAAATGCCCAGGGCGAAAAAATCGGTTTTTTGTCTGAAGCCGTCGGCCGTCAATGGGAAGATCGTCTCGACTCCGTGCGATCGGCTCGTGTCCATTCGATTATTATTTGGCGGAAGGAATTTTCGGATTCCGGTACAGAGAATTATCCGGATGAATGGGAAGTTCCTCTATTGGAAATCGTCTGGGTGAAATAAGCATTTTTTCGCCATAGAATAAAGAATTTACACAAAGAAGTTCTTTGGCTTTTTATTATCTCATCAAGTTCCTTGAAGAATTCGAGATGTAAATAGATCTTTTTATATCGGGGAAACTTATACGGGGGCTTTTTCGGCTCCGGGAAAGCCGTTGAACCATCCCGGGGGCCGAGTTCCTCAGATCCGGGGCATGTTGGGGCTCGAGCGAGGACCGCGTTTTTCCCATTTCACCGGAAGCGTCGTTCCCGTCTCGTTGAGAAGGACGAAAGGGACAACCAGGATCCGGCCGATCCGCGAGTCTTCGAAGCGGAATTCCGCCAAGAATTCATACCGGGTTCTCTCAGGCTCCTCTTCGGCCAAATCGATGGTGAACTCCACGGCTTTGATACCCGAGCCCATGTGCGCCATCGTCAGAAAAACCCCGACGCTCTTCGACGGCGAGATCCGGAAAGCTCCCTTGGTGTGGATGTGGACGTTCACCCGCTGCGAACTGATGCTCCTCGAGGTGTTGGAAAGGATAAACCGGACGGTTTTTCCCCGGCCTTTTTCCAGAACAGGGTCGCCGAGGTAGTCCAGCCGGACATTCAAGTAGGGAGATTTGTAGCGGATCGTCCGCATCTCGTCATAAATATTCCGGAAGTGATTCGAAGCCGTCAGAGGCTCGGAAGGCCCTTCTTCCAACATCAGGAACCGGACGGCTTCTTTGCGCTGGACGAGGATTCTCTCGGTCATCTCGTCGATCGACTTGGGGATTCTGTCCAGCATCCTGAAGGGATCGATGCTGCATGTGACTATTTTCCGCCCGATGGGCTTCGTCCATTTTTCGGAGAAAAAATCCACGCCGTACCGGATTCCGAAGAGCGATGCGATGGTCCCGGCGGTGCAATCCGAGTCCTCGCCGTAGTGGACCGCCGAGCAGACCGACCTCTCGAAGTCGTCTCCGCCGTACAGGAGGGCGTAGATGATGATCATGATGTTGGAGGGGACGTCCCATCCCATTTTCCCTTCGGCGTATCCTTTCTCTTCATCTTCCGGGGAGATGTAGTGCCATTCCAGGTGACCTGCGTAATTTTTCATGATGAAGTCGCGGCTTTCGTCTTCCGACATGCCCCCATCGAAGGTCTCAATCGCTTTCCCGACGACTTCGGAAACGGCACAGTCCTCGGGTATATAGGAGAGCCCGATGTCGATGAGTGTCCGGACGTCATTCTCGTAGAAAGCGGCGCTCTCCATCGCGGCGATAAAAATTTCCGCGTACACTCCTTCTCCGTCACCGTGATCCACAACCGCGTCCATGAAGGCGTATCTCGCGGCGATTTCCGGTCTTCCGGGGAAGAGGCATGCCCAAATCTCCGAGCGGATGAAGGATCCGCAACTGTCCTTGAAGTCGTTGTTGAAGCTGCCGGATACCGGCGGCAGCAGTCCTGAACTCAGGTTGACCTTCGCAGTCCCGTACTCGGCGTGAGTGAAGACCATAAATTCGTTGAAGTACTCGCCCAAGTCTTTCTCATCGAGGAGAAAACCGCGATCCTCGAGGGCTATGAGCCAGAGGATCTGGATGTCCAGGTCGTCGTTCGGTAAAGGCTCCCCGGTGAGGTCGTGGGTATAGTAGGTCACGTCGTTCCGGCTGCGTTCCCATTCCATGGGCATGCCCAGGGTGCCGCCGATGTTTTTGCCCATCCAGCAGCCTTCAATTTTTTTGCGATATGTCGAAAGATCCATGTTTACTCCTTAACCGCTCCGGCATTAAGTCCGCCGACGATGAATTTTTGCATGATGAAGTAGAGAATGATGCTCGGGAGGAGGATTAGGAACAGGGACGAATAAAGCATCCCCATCCGCCCTCCGTACATCGATTGGAACTTCGTGGGAATGACGGTGATCGTCATGATCCGTTCTTTCCTCAGCATGATGAACGCGAACAGGTACTCGTTCCAGCTCGAGAGGAAGGTCCAAATGACCGCCATAATGATCGACGGTTTGCACATCGGAACGGCCACCGACCAAAGGGAGCGGCCGACGCCGCAGCCGTCGAGGATCGTGGCTTCGAGCACCGAATCGGGAAGCGTATCGAAGCCGTTTTTGACTGTCAGGAGGTTGAACGGCGCGATCATCACCACATAGGGGCCCAGCAGTGCCAGGTAGGTGTTCAGCAGTCCCAGTTTCGCGTTGATTTGGAAGATGGGGACCATGATAGCCGCCGCCGGGAGCAGCAGCGCCGAGATAATGAAGACGTAGAGAACGTTCTTCCCGGGAAAGGACAGCTTTGAGAAGGCGAAGCCGGCCAGGACATCCAGCAGGACGACGACGAAAACCGTGACGGCGCTGACGACCAGACTGTTGAGAAAATATGTGTGGAAGTGGTATTTCGTGATGATTTCGACGTAGTTCCCGATCCCATTGCCCTGGAAAGAGCCGAAAAACAGGATGGAAAGAGGGAAGAGGATGATGGCTACGGCGATGATCGTGATGGCGTAGACCGCAATTTTTTGGGTAATTTTTTTCTTCATGGCTTTATCCGACGTCCTTAGAGTTGTACATCCTTAGTTGGATGACGGTGACCGCCAGCGCGATGAGGAACATGATGAACGCTATGGCGCTCGCGTAGCCCTGCTTATAATTCGTGAATGCCGCATCGTAGAGGTAGGTCGTGAAGGTTTGGGTCGAATTCGCCGGTCCTCCTCCCGTGAGAGATGCGACCAAGTCGTATTGCTTCAGCGCCCCGATGATGCCGATGATGGTGAGGTTGTAGGTCGTCCCCCGGACGAGGGGCACGATAATTTTCGTAAGGAGTTTGACGTTTCCGACGCCGTCGACCTTTGCCGCTTCGAACAGTTCGGTCGGCAGGGAGACGATGGAGCCGAAGTAGAGGCTCATCGAGTATCCGGTCCACTGCCAGATGTTCACCAGGATGATGACCCAGAAGGCCAGATCGGGATTGGAGAGCGGGGCGCTGATTCCCAGAGCCTTCAACGGGATGCGGAGGAATCCAACATTCGGGTCGAGAAGCCGGAAGAAGATAGTGCCCATGATGATGGAGCTCAGCATAGCCGGCATGAAGATCACCGATTTGGCGAAATCGCTTCCGTAGAATTTCCTGCTGAACATGAACGCCAGGACGATTCCGAGGACCGCCTGCGTAAAGACGGTGAAGAAGGCGAAGAGGAAGAAGTTCTTCACTGTGATCCAGAAGACCGGATCCCCGAACAGATCCGAATAGTTCCGCAGGCCGATGAAATCCTTGCTCTTCGAAATGCCGTTCCAGTCGAAAAGACTCGTCAGGATGTTGTAAAAAACGGGGTAGACCATGAACACGGCGACGAACAGGACCAGGGGCATCACGTAAAGCAATCCAGTTCTCGTCGTTCTCTTGAAATTGACCATAGGGGCTTCCTTGCTCCGGAAACACCGTCCCCGACCCGGATGCCCCGGGGCGGGGATCGGATATTGTTTCCGAAAGACGTCTTTATTACCGTCCGATGGATGCGCAAGCCGCGTTCATCGCGGCTCCGGCTTCCTCCGGAGTGATTTCGCTGATCGCCAGAAGCTGGAGATTCTCGAAGAGGGCTTTGTTCATGTCCGGATAGAACGAGGATCGGAATCCGACCGTCCTGTCGCTCGCCACCGCGGAAGAGATCGTTTCATATGCGGCGCTGTAGTCCGGAGTCAGCGCGACGGTCGGTGCGGGCGCATCCTTGAGGACGCTGAAGAATCCGAGTCCGTCGACCACCTCTTGCTGCATGTCATAGCAGAGCCATTGGACGAAGTTCCAGGCGGCGTCCTTGTTATCGGAATCGGCATTGACGGCCCAGGCGACATCCGGAGCGGTGAGCACGACCGCCTCATTGCCTTCGATATCCGGGAAAGTGCTGACACCGATGCCGTAGGAGGAAAACTTGTCGTAGTAACTGTTGCTCGCTTTTAGCGATCCGAGATCCCAGGAGCCGTTGAAGATCATCGGAAGGTTGCTGTTTCCGTCGTCGTCTTTCCAGAGCGAGTAACCTTCGTTGTAAAGGGTCGTGGAAAGCGCTCCGTCCTGGACAATTCCATCGATGTAGAGGTTCTGGAAGTAGGCGAAGGCCTCGACGGCGTCGGCTTCGGTCCAATCGCCTTCGTTGGCGAACAATTTGTTCGCCAGATTCTTGTTGATCGTCCCCAGGATGGTGATGAACATGTCGTAGCTCTGCCAGGCGTCCTTGCCGCCGAACATCAGGGGGATGAGGCCCGCGTCCCTTAGGGCGGCGGTGGTTTCTTCCAGCTCTGCCCAGGTAGCCGGGAATTCGTCGACGCCGACTTCTCCGAGAAGCTGCCGGTTGTACCAGACGGTTCCAGATGCGCTCATGGCGCTGGGGAAGGCATAAATCCCATCGCCGGAGAGCTCGATGGTGGTGAACGCCGCTTCGGTGAACTTGTCCTTCCAGTCGGGGCCCCACTCCTTCTCGGCGTAGGGACGGAGCGGCTCGAGGAGATCCTTAAACTGGTCAAGGTTGGCTCCCGGGGCGATTCCGATCACGTCGGGGGCCGTTCCCGCGGCGAAGTCGACGCGGAGGGACGTGTAGTGATCCGCATCACGGAGGATTTTCACTTCCGCCTGAAGTCCGGGATGGGATGCGTTGAAGTCTTTCGCGACGGCCCCGGTCAATTCGTCGTCTTTGCTGAAACCTTTGTAATCGCCCAGGGCGTATTGCCAGGATTGAACCGTGATTCGACCGTCTCCGGCACCGTCTGACTCGGATGAACCGTTCGCGAAGAGCGAAGCGGAGATCAGAAAAGCTGCTGCCAGCGATAATGACAATCCTTTTTTATTCATCTTCATTACCTCCAATAGGTGTTTTCATTAACTATAAAGTCATCGCAACCGGATCGATAGAAAGAACATTTTTACAAGTTATAGGTGATTTTTTTGAATAGAATAAAAATCCTCTATAATATGGAATGGAGGTGATCCGTCAAAGCCGTGCCGACCAAATCGATCCTCGATGAAGGCATTCTCTCCCGTCTCATCGATTTGAAACAAACCCATCCCTTCACCGAGAAGGAACTCACGACGCGTTCGGAGTATTTCTTCTTCGCCGTTTTAAGGAACCGGAACGAAGATCGGATTCCCTATGAGCGGATGATCAGCTTCCCCGTGGATCAGTCCCTCGAACTGGACGTTTACTACAGTCGGAAAGAAGACGGTACTCCTTCCCTTGAAGCGTTCCGCGAGTCCCTCGATTCGACTTTTTCTTTTAAGGGCTGCATTCATCCGGGCCTCGGCGGTCTTTATTCATCCTTTTACGAAGCGTACGAAACTTACTATGTCGATGCGTTTTACCAGAAAGCCGGGGCGTTCGAGGAGATCAGTAAATTCCACGTCAGCGTCAGCAAGCCATTCAGGCTTCTGCGAATCGAGCGGCTCATCCGGAACAGCATGGCCTACAAAGGGGGCAAGGACGTCCTGCCTCTGGTTGAGGAGTGGTTCCGGATCTGCGACGAGGAAGGCTATAACCTGCTTAATGTCAAATGCGACCTCGTGATGCTCTATGCGAATATCAAGAACGTCATTTTCGATTTCTATACCCTGCGCCATCAGAGAATCAAAATCGGCGTAGAGGCCTTTGAGATCGTCAGCATTCCCTCTTTGGAAGAGCTGAGGAATTGGTTCTACGCATGGCTGAATTACACATTGATGAATTTCATGCCGATCGAGAGTTCCAGTAAATTCGCCATTTCAGACGTCCTGGAATTCCTGGAAACCCATTTGACCGAAGGCTTGTCGCTCGACAACGTTTCCGCCCACTTTCTCGTAAGCTCGTCGTACCTGAGCCGCAGGTTCTCGGATGAAATCGGAAGAACCTTTCTTTCTTACCTTACGGAACTCAAAATGAAGAAAGCCATGGAACTCCTTAAGAACAAGTGCAAGGTCGGCGAGACGGCCCATCTCCTTGGATACAGCGACGTCCCGCATTTCAGAAAACTGTTCAAAAAGCATTACGGAAGGCTTCCTTCGCAGGTTCTCGGATAAGGTCGTGGTCCGGTTGGGAGGTCATGACGAGGAAATCGGGCTTAAGCGGATTTGAACCTCAGATCTCGTTATACCGGTTTGTACGGAGATTCCCGAAGTAATACTGGAACTTGGTACCATCAGTGGTTACAAAAAGAGGTCAACAACCTCAAACAGATTGCTGTTGTTCTGCTGAATAGTAGCAAGATAATATGGAGATACCACCATGCCTGCATTCGAACCTTCAGCCTATTTAAGATTTGCCGCCGACCATATTTTATTGCTGCGGGAAATCTATTATCGAAGGGAAGGGCTGCCTGAGGCTGAATTACGACAATTAATTGCCCGGCTTCGCAAGCCTGAACAGCCTGCCTCAGCCTTTATATTTCGACAGCTCCGCGAAATGGACATGGTGGAGGAAATGCCGGGACAGACGGCATTCTTCGAATTGACGGCGATGTGGGAAGAATTGCTCGGTCATCTTTTTCGTGAACAACGGCTAACAAATGTTGCCGTAATCCAAACATATTTAAACGAACTGCAGAAGCTTGATTCGGAATTATCGGATTCGGTTCGTACGAACGAATCATCCCAATGTATCATTCTGCTTCAGGAAATTCGTACTTTGGTTGATCGGCTACGCCGTGATTCACATGATAACAGACTGGGCATTATCGCGGAGACTCTCAAGTTTAAAAGCAGTGAGGGAGATATCGCCGCCGTAGAACGCTACGAGAGAATCATTCGTCTTTGGGAAAGATTCGTTGAGCCGATGCGCGACATCATTGATTCACGAAAAGAGATGGACGATCGTCTGCGTTCATTGGAAGCTCTGATGCGGGAGGGTGAAGCGTTATTCCGACTGGACGGTATCATGGTACGTGAGTTCTCCACCATGCGTTCGCGATTGATTCGTCTACAGCGTAATGCGATGGAAGATTATCAGGAGAGCGTGCGGGAATTGGAACCTCTCTATAACGAGGCGCTCAGCAACAGCCGTTATCTGCGCGGTGCGACTCAGGCACTTGATCGGATGAGCAGGAAGGGCAAAAAAACATTGAAGCTCAAAGAACGCTTGTCTTTCCCCGCCCAAAAAAGCGGCGGCGCCATCGGTCTGTTCTCGGATGACCATATAGAGGCTTATTTTTCTCAGATCAGCAATTATTCTCCGCAGGCACCGGAGAGTATCGGAGATGCCGCGATTGATTCTTTGCCGACGGTTATTCCATATGCGGAAATCCGGGTGCATCTTGAGATGGAGCAGCCCGTAGATGACGTACTCGGCTGGCTGTGCCGTAGTTATCCTGATCTTTCAGCGCATCAGCTTCTTGGTTTGTATGGGCGGATTTACGGAGACGACTTGTTTCTGCTTGTTCCGGGAGAATCAAGGGAATACCGTCTGGATTCGATTGTTGCCCGTGCATATGAGATGAGACTGGAGGCGGCCGGTGGATAAGATTCCTATCGAACTGCCGCATATGGCGGAGGTGTTTGACGCCCTGAGAAAGGGGCGGCATATATGCATGGAAGACGGGGCACTTTTTTTCGCGTTGCGTGATAACCGTGATGCATATGAGACCTTATTTAAAAATCTTGGATTCAGTTTTCGGGAGCATCCGCGCGGATTTTATTATTTCTGCGGCGATGCGCAGTTGAGTGATGTCGCCGAACGGATGGCGGTTTTCATGTTCGTTCTCATCGAAGCATTGGCGACGAAGGGGCATCCCGTGGAGGAAGCGCTGATGACCCGCCGTTTCAATCTCCGGGAATTGCCTCATTACCAGGCCGCCCGTTCACGGCAGTACATGAGTGAAGTCGGCTTGCCGTCGGCCGAAGATCTGCCGGGACTTCTGAAAAACATGGAGCGGCTGGGATTCCTGGAACTTGCTCCGGATGATACCTTCCGCTTCCGTTTGCCTGTATGCCGCTTCCTGGAGCTGTGTACGGATTTCATCACGACAGAGGAAACGGAGAATAACGATGAGTGATGAGATCCTTTGTTCACCTGTTCGCCTGATTGCTTTCCATTCGGGGAAGTATGATTTTGCGGAGGTTCGGCTTGATGCCCCCCTGCACCTGATGGGGGCGAACAACATCGGGAAAACTTCTTTGATTTCAATGCTGCAGTTTCTTTATCTAAACGATCAGCGCAAGATGCATTTTTCTCATCCGTTGAATGAGACGCGAAAATATTATTTCCCGGCAACCTACAGCTATATCCTTTTCGAGTGTCGAACTCCGGAAGGTATGGCGGTGGTGGGTGTGCATGGTCTCGGTCCGGCGCGGCAATATGATTTTGAGCGTTTTGCTTACCGCGGGCGTTTTGAAATGGAGGACTATCTGACCGATATGCGTCAGATGCGCGATACGGATCAGGTGAAGGCTCGGCTGGCGGGTAAAAACTATGTAAAGCTGGAGCCGCAGCATCTGCGGGCGGCACTTTCCGGTGTGGGTGAAGATAGGGGTGTCCGATTGGGACTTCTCCCGCTTCGCGATCGCAGGCAGTACGAGCGTTTCAGTTTTTTGTTTTGTAATTTGCTGCGTCTGGCCCAGCTGCGGCAGGATGAACTGAAAGAATTGCTGGTTGAAATCTATAACAACGAATTCCAGCAAAAGGAAATTGATCTTTCGGTTGAATACCGAGATCGCTTCAGTCGTCTCCAGAGGGATGCCCAGGCGCTGAAAGAGCTGCGCTGGATTGAGAAGGATGTAGCAAATCTATTTACTTTTATCGATCAACGGGATGCCGCTCGAGGTGCTTTACCCATCCTGTGGATGGAACTCGGACGATTGTTCACCGCCCGTGAATCCGAACTGGAAAACTTCGAACGGGATAAACGCCTGGAGCATGAAAGACTCCGGGATCTGGAAGAGACATTGAAGGAAGAACGTTCTGTTGCGAGCGGGAAACGTGACGGACTGATCGGCAAGCTTGGAGGATTACACTCAAAGCTTGAAGATTTCCGGAAGCTGGAAGAAAGTCTTGCCGACTTCATGCCTGATTGGGAAGAGCGGCGATATGATGATTTGCGTAAAGAGACGGCTAAACTCCAGGCCGGTATTTCACGGCTGGAGGGGGAACGTGCCGAGCAGATTGATGCGCGAATCAAGAGATTGAAAACGGATCTGGGGACAGCGGAACGCATGCGAGATTCGGGAGATCATCTGATTCTGGCCGGGCTCCGTGAAGAATTCGAAGATGAGGATATCGCCGAATTGTTTAGAATCCTGAACCCTTCAATACTGCATCTGAATGAATCTGATGTGGACTTGAGTAATCCTTCATCCGTTCGCATGCGTCTTGAACGGCTTCTGGAGAAAATCTCGGATGGTTCCTACTCCGATGGAGATATGCGTATCGATTTGCGGGAGATACCGCCGCACGACATCTCTGCGCTGGTAAATCCCGAAGTATTGACGCTGAGGATTGATGAACTGAAAAGACAGATCCGTCACGAAACCGATTTGCTGGAAGTCGCCCGCGACAGGGAAGGGCTGGAGAAAAAACTTGTCGATAAGCGTGAAGAGGAAGAGCGGCTGAAGTATCGTTTGATTCGATGGTCGGAATTATGCGGCCGGCGGGAACAGGCCGACCAATGGACAGCCGAAGTTCAATCCCTGGAAACCAAATCGGAAAAACTGCAGGATGAAATCAATCGAATAAACCTGAATATTCAGTCACTGGCAAAAGAAGGGCAGAGCTTACTGGCTGCCGCGCAATCCGCGGAAAAAGAACGCCGGGAACTGCTGGAGAGGCATCGCCGACTTTCTCCGCCGAAAGAGGGCTGGGAGGCGGGAAGCGGAATAGAGTTTCCCGATGGACTCGATGATTTATATGAGGTTTATCGCCGTACATTCAGCGAGGAACGTCTTTTCGCGGATGAAGCCGATAGACTGCTGAACGGAATTCATGATCGAACATACGGGAAATACAGCGGACAAACAGAGAATGAAACACTGCGTCGTTTGAAAGAGGCGGTTGATGCTCTCGAAAGCCGCGAGGCGGCCCTGCGCAAGTCGTGGGCGGATTTCGCGGTCGGCCTGCGCAGTTCTTTCTCAGCATTATCTCATGATTTGGAACGGCTGGAAGGCAAGGTCGGAGAACTGAACCGCCGGATGGGAAAGGTTGCCGTATCGAATCTTGACGATGTGGGGCTGATTGTCTGTGAGCGGCCTGAGTGGATGAAGCGAATCAAGTCGCTGTGTGATTTTCATGATGATTTGCCGCTTTTCGGTGCGACGGATAACTCGTCGAACGACATGGAGGAACTCGGCCGCCTGCTGGAACAGACACAGTCGGTCGGGCTGCGTGATTTGTTTGACCTCCATTTCGAAATCCAGGGCTCGGACGGCGGGAAACGCACCTATACCAATCTCGATCAGATTGAATCGAACGGAACAACCATCACAATCAAAGTGCTGGTGCATTTAATTCTGCTGCGCGATTTAATGAGCGGACGAAGGGCCTGCCTTCCGTTTTATCTTGATGAAGTATCGAGTCTTGACCATGACAATATTGCCGGGATTATCCGGCTGGCGGGGTCACTGGATTTTATTCCGGTACTGGCCAGCCCCGATTCTGTTGAAGAAGTAGATCGAATCTATATGCTGGCGGAGAACCCCGAAGGACGAATCGTTCTTGATGAGACGGCACTCATCGAATTAAGGCGTGACAATGAAGGCGGCTGATTCGGTTGCCCGTGTTTTGCTGGAATTGATCGGTAAGGGGTATGTCACCCGGTCGGAACTTGGTTCGCGTGCCCTATCGGCCTTTGAACCGCTTTTTGATGCCGGAGCTCTGAAAGAGGAACGCCGGGGGAATGGTTGGCGCATTGTTGCTGCCAATCCTGATGCGGTGAGGATTTTTACCGAGGCAGTCTATCCTCATGGCCTGGAGGCCGCGGAAGGAGGGCTGGACCGGACAGAAGCCGTGGCCACGTTCCGGGATTCCAAACGCGGTGCAAATCTTAGCGGAGAGCCCGTGCTTATCCGGGGATTCTCAGAAGCACCTTTGGTTTCTCAAAAAGGGCCTCTGGATGTAAAAGGCGTAACCGATCTGAGTGGAAGTGCATGCTTTGTAATTTCCGATAAAACCCAGTGGCGTTACAAGGGTAACCGCGTGGCGCTGATTGAGAATCTTGAGCCTTTTCTTCGTTTCGAAGAACGGTTCAAGGATTTCGATGCGGCTATATACTGCGCCGGCCGAATGTCGGAGTGGTTTTTAAATTGGCTGGAATCCCAGTCGTTCGATATTGTTCATTTCGGTGATTATGATCCTGTCGGCCTGCAGGAATACCTTCGGCTCAAGCGGCGTTCTGGGGGTCGAGTCGCCTTTTTTATTCCAAAAAATCTCCGCGAACTGGTGCGGCGCTACGGCAAGAGTGATTTGCTGCGTGACTCCACGGCAATCCTATCCGGCCTTCGCCGGCAGGAGGATGAAATTGTTAAGGAGGTGCTCCAATGTCTGGAAGATTTTGGTGCCGGACTGGAACAGGAAATTCTTTGGAATGATTCGGAAGATCGGAATGGATGACCGGCGGTAGGCCGGTATTAAACGGTAACTGGAGCCAAGATATGAATTTCAATCTTCCAGGAACTTGAGGTTATTGCGAACTCCCTTCAGGATGGTTTCCGCAACTTTGATCGGGAAGGTATCAGGCAGAATCTTTTCAATACCTGAGAGGACTTTCGGAGTTTGATGTACGACTTCGTCAACGATTTCTGCCGCTGCGGATCGGGACAGTCCGGCATCCCGTGCGGTATCAAGCCAATGTCGCCGCAGAATAGTGTTCCATTTATACTTGTATCCTTTTGTACCTCTGACGGCCATGGCCATCCTCAGCTCTTGCGGAGCCAGGAGTTCGGCACCATGACCCATAACAGGGTAGGTGGAGATAACATCGTATAGCGGGGTTAGATGATACCGGCCTTCGGGAAGAATGAAGATACTGAAGTTCTTTGCATGTCCGTCGGTTGCAGCCAGAAGCCAAAACAGGATTTGAGCCTTGAAGAAAGTTCTCTTGTCCTTTTCCGCAGTTGTTGATCCGTTGAGAAATGCGGCAATGTCTCGAATCCCCGGTCCGCCATCACTCTGATATTTCAAGCCCGGAGGCACGCCGAGAACCTGGCAGAAATCTTCTTGAGGCAGCCGAATCCACCAGGATGCGTCACTGGAAAGCTTTCTATCGAATCGCTCGACAATCAATGCTTTCTCATTGTCGAAGTATTCAATATGGTTCCGCGGCACCTGCAGATCGAAATGATCCAGGATTTTGAGACAGAGCCACTCATTTTCAAGAGAGGTTGAGAGATCAATTCCCTGATGCCCGACGATGCCAAGCGGTCTTTTAAAGATATGGGTTGTCGGTGTTGCACCCCGAGGGCGATGCCATTGTCCGTCATTGAGAAGGAGCGCTGTTTTCTCCTGAGCTCCAGCCAGTGATATTCGAAATTCTTCACCTCTCTGCCCGAGAGTGTTCCCAGTACCGGCCTGTTGACGCAGTATTTCAGCTATCGCCGATTCATTGAGCGGTTCGGCTGAAATTTTTTTTACCTCAGGGGGATCCTCATCCTCCGGTAGGAGCTGAAGGGCTCCTACACAATCTCTGCCGATTTCCGCCAGCAATTCAAACGGCCTTGTACCGGAGGTTCCAAAGCGGGTTTGGATTCGTCGGCGGATGATATCGGAATCAGGTAAAAGGTTGTCAAAGAATGCTTCAACCTTCGGTCCGCTGAAGGTTGATGTTGGCGAAGATATGGGTAGAGACAAAGAAATCGGCCGTGATACCGGATCGCTGATCCACTCATCAAAGTAGGTGAATCGAGATTCTTTATCGACCGCCCAGGAGCCGACCGGTACACCGTTCATATAAACCTTGAGGCATTTCCTCAGTCGTTTTCTGCCCATCTACCATTCCTGCCCGTTGTCCGTATCCGATGTCGACCGAATGTCCGCAAGAAACAGTTCAAGATTGAGTGAAGAAAGATGTTTCATCAGGGTTTCGACACTGCACTTCTCCGGATTGTTTTCCAAAAGAGAAATGGTTTTCGTAAGGAGCCCGGATCGATACGAAGCTTCTTTTTGAGACCAATTCAGGCGTTTCCTGGCCGCCTTGAGGGTTTGAGCAAGCTTGGCTGAGTTGTTGATTAGGTGATTCATTCGCGCCTCCGCGTGTTCCCCTATAAGGTATATTCTTTCAATATACCTTATAGGGTTAATTAATACAATATACCCTGTAGGGTAAAAGGTATAATTTGAAATCGGCGGCATTTTGGTAAAAAGGGCTTTTTAGCTTTTCGGAATAAAAGAAAAGCCAAGTCACTCTTGCGAGCAACTCGGCTTTCCCTTATCGGGCTTAAGCGAATTTGCCCTCCAACTCGCAACCTCGTGTTGCTCGTCGTCGGGCCGTCTCCAGTGCCTTCCGCGCACATCCTGTGCGCTTTTCGCTCCTATCGTCGCGCGGCACCTTCGCTTCAAATCCGCCTTTCCGGAATAAAAAAAAGCCAAGTCACTCTTGCGAGCAACTCGGCTTTCCCTTATCGGGCTGGGCGGATTTGAACCGCCGACCCCATGTCCCCCAGACATGTACGCTAAACCCCTGCGCTACAGCCCGTTTTCGTTATTTGTCAATAAAGACGAAGGCCACTATAGCCGCTGATCCTGCCGAATGTCAACGACCGGGTTTCCGCCGTAAAGCACGTCTGCGGAACATGCATTATAGGCCGAATGCCGAGTTTTTCTCTTCTTCAACAGCCTGTTAGAGGCAGCTTATTCAACTTTCAGCCTAAACGGCCTTATATACTTTGGCTTTCTCGGCTTTCTCGGCTTTCTCGGCTTTCTCGGCTTTCTCGGCTTTCTCGGCTTTGCGCGACCGCTTCGACGAACCTAACGGGGGCGGAACCGCTACAATACCGGCTGTAAGCAAACTGAAAACGCGACATCCGGCCAAAATATTTATTCCCGCCGATCCCACCGCACCCATCGCCGGAAAAAATCACTTGAACCCCCTCCCTCCAAGTCACTAACCTTATAATAAGAGCCTTCCAGTAAACGAGTAGTCCAATGAAAAACGGTATTCATATCATCACCTACGCGGACAGCCTTGGTCGGAATATCAGGGAACTCCATACGTTCCTCGGCGGGAAACTCTCCAAAGCCGTTAAAGGCGTCCATATCCTTCCGTTTTATCCCTCATCGGCCGACAGGGGATTTGCTCCGATACTCTATCAAATCGTGGAGCAGTCCTTCGGAACCTGGGATCAGGTTGAAGCCTTAGGAACAGACTTCGAACTGACCGTTGATTTCATGGTGAACCATGTCTCGGCTCTTTCTCCCTGGTTTCGGGACTGGCGCGAGAAGGGATCGGAATCACAATGGGCCGATCTTTTCATCCCCGTGGACCGGCTTTACCCCGATGGAGTTCCGGCAGAGGACCGCGAAAAAATCTACACGCGCAAACCCCGCGATCCCTGGATTCCCGTTACGTTCGATGACGGCAGCATCCGCGACGTATGGTGCACCTTTTCCGAAGAACAGATTGATATCGATGTGTTTTCCGAAACAGGCCGGCGCTGGCTGGAGGAGGAACTGGGAAATCTCTGCCGCCGGAAAGGAATAGCCACGGTCCGCTTGGATGCCGCCGGATACGTCACCAAGAAGCCGGGAACCCGCTTTTTCTTCGAAGAGCCGGAACTGCCCGAACTCTTAAATCGGTGCCGAGCCATCGCCGCCCCTTACGGTGTGGAACTTCTTCCGGAAGTTCACGAGCATCACCGCTATCAGGAACTTCTGGCATCCTGGGGATTAAAGGTGTACGACTTCGCCCTGCCCATGCTGCTTCTTCGCGCCGTTTATGCCGCCGACGCGCGTCCTTTGGCCGCCTGGCTGGAGAAGTGCCCCCGCGACTGTGTTACCACTCTCGACACCCACGACGGCATCGGTATCGTCGATGTCGCCGATTTGCTTACTCCGGAAGAAATCGATCAAACGGTGGAAGCCCTTTACACAAAAGGATCCAACGCCAACCGCCGTTATTCCTCGGCCTCTTTCGGCAATCTGGATCTCTATCAGATTAACTGCACTTACTATTCGGCGCTGGGCGAGAACGACGACGCCTACATGGCCGCCCGGGCGGTTCAGTTCTTCGCACCCGGTATTCCGCAGGTTTACTATGTCGGACTTCTGGCCGGGCGAAACGACATAGCGCTTGTGGAGCATACCCGGCAGGGCAGGGATATCAACCGCCGCGCCTACACTCTCGATGAAGCCGAAAAAGAACTGAAAAGACCCGTGGTGAAGCGTCTTCTGAAGCTTATGGAATTCCGCAACACCCACCCGGCCTTCG
Source organism: Spirochaetia bacterium (assembly GCA_963666985.2). Lineage (GTDB taxonomy): Bacteria > Spirochaetota > Spirochaetia > DSM-2461 > DSM-2461 > UBA2779. The sequence goes on along the minus strand of CAXXIA010000002.1, from coordinate 539,757 downwards.
GGAATGTCACGGCCGAGGATTTGCGTGTGGAAATTAAAAAAGAAGGACGGCACCTGAATCTGTACAGGAACGCCGCCGATTACAGAGCCGAGCTTTCGGTTGATTTCGCGCACATGCGTTCGGAAATCCGTACCTTCGGTCCCGATGGTTCCGAGCTTATTCCCGTCTGAACGCCGAAACCTAAAGGTGAGCTTGATTTTGCATGCTTCAAGGTTTTCTTTGGATGACCCCCGAAGCTTCCCGTGGTATGCTTTTCCCGAATCGGAACGTGCCGGTCTTGCCGGCTGATTTCGAATGAACCATGATCGTTTCGAGGTTTTTCATGATCGTAAGCTGCGGTGAAGCCCTTATTGATTTCGTTCCCCAGAAGACCGCCGATCTGCAATACGCTCCCTGCCCGGGCGGATCTCCTTATAACCTGGCCATCGCCGCCGCGCGCCTGGGCGCACCGGTCGGCTTTTTGGGCAAAATATCCCGTGATTTTTTCGGCGACATGCTCTTCGACCGTTTAACGGCCGAAGGCGTGAACACCTCTTTTACCAAGCGTTCCGATCGGCTTTCCACCTTGGCCTTCGTGAAAATCGCCGACGGAAAAGAACCCCGATACGCCTTTTATACGGAGAACACGGCCGACCGGAATCTGGTTCCCGTGGATGTCCCCGAATCCCTGCCCGATTCGGTGGAATGCCTTGAATTCGGATCCATCTCGCTCCTGCTCGAACCCCAGGCACAAACCATCAAATCTCTTATCCGCCGGGAATCGGGCAAACGGGCCCTCTCTTTCGATCCCAATGTCCGGCCCATGATGATCGGCGACAAAAAGGCCTATATCGCCGAGATGGAAGCTCTCGCCGGTCTTTCCACCATCGTGAAAGTAAGCGGCGCCGATTTGGAATGGATGTATCCCGGACGCAGGGCGGAAGAGAGCGCGGCCGAATGGCTGGCGAAAGGAGCCGGACTTGTGGTAATGACGCGAGGAAAAGACGGGGCGGTGATGATGGGCCCGTCTTTTCAAGTGGAAGCCCCCGAATATCCGGTAACGGTCAAAGACACCATCGGCGCAGGTGATACTTTTCATGCCGCTCTTCTCGTGCGGCTGCACCAGATCGGCAGACTTTCGGAGCGAACCGCGAGTGAACTCACCAAAGACGAAGCCCGCGACGTCGTGGCCTTCGCCGTTAAGGCTTCCAGCTTGAACTGTGCTCGGCAAGGCGCCGATCCCCCAACCGCCGCGGAAATGGACGCGGCAAAGTAGGCCCTGCGCCGGACTCGACTGTTCGGCTTTGCCTGTTCTCCGGCTGTTGTACGGAATAAAGAGCCTCGTTATATTCTTAAGGCATGGAATGTCGAGCCGCCGTAACGGAAGATCTTGAAGAGGTGATGCTTCTTCAAGCAAAGTATCACGTGAATACAATTTCCGAAGAAGACAAAGCCGATGGATTTGTAACGACATTATTCACGAAAGATCAGCTTCGGGAACTAATCAAAAAAGAACAAGGTCTGTTTATTCTCAAAGACGCCGGCAAAGTCGTCGGATACGCCATGTCCGGATCGTGGGATTACTGGAAAGCGTGGCCGATGTTCCGGCACATGATTGAGGGTTTGGGGAGTCTTGAATATCTTGGCCGCCGGCTGAATACGGCAAACACTTATCAATACGGTCCTATCTGCATTGACCGGAAATATCGCGGAACCGGAGCGCTTGAGCTTCTTTTTGAAACCTCCAGAGAGCACATGGCCCGCCGCTTCCCCATTCTGCTGACCTTCGTGAATAAAGCGAATCCAAGATCGGCCTCGGCTCATGAAAGAAAGCTCGGCCTGGAAACGATTCTGGAGTTTGAATACAACGGGAATATCTATTTGGAAATGGCTTATGACACTTCCAAAGCAATTAAAGTCTGCAAAGCACTCTATTCTCCATATCTTCGCGGGTAAACGATTCTGCTTTTCACAACGGCGTTCCCGTTCTCTTCCTTATCTAATCTGTTGTACGGGAGCGGCACGTCTTCGGCGGAAGATCCGTTTCTTTGAAAAATCAGCTATATTAGTATTAGGAGGAGTCGACTTTTATGAAAAGGAAGACATTCGCAGTGCTGATGGGATCTTTCTTTCTGGGATTTTCGTGTACTTCAATCCCCAATGGCGCGAATCCGGTCCAATCATTTGATTCGGAGAAATATCTGGGAAAATGGTATGAGATTGCACGATTTGATTTCACATTTGAAAAAAATCTCAACAACACTACGGCGGAGTATTCTCTAAATGCCGATGGAACCATTCGTGTTGAAAATAGAGGATATAACTATAAAAAAGACAAATGGGAAAGTGCTGTGGGAAAAGCAAGATTTAGAGGCAATAGCTCTACCGCGGAACTGGAGGTTTCTTTCTTCGGTCCTTTTTATGGGGCCTATAATGTCATAATGCTGGACAATGAATATAACTATGCATTAGTTGCGGGAAAGAATCTTCAATATCTGTGGATCTTATCCAGAGAGAAAACAATTCCGGAAAAGATCAAAGAAAATTATTTGAATGAAGCAAAGCGGCTAGGGTATGAAATCGATGGATTAATTTGGGTGGAGCATAACAAATAGGGATTAAGAATTAAAAATAATTTCAAGGAGGTCTTTGCCGCTTCGGTATCCCGCCTCGGCAGCGGATTCAATGAAACCAAAACGATTTGTATTTTCAGTTATTATTCTCTTCAGTCAGTTCTTTTTTCTTCCTGTAAACGCGTCTGCGTTGGATGATATTACTCAAGAGTTATTTTCGGAACTTCAAGAAGCGCAATCGAAGTTGGACCTGATTTATACGGAAATCCTTCAAGATTATGCTGAAGATCGGATTTTTATTGCAGCTCTGGAAAAGTCTCAAAGTGCGTGGCTTCTTTATCGTGATTCTGTTCTTGAAGCAAGATTTCCCAAAGATGATAAATTAATCGAATACGGCTGGGCGTATTCAGCTTGTTCTTATTCGATTCTTCTCGATCTGACAAATCAGCGTATTAGAGAACTCATGGTCTGGATTGATGGAGTTCCTGAAAAAGATTTGTGCCGGGGGAGTGCCAAACGAGCGGGTAATGAAACCGGTCAATGAGTCTTCGGAAGCTTTTTGTTATGCATCGGAACAAAGGTCGTTGTTTCCTTGCTTAAATCCGGTATCGGGTGTATTGAATCTTTTTTATCGCCGAAGCGAGGGCTTTAAGAATCCGCTGAAGCGTAGTTTCCGGCCATTTGCGCGATTCGAAGCGCCATTTCGCTGCGTACTTCATCAGGCGCGATAACGGAAACCTCCGGGCCCAGACCGAGAAGAAATGAGTAAACCCATTCGCTCATCGGCCATCGAAGAAGCGCCGTGTGGCGCTTCCCCGCCGATCTTACGGAATCCTGATCGAGGTAATGACGGGCTTTGGCAAGACCCTTCTCCGTGAGAGAAAGACTGATATCCGTAACAGGTTCGCTGAATCCGTCGTCTTCTTTCATTTCGTTTAAACGCCCGCGGCGGTCGAATCGGGATTCAAGGAGACGGATGTTTTCGATCCGGGAGACGTTGAACCATCGGTAGCTTCGCCGCAGCCGGCACCAGCCGGAGAGGTACCATGTGCTGTTTCGAAAAATTACTTTCAGCGGTTCCACATCTCTTTCGGTTTTAACATCGTTCAGGGACATATAGGCGAATCCGACGGCATGTTCGGTTTTGATCGCTTCGGTCAGCGCGGTCATGGTTTTCTTCCATTCGGGTCGCCGGCTCCATCCCCTCAGGTCGATGTCCACGGGAGGAACGTAGGTTTCCGCTTTGTCACTGAAAATTCGATCCGTCCTATTCATCGCCGCCACTTTCCCCGCGATGGAAGGCACCGATGTTCCTGAGAGAATGGGAGCGATGCCTTCCAGGGTTAGGGCCAGCTCCCGCAGTTCTTTTCGCGTTAAATAGCCGCCTTCGAGCCGGTAGCCGGACATAAGGCTTACGCCGCCTCCGCGGCCTTGGCGCGTTACTACCGGAACACCGGCCATGTCCAGAGTTTCCAAATCGCGGTGGATGGTCCGGATCGACACCTCGAAGTGCTCGGCGAGCTTTGCCGCGGTGAGGTTTTCGTGACGGGAAAGGTGGAGGGCGAGGGCATAGAGCCGGTCGATTCTCATGCCGGACGCCCTTAGCGGTGGTAAACGGACCGGCGGATTGGAAGGACCGCCGGTCCGAGGTTCAGCTTCGGAGCGCTTCCAGGTTTGCCTTTGCCGCGGGCACCTGCGCGAGGAAGCCCGCAAGCGACTTGCAGGGGTATTCGCCGCAGGCCGCGCAGGTGCTTAAGCTTCGTTCCATGGCGCAGGACCGGTATTCGCACACAGAGCAGTGTCCGACCCGCGGTCCATCCGTATCGGTCATGCAGCCGGCGCAGTCGATCATTTCCGGCTTCCCGACGAATCCAAACTCTTTGGACCATTCTGCCGCGGTCTTGATCCGCAGCTTTTGATCGTCCGTTTTCCAAGCGATGTAGCCCGGGCAGGCTGCGCAGTCCAGTCCGCAGGCGGCAATGATGGTTTCCATGAGTATCTCCTTGTTCGTTCTTGTGCCGCCATTGTGTGGGATTAAACATGACATCAGTATGGCATGTTTGAATCAAGATAGCGAAAATATTTTTCATACCCGATATAAGCCGAATGCCGATTCCGGTTACATCAATATAAAGCTCCTCAAACCGAAGCGGCTTGATTCTGTTCATTTATGCGATATGGTGAAAGCTAAAGAGATTATGGTGCCTTTGTTTTTCCGTCATACATTATTATGAATGATGTGAATCCCCATATGCTCGAAGCTGATGTTGAGGAGTGATTGTTTCATGAAAGAGAGAGCTCTTTTTGTACTGGTGGTTCTGCTGATTGCGGGAGGGGCTCTGTCCGCCCAGAGCGCAGAGCAGTATCAGACTCCGGGAATTCCGATTCCTCCCTGGGGAACAAGCATGAATGATACTGTTCAGCTGTTCAGCCGGATTGGTCCGCCGCCCGTGAAGGCGGCTGAAAACGTACTGGCCCTTCAGGACCATTCCATTGGTACCGATGCGTCGCCGGCACGAATGGGGCTGCTTGTTTACATTTTCGAGAATGATCGGCTGAACAGGGTTGAATACCATATGGCCTGTTCTTCGGATTTCATGCGGCAATACAAGAGATGGTTCGACTCTCAATATGCCAATATTTACGGTGAAGGTAAGGTTCTGCCTCCGGGTGCGGAGGATGGCGCATGGGAAGAGAAGAAGATCTGGAATAACGGTCTTATTCTCTTTCGCTCCCAAAGCGGCGTTGAACCGCAGCATATCCTGATAACATTTCTTCCTCCCGGGGTTTCACAGGAGGAAGCCCGCCGGGTTGCCGTGTTCGACGGACAGTCTGTTGTTGACGGTTTTTACACGCAGGCCCGGGAGTGGATGAGGAAAGAGTTCACCATCCTCAACGATACTCCGAAGACGCTGCAGGTTTATGCCGCCCAGGGTTTCGTGAAGCTCATGCAGGAAACGGTGACAATCCGGCCCGGCGCCGGCTACCGGCTGCAAAACTCAACAAAGTCATCGGTGTCTATTGTGGCCCTGGAAGAGGGGACACCCGGAAGCGGTACGAAATTTTATACAGGCATCAACGGAAACCGCTGGTATACCGACGAGCGGGACGGTCATCAGGAATTTTATACAACACCGGTTGAAGCGGAGATGCTTCAGGGATACGACGGACCGGTCTTCAGGCTCAGCAAGCTGCCGGCTCGGGATTGGCTCAGCGAAATTTCCTTTGATCTTGGCTATGGCGAAAAAGTGGCCGTCAGCTATTATCGGAACGGGCGGTGGAACCATGAGGTGCATACCGGTGATTTCACCATCCGTCCGCAGCGGCCGGATATTACCTACGTCTGGTGGACCGGTGATAAATATGTTTGGGCCAATTCGATCTATTCCAGCCCGTCTTCGTCCGTATTGAGTGATATCTTGGACGGTGATCGCCCGGCCCGGGGAAATGTTGCTCAGGATTACGAAATAAAGGGCGGATCCCGGATAACACTCAGATGGACCGGTTCAAGCTTTCTGCGAACGGCTGTTGAATGAAGAGCGGATTGATGTCGGTGGATATGGAATGAAAAAGACGTCTTTGATAATGTTTTTGGCGATTCTGTCGGTATCTGGACTTTCCGCTCAGGAAGAGTATGAAACCCCGCTGTTCTCTCATCCGCCCTGGGATTCCTCTTTGGCGGACACGATGCTTTTTGAAGCCGAGTATGATTCTTTTGTATCGGACAGCAATGACCGGCGGGTTACCTATCGGGGAGAGCCCAGGTTCGACGGTAACGGGGCCGTGGTGTCCATGGGCTACTACTCGTACCTCTTTGAGAACGATCGGCTTCAGAAAGTGGCGTATATTTATGTGTTCCGTACCGAAGAGGCCATGCTGGGATTTATGGACACGATTTACAATGCCTACAGCCGGGTTCACGGAGAGTATGAGTACTCTGTTGATAATAATCAGGGCACGATGACTTTGTACTGGCACAATCGCGACGTGTCCCTGCTGATCAGCAAGCGAAAGGATGTGATGCATTATGCGAAGCTGATCTTTCGGCATCCCGGTCTGACCGATTACCGGGAATCACGGCTCGATCCCGATGCAAACGCCTGGTCCTGGTGTGAAGAATCTCTGATGGCCCTGATTGAGAAAGAGAATGAGCCTGAAACCGATCCCTGGGAGATTCTCGATTACTTTGATGAAGATGGTGCCTATATTCTGCCCGAGGATTGATGGAGCTTGCCCGTTTCAAGGTGAGAGAGCGGATGAGGTGTGGTTCACCCCAGGCCGCGGCGGTTCCGGCGCGGCTTGAGCATAACTCGCGGGGAAAAGAAGCGGAGGGATGAGGGAAAGGGCTATTCCGGGCGGCTTCGGGGGTCAGTTCAATCTCTTGCCCAATTCCCACCGAATCACTACCCTTCGCTCCATGGATTACGATGCGGTCGTGGTGGGTGCGGGGCATGCCGGAATCGAGGCGGCTCTGGCGCTCTCAAGGCTGGGATATCATACGGTTCTCATTACTCAATGCCTGGATACCATCGGCAACCTTTCGTGCAACCCCGCAATTGGGGGACTGGCCAAAGGGAACATGGTCCGGGAGATCGACGCCATGGGCGGAGAAATGGGCCGGCTTATCGATGCGACGATGATTCAGTTCCGTGTGCTCAACCGAAGCCGCGGTCCTGCGGTGCAGGCGCCCCGGGCTCAGGCCGACAAGCCCGCTTACCGGCGGAAGTCCAAGCATACGCTGGAGCTCCAAAACAATCTGGACTTATTCCAGGATACGGTAACGGATATATGGGCCGAGCCGGTGAAGGAGTCGCCCGTTGAGGGCGGAGCGGATCCCGCGGCCTGGTGCGATTCCCAAATTTGCGGCGTGATAACCGAGAGGGGACATAAGATTACGGCCCGGACGGTTGTACTGACCACCGGAACGTTCATGGAAGGGAAGATCTTCATCGGTGATTTCGTGGCGCCCAACGGACGCTTGGGAGAGCCGGCGGCTCTCGGTTTGGGAAAGAATCTGCGGGAGAAGGGATTCGATGTGGGCCGCCTGAAAACGGGCACGCCGGCGCGGGTTCATCGGCGGTCTCTGGATATAGAGAAGATGGAAATCCAGTTCGGCGACGATGAGGTGTTCCCCTTCAGTTTCGGTCCGGAGAGGCCCGAGCGTCCGGCCATGCAGTGCTACATTACATACACCAACAAGAACACTCACGATATTATCCGCAGTCATTTGGGACGCTCTCCCTTGTTCTCGGGACGCATCGAGGGCACGGGTCCTCGCTACTGCCCGTCCATCGAGGACAAGGTGGTAAAGTTCCCGGACCGCGAAAGGCATCATGTGTTCGTGGAGCCCGAGGGGGCCGAAACCGAGGAAATGTATCTGAACGGTCTCTCCACCAGTCTGCCCGAGGATGCCCAGGTGGAATACATTCACAGCGTTCCGGGTTTGGAACATGCGGAGATGATGCGGCCCGGATACGCGGTGGAGTACGATTATCTGAATCCCATTCATCTCACGCCGGCTTTGGAATCCAAACGGATGCGCAATCTTTTTATCGCCGGGCAGACCAACGGCACCAGCGGGTATGAAGAGGCGGCGGCTCAAGGGCTGATGGCGGGGATTAACGCCGCCCGGCGGATGCAGAGAAAGCCGCCGATAATTCTGGACCGTTCGGAGGCGTATATCGGCGTAATGATCGACGATTTGGTGACTTTGGGAACCAAGGAGCCCTACCGGATGTTCACCAGCCGCGCCGAGCACCGTATCGCTTTGCGGCATGATAACGCCGATCGGCGGCTGTTCGCTTACGGCCGGGAGGCCGGTCTTCAGGATGAGGCGGCCTCCGAGCGTTTCGAGGCCAAACGCGACCGCATCGACGAGATTCGGGAGCTGCTGCGGAAACGCACTCTGACGGAGGCCGAGATTGACAAGGGGCCCTGGGGGGAGCGCAAAGGCGGAGAAAAATTCGAGCTTCTTTTAAGAGATCCCAAGGTGAGTTTTCCTGATTTGCTGAAGGTGGAGCCGTCTTTGGGAGAGGGCGCCGAGCCCGAATGGCTCCGGCAGATTGAACTTGATGTGAAGTATGAGGGCTACATGAAGCGGGAAGAGCGGCACGTGCAGAGGTTCCGCCGAATGGAGCATGTGTCCATTCCTTCAGGATTGAATTGGGATGATGTTCCGGGTCTTTCGACCGAGTCCCGGGAGAAGCTGAAGATTATACGGCCGGTGAGCGTGGGGCAGGCCTCCCGGGTGCCGGGCGTGCGTTCGGGCGACGTGGCGGTGATTCTTCTACAGGTGGAGAGGCGCTAAAGAGGGCTGTGGCGGCAAAATGGGTGCGCTCGTGGGGGCTGCCGACGGCTTTTTACTGCGGCTGAAGAGGTTTCTTGGCGGCGCGAGCTGCTCGGGTGCGGCCTATGATTGCGGCGGAGTTCAACAGCGCCGGCGATACCTGTGGTTTCCCTTGTTCGTCTCTGTTATACCAGAGCAAGCTCGGGTGCGGCCCGAAGGTCCTCCGGCGACAGAGGTGGAATAGGAGGGAAAATTCCTGGATACCAGGCAGATAGAATACTTCCTGACTCTTGCGCGATATCGCAATTTCACCAAAGCGGCCGAATATCTTTATATAAGTCAGCCGGCTTTAAGCAGACAGATTATATCCCTGGAGTCGGAACTGGGGGTGAGTCTGTTCGAACGCACAAGCCGATCGGTACGCCTTACCGGTGCCGGCGAGGTTTTCTTAAGGGAAGGTGAGAAGTTCCTTCAGGCGTTTCATGGAATGTCCGAGATGGTTAGGGATGCGGGAAGAGGTACTTCCGGTTTTTTAAGAATCGGCTCTTTGGGCAGTATTAACCATCTGATTGCGGAATTTCTCAGCGGATTCCATAAATCTTTTGCTGATGTCTATATCGATATCAAACTCCGGAATACAACTGTTTTAACCGAGTCGGTTGTGAGCGGAGAGCTTGATTTGGCCTTTACATTTCTTTTTGCCGTGAAGGATTTCGGGGAACTTAAGCGGCGGATACTTGGCAGGGAGGAGTTTTTTGTTCTGATTTCCAGGGAATCTCCCTATGCCGAATCGGAAGAACTGGAGCTGAAAGACCTCAGGCGGGAAAAGATAATCCTTCCCCATTTCGTTCATCCTCCGTTTATAGAGGAATTGTTTGTTCAAGATAAACACACAACACTTCTTTATGCCGATTCCATGGATGCTTTGCTGCTTCAGGTGGAAGCCAACCTTGGTATATCGGTTGTTCCCGGTTTCTATGTCGCCGGCAGGGAGAGCAGTCATAATATTCTGAAAAAAAGAATATCGGGATACGAGATGCTTGTTGATGTTGTACTGACCTGGCATAAGAATAATTCAAATCCGGCGGTCAGGCAGTTTCTGGATTATACAGCTGAAATATTTTCCTGCTCTCATCCTTAGACATAAATCAAATCGTTCAATCCATGCGTTTTTTTTATTTCCCGATTCATTTTCTTTCTGGGAATCTGAATAAAAAAACATGCAGTGCTCAAGAACTGCGGCAGGAGAAAGACGATGACGAATACAAGTTACCCCCATTGGCCGACCTTCAAGGAATACAAGGAAATTTTTAAGGAACATTTTAATATGGAGAAGAGGGACGATGGTGTCCTTCTGATTCAGATGCATACCAAGGGTGAACCCCAGTTGTGGAGCATGGAGCTTCATAGAGCTATAGGTCAGATGTGGCGTATTGTCGGAAGCGATTCGGATATAGAATGCATCATTTTCAGCGGGACGGGAAAATACTGGATTGCGAATTTTGAGGATGAAAGCTGGATGCCTGAAAAAACGGATCCGGCGGGAACCCGATATGAGCATATGTTTGTTGACGGACGGCGTATGCTTATTTCCATGATTCAAGACGTGGAGGTTCCCACCATCGGCGTGTTAAGCGGTTCCGGCGGGCATTCTGAATTGGCCCTGATGTGCGATTTGTGCATTATGGCCGATGATGTTGTGATTTCCGATCCCCATTACATCAATGGAATTGTGCCCGGCGATGGAATCCATAGCTGCTTTTTTGAGCTTATGGGAACCCGGAGAGCGGCGTATGCCATGCTGATGAACGAGATGCTGACGCCTGAAAAATGTCTTGAATACGGCCTTGTTAATGAGGTTGTTTCCCGTGATCGTCTTATCCCCCGGGCCTATGAGATTGCTGATGTTATCATGGCTCAGCACCGCAGTATCCGCAGACTCTCCGCCCAGGTTATTCGCCGACCCTGGAAACAGCGTATTGTGGATGATCTGGACATGACTTTTGGGACGGAGATGTTTGGTGATTTCTGCAATACGAAGGTGCTTCATTCGGATTTGGATTCCGAGCAAATGTATGATAAAGCGAAAAAGGAATTGCTGGGAGATAAAGAATAATTCTTTGTAACGGTCAGAAGACTGAACCGGTGGCTGTTTGACAATTCAATACCACCGGTTTAAATCTTCTAGCCCAGCATGCCTCCGCCGAGGCCCCACATGTCGGGCGTGCCGCAGGCAAATTCGATATAAACGTTGTGTTTATCCACGCCCAGAGTTTCGGTGAGTAATTCCGTGAGAGGCGAGATGGCCGCGGCCTGGTCGGCTGTGAGACCGACGCTTTTCACTTCCGCGTACACGGTCGGAACATCTTCGGCGCCCATGGTCATGGGGGCTTTTGGGGCCCAGCGGGCCATGATGTAGTCCACGCTCTTGCCTGTCGCTTTCGAAACGATGTTGGAAACGGCGGCCAGTGATGCGGATTTTTTACGTTCTTCCAGGTCGATGTTGGTTTCAATTCTGATAAACGGCATTGTGTTTCTCCTAAGTTGTCATGATGTGGTTTTTATGCCTGGAGAGGCATCAGATGCATAAGGTCGCCCGCGAAACCGAATTGGAATCGGACGAATGTCAGGCCGACCGTTCCGAGGATGATTGCGGCCAGCACGGTGTAGTCCTGATGGCGCATTTGCAAGTCACGATAGTAGGTTCGTTTCCCTACAGTCGCGCCGAAGGCGCGTGTTTCCAGGGCGTTACCGAGGTTCGCGCTGGCTTTCAGACCGGTGATGATGACGGAAACGAGAATCGGCAGATAGGCTTTCAGCCTGCTGAAGAAACGTCCCTTTTCCAAATCGAGTCCCCGGGCTTTCTGCGCGTCGATAATCATGGAGATGATCCCGTAGAAGGTCGGCAGATAGCGCAGCGTAATGGCGAAGGTCAGTCCCCAGTCGTACGGCAGCCCCAGCCGGACCAGTCCCAGAACGATGGTGCTCTGGTCGGTGGTGAAGAGCAGAACGAAGCAGGCCATTCCCAAACAGGTAATACGGGCCGCCATGAAGACTCCCCTCACGATGCTTTCCACCGTGACGCTGCGGCCTAAAACGGTAAAGAGCGCCATGGAGCCTTCCTGGGAAAAAACGGGCCAGAGCAGGATGATCATAATGTTGACCGGGAGCATCATTTTCCAGACCATGCCGATTTTCTTCAGCGGGATTTTTCCGATGAGGTAGAGAGCATGGAGGAAGCCCAGCAGTACCAGAACGGCCCAGATGTTGTTCACTATAAAGGCGATGACGCAGCAGCTGACGGTGATGGCGAGTTTAACTCTTGGATCCATTCTGTGGACGGGAGAATCCGCGGCTACGTAGAAATCGTAGTTCATGAAGCTTTCCTTGATTGATACGCCCGAATGAATTCTTCATTGGTCATCGGCAGACCGTCATCTTCCCGGCGCAGATTCATGGCCGAGGTTAATTCGACGACTTGCGGGGGAGCAATCTGTGTTTCCGAAAGGAGCTCAAAACGCATCAGGAGGTCGGAGGTAGGGCCGGAGGCCAACAGTTCTCCGCCTTTCAGGATAAGGCTGCTTTTCGTGTATTCGGCCACCACGCGCATGTCGTGCGTGACGATGAGGATTGTGTGTCCTTCCGAATTCAGTTGCATGACGGTATCCATCAGTTCCACACTGCTTCTGCGGTCCAGTCCGACCGTAGGTTCATCCAGAATGAGAACATCGGGCCTCATGGCGCAGATGGATGCCAAGCTGACTTTTCTTCTCAGACCGAAGCCGAGAACGGCCGGCGGATAATCGGTGTAGGCTTCCAGTTTGAATCGGTGCAGAATGTCGTCGATTCGTTCCTTGCGCATTTTTTTATCGAGTCCTTGAGTTTTCAGGCCGAACGAGAGTTCGTCCAGAACGCTGGAGCAGAAGATCTGATGATCGGGATTCTGAAACACGAAACCGACTTGCCGTGATATTTGCGCAACGGATTTATCAGCGATGTTTTCGCCGCCGATGCGGACTTCTCCGGCTGTCGGTCTGAGAAGTCCGATGAGATGCTTCGCGAGTGTCGTTTTCCCCGATCCGTTCTGGCCGATGAGAGCGACGGTGTCGCCTTTGGCGACGGAAACCGAAACCCCGTTCAGGGCGGTAACGCCGCTTTCATAGACATGTTTCAGATCGATTGTTTCGATTACGGATTCCGGGAGAACCATGGTATTGCCTCGTCAAGAATGATCGGCAGCGGCCGATCGGCTGAATTACGGACGGCATAGGCCAGTTCCGTAACCTGGGGAATGGATACCCCAGCATTTTTCAGTTCCTCAACGGCGCTGAAGATTTCGCGCGGAGAACCTTCCATTGTTAGAATCCCGTCTTCCAGCACAATAACCCGGTCGGAAAATCGGGCGATTTGTTCGCTTTCGTGTTCCACCATGATGATTGTTTTGTCGCTTCGGCTGCGAAGTTCGTCGACAACCCGGAAGACTTCCCGCGTGCCGATCGGGTCCAGGCCGGATGTCGGTTCATCAAGGATGATGATTTCCGGATCCATGGCCAGAATGGCCGCGATGGCCACACGCTGCTTTTGGCCCCCCGAAAGGTGCATCGGGGAGCGCTTTCGCAGCTGTTCAATACCGACATAGCGCATGGCTTCGGTAATGCGGTCTTCCATCTCGCTTTTCTCAATGCTCAGGCATTCCAGGGCGAAGGCCACTTCGTCTTCCACGCTCATCGTGAAGAGCTGAGTCTCCGGATCCTGGAAGACGATGCCGACGTGCTTTGCGAGATCCTTCGTTTTGTATTCTTTCGTGTTCTTGCCGAATATCTCGACATTTCCGCCGATCCGTCCGCCGGTCGAATGGGGGATTATCCCGTTCAGGGCCAGGCAGAGCGTTGTTTTTCCCGCTCCCGTCGGACCCATGATGGAGACGAATTCCCCCTGGGCGATTTCAAGGTCGATGCCTTTGAGAATCTGCACCATTTTCTGACCGGCGGCCACGCTTGGGTAGGCGAAGTTCAAACCCTTAATGGATATGGCCGGCGTTTTTCCTTCATCCGGTTTCATGCGGGCTCTTCGGCGGATTCCCACTTTTTCGATTTGCCGACGTTCATGATGGGCGGATAGGCCTTGCGAACGGCGAAAACGAGGGGGATACCGATAACGCCGCCCGCGACGACCTGACCGACATTGCCGATAATTTCGGCCGCTGCTGGACCGGCTCCGTAAAGGGCGGCTCCCGCGGCGAAATACCCTGCAGCCATAACGACACCGCCGGCGGCCCAGCCGAGAATCATAAGCGGAAGGGTGCCTTTACGCGCAATGTATCCGGCCAGAACGGCTTGTGCGCCGTGGATAATCAATGTGAGAACCATCCACTGAGGATAACCGGCGATGGCATCGGCCAATCCGGTTCCGACTCCCGCGGCGATACCGCCGATAACGGGTCCTAATGCGAATGCCGCGAAATAAACACCTACGTCGGCGAGGGTGATGTATCCTCTGGTGGGAGCGAATGGTATGCGCACCAGGAGGGTGAGTACGGTTGTAACCGCAGTCATAATCGCCAGGAGCGCTACCGTCTGTGCGGACATTTTTTTTGCCATGTTCTGTATCTCCTATCTTTTTACAGTTCTTATTTACAGTTCCGCCAAGGCGGAATCTATTCCTTTGCCGACATCCACCGACACTCCCGAATCGAGAAGGGCTTTGCCCACGAGAGCCAGTGCCGAGAGAACATAGAGGGGTTTCGCCGTATGGCCCAAATGGCCGATACGGAGGACGTGCGGAGCCAGTTCTCCGTATCCGGTGACGATCATCAGCTTCCATTTTTCACGGAGAGTGTCTCTGAAGGCTTTGGAGTCCACACCTTCGGGAGTTTTAAAGGCCGTACAGCAATCCGCGGCGATATCTTCACTCGCCGGCCAGAGATTGAGTCCCATTCCCTTGATTCCCGCCCGGCACATCCGCGCCGATAGAGCATGCCGTTCCCAGACGGACTCAATGCCTTCTTCGAGGAGCATGGAAAGAGCTTCGTCCAGTCCGTAGAGAAGGGAAACGGAGGGGGTGTAGGGGAAAGCGCTGTTTTCAATCCATTTGGATTTCCAGTCCGTGAAGCTCATATAGCTGTTCGCGGGCGCCGATGATTTTTCCATCTTGGCCCAGGCGTCCGGACTGATGCAGGCAATGCTCAGGCCCGGTGCCGCGCCCAGACATTTCTGAGGGCCGGTGATGCAGACATCAATACCCCAATCGTCGGGCCGGAGTTCCGATCCGAAGACGCCGGAAACGGTATCGACGATGGTAATCGCTCCGTGTTCCTTCACGATGGGGCAGAGTTTATCGACGGGATTCACGGTTCCCGAAGGTGTTTCGGAATGAACAACGCTCATCACGGCGATGTCGGGATTCTTTCGGAAGGCTTCCCGGACATCTTCTTCGGTAATGGATTCGTTATATTCTTTTTTCAGTTCGATGACGGTTCCGCCTGCCGCAATGATAAAATCTTCGAACCATTTTCCGAAAACTCCCGTAACGAGATTCAGGCATTTATCACCGGGTGCAATGCAGGAATGAGCGGCCGCTTCCAGTCCGAGAATGGCTTCTCCCTGCTGAATGATGATATCGTGCTTCGTTAGAAATGCTTTTTTCAGTTTTTCATCGATGCGCTTGTAGAGTTCTATAAAAGACGGATCGTAGTGATAGAGTACGGGCCGTGCCATTGCCATCGATACTCGCGGTGAGATTTCAACCGGTCCGGCGGCCAGGTTGATATCCGGAAAATCCATTGATAACTCCTTACATTCGGGTGCAGTGTTTGTTTCTTCCGATTAACAGCAAATGATGTGCCAGGATTTTTCCTTTGATGTTTTCAGCTTGGTGTGTTTTGAGTAAGAGATGATTTCATACAAAAATGTAGTTGGATTTACGGGGAACTACATCCATGTAGTTTTCTCTTTATTCCAAATGCCGGATTTAAGGTTGTTTGGCGGACTTGAAGAATGAAGGGTAGAAGAGTGCATCCGAAGAGTTCGGAATTGAAGATTAAAATCGCCGGAGATCCTATAAACATGAAGAATCCCCGGCGATGGTTATTTTGAAGAGGCGGCGATTAGAATTTCGGTGGGAACGCCGGAAGATCGCCGAATAAAGGATGCTTTTTTCCGCTTTTGATGCGGGCGGCCCGTTTCGCGGCGGCGGTATAACGCTCCGTATCGGCCAGCATCAGAATGGAGAGCTTCTGGGCTTCCAGGGAGCCTTCCGCGTGGATGGTCAGCACATCCTCGTAAGCGGAACTGATTTCCTTAACCAGTTTCACCATCCGGAGCCGATCTTCGGTGGGAATCCCGTCTTTCCCGGCCAGATACTTCTCAACCAGAGGGCCAATTTCGGGACTGAAGAAATCCTTCCCCGAGGGGGCCGTAGCCACGATTCCTCCCGAAATGTCCTGCAGGTACTTGGTGGCCTGGTGCCAGTTGTCGGCAAACTGGAACTTGCAGATATTGGCGGTCATGGGATTGGGATAAACATAATCGCTTTCCGGCTCCTGAATGCAGTGTTCAACCGCGGCCAGCCCGAGTGTTTCGATCATCTCCGAATACATCACCATCCAGGTCAGCTTGTCGCGGATGTGGGATTTTTTCTCGATACCGTTGTATTCGGCCATGAGCATGGCGGCGCCTGTAACCATTTCCAGTTCGATGGCCTTATAGGTTTCGGCGCTCAGCCGGTGGAAGTTGGCGAACATGTAAGCCACCTCTCCGGCGAATTCCCATTCTCCCTTGAGGAAGATTCGGTCTTTGGGAACGAAGACGTTCTCGAAGACAACCGTGGCGTCGTTGATATACACGCTGCCTGTAATGGGATGATCAAAAAGATCGTATCCTTCGTGAACTTCCGGTTCCGAGGAAATCATGGTGATTCCCTTGGTATTCAGGGGAATCCCGAAGGCTACGGCGTAATCTTTATCTTCAGGCGTCATGGCATGGCAGGGTGCGACGAGAATTTCGTTGCAGGAAGCGGCCTGACTGATATGGGTTTTGGCGCCGCTGACGATAATCCCGTCTTCCCGTTCTTCCACGATTCGTACATAGAAATCCTTGTGCTGAACCTGGGCCGAAGGCTTCAGAGCGCGGTTTCCTTTTACGTCGGTGAGTCCCATGGCAAAGGCAAGATCGTTTTTCTGAAGATGCTTGCGGAAAGCTTCGACATTTACCGCGTACTGGGTGCCGTGTTTTTTATCCACACGGCGGCTGACCACGGTTACCGCGTTCAGTCCGTCTTTGGCGACGAATTTCGCTCCGGGCGGTTTTCCGAAGGTTGCTCGGGCCCAGAGTTTTACCACCTCCCGAAGCCTCATAAGGTCTTCCTTTGTTTTCTGGGGCTGAAGGGCGAAGCTGACCCGCTCCCCGTCGGCATCGATATCGGTGAGAAGGTCCTGATACTTCGGATCGTTGCTCATCACGTAATCCATGGCGACCCAATTGTTCGTAATGCTTAAGAGCGGGTGTTTGGTAACATCCTCAACTTTCTTTCCCAGAATGTACACGACTCTTCCGTCTTTGAGACTTTCCAAATATTGCTGTGGAGTTCGTAACGCCATATAAACCCTCCTAAATAGGTAGTGTTTAAATAATACCTAATCGTAAGTGTATATCCAAGTTATTTCGTGATGTGTCATTTGCCGGCCGGCCGGCAAATGAGGCGGCAACGGAGCTTCAGCCGGCTGGTAAGAGCAAGCCCGGAGGCGGCCGTCGGCAAGCGGCAAAGGTGCGGGCGGGCGGCGGATAAGTGCCGGCCTGAATGTGTGTTGCGGATGTCCGCTCCGTTCGCTGAACGGAAAGCGTATGCGGTCTTCTTAGTGAAAATCTTATTTGTTGAAGAACCTGTGCTGAAAAAGTTCTTAGTGCCGATGTATATAGAGACAACGCAAACCGTTTATCTAGAGTTTAAAGGCTAATCATATGATTTTTAAAAAGCATAACGGGAATACGGAGCAGGATAAATCTCATTTTCAATTTCTAACTTTGAAGGATTTGCCCGAAGAAGTCCGGAAACAGGCCGATTCGGCCCGCTGTGAAAACAACCGCTTTTTTCTTCGAATTGGTGCCTCCTTAAGTTTATTCATGAGTTTGATCATGATTTTTCGCCGGCTTTTTATCAATGAACGTATTGTCTGTCCCATGCCGCGGCAATATATGGGAACATTTATCGCCATGGCGGTTTTATCCGTGTTTTTTCTTGTTGTCAGTTATTTTTTTGCTCATCGAATAAAGCAGAATTTGTGTTTTGCCATTCAGATTTTTTTTGTTCTGGCTTTAGTCATTTGTTACGCGTTCTTAGCGGCCTGGGATCTTCAGATTTCGAGGGATTTTTCCGCGATTATCGGTTCCGTCCTATTCTTAAGTATTACAATGTGGATTAAGCCGATAACATATTGTCTGGTTGTATTTGTTTCGGATGTTATTGTTATCGGGGCTTATCTTTTAGGGAACCGATTATTCGTATCACCGGTGGAAATCTCCGCAAAGCTTATCGTTTTTTTTCTTGCAGGCTTGATCAGTCTGTATGCCACAAGCAGCATTCGGAATCGCGGAGTTCTGACCGAATGGAAATTAGCCGAAAGCATACGGGAGCTGAAAGAGCTCAGCACCAAGGATTCCTTAACAAAACTTTTGAACCGGCGGATGATGCTGGAAGATTTTAATGGTTTTATCTCCCGTTTCAAACGGTCCGGCATCAGATTCTCAATGATTATGATTGATATTGATCATTTTAAAAAAGTGAACGATACCTTGGGGCATTCCATTGGCGACTCCGTACTGACGGAAGGCGCGAATCTGATGTGTTCGGCCATTAGGGATTCCGATCGGGTTTACAGAATCGGAGGAGAAGAGTTTGTTGTTATTTTGGCCGACTGTGACATTATCGGGGCGGAGAAACTGGCCGAGCGTTTAGGGCAAAACTTTAAAGCCTCTTCATTCAGCGGTGTTCCCTGGAACATCACCATCAGCATGGGGATTGCCGAATGTACGGAGTGCGGCAAACCCGAAGATATGCTGAAGCTGGCGGATACAAGACTCTATCAAGCTAAGAATTCAGGCCGGGACAAGTTTATTTCCAAAGGATTTCATGATTTTCTGGATACATTGGAAATTTCGGATTGAACAGTCGATAAAGAAGTCGGGAAGCGGGAGCCGGGAAAATGCCCGCCTGATAATGGAACTCTCGTTGAGGTGATTTCAAATATCAGCGGTTTTTTAAAAGAGCCATTTTAAAGCGAGTTCCGAGGGATTTCGGCTATCGGATGGAAGCAATTTCATGAATTACAAAATTGCCTCGTTGTGAAAATCCTTATCGGATGAGGGCTCTATTGGAACGGTTCCCAAAGAGCTCCTCATGAAAACGGATTTCCTACCAGAGTCCTTCGGGCGGTCCGCCGCCGGGAAGTCCCATGCGTTCACTCCAGCTCATGAGACTGATTTTCCATTCACCGTTTTCCCTGACGTATTCATTTTCATAGAATCCCTGTACCCAGAAAAGAGCCTGGCCCGTTCTCGGATAGGAGTACTGCATGTAAAGAAGCCATTTGCCTTTAGCCGAATCCCCATCCAGTGTGATTTCGGGATGAACCAGGATATCGCCTTCCTTTCCCGCGTGGGTTTGGGCAAGTTCTTCTTTAAACCATCGCCGAATATTCTCGCGCCCTTGAACCGGATCATGCAGATAAACGTCTACTCTGGCGTCTTTCGAAAAGGTATCGGCACAGATATCCCACTCGGTGCAGATCAGGGCATTGATATATTTCCGCTGAACGGCATGGATTGCCTGGATGTCTTCTGTTCGCCGCAGACGGGCTTCAAGTTCCAGAATCTTTTTTTCCATTTCTTCGCTGGTCATTTAGTTGTCCTCCGGAGGGTCTATTATAAAATCCTTGTAATTTCGTATCAATTATCGCGTACGGTGCGTTTTTGAACCGCGGGCGGAACAGTGGCGGCGCTTGCTGTAAATGCCGTTTCTCCCGCTCTGACGCGCAATCCCGATTGAGTGATTATCGTGCCGCCGCTTCCTCTCGATCAAGCAGTATAACGCTGCCGCTTCCGCCGTCGAGTCTTACGCGGTCGCCGTTTTTCAGAAAGGTGCAGGCACCGCTTAAACCGCCCACCAGCGGCAGCCCGTATTCCCGGGCGACGACAGAACCGTGGGAGAGGGCCCCCCCGATTTCGGTAATCATGCCGGAGACGCGGCTGTAGAACGGTGTCCATCCGATGTCGGTGAACTGCGCCACCATGATGTCTCCTTCCCGAAGGGATTCGGCGTCTTCGCGGGTTTTTACGATGCGGACGGTTCCTTCGACAATGCCCCGGCTGACCGGTGTTCCGTTTAAAACGGATTTGCCGTCCGGAACCGGCGGGGGTTCCGGGGACGGACGGCCCCAAGAAAGATCCGGAAAGCGGAGTTCCATGCGCTGGGGATAGAGCCGCCTGCGCCGCCGGGCGCGGCCGATGAGTCCCGTCCGGCGGCCTTCCACGAGGTCGGTCAGTTCGTCCATGGTGAGAAAGTAGGCCAGGTCGGCATCGGGAAGGAACCCTTCTTCTTCCAAGCGGGCGGCCAGGGCTCTGGCGGCGACTTTGAAGCGGTGAATCACCAGGATAAGGTAGGATTTGGATTCTTCCCGGGCCCGGACGCCGCTTCGAGCCTGTTTGGCGATCCAGGCGATGACTTTTGGATTAATCCCTTCGGGAAGATCGGGCAATTCCTGTTCGGTTTTTGACTGCCGGGCGGAAGCCGTGTTGTTCTCGGCTGCCGTGTTGTTCTCGGCTGCCGCAGGCCCCGCCGAGGTTGTCTTCTTGGGCGGGAAAGACACAAGGGATTTAAGCGATTCGATCAGATGATCCGGCTTCAAGTTCCATTCGGGTTCCCGCAGTTCCGCTTCTCGGATGCAGCGGTGGCCGTGACGGTTCATGAAAGCCCGATAAGCATTTCCCACAGTGCCTTCGTCAGCCAAAAGGGCGGCATGAACCTCTCCGGCGGGAGTTTTTTTTGTACCGAGCAGACTTTCGAGGCCTTCGGTTCGGATCAGGGACGCCAGTTCCTCCAGACCTTCCAGGACCGCGGCGCTTTCCACGTTTTCCACTCCCGCCAAAAGGTCGGTCATGAGGCGCTTGGCCTCTTCGGTGACATCCGCCGATCCTCCCGAGAGGGTCATGGCCAGAGCCGCGTTCATGGCGCCCGAAAACGCACTGGCACCGTAATGGAGCGTTACCGCACGGTTCATAACACGCGGATGAGCGTTTTTGAACTTCTTGAGTATTTCGGCGGCGTCCAGGCCGTCTGTTTCGATGCGGCTGTTTTGAGCGAGTTTTTTCAGAGCTTGGAGTTTCTTTTTCCATCGGAAAAGACTTCCGACATAGCGCAGACCGTTGATGAATTTTATATGGGAGGGGGCTTGAGGACCCGCTTCGTGCGGCGGCAAGACATAACCGAGAATGCTGAGCTCCGTTCCTTCGACGGTGGCTCCCATAACCCGATGACTCATAATGTACAAGTTGGTCATGTTCATGAAGAGCTGGTCTTCGAAATTCTCTATGAAGCTCGGTTCGGGCCCTTTTCGCGGTAAGGCCCCGAAACCTCTGTAATAATCGGCCAGCCCCGTGCTGAGGGAGCGGCCGAAAGTACAGAGCGTCAGGGGCGTTACGGCTCCGGGCATCATTTCGCCGATGTTGCAGCGGGTAACAAGTGTCTCGGGGCCGATGTGACTGTCCAAAGAGTCGGTCAGGGCGGTGATGGGGCGTGCCTGCAGCCAATGAAGTAAACCGGTGCCTTCTTCAAGGGCCCATTCCAGATCCAGAGGCACGCCCCATTCGGCGGCGGCCAGAGCGGCGCCAGAGCGGATGGTTTCCAGAGTCTCTTCATCAAGGGCCGCCGATTCGAGATTTCCGGAAGAGTTCCGAATCAGTCCGCTTTCGCTGCCGGCGGCGGACTTCTCGGCGAATCCGGGAGCGCCCGCGGGAATGTTCTGTCCGCGGGGAGTATCGGGAGCGATTTTGCCTGTTTCGCCGCCGCCAATGCCGCCGGCCGGCGGGTTATTCAGGATGTAGCGGGCGGCTTCGGCATGGCCGGACACCAGCTCTTCGCCGAGGGACGCCACGGCTTCCACAACCATGACGTTTTTTTCTCCGGTGATGGGGTGTGCGGTGAACACCACTCCGGCGCGGACGGGCTTAACCATGGCCTGGATAACGACGGACATGTTGCCGCCTGTGGAACCGGAGAGCTCCTTTCCGTAGGCGAGAACCCGTTCGGATTGTACCGATTCGGCGCATCGGCGGACCGCGTCGGTCAGATTCTCCGGGGAAACGTTCAGAAAGGTTTCGAACTGACCCGCGGCCGAGGCTTCATCGGCGTCCTCATCCGATCCGGAAGAACGGACGGCCGCGGGGCCGCCCTCCATCGACTTCCAGCGTCGTTCAATGTCTTGGGGAAGGTTCAGCGGATCGGCTTCGGGGATCACCAAAGCGGGCGGAACCCTGAGTCCCAGCCGTGCGAGTTCCGCGAGTCCGGAGGCTTTGCCGCCTCCCGTGCCGGGTTTGAGTTCTTCGATGGGAATGATGGGCATGATGACCTCCGTGGGGCGCGGCGGTATGTTGGATGTGGTTTTGCAGGCTTAATTTTGAAGCTCAAAACCATCTGTCCATCCTAATAGGGCTTCATGATAGAATCAAGAAAGCGCATCCGGCCGTATTCATTTTTTTAAGGAGCCCCGCCTTGGTACCCATCATTATTTCCATTGTCGTTCTCTGTTTCCTTTTGCTGCTTTTCTCCCGTCCGCGCCGCCGTGACGGACTGGTGCCCAACGGAGGAAGCCGTCTTAAAAACGCCGCTGCAATCGCCATGGTTAAGTCCGGCGCCAGGACTAAGGATAAACCGGAGTGGCAGTCGTCGGCTCCCGCGGAGGCCCGTGTACCGGTGCCCGAGGGCATCGAGGTGAAGGATTATAATGATTCCTTCGTTTTTCAGGGCGCCGACGGCGCCGGGAATGTTCTTTTAACGCGTCTGGGATTTCGGGACGCCGGCGAGATTGCCGAAATCTGGTTCTGGGGTGCTTTCGGAGGCCGGCGGTTTGCCAACGGCGAGCGGTTCGTTACGGGCCGCGCCGATGCCGACCAGTCGCTCATTTCTTCTTCGGGTTTGACATACGAGAGGATGGAAGACGGGGTTTGGCGGATTTCTTATGAGGGTTTGCTGGAGGGGCGGCCGTCGAAGGTTAATTTAACCTGGACGGCCGACGGGCCTCTTTATTGTTCGGCCGATTGCATGGATGCCCGGGGAATGGGGCTGGCCATGGCCGAGATGCCCTGGAGCCGGGAGTATTTCGAGCGCATCCGCTCCGAGAAGCAGGTGCGCATCGAGCAGGGAGGGCGTCTTACGGGGGCTGTTGATATCGAAGGTGAGAAGACGATCGGCATCGATATGCGGGGGGTGAGGGATCATTCCTGGGGGAAAAGGAACTGGAATTTCATCAACCGATATATCTGGACCGTTCTGGCGCTGGATGAAGAAGTGCCGATTGCCGGGGTAAAGGCCCGCTACGCGGCGATTCACGCGGTGGATTACGGGGATTCGTTCAAGAGGCTGGCCTCCGGATGGATTGCCGGGGAAGGCGGTGTTCTTCCCGTGAACGGCGTGGTTGATCCGATGGATGTTGGGAACGACGGTATTATACCGGCGAAGTTCAATTTGGATTTCAGCGTGACGGGATCGGGCCGCTGTGTTCTGGAAGTGGACCGCAGGCAGCCCGAGATGCCCTGGCTGATGAACAATAATCGATTCGAGGTGAACGAGGCTTATTGTTCGGTGGTTCTCAACGGGGTGAAGGGGCACGGACTCGCGGAGTTCGGGTATTCTGCGGGTCTCGGGTATCACAGGCCGTTTGAAACGGAAAAAGAGGAATAGCCGGGCTCGGAAGCGGCGGGAAAAATGACTAATGCGGAATCCCGAGTTCGGTTGTTTTTCCCGTTAGGTCCGTGCGGGCAAAACTGAGATAGGCGACTTTTATCTCAGTGAATTTATCGTTTTCAATCCGATACATAATCACGCCGTGATAATCAAAGGATTCCCCGGCCTTAACCGGACCGAACGGGGAATCCTTATCGTCTTTTTGCACGGCAAAGTGCGTCCACATTTGGATTGCAAGTGTGTGATCGTCACTCACAAAGCGTTCCACGTGCAGTTCTTCGGAAATGGATTTCCATATCTTGGCGTAGTGGTCTTTCATGCCCTGCATCCCATGGATTTCGAGCGTTCCGTTGATTACTTTGGCATCGGGATGAATGTAATCTTCGAAGGCTGTTTCATCTCTTGCGTTGAAACGGTTAATATAATCGTCAAATTTTTTTCTTTCCATAATCACCTCGTCTGCAATCGATATGACGGTACATCCGTCTAATGATTCGGTACTTTGTACTCACTAATATCATACAGCGAAAAAAGAGCCGCGCGGCCATGTTTTTTTACAGACGGATTCCGGAGGCGATGAGCTGCGGACTCCGCTCGCCGTCTTTTTATCAAATCCACCGGAAAGCTGAATATCGCAGCTGTTTGGTGAGCGTATTTTGAAAGAGCCTCAATTGATTAAATCTTTTAACCGTTACGGATGGATTTGTTAATTATTATTAACCCTTCTCTTATGTCTTTTTAATTCCCGAGGATTTGGATATTGGTGCGGATCATGGAATTTGCCGGTTTCCCGGTATGGTTCCGTTCATCCGGTGATTGAAACACATTGGGAGAAAAAAAGTGAAAAAGAATCGTTTTGGGATTCTTGCGGCCGCCCTGGCGGCGTTCGCGCTCGTTGCGTCCATAATCGGCTGCGGCGCGGCATTGTCCGACTCCGGTTCGGGCAGTTTGACTGTGGAAATAGAGAACTCGGTCAGCGCATTGACCTTGGTTCCGTCCATAAGCATGGATGTATATTCGTATACGATAACGGGATCCGGTCCGGACGGCGCGTCCTTCGCGGCCACGACGACCGGTGAATCGGTTACCGCGAAGGGACTGGATTACGGTTCCTGGACAATCCTGGTGTACGCCCTTAACGAATCGGGAATGCTGATCGGTTCCGGCACATCAACCGTTACCGTGGGTTCTGATGCGGCTTCGGTTAATGTTTCGGTGGAGCCCATTGAGGGAACGGGAACCCTGTCCGTCTCGGTAAGCTGGCCCTCGGAGGATGTTCTCTCCCCTTCGATTTACGCCACGCTGACACCGGCTCTGGGAACGGCCCAGGAATTGGAATTCGAGATTTCCGATTCGACCGCCTCATACTCCAGTTCCGAGGTGGGCAACGGTTATTACACACTGTCCCTTATCCTTAAAGACGGCGAAACATCCGTGGCCGGCGCGGTGGAGATTGTTCGGATTATCGCCGATCAGGAAACCAGCGGCAGCTACGAATTTTCCAATATCAACTCGACGGGAGGAAGCATCTCCGTAAGCATCGACGCGGATATGCAGAATCCTCTTGAGGTGACGCTTTCCGGGGCATCCGAAACTCAAGTCTACGGAAGTTCCGGCACTCTCTGCGCGAGTGTCGCCGATTACTCCGGGAACATTGTCTATTTCTGGTATATCAACGGTGAACTCCGTTCCACCTGCGGATCGTGCTTCTGCTTCGGCGAAGACGAAGTTCCGGGGTACTATAGGGTCGATGTCCTCGCCTACGCCGCGGATGGAAGCCGCGCCGGAAGCGATACCGCCGATATCCGGATTGTGCTGGACTCGACGGATCCTTACCCCCTTATCATAGCGCACCGCGGTGCGAGCGGCGCCCGGCCCGAGCACAGTATTGAAGCATACCGGCTTGCCATCGAATGGGGGGCGGACTATGTGGAACAGGACGTCGTCAGCTCCAAGGACGGTGTTCTTATGTGTCTTCATGATGTGACGCTGAGCGCCACGACGGACGTGGAAGATAAATTCCCGGATCGGTACGCCGTGAATGATGAGGGAGAACCGGTAAACGCGTCCGGAACCGTTGTTGACTACGAAGACCGGGTGTGGCTGCCCAAGGATTTTACTCGGGAGGAACTCGGAACTCTGCTTCTGAAAGAGCGGTATAACAGCACGACGACTCCGCGAACGGTAAGTCATACCTTTGATTATAAAGTGGGCTCCATACCCACATTCGAGGAAGCCGTTCAATTCATCCGGAGCGAATCCAAGCGACTGAACAAGGTTATCGGGCTGTATATTGAGACTAAGGCTCCTCAACTGCATAAGGATTGGGGCCTTCCCATGGAGGATGAGCTGCTTCGAATCCTCAATAAATACGGCTACACGGATGAGACCTCGCCCGTCCTGATTCAGTCTTTTGAAGATACGAATCTCATGGAACTGAGCGCCAAGACGGATATCCGCCTTATTCAGCTGGTCAGTAACGACTCGTCTACGGTTCCGTACGGCAATCAATATTCCTACGCGGATATGAGCTCCGCCGAGGATTTCGCCCGAATCGCCGAGTATGCCTATGGGGTCGGACCGAATCAGAAGCTGATTATCGGTAACAGTACGGGTGTAAAGACCGACTACGTTACACTCGCTCATGCCGCCGGTCTTCAGGTACATTCCTATACGGTCCGTAACGACTCTCTTCCCACATACATCAAGAACTTGGGGTATTCGAACGACGGATATCCCGGAGAAGGAGAAGGCGGCTATCGGCAGATGAAGGACCTTTTGGAAGCCGGTGTTGACGGATTCTTTACGGACTTTTCGAATACCTTCTATCGGCTCTGCGAGGATCTTGAATATCGATAAATAAAAAAAGCGTACAGGAGGCTTTTGGTTTCCTGTGCGCTCAAGTCCTTTAATTTTGCATTGACGGCCGATTTTGTCCGTCAATGCAAAAAATTCGATTCTTATGTTGAAGAACAGGGACAGAGGCGTTTGAAGCCCAGAAGTTCCGCCGCTCCGGCGATGGTTGTGCCGAAAAAGTAAACCGGTTTGTCCGTAAGATAATTCGGCAGGGTTCCGTTCGCCAGGGTGCTGCCGGTGCAGAGGATGATGTCGCACCACTCCCGGACTTTCGGCCAATCGTCTTGTCCTGATTCAACGGTAACACCGTAACGGATACTGCCGATTTTTTCCCGGTCCAAATCCAGAACACGAACATCAAAACCGCGGCTGAGGTTTTCCAGCATGCTCGGCTGGTAGCCTACCAGGGCTATTTTGGGATTCTCGTGTTTTTCCCGAATGAATTCGCTCAGTTTCTCCGCGCAGATTTCGGGCTCGTTATCCCGGCAATGAACCGTTCCTTCAGTCTTTTTCAGATATGATGTCACCGCGTTCAGCGAGGCGACGAAAACGGCTCTTTTATGATTGGATTCAAGCGCGGAATCAATAATATCTTTCAATGTTCCCCGGAAAGGACCGGGACATTCGGTGAAAGCTTGACCGCGGGAATCCTTAAACCGGGCTTCCATCAGTGCTTCTTTTCCCGTAAGAAGGGGAAAATCCGTTCTGTCGGGAGTTCCGATGGCTTCCTGATTGGTGAGCGTTCTTCCGGTGATGATAACCTCTTCATTCCAAAGGTTTTCCGATTCTATCAGGGATTTAAATTCCCCGATCAGTTTCTCATAGATGTCCGTTTCCTGTTTCTTCATGACAATTCTTCCGTACCAATGAAATCAATGAATATAAAAATAAGCGGCAAAACGGCCGACAAAAACGGAACGTAAGGCCGATTTTTCGGAGCCGCCTTTGAATACGGCATTATTATAACGCAGGGGGATCTTGTTTCCGTTTTTTCGGCCCTCGCGAAAAATCCGACGCTTTATCAAGGCAATTTCATAATTCATGAAATTGCATAAATCCGATAATCAAAAACCCTCAGGACTCGCTTTCTAACAGGCGTATACGGCGTTGAATCAATGCTCGAAATGCTCACGTACAGCCGGTACGCTGCGCTTTCTGTGCTTGATTCGGCAGCGAGCTGCGAGTCTCGCTCGCTATCTTCGAACCAAATCTTACTTTTTCAACAGCCTGCTGAGAGCTTTGTTTCAAAAATCGCTGATTTTTGAAATCACCTCCATCATATGGATTTACGCGTATCGCGCCAAGAATAAGCATTTTTAACCGGATTTATAACCTTAAAAAGGCACTCGGGAAAAAGGCTGCCGGTTTGGAAAGATTTAAAATACGGAAACCCTCATAAAGGAAACCGGCCGGAATGAAGCTTCCTTGAGCTCTTTCGTGAAATCTTACTCCGGAGGCCTGTTTCGCGGTTGCGTTCCATCAAGGCTTCACCTAACTATTATCTACTTGATAATCGGCATTAACTAATATAGCGTTCTGTTTTATTATCGCGGAATTTAAAAAACGAATGACATGAAAGGAGACTCTATGCGAAAACGACATTTTGCACTGTCTTTACGATTTAAACTCATTCTCCTCGCGGCGGTTCCTTTTCTTGCGTTCAGTGCGTACTGCACGGTGTATCTTCAGGTTCGGATCGATAATCTGAAGACGGCAAAGGACATGAAGCGGAACGTGGAATCAATTATTCGGATTTCCGAATTCATTGACTGTCTTCAGGATGAACGGGAGCAGTGCGGGGCATATCTTTGCGGATCGGCTTCGGTTAAGGATTTTAAAGATGCGGTAGCCGAAACGAATCTTAAAGCGGATGAGTTTTTAAAGATCATGGAAGGGGCGCATCTTCCTGAAGGCTGTAAAGAATCGGGCAAGAGGGCCATTTCATTCGTCGAACCCATGCGCTCCTGTACCGAAGGAAAGACACTGGCGGAAATCTCCATTTTGTCCATATACAGCAGCGCGATTCAGCAAATTCAGGAAATAAATCAGGAATTTGCCAAGCGGGACACCATCGGCGGGGTGGGAAAGACTCTTACCGGCATCAATATACTTTATCAATTGCGGGATTCCTGTCTGCAGTTTCGAAGCTACGGCAGGATCTTTTTTTCCAAGCGGAGGAGCTTGAACGGCGACGAGGTTTTATTATTTTTCTCGGCCGCCGACGGTCTAGAGGAAAATTCCCGGAATCCGGGTTTGATCCTTTCCGATAGAACGGCGGAGATCCTTTCCGAGATGATGAACGGGGATGACTGGTACATGCTGGAGCGGGCGTCGAAGGATATCGTATGGGGTTTTAATGACGCCGATTATTTCACCAAGCTGGATACCTTTCTCGCATCAACGGATGTTCTTGTGAATTCCATTGATGCCGCGATTGCGTCGGAGATTGAGTACCTTCAGGATACAATCGGCGAAATCCAGTTGGTGAATCACAGGCTCGTGAGAATTACCGTCATTGCTTTTGCCGCGACGTTTATCGTTATTATCATACTTTCCGTTTTTCTGCTCCGAATGATAACCGGGCCCATCAGGCTGGTAGGAGGATCGCTGCGGGAGATTTCCGAAGGAAGAGGGGATCTTACCATATCGGTTAAGGAACACTCGGCGGATGAGATCGGCTTACTGGCGAGATATTTCAATCGTTTCATTGATTCACTCAACTCATTGATTCGGGGCATAAGGGACGAAATCGGTACCTTATCCAAATCCGGTGACGATCTGCTGGAACAAATGGAAGAAACCGCATCCGCCCAGAATCAGATACTCGCGACCATTACAAGTATGGAAACCCAGGTTTCTTCTCAAAACGACTCCGTCGAAAGTTCCTCTGAATTAATTCGGATTCTTATCAACAATCTGGACGATTTGGATGAAAGGATCGAAAACCAAGCGAGCGTTATTACCGAATCATCGGCCGCCGTGGAAGAGATGGTAACCAATGTCGGAACCATCGCCGAGACCAATATAAGGGCCTCCGAATTTACCGACCGCCTTGTCGACGCGTCGGGGAAGGGACATATTCAGCTTCAAAATCTTGTTGAAGGAGTCCGGGATATCGCCGTACGTTCAAAGAATCTTCAGGAAGCCAACGACCTTATTTCAAGCATCGCTTCCCAGACGAACCTTCTGGCGATGAACGCCGCGATTGAGGCCGCACATGCGGGCGAGTATGGAAAAGGCTTTGCGGTAGTTGCCGACGAGATACGAAAACTCGCGGAAAACGCGACCGAACAGTCCCGCGGAATACTGGCGAATCTTAAGGACATTGTCGGTGTGATTAACAACGTGGTGGATACGGCGCAGGGGGCGGCTGTTCAGTTTGAGTCGATCCATTCCATGGTTAAAGAAGTGAATCAGCTGGAAAAACAGATTGAACACGCTCTGACCGAGCAGAATTCCGCGGGGGAAGAGGTTTTAACCTCCCTCGCACAGATGAATAAGTTGACCGGTCAGGTCCGGGATTTTTCCGACACCATGAAGAACGGCGGAGAAACCGTGGGATCTTCCATGGAGGATCTTCGGAATATATCCCTGCGGATCAGTAACGGCATGAGTGAAGTCCTTTCGGGTATCGAACAGATCGGAGCCGCCGTGGAAAGCGTTCGATCTTTGAGCCGGGAGAATAGCGGCAGCATTCGATCCGTCACCGAAAAGATCGGGGTTTTTACACTGAGGGATGATGACGGAGATCAAACCTGAATAAATCGGCTTTGAGAAGATGCCGTGACGGTTCCATTCACAAAATCCTCTAAAAATGCCAATATTTCCCGCCCGAGGTTACTATGAAGAAAATTCCGCTGGATAATGCGGTCGGTGAAATACTGGCCCATGATATTACCGAAATATGTTTGGCATCCCATATTAAGAGAAGAGCTTATAAAAGGGGACATAAGATACGCAAGGATGATCTTGATCGTCTCAAAAGGCTCGGTAAACTGAATGTCTATGTTGTTGACGGCCAAAGCGACGAAGTCCATGAAGACGAAGCGGCCGTAACCGCGGCTCCTCTGATCGCCGGTGAGTTTATTTCTTATGATGAGCGGCCGAGTGAGGGAAAAATCAGTTTCTATGCGGAAACAAAAGGGCTTTTTCGCGTCGATCGGGATCGGCTCAGAGAAATCAATCGTCTTGGCGTTCCCTCTCTGCCGACCATCCATGATCGTTTTCCTGTTGAAAAGGGAAAACAGGTTGCCGCATTCCGCATTATTCCTCTGACATGTGAACGGAATATAATGGATCGGCTTCTTGCAATCCTTTCCCGGCCGCTTCTTTCTATTCAGCCTTATGTCAGAAAAAGTGCCGCCGTCCTCGTTACAGGCTCCGAGGTGTTCAGCGGAGCCGTAGAGGATGGATTCACCCCGAAGCTGACCGGCAAGCTGGAGAGAATGGGGGTGAAGGTTGTTTATTCGGATATTCTTCCGGATGATTTCGGACGGATAACCGAAGCTCTCCGCAGGGCTCTGGAACAGGCCGAAATCGTTCTTATCACCGGAGGAACGTCGGTGGATCCGGATGACGTTACCGTACAGGCCATGGCCGAGGCCGGGATTTATTTTGAAGGCAAGGGCAATCCGATACAGCCGGGTAACAACTTGACGATCGGTTATGCCGGAAATACGGCCGTCTGCGCCGTTCCCGCCGCGGCTCTTTATTACAGGGCAACGGCGCTTGATCTCTTCCTGCCGCGTTTGGTCTGCGGTGAGCGTATACCCGAAGAGGAAATCGTGGATTCCGGTCACGGGGGGCTCTGCCATTTCTGTGAAAAATGTGTTTTCCCGGTCTGTCCCTTCGGCCGAGGGTATTAAGGATGCCGCATTCGTTTTCCGAAGCCTACGGGCTGCTGCTGGATGCGGCTGAAAGGGCAGGATCTGAAAGAATCCCCGCCGAAGAGAGTTTCGGACGCATTCTCGCCCGTGACTTGCTGACCTCTCGTCCTTTTCCCGATATTCATAAGAGTGCCGTGGACGGTTATGCCGTTGCCGATATTCATCGGAAGGAATTTCGCATTATCGGCACATCGGCGGCGGGAGCCGGAGCGCCTCCGGCGCTGAACGAAAATCAGGCTCTCGCGGTGATGACCGGTGCGCCGGTTCCTCCTCGGACGAAAGCGGTGATTCGCGTTGAAGACTGCCGATGTCAGGGAGAAAATCTTGTTCTTGAAAAAGCGGAGAACGAGGGTGAAAACATTGTGCTCCCCGGTGAAGAAATGAAAAAGGGCGAACGATTCGCTTCTTCCGGATTCCGCATCGATAACACGCTTTATCCCGCTCTTTTCGCCGCCGGAATCGCCGATGTCGAGGTCTTCAGGCAGCCTCGGGTCGGGATTCTGGTCAGCGGCGATGAACTGATTAATGCCGGCGATCCGTTTCGGCCCGGAGCCGTTTACGATACGAACCGCTATATCCTGGAGAGTGTTTTCCGCAGTCTTCATATCAGCTGCGGCTGTCATAGGGTTATCGGTGATTCCGAAAAGGAGACGGCACAAACACTGGATGAGATGTTCGAGTCATACGACCTTATCGTTACCACCGGCGGAGTTTCCATGGGAAAGTTCGACTATCTCAAGACCGTACTGCATTATTCTCAATATGAACGTCTTATTGACGGAACACACATCAAGCCGGGAAGACCTATGATAGCCGCCCGCAGAGGCGGGAAGTTTATTTTCGCCATGCCGGGGTATCCGGCGGCTCTCACAACCAACGTGTTTCTTTATTTAATACCCGTGTTGAAAAAAATGTACGGCTATGAAAACCATGAGCATCGGCGTCTGGACGTTGAGATGGAAGAATCCGTAACATCGAAACGGGGACGATTTGATGTTCAGCGGGCCTGTGTACGGGTGCGAAACGGAAAGCTGACGGCGAAGGCCGCGGTTTCGCAGAAAACCTCGCATTTTCTAAATTTCGCCGACGTTAATGCCCTCTTGCTTTTGGATGAACGGATTGAGTTCGTGCAAAGCGGCGATAAGGTTTCCGCCCTGATCTTTGAGATGGAGTACGCCGGATGAGCCATGAACAACTGACGGACAACTATAATCGCAGAATCAATTACCTGCGGCTTTCGGTTACGGATCGCTGCAACATGCGCTGCAGCTAC
The DNA here is from genome assembly GCA_963666985.2 of Spirochaetia bacterium. Classification (GTDB taxonomy): domain Bacteria; phylum Spirochaetota; class Spirochaetia; order DSM-2461; family DSM-2461; genus UBA2779. Next base: position 506,952 of record CAXXIA010000002.1, on the reverse strand, counting down.
TGCATGCCCGTGGAAGGACTCCCTCTGTGCGGCCATGATGAGATTCTCAGTTATGAGCAGCTTTATTTTATTGCACAAACCGCCGTCGACCTCGGCTTTGAAAAGATCCGGATTACCGGCGGCGAGCCTCTGGTGCGAAAAGATCTTATCCCGTTCCTGCGGCGTCTTTCCATGCTTCCCGGCCTTCGGCAGCTTGTGCTCACAACCAATGGGGTTTTCCTTGAACAATATGCCCGGCCTCTTAAGGAAGTTGGTATTCAGCGGCTCAATATCAGCCTCGATACCCTAAAGTCCGAGCGGTTTCATCAGATTACCCGACGTGACTATTTCCACAGGGTATGGAAAGGAATCGAGGAGGCCGATCGGATCGGCATTCCCTTGAAAATCAACATGGTTGTGATGCGCGGAGTTAATGATGACGAAATAGAAGATTTCGCCGCGCTCGCCGTCGAGCATCCCTGGTCCGTCCGATTTATTGAATTCATGCCGACCGAAAGCGGTGATGAAGCCCATGGGAAAACCGTTCCTTCTCAGGAGATTCTTGAACGGATTCGGAACCGCTACCGGCTGAGGGAAACCGAAGATTCCTATCTTTCCGGACCGGCCCGCACTTGGGAACTGGTGAACGGTGCCGGCAGCATCGGAGTCATCTCCGCGATAAGCTGTTCCTTTTGTTCCAATTGCAATCGAATCCGCATTACGGCGAACGGGATGATGAAGACATGCCTTTTTTCCGAAACGGAAACGGATCTCAAACCATGGCTGCAAAAACCGGATTCAACGCAATTGAAGCGAATCTTCCGCAAAGCGATTTCCGAGAAACCGGATGAACACCATTTGCGTTCGGATCAAAAAAATAAAACAGGCTTATCCATGTCGCGGGTCGGCGGCTGAGGGAAGAATCTTGGGAGAATTGTCATGGATATTTCCAAAACGATTGCCGAACTGAAAAAAGAGCCCGGTTTCGCGGAGAACGTGGGAATGGTTCTGACTCATAACGGTACCGTTCGCGCCTGGTCGCGCAATCAAAGCGGCAAAATCGGCCTTCTGCAGGTAACTCCGGATAGAGCGAAGATTGAAGAAATCCGCAAGGAGTTCGAAAAGCGGGAGGGGATATGGCGTGTCGTTATTGAAGCGCTTTCCGGTACTTTCCGGCCCGGGGACGATCTTCTCTTCCTCGTGGTGGCCGGAGATATTCGGGAAAATGTTGTTCCCGCACTCCACGAACTGCTCAACAGGGTGAAAACGGAAGCCATTCGGAAGAAAGAGATTTTCGAGGAGAATCCCGAATGAGCTTCAACCATTTTAACGACCGGGGCAACGCGATTATGGTTGATGTCGGCGCGAAAGATCCGACGATGCGGACCGCCGTGGCCGAAGCTTTCGTTCATATGCGGCCTGAAACCCTGCGGCTGATCGAAGAAGGGGCCGGCCGAAAAGGGGATGTGTTCGGCGTCGCCCGCATCGCCGGAATCGCCGGCTGTAAAAAAACACCCGAACTCATTCCTCTTTCCCATCCTCTCGCCATTCATCATGCCGCCGTCGATTTCTCAAGCGATTTCGAGAGCGGGACGGTCGTGATTCGAGCGACGGTGAAGGCTTTTGAACGCACCGGCGTGGAGATGGAAGCGATGACGGCGGCTTCCATCGCGGCCTTAACCGTTTACGATATGTGCAAGGGGGAGGATAAAGGAATCCGTATCGGTGAAATCCGCCTTCTCTTCAAGGAAGGGGGCAAGAGCGGCACTTGGAGACGAGAAGAATGAAGGCGGGCGTTCTTGTTCTCAGCGATAAAGGCGCCGCCGGATTGCGGGAAGATACAAGCGGTCCGGCCTTGAAACAATGGCTTTCCGATCATCACGTTGAAACGCTGAAATTCGGCGTGATTCCGGATGAGTTCGATGTTATCCGCAAAACTCTTTCCGAATGGGCCGACGGCGGCGATCTCGATCTTATCGTCGGCTGCGGGGGCACGGGTGTATCCCCGCGCGATGTCGCTCCCGAAGCGACCCGTGCGGTTATCGATCGTGAAATTCCCGGCTTCGGTGAATTGATGCGGATGCGCAGTCTGCAAATCACTCCCATGGCGATTATCTCCCGCGCCATGGCCGGCATCCGCGGGCGATGCCTCATCCTCAATCTGCCCGGCAGTCCCAAAGCGGCCGTTGAGAATTTGGAAGCCGTATGGCCGGCCGTGCCTCATACTCTCGCCAAGATTCAGGGAGATCCTTCCGACTGCGCGGACCTGCATCATAAGGATTCGCGTCGGCGGGAAGAAAAACGGATTCCGCCTGTTGTTTCCTTCGCCGGATATTCCGGCAGCGGCAAAACCACCCTGATGACGGCCGTCATCGAAAAGCTTACGAGAAAGGGACTTCGGGTGGGAGCGCTCAAGCATGAAGGGCATCGATTCGAGATTGATAAACCGGGCAAAGACAGCTGGCGCATGACTCAAGCCGGAGCGGTCGCCACGTTAATCAGCGATCAAGACAAGCATGCCTTGATTCGAAAGAATGAAGGAAATCCCGATTGTGAAGAATTGATCGCCGCTTATTTTATGGGCATGGATATCGTTCTCGTCGAAGGATGGAAAGAAACGGCACCGGCCAGGATTGAAGTATTCAGGGAACGGGCCGGCCATCCGAAACTGCATACGGGCGGACGGACGTCGAATTTTATCGCCGTCGCCACGGATACCCCTCTGCAGACGAACCTGCCTCAGCTGGATTTGAACAATGCGGAAGAGGTTTGCGATTTCATCATCGATTTTGCGAAGCTGGATATCAATTAGCGAGCCCACACAGCTGAATCGTGAAGCGAATTAGCGAGCCACACAGCTGAATCGTGAAGCGAATTAGCGAGCCACACAGCTGAATCGCGAAGCGAATCGGTGAGCGGTTTTTTACAGCCCGCGGTAGCATCCGGCGGATTAAAATATGGTGCCCGGCTTAAGAAGTTCCGCATTGGCCGCGCCGCACCGGGCGCCTTCTTCCACGGCCGCTTTCAGATCCGCTCCGGCGGCCAGAGCATGCACGATACCCGCCGTTGCCGCATCGCCCGAACCGATGGTATTCACCGGTGTGATTTTCGGCGGCGAAACGGAGGATAGGTCGCCCCGATGAGCGCAGAGAATCTCCCGCGCCCCTCTGGTGATCACGTAGTCGATTCCGTCTGAAGAAAGTTCCGCCAATTTTGTCTTCACTTCGGGCAGCGCGGCCGTGTCGTCGGCTTCGCTCACGGTGAGATGAGCTAGGAAGGTATGGCAGAATTCCACCAGGTTGATTTTCACCAGCGCCGGATGATGAGCAAGAGACGCTTTAAGCTCCTCTCCTCTGTAGTCGGCCGCCGTCGGCTTTCCGGCCGCCGCGGCCGCGGCGCAGAAATCGGCGAAGAGACGCGGCGGATAGCCCGGTGTTTTCGTGCCCGAGAGAATCACCCAGTCCGTCCAGTGAAGCTGTTCGGCGAATTTTTTTCCGATATCCGCGACACAGACGGCATCCACCGGTTCACTCGGCTCGACGATTTCCGTCGTGCTGTTGTCGGCCGAATCAAGCAGGGTAATGCAGGTTCTGATTTGTGAGGAACTTTCCGTCCAAACGACATCCAGGTTGTCTTCGGCGCAGAGCCTGAGGAATTCGCTCCGGCCCGGTCCGAGGTGGGTGAGGTGGCGGACGTCATCTCCCAATTGCACAAGAACGCGGCCGACGTTCACCCCTTTGCCGGAAGCATCCGTTCTGGCCGCGGCGGCGCGGTTCACTTCGCCCTTCTCGAAATCCTTTAAGCGGATGGTACGCTGATTGGTGGGATTGAGGCAGACGGCGAGGAACTTGGGCATAACGCGCTCCTTAAAGAGACTCTTGGCCCGAATGATAGCCGAGGAAATGCGGATAGGTCGAGAAGGGGGCATTCTACCGAGAAAAGTGAGTTGTGGAATCTTTTTAAAGGATTAAATACGGGTTGATGGTCAGCTTCCCCTTAAGTCCTTCCGATATTGGGAACGGGAAGGGGAATATCATGAGAAAAGAAAGAACGCTGATTCATCGATTATTGTGCCGACTCGGCTTTGCCGTTTATCTCGCGATGGCGGCTTTGCCGACCGCATCCGCCGAAGATTTACGAAGTCCTGAGAATCCCGGCGTGCTGGAAATAAGCCGGCTGATTGATGAAGATGTGCAATGGCTGAATCGAGCGGAACTTGCTTTAAGCGACCTAAAGATTCTGAACGGCCGAATCTATTTTCTTGTGAATAACGTCCAGAACCCCCGCTCTCGCGAAAGGCTGATAAACGAGCGAAAGACGGTTCGCAGGCTTATCTGTGAATTGGATGATAAAAAAAAGAAGGTTGCGTTCCGTCTTGAGAGCAATAGGCGCGAGTTCGATCTTTTAACAGGCGCGCTAACCGGGGGGGACGTGCTGGCGATCCGCTGATTGATTTCGAAGGCATCGGGATTCGGCGGTTTATCCGAATCCGAATTCGTTTAAAGATAACCCGACAAGCCGACGGCGAACCGGATTTCCGGTTCGCCGGGATTGAAAAAAGGCTTCCGGACAATCCGGAGGCTGTTTTAAATCATGAGTCGGCAAAAGTCCTAAAGAGCCGTCCACCTTCCGCCGTTTTGTGCCGATTCCAAACACGCCATGGTGAATTTCATTCCGGCAAGACCGTCCTCGGCGGTGGGGTGCCACAGGGCCAGAGGATCGGGTTCTCTCCCGGCGATTCTCGCGGCGATGACTTCCGCGGCATCCGAATAAATATTGCCGAAACCCTCTGGAAAGCCTTCCGGATGACCGGCGGGCACCCGGCACAGCCTTGAAGAGGCCGGATACGATCCGGGGCCGTTTCCCGTTCGAACCTGAGCCGGCAGGCCGAGGGGATGGAAATTTAATCGCTGAGGGATTTCCTGCCACCATTCGAGGCTTCCCTTATTGCCGGAAACGCGGATTTTCAGGCTGTTTTCCATACCCGCGGCCGCTTGAGTAACCCAGAAAACGCCTCGGGCCCCTCCTTCGAGGCGGAGCAGAGCTCCGGCGAAATCATGGACGATGCGGCCGGGAACGACGGCGCCCACTTCCGCCGCCAGTTCGGCGACTTCCCTGCGGGTGATGAAGCGCATCAAATGATGGGCGTGTGTCCCGATGTCGCCGAGAACCAGCGAGGGGCCGCTTATTTTCGGATTGTATTTCCAGCCGCGATGTGCCGTGGGATCGTCCTTTTTGCTTTCGTCGGCTTTGCCGCCCTGGACGTATTCCACCTGAACCAAACGAATCTCACCAAGTTCTCCGGCTTCCACCATGGCGCGGGCCTGGCGGACAAGGGGATAACCGGAATAGTTATGCAGCAGGCAGAAAACCTTGTTCCGCTTTTTAACGGCTTCAACGAGAGTTTCGGCTTCGGCAACGGAATTGGTCAGCGGTTTATCGCAGATAACATGGAATCCTGCTTCCATCGCCGCAAGAGAATAAGGAACATGAGAATCGTTCGGAGTCATAATCGCCACGGCGTCCGCACCGTCTTTACGGGCTTTTTCGGCGGCAAGCATTGTCGGAACATCCCCGTAGCTGCGCTCTTCATCCAGGCCGATTTCACATCCGGCGGCCTTTGCCTTTTCCGGTTTTGATGAAAGAACGCCGGCGACGATTTCGTAGCGGCCGTCCAGTCGGGCGGCGGTGCGGTGCATCCTGCCTATAAAAGATCCGGGGCCGCCTCCTATGAGAGCCAGACGAACGGGACGGCCGAGAGTTTCGATAACGGGATTCAGGGACATGGATTCATCTCCTCGGCGGACGCTCGCGGCCGCCGGGGTCAGTATAATGCATGGAACTTATTTTGTGCCTCATTACGGGACTTTTCGATATGCCGAGGGCTGAGATGAGGTGATTTTTCGGAAGACGGCGGCGTCAGTCCGGGTCGATATTCTGGAGGAAAATAATCACGTCTTCATTTTCTACATTCACGCCGAAGATGGTGTAGGTATCGCCTTCTTCGTCTTTAGCGCGGATATCAACAACGGTATTGTTCAGGGTTACTAAAGGGATAAAGACGGACTCTCCGTTGAGAAGGGGCGTTCCTTCCAGGATATTTTCGTTCCATTCTTCGGATGCATCGTCGATATAAAGGGCGGAAAGAACGAATCCCGTATTATTGGTCACCTTGAAAACGGTTTTTCCTTCTGTTGACCAGAGAAAAGCGGCCGGAAACAAAAGAATTACGATGGTTAGGAAGCGTTTCATCATTGTTTCAAGATACCATTCTCTTTCTTTGATTTCCAATAAGAAGAGTTCGGCGTAATAAGGCGTAATAATAAGATATTCGTTTCATTATTCATGCATTTTAATCCGAAATCTCTTGATTTGAGAGATCGAAAAGAAAGATCGCATTGATTCCGGTTATTGTTAAAGAATGTTTATTTAATCATGAAAATTTTATTGCTTATTCCTTGAAAACCAATTTTCCATGCTTCGATAATTAATATGAAATAATGGGCAAGGAGCGATAAATGGCAAAAAAGCAGAGTGTTGTTCTGAAATTTCTTATTATTGTTTTGCCGATAATAATTCTTAGTTTTACCGTATCGGGAATTGTTGTTTACAGTATTATCCGTTCCGATTTAATCGATAATGCTTACAGACTTGGAAATACCGTTACGGAAACGATCGGTATTTCATTGGAATCATGGATGGAAGATCAAGTACGGCTGGCTCGAGAGATTGCGAAGAATCCTTCGGTTCAAGCGGTCTGCCGGGATCCTCTGAATCGGGAGGCGTATCAATCAGCAAGGGACTTCTTGGAAACAACATATGAAAATTATGATTATCTGGAAAATATCCCCTTGGTGTCTTTTGCCATTAATAAGCCGATAACGATTGATTTTGATGGCGAGCCGTATGATATTCCGGCCGGCTCTTTTTTTATCGACAGTGTTCGGGGACAAACTCTTGGGAAGGGGGCCGGACGGAATTACACCGAAAGGATTCGCGGCGGTACCGATGTTTTCGTGAGTGAACTCTACCGCAGCATGAAAACAGGCACTCCTATTTTCGTAATCAGCGTTCCGGTGATGGAAAACGGCGAGCGAATCGGGGCCGCGATTATCGCACCGCATATGAGCCATTTCACCGATCAATTTATCGCTCAGAAAAATATCGGTGAAACGGCCTATTTATTTTTCGGAGATTCCGAAGGTCAGATGATTGCTCATCCCGACGATTCTCTCGTTCTAACCGAAGAAGGAAAGGCGGCATGGGCTCCGTATGGAGAACAAGCCTTAAAGGATGTAACGCAGTTTATACGACGATACAAAGGAAAAGACGCTCTTTATGTCTGCCATTCATTTGAATCGGGCGATTATGAGATGGCGGCCGATTGGTTTATTTTTTTTAGAAAGGATCTTGATGAAATTTTAAGTGAACTTCAATTCGTTACACGAATATTAATTGGAATTGTCGCGGCTTGTACGCTTATCTGCGCCGGAGCCATTTTCTTCGTAACGCGTCGTCTTATTTTCAAGCCATTAAAGGCCGTAGGCAGGGAGCTGAGTACGATTAGCCAGGGCGGAGGCGATCTGACTTCGCGTATCCCTATTCGAACCATGGATGAAATCGGCAGCATCGGCAATAATTTCAATGATTTTGTCGATTCGCTGCAGCAATTGATTCGCGATATTCGCACTACCGCCGAAGTGAGTAATCATGTCGGCGAGAATCTGGCCGCTTCGGCTGAGGAATCCTCTTCGGCTGTTCATGAAATTTCCAGCAATCTTGATTCGATAAAGTATCGGATTGAGCAGTTGGACGGAGAAATACGAGCGGCATCGGCCTCTACCGAGGAAATCCAGCGGACAATCGAAATACTCAATCGGCAAACAGGTGAACAAACGAGCGCCGTTACTCAGTCCACCGCTTCGGTAGAACAGATGATTGCATCGCTGAAGAGTATGGCGTCCGTTGCGTCCAGCCGAAAGCTGACTTCCCAAAACCTTGTCGGCGGCGTGGAGGAAGGTCGGTCGCTCTTAAATAAAACGAGTGAATCCATTGCCGATATGAACAACAGCATCAGTTCCATCCTTGAAATAGTGGATGTAATTCAAAGTGTTGCCGCCCAAACCAATCTCTTGGCAATGAACGCCGCAATAGAAGCGGCTCATGCCGGGGAGGCCGGCCGAGGATTCGCCGTTGTGGCCGATGAAATCAGGAAACTTGCCGAGAATTCCGGTACGAATTCCAATATCATCGGGCAAACGGTTCAGAATATAATTACGAAAATTGAGATGTCGACTCAATCGACGAATCAGCTGCAAACCAAACTGGCCGAAGTTATCAGCGGAATGGAGCAGATCGCCGAATCATTTAATGAATTTGAAGTCAGCACTCAAGAAATCTCAACAGGTTCGGATCAGGTTATGGACGCGGTTATCTCGGTTCAGGAATCGGCCGAGAAGATTTCAGCCGCCGCTTTGGACATATTGAAGGGAACCTCGGAAACGGCGTCGAATATGGCGAATATTCAGGGATTGAGCCGGACCGTGGATTCCGCCATGGAAGAGATTAAAAACGGTTCGGAGGAAGTCTTGAGGGCCGTAAGCGATTTACAGAATTTTAGCCATGAACTAACAGGCAGTACGGGGGAACTGACCGGGAAGATAAAACGCTTCAAAATTGATTCGGAGAGATTTGAAGAGGATTTAAGCACGCAGGCCGTAATGTAAGAGCCGAATCCTAATCAAGATTCTCCATCGTAATGTATACGTCTTCCGATGCGATATCGATATTGAAAAAAGAATAAGTATCGCCGTCTTCGTCCGTCATTCTGATATCGAAAACGCTGTGAGGGTAATTCCGAATATAGATTTTGAACGAGGAGCCGTCCGGAAGGTTTTCATCGCCCATGAGGTCGGGCCCCCAGGTTTTGCTGTCCTGTCTGATATGGAGACTTAAGCCGTTGAAGCCGGTATCGTTCGTCACATCGACGTAGCCGTCGAAATCACCGCCGGGTCCGTTGAGCGTTACCTCTCCGATGAAATTGCGAATACTGTCGGGGTCAATATCTTCGGGATGAACCGTAATGTCCGTCGTTTCCACATCCACGCCCATGTAGGTGAAGCGTTCTCCGTCTTCGTTTTTCGCCTGAATATCGAAGATGGACGACGGCTGATTGCTTAAGAACACACGGTAGGTTTCACCGTCCGGCAGAATCTCATCGCCGAGCATGTCGTCGCCCCAGCTGTCGCTTTCGGAATGACTGACAAAAAGATAGTAGAGGTCTTCTCCCGTGGCATTGGTCACATCGACATATCCGCTGAAATCGCCGGTCGGAACGGCGGGAATCGGATCGACGTTGTCTCTCCGGCCGGCCAGATAAACTTCGGTAACCAACTGGTCGTATTCGCCGGTTCTTTGCTTGCCGCCCGTGGCGTCCAATACGTCTCTGCGAACGTTTCGCAGGATGGCGTTGAGTTCCATTCCCGGCGTTTCGATATATTTCAGAAGAGTGGGCGTGAATAATCCGTCTTGGGCCGTGGCGCCGGCATCGGCCGAATAGACGATGATGGAGTTGGGCGGCGGATTTCCCACCGCGGCCAGACCGCGGGTTCCGCTGCGTTCCTGACCGGGAAGAGGATTGTTTCGGCAGGCATCCAGAATGATGATGTTGGTTTCGGCTCCGGCGATTTCCATGGTTCCGATAAATTCGTCCACATCCACGGCCCGGCTGCGGATCAGCCGTTCATTGGGAATGTCGGCGTCCACCGGAATAAGGTAATTGCATCCTCCGACCTGAACGCCGTGTCCGCCGTAATGAAAGAGAGCCAGACCTTTTCTGTTTCTCAGTTCATATTCGAAGTTCATGAGACCTTCGATCATTTCGTCTTGAGTGGCATCCTTCAGCAGAATAACTTTAAAGCCGATGCGTTCCAGTGCGGCCGCCATTTGTCCGGCCTCATCGACGGGGTTGCCGAGCGGAGAAAAACTCTCATAAGCGCTGTTGCCGATAATCAACGCGGTTTTATTCTCTTGGGCCGACACCCCGGCCGCGCAGGCTAATAAGAGAAGAACGGTTACGGCCGGAATCGGACGAAACGAACGTTTGTGGAAATATGAAATCATCGGCGGCCTCCCGGACGGAATCGGTGCTGCTAAAGTTTAATGCGTGTAAGATATCTTTATTCTATCTGAGGCGATTTTAAAAATCAGCGATTTTTGGCGGGAAGTCCTTTAAAATCGAATTAAATGGTTTTTCCTTTATCGAATGCGAATCAATTTTTATTGAGACTCCGCGATGACTTTTTTATTCGCAAGAAAGCTTAGTGTGCAATTTTTGAAGGACCGTTTTTAATAAGACCGCCGAAATCCCGCGGGAGCGAAACCGGTACTCGGGAGAACTCGGTGAGGGCCGGCGGATCATGCCGGAGCGAACATCTTTCGGCATACGGTTTTAAAAACATCCCCGCGTTCGAATTCATGGCGGAAAAGTCCGAAGCTCGCGGCACCCGGGGAAAGAAGAAGGGCATCTCCGGGAGTCAGGTTTTTCTTGGCCGCGGCGACCGCTTCTTCCATGCTTCCGCAGATGCCGAGAACGGCGGCATTGAGCCGTTCCAGCCGAGGCAGCCATTTGTCCGTGGCGCTTCCTTCCAGAAGAATAATGCCTTTGGGAATACGGGCCGCTTCATCGAAGGGAGCGAAATCAAGACTTTTGTCCGTGCCTCCCGCTATTAAAACAACCGGTCTGTTCATGGCCAGAACAGCGGCGGCGGCGGCATCGGGAATCGTGGCGGCGGTATCGTCGTAGAAGCGGATGCCGCCCGTATCGAGAAACATTTCCATCCGATAGGGAACTCCTTGAAAGCTCGCCAGTGAGTCGCGGACGGATGATGCGTCACATCCGAACAGTCCGGCCATAACCGCCGCGAAGAGGCAGTTCAGCCGAAACGGCCGGCCCGGGACCTGCAATTCGGCCGGTACCGAGTTTTCCATCCGGGTATCGACACCTCTGAAAGCCGCGGTTTCTCCCGATGTGAAGAAAACCTTCGGCGCCGCATCATTCGCTTCTTCCGCAATCAGCACGGTTCTGCCTTTTGTCAGGGAAGACCATTTCCGGCCGTAGGCGTTATCCGGCAGTACGGCGTATCCCGATTTGTCCAAATCTTCCAGGATGACGATTTTATCGGCTTCATAATCGGCAAAGCTCGCGTATCTGTTTTGATGGTCGTGCATCAGATTGGTAATGCACGCGACGCGTGATTTGAGAAGTTTTCGGCCGCGCAGATCGGCGAGCTGCCATGAAGAGAGTTCCAGGATAACCGGATCTTTGGGAGTGAGTTCGTTCAGGAAGGTAAGGGGACTTACGGTGATGTTCCCTCCCAGACGTGTTCCGGGATACCGGCTTTTCATTATATGGTGAAGCGCCGAAACAACCGTTGACTTTCCCTTGCTTCCCGTTACCGAGAGGATGGGGGATTCGGCGGCCTTGAGGAAGAGCGAGATATCCGTTTCGATGTTTTTTCTGCCTTTCAGCCAGGGCGAATCGGAGGGTACGGCCGGATTCTTTACGATGATACCGGCCTCATCGAAGTCTTTTTCCCGATGTTCTCCCAGGACGAAGCGGATATTCAGATCTTTTAAGGCCGCGACGGAATCCGCGAGATCCCGGGCGTTTCTTAAGTCGGTACAGGTAACTTCGGCTCCGGATTCCGCAAGGTAGCGAGCGGTGGCGACGCCTCCTCCGTGCAGTCCGAGTCCCATTACCAGAGCCTTTTTTTTCTTGAATTCCGGTTTGATCACGGCTTCACTCTTTGTATAACAGGCATAGGGACCATGATAGGCAGCACGCCTTGCGTTGGCAATCGATCTTCCAGGGGATAGAATAAACGTATGAAAGCCGTACTGCCGTTTTTCGTGGTTTTTTCGTTTCTGGCGATTTGTCCGGTCTTTGCCGACTCCGGCGCCGTCGTTTCATACGCCGACGGGAATGGGTTTATCGTCGTTTCCGATGGGATTCGAACCTCATATAATCTCGCCGTCGACGATGTTCTCGGTCTTCCCGTCGGCGAGGGCGATACCATCCTTACCGACGACGGCACTTTTCTGGAGATTGAGCTGCTTTCGGGGCCGAGGGGAGTCGTGAAGCTGGCCGAAAACACGACATTCACGGTTGCGAGTTTGGATGAGTCCTCCGGAAGCGTCTTCAAAGTCGTTTACGGCCGTATCCGGGTTAAAGCCGAAAGAATTACGGGGGGCTCGCGTCTTTGGGTAACCGGTCATGATACGGTTGCCGGAGTCCGCGGAACCGATTTCGGATACGATCTTTTTTATGATCTCGCTCAAGAGGGAGCGGAGCGTCAGACGGCGGTCTATTGTTTTGACGGCGAGGTTGACGTTCTGCATTTTGATCAGGAAACCGTAAGCAAGGCCGATTTAATCAATACCGAACCGTTTATCCTGGGCGCGGACAGAATGGTTCGGACAAAGTCTTCGGCGCCCGAAGCGAAATTGAAGTCCACGGCCATTGAAGAGGAAATCCGAAATTTCTGGTTTAATTATCCGTTCCTCACGGCCGCCGCGGCCGAAGTCGGACGGGAACGGCCGGAAAATGAATTGGCCGTATCCGAAGAATTGAACCTTGGCCCCGAACGGGGTTCGGAGAAATGGGAAGCCGAGCGCGGCGGAAAGATTCTGTTCACCGCCGGTTTGAGTATGATAACCCTGGCGGGAATCCTCAGGGCCGTCATGCCGGAAAAAGCCGCCGATCTCTCCATCGGATTGGCGTCCGTAGGGGGAGCGGTCGCCGCCACGGGCGGCGGCGTTCTGATTTATTCGATCACTTTGGACTGACTGCGTTCCATGCCGCTGATTTCCCAGGATCTTCGGCCTTCGGTGAAGGTGAGAATGTCCGTCCTGGGAATCCCCTCGGGCTCCATTCCCTCCGCGGTTTCCTGCGGGGCCCATAACTGATAACGGGCCTCGATTCGTCCGTCTTTCATTTCCGTCAGCCGCAGATCCGTAATCCCCCACGGTCGGATGCCCTGCTGCAGTTCGGGCTTCCCGGCGGCCAGCCATTCGGATGCCCTGGGGAGATCGCCGAGATGCTCGTAACCTTGACGGACTTTATGCGTTACGAAGACCATTTCCACAAGCCTCGTATCTTCCTTGCCGACTTTCTTTGCAAGGCAGTCGTCCATTGTTTCCAAATCCAAATCGTCGATGGCCTTGTAATAAGCTTCGGCCACCTCCAGCGGCTGCATGCCCGATGTTACGGGAATCTCCAGAGCGTGCTTAATCGGCCCCGATACGACGGCGGCGAAAGCGGCGATACCTCCGATTATGGAAATAAGCTTCCATCCCGATCGACGGAACCACCGGCGGAGTCTTAACCGCCGATTCGACTCTTCGGCCTTACGGAGCGCCTGAGAACGCCGCTGTTCCAATTCCGGTTCGGAGAGTTCCAAAAGAAGACCGTTCTCCGACCATTTTTTTAAGAAATGTTCCCAATCATCCAGTGCCGGTCGTCCGTCCGTTCCTCCGCATAAGGCGGAGCGGATAAATAACGAGGCCTCCGGATTAATTGCCGGAACCTCCGTTTCAATGGGAGGAATGAAGCCTTTTCTGATCCTTTCGCGGCGAGATTCTCCCGTTTCATCGCCGAAGGGATCTTCTTTCGTCAGGATTCGCCATGACAATATTCCCAAGGAAAAGCTCCAGGCTTCTTCACCGGTAAGATCGGGATGGGTCCAGAGTTCCCAATCGGCGTGGTTTTTGTCTTCGGGATGGATCTCCCTGGCGAAGGATGCCAAAAGAGGCGGAAAAACGAGCCATCCGCCGCCGGGAAGTCTGCGAAAGGCCGGAAGGTAGAGTCCGTTCAGGGGGAAACTTTGAGTTTTCAGGATTCGCAGTGCGGGAAGCAGTTCGAGAAGATCGGCGATGTCCGCTTCGGACGCGTCGAACGGTTTCGTTCCTTCCTGCCAGGGACCCAAGGCCGCGATGCTTCCTTCATGTTCGATGAATCGGAATAACGGCCAGGATTCGGCTTCTCCCGAAGCGTTGAGAAGAATCCCTTCGTAACGCTTAACGGCGACGGTATCGGCGGATGCGAAGCGTCTGGGAGGTATTCCCGTGGGAAACCCGAGTTTTTTATCCTCTCCGTCGGTAACTTCCAGAGCGCCCGCGTCAATCCATGTGATGTTCATCCCCTGTTCTCTCCCCTTTACGGCGTCTGTGATACTGTTCTTTTCGGTACAGAGTCGGTGCCGAACCGGTGTAGTGCTTAAACACGCGGCTGAAATGGTATTCACTGTAAAAATGAAGTCGATCCGCGATTTCGTAAACCGCCAGAGGCGTGTCGACCAGCAGAGCGGCCGCGGCCTCCACTTTCAGACGGGTGTAATATTTCATCGGTGTGATGTTCAATTTCTTACGAAAGAGCCGAATCATATAGGATTCGGTAATTCCGAGTTTTTCGGCTACTTCCGGAAGCCTCAGCTGATCGTACACTTTGTCCTGCATCAAATCCAGAGCTTTCTCGAGATGAATGTTTCCCGGTTCTCCGATGGGAACATTCCCGTCGCAGAGAAGATACAGAAAGGAGATCAGCTGATGCATGGCTGATTTGCGGCGGGTTTGCGAAGTCGAAAGACTTCGCTCTTTCAGTTCTTCGAAAAAGAACCTGTAATTCCGGCCGATGTTCTTCGGGGGCGGAGAACAGAACCGATAAAGAAGGGATCGGAGTTCTTCCGTGTCCGAATCCTCTTCTACGGTGAATAAAACGGCATAGTAAGAAATGGGATCTTCCTTGTTTCGCGCTTCAACGGCGTGCGGGGTTCGCGGAGGAGAGGCAAACAGAGAACCCGCTTCAACGGAATGAAGAGTTCCTCCCACGCGGAAATGCCCCTCTCCGCCGAGAAAATAGTGAAGTTCGAACTGTCCGTCATCGTGACTGTGATGACGGGTATGCCATTTTATGTCTTCATCGTCCTTCATTCGGTAAACAAAGACGATGTCCTCAATCTTAATTTCCACTTAAGGTCAATTTTATGCATCAAAAATACCTTCTGTCTATTACTTTCCGCTCCTGCGGGGATTAGCCTTATATTGAACAGCGGCTATTTGAGTAAGAAAATAAATATCTGTTTCTGGAATGTCCGTTTCGGGACAGCTTCGCAGAGGGAGGCTTTAGCCTATGAGTGTCGTCCTCGGTATAGACAACGGTACGCAAAGTACCAAAATCCTTATTTATGATACCGAAAATCGGAAAGTCCGGGCGATTGCATCGGCCGAGCATGAACTCATCGCGGAAGAGGACGGAACCAGAGAGCAGAAGGCCGAATGGTGGACAACCGCGCTTCTTTCATGTCTGGACCAAGTCGATTCGAAGATAAAAGCATCCGTGGAAGCCGTGGGGATTTCCGGACAGCAGCACGGGTTTGTACCGATCGATGAAGAGGGAAATCCGCTTTCCAACGTGAAGCTCTGGTGTGATACGTCCACGGCCGCCGAATGCCGGGAGATAACCGAAGCCTTCGGCGGTGAAGAGAAGCTTCTTTCCGATGCGGGGAACCTCATCGCACCCGGATATACGGCAAGCAAGATCCTTCGGCTTAAAAAGATCGACGCCGCTCTTTTTGAGAAAATGCGCTGGGTTCTGCTTCCTCACGACTACCTGAATTATCGGCTTACCGGGAATGCCGTGATGGAATACGGCGATGCATCCGGTACCGGTCTTCTTGATATTCGCCGAAGGGTGTGGCGGGAAGATCTTATTGCCTCCATTGATTCCCATCTGCTTTCGAAGCTTCCGCCGCTTATCGCACCGGATGCGCAGGCCGGCCGCATCACGCCGGAAGCGGCCGGTCTAACCGGTTTACCCGAAGGCATCCCGGTTTCTTCCGGAGGCGGGGACAACATGATGGGAGCCGTGGGTACCGGTACCGTTACCGACGGCGTGATAACCATGAGTATGGGCACCAGCGGTACCCTTTACGGCTACAGCGATAAACCCATTATCGATCCGGAGGGCATTCTGGCCGCGTTCTGCTCTTCCACGGGCGGCTGGCTGCCGCTTCTCTGTACCATGAACTGTACGGTCGCCACCGAACTGACCCGGGACCTTTTCGGCCTTTCGGTGAAGGAAATCGACGCCGCGGGCGCCGAAGCACCCGCGGGGGCCGAAGGCGTTACTCTGCTGCCGTTCTTCAACGGCGAGAGGGTTCCCAATCTGCCCAAGGGCAAAGCCGGCATCATGGGCCTGAACGCGCTGAACTACACGAAGGCCAACATCGCCCGGGCCTCGCTGGAATCAGCGGTGTACGGAATGAAGATCGGGCTGGACCGTTTTCGGGAACTGGGTTTCGACGTTCGGGAAATCCGGATGATCGGCGGAGGTGCGAAGAGCGCCGTCTGGAGGCAGATGGCGGCGGATGTTCTGGGTGTTCCCGTTCTTATTCCCAAACAGTCCGAAGCCGCGGCGCTGGGAGCGGCACTGCAGGCGTACTGGATGCTCTCCGGCGGAGGCGCCTCCCGGCTTGCCGACATTGTGGGAACTCACGTTGAAATTGACGGGGTGTCTTCCTGTGAGCCCGATGAAAAGCTTCGCCGCGCTTATGACGATGCTTACGGCCGTTATCTGAATTGGCTGGAAGCGCTTAAGCCTCTTTATGTTTGAGCTTTTTCGGGATGGGTCTTTTAAAGAGCCTTAAGCAATCTCGACCGCGGTAAAAAAGCGGTCATGCGATATCGGGAATCGATGCCGGTGCGGCTTTATACGGATGCGGCAATCGGCGCGATTCGGGATTAAGGAACCCGGAGAACAATCCGAAGAGCTTCGGGAAATCCGGTGTATTACAGATGAAAATACACCCGGCTGGAATGAGGAGAAAGGTATAATGAACGACATTTTTATCGGCGAAAGGGAATATTTCCCCGGTATCGGAAAAATCGCTTATGAAGGTTCCAAATCGGATAACCCTCTGGCATTTAAATTTTATAATCCCGACAAAAAAATCGGCGGCAAGACGATGAAGGATCATCTTCGTTTTTCCATCGCTTACTGGCATTCGTTCTGCGGCGACGGAGGCGATCCTTTCGGCAACGCCACCATGGTGTATCCCTGGGACGATGCGGACGGCATGACGAAGGCCAAGAAAAAGCTGGACGCGGCCTTCGAGTTTTTTACCAAAATCGATGCTCCGTTCTACTGCTTCCACGATGTGGATATCGCTCCCGAGGGAAACACTCAGGCCGAGTCCGAGAAGAACCTGATGGCGATTACGGACATGGCCAAGACAAGGCAGGAAGCCACCGGCGTAAAGCTCCTTTGGGGAACGGCAAACATGTTCAGCCATCCGCGTTATATGAACGGCGCCGCCTCCAATCCCGATTTCGCCGTGGTGGGCCACGCGGCGCATCAGGTAAAAGCCGCCATCGACGCCACCATTAAGCTCGGCGGCCGGGGCTACACGTTCTGGGGCGGCCGCGAAGGCTACCAGACTCTCTGGAACACCGATATGAAAAGGGAACAGGACCACATCGCCCGTTTCTTCATGATGGCCCGAGACTATGCCCGCAAGCAGGGCTTCACGGGTACCTTCTATATCGAACCCAAGGCCATGGAGCCTTCCAAGCATCAATATGACTTTGACGCTTCAACCGTTATCGGATTTCTTCGTCATTACGGCCTGGATAAGGATTTCAAATGCAATATCGAGGCCAACCATGCCACATTGGCCGGACACGACTTCGTGCATGATTTGCGTGTTTGCCGAGACGCGGGACTGCTCGGAAGCGTCGATGCCAACCGCGGCGATTTGATGAACGGCTGGGACACCGACGAGTTCCCCACGGATGTCTATCAAACCACTCTGGCCATGCTGGAGATTTTAAAGATGGGCGGTTTCACCACCGGAGGTTTGAACTTCGATGCCAAACGGCGGCGGAATTCAACCGATCTTGAGGATCTTTTCCTGGCCCATATCGCCGGAATGGACGCCTTTGCCCTCGGCCTTGAAACCGCACAGCGAATTCTCGATGACGGAAAGCTCGAAGAGATGGTGAAAACCCGTTATTCCAGCTGGGACTCCGGCGACGGAGCGGCTTTTGAAGCGGGCAAACTCACTCTTGAGGAAGTGGCCGCCAAGGGTGAAAAGGGCGAACCGGCCGTAATCAGCGGTAAACAGGAATATATCGAATCGCTGGTGAACGGCTATCTCTTTGGATGAGGCAAGTTCGATAATCCATGAACCGGTCCGCATCCGATAAGCGAAATCCTTCATGCCTCCGCATAAGAGGAGTTCCGATTCAAAAGCGTTGATTCATAGATTCGCTTCGGAGTATTTTTCCATGATTAGTAACAGAGCGGTCGTTTATGCGGCCGCTCTGTTTTATGATATGGATAAATGGAAGGACATTGCCGAAAATTAAATAAAGATGACATTATAATGCGGATCAAATGTGGGTAGTCGATAGCAAAGACAGAGTTATAAATAATTCTCAGGTTATTCAGAGTTATGGAATAGACTCGCTGGTCGGAGTATCCCCGGCTGTCGCCGATATCCGTGAATTTCAGATGCGCCAAAGCGACGAAGGACGTCTGTGCTTTAAAATTCTTAAACACCATCCGTCCGAATCCGAGCCGGAAACCGGCAGCGGATTGATAACCCGGCAGGAAGCCTCGCGTCTGTTCGGAAAGAATGCCGAAAATGTCTGGAAGCATCTCATTAATCGGGGGTATTGCCGGACTCTTACCGAGGAGAGTTGTATCCTCACCTGGAGATTCAGGAATATTTCCGCCGATGATTTTGATATCGGCCTCGGTTCCACGGCCAATAAGGATGTGTATCGAATCCTCGAATCTTTGCTTTGGGAGGACTTGCCCGAAGCGGAAGGCGTTGATTTTTTCGTTTCGAGCTTATTGGGAAAAGGGACGGCTTCCGATGGGAACCTTCCTTTTTATGAAATCTCCAAAACCGAATATTGGTTCCGTCAGGGAATAGATCTTATCGTTATAAACTTCAGCAGCGTTCCGAGCGATGAACTGCTGCTGCTGCTGGATCAGAAGCTTCAAATGATTCAGCAGGAAAAGATGCAGAATTACTTTCACATCATCGCCTCGTTTAATGCCGATCCGTCCATGTGGATGAACGAGAAAGACAGAACGCGGCGCTTCTTCGAAATTATAGAACAGCTGCTTATGTATACATGGCGGCCTTTCGATATCGAAACCTGTGAAGTGAGCATCGAGGCCGCCGGAGATGAAGGTTTGATAGCCTCAGGATCTTTGAGGCTTCATTTCACCGAAAGCGGTCTTGCTTCGGTACAGTTCGATCAGATAGGGAAACGATTTCCGCCCGTTGCTTCCGGCGGCATGGAATTCACCGTTAATGACGTGGCCCTTCGGGTGGCCGAAACGAACGAGGTTGGTGAATCCTCTTTTTTAAGTATGCGAATGGTGAGCCGCAGCGCCGGTAACGTCGATCCGAGACAGAACTTGCTTACCCATCGTTTCGTAAAGCTGTTCATAGAAACGGTCGGCAAGCTTATCGACGTTATCATGCCTGTTATTCGCCGTGAAGAAGCCTTGCGGAATCTCCGCTGGCGGTATTTTCTGGATTCCATGCGTTTGCGGGCTTTGGAATACGGAGAGGACCTTCACCGCATCGTTACGGATTCACTGATCGTTATGAAAAAGTTTTTCCGAATCTCCGGAGTCCTCGTCTATTCCGAGGATAGGGAATTGGACCACATGCTCGCGCTGTTTTCCAGAAACGATGAAAAGGAAAGACTCTACACCATTTTGGAACAGCCTTTGAGTCCCGCGGATATTCTTCGCAAGCAGTTGGTCGTCTTTCCTATCCGGGAAATCCCGGGCGGGAGGGTTCTGATTTATTTCAAGCTTCCTCTGATAGGAAAAAAGCCCCTGAATCCGGAAATCCCGGATCAGTATCTGACGGGAACGGAACTGTGGAACGGTGTAAATGAGGAAGCTCTTTTACTGGGTATTACGGATCTGAAAGACTATTTATTTTTCATGGCGACCGAATGCCTCACCACGAACCCCAAAGCCGTTCTTGCCAATTTGAACCGGCGTCTTCCGGTTCGCGGCGGAATGGACGATATCGACTCGGTTATGAAGCTCAGCCGCCGGGTTCTGGAGAGGTATTCCCGTTTTTTTGATCTTTTTGCCACCCTTGCCGGAAATATGGAATCGGGTTTGGCTTACATGCGGGGACGGCGCGACAATCTTACGGGTTTGTATAATCGGCAGCATTTCAATACCCTGCTTCATGAAGTTTTTATGCAGCCGGGAGTGAAGCTCGGAATCATGTTCATCGATATGGACAATTTCAAAATTTTCAACGATGCCGTCAGCCATGATTTCGGCGATAAACTTTTGATATCTCTGGCAAACCGTATGATCGATTTTGCCACACCTCTTGCCGAGCTCGGAGTTCCGGGACGATTCGGAGGAGATGAATTCTGTTTTTATCTGGTGAATGCCGAAGCAAGTGAATTTGAGGGGGTATCGATAAAGCTTTTCAAAGCGATTACGCAGCGCCCGCTTGTTGTAAGCTTTTTCTTCGACGACCGTTCCGAGGGAGCGGGCATGGAGATTAACCTTATGTCTTTTCTTCATCGGCTGATGAGGCCGGATGTCGGGAGCCGTCAGGCCTCCAGGTCGGAATTCATTGAGAGACCGAACGTAACGCCGCGTGAACATGTTATCGATATCTGGAAGCATTATCGTCAGTCCGAAGGGAATAATTCGGATATGCATTCTTCCGTTAAGGGAGAAACGATTATCAGTGAAATCTCCTCTCAGATTGAGGATAAGATTCTCTACAACAAAATTTTCCCCGAAATCGACGAGGAATTCAGACGAATTATCAAGACCTTTATAACCCTTCAGCTCAAAGATTACTCCACGAATAGAATCCGTGATAATTTGATCGACGGTTTCGGAGCTCTCTCCATTGAACGGAACATTACGATTAAAGTCAGCGCGGGACTGGCCCATAATTCCGAAAATCGACTGCGGTCGATGGAATCTCTTTTTAAAGCCGCGGACGGCCGTACGTATTTGGCCAAGCATAACGGCCGAAACTGCCTGTTCGGACTGGACGGCGTCTGCCTGAGCTAAGTTTTTTCGAAAGTATTACGGAAAACGCCGCATCCGATTCCTTAATGGCGGGCCTCCGGTATGTTATCCGGAACGCAACGCGAAGGTTTTGTTCACAACTCCGGCGAAAAGTTCCGCTCCCCGTTCATTGAAGTGAACGCCGTCCATTGTCAGGTACAGCCCTCGTTCCTCCGACAGCATCACGGCGCCCTTTTCGCGGCGCATGCGCCTTTTATCGGTTATGAAATCCTTCGGATCGCCGAAGAACCAATCGGAACGGACTGTTCTTTGCCTGAGTACCTCTTCAAAGGCGTTCGCCGTATCAGCCAATCGGACGGCGGGATTCTCATCTTTGCCGGCCGCCGCCGCGACGCGGCGGATTCGCCGGTTGAGATTTTCCCGAAGGCGATTCCATGGACTTTCCAGATTTTCACCCAGAGGCGGGATGGTTGTTACGATGATGCGTTCCGGCTTCGCATCGGCGCTAACGCGGATCAGCCGAGCGAACAAAGTTTCGAATTCTTCCGGATCGGATGTCGGTACGGCGCCCGAAGCGATCATCTCTTCCACGAAAGCGGTCCATGTGCCTCCCCGAGCCGCCATTTTCGGAAGAAGAATATCGTTCCCCCCGATTCCCAAAAGGACAGCATCGGGTTTATCCGAATTCAAAGCATTCTCAATACGCAGCAGCACGCCGCGGAGAGTATCTCCGTCGATACCGTGATTTGCGATGCGGCTGTCGGCGGAAAAGGATAGGTAACGGGAATACGGAATGCCGAGGTTCCCGGCGGAGAGGCTGTCTCCGAGGAGCATGAGAGTCATGAAGGGAGTATAAACAAAGAAACTTCGAACGTCTCTTTGCACAGTGCGGCGAATGGTCCGTTTCTCCGGCGGAACATCGGCCGAACGCGTAGAAACGAAGCCCTTCCTTTCGTATACTCCAACCATCATGTTGCAAGGTGTTATTTTTGATATGGACGGAGTTCTCGCCGATTCCGAGCCTTTTATCTGTGAAGCGGCGATCCGCATGTTCGCGGAGCACGGCATCGTTACCAAGCCGGCGGATTATGAACCGTGGGTGGGGACGGGAGAGAACAGTTATCTCGGCGGAGTCGCGAAACAGTACGGTTTTGCTATCGATATCGAACGCGATAAGGCTCGAACTTACGAGATTTACGGTGAACT
Organism: Spirochaetia bacterium; assembly: GCA_963666985.2. Taxonomy (GTDB): domain Bacteria; phylum Spirochaetota; class Spirochaetia; order DSM-2461; family DSM-2461; genus UBA2779. The sequence continues at coordinate 484,670 of CAXXIA010000002.1, read as the reverse complement.
GATTAAAGGGCGGCTCAAGGCGCTGCCCGGGGCCCTTTCCTTTGTTGCGCTCTGCAGGGAACGCGGATTGAAAACGGCTTTGGCAACCAGCGCCGATGAAGTGAAGATGATCGATAATCTTCGTGAAATCGGACTGCCGCCCGAGAGTTTTCATGCGACGGTGAACGGGCTGGATGTGGAGCGGAGAAAACCTCATCCCGATATATTCCTTGAGGCCGCGGCGAGGATCGGATTGCCTCCCGAGACTTGTTTGGTGGTGGAAGATTCGACAAGCGGTCTTGCGGCGGGATTGGCCGCCGGCTGCCGGGTTCTCGGTCTGTGTACGACGAACGACGCGCGGGCCATGGCGGACGCTCATTGGATTGCGGCCGATCTTTCCTGTGCGCCGGAAGCGGTTTTGGGCTGGTAGTAAAATGAACGGTTTTTCCGAGTGGTGGCGGACAATGCCCGGACGGATGAATCCCGTTATTCTGCAATTAGGGAGTTTTGAGCTTCGCTGGTACGGCATGATGTACCTCGCGGCGTTCGCCGTCGCTTACGGACTGGCGGCCCATCGTCTGAACACCGAAGATCGATTCGAATTCAATCTGGAAGAACTGCAGAGCCTGATGGCCGCCATGATTCTCGGCGTTCTTCTCGGCGGACGGTTGGGATACGTTTTTTTCTACGACCCGGTTTATTATTTTCATCATCCGCTTGAGATTATTCTGCCGTTCGACCGGGCGAACGGATGGCGTTTTGTCGGCATTACGGGCATGTCTTTTCATGGAGGACTTATCGGCGTAATCTTGGCCGCTTTTCTCTACACACGGAAACAGCGTATTCCGTTTTTGCTCGCGGCCGATCTGATTGTTCCGTGCGTTCCCTTAGGCTACACATTCGGCCGGCTTGGAAACTTCATCAACGGTGAACTTTACGGCAGGATAACCGATTCGGCCTTGGGGATGATTTTTTCGTCGGCGCCGGGGAACCGGCTTCGGCATCCATCGCAGCTCTATGAGGCCTTCTTTGAAGGAATTATCCTTTTTATCATTCTTTGGTTTTTGAGAAAGAGGGTAAAAGTACCGGGCTCGATGCTGGCTTTGTATCTTATCGGATATGGTTTTTTTCGGTTCTTCATCGAATATACCCGGCAGCCGGATGCCCATTTGGGATTCGTTCTCTTTCATTTTTCCATGGGACAAGTGCTTTGCCTGGGGATGATCCTGGCCGGCGGAGCTCTTCTGGCCATCTTATGCTTTCGGGAGAAAAAGCGGTCCTCTGAAGCGGCATCCGATGAGCTCCGGACGGAGAAATCATAAAAAAGCGAATATGGACTTTCGGAGAGATACCGAACCGGAACGGATCGTTAGCCGGATGAGCGGTATCGGTGTCGTTTCCGAATCGGTTCCCGGTCGATTCCTGTTATACGCCACTCTCCGTATAACAGCGCCCAAGTGATTATGTACTCGGATTTCTCGTCGCGAAAGCGTGATTGGACTCCGTCCGGCGGAAACGAAGCATCGGTATCGAGATTCTCTTCAACCATGCCTTCGTAGCGGAAAGGAAGATCCTGACGCAGCATTGAAAGGACATGTTCCAAAGCGGCCAATCTCATGGTCTCCCACGGGCGTCTGAAAAAGTAATCCTTGATATTAATTTCTTCGACTGTGTAGTTCTCACCGGCGAGACTCTCAACCGCTTCAAGTCCGAAGTCCGAAACCAGGTATTCCGATAGTACGCCGTTGATCCATTTTCTATCGGGAACACCGCTGTTGATATGGGAGGTAAAGAATCCGCATGTATTTTCGAGGGTTTTCTGATTTCTTAAGTCCGTATTTCGGGTTTGAACTTCCATGAACTTATCCCATTCTTTAACCAGAATGGAACTTGGCAGGGCATACCCTATATTGTTTTCTCCGTTGGTCACAAAGGTGTTTATCCCGATAACCGTTGTTTTTCCGTCGATTTCGGCGAGCAGCGGACCGCCGCTGTTTCCTCCGCGCAGGGCGGCCGAATGAGCAATGAAATAGGCGAAATCATTGGTATCGGGATATCGAAGATACGCCGTTCCATCGATAACAATTCCTTCGGTCAGACTCCATATCGGTTCTTGGCCGTCTCCGTTCCCGGGGTAGCCCGCCGCGGATACGGCCGTTCCGGCGGAGATTATCCCATCGTAGATTTGGAATCCTTCCGTGAACGGCCGGATGTTTTCCGGAAAAGCCAGCACCGCGAAATCGGCGCCGTCGGAAACATAAACAACGGGACATTCGGTATAGGTTAGTTCAACCTCTCCGGAAATTTCCGTTATATCCGCACTTGCGGCATGAGAAAGAACATGGCGGTTGGTGATGATGAAGTTTTCACCGTTTTCACCAACATACAGAAACCCGCTTCCATGCCATCCTTCTATAACATCACGGTACCATTCCGATACGTCACGCCGAACGTTAGCCCACAGTTTGCTTTCTTCCAGGAAGTGTTCCTTCGTGGAAGAGATAATCCTCGGACGGACGATGAAAATCCGCTCTTGGGTTTCCGCGGTTAATGAAATCGTGAAACCGATCAGCAGAATTGCAAGAACGAGGTTTTTTTTCATCCGACTGAAGAACTTTGCAGCATATGAAAACTTGCCGCGGTCCCGCGGCGGAATCGAAGAGGTCAAACCTCTTCGATTCCGTTTAAGGGCCTGCGGTTTAACCCGCGAGGACTTTCTCCGCCTGGGCAAGGACGTTCTCAGGCGTAAAGCCGAGCTTTTCGTCCAAAACCTTGGCGGGTGCCGAATGGCCGAAATGGTCCAGGCCGAAGACGAAACCGTCGGAACCGACCAGTCCTTCCAAAGTGACGGGCAGACCGGCGGTAAAGCCGAGTTTGGGGATTCCCGCCGGCAGAACCGATGCCTGGTATGAGGCGTTTTGAGTTCGGAAAAGTCCTTCGGAGGGAACCGAAACCACACGGACCTTTTTCCCTTTTGCGCGGAGCAGGGCCGCTCCGCCGACCATGGTGGAAACTTCCGAACCGGAAGCCAGGAAAATGATGTCCGGCGTTCCGTCGCAGTCTTCCACGATATAGGCGCCTTTGGCGGCCTGAAGAGCTTCTTTATAGCGATTGCCGGACGCGGCGGGCAGATCGGCGATGTTCTGACGGCTCAAGATGAGCGCCGTGGGTGTGCCGCGGTTCTCCAGGGCCAGTTTCCAGGCCACGGTTGTTTCGGCCGCGTCGGCGGGACGCAGAGCCAGGAGAGACGGCTTGCCCGAATGGTTTTTCAGTTTTTCCAACAGACGGATTTGGGCTTCCTGTTCGACCGGCTGGTGGGTGGGACCGTCCTCGCCGACGCGGAAGGCATCGTGCGTCCAAACGTAGATCACGGGGATTTCCATCAGGGCCGCGATGCGGGCGGCCGGCTTCATATAATCGGAGAAGACGAAGAACGTACCGCCGGCGGGAATCACGCCGCCGTGGAGAGCCATGCCGTTCAGTATGGCCGCCATGGTAAGTTCGGACACTCCGGCCTGGAGGAAGGCGCCGGAAAAATCTCCGGGAGCCATGGCTTTGGTAGCTTTCAGAAAGCCGTCGGTTTTGTCCGAATTCGACAGATCCGCCGAGGAAACGATCATATTATCGAGTTTCCCGGCCAGCCAGTTCAGAACCGCGGCCGAAGCGGCCCGGGTGGCGGCGCCCGATTTTTGTTCAATCGCGGAAAAATCGAGTTCGGGGAGCTTCCCGGCAACCCAGTCGGCGAGTTTCGCCGCTTCGGAAGGATGGGCGGAGGCCCATTCGGCTTTCTTCGCTTTCTTCGCGGCGGCGGCCGATTTCTTTTTCTCGATGATTTCACCCATCAGTTCGGCCACGCCCGGCAGATCCGCGAAAGGATTCTCAGGATTTCCGCCGAGGTTGGCGATTGTTTTGGCGAAGTCGGCGCCGGCGGCCGAAAGAGGCTGCCCGTGGGTGGAGACTTTTTTCTCAAAGGAGGCGCCTTCGGCATCCACGGCGCCCTGACCCATGATGGTTTTACCGATGATGAGGGTGGGTCTGCCGGTTTCGGCCTTCGCGGTATCCAGAGCTCCCCGGAGAGCGGACACGTCGGTGCCGTCCACGGTGATGACGTTCCATCCCCAGGCCTTGTATTTGGCGGCCGTATCTTCGCCCGTAACATCGGCGGTAACGGTGGAAAGCTGGATGTCGTTGGAATCGTAGAACATCACGAGGTTGTCCAGGCCCAGTTTCCCGGCGATGCGGCCGGCTCCCTGGGAGATTTCTTCCTGAACGCCGCCGTCGGAGATAAAGGCGTAATGGGTTTGGCCCATCCAGTCCCCGAAACGGGCCCGGAGGAATTTGTCGGCGATGGCCGAACCTACGGCCATAACGTGTCCCTGTCCCAGAGGGCCGGAGGTATTCTCCACGCCGCGCGAGGGGTTGAGCTCGGGGTGGCCGGGAGTGGGGCTGCCCCACTGGCGGAACTCTTTCAGTTCGTCTTTGGAGTAGAAGCCGTAGAGGCTTAAGGTTGCATAGAGCATCGGGGACATGTGGCCCGGATCAAGAAAGAAGCGGTCTCTTTCGAACCATGTCGGGTCGGAGGGATCGAAATTCAGATATTCGGCATAGAGCAGGTTGATGAATTCGGCACCGCCCATGGCGCCGCCGGGATGGCCGGATTTGGCCTTTTCAACCATGGCGGCCGAAAGGATGCGAATCTGATTCGCGGCCGTTTTAAGCACTTGGTCGTCCATTTTTTTCCTCTTGTTGGTTATTGTTCCGTATATCCTCTATTGTAGCGTGAGCTCAAAGGGCTGGGAAGCGCGCTTCGGCTCCGGCCGCACCGCCTTGCCGCTTTCGATTCGTAGGAAAGAATTCGAAGGATGGAAGCCGGAGCCGGAAATCCGCCGATTTCCCCTGCGGCATATCCCCGAAACGAATTTGCCTTTTCGTGACATACCCATCAATTTTCCCCGAACACCTCGGCCGTAAAGGCCAGAAGTTCGGCTTCAGGATCGTTATAGGCTCCGTCGGGAAGCCCCGCTTTACGGCAAAGCCCGGAGAGGTACTGTTCTTTGTTCCATCCCTGTTCACCGGGAACCTGAGGAAGCAGAAGACCGGAACGGAAACCCAGGCGAAGCAGCAGGCCGTGTTTGCCGACGACAACCTCATCGGGCGTAATGGGGAAAAATTCCGAGAGCCGTGAGATCTCGACGGATATCTCTTCCAGCTCGTTGCGTGAAAGGGCGGGAAAACGCGGGTCGCCGAAGGCCGCCGAACGGGCCATTTCGGCCACGGTCTCGGACACGGGTTCATTCGAGCGGAGCAGCCCGATGCAGCCCCGAAGATGTTCACCGATTCTGAGGGTAACGAAAGCGCCGCCGGAACCGGATGGAGCGGATGCGCCGGAGGGAAGAAGCTTTGCCACGGGCGGTTTGCGTCCTTCGAGCTTTTCGGCGATGGCCTTTCGGGCCAGAGACAAAAGTGCGGATCGGTCGGAATCGGAAGTCATGTTTTCTCCTCCTTTCGTGACGTCCGGATGCAGGGATCGGCTGCTGCGGCGGGCCCGTTTATTAGGCCGAATCCGACCGGCCCGGGGCGTCGCGGCGGCCGTTCGCACGGAGTCCGGGAGCGGCACGGCCGGTTTGCCGTACGGCGGCGCTTTTTAAGCGAAAATCACGGCGCGGTTCATACCGTTTCTCTTTGATCATCATGCAATTCGCGGGCATCTTCAATGCTGCCTACCAGCGCCGTGATGAATTTCGCCGCCGGCAGCCCGTCGATAACATCGTGATCAACCAGGATCGTCAAATGCAGGATATCCCTTTGAGCGGCTTCTCCGTTGATGAATTTGGTTTTTTTCACGATGGAGCCCAGGGCAAAACACATGTTGTGTATCGTTTTCGACTGAATCCATCCGGGGTTTTTGCCGATGGTTCCCGCGTTCGTTACGATCGCGGTGCCGATGTTCTTCTGAACCGATGCGGGGGTCAGCAAAATCAAGCGCCAAATAACGAGTCGGAGAAATTGCGGAAGATGGAAAAAAAGTTTATTGAAGCGTGTGTACCACTTTTGGGTCGGCGTGTAGTCTTTTTCGGTTTCGACGATTTTTCGGCGGCCTTCGTCCAATTCTTCATGGATTTCTTCGAGGCTCATACGGTTCGTTTTCATAAGCAGTTTGACGATGGGGACTTTTTCCCCGCCGACGGTTTTTTCCACGGGAACCGAAATGTTGACATCCTCGAAAAGAACCACTCTCCGCCCGAAGGAACGGACGGCGTTTATTTGAGGATTCTCTTCAATGGCGCGGCTGATTTCTTTTACCAGCCATGATGTCAGACTGATTTTTCGGCCTTCCCTGATGCCTTTTTTGATCAGCCGGCGTCCTTCGGTAATGTCGACTTCAATGAAACCGGCCACGTGATGTTTTCGCATGCTCAGCCGTCCGATGTCGTGCGTCGCCAGTCTTGAGGATGGAAAGCGGGAAATGGTTTTCTTCATACGTTTATCATCGGCTCTTCAAGATACATACGATCTTTGATTATTTTTTGCTTGATGGGAATCGAAAGAATAAATGAAGTTTGATTATCTACCACAACATCTATTTTACCGTTGTATCTTCCTTCAATTATATCTTTTACTATTGAGAGCCCTAATCCGGTACCTTCGCCGCTTTTCTTTGTTGTAAAAAATGGTTCGAAGATAAAAGGAATATCCTTCTTCCGAATCGATATCCCATTGTCTGTTATTGAACAAAAAACCGACTTTTTATCAGTCCATGTATTTAATGTTATACAAGGCTCATAATTTTCTTTGCAGTTTTCCTTGCGGGTTTTAACAGCATGGGCTGCGTTTGTAAGTAGGTTTATCAGAACTTGGTTTATTTCTGTTTCGCGGCATTCTATTTTTGGAATTTCTTCTGTCTTTTTCTTAAAACAAGCCGTATATTTTAATTGATTCCCCATTATGGCCAGACAGGTTTCTACGCTTTTATTGAGATCACATAATAAATTCTCACAGTTCTCTGCGGGGCGTGAAAATTTGAGAAGATCCTGAACTATTTTCACTACCCGATTTGTGCCGTCTTGTGAGTCTTGAAAAATTGTTTCCATTTGATCTTTAAGCTCTTTCGTCTTTTTTGAAATCTCTATTATTCCGTTTCCTTTATTAGATAAAATCATGTTATTATAAAGTTTCCAATAATGTTCATAAATGTGGAAATTATTTTTAACAAAGCTTAAAGGATTATTAATTTCATGCGCAATTCCGGCTGTAAGTTGTCCTATCGTAGCCATTTTTTCCTGTTGAATAATAATAGATTGAGCGCTTTTTAGTTCTGAATTTATTCTTTTAAGAGTTTCCGCCATAGCCGTTTTCTCGTTTATTAGAGTGATTTCGGCAGTGACATCGATTATTGTATATAAGAATCCTTCATAATGAGAAGATTTCTTAGAAAGATCCATTTTGATGACATTGTAATACTGGTTGCTTTTCTCTATCTGCTGTTCGCCGTATTCATTGTTATTGTAAAGTAAAGGATTAAGAAAATTTTCAAGCGATGTAATTGTTGAAAGCGGCCGACCAAGATGATGATCATTAAGATTGAAAAATGATTCGGCTGTATTGTTGAAATCAATTATGTTATACATTTTATCAAAAACAATATAAGCCATTCTCATATCTTGAATTATATTATTTCTAATTACGGGAACAATTCTAAGCAGTTGGAGTTTGGAAATACCGATAAAACACATTAGCGCAGTAAGAGAATAGCTGATTGATGTGAAATCTTTTTGTAAAAAGGGTAGCATGCGAAATGCATATAGCGCATTAAAAATCAGAGGAATCATTATTGCCGTGATAATGATTCCAGATTGCTTCTTGTATAATTTTTTACTCCCTATTACAGCCTGCAAGATTAAAATAACACCAATGATATATATGGTATCATTGTAAAAACCATATATCCACATCCATGGTCCGTAATCGGCATCCATAGTTAACATTCGATCTATTTGTATATAGTCAATGCTTTTCCAAAATAGATGATGCTTGTTTGTGGTAAACATAAGTATAATTGTAATAACCGGAATTATACAAAATGGAAAAATTTTCCAAATTTCTTTTAATCTGCGGTTTCCTACGTACAATATTGAAAATCTAAGCCATATAACGGGGAGAAATGAAAAGAAAATATGTCCGATCATGGCTGTTTTATTTGTCTGTTCAGGCGAAGGTAATAATAATTCAACAATATTTGCGGATAGATAACATATTACACAAATGAAAAAGCACAAAAGAGTTCTTGGCAAAGGATTATGATACCTCATACCAATAACTACACCTGTAACAATTAAAATGCCTAAAGAGAAAGGTGCAAGAATAAGGAAAATGTAATATTCCATTAATAAACTTTAAGAAAATCTCCTTTTCGTAGCGATCTTTGCGTTATCAGTCATATTGATGATATTCAACACTCTTGTGGTTTATGGCTTGAATATGCCTGTAAAAAAGGATGTAATTCAGCAAAACTTATGTTTCCATTTGAATCCTTTAGGCTTATCTAATTGGGTTAATTGCCTAATATGTTAAATAGTGTTAATATATACCTTATATTTATAATAACAATAAATTCTTAAAAGTTGATACTTGATTTTTAGGTGGTATTCTTTTAATGGAATATAGCGAAAAGATTATTGTTATTGTTGATGATGAGCCTCAGATTCTTCGATCTTTGCAATGGGAACTTGAAATTGCACCACTTGATGAACCCATTTGCGTAAAGGTTTTTGAAGCAACTTCCGAGGCAATGGAATTTATAATAAAAAATTCCGATAAAGTATTCTTACTTATTACGGACTTGCGTATGCCGGCTCCTAATTTAACGGGGAGTGATTTTTTACTTTATATTCATGAATTATTTCCCAAGATTCTTCTAATCCTTCTTACGGCGTATTCCGATTTACCGGAAATTCAAAAAGCTATAACGGCGGAAATCCAAGCTTTGATTTTTAAACCTTGGTCCTCGGAAGAAATCTTGTCGGAGATTAAAAAAGCCCAAAAGCTATATAAAATGAGGTGTGATAATTCAAATTTGCAGAAGAGAGTGCAAAAGCAGCTTGAGTTTGCGGGAGAATTTCAAAAACAAATACTCAAACCCTTGAGAAGCCCTTCCGATGAAATTTCTGTTGATTTTAAATATGAACCGCTCTCTGATTATCATTGCGGCGGTGACTATTATGATTTGGTGAATTTGAATCGATATTATCAGCTTTTACTCTTGGGTGATGTTTCTGGTCATGGTATAACGCCGGCTTTTGTTACCGCCATGCTTAAAATTATTACAACAACAATACTTCGAGAGATGAGCAGGTTCTCAGTCTCGGAATTTTTAACTTTAATCAATAAAAGACTTTGTGATGCTCTTGGAGATAAAAATAATATCTTTGTAACATTTACTGTTGTATTGATCAGAAAGAACGATAAAAGAATAAGTGTTGCCGGAGCAGGTAATCTTCCCATTTATATTCTAAGGAATGGGAAATGTTATAGTTCTTTACAGAGTAATCCGGTGATAGGTTTTAGAAGAGAGATTGTTTATACGGAAAAGACTCTTAAATTACAAAGCGGTGATAAAATAGTTCTTTTTACAGACGGACTCATTGAGATCGCAGAAAAGGGTAAAATGGTAGATGATATGGAAATAAAAAGACAATTTGAGAGACTCCTTTCTTTACCCTTAACGACCGAGGTTATCTTTGAGAATTTTAAAAAATATCATTCCGAAAATAAGTATTCTGATGATGTAACAATTGCTGTGGTTTCAATTAAGTAGCGGCCATGCGCCCGCATTTCAGCCCGTTTCCGCCAGAGCCTTGAGAGCTTCAAGCCGGGCCGAATCCAGTTTAACCCGAAGGTTCTTTTCCCGGGTGGGCAGAACGGTTCCCGTTCCGCGTCCCTTCGCGCGGCGCAGGTTCTTAACTTGAGTATAATAGAGATCCGCTTCGCCCGAATTTTTTCCCTTACTGTAAGAGAGGGCGAGATTGCCGGCGTCCAAAAGCACCTCCAGCGGAACGCTTCTGCCGCGGGGAGAGCGGACAAAAACATGGCCTCCGGGAAAGTCGCGGGCATGGAGCCAGAGATCGTTGCCCCGGGCCCAGCGTCGGAGCAGTGTGTCGCTTTCGACGGCGCCGCGGCCTACGACGATGATATGATCGCTTTTCCTGATCCAGAGACCGGGAAGGGACGTTTTCGCGGCCGTCCTTCCGTGCTTCCCCTCGGGAGGATCGGCATCGAAGGGAGGAGCGTCCGTGTCGCCTTCTTCGAGACGGCGGCGCAGATCCGTTAAGACCGCCCTTGTCCGTTCCAAAACCCGGCGATCTTCTTCCAGTCGTTCCAGCGCGCGTACCGCCTTTTTGCGGCGCTCATAGTACCGCTCGGCGTTTTCTTTGGCTCCCAATGACGCGTCCAGGGGAATCCTGACCGTTCCGCCCCCTTCCCAGTCCTCTGCTTCCAGAACATTCGCGCCGACAGGAATCTCATGGAGATGCGCCATCAGAATATCGCCCCATCGGCCGTTCTCGAGTTCTCTGCCGAACCGTGATTCATTCTTGCCGATGGCGCGTTTCCTGGCGTCCAAGGCCACTTCCCTCCGGTTGAGGTGGGTTTCCCAGAGACCGATTCGCCGCTTGCTGTCGGCTTGCGCTTCCAGAGCCGTGAAGTACGCTTCCACGCGGGCGTTCCAATTGCCTTCACCGGGTAAAATCCTTAAAGCGTAGTTTCGAGATTCCGCCGGAGGGTCCGGAGCGGCCGTGCCGTCGGGCAAAATCCTTAAAGCGAAGCTGCGGGTCTCGACCGCTTCTTCGTCCGATGCCTTATGGCCCTTGGCGGATGGCCCGATGCCTTCGGGCGGCCATTTCTCTCCCGGAGTCTCGCCGCGTTTCGGCCGGCGGGAGAAGGCGTCGATGATGCGGCCGTCGGCATCGGAAAGGATGAGATTGGCACTGTTTCCCCAAAGCTTGGCATCCAGGAACAGAGTCGAATCGCCTTTGTCGAACCGAAATCGAACGATCCTATCATTCCTGAGCTGGCCGACCGATTCCAGTCCGGCGCCCTCCAGGCGTGATTTGAGTACGGCCGTGAATCGCGGGGGCTTCGGAAGCGCTTTGGGCAATTTCTTAAGGGGATTGTAAAGATGAACACGGGGGTAGGGCGGCGCGAGAACCACGACGACGGACCATGCGGTTTTTACATTGGAAAATTCGAGGATGACGCGGCGGAAGTCCGGCTGACGGATTCTCCTGAGCCATGAGACTCCCGAGGGCCATTCGGCGATAATCGCATCGATTTCACGCCAATTGAGAAGAGTCGGAGTCATGTGAATTCTATGGAACCTCAGGCGGAGGAACGGCGTCAAGAAAGGTGGAGAGAGCCTGGATGCTGAAGAAAATCAGGATGATTTTTTCGGGCAGACGGTGATGCATCAGACGTGCGGAAAGAACTTTCCACACCACCTTCGCCGCTTGATCCGCGGGATATCCGTAAACCCCGGTTGAAATGGCCGGATAAGCGAGGGTGTGGGCTCCCACTTCGGCGGCCCTTTCCAGAGAGTTCCGGTAAGCATCCGCAAGAAGTTCTTCTTCACCGCTGTTCCCGCCGTTCCAGACGGGACCGACTGTGTGGATAACGAATTTACAGGGCAGGTTCCCGGCGTCGGTGATAACCGCTTGCCCCGTGGGCAGACCGCGAGGATACTCGTTTTGACGTATTTGTCGGCATTCCTCCATGATTTTAGGGCCGCCGACTCTGTGTATGGCGCCGTCGACTCCGCCTCCGCCCAGAAGGCTTGAGTTCGCGGCATTGACGATGGCGTCGACTTCCAGAGTCGTGATATCGCCGGTGAGCGCTTCCAAGCGGCCTTTATGCCAAGTCATGCGGAATCCTTAATATTCGGGCATCGATTTTTTTCATCGCCGGTTATTTCACCAGGGTAAGTTTCGGACCGCTCTCGGGACTGTCCAGGCTGAAAACAAAACAGCGTGCGTCTTCTTCATGCTGTTTGATGATGATGCGCCGGCCGCCGAGTTCGGATTCCACCCGTACGAGAACCCGGTTCTTCTCATCTTCCGTGATTTCCAAGATTAAACCGGCTCCGGTAATTTCCACGAGTCCGGCTTTATCCAAATTGATACTTTTCGCCACAATCCCCGCCTTATTGGTCCTTGTATCGGATCATAATTTTCCTGATGGGCCCGGGATCTTCCAAAAAGAGATCGACAAGATGGGGATCGAAGTTCTTTCCCCTTCCTTCCCTTATATACTCCATGGTTCGTTCGAAACCCCAGGCTTTTCTATACACCCTATCGCTTGTAAGGGCGTCAAACACATCGACGAGGCAGGTTATTCTTCCCAGGATATGAATATCTTCTCCGGAAAGTCCTCTGGGGTATCCGTTCCCGTCCCATTGTTCATGATGTTCCCTGGCGATAATAGCCGCCATCTGGAACAATTTATACGACGAGAATTTTAAGATTTCATACCCAATCGTCGTGTGGGTTTTCATTATCGCATATTCTTCTTCGGAAAGCTTCCCCGGTTTGAGAAGAATCGAATCGACGATGCCGATTTTTCCGATATCGTGCATGGGGACGGCGTTTTTCAGAATAACAATGTCCTCTTCCGGGATTCCCGCTTTTCGCGCCAGGAACACCGCGTAGTCGCTGACACGGTGGACATGACCCTGAAGTTCCTGGGACCGATTCTCTACGACGTCGCCGAGGAGTTCTATCATTTCACTCTGCGTTGCCAGGGCATCTTCCTCAAGGACCAGGTTGCTGAATACGATATTCGCGTTTCCGCAGAACACTTCGAGCAGCTTCTCAGAGTCTTCGGGGCATCCTTCAATACCATCGATGATGAGGCGGTAATCCGTCTCCCGGGCGGAATTGAACCGGCAGACGAAATGCTTATCGCCATTTCCAACCAATGACCGTTCTTGCGGATAATCGATTTCTTTAAGAAGAGAGGGATTCAGGACTTCATTCATGTGAAGTCCCGTCTTTTCGCGCCATTTCCCGCCCGCGGCGAGGATTTTCCCGGTTGGAATATCCGCAACCATTGCGTTCACGACGGGACCCAATAATGTCGGAACCTGCGCGGTGAGTTCCGAGTAAAAAGTATCAAGGTCTCTTACAGCGAAGAGTTTGGAGGATGCTTCGATGAGTTGAGAAAAGCATAATCGGGATTGTTCCAGTTCTTCGTTGATTTGACGCATTTGTTTTAAGGTTTGATAGCTCTTTAAGGACTTAACGATGGCGATGAACAGCCGGCTGGAAGTAAGATCGATTTTTTCCTTATAATCGTTGATTTCATAATCGGTTATAACCTGACGTTCGGGAGCTTGTCCGGGCTGGCCGGTTCTCAGGATAATTCTCGTCAGATAGTTCTCCAAATTCTCTCTGATATACTTAACGAGCTTTAATCCGGCATCGTCTGTTTCCATGACGACATCCAGTAAAATCAGTGCGATATCGTTTTCCTCTGCCAATATTTTCTTCGTTTCTTCGCTGTTGTAGGCGCTGAGAAAATGGAGCGGTTTATCATCGAAACGAAAATTCCTCAAGACCGTTTTTGTCATCAGATGGATCTGCGGTTCATCATCGACGATCAAAACTTTCCAAGAGGTCTCCACAGCCTGCCGAGATTCGCTAATAGTAGACATCAATATAAGTATAGGCGAGAGTTATTGATCCGTCAGGGGAATTGGTACGATGTCTTCGGCGCGCGCGATTTCTTCTTTACGTCCGGGGCCGAGTAAGGTCTTGATATCACGGGAATGGCGGCCCATCACCCGGAGGATTTCCTCGCTGCTCATGGACGCCACGGCCTGGTATTCGGTTCCGATGCAGACCACATCGCCGGCGTTGAAAGCGCCTTCAACGCCGGTAACGCCCTTCGGAAGAAGGCTTTTCCGTTTCTTCAGCGCCGCGAGGGCTCCTTCGTCGACCAGGATGCTCCCCTTGGGGCGCACGCTGAGTATCCATCGGACTCTGGCGCCCATCTTTTTGCCGGCGAGAAACAGCGTGCCGACATTTTCACCGTCTATGATGCTCTTAAGCACGCCGTCCCGGCGGCCGTCGGCCAAGACGGTACGGCATCCGGCGCGGGAGGCCACTTCGACGGCGCGCAGTTTCGTAATCATTCCGCCGGTGGAGTGCTCGCTTCCCGCGTTCCCGGCCGCGGCTCTGATTTTATCCGTGACTTTATCCACGAGGTGAAGAGGCGCGGCGTCTTCATGCGTTCTCGGATCTTTATCGTAGAGTGCGTCGATATCGGTTAAAAGAACCAACAGTCCGGCGTCGAGTTTGCTGGCGATGTGGGCGCTTAAGGAGTCGTTGTCGCCGAAGACATCGCCGATTTCCTCTGTGGAAACGCTGTCGTTTTCGTTCAAAACGGGCACGGCGCCCAGGGATAAAAGGCTTTCCACGGAGTTCTTCAGGTTTAAAAAGCCGTGCCGGTCGTCGAAGATTTCACGGCTCAGCAGTATTTGCGCCGCGATGATGTTATGTGCGCTCAGCGCGGTCTGCCAGCGGTTCATAAGGATGGGCTGCCCCACCGCGGCGCAGGCCTGGCGCATTTCCACTTTTTTGGGGCGCCTTTCCAGTCCGAGAGCACCGGCCCCGAAGCCGATGGCCCCCGATGTTACGATAATAAGGCTGTAGCCGCGGTCTCGGAGAGCGGCCATGTCTTCGGCCAGCTTTGTAATCCGTTCATCGTCCGGAACGCCTCCGGGGGCCAGAACGTTGGTTCCGACCTTGACGACAATGCGCCTGATGCCGCTGAAGTCTCTCACGATTCTATAAATCTCTGTGGGTGAAGGATTTTCGTCCTTCGTTGTAATCGGCGATGATGTGTCCGTCGCCTTTTAATCGCCACCTGTAGCTTAAAAGGCCGTTTACCCCTACAGGACCGCGGGCGTGGATTTTCGACGTGGAAATGCCCACTTCCGCACCCAGTCCGAAAACGAATCCGTCCGCGAACCGCGTGGAACAGTTATGAAAAACATCCGCCGAGTCCACGCCGGTCAGGAAGTGCTCGGCCGCCTCTTCGTCTTCGGTAACGATGGCGTCGGTGTGCCCCGATCCGTATTTATTGATGTGATTCACGGCCTCTTCAAGGCTGTCCACGATTTTTATGGAGAGAATCGCGTCCAGATATTCGGTGGACCAGTCCTCCTCGGTTGCCGGCGCAACGTCAATTATTTTTTGAGTCCGTTTGCAGCCTTTGAGGGTACAACCCGCTTCTTCCAGAGCTTTTTTCACCGGAGGGAGCAGTTTTTCTGCGGCGGCTGCATGAACCAGCAGGGTTTCGGCCGCGTTGCATACGGCGATGTACTGCATTTTCGAATCCACGACGATGGGAACGGCTTTTGCCGGATCGGCCGCCGCATCGAGATAAACATGGCAGATACCGTCGGCGTGACCGAGGACGGGAATGGATGATTCCCGCATGATTTTCGCGACGAATTCGTTGGAGCCCCGGGGGATGAGAAGATCGATCAGACCGTCCAAACCCAGCATTTCCTTCACGTCTTCCCGGGTTTCGGCCAGCTGTATCCAGCCTGCGGGAATCCCGCCGCCGGGAAGCGATGAATCGGTGGAGGCTTCATCGATAACGGCGGCGAGAACGCGGTTGGTTTCCAGCGCTTCCGAGCCGCCTTTAAGGATAACAGCGTTGCCCGAACGCAGGCAGAGCGTCGCTATCTGAACCAGGGCATCGGGCCGTGACTCGAAGATCATTCCGATAACGCCTATGGGTCCGGCGACGCGGCTGAGAATGAGTCCCGTATCCAGTTCCCTCTTTTCCAGAATGCGTCCCATGGGATCTTCCGAAGCTTCAAGAGCCGCGATGCCTTCCAGAACCCGATCGAGTTTCGGCCTGTCGAACTTCAGCCTTTTCATCAGCGGCGAGGCCAGACCTTCGGCGGCGGATCGCTGCAGATCCGCCGTATTGGCCGCGAAAATCTCTTCGGCGCGTTTATCAAGATTTCTTCGGATTGAGGCCAGAGCCGCGGTGCGGACTTCGGCGTTTTGAGAAAGGATACGGCGGCCGGCATCCCGGGCCCGGCGGGCGCGTTCGGTAACATTCATGGGGCTTATTTTACTGAAATAAGGCGTATTTACGCCAGTCAATCCCGGCTCAGTCGGCCCATGATGGTTTCATACCCCTGCCGGAAGGCTCTTGAGGAGGGGCGGAAACGAAATCCGGCCACCACGCCGAGACCGCTGTTGAGAATCTCGTACAGAGTGGCGCTGAAGAGTTTGGCGTAAACGCTTTTTGCGGGTGATCCGTCGTTATTGCGGAACAGCAGACTGCGAAGGTCGAAGGCGGATACCAAATGATCCAGCTGACGGCCCACCACCGGATAGAGTTTTTTCACCAGGGCGAAGTAGCGTTCCTGATAAGCCGCATCCTTGCCGATAAGCCGGAGGATCTGCTTCCTTCTGTCCCTTACAAGCGTTCCGCCCTCTTCCCGGCGCGGCAGGAATGTCGAGACGAGTTTCAGGGCGGATTCGTTGGCGAAGAGCTTTAAAAGGGCGTATCGGAACAGAAGAAGTCCCGACAAAGTTCGTAGGGGTGAGTTCTTCGGAAGACAGGAGAGAGTCTTCAGCAATGGAACGATTTCCCTGTCGACGGCCTTTTTGGAAACGGATGCTTTGGGCGATGCGAAAGTTCCGCTTTGGGCTTCAAGTTCTTCAATATAGAGGTCGAGTACTTCTTTCGCCTTGAGAATCTGTCTGCGGACAGGCGAATCCCCGGCGGCTGAAATCCATGTGAGAAGATCGGTGCGGAGTGCTTCGGGGAGGGGGGCGATTCCTTTGGGAGCGGCAGAATCTGCTGAACCGGCCGATTTTTTCAGGAAGGATTCCAGCTCGTTCAGAACGGCCTCGGGGTTTCCGTCATTTCCGGTTTTTCTCATGAAGTATCCGATAAGAGCCGCGGATTTCGAACCGGCCGATTTGGGAACGGGCGGAAGCGAGGCATCCGCCAAAGCTTCCAAAGTGCTCGAAAGAGCGCGGTGCAGATCCACGGTAACGGGAGGATCGGCTTTCGTTAAATCCAGAGCCGGGTCGGGCGGGATGAACGCCACCGGAGTGGGTGAAGGGATGTCGAGCCGTTCGGATTCGGGCACGTTTCGGTTGTAGTTGCCGATAACATCGTCCGGATCGAAATCCTCCTCGGGGCGGGCTTCGTACTTATTGTGCCAGAGATAGATCGGACGATTTCCCCATTCATCGCCGATGTTCCGCAAAAGGGCGCCCGCGGCGACATGGGCCGTCGGTTCCGGGTTCGTTACCAAAAGGAGGGCGTCCGCTTCGGAGAGGTAGGAGAACGTTCCCTCCGGACCGGCTCCCGCGGGCATGTCGATAATAACAAGACCATAGCGGTTATCCAGCCAGGCTCTGTGCCGTTCGATCAGCTCCCCGATGAGTCCGGCCGCTTCTTCATGTGATGATTTGGCTTGAGGGAAGAAGACTTCAAATCGGGGCGCCACCCGAAAAGCCTGGGATTCGGGATCGGTTAATTCTTTCGGCAGAGGCCGCTTGGGAACCTCGTAATCCAGAAGGGCCATGATGTTCGATAAAGGATCGGCGTCCACCAGGGCGACCGGGATGCCGTCGCGGGCGGCCGCAAGCGCCAAGTTCGCCGAAGTGAGGGTTTTTCCGACACCGCCTTTACCCGAGGCAACCGCAAGGATGTTCGCTTTACTCAAAGAATCCCCTCCCTGAAGATATCCTAACCCGAGGGAATACCGGCGGGGAAGACGAGATGATTGAATTGCGGGGAGGCTTTGCTTAAGTCCGAAATTGAAAAGGGCTCAAGGGAAGGGAAAACCCTCGACTTTAGATGGGAAAAATCTCTTTGAAGTGTCAAAAATCTTTTGCGCTCCCATTTTGGAGCAGATCTTCATTATTCGGATTGCTTACCGTGCCGAAGATACCCGAGAATCCCAGAGGGCTTCGGTTTTATCTTCCACTCGCCGAACCGATACATCGGCCGGGTACATTCCGATAAGGGATTCTCCGTGCTCTTTAAGAACACCCCCCTAAAACAATTTTTTCAGCAACTTTATTAATATTTCCTAATAAATATTGAATAGGCTACGTTTTTCCGGAATAATAAAAACCACTGGATTTTATATGAATCCAGCGGGGCTATAATGCAAAAAAAGAAAGATGAAGTCAGAGATTTAATACTCGAAGTTGCCAAAAAGGAATTCCTGGAAAAAGGATTCGCCAAGGCATCTCTCCGCGAGATGGCTCGGAAAGCCGGAATATCCAAGGGCAATATCTACATCTACTTCAAAAACAAGGATGCATTGTTCTCTGAGCTCGTTAATCCGGTATGGAGCATTATTGAACGCTCCATGACAACCGAACCGGAGGAAATTTATCTTAAGTCGTACGGCAGGAATGAGACGAAATCCTTTGAAGAAGTCATCGGGAAATTCAAAGAAAATGTTCCATTCTTTTACAAGAATTTTGACGCCTTGAAGCTTTTATTCACAGCTTCCGCCGGGTCTTCTATGGAAGACTTCAGAGAACGGATTTCTCAGCTTTATGCCCAAAGCAGTCAAACCTTTATATCAGCCCTCTCTCAACCGGAATCGAACTATAGCTGGGATGTTACAGAAATGTTTATTCACACTCTGGCCTCGTTATATCTGCGTTTTCTGGAAGAAGTCATTGTTCATGAACCGAATCCTGAAGAACTGGATAAATACATCAGGGAAATAGCTGTTTTTGTTACATACGGAACCCTGGCTTTAAGAAATGAGAAAATAGAGGAGTAAAAGCCTAAGATTTTTTTGGGCGGCACCCCGGCTGTGCCGGGGTCGCTATGTCCGGGGCTTCGCTATCGCTTCGGCCTTTAACGCCTTGCGATAAAGGCTGCCTTCGGCACCCCTTCCAGCGCTGCCGCATTGAGAGCATGAACTGCTTCCCGGCTAGGGACATTTCGGACAAAAAGGAACGGAAAGGATTTTTATCGTTTATTAAAACAGCTTCGGAATTAGGTGAACTTAAAAAAAATAGTAATTAAAAACAGGAGCTTTTATGGATAACAACAAGCAAAAGAACATGATCCTCAATGATAATTTATGGAGAGTCATGTGGAAACTGTCATGGCCCGCTATTATCGCCATGGTTCTCTATGGATTGAACACGGTATTCGACGCCATTTTCGTCGGACGGTTCGTCGGGGAAGAGGCTCTTGCCGGTGTTTCACTGGCCTATCCTCTTTCCCAGCTGCCGCTGGGGCTGGGGCAGCTTATCGGTGTTGGTGCCGGCTCGGCGCTGAGTATTGCCATTGGAGCCAACGATCGAGAAACCCAGCGGAAACTTTTGGGTAATGCCAACTATCTCAACATCATTTTTTCGGTGGTTTATACCATCTTGGGAATTATCCTTGCGGTGCCCATCGTCAGAATGATGGGAGGTACGGGAACCGCCTTAACGCTGGGAGCCGATTATTTCCGGGTAACCTGCTACGGTTCGGTATTCTGGATTGCCGGCCTTGCCTATAACATGATTGTCCGCGCAGAAGGAAAAATGGGCTCGGCGGCAGCCATGATGGCACCGGGATTAATTGTTAATGTCATCGCGAACTATTTTTTTATCGTTGTTCTTGGATGGGGCGTAAAGGGAGCGGCCTGGGGCACCAACATCGGCATGCTGGTGTACACTATCGTGTTCTTTTTTTATGCCACCGATAAAAAGAAAATATCCTTTGAAGCCAAACCTTTTTCGGTTCGCCGGGATAAGTATGTAAAAAAATCAATCATCAGTATGGGCGTGCCCTCAATGATTATGGCGGTTATGACCGTTGTTCAGGGTCTTGTTGTACTTAATGCGCTTAGCCGTTTCGGTTCTACAGCGGACATTGCCTTTTATGGAATTGCCTACCGGATCTTCATGTTCCTCCTCACACCCGTCTTTGGTTTGATGCGGGCTCTTCAGCCGGCCATCGGAATCAACTTCGGAGCCGAGAGGTATGACCGTGTTATCAGCAGTTTCAAAATTTTCGGTGTGGCGGCCACCATACTCATGGCACCCTTTTGGGCCATCATGATGATTAACCCTGAAATGGTTTTGCATATCATGCTTCCGGTAAAAGACTTTGCAGCCTCCGATCTGGCCAACTTCAGGTTCTTTACTGTTCTTCTTCCGGTGCTGCCGGTTATCTTTATGGCCATGACCTTTTTCCCCGCCATAAACAACAGCAAACCTTCGGCCATAATGGGAATCGCCCGTCAGCTGGTATTCTATGTCCCTGTTATGCTGACTCTTCCCAGATTCTTTGGCGTAAGCTGGGTTTACAAAGGATCATTTCTTATCGATCTTGTGATTATTATCTGGGTGTTCTTCATGGTAATTACGGAGTTTGGAAAATTAAAAGAAGGGATTGTCAGGCGGCCGATAACCGAGGCTGTTAAAGCCTAAGTGCCATTGTATTAATTGGGAGAAAGCCTTTGGAATTCGAGTATGGGATTCCAAAGGCTTTGTTATTTTACTCACCCTATACACATTCACATTCTGTTGCCGAGGAAGTAATACGCTTGTACGAGAATGAGTCGGTTTTTATTCACGGAAGGGTGTAATCCCCTCATGTAAATTCTTCGTCTATACACCGCCGACACATTGTATTGATTGACAGCAATTCTCATTTTAGAAAAAGCGTCAGGGATAGGAGGGGCGCGAAGCGGTCTAAACGGGCAAAAGTCCGTTTAGACGGTACCCCCGGATAGCCCGGTCCGGATACATGTTCGAGCAGGAAACCGCAGGTTTCCGACCAGAACCCGGCCGGAGGCCGGGGAGACGCCCAAAATGAGAATTGCTGATTGATTAAAGGTCGGCTTGACTGATGCCGTGTTGTTGCTGCGATTTGTGGGAAGCTCAGGAAGAGGCATCTGATTGGCGGTTGGCTCAGGGGCGGATGGCCGTGCCTGAAACTTCTTCCTTGGAGATTCATAATCGACTTTTTTGATTATAGCCGGTTTATTATCGTCCGGACTGACAATAAAGAATTAAAGCAGGACCTTAATGACCGGCTACAAAAAATGTCTCTAAATCTCTATTCCGTTAATCCGCCGTCGGTAATACTCCATCCGTAAGTATCGATTAAAACCCGGCGGGCCGTATCGGCCGCACTGCTGTACTTGGAAGCACCGGCGCTGAAAGCCACATTTGAGTTTAATGTAAGAGCGGCCCATCCGTTTAAAAGAGCATCATAATTCTCCGTGCCGAGAGTGGTAAAATCGAACATGCCTTCCATGGATATGATGTCCGATATCTCCCAGCCTCCCAGGTTCTGGTTAAAAGAGACGGCTTTGTGAAACATGAAATTCATGCGTCTTATATTCGAGACATCCCAGATGCCGATATTTTGATTAAATGCGGCCGCTTCATTAAACATACTGTTCATATACAACACGCTTGAAGGACTCCAGCCGCCGATATCCCGATTAAAAACAGCGGCTTGATAGAACAGGTTGTTCATATTCGTTACGGAACCGACATCCCAAGAACCGATATCTCCATCAAAGGATGCGGCACCTGAAAACATCCCGTTCATATCCGTTACCGAGGAGACCGTCCATCCGTTTAGGTCTTGGTTGAAAACGGAAGCCTCGGAGAACATGTTATTCATATCCGTTACGGACGACACGTTCCAGCTGCCGATATCTTCATTGAAGGATACGGCTCCTGAAAACATTTCACTCATATTCGTAACCGACGATACATCCCAGCTTCCCATATTGGGAACGGTATCGAGACGGATACATTCAAGAAACATTTTGGATAGATCGGTTGTTCCCGATAAATCGGGAACATCTTCGGCGCTTATTTCCAGGCTCGTGCAATACTGAAAATATTTCCCGTTGTTTCCAAGTTTGATGAAGCCCCATTGGGATATTTCGACCAGTTTTCGGGAATCACCTAAGAAAACATCGTCCCCATTGTAAGAGTAACTTTGATTCCCAAAGGAAAAGCCTTCCAGCGTTCCTGAAAAACAGACCGTGTAACATCCCGATGAAGTATACGTATGAGTTTTTTCAATGTCGGTGAAGTCCGTAATGGTGCTTTGGCTGCCGTCCCCCCAATCAACTTCAAAATTGTAGTTCCCCCCCGATACCAGAGGCAGCTGAATTTGAGCATCATCCGAAACACCGAGATTCTCGGTTTGCCATTGGGAAATGAATGTTCCTTCGGGCGCAACGATTATGGGCTGCGAACTTGAAACTTCAGTTTGCAGTGTGACCGTATCCTGCCCGGTTCCGATGATTGTTCCTCCGCCGTTATAGGCCGTAACGTTGATCGTCCATGCTCCGGCCGCCGGGGAATCAATCCTCAAAGACGTCCCGGCAACGGTTTCACTGAATCCATCCCCGCCGGGGCCGATTCCTTCAACAAGGTAGTTATCGGCCGATTCTGTAAGAAGGCGCGGAAGAAGAGTGATGGTTAAACTCCACCCTTTTGTGGATGATGAAGAGCCGGGATTGTGGCAGCCGGTAACTGCCGAAAAAATCAGCGGAATTAATATGAATAAAGAATTTGTTTTTTTCAAAGGACGACTCCTTGAATGTTTCACTTTCTTAATTTTCGACGGTCCGAAAAAAATAAGCAAATTTGTATGTCGGGAATTATTAATGCCTGTTTTTTAAGTTTGAAAGTCAAAGCGCCGCGGTACGAAAAGAAAACCGGCGGGGTTTAATAAACGAAAGATTATGAAATTGCTTAGAATCGGCGGCTGAAGCCCTTTTTTGAATCAGTTATATAAGGTTTTATTTCAAAAATCGCTGATTTCTGAGATCGCCTCAATCCCTTAAGCGCTTTTGATAACCGCTCCTCGGTATCCTTATTCCGTGAGTACGCTTTTCCCGTGGATAGATGTGCCCGAAGGCCGACTCTCTGTGGGATAGAGCGTTATCGGAATACCGAACGTTACGGAAGTTCTAAGTGCGCCTCAACGGCAAATTAAATATCGTCCAGCCCGATAATCCCGTATCGGAGCGCCGCGATGGCCGCCTGGGTGCGGTCGGTTACGCCGATTCTGGTAAAGAGGGCGCTGGCGTAGTTCCGTACCGTTCCTTCGGAGAGGTAAAGCTCCTCGGCGATATCGGCGTTGGACAGCCCGCGGGCTATCAGAATGAGAATCTGTTTTTCCCGGGGACGAATCTCGGGGGCCGATGATTCGGGGATTCTGGGCATGGTGCCCGCGGCCATGGCCAATACCTTGCCCGCGATGGAAGGATCGATGAAATTCTGTCCGGCGGCCGAACCTTTCACCGCATCGATGAGGTCTATCCTCGGCGTATCTTTGAGCAGATAGCCGGATGCGCCGGAGCGGATGGCGTCCACCACCCATTGATCGTCGTCGTAGGTGGTGAGAATCAGAACCTTCGTATTCGGATGTCGGTTGTGAAGCCGCCGGGTGGCCTGAATCCCGTTCATTATGGGCATTTTCAAATCCATAAGGACGACGTCGGGAATCCCGACCGTCTCGATTCGGCGGAAAAGATCTTCCCCATCCTCCGCCGTGGCGATAACCCGGATGCCCTGATCCGAATCAAGGATGGTTTTCAGACCTTCCCTGACGATTTCTTGATCGTCGCAGATGATAACGCCGATTACCGATTCGTCTTCCATGAATCCTCCGTCAGCATTTTTTCCCATTCAAATCGGATTGTTGTTCCCTTGCCCACGGCGCTGTCCACCGAAAGAAGACCGCCGAGGGAAAACGCTCTCTCTTGCATGCCTTCGATTCCGTATCGACCCTCTTCGCGATTTGATTTTGAATCAAATCCTCGTCCGTTGTCGGTAATCGTCAAGGAAAGAAAATTCTCATCGCCTTCCAGGATCAATCTCGCGATTGAAGCTCTGGCATGACGAACCACGTTCTCCAGGGCTTCCTGAGCAATCCTGTAGACTCCTTCTTCAAGGTTTTCGTTCCAGTCCGGTATTTCCTGGGGCAGAACGGTTTCCACGACGACATGATCCCTGGCGCCGGCATCGTCCGCCAGCCTCTGAAGGGCCAGACAGAGACCCATGTCGTCAAGAGGGCTGGCCCGAAGATCTTTTAGGGCCCGCCGGGTTTCGTTCAGTCCGTCCCTGACATTCGCATGAGCTTTCTCAATCATGTCTTTCAGGGTTTCATCGTTTTCCTTAACGACGGTTCCCATGGCGTCGAGCTGAATGGCCAATCCGCTTAAGGTATGAGCCAGGGTATCGTGCAGGTCGCGGGCGAGCCTGTTCCGTTCGCGGCTGGCGGCCAGACGTTCACTGGCCCGGGCGTAATCCTCAAGTTTGCGGTTGGCATCTTCCAGCGCCTTGCGCTCCTGCCGTTGCGTGTCTCTGAGTTCGGTAATCATGAAGCCTACCGCTCCGAGGGCGAGAATCCGGACCAGCGAAGCGTTGAACGCTCCGTAGATTTCCGGAGTAAAACTTTCATTGACCAAAACGATGAGCAAAGGATCGAGAAAGCCGAGAACAACGAAGAAGAGGAACACGATGGGAAAACTGTACTGCCATGCCGTGACGATCAGCGGGAAAATCAGGAGTATGGTGACCGTCATGGTGTCGTCGAGGGTGTTGATGGGAACGCCTGCGTGCAGAAGGGAGCGGTACTTGGCGTTGATGATGGCGATGGGAATAACACTGGCCGCGATGAGCACCGGGGGCATGTAAAAATCTTTCAATTTTTTTTCAAGCCCCGGAATGAGAAGATAGATAAAAATCACTCCGTAGGTTAAGCAGAACAGCATCATGGCCTTTCTCGTGTAAGGATCGCTGTTCTTTAAGGGGCCGGGGGCGACTTGTAGGAGGAGGAAGATGATGGCCACTCCGCCGAAAAAGAATCGGAAAATACGAATAAGACCGCCTTCAAGGCGATTTCCCGGAAGCGTTATCGGTATTCTTCGTTTATGTTTGCTGCTCCCGCGGTTATTTTTGTTCGGCATGTTCGTTATCTCGCTTCTCGATTCTAACACAGAGACCAATATGTTCGTGTCACGGCATGATGCGTTTTCTGACAAATGTCATGATTGAATATGACGCTTGACCCGTTTCTCATCGCCAACGGAGGATTTTATACTCCCATAAGACGGGAGGCTCGGTACGGAGGGGCCACGAAAAGAAATTTTTCGTGCCGTATCGCAGGCCTCCCGGTTTTTTATGACGAATCTCCCGAAGATTCATGACGTGATGCAATACTGATTCTGACGAACGTTCACTAACACGAATAAATTCTCTTTTCTAAAATTATGCCGTCGGAGGCAATTTCATCATTCATGAGATTATCCGTATCCGACGGCCGATACCGCTTCAAACTCGTTGAGTTTTGAAATCGTCCTCTCAATCGGCCGGGCCGTCCGAATGTCGGGGAGCGGGCGTTATGGAACGTAATAGAGCTGCACAAAAGCGTATTCTGATATTGATCGTCGGGGTTCTTCTGATATCCGCGGCCGTATTCTGGATTCTGCGGAAGCTGCGTCCGGAAGACGCTGGGCCGCCGCGAAGCGTAACGGTTTCCACTGTAGCTCCCGAGAAACAAGACTTGGCGATTCGGATCGCGTTCCCTGCGATTTTGGAATCCGCGCAGACGGTTACCGTGGTTCCCAAAGTCTCCGGTACTCTTCTGGAAATAACCGCTGAGCAGGGAATGAGCGTTCGCAAAGGCGAACTTCTTGCGCGTGTCGATCCGCAACCGTACGCTCTGGAACTCAAATCGGCGGAAGCGGCCTGGAAGCTCGCCGAGAATACTCTAATCAGAATTGAAAGCCTGAATCGAAGCTCGGGAACCAGCCAGCAGCAGCTGGAGGAGGCCCGTGCTTCCCGTGATGCCGCTTTGGCCTCGTATGAATTGGCTCGGATGCGGCTTGATTATGCCGATGTGATTTCTCCCATGGACGGTCTTGTTTTAAACCGCTACGCCGATTCGGGAAATATCGCTTCGGTATCCGGTCCGCTTTTTCTCATCGGCGATTCTGAGAATCTTCGGGCGAAGGTTAAGGTTCCGGAAAAGTACTGGAACCGTTTTAAAAATCCGCGGAACGTGGACGTGCGGGTAAGCCGGCCGGACACGGATGATACGGGTACGGCCCGGATTCTTCTCATCGGCCCCTCGGTTTCTCCTGAGAATAAAACCTTTGAAGTTACCTGTACTTTCAATCCCGGAAGTATTTCTTGGCCCATAGGCTGCCGCCTTAGGGTTGAATTTGTCATTGATGAAAAAAAAGCTGTTTGGTCGCTGCCCTTAAGAACGCTTTCGGGCGACGGAGGTTTGTGGCGCTTAGATCCCGCCGATTCCACCGTTCATCGTCTGGATGATCCGGGTCTTTTCCGTGACGAGGAAAGAATCGCCGTTCCCGAAGAGTGGTCCGGTTCTCTTTTCGTTCTGGACGGACACCATCGGCTTATCGAGGGGCAAATCGTGAAAGCTTACGGCGGCGGTATATGAAGCCCGGTGATTGGGCTCTTCGGCATCCCGTTCCCGTTGCCGTCATCACCGGCGGCGCCGTTCTCGTCGGACTGCTCGCCCTGGTCTCTTTAAACCGTGAGTTCATTCCCTCCCTGGTTATGCCGACCACGTCCGTGGTAACGCTGTGGCCCGGAGTGGGCGCGGAAGATGTGGAAGAGGAAGTCACTTCGGTTCTGGAAGATCATTTTTCCACCCTCTCGGGGCTGAAAGATCTCAGTTCGGAAAGCCGTGAAGGAGTAAGTGTTATTCGGCTTCGCTTCTCGGAAAATACCGAAGATGACGCCATGCTCCAGGAAGTCAGAGCGAGGGTGGACCGTGCGGCCGGAGAACTTCCCGACGGTATCGCCGCGCCTCCGACGGTTTCCACTTGGGGATCGGCCGATATTCCGGTATTTACGTTCGCCGCCGCCGGACCTTGGGATACCGACAGGATTTCACGGTATGTGGAAGATGTCGTTATTCCTCAAATGTACACGGTTGAGGGAGTCGCCGGAGCACTGACTTACGGTGAAAGACGTTTGATCGTGGAAATCAGGCTCGATACGGATGCCATGAGTGCCGTCGGTGTTGCTCCGAAGGATGTTTACGGGGCACTCCGGGCGCGTAATATCTCTCTTCCCGCAGGGCTTGTGGACTGGCGCGGCGGCCGCTGGGCGTTCAAAGTCTCCGGTGAGTTTCCGTCCGTAGAGAGCATCGCGGACGTCGTGGTGGGAACGGCAGGAAGAAATCCTGTTCGGCTTTCCGATGTCGCACTGATTCATGAGGTTTACGAAGATGTGGACGAGAAGGTCCTTTCGATGAGTCGTGAAATTATCGTGGTTCAGGTGACGAAAAGGGAATCGGGCAACGCCATTTCCATGAGCCGGAATATCCGTAAGAAGCTTGCCGATCTTGAGAAAAGCGGGGAGGGGTATTCGTTTATCGTGCTGCATGACGACAGCGAGACTGTCCGGCTTTCACTCTCGGCGGTTATCCGATCGGCGATAACCGGAATCATCATGGCGGTCGCGGTGATTCTGCTGTTTCTTAAGAATTGGCGCTATACCCTTGTTATCGCGGTCTCTCTGCCGGTGAGCCTTGTTATCGCTTTCGCCGGCATGAAGCTGGCCGGGCAGACGCTGAATATTCTGACTCTTACGGGCATTACCGTATCGCTGGGCATGGTCGTCGATGCATCCATCGTTGTTCTTGAGAATATCCATCGGCGCCGAGCGGCGGGAGATCTTCCGGAAATGGCCGCGCTCACCGGCGTCGGAGGGGTTTCCGGTGCCGTGCTGGCCTCTACGACGACATCGGTCAGTGTTTTTATTCCGATGATTTTTCTAACCGGAATCATCGGCAGCATTATGAAGGATCTCTCTCTCACCCTGGTTCTGTGTTTGGCGGCTTCTTTATTTTCCGCCCTGTTTCTGGTTCCGCCGTTGGCACGCCGAAGTCTGCTCAGAAGCGGAAACAACGGTATTCATGCACCGGGAAAGGCCATGACTCGGATTGAAGCGAGTTACCGGAAGAGTTTGTCTTTGTCCATGGGAATCGGTAAAGAGGTTCTCGTTGCCGCGGCCGTTATTCTGGTCGTCAGTGTCCTGGCGGCGGATTTAATGGGTCTGTCCTTTATTCCGACGGCCGATTACAGAGAAATCTTCGTATCCCTTGAACTGCCGCCGGGTTCGACTCCGGAGGAAACCTCGGATGCGGCTCGGCGTGCGGAAGAGGCGATTCGGAGTACCGTTCCCGAAACAGAAGACGTGGTGTTCTATGTCGGCATGGAAGATGATTTCTCCGGCGGCGCCGGGAGCCGGGAATCGGCATGGGGCCAGATTCTTTTAAAGAAGAAACTTCGCGGAGGGAGGGATTCGGAAAAGATTATCGAGAATCTTCATCGCATTCTTCCGCCGCTTCTGCCGGGAACTTCCGTGTCGGTTTTAAACGGAGGCTTCGATCGGATGCTCACCCTGGGAACCGACGGCGCCGGATACCGCGTGGAGCTTTCCTCCGAATCGTGGCCGGATCTTGTAAAAGCGGCGGACCGCGTGGAGAACCTTTTGGCGTCCGATCCGGATATTCTGGCGACGCGAAGGGACATTGCGCAGGATCGGCTTTCGGTTGCCGCGGTATTGGACGGGGATGTTCTGGGGCAATTGGGCGTGAGCGCGGCCGAAGCGGCCATGGCCGCCGGGATTGCCTTTGAAGGAACAGCCGTCGGGGATTACCGTCCCGCCGGCGGTCCCGACCGGGAAGTGTTCCTCACATCCGATCTGAAAGGCGCCTCTCCCGATTCCAGCGCCTTGGCAAAACTTCCCTTGAGGACGGGAAGCGGAAGTATTGTTTCGTTCGATACGGTTTCCGAATCACAGGAAAAGATGGGTGTTTCCGGTATCCGCCGCCGGGACAGAGTTCGCATTCTGACGGTAATCGGTTATACGCGAGATGAGAATGTTCGCGACATCAGCCGGCGGGTTCGCCGTACATTAACCGAAACACCGCTGGAGGAAGGGGTTCAATGGCGTCTGAAGGGCGTCAGCGGTCTGCTTGACGAGTCCTTTGGAGATTTGGGTATGGTTCTTCTTATTTCCCTCTTCCTTGTCTATGCCGTTATGGCCATTCAGTTTGAACGATTTCTGCAGCCGCTGATCATCATGGCTTCCGTTCCGTTTTCCTTCATCGGGGTTATCGGGGGGCTTGCGGTTTTCGGTTCCGATATTTCTATGGTTTCCTTTCTGGGCATCGTCGCTCTCGGGGGCATCGTCGTGAACAACGCCATTGTTCAGGTTGACCGCATCAACCGGCTGCGGGAGGGGGGGATGAGGCTTGATGAGGCGGTTCTCTCCGGTTCCGTCTCGCGGCTGAGGCCCATTTTAATGACCACGCTGACCACGTTCTTCGGAGTTCTTCCGCTGTCTTTTGCCAAAGGATCGGGATCCAGAATCTATGCTCCCTTGGGGCAGGCCATAGCCGGCGGTCTTGTTACTTCCACTTTGGTGACATTGTTTCTTATTCCGACGCTTTACAGGATGGCCGAGGGACGGAAGGAGAAAAAGGCTTTGGAAAAACGCCGCGGTGAAGAGAATGCGGAAACGGAGAACGCCGAGGCCGGAGATGGCGCGGCTTAAAGACCTGGCATTCAAAGTCTTCTGGACGGATAATCGGGACCTGCGTATCATAAACGTCATGACTGTTTTGCCCGTTGCGCTGATTTGCGGATTGGTTTCTTTGCTTGTTTGTCAGGGATGGAAAATCCTATGTTCGCTCTTTTCCGAGCGAACGTTCCGTTTTGCCGACATTTTCCGATCCGGGGGCATGCCCAGCACCCATACCGCATTTTCGGCGTCGGTGGCTTTCGCGGCCGGATTCCGTGAGGGATTTGATTCTTCTTTATTCGCCGTTGCGGCTGTTTTCGCGTTTATCGTGGCCTATGATGCCGTAAGGGTACGGGGAACGATGAATACGATGATTGAAATCCTTAGAAAAACGGTTCCTTCCGAAATAATGGAAGAATCGGATACTCTGCCTGATTCGGTGGGTCATTCCTTTGCCGAAGTTATCGCCGGTTTTTGTGTCGCGGCGATTGTTGCCGTCGGACTCCATTTCCTTCTTCCGTAAATTTTAACTTCGTTTCAGAGGGCCTTTCGGTCCGGTATTCGCCGGTATTCGGCCGGAACATGAGTGTTTCGTAGTTCTTTTCCGGAATTCGGCCTGTAAAAAAAACCGGGCCGCACAACGTACGACCCGGTCAACCACTGAAAAGGAGGAATCTATGAAAAGTTCTCGCTGGCTGCTCACACCCACGATAACTGATACATAATCTAGTTCCTTAATATGGAGAATAGGTGAACCGGTTATGATTTATCTCTGAAGAATCCCTGAATTCGTGGATAATGGTTCATTCACCATGTGTTTCCTGCATGAAGAATGCCATGGCCAAAGCTCCGGCAAAACCCGCCGCGGCCGTCATCGGCGGCCCCGCTCCGGCACCCAGCAGATTAATAATCCATGCGGCAAGCGCCGGTCCTCCGAAACCGGCGAGTCCCATAATGAAGCGCCAAAAGCTTAAGAAGGCCTCGGGCGATTCCCTGGGTGCCAGATCTCCGCTGACCGTCAGATTGATACCCGCGCCCATGGCGTTGCCGATTCCCGCAAGCGCGGAGAGAATCGCCAGACCCATAAAACCATGAGCCAGAGGCAGCAGGGCTATCGCCGTCGCCAAACCCGCGGTGCAGACAATGGCCGCGGTTTTCCGTCCCGAACGCGTCATGATGACTCCCGAAAGCCAGAAAAGTGAAACGTCCACGACGGCACCGACGAACATAACCAGCCCCACTCGGCTTTCCGCCAGGCCGAGCTCTCCGGCCCAGAGGGGAAAAAGGATGCTGCGCGCGGCCCTGAAAATCGTAAGGCCTCCGATCCCGGCCGCCGCGGAAATGATGGTCCGTTTTCTTTCCTTCCACCGGGAAGCCGCCGAGGCTAGAGACAATCGATAGTCTTTCTCCGTGGGTTTGGTCGGCGACATTGCGAAGAGAACCGTCAGCATGGCGATGAGTCCCAGAATGCCCTGGATGAGAAACATCGATCCGTATCCGATTTTTTCAGCCAGGAATCCGCCCGCGAGCGGACCCAGAATAAGCGCAACGCGCAGGGCCCCGCCGACGAAGGACATGGAAATCCCTCTCTCTTCGCCTCGAATCTCCCTTTTCATCCAGGTCATTCTGGCAATCCAAATCAAGGAAATGCCGATGCCGAAAAGAAGCATGGAAAGTGTAAGAACGGCAACGTTCTTAAAGACCATTCGGATCGCGGCGGAAATAACCGTTAGGGCCATCCCGATCATCATGACGGGTTTTTCTCCGAACTTATAAACAAGGAATCCGCCCGGAAGATCGGCCATGGCCTGTCCCAAAAAAACCATTGATGCAATCACCGCGGCCGCGGCCATGGAAGAGCCCAAACCTCTGGCGTAGAGAGGAACGAATGTGGCGACCATATTCATCCCCGTCTGGACGAGGAGGGTGGGAATGAGAACTACGAAGAAGAACGTGCGGCGAGTCGGCATAAAGCCGATTTTATCCGTTTTCGGCCGAGAGGAGAAACAGGTGATGTTTTAGGCGCTGATCGCGTCGGTTTTTTCCTTGTCCGCTATACTGCGGATTGCCTGAGCCGCGTTGTTGATGAAGAAGTCAAGAAGGATTTTATCATCTTGATTTAATTTATCGACACCTGAAAAAATCAGAACCGCAATTCCCCGATTCGACGCATCGATACATCGGATGTATATATCGTTTTCCAGGTTTTCTTCTTGAGTCTGAAGATTATCGGGGGAACAACCGCTGATGCCGTTCGGCAGAAGTTCTTTGAGTATTTCCGTTCCTTTATCTTTGAAGTCGCCCGTTGCCGCTATAATCTGGAAATCATCGCTTAAAACTTCACGGAAAGCGCTTAATCCGGAACAAAGTCCGTAAACAGCTCCATTCTCCAAAAAAAGATGGGAACAAATTTGTTCCATCACGCCGGCGAGTAAGTCTTTAAGTGATGAAAACGCGAACAGATCCGAAAGCGATGAAACAATGCGTTCAAGTCCTTGACGGCTGTGATCCAAAACCGTGAGATCCCGATAATTTCTTAAACTCGTGTAGATGAGTGTTCTGAGTTTATTGGAGGTGAGTTCCGACTTTTCTTTGTAGTCGTTAATTTCATATCCGGTAATGACTTTCATCTCAGGTGCATCTCCGGGATTTCCCGTTCTCAATACGATTCGAATGAGTTTGTTGTTGAGGTCTTCCCGAATCCATTTCGCCACTCCCAGCCCCTCGTTATTTGTTTTCATAACAACATCCAAAAGAACCATGGCGATGTCTTTGTTCTCCGAAAGAATCACGCGGGCCTCATCTCCGTTCATGGCGCTTAAAAAATTGAGTTTTTTTCCGAGAATCGTTTCATGGCTCATTACGAGCTTCGTAACGGTATGGATTTCCGGTTCATCGTCGACTATAAGGATTTTCCAGACGTTTTCATTCATAACGAAAAGACCCTCCCGAGTTCTGCGGTTAGGTTTTAAAGTATAGGTGACCGAATCTTCTCTTGCCCGTAAACGAATCATTTTTTTGTTATAAAGAGATCTGAAAATCAAAAGATATTCGGCTCATTCTTGACGTCTGAATTTTCAGTAACAATACTTTCTATATCTATGAAGAGGAAAAGACGATCTTTCTCATTAAAGAACCATTCTCTCCGGATTGTGTGTCTTTCGACAATTCCGTTGGTCCTGTTGTTGATTATTTCAAATATCATTGTTTTCTTTACAACATGGTTCAGTACGAATAATCAGATTAAGCAGTCGGCCACAACAATTCAAAGCGCCATTGAAGTGCATCTTAAGGATTATATTCGGGCCTATTTGCAGTCAAAAGTGGAAACGGGTGTGGATATATTGAGTCCTTCCTCAAGCGATATTGACAATTTTTCCTTTGAAGAGAGGCTCGAAATTCTAAGGTCGATTCCCGTTGGAATTTCCGGTTATTTCTACGCGATTGATTCGCATGGCGTAATGATTTTTCACCCCGATGAAAATCTTGTCGGACGTGATTTGGCACATCTTTCCCCATGAAGGAACAAATGGCCGCTCGGCATGGGTATCTGGAATATTATTGGCGGAATACCGATGAAGATCAGCCCTATAAAAAAGCTTTATACATGGAATATCTTCCCGAATCGGACTGGATTGTAACGGCCACCTCGTACAGCCGTGATTTTACATCCATGGTGGATATGGACGCCATACGCAGTGTCGTGATGCATGGAACCGTCGGTGAAACCGGATATTCCTGGATTATGGATAAAGAAGGAAATTTCGTCGTTCATCCTTATCTGAAGAATCCCGACGATGCCGAACAATTTATCACCAAAGAAGAGTACACCGAAATTGTCGATCAAATATTTGAACGGAAAGACGGTCTTCTTCGATATCGGTGGCCTCGGAATGCCGGAGAAAACACCCGCGGTAAAATCATGTATTTGAAGTTTCTGCCTGATTTTGATTGGGTGGTAGGAACTTCCATTGAGCGTTCGGAACTGATCGGACCGACATTGACGTTTATTCTCGTCGATATCGGGGTGATTATTACCGTTGCTTTGCTGCTTTCTTATTTCATTACCAATTCCAATAAAGTGATCAGCCGACAGATTGAACAAAT
Organism: Spirochaetia bacterium; assembly: GCA_963666985.2. Classification (GTDB taxonomy): domain Bacteria; phylum Spirochaetota; class Spirochaetia; order DSM-2461; family DSM-2461; genus UBA2779. The sequence continues at coordinate 450,990 of CAXXIA010000002.1, read as the reverse complement.
TCTTTCCGTTTTGAACGCCGGCCGATCCGGTGATTTGAGTTCGCGGATCGAATTTGACGAAGTTGATGAGAAGGGGCCGGATGAGCTCAATACCATTTCCCGGCAGATAAATTATTTCTTTTCATCTCTTCAGAGTAAGACGGAGGAACTCCAGAACCTAAATGATTCTCTGGAGGAGATTGTCGACAAGCGGACAAAGGAACTCATGCAGACTTCCGAGCGATTGATTGAGTCGGAAAAGCAGGCTCTTACCTCTCGTCTGGTCGCCGGAGTGGCTCACGAAATCAACACACCTTTGGGCGTTGCCGTAACGGCGGTGTCTTTTGCGCAGGAAACCATCGAAGCGTTCATGGAGCGGGTTGATGGGGTGGCATTATCGGAATCCGATTATAGAGATTTAATGAAAAGTGTTCTGGATGCCGCGAGTATTGCCGGAAAGAATCTGAAAAGGGCCGGTGATTTGGTTACGAGTTTCAAGAGTGTTTCTTCGGAACAATTGAGTCTGACAAAGCGGGATTTCGTGCTTAATGAAATCGTTGACGACGTTTTGATTTCCATGAATCCGATGCTGAAAAAAAAGCGGATTCAGACACATCTCGAACTTTCCGGAATACGGCTTATTTCCTATCCCGGAGTGTTTGTCCATATGCTGGTTAATCTTATTACGAATACATGCAACCATGGTTTTGCGAATAAAGACGAAGGTGCGATATCCATTTCAGCTCAAGAAAAAGATGGACAAGTCGTCCTTGTCTATCGGGACGATGGTTCCGGTATAGACCCGCATGTATCGGAAACACTCTTTGAACCTTTCGTTACGACGGGCCGGCAGAAAGGCAATATCGGTCTTGGACTGAATATCGTTAAAAACTTGGTAACCGAAAAGCTCGGCGGAACCATCGAAGCGGCCGCAGCACCCGGAGGCGGGGCGCAATTCACCATCCGTTTTCCTCAAATCGCACCCGAAACCTCGAACGACGGCGCTTCGACCACAAGTGAAATCCCTTCGGGTTAACACTGCGCCCGGCCGATGATTGAATTGACGATATAACGGTTACTTCATGGATGGTTTAAATCCGCGGAAAGGAGTTTTTGAACTATCGGCGGCGGTTTTAAACTTTAAAAACCGATTCCTATGGATATCGTGAAGCTGCTCTTTCCGTTCAGAAGCGGCTGGATTATACCGCTGAGAGAATAATTCTTCCAGATAATGTCGAATCCGTAATTCAATAAGATACTGTTATAATGCTTCGTTCCATCATCAAATGAAAAAACATGCATATAGATCAGTTGAAAAAACGGAGAGAAGGTTAAATTCCCCGGTATTCGTATGAGGGCCTGTACACCCGGACTGGAACCGAGGAGTAAGCTGTAGTATGGATTTTCTTCCATTTCCTGATTGAAAAATTGGAATTCCGTATCCAGGCTGATAAAGGGAATCAGCCGAAAGCCCCAGCCGGACGTTTTTTGATAATTCAGGGCCTGCCATTCCAGCTGCGGCTGAAAAGAAACTCCTCCTACCGTTAAATCCGTATCTCCTTCCGATACCCATGCACCGGCGGATGCGTCCCAGGTCCACAGAGAATCTCTTTCTTGTCCCGTTACAAAGAAAGCCCCGTATTTTAAGGAAAAAGAGCCCCGGTTCCCGTTGAAAAGGCGGGTATGCATATTCAGGGAAGAACCGTACAGATTGAAATCCTCCGAATCGTAGCGAAGATAAGAAAGTGTCAGCCGGTTATGTTTCTCAGTTTTTTCGTTGGAATATTCGGGATATCCCAGCGGAGGGGCCGCGAATTTAAGACCTCCACCTTCTTCCCCGAATAAAAATACCGGCAAAAACAAACCGCAGAGAACAATAGTCGAAACGGATAAGCGACATTTATTCATAAATAATTCCCCAATCCAGCTTCAAAAAATCTAACATGAAACTTTTTTTAGAAAAAGTGAATTTTATCCGGATTAACAAGAACGTGGTATGGTTTGTTTTCTCCAAAACCGGATGACTCACCGAGGTGATTCAAAAATCAGCGATTTTGGAATCAAAGCCTTTCCAAAGCGAATCCGGAGGGTTTTCAGCCATCGAATATTACTTCCACTGTTCGACCGTTTTTATATCCCGTCGATAATCCGATTGAATTGTTCACAGGGCCGCATGACGGCGTCCGTTTTCGTTTTATCAGGCTGATAATATCCGCCGATGTCGGCAGGTTCTCCCTGAACGGCGATTAATTCTGCGGCGATTAATTCTGCACGTTCTTCCAAGGCGGCCGCGGGAGCGGCAAAAATCTCTTTGAGTTCGGCATCTTCATTCTGATCGGCCAAGGCCCGGGCCCAGTACTTCGCCAGATAGAAGTGGCTGCCCCGGTTGTCGAGTTCCCCGCATTTACGGGATGGTGATTTCCGTTCGTTCAGCAGCCTGCCGGTAGCTTCGTCCAGAGTGCGGCCCAGAAGGCGAGCCTTTTCGTTGCCGAAGACCATGGCCAGATGTTCCAAAGAGACCGCCAGGGCGAGAAATTCTCCGAGGGAGTCCCACCTTAAATGATTTTCGGCCAGGAGCTGCTGGATGTGCTTGGGCGCCGAGCCGCCGGCGCCTGTTTCGAAAAGGCCGCCCCCTCCCAAGAGGGGAACGATGGAAAGCATCTTGGCGCTGGTTCCCAGTTCCAGGATGGGAAACAGATCGGTGAGATAGTCCCGCAGGACATTCCCGGTAACCGAGATTGTGTCCAGGCCGTCTGCGGCCCGCCGCATGGCATGGCGGCAGGCTTCCGACGGTTCCATGATTGAAATCTTAAGATTGGCCGCGTTCGGGCTCATCGCGCCGGAATCCGCCGCATCGGAAAACGGAATCCCTTCGTCCGCCAGAGAGGCCTTTACCTTGCGGATGATTTGAGCATCATGGGCACGGTTCTCATCGAGCCAGAAAACGGCCGGATTGCCGGTGATACGGGCGCGTTTTACGGCCAGCTTTACCCAGTCGCGGATCGGCGCGTCTTTTGTCTGACACATACGAAAGATATCGCCTTCTTCCACCGGCTGTTCCAGAAGGACCGTTCCATCCGGTTCAACGGCGCGGATGACTCCGTTTCCTGGGGCAACGAAGGTTTTATCGTGCGAGCCGTATTCTTCCGCTTTCTGCGCCATGAGTCCGACGTTCGAAACGCTTCCCATGACGGACGGATTGAAAGCGCCGTTCCGTTTGCAGAAATCGATGGCGGCCTGATACACGCCGGCGTAGCAGCGGTCCGGAATGACGGCTTTCATGTCTTTTTCTTTCCCGTCGGGGCCCCACATTTTTCCGCCGATCCGGATGGCCGCCGGCATGGAGGCGTCGATGATGACGTCGCTGGGCACATGAAGATTCGTGATGCCCTTATCGGAATTCACCATGGCCAGCTGAGGCCCCGCGGAAAGACATTCGGCGATGTCTTGTTTTATTTCTTCCCGTTTGGCGGCATCCAATCCGGCGAGCTTCGATTCCAGATCACCCAAGCCATGGTCCGGATCCACGCCGAGTTCCATAAAGAGTCCCCGATGCTTTTCAAAAAGGTCGCGGAAAAAGACGGAAACGGCATGGCCGAAAATCACCGGATCGGAGACTTTCATCATCGTGGCTTTCAGATGCACCGAGAAAAGAACATTCCGTTTTTTCGCGTCTTTGATTTCTTCGGCCAGAAACGCACGGAGCTGTGAGCGGTTCATCACCGCCGCGTCGAGAATCTCACCGGCCAAAAGCGGCTTCTCCCCGCGCAGCGGGGTTGCTTTGCCCTTGGTATCGACGAATTCGATGCGAAACGCCGTTTCCTTCTCCAGGGTAATGGATTTCTCGGTTCCGTAGAAATCGCCGCCGGCCATGGAGGCTACATGAGTTTTCGATTCGGGATTCCATTCGCCCATGGAATGAGGGTTGGCCTTGGCGTAATTCTTTACCGCGGGCGCCGAACGCCGGTCCGAGTTTCCTTCTCGGAGAACCGGGTTCACGGCACTCCCTTTTACGGCATCGTATCGCAAGCGGACGGCTTCTTCATCGGGATTTGAGGGCTCTTCGGGAAAGTCCGGTACGGCAAAGCCTTTCTGCTGAAGCTCTTTAACGGCGTTTTGAATCTGCGGGATTGACGCGCTGATATTGGGCAGCTTGATGATGTTGGCATCCGGCTTTTTTACCAGTTCCCCGAGTTCCGCCAAGGCATCGGGAACCCGCTGCTCTTCGGCAAGGGAGTCGGGAAAGGCCGCCAGAATGCGGGCGGCCAGAGAAATATCCCGTGTTTCCACCGTAACTCCGGCCGCGCGCGTAAATGAGCGGATGATGGGAAAGAAGGAGTGGGTGGCCAGCATCGGGGCTTCGTCGGTGTATGTGTAGATGATTTTGGGATTCATGGGATCTCCTGAGAATATATGCGATTCGGCGCCGGAGGTTCTTCCGCGGAAGCTTATTTTCGCCTGCCGCCTGCCGATATCGCGCCGATGCGGTGTTTATCGGTCGGACAAGCACGGACCGGCTTCGGCGGGATTGAGGCCGAACCGGCCTCGCGGCGGAAAAACCTCACACCATTACTAGCAGGCTGTTGAAAAAGTAAGATTTGGTTCGAAGACAAGGCCGAATCAGGCACAGAAAGCGCAGCGCACTGGCTGTACGTGAGCATTTCGAGCATTGATTCAACGCCGTATACGGGCCATAAGGTCCTTTTTCAACAGCCTGCTAGGAGCATCATAGAGAAAGTTGCGGTTTGATTTCAATGAGGGGTTCGTACCGTTACCCGCTTTCCGCAGCGTACCCCTCCTGACTCCGAAACCTCCAACCACGTATAATGGCCCCGGAGGTTATCATGAACTACAGCATCGAAGAACTTATATCCGCCGAGAAAATCGCCGCCCGCATATCCGAACTCGCCGCCGAAATTTCAAAAGATTATAAGGGCAAAGAAGATATCGTTCTCATCGGTCTTCTCAGGGGCTCGGTTGTTTTCCTGGCCGATTTGGCTCGGGCCATAGACCTGGAAGCCAAAATGGACTTCATGGTGGTCTCCAGCTACGGAAATGAAACCGTCTCCTCCCGGGATGTCCGTATCGACAAAGATCTTGCCGAAGACATCCGCGGTTTGAATGTCATCATCGTCGAGGACATCATTGATACGGGACACACGCTCTCCAAAGTCCGGGAAATGCTGCTGCTCCGGGAACCCGCCTCCCTGACCATCTGCACTCTTCTGGACAAGCCCGACCGCCGCGAAACCGAAGTTCCCGTGAACTATATAGGCTTCAAAATTCCCGATGTTTTCGTCATCGGCTATGGAATCGATTACGCCCAGAATCACAGGAATTTACCCTACCTGGGAAAAGTCGTGCCCTTGGAATAAGGTTTTCGGGCATCATCGAGCCGATGCGGGGCACGCATAGCGAGCACGGAAAGCTTAAGCTGCGGTTTGACGGCATGAGCGATTTTTATCCCAGCCGAACGCCGTATTGCCGAAGATTCGCCATGGTTTTCGCCCGCTTGCGCCCCACGGCTGTGTCCGTTCCTCACGATGCTGCTCTGCGACTCTGTTTACGGGCCATAAGATTCTTTGTTCAAGAAGTCCGCCGGTGGCTTCCCTGCAATTCGGCCACACAGTCGGCGGCTTTTTTCCGCTAAAAAAGCATGTTCTCTTCAAGCCAAGCCATCATGCCGGGCATGATATGGGGAAATCGGGCGTTCTCCAGCGGGAAACTGTCGAAAAGCCGCCGTTCGGCAATTTCGAATTCAGGGGGAATGTCGCCGAAAAGCCGGATTTCGGCTCCGTAAAGGCCGCCCCAGCTGATCTTCTCATGAACTTCCTCTCCGCCGCGTAATCGCCGATGATCCACTCCGTAAATTCCCAAAGGATGAATGTCGAAATCCTTGGCGCCGGTTTCCTCATAGAGTTCCCGCCGGGCGTTTTGAAGCATGGATTCGCCTTCTTCCCGGCTTCCGCCGGGGAAGCACCAGTCGGTTCGCCCCTTAAGGCGGACGCAGACCCAGCGGCCGTCGTGTCTTGCGGCTACGACCGAATATCCCAATTCTTCATCGGGAACTTCACCGAAAGGAACAATCTTATGAAAGCGGAGAATTTCCATGAAATCAGTATAACCGAATCGACTTGTTTCGTATCATGAAACTCGATATTCTCTGAACCCATGGCAGTCCAATCCCTTGATCGGGCCTTCGACATCCTTGAGCTTCTTTCCCGCGAACGAAAAGGGTTTGCGCTTACACAGATCAGTACCAAGCTTGATCTTCATAAAAGCACCGTACATCGGATTCTCGCCTCACTGAAAGATCGCGGTTATATCGAACAGAGTGATGAAACGGGTTTCTACCGTTTGGGGCTGGGCTTCATCGCCCTTACCAGTCATTACCTGAACAGCTTGGAAATTAAAACCGAAGCGGAACCCTATCTCCGCAGATTATCCGAACGTCTCGGTGAAACGGTTTTTCTGGCCGTACTCCAAGAAGACGAGGTTGTGTATTTGGATAAAGTGGAGCGTTATGATGGTCTGCGCCGGTATTCCATTATCGGACGCAGGGTGCCCATACACTGTACGTCTCTGGGAAAAGCGTTGGTTATGGACCGAAAGCCGGAGGAATTGAGAGCTCTTTTCACCCGGAAACCATTGAAGAAAGTTACGGAGAAGACCGTGGTGGATATCGATGAACTTCTGCGGTTCTTCGAAGAGTTTCGCATGCGCGGCTGGGCCGAGGATATTGAAGAAAATGAAATGGGCGTTTCCTGCGTCGGCGCGCCCATCAAGGATTACAGAGGCATTACCATCGCCGCCATCAGCTCGGCTTGGGAAGGGTATCGCGATTCGGACGCCGTTATCGAAAGAGGACGCGCATTAAAGGCCGCCGCGGACGATATTTCCCGTCATCTCGGCTTTTTCCCCAGAGGAACATCAATCGCCGGGAGCTGAAGGCCTCCCGGATTTCCAAGCCGTTACCGCCGGAGACGGGTGGGTATTTTTAAAATATACGAATGTGTGCATATGACTCTTGATAAAGCGAATACGAGGGGATCGGTTATTCGATGCGGACATGTTCATGTATTGTGAGATTGCTCATGAGGTGCATTTAGAAATCGGCGTTTTTGAAATGAAACCCCTTTAAAGCGAGTTTTTTTTGCGGCCGGCGGATATAGCAAGTTCATGATTTATGAATTTGCCCCCGTCAAGAGTTTTTTTGTCGTTATTTTATGTTTCATAATGCGGAACGCGATTTCAATATCATATTGACAAATCCCTTTCCCCTGAGGATTATGGTGGTAAGGGGGCCGATTTTTTTACGGATATGAGAAGCATTTGTAAACTAACGCTTTCTTTCTTTCGGTCCCCTAAGGAGTGAACAATGATTCTCGAGAATTTCGACCTGTCCGGTAAAGTCGCCATTGTAACCGGATGCTCAACCGGACTAGGTCAGGGCATGTCCTTGGGATTGGCCGAAGCGGGAGCCGACATTGTCGGCGTCGATTATGTCGATGCTCCGGAGACGAAGGAAGCGGTTGAAGCGCTCGGCCGGTCGTTTCTTGGCATTAAAGCCGATTTGTCGTCCGTCGAGCCTATTGAAGGAATTATAACTTCTGCGGTGGAGAAGTTCGGTCATGTGGATATTCTGGTGAACAATGCGGGCATTATCCGCAGAGAAGACGCCATTGCATTCTCCGAGAAGGACTGGGACGATGTGATGAATATCAATATAAAGACCGTGTTTTTCTTCAGTCAGGCGGCGGCCAGGCAGTTCATTTCTCAAGGGAGCGGCGGGAAAATCATCAATGTCGCCTCAATGCTTTCCTTCCAGGGCGGCATCCGGGTTCCCAGTTATACCGCCAGTAAAAGCGGAGTTATGGGCATCACCAGACTGATGGCCAACGAATGGGCCTCTCATGGAATCAATATCAATGCCGTGGCTCCCGGTTATATGGCCACCAACAATACGGCGGCCTTGCGGGCGGACGAAAAGCGCAGCGCCGAATTGCTGGAGCGTATTCCCGCCGGACGCTGGGGACTTCCCGACGATATGAAGGGGCCGGTCGTATTTCTGGCTTCCTCGGCTTCGAATTACGTGAACGGCTATACAATCGCCGTCGACGGCGGCTGGCTGGCCCGGTAGCATCTCCGGCGAATTGAGAGTGAGGAAAGGGATAACAGTATGTTGAAGCTTGCAATAAAGCCCGCCGCCGAATGCCGATGGGACATTCTTTCCCTCGGGGAAGTGATGCTGCGTCTGGATCCGGGCGACGGCAGGGTTCGTAATTCACGGGAGTTCTGGGTTTGGGAAGGCGGCGGAGAATACAATGTCGCCCGGGGACTGAAGCGCTGTTTCGGACAGAGGGCCACCGTGGTAACCGCGGCGCCGCGAAACGAACTCGGTCTGCTTCTGGAAGACCTGATGCTTCAGGGCGGCGTGGATTTATCACATCTGATTTGGCGGCCTTACGACGGTATCGGCCGCACTTCCCGTCAGGGATTGAATTTTACCGAACGCGGCTTCGGTTTGCGGGGGGCCAAAGGGTGCTCGGATCGGGCCCATACGGCCGCTTCGGAAATGCGTCCCGGAGAAGTGGACTGGGACGCGATTTTCGGCAGCGAAGGCGTTCGATGGTTCCATACGGGCGGTATTTTCGCCGCGCTCTCGGAAACCACGGCGGAAACGGTCATCGAAGCGATGGAAGCGGCCAAACGTCACGGAACGGTGATCAGCTATGATTTGAATTACCGGCCGTCTTTGTGGAAGGCCATCGGCGGCGCGGCCAAGGCTCAGGAGATCAACAAGCGCATCGCGCCGCTGGTGGACGTGATGATCGGGAATGAAGAGGATTTCACCGCGTGTTTGGGATTCGAAATTGAAGGTTTGGATAAATCGATTACGGGCATCAAGCTGGAGTCGTTCAAAGCCATGATTTCCAAAGCCGTTGCCGCTTACCCGAATTTCAAGGCGGTTGCTACGACACTGCGCGATGTCGTGACGGCCACGGTGAATCATTGGAGCGCCGTGCTTTGGCACGATGGTGAATTCCATAAGGCTGCTCAGAGAGACAATTTAGAGATTTTCGACCGCGTGGGCGGCGGCGACAGTTTCGCTTCGGGGCTTATTTACGGATTTCTGGCCGATAAAGGCGCGGCCGCGGCGGTGGAGTACGGCGCGGCTCACGGAGCTCTGGCGATGACCACCCCCGGCGATACCACGATGGCTTCTTTGGATGAGGTTGAAAAGCTTGTGGGCGGAGGATCCGCCAGGGTTGATCGGTAAAAGGCATAATTCATAGAGGAGCTTTTGGATTTACGATGTATGTGCGATAGCCGTAGGCGAAAGCACTACTCGGTAAATCCTGAGAAGATCCATGAATTATGCCGTTGTGATGGAGGATATCTAAAATTGCTCGCTGAATTACACCGTAATTCAGCTGTGTAACGATGTATGTGCGATAGCCGTAGGCGAAAGCACTACTCGGTAAATCCTGAGAAGATCCATGAATTATGCCGTTGTGATGGAGGATATCTAAAATTGCTCGCTGAATTACACCGTAATTCAGCTGTGTAACGATGTATGTGCGATAGCCGAAGGCGAAAGCACTACTCGGTAATTTTTGTGAGATTTCGTAAATTGCGCCGTTATGCAGGAGGAGTTATTCCATAGAGAAGCTTCGGGATTGCTCGCTGTTCGGCTGTGCCGAACAGCTGTGTAGGTTCGCTAAATTACTTCGTAATTCAGCTGTTGAGCGATGTATGTGAGTTGTGCATTAATCGGCGTTCCAAGATGCGCTAAATGAGGATAAAGATGTACGAAGATTTTGTCGGCCGTCTGGCCGAGTTGAAAGTGGTACCGGTGATCGCTTTGGACGATCCGGGCAAAGCGGATGACCTGGCATCGGCGCTCATCGCCGGAGGATTGCCTGTGGCCGAAGTTACCTTTCGGCTGGCGGGTGCCGAGAAAGCCATCCGCAAGATGGCCGATCGGAAAGATATTCTTGTGGGAGCAGGAACGGTCAGAACCCTGGATCAAGCCAAAGCCGCCATGGATGCCGGAGCGGCATTCCTGGTGAGTCCGGGATTCGGCGTTCCCATCGTGGAATGGGCTGTAAAGAACAATATTCCCATTCTTCCGGGAATAGATTCCACCCTGGGCATAGAAATGGGATTGGCCATGGGACTGGATACCCTGAAGTTTTTCCCGGCGGGCGCGTCCGGAGGACTGGCGAAGATTAAAGCTTTTCACGGACCTTATGGTGATGTGAAGTTTTGTCCCACCGGCGGAATCGGCGCGGGAAATTTGTTCGAATGGCTGGCGCATCCGGCAATTATCGCCTGCGGCGGAAGCTGGCTGGTTGATAAGAAGCTTCTTGCGGCGTCTAATTGGGATGAAGTAACGAGGCTTGTCGCGGAAGCGGTGAAAATCGCAAAGATCTAATCGGTCCGAAAGGATCGGAGGGAGCAGAACATGAGTTTGGAATTGGATACCCGATACGCGGATCATCCGGACGCCGCGAAGCGTTTCACCACGGAGGAAATGAGGGAAAAGTTTCTGATTGAGAAACCGTTTCGGCCCGGTGAGATTTCTCTGACGTATTCGCATGTCGACCGCATTATCGCGGGGGGAATACAGCCGACTTCAGCGCCGCTGGCCTTGGAAGCGGGTAAGGAACTGGGCGTAGGCTCGTTTCTGGAACGCCGTGAAATGGGCGTTATCAATATCGGCGGAGACGGAAGCATAACCGTCGACGGCACCGAATATCCTGTAAAATCCCGCGAAGGCATGTATATCGGCATGGGCTCCCGGAATGTGAGTTTCGCCTCAGCCGATGCCGCGAAACCCGCCAAGTTTTACGTCAATTCATCGCCGGCGCATCATGCCTATCCGACGGTGCTTATCGACTTGAATAAAGCGAATAAAGTCGAGCTCGGATCGCCTGAAAACTTGAACGTACGGACCATCAATCAATTTGTCCATCCCGCGGTCTGTCAGAGCTGCCAGCTCGTGATGGGAATGACCATCCTGGCCCCGGGGAGCGTTTGGAATACCATGCCCTGCCATACTCATGAAAGGCGCATGGAGGTGTATATGTATTTTGATATGGACCCCGACACGCGCGTGTTTCATCTGTGCGGCCGGCCCGACCAGACACGGCATCTGGTCGTGGCCAACGAGCAGGGAGTTATCTCGCCGAGCTGGTCCATCCATGCCGGTGTCGGCACGAATTCCTACACGTTTATCTGGGGCATGTGCGGCGAGAACATCACGTTCGACGACATGGACTTCATCGCCATGGATCAGCTCAAATAAGGGCGAAAAGCGCATCGGAAAAAGAACCCTCGCGGCTCGTATAATCGCGGCCGCTGGGGAGAAGGTTTCTTATCAGCGCGTTTTAAACGGAGAGCGTACGGTTCTCCGTTTTTTTTAGAACAGGAATAAGAAACGCCTCCATCCTCAAAATAGCGGAGGAGTCTTTCGCCGCGGCGGTGCTTAAGATGGCCGCGGTTTAAGTAAAAAGACGTCTGACGGCTTCCGATTCAACCCTGGAACTTAAATCCACGCTTAAGGGAGTTATCGCGACTTCCTTTTTGCCGCGGATAACGGCCATATCATCTCCTTCTTTCCATGTTCTTCCCGGCAGGGGACCGCGTTCGCCCACGGAGGAGTCCACAGGGGCGGCCGGATGAGGATTCGGTACATTACTCCACCACCCGGATTCCAGGGATTGGCGGCAGACGTGCCAGGGTGTTTCTTCCGTGGCATTATCGGGAATGTCGATTTTTATTACATGGACATCTTCAGGCCAGCCGGCCGCCAGAAATTTCTCCGCGGCCCGCCGTAGAACGATAATCGCGGGCGTCCAGTCCACTTCTCCGTGGTAATAGTGGAATTCCTGCGGAACTTCCAGAGAAACCGCCAGAGCCTTATATCCCCAGATGGCCGCCTGCAGCGCCGCGCCGACTGTTCCCGAAGCCGTAACGTCGGTCCCCACGTTTTCTCCGAAATTGACTCCGGAAACCACCATATCCGGTTTTTTCTCTTCGATCAGACATTGGAGTGCGTGCCGTACGGTCGTTGCCGGTGTCGCTTCCAGAGACCAGCCTTTGAAAATCGTTCCGTTTATTTCCAAATCGTGCCGTCGGAATACGGCGCTTTTTTCATATCGGAGAGAACGTCCCATGGCGGTCTGCTGGGAGGCCGGGGCGGCTATCAGCAGATCGGCGATGGGGGAAAGGGCTTCAATCGCGGCATGGAGACCCGGAGATTCAATACCGTCGTCATTAGAAATAAGAATAAGAGGTTTCAAGTTCATAACAATGAGCATAACGAGAGGCGGCTTTCTGTAAAAGAGATGGAAGGGAGCTTGTTTACGTCGTTATACTAATAGGCAATGAACGATCCGTACCGTTCCATTGTCCAGATTTCCCGCGATTTCATTACACTGATTGATCGCGAGGGGCGCTATCAATTCGCCAATAAGGCTTATCTGCGCGCCTTTGGGAAAAAATCGGAGGAAATTGTCGGGAGGACTGTGGAAGAAATTTGGGGACGGGCGCGTTATGAAGCTTCCATAGAGGATACTCTTCAGCGCTGTCTTAACGGGGAAGAGGTTCGGTATCTCGACGAGTTTCCTTTCGGCGAGTCGATGAAATATGTTGAAGTTCTTTTTTTCCCATTTAGGGAAGAGGAAGACGGACCTGTTACCCATGCTCTGGTTATTTCCCATGACATCAGCAGGCTGGGAGAGCTGGAAACACGCCTTATGGCGTATGAATTTCGCGATCCGGCGACCGGTTTGTTCAACAGGCGTTCCATGGATATTGTCGTGGACCGTGAGATTCAGAAGGTGGAGAGCGGCCTGGAGGATAACCCCAGAGTTCTCATAACCCTTGCCATTGAAAATCTTTCTTTAATCCGCCGGCAGCATGGTGCCGGAATAGCCACGCACATCGTCGAGAATACGGGACTGAGGCTGAAAAAGCACCTTGGTGATGATGTTCCGCTGTTCCGGTGTGAATCCGATGAACTTGGAATACTGCTTACCAACTTCAACAATCCGGAAGATCTGGCTCTTTTGGCGGAGTCCATCAATACTGTGGTTTCCATGCCCTATCCGAAGGGACTTCATGAAATCAGGCCCGATAGCCGTCTCGGAGTGGCTTTGTACCCTCGGGATGCCGACAACAGGGATAACCTCATAGTAAATTCCGAAGCCGCTCTGAACTCGGCACGGGAAGAAAATATCTCGTATCAATTTTACGACGGAGAGCTTCATGCCCGTTCCGTTGAAAAGCAGCAGCTTATCGCTCAGCTTCGCTTGTCACTTTTTGAAGATCGCTTTGAGCTCTACTTTCAGCCGATAGTGGACCCGATCGGCTGTATCAAAGGAGCCGAGTGTCTGCTTCGTTGGCATCATCCGGAAAAAGGACTCTTGCTGCCCGACAGTTTCATTCCTCTTGCCGTTGAAACGGGACTGAACATGGAAATGGAGAAGCAGGTTATTTTTTCGGCGGCCCGTCATCTTGCCAGGTGGAAAGAGTACGACATTTATCTCTCGATAAATCTTTCGGCCAGGGTTTTTGAGAGCGACAGTCTCATTGATTCTCTGGAAACCGCTTTGGAGCGCGCGGGTGTAAAACCCGAACGACTGAGGCTTGAAATAACCGAATCCGAGGCTTTGAGCAGTACGGCTAAGGCTATGAATAGGATAGAAGAACTCGATGAAAGAGGCTTTAAAGTCTACATCGATGATTTCGGTACAGGTCAGTCGTCTCTGCGCTATCTTAAAGATCTTCAGGCGTCGGTTCTTAAAATCGACAAAGCCTTTGTGGACGGCATTGAGAGCAATGAAGAGAATCGGCGTTTTCTCGAACATATGATCGATCTCGTGAAAGATCGACAGCGTCATACCGTGATTGAAGGCGTGGAGAACGCGGCACAGGCCGTTATTCTCGCGGGGCTTGAAGCCGATGCCCTTCAGGGATTCTATTTTTCTCCTCCCGTAAACGCCGATGCGTTCGAAGCCCTGCTGAAAAGAGGCGGATTTCTGCCCGCAGAAAAAAAATAAATCGGATTGTCGAAGTCTCTTGCCCGCGTTTTTATTCCCGAAGGCCGGTAAGGGTGTTCAACAACCTGTTAGGCTTCAGCCGCCGGCGCCGGATTCACCTCGGTCTTCAACCGCAGCCATTTCACCGTGTCGGCAAGCGATTCCGATACGGTTCTGCTGCGGTATCCGAGCTCTTCGCGGGCTTTGGACGAATCGAAATCCGCGTCAACCTGCAGAATCTCGATGGATGATTTTGTAAACAGGGCCTTTCTGCCCGTTATCCGGGAATAGGCTTCACAAACTTCACCCGAGACCTTCGCCGGCCATAGGGGCAGAGTCGTTTTGGGAGCGCGAACACCGCTATGGCGTTCCAGAATCCGGAACAGTTCTTTTACAGATATCCGTTCCCCCGTGAGCAGGTACATCTCGCCGGTTCGGCCTCTCTCAACGGCCGCGATTACTCCCGCCGCCGCATCGCGGACATCGACGAAATCGAATCCTCCCGGAATCGCCGCCGGTATCTTCCCGGCGAGAAAACGCCGGATCATGGTGGTAAAAAGACCGTCTTTATAATCCCAGGGACCGATAATGCTTGTCGGACACAAAGAGACGGTTTCAGGTGATCCCCGAAGGCCGGCGTCCACGACCAGTCCGGTGGCCTCGGCCTTGGTATTTCCGTATTCCATGATCGCATCGCCGCGCGAAAGCCCCGCCTCTTCGGTAATCGGGCGTCTTTCGCCGCGAAGATTCAAAGCCTCGATACTGCTGAGATAAACCAGGCGTCCAACACCGGCGGCTCGGCAAGCTTTCAGGACGTTTTCGGTTCCCGTAACGTTCACCTTATGCATCGCCTTTAATTGTCCGCGGCGGATATCGATGAGTGCCGCGGCGTGGATTACGGCGGCCGCACCGTCGAAGGCCTGTGCCAGTCCCTCGGCATCATCAAGAGGCGCTTCCGCGATTTTTCCGCAGAACCCTTTCAGAAGATTACGATCCGAACCCGCTCGGACGACGGCGGTTACATCTTCACCCTTAATGCGCAGCTGACGCAGGATTGCCTGCCCGAGATGTCCCGTGGCGCCGGTAATGGCTATCATAGTGGTTTTGAGAGTAGCATTGAAAAGCCGGCGGAGAGAAGCGGGTCTTACGGATGAAAAATATTCGTGTGGGTGATGGGAGCGGCAGAGACGAATCCGGTCGATCTTGGATCGCCGAAAGATCCTTTGCCCGATTTCGGTTTTTCTCTCCGTTCAAACGGCTCTATCCTTCCGGCTTTTTCGACTTTGCTCGACCACATCAACGGCGCCGGAACCGCTGCAATCCGGGCTGCAAGCAAGTTTGAGAACTCGGCATTCGGCCTAAATAGTGAACTAATATACACATTAGAAGAAATTAAAAAGAAGAGGCTCCAGTATCCGCCTCTTCTTTGCTATGATTATCGCGGTTCGGAACAGTGTCTCCGACCGGCGCCTATGCCGGTAATATCCGGCCTGTAAATGAGATATCGATGATGTTTGCATGAGAAATCGGTCAGGAGCGGAGTTTTTCCGGCCGCGGAGTCTGAAAAAGCGGGGAAGGCTGTAAACATGGAGGAATCAGTGAGGCATCCCGTCCGAAGGCGGCGAATCCGCCCATGACGTATTACCCGTCTTCGCCATCGCCTGTTTTTATTTCTCTCGGGCGAGACCCGGCGCTTAATTTCGCCCTTGAAGAGTCTCTCTTTGCTTCGGCGATACCCGAAGGCGGGATTCTGCTGCTCTATGAAAATAATCCGGCCGTCGTCGTCGGCCGATCGCAGAATCCCTGGCGTGAATGCCGCACCGGACTGGCCGAGCGGATGGGAATCCCTCTTCTTCGGCGTCTCAGCGGCGGGGGCACCGTGGTTCATGGCCCGGGGAACGTGAATTACTCCATAATTACGGCACATCCTCCGAATCCTAAAGAGAATCTTGAGCGGATTATTCGAACTTTAAGCGGCTTGGGAATAGAGGCGCTTACAAGCGGCAGACACGATTTGACTGTTCGAACCGATATTATTCGGAAAGTCGGGGGAAGCGCTTTCCGGAGAACTTCACAAGCCTCAATGCATCACGGAACCCTGCTTGTGAATGCCGATCTTAACGGTATTGGGCGGCTTATCCGGCAGGAGATGCGGGACATGGATGCCCGCGGTGTTCCTTCAAAGCCCTCGCCGATGGCGAATCTATCCGACATTCACCCCGGCTTAACCGCTGAAGAGATTATTCGGATTTTAACCGCGGAGTGGGGCGGCGGATCGAAACCGCAATTCATCGATCCTCTGAATTTTACCGGTGATTCCGTTTTTGATCAGGCCCTTTTACGCTTGAAGTCACGGGAATGGAATTTCGGGAAGACTCCGGCGTTTACCGAACGTTTCTCGGGGCTATGCGGCAGCGGCGGCTGCCGGGAAGACACCCTTGAATTCGGAATCAAAAAGGGGATGATCGACGAGGCCCCGCGGGAGGCAGGCTTCCTGAAGGGCGTTGATTATCACGGTGATGATGTGCTTCGCGCGGCCGGAGAGAATCCTCCGAAATGGATTGAAAATCTGGCTGCCCGGATCGACGGAGATCCGGTATAGGAACGTCTCCAAAAACGGTTTCCAATGCCGGTTCCGTTTTTCGGCCGAATTCGCAAAAGCTGAAGTTGATGCGGAATCTTAACGGGAAGTCCGGATAAACATGGCTATCTTTCGTAGGAAAGCTTCTCCCGTCCGGCGGCCCGTTCCAGAGCGTCCGCGATGAGCCGTTCAAGCATTTGGGTGAAATCAACACCGCCCGCGGCCGCCATTCTCGGAAAGAGACTGATGGCCGTCATGCCCGGGATGGTGTTGATTTCGTTGATGAAAATATTTTTCCCGTCTTCCACCAGGAAGTCCACGCGGGAAAGACCGGCGGCGCCCACGGCTGAATAGGCCCGCACGGCAATGTCGCGGATTTTGGCGGAAAGATTCTCATCGAGATCTGCGGGAACCTTCAGAAGGGCACCGTCCGAATCGATATATTTCGCGTCGTAGTCGTAAAACGTGTGTCCCCCCGTCGGGACAATTTCTCCGGGAGGGAACGCTTCGGGATGTTCCTCGCCCATTACCGAGCATTCTATTTCACGCCCCGTGATGGTTTTTTCCACGAGAACTTTTCGGTCGTATTTCAACGCCGTTTTAAGAGCCGTCTGCAGTTCATCGGGATTCCCGGCGCGGCTCACGCCCACCGAAGAACCGGTATTGGCCGGTTTCACGAAAAGGGACGGTCCCAACTCCTTGAAAAGCGCCGCGGAGGCTTTTATATCCGGGGCGGTTTCTTCCGTAAAGGCGCGCCACGGAACAACGGGCAGACCGGCATGTTTCCAAAGCCGCTTGGAGGTATCTTTATCCATGCCCACGGCGCTTCCCAGAACACCGGAACCCGCGTAGGGCAGCCGGGCCGTTTCCAGAAGACCCTGCACGGTGCCGTCTTCACCGAAACTTCCGTGCAGAATGGGCAGAACAACATCGGTCGGCAGCGGTGTGCCGCCGGAGCGAATAAGGCCGCCTCCGGGAAGAACGGCGATTCTTTTTTCCGCATCGGTAATAAGATTCAGAACGGCGGGAACGACTTCGGGCAGATCCTGGAGGTACCAAGCGCCTTCTTTGTCGATGCCGATCAGAGTGATTGTGTGTTTTTTATCAAGGTTGGTGAGAACCGCGGCCGCCGAAGTGCGGGAAACTTCGTGTTCGCCGGAGCGGCCGCCGTAGAGTATCGTTACATGAGCCATGGCCTATCATGGCATGCGCCGGAGCATGCGGACAAGCGACACTCCTATGGCGATTATCGGGCGAAAATCAGGCGGTCTGCCGCTCCCCGATTTATCTTCGGCGGAATTTTTATTCCTCCGAACCGAAGCCGACCTGACGGTCGCAGCCGGCTTAATTGGTTTCCGCCGAATCGGGGAGCGCGCAATCGGCAGTCTTGGGTTCGGTTCTAATCCAAAAGCTCCCTCAGCGCCGCGCGTCGATGGGTCAATTCGGCTTCCAGCTCGGGCCAGAGGGGATTCATCGGATGATCCGACCGAAACGAGCGGACATAGGGAATAATCCAGGAGCAGAATCCTTCGGCGGCTCGAATTCCTCCCTCGGCTTCAATCCGATCGGCGGCCGATAGAGCCCATGTTCCCACCACGTCGATGAATTCAGGTATCGCGATGTCCGTATCGCTTTGAAAAACACCGGGAGCCGAGACAATCGCGACGGCGGCACTTTCCGGTGAGAACACAAGCAGGCGATCGGTACCTCCGAACAGTCTGTACCAGCGGCCCGGCAGTCTTTCATCTTCGAGGACAAAAACGGATTCGGGCGAAACGGTATTTGCGTCTGCTCCAGCAAAAGCAATCAGCCGGCCGGGCCAAGCGGTTACTATCATGGAATCCGTCCAAGCCATGTCCCAGGGAGACGACGGCGGAAACGGCGCCCCGGCGATGGATTGTTTCCACGTCCGTCCCCTTCCGTCCGCGAAAAAAACTTCTTCGGAACCCGGAGTTCTCCACGCGATTTTTGGCTGTGACGGTGAGACGGCCGTCATGGATAAGAGGGGAATCTTTTCGGTAAGGGCGGCCGTTTTTCCGGATTCATCCATAAGATAGGCGGCTTCTCCCGAGAGAATGAGAAGACGGCCGTCCGAAAGGGCATGGAGAGAATCGGGCATAAGACCAATCCGGGGCGTTTTTTCCACCAAAGCCGTTGAAAGATCTGTTTCCCGAATTGTTGAGTCCGCCGGATTCCAGCTTTTCCAGAGGCAGTCGGGAGTTATGGTTCCTAAAGCCGGAGTCCACGAATCTTTTCCCCGTTCGGTGAATGTCGTGGTATACAGAGCCAGAAGAGTCCTCTCGTCCGCGGCACCCGATTCATCAAGGGACACAACGGCACCGGGCAGAACGAAGACCATTCGGCTGTTTGTCACAAGTGCATCCACCGGTATGGGATTTTCCGCACCGGGCCATGTGGAAAACGATTCAAGAGAAATCAACTGGATCGCTGCGTGCCATTTCGATATGATAAAGTTCGTTTCTTCGGCGAAGAGTCGGCCTATTGCGGTCAGGCACAGAACCGCGATCGGGAGGATGCGCGCGGTGCGAACCTTCATGGGACCATCCCGCTGAAGAATAGAGAACGTAAGAAGAGGAGCCCCGTATTGAAAATATTCACCAACCCTCTCGTCCTCTCGGCATTATTTGCCATGGTTGTAGCACAAGTCTCCAAAGTTATCATTATACTCCTTACCGAACGGCGGTGGGCGCCGAAGCGATTTACCGAAACCGGAGGCATGCCCTCCTCGCATACGGCTACGGTCGCCGCCCTGTGTACCTCCAGCGGATTATACTACGGACTTGAAAGTTCCGAATTCGCCATTTCCCTTGTTCTCGGCATCATCGTTATTTACGACGCCACGGGAATCCGTCGAGCCGCGGGCCGGCATGCGGAGATTCTCAACGAGCTGGTTCAAGAATTCTCGCATCTTTTTGAAGAAGAAAATCGTCCCAGAGCTTTAAAAACACTGCTCGGCCATACGTATCCGCAAGTTATTGTCGGTATAGGCATCGGCATCGCCATGGGATTTTTCGTGCAGTACATCCTGTCTTAACGGCCCGCTACGCTTCGTATCCCAATTCCCTGAGCACTTCACGGCAGGCTTCGGCTTCATCCCATTCTCTGTTGCCGCTCGAATAGATAATCGATTTTTCGTGGCCTTTGCCGAGTGCCGCGACCAAATCTCCGGCCCTGGCCCTCATAAAGGCTTCCTTGAGCGCTTCGCGCCTGTCGGGGATGAGAAACAGACGTTCTCCCCGTTCCAGATTCGGTGCGCCCGCGGCGATTTGTTCAAGAATGTCCATGGGTTTTTCTCCGCGGGGATCCTCATCGGCAAGGAACACCAAGTCGGCGTACTCCGCGGCCAGAGCACCCTGCTCCGGCCGTTTCTCCAGATCGCGCTCGCCTCCGGAACCGAAAACGACAATCAGGCGTCCTTCGGCCAGTTTTTTTAGAAAGGGCAGAATTTTTCGAAAGCTTCCCGGCGAATGGGCGTAATCCACCATGACATGAAAGCTCATGTCTCCGTCGATGGGTTCCATTCGGCCTTTCACTCCCACAAGTTCCGGAAGCCGGGAAGCCAGTTCCAGCGGATCGCGGTCGCGGAGTTCCGAAACGGCGCAGAGAGCGGCCATGGTGTTCTCCACGTTGTAGAGCCCCGGAAGCGCAATCTCGATTTTTTTCCGTCCCATCGGCGTATGAAGGGTAAACCGTGTGCCCCGCGGTCCGGGATGCAGATCCGTGGCGAATAAATCCGCTTCACGATATTTCAAGCTGTAGGTGTAAACCGGCTTTTCTCCGGCCGCTTCCACAAAGAGACCTGCGTGTTCATCATCGGCGTTTACGACTCCGAACGCGTCCGGGTTTTTCGAGGCGGCGATCATTTTGAAAAGACGCGCTTTATCGGCTCTGTATGTTTCGAGATTGCCGTGGAATTCCAGATGCTCGCTTGTAACGTTGGTAAAAACGGCAACATCAAAATCAACATCGGCGAGTCGGCTGTTTTTCGGTGAAAGGCCGTGGCTGGTGGCTTCCACCACGGCATAATTCTGACCGGCGTCAAGCATGGCGCGCAATAGGCCGTGTATCTGAGGCGCTTCGGGCGTGGATTGTCTGAAAATATTGGATCCCTTCCGTGCGCCTATGTGAAAGTCAATGGTGGAGAGGCTGCCGGCGGAAACATCGGTGAAGGCCAGGAGCTGTCGGATTAAGCTTACGGTCGTGCTTTTGCCGTCCGTTCCGGTTACACCGATAACGGTCATTTCCCGGGAAGGCCGTCCCCAGAAGTCGGCCGATACCGGTGAAAGCGCGGCTCGTGTATCCTGAACGCGAAGATAGACCGTATTGGGACGATAGGTCCGTAAAGGAATCGAATGGATAATGGCCGCCGCGCCGGCATCGACGGCCTTGTCTATGAATGCGTGGCCATCCGTATGGATTCCCGGGAGGGCGAAAAACAGCCCTCCATCCGTTACCTCGCGGGAATCATATGCCACGGAGGAGATTTCCGGATCGCCGTCTCCGTTTCGTTCGTATATATCCAGCCCGGAGATAAGCCTATTGAGTCTCCTCTCGATCATAATCGACAGTTTATCGCCCTCTATGGCTGGAGGGAAGATGCTTTTTCGCGGATATTAAGCGGTAAAAGGCTTGATTCTCAGACCGATTCCGTTATATTCGGGCACAAGCGCCCTCCGCATCCGCGTGATGCGGGCACGGCGCGTTAAGGAGTGAATATGTCATCTGAAGCGAATCCATCAGCTAAAAAAGCCGCGCCGAAGAAAAAAGCCGGCGGCATACTTGTCATTGTTGAAAGTCCCGCAAAGGCGAAAACCATCAAGAAAATGCTGGGACGCGGATATTCTGTAAAAGCATCCGTGGGTCATATCCGTGATTTGGATTCCAAAGGCCGGGGAAAAAAGGCTTTCGGTATTGATTTTGAGAATAAATACGAGCCCCGCTACATCATTATTCCGGGAAAAGTAAAAACGGTTGAAGAGCTTCGTGAGGCGGCGGACAAGGCCGACGAAGTGTTCCTCGCTCCGGACCCCGACCGTGAGGGCGAAGCCATTGCGTGGCATCTGAAAGAAGCTCTTGGTTTGGACGATCGGAAAGCGAAGCGTATTACCTATCAGGCGGTAACGAAGAAGGCTGTTCTTGATGCCTTGGAAAATCCGCGGGATATCGATATGAACTTGGTCGGCGCCCAGAAGGGCCGCCGCGTACTGGACCGTATCGTGGGATTCAGTCTTTCTCCCTTTCTCTGGAAAAAAGTTGCCAAGAATCTGTCCGCCGGAAGAGTCCAGTCCGTTGCGGTGCGGCTCATTGTGGAAAAGGAGCGGGAAATCGCTGCCTTCGTTCCCAAGGAATTTTGGAAAATCGATGCCGCTCTTTCCGCGGAAAGCGGTGATAAAAAGCCGTTTAATGCGTCTTTAACCTCCTGGAAAGGAGAAAAATTCGGCCTGGATGGAAAATTCTCCTCAACCGAAACCACGGCCAGGGAAGTTGAGGCGGCCTTAAAGACAGCCGAGTACCGCGTTGCCGAAGTAACGAGCAAGGAAACTTCCAGCAAACCCGCGGCACCCTTTATTACCAGTACGCTCCAGCAGGCGGCTTCCGGCCAGCTCCGGTATGGAACGCGGCGGACCATGCAGATTGCCCAGAGACTCTATGAAGGCATCGAACTTGAGGAAGGGGCCGTCGGTCTGATTACCTATATGAGGACCGATTCGTCCAGATTGGATCCGGAGGCCGTTGAAGAACTGCGCGGCTGGATCGGTGAGAAATATCCGGAATATCTGCCGGAGACGTTCAGGGAGTACGGTCCCAAGCCTAAAGCCGGAGTGAAAGCTCAGGATGCCCATGAAGCCATTCGGCCGACTTCGGTCCATCGGACTCCCGAATCGGTGAAATCCTATCTTACCGATGAACAGTACAAGCTTTATGAACTCATTTGGCGGCGGACGGTGGCCAGTCAGATGAAAAACGCTCAATACGCCGTTACGACGATTCGCGTCGAAGCGGCCGACGGCATTCTGGAGGCCAAGGGACGTGTAACGCTCTTTGACGGTTTTACCGTTTTGATACCGGAAGCGAAAAAAGGAAAAGAAGATTTTCAGGATCTTCCCTCTCTTTCGGGCGGTGAATCTTTGGATCTGAATGAACTGATCGCGGAACAGAACTGGACCAAGCCTCCCTCACGATTTACCGAGGCGACTTTGGTTCGTGCCCTGGAAAAAGAAGGTATCGGCCGCCCGTCCACATATGCGGCAATCATTCAAACTATACGGGAACGGGGATACGTTCGTTTGGAAAAGCGGGCCTTTCATGCCAGTGAATTGGGAATGGCCGT
This sequence comes from Spirochaetia bacterium, assembly GCA_963666985.2. Taxonomy (GTDB): domain Bacteria; phylum Spirochaetota; class Spirochaetia; order DSM-2461; family DSM-2461; genus UBA2779. Next base: position 428,030 of record CAXXIA010000002.1, on the reverse strand, counting down.
GAACGACATCCTCCTTAAAGAATTTCCCACGATTATGGATTACAAATTCACCGCAGGAATGGAGAGTGATTTGGACTCCGTGGAAGACGGCAGCATCGACTGGCACACAATCGTCGATGATTTTTATTCGGGATTCGAACAGCGCGTGGAAAACGCCATTGAGGAAGCCGAGCCCCTGAAAGGCCGGAAGTGGGAAGGGCCGGAAAAATGTCCTATCTGCGGCGGAGATCTCGTTCTCCGTTATTCAAAGACGGGAGCCTTTCTCGGATGTACGGACTATCCCGAATGCAAGGGCCTGACGCCTCTTCCCGGAGAAGGTTCCGACGACGGTGAAACCGACGGAGAGCCGGTCATTTGCCCGAAATGCGGGAAACCGATGATTTTGAAATCAAGCCGATACGGAAAGTTCTATGCCTGCAGCGGATACCCGGACTGCAAGACCACGGCCAATCTCGGCGCCGACGGAAAACCGGTTTTTCTGCCCGAACTGAAAATGGACTGCGACGAATGCGGAACTCCCATGGAGATTAAATCCAAAAAGAGAGGACCGGTCATGGTCTGTCCCAATCCCGAATGTAAAAGGGAACTTCCGGTTAAGGATGGGGCGGTTATTTCACTGCCGAAAGCCGGCGGTGAGAAATGCGAGAAATGCGGAAGTCCGATGATCGTCCGTTTAAGCAAACGCGGACCCTTTTTAGCATGTACGGGCTTTCCAAAATGCCGAAATGCCAAGAACTTGGAGAAAACGGCTCCCGGTGAGAACGGTCGGTAAATTAAGACAACACGGAAAGAAGTCTTTTCGAAAGATCTGTCGAATCTCGGCTTGGTAAGTATCGGACGGACGTGATAAAAGCGATACTTTTTGAGAAAGTTGGGATAAGAGTTGCTTAATAATCAAGAAAATATTTAAATTCACAATAGTTGGCTTTGATAAATGTCTGTTAAAAATTCAAAAAGACGCATTTATAAATTCTCAATTCATCAGATACCCGAAGACTTGAGGATTCAATTTCGTGATGAATGCTGGAAACATAACAGACGTCTTACCAGAATAATTTCCGGATTCAGCATTGTCGTCGGAGTTTTATTTTTATTCAGGCGTTTGATTCTCCTGGATATTCCCGAAGGTGATATCTACAATCGGCTGTATCAGTTGAATTACTTCATTCTGATTGGGCTTTCAATAATCTTTTTATCCGTAACCTTCTCCATTAATCAGAAAGATTATACGTTTTTTTCCAAGTTCCTGCAGAGAGCATACATTATCGGTATCGTTTTAAATTACTGTTTTCTTTCTTTTATCGATTATCAAATCGCAGACGATTCGGCCGCGGTTTTTGGTCTTATCATCTGTCTCAGTGTTGTATTCTGGATGGATTCCATATCCTATCTGATCCTTCTTGCCGTTATAGACGTACTTGTTTCATTGGGTTTCTTCATGAGTTATCATCCGATGGCGGCCGTCAGTACATTCTGTTTTGAACTGCTTATTTTCACTTTTATCGGAATAGTTCTGTTCTATGTCATCAACGAGTCGAGAACCAAAAGTTTTCTCAACGAAAAGCTTCTTGGAAAATCCGTTGAAAGACTTGAATTTATGAGTCGAAGGGATTTTTTGACGGAACTGTTCAACAGACGGCTGATGATTGAAGATATCGAAGCTCAATATGCCATAAGCAGGCGGATGGATTATCAGTTCACGATTATTCTTATGGATCTGGATCACTTTAAAAGGGTTAACGACGGACTGGGGCATGCGGTAGGGGACATCGTCCTTAAGGAAGCGGCGGCGATTCTTACATCGGAAGTAAGAGAATCGGATCGTGTTTACCGGTATGGCGGGGAAGAGTTCCTTATTTTACTTCCCGAAACTTCCATGGAGAAGGCCATTATTCTTGCCGAGCGCCTGCTGAACGACTTTCGGGAGTACTCATTCACGGGTGTTCCATGGAAGGTAACCATGAGCATGGGAATTTCGGGAAACCACGAGAGAGTTCTTTCTGAGGATTTGGTGAAACTGGCCGATGTCCGGCTTTATGCCGCAAAAAATAACGGCCGAGATCAGTATATCGCGGAGGGTTACAGCGAACCGTCGATGGACGGAGAAATACCGACTGTTCTCGAAGAGTAATCTTCAAACCGGCCCCGGTCCATATGATCTTTTTTTTCAAGTTTGAAGATTGTGAACAGAATCCTTAAGGGAGATTGCGTTTGATGGCTTCAAGCGTTTCTTCCATTCCTTGGAATATCGCGATCAGTTCCGGATCGAAGAGCTTTCCGGATTTGCTTTTCAGAAAATGAAGCGCGGCTTGCGGAGTCCATGCTTCCTTATAGGTTCGATGGGATGTAAGAGCGTCATAAACATCGGCGATGGCCACGATTCGAGCCGACAAAGGAATCTCCTTGCCTTTTTTGCCCGGGCCGAATTTTTCAGGGATTTGATTGATATCGCCGATGTGTCCCGGATATCCGGATCCGTCCCATCGTTCGTGATGATTCAGCACCACCTCCCTGGCAATGCGGTCCCAAAGCGAACCCGTACTGGAAAAAAGGCGGGCGCCGTAGATTGTATGCCTGTACATAATCATTTTCTCTTTTTCGGTGTAATGCCCGTCTTTGCTCAAGACTTGTCCGGGAATGCCGGCCTTTCCAATATCATGGAGAATCGCGGCCGCTCGGAAAGCTTCTTTCTTTTGATTTCGTTCGGCCAGACTCACGCCTCTGGACTCGGCAAAGCGGTCATAGAGAACCAATGCGTATTCACCGACTCTGCCGGCATGGTTCCCCGATTCATGAGGATCGCGGAGTTCGGAGATTCGAACCATCCGCATGACCATTTCCCGTGCCATTTCGGCCTTTTCAAGGGCCAAAACGGCATGATCGGCCAGAAAGGAGATGTGAACTTTATCCGTCGCGGAAAACGGAACCGTTTTTCCTCCGAATTTGGCATTGATGAGCTGGATAACTCCCAAAATTTTCTGGCCGTCGCCGATAAGAGGAATAACAAGCTGACTTTGGGTTCTGTAATGAGTCTGCTGGTCGAATTCGGGATTAAACGTAAAATCGAGCTCTTTCGGCAGTTCGTAGACATCGTCGATAAGCAGCGGCTGACCGGTCGCGGCCACAAAACCGGCCAGACTCTTCTTATTTATATCGATGCTGTGATCCGTGTAGGCGAATTTATCCTCGCTTTTACCGTCGGGGAAAAGAGTATCGTTTTCAATGTAATTGAAATACAGCTTATCACCGTCTCGAAGATAGAGTGTTCCGGCGTCCGCCCGAACGAAAATCCTCGCTTCATGGAGAATCCGTTCCAGAAGGACGGCATGATCGTGGATATGGTGAAGTTCTCTAATAATCTTCAGCAAATCCTTCGTTTCCGGTCTCGCACTCATCGATATCATCCCTAATTTCTTTCTATAGATAAGTGTAGCGGTTTTTCCGGATTCGTCACAAAGTTTTTTTATTTCGGTTCTTCACGAATTGTTTAAATCAATTGGATTCCATACCCCCCTTGACGGGAATCAGTCGGCTAAAGTAGGCTCGTTCGTAACCCGCGAACGCGAAGGAGATGAGGTTCATGAAGAACCGTTGTCGGGCTGAACATATGGAACGAAAACCCGAAATAAAATCTTTACTATCGCTCATTATTATCCCCTGCCGGTTCGGCGGGGGGATTTAATCGCGGCTGCGCGGACGAATGGTATCGGGGAATCCTGAAAACCATAGACGTGTAATGATTAACCTTCCGACGAATCGGGCGACCTGACAAGGTCGCCTTTTTTTTTAGATTTTGGAGGCAGCATGGCTGAAGAGAAAATTGTCCTTTTCGATACGACGCTCAGAGACGGCGCACAAACCCGCGGTGTGCACTTTTCACTGGAAGATAAAATTAAGCTGACCAGAGAACTCGACGAATTGGGCATTGATTATATTGAAGGCGGCTGGCCGGGTTCTAATCCCAAGGACATTCAATATTTCGAGGCGATGAAGAGCCTTCCCTTGAAAAACGCCAAGCTGACAGCGTTTTCCTCAACGCGCCTGAAAGAGACTTCCCCCGAGAAGGATTCCATTCTCGCCGAGCTTTTAAAGGCTGAAACGCCTGTATTCACCATTTTCGGCAAGAGTTGGGATTTGCATGTTATCGAATCACTGGAGACGTCTCTCGAAGAAAATCTGGCCATGATTTATTCGACGATTGAATATCTTAAACCCCGAAGCGACGAGGTGGTTTATGATGCCGAGCATTTTTTCGACGGCTACAGATTCAACCCTGAGTACGCCCTGAAAACTCTGAAAGCCGCCGCCGACGCGGGGGCCGACTGGATTGTCCTTGCGGATACCAACGGCGGTTCCCTTCCGTCTTTTGTCAGAGAGGCGACCGTGGCCGCAATGGCCGCAGTCGATAAGCCGATCGGTGTTCATGCGCATAACGATAGTGATTTATCTCTGGCCAATACTCTTGTCGTCGTCGAATTGGGCGGCCGCATGGTTCAGGGAACCATGAACGGTCTGGGAGAACGATGCGGGAATGCCAATCTTTGCAGCGCCATTCCCACTCTCAGCTATAAAATGGGCTACAGAACTCTGCCGGCGGAAAAGATGGCCGACTTAACCCGAGTAAGCCGTCTGGTTTCGGAACTCTCCAACAAACCGCATCAGGACAGCCTTCCTTATGTCGGAGAGAGAGCCTTTACGCACAAGGGCGGCATCCATGTCTCGGCCATCCGCAAAAATCCCAGACTCTATGAACATATAGCGCCGGAAAGTGTCGGCAACGTTCGCAATGTTCCCGTCAGCGATCAGGCCGGAAAATCCAACATTCTTGAGAAGTTTGGAGAACTCGGCATGGATGTGGACGAGGTCCATGCCAAGGCCATTTTAGCCAAGGTTAAGGAACTTGAGGCCGAAGGGTATCATTTTGAAGGAGCGGACGCTTCGTTCGAATTGCTGACCGATGAGCTGACCGGAAAAAGAAAAGAGTATTTCCGAGTTCATGGATTTCGTGTGCATTCCTGGGAAAACGGCAACGGAGAAATCTGGTCCGAAGCCACCATCAAGGTCTCCGTGCCGGATAGTGTTGCCGGTAACGGCGGGCATGAATCCGCCTATGAACATACGGCCGGAGAGGGCAGCGGACCGGTGGAAGCTATGGACCGGGCTCTGCATCGGGCTTTGGAAACTTTTTATCCCCAATTGGCGCATATCAGGCTTACCGACTATAAAGTGCGGATTTTGAATGAGGAAGCCGGTACCACCGCCGTTACAAGGGTGTTGATTACAAGCAGCGATGGGAAAATGCATTGGGGGACGGTGGGAGTTTCGGGAAACATCATTGAAGCTTCCTGGAGAGCTCTCGTGGAATCCGTTGAATATAAACTCAAAAAGGATGAAGAAGGAGCCTGAAACCGGAGGACCAAGCCTGGTAAGGTCGGTTATGATACCGAAACGGTTCTTATCGGTTTTCGGTAATTTTCCGGGAATAAGTATTCAAATCATCTGAAACAAATAAGGAAGAATTATGAGCTATAACATTGCCGTTTTGAGCGGGGATCATATCGGTCCCGAAGTGATGAAAGAAGCCGTTAAGGTTCTCGACGCGGTCGCCGCTTCCGAGGGATTCTCGCTGAACTATACCGAAGCACTTATCGGAGGCGCGGCTATTGACGCGACCGGAGGTCCGCTGCCGGCCGAGACCCTGGAACTCTGCAAAAAATCCGGTGCCGTTCTTCTCGGAAGCGTCGGCGGCCCCAAGTGGGATCATTTGCCTCCCGAAAAAAGGCCCGAAGTCGGAGGTCTTTTGGCCATGAGGAAATCCTTGGGACTCTTCGCCAATCTGCGCCCGGTGAAGCTGTATCCCGAACTCGCCGCCGGATGTCCCTTAAAGCCGCGTGAAGATGGAAAGACCGTTGATATTCTTACCGTACGGGAACTGACCGGCGGTGTGTATTTCGGAGAGCCCAAGTCCCTCAGCGATGAGGAAGGTCTTGATACAATGGTCTACCGAAAAGATGAGGTGGAGCGGATTTTGAATGTCGCTTTCGATGCCGCCGGCAGGCGGAAGGGACGTGTTTGCAGCGTGGATAAGGCCAACGTTCTTCGTTCCAGCATGCTCTGGCGGTCGGTAGCGGTGAAGATGGGCGAGAAACATCCCGAAATCAAACTTTCCCATATGTACGTGGACAATGCGGCCATGCAGCTTATTTTGAATCCCGGTCAGTTCGATGTGATTGTTACCGGGAACCTGTTCGGCGACATCCTTTCCGACGAATCGGCGGCTTTGGCGGGGAGTCTCGGCATGCTGCCTTCCGCGAGCCTCGGCGCATCCGTGAATCTCTTCGAACCCTCCGGCGGCTCGGCCCCGGATATTGCGGGCAAGGGATTGCCAATCCTCTTGCGCAGATTCTTTCCGGTGCCATGATGCTGGAGTATTCCTTCGGAGAGTCAAAAGCCGCGGAACGGATTTATGCCGCGGTTGCCAAGGCCGTTGCCGACGGATTTCGAACCGGTGATATCGCCGGACCGGGTGAAAAGACCGTCGGAACCGTTGAAATGGGCGATGCGGTGGCCGAGAGGCTATAAGGTCCAATTACTCAAGAAATCATAAGCTCGGCTGTCGTATTAGCCGGGCCTATAATCCAGTTTTGCCGGGTGAGAAAGTTCGGCCTTTATTCTGTGGCGTCAGCGGCTCCGGACGACCCTCGGGTAGAACCGCGTGCGGGTGTGGTAAGCTTAAACCGATGCAAAAAAGCCGGAGCGGCCGTATCCCGTACTCCCTGGCCCAGGAGAGCATAGAACTCGATCCGAAATTCCCGATCAGTCTGATGGAATGGTCCAACTCCCATGATTCCATCAGTATCCTCCACAGGCACGATGTTTTGGAGCTCGGAGTTTGTCTGCGCGGGCACGGGATATTCATCATCGACAATCGAATTGAAACCTACGAAGCGGGTGACCTCGTGGCCGTCGGCCCCGAAGTTTTTCACAGAGCGAAAAGCGGTGCCGGTATGGACGACCTCTGGTACTTTTTGTTTTTCGATCCCCGCTTGTGGGATGCGCCGATTCAGCCGCCGGATATCAGCAAGCTGATCAAGAAAGCCTCCGACCCCGATCTGCATGCCTTGCTGACGATTCTCGCCGATGAGATTCTTGAAGAAAGGGAGAATCGGTTTTTCGCCGTCAAAGGACTTGTAAACGCGATTTCAGCCCGGCTGTTACGGCATGAATCCATTCAGGATAAAACGGCATGGACGCCTCGTCCGACAGAAGGACGGGCATTCGACGAAAGGATTGCGGCGGCGATTGATTATCTTTTGGCCTCCGGAGGACCTCAATGCTCCATCGCCGAATTGGCCGATCGGTGCGGATTATCCGAGTCTCATTTCCGAAAAAGGTTCAAGGATCAGGTCGGCATGTCTCCGAAGCATTTTCAGACGAAGCTGCGGATTAATACGGCGATGAATCTTCTTCGGGCGAAAGAGTCCAGGATTTTGGATATCGCTTTTGATTGCGGATTTGAAAGTCTGAGCAGTTTTAACCGCCAATTTCGAAAAGAGACCGGAATATCACCTCTTCAATGGCGGCTGCAGAAAACGGAAAAGTATCCGTAAAAAGTCGAAAATGCGCAGATAGTCGTTGAATGTGCGTAGAAGCAATCGAAAACCGCTCTATAATTTCTTGAATCAATGCAATCGAATATGTAAGGGGGTCTGAATGAAAAAGGTATTGATTCTGACTTTGGTCTTTGTCGCGGCGAGCGGATTTGTTTTTGCCGCAGGCGGCGGTGAAGATGAGAGCGGTTCGGTTATTGAAGTCGCCAGTTCGTCCACGGCCGAGGGGAACATCGCGGTTCAGCGGCAAATCTTCGGGCAGCTTATCGATGAGTATAATGCCGCGAATGGAACGGCTTACGAAGTAAAGTTTGTCGGCAATCAGGGAATGGACATCATCAACACCCGGATGAGTTCGAACGACAAGCCGGACGTTTTCCTGCTGGATTCTCCGGCCGATGTCCACCAATACGCCTCGGACGGGCTTCTTCTGGACTTGAGCGCCTATGCCGAAGCCGACGGATGGAAAGACGTGCTGTTCAATTGGGCCTATGATTTGTCCAAATCAGACGGTAAAGTCGTAACTCTGCCGTACGGGTACGAGGGCATGGTGCTTTGGTACAACAAGAACATCATGAAGGAACTGAATCTTGTTCCCGAGGAGATTGATACCCTTGCGGAATATGAGGATGCGCTTCGGAAGGCACAGGATGCCGGGTATATCCCCTGTATGCTCGGCAGTCAAGACTGGCCATGGGCCCAGGAATGGTATTTATCCATACTTTACAGCTATACCGGCCGCGACCTGGTAAAAGCGGCTGTGGAAGGAAAGGCTTCGTGGACCGATCCCGCTTTTCGGAAAACAGTCGAGCTTTATAAGTCTTGGCACGACAAAGGCTATCTGGCCGACGGAAAGTCTTATGTTCTAACCTCGGATGACGCGATTAACGCCTTTTCCAACGATAAAGCGCTCTTTAAGCTTGAAGGAACCTGGGCACCGTACTGGATTGTTCCTTTGGATCAGGCCGATCAGGATAAAATCGGCGTAATGCTCCATCCGGCCATTAATGATGTTGAAAAACCGCATATGCCGCTGGCCGTCGGCGGTATGTGGGTGGTTTCCGCCGATACCGAAAATCCGGATGTCTCCGCGTATCTGCTCTCGGGTCTTCTGAGACAGGAATCCCAGGATGATTATCTCCAACAGGGTATGGACATCGCGCCCATGGCGATTGAAGCAAGCCGGTTCGAAGGTCTTGCGCCGGTGGTGGAGAATATGTGGTCCATTGTCAACGGCGCTTTGGCCAACGGCAGTTTCGGATACACCACCTGGGCTTTCTATCCTCCGGAAACACGGGTTTATCTGTATGAAGGAATTGTCAATGTTCTTGAAGAGAACATTTCGATTGATGAGTATCTGAAAGAAATGCAGCGGCTGAATGAAAAGGAGCTTGCTGGGGGATTCCTTCCCGTTCTTCCTTCCGCTCATTAAAAGCGACGAAAAGAGAATTGCAGCCGCCCGGCGGGAACAACTGTCCGCCGGGCGTTCTTTTAAGGAGGCTGAAGCAGTCATGCGACAAGAATTCAGCGAACGAGTTCGAAAAGAAAACCGCATCGCGTTCTTCTCGGTTATACCGGTGTTTCTTTTCCATTTTCTCATTGTCGTTCTGCCGTCGTTCAATACGGTTTACGGTTCATTGACGAACTGGAACGGTCTGGGAACAAAAGATTTCATCGGCTTCGGCAACTATCGGGAGCTGATGACGGACCCCAACTTCCTGAATGCCATTGGGAACAATCTGCGCTGGATGGCGATGTTTTTGGTTTTCCCCATCCTTTTCGGTCTTCTTGTGGGCTATGTGCTCTCGCGGGTAGAGAAGGGCCGGGTGGCTCTGCGGGCCATGTATTTTCTGCCTTATGTTATATCCGCCGCGATCGCAGGGAAGATTTTCGCCGCGTTTTTTAATCCGTACTTCGGTATTAACGTGGCTTTCGAGTCTTTGGGATTGGATTTCCTGGCCAAAGATTGGCTGGCGCCCGCTCATGCTTTGGTTTCGGTCGCCATGGTCGATATGTGGCATTGGTGGGGTTTCCTTTTGGTTATCTTCATGAGCGCCCTCCAGCAGATAGATCCGATGCTGTATGAGAGCGCCGAAGTTGAAGGGGCCAACGATATTCAGAAGATATGGTTCATAACCCTTCCGAGCATTAAGCAGACTCTGCTTTTCATTATTCTCGTAACGATGGTCTGGTCCATAGGAACCTTCGATTACGTCTGGGTAATGACGAAAGGCGGCCCCGGATCGGAAATCCTTTCGACCATGCTCTATAAGAACGCCTTGTTTAAATACAGGGCCGGATATGCCTGTTCACTTTCCGTGTTCCAGACGCTCTTGGCCTTTCTGCTCTTTGCCGTGTTCGGAGCCGTGCGAAAGCGTATGGAGGACTGATTCGATGACATACAAGAAAACAATCGGCCGGTACACGACATTCGGGATTCTTTCGCTTATCGCTCTGATTCAGACGGCTCCGCTGATTGCCGCGGTCTTCAATACGTTCCGGAGCGACGGAAGCATTAAAAAATTTCCCATCGGTTTTCCATCGCAGTTCAATTTCGCCAATTACGCGAAAGCTTGGGTTGTGGGAGGGTATGCAAGGGCCTTCGGGAACAGCATCCTCGTCAGTTTCTCCGCGACGGCCGTCGTTCTTCTGGCGTCGCTTATCGCCGGATACTTTCTGGTTCGCTCACAGCTTAGAATCCGCAATTTCATACTCGGTTATTTCGGAGTCGCCCTTTCAATCCCCGTGTTTTCCTACCTTGTTCCGCTTTATTATTCGTTTTCCGAATTAAACCTTGTGAACAGCCTCTTCGGGATTATCCTGATTTATATTGCGATTAACCTGCCCTTTAATGTGCTGCTGGCCCGAACCTTTATTTTCGGGATACCCAAGGAGCTCAGCGAAGCGGCGATTATCGACGGATGCACCACATATCAGACGATTCGGAAGATCATTTTTCCGCTTTCCAAGCCTATTGTCACAACCATCGCCCTGATTGTGTTCGTGGCGACATGGAATGAATTCACTCTGGCCAACACCTTTCTCCAATCTCCGGAGCTGAAGACCGCTTCAACGAAATACGTCCTTTTCGTCGGAGAACGCGGATCCGATCTCTCCATGATTTATACCGCGGGCGTTATTACGATGCTGCCCATCGTAGCGGCGTTTCTCGCTTTGCAGAATTACTTCATCGACGGAATGACATCAGGGAGCATCAAGTAAATGAACCGCCTCATGGTTTTTGACAATCACTATTTTCAGAAAACGTATGCCGGCTGGCTGGGCAAGATTATCGGTATACGGCTCGGTTCCCCTATTGAGGGCTGGAGCGCCGAAACAATAGAGAAAGTGCACGGCGAGATAACCGGGTATCTGGTGAATTACAAGGATTACGCCGCGGACGACGACAGCAACGGTCCTTTGTTCTTCGTTCGATCTCTTATGGATTTCTCCTATGAAATCGATAAGATAACGCCTCGGGAAATGGGCCTTACATGGCTGAATTACATCGCCGAGAGGCACGGATTCATCTGGTGGGGAGGATATGGCGTTTCCACGGAACATACGGCATACGAAAACCTGAAATTCGGTATCGATGCACCCCGCTCCGGTTCCATTGAACTGAACGGCGCCGCCTGCGCCGAACAGATCGGAGGTCAGATTTTTTCCGATTGCTGGGGATTTGTGGCTCCGGGAAATCCTGTTCTGGCGGCCCGCTATGCCGAAATGATGGCCAGTGTTTCTCACGACGGGGAGGGAATCCACGGAGGCCGGTTTGTGGCGGCATGCGTCAGTCATGCCTATGTCGCGCAGGATGTCTTGGAAATTATCGAGACGGGGCTTTCCGTTATTCCCGATGATTGTGAATATGCCCGGGTGGTGCGGGCCGTACGGGATTTTTTTCACGCGGACGCATCCGAAGACTGGAAGGCGTGCTTTCGCTTTGTTCGTGAAGAATTCGGCTACGACAAATATCCGGGGAATTGTCACATCATCCCGAATGCCGCCGTGGTTGTTCTCTCTCTTCTGTATGGGAAAGGTGATTTTTCTTCTTCTCAGTACATCTGCAATATGTGCGGCTGGGATACGGACTGCAACGCCGGAAACGTCGGCGCCGTCGTCGGGACCTTTGCCGGCATTGAAGGAATTGATGATAAATGGATCGGTCCGATTAACGATTTGCTGATTTCTTCCAGTGTTCTCGGCGGACTGAATATCGATACCGTTTCTTCCACGGCCGAACTGTTCGGCCGTCTGGGAATAAAAATCGCCGGAGCCTCTTTGCCCGAGCCATGGGAGGAAAAAGAGACGGTCTCTTCCGATCGCATCCTGCGGTTTGACCACGAAAAATCAACTCAGTCGTTTCGGACGGCCTGCGACCGGCCTCAAGTCGAAGCGGCTTTGCGGAATGTCGCCGACGGACGGGATTCTCATCGGGCTCTTCTTGTAACGGCCAATCGGCTGGCGGACGGAAACGAAATGAAGGTGTTTCTCAAAACCTATTACCGCCCCGGAGATTTGCATGATTCTCGGTACGATCCCGGATTCACACCCATCGCTTTTCCCGGACAGACCGTGACGACGGCCATAAAAAACGAGGGCGAGCAGCCTCTTCGCGTATCGATTTATGCCGGAGACCTGAACAGCGGAACAATTCTCCGCTCGGATCTGGTTACCGTCGGCGGATCATGGAGTGATTTAACGTTTCGTATTCCCGCTCTTCCCGGTTCCCTTTTGGGCGAAGTCGGTTTATTGGTTTCAAAAAAGAACCCCGAGAACGGGAATCACGGTATGACGGCGTTTAAGGTGGATTACTTCGGGATTACCGGCACTCCCGATTATGATATTGATTTCTCGAAAGAGCGGATGGAAAACTTCGGTTTCGGTCACGGGGGCTTCCACCGCGAAGTCAGCCAGTTTACCTACCGCAACGGTCTTTGGGAACTCGATGACGACGAGCTCAGCGGAAGCTGTTATGAAGAAGGCGAGGTTTACACCGGTTTGTACGGAATGAAGGATGCCGTAATCCGCTGCGACCTGTGTCCCGTTTCAGGATTCCATCATCAAATGAATTTTCGGGTTCAGGGCGGAGCGAGGAGCTATGCCTTCGGATTTTGCGGTCCCAATACCGTTGCGTTTCTGAAAAAGGATCGGAACTATTCGGTAATGGAGCAAGCCGATTTTTCTTATGTTCCGGGCGGCGTTTACCGTTTCCAAATCGATGTTCGGGGCGGCCGGTTTGCTCTTTCAATCAACGATGAGCCCGTTCTGGAAGCCGAAGATCCTGAAAGGACCTATCGGTACGGGCAGGTCGGTTTATCGGTTAGAAACGGGAGCCATTGTCATTTCAGGCATCTGCGGACTGCACCCCTGTAGGGGAGAGCTTGTGGGCAAGCCCGGCCGTTGCGTTAACCGGGCTTACGCGTTTAGAAGCTTCAGCATCAGTTCCGGTTCGTTGCTGATTATATAAGCGGCCGAGGGGCGGACGCGGCGGTATTCGGTTTCGGTGTTCACCGTCCAGTAGGCCGGCCGCGGGCCGAAAAGGCGGAGCATCCTCAGCGCGGGGCGGAGGAACGGAGATTTGACCATGTCGAAGATTTGATGCGGCAGGTTGAGCGTGGCGGGCCGAACCGAGCGGATGGAGGCCCTGATTCCCCGCAGTCCCGCGGCCGCATGTTCTTCGCCGATGAGCAGGCCTGTTTGGTACCCAAGCTTCGTGTAGGGCGGCAGCAGCTCGTGTTTGAATGAGGAGATGAGAAACCTTATGGTACCTTCATAGGGTTTGAGGACGCCGTGAACGGCGTCGGCGTCGCCGTATTCGATGGTTTCACCTTTAAGTTCGACATTGATGAGGGCGCCTTTGAATTCGGCCAAAGCGGCGAGGACTTCACCGAGTTCGGGAATCTTCTCGCCGCCGCCGGCATCCAGGGTTTGAAGTTCCGCCAGTGTTTTCTTTCCGACCGATCCCGTGCCGTTCGTGGTTCTTTCAAGAAGTTCGTCGTGGATAACGGCGAAGCGGCCGTCGGCGGTTTTCTGGATGTCCAGTTCAATGCCGTCGGCGCCGCATTCCATGGCCGCCCGAAAGGCCGCAAGGGTGTTTTCGGGGTATCGGGCGGAGAAGCCCCGGTGCCCCAGAATTTGAACGGTTCGGCCGCCGGGACCGCCTGATTTTCGGCTCATCGGGAAGTTTCCGCCGCTTCGCCGCGTTTGGCGAAGGAAATGACGAGGGCCGCGAGAATGAAGAAAACGACGGCGAAGATGAGCAGGGAAACATAACCGGCCGGCCGGTTCCCTTTGTCCGTGGCCAGGTCGATGACGGCGCCCGCCAGGGGAGGGGCGACGATGTTGGCGGCCTGGGAAAAGAAGTAGTAGAGACCCGTGTAGCCGCCGATTTTCTCTTCGGTGGTCATGTCGACGACCATAGGCAAAGAGTTGACGTTTACAAGTCCCCAGGAGAGACCGGCCACACCGAAGATGACGGCGACCGGCAGGAAGGCTTTGAAGAACATTGCAATGATGAGAAGAACGACAAGGGCGGCAAGTCCCAAGCGAATGGTGTTTTTTCGTCCGAAGCGGCCGCCGATGAATCCTGCGGGAATGGCGATGGCCAGAAACATTACCGAATAAACGCCGAGGATAAGGGCTCCGGTACTTTCTTTGAGCCCCATGTAAAACTTGGCATAGCTCGTAAAGAAGGTTTCGATGGCGTTGAATCCCACGAACCAGAAGAAGATGGCCAAAAGGACGAAGAGAAGACTCTTTTCTCCTTTGATAACGTCCCGAAGGTTTTCCATGAGTTCCCGGAAAGAGGCGCCGAAGGAAAATCGCGAGCCGCTGTTCTCTCCTTCATAGGGCTTGTCTTCCCGGATGAAGATGACGACGGCCATGCTGGCCGCGAACATCACCAGGCCGCCGACGATGAACGGCAGGCGGATATCCGTATCGTACAGAGGCTTTCCTCCGAAGAACACGAGGAGGGAGCCGATGCCGCCCATGAAGTTGATGATGCCGTTGGCCTGGCTGCGGTGTTTCGAAGGGGTGATGTCCGGCATCAGGGCGATAACCGGTGAACGGAAGAGGGCCATGGAAAGGTTCATCAGGATGACGGTTCCCATCATCAGGCCGAGGCTCTGCCAGAGATTGGCCGCCGGGATGAGCATGAAGAACACCATGGCCAGCGGGGCTCCGAGGAGGATGTAGGGCCGCCGTTTTCCCAGGCGGCTTCGGGTTCGGTCGCTGAGGGCCCCGAGGAAGGGCAGCAGAATAATGGCGAAGATGTTGTCCACCGTCATCACGGTACCCACGACCGAGAAGGGAAGATCGAAAGTTTCCTTCAGAAAGACCGGCACGTAGGCGTTGTACATGGACCAGATGATGGAGATTCCGAAAAATCCGAATCCGAGGACGAAGGTTTTGGGCTGAATGGCATTCCGTTCGTTCATGGGAAAATGATACTCTTCGAAAGCCGCGGTAGGGAATGGAATGTGCGGAGAAATCGAGTTTTTTGAAGCTTTTATTCATAGGTATCGGCGGGATCGGCCGAGTCGGATTTGGGAAAGGCATCGGAGATTCGGCTTCGGGGGCTACTCTCTTAAAAAACTGAAATTTCCCAATCGGCTCCGAATTCTTTATTTTATGTATGTGTTACGCTTAATGCGTGCTGTGGAGAGGACATGAGCGACAACCGAAAACCGGAAGATCAGAACGATTGGCGCGAACTGCTGAAGAAAGCTAAGAAAGAGGTTACCGACGGAGGGAAGAGTCCCTTTAAGGGGGGAAAATTCCGTTTTTCGATGTGGTACCTTCTGCTGGCCGTTGTTCTTTTAAGTATAATGAACATGCTTTTTATGCGGGGAAGCGATCAATCGATTCCCTATAGTAAATTTAAGGATCTTATTGCCGAGGGAACGATTAAGGAAGTTCGATATACGGGGACGTCCCTGATCGGATATTCCTTTTTAACCGGCGATGTGACCGAAACAGGGTCCATCGCGTATTACCTTCAGGATGTTTTTAAAGCCCAGGACGGGTCCATGAAGAGCTGGGAGACCGAGCGTATTCCGGATGATGCGGAACTGCTGCCCCTTCTGGAAAAGATGGGCGTTGTGTACTTGGCGGTTCCCGAACGGAGCAATTATTTCCTGGAACTTCTGATCCGCATGGTGCTCCCCATGGTTCTTCTTTTGGTGATTTGGCGCTATATGATGCGCCGCATGGGCGGCCTGGGCGGGTCGAATGTGATGAGCTTCGGGCAGAACAACGCGAAGATCGTCGCCGAGAACGATTTAAAAACAAGGTTCAAGGATGTGGCCGGCTGTGACGAGGCCAAGGACGAACTGGTTGAGATCGTCGATTTCTTAAAAAGTCCGACGAAGTACACGAATATCGGCGGAAAGATTCCCAAGGGCGCGCTGCTGGTGGGCCCTCCGGGAACGGGTAAAACGCTTTTGGCCCGTGCGGTGGCCGGCGAGGCGGGCGTAACGTTTTTCCGGATGTCGGGCGCGGATTTCGTGGAAATGTTCGTCGGTGTGGGCGCCGCCCGGGTTCGGGATTTGTTCAAACAGGCTCGGGACAAGGCTCCCTGCATTATTTTCATCGATGAGTTGGATGCCATCGGCAAGAGCCGTTCCG
Source organism: Spirochaetia bacterium (assembly GCA_963666985.2). Classification (GTDB taxonomy): domain Bacteria; phylum Spirochaetota; class Spirochaetia; order DSM-2461; family DSM-2461; genus UBA2779. The sequence goes on along the minus strand of CAXXIA010000002.1, from coordinate 411,789 downwards.
GGACATTGTCCACCAACGATGAGAGGGAGCAGACGCTGAACCAGCTTCTGGTGGAAATGGACGGTTTCGATTCCACCAGCGGCGTGATTATTCTGGCGGCGACCAACCGTCCGGAGGTTCTTGATCCGGCGCTGCTTCGTCCGGGCCGCTTCGATCGGCAGGTGGTGGTGGACAAGCCGGATCAAATCGGCCGCGAGGCCATTTTGCGCATTCATTCGGTGGGCGTGAAGCTTGAGGAGAATGTGGATTTGTCGGACGTGGCGAAAGCGACCGCCGGTCTGGCCGGCGCGGATTTGGCCAATATCGTTAATGAAGCGGCGCTTCTCGCGGTGCGTTTGGGACGGGATAAGGTTTCCAATGACGATTTCATGGAAGCCATCGAGAAGACGGCCATCGGTTTGGCGAAGAAGAACAAGCTCTTGAATCCGCATGAGCGGGAAGTTACCGCCTATCATGAAACGGGCCACGCGCTGGTGAATGTGTTTACTCCCGATCAGCATTTGGTGAAGAAAATTACCATTGTTCCTCGGGGATACGGCGTGATGGGCTACATGCTTCCGGTTCCCGAGGAGGAACGCTCCTTCCAGACACGAGAGGAACTTTTGGGCCGTATCGACGTGGCGCTCGGAGGAAGGGCGGCCGAACAGATTATTTACGGGACGGTTTCCACCGGCGCCGGAAACGATATCATGCAGGCCACGGACATCGCCCGTTCCATGATTACGCGGCTGGGAATGAGCGAGAAATTCAGCAATGTTTCGCTGGACAAGCGGGGCGGGGGATTTCTCGGGCATAACGATCAGTATTACGGTCAGAGCAGGGAATATTCCGAAGAGACTCAGCGCTACATCGACGAGGAAATCTCGCGGATTATGGCCGAGAGCTATGAGCGTGTTCTTAAGCTCCTGAAGAAGCAGCGAAGTCTGCTGGAGACTATTACTGGTCGTTTGATGGATGCCGAGACCATCGAGCGCGAAGAGCTCATGGAACTGATTAATGCCGATGAAGCCGGCGCGAAAGAGTTTGCAAAGAGAAAGGCCGCGGATTTGAAGCCTTCCGAGAGGGCGAAGGAGTCCGGAGAAGCCCGGAACGAGGCCATTAAGGAGCGGATGGCCGAACGGCGGGCCGCCGAGGAAGAGGCCGCCAAGAAGGCGGAAGAAGAGAAAGCGGCGAAAGAGGCCGAGCAGGCTGAGGCTTCCTCGGCGGAGAGTTGACGCCGAAGCTGAGGAAGGAGAACGCGGGGAGGTTCTTTAAGAGCCGTCGAAGAACGATGCAATCACCGGGCTGCGTTCTTATCCTTATTAAGCGTCGATTTTTTAATGTTGTCGGACGGTGTTGGTTTTTTGGGGGCATGGCGACCGAGGCTCTCATGAAGTCAAAGACAGAACACCACGGCTTTAGCCGGGTTCTATGAATATCTTGATTCTTTGCTGACCAGGCTACGCGCGACATTGGATCTGTCTTCGGAATTTGATCTGTGAATTCTGATCCCGATGGTAACGTTGTCGGAAGATGCCAGGCTGGTGAGAAAGGTTCTCATCTCGCCCGGGGAATGGAAATACCCACGCTTCCGCCGCTTGGAGTGATGATCGAAATTCTCGCGCGGCGTTATCTATTCGGAAAATTTCGATCCATGCGGATTTCTTGAATTTCGGTCCCGATGATTTGACCTAATACACATTGCAGAGCGCGAGAACACCTCGGTAGAGTGCTTTTTTAACGATGCGTCGGACATCATCTTTTAATTGCTTCGATTGATCCAAAAATGATGTGCCGCTTTCCGTCTGAGGATGACTCACGGGATGCCCTAAGCAGAAATCCCGGCTATTGCCGTGCGGTGTATAAACACTCATCATCGCTCCATCATCGATATCGGCAATCAAGAAGGTCATCCGCAGCTGTTGATGAGTCGAATCCTCGCTGAAATCCTGACCGGCAATCGGCGGATTTACATAAAGTCTCTTTCTGAGCCGATGGAAACCCCGCTATATCCAAGTCGATAGTCTTACCTTCGGGCAGCGATCAATGTATTCGTTCGGCAGGATTTAAGATGCCTCTTTCGAATGCTGTGTTTTTTTCATTGCCGAATAACTCATCGTACCCCAGATGATGCCGCCCGCGATAATGATTATTGGGGCGATCCACCACCGATATAAAACGATGCGGACAACTCCATAGAAGACTCCGAACAGAACTCCGCTGATTGCGATATAAAGCGTCCAAAATGCCCACAAGGGCTTGTTGGTCGTGAAAGCCTTCAGTTTTGTTCTTGTGTACTTAGGTTCTTGATCGTTTTTGGTCATATCGTCTCCTATTCGCAGATTGAGGATTTTCCTTGAAAGCCTTGAGCGCTTCAAACCAATCCCCATTCATGCTGCCCGAACCATAACGAACGACCAGTATTGGAACGTCCCGTTACGAAAAGAATCGTATCGCTCGGTTCCATGGGTTCCGGCAAACTGGGCAAACGCCTTCGAAAGAAATCGGGGTGACCGGCGGCGGATGAGGGCCTTCCGGCGCAAGGAATCCTGATCGAGCGCCATGATCACATTACTGGTGATGTCCTGTTGATCATGAATCTCAAAACCGCTGGATTTAAGGAGTCTCAGAATCTCCGGCAGGTGATCCGGAGAAATCATATCGGCAAACATAAAATATCCACCGGGCCTCAGTATTCTGTTCACTTCCGAGAAGAACGTCCGGATGTTTCGATAACAGCGGGCGGACTCCACGTTTACAACCACGTCGCAGGATTGATTTTCAACCGGAAGGTTTTCGGCATTGCCGTAGTGGAATGAAAGTCCCTTGATGTCGTAGTACCGATTGCAGAAATCAATGAGTTTTGATGAAATGTCTATCGCCCGATACGTTTTAGGTCCGTAATGCCTGGCGAGGAATGATGCACCTCCTCCGCGGCCGGAACCGACTTCGACAATATCTTTTCTATCCAGAGGGATTCGGGCCGCCACATGATTGTATAACTGAATGCCGTATCGATTTTCTTCATCCTCTTTATCTAGGCCGAGCCTTTCCTTCGGTTTTTCTTCATGATAGCCGTAGTTAAGACATTTTGCCCGAATGTCTTTGTCGAATCGAATCAGCAGGCGATGCCAGATCCTCCACATAGGACGTTTGATAAGACCCGGCATTTCGCAATATTTTTCAACGATTTTTTCCATGTCCCGTATCATATTGAAATTGAAATGGGAGTAAATGGCTTTTCTTATGAAAGGGCCGCCTGCCGCCTGCGCGGGATACCGGCCGATTCTCGAGGGACTGACGCCGTTCATTGGGTATGGGTGTCGCCTGTCCCTTCAAAGTTTAAGAGCTTCCCTTACCCTGATCTGATAAGCCCGGGAAACAGGGATGCTTTCGGGAACACCTTTTAGGACAATTGTATATCCATTCGGCGATCTGTGCATCTTCTCGACCTTTTCGGTATTGATTATATACGCCCTGTGGCACTGCAGTATTCCAGGAAAGGCTTTAAGATCCATGCCAACTTTCTTCAATGTCGTACGGATGAGCCGTGACTGGATTCCTCCGTTGACCTGCTTCACCACTTCCACATAATTATCCGCTGCCTTGATATATAGTAGCCGATCTGAAGAAATTTCCACAGATTCGTTGCCGTTGTCCGAGGCAATTTCAATTGTCGGTATATATTGAGGAGTCTTCTCGGAATATGGTTTCTTATGTGCCTCAAGACTGCGGCGTAGGGAAAGGAGCCGCATATTCACCCGGAAGTATATCGGCGGTGCGAGGCAAACCAAAGTGATTCGGACAACCGCAGGAATGGATAAGGGCGTATCGGCGACGTAACGAACGTAGAAGGCCATTGCTGTCGTCGATATTACCCAGACGGCTAAATTCAGCAGATCCGGTGGTCCTTCCTCCCATTCTCCGACTAAAAACCATTTGGGTAAAAACCTTGGGATTACGACCAGAAAAATGATAGGGGAAAGAAATGATATCAATCCCATACCGGCAACCAGGAAAAGGGTTTCCGTCAGCTCCACTTCGGGCAGTTCGAAAGGATTAAAAAGAAGAATGAAGAAAAAAACGGCAACTCCACTCCATGCCGCTAAAGAAATGATTCTATGGGTTCGGGAATCGGGAGTGTAGGAGGCCTTGAGAAACTTCACTGTAGAAATTCATTCCTATAAAAATCACTGATTCGAATTGAAACACCCCATAATTCCGCAACCATAAACACACCTCTCATCAGAATGCACCCTCTCTATGTTCAGATGATACGGTATTGTCCTGTTGGCGGGGAACCTGCAACCGTATTTTCGGAAACATTTTCCAACTTGACAGCAGAAAATCCAGTCTGATTCATTCAACCGGTAAATCGATTCTGCTCATGTTTACGGCGAGAAATAGACTTGGTTACTATCATCTTCTTGAAGAAGCTGTTAGTATACGGTAACCAGTAGTTACACTTTGTTTGTTTTAAGCGGATCATTTAACCTTTTTTATCCTCTTTTCATCGACATTTGTATTTATAACTCAAGTTCTATGGTGCTGCGTGAAATTACGTAATTGTAGATTACTGGGAATTCAGGAAAAGAGAGTAAAATTATGGGTAAGAAATTGTACGTAGGCGGATTGTCTTGGGAAACCGATGATCACGACCTACAATCCGCGTTCGAGAGATTCGGCACCGTTGAGTCTGCTAGAATTGTTATTGATCGGGAAACCAATCGATCAAAGGGTTTTGGTTTTGTCGAAATGTCTACTGAGGAAGAAGCTAAGAAAGCCGTTGCCGGGATGGATGGTTCCGTTCTTGATGGACGAAACATCAAATGTAATGAAGCAAAACCTCGAGAACCTCGGCAGAATACTCGCTGGTAGTCCCTAATGTTTTAATGAGGAAGGTAGTGTTGGTCATGGCCAATGCGAAGATTGGGAAGATTTTCGAAAAAGGAAATGTTGCTCAGCGGAACTAATAAAAGTCCCAAAATGAAAGTTTGCAGGTTTTTTACATAATCCTTGTTTGCAGCTGTTTATTTTAAAAACCCCTACCAGAACTATGAGATATCCTCATCAGAAATATATTATTACTTTTGATGAGGATATTTTGTGCCTTCTTTAATTTCCCTAAACCATTTTTTTAAAGTAATTATTTATTGGGGGGATTTAAGGAACCAAGCATTTCTTTTCAAAGGTCCAAGCGTTGAGTAATATTCCTCGCCCCTTTTATGATTATCTATTCCTTTTTTCTCAAATTGGATTCTGCTTACAATATTTTCTTCTGAATAAACTGAGAACCTATCCAATCCAATACAAGAATCCAAATCTGAATCTCTAAAGCTAACCTGTACTTTATCGTCAATTAATTCTTTTTTATATATTTGGAACGTGTCCGTGTCTGAATAGATCTTTTCTTCTATTATTCTTGAGGAACCGACCAAATAAAAACTGACATCAATAAGATTAAGCTTTATTGATTCTCCTATTGCTTCCCAACTGCACCGATTGAAGTCAACCAGACATGTAAAGAGTCCTTTTGTTACATCTAAATCCTTTACGCAAAAAGTGTCCGTATAATCAATGTTAAAAACTTGAACTACTTGCAACCGATCATAACGTCCGATCAGGAATGAATTCTTGGCGTATGGTATTTTAAATAATGTATCGTATTTATTTCTCATATAGTTTTTTATTCTTGGCGCATCAATATTGAATACTTTCTAGTCAGAACGTTTTTTTATTGTATGCTACTCTCTGAAATAAAAAATATTATACACTAAGTCGTAGGGCCTGGACACCGTCACTGAAAAAAGCATAATTATATTTCTGTATTTAATTCGTTACAGACGTCTTCTAGGCTGACAAAAACCAGAAAAGCGTATAAAAAAATACTGAGAACAGGATAATCCCGCTTGAGAGGACCTGAAAATGACCGTATCATATTGATCTGACGTTACGGAGGTTCCCCCATGGATTTCAGCTGGCAGTTCCTTATCGATATGGGCATCATCGGTGGGGCTCTTATTATGGCAACCCTGATTCGTTCCAAAATACGGTTTTTTCAGCGCTATCTTATTCCAAACGCATTAACCGCGGGATTCCTGCTGCTTCCCCTCTATAATTGGGTGTTCCCCCGCTGGGGCATGGATACGATGAGTCTTGAAAACATCGTTTACCATTTTCTGAATATTTCTTTTATTTCCATGACTCTTCGGGTGAGCAGCGAGAAGCGCAGAAGCAGCCGCGATGTGTTCGCCACCAGCACCATGGTTCTCAGTCAATATGTTGTCCAATGCTTTTTGGGGACTCTTCTGACGATTATCATGATTAAGACATTCCTGCCGGATTTGTTCCCCGGATTCGGTCTGTTCGCCACGCTGGGGTATTCTCTCGGCCCCGGTCAGGCCTTTGCCATAGGTAAGGGCTGGGAGACTATGGGCTTCTCCGGCATGGGCGATATCGGTTTGACCTTCGGTGCCATCGGATTCATTTGGGCCAGTTTCGGCGGCGTGTTCCTGGTGAATTACGGTATTCGAAAGGGCTGGATCTCCCAGGACGAGCTGGCTCGAATCAATGACGGCAAGATGCGTCAAGGTGTTCTGCATCGGGGCGAAACCACCAAATCTTCCGAGGTAACCGACATTACCAACCCCGAGGCCATCGACCCTTTGACTTTTGCGGGCGGATTGGTTCTTTTCACGTATTTATTGGCTTTCTTGGCTTTGAAAGTGATTTCATGGCTGTTGGCTTTTCTTGGGAGTCCGGGAGTACAGCTGGCGACCAACCTTTGGGGCATCATGTTTATTTTCTGCGGTCTGACCGCCATGGTCGTTAAAGCCATAATTTGCGGTTTCCGGATTGAGTATGTGATCGACAACCAGCGGATGACGCGAATCAGCGGTTTCAGCGTGGATTTCATGGTGGCTTCGGCCATAGGGGCCATCAGCATCGCGGTGGTAACTCGGTATTGGATTCCCATTGCCATTATCGCGGGATTGGTTGGGTTGGCCACGACGTTCAGTCATATCTGGCTTTCGAGCCGTGTGTTTCAGAGCCATGTGTTCTACAGGATGATTATGGTTTACGGCGCGGCCACCGGTACGGCGCCTTCCGGCCTGGCGCTTTTGCGCATTATCGATCCTAATTTTGAAACTCCCGCGAGCCGGGACTTCATGCTCTCGGCCGGTCTGACGTTCCTCGGAGCCATCCCCATTCTGCTCACGGCGAATATGCCGGCCGTCGGTGCGGTAAACGGCACTTTAACTCCCACCTATCAGGTTTTCGGATTGTATGTTTTTTATATCATTCTCTGCAGTGCGGCTTATCTGCTGCTCTCCGGCCGGAGACGCTTTAAAGATCCTTCCACGATTTGGCTGAGACGCCGGGGAAAGGGTGCTTGAGCGGTATGCATGGAAAGGCCCCCGTTCGCATGGGGGCTGATTCCGCGTTCTTGTGATTCGTTCCGTGCGCGGGATTGTGATCTAAATCGAGAGCCGGCGGCGATTGTTCCGTATGACGATGCCGACCGAATCAGCCGGTTTTTGTTTTTGAACACAACCGGTTTTCTACGAGAAGGATAACGAACAGAGCCGCCAAATAGGCCGGTGCGGCAAGAAAGCTGGTTCTCAGTCCCGCATGATCACCGATGATTCCCATGATGAAGGTCGCGCTGCTGAATCCCGTGATGCCGAAGCAGGAGAGAAACACCATGATCATCGTCGGATCGCCTCCGATGCGGCGGACGGCATATGTTTGGACTCCGGGCCAGAAGGGGCCGATGCATGTCCCCATAATCACCATATCTATATAGAGAACCGGCAGACTTCGAACGAAGTAGAATGCGATTCCTCCCGCCAAGGCAAACAATACGGCCGAGATGAGGATGCGTTTTATTCCGAAGCGGCTCATGATTCGGCTGGCGAGGAGCCGTCCGACCGCCATCCCCAAAGAGAAGAATGCCGTTCCCAGTCCGCCCGCCCGTGCCAAGGTTCCGTATTCAATTTGAATATAGCTTGCACTCCAGTATGTAAAGCCGCCTTCGGTGCCTCCGGCGAAAAACAAAGCCGCTCCCATCAGCCAGAAAACCGGTTTGCGCAAGATTTCCCCGGCATGGGAGAAATCCGCTCTGGAACGGGGAAGGTTCGCGCGGGAACGGCGGGGATAAATCGATCCGACCGCTATGCAGAGAATGCCGAGAATCAGGAAGACCGTGCGCCAGGAGACACCTCTGGTGAGGGCTTCTCCGATAACCAGGGTTCCGAAGATGACTCCGAAGGGCCAGAAGGCATGGAGAAGAGCCTGGTTCGATCCGTCGTCTTCGGGGTGGATATCTTCCACCAGCGGTGTGAGCAGAGCTTCGAGAACGGCCTGGCCCAGGCCGATGATAAGGATAACGAGAACGGCGGCCCCGAAGCTGTTTATTCGTGTAAAAGCCGCTAATCCCGCCGCCAATATCCAGAGTCCCCAGCGGAGTAAACGGATTTTTCCCGTCTTTGCCGCGGCCGGTATGGCACCGAGAAGAATTGAAAACTGCACGATGGTCGCGATGAGACTTAAGCTTCCGGCCTGTGTCAGAGTGAAACCCAGTTCTTTGATGATGGCCAGGAGACTGACGGGTATTATGACGGCCGAAATGGCATAGGTGAAAATTGAACTGCGCGAAGCGATGTCCAGCTGCCTGCGGGTTGCGTTGTTCATAATATGCTCATAACATGATTTTTACCGTAGGGTCGAGGTGATATCCTTAATCCGTTGGGCTAAACTGTTCATTACGGGAATATTTTCCGTTTGGAGGTATGGAATGAAGAAGTCCGCCCTGCTCATTTTATTCTGCCTTGTTCTTGTCGGTTTCGCCGGTGCCGAAGAAGATGTTTCTCCGACGTTCAGTCTGCATTTGGTGCTGTTGGACTCATTCGCACCTATCGGTGTCGGAGGAGAGTATTTTCTCGGACCTGTCGGGCTGACGGGTCAGGTGACGTTCCTGCCCATCAGTATTGATAATGATTTTGTCGTTTTTCTCGAACCGGGATTAGGATCGAGGTTCTATTTCAGAGAAAGTACCGATAATTCCTTCTATGTCGGAGCCAGTTATCACTACATGGCTATTTTCGGTACGTTCGCAGATTCGGATTTCAGCGGGAATTATTCCAAAATAAATGCCTTTTTTGGATTCAATACGTTATTGGGGAGCAAAACAGCGCCCGGCTGGCCTTTGAATTGGGATATCGTCTGAATTTCGACTTCGGCGGAGGTGTTACGAGCAGCTTCATACATTTTCAAGCGATGATTGGGCAGATTTGGTAGCCGCCGAAGTGTAAAAAAGATTCGCCCTCTTTTCGGGACGCTTCCATCGGGATAAGCGTCCGTTTGAAAAAACAGCCGCTCGGCATGAGGCGGCTGTTTTTTTTAGGTGGATGCGGCGGAAGGATTCCGCGGGGCCTGAAGCCCTGCATACGCGGCCTTCTTCCGCATCGCCGCGATGAATCATCGCGGCGGTGAATTGCCGCATGTCAGTCCGATTCGTACAGATAGTCGAAGAATTCCATATCCGTGCTCAGCACTTTCTTCTGCGCCGGCAATACTTTTCTGTAGGATTCCATGGCTTTCCAGAATTTGTAGAATTCGGGATCGGCGCTGTAGGCTTCCGAGTAGATTCTTGCCGCTTCTTCGTCTCCTTCCGCGCGGATTTTTGCGGCCTGGGTTTCCGCTTCGGAAAGCTTGATATCCCGGTCGCGGTTCAGCATGCCGAGCCATTCCGCTTTTCGCCCGTTTCCGTCGGAGCGGAAACCGGTGGCCACTTTCTGGCGTTCGGAAATCATTCTGTCGTACACGGATTGGGTTAAATCGTCGGAATAGCGAATTTGGCGAATCACCACGTCCAGAAGTTCAATCCCGTACTCGGGCATGGAGCCTTGAGAGCGTTCGATCATTTCTTCCGAGAGCTGCTCCCGTCCGAAATCGATGGGGGCGAAAGCATTGGCCAAAAGTTCGTTAACGCTGTCTTCTTCCGCGGATGAAGCGCCGTCGCCGTTTTTTCCGGCATTGCCGGAATCTTCCGATCGGAAGTTCAGTATGGCGGTACCGGACTCCAGGATGATGTTCGAGGAGCGGACCGATTCGGTCAGCGGATATTGGGCCACGACCGTTTTTACGGCCGATTCGATTACGTTATCCAGCCTGGCATAGGCCTCGTCCATTTCGGTAACCCGCTGGTAGAACACTTTCGGGTCGACGATGCGCCATCTGGCCGTGGTATCCACCCAGATGTACTGCTGTTCGCTGGTGGGCAGACGCTGAGGATCTCCGTCCCAGGAAAGGATTTTCTTGGAGTACCGTGTAATTTGATCCACGGCGGGAACTTTCAGCTTCAGGCCCGCTTCCGTATGCACCTTGGCGATTTTTCCGAATCGGGTTACGACGGCCTGTTCGCCTTCGGGAAGGATGAAGAAGGGTCTGAGGATGACGACGACGATGACGATGATAATGATGGTAACGAAAACTTTGATGTTTTTATTCATCTTTAGCGGCCCTCCCCGGTTCCCGTTCCGATATTTTTCAGAGGCAGGAAGTTTTCCAGTCCTCTGTCGATAAGATCGGTGTTGTCGCTTTTCTGGAGAACCTCCGTAAGCATCTCGTAGTAAAGCCGGTCACGGGTAACCTGTTTTGAACGGGGCGAGCGGTTGTATTCGTCATAAATCGCCTGGAAAAGGGCCACCTCGGCGTTCGCCTTGTTGATGCGGGACTGACGGTATCCTTCGGCTTCCGCGAGGAGCTGTTTGGCTTCGCCTTCGATGCGGGGAATCTCGGCGTAATAGGCTTGTTCCCCTTCATTGATGAGCCGTTCTCTGTCTTGAGTGGCTTTGTTGACATCCTCAAACGCGTCCTGAACTTCGCCTTCGGGAGGAACAACCTGCTGCATGCGGACTTTCGTCAATTTTACGCCGAGTTCGAAGAAATCGAGATTTTCCTGGATTTTCTCCAGAGCCTGAAATTCGATGTTGTCCCGTTCGTTGCTCATAACGTCGAGAATGGCGCGGTCGCCGACGAGCTGGTTCATGACCGACTGGGTAATATCCCGCAGCGTCTTGTCCCTGTTGTCTTCGTAGCGGTCTCCGCCGGAGAAGCGGCGGTCGTCCACATTGAACAGCCAGGCTTTCGGGTCGGTGATGCGATACTCGATAATCCACGTTACATCGACGATGTTCAGATCGCCGGTGAGCATTTCGGATTCATGCGAGTAGTCCTTCTGGTCGTAAGTCGTTGAAACACCGGCCTGCAGAGTTCGAAATCCGAACTGCTTTGAGAGAACTTTCTGGGTGACTTTCGTTACCTGATCGATACCGAACGGCAGTTTCCATTGAAGACCTTCTTCCATGGTGGCATGATACCGGCCGAATCGGGTAACAACCGCCCGTTCATTGGCGTTCACTGTGTAAAAACTGGAGACGACGGCGATGAGTACGATAACGGCAATTATAATCCCCAAGAGCATTCCGCTGTTTAATTTACGGTTCTTGGACTTTTCGGGAGTGATTTTCTGATCTGCCATGAAACCTCCTGGCGTCGGTTTGGGACGCCAGGCTTAAAGGTAAGGCCGGCGGGAAGGCGGGTCAAGTTCGATATACCGTCTTCCGGAATCCCGCGCGGCGGCGGGTATTCGTTTGACGCCTCGGCATTTCGTTTATTCGGTACTTCTTATTTTCGGGATTAACGAAAAAAGTCTTCCGGATGCCTTTTGGGCCCATTTCGGCAGAAGAATATAAACTGGAATTAACGAATATTTTTCTTTTAAGCGTGTCCGCGGTCGTTCTATACTTCTTTAAGGAGGAAAAACGTGGAACTGACGCCGAAAGACATCCCGATGGAATTCCTGCGGGTTCTCCCGGACGGAATTAAGCTGGTCAGCCGAAAGGGGCATCCCTATTTGGTCATGGACCGTGTAGAAGACTTAAACGGCAATAGTCTGATGGATGAGGCCGTTCATATTCACGGTGAGCCTTCGATTAAACTCCATGTCCGGGTCGGCAATTCCGAAGGAGTTATCTTCGTGGATGCCTATTGGGGAAGCCATGCCAAGCTCTACAGTTTTATTCCGGATTTTTCGAGCGGAAAGACCATTGAGGCGTTTAGTCCCGCCGACTCATCAAGTCTGATGGTGCCGTGGAAATGTCCTATTGAGGGATGCGGGGAAACTCACGGCATTGAACTTCGTCTTCCCGGAGGAAGAAATTCCATCATTGTCTGCGGGAAACTGGGCTGTCCCGGGCATCATATCGATGTTGAGCGCATCGCCGACGGCGTGAGTGAAAGTCTGAGCAGCATCAATTATTTCGGAGAGGGAGAAGAAGAACTCTTTTCCGCCATATAAGCGCCGCGCCGCTTTGGGAAAAGACTCATTTTTTCAAAGTCGGCCGGAAGCGCCGGAGAAATTCATCATGATGAGGAGGAGTCGGTGGCCGGAAATTATGTCGATGTGAATTCCGATCTCTGTAAAGCATGCCGTGTCTGCGTGGAGACATGCCCGAAGCACTGTCTTTCATTGGGAAGCGATATCAATGTTTTGGGTTATCAGGCCGTTCGGTTCAGTCAGAAAGGCTGTACGGCCTGCGGGCTTTGTTTTTACGTTTGCCCGGAACCGGGGGTGTTGACGGTAATAAAGGGAGCGGACGCATGAGAAAATTTTTTAAAAGCGTCTTTGGTCCGGATAGTGTGTCATGGAGTACTCGAAATGCTCATGTAGCTCAGCTACATTGCGCTTTCTGCGTTCCCCACTCCTTCTCTCCAAACCAAATCCATCTTTTATGGAGGGATTTTCGATGAGAAAGACGCTGATTAAAGGAAACGAGGCCATAGTCCGCGGAGCTCTTCTGGGCGGAGCCACTCATTTTTTCGGATACCCCATCACTCCGGCGAGTGAAATCGCTCACGGAGCCGCCGATTTGTTTACACGCTCCGGACGCACGTTCCTTCAGGCCGAGAGCGAGACCAGCGCCATCAACATGATTTACGGCGCCGCTTCGGCCGGAGCCCGTGTGATGAGTGCATCCTCGGGACCTGGAATATCACTGATGCTTGAGGGAATCAGCTACATGGCGGGAGCCGAACTGCCCGCGGTTCTTGTCGATGTTCAGCGGGCCGGTCCCGGATTGGGAAACATCTGGCCCGAGCAGTCCGACTACGATATGTGCTGCAGGGGAGGGGGGCACGGGGCCTTTAAGAATATCGTTCTCGCACCGTCTTCCGGACAGGAAATGACGGATTTCGCGTACCGCGCCTTCGACATCGCGGATGCTTACCGGATGACGGTCATCATTCTTTCCGATGCTTACATCGGGCAAATGATGGAGCCCGTCGGATTCCCCGAAACCGTGCGTCACGGCGCCCGAAAAGGGTGGGCCCTGTATGCCGATGCCGAGAGCCGCGAAAACCTTGTTTCATCCATCGTTATGAATCAGAAGGGGATGTCGGAACTCAATCTTCATCTTCAGGAGAAATACGCGCGCGTTGAGCGTGATTTGACCGATTGGGAAGAAGTGGAAACAGAGGGAGCGGAATTTTTGTTGGTGGCTTTCGGCATTACCTCGCGAATCGCCACGAGCGCCGTTCGGCGGATGCGGCGGGAGGGGCTGCCCGTCGGTCTTCTTCGGCCGAAAACACTGTTCCCTTTCCCCTCGGAGAGGATCGCCGAGCTCGCAGGCGGTTTAAAAGGTCTGGCCGTGGCGGAGCTCAACAACGGTATGATGGCCGTCGACGCGGAAGTGGCGGTGAAGGGTGCCTGTCCCGTGCGTAAGTACAATTGGTTCGGCGGCATAGTTCCCACGGACGAGGAATTGATTTCGCGGGTAAAGGAGGATCTCCATGGTTAAGCATGCCAAGCCGAAGGGGTTTTATGAGACCTTCTTTCGAAAAAGCCCGCAGGACGGACCGGCCGCCCGGACGACGCATTACTGTCCGGGCTGCGGCCACGGATCGGTTCATAAACTCATCGCCGAGGCCCTGGCGGACATGGGGATTCGCGACCGGACGGTTTTTCTTTCGCCGGTGGGCTGTTCTGTGTTCGGCTACTACTATTTCGATACCGGGAACATTCAGTGCGCCCACGGCCGAGCGCCCGCCGTGGGAACCGGCGTGGCTCGGAGTCTGGACGAAGCCATTGTTATTTCTTATCAGGGCGATGGGGATTTGGCCGGGATCGGCACCGCGGAAATCGTCCATGCGGCCAACCGCGGCGAAAACATGGCCGTTTTTTTCGTAAACAACGCCATCTACGGCATGACGGGCGGACAGATGGCGCCGACGACGCTTTTGGGGCAGGAAACGATGACGACGCCGCTCGGGCGTCTGGCGGATCGTGAAGGCGGTCCCATCCATATGGCCGAAATGCTCAACGCCCTGGACGGTCCGGCGTTTATTGAACGCTGCAGTCTTTCCGACTCGGCGGGAGTTCTGAAAACGCGCAAAGCGATTCGAAAAGCCCTCGCAAACCAGGTGGAAAGGAGAGGCTTCAGTTTCGTGGAGATTCTCTCTCCCTGCCCCGTGGGCTGGAAGATGACTCCGATAAAAGCGCGTTCCTGGATGAAGGAATCACTGGAGAAGATTTTTGAAGTGAAATCCTTCAGAAACAGAGAAGAGGGAACGCGGGGAACAGGGCGGCTTCCTTTCCTGGAAGATAAAGAGCTCAGGGAACTTCTGGGAGCCGAAAGCGGCGAAGAAACGCTGAAGGGAGCCTCTCTTGACGGCGAGGGCCGGGTGAAAATCGCGGGATTCGGCGGACAGGGCGTGATGTCGGCCGGAACGCTGCTTGCCAACGCGGCCATAGCCGAAGGCTTGGAGGCGACATGGCTTCCTTCTTATGGTCCGGAGATGCGGGGCGGAACCGCCAATGCCGGAATCGTGCTTTCCCATGAACCGGTCGCCTCTCCCGTGGTGGATAAACCCACGGCCCTTTTGGCGATGAACGGTCCGTCATTGGAGGCTTTCGAGGATACCGTGGTTTCGGGGGGCCTGATTTTCGTCAACAGTTCGCTGGTGAAAAATCGCGTGAAACGCGACGATGTAAAGGTTCTTTATGCGCCGGTCAGCGCCATGGCCGCCGAAGCGGGTTTCATGAAAGGCGCCAATATCGTGATGCTTTCCCTGTTCCTTCTGGAAACGGGCACGCCCGGAATTGAGACGCTGAAAACGGTTATTCCGAAGTCGCTTAAAAAGAAGGAACTGGCCGATGTGAATCTTGAGCTTGTCCGCCTTGCCGAGGAGTTCCATGCCGGCCGCATCTGAATCTTCTTCCGGGAAGCCGATTCGGGATAAGCGCGGTGTTGAAGCTTCAGCCTCCAATGCGCCTTCCGGCAAAAGGACTGTTTCCAGGGGACTCGGCGGCGAGGTTTCGGCGGCGCCTTCGATCGCGGCTTTGCGGGGAGAAGTTCGTCCGCGCATCCTGGTGATTAATCCCGGATCAACATCAACCAAAGTCGCTTTATTTCTCGGTCCCGAAAAGACCGCCGAAGCATCCGTTGAACACGGTACGGAAGATCTTGCCGCTTTCGAACGCCTTTTGGATCAGCTTTTTTTCCGTGAAGCCGTTATCAGGCGGTTTTTAAGGGAGAAGGGCTGTGTTGAACGTAATCTCGATGCGGTGGTGGGCCGCGGGGGGCTGCTTCGTCCTCTTGAGGGCGGGGTTTATACGGTCGGACCGGATCTTCTTTCCGATTTAAGAAGCGGACGCTACGGCGAGCATGCCAGCAATCTCGGAGCTCCGCTGGCGCGGGAAATCGCCGACCGTTCCGATTGTCCCGCCTTCATCGTCGATCCGGTGGTGGTGGATGAACTGGACGACGCGGCCCGTCTCTCGGGACATCCGGATTTACCGCGGCGCAGTGTGTTTCACGCCCTGAACCAGAGGAGCGTGGCGCGTCTTACGGCACGCCGGCTCGGTAAGGCCTATGAGGACTGCCGTTTTATCGTGGTCCATATGGGGGGCGGCATTACCGTCGGCGCGCACGTCGGCGGGAAGGTGATCGACGTCAACAACGGTCTGGACGGAGACGGTCCGTTCACCCCGGAGCGAAGCGGCACTCTGCCGGTCGGACAGGTTGTGTCGCTCTGCTTTCATTCGGGAAAGTCCGAGAGCGAGATTCGCCGAATGATTAAAGGCGGCGGCGGGCTGGTGGCGTATTGCGGTACGAACGATTTGCGGGAACTTATCCGTCGGGCGGAGGCTGAAACTGCTGCTGCGGCGGAAAGTGTTGCGGCGGAAGCGGAGAGTGCGGAGACGGTAAAGGCTGTAAAGGGGGAAGAGGCGAAAGAGGCGGGTGCGTCGCCTTCCGGATGTCCGGAGGCATCCTCGGCCGGGCGAATCCGGACGGTTCTCTCCGGCACTTCCATTGATATCGGCCGTCCCCCCGCGTCCGTGGTTTTCGAGGCGATGTGCCGTCAAATCGCCCAGGCCGTCTGCGCCCACGGCGCGACGCTGGAAGGCCGGATCGATGCGATCATCTTTACCGGCGGCATGGCGTACAGTGAAGCATTAACCGATCGGCTGCGGGCCCTCTGCGGCTGGATGGCCCCGGTTGAGATCGTCCCGGGAGAACGGGAAATGGAGGCTCTGGCCGAGGGCGCCCTCCGGATTCTCTCCGGCGAGGAAGAGGCTAAGGAGTACCGGAAATGACTTTCGAAGAACTGACGGCTTTCAATTCGGAACATACGGATTTGAGGGATTCCGGCGGGCCGGAGAGAACCGTCGCCGTTGCCGGCGGTGACGATGAGGCGGTAATGGGAATGGTCTCGGCGGGGTATAAGGCGGGGTATAAGGCGGGGATTTCATTCATCCTTGTGGGAGACGGAGAGGCCGTCGAAGCCGCCGCCGCGAAGGCCGGAGCGGATCTCTCGGGGGCCGTTATTCTGGAACCCGAGAAGTCGTTGAACGGATCCGAGGCGGGATACTGCCGCGAGGCCGTTCGGCTCTGCGCCCGCGGACAGGCGGGTGTGATTATGAAGGGCCATGTGGGAACGGCTTCGTTTACCCGAGCGATTTTGGATAAGGAAGAGGGACTGATCGGCGGGAATGCGCTTTTGAGTCATCTCGTGCTCTTCGAGGATCCCCGTAACGGGAAACCCTTTCTGCTCACCGATGCGGCGATCAACATCGCACCGGATTTGGAGGCGAAGAAGCGCATCCTGTTTAATGCTGTGACGATTGCCCGGGCTCTGGATTTCTCCGCTCCCCGGATTGCTCTTCTGGCGCCGGTGGAGAAGGTGAATGATAAAATCCCCAGTACCGCGGATGCCGCGGCTCTGGCCGACTGGGTGAACGGCGGCGGACTCGGGGATGCGGTGGCTGAGGGCCCATTCGCTCTGGATGTGGCGGCTTCGGCCGAAGCCGCGCGGATCAAGGGGCTGAAGAGTTCCGTCGCCGGCCGGGCGGATATTTATTTGGCGCCGAACCTCGACGCGGGCAATATCCTATATAAGTCTTTGACGGTGTTTGCCGGGGCCCGGGCCGCGGGCATTCTGGCCGGAGCTTCGATTCCCGTTGTTCTGACCAGCCGTTCGGATTCACAAGAGGCAAAGCGTGCGTCGCTGGCTCTCGCGTTAAGGGTTGCGGCGCGTTTGGGAGAAGTGCGGCGTTAAGATCGCTGATGGTAAAAACCTTAATGGGAAACCGATCGGTGCGCCCCGTTGTTATTTCGTTATTCGGTATAACTCCACGTTATGCGTGAGAAAATCGGTAAAGGCCAGGTAATTTCCGTTCGGGCTCACATCCAGTCCCGTCGGCTGATCCCGTCCCCATATCCAGTCCTTCGATTCACCGCTTTCCAAATCGATAATGAAGATCTTTCCGTATTCGTAACCGCATGTGAGATACCCCGTATCGGGATTGTTCGGACCGCGGCATGATACGAAGAGGTATCGCCCGTCGGGGCTCATCGCGCAGGTATTCGGTTTTTCACCGACCGGCCACCAGCCGAGCCACTCGCCTTCTTCGGAAAGACGGTAAACCCGTCCTACTCCCATGGCCGTAATGTAATACTCACCGCGCCTCTGGTCATGGACGATGTGACGCATCGCGTAAGCATGCCCCGGCGCGGCATCATGCGTTGCCGTCCTCTCGCCTTGTTCCAGGTTGATTCTGTCTACCGCGGATGTTGAAAAAATCGCCACGAGAAGATCTTTGCCGTCCGGCGAGAAAGCCATGCCCCTGGGAATCCCCGTGGTATCGAAACTGCGGATTTCTTTCCGGGTTTCAACGTCGATTTCCGAGACGGTTTGGGAAATCCAGCAGGAGGCGTAGACTTTCGTTTCATCTTCGGAGGCAAGCAGAACCTTGGGCCAGGAACCGCTCAGTTTGATAACGCCTTGGTGCAGTCCTGTTCGGAGGTTGAATACATGAACGGCATTTCTGTTCATCTGGGAGAGCCAGAGTTCACCTCGGCCTTCCAAAATCAAAGTTTCGACGAATCCCGAGTCTCCTTGGTAGTTTTCGGGAACATCGAGGTTGCGCATCCATTCGAAAGGCTCAATACGGTACTGACTCAACGCCGTTTTATCGCCGAGATGCGCGGTAAACAAAAATCGGCCGTCCGGAGTGAAGCGGACGCTCTTGGGCTGGTATTCGGTGGAAAGTTCACCAACCTCGTTCAGGCAGATTCCGGATCGCTCCAGTTTCGCCTCGACATATCCGCCGCCCGGCGGCATGGGGATTACCAGCGGAAGATATCCTTCCGCTTCGATGAGAACGGCGCCCGCGTCGGTGTTGAACGTCGCTTTGTCTTTACTTCGATTCACCGGGATAAGATCCGTGAGCTGTTCGTTTTGGAGTATCCGAATTGATGAATCCCGGGGAAATACTCTGAATTCAACACCACGGACGGCTTCAACCGGGGGGTATTGGGCGAGTGTAAGAAGCGGATCGAAAACCGGTTTTTCTTCCGCGGCGGCCATTTCCGCCGATTCGGCGGTTTGTTCCGGTTTTTGTGAAATCGGCGCGGCTGCCGGCGAGAGCCTTTCGAAAGCCGGATCGGCCGGTGATGAGGATGCGCAGGAAATTGTCAGCGGAAGGATGATGAAGAGAAGAATACGGATATAGGGGCGGTGTCTGCCGTTCTTCGTCATTCCGGAATCGCCACGTTGAGTTCCTTCGCGAAATCGCGGATGGAGTTCCATACTTTCTCTGAAAGAAGGATTCCATCGGCCGCGGATTGCCTTTCGTTTTCCGCTTCTTTGAGTCCGGCGTAATAAACCCGTTCCCGTCCGTCGGCCGGGGATGCGTTTTTCAGCTGCGAGAGAAGAATATCCATGTCGGCTTTGAATTCGTCGGGATTGCGAAATCGGGAAATCTTGAGCGCCCCGAAAAAATGGGAAACTCTGGCGGAGGTGGCCTGACTGTCGGCGACGGCCGGTCCGAAATCGGCGCCTCCGAGAAGGGCGCAGAAAATATCCACCATAACGGCAAGCCCGAATCCCTTATGGCCTCCGAATTCTTCGGATTCTCCTCCCAGCGGGAGAATGCCGCCGCCTTCGCGGTTCAGCATCTTTTTCAGAATATCACCGGGATTGGTCGCGGTCAGTCCTTTCTCGTTGACGGCCCAGCCCGCCGGAAGTTCCTTTCCTTCCCTCTCGCAGACTTCAATCTTTCCACGGGGTATAACCGTGGTCGCCATATCCAGGACAAAGGGAATCTCCTTGCCCGAGGGAACGGCGACGGCCAGGGGATTGGTTCCGAACATCACTTCCCGGCCGAACGTGGGAACGCCCAAAGCCGCCGTGTTCGTCATGGCGATTCCGATCATATCCCGTTCCAAGGCCATCATCGCGTAGTAGCCGGCAATGCCGAAATGGTTCGAGTCTTTAACCGACGCGAAGGAAAAACCTGTTTTCTCCGCTTTATCAAGGATGCTTTTCATTGTTCGGAAACTCACCGGCGGCCCCATGGAACCTCGGGCATCGACGAGGAGGGAAGAATCGGTCTCCTTCAGAACAACCGAAGCGTCTTCACTTTTCATGACTCCTTTATCGATGCCCGCCAGATACCGCCAGAGCCTTGCCACGCCGTGAGAGGGGATTCCCCGGGCATCGGCCGCAACCAGAACATCGGCCGTCAGTTCCGCATCGATGCGGTTCATTCCTTTTGCAATGAAAATATCGCGGATCAATCCGATTAAGGAGCCCTGAGTAATCCTTTTTGCCATTGAAGCCTCCGCGGCACGATCATAGCATTGAGAGGGCCTTTCGGTACACGTATATCGGAACCAAGAGTAAGATAGGATAAGGCGATATAAAGCGGCGGAGGCGCTGTTTCTTAAAAGCTCCGTCGGCTGAAAAATCAAACACCGAGCACAAGGGCCTCACATTGACCCTCCCCTCATCGGAGCGTAAGATGTTCCCCGTTATGAAAAAGCGCCTTATCACCTCAGCACTTCCCTACGTCAACAACATCCCTCATCTGGGAAATCTCATACAGGTTCTTTCCGCCGATGTCTTTGCCCGCTTCTGCCGGCAGTACGGATACGAAACCCTTTATGTCTGCGGTACCGACGAGTACGGCACGGCCACCGAAACCAGGGCTTTGGAAGAAGGGGTTTCGCCGCGGGATCTCTGCGACCGCTACAACGCGGTTCACGTGGACATTTACGATTGGTTCGAGATTGATTTCGATCATTTCGGCCGGACCAGCAGACCCGAGCAGACCGAGATTGTTCAGCATTTATTCAAAAAAGTCGACGAGGCCGGATTCATCAAAGAAAACACCATCGAACAGCTCTACTGCGAGCACGATCAGCGATTTCTTGCCGACCGCTACGTTCACGGAACCTGTCCGCACTGCGGGTATCCGGATGCCCGCGGCGATCAGTGCGAGAACTGCGGAAAACTGCTCGATCCGACCGAACTGGAAAATCCCCGCTGCGGCACCTGCGGCAGCACGCCGGTCATCCGAAGCACACGGCATCTCTACATCGATTTACCGGGCATCAAACCGAAGCTTGAAGAATGGATGAACGAGGCCAAAGTGAACGGCTTCTGGGCCAACAATGCCGTGAAGATGACCGAAAGCTGGATTCGCGACGGCCTGAAAGAGAGAGCCATTACCCGCGACCTCAAGTGGGGCATCCCGGTGCCCAAGGAAGGTTTCGAGGATAAAGTCTTTTACGTCTGGTTCGACGCGCCCATAGGCTATATTTCCATCACGATGGATCTTACCGACAACTGGGAATATTGGTGGCGGGATCCCGAAAATACCGAACTCTTCCAGTTCATCGGGAAGGATAACATTCCCTTTCACACCGTTATTTTTCCCTGCACGCTGCTGGCCTCCACAGAGAAGTGGACCATGCTCCACCACATGAGCTCCTCCGAGTATCTGAATTATGAAGACGGCAAGTTCTCCAAGAGCAAAGGAGTCGGCGTTTTCGGAACCGACTGCCGCGAAACGGGCATCCCCGCCGATGTCTGGCGTTTCTATATTTACTACAACCGGCCGGAAACCTCCGACTATCAGTTCACCTGGGCCGACTTTCAGGAAAAGGTGAACGGCGAACTCATCGGCAATTTCGCCAACCTGGTGAACCGCACTCTTTCCTTCGTCGGACGTTTCTATGACGGGGCAATCCCCGAAGCACCGCTTGATGAGGCCGTCTGGGCCGAGGTAAAGGCACGCGAGGCCGACATCACCGCCAAGCTGGACCGGGCCGAACTGCGCGGGGCTTTCCGCGAAATCTTCGCGCTGTCGGACTTCGGAAACAAAGTCTTCCAGGCCGGTGAGCCTTGGCGTACCCGCAAGGAATCCCCCGAAGAGGCCGCGAAACTCATTAAAACCTTGGCCTTCCTCGTTCGCGATCTGGCTATCCTGATGAAGCCCTACATGCCTTCAACAGCCGCGAAAATGGCCGACTGGTACGGCATGGAAGACGACTCCTGGTCTTTCCTCGGTTTTACCGAAGGGACTGAAACGGTTGCCAAGCCGGAGATTCTTTTCGAGAAGCTTGAAGACGACCGCATCGCCGATCTTCGGGCCCGCTTCAGCGGCTCTCAGGCCGAGCGAAAGGCCGCCGGCGAAGCCGCGGCTGAAGAAAAAGCCGCCGGGAAAAAAGCCTCCGGAAAAGGCTCCCCGGATTCCTCGGGAGCCGCTGCCGCCGGATCGGCGGCGAATAAACCTGAGTCCGCCGAATCCTCATCCGATGTTCCCCTAACTCCCGAACAGTCCTTCGCGGCCCTGGATCTCCGCGCCGCCCGCATCACCGCGGTAAAGCGGCATCCGGATGCCGACAAACTCTACGTGATTACCCTGAACGACGGCACCGAAGAACCGCGAACCATTTGTTCCGGACTCGTGGGGCATTACAATCCTGAGGATCTGGACGGGAAAACAATCGTTCTTGCTTTCAATCTGAAGCCCGCCAAGCTGCGCGGCATCAAAAGTCACGGCATGCTTCTGGCCGCCGAAGACGATGATGAGAACCTTGAGGTCCTCATGCCCAGCGCCGAACCTGGTGAACGGGTGTTCCTTGAAGGCGCCGTACCCGCCGATCCTCCCGCGGGAAGGATTTCCATCGACCGGTTTTTCGAAACACCCATCCGCGTATCGAACGGCCGGGTTACCGTCGGCGAAACCGGACTCGTTCTCTCCGGCGCCCCCTTGAAAACCGGGAAGGTCCGTGAGGGCAAGGTTGGCTAGGTGACCCCCGAAGCGCGGCGCGTGAATCCTTTTTCCATAACGCTCCGGCCTCTTTCGCCGACCGAATTAACCGGCGGGGACAATCTTCTCCAAAGCGGTTTTTGGGCCGCCTTCAAGGCCGCATCCGGATGGGAGGCCAAAGCTTTCACCCTGATGGCCTCCGGCTTTACCGAAGCGGCCGCTTTAACCGCCCCGCGCGGCGCGGAAAGCGCAGACGGCGTAAACGGCGCGGATAGAACCGGCGATCCTCTCGATAATCCCGACCTCAAAGCAAGCGAAGGCCGTCTGCTCATCCTGGAGCGAACCTTCCCCGGCGGGTTTTCCATAGCCTACGTCCCCTACGGCCCCGAGCTGCCGGAGGGATTATCACCCGAAGCGGCCAGCCTCTTTCTCTCGTCCCTGGCGGCAGCGGCTCAACCTCATCTGAAGCCGCGCTGCTTTCTTCTCCGTTTCGATCTCACCGGCGGAACCCGCGGCCCCGTATCGGCCGCCGCGACCATCCCCCATCCAAAGCCGCTTCCGCCTCCGCTTAAGTCGGCCCCTTACCGGGTGCAGCCGCCTGATACCGTCATACTCAATCTTGCCCCCGATGAAGAGACACTCCTTGCCGGGATGCATAAGAAAACGCGCTACAACATCCGATTGGCCGCCAAGAAGGGTGTTGAAATAACGCGTTTGAACGGAGAGCAAGCCTTGGCGGCCATACCGGCGTGGTATCAATTGTACGAAGAAACCGGCAAGCGTGACGGCATCGCTCTGCATCCGGAATCCTATTACCGGCGGCTGTTTTCGGGAGAGGCCGCGGGGAGCGCCGTGAAACCGCTCGCGGATGAAAAAGGGATACTTTCGAACGAACCGAAATCCGCGGTTTGTTCCACCCCTCATCAAGAGCCGTCCTTCTCTCTTTATCTCGCCGAACACGAAGGCCAGGCTCTTGCGGGAATCATCGTCGGCAGAATAGGGCGGCGTTCCACCTATATGTACGGCGCATCCGGCGGACGAAAGCGGGAGCTCATGCCCAATTACCTCCTTCAGTGGCGGGCCATAAGCGATGCCCGCGCCGAAGGCGCCGAAGAATACGATTTCTTCGGAATCTCTCCTTCCGATGATCCTTCTCATCCCATGCACGGCCTGTGGCGGATGAAAACAGGATTCGGCGGAGAGATTCGGCATTATTGGGGCGCTTGGGATTATCCTCTCAGACCGGTGATTTATCGTTTCTACGCCTTTGCCGAAAAGCTGCGCGGAACGTGGGCGGCATTCAGGAAGCACGGCCGGTAACGGCGGATTTTTTGTTCATCATCCGTTTGACGATTTTGGAAAAGTTTCCCCGAATAGATTTTTTAGACTTTCTTCAAAAGGTCATATCCAAAAAAGTCTAAAAGATTTCTTTCTTTCTCCAATATGTGATTAATGTTCTCAATATCTTTCTTGGTTAAGTTTGAGATTTGTCTTTCATTATGATTGGAGATTATTTGAGGTTTGTAATCCTTTACCTTAACTTCAGCGTTTATATCAATGTCTTCAGAGACACCCTTCGGAAGATTTAAAGAATCCAATATAGAGGATGGATTTTGACAAAACTGTTCATAAGTTAAGAGTGGAACTTTATACTTGATAATAAGTTCTTTTATTCTGCGGCTTCTCATCAGCCATCCTTCGGCCAATTGTTCCAAGATTCGTTTCCGTTTTTCCATGGAGATCTTTGTTGGATTATAGAGGCGATAAAGAATGCTGGCACAATTTGCGTAAGGATTTCGATTATTGGCAAGAAATGAATGATTCTTGAATAGCGATGTTATGTTTTCTATTCTGACCATGTTCGGCGGACTTTTCTCTATTACAACTTCAATATCTTGATTCAATTTTTTCTTGCTTTGATACTTATTGAGCCAAACGGCTTTTATGGATTTATAGTTCACTTTCTTATCAGGATTCCAACGATCCTTTTTACAGAGTCCGGGTATCAACCATTGCCCCTCGCCATTATTGCTCAGAGTCATTGTTCTTCGCCCTGTATCCAGAATTTTTGCAATTGCCGTTGAACCGGAGTAAGGAGGAGTAATAAGAAAAAGAAAATGAGGCTGATTATTGTCGTCATATTCGGGAGTAGGCCACCTGGGTTTTGTTATGCCGCGGATTTTTCTAAGCGTCTTTTTAATTTTTCTTATATTCATTAAATCAATAGTAATGACCGATGGATTAAGAAACAAAAAATTTTTATTGATGCGCATGAATCTTGTCCGTTACCCAAAAGCGGCATTCCATCGGGCGGGTATTCTGATGTAACGGCCGATTATTCGGCGTTGATGAGGCGGCAAAACCATCTTCCCCCCGCGCCCTTCGGCGCTGTACTCTACAGCGATGCAGAGCTGGAAAATCATCATTCGTTACGACGGCGCCCGCTACAAGGGCTGGCAGAGACTCGGGAAAGACGCTTCCGGCGATACGGTTCAGTCAAAAGTCGAGGCCGTTATCTCGACTCTTTGCGGAGCTGAAATCCTGGTAACCGGTTCGGGCCGAACCGACGCCGGCGTTCACGCTCTGGCGCAGCCGGCACATTTTCGAACCGAAGCGGAACTGACTTCCCCGATGATCCTCCGGCACGCGGCCCGCTACCTACCCGACGACATCGCGGTTATCAACGCCGAGAAAACGGATGAAAGATTTCACGCCCGATACCGAGTCGTGGAAAAAACCTATCTTTACCGTATCGATACCGGTCTCTGGCCCAATCCTTTCGAACGTAAGTATGCCTGGCATATTGCCGAACCCTTGGATATCACAGCCATGAAAACCGCCGGGGCGAGTTTACTCGGACGCCATGATTTTTCGGCTTTTACCACGATGAAATCAAAAACGAAATCGGCGGAGCGCAGCCTCAAAGCCGTGGACATTGATGAGCATTTCGGAGATAATTCGATCTTGGAAATCCGCCTGACCGCGGACGGTTTTCTTCATAATATGGTCAGGATCATCATCGGAACTCTCATCGAGGTCGGATTGGGCCGGAGGCCCGCTGATTCGGTTTCGAAGCTTTTGGAGAGCGGAAAGCGAACCGAGGCGGGAAAAACCGCTCCGGCGAAAGGGCTTTTCCTGGAGTCGGTTCAATACTGAGAGTCCCCGAATTCCGAATCGGACAATAATCGCCGTCATACCCGCCGGAAGTATTCGGTGAATCATTCCCGCCGGGAATCCCCGGGACATCCCGATTTTTTTTATATATTCGTGACGGTAAATGTATTTTCGGAAAGATTTGATTGTTAAAACGAGTTAATATTTCTTCTGTGGGTGGATGACTCCTATGAAGTTGCTCAATGCAAACAGAGTAAGTTTTTTCATTATTTTATTCCTTTCCTGCATCGGCGGCGTTTTTGCGCAAAGCACGGCGGGAAAAGTCAATTATAATACGGTTTACCGTTTTCCTTTTTCCATCGGAGCCGAATATCAGATCGTCTCACCGATATCCATGCTCGGAACGGATTACAAAGGGGATTTCAGCCAAGTCGATTTTTCCGTTGTCGGCCGCGTTCCTCTTCCTTCGATTCCCCAGCTTCAGCCTCAGGCCCGAATCGGGATTTTTATGAATCAGGCTCAATACAGCGCCGCGGATCCCGATCTGGACAACTTTGATTACACAAGACTTTTTTTTACCGCCGGATTGGCCTATCAGCATAAGTTGAGCAAACAGGCGGAACTCGGTGCCGACGTGGAACTCGGCATAGGGTATTCGGTTTTTCCCAATCTTGATCAGGTTTCCGGCGAGGCTCACGGCGCCGCCGATCTGCAGGTATCCGCCGGAGGAACGGCGGCGTTTAATCCGAGTTACAACATCAGTCTTCAGCTTCGTCCTTCGATACGATATAACCGGTCTTTTTCTCCGCTCAAGCGGTTCAACGGCTTTATCTTCGGTATCGGCATTCGCGCCGATTACCGCTTCGGCATCGATCCGGACGATCCGGCCGCCGATATCCGATCCATAGAATTCAAAGATATCCGCATCAGCGACATGTTCGCCGCCATGCAGAGTTATTACGTGGACCACCCCGTGGGAGAAGTCGTTCTAACCAATACCGAGAAGTATCCGCTTACAAATCTCAAGGTAACCTTCGATCAGGCCGGTTTTATGGACGTGGCCACGCCCACGGCCGACGTGCCGGACATTGGCCCTGGCGAATCGATAACCGTTCCGCTTTATGCGGTATTCAACAAGGAAATTTTCTCCATGTCCGGAGTCACTCCGCTCACCGGCAAGGTCTCCGTGGAGTATACCCTGCGTTCCCGCACCGTGAGTCAGAGCGGTCCGATTTCGTATGATCTTTACGACAAGAACTCTTTAACCTGGGACGACGACAGAAAGGTCGCCGCGTTCATGACCGTCGGCGACAGCGCTTTGGCCAATTACACCGGCTACTTGAAGCAGACCTGTAAGGACATTTCGAATCCCGGCTATAGCGAGGCCGTTCAAACCGCCATGCAGATTTATTACGGTTTGACGGAAATAGGCTGCATCTATCAGCGTGATCCGACACTTTCGTTCGAAGACGCCCAGGGAAACGATTTGGTCATTGATTCGGTGAATCTCCCGCGGGACACCCTGAAAAAACTTTCCGGAGACTGCGACGATTTAACGGTTCTTTTTAATTCGCTGCTGGAATCCTCCGGCATTGAAACGGCCTTTGTTACGGTGCCCGGGCATATCTATTCGATGTTCTCCACCGGACTCCCCGCGAAGGATTATCGATTAATCAATCCGGATAAATCGATGACGATTAATCTCGACGGCACTCTTTGGGTTCCCGTGGAAATCACGTTCATCGGGGAAGATGATTTTCAAACGGCTTGGCGTTCGGGTTCGGAGGAATTCGCCCGTTTTATCGACGAAGATGATGCTCTCGGTTTGTATTACACTCGGGAAGCTCAGAAAATCTACAGACCCGTCGGTTTCGAAGAGAGTGACTTGGGGCTGCAGTACGGGGATAGGACGAAGGTTGTTCAGGATTTCCGCTCCGGTTTGGAAAAAGTAAAAAACTCGGTTCTCGACGATTTCGAGCTCACGGCGAGAGAAAACGGGAATAAAGGGAGCTGGAACGAGTACGGAATCGTCTCGGCGCGTTTTGAATCCTACGACCGAGCCGAGACGGCGTTCAACAATGCTTTGGCCAAGGATCGGAATTACATCTCCGCGAAGATCAATCTTGCCAATATCTATTACCTCCGTGAAGAGTATCAGAACGCTCTTCGTCTGTTTCATGACGCGGAGAAACGATTCGAAGAGAGCGGCCGGACGGATTCCTCCGCTTATTCACGGCTTCTTTTGAATATTTCGAAAACCTACTATGAAGTGGAAAATTATGACTTGGCCGATTATTACTCGGAGAAACTGAAAAATATCAATCCTGCATTGGCGGATAAATACTCCTACTTGGCCGATACCCGGGGCGCTCGTGCCGCCGAGATGAAAGGCTCCGGCGAAATCATGTTTATCGAGGAGTAGGGGTATGGGCAAACTTATGAAAAATACAGTGAAAATTATCAGCCGTATTACCATTGTTCTGTTTAATTTGATGCTTGTAACGTGTGCACCGATTACCGAATCCCTCGTTGCGGCAGTGGAAGATGAATATGCTCCGATAATCACCGTTACTTCACCCGACGACAACAGCAATTATTATTCAACGGTGATCGTAGAAGGAACGATAGAGGACGACGCCATAACATCCGGAGACGGGAAGGGCTCCGTCAGTTCACTTTCGTTTACGGCCAGTTCCCTTTTGCAGTACTGCGGATACATCACCGTCGATACCGAAGGAAACGTTACACAGGTTACAAGCAAGGGCGAAGTTTTGATCGACTTCAATGCTTCCACCGGTGATTTTTCGTTCGAAATGGATACAAACGACTTCAGTTCCAGCAGCATGCAGATTGATATTACCGCCGTGGATTTTAATGGGAACGAATCGTCCACGAATATCACCTTAAGGGAAAGCGACGGTCCCTATATCGTTTTGGACGGTTTTGCCTCATCAACCTATGTGGGAGGGGATGAAATATCGATAACCGGAATCGTCGGTAATTCTTATGAGGATTATATCGGCGGCGCGACGGATCTTGATGAGGTTTCCCTTCTGACTTTGGATATACCGGAACTCGGCGTGGATGAAAGCGAAGTTTATCTTGATGTCGCCGCCGCCGTGGACAGCGGAGAAACCGGGACCATCTCCGTGCATAGCAGCAAATCCCAGGGATTTGATTTTGAACTGAATATTGCCGCCCGGACATTTTCCGCCGTCATGACTCTTCCGTCGACCGTTCCTTCATCTCTGAATATTACGGTAGGGGCGGAAGACCGCAACGGACACGGCTATGAAGACGGCGATTATTTATCCAAGAACGACGGAACGGTTCAGCTGTCCATTGTCAGCCCGACATCGTCCCCCCGAACGTATTTTTCCACATCGAACGCACCGAGCGTCGATTTTGAAATCTGGTCCGAACCGGGTTATACGGATCTGTATGATTTCTATCTCACGGCCGCTTCGTCGGGGACGACGACGGAACAGACGTCGGGATTCACCTATGATTCTTCCACTCAGTATGTTACCGGTTCCATTAATCTTTCCTCTCACAGTTCCAATGTGACTCTGACGGCTAAAGCGGCTTCGAGCAGTGGAAGCGATTATTCTCAGCAGAGCATTACGGTTTACGCAGACAATAACGGTCCGGTCATCGATATAACCGATTTCAACGTGGGCGACGGAGATGCTTACGCCCATTACGGTGAAACGGTGGAAATCCAATTCACCGTTACCGACTCTCTATCCGGATACGACACGAGCGACGTTCCGACGGTAACCATCGGTGAGGACAGCATTACGCCCACCTTGAGCGGGAGCCTCTGGACGGCGTCTTACACACTCCCGTCGAAAAACGCCAATTCAAGTCAGTATGATTCATACAACAATTCCAATATTCCGTTTACCATTACGGCGGAAGATGTTTTGGGCAATTCCACTTCCATCGATGAAACACTCAGCGGTGATGCTCAATATTCGCCTGTCGTGTATTACCATGATGTTCCCGATGATGCCGATATCGATATCGTCGTTGAGAATACGGACAACGCCGCCTATTCCGATTACGCCGTGAGCGGCGATGACCTTGGAATTACCGTTGACGTCGGCCGTGTTTTGGATCTATCGGCTTCCGAATTTCTGTTGATCTTCGATGGCGGAGACACTGAGGAAATCACCTTATCCGCCACAGGAACCGACGGTGTTTATTCCGGATCGCTGACAATAAACGATTCAAGCCACGCCGAAGGCTCGGTTGATTATGAATTTACGTATGCCGATGTGGCGGGGAATGCTTCCTCCGACGGCGCTTTCCATGACGAAGATGTGCTGACTCTTGATTACACAGGACCGACGATTTCCATCACCAATGTTTCGCCGACCGGAGCCGTTGAAGCCGGAACAGTGGTTACGGTAACCTTCACGGCTAAAGACGACGGTACGAACATAACGGACTCTGATGATATCACCGTTACATTCGGGGGAGCTTCCGCCGCGAGTGTCGGCTACGGCAGCGGTGTATGGACGGCCACATACACACCGACCACGGTGCAATCAAGTGCCCTGGCGATTAAGGTGACGGCCGATGATTTTCTTGGGAACCAAAATTCCGTAACAAACAGCACAAGCATCACATCAATCGTCGACACGACGCCTCCGGTTGTGACGATTACGGGCATCTCGCCCTCGGGGGGAACCGTCGAGGTTGGAACGTTAATCACCGTTACCTTTACCGTCGTGGACGGCTCTACGGCCGTTACAAGCGGCTTGAATACGAGCAACGTTACCTTCGGAGGGAATGCCGCCGCGAGTGTCGGCTACGGCAGCGGTGTTTGGACGGCCGCGTACACACCGACCGCGACATCATCTTCCTTCGCTATTGTCGTGACGGCGGAGGACAGCGCGGGCAATGAAGGCAGCGATACCGAAACAATCGCGATCGTCGATACGACGCCTCCGGTTGTGACGATTACGGGTGTTTCGCCCTCGGGGGGAACCGTCGAGGTTGGAACGTTAATCACCGTTACCTTTACCGTCGTGGACGGCTCTACGGCCGTTACAAGCGGCTTGAATACGAGCAACGTTACCTTCGGAGGGAATGCCGCCGCGAGTGTCGGCTACAGCTCGACCGACAGCGCCTGGAAGGCCACCTATACACCGACCGCGACATCATCTTCCTTCGCTATTGTCGTGACGGCGGAGGACAGCGCGGGCAATGAAGGCAGCGATACCGAAACAATCGCGATCGTTGATACGACGCCTCCGACGGTTACCATCACCGGCATCTCGCCGACCGGTTCCGTTTCGGCTGGAACCACGATAACCGTAACCTTTACCGTTACGGACGGCGGCACGGCCATAACAGCCGGATTGGATACGAGCAACGTTACCTTTAGTACGGCTTCCGGAACGGCTTCGGCCGCGAGTGTCGGTTACAGCGGGAGCGCCTGGACGGCTACCTATGTACCGGCCGCTGCTGTTTCCCCCCTCACAATTTCCGTAACGGCTGAAGATGCCGCGGGCAACGAAGGTTCCGCGACCGATAATACGACGATCACATCGGTCACCGAATGATGGGCGGACGTCTCCGAGGGCTTTTATTCGGTCTTTTTCTTTTCGCTCTGGCCCTTTCCGCCGGAATCTTATTTTTAGGCTGCGGACCGTCTTCCAAGGTTGAGGATCCGGCCATTGTCTATTCGGCGGAAGATGAGAGTGAACATGTTTTTGACGATCCGGAATCTGAAATCGCTTCGTCCGCCGAGTCGGAACCGGGTGAAATCAAAGAGATTCTTATTCCGGAGACCTCCGGCGGATCTGCCGCCGAAATTTCGGCGGCAGAGGTGTTTATTCCTTCGGATAAGGAATCTGAGCAGACCGATTTCTCGGTGGAATCCGCGGCGGAAATTACCGCCGCCGAGAATAGCACTCAACCCGTTCTCTCCGGGGGTATAACGCGCACCGGCGGCGACTCGGAATCTCCCTTTGAATATCCCGATGATTTCGTACCTTTCATTTCGGTGCGTCCTTATCGTCCGGATGTCGCCGAGAAAGGTCCTATCCGCAAAGAACCGGATAACGATGAACCGGAAGCCGTGCTTCCATCCGCCGGGGAAGTGGTGAAGAACGCCCCTGAAAAGGACGAGGGGGAATCTCCGTTTCCGGCGGAAGCGAAGAAGGAAGAGCCGGTTATCGCCCTCGTCCCGCCGGCCGAATCCGAACCGGCACCCGCGCCTCCCCTTGAACCAAGTGCCGAGCCGGCGCCTGAAATCGAGCCGGAATCAGAACCGGCCCGGATTGAGGAACCGGCACTCGTCCTCGCGCCTGTCGTCGATCCCGAGCCCGCACCGATTGTTCAGCCCGAGCCCGTCGCCGAAGTTAAACCCGCTCCCGTAATCGAGCGTGAACCTGAGCCCCGGCCGGCGCCCAAACCTCTGGTCCGGGCCGATTCCGAAGACGGCCGCCTTGTAATCAACACACCGCTCAGCGGCGAGTTTTATCATTCCTTCGTTACCGTAGAAGGCCGTTTCGCTCCTTCTTCGTCCGTCTCCTGGAGGGCGAAAGCCATAAACGGCGGCGATACGGTGGAAACCGATGAGAACGGATTGTTTTCATTTTCCGTTCCCGCGACCGGATTCCGGGACGATTTGACGATTGTCGTTACCGCGGGAGAAGGAACCGAGGCCGAAGCCTCCGCGGTTATCGATTTGTACAATGACGGAGAAGGACCGGCCGTCGATTTCTCGTCTCCCGTAAACGGAGCCTATTACGGAGACTCGCTTGAAGTGGCCGGACGGGTCGGACCCGGATCGACCGACCTTCCCGGCATTGATGAAGTGGCCTCTCTTTCCTGGAGTCTTTCAGGAGAAGCCGATACACTCCGACCGATCTTTTTTAATCCCGACGGAACATTCCGCTTTAATGTCGATATGGGAGAGGTTGAGGGAAATCAAACCTTTCGCGTTGTCGCCAAGGACCTGAACGGGAATGTCACTCGGCGCGAATGCTCCTTGGCGGACGGCCGGCTTTCTCCGTCCATTGTTCTCTCCGGGCCGAGCGGCAGCGACGAGTATGGAGCCGCCATAAGACTCCGGGGCCGCATTATCGATCCCTACCGGGATTCGGAAGAACTCGGCGGTATTGAATCGCTTTCCTACGAAATCCTGGGAACCGAGGCTAAAACCAGAGACGGTCTTCTTTCGGGGGAAATCCCCATAAACGCCGACGGCGGGTTTGATTTGCCGATCTTCACCGACGAACTTCAGGGACGCCAGAGAATCACTCTGCTGATAACCGGAAAAAACGGACGCACCCGAACCGAATCCGTCATTTTAAAACAGGGGAAAAGCGCCATACCCGATTTCAATGTCCGTTCTTCCGACGGAAAAGCCCTGGCATCCTGGAATCCTCTGCCTACTGCCGAAGGCTACGAATTGGTTGTTTCGGGAGATCGGAATGCCGTTAAGCGGTATTCCGCCGCGGCCGGCCCCGTAGAAGTCCCTCGGCTTGAGAACGGCCGCCTGTATCGTTTCCGGCTGGAAGCCTCGACGGCCCGCGGCCGCTTCAGCTCGCATGAAGTTTCGGTTATCCCCTTATCACCGGAAACCCTCCGTCCGGAAGTCTCGGGCGAGTATCGCCGAATCCGTGTTTCTTGGAATCCCATTCAGGGAAGTGAACGTTATTGTCTCTACCGTTCCCGGAATCCCGAGGGACCGATGGAACTTATCGCGGAGAACCTGACGCAATCTCCGTTCCTTGATACCGGAGTTGAGTATGGAACGGAATACTGGTACGCCGCGGCTCCCGCGGCATTTCCCGATGAAATCAGCCGTGCTTCAAAAGGTTCCACGCTGGCTCAGCAGGAAGCCCGGCTGGAAAAATTGGCGCGGGTAAGCGGGCAGGAGAATGCCGGAATCACCGTTGTCGGGGATTACGCCTATGTCGCCGCGTTCGATGAAGGTCTCTTTTTATACGATATCACCGAATCCACGCGTCCCGGTGTTTCCGGAACGCTGAGTTTTTCCGGAGCACTGGATATCGCGGTTCGCGGAGATTACGCCTATGTCGCATCCGGCGAAGAGGGCATCCGTATCGTGAACATCAGCGATCCGGTCCACCCCTTCCTCGTCGGTTCCCGAAAAGCCGGAGACGCCGCGGCCGTAGGAGTGGAAGGAAATTATGTTTATGCGGCCGACAGGGAGAAGGGACTGAGAATCCTGGATATTTCCAATCCGCAATCTCCCTTGCGGATTTCGGCCACCGAAGGTCTTGTCGGACAAGATCTTCTCGTCAGCGGCCGGACTGTTTATCTTGCCACCGAAAACAAAGGATTAGTCATTCTTGATGCGGCCGATCCTTCATCGCCGAAAATCCTCTCCTCCCTTGAAAGCGGTACCCTTCGTTCGCTCACTCTGCGCGGCGGATTGCTGGCCGCTTCCGGCCGAACCGGCGGCTTGGTTCTTATTGACGTTTCCCGGCCGGATTCGCCGAAAATCCTTTCCCATCTTCCGGATGTAAACGCCTCCCGAATCTGTCTGATGGGCGACTTCGCCTTGGCCCTGGGAGAGCAAACCCTTCATGTCGTCGACATCAGAATCCCGCAAAAGCCTTCAATCTTCGATTCGATAGAGATGGAAGGATCTTATTCGTTCGCGGTGCACGGCGATGATATCCTGGTAACCACGCGGGAAGGGCTGGAAGTCTACCGAACATTTCTGACCGGTCAGTCTTACGTTCTTCTCGGCCGCGATCTTCCCGGCCGCTCCTACGATCTTATGCGGTATGGAGAACATTTGTACGTCTCGGCCCATGCAGGCGGTGTTCACATTCTGGATGCCCGCTCTTTGGAACCGGTAGCGGATTTGGAAACGGATTACGCCGAGAAAACAGCCGTTCGCGGTCCCTGGCTTTTCGTCGCCGACGGAATCTCGGGACTCAGAGTGTATCGGCGAGGAGAATCGCCGGATCAAACGGTCGGAGAGCCGGTGGTTGTTTTTGAAAACCTCGGCCGGATTTCCGATATCGTAAACGCAGCCGACGCCCTTTATGCCGCCTCTTCCGATTCCGGTTTGGTTATGATTTCCGAAGGTCCCGAAGGCAGCGAAGAGCCCCATATCGTCGGAACGGCCGATTTACCCGGATGCCGCGCCGTTGCGGCCGACGGCAATTATTTGTACGCCTCCGACGGAAAGGACATCGTCGGCTTTGTGCGGCTGCCCGGCGGCCCTCCCCAAGAAATCTCCCGGATCCGCTTCCCCGGTGTTTTCCATTTGGCCGCTTCGGATGGAATCGCGGCCGCCACGAATGCGGACGGCGTTACGCTTTTGAAAAACGACGGTTCGGGGAACCTTACCCCCATTGAATCTCTTGCCTATCCTTCCATGGCTTGTGCCGGATTCGACAACTCGGGCCGCCGCCTGTTTCTCTCCGGGGGAATCCACGGTTTTATGCTCTACGACATAACCCGGCCGGAACGTCCTGTTCTTCTTTCCCGCTGTCCCGATGTGTTCGCTCTCTCCGGCGATATCGAAGAGGATCGGGCTTTCATCGCCGACGGCGACGGTATCCGGCAGCTGCAGGTTTTCGTTCCGAATTGGCTGCGCTGAAGCGGGAAAAAGAGGGAATGAGCTGATGAGCTCTCTTCTTGTTTATTGAAATCGCCTTGGAGTCCTCTTTTTTTTATTGACCCCGAATGTGATCGGTTGTGATACTGGACATCCCGTATATCCGACATTTTTGTTGAAAATTCGGGAATCATTTCATTGGGAGACCGATGTGTTATGCCTATGAAATCCGATCTTGAAATCGCTCAGTCCGCCGAAGTGAAGCCCATTACCGAAATCGCCGCCGAATACGGAATTCCGGAAGAGGCTCTCATTTCCTATGGAACAGCCTTGGCGAAGCTTCGCCCTTCGCTTTGTCCCGCTTTCGCCGCACCGAGAGCCCGCTACATTGACGTAACCGCCATCACGCCCACACCGCTGGGAGAAGGAAAAACCACAACGACCGTCGGTCTTACTCAAGGCTTGGGCTATCTCGGCCGCAAGGCGGCTTGCGCCATCCGTCAGCCGTCCATGGGCCCCACTTTCGGCATCAAAGGCGGCGCGGCCGGCGGCGGCCGCAGTCAGGTTCTTCCCATGGAAGAGATAAACCTTCACCTCACCGGCGATATCCACGCCGTTTGTGCCGCTCACAATCTCGGAGCCGCCGCCGTGGATGCGCGAATCTATCATGAAGGGCGCTGGGGAGATTCCTATTTGGCCAAGCAGGGACTCGAGCGGCTTTCCGTGAATCCCCACGCGGTGAACTGGCGCCGGGTGGTGGACATGAACGACCGCTCCTTGAGGAACATTATAACGGGTCTCGGAGATGCCGCCGACGGTCCGATTCGGCAGACCGGTTTCGATATCGCCGTGGCCAGCGAACTCATGGCCATTCTGGCCCTTTCGAAAGATTTGCCGGATATGCGCAGGCGCATCGGCGCCATGGTTATGGCCCTTGATAAGAAAGGCCGTATGCTCACCGCGGAAGATTTCGGCGTCGCCGGGGCCATGACGGTTTTACTGAAAGACGCTCTTAACCCTAATTTGCTCCAAACACTGGAAGGTCAGGCGGCTTTTATCCATACCGGCCCCTTTGCCAATATCGCCCACGGGAATTCTTCCGTTATCGCCGACATGGCGGCCGCCGGATACGCCGACTACTTGATTACGGAATCCGGTTTCGGATCGGACATCGGCATGGAGAAATTCTTCGATATCAAGTGCCGAACATCCGGTCTGGTTCCCGACGCCGTTGTTCTGGTGGCTACGGTTCGCGCCCTTAAAATGCACGGAGGCGGCCCCAAGGTCGTGCCGGGCCGCTCCCCGGATGCGGCATATACATCCGAAAATATCGAATTGGTTCGGGCCGGATTGGAGAATCTGAGACGCCATATCGCGAATGTCGTTCTTTTCGGTGTTCCCTGCGTGGTCGCGCTGAATGCTTTTCCGACCGACACGGAAGCCGAACGGAACATTGTTTTGGAAGCGGCTCTGAAAGCCGGTGCCGCCGAGGCCGTGGTAAGCACTCACCATGCCGACGGCGGAGAGGGCGCCGCCGCTTTGGCCGAAGCCGTGGAA
This sequence comes from Spirochaetia bacterium, assembly GCA_963666985.2. Classification (GTDB taxonomy): domain Bacteria; phylum Spirochaetota; class Spirochaetia; order DSM-2461; family DSM-2461; genus UBA2779. The sequence goes on along the minus strand of CAXXIA010000002.1, from coordinate 374,956 downwards.
AGAGCTTGCTCCGTCGCGAAGAATTTCCATTACCTTTACAGTCTTGAAGCCTCGCCTCGGGAGAAAATCGAAATCATCGCCGACAAGATATACAAAGCCGGGAACGTGGTGTTCTCACCGGAAGCGGAGGATGCTCTGGCACGTTTCGCGGAAGCCGGTTTCGGGAATCTTCCCGTTTGCGTGGCGAAAACCCATCTTTCCCTAAGCCACGATCCGTCGCTGAAGAACGCCCCCGAAGGCTTTACTTTTCCGATAACCGATGCCCGTCTCAGCGCAGGCGCCGGCTTTATTTATCCGTTGGCGGGCGATATCCGCACCATGCCGGGCTTAAGTTCCAAACCGGCTTTCATGGGCATCGATATCGATACCTCGACGGGCAGAATAACAGGACTGTTTTAGAGCACGGCTTATCCGCGGCCTCACCGTTAATAATGCCGGACACTGTACAGGCATGAAAAAGCCGCCCGGCTCAGGGCGGCTTGGATCGGATCTGAAACCCGAAGAAATTACAGCGAGAAGCCGTAGCCTACCTGAACGTCGATATCCCAATAGGAAGCATCCAAACCATCCGAGAATTCAGTAAAACCGTAGAAGATGCCCAAGCCCGCGTCCAGAACCCCCGGGCCGATGGGCAGACTGACTCCGGCGCCGCCGGCCGCGCCCAGTACTATGAAATTGTAGTCGCTGATGTCACCCGTTCCGGAAGAACCGTTGGTCTTAACTTTCGCTTCATCGGAGATATTAAGATCGAATCTGACGCCCGCGAGGGCATACACGCCGATATTCGCCACATCAAAGTTGAATCGAGCATAGATCGGGATGCTTAAAACCGGATAATGAACAACGATTTCATTACCGGCAAAATCATACTTCAACGAAGTGTAATTTAAATAGATTTCAGGCTGAATGCCGATTAACGATGTCAGTTGGATGTTGGCGAACGCCCCGCCGGCAAAAAACAGCGACATCTTGTTGTCTCCGAGAAAACCGTCGCCATTATAACTCATATCTCCCAGCATAACCTTCGGTCCGACGGTGAATTCAAGAGCGGAAAGCGATGCGGCGGCCATAATGAGAATAAGGACAATACCGATTACTTTCTTCATAGTCTCTCCTTCTAAAAATATATGACTAATTATCTTTCGCGGAGAATCCTGAAGTCAAGTTCATAAATGATAGTATTTGACCGCTTACTTTTCGGTATCTATCGCGGCTAGTGAATTTCCACGGGAAAGCGGATGATAACACGTGTTCCGGAATCACGATCGAAAAAGACAAAACCGTGAATTTGTGATGCCAATGCGTCGATAAGCGTTCGGCCTAAATGCTTTTTGTCGATTGCTCCGTCGTACCCCGGACCGTTGTCTGCAATAATGATAACAAGTTCTCCTTCAAATAGCGTGGCGCTGATGGAAAGAGTCGGATTGTTTATCCCCGGGAATGCGTGTTTATACGCGTTGGTTATAACTTCGTTGATGAGAATCCCCAGCGGCGTGATGCGGTCCATGTGCAGAGGCGGAATATCTTCGGGGATGTCCATGAGAACTTCCGCGCTGATTTCGGCCCGGCTGTGTGTAATATTCCGAACAAGCTGTATTAAGTATTCTTTGGTATTGACGGTTTCTTTCAGGGATTTTTCCGTGCTCAGCTGGTCCTGCACGAGGGCCATGGACATAAGCCTTTCCGTCATATCCCGAAAAGCCTCGCGGCAGTTTACCTCTTCGGTACGGATCATCATGAGATAGAGCATGCTTTTAATAACGCCCAGATTATTCTTTACGCGGTGCTGAATCTCCCGTATCAACACATTGCGTTCCTCCAGAGCGGAGCGGAGTTCTTTCTCAATTTCCTTGCGCCTTAGGATTTCTTCTCCGAGAAGTCTGAACCGATCGCCCAAAACCCCCAGCGTGGTGCCGATGACAGTGCCTGAAATCTCGGCGATAAGAAGGCTTGCCGGTGAGAATCCGAGATGTCCGGTTAAGGCGAACAGGGCAAGATTTGAAGGCAGGGCCAGAATCCCCGATATGATTCCTCCGACGGCTCCCCAGGCCAGGGCCGCGATAATAATCGGCAGGATAACGAAATAATTGTTGGAAATCCCCAGACGATCACCAAGCACACAGATTATGGATGCATAGATACCATACGATACAAAGCAGGCAAGAATCCGGAGTCTTGCGGATCCGTACCAATGCTCATTGAAGTCGATTCTTTTTTTGTCTTTGTCGTCTTTTTCTCTTTTTTGCATATTCTTTGTATAATATCTATATTTTCTCCATTATAACTTCACCGGTTTTACTGTTTTTTTATTTTATAAAAGATATAATTGAATGTGTATTAATGCCGGATTATCCGGTAAAAACTCAAAAAAAGACCCAATTACCAAAAAGTCACAATATAAAATCTCGCGGAGGAGAAGGTTGTGAACGAAACCATTCTCGTTGTTGAGGATGAGGTATGTATTGGACTCGAAATTACTTCCGTACTGGAACAACGAGGATATAAAGTACTTCCTATGGTTCGATTTGGGGATGATATTGTCGGTCGTGTTATAAACGACTCTCCCGATCTCGTCCTTTGTGATATTCGACTGGGCGGTTTTATCGATGGGATTGAGGCCATCGAACGCTTACGTCTTGTGAAAAGTTCGTTACCGGTTGTTTTTATTACCGCATACGGCGATGAGGCGACACGGCGCCGGGCGCTCAAGTCCGGACCCGTTGCCATCCTTGATAAGCCCGTAGCACATGAGAAACTCATTGAAGTTGTTGAAAGTGTCTTTGTGAAAAGCTGACGGTGCGAGGGGTGATTGCCGGAAAAAGGTCTTCTCTTCATTCCGATATCGCAAACCGATATCGCAAATTTCTTCCTTACGTTCCGATGTTTCCGAGCCGATCTTCCGGATCGATATCCGAAAGCCCGGTAAAGCCGTTTTGTCTGAGGGCTTCGAACGCCGCGATACCGACGGCCACCGAAAGATTCAGAGATCGTGCCCGGGACATGAGGGGAATGCGCAGGCAGCGATCCGGTGCCTCGCGAAGGAGTCCTTCCGGCAATCCGGCCGTTTCCTTTCCGAACACAAGGTAGCTTCTCTCTTCGAAAGACGCCTGATCGTGACGGCGGCCGGCTTTTGTTGTGAAGAACCATGGATGCGCATCGGGATGAGACGCAATAAAGGACGGCCAGTCGTCGTGAATCTCCACATTTAATTCGTGCCAGTAATCCAAACCCGCACGTTTGAGTTTCGTATCGTCGATGAGGAAGCCCAGCGGACGGATAAGGTGCAGGGTGGCGCCGATGGCCATACAGGTGCGGCCGATGCTGCCCGTATTCTGGGGGATTTCGGGCTCATGCAGAACAATGTGGAGATCCATAGGGCGATTGTATCCTTAAGGTTCCGAAGGTGGAACAGGGGGATCTTTCTCGGGACGAATGAGACCTCTTTAGGCTGGAAGCGAGCTTCGCCTTCGACGACATCTTTCGACGATTCGGTGATGCCCGAGTTTTCTCGACCACCACCCTCATTCTCCTCGGCCTTCGGTCTAATTTGTAAAATTACAAGAAGTTACCGAGTCCGCTTCCGCCTTCGGCTCTCACGAGACATCGTAACTTCTGTAATTTATCTACAAATTAGACCTTCTAGCCATAATACCGGTTTTGGAAGTTTTGGATTTTTGAGATGGAGAGAACGGCCGGAATGGCGCGGATGCTCTTGGAGATTTTCTTAAAGTCGTCGCGGCTCGCCATTTCCACGGTGAAGAATCCTTCCAAATCGCCGCGTTCGGTTTCTTCGAGGCTGCCGGAAATAAGATGGCCGCGGTATTTTCGGATGGCGCCTTCGATTTCACTGAAAAGATCGTGAGTGTACCGCGCGTGGATGCGGAAGCGCTGAGTTGTGAGGGACGAGGCGGTTTCCCATTCCACGTGGATGCGGCGATCTTCAAAATCTTCAATGCCTTTCAGATTCGGGCAGTCCATTCGATGCACCACGATACCGCGTCCGCGGGAAACATAGCCGATGATGGGATCGCCGGGGGTGGGGGAACAGCACTTGCTGATTTTAATCATCATATTGTGTTCGTCCCCGATGGTGACTCCGACTTTGGAGGTATCCAGAACTTGCTTTTCCAGACGTTCCTCGCCTGAAGCCGCATTCACGGCGGCCACGGCGCTTCCCGTTTTGAGGATGGGCGGTTCCGTCGGCTTTTTTTTGGCGACGATGTTGCGATCCACCACCACGCCCGAGTCGTTATTGTTCAGCCAGGTTCGGATTTTGTTCCGGGCTCGTGAGCTTCGCACGTGTTTGAGCCAGTTCACATGGGGGTGGGCGTTCGGCGAGGTGAGAATCTGAATGGTCTGTGTATTCTCCAGCGGCCGTGTGAGCGGAATAATGGATCCGTCCGCTTTGGCTCCCATGCAGTGATCACCCACTTCGGAATGAATGTGATAGGCCAGATCGATGGCCGTGGCTCCTTCGGGAAGTTCGATGGGATCGCCTTTGGGCGTGTAGACGATGATGGAGTCGCGCAGAACGTCCCGCTTAATAGCCTCCAGAAATTCCCCGGCATCCAGATCGTGGCCCTCGATGCGCAGGGTTTGGAGCTGTTTCATCACCACCACTTCATCGGCACGGATCTGATCGGGAACTTTTCCTTCCTTGTAGGCCCAGTGGGCGGCAACGCCGAATTCGGCCGTTTCATGCATTTTTCGGCTTCGGATTTGGATTTCCAGCGGACGGCCGCCTTCTGTGAGCACGGCGGTGTGGAGGCTTTGGTATCCGTTGCCTTTCGGACGAGCGATGTAGTCCTTGAATCGGCCTTCCAGAGGCACCCACAGCCGATGCACCACCCCGAGCATCACATAGCAGGCATTGGTGGATTCGCAGATGATGCGCATGCCCAAGAGATCGTAAATTTCATCCAGGTCTTTGCCGCGGTCTTTCATTTTCCGGTAAATGGAATAGAAGTGCTTGGCACGGGCATCCACCTGAACCTTGATGCGGGCCTTGGCCGCCGCATCAATCATTTTGCCTTTTATTCTGTCGAGGTTTTGTGAGCGCTCTTCTTTTTTCAGAGCGACATACTGTTTGATTTGCGTGTAGGAATCGGGCTTCAGGTACTTAAGACTTAAATCCTCCAATTCCGTTTTTATAGTACTCATGCCGAGTTTCCCGGCCATGGGAGCGTAAATTTCCAAACATTCGCGGGCGATTCTGAGCCGGCGTTCGTCTTCTCTGATGTATTGAAGCGTGCTCATGTTATGGCGTTTGTCGGCCAGTTTTATAAAGATAACGCGAATATCATCGACCATGGCCCACACCATTTTCCGCAAGGATGCGGCTTTGCGTGAGCTCTTCCCGATGTCCATGTCGTCGATTTTCGTTACTCCGTCCACCAGAGCGCCGACATCCATGCCGAATTTTTCTATCAGATCGAGGCGGCCCACATCCGTATCTTCAAGCACATCGTGAAGAAGCGCGGCTTTAATCGTGGAAGGATCCATCTTCAGTTCAATCAGGATTTCCGCGACGCGAATGGGATGAATCACATAAGGCTCGCCCGAAGCGCGTTTCTGGCCTTCATGGAGTTTTCGTGACCAGTGAAGAGCTTTCAGGATGTCCCGCCGTTCCGAACGCGGATAACTGTCCAGCCGTCCGGCGAATTTACGGATGACTTGCTCCAGTTCTTCTTGAGTGAGGATTAGGTTGTCGTCGATAGGACTCATTTTATTTTATGCCGCCGGGCGATCATAACCCGATCCCGATTCCCCAGATCGCGTCGGATTTCGATATCTTCGAATCCGTTTGCGAAGAGTATTTCCTCGATTCGCGGCATCTGCAAGGGGTCGGCCTCGATAAGAGTTGTACCGCCCGGAGATAATCGGTTGAAAATGCGCGGGATGAGCCGGCGAATAATGCCTAATCCGTCCGTATCTTTGCCGTTCAGTGCCAAAACCGGTTCCCGCCATCCCAGAGCCGTCCGTTCTTCGGTTTCGGCCGGAGTAAGGTAGGGCGGGTTGGAAACGATGATATCAAAAGGACCGCCAATTCCTTCCATGAGGTCCGCATGAGAATAGCCGACTCGTCCCGCGCAGAGTTTTTCATTGTTCAGCGCAAAGTAGCGGGCGGCATCTTCGGAGATGTCGGAGGCGCTGATGTCCCAGTCGGGCCGCCGGTGGGACAGCGCCAGCGCCAGGGTGCCCGGACCGCAGCAGCAGTCATGGAGCCGCCCGGCCGGCCGGTGTTGGACGGCGGACGGCGGGACACCGGCGGGTTGTGAGGCTCCGGGCTGTGAAAGAGGTGATTCGCGGCCGCTTGTCGGATGGTTTGCGGGAATGGGCGGCTGATCATCGCAGCGGGGAGCGTTGTGCCGGATAGCCGCAGATTGTGCGCCATTGTGCGGCATTGTGCCGATCCGCCAAGAATCCTTCGCTGAGAGCGGCCTATTATCGATTGCGGATTGGGCGGTTTCCGCGGCGGCTTCGGGGATCATCCCCTGCATGATTTCCAAAGCGGCTTCCACCAGGATTTCGGAATCGGGACGGGGACAAAGCACTCCGGGGCCAACAGTGAACTCAAGTCCCCAGAATTCCTTCACGCCGATAATCCAGGCCACGGGCTCGCCGGAGAGGCGCCGATGAAGAGCGTTTCGATATGAGTCCAGAACGGCGGGGGGGGCGGATTCGGCCAGATCCATATATAGCCGTTCTCTTGTGCTTCCTCGGGCATGAGCCAGAAGAAGCGCGGCATCAAGGCGCGGAGTATCGGTTTCGTGGTGCTCCAGAGCGGCGGCTCCTTCGGAGAGTGCTTCACGGACGGTCATGGCGGTGAATTTATTCTTTTCTTGAAGCGGAGTCCACATGGGGGGCACAGCGGGGCATGCTCCTCCGCTTAGGGTCAACGCAGCCCGCAAAATCCGCATGGAGGCACAGCGGGGCGTGCTTCTCCGCTTAGGGTCAACCGCCGCCCGCAAAATCCGCATGGGGGCACAGCGGGGCATGCTTCTCCGCTTAGGGGCAACTCCGCCCGCAAAATCCGCATGGCGGAAGCTGGGAAGGACTCCTTTACGTTCTGCGGCTGAATTCTCGTGAAGGCTGCCGCGATCGGATTGACCTTTATTTTTAATGACGTAATAGTGGGCGCTATGGAAAAAGATAAGGCAACAAAAATTAACAAGGATTTTGGCAGTTTGCCGGGCACCGAGGCGCGGCGGAGTTCCGGCGAGAACCATCCCGGTGAGGAATCGCGTTCCTCCGAGGGACGCCGAGGCGGCGGAGAAGTCAAAGGCATGTTCGACGGCCCATTAAGGCCGCTCTTGATTCGCCTCGCGGTGCCCATCTTCATGGGCATGCTCTTCAATATCTTCTACACCGTCGTGGACACGTTCTTCATGAGCGCCATCGACCGTTCGGACCCTTCCATCATCGGCGGAACCGGACTCATTTTTCCCGTGGTGTTCATTTTCGTGGCTCTGGCCAACGGTATTATGATCGGCGTGAGTTCCCTTGTGGCGCGGGCCATCGGCGAGCGCAATCACGAAGTTCTCAATCGCGTGGCCGATTCCGGCTTGGCCATGGGGCTGGTTCTCGGAATCGTCACCGTGGTGGCGGGCTACCTCACCGACGACGGTCTGGTACGGCTGATGGGCGCTCAAGGCGACTATGCCAAGCACGCTCTGGCCTATTTCCGCTGGATTCTGCCGGGCCTTGGATTCATGCTCTCCATGCACGTTCTCATCGGCGTGCTTCAGGGCGAAGGCTTGGTAAAGCACATGATGAGGTCCATGATTATGGGCAACCTTCTCAACATTGTCCTCGATCCCTTCTTCATCCTGGACAAAGTGGGATTTCTGCCGGGACTCGGCATGGGAGTGGCCGGCGCCGCATTGGCCACCATCATCGGTCAGTCACTGGGATTTTTTTACATCATCTGGGTTTTTGTTTCGGGCAAGACTACCGTTCCCATCTCCTGGAGTCCGAAGCATTTCCGTTTGGCCATCGCGGAGAAAATCATCGGCGTCGGCCTTCCTCAATCGCTGGCGCAGATCCTCATGTCGCTCTCTTTTCTGGTACTCAACCGCATCCTTATCGAAATAGATCCCCGTACCGTCACCGCCGCATCGCTCTGCGGCCGGGTGGATCAGATTGTTCTCATTCCCATCTTCGCCCTCTCCTCGGCCCTGATGACCGTTATCGGTCAGAACATCGGAAGAGGACTGCCGCATCGGGCCCGTGAAGCTTGGCGAACCGGCGCCTTAATGGCGGTGGCCGCCGTCGGCGTCGTGGCCACCTTGATGGTGATCTTCGCACCCGTCGTCTATAAAGCCTTCACCGCCGATTCGGAAGTTCTCCGCTATACCGTGCTGCAGACCCGCATTGTTGAGTATTCCTTTCTTTTCGGAGCCGTGGCCATGATGGCGCGTTCGGTGTTCCAGGCCAACGGACGACCCTGGCCCGCGCTCATCATTACAGGCCTGCGGATTCTCGGCTTCGCTTTGCCTTTCGTGGCCCTCTTCGTGTGGGTGTTCGACTGGGGCATCTTCGGCGTTTGGGGCGGCACGATCAGCGGCAACTTCCTGGGAGCCGTTCTGGCGGTTACCTGGACCGAGATTTATTGGAACCGGCTGGAGAGCGGGAAAACCGACTATGTGCATGCGGGTTAGCTGTCGCTTTTTGAGAACCTGTTAAGTGATCCCCGAAGCCGCCCGGTGTCCGCTTCTTCCATAACGCCGGGTGTGCTTTCCTTCGCGTGGCCGGTTTTGAGCTGCGTGAAATCCGTCGTTTACTGTTTTTTACACCATGAATGTCCTTGACGGAATCGGGTATAATGAGCCTTAAGGATAGGAGATTCCCGTTATGCCGAGATTTTCCGTCTGTTTTTTTATGATCCCGCTGTTCTTTCTTTCCGGGGAGGTACTCATGCCGTTAACACTGACATCGGATTCTTTCGGGGACGGCGAACCCATTCCCGTCCGTCATACCTGCCAAGGGGACGACCTTTCCCCGCCGCTTGCTTGGTCCGACATTCCTTTGGGAACCAAGAGCTTCGTTCTTATCGTCGACGACCCGGACGCTCCGGACCCCGCCGCGCCCCGGCGTACCTGGGTGCATTGGGTGCTCTACAATATTCCCGCATCCGCCGCATCTCTTCCCGAAGGAGTTCGCCCCGTCGATCTTCCCTCGGGAACATGTCAGGGCGTGAACGATGCCGGACAAACCGAATACCACGGTCCCTGTCCGCCCATCGGGACGCACCGTTATTTCCACAAGCTTTACGCCCTGGATACCGTTCTTGAACTCAGCGGCAGGCCGGACAAGGCCGCCGTTCTCGCCGCGATGGAAGATCATGTCCTGGCCGAAGCGGTTCTGATGGGAACCTACCGGAAGGGAAAGTAAGGAAGAGCGGCAAGTGCTCCGTCGGCGGACTTTTAATCTTATTTAAAACTGTCCGCCGACACAGGGACAATGTCCCATTCGGTCATGAAGACGAGAGCTACACCGTTTTCTCATTTTATTCGCCGAATTTTATTAATGCCAAATTCTCAAATATGAAAATTTCTTCAATTCCTTAATAAGTTTATCATGCCTTTGAAGAGAAATGGATTGGTTCATTCTCTGATGAAACTCAACAATCAGTTCATTGATTATTGACTGATTCCCGTCTGAGATAATCTTCTCAAGTACATCATATTCCGCCCCTTCAATATCCATTTTTATAATTACATAGTCGGAAGAAGAAAAATTAAGAGCCAGCCATTCACTAAAATCAATGGCCGTAACTTCGATAGGATAAGAATAATCCACTTTTGAGAGATTCCCGGTATGCTCCTCCAGTAAGGTGGAACCGCCTTTATAATTATGAGTCCAGTATGTCGCGAGAAAGAGATTCTTTTTTTCATTACTCGTCCATACTGCAGTGCTGAAGAATGATATCGGAACATCAGGATATTCTGCTTTTATCTTTCGGCCTTCATCAGCCAATTCCGGCTGTGGTTCAAAAGCGAAAAACTCGAAATCGGGGAATCTTTTGATAAATTTCCGTAATATTGAACAAGTATTGGCTCCGCAATCAATAAAGATGCATCTGGTAGATCGTTTTATTTTAATTCTTCGCTGAAAACAGATTATTGTATTTCGGATTCTTTTCTTCAGGCCCGCTGCCAATCTTTGTAAAGTAAACATAATAAATATTATTATAGATTAACTGTTCGTAATGCAAATAAAAACGGCTTGTGAAGAAAATAACAGCTCCTTTTTTATAGGAAGAATGTTTTACGTGTATCGCCGCCGCCTTTTTTAAGCGATAAGGCGGGAATCGTTCAATTGAAGCGGAAGAGACTTCGAAAGGATGAATTAATCCGGTGATGAAGTGCTTCCTCTGAAATTGATGTCTTGCTGAAGCAAACTTTATTGAGCCTCTTTCCCGTGTTTCAGACCGATTGTCCGGCGCACCACCCGGAGGACCAGGCCCACTGGAGGTTGTAGCCTCCGAGCCGGCCCGTCACGTCCAGAAGCTCGCCGATGAAATACAATCCGGGAACCGTTCGGCATTCGAAGGTTTTCGACGAGACGGCCGCCGTATCCACGCCTCCGAGAGTCACCTCGGCGGTCCGGGCGCCTTCCGTTCCCGAAGGCCGCAGTTTCCATCCGTGGAGAAGATTCGAAAGCCGTTCCAGACCGGCCGAATTCAACTGGGCCGAAGGAGTTCCCAGGATCTCCCCGGGGACCAGTTCCTGCACCAGCCGTTTGGGCAGAATCCGGCCGAGCAGGGAGGCGACGCTTATCCCGCCCGAAGACCGTTTTTCTTGTTCCATTATTTGAGATAGCGGGGTATCCGGCAGGAGGTCAATTTCGATGAAATCCCCCGGATTCCAATAATTCGATATTTGGAGAATCGCCGGTCCGCTAATCCCGCGATGGGTAAAGAGGAGGTTTTCGCGGAAGGATACCTCCCCGAGGCTCACTCTTGCGTCCACCGCTATCCCGGTCAGCGGACCAAACCGCTTCTTATCGGCCGGTTCCAGGGTGAACGGAACAAGACCAGAAACAGGCGGCACCACCGGAATACCGAACTGCTCGGCGACTTTGTATCCCAGGGGCGACACGGTCAGTTGGGGCCAGGAGAGGCCGCCGGTCGCCAGAACCAGGGATGATGTTCGTATCGAAGCTCCCTTACCCCGAACGGAAAAGCGGCCGTCCGGCTCCTTATTCACCGCATCCGCGGGAAAGCTCGAGCGCAGCAGCGCACCGGCTCCGTGGACGTTTTCCACAAGCATATCCCGGATGAGAGCGGACGATTCGGTTGTAAAAATGCGGCCGTGCTCCCGTTCTTCCCAGCGGATTTCATGGTCGGCCGCCATGGCGAGGATATCCTGCGGGCCGAAGCGGCTCAAAGCGGACAGGGCGAAATGAGGGTTCCGGGAAACATAGTGCTCCGGCCCGACGTCCGTATTCGTAAAGTTGCATTTTCCGCCGCCTGAGACGAGAATCTTTCGCCCCGGCCGGTTTCCGGCATCGAGAATCAGGGTTGAGCGTCCGCGGCGGGCGGATTCGGCGCCGCACATCAAACCCGAGGCTCCCGCGCCCACGATAACAACGTCGTATTCTGTGTTCACTGCCTTAGTTCTTCCCGGCGGCGTCCCGTCCGTAATCTCTTATACGGTATCGGTAGCGATGGCGCCTGCCGGGGAATCTATCATAGTCACCGCCAATACAGAAGCGTTCCGGGGGCATTCCTGTGTCCGGCCGATGTTCCGGCAGATGAAGATGAATTGTCGGTCCACGATAGTGATTTGTCCAATTCTTGACACACATAATATGTGCGCATATATTATGTGCATGAAGAATATCACTCTTTCCATGGATGAGGATTTGTTGGCGAAGGGCCGCCATTATGCCAAAAACCACAATCTGACGCTGAATTCCCTGGTCCGGCTCCTGCTGCAGCGCACGGTGGAATCCGAATCGAAGAATTGGACACAAGAGTGTTTTGAAAAAATGGACAGTGCCGGGGGGCATTCCGGCGGCCGTACCTGGAGCCGGGACGATCTGTACGATGTCTAAAGTCTTCTTTGATACCAATATACTGGCATACGCCTGTGATCTTGATTCGATGGAGAAGCTTGCCGTGTCCCGGGAACTCCTGGCAACGGCGGAAGAATTGGGAAACGGATGCCTTTCGACGCAGGTACTGCAGGAGTTTTATGTCACCTGTACGAAGAAGCTGGGAATGGAAGCCTTGAGAGCGAAGGAAATCATGCAGTCCTTCAGAAACCTGGAGACGGCACGCATTGAACCCGAGGATATCGACAGAGCTATCGACGGAAATATTCTCTGGCGGGTTTCATTTTGGGACGCCCTTATCGTGGTTACGGCTCGAAAGCTGAACTGCGACATTCTCTATACCGAGGATTTGAATCACGGACAGCTCATCAACGGGGTAAGGATTCATAATCCTTATTCCGCGGACTGATTTTGCCAGTCTTATACCAATGGTTAAATGAAGTAAATGGAGAATCCGAGTTTCATCGGGTACTCCGGAACGAGTAGAGAGTACTTCAACGCTATTGATTCGGTTGTTGAAGCAATCATTTTTTTATTCTTCGAAGCATTTTCGGACTTCGTGACTACCGAGAAGATTCCGAAAGACTTTGTAATCCTTCCTCGCGTACTGAATACGTCCGGCCAGAATCGCCGGATGAAGTTCATGCTGTCGTGCAAAAATCTTCACTTCGGCGGTTGAGAGATAATCCAGCGGGTCGAAATGAATATCCGCCGGGATTAAAGCCTCTTCCGCGAATTCATCAGCTTCCTTTTCGATGGCATCTTCCCCGGATAATCCCCGTAAAGTCATATCGTCGGTCAGTGAGGGACACTCTTCCGGATCCAAATGCTTCACGACATGTCCCAGCTCATGGAGAAGGACAAACCAAAAATTATCGAGCCTGTCGTACCGGCCGGTAACGACAATGACCGGGGTTCCATCCGATCGAAGGAAGGCCGCACCGTCCAAGTATGTTTTTTTATATGGTGGAAGGTAGAGGAGAATGATTCCGTATTTCGCGAGAAATTCTTTAGCCCTCAGTGGTCCTTTGTCGAGGACGCTTAATGCCGTGAGTCCCTTCAAAAAAGTTTTATCAATTAAAGGTGCTTCAAATTTTTCGGGAACGGTCTCCCGGGAAGCCAATGCCATCGCATGAAGACTCCAACCCAGTAAGGCATAGGGATTCCGTTTTTCGTTCAAGCGGGATGTACCGCTCTTGCGGTATTGAATAGCCGGTATATTGAACATGGAACCGATATCGGAAATGAGACCTCGGATAGCTTGTCCAATGTCTTTCGAAGGGTCTTTCATCTTTAAAAACCGGAAAGCTCCTGCTTCCTTCATTTCTTTCGCAGGGAACTTTTCAAATTCCAAACCTTGTGTGGCATCGGAAAGCGACGCCCCCGATTCCCGGAGAAGAACCTCGGCGGAAATACCCAGCCGGCGGTGAATATTTCGAATCATTTTCAGAGACAATCCGGTTTTACCGGAGAGAACTTCCGAGACTTTTGACCGTGAACCAATGAGTGGAATAAGGTCCGCTTGTTTCAAGCCCTCCTGGTCCATTCGGAATTTAATAGCCTCGATGGGATCCGGAAGATCCATGGAGTGATGATCTTCTTCATAATTCTCGATAAGAAGTGCCAGCACCTCCATTTCATCGAATTCATCGGTTCCCGGCTCGGCATTGAAGATTTCGTCCATTCGTTCGAGAGCCGTATCGTAATCTTTTTCATTCCTTATGATTTTCATATCGTTTTTCCTCATCTACGAATGATATTGATAGGTTGTTGCATCAATCGCGTTATATTCGGCATGAGTGCCGATGAATAAGATGTAGACGATGCCGGCCTCGTATTGTATCCGGCATAACAGCCGATATTTATTGCCGCTTATATTGAAAACAACGCGATTTTCTTTCAAAAAACTCGCCGAAGGGTACCTTGTTTTGATGTCGGAAGAAGTCTTCCATTCCGCGTGTTTCGCTTCATTGGCCCATGAGTCCAGAGAACCTTTTGCTTGAGGATGGGATGCAGAGAATTCGTTTAATGTTCTCTTTGCAATTATCCTCATTTCGGAAATATAATACATTCCTGAAAAAAGATCAATTTAATGTTCCTTTTTTAGGAATATTCAATATATATAAACATTGCGGCAAATAAAATAAAAAGACTGCTTTTCAGTGCGTTAATTCTTCCGCGATCATTTCAGCCTGTTTTAAAACGGTTTCCGTTGCCAATTTCTGCATATCAGGCGGATAGCCATAGCGTCTGAGAATCCGTTTTACGATCACCTTCAACTTGGCTTTTACGCTTTCTTTAACGGTCCAGTCGATGGAGGCATTCTCTTTGACCTTTTCATAAAGGACGACGGCGAGTTCCCGAAGTTTGTCTTTTTCCATGACTTCGCGGGCGCTGTCGTTGTTGGCGACGGCAGTGTAGAACGCATATTCGTAAGTGGAGAGTCCCATCTCTTCAGGTTCTTTATCCATTTGCCGGATGTCTTTGGAGAGTTTTATAAGTTCGTCTATAACTTCTGCTGCGGTAAGGATTTTATTGTGGTACCGGGTAATGGAGGATTCGAGCATCTCCATGAGGGTTCGGCTTTGAACGAGGTTTGTTTTCATCCGGGATTTAATCTCGTCGTTCAAAAGTTTCCGAAGAGTTTCCAGGGCGAGGTTCCGGTGTTCCATGTTTTTAACTTCCAGGAGGAAGTCTTCGGAGAGAATGGAGATATCGGGTTTTTTGATTCCGGCGGCGTCGAAAATATCGATGACTTTGTCGGTGATAAGGGCTTGGTCGATGACTTGTTTAATGGCGGTTTCGATTTCTTCATCGCTGTGACCGGCACCGGTAGAATCGAATTTCACCAAACGGGCTTTAACGGCCTGGAAGAAGGCGACTTCGTCTTTCACGTCCATGGCTTGGTCGTGGGGAACGGCGATGGAGAAGGCTTTTGAAAGAGCGGTGACTTGGTCCAGGTAGCGCTTTTTTCCGTTTTCGAGGCCGAGGATGTATTCTTCCGTTTCGAGGATGAGGGAGAGTTTTCGTCCGGTATCGGCGGCGAAGTAGTCTTCATAGGGGAATCCGTGGAACATCTGGGAAACGACTTCGAGTTTTTCCAGCAGGATGGTGACGGCCTGTTCCTGAGTAGCGGCGGGGTTACCCTGGCCTCCGGAATCGGAATAGAAGGAGAGCGCTTTCTTGAGATCTGAAGCGATGCCGAGATAATCGACGATAAGGCCTCCGGTTTTATCCTTGTAGACCCGGTTCACCCGGGCGATGGCCTGCATGAGATTATGTCCCTGCATGGGTTTGTCGATGTAAAGGGTGTGCAGACAGGGAACGTCGAAGCCGGTG
This sequence comes from Spirochaetia bacterium, assembly GCA_963666985.2. Classification (GTDB taxonomy): domain Bacteria; phylum Spirochaetota; class Spirochaetia; order DSM-2461; family DSM-2461; genus UBA2779. Next base: position 359,557 of record CAXXIA010000002.1, on the reverse strand, counting down.
AGCCACATGTCCCGGACGATGACCAGTTTGAGGGGATCGTCGGGATCTTTCATGCGGTCGGCAAGGGCCCGCCGCTGCTCTTTGGTTGTGTGATGCTTTTCGATTTCCGGGCCGTCGGAGGATGCGGAAGTCATAACGACTTTAACGGCGCCCTTCTTCTGATCTTCATCGTGCCATTCCGGACGGAGGGCGACGATTTCTTTGTACAAGTCGGCGGCGATGCGCCGGGACATGGCGACGATCATGCCTTTTCCGGCCAGAGCTTCGGTACGCTGTTCGAAATGGGTGATGATGTCTTCGGCGACATGTTTGATTCTATCCCGACTGCCGATGAGGGCTTCGAGCTGGGTCCATTTGGCTTTGGCCTGCTGGGTGTCGGTGAGATTCTCATCGGCCAGATCGGTATCAAGGTCGGAGACCAGATTTTTGCCTTCGTCGCTCAAAGTGATTTTTGCCAGACGGCTTTCGTAGTAGATGCGAACCGTGGCGTTATCCTCCACGGCCTGAGCAATATCGTAGACGTCGATGTAATGACCGAAGACCGCGGGAGTGTTGACATCGGTGCTTTCAACGGGAGTACCGGTGAATCCGAGATAGGTCGCGTTGGGCAGAGCGTCGCGCATGTATTTGGCAAAGCCGTAAACGATTTTCTTGCCGATAAGGCTGCCGCTTTCATCCTTCTCGTCGATGGTTTTTGCTTTGAAACCGTATTGGGTGCGGTGGGCCTCGTCGGCCAGAACGATGATGTTCTCCCGGTCCGAGAGTTCTTCGTAAACGTTGCCTTCTTCGGGCTGGAACTTCTGGATGGTGGTGAAAATGACCCCACCGGAGGCGACCTTGAGGAGGTCTTTCAACTGAGAACGGGATTCGGCCTGAACCGGTTCCTGGCGAAGGAGCTGTTTGGAAGCCGCGAAGGTACCGAAGAGCTGGTCGTCCAGATCGTTGCGATCGGTAATAATCACGACCGTGGGGTTATTCATGGTGAGAACGATCTTGCCTGTGAAGAAAACCATGGAGAGGGATTTGCCCGACCCTTGGGTATGCCAGACCACCCCTCCTTTCCTATCGCCGATGGGCTGTTTGGAAACACTCGGAAGCCCATAGTCTCCCGGAGAGGAAGCGGCTATGGAATACGTCACCTTTTGCCGGTGGAAACCGGAAGCCCGGAGTGTTGATTCAACCGCTTTATTCACAGCGTAGTACTGATGGTAGGCCGCCAGTTTCTTGACGGTGTGGATGGTGATGATACCGGTATCCGAATCTTCCTTCTTGTCCGTTTCGAAGACGATAAAGTGACGGATAAGATCCAGCAACGTGTGCTTGTTGAGCATTCCGGCGGTAAGAGTTTCAAGCTGACTGGTGGTGGATGACGCCTCGGTTTTACCATCGGCGGTTTTCCAGGTCATGAAACGGTCCATGCCGGCGGAGATGGTTCCGGCTCTGGCTTCCAAGCCGTCGGAGATGATGAGGATGCCGTTGTAGGTGAAGAGAGATGGAATCGCCTGTTTATACGTTTGCAGCTGTTTGAACGCGGAACGAACCGTGGCGCTCTCATCGGCCGGATTTTTCAGCTCGATAACCACCAAAGGAAGTCCGTTGATAAACAGAATAACATCGGGACGTTTATTGACGTGGTTCTCGATAACGGTGAATTGATTAACCGCCAGGAACTCGTTGGCTTCGGCATTGGCGAAGTCAATGAGCCGGACTCTTTCGCCCCGTTCCTGGCCGTTCCGATGAATGGAGATGGTTACCCCTTCGGTGAGGAGGCGATGGAAGGTTTCATTGTTGGTGATGAGTTCGGGCGAGGCGATGCGCCGAATTTGCTTCAGGGCATCTTCCCTGGCATCCACGGGAATGGAGGGATTGATACGGGAAATCGCTGAGCGGAGACGATGAACAAGGAGAACATTTTCAAAAGATTCCCGTTCGGGAGATTCACCATCGGGGGCGATGTGCGGACCGTAGATGTAAGAGAAACCCTGAGATTCCAGGAGAGTGATGAGATAGTCTTCAACTTCGGATTCAGTAATTCTACTCATCGTATTTCACTCGAACTTCACCGGACATCAGTTTGGGGAGGAGGGTGTCGCGGAGGGATTGGAGAGTATTAATCTGGGAATAGTTATACTCAATTTTTTCCCAGATATCTGATGATATCGACGCAAAAGCATTCATCTTATCTTGAGGCGGCAATATTAAATCTAGAGTCTCGATATCTGAAGGTTTCAGAGAGGGATAGGTGGATGTTGATCCCTCTGCGATGGAATGGAGATATTCAGTCATATCATTTTGAATTAAGAAGAGATAGACAAAATGTGGATCGATTTTATTGCATGTGATTACACAGAATCCTGTAGACACTACTAGATTGCTAGAAGGATTTTTTATGATGCCATAGTGTCTTTGGTTTGGCCGAACTGTAGAAATTAAGATGTCATTATGTTTGACCAATCTTTTTGCACGGCTAGGAGCTTCTGAAAAATTAGTACTTTGGAGCTGGTCAATTTTGCCGTCCGTAAGTGAACCGGTATCCAGGTAATCAATCAATTCAACATCGGTTTTATTGGAAAGACTTGATTGATTGGTGGTTATGAAATCACCAAGTTTTCTTATTGGGCAACTCTCATCCGCCTCTTCTACAAACCACCGGCGGAAGAGGGTTTCGGCCATGGATTCCAGGGTTTTGGTCTGGCGATGAAGGAGGTCGATTTTGTCGTCGAGGCTGGAGAGCACGGAGGCTATGGCTTTTTGTTCGGGGAGAGGGGGGATAGAAATCTCTAATGATCGAATTAATTTCGTATTGAGATTTGGTTGAGCACTGCCAGTTTTTCTGCTCACAAGTTCGTCATATGAATTCCAGAGATAATAAAAAATAAATTTACTATCTGCGATTTCTTTATCAATAATGAGATTGCAACACGCTTGATTGGTTGTTAATGGTATTGTATTGAGAGCGACTCTTCCTGCTGTATCTCCTTGACCATACATCGCAACGATTATTGAATCTGGCGGTACAATTTTAGCAGAAGATTTTTCTAAACCTTTTTTAGTGATAAAGTTCTCTGTATTGTCGATACGGCAAAAATTGACTTCTTTGGTTTTTAACCAAGGAATAGTTCCACCTTTATAGTATTCATGAACTTTTGTATTAGGTGTTCCGCCTGTTACTATGGCTTTGCATACGTCTCCAATAGTACAATCATTGAAATCATTCATCCCAATTTCACCTTTTCAAGCCGTTCGTTCATGCGTTTTTCAACTCCATCCAGTGTTCATCCAGATGCTTCAGCCATGGAGTGAGTCCTTCTTTTTGGGTTTGATTAAATCGTTCTCCATGTTCTGCAAGATGCAGTAATTCCGGGTTGATTGTGCCAATGGTATCCATAATTAACCGGTGCTGTTCGTTCAGGTCTTTCCAATGGATAATCCGTTCGTGGTGAAATACCCGATTTCTGAGGAGACGTATTTTATCCAGTTTCCCTTTGATTTTTTTTCTGTTGTGCATGGATTTCGGCAGATAGGGGAAAACCCCTTTTATACCGGAGGGAAGAAATAGTGTCTTTTGTTCATAATGAGCTTCAAAAAAGCTGGTCCAGAAGCCGAAATGAAGTTCGGCAACAATGCGGCCGGGTGTTAACGTTTTACCGGATTTTGTAATTTTCTCCTTGGCGCCGGTAATCTGCTTTTCTGCCCAATCGGTTAAATTGAAACGGGGGGAATCATACCATTCTTCCGTATCCATCAGTTTTGTTAGATATTGATGGATGGAATTCCGGAGAGCTACTTCACAGTACTGAATCGGCTGATAAAGGCTTTCGCAAAGAGCCATATTCAGAAGATAGCGGGCTAATACTGATTTGGGATTGCCATTGCAATCTCCATACGACTCCATTCTCTCCATGGATAGAGCTGAAATGATTTCCGTATAGAATGAAACTTGATTTTTAATGGGATTTGTACGATATTGTTTAATGTAAACCCTGATGTTCCTTCTCCCATCCTCTGCGGTGGTGCCAGGACGCAGGGTATCTTTTTTTATAAACCCCTCTTTTTGATTCATTCCAGTTTCACCTTTCCGAGGTTTTCCAGAATGAGTTTGTTTAACAGCTCCTCTTCCTTTAATTGGTCCTCGAATTCGGCTTTAAGGCTTGTAAACCGTTCCTTAAAGTCAAAATCATCCTCTTCTTCAGCCAAGCCTACGTAGCGTCCCGGTGTGAGGACGTAGTCCAGTTCCCGAACACGGTCAATGGAAGCCGAATTGCAGAATCCCTTTATATCGTCGTAATCGCCATCGATATTTCGCCAGTTGTGGTAGGTATCCGCAATCTTGGCGATGTCTTCACGGGAGAGAACCTTAGTTCTCCGGTTGATAAGATGGCCTTCGTTCCGTGCATCGATGAAAAGAATCTCATCGGTACGATTCCGGTAGCCGCCGTTGGCTTTGTCCCGGCTGAGGAACCAGAGACAGACGGGAATCTGGGTATTCAGGAAGAGTTTGGCCGGAAGGTTGACGATGCAGTCCACCAGGCGGGCTTCGATAAGTGCTTTACGGATATCCCCTTCACCGGAGGTCTTGGAGGTCAGCGAGCCTTTGGCGAGCACAAATCCCGCGGATCCTTTGGGGTTGAGATGGTAGATGAAGTGCTGAATCCAGGCATAGTTGGCGTTGCCCGCCGGGGGAGCGCCGTATTGCCACCGTCCGTCGGAGCGGAGTTGGTCGCCGGACCAGTCTGAATCGTTGAAGGGAGGATTGGCGATAACGAAGTCGGCCTTCAGGTCTTTATGCGCGTCGTTAAGAAAGGAGCCTTCGTTGTTCCATCGGACTCCGGTGGAGTCGATTCCCCGGATGGCGAGGTTCATCTTGGCCAGCCGCCATGTGGTCTGATTGCTTTCCTGGCCCCAGATGGAAATGTCGTTGACGCGGCCCTGATGGTTCTCAACAAAGGCCTCCGACTGAACAAACATACCGCCGGATCCGCAGCAGGGATCAAAAACCCGTCCTTTGAAAGGCTGCAGCATTTCCACCAGGAGTTCGACGACGTAGCGGGGTGTGTAGAACTGACCTCCCTTCTTGCCCTCGGCCAGAGCAAACTCACCGAGAAAGTATTCGAAAACGTGTCCCAGAACATCGGCGGAACGTTCCTTGGCTTCACCGAGAGCAATGTTGCTTACCAAATCAATCAGGCCGCCGAGGTTGGCCGGGTCCAGATTCCCTTTGGCGTAAACCTTCGGAAGAACGTCTTTCAGGGAAGGGTTTTCCCGTTCAATGGCGTCCATGGCCTCATCAACGGTTTTACCGATGGTGGGCTGTTTTGCATGAGAACGCAGGAAGGCCCATCGGGCGGAAGGCGGGACGAAGAAGACTGTTTCCGCTTTGTATTCGTCTTTGTCTTCGGGATCGGCGCCGTCGTAATCGCCTTCGCCGGCTGTGAGCTTGGAGTGAAGCTCGTCAAAGGCATCGGAAATGTATTTGAGAAAGATGAGGCCGAGAACGATGTGTTTGTACTCGGCGGCATCGATATTCTTACGAAGTTTGTCGGCGGCTTTCCAGAGCTGTGTTTCTATGGATTCTTGCTTCACGGTTTTTGATTTAGCCATTTATTCGTCCTTTCCTTTGCTTTCAAACCGTTCCACCACATCCATGCCCCGCGTCATGGCCACATACTGCAGGTTCCGGTGCAGCCTCTCCTGGTACGGCGGATCGATTTCCCGGGCCGGCGGAAGTTCGGGCACGTACATCAGCACCACCGGGAAGTCCAGGCCTTTGGAGGAATGAAGCGTTGAAAGGCGGACAACGCCGCGCCGGTCGAAAGTGAATTCACCGTGTTTCACGGCGGCCGATTCCAGTCCGACGCTGATGAGTTTCTCGGCCATCATGGAAAGATGACCGGTTCGGGAACAGAGAATGCCGACCGATTCGGCGTCGTAGCCGAGGTCGGCCACGTACATCCGGGCCTTGGCGGCCACCAGATCGGCCAGGGCGTTCGGATTTTCCATGCGATGGATTTCCGGTTCGGGGCCCTCTCTGAACGGCACGGATTCGGGGCCGGGATCTTCCCCGGGTGCCAGAGTTTCCCGGCGAAAGGCTTCGGCCATGCGGTGGATGGGGATGGTGTTCCTGTGATTGATTTTCAAAAGACGGATACGGCTTTGGTCCAGTTCCAGGTTCGCGCGCCGGTAGGGATTGACGAATCCGTAGATGGATTGGCCGGTGTCGCCCGCCATGATAAGGGACTTCCCGGAGAGTTCTTTGAGGCACATGAGTTCCACGGCGCTCATGTCCTGGCTTTCGTCGACGAAAAGATGATCGTGCGTTCGCAGACCGGTATCTTCATGGGTAAGCCAGCCGAGAAGACGGAGGCGGGCGAAGTGTTTGGAATAGGTGTTTCGGGAGAGCATGAGCTCTTCGATTTTTTTGCGAATGGCCCAGACGGCTTCCCGTTCCCGAAGGTTGAGCGGGGTTTTCAGGCCTTTTCGGGGGACTTCCGCCTCCAGGTATTCTTCTTTGGTGATGTTCAATCCGAAAAGGTATTCTTCGATTTCTATGTAAAGTTCGGCATCGGTGAGGACTCCGGTATTCATCTCTCCGGTGAGTGTGCGCAGAAGGTTGTAGTCCACCTTGTGTTTGGGCTCTTTTTTGATGAGTTTTTTCCAGAAGAAGGTTTCGGATGACTCAAGGACGGCGTCTCCGATGTCGGCGGGAGCCATAAGGGAGGCAAGGTAGCGGTCGTATTTTACCAGGGTTTTGGTGAAGGTGATGAGGGTTGTTTTCCCCTTTTCGGCATCGTGCGGCGCCGGGCCGCCGGCCGGAGATTCAAGAGAGTCTTCGGAAAGGGTCCGTTTCAGGGCTTCCAGGAGTACGAGGGTTTTTCCGGTTCCCGCACCGCCGGTGATGAGCATGTCCTCCTCGGCGGTGAATCCGGCGAGGGCTTCCTGCTGCTCGGAGGAGAGACGGACGATGGATTTTTCAAAGTCCCGGCGGGTGCGGGAGGTTTGGGAAAATCGGGAAAGGCCGGTGATGTAGCGTCTGTAGTCGGATGTGTCGATTTCGGAGCGCAGGCGGCGGACTTCGGTTTGTTTCTTCGGAATATCCGGGCTTTCGGGTGCCAGGGCGATTTGCTGCTTGAGGATAAGGATTTCTTTCTCTTTGGCTTCGATGGATTCCCGTTCGGCAACGATTTCGGCCGAGCGGCTTTGGAGAGCTGTCAATTCGGCTTTCAATTTGGTCCATTCGGAATCTTCGGGGGCCGAAGCGCGTTCATCCCAGCTTTGCAGAGAGTTTCGCAAGGGAGCGGACTGCGGCAGGGCGGACCAGCCGGTGAAATCGCCGAGTTTGAGGAAGTTCCAGGTGGCGCTGCGGGCTTCTTCCGGGGTGAGACGGGCGAATTCGTGGCGGACGGCGTTGGTGAGCCGGTGGTCGCGGATAACGGCGTGAAGGACGGCCATGAGTTCGGCTTCCCGGTCGGACGCGGGGACGGAGGAAGATTGAGTGGCGCCTGTGGATGCAGACGTATTGCTTGCGGCAGGTTTTGATGCACCGCCGGTGGATTGAGAGGCGCCCGCCTTCGATGCGGCGCCGGGTGTGTCTTTTTGTGCGGCGGTTTGTTCCGGGCCGCCGGATGATACGCTCTCCGCCTCTTGAGCCTCTGATGCGGTCTTGAGTCCGGGGAAGGTCTCTTTATGATCGCGGAACCAGGTATGCAGGATTTCACGGAAGGTCATTTCCCGTGTCGCTTCGGGGTTCACCGAGGCACGGGATTCGATGAAGGAATGAAGGGCCAGCATGTAGAATCCTGGATCGGATGTGCGGAGGGCGTTCAGACGGGATAGGCCGATTGAGAGCGATTCCTGTGATGGGTCGGGCGCATTTAATGCCATAGATCGGTTATTTGAGGTCCTCTCGGGTTACTGAGTTCTTATTATACGTCCTTCGGGAGTTTTTGTATTCCGTTCTAATAAAAATCGGGAGACCCTAAGGCCTCCCGATGATATGAATGGCATACAAAGCTGTGATTAATCTATGGCGTACAAGGTTAAATCGGCGGCGGCCAGAACATAGATATCCGTTTGATTCGAAGAATCGGAGAGGAGCCGGTAAGGGGCATTCCCCATTTGTAAAGCGGTCTCGGATCCGTCTTCGATAATCCATCCGTAACCATGGGTGGCAACATAAATGTTTTCCTCATCGTCAAGGACGATGTTTGTGTCACCGTCGATTATGGTGTCTATGCTGATGTTTGAGACTAAGGCGGCGGCAGCGGTGATGTCGAATACGTTGAAGCGGGTTGTGTTGGTATTGACCGGATTAACATAGGCCAAAATCAGGCTGTCGTCACTACGAACGGCCAGGGCGGGATTTCCGCTTTTATTGGTCCAGCCTTTCAGGGTATCCCATCCGGAGGTATTCTCATTCCACGCGATGACAATGGTTTCATAATAGTCGTTTTTATCGTTGGATGCCGCTATCGCAAGCATGCCCGTAGAATCCAGCGCGGCATCCAGGCCGCGGGCCCGATTATTAAGTACGTAGGAGGAAGCACGGTCGAGGGAGCCGCTTGTATTGTAGACGGCTTCCACCACTTCATCGAAGTTTTCATCGTAGTATTGAGCAAAGACAATCCGTGTATTGCCGTTCGAATCTATCAGAATACAAGCGTCCGCCAGGGAAACGGCGGTAGTGTTTACCGTGGCTATAGTACCGGAGGAAGAGGTCCAATAGATTATATTGCTACCATCCAGATAAAGAGCTGTGATGACGCCGGAATCATCAAGGACGAAGTCCAGTACCTTGTCGGAGGGCTCACTTATAGTCAATGACAGTCTACCGAAGGAACCGGAATCCAACATGTAATAGTCTCCCCCGGAACGAACCGCCACGGAGCCGTTGGAAGCAATGGCTGCGAGGGCCGATGTATCGGGTGCAAGACCGTCAAGTGTTTCATAGACGGTATACTCGGCGACGGCTTCATTCGAGGGATAGTAGCCGTTACCTGCCGCATAAGCCCGGAGCGTTAGGGATTGATTGATCGTGATGGCTCCTGTGTATTCAATGCCCGAGATTTCCGGATTTGATCCATCGAGAGTGTAATAGATGGTTTCGGAGCTGCTCGTGGAGAGCGTGACTGTAGCGCCTGAATGGATAAAACCTGAGTCTCCGACGATTACCGGAACTTCGGCCTGAGTATCTACTTTAAGGTTTATGGTGGTGATTTCGGAGTTTGTGTAGCCGTCGAGGATGGCTACGGCTTTGACGATAACGCTTCCCAAAGAAAGCGTAAATGGTGCCGTATAGAGCGCAGACGAGTTACTTGGTTCCGAGCCGTCGAGGCTGTAGTAGATGCTCGCGTTTTCGGTGCCGGTGGTAAGACTGACGGTCATGGTATCTGAGATGCTCTCGCCGTCCAACCGGTCGGAAACGGGGATTTCGGCCACGGCTTTCGCGTATTCAACGGAGGTGACGGGACTGTTGATGATACCATCCGCCGATGCGTAGGCTTTAATTGTCAGACTCTCAGCGAGGAGTGAGGCCATTGTGAAGGGCGCTGAGTATGTCAGAGGAGTTTCTTCCGTTGGATCGCCGCCGTCAATGGTATAATAAATGACGGCATTTTCCGTAACCGAAGAAAGAACGATTTCCGTATTGTCCGGTAACGCGCCGGAAGCGGCGGAGAATGCTACCGATGCGGCGCTTTCATAAACGAGATAGTCCGTAGAGACTGTTTCAGAAACGGAAAGGCCGTCGAGGATGGCTATAGCCATGACTGTTTGGCTTACAGTATCGGCCGGAAGCGTGAAGGTTCCGGTATATTCGTTCGATCCGGATGTGGGTACGGTTCCATCGGTGGTATAGTAAATAACAGCTCCATCTTCAGCGCTGATGGAGATTTCAGTGTGATTGGTGATTTCTCCCGTTACGGGGCTGATAACCGGAATTTTGGTTTTGGAAGATTCTGAAAGAGTCCCGCCACCATTGCCTGTGCCGCTACATCCTATAACAAGGGCCGTAATTATTATTGTGGATATGAGAACATGAATTTTTATTTTGCTATTCATCATGACAGACCTCCCGGAGGATTTTCTCCTCCAATATCGTCTATATCAGCATAATGTGTACCAATTTTGTAATATTTAGATGTTGAATATCTAAATCATTATTCCAGAACGAAATATGTATTAAATAAGAAAGTGAGTGATCTTTAATCCTGCTTGTTCACAGTATATGCGAATTGCATAATGATGCAATTCGCATAAAGAAACTTTGTCAGGTTTATCTAAGCTTCTTAGAAAACTTTCTTGTCTGTAGAATATCTTCAGCTCTTCAGCTCTTCAGCTCTTCAGCTCTTCAGCGCGTCTTCCAGCGCCGAAACTTTCAGCGCATCAATCAGTTCGGTCAGTTCCCCCTGTATGACTTGGTCCAGTTTATAGAGGGTTAAATTGATGCGGTGATCGGTTACTCGGTTTTGGGGGAAGTTATAAGTGCGGATGCGTTCGGAGCGGTCGCCGCTGCCGACTTGACTCTTGCGGGCCGCGGCCCGTTCGGCCTGCTTCTTGGATTCTTCCAGATCGTACAGACGCGAGCGCAGAACGCGGAAGGCTTTGGCCTTGTTTTTTATCTGGCTTTTTTCATCCTGACAGATCACCACCAAGCCGGTCGGCAGATGGGTGAGCCGTACCGCCGAGTCGGTTGTATTAACGCTCTGGCCGCCCGGACCGCTGGATCGGTAGACGTCCACCTTCACGTCGCCTTCCTTGATTTCGATATCGGTTTCCTCGGCCTCGGGCAAAACCGCCACGGTAACGGCCGAGGTATGAATGCGGCCCTGACTTTCTGTAACAGGCACCCGCTGAACCCGGTGCACGCCGGATTCGTAGCGCAGGTTTCCGTAGACGCTTTTCCCGTTCACCGAAAAAATGACTTCCTTGAATCCTCCGGCCTCGGTTTCGGAAGACTCCATCATCTCCACTTTCCATAGGCGTTCTTCGGCGTAACGGCCGTACATGCGATAGAGGTCGGCGGCGAAGAGGCTGGCTTCATCCCCGCCGGTACCGGCCCTGATTTCCACGATGATGTCTTTGCCGTCCAGCGGATCGCGGGGAACCAGGAGCACTTTGAGCCGTCCGATGAGCGTCTCCAGCTCTTCTTCCAGAGGTTCAATCTCTTCGGCGGCCATCTCCTTTAATTCGGGATCGGACTCGGCTTCGGCCATTTCCCTGGCGTCCAGTAATTCCTGCTTTTTGGACCGAAAGTTTTGGTAGAGGGACATGGTCTCTTCAAGATGACCGTATTCCTGCATCGTTTCTTTATAGGCCTTGGGATCTTTCGGTAAATTCGGATCGGCGATGGCTTCCTGGAGTTCTTTATAGCGGGATTCGATGGATTTTAGGCGCTTTTCGATAAGAGTTGTGTCGGTCATGAGTCCTATCCGTTGGTCTGAACCCGCCGCGGAGAAAAATAAGGCGGGGATTTTAATCTGGTGGAAGGGTATAGCAAAAATCGGCGGCGTGGAAGGGGCGTTATCCGGCGATGGTTCGTCCCCCGCCGCCGGCGGGCATGGGAGGCGCTCCGTTCGGAACGGATTTACGGGCCGCGACGGTCCGGGCGAATCCGAAGACCGCGCCGCAGGCCGCGCCGATGATATGCGACATCTGGGAAATATCATCGGATCTGAAAATGGTCAGGACTTCCTTCGCCAGATAAAGACCCACCACCAGGAGCGCCGACAGCGGGAATTCTCCGGCCCTGATATTGGCGAAACTCACCAGCAGGATCATCATGAACGCGATTCCGCTGGAACCCATCAATGATGATTCGAAGAAGAGGGCGTTCACCAGCCCGTTGATCAGGGCGGTCATCACCATCATCCAGGCGACCTGTTTGGATCCGAACTTTTCTTCCAGAATGGGCCCCAAAAGCAGAATCAAAGTCAGGTTGGAGAGCAGATGATCCCACCCGGCATGACCGAACACATGGGTCAGCATTCTCACGTATGAGGGAATATCGTCGTAATGGAACGTCGTGGAGCCTTCCGCGGTAAAAAGGGCCTCGATGACTCCCGGCATCAGGTATTGATCGACCAACAGTACGATCGCCGCCGCCAGAGCGAACGTGAGCGTCGTCGGAGCGTTATACTTCAGTTTCATACTTTTAGTTATCGGCCTAATATGCGGTGAGATTATTTAATTGGATCTCGAAGCTTCCGTTTGAAGCCTTCTCTCAACCATTTGTGGGATTCCGCCGATACCGGCCGCAGAGGATAAAAATCGCCGCCGCCTGATTGAGACTTCGGAAGTCATTCATGAAAACACGCCGCAGTTGATGCGTATCATGATAAAATAGACGGGAATTAAACCATTACTCCCAATCGATTCGATAAATTTTCTTGCGGTCCTTGATGCCCTTCAGCTTCGCCGATCCGTGGTATTGGAAGATTTCCTTTTTTCGGCGCGATCGTTTCATATAATCCAGATAGAAATCTTCGGAAGCTAAAATCCGATTTTTCTCATCGATTTTTTGAGAAACATGGCCGAATGCCGCGTTTTTCAGGCCCTCGATTCGGAACGTGATGTTGATATCCACGCCATGGATGTCTTCGGTTGCCGGATCGATGATGTAAGTTCGTCCTTGATGAAGACCTATTCTCACATTGATGGGCGGATTATTGGTCCGGCGGTTCCGCTTCTTCAGCTCCTTAAGAATCCTTATGGAGGCGTTGACGGCCTGAGTGGACCGAGCGAAGGTTGCCAGAAATCCGTCTCCCGTATTTTTGTAGAAGAGAACCGGCGCTTTGAAGAGGATCGGTTTGGCGATTAAGTTCAAACGCTGCTTAAGGTGATAAGCGATCTGTTCGTCGTTCGCCGATTGACCCGTCGATCCGCAGAGATCCAGGACCATCAGGGCCACGTCGTGTTCGATGTCCGTGAGGGACATAATCCGGGATTCCCCCGATTGGATTGTTACAACCACGGCTTCGGCGAGTTTCAGCTGAGTTGGAAGGGGAAGCTTTTTTCGGCGTCCCGTTAAGGGAATCCAGTCATAGTGATTATAGTATTCCGTTCCGTTCGAGGAGTTCTCATCCTTTGCGTACAGAGCATCCTTCTCGCAATGAAGCGTGAGATGACGGTCGGAGATGTATTTATTCTTAAGCGAAATATCACTTAAGGGATTTCTGCCGATGGAAATGGATTTCGTGTTGAAGGAATAAAACCGGCTTTTATTGGTCATGATGTCCTTAACTTCGATTCTCAATTCCATTTTCAGATTCCTCAAGTCTCTACCCGGATTCGATGCATGGTGTTCGCATAGAGCATCGGACGGATTTCCGCCTATTCGTTAATTCACTTATGAGTTTATCGAAGAAAATCGCTATTTCCCGGAGAAATAAAAAAGAGGAGGAGGGGCTGTTTTACCGGAGATGGGGTTCTTAGACTTCTATAACCAGCTCCACCGGACAATGATCGCTTCCCGGAACCTCCGGACGGATGATGGAAGATTTCACGCGGCCTGCCGAGGCGTTGTTGACGCAGAAGTAATCCAGTCTCCAGCCCACGTTTCTCTCGCGGGCTCCGCCGCGATAGCTCCACCAGCTGTATTGTCCCGGTTCCTTGTTGAATATTCGAAGCGTATCGGTCCAGCCTCCGCCGATGAAGGAGTCCATCCAGGCGCGCTCCTCGGGCAGGTAGCCGGGGTTGCCTTCGTTCTCCTTGGGACGGGCCAAATCGATGGGCTTGTGGGATACGTTGAAATCGCCGGTTACCACAACGGTAAGACCTTCGGCCGCCAGTGCGTCGGCCCGATCCTTCATGGCCGCGTTGAAGCCCAGCTTGTAATCCAGCCGGGCGCCTTCGGGCTGTGAATTGGGAAAGTAGCCGTTGAGAAGGGCCAAAGCGCCGAAGCGGATTACCTGGAGTCGGCCTTCGGCGTCGAATTCTTCCATTCCCAGGTTCTCCACCGCATCGGGCTGTTTTTTCGACCAGAAGGCGGTGCCGCTGTATCCTTTGCGTTCGGCGCTGTGCCACCACGATTCGTAGCCCGCCGGCGCGTAGATTTCCTTGGGCAGCTGATCCAAATTCGCTTTTGTCTCCTGGATGCAGAAAACATCGGCGTTCGATTCGGCGAGGAAGTCCATCAGGCCTTTTTTATGGGCTGCCCTAACCCCGTTCACGTTCCATGAGATGATTTTCATAGCCCCTCCAGCTTAGGCGGAACGATTCTCCGTTGTCCAGCGAAGCGGCCGCCCGGGAAAGTAATCCCGGGACATGGATCGCCGAGTGTCGTTTGAGGTTAAAGAAGGAGCGGGAGGCGACAGTGAGTCTTTAGGCTGATAGACTTGTTGAGGAGGGTTTCGGATGAAGAGGATCGCGCTTCTGTTCTGCATGGCTGCGGTGTCGGTTCCGGTTGTCTTCGCCGAGGCCGCCGATCGCATCGATATCGCCGACGATCTCTATTTGGAGGCGCTTTCGGAGAATGTCTGGAGGCATGTTTCGACAATGGAGGTTCCTCCATGGGGTATGGTGTCCGCGAACGGTCTGGTGTATCTCACCGGTGATTGTCTCGTTCTCTTTGACACGCCGTGGAACGACCGACAAACCCGAACTCTGGTTGAATGGCTGGAATGCTTTCACGGAGTTCCCGTTGAGGCTGTTATTGTCGGTCATCATCATGAAGACAATATGGGCGGCCTGGGGTGGATTCTTCAAAAAGGCATTCCTTCATACGCGATCGGGGAAACACGAAAGATTTGTCGGGAGAGGGGATTGCCGGTGCCGGCGAGAGAGATGAAACATCGGGAAACACTTCGGTTCTCAGAGAAGGATGTTGAGATTTTCTTCCCGGGCGAGGGACATACGTCGGACAGCATCGCTTTATACCTTCCTGATGAGAAGATTCTTTTCGGCGGCTGCTCGGTAAAGGCAATGGAGAATCGGGGGCCGGGCAACACGGCCGAAGCGAATCTTGATGAATGGCCGCGATCTTTGGAGCGGCTCAGGGATGCCTTTCCCGACGCGCGAATTGTTGTTCCGGGGCACGGTGAACCCGGGGATATGCGTCTTATCGATCACACCATTTCTCTATTGCGATGATGGCCGCCGCTTCTTCCCTTATTCAAGCCGTCAGGACTCTTTACGGCGATGAGTGCCGGATTGAATCACGCCGGAGCGTCGGCGGCGGGGATATCAATGCGGCTTTTTTGTTGAGTTTGAGCGGCGGCCGGTGTGTTTTCTTAAAGGAAAACCGGGCCGATCTGGTTTCGATGTTCGCCGCCGAGGCGGCGGGACTGACGGCCCTGGCCGAAGTGGCCGGCCGGAGCGGGGCCCCGCCTGTGCCCGAGCCCCTGGCTTGGGGAACCGACGGCGGACATGCCTTTTTGCTTATGGAACAGGTGCTCACGGGGCGGCTGAAATCGGCGGAAGCCTTCGGGCGTTCTCTGGCGGCGCTGCACCGTGAGGGGCGCTCGGATTCCTGCGGCTTCGACGGCGACAACCGGATCGGTTCCACTCTTCAGCCCAACGGCCGCATGAGAAACTGGCACGAGTTCTTCGCCGAGCGCCGTCTGGGCTTTCAATGGAGACTGGTCAGGAAAAAGGGCTTTGGCGACGGAAAAAGCGAGCGGGCCATGGAAAAACTGCTGCGGCTGCTCCCGAGTCTTCTTCCCGATGTGGATGAGGGGGGAGCGAGTCTTCTTCACGGCGATTTGTGGAGCGGCAACTGGATGGCCGGCGCCGACGGCCGCGGCAGGCTTATTGATCCGGCGGTGTACTATGGTCACCGGGAGGCGGATTTGGCCATGACGGAACTTTTCGGCGGTTTCCCTTCCGGGTTTCATACCGGCTACCGCGAAGCTTGGCCTTTGGAGCCGGGATTCGGCGAACGCCGGGATGTGTATAATCTCTATCATGTCTTGAACCATGTGAATCTTTTCGGCGGCGGCTACTGGGGCGGCGTAATCTCGACGCTTTCGCGGTTCGGCTGAGAGAGGGGACTGTGGGCGTTGAAATCGAGCGGGAAATGGCGACGGCCGGAAGGGAAGGCGTTCGCCGTAATGATATCGGCGGGAAAAGCCGGGGCGGTTCGGGGACTGTATGCACCGCGCGGCTTCGGGGGTCACTTAGACCGGCGGAAAGGCGGAGGGCGCGATGGGTGTGGAAATAGAACGGAAATTTCTGGTGCGGCGGGATTCGCTGCCGGTACTTTCCGGAGGTTTTCCGATTCGGCAGGGGTATTTGCCTACCGAGGAGACGATTACCGTTCGAACGCGCATTATGGGCAAAAAGGGTTTTGTGACCATCAAGGGAAAATCGTCGGATAACGGGCTGAGCCGATCGGAGTTTGAGTACGAGATTCCTCTCGAGGATGCCGAGGCGATGATGGCGGAGTTCTGCCCCTCTCTTGTGGTGGAAAAAATCCGGTATGTGGTGACCGAGAATAACCGCCGCTGGGAGATTGACGTGTTCGGCGGAGAGAATGAGGGGCTTATTCTCGCGGAGATTGAGCTTGAGGATGCGCTCGAAGAGATTGTTTTTCCGGATTGGATTGAGAGCGAAGTGACCGGCGATGTCCGGTTTTACAATAAGAGGCTGGCGATGAATCCGTGGAAGTCTTGGGGCTGATTCAATGCCGCTGAGCGGCTGGAGAGTCCTTTAATCGGCATTCGGGCGGTTTGTACGGAGAGCCTTCAGAGTTCGGTTTCGGCTTGTTCCAGAGCGGCGGCGGCCTCTTCCCAGGCGGCGCCGATTTGTTCGATGCGTTCTTCAACATCCATCAGCTTGGCCGAAAGGTCGTGGGCTTTGTCGGGGTTGGAGTAATTCTCCGGCAGTTCGAGTTCCGTCCGGATTTCGGCGGCCAGTTTTTCCTTTTCGTCCAGCCTTTCGGCCAGACGTTCTTCTTCTTTGCGAAGTTTGTTGATTTTCGCGCGGCGGCGCTTTTGTTCTTCGTGGTTTAAAGGAGGGGAGGGGGCGGTGTCGATGGAAGATTCTTTGCCGGTTTTCTTTTGAGTTTCGTTATGTTCGCCGGTTTTTAATGCCGAACTTCGGCCCGCCGGGGGGGCTTGCGCCGCCGTTGTTTCGGTTCCGGCCGCTTTTTGAGCCGCGTTTTGAGCCGCGGAGGCTCGGAGCGCCGGCGAGAGGCCGCCGGAAGCAGAAGATGCGGCCTCCGATGCCGAAGCGGTGCTTCCGCCGGCGGGAGACTTTCTCCAGCGGTAATAGGCGTAATCGCCGAGGTAGGTTTGCCCCTTGCCGCCTTCGATTTCGAGTACGCGGTCGGCCACCCGTTCGAGAAAGTAGCGGTCGTGGGAAACAATTACCAGAGTTCCGCCGTATCCCTTGAGGGCTTCCAGCAGGATGTCTTTGGAATAGAGATCCAAATGGTTCGTCGGTTCGTCCAGGATCAGAAGATTCACCGGCTCCAGCAGAATTTTCAGCAGGGCCAGGCGATTGCGTTCGCCGCCGGAGAGTATGCCGACTTTTTTATGGATATCGTCGCCGGAAAAGAGAAAGCCGCCGAGAAGACTCCGCAGACGGCCTTCGCCTTCGTCGGATTCAAGGCCCGCTTCTTCGAGGATGGTCAGGGAAGGATTGAGGACGGCTTCCTGGTCTTGGGAAAAATAGCCTCTTTTAACGTCTTTGCCCAATTCCATGGTGCCGCCGTACCGGGTGTCTTTTCCGGAGATGATGCGCAGAAGCGTGGTTTTGCCCGCGCCGTTGACGCCGACGACGGCCGTGCGCGATCCTCTGGGGAGTTCCAGATCGAGCCCGCTGAAGACGATTTTATCGTCGTAGCGGCGTTCGAGTCCTTCGGCCCTCAGGACCGTTTTTCCGCAGCGGGGGGCTTCGGGAAAGGAAAAACTGATGCGTTTGAGCGCCGGGGGAATTTCGATTCGTTCGATTTTTTCCAGCATCTTGATGCGGGACTGGACTTGGGCCGCCTTCGTGGCCTTGTAGCGGAAGCGGGTTATGAAGGATTCAATTCGTTCGATGTCTTCCTGCTGCCGCTTCCACTGTTCCGCCAATTGGGCCATGTCCTTTTCGCGGAAGGCCTCATATCCGCTGTAGGTGCCTTTAAAAAGAGTCAGTTTGGCCATCAGAATTTCGGCCACTTGAGTGCAGGTTCCGTCCAGAAAGGCGCGGTCGTGCGATACCAGAAGCACACCGCCGGAAAAACGGCGGATGAAATCGGCCAGCCATTCGCGGGCTTCGAGATCCAGATAGTTCGTGGGCTCGTCCAAGAGGAGAATATCGGGCGAGGCCAAAAGGATTTTCGCCAGAGCGATGCGCATCTGCCAGCCGCCGGAGAAGGTGGCGACATCCGCGTTCAATTCGTCCCGACAGAAGCCGAGCCCTGTAAGAATCCGCTCGATTTTCGCTTCGCGCCGGTCCCATTCCGCGTTCTCCAGAACCTCTTGGATTTCCTGATAGCGCAGAAGGAGGGCTTCGGTGTTTCCTTTCCCTTTTTCCAAATCGGCGGCGATGCGGTCCGCCTCGCCGTGGAGAGCCGCAAGCTCGGCGAAAGCTTCCTCCGCTTCACATTTAAGGGTGCGCCCCTTATGGACAATGCCCGATTGCGGAAGATAGGCCGCGCGGGTGTCTTTTGGAAGAATGATTCGGCCTTCATCGTATTCCATCAGCCCGGCGGCGATTTTCATCAGTGTGGATTTGCCGCTGCCGTTGGCGCCGGTAAGGGCGATACGGCTGCCGGGAGAGATTGTCAGGTGAATGTCGGAGAGAATGCGGCGGTCGCCGAAGGAGAGGCTCACACCGTCGATTTGAACGAAGCTCATCCTTAGCGGTCCGGCAGCAAGACGCCGTCGTCCGAAGATGCCGGCGCGAGAGAAACGAAAAACAGCCGAACGGGATCGAAGAACTGGTCGGAACGGACGGTTTTATCCTCAATGGCGTTTTTCGGAACGAAAAGGAGTCTTAGGCCTCCGTCCTCGAAGGAGTAGAGGAAGCGTATTTTTTCCCCGTTGTCGAAACGGAGGCTGAGGACGCCTTCGTAAAACGCGGCGATGTCCGGAGAGGGGAAGCAATCGAATTCAAGACGTCCGGTATTGCCCGCCGAAGAGGTGATGATACCGCGGGATATGAGGGAAGATTTACCGGTCCAGGTAAATCCGCCGTCTTCGAGAATGGCCAGTTCTCCATAAGCACGGCTGCCGTATACGGGACCGGCCGTGATGAGGTTCTCCAGAACGGTTTCTCTGCGGGTTTTTTCGTCTTCGATGATTGCGGCGATATCGCGGCTCAGACGGACAAAGGCTTCAAAGTGATCGGCGCCTTCATGATTGTACTGAACGCTGATGAAATTCTCGGAATTCACGGTAATCCGGAAACTTGTGCCCAAGAAATCGTACCGATCGCGTCCGGCCGGAACAATGTCGGTCCAGGTTTCGGAAAAGGAGCGATCGGGAAGATTCAGAATCAGCTTTTTATGCTCAACATCGGGGAACAGCCCGAACTCCGAACGGAATGTTCCGAGATCGATGTTTCGGTTGGCGATCATGTCGTCGAAGTACTTCGGTCTCCAAGGTCCGGAGATAAGGTTTTCAAGAACGGGATCTTCATTGTTACGGGCGTTCAGGATTTCCTTTGTGCCGTCGACGACGCGCATAACCCTCAGATGGTAATCGAAGACGTAGCCCTCGACTCCGCCGTCGGCGAGTACGTAATACCAAAAACCTTCCAGGTTTCCCACTTGAACGGGACCGGGATCCCGTCCCAAAACCTTCATGACGTCTCCGTCCCGGAACCGATAGACTCTCGATGCCGTGTTGGAAGGTTCGGAGCGCATCGGAAGGCCCTGGTAGAGACATTCGGCGTATACATCGGTCCATTCGCCCATTCCGGCGGACCACGCGGCGGCTTCCTTTTCCCTGCGGAAAAGCTTCAGGCGCCATTGATCCACTTCTTCCTTAAGCTGCCGCTGATCGGGAAGATTGACGATATAGGTTTTTCGAAGAAAGGAATCGTCTTTTACGGTAACCAGGTCGCCGGGATTCCAGACGCTTTCTTCGGGAGGCCAGAGAACCACGGCCGTACCGAGATTCCCGCAGCCCGAAAAGAGGAATGCGGCCGGCAAAAGGAGAGGCGCGAAAAATTTCAGTATTCGGCGGGATGTCATAACGCTATCTCCATGGCATTAAAACCGTACGGGCGGGAATTGTCTAGTCCGGACACCCAAACGATCCGATTTCACTTAAGAACGGCGGCCGCGGATGACTCCCGCTCGGCAATGCTCGGCAAGAACCGGCGAGGTCCGATTCCGGTTCCGCGGCGTCCCGAAGCTGAGGCTTCCCGCGGATAGCGTCGAAGCCTCCCGCGGATAGCGTCGAAGCCTCCCGCGGATAGCGCCGAAGCCTCCCGCGGATAGCGCCGAAGCCTTTTTTTAGCCGCTGTTTTACTCGGGGATGGCATCCAGAAGAATAACGATTCGTCCCGAGGCCAGGGCGGCACGGCCCGATTCGGATGCCATGATACGCCGTGAATCATCGGCGCTGAGGATTATATCGCAGGGAAAATCTCCGTAGAGTCCCCGCGCCATGGTGTGGTACGGTCTTCGTCCCACAAGTGTTTCCGTATCGTTTTTCTCCTCCAGCAGTCTGTAGGAGAGCAGTTTCCCGGATCGGACGGCGGGGTCGGCAAGTAACTCAAGCCTGTTCGAGAGGATACGGGCTCCAAGGGCGGGAACGGGGTTTGCCTTCAGCTGTGTTCCCCGAACAGGAAGATCAGGCGGCGCATAGATGATGATGCCGGACCAATCGTCCTCGGGCACGGGAGTCCAGGATATGGGAATATCCGCCGTTTTGCCCGGAAAGGGGGCCGGAGAGAGATAGCCGAACACTTCCGCCAAATCCAGAGTATACGCGGCTTCCACGGCGTCTCTGTTTGCCGAAAGACGGCTCCATTCCCGTTTAAAGGAGCGCGCCAATTCTTCCACCGGTGTTCGCGCGGCCGGATCGCGCGCTATTAAATCGCCGATGGTTCCCCGGTCGTCCCAGGAAAGCGAGGTAATGACTTCGAAAATATACGGGGGGAGTTCCATTTCCAGGGCCGTGAGGGCGCGGGGATGATCCGAAGGCGACATACCTTCATCCAGCATGCGGGAAGCGGTGATGCCGATTCGTCCGTGCGGCCAATCCATGTCGGTTTTCACCGCCATCTGCGCGGAAGCGGACACCGCGGCCGATGCGAAAAGGACGGTTATCGCGATGCGGGCCGATCTATTCACAGATCCTCTCCTTCCGAAGGAACATTCAAAACGCTTCCCGCCGTCAGGATGCCGTTAAGGTTCCGATGATTCGTCTCGGCCAGTTTCTCCGGCGTGGTTCCGTATTCACGGGCGATGGACCAGAATGAATCGCCGGGCCTAACGCTGTATCGGCCCGACCAGAGGGGCAGCTCGTCCGATTCAACGTCCGCGGGTTCCGTTTCCGTTCCCGGAATGTATAGACGTTCACCGATGCGCAGCATCCCGGAAGCGACATGGACATTATAGCTCAGCAATTCCGGCAGGGATATGGTATAACGCTCGGCTATTTCCGACAGTGTATCTCCGCTTCGAACGGTGTAGCGCCAGAACCGATCCGGGAGGTTTCCGTCTTTCAAGCCTTCAAGCCATGCCGTTACCTCTTCGGTTTTTTCCGCCGGAACCTTGAGACTGTAGGGCATCCCGGGCGGCGGGGTGAAGGGATGGTGCAGCTCGCTGTGGGCCTGCCGAAGAAGAGTTCTCTCCGTTCCGTTCTCTGAGGCAACGGAGAGAAATGAGTCCAGAGGAACAGAATGGTTCAGCCGAATGCGGGTCCACCGAGGCGGGGCCGTCCATTCAATGGGCAGGCCCGTTCGGCCGGCATGGGCCGTAATGTAGGCCACGGCCATTACCTGGGGAACATAATTTTCCGTTTCCGAGGGAATCAGATGAGCGTCGTACAAATCCCAATATCCGGAATATTCACCGTTTCCCATCAGCTTTCGCATTCGTGTCGGACCGGCGTTGTAAGAGGCGATGGCCATCAGCCAGTCGGAAAAGAGCCGGTGGTAGAAGGATAATTCGGCCATCGCCGCTTCGGTGGATTTCCAGACGTCCCGTCTTTCATCTCTCCATGCGTCTATGATGAGTCCTCGGCCGATGGCGCTGGCTCTGAGGAATTGCCAGGGGCCAGCAGCACCGGATGAGGAGACGGCATTGATCCGCCAATTGGACTCCACAACAGGCAGGGCTGCGAATTCCCAGGGAATGCCCGAATCCCGGATCATTCCTTCAACTTCGATTCGGAAGGCTTTATATCGGTTTTGCGCCCCGATAAGTTTCGCCCGTCCCTCGGGTGATTCCCATCGTTTTTTCCATAGCGCCACTTCGGGACGCTCCCACTGCAGCGTTTTCGGAGAGACCGACCAAGCCTTGGGCGCCGATCGGCCCTGTCGGGGAGGAATCCAGGAAACATCCGGTGAAATATCGTTTTTTGAACGTGAATGCCGAGAATCGCCGAAGAACGGAAGCGGTACGGGATAACCGACAGTGCCGATCGGCTTATCATCGGTCCCATTGGAATCGTTTTCCGATGCGGCAAGGAAAGCCGCCGACAGAAAAATAAGAATGATTAAAGACGTTCGCCTATATAAATTCCGGCCCATTCCCATTGTCCGTTAATTTCCGGATCCGCCGGATATTCGACGCGGCGGAAATAAAGATACCAAGTGCGAATTTTCCACGACCAGCCCGAAGTCCAAAGATAGGCTTCGTTTTCGTTGGAAAAATCCTCGAGTTCCGCTCCGTAACGAATCGAGGGCTTCAGCCAGGCCCGAACATCAACGTCATACATTCGAGAAAAACGATCCGAAATGTCCTGGCTCCAGTTCATGAAAAAGAAGTTCTTTTTCGATTTGTACTTGTTAAGCAGAGTACCATTATTGGTGCGGATGGCGTATTTTATGGTATTCACCAGATCGTCCAGATTTTCCATGGTCCAGTCTTTGGAGCTATCGTGGAATTCGATGGACGACCGTGCCCTCCAGAGCGCATCGGGGATTCCCGGAACAACGGTTTTGTCATATTTCAGAAATTCCGCGAGGCTCGCATACATGGCGTCCCAATCCCCGATTTCTCGGTAATCTTCGGCCAGGGCGTACGAATTTCGGCCCTGGTCTATCCGGTCGGCGAACCGTCTCTGCATTTCGATGCGTGCGTCTATGGCCTCACGCGGATCGGATGTGGCATCGGCCAATTGGTTCAGGGCCATAAGATGGATTGAGCGGTCGCGGATAATCAGGTCGGGATAGTCGGCCAGCAGTCGCCGAAGATAATCCAGAGCGAGCTTTTGTGCGTTTGTGTCGCGGGCCCCTTCGGCCATGGCCATCAAGTAATAGGCACCGTAGGGATCGCCCGGATTTCGTTCAAGAATCGATCCGAGCATATAAGTAATCCAGTCGTATTCGCCCAGCTTTCTGGCTTTGGAGATAACCGGCTCGAACGCGGCGTACCGCATGGCCGGGTCGGAAGACGGATCGACGGCAACGGAAATGAGTTTGCGCAGATCGTCGTCCTTGGAAAGAGACTTGGGAATATAAGGCCCGCGGCCGCAGGAAGAAAGCATCGCCGTGAAGACGAGCAAAATGAACGTAAGGCGCTTCAGCATACGTTAGGCAGGATATCCCCGGTGCTTCGAAAGGAGCAAGGCCGTAGTGAGCGGCATCTGATAATGGGCACGGGCTTAGTCCTCTTGAGCCTTGAGATACTCCCGATACTTCTCGGGATCGGACCGGAAAGCGACAATGTTCTTTTCGGAATCCGTTTTTCTCAAAGCGCTTTCGGCCTCCGAGATGAGTCTTTGGGCACTGATAAGACGACCGTTCCGCGACGCGATTCCGGCGCGAATCGAACGCTTTCCGCTGCGTTCTATATGGGTTCGGATAAAGTCTTCGGCGAATGCCAGCGTTGAGTCCAGATCCTTGTTGATTTCTATAACGGCGATGCTGTCCCCATCCAGAGGAAAAACCAAATCGGGGTAGGCGGCCGATTCGCGGATATAGTCTTCATAACCGCTCTCCGCGGAGAAAAGGAGTATGGATAAATCCTGGTTGAACGAAGCGGCGCGTTCGAGTTCCGATCCGAGCCTGTCCCGGAGTTCTTCGGATTTCGTACCGTCCGGTTCATCCGGATGGATATCATCAAGATTCGGCAAATCGAAATCGTCTTCCAGAGGCAGCGAATTTCCGAAATCGGGTCCGTTGCTGAGAAGATCGTTTTCGTCGAAATTATCGATTGCGTCGAAATCGTCGGGAATGCTGAATTCTTCATCCGTCGATCGGTACGTGTCGGGTTCGTCGTCCGGCATTTCATCGGCGGAAAAGTCGTCGTCCATGGAAAATCCGCCTTGTTCCTCGTCTTCTTCGAGTTCCTCGTTCCCGCGGGATCCGGGTTTGAGCAGGATGATCGCCA
Organism: Spirochaetia bacterium; assembly: GCA_963666985.2. Classification (GTDB taxonomy): domain Bacteria; phylum Spirochaetota; class Spirochaetia; order DSM-2461; family DSM-2461; genus UBA2779. Next base: position 335,127 of record CAXXIA010000002.1, on the reverse strand, counting down.
AGGTGATGATGAACAATGCCAGCACCGTGGCCAGGATGATCATCAGGTTGTTTCGAATTTGTCCGTCCGTGAGAACCGCCGCGACATACACGGCTTCCAGGCCCGGCATGTCCTCAATTTCCATGTGGCGGTACGCTTTATAAAACCGTATCCCCGAGATGAGTCCCTCAAAGGCATCGGATTCCGCGATGGGTTTACGGCTGTAGTCGCCCGCGATCGGCTTGACGACACTGATTCTCAGGCCTTCATCATGGGAATAAACCTGTACGGCGACGAGGGAAAGATCCTCGGCCATCAGTTTTTCCGCCAATTTGGCCTCCGCCTTGACGTCTCTTTCGCCGATGGAACCGGAGAGCCGCCGGGTGTATTCTTCGGTTCTGGCGACAAAATCGGATATTCTTTCCTGGCGGGATTGATAGGTCTTCCAGCCGAAGAAGGCTATGACGCCCAGCAGCGCGAGAACAACGCAGATAGTGTATATGACTGAGAAGGTCTTCTTCATGCCGTCTATTATACTGTAAACAGGGGGAATGTGTTGAAGATACGAACAAGGACTCTTCCTTCCGGGTGGTATCCCGCCGACGAGGCGGAAATCAGGGCCTATATCGGCTCTGATTTTCGCATGAACGGAGAAAAAAATGCCGTGGCGGGCATTTCTCCGCATGCCGGATGGTTTTTTTGCGGAAAAATGATGGCCGAAGTGGTTGGACGGCTGAAATCCGATGCCGAAACCGTTGTTGTGCTCGGAGGTCATAATTCATCCGGAAGTCCGTTTATTCGCTATGACGGTGATGCCTGGGATTTGCCTACGGGGCTTTTCGGCCGTGATTCCGAATTCGCCGAGGCCGTGGAAGCGGCTCTTCCCGATGGTTTCGACGTGCGTTCCGAACGGTCCGCGGATAATACCGTGGAGGTGATTATGCCCATGGCGGCGGCGATGCGGCCCGATGCGCTGTGGGCCGCCTGGAGAATCCCTTCCGATGAAAGGGCCGCCCGATTCGGTGAAATTCTCGCAGAAACAGCTTTAGCTTTCGGTCGAAAAATCGCTGTTGTCGGCTCGACGGATTTAACTCATTACGGACCGAATTACGGGTTTATGCCGCCCGAATCCCGCGGCGATCCCGCCGAATGGGTTCGGGGAAGGGATATGGACTTTTTGAACGCCCTTTTATCCGGAGAGGCGGGAAAGGCTTTGGAGTTGGCCGCCGGCCAAATGTCCGCCTGTTCCGCCGGAGCCGCCGTGGCGGCCATGAGTTTCGCCGCTTCTTCCGGCTGTCCGGACGGTCGGCTTTTGGAGTATGCGACGAGCCGGGATCTTCATCCTTCATCTTCGTTCGTCGGTTATGGTGCTTTGGTGTGGGAAAACTGATTGGGATTAAATGCGGCGTAAGGGTGTAAGAAAGGTTCTTTTCATGCAGGGTGCGAAGGTCCGCGTGATTCAGACCGGAAACAGACGGAATCCATCTTGAAAGAGCCTCATTTAATAACGTGTCCGCATTGTTCGGATACGGTCCAAAGTCCATTTCCGGGCCTCTTCAACGGCCTTCGGTCCGTCTTCGGCGTTTCCCCTGAATGTTGCGGCGGAGGGAAGAAGCGTGGCCCAGGCTTGCCTGTCTTCGGTGCAGAGATCGGCCAGATAGTCCTGCGGCGGGCCGTTTAGCGGCGGGAGTGATTCCAGCCTGCCGACATAGCCCTTGAGAAACTCCTTCCAGCCGACGGAGGCTTTTCCCGCCGAGAGAAGCGAGGCGAATTTCCCGCGGGAAGAGGGCGCGTGCGTTCGGGAAGCTCCGGATGTTCGCAGCGGTACACCGTCTCCATCTTCCTGAACAACATTGGCATCCGGAGAAGAGATCGTTTTCTCCAGCGATTCCCGATAGTGATCCATGGATGCGGTTCTCAGTCTCCAGGAGCCGCCGGATGATTCCCGGCGGGGGCGGGAAGAATTGATGAACCTCCAGAAAGAATCCTCCGAGCCGCCGGTTCGCGCCGAGCGGGATTGGAAATAAGGATAGAGATAGGTTCCCTTGGCGTAGGGCCGCCCCATCGGATAAGAAAAGTCCGCTCCGAAAAGATGAATTTCACCGGCCCCTGCCGCTCTCGCCAGGGAAACGGCGGCATGGGTTACGTTGCCGCCCGAAAGATCGAGGATGGGAAAGGGCCTGTAGAGACGGTTCAGATACAATGAGAACGGATGGCCGCTGGCGAAAAAGAGAACGCGGTCGGTCATCCTCGTCAGCACCGGAGGAGAGGCAAGGTCGAGCAGCAGCAGAGTTTTGCGGGGAAGACCTTTTAAAAAATGATGGTAGCTGACAATCTGACAGTCTATGGAGAGGACGATGTCGGGCGTTTCTCCTTCGGAAATTAAAAACGGCAGGGATGTGTCCGTTGCCAGAAGAACGGCTCCGCCGCGGTGAAGAGCGCGGATGCGCGGAAGCTGTTTGTGCAGAGACGGGCCGGCGGCGGTAATGATGAAGCGTTCCGAGGGGGGGAGCACCGCGCCGGTTCGTTCACTCGTCGGAAGGTTGGCGAGAGTGTGAACGAACCATCGCCGGCCGAAGCGCGTCTGGACCGTATAGTCCCGGCCGAGAGATTCGGGGATTCCTCTCAGAGCGTCCGCTCTTTCGGTGAACCATTCGGGATCGGCATCGAAACGGCTCCTTAAGGAGAGGCTCCCGAGATTCCCGTAAAGAACGGGAAGGTAGCGGTCCAGAACGAACCGGATCAGTTCGTCCGGCGAGGGATTCATTATTAAAAGTACCCTGGAATCCGTGAACAGACGCGTCAGATCGATTCCCTCTAAGATCCCTCTTAAAAGGGAAAGGTCTTTTTCGACGATGAGCAGACCCGTCATGGTTCGTTTTTTCAGAAGGGGCTTCAGGTGATACGCACCGCCGAGTCCGAAAGCGATAAGAAATCCTTCGGGAGCCGAATCGGCCAGCCTGCCTCCTTCCGCTTCGGGATCGAAACGGGAATGCATGGGAAAAGGCCGCCCGTCTCTGCGCAAAACGGGAACCGGCGGCCCTTTACGGGATTCGATGATTTCCAGATCGGGATACGAAGAGGCGGAAGATAGCTTTTGCGCGAGTTCCGGATGGCGGGCGCTCAGTGCCAGAAGATTTCGATCCAGGATTCCATTTTCAGACATAAGAATCTCTTATTTTATCAAGAATGCGGCCAACCCGTGTGAAGTGTTCCGCCGCGATTCTCTTTTTCTCGGAATCCGAAGCGCCCGTTAGCTCCAGAGTGCCTCCGGGATCGAGAGTATAGAGCATTTCATGAAAATCATCCTCATCCTCATCGGCGGCCGTCTTGGTTCCAAGACGTTGCTTCCACTCGTCCAAAAGGCTGATGACCGCTTTTTTTCGCGTTAATCTGTTTTGAGGAGCTTCGGTAATGCGGTAAGGGGTGATTTCCGCTGTAATTCCGGATGATTTCCATTCGCGGAACAGTTCCTCTCCTCTGATGGGAAATCCTTCGACGCTCACCGGTTCCACGGGATCTTCCGGTGAATGAAAGCGGAAAATGCGGCCTTTCCCGTCGATGCCGCGAAACCAGTCGGCGTATGTTTCAAGAGCCGGCCCGGTTCTCCGTTTCCCTTCTTTTTTCGGTGCTTGGGCAAGGGCTCTGTTCCAGAGTTCATTAACTTTCGGATTTTTTCGGTCCGTTCGGGAGGCTATCCACCCGTCGAAGGCATGGGGCCTTGCGTGAGAGCGCAGATCGTACCAGCAGAGGTCGAGGCCGACCAGCAGCAGGGAGTTACCCGCCGCCGCGCTCCAAACATCCACGGCCGTGGCCGCGACCGTGCCTCGGGCCGGTATGGGCAGCAGCGGCCACTCAGGGCCTCTGAGAAGCCGCGATTCGCCGGGGACTCCTTGGCGAATCAGCATCGGTACGCCGATGCCGGAGGGCGGCGGAGCGGCCGAGAGCGGCATGACCACGGGAACCGATGGAGGAAAATACCGCATGTGGAGCTTGGCCCAGTGTCCTGAGTCCGTGGCGAAGATCAAATCCGGCGTAAGGGATGCTGCCGACAATGCCGGCAAGGCGGAAGGAAGCGCCCAGAGGCGGAATCGATCGCGATAAGTTGAAAGGTGCGTCAAAGCGTATTCCAGACCGGGACCGGATGCGGCTATAACGACCGGCCTGTCCGTCGCGGAGGGAACAGCGAGTTTGTCGAGTTCAATGAAATTTCTCAGGGTGTTTCGTATCCACAGGCGGCCGAATGCCGCCGTGGCCGTGATGCTTCCTGTGTGTCTTCTGACGATTTGCGCCACATATTGGGCCGCTCTATTCGCTTCATCCGGCATGGCCGAGGCGGCGGCGGGCCATTGAATGATATGAAGACCGTGAACGTTATGTTCTCCGACGGCCGAAGCCAGGAATGATGGTAATGAAACGTCTGATTCCGGATGCCATCGCTTGATGCGGCCGGCCGATTCTCCGCGGGAACGGCCGATTCTGTTTTTGTACAGTTCCGCATTCAGATGGATCGCGATAACATCGGCGTTCGGCCATCTTTCGGCCGCCGTTTCATCCGCATAGCCCAAGCCGGCCCCGATAACGATAATCGTGTTCGGCCGCGTTCCGGCCGGAAGGGCGGAGTCGAGAAAGCGGCCGGCTTCTTTTCGCGGATCGTAGGCCGAATGGATGCGGATGCCGTTATGCTCCGCCGAAGTCTCTCCTGATTTCGCGATATCGATTGTCATGGGCGGCTCCGCCGTTCAATCCCGCCCATCGGGTATCGGCTACAGCAAGCCCGCCAGGGCCTCTTCAACGGCCCCTTTTTCGGCGGGCCAGGAGAAAAAAGCCGCTTCGAATACCGGCGGTTCGGAAAGTCTTCCAAAGGCGGAAGAAAACGCCAAAGAAAGCTGGTGAAGCCATAGATCTCCGTCGGAAAGACGTTCGGGAGGAGAGAGAACGAGTATCCTGCCGTCTTTTGTGTCATAGAGCCTGCCCATTCTTCCGATGATGCGTCTGATGATTCCTATGGCGTCTTTTCTGGCCCTGTAAAGTTCCAGACCGTCAATAGCGTCCATTATAGCATCAATGGCGTTGGATGCATCGAGGACGACCAGAACGGCTTCCTCATCTCCCCATCTTTCGAGCCATTCGGAAACACTTGAAGCTTCCTGTTTCCCCATCGATTCCATCAGCGAACGGCTCCCGGGAATTTTATCCCCGAGCCGCTCGTTGAGGAGCGTGAGAATCTCAATCAGGGACGAATCCGCCGAGCCTCCGTTCGGACCGTCCGTGGTTAAAATCAGTGCCGAAGGGAGGGCGTTTTTTCCCAATCTGATTAAGAGCGGTTCTTCCATCAGGCCGAATTCGCGGTTTGAGAGCACCGATGCGAGCGATTCGGTCTCGATTTTCATAACGACTTCGCGGGATTCCGAAGCAACCATGTCGAATGAAAATCTTAAGCGTCGAGTCGTGGTTCTGTCGAATCCCACGCTTACCCACGGATAGAATTCCTCCGAATCGGTGTCGGGAAGAAGAAAGGTTCCTTTTGAAAAACCGATAACCGAACGAAAGGCTTCGAAAACTTCTCCGGGATAATCGATATGCCCCGTGGAATCCTCGATTACCGACAAAGCCTTCTCAACGAGTTCGGTTCTTAAGGCTGTTGAACTCGAAGAATCTTTTTCAAAAGTTCGGGCGCGGTCAAGCAGGCCCATCAGTCGGCTATCCCCAGCTCCTCAAAGATTTTCTTGTACACTTCAAAATGTTCGCTTCTGGCAAATTCCTGGATTTTGTCGTCAGGAAGCGATTCCAGAAGCTGATCCATATATTTCAATACGTCTTTGATTTGGTCCTTCAGGTCGTCCGGCAAGTCGGCCAGCTCGATGGCTTCTCTCCCCATTGCCATTGTTTCATTAACATCGGCAATTTCAGATAAATCCGATTCCGTTTCAAGCGATATTTCTTCGGAAAGCGTTTCGTCGAGAATATCTTCGCCGAGGTCTTCAAGATCCTCAAGGTCTTCGTCTTCGGAAAGAGGTTCCAGGTCGATCTCAGGAATCTCAACAATCGTTTCGCCGACTTCTTCCGTAAGGTCGGGGGCGGCGGCAAGGGCTTCGAGGGAATCGAGATCGACATCTTCCGTTCCCGGAAGTTCATTAAAATCATCATTGGGAACGGCGACCGTTACCTCCGTATCGTCTTCCAAATCGATTTCGAGTTCTTCAAGATTGCCGGTAAGGGAGTCCGATTCCTCCAATGAGAATTCTTCGATGGTTTCTATCTCGTCAATGGCCTCATCGAGTTCGATTTCCGGAATCTCTTCCGCGTCCATCGCGGTATCAAAAGATTCGATTTCTTCCAGATCGATTTCATCAATGGATTCTTCTTCAAGGTTTACGGATTCATCGAGCTCAATTTCTTCTATTTCAATATCATCAAGGTTATCGGAGCTCACCGCTTTCGGGGTGATGTCTTCAAGTTCATCGGGACTTTCAGATCCCAGGTCTATCTCTTCAAGCTCATCGGAAGTTTCAGATCCCAGGCTTATCTCTTCAAGCTCATCGGAACTGTCAAGCTCCAGGTCCATCTCTTCAATCTCATCGAAACTCTCCAGCTCCAAATCAAGATCTTCAAGGTCTTCCAATTCCGAATCCGTATCGGAGGCGCCTTTGTCCGAGGGGACATCGTTCATATCGATATCTTCAATAACCAAGTCGACTTCATCGTCCAGGTCAATTTCTTCGATGTCTTCGGTTAAGGAAACGGTTTCTTCTTCGATGCCTTCGGCGAGCATTGATTCAAATTCGATTTCTTCGAGGGCTTCATCTTCGATATCCGCTTCATCGGAAACCGAGAGGTTTATTTCTTCATAGTCCTCTTCATCTTGGACGGCCAGTATATCCGAATCCTCGTCGATGAGCGTGGCTCCGCGTTCGGCCGCCGCGCCGGCGCCCGACACGGCCGCGTCGGCGGCACCGCCGGCGTCTGAAGATTCTTCCATGGTTTCTTCTTCGATACCGAAGTCGTCGAGTGAAATCTCTTCCATTTCAACATCGAAATCTTCATTCTCTTCGGTGAGAATGAGATCTTCATCGTCGTCCAGGTCAATCTCCACTTCTTCACCTTCATCGAAGGTGTCTTCGACCAGGCTTTCGGATAAGTGAATCTCGTCGGAAGATTCCTGCAAAATCATTTCTTCCGAAGAATCCATGAGAGGAATGTCCACCGGCTCGGAAGAACCGTCGAGACCGAAATCTTCAAAGTCGGTAACCTCTTCAAAATCTTCCGAGATATCGTCGATGCTGACTATGTCTTCTTCTTCGGACTCCGTTTCCGCTTCTTCGGTTTCCGTATCTTCCAGATCGATGATTTCATCCAGCCCGGGGATATCGATTTCGATGGTTTCCGGATCGCTTTCATCTTCGAATGTTTCGGGACTTCCGAGGATGGAGAGGGCCGGATCGGTCTCTTCTTCGATATCCGCTATTTCCGGGGTTTCGTAATCATCGATGCCGCCGATGTCGTCGATATCGCCATTTATCGCATCGATTGAAAAATCGATTGTTTCTTCGTCTTCTTCGATGGAGATGTCTTCGCCGATCTCTCCGGCCTCGAAAACCGGTTCTTCGTGTTCCGAAATCTCCTCGGCCGTACCTTCGGTCATTTCCGCCGAATCAAGAATGTTGTCCAGTTCATCTCCGGTGAGGGCGATTGTTTCATCGCCTTCTTCATCGAAAAAACCTCTATGCTCGGCCGTTTCCGCTTCGCCGGAAGGAAGGGCCGGCGCTCTCAGACCCGTCAATTCATCTTTAAGCTGTCTTATTTCCGTGCGAAGAGCATTCAATTCATCTTCGATTTTATGGAGAATCTCCGTTGATTCGCTGTTCCGTTCAAAGGTTCGTTCGGTATCCTGGGGAAAATCGGGCATATCGAAATCGTCTTCTTCGGAGGAATTATCGAAAGTGTCATCGAAAGTATCTTCGAAAGGATTGTCGAAGTCGTTATCGAAATCACTGAAATCCGGGAGTGAGGATTCTTCCAATTCTCCAAGAAGTTTTTCTTCTTCTTCGGTGATGAGCAGCTGATCGTTTCCTGAGTCTTCAATATCCATGAGATCAAGGCTTCCGCCTTCATGGATGTCTATGTCGTCGGGACCGGCCTTCACCCATACTCCGTAGCGTTCCAGTTCCTGCTCTTCACGTTGTCTTTTATCCACGGCCATCGTCCATGCTCCCGAGAGGCGATTTTGTACCTTACGAGTATCGTCAATTACAGCTATCGGGTTGAATTATTTCATTGCCGGTCATCTATCGCAACCCGTTAATCGCCGCCTGTTCCCTTTATAACTTATCATAATAAGGCATGAATTCTCTGTAAAGGACAGGTCGAATAAAGCCGTCAATCGAAATATGAAACAATCTGCGATTTTAACGGCATTGTACGCGACTTTTTTGACTTTTTCGCTGCTCGCCCTTTTTTTCGGCGAGACCGGCGTGGTCGCTTTGAAGAAACTTGAAGATCGGAACGGACATCTTGAGGTTAATATGGCGGACCTTGAAAGACATGGAATGGAACTTTCGGCAAGACTGGGTGCGCTCAGGAGCGATCCTGAGGCCATCATTGTCGAAGCACGGTCGCTGGGACTTTATCGTGAAGACGATGCGGTTGTTATGTTTCGGAATCTGGAAACACAACGGAAGCTTCCCCAAGCCGGACGCGTACTTCGCATGGTGCCCGCTCCCGTGGGCGGCGAGGGAATCCTGCGTATACTGGCCGCCTCGGTCGGTCTTGTAGCGCTGTTTGTTACGTTGATTTTAGGAAGGATGGAACATGCGGCTGCCCCGGGAAAAAGATAGTTACGCGAAGCTTCTTGATGTTTTGAAAAGAGGCGGAGTCGCCGTAATGGCCTGCGATACGATCTACGGTTTTGTCGGACGAGTGCCCGATACCGAAGAGGCCATCAGGGAAATAAAAGGCCGGGAAGAGACGAAGCCTTTTCTTCAGCTGATTTCCGAGGCGGATGACCTTGACGCTCTGGGCCTGATTCGGCCGAAAGACGATATTCTGAAGCTGTGGCCCGGTCCGTTCACATTCGTTTTTTCCGGGAAGACGGGCGGAACGGTCGCCTGCAGAGTTCCCGAGGACGATAGGCTGAGGAATCTGGTGAAAGATGTGGGCGCGCCGCTCTATTCGACCAGTGTGAACCGCGCCGGGCACGATCCGCTGAACGATCCTGCGTCCATTGAAGCCGAATTCGGGGATGAAGTGGATCTGATAGAAGATTCGGGCTTGTATACGGGACGAGGCCCCTCTACGGTTGTTGATGTGACTTCCCATCCCTTTCGAATCCTTCGGCAGGGAGTCGGCATCGTTCCTCGCAAATACTTAGTGGGCCGCTGAAGAAACGGAGAACAATCGCCGACCGGCCGGCGGAATCTTACGGCTCTAACGAGTTTTTCTGCAGCGGCGGCATTCCGCGTGATTTACGGTAAGCATCGATGGTGTTCATCGGGGGCCTTTCGTATTCGGGAATATCATATTCCAAGGTTTCATAAACATTGTTTCGAACCTGAAACTGCCGGAGGACCGTTTGGAATTCCTGCTTGTTTTCAATGGTGCCGTAGGATATCAGTCTTGTGAGGAAGGTCTGAAGTATGCCGAAAGACATCTTTCCCAGTGCCCGGGTTTCCTGATTGCGATGAACCCGCTGGTCCAGATCCGTTTGGGCGAAGGCCTTCATCCCGTGTGTTCTGTATACATCCAGGATGTGGCTGGTCTCCACACCGTATCCCACCGGAAAGGGAATGGATTCAAGCACATCCCGTCTTACGGCGTATTCACCCGATAAAGGCTGAATAATCGCCGTGAGTTCCGGGAAGAAGAGGCTGAAAAGAGGGCGGGTAAGAATCTCGGTTACGCGGCCTCCGCCGGAGGGGCGAACACTGTCGGAGAATGCCAGCGGCCTGTCGTAGAAAGCCTTGACGTAACTCACCTCCGAACGCTTGATAAGCGGTCCGACCAGTCCATAAACGAATCGCGGATGGATGTTTTTAATATCGGCATCGATATAGACGATGATGTCGCCCTTGAGTTGGTAGATGGCTTTCCAGAGGTTTTCACCTTTGCCTTTCCTGAATCCTTCCTCGGGCAGGATATCCGCCGAAAGGTAGGTGTCGGCTCCGAAACTTGAGGAGACTTCAAGCGTTCGGTCCTTACTGCCGGAATCGATAACCGCGATTTCATCCAGGAGGGGATAGCGGTGCATCAGTTCGGATCGGAAGATCACCACTTCCTTGCCGATTGTTCTCTCTTCGTTGAGGGTGGGGATGCACAGGGATATGGTCAGTCCCGTTTTTTCTTTTTCTTCCACCAGTTCTTTGAGATCGGCGAAAGCCGAATGATGATAGGTGTTTTTATTAATCCATGTATCAGGACTCATCCGTACACCCCAAGTCGATGGCTTTGAGAAGAGCGACTAATTGCGCCAATCCCTTACTGATCGGTTTGATTTCCACGGATTCGTCCAGCTCTCCGGCATTCTCACCGTTGGTCAAACCGATGGTTATTGCCGGAATCCCTTTGCTGATAAGGGCGGAAAGCTCGGACGTGCTGGGTGTGATTCTTGGTGTAATGTCAAGTTTTTTTAAAATCTCCCGGCTTACCGTGTTCAGCGGATGAGAAAAGTCGGTGCCGCCGGATTTCCTTCGCGCGATTTCTTTGAATTTTACCAAGGCGCCTGTTTTCGATGTCATTTCTTCGGCGAGAAAAGTAATTTTTTTTGCGAGGTCTTCCACGATTTCATCGGATTCGCTGCGGATTTCAAAACGCAGTGTCGCCTTTATCGGCATCGTGTTATACGAGGTTCCGGCTTCCATTTGCCCCAGGACGATGGTGGTATTCGGTTTTCTCGGCAACGGTATTTCCAGGATTCTGTTGATCATGTCGTTCATGTCGACGATGGCGCCCACCGAATTGAACTTCGACCAGTCGTATTGTTCCGGGATTCTGTATGTGAGCTCACCCCGAAGCATCCCGATGGAAGAAAAGCTCAGCCGGCCGATTTTAATCCCTTCCAGACACACCGCGGCGGTGAAAGGTTTTTTGTAATGCTCCAGCACGAAACGCAGTCCTTCCAAATCTCCGCTCCCGAGACTTCGTGATGTTCCCAGAAGAACGAGGTTTGCGTCCAATTCCATGTCGATGCGTTCAAGAATAAGCGGCAGCGTCCCGAGAACCGCCACGCCGAGACTGTTGTCGCTTACTCCCGGTCCGATTGCCATCGACGGTTCAAGGGTTACCGTATGATCGACGGTTGAGTCGAATAAGGAGTCGAGGTGGGCAGCCACAAGAATGTCCCGCTTGCCCTTCTTTCCGGGAATAATCCCCATAACGTTGCTCATTTCGTCCACCGAGGCATGGAGCATTTCCAATTCACTGAATCGGTCGACAAGAAATTTCGCACGGGCCGACTCCTTGAACGTCGGTGCCGGGATTTCGTTTACCATCACCATTGTTGACAGTACCGTTTCGCGGATATCCTCCAAATGGATAACGTAATCATCCAAGGAATCGATGATCGATCGGCAATTTGAAATCATGGTATCAGTATAGTGAGAAGTCATGAACGACGGCAAATGAATAATTGGAAATGAAGGAATCCGAGCTGTGGCGGGTTCTTGCCGATTACGGCCTGCGGCCGTCGGTTTGCAGATTTTCTGACTCTGCGGCCGCTTTAGTTCCCGGCGGTTTTCTTCAGAGCGGAGTCCAAATCGCGGATAATGTCGTCAAGATCCTCAATCCCGACGGACAGCCGGATTAAATCGGTGCCTACACCGGTTGACTTCAAATCTTCTTCGCTAAGCTGAGAATGCGTCGTGGAGGCCGGGTGTATGGCCAAACTCTTTGCGTCTCCGACATTTGCGACATGACTGAAGAGTTTTAAGTTTTCGATGAATCGGGCACCTGCTTCTCGTCCGCCTTTGATACCGAAAACCACCATCCCTCCGAAGCCTTTTTTCAGGTACTTGGCGGCCGTGGCATAATTTTCGTTTCCCGTTTCCAATCCGGGATAGCGGACCCAGGAAACCGCCGGATGATTCGCCAGAAATTGTACGGTTTTCACGGCATTGACCGAATGCCTTTCCATTCTCAGCGCCAGAGTTTCAAGACCTTGCAGGAACATCCAGATGTTGTCCGGACTTAAGCATGCGCCGAGGTTTCTTAACTGTACAAGACGCATTCTGACGGTGAACGCCGCCGAGGAGAGATTCCCCAGGTCATGGGCATAACGAAGACCGTGGTAGCTTGTGTCCGGTTTGTTGAAGGTTGCGAATTTCGGATCGGTCCAGTCGAATCTCCCTGCGTCTATAACCGCTCCGCCGACGGCGGTTCCATGACCGCAGATCCATTTTGTGAGAGAATGAATAACAACATCCGCTCCGTGCTCGATGGGATTCAGCAGATAGGGCGTGGTGAAGGTTGAGTCGACAATCAGAGGAACATGAATCTCTTCGGCCGCTTTCTTCAGAGACTCGAAATCCGGAACACGGAGAGAAGGATTCCCGATGGTTTCGCAGTAAAAGGCCCTTGTTTGAGAATTGGAAGCCTTCTTCCAAGCCGTGGAATCGTGAGGATTCACGAACTTAACCGTGATGCCGAATTGGGGCAGAATATCTTTAAACATGGTATGGGTGCCGCCGTAGAGTTCGGAAGAGGAAAGAATCTCGTCACCGGCTCCCGCGACGTTGATGATGCTGTTGAAAACGGCGGCCGTGCCGGAAGAAAGAGTCAGCGCCCCTGTTCCGCCTTCCAAAATCGCCAGCCGTTTTTCCAGGATGTCCTGCGTCGGATTGCTTATCCGGGTGTACATATGCCCCGGCTCTTTAAGGGCGAACAGATTCGCCGCATGGTCGGTATCGGTGAAATTATAAGCCGTCGTTCTATGGAGGGGAACCGCTCTTTCCGTGTTCCGCGAACTCCACCCCGCATGTATGGCTTCGGTAGAGAATCCCATTAATTCTCCTCCTTTTGGAAAAGCCAGGTGCTTAAATACCGTTCGCCTGTATCGCAGCCGATTGTTACGATGTTTTTTCCGGCGAAATCATTTCGTTCGGCCAGTTTTAAAGCCGCGGCTATGTTCGCTCCGCTTGATATACCGAGGAAAATTCCTTCGCTGCGGGCAACCCGCCGCGCGGTTTCTCCGGCTTCTTCTTCGGTTATCGTCATCACCTCGTCGATAAGATCTCTTTGCAGTACACCGGGGATAAAGCCCGCTCCTATTCCCTGGATTTTGTGGGCCCCCGCCCGGCGGCCCGAAAGAACGGCCGACGATTCGGGTTCCACGGCGAAAGTCTTTATGCGGTCGTTCTTTTCCTTCAGAAAGCGGGAAACACCCGTGAAGGTTCCGCCTGTTCCGACTCCGGCTATGAACGCATCCACATTCCCGTTCAAATCCTTCCAGATTTCGGGACCCGTCGTGGCTTCGTGAAAAGCGGGGTTGGCCGGGTTGTCGAATTGCTTCAGGCTTAATGCACCGGGAGTCTTCCCCACAATCTCTTCGGCCTTGGCAAGGGCTCCTTTCATTCCTTTGTCCGCCGGAGTGAGGTGGAGTTCCGCTCCCAGTGCCGTAAGAATCCGCCGGCGTTCAATACTCATGGATTCGGGCATCGTGATGGCGAGTTTGTATCCTCTTTGGGCGCAGATGAAGGCCAGGGCGATGCCCGTGTTCCCGCTGGTGGATTCGACAATAAGCGATTCCGGTCCGAGCAGTCCTTTTTTTTCGGCATCGCCGATAAGGGCCAAACCCAGTCTGTCCTTAACGCTTCCCATGGGATTAGCGGATTCAAGTTTTATGTAAATCGCCGCTTTGCCATCTGACGGCATTGTATTCAGCTTAACCAGGGGGGTTTTGCCGATGAGTTCGGTTATGTTTTTTACAATCATAAGAATCCTCCGGATTTTTATTGACTCCGATTGTAATGCCGGACGGTTAATATGACAAGATGACTAATATATAAGCTTTATCCGTATTACCGGGGTTTGTAGAGTTCCCATGTACTGGAAATCAGCGTTTTCGCGTCACTTCTGGCGGCTTTCCATCCCAAAAGCTCTTTCGCCCGCGACGAGGAGGCAATGAGTTTTGCAGGGTCTCCCGGGCGGCGCGGGCCGATTTTCCGGGAGAAATCAACACCGGTGATTCTGACGGCTTCCTCGACCATCTGGGCGACGCTGATGCCCGTTTCACTCCCCAGGTTGATTTTCAGGCTGGTTTTTTCCCGAATCAGATAATCCATCGCGAGGACATGGGCGTCGGCGAGATCCGTTGCGTGGACATAGTCCCGGATGCATGTGCCGTCGGGAGTATCATAATCATCCCCGAAGATGGTCAGTCCGTCACGGATTCCCGCGGCGGCTTCCATGATGATGGGCAGAAGGTTCTGCGGATCGCGTTCCGGTTCACTCACGCGTCCCTTTTGGTCGTAGCCGGAAGCGTTGAAATAACGAAGGGAGGCCGATTTCAGCCCTTTAAGACGATCGTACCAGTCGAGAAAATTCTCAATTTCCAGCTTGGTGAAGCCGTAAAAATTTTCCGGATTTTTCGGATGGTCTTCGTCGACCGGAATCCGTACGGGTTCTCCGAATACCGCCGCGGAAGATGAGAATACCAAGGGAGGGGAACCGGCCTCGACGGCGGCGTTCAGGATATTAATGGTTCCGCTGATGTTGTTCTCCGCGTATTTACCCGGATTGAGCATGGATTCACCGACCGCCTTGAACGCGGCAAGATGCACAATTCCGTCCCATCCGATGTGCAATGCTTTTTTAAGGAAGGATCGATCCATGATGTCGCCTTCGAAGACTTCGGCGTCTTGAGGAAAATTGACATGGCTTCCGGATGAAAAGTTATCCAGAATCGCAACCGTATCACCCCTGTCCGCGAACGCGTGAGCAACATGGCTTCCGATATACCCGGCTCCGCCGATAATAAGTATTTTCATCTGTGATATCTCCCCTTTCGTCACCATACCGAGTGTTCTCCGCCTTGTACACGCCCCCGCGAAGGTTCAACAAGAAATTACTTTTCGGACTTGCTTCGAAATCCCACTCTGGGCGAGTATTAAGATCATAATGAGAAGTCAACGGCGCCTCGGGCGTCCGACGTTCAGGAGGAGCCGGAATGGGCAATGAAATTCAGTACGATTTTCGAATTAAAACATTAGGACCCTGTAAAATCCCGTCACCCAAGCATTATTCGACGACATTGGGGGACGCCATCGCGAATTATACGCGGGATGATCAGTATATCTTAAGATCCAATACGACGGACGCTTCGAACGTTGGAACCGACTATGATCCTGTGTGGATGCTCGAAGAGGCCGGTCCCCGCGAGAAAATCTACTTTGCTCCGAGTCATGTTAACGCCGCCGTGGTAACCTGCGGAGGACTTTGTCCGGGACTCAACGATGTTATCAGGTCCATTACGCGGACGCTTTGGTATTTTTACGGCGTTGAGAGAATTAACGGAATCCGCTACGGATATAGGGGATTCCGTCCTGAATTCAATTATCCTCCCATAAAGCTGGATCCGGATGTTGTGGACGACATTCATAAGCTAGGCGGCACTGTTCTCGGTTCCTCCCGGGGATACGGTGAAGTGGATCCTATTGTCGATGCTCTGGAGCGGATGAATATCAATATGCTCTTTACCATCGGCGGTGATGGTACTCAGAAAGGTAACCTGGAGATTTCTCAGGAAATCGAAAAACGCGGGTTGAAAATATCCTGCATCGGTATTCCAAAGACAATCGATAACGATGTGATGTTCGTGCAGAAGTCCTTCGGTTTCGATACGGCCGTTTCCAAAGCGGTGGAAGCCGTAGGCGCTGCTCATGTCGAGGCCAAAAGCGCTCCGGACGGCATCGGACTGGTAAAGGTTATGGGGCGGGATTCCGGATTCATCGCCGCGCATACGACACTCTCTACCAGCGATGTGAATTTTTGCCTCATTCCGGAGATTCCTTTTAGTCTTGAAGGAGAGCATGGCCTTTTAAAGAGTCTTGAACAGCGACTGGACAAGAGAAAGCATGCGGTGATTGTTGTGGCCGAAGGGGCCGGTCAGGAACTTTTGAACAGCGGTAAGGACGGCAAGGACGCTTCGGGAAATAAATCGTACGGAGACATCGGACTCTTTCTCAAGGTGGCCATTGCGGATTACATGAAGAAACAGGGCCGGGAGGCGAATATTAAGTACATCGATCCCAGTTACATCATCCGTGCATCCGTTGCCGATCCTGTGGATTCCCATTACTGCGCCCGCCTGGGGGCCAACGCGGTGCATGCGGCCATGACCGGACGAACGGGATGCATCATCGGTCAATGGAACAATTCCCTGGTTCATGTGCCCATTCACATGGCCACGTTCAAGCGGAAGCAGGTGGACAACGAAGGGCCTCTGTGGAGAGATGTTTTGGAGTCCACCAGGCAGCCGATTTCCATGGTGGGGTAAGCCGGAGCGGATAACCGCCGGATACGGGGCGATGATGACGGCCGATTCCAACAGGATTCGGCGCTTCCCGAATAAGTCCGGCGGGCCTGCCGAACAAAATACCGGTTTTTATTCAATAGCGATTCGTTTTTTATGGGGAAAATCGGGCATCCGGTCCTTCGTTACATATTCCCGAATGGCTTCTTCGGCCTTTTGCGTCATTTCTTCGGCCGCCCGCCGCAGCTTTTTTCCCGGGCTGATGAACTCGGACGGTTCAAGCGGCGGCAGAACCGTCATCCGGACTTTGGGCGGCCACCAGGGAAAAAGCCGCTGAATCCGGCGGTTTTCAAGGGTTTCCGCTATGGGAATAAGCGGTACGTTATGACGGCAGGCGAACCATGCCGCACCGACCATGAAATCCCCGGGATTTTGGCAGCGCGGCTTTAATACGCCTTCCGGAAAAAAATGGACCAGTTCGCCGTTTTTAAGGCATTGAGCAACAAAGGGAGCGATGGACATGGGGCTCTCGTCGGGTATGCCGATAACTCCCATGAGTCTGTTGAACCATCCCACGTCTATTCGGGTCATATTGGCCTGTTCCGCCGTGAATCGAACGTATCGGAAGCGTGCCGCGTGCCAGACGAAAAACCATTCGACGTAAATGCAGTGGTTCATAATCGAAACGGCGGGACCTTTTTTTGTTAGTCCGCGCCGATTTTTAATTTTAACGCCGTACGGCAGATAGAAAGCCAGCCACAGGAACGGATGGAAGGCACGGTATGCGGCCATCTTTGTGAATCGGCGGAAGGCCGATTCTTGCGTCAGCGAACGGTACGGCCTTTCCATATGTAGCCTTTCCCTTGTTTTGAGAGGTTGATCGAACGGATTGAAAGCACGGCGGCCCAAGTGAAGTGAATGGGATAGAGAAACGCGATGAACCACGGCATCTTGCGGTCCAGCATGGTAATCAGCCAGGCGGTAAAGACCAGAAGCACGCCGAGAGCCATGGGAAGGGCCCATGAGCAGCCCGCGGCCAATCCGATGATCGCCAAAGGAATGGGAGTGATGATGAGCACGGCCATGACCAACCCCAGAATAACGAAGGGATAAACGAGGTTGTCGAAATATTCGTAGATAACCCGCATCACACCCATTTTCGCGTGGCTCATGGAATCGTACATGTTTCCGGAAAGATGGTCCTTGGCGTCCAGGAAAACCTGGCGGAAGCCTTCTCCTTTCAGCTTTCGCGCCATCTGTATGTCCTCGTTGATTTTGTCTTTAACCGGTTCAAATCCCCCGATTTTTTCCAGAACCGATGAACGGACGCAGAAATATTGACCGATGGCGTGGGAGAACATATAGGTTTTCAGGGTGTTGAACAGCCAAAGCGGCAGCAGGAAAGACGTGGCGAGATACATAACGGGAAACAGTAAGTATTCCGCGGGCTCGGGAGAGGTGTGTCTCGGATAGCCCGAAAGAAAATCCACTTCGTGATCTTCCATGTTGGCAACCGTCCATGAAATCAAATCGGGCCCCGGCGCCATGTCGGCATCGATAAAAAGGAGAATTTCCCCCCGGGCGGCGGCGGCGAGCTGCTGCATCGCGTAAGGCTTTCCTTTCCAGCCTTCGGGCAAAGGGGCGCCTTTCATCGCTTTGAAGCGCTTATCGCCGTCCGTGATGCGCCGAATTGTTTCCCAGGTTCCGTCTTCGGAATTGTCGTCGAGAACAATCACTTCATAATCTTCGTAGCTTTGCCGTGAAAACCCTTCCAGGGCGGGAATAATGCGGTCGGCTTCATTTCGCGCGGGAATAAGCACCGAGACCGGCGGTCCGGACGTTCTCGGTTTTCTCCTGGATTTTCTCAAAAGATAAAGTGAGTTGGCGCTCGTGAAAACAATCATGTAAATTCCGATTCCGACGGCGAGCCAGGCATGTACGGTCAGATAAATCATGAATCGGTCTCCGTTTCTTCAAGGAACATCGTCATCCCTTCGGCGAAAACATTCCCCGGATAGATCTTTGAAGCCTCGCGGAACCAGGAGATCGCCTCTTCATCATTTTCTTCCATGAAGGCCGCCATGCCGAATCCTCCGTAGATGTTGAACAGATCTTCGGTATCGGCATCGCCTCCGCGCAGGGCCGTGCGGTAGAGTTCTCTGGCCTTTTCGGGATTACCGCCGTACGCGGAGGGAGAGTAGGCGAGACGCGAGGCTTCCTGAATCAGCGCCTTCGTATGCGTGCCGTCCGCTTCCAGAGCTTCCTCGACGTGCCGCTTGGCTTTTCCTCCTATGGAAAATAAATCTCCGGCATCGCCGAGGATCAGTATTTGTCCCAGGATTTCCCCGTAAAGACGGTGGGCTTCGGCGCAGGGCTCCTCTTTCAGAAATTGTTCCGACGCGGCCGCGGCATCCCGGTATGCCGCCAATGCTTTGTCTCGTTCGGTATAATATTTTCTTAAGGCGAGCCAATGTCCTTCTCTCATATCCGCGGCGTAACGGACCATGTCGCCGGTGGTTTTTATCGCCTGATAGTATCGGCCGAGATAATAGTGACACAGGGCTTCCGCCCGGAGACGATCCGGACCTTCTTTAATGTCGTTATGAATTGAAGTAAGCGTTTCTCTGTGGAGTTCGAGAATGCTCTCTTCTTTTTCGAGCTGAATGTAAACCGTGTCCCTTAGGGATGAAATGATGGAATCAGCCGACAAAGTCTCAAGAGCAGGTGAAGTGTAAGCCGCTGCAAAGAAGAGCAAAGCCGCGAAAACCGATCCCGGGATGCCCAGGGGCAGGGACCCTCGGATGTTTAATCGCATTCGTTGTTATCAGTCCTTTAGCAAATATCTCTGATGAATGGTACCATGGAGAATCGGAATTGTCTCTATCGCCGCAAAGACGGTTTTTAAGATGCGATAATGAATTTTAAAGACATTCTTTAGTCCTTTGAATCATTATGCGTTTTCCGGATTGAGAACGACAAAACAATCCCGGCCGTTTTTTTTGGCTTGATAGAGAGACTCGTCGGCTTTTTTAATCAGAGTCTCCATGCTTTCTTCATTCCCTTGAGAAACACCGACCAGTCCCATGCTGACGGTATAGTGAAGGTTCTTTCCGTTATAGGTTATGTTCGCTTTCTTTATTTCGTCACGCAGTCTTGTCAGAAGATCTTTTGCCGTATCGCTTGAAGTTCCGGGCAGCAGAGCCGCGAATTCATCGCCTCCTATTCGGCCGATCAGATCCCCTTTTCTCAGTGCTGTTTTACATATATATGCGAAGTTGATTAAGACATTGTCTCCGGCGGGATGACCGTATGTATCATTGATGATTTTGAATTTGTCCAAGTCGAAGAGCACGATGGAAAATGAGATGCTTTCTCTTGCCGCGATGTTTATAAATGTATTGGCGTCATGAAAGAAGGCTCTTCTGGTAAGAAGTCCCGTTAAACCGTCGAAAGTGGCGAGTTCCCTCATTTCCGTTTCCAGTTTGTCGATTCGTAAAAGGAGTTTTACCAGCGGATACGAGGCGCAGGGAGCAATGATCAGCGGTGTTATTGTTGATAATGTCATGAGTAAGCGAATCTCGGAATAATCATTTCTAAAAATAATGATAAGAAGAGTCAGAAATGCCGAGATTGAAACGCATAACACCGTGATGATCGTGACGGATTTTATGACTCCCAACTTTTGAACCAGAACACGAGTATTCATTTTTGATGTCTCTTTCAAGCGTATAGGGAGAATTTTAAGATATACGGATGAATCTTTCCAAAAAAATTAATCCGCAGTCATTTGACTGAGTGAGCTGAGAGGGGCGCTCGATGCAGATATCGGTTTTGATTCCGCTTCCGGGGGAGGGCGTTTATTGAACGCCGAGAATCCCGGCGTAGGCTTTCAGCGCCTCGTCGTCGGTGCTGCCGTCCAGAACGGATTTGGCGAGGATTTTTCCCAGCTGCACGCCTTCCTGATCAAAGGAATTCACATTCCAGCAGAACCCCTGGAACATCACCTTATTTTCAAAATGAGCCAGCAGGGCGCCAAGAACCCGGGCGTTCAGTTTATCGGCCGCCAATAGGGTGCTGGGACGCATGCCGTCGAAGTTCTTATTCGGATTGTCGTTTCGGCGGCCCTTGGCGAAGGCGACAATTTGAGCCGCCAGGTTGGCGTTCAGTTTCTTCTGGCTCGTGGAACCGTCCGTTTTAACATCTTCGCCCGCTTGGGAAGAGCGGAATCCGATGAATTGAAGGGGAACGATATCCGTGCCCTGATGCAGGAGCTGATAGAACGAATGCTGGCCGTTGGTGCCCGGTTCACCGAAAACGATCGGGCCGGTGGAATAACCGACTTTCTCGCCGCTGCGGTTCACGCTTTTTCCGTTGGATTCCATGTCCAGCTGCTGAAGGTGAGCCGGAAACCGGGAAAGAGCTTGGCTGTAGGGGAGAACGGCCGTCGAGGGGAGTTCCAGGACGTTTCTGTTGAACACGCCGATGAGTGCGTCCATGAGTGATGCGTTTTTTCGAATGTTCGGTTCCAGGGCCGCCGCATCGGCTTCATGGGCTCCTTTGAGAAGATCGTTAAAAACGTCCGCTCCGAAGGCCAGGGACAGAACAACCCCTCCGACGGCGCTCGTTGAAGAGTAGCGGCCGCCAATGTAATCGTCGATATAGAAAGAATCGAGGACCGTATCGGAACCGGCCAGGGGACTGGTTTTGCTGGTAACGGCCACCAGGTGTTTTGACGGGTTATATCCGGCCGCTCCTGAGGCTTTCATGCGCTCCATGATAAGGTCGCGGTTGGCCAGAGTTTCCTGCGTGGTTCCGCTCTTTGAGACCAGAATGAAGAGCGTTGTTTCCGGACTGATGTTTTCTATGATATCGGCCGCGTCATCAGGATCGACATTGGAAACAAAATAAGCCTTCATTTTCGATTTTACGGCCATTTTGAGGGCCAGATACAGGGCCCTCGGTCCGAGGTCCGAACCGCCGATACCGATTTGAACAACCGTATCGAAGATTTTCCCCGTGGAGCCCGTGATTTTGCCCGAATGAACCTTCTCGGCGAATTCGGCGATTCGTTTCTTCTGTTCCGCGTAGAAATCGCCCAGATCAACACCGTCTTCAACGACGTTTTTCCCGACGCGGCCCCGTGTCAGGTGGTGCAGAACCCGGCGGTTCTCGCCGGTATTGACCCGTTCGCCGTCCAGCAGAATTTGATATTTTTCAACCAGCTGCTGCTCATCGGAGAGAGCCTGCAGCCTGTCGATATCGGTTTCCGTGAGCATCGCGGCGCCGTAGTGGAAATCCATTCCCGCGCCCGCGGGTATTCGCCGGTCGGCGATACGCTTTTTATCCAAGTCGTCACGGAGGCTTACCAGCGTGTCCGTCCGGCGGAGCTGATGGTAGGATTCCGTTTGATCGAGGTTCGTCCACTTCAAGGCCATGATTCTCTCCGTTTATAGGGCCGGCGCGCCGGCGAAAGGTCGTTTAAGTCTAGATTTTTTTAACCGCTCCGGGCAAGGGATTTTTATAAGAGCCGAAGCGAATTTAATAATCCGGAGTTTTTCACGGGAAAACCTTTCGAAAGCGATTCTTGAGCGTGTTCGGATATCGGGTAAAGGGAAATCCGTGAATGATGAAATTGCCTTAAGAGAGTCTTAACCCGAAAGATTTTCGGCGAGTTCCGAATCCGAGTTTGATTCAATGATCTGCTGCAGGTAATGCACCATGCAATCGGGTCTTTGTCTCCGGTGCGTTCCGTGATAGTCTCCTCATCGATTTATGCAGTTGGAGGCGCAAACCGGTGACCGACGAAAGACTCAGATATCGATGTGAAAATCCTTCGGAATTGACCGAAGATTGGCAGAATCCGAGGATTACGGGGCGGAATAAGCTGGCGGGACGTTTTTTAAGACTTCCGAACGCCTCCATCGCGGAAGCGGCGGCCGGGACGGGTGTGGGAGCCCTCGGCGAATCCGCCGCCTCTCAAAGGGGGGCGGCCGCCGTCGCCGCCGGAAAAACCGCGAGAGGGACAGCCGCAGAGTCCGCAGCCGCCCATCCTTTTGTTCTTTCGCTTAATGGTGATTGGAAGTTCTCCTGGGCGCCCTCTCCCGCGCAGGCGCGAGCGGACGGACTGGATGAGGACTGCGGCGACGGTGAATGGAACACCATCCCCGTTCCGGCCAACTGGGAAATGCACGGCTACGGGATTCCCCAGTACAACAACGTCGTTTATCCCTATTCCCACGATATCAAGAATCCTCCCGCCATTAACCCAAACGACAATCCCACGGGGATTTACCGCAAGATAATCGAGGTTCCCGAAGAATGGACCGACCGCCTGAAAACCGCGATTCTGCGCTTCGAAGGGATTCGTTCCGCCGCGGAAATAGCGGTGAACGGACAAATGGTTGGGTACACGCAGAATAGCTATTCTCCGGCCGAGTTCGCCGTGGGAGATTTTCTGCGGCCGGGAAAAAACCTCATCGCCGTTCGGGTCTACAAGTGGTGCGCGGGTACCTACATTGAAGATCAGGATATGTGGCGCCTGGCGGGTATTTTTCGTCCGGTGACGCTGTATTTGCAGCCCGAAGGCGGTATTGAGGATGTTTTTGCGCGCTGCCGATTTGATTCCGCGTTTCAGAAGGCGGAATTGACTGTTTCGGTGCGTTTGGGAGCGGCACCGTCGGGCTCGGGGGGCAGGCGGACGGTCCGCTGGTATCTCTATGAGAGGGGCAGCGAGGATATTTTCGCCTCAAGCGGCGAGAGCGAGGTTTCACTGAGCGCGGAGGGGGCGGTTTCCGCGGATCTGCCGGTGACGGTGGGCAATCCGCACAAGTGGAGCGCCGAAGATCCTTTTCTTTACAGGCTGATTGTTGAGGCGCGCGGCGATGAGGGAATTGTCGATATCCGTTCTCTGGATTGGGGTTTCCGTCAGGTGGACATTGTTACCGGGAGAGAGGGCGCCGAGCTTCGGGTGAACGGCATGAGGGTGAAGCTTCGCGGGGTCAACAGGCACAACATTCACCCCCGATGGGGTCAGGCGGTGCCTCTCGAGGTGATTGAGTCGGACCTGGTGCTGATGAAGAGGCACAACATCAATGCTCTGCGCTGCAGTCATTATCCGAATCCCGAGGCTGTGTACGATATCGCCGATCGTTTGGGGTTGTACGTGATCGACGAGGCCAATGTGGAAAGCCACGGCTTGCGTCACAGGCTGCCGACTTCCCGTCCCGAATGGACGGAGAACTGCGTGGAACGCATGGAGCGGATGGTTCTGACCAACAGAAATCATCCCAGCATTATTCTCTGGTCGCTGGGGAACGAAGCGGGACACGGGAAGAATTTTATGGCGATGAAGAAGGCGGCGCGCTCGCTGGATACCACCCGGCCCATTCACTACGAGGGTGATCATAAGCTGGATACTTCGGATGTGTTCAGTCTGATGTATCCGGTTGTTTCCGCTGTGGAGCGCATCGGCCGGGGGAAGGCGGTCCGGGTGGCCCGGGGTGAAATGCCGGGACGCCGTTTCGGGTGGAAAGTGAAGCCCCGGCAATATCGGGACAAGCCGTTTATTCTTTGCGAATTCGCCCACGCCATGGGGAACAGCTTGGGGAATTTCTCCGACTACATGGAAGTGATTGAAAAGTATCCGCGGATCGCCGGTGCGTTCATCTGGGATTTTTCCGATCAGGCTCTGTATAAGGATTTCGGCGGGAGCGCGGGCGGTGATGCGGACGTAGGGGCGGCTGGCGCGGGCGGAAAGTCCGGTCACGGCGCTGTGAACGCCGCGGGTTTGAGCGCCGAGTCCGGCAAGGGCGGCACAGCGGATGTGAACGCCGCGGCCGGCGGGAATGCGGCGGGTTTGAGTTCCGGCGGTGACAACGCGGCCGGTGATGCGGCGGGTTTGAGTTCCGGCGGTGACAGCGCGGCCGGCGGTGCGGCGGCGGACGGGAGCAAGAGCCCCGGAGCCGCTGCTAACAAGGCGGCCGTGAATACTGAATCCTCCGCCGATGCTCCTGTCGGCGAGCAGTTGGCCTATGGCGGCGATTTCGGCGAGAGTCCGCATGACGGGATTTTTTGCGCCGACGGGATTTTTACCGCCGACAGAAAGCCTCAGCCCGAGGCCGCCGAAGTGAAAGCACTGTATGCGCCGATAGCCGTTGAAGCGGACGACTTGTCCGTCGGACGGATCTTTCTGACCAACCGCCACGACCACGCGGATTTATCCGCGTACAGACTCGAATGGACCTTGGAGCGGGACGGGATTGCCGTGGCCGACGGAAAGGTCCTTCAATCCGGAGTCGCGCCGCACGAGCGGAGAGCCGTCAATCTGTACCGGGATTTGGCGGCCTTCCCGGCCGAGGGGGAAGGGTTTCTAACCTTTTCTTTGAAATTGAAGGAAGCGGCGGCCTGGGCGCCGGAGGGGTATGAGGTTGCCAAACTGCAGCTGGCGGTGCCTTCGGCGGCGGGACGATCGGCGCCTCGGGATGCGATATTTTCTCACTTGGAAATCCCGGTCGAATCGGGCGGCGAGGCCGGAATCGGCCGCGGCGATGATAAAAACCCGGCCGGAAAAAGCGCTGGGGTTGAAACGAAGGGAAACGATGATTCCGGCGGCGCCGGAGCGGATCAAAAAGATGATCAGCCCGCATCCGACAAAGTCGAATGGAAGCACGGCGAGGTGGACGGCCGTCTTGTCGTCGCCGGAGCCGGTCTCGGCGCGCGCATACGGCTGGAAGACGGAGCTTTGGAGGCTCTGGATTTCGGCAGGGGAAATATTCTGGCGGCACCGCTCGGTCCCGATTTTTTCCGTGCGCCGACCGATAACGAGCAGTTGGGCGCCGCCGGCTTTCTTGATGAGTTCCTCGGCGCGGGTGCGGCCGGGAAAGCTTTAAGGCGAATCGCGTATCGGGCCGCCGATGTTGTCTACGGCCGCGGCTGGGAAAGCGCGGCAAGGGAGAGATCGGCGAAACCGCCGCGGGTGAGCGCGGAAGCCTCCGGTCTTAAAGCGGTTTTTCGTCTTTCGGTTCGCGGTTTTCTCCGGGGTGTCCGCCAGGAAATTCTTTTCCGCGGCGACGGAACGGTAATGATGAGCTTCAAAGGGATGCCGGTGCGGGAATTGATCCGTTTCGGAACTTCTTTCGCTCTTTTGGGCCGTTTTCGCAAAGTCTCCTGGTACGGCCTGGGACCGCAGGAGTGCTATGCGGACCGGAAAGCCGGCGCCTGTGTCGGGCTCTACAGCGCCGATGCGGCCGATTTGCCGCATCATTATCTGATGCCTCAGGAAAGCGGTAACCGTACCGGCATCCGCCGGGTTTCTTTTTCAGACGGTCCTTCAACCGTAACATTCACCGCTCGGGGGTCAACAATCGATTTCTCCGCAATGTACGCTTCCAGGGAAGAGATCGCCGCGGCGCGGCATGATTTTGAGCTGAAAAAATCCGAAAACCTGCATGTTCATCTTGATGCTGGCCAGCGCGGTGTGGGCGGAAGCTTGCCGGGTGTTCTGGCGCTGCTGAAAAAGTACCGAATGAAAGCTTTCCGGCGCTATCGCCTGGAGTTCTCCATTTCTTCAGGGAAACCTCAAACAGGGGTGCAAGGAGCCACGGGCCGATAAACGGGTATCGGATATGAACGGTTTCCGGCGGTTGGACACGCCGGGCGGCCTGCGGTTTTCACATGAGCGGCGAGAGGAGCCGGAACAGGCCGTTTCTGAGTTTTGCGAACTGAGAGAGTTTTTTCAAATCTTCTTGTGTAATTTGACTGCAGGTTTCCAAATCTTTTAGAAATTGCTGCGCGTGGAGTTCCGCCTGCTCGCGGGAGTATAAAACGGCGTTGATTTCGTAGTCCAAAAGGAAGCTTCTGGTATCGACGTTGCAGGTGCCCACCGAGGCGATGATTCGATCCTGAATAAACACCTTGGAATGGAGAAATCCTGCGCGGTATCGATAGATTTCAACGCCCGCTTCCAAAAGGGGCGTGAAGTAGGTTTGAGCGGCCCAGTAGGGAATCCGTTTATCCGGTTTCCCGACGGTCATCATAACCACGCGGACGCCTCGAAGCGCGGCCGCGATCATGGCCTGTTCCAAGGCCTCGCCCGGAATGTAGTACGGCGTCTGGATGAGAATCTCTTCCTTGGCTCCGCTTAAAAGTTCGATGTAATGAAGCCGAATCCCGTCCCAGCGGGAATCGGGGCCGCTGATGGCTATCTGGACGGGAATCCCCGGTTTCTCCTCAAGAAGTCCGATTCTCGGGAACATGGACTCGTCCAGGAGCAGTTCTTTTCCGCTGTTATGCCAATCCACGAGAAATACGGCCTGGAGCAGGGATACGGCGGGACCCTCAATGCGGAGGTGCGTATCCCGCCATTCGGGGAACCGTTTGCCGCCCGTGACATATTCCTCTCCGACGTTCATGCCTCCCACATAGCCGATCCGGCCGTCGATTACCGCGATTTTCCGATGGTTGCGGTAATTGATTTTCAGTCGGGCAAGGGGATTGGCGAGATCCAGAAAATAGGCGAATTCGATCCCGGCGGCCTTTAAATCACGTCTGTAGGAATAGGAGATTTTCCCGAAAGATCCCCATCCGTCGAACAAGAGCCGGACGGTTACGCCTTCGGATGCCTTTTGAGCCAGAACTTCGAGAATCTTCCGGCCTAAGCCGTCCGATCTCCAAATATAGTACTCCATATGGATGGACTCTCGGGCCGCGGCGATGTCCGCCAGCAGGGCTTCGAATTTAGCCTCTCCGTAAAAATACGAAGTAAGCGTATTCCCGCCGGCCACCGGTGCGGAGGCCGCGACGTTAAGCAGTCTGATATTTCTGGCGGCTCTTCGATTCCTGGAATCATCCGAATGAGCCAATTCATCGATAAGCTTCTGTTGAGCTTCCAGCGTTGACGACAAATAGTCCGAAAAGACTTCCTCCGGTATTCGGTTTACGATTTTAAACTTCTTCCAATCCATCCCCGCCAGAAGATAAGCGACAAGGCCTACGACAGGAAGAACGAGGATGGCCAGTATCCATGCAAGCGAGGCCGATGGAGATTTTCGTGTTTTGAGGATTGAGAGAATGGTGAGAACAACGAGCACGAAGTTCGCCCAATAAAGGATGATTCTCAGAGCGTTCAGCACATAATAATTTTAGCAAAACGATGCGCCGATGTGGAATCGTTTTTGTAAGAGGATCGGAAGAATGTTTTTTTCGCCTAATCCTTCGGGGTTTCGGCGTGCCGGGAGTCCCGGGAAATCGATTCGGAGGATTCGGTCCGCGCTTCTTCGATACTCCTCAGGGGAAAGCAGGCGTTCATTCCCGCGGTTTGGGATTTCCCGGGACGTTCGCCGCGCATCTCGGGCTGTTTAAAGGCCTTCCGTTCGGCCCTCTCCGTATTCCAGGAGTTCTTCTTCGCCGAATACCAGGCGGGCGGCGGCCCTGGCCAAAGCTTCCAGTTCCCTTTCTCCAACATAAATGCGGACCGGAGCGATCCATTCGACCCGCTCGCGAATCCAGTCCGAAAGCGGCGGATGGGGGAGCCCTCCGGTGAGCAGGATTGCATCCACGCGGCCGTTTAAAACCGCGGCCATGGCGCCGATTTCCTTGGATATCTGATAGGCCAGGGCCTGGTAGGTTTCAAGCCAGGGCTGTTCTCCGGCCAGGGCCATCTCTTCGATTTTCTTTCCGTCGTCGGTTCCCAGGTAGGCCAGAAGGCCGCTGCGGCGGGTGAGTTCCGTTTCGGCCTCTTTATAGTCTTTCCAGCGGCCTGAAAAACACGCTTCCACAAGCGGAAGAAGGGGAAGGCCGCCGCTCCGCTGCGGTGAAAAGGGACCTCCGTCGGTGGCATGGTTCACGTCTATTATGCGGCCTTCCTTCATGGGACCGACGGAAATGCCTCCGCCGAGATGGGCGATAATGAATCGGAAGTCTTCCATGGCACCGCCGAGATCTCTCGCGGCTTCCCGGGCAACGGCCCTCATGTTCAGGGCGTGGAGCTGACATCGTCTGGGCAGATCGGGATGACCGGAATAGCGGGCGAGCGGTTCGAACTGATCCACGCCCGGCGGATCGGCGATGAGAGAGGGAATCCCTCGTTCACGGGCCATCTCGTCGGCGATGACGGCGCCGAGATTCGACGCATGGGTTCCGTACCGGGAAGAGAGAAGATCGTGCTTCATTTTCTCATCAATGCGGTAGGAACCGGCTTCCACGGGACGTGTCAAACCTCCGCGGCCGGCGATAACATCCAATTTCGGATTCCCCGCTTCGGAAAGGAACCGCCGTATCGCCTCAATTCTCATTTCGCGCTGATCCGCAAGCTCACTCAGCGCCGCGAGTTCTTTCGGATCGTGTTTTACGTTGGATGATCGAATTTCCCGGACGTTCCAGGAATCATCGGCCTCATACAGGGCCGCCTTCGTACTTGTGGATCCGGGATTGATGACCAGGATGACTTTCATCTCATTATTCCTTATGACAGCCTCGGTTTCAGCGGAGCGGGTGCTTCACCGAAGAGTTCCGGCTGTTCGTTGTTTCTCGTGAAAGGCGACTTAAAGGGAGTCGACCGTTCCGGAAGGCCGTACGATTCGATGATATATCGAAGCACGCCGGCCGCCGCTCTGGCGTCGGCAAGAGCACTGTGCGCGCCGCTATCGTCAATCCCGAGATAGCGTCTGCAGCTTTCCAATGATTTCGACGGCAGGCGGCTCATATGCCTTCGGGCAAGAATTAAAGTGCAGACCGGATTGAAGCGGGGAAACGGAGTCCCGGCCCGGCGGAATTCTTCTTTAAGGAATCCCATGTCGAAACTCGCGTTGTGGGCCGCGGGAATTGTGCCCTCAAGGACCGTGCATAACCTTTCGATGATATCGCCGAAAGTGGGAGCGGCGGCCACCATGGCATCGGTAATGCCGTGAACGTGAGTGGCTCGAACCGGTTTGCCCGGATTTATCAGCGTATCGAAAACATCGGTGATGTTCCCGTCTTCGGTAAGGCGGGCCACGCCGATTTCAAGAATCCGGTCGCCGGAGCCGGACGAGAGTCCCGTGGTTTCCACGTCGATGAGTGAATAGATCATTGGACGAATCCAAAGAATACGGGAGAGTTGTGAATTGCGGGTTTCTTCATGCGGTTCCGGTTCCGAGCGGAACGGAATTTTGTTCCATGCGGATTTCTTCAACGATGTATTCGGTAATACGAAAAGACCCCGTCCCGCCTTCTTTTGAAATTGTGAGGATTTCGCGGGTTCGACCGTTCTCGCAGGAGACTTCGAAGACATAAGTGGCCGTGGCGAGACGTCTTCCGGCTTCCACGGAAACACGCTTATTCGACGCGACTTTCTTATAGGAACGAAGCGCGCCGTATTCCATCTCGCGCCGGGAGACGAAGTCTTCCGCCTTTCGGGCAACCTCTTCGTCGGCGAACAAATCATCCGGCCACGAAGTGCCGCCTGATGTTTGAAACACGTAGAAGGCTTCGGCGATATCGGAGGTATCTTCTCGAGTTCCCTGAAGGCCGCATGCACCGAGGGCGCTCAGGAAGAGAATCCCGCCTATGCGGAAGAATATTGAATTGAAACCGAAGGGCTGAAGTACCCGCATGATTCTAGGTTAGACCAGGAGGCCGATTGTGTCACCTTAAAGCCTTGTTATTTTTTGCATCCGATTATCGGCCGACGGGAATCGGAGGAACTCAGTAAAGAGTTCGGCCCATGCTGATGCGTTCTTCGACGTTGAAGCCGAGGCGTTTGTAGAATTCGGTTACCGAGGCGTTGGAGGCCATAACCTGGAGATTGACCTTGCGGCAGTCCCTTTTCTCGAGTTCCGCCAGAGCATGTTCCATCAGCGCCCTGCCTATTCCCCGGCGTCTTAAATCGGCTTTGACGGCAAGGGAGTAAATCCAGCCGCGGTGACCGTCCCAGCCGGCCATGACCGTTCCGACCGGCTCGCCGTTCTCTTCGGCGACGAAGAAGAGTCCGTCGTCCATCGCCGTTTTGAGCCTGATGGAGAGGGCCGGATCGTTATGCGCTTTCGGATAATCGAAACATTCGCTCCAGAGCCGTACCACCCGCAGGCGGTCCGTATCGCTGTAAGGTCTGATCTTCATTGGTGAATGGAGCCGTCGTACGCGGCTTTTCTCTCCTGTTTTCGCAGGCGGCCGTGCCGCGAACCTTGTGAATTCGCGAATGCCGCACGGTCGGCCGGGGGTCCGGGGGGCGGGGCCCCCCGGGGATTACCTGAAACCGACGGATGAAACCCCTTTCAAATCAGTTCTATAAGGTTTAATTCAAAAATCGCTGATTTTTGAAATCGCCTCACCGGTAAAATTATTTTTCGTGGGACTGCGATGCGATCTGTTTCATGTCGACGGCCTGTCCCGATCCGTCCTCCAGCTTGTTCTGCACCATGGCCGTTACTCCGGTGGACAATCCGTAGAGATTGATGAATCCCTCGGCATCGGCATGATCGTAGCTGGTTTCACCGAAGCTCGCGAGTTCTTCCAAATACAGGGCGTAAGGAGACTTGCGGCCCACCACGGTGGCGTTTCCCTTATAAAGCGAAAGCCGGACCGAACCTGTGCAGTACGCGGTGGTTTCCTCCATGAACTTCTCAAGCGCCTTGCGGGCGGTGGTGAACCACTTGCCGGCATAAACCAGATCCGAATACTCCCTTGAAAGCCTGTGTTTGAGGCTCAGGGCGTCGAAGTTGGTGGTAAACATTTCCAAATCCCGAAGGGCGATGTGGAGCAGGGTTCCTCCCGGAGTTTCATACACGCCCCGGCTTTTCATGCCCACCATCCGGGTTTCAACGATGTCGATGCGGCCGATGCCGTTCTCCGCGGCCAGTTTGTTGAGTTTCTCCAGAAGGGCCAGAGCGTTCATCGTTTCGCCGTTTATGCCGACGGGGATGCCCTTTTTAAAATCGATGGTGATTTCCGTGGCTTCGTCGGGGGCGTCCTTGGGGCTTTTGGTGAGCCGGAACATGGATTCTTCCGGAGCGTTCCAGGGATCTTCCAGGCGGCCGCCTTCATGGCTCATGTGCCAGACGTTCCAGTCCCGGCTGTAGATGTTCTGCCGGGAGATTTCACCCAAATCGAGTTTATGTTCCTCGGCATAGGCGATGGCCTGTTCCCGGCTGTGAATGTTCCAAACCCGCCAGGGCGCGATGACTTTCAGGTGCGGAGCCAGGGCCTTGTAGGTGAGCTCGAAACGCACCTGGTCGTTGCCTTTTCCCGTACAGCCGTGGGCCAGGGCGTCGCAGCCTTCGGCCAGGGCGATTTCCACCTGCTTGCGGGCCTGCAGCGGCCGGGCGATGGAAGTTCCCAAAAGGTACTTGCCTTCGTAAATGGCGCCCGCCCGGACCATGGGATAAAGAAAATCGGAAACGAATTCTTCCCGGCAGTCCACCAGGTAGTATTTCGACGCTCCCGAGGCATAGGCCTTCCGTTCCACGGCCGCCCAGTCTTCCTTCTGACCCACGTTGGTGCAGACCGCGATGATTTCCGGATTATCGAAATTTTCTTTGAGCCACGGCATGATGATGGAGGTGTCCAGGCCTCCCGAATACGCCAGGCAGATTTTTTTCGCTTTACCGTCGTTTTTCATATGTGCCTTCTCCTTAATTGAGGCAGGTGTAATTTCCGTCCGGAACAGGCATCGCCGGCGGTGAAGCCGGCATCGCATGCGTTTCGGCGGAAATCAGACCGCATTCCCCTGAGGAATCCTTTTTCCCTCCGGGGAGGTATTTGTTACAGGTTGTTTTTGATAACCCCGATCAGAAGGGCGATTCCCTCTCTGATTTCTTCGTCGCTCATAACCAGCGGCGGGGCCAGACGCAGCACGTCCGCGCCTGTTTTCAGGATGATCAATCCGGCTTTCTGAGCTTCTTTGATAACCTTGCCGCACCAGGCTCCGTCGTAGGCGTCTTCTTTTAAGCGGACGCCTCTGAGCATCCCCGCGCCGCGGACTTCTCCCTTGACGCCGAGATCGGCCAGTCCGGCCGCGATCAGCGATTCAATGAGTTCGCCTTTTCGGCGGACTTCCGCCAGAAATTCCGGAGATGAAAGAATGTCCCAAACCGCGGAGGCCACGGCCGTCGTAACCGGTCCGCCGCCGAAGGTGGTGGCATGGTGGCCGGGTTTCAGGAGCGCGTTCACCGCCGCCGGAACATACACGGCGGATAAGGGGAGCCCTCCCGCGAGGGGCTTGGCCAAACAAATGATGTCCGGCTCAAGGCCGACAATCCCCGAGGCGAAAAGCGCGCCGCATCTTCCGAGTCCGCTCTGCACCTCATCGGCTATGAGCAGGACATCATGCTCACGGCACAGAGAGTTGAGGTTTCTGGCGAAGTCCCGGCTGACCAGATTCAGACCGCCTTCTCCCTGAACGGGTTCCACGATAACCGCGCAAACGGTTGAATCCATGGCGGCGATGAGCGCTTCACAATCGTTCAGCGGCAGGATTTCCGCGCCCGGCACCAGGGGGGCGAACGGTTCACGGTAGGCGGGATTCGCCGTAACGCTTAAGGCGCCCATGGTTCTTCCGTGAAAGCTGTTGGAAAAAGCAATCATCCGGTGGTGATTTTTCCCTTTGCGGGAGTAGGAATACAGCCGGGCGTATTTGAGCGCCGTTTCGTTGGCTTCCGTACCGGAGTTCCCGAAATGCACCGCTTCGAATTGAGCATGCGCGAATCCGGGTACGGGTGCGGCCACCATTTTTGAGGCAAGTTCCAGTTCGGGTTCCGTGGCGAACAGATTGGAGGCGTGAATGAGTTTCTTCATCTGTTCGGCGGCGATATCCGCCAGGTCTTTTCGGCCGTAGCCCAAGGCGTTCACCGAAATCCCGGAACCCATGTCCAAATACGATGCGCCGCTCCTATCGATCAGGCGGCATCCTTCTCCGCGTTCTATAACCAAAAGTTCTTCGCCGTACTGTTTCGGCAGCGGAAGCTGTCTTGCGATTGCATCAGTGCTCATTTATTCTCCTCGATTGGCGATTTTATCTATGCGTGTTCCCCGGCCGCCTGAGAGTAATTCCTTCAGATCTCCGGACTTCGAATATTCCCCGATAATGACGGCCCCTACGCCTTGCGCCAGCGCTCCCGTGGCGGAACGTGTTTTCGGAATCATCCCTCCGGCAATCACGCCGTCGGTGATTTTTTTCTCAATGGACGACGGTGTGAGATGCGGAATAGTCTGTTCCTTCTCAAGAACGCCCGGCACGTCGGAAAGGAAGATGAGGGAATCGGCTTTCAAAGCCGCCGCCATGGCCAGGGCGGCTTCATCGGCGTTGATGTTCATGCCGTTTTCATCTTTATCCGAAGCGGGCGGCGCGAAAATGGGGAACCAGCCGCCTTTCCAGAGCAGCTCAATAGGCCGCGGATTAACGGCGCTTACCTCTCCGGTTCTGTTCTTTTCGGCGGCTGTCCCGGCGTCGCGGCCGCCGTTTGCCGCGTCCGGAGCACCGGTGTTTTTTCCTCCGATGGAAACGGCGGTGAAAATCCCCGCGTCGGCGCCGCTGAGTCCCCAGGCGTTCAGACCGCTTTTCCTAAAGAGCCTGACCAGGCGTTTGTTCACGGATCCGGCCAGAGCCATGTCCACCAGCGGCATTTCCTCCGGAGCCGTCTGCCGGAGCCCGTCGATGAAGAGAGGCTTAACTCCGTAGTGCGCCTGGAGATCGCTGATAACCGCGCCGCCGCCGTGAACCAGAACAACCTTGTCGCCGGCTTTTTCCCTGAGCGCCAGTTCTTGAGCCAGAGAAGAGACGATCGCGTCGTCTTCGGCGGCCCGGCCGCCGATTTTCACCACGAGAATGCCGGCCATCAGACTTCTCCCCGAAGAGGCAGACCCGACACG
The DNA here is from genome assembly GCA_963666985.2 of Spirochaetia bacterium. Lineage (GTDB taxonomy): Bacteria > Spirochaetota > Spirochaetia > DSM-2461 > DSM-2461 > UBA2779. The sequence continues at coordinate 300,845 of CAXXIA010000002.1, read as the reverse complement.
GGATTGAATCCGAAGCGAATGTTGAAATCCTGAACCGCCTGTCCGGAGGCCCCTTTCAGCAGATTGTCGAGGGCACTGAAAAGGTAGAGCAGAGTGTTCCCTTCACCGTCGGACTCCACGGCCCAGCCGATGTCGCATCGGTTCGATCCGACGACATCGCGGGTGGCGGGAATCGCGTTTCCCCGCAGGCCTACGAAGGGTTTGCCTTCGTAGGCCTTTTTCAGCGCGGATTCAACTCTTTCGGCAACGGCCTCCGGATCGCCTTCGACGGCAATCGTTGTGGTCGTGGCGATGCCTCGGCGCATGGGAACCATGTGGGGCGTAAAGAACAGCGCGCCCTTTCCGCCCGCGGCCCGGACTTCCTGAAGCATTTCCGGCTGATGCCGGTGCCGGAGGCCCGGATTGTAGGCGACGGCGTTTTCCGAACGCTCGACGAAGAGCATCGTTTCTTTTGCCGATCGGCCCGCGCCGGAGAGTCCCGTAATGGAATTGACGGTAATCGCCGTATTCGCGATTCCTTCCCGCGCCGCGGGAATGAGGGGAAGAAGAGCTCCCGTGGGAAAACAGCCGGGAACGGCTATGATATCGGCTTTCTTAATCCGATCTTCATAAATTTCGGCCAGTCCGTAGACGGTGGAATCCCTCAAGGCGGGATAGGGCGCTTTGGCGCCGTAGGCCCGTTCGTGAACCGCCGCATCATAGAGCCGAAAATCGGCGGAAAGGTCGAAAACGACGGATTTCCCGAAGAACGGCTCGCAGAATTCGGCCGAGGCGCCGTGGGGCAGGGCGGCGAACACCGCGTCGGGCGCCTCTGACAAAGCCTCTTCCCTGGTTAAGAGCCGCCGACCCTCGGGGAGCTTGCCTTCCGGATCCGGTCCGAGTCCGCCGTCTCTCTCATCGACGGAAGAACCCGCCGCCGATGAGGAAACCGGAAGAACCCGGCTTACCTCCGGATGATCAAGAAGGAGCCTCATGGCCGCCTGTCCGCCGTATCCCGAAGCTCCAAAAACCGCCGCTTTCATCAGAGTACCTCCAAATCGCCCATCGTTTGTGTCAGCCGGCTCATAAGGGATTTTTCGTCTTCACCTTCCTTGAGGATGACCAGGATGGTATCGTCGCCGGCAATCGTTCCCAGAATTTCCGGAAATTCAAGCCTGTCGAGGGCGATGGCCACGGTATCCGCGTGTCCCACCAGCGTTTTAATAACACCCAAATTTCCGCTGAACGCTAAAGACAGATATCCCCTTTTGAAGTCTTCCACGAAACCGGCTATGGACTCTCCCTCGGCTTCCGAGAGAGCATAATAATAACCGCCGGCGTCATCGGGCACTTTCCCCACCTTGAGAACCTTCAAATCCCGGGACAGAGTGGCTTGAGTCACAATGACTCCTTCGGACTCCAATTCCTGCAGAAGATGGTCCTGTGACGTGATTTTTCGCTCGGCGATGATGGTTCTGATGGCCTTCAGGCGAGTTTCTCGTCCGTTCATAGTGAATAAATATGCAATAAAAAGGTATAAAAATACAATACCTTTAAAAAACTAAAAAAAAAATCTTGATATCTCCCGCAAGCCGGCGTATAGGAATAAGGTTTTGGGACCGATGATAAAGTTATAGTTGGATATCCGTAATGAATGAAAATTCGAATGCACGACCGGGACATGTCGAAATTCATCTCTCAGACGATATGATGACGGCGACGGCGGACTTCTATCCGCCGGCCTCCGGCGGTGAAGCTTTTACCACCTCCAGCGTTATTTCGGAATTGGGAACCGCGGGGGTGACTTTCGGTATTGATGAAAAGGTTCTTGAACAGGTTATCCTCAAATGCCTCCGTGAAGAACAGGTTGTGAAAGGTGCTATCGTCGCCAGGGGAAAAAAGGCGGAGAAGACCGTCCCGTCTTATTGGCATCTGAAAAAGCGGCTTTTGGGCCTTCCCGATGACGATGAAAATGCGCCGAATGTCGATTACAGGGAAAAAACTCCATATGTCCTCGTGAAGCGGGGGGAACCTCTCGCCAAGAAAGTTCCCGAGTCTCCCGGCAAAACGGGCAAAAATTTGGCCGGCGACATTCTTCCCATTACCGAAAAGGATATTGTCTCTTATAGACCCGCCCAGAATATTATTGAAAAAGAAAATGTCCTCTATGCGGCCTGTCACGGCCGATTTGAAATCAAAGAACGGGAAATCTCCGTTAATGAAACCCTGGATATCGGCGGTAATGTCGATTATTCCACGGGGCACATCGCCTTTCCGGGCGACGTGATTATTCACGGCGCCGTCTGCGACGGATTTCGCGTCGCCGCGGGCAAGTCGATTTTCGTTAAACAGACGATGGACGCTTCTCAAGTCCTCGCCAAAGGAAACTTGGTGGTTGAGGGCGGCATCAAGGGCAGAGGCGAGGCTCAAATCCGCATCGACGGTTCGGTCTCCGCAAAATTTATCGAGAATGCGACCATCGAGGTTCACGGCGACATCGTCGTCGCAAAGTCGATCATGCATTCGGAGGTTCACACCCTCAGCCATGTCGATCTCGGTGAGGCCGGTGTTCTGGTCGGCGGAGAAATCTGGGCGAAAAAAGGCATGCGGGTTGGAAGCATCGGGCGGCCCGAGAGCCCTTCGGCGCGTATTTTCATCGGATCCGATTACCTTGTGGATAGAAAGCTGCATCACACGCATGAGCATATAGACCGTCTTGAAGCGAAGCTGGATAAACTGAAGGCGAAGACGACGGTGAATGCCGAAAGGGAAACCCTGATTCGGCAGGTCGAGGACGTTCTGGAAAAAATGAAGAAGTCCGAAAAGGAACTTGCCGACCAGCGCCATCCCTGCCGGAAAGCCCGGCTTATTGTTTTCGGGCAGGCGGACGTCGGAACCGAAATCATCATCGGAGGGCTGTCGCTCAGACTGAGTAAAGCGGCGGAAAAGACGGTTTTTTATTATGACCCCGATGGGCCGCGGATTGCCGTCAGGGCTCTTACCGAAGCCGATAAGGCGGAATTGAAGGACCTCTGCGAAGACGATGAATCGGCGGAGAGCGCCGTTGGCGCTTCCGGAGAATCGGCGGCGGCCGATACGGCTTCCGAGGATTCGGGCGATGAGAACGCGGCCCCTAAAGAAGCGGTTTCCAAAGAAGCGGCCGCCGACAGCGGGGCGGGCGAAGGCGGCGGCCATGCCGGCGGAAGTGAAACGGACGGTGCGGATGGAAATCCCGCCGATGATGCCGCCGATCCTTCCGCCGAATAAAACTCCGCCGGAGAATTCCGAATCGGTCCGAAGTTTTATTCGCCGAGTCGGGCTTTATCCTTTGAATAAAGGCGGCGTCTTTACTTGCCGCCTTCTCTCGCGGCGGACCGAGCCCTTACTGTATAATTCCCGGAAATGACTTTTCCCTCCGTTATCTTAGCCGAAGATATTACCTCATCCACCATGGAAGACGCCCGTTCGGCTCTGGCCGCGGGATACGGTCATGGAACGGTCTGCACGGCCCGCACCCAATCGGCGGGACGCGGAAGAATCGCCGGCAGACGGTGGGAAGACGGCGGCTCCGGCGATCTTCTTTTCACGCTGATTCTTGATAAATCGTCTTATACCTCCCTCTTTCCGCCCACACAGGCTCTGGCTCTGGCTCTCTGCAGGCGCCTGGAGAAGGGCTACGGTCTCTCTCCGTCGATTAAATGGCCCAACGATGTGCTTATCTCAGGCGCGAAGATCGCCGGAATCCTCGTGGAAACTCAAGGTGATTTTTTTCTTGCCGGAATCGGCGTAAACCTTATCAGGCGGGAATATCCGGAGAACCTGCGCCGTCCGGCCGTCAGTATCGCCGGGGCGCTGGCCAATCTCGGCGCGGCCGCAATCTCCCGAAGCGATTCCTACGGAGTGCATCCGCCTTCTGCGGAAACGGAACTGCCCCGGCTGCTTGAGGAAATTGAAGAGGTTCTCCGTACGCCGCCCCCGATCGGCGAAATCGCGAACCGTCTGAACGGACTGGGGCGGCCCGTGAAGGTCCGTTTGGGAGATCCCTCCCGGTCGGAGTTTCTTAAGGGGACTTTACTCGGATTGGCCCCCGACGGCTCTCTTCAAATCGAATCCGAGGACGGCGAAATTGCTTCGGTTTACAGCGGTGAAATCGAATCAGGATAAGATGTTTTCATTCCCGGAAAGAAAATTCTTGATGCTGCCGGTTGTTTTTTGTATTTTTTCTACCGGGAAAACGCCTAAGAGGCGAAAAATCACCCATTACAAATTCTAAATCACCTTTTCAAAGGGAGTTATGCAGAAATGGCCAAGCAGTTGATGTTCAATGAGGATGCCCGTAAGAGTCTCCTCACCGGTGTTCGAAAATTATCGGACGCTGTTAAGGTCACCCTCGGTCCTAAGGGACGTAACGTCTTGCTCGACAAGAAATTCGGCGCGCCGACCGTCACCAAGGACGGTGTTTCGGTGGCCCGCGAAGTCGAACTCGAAGATCCGTATGAGAACATGGGAGCGCAGCTCCTCAAGGAAGTCGCCACCAAGACCAACGATGTCGCCGGTGACGGTACCACCACGGCTACCGTTCTGGCTTACGCCATCGTTAAAGAAGGTCTGAAGTCCGTCGCCGCCGGGATTAATCCCATGGGCATCAAACGGGGAATCGACAAAGCCGTCGCCGTCGCCGTCGAAGACATTAAAAAGAACAAGAAAGAAATCAAGGACAAGGAAGAGATTTCCCAGGTTGCGGCGATTTCGGCCAATAACGACAAGGAAATCGGCGATGAAATCGCCAACGCCATGGAAAAGGTCGGAAAAGACGGTGTTATTACCGTTGAAGAGTCCAAGACCATCGAGACCACGACCGACTTCGTCGAAGGTATGCAGTTCGACCGCGGCTACCTTTCTCCTTATTTCGCCAGTAACCGGGACACGATGAGCACAGTTCTCGAGAATCCCTACCTTCTCATTTTTGACAAGAAGATTTCCAACATGAAGGATCTTCTGCCCATCCTTGAGAAAGTCGCCCAGTCCGGTAAGCCTCTTCTTATCATTGCCGAGGATGTCGAAGGCGAAGCCCTGGCCACGCTGGTTGTGAATACCATTCGCGGTACGCTCAATGTCTGTGCCGTTAAAGCACCGGGCTTCGGCGATCGGCGCAAGGCCATGCTCGAAGACATCGCCATTCTTACCGGCGGCGAGGTTATCTCCGAAGAAGTCGGTCTGAAGCTTGAGAATACCGAACTCGAACAGCTCGGTCAGGCCAATACCATCAAGGTGGAGAAAGAAAACACCACCATTATCAACGGTGCGGGCAAAGAGGCCGATATCAAGGGCCGGATTTCCCAGATTAAAGCTCAGATTGAGGAAACCACTTCCGATTACGACCGCGAGAAGCTGCAGGAGCGGCTGGCCAAGCTCGCCGGCGGTGTGGCCGTTATCAATGTCGGCGCAGCCACCGAAGTGGAACTCAAAGAAAAGAAGCATCGTGTTGAAGATGCTCTGTCGGCCACCCGCGCGGCTGTCGAGGAAGGCATTGTCGCCGGGGGCGGACTTACTCTTATTCAGGCCGCCAACGCTTTGGGCAAAAGCAGCCTGGATGGTTTCAGCGATGAAGAGAAAGTGGGCTTCAACATCGTGAAGAGGGCTCTTGAAGAGCCTATCCGTCAGATTGCCGAAAATGCCGGTGTCGACGGTTCCATCGTCGCCGACAAAGCCAAGAGTGAGAAAAAAGGTATCGGATTCGACGCCAACGCCATGGCATGGACCGATATGATCGCCGCCGGAATTATCGATCCGGCCAAGGTAACCCGTTCGGCTCTGCAGAACGCCGCGTCCATCGCCGGGCTCTTGCTGACCACCGAATGCGCCATCACCGACCTGCCCGAGAAGGACGCTCCCGCGATGCCTCCCGGCGGCGGCATGGGCGGTATGGGCGGCATGGGCGGCATGATGTAATAATCGTTCACCGGGATTCGTTTCTCGGTGGAAGATTGTCATCCGCTTACATAGCTCAATCGGGGCCGGTCGCTTGGCGGCCGGCCCTTTACGTAAGTAGCGGGAAGACGAAATCGAAGTCTTCCCGGAAAACAAGATCCGGCGGACGGACGGAACGTGCGGAGAATCCGAACCGATGATTCGGCCTTTTCAACCGCACACATCTTCGGTTCGCATGGGGGGGCTGATATGAAACGGGAAGATTTTGTCTTCGCCATCGGTTTCGACGGCAATAACGCAATCGTGGATAAACGGTCGCGTTCCAAATACCGAAAACTTGATGCCAGGGCTTTGGCCGATAACGGTTTGTTTCGGGAAGCATACCGGAGAGCCGTTTTCGATGAAAACACGGCCGATGCCGATTACGTTTTGGAAAAGTACAATATCGTTTCCCCGGTTCGGTACGAAAAAAGCGAAGATTTATCGAAGGTTTTCGGCGTGCAGAAGCCGTCCGGCGATATAACCGGAGTTCGTGCCGTATAAAGCTCTGATTGACGAGCCTCGGACACCATGATAGGGTGTCACGGTTCCAAATTTACACAAATCGCGCATCGGTACGGCCGGTCGGACTTCCGGTATTCCCGATCCGTAATTCAAGGCAGGCAATTTCGTTATGACAAACCTACCCTTACTCATGGGCATGCCGGCTTCCACCGGCGGAGAAGCGGGCGCGGCTCCCGGTACCAGTTATGTACAGATTTTGATGATCGTCGGCGTTTTCGCCGTATTCTGGTTCCTGATTATCAGGCCGCAGCGGAAAAAGCAGAAAGAGACCAAGGATATGCTCTCGGCGATCAAAAAGGGTGATAAGGTCACCAGTATCGGCGGGATCAAAGGGACCGTGAAAAACGTTGCCGAAAACTCCGTTATTGTCGAAGTGGACAATAAAGGCGCCACGCTGGAGTTTTCAAAATCGGCCATAGCTTCCGTGGACAACGTCGCTCCCGCCGAAACAGCTGCTCCCGCTAAAAAGAGCAAAGCCGCTAAGGAAAAATCCGACGAAGCCTCCGGCGACGAATAAAGGTAACCGAATGATCCCTTTGGGAGATGAAATAGAATGACCAAAATGATGCGACTGCTCCTCATCCTGATCTTTATTGGGTTGGGAGTCGTGTTCCTGTACCCGACGGTAACGTGGTACTTCTTTACGGATGGGGAAATGAAGACCTTGGCCAACGGTACGCGTGAGGAAATTCGCGAATGGGCCGTCGACCGGGCGTCCGAGGCCCTGGATGAAATCGGGGCTCTTGCCAAAGATCCCGATGCGGTTTCTTCTCCGATTCCGAAAGAATACGATTTCCTGATCAGTCTTGCGAAAGACAACTATAAGTTGATCGATAAGGACATCCCCCGCGAATGGACTCTCGGCGACGTTTTGAACGGTTTCAAGGATTACGACGATGTACGCGGCGTTCTTGAAGATACCTACAGGCAGAACGTGTTGGATCTGAAGGATATGAAGAACCGGATTCTGGCCCTTGGTCTTGACCTCTCGGGAGGTTTGAGCGTGGTTCTTGAACCGGATTTTACTTCCTTGGAAGAAGCCAAGGGTGAAGTTCTGTCCGCCGATGATAAAGAAGCGGCCCTTGAATCGGCTCTTGAAGTCATCACCAACAGAATCGACACCTTCGGCCTTACCGAACCGCAGATTCGCAAACAGCTCGACGACTCCATTCTGATCGACATCCCCGGCGAAGCCGACCCCGAGAGGGTCAATTCCTTCCTGATGGGACGAGGTTCTCTGGGATTCCACATCGTTGATGACGCCGGAACGGAGACCATCCGTACGTATACGGAATCCGGCGGTAAAATCATCGACGGCCGTCCCTCCGACGAAGGCGTTCTGGCGGAGGGACTGAAAGCTCTCGGCTATTACACCAAGGACAGCTACGGCATCGATCAGTTCAACGGCTGGATCGTCGTAAGCGACACTCCCGGTCTCGACGGCGTTCATATCCGTGAGGCCAAGCCCGAGACCGATCAGACCACTCTGCAGCCCATCGTAACGTTCCGGCTCGATTCGGAAGGCGCGACGGTGTTCCAGAGACTCACTTCCGAGAACGTCGATAAGTACATGGCCGTTGTTCTTGACGACAAGGTTAAGGCCTACGCTCTTATTACCGAGGCCATTCCCGGCGGAAGCGTCCGCGTAACGGGTTTCGATTATACCGAAGCCAACGATCTGGCCGTGGTTCTCCGAACCGGTTCTCTTCCGGTACGGCTCGGCATCCGAACGCTTCAGTCCGTGGGCGCCTCCCTGGGGGCCGATACCATTCAGGCGGGACTCAAGGCCATCCTGATCGGATTCGCCGCGGTTTTCATTTTTATGGCCGTCTGGTATAAAGGCGCCGGTCTGATCGCCGATATGGCGCTGATCATGAATCTTTTCCTGCTTACGGCTCTGCTCTCCAGTTTTAATTTCACGCTGACCATGACCAGTATCGCCGGTCTCATCCTGACGGTCGGTATGTCGGTGGACGCGAACGTTATTATTTTCGAGCGTATCAAAGAAGAGCTTCGTCTCGGCAAAAGCCGGGCGGCGGCGGTTGAAATCGGATTCAAAAAGGCCTTCTGGACCATCATGGACGCCCAGATTACAACACTCATCGCGGCTCTCTTCCTTTCTCAGCTGGGTAAGGGGCCGGTTCAAGGATTCGCCGTTACTCTGGCATGGGGTATCGGATGTTCCCTGTTCACGGCCTTGTTCGTGTCCCGGTTCATCTTCGATGTGGGAACCGAAGGACTTAAACGGCGGAAATTGAGCATCGCGTGGGGGATCAAATAATGAAACTATTCAGAGTAACCCGCTTCCGAATCCCCGCATTGACGACATCGGCCGTTCTCATTGTGATTTTCTGGGCCTACACGCTTTTTGTCGCGGGCGGATTCAATTTCGGAATTGATTTCAAAGCCGGTTTGAATATTACCGTGGATGTTCCGGCGGCTTCCGACGAAGAGGCCGTACGTTCCGTTCTGACCGAATTCGCTCCCTCCGTTCAGACCGCGGGCGACGAGGGCGGACGTTTTATCGTTAAAATCCCCGACAACAAAGATATCGAGGATTTCCAGCAGACCACTTCAAACGCCGTGGCCGAAAAGCTGGAGGCGAAATTCGGCAGTGTCGAAATCATCAGCCAAGAGTACATCGGATCCAGTTACGCCAGTAATCTGGCGACTCAGACCATCTGGGTAACCCTGATTGCCATGGGTCTCATCCTTTTGTACATCTGGATTCGGTTCCGACTGAATTACGCCGTCTCGGCGATCGTCGCCGTTTTTCACGACGTCCTGTTCCTGTTGGGATTCATCGGCGCTTTCCGGCTTGAGTTTTCAACCGCCACGATCGCGGCCGTTCTCACGATTATCGGATACTCCCTGAACGACACCATCGTTATCTTCGACCGTATCCGTGAAAACGCGAGAATCGTGAAGGATAAGAGTTTCAGGGACGTTATCGATTTGTCGGTTTCCCAATCTCTCAGCCGAACGTTAATCACCTCGGTTACCACCCTGATTGCCGTATTGGCCATTGTTGTGTTCGCCGGCGGTACCATCCGAATTTTCGCGCTGAGCCTGACGGTCGGCGTTATTGTCGGTACCTATTCGTCGATTTTCGTTGCTTCGCCCATTCTGCTGGCGTGGCATGATAAGGAAGTCCGGCGAAAAAGCGCCGCACTCGGAACGGTCAGATCCTCCTCCGCTGGAGGCGCGGTTCATGCCGCTTCCAAATCACAGGCTCCCGAGCCCGTGAAGCAGACCGCGGAAGAAATCGCCGAGGCCACGGAAAAACGGGCCAAAGCTAAGGCGAAGAAGAAAAAGAAGAAAAAATAATCGTCTTTTGAAGATGTCTAAAGCCGCTCCTAACCCAGGGGCGGCTTTTTTTCTGCGGCCGCAATTAAGCGGTTATCCATTGAGGTCTTTCGCCGGAATTGCTAGGTTACTCGTGTGATGAGGATTTTGAAGCTTCCCTGCCTTGCCCTCCATCTATTGACCATCGCGGTCTTGCCTCTGCCCGCGGCCGATGTCTTTTGGCTTTATGTGAAAGACCGTTACGACAGGCCTTCGTTAACCGAAAGCCTGGAAGTTCCCGACGGCGTCGATCCCTACGAATTTCTGGCGGAACACGGCGGATACGAGGAATGGATGATTCGCCGCGAGAAAGATGTGGTGTTTCTTGCGGAAAAGGCATGTGAGGGCGAAGTCCCCATCTTGTGTCTGCATAAAATCAGCCGCGAGGATAAATACGCGCTCTCGCCCGAGAGATTCCGCCGTCTCTGCAGACTCATCAAAGATGACGGCTGGTACCTGGTGTCCGATTATCAGTACATCGAAGGGGATTTCTCCCGCGTTCCGACCGGCCTGAAGCCCATCGTTATGGGATCCGATGATGCTTCTCACGGAAACATGATTTACCAGACCCACGGCGACAGACTCACCGGTCGGGTGGTGCGATTTTTCGGAAAACCTCTGCTGGATCGGGACTGTATGGTGGATATTCTCGAACGGTATATTCCGCGGGAAGACGGCCGGATTAATTTTACTTTTTATGTCTCGTTCGACGCCGTTCCGTTTCGGCAGCTGGACGGGGCGGTGAATCCCGGCTTTCCCTACAGGGGCGTTCCCGTTATTTCCGAAAAAATCCGTTATCTTGACGATAATTTCATCCTCGGTCTTCACACGATGAGTCATATCTATGCTTATGATTTGGAACCGGCCGCTTTCGCGGAGGATCTGATGTCTTGTTGGGAAATCCTGGATGAATATGCCGGAGGGGAAGCGAAAAGCGTTCGGACTCTGGCCTTCCCTTTCGGTATACGGTCTCTCACGCCGGAACTTCGGAGCGCTGTAACGGAGCTTTCCCGGCATGGACGGAGGCTGTCCGGAGCCTTTGATTTTGATAATAATCTTGCTCCGCCTCCCGGTTCGCCGGGTGACGAATTCGACATCTCCCGTTTTATTGTGGACAATAAGAACTGGGATAGGCTGTTGAAAACGCTGGATGAGGCCGACGCCGTGCATGCCCGCCGCATGATAGTCTGGGAAACGGATACGAAACGGCTGCCGGGAAGCCGATGGGGTTTGGGTGCCTCGCCGGCGGACGATGTTTGGGTTCTGGTTCGGGATAACGAGAGTTAATCGGCCGTAATCCGCCGATATTTCAGGCGGTTCCGGCAGAGGAGAGAAAAGTTACATGGAGCGATTGCGCAGCAAAAAGGCCTTCATCTGCGACATGGACGGTGTTATTTATCATGGAAATCAGCTTCTGCCGGGAGTCAAAGAGTTTCTATCTTGGCTGAACACCGAAGGAAAGGAATACCTGTTTCTTACCAATAATTCGGGATATTCACCGAGAGAGCTTAGGGAGAAACTCCTTCGGCTGGGACTTGATGTCAGCGTGGAGCATTTTTATACAAGTGCTTTGGCCACGGCTCAGTTTCTGGCGGAACAGAATCCCGGAGGCAGCGCCTATGTCGTCGGAGACGCCGGAATTATCAACGCGCTTTATGAATCGGGATATTCGATGAATGCGGTCGATCCGGATTACGTGGTAATCGGTGAAACCAAAACGTACAATTTCGAAACTTTGGAAAGGGCGGTGAATCTTGTACGCAGGGGAGCCAAACTCATCGGCTGCAATCCCGATTTGACCGGTCCCGTTGAAGGCGGAATCGCTCCCGGTACGGGCTCCCTGGTGGCGCCCATCGAGCTTTCCACCGGAAAGAAGGCTTATTTTATCGGAAAGCCCAACCCTCTGATGATGCGCAACGCTCTGGGGCGTATCGGCGTTCAGCGGGAAGAAACCGTTATTATCGGAGACCGGATGGATACCGACATCGTCGCCGGGGTGGAGTCGATGATCGATACGGTTCTTGTTCTCAGCGGCGTAACCGACGAGAGGGAAATTGAGAATTTCGCTTATCGGCCGAAATACGTGCTCGGCGGCGTCGGAGAAATCCCCGGCTGAGTGCTCCCTCTTAAAAGAGCGGGTTATTCGCCGGTTTCCCGGCAGGCGATACGCGCCTGCGACGGACCGCCGTTCGGATCCGGTATAAGCCGGATATGGTTCATCACGGAAGCCGGTGCGTCTTCGGGCCGGTGACTGACGAAGAGGACCGAAGTTTTTGTTTCGCGAATAACCCGATCGATAAGGTCTGAGATTTTTTTTCGCGCGGCCGAATCCAGGCCGTGCATGGGCTCATCCAGCAGCAAGAGCGGCGGATGCTTAATCATGGCCCGGGCAATCATGGCCAATCGGCGATCTCCGTAAGGAAGACGGAAGAACGGGATTTCGGAGACGTTCGCCAAACCGACGACTTTCAGCCAGCTTCGGACCAAAGCGCTTTCATATCCGTCAGGCGGCGGTGAGAGTACCAGGGAATCCCTGAGTCCGCTTCCGACGATTTCCAGCGGCGTCGCGTGGCGGGATGCCGATTCCTGAAGAGCGGCGGAGACATGCCCAAGATTCTTTTTAATCTCGGTTATGGATTCGCCGCTTCCTTTTTTTCTTCCGAAAATCCATAAATCCTGTCCGAAGCCTCTGGGTTCATCGCCGCTGATAAGATTGAGAAGCGTTGTTTTTCCCGATCCGTTCGGGCCGGTCAGAAGCCAGGATTCGCCGGGCGAAACCCTCCAGTCGATACCATCGAGAACGGGACGGCCGCCGTATGCCAGAGACACATTTTTCATTTCAATTAAGGGGCCGGAAAAGGAAGGGCGATCGAAAGGCTTCGGCGGAAGAGGATTTGAAGAAACTTCGGAAGAATTCTTTCTACAGCCGTCGGTCCCGATCGCGGCGGTCGCCGTCCGGTCGCCGTCGATTCGTTCGTTCTCGTCGATACACCCGCCGCTTCCCAGCACGGAGGAGGCTTTCGCGGATTTGAGGATTTCGCCGGGAGAGCCGAGAGCGGCAACGCCCGAATCGTCGAGAAGCAGCAGCCCCGAAGCGAAATCCGGAATGTCTTCGCGTCGGTTGACCGTTAAAACGATGATGCCTTCGCCTTTGGCCCATTCGGAAATCTGCGTCCTTAAGCGGAGGCGAGCCTCCGCGTCCAATCCTTCAAAGGGTTCGTCCAGCACCGCCAGAGACGGATGGCGCGCGGCTTCCCGGGCGATGAGAACCTGCCTGAACTCGCCTGTTGAAAGATGTCTGATGCCCCGACCTTCAAGTTTCCGCAGCAGTTCGGGCGAGAGAAGCGAGCGGGCTTCCGCTCCCCCGAGAAAGGCATCCAGAGCGGTTCCTTCGTCGGGGCCGCCCGACCATTCCGAATCATCGTCGCGCCGTAATTCCGCTCGGATTTCCCGTTCCCGGTCGAAAGAAATCCAGGCACCTTCGGTGTTGTTCGGAGGCCGCCTCTCCAGACCCGGCACCCGGGGAGGACGTCCCGAGGAATCGGGTACGCCGGCAACGGCCCTGGCAAGGGAGCTTTTTCCCGTACCGCCGGAACCGGCGATAACCCACAGTTCTCCGGGTGAAAGGGTCCATTCGCCGATATGAAGGCGTTTATCCCGCCCCATGGGGACGTGGGCGCTGCGGAAGAGAATCACGAAAGCAGTTCCAGAATCTCAGCCGCATGATCGTCGGGTTTTACCTTGGGAAAAACCTTGAGAATAGTGCCGTCCGGACCGACGACGAAGGTGGAGCGGATGAGTCCCATGTATTCCCTTCCGTAATTCTTTTTCTTCCCCCAGGCGCCGTAGGATTGAATGACTTCTTTCTCCGGATCGCTTAAGAGATGAAAGGGCAAATCGAATTTCTTTTTGAATTCGCATGGCTTTTCGCTGAATCGGCGCTGATGCCCAGAACAACGCCGCCTTGTGCCAGAATATCGTCATACACATCGCGGAAAGCACACGCTTCCTTCGTACAGCCGGGAGTGTTGTCCTTCGGGTAGAAATAGACAACGATTGTTTTACCGGCAAAGTCGGAGAGTGAAACCTCACGTTCTTCATCGTCTTTGAGTGTAAATTGCGGTGCTTTATCGCCTTTTTGCAGCATGATAATCCTCCGTCGCCGTGTGATATAATACCGATGGATTTAAAGTACGGCGTCGGGGTACGCCGGGCAAGTCGCTTAAGGAGGAACTTTTGGGAATCAGTAAAAGAAAAAGCGCTTGCGTGGAATCCATAATGATGTTTTTTTCGCGATTTTCGGAAAACTTGCTTAAGAGATCTACCGGCCGGTCCCTGATTTTTATCTTTGTTTTATTTTTGGGACTTTCCTGCGGGCTTTGGGCCGATGAGGAAGAGAAAGGATGGGTTTTGGGCCCGACCGCCGGCATTCATTGGGGCCGGGCCTCCGAAATCGTTTACGATACAAGCGGCGTTGAAAATCAGAACGAGTATTTAAGTCTTCTTCTTTGGGATTTGATGAACGTTCCCACCGTAGGAATCGAGGCCCGGTGGAACTCGGGAAAACAGTTTGTTTTGAATCTCGGCCTGGATGCCGCCTGTCCGGGCTTGCCTGTCGGACAGATGGAAGATTACGACTGGTTTTACACCGACCGGGACTGGAGCCATTGGTCTTTGAGCGACGTGACTCTTCGCTGGGGTTTTCTTCTGGATGTCGACGGTTTATGGAACGTGATGGAGAGGCGGTTTTTTACCCTCTCCTGCGGATTCGGCTACCACTTGGATTGGTGGGCCTGGACCGATAAGGTGGTGGATTCGGTGTATTCAACCTATTACGAATATGGCGATTATCCCGCACCGTTCGGAACCTATCCCGAAGATGGATTTCGGAATACCGAAATGAGTTCATCCTATTACGGAGAAAACGGTATCGATTATCAGGTTGCTTATCACGCGCTTCTTGGAATCATCAGTGCGAAATTGGACTGGCGGATACCTTTTTTGGAATTGACCGCCAAAGCCGGACCGGTTCTCGCTTTTTCTCATGACCATCATATTTTTCGCGGCTTGAATATTTATGATTCGGCCGTCGGCGGTCCCTGGATCGATTTAGCCGTTCGAACGGGGTTTCGCACTTCCGGTAATTTTTCCGCGGATCTGAAGGCGACGTACGTAACGTTGATTGAAACCAAAGGTTTGGGAAGATACAACTATGATTCCGGGCTTTCTTTTTCTACGGCCGGTGTGGCCGGTTTTTCTTTTTACAGAATAGGACTTGAGTTCTGCGCTTTGTGGACTTATTAGAAGAATAGGGCTCTTGAAGGCCGCGTGCTCTTGACAGAAACGGCTCAGATTCCGATATTCGCATATACAGGCAGCGACGGAGACGAGTAAATCGTTCTTTGGGTCGAAAGAGAAGCCGCACGGCGCCGTTTTTTTACGGCCGGGCTGAAAGGCGGCTGTCCCGAACCGGTTGAAAACCCCTCCCGAGCCATCCGCCGAACGGCGCTGCGTTTTTCTTGGAAACGCGCACCGCTTAGTAGACCGGATCGTCTCCCCACGAAACGGGGCGAGAGTGCGTATCGATGCGAGGAACCATAATCGATGCGAAGTGGGGTGGTACCGCGGCCGCTTTAGGCAGTCGTCCTCACGATCTGTAATAGGATCGGATGAGACGGCTTTGGGGATCACCCAAAAACCCTGCCGTACTCCTCCGATTCCGGAGGTACTCATGAGCGAAAAGCTCTCCGACAAGGATCGGAAAAAGCTGGAAAAACTCCAGCGGATGCGCCACTCCATGGCGCACGTGATGGCCGCGGGCGTGCTGAAGGTGTTTCCCGAGGCAAAAATCGCCATCGGTCCGGCCATTGAAAACGGTTTTTACTACGATTTCGATTTACCGCGGAAACTCACCCCCGAAGATCTGGAGGTGATTGAAGGCCACATGGCCGAGCTCATCAAGGCCGATCTTCCCTTTGAAAAGGATGTGGTTTCGCGCGATGCGGCTCTGGAACGCTTCGCGGATCAGCCCTACAAGATTGAGTTGATTAACGATCTGCCCAAGGACGAGGAGATTTCCCTCTACACGATGGGAGATTTTGTTGATCTCTGCCGCGGTCCCCACGTGGAATCGACCGGCCGATTGAACGCTCAGGGCTTTAAGCTTCTTTCCATCGCGGGCGCCTACTGGCGGGGTGATGAGAAGCGTCCCATGCTGCAGCGCATCTACGGCACGGCCTGGGGCGATCCGAAACAGCTCAAAGCTCATCTGGAACATCTGGAAGAACTCGAACGGCGCGATCATCGGCGGCTGGGCAAGGAACTGGATTTGTTCTCTCTCCATGAGGAGGCCGGTCCGGGACTTGTGTACTGGCATCCCAAAGGCGGCCGCATTCGGGTGGCCGTGGAGGATTTCTGGCGCAAGGAGCATTACAAGAACGGCTACGAGATTGTCTTTACGCCGCATGTCGGCAAGAGCTGGCTCTGGGAAACTTCGGGGCACTTGGATTTTTACGCCGAAGGCATGTATCCGAACATGGTGATGGACAAGGCCGATTATTACGCCAAGCCCATGAACTGTCCCTTCCATGTGATGATTTACAACAACGGAAAGCATTCCTACCGCGACTTGCCTTACCGCTGGGCGGAACTGGGAACCGTGTACCGCTACGAGCGCTCGGGAACTCTTCACGGTCTGATGCGGGTGCGGGGATTCACACAGGATGATGCCCATCTTATCTGTACTCCCGAGCAGATGCAGGATGAAATCCTGGAAGTGCTCCGCTTCAGCCTCTTCATGCTGCGCTCCTTCGGATTCGAGGACATTTCGGCCTATCTTTCCACCCGTCCGGAGAAGGCGGTGGGAGATCCGGCCAGATGGGTGGCGGCCCAGGAGTCCCTGAAGGAAGCCTTGGAGACCGAAGGGCTGGAGTACGATATCGACGAGGGAGGCGGCGCGTTCTACGGGCCGAAGATCGACCTGAAGGTGAAAGACGCCCTGGGGCGTTCCTGGCAGCTTTCCACGATTCAGTTCGACTTTAATCTGCCGGAGCGCTTCAACATGACCTTCACCGATAAGGATGGTCAGGAGAAGCGCCCCTATATGATTCATAGGGCCCTTTTGGGAAGTTTGGAGCGGTTCTTCGGCGTGCTGATTGAGAATTACGGCGGTGCCTTCCCTGTTTGGCTTTCGCCGGTTCAGGCCGTGGTTATTCCGGTGGCTCCGACCTTCGACGATTATGCCGCCGAGGTGAATAAAGCGCTCAAGGCTGCCGGAATCCGAACCGAGGCCGATTTGGGCAACGACCGGATGAACGCCAAGATTCGCCATCATCAGACGCAGAAGGTTCCCTACATGCTCGTGGTGGGCGGCAGGGAAGCCGAAGAGAAGTCGGTGAGTATCCGAGTGCGCACCGGCGAGAAGATCGATCTGGGCCTGGATGAAGCGATCGCGATGATTCTGGAGAAAATCGAGAAGAAGGAAATGCCCTAAGAAGGTTTAATTGGCAATGAAATCAAAGGACGGTCGATAAAGGCCGTCCTTTTTTATCGAATTTATACTCCAATGGCTGGTACTTCGGACTGTTTGCTTGCGTGGGGCTGTTTCACGGCACGGCTTTAATCGGCTGTTCTTTACGCCGATTCGAAATCGGGAGCCGCTTGAAGCGGCATCGGCCCTTCCGAACGCTCCTCCGTTTCAACGGTTACCACGATATTCGTACCTCCCTCGCCGTCCGGCAGGAAGTCAAGCCAAACCTCGGTGTCCATACGATTCATACGGACAATCCATTTTTCCCTCCAGGCGCCTTCGGCCGCACTGCCTGTTGTGAGATTTGGAGATGTCACCAGGAATGTGTAGGCAACAACGGGTTTCCATGGCCCTGCGGCTTCGATGCGGACTTCATATCCGTCTTCCCGAAGTTTCATTCGGGCGGCAGAAAGGACATCGCGGATCGCATCATCAAAAAGCTCTCTGGTGGTTAAGCTTTCGCCCATGGCCATGGGAACAACATGAGGGGTTCCTCCGGGAATCGCTTGGAACGCGACGTTGTACCAGAAATTCTCGGGGGCTCCCGTAAGACTGTAGCGGACAATCCAGGAACCCGAAGAAGGGTTGGATTCACCGCCCGTCCATTCCGGGGGAATCAGGATGATCAGATGGAGATAAGAAAGTTCCCGAACCTCAATAGGAATCTCTAAAAACTCGTTCCATTCTTCGGCTTCTTTCAAGAGAATCCCGACGATGTGCTCGCCGCGGATATATTTTTCCGCCGTCATCGCGGCTTGAGAATCCGGAATCGTGGCGCAGGATGCAAGCAAGACGACGGCGGAGATGACGAGTAACGTTTTCATGGTCTCTCCCCGGTATCCGACTGGGATGCCTTCTCACGTTTAACTTACAGTAAATTCATGGAAACGCAAGAAATACGGCGTTTTCATGAGAATAATTGACCTGGGGTAAATAAAGTAATAACAGAGCGCAAACAGAATTAACATTTTCCGCATGAATGCGTCCTATAGAGACCGTTGAAAACCCTCCTCCTCGTACTAAAAAAGAAGAAAGCTTCGTAAACCTTTTATAAGAAGTTGAATTTATTGCACTACTGTGCTACTGTGGTAGTACAGTAGTCTAGGAGGACGATAAGACATGATTTCACTTGCAGGGATGACTTTCGGGTACAACGGAAGCATTCTATTTGATGAGTTGAGCCTGGAAATGCATAAAGGCAACATTTACGGGCTCTTGGGACTCAACGGCGCGGGGAAAAGCACGCTGATGAAACTCTTCTCGGGGCTTCTTTTTCCGAAGGCGGGAGATATCACCGTACTCGGAGAGACTCCTTCCCGCAGGTATCCCGATTTTCTTTCCCGCATTTTCGTTTTGCCGGAGGAAATCTACACTCCGGCTATGTCGGAGCAGGAATTCGTCGTATCCCATTCGGCGTTTTATCCGCGTTTCGACAACGAGCGCTTTGAGCGCTACCTTCGGGAATTCGATCTCCCCAGGGGGAAGAAGCTTCACAAGCTTTCCTACGGTCAGAAAAAGAAGTTTCTTCTGTCGTTCGGAATGGCCTGCGGCTGTGAGCTTTTGGTTCTGGATGAGCCGACCAACGGACTGGATATTCCGTCCAAAGGGCTTTTTCGCCGGCTGGTCGCCGAGGCGCTTGATGACGAGAGGCTTTTTATCATTTCGACACATCAGGTTCGGGATGTGGATTCCCTGATTGATCCGGTGACCATCCTTCATGAGGGGAAGGTGATTTTCGACCATGGGATGAACGAGGTTTACGACTGTATTCATATGACCCGTACCTCATCGCCGCCCAAATCGGATGCCGAAGGACTTCTTTACACGGAAGCCTCCGTGGGAGGGTATTGGTCGGTGTGGAAAGGAGCCGATGAGAACGGAGGTCCCATAGATTTGGAGATTCTCTTCAACACCGTCATTTCCCGTCCGGAGGTGTATGAAACGGTTTTCAGTGCAAAGAGAGGTACCGTATGAGCCGTATCCTGAGCTTGAAGCGTCTTTGGTATTTGACTCGAAAGGATCTGTTCGATTCCTGGAGAGGAAACCTCATCGCTGCCGCGGCGGTTTCCGGGTCCATGATAATCTTTTCGTTTCTCGGGGCCCTTATCGAAGGGGGGCGATCCATGGAATACAGCGCCTATTTCTTCGGGACGCTTTTTATCTGGGGCTGTATCGCGGCAAGCCGTGCTTTCATGGAGCTGCACGATAAGGATAAGAATGAGGCCTTTCTGCTTCTGCCCGCTTCGGCGCTGGAGAAGACATTGGTCCGGCTGCTGACGGTTTCCGTAATTCTGCCCCTTTTCATCCTGATTTTCATCACGGCGGGCTCGATGATTGCCGAAACCGTGACATCATTGGTGTTCGGTTTTTCCTTTATTCCGTTTAATCCGTTCGCGGGGTGCAATTGGCCGGTTATCGGATATGCCATCATCATACAGTCGATTTTCTTTTTGGGAGCGGCGTGGTTCAAGAAAACGCATTTCGTTAAAACGGTTTTGGCGGTTATCCTTTTTATTTTCGCTTTCGGATTGATCGCGGGAGGACTCTTCCGCATCGTCTATGCGCCTTATTTCGACGGCTTTTTTGTCCCGAAGGATATCCGCTTCGATATCGCCCGTGTCATTGAATCACGTTTCCCCGTACTCCTTTCGGTTCTGGAGACGATGGGTAAGGTTTTCCTTTACGGAATAATGGCTCCGTTATGCTGGATTCTATCCTGGTTCAGGGTGAGGGAAACCCAAAGCAGCTATGGAATTTAATCAGCCCAAGGGAATCTATCAGCAAATTGCGGATCAGGTCAGCGATCGTATCGCCGGCGGAGAATGGAGCGCCGGAGAGAAAATTCCTTCGGTTCGTGAAATGGCCGTGAATCTCGGTGTGAATCCCAACACGGTCGCCCGGAGTTACCAGTCGCTGCTGGATGAAGGAATTATTGAGAATCGCCGCGGTATCGGGTATTTCGTCGGCGAAGAGGCACAGGAAAAGATCATGGATGATATGAGAAAAATTTTCATCGAGGAGGATCTTCCGAGAATCTTCGAAATGATGGAGAAAATTGGAATGGATATACGGGAATTGGTTACCCTCTACGAACGGCGAGGGAAGGAGCATGCGCAATGAGAAGCAGCGCGAAAATATTGCTGATTGCCACGGGAACGGTTCTTCTGATAATGCTGATGGTGATGATTCTCGGGAGAATCGCGATCGGCTGGGATTTCGTTCCCGAATCCGTCTCCCGTAATAACGGCATTAGAAAAACTTCACACAGGCAAGATGATGACCGCAGGGAATCGATGTCTCCCGATTTTAAAGACTTCGATGAAATCCTGATCGACGGTGCTTGGTCGGTGCAATTGCATAAAAGTACCGGATATTCGATTGATATTTCTTACCCTAAATCCATGAGTGATGAGATCTCCGTAAGAACCGAGGGCCGCACCCTCGTTCTTTCCTGCCTGATGCAGGATTGCTCCGACTCGGGTCCCGAAGCGTTTATCGGAATGCCGTTGCTCTCCGGCGTTAATATGACCGGATCTGGTGAAATCAACTTATCCGGATTTCATGAAGAGTCGATGAACTTGGAAATCGGAGGAGCCGCCGGTGTGGTTGCCGAAGATTCGTCGGTTGAAAACATCTTCATCAGACTTGATGGAATCGGTCATGTGGATTTGACGGAAATGCCCGTGAAAAACGCTCGGGTTGATCTCGACGGCGCCGGTGGAGTTCGGCTGTTTATGGACGGCGGTGTTCTGGAGGGCGGCATCAGCGGTTGGGGACGCATTACGTATACCGGAGAGGTTTCCGAAGAGCGGGTAAGCATAAGCGGACGCGGTTCTGTGAAGCGGCGATAAAGCCCCCGGCGGGCTCTTCACTGTAATGATTTTCCCGGGATGCCGCCACGTGCGGGCGGTAATCGGGAGGCTCAAAGATAAGGCGGGGGCCGTTCCGGGAGGGACGGTCCCTTTTTTTCGGGAAGGGCCGCATCGGAGTCATCGGGAGACCTCCCCCTGCGGCCGCTTCTTGATTCCACAGATTCATCAGGTACGCCGGCAAGGGTTTTATCAGCAGGCTGTTGAAAAAGGACCTTATGGCTCGTATACGGCGTTGAATCAGCCAGTACGCTGCGCTTTCTGTGCTTGATTCGGCAGCGAGCTGCGAGTCTCGCTCGCTATCTTCGAACCAAATCTTACTTTTTCAACAGCCTGTTAGGTCTTGCTTCTATTCACTTCTCGACTCCGGCCGCGCCGGATATCATGGAGTTCGGCTGAATATGGATGATTCGGATGTTTGCCGGAATTGTGGCGGTAAGCCGGGTCCGTAATATCGGTACGGAGATTCCCGAGAATCGCGGAACATCTTCCGACCGCCGGTTGAAAGCCGAAACGCGAGGGATTGAGACACTATGAATATTAAAGATGCATTGGAACGTCTGAAGGCCAAGGACGCGGAAGTTGTCCGTCTCGGTCAGATCATTGCGCTCTTGGAGTGGGATCAGGAAACCTATATGCCCGAAGATGCCTCAAAGGAAAGGGCCGCTCAAACGGCCTTGCTGGCCGGAATGCGCCATGAGCGGATTATCGATGCCGAATGGAGTGATTTATTTTCCGCCGTCGGGATAGGGGAGGAGGGCGCGCTTAACGAATCCTCCGCGCCCAATCCTCAAGCGGCCGACTCGGCCGATTCGGCCGGTGAAGTGGGAGCCGCGTTTTTCCGGGAGGTTCATAAGCGCTGGAAAAAGGCCGTGAATGTTCCGAAAAAGCTTGTCGAGGATCTGGCCCGGGAAACCTCTTTATCGCAGTCGGCGTGGGTTAACTCGCGGAAGAATGATGATTACGATTCGTTCGCACCGCATCTGGCGACGGTTATCGAACTGGAGAAAGAGTACGCGGCGGCGGTTTCTCCGGAGGGCGATATCTATGACACTTTATTGGATGACTATGAACCCGGAGCGAGAGGGGATCAGCTTTCTGTTCTTTTCGACGAACTGCTTAAAGGGCTGAACCCCATACTGGAATCCATTTTATCGCGGCCTGCCGTTTCCGCGCCTTTCCTGAATCAATCCTATCCGATCGACAAGCAGGATATCTTCGGTAAGCGAATACAGGAATTCATGGGTTTCGATGCGAAAAGGGGCCGTCTCGACCTGAGTGCTCATCCGTTCACGACTACTTTGGGGCCGGATGATATTCGTGTTACCACGCGATACGACGAGAGAAATGTTTTTTCCGGATTGTTCAGCAATATTCATGAAGCCGGCCACGGGCTCTATGAACAGGGCATGGGATTGTCCGTCAGAGGAACCACGCTTGCCGACGGGGCCGGTCTGGGAATCCATGAATCTCAGTCGCGGTTTTGGGAGAATATCGTGGGTCGATCCCGAGCCTTCTGGGATTTCTGGTTTCATGATTTCACCACGCTGTTCCCCGATTGTTTGGAAGGAGTCGGCGTTGAGGATTTTTACCGGGCGGTGAATATCGTCAGACCGAGTTTGATTCGTGTGGATGCGGACGAGGTAACCTATTCGTATCACATCATTATCCGATTTCGTCTGGAACGGGCCCTGATTTCAGGCGATCTGACAGTCGACGATCTTCCCGGGGCCTGGCGGGAGTCCTATAAGAAATATTTGGGTATTGAGCCGATGAACGATGCCGACGGTTGTCTTCAGGATGTTCATTGGTCTTGCGGGCTGCTCGGATATTTTCCCACCTATGCCTTGGGGAATCTCTATGCCGCTCAGTTCGCGAATGCCATGGAAAAAGAGATCGGCTCATTGGACGATGTTTTCCGCCGCGGTGATTCGGGAGCCGTACTCGGATGGCTGCGCAGGGAAATCCATGAACATGGAAGAATCCACACGCCCGAAAATCTCTGCCGGCGGGTAACCGGTGATTCGGTCAATCCGACTTTCTTTCTGGATTATTTGCGAACGAAATACAGGGCGGGCTGATCGGCTGGTCTTTTCGGGGCGGAAGGGGGCGCCGTGCATGGCCGCGGGCCCCCGGTGCGTATCACGCGGTCCTTCTTTTACCGGAGAAAACGGCTCTTTGTTGACCCCTTTGAAGAGCAGGCCTATATTTGAGGCAATGACCCTTTCAAACAAACTCACTTTGACAAGACTGTTCTGTACGCCGCTTGTATTCTTTTCTTGGTATTTGCCCTTTCATCTCGGGCTGTTTCCAAAGGTCGGGACGTTTCTTCTCTGGATTCTTTTTATAGTCAGTGAAATAACCGACATTCTTGACGGGCATTTTGCCCGATCGCGCGGGCAAGTCAGTGATATTGGAAAGCTGATGGATCCGTTCTCCGATGTTTTTCTGCGGATAACCTATTTCGTATGCTTTGTCGGCGCAGGATTAATGCCTATTTGGACTCTTGCCATTATCCTTTGGAGGGAATTGGGCATAATGTTCGTCAGGATGCTGCTGGCCCGTGAAGGAATTGCCTTGGCGGCGAATAAAGGCGGAAAGCTTAAATCGGTATTATATTTTATCAGCGGTCTCGGCGGACTGAGTGTGCTGACCCTCAGGGCTTGGCGGCCGAATTTCGAATGGATGAATCGCGCGGAGCTGATTGTCGCGGGATTATTCATCATTTCGGCTGCCGCGGCGCTCTTTTCCTTTATTGATTATTTCCTCGGTTATCTGAAAACCGATACACACAAGAAATTCATGTCGGATTAGTCGGCGATTTATCATGGAATCGCCGTTCTTTTTGGTCTTCAACCGCCATGAGGGGCCGTCTGTTGAAATACTGTTAAATATTTCTTTTCAGACGCCTTGACTTTTTTATTCGCATGGCGTACTTTCATCGAGCGCTTCAAACACTGGGGTGCGTTAAGGACGGTACACGAATGCCGTTCGGTAGTTCTTTTTAGATGATCGGTCTTGTAAACGGATTCATATCCGATTGCCAAATCGATAAAGAACAGGGAAGGGAAGAAAGAGACCACGCGTGGCGCGTGAAGCGGCGAATGAAATGTCGCGGAGTGCGCCTGTTCTGGGGTGTGATTTTACTTTTGCAAGAAAGAAAAATCGCATTCTAAGAATCTTGTCGAGTTAAGAACTCGTCAATGATGTCGGGGTTGTTATAGGAGCGAGAGTTCCTGTGATACGACTCTGGCAAGGGGTGAGCCACCCCGGTGTCCGATGAGGGCACGAAAGCCATGACTTAATTTTAGGATTGAGAGATGGCGAAGAACACCTATGAGAAAGAGCGTCTTCGGACGCTTATTATATCATGGAGAGTTTGATCCTGGCTCAGAACGAACGCTGGCGGCGCGTTTTAAGCATGCAAGTCGAACGGGATTACAGTGCTTGCACTGTATGAGAGTGGCGAACGGGTGAGTAACGCGTAGATGATCTGCCCTTCAGTTGGGGATAGCTCATGGAAACATGGGGTAATACCGAATGAGCTCATTGATTATGTTTAATGAGGAAAGGAGCTTCGGCTTCGCTGAAGGATGAGTCTGCGTATGATTAGCTAGTTGGTGGGGTAAAGGCCTACCAAGGCGACGATCATTAGCCGGCCTGAGAGGGTGACCGGCCACATTGGGACTGAGACACGGCCCAGACTCCTACGGGAGGCAGCAGCTAAGAATCTTCCGCAATGGGGGAAACCCTGACGGAGCGACGCCGCGTGGGCGAAGAAGGCCGAGAGGTTGTAAAGCCCTTTTTTCACGGAAGAATAAGGACCGGAGGTAATGCCGGTTTGATGACGTTACGTGAAGAATAAGCACCGGCCAATTACGTGCCAGCAGCCGCGGTAACACGTAAGGTGCGAGCGTTGTTCGGAATTATTGGGCGTAAAGGGCTTGTAGGCGGCCTACCAAGTCTCACGTGAAAGATCGGGGCTCAACCCCGGGAACGCGAGAGAAACTGGTAAGCTGGAATCTTGGAGGGGGTACTGGAATTCCTGGTGTAGGGGTGAAATCTGTTGATATCAGGAAGAACACCGGAGGCGAAGGCGAGTACCTGGCCAAAGATTGACGCTGAGGAGCGAAAGCGTAGGGAGCGAACAGGATTAGATACCCTGGTAGTCTACGCTGTAAACGATGTGCACTTGATGGTGGAGCCGTCCGGTTTCACTGTCGGAGCTAACGCATTAAGTGCACCGCCTGGGGAGTACGCCGGCAACGGTTAAACTCAAAGGAATTGACGGGGGCCCGCACAAGCGGTGGAGCATGTGGTTCAATTCGATGATACGCGAGGAACCTTACCAGGGCTTGACATATAGGTGACGTTCGTAGAGATACGGATTTCCTTTCGGGGACGCCTATACAGGTGTTGCATGGCTGTCGTCAGCTCGTGCCGTGAGGTGTTGGGTTAAGTCCCGCAACGAGCGCAACCCCTGTCGTCTGTTACCATCATTAAGTTGGGGACTCAGGCGAGACTGCCGGTGACAAACCGGAGGAAGGTGGGGACGACGTCAAGTCATCATGGCCCTTATGTCCTGGGCTACACACGTGCTACAATGGCCGGTACAAAGTGAAGCGAAGCCGCGAGGTGGAGCGAACCGCAAAAAGCCGGCCTCAGTTCGGATTGGAGTCTGAAACTCGACTCCATGAAGGTGGAATCGCTAGTAATCGCGCATCAGCATGGCGCGGTGAATACGTTCCCGGGCCTTGTACACACCGCCCGTCACACCACCCGAGTTGGGGGTACCCGAAGTCGCTAGTCTAACCGGTAACGGAGGACGGTGCCGAAGGTACGCTTAGTAAGGGGGGTGAAGTCGTAACAAGGTAGCCGTACTGGAAAGTGCGGCTGGATCACCTCCTTTCAATGTGAAAGGTAAGCAGCTGCGTACCGCAGGTCTTTGGCCGAGGAACGTAGCGAGCACAAGGACGGTAACAGTCCAAA
Source organism: Spirochaetia bacterium (assembly GCA_963666985.2). Taxonomy (GTDB): domain Bacteria; phylum Spirochaetota; class Spirochaetia; order DSM-2461; family DSM-2461; genus UBA2779. Next base: position 274,640 of record CAXXIA010000002.1, on the reverse strand, counting down.
AGTCGTCGGATTTTGTGTATGCCGACGCAAAACAGCTGAAATGCGTAAGCGTTTTAGCGAGTATTCGAGTTTCGACAGGATGCGGCTTCGGCCGCAAAGCGTGTCTCTTTCTTCTCTTCTCTGTTCCGAAAAGAATTATGAAATCGGGTCTGGTCGCAAGCACGCTTGCTGCTCGGCCAAGCATCCGGGCCTGTAGCTCAGTTGGTTAGAGCGCACGCCTGATAAGCGTGAGGTCACAAGTTCAACTCTTGTCAGGCCCAATTGGCGTCGCGCCTTATTGATCGGTTCTGTTGAATTGATCTCGTTGAGGCGGGTCCGAAGCTCCTAAGGGAGCTTGTTCTTTGAAATAGTAATGAGGTTTGATTTACGTGAGCGTGAATCGGCAGATCTGGATTCGTCGGTAACATGGCGAGCGGTCCAATTCATTTGGCCGTCTTGGCAAATTACCAAGTCTATTTCCGCTTTCGGCTCACATAGACGTTGTAATTTGCACGTCCAAGGTGAATTGGACCTAATAGGGAAGGGTTAAAGAATAATATGGTCAAGCGAATAAGGGTCCATGGAGGATGCCTTGGCGCTGTCCGGCGAAGAAGGGCGTGGCAAGCTGCGAAAAGCCCCGGTGAGGAGCAAACATCCGTTGAACCGGGGGTACCCGAATGGGGTAACCCACATGTCTGGATGACATGTATTACATACTGAATAGATAGGTATGTAAGGCGAGACCCGGGGAACTGAACCATCTAAGTACCCGGAGGAAAAGAAATCAATTGAGATTCCCTGAGTAGCGGCGAGCGGAAGGGGAAGAGCCCAAACCATGGAAGTTACGGCTTTTATGGGGTTGTAGGGCGCAAGACATGGAATGTCTAAGGTTAGTTAAACGGTACTGGGAAGGCCGGCCAAAGAGGGTGAGAGCCCCGTAAGCGAAAACCTGATGACTCCTATTGCGTACCTGAGTACGGCGGGACACGAGGAACCCTGTCGGAAACCGGGTGGACCACCATCCAAGGCTAAATACGAGACAGCGACCGATAGCGAACGAGTACCGTGAGGGAAGTGGTGAAAAGCACCCCGGGAGGGGAGTGAAAGAGAACCTGAAACCGTGGACCTACAAGTAGTCGGAGCCGGGATTCGTCCTGGTGACGGCGTGCCTTTTGTAGAATGAGCCTGCGAGTTACCATATCATGCGAGGTTAAGGCGTTGTAGCGCCGCAGCCGGAGGGAAACCGAGTCTGAAGAGGGCGAAGAGTATGGTGTGGTAGACCCGAAGCCGAGTGATCTACCTATGGTCAGGCTGAAGCTCCGGTAACACGGAGTGGAGGGCCGAACACGAGTCCGTTGAAAAGGGCGGTGATGAACTGTGGGTAGGAGTGAAAGGCTAAACAAACTCGGAGATAGCTGGTTCTCCCCGAAATGGCTTTAGGGTCAGCGTCATATGTTGAGTGCCGGAGGTAGAGCACTGATTAGGCTAGGGCCTGTCACAGGGTACCAAACTTAGTCAAACTCCGAATGCCGGTACTTATAAGTATGGCAGTGAGACTACGGGTGATAAGATTCGTGGTCGAAAGGGAAACAGCCCAGACCGTCAGCTAAGGTCCCCAAACTATGCTAAGTGGGAAAGGAAGTATGATTGCCCAGACAGCCAGGAGGTTGGCTTAGAAGCAGCCACCCCTTGAAAGAGTGCGTAATAGCTCACTGGTCGAGTAGTCATGCGCCGACAATGTAACGGGGCTAAGCATAGTACCGAAGCTACGGCAGTACATTTATGTACTGGGTAGGGGAGCATTCTGTAAGCCGACGAAGGTGATCCGGAAGGGTTGCTGGAGGTATCAGAAGAGAGAATGCAGGCATGAGTAACGAAAAGGGAGGTGAGATCCCTCCCCGCCGAAAGCCGAAGGTTTCCTGGGTAAAGTTTGTCTTCCCAGGGTTAGTCGGCCCCTAAGGCGAGGCCGAAAGGCGTAGTCGATGGGAAACGGGTTAATATTCCCGTACATCTGGTAATTTCGAAGGAGTGACGCATAGGGGGAAATCCTGCCGGGCGATGGTTGTCCCGGTCCAAGCGTTTAGGTGTTGATTTCTGCAGGCAAATCCGCAGAAAGAGCCGAGGCGCGAAGGGGAGTGAACCTACGGGGGATCGAAGAGGGTGGACTCGTCGTGCCGAGAAATAACTTCTAAGGTTAGGTTACCAGGTACCGTACCGCAAACCGACACAGGTAGGCGAGCTGAGAATGCTAAGGCGCACGGAAGAACTCACGTTAAGGAACTCGGCAAAATGCATACGTAACTTAGGGAGAAGTATGGCCTACCCAGGGATGGGAGGTTGCAGAGACCAGGCCCGAGCGACTGTTTACCAAAAACACAGGTCACTGCGAACCAGCAATGGGAAGTATAGTGACTGACACCTGCCCGGTGCCGGAAGGTTAAGAGGAGTTGTTAGCTTTTAGCGAAGCAGCGAATTGAAGCCCCGGTAAACGGCGGCCGTAACTATAACGGTCCTAAGGTAGCGAAATTCCTTGTCGGGTAAGTTCCGACCCGCACGAATGGTGTAACGATTTGGGCACTGTCTCGACGTGAGATCCGGTGAAATTAAAGTCTCGGTGAAGATGCCGAGTACTCGTGGTTAGACGGAAAGACCCCGTGAACCTTTACTGCATCCTGATATTGGTATGTGGATTATGATGTGTAGGATAGGTGGGAGACTATGAAGACTGGTCGTCAGGCTGGTCAGAGTCGTTGGTGAAATACCACCCTTTGTGATTCACGTATCTAACGGAGTCCCTGAAGCGGGATTTCGGACATTGTCAGGTGGGCAGTTTGACTGGGGCGGTCGCCTCCCAAAGAGTAACGGAGGCGCGCGAAGGTTCTCTTTTCACGGTTGGAAATCGTGATGTAAGTGTAAAGGCATAAGAGAGCTTGACTGCAAGAGAGACATTTCGAGCAGGTACGAAAGTAGGTCTTAGTGATCTGGCGGTTCTGAGTGGAAGGGCCGTCACTTAACGGACAAAAGGTACTCCGGGGATAACAGGCTGATCCTACCCAAGAGTTCACATCGACGGTAGGGTTTGGCACCTCGATGTCGGCTCATCGCATCCTGGGGCTGGAGCAGGTCCCAAGGGTATGGCTGTTCGCCATTTAAAGCGGTACGTGAGCTGGGTTCAGAACGTCGCGAGACAGTTCGGTCCCTATCTGCCACGAGCGATGGATGTTTGAGAGGATCTGTTTTTAGTACGAGAGGACCGAAATGGACGAACCTCTGGTGTACCAGTTATCCTGCCAAGGGTAAGTGCTGGGTAGCTACGTTCGGACGGGATAACCGCTGAAAGCATCTAAGTGGGAAGCCCCCCTCAAGATGAGACATCCCAGGCTCTTTAAGAGCCCTGAAGGAACCAGGAAGAATACCTGGTTGATAGGCCGGCTGTGGAAGTGTGGAAACAGATGCAGCAGACCGGTACTAATTTTCCGTGAGGCTTGACCATATTATTCTTTAACCCTTCACGAAATCGAGAGCAATGAATGAACGTGTTCATTCATTGCCGAGATGAGGGAAGGATACTGCCGAAGGCAGTCACCCTTTCTGAGAGGGATAATTCGAATTTTGCCGGTTATTTGCGATGTCTGTGAAAGCGTTAGCGGCAACGACTCGGCAAATAACCGAATAGTAAAAACGAATTATTCCGGAGCAGCAGCGTACCGCAGGACGGAGTCCGAGGAACGTTGCGAGGATTCACTTGGTTATCCCTTGGATTTTTTTAAATAATGGGGCCATGACCGAGATGAGGGAAGGATACTGCCGAAGGCAGTCACCCTTCCGAGAGGTGCAAATCGATCTTGAGAATAAAGATCGGATTGCATCCGGGGCTGATGAAAAGTCGGCCTGAAGAACATAGCTGCTTGATAAGCAGCGTCCAATATTCCTCTAGGTAATCTAACCTGGTGACTATGGCGGCGGGGCCACACCCGTTCCCATCCCGAACACGGTCGTTAAGCCCGCCAGCGCCGATGGTACTGCACTTGTTGTGGGAGAGTAGGTCGTCGCCAGGTTTTTTTTAAGCCCCAAGTTTTGGAGATTGAGCATCTTGCTTTTCTTTTACTCCAATGCTTGGGGCTTTTCTTGCTATAGCGATGACTGTAGAAGCGTTGACCTGCACCCTTGAGAATCCGGTGGACATGTCGTATATCTTCCTCGCCATAGTATGGTTGGACTCTCCTCAGGATTGGACATGCCTTGGTTCTGACGGCTTTTATCGCTGTCCTCATGCTCATTCTGAATCGGGTTCAATTCGGTATGTGGCACCAATTCACCAATGTTTACAGAATCAATGTGTCTGCGAGTCGATCTGCGTTGGATCCCGAAACGATCGATGCCATCAAGGAAAAGACGGGATCGGACGCCTACTCAATGTGCTGTGGACTTCGAAGAAGAGCGCGAAGATTCAATTCATCAAGCCGTTGACTATTTTAACCGAAATTAACACAATTCATATTGTCGGTGTCGTCGGCGAAGCGAAATCACTGACCATTTGAATCACGAAGAAGTAAGGATCGAGTTCGTGATCGCTCCCCGAACGGGATGGGGCGACCCGACGAGGTTCCAGTATTCATCGATAGAAGGGAACACACTGCTGAGCATACATCGTCGAAACATAGTCTTTGCTCTTTTCTTGGGAATCGGGATCCACTTCGTGTACGGAGATATCGAATTAGGCAAGGATCTCACGCTGGATACGAAATTCTACTTCGATATCGATCAGGATCGTATCTTTGAGGACTATTTCGCACTGGGTTGCGATACTGCGTTGACCTACGAGGTCAAGGACGATTGGGATTTCCAAATCGGAGTGGACATCGGAACTGATGCGATACGACTTGAAGAGGTCTGGGGGAAATACGACTTCGGTTCCTGGAACATTAAAGTCGGATTGTTTGATAGCTGGCTTCTTCTTGACGACATCCTGACTTCTAAGCAGAACATCGTCGGAGAATCAAATCCCATCCGGGAACGCCTGGCCGATATGGGTTGGTACACATCTGGAGCCGTAGGGGCTCGCTATTACAGGAAATACAAGGGGAAAGACGAGCCGATATCCGGACAGGTTCATTTGTACTTTCAGCCGTCGGCGCGGGAAGTTCAAATCGACGGTGCCTTTCTCTGGGCTTTTGCCGGCGAGGATACGTATGTCGGTGTAACGGCATCTTATTATCCGTATTGGTATCACGAATACAGGCTTCATACGTATACTCACGACAACAACTTCCTATTCAACATCGTCGCGGCCGATTATTCGAAGCGCCGCGGTCTCATGTATAAATTCGAGACGACTCTGGCGAACAACCTCGTCGATCCAATTGGATACGTCCACTAAGCGGGCGGCAATGACGTTACGTGGTTGTGGGGTACGGACGTCTACGCCGGTTGGGGCGTCGGGAAAGACGATTTCGTCTGGCGTCCCGGATTGAGCCTTTCCTACCTGATTCATCAGATCGACCGACCGGAAAGTTCCTGTGTTCAAGTACGAGCTGGGAACACCTTTGATTGGGACAAAACCTTTCTGATACAGTTCGATCTGGGATTGGGCATCAATACTTATTACGACCCCGCTTTAGTCACGGCTTTGGAGTTGCTATGTGGTCTCGTGGTCCAGGTCCATATTTAGTCGCCGCGTCCCTTATTCTCGCATCCTGTGGTGAGTTCGTTGGTTTTCGCACCTCGACGAATCAGGATATCGGGAATCTTTCGCGATTTGACATCTATATCGGAGAGGATGAACTTGCGGTTCTCTATGACAGTGTCACCTACAGCAATTATGCGGTGTGCCGATTTGATGACGGCAGTATGATCTCGAACGCCGACATTCGCATAAGAGGCAATTATTCAAGATTAAATGCAAAGAAGTCGTTTACCCTCAGATACACGGACGAAGACGGTGAGGAGATCAAAGTCGCCCTCGACGGCGGCGGAGATTCCTGGTTCGGATACAAACTGGCGATGTATGCCTATGAACGGGTTGGTCTGCCGGTGCCGCAACTTGAACCGATCGGCTTGTTTCTGAACAACGAGTATTTGGGCTACTACAACAGGCTACCGCTCTATTCGGAGGAATTGGATGATCACTACGGCGGTTCCGGACAGTTGTTCAAGATCTTATACATGTCTGATTCTCCGATTCGAGGTCGAAGCGAAAAGAAGTTCCCGGACGACGACGACTTCAGTCTCCTGGAACGACTCGAGGCGAATTCGCGCAACATGCCCACTTCCCAATGGGTCCCTTGGATCGAGGAAAACGTCGACTTGGAAGACATGGCCCGCTATATGGTGGTCCTGGATTTTTTTGGAGTGAGTAACCTCTCCTTTTCGAACTACTACATCTATTTCAATAATGGAGCACGCGTTCTTCCGTGGGACCACGATCATTCGTATTCCTATTCGGAAATCGGCGGCAACAACAGGCTGACTAGCAGGATGCTGGAATCTTCGGTTTTCCAGGACTATTACAGGGACTATTTCAACCAGTATTTTCTCGATGCCGGGTCGGAGAATATCGTAGCCGATCTTCAATCCGAACTCGCGGATCTTGCCGCTCTTCTAGATGCCGCAGCTCAAATTGAACCGGTTTATAATATCGACTATGATGATTTCCTGATAGAGTGGGCTTTCATTGATACGTTCCTGGCTGACCGTCCGACGGATATTGATACCGATCCCGACTGGAGCGCCTTCTTCAACGGGTAACGATAAACTAAGAGGAAAAGCTATCTCCGAGTTCAGGAGTTGTGCGGAGTTCTGGACCAAGAACGCTACAGGAATCGCGGTTTGTTAAGTAAAAACCGCCGAATAATCTGTTCTGTCAGTCTTTAGGTAGCGATGAACGTCAAGAAAAAGATGATTCGGGAAGAATCCAGGCAAGAAAAGGGTTCAGAACGTCGCGAGACAGTTCGGTCCCTATCTGCCTCGAGCGATGGATGTTTGAGAGGATCTGTTTTTAGTACGAGAGGACTGAAATGGACGAACCTCTGGTGTACCAGTTATCCTGCCAAGGGTAAGTGCTGGGTAGCTACGTTCGGACGGGATAACCGCTGAAAGCATTTAAGTGGGAAGCCCCCCTCAAGATGAGACATCCCAGGCTCTTTAAGAGCCCTGAAGGAACCAGGAAGAATACCTGGTTGATAGGCCGGCTGTGGAAGTGTGGAAACAGATGCAACAGACCGATACTAATTTTCCATGAGGCTTGACCATATTATTCTTTAACCCTTCACGAAGCCGAGAGTCGCGGCCGAGCTTGCTCGGACATGACCGAGGCGAGGGAAGGATACTGTCGAAGGCAGTTACCCTTTATGAGAGGGATAATTCGTATTTTGCCGGTTATTTGCGATGTCTGTGAAAGCGTTAGCGGCAACGACTCGTGAAATAACCGAATAGTAAAAACGAATTATCCCGGGGCAGCAGCGTACCGCAGGACGGAGTCCGAGGAACGTTGCGAGGATTCACTTGGTTATCCCTTGGATTTTTTAAAATAATGGGGCTATGACCGAGGCGAGGGAAGGATACTGCCGAAGGCAGTCACCCTTCCGAGAGGTACAAATCGATCTTGAGAATAAAGATCGGATTGCATCCGGGGCTGATGAAAAGTCGGCCTGACGAACATAGCTGCTTGATAAGCAGCGCCCAATATCCCTCTAGGTAATCTAACCTGGTGACTATGGCGGCGGGGCCACACCCGTTCCCATCCCGAACACGGTCGTTAAGCCCGCCAGCGCCGATGATACTGCACTTGTTGTGGGAGAGTAGGTCGTCGCCAGGTTTTTTTAAAGCCCCTGCGCAGCAATGTACCGCAGGTGTCGCCGAGGAACATGGAGAGTACCCGGTATGCCGGGTTTCCAGGTCTAACAGGCTGTTGAAAAAGGATCTTATGCTCCGTATGCGGCGTTGAATCAATGCTCGAAATGCTCACGTACAGCCAGTACTTTGCGCTTTCTGTGCTTGATTCGGCAGCGAGCTGCGACTCTCGCTCGCAATCTTCGAATCAAATCTTACTTTTTCAACAGCCTGCTGAATGATTAATCTCTTTGCTGTTACTGTTCCAAGGCCGATTCCATCGTAAGCGGCTGAAACACCCTGCAAGAACATCGGATAATCGTGAGGTCAATTTGATTCGCTTCATATTCCGGACCTTCATTACGTTAAATCAAGCTCCGTTTACTTAGACCGATAGCAGGGAAATCAAAATAATAATTGACAATTCATTACTTAGGGATTGATAATGCATTTACGAAAACGATTAAGTAGCGTGTTTTTAGTAAAAAATGAGAGAAATCCAATGATTTTAAGACGAAACAATGCTTGCTGTAACGCTTAAACAAATAGCGGAAGCATGCAATGTCTCAACGGCGACTGTAAGCAAGGCCCTTAATTACGCATCGGATATCGGTGCGGACACCGCCAAATCCATCCGTCAAACAGCGAAGAATATGGGGTATTTTCCCAATGCGGCGGCCAGATCCTTAAAAACCAACCATTCACGAAATATCGGGATTCTTTTTTCCTTAAACAAAGCTATCGGATTAACTCATGAGTATTTTGCTCAAATCCTTGAGAGCTTTCAGCTGAAAGTTGAAAAGGCCGGATATGATTTGACCTTTATAAGCCGCAATATCGGCAAGACCGTTATGAGCTATTTGGAACATAGTATCTACAGAAATTGCGACGGCATTTTTATCCTTTCCAAAGATTGCAGCGATCCTTCTGTACTTGAGCTTGTCTCAAGTAAAATCCCCCTGGTAACCATTGATTATGTGTTTGAAGGATGCGGAGCTGTTATTTCAGACAATGCAAATAACATGAGCAAGCTTGTCCGTTTTGTTTATAACAGAGGGCATCGTAAAATAGCATTTATTTCCGGTGAAGATACGGCGGTCACGAGAATACGGCTGGCCAGTTTTCATAAAACTTGCACTCATCTCGGGCTGAATATTCCTGATAACTACATTATAAAAGGCCAGTATCATTCTCCTGAAATCAGTGCTGAGGCTACGCGCCGGCTCTATGAACTGCCGGATCGGCCCACATGCATAATGTACCCCGATGATTATTCGTATATCGGCGGAATGAATGAACTGGAAGATTTGGGCTTATCAATTCCCGAAGATATCAGTGTTACCGGTTTTGATGGAATCAGTTTGAGTAAGGGACTCCGCCCGAATCTGACAACGCTTCGACAAGATTCTGAATTAATCGGTATTAAAGCGGCTCAATTACTCGTTTCGGCAATTGAATCGCCAAGTACTTATATCCCCGAACATATTGTTATTCCCGGTAATCTCTGGGAGGGAGGTACCGTAAAGCGGTTATAGGCTTATGCCGTAATTACCGCAAAAGAAATGGGTGCTATTTGGTAGACGAAAAGGATTCTGTAACGGCCGACGGATTCTCTTTTCGGATATCACAAAATAATTAGGAGGCACATTATGAAAAAAATCTTGAGAGTTTTTGCGCTTGCTTTAGTGTTTGCGGTTGTTCTCGGTTCCGTTGCTTTTGCCAACGGAGGAAAGGATTCCGGCGCAGGCACGGTGACTGCGGCTTCAGGTAGTTTGCCGCGTGCGGAAAGTCTGTATTTCGCAGGGCAGCAATGGGGATCTGTTAACGGATGGAATCCGCTTTCAGACGACATGAATAATGCCATGGCTATTACGCAAGCGGCCGGCGGAAGCCGCACCCCCATGTTTGAAACTTTGTACATGTACAACATGCTTGACGGCAGTATGAAACCGCTGCTCGCCGATGGAAACCCGGTTTGGGCAGGCGATAAAAGTTCGGTTACCGTTAAAATAAAGCCGGCCGCCAAATGGAGTGACGGTACGAAAATTACCGCTCATGATGTAGTTTACACATGGGCGGCTTCGGTAAAATGTAAAAACGCTCAGGGCACTGGATTCGCCCCTTACATTTCAAAGATTGAGGCCGTGGATGATTCCACCGTTACCATTTATTCAAAACTAACGGACAGCGGCAAGCCTGTTAATCCGCTGCAGATTTCATGCTACCTCGTTCAGACTTATGTGTTGCAGAAAGCTTGGCTTCAAAAACTGGAAGCCCGTTGCAGTGCCGATAACATCAAACAAGATCCCGGTGAAGATGTCGTATGGAGCGGCCCCTATACAAAGTATTTTGCCGATGATCAGAAAGTTGTCCTTGTCCGTGATGATAATTATTGGGGTAAGGATAAATCCATGTGGGGCAAATTGCCCGATCCCAAATATCTTGTTCACACGATTTTTGCCGATAACGCGGCAGGTCAGGTTGCTTTTGCCGCGGGTGAAGTTGATGTCTGTCAGCAATTTATTGCCAATATTCAGGATCTCTGGGAAAAGGACGGCCTTCCTATTTCCACATATCTTGACGAACCTCCCTACGGTGTCTGCGTTAACATGCCTACCGCCTGGTATAACATGGACAGTTATGGCCTTGATCAGCCTGCCGTGCGCAAGGCCATCGCAATGGCCGTTGATTATGATGCCGTTAACAAGAACGCCATGACCGGGCAGTCCCCAACTTTCCAGCAGGTGCCGAGATCTCTTATGAATCCAACCGCCGGCGAGCAGGCCATGTATGATCATAATTATATTTCTTCAAAGAAACTGCAGTGGGCCGGGAATGATATCGAAGGCGCCAAAGCTCTTCTTGATAAGGCCGGAATCGTTGATACAAACGGAGACGGCTGGAGAGAATATAAAGGGAAAAAATTGTCTTATAATTCCTGCTGCCCCAACGGATGGTCGGACTGGCAGGCCGCAATGGAAATCGTCGCCGCAGCCGGTGCAAAGATTGGAATTGAGATTGTGACCGAATTTCCCGAATGGTCCGTATATCAGACCGTTGTGACTGCGGCAATGCAGACGGATTATGACATTTTCATGATGTGGACGGATTCCGCCACCCCCGCGCAGCCGTGGGGCCGAGTCCGAATGCTTATGAGTTCGGAATTTAACGGCGTTGAAGGAAACTGGTCCGGAAACTGGGGCCATTATTCCAATCAGCGTATAGATGAACTGATCAAATTAATTCCGCTTGAGAGCAACCAGAACAAATTGGTTCAATATTATACGGAAGCTGTTGAGATCTATCTGACCGAGGTTCCGAGTTTCTCCCTGATGTATCGGCCCGACAAATTTCATGCGGTTAATGAGTCTGTATGGACGAACTTCCCGTCTGCGGAGGATGGAAGAAATATTCCTCCGATGGATTGTACCGACGGTTATAGTATCGCCGCACTTTTCGATCTTAAACACGTGAAATAGCCAAAAAGAGACAGACTCCTTCATTACGACCGAAAGAGTCTGTCTCCCAATTTTTAACTTAATCCCTATTTATTTGTATCGGCGGTGTCTGTGACACCGGTGAGACGGATATGAGCAAAAGGGTGTAACCGTATAGAGACTGGAGGTTGGCTTGAAGGGCTATCGGAAATATTTCAGCAAAAAAATAATATGGCTTTTTATAACGTTCATTGCAGCTGTATTGCTAAACTTTATACTGCCCAGGCTGCTCCCAGGTGATCCTGTTGCGGTAATCACGGCAAAAACAGCACAGGGGATTTCAGAGACAAGCGCCGTCAAACAAATATATGAAGATTATGCGGAGAAATTCGGAACAAATAAGCCGATGTCCGCTCAGTTCGTTACATATTGCAGAAATGCGCTTAAGGGAGATTTCGGTCTTTCTTTCAGTCAATTTCCGCGTCCTGTATCCGATATTGTTCACGACGCTATTTGGTGGACGATTTGTCTGCAATTTCCCGCGATTATCGTAGGATGGCTGATCGGAAACCTCCTTGGCGTACTGGCGGCATATATAAGAAAGGGCTTTGATAAAGTGCTCATGCCGGTATCCTTGTTTATAAGCAGCATTCCGGCATTTGGTATGGCCGTAATTCTTCTGGTGATTTTTGCGATACGGTTGAAAATTGCTCCAACTTCCGGCGGGTATGGATTCGATCTTATTCCGGATTTTTCCTGGGTTTTTATCAAGTCGGTCATCAGTCATTATACTCTGCCGTTCTGGTCCATTGTGCTGATTTCAATTGGCGGACAGGCCGTTGGAATGCGTTCCATGTCAATTTATGAATTGAACGCGGACTATGTAAAATACAGCCGCTTTATGGGGATTTGTGATCGAAAGATTGTGCGGTATGTCTTTAAGAACGCCATGCTTCCTCAAATTACGGGGTTGGCGCTTTCCATTGGAACAATGGTCGGCGGCGCACTTGTAGCTGAAATTGTGTTCAGTTATCCGGGGCTCGGCTCCGTCATTTATCAGGCGGTGACAATGTCCGATTATCCCCTCCTTTCGGCTACAACATTAATTATTACGATTATGGTATTACTTTTATCCTTCGGCATCGATATCGTTTACGCATTCATCGACCCGCGAATAAAAGCCGCGCAATTTGATTAAGGAAAAAGTATATGAGCAACACTTTAAGACAAATATTCCATTCGTCCAAATTTGTTATCGGCTTTGGAATAATGGCCATAATTCTTTTATGCATGATTATTTATCCGCTTATAAATCCCGGAGATCCTTTGGAGATGATTGGGCTCGGCTCATTTCAAAAACCCGGTACATATGTTTCTTTATACGACAGTATTGATTCGCCTTCTACAATATTCAAACTTCCTGATGCGGAAAGCAACCGAATAAGCAAAAAACTCAATGATGAAGATCGTATTGCGATGATGAATTGGCTTTTGGATTTCGGTATTCCCGAATCGGATTTGGATTTATCAGATACGAAAACACTTCTTTCTTTATGGTGGGAAAATTATGATTCCACAATTCTTATTGAAGGCATGACTAAAGCAAAACGAAATTATTACATGCGGCTGGATAAGTCTCTTGCCAGCGCAAAAAGAACCGATGAACTTATTGTTTCTCATACTCATGGCGAACTGGGTGAAACCGAGACGATCAGAACCATAGAAAATACCGATTATGTTAATGTTAAAGATGTCGCAAATGTAAAACATCTCCCTTTGGGAACGGATAATTTCGGACGGGATGTTCTAAAAGAACTGATCTCGGCCTGCGGAACCTCGCTGCGAATTGGATTAATAGCCGGAGCCGTTGCAACCTTTATCGGCCTTACCTTCGGCCTTTTAGCCGGTTACATCGGCGGACTTGTTGATGACATTATTATGTTCATCACGAATATTTTCACGGTTATACCGGCCTTCATCCTGCTGTTATTGATTTCATACAGTATCGGACAGGAACAGCGGGGAGCCGCGACGGTTGCGTTGGTTATTGGCTTAACCAGCTGGGTGTGGACGGCGCGTGCCGTGCGGGCTCAAGTTATTTCTCTGCGCAAGAGAGATCATGTTAATCTTTCAAAACTTTCGGGTCACTCGCTGCTGCGTATTATTGCAACGGATATTTTACCCTATATAGCTTCGTATGTCGTAATGGCCTTTATCTTACAGATAAGTACGGCCATTCTTGCCGAGGCCCAGCTCTCCATGCTTGGACTCGGTCCGAAAACAACCGAGGTTCCAACGCTTGGTCTTATGATGAACTGGTCAATGCTGTACGCGGCACACTTGAACGGTTCATGGTGGGCTTATTTTCCTGTTCTTATAACGATCGCGTTGATTTCTTTTTCACTCAATTTGATGAATACCGGACTCGATCAGATCTTCAATCCGACATTGCGGGATTAGGGAGCGTACTATGGGAAGGCCAATGCTTGAAGTAAAGGGACTGAGTACCAAGTATGTAACCCGTTTTAAGGAAAATGTTTACGCGGTGGATAATGTGTCTTTAACCCTGGATGAAGGAGAATCTTTGGGGATTGCCGGTGAATCCGGGTGCGGTAAATCAACACTGGCGCTCAGCCTGATGGGATATTATTTTGCGCCGCTTCATTATGTGAAAGGAGAGATTATCGTTGACGGAAAAAATCTTTCGGGAATAAACCCCGATGAAATAAGGAAATCGATACTCGGTACGGAGATCGCTTATATTCCGCAGTCCGCAATGAACGCCCTTAATCCGACTCAGAAAGTTCTCCATTTTATTGAGGACGTTATTCATGCACACGATCCTTCCATGAGCAAAAAGGAGATCTGTGGGCTTGCCGAAGAGCGATTTGAAACTCTCGGATTATCCCCGGATGTTTTAAATAAACATTCGGTGGAACTTTCGGGAGGAATGAAGCAGCGAACCGTTATTGCAATATCAACAATTCTTTCTCCAAAGGTTTTAATCGCGGATGAGCCGTCAAGCGCTTTGGATGTAACAAGTCAGAAGATGGTTATAAAAATGCTTCGGAATCTAATGGAAAAAGGATTCATCAAATCAATGATTTTTATAACTCATGAATTACCCCTTTTATACAATGTAACAGACAGAATTATGGTGATGTATGCCGGCCGTATTGTTGAAAACGGAACGGCGAAAGAAATGGTTTTTGATCCGATTCACCCTTATTCCAAAGGTCTTATGAATTCCATCATTGTTCCCGAATCGGGCATTCGAAGCAATAAACTGACGGCGATTCCGGGCACTCCGCCCAATCTTAAGAATCCGCCTTCAGGCTGCCGTTTTGCTGATCGCTGTCAATTTGCTTCTGAAGAATGCCGGATATCGGATCCCAAAATTCAAATCTTAAACTCGAAGAGGGAATATCGCTGCAGATTTTCGGAAACCGAATTAAGGGAGTTGTACTTTCATGGATAAAACCGAGAAACAATATGCAAATAATCGTAGTTCATTTGACGGGAAAGATTTGTGTTTGTCAGGAAAGGGGATTACGAAGATATTCGGCGTTGGAAACAAAAAATGTGTTGCTGTCGATAATGTTGATTTTGAATTTCATGAAGGAGAATTTGTTTCCATAGTCGGTGAATCGGGAAGCGGTAAAACAACCTTATCGAAGATTTTACTCGGGTTGATTAATACTACGGAAGGTGAAATCCGGTTCCATGGTAAGCCCAGGGATATTTCGACAGCAAAAAAGAAAAAAGAATATTGGAAGAGTACACAGGCCATTTTTCAGGATCCTTTTTCTTCATTCAATATGTTTAATAAGATCGATACCATATTACTTGATTGTCTCAACATGAGGGGAATGCATTGCAGCGATAAAGCGGAGAAAACACGGCTTATGATTGAAGCATGCAATTTCGTCAATTTAAAATTTGAAGAGCTGACAAATAAATATCCCTTTGAGTTGTCCGGAGGACAAATGCAAAGGCTGATGATTGCCAGAATATTTTTGCTGAAACCCAAGATCTTAATCGCCGACGAGCCGACAAGTATGATCGATGCATGCTCACGGGCAACCATTCTGGATATGCTGCTGAAGCTGCGCGAAGAAATCGGCATGACGGTAATCTTCATCACACACGATATCGGTTTGGCTTATTACATTTCGGATTCTGTTTTCATTATGGAGAGGGGAAAAATTGTCGAATCCGGCTATGCCGATGATGTCATTCTTCATCCGAAGGCGGCGTATACCAAAAGACTTATCGATGATGTCCCCAAAATTCATGAGGTTTGGGATCTCAGTACTGTTTAGGACTTCTAAAAACTCAGGAGAGAAACAATGAATATAGACAAATTAATTGAACAGATGACTCTGGAAGAAAAAGCGGGATTATGTTCCGGCCTTGATTTTTGGCATACGAAACCCGTTGAAAGATTGAATATTTCTTCCGTTATGGTCAGCGATGGTCCTCATGGACTCAGAAAACAGGACGACAGTTCGGATCATATAGGTGTAAACGACAGTATCAAGGCCGTTTGTTTTCCTGCCGGATGCGCCGCCGCCGCGTCTTTCGACAGAAATCTTATGGCCCGTCTTGGAAGTGCCCTTGCACTGGAATGCCAAGCCGAAGGCGTTGGCGTGATTTTGGGGCCTGCCATGAATATTAAAAGATCTCCGCTGTGCGGACGCAATTTTGAATATCTTTCCGAAGATCCTTATCTTGCCGGTGAGCTTGCCGCGGCCTATACAAACGCCGTGCAGGAAAAAAACATCGGGGTAAGCCTGAAACATTTTGCCGCCAATAATCAGGAACACAGACGTATGTCTTCCAGTTCCGATGTTGATGAACGGACATTGCGGGAAATCTATTTGACTCCCTTTGAAATAGCCGTTAAGAAAGCGAAACCATGGACCGTTATGTGTTCCTACAATCGGATTAATGGAGTCTTCTCCTCTGAAAACAAATGGCTGCTTACAGATGTTCTTCGGGACGAATGGGGCTTTAACGGATATGTGATGACGGACTGGGGAGCCATCGTCGATAGAGTTAAGGGGCTTGAAGCCGGACTTGAGCTTGAAATGCCTGCTTCCGGAGGGATTCATGACCAAGAGATTGTTGAGGCGGTACGGAAAGGCGTGCTGGATGAAAAGATTCTCAACAGAGCCTGCCGCAGACTTTTGGAAATAAATTCGCGCTATGTGGAAAATGCACAGCCGGAAACCATCTGGGATAAAGATACCGATAATCAGCTCTCCGCTCAGCTTGCCGAAGAATGTATCGTGCTTCTAAAAAATGATGATAATGTTCTTCCGCTTAAAAAGGGAGAAAAGGTTGCCTTTATCGGTGAGTTCGCGGAAAACCCGCGCTTCCAGGGCGGAGGCAGCTCGCATATTAATTGTACCGAAATAGTCAGCGCCCTTAAGGCATCCGGGGAATACGCGGATATACAATATGCGAAAGGTTTTAGCATCGAAAAAGAAGAGATGAATTTTGATTTGATGCATGAGGCGGTGGAGACTGCAAGAACGACACAAGCGGCTGTTATTTTTGCGGGTCTTCCCGACTTGTATGAATCGGAAGGATATGATCGAAAGCATATGAGCCTTCCGGAAGGACAGGACCGCCTTATAGAGGCCGTAGCGGCCGTTAATCCTAATACAATAGTGGTTCTTCACAACGGGTCACCGGTCTGTATGCCGTGGATACAGTCCGTAAAGGGTGTGGTGGAGGCCTATTTGGGCGGACAGGCGGTTGGCAAAGCCGTTGTTCGTATTCTATTTGGAGAAGCCAATCCCTGCGGAAGATTAGCGGAAAGTTTTCCTTTTAAGGTTGAGGATAATCCTTCCTATCTGTTTTTTGGTGGGAATAAGGAACGGACGGAATACCGCGAGGGAATTTTCGTGGGATATCGGTACTATGATAAAAAGAAAATGGATGTACTATTTCCCTTTGGTTACGGATTAAGTTACACAACTTTTGAATATGAAAATCTTGTCGTTGATAAAGATAGAATGGATGACACGGAATGTGTCACGGTAAAGGTCGATGTACGAAATACAGGGCGCATGACCGGTAAAGATGTTGTTCAACTTTATGTAAGAGATATTGAATCGACGGAAATCAGGCCGATTAGGGAGCTTAAAGGCTTCGAAAAAATCGAATTGAAGCCGGGCGAGAAAACGACCGTAACATTTGTTCTTGATAAAAGATCCTTCGCTTACTTTGAGATGAAGATTAATAACTGGTATGTGGAAAGCGGGGATTTCCTTATTCAGATTGGACGTTCAAGCCGCGATATTCTTCTTGAGACAAAAATATGGGTGAATTCCACAGATTCTCTGCCCGTCCACTATGACATGAACTCAATCTTTATAGACATTATGTCGAGTGAAAGAGGCTGTAAACTGGTAGAGGAATATATGAAGCTTTTATTTTTTGATGAGCAGAATTCCGAATCGGCCGAACAGGCAATCACGGCCGAAATGGCCGAAGCAATGATGCATTATACGCCGCTAAGAGCTCTGTTCAGTTTCTCCGACGGAGATAAAATCACAAAGGAGAAATTAAACAGGCTGATTGATGATTTGAATAAAGATGAGCGGTAATATTTCATCCCATTGAAGGCGAACCGTGATGTTTTCGTGTTAGAAATACTTGAATGAATAGAACAACCGATAATATCATCGCTGTTTTATAGGGAGCACTTATATCGCCGGGGAAACAGCCTCGGGAAAAAAATCTCACGACGATTGGTGAAAAGAACTGTCCTAAATAGAGGCCGGCCGAGACTAAGGGCATAACCGTGGTGATTGCTTCCTTCCCGCCTTTTATAGAGGCAATAGTATTGATATAGGGAACACCGACTCCATTCGCCAATCCGCCTAAGAAAAGTGCCGCGATTGTGGTTCCGAGAGCCGAATTCATACTGAGAAACCAGTAGGAAATAAAGAAAAGAACAGGCGAAATATATTTCGTACTTCTTTTGCCTATTTTCATTATTTTTCCGAATAAAAGACCGGCTCCGAAAGCGACAACATCGTAAGCCACCATAATTAAGGTTATGCAGGTATCGGAATTTTGTCCTTGCCGTTTGGAAACGATGGCATAATTCGCGGGGAAAATAAAGAAAATCATCATTACCAAGAACATCCCAATCACGGATGGGTGAAACTTGAATAAAGATTTAACCGAGAACCGAGAGTCATGATGAGGTAATCGTTCATTGGGCAAATGGCGTATAACGAGTATGATTGAAATAAATCCGAAAAGATAAACAAGAAAACTCAATCGCCAGGAAATTGTTGAAAGAAGACCCGCCAGCAGAGTGGCTGCAACACCGCCGAGTTGATTCATTGCCGCAGCTTTGCCCATAAGCGCGGATTGTTCTTCCGGAGGATAATAAAAGGCAAGGAGGCCTGTCGCGAGAGGCATGAGCAGGCCCACACTCATACCCAGAACCGCACGAAAAATCAGCAGAATTTCAATCGAATTCGCACAAAACGCAAAGGTTCCCGAAACGATATAAAAGGCTAAGCCGATAAGAGCGATTGCTTTTGTTTTCAACAGTCGGCAAATTAAGGGAAATGCGAGATTGGTAATAATGATAAATAAAGCCGGCAGGCTAATAATCAGCTGAATCATCATACTCGATGATTCGGAAAAGTGTTCCTTAATAGTGCCCAGGGCAGGAGCAACCGCCGCTCCCGCCATAACCGTAAGTAATGAAATTGATAAAATAGTGTTTTGTGTTTTGTGAGTTATTTTCGATTCCATAAGAAGTCCTGTAAATCCGAATTTTGGAAATTTCAGACACTTACAATCTCTTATGAAATCTTCAGATGCTTACAAATCCTTTTGAAATAATGTGAAATATAAATATTTTTGTCAATAATACCAAAGGGGCTTTTTTATTCCCGAAGAACAACAAAAAGAAGGGAAATCAAACCCACTGTGAATCGATTCCAGAAATGATTTTCCGATGGATTTTGTGTTTCTTACGGCCGGAAATCAAGTGGTATAGAGAAACCGTTTAATTTTCAAGCTGGGTGTTTTTTCAAAAGGCTTGATTTGTTCAATCAAGGCTTGAATTTTTGAATTCCGGCCAAGCTTTTTATTTGTTTCCCAACGGATGTGTTCCATGATATCCGCTTTCCAAGCCGTCAGTTTTTCCGCTCCGATGATTTTAAGAAGTTTGGCGTCTTCGGTGATTTTTTCCGCATCCAAGAGAATCCGGGCTATAAGCTGACCGTCTTTGATGTAGGCCAGGGATTCGGTAACGAAATGATGGCCGTTGATGACCGATTCAACTTCATCGGGGTAGATATTTTCGCCGTTGGAACCCAACAGGACATCTTTTAATCGGCCCTTTATATAGAGAATGTCACCTTTTATTCTGCCGAGGTCTCCGGTTCGAAACCAACCGTCCTTGGTAAAAACATCGGCGGTCTTTTCCTTGTCTTTCCAGTAACCGGCCATGATGTTCGGACCTTTGGCCTGGATTTCTCCGACGCCTTTCTTATTCGGATCGGTGATGCGGATGGAGACACCGGGAACGACCTTCCCGGTTGATCGGAATTTCATGTCTTGCGGATGTCCGCCGGCTAAAAGCGGTGCGGTCTCGGTGAGACCGTACCCCACCGAGTAGGGAAATTTTCCTTCGATCAGAAAACGTTCAACATCCCGAGGCAGGGGAGCGCCGCCGATTCCGAAGAACCGAAGATTCCCTCCGAAGGCCTCCATGATCTTTTTCCCGCCGATCCGGTGGATCAATTTTCGTACCGGTGGAAAAGCGAAGATTAAACTTTTGAATTTGTTTTTCTGGAATGGCCCGGCTACCTTTGACCTGTAAACCTTTTCCATAAGCAGGGGAACGGTCAGCATGACCGTCGGTTTTTCCAATGCCAGGGCTTTCATGAGCTTGGATGCGACCGGCGGGCCGTCTAAGTATTTGATTTCACCTCCGACGGACAGCATTCCCACAAGCCCGAGGGTGCATTCATAGGTATGGGCCAGAGGAAGCACCGAGAGGTGTTTGACATTTTCAAAGTTCCCGCCGAGTCCCTCATCCATACTAACCTTTGCGTTCCAGGCGATGGCCCGGTGCGTAAGAGTTACGCCTTTTGAGTTCCCCGTGGTACCGGAGGTATAGAGAATCGCGGCAATATCGGTTTCATCTATTGGAGATTCGAATATCGTCCGGGGTGATTCGGAAGCGGACAGTCTTTCTCCGGCACCCGGTCCTGCCGACAGAGCGAAGTCTTCCATCCGGGCTCTGGGCAGATCGTCGGCCAGGGTTTCGCTCAGCTTGATTGCCGATTCGAGATTTCGTTCCAGCTTTCTTGAAGATATTCCGGCTTTGATTTCCGAGTGTGTAATAATGTTTGACACTTGAGCATCGGAAAAATCAGGGAGAATGGGGACGGCGATAAAGCCGGCCGAGGTTATGCCGAAGTATGCGGCTCCCCATTCCGGTCTGGTTTCGGCGAGAATGGCGACACGATCACCTTTTACCAGGCCGAGTGTTTGAAGCCAGGACGCCCATGTCGCGGCATCGGAAAGAAATTCCGTATATGTTCGGGATTGTGATCCGACCGGCCCGAGAGCGGGTTTATGGGGCCAGCGATCGGCGGATTCTAACAAAATGTCTCGAAGTGTCAATTTCTCACTCATTGAGCTATAATGTATCTCTCCCAAGCCCACCAAGCAAGTAGGATTACGAATTTATAAGTAAATTGTTTTTTCGAAATCCTTTAGAGGGATTCTTTCTGGTGCTGTTTCCCTGACCTTCCTTGACCAATTCGCCGTTGTTGATCAGGCTGATGTCATGACCTTTAAAGAACGTATCGTCAACGCTGTTGTTTCCGCCTTTTTTCGGCTGACCTGCAGAATATCCGTCGAAGGTGTGGAGAATATTCCGCTGAACGGCCCCGCGATATTAATAGCCAATCATACTTCTTTTTTGAAGGTCCCATGTTTTACATTATGCTTCGGCCTCGGAGAACCATTGCTTTGGCGAAAAGGGAACTTTGGGATAAATGGTTTTCCCGCATGGTTATGGAAGCCTGGCAGTCCATCCCGGTAGACCGAGGCGGCATGGATATGAAAGCCATTCGAGGGTGTTTCAAAGTTTTGGACGACGGGAATTTTCTCTGCATCGCCCCCGAAGGTACCCGGAGTAAATCCGGAGCACTGAAAAAGGCTTTGCCGGGAACAACGTTTTTCGCCTCTCGGAAGGGTGTGCCTATTTATCCCATGGTCCAATGGGGATTGCGGGAATTACCGCTGAATCTGAAGAAATTCAGGCGGACGCCGGTAACCTATAAGGTGGGAAAACCTTTCCTGATGGAAAAGTCCGGCGGCGGGAAACTCAGTTCCGAAGAGAGAGCCCGGATGGCCGATGAAATGATGTTTCGTTTGGCCGATTTGCTGCCCGAGAACCTCAAGGGAGCCTATTCCGATTCTACCGGCCGCACTTCCGATTTTGTCCGGGATTATTAAAACAGCGATATCCTCCTATCTCCGCTTCATTTAAATCGATCTTTGATGACGAACATAGGCGGATCGTCTTGAAGAATTCGGCTGAAAAACCTCCGTATCCCGTTGTTGACACGAAAATTTCGACTCGATACCATGTCATCAAATGCCATCCGCCGCCATGGTATGCCATAACAAATCGACCGGAGACGGAGTCCTCACGCTGAGCGAAGCCGCTTCCTATCTCAAAATCGGTGAACGAACAGTTCATAGGATGATTCAGCGCAATGAGATTCCCTGTGCGCGGGTCGGCGGCCAATGGCGCTTTCTTCGATCCGTTCTCGACGACTGGCTTCTTTCCCGCATGGCCCCGATTCCCGGCAGCGGAATCCCTGAGTTCTTTAATCCCGCGGACGGCATTATTCCCATTGCCCCGCTTCTGAAACAATCGGCAATTGTTGACGATATAATCCCCGGGAGCAGAACCGATGTTCTGTCGCAGCTTGCGGCTCCGCTTAATGCACAGGGACTCGTTTCCGATATGGAACATTACGTTCAGCTTCTTCTTTCACGCGAACGTCTTTCCTCGACGGCCCTTGGGAACGGGGTGGCCGTCCCTCATGCCCGCCGTCCGGCTGAGAACCCGGCGGATGCTCCGGCCGTTATTCTGGGCATTTGCCGCGAAGGAACGGATTTCGACGCTCCCGACGATCAGCCCGTTCGATTCTTTTTTCTCTTAAGTTCCGCAAGCGAATTGGTTCATCTCAGATTACTGAAGCGCATATCCTGTCTGTTTCGGAATCCGGCGGTCGGCGAAGCGCTTCTTGCCTGCGATGCCGCCGGAATCCTCGGTGAGATCGCCAGGCAGGAATCACGGTTTTTCACGGGAGGATAAATGCTCGAGATTATCAACGATGTCCTAAGTTCCGAACAACGCGCCGAGAAATTGCTTCAGGAAGCACGAGATGACGCGGCCCGTATCCGGAATGAATTTACCGAAAGCGAAAATCGCGAGATGCGTGAACGCCGTGCATCGGCGGACCAAAAGCTGCGCGAAGAACTCTCGGCGGTCCGTGAAGCCGAAGAAAAGCGGCGTCATGACGCCGAAGAAGAGCTCAGAAAAAAGGAGGCGGAATTTACATCCGCGGATCCGGATGGTCTGAGCAAGGCGGTGGAACGTTCTCTTGATGTGATTATTCACGGTCCGCATACCGCCGAAAAGGGCGAAAAAGCGGGAGAAAACGCATGAAAATGCGTTCGCCGGTTTCCACGTATGCGTTCGTGAACGCCAAGCTTCGCGCCCGCATCAGCACTTTGCTGGACGAGCAATTCTACCTCGGTATTGCCCGTTCGCGGAGTTTCGTGGAAGCCGTCGGGATGCTGCAGAATACCAAGTATGCCGCCGCGGCCGATGTTTACACACGCACGGGAGATGTCAAACTGTGCGAATTGGAAATCGTCCGCTTGGAGTGGGAAACGCTTTCAATGCTTAGAAAGCATATACCGAACGCCGTGCTGTCGTTTTCCGACGCGGTATTGCGCCGTTATGAAATCGCCATCGTCAAGCATGCGGTGCGGCTTTGGTTTGAAAGAGTCATCAGAGGCCGATCGATTGACGATAAAGTTCCCTATCTTCTGCGGGATGATGCGGCGCACGGTATCGCGGTCGACGCGATCGTGAATGCGGGATCGACCGAACAAATCACGGCGCTGCTTTCCGGATATCCGTACGCCGAGCCGCTGGGTAAGCGTCTTGCCGAACTTCCCGAAACCGGTTCTCTCTACGCCGCGGAAATTGCGCTCGACCGCTGGTATTACGATCAGCTTTTTGCGGCCTTAAAAACATTGGATTCACGCGACGAACGCATTGCCCGCTCTCTTCTCGGCGTTGAAATCGATACGCAAAACGTGGCCTGGCTCATCCGAATTCGCCGTTACCGCGGGACGATCCGTTTTGAGGATTCCGTGCTTCCCGGCGGCCGTTTGATTGCCGCTCGCGACCTTAAAAGCGCGTATGAATCGGAGCGTCCCCTCGATACCATAATCGCATCGCTCGGGCCTCGTGTCGGTGTTCTCTCCGGCTCGGGCGCTCAAGAAGAGGAGAGCGGCGGAGAAATCCGGAGACTTTCGCTCCTTGAGGAAATGCTGCGTGCTGTTTTGGATCATGACATTCGCCGCACGCTCGGCGGGAATCCGTTTACAATCGGAACGATATTGGCTTACATCATGCTGCTGCAGCATGAGATTCAAACCCTGATCAGCGTACTTAACGCGAAGTACTACGATCTGCCGTCGGAACGAATCGAGGGGCTTCTATGATCTTCACATCGGAAATGATTCACTTAACCGCGATTGTCCTCCGGGAACGTGCCGATGCGGTAAGCGAGGCGCTGCTGCGCATAGGAGCGGTGCAGTTCAGCCGGCTCGCCGAGACGGCGCCCGATCTCGGGGCACTCATGTCCAGCGTCAGCGTGGATGAGCGACGGGCCGAATTGGCCGAAACAAGACGCCGCATCGAATCACTGCTCACGCTCGGCGGAATCGCTTCTCCGGCGGCGGTCGGCGATACGCCGTGGGATGCGTCGTTCGACGTTGCGGAGGTGAATGCCAGAATTGATCGGCTTGCGCATGAGGTTGAGCGGTTTCGTTCGCGTCAGGCGGATATCCAGCGCCAGATTAACCGCATTACCGATGTCAGACGTCAGCTCGAGGCTTTCGCACCCGCGGCCGGAGCCGGCGGGGACGCCTCGGCGCTGACGAATAATCTGATGCGGAGCGGCAATCATCAATATCTCGACATCAGGTACGGCCGAATCCCTGAAAATCGGCTGTCGGATGCCGACCGCGCTATCGCCGGTCAGGCCGGGATTATCATGACGATGAGCCGCGAAGGCGGGGATGCGGTCGTCCTCGTACTGGCGATGAAGCGCAACGCGGCCGAAGTACAGCGAATTCTTTCCGAAAGCGGCTTTCGCGCGATGGACATCCCCAAGCTTCCCGACGAGGCCGGAGAGGGGGCGATCGGCCGGGCCGATGAGAAACTTACGGCGCTGCGTGCGGAACAGGATGAACAGGCGGCGAATACACGGGCCATCATTTCCGACAGGCGTTCCGAACTGGAAAGCGATTGGCGCAGAATCCGTGTTGTTGAGCTTATGCTTTCCATCCGCGGAATGACGAGCGAAAGCAGCCATGCAACCGTCCTCGGCGGCTGGGTTCCGCTGAGAAAACGCGATCGTGTCGAATCGGTCCTTCGGGCGGCGGCGGGTGAAGCCTGCGTCCTCGAGTGGCACACGCCGGCCGAATTCGGCCGGGAGAGCGGGAAGCGCATGCGGGTTCCGGTCGAGCTTCGCAATCCTCAATTCCTGCGGCCTTTCCAGATGCTTGTAACCAACTTCGGAGTGCCCGAGTACGGTACGATCGACCCCACGCCGCTTGTGGCCGTCGCTTATCTTGTCATGTTCGGACTGATGTTCGGCGACGCCGGTCACGGGCTCATTCTTATCCTTCTCGGTCTTCTTGGCACCAAGGTGATGAAGAAGCCGGGGATGTACCAGCTTTCAAAGCTTCTTATCTGGTGCGGCGGCGCGTCGATTGTTATGGGCGTTCTCTTCGGAGCCTATTTCGGGTATGAACTCATGCCGGCGCTCTGGTTCAACTATCACGGGGTTGTCGCGGGGCATCCCTCACACGGCAGCATCGCGAATATCATGGATATCCTGAAGTTAACGGTCCTTCTCGGAGTGGGGGTGATTTCGGCCGGTCTCCTTTTAAACTGGATCAACCGAATCCGAACGCGTGACTGGAAAGCGCTTTTCTTTGCGAAAGAAGGGGTTCTCGGCGGGATTATTTACGGCACCGGAGTCTGGGTTGCCTACCAATTCTCGGCGAGCGGATTCCGATTCTTTCCGGATCTCTCCGTCGCCGGACCGCTGATCCTTGTTCCCGTGATTATTCTTTTCCTTAAATTCCCCTTTGAAGCGGCGGCCGCGAAGCGCTCAGGAGGACACGGGCATTCTCCGCTCATGTGGATAATGGATTGGGCCATCGAAATGCTCGAGATTTTTTCCGGCTATCTTGCGAACACGCTTTCTTTTATGCGGGTGGCCGGACTCGGCATTGCACACGTTATGCTCATGGTCGCCTTTTTCCAGATCGCCGAGATGATTTCTCCGGGAAGGACATCCATCCTTTCGATTATCGTTCTTCTTTTCGGCAACGCGCTGGTTATCGCGCTTGAAGGTCTTTCGGCCGGTATTCAGTCGCTGCGTCTTAATTATTATGAATTCTTTTCCAAGTACTTCACGCCCACCGGCATCGAGTTTCGACCGGTGTCGCTGGAAACACAACGTTAAGGAGGATGACATGGAAAGTCATCAATTACAGATGAAGCGGAAAATTATTTCGAGCATCATTTTTACTCTCGGAGTTATCATCATGCTCACCGTAATTCCGGTCTCCGGCGTTTTCGCGCAGGAAACAAGCAAGACGCCGGTTACTCAGGAGCAGGCCGATATGGCGAAATGGGCTTTCATTTCCGCCGCGATCGCGTTCGGATTCGGTGCTCTGGGAGCGGGCATAGGCATCGCCAATGTGGGGGCGGCCGCGATGGGCGCCGTGAGCGAGAAACCCGAGATCGCCGGACAGGCGCTTATCTTTATCGCCCTGGCGGAAGGATTGGTTGTTTTCGGCTTCATAACGGCCCTCATTATTCTGGGACGCGTCTAGCGTGCAGTATTTCGTTATCGGCGATGAAGATACGGTTCTCGGTTTCTCTCTTGTCGGCGTTCCCGGCCGTGAGGTGACGAATGCCGATGAAGCGAAAGAGGCCTTTAGAGCCGCTATCGCCGACAAGGAAACCGGAATAGTCGTTATTACCGAAAGAATCGCGGATATGATCCGCGGGATTGTCGAAAATTATGTATTCACCGAGGAGTTCCCGCTTATCCTTGAAATACCCGACAGAAAAGGGCGTATCGAAGGAAGACCGGGTCTCCGTCAGGTGGTGAACAACGCAATAGGAATCAGTGTGTAGTCATGAGCAGCGAGCAGCCGAAAACGACGGGCGGAGACACCGTGCTTATTGATCGCATTCTCGCGGATGCCCGCGAGGAAGCGCGGAAAATTCGAGAGGATGCCGAGAGTTCCGTCGCGACGCGGCGTAAAGCGCTTGAAAAGCGGCTCGCGGAGATGGACGTTGAAACCGAAAGCCGGGTGGCCGAAGAGAGGGAGAAGCAGCGGGCGCGCGCCGATTCCGCGATTTCGCTCGCCGAGGGGCGTATGAAGCTTCGAGTCGAGAATCGGGTTTATGAACTCGCTCGGGAAAGGTGTCTCGCGGAAATGAAAAAGATGCGGCAAACGCCGGAATACAAGCGGATTCTCCGGGACTGGATTGTGGAAGCATCCCGCGGTCTCGGCGGGAATGCCGCCGTTGTCCGCTGTCCGCCCGAGGACAGCGCCGCGGTCGAGTCGGTTTTGCGCGATGCGCAGGATATACTTTCATCCGAGTATGGGATGAACGTTGAACTGCAGTTCGACCGGAAACCGGTCAGCGGACAGGGAGTGGTGCTTCGCGACCCCAGGGCACGTCTTTCGTTTACAAATACGGTCCAGGATCGAATGCGGCGCTATGCGGGCGAACTCCGGCGGATCGTTTATCACAGCGTTATCGAGGGAATTAATGGCCGAACGGATCATAGGTAAAATAAGAAGGGTCAACGGCCCGGTCGTCTATGTCGGCGACGTAACGGATGCAATGATGATGGAGCTGTGCCAAGTCGGTCATGATCGGCTCACCGGAGAGGTTATCCGTCTTTCGGCCGATACGGCGACGGTTCAGGTCTATGAGGATACCACCGGCGTGAAGCCGGGCGAGCCTGTTTACGGAAGCGGCATGCCGCTCAGCGTGGAGCTCGGCCCCGGACTCATCGGCACCATTTACGACGGGATACAGCGTCCGCTTGAAGAATTGAAAAAAAACGATCCGGTCTTTATCGGGCGAGGCGAAAACGTGAATGCGCTCGACCGGGGAAAACGCTGGAAGTTTGAGCCGAGGGCGGCCGAAGGAGCCTCCGTCCGTTCGGGCGACATCCTCGGCATTGTGGAGGAAACGCAGCGCGTGGAGCACCGCATCATGGTGCCTCCCGGCATCGGGGGAAAAATCGAATCGATCGCGCCTTCGGGCGAATACACGATTTCGGAGACCGTCGCGATTCTTGAAACTCCCGAAGGACGTCATGAACTCACGATGATGCAGCAGTGGCCCATTCGGGTTCCCCGTCCGACGGCCAGCCGCCGTCCGGTCGATACGCCGCTGGTTACCGGTCAGCGTGTTATCGATACGCTTTTTCCTCTCGGAAAGGGCGGAACGGTCGCGATTCCCGGAGGTTTCGGAACCGGAAAGACGATGACGCAGCATGCGGTGGCCAAGTGGTGCAACGCCGACATCATCGTTTACATCGGCTGCGGCGAGCGGGGGAACGAAATGACCGACGTTCTGACCGAATTCCCGGATCTTATCGATCCGCGGACCGGCCGCAGCCTTATGGAACGCACCATCCTCATCGCCAACACCTCGAACATGCCGGTTTCCGCGCGGGAAGCGAGCATCTATACGGGCGTCACGCTCGCCGAGTACTACCGCGATCAGGGGTACGACGTCGCCATCATGGCCGACTCCACCAGCCGGTGGGCCGAAGCTCTCCGGGAGCTCTCCGGACGCATGGAGGAGATGCCCGCCGAGGAAGGCTTCCCCGCCTATCTGCCGACGCGTATCGCGCAGTTCTATGAACGCGCCGGAAGCATGGAAACACTCGGCGGACGCGAGGGATCGGTATCGATTATCGGCGCGGTCTCGCCGCCGGGGGGCGATTTCTCCGAACCGGTAACGCAGCATACCAAACGCTTCGTCCGCTGCTTCTGGGCCCTGGATCGTCAGCTCGCGAACGCAAGGCACTATCCGGCGATCAGCTGGCTCGACAGCTACAGCGAGTACCTTCCGGACCTTCGTTCCTGGTGGGAAGAACACGCCGGAAGAAGCTGGGGGGAAGACCGCGGCATGATCATGGACCTCCTCAATCGCGAGGTACGTCTCCAGCAGGTTGTTAAGCTGGTCGGACCGGACGCGCTTCCCGACAGTCAGCGATTCGTTATCGAGGTTTGTACACTCTTTAAAAACGCCTTTCTCCAGCAGAATGCCTTCGACGACATCGACCGCTACTCTTCGGTGGAGAAGCAGTTCAAGATGCTTTCACTCGTCCTGACCTATTGGAGGAAAGGATCCGAGGCGATTAAAAACGGCGTGACGCTCGTCAAGCTTCGCCGCATGAAGGTTCTGGCGGAGATAAGCCGTATGAAATTCAATATATCGAACGACGAGATCGACAAAATCGATCGTCTGCAGGCGACACTCGAAAGGTCGATCGAAAAACTGGAGTCCGTCTATGCCTGAGAACGTGAACACCATGGAATCCGGACTGGAGACGGGGCGCGAGTATCTGGGCGTCGATAAGATCGACGGACCTCTGCTGTTTGTCCGCAAAACCCATCCGGTCGGATATCGGGACCTCGTGGAATGCGTTGATCCGGCCGGGGATGTTCGTCAGGGCATGGTGCTCGACACATCCGACGATACGGTTGTCGTGCAGGTTTTTCAGGGAACCTCAGGTTTGACCATGCCCGACACCAAGGTCAGGTTCATGGGAGAACCCATCACTCTTGCCGTGAGCGAGCGGATGCTCGGCCGTGTTTTTTCCGGTCTCGGAGAGGCGCGGGACGGAGGACCTCCACCGGTCGGCGATGACGAAAGACCCGTGTACGGACTTCCGATTAATCCGACATCGCGCCGGTATCCCCGGGATTTCATTCAAACGGGCATTTCGGCGATTGACGGCATGAATACGCTTATTCGCGGTCAGAAGCTCCCGATTTTCAGCGGCAACGGTCTGCCGCACAACGAGGTGGCCGCGCAGATTGCGCGTCAAGCGAAAATCCTCGGCGGAAAAAGCGACTTCGCGGTCGTTTTCGCCGCGATGGGTGTTAAGCACGACGTGGCCCAGTTCTTCGTCCGTTCTTTTGAGGAATCGGGCGTGCAGGAGAAGGTCGCTCTGTTCCTTTCTCTTGCCGACGATCCTTCCATCGAACGGATTATCACGCCGCGATCGGCTCTGACTCTCGCCGAGTACCTTGCCTTTACCAAGAACATGCATGTCCTTGTCATCATGACCGACATGACCAACTACTGCGAATCGCTTCGGGAAGTTTCAACGCTTCGGGGAGAAATCCCCTCGCGAAAGGGCTATCCCGGCTACCTCTATTCCGACTTGGCCGAGATTTACGAACGCTCGGGAATGATTGATGGATCGTCCGGCTCGATTACGCAGCTGCCGATTCTTACGATGCCCAACGACGACATCTCGCATCCGATTCCGGACCTTACCGGATATATCACCGAAGGGCAGATCGTTTTCGAGCGCGAAATGTACAACCGCGGCATCTATCCGCCCATCGCCGGACTGCCTTCTCTCTCCCGCCTTATGAAAGACGGCATAGGCGAGGGACGAACGCGCGACGATCATCCTCATCTGGCGAGTCAGCTTTTTGCAAGCTACAGTCATGTAAAGGACGTTCGGAATCTCGCGTCGGTTATCGGAGAAGAGGAGCTTACGCCGCTGGATGCGCAGTACATCGAGTTCGGAAACGCGCTGGAGAGGGATTTCGTTTCTCAGTCCGACCACGAAGAGAGAACGATAGAGCAGACTTTGGATATCGGCTGGAAGGTTTTGGAACATCTGCCGACCGAAGAGCTTCACCGCGTTACCGAGGAGGAGATTCAAGCGCATTATGGCCGCCCGTAGCGTTGCTCCCACCAAGACGAATCTTCTTTCTCTTCGTCAGGAACTTGCGCTGGCACGGCAGGGACATGAACTTTTGGATCAGAAGCGCAACATTCTGGTGATTGAGCTTCTTGCGCTTGTGGATCAGGCCGTTGATTTCGAAGGGCAGGTGAATAAAGCGCTTGCCGATGCCTATGCGGCCCTTGAAGAATCGGTTCTGGACGGCGGCCGTCTTCAGATTCTTCATCTTTCCGGTGCCGTCAACATCACCGCCGGTATGCAGATATCAAGCCGAAAGGTGATGGGCGTGCGCCTGCCTGTCGTGAATACGAGTTTTACGGAACACCCGCCGTATTTTTCACCGACCGAAGGAAGCTTCTGGATTGATGAAACGATCGATTCGTTCAAAAAGGTTCTTGAACTCATAGGCAAACTCGCCGAGCTTAAGGTTTCGATTATGCGTCTTGCACGGGATGTTCGGCGGACGATCCGGAAAGTGAACGCTCTGGAGAAAATCGCGATTCCCGAACTTGAGGAAACAGTCGATCTTATTCAGGATCGTCTGGAAGAGAATGAACGTGAGATGTTCGTGCTGATGAAGATGGTGAAGCAGCGGCTTGCCATGAAGGAGGTCTAGAATGTCCGGTCCGATTCGAAACATACTGATTAATGTCGACGGATCCGAGGAGTCTCTAACGGCGGCCGATTATGCGATTCTTCTTGCCGGCGCCGTTGACGCGCGGCTGTTTGCCTGCTATGTAGTCAACACGAGGGCCCTTCAGGATCTTGTGCGTTCCCGCATCTTCCTTGAAGTGGAAGAAAAAGAGTATTCTCGCGATCTGGAAGCCGATGCCGACAGGTACCTGAATCACGTCCGTAAAGCGGGAAATGAAAAGGGTGTGAGCGTGGAATGCCTGAAACGTTCCGGCAGCGTTCATCAGGAGCTTTTGCGTATCGTGGACGAGGAATCGATCGATTTGTTGGTGCTCGGCGAGTTGGCTCATGTGCGCAGCCGCCGTGATGAATTCTACGACGAGAGCGAACGCGCGATGCGAAGCGCCGGCTGCTCGGTCTTAATAGTGAAAGATTCCGACCGTGTGGATGAACTGTTTCAGCGCGGAATGTAGTGGAGGATTGGTAAAATGGGTTTGCTTAATCTGATAGAACCTAATGTCGTAAAAGTACCGCTTGTTTCGACGACGAAATATGAAGTGATTCCCGAGCTGCTCGATATTTTGGTGAATTGCGGGAAGGTGAGTAACCGGGATACCGCGCTGAACGCGCTTCTTGAGCGGGAAAGTCTCGGAAGCACCGGTCTTGAAAGCGGCATTGCCGTTCCTCATGCGAAAACACCGGCCGCTTCCGCTCTGACGCTTGCCATCGGGATTGCTCCGGACGGAATCGACTTCCAATCGGCGGACGGCGATCCTTCCCGTCTTTTCTTTCTTCTTCTCGCACCGCCCGATCAGTCGGGGCCGCATATCGAAGCCCTGGCTGAAATCGCCCGTCTTACGCGGGCACCCGCCTTTCTGAGGGCTCTCTCCCGCGCCGAATCGCCGGGCGAGGTTGTTGAACTGCTGAACGAGTAGCTCCGACCGCCGCGCGGACCCCGATTCGCCGTGTTTCTTTAGTCTTCCCGCCCACAGCTCCGATCCGCCGATTCACCTCGCCGCCTGATGAAACGATGAAAAAAAGGGGGGGCCGTATCGTACGGATTTTTATCCGATAATGGTTTTTCCTCATCATCAATCATAAACTAAAAATGAGTTTCGAAGACGGAGAGGATTTTACGAATGAGGAAAACCGCAGCCCTTGGTCCGCCTAAGAAAAGACGAATAATTGTTCTTATTTGTTTTTTGCTGTTCATCGGGTTCGCCGCCGTATGTTCGGTCAGTTATTACGCAACCTTAAATGTTTACAAAAAGAGTCTTTCGGAAAGTATTCTTCCTCTGACGGGAGATACGATCTATTCGGAAATACGAAAAGACATTATTGAACTTGTTCTTATCTCATCATTAATGTCGAACGACACTTTTCTCATCGATTGGATTCTCAATGAGGAGAAGGATGCCGCTCTGATCAGCAAGTACCTGAAAACGATTCAGGAGAAATACAATACGGTCACTTGTTTCTTTGCGTCGAATGTAACCGGTTCTTATTATCATCCTACCGGGCTTTTCACCACGGTTGATCGGAATAATCCCAGGGACGAGTGGTTTTTTAAGACACGTGACGCCTGGGATGATTATCAAATCAATCTGGGAATCGATGATGCCAATGAAGGTGCATTAACCATCTTCATCAATCACAAAGTTTTTGATTACGACGGCAATTTTATCGGAATAACAGGATGCGGTCTTACCGTGGAAAATGTGATGGAGCTCTTGGATGATTATGCAAGACGGTATAATCGAATCATCTATTTCGTTGATGAGCGGAAAAACGTTCTGTTGGCAAACAGCATCGCTCCGCCGTCGTTTTCCAATATCGACGATGTTCCGGATTTTCAGATTCTTCCTCCCATTTCGGAAGACAAAGAAACCCATTCCGTTTCCTATAGCCGCGATAATGAGGAATATCTTCTCAACACACGGTATCTTCCCGAATTGGACTTATATCTTTTTGTCGAACAGTCCTTGAACAGCTCCGATCGGCAGCATGTTCGGAAACGGCTTTTTTTAAAGATTTTTCTTATAACACTGCCCATCGGATTGATCATCGTTCTGTCGGTTTTAAAGACGGCCAATGTTTATCAGGCTGAGCTTGAGTTATTGGCCACGACGGACAGACTGACTCAAGCAAGTAATCGTTATGCATTCGAAATTGTTTTTACTCAGGCTTTTCGGGAAGCGGAGCGGCGAAATCGGCCGTTAACGCTGATTCTTTATGATATTGATTATTTTAAGCGGATTAATGATGAATACGGGCATCCGGCCGGCGATGCCGTTCTGAAGTCCGTAGCGGAGGTTACGCGGAAGATGCTCAGGGAGGCCGATTCCCTCTGCCGCTGGGGCGGTGAAGAATTTTTAATTCTGCTGCAGGATTGCGACCTTGAGAACGGACGGCTCATCGCGGAAGAGCTGAGGCGCACGATTCGGGATACCGCCGTGGTTCATTCCGAGAGAGCCATTTCCGTTCGAATCAGTCTGGGCGTTGCCCAGTGGAACAATGAAGAAACCCGAAAAGATCTGCTGCAGCGGGTGGATGAGGCCTTATATCGCGCGAAAAAGGGCGGAAGAAACCGCGTGGAAACGGCTTAAGCGGAATCATCCGGTAAGGATACGTTAATTTCTTGGCGAACATGGATGCTCTCTGAATCCCAATGAGTTTCGATAGAAGTTTTTCATGCGGTGTCTTTTCGTGTGTTCCCGATTCAACGAATCTTCTTCTTGACCTTTCGAATTGAGGCTGTTATAAATCTATTGTCTACTAAAATGATAGACAAAGTGTGCAATAAAAAGGAAGGGACGAAGAATATGGGCGAATCAAATCCTGTTTCGGGTATTGATTATCGCGGTTTTTCAACAAGTGATTCCGCCGGTTCGTCGGGAAGCGGTATCAAGATTCGACCGGAACGGAAGCAATGGTTCGCCATAGTCGTCTCTCTTGCCGCTTTTTTCGCCGTTTTCCTTATAGCGTACTTTGCGGTGAGTAGTCCGTCGTTTTCCGGCGGCAAAGGGCCGACAATTCAATGGACGGTTGTTGTTCTGACGGTAATTTTTGAGTTTTTGGATGCTTCGGCCGGGATGGGATTTGGAACGGCGATTACCCCCATGCTTTTAATCCTGGGATTTGCCCCGATGCAGATCATTCCCGTGGTAATGATACAGCAGGCCGTAGCGGGACTTACCGGAGCTTGGCTTCATAACCAATTTGGGAATGTTCGGTGGAGAATCAAACCTTTATCCGAAACTCTGCGCCTTTGGCTTATAATTTCCGTTTCAGGATGTATCGCGGTCATCGTTTCCGTAACATCCGTATACGGTATTTTTAAACTTGCCGAGAAATGGATTCGTCTTTATGTCGCATTGCTCCTGGTTGTTATGGGATTGGTGTCGCTGTTCCACTCAAGGAAACAGCGGGAATATTCCCCGCGGCGGATGGTGTTCTTCGGTGCGTTGGCCGGATTCAATAAAGGTATCGGAGGCGGAGGCTACGGTCCTGTGGTTACGATAGGAGGGCTTCTTTCCGGTATACCGGTGAAATCCATGATGGCCATTACCGCCTTATCGGAAGGTACGGTGTGCCTTGTTTCGGTAATTGTCTGGTTTGCTCTGCTTGAGACCGGCACACCTGTTGATTTCATTCTGCTGCCTTCAATGATGCTGGGCAGTATGTTTGCCGCCGTTGCGGCGCCCTATGCCGTTAAAATCGTTCCGGAGAAATTCTGGAAATGGTTTGTTCCGGCATACTCCTGCATTTTGGCTGTTTATACGCTGACGAAAGCATTGCGGTGATGTTTTTTTCAGCTCGGGAACCGGATGAGCGCACGGCGGTCGTTTGATATGGTAAAGCCCGCCGAGGGATTCAAGATGAAATTGTCGACCAAAAGTGAATATGCCTGTTTGGCTCTTATCGACTTAGCCAAGAATTATGAAAAGGGCTATACGAAGATCGCCGAGATTACAGAGGTCAGAAATATCCCGCGGAAATATCTGGAACAGATCATGCTGATTCTCAAGGGAAGCGGATATGTTCAAAGCCGTATGGGGCCGGAGGGCGGATACAAGCTCGGAAAAGCTCCGGAGAAAATCTGCCTTGCCGATGTGATTCGGCTCCTCGACGGAGCTTTGGCGCCCGTTCTTGCCGTCAGTGAATATTTTTACGAACCGTCGGCCGTGGAACAAAGCGCCGAATTGATGGAGGTCTTCTCGGACATTCGGAATTACATAGCTCATCGGCTGGAGAACACCACTCTTAGAGATCTGGTTCCCCGAGCAAAAGAGTCTTCGGAGTCCGGAACGGCGGAATAGAGCGGAAATGAAAACTTTTTTATACAGTCTTTTCAAACGCTGCCCGATAAGCTTTGACGATTGGGTGGATTTTCTCGGAAAAGAACGGGATTCCGGGATTCCGGCGGAGCTTTCATTAACGCTGGATTACGAAGAATCCATTGTCGAGGGAGCCGTTGTTTATAAACTTTGCGCCAATTATTCCGGCGGAACGGACGGCGAGGAAGAACCTCACTTTCAAAAGGTTTACGGAGGATTTCTTGAAAGCGACGGATCGCATAAGAAAAAGCGCTGCTATCTCTCCGCTGAAA
Organism: Spirochaetia bacterium; assembly: GCA_963666985.2. GTDB lineage: Bacteria > Spirochaetota > Spirochaetia > DSM-2461 > DSM-2461 > UBA2779. The sequence goes on along the minus strand of CAXXIA010000002.1, from coordinate 238,812 downwards.
AAAAGCTGAAGCAGGATTTGGAAAAATTATCCCAAATCGGCATCAAAATTCGGAGCGATACGGAAGCGGCGGCATTTCCCTCCCTTTGAACGGCGGCGGGAAGGCCGTTCGTTGAAGAATCTGTTTTTAGTAACGTTCCGGGACGAAATGTTGTTCATGTTTGGGCGATCGAACGTAACCCTTGGCCTTGGGCCGAGGCGGAAGCGTTATTTTTTCTCTTGGAATTTCATAATACGGCAGTAACTCGAGCAATTGGCTGATGCAGTTTAATCTGGCGCGCCGTTTATCGTCGGCTTCGACGATCCACCAAGGTTATTCATTCGTATCCGTGGCCGACATCATTTCGTCTTTCGCCTTGGAGTATTCTTCCCATCTTTCACGGGATTCCAAATCCATGGGGCTGAACTTCCATCGCTTCAAAGGATCGGTAATGCGGTCTTCGAAACGCCGATCCTGTTCCTTTGAGCTGACGCTGAACCAGAATTTAATAAGCCGGATTCCCGATCCGATGAGCATGTTTTCGAAATCCGGGCAGGTATGAAGAAACTCATCAACTTGCCGTTCCGAAAGAAACCCCATCACCTTATCGACTCCGGCGGCGTTGTACCAGCTTCTGTCGAACAGGCACATTTCTCCCGCCGCCGGCAGATGGGCGACATACCTTTGGAAATACCATTGACTGACTTCCCTGTCCGTCGGCTTGCCTAAAGCGACAATGCGGACGACGCGAGGATTGAGGCTTTGCGAGATTCTTTTAATAACGCCGCCTTTTCCGGCGGCATCCCGTCCTTCGAAGATCACGACGATTTTTTGACCGGTTTCCTTAACCCATTGCTGAACTTTTATCAGTTCGATTTGCAGGCGCTTCATTTCTTTTTCATAAAATTTCTTATCCAGCTTGTTCTTGCCCATGTTTTCATTATAGTGCATCCATAAGTTCATTTTAACGATAGGGTTGAATCGGTCCGTGTACATCGACTAATCTACCCGGCGGTGCAAGATCAGTACCGCCAGGCGGAACGCGGTACATTAGGAAGAAGGCATCGAGGTGTTCTATGCGTATAGATTATGAAATCAAACTCGGCTTTAAAGACGTAATGATTCGCCCCAAAAGATCCACTCTCGGCAGTCGAAGTCAAGTCGATTTGAACAGAACTTTCCGGTTTCGAAATTCCGGTTCGCAGTGGACGGGAATCCCTGTTATGGCCGCGAATATGGATACGGTCGGCACGTTTTCAATGGCCGAGGTTCTGAGTGCCAAGAAACTGGTAACGGCCGTACATAAGCACTATTCACCGGAGGATTGGACCGCTTTTGTCTCTTCAATTCCTCATGAGGCACTGGACTACATTATGGTGAGTACCGGAACGGGAGAATCGGACCGTGAAAAACTGGAACGAATCCTGACGCAAAATCCGTCTCTTCGGTATATCTGCATTGATGTGGCCAACGGCTATTCGGAACATTTCGTGGATTTCGTCAAACGAATTCGGGAAGCATGGCCCGGCAAGGTGATTACCGCCGGAAACGTCGTGACCGGAGAAATGGTGGAAGAACTGATTCTCGCCGGGGCGGACATCGTTAAAGTGGGAATAGGACCCGGTTCGGTCTGTACGACGCGCGTAAAAACCGGTGTCGGCTATCCTCAGCTCTCGGCCGTTATCGAATGCGCCGATGCCGCTCACGGTTTGGGTGGTCATATTATTTCGGACGGCGGCTGTATCCGTCCCGGGGATGTCGCGAAAGCCTTCGGAGCCGGTGCCGATTACGTAATGCTGGGAGGCATGCTCGCCGGACACAAGGAGTGCGAGGGTGAAATTATCGAAGAGGACGGCCGGAAATACGTCCTTTTCTACGGAATGAGTTCGAAAGAAGCCATGGATAAGCATTCCGGCGGCGTCGCCGATTATCGCGCATCCGAAGGAAAAGCGGTGCGAATTCCGTATCGCGGATCGGTCGAGGAAACACTGCAGGATATTCTCGGCGGCGTTCGGTCCGCCTGTACCTATGTGGGAGCGGCCCGGCTCAAGGAGTTAAGCCGGCGGACAACGTTTATCCGGGTTGCCGAACAGGAAAATATCATTTACGGAAGAGAATGATTTTCCATGAAGCGGCGGGATTTGCGCCGTCCGTTTGTTTAAACACGGCGGCCGATTTCGTCGGTATCGTCATCGGTCGCGGACGTTTCATTCCGCCGGTTTTTATCCGGTAACCCCGATTGCCGCGATGGGCGGAAATCTTCAATACTTCGCTCATGGATACGATTCGCATCATGTTTATCTGTACGGGAAATATCTGCAGGAGTCCTTTGGCTCATGCCGTTTTTGAGCATAAGGTTCGAAAAGCCGAAGTTCACGGAATAGAGGCGGAATCCAGCGGCACCGATGCTTGGCACGTCGGAGAACAGGCCGACCCCAGAATGAGGCGCACCGCCGCCGATCATGGCGTTAAGCTCAATCATAAAGCCCGCAAGCTTCATAGAAACGATCTTGCCGATTACGATCTTCTTTTGGCGATGGATCGGGATAATCTTCGGAATGTTCTCTCTTTATGCCGCAGTGAATCCGAGAGAGAAAAGGTTCGGATGTTTCGGGATTTCGATCCCGAAGGAACCGGGGATGTGCCGGATCCCTGGTACGGCGGACCGGAAGGCTTCGAGCTTGTCTGGAGTCTTGTCGAAAGAACCTGTACGGGCTTGCTGGAAGAAATCCAAAGGGGTAGAAAACCGGCTTGAAGATAAGGGTTCGGAAATGATTTCGGCCGATGTCTTGTGTGATTATCTTTTACGGACGAACAAATCCGGAACCGACGGCATCCTCAGCGTCCGCCAATTTATTCATAAATAAACTCCACCGGAGAATCTTCCAAACGTTCATATCTTTTGTATTCGGAAATCATCTTCTTGTTTTTCATAAAGACAATGGCGATGGCTTCCCATAAAAAGACCCATCCGCCGATGAAAATTCCTTCTCGAAGCGTTTCGGTAATAACGTGTTTCTCGAAATTCGGTCCGAATGCGAATGCGATGGAAACCAGGGCGATGAAAATCAGGATATAGCCGGCGGCTCTTTTATAGGATTTCTTCAATTCCTCTCTTAGGGTCAGCATCGTTAAATTGCAATACGTACCGATTCCGGCTTTTGCGCGTTCTTCTTTTGCCGCATCCGCGATTTCTTTCGGGCACACAAAATGAAGCTCGGTTTTATATTTGAGAGGAATGTCCAGCGAACAGGATACAAGATAATTTATAAAGTCCTGATCCAGATCTCTCTTTCTCAAAGGAGAGGGATCCAGATCGTTGAAGATATCCGTGTATTTGGTGATTAAAGCCTTAATCACGAAAGCTTGAGTCTCTTCATTTTTATCATAGACTTTTCTCAGAAGTTCAATTTTTTTCGCTTTCATGTGTCTATTCCACGGTTAAGCATAGGTTCCGATGGGTTTTACGGCAAGACCGGTCATCCGTTTCATTCAATGATCCGCGGCTTCTTTTAGCCGTGCGTCAATGGCTCCGTTTCTCAAACGGCGGCGTTGATCAGGTTGAATATCCTTCGTATCCTTATCACACAAAAGAGGTTGAGTGAATGATACAGATTTTTTTCAAAAGACTGATTCCGATTCTTTTTATTTTTGCCGCATGTTCTCTGGGAGCCCGCGGAATGGATGATGCCGCCGAATCCGGCGGCGGCGAGGGGGCTTCGAATCCGGCATCCCCTCAAAGAATCGTTCAAGTCGGTTCTTCGGCTTTTATAATACTTGATGCCCTTTATATGTTTCCGGAAGCCTCGGAGAGAGTTATCGCCATGGCCGACGGAAATCAGGGGAACGGTTTTTTCGCCTCCGATATCGATCCGCGAAGCGAAGAAAAAATCATCAATCCCCGTCAAGTCGCCACCGAGGAAATCCTGGCACAGAACCCCGATCTGGTGGTAATGAAGAATTTTTTGAAATCCCCAATGGGTGAGCCGATTGAGCGCGTGGGCGTAAAAACGCTTTATCTTGATTTGGAAACTCCCGAAGCCTGGAAGAACGATTTGGCGGTGATCGGCGATATGTTCGGCAATCCCGATCGGGCCGAGGAACTGATCAACCTTTTCGATAAGCGCATCGCCGCGGTGGAAGAACCTCTGGCCGATCTTAAGGATTCCGAGAAGCCGAGAACTCTGATGCTTTACTGGTCGGTCAAAGATGGGAAGAGTGCGGTTAACGTTCCGCCGCTTTCGTGGATTCAAACCCGAATGGTGGAAATGGCGGGCGGCGATCCTGTCTGGAAGGACGCCGATCTCGGAGAGAGATGGACAAAAACCAATATCGAGCAGATCGCCGCCTGGAATCCCGATGTGATTATGGTGGCGGCCTATCATGTGGACGCGGAGGCTGCCGTTAAGGCCATTGAGGCCGATCCTGTGTGGTCGTCGCTGGACGCCGTAAAGAATAATCGTTTTTATGCTTTTCCCGCCGATTACCACAGCTGGGATCAGCCCGACGCCCGCTGGCTCCTGGGCCTTACGTGGACGGCGGGTGTGCTTCATCCCGAACGGTTTCCCGATTTGGACATGGAAAACGAGGCACGTTCCTTTTTTCAAGATTTTTTCTTTTTGGACGAGGAAGCCTATGATGAGCTCATCGCGCCTCGTTTGTGGAGCCCGGACTGATTTCCGAGAAAAAGCGGCGTGCGGCCTTCGCCGCCGTTTCCCTCCTCTTGGCGGTCCTCGTCTTTTTGTCCGCCGTCTGGGGACGTTATCCCGAACCCGGGTTCACCGGCTTCTCGGTTTTGAAAGAGAATGCATTGGCGCGCGCTCTTCTTTGGAATATTCGGCTTCCGCGGATTCTTTGCGCCCTGATGCTCGGTGCTTCCCTTGCCGCGGCGGGTACGGTGCTGCAGACCGTCTTGGGCAACCCTCTCGTTGAGCCGGGACTTCTCGGCGTGAGCCAGGGGGCCGCTTTCGGTGCCGCCCTGGCGATTCTTCTTGCCGGAGAGGCTCTCTGGCACATTCCAATTTTCGCCGCTTTTTTCGGCCTTATGGGATTGGGCTTAAGCTGGATGCTGGCCCGTCGGTTCCGCTACGGAGGAAGCATCCTGAGACTGGTCCTTGCGGGAATTGTCACATCGGCGTTCTTTTCATCCGGTATCGGAGTCTTGAAGTCGCTGGCCGATCCCAGAAGCGAACTGCCGGAAATAACTTTTTGGCTGATGGGCGGTCTTTCTTCGGCCGACTGGTCGGCGGTGGCGAGGACCGCCTTCCCTGTGATTTTTTCTCTCCTGTTTCTTTGCATCCATCGATGGCGCATCAACCTTCTTTCATTGGACGACAGGTCGGCTTTCGCCCTCGGAAGCAATCCGGGGCGGGAACGCGGTGTTCTTGTGGTTGTTTCGGTTATTGCCGTGGCGGCCGTTACGGCCGCCGCCGGGGTTGTTTCCTGGGTGGGGCTGCTTGTTCCCCATGTTTCCCGGAAGATCGCGGGCGCGGATACGTCCCGATCCCTGCCTCTTTCCATGATTCTCGGGGCCCTGTTCGTTCTTCTCTGCGACGATTTGGCGAGAAGTCTTCTTACCGGCGAAATCCCTCTGGGTTTGATTACCTCGCTTTTCGGCGCATTGGCTTTCTCCGTTCTGATGTCCCTTCGGGAAAGGATACCCCGTGAGCGCTGATGCGGTTCCCTCCGTTTCATTGCGGAACGTGAACTTCTCATGGTCTTCCTCCGCCGTACCGCTGTTCCGGGGACTCGATTTGGATGTTACCGCCGGCGAGACCTGCTGCCTTATCGGTCCGAACGGTTCGGGGAAGACGACCTTGCTTGAACTTATCCTCGGCTGGAGGAGGCCGACGAGCGGAGCGGTGTTCTCCGAGGGGCGTCCTCTGGAGAGACTCCCGTCGCGGGAGCGCGGTAAAACAATGGCTCTCGTTCCTCAAGAAGAGCATCTGCCGTTTTCCTACAGCGTTCTCGAGTATGTTCTGCTGGGCCGGGCACCGTATTTGCCTCCATTGGCTTCTCCGGGTGTTCATGATATTTCGCTGGCCGAGGAGGCTTTGGGCGGTGTCGGGATTGCGGATCTTTCCAAACGCGCCGTTTCAGAACTGAGCGGAGGTGAGAGGCGTTTGGTTCTTATCGCGAGGGCCTTGCTTCAGAAACCGCGGATTCTTTTACTTGATGAGCCGGCGAATCATTTGGATCCGGCGAACCGAGAGCGGATTATCGGTATACTGAGCGATTTGAAGGCGTCGGGCATCACACTCCTGATGAGTTCGCATGAACCGGATATGGTCACCCGATTGGCCGACAAAGTCGTGCTTCTTTACGGCAAAGGGCCATTGCAGGTAGGCCGTGCCGATGAAATGCTCGTTCCTCGACATCTTGCCGATCTTTACGGCGTCAAAGCGCGGATAATCGAGGATAAGGGACGGCGAATCATCGTTTGGGGCGAGTAACGGGCTCACGGCCGTGTAATTTCCGCCAGAGAACGGCCGAGAAGACAATATCGGCGAACGCGCCGCCGACAATAATGATCATGGGAATCCAGAATCCCGACGGTCCCGGCAGAAAAGCCGCGCTTACAAGAAAAATGAGTCCCCCGGCGGTCATTAAGTAGCCGGCCAAACGATGAGTCTTCTTCCATATTACGGGGTCGGCAAGGGTCCAGGGCGTTTTGACGCCGGTAAACCAATTCGGTCTGAGCCGCATCATAAGATTCCCGATAACGGTGAAGACAAGACCGAGGGATATTTTTATAAACAGTACCGCGTTGAGGGTTTCTTCCGATGCCGCGGCCACCGAAATCCAAACCAGGGCCGACATTAAAATAACAAGCATAGCGCGGATAACACGGTAGGAACCGCCGAATTTCGCGTAATTCTTTTTTCCCGGGTCGATGGAGGGGAGATACGTCATCAGAGCCCAGAGAGCCGGTCCGACGGCGCCGAGCCAGATAAGGTTGATTTTCCCTCCCCAGTTGTCGATGCCGCCGCCGATGTTCCAATGCAGGGGAATGCGGTCCGGAATACGCGGAAGCATGATGAGGACGGCGATCCAATTGGCTGTGGAGAGCGCCGCAAGCCATGTATCCTTTTTCACGGTTTTTTCGTTTTGTTCTCGTTCTTTTCGCCTTTCAGATCGTAAATCCATGACAGTACCTCCTGGAAAACCGTTGTGTTCAGAGAATAAATGATGTTTTGACCGTCCCGTTCGGAGAGAACAAGACCGGATTGTCTGAGCATATTCAGATGATGGCTGATGGAAGGCTTGCTGATGTCAAAGGCCCGGGCGATTTCTCCCGCCCGGAGGTCCTTTTCCCTGAGGAGTTCCAGGATTTTTCTACGCGTGGGATCGGCAAGGGCTTTAAAAAGAGTGTTCACGCGGTCTCCCGCCGGATTTGAAGTCCGATTTTCTCCGGCAGATCGAAATTAAATATTTAGACAAATATCTAAATATCCTGAAATGAAGATTCCGTCAAGACTGGGCACGGCGGCGTTTCTCGGGATATTCTGTGAGCCGCCGATGAGAAGAAAACGACACGCTTGGTCCGCCGAACGACTCGCCCTATACTCTTATTTTATCGGGCTGATTCTTTTAGGGACGTTCATGCTTTCATTGCCGGCGAGTTGGAGCGGCTCCGGAGGCATGAAGGCGGTTCCCCCGGAAGATGCCTTTTTTACAGCCGTTTCGGCCTCCTGCGTGACGGGGCTCATTACCGTGGATACATCTTTGTGGAGTCCGCTGGGACAATGGATTATCCTGGTTCTGATTCAGGCCGGAGGCCTGGGCATCGTTACCTTCGGAATGCTTTATCTCGCGCTGCCCCGTGTACGGATTTCACTGAAAAGCAGCCGATACCTTCGCGAATCCTTTGTTTCCGAACAAATGCCCCAAGCGCGTCAGATGATCGGAACCATCCTCTACACAACATTTATCATTGAATCGGCCGGAGCCGTGCTTTTGTCGATCGCGTTTTTTCGGGCCGGGACCGATCGCCCTGTTGTCGAGGGTGTGTTTCATGCCGTATCGGCGTTCTGCAATGCCGGTTTTTCTCTATACGGCGAAGGTTTGGTCCCGTTTCGGGGAAACGTTCTGGTGAATCTGACGATTATGGCTCTCATCATCACAGGCGGAATCGGCTTTATGGTTATTCGGGATATCCGCAGAAAAATGCAGGATTGGCGGCGTCCTCTGCTTTTCCATTCCAGGCTGATGATTACGGCGGTGCCTTTGTTTGTCCTTATCGGTTTTCTCGGATATCTGGCCTTGGATTCCGAGGGGCTGTTTCGCTCCCTTCCCGGCGGTGAAAAGTTTTTGGCGGCGCTGTTTCAGTCGGTTACCACGAGAACGGCTGGCTTTAATACGGTTGATCAGGCCGCCTTGTCCGATCCGTCACGCTGGCTGACTTTGGTCTTAATGCTCATCGGCGGCGGATCGGGATCCACAGCGGGAGGAATCAAGGTTTCAACGGCGTTTATTCTCTTCCTCGTTCTTTTTCGGGGGGTGGATGAAAAGGGCGATGTCCGTTTGTTTCGCAGACGGATTTCATCAATGGATGTAAGCAGGGCGGCGATGTTTTTTCTGAAAGCCGTTTCGCTGCTGTTTGTCAGTATTCTGGCTTTGGGCATCCTGGAAATTCCCCGCGGATTTTCCTCGAATCAGGTGGTCTTCGAGTGTGTTTCCGCATTGGGAACCGTGGGGCTTTCCATGGGGATAACCGGAGGTCTTTCACTCGGCGGTAAAATCGTCGTGGCGATAACCATGTTCGCGGGCAGAGTCGGTTTATTTTCTCTGGTTATCAGAACGGCAAGAGATCGGGCCGAAGTATTGATAGATTATCCTAAAGGCGAGGTATTAATCGGATGAAGCAGTATGCCGTAATTGGGGCAAGTACCTTTGGAAAGCGTATTTTGGAAGAGCTCATCCTGCTGGATTGTGAAATTATCCTGATAGATAAAGATCCGGATGTCGTTGATTTTTACAAAAACGATGTCACGGCGGCGTACATCTCCGACGTAATCAACGAGGAAACGGTTACCAAGCTGATTCCTTCGGACATCGATGCCGTTGTTGTGGATTTGGGAGATAAAATCGAGGCATCCATCCTGGTTACTCAGTATTTGAGCAAACTGGGTGTGTCGAAAATCATCGTGAAAGCCGAAACGGAACAGCATGGTGAGATTTTATCCATTGTCGGAGCCGATCACGTTGTTTTTCCGAATTATGAAGCCGCCAAGAGAGTTACGCCGCTGTTGGTTTCGGACATTCTTTTTAACTATCTGCCGATTTCCGGGGGCTTGGTTATGGCCGAAACCGGCGTTCCCCCCGAGCTGATTGGAAAGACGCTCCTGGAAACCGATGTCCGCCGAACTCGCGGCATCAATGTCGTGGCCTTTCGCCGAGGAGGCGAGGGCGATTACCAATTTTTTGTTCCCGAATACAGGCTGAGTTCGGAAGACATTTTGCTGATCGTCGGAAGAGAAGATGATGTTTCGGTATTCACCGGGAAGAGCTTGCCGGAGAAGCATCGGGGAATGAGCGATCTTTTTCGGAAATTATTCGGTTACGGCAGGAAATAGACCGTTTTTACAACCGCCTGAGGTGACCGGATGCGGCTTGCCTGCACCTTTCAAGCCCCAGAGCGGCTATTTAATCGTAGATCAGCCGGATATTGTCGATTCTGCCGAATGCCTTGGAAACCGATTCGCGCACCTTCGCCGCCGGCGGCGTCGGCACTTTTTCGCCGAAATCCGAAACGATCTCCATGAAGCTGCGAATATAGGCACCTTCACCGAAATGAGCCTCTATCGTCCGATCCATGTCCGGCGGCCGGGCCATGAGTGTTCTGCCGATGGAGTCCAGGAGTTCTTTATTCAGTAGTTTTGTTTCTTCGATCCAATTCGCATCGTCGCGAGCCGCCCTCAATGCTTCCAATTGATCTTCAACACTGAGAAATGAGATATCGATTCCTCCCCCGGAGGCCAATTTCCCAACAGTCGATTTTATTGATTTAACGGATTTATCGGATAAAGAAGATGCGATCGTCTTGATTTTATCTTCATAAGCCTTCTTTGTCCGCGAAACCAGGTCTTTATTCGCCGGAATTCGGAAATCCGCCCAGAATCGCCTCGGATATTCACCGAAGAAATCCAAGATCCCGTCGAGGATGTCCAAATAACGGGCCAGAAGCGGTTTTTTCCAATGGAGGGCATTTAAGAACAGATAACCGAATCCCTCCTGCACCGACGTTGAGATGACGGCATCGCAGGAAGCGGTAAGAACCCGATAGGAGAGACGTTTGTCTCCCGCTGCCTCGGGACACCAGATTCCGGGTATCAGCCCGTCTCGAAACGCCTTGGCGACCAGATCCGAGTACGGCTTTTCCTGCGCGGATACACCGGGCAGAGTCAGTATCAGGTTTGAAGGTTCTTCAAGAAGCCGGACCATCAATGCGGCTTCAAGAATATTTTTTCGCCGTATGGCCCGAACCGGATAGAGGATGAGCGGAGCACCGTCGATATACGCCGGGTTGTCCTTTGCGCATTTTTCCAGCAGCGCTTGACGAACTCCGTCCGGGTTCGCTTCGGAAAGGGGATTCAGCGGTACCGGATTGGCAAGGAGAAATACGGATTTTTCCAGTCCCGCATCGGCCAGTATCCGCTGATCCCGTTCGTTGATAACCGCGTACCTAACCCTCGGGCCCGAAGGATAGGGCGGCTTGGGAAGAGCCTCATCCAGTTTTTTAAGGTTCTCGTACCGTCCGCATTCGGGAAAATCGTGGATATGCAGGAGCATGTCACGTTTTCCCGCTTCGGCGATGCTCATAACGGCCGCGGTAAAGGCCGTATTTTTTCCAATGTGGTAGTTATGAATCCACCAGAGAGTATCTTCACCATACCTGGCTTCCAGACGCTCGGCCAACTTCACGGCATCGGGACCGTCTTCGGTTTCAACATAGGCGAGTTCTTCCAGAACGTCGATTCGGAGTTTATCGGCGATATTTCTATCCAGGTTGCTTCGAATGGCATCCAGGACGTCTTCGGTTCCTTCCGCATCTCCGGTAACCAGACGAATTTCGGAGAGATTTTCCATTCGGGAAAGAAGGGAACGAACCGAGTAAACGACGACATCCGTTACGCCGCCGGGCTTAAGATGGTAATGGAACAGAGCTATTTTCATCGTGTCGTATCGCAGTAGTGGTCGCCCCAGAATCTGGTGAGGAGCGCATGAAGCTGGCTTTTAAGGACGCCATATGAGTAGTAGCGCTTGCCGAGTTCATAGTTGGTTTCGGCCATTTCCCGGGATAAGGCTCGATCGCTTAACACCTTATTGGCCGTTTCAATGGTCTGTTTTGAGATAAAGTTGTCCATCTCGATAACCTGAAAACCTTTCGGTTTGATGTCCGTCGCGTATATGGAATAATTATTCACGAGAATGGGTTTGCGGAACCAAATCGTCTCTAAAAATGCGTTCCCGAATCCTTCGATGAGAGAAGGATAGGTTACCAAATCCGCATGCGGATAGATGTCTTCAAGAACATAGATTTTACGGCCGTCCTCGGTAAGCCCTCGTTTCTCCTGAATGATATCGTCGACAAAGAGGGCACGAATTTTCATCATTTCCGCATATTCTTTTACCCGTGTCTGATATTCGAAGCCTTCGTCGCCGGACGCATGTGAAATAACCAGTACCGCTTTCTGTTTCAGCCGGGCTACGAATTCGATGGCGTGTTCGATTCCTTTTCTTTGAACGACTCGAGTGGGCTGGAGAATGAATAATTCGTCTTCGCCGACTCCCAATTCGGCGCGGACATTGGTGATGTATTCATCCACAGGCGGCGGGCCTGTTTCGAAATCCATGACATTGGGAATCAGGTCCGAAGAAATTCCCGTTCTCAGGGCGAGCTGGTTTTGTCCCGAGGTATTGATAACGACATGCTCGATGTTGGGCAAGTGAGGAGGAAAACACATATTGATGTAATCCCAGACGCAATTGCGCAGAAATCTTTTTCGCTCCCAGAAAAAATCATGATGGTGCGCAATAACGGGCATTCCCGTTTCGGCAATAATTTCGGTTAAGGCCAATCCCAGCGGAATATTCAGCGGGATGGTCAGCGCATTCTGCGGGACAATCATATCCAGCTGAAATTTCTTTATGAAATTGTAAATAGCTGTTTTGAGATACGATCTCATTTCATGAATTTTCAATGTCAGAGAAGGATCTCTGGAAACTTTGCCGAAAGATTCATTGTAAATGTCCTTGATCTCCGGATGCTGGAAATGGAGCTTTTCTTCAAGGAAGGATTTTTCCGGCGGAGTGTCCAGTTCTCCCGCCATGAAATAAGTTTCACAGCCCAGCTGTTCCGCGGCGGCGGCCCATTTCGCGGTTTCGAGCGATACGCCGTCCGTTCCCGCAAGTCGGAAGGAAATAAAGCCGATTCGTTTTTTAGCCATACGTTAACTCCGGTACGTCTTTATCTGTACTTTGAGAATAAACAATTATGGATTGACGTCAAGCAACATTCTTTGAAGGGATTTATGTTCCGGAGAAAAACGGCATGATAATGTTCAATTTTTTCCAACTGCATTACTCAAGCTTAACTCATCTTCCCGAAGGAATCATGAGGGTTCTTTTCAACATAGTGCGGTGTCCCTGAAATTCCAAGACGGCGAAACGGCGGCTCAATGGAACGAATTGAGGCCGAGGGATGGTATATTGGCGTCTCGCCGGTTACGTTCGCAGTTAAACGATGCGTTTCCATCAGCCGCCGTTCTGTGCGAGAAATACCGGGGCATCACATCAGGAGGTTGATTCGCACTTTATCGAGGCTTCAAGCATACCGGAGTACGGCTGATAATGCGATAATCATTATTATGGATTTGCTTGTTTGGGAAATCGTCATTTTCGTCATTTCCTCTTTGGCGGTTCTGCTGAATCTGCTGGGGCTTCCGGGGAATTTCGTTCCCGCGGCCGGTTCCCTCGTCGCCGTTCTTACCGGAAACGGGACGGATTTTACCTGGATGTGGTTTTTCATTTTTCTGATGATTGCCGTTTCGGGAGAGATCCTTGATCAGATATTCGGTGCGGCCGGGGCCAAAAAAACGGGCGCCGGGCGAGCGGGAATGTGGGGAGCCGCTCTGGGAGGTTTTCTCGGAGGAATCCTGGGTTCCATGTTTTTTCCCGTAATCGGATCGGTAATCGGTGTGTTCGTCGGCTGTTTCGCGCTGACTTTTCTTTTTGAATATTTCTTTTCCCGGCGCGACCCTGAAGAGAGTATTCAGGCCGGTATCGGCGCCGTTTTGGGAAAAGCAGCGGCCATCGCCTATAAGTTTATCGCCGGATTCGTTCTTTTGATTCTGATGGCCTGGAGGTTCTGGGCGGCGGGATGATATCAATGCCGCTTTGAACCGGAAAGAAGCGGCTTGTTCGAATTTTTAATCCGCCGCGCAGACGATGGTTTTTTAAATTCTTTCCTGGAATCAATCTTCCGAACGTTTATGATAGATATATGCGGACGGAAGCGAGGTGTACATGGATAAGCGGATAAAGGAAAAACTGGACTACATCTATGGAAACGAAATCGGCGGCGGAACATTAACCCGCCTGAACGCACTGATGGAGAAATGGCGGAGGGATCTTCCGAAGATTCCCGGTGCTCCGGGAGGCGGCATCCCCGCGGATGAGGGCGATGCGGTGATGATTACATACGGCGATAATGTTCAGTCTCCCGGAGAAGTCCCTCTGGATACGCTGAAGAAATTCGCCGATGAGAAGCTGAACGGGGTTGTTTCCGGAATCCACATTCTTCCTTTTTCTCCGTATTCATCGGACGACGGTTTTTCCGTAATGGATTACAGGCAGGTTAATCCAGATTGGGGCGATTGGCCGCAAATTTCCGCCATCGCTTCGTCGTTCCGTCTTATGGCGGATTTGGTTTTGAATCATTGCAGCGCCAAAGGAACGTGGTTTAAGAAGTTTCTGGAGGGCGATAAAAAATACTCCGGGTATTTCATTACGGTGGAACCGGGAACCGATCTTTCGGCTGTTTTCAGGCCCAGAGCGCTTCCCCTTCTTCATGAATTCGATGTCGCCGGAGAGAAGAAACTTGTCTGGACCACCTTCAGCCGGGATCAGGTGGATGTGAATTTCGCCAATCCGGATGTTTTTCTGGAGTTCGTCGACATCCTTTTGGATTACGTGAAAAAGGGTATTCGGATTATCAGGCTGGATGCCATCGGCTTTTTGTGGAAGGAAATCGGCACAACCTGCATGCACCATCCGAAAACCCATGAAATGGTGAAGCTGTTCCGATTGATTCTGGCGGAAGTCGCCCCGGGGGTTATTCTCATCACAGAGACGAACGTACCTCACAAAGAGAACATTTCGTACTTCGGCGACGGTACGGACGAAGCCCATATGGTCTATCAGTTCACGCTGCCGCCGCTTACGCTGGATGCGTTCATTCGGGGAGATGCCTCGAAGCTGACCGCATGGGCCTCGACGCTTCCCGCGCCGAATCCGGATTACACGTTCTTTAATTTCCTGGCCTCTCACGACGGGGTGGGCGTGCTTCCCTCCCGGGGATATCTGGATGAGTCCGAGCTGGAAGGACTCGTGGCGGCGGTGAAGGCCCGCGGCGGATTGGTGAGCTACAAATCCACGCCGGAAGGGGATATTCCGTACGAATTGAATATCAGCTACAGAGATGCCGTGGCCGAAGAGACTCTGCCCGTTGACCGGCGGGCCGCGAAGTTCCTCTCTTCGCAGGCGGTGATGCTCTGCATGGCCGGAGTTCCCGGAATCTATATCCACAGCCTCTTGGGATCGGGAAATTGGAAAGACGGCGTGGGCATTACCGGAGTAAACCGCACCATCAACCGGGAGAAACTTTCGTACGATGACTTAATCGCCGAACTTGATGATTCCTCCGGTCTTCGGCATCGAATTTTCACCGGATACGCGAAAATGCTGAAGGCCCGAAGCGGCCATTCCGCGTTTCATCCCGCGGCCGCGCAGAAGATTCTGGATTTGGGACCTCTTCTTTTCGCCTTGATTCGAACCTCCTCGGAGGGACGTTCCGTTCTGTGTTTGCAGTCTGTATCGGGCGAGCCGCAGCTTGTCGATATTCCCGGTGATTTTTCGGCCGCCGATTCTTTGAGGGATCTGATCGGCGGTAACAGGATTACCGTAAAGGACGGCCGTATCGAACTCGATCCCTGGTCGGTTCTGTGGCTTGAGGGTGTTTGATAAAAGAGGCTTGGGCTATGCCGGCGGCCGCGGTGATGAGCGGTGATGGCGCGGTCGGCGGTCGGTTCTTTCAATTCGGGCGGATTGGAAGCGGACGGATCAGAAGCGGACGGGAAATCCCGGCGGTTTGTGGTATGAGAAAACGGGCCGCTTTATCGGTCCGTTCCGTTCGATTTTTTCGCCGATTTATCTCCTGAAGGATACGGGCTATACTGGCGCCCATGACTTTCTTTGAATCGCTGGAAGCCGCCGCTCGGAAAAAAGGCGGCCCGCTTTGTGTCGGGATTGATCCCAGAATTGAGAAGAGTAACGACTCTTTCGATGAACTGGTTGACTACGGCCGCAGAGTCGTCGACGCCTGTTCTCCTTTCGTCGTCGCCTTTAAACCGCAATTGGCGTTTTTCGAACGTCACGGCGCCTCGGGCTGGAACGCTCTTGAAGCGATCCTTGATTATATTCGAACTATCGATCCTGATTTCCCGATTATCCTTGATGCCAAAAGAGGTGATATCGGCTCCACCGCGGAGGCCTATGCCCAGGCCCTTCTCGACAGACCCGGCGCTCTTGCCGTTACCTTGTCGCCTTATCTCGGCCGCGAATCGGTCGAGCCTTTTATGAGTCGGAAGGATAAGGGTGTTTTTCTTCTCTGCCGTACCACCAATCCCGGCGCCGGCGCTCTTCAAGAACGAATTCTGGATGATGGAACACCGTTCTATCTGGCCGTCGCCGATGAGGTTTTAAGCTGGAATCGCAAGTCCGAAACCCCGTCGGTGGGGCTGGTTGTGGCGGGAAACGATCCGCGCATCCTTGCTTCGGTGCGCGAACGCCATCCGGAAACCTGGTTTCTGGCTCCGGGGATTGGAGCACAGGGCGGAAACGCCGATGAGGCCGTGGCCGCCGGAGCCAGAAGCGACGGATTCGGCGTTCTTGTTTCGGCCAGCCGTTCGGTTGCCGATGCTTCCGATCCGGCCGCGGCCGCCGAGGAGCTTCGGGATGTTCTTGACGAGGCACGAAAACATCGGGGTGCCGTGAAGTCGGGGAAGAGCGATACCGCCGATGAAAAAGCGGCATCTTCCAAGAGCTTCGTGATTCTTTCCGAAGACGAACGCCGGGAACTTCTGGAAGGACTTTTCCGAATCGGTGCATTCCGCACAGGAGAGTTCCTTCTTAAGTCGGGAAAAATATCACCTTTCTACATCGATTTAAGGCGCATCGGCGCCGAACCTCGTCTGCTTGCATTGGCGGGACGGGCATACGCGGAGCTTATCGCGGGCATACAAGCCGACCATATCGCCGGTATCCCGGTAGCCGCTTTGCCGCTGGCGACCGCCGCCTCGCTGGCTTCCGGCATGAGCCTTATTTTTCCGCGGCTTGAAAAAAAGGAACATGGCTCCGGAGCCCGCGTGGAAGGTGTTTGGAAGAAAGGGGATTGTGCCGTTATGCTTGATGATCTGATTACAACCGGAGGCAGCAAGCGCGAGGCGGCGGCGGTTCTCAAGGAAGCGGGTCTGGCGGTTGGTGATCTTGTGGTGCTTATAGAACGGGGAACCCTGGGCCGCCGTGACATGGAATCCGCCGGTATCCGGCTTCATTCCTGGGCGAGAATCGAGGATCTTCTGCAGGCGGGGCTGGCCGCGGGGTTCCTGGATGAAGAGATGGCCTCGAAAGCCGAAGCGTTCGCAAGAGAGGGCTAATCCTTATCAAGGCTTCGGCGCTCCTAATGCCGGCGGAGACCGGCGGAGACCGAATCGCCGGAGGGGATTGTTTTCTTACGGATGAGAGTAATGTATATATCGGGGAATGGTGTATGATGCGGCATGCCGTTCGGCAATGAAACGGCCCGATACCAAAGGAGAATCTGATGGGTGAATGGCTGAATAAAACCGTCGTTATCGGGAGTCACAGCTTACCTTTTTCCATGAAGGACTTACTGCTTCGTTTTGCCGTTCCCGTTGTTGGGATGTTTTTGGCCGTTTTGATTATTTCCATCGTCATACGGCGCATCAGCACCCGATATGTAAAAGAAGAGCGTCGGCACGTTGTCCTTCTCTGGTCCCGCCGTCTTGTCAGGCTGATGCTGGTCCTGGGGATTATTCTGGCGGCGACTTCCCTGATGGGTGCTCAGGCGTGGAAAGCCTTCGGGAATTTCTTCCGTATTTTGAATACGCCTTTCTTCAGCAGCGGCAATACCGCCATTTCCGTCGTCACCCTTATACTCATCATCCCCGTTGTCGCCGTTGCCAGCTGGACAGGCCGCCTTGTTGACCGCGGTCTTCAGGCGAGACCTCTTAAGCGCTTCGGTCTTGATGCCGAACAATCTTTCACCATCGGCAGGCTCCTGCGTTACGTGGTAATGGTCCTGGTTTTTCTTTTCGGATTTTCCATTATCGGTATCGATCTATCGGTCATCGGGGTTCTTTTCGGTGTTCTCGGTATTGGTATCGGCTTCGGTCTCCAATCCGTGGTAGCCGACTTTTTTGCCGGAATTACCCTTATCAGCATGGGACTGCTCAAGGAGGGAGATCGTATTCGTGTCGACGACTTCGACGGGATTATCAAGCGAATCAGGCTGATGAATACGGAACTGCTGACCTTCGAGAATGAAACCCTCATTATTCCCAACAGTCATCTGACGGGCGGCACCATTCACAATTTCAGCTACAAGGATCGGAGTGTCGTCATTGTTAACGAAGTGGATGTTTCTTATAATTCCAATCTGGATGAAGTTTCAAGCGTGCTTCGGACGGTAGCCGAAAAGAATCCCTGGCTGCAGCCTTCATCCAATATTTTCGTCCGGGTAATGAATTTCGCCGACTCCGGGATTACCATGCAGCTTCGGACGTGGA
This sequence comes from Spirochaetia bacterium, assembly GCA_963666985.2. Lineage (GTDB taxonomy): Bacteria > Spirochaetota > Spirochaetia > DSM-2461 > DSM-2461 > UBA2779. The sequence continues at coordinate 220,744 of CAXXIA010000002.1, read as the reverse complement.
TTCGTGATGTCGCCGACCGCGCCGATGCCATGAGTTGGACCAATATGGAAATTTGGAGATCATTCAAAAACTCCGGAATCGAGATTCCTTTTCCTCAGCGCGTGGTGCATATGGCCGAGCCTTCTCCCATGAAAGATGATTTTCAGCCCTCTCCCGAAGTCTCCGCGGTTGACGTTGTTGCGGCCGATCCGCGGATTCTCGATGATTCGGGTGAAAGCGACGACTGATTCTTTTTTGGATAATTCTTCGCGTTGTTCACAGACGGCAGAATAAAAACCTTTTAATATAATTGATAGAATATATGAATAAACATATTCTATTCATGAACGGTTCATTATCCTCAGAGATATTTCCTACTTGAAAATAGTAAATGCCCGGAGGGTATCGGCCATTTCGGGCGGGAGGTTCGGCAATGTTTCAAAGGATTGTTTTTTCGGCTTTCATCATTACGGTTCTCACGTTTGCGGTAGGGGCTCAGTCGGCGGCGGACAGTCTTTCACGGGATGAAATCGATGGATTGCTGCTTATGAGGGAAGAGGAAAAATTGGCTCGGGATGTCTACCTGACGCTTGGTGAGATGTGGAATCTCAGAGTTTTTAATAACATCAGCAAGAGCGAACAGGTTCACATGGATCACATGAAGGAGCTTCTTGAAGCCTTCAATATTACCGATCCCGTGAAAAATGAATCGGACATCGGCAATTTCAAGGATCCGAAGCTGACCGAACTCTATGATGAGCTCATCGAGAGAGGAAGCAAATCTCAATATGAGGCCCTTCTTGTGGGACGTGATATCGAAGAACTGGATATCGATGACCTTCAGAGCCTTATGGACAAGACGGAAAATCAGATGATTCTCTCTGTTTATGATGATCTTCTTCGGGGATCGGAGAATCATTTGGATGCCTTCAACAGGCAGCTGGCCCGTTATAAGTAGCGGCTGAACTTTCGTGTCGCACGGCATGATTTAGGAATCATTCGGCGGTTGTTGTTCCTATCCTGAACGATAGGAACAATAATTATGACGGGGAGTAGATATGAAAAAAGCAAAAGTCTTTCGAAAAACCATTCAAATCGTCTTTTTCGTTTTGATGGCTCTTATCGCGGTGAACCACACCTTAGCCGAAAACGGCGGGAGTATCCCCGTTTTAAGTGATGCGTCGCTGCATGCGGTCTGTCCTTTCGGCGGTGTCGTAACTCTTTATCAAGTGTTTACTGAAGGTCGCTTTGTTAAGAAAATCCATGCATCGTCTCTTATCCTGATGATTATCGTCCTCCTTTCCGCGGTTATTCTCGGTCCTGTTTTCTGCGGATGGATTTGTCCCTTCGGAACGTTTCAGGAATGGATTGCGGGAATAGGGAAGAAGATTTTTAAAAAACGGTATAACCGGATGATTCCCCCCGCAGTACATCGTCTGCTCGGTTATTTCCGCTATCTGGTTCTTCTTTGGGTTCTTTTTATGACCGCGAAATCCGGTCAGCTTCTTTTTGCCAACATCGATCCCTATTATGCTCTCTTCCAATTCTGGACCGGTGAAGTCGCCGTTTCCGGGTTCATTGTTTTGGGAGTTGTCGTTCTTGCTTCACTCTTTATTGAAAGGCCCTTCTGTAAGTATGCCTGTCCCTATGGAGCCTTCCTCGGGCTGACGAATTTTTTCCGGCTTTTTCCTTTACGGAGAAATACGGTAACGTGTATTTCCTGCAAAGCCTGTGACAAGGCCTGTCCGATGAATATTCCTGTTTCCACATCGAAAACAGTGAGGAATCATCATTGCATCAGCTGTTATCAATGCACATCGGCCGACGGTGCTTGTCCCGTGGTGAACACATTGGAATTTCGTAACAATCGATTTATGGAGGTGGAAGAATGACTCTTCGCGCATCGATCGCGGGACTTCTTGTACCCGGATTGCTTCTTTTGGGAATAGGGCTCACCACGCTCACCGGGCAATGGAAAACCGAGAATTCAAAAAAACCCGCCAAATACACGGAGGGAGCGTTCCTCGGCGTGGCGAATCCCGCGGATATTCGAGGATCTTACACCTTTGAAGATATTCAAAAGGCTTTTGATATTCCCGTGGAAGTTCTGGTTAAGGCATTCGGTTTGGAGACTCTGGAGAATCCTTCACTTCTTCAAGTGAAATCCTTTGAAACGTTTTTCGGCGAGCTGGACGGGAAGGAAATAGGAACCGACAGCATGAGGCTGTTTGTGGCGCTCTATAAAAAGCTGCCTTATACGGCAAAATCAACGACAGTCCTTCCCGAACCGGCGCGTGATGTCTTGAAAAAGGCCGGTGTGAACGCGGATTCGGAACTTTTTTACAGTCCGGATGCTTCTCAATAACGGAGAGATTTTTGCATGAACAACCGGCTGTTTTACCGAATTCGGGGGAAGAGCATTATCTGTTCCGGAATTGCGTAAAGGCTTTGGAGGCCCGTTAATTTCTCCGCAGGATTACCGCTCTCCATCCCCGACTGCGCCGGTCGTCCAAGGGCGTCCATCCTTTGGAGTATTTCAGAAGAGCGGTTACATCAGCGCTTCGGCCGAGAATGGCCCATTCACCGCCTTTTTTAACAACTTTCGCGGCGGCTTCTCTTAAGGGCGCGGTCCAATCGGTTCGTGGAACGGGGTTCAGGTCGGTGAGCAGAAAATCGGCCGTATCATCTTCAATGGAGCCCGCCAGCAGCGATGGGTCGGCCAGAGGGAGTGTTTCGACCGGGAGTCCGGGGACGGCGTTTTTAAGATTACTCCGGCTGATGAGAAGCTGGAGTCTGTCCCGTCCGGTGAGGATGATACGGTTCGGACGGGCTCCTTTTCGGACGGCGAGGGCGAGAGGCAAATGTCCCTGGCCCGGATTGGAACACAGCAGGACTCCCGAACGCGGTTCCCTCTCGAGCAGTTCTCCGATGAGTGTAAGTCTCCAGGAAAGAGTATCGAAATCGGGAATGTTCCAAACGGTATGCGCATGATAGCGGGTCCGCTTCATTTTGAACTCACCGGAGTACCGGATATAAGGAGTCAGAAGTTTTTCGGTATATTCATCGGTCTTTTCTTCGGAGTCCGCGATTTTAGGGCTGTTTGGAACCGCCGGCCGGTTTCCCTTCGCCGTATTGGAACGGAAATGGAAAACCGTATGCATCTTGGATGTATCCTCATGGATAATATTGCCGCCGATAAGACCGATGAGTTCCCGGCAGCGTTCGGCCAGGGTGTACACAATAACAAGCGCCGTTCGTCCTTCCGGAGCCAGGGCTTCCAGGGAGCGCCGCAGAAAATCCTCCAGAACCGGATCTCCGGCCTTGGCGGGAAAGTTCGAGACGATGAGGTCGTACGGGAACTCGTGAGGATTCTCCATCATGAGCCGGGAAGAGGTCTCGACGTTTTCTAAGCGATTAAGAGAGGCATTATGCCGTGAGAACGTCAGCGCCAATTCGTCACGGTCGGTGAGCAGTACGCGGGCTTCCGGTAAACGTGATGCCAGCGCCAATCCCAGAGTCCCGGTACCGCAGCCCACATCCAGAATGCGCCGCGGTGCCGCAACGCCGTCCAACTCCAGTTCCTTGGCCAGGGATTTGAGCAATAATAAAGACCCCGCGTCAACACCGGCGCTGCTGAAGAGTCCCAGAGAAAGATCAAGTTTGAGATTTTTCCCGGCAAACCTGTATTCGGTTCGCCGGTTGATGAAGTCGGCCGTGGTCATGATGCGGAATCATAGACTTCAAGGCGAAAATACGCTACGGGGATTGATGTTAAATGGATTGATTGCGGATTCGGAGAAGTAATGATTTTTTTGGTGACCAAGTTATGATGATTTGATATGTTAATTAAATGCTGGTTATAACAAGTAGGTGGAAATGAAAGATCTTGCCGTTCTTCCGAAGTATTATCGTATTAAGGAACAACTCAAGAAACTCATAGAGGTATGGAAGGAAGAAGAAGGAAAGCCTATTCCCAGCGAAAGGGAGCTTATTGCAAAGTTCGGCGTCAGCCGGATTACAGTCAGGCGTGCCATCGACGAATTGGTCCAGGAGGGGTACCTCTTTCGCATTCAGGGAAAGGGAACCTACGTGGAGATGGATCATGAAAATCAGAATTTAATCAATCTGACGAGCTGTACAACGGATATCAGGGCCCACGGCATGGAGCCAAGCCGACAGGTTCTGGCCAGTGAAGTGATCCCCTGCACCGTCAAGCAGGCCTACGACTTGAAGATCAACAGTACCGACAAGCTTTTCTACCTCGACCGGATATACTTCGCCGACGATGTTCCTTTGAATCGGACCCAGTCCTTCCTGCCCTACAGTCTGCTTCCGGGCATCGAATTCCTCGATTTCTCTCTGAATTCCCTTTATGACATTCTTGAGAAGAAGTACCAGATTAAAATCTCCCGGGCTCATAGGACGATAGAAGCCATCTCGGCGGACGAGGTAATCGCGAAGTCTCTCAGAATCAAGAAGAATGTGCCCATACTCCTTTTTCGCTGCCTTACTTACGGTATCTCAAACGGAGTCGAAATTCCGGTTGAGCAATTTTCCTGTTATTACAGGTCCGATCAGTTCAAGTTCTTCATCAATCAAATCCGATGATATTCGGCGAATCCGGAGAAAATGGACGAAGTCATCTTTACAAACGCAGCAAACTCAAATATTGTGTATTATCTTGTTATGACAACATAATGACTTGTTGTCTAGACTTCATAATCACGGAGGGCATAAATGAAAAGGATGATTGCAAGTTTCTTGGTTTTGGCTTCGATACTGCTCGTCGTCGGCTGCGGCGGGAAGAGCGAGGAATCCGATATTCTTCATGTCGGATTGATTGTCTCCGCCGCCGGTGCGAACGACAACGGATATAACGAGTTTTCCATCGAAGGACTCAATGCCGTTGCCGAGAAGTACTCCATCGAGACCAAAGTCGTCGACAACGCGGACGATGTTCCCGGAGCGCTGACTCTTTTGGCCGCCGCCGGGTACGATTTGATTTTTTCGCTCGAATACAATTTCGATGCGCTGATCAATAACGACGGAAGCGGAAAATCCATCGCGGAGCAGTATCCCGAAACGACGTTCGTTATCTTCAACGCTTTCGCCAATACGGCCGAAGACGGGTCCAAGATCCAGCCGAACGTGGTGGAGGTTCTCTTCAATGTAAACGAGGGGTCTTTTCTTGCCGGCGCCCTGTCCGTCCTCGCCAATGAGAACGCGGACGTCCTCTTCGGCGGTGATTATAAATTCGTGTCTACCGACGAAGCCCGGGCCGTCGGTTTCCTCGGCGGAACGGCGAGCAGCGGCATCAGCGTCTTCGGAAACGGTTTTATTTCCGGCGTGGACTATGAAGCCGAGAAGCTCGGCGTTACCTACGACTACTACTCCGATTACGCCGCGGGATTCGCAGCCACTCCGGCTGTCGCCCAGACCATAGCCACCTACTACGACGCCGGATGCAACATTATCTACGCGGCTGCCGGCGGTGTCGCGGTTTCCATGCGGAACGAGGCCAAGAAGGCCGGTCGCCTGTGTGTGGACGTGGACGCGAATCAGGACGCTCAGGTACCCGGCACCATCCTGACCTCGGTCCTCAAAAACACCAATGTTCCCGTCTTCGACATCACCGAGAAACTTGTCAACGGGGAGCTCGGCGCGGTATCCGGCACGGATATCTACTATTCTATGAATTCAGGGGCGACGGGGATTACCGACTTAAGCGTGATCGAAGGATTCGTCCTTCAAACCGATGAAGCGCAAGCTGTTTGGGCGGACATCAAAGCCGAGATTGCGAGCATCGAGGAACAGATCGGCTCCGGAGCTATCGACGTTATCGACGCCCAGTCCGGCGAAGAGATCGACTGGGCCGAGCTGGAGAACGTCGTCCGTAAGAACTGATTATCGAGGTGCAGGTCGTGGAAATCATCAGATGCGTGGGCGTTACCAGAAAATTCGGTGACTTTTACGCAAACAAAAACATCCATTTCAGTGTCGCCGAGAACGAAATCAAGGCGGTGGTGGGTGAAAACGGCGCGGGAAAGACCACACTGATGAATGTGCTCTACGGCCTGCTTGAACCGACGAACGGCCATGTCGAGGTTCGCGGTGACCGTGTAAATTTTACATCTCCCGTGGACGCCATAAGGGCGAGCATCGGCATGGTTCATCAGCATTTCAAGCTCGTCCCCACCCTGACGGTCCGGGAAAACGTCCTTTTGGGCGCGGAGGTGAAAGGAACCATCAATTTGGCGGGACGATCGGTGACGCTGCCCCTGCTGAGCAGGAGGAAGGGGAGGGCCAAGGTCCTCGAGCTGATCGAACGCTTCGGATTCGATCTGGATCCCGATACACTGGTACGGGATCTCAGCGTCGGAGCGAAGCAGAAGGTTGAAATCCTCAAGATGCTCTACCGGAGCGTCGATATTCTCATCTTCGACGAGCCGACGGCCGTCCTCACGCCTCAGGAAATCGATGATTTCTTCGATTCGCTCCGGCAGCTGAAGAAGCAGGGGAAAACCATCATCATCATCACCCACAAGTTGAAGGAAGTGATGATGATCAGCGACAGCGTCACGGTCATCAAGAAAGGCGAGGTGGTGAAGAGCATCGAAACCGCCAAGACGAGTGAACGGGAACTCGCCCAGCTCATGGTCGGCCGTGACGTATTGCTTTCGGTGGAATCGGACCATTCGGCCTCCCCGAACAATCCCTTGGTTTACGAAGTGGAGAATCTTTCCACGAGGACCGACGATGGGCGCAAGGTTGTCGACGGCGTCTCTTTCGGAGTGAAAGAAGGTGAAATCCTCGGGATCGCCGGAGTCGAGGGGAACGGCCAGAGTGAGCTCATTCGAGTGCTCTCGGGGCTGATGCGCTCCACCGAGGGAACCGTCAGGATGCGCGGGGAGGACATTACGAATTCCTGGCCCCGCGGTCTTCGGGACCGGCGGATCGGCATCATTCCCGAAGAACGGTATGTCCATGGACTCTGCCGAGAAATGACTCTTGCTCACAATTGCATCGCCGGCTACCACTACAATTCTGAATTCTGCTCCAGAGGACTGATGAAGAGACGGGCCATCGAGCATTGGAGGGATAGGCTGATCGAGGACTTTGATATCCGCATCAGCGACGCCGGGGGACAGCTGTCGTCCCTTTCAGGGGGAAATGCCCAGAAGATCATCATCGGGAGGGAACTCGAATCCAATCCTGATTTTCTCATCGCGGCCCAGCCGACCCGGGGAGTCGACATCGGAGCCATCGAGTTCATCCACACAACGATCCTGGCTTTGCGGAAGAAGCGGAAGGCCGTCCTGCTGGTCAGCACGGAGCTGAGTGAAATTATGAGTTTGAGCGATAGGATTCTCGTGATGTACCGTGGCCGGTTTATCGACGAAGTCGACGCCCGCAACGTAACGAGGGGTGAACTGGGACTGCTGATGGCGGGGGTTAAAGAATGAAAAAAAATGATCCGCAACGCAATACGAAGGCCGCCGTCACCCTGGTGAACGCGGTATCCCCGGTAATTCTCGCATTCCTTATCGGCGCGGTGGTGATTCTCATCGCCCGGGAGAATCCTCTGAGCACCTATTGGATTCTGTTCTCCAAGTCGCTTTTCGACTTCCAGGGATTGATGAAAACCCTGCATTACGCATCGCCGTTGATGCTTACCGGCTTGGCGATCGCCGTTACCTTCAAGGCGGGTTTTTTCAACATGGGAGTGGAGGGACAGCTCCTGGTCGGAGCCTTCGCCGCCATGATCGTCGGGACATCCTTCCCCGCTATGTCTCCGGTGCTGCTCGTGCCCCTTTGTCTGGTAACGGGGATGGTCTGCGGCATACTCTTTGCCGCCGTACCGGCCGTTCTGAGGGCCTTCTTCAACGTGAACGAGATGGTGGTCTCCCTGCTGTTGAACTATGCCATCGCCATTTTTCTGGAGTACCTAACCTCCGGGCCGTTCCGAAATCCCAGTTCTGGATATGTGTCGACGAACATGCTGCCCGACAATGCGATCCTCCATCATCTGGGGGGAACAAAATTGACCATCTTCACCTTCGTTGCTCTCGCGGTGTTCATCGTGATGTATTTCCTCTTCAACCGGTCCCGGCTTGGTTTTGAAATCGAGGCCATCGGGTATAATCCCTCGTTCAGCGAGGCGGTGGGGATGAACGTCGGCCGGAAGATTCTGACCATCATGCTCATCAGCGGCGCCCTGGCCGGCCTGGCGGGGGCAGGATGGCTGATGAGCGAGAAATATGCCTACACCCTTTCGTTCAGCGGTGCCGTGGGCCTGGGTTGGGACGGGATGCTCATCGCCTTACTGGGGGCTCACAATCCGGCGGGCATTATCGTGGCGGCAATTTTCTACGCCACTCTGAAGGTCGGTGTTCAGAACATCAGCGTCTTCACCCATGTCCCCAGCGAGATTATCGCGCTCATCCAGGCAATGATTATTCTTCTGCTCTCGCTCAAAATGATCGGCGGTCCGAATACTCGGGGCTACAAACGAATCGAGTCCCTCCTGGACTCCGGGAGAAGAAAGGAGAAGATCGGATGAATATCATCAGATTCCTTTCCGATGTCCTGCTCTATACCTCTCCCATCCTGTTCTGCACAGTGGGCGGGCTGTTCGCATACCGGGCCAATATCGTGAACATCGGTCTAGAGGGAATGATGTATTTCGGCGGCTTGGCTTCGGTTTTGGCGATATTCTTCACCCAGAGCCTTTTCTTGGGAATCATCGTGGGAATGGTCATTTCGGCGGCCATCGGTGTGCTGTTTTCTTATTTTTCGGTGAACAAGAATGCGAACTTCATTATTACGGGATTGGGAATTAATCTTCTGGCCACAGCCGCGGGAAAATACATCCTCGTTGAAATGGGTCTGACGGAGATTAACCTGATCAACATCGATAGGGTGGTGGATCTCGGGGTGGATCTGCCGCTCATCGGCCGTCTGCCTTTTCTTGGGGGAATCCTCAGCGGACACACGCCGTTTACCTACCTCTCCCTACTGGCGGTTTTTGCAGCCTGGGCGGTTCTCTACAGGACTCCCGTCGGCGTCTACGTGCGTGTTTGCGGGGACAACGAGGACGCCGGGGTGAGCCTGGGCATCCCGACGGCGAAGATTAAGTATTTCGCCGTTATTTTGGGCGCCGTTTTCTGCGGTTTCGCGGGATACAACGTTACGGTGGAGCAGCTGGCGAGTTTTACGCCATCCTTTACCGACGGCATCGGATTCATCGCCATCGCCGCCATCTACTGCGGGGACGGCAAGCCTCTGAAGAGCAGTCTCTACGCCTTCCTCTTCGGTGCAGCCAAATCCCTGGCGATCAATTTAGCCGTCACCTACGGATCCATTGCTATTCTTTTGAAGATGATTCCCTACCTGGCCATTGTGGTGGTTCTTTTCGCCGTCGAAGGCGTGAAGCATTCCCGAACGAATATCCGGGGGATTTCCCATGTCTGAAACCGCGTTGATCGTTGTCGATATGGTTTTCGATTTTACCCATCCGGAGGGAAAGGTCTTCTATCCCCGAAACAGGGAGATTATTCCGCGAATCAAGGACCCTCCTCGACTTTTTCCGGAGCAAGGGTATGACGGTGATTTTCATGCAGCACCGCTATCGCCGCGGCATGCCGGAGAAGAATCTTGAGAACATGAGGGAATGCTGCCTCGAAGGAACCCGCGGCGTGGAAATCGATTCGGAACTCGCTCCCCGCGAGGGTGAATACGTGATTCCGAAGCGCCGCTACTCGGCGTTCTACGGAACCGATCTGGATCTGGTTCTTAGAGAGAACGGCGTGAAGAACTTGGTGATCGTGGGTACCAAGACCAACTGCTGTATCAACGCCACGGCGCTGGACAGCTATTACAGGAACTACGAAACCTTTGTTGTGTCCGACTGTGTGGGAACCGACGACGAGGCCACCAACGCCGTTTATCTGAGGGACATTTCTAAGTACATCGGAACAGTCCTGGGGAGCGCGGAGGTGGAAGATCGGATCGAGCGGGGCATCCTATGAGTTCAAAACGGTATGACCTGATCGGAAGCGGTTATGTTTCCATGGACAACCTGATTAAGACCAAAAGCCGGACCGAGGTTGGCCGCACGTCGATTATTTCCAACGCCGATAACCGTCGGATTTATTTCGGCGGATGCGCGGCCAACATCTGCTGCCTCCTTACCGTCCTAGGCTCCCGGGCCCTCCCCATTATGCGGGTGGGCGGCGACTGGATCGATATCGGCTACAGGGACTTTTTAGAAAGGCTCGGAGTGCCACTGGACGCCGTCCGCGAGATGCCGGACGAGAAAACCAGCGGCTCATACATCATCGAGGACGATCTGGGAAACCATATCACCCTTTTCTATCCCGGGGCTATGGAAGGCCGATTCGCCGAACCGGTTCCAGACGAGCTTTTCCAACGGAGCGCTTACGGCCTGATGACCGTCGCTTCAGAACAGGACAACCGGCTTTTCCTTGAGGGGTGCCGGAAAAACGGTGTTCCGCTGATCCTGGGGATGAAGCTCGATGCCGACGCCTTTCCAAGGGATTTCTTGGAGGAAGCGCTCCTCTACAGCGAGATTATCTTCACCAACGAGCATGAATCGGAAGATATCGTACGGACTTTTTCCCTTGATAGCATCACCGACCTCTTCCGCCTTGGAAACGCCAAGATTATTGTCGAGACGATGGGTAAAAAGGGAAGCCGATGCTTCCTTGATAAAATGGGCGGGGAGGCGGCTTTCCGCGTCGGAACATGCCCCACCGAGACACCCATCGCCGATTTTACCGGAGCGGGCGACGCTTACATCGCCGGTTTCCTGTACGGTTTTTTCCGCAAGGAAGATCCCCGGATATGCTGCGAACTCGGCACTGTCTGCTCCTCGTTCATCATTGAAAAAACGGGCTGCGTGACCAACGCACCGAATGCCGACCAACTTTCGGTGCGCCACGCTGCCTGGAAAAGGAATACTCATGAATAAAACTCTCTACGGGAAGGTTTCGCCGGACGACGTAGCGCCCTATGTCATTTTCTCCGGCGATCCGCAGCGCGTGGAACACGTGCAGCAATATCTGGACGATTCCAGGCATATCGCCTACGCGCGGGAATTCAACACCTATACGGGCTTCTACAAGGGTGTCCCCATCACCGTTACTTCTACCGGAATCGGCGCGCCCAGTGCCGCCATCGCCATGGAGGAAATGTATAACTGCGGCATGAGGGCGGCTCTGCGGATGGGAACCACCATGAGCCTGGTGGACGACTATCTCGGCGATTTCCTCATTCCTGTGGCTTCCATCTCTCAGGAGGGCACCAGTTCCAGCTACGTGCCCCGGGGATACCCCGCGGTAGCCGACTTTTCCATGGTTCAGAACCTCCGTGAGACCCTTGCCGAAATGGGCGAGAGGAACCATACCTGCCTGAATTGCACCAAGGACGGTTTTTATTCTCAGATGCACGAATCGAAGCTCTCCCGGGAGCGGGGAAGTGACATCGTTGCTTCGTTCACCGAGCTGAAGGAACTCGGGGTGACCTGCATTGATATGGAATCATCGGCGATGTTGAACGTAGGACGGCTCATGGGCGTCCGGACGGCGGTTCTCACCCTGGCTACCGTCCTGGAAAACTTAAAGAGGGTTTTGGAGGGTGAAGAACGTTCCCGGGCCGAAGACCGCCTTTGCCGGGCGGCTCTGGAGAGTTTTTTCAATCTCGATCAAAAGGAGAAGAAAACGCCATGAAGAAATTTGATTTGCATCAGAAGAACCTGATCGGCATGGTCCATTGCCTGCCGCTCCCGAAAACCCCGTATTTTGCGGATAATTGCGAACAGATCATCAGCCAAGCTATCCAGGACGCGAAAGAACTTGAAAAAGCGGGCTTCGATGCGATCTGCATCGAGAACATGAACGATACGCCGCTGAAGCCCTTTATGGATATTCCGCAGATTGCGGCCCTTTCCGCCATAGCCGCCCTGGTTCGCAGGAATGTCTCTCTGCCCATCGGCATAGACGCGGCCTTCAACGATTACAAGACGTCCTTGTCAATTGCCAAGATCCTCGATGCGGATTTCATCCGAACGCCGGTGTTCGTGGATACCGTCGTGTATTTCGGTGGAACGATCCAGCCTTCGGCGGCGGATTGCATGCGGTATCGGGAAGAACTGAAAGGATCGAATATCAAGATTTTGGCCGACATCCAGGTGAAGCATTCCTACATGCTCGTTCCTTCCATAACGCTTGTGGAAAGCGCAAAAATGGCCGTTGACTGCGGTGCCGACGGTCTCATCATTACCGGAGCGGCCAGCGGACATGCGACGCCGATCGAAAGCCTCGAAAATGTGAAAAAGAACGTGAAAATCCCCGTTTTCGTCGGCAGTGGAGTGAAAACAGACAACATCAAGGACCAAATGAACATCGCCGACGGCGCTTTTATCGGTTCTTCCATCAAGAAGGGCGGAGTTCTGACGAATCCCATCGATTCCGCTTTGGCAAGTGATCTGATTGCCGCGTACAAAGGATAAAGCTCATGATGAGGCCAATGAAACTCGCAGGGAACCAACTCCTTTTTGGAGCCGGGACCCTGGGGCATCTGAAAACCCTGGGCGCGAAAAAAGTCGTTATCGTTGTTTCCTCGGAACGAATCAGAAAAAGTGAGCAGTGGGCGCTCATCGTCGCTCCCTTGGAAGAAGTCGGGATTCCGTTCTCCGTCTTTGTCGGCGTGGAGCCCGATCCTTCCTTCTCCACAGTGAGGAAAGGCGCCGAGTTCTTCCTCGGGGAAGAGCCGGATTTCATCCTTGCCGTCGGCGGCGGTTCGGTTATGGATGCGGCCAAGACGATGTGGGTGCTCTATGAGCATCCCGAGATTGATTCCCTCGTTCCTCTGATGTCCAAGGAAGGATTTCCCAAACTGCGCGGAAAAGCGCGTTTCGGCTGCATTCCGACGACCAGCGGTTCTGCGAGCGAAGTCTCCCGTTCTGTGGTAATCACCGACGATGACGGGGTGAAATGCGGGATAGGCAATATGGAGATGATGCCGGATTTGGCTATCTGCGATCCGGTCCTGACGGTGAGCTTGCCTCCGGAAATGACCGCCGCGACGGGAATGGACGCCCTGACTCACGCCGTCGAGGCCTATGCGTCCACTCGAGCTAATTACGTGTCGGACATCTTGGCGAAACAGGCTATTCTGGATGTCTTCCGCGCTCTTCCCGCGGCTTGCAAAGATGGCGGAGATTTGAAGGCGCGGGAGACGATGATGAACGCGTCGATGGTTGCAGGACTCGCCTTTACCAACGTCTCTCTGGGCATCGTCCATTCCATCGCCCACGGCTGCGGATCACTTTTTCATCTTCCCCACGGGAAGGCAAATGCGATCATTCTTCCCTATGTGATCGATTTCAACTGCTCCGATTCCCGCGCAAAGGGCCTATACGACGGCCTGGCGGAAGCCCTGGGGGCCGGCGACTTCGGAGATGCCGTCAGAAGTCTGAACGAAAAAGTCGGGATTCCCCGAACTCTGGGCGATGTGGTTGAAGAAGAGGCCTTCGAGAAGAACTTAGGAACCCTCGCGGACTTAGCCATGGCCGACGGCTGTACGAAAACCAATCCGATCATTCCTTCGAAGGAGGGAATGACTGAATTGCTGCGGACGATTTATTCCGGATCCTGACCGATGAAGCTGATTTCATACCTCTCGAACGGGTATCCCTCGCTGGGTGGCAGCCGGGATCTGGCTTTGCGCTATCATAAGGCGGGGATTGATGCCATGCAGATCGATTTTCCTGCCGCAGATCCCTATTTGGAAGGGCCTAATATTGCCCGGAGGATGCTCACTGCACGGGAAAAGAGCCTTAACTGGGAAGCCTACATGGAGAATCTCACGGCGATCCGGAGCGCCTGTCCCGGCCTGACGATCTTCCTTCTGGCTTATGAAGAGACCATCGAAGAAATCGGCGAGGATCGTTTCGTCGGATTTTGCCTTGCAGAAGGGTTTCTCGACGTAACCTTCATCGGGGGGGGAGACTCCGTGATGAAGAACCGGCTGATTGCCGCAGGTCTTCATATCAGCTGCTACGTCCAGTTCCAGATGGATTGGAATGAAGTCGGTGCGGCGGAGCGAGGGAACGGATTCGTCTACCTTCAGGCGAAGCCCCAGGTTTCCGATGATCGGCTGAGATTCCCCGAATTGAGGAATTGCATCGATTATCTGCGTCTCCGTTTGGCGCAGGATCGAAAAATATACACCGGCGTGGGCATTAAAACTCCTCAAGATGCCGCTCTGGCCCTGGAATCGGGCAGTGACGGGATTTTTGTCGGAAGTACCTTCATGGAACTTGAAGGCTTTCCCGACGAATTGAGGGAGAAAATCCGGGAATTTAAGCTGGTATGTCAAGGAGCGGCGAACTCATGAACCTTATTTGTTACTTATCCAACGGATATCCTTCCATCGAGTATTCATCGGAATCGGCGGATCTGTTCTTCGAGGCCGGATGCGATGTCCTGGAAGCTGATTTCCCGGCCCGGGATCCGTATCTCGATCCTCCGTTCATCCAAGATCGGATGAAAGCGGCGCTGGAGGCATGCGGCGACTATCAGGAGTACATGGATGCACTTCTTGCAATCAAGCGGTGTCATCCCGACAAGAAGTACATCATCCTGGCTTATCGGAAGACCATTGAAGAAATCGGTGAAGACCGCTTTATTCGTTTTTGCACCGACGGAGGTTTTGAGAATCTGGTGTACCTCGGCGAACCCAACAGGGATTTTCGTCGGACATGCATGGATTCCGGACTGAAAGTCAGCACATATATCCCCTTTCATCTTCCGGAAGAGGAACTCATCAACGCCCGCGAAACGAATGGATTTCTCTACCTTCAGTCGAAGTCCACCGGAGAGGTCCATCCGGAATACGACACCCTGGATAAATGCATCCGCTTCCTCCGGGAGACCGTCACCAAGGGGAGCGATCGCCCCATCTATTGCGGAGTCGGCATACGGACTTCGGATGATATCCGGTACATCAAGGAATGCGGAGCCGATGGATTTTTTGTCGGAAGCGCGGTGTTGAAGCTCCGGGATAATCCCTCGGAAATGCAGGATTTTCTCAGGCAAATGAAAGCTGCCGCGATATAGAAATTGTTCCCGAAAACCGGGCTTCGGCGAAGAATTTCATGGAGAGCTTGCCGTTGAGCACTCCCGAATCCCGTCGGGAGAACTCTTATGCGGCGTCTTGTCTGTTCTCCGCATCCGAATCCCGTCGGGACACGATCCTGGAAAAAGGATCAGTCGTTGATGCGTTCCTGATATTCCTTGGTATCCACGCTGATGCGGATTTTCTCGCCCTGCTTAATGAAAATGGGAACCTTAACCTTCAAGCCGGTTTCGGTTACCACGTATTTCGTCGCGCCGGTTACGGTATCGCCTTTTACGGCCTCTTCGGCCTCGGCCACGATCAGGTCTTTTTTCGGCGGAAGACGGATATCGAGAGTTTCGCCGTTCCAGCGGGTAACTTTAAATGTTTCTCCTTCAAGCATGAAGTATTGGGCGTCTTCATGAGCGGTCATCGGTACTTCGAACTGGTCGAAGGTGTTGCTGTCCATGAAATGATAGCTGGTTCCGTCCGAATAGAGAAACTGCGCGTCGAATTCATCAACATCGATTTCTTCGCAGTTATCCTGACTCTTATGAGTAATCTTCAGGACGGCGCCGCTGCGCAGATTCTTCAGCTTCAGCCGAACGAACGCGGAGCCTTTTCCGGGATTAACGAATTCCCGTTCCACGACGACAAAGGGTTCTGTTTTTTCCAAGAGATAGGTGCCTTTAGCTATGGCGCCCGCTTTAATCATTCCCATAATATGTTCCTGCTTCTATTGTTTGCCGGATGCGCGGCGTTTTATGCGACAGGTTCGGTCGATCCGCGCTTATTGATTTACCTGTTGATAATTACCGGCGAATCATATCATGTTTCGTGAAAAGGTCCAGCCCCTTCAGGTCATCATCGCCCCGAATGAGCGCCAGCAGGCGGTCCAAACCCACCGCTGCTCCGGAGCAGGGAGGCATCGCCGAGGCGATTTTTTCCGGCCAATCGGCGACACCGGCCGCGATTCCGCCGGCGCGTTTTACGCGTTCCGATTCGGAGCGCCAGTATGAAATGAGGCGATTCGAGTCGGTTTCTTCTCCGTAGCAGTTGGCCGCTTCAACTCCGCGAATATAGAGCTCCCAGCGTTCCGCCCAAGGCGTTCCGGGAATGCGGCGGGCCAGGGTGGGGATGAGAGCCGGCCAATCGGTCAGGATAAGGGGGGTATCGGTCGGCAGCGCATCTTCCACCAAAGTTATAAAGAGGCGGTGAAAAAGATCGTCGGCCGTTTCGCGGCACATCCGGCCGCTTTTCCCGGAGGCGGCGGTCATCTCCGCCGTGTTGCCGCCGCCGGGAAGTCCCCGTTCTTCGAGCCTGGCCGCCAGAATCTCCGCCGCTCTTTCCAGCGCCTCGGCTTCCGAGGCTGCTTGAGCCTCTAAGGCCTTTTCAGAGGTATCGTCCGATTCGGCACTTCGAGCAGCGGCCGCGGACATCCCGTTTGCCGCGTTTTCCGACTTCTTTTGTACCTCATCCGCTGTGCCCGCCGCGCCCGAATCCGCCAGTCCGGCTTCCCTTAAATCCGATTCCAGGGAAAACCCGGCGTAATCGCGGAAAGCCTCTTCCATGGTTATCGCCGTGATTCGGCCCGAAACATCCGCCGGAGCATCCGGCCGCACCGCTTCGACGCAAACGTTCAAAACATCCTGCATTACCGCGGCATTCTTTTCGGCCGTAGCTCCGAGGCCATACCACTCGAGCATCCGGAACTCCGGACGGTGCCATCGGTCCATCTGTTCTCCGTTACGGAAGCAGGGAGCGATCTGGTAGAGGGAAGGGGCTCCTTCGGCCAGCAGAAGCTTGAGCCATACCTCCGGAGAGGGGACGAGGAAAGAATCCGAAGCCCCGTTATCGGGGTGATGAACCTGCGTGTGAAAAAGATCGATATGGGATTCCGGGATGGGAGATGCGGTAAGGACGGGGGTGTCGGCTTCCAGATAGCCGTGAGTATCGAAATAGCGGCGAACGGCATGATACATCGCGGAGCGGTCCAGCAGAGGTTTCGGATTAAACGGTTTCGGATTAAACGGCATGGAATGAATATAACAAAAAGAGGCTTATTCAAAAATGCCGCCCGCGATCGTGATGCGAATCGGATGCTTTGCGGGTTCGCTTTGAATAAGATTTAAAAGAAAGCCGCCGGAAAGCGGCGGCTTTGCATCAACGGGTTGTTGAATATCAGTCCGCGATGATGCACTCGGTGGGGCACACCTCGGCGCAGGAACCGCAGCTGGTGCACATGTCGGGATCGATAAAACGGGCATCGTCCTTTTCGCTGATCGCTTCAACAGGGCACTCGGGTTCGCAAGCGCCGCAGTTAACACATTCGTCTTTGTTGATAGAGTAGGCCATGGGCTACCTCCGGTTATTTTTCTGATCCCAATGTATGCGCATCGATTTAGAAAATCAAGAGCGAAGAGATAATTAGCTATTCCTAATTATATTTGGAGAAAGAAGTTACCCGTCAAGACTGTTTGTTCAGATCTTCGGGAACCAAACCGTATCCCTCTTCGTGGTCGGCGACGCCCGCCGGTTCGATGTGAACCATGATGTCGAAAACCTTCTTTACTCTGCGGCGAATCTCCGATTCCACCTTGCAGGCCAGCCGGTGGGCCTCCGAGACCGAGAGTTTGCCGTTCACTTCAACGTCCAGGTCGATAACATACAGAGCGTTCAGGCTTCTGATTCTCACGCGATGCGGATTAAACACCCCTTCAACGGCATCAACGGCTTCGAAAACATGACGGTAGAGATCCGGATCGTCGATGCTGTCCATGAGCTCGGTGTTCGAATGGAGAAAGACTTGAATGCCGACGACGATAATCCAGACGCTTACGCCGAATCCGGCCAGAATGTCGATAATGGGTATCTTGAGAATCCGCGTGGTAAAAACTCCGATCAGCACCACCAGCGAGAGAATGATATCGTTGCGCATGTTGATCGCATCGGCCTTCATCATCTCACTCTCGCAGACGCGGCCGGCGTGGAATTTATAACCGGCCAATCCCAGCTTCCCTAGAACGGAGATTCCCGTGGCGATGAGAGCCAGAGAGCCGGGAAGTTCCGTTGTTACCGAGCCGGTAAGTTTTTTTACGGTTAAAATCAGCAGCTGGAGTCCGGCCATGATGATGACCAGCGACAAGGTTTTCGTCGCGATGGCTTCGGCTCTGCGGTGTCCCCAGGGGTGTTCCGGGTCGGGGGGCATCGCCGCCGTTTTGGCCGCATACAGCGTAACAATGGACGTAACGACATCGCTGAGGCTGTCTATGCCGTCGCCGACGACCGCAAGTGATCCCGAAATCCATCCGGCGACAATTTTCAGTGAGGAAAGCAGGGCGTTGCCGACGATACCGGCCCAGGAGGCCTTTTTGAGGAGTTTGAGCCGCGCTTCCTCATTCGGTTTTTCATTCGGATTATTCGGAGCACTCTCTTTGTCGTTTTCGCTTTTTTCTTCGCATGGAAAATCGATCATCCGTAAACCTTTATAGTTCCGTTCGTTCTCATCGCGCCGTCGAAATCGTCCGCGGCGTGTTCCAGCAATCCGGCGGCCGCTTCCAGAACAACGGGTAGCGCCGCCTCCTCTTCGGGTGAAAATCGGCCGAGAACCCATGATTGCACGGATCCTTTCTCCGGTCTACCAATCCCTATCCGCAGACGTCCGAAATCGGCCGTTCCCAGACTGTCCCGGATCGATTTTAAACCGTTATGTCCGGCCGTCCCGCCGCCGAACTTCAGCCCGATTTGCCCGAAGGGGATTTCCAAATCGTCGTGAACAATCAGAAGATTTCCCGGCTTGAGTTTGAAGAACGTTGCGGCCGCCGCGGCCGATTTCCCCGTCAGGTTCATGAACGTATCCGGAACGAGAGAACGGATTTTTCGGCTTCCCAGCGTTACTTCGGCGATTTTCCCGTGAAATTTCTCTCTCCAGGCCGCTTCTTTGAAAAACGGCATCTTTTCAAGCACCATCCGTCCGGCGTTGTGGCGGGTCCGTGAGTAGCGATCTCCGGGATTGCCCAGGAATACGATGAGATTCATCACAATCCACATTGTAATGCGAAAGTTCCCCGCCGGGGAACGGTGATTCATTGGAAGCTTCGAGGCGGCCTGAGAATCGGCCGTTTTGAACCGGCCTTTCGGGAGCGAATCAAAAGCTCTTAATCGAAATTAGGTCTCTAAGCCGTCGAGAAGAGCTTGGAGATCGGCAACAAGGGAATCGAAGAGGCCCAACTCCAGGATTAATTCGGTGGAAACCGACCACGGAGGATTTCCGCAGTTTTCCCGGAGGCTTACATTAAGGCAGATGTGCCCGAGACTGTCACGATGATACAGCTCCACCGACAGATCTTCTTCAATGCTTTCCCAGCGGACATGCGTATCGGATGCGTCCAATGCTTTCCGGAATTTAAGGAAAGGAGCCAGAAGTGAGGACGTGTTATGGATGTAGACCGATTTCATTCCCGAAAACCGCGCGCCGTCGATGCGTACCGAGAGCTGATCCGCAGCGGAATCGTTTCGATTGATCGCTTCGAGAATAAGTTTGGTTCCATTTTCCGCGGACTTAATTTCCATGTGCTTTATTATTCCCGGCCGAGCTTATTAAAAACAATATCAATAAATGATGGCACCTTGGATTTCAAGATTTTAAAAATCGGCGATTTTTGAAATCAAGTCCTTCTACGGCTCTTAACATCTTTTTTTCCCATTCATTCGTTTCCGGTATGGAAAATCGATGCGGCGGGGAGGAGGTGCCGGTATCGGTGTGACGGGAGCTTCCTGCAGGGCGAAGGGCTTGGCGCGGAAGCTTCGAAGAGGCGGCCGGGAGGCCGGAGAGTGCTCCGGCAATCAGGCCGCCGGGATCACCTTAAAAAAAGCCGAAGAGCTCATCCTGTGGGACAGGCCGGTGAAACCCGCTATTATGGAAGTATTGAGGAGTGGCACCGTGGGTGAGGTTTCCAAGGGTCTGTCGGCGCCGGGGTATCGAATCCGGGAGGTTCTGCCGAAAGGTGAGGGGAAGTTCGTCGAGGCTCTCTGTGAACCGGCGGCCGGAGGTTTCCCCGATAATGAGGTTGATGGCGCGGATGACGCGGTTGATGCTGATGCCGTTGATGCTGATGTTGAGCGGGACTTCGCGGCGCGGCTGCCGATGCGCCTGTTTCCGGGGGATAAAAGTGTTCGGGTTCGGGTTGTTTCGGAGGAGGCCGGGCGAAGGATTGTGGAGATTAAGGGCGCCGCGCGTTCCTTTCTAAAGGCGGGTGCGGTTCTCCTTCCGCGGGAATGGCCGGTTGCCGAGGGGCGGGAGGCGCTGTTTCTTCACGACGGCGGGATTGTGCCCGATGAGCCCGCGGCCTTTTGCGGCGGGCCCGATCCGTCTTTTAATCTGGAGGGGTTGATCGGCCGGGGCCGATTGAAGGCCGAAGGGGCTTATATTTCGGTCCGGTTTCCCCATCCTTTTCCTCTGCTTCCCGGCGCCGAATATACTTTTTCTGTTGGGGAGAGCGGCACAGTTCGGCCGCTGACGCTTCTTTGGCCGGGAAGGCCGGAGGCCGATGAGCAGCGGCGGCTGGAGAAGTCGGGGATGCGGCGGCCGAATCCGCATCCCGATGCGGCCGAAATCTACGGACGGCTGTTGTATGTTCTCGGATTTGTCCGCCTCCCGCCGGTTTTGGACGGCCGGGAGTGGCCGAATGCCGCGCGGTGCGGGAATTGGGTGCTTCTGGACGACAGGCGGAAGATTCTGGAAGGAAAAATTCGGAAGCTCGCCAGGCGTCCCGGCGGGGCGGATAAGGCGGTTTTACGTCTTCCGGGATATCCGGACGATCTGGTTCTTTCTTTAGCGGTTTCGATGTGTTTCCGGGGGGAATTGGTTGAGCGCGGCGGCTGGTTTTTCCCGCCCGGGGAGCCGCCTCTTTCTCCTTTTCACCGCGGATGGCTCGGACGGATTGAGGCGGCGGGGCTTGAGGGAATTCGAATCCGTGCGGCTTCTTCGGATGCGGACAGGGAGGCTCTGGGCGCTCTTGCGCGATCGGGTTTGATTGCGGGGGGCGAGGCGGTTTGGCTTTCCAGAGCGGCCTATACGGAGGCCGCGGCCGTTATTCTTGGTCATGCCGAGTCCGGCAGCCGGTTTTCCCTTGCCGAAGCGCGTTCTCGTCTGGGCGGCAGCCGCGCGGTGACGCTGGAGGTGCTCGCGGTGATGGAGGATGAGGGTTCTCTTGTTCGGGCCGAGGACGGCGATGCGAGGGTGGTTGTATGAAAAGGCCGTTCCGGCAGCGGAGTTCTATCGGCATTGCGGTTATCAGCCGCTTTTTTGTCTGCGTCTGCATCGCTTTTTTTTCAGCTTCCTGCAGCGGAACCGCGCCGACTCTCGAGGAGTGGAAATGGCGCATTCTCTATCGGGACGACGGAGAGCACCGTTACGAGGAGCTTTACGGTTTTTTCAGGGCGTCGGATCCCGACGGCAGCGCCGATTTGGCGTCTTTGACGGTACTGATTGAGTCGGTCGATTTGGAATGGATGTTCAGCAGCGGTGAATGGACTCAAGCTCCCGATGAGGAGAATCTTTGGGGACTTCCGCCGATGATTCCCCACATGGGGATGAGTCTTCCGGACGGATTGTATACGGTCCGGGTTTCCGATCTGGCCGGGCGGACTGATGAAATAACGTTTCGGCCTTTATCCGACAGGCCCGATCCGGAGAACATCGACTGGCCGGAGGTTACTCTTGATGAGGGTGTTATCCGCCTTACCGGTCCGTTTACAAGCGGTGATCTGATTCTTCGCGGAGAGAAAAGGGTTTTTTTAAGCCGCTCTGAGGTCTTCGACGGCGATGTTCCGGATTTTGCAGGGGCCCTTTGGTGGGAACTCTGGTTCGGATTCGATGATTCTTCCGGCGGCGGGAGCTCCGAGGCCGCACGGGTTGATGAGAATGCGGCGAGGGGTTTTCGAATCGGGCCATTTCCCACGGAGAGGGGTGCTGAAGGGACTCCGGCGGGGGAAGATTCCGCTTCTCCCGGGAAGCCGCCGCGCCGTTTGAGTCCATCGGAGTAAAATCTCCGATTAGATGATTGCGGGAGATTGAGGCTGAGGGTTTGGTGTCCCGAAAATCTCAACACAGCGAAACGGCGGCATATGGGAACGAATTGAAGTCGGCGGATGGTTTATTAACGGCCCGTTAAGCGCGTTCGCAAGTAAACGATATGTTTCCCACAAGCCGCCGTTTTGTGAACGTAATACCGGGAGGCCGGATTGGAGCTTACCCCTGTAAAATGGTTATTTCTTCAAGAGCCGCTTCTTTAAGCGTGTAAACCAGCCTTTCCCATGCACCGCCGCATATTCGTGCGCGGCCTGATCGAGAGGATATTCCTGACCGTATTTTTCCTTAAGACTGTGCCAGTGCTTAATAACCCAGATGTAGAGGTCGGCTTCGGTTCTGCCGGGGAAACGCGAGAGGAGACCCTCGGAACGAATAATTTCGATAATGGGGACATAAAGGGTGTTGTACCAGGAACGTGCCGCATCTTCGAAGGAAATTTCTTCTTTTTGGTCCATATTGATGAAGTATTTATGGCCTTCAATGTGATTAAGCACTTCATGCCATCGCCCGGGAGCGGTAAAGTCGATCATTTCAACGGGGATGATTCTATCCAGGCCCGTTTGTTCCAGAACGCGGGTTCGTTCGTATGAAAGAACGGCTTCCAGGATTTCCTCGCGCGTAGCGTTTTCAGCGACTTCCACTTCGGAGGACAGCTCGATTACCTCGGCGTCGATGGCCTCCGCTCCCTGCATAAGGGCGACGGAAACTCTGTGATTCCCGTCGCGGACGAAGTACATGTTGGCCAACTTTAAGAGTTTTATGGGCGGAAGAACGACATCGGTCAAATGGGCTTTGTCGATGCTTGTCCACCGCTGGCGCAGGTGTTCTTTTTTCGGGAAAAAGTGCCGGCTGAAATCAAGATAGCGGTCTTCGCTCCCTATAATGCTTTTAATGGGCACGGTCTGCATGCCCAAATAGATTTCTTTTCCCGGTTTGAGAATGTTTTTGATATCGTGAAACGACAGCAATTGTCCTGCTTCGGGATTGAGTATGGATATCATGGATTGAATCCAGGCTTTATGCCGGGCTTTTGTAAAATCCTGTTCGGCTTGGCTTACTACAAAGGAGTTGTCTTTCATTCCTTCCTCCCAATCGACGACGATGTGATCGTAAGCATTGAGCACAGTCGTTTCCGCATAATACGACTCTCGATTGGCATTAATATCATAAAGATGAACATGTCCGTGAATAAGATAACGCGGTTTGAAGACTTTCATGAACCATAGAAAGACTTTAAACCCTTTATGACACGGATCGTCACGGTCATGGATTCCTTCAGGCGTTGCGTGGGTTAGAAGCACATCGACATACCGGCCGTGGAACACACGGTTGCACATCATGGCGGGAATCAGCCTGAGGATACGGAAGAACATTTCCGTTTCGGAGAATTGGTTTTTTCCGTTGTTGTATTTTCTGCTGCCTCCCAAACCCGCGATGATGATGTTCAGTTTCTTATTTCTTTTTATTCTTCCGTCGATGCAGATGGAACCGTATCCCAAACCCGCCTGATGGGTTTCCCATCCGGCGGAAGAGACTTCATTCGATGTCGGTCTGAAAAACGAAAGACCCTTCAGATTATGGTTTCCGAAGACGAAATAAAGAGGTTTGTTGATGCAGGAGATGATGTATTCATAATAGGGAAGCT
This sequence comes from Spirochaetia bacterium, assembly GCA_963666985.2. Lineage (GTDB taxonomy): Bacteria > Spirochaetota > Spirochaetia > DSM-2461 > DSM-2461 > UBA2779. The sequence goes on along the minus strand of CAXXIA010000002.1, from coordinate 196,889 downwards.
CAAGATCTCCGGCACCGAAAACGCAGTCGATTCCTTCGAACCTTTCCTTGATGTTCCGGGAATATACCAAGGGATCGACATGATCGGCAACCGCCAGGAAGTTCAACTTGATCCTTTACCCAGTGCTTCCGCTTTTTTTAAGAGTTCCTGGAGCTGATCCCTGGCGATAAGGTCTATGGGACGGGATTCCACGAATTCCTGTGCCGAACGGGTAAAATTGGAACTGCAGATGTAATATCCCCTGTTTACTCCGGCTTTTTTCATCACTTCATGAAAATCCCGGATAACCGGTAAATCAATAGTTTCCGGAATCCGTGTGATGCGTATGAATTTTGGGAATTTTCTGGTATTCCTCCATTGGCCCGTACTCTTTTCAACCGCGGTTATTTGGCATCCTTCCGAGTGGCTTGAATATTCGGTAACGGACAAGCCCATGGCCTCAACCAGTTTGTGACAGGTTTTTTCGAATTTTTCAGGGCTTTCGGTAATGAAATCCTTTATTCGATCGTCGCCCCTTAATTCCTGGTATTGGCTGAGTTTTTCGGCGACATCCCGGAAGTTTTTCTTTTTCGCGTAGAGGTGTTCCCACTGTTCTATGGCTTTATCGATGTTCCTCGTATGCTCATAGCACATCGACAGAAAATATCGGGCATGCATGATTTCGTTGGAATCATCATCGATATCGGGAAGTTTCATAACCCGTTCCAGTTCCGACTGTGCCCGGCTGTAATTCTTCATCGCGATAAGGCAGGAGCCCCGTTCAATCAGCGACTTGGTTTTAAAATCGGCGTCTTTCTGTGCGTTCTCGAAGGCTCCCAGGGCACCGTTATAGTCCCGGGCATCTTTGAAGATCCGTCCGAGGTAGAAGTAGGCTTTGTAATTATCCGGTTTGAGCTTCAAAGCTTTTTGCAGAGCTTCTTTGGCTTCGGGCTGCCGTTTGGCTCTGTACATAAGAGATCCGTACGCGAACCAGCTGTCCGAATGCCGCGGATTGACTTCGAGAGCCTTTTTATAGAACTGCGATGCCTGCGCAGCTTTGTTGCGTTTTTCAAAAAGGACTCCGGCCTGGTAGTAGTGTTCCGATTCGTAAGGTTCCAGCTTTATCAGAAGGAGCAATTCCTTCAGGGCTTCTTCATCTTGGCCGAATTGGAGAAAGAGTGAGAGAATAGCCTTGCGAAACGGAACTTCTTTGCAGATGCCGGAAAAATCACTGAGCTGGTTGACGGCTTTGTATTCCATAAGGGCCAATTCCGGTTTTCCGTCTTTGTGATAAGCTTGGGCCAAGAGATAGTGCGCTTCGCAGTTTCGGGTATCTTTCGCGAGGATCTGCTTGGCGCTTCGAATCGCCTGGCTCGTTTTTCCCTGCTTCATCTGCTGCTGAAGCGTGGATATGCGTCGGGGAGCGGCTAAACTCTTAACGAGGAAAAAAACCAGGACTCCGAGGAATCCGGCGGCTATAATGATGAATAAAATTAAGATTCCCGTGTCCATACTACAATTCCGATTTTATGGAGGCTGATGCAAGGGTAGTGACATCAAACCGAAGTGTCAAACAAACTTTCGGATCAATAATGTTAGTCATCATCATTATTTGTATACCGATTTCTCTCGGAGCGCAAACCGCCGACGAGTGGTTTGCGAAGGGTCTGGACGCTTTTCGCTGGCAAAAGAATGCCGACGCGGCGGCTTTTTTCGGAAAAGCCGGAGAAATTGATCCTGGAAACGACGAATATTTTTTATATCTCGGAATCTGTTTTCATGAAATAAAACGGTTTGAAGACGCGGAAGAAGCGTATACCGGCGGTATCGCTCTGAGCGGTCCTCAAAAAGATTCTCTGCTTTTCCGCAGAGGAAATCTCCGCTGGGTTCGGGGGAATCTTGAGGGAGCCCTGGAGGATTATACGAGGGTTGTGGACGCCGGAGGTTCTTATACGCCTTCGGCCCTGTTAAACCGCGCGAACCTGGAACTGGTCGGCGAAAAGCATCTTGCGGCTTTGGAAGATTATGAGAATTATCTTGTCATGGAGCCGAACGCCCCGGACAGAGAGACGATAGAAAAAATTATCGCCCTCTTGTCCGAAGACATTGAGGCGGCGCGCTCCGCCGAAGCCCGCCGTCTTGCCGAAGAAGCCCGAAAAGCCGAAGAACAGGCCAGGAGAGAAGCTTTAATGCGGGAAGTGCTTGATTCTCTGAGCGACAGCGGAGACGATACGACAAGCGTGAGCGCCGGCACGGAGGACATTCGAAAGGAATTCGAAGATTCCCTCCTGGAGGACTAAATGAGAATCGATAAGAAAATCCTCGTTATCGGAGGAGCGGCCCTCCTGGTGATTCTTCTTTCTTTGGGGCTTTTTTTCGGACTGCGTTCGAGAGGCGGCGGGAACGATGCGGATAACGGATCGTTGTCGCGCCGGGATAATATTCTCGTATTGGCCCGGGATTACGCCGATCAGGGCGAATACCAGATGGCGCTGGATCTTCTGAATGATCTTTTGATAGATGATGCCCAAGATGAAGAAGCGCGCCGATTGCGTGATGATGTTATCAGCGCCAGACGGGCGGCCGAGGAAAAATCCCTGCAGGCCGAATTGGATGCCCAAAGGGAACAAAATAAGGAACTCGCCGAAAGCCTTGAAAAGCTGGGGGAGTCCATCAACAGAGAAAATCCGGAAGATAAAGCGGCCCGGGAAAGGGCCGAGGCCGAACGGCGGCGTCAGGAAGAGGCCCAAAAGCAGGAAGTTGAAGCTCTCGTGGAGAAGGGGCGAAAGGCGCTTGAAAGGCAGCGTTTCGACGAGGCGATCGAGGCGGCCAACGACGCCTTGCGCATCATGCCCGATTCATCGGCGGCCCGGAGTTTGAAGAGAGATGCCGAACAAGCCCGCAGAGACGCCGAATCGGCGGCCGAGAGGGCCGCTCGCGAAGAACGGGAGAGACGGCTAACACGGCTTTTGGAAGAGGCTCATCGCGCCGTTGAGTCCGGACGCTGGTCGGAGGCCAGGGAAAAAGCCGCCGAGGCAAGAGAGCTCGATTCCGATTCGGGCGATGCCTGGGCCGTAGAAGGCGATGCCTGGTATCTGGCCGATCCGGAAAACAGTGAGAATCGACGGCGGGCCCGAAGCGCCTATGAAGAGGCCCTCAGAAGAAATCCGGAAGACTGGAACGCTCATTTCCGGCTTGGCCAGATAAAGGCGGCGGAAGGAAATCTGGGCGATGCCATCGCTTCTTTTGAAAAGGCCGCCCGTCTGAACGGCGGCATGACTCAGATTTGGTATGAACTCGGAAAGGTTCAATTCAGAGATAAACGGTACGGCGATGCCGCGGCGTCCTTCGAAAAGGTCTCTAAAATCGAACCCGATTATCAGGGAAACTGGTTCAACCTGGGCCTAAGTTACTTAAGAACATCCCGTGTTCAGAATGCGGCGAAAGCATTCTCCGAAAGTGTGAAAGCCAGGCCGGATCATGCTCCCAGCCGATACGAATTGGGAAAGATTTATCTGGCGAACGAAAATTGGTCCGGAGCGATCGATTCATTCACCATGGCCGCGAATCTTTCACCGGACAAAGCGGCCTATTGGCGCAGTCTCGGCGCGGCTTACTACGGAGCGAAATCGTATAATGAAGCCCGAAGTGCGTATTCCAAGGCTCTGGAACTGGAACCGTCACACGGGGATACGCTGTACAACCTCGCTTTGACTTCGCTGATGCTCGGCGATACGGATGACGCGCTTTCCAAAGCCGCGGCGGCCGTGAAGAGCGACGGAACCAACGCCGTCTATCTCTACACACTCGGCCAGGCGGCCGAGAAGGCGGGGATGACCGACCAGGCCGTCAATTCCTACCGTCAGTCGGCATCCATCGATCCGGGATACGCCAAACCCCGAATTAATCTCGGTGTTCTCTATGATGGAACGGGCGATTATAACAAAGCTTTGGAATCTCTTCTGGAAGCGCTGCGCATCGAACCGAATTCTCCCGTTGTGTGGAATAATCTCGGCAAGGTGTACCTGCATACCGAGGACTATGCCAACAGTTTGAAGTTCTTCGAAAAGGCTGTCGGTGCGGAGCCGAACGACGCGGATCTGCAGATGAACCTGGCCTTGGCTCTTACGGAAACCGGTGATGTTCAAAGGGCGCTCAAGGTTTATGAAACGGTGATTCGCCTGGATTCGAAACGGAGCGAGGCCTACGACAGGATTGCCCGGCTGCGTTTTTCTTCAGGCGACAGTGAAGGGGCTTCGAAGGCCGTTTCCGATTTGGAACGGATTGATCCCTCCTATCCCGCTCTGGCGGATTTAAAGCTGCTGGTGAACTGACCGCCCGCCGGGGCGCATGATTTTTCACCTCGTCGGCCGGCCGCCTGTTCGTTCATCCGCCCGGGAATCCCCGTGAATGAAAGGGTTATAAGCCAAGGACGTAACGCCGGCGAGGATGTCCGGCTATACCGTTCTGCCCACCAGGGAAAACAGTTCCGATCGGCTTATTTCAAACCAAATGGGCCGGCCGTGCGGGCAGCGCGGAATCTCCAGCGCGAAGACTTTCTCCAGAAGAACGCAGGCCGCCGTATCGTCGAGAATACTGTTGTCTTTAACGGCGGCTTTGCAGGAGAGATTTGCCCAGAGATCTTTCTCCATCCCTTCGGCATCGCCGGCCCCCGTTTCCAAAAATTCGGCGATTTCATTCTCCATCCCTCTCGCGGCCTGGGGAAGGGAAATCAGGAGAATCCGTCCTTTTGAATCGATTTCGAATTCAAGACCAATGGCTTCGAGCCTCTCTCGGCGGAGTTCCAGCTTCATCCGGGCCGAATCATCCAATTCCAGCGGTCTGGGGATCAGAAGACGTTCGGCGACAGGCGGAGTTTTTCTATACTCGTCGAAGAGAATCCGTTCGTGTGCGGCGTGCTGATCGACGATGTAGAGTGATTTGGAACGTTCGGCCACGAGAAACACACCCATGGCCCGGCCAAGGTAATGAAATCGGCATGAGTTTGTTTCCTGAGACGATTCGGCTTGTTTCGAATTCCTCAGAGAGGTCGCGGCGTCCCCGAATAAGGCCGCCGCTGAGCGGCTGGGTTTTTGAATAACGGGACTATCCGTCCAGCGCAGCACCATGGTGCGGTCGCCGCGGTTTCCGGGTTTAGCGCTCGGATTAAATGGTTTTGAACCGTCGGAGACTTCGGAAACCGTATCACCCGATAATTCGTTCGCATAACCGACGTAGGTTCCGGATTCCCTATTCGAACCGCCGACGGCGGGAAGTTCCGATTGTTCGAAATTCGGTTCCGAAGAAACAGTTCTTTTTTGGTAGGCTTCGTGCAGCAGGCGATCTTTTAAAGAATCGATGATGCGGTGCCGGATCGATTGGATGTCGCGGAACCGTGCTTCTTTCTTTGCCGGATGAATGTTGAAATCGGCCAGAACGGGATCGATGTCGATAAAGACAAAGGCCAAAGGAAACGCGCCTCCCGGCATATGGCTGTCGTAGGCGTATTGGACCGCCTGAACCAGAGAGAACTCATCAATACGTCGGCCGTTGACGTAAATTTGGATATATTGCCGGTCTCTGCGGTTTATCTCCGGTCTGGCATGGACGAGAACGAATTCAAATCCGTCGCCTTCACCCCGAGTTTCCCACCAAGCGGCTTCCGGAGCGATGGAAGGCCAGGCCGCCATGATGCGTTCGGCCGGCGTTCCTCCCGGAAGATAAATTTTCATCGAATCTTCGGAGAAGAACCGGAAGGTTCTCTCGGGATGGGCCGCGGCCTTTTCAAGGAACACGCGGCGGCAGAGCCCTGATTCGGCTCGTGAAGTTTTAAGAAATCGCCGCCTTGCCGGCAGATTGAAGAAAAGATCCCGTACCGAAACAACCGTACCGAGTCCCCCGGGTTTTTGTCCGAAAAAGACTTTTTTCCCGCCGTGGACTTCGAGGCCGTAAGCTTCGCCTTCTTTTCTGGAGGAAACCATTTCAAGTCTTGAACAGGCCGCCAGACTCGCCAAAGCCTCTCCGCGGAATCCCAGGGTTCCGGCCGATTCCAAATCCTCAACGGAGGTGATTTTGCTCGTGGCGTGAGCCAGCCAGCAGAGTTCCAAATCCTCCGCGCTCATTCCGCAGCCGTTGTCGGTAATCCTGACTTCATTCACGCCCCCTCCAAGGAGGGATACGGTTATCTCATCGGCTCCGGCATCCAGGGCGTTGTCCAAGAGTTCTCTCACCGCCGCGTACGGCCGATCGATAACCTCACCCGCGGCGATTTTACGCGCCACCGGTTCGGCGAGGATTTTGACGCTTCTGCCCGCCGGATCCGGAACAGTTCTTTTTGTACTCACGCCCCAAGTCTACACGGGAAGAGTCTTATTGACAGCCGCATCGGAAGCGGTTTTCCGCGGACTTAAATCTTCTGCCGCTCTTCCCGCGGTCGTTCGGATGCGGAACATACGGATGGGCGGACTTCATCGATTCTTCAGAAGCAGCTCAAAAGTTTTTTTGTGTGGAGTGAATACGAATTAACGGACTTTTTACAGAAGACCGCTCTCCCGGATTGCGGCGGGATGGGCGGAATCGAATCGGCCGACAGCCGTCCGTCAGAAGTGAACCTCGGCCTCCAGGCCGATTTCCCAGCCGTTTGTCACCAGACCGTCGGTTCCTCCGAGTCCGAAGGCCAGCCAGCCGGTGAACTCGCCGAGATCCTGGAAAACCCAGGATGTTTCGTGGTAAAGAGTTACTCCGAAATCAAGAACGATATCCTCCGGCGCATCGTTCCAGGGGTATTCTCCGGTTAATGAGATTTTTTCCACGCATTCCATGTGGTTTCTGCGGGGGATGGCCTTATTGATGAAAGGAAGGTGCAGAACATCCTTGCTCGGGGCTCTCCAATGGAACTCCACGCTGCCTTCCTCGACCGTTTCCCGGTAATCCGAGTCCCAGTACCATGTGGCTCTGTGAAACAGAACAAGCTTGCGCTCCCTGTTTCCTTCGAAACTCCAGTCGATCTGCCATGTCAATTCTTCCGGGGATGGAATCCCCGTCTCATTAAGATCTTCCAATGAAAATTGAAAAAGACTTGTCAGTTCGTCGGAGTTATAGAAGTAAAAAAGGGGATAGCGGCCGAACTCTCCGAAAAGATTGTAGGCGCTGAAGTTTAAGACGGCGTTCCATTCGTCTTCCCATCCGGCGGTGTCGCCTTCACGCTGGTATTCCCGCTTGATGGAAAGGTTCATCGACGAGGGAACAAAGAAATCCAGCCAATGATTTCCCGAAGAACGCCTTACATCGACGGCGAATTCGGCTTCGTAATCCACTTCATCCAGTCCGTCGGTCAGTGCTTCAAAGGTTGACCCGACTCCCGTCCCGAAGAGTTCCAGGAAGGGCGCATAGGTTAATAAGGGCCACTGTCCTTGGAGGCCTTCCAGGAAAATGCCCCAGGCATCGTCGAAACCGCCGTTGCTTCTGCCTGAGGTATCGAGGATTTGAGTCAAATCGCGGCGATAGGATGCGGTAACAAGCCAATTCTCAAAGCGAATGGGGAGCGAGAGCGTTCCCGCCCAGGTGTTCTCCTGGCTCCAGTCCGGGCTTTCGGAAACATCGAATTCCAGTTCCGGCGACCAATTGAGGGAGGCCGGACCCAAGCGGATGTTCCCTTCGAACGCGTGGTGGGCTTCCCGTCCGGCCGCTGTTTCCGAAGAAGGGAGAAGGTAGGCGTAATCCTTCACCCACGATTCCATGTAGCCGTTTTCCGCCGTCGCCGCCTGCTCGGTTTCCAGGGCGTATTCCACGTTCAGGGATGTTTTCCAGATTTGACCGCCCCATCCGGTTTTTCCTCCCCAGGTTTGGATGAAGGAGGTGCCGTCGTATTCGGTTTCGCCGTAGAGCGTGGCCGATCCCGGCTTCAGTCTCAGGTTGATGTCGTTGCGGCGTGAAAACGTGGCTTCGTCGCCGGAAACGCTTCGGGAATATTCATCCCCGATCCAGAACGTATTAAAGCGGGCCGGAATGCGAAGAGAATGACTCCCGGACCAATTCCGTTCTCCCAGTCCCCAGGAGGAACGCCAATCGGTTTCCAGCTTCATACCGAGAACATCGGCGCCCATGCCGACTTCTCCCGTGGTGACGGTGTTGCCTTCATCAACGCCCGAAAGCACCTTGCCCCCGGTAACTTCCGTGCCGCCGCTGAGGGAAATGTCGCCCAGGATCGGGAAATTTCCCCACGACGCCACATCGTCTTTATAGTTCCAGAATCCCTCGACGCCGGCGCTTCCGGAAATCGAATAGGTCGGTTCGGAAAAGTGAATTTCATCCACATAGAGTGTTCCCGAATCGGCGGAGGATGTTGCATCTCCGTCTTGGTCCGCGCCGGAGAGGAGAAACCGCGTGAGTTCGCCTGAGTCTTCATCCACGGTTACCGTGAAATCGGTTCCCCGATCCGCCGAAGCGGTTCCTTCGGGAATATTGATTTCGATGCGGTCCCAGGCCGTCGTGTCGTGACAGCTCCAGGAAACGGTGATTCCTTTACCGTCTTCGTCCGTAATTTTCGCCGTGAGCTTCCCCGTACCCGATTGGGCGGGTTTAACGTAAAACACCGCGGTTTCATACGAGGTTATCGGAACGGCGTCTGAGAACCAGGAAACCGCTTCCCATCGGTCATCGGTTCCGGAAGCGTCACCCAAGGGATCTCCTCCCGGCGCGTCGTCGCCCCATTGGATTTTGAGAGATTTGTTCTCGTCCCCGTCCGCGTGAAAAATCGTATCGGTTTCCGGATAAGCCGATTCCAGGGATTCGTCGGTAACTTCATCCGAGGTGACATCCTGAGCATCGGCCAAATCGTCGGAAGGATTGCGGACGACCGTGCGGAAGGAACTGCCTTCGAGCTTGGGCGGACCGACGATCATGCGGCCGGAGAGTTCGGCATCCGTTTGGTTGTCGATAACGATGCGCCAGGAGCGGACGCTTCCGAGTTTGGCCCGGTCCGCGGTTGTGAAGGGAATGCGGAGAGTCCGCCAATCTTCGGCCGTCCAGGCGGAGGATAAATCTCCGGCATCCCATTCCACGTCGGCGTCCGTGAAATCCCATTCGCAGGAGGCGCCCGAATCCGCGCCGTTCACCGAACCGTCGTCGTGGTAGTCTTCGTATTCACCGATTTCGCCGATTTGCAGAAGGATCGTCGGCGCCGTTGTGCCCAAGCCCGGGCTTCCGTAGTCGTCGAGAAACAGCACGGGGATTTCCAGAGCCGTGTAGCCCGAGAGATCGATGGCGCTTTCGGTATCGGCCAGAGCATCTCCGGCGGCCCATTCGCCGGTTCCCAAACCGTCGTCGAAAAGGTCGAAGCGCAGCTCCATCACCCGGCCGTCGGTGGGATCGCCGCTCAGATCGGCGGCCAGCGCCGGTCCGTCATCGCCGGTGGATTCGGCTCCGGACCACATGTAGCCGTAGAGAACCTCCTGCCCCAGGGCGTTGTAATCGATGTAATTGTATTGGTCCAGGGCCGTCCGGTCCGTACCGTATCCGGGTATGGAATCCGGAGAGCGCACCACGGTATCGTCATAGAGAACCAGGGAGTATTCTCCCTCTTCCATCCCGTAGAGGCGAAGGTTGCCTACGGTGTCCGGGGTGGTAAGGGACGCATCGGCGGTAACGGTGACTCCCGCCGTCTCGGTTTGCCAATTCAGAACCGACGAGAGGGCGATTTCGCCGGGGCTGTCGCCGTATTCCTCCAGCGAACTTTCCCGGCTGATGTTCCAGCGGACGCTTTCGGCCAGTTCCCACGTCAGATTCGGTCCCAAAAGAAATCGGTTCCCCTGGTAGAGAAAAAAATCTCCGCCGTCCAAATCCAGCGATTCGGTTCTATAATCCACTTCAATCCAGTCGGTGGCATAGATGTATCGGGAGAACTCCAGATAACCGTCGTCGGAGACTTCGGCCGAGGAATCAAGCACGCCGTTGATGGTTACCGAAACCGAACCGGCCACCACGCCCGTTCCCAGATAGTAGTCGTCATTCGATTTTCGGACGGCCAGGACGATGAGCCTGGAGAGCTTATTCTCATCCGTTTCCCTTCCCGGACCGTAGGCCGCAGGATCGTCCTCGGCAAAAGGGTAGCGGTTCAGAACATCCCGAAGAGAGCTGCCGGAACCGGTGGAACCGTAGACTTCAACGGTTCTTTCGTCCGCGTCGGTTTCGAAGCTGAACTCGGTTGTCGATTCGGGATACAGAGCCCCCCGCTCCTCGATCATCGTCGTGATACGCCAACTTTCATTCGGCAGGGAGCGGCTTGAAAGGTAGACGTTCTGCCTTTCGAAGGGGGAAAACGTCCCCGGAGTGTAGAGAACCAGATAATTCGTGCCGCCGATGGTTACCCGGGAGGTTTCCGAAAAGTCGCGGCCGTCCGGATCGTAAGGGTTTGCGCTGCCTGTGAAGTCGAAACCGTAAGTGCCGGTTCCCGCCGCAAGGTCCGGATGGAGCTGAGAATCGGGCGTGATGATGAAATCGGTCACCGTATCCGCGCCGACTCGGTGCCCCGAGCCGTTCAGATAGGTTGCAATCACCTGACCTTCGGAGCTCTCGGAGAGTTCCAGAAGCCCCTCGTCCTCATCCACGAAAAACTCGGTGGCTTCGGCCTTCCGGTAGCGGCGTGCGGTTCCTATTCCGTCCGTGCCGGTAACGCTCCCGCCGCTGTCCTCCAGGTAAACCGCGACGTCGGAAACATTGGTGTCGGGCAGAATGAAAAACCGCCCTTCGATGAAATCCGGCAGACCGATGTCCTGACTTTCCACCTCGTATTGCCCGTAGAAGGTTTTCGTTTCCGGATCTGTGGGATCGTAGCGGAGGAGAAGCTGGTGCTCCGAGCGGTCCGTGGCGAATTTCCCAACAATACCCGGAGCGTTGTAGTCGGGGTTTGAGATGGCCGCGCCGGCGAAGGAATCGGCGTTCACGCCCGCGTTTCCTATAACAACTTCCCGGACGAATTCATCATTTGCCCCCACGTAGCCGGCGCGGTAGGTGTTGTGGTCGAATCCTTCCAGGAAGGTGGTTTCGATGAACCACCTGTTGTGCATCCAGAGGGAAAGGGTTACATCGGGTTCCTGCTCGAAGGTTGTTCCCCTTGAGAGCCCGCTGAAGACGTTGTCGTCGGTTTTTTTCCCGAAGGCGCCTCCGGCCACAAAGCGGACCTTCCAGTATCCGTCCCAGATAAGGTCGATATCGGCATCTCCCAGTTTCCAGTCCACAAGATAAGCGGAAGCCTCTTCCGAGAGAACCGGGGAAGCGCCGGAAACCTCGGCGGTATCGGCCCCCGAGGCGGCCGAAGCAGCCACATCGGAATCCGAGTCGGAAGAGGCATTGCCGGAGGCGCCGTTCGGAGCGCCTTCTTCGTCCACGCCTTCCGCGCCGATTAGGGCGTCCTTCGTTGTATCGGAAACGGCATCTTCGGCTCCCGCTTCGGGGATCAGCAAACCGAAAAAAATCGGGAAGAGAAAGGCAGCTGACAAAAAAAGCCGTGCAACTCGATGCATCCGTATATAATATTGACACGAAATGGGTTGGAACCATAGGGATGGATCGCCTATTTTTGAACGAGCACCGATTTGAGTATCATATGAATGCAGAACAAGAAAAAGCGGCCGCGTTTATCGGCCGGTTGTGGAACAATCCTTCACTTGCAGGTCTTTCGCCTCTCCAGAAAGAGGACCAGCTGCGCCAGTTTCTGGATGTGAACGCCGCGACGCTGAAGCCGACGCTGACCTCCGCGGCTTTTTTTCAGGGAAAGCCGTGGCCTCAGATTCGGGAATTGATGAGCCGGACGTTATCTGATTTCGCCGATAAGGCGTTAACGCCGCTTTATGAGGCCATTCTGGAAAAGCGGTTGGATTTTTCCTTTACCCAGCACCTTTCGCACCGTACGGCCGCGCCCACGGCTGTGAAAACGCAGATGGACGGATTTCTTAAAGATCTTTCGGCGAAGAGAGTTTCCCGAAAGGAACTCGCCGGGCCGCTGATGGGCGTGGGAACGGGAATTATCGACCGGTACATGGAAAAGATTTTTATCCGTCAGAAATACATCAGCTTCGAACTGCGCAAGGTTCAGCGGCTGAAAATCAGTCCGAACGAGATTGCCGATTTGCTGAAGGCCACGATGCTTATCAGACCGGCCATTCATTACTTCATTCCGCCGGGTCAGTCTTCTTCCGCGGGGCTTCTGGTTTCACCGGCCTACGCGGCGAAGGTGGCCGAAGAGGCATCCAAGACGCTGAACCTTATGCCCGAATCGGTTGTGAAGGCCGGAATCAACAGCGCCCTTTCGTTTCAGGACAATCCTTATCTGGAAAGCACGGCCCGTTTGGCGGCGGTGTTTTCTCTGCGGTGCCGGAATCTCAAACCGGGAATGAAAGTGGACAGGGGGGCCGAGTCGTCCGATAAAAGCTGGTTCAACGTGGCCAGGAAAAACTATAAGTACTACGGCTTCGATTTGGACATTTTGGTGGAACTCCACGGTATAGCCGCGGAAAACGGGTGGTAGGACGATGAAGAAGCGAATCGGAAACATCATCGAAGGCGTCGTTACGGCGGCGATTATTCTGGTCCTCATTCAGACGTTTTTAGAGGACATGTTCGTTATTTCCGGAGCCTCCTGGGCGTTAAGGCGCGTTTTTTTATACACCGGTTTCGCGTTCGACCTTTTTTTTACAATCGAATTTCTTATCCGCTCCTGGTCGGCCGTTACGGCCGGCGAATACGGCCGGTATTTCATCCGAAAAAACGGATGGGTGGACTTCGTCGCCTCCGTTCCTCTTCTTATCTTCACCTCGGGGCCCGAGGTTTTCGCGATGGCCTCGGGCGCGGCTTTCGCCGGAACCGGCGCTCTTATCGGACTGTTGAAGGTTGTCAAGGCCGTCAGGATGGCCCGTGTCTTAAGGCTTCTCAGGCTCTTGAAGATTTTCCGCCGCATCAGGTTCGCCGATTCGGTGATGGTGCAGCGTCATACGGTCCGCATCGTTACCACGGCGGCGGCCACGCTGATTTTTACCGCCACGATCATCGGAACCGTGTTCGCCTTAACCGAGTCCTCGGGGGCCGAAGAGGTTTGGCTGAACGATCAGATCGCGGCGGTCGAGTCGCTGGCCGAACGGCCGGAACTTGCCGATGGGCCCGATGCCGCCGAGGCTTGGGGCCGTTCCAGACCTTCGGTTCTGCTTGTCAAAGATGAGGAGTGGACACTGTATGCCCGCAACGACGATGCGTATCTGAAACGCTTCTTCGGCCCCGGAGATTTCGCCGTCAGAACAGCGGGCTCCTATTCGGTCTGGTTCGATATCAGACCGGCCTCGGTCACCCAGTCGCGGCTGAACCTGACCATTTTCGCCGTTACCCTGGCGGTTGTGCTTTTGATGATGATTACCTACAGTCCGCATTTCGCCATTACGGTAAGCGACCCTGTGAACGTGATGCTTCGGGGGCTTAAAGAGAAGAGCTACAATCTGGAAGTGAGCATTCCGAAAGAATACGCTTCGGATGATATTTTCCGCATGGCCGCCGCTTATAACGATGAATACCTGCCGCTTAAGGAACGCAATGCCGTTGAAGATAAGGAGGGCGGGGCTTTGGATATCTCGCTCGATGATATCGGCGATCTGCTTCAAAGCTGACGTGGCCGAACCGATGGTTTTTTGGGGATGATCCCGTGACCGTTCGCGTGTGCATTCCATTTCTCTTTGGCCCTTTTGCTTCTCTTCACGGCGTCTTTATCCGCTCTCATCTCGCCCGAGAATGATTTTTGGGACACCGCGGTCGAGTGGATGTCCGGCGAAGGGCGGCTTCCAGAAGACTCAAGAAATGGGCCTTCTGGCCGAATTCCCCGCCGTCCCCGGCGATGAATGGGCGGCGGCAGGATAACGGTCTGCAGATGCGGCCTTCCGGTCCATTCGCTCCGGGATTGCTCCCGAAGAGGCCGTTTTGGAGCGGGATGAGGCCGCTGCTCGTCCGGGAAATTCGAGACCCGTGCTGGCAAGCGGCGGTGTTTGGAGGTTTACCCGCGGTACGGGCTGCCGCTGCGGGTAAGGACGGCGTGTTTCGGTGCCGGTGCGCTTAGCCTCAAAGAGCGGAGCCGTTTACGGGTATATCTATCTGGTTCGAACGGATGAGGGAAGCTGGTTCATCGACCAGTGGGCGCTTGATCTTACGGGAATGAAATCATTAGGGAACATCGAACCCCGAGGCCGAATCCGAACCGAAGCCTGAATCCGATTAAAAGACTTCGATTCTCGGGCGCTTTTTGGGGAACTTCTTTCCTACGGCGATGGTATTCCCCTTTGATGTGAACACCACGCCTTCGTTCCAGTATTCCACGGCGGCGAACATGGCGTTGCCGCCGTCGTTCTCGTCGCTCTTTTCGGTACGGTAAGACACATAGTCGGCGAGTTTGATATAGTCTTCTTTCTGCAGGCATTCATGACGAACGACATTGAACTCATTCCATTCGTCGATGTTTTGGAATCCTTCGCCTTCATCTTCGACAATGAGTTTCGCTTCCTCGGTGGTGAAGGTCCACCAGACACGAATGTTTTTAATTCTTATCGGATTGGTTCCCGTGTTTTTACGGCGTTTTTAATGATTTCGCTGACCTGCTGTTCCAGAAGGTTGATTTCCTTAATTTCCGGCGGAGCTTTTTGCACGATCATCAGGGTAAAAAAACGGATCTGCCGGTAATCGCTGGGAAATTCCTTCGAAGTACATGTCACTTTTATCGAAGAGAGGGTGATTGTCGTCCCGCAGAATTTTTTTCGTATCGCTCATGCTTGCCTCCTCCTAGTCGGTAAGTTCTTTAACGGCTTCGACAACGCTGCCGGATATGGGGAAGTAGCCCATGAGCTTCGTCAGTTCGATGACTTTTTTAACCGACCCTCTGACATTGGCGATCAAAAGCTTTAAGCTGAGCTTTTTTATCGGTTGAGCAGATATAGATGAGAGCGCCGATTCCGCTGGAGTCGATGTATTCCACATTCTCCATGTTGATGATGAATTTCTGGATTTTTTTCTCCAGCATTTTCATCACCAGTTCTTTAAGTTTGTAGGAGTTGTAGAGATCCATCTCGCCATTAACATCAATGATATAAATATCGGCGCTTTTTCGGATCTTCAGTTCCAATTGTGGTCTCCTCGCTTCTCAGGTTTATACAGGCTGATACCGGAGAATCTTAGAATCCCGATATGCGGCACTTGCGGCCAATATTGAATAATTCTATTCCAGGATGCAATTTGTCCGCATCCAAATTTCACTAAGAAACTATATCATCGGCTTTTCGTAACCGTCAAGAACGACCGTATTGCGTTACGAGTTTATGGTATGCTTCCGCTTCTTTTTCCGAGCCGAATTCTTCAATGCGAAAGCCGTAAACAAAGTATGGTCCGTCTTTTTTTTTCCACCTGAGCTCCGCGTCCACGGAGACACGTCCTAAGCCGCTGGTTTCGTCCGGAATGATTTGGAACGGAATTCGTTCGCCTTCCTCGTGGGGCAGGGCGCTGATCATGACGATCTTACATCCTTCGTCGGTGAGATTCCTCAGATATCCCGGGCGGGAATCCATCATCACTTTGGCATAACCCTGATTCCGGGCTTCCATCCGATGTTCAGACATCGCTCAACCTAATTCCCATATCAATTCTGGTTCCTTCCACTTCTCCCGGCGGCATAAGGAACCTCATTTCCTTCACTGTCGTAAAAATTGATTGAGAATATCGGGAAAAGCCTTTTTGCCACAAGCAATCCCATTCCAAATCTTTTATATTGGTTTTCCTCACGGTATTCTTGAAATCGGCCGTCGTTGGTATCCACGTCGTCGACCGAATCCCCGATGTCGTAAGGCAGCTTCGAAATGTCGAATCCGCCGCCTTTGTCCGTGATGATGATTTCCAATTCGTCATCTTTAACTTTATATTCGGTTCGGATATTTTCAAGTATCCCTTTTTCCCGATGAGCCCTTAAGGAGTTGTTGATCAGTTCGAGAACGGCGTATCGGGTATGTTCATCATCATGAGGGCTGTCGGGTATGGTTAGGCCGTTCACTTTTTTGAGAATCTCATGAAAGGGGCGCATTGCCGCTGATATTCATGATAACGTGTTTATACTTTCGGCCCTGGAATACTATATGACGCATCTCAGCTTCTGGTTTATAATAGCCCCATTAGGATTCATGCATGCACTCGTATTCAATTTATACCGGGATATCCCATGTTAATCAATTGATTAAACTTCGTCCTGCGCTTATCGGCAAAATTCGTTCGGAATTGAACGAGATTGCGGGGCGTTTCGGGGGAAGATCTCTTGATTCCGAAACCTTTATCTTTCCGCCGGGATTGGGAGAAGTCGCCCGCAAAACGGCCGAGGCCGCCGGTGCCATGCATGCCTGCCTCAGAGAGCATGATAGGGAGCTTTACGGGAGTACCGTGTTTGTTTACAAATCTCCCGGTACGGACGGCGAGAGCTGTCGGGATATTGAATCGCTGCTTTTTCTCGTTCCGGAGGGAAAACGGCTTTTGGGTGTCGGACGATGCCGCCGATGATTTTCAGGAATATTTTCAAATCGGGGAAGAAGAAGGTTTGTTTCGGGTTGAGACCGTTAAGGAAGTCGGTTTAAGACTCGAAGAGCGGCTGCCGAGGCTTCTGGAGCGTCCCCGATCGGCCTGCCCGTTGTTATGAGGGCTTTGGAAAATCTCGACTCCGAAGACGCGGAGAGGACGGTTCTGGTTATCCGGGGACGTTCCGGTTCCGGGAAGAGGCCGTTCTGGCGAAGGCTCTTAAGATTCTTTATCCCGACGACGGCGGCTCTCCTCTGGTTATTCCGTTCGCCGAGGATTCCGAGGATCCCATGGAGCCGTTCATCCGCGCCTTAAAGCGTCCGTTCGCCGGAATCCCCGAATACCCTGGATGAAGCGGAGGCCTCCTGGTGGAAAAAGAAGGCGCGGAACTGCTGGAAATGTCGCACAAAGGGCCGTATCTGGGAAACGTCCCGGGACGAAGGGCCATAGATTTGATTCAGGCTTTCGCGCTCTATGTGAAATCTCATGTCGAACGGCGCCGTCAGGCCGGCCGGCCGGCATATCTGGTGGTCGATGGTTTCTGCCCCGAATCCGAGGCCTCTTTCTGGCTTCGTTCGCTCGTAGGGGAATTCCTCGGCAGGGAGTCCTTTCGGCTCATCATTATCCGCGATTCGGACGATTTCACCGAATCGATGCCTCTGCCCGGTAAGGGGCAGGAGGTTCTCTTCCGTAATCCGACCGATATCGAGTGGAGGACCATGGTGAACGGGGCCTCCTGCGGACCTCCCTGAACGAGGAAGAAATTTCGTCTCTTTCCGAAACCTGCGGCGCCAGTCTTTACAGGCTGTTCCACCCGTCTCTTGGCCCGGGAAAGGGGATTGGACTTGGAATCGGATCCCGGCGAAGCTCTGGTGGCCTCCCTGAACAGCGACGCCAAGCGTCTTTTGTTTCTCGTGCATGCTTCTTCCGGGTTGGCCGACAGGCGGTTTCTTATTGAGCGTCATGGAGAAGACGCGGAAAAAACGTCAGAGGGAAGGAGCCCTGTACGAAGGACTTGTCGACTACGGTCTGATTCGTGAAGATCCGGACGGCCGGGTTCGAAGCATTCCCGGCGGTCCGGCGGCTTTTTTAAACGACTTCGAAAGCCACAGGGAGGCCGAACGATTCGGTGAATATCTGTGGAACCGCTACCGGGCCGGTGATTCGGTCGATCTTTTCCGGCTCTTTCGTTATCTGGAACGGTGGGGACCGATGAATCGCGGCATTGCGGTTCTGGACAGACTTCTGGACAGTCTGATGACCAACCGCCGGCTCCGAATGGCCGGTATCCTGCTTAATGGACCTCCCATGTCCTCTCTCGGATTTGGATAATCCGAACATGGAATCTCTGCAAAATGTCGTCGGCGCCAGCTCGTTTGCGCTATGTGCTTTTAACAGGCGATTCGGAAGGCGCGAAGAATCTTGTTCGCGACGGCACCGTTACGCTTGTCGCCGGAAGAGGCGCTTATTCGGAGCGGTTTCGGCTGCACAATGCCCCGGTACTCTTACGCACTCGGGCGCTGGGATGATGCCCCTGAGCGCCTCAAAGGATGCCCTGTTCACGTTCCAGAAGGCCGGAGATCATGAAGGGGGAAACCAATTCTCATCTGGAGCTGGCCCTGGCCCTTTTGGCCGCCGGAAAAACCAGAGACGCTCTGGAGCATTTCGGCATATCCGCCCCGCATCGGGCAGCCAAGTGAATGCATCCTGGGGAGTCCTCAGAGCCGTCGCCATGGAAAACGGTGGCCCAGTTTCTTTTCGGGAATCTTTCGCGTGCTCTCCGAAACTGCCGAGAATACAGAATCTTTTCACAGAAAGAGGGGCGCCGCGCGATCTTTGGCTTCTCTTAACCCTCGTTGAGGTTCGTATTCAGTGGGAGCTCGGACGTTATGCGGAAGGAACCGCCGCGGCCGAGGAGGGCCGCCGTCTCGCCCATTTCTACGGACTCGAAGACGAAGAGTGCGTCATGGGACTTTGGAAAGGACGGTGCATGCTCTCTTCGGGTAATCTTGAAGGGTTGCGTCTTCTTAACGAGGCGGCGGATTCGAATGAACGGAGCCGGCCGGGAGGCCGAGGCCTTCGCCGCCGAGGCGGCATGGATGGTCGGAGATCCGGCGGCGGCCCGGAAGCGTCTTGCCGATGTTCTTCCGCAAAAAAGACTCAGCCGCCGCCTTCAGGGAGAGGCCGAAGACTGGTCGGACGGATTTTTTCCGATTGAAGGCCGTCTTTCCGGTTATCGACGGTCCTTTGGATTCCCTGGGCGAATGGATTGAGGGCTTCGATGCGTATCTGGCGGCTCTGGACGGCGAAGAGAATACAGGTGCATAGGCTTCTCGGTCTTCTGGAGAAAGGCGGACGCCGTATCCCCAGGCCGTTCAGCTATCTTTATGCTTACTGGGCCGCCGGTGATTACACCGGAGGAGGATCGTGAATCCCGAACCCGGTTTGTGAGCTGGGCTTTTAACGATCTTCAGGCCCGGGCCGGGCGTTTCGACGACAATCAAACCAAGCATGCCTGGCTAACGGCCAATCCCTGGAACCGCCGGCTTATGGAAGAAGCTCAGAGGCTGAAGTTCTTATAAAAAAAAACCGAGGGCCGCGTCCCAAACGGGAATACGACCCTCTCTATATAAAACCGCGGCAAAAGCCGGGTGCTGTGCGTACACCTTCCGGGTACGTTTTAGTGGCGAAGGGATTTGAACCCCTGACCGATCGGATATGAGCCGATTGCTCTACCAACTGAGCTACGCCACCGAAACCGAGCGCCAATGTACCGCGAGGAGGACCCAAATGTCAACTGAAAGCTCCTCGGAAAATTCGTGAATGCCGTGATGAACGCATCTTCGCTTAACGGTTATGCCTCTAGATGCCTGTCGGATTTGAATAATAGATTGATAAGGAAGAAGAATGACCCCCGCCGCCTTCAGGGAACTTTTTTGCGCATCTCGGTGTTGAGTTTCTGGCCTCCAACCGATATGAACCGCCCTCTTCGGCCGGACGCGATGTAACACGAACCCTGTATTATCGCCCGCAATCGAAAGGAATTCGACACTCTTGCCGGACGATACGGACCTCTGCTGACGATTCATCCCGAAAGCGGGGCAGCGTCGAAAGCCGCCGTAGAGCCGGCCGGGGCCGCTCTACCCGTGAGAGAGAGTGCATCGGATGCCGATCCGAGCCCGCGTGAGAACACACATCTTCCCCGCCTGGAAATCCGCAGCCTCGGCGGACTCCTCGGCCGCGCTCTTTATACTCTTGATGCGCTTTCTCCGGGCGATCTTATCGGTGAATATACCGGTATCGTCCGGCCCGCGCGGCCGGGGCGCCCGCTTCCGGATGGGGGCTTCACATCGGACTACGCCCTGGGGATTCCCGCGCGTCCGTACCCTCGGTCGGAATCTGGAAATCGACGCTCGGGAAGCGGGCGGAGCGCTGCGGTTTGCGAATCATGCCGCCGATCCTTCATCGTACCCTGAACATTTCCCCTGGAAAGGGTGCTGGCGCATCGTTTTTCTGGCCCGCAGGTCCATCGCGGCCGGAGAAGAGATTACAGTGGATTACGGAGATGCGTACTGGAGCGGGGGAGAGAGGGAGCTGGAAGCAGGCGGGAGTTTTTAAATTCCCGCCTTTTTTCGGAAATCGAGCCGCAATGATGCGGTAATGGTTGAAGGCTTTTTAGTACTCGTAGGCCCCGATGGACCACGGATCGGTCCGGGAGCTGCCGCCGTCCCGGTCGTTATCAAAGCTGTAGGCACCGCTGCTGTCGGTCTGAAGTGAGACTCCTCCCGTTGTTGCGTTCTGTGTTCCTCCGGTGATTAAGTGCCAGTTATCGCTGAGGAATTCCGTAATGCCTCCGTTCGCCGTAAAAGACACAAGGTAGTCCGAAGGATGTTCATCGGTCAGGTTGGCCGATGTATCGGCAATACAAGCAAAGCTACAGGTTTTTCCCTCTCCTGTGAGATACGTATTGATATCATCGGCGGTGAGATAATTGTTGGAGTTATAGTCTCTGTATGCAATGGAATTGGAGCCTGTCCCCAGGATAATATTTTCAAGGAATTCATATGGCGCATAAGCATTGCTCTGGTATATACCGTAGCTTCCCGAATGATTCCCGGCGACAATCAGGTTGTTTTTGAATCGGGTGTAATAATCGTCGGAATTCATATTAATTCCGATACTCATTCCGCTGGAGCGGCCGGCGTAGATTGTATTGTTATAAATCGTACTCCAGTAGCCGGAGGCGGCCGGAGCGTAAATGTGGATTCCGCAGGATGTTCCGCTGACCGGCCCTCCGCCGTGGATAAGATTGTTTACGATATGCAGTGTGTTCGGCAGAACATAAATCCCATAGGAATTCGTTGTGGCCTCTCCTCCGTGAATAGTATTTTGGATGATTGTACAAACATAGTTGCCGTCGGGGAAATAGCATCCATAGGAGATTGTCGTGCTTGCCGATCCGGCCGCGGTTCCTGTAATGATATTATCAGTCAGAATAAGATAGCTCACACTGCTGCTGTTTAATCCGTAGGCGATTTGTCCGGTTCCTCCGCTGATTTCATTGTTGTTTATGGTTAAATAATTGGAAGCAAGATACAGACCGCAGCTTAAGGAACAGCCGTCACCATCGATATCTATATCGCTGTTGGTTATTGTGCTGCTGGTGGAGCTATCCAGATACATTCCGTAACAGGCCGTCGTTGCATTCCCTCCGGAAATGCTGTTGCCCTCGATAACGGCCGATTCCACGGAGTTTGTGTAAAGTCCGTAAACGTTTATACCCGAACCGAGGGTAATCTCATTCCCGCTGATGGTGGGAGGAGCAGTGCTGTTGTTGGACAAGCTTATGCCGTAATTCGTATTGGTTGATCCCGCAGCTCCGGTTGTTATGATGTTGTTTGAAATTGTATAGGCACTGGAAGTTGTACCCAGGATCCCACAGATGTCTGCGGCGCTGTCGCCTGTAGTGATTGTGTTGCTGTCGATAACCGGAACGGCACTGTTTAATATATTAATTCCGGTAAAATTGCCGGTGATGGAATTCCCGGTAAGATCATTATCCCGAATAATTGGTGTGCTGGAATTGTTTGTCTGTATCATAACGACAGCACCGCTGGCCGGTGTACCGCTGTAGATGTCGTTGTATTCTACCACCGAATATCCGCTTGTATCGAAACTCATGCAAAGAGAGTCCCCTGTGCCCGTTGGTGAGCCGCCATGGATTTCATTATTATTGAAATAGGGATAGGAATAGGAGAGAATCCGAATGGCGATGGATGCACCTGCAGGGGTGCCGCCGGTAATGATGTTGTTGTTGAATGAAGGATAAGAAAGGTTTGATATATCAATACAGAAGTCGTCTCCCGATGGAGAGCCTCCCTTAAACGTATTGTTATTAATTGTTGGACAGGAATAGGAATCGATGGTGAGAAGGGTGGATTGTGTCGGAGTAACTCCCGAACCGTCGAACGTATTATTCCGGATAACGGGACAAGCGTAGTTGGTGATATCCAGGAGAACCGCATTACCGGTGTATGTGCTCTCGAACGTAAGGCCTTCCATCAGGAAGTCTTCGGTTACGGCTGTGTTTTCAAGGGCCAGAAGCGGTGTGACGGCACCGGTTAATATGGTGGAATAGGCTGTGTTGCTCCGTGAGGTGAAATTCTGGTTCCAGCCGCCGCGAAACGTTACGTCCGTGTTCATGGTGATGGATGAATCAAACGTATAGGTGCCTACGGCCACGCGGATTTCCCATGGAGAAACACCCCAGTTGGTGATTTTGGTATAGGCTCTCTCCACGGTCGCGAAGGGATATTGGGCCGTTCCCAGAACATACTTGTCGCTGCCCGGATTGGTTGAGGTGGGCATGGTAACGCATATGGCCGAAGGAAAACTGATGGAGTCGATTTCATAGGGACCGATGGACCAGTCGAAATTCGCCGTATATCCGGAGGTTCGGGAATCTCCGTTCCAGTCGTAAGCATTGTAATTTTGCGCATCCGTTGAATAGCTTGAGGTTCTGTATCCGCCGTAGGCCAGATTGGCGTCCATTCCCGATGTCACATAGCCGCCGGAGTTGAATGCAAAGCTTTTTGTAATGTTTCCAAGCAGGTAATCGTTACTCTCCTGTGTATCCCAGAGGGTTGCTACGGTACCGCCGCTTAAGTCCATATCAATCGAATGATCGCCATCGTCGAAGGCATTGCATTCAATCAGATAGAAAGAATCGCCGGTAATATCGATGAATGTGGTAATACCGGCGAAATCCGCGTCGGAAGAATCAAAAAGGTTGTTGAACACATAAAATGTATTTGGATTTGATGCGTTGTACAAATAGATCCCGTTTGCATTTGTTGTACCGCCGCCGACGGATACGGCGTTGTTCATGATTTCGTAATCGGCCGAAGAGGCGTTAAGAATATAAAATCCGTAACTGGAATCTCCGCTCCCGCTGGTAATGGCGTTCTTGTAGATATGGGCGGAAGAGGATGCGGGAATATTAACACTCAGAATTCCCGTGGATTCATCGCCCGCGACGGCCGAACTGATTCTGTTCCCGTACAGGAGAAAAGAGGTTGATTGGTTGGAGTAAATTCCGATGCTGTCGGATGAGGCTTGAGCGGATGAGATGGTATTGTAGCCGAGTTCACATCCCGACATATACTGATAAACACCGTGGCTGCTGCCGCCGGTGGATTGAACGCCGCCGATGGTGTTGTTTGTCGCGGTAAAAAAAGTCGTTGAGCCGTAAGAGTATAATCCGGCGTTTGCCCCGTCCGCGGCTTTCCCTGCTGATATCGTGTTCCATTGGAATGTGGGTGAGGCCCCGGATGTTACGTTAACTAATGCCGCCCCCGAGAAAAACGTTAAGGCCCCTCCGCCGCCGCCTGTAAGGGTGCAGAACCGGATTGTCGGGCTGGCGTTGCCTGTAATTTTCAGTGCCGTGGTGTAATCCCCGCCTCCATTGTCTGCATCGGCGGCCTGAATGACGATGCCGTACAGAATGGAGGATGTGTTGATGGTTGTTCCCGGATTGTAGGTAAGAACTCCCCCCATGCTGTCAAAATCCGATCCGGCCGTCGGAATACCGGTGAAGATCGAACCATGCGCCAGCCGGACATCTTCATCTTCCATGTCATATTGGCTGGAAAAGTCAGTTTTGTAGCCGCCGTAGATGGAAACATCTTCATCAATCGTTTCACCGGAGCCCAAATCATATTTACCTTCGGCCACGCGGATTTCCCAGCGGGAGTAAGCGGTACCCGTGAGCGATAAGGCATCGGTAAGGTTATCGACCGGATCGGTTTTGGTTCCCGTGGCTCCGTTGGCGATTGTGTCTCCCCAAGCCGCCATATAAACGGCATCGGGATTCCAAGCGGTTTTAAAGGTGTCTTCCTTCAGGCCGCTTGGATATCCGTTTTCATCTTCAAAGTAGAAATAAGCACTGCTTTCCGGGACGGTCAGCCAGAAATTCCCCAAAGTCAAGGGTCTGGCCGGAGCCAGTCCGGTATCGGTTACCGTGGCCGTATCCCAGGAAGTAAAATCGGCTGTGATATTTTTTTTGGAAGATTCTTCGTCGATACCATCGCCGTCCGAAAGCCAGATTTGGTCGGCCGAATCCAGAGTATCCAGAGGCGTTCCGAATGGAATCTCATTGCCCAGTTCATCCTCGAAATGAACGGCGATGGCGGCCGGATAGTCCGGCGGTGCCGAGAAACTCGGATTGCTGATAAGTTCAACGACCGGATAGAAGCTTTTCACAACGCTGATGGTGAAAGTTCGTTCATTTACATCGCCATTTGAATCGGTTTTTCTGATAATAAAGTCTCGTGTTAAGGGATAGGAACCGTCGTGAAACGTAAACGAATCAACGCCCGGGGAAATGGAATTGACCAAATCGTTTGATTCGAAGACTTCGGCATCCTTGGCCACGGTTTCGAATGTCAGGGTGAGTTCGCTTCCCGTTTGCGGAACGAGGGGCGTGGTTCCGGCCTGATCGGTGAAGTAGGGGATGGTGATTTCGATATAGGTATCGGTACCGTGTACTTTCGTAACGGCGTTTCTGTAAAGAAGAGAACCGTTGGAACCGTCGGTCATCAGAAAGCCGATTGAACTGAAGGCGAGTTCGTCGTCGACGAATCGGCCGATATCGCCGCGCTGAAGGGCATTGCATCCGGCCAGAATCAGGAGGGCGGCGATGAGAAGAACCGTAAATACTGTCGTCTTCAGGCGATACATAACGTCAATATATCCTTTCCCAATGGTCTTTTCCGCATCGGACGGGTGCCTTATTCATTTTATCGGTTCGGATGTTGTTTCCGGATGTTGTTTCCATGGACTTTGAGTGAAACCGCATCAGTCACATTTGAAATCCGCGTCTCATCATGATCGATACCATACCGATTTGTTCGTCTTTGCAGAGTCCCAGCTGGATGTTAATCCCCACTCGTGCGAGTTCGTGCATCCGATGTTTCCGCATAAGATCGAAAGCGAATCCGGTTCTGATGAAAAGAATATTTTTATTCCCTTCCTCCGATGTGTAGCCGGACCAAAAGTTTCCGATGCCGAAAAATAGAACCGGCGCGCATCTCCCGCTCACCAGGGGTCTCCAATAGCCCGTTAAATCCAGGCTGCCGAACGGCGTAAGTCCGATGCTGTTTACATCCGGTGCGATCATCATTCCGAACGTGCCCCGGGTTTCCATGCCGAGTCCTCTGAAAAACGGTGCGGTTAATCCCGATTGAAATCCCATGGTTCCTTCAATGCCTATCGGAGCAAGCAGAATTTCATCGGAAGCGAATAAAAACATGGTTAGGAATCCCGCTTGAAGATCCATGCGCGGCTGTTTTTTTTTCTTTTATCGAATCCTCGGCTTCCGTAACAAGGAGGATGTCGTTCCTGCTGTCTTTTTCTCCTGCCGGATTAATGACGGTAATCGTGTAGCTTCCCGGTTTCTCTCCCTCCAAATCGAGATAGAGGACCGCTTTGTTACTGTCTTCCACATTCACGGCGGCGATTTTCAACTCTCCGCCGGGTCCCTTTACGGTTACTTCCATTTCCGCGTCGAAGGCTTCGCCTTCGATTTCAATGGGAACCAGACCCCTATTGGGTATTTGAGGCGTATCGACTTCGGTGATTTTCGGCGGCCTGGTCGGGCGGATCGTTAATGCGTCCGGATGAATAAACGAACGTCTTGAAGGATCGACGGCTTCAAGATTCCAAGAACCGGGCGGAAGCTCCGTAATATCCGCACGAACCGAGTCGTATCCTTCCTTTTGAATCCATTCCGCACGAATTCGCTTTTCACCGTTTACCAGTGAAAAGACCGTTTCGTTTCTGAGATTGGATGAGTCGATGTCGAATTCGGCCGCAGTTTCACCTTCCCAAACCGTGAGGGGGGTGATAACGCGAAAATAAGGAATACGGGCGCGGGAAACGGTTAATGACTGCCAGTCCGACGATGTGACGGTTTTGCCGAAGGGATTGAGCACACTGATGCGGTATTCATATCGTCCGGGAGCGAGATTCAGTTCCAGACGGCTTTCCTGCTGTTCGGTATCGATAAACACAATCCCATCTCGGCGGATTTCGATGCGGTAGAGAGCGCCGGTGGATTCCCATTCAATGATTAAAGGGCCGCCTGTTTCGCCGAGTACCGTATCTTCCCGTTCGGGTTCTTCCTCTCCGAAAGCCTGCGGGATGGAGATTACGGTAATGGATGCGAAAATAAGCGCGGAAAGTATTCTTCGGATTACCATCGCCAGCCCCCGTTCAGATTCGGCTGCAGCGTCCAGGATGTATGGCTGAGATAGAAAGTACCCGTTAGATCAAGCGCTAAATCGATAAACCATCGGGACGTTATATCAAATCGGCCGCCCATACCGAATCGAAGAGTGAAGTCAAAGGAATCAAGGTCTCTGATTTTATAGGTTCCGAAAGGTTCTTCGTTCCGGTTGTATTCCGGAGAGGTGTATATCGAACATGCCACACCCGCGCTTCCGCGGAATAGGATCTTCAGCGGAAAATCAAAGGGAGTTATGTATTGGATACCTGCCTCAACTGTTATTCGCTGGCAAAAGAGGGTATACAGCGGATATTCGGTTCGATGGCGCGAGTAGACAACTTTGCTTTCCCACCCCAAACCGTTCAGCCATGGGACGCGGCGAATCAAATCATTATGGAAATCTTGGGAAATCCCGACCGAAAGACCGATGAAGTCGTTCGAGAAGTAGTCGGCAGCCTCTCCGACGGTAAAATTCATGTTCCAGCCGAAAGTCAGCGCATGGGGATAATCGGAAAGCTCCCGGGGTTCTTTTTCATCAATTTTAAAAGCCGCTTCGGCTTCGAGTTCTTCTTCTGTAGGGGGCCGGGGGTACACTTGGAAGACTCTTTCTTTGGAATCGGTGCCTCCCGAGGGGTTGGCGACGGCCACCGAATACCATCCGGGTTCCGCGTTCAGCAGATTGAAGCTGTATTCAAGGTTTCCCTTGTCGTCCTTGCTTAAAAGCTGCGCTTTGATGTCCGAAGGTCCGCTGAATTCCACGATGGAACCTTCTTCCATGCCGCTTATTGTTACGATAGCGGGGTTATGTTCCATTCCCGCCGGAAATTGATCGGGGGAAACATCGCGAATTCTCGGCCGGTGTTTTTCCAAAACCCTCAGAGCGGGAGTCATACGGTTTTCCCGATCATCCGGATTCGTCATAACGAGGTTCCAGGCTCCTTCCTCGAAGCTCTTTTTTCCCGAAGAAAGAACGACTTCCGTCCATACGGCGTCGGTGCCGGCGGACGATGGAGCTTCTTTGATTTCTTTTATCGAGAGAGGGATAATATTTCCGTCGATGCCTTCAAAATGGAAGGAGCTTCCATTCTCACCGTCCGTATATCCCGAAACATGAACTCTGAAATCGGGTTTTTCACCCTCGTGGATTTCCGCGGGAAGTAAGTCGATGATAAACGGAAAGTCAACCGCCGTTATTCTGATTTTACTCCATTCGCCTTCGGAAGCGACTTTGTCGAAAGCATTGATGACATTGATGCGGAAATCATATTCTCCCGCCGGAAGAAAGAGCGGCAGCCGGGGTTCTTCACAGCGTGTTTCCAGGACTAAGTTCCCGTCTCTTCGGATTTCCACGCGGTAATGGTCGGCTCCCTCAACGGGTTCCCATTCGATACGGTCTTGAGCGCCCGCGGTTACGATGTTTATTGCCGCGGCGATAAGGAAAAAGAGAATTCTGGATATAATCGTCGTCCGGCTTTTAATCGGCATACTGCAATTCGTCGGTGAGGATGGTGGGGGCTTTGTTTCCGATGTTCACCGATAATGAGAACGGTGTTTCCGAAACGGAACTTGCCTTTGACATCCCCACATCTTCATATTCGATTCTGGCCCTTAAGGCCACTTTAAAATCGCCCACGTCCAGGATCCGCAGGTTTTCCAGAATAAAGGTTGTTTCGGTCAGGTCGTTTTTCCTGAACAGAGGCGTCTCCGAACCGACAGCATAGAGCGCCAAATCGTAGAATTCAGCATTCGGGACCGGATTCCATGAAAAAACCAGATTTTTGGCCCCCGTCATATCAACCGTTTCTCCGTATCCGGGCGATGTGAGAACGGGTGCTTCCGGATTCGGAATGGCGCCGACGGTGAATACCGAGATTCCGCTGTCCGGCGCTTCCCGGCCGAATCCGTCCCGTGAGCGGATTTTCCAGCTGTAGCGGCCCGAATCCAAACCTTCGAGCTTCAGCGAAGGTTCGGTGGTTTGATAGAGGCGTGTTACCGTACCGTTATCAACCTCGACGGTCCAGCGGCCCAGGGAGGGATTTTGAGTCCAGCGTAAAAGAATGCCGTTTTTAAGCGCCGATAATCCGTCGATGAAGGCGTCGCCGGCGGGGGAAACGGGAACGGCGGCGCTGTAGCCGACCAAATTGGAAATATCGAACCGGTAGGTTCTCGATTCACTCATCCGGGCGGCGCCCGCGGGCGGATTGTCGCGAATCGATGTGAGTTCCACCGAATAGCTTCCCGGTCCCGAGGATGGCGCTACCGTGAATTCCCGCTCCAATCCGAGAACCCGGTCGTCCCTGTCCACCACCGAACCGTTCGGAGCCTTAAGGACAACACTGTAGGCATCGGCCGCCGGCTCCGGATCCCATTGAAGAATCAGAGAATCGGATCCTATGAGGGATATGCTGTCGCCAGGCCGGGGATTCCTGAGCACCGGCGCGGAAAATCCGCTTCTCAGCCGGAAGCGCGCTTCCTGACTTTCAACGATCATTCGTCCGCCCTCGTCGAGAATCTGTATTCTCCAGGCATAGGTTCCTTCACCAGGAATGGGTGCCGTAAAGGTTTCGCCGTTGATAAGACTTTCTATGATTTTCGTTCTCGCATTATCGGACTCGAAGCGGGTCAGCTGAAAACGGGCCGTTCCCGGTATGCCGCTGCGCCAAACGAAGGTGTAGGGAGAATACGGTTCGAGTTCCTTTGTCGCACCCGGTGCCGGATCCACGAGTTCCACCGAACCGGTGACCGGTTTGACGGTAAAGCTTCGAATCTCACTTTGCGGAACCGGAAGACCGTCGGCCGAGGTGGCCTCCACCTTCCACCAGTATGTCGCCGGCTTGGGCGCCGTGAGCAGGACTCTCCAATTCTCGGGTCCGTCGGAGTCGGCCGTCGGAACGCTGAAATTCGAATCCTGCGCGACTAAAACCCGGTAGGAAACAAGACCTTCCTGATTTTTCCAGCGGAAAGGGATGCCGTCCCGGACATCGAGTCCCGAGAGTTCGCTGCCGTTCGCGGGACTGATCAGCGTAACAGGATCGTGTCCGACACGATGTTCCAGAACGAATTGTCGAATCGCGGGTGTGCGCGGTGTATCCAGCAAACCCCGCCTGTAGTTCGGTTTGACGCGCCACCACCAGCTGCCGGCCGTGAGTTCTTCGAGCAGAAGCGACGATCCTGTGACCTCACGGGTTCTCTGAATCTCGGTGAACGCGGCGTTTCGCGACACCTCGACGGTGTAGGAATCGGCGAACCACGCACGGTTCCATTGAAGATTGACGGCGGGAGCCTCTCCGCGGAACGGAATGGTCAGTTCATTGGCCGGAGAGACGGGATCCGCGGGACGTTCCATATCGACGGTGAAAATGTTCATGGGACCTTTTTCTCCGGTCGATTCGTCGCCGAGGCGCCAGTACCAGACTCCGGGCGTTAATGTCAGTACGGCGTTTTCATTCGCCGGCTGCTTTTCCACGGGTGCGCTTTCTTCCGAGAATGCCGGATTGGAAGAGACTTCCAGGACGGGCTTTTCCCATTCGGCAAGCAAATCCCATGCGAAATTCACGCGCCGTTCGGTTTCGTAGGTAAGAAGCAGGGCGTTGGATTTCGGAAGAGTCGGAACGACGGCGACCTGTTCCCGTTTTGTCGATCCCGTGCCCTCGTCTATGAGGAACTTGGACTCTGTTCCCACGACGGTTTCGCCTTCGCCCGTGATAACCCTGGCTTTCCCGTCGGTGACCGTAACGCTGGTTTGCCGTCCCTCTTCCCGTGAAAGGTTGACCGAACCGTCATCGACGGAGACAACGGTGCCCTCGGCGCTGACGGTTAATCCTCCGGAGCCCGAAGCCGAAATGTCGCCGCCGACAAAGTTGATGTTTCGAGCTTCACCCAAGAGGTCGAGAATGATATACGTATCCTGCCCCAGAATGATGGTGTCTTTCTTCGAGACTCCTTCGTCGTCGTAGGTGAGCAGAATGATTTCCGCTCCGGAACTCGAATATGTTCTGATGGCATCGAGGTTGTAGAGTGTTTCATTGCCCTTCAGGCTGCCCCAGCGTGATTGGTCTTCGTAGCGCCGCTGAACCTGCCCGCGAATCTCCAGGACTTCCCCGACAACCACGCCGTCGACGTTTTCCACCGATTGGGTAAGTTCAAGGTAGAATTGACGCGCGAAGAAGGCTGATATCCCAACGAGAACGAGGGAGACGAGGATATTACGAATCGAGGATTTCGTACTTGACTTCATGTTCTTCCGTAATCGACACATTGCCGAAATCGCCGGTAATGCCGACCATGGCCCTCATTTCGGCCAGGCTGCGCGGTCGGAAATCGTCGTCCATGCGGCCGAGGACGGCATAAATTTGCTGCGGCCGGCCCTTTCCTTTCACTTTGATTTTATTCATGGGAACCAAATCGTAAATGCCTTCCACCAGATCGGCCGTGCCTTGGGAAATAAGAATGTCCGTTCCCATGGGCTTATTCAGCGCTTCGATGCGGCTGGCCAAATTCACCGTATCTCCCATATGTGCCCATTCCATTTTTGTCGTCTGATCGCCCATGAGACCGACGGTGGCCGGGCCGCTGTTCAGTCCGCAGCCGATATGAAAAATCGGCCGATTGGGTGTTCCCCGGGAAAAATTGAATTCTTTCAGGGCGCTGCGCATCTTTAAAGCGCCGTTCACGGCGGATTCGGCATTATTGGGCAGATCCTGCATGCTCCCCCATACGGCCATGACGGCATCGCCGATGAATTTATCCACGGTTCCGCCGGTTTCTTCGACGCAGGGCACCATGGCTTTGAAGTATTCCGAAAGATTGTCGAGGACTATTTGGGGATCGCCCATGGCCTCGCTCATTGCCGTGAAACCTCGAACATCCGAGAAGAACACCGTAACGTTTTTCGTTTCGGCATGGTCCGGCAGCCGATCTTCGTCGATCATGGCCGCCACCTGACGGTTGATGAAGGTTTCCGTTTTTTGCTTCAGGCGGTCTCTTGCCTCCAGTGAAGGAATCATGCTCATGAAGTTCCTCGTCAGCTGACCCACTTCGTCCGAAGAACGGGGCTTCACGGCAATATTCCAGTTCCCGGCTTTAATCATGCGCGTGGCCAATGTCAGTTCTTTCAGCGGATTGGAGATTCTGAACGAGAAAAAGTAAACCGCGAGAATAGCCAGGGACAGAATGGCTCCGAGCATGTAGAGATTGAGCTTTTGAATATAGTCGACAACGCTGAAGGCATCCTCTTTCAGAACCGTTGTGACGACTCCGAGATTGCCGACCGAAATCAGGGAAAACGACCCGATGACATCCTTGCTTCCTTCCGCTGTATTTTCTCGGAAAACCAGCTGACCTTCGGGCAGTCCTTTTCCGTACATTTCCTGGAATACCGCCGAGTCGCGGAGTGTTTCGCCGCCGAAGATTCGGGTGTAGTCGGGATGAGCCAGAATCTCACCTTCGGAATTGATGATAACGGTGGTTGTAAAGCCTTCCTGAATACGAACGCTTTCGGCAAGTGTGTCGCCGACATCCGCCAGAACGATAAGAGCCTCCTGCGTGCCGCCCAAAAGGAAAGGAGCCGCCAAGGCGATAACCGGGGTTTCGAGGTTTGAAATAAGCGGTGAAACGTTGATTACGACCGTTTCACCGGCCTTGGCCTTTTCGAAGTCTTCCGATCGTTCCGTGAAAATGTCCTGAAGTACGGCGGATTCGTTGAAAATCCGATTGGCGCGGAACCAGTCGCGATTTGAAAAATTCATATCACTGTTTGGAATCCCGACATAAATCAGTGATTGCGAGTTGTCGAAGAAGTCGCCGACCAGCGAAACAGAGCCTCCGGCGGCGCCGCCGATTTGGAACAGCAGATTCGCCGAATCGAACAGTTGAACGATTTCCTTCTCGGCCTGCTGCGCCACGATTCGGGAGAGGGAAAGGTTCGTGTCCCGGACTCTGTTCTCCGTTTCCTTCTGGAAGAAAAAGAGGGCTAAGTAGGTGAGGGTTGTCATGGCGACAATGATGATGATGGAAACGATGAGGATGAGCTTCGCTCCGACGGGGAAGCGAATGTTTAAGTCCCGGTTCTTGATTTTCTTTTTTTTACGCGGTGGGCGTCTTCCGGCGCGGCCGCTTAAGGGTTCAAGGCTGCCCGGTTCTCCGGGTTCTATAATTTCCGCGGAAAATCCCGTGGAGGTTCGAACGGGTGCGGGAGCGGCATGCTGAACCGGTATCTCGCGGATGATGACTTTCGGCTCGTCCGATGAGGATTCCTTTTCCGGGGTTTTCAGAACTTTGACGACGCGCCCTTTTAATCCGGCGGAGCGGAGCCATTCCTGTGCTTCATCAACGGTATCGAGCAGAATGTAATAAGGACGGTTCTCCGTGTAATTTCTGTACTTGCTCCATGGAATCCCCAAAGGACCGTGGAGGAGAATCTGTGAAGATTCAAACGCCGCTTCGAAGATTTCCACCAATTCCGTAAGACTTTCTTCCTGTTCTTCCAAATCAAGGTAAACCAGGGTGAGGTGTTTGTTGGGCTTATGACGCTGCTTGGCGAAAGACGGAACGGTAATGGCGTGACTGAACGCTTCATCCTGACTCACGGTAAGATGGTGAGTCGCCGATACGCGATTGATATCGATCTGGCGCCGTCGGAAGAGGGATTTCAGGTCGTCCGTGGGAACGGGTCTGAGGAGCTGCGGCCCCTGAAGAACCGCGTCATGGCTGTCGATGAAAACTCCCGCGGCGGGTTCCGAGGCTCTGGCCTCGATAAAGGCCCGTGTGCGTTTGAGAAGTGTTTTTACAGCGGCCGTCAGTTCGTTCGACCATGGGCTTCGTCCGTCCTGGAGCTGATAGACGAAAGCGGCTCCCGCCGCGCAGATGTCGGCGAGATCGGTAAGCGCAAGGAAGGCCGCCGCCCAGTGCATGCGTCTTAAGGAGGCGCTCAAAGGACCGAATGATGTATTCTTTCGTGCTTTAACCGCGCGTGAGAACGTCGTCTCGGCTGCCTTTTGGAGATCAATCAATAAAGCCCAGAGGGCGTTCTCGTCTATCGTGTCGTTTCGGCTCATATCTTCCTCAAAGGGCCGGGACATAGTTTGCCCCTTATCTTCGGTATCGGCCAAACGCTTCGAAGACTTCAATAAGGTGTTGGGCAATTCTCCGCCCGCATGGGGAAAATGACGCTTTTTTTTGAGGAATCCCTCCATTGCTTGAGAATCCGGTTCGGGTGATACTGTTGCCATGAAAATTGATGCGGCACAGTCGGTTCTCCTTGTAATCGATATCCAGGAAAAACTCCTTCCGGTTATTCATGAGAAAGAACGGATTCTTGAAAATGCGCTTTGGCTGACGAGACTGGCGAATCTTCTCGAAATTCCGGTTATGGCCAGCGAACAGTATCCCAAAGGTTTGGGAGCGACCGTTCCCGAGCTTCGAAATGAATTCGCAGCGGGAGCGGTGGGGGAGAAAACCGCCTTTTCCTGTGCGGACGGATGTCTTGCCGGGCTGCCGGGAAACGACAGAACGCAAGTGATTCTTTGCGGAATTGAAGCCCACGTCTGTGTTTTGCAGACCGCCCTTGATTTTCGCTCTCAAGGGAAAGACGTCTTTATAGCGGATGAAGCCGTCGGTTCACGCCGTCCGCGGGATAAAGAGCTGGCTCTGGCGAGGATGAGAGATGAGGGCGTGCGGATCGTCAGCCGGGAAATGATTGCTTTCGAGTGGCTGAAAGGAGCTTCCCATCCTCATTTTCGGACGGTCAGCAAGGAATTCGTGCGCTGATCGGCAGAGAAGAAATCCGAAGACGGGATTATCCGTATCGCTTGCGGGCTGAGGCGCTCAGCGGCGGCTGAGATAAGGATTTCCCGCGATAAAGTAGCGCCACGGCCGCTTATCGCCTTTCCCTTCGGAGAGTCCGATCCGAACGCTGCGACCGACCGCTCCATCTTCCACCGGAAAACCCCGAAGGATGCGTATGGGGCCGCTTCGAAGATCGGTGCCGTCGTGTTTCTGTTACTTCTATGCCGAGGGCTCGGCAGAGCTTCCCCGGACCGCTGCATAAGTTTCGGATGCGGCTTGGAGGAGTGTTCTTTTCCGATGTCCGCAAGACGTCGGCGGTTTCTTCGGGCATTTCTTCTCCGTATCGGCGCCGCCACATCGATGCGATTCCTTCCAGCGGCTCAACGGCCCGGATGAGAACCGCCTCTCCGATTCCGGCCGGAGAAGTCACGGCGTTCAGACAGCGGTGGATCCCGTAAATCCGGTAAACGTAAGCGGAACCTCCTTCCAGAAACATCGAAGCGTTTCTTCGGGTGAGGCCCCGGAAGGAATGGGAAGCCGGATCGTCCCAAAGATAGGCTTCGGTTTCAATGATGCGGGCGAGAACGCGGGACGGCGCGGGATTTTCGGCATCCTTCGGTCCGCCGGCGGCGGGCGAACCGTAATCCCGCACGATTCTTCCGGTTCCGGAAGGTCCGCTCGAAAGGTTCATCGGCGGCGAAGCCGAATCGTACCCGGCGAGATCTTCTCCCCGGGCTTCTCCGACAATCAGAAGGCGTCCCAGCAGATGACGGGCCACATCCAGGGTTCCGCGCAGATAGAAATCTTCCGGCAGAGGGGCGTACGGATTGTGCATGCGGAATTCAGACCAGCAGAAGCCGGGATATTTCGAAATACAGCGAAAGACCGGCCACGTCGATGAGCGTGGACATCAGCGGGCCCGCCGCCACCGCGGGATCTCCGCCGAATCTGTCGATGATGAACGGAACCAGACAGCCCAGAAGCGTGGCGAAGAGCACGACGGCGCTGAGCGAAACGGCCACGGCCAGGGCTTCGGTTATCCCGACTCCCGGCGGAAGAAGAACGCTTCTTAAAAAGATCACGACTCCGGTTGCAATCCCGATGGCCATCCCCGTCAGCAGTTCCTTCAAAATCGCCCGTCCGATGAGATGAAAATGGAGATGACCCGTCGCCAACCCCCGGATCATCAGGGTGGAGGACTGGGTGCCGGAGTTGCCGCCGGTTTGAGTGATAACAGGAATAAAAAGGGCTAAAAAGGCGAATTGGGCCATCAGCGATTCGTATCCGGCCAGAACATTGGTTGTAATCGTTCCGGCCAGAAGTAAAAGGACGAGCCAGGGCAGACGGCGCCAGATGAGTTTGGGTATGGATGAGTCGAGGTATTGCTCGGCTTCACCGCCGATGGCGTTCATCCTGTAAACGTCTTCGCTCTGCTCTTCACGGATAACGTCGATAACATCGTCGAAGGTAACGATACCCAAAAGGCGGTTCCAGCGGTCCACGACGGGCAGCGCGATCAGGTCATGATTTTCCAGAACCTTCGCCGTTTCCTCCTGGTCCGTATCGTCCCGAACACTGATGAGGTTGCGTTCCATGATTTCGGCGATTTTTTTATCGTCCGAAGCCATAAGAATCTGCCGCAGAGAGACAACTCCGCTCAGCCGCTGGAGGCCGTCGACGACATAAACGTAGTAAATGGTTTCCAAATCTTCCGAAGAGCGTCTGAGAAAGGCCAGGGCATGTCCGACATTGATGTCGGCGCGAATGGCCGCGTATTTGGTTGTCATGAGACCGGCGGCGTCATCGTCATCGAAACGGAGAAGAAATTCGGCCTCTTTGCGCGCCTCATCGCTGAGGTGCCCGAGAACCTCGGAGCGCACTTCGGGCGAAACCGCCTGGATAAGGTCGACAAGATCGTCCGGATCCATCACCTCCAGAAGATCTTTGGTCGCCTGCTCCGAAAGAGCCGTAACAAGGTCGCGCTGGTCGGTTGAGGAGAGTTCCGAGATAAGTTCTCCCCGTACGTCCTGACTTAAGGCCAAAAAAACCTTGAGGCTTTCCTCCTCGTCGAGTTCGTACCACCAATCGGCCAGTTCCGATACGGAAAAGTCGGGGAGTTCCGAGCGGAGGGCTTCGTCTCCCTCTTCCAGAATGCGCCGCAAGGTTTCGATTGTTTCCGCCATATCGACTCTCCCATCGTTTCGCCTGTGATTTTCCGACGCTTTGCGTTTTTTTTTGCAGGTCCTTTGAGTGTGAGCCGGTTCTTTTTCAGCCTTTTACAGGCCCTAAGGCTACCATTCGCCCACAAAAAGCACTTCTTGCTCCATTCTAAACCCGGTTTCCCGTTCAACGTTCGCGGCGGTTTCTTCCAGAAGACGTCTGATATCGTCCGCCTTGGCGCCGCGGTCGTTCACGATGATGTTCCCGTGCCAGCCGGAAACCGATGCTCCACCGATTCTTAATCCTTTTAGCCCGCAGCGGTCAATCAGAATTCCCGACGGTTCCCCGAAGGAGCGATTATTTTTAAAGGCGCTTCCGGCGCAGGGGAATCGGTAGTGCCCTTTGGCCTCACGGTCGTTTCGTTTTTCCCTCATGGCGGCTCGCAGGGTTTCGGGATTTCCTTTGGACGTTCTAAAAGCGGCCCTGAGAACAATCAGGCCGCCCGTTTGAAGCGGCGACTGTTTGTAGCCCCATTCTTTCCGGTCCATGGCGATTCGCCGAACGCTGCCGGCGGGGTTCATAACGTCCATCCATTCCAGCACGTCGGCCATCTCCTCATCATAGCAACGGGCGTTCATCCACAGGGCGCCGCCGACGCTTCCGGGCATGCCGAAAAGGAAATCAAGTCCCTTAAGTCCGGCCGAGCCGGCCTTCCAGGCGGCGTCGGAAACGGATAGGCCGCCCCCCAGAACCAAAAGGCCGTTTTCGGTGCGATATTCGTCGAAGCGGCGGGTATCGATGACCAAACCGCGGATGCCCCGGTCGGATACCAGAAGGTTGGAGCCGCCTCCGAGCACGAAAAGATCCAGAGCGGAACGCTTTGCACTGATCAGCAGGGTTCGGAGGTCTTCCGCTCCGGAAGGAACCGCGTAATAATCGGCCGGTCCTCCGACGGCGAAAGTGGTATGACGCCACATGGGTTCGGAGACGAGGAAAATTCCCTCTATATTGAATATGTCATCCGATTCGGGTAGTTTCTTCTGCACGTGAACCATCTTATTCCCGCGGCGCAGGTACCGCAACCGGAGCACTGATGTGAAATCTCTTCGTCTTTATAATTCCGACGGCAGGCATCTGCAGGATTTTGTTCCCATGGAAGAAGGCAAAGTGGGTTTCTACAGCTGCGGACCGACCGTTTATAATTATGCGCATATCGGGAACTTAAGGGCCTATACGCATTGGGATTTTCTTGACCGGATTCTCGAGCGTTTCGGTTATTCGGTAACCCATGTGATGAACATCACGGATGTGGGGCATCTGACCGACGACGGGGATGAGGGCGAGGACAAGATGATCAAAGGCGCGCGCGAGCGCGGCATGAGCGTCTGGGAAATCGCCGAGTTCTTTACAAAGGCCTTTTTCTCCGATACCGAAAGTCTGAATATTCGCCGGCCCACCATCGCCTGCAAGGCCACCGAACACATCGGCGACATGATCGCTTTGGTCAAGCGTTTGGAAGAAAACGGCTTTACCTATCTTTCAGGCGGGAATGTGTATTTCGATACGGCGAAGCTGCCCGACTACGGCCGCATGGCTCTGCTCGACAGGCAGGATCTGCAGCACGGCGCCCGGGTGGATGTGGATGAGAATAAGAAAAATCCCCTGGATTTCGTTTTGTGGTTCACCAACAGCAAGTATGAAAACCAGGCCATGATTTGGGATTCACCGTGGGGCAGGGGCTATCCGGGGTGGCATCTGGAATGCTCGGCCATGAGTTCCAAATACCTGGGCGAACAGTTCGACATTCATACCGGCGGTATTGACCATATTCCGGTTCATCATACGAACGAAATTGCCCAGAGCGAGGCGGCTTTCGGCAAAAAATGGGTGAATTACTGGCTTCATAATGAATTTTTGATTATGAAGGGCGGCAAGATGTCCAAGAGCAAGGGCGGATTTCTCACGCTCCAAAGTCTTGTTGACGACGGGTATGATCCCCTGGATTACCGCTATTTTCTCCTGGGAGGGCATTATCGCTCCCAGCTTGTGTTTTCCTCAGAATCTTTGGACGGGGCCCGTTCGGCCCGCCGTTCTCTTCTCGGCCGCGTGGCTGCTTTGAAGCGTGAAGTCGGAGATGCGGATACGGCTCTCAATGACTTGGGCGAAGCCGCCCGGGCCTACCTGGAAGCGTTTGACGAGGCCCTCTCGGATGATTTGAATACACCGCGCGCCCTGGCCGAAGCCTGGCAGCTGGCAAAGGATGGGAACATTCCCGCGGCCGAACGGCTTGCGGCTCTTTTGGACATGGACGGCGTGCTCGGACTCGATTTCGATCTTGCGGGAGATGAGGATAAAGCGGCCGAGGAAGATACGGGACTCACTGAGCTGTTGGAACGCCGCCGGATTGCCCGGGAAAACAAGGATTGGGCCGCGGCGGATGAGGTTCGCGACGAATTGGCCTCTCTCGGATGGAAGGTCGTGGATACACCGGACGGCGCGAGGTTGGAGAAAGCGTGAGCCTCATTTTGAACGAGTCGAGCGTAATCGGAAAATCTTCGCGGAATTGCGGTAACGTCTCCGGCTTTCGGTTGTTATCATGAGTGACGGAGAATTCCGAGAGTCGGCGTTTGCCGAACTGTTTGACGTTTTTTATTCGGATCTCCTGAGAGTGGCCTTCCGCATTTGCGGGCGGAGGGAGGTGGCCGAAGAACTCTGCCAAGAAGCTTTTTTAAGGTATTATGAGCGTAGGGATAAGCTTCCCGTCGGAGAAGAAGCGCGTTTTTGGCTTATCAGAGTTGTAAAAAATCTGGCGTTTAATTACGAAAAGCGCCAGGGACGCGAGCGTGAAGCGTATCGCGTCTATTCCCATCAGCCGAGGGAAAACGCGGAAAACGACGGTGAGAGTCTTGTCCTTACGGAGGAATCAAAACAACAGGTTCGGGAAGCTTTGCTTTCCGTGCCGTATAAGCTGAGGGTGGCTCTGATTTTGAAGGAATACGCCGGTTACCAGTATGCCGATATTGCCCGTATCCTTCATATTTCGGAGAATAATGTTAAGATCCGAGTTTTTAGGGCTCGGCAGCATCTGTCCAATGTCCTTAGCAAGGGGGATATCTATGTGCCCTGATGCATCAACACTTTCCGAGTATTTCGATGGAGAACTCTCCGATGATCGTGCCGCTCAAACGGCCGAGCATGTAGCTTCCTGTCCGGCCTGCCGTGCCACGCTGGAGCTTTTTGCCTCTCAGCGAATCTTTCTGAACTCCGACGCGGCCGTATTGAACGAAGCGCCGACTCTGGAGGAATTTTGGGACTATGTGGGCCGTTCACGGGTGCATCGACTCAATACGCCCCGTCGAATTTCGCTGCCGCTTCCTCTTGCCGCGGCCGCGGCCGCCTTATTTCTTGCGGCCGTGATTTTTAATTTTGTTCCCGTCGGCAGGAGCAAAATGCCCGATGTGGTTCTTCTGGAATCCCGCACTCAGGTTCCGACGGTTGTTTCGTTCACCATTACTCCCGGAGACTTGGATCAGTTTCTTGCTCTTTTGGAAGGCGGCGATGCATCCAAGAGCGAAGCCATTCATACACTGCCCGCCGAATTGCCTCTTTCGCGTATCGGCGAACCGCAAATGGTTCGTCCCGCGGTTCTCAAGGGGGCCCCTTGAGCGGAAAAGCATTCGGAATCTTTCGGCGTATTCCATTCTTTGCCGAGACCGTATTCGCACTGTTGATGGCGCTGCTTCTTAATGTTCCCGTACAGGCTCAAGATGCCGCGGAGGATGAAAACCTCGGCCTTGCCGCCGCCAAACTCCTTGCCGACGCTCTGCTTTTTCATTGCGATGTCGTTGTTGAGGTGCCGGAAAGCGACGCGGAGCCTTGGACGACGACGGTTCGGAAAATTACCATCCCGGGCCGGGCGATTACCGTCGGTCTTGAAGGATACGATTCGCAGCTTGAGGTGCATTTTACGCTTTATCCCCTGGACGATGATTCCCTTTTCCTTGTAGCCAAGAGTGAAACCCGGACAAAGGACGGCTATTCCAACGACCTTTCCAGCATGAGAATAGAGTATCGGGACGAGGTGTATTATTATCCGTTGGGACGGGCGGATCCTATGACCGATAACAGTGTTGAAATACGCATGACGATCGATGTCGTGCCTTATCTTGAAACCCTGGATGATGATGCCAGGGCAACCTTGGAATCCTCATTGGAAACTTCGGCGCTTTTTGATTTGTCGGCGGCGGGCGACTGACTTCGTGGGACTTTCCGTAAAGGCGATTCTCAGATGGCTGCCCGCGATTCTCTTCGGAGCGGCTTTGGCCGTTTTTTTTATCCTGTTCTTTCGATATCAGCGGAAACCCGTTATTCGGGAATTGGACAGAATCTCCGCGTCATCCGGCGACAAGCTTGAAATACTGGGAGAGCATTTCGGTAATGAAAGCGACGGTTCCAAACTCTTTATCGGCTCTCATGCCCTGACTTCGACGGGCCTCCTGGAGTGGAGCGACAATCGCATTCTCGCCAGAGTTCCCCGGAACGACGGAGCCATACTTGTAAAGGTTAAAACCCGCTCCGGTCTTTCCGAGGGGGTTGTTCTCGGAGACGCGAACCGTTTTCCTCGCGTCGAATACGGCTCCTGGCTCCCGGGTGCTCCCTATGTTGAGTATGCCGAACCGCAAGAGGGAGCCGCCGGGACTTTGGTAACCCTGCGGGGTGAGGGATTCGGCGGCAGAAGAGGCGGCGGTGCGATTTTGGTGAATCGTTCCGATCCGGATGCGCCCGTGGGTTCCGAACCGCCCGATGTCGGAAAGTACTTGGAAATCCAATCGGTTGAAAGGTGGGCGGATGATGCCGTCAGCTTCCGAATCCCGGAGAATGCCGCTACGGGGAATATTTACATCCGTAAAGGCGGTTCTTTCAGCAATCCCGTATCATTCGATATTACCGATGAAGCCGGATTCTTCATAAAAGATAATCCTGTAACCTGGTCCCTAAGGCAAGAAGTCTCCGTTCGCAGAATCGGATCTTTCCCCGGGAATACTCTTTACATGTACATACCGATACCCGAGGCCGGAGCGGGGCAGGGTGAGGCTCTTGTCCTCGAATCGCCGGAATTGAGCGGCCCGAACATGAGTGCCGGTGAGTGGAATGAAAAAGAAAAGGACGTTGAATTCATCCATGAAACCGACGGTCTTTCCCTTTATCGCCTGGAGGAACTTAAGCCGGAAGAGATTCGGACCATATCGCGTCAGCTTGTTGTTACCGTCGACCGTGTTCGCGCTTCGGTTAACATCGATGCCTTGGAGCCCTATGATCCGTCGAATCCCGATATCGCGGCCGCTTTAGCCTCCGATTCCCAAATTAAGCCGGAAACGGTCGCCCGGGTTGCTTCCCGCGTTGTCGGAAATATCAGAAACGACTGGCTGAAATCCCGGGCCGTTTACGATTATGTCGCCGCTCTCTTGGATTGGAGCGACGATCCTCCGACACGGGTTGTTTCCGACTACATTTCCAGCAAACTCGCCGACAGCGAAGGCTACAGCTTTCTTTTTTGTTCTTTAGCCCGGGCTGCCGGCGTTCCTTCGCGGCCCGTGGGAGGCTGCCTGATGGATGCCGAAGGCAATTCGAGGAAATGGTGGTGGGCCGAGGTTTGGATTGAGGGACTCGGATGGGTGCCCGTTGATCCGGCTCTCGGCGACGGCGCCGCAGAGAACTTCGCGAAGAGTCATGATGAGGCTCCGGAAGTCTCGGAAGAGACGGAAATTCAAAGTCCGGCCGATTTTTATTTCGGCGGTTTGGATAATCATCATATCGCCTTCTCCCGCGGAATCCGTTCCTCGGGGCCCACGCAGCCTTCTTCGCGCCCGGCAATCCCGTCCGATCATTACAGTCTTCAGGGGGCGTATGAAGAAGCCACCGGGAATTTAATGAGTTATGAAAGTCTTTGGCCTGTTCCCCGGCCTACGGCGGTTTATTGAACCGAGCCTTAGTGCGTTTATTGGGGAATCCACATTTCTTTTTAGTCACTTATAGCGGATGATGATCCGTGGATTCCTACGCTCCCGTAGGAATCCGAAAAATAAATTCGTTTCGGCGCGGCAAAGAAGGTTTAATCGACATTAACGCCGTGAACCGTGTGATTAATTCGATTTTTTATGAATTGATTCTCCTATGGAAATTCTTTTGGAGGAGATATTCATACAATGAAAAAAACTCTTTTTGTTCTTTTTGCTTTGATTTGGGCCGCTTCTTCCGTCTCGGCAGCCGGAGTGCCGGATCCCATTGCGGTTAAGGTTTTGGAACTCTCCATGTTTGAAGTCGGAGAGTATGAGGGCGATTTCGCGGGAGAATTCCAGCATTGGTATGAAGCCTATTTCTCAGACGCCGATTCCTACGAGATTAAGGGAATACCGCATCCGCTTTTTATTAATAACGACGGAGTCGCGGGAACCGTAACCGGTATGGGGAAGGCTCAGGCGGCTTCCACCTTAACGGCGATTCTTTCCGACGGCCGGTTTGATTTTTCACAAACTTACATCGTTGTTTCCGGATGCAGCGGAGCCGGACCCGACCGCACGACCTTGGGAGATGTCGTTATCGCCACTTATCTGGTGGACTATGAATTGGGTCATGGCTGGAGTGAATCCGATACCCCCGAAGGTATTGAAGGGACGTTTTTGAAGTGCGACAGCTATACCGAGTCGGGATTGATCCCGCTAAACGGCGGATTGGTGGAATGGGCCGAACAACAAGTTTCCGGCATTGAGCTGACCGATAGCGAAAAAGCCGCCGAGTATCGGGCTCTTTATACGGAAAAGGCGGCCAATTCGTTACCTTCCGTTCAAAGCGGTTCTTCCGTAACGGGTGATAATTACTGGCACGGTCCCGGATCTTCCGCCCGCGCCGATGAAGTCTGCGCCGAGTACGGTGCCGACCGATACATGGTGACGCAGATGGAAGACAACGGCTTCGGAGTCGTCGCCAAGCGGTTCGGACTTCTTGATCGTCTTTTAGTGATTCGTGATGTCGTGAATTTTGATCGGCCGCATCCCGGCCAGAGTGTTCTTGAAAGTCTGGACACCAGCTCCGGCGGTTTCTCCATGGGAATGACCAACGGATTTCTTGTGGGATCGGCCATCGTGGATCGGATTTTGGAGAACTGGGATACTCTGAGCGTTCAGTCTCCCCGTGAATAAATAAGAATCTCCGACGGATGCCTATTTGTATGGGCCCGTCGGTTTTTTTAAGACGGCCATAGGCCTTGTCACCATCGGATTTCACGGGATATTCTTGGGCACCGAAAACCAAGACGGACTCATCCGGAGGATTCTTAAAGATGCCCGATAATCGAACGATTGCCGAATTTGATCCCGAACTTCACGGTGCCATGACGGACGAGCTTGCCAGGCAGCGCGATCGCCTTGAACTCATCGCCTCGGAGAATCTTGTTTCCCGGGCTGTTTTGGAAGCCGCGGGATCGGTTTTAACAAATAAATATGCCGAAGGATATCCTTCCAAACGATATTACGGCGGCTGTGAATATGTGGACGTTGCCGAAACATTGGCCAAAGAGCGGGCCAAGGAGCTTTTCGGCGCCGAATACGTGAACGTTCAGCCCCATGCCGGCAGCCAGGCCAATATGGGAGCTTTCCGCGCGGTTATGAAGCACGGCGATACCCTTATGGGCATGAACTTGGCCCACGGCGGTCATCTGACACACGGTTCTCCGGCGAGTTTTTCCGGTAAGGATTACAAGATCGTCAGTTACGGCGTGAATAAAGAATCGGAAACGATCGATTATGATGAGCTGAGAGCTCTGGCTCTGGAACATAAGCCCAGAGTGATCGTCGCCGGCGCGTCGGCCTATCCCCGTATTATCGATTTCGCGAAATTCCGCTCCGTGGCCGATGAGGCGGGTTCCCTGCTCGTAACGGACATGGCCCACATCGCCGGACTTGTCGCCGCCGGTGAGCACCCCTCTCCTGTGCCTTATTCCCATATCACCACCACAACAACCCATAAAACACTTCGAGGGCCTCGCGGCGGCATGATTCTCGCT
Organism: Spirochaetia bacterium; assembly: GCA_963666985.2. GTDB lineage: Bacteria > Spirochaetota > Spirochaetia > DSM-2461 > DSM-2461 > UBA2779. The sequence continues at coordinate 152,538 of CAXXIA010000002.1, read as the reverse complement.
GGAAAGGACTTTGAAAACGACATGGGCATCGTCGCCCCGAAATCCGGAAGAACCAAGCGTATCGGCGAGCTTATCGACAGCGTTATCTTCCCCGGCATCCAGGGCGGTCCGCTGATGCATATCATCGCGGCCAAGGCCGTGGCCTTTAAAGAGGCTCTCCAGCCCGATTTCAAATCCTATCAGGCTCAAGTAAGGGTGAATGCCCAAGTTCTGGCCAAAGCCTTAATTTCAGGCGGAGTGCGATTGGTTTCCGGCGGAACCGACAACCATTTGATGCTCGTGGACCTCGGTTCTTTGAACGTTACCGGTAAAGATGCCGAAATCTGGCTGGATTTGGCCGGAATAACGGTGAATAAAAATGCTATTCCCTTCGATCCTCAGCCGCCCAGGATTTCATCGGGCATCAGGGTGGGAACACCGGCGGTAACCAGCCGAGGAATGGGCGAGGCTCAGATGCCTTTGATCGCCGGTTATATGATTGAGGCTTTAAAAAGCGGCGGCGATGAGAAAAAACTCGCGTCCATATCCGCCCAGGTGAAGAAGCTTTGCGATGAGTTTCCTCTGTATCCCGGTCTCTAAGTTGAATCGCTTGACGGTGGTTCCCTGCGATCCTTAGAATAGTTTATCCTTAATAGGATGGTTTTCGGCCGATAATTGAATCGGCCGGGCACAAAAAAGGACCGGTATTCTGGAGACGGCATGAGCAACCCTTTACAGCTGGGGCTGGTGAGTTACAACAAAGGCGCATACATCACCATCGAGGGAAAGCGGGCCGATCAATTTTATATTATTCGTTCGGGCCGCGTACGCATCGAAAAAGATTTGGAAATCCCTGAGGAAGAGGATGAAACCGTCCTGAAACCGGGTGATTTCTTCGGCGTTGTTTCCACCATGTCCAGCCACAATCATATCGACAATGCCGTGGCTCTGGATGATTGTACCCTTATCTCCGTTCGTTCCGATCAATATTCCCTTCTTATTGAACGGAATACCCCCGTGGCGATGAAAATCATCAACGGGTTCTCCAAACAGGTACGGCTGCTGGATCAGGCCTTAACCCGTCTGACCTTTAAGAGTTCGGTTGAAGCCGACGAACGCCATCTTTTCCAGGTGGGCGAGTATTACGCGCGCCAAAGTCAGTTCAACCAGGCGTTCTATGCTTACTATAAATACTGTTTGGCCAATCCTTACGGTTCCAACGTTGAAACGGCCAAACAGCGGATGGCGAAAATAAAGCCCTATGCCAAAACGGCCAATTTGAAGCCGGCGACCGATCAGTTCATTCGTCAATATCCCAAAGACACCATGCTTTTCGCCGAGGGAGAAAGCGGCCCGGAGCTTTACATTATTCAGAAGGGCAGCATCCGCATTACCAAAATCGTCAACGACAATGAAGTGCTTTTAGCCTTGCTGAAGGCCGGCGACATTTTCGGTGAGATGGCCCTTTTGGAGAATAAGCCGCGAAGCGCCTCGGCCATCGCCAACGAGGATTCCGTGCTCATGGCGGTGAACCGCGCCAATTTCAAAGGGATGGTCGTGGAACAGCCCAAGGTTATTTCCCGCCTCACATCGACACTCGCCGAGCGGATCTGGACTCTCTACCGGCAGCTGAAAAACACGCTTATTGAAGATCCCGTCGGGCGTCTTTACGACTGTTTGGTCCTGGAACTTGAAAAAGAAAGAATGGATTTGACCGCGCGCATGTCCTACACCTTCCGACTGGGCCCCAACGATCTGCTGAATTCCGTCGGGCTGCCCAAGGATACCGGACGCGGCGCCATCTCCACGCTGCTGGAGAGCAAGGATCTCTCGGTGGTTGATAATAAATTGTATTCATCCGATATCTCACAAATAAAGAAATCGGCCGAATACTACAAGAAAATGGAAATCCGCCGTGAAGCCCGGCGGGATCACGGACGCTGATTTTTGCGGATCTTTCGGAAAAAAGTCCGTTATTAAGGCGACAGTCGGTAAAGTTTCACCGACCCGTCCGGGGTAAGATTTTCCGCGCTCAGCGGCCAGGCATCGTATGACGCGATGAAGGCCTCATCATCCAGACCCGCCAATCGTTTTACATCCGTTGATGAATCGGCCAGCGCCGCCAGAGCGAGAAGAACGGCCCGTTCCGGGTAGGCCGGCGAGACAAACCAGATGCTGCGGCCCGACTGTAGAATCCTGAGCAGACTCCGTGCTTCACTCAGTGCCCGTTTTTCATTCATGAACGGAAGGAAAACGGATCGCAACTCGATATCCGGCCTTTCCCCGAGAACGGGCAGATAGTAATACCGTAAAGGGAAGTCCACCGTAGGATCGCCCGCGAGAAGGACGGCGTCTTCGGGAAGCTTTTCCAAAAGGGGCCGCATCACCTGCTCCACATTATCGTAGTTCCTTTTCCAGGGATTGATGATATAGGGCTCCGGATCCCAAACGGGTCTCACGGTGGGGACAACCTCGTAATGACTGAAATATTGTCGAACGTCCGTTCCTTCTCCTCCGGCGCGGCCGAGTGCCGGATAGAGAAAAAGCGGAATGAAAAATGTCGGCACGGCAATGTATGCCGAAATTGTGCCGCGGCGGCCTGCTTCTGTCAGCTTGATTAATCCGTAGCCTGCAAATACGCCGAACATCAGATAAACCGGCATGGAAAAAGCGAACATATCCCAGATGAAATAATTCGCCGACCAAAGAATCTGCGCCGCCATTGCGGTTAAAAGAAAGATCAGATTACCCGACATTTCACGGTTTCGCAGCCAGCGAATCAGCCCATAGAAGCCCAGAAGAATCGCGGCCGAAGGAAAATTCATCAGCCAGAGGAAGGGGTAATTCCATCGCCAGAACCGTAATTCCCGCGGCGAAAGGTTTTCGGTAAACATATAGTCCCTGAATTCGCCGCCGGTGGCTTTCAGCCATGTTCTGCCGAAGGCTTCCATGAAAGCTGCGGCCGAGTTCATGTTCCCGGCGACATCCCTGAAGAACACGAAGGCATAGAGACCTCCGCCGGCTAGAAGACACAGAAGCGAGATCAGAAAAAATTTGATGCCGATTCGCCGTTTCATAATAAATCGGTTCCACAGCAGCATCAGAATGAAGGCCGGAACAAATAAGCCCATCAAAACATGATTGCTCACCCCCAGACCCAGAGCGCCGAAAGCCAGAGGCAGATAACCCGGTTTCCCGCTTGCTTCCCAGCGAACCAGGGCGAACACCATGAGAGAAATGAGAAAAGCGTTGAGGGTGTAGACCTCGATGATGGACGAATGCCACCACAGCGAGTGGGACATCATAACCGCCAGCGCCGCGGCCGCCGGAAATAGAGGTTTATTGGAGAATTCCAGAAAGATCAGGTAAAAGAAGAGAACCGTCAGAGCTCCGAAAAGAGCGGCCAGCAGTGTCAGGGCATAACACGGATCTGCCCAAAAGAAGATTTTCAGCCAGAGAAAGCCCAGAACATTGAAGAGATTGTGAATATTCACCCAGGCGCTCAAGGTTAGGTTTCGGGCCGAGTCCAAAATGAGCGTCGCATCCAGCCAAAGGGGCGAACGTGCCGCACTGAAACCGTAAAAGAGCGCCGGAACAAGGAAAAAGACGGCGGGTCTGACGACGCCTTTGGGGGTTAAGAAGACTCTCTTGAGCTGCTGCGGCATGTTTTGTCCGTCCCTTCGTGTTTGAATTGCGGCCGCTTATCCGGTATGTGTTCATTCACCGGCGGCCGGTTTTATCTGCGTTGCCGATTTCATTCCCGGACCGCGGCCGGCGGTTTGCGGCAGGCAACCCGCGGCAAAGCAGCCGGCCGCCTGCACCGCCTGCGCTTCCGCGGGCGGGGGCATTCGGTTCACATCGTTGTGACTAGTCCCTCGTCAGCTTCCGATATTTCAGCCGTTTCGGAATGTCCGCTTCGCTTCCCAGCCGTTTATGACGGTCCTCGTTGTATTCCGACCATCCGCCGGGATACCAGAATACCTCGCCTTCACCCTCGAACGCCAGGACATGCGTGGCGACGCGGTCCAGGAACCACCGGTCGTGGCTGACAACCACGGCGCTTCCCGGGAACACCTCCAGGGCTTCTTCCAATCCCCGGATGGTGGCCACGTCCAAGTCGTTTGTCGGTTCGTCCAGAAGAAGCAGGTTGCCTTCCTCCTGAAGAACCAGGGCCAGGTTCAGACGGTTGCGTTCGCCGCCCGAAAGATCGCCGACCTTTTTTCCCTGATCGTTGCCGAGAAAGCCGAAGCGGCCCAGCCAGGCGCGGGAATTGATGTCTTTCCCTCCGAGGGAAATCATCTCCTTCCCTCCGGATATCTGATGCCAGACCGAAAGCGAAGGATCGAGCCGTTCACGAAGCTGGTCCGCCCAGGCGATTTTTACCGTTTCTCCCACGCGCACTTCGCCTTCGTCGGGCTTCTCGGTACCCGTGATGAGCCGGAAAAGGGTAGTTTTTCCCGAACCGTTGGCGCCGACGATTCCGACGATGGCGCCGGGCGGAACGGACATGTCCAGATTTTCGAAAAGGAGTTTGCCGTCAAAAGCCTTGGTCAGTCCCTTCGTTTCCAGAATCAGTTCTCCCAGGCGGGGACCCGGGGGAATCCAGAGTTCGGCTTCTCTGGCTTCTTCCTGAGCTTCGCGATCCCTAAGGGCGTCCAGGCCTTTCAGGCGCGCCTTGGAACGCAGTCTCCTTTGCGGTCCGGCCTGACGAACCCATTCCAATTCCTTCTCAAGATTTTTCCTGCGCTTGGATTCTGCCTTGCCTTCGAGGCGCAGCCTCTCTTCCTTCTGCTCCAGCCAGGAGGCATAGTTCCCTTTCCAGGGGATGCCTCGGCCGCGGTCCAGTTCCAGAATCCAGCCGGTCACGTTGTCCAGAAAGTAGCGGTCGTGGGTAACCAGAATAACCGTTCCGGGATATTCATGCAGATGATGTTCCAGCCAGGCGACCGACTCGGCGTCCAGATGGTTGGTCGGTTCGTCCAGAAGCAGAACATCGGGTCTTGAAAGGAGCAGCCGGCAGAGAGCCGTCCGCCGCCGCTCTCCTCCCGAAAGGTTATCGACCGGCTGATCATCCGGAGGACAGCGCAGGGCTTCCATCGCCAAATCCAGCCTTGAGTCCAAATTCCATCCGTCGGCGGCTTCGATGGCCTCCTGGACTTCGCCCTGCCGCGTCAGCAGGGCTTCCATGGCCTCGTCATCCATCGGTTCGGCGAATTGCGCGCTGATTTCATCGTATTCGGCAAGGAGGGAAGCCGTTTCGGCGACTCCTTCGGTAACCACCTCGCGCACGGTTTTGCCCGGAGTGAGTACGGGTTCCTGCGGAAGGTAGCCGACGTTTACGGCATCGGACATCATCCTTTCGCCGTCGAAATCGGTATCCAGTCCGGCCATGATTTTTAGCAGCGTGGTTTTCCCCGAACCGTTGGCGCCGATGATTCCAATCTTGGCGCCGAGAAAAAAACTCAAGGTGATATCTGAAAAAAGAGTTTTGGTTCCGTATCTCTTACCCGCGCGAACCAGTGAAAAAATAATCGTTTCGTCCATGACGAGCATTATAGGCCGTCGCCGATTCGGGAGGAATACCGATGAGCGCGGGAAATCGACGATCCTGTGCGGATTCTGCGGCACGGACGCAAAACGAGCCGCCGTGAAGGGCCCTCTTCACAGGCGGTCGCGTCCGAGCGGATTATTCGTCCGCTTTCAGTTTCTCCAGACGTTCTTCCAAGGTTTTCAGGTGTTCTTTGAGTCCGGAAATCTCCTGATTGAGGTAACTTTGTTCTTCTTCTTTATCGGGAAAAGATCGGTTGTTTTCCGGTATGAAAGCATAACCGCCGAATCCCCGTCCGGGGCCGAATCCGGCTTTGCGGCCGAAACGCAAGCCCGTAAAAGCCGCTCCGCGTCCTCTCCCTCTTCTTGCCGCGAATCCTGGATTCACGGCTTCCGATCCTTCATAACCGGCACAGAATCCCATTCCGCGTCCGCTCATGGGGCCCATCCCTTCGGGACCTCTTCGGTCTCTTCTCGGCATATCGTTCTCCTTTGAGGCAGGCTTTCCGCGATTGGGCGCGAAACGGCCCGCCTCCGTGTTTTTGGAATAATATAATGAGAATATGTGCAAAACTCAAGAGCAATACGGCAAGATCGGCAAAATCACGGTGAAAAGGAAAAAGAATAACGGGGCTCATTTAAAAAATGCGCTTTTGCTCCGGGAAGGGGGTGCGGCGCGGCGGAGTGAGGAAGAATCCCGGCAATTGCAGGGTTCGGCGTCTGAAAAAAAACGCCCCGGGGAAAACCCGAGGCGGAACGATTCTCATGAAATTGTTTCTATCCGATAAGCCGAAAGCCCTCAAAACCCGCGTTAGAAGGGCTTTCTTTCAAAAACCGCTGATTTGAGAAATCACCTCAAGAGAGTGCTTTTTAAGAACCCGTTCAGCCGATCTTCGGGAACGGCCAGGCCGTTATGCCTCCTTCCAGCACTTTAACGTTCTCGTATCCTTGGCCTTTCAGCCAGCAGGATGCTTCATATCCGCGGAGGGAAATCTTGCACCAAACGATTATCGGGGTTGATTTGTCCTGAGGCAGTTTATCGGCATTTGTCCGCAGTTCACCCAGCGGAATCAGCGTTTCTCCAATATCCAAGCGCATGGCTTCATATTCTTCGGGACCGCGGACATCCAGAAGGAACGGCTTTTCTTCCGCATCGAGCATTGCCTTGAGTTCCAGCGATGATATGCCGTCCATGTAGCCCCGCCATTTGTTCTCAAGAACATGAACCGCGGTGATAAAGTTATCGATGGCCGGAGAGAAGGGCGGCGCATAGGGAAGATCGAGATTCACCAGATGGGAAATGCACATTCGGCCGTAAAGAGCCATGGCCGCGACGGACAGTCTTTTGGCGGCGTCTCCCGGACCCACGGCTTGTAATCCCAAGAAGCGGCCTGTGGTTTTTTCGGCCAGAAGTTTAAGAATAATCGGTTTGCCGTCCATGAATCCCGGCTTATCCGGAGCGGCATGGACGACTTTGATGATATTTTCATATCCCTCGGCACGGGCCGCTTTTTCCGATAATCCCGTACTTCCGGCGGTGAAATCGAAAACTTTGCAGATTCCCGTACCGATGAATCCTTCGTATTCCTCAATGTTGCCGAAGACCATGTTCTGGGCCGCAACGCGTCCCTGGAGATTGGCCGCGTCACCCATCGGCCAGTGCTGTTTTTCGTGAGTGATGAGGTTGGTTACCTCCACGCAGTCACCCGCCGCGTAGATATCGGGATCGTTTGTCTGCATGAAGCGGTTGATCCTGATGCCTCTCTTATCTCCGATGGAAAGACCGCAATCGGCGGCCAATTTGCTGCTCGGCCTCACACCGATGGAGACGACCGCCAGATTGCATTCGATGATTTTTCCGCTCATGGTTTCCACGGAAACCAATTTGCCGTTTTCTCCGTTGAATCTCTTCACGCCGTCGCCGGTAAGGACATTATTGCCTTTGGCGCGAATATGATTTTCAACCAGTTTGGCCATTTCCCAATCCAGGAAGGGCAGAATCTGATCCAGCATTTCAATGACGGTTGTTTCAATCCCGGCCAAATGAAACGCTTCACACGTTTCAATGCCGATAAGACCGCCGCCGACGACGACGGCCTTCATTCCTTCGGCTCCCTTGACCTTTTCTTTGAGCGCGAGGGTGTCTTCCAGGCTGTGGAGGCTTGTAACGCCTTCCAAATCAATCCCTTCAATGGGAGGTTTAACGGCCTGGGCCCCCGTGGTTATGGCCAATTTATCGTACGGAATCACTTCTTCCGCGCCGCCGTTCAGATTGCGGACCGTTACGGTTTTTTTCTCTCTGTCGATGGAAACGGCTTCGGTTTCCACATAGGCCTTAATCCCTTTCACTTTGGAAAAGTAAGAAGGATCGCGAATGGCGCCTGAGGCGCTTCCTATCAGAAGGTTCTGATTATCGAAAACACCGCCCACGTAATAGGGATAGCCGCATGAGGCCATGGAAAGATTTTTACTCTTTTGGATGATTATGATATCCGCATTCTGATCCAATCTTCGGATCTTCGACGCGATTTTAGGTCCGGCGGCCGAGCCGCCGATGATGACATACTTCTTGCTCATTGGAATACCTCATTGTTGGAATATTCTCATTGTAACATAAATAGATAATTTTATAAATAAATATTGCCATAGTTAAAAAATACCATAGATAATTTATTGAATTAAAAATAAGGAGACAGGCGATATCGAATTAAATTGCTGTATACTCGGTATTACCGCCGTATTTCCGAGGAAGCGTAAAATCGCAGGAGGTTTTTTGTGCCGCGTCCCAAATCCCGCCGTTTTATCCATGAGCCGCCGCTGTTCGACAGTTTTAAACCCGTAGGTGTTCGGGCCAGAGATCTTCAGGATTTGGAAATGAGTCTGGATGAACTGGAAGCCCTTCGCTTGGCCGACAAAGAGGGGCTGACTCAAGATGAAGCCGCCGAAATGATGTCCATCTCGCGCTCCACGTTTTCACGGCTTGTGGAATCGGCCAGGAAGAAAAGCGCGGAATTCCTTTTGGACGGCAGAAGGCTTTCCATCGGCGGCGGGCCGGTTCATTTCAGGCAAAATCGGCTCAGATGCCGCGGCTGCGGCCGGATCCTCGCCTCGAAAATCGGCGGAGAGCCGGCAATGTGTGATGTCTGCGGTTCTCATGATCTTGTCAATCTGGCCGACGGGTACGGTCACGGGGAATGCTGCGCCGATTCCGACTCTTCGGCTTCCTTCGGTTCCGGAGGACATCGCCGCGGGAGGGGCCGCTGATTCGGCCGATGCTTGCGAAGAATGCCGGGAAAACCTCTTTCGGCCGCGGCGGAATCTAAGGATTCGCAACCCGGCCAACCGCTGTTTCTTTCCCGTTGTGTCTCTTCCGGCCGAGCGGTACTCTGTCGGTAAAGGAAAACCCATGAACAAATATGTTTTTTTCGTCTTCAACGGCGATCCTCTCTGTTTCATTCATGTTCTGCTGAATTCCCTGGACTTAAAGGCCAAAGGACACGACGTGGTTCTTGTGATCGAAGGCGGAGCAGTCGCTCTTGTGGGGCCGCTGAGCGGCGGTCCCGGCTTGGACGATCTTAAAAAGGCCAAACCCGCGATGTTCGACTTACTCGCGGCGAATTTTAAGATGGTTCGCGGCGAGGGAATGATTAGCGCCGTTTGCCGGGCGTGTTCCAAGCAGCTCGGCGTCTTGGAAGCCGTTGAGAATTCGGGATTGCCGCTATCCGGCGAGATGTCGGGTCATCCGGCCATGAGTTCTTATATTGCCGAAGGTTATTCCATCGTTACTTTTTAGTCCGGATCGTATTATCCGGAACCGGTGGAATAACCGCATCGGAGGCGCCGCTCAAGACTTGTTCGGCCCGGGGACATAGGGGAAACGCATAAAACGCCGATCCGGCCGGCCCTAATCTCACAGGTGCCTTTCGGTAAAATCTTCGCCGGCCGTTATCGGCTTCTATCGGCTGCGTTCGGCCAGGAGCACCAGAAGCCGAAGCTCCTCTTCGTCGAAGGCTTCTTTCCAGCGCCCCAAAAAGTCCGCCGTTCGGGTAATCTGAGCTATCGCCATCAGACTTTTCAGATGGAAGTTTCGTTCCGCCGCCGCTCCGGCGAGAGCGAAGACAACCGTCGGTTCTTTTTGTCCTTCTTCGTAAAGAATACCGTCTTTTGCGCGGACAATGACGATTTCAAAGCCTTCTTCATCGTCCAGTACAATGTGAGGAATGGCCAAATCGTCCGATACAAGCGTTGTGGATTCCTTTTCCCTTTCGCGCAGTTTGCGGAGAACCTCTTCATATCCGGTTTCCAAACGGAGGGAAAACGCGCCGGCCAGCTTCTCAAAGAGTTCGTCCCGAGTCAGCCGCCGAGGAAGATCCAGGACGATCGCCTTGCGGACGAGACGGTCGAAGCGGTCTTCGGAAACACCGTCGCGTTCCAGAAGTATTTCGCCGAGTTCTTCCGAAAGCCTGGCTCCCCGGATTTCGCGGGCGGCCATGCGTTCGACGATCCGGAAAATCGCCGAGTCCCGGCGGCGTCCTTCGGGTTTATAGATAACCGACCAGAGCGTGGTCAGAACGAAAAATCCGGCCGCCAGGATGAGGGGCATGGAGCCCATGGAATAAATAAGAAACGCCGACAGAAGAATTCCGACGATGGGCAGAACGGGATAAAGCGGCGATTTATAAAGCGGGCGGTAAGAGACGATGCGGCTTTCCCTCATCAGGATAAGAGAAAGATTCACCAGCAGAAAGAGGATGAGCATCATCGTTGATGCCGCTTTGACCAAGTTTTGAAGATCGAGAGCGATGATAACCACGGCCATGAACGTTCCGGTAATCAGAATGGCGCGGGCCGGAACGCCTCTGGCGTTGGTTTTTCCAATCCAGGCGGGAAGAAGTCCGTCGCGCGCCATGGCCGCTGGGTTTTGGGAGGCCGAAAGAATGGATGCGTTCGCCGTGGTGGCGAAGGCGATAAGCGCGGCGACGGCCAGGACAATCGATCCGGCCCTTCCGGCCAGGACGGCGCCTCCGTCGGAGAGCGGTGTGAGCGTCGCGGCGAATTTATCGGCGTCCAGAAGTCCCACGGTAACGGTGATGGCCAGGATGTAGATCAGCATTACGACGATAAAGCTCAGAAACATACCCTTCGGCAGTGTTTTTCCGGGATCTTTCACCTCATGGGCCACAGCGGCGACCTTCGTGAGTCCTCCGAAGGAGACGAAAACCATACCCGCGACCTGAAACAGAGAGGAGTTTTTTTTCGGGATGAATTCGGAAAGATGAGGAACGGAAGTTCTTGAGAATCCCAAAACGATGTAAGCGCCGAGGATGGCCAGCAGGAAAATCACCATAACAACCTGGGACTTCGCCGAATTATGGGCGCCGAAGAGGTTCACGACAGTAAAAACCGCGACAAAGGCGAGGGCGATGACTTTGAAAAGAATCGGATCGGCGTCGGGATTGATTAAAGTCCAGAACGTACCGATACCCACCAGGGCGAAAGCACCTTTCAGGGCAACGCTGAACCATCCGGCGAAACCGGCGAAGGAACCGAGAAGAGGCCCCAGGCTTCGCTCCACGAAGAAGTAGGTGCCGCCGGATTTCGGCATTGCCGTGGCCAGTTCCGCCTTGGCCAGCATGGGCGGAATCATCATGACTCCCGCCAGCAAATAAGCGGCCACCACGGCCGGACCCGATTTCGCGAACACGATCGCCGGCAGAACAAAGAGTCCCGAACTGATCATGGCGCCCGAGGCGATGCTGAATACCTCGGCCAAACCGAGGGATTTCTCCCGCTTCTCCACCGTATCGGACATTGTGACCTCCTAAAAACCAATTCTATCCGATTGCGGCAAAGTTGTGTTCGGAGTGTTTTAATCTTCTTCGGCGTATGAATCCAGGAATCTTTGGAAGCGGCTTTCCTTCACCGTAACAATGGCGCGGCTCGAATATTTGCCTTCGACGATTTCTTCAAGTTTGAAGTCCAGAACGAGTGCGAAGAACTCTTCGTCGGAGACAAGATCCTGCCGGACGGCTTTGTAGCCGTAGAGGCTGGTGAGCAGCGTATTGCAGGCCCACTCGGGATAACGGTCGGTACCCGAATCGCTGAGACCCATCACGACGTAAAATTTCTTTCCGTCGTAGTACATTCCGTTTCTCTCGAGATCGCTTTTGTTGGAAAGCTTATGATCGGTTTTGAATCTTTCGTAAGCTCTGAGACGGGATTCTTCGCGGACGATGGACTTTGAGCTCGGTCCCCCCGCGCAGGCTCCCGCAAGAGCGGCGAAAAGGATCACGATAAACAGGACGGGGACGGCCTTTTTAGCCGTCAAGTGTTTGTTTCGGATCATGTCGGTAATCATATCGCCGCCGCGGGCCGAATTCAAATGGCCGATGAGGGATTATGAATCTGATTCACCCGCATGGGCGCATCATCTGATAATCACTGTACGGACGAATGTACCGATATTCTTTCGCCCTTGACTCATTCACTCCGGGGCCGGACACTAGGAGCGTGATTGACATTCTTGTCTTAGCTGTCTATATCCTCGCCTACGGTGCCATGGGCTCCGTTCTCGGCCTCGCGGGAGTCCTGTGGGTTCGGCGCCGGGAAGTCAGGCTTATGAAAACCTTCCTTTTTCTGGCGTATCTGACGGCGCTGTTTTTTCTATCGGGCATCCGTTTCGGATTGAGAGAATTCGCCGGATGGAACGGACCCGTGGCCGTTTTGGTATTTGATATTTTGGAGCGGATCGCATTTGCGTCGCTTATTTACTTTCTTCCCGCGACAATCAACTACATCCTTGGCCGAGGCTGGACTCATCGGCGTCTTTTTCAGGTTGCCGCCGCCGCCGGGTTTTATCTGACCGCGGGAACCTTAAGTCTGCTCACAGCCGGTTCTTTTATTACCGGCGGCTTGGCGGTTGTGGCCTTTCTGCTCATTGTTCTGTTTGTTCTGGTCGACGCTTCGCGGAGTCTTCCGATGGTTCGGGATGAGAGAATGAGAATCGCTTTGTTTCTGCTTTACGGCTTAACCTTTCTTATTTTACCGCTGACGCAGATTCTGCCCTATGTCGCCCAAGGATATGAACGCATTCGATTTCTCGCCGTCTCTCTTTATTATTTGTCCATTGGAATAACCGCGGATGTCTTTTTTCTTCGCATGCTTTCCGATTCGGCCGTTTCCGATGAAACCGACGGTTCGGTATTCTCCGAATCCTGCGCCAGAAGCGGACTTACTCCCAGAGAGATCGAGATAGCCGGTTTAATCGCCCAGGGGCTGACTTACAAGGAAATCGCCGCGGAACTGGATATTTCTCCCAATACGGTCAGCAATCATGTGGCCACGATTTACCGAAAAACCGGGACTCGTTCCAAGGTGGAGATGGTAAACGCTCTGCGGGGAACCTGATTCCGGTCGGTACGGTTGTACCAGTTATAAAACACCATGCCGCATAGCCTGGAATTGGTTCGAATCATCCATTGGGGGTTCGCCCGCTTCGTGGATATTTTTGATTCATGAACATGGAACAACAGCCTTTTCGTTACGAGATAACCGCCCGGTATTCCGATTCTTTCAACGGACGCATCGTACGGGCGCCGGCTCTTATGGCGGCTATGGAAGAGGCCGCCGCGGAACATTGCCGTGCCGTCGGCAAGGATATTTTTTCCTTGCTGGAGGATGGTCAGGGATGGATTTTGACCGGAGGCGGACTTCGGATGTGGGAATATCCTTCTTACGGTGATGTTTTTACTGTTGATACCTGGATTTCCGAATGGAAGGAATTCATAGGCATTCGGGAATATTCCATCAGAACGGCCGACGGAAGACTGCTTGGCGAGGGCGGAGGACGCTGGGTGTTCTGGGACATGAAATCCCGCCGGCCCAAGTCCGTTCCCAAACAGTTTAAAGAACGCTGGCATTTTCGAAGCGATAGTCCCTATCGCCGGATGTCTCAGGATCCGGCGATGATTTCATTTTCCGCCGGCAAGAGCATTCCGCAAGGTTCGGGAAAAACGCGGAATCCGGGAGAGCCCAGAGATTCTTCCGGTATCGATGTTGTTGAACGCCTCGATTTGGAGGTTCGGCGCGGTAATGTGGATCTCTATAACCACCTGCATAATACCACCTATATCGATTGGCTGATGGAAGCGGTTCCCGACGGTCTGTATCGGGATTCTCAGCCGATGCGATTGGGAATCCGTTTTTTCGGTGAAGCGAAGCTTGGAGATAAAGTGGCCTTTTTAAGCAGGAGAAGCGGCAGCGGATGGCATCATGACGTTGTTCGGGAATCGGATGAAAAGCTTCTTGTCAGCGGATATTCCGAATGGGGGGAAAGAGGACAGGCGCTTTCGGCATAAACGTTCATGCCGGAAAGCTGCGGCGGAATCGGAAAAAAACAATCCGCGGACCGCTTTTATGCATGTGAAAACCGGCCGTTATTCTTCAGTGCCGCCGATTCGCCGCCGCCCTTCCTTAACGGCACTCCGCCGTTTTTTAGATGCCAGCCGGCGTTCCTTGGCCGCCCCGGAAGGGACTGTGGCGCGCCTGGGTTTCGGATCGGGACGTAAAGAGCGAATCACCATGTCTTCCAGGCGCAGCAGAGCTTCTTCACGGTTCCGGCCTTGAGTCCGGTGCGTCATAACCTGGATTACGATGCAGTCCTCCGAATTGATTCGGGAAGCGAGCCTTCGCCGTAAACGTCTCAGGGCATGTTCATCGGGCACCCGAAGAGAGGAAACGGCAAGTTTGACCGTCACTTTTGTGTCCCGTTTATTCACGTTCTGTCCGCCCGGGCCGCCCGAGCGGCTGTAGGAAAACTCGGCTGATTCGCGAATCTCGGCTTTGAGCGCTTCAATATCCATAATGCTTACTTTATCGCGAACTACAGCACCCTGTTCGCCGCAATCACGTCCGAGTAGTATCGGCCGGAGGCTTTGATGGTCCTCTCCTGTGTTCTGTAGTTTACCCGGATAAGGCCGAATCTCATGGAATAGCCGTGCGACCATTCGAAGTTGTCCATCAGCGACCAGGCGAAATAGCCTTTCAGGTTCGCTCCGTCGGCAATGGCGCGGGAACACATTTCCAGATGCCGTCTGTAATATTCAAGACGGCCGACATCCGTGACCGATCCGTCGCGGTCCATCACATCCTCGGCGGCCTGGCCGTTTTCGGCCACGTACACATCGAGGCCGGGAAAGTAATCCTCCGTGAATCTTAAAGTCCAGTACAAACCAAGAGGTGAGACGGGCCAGCCTATGGCTGTTTTCGGATAATCATCCGGATGCTTCACCAGCCTGTAGCCCGCTTCATTATCCGCCGCAACCACCGGGTCGCCGGTGTAGTAGTTATACGCGATGAGGTCGCAGGGCGTTCCGATGATGTCCATGTCGCCGTCTTCCACACCGGGAAAATCGCCGTCCTGCCCCTCGTATCCGGCCGTGTCATATTCGCCGGTGAGCGCCGGGAAGAGCCTTTGCAGGTTTCGCGCACGGAAGGCTTTTCGGGCGGCTTCGATGTGATCATCCCGTTCATACAAAGGCCAGACGGGGTTCAGATTTTCCACCAATCCCACACGGGAATCGGGAGATGCGTCTTTGATGGCCCGCAGGGCAAGCCCGTGGCCCACAAGCGCATGGTGGACGGTCCTGTTGGATTCTTTTTGTGACAACAGTCCGCCCGGTGCGTGTCTGTCCATTGTATGAGCCAGGGTTGTGAAGCAGATGATTTCATTGATGGTAAACCAATTCTTCACCCGGTCGCCGAATCGTTCGGCGCAGAAAGATGCGTAGTCGGCGAATCGTTTCACCGTTTCACGGCTTTGCCAGCCGCCGAAACGTTCCTGGAGAGAAGAGGGCAAATCCCAATGAAAGAGAGTGATCCACGGCTGGATGCCCGCTTCCAGAAGAGAGTCGATCAGTTTGTCATAAAATCCCGCGCCTTCTTCATTGACCTTCCCGTCGCCGTTCGGGAAGATTCGGGGCCACGCCAGGGAAAACCGGTAGGCGTTCAGGTTGAGCTCTTTCATCAGACCGATGTCGTTTTTCCACCTGTGGTAATGATCGCAGGCAACAGCGCCCGAATCTCCGTTGGTGATTCTTCCGGGTTCGTCGCAGAAGACATCCCAAGTACTTCCGCCCCGGCCGCCTTCATTAACGGCGCCTTCGATTTGGTAGGAGGCGGTTGCCGCGCCCCAGGTGAAGTCTTTTGGAAAAGTGAATTTCATTGTTCTCCCTTTTGTGATTCGCATGATTCCATTCCGGGAAGAATCCCCCGAAATTTGGTCTCGGAGGGAATCTTGCCGCATCATTACGGCGCGGAGTTATTATACGGGCTATATCCCGCCGGTAAAGACCCCGCTTTTCCGAAGAAAAGCTTCTTGGTTTTCTAAAAATCTATTTTCCGGCTGAAGAGATAATGGATGTGATAATTAATCCCAGCCCAAGCCCCGCGAGCAGAGACCCGATGAATGCGAAGACGGAAGTCTGAAGAAAGAAGAATCCCATACCCAAACCGAGAAGAACCCCGCCTCCGATGGCCCAGGTGCTTTTATCGGCCGTTTTATTCTGCTTTTCATTACTCATGTTTCACTCCTGAATTACTCAAATAGTATAATTTCGAAGGCGATTTCAAAAGTCGACAATTTTCGAACTGAAGCCCTTTGAAAGCGAATCCGGAGGAATCCCCGCCGGCGCGTACCGGCGATTTCGTCAAAATATGAGATTCCCGCTTCGGCTGGAATAAAACTTAAGAGAGGACAAACGTATATTCAAGTCCTTGAAGCTAAACCTCTTCGGTTCCGTGTTTCCTTTTTGTTAATTTTCATTTATTCGATCGGCTTTTTCCTGATATCGCACTAGTGGCGGCGGATTATGCGGCAAGAGTTATCGGTTTCTCAGCAAAGGTTTTCGGCGTGCATTTTGCCGAATCGATTTTTTTACGGAAAATCCGGACACTGAATCATCAGACCCGCATCGGCACGGAGACGTATCGGGATGTTCGCCACATTGAACCGGCCGCCTTCCTTCTATATCATGGAGGACGGCATCCCGAGCCTGTCTCGGGGCGTGCGCCGGAAGCGGAAACCGCCGGCGAAAAGCACTTGGAAAGCGGCGTCGTTTTAGAAAGAAGGGCGTCGAACTGTTCCTAAAACGCACCTTAAGAAGGACTGAATAATTGTGAAGGCCATTGAACTCCCCAAAGCCTACGACCCGAAGGATTTTGAAGATCGAATTTATGCAATGTGGAAAAGCGGAGGCTATTTTGCTCCGCGTATGGACGCGGCCGCCGAAGGCTCCGCCGCTCCGGCCGGCTCCGTCTCGACCTCCGCATCTCCAGCGGCCGCCTCTTCCGGCGAAAGCGCCGTCCGCCAAGATCCCTTCGTTATCGTTATTCCTCCGCCGAACGTAACCGGCGTTCTTCATATGGGCCACGGCCTGAACAACAGCCTGCAGGACGTTCTTATCCGCTACTGGCGCATGAAGGGCCGTCCCACTCTCTGGGTTCCGGGGACCGACCATGCGGGCATCGCCACGCAGAACGTGGTGGAACGCCGTCTGAAGGAAAAAGGCCTGGGCCGTCACGATTTGGGCCGGGAAAAGTTCATTGAAGAAACCTGGAAGGTGAAGGAAGAACATCACGCCATCATTTCCAAACAGCTGGAGAAAATCGGTTCCTCCTGCGACTGGAGCCGGGAACGCTTCACCATGGACGAAGGCTGCTCCCGGGCGGTACGCGAAGTTTTCGTGGGCCTCTATGAACGCGATTTGATGTACAAAGGCGAATACCTTGTGAACTGGTGTCCTTCCTGCGGGACCGCTTTGGCCGACGACGAGGTTGATCACGAGGAGCGCATGGGAGGACTTTGGGAAATCCGCTATCCCCTTTCAGGCGGCGGGGGACACCTGACGGTGGCCACAACCCGTCCGGAAACCATGTTCGGCGACACCGCCGTGGCCGTTCATCCCGAGGATGATCGTTATAAATCCTATATCGGCCGCAAGGTGAAACTTCCCCTGACCGACAGGGAAATCCCCGTGATTGCCGATGCCTACGTGGATCGGGAATTCGGCACCGGCTGTCTGAAAATTACTCCGGCCCACGATCCGAACGACTTTGAGATCGGCAACCGCCATCATCTGGAGCGAATCAACGTTTTAACCGACGACGGTCGCATGAACGGCAGCGCACCCGAATTCGTTCAGGGCCTTCCCGCCAAAGAGGCCCGAAAGAAGACCGTGGAGAAATTGGAAGCCGAAGGTTTCCTCGCCTCCCATAAGGAACACAGCCATCAGGTGGGCCACTGCTACCGCTGCAACACCGTGGTGGAACCCTATCTTTCCACGCAATGGTTCGTGCGGATGAAGCCTCTGGCGGATAAAGCCTTGGCCGCCTGGCAGGCTGGAGAACTTCAGTTTTTTCCGAAAAAATGGGAAAACACCTACCGCCACTGGCTGGAGAATATCCGGGACTGGTGCGTGAGCCGCCAGATTTGGTGGGGGCATCAGATTCCCGCATGGACCTGCAAAAACTGCGGCGCTCTGCATGTTCTCCGCGAAGATCCTGAAGTCTGCCCCAAGTGCGGATCTTCCGAGCTGGAGCGCGATCCGGATGTGCTGGATACCTGGTTCTCTTCCTGGCTTTGGCCGTTCAGTACAATCGGCTGGCCCGATGTCCTGGATTCGAACGGTAAGCCGAAACCCGGTTCGGATTTGGCGAAATTTTATCCCACCGCGGCTCTTGTTACCGGCTACGACATCATCTTTTTCTGGGTGGCCCGGATGATTATGGCCGGTCTTGAGTTTATGGGCGATGTGCCTTTCCGCGACATTTACATTACCGGGCTGGTGCGGGACAAGCAGGGCCGCAAGATGTCCAAGAGCCTCGGCAACGGCATCGACCCGCTGGACGTGGTGAATACCTACGGCGCGGATGCCATGAAGTTCACCCTGGCATACCTTTCGGCTCAGGGTGAAGATATTCCCATGGACATGGAGACGAGCAAACTCGGCTCCAAATTCGCCAATAAAATCTGGAACGCCACCCGGTTCATCCTGATGAATCTGGAAGGACGGAATTTGGCTGATCCCGCTGATGCGGAGAGGCGCATTGCCGACCGCTGGATTCTCCACAGGCTGAACGAAGCGGTAAAGGCGGTCGACGCCGCGATGGCGGCCTACAGGTTCGACGACATGGCTCATGCCGTGTACGAATACTTCTGGAACGACTACTGCGACTGGTACGTGGAATGCGCCAAATTGGGGCTTTACGGTGAGGATGACGCCGAAAAGGACCGTACGGCAACCATGCTTATTTACGTGCTGGAAGAATCGTTAAAACTCCTGCATCCCTTCCTTCCGTTCATTACCGAGGAAATCTGGGGCAAGATTAATCCGAACCGTGAGCCTCTTATCGTGGCGCCTTATCCCGAGGCCGATGCCGCACGGGAAAATCCCGCCGCCGAAGCCTCTTTCGGCGTGCTCAAGGAACTCGTTACCGCCGTTAGGACCATGCGCAGCGAATTTACCATACCGCCTTCCAAGGACGTAAAGGTTCGTGTGGAAATCACCGGCGAGGCCGGAGATGCTCTGGCGGGAACCGAAGAGATTGCCGCGATGCTGGTAAAATCCGATGACTTTGCCGTGGCCGCCGAAGGCGAATCGTTCGAAGGCTCTCTGGCCGCCGTGGGACGGGGTTTTACCGCCCATGTGTTCATTAAAAATCTTATCGACATCGAAGCGGCGGCGGATCGGTTTCGAAAATCCATTCAAAAAGCCGCGGGACTGATTGAAGGCAAGAAAAAGAAGCTTTCCAACGAGAATTTCGTCTCCCGCGCGCCTGAGGACATTATCGCGAAAGAGAAGGAATCCCTGGCCGAAATGGAAGACGCTCTTGAGCGAAGCGCGGCGTATCTGGCCGCGCTGGAAAGCTGATTGTCGAGTGTGATTCCGCCGCCCCGGGAGTTTCCGGCGGTCCGGGAAAAGCTGAAGTCGGCCGGAGTGCGATAATCTTTCGGCACTCTGGAAAAGAGAGTTCCGGTAGTCGATGATTATAAAGTCATCGATCACTTATGGAGGTTTGAGAATGAGAAAAGTCCTCCTGCTTGCCGTGGTCGTGGCCGGTGCGTTTGTACTGTATTCCGTTTTTACCGATCCGGAGAAGAAGGAACGGTTTCTCGGAACCATTGAAGATTCCACGGGTGTGGATTTGGAATCCGGTTCGGAGAAGATTATCAAGGATGCGGGCCGGGCCGTCGGCAAAGCCGCCGACCGAATGTTCAAGGATCTTGGGGATGCGCTCAGCGATCCGGAGTTTCATCAATCGCTGGAACGATGGGGCAAGGATGCTCTGGAGAAGCTTGATTCGGCGGACCTTGAGCGTTTTCGCAAAGATCTGGAGAATGAAGCCGGCAGAACGGATCGGGATTATGAGGCCATTTTTGAGAAATACTTGGGTGGAGCCGACAATTCATGAGTAGTGTAGCGAATGAAAGGCTTGTTTTCGGTGAATGGCTGGTTCGAAAAGGAACACTGGATCCCAATGTTCTCAAGTCCGCCCTGGAAATCCAAAACATTGAAAAAAGCGACACGCTTCGTTCGTCGCCGAGGCTTCTCGGTCAGATTCTGTTGGACGATTTTCAAGTCTTTCGAAGCCGGGTTGAGCTGAATCACGCTCTGGTGGAGTTTGAAAAAGTTAAAGCCGCAATCACCGCACGAAAAGATCAGTTGAAGCTCGGAGACGGGTTGCCGCCTATTGCCAAACCCAGAAAGGCCGATACCCACGAAAAGGTTTCCAAAGGACCTGTTAAGGAGGCGGCCGAACGTTCGCTGTTCGGCCAATTCCTGATTGAAAAGCGCAAAATCAATCAGGTTATCCTGGAGAAAGCTCTGGATATTCAGAATCTGGAAACCAAGGATTCTCTGCGAACGAGTCACCGGCTTCTCGGTGAAATTCTTATAGACGATTTCAATGTGTTCAAAAGCCGCGTGGAGCTTAACCGGTATCTTATTGAATTTAATGAATTCAAATCACAGTTGGAGTCTCAGCGGACCGAACTGATGTATCTTTCCCGCAAGAGTTGAAAAAACAGTGCCGGCAGACATAGGAACCGCCGGAAGAGGATGCTTCCAGCGGCGGTTCGGTCGATTTTGAACCTTCCGCCTTCTGCCAAAAATCAGTCGGTCAGGCGAACGGTTCGCCCGCTGAGCATCTGCACGGTTCTTGCGTGGGCGTCCCGGGCGTTTCCCCATTCCATGGAATCGTTTTGCGCATCGAATTTTTGGGTGAATTTCAGAACATCCGTCTCCAGTTCGCCGAGGGTTGTTTCCAAATGGGCCGCAAGAGCGGTTAGAAAATTTCCGGCTTCTTTTTTATTCAGTGCTTTTGCGGCCATTTCCGCGAGGATAGCCGCGTGCGGCAGACAGGGACCGCGGCCTTCTTCGAAGAGACGGCGGAATTCCGGTTCTTTTCCAAAAAGAACAACCGTGGTATACGCGTACCTCTCTTCATCCTTCTTCAGGGAACGGCAGATGAGACAATCATCAAGGATGCTTCGAATCTTTTCGGCAAAGGCTTTGGTCGACTTGGCCGTTCCCGCCTTCGCCATGGAGTGGAGAGAGCCTGAAAGCGTGCTTCGGACGGTCTGAAGCCGGGTATGAGCCACCAGCCCCAGATGATGCGCGTGTCCGGCTTCCCGCATCAGCGGGAAATGGCGGCCGCAGAATCCTGTTTTATTAACAAGGACACGGGTTTCGGGATTCATAACCGAGTTCCCCAGGTAATACTCCACATGCCTTTTTTCCGCGTCGTCCATTAAGGTGCAGAAAGGACAGGGGGGCCGTGAGGTCCAGGCGTCGGTAACGGGAATGGTTTCCAGTTGGTATTTCATGTAAGAGTCAGTATAGCAGGTAGCCTTCCCGAGCGTCCCTCTCGAATTCGGCGGAATGGGGTGTATCCGAATCGGTGAGGAAGTTCCCTTATCCGCTTCGAAAATCAGTCCAGATATTCCACTTCCCAAGTAACCTCGCATGCTTTCTTCAGCATCGCCGAGACTCCGCAATAGTTATCCTGCGAAAGTGTAATGGCTTTTCTGACTTTGGCATCGTCCAGGTTGTCGGCTTTTTTGAATTGGAAAATCAGGTGAATGGACCGGTAGGTTTTCGGATGCTCGTCTCCGAGTTCGCCGACGGTGCGGACATTAAACCAGCCGAACGGCTGTTTCATTTTTTTCAGAATGGAGACGACATCCATGGCCGTGCATCCGGCCAAAGAATTCAGGAGCAGGAGTTTGGGTCTCGGGCCCTTGTCTTCTCCGCCGAATTGGGCGTCCGCGTCAACGATGAAGCGGTGTCCTTCCACGGAGTTTTCAAACGCCATGCCGTTCAGCCACTGGGTATCGGTCGTATGTTCGGTCATGTTTTCCTCCTATGAAATTGTGCCTTTATATAAAATATAATGAATATAAATAAAAATTCATAATCGAATCGAATTCGGTTCGTATTCCGAGTGATGAATTTTCATCTTGAGAGCGGCTCCGTAGGGCGGTATTGTATTTTTGATGAAACGAAAAAAAACGGTCGGTCTGGCCCTCGGCGGAGGCGGAGCCAGGGGACTTGTTCACATCCTTGTTCTGGAAGTTCTCGAAGAGTTCGGAATCCGTCCGGCGGCCGTCAGCGGAACCAGTATCGGGGCCGTTTTCGGCGCCCTCTACTGCAGCGGACATGGGGCCGGTGAACTGAGGGACTTTGTGGATCGTCACATCAAAATCAGCGGCGGGGTGCATAACTGGAAAGAAGACAGCCATAAAATGATGGAAATGGTGAAGCTTCTGGATATTGATTTCACAGGCACCGGTCTGATTAAGGGCGATCGTTTTTCCCACTTTCTTTACGATATGCTCAGCCGTGAAACGTTCGAAGATTTGGATCCGCCGCTGAGTGTGGTTGCGGCCGATTTATGGAACTCTTCACAGGTGATTTTCAGTAAAGGTCCGGTGCTTCCCGCGGTGAAAGCCAGCATGAGCGTTCCGGGTGTGTTTGCTCCCGTGATGTATGATAACCACGTTTTGGTGGACGGGGCCTGCGTGAATCCGGTTCCGTGGGATCTTGTTTCCGATTGTGATGTGGTGATAGGCGTGAACGCTCTGGGCCGCTCCGGCACGCCCGATTCCACCAAGCCTCCGAAAGCCGCCAAAGTGGTTCTTGAATCGTTTGAGATTGTGCAGCGCGGCATTCTTGCCGAAAAAAAGCGGTTTTCTCCGCCGGATTATCTCGTTGATCCTCCGATTCGGGATATCGGCCTTCTCGATTTCCATAAAGCGGCGAAGATTTATGAGCAAAGCGAAGAAGCCGTCGCGGCTCTTCGCGCCTTTTTGGAGAAACGGTTTAAAGGAATAAGAAAATAGTCGGCGGGTTCTTATTTTTTTGTCGGCTTCTGAAGCGGCTTCGGCTGAAAACGGTGCAAAAAGCGGTGGAAGAGCAAAGGGGCCGCCTCGTTTTGAAAGCGGCGCGGGGAGTGTTTAAGGAGGCACAAGGTGTTTTTGGAAATTGACGACGGTGTTTATGTCAATCTTGACAATGTTTTCCATATCACCTGGAAGGCCTATGAGAATCGCGGCCTTTGGGTGTTTCATGCCGGCGCCGGCGAGCCTCATTCGCCCGGACCTCCCGCGACTCTTTGGCTCCCGATTGAGAGCCGTCCCTTCGCCTCGCGGGAGGAAGGTGAAACATGGCTGCGCAAGATATTTGAAAACGCCGGTCTCCTCTTGCGCGATCCTGACGGCCGGCAGGACAGGCGGAGTACCAGGCCGGGGATATGATTCTCCGGAACGGTTTCGTGAGTCATTCGGGCGGTATTACCGGTTCCGAGGGGACCTATCGTCAATTCTTGATGCTGTTTGGGATTCGCCGGAACGTACCGTCCATTGACCCGCCGGGTCGCCGTCCCTATAGTATTTCGCATCTTAGCGGGCCGGTTGCGCCGTATCTTTTTTAGTGAAGATAGGGTAAATCGGAAGCAAAAGGACGATTAGAGAATGGGCGAAGAGAAGGCGGCCGGAGAGGACAAGGTTCGGGGACTGGATTTTATCCGTCAGATTATTAAGGACGATCTGGAGTCCGGAAAAATCCAACAGGTGGTTACCCGTTTCCCGCCTGAGCCCAACGGATATCTTCATATTGGTCATGCGAAAGCGTTTACGCTGAATTTCTCCGTAGCCGAGGAGTTCGGAGGAATCTGCCGGCTGCGCTACGACGATACAAACCCTGAGAAAGAAGATGAAGAGTTTGTTCGCGCCATTGAGGACGACATCCGCTGGATGGGCTTTAACTGGGAAGGAAAGCCCCGTTATGCATCATCCTATTTCCATCAGTTTTATGAATGGGCCGTAGAGCTGATCAAAGCCGGTAAAGCCTACGTGGATCATCAAAGTCCGGAAGAGATTGTCGAAAACAGGGGAACTCCCACCCGGCCCGGCGTGGATTCGCCGTACAGGAATCGAAGTATCGAAGAAAACCTGGAACTTTTAGAGCGGATGAAAGCCGGCGAACTGGAAGAGGGCTCTTGCGTTCTTCGGGCTAAGATCGCCATGGATCATGTCAATATCCTGATGCGCGATCCCACGATTTACCG
The DNA here is from genome assembly GCA_963666985.2 of Spirochaetia bacterium. Lineage (GTDB taxonomy): Bacteria > Spirochaetota > Spirochaetia > DSM-2461 > DSM-2461 > UBA2779. The sequence continues at coordinate 128,388 of CAXXIA010000002.1, read as the reverse complement.
AATCCGGAAAGAGTCCCACCATCAGACGGGAGATGAATGGTGTATCTACCCCATGTACGATTTCGCCCATGGGTTTGAGGACGCCATCGAAGGGGTAACCCATTCTTTGTGTTCCCTGGAGTTTGAGAATCACCGTCCTCTCTACGACTGGTTCATCAATAATGTTTCCGTTCCCTGCCGGCCTCATCAGTACGAATTCGCCCGGCTGAATCTGACCCATACCATTATGAGCAAGCGCTATTTGCGCAAGCTTGTTGAAGAACATCATGTCCGGGGATGGGACGATCCGAGGATGCCCACTCTGCGCGGCATGCGTCGGCGGGGGTATCCCGCGGCGGCCATACGGAGATTCATCGAAGAAATCGGCGTGAGCAAGGTCAACAGTCTGGTTGATATGGAGTTCTTGAATTTCCATGTCCGGGAGGAACTGAACCGCAGCGCGGAAAGACGCATGGCCGTTTTGAATCCCGTGAAGCTGACCATTACCAATTGGCCTCAAGGGAAAGTGGACGTTTTTACCGCCGAAAACAATCCCGAAGATCCGTCGGCCGGAACCCGCGAAATCGAGTTCACGGGCGAACTGTGGGTGGAGCGGGATGATTACATGGACGATGCCCCGAAGAAATGGTTCCGCATGGCACCCGGCAGGGAGGTCAGGCTCAAATACACATACTTTGTGACCGTTCAGGATGTTCTGCGCGATGCCGAGGGCGAGGTTGAGGAAATCCTCTGTACCTACGATCCGGAGAGCCGAGGAGGGGAATCACCCGACGGACGCAAGGTGAAGGGAACGCTGCATTGGCTTTCCCGGCATAACGCCGCGGACGCCGAGGTGCGGCTTTATGATCATTTGATTACCCTTGAAGATGTCGGCAAAGTGGAGGAAGGAAAGGAGTTCCTGGACTACCTGAATCCGGAATCGGAAGTGATTCTGCAATCGGCGAAAGTGGAACCCTCTCTGATGTCCGCCGCTCCGGAAGACCGATATCAGTTCCTCCGGAACGGATACTTTGCTGCCGACCGGATTGATTATGAGCCGGGCAAAAGGGCTGTTTTCAATCGCATCGTCGGACTGCGGGATTCCTGGGCGAAAATAGCCAAGAAGGGCTGATTCGGGGCGGCGCGATTCGTGATGTCTTCGTGAGCCGGAAGGGCGGAAGCGGACTTGAATTAAAAATCGTGCTGCGCATATTCAGCCTTTGAAAGAGAGTAAAGGACATGTTTGCAAAGCTCATGTTCCGCTTGAATGTTGGGATGGTTGAATTCTCGGTTTAAACGAAGGCCGATCCGCTTCATGACCGCAATCGAAGGTTTGTTTATAATCGATGTAAAGGAAAAGACGTTTTCCAAATGGTATTCGGTAAAAGCCTGATGCAGGCATGCCTTGGCGCCTTCCGTCGCATATCCGCTTTTCCAATATTGTGAATCCAGTCTCCATCCTATTTCCGTACAGGGTGTGAAATCGGATTTGAATACGGCTGTGTAGAGTCCTATAAATCCGATGAAAGCACCCGTTGTAATTAAATCAGCCGCATAGAGTCCATATCCGTACGTGTCGAAATGATGTTCTATGGATCGAATAAACTGCTCTGTTTGCGGTGCTGTCAATCGATTTGGGAAATAGCGCATCACCTGCGGATTTTGATTCATCTCGGCAAAGGGCCGTACATCGTCTTGATACCATCGGCGAAGCCCGAGACGCTCCGTTTTTATCTGATATTCGGGTTTCATCTGAGGCAATTTCATAATGCATGAACTTGCTTAAATCGACAGCCGAAATCCCTCGGAACTTGCTTGAGAAGGTCTTTGATTTCAAAATCGCTGATTTTATGCAATCGCCTCATCGGTTATCCCTGCTGCCGTTTTTACATCGTTGGATTGTGGGCCATATACAACAGTTTGCAAATGTACCCCGATGTTCTGCCCCGGCATTTCCGCCGGGGTTTTGGAATGTCTTCAGGTTTCAAGAGAACGGCTGAGGCTCTTTTAAAAAAGAGTCTCTATGAGATTACCAGCTTCCGCTGGCGCCGCCGCCGCCGAATCCGCCTCCTCCGCCGGAGAACCCGCCCCCGCCTGAAAAGCCTCCTCCGCTGAATCCTCCGCCGCCTCGGGAGCGGCCGCCGCCGAGCATCATGCCCATAAGAAGAGCGGCTCCCGGAGACATACCCCGTCTGCGGTAGCGGCGGTATCCTCCGAGCCTTGAGAGCAGGAAGAAGAACATGAATAGAACGATGAAGAGAGAGGCGCCTTCACTGCCGCCGCTTTGGGCTTTTTTTGCCTGCTGCGGCGTGATGACGACATCGCCGGTCACAAGACCGCCGATGGCTTTCACTCCCGCGACGATACCGCCTTCAAAATCGCCGCGTTTAAAAGCGGGTACAATGGTTTCGCGGATGATGTACCCGCTCATCGCGTCGGTGAGAGTCCCTTCCAGGCCGTAGCCCACCTCGATGCGAATTTTTTTCTCGGCCATGGAGACAAGCAGAAGAGCGCCGTTGTCGTTCCCCTTTTGGCCCAGCCCCCAGGTTTCGGCGACCTCAAGACTGTAGGATTCCAGGTCTTCTCCTTCCAGGGATTCAATGGTCAGGACCGCGATTTGAGCGCCGACGGCATTTTCAACTCCGGCAAGGTATGCTTCCAGTTCTTCTTCCGTATTTCCGGAAAGAATGTCTGCGCGGTCGTTGATGCGTCCCTGCAGCGCCGGAACATTCAATGCCGCCGCGGCTGATGCGGACAAGAGAGCGAACAGGAGGATGAGTGAAATAACACGTCCTCTTTTCCCGGCGCCGGCGGAGGATTGAAGAGAAGGACTTACGGTGTGCGGGAAACCGCCGGTAATCGCGATAAACCGCGTTTTTTTGTGATTTCTTTTCATCGTCACGACCCCTTCCCCAGTACCACCGGGCCGTCGTCCAGTTCGTTCTTGTCGTCCGAACGCCGTGATACGTGTTCGCTTAAGACTTCGCCGATTTCCGTAACCGCCGCTTCAATGGCCTCTTCGCGGCGGCCTTCCTTCATTCCCCGCACCAGGGCCGAAACGATTCTGTCCCAGGTATCCGGGGCAACCACGCCGTTGATGCCCTTATCGGCGATGAGTTCCACGCGGTGTTCGAGCACCGAGACAAAGAGCAGGACGCCGGTTCGATCCACGGTATCGTAGGCGGCGCTTTCGGTAAAATGACGCATCGCGCGGCGCCGGACCGCTTCGGCCATGATCTTTTTTCCTACTATGAGGCGGTCGAAAGCCGGTATTTGCGCGAGGGCGTATCCGGCGGCGCCGATGATCAGCGAACCGGCGGCCAGGGTGAGCGGCAGAAGGGCGGCCGATTCCAGCCAGATCCGCCTGTCCAGAAAAGCCGCGATGGGAGAGGCCAGAAAGGCCAGAACCACGAAGGTCATCAGGCCCAGAATGATGCCGAAGGTTATTTCCCGAGCGGCGTAGTCGTCGCTTTCGGGGATAACGGCCACCACGATTTCACCGCCGCTTTTCGCTTCGGCCTCCTGAACGGCGGAGGCAATCCGCTCTTTGGCGTCAGGGGTGAGCAATTTCATTAAAATTCCACCTTCGGCGCGATATTCGCACCTTCGGAGGCTTCAAAGTACGGTTTGGCTTCAAAACCGGTCATCCGGGCCATGATGAGCTGCGGAAATCGGCGGATGGTCGTGTTGTAGGCCCTTACCGCGTCGTTGTAATGCTTGCGCTCCACGGCGATGCGGTTCTCTGTGCCTTCCAGCTGATCTTGAAGGGCCAGGAAGTTCTGGTTGGCTTTCAGTTCGGGATAGTTCTCGGTAACCACGAGCAGCCGCTGAAGAGCGCTTCCCAGGCCGTCTTGGGCCTCCTGGAAGCGGGCGAAGGCTTCGGGATCGTTCAAAAGATCCTCATCGATATCCATCACGCCGCCGGCCCGGCTGCGCGCTTCGGCAAGGGCGGTGAGGGTTTCCTCTTCGTGGGCCGCGTAGCCTTTAACGGTTTCCACCAGATTGGGGATAAGGTCCATTCTCCGCTGGTAGACGTTTTCCACTTGGGACCAGGCCGCGCTGACGCCTTCTTCAAGGGTGACCATACGGTTGTATCCGCATCCGCTGAAAAGGAGTGGCAGGGCCGCGATCGCGAGCAGAATGAGTCCCCTGGCCGGTTTTCGGTGTTTTGTTTGCATATTTTTCCTCCGTTGGAGCGATGTTATCGTGAACAGCACTCTTTTGAGTTTAAAAGATACATAGTGAAAGGATCGTCGTCCAGTTTGGAAGCCGGGGGATGGGGAAGTAGAGGCGGCAGGCGGCATCTTGGTTTCGATGTCCGGTATTGTTTTTCGTGACCGGCGGTTTGGGAAGATAGCTCGGTCGGCAGCATTTTATCTCCGGCGACCGGTTTTGCAGCGGAAATAAAGATGAAGATTATGCGGCAGGCGGCTTGGGAAGCCGGCGTTGATGCCGTGTCCGCAGATCTCCGTTTGCAGAGGCATTAAAAAACCATTTAAAAATCACAAAAAAACAGCAAATGAAAATAATATGAGATATAATGGATTTATGAAGGAATCCGAAGCCGTCTTCGCGGTGTTTGCTTCCTTGGGATATTCGGGCCTTCGTTTCTCTCAGCTGAAAGAACTTTTGCGGCCGATCGGTGTTTCCGAAACAAATCTTCGGTCCGTTCTTTCCCGTATGAGTACACGAGGAATGCTGACTGTCCGTAAGGAGGGAAAAACAGCGATCTATGTGTTTTCAGAATCGGCCCGCAGGTACGGCGGCCGGATAAGCAGGCGTTTTTCAGAGCCGTTATGGGAAGGATGGAACGGCGATTATTTCCTTCTTTCCTTTTTCCAATCCGGTGCGCCGGGTTCTGAGAGGCATCGGCTCCGGAGAGCACTGACGGATCAGGCCCTGCGCCCTTTGAATCCGGGACTTTGGGTTCGGCCATGGCAATCGGAGGAGCGTTTGGAGAGCGTTTTCAGCGAATGGATTGAGGATGGAACCTGCCGATGGATGGTTTCCAAAGTTCATCCGGAAATCGGAGCCGGGGATGCGATACGGATGTGGGACCTTGGGAGATTAAACGATCGGATGAAGGCCGCTGTTGAAGGGGCGGAAAAAGCGCGGGTTTTACTGGATTCGGCCGGACCGGAAGAGGCCTTCGCGGCCAAGTTTCAAACCGGCGACATGATTGTGAAGGTTCTTGCGGAAGATCCGCTGCTTCCTCGGTGCCTTCTGCCCGAAGGATGGGCGGCGGGGAAACTCAGAGCGGAGTTTCGGAACTTTGACGCAAGGGCGACGGAAAAATCCCGGCCGTTTTGGTCGGTGATTCTATAAAGAGGCTCGCTAAATCGCGCTGCGATTCAGCTGTTGAAGGCTTGCTATTTCGCGCTGCGAAACAGCTGTTGAAAGGAGGTTTAAATGAATCATTCGATCGTTCTCTGGAAGGTGTTCGCCTGGAGTCCCGTGATTCTTGTCGCCAACATGATTGTCGGTAATCTTCTGTACGTAAATCCCCTTGTATCCGGGATTTTCAAGAAGCTGAATGTCCCGGCGGTGATGAAAGAGACGAGCGATTTCGGAGGTCTCGGGGTTTATATCGGACTCAACGCGGCTCTCGGGGTGTACTTTGTGGCGCTCTTTATCTTTCTTTTCGTTGTTGCATTTTCCCTGCTGCCGGGAAATTGGCTTGCCAAGGGCGTGCTCTTCGCTTTGGCCGTCATTCTTATCAAAACAATTCCGGAGGCCTTCAATCAATTCATGCTCTTTCGCTATCCGGTCCCGCTCATCATGGTCCAGCTGATCAATTCTGTTATCGCGATGCTGATCCTGGGAATCCTGACAAGTTTTGTGTATACGAAAACAGGGGCGATTTCCGCGGGCTGATCCCCGAAGCCGATTCGGAATATGCCGGGTGCAAACACATGCCGCAGCACCCGGCGATGGGACGGGAGCGGGTTCCTGGAGCAGTTCGGGTTTATGCTGGTTTCGGCGAAAGAGGGGCGAGATTCGCCAAGATTGTTTTCTCGATCGGCCGGGAGGGGTTGTATCGAGATCCTCTTGAAGGGTATGTTCTCATGAACCTTAATCTGCAGCCGTTTATGTTACACCGAAACACATTCTTCTGCCGGAATGCTCCGGATTGGGATACTCGAATTCGCCGAGAGGATCATGCGGCTCTTGAGCGGATAATCACGGAGTTCCATATTGGGGTAAACGATACGGTGATGGACGTCGGTTCGGGAACCGGGATTGCCATACCGTATTATCGGAACGCCGGGGTGAAGCATATTTATGCGGTGGAGAATTCCGCCGAAATGGTAAAAATCCTGAAAAGGAAGTTTCCCTCCCTGGACATCATCCATAAGTCGTTTCTGGAACCGATAAACCGTCAAATTGCAGCCGACAAGGTCATCATTTTCAATACATTTCCTCATTTTGATCGGTTCGATCCCGTCTTCAGAAACGCGGCTTCTTATCTGAAGGTCGGCGGAACCTTAGTCATCACGCATTCATTAAGCCGGCGGGAATTGAATGAGTACCATATCGGGAGAGGCCGGGAAGTCTCCGAAGACATCCTGCCGCCGGTGGAATACTTCCGGTCCAAACTGGCGGAATACGGATTTGGCGGCATCACTGTTGAAGATTCTCCCGGATGGTTCGCCGCCGCCGGAGAATTGGCCGTCAAACCGGCATCGGGCGTATAAGCACCTCATCCGGCAGAGCGCCGGACGCTCAAGGTGCCATACACCCCCAGCATGTTCCGCCCGGGGTCCCTTTCCTTGCAGATGATGCCCAATGGCCGCTTAAAACGAATACAGCGGACGAGGTCGGCTAATCTCACCGAAAATTGACAAAATCGCGGCATCCCCCGTCGCGGTCTTTTAAAGATATCAAAGGCGTTTCATGGCTTAAAAGATTCTCTCAACAGGCGAGAATCTCTTTCAAATTGAATTCATCCCCACTTAAGAATTCAAAATGATCCGCCCCACACTTGGGGCAGATTCGCTTATTTTTGAGAAGATTATACACTTCCCCGCAAGCGCGGCATTTACCGTTACCGGGAAGAATCTCTATCTCCAGCTCGGTTTTTTCCAGCGCCGTTCCATCAACGGCCGCCGGATAGCATTCCATCAGATAGCGGGGAATAACGGCGGAAAGTTCGCCAACCTGAAGCACGATTTTCCGTACCTCGGTCAGCTCTTCTTCCTTCATCAATTCCAGAACCGTTTCTGCGATATGCATCACGATACCCAGTTCATGCATCGAAGCTATTTATCACCTTTAAATGAATCTTTCACCTTCCGGATGGCAATCTTGGCCTGCCGTTTTACCATCTGTTTTACAACATTCGGCTTTAAGTCAAAGTATTCAACACCCTCGCCGTCGTATACACGCTCAAGGGAAATGGCATCGAATTGACACTTGGTTGTACACTGACCGCATCCCACGCACATATAAGAATCCACGATGGTAGCCCCGCATCCCAAACAGCGTTCCGTTTCTTTCTTCAGCTGATCTTCCGTAAACACACCCCGGAGATCGTTGAAACTTCGGGACTGTTTTTCTTCGCTCGTTACATTCAAAGGACGCTGGCGCGGAGTATTATCATAATTCTCAATAACGGCGGCCTCTTTATCCAGCTCTTTGTACACCCGGCGGTCGCGTCCGAGAACCAAACTCTGTCCCGGCTGAACAAAACGGTGAATGGAAACGGCCGCCTGCTTGCCGGCCGCAATCGCATCGATGGCAAAACGGGGACCGGAATAGACATCCCCTCCGGCAAAAATATCTTTCTCCGCCGTCTGGAAGGTAAAATCATCGGCAATGATACCGCCGTTACCGCGAAGTTCCACTTTGGAATCGTTCAGGAGATCGCCCCATACGATGGACTGTCCGACGGAAAGAAGAATGTTGTCGGCTTCCACGCTCATGCAGTCATTTTCATCATACTGGGGATTGAATTTTCCTTCCGCATCAAATACGGCGGTACATTTTTTGAACTCGATACCTTTAACTTTGCCGTTTTCAACAAGAATCTGTTTCGGGCCCCAGCTGGTACTGATGGTGATGCCTTCTTCTTCGGCCTCGACAATTTCTTCTTCCAGTGCCGGCATCTGCTCACGGGATTCCAGACAGAACTGGCTCACCTTTGCATCTCCGGCCCGAACCGCCGTCCGGGAAACATCGATGGCCACGTTTCCGCCGCCGATCACAACCGTGTTGCCCGAAAGTTTGTAAGTTTGATCCTGATTAATGATACGGAGGAATTCGATTCCGCTCATCACGCCTTCGGCGTCTTCTCCGGGAACTCCAATCATTCTTCCGCCCTGAGCACCGATGGCCACATAAAAGGCGTTATATCCCTGATCGCGAAGTTCGGCGATGGAAATATCCTTACCGATTTCAACTCCGGTTTTAAACTCCACGCCCATGTCGCGGATCATGTCGATTTCCGCTTCCACCACATCTTTTTCCAAACGGAAATTCGGAAGTCCGAGGGTCAGCATACCGCCGAGGCGGCTCTCTTTTTCAAAAACGGTAACGGTATAACCATCCAGAGCCAGATAGTAGGCACAGGATAATCCGGCCGGGCCCGAACCGATAATGGCCACCTTCTTGTCGCTGTAATCATGACGGATTCTCGGAACAAAACGTTTGGATTTATCCAGTTCGATTTCGGCGATGAACTTCTTGATTTCATCAATGGCTATCGGATCATCGATGCTTCCGCGGGTGCAGGCATCCTCGCAGCGCCGATTGCAGATACGGCCGCAAACGGCCGGAAGCGGGTTCTCATGGCGAATCAGTTCCAGAGCTTCCATATATTTACCCTGGGCGGCCAACTTGATGTAGCCCTGAACCCCGATATGAGCCGGGCATGCGGTTTTACAGGGGGAGGTTCCACTCTCCACCACATTTTCCCGGTTGGTTCTGTACTCGGTGTTCCAGTATTCCTCGGTCCATTTCAGATCGCGGGGAGTATCTTTGGTGGTGATATCCGTAACAACTTCTTTGGAAGAACAGAGTTTTTGGCCCAATCTTAAAGCGTTTACAGGGCAGTATTCCACGCACTGACCGCAGGCCACGCATTGCGAGGTATCCACCCGGGCCACGTAGTTGGAGCGTACCATGTCGGTGTTTTTAAACATTTCCGCCGTTCGGAGCGATAGGCAGCTGCAGCCGCAGCAGTTACAGATGGCATGGGTTTTTCCGCTGCCGTCCAGATTCGGAATCTGGTGCATCAGCCCGTTTTCTTCGGCTTTTTTAATAATTTCAAAGGCTTCTTCCCGGGTAATCTGCCGTCCGCGGCCGGTTTTAATGTAGTATTCGGCGGCGTGTCCCATCTGGATACACATATCTTCCTTTAAATGGCCGCACCCTTCGCCCATGGCTTCACGGTCGGTTCGGCAGGAACAGTCGGTTACAGTAAAAACATCGTTATCATTGAGATATTTGGAAACCTCTTCGTAGGATGCTCTATGGCTGTTCCCGTCGATGGCCGACTCAATGGGAATCACCCGCATCAGGCCCATCCCCGGACGGAATGCACCGGAACTCTTGGGTCCGCGAACCCGGCCGTAGGCTTCCATGGCATAACCGACAATCGGATATTTCTTCACGACATCAAGATTGTTTACAATTACTTCCATGGTGCCGGGAATCCAGGTTTCCGCCCAGAACACATCCTTGCCGTCAACGGTATTCACAAAACAGGCACCGTACACGGCCAGCTTCATCAGCTGCTCATGGCAGTGATCCACGGGCTTGTTTACGATTTTGGAGATATCCTCCGCGGTCTGTTTTTCATACAGTTTAAGCCCCAAAGCCACATCCGCCATTTCATCATCGATACCGGCTTCGAGGATGACATATTCCGGATCTTCCCATGTATAGGATGACTTGGCGCTTTTGCGGTTTCCGATAATATTCGCCAGAGCCAGAATCTTCTCGTTGTACTTGCATTCATACCCTTCCGGGAACCACATTTTTGATTGATCGGTTGTGTCGGCTTTCAGATCGGCAAAGACATCCATTTGTCAGTTCTCCTTCCATTTGATAACTTCCGAAGCCAGCCAGTCGGCCCATTCTTTCATTCCCTCGCCGGTTTTCGCCGACATGGGGAAAATCTTTACCCCCGGATTCAATTTTTCAACCCGATTTTTCACGGCTTCAAGATCAAACTCAAAAAACTCGGCGGCATCCATTTTGTTTACAATCAGGGCATCTACTTTGGTAAACATGTTCGGATATTTCAGAGGCTTATCATCGCCTTCGGGCACACTGAGAATCATGGCGCTTTTGGAAGCGCCGGTATCAAATTCGGCCGGGCAAATCAGATTCCCGACGTTTTCCAGAATCGCCAAATCGATTCCCTCCAAACCGATCGCATTAATTCCCTGCTCGGTCATGCCGGCATCCAGATGGCACATTCCGCCGGTGTGGAGCTGAATTACTTTCACCCCCGAAGCGGAAACGGTGGCCGCGTCCACGTCGGAATCCAAATCGGCTTCCAGCACCGCAATCGCAAAGTGTTCTTTGAGAGCATCAATTGTTCCCATCACGGTGGTGGTTTTCCCCGATCCGGGTGAAGACATGAGATTCAAGAGGAAAATTCCGTCGGATTTCAGCTCCGCCCGGAGTTTCTCAGCCTTCTTGTCATTGCTTTCATAAACGCTTTTCTTAATTTCAATTACCTTAAATTTGTTCATTGGACGCTCCAAACCGAACAGTGTTCGAATATCAGTATTTCATGGAAACGGCGACTTTTCAATAATTAATTATCTATTATTTGTTCTTAAGATGACCGGGAATCTGTTCGTTCTGAAGAGTTTTGGTGTATTTTTACTGAATCTTCACAAATCCATGAATGAAAAGAAAAAAAAATCTATTGCCACCAAATTGAAAATCACCCTCAGCGCAATGTCCCTGTTTCAAAAATACGGCTTTGCCGCCGTGTCGGTTCGGGATATTTGCGGCGCCGCTTCAATTTCCATAGGCAGTTTTTACTACTACTTTAAATCCAAGGAAGAAATCATCAACACAATCCACCAGCAGCTGGATTTGCTCTGGGAGGAAAAAATACTCCATCATCATTACGGAGAAGACCTCAAAGCGAATGTTCTTTATCTTTTTGAAGAAGCCGGCGGAATATTGGAAGACCTTGGATGGGAAGTGGTTACCCAAAGCTACCTTTATCTGCTCGCCAGCTCTCAAAAGTATGCCATTCAAACGGATCGGCCCATTTATGTTCAGTTGAGAAAAGTGATGAACGCCGGGCGGTCGGATTTGCGGACCGGAACCGATATCGATGCTTTGATCGACCGGCTGATCAGAAGCGGGCGGGGTGTTCTCTTCGAATGGTGCCTTCTTAGCGGCCGATACAATCTTAATGAAAAACTCCGGGAAGACTTAAGCCTTATTCTGGATTCCTTCTGCGGGGAAACCTCCTAAAAAAACTGTTTTCGATTAATCCTTCAAAGAAACAATAAAAAAATAACGAATTTAACAGTGTTCCAATTGTAAAAAAGTGAAGATGGATTACAATGCCCTTGGTTTGCCATGGATTCGCCGATCGCGAGCCATCCAAATTTTTAAAGAAAAAGTTCAAAAAGAAAAAAACCAACCCAAGTTCTTAATGTTCTGAGGTTGATAATCTTTTTCCAGAGAGTGGTAACGCTATGTTCACATTCAATTATGCCGCAGGAGCAACCGGCGCATCCGTTTGGGGCGTGTGGCTTTTGGTCTTTGCCGTACTATTCATCGCCAACGAAATAACCCGGCGCTTCAAATACGCCGGATTCTTCGCCTTCGTTATTCTGCCGATTATCCTGACGGTTCTGTGGATAACCATATTCAGTGAAACCACCTACACCGACTGGTTTCACCTGGCCAAAGTGTATTCCTCCACCGCCGGATGTATCGGTTTCTGGCTGATCCGCCACCTGAAAGGAAAAGACAAAGTCGGCGGCAACGAATGGCACCTGTACGAGAAAAAATGGGCCCTGGTTTTTCCGCCCCTGATTTTGGCCATCAACATTCTGGAAGCCTGTGTGCGGGATTTCCAGGTTGGAATGCAGTATTCCGGAGGCGGCATCACCGCCGATGACGGCGTTTTTGTTCTCGGCGGACCCTGGAACTACCTGAACGCCATCGCCGGCATCATCAATATCATCACCATTACCGGATGGTTCGGCATTGTTATCCGCCGGAAAACCGCCAAGGATACAAGCCGCGACATGCTCTGGCCCGACATGCTCTGGTTCTGGATCATCGCCTACGATTTGTGGAACTTCACCTACACCTACAACTGCCTGCCCACCCATTCATGGTACTGCGGATTCGCCCTGCTTCTGGCTCCCACGCTCTGCGCGTTTACCATCGGAAAAGGCGCCTGGCTCCAGCACCGCGCACAAACCCTGGCTCTCTGGTGCATGTTCGCTCAAACCTTTCCCTCCTTCCAGGACACCGGACGCTGGGCGGTAACATCCACCTACAAAAGCGGAATCTATTGGGCCTGGGGCATCGCCGCACTGGCCGTCAACGTGGCGGTTCTGATTTACATGATTATCAAAATCAAGAAAACCGGCCGCAATCCCTACAAAGGCGAGCTCTACAGCGACCTTTCCAAGTATCGGGAAATCAAGGCTCTGGCCGGCTGATCGGTATTCATCGGGCGGCCCGGCTCCTTGGGCTCCGGCGCCGTGTACGCCTTTTTGCTTCGCTTCGGTCTTTCGTCCCGTTTCGGGCCGAAAGGCTGGATCGCACCCTTCCCGGCGCTGCCGTGTAACAAGGAGAACGGCAAGCGCTTCCTTGGACTCATAGGCCGTTTCCAAGCATCGGGAGTCCGGGACGGCATCATCTTCTCCTTTCTATTTTCTTGCAGTTCTCCGAAGCTCCGATGTATTAATTAAGAGTGGAAAGATCCTATTTCCCTACTTCTTTGAATCAAAGCGGGCAAAAAGATGAAATATGACTTGGTTATAAAAAACGGAAAAATCGTTACATCGGCGGAATCCTACTATGCGGATTTGGCCATACGGGACGGTTTGATTGCGGCTGTGGGAACCTCCCTGGAGGGGAATCGGGAAATCAACGCGGAAGGGAAACTGGTTACCCCGGGAGCCGTAGATACCCATCTGCATTTGGAAATGCCTATTGGGGACTATGTCTCAACCGATGATTTTTACACCGGAACCGTCGCCGCGGCCTTTGGGGGAACCACATCCATCATCGATTTTGTCGAAACCGAAGAACACGAAACGATGACGGACGGACTTGAGAAAAGAAAAAGCGCCGCCGCCGAACGCTCCGTCATCGATTACGGCCTGCATATGACCGTATCCCCTCACGATCGGAATCTTGAAGTCCAAATTCCCAAGGCCTACGATGCCGGCTGTCAGAGCTTCAAACTCTACATGGCATACGGCCTTCGCCTGACCGATGGAGAACTTTACAACAGCCTGAAATGCATCGGGGAAACCGGTGGCCTGGCGGTGGTTCACGCGGAGAACTGGGACCTGATTACATCCCTCATTCAGGACAATCTGGCCAATGGACGAACCTCCCCCCACTGGCATCCGCGAAGTCGTCCGGAGATTTTCGAAGCCGAAGCGGCGGAACGAATCATTACGATTGCCGACTTTGCAAAAGTTCCCCTGCACATTTTTCATGTCTCCTGCCCCGCGGCGGCAAAAGTTATCTCCCAAGCCCGATTCCGGGGCAAAAGGGTTACGGCGGAAACCTGCCCGCAATATCTTTTTTTGAATCATGATTTGTACGACCGGGAAGGCGTTCTCGGAGCTCTCCCTGTCTGTTCACCGCCCCTTCGAAGTGAAGAATCCCGGAAAGGCATGTGGAATCTGCTTTCCCAAGGTTTTTTCCAAACCATATCAACGGACCACTGCCCCTTTACCGTTGATGAGAAAAAGCAGGGAATGGGAGCCTATAATTCCATCCCCGGGGGGGTGCCTTCCATCGAAATGCGATTTGCCTCCCTCTTCTCCGGCGGCGTGTCCGCCGGAATCATTACGGAGAACCATTGGGTCGACATGTGCTGCACCGCACCGGCCGCCCTCTACGGAATGAAAAACAAAGGCCGGCTGCTTCCCGGATACGATGCGGATATCGTTATTTTTGATCCTGAGAAAGAAAAAATCTTATCGGCGGAAACCCTCCATGAAGCGGCCGACTGGACACCCTATGACGGACTTTCTGTGAAAGGATGGCCCCTTTACACCCTCAGCCGGGGAGAAATCATCATTCAGGAAGAGGAATTTACGGGAACCCGGGGCCGCGGCCGTTTTTTGATTCGAAAGTAAATTTCATTGTCCGCCTGAGTGAACCGGTAAGGCAGGGTGCCTTTTTTACGGTAAAAGAGCCGGCGGTCCCATCGCCGGTTCGGCATATGCCTGATGCAGACAGACTCCGCGGTACCCGGCGATAGGGAATATTGCGGGAATTGCACCTTGAAATCGGGCGGCGGCCGGTTATGGTAAACACACTTAATTTAGACGGCACTTGTCACAAACAGGAAAAAATCTGATCTTATAATTCACCTTATCGGTCGGGCCGCCGGATTCCGTGCTGCCTTAGGGAGTGTTCATGAAAGCATCGGTTACGGATTCGGCCATTGTCATCCTCGGCGCTTCGGGAGATCTGGCTCACCGTAAACTGATTCCGGCGCTTGATTCCCTTAAACAGAACGGTCACATCGGGAAAGGCTGTTTCATCGTCGGATCCGGCCGCCGGGAATTCACGGACGAAGAATTTCGCAAGCATGTCCGCGCTTCGGATTCGATCGCGCCGCTGCTTCATTATCACACCGGGATGACAGGGCTGCGTACTTATCTGGATACGTTAGGGAAGTTCAAGACGATTATCGTGTTCTTCTCTCTTCCCCCGAAGGTGTATGCCGACACGGCCGCGGCTCTCCGGGAGGAAGGCTTCGGCGATGAAACGCGAATAATCGTGGAGAAGCCCTTCGGATACGACGCCCGGAGCGCCCTGGAACTCAACAGGCGCCTCGCCGAGAATTTCCCCGAAGAAAAGATTTTCCGCATCGACCATTATCTGGCCAAGGAAGCGGTACAGAACATCTTGGTTTTTCGGTTCGCGAACAGTTTGTTCTATCCGACGTGGAATTCCAGTTATATCGAATCGATACAGATTAACGCATCCGAAGTACTGGGCGTAGAGAGCCGGGGCGAGTATTTCGACGAGGCCGGTGTTATCAGGGACATGGTTCAGAATCATTTAATCCAGATGCTGGCGCTGATGACCATGGAAGCCCCTTTAAGTCTGGATCCGGAAGAAATCCGCATTCAAAAGACAAGTGTTCTCAAAGCACTGGAAGTTGTCCGATTCGCCCGGGGACAGTACGAAGGCTACCGAAAGGAACCCAATGTGGCACCGGATTCAAAAACCGAGACCTTTGTGGAAATGGAAATGCGCATCCGGAATTTCCGGTGGGAAGGCGTTCCTATTTATGTGAGAACCGGGAAGGCCATGGGAGAAAAGGGAACGGAAATCGGCATCCGCTTTAAAAATCTTCCCAAGCTGCTGTATAACGCTTCCGGCGGCTTATCCCCGAATCGGATTATTTTTCAGATTCAGCCCACGACGGGAATTATTATCGATTATACGGTGAAGGTTCCGGGAACCGATCGGGACATCGCCCAGAGCCGTTTGGATTTCAGTCTTTCCGATGCTTTCGGCCCTCCGGTGGTGGAAGACGCCTATCAAAGACTTCTCACCGACGCTCTGGCCGGTGATCGAACCCTGTATGTCGGTGCCCAGGAAACGGAACTTGCCTGGAATGTACTTGATAAGGTTCTGGAGTCGGGCAAGTGTTTCTTATACAGGAAAGGGGAAATGCCCGATTCTCCGCTTGCAATCGATTGGATCGATTTCGCGGCCTACCGCGGAGTACGGCAGGGACGGTAAAATGCGGCGTCCGGCGGAATCCGGCTCGTATTAAAGTGTTTGGGCGCCGCGTCCTTGGCATCACCGCCGCTATTTTCCCGAAGATGGGTGTTCTACGACCGTATATCCGGCATTGTGAATCGCCTGATGAATCAGCGCATCTTCCGCATCCCCGGTAAGAACGGCGCGTTTGGCCTCAAGATCTACCTGAACGGTCTTGATTCCCGGAATCTCTTTCAGCGCGCTTTCCACATTGGCCGCGCAGTGATGACATGACATCCCGTCTATGGTGAACTCTCTGGAATCATCCGCATTCCGGTGCGAAGCATCGCGGTCGGTTCTCGTTTTGTTCATGTGTATAAATCTCCTTGCTAATGAAATCAGAATCAGGAGGGTCAGAAAGCCCGCCAGAGTATAGTCGAACCATGTGAATCCGGCCGAATGCATATGCGCACTCATTACAGGCGGCATTCCGCCCGTGATGCGAATGATGAAATCCATCAGCGGACCGAACATGAGACTGCCGATGATAATGCTCAGCACGTAGAGAATCGTCTGCCGTTTTCCAAGCACCTTCGTCAAAATCGCAAGAGATGCCGCGTTCGTCGCAGGACCGGCCACCAGAAAAACATAGGCCGCCCCGGGACTGATTCCTTTGGCAATCAAAGCCACGGCGATTGGAATGCTGGATGTGGAGCAGACATACATCGGAATGCCGATAGCCACCATCAGCAGCATGGCGGGCAGACCGCTTCCGATCATGCGTCCGGCGAAAAAATCGTCCGGAATGAGAACGGTAATGAGACCGGCGATGAAGAGTCCTACCAGAAAATGCACCGAGATGTCGTCCACAGCTTCTCCGAATGCATAGGTGACGGCAGCGCGAACTTTCTCCGGCAATCCTCGGGTTTCCTGATCCTCCGTGCTTTCTTCCCGGAGTTTCCCTTCCTCGGATTCTTTACCTCCGGCCAGCATCGATATCGCACCGCCGAGAAGTCCCGTTAAGAGGGCGGCAAGCGGACGAAAAATCGCGAATAAAGGTCCGAGCATGCCGTATGTGGCGAAAATGCTGTCCATTCCTGTTTGAGGCGTGGAAATGAGAAACCCCATGAGCGCCGGGCGGGAAGCACCGGAACGGCGCAAATAAGCGGCGGTGGGCACCACTCCGCAGGAACAGAGGGGGAGGGGAACTCCCAGCAGCGAGGCTTTTAAAACGGATGCGAAATTATCTTTGCCGATATGGCGCGCCACAAAGGCTTTGCTGATCAGAACACTCATAATCCCCGCGACCGAGAGTCCTAAAATCAGATATTTCGCTATTTCTACAAAGAGGTTCAATGTTGAAAGACCGAGGTCGGTCAGAAATGTCGTCATGAATAGATTTCCTTAATATGTTCGATGCCGATGGACATCAGCCGTTCAATATGCTCGTCGTTTAGTGAGTAGATCGCCATTTTTCCTTCCCTATAAAATCGAACCAGCCGGTTGTGCCTCAGCACTTTCAACTGATGAGAAACGGCGGTCTGCTGCATCTCCAGCAGTATGGAAAGATCGTGAACGCAGAGCGGTTTATGCTGAAGTATGTTCAGGATGCGGATTCGCGTCGGATCGCCGAAAACCTTGAATAAAGAGGCCAAATCTTGAACTTCTTCTTCAATCGGCATCTCTTCTCGAAGTTTATCGGCCGTTTCCGAATTGATTCGGCACCAGTTTTGTTCCGTCATCGTTTTACCCGTGTACATATGAACATATATTCATATGTAGTAAAATAGAACTGAAATGTCAAGTCTTCGCGTGCCGGAAGCTTCCGAAAAAGACTCGTTGGGAAGCGGATTGATCCGTTTGGAATCCGTTTCCCAAGGGAGGCAAGATATTTCTTCACCGAAATGGAGTTCGGATTGTTCCTGCCGTTTTTGAAAGGATTTGAACGGAAAAAGTTTCTAATTTCCCAGTTTTTCCAAAAGCATGCGGTTTACGGGAACCTCCAGTCCGTGTTTTTCCGCCAGGGCCACGACGGTTCCGGCAAAGAGATCCACCTCCGTTTTTCTGCCGGCCGTGGCATCCTGGGCCATGGAGGTTTTGCTTTCGGGATTGAGTGTTTGAAGGATTTTTTCCCAATCGTCAATGTCGGCCCGAGTCAGTCCGGTTTTTTCAAGCTGTGAGAGAGCGATTACTTCATTGATGGCATCAAGCATCAGCTTGCGGGCTTTTGTATCTCTCTGCAGTTCTCCAAAGGGCGCTTTATAATAGGCGGAAGCCTGATTGGCACCGACATTGATCATGAATTTTTGCCAGAGGGTTTTGGTTATATCGGTGCTTTTTATGAAGGCAAGGCCCGAATCGATGAACCACCTGTCGATGGCCTCAACCGCCTGCTTCTGATTTTCACAGACCGGATTGGGGCCGTAATGAATCACCCCGTCGTTGGTGTAATGAATCCCGTTTTCATTATTTTGGGCGTCGATACCCAGAATCATTGCGGGGATAACTCTCTCATGCCCGTAGCGTTCACCGAGGATTCCTTCGCTGGCGATGCCGTTCAGCAAGCTCATCAGCAGTGTTTTTTCCCCGATACAGGAATCCATAAGGGATAAGGCTGCATCCAGATGATAGGATTTCGTCGCCAGGATAATCAGGTCGAAATCCCCTTCCGAAACAATGGGGGGAGTCAGGATTTCACCGTTCACTTTCAAACCGTCGCGTTTGTAGCGCTCCGCTCTTTCTCCTTCGGCAATAACGGATATGCTCCCTTTAAAGTTTGAAGTGGAGCTGTATTTTCTTAATTGATGAATAACCGAGGCGCCGATGGCTCCGGCACCCAGAACGGCAATGTCATTGATGTTCATGGCGTCCTCTAAAAAAATGCGTTGATAAAAAGCCGGCGCCGATATGAGCTTTCATCACCGGCATGAGTTTCATACTACCAGTCCGGAACGGACCGGGCTACCCAATCGATGTTTAGAATATTTTATTCGGCGGGAGCCACGGCGAAACAGCGGGCCGGGAAACCGGTAGCACCCTTCACCTTGGGGAAGGTGCAGAAAATCACCGAGCCTACCGGAGGAACCGCATCAAGATTCGCCATCACTTCAATCTGGAATTTATCCTTTGAAAGGACATAGCCTTCGCCTTTAAACGGCGCCTGACTCTCCAAGGTGGGAGGATCCGTATCGAACCCTTCATGGCCTACCGCGCCAACGTTCCGTTCTTCAAAGAGAAACTCAAGGGCTTCCATGCTCCAGCCCGGATAGCAGGCCTGACCTTCGGCTATCCAGTTCTGAGCTTTATCCTGATTCGGCCACCTCTTATACCAGTCGGTCCGCATGGCCACGAACGATCCTTCGGGGATTGTTCCGAATTCTTTTTCGAATTCCTTGATATCCTCCACGCTCAGGGCGTAAGAATTATTTTCTTCGGCTTTTTTACTCACGTCGATAACGCACAGCGGATAGATGAATTCATTCACTTTGATTTCATCGACAAGCCGTCCTCCGGCATGAAAATGTCCCGGAGCATCCACATGGGTTCCGTACTGACCGGGAAATGTGAATTGCTGCACTTTCATGGGCGCCTGGTCCAGGTCGAAAAGAATGGTGTAATCCATAGGTTTGAATCCCGGCCAGCGCGGTGTGTCGGCACCGAAGGCATGAGTCAGATCCACCCATTTGTATTTCGGTGACTGCAGTTCCTTTAATTGATTCCAAAGCCCGTACGACATGATATCCCTCCAAAATTATGAACATGGTTTTCCGGCGGCCATGCCGCCGCGCTGAATGCTTTTTCAGGTGATTTCCCGCATCCAGCCGTAGGAATCTTCGATGTTTTCCCATTGGATGCCGGTCAGATGGTTATAAAGCCGAAGCGTGAGATCTCCGCTCTGAAAGTTGTTTACGGTTACTTCCTCGTCCTTGAAGCGAAGAAGTCCGACAGGAGAGATTACGGCCGCGGTTCCCGTACCGAAGACTTCTTTCAGTCTGCCTGAACGGGCATGATCCATCAGCTCGTCAATGGGCATTTTGCGCTCGGTAACTTTGTATCCCCAGTCCTTAAGAATCGTGATGCAGGAATCTCGCGTTACTCCGGGAAGGATGGATTCACCGGCGGGAGCGGTAATGATTTCATCATCCACCTTGAACATAACGTTCATGGTTCCCACTTCCTCGATGTATTTCTTTTCAATACCGTCCAGCCAGAGCACCTGGGCGAAACCGGCTTCCTCCGCTTTTTTTTGAGCCAGCAGGGATGCCGCGTAATTCCCGCCGCATTTGGTAAAGCCGGTTCCCCCTTCAACGGCGCGCACATAAGTGTCTTCCACATAGATTTTCACGGGATTGACTCCGGATTCGTAATAAGCGCCGACCGGAGTGGTGATAATGAGAAAGGTGTAGTCTTTGGCCGGGTGCACCGCCAGAGTCTTTGTGGTGCCGAATAGGAACGGCCGGATATACAGGGACGTCTCAGGTTCGCTCGGAACCCAATCGGCATCATGAGCCACCAGCGCCTTTACCGCTTCGATAAACATCTCTTCCGGAATTTCCGGCATGCACATCCGGCGGTTGGAGGCATTCATCCTTCGGGCGTTCATTTCCGGGCGAAACAGAAAAATCTTGCCGTTCTTTCCGCGGTAGGCCTTCAATCCTTCAAAAACTTCCTGGGCATAGTGGAGAACCATGGACGCCGGATCCAGGCGGAGATCACCGTAGGGAACGATGGAATGATCATGCCATCCTTTCTCTTCGGTGTATTGCATTCGGAACATATGGTCCGAGAATGTCTTGGCGAAACCGAGATTTTTCTCATCCGGTTTTTGCTGAGGTGTGCCGCACGGCTGAATGGAAATGTTCACATGATGTTCCTTCTCGCTGTGGGTTCCGTTTGTGAAACAAGGAACTCTTACGATTATTGCGTTTTGATAATTGATTTAGCATTTACTATGCCAAAAGCATATTTTTTGTTGGGAAAGGAGTTCTGTCGGGGCTTGAAAATGATTTATCGTACATCTTTGAAGGTTGATATTGAAAATACTACCAAAATGTCGGTTTCGGCGGACACATCCGCAAAGGTCTTCCGGAATTGCGCCAACCGTCATAAAGTGCTCTTATCAAAATACCCGCCATCCATAAAGAGATGATTTCCAAAGGAAAAAAGGCAGTGAGTACACTGGAAGATTATTTTCAACCATACAGGAACGGCATCATTGGAATTAACGCCGAGATTCAAACGCCCTATGGCCTCCGGCCGCTGATTTACGCGGATTGGATCGCCTCCGGCCGTCTCTATACACCCATAGAAGAGCACATGCTTAAAGCCGTCGGACCGATGGTCGGCAACACTCATTCGGAATCTTCAACCACGGGCCGGGCCATGACCGAGGCCTATCATCAGGCTCATTCGGAGCTGAAAAAACATGTGAACGCCGGTCCGGAGGACGTGATTCTCACCGCCGGTTTCGGCATGACCGCCGTGGTGAACAAGCTTCAGCGCATCATGGGAATCCGAGTTCCCGAGCGAAGCCAGGATTTTTCACTGGGACTTCCCCGGCGGCGGGAAGAGGCCGGAGGCGGCGCAATGGACGATAAAGAACGTCCCGTGGTTTTCGTAACGCACATGGAGCACCATTCCAACCACATTTCCTGGCTGGAAACCATCGCCGACGTTATCGTGATTCCTCCGGGCGGGAACAATCTTGTGGAACCGGCCCTGCTGGAAGACGAGCTGGAGAAATATGCCGAGAGAAAGCTGAAAATCGGTGCGTTCACGGCGGCTTCCAACGTGAGCGGCATCATTCCCGATTACAGGGAGCTTGCGCGCATCATGCACCGCGGCGGCGGTGTGGCTTTCGTGGATTTTGCCGCTTCGGCGCCTTATGTCGATATCGATATGCATCCTGAAGGTGATCCCGAAGGCGCTCTGGATGCGGTGTATTTTTCTCCGCATAAGTTTTTGGGCGGTCCGGGCGGCTCGGGCGTTGTGGTTTTCCATAAAAGGCTTTACAGAAACCGGGTGCCCGATAATCCGGGCGGCGGAACGGTGGCCTGGACCAACCGCTGGAACGAACGTTCCTACGTTACGGATATTGAAGCGCGCGAGGACGGCGGCACTCCCGGATTCCTTCAAGCGATTCGCGCGGCGATGAGCGTTCGGCTGAAGAACGCGATGGGAACACAGAACATAGCGAAGCGGGAGAAGGAACTGCTGGCGGCCGCCATGGGCCGACTTCGGGATTTTGAACAAATCCATATCCTGGCCGACGGTGAGGAAGAACGTATCGGTGTTGTGTCGTTTTATGCCGAGGGTGTTCATCACAATTTGATGGTGCGGCTTTTGAACGATCGGTTCGGAATCCAGGTTCGCGGGGGATGTTCCTGCGCCGGTACTTACGGTCATTATCTTTTGAATGTTACCCGGGGACTTTCCACGTCCATTACCGAGGAAATCAGTCAGGGCGATTTAACGCATAAGCCCGGCTGGGTGAGACTGTCGCTTCATCCCACGATGACCGATTGGGAATTGGAAACGGTTCTGGAGGCCGTTTCAAAGACTCTTGCGAATGCCGCCGATTGGGGACGGGATTACCGGTTCGATCCGAAATCCGGCGAGTTCTTTCATAACGATTGGAACGATGAGCGGCGGGACTGGCTGGCATGGTGATGAGTGAATAGCGGCTCATCCTGAATAAATTTTCTTTCCCGCGTCCGGCCCCTCTGATATCCTGACGGAATACATGGAAGGGAACTTGGACGATAAGGACGATTATTACAGGCTTATTCTGGTTGACGATGAAGACGAGGTGAGAGGACGGATTTCATCGAAGATTTCGGAAGAAAGCGGATTTATCGTCGTCGGCACCGCCGGGAACGGCCATGACGCCCTTGAACTTATCGACAAACACGCCCCGCATGCTGTAATCACGGACATCCGGATGCCGTTTATCGACGGCATTGAGCTCGCTTCGATTCTAAAAAGAGAATATCCCACCATTCGCGTGGCGTTCATTACCGGATACGATGAATTCGATTACGCCCGCGAAGCTGTTGAATTGGGCGTTCGGAGTTATCTTACAAAACCGCTGACTCAAGGAGATATCTCCCGCTTTCTCGATTCTCTGAAACTCGAACTTGATGAGGAATTTCGGCAGGCATCGGCTCAGGAAGCTCAGGATCTTCGCTATCGGGAAAGTCTTCCCTTTCTTATCGACAGTTATTTCTCGTCGATTCTTTCCGACGCGCCTTCCGGTGCGGATGCCTCCGTCAGATCGCTTGAGAATCATGGAATCGTTTTGGAGGGCAATGCTGTACTGATTCTTATCCAAGTGGAAGAAGGCGGTGACACGGATGTTTTTCGGTGGGAAAACAGGAAGCTCTTAATTCGTTCCGCGGTCAGGGATATCCTGAAGCGGAGACATTTGGTCTATCGGCACTTCCTGTATCACGGCGGTATTGTTTTTCTCGTACGTGAATCCCGCGAAGGATTTTCTTCTCTTCTGGATGAGGCTCTGATGGAAGCGGTGCAGACATCCCGCATGTACCATGCCGCCGATATCGATATCGGGGTGAGCGCGGTCTTCCGGGGTTTCGGAGAAATGCGGAACGCTTACCTGGAAGCGCGCCGCGCCTTGGACGACAGCAGGTTTCTCAACACCGGCCGGATCGTCTATATCGAACAGCTTGAAGGAACCGAAACCTCATCGGTTTTGATGAGCGAACAAGAATTGAAGTCCCTCGATTATATCGTCCGCTTCGGCGGCGATGCGGAACTGAAGAACGCGATTGCATCGGAAAAGAAGAAAATCTCCCTTTCGGTAGGGGTTCCTTCGGATTTCCGGCTGTATATGCTTCGCTTGGTGAATATCGTCGTTGGATTTTCCACGGCCATCGGAGTCGATATTACGGAACTGAACGGCGGTGATGTTTTGGACACGGTGAACAATTTCAGCGCCCTTGAGCCTCTTTTCGCGTGGTTTGAAGAGATCGCGTTAAAACTCCGGGAACACAACAGCCGATCGAAGAGAACGAATTCGGACAAAATGCTGGCGAACGCCATCGCGTATTTGGCGGCGAATTATCAGAATACGGAATTAAGCATGGAAAGCGCTTGCGAGTTCGCCGGAATAAGCGTGTCGTACTTGAGTCTGCTGTTTAAGAAAAACACGGGAGGTACGTTCGTTTCTTATCTGACGGGACTGCGCATAGATAAAGCGAAAGAACTGCTGAAATATTCGGACGACCGGATTATCGAGATAGCGGAGAAGTGCGGATACAAGGATGTGTATTATTTCAGTCACAGCTTCAAAAAACATGTAGGGATGCCCCCGAAGAAGTACCGTGAAAATCAGAAACCGGATTAGTCTTTCCATCGGGCAGAGTATTCTCCTTTCCACGATGAGCATCGTTTCCCTCGTGCTTCTTGTTTCGAGTTTCGTTTACTTTATGGCCTTTTCGGCACGGACAAATGTTCTGGTGGAGAACCAATCGCGGGAAATCAACAAGCAGATTGTTTTGAATTACGAGAGTTATATCGAGAGCATCATCGAAACCGCGAATTATATCCAGCGTTTCTCTCTCCCCTTGGATCTGAAGACGGATTATGAACAGCTCCAAAATCTTTATACGCTGAATTCCCAGCTGAAAAAGGATGTGGTGGCCATTTTTCTTTTCAATGAAGAGGGCCTAAAGCTTCTGGGCGACAGAATCGGTCCGTTATCCAGGAATTACATCTTGTCGGAGCCGTGGTTCACCGGCGCTCTTTCCGATCCTTCCATATTTCATTTTTTATCTTCGGGAAAATCATCGTTGGCCATTGACCGCAAGGATGAGGTTATCTCCGTGGCGAAGCAGGTGAATTATATTCGCGGGGGCATTTCCGAAATCGGTGTTCTTCTGATTGAGCTGAACTTCCAGGTAATCCGTGATTTGGCCGAAATGACCAACCTCGGCCCGGGCGGACACATTCTGATTCTCGACGGCGGAGATGCTCTTATTTACACATCCGAGAATCCCTATGAACTTACGGATCGGAGTCTCGATATCGCCGCGGAGCATGTTCTGGGCGGCCTGAAGACGAATATCGAAGGCCGGAATCTTTTTTTGAACATTAATACTTTGGCGCATACGCGGTGGCGCATCGCAACGTTAATCAACATTGACGAAATCAACGCGGTTCGTCGGAGCATGCTGCCCGTCTTTCTTCTGATTTTCGCCATTACCATGGTAACGACTACTCTTGTTTCCATAATTCTTTCGCTCCGTATTTCCCTTCCCGTGAAGCAATTACAAAGAATAATGCTCAAAATCGAGCAGGGTGCGATTGATACGGAAGTTTCGGTGAAGGGGCAGAAGGAAATCGTGATGCTCGGGCATTCCTTCAACAGCATGATTGAGAAAATCCGTGTTTTGATGGATCGCGTCGTCAATGAGCAGAGGGAGAAGCGAAAAACCGAGCTTCGGGCTCTTCAGAATCAGATTAATCCGCATTTTCTCTACAATTCGCTGGATTCCATCGTCTGGCTCGCCGAGCATGAGAGGTCCGAGGATGTCGTTACAACCGTAATCGCGCTTGCCCGATTCTTCCGCATCAGTATTTCAAAAGGCGCAACGTTCATTCCCGTCAGTGATGAGATTGATCATGTGAAAAACTATCTGACCATACAGTCCATACGATATGTCGATAAATTCACGTATTCTTTCGATATAGACGAGAGACTGATGAGCATGAACGTTATGAAGCTTATTCTTCAGCCCCTCGTGGAAAACGCCATCCATCACGGATTGGATGAGGACGGGGGCGTTATCGAGATTCGCGGCCGTCTGGAACCCGGATGGATGTTTTTCGATGTGAGAAACAACGGCTACGGACTGACCGAAAAGCGAATCGAAGAAATCCAGAATTATCTTGAAGGAATGGGGGAAGCCGGTCCCGGCATCGGCGTCGGCTTACGGAATGTTCAGCAGAGGCTGAAACTTTATTACGGGGAGAACGCCGGACTTCGGTTTTCCGGTCACTCCGATGAGGATACCATCGTGACGGTAATAATCCCTTTGGCGAAAGATTCCGCATCATGAAACACTTGAACGAATTGAACGAAGCTAACGGGAAAATGCGGCGCGCCGCCCCTTTCCTTTTTGTTCTTCTGGCCGCTTTTTCCTTCACGGCCTGTCGGAAAACTCCCCTTCCCGCCGGACTTTTTATTTATAAGGAAGAGGATCTTTTCATGAGAAGTTTGACGGCGGACATCCAAAAGGAGGCCGAAGGCCGTTTTCCTCTTGTTACCTATTATTCTTTGGATTCGCAGATTATTCAAAACGAGCAGATTGAGGCTTCTTTGAAGTCCGGGGCGCCGCTTTTAATCGTGAATCCCGTGGATCGCCTTGGCGCTCACGCCGTGGTGAATAAGCTGAAAGCGCTGGATATCCCCGTGATTTTTTTCAACAGAGAACCTCTTGAGGACGATTTGAGGATTTGGGATAAGGCTTGGTATGTCGGTGCCAGGGCCGAGCAGTCGGGCCGAATGCAGGCCGAACTCGCCATGGAGCTGTTCGGAGAAAATCCCCATGATCTGAATGAGTATGACCGCAACGGCGACGGGGCCATTCAAGCGGTGATTCTCAAAGGGGAACAGGGGCATCAGGACGCGGAAATCCGGACGGCCACCGTGATAAAGGCATTCGCCGACGAAGGATACAATTTGGATGTTCTTTCCACGGAAGTCGCCAATTGGAATCGGGACGAAGGATACGAGCGGATGGACGATCTTCTGGACCGCTTCGGAGAAGGGATAGAACTTGTTCTCTCGAACAACGATGCGATGGCTCTCGGCGCGATATCCATTATGAGACAGCGCGGCATCTTCAAAGACACAAACGGCAACCGAGTCATCGATAAAGACGACGCGAAATGGATTCCCGTTCTGGGCATCGACGGTGTTCCCGACGCTGTCGGTCATATTAAAGACGGCTATCTCTACGGTACGGTCCTGAACGATTCGGCAAGTATGGCCCAAGCCATTGCGGAACTTTCTCTCGCGATTTTAGACGGCGGCATCGGGGATGATTTTCCATATACGGTTACGGATGGGAAGTACATCTGGATTGATTACAAAACGTTCACTTTAGAATAATCTTCCCGATTCGAACCCGGAAAGAATTGTTTTAGCGCATTTTTAGAAGAAATTGCAAAAACGGCGGAAATGAATCCATTTTAATTTTTCAGGACTCCTTTAACCTGATTCTCATACGGTGCCGGACACCGTAAAACCTTAAAAGGAGTTCTCTTATGAAAAAAGCGTTTCTTCTTGTCGTAATCGCTTTGACGATCCTGCCCTTCGCCGCTTTTGCCGGCGGCGGTTCGGATGCCGGCGGCGGAAGCGTCGTTATCGGTGCCAACATCTACAGCTTCGCCGACAACTTCATGAACGGCGTAATGAAGCCCGAACTCGAGCGCTATGCCGCCGAGAAAGGTGCTCAGATTACCATCGTGGATTCGGAAGGTCAGCAGGCCAAACTGAACGACCAGGTCGACGTATTCATTACCAAAGGCGTCGATGTTCTGGCCATCAATCTTGTTGATCCGGCCTCGGCAGGCACGATTATCGACAAGGCGGCGGCGGCGGGCATCCCGTTAATTCTTTTTAATAAGGAAGCCACCGAAGCGGGCGCCATGACCAGCTACGACAAGGTTTGGTACGTGGGTACCAACTCCGCCGAATCAGGAATCATTCAAGGTGAAATGATGGTCGCCGACTGGAAAGCTCATCCGGAATGGGACAAGAACGGCGACGGTGTTGTTCAATACGTTATGCTCAAGGGCGAGCCCGGACACCCCGATGCCGAAGCGCGAACCAAGTACTCCGTGCAGTCCTTCGTGGATGCCGGAATCAAGGTAAAGCAGCTGGCCCTGGAAGCCGATCCCAACTGGTCCACCCAGCACGGCAACGACAAGATGCAGGCATGGCTCACTTCGTCCTTCGGAAAGGATATCGAACTTGTTATCTGCAACAACGACGGCATGGCTTTCGGCGCCATCAATGCTCTTAAGGCCGCGGGAGTGGAACTTCCTCTTTATGGTGTTGATGCTTTGGATCAGGCTCTGACTCATATCGCCGACGGCGAGATGAACGGTACCGTTCTGAACGACGGCGTCAATCAGGCGCGCGCCACCATCGATTTGGCCGTGAACGCCGCCCAAGGCAAGGATGTAACGGCCGGAACAAGCTGGAAGCTGGACGGACCGAAAACCAAGGCCGTTCGGGTTGCTTATGTGGCCGTAACTCCCGAAAATTATCAGGACTTCCGCTGATTTATCCGTTTTTGAACAGTAATTGATCGTCGCGGGGGGAATTCGCTCGGATTCTTCCCGCGATTCTTTATGTGGCATACTCGGCCGAGCGCTTTTAGAATTGATGCCATCATCTTAATGAACGGAGGCTTCAGAATTGGCGGAATACCTGCTAAGTATTGAAAACCTCAGCAAGTCGTTTTCCGGTAATAAAGTGCTGGATAACGTACGGCTGAACGTCCGTCAGGGATCCGTCCACGCCCTGATGGGAGAAAACGGCGCCGGCAAATCGACACTGATGAAATGTCTGTTTGGAATTTATTTCCAGGATACGGGAAGGTTCTTTCTGGACGGTAAGGAATTCAACTTCACCGATCCCAAGCATGCACTGGAAAACGGGGTGTCCATGGTTCACCAGGAGCTGAACCAGGTAACCCAGCGGAGCATCTCCGATAATATCTGGCTCGGCAGATACCCGAAAAAAGGTCTCTTCATCGATGAGAAAAAGATGCATCGGGATTCCCAATCGCTTTTCGATAAACTCGGTATCCATTTGGATCCCGATTTTATTCTGGAAAGCCTCTCGGTATCTCAGCGGCAAATGGTTGAAATCGCCAAGGCCGTTTCTTACGATGCAAAAATCATTGTTCTCGATGAACCCACTTCTTCGCTGACCGAGAACGAAGTGAACATGCTTTTCGATATTATCCGCGTTCTTCGAAATCAGGGTGTCGGTGTTATCTATATCTCCCACAAGATGGACGAGATTTTTGAAATCGCCGATGAGGTAACCGTGCTTCGTGACGGGAGGTATATCGGTACCGAGTCCATCGCGGATGTCACGATGGACAAAATCGTGAATATGATGGTGGGCAGGGATTTGGATCATCGTTTTCCGCCCAAGACGAACCTCCCCGGCAAAGTTCACATGGAAGTACGGAACGTTACCACGAAATATCCGCCCATTGTATCGAACGTGAATTTCGATATCAGGCGGGGTGAGATTCTCGGTATCGCGGGATTGGTGGGCGCCGGACGAACCGAATTGGTTGAATCGCTATTCGGAGCCCGGACTCTGGAGAGCGGTGAAATTTTTGTCGACGGTAAAAAAATCGACAACAGCCGAACGCGGAAATCAATCAACAACCATTTCGCGCTTCTGACCGAGGAACGCCGAAGCACCGGCATCTATCCGGTGGGCGACATCACCTTCAACAGCACTATCGCCAACATTAAAGCTTACAGAACGCGCTTGGGATATCTGAACGACAAAGCGATGATAACAGATACCGATGAGCAGATTGGGAACATGCGTATTAAAACGCCGAACCGCCGGGAGCAGATTCGAAACTTAAGCGGCGGCAATCAGCAGAAAGTCATCATCGGACGCTGGCTGATTACCAATCCGGACATTCTGCTTCTGGACGAACCCACGCGCGGGATCGACGTGGGGGCGAAATATGAAATCTATCAGCTCATTATCAAGTTGGCCGAGGCAGGTAAATCAGTCGTAATGGTGTCTTCTGAAATGCCGGAGCTTATCGGTGTTACCAATCGAATCATGGTGATGTCCAACGGCCGCATGGCCGGTATCGTGGATACGGACAAAACGGATCAGACCGAGATTTTTACTCTCGCAATGAAGTACTTAAGCAATACGAAAGAGGCGGAAGTCTAATGAAATACTCCATTAAAAACATGAAAACGATGACTCGGCAGGATTGGGCGGACTTCCTTATTAGGAACGCCATCTATCTGGTTATCCTGGTGCTGATCGCGGCCATTATTATCGTTGATCCGCGCTTTCTTTCTTTGCGGGTCCTTGAGAATGTCCTTACCCAATCCTCTGTAAGGCTTATTCTGGCCTTGGGAGTGGCGGGCATCATTATTTTACAGGGAACCGATCTCTCTCTGGGACGCATGGTGGGACTGGCCGCGGTGGTTTCGGCTTCCATGCTTCAGAGGGCCGATTATGCCGGCCGATTCTATCCGGGGATTGAGAACATGCCCTTGCTGGTACCCATGCTCGCCGCCATGGCCGCATGCGTGCTCTTCAGCGCCATCAGCGGCTGGGTAACGGCTCAGTTCCAGATCCATCCTTTTTTGTCGACCATGGGCATGATGACCATTCTTTACGGCGTTATTCAGATTTATTTCGACTTCGGGGAAGGCGGCGCGCAGCCCATAGGCGGCCATCTTCGCTCCTATACGAAGATTGCCACGGGGCGTCTTATCGAGTTCTCCGTAGGCGGTACCCGCGTGGGATTGCCCTATTTGGTTCTTATAGCCGCCGCCGTTTCGATTATTATCTGGTTCATTTGGAATAAAACAACTTTCGGGAAGAACATGTATGCCGTGGGCGGAAACCCCGAGGCGGCCAAAGTTTCCGGCGTGAACGTTATGAGCACCACCATTCTGGTTTACGTGATGGCCGGCGTGCTTTACGGAATCGGCGGCTATCTTGAGGCCGCGCGTATCGGTTCGGCCAACCCCAGCACGGGATTCGGATACGAGCTGGACGCCATCGCGGCCTGTGTGGTGGGCGGGATTTCCTTCAGCGGCGGTATCGGGAAGGTCTCCGGGGCCATCGCCGGAGTGCTGATGTTCACCATCATTTCGTACGGCATGACGTTCGTCGGACTGGATCAGTATTACCAATACATCATTAAGGGTGTGATTATCATTGCAGCAGTATCGCTGGATGCACGAAAGTATCTGAAGAAGGTCTGACACGGGATTATACGGGCGCTTCGGCGTCCCGCCGATATGGTTTTAAGAACGGAATCCGACGCCAAGCGCGCTTATCGGGCGGAGACTTCACCGTTCCGCCGTGTTGACTGAGAACGGATTCTCCCGCCCCGAGTGCTTTTCGGCACCGGGCGGAAGTTTCGGCGCCCCGCCGATATGGTTTTGAGAACGGAATCCGACGCCAGCGCGCTTATCGGGCGGAGACTTCGCCGTTCCGCCGTGTTGACTGAGAACGGATTCTCCCGCCCCGAGTGCTTTTCGGCACCGGGCGGAAGTTTCGGCGCCCGACAATCGATTTTGCCGGTTTCCTTTCGAGTTCGCCGCTGAAAATCGGATCTCTTTTATCGGTTCCGTTATAAGTCGGAGATCAGATCCCGGCGGCGTCGCGGCGAAGAAATTCCTCGAAGGCCTCCCGGTCGGATTGTTTCCATTCTTCCCAGTCCCCGCGCAGAAATCCGTTGAAGTCGTTCCAGGGCGAGTCCTCCGGTTTTTTATCGCCGATGATTTCTTTTACCGGCGGCGGAGAGGGGAGCGGTTCCGATGCGCCCGAACCTTTACCGGTATCGTTCGCGTTTTGTTCGTCGGCTTGGGTTTGTCCCGAAAAGACCGAACCGGAGCCGGTTTCATTATTCGCATTGCCGATTTCGCCTTCTTCCTCCGGTGCGGTTCGTTCCTCCGTGAACGGCAGAACTCGGCGTGAGCCTATGTAATGATTTTTCCAGTAACGGGAGTTCGCGGGAGTCATGACGACTCCGGTTTCCGGACCGTTGGAAATGCTGTGGATAATGTATCCTTCGCCGTACCAGATCGCCACATGGTTGATGCGTTCGGGATCGGAACCGGTGGCGTAGAAAAGCAGATCGCCCGGATTCCAGCTCCCCGAAGATACGGGAGAACCCGTGCGGGCCATATCGCGCGACATTCGCGGAATCGAGGGCAGGGTGGGATTGTACAGATAGAAAACAAAGCCGGAACAGTCGAATCCTTCGGGAGATTTTCCGCCGTATCGGTAAGGCGTACCGAGCTGGTCGGCCGCTTTCTCCAAAATAGCGGCCGGTGATTCGGCCTTAAGCGATGCAGGTAAGAGAACCGTGATTGCCGCCGCGGCAATCACCGTGAAAAAAAGAGATTTTGGAAAGCCGCATCGGATGAGTCCGGCCGAATGATGACGGCCGAAAGGAAAGATTTCTTTTGCTCCGGAAGTGGACGCGGCCGTATTCATGGCTTCACCACCGCGGTGATTACGGGAAGACGCTTTCTTTTATTACGGCTTCCGGCGGCCAGGAGGATTCCTATTCCCAACAGGAGTCCGGCCGCCGCGCCGAGAACGCCCGCGGCTTCGGCGGCATCGGCCCTCTCGGTCATGATTTGAACAATCACCCTTACCGCATGCCATCCGGCGGCGGCCGATACCAGCGGCAATCCCAGAATGAACAGGAAGGCCGCGGCGGCCCTGCTTCCCGAAACCGATACTTCCACCGTATCACCCTTCTTGACATCGAGGTTTTCCGGAAGGGCGGCGCGGAAGGGACGGCCGCCGAGGCGGCATCCGCAGCCTGCGGAACCGCAGCCCGAAGATTCTCCGTTCGAAGATCCGCAGCACCCGCCGCCGTTTTTTTCAGTCGCTTCTTCAAGGCTCAGAAGCTCGATCCAGGATTCACCGAATTCGGCGACTATCGCTTTTCGAACCATGTTTACTCCATTCGAAGATATTATAACGTTATTCAGCGCCGGAAACTTGATTAATATGATTTAATATATAATATATTGGATAAACGACAATAGCCTGGATTCGCCGATCATTATAGGGGATACTGAGAGTAAGAAGTATCCGGGATTAACCGATTGCGTTTTATCAATGGCAACCCTGAAATCCCCGAGATATGAGACCGGCCCGTTCATCCACGGTACGGGACCGAACTGAAACGGTGACGCCTGAAGCCGGAGAATCGAACATCGACGGCCTAAGGCCTGATTCGGGCGAATCGGTCGGTACCGGCGGCCGAAAGAGGTGTGTTGAAGTGTTTCAGAAACAGCCGATGATGAGGAAGGTTCTCTACTCCCTTATTCCGATTTTTATCTTTTCCGTTCTGCTTTACGGTTGGAGAAGCCTCGCGATAATCGTTACGGTATTCGTGTTCGGTTTTTTCGCGGAGTACGTTTTTACAAAACCGAAGGGCGGCAAAGTGAGCGAAGCGGTCCTGGTATCCTGCGCTCTTTTCGCTTTGTCCATGCCTCCGGCGGTGCCGCTGTGGATCGCGGCGATCGGTATTGTCTTCGGTGTGATCTTTGCCAAGAACGTCTTCGGCGGTTTCGGCCGGAACGTTTTCAATCCGGCCATCGCGGGCCGTATCTTCGTGTATGTGGCCTTTCCCGACGGCATGCAGAGAAGTTTCCTGCCTCCTTGGCATCCCGGCATCCCCTGGCGGTTCGGTTTCGAGACTTCTGTCGATGCCGCTACCGCGGCAACCCCGCTGATGGAGATGAAGGAAGGCGTTAATCCTGATTTGATCGACCTTATTACCGGATTTCGCATGGGAGCGTTGGGGGAAAGCGCCGTCGTTCTTATCCTTCTGGCGGGTATTTTCCTGATTTGGACCAAGACGGCGAATTGGAAGCTCATGCTTTCGACTCTGCTGAGTTTCGCCGCCGTAACCGCGGCTCTCTGGGCCGCGAACGTCTCGCCCTCGGGCGGCGGCGCGCCTTTTCCGCCGATCGAATCGCTTCTATCGGGAAGTCTGCTCTTTATTGCGGTTTTCATGGTAACCGATCCTGTTTCCGCGCCGAAGAAACCCGGATCGCAATGGGCCTACGGGATTCTCATCGGCGGCGTATCGGCGGCCATCCGGATTTTTTCCCTGTTCCCGGAGGGCGTCAGTTTCGGCGTTTTAATCGGCAACACCTTTGCCGGTCTCTTGGACGAATGGTTTCCGGCCGCCAAGAAAAAACAGGCGAAGAAGGCCGCGGGGAATGCGGCCGCGAAAGCGAATCCGGCAGCGTCGGCCGAAGAGACGTCTCGGAGTACCGCTGAAAACGGCGGAGGCGCGCAGGCACCGGCGGGCGCGAAGAACGATCCGGCACTCCCGGAGAAGCCGGATTCTTCGGAGAAACCGGATGCGCCGTCCGCGGCCACCTCTCAGGGAGGCGCTTTATGAATAAAGACTCCTTTCTTTACGTGGTGATTTTTACCTTCCTCGCGGCCTTCGTGTTCGTATTCGTCATCTCCCTGGCCGACGGCGCCACCGCGGAGCGGGTGGCGCGGAATCAGGAACTGGTAACCGCGCAGGCCTTCCTGAACGCCGTCGGCCGGCCGCTTCGGGGCGCCGATGCCGACCTGGAAGCCTTTTCGGCACTCTTCGGCGGCGCCGGGAAAAAAGCTCCCGCGGAAACGGCCGCCGAGACCAAAACGGCCGGAACCGTATTCGGCGGACAATCGGCCGCCGGCGAGATTGTCGAGGCCGAAATTGATGGTGAAAAGGTTCTGGTAAAGCAATTCGGCGGCCAGGGCCTTTGGGGCACCATTACCGGAGTTCTCGCGGTGAACGCCGATGTGACGCGCATCATCGGATTGGACATCATCAGTCATTCCGAAACGCCGGGACTGGGCGGCCGCATCGAAGAGGACTGGTTTAAGAATCAGTTCCGGGGTGAGAAGATCGCCGAAAAGGGCATCAGTGTCCGCAAAGGCGAGGGCGGGGCCGACTCGGACAGCGAAAACGCGGCGGTGGACGGCATTACCGGAGCTTCGCTTACAAGCGCCGCCATGGAGAAGATTGTGAATAAGGAAATAAACGCCCTGCGGGAGCGGCGGAATAAAGAGGGGGCCGGAAAATGAGTGACGCCTCCGCCATCCTGAAAAAGAACCTCTGGAGCGATAATCCCATCTTCGTGCAGATCCTCGGAATCTGCTCCACACTGGCGGTTACCAGCGCCTTGAGCAACACGCTGATCATGACCGCGGCGGTGACCTTCGTTACCGCGCTTTCGAGTACGACGGTTTCTCTTTTGAAGGGACTTATTCCGCGCAAGGTTCGAATGATCGTTCAAACCCTGATTATCGCGTTTTACGTGATTATCGTGGACATTGTTCTCCGGGCGTTTTTGCCGGACATCTCCCGGTCCCTCGGACCCTATGTGGGCCTGATTATCACCAACTGCATCATCATGGGCCGGGCCGAAGCCTTCGCCCAGTCCAATCCGCCTGTCGCGGCGCTCTGGGACGGCCTGACCAGCGGCATCGGCTACATGGTGGTTTTGGTGATTATCGCTGCGGTTCGGGAAATGCTGGGAGCCGGTTCTCTGATGGGGTATTCCGTTCTTCCTTCGGGATTCACCAAATGGACCATCATGGTGATGCCGCCCAGCGCGTTTTTCCTTCTTGGGTGCCTTATCTGGGCGGCTAAAACGATCATGATGAAGAAGGAGGCCCGCCGATGACTTCACTGGCGCCGCAGATTAATCCGTTCGTTCTTCTTTTCGCCTCGATTTTCACCGGGAACATTCTGCTGACCAACTTCCTGGGCATGTGCTCCTTCATTTCCATCAGCAAGGACATGAAGTCGGCAGGCGGACTTGGGCTGGCGGTCACCGTGGTGCTCACCATCACTTCGGCCATCAACTGGGCGGTGATGCGTTACATCCTGATTCCGCTTGATTTGATGGTGTACCGCTACATCGTATTCATCGTGGTTATCGCCGCGACGGTGCAGATGCTGGAAATGATTATCGACCGGGTGAGTCCCGCTCTGTACATGGCTTTGGGGATTTTCCTTCCGCTGATTACCGTCAACTGCGCCATTCTCGGCGTGGCACTGTTCATGCAGATTCGCAATTACGATTTTCTTCAAACCGTGATGTTCGGTCTGGGATCGGGGCTCGGCTGGTGGCTGGCCATCATGGCGCTGGCGGCCATTCAGAAAAAGGTTTCCAAGGCACCGGTGCCCGCGGGACTGAAAGGTCCGGGCATTACGCTGATTACCATAGGCTTCATGGCGCTGGGTTTTGTTGGATTCAGCGGCATGCTGAACGTTCAATAGGGGGCGGACATGAGTTATCTGATTGCACCGTTAACCGTGGCCGGCCTCGCCGGAATTATGGCCGCCCTTATCGCCGTGGTGGACAAACTGGCCAACAACTACGGCGAAGTGAACATCTCCATCAACGGAGGAAAGAAGGAGATGACCGTTAAGGGCGGCTCCTCCCTCCTGCTAACGCTCTCCTCCGAAGGTCTTTATCTGCCGTCGGCCTGCGGCGGACGGGGAAGCTGCGGCGCCTGTAAGTGCAAGGTCACTACAGACGTGGGCCCTCATCTGCCGACCGAAACGCCTTATTTATCGCCGCAGGAGATGAAGGACAACATTCGATTGGGCTGTCAGATAAAAGTGAAGGCCGACATCGGCATTGAAATCCCCGAAGAACTTTTCAATATCAAGCAGTTCCGGGCGACCGTAACGTCCATCCGGGATGTTACCCACGATATTAAGGAAGTGCTCTTTGATTTGGGTGAGGAAACCGTCGAATTCGAGGCCGGAAAGTATGTTCAGCTGGTCGTTCCGCCCTACGATAAAATCAAGGGAACCACCCAGAGAGCCTATTCCATGTCGTCCCAGCCGGCCGATAAAAATCACATCGAGCTCTTGATTCGGCTGGTTCCCGGAGGCATCGCGACCAC
The DNA here is from genome assembly GCA_963666985.2 of Spirochaetia bacterium. Taxonomy (GTDB): domain Bacteria; phylum Spirochaetota; class Spirochaetia; order DSM-2461; family DSM-2461; genus UBA2779. The sequence continues at coordinate 91,805 of CAXXIA010000002.1, read as the reverse complement.
CTACGTTCATCAGCATTTGAAGGAAGGAGAGAAGATCGATCTTATCGGACCCTTTGGAGACTTTAAGCGCCGGATGAACGATTCGGTCATGATCTGCGTGGCCGGAGGTTCGGGCATGGCGCCGTTCAAATCCATTTTTTACGACATGCTCGATAAAGGGGAAACCGGCCGCGAAGTCTGGTATTTCTTCGGAGCCCGCAGCACCGAAGATATGTTCTACCTTGAGGAACTGAAGGATTTGGAAACGAAACTGCCGAATTTCCATTTCGTTCCCGCTCTTTCCGAACCGCAGGAAGGCGACGGATGGGAGGGACCTACGGGAATGATTACCGATGTGCTGGATTCCTATATAAAGGAGAAAATCGCGGTCCGGGGGAGAACATTGGAAGGCTATCTTTGCGGGAGTCCCGGAATGATCAACGCCTGCAACACGGTCATGAACGCCAACGGCATCGGTCCGGAGGATATTTATTATGATAAGTTCGCGTAAAAAAGAACGCGGCCGGTCAGCACAAGGAGGACCGCGGCGATGAAAATGACTCCCGAACTTAAAACGGCGCAAGAAAACATGGCGCCCGGAGTAATCACGGCCGAAGGTTTCCTGGGATCGGATACGCGGAATCTCTCGACAATTCTGGATGAAGATGCTCAAATCCTTCGTCTTTTGTCACTTGATCCGGCGGATGCGGCGGCAAGACTGCGGTATTTCATGGAAGAAGGACGCCGGGGGCTGGGCGAGCCGGTAACGGTTGACGAACAGTGGCTGGTGAAGACCGACGAAGCCAGAGGTCATCTGGCCTGTCCCTGGGAAGACGGTATCTGCCGAAAAATCAATGTTACAATCGAGCGTAAAGATACCGGAGAGAAACTGTTTTATACCGATCTTTCCGTTCATCTTTTGGAAAAGCACGGATTTTTGGAGGGACGCGGATCTTTTTTCCGGCTGAATCCGGAAACCGTGAAACATGTTCTGAAGCTGGAAAAACAGTCACCGAAAGCATAATCGCGGTGAGGAAAGATTGATTCGCCGCGTCCCGGCGGATAGAAAGACCGTTTTGATGAAGAATCGGCTTCGGCGCCGTTACGGCGCAAGCGGTTGAGGAGACGTATGTTGAACGACGAATTCGAACCCAAAGCAACCATTGAAGAAATCGACGAAAACGAAAAAAACATGCGGCGTCTTTCACCGCTTTTTATCATTCAGGGAGTGCTCTCTCTTCTTGCCGGACTCATCCTGCTGTTTCGGCCTACCGCCGGATTGGCGTTCGCTTCCGTGGTTCTGGGAATCTTCTTAACGGCCGAAGGGGTGGGCCGGCTGATCGGTGTTCTTCGTCTGCCGCGTATCGACGGCCGTACCGACTTTTTCTCCATAGCCGGATCACTGCTTCGAATCATTTTCGGCGTTCTTATCATCTTTCATCCCATCGGAGCGGGTAAGGCGGGAGTTGCCGTTATTTTCATCTTCGCGGGAATCAATCTGATTGCCGGATCGGTCTTCTCGTTCCGGAAGGAGCCGGGTCTTCGGGAGAGCCCCTATGCCGCCGCGTCCGTAATCGGTACATTCCTTATCGGCCTGATTCTTCTCCTGATGCCGGTTCTTTCGGGGCTGCTTTTTATAAGAATCCTGGGCTGCGTGCTGGTGCTCGGTTCCGTATCTCCGCTGGCTATGGGATTGAGAAATCGGTATTAGCGAATATATTCCGACAATTCGCTAAAATTCTTCCCGTATAATCGCAACTCCGTAGCTTTCAAGAACGATTTCTTTCTCCACGGGCTCCTCGCTTATCAGGTTATAACCGGAAAACGGCGTTTTAACACGGATTTCGCCGCCCTTGTGGTTGAGATAGAGCCGATGACGCGCCTCCTTTCCAACTCGAAGAATCGTCTCAACTCCTTCCGGCGGATGCCAGGGAGCTTCGGCAATGATGCCGGCGCCGATGAGAAATCTCGCCAGGTCGGCCGGATCCAGAACGGCGCCGAGATAAACGCATCGTCCTCGGCCCCGTCTCGCGGAAGTCGCCGCGGGCCGGCCCGAATACCAAGCGCCCTCCCACTCCAGGAGAATGTCGCTTTCCGCGTCGGGGGTTAGGATATCGCCCATTCCGAAAACCGGAGCCGACGATAATCCGCTTCCGCTTACGCGGACGCTTCCCGCTCCTCGGGCGTCCATATTGTCGTATTCCGAAACGGATACGCCGGCGAGGTCGCGGAAAACTCCGGGAAGAGGCTTTTCCGTTACGGCATTGGTCCGGTCCTTAACGCCGCTTCGCGCTCCGATAACCAGAGTGCCGCCTTCTTCAACGAATCGGGTGATTCCCTCGGGCGGCTCCCGATCGGCCACGAACAGAGACGGAAGGAACGCGATTTCGTAATCCGAAAGATCCTCTCCGTAAGCGCGGATGTCCGCGGATAATCCTTCCAGGCGGAGCGCTTCGACGATACGCCCGGAGAGCGATTCGTAAGAGAAATCCGATTCCGCCTGCGGCTGATGCTGCAGGGCCCAGATACTGTCGAAATCGTAAAGTACGACGGCTTTCGATTTCAGAGAAGAGCCCTCCAGAACCGGTGTGATGCGGTCCGCTTCTCCGATAAACTTTTTTAATTCTTGATAAAGTCTTCCCGGTTTCCCGTCATGGGGCAGAATGCCGTGCCAGAACTGTTCGGTGCCTCGAAGAGCGCTTCTCCACCGGAAAAAGCATATTCCGGAACAATCCATGGCGGCTGTCTGCCAAGCCCAGAGCCTCATCGTCCCGGGGGCCTGCCGGGGGAGCATTATTTCCCAGCCGCCCTGTCCGGTCATTTGTTCCATAACCCAGTAATCCGCTTTTTTTAATCCCTGCATGAAGCGAAAACTTGATGCCGGAGGTATCCCTTCGCCGTTGACCAACGTATAGATGGGGTAATTATCCCAGGAAACAACATCGAGATCGGAAGCCATGGAGAACGCGTCGAAGCCCGTGAATCCGTTCATGAAATTATGAGTGACGATTCTGTCGGGTGAGTTTTTCCGGATGATTGCCGCCAGCTGTTTGTGATAATTGATGATGGAATCCGAGGCAAAACGCCGATAGTCCAGAACACGGCCGGGGTTATGACCTTTCATGCGGCGGTTGTCCGCCGTATCCCTGGGAATGTCCACTTCTTCGAAGGCGTTGTACGTTTGACTCCAAACCGCCGTTCCCCAGGCTTCATTGAGTGCATCGATATCGGCGTATTTGTCTTTCAGCCATCCGCGAAAAGAGGCTTCACAATGGGAACAGGTACAGAAAACCGAACCATGATTCCCCAGCTCGTTATCGGTCTGCCAGGCGATAAGATGAGGATGAGAGCCCAGAGCCGCCGTCATGGCGTCGGTTATTCTCAGAGCCGCCCTTTTAAATCCCGGATGATTTCGGCATGCGTCCTGCCTTTGTCCGAATTCCTTGATTCTTCCGTCGAAGTCGATTTGGTGGATATCGGGATATTCCGCGTGCAGCCAGGACGGATAGCAGGCCGTCGGTGTTCCAAGAATGGTGTTGATTCCTCTGTCTCCGAAAATATCCATGGCCGCTTCAAGCCATCGAAAGGAATATTTCCCTTTTTCGGATTCTATTCGATGCCAGGCGAATTCTCCCATGCGGACGAAAGAAATACCGGCTTCCGCCATGAGGTCCGCATCCGCTTCCCATCGTTCTTCGGGCCATTGTTCCGGGTAGTAAGTTACTCCGATGTCCATAATTATTCCTTAAGCGCTCCGGTTGTGAGTCCGGAGATAAACTGGCGGGAGGCGGCCCAAAACACGATGAGAATGGGAATAACGGCCATCGAAGCGCCCAGCATGGTTACTCCGAAGTCCATGCCTTTATACGGGTCTGCGTTTAGGTAGCGGAGGGCCAGAGGTATGGTGAATTTCTCCTTGGTCTGGAGGACGACCATAGGGAAAAAGAAATTATTCCAGCTGTTCAGGAAGTTCAGGATTCCCAAGGCTCCCAGGGCCGGAGTCAGAAGAGGAAGAAAGACGCGAAAGAAAATAAGACCTTCCGGGCAGCCGTCTATTCTGGCGGCAAACAGAAGATCTTTCGGAACATGCCCGCCGATGTATTGGCGCATCCAGAAAATCCCGAAAGCATTGGCGGCGCCGGGAATTATAAGGGCGATGAGTTTGTCTATCCACCCCAGTCGGGACATGATGATGAACCAGGGAATCAGGCTTACGATCCAGGGAAGCATCATGGTCAACAAAAGGATGTTGAACAGAATCTCTTTGCCGGGGAAGGAATACATCGCGAAGGCAAAGCCTCCCATGGAACAAAAAAGAAGACTGAACGCCGTTGTGGTGAGTGAAACGAACAGAGAATTGCAGAAACTGCGCCAGAACGGAATAACATCCATCATGGCCAGGTAGTTCTCAACGAGGGAACGGCCGAAGAACAGGGGCGGAGGCGTTTTGAGAATCTCCAGGGATGTATGCGTCGATTGAAGAAACATCCAATAGAAGGGAAAGACAAAAAGAATCCCCAGAATCGCCAGAAGTATATGGATAACGGCTCGCCCCGGTTTGCCGATACCGCTTGCAATGGTCGTACTCATGCCGATTTGTCCTCTTTCATAAGGCGTTTGGAAAGCGCCGAAAGGGCTACGATGAACGCCACCAGGAAATAGGCTATGGAGGACGCATAGCCGAAGTTCCAGCGGGAAAAGGCCAAGTAATACAGGTATCGGGACAATACGAGTCCCGCGTAGTTCGTGCCCGCTCCCATTTCACCGGTTTTGGACAAGAGAATGTAGGGCTCATCGAATATTTGGAGCCCTCCGATGAAAGACATAATCAGGATGAAGACGATAATGGGCTTCAGAAGCGGGATGGTGATTTTGGTCAGGAGCGTTCCGACGCCGGCTCCTTCGACTCTGGCGCATTCATAGTAGGTAGGGTCGATTCCCTGCATTCCCGCGAGGAAGATCACCATATCGTACCCCAGCCATTTCCAGACGAAGATGGTGACGATGATGGGTTTGATGTACTGTCCTCTTCCTCCGAACCAATCGATGATGGGAATTCCCAGCGAGTTGAGGAATTGGTTGAGAATGCCGAACTGCTTTCCGAAAATGGTCAGGAACACCAGCGAAATGGCGACCGATGAAGTGACCACGGGGGTGAAGAATAGGGTTCGGTAGAAGCCGCTTCCTTTTTCAATCATGTGATGCAGCGCGAATGCGAGCAGAAATGACCCGGGAATAACGACGGCATGGGCGGTAAGCCAGATAATTAGAGTATTGGTCAGAGCCTTTACGAAAAGCTCGTCGCTGAAGAGACGGGCGTAATTTCTTAAACCGACGAATTTTGTCGTTCCGATGGTAATCTGACGTGTAAACGACAGTCCCAGGGAATTGAAAATAGGGAATACCCCGAAGATAAAGAAAAGCAGAAAGAAAGGCAGAATGTACAGGTAGGCAATCGAACATTCCCGCCGTTTCGTTATTGATGCCATGCCGGGTAACCCCTTGTCTTTAAAATCCCGGACCCGTACGGGTCCGGGTGAAGCGCGGTTTGCTTATTTCATTATTTCCAGGAGAAGTTCCTTCTCTTCGGCCACCTGATTCTCAATAGCGGATTCCATATTGGATATGGTTTTATCGATACTCAGATCCTGGTCGAGAAATTTCGCCAGCTCCGCCGTGAACGCGGCTTCGGCGCCGGCATCCAGAGCCGTGGTTACGAAGGCGCCTTGGGACTGGGCGATATCCGCCCAGACTCGGCGGGTTTTCTGACCGCCGAAGTACGGATCGCCTTCATCGTAGAGAGCATCGCTATACGCCGGGATATAAGCCGGGAACCAATCGACGGTCTTCAAAATTGTGTTCTGGGCGTCGGCATCGGCGCAGATATACTCAATAAAGGCCCAGGCCGCCAGCTTGTTTTTACTTTCCTGCGGAATGGCCAGGAACGATCCTCCGTAATTCTGGAGGGGATCTTCCGGGATGGGAACAATACCCCATTCCCCTTTGGAATCGGCCGCGATCCATCCTTTGAGGAATCCGCCGAACCAGCAGCCCATGATTGTCGTGGCCACGCTTCCGTTGGCCAGTCCTTGGTACCATTCTTCGGTCCACAGTCCCATTTGAGCGTCGAGTCCTTCGTGCCGCAATGTCGCGGCGACTTCAAGAACCTGCCGAGTTTTGGGATTTTCGATGTTGAGTTCCAGATCTTCCGTGAAAAAGTTTTTATGGGAATAGTAGATATAGGGTATTTGCGCGGCATTGTCCGTCCACCAGATTTTATCGCCGAGCGCGCAGACCTTTCTGCCCACTTCAATGAAATCGTCCCATGTCGAGAGCAGTTCGGCAACCGATTCGGGATCGGACGGATATCCGGCCTTTTCCAACAGATCCCGCCGATAAAATACCGACGAGGGACCGATGTCCCAGGGAAAGGCGAGGATTCCCTCACCGTCCAAAGTCGTACACTGCTTCCATTTATAGGGTACGAAGTCCTTTTCATATTGACCGGCGTTGAAGGGTTTTCGGCCGATGTCCTGAAGTCCTCCGTAAATCATGAATTTATCGATGTCTTTGATTTCGATCATTGTAACGTCGGGAACACCCGAATGCGCGGCCATGGCCGTCGTTAAGGCGTCGCGAAGCTCATTGGTTCCGGTTTTCATGACGACATCGACCGAGATTTTCGGATAACGGGCCTTAAAGCCGTCGATAACCGCGGCGACCGCGGCATCGGCCGTAGGCCATCCCCAGAACGTGAGTGCGGCGGGTTCCTGCAGCGAACCCAATCCTTCATCTTCCGCCGATCCGGCCGACCATACCGGGTTCACCGCCGACGCGAAGAGAGCGGCCAAAACGATCAATCGGAGCATCCGTTTCATTCTTTAGTCCTCCTTTTGTAACTACAAGAAATGGTATATGTAGATACATGAGCCATTGAATCATGGGTTATTCCGTCTGTCAAGTTTATTGTTGCTTGATTGAATGACTCTTGTATTGTATTTTGTAGGTACAAGTAAGGAAGCCATGGAAAAGAAATATCAAATAATCGAAGCTTGGATTCTTCACGAATTCCAGGAAGACCGCATTCTTCCGGGAGAAAAACTCCCTTCCGAAAGCGCCCTTTGCAGTCAATTTGAAGTATCGCGCAATGTCGTCAGACAGGCCTTATCGAACCTTCGCAACGGAGGTTTTATCACCAGCGTCGATAAAGTAGGGTCGTTTCGGGCGGAATCTGCGGACCGTCATGCCGACTCGTCTATGAATATCGGTTTGGTGATGTATAACGTGGATTCATATATATTCCCGAAAATCATCAGAGGAAGCACTCAGGAATTGAGCGGCCGCGGATACCATCTCCTGCTGGGGCATTCCGATTACCGGCTGGAAGAAGAGCGGAATCTGATCGAAAATTTCATTGCAAAAGGCGTGGACGGCCTGATTATCGAACCGGTGTATTCTCCCGAAAGCCGCGACAACAGAGATCTTCTGGAACAATGTGAGGTCAGAGGAATCCCCGTGGTTCTTCTGGATAACGCTTATTCGGGAGATGCTTTCAGCGCCGTCGTTCTCGACGACAGGAGCGCCGGAGGAATGGCCGCCCGGTATCTGCTTGACTGCGGGCATACGGATATCGGTATTCTGTATACGGATGATTATTATCCGAAAATTAAGAGGATGGAAGGAGCTTTGGATGCTCTCGCGAAAGCGGGCAGGGCTGTTCCCGAGAATCGGATAATCCGAATGAAAGCATTCCCGAACGGAGGATTCCGGCAGGCTTATGAGGCCATGATGGATTTCTTTTCGGAAGAGGAGGAACGCCCGACGGCTTTTTTCTGCTCAAGTGACGAAGAGGCCGTCGGACTGATCCGCGCCGCCAAGAATTATGATTTGACGGTTCCCGGGGATTTTTCCGTCGTGGGGCATGACAATTGGCGGAACGACGGTTTGGAATCCCCGTTTTTGACGACCTTCGAGTATCCGGGTGAGGAAATCGGGAAGATGGCGGCTTCGATTATTATCGATCGGATTGCCCATAAAGCCGCCTCGTTCAGAACGACGACGGTCCTTGCGCCGAATTTTCTTATCCGCGATTCGGTTCGGAATTTAACCGAATAGACCGCTTAAGAGCGGCCGCCGCGGCTTTCGCCGCATCCGCGAATCGCGAGCTTTTTTTCAGCCCTGACGGCAGGCGCTCGGAGTCGTTTTCCAATACCTCTTAAACGTTCGGGAGAAATGGAATGCGTCGCAGAAACCCAGGCGTTCGGCCGCGTCTTGAACGGTCATTCCGCTTCCCAGCATGATTTTCGCTTCTTCCATTCGCCGGGCCAGCAGATATTGCCGCGGTGTTTTTCCGAATTCGGCGAAAAAGTGATGCGCCACGAACGATTCCGAGCGGCCGACGGCCCGGGCCATACGGGCGACGGTAACCTTTTCATGAAGATGCTCTTCGCAAAAACGTTCCAGTTTTTCCGCCCAGAGCTTGTTCCGTACCCGAATCAGTTCCTTCTCGATAATGGATTCGCTTACGCATTTGAGAACATATCCGATGTCTTCGGCTTCTTCCCGGGAATAGGGCGGAAGGCGATTGTATAAGGCCTTCAATCCGTTCGGGAGTTCCAGAGGAGGCGTATGGTTCGGATCTCTCAGCTGACCGAAGGCTATGGCACCCAAATAGAAGTTCCGGCGATCGTAAAGAGGCACAATCCCTTCGATAAGACCCATGTGACAGTGGTAGAAATGCATTTCCCGTGACCGTTTCGCTTCTTCCAGGTGGCGTTTGTCGCACGCGGCGCATAAGGCGTTATGCTTTTTATTTTTTCTGAACACCGAACAAAACCGAGACATGGGCTTAATCGGAAAATCCACCGCTTCGATTCCCTGCATGTCGAAAAAAGTGATTCGAATATCGAAGAGCCTTCGAAGACGCGCCATGACGTCGTTCATTTCCCGTGCGGCGAGGGCATATCGGACCATAAAAAGTCTCCATGTGTCTTAACGTGCAGTATTTTACATGAATGAGCGTTCTCGTCCATTCCCGGACCGCAAAGCGTGTCTCATTATGTGATGCATGTCTTATGCATCAACACGCCAAATAATCGAACGGGCGTTCTCTTCGGGAATCGCCGTTCCTTCCTTCAACATTCCCTACCTCCCGATGATGAAGCCCGTCGTCGAAGCGCTGAAGAACACCGGCAGTTTCGGCCTGATAACGGCCGCCCGTCTTGAATGGGTGAAGTTCGAAACGGGAAGTCCAAAAGCCCTCAGGGAAGAATACGAAAAGTACAAGGATGTTCGCTACACGCGGCTTCACCTGGATCATGTGCCCGTTGTGGATGAGGACGGTCTGAGAGTGGATTATATGGAGATTATCGAACGGGCCCTCGGCTTGGGGTATGAGTCGGTGATGATCGACGGTTCGCGTCTGCCCCTGGAAGAGAATATCCGCTGTACGGCGGAAGTCGTCAAAGCCGCCCATGCGGCCGACGTTCCTGTGGAGGCGGAATTGGGTGCCGTAATGGGGCATGAAAGCGGCCCGCCGCCGCCCTATGACGAACTTTTCGCCACGGGCGCGGGTTTTACCGATCCGCTTGAAGCGAAACGATTCGTGGAGCTGACCGGAACCGATTGGCTTTCGGTGGCCATCGGGAATATTCACGGCGCCATTTCCGCTTCCGCCAGGAGACTGGATAAAATCTCCGCCCGGCTGAATATCGAACATCTGGCGCGAATCCGAAACGCCGCGGAGGTTCCCTTGGTGCTGCATGGCGGAAGCGGTATTCATAAAAAATATGTCATGGACGCCGTTAAAAACGGTATTGCCAAAATCAACGTGGCCACGGCCATCCGTCAGCCGTATGAACAAGCGCTGGAACACGGTGTCCGTGCGGCTCAAGAAGCCGTGTATGAGGCGGTGCTCTCGGTAATACAAAACGATCTTGAGGTTGAGGGCTCGGCGGTTATGTTAAGCCCGGAGGAGGTTCGATGAATCAAAAAGGTCTGACTTTCGCGCTTTATTTCGGAAATCGCGGTTTCTTTCCGGAGAAATTAATCGCCGAGGCAAGAGCTGAAATGCACGCTGTTTTGGAGCGTCTCGGATATGGCTCTCTGGCGGCGGATGAGTCGATGACGCGATTCGGCGCCGTTGAAACGGCCGAGGAAGGTCGGAAATACGCGCGGTTTCTCAAAGAACATGAAGGACTCTACGACGGTGTGATTCTCTGTTTGCCGAATTTCGGCGATGAAAACGGCGCCGTCGCCGCTTTGAAGGACTGCGGCGTGCCGATTTTAATCCAGGCTTATCCCGATGAATACGGGAAGATGGGATTCGAAGACCGCCGGGACGCGTTTTGCGGAAAGTTTTCCATTATGGATGTTTTTTGCCAGTACGGTCTGCCGTTCACCACGTTTCAGCCGCATACCGTATCGCCGAAAAACGCCTTATTCGAGGAACATATTCGCCGGTTTGCGGCGGTCTGCCGTGTCGCCGGCGGGATGAAACGGATGACCGTGGGCGCCGTCGGCGCGAGGACGACGGCCTTCAAAACGGTTCGATTCGACGAATTGGCGCTTCAGAGTTTCGGGATTACCACCGAAACACTCGATCTTTCCGAAGTGTTCCGGCGTGTCCGGGATGTAAAAAGCGCCGGAGAGAAGTACAAAGCCAAAGCCGAGAAACTGGAAGGATATACGAATTGGGACGGTGTTCCCGACGGGAAATTCGAAATGCTCTCGAAGCTCGGTGTTGTTATCGACGATATTGTCGAAGAATACGGTCTGGACTGCCTGGCGTTCCGCTGCTGGATTGAAATCGAGAAGGAACTGGGCGTTTCTCCCTGCGTTATCCTGAGTGAGCTGAATGAGAGGGGCATTGTCGCGGCTTGCGAACTGGATGTCTGCAACGCCGTTTCGATGTACGCCCTGCATCTGGCCTCACAGCGTCCGGCGACTTGTCTTGATTGGAACAACAACTACGGAGACGAGGCTGATAAGTGCATCCTGTTCCACTGCGGACCGGTCCCTCAGGGGCTGATGAGTGCTAAAGGACACGTGATCGACCACCCCATGTTCGCCAAGTCGCTGGGACCGGGGTGCGGCTGGGGCTGCAACACGGGACGCATCGCTCCGACGCCCATGACGTTTTCCAGCTTTAAAACCGCCGGCGGAAAATTGCAGTGTTATCTCGGTGAAGGCGAATTCACGCCGGATCCGATTCCGGACGATTTTTTCGGATGCGCCGGCGTTGCGCGGATCGAAAAGCTCCAGGATATTCTCGAATTCATCGGGCATAGCGGATATCGGCACCATGTCGGAGTTACGGCCGGAAACGTGGCGTTTGCCGTTCAAGAGGCCTTCGTGAATTATTTGGGATACGAGCTTACGGTTCTATGAGTCTTCTGGGAATCGATATCGGCACGACGGGGTGCAAAGCCGGGGTTTTCTCATCGGACGGAATCCGCCTTTCTCAATCGTACCGGGAATATAACATGTTCCATCCGAGAGCCGGGTGGTCCGAACTCGATACTTCGGCGGTTTGGTCGAAGACCAAGGACGTTATCACCGAGGCTGTTTCGCATGCGGAACGCGATAAGGTAACGGCGCTGTGCGTCAGTTCTTTTGGTGAAACATTCGTACCCGTTACACGCGGCAGGCGGATTCTGGACAGCAGTATTCTCTGCGTCGACGGCCGAGGCGGGGAACATGTTCGGCGCCTTCTGGAGGATTTCGGTGAAGAGAAGCTGTTTAGAATCAACCCGAATCCGGCCGGTCCGAATTTCTCTCTGCCGAAGCTTCTGTGGCTGAAGGAACACCGATCTCATGTTTACCGGGAAGCCGATTTTTTTCTGCTTTGGTCGGATTTCGTCGCTTTTATGCTGGGAAGCGAACCCGTTACAAACAATTCTCACGCCAATCGAACCCTGCTCTTCAATCTTGATTCCAATGATTGGTCGGACGAGCTTTTGGCATGGAGCGGGATTCCCCGGGAAAAGCTTGCTCCGATCGTGCCCGGAGGAACCGTTATCGGATCGGTCTCTCAAGAAGCGTCTTTGGAACTCGGACTTCCCCGCGGAGCCGTAATCGTGGCGGGCGGTCATGATCAATGCTGCAACGCTTTGGGCTGCGGCGGTATTTCGGCGGATCGGGCCGTTTACGGAATGGGCTCTTATGACTGCATTACGCCGATTTTTCGCAAACCGAAAGATTCTTCTCCGATGCTTTCTCACGGTTTGAATATCGAACATCATGTTCTTCCGGATCTTTACGTGTCCTTTCTTTATAACCAGGCCGGTTTATTGGTGAAGTGGTTCGCGATACATTCGCGACGCCCCAAACGCCGTATGAAGAACTGGATGCGGAAATGCCGGAGAATCCGACTCGGCTTTTGGCTCTTCCTCTTTTCGATCCTCCGCAATGGCCGCGTCATATCCCCGGTACGGCGGGTGCTCTTGTCGGTCTGAAAACGGATACAACCCGAGGTGAAATCTTGAAAGCCGTTCAGGAATCCGCGGCCTTTTATTTCGTACGGGCCGTGGATGATATTCGCGGCATGGGAATGGACACCGCCGAATTCATCGCGTCGGGAGGCGGTTCCAAATCGGATGCAGCACTGCAGATTCGAGCCGATATTTTCGGGATTCCCATCATTCGGCCCCAAATCACCGAAGCGGGCGTTCTCGGCGCCGCCATGCTCGCCGGCATCGCCACAGGGATTTTTTCCTCGGCGAAAGAAGCCGCCGATCTGTTCGTGCATCCGGATCGTCGTTTTGAACCGAATGCGGCCCGGCATGCCGTTTATAGAGAAAAACATGAGATTTATGAACGTCTCTATCGGTCGCTTGAAGAGATTCACAAGGATTTGGGCCGCAGCGGTGCCGCCTCACGCCAGCGGTTCTAAAAGCAATGGAGTATTCCCGTATCCCTTATGTCGAAAAACCCGTATCGCGTTTAATCATGGGGACGGCGGTTCCGGAAATGGAGAATCCGGAAACGGCCGAGAAGTTGCTGGATGAGATTTTTGAGAAAGGCGTTAATACATTCGATACGGCCGTTCAATACGGCATGATGGAAGCAAACCTCGGAGTGTGGGTTCAAAAGAGAAACTTACGCCATAAGGTCGTGATTATTACCAAAGGAGCCCATCCCAATGCATGGCGGAACAGATTCAAGATCCTTGGGGAGGAGGCTGTCTGTCCATCTCGGGAGCGGAAAATGAAAAGGTCAGGGAATGGTATGCCGAACGGAATATGTCGGTTTTTGCTTATTCGAGTCTTGCCCGAGGGTTGCTGTCGGGGAAAATGAAGAGTTCGGAATCGGCGGAGGCTTCACGGTTTTTCGACCGGCCCGCGGTACTGGGTTATTGCCATCCCCGAAATTTCGAACGGCTGAAAAAAGTCGAGTATCTGGCGGGAAAAAAGGGATACGGCACCGCGCAAATCGCTTTGGCTTGGCTTCTCAACCAGAACGTAAACACGTTTCCTATTGTCGGCTGCCGAACATCGGCGCGGCTGGAAGAAAATGCCGCGGCCCTGCAAATCCGGCTTACGTCCAATGAGCTGCAATGGCTTGATTTGCAGACTTCAGAATTGGAAGAGAGGACTTTGAACACGTAAGCATGCCGAACGGCCGTGGGCTTCGGCCTTTGGGCTCGCTATTCGCCGTTGCCGAACAGCTGTTTGGGCTCGCTGTTCACCGCCGCCGCCGAACCGGTTCTTTCAGCTTACCTTCAGCGCCAGAAACGTTTGATCGTCGTGCTGAACTCCCGAGGTAAAGTCATCGATGAAATCCTGAACCCGCCTGGCCATTTCACGGGGCGTCTGATCCGCGAAGCGGGCGATATACCGAAGCAGCCGTTCGGTTCCAAGCTCTTCGCCTTCGGAACTGCGCGCTTCGGGCAGTCCGTCAGTGAAGAAAATCAGATAGTCGTTCTTTTTCACCTGAATCATTTTATGACCGAACGATGCGTTGATATCGATTCCCAGAGGCAATCCGTCCGTATCGAACATTCTGTAGCGGCCGGAATCCCCGCGGAGGATATAGAGCGGGTGATGGGCGCCGTTTGAGTAGGAGACGATGCCTTTTTTCGCATCGAAAACGGCAAACGATATTGTGGCGAATCGGTCGGAACCCATGCGCCCGGAGATGGCCCGATTCAATTCGGAAAGGATTATATCCGATCGTTTTTCAGGCGAGCTGATGGAGCGGATGATGGTTCGGATCATAATCATCAGCAGAGAAGCGGGAACTCCTTTACCCGCCACGTCACAGATAATCAGCGCCGTTTTTCCGTCTCCCAGTGAGAATACGTCGTAATAATCACCGCTCACTCCCTTGGCCGCATCGCTGAACGCGGCAACTTCGGCTCCGGCGATAATCGGCATCTTTTCAGGCAAAAGGGTTTTTTGAATATCCGCGGCCACTTCGATTTCTCTGTTGATCTGCTGACTTCGCATCAATTCGAAGTATTTCTGCATGTTGTCCATTGTCATCGAGATGAACTCACCGTACGAGCGCATGTAGGAGTAGTCCAGATCGGTGAAGACGGCCTCCTTATCGATCAGCGCCAAGGCAAGAATGCCGCCGGTAATACCGGAGATTTTTAAGGGGATGAAAATGGCCGAGTTGATAAAGAGATCCGATTCGGGATTCGCGTTGTCCGGAAGTTCCTTTCCGGTATTGCTTCTGATGAATTTTGATTCGCCGGATGTCATGATTTGTCCGAGGAGACCTTCCCCCGGAGCGATTTTATGGGATTTGAACCACTCGGTAACATATTCCCGTTTGCTGGTAACCATGGGCGGAAGCGACATGGGCGGCGGGAAATAACCTTGACTCTTATTCGGAACCAGCATGCCGTCCACGACATCCATAAGCATTCCCGCATCGGCGCCGGTATTGTCGATGGCCAGCTCCAGCATGAATTCTTCGAGCTGATCCATGTCCGTGGTTTCCCCGGCGGACGTTCCGATGTCGCGCATCATATCCTTCATGGAATCGAGCCGCGTCCAGAGATCGTTCGCCAGGAGGTTGAAGTGCCGGGAAATTTGTTCGAATTCATCTCCGGATTGGATTTCAAGGTTCACATCGAAATTGCCGTGTGCAACCCGGGCGAGATTCCGTTCCATTAAGATGATGTTTCGGCTGAATCGTTTTGAGAATCGGAGACTGAAGAACGCACCGCCTGTTTGGATGATGACGGCGATGATAATAGCCGTAAAAACGAGAGGGTCTGTTACTTGCGCCACCCGAACTTGAAGGTCGGAAATGAAGGATTCGGTCGGCATCAAGATACTGGAAACAAGAGATTCCCGAAGATTTCGAAATCGGTTTTCCAATTCGGCAAGCTTCTCGGAATCCTCAGTGGAACCGCCTTCGGCGATTTCGATAAGCCTGCGGGAGGTCTTGATTCCCATATCGTCGGCGAAGAGGGTGACCTCTTCCTTGAGAAGGGATTCGAATGATTCTATCAGAGGCTTTATTTCCGATGTTTTTATTGTGTCCCAGGCCTCCAGGCGGGCTTGCGCCCTCATTACGGCCGTTTTCCCCAGAAATCGGTTGTACGGATTGTTGAGCGTCTGGATGTATAAATGATCGACGCGCTGGTAAGTCGTCATCCAGTCGCTCCACAGAAGGCTGAGCGTCATCGGTCTGCCTGCGAAAAGAGATGTTTTCTTTTCAAAAGCCGTCAACTCCGTCGACAGCTCAACACTCTGCAGTTCCAGCTGTTTTAAATGATAAGCTTGCGGGAAACGGATCGATATGAATGCCATGGAGCCCAAAAAGCCCGTGACGATGAAGAGCTGAAGCAGGGTGAATTTCGTACGGATTCTCATGCGGCGCTCTCCCCTTTGAATTTCAGAATAATGACCGTCTGATCGTCTTTCTGCTCGGTGCCCCTTTCGAAAAACTCCAATTCGCCCCTTAAGGTTTCGATGATGTCTTCGGGTTCCTTGGAAGACTGTGTGCTTATGATTTCAAGCAGGCTGTCAATTCCGAAAGCCGTACCGTTTCTGTTTCGGGATTCGGGAATCCCGTCCGTATGAAAGATAACGATGTCGTTCGGATGAAGGCTGCCTTCGGCCTGCCGGTATTCGGCGGCCTTATCGATGCCCACCGGGATGCCCTCCGTTTGAACGGCTTCATACGTTGATGTCGCGTTTCGATGAATCTGCAGGGGGTAGTGGGCCGCCGACGAGAAGGTGAATCGGCCTTGCGAGTCAATGATCAGGATTCCGACGCTGGCGTAATTCTCAATGGCGATACGGCGGGTCATATCCCGGTTCAAAAGAGTCATGATGGTTTTCGCGTCTTTGTCGGAGGTTGTTACAAGACGGAGAATTGTCCGAATCATAACCATGACCAGACCGGCGGGAACTCCGCGTCCGGCCACTTCGCAGATTGTAATCATCGTTTTCCCGCCGCCCAGGGGATAGACGTCGAAATAGTCTCCGTTGAGTCCTTTAATGCTCCTTGAAAGATACGCGGCGCTTCCTCCCTGTATTCTGGGGAGTCTCTTGGGCAGAAGATCCTGCTGGATTTCCTCGGCTATGCCCAGCTCTCTGTTCAGCTGAGTGGCCTCCAGGAGGTCGGCGTATTTATAGATGTTGTCCATTGTAATGGCGGCAAGTTCGGCGAAGGACTGCATGTTGGCGAATTCCAGGTCGCTGAAATGCCGCTCCGGATTGGAGGAGGTGATGGCGAGAACTCCGGAAACCGTTGATCCGACCTGGAGGGGCACGACGATAATGGATGAAAGATAGAGGCTGTCTCCGAGAGGCCGTTTCCATTCCAGTTCTTGTTCATTTTCAACATCGCGGATGAGAATCGGCAGACCTTTAACGGCGGATTCGCCGAGAATCGTTACCCCCGGCTGGATAATTCTTGATCGTAAGATGGCTTCGATGTCTTCTTCGCCGGGAGACTCGGGCAGGTCCGTGATGATAAAGGGAGGACGGAATGATCCGTGAATCATCGAGAGAACGAGTTCCCCCGATTCGCCGCCGACTTTATAGAGCGCCGCGCCGTCCGCGATGGAATCCCGAGTCGTCAGTTTAAGGATGGTTTCTTCCACCTGGGTGGAATCGACGCTTGATTCCAGCGTTTGACCTATGTCGTGCATGATGAGCTGGAAAGATTCAAGTTTGGCGCCCAGGGTTCGCGTGAACGCATTGATGCTCGACGCCAGGGAATTGAATTCATCTTTACTGTTCATTTCAACGCGAATATCGAAGTTGCCGCCGGCAACCTCAATCAGCGCGGTATCCAGTATTTTCAGCCGTCGGCTGAGGAAGTTGCCGAATAAAATGATGCCGACGAGAGATACGCCCAGAATAATCAGCGGAATGATGATCGCCTGGGCAAAGAAACTGGATTGGTAATGCGCGATGTCATCGTGCATGATGCTCAAAGCCTGACTTTGAAGTTTTTCAAAGAACTGGGATCTCTGACTGTATTTCCAGAAGCTTTGCATGGCCTCTTCCAATGCCGTGACGGAGTCTTCGCTACTCCCCGATGTTTCCCTGAGAAGTATGGTTAACGCGGAAAGGGAGAGCTCATCGGGATAAGGCGAAACGGACCGGAGTTCAAGGAGGGAGGTCATTTCCTTTTCGGGAAGAAACGTTCCGAGCTTTTCGAAATTATCACGGACGTTGGAAATCGAATCTTTCGTAGCTTGAGAAAGTTTCGCGAAAATCTTATCTTCTTCGATTTGATCGATGTTGTTCGCCATCTCCGTCATGTACAGGTTGTGTTCCAGCACGAGATAAGAGGAACTCTGTGCGGTGGTTGTCATTTCGGTAATGGAGAACCGCAGCCGAGCCGCGGAGTCCTCCAATGTTGCGATTTTAATTCTCAGATTTTCAACAGCGATGTATTTCATGAAAGAGGTGATGGAGAAAAGCACGGTGAGAAAAAAAATCACGCTTAAGAAAATCTCAATTAAAAAGAGTTTCAAATTGATTTTCATAGGTTGGCTCCGCTCACGGCATTTATCATATAATTGTATCCGGCTGTAATTATGAGGAGACCGACGTTCCGTTGTTCCGTTCTCTCATTCTTTACTTATCGGCCGAAAAGTATCGGTCTCTACAGCAGTCGTTCAAGTTTGATTGTCGAAAAATGCCTGTTCTGGGGATTCCGCCGCTTTCATGATATACAATTAGAAAAATCGGAGGTTCTTAGATGAAACGTCATATCCTCGTTTGTCTCCTCGTCCTCTTTGCTGCCGCGTTCGCAGCCGCTCAGGTTGCCCCATCGGCGGGAGAATTGGCTTATAGAACCGTTTCTCCTGAGTATTTGGGCGGCGGCGCGCATCTTACCAGGATATCCACTCCCCAGGGAGTCTATTTAAATCCGGCTTCGGCCGCCGGATTTCAGCGCATCATTCTCGATGTGAATTATTCGAATCTCCAGGCTCTCGGCACGGATGCCGACGGAATGGGACATGCGATAAATCTCGCACTGGCCGTTCCCACGAAGGTGGGAGTCGTAACAACGGGTTTCGGTTTCCTCGACACATCGGCTTACGAGGGAACGCCCATGGATTTGGGAACTTCCGGAAGAGTTACGTTCGCCTTTTCCAAGGAAATCTATTCGGATGTCTGGTTCGGCGCCGGATTAGTCGGTGATTTGGGAAACCTCGACGGAGAATTACAGGGAGGCGGGGCGCTGAATATCGGATTCCTCCATTTCCCCGATACCTTCGGCGGACTGAAAAACTTCCGATGGGGCGCGAGCCTTACGGGACTCGGCTACCGGTTCGGTTCTTCCAGCCGAGGATACTTTAATGCGATACCGGGAAACATCACACCCGCATTGGGGATTGCTTTCGATATCGCGGACGCAAAGAAATTTACCTGGACCTTCCGGGGCGATGTGCGCTCTCCGTCGATTACCGATTTGTGGGCCGGTGTGGCCAGCGATTTGTATTTCGGCGATATCGCAAGACTCTCGGTTTCCTCGTCTCTTGATTTGAGGGACGCTTTCGACGGTTCCTGGGAAACCATTATTCCTTCGGCGGCGATTGGGCTCCATTTCCCTCTCGGTGGCTCAAAAGGCGGGAATGTCGACGACGAGGACCGCATTCAAACCACTGAAATCGATATCCAGCTTGCCGCGGCGCCGCTGTATGCCGGTGTTTGGGCTTTTTCGGGCGGCGTAACTCTGCCGTTCGGCGTTCGGGATGAAAATCCGCCGACGGTGGAAGTTGATTACGATCCGCCGCAATATATTTCACCGAATTATGACGGAATTCAGGATGAACTCTTGATTCCCTACGGCGTGGAGGATGAGCGTTTCGTCACATCATACGAATGGCGTATCGTTGATTCCGAAGGCTCTGTGGCGAGAACCTACGTGAATAAAGATGAACGTCCGGAAAACGAGACGGTTAAGAATCTTTGGTCGCGTTTGGTTTCACCGATGACGGGAACGGCTCTGCCCGAGTCGCTTCGGTGGGACGGGGTGACCGATGCCGGTTCCATGGCCCCCGACGGCGACTATTCGGTTTATATGACGTTCCGGGACGATAACGACAATGTCGGCAAAGCGGGACCTTTCCCCGTTGTTGTGGATACCGTTGATCCGGAACTTACCTTGGATTCTCCGGAGGGACTGGATTTGATTTTCAGCCCCGACGCCGACGGTTTGAAGGATACCTTCCGTATCGAACAATCCGGAAGCGAAGAGCATCTTTGGGCGGCGGCCTTCACGGACGCCTCCGGCGTGAGTGTTCGGGAATGGTCCTGGAACGAATCCGCTCCCGAATCTTTCGATTGGGACGGTACCGCCGGCTCCGGTGAAATGGTTATGGACGGTGTGTACGGCTACAAACTGGCCTGCACCGACTTGGCCGGAAATTCGTCCGAAGCTTCTATTGACGGGATTATCATCGATACGCGTCAGCCCGAGGTGGGACTTTCCATCGATAAGGCGGTTTTTTCACCGGGGACGGCCAGCCCCGTATCGGCGGTCGGTCTGACGGCCATGGTTCCCGTAAAGAACGGCATCGTCGATTGGCGTCTCGATATTCTGAATTCCTCCGGTTCGGCCGTCCGTTCCTGGTCCAGGCGGCAGGGACCGGCCCTTCCCGAGAAGGTGGAGTTCGACGGACGTGATGATTCGGGCCGTATTGTTCCCGAGGGGGAATACACCGGACGCTTCCATGTGGAATATGGAAACGGATATCAGCCTCAAGTAATTTCTCCGTCCTTTATCGTGGACGTAACTCCTCCCTCGGCAGCGGTGAATGTTGATTACGCACTCTTTTCACCGCAGGGTGAGAGTCTCCGTTCGGCCGTGACGTTCAGCATGAGTACATCGCGCGAAGACAAATGGAACGGAATATTGAAGAACGCCGCCGGCGAGGAAGTCAAAAGATGGACGTGGATTGCCTCGGTGGAGGGCGATTTGCGATGGGACGGCCGGGATGCGGCGGGACGTCTTGTTCCCGACGGAGTCTATTCGTATGTTCTTGAATCAACCGACAGAGCGGGAAACAGCGGACGCTCAAAACCGGTTATGGTGGAGGTGAACACCAGCGCCGTAGAAGCGACGCTGACCGCTTCCCATGATGTTTTCGGCCCGACGGGCAACAGAGTCAACGATGAACTGACTCTGTTCATGGAGGCCCGCAGTGATTCTCCCATCAGCGATTGGAAGCTGATAATGAAGAACTCCGGCGGAAGTGAAGTCCGATCTTGGGACGGTAAGGGGTTGCCTCCGGACAGCGTGGTGTGGAACGGCCGGGCGGCCGATCGCAACGCGGTACCGGACGGGCCGTATTCGGCGGAACTGACGGTTCGCTACGAGAAGGGTGATATCGCCAAGGCCTCCGCGGGTCCGGTGACGGTGGATACGCAGCCGCCGACGATTGAGCTTTCGATAGCGGACAAACTGTTCAGTCCCGACGGTGACGGAAGCAAGGATCTTCTGCCGATATCGCAGTCTTCTTCCAAAGAGGTTTCCTTCGCCGCGAAAGTCGTCGATTCGGCGGGAAAAACCGTCCGAACCTGGGTATGGAGCGAACGTCTTGATTCCTTCACGTGGGACGGAACCGACGATTCGGGCAACGCCTTATCCGACGGAGACTATTCCTACGAGGTTTCCGGTGTTGATTCGGCGGGAAATGAAACACAAAAAAGTATCAGAGGAATTCGAATCGATACCGCTCCGGTTCCCGTGTATCTGACGGCGTCTCAAGGGTACATTAAGGCCGGTGAAACGGATCCGGAGAAAATCCAGAGTTTCACCGCGGTGGTGCCCAATAAGGACGGCATTGATTCTTGGACCTTCTCCATCGTTGACGAGAGGGGAAGGGCGGCCGTAACGCGCAGCGGCGCCTCTTCGGTGCCGGAGAAATTTACATGGAACGGCACCGACGTCTCCGGCTCTCCTTCCGAAGGAGTTTTCAAAGGAGTTCTCGAGGTGGCCTATCATAAAGGCGCCCGGCCGACGGCAGAGTCGCGGAGTTTCGTTTCCGACGGAAGTCCGCCGGAGGTAACGGTGAATGTGACTCCTCAGCCCTTCAGCCCGGACGGCGATAATGTGGATGATGAGGCCGTCATCGGACTGACCGTGGAAGACCGTTCTCGAATCCAGGATTGGAATCTGGTGATTTCCGATCCGCGCGGGAAGGAATTCATCTCGTTCTCGGGACGCGGACGTCCGTCCGAAAGGATTATTTGGGACGGACGAAGCGGTCGGGGCGAATTGGTGGAGTCCGCCGAAGATTATCCCTACGTGCTGACGGTGACCGATGTGCTCGGACAGAGTTCCGTGAAGGAAGGAGAAATCGCGGTTGATGTGCTGGTGATGCGCGAAGGCGATCGGCTGAAGATTCTTATCAACAACATCACCTTCCAGCCCTCATCTCCGGAACTGACGCTGACCGGAGAGGAAGGAGAAAAGAATAAGAAAGTCCTTGACCGATTGGCGGAAATCATGAAGAAGTACGGCAGCTACCGCATCGTTGTCGAAGGACATGCGGTCAGTCTGAATTGGGCGGATCCCGCGGCCGCGGCGCGTGAGCAGAAGGACATCCTTATTCCGCTCTCGAAATCAAGGGCTCAGACCGTGGTGAATGAACTGCGTGCCAGGGGCATCGGCGCCAACCGTCTGACTGCCGAAGGAATCGGCGGTGAGAGGCCCATCGTTCCGCACAGCGATCTTGATGAGCGCTGGAGAAACCGCCGCGTGGAATTCTATCTGGAGAAGTAATTGAATTTTTTCGCACCTTGTCCTCCCGGTGCCGAAGAGCTTCTCGCCGGAGAACTCCGGCGAATCGGCCTCTCATCGGCAGAGGCCGGCTCCCGGGGGGCTCATTTTCAGGGAGATTTGGCTTCGGCTTATAAGGTTTGTCTGGAATCGGCGACGGCCTCCCGGCTCTTGATGGAACTCACCTCGGGTCCGGCCGCCGATGAGGATGAACTCTACCGGCTGGCCCTTTCTCATCCCTGGGAAAAAGAATTTCCACCCGAGGCAAGTTTTGCCTGCCGGGTGAACGGTGTTCCCCGCGACAGAGATCCGCGGTTCGCCGTGCTGCGTTTGAAGGATGCGGTTGCCGACCGGTTCAACAAGGTTTTGGGCAAACGGCCGCCGGTGGACCGCAGGAATCCCGATATACGGATTGAGGCGCGCTGGGACGGCAGAGAGGCCGCGGTGTTCCTCAATTGGTCCGGTCCTCCCCTTCATGAACGGGGCTATCGGCTGGAGAGAACGGAGGCCGTGCTCAGGGAAACGGCGGCCGCGGCCGTTCTCGGATTATCAGGATGGCGTGAAATCGCCGATGGCGGCGGAGCTTTTGTGGATCCGGTCTGCGGCAGCGGAACACTGCTTGCCGAGGCCGCGATTATGGCCGCGGGTCTGCCTCCGGGTGCCCGGCGGACCCGATGGGGATTCGACGCCTTAATCCGTCACGATAAGGATTTGTGGCTGAAGCTTTCCCGGGACGCTTCGGTACGCTACGGAGAGGGGCTGACGGATTTGCCGCCCATGGTGGGTTTTGATTCGAATCCGGCGGCCCTTCGGACGGCCAAGGCGAATCTTCGCAGAGCCGGTCTTTCCTCTCTTGTTCGGCTGGAACTTCATGATATCGGAAAGGGCCGTCCGCAGAAGTGGCCGACGGCCGAGAGCGGCCTGGTGTGCGCGGACCCGCCTTACGGGGTGCGGACCGCTGAGGCGCCCGAACCGGTGTATAACGCCCTGGGCGATCTGTTCCGGGAGCTGCCCGCCGGATGGCTTATGTCCGTTCTGGCACCCGACAGGAAGACGGCCGCCGAGACTCATCTGCGCGCCGATGTTTATCTTTCAACGGTGAGCGGCGGTCTGGACTTAACTCTGGCCGTGTATCGGAGGCTTGCTGTTCCGAGCGGGAAATCGGCGGATGCCTTATCCGAGGGCGCCTTCTCCGGGCCGGCGGAAGGGGCGGGCCGCGGTTCGGCCGAATCTTTCGCGGCGAAAAATGCTTCCCGCGGTACGGACGGCCGTGCGCCCCAAGGCGCGCTTCGGGGAAGGGATTCCCGCGGCGGCTTCGGGGGTCATCCGTCAACGAATGATTCTCCGGATGCGGATAAGTCTCTGCTTCCCGATCCCAAAGCGCCCTCATTGAAGAAGGCTCTTCTGCGGAATCTCGACGCTCTGGAAAAGTGGGCCGCAAAAACCGATGTTTCGTCTTTTCGTATCTGGGACGCGGACATGCCGGAGTTCAACGCGGCGGTGGATTGGTATGAGCACCGCTGGCTCCATGTTCAGGAATTCGCCGCTCCGGGGAAGGTTCCGAGCGAGAAAGCCCGCAGACGTCTGAACACGCTCATCGCCGTTTTGTTGGAAACAACCGGATGCGAAGAGGAGAATCTTTTTCTGAAAACGCGGCAGAAGGGAATCAGGCCCTACGGGAAGATGGGCTCAAAAGGGGAGAAGTTCATTATCAGGGAGAACGGTTCGCGGTTTCTGGTGAATTTCACCGATTATCTGGATACCGGGATTTTTTTGGATCACCGGCCTCTTCGGGCCGTGATTCGCGAGAAAATCGGTAAGGGCCGTTTCCTCAATCTTTTCGCTTATACGGGAACCTCAACGGTGATGGCCGCCGCGGGAGGCGCCTCGCGGACGGTCAGCGTTGATGTGTCCAATACGTATCTGGATTGGGCCGGGGAGAACATGAAACTCAATCGGCTTGATTCGCGTTCTCATTCCTTCGTGAAATCCGATGCGTTCGACTATTTAAAAAATACGAAGGAGTCCTTCGATATGATTTTCATCGATCCTCCGACGTATTCGAACGGCGCCGGAAGAAAGGATTGGTCGGTACAGGAACATCACGCTCCGCTTATCCGTTTTGCCGCGAAGAAGCTGAATCCGGGCGGAACGATATACTTTTCGGAAAATTTTCGGGGATTTACCATCGATCCGATATTGAAGAAGGACTTAAAAATTAGTGAGATAACGCGGGAAACTCTGCATCCTGATTTTGCCAAACGGGGAAAGGCGCATCGCTGTTGGGAGATTTCATTGTCTTGAAGGCGCCGGTAGGGCTATCATGGTTTCGTGCAGAAAGTATTGGTATCCCTGCTTTTTTTCGTCGGACTCATGCTTATCCTCCGTTCTCTTTTGAATATTATTCCGAAGTGGCGTTCCGAACGGTACAGGAAGAAGAAGGAGCGCGGGAAAGATACGGTGAGGGGTGGTGATGAACCTTGATCAGTCGGACAATGTTCCGCCGAGAAATCAACCGGAAATGCCGACGTATTTTCGTCTGGACAGAGTCGGCCGGGATGAGTTTCTTTCACAGCTCGGGCATTTCGGTGAAGAACACCGGACGATGTTCAGCCGGCTCTGTGATATCTGGGAACCGGACATACCCTATATTAAGTTTCTCGCGAAAGCGGGACATGAGTATCTGAACGTCGAAGCGACGCTTCATACTCTCATGACGCATCTGGAAAAGGGAAACTGCGGTCTTATCACGGAAGTTTGCCGGGGAAGTGAACTGGAGAAGGACAGGATTATCCTGACCGACCGGGACTCCTACAGATTTTGGTATTGGCTGGTGGAGAACAAGTGGCATGCCTGCCGAGCCTCCGGCAGTTCTCCTTTCCCCACTTTCTCCATGATGAAAAAACGCGCCGGTTTCCCTTCCGAAAACCTGCAGCCGCTTTCTTTGGCGGAAATCAACGGAGAGTTCATCAGGAAGAATGAGGACAAGGTCGCCTTGTATGCTCTTCCGGATCTGGACGGGAAAAGTCTTATCGTTACTCCCGCCGCTCTTCCTGTAATGATGGATGCCGCCCGTCTGAAAATCAGGGATATTCTTTCCGACAGCCCTCTGCAGCCCATTTTGGCCAAAATGCTCGGAACGGTTGTTTCCAGTCTGAAAACGTCGCTTTCCCGCAACGAGAATGAATTTTGGAGCCGTCTTTCGGATATCATCGTGATTCACAGGGAAGATCTTCTTGCGAAAAAGGCCAACCTGTCGCCGGATTTGATTATTTCCGCGAAGATTTTAAAAACGTACACGAGAAACGAACTGAACGATGCCGAGCGGCTTAAAGAACAGGAGAGCGAAAAGCGCGAGGCGATACAAACCATCCTGGGACAATTGGCGAAGAAGAACGATTTTTTAACAACCCCCGCGGAATTCGACGCCCAATTCGAACCTTATTCGGCTTGGCCGGAACTGAAAGAACTGTTCATTGAGCATTATATGCGGTATTCCGGCCGAACCGGTCTTCCGGCGGTGGTGAACGTCGGAGAGGATTATCTCTACCGCGACCATGTGTATCCGCTGTTCATCGCACGCCATAAGGAGGCTTCGGTTGAACTGCGCGGATTCTATTTGGATATGATCGAGCGGATTTTAAGGACGAATAATAAGGATCGGATTACCGCCTTTGCGGGACTTGGTGCGTTTCGCGAGGATGTCAGGATGCGTCTGAGTGAGGAATTCCCCGTTCTTTCGGATCTTCTCTCCAAACCGCGCCTTGTTTCCGAAGGAATGATCCATTACGCGACGAAAGTCATGAAGGTTTCCGACATGACCAAGGTGAAATCCGTTCTTGAGAAGTATTTCATCGGCGGTTCGATTCGGTTCAAGGAGCCCGATCAGCTTTTTAATCTGCCGCCGAGAGTTCTTTTCGCCGAGGCTTTCCGCCGCCTTTCCTGGCTCAGGCGGATGATTCTGAAAATGTTCGGCCGGTTCGAGAGCTATGTTCAAACCCTTGGCCTTGCCGATGAAGAGGCCGTAAAGAAAACACCGAACAAGAACCGGGATTCTTCGACCGGCTCCCTTTCGTATGAAGAGGTGCCGAAGCCTTATCAGGCTCGGGAAATAGGTTCCGTGAGCATACTGGATGATGCCGTTCGCCGGCGCAAGCTGGCGGGAAAAGCCAAGTCGCGCTATTCCCTGCGGCAGCAGGAGCAGGCCTGGAATGAATTTCGGTCGGCATACGAGAAGAAGAAGGGAAGCAATTGATGGACTTCGATGAAGAGGACGCCCTGACGAGAACCGTCGGCGACAGAAATCTCCTCGGTCAGGTTATCAGGTTCACCCTCGAAGATTTACCGCCCATGATGGAACTCGCTAAACAAGCGGTGGACGAAGGAAATGATGCCGATATTTCGAAAATCGCGCATAAAATTAAGGGTTCGGCCGGAGCCTGCGGCGCCAGGCGGCTCTATTTGGCGGCCCTGGAACTGGAACTGGCGGGAAAGGATCGGACAGGTGATTACCTCCGGTATCTGGAAGATGTTGAAAGCGCCTTTGAAACTTTCGTTTCTCTTCCGAACGTACGGGAATTCGCGAGCCTTGACGATGAGCCCGATGCATCGATAGGGTAGGGGAATGTTCGTCGCCGTAGTCCTGGATTTGGGAAATGAAGACAGCCTTAAGGCGGTGACGGGATTGTTGTTCCGATACGGCTTCCGGCAGGTGCAGAAAGGCGTGTTTGAATCGACATCTGTGGATGAAAAGAGACTCAGCCGTCTTAAGGTCGATCTGGACCGGGCCACAGATTTTTACGATTCGATCCGTTTTTATCAGTATCCCGTGGAAGACACGATGGCCATTACGTCTTTGAACGAAAAACGATGGCGCCGTGTTACAATCCGCGAACAGGAAGAGAGGACCTAATGCTTAACGATTTGAATCCCATGGTGAAATCCCTCGAAAAGGATATTCTCGACACATGGAGGCGTCTTTGACTCCTCCGGTCTGAAAGAACAGGCGCGGAATCTCGAAGCCTCTTCCGGTGAACCCGGATTTTGGGACGATCGGGAAAAGGCCGAGAAGGCCATGGCCGAACTGAAAAGAATTAAGGCCAGGTATGAGCCCTGGGACGAACTCGCGGCCGAATTGGAAGATCTCCAGACGCTTTTCGCTTTGGCCCTGGAAGCCGGCGATGAAGGAATGTTCGCGGAAATCGAGGAAGCCGCCGAATCGCTGAAGGAATCCTACGGGAAGCTTCGTATTCTGGAACTGCTCGGCGAAGAAACCGATGCGGCCTGCGCCTTTTTAACCATTCATTCCGGTGCCGGCGGCACCGAGTCCTGTGATTGGGCGGCGATGCTCTACCGGATGTACGGCCGCTGGGTGGAACGCCGGGGATTTAAAATGACCCTTCTTGACATGCAGGAAGCCGAGGGAGGCATCAAGTCGGTGGACCTTCAAATCGACGGAGATTACGCCCATGGTCTGCTTAAAGGCGAGGGCGGCATCCATCGGCTGGTGCGGATCAGCCCCTTTGATTCGGCCGGCCGCCGCCATACCTCTTTCGCTTCGGTCTATGTTTCGCCTGTTTTCGACGACGATATTGAAGTCGATGTGAAACCTGAGGATATCAGGGTGGATACCTACCGGGCTTCCGGTGCCGGAGGTCAGCATGTGAACAAAACCTCCAGCGCCGTCCGGATGACCCATTTGGAATCCGGCATCGTCGTTCAATGTCAGAACGAACGGAGTCAAATCAAGAACCGTGCGACGGCCATGAAGGTGTTGAAGTCGCGGCTGTACGAGTACTATCGCCAAAAGCAGGAAGAGGAACGGGCGTCGACCGCGGCCGAAAAGAAAGACATCGGCTGGGGCAGCCAGATTCGCTCCTACGTTTTTCATCCTTATACAATGGTTAAGGACTTAAGAACACGGCACGAAACCGGGAACATCCAGAACGTGATGGACGGAGATTTGGATCCTTTTATCGATTCTTATTTACGCTGGCGGGCGGACGGATCGGAAAAATGAAAATTCTGGTCGTCGACGACCTCGAATTCATGAGGAATCTCATCCGGGACATCCTTGAGACGGGCGGGCACGAGGTTGTGGCCGAAGCCGCCGACGGCAGGCAGGCCATGCTTCTGCGGAGAGCCTGGAGGCCGGATTTAACGCTTATGGATATCGCCATGCCGAGAATGGACGGACTCGAAGCCCTCAGGCGGATTCGAAAGGAAGATCCGTCGGCGCGAGTCGTGATGTGTTCTTCACTCGGAGATCAGGAGCGCATTCTTGAGGCCATTCGATGGGGCGCCGCGGATTTCGTGGTAAAGCCGTTCAGAAAGGAGCGTCTTCTTTCGGCGATACGCAAGGCCGGAGAACATGAAGAGGCATAAGAGGTTTCTTTTCACTTCGACTCCGGCCGTTTCGGCCGCCGTCCTGTTTTTCTTCTCCGCCGGCGCATACGCCGCCGACGGCGGGGATGATGAGAATCTTGCTGCTTCGAAGACCGAATGGTCGATCGGTGTTGCGGCTTTGACCGTAAATGACGCCTCCGACGGAGCTTTGGTTTCCGCGTCTTCTCTGGTTTCCAGGCTGATCCGCGGTGAATTGGAGGAAGTGGATGAGCATCTTCTTTTGCCCGAAGAGCGAATCGCGCTGGCTCGCGCCGTTATTGAGGATGAAGAGACGAAAGCATGGAAGAAGCTCGCATCTTTGCATGCCAAGCGCGATGAGTTCCTCTTTGATCCGAACGCGCAGGCGGCCGATTTAAAAGATATTGAACTCGACATTGAAGAGGCTTCGCGTAAAGCACGGCGATTAAAAGACGCTCCTCCGCAGTCCGTTTTCGTACCGTTAAGTCTTCTTGCCGTTTACCCGGATCCCGTCGGCGGAGGAAGAATATGGGATACCGGGAAGATGGCGCATGAGTCTTTTCGGAAATATCACGATCTTGATGTTCTGGTTTGCGGCAAAATGCTTCGGGTGGGAGATTATTACGGCATCGGCATTACGGCCCTAACCGCCGAAGGCTCGGTATCGATATGGGAAGGCGCCGCGTCGGATATCGAGCTTGAGGATGTTTCCCGGGAAGCGGGCGCCGCGCTTCGGACTCTTATACTCGGCCGTTCCTGGGGCTCTCTGACGGTGCAGACCGAGCCTCCCACGGCCCTGATCGCCGTGAACGGCCGGACGGCTGGGGTGGGGTATTGGTCTTCTTCGGTTTTAAAGCCGGGAGATTATGTTCTTGAAGTAACCGCCCATGGTTTCGAACCGCTTCTTATCAATGAAAGGGTTGATGAATCTGAAAGAAAAACGCTGGATTTAGCCCTTGAAAAGACGGGTTCGGATGCCGTTCTGGTACGCAGTATTCCGCCCGGTGCCGATGTGCGCCTCGGAACTCTCTGGCTCGGCAGAACACCGCTTTCGGTGGAGCGTCCGGACCGCGTGATGCCCGTAACCTTGGAACTGAAGGATTACATATCGCGAACCGTTCCTTTTTCTCCGAACACGGAATCGCTGACCGTTCCGCTGGAAAGCCGGATTGTCGATCCTCTGGAAGAGTTTTCAACGGCCCGGAAGAGACTGTATAACGCCGTCGCCCTGTTTTCGGCCTCTTTGGCCCCCACCATCGCACTTCTCGGAATATCCCAAAATTACGCGAATATGAACGTTGTTGCTCAAGGATCTCCGAGCAATGATGAAGACATGAATTCTTCATACAGGGGTTATATGATCAGTTACGGAATGATGTGGGGGAGCGTTGCCGTGAATTTCGGTTTGCTCGCCAATGTGCTTGTCAGACTTCATCGCTATCTTGATGCGGCCGAAGGACTTTCGGATTGATTTTCAAGCGAAGCGATGAGAAAAGAATAAAATCCCGATCTGGAGCGGGCATCGGGAACGTAAGGTCTCTGATTCCGCCTCTGAGGGAGGCGAAATCAGGCCTTATGCCGCGTTTCGCCGGGTGCTTTTCTTGGTTTTCGTTTCCCTTTTTCCGGGTTTCGGCCTCGGATCCGATATTCTTTTCGGGGAAGCCGTTACTCACCTCATCGGCTCGGAAGAACTCCGTTTATGATGCGCCCGAAGGTGCGATTCTCCGGAACATCGCCCTCTCCGGGGGTTCCCGAATCCCGATTCTTGCCATAGGATACCGGCGATATGTTCGGTAGACGGAAAATAACGGGGGCCTTTGGCCCTCAAACCGCCTTAAAGGCGCCGGGCAAAGGTCTGGGACGCCGTATCCTGGATCTGTTTTCCCGCAGCGGCGAAGATGATGAAGATTTTTATGATCGGCTTGAGGATTTATTGGTCGAAGCCGATTTCGGGGCATCGGCCGCGGTGGGTGTTGTCGATGAATTGCGTAAAGTGCGCCGGGAAAATCGGGACGACGGAAACAATCTGATCGATTCCCTTAAGGATATTATCCGGCCGTCCTTATTAACGGCGGATCTCGCGCCGGTTCCGGGGAAACTCACGCTGTTTTTGATTCTCGGAGTGAACGGAGTCGGGAAAACCACCACAATAGCCAAGATGGCCCATCGTTTCGGAAAAGAGGGGACGAAAGGAATCGTCTTCGCCGCCGGAGATACCTTTCGGGCCGCGGCGGTTGATCAGCTGACGATTCTCGCCGATCGCGTCGGCGCGAGGATTGTCAAGCAGGATTCCGGAACCGATCCGGGGGCGGTTATTTATGACGCCATCGTTTCGGCCCGAAGCCGCGGAGATTCCCTGGTACTCGCCGATACCGCCGGACGGATGCACAACAGGGCCAATCTGGTGAAGGAACTGGAAAAAATCGACCGCATCGTATCGGATAAACTCGGGAGCGGCGGAGTGTACCGGAAAATCCTGGTTATCGACGCTACGACGGGTCAGAACGGTATGCGGCAGGCCGAAACCTTTCACGAAGCCGTCGGCGTGGACGCCGTCGTCATGACAAAGTACGATTCGTCCGCCAAAGGCGGTCTGGTCGCGGCCATCGGCCGAAAACTCGGCCTTCCGTTCGCCTTTCTCGGCAGAGGAGAAGGCATGGACGACTTGATTCCTTTCGAACCGGAAGCTTACCTTGATGAGCTC
This sequence comes from Spirochaetia bacterium, assembly GCA_963666985.2. GTDB lineage: Bacteria > Spirochaetota > Spirochaetia > DSM-2461 > DSM-2461 > UBA2779. Next base: position 60,553 of record CAXXIA010000002.1, on the reverse strand, counting down.
TTACCCCATGGCGACGCATAAGTTTTCTTTTCTTTTTCTTCTCATGTTCTCTTCTTTTACCGCCCTGTTCGCCGAGGAATGGTACCGATCGTCTCCCGGCGGCGTCCCGGGAGAACCTTTTTCCGGATCGGCTCCCTCGGCCAAAGGCTGGACTCTTTCCATAGAAAGGGACGATGAGAATGAAATCCGGAACCTTTACCGGGACGGCGTTCTGCATTCGGTTACCGTGCTGGTTCGTTCGGCCGGCCGGCTTGTGGCCCGGGAGGAATCGGATTCGGAAGGCCATCTTTTGTCGAGAGTGGAATACGCCTGGGACGCCGAAGGCAATCCCCGGGCCGTTTACATCGCGGCGAATGAGGATGAACGGGACCGAGTCGAAACCGATAGAAAAGTCGGCGCCGATGGAATCGTCTGGAGGCATGCGTCCTCTTCGGGCGATCAATGGCTTATCACTGACCGGGACGCGGCCGGCCGCCCTCTGGAACGGCTTGCGCTTACCGGGCCGACCGTGACCGAACGGACTTCCTGGAAACGGAACGAAGACGGGGAACTGAAAGAACAGCTTGAGCAGAGCGGAGAGGAAACCCGCAGCAGCAAATTCGACGATCAGGGCCGCCTGATAGAAGAAAATACAACCCGCGGCGGGATGATCGTTTTTACCAGAACGTATCAATGGAAGGGCGATGATCTGATACGGGTTGAGGAACGCGGAGAAGGACGTTTATCCGTCAGAGACATCACCTGGTCCGGAGATCGTATGGTCGGCGAGGTAAAAACCGTCGACGGCATCCGCGTGAGCCAAACCGAGTGGACATCGGAAAACGAACGGATCGAAACTCTCTTTCGCGACGGTGATGCGGTGGTTCGTGTTTATTGGCGCGACGGGAATCGGGTTAAGGAAGAGTTTTTAAGAAACGGTGAAGTTGTCCGAACCCGGGAGGATATCCATTGATTCGAAGACCCGGATGGATTCCTTGGGTCTCATGGCGTTTTTTAACCGGACGCCGCGGCGGCCGCGGCCGCCTGATTTTTCTTTTTGCCGTTATTCTGATCGGTTCGGGCGTGGCGACGCTGAACACGATACTCGCCGTGATGAACGGTCTGCAGCAGGGATATATTCGAAGTATCCTGGAAATCGGATCGTATCATTTGCGATGGACGCCCGATTTCGAGGAAGACGACGGCACGAAGGCTCAAGATGATTCCGAAGCCGTCCTCGATATCGTTTCCGGGAATCCCCGCATCGCCGTTGCGCTGCCTTTTATTGAGGGACAGACCATGCTGAACGGTGTTCGCCCCAGGCCCGCGGGCGCTCTTGTCAGAGGCGTTCCGGAGAATCTTTATGAGATTGACGGCACAATGGCGAAACATCTGGAATTGGAGGAAGGCTCTTTCGATCTTTCCGGCGGAGGAATCGTTCTCGGCAGCGGTTTGTCCATGATTCTGGGAGCGGATGTGGGGGATAAAATCACGGCGCTTGAACTGGGCTCCGCCGGTTTTTCTCCCGCGCAGGCGGCACTTGAGGTAACGGGTATCTTCCGATGCTCGTATCGCGAATATGAAATGTCCTTGGCCTTTGTCTCTTTGGATACCGCCCGATCCCTCTACGGTAACGTACCGGCCGAAGTGGGAATTAAACTTGTTCACGCGGATAGGGACAGACGGGCGGCCGAAGAACTCTCCGAATCCTTTAACGCTTCCGGTATCGGCGGCAGCTTAAGCTCCTGGCGGGATAACAATCGATCTTTCTTCGGAGCGCTTCGAACGGAAAAAGTCATGATGATTCTTCTTTTGGCGCTTATTTTCGTTGTGGTGGCGGTGAATATCGATCATTCTCTGCGGCGCATGGCTACCGAAAGGACCGAGGACTTGGCCATTCTGAAATCTCATGGCGCCTCTCCCGGCGATATCCGCATTCTCTTTCTCAGGCATGGTCTTGTTATCGGCGGCGCCGGAGGGCTTTTCGGCAGTCTGGCGGGTGTTTTGATCGGAGCCAATGTGGACGGGATTATCCGGGGATTTCATCAGCTGTGGAATATGCTGGCCGGTCTCTTGGGATTATCATCCTTTCATCCCCTTCCCGTGGAGGCGTTCCTGCGCAGCACCGAAGTCATGCCGAAAGATGTTTTGATTATTTTCTCCCTGGCCGTGGCGCTCTCATCGGCGGCCGCGATTCGAGCCGCGTCTTTGGCCGCCCGATTGAAACCCGCGGAGGTGCTCCGAAGTGAATGAACCGACTTTAGTCTTGGAAGGCGTCTGTAAAACGTATCGTTCCGGCAGCGATGAACTGAGAGTGCTTCGGGATGTGGATTTCTCGGCATATGCGGGTGAAAGCATTGCCGTGGTGGGAGCTTCCGGCTGCGGCAAAAGCACTCTGCTGAATCTTATCGGCGGCTTGGATCGGGCCGATTCCGGGGTTATCAGGGCCTGCGGATATGAGGTAAGCCGAATGAGTGAAAACCGTCTTACCGAATACCGTTCCGCGGGAGTGGGTTTCGTTTTTCAGTTTCACTACCTTCTGAAGGATTTTACGGCGGAAGAGAACATCATGCTGCCCATGCTGATGAGGGGTGTTGGAAAGAAAGAGGCCCGCCGCGCTGCCGATGAGATTCTCAGTAAAGTTCGCGTTGAAAACCGTGCGGGACATTATCCGGCACAGCTCTCGGGCGGAGAACGCCAGAGAGTCGCTTTGGCGAGGGCCTTGGTGAACAACCCCGATCTTATTCTTGCCGACGAGCCGACGGGCAACCTGGATGAAGACCATAAAGCCATGGTTGCCGATCTTCTTTTCTCCTTAACCGCCGATGCCGGAAAAACTCTTATTCTGGTTACTCATTCGGCCGATCTCGCATCCCGCGCTGGCAAAATCCTGAGCCTCAGTGAAGGAAGGCTGGTGGCCGCATGAGCGGACCCCTCTTCGTCGCCGGACATCTTTTCTTCAAGCGGCGGCGGGAACAGGCAAAAGGACATCCTCTTATCGGCGCGGCGGCGGGCATTGCCCTGTCGCTTATTCCTCTTGTAACGGTGGATCACATCGCCGCAGCCATGATTGAGGGAATCATCGCCCGTTACCGAGAGACTTCTTCTTATCATGTTCAGGTTCACAACTGGGGAGTTCCCGATAGAAAAACCTGGGAGGAATCCGCCGAAAAGCTTGCCGAAGAAGAAGCATTTTCCGACGCATGGGTGGAACGGCAGGGATTCGGACTGGCCCGAGCCGCGAACGTCCGCGAAGGATTAACGCTCAGAGCGCTGCCGCCGGATGTCTACATGCGCGATGAAGGATTTTCCACGTATATCGAATTTGACGAGGGCGGATGGGATCTTTCATCGGCCGATTCCATTCTTCTGGGCCGGGAAGCCGCGCGCCGTTTGGGGGCTGCAGCCGGCAGCGAACTGAGGATTTTAACGGCCAGGCGTTTGGATAACGGCCGCTATATTCCCAAGGTAACCCGCTTTGTCGTCAAGGGTGTGTTCACCAGCGGATATCAGGATTTGGACAGAACCTGGGCGTTCATTCCTCTTCAGACCGGATGGTCCGTTTTGTCCGATGAGAGTGCGGTGACGTTCATCGGCTGCAAAGTTCCCCATCCGCAAAAGATCGGACGATCGTTCGCCGATTCCGCGGCCGTTACACTCGGAGAAGGATGGACCGCGTATGTTTGGACGGATCTGAATCGTTATCTTTTGAGCAATCTCAACACAACCCGAGGTATTCTTCTGGTTATCATGGCCCTCATCATTATCGTGGCCGTGGTCAACGTTCTTACATCGCTGATTATGCTTACCCTGGAGAGGCGAAGGGAAATCGGTATTCTCAAGTGTACCGGAACCTCTCCGCGGGATATTACCAGAACCTTTCTTTTGGCCGGGATTTTTGCCGCCGCCGCCGGAACCCTTGTCGGTTCCGCGGGAGGACTGCTGGTTTCGCGTTTCATCAACGAAATCATTTCGGCGGTGGAATTCCTTCTGGGACTCTTTACATCGGGGCCGGCGCCCAAACTTCTGGATGAAGGGTATTACCTTCAAACCATACCGGTAACCATAAGATGGGGTGCCACGGCCGTAATCGCGTTATCCACGTTCGCTTTGTCCCTGCTCGCGGCCGCACTGCCGGCCTCCCGGGCTTCGCGATTAAAACCGCTGGATGTGCTGAGAAAACATTGATTTTCCGCCGCCGCATCGCGGCGATGGTCGAATTTTCCAGCCGGCTTTCGCCCGAAGTATGCCTCCGTTCGCGTTAAAGCGATCGGGGGCGGGGATAAACCGGGCTGAAATTAAAGCCTGTTCTCCCTATCGAAAGCGATTCCTAAAGATTTCGGGCCCAGATGCTGATTCTTGCGGGCGAAAGCCAGAACCACGATAACCAGAACGTAGGGCATCATGACGGCGAACTCATACGGCATATTCACCCCGGCGGTTTGAATCTTCAGCTGCAGAACTTGAGTCAGACTGAAAAGTAGGGCACCTCCCAGTATTCCCAAGGGATTCCACTTCCCGAAGTAAACAAGGGCCACCGCGATGAATCCCCGGCCGGCGATAAGAGTATCGGCGAACATCTTCGCCTGTCCGATGGAGAGATAGGCGCCTCCCAATCCGGCCAGGGCGCCCCCGACAACCAGAGATTGATACCGTATGCGGTTAACGTTGATTCCCACCGAATCGGCCGCCCGGGGCGTCGTGCCCGAAGCGCGAACCTTCAAACCCCAGGAAGATTTATTCAGGACGAACTGGGCTATGGGAACCAAAACCAGAGCCAAATAAACAACGATGTTGTGATTAAAGAGCACTTTACCGAGAATCGGGATTTTCGAAAGAAGGGGGATCGGCAGCGGAGAGAGTCCGGGCACGCCGGCGATGCCGCCGATGAAATGCCGAAACAGCGTTCCGGCCACGCCGACTCCGAACATCTGCAGTCCGATACCGGCGATACCCTGAGTGGCTTTGAACGTAATCACCACCAATCCGAAAAAGAGTCCCAGAAGAGCGCCTGCCGCTATCGAAGCGGCCAGGCCCAAGGTGTTTCCCATCACGGGATTGAGTCCGGCTTTGATGAAAAGGTAGGGAATGAGAAAACCGACGAAGGCTCCCATCGACATCACGCCTTCACAGCCGAGGTTGAAGATTCCCGCTCTTTGGTTGAACATTTCACCGAGAGCGGCCAGAAGCAGAGAGATGGAAAAGGGAATTCCCAGAACCAGGATGCTCATCAGAAAATCAATCATGCCGCGGCCTCCTCTTTAAGGAAGCGGCGCTCGGCCCGTTCCCGAATATACGGATTGGAAAGAACCATCTTGGCCGAAACAATGGTGAGGATGATGATTCCCTGGAGCACCTGCACCATGTTGGAGGGAACACCCACCATCCTCTGAGTCATATCTCCGCCGACAAGAACCAGACCGAAGAGGAAGGCCGCCGGAATAATCCCTCCCGGATGAAGACCTCCGAAAAGAGCGACGACGATTCCGGTAAAGCCGTAGCCGGAGGAAATCCCTTCGATGGCCCGGCGATGAAGTCCGGTAACTTCCACGGCTCCGGCAAGCCCTGCGAAGGCGCCGGAGATGACCATGGCGGAAATCAAAGCGCCCGGAACTCCGATTCCTCCGTATCGCGCGGCCTTCGCCTCCGCCCCGGCGGCCCTGAGCCGATAGCCGTAACTGGTTCTCCATAAAAGAAAATAGATCACAACGCAGAGAATCAGGGCGATGATGATTCCCGTATGAAGACGGGTTCCCGGAACCAGGCGGTGCAGCCAAGCGGCCTCGGGGAAACGGATGCTCTGCGGCGTTCCCGATCCGGTTTTCAATTCCTGAGGGTCGATAAGAGGTCCCCGCAGACAGAGGGTGTAAATCTGAACGGCAATATAATTGAGCATAACCGTGGAGAGCAGTTCGCTCACTTCGAGTTTCGCTTTCAGAAATCCCGGGATTCCTCCGTACAGAGCTCCCAGAATCGTTCCGGAAAGAAGACAGAGAGGAATCATGAGCATATGGGGAAGGTGGGGCCAACTGACGGCGACGATCGTGGCTCCGAGAACACCCATCAGAAGCTGTCCCTCGGCTCCGATATTGAGAATCCCGCTCCGGAAAGCGACGGCGATGCCCAACGCCACGAAAATCAGCGGTATGGTGCGAATAAGCACTTCACTGATGATATAAAAATTTCTCAGGGGTTCAATAAAAATCACCCGAAATGTTTTCAGCACTTCGGCGCCGATGGCCCAGAGGACGAAGGCTCCCAGAAGCGCCGCCGCGGCTATCGCGATAAGAATGATAACGCCGCCGTAGAGTCGGTCAAATTGCTTCGCGGTCATCGGCCACTCCTGCCATTAAAAGTCCCAAACCCGCACGGGTGGCACTTCCGCCTTCCAAAATATCCATTGTCCGTCCTTTGTAGATGACTGCGATGCGGTCCGAAAGATTCATGATTTCATCCAGTTCTTCGGAAATAAGGAGAATCCCAACCCCCCGTGATTTCAGTTCCAGCAATTGGCTGTGAATGAATTCGGCCGCGCCCATATCCAGCCCGCGCGTGGGATAGACGGCAACCAGGAATTGAGGGTTTCTATGAAATTCCCGCGCGAGGATGACTTTCTGTATGTTGCCGCCCGAAAGCGCGCCGGCCGCCGTTGAGGTATTGGGGCATCGAATATCGAACCGCTCTTTCAGGCCATCCGCCGACTGAGCGATTTTTTTCAGATCGAGGAATCCCATTCGGCAGTATCGTTCGGTGTAATGATCTTTCAAAATGATGTTTTCCCGAATGGAAAAGGAAGGAACGATTCCCTCGGTATTGCGGTCTTCCGGAATGTATCCCATTCCCGTTTTGATGACGTCGCCGGGTTTCAGATTGGCGATGCTTTTATTGCGGAAACGAATGTCTCCTTCTTCGATCCGGCGCAGCCCGTTCACCGCTTCGGCCAGTTCTTTCTGACCGTTCCCGGAAACTCCGGCCAATCCGACGATTTCGCCGTTTCGGACGGTCAGGTTGAATCCGTCCAGGGCAAAATATCCGCGGTCGCTTTTTACTTTCAGATTCTCGATTATCAGCGCATCATCACCGCTTTCATCTTTCCGGGGATTCACGGGAAGTTCCACGGCCGCTCCGGTCATCAGAGAGGCCAATTCGGAGGGGCTGTGATTCTTGGTGTCTCCGGAAAAGACAAGACGGCCGCTGCGAAGAATCACCACTTTTTGAGAGAGGGCTTTTACTTCCTGGAGTTTATGGCTGATGAAGATAATGGAAAGCCGCTTTCCCATGGATGAAAGCAGTTCCAATAGTTCGTCGGTTTCCTGGGGCGTCAGGGCTGAAGTCGGTTCATCCAGAATGAGAAACCGGGCTCCGTAACAGAGCGTTTTAACCAGTTCGACTCTCTGCTGTTCGCCCACCGAAAGCTGCCAGACAAAGGCTTCCGGATCGATGTTCAAACCGTATGTTTCCGAGACTTCCGTTATTTTCCCGCGAACGATTTCCGGCCGGATAATGCCTCTTTTATGAGCCTCGCGCATGCCCAAAGCGATATTTTCCCAAACCGTCAGATTGGGAACCAGCATGTAATGCTGATGCACCATGCCGATTCCGGCGTCGAAGGCATCCTTCGGCGAACGGAAATGCACCATACCGCCGTTAATCAGAATCTCACCCCGATCGGGCTGGTAGAGTCCCATCAGGATGTTCATGAGCGTGGTTTTACCGGCTCCGTTTTCTCCGACGATGGAGAGAATCTCATGTTCTCCAACCGTGAGGGAAATATCGTCACAGGCCAGAACGCCGGGAAAACTTTTTCGTATTCCTTTAAGTTCCAGGCTGTGGATTTGTTCCGTGTTTTGTTTCATGCCCGGCTCCGCATAGCAGGCTGCTGTAGATTGTAAAAGCGGGGGAGATAAAACTCCCCCGCGAATCAGCGTTATTATACATCGGAATCTCAGCAGGCGGTGCCGGATTCCGAAATGATTTTAGTATTCGACGCTTTTCCAGTCGACGCTCAGTGTTCCGTCGATAATTTCTTTCTTGGCCTTCTCAACGGCGGATTTGATGTCTTTTGTAATAATCGGATTATCCTTGGCCCACGAGAACGTGAAGCCGCCGTTGGCCAGAGTCAGCCAGAGAACTTCTCCGCCCATTTTGGGGCCTCCGTTGTCGGCCTCAAGAATGGCGTTGAAGATGGGATCCCACCAGTAAGAGCAGGCGGCCAGAAGTTTGTATCCTTCGGGGCCGTCATACTGCATTTCCGAGGTGCCCATCCAGTAAACATCCTTGTCCGGATACTGCGCGACGGCTTGAAGGGCGCCCAAGCCCTGCTGGGAAGAACCGGCCAGCATGTCGAAACCTTCTTCGATATAGGTATGAGCCAATTCACCGGCTTTAATGTAATCGGAGAAGGACCCGGTGTGGGCAACGCCGATTTCGGCGTTCGGATTAACCGATTTAACGCCCAGCCAATATCCCCTGTTGTACTGCGCGGCATCGCCGCCGTCCACGGGACCGACAATACCGATTTTGTTGGTTTTGGTCGCCATGCCCGCGATGATTCCCGAAAGGTATCCGGGTTCTTCGGTGGCCGGCTGATAGGAAACGACGTTGTCGCCCATAATCGTGGCGCTGGTTCCGAAGATAAACGTTACATCAGGAAAATCTTCCGCCATTTCCAAGATTGTATTGCCGTACTGTGTTCCGTGGAACACGAGGAATTTAACGCCCTGGGCTATATACTGACGTGCGGCGGATCCGGCATCCACGGGCTGCATGTTTTCACTGTATTCAACCGCGAGTTTCCCGTTGCTGGCTTCGGCGACACGGAGGGCCGCGTCGTACATGGCCTGACACCAGCCCTTATCATCCGCGGAACTGGGAAGAATCAGAGCAACCTTGGTAACATCGGAATCTTTGGACTCGGAACTGCCGCCGGCAAAGAGCGGAAGGGCAAGAACGGTCACAATGATCAGAAGAACGATCCTTTTCATCATTTTCTCCTTTAATTTAATAGGTTCAGTTTCCACCAATACGAGCAAAATGGAAAGATTTTTTTGGTTTACTTCAGTCTCTTGCCTTCATTATTCGGAATAATTCTTACTGAACCTACGAAGATGTAGGTTCCCAATAATGATGAAAGCGTTGAATCGGCGCTTTCATCAGGCATGAACCGAAGCCCTTCCCTGCTCTCTTGATAAGCCGAGGCCGCCGGTGAAAGCTTTTTTAAAAGCGGAGAAGGGCGGTATTGAAAAGATCACGCTGATTTTCATCGGCACGGCGCCGCTTCGGAGGGTTTTTTCATCAGATCGACCCGCCGCAGGGTTCGTTCTCCGTAAGAGCGGCCGATTTGCCGCCGAGAATAGAAAAAGGCTTTAGGGAGAGTTTTCTTGGCTTTTCTGGTCTATTCCCCCGTGATTGAGTATTATTTCCATAGGAGTCTTGAATGATTAAGGGATTAACCCAGCGTGCTCAGCGTATTCTTACGGTGTTGGCCAAAGAAGAGGCAAAGCGCTTTCACGCGGATAAGCTGCTCAGCGAGCATATCGTCCTAGCCATTCTCAGAGAGAGGGGCGGTGTTGCATTCAAGTGCCTGCAGCGGCTCGGAGTCAACACCGATGAGATGGCGGCGGAGTTGGAAAAAGGACTTCCTCAGCGCAAATCTTCATTTCAGTTGGGGGAAATCCCGCCGTCGAACCGCGTTAAGATGCTTCTTGAGAACGCCGCAAACGAGGCGACCACGCTGAATCACGAATACATCGGAACGGAGCATTTTCTTCTGGCCGCGGCCGGTGAACCCGGAAGCGCGACAAGTTCCTATCTGTCGCTGTTCAAAGTGACCGTCGACATACTCCGCGGCATTGTTTATGAAATCAACGGCGAACGGGACAAATCCAGAACGGTCCAGAGGAAAGTGGAGAGACCCTCGTTCGTTAAGAAGGAATCCGCCGGGGATGCCAAATCGGCGACGAGCATGCTCGATGAGTTCTCCCGCGATTTGACGGAAATGGCGCGGAAAAACAGTCTCGATCCGGTCGTGGGACGCGGTAAGGAAATCTCCCGAGTCATGCGGATTCTGGCCCGGCGTACGAAGAACAATCCGGTTCTCATCGGCGAACCCGGCGTCGGCAAAACCGCCGTTGTCGAAGGATTGGCTCAGGAAATCGTCAACGGCACCTCGCCGGACATTTTTTCCGGAAAAAGGCTTGTCAGCCTCGACTTGGCGGCCCTGGTGGCCGGAACCAAGTACCGCGGCGAATTCGAGGAACGTCTGAAAAAGGTGATTAAGGAAATCGATAAAGCCGGCAACATCATCCTTTTCATCGATGAGCTTCATACCATTATCGGCGCGGGCGGCGCCGAGGGCGCCATCGACGCGTCGAACATGCTCAAACCGGCTTTAAGCCGCGGGGAGCTGCAGTGCATCGGCGCCACTACGATGAACGAGTATAAAAAGTACATCGAAAAGGATGCCGCCCTGGAGCGGCGCTTCCAATCGGTTATTATCGACGAGCCTTCCATAGACGAGACGTATCAGATCCTTCTGGGCATTAAAGAACGTTATGAGGATCATCACAACGTTACGTATACCGAAGAATCTTTGAGGGCCGCCGCGGAACTGGCCGGGAGATACGTTACCGAACGTCATCTTCCCGACAAGGCCATCGATTTAATCGACGAAGCCGGATCGTCCAAGAGAATGCAGAACAATGTTCGTCCCGAGGCCATCAGCGATCTTGAAAGCCGAACCAGGGAACTCACGGATGAAAAGATTTCCTTCGTCAACGCCCAGGATTACGAGAACGCCGCCAAAGTTCGCGATAAAGTGCGCGAGATGCGGTTCCGCATCGATGAGCTGAAGGCCGAATGGGAAAAAACCCTCAAGGAAGAGAAGAACCTTATAACCTCCGAAGACATCCAGGAGATCGTTTCCGAAAACACCGGCATTCCCATGGTCCGCATCGTTAAGAGCGAATCGGATAAGCTGCTGCAGATCGAGCAGGAACTGCATACGGGCGTGATCGGTCAGGAGGAGGCCATTGCGGCGGTCGCTTCGGCCATCAGACGATCCCGAACCGGCTTGAATTCTCCTTCCCGCCCTCTGGGATCTTTTATCTTCCTCGGCCCCACGGGCGTAGGGAAGACTCTTTTGGCGAAGAGTCTGGCCGAGTATCTTTTCGGAAATCCCGAGGCTTTGATCCGCGTGGATATGTCCGACTTCATGGAAAAACATAATGCTTCGCGGCTGGTCGGAGCGCCTCCGGGCTATGTCGGTTATGAAGAAGGCGGTCTTTTAACCGAGAAAATTCGGAAGCGGCCGTATTCCGTGATTCTTCTTGATGAAATTGAGAAGGCGCATGCCGATGTGTTCAATTTGCTGCTTCAGGTTCTTGAAGAAGGGGAGCTTCAGGACAGTTTCGGGCACAAGGTTTCATTCAGGAACGCCGTACTGATTATGACATCCAATGCCGGAGCCAGGGAAATCAACCGCGGAAACTTCGGATTCAATTCCGGCGGCGGAGCCAGGGATTATCGGGACATCAAGTCTTCGGTCATGACCGAACTCAAGCGTCTTTTCCGTCCCGAATTCCTTAATCGCGTTGATGAAATCGTTGTGTTCCACAGTCTGGAATATGACCATGTGATGAAGATACTGGACCTCATGCTCATCGAAGTCTCCGAAAGACTTTCCGAACTGCGCATCAGTCTCGACGTGAATAAGAAGACGCGGGATGTGTTGATGGAGAAGGGGTTTGACGCCGTTTACGGTGCCCGGCCCCTCCGCCGCACCATACAGAAAGAAATTGAAGATCCTCTCTCGGTGGCCATCCTGCAGGGACGCTTCGAGGAGGGTGATTCGGTCGCCGCGGACGTGAGAAACGGCAATATCTTTTTCCGGCGGAAAAACCGGCGGAAAAAAGCACTGCCCGAAGATGAGATACGGGAGAATCCGAAGGATTCCGCCGAATCGGATTCCCGGGAAAATCGGCTTCTCGAAGCGCCTGATACGCGATTCCATGCCGGAAATGCCGATGGAAAGACCGATGACGCGGGCGCCGATACGGCCGGTGTGGCGGCGGACTCAGGCGAAAGCACTTCCGAAGGTCCGGCTGAAAACTGACCGGCGGCCGAGGCTTTTTTTAAGCGAACATCATTGAGTCTTAAGACTCCTCTATCGCGGTACTTTCGGATAGCGTGATATGCTGATGTTATGAAGAAGTTCCGGGCCATCAGTTTTTTCTTTTTTCTTGTTTCGGCGGCCGCTCTTACGGCTCAGAGCGCCGATCAGCTTTATTCGGGAGGCCGGAGCGCGTTTACCGACGGTCTTTGGCCGACGGCGGCATCCCAATTCTCACGGCTTCTTCGCGAGTATCCCGACGACCGAAGAGCCGATTCGGCGGCGTACATGGGAGCCGTGGCCTATTTCAACGCCGGCGAGTACGGCCGCTGCATCGAAATTTTGGAATCTTTTTCGCGCCGATATCCCGATTCCGCCTGGAACAGACGGACCTCTTACTGGAAGGGAATGGCGTATTACGAAACGGGTGAATGGCGAGAGGCGGCATCGGCTTTTGAACGCCAGTCGTCCCTTCCCGACGAGATTGCCTATCGGGATCGATCCCTCTTATACCTTGGGGCCTGCCGAGAGAATCTGGAGCAGTGGAATGCCGCGAAGAACGCTTATACGGACCTGATCGAGTCCTCGGCGGATTACGAAAGTTCGGCCCGGGCGATGTTCAGGCTGGGCCAAATCGCTCTGCTCGGCGGCAACCCCGCCGAGGCTTTGGATTCGTTCCGCAAACTTGCTTATGAATATTCGTCTTCGGCCTCGGCTTCGGATGCCGAATACTGGATCGCCGAGGCTCAGAAGCGTCTCGGAAGAGACTCCGCGGCCCTCGACGGTTATCGGAATTTTCTTTCGTCGATTTATGAATCGGAGTACCGTCCTCATGCTCTTCTGGAAGCCGCGCGGCTGGCTGCCGCATTGGGTGAAACCGAGGAATCTCTTGCTTATTTGGATTTACGGGATGAGGAATGGAAGGGCGGAGATGATGAGGAGGCACGGACCGTTATGCGCCTCCGGGCCGCCTCCTTTCTGAAAACCGGACGGCTCGCCGAAGCCCGTTCGGCCTACCGGAACATTCTTTCGGAAAGCGGGGACGAGGCTGAAATCCAGGCGGCCTCCTTCGATCTGGGGCAAACCTACATCGGTACCGATGAGATTGATCTTGCCGTTCCCTGGCTTGAGAAGGCCGCAAAGGGCCCGGATCGAAGGATCGCGGCCGATGCTTCCTGGACGGCGGGCGGCATTCTTCTGCACTCGGATGATTCACGCGGCGCCGATATCCTGGCGCGGTTCGCCGATGAGAACCGCGGCGACGAGAGACGGGAAGAAGCTCTTCGGCTGGTGGTTAAAAGGCGCCGCGACGACGGTGATAACACGGCCGCGAAGGAGGCGCTGGATGATCTGATTCGGGATTACGGCGGCGGTGAACGGGGAGCTTCTTACCTCTTCCTTCGAGGCGACATCGCCATGGATAACGGTGATGAAACGTCCGCCCTTTCCGATTATGCCGCACTCGTCCGGCAGTTCCCGAATTCTTCATACGCCGCGGAGGCCCATGCGCGCATCGGGTATGTCTATTCGCGGCGCTCGGAACATGCCCGTGCCGCCGAGCATTATGAAGACGCGGCCCGGCTGGCCGGCGGTGCCGGGGGAGGCGAGGGCGGCCGGCGGAATTTATATTCGGCCGGCGTGGCCAGGCTCAACAGCGGCGATGTCCGCAAAGCCGAGGAACATTTCGCCGCTTTGGTGGAAACCGATCCCGCCGGTCCCTGGGGAGTGGAGGCGGCCTATCATCTCGGAGAAGCCCGATACGAAGCGGGCGACTTTAAGGGAGCTCGCGACGCTTATGGGGCGGCAATGCGGTACGGTGATGGAAAATGGGCGTTCGAATCGGCATACGCTACCGGCTGGACATGGTTCCGGGAATCGAATTGGGAGCAGGCCGTCAGCGCATTCGAACGGGCCGCCGCGTTGGCACCGTCGGCAGAAGAGGCCGCCAGAGCGGAGTATCGAATCGGATTGAGCCGGGCATCGGACGGGGCCTGGGAAAGCGCGCTTGACGCCTATAAAAAGGCGCTGGAAGTTTCCGGCGGAGACTGGCGGGAAGAAGCTCTTTATCAGACCGCATGGGCGCTTCTGAATCTTGGGCGGACGGACGAAGCCGCGGAAATCTCCGGCCGATTGGCGGCTGAATTTCCCAAAAGCGATTTGCCGGCCGACCTTCCGTTCCGCATGGGCGAAGATGCCATGAGTGCCGGAGATTATCGGAGCGCCGCTGCATGGTACGACCTTTGCGTTACGGAATATCCCGGTACCGATGCGGCCGAAAGAGCGGGCCTGCGGGCGGCTCTGGCGGCGAAGGAAGACGGTGATTGGGAAAATGCCGCTCTCCGTTACGGCAATTGGGCAACCTCCCGTCCCGGCGATCCCAGATCCGGGGCCGCCGTGCGTTCCTGGGCCGAATGCCTTCGGCTGCTCGGAAACCCCGATTCGGCCTATTCGGCTCGGAATCTGGCCGAAAAGACTTTCGGACGGAATCATGTCCTATCCATTCCGATCATGCTTGCCTGGGCGCGGGTTGCCGGTATCCCGGTCGAATCCAGGAGTGTTCTGGAAGAAGCGGCTGAAAATGAACATTTGGCTTCGGCGGACAGGGCCGAAGCCCTTCTGCTTACGGCGCATCGTTATCGCATGGACGGCCGGCTCGCCCGCTCAAAACAGCTTTATGAAGTGCTCATCCGGGATATTCCGGGACGGATCGGCGCGGAAGCGCAGGAAGGCATGGCCAAAGCCCTGGCCGAAGACGGCGACATCGATGCCGCGGCGGAAGCCTTTCTTGCGGTCTCCTATCTTTATCCCGATCAAACCGATATAGCGGCCCGATCCCTCAGAGAAGCCGAGAAACTCTACAGGGCGGCCGGACGCGATGATGAAGCCGATGCCGTGCTTCAGAAAATGGAAGAGCGCTGAGGGGCCTCGGCCGCATCAGGCGGCCGCACGGCTGGAATTTTGCCTGATAAAGAATTTCTTGATCGCCGTTTTCACACGGACATTCAGGCGGTCCGTATTCTTTGCGGGTTTCGGCCTCGGCCGTGCACGGCCGCTTGCGCGGCATCTCGGGCGGGTTTTGATGCCGCCGTTTCCGCGGTTGTTTCGGACGGCCGGTCTCTTAATTCTTCAACAGCGAATCAATAGCGAAAACCGCTTCGTCCGAGGAATTCCCGGATAATGGAAAACTCAGGTACTTCTTCCACGGGGAAGGGCGAAAAGTTCCTTAAAAAGGACATCAGTCTTCGCGCTTCTCCGTATTCGGGGTATTCAGGGCTTACCGTACGCAAAAGCGGCTCCGCGAACACCTTGAGAACCGCCAGTTCGTAATCCAAAGCCGAATTGAACATCACGTCCGCGGAACCCTGATAGGGGAAGATATGACGCTCTTCGCCTCTGCGGACCGAAGGCCAAATTTTGAGTGTTTTGATGGCCGGATATCTTCTGAATTGGTGATCCCTGACGATGCGCCGTATCAGCCGGTTGTCCGTTGTGGGTATGCGGTCGTGATCGTCCAAATTGAGCTGTGTCAGAGCCGATATATAGATTTTAAACGCGTTTCGGGGATTCATGTCCGGAGTCAGCGCCGGATTCAGGCCGTGAATGCCTTCAAAGAGAAGAATACCGTCGTCATCCAGGCTTATCGAACGGCCTTCCGGCAGGCGGCCGCCGACGGTTTTGAAATCGAAAATTGGAATCTCCGTTTCTTTTCCCGCAAAAAGATCCTCCAGATTCCGGTTGAAGAGTTCGAGATCCAGGGCTTCCAAAACCTCATAATCGATTTTGCCCTCTTCATCCAGAGGAATGTCCTTTTGTTCTTTATAGTAGTCGTCAAGACTGATGATTTGAGGTTTCAAACCGGATGATTTCAAGCTTAACGCCAGCTTTTTGGTAAATGTCGTTTTTCCCGAAGAAGAGGGACCTGAAATCATTATCGCTTTGACTTCTTTTTTTCGCGAGGCGATCAGACCGGCGCATTCTGCAATTTTTCTGTCGTGGAGAGCTTCGGCCGTTTGAATGAAATCCCGTGCGCTCTTTCTGTCGCGGGAGAGGGCATTAAGCTGGGAAACGTTTGAGACTTCGAGAATCTCACCCCATTTTTTGTGTTCTTTGTAGACGGCGAAAAGCTTCGGTTCGTCATCTCTTTTTCCGAGCTTTTCGGGACATTTGGATGCCGGATAACGAAGCAGAAAGCCCGTATTGTATTTTTCCACGGCGAATATTGAAAGAACACCGGTTCGGGCGGCCAAGGGAGAATGACGCAGAACCATGGAATCGGAGCATCGCCAGATGCCGACTCTCGGTTCGTTGAGTTCTCTGAGCAGAAGAGCCGTCGACGGGAACGGATGGGTGTCGAAATATTTCACGGCGTCGGCCCAAGAGATTTCATCCGGCTGAATCTCCAGATTCCGCTCGACAAGATTCTTCATGGTCTTTTCGATGTTCTCGGCGTCCTTTTCGGTAACCGGAGGGCCGTTATCCCGTATTCCGTGGAAAAAACCGTGTCCCAATGAATGACCGATAACCAGATGACGATCCGGCAGGACTTCGCGAATCGCGAGCTGGAAGAGGAGGATGAGAGAATTGCGGTAAATGCGCATACCGGCTGTTGTTTCGATGCTTATCGGTTCTATGGAGCAGTCGACCGTTATCAAATCCAAAAGAGATCGATATTCGTTGTTCGCCTTGACGGCAATACATCTTTTTGAATCGATGTTTCCGGAGTTTCCCAGGACATCTTCGACTCTGCTTCCGTGCTTTACCTCAACGACGGCGCCATTGGGAATCAATTTGACCGTTTGCCGTTCGTTCATCTTCTCTCCTTACGGGCCGGCGCAATCCGCGGCATTCGTGCATATTTCTTCATATTGTAATTCAAGTGAGAATAATCTGTATCGTACAAAAAATATGAAGCCTGAGGCTAATACTCATCCGTTGAGGCGGAGGTGACGCTGCCCCACTGAGAAGGGGATATTCCGGTTTTCTTTTTAAAGAGTCGGGAGAAATAGTATTGATTTTGAAATTCAAGCCGGTATGAAACCTCTTTTACCGACAATTCTCCCAAAGAAAGCAATTCCTTTGCTTTGCTGATTTTTAAATGAAGAAAATATTGATATGGAGTCATGTCGGTATGAAGTTTAAACAGCTCGATAAGAGACTTGTAATTTATTGAGAGCTGATGAGTCATTGATTCAATGTCTAATGTATTGTAAATGTTTTCATGCAAAAATAATTTTGCTTTTTCAATAATATGCTCTTGGGAATTGCCGATTTTTTCCGAAATCCTGAGCGCGAAAATATTCGATATCATTTTTATAATTTCATTGCTTATTCTTCTTTGAATATCATTCTCATCTCTTTCCGCATATTCCTTTATGAGATCGAAAGAAGAGAGAATGGATTGTTCAAAACCAATATGAATAATCGGACTGTTGTCATCTAAAATTCCGTTTTTTCTTAAAAGATCCGGATAATAACCTCGAAAGCCTATCCAATGTTCTTTCCAGATCGATCCGAAGTCCGGGCGGTAACTATGTTTGTTGCCGGGAAAATTAATAAGCAAAGTTCCCGATTTAATATGCTGAGAAAAATTTTCGGATGAATAGAGACCATAACCTTCCGTTATATAAGCGATTTGGTATTCATTGATTTCACGTCCGTTTGTGTAATCCATAGCGTAATGTCGGGGCAAATTGTTAATTGCTTCGGAATACGATGAGTTTTTATTAAGAGAAAAACTTCCGATGTCGGTACAATAAATGCCCCATTTCTCATCGATGGAAGTATATGATAGTTGCTTGAAAAATATATCTTTCCTCATTGCGTATCATTTCATTATTAATTTGGAGATTTAACTTGTCAAGAAATTTCGTAGAAGACATGTGAAACAATAGGAAAAGAATAATCAAAAACAAATGCCGAATAATATAAATGAGAAATAATGTATATTCTTGTGGAATTAATGTGGATGATAATTCCAGGAATATGCAAGCAAAGAAAAATAATATACAACACAGTGCCCGATTTTTATTGAATAATAGTGAAAGAAAAATAAATAACAGAGGGAGAATTTGGACACTCAAGCCTTTATTTCTCTAAAGAAAGTATCAAAGTCCTTCCCAGGTGTTAAAGCGCTGATAGACGTTGATATGGAAATCCGAAAAGGTGAAATCCATGCATTGATTGGTGAAAACGGTGCGGGGAAATCAACCTTAATTAAAATTCTTTCCGGAGTTTATCAGCCGGATGCAGGTTCTGAAATTTATATTGATAATGAAAAAATAGATGGTATTACACCGCTTATTTCATTAAAAAAAGGTATTTCAATAATTTATCAGGATTTCTCTCTCTTTCCCAATCTGACCGTCGCTGAAAATATCGGTATCGGTTATGCCATTGAGCAAGGAACATTCCATGTAAGCTGGAAAGAAATGCGGGAATTGGCCCGTAGCGCATTGGATCGCTTGGGAATTGATATAAGTATTGACGTTCGTCTTGATGAACTTTCCGTTGCAAAACAGCAGCTTGTGGCGATTGCACGGGCCATAATTTATAACGCACGATTAATTATAATGGATGAGCCGACTTCATCCCTGTCAAAACATGAAGTTGAGAATCTCTTTGAAATAATGCGAAAACTAAAAGATGACGGTATATCAATATTATTCATCAGCCATAAACTGGATGAATTATTCGCGGTATCCGATCGTTTTACAATTTTACGGGACGGACGATACATCGGAACATTTGATGAAGATGAATTGGATAACGATGCAATCGTGTCCATGATGGTTGGAAGAAAAATTGAATATCAAATTCATGAAAAGCGCAAATGTATTAAACCAATATTAAGGGTGGAAAATCTTTGTAAAAAAGGAAATTTCAGAGATATATCATTTGTGTTAAACAGAGGTGAAGTTCTTGGAATAACGGGATTGGTTGGAGCGGGAAGAACGGAAGTCCTTGAAGCGCTTTTCGGTTTGAGTATTCCCGATAGTGGAAAAATATTCCTTGAAGATAAAGAAATTAGCATTACATCTCCTGGTAAAGCAATAAAATATGGAATTTCTTTAGTACCTGAAAACAGACTTCTTGAAGGAATAATCTTAAAAAAGACGGTTACGGATAATCTGCTTATATCCAACGTTTCAACGAACAGTAATTCTGTCGGGCTGTTCTCAAAGGAAAAAATACAGCAATTTGTGAAGAAATGGATTGCTAAAATCGATATCAGACCTACCATGCCCGATATAAAGGCAATAAATCTTTCCGGCGGTAATCAGCAAAAAGTGGTTATTGCTAAATGGCTGGCGACCAATCCTAAAATACTGCTGGTCGATGAACCGACGAATGGAATCGATATCGGTTCAAAATCAAATACACATCAGCTCTTTCGAGATTTAGCGGAAAACGGTATTTCGATCATTATGGTTTCTTCCGAACTTCCGGAGATTCTTGCGGTTTGTGATCGGATTCTCGTTATGAAGAGAGGTCGAATTACGGCTGAACTCGAAGGGGCGAATGTTACTCAGTCAGACATCATGAATAAAGCTATTTTGGATGTATCAACTCAGGTGGAAGCATAATAGGATTCGAAAATAATGGATATAATAAAAAAAATACGATCAAAAGAAATAGTGCTTCTTCTTATTGTTTTGGTTGTTTCAAGCATTATTTCAATCGGGAATATTGTATTTTTGCGTTGTGATAACTTAATCGATCTGATGCGAAATAATTCCGTATTGGGAATTATGGCGATGGGGATGCTGCTTTCCATATTAACCGGAGGCATTGATGTTTCTGTAGGATCGATGATCGCGGCGATTACGGTTATAGTAGGCCATTTTTTGGTTAATATAAGTGAAAATATATTTCTTGTATTTCTTATTGCCGCAATAAGCGGAATTGTAATGGGTTTGATTAATGGTTTATTAATTTCAAAACTTAAAATCGCTCCAATTGTCGTAACATTGGGAACAATGAGTATTATTTCCGGAATGATGTTTTATATAACACATGGTACATGGATAACCGGAATCCCCGATTCCTTTATAGAATTCGGAAGAACCATTCTTTTTAAGGTAACGACAAAAAACGGCTATATCGGACTGCCGCTTCCAACGTTGTTCTTTATTTTAAGTGCAATATTAACATGGTTGATATTGAAGTACACACTCATCGGACGCGGAATATATGCCATGGGCGGCAATCCCGAATCGGCGCGAAGACTGGGATTTAATACGGATGGAATAATTATCTTTATTTATTCGTATATCGGTTTCTTGGTGGGTATCGCCGCAGTCGTACACACTTCAATAATGCGGCAGGTTGACCCTAATGCGTTCAGTGGTTTTGAAATGCAGGTTATTGCCGCTGTTGTACTCGGAGGCGCGAGTATCCTGGGAGGTTCCGGGTCTGTAATCGGAACAGTTTTGGGAGTTGTTCTCTTTTCTATTTTAAGTAACGGACTCATTCTCATGAGGATACCGGTTTTTTGGCATAACATAGTAATCGGAACCGTTCTCTTAATATCCGTAAGTATTGATGTTATTCAGCGAAAGCTTGCGGATAAGGCTCAAGTGAGAGTTGATATTTAGGTTGAAATGAGGAATTGTTCGTGAAGCAGATTAATACGAAAAAGTATAGAAATGAAATAATTTTATTCATTGTTTTTATCTCTGTTTTTATTTTAATGTCGGCGATTTCACCGTCTACTTTTCTAACTGTCTACAATATGCAGTCTATGGCTTATCAGATGCCGGAATTCGGAATAATGACATTCGCGATGATGGTGGTTATCATTACGGGAGGAATAAACTTATCCGTAACGGCGACTTCCGCGTTATCCGCGATTATAGGCGGATTAGTTCTTTCCACGCTCCATAGTAACGGCATCGGAAGTTTCTGGGTAATAGCCGTCAGTTTGATCGGTTTCTTGATTGCGGCGGCGGCATGCGGAGCCTTAAACGGTTTTGTCGTTGCCTATGTTGGTGTTACTCCTTTTCTTGTCACTCTGGCGACAATGACATTATTCGGCGGAATCTCCGTAAAGATTACAAAAGGCGGCGCCATCTCCGGTTTTCCCGAATCTTTCTTTTTCTTCGGAAACGGTGATGTTTTTGGAATTCCTTTCCCGGTAATTATTTATTCGTTAATTATTCTTGTAACTTGGATATTGCTGAATAAGTCGCCCTTCGGCCTTAGAGCTTTTATGCTCGGATGTAATCCAAAGGCAACATTATATTCCGGTGTTGATACGAAAAAGCTTCTTCTAAAGCTGTATATCTACTCAGGGCTTCTTTGCGGAATCTCCGCCGTCATTATGGCATCGCGCTATAACTCCGCGAAAGATACATATGGATCTTCATATCTTCTGCAAAGTGTCGCCGCTTCCGTTCTCGGCGGAACAGACATCGCCGGAGGGTACGGAAGTGTTCTCGGCGTTGTTATTGCCGTTGCAATCATTCAAGTCATATACAGCGGTCTGAATATCGCGGGGCTGAATCCTTACCTCACCAACGTCGTTATCGGATTGATTCTAATTTTCGTTTTGGCGATTAATTATCTTAATTCCTTAAGAAATAGAGATTAATTCAAAAAAAAGCCGGTAAACGGCTTAAAAAATAGGAGGTGTTTATGAAGAAAACACTTTGTATCACACTTGTGTTCTTATTGATCGTTTCCGCTGTATCTTTTGCAAACGGCGGCGGTGAAGGGAAAGCGGCGGCTGATGATGAACTTACCATAGTTGTTATGCCGAAGCTTGTTGGAATCCCTTATTTTAATGCCGCTGAGAAAGGTGCTGTGGCGGCGGGAAAGGACTTGGGCGTTAATGTTATCTATACCGGTCCCACAACCGCCGATGCCGCTCAGCAGGTAAGAATGGTTGAAGATTTTATTGCCAGAGGTGTTGATTGCATCGCTGTGGCACCCAATGATCCTGCGGCCATGACTCCGGTTCTTCGCAAGGCACAGCAGGCCGGCGTTTTGATTATGGACTGGGATACACCGGCCGATCCTTCCGTTGTTGATATCTCCGTACATCAAATCGATGATGTGGAATACGGCCAGATGTTCTGGGACAAGCTCGTAGAGTTCGCGGGAAAGGACACCATGGATTACGCCATAATCACCGGCGGTCTTTCGGCTGCGAACCTGAATTGCTGGATTGATGCGGGGCTTAAGTATGCCGCGGCGAAATATCCCGGACTCAATCTTCTTACCGAGAGGGTACCAAGCGATGAGAAGCAGCAGGTTGCCTATCAAAAGGCTTTGGAACTGATTAAAGCCTATCCCAGCATGGAAGGTTTAATCTGCTTCAGTTCTCCCGCACCCATCGGCGCCGGACAGGCGATTCAGGAAAAAGGTCTTCAGAACGATATTACCGTTATCGGATGCGCTCTCCCCAACGATGCCCGCCCGTATATAAAAGACGGATCCGTTGATGCCGCTTTGCTGTGGGATCCGGCGACTTTGAGTTATTTAACCGTTTATCTCGCGAAGAAGGCTTTAACCGGAGAAGCGATTACCGATGGAATGGAAGTCCCGAATGTCGGTAAAATCGGTGTTTCCGCCGATGGAAAGACCATTATCATGGGTGCTCCCTCCGAATTTAATAAAGATACCGTCGACAATTACGACTTCTGATCTTTTCACCTTTTGTTTCCAGGGCCCTGCTCGGCAGGGCCTTGATTTTTCTTATTATCTCCTTGGAGCTGTAACGTGAATAAATACATTGCCGTTGATCTTGGTTCTTCAAACGGTCGAATTATTGTAGGAAATTTGGAATCCATAAAGGTCGTTTATCGTTTCCCCAATGAGATAATCAGAATTCGCAAGAGTCACTTCTGGGATATCCTCAATATCTATAAAGAGATTAAACATGGTCTCAGAATGGCTTTCGATCAATATCCGGATCAGATTGTCAGTATCGGAATCGACAGCTGCGCTTTGGATTATGCCTTGCTGGATTCACATGGTGATTTGATTGGAAACATCTATAACTATCGAGATTCTCGAACTCAAGGAATCCCCGAGAAGGTTTTTGACAAAATACCGAAAAAAACGATTTATAGAGAAACCGGTATCCAGTTTATGGATATCAATACATTATTTCAGCTTTATGCGCAGAGAATGACTCATGGCTATCTTTTGGACTCCGCATCTCATGTTTTAACAACATCATCTCTTTTAATGTATTGGCTGACGGGAGAAATGAGAAATGAGTTCTCCTATGCCACGACAATGCAGCTGTATAATCCGAAAACGCGGGACTGGTCGGAACCTTTATTGGAACTGCTCGGTTTGAATAAAAAACATTTTGGTGAAGTGGTCCCTTCCGGTACGGTTTTTGGACGTTTGTTGCCAAGTATAGCGGCGGAGATTGGAGCTCATCCCGATGTCGTTGTCGTATCACCGGCAACGCATGATACCGGCAGCGCCGTTGCCGCCGTACCGGTAATTAATGATGAGCCTTATGCTTATGTAAGTTCAGGGACTTGGTCTCTTCTCGGGACGGTAACTCCGCAACCCATCATTACAGAAGATAGCTATACATATAATTTCACCAACGAAGGCGGTGCCGACGGCGGATTCCGGTTCTTAAAAAATATTATCGGTCTCTGGATGATTCAGGAATGCAAGAGGACATGGGATGAAGAGGGCGAAAAATGGTCCTTTGATGATCTTTGTACGTTTGCGGAAACCATAGGCCCATCTCCCCTTAAACTTGATGTTAACGATAACCGATTTGTAAATCCCGGAATGCCCGGCGACAGCATGGTGGATCGTATCGCCGCTTATGCTCAAGAAACTCATCAAGAATTCTTAAGAGATCCCGGATTCATAGTCCGCGCGATTATTGAAGGTCTGGCGGAATCTTATCGAACAACGCTGGAATGTATGGACAAAATCATAGGACGAAAGTCCGAAGTGCTTCATATTATCGGCGGCGGGTGCCGGGATGAACTTTTATGCCGGTTTGCGGCACAGTCCACCGGCATCCCGGTCTATGCGGGCCCCGCAGAAGCAACGGCTATCGGGAACATCATGGTCCAGTCCATTGCCGCCGGAGAATATTCTTCATTAAGAGAATGCCGAATCCAAGTTCAGAAGAACTATGAAATTAAGAAATTTCTTCCGTAACGAAACGGCCTTCATGGTTTCTACCGGGGCAGCAGCTTCTGATCGATTAAATCCTTGATTTCTTCTTCGCTGAGGACTCCGGCTACCGACATCCCTTCTTCGTCGCTTGTTTTGACTATGGGCTGTTCTTTGAACAAATGAAGATTCTCATCGAGATGCAGCTTCACAACCGGGTACTTGGGGTTCTCGGAACCGGTATCCACGACAATCCCGACGGCGCCGCTTTGGAGCCGGATGTAGCTTCCGAGAGGGTAGATGGAAATGGCGCTGATCATTGCGGAGATGACTTTTTCATCATAGAGATTCCTCATCTCTTTCAGCATCATAAGCATGCTTGTATAGCCGTCCACGCCGTCTTTGTGAGGACGGTTGGAAATCTGGGCATCATAGGAACAGGCTACGGCGATGATTTTCCCGAATAAAGAAGTGGATTCGCTGCTTAAGCCTTGAGGATATCCCGACCCGTTGGATCTCTCATGATGCTGCAGAACTCCCAAAAGGATGTCTTGCGCGAGAGGATTGGGATTTTCCTTTGAGTATTCCTGAAGCATTTTGAAACCCAATGAGGTGTGCGTTGTAATCAGCCGCCGTTCTTTTTCGGTCAGTTTTGTCGATTTATCATAATACTGCCGCGGTATCTTCATCATACCGATTTCATGAAGTACGGCGGCTATGCCGAGTTCTATAAGTCTGAAATTGGGAAGTTTCAGGGCATCGCCTATGGCCAATGCGATAATGGTGGACCTCGCCGAATGGGTATAAAGGTAATCAATGCCGTCGGCTTTAAGGTCGGGGAGCCTGAGCATATAGGGCCTGTAGTCCTTAATCATCTGGATGCAGTTCTTCATTTTTTCCGTGATGGCGGAAACGTCGAGATTCCCTTCCCGATTGAAATTGTCATAGATTTTCTGGGCGAACTTTGCCAAATCTTCAAAAAAACGTTTGGCTTTCTGACGGCCTTCGAATTCTTTGGCGTCATTGTTCAGAACGGCTCCGGAGATGGCTTCGGCCGAGGCCGTGATTTTACCCGAAGCCAGGGAGCCTTCCGTCCAAATGCATTTGTAGCCCCATGTTTTAAGATTCGTGATGAGAATCTCCGTTACGGGGGCTTCATTCGGTATAAGGAGAAATTGGTCATCGAGCCAAAGCGGAGCGTCGTAGTATGTATTCGGTTTGAGTTCCTCTAACGGAATCCTTTTCTTGGCGGACATCGCTTTATCATTGACCCCCATCGTAATGCTCGACTAGACTTTTTTACATTATAGCCTGTATTCCCGTTTCAGGGAAATCCGGGACAAAGGATGCATGGAATGAGATTTAAGTCCATTTTTTGGCTTTTTAACGCAGTTGTCGCGGCGGCGCTTATTATTTTTACAGTCGCATCCTTTTTGCTTTTCGGAAAAGATTACGCATCGATCTATTGGGGGAACATGTGGATTATCGCACTTCTCTTTATCGCTCTGATCGGTGCGCTCGATACCTATTTCATTATGAACTGGAAACTTTTCGATTTTCTTGAGAAGGAAGATTGGCCGGCGCTTTTGGCTTGGCTTGAGAATCGATTATACGCAAAGGGCCGGCTGAAGAAGCCTTATGCGAATCTTTTAATCAACACAGCTCTCTCGGTTTCCAATCTTGAAGCCGTCAAGAAGCTTGAAAAGGAAATCAGGGAAAAAAAGCCCGCGATGCTGCCGTCCATGGGGGTTGCTTTAGGTATCCCTGTTTTTTTAGAACAGAACCGGGAGGCCGTCAAAGCTTATTTCGGTCCGCTGGCCGATAATCCCAAAACGAAAAGAAGGGATTGGGCCCAATGGTGCCGTGCCGTTTCGATCGGCAGGGACGGAATTGACGAATTGCTCGAATTGCTTGACGGGAAAGATCCATCCATACGGATTCTCTCATGCGGTTTGTTATTTCAATATACGGACGCATTAACGGAATCTCAGCTGGAGAAAGCGGCGGCGGCAAGAACGGAATTGAGAAACCGGCTTTCCGGTACGGCCGGAGAGCGTCTTCTTCAGAGATCCAAGGAAGACCATCTTATGGCCGTTGTTATGGCTTCTCGAGTGAACGAAGCTCGAGAGATACTTCTTGCAAATGGAACTTAACAATCCTAAGAATCCGAATTGAGAAGTACGGAAGAAGATTACTCCGCGGATAAGAAAATGATTGATGAAAAGCCGTCATCCGGAGGATTATTAATAGATTTTTCGTTTATTTAAAAAATCCAAGGAGTCAATCATGAAACGCATTATTCTTCTCTTCGCGTTTCTCGCAGTTGTTTGTGCTTCGCTCGCGTCACAGTCACAGGTTCCTCATTACGTTGTTGTTACGGAAGCCGAGAGTGAAATTAATGAACTCGAGGAGAACAATCGGAGTATGGCTCAGCGAAACAGCGAACTGGATGCCGAGTCCTCCAATCTTGAAAATGAAATCGAGAAAAGTCGGGAATTCATCGTATTGGCCGACGATATGGCGGATCGGCTGAGCGCTTCCGCCGGTGAAATCTATACGTTGATGCAGTCGGTTGTTGATCCTCAGGTGCATAAAGAACTTCAAAACCGTATGGAAGAAAACCGCCGGTCCCGATATGAACTGGAAAACCGTAAACGGCGGGAGAATGAGGCGATAACCAGAGCCGAGAATCAGATAGACAACAATCGAAAAATGGTCGCGGTTAATCGGGTTAAAACAAGAAACAACGAACAGAGAATCGAGTACCTCAGAGCCTGCATCGAACTGTCGCTTAATGAAAATCAGGATGTGGAGAGCGTTCTCGATAATGCCGACAAGGTCCGGCAGGAGGTGGAATCGCTGCTGAACGATTAAATATTTTCCGCGGTTGAAAACCGAGTCCGATGTGCCGGTTTTATGCGGCGGCGCAGTTTTTATACGTTTCTCAGCCGCTATGCGTTCGATTCCCGTCAGGCTTTTTTATAAAACCATTTCCCTGATTTTCAGGAAGGTTTCGGCTGTATTACGGGGATTCTCCGAATTCTTCTGTGGCGATATACTGCAAATCCATCTTCTTTCTAAGAGGCCGATTATGAGCGTTCGTGTCCGTTATGCCCCGTCACCAACAGGACTTCAGCACATCGGCGGTATCCGTACCGCTCTGTTCAACTATTTTTTCGCCCGCGCAAACGGCGGGAAATTTATTCTTCGCGTGGAAGATACCGACCGCGAACGTTCCACACCCGAGGCTTTGGAAGATTTATATGCCACACTGAATTGGCTGGGTGTGGATTACGATGAGGGGCCGGGAAAAGACGGAGGCTTCGGTCCGTACGTTCAGTCCGAACGCGAAGAACTCTACAGCGCCAAAGCGGCCGAACTGGTCGCGGCGGGGAAGGCTTACCCCTGTTTTTGCACCGGCGAGCGTCTGGAGGCTCTCAGGGAAGAGCAGAAAGCGGCCAAGAAGAACATCGGCTACGATCGTCATTGCCGCGATATCCCGCCGCAGGAAGCCGCGGCGCGTATTGCCGCCGGAGAGAAGCATGTTATTCGCTTGAAGATCCCTCTGGAGGGCAAAACCGTTTTTACGGATGTTCTGCTCGGCGAGACCGGCCGTAAAAACAAGGACATCAATCCCGATCCTGTAATTCTTAAAACCGACGGATTCCCCACATATCATCTGGCGAACGTTATCGACGACCATATGATGCGGATTACCCATATCATGCGGGCGCAGGAATGGATTCCTTCGGGTCCTCTGCATGTTTTGATTTACGAGGCCTTCGGCTGGGATGTTCCTATTTATTGCCATCTGCCCATGGTGATGGGAAAAGACGGTCAGAAGCTTTCCAAGCGTCACGGCGCCACGGCGGTAACCGAGTTCCGCAAGGCCGGGTATCTGCCCGAAGCGGTGATGAATTATGTCTCTCTTTTAGGCTGGAGTTACGATGATTCGCGGGAGTTCTTCTCCAAGGACGATCTTTGCACGCTCTTTTCCCTGGAGAAAATCAATAAATCACCGGCCGTGTTCGACTATAAGAAACTCGACTGGTTCAACGGTCAGTACATCCGTATGAAAAGCCCGGAGGATCTTAAAGCTCAGCTGCTTTCCATTCTCGCGGCCGACGGTGTTACGGCCGATCCGCCGCTGCCCGAGGAACAGGCGATTCTTGAAGGAGCCTTTCCTCTTATTCGCGAACGGCTCAAGCTCTTAAACGATATAACGCCCATGCTTCGGTTTCTTTTTTCCGATCCCGGAACGGGTTCCTTGGAGGATGCCGTCCCGAAAAAGATGGACGGTCCGGGCACGGCGGCGGCACTGGAAGAGGCCAAAGCGGTTCTGGCCGGATTGCCCGATCCGCCGCCGCCGGATGATGAAGCGGCCTGCGCATCCTGGGATGAAGCGGCGGAAGAGGCCGCCCGCGTGAAGGCCGAAGAACTTGAGATGAAAATCGGCGTTTTGCTGCAGCCTCTGCGGCTGGCGATCACCGCCAGCAGAATCAGTCCGCCTCTGTTCCCTTCCATTCGTCTTCTTGGAAAACATGAATCGCTCAAGCGGGTTGAAAGGCTTATAACGGCGTTAAAGAGCGCCGGATAAGGTGCTTCCGTCCGCATCTGAGAATGAACATCGGGAATGAATACCGGAATGGTGCGAATACGGGCCCGGATGCTTCTGGAGATTCGGTCGGAATCATTCTCCCGGCCTGTTAAGCGTTGCAATAATAAAATCGGCGGTTCCAACCTCGGCGGCCGGAGAAGTCACCGCATCAGCCTTTCCCGATGGCGATTCCCGTTAAGGTCTGATTAACATGGACCGATTGGGTTTGTTCTCCATAGGTGCTGAATCCGAGAAAAGGGACGTTTCTCAGAGCGGCATTCAGATCCTTCAGCAGATTTTTGTCTTGAGCTTCCAGTTTTCGCAGAATGCAGTCGCATCCGAGAATAACGGCAGGTTCGGGAATCTCTTCGGCAATTTTGGACAGCGTGGCTTTCAGGTTCCCTACCATATCCTCCGCTTCTCCCAGAGTCAGGACAAGGCCCGTATCGATGGCACTGTAAAACGTAAGGCTCCCGTCGCTGTTGAGTTTTGAAATGGCCCGGATATACCAGGTTTCTCCGACTTTCAGCATAACAGGGTGTTTGGAGAAAATTTTCAGCGACAGTTCTTCCGGAGATACTCCCGCCGCGTCGGCATAGGCTTGGACGGCCGGTTCTCCGTTAATCTCGAAAACAAGTCTTCTGGAGGGATCCGCGTTGGTGATAACAAGTTTTTGTTCGGTCGGACGGAAATGGTGTGTTTCGAACATATGGAAGGGGCAAGAGGTTTTAAAGAAAGTCAATACGGCGCAATCGGAATGAAAAGCGCCGTTTAAGTACACTTTTGTTTCTTTAAATATCAGGTTATCTCCCGCCGATCCGCCGGTGATGGGAATTCTTTGAAGCTGACTGGATAAAAGAGCGATAATCCTCTCTTCGGCAATGGAGAGTCCGTCGATTAAAAGGAAACCGAAAATATTCTCATGCTCTTTTTTCTCGGTGAAGAAAGGTTCGTTGTGCAGCGAGTCAACGAGGGTTTTTACCTCCGCCGCTCCGAATCCTGAAACCGGAGAAATGAGCAGAGGATAAAGACTGAACAGTGACGAGGGAAAGCTCGCGGCGGTGATGCCGTTTTCCTGATATCCTTCGGAAGAGATCTCTCCGGCCGTGGTGCACCCGATTATCGTGCGGTGAAAGCATCGCTTCAGCTCGTCTCCGAGAACATCCAAGTCATATGAGGAAGAGCAGAAGAACAGTATTGCATCCATATCTTCCTGTTTGATTTTTTCATAAAGTTCGTAAGCCGCCGACGTTTCGTTTTTTTCAAGAGATCTGCCGATTTTAACGCTCGAAGGATTTTTACCGGTCATTGATCGTTCCTTATTCTTGCGGCCTTCATAAATCCAGAAGCCGCATTTGTTTTTCAAGGGCGCTTTGGAGACGAGAGATTTCCGTCTCTAAGACATTGAAGGCATCGGTGCTGTTTTCCAGATTATGAGTTTCTCCCATTTTCTCCAAACGATGCGCCGCTTCCACAACACGGGCGGCGGTGAAATTCGCGGCCGAACCTTTGAGCGCGTGAGAGCGCCGGTATAATTCGTCGGCGTCTTTTCCCATAACCGCATTGCGGATTCGGATTACGTCTTCGGGGCTGTTCTCCAGAAATAGAGACATTATTTCTTTGCATAGCTCCACATCTCCTTCCAGCCGGTCCAGCGTTTCTTGAAAATTGAAGACTTCATCCGAATCTGTTTCTTTTTCTTTCTCGGCGGGCACCGAAGAAGAACTCGTTTTCTTTTCTTGGGGGAGCACTTGTTTTATAACGTTATGGAATTCTTCAATGCGAATAGGCTTCGAAACATAATTATCCATGCCCGCTTCCAAGCACATTTCCTTATCGCCTTTCATGGCGTGGGCGGTTAGGGCAATGATGGGAATATGCGTTCCTGTTTTTTTCTCTTTTTCCCGAATACACCGTGTTGCGTTCAAACCGTCCATCACCGGCATTTGTATGTCCATCAGAACAAGATCGAAGGGTGAACCGACTGATGAATCAAGCGCCGCTACGGCATCGATGCCGTTTTCAACGATAACGACTTGGTGCCCTCTGTGTTTGAGCATCGTGGAAGCGATTTTTTGATTAACGGCATTGTCTTCAGCCAGGAGTATCCGGAGAGGATTTTCCATTTCCTCTTCGGGCCGGCTGATTACGGAAGCGGTTTCTTTTTGTTTTTCCGTTCCGAAAAGCATCAGGATGGAATCCAAAAGAACGGAAGGCTTCACCGGTTTTGTGAGGCACAATGATATCCCGATTTCTCTGCACTGCTCGCTTTCTCCTTTGATTCCGGAGGATGTGAGCATGATTATGGGGATACTCCGATGTTCGGAGTGCTTTCTGAGGATATCGGCAAGCATGAATCCGTCCATAACCGGCATGTTCCCATCCAGGAGGATCAGCTGAAAAGGATGATCTTTTTTGACCGCTTCGGAAAGGAGATTCAATGCCTCCGGTCCGCTTCCCGCCGTGGATGAGTTGAATTCCCAACCGGTAAGGATTCCTTCCAGAATACGCCGATTCGTCGCGTTGTCGTCCACCACAAGAACCGATAAGTTTTTCAATGCCGACAAAGTGCCCGGAATGATGAATGTTTGTAGCGATTTTGAAACTCCCAAACGGACGGTAAAGCTGAACGTGCTTCCCTTGCCGATTCGGCTTTCAACCCAGATTTTCCCTTCCATGAGTTCCACAAGGCTGGAACAGATGGTCAGGCCCAGACCCGTTCCGCCGTATTTTCGGGTTGTGGAAGCATCCACCTGGGAGAACGCTTCGAAAATTCTCTTTTGTTTTTCCTCCGAAATACCGATTCCCGTATCGGCGACATCGAAACGCAGGATGATAAAGTCTTCGTCCATGGACTCCTTGGAAACCGATACGACAACCTCGCCTTTTTCCGTAAACTTAATGGAGTTGCCGACAAGGTTGACCAAAATCTGGCGCAGTCTGCCCGGATCTCCCACAATTCTCTCGGGAACATCCTGCTCTACATGATAGGCCAGTTCTATGCCTTTCTCGGCGGCTCGAATAATCAGTGAATGCAGACAATCACCGATGCAGTCCCGCAAATCGATATCGATGGATTCGAAATCGAGTTTTTTCGCCTCGATTTTCGAGAAATCCAGAATATCGTTGATAATGGTCATGAGTGATTCGGATGAGGACTGGATGGCCTGAACATATTGTTTTTGTTCAATGTTCAATTCGGTTTTTGCCAGCAAACCCGCCATTCCCACAACTCCGTTCATGGGTGTTCGTATTTCATGACTCATATTGGCCAAAAATTCGCTTTTGGATCTGCTGGCTTCCTCCGAGGCCGCCTTCGCTTTTTTCAGCGCTTCTTCGGCTTTTTTTTGCGCCCGCAGATCAACAAGACTTTCAATCAGATACTTTTTCCCATGGTGGCGGATGGACTGGATTGATTTTAAAACAGGTATTTTCTCACCGGTTCCGATGCAAAGAGTTCGTTCAATGTTGTCGATGGTCTGTGAGCCATCGAAAAACGGACAGGGTCCCGACTCTTCCGAGCAGATGAATTTGCGGCAAAGCTGGTCGAGGATTTCTTCTCGGGGCAGCCCGATAAGAGCCGTTGCGGAGGCGTTCACATCCACGATTCTCAGGGTTTCGGGGTCTGTCATCAGAACACCGATCGGCAATGCCTGGAAAATCTCTTTGAAGCGTTTATCGTTTTCCCGGAGGGCATCCACCGCTTGCCGGTATTCTGTAATATCTAAATAAGCGACGAGAACGCCGTTGACATTGCCGTCCGTATCCCTCATGGGCACTCTGTTTGTAAGAAGCCATACGGTGTTTTTTTTTGAGTCGAGAAGAGGAATCTCCGAGAGCATATTCGGAACACCGCTATCGATAACTTCCTGCTCATCATGGCGAAGCTTTTCCGCCTGTTTCCTCCATGGCATATCATTGTCAGTTTTTCCCTCAAGGTCTTTCGGGTCGTGAATGCCGGCGCTTTCCGCAAACTCCCGGTTCCCTCCAAGAAAGCGGAGTTCTTTATCCTTCCAGAATATTTTCATGGGGATTGTATCCAGAATGTCCTGGAGAACCCGTTGAGAATCATGAAGATTTTTTTCGATTTTCTTGCGATTTCTGATTTCCTGTTTCAGTTCGCGGTTGGTCAGTTCAAGGGCTTCGGTCCGCAGTTTCACTTCTTGCTGCAAATGAATTGTATTTTCAAAAAGTCCGAAGGAACCGCTTATGTTCTCAACGCTTTTTTCCATGCGTTCCATCAGAGCTCGGTTGATTTTTTTTGATTTGAGCAATTCGGTTTCAAGCTGTCTGATCCGCTGCTGAAGATTCGTAATGGTTTCGCTCATAATCCCTCTTTTTCTCCGGCGGCCATGGAATCCGCGCTTTATGGAACCGATCTGCCGACGGAATCGGCTTCAACACGATTGCGGCCGTTTTCTTTGGCTCGGTAAAGCGCGTCGTCGGCGGCTTTAATAAAGGATTCGGGCGAATAATCATGGTCTGCCCGGCTTGAAAAAACGCCGAAACTCGCCGTTATCCTGATGGAACAGTGTGGCTCTTCTGTATAGTTCAGCTCGGCCTGTGCGATTTTTTGCCGCATTCTTTCGGCGAATGCCGCCGCTTGAGTTATATCCGTTTCAGGCAGGCAAAAGACAAATTCTTCTCCTCCGTAGCGCCCCATGAAGTCATAAGGCCTGTTGCCTGATCCGATAATCTCGGCGAATCGCTTCAGAACGAAATCGCCCGCCAGATGTCCATGCTCATCATTGACGGATTTGAAGAAATCGATGTCCGTCATGATGACCGAAAGACTGTATTTCTGCCGCCGGCAGCGAAGAATCTCTCTGCCGAACTGATCCATGAAAGCGCGCCTGTTTAACACACCGGTCAGGTAATCGGTATTCGCAAGCGCGATGATCCGCTGCTCCAAAGTGATGATTCTTTCTCCGATTTTAATCCGTGAGCGCAGTTCTTCTTTGTCGAAGGGTTTGATAATAAAATCGTCGGCGCCGGATTCCAGACCTTGGATAAGATCCTTTTTTTCATTTTTTGTCGTGAGAAGAATGAAATAGATGTATCCGGCGGTTTCCAGTTTCCGTATCCGCTCACATAACTCAACACCGGTGAGATTCGGCATCATCCAGTCCGAGATTATGAGATTGGGAACATCGGCACTCTGTATCTGTTCCCATGCCTCTAATCCGTTTTCCGCGGAAACGGTGTGATACCCCCATTTTTTCAGGAGGCTTTCCAGAATACGCCGTGATACGGGGTCGTCTTCAATAATGAGAATTTGCATTCTTTCTTAATCATAGGAGAAGTTAATTGAGGTTGCAAAAAATGGTTCATTTATAAATGGAATGCCGAATAAAGTATTCTTCCCACCACATCCGCTTCTGATGCCATTTGGATTTCCCCTCGGTGCAAAGACGTAAAAAATCAAACCGTTTTCCTCTTCTGAAGAATGCCCGGCGATTAAAGATAGTAATAGCTAGAAAACAAAGATGTGTATAATTGACATAATTAAGACTAATAATTAAGAATACGAATTAAACAAATCGTATGGAGGACCTGAATGGTCAAGAAAATCGCTATTCTACTGTTGGTCGCGGCTCTTGCGGCCGCCTCGATATTCGCCGAAGAGGGCAATATCGTCGAATTCGCAGGGGAGGTTACAACCGGTTTCCAAACCGACGGAGATACGAATACCACCGATGTGGAAATGGAGCTGGATATCACCGTTGTACCGGTTGAAGGACTCGCCGTTGATACCGTTTTCCTTTGGAATCCCGATTCTCAGGCTGCCGCCGAAGCCCTGATCGATGAATTTAAGGTGACCGGTGAATTCGGTACCTTTTACGACCTTCCGATTATCCTGACTCTCGAGGCCGGGTACTTCGAAGCGGAAAGCAGCGGATACAACGTGATTTCCGGATATGAGATAGAAGAGATTCTGGCCGGTTCCGGCGATGAAGTTTTAGGCAACAGCGGCTGGAGTATGGCGTTGAATCTGGGCTATGAAGCCGATTTCGGCGTTCTCGGCGTCTACGGCGGTGCGGCAATCGACACACTCGGAGTCGCAACTCCCGCTTCCTGGATGGGCGGCGTTTATGCCGAACTGTCCGTTTTGCCTCTGAATCTGGAAGTCTTTTATGATAATGCGGCATCCGAGGGTGATGGTGTGGTTCTTGCCGATGCGTCCTACGGACTCGAATTCGGTGAATCCACTCTTGAATTGGGCCTGATCGAAGCATACGACTTGGGATCCGAAGAGAATGCCTTCGGATTCGGAGCGTATTTCAACGCTCCGCTGACCGATGATATCGCGGCTTATATCGGCGCGACCGATATCGTCGGAGAATCCTTGAATACTCTTTATCTCGAAGCTTCCGCCGAGTTCAAGGAAACCGTGGGTTTAAGTCTGGGAACGGTACTGGCCATGGGAGATGCCGCCGCCGATACATTCCTGGGAATGGATTTGGGGGCTTATGTGTACGGCGGCCCTCTGCAATTCACCGTCGGTTATCTTATCGATACGGTTGACGGCGATGAGAATCCCGCCGCTCTGAACGCCCCGGGCGGAAATGATACGGGCGGCGGTTTTTATGCGGCCGTCGGTTTTGAGTTCTAATTCGTTTTTAAGATTGAATCCGTCCATCCCTCCGGAGAACCTAAGGGGAGGCGGAAGGTAAGGAAACTTTTCATGACCATGCTCGAACATCATATCTACGAATACCGGAAGGGAATCAGGGATTTGGTGTTGTGGACAATCCCGCGGGATGAGGTGAAAACCGTTACGCAGCGGCTTTATCGAAACGATATCGCGTATTTGGTTCAGTCCGTTAATGATGAAAAATCCAATGTTTATTTCGGTGAGCCGGGATGCATTGATATTGTTCGCAGTTTCGGCAATAAGCCCTTGAATCAATACACCCTTGAAGAAGATTTCATGTTGGGAATTATGCTCGGATATTCGAGATCTCAGCAGTATGAGCGGTATCGGGAGCGTAAGCTCGCGGGGATTGGAGCTGCTTTATAAAACTATTAAGGAGACTTGTATGAGTAATATTGCCGTGTTCTACGGTTCCACAACCGGAAATACGGAATCCGCCGCAAAAGATATCGCACAGGCATTAGGTGCCCGGTGCTTCTCAATCGACTCAGGAAGTCTTGAGAAATTTGCGGATTTCGACGTTCTGATTTTAGGCTCTTCAACCTGGGGATTGGGAGATTTGCAGGATGATTGGGATGCTCTTGCCGGTTCCCTGCCGGGATTAAGCCTTTCCGGGAAAAAGGTCGCGTTCTTCGGTCTCGGCGATCAGGAGAGTTATTCGGATACATTCGCCGATGCAATGGGTCTTCTGAAAGCCATGCTTGTGAATACCGGAGCCGCTTTCATCGGCGCCTGGCCGTCCGAAGGCTACTCCTTTGAAACATCCGCTTCTGAAGAGGATGGTCTGTTTGTCGGGCTTGCCCTTGATGAAGATAATCAGTCAGGAGAAACCGCCGGCCGTATTGCCGCGTGGACGGAGCGGCTGAAAAAGGAAATCGGCTGAGACTTTGTTAAGAGAACTTTAAACAGGCGGTGCCGCGGGCGCCGAATGCCGGTAAGGGGTTGTCTCATAAGTTTTGAGACAACCCCTTTTTTGCGTATGGAAAGTTCTGCCGTTTTTAAAAAAGGGGCCATTGGGCCGGTTTCTTGCGCCGCGGCATGAAGAATAGGCGGCGCCGTTTGAGGATTCAAGAACATCTTCTCGGAGAGGAAAGCCGTGCGGCGGACATCCGGGGGTCGGCAAAAAAACCAGAAGAACCATCTCCTTGCAACAAGGGCCTTCCAAATGGTACTTTATTGGCCGAATATTCATCCGAAACGACTCGAAGGACTCTCCGAAAATGGCGAAAGACAGCAAGGTGAAGGCCAACGAAATGGCCAACGAGCACGGCGCATCCATGGACAAGATCGTCTCCCTCTGCAAGAGGCGGGGTTTTGTGTATCCCTCCAGCGAAATCTACGGCGGTCTTTCGGCCACCTGGGACTACGGCCCTTTGGGCAGCGAACTGAAGAACAACATCCAGCAGGCCTGGTGGAAGGAAATGGTCCGGCGGCACGAGAATATCGTCGGTCTGGACGCGGCCATCATGATGCATCCGCGCACCTGGGAAGCCTCGGGACATGTGGAGAATTTTTCCGATCCGCTGGTGGACTGCAAGAAGTGTAAAACACGATTTCGGGCCGACCATCTGGAAGGCATCTGGGCCGAGAAGGGCATTACCGACGGAACCTGCCCCGAATGCGGCGGGGAACTCACCGAGGCCCGTCAGTTCAACCTGATGTTCACCACCCACATGGGCCCCGTGGCCGACGAGGGCAGCCTGATTTATCTGCGCCCCGAAACCGCCCAGGGCATCTTCGTGAATTTCAAGAACGTGGTGGATACCAGCCGGGTGCAGATTCCCTTCGGAATCGCCCAAGTGGGCAAGGCGTTCCGGAACGAAATCACCACGAAGAACTTTATTTTCAGAACCTGCGAGTTCGAGCAGATGGAGATGCAGTACTTCGTGAAGCCGGGAACCGAGGACGAGGCGTTCGAGATGTGGAAGGCCCAGAGGATGGCCTGGTACAAAGAACGGCTGGGCATCAAACCGGAGCGGCTGCGCTTTCATCAGCACGGACCGAACGAACTGGCCCATTACGCCAAAGACGCGTACGACATCGAATACGAATATCCCTTCGGCTGGCAAGAACTCGAGGGTGTCCATTCCCGCACGGACTTCGACTTAAGCCGTCACGGCGAATATTGCGGAAAAGAAATTACCTACTTGGATCCCGCGGACAACAGCCGTTATGTTCCCTACGTTATCGAAACCTCTTCCGGTCTTACCCGGAGCGTCCTGGTAACGCTTATGGACGCCTATCATGAAGAAACCATCGGCGAGGATAAAGACGGCAAACCCGATGTCCGAACGGTTCTGCATCTGCATCCGGACATCGCTCCGGTGAAAGTGGCCGTGTTCCCGCTGGTGAAAAAAGACGGATTGGCCGAAATGGCGCAGGATCTGGAAAAAAACCTCCGCGAGGATTTCGCCACGTTCTACGATCAGGGCGGCGCCATCGGACGGCGCTACCGGCGCATGGATGAAATCGGCACGCCGTTCTGCGTTACCTTGGACTACGATACCAAGGAAGACAATACCGTTACCCTGCGCTACCGGGATTCCATGGAGCAGGTTCGCGTTCCCATCGAGGGACTGGCCGACCGCATCCGCAAAGAAATCCGGGAGTACAAGCGCGCCTGAGTGAAGAGGCTGCCTTTACCCGCGGTTTTTGCAGGATTTTTTTCCAGGTGATCCCCGAAGCCGCTTGGAACATGCCTTCACCCAAGGGCGGCCGGTGGTTGGAACGAGTGCGGCATTACGAGAATAATCGCCATAAGTAAAGATGAGGCAAACGAACATGAGCAGTGCATTAGATATTCTGAAGGAACGAGGATTTTTCCAGCAGTGTACCGACGAAGAAGGACTGGCCCGAAAACTGGATGAGGGACAGGTTGCCTATTATGTCGGCTTTGATCCCACGGGGCCTTCTTTGCATATCGGTCATTTGGTTCCGGCTTACGCCATGGCCCATCTGCAGAAAGCCGGTCATCGTCCCATCTGCCTGATGGGCGGCGGAACGGCCCGCATCGGCGATCCTTCGGGAAAAACCGAAATGCGCCGGATGATCAGCTACGAGCAGATTGATGAGAACATCACGTTTCAGAAGCCTCAGCTGGCCCATCTCCTTGATTTCGAGGGGTCCGATGCGATTCTTGCCAATAACGCCGAATGGCTGGCTCCTTTAAACTACATCGATTTCCTCCGGGACATCGGCCGCCATTTCAGCGTGAACCGGATGCTCACCTTCGAAGCCTATAAGCAGCGGCTTGAGAGGGGCCTGTCTTTTATCGAGTTTAACTACCAGCTCCTGCAGTCCTATGATTTTCTGGAACTCTACCGCCGTTACGGCTGTACCCTGCAGATGGGCGGAGATGATCAGTGGGGAAACATCGTCGCCGGAATAGAGCTTGTCAGAAGAGTGGAAGGCGGCGAGTGCTACGGTTTAACCTTCCCTCTGGTTACCCGTTCGGACGGCAAGAAAATGGGAAAAACCGAGAAGGGCGCTCTGTTTTTAAATCCCGAAATGACTTCGGTCTACGACTTCTATCAGTACTGGCGCAACGTGCCCGATGAGGATGTAACCAAATTCTTTCTCACCTTCACCTTTCTGCCGACCGAGGAATGCCGCGAGCTCGGAGCCGCGAAGGACAGGGCCATCAACGAATCCAAGGAGCGGCTGGCTTTTGAAATCACCAAACTTCTGCACAATGAGGAAGAGGCGGTGAAGGCACGGGATGCGGCCCGAGCGGTATTCGCCGGAGGCGGCGACGTTTCGGGTGTTCCGAGCTGTGAGATTCCCAAGTCCGAATTCGAAGAGGGCATCAACATTCTCGATCTTTTCGCCCGAACCGAATTGTGTTCTTCCAAGAGCGAGGCCCGCCGTCTCGTGCAGCAGGGCGGGGCCCGGGTGAACGATGAGAAAATCGATGATGTCGATGCCGTTGTCGGCAGTGATGCCGTACAAGACGGCGAGGTAATGCTGAAGGCCGGCAAGAAACGGTTCTTCCGAATTGAAGTAACCGCCTGAGGTGAGTTCAAAATCAGCGATTTTTGAAACCAAACCCTTCTCAAGCGAGTTCTGAGGGATTTCGACTATCGGATTTAAACCTGATGCGGTTTTTTCGCAGGATTCGGCGGGTAATGTCAGTCCGATGCTTTTGCGGACGGTATTGAGATTGAGATGACCGTTCCTTCTCCGATGCCGCTTTCCACGGAGATTTTTCCGCCGTGCTTGTCGACGAATTCCTTGCAGAGGACCAAACCGAGTCCCGTGCCTTTTTCGGATTCCGTACCCTTCGTGGAACGGGTTTCTCCCAGGGTGAAGAGTTTGATTCGTCTTTCTTCGGGAATGCCGATACCGTTGTCCCGGACGGTATAAATCGCCTGTTCCTTTTCGGAGCGGACGCCGACCGATATGCGGCCGCCTCGGGGGGTGAATTTTACCGCGTTTGTCACCAGGTTCCTTAGGACCGTCTGCATCATATTCATGTCGGCGAAGGTTATTGCACCCCTTTCCCAGTCTTTCTCAATAACGATGCCTTTTACCGCGGCAGCGGGAGAGCAGGTCATAACGGCCTGTTCCGCAGGCTCCACCGGGTCGATGAAATCGGGCGAGAATTTTATTGCGTTTCTCAGTGAGCGGTTCCAGGTGAGCAGATCGGTAAGGAGATTGAGTGCGGTGGTGACCGAATCTTCGAGAATTTGCGTTATTTCCCGAATCATCGGCAGATCCGGTGTTTCGGATTCGGTGATAAAGGCGATTTGTTCAACGAGAATCCGGATATTGGATATGGGATTCGTCAGGTCGTGGGCCAGTATGGAAAAAAAACGATCTTTTACTTCATTATCCGCCACGGCTTTTTCATGTGCTTCGGCCAGCTTTTGAGCGGCGCGTTTCTTTGCGGAGATATTCAAAATGTTTTCGCCCAGAAGGGAGAGTTGGTCGATGTCAAACTGATCGTAGTCCCTGGGTTTGTTGCCGACGCCGATGACCGCGACCGTCCGGTCGTCTTGGAAGAGCGGTACGACAAGTTCCCGGATCAGCGGAAAATGTCCCTTCGGCAGATTTTTTTTCCCCGGCGCCGAGGCGTAATCATTATGGACAATCGGTTTCCTTTCACGGATGCAGTCGGCCCACAGGCCCGCTTGAGAGAGGGGATAGTGGGTCGGTACATCGGGGATGTCGCACAACTCCATTGTTTTTCGCGACCAAGTTTTGAATTGAATTTGTCCCGTTTCTTCGTCAACGATGTGAAAAAATCCGGTTTGACTTGATGTGAGCCGTATGGATTCTTCGAGTCCTTGATGAAGGATGTCGTCAAGGGAGGATTCGTTGAAGGACCGATTCAGTTCGAGAAGACTTTTCAGCGCATCTTCGGTCCGGCGCCGGTTTGTAATGTCGAAGTTGATATAGGTTATCTGAAGAGGACGGCCGTCCTCTTCGGCGGTCCATTCTCCGCGGACATGGATGTAGCGCAATGAACCGTCCGGCAAGGTAATCCGAAATTCGTCCTGGTAGCTGCGGGTGTTGATAAGGGATTGTTTAAAGGCCTTCAGAATCGATTCACGGTCTTCCGGCACGACGTGGTTGAGAAAGTCTTGAAAATCGCCTTCATTTCTTCCCGAAACATTAAAAATACGGCTGCATTGCTCGTCCCAAAACATGCGTTTTTTCATTACGTCGTAGTGGCTGATTCCGATTCCGGTCGCTTCCAGGGTCATCCTCAAACGGCGTTTGCTTTCTTCAAGAGCCGCTTTATTTTTTGATTCTTCTTCAATCTCCCAAAAGATGCCCATCAGTCCGATGATGTCGCCCGCGGAATTTTTCAAGGGTCTTTTTATGATTCTGATGATTGTCTGTAAGTCGGTATGCCGGCTTTCTTCGACGCGATCGAAGTCGATTCCCTGGCCGATGACCATGGTGTCGTCTTCCCTTATTTTTCTCGCGGAAGCTTTGGGGAAGAGATCGAAATCCGTTTTTCCGCGAATTTGAGCGGGGGTTAAACCGAAGTCGGCGGCGAAATTTTCATTTGCATAGAGATAACGGAAGTCACGGTCTTTGGCAAAAAATCTATGGGGGATTCGGTCGATGAACGACCTGAAGTACCGAGACTTGATCCAGTTATCCATTTAATAATTCTAATTCCCAAGGGTGTTGAGTACCATAGAGCGGACATAAAAGAGTCCGCCGAAAGGCGGCGGTCGGCTTTCTTCCCGTATTCTTAAGCTGTTCGGAGAATCCCTTCTTTCCAATCCAAGCCGTTTTCTGAAGTTCGAGAAACAAAAAAACCCGCGGGCCTGGACGTCGGTACCCCGCGGGTTCAATCGGCTTTTTTACCGTTTCAAACCGATTATCGACGCGCGGAGGCATTATCTTTAGAGCGCCCCGGGATTACTTTTTATTTTTTTATTCATATGATGAAAAAAAACGCCCGATCGTTCGAGCGGACGTTTTTTCGATACTGTTTAATATCAGGCGAGTCCGGATTTACGGCGGGTATAAATGTCGTAGAAAACCGCGAAAAGCAGAACCAGCGATTTCACCACGTATTGCCAATCGGCGCCGATATTCATCAGCGACATTCCGTTATTGATGGTGCCCATAACCAAACCGCCGACAATGGCGCCGATAATGGTACCGATACCGCCGGAGGCCGAGGCGCCGCCGATGAAACAGGAAGCGATGGCGTCCAGCTCGAACAAGTTTCCGGCCTGAGGGAGGGCCGAATTCATATAACCGGCGAAAACAAGACCGGCCAAGCCGGAGAGGGCGCCCATGATGATATGAACGATGAATACAACCATTTCCGAATTGATACCGGAGAGTTTCGCCGAACGGGCGTTTCCGCCTACGGCGTAGATATAACGTCCGAGAACCGTACGATTGGCCACGAAGGTTAAAATGAAGACGACAACTCCTAAAACCAAGACGACAATGGGAACTCCGCGGAACGCGGAAAACTTCCAGGAAAGAAGCGCAATTAGAGCCACAATAAGGAGATTTTGAAGAATAAAAGCATAAATCGGGATCAGTTCGAATCCTTTCCTGCGTTTGTTTGCGCGTTTGTGGATGGACGAAAAAATGTAAATGAGTGCCAATACGGCACCGAAAATCCACGCCAAATAGTGCATGCCCCCGACGGTCAAATGCTCGGCGGAGAGAAATCCGGAAGTAATCTGGCGGAATCCCTCATCACGAAGGGAAATGGGGGTAACGTTCGTAATAACATAGGTCAAGCCGCGGAAAAGAAGCATACCCGCCAATGTGACGATAAAGGCGGGAATCTTCATGAAGGCAACCCAGAATCCCTGGAATGCACCGATACCGACTCCGACCAGCATGGTCAGAAGCACCGTCAGCGGGAGATTCAATCCGGTGTTGTAGATCATGGCGGCGATGGCCCCGGTGAAAGCGGCCACGGAACCGACGGAAAGATCGATGTTTCCGAGGATAATCACCAGAACCATTCCCGATGCCAGAATCAGGATGTAGCTGTTCTGCATAAAAAGATTTGCGATATTCCGGGCGGAAAAGTTTATTCCGTGCGTCAGAACAGCAAACACGATGAAAATCAGCGCCAACATAATGAACATTGAATAGTTTCTCAGATTTTCTTTCAGGAGTTGGCGAAAGGTCAGTTTTTCCGAACTTTTAATGGCATCCGTCATTTCATTCTCCGCTTTTTAGCTCAGGGCCATGTGCATGATTTTTTCTTGGGTGGCATCGCCGCGATCGAGGCAGCCCTTAATTTGTCCCTCGTTCATAACGTAGATCCGATCGGCTATACCGATGGCTTCCGGAAGTTCGGAAGTTACCATAATGATGCTTTTCCCTTCCGTCGCCAGACGGTTCAGGATAGTATAAATCTCATATTTCGCGCCGACGTCGATTCCTCTTGTGGGTTCATCAACGATGAAGATATCAGGTTCGGCCAGCAGGGAACGGCTTAAGACGACTTTCTGCTGATTGCCGCCGCTGAGATTCCGAGCCAGCTGGGTGAGAGACGGGGTTTTGATATTCAGAGACCGCCGATACTGTTCGGCGGCGTGAACCTCGGCAAAACTGTCGACGATACCCAGTCTGGAGATTTTATCCAGGCTTGAATTGGTAATGTTTGTTTTCACATCCTGAATCAGAATCAGGCCGAGACTCTTTCTGTCTTCCGAAACATAGCCCAGACCTTTTCGGATGGCTTCTCTCGGAGTGTCGAATGTGACCGGTTTTCCATTGAGGAGAAGCTCTCCTTCGGATTTGGAACCGTAAGAGTGTCCGAATATACTCATCATCAGTTCCGTTCGGCCGGCTCCCATAGGCCCGCAGAAGGCCAGTATTTCTCCTTTGCGCAGGGAAAAAGAGGCATTATCCACGATTTTCATGGAGTGGTATTCCGGGTGATAGACATTCCAGTCTTTCACCTCGAAAATCGTATCACCCGGATGGGAGGTCTTTTGAGGATACAGATCGGTCATTTCCCGTCCGACCATATCTTTAATCAGTATCGACTTGGTCACTTCTTCGGCGTGGGTATCATAGGTACGGATGGATTTACCGTCCCTCATGACCGTTATGGAATCCGCGACCTCGATAACCTCGTCGAGTTTGTGGGAAATCATGATACAGGTGAGACCGTCTTCTTTAAGATTCATGATGAGCTGGAG
The DNA here is from genome assembly GCA_963666985.2 of Spirochaetia bacterium. Lineage (GTDB taxonomy): Bacteria > Spirochaetota > Spirochaetia > DSM-2461 > DSM-2461 > UBA2779. The sequence goes on along the minus strand of CAXXIA010000002.1, from coordinate 16,475 downwards.
AAGTTTTTCACTTTCATCATCGTTCAGAGAAGCGGTGGGTTCGTCCAGAATGAGGATTTCCGTATTCTTGGAAAGGGCCCGGGCGATTTCAACCAGCTGCTGTTTCCCCACGCCCATTTTACTGACGATGGTTTCCGGCCGGTCCTTCAATCCTACTCTGGCAAGGTAAGGTTTGCACCGTGTTAAAAGGTCGTCCCAGTTGATGATTCCCATACTGGGATTCATGTGTCCCAGAAACATGTTTTCATAGATGGAAAGATAAGGGCTTAAAGCCAGTTCTTGATGGACTATGGTCAGTCCAAGTTTCTCGCTGTCCCTAACGGTTTTGAAATGGGCTTCTTCACCCTTAATCAGTACGGTTCCTTCGTAGGATCCCGCGGGAAGCACGCCGCTGACAACTCCCATCAGTGTCGATTTTCCGGCACCGTTTTCACCGCAGATACCGTGGATTTCACCTCGTTTTACGTTGAAATTCACGGTATCCAGGGCTCGTACACCGGGGAAGTCTTTTGTGACGTTTCTTACCTCAAGTATGTGATCGCTGTTCATTCATTATCTCGATATAGGTTTTTTCAAAGATCCGGGAACATCAATCCGAAGACCGATGTTCCCGGAAATGTCTTAGTTCGATAATAATATAAAAAACGGTTGATTACTTGACGGCGTCTTCGCTGTAATATCCGCTTTCTATCATAACCTTATGCCAATTCTCTTGAGTGACGTTTACAGGTTCGAGAAGGTAAGAATTAATCTTCTTCAGTCCGGTATCGTAGGTCTCGGTATCAAGACGGGCCCCGGCTATACTCGGGGTTTTTCCCTGAAGAAGAGCATCGGCCAGTTTTACCGCGCCCGCCGCCAGATCGCGGGTATCTTTGAAGACCGTCATGTACTGCCTGCCGTCGCGAATCGCCTGAACCGAAGCCACTTCACCATCCTGGCCTGTTACGATCGGAAGCTTCGCGGTTGTGTCGTATTTCGCGTCGGCGGAAAGAGCCTCAATGATGGCTCTGGCCAGAGTATCGTTCGGCGCCAAAACGGCGTCCAGCGTATAGTTCAGAGCATCGTTGCTCAGAAGGTTTTCCATTCTGGCTTTGGCGATTTCAGGTTTCCAGTTCTCTGTCGCGATACGCGTGAAATCGGCGTCCGATGCCTGCAGAGGCGCCGGGCCGACGATTTTCAAAACACCGCTCTGCACATAGGGCCTCAGCACGGACATAGCGCCGTTGAAGAAAAAGTTGGCGTTGTTGTCGGTGGGAGAACCCGCGAACAGAGTGATGAATTTAGGATCGCTTTTCGATGCTTTCGGCAGATCGAGAGCTTTTTCGATGGCGGCACCCTGGAACTGGCCAACCTTGAAGTTATCGAAGGTGATGTAGTAATCGTAAGCGTCTGAACCGGTAATCAAGCGGTCATACGCAATAACGATGATGCCTTCCTCGGCGGCTTCACGAACTACGGAATTGACGCCTTCGTTGATGTTGCCGATGATGAGGAGTTTCGCACCCTTGGTGATGAAGTCCTGAATCTGCTGATTCTGACGTCCCTGGTCGGCATCGCCATAGGTAACCTCGGCCTTGTAACCGGCGTCGATACATCCTTGGAGAAGTGCCGCACCGTCCTGCTGCCATCGTTCAACGTGGGTTTCGGGCATGGCAAGCCCGATATCGATGGTACCGCCACCATCTTTCTTACACCCTGATACGAATGCCATACCGGCCAAAGCAAGGGCGATAAGGATGAAAATTACGACTCGTTTCATAAACACTCCTTTGTGTTTCAGTTTCCCTTATTCTGGAGTCGTATTTTTTTGAGGAATACAGGAATAATCGGCAAATTACCGGACTTATAGCACTCGGCCGAGCGATAAAACGGCGCGGTAGCACTCATATAATGTCGGTTTTTTGCTACTTAAGGCTCTTTATCCGCCATGCGGTATACGTCTTCCGCGCTGTGAAATCCGTCGCGTATAATGGTTTCATCCATGTTCCAGCTGTAAACGGCATAAGGTGTTTCCATGAAAAAGGGAACGGGGGTTCCGCTGCCGTTCTCCATATAGCTGTCCGGTTCCGGAGTGGTGCCTTTCGCCATGCTGACGGCGATATCCGCCGCCCTTGAGGCCAGCCGCTGAATCGGTTTGTACACGGTCATGAGCTGCAATCCTTCCACCACTCTTTGAGCGGAGACAAGATCGGCATCCTGTCCAACCACCGCGACACTGCCCGCTATTCGCCTTTCCGAAAGCAGCCTGATGGCGGCATCGGCGATTTGATCGTTTGCGGCGGAGATGGCGTCGATATCCGTGGTTCTCTCCAAAACTTCCGAGATGCGGGCTCTGGCTTCGTCCGCGCTCCAGGCTTCCAGCCACAGTTCGTCGACGATGGTAATCTGGCGGCTCTTGATGAAAGGATTGAGGATTTCATACAGTCCGCTATTCACCAGATAACTGTTGTTGTCATGCACAGAGCCGTTGACGATGAGATAATTGCCCCTTGGTACCGCCTTGGTGAGGGCGCGGCCGAACAGGCGGCCCACTTCCTCGTTATCGAAGGAGACATAAGCATCAACGGGTACTCCCTGAATCAAACGATCATAAGCGATAACGGGGATGTGCTCCGAGTGGGCCGTTTTAATCACATCGGCGAGCTTGTCCGTATCATGGGGAAGCACCACCAGAACATCGATTTTCTGATCGAGAAGATAATGAATCTGATCGATTTGGGCTTGAGTACCGCCGGCGGACATCTGAAGGATTACTTTGGCTCCGAGATCTCCGGCCGCGCTGTTGAAAATCTTGATGTCCTTGTTCCAGCGTTCGATGATGAACGTATCGGTGGCGACGGAGAATCCGATGGTAACCTGATTGTTCTTTATTTGTGTTTTCTCAACGCCGAGCTCTTCCGCATCGTTACACCCGGTAAGGTGAAACAAGAAGATGAGAATCGCGGCCGACAGCGTGAAATAATTCCAAAGATTTCTATTATGCTTCATTTTCGTCATGTTCTCCCGACAAGTATGAAGTTGGTGATATCCCTTTATATTTCTTGAAAATGCGGCTGAAATAGTTCGGATCGCGGTAACCGACGGCATAAGAGATTTCTTTTACGGAAAGGCGATTCTCACTGAGGAGTTCTTCGGCCGCGACGAGACGGACCGAGTTGCAGTAATCATTGAAACTCGTTTGAAGATGATCCGAGAATAAACGGCTCAAATAGCCGTTGGAAACATTGCAGTATTCGGCAAGCGAGGAGAGCTGAAGAGGTTTTGAGTAGTTCTCTTCAATATAGCGTATCGCTTTTTGAAGAGGCTGAGGGAGTGACCGGAGTCGTTTTGATGTACCGATTTCAATGATGATGCGAATCTCTCTGCGGGCCCATGCCTCAAGTTCCTGACGGGTTTCTATGGATGCTATGGTCAGGGCGGGATCTCCCAGAACGGATTCCGTTTCGCCGCCGATACGGTTGCAAAAGTCGTCAAGAAGAAGAGTAAAAAGCGCCACCATGCGGCTTTGAACAACGGGAAAGGATTGGGTGATGAATTCTTCTTCCCAATAGGAACTGCAAAGAGAGAGCGCCTCTTGTACATCATGGGTATGAGCGATGGTTTTTCGTATTTCCGATATCCTTTCGAAATAGCGGGAAGTTCCGGATCGATTTTTCTCACGAGTTCCCAATTCTTCCAGAGCCTCATCGCAGGAACGAAAAAGTTCATCATAGCGCCTTTTGGAGCCTACCCCGATGGCGAAGGATGAGGTATCCGGTAAATTGGCCGTCAGTATATCCTTGACATATCGAACCAAGAGTTCTTCATGAACCGGGTCGGGAATCAGCAGAAGAAGCCGGTCCAGATATTCGGTTGAAAGACATTGATGCCGATACCGGATTTTTTCCACGATCATGGAATACTCAACGGGATTATCCAAATCCAGAATAAGGACCACGGCATAATCCGATGAAAACCGGAACAATCGGCGGTACCGTTCCATGTGGTTTCATCCGGAGCTTTCCAGGTGAGCAGATGAAGAAAATTCTTTTCTTCTACAAGCAGCGCATCGGAATTTGATCGAATATCATCCAGTCGCTCTTCCCGCTTAACGGGGTGCTTGTCGAGGTAATCCTTCGCTTTGAAAAGAGTTTCCAGAAAGCGTTTTCTGGAAACCGGTTTGACAAGATAGGCGAATACATGGAGAGGAATCGCCCTCTGGGCCAAATCAAAACGTTCATACGCGGTGGAGAGGATATAGAGGGAATTCGGAAGTTCCCGCTGAAGTTCCCGAATCGTATCAAGTCCGTCCATTCCGGGCATCGCGATATCCATTAATATGATATCCGGCTTTTTTTCCGTGGCCACATCCAAAGCTTCACCGCCGGAGCGGGCCGTTCCGCAAACGGAAAAATCATCTGCGAATGATGTAATAAGGAAAGAATAGCTTTCCAAAACCGGTTCTTCATCGTCGACGATCAGGATGGAATACATGCCGTTACCCTGGTATCGATGCGAATTCGGATTTCGGTGCCTTCGTTGGGATTGCCGCTGATGGTGATGACATCCTCGAGTGTCGGAAAGCAGTAATACAATCTTTGGATAACGTTCTCCAAACCCATTACTTTGGAAGTCCATTCGGTATCTCCGGAATGATGCTTCAGCAGCCGTTCCGCGGTGGCCCGATCCATTCCGATGCCGTTATCTTTAACGAGTAAGAACAGAATGGGATAATCTTCCCATACGCGAATCTCTATAATCCCTTTCCGCTTAATCCCTTTGAATGCGTGAATAACCGAATTCTCCACCAAGGGCTGGAGAATAAGGGAAGGAACTTCATATTTATCCAGAAGCATCTCGGGGATATCCGTTTTAAAATCCAGGGATTTCGCGAAACGAATCCTTAAGATATACAAGTAGGCTTCCAAACCTTCGATTTCATGCCGGAGAGAAACCATCAAATCCCGTTCCCGTGATGTATAGCGATAGAACTGGGCCAGATGATCCATGAAATCGGCCGTTCGATCCGCCCGTTCCATAATGGCGAGCTGAACGCCGGTATTCAGGGTATTGAACAAGAAATGGGGATTCATCTGAGCCTGCATCGTGTAAAGTTCGGTTCGTTTGAGAAGCTGTTCCATCTTCAAGTTGCGGACTTTCGCTTCCATGTAATCTTTCTCAATCTGTTTCTGACGGTTGAGTTCCGCTATATATTGCCGGATATCATGCTTCATCCGATTGAAGGCCGAGACCACCAGTTCAACTTCATGAATGGTTTCCACCCGGATATCTTCGATGTCGAAATTACCGAAAGAGAGTTCTCCCGCGGCCCGGGCCAGACGGTCCATGGGTTCGGAAACTCTGCCGATGGCCGCCGAAATCCAGATCACCGCGACGAGAAACGCGGTGATGATGAGTATGAGATTCCATACCAGCATTCGCCTGGAGGCATTGATGATGCCTTCATAATTGGCCAGTTCGCTTCGAAGTCCGTAAAGACTGATTTGGTCGATGCGGTCGACGATATAGTCGCTGAATCGGCTCATTTCCTCATAGGATGCGGTGTATTCCCGCATGGCTCTGGCCCGTTTCAGATTAATCACTCCGTCGATCCTGTCCAGATAGGATTCCAGAAGGAAATAGATTTCACGGCTTTCCAAATCAAATTGATCGCTGGTAATCCGTCTTTCTTCGGGTAGCATGTTTCGAAGGATCTGTTCCTGGGCCATTAAATCCGAAAGAGAACGGGAGGATCTGGTGGAGAGATAGTTGAGAAGGGGATCCTGTATCGATTCAACTTCAAACTGAAGTTCCCTGAAAAAGCGTTCCATACGAAACTGATTGTTAACCAGTCCCTGAAGACCGACGGTCGTGAAGAGAATGAACGCGAGCGATACAATAATAAAGGCCATGCCGACGATGGATGAGACAACCAATTGAGTTCTTAAAGAGTTTTGGAATTTCATTCGCCGCTGCCTTTAACGATATCAAAACCGGTATCCACATAACCGGCCGAATAACCGTCGCGAAGGAGTTCGGTCATGACTCGAACCGCCTGCGTCCCGATGACCTGGGGCTTTACAACGATGGAGGCGGCCATGACTTCCTGGTCCAAATAATCCCGGATGATATCGGTCAGCCCGAAGCCGACGACTTGAACTCGTCCGACCATATTAAGATCGACGATAACCTGCATCGCCGCCAGGGTATCGTTCGTATCGGTGAAGACCAGGCATTTCAAATCAGGATCGTTTCGAAGGAGCTGGTAGGTTAATGCTTCGGCATCAAGCGGGTTAAGACCTGTTTGGCGCCGTTCCACGGGAGCGGCCAGACGATCGCCGAGAACCGTTGTTATACCGAGTTCCACAAGTTCTTTTTCCGAAGCCACACCGGGAGATTTCTCACTGTAAACAACAGTCAGTCTCATCGGATCGTCGATAAGAGTACCGACTAAAGCGCCTATCCTGCGGCCCATGTCGAAGTTGTTTGTGCCGACGAAGGTAAAGGGCCAATCGGAGGGGACTCCCCGTTCAATCAGGACAACGGGGATTCCGGCCTCTTCAAGTTCATCCATACACCGGCGCATTTCCGCTTCATCTCCGTAGGGATGGATTATCGCTCCGTCGATACCCGAATACCGGGCAAAGAGGAACTCCGGATCGTCGGTATTGATGGAATGAAAGGAAAGACCTACGTTGTACTCCGATGCGGCGGCTTCCGCGCCTTCCCGAATTTCATCGAAAAATAAAGACCCGGGTGAGGGAAGGAACACTCCGATATGACGTTCTCTGGGCTCGACGGTATCTTCGTCGGAAGAGATTTCATGAGAGAGTGAAATCATCGTACGTATCGACTGCGTTAATGAGATAACGAAAATGCATGAGAAAACGGCAACAAGGAAACGCAAATATATCTTCACGGTTTCATTTTATCTACGGACGGATTTCTCAATCACTATCGCCCGGCAGTCTTTCTCTGTCCAGAAAAAAAGATTGTAATACGCTTTTGGAATCTCTCAGAGTTTATTATTTCCGCCGTTTCGGCTTAAGAATTTCAAGGTGAAAGGAAGCCGAGTTCGCGATTTCCTCATACAGCCGCCGGGAATCTTCCAGCGGATCCGCGGATTTCGCGGTACTTGTAAGTTCGAGAATAATGGGCTGTATCAGAAAAGAGACGAGGTTCCGGCCGTTCCCCGAAAGCATTGAATTGTCGATTTCTTCCATCATGGCAAGTTCCGCCGAGAACGGCCGGTTCGCGGCCCTGTTCTCTGCGGCTTTTTTTGCGGCTTCAAAGCCTTCGCGGGCCAATTTTTCAAGATCGGCAAGAGAAGTTTTAATTCGGCGAAGAATCTCCGTAACGGAATGAACCGTTTCGGAAAGCGTATCGCCGTCGTTTCCGGGCGCCGTATTACGGATTCCTTCTAGAATTGTATCAATTTCCGAGCGTTTAATCGGCCTTTCGAGCGCTTCTTTCGCATCCAGAACGCGAATGCCCGAAATGCGCCTGCCCTCCGCACCGAGTATCGCCGGATCCCGATCGGTCGATTCGGAAGCACTTTCGGCGAACCAAGCGGCGTAAACATCCATTCTGGCGTCGGTCAGCACCCACCCTCCGCCGGCCGATTCAGCCTTCCGCGCACCGGCGTCCCTGAGGGCATGGAAGAACGCGGTTTCGGCCGGCGCCGTTTTTACGGAAAAAAGGTGCGGCCGTTCTCGGGAAAGGCTTCCGTTATAGTGCGTCCGGCCGCCCGGAAAGCCCAAATCAAGCCCGACGGCGGTCAGGGAAGAACATCCAAGGTATCGCGCCAAATCCCACCCCGCCGTGGCCACCGATCCTCCGGCTTTCAGTTCACCGCGTATCCCCGCGGCGTCTTCGAGCAGGGTTCCCAGCGGGAAACGGGTTCTCGAGAGAAGAGGAAGGCCGCCGAGGGCGCGGAACACACGCGGATGCGTGGCCGATTCCGCCAGAACCAGAGCGTCGCCGGCTCCTTCCCGGCACCGATCCAGATGCCGGGCGTTCCAGTACTGAGGATCCACCGCTGCGATGATGTCGGGTTTCGTTCCAGTTCGTAAAACTCCGGGAAGGGCGGTATCAACCGTAATGATAAGATGACTCTTGGCGAGATCCGGCAGGAGAAATAGAAAATCGTCCAGACTGGGCCCTCCGGCGACGATGAGGGCGGGAATGCCTTGAAAGCGATTTCGAAGCGGTTCCAGGGAAAGAGAGAAGGGCAGAATCGGAGCGTTCGCCGCCAAGTTGCGAACCCAGAGTCTTCCGAAGCGGTTCAATGTCCGGGAGTTCACCCGTCTTCTCTCGGCGGTCCGTTCCACCATCTCTTTGAGATCCGCGTACCACTCGGGGTTGGTCTCCGCCGAGGGCCTCCACGGCAGGTAATGGATGGCGGCTCCCACCGCAGGACCTCCGGAGAGGAAGGAGCGGATGTCCTGTGGCGATCCTCCGGCCATAATCGCGACATTCGGTTTTTTAAAGAGTTCCTCAAGATTCCGAACGTTCATCGCCGTCTTTACAAGTTCTTCGTCGGCGTCCGCGATAATCAAAAAACGATCGGGTGCCGCCGCCGCAAGGGCTTCGGCAACATATCCCAGACCGAAGCCGCCGAGAACCACGATGCCCGCATCGGGAGGCACCGAAGAGGCGGCTTTCCCGGCCTCTCTAACGGGATCGAATCGGGAGTGCAGGGCTTTGCCGCCGATAAAGGCCGTTAATTCGCCGCTTCGGGTCTTCTCAAGACGGATCTTTCGGCCGTTATCGCTTTCGACCGTCATTTCAGCTCCAAATAAACGCGCATGCCGCTTTCTACGGGGGTTCCGGCCGGAGGAAATTGGAAGACAACCCATCCGTCGCCGCGAATGTCCCAGATGATGTCCTCCCGTTCAAGGTAGCCGAGGAGCATGCGCTTTGAGTATCCGGTCATGTCATGGAGTTCCTCGCCTAAGGGAAGGGGTGTCGGATTGTCGACTTTAACCCTTCCGGGATGGTCCATAACGGTGTTCCCCGCCAGGGGAATCCCATAGAGAGGGGCCAGGGCTTTGGCGATTTCCCGTACCGCCGGAGCCGCGGTCTGGGCGCCGTAGATGCTTCTGCCGCGGGGATTTTCCAAAACCACGTATACAATGAGTTCCGGATCGTCGGTGGGGAAGAGGGCCAGGACGGAACTTAAAAAACGGTTTTCGCTGTATTCTCCGGTTTCCGGGTCCGTTATCTGCGCCGTGCCGGACTTGGCCGAAATTCTTAAGCCCGGAACGGCGGTAAGGCGTGCGGTTCCGCCGGGATCGGAAACGGTCCGTTCCATCAGATTGAGCATGGTTCGGGCCGTCTGGGGGGAAATGACTTCTCTGACCGGGGTTCGGGGATATTCCTTAATGACTTTTCCGTCGTCGGAGGTAACGCTGGAGACGATTCTCGGCTGAAGCAGGACTCCTCCGTTGGCCAAAGTTGTTGCAGCGGAAATGATTTGAACCGCGGAAACACCGACTTCCTGACCTATGGCGATGGTCGGTTTGCTTCGCGCGGACCAAGCCGAAACGGGATTGAGGATGCCGTGGGATTCACCGGGAAGAGGCAGTCCGGTCGGCGCGCCGAATCCGAAATTCTTTAATCGTTTATAGAAATCGTCGGAGCCGACGGCTTCCGAGGCCATGGCGACCGCGACGTTGCTCGAATGCACCAGGGCGCCCGTCAGGTTTAGGATTCCGTAGTTCGAGAGGTCCGTGATGGGCGGTATGTTGTATTTTTTTAAAATCTCCGGTTCGTATCCGCCCCGGGTATCGAAAATGTCCGCGGTGGTTGCGGCTCCCAGATCAAGAAAGGTGGCCCAGGTAAAAACCTTGAACACCGAGCCCGGTTCGTAGGCTGCCGTGAGCGGCCGGTTGATCCTCTCCTCTCGGGTTGATTCCGTGAATGTGTTCGGATCGAAGGAGGGCAGGGAAACCCAGGAAAGAATTTCTCCTGATTTCGCGTCCATAACCAGAGCCATCAGGGAGTCCGGACTGTGCTCCTTCCAGGTTTCACCGGCGATTTTCTCCACGAGGAACTGGGCATTCATGTCCAGGGTTAAGTGGACCGTATTCCCGTAAATCCTTTCCTCTTCGGAAGAAACTGTTCCCGGAGACAATACGCGGTCAAACGCGTATTCAATACCGTCAAGGCCGACATTGTCCGTACCTACATGCCCGATGAGCGGGGAGGCGAGTTCTTTCATGGGGTAATGCCGGCCCAGTTCCTCCTGCAGACCGATACCGGGAAGTTTTCCGGCATTGATGAGGTTCCGGACGGCATCGGACTGCGTGGGAGTTACCTGTCTCTGCACGAAGACGAATCGGGATGTTCCCCCGCCCGAGAGCCTGCGGGAAAGAGTTTCGGCCTCTTCACCGAGAATCGGAGCCAAAAGTTCCGCGGTTCCCATGATGTCGTCGATATCGGGTTTCCAGGCCGTAACCGACCAAAGACGGGTCTGCAGAGCAATAAGCCGACCTTCTCTATCGACGATGGAGCCTCTTTCGGCAAGGGCCGGGGGGTGAGGGGGATCGGCGTCTTTTCGATTCGGCGAGAGCATAATCACGCCGAAGCGCAGGAGAACCAGCAGAGCCGCCGATGCCGAAATAATCGCCAAAAGACGCATCCGAAACTCAGGGTGCTTATCGGCCATCGTTTTTCCCGTTCGGCAGCAGAACTCTCCCTACGATGCTGTTCCTGGGAACATACCCGTAGCTCCGGCTGTCGAAGGATCGGAATTGGTTGTCGCCCACCATGAACAGCGCTTCTCCGAGCGGCGGTGAGGCGCTTTCCAGCCGATCCCATTGGGGACCGGTCAGATACCACCGGCCCCATCGCGTTACCAGCCAGCCGTGATCTACGGAGGGGGAGTTTTTTTCGTCAAAAACGCATCGTTTCACCGTAAGACCCGTATCTGCGGGATTCACGAAAACGGCGATATCGCCGGGATGGACGGCTTTGGAGCCGCGGAGAACCAGAACCCACTGTCCGTCGGTCAGGGTGGGAGCCATGGATTCCTCACAGACTTTCACAAGCATGAATCGGCTCATCGGTATGATGAGGGCGATGGCGAGGGCTGCGGCCATGGCAAGGGACTTTAAAGAAAGGCGGGAAATCATGCTGCGCAAAGGGTAATACGGGGGTTCCTTTTTGTCGATATCAAGTAGAGGGGGGGACATTGAGCTCGGCATCATTTCCACGCAAAACATATGAACCGGTAACCATGGGAATCTCAAAATACCGGAAGCTTCGGGAGAAGCATGAGACTCTTCGGCCCGCATTGCAAAAATCCCGGGTGAAATCTCGAAGCCGGGCCGCGGAGCGGGATTGTCCGGGAGGGCTTCTTATTCGGTCCGCGGATGGCGGAATCGGGCATCGGATTCACGGAGCGGCACCGGCAAGTCCGTCGTTGATTTCGAAGAATGCAATGTGCCGAATAAGCAAGCCTTCGATTCGGGCCTCGAAGAGCCGATTCCATCGGCCCCCCTCTTCGGTTGACTCATTTTTTTCCGATAAAGGCCTTCCTGAGTCCGTAACCGCCGTGCCTGTATTTCTTGCCGCATTTCTGTTTATGGCGCTGCTGTGCGGCGGTTTCCTCGACCAATGGCTGCTGTTCGCCGGCAAAGAAGAAACCGTCTCCATACCCATTTCGCCGAATATGCCGGAACCGTCCGTTCCGGTGGATCTTGCTTCTCTTGCGGGACCGACGGTTTTTCCCTCTTCCTCATCGATCTCCGAGTCCTCCGCTCTTGTTTTTACGCGGCATCGGGTTGCCCGCGGCGAAACTCTTGCGCGTATCGCCTTTAATTACGGTTTATCTCCCGCAACATTAATCAGCGTGAACGGTTTCAGGGAACCGGACGATATCCGCGGCGGTATTGTGATGATCGTTCCTTATACCGACGGCATCCGCGTTCCCGTAAAAGAGGGAACCCTAAGGGAAACGGCCGATAAATACGGGGTGGAAATCGATTCAATCAGCACTCTTCCCGACGGTTCGTATTTTGTTACGGGAAAGGACTTCCTGCCGACGATTTCGGCATCTTTTTCCGAGGAGGTTTTCCTTGCTCCCGTGGATGGAAAAATTTTGACGGCCTTCGGAGAGAGCGTGGATAATCTTACGGGCATTCCTTTCCGATCCGAAGGAATCGATTTCTCCATATTCTCCGGGACACCGGTTCAGACGGCCAAAGCCGGAACCGTTGTTCTTACCGGACAGCATTCGTCGTACGGACTGTATGTGATGATGTCCCATCCGGGCGGATGGAAGAGTTTTTACGGTCATTTGAGCCGCGTCGATGTCGCCGTGGGTGATGAATTGGAAAGGGGCGCCGTCCTCGGTCTCTCGGGGAATTCCGGAAACGCCCGAAGCCCCCGGCTCCATTTTTCCCTTCTCAGGGACGGTGAACTGGTGGATCCCCTGGATTACCTGTTTTAGCCTGCCGGCTTTTTCGGAGAGGCCGTTTGAAAATGCCCGCCGCAAATCCTTCGGCGGAATCCCGGCACTGTTGAGGAACTTGAGGCTTTTCACTTCCGCCGGTCACCGAATGATACGCAGGATGCCGCGTATCATTCGGAACAATTCGCGCTTTATTTCCCGCAGCAGTATTTGTACTTTTTTCCGCTTCCGCAGGGGCAGGGATCGTTGCGGCCCGCCTTGGGAGTGTTTCTAACCACCTGCGCCTTTTCCGGGGAGGCTTCACGCCGTTCGCCGGCCTGAACGGCCGCCTTTGAGTTGATCAGAGACGGCATCGATGTATGAGAGGCCTGCGCCGGTACGGTTTCCCCGCTGCGCCTCACACCGGCGCGGCGAATGCGGACACGGAAAACCTTTCTGGCGATGGCAATCCTCATATCTTCGATCATGGTGTCGAACATTTCGAAACCTTCGTTTTTGTACTCAACCAGAGGGTTTTTCTGTGCGTAGCTTCGGAGGCGTACCGATTCACTTAACGATGAGAGTTCTTCGAGGTGATCCTGCCATCGCTTATCCACCTGCCGCAGATATTCATACTTGATGAACATCTCAATCTGATCGTCACCGGCAATGGAGGCTTTTTCTTCAAGATCCGCCGCCAGGTAGCGATCCAGTATTTCCATGGCCTCTTCGGGACTTGTCTGAATGCTTAACGCCGCCGATTCATCGCCGTCGGAACCGCCTCTGTAGTTGAAGTTCTGCATCAGCCGTTCACCCCAGACGCGAGAGAGCCGATTCGGAATCCGTTTTTCTGTCTTCTCTGTAATCGTCGATGAGCACTTCGAGAATCTGACGGCCCGTTTCAAGGATTTTGCCGCGCAGATCTTCTCCGTCCAGAACCTCATCGCGGATGTTATATATTGTGCGGCGCTGCTTGTTCACCACATCGTCGTATTCCAAGAGATGCTTCCGAATCTCGTAGTTGCGGTCTTCAACCCGTCTTTGCGCCCGTTCAAGGGATTTATTAATGATGGGATGGTACAGAGGCTCGCCGCCGGCCATTCCGAAGCGGGCCATGGCGGATCGGAAATTCTCTCCTCCGAAGAGCCGCATCAAATCGTCTTCCAGGGAAATGTAGAAGCGTGAATATCCCGGATCTCCCTGCCGGCCGGAACGGCCGCGGAGCTGATTGTCGATGCGCCGGGATTCGTGACGCTCGGTTCCCAAAACGTACAGACCGCCGAGTTCTTTAATCTCTTTGTTCTGCGGGAGCCATTTCACGTATTCTTCGCTATAGGCGGCCCGGAATGCTTCCTCGGAAGCATCTTCCTCCAATTTCCGGCGGGCCCGGGATTCGGGGTTTCCCCCGAGTTTGATGTCCGTACCGCGTCCGGCCATGTTCGTCGCTATGGTAACGGCACCCTTAGCCCCCGCTTCGGCGATAATCTGTGCTTCCCGATGATGATTCTTGGCGTTCAGGACTTCGTGCCTGACTCCCTTCTTTGTGAGATAATTCGAGAGCTTTTCCGATTTCTCAACGCTGACCGTACCGACAAGAACCGGCTGACCCTTTTCATGAACGCGGGCGATTTCATCGCAGATGGCGTTGAATTTAAAATCTTCGTTCAGATAGATGATATCGTCGTCGTCAACCCTGTTAACCGGCCTGTTCGTGGGAATAACCACAACATCCAGTCCGTAGATTTTGGCGAATTCTTTGGCCTCGGTGTCCGCCGTACCGGTCATGCCCGAGATTTTGTCGTACATGCGGAAATAATTCTGGAAGGTTATCGTGGCCAGCGTTCTGTTCTTGCGCGCCGGACGAATTTTTTCTTTTGCCTCGATGGCCTGGTGCAGACCGTCCGAATAGCGGCGTCCGTGAAGAATGCGTCCGGTAAACTCATCGACGATTTGAACCTGACCTTCCTGGACGACATAGTCTTTATCCCGTCCGAAAAGCCGGTGGGCTTTGAGTGCCTGGGTAAAATAGTGAATGTATTCGAAGTTCTCTTCGTCAAAGAGGCTCCCTTCGCGGATAAGGCCTTCTTTCTGAAGAATGCTTTCGATGCTGTTCATCCCGTCGTTGGTGAACATAACCCGTTTGCCCTTTTCATCGAGCTTGTAATCGCCGACGGCCTGGTTGCCCAGGATGGGATCGTCGGGGGGATAGTCGCCTGTTTTGGGATCTTTTTCGCATTCTTTCAGTTTCTGCACCAATTTGTCCGAAACGATGTATTTCGTAACGTCTTCTTCAACGGGCCCCGAGATGATGAGCGGGGTTCTGGCTTCGTCGATCAGAATGGAGTCGATTTCATCGATAATGGCGTAATGATGGAATTTCTGTGATTTTCGGGAATTCTCCCATTTCATATTATCCCGAAGGTAGTCGAATCCGAATCCATTGTTCGTTCCGTAGGTAATATCCTTGGCGTATTCATCACGGCGGCGTTCAATGTCCATATTCGAAAGAATGGCTCCGACACTTACTCCCAAATAGTCGTAGACAGGCCTCATCCAGTTGGCATCGCGTTCGGCCAGATAGTCGTTCACCGTTACCACATGAACGCCTTTGCCCGTCAGGCTGTTGAGGTACGCGGCCGCGATGCTCGCAAGGGTTTTCCCTTCACCGGTTTTCATTTCGGTGATTTTTCCCTGATGAAGAACGATGGCTCCGAGGATTTGAACATCGTAGGGCCGTTCCCCGAGGGTTCTTCGGGCCGCTTCTCTGGCTATGGCGAACGCCTCAGGCAGGAGGGCGTTCAGTTTCTCGCCTTCGGCGAGGCGCTTCTTGAACTGTTCGGTCTGCTCAGGATAGGCTTCGGCCGGGAGTGAGAGGGCCCATTCCTCCTTGGCGTTCACGGCATGGAGTATAGGCATCAGCTCTTTAATATCACGTTCGTGTTTCGTACCGAAGACGGCGGAAAGGATTCCTTTGCTCATGAATGCCAAGATACTGCCGTGTCGGAGGTGTCGTCAAGTTGACAGCCCCGTATGCAGATGGATAGGATCGAGTGTAAATGATTATCGGTAAAGGAAACAATTCAACCGGACGGCTTTCCGTCCTTCTCATCGACACAGTGCTTTTAGCGGTATCGGTTTTATTGGTTTCCTGCACCGGAAGCCGTGAAGCGGGATTAAAGCGGCATGATCTTTTCACCATTCCCATCGGAACGCTTCCGGGCGAACTGGACTGGTTCTATCGTGACGGTTTCCGCATGGCCGGAACAGCGGATATTCAAACCAGAGACGGTCTGGTTTATATCTCAGGCGGGGAAGAAGGCAAAATAATGGTCTTCAACTCCTATGGTGATCTCTTGACTCTTGTTTATAATCCTTCTAAAATCCGGCTCCCGCCGAGGCTGAAGACGGAGAAACCGTTTGTTCCGTATCCGCTTGGCAGCTGCGGAATCCCGGCAACATCGCGCCGTTTGACGGCGGTTTTCTGGTTGATGACGGCGTGGACCAGAACCGGCGGATTATCGATAAAGATTTGAAGATTGTGTATGACCGCGTTATCCTGCGATTCGATCAGTACGGTCAGTATTTGGGGCATCTCGGTCGGGAAGGACTGGGCGGTTCCCCTTTCCCGTATGTTTTCTCGCTGGATGTACGAGAAGATGGAGCTATTGTCGTAACGTGCCGAACTTCGTCCTCATGGATCAGTTATTGGTACGATTCCGCCGGACGGCCGATTACGACGGTGATGATTCGTAAAGATCAGCTTCCCGGTCTTGAAGAGGGGAGTGTCGCCGTCTATGGAATTCGTCCTGATCCTGTTGAATGGTCTCTCCATATCAGGCTGGATGTCTATTCGGATAAAACGGACGGCTCTCATCCCGATCCGAGATTGTATACTCTCAATCTGAATACTCTGGAATACGGAAATCCCATCATTCTTCCGTATGTCGAAGGTTATGAGAAACAAGGTATCCCCGACGTTCCTCCCGAATATTTGGGAACCACCGTCGGCGGATCCCATATGCTTATTGCTCTTGAAAATCCCGATTCCTACAGAATGATTCTTGTCGACTCGGACGGAAGGCTTATACAGAACAGGCGTTTG
>CAXXIA010000001.1:0-1536047 GCA_963666985.2 Spirochaetia bacterium | reverse complement strand
ATCCTTATTCGGCTTTCAAAACTCATTTTACAGATCGGGAAGCGATTCGTCCGCGGACGGGATTTCCGGCCCATAGCCGGTCCGTTTCGGTTCGGGCATCTTGGGCCCGAAATCAGAGTCGTTCATGCGCCGGCGACCCGACTGCTGAATATCCGGCGGCGGGAGCGGAAATTTCCGCAATTCTTCTTTTTCGTTTACAAGGATTTCAAGATCATCCTTGTCTGTGGCGATTTCTCCCTCGCCGAACCACTTTTTCAAGTCCTGCAGGTATTCCTTAACGGGACAAAGACTGAATCGAAACCAGCATTCGCGGCCGTCGATGAGTTTCCTGAGACGGTTGCCCGAAGGCGCCAATTCGTCGATGACTTCCCGAAGCGTGTTGCGCAGACCGCCGTAATAAGTCGGCTCGGTAACGAGAAGCTCCATACTCCGGCCTTCCATAACCCAGAGCTGAAGCATTCCGGCTTCGGAAGGCACAAGACGGTTAATCACCCATCGGTCCATGGAACCCCACGGAGACCAATGAACGGTATAGTCAATGGACTCATTTACCGAAGAGCGCGTAATTTCCCAGCGTTCTCCCAAATTTCCGCTCCGCTAAATCGATGTGCCGTCCGGAATGACGGCCCCCTTTAAGATGATAATGATTCCTTCGCGGATGGCATAGCCGTCATAGTCGCCTTCCGGTCTATCGATATGATCCACACCGATCCGGCATCCCCGGCCGATTCGGGCGTTTTTATCGATAATGGCTCCGCGAATCATTGTTCCTTCCCCAATTCCATAGTTCGGAATCCCGGCCTCTCTGTTGGCTCTCTTTTCTTCAATCGTTTCGTAAAAATCGGCTCCCATGGCATAGACTTCTTCCAGAGTCGCTCCGGATTCAATGATTGTTCGAATCCCAATCAGACTGCGGGTAATGAACGCATCGGTGATGATGGAACCTTCCGAAGCGATGGTGTTCTTCAGCGTGCTTGAGTTGATTTTCGTCGGCGGAAGGTCGCGCCGGTGCGTGTAGAGCGGATTATTCTGGTCGTAAAGATTGAATCTCGGCTGATGAGCCCCCAAATCCAGATTCGCTTCATAGAAGCTTTTAATGGTTCCGATATCTTCCCAATATCCGCGATAAACATAGGCTCTTACATCGACGGTTCCGATGGCCTCGGGAATGATTTCCTTACCGAAATCGGCCCGTTCGCTCTCCAGAGCGTTCGACATCACCTCGGCATCAAAAATATAGATACCCATCGACGCCAGATATTCCCGGCCGTCGGCTTTATCCTCATCGGTTCGGTTCTCTTCGGGAATCTTGTATTCGTCGATATTTTTCTCGGGACCCGGTTTCTCCAGGAAGGCATCGATGCTTCCCTTCTTGTCCATTCTGAGAATCCCAAGATCGTTGGCGGCCTGCCGAGTAACGGGTGTCGCCGCGATGGTCACCTGGGCGCCCGATTCCAGGTGCTGCTTCATGTAATGCTTCAGGTCCATCCGGTAGAGCTGATCGCCCGAAAGAATGATGTAATGCGAAGGCTGCTGTACGCGGAAATGGGCCAGGTTTTTTCTAACGGCGTCGGCCGTTCCTCCGTACCATCCTTCATGTTCGAAGGTCTGTTCCGCGGCAAGAATTTCACAGAAGTCCTTGCTGAAAGGATCGAAATTATAGGTTCTTCCGATGTGCAGATGCAGGCTCGCCGAATTGAACTGAGTCAGCACGTAAATTTTTCTGAATCCGGAGTTGATGCTGTTGCTGATGGGAATGTCCACCAGGCGGTATTTTCCCCCGAAGGGACACGCCGGTTTGGAACGGTCCGCAGTGAGCGGGTAGAGCCGCGTTCCTTTGCCTCCGCCGAGGATGACGGTTAAAATGTCGTTCATATCACGGCCTCCTCTATTATCGTAAAGTCGGCGGGGAGATTCCGCTACCCCAAAACGAATTCTTTACAATCCGGCGGGCCGTTTCGGCGCCGGTTCGATATCATTTAAGGATTGCCTCCTTTCGTCGACGGGAGACATAATACTCCACATGGGTTTAGCCGAATTGTTCCAAACATTGCGCAACGACGCCTCCTTTATGGAAAACGTTACCGAATGGACCGTGATTCCCGCGAGGGAAGGAACTTACGCGCCGCTCCCCAAGGAACTTCATCCGAAACTTTCCTCCGCCCTGGAAGAAAAAGGCATCGCCGCGCTCTATTCTCATCAGGCCGCCTGCTGGGAGAGCGCCTGTGCGGGAGAAAGCACGGTCGTCGTCACACCGACGGCCTCGGGCAAAACCCTCTGCTACAATCTCCCGGTTCTCCAAACGCTTCTGGAAAATCCTGCGGCCCGAGCCCTTTACCTGTTTCCGACAAAAGCCTTGAGTCAGGATCAGCAGGCCTCTCTGAACGACATCGTTCTGGGCGGTGAATTGAACGTTCCCATCTACACCTTCGACGGTGATACGCCCTCATCCATTCGGATGGCGGCACGGCAGGGCGGACGCATCGTCATTACCAACCCGGACATGCTTCATACGGGCGTTCTTCCCAACCACACAAAATGGATCGAGTTCTTTCGAAATCTTAAATACATCGTTCTGGACGAGCTTCATACCTACACCGGCGTGTTCGGAAGTCACATGGCCAATCTGATGCGGCGGCTGATGCGCATCTGCCGATTCTACGGCTGCGAACCGACAATCATCGGCGCCAGCGCCACCATCGGCAATCCCCGGGAACTCGCCGAGGCCCTGACGGGCCGTCCGTTCCGGCTCGTGGACGGCAACGGTGCACCGGCCGGAGAAAAGCATCTGATTCTCTACAATCCGCCTTTGGTGGACCGGGTGCAGGGCATTCGCCGGGGCGTGGTATTGGAGTCCCGTAACCTGGCGCTGCGGCTTCTGAAGGCCGGCGTGAAAACCATCGTCTTTACCCGCAGCCGCATCAATGCAGAATTGATTTCCGGTTATATCAACGACTCCTTACGCAATATCTATAATGAGAACAATCGCATCAGGGTGGAATCCTACCGCGGCGGGTATCTCCCGAGTGAACGCCGGGCGGTGGAGAAAGGCCTGCGGGAGGGAAGCATCCGGGGAGTGGTGTCCACCAACGCCCTGGAACTCGGCATCGACATCGGGGGACTGGACGCCGCCGTCCTGGCGGGACTCCCTTCTTCGGCGGCATCCGCCTGGCAGCGGGCGGGGCGTGCCGGGCGTTCCGGCGATGTTTCGGTGGCCTTCATGGTCGGCTCATCAAGCCCCACCGATCAGTATCTGGTCAGGCACCCCGGCTATTTTCTCTCCCGCTCTCCCGAATCGGCCTTTATTGATCCTGAAAATCTTTACATCCTTACCGACCATCTCAAGTGCGCCGCTTTTGAACTTCCCTTTGAAGAGGGTGAAAATTTCGGCGGCGATCCAACGGACCTTCTTTTCTATCTGGAGGAGCAAGGAGTTCTGCGCCGGAGTTCCGGACGCTGGTTCTGGTCGGACCGCTCCTATCCCTCCGAAGGGGTTTCCATGCGCGGAGGAGTGGAGCAAAACGTGGTGATCGTGGATACCACCAAAGGGCGGAATGCCGTCATCGGTGAGATGGACGACCATTCGGCCCGCGAGATGCTTCATGATGAGGCCATCTACCTGCATCGCGGCGAACAGTATCAGGTGAAGAAACTGGATCTGGAAAACCATCACGCCTATGTGGAGGCCTCGGAAGTTAACTACTACACCGACGCATTGGTGAAAAGCGACATTAAAGTTCTTGAGGAAGATCTCCGCCGCTCTGTTTTCGGCGTCCAGGAGCGCCTGGGCGATCTTCTGGTGCGCCAGGAGGCGGCCAAGTACAAGAAAATTCGTTTCGCCACTCATGAGAACATCGGTTACGGCGACATCCATCTGCCCGAATATGAAATGCACACCCAGGGAACCTTTCTGGCCTTTTTTGAGGGAAGCGTGTCCTCGGCGGCTTTCGAGCGCATCGATGAGCCCCTCAAGGCTCCGGTTCTCAGTCGGACCGCGACGCTTCTTCGGGTGGTGGCGCCGGTGTTCCTTCTTTGCCGTTCGGGAGATTTGGGCGTGGCCGGACGTATCCGCGATCCTCATCATCTTGTGAGCGGCCTCTATGTTTACGACAATTTTCCCGGCGGCATCGGGCTCGCCGAGTCGCTGGCCGACCGCCTGGATGTTCTTCTCGGCGCCGCACTGGATTTGACGGCGGCCTGTC
Organism: Spirochaetia bacterium; assembly: GCA_963666985.2. GTDB lineage: Bacteria > Spirochaetota > Spirochaetia > DSM-2461 > DSM-2461 > UBA2779. Next base: position 1,531,845 of record CAXXIA010000001.1, on the reverse strand, counting down.
CGTGCGAAGAAGGGTGTCCCTCCTGCGTGGGGGCCAAGGATGAGAGGGACGAACTCGGAGGCAATCCCAAATCGGCCGTGCGGAGTTTTCTGGAAGAATGGCTGCGCGGAATTCGAAATGCATAAGGAGTAGGGGATGACCCCCCGGAGCGTAATCGGAACATTCTTTCGTTTCCTCCCGTTCAGGCCGCTTCTTTTTCAAACCGGGCGGTTCTCACGGCCTGTTGTGCCGTGTAAATCGTCTCGGCCGCCTCAATCCTCCCTGAGATGCGGATCGGCCGAGCGGCCGGATAGCGCGCCGTGAGCACTCTTTCGGACCGCCTTGCGCGGCTTCGCTCGGCCGGAACCCTCCCGCCGGCTTCACGCGGTTTTTCCGGGAAAAACGAGGAAAGCCGCCGAGTCGGGCAGCACGAGAACAGCAATACCCGTGATGCCGAGAATACAGCAGGTCCGATTAGGCTCGCCGCGCGCCGATCCGCCGGATCTCTTGTGCCGAATGATCTTCGGAACCGTCTTCCTCCCGGAAGCGGCTGGCGGCGGATAGGCGATTTCGTCTGGGAACGCCGCCTCGATTATCCCGCCGTTCTTCACCCAAGCTTTCGGAGCGGATTCGTCCTTCCTTCGGGAACCGCCGCGGAAATACCGATCTTTTATGATTTGGAAACGACCGGTCTTTCCGGCGGAGCGGGCAACACGGCCTTCCTCATCGGCGTGGGGTATCAATCGGAAGACGTTTTCACCGTCATTCAAATTTTCCTGGCCGATTATCCCGGAGAGGCGGCGATGCTGGAGCGTTATGAGAAAATCATTGAGGAGGATCGTCCGCAAATCTCCTATAACGGGCGTTCCTTCGATTCTCAAGTGCTGAAAACACGATTTCTGCTGAACCGAATGCCTCCGCCGTTTCGTCCTCAGGTTGATTTGCTTTATCCGGCAAGGAGGCTCTGGGGCACGCTTCTTCCGAATGTCGCGCTCGGAACTCTGGAAAAAGAGGTTCTCGAAGTTTTTCGGGAAGATGATTTACCCGGACGTGAAGCACCCGATGCTTGGTTTTCTTGGCTCAAAGGAAATACGGACCGGATTGAGGGGGTTTTCCGGCACAACGCGGAGGATATCGTCTCGCTGGCGAAATTGGCCGCGAAGATGGAAGATTGGGGAAACGTTGAGCCCGAGACGTTCACGGCCGCCCTCGGCGGAACCTCATGTGCCGAAAATGCGCGCTCGGCCGGCGGGGAGTCCCGCGTTCAAAACTTTAGGAGCCTTGAAGATGGCGGCTGCGCGGAAGAATCGCGGAACGCCGGAGAATGCGCCGGATCGCCGGAAGGGCTTCCCGCCGGCCGGCCGATATCACCCCGGGGCATGGCCCGGCAGTGGTCGTTCGGAGATTCCGATTTGGAACGGCGCTGGCTGGAAGCGGGCTGGGCGTTCCGGGAGAATCTGTGCGGAAGGGAACTGGCCCTTCGCCTTCGAAGAGAAGGAAATTTTTCGGCGGCCGGTGCCGTTTGGAAGCAATTAAACGACTTGGCCGAAGGGCGGGATTTCCGGGCGGCGGTGGAATTGGCCAAGGAATGGGAACATCGGCGAAAAAATCCCGCGAAAGCCCTGGAGGTCCTCTCCGGACTGGACGCTCTCTTTCTGAAGGAACGCCAATGCCGGGAGCTGGCGCACCGGCGGCGGCGCCTTCAGGCCGCAATGGAACGGACGGCCGCCGAAAAGAACGAGTGTGTGGAAAAGTGATTGAACGTTTATAAATATCCGGATCCGGAAAAGCCGTTTTTTTACCGGTGAATGCCGATTCAATCCTGCGCGGTTCCGCGGAAAACCCAAAACGTCAAGATGCCGCTTTGTAAAAAGTGATACCGGAACACCGAACTAGGATTTGCATCGTGCGACGCTGCTTCGAATCGTCAAACTTGGTTCCAGAATAACCTGCCGGGGAGTTTTTGAATTGATTTCCGTATCGCCGATAATGAGCGCCGCGGCTTCCGTTCCGACTTCATACACGGGCTGATGGACCGAAGTCAGCGGAACATCAAGAAGCTCCGAGAAGAAAATATCGTCATACCCGACTATGGAGATATCGTTGGGGATGTCCGCGCCTTTTGCCCTGAGACGGCTGTAAACGCCGTATGCGGACATGTCGTTGAACGCGAAGACGGCCGTATAGGAGCCTTCTTTAAGAACATTGATCGAGTCCATTCCGCTTTCAAGGGTGTAATTCCCTTCATAAATCAACGATTGCCTGAAAGGAATCGACGATTCGGACAAAGCCGTTCGATATCCGTCCAAACGCTGTTTGGTATCGTCGAGGTAGAGCGGTCCCGTGATGCAGGCGATGCGCTCATGGCCTGCGTCAATTAAATATTTCGTTGCCAGATAACCGCCTTTTTGATGATTCGTGGCGACGATATTGCAGAGGTGTTCACCGAGGGTTCTGTCGAGCATGACATAAGGAACTTTGAGCGATTCGATGAGATTCAGGCTCATATTGGCTTTTTCGGCATCGCATTCCGAAGCCATGGCATAAAGAATCCCGTCCACCCCTTTATCGGCCAGAACCTTGATGGATTCCAAATCGCGGACATGAAGATCGTTGGTGTTGCAGAGAATAAGATTCCATCCCATTTCCCAGCACTTGTCTTCCACGCCTTTGGCAAGATTCGAGAAGAAGACGTTTCTGATATCGGAAATAATCAAGCCGAGAGTTTTTGTTGTTCGTTTAACGAGGCTCACGGCAATCTGATTCGGGCGATAACCCGATTCCCGAACGGCTTGTTTAACGATCTGCCTCGTTTCTTCAGAGAAGCGGCTCCCTTTCCCGTTCAATATCTGCGATATGGTCGTGGGTGAAAAACCGGTTCTTTTGGCGATATCGGTTATTGTAACTCTCAAACTCACCCCCCTTCTCCCTTTTGGAATCTATTTTGACCAAGCAAAGTGAAATCCGCAATATTTCTTTTGAAAAAGCCCGATTTGACATTTATGGCTGAAAAGTACATCCAATTACGGAAAGAAACATTAGTGTTGTTTTTTTGTGCGATTATTTTCAAAAATCTTCAAATATTCATATTGACAACTTGATCCGAGCTTCTTTTAAATAATAAGAAATCCTATGTTTCAAAGGCGTATAGGTAAATTTAAAACATTTTACTATGCGGTTATCGGAAGTCTTTGTAAAAAAGGGGGTGAAAATATTTCTGTAGGTAAAACGATTTACTATAATTAGACTTCAAAGGCTCTCATAAGGATTTATCGGATATCCAATTGGATTATAATCTGATTCTTCAAACTCTGTTTCTTAAAAAAGGAGAGAAAAATGTACCAAAAAAATCTGAGAATATTTTGCGTTGCCCTTTTGGCTTTACTTATTCCATGTTTTGTATTCGCAAACGGCGGGAGTGAATCCGCAGCCGATTCGGGTGCCGTAAAGGTCGCGATTGTATTTTCCGGGAACTTGGGAGACAAATCCTATAACGATTCCTGTTATGCCGGAGCCTTGAAGGCGGAAGAAGATTTCGGCATCGAACTGAAAATCCTGGAAGGGACGGAAGCCAACGAGTGGAGAGCGAATTTTCTCGCCGTCGCGGAAGGCGGTTATGATCTGGTGATCTGTTCTTCTTCGAACTTTCAGGAATACATGGAAGAATATTGTTCCGGCTATCCCGATGTTAAGTTCGCTGTTATCGATACGACGGTTGAAGGCGACAACATCGTTTCCGTGAGTTTCGCTCAAAATCAGGGTTCGTTCCTTGCCGGTGCGGCGGCGGCCCTATTCACGGAAATGTCCGATATTGAAGGAGTCAACGATGAAGATGTCATCGGTTGGGTCGGCGGCATGGACATTCCCGTACTGCATGATTTTTTCATCGGATACGAACAGGGCGCCAAGTATATCAATCCCGATATTACAATCCTGCAGTCTTTCGCCGGTACCTGGAACGATCCGCTCAAAGGTAAGGAATTGACTCTCGCCCAGTATCAGCAGGGCGCCGATATCGTTATGAACGTCGCTTCCGGTACGGGAACCGGAATTCTCGAAGCCGCCGCGGAAGCCGGAAAGTACGCCATCGGCGTCGATTTGAATCAGGATAACGATCAGCCCGGTTCTGTTTTAACCTCCATGCTCAAGCGCGTGGATTCCGCGTGCTACCTGCTGATTCAGTCGGTTGTCGAAGGCACTTTCGAAGGCGGCGGACGGCGGTATCTGACGGTTGCCGACAACGGCGTCAGCTTGACGGATATGAGCGTTATGCGCGCCCACCTCGGAAAACAATTCCCCGAAGAACTCCCGGAGGCCATCACCGAGCTTCAAAAGAAGATTATCTCGGGTGAAATCAAAGTGAACAATTACAAGGGCTTCGGTCCTCAATAACCTTTAACCGGGATTGTCGGCGAAGATCTGTAAAACGGAGACTTCCTTCCCGTTACGGGACGGGAGTCTTCGGTCTTTTGCTTCCGTCGGCATGTCACGATTATGCTCGATCGCATTCCAAGAGAGGAGTTCCGAAAATGAGCGAATATGCCTTCGAGATGAAGGACATCGTCAAGGATTTCGGTGAGGTGCATGCCGTTAAAGACGGCTGTTTCTCATTGGGAAAGGGGGAGATTCATTCCCTTATCGGTGAAAACGGCACCGGAAAATCCACGATGATGAAATTGCTGTACGGGATTTACGATCTCACCTCCGGTGAAATTCTCATCGGCGGAGAGAATCCCGGGAAGCTGACTCCCAAAAAGTCGATTTCTCTGGGGATCGGCATGGTTCATCAGGAATTCATGCTTGTCGATGAACTCACGGTTTTGGAAAACATTATTCTCGGGTTTGAGCCGAGGAACGGACTGCTGATAGATTTCCCCCAAGCCCGAAAAGAAGTTCGCCGTTTTATCGATCAGTACGGCCTGGATGTTCAGCTCGACAAGAGAGTGAATCAAATCTCCGTCGGAGAAGCGCAGAGGGTGGAAATCATCAAGGTGCTGATGAGGGGAGCCGACACCATTATTCTTGACGAGCCGACGGCGGTTCTGACTCCTCAGGAAACGGAAGGCCTTTTTCGAATTTTACGAAATATCAAAGCGGATGGAAAATCGATTGTTTTTATTTCCCATAAACTCAATGAGGTGATGACCATCTCCGATCGGATCAGCGTTATGCGGCAGGGACGGCATATCGGAACCGTTGAGAAGGAACGGACGACAAAAGAAGATTTGGCGACGATGATGATAGGCCGGGAAGTTCTGATGAATATTCGAACGGCGGAAACCAGTCCCGGCGAACCGGTTCTGCGCATCGAAGAACTGTGGACGTCCGGAGAAAAGGAAATGTCCAAAATCCGAGGCGTCTCGTTCGAAATCCGAAGCGGTGAGATTTTAGGCGTTGCCGGCGTCGACGGGAACGGTCAGAGCGAATTGGTTGAAGCGATTACCGGTCTCCGTCCGGTTGAACGCGGTTCTGTTTTCCTCGAAGGCAGGGATATTTCCCGTTTGAGTCCGGGAAAAAAGCGGAAGGCGGGCCTTGCCCATATCCCTGAAAATCGCAATACACGGGGGCTGAACCGAAGTTTTTCCATTATGGAGAATCTCATATCATCTCAGCTGGACGAACGTTTTTCCCGGCACCATATCGTCGATACCGCGGCGGCCGATGCCTATTCCGCCGATTTGGCCGAAGCGTACGATATCCGTCCGCGCGATCCGCGGATGAGTACCTCCTCTCTTTCCGGGGGGAACGCGCAAAAAGTCGTGGTGGCCAGGGAAGTCTCCGTCGGAAGCAAGGTTCTGATAGCCTCACAGCCTACTCGGGGCGTTGATATCGGGGCCATCGAATCCATTCGCAATACTTTGGAAGACGTGAAGCGTCGGGGCGCCGCCATTCTGCTGGTTTCCGCGGATCTGGAGGAGATTCTTTCTCTTTCGGATCGGATAATCGTGATGCACGAAGGACGCATTACGGGGGAACTGGATAAAAAATCGGCAAACGAGACCGACCTCGGAATCCTCATGATGGGAGGGAAACGAACATATGAATAACCCGCTTGGAAAAAACTTCGCCCTGCTTGAAGCGGGACGAAGGCTGTTCTATATCTTGCTGCTTTCTCTTGCCGTCGGAGCTCTTTTTATTCTCCTTATCAAGGAAAATCCGCTTCGCTCTTATGTCGCTTTGTTTCGAGGAGCCTTCAGGGGAAAACTTAATTTCGGGAATACCCTGGCCAATTTCACTCCGCTGATGCTGACGGCGCTGGCTTTCGCTGTAGGGGCCAAGGGCGGGGCGTTTAATGTGGGCGTTGAAGGAGAAGTCTTCCTCGGCGGTCTCGTGGCCGCGTATATCGGCATCCATTGGACCTTTCTGCCGAAAATCCTTCATCTGGCCGCCTGTTTTCTCGGCGCCATGGCCGCTGCCGCCCTCTGGGCATTAATTCCCGGTTTACTGAAGGCGTATTACAGAGTGAGCGAGGTTTGTTCCACCATTCTTCTGAACTACGTCGCTTACAACATCACATCGTATTTCGTCACCGGTCCCATGAGCGCCGGTGTTGCCAACGCCCAGTCGCTTCCCGTAGCCGATCAAGTGAGGCTCCATCAGTTTTTGCGGCCGAGCAGCGCCAATGTGGGGATTGTCGTTGCGGCTTTGGTAACCCTTGCGACTATTTGGCTGCTGAGGAAAACAACTTTCGGTTTTAAGATTCGAGCCATCGGCACCAATCCTCTTCATGCCGAATATGTCGGGATTAATCCCAAAACAATGCTGGTTAAGGCGATGGTTTTGAGCGGAGTTCTGGGAGGCATCGCCGGAGCCGTTGAGATTCTCGGAGTGCACGGGTATTACCTGGACAACTTCGCGGCCGGCGTCGGGTTCAACGGGATGCTCGTTTCGCTGATTGTGAAGAACAATCTAATTCTCGTTCCCGTAATGGCCTTTATCCTGGGGGCTTTGAAATCCGGAGCCTTGGGACTGCAGCAGGCGACGGATGTACCCAAATCCATCGTGGATACCATTACCGCCATTTTCATCATCGTGGGAACGATGGAAGGTCTTTTTCAGGTTTCGCGGAAGAAGCGGAATAAGAAATCGGAAGCATAGCGGGGGCAAGGCATGGAATTTTCGAGAATTTTCAGTTCATCACTTATTTACGCGACGATTCGGTCCGCTACTCCGGTTATTTATGCCGCCCTGTGCGCGTCGGTTACGCAGCAGGCGAATATCCTGAACATCGGAACGGAAGGAATAATGCTTGTCGGCGCTTTTACGGCGGTTACGGTGAGTTTTTTCACGGGAAGCTGGATCTTCGGTGTTTTGGCGGCCATGATCGCGGGTCTTTTGATGGCTCTCATCATCGCCGTGGGGCATATTCGATACAATGCGGAAATCACGGCCATCGGAATCGGCATGAATATGTTCGCCATCGCCATCACGAAGTTTCTGCTTAAAGCGCTTCTGGGAAAAAGCGGTTCTTTCTCGGAGCCGGGGATTGTCGGGATTCCGAAAATCCATTTTTCTTTTCTGGAAGCGCATGAAGGACTCAATGCGATTTTCAATGATTGGTCCATAACGGAAGTCTTCATGATTATCTTAATTGCGGCGATGTCGTTTTTCCTCTACAAAACCGTCTGGGGGCTGCGTTTGCGGGCCGTCGGCCGTTTTCCTATGGCGGCGCAGACTTCCGGCATAGGCGTGAACGCCCTGCGCTACCAGGCTCTGGCCATTTCCGGTCTGATCGGCGGACTCGCCGGAGCGCATCTTTCTCTCGGGTACAGCCGAATGTTTACCGAAAACATGACCAACGGACGCGGTTTTATGGGGGTGGCGGCGATGTTCTTCGGGGGAGCCGATCCTCTGCTGACGGCAGCAGGATGTCTGGTTTTCGGATTTGCGGATTCCGTCGGCTCCCGGCTTCAGGCCTATGGAGTTCCGGCCCAGTTCGTTCTTCTTATGCCTTATGTCGTAACGGTTTTTGTCCTTTCACTTTCCATGGCCATGAAGATTTCTCGCGACCGACGAAAAAAGAGTTCTCTTTTTTCTCTCTCCGGAAAAGGCGTGTCCGCTGAATCGGCCGCAGTTTAGCGTTTCCTCTTGTTTGGCCGTACGGATTGTCCTGGAGAAAACGACTTGAGGTGTGAATGAATATGAAATCGATTGATGATATCTGGAAGAGTCGGAAAGAAACGTATGTAAAGCATCTGATGGAACTGACGGCCATCGATACCCGGCATAAAGGATTCGGAATCGACGGCGGCAGGGAAAAAGACGGACAGGATTACCTGGCGGAACTTTTTCGAGAGCTGGGTGCCGAGAAAGTCGTTGCCGATCCCATGCGTGAAGAGATTATCGCCCGCGGTATCGAACGGTACGGCGAAGGAAATCCCGGACATAATTACGATCAACGGTACAATCTCTACGCGACTTTTCGGGGGAAGGGCGGACGGAGTCTTCTCTTTAACGGCCATATGGATACCATGGAAGCCGGAGACGAATCCCTGTGGCATTCTCCGCCCCTGCGGCCGACACTGCGCGACGGGAGACTTTACGGGCTTGGCGTCTGCGACATGAAGGGCGGGCTTATGGCGTCGGTAATGGCGCTTCAGCTCGTGAAAGAGGCGGCGGGCGAATTACCCGGCGATGTTCTTTTCGCATCCGTTGTCGACGAAGAGGGCGGGGGCAACGGGTCCCTTCAGGCCGCGATGAACGGAGTCAGGGCCGACGGAGTTGTGGTTTGTGAACCCACCGGGGGCGAAATGATCATCGCCCATATGGGATTCGTGTTCTATAAAGTTTCCGTGGTTGGAAAGGCGAATCATTCGGGAAGCAAATGGCTCGGTGTCAGCGCGATCGAAAAGGCTCTGCGGTTCATCCGGTCTTTGGACGATTTGGAGCGGCGCTGGAACAAACTTTACAAACATCCTCTGCTTCCGTCTCCCAGTCTTAATGTCGGTTTGATTTCAGGCGGCAGCAGCGCTTCAACCGTGGCCGGTTCCTGCGTTTTTGATGTCTGTATTCATTATCTTCCGGACGTGATGGATGCACGGACCGTTGAAGAGGATTTCGGAAATGCTCTTGAGAGTGTATGCCGGGAAGATCCATGGCTTCGGACGCACCCTCCGGAACTGTCCATGTACCAAGCGGGGGGGGCCTTCCAAATGGATGCGGACCATACGTTCGTCGGAGCTTTTCGAAACGCCGTTCAAACGGTTACGAATGAAAAATCCGTAATCGCCGGATCTCCGGCGGGGAGCGATTCACGAATCTGGAAAAATATCGCCGGGTGCCCGACAGTTCAGTACGGCCCCGGAAATCTTGAACAATGTCATTCCGTCGACGAATATCTGTCCGTCGAATCTTATCTTGAAACCATCCGTGTCTATGCCGAGCTGATTCTCGGCTGGTGCACGCGGGAATAACAGGAGAACATATGAACAAAAGAGTCTTGCTTGCCGGGGAATCCTGGATGAGTCACACGACTCATGTGAAAGGAGCCGACTGTTTTTTTACATCAACGTATGAAACCGGCGAAAAGTGGCTCAAGGCGGCCTTGGAAAGCGGAGGATACGACGTGGAATTTCTTCCCAACCATCTGGCCGGCCGGCAATTTCCTTTTGAGCTTCATGCTTTGAAGGAATATGCCTGTATTATCCTCTCGGATATCGGTTCCAATACCCTTCTTCTGCCGGATGAAACGTTTATTAAGAGTCAGGCGCGGCCCAACCGCTGCGACCTTATTCGCGATTACGTCCTCGGCGGCGGAGCGCTTCTGATGGTCGGCGGATATCTGACTTTCTCCGGTGTCGACGCGAAAGGGAAATGGCAGGATACGGCGGTTCAGGATGTGCTGCCCGTTAAGATTCTCAATGTGGACGACCGTATGGAGCATTGTGAAGGAATCGCTCCCAAAGTCGTGGCGGATCATCCGGCTCTTGCGGGACTTCCCAAGGACTGGCCCGCCATCTTGGGGTACAACAGAACCGTAGCCAAAGACGAAGCGGAGGTTCCGGTTCTTGTCGGGGACGATCCGCTGGTCGCCTTCGGAACCTATGGAGAAGGGCGCAGCTGTGCGTTTACAACCGACTGCGCGCCTCATTGGGCTCCCCCTGAGTTCGTCACTTGGGAATACTATGCCGCTCTGTGGCAGGGGCTCGTCGGCTGGGTAACCCGCTGATCCGAAAATGACTCGTTGATTCCCGCGCCGCATGCTTTCACCCGATCGGATGCGAAAAGCGGGACCTGAGCCTGAACGGCCGAAGGAAAGGCGTTTGTTTTTCGATATGAAAGAAAAAAACATTCCATCGCCCTGTGAACTCCTGAAACTCTTTGTGTCGATCGATACGAGGAATCCTCCGGGTAACGAAAAGCGGTTTGCTTCCGAAATCCGAACGATACTCAAGCCGTTTGGCGTGGATGCGGAAATTCGGGATCTCGGAAGCAATCGGGCCAATCTCATCGTTCGTCTTCGGGCTTCTCATCCAGAGAGACCTCCGATCGTTTTAAACGGACATATGGATACCGTGCCCACATCGGAAGGATGGACCGGCGATCCTTTAATACTTGTTCGCAGCGGACATCGTTTGATCGGGCGCGGGACGGCCGATATGAAGGGTTCTCTGGCATGTCAGCTGCACGTACTGATGAAGCAAAGCCTCAACCCGGAGAAATTAAGACAGGATGTTTTTCTGGTATGGACCGCCGGAGAAGAAACCGATTGTCTGGGTTCCCGCGCCGTCTGCGAGCGTACGGATATTCCGGAACTCACCGCAATCATCATCGGCGAACCGAGCGGGAACCGTATCGTTACCGCCCAGAAAGGAGCGCTCTGGCTGAGAATAAGCACGAAGGGATCGGCCTCGCACGGCGCGTATCCGGAACGGGGCGTCAATGCGATTGAAAGTTGCGTTCGTGCGGTTTCAGCTGTAAAAAATGCGCTGCGGAGCGAAACTCATCCCCTGCTCGGAGCGCTGACGATCAATTGGGGCGGCATAAGCGGCGGGCGTAGTCCGAACATTGTTCCCGATTCCGCGGAAGCCGTCCTTGATATTCGATATCCTCCTTTGATAACCGATGCGCATCTTTTTCGTGAAGTGGAATCGGCGGTTCGCTCGGTTGGTAATGAAAGTGAAATTCGTGTCGAGGTTCTTAATCACAGGCGGGCCTTTGAAACGAAACCGGAAAATGGGTTTGTCCGGGAAGCGCTGCATCTGGTCGGGCAATCGGTTCCGATGGGAATCCGCGCTTATACCGACGGATCGGTTTTCGCCGGCAGGTTTGATTGCCCGATTATCATCATAGGTCCCGGAAGCATGGACCAGGCGCATACCGCCGATGAATATATCGATGAAGAAGAGTTGACGAATGCCGTTTCAATCTACTCCCGATTTCTGGAAAAGCCTTGCTTCCATAAAGAATAAAGAAACGCGTCTCTCCGGTTTCGCCACTGAAGATACCGCGGCCGCGCTGTCCGATATTATCCGCTGATGCAGTTTAAGGCGTTCTCATACAGAATCTTATTTTTTATGCGTTCGGGAAAATCCATTTCATTCAGCAAGGCGAGAATGCAGTTGGGGTCTCCGAACGGATAATCGGAGCCGAAAATGACTTTATCTTCTCCGAAGTGCTTTACCGCTTCTTTAATGAATCTTCCTTTGGCAACCTCGGATAATTCAAGAGAGATATTTTCGGCTTGGGACAAAATCTCTATCGCGTCAAACGTATACGTATGAATGGCGCAAATCCGCAGTTTGGGAAATCGCCGCGCCAATTTGAGAATCCGATGAGGATTGGCCGTGAAATGTCCCGGTTTGTCGCAATGGATTTGAACCGGAACATTCAGTTGAACCGCAAGGTCGTAAATGGGATCGAATAAAGGATTCTCCGGAGCGAATTGTTCAACAGCCGGATTGAGTTTGATTCCGCTGAACCCCAGATTTTTTAAACAGCGATGCAGTTCCCTCATCGTCCAGCTGTTCTCAATCATTTTTTTATCGGGATTTTTCATCATGTCCGCCCAGAGAGCGGGATTCCCGAGTTCCGGCGAGGGCGCCAGGATTAATCTGGGATCTATTCTGCAGAATCCTGAAATCCTTTCCGGATATTGATTCATGATGCCCGCGATATAGTCGTTCACGATGGAATAGTATTCTCCCACAACGGGATTGGCGCAGCAGAAAGCCCTGTCGATTCCGAACCGATCCATAACGCCGATGAGTTCTTCGCCGCTTGTACAGAATTCATCCGTTTCCACCCACGGCATGGAGAGTCCGATGTGGGTGTGAAAGTCGATAATCATAAAAGTGATTCTAATATTATGAACGCATCCTCATCTACAATAAAAGAAACCGCTTATCGGCACGTATGCGAAGAGGACGTTTTTTATCCGTTCATAAAGAGGCCAGGGCCTTGATGAAAACCGATTCGTAGAGGGCCGCCGAACGGTTCCAATCGAATCGGAGTTTCATTCCCCGGCGTCTTGCCGCCGCATAAGCTTTTTTATTTTTATAGAACATCAGGGCCCGTTCCATCGCGTCGGCCAGCGCCTCGGGAGCGGCCGGTTCGAATACAAAACCGTTGCCTTTTTTCGGATCGGCGGTAAGATCCGTAACGGTATCCGCGAGTCCGCCTGTTTTACGGACAACCGGCGGGGTTCCGTATCGGAGCGAATACATCTGATTCAGTCCGCAGGGCTCGTAGCGGCTCGGCATCAGAAAAAAATCGGAGCCGGCCTCTATCATCCGGGAGATGGGGCCGCTGAAGGCAATCCGCGCGGCGGCGTTCGGGACCTCATCAACAAGGCGCCGCAGGGCCTTTTCATAGCGTGATTCGCCGGTTCCCAGAACGGCGAGCTGGGCTCGTCCCGATTTCAGTATTTCCGCAACCGGTCCCGAAACAGGATGAGCGGGATTGGTTATCAAATCGACGCCTTTTTGCCCGGTGAGCCGGGTTATCATACCGAAAAGGGGAATGTCGGGGTTCACGGGGAGCCCCATTTCTTTCTGAAGACGGGCCTTCAGCCGCTCTTTCCCGGCGATTTTCCCGACATCGTAGTTATTCGGAGTCAAGGCCGCATCGCCGGAGGGATTCCATTCCTCATAATCCATGCCGTTGAGGATTCCGGTAATGCAATCCGCTCGGGATTTGAGGAGATCACCCAGTCCTTCGGAAAATTCAGGTTCAAGAATTTCCCGGGCATAGGTTGGTGAAACGGTGGTGATTTGGTCGGCATGGGCGATTCCCGCCGCCAGGAAGTTCAGATGGGAGTCTTTCACAATCCCATCGGTCCTTGAAAAGTAATCCGGAGAAAATACGGCGATATCCATCGCCGGGAACACCCCCTGATAACCCAGATTGTGGATGGTCAGTACGGAGGCCGTTTGCGCGAAATCCGCCGAACGCTCTTTTGCCGAAAGCATCCAGGCCGCCGGGGCCGCCTGCCAATCATGGGCGTGAATGATATCCGGACGCCAATCGAGATAGCGGGCGAGCTGAAAAGCCGCCGATGAAAAAAACGCGAACCGAAGGGCATTGTCGGGCCAGGAATGCGTGCCGTCGGGTCCGTAGAGTCCGTCTCGGCCGAAGAGATCTTCCCGGTCGAGAAAATAGACTTTTACCGCACTCTTGGGGAGTGTCGCGGTATTCACGGCGCACCAGTATTCGTCTCTTCCCATGGGAATCCCCAGAGGCGACGGCAGTGTCTCCAGGTGACTTCTGTCTATTCCATAGTAGCGGGGCATGAGAATCCGAACATCATGGCCGCGGCCGGCCAATGCCGAGGCGAGGGCGGGTACGGCATCGGCAAGTCCCCCGGTTTTCGCGAAGGGAACGGATTCACTGGTGAGCATGAGTATTTTCACGGGTTGCCTCCTGGCTTCGCAGTCTGTTGAAAGAGCCTTGGTTAATAATACGCTATTCGGAAAGATCCTTTATCATCAAAGCCTAAATTTTCATAAAGGCGGAGCGCCGGAATATTGTCGATTTTCACAAAAAGGCAGGCCCCCGCGTTCCTCTTGCGGATATCGCGGATCAGGGCTCCAACGACGGCGCGGCCGCAGCCTTTTTTCCGATGTTCCCTATCCACATACACGCCGCCGATTTGTTCGAAAGTCCATCCGCGGGCGTTGGTTTGCGCCTTCGCGACGGCTTTTCCGTTTTTCCAGAGGCCGTAGACCACATGATCTTTTAATGTATCCATGAAGCGCCGCTTGGCAAAACGCTCGTCAAGCCCGCCGCCCTTTCTCAGAACTTCCTCGATTTGATAATTCTTCTCCAGCGGCCACAGGGCGGCGAAGTCCGATTCTTCGGCTTTTTTTATCATAATTCCCGCTCCGATTTCGGCGGCCGGAGGTGATTGTTCCAGCGTGAGCATCCTGTACGACTGGCTGTCTCGGGGGGAATCCGTAAGACGGGATTCGACATCGCGGACGCGGTTCTCCATGCCGATAATCGAGAACAGCTTTTCTCTCTGCGATGAAATGAGCTTCGTCAGAAAGGCTTCTTCCTCATCGTCACATCCGGCAGCGTCGTAGGCGGGAAGAACCGCGCCGTATCGGGATATGAAAAGCGCGCCCATTATCTCATGCCCCGCTTTGCGAATCCAAAGCCGGCCGTCGGCTATGCGGCCGAGAATCGGATTGCCTCCGGAGTCCTTGATCCTCGCGCATAACGAGGTATGCTTCCATTCGTCGGTTTTGAGCCAGGCGATCAGACGGGCCCCGGACTCGCGTCCGGCCGGTTTCCAGGTCATTGCCGATTCCCCAAGGGAATGGGAAGAATCCCTTCCGGCGAAAAATCTCCGGCCAATGCGGCGAAGGCGGCCCTGAAACTGTCAGCTCCTGTTCCATAAACCGCCAGTGCGGTCCGAACCCAGTTTAAATCGTTCAAATGAGCCGGTGAGAGAACGGATATCACCACCACTTTTTCCGAGATGGGTTCCAATTCGTTCAGAAGGATGGAAATCTCCTCATCGGGAAGCAGAACGATCACCGTATCATAATCCCGCGCCGCCCTTAAGAGTTCCTTCCCGCGTCTTCGAAGCTCCGCTTTGGTCGGTTCATATATGGTTTTCCAGGTTCGGGCCTCAGGGTAGCGCTTAAGCCCTTCCCTGAAGAAATCATTGTAGCTTCCGGCCAAAAGGACATCGCCGGCCTTTTCGGGAGGAACGGGAAAATTTTCACCGGACACCAGGGTTACGGCACGGGCGGCCTGTCCCAGAAAAAACTCATCGGAATGAGGAGCCGGAACGGCGATATCATCGGTTCTGGGTGTGAAGGGCACCGCATCCGGGCGCTTGAGCCATTCGGCCTTCATCGCGATAACCCGCTCGGCGGATTCCCGGACCCGTTCGGTGAAGGCGGAATCGGATTTCATTCTCTCCAAAAGATGCCGATGAATCGCCCGGTGATCGTCGGGGCCTTGGGATACCAGCAGAATATCCGCCCCGGCCATCACGGCGCGGTAGCACACATCGGGAAGGGGGGCTCCGTCCGTGCGGGCCCCGGTCATGAAGAGATCGTCGGTGATGGTTACCCCTTTAAATCCGAGTTCCCCCCGGAGCAGGTCGGTAAGAATCGTTTTCGAAAGGGTGGCCGGCGTTTCATCATGCGTAATGGCGGGGAAGGCCAAATGACCGACCATGATCGCGGGAAGGCCTTCGGCGATCATCATTCGATACGGCACCAAATCACGGCCCCTGATGGTTTCCAAATCGGCTTGAACCACCGGAAGGGTGCCGTGGGAATCCTCCGAGGTTCCCCCATGGCCCGGAAAATGCTTGGCCGTGGCGATAACGCCCGCCTCTCCGTGACCCTTCATGAACGCCAGTCCCAGAATCCCCGTCCATTCCGGATCGGCTCCGAAGGCCCGCGGCCCGATAACGTCGGCTCTGGGATCGACGAAGATATCGATGGTGGGGGCGAAATTCATATTGACTCCGACGGCCGCCAGTTCCTGTCCCAAAAGCCGTCCGGTCATCAAGGCGTCAAAAGGCAGCCGTCCGGCTCCCAGCGCCATGTTGCCGGCCGTTTCGGAACTGGAACCTTTGATATGGCGAACCCAGCCGCCTTCCTGATCGGTTGCGACGAGGATGGGAATTCCAAATCGTGATGAGAGAGCTTCCCGCTGATACTCTCCGACGGTTTGAGCCAGTGTTTTCAGGTTGTTCGCATTCCATCCGAAAATTTTGACGCCGCCCAAATCCCACTCGGTAATCCATTCGAGGATGCCCTTGTCGGCTTCTTCGCCGAAGTAGCCGAACATAAGGATTTGCCCCAAGGCCTCATCGTCGGTCATGGCAGAGACAATTTCCGATGCCAGTTCCAAAGACGGTTTATCGTCGGAAAACTGAGGAAGTTCTTTACCGATCGCCGTCCGGGGCGTTATTACCGAAACGATCAGAAAGAACAGCGGAACCGGGATGCGCCTGTTGATCAAGACCCGCTCAATCCGGCGTATGCCTCGCCTTTAACGTCGTCGATGTGCATCGCGGCCCTGTGCGCGGCAACCGCTCCTTCCCCGCAGGCCACCACAACCTGGCGGAACGGCGTTGAACGGACATCTCCGACAACAAAGAGTCCTTTAACGGAGCTTTCCATGTTCTGGTCGGTAACCACATAGCCGGCTTCATCCTTCTCAAGGTTTTCTACGAGCTGCGTCTGAGGCTCGGAACCGATAAAGATGAAGACGGCATCCATGTCTTCTTCGTAGGTTTCGCCGGTATCGGTTCGTTTCAGAACGACTTTGTTGACTTTGTTTTCACCCCGGATGGATTCCACGACATGATTGAACCTGACATCGATGTTGGGATTTTTCCGTACGCGGTCCGCCAGAGTTTTTTGCGCACGGAACCGGTCCCGCCGGTGGACGAGGACGACTTTGTCGGTCAGGTTCGCAAGATAGGAGGCCTCGTCGCAGGCCGCGTCTCCGCCGCCGACCACGAGCATTTTCTTCTGTTTGAAAAAGGGGCCGTCGCAGGTGGCGCAGTAGGAAACGCCCCGGCCTGAGAATTCTTCTTCTCCGGGGGCGCCCAGATGCTTATGCTTGGCTCCGGTGGAAAGAACAACACTCCAGGCCGTAAACATACCGTCTGAAGTTTCCACGGTGAAAATCTCGCCGTCTTTCTTCAGGGTGTTTGCCGTTGCCGTTTTGAATTCCGCGCCGAAGTCTTCCGTTTGCCGGCGCATTTTATCGCTGAATTCAAAGCCGTTGATCGGTTCGGGAAAACCGGGATAATTTTCCATATCGCTGATGAGCAGTACGGCGCCGCCGGGGGCCATCTCCTCGATGAGGAGGGTCTTCAAATTGGCCCTGGATCCGTACTGGGCCGCGGTCATTCCGCCCGGGCCGGCGCCGATGACGATGAGATCGTAATCAGGAGTCATAATCCTTCTCCTAAGGTTCTTCAAAACATGCGGCCGACTGTCCTGAAATCCAATCCTCACGCACATTTGAACAAGCCTTTTTCAAGTACATTGTTGGTATCCGAGGTTCGGTCGAACGGAAAAATGTATTGGAATTCTTCTCGTCGCCCTCTTCCCCCGGCTTCCGCAGAAGGTAATATTATATACGTGAGGAATCAAATCGTATATGACGAGGATTATTTAAGCGGCCGCGCAAAACCGACGACGGCCGCGGCTGTTATTACTCTGATTGTCGGCTTCCTGTTTACCGCAGGTTCTCTCTATGGAGAGATTCGATACGAACCCGATCCCGCTCTTCTCCGCATCGTCTCATTGGAGGATCCTCTGCCGCTGAAAGAACTTATCAGAACCGCACTTATCGCCTCGGGAACGCCACGTTCCGAGATTGAAGAGAGAACTGCGGCAATCGAGGGCATAATCGCCTCCGCTCCGCCCTCGACGGGTCATGTTCTGAACGACGGAGAACTTCTTTTGGAATGGATGCACGCGGAGCATCTGAGCCGGTATGTCGTTGATCAGACAAGACTGGATGTCCTGGTGGATCAAGGAACCTACAATTGTGTTTCTTCCGCCGTTTTTTATCTTCTTCTTGCCCGTGCCGGAGGCCTTCCCGTACACGGCGTTTTAACAAGCGACCATGCGTTCTGCCGCATTTCTCCGAAAGGAACGGAGGGTGTGGATGTGGAAACCACAACTCCCTTCGGATTTGATCCGGGAACGCGGATGGAGGCCGTGGATTCGTTTTCCGGGAGAACCGGATTTGTCTATGTTCCGCCGGGCAACTATCGCCGGAGGCGCGATATCGGTGAGAGGGAACTGATTTCCCTCATTTATCAAAACCGTATTTCGGATCTGCAGAGAAGGGGAGAGTGGGCCGAAACAATCGGTCTGGCCCGGGACCGATGGGCGCTCTCCGGAAGTGATGAGGCCAAAGAGGACTTTCGGGCGTCTTTATCCAATTATGCCGCCGATATGGATCGGCGGCATAAGTATGACGAGGGTTTGAGATTTCTTCGATCGGCCGCCGGGGAACTGGGAGCCGATCATGGTCTTGCGGATATCGCCACGGCTTTATTGGGAAACGGTGTTTCCAATCTTCTTAGGGCGGGCCGGATCGAATCGGCGCGGGCAATGCTGAATGATGATGAACTCACCGCTCTTGTGCCCGCCGAATACGTCGAATCCCGGATGGACGATGCCGATCGGGCCGAACTGGACATGATCGTTAAATCCGGTGATTTCGAGGGCGCGCTGATTGCGGCGGACGAAGCCCTCGAATCAGGTTTGATCGAAACTTCCCGATGGGAAGAAACAATGCTCTATCTTTGGTCGACCGAGGCTCGCCGCATTTCATCCGGAGAAAAATGGATCGACGGCTGGAAATTGCTCACCCAAGCGCCGCGGAGAATGGCATCCATTTCCCGCTGGAGTGAACTTGAAGACTCCTACCGGCATAATGCCGCCGTGGTTTACCACAATCAATTTGCCGATTTTTTTCGAAAAAGCCGGTTTGAAGAAGCCGGGGCTGTTCTCGAAGAGGCCCTTGCTCTTTTTCCCGAGGACACAACCCTGATTCGTGATTTGCGGACGCTGGAATCCCGTGAGGGCGGAGGCTGACCCGGCGGGCGTGCCGGTCTGTGCGCGGCCCGTGCCGCGGCGGCATGCTGCTCAGCTGCATCGATCCGAATCGGCATTCGTCCGCGGCCAAAAGCACCGTAACGCCGCGGCTTTTCGATGTGCTTAAGAATTATTGATTACCGATTTTTCATCAAATCGCGGAGATAAAGAACATCCTCCCGGAATTTCCCTTCCGGATACACCCTTAAGCATTCGTCCAGAAGATCGCCGGCTTTCTCATATTCCATGCTTTCAATATAAAGAACGGAAACAACCACCGCATATTCTTCAAAAAATCCGTCGGTCGGATCGCTCTCCATCGCAGTCAGGATTAATCGTGATTCCCGCAGCCGCCCCAATCGCTGGGCGCAGACTCCGTATCGGAATCGGCATTCCCGCCGTACGGCACCAACCTCGGAGAGCGTTCCCCGCTCGAATAAAGCGAGTGCCGATTCTATTTTTCCTTCTTCATATAATCGAAGTCCTTCGTCCAGGTAATCCGTTCCTTCAAAATACATAACCGTATTTTCAGGGCTGGGTTTCTCAATGTCGTCTCCGCGAACTCCTCCGGCGGCAAAAGAATCCATCTGTTCTCCTTTAAGTAAAGAAGAGATTTTTTTGCTGAGAATACTTCGGAATTGCCGGCTGTCGGTTACTTGGTCGGCCAATCGGTTTATTTCATATATTCCGTCGCGGAGCAGGGTTAGCGTATTTCCGTTCCAAGCCAGCTCCACATACCCGTTTTGAGAAAGACGTATGGTGGAGGAATCCGGAATCATATCGCCCAATTCCATTTCGGACCATTTGCCGCCGGTATTGCATTCCAACGTTCCTTCCAGGTATTCCACGGAAAATTGGCCTGCCGAAATCAGGGAGCGGGGAATCAAGAGGAGAAACAGAACCATATATAAAGGTTTGCTTTTCTTCATGTTGATACTATAGCACGGCATTCCTCGCCGCACGTTTTTTCCTTTTATTCCCGGAATCCCAAGTCCAGCTTTTCTTCGGCCGGAGTGAAGTGCATGAAAGCGGATCTAAACGGCCGAATCACGCAATGATTCGGAGAGATCTTCGGTCGGACGATTTTTCTAAGCCGGCGCCCTGTTTCGGTCGAAAAAGAATTGAGGCGGACTATCGCCTTTAGGAACGAAGGAGCGGGAATGAGCGAACGTCATCGTTGGGAACGCCTGATTGGGATTATGGAGCAGGAAAGAGATCTTCTGGATGAATTTGCCCGGAGCATGGGGAGTCTGCGCTCTTCTCTCCATGAAAAACAGTGGACGAATTTGGAAGAATCCCTGAAGCATCTGGACAGCCTCGCGGATAAAATCGAGGTTGTTGAAAAGAAGAGGGAAGCCTTCTCCCAGCGGGTCTGTGAAACCCGTGAATCCTTTGAAAAAAAGCTCATCGCCCTTCCTCCGGAAACGCGCGGACATTTCCGGTCGGTCAGGAATGAAATTAAGACTCGCTTAACCACGATTCGAAGCCGCACCAGCGGTATTGCCGGATATGCCGAATCCCAAGCGAGGCTCGGCAAAGAAATCCTGGAAGAATTGATTCCGTCCACCAGAGGACGGATTTATGACAATCGGGGGCGCACCGCCTCCGCGGGCAGGGACCCGCTCGTCGTGTCCCGTCATTTATAGAAGGGGTGGACCATGGGCAGCACCTTCAGCGGAATTGAGATAGGAAAACGAAGTCTCAACACACATCAGCAGGCTTTGAGCACCGTCGGGCACAACCTTTCCAACGCCTCGGTGGAAGGCTACAGCCGCCAGCGGGTGAAAATGCGGGCGGTGGATCCGCTTTACCGGCCGCAGCTGAACAGGGAAGAAGTTCCCGGTCAGATAGGGCAGGGCGTGGAAGTGGCCAGTATTGAGCGCATCCGCGATGAGCTCCTTGAAAACCGAATTCTGGCCCAGGGAGACTTGGCCGGTTACTGGGAAACCCGGGATTCCTACATCCTTCAGGTGGAGCAGATTCATCAGGAGCCCTACGACACGTCGGTGCGGGCGCTGATGGATCAATTCTGGCAGGGCTGGCAGGAGCTTTCGGTGCATCCGGACGGTCAGGCCGAAAGGCAGGCCGTTCTGCGCCGCGGCGAGGCCCTTATCGACGGCGTTAATCAGCGATACAACCGGCTCAAGCAGGTCCGCAACATGCTCGACGACGATATTGTGGTTTCGGTCGGCGAGGTGAACGGCATGCTCGCCGAAATCAAGAATCTCAACGAAGAAATCGTTAAGTCCGAAGCGCTCGGCGACAACCCCAACGATATGTACGACCGGCGGGATCTTCTGGTGAACAAATTGTCCGAATACTTGCCGGTTACGGTGGACAACCGCGATCCGGATGAATTCCTCATCCATACGCGGGGATTGCATTTGATACAGGGCAAACAGGTTTCCTATCTGGATGTTGATCCGAATCCCTCAAACGAGGGCTATCACGATATTATCTGGGACGCGAACGGAGAGCTGCTCAGGCCCGCTTCCGGCAAGCTCGGCTCCCTTGTGGAACTTCGCGACACTGATGTGCGGGGAGAAATTCAGTCCCTGGATGAAATGACCATGGCTTTCGCCGATTTGGTGAACGGCATCCACAGAGACGGCTGGTCCGCCACGGGCAGCACGGGCGTGGATTTTTTCCGGGAATATCCCTTCGTGGACAACCTTTCGGGGAATTACGACCGCAGCGGGGATGGGGAACTGGATTCAACCTACGTGTACCGTCTGAGCGGAATCCATTCGCTCGATCCGGCCTCTCCGGTTGGTTTCGCGGGAACCATTACCCTGGACGGGCCCAATGGAGAGGTGAACGTTCCCTACACGGCCATGGATACCGTTGAGAACATTCTGGACCGCATCAATTCCTCTCCGGCGGAAGTCACCGCCGTATTGGACCGGCAGGGGCGTCTTGAAATTCGAGCCGGTATCTCCGGGAGCACGGACAATCCCGATTTTGTTATCCGCCACGTTGAGGATTCCGGCCAATTTTTGACCGGATACGCGGGCCTTCTGGAAGGCTCAGGACCGGAGGCGGCCTATGATTGGCGGCAAAGCGACGCCGTTTTGGCCTTGAGCCCCGGCGGCGCGGCCTATTCGGTTTCCCCTTTGAGTCATCCTTCGGGGTGGCTTCGGGTGAATGAAGAGCTCGTCGCCGATCCGTCGAAAGTGGCTTCCGGCTTAAGCGACACGGGCCGAAGGCCCCCTTCCGGCGACAACCGCGCCGCTTCCGATATCGCCATGCTCCGCCACCGTCCGGTTCTGGCCGGCCGGTCGGAAACCTTCGACGACTGGTTCGCCCTGGCCGCCGCCGATATCGGCCTGAAAGGTGAAATCGCCGCACAGAGCCGTGAAAGCCAGGATTTGGTGATGAAGGAACTCGAAGATCTTCGTCAGTCCATATCGGGAGTGAATCTCGATGAGGAATTCGCCGAGATGATTAAATTCCAGCACGGATACAACGCCGCGGCCCGTTTCGTAACGACCGTGGATGAAATGATCGATACCATTATCAACAGGCTGGGAGCGTGATAGATGCAGAGAATCAGTACGAATATGCCGATGCTCGACAACCGCTTCAGGATGTCCGAGCGTGATTTCAGGATGGATCAGGTTCAGCGCGGTATCGCTTCCAGCCGGTCCATGAACAACCTGCGCGACGCACCCGTGGACGCGGCCCATGTTACCCGGCTCGATTCGGCGGGCAAGCGCGTGGAACGCTATTTGGCCAATATCGACTATGTCCGGGGCCGCTGGTCTCAGGCGGAAGGATATATGAATGAGGCCGTTTCCATCGTTCAGAGACTGAGGGAACTCTCCATTCAGGGCGCGACCGGTACCTATGCGCGCGAAGATTTGAATTACATGGCCGTGGAGGCGGATGCCCTTGTTTCCGAGCTGGCGAATGTGGTGAACGCCAAAGGCGGCGACGGACAATACCTTTTTTCCGGCGACGATGTGTCCACACCGCCGTTTTTGGTCGGTACGGGACGGGTTCCGGGACTGAGCAATACTTCCATAACCACCGTGTCTTACGCGGGTGCCCAAAGCCGAAGCGAGACGGAAATTACCGACGGACACAGCGTGGAAACGAACCTTCGCGGAAACGAAGTGTTCTGGGCCGATCATCAGCAGGTTTTCGGCGCCAGGGACACCGAAGGCTTTGTCGTCGACGAGACCAATCGTTTCGTCCTGGACGGCAAGCAGGTGGTTCTGGAACCGGGAGACAACATTCATACGGTTGTGAGGAAAATCAACGACGCCGGCGCGGCCGTTAAGGCTTCCATCGATCCGGTTACCGGTTCCTTGAATCTGGAAACGACCATTCCTCATCAGATATGGATTGAACCTGTCGAAGGAACCGCTTTATCGGATGTGGGACTGCTTACGGATGTTGATCCCACCGGAGTTCCGCGGAACTGGCATCCTGACGCCATGGTGTCGGGAGGAAGCCTTTTCGATCAGGCTCTGGCGCTTCGGGACGCTCTGCTGCAGGGCGATCAGGAGCGAATCGGCGGCGCCGTCGTCGGCGGATTGGATAAGGGACTGAATTCCATGCTTCGCAATCTCGCCGATTTGGGAGCAAAAACCGAGAGACTGGAATTCGCATCGAGCCGCCTTGCCGAGGAAGCCGGCTCTTTAGGCGACTGGAAATCAAAACTCGCGGATTTGGATGTAACACAGGCCATCACGGAGATGAGCATGCTCGAATACACCCGGAAAGCTTCCTACCAGGTGGCCGGACGGGTTCTCCAAACCACTTTGATGGATTTTTTAAGGTAAATTGATGACGGTTGATACGAAGGCGTACGGAGAGGTGGAAGTCGACGAGAGGCAGCGGATTCTGCTGCCTTCGGGGCTGTATGGATTCGAGGGACTGACGGATTACATCCTGCTGGACGCCAGGCAGCGTCCTTTTTACTGGCTTCAATCCACTCAAGTGAGGGAAGTGGCGTTTGTTCTGATGGATCCGAAGCTGATTCGAGCGGACTACGATGCGGATCTTGATCCTCAGGATCTGGAGGAGCTCCATCTGGAAGGAACCGGAGATTCCCGGTTTCTTCAATTTTCCATCGTAACCATACCGGAGGACCGCCGGGGCATGACCGCCAACCTCCAGGGACCGGTGATTATCAACAAGGATGAGCGGATCGGGCGCCAGTGCATCGCCAGAGACGACCGTTGGTGTGTTCGGCATAATATTCTCGAGGAAATGGCTTCCACAGGGAAGGACGCATGCTGATTCTTTCCAGGCGCAAAGACGAAAGCGTGATTATCGACGGGCGCATCGAAGTGTCCGTGGTGGATATCAAGGGCGATCAAGTCAAACTCGGCATTAAAGCTCCGCGGGATGTTAAGGTGTACCGGAATGAGGTGTTCATGGCCATGCAGGCCGAGAACAGGGCCGCGGTTTCGGCGCCCGCCGAATTGCCGGAACTTATTATCGGTGATTCCGATACGTCATCGAAAAGCCGATCTTAGAGGCGAGTGAAATCGCCCTATTCGTCCTGAAATTCTTCAAAAATTCCGTTGAACTTTTCTCTGATTGATAAAAAAACGTCGATGATTCCCGGATCGAAATGCGTTCCTGAATCTTTAACGATGAGGGAAGTCGTCTTTTCTTCGCTGAACGGTTCCTTATAGGGCCTGCGGGTTCTCAGGGCATCGTAAACGTCCGCAATCGCGACAATACGGCCCGAGAGGGGAATGTCGTCACCCGCCTGCCCGAAGGGATATCCGGTGCCGTCCCATCGTTCATGATGGGATCGGGCGATTTCTTTCGCCATGGGATTGGGATGCGCGTCGAGGATGAGGGCTCCGTTGATCGGATGTTCTTTCATGACTTCCCATTCTTCTTCGTTGAGTCCTCCGTTTTTGTGAAGAATCACCTCGGGAGTTCCGATTTTCCCCACATCGTGAAAGGCGGCCAGAAAACCGATGTCCTCAATGAAGTCTTCGTCCACTTCTATCCAGCGGGGATCGCCTTTGAGTTCCCGGGCAATAGCCTTCGAATAAGCGTTGACGCGGTTTACATGAACTCCCGTGTCTTCGTCCTTGAGCAGAGATGCCTGAAGAATGCTGTCGAAATTCGCCCGGACGATGGATTTGAAGGAATCGGTTAAATCCGATACTACGGCAAGATACCATTTCGGATGTGATTCGAAGGGACAGAAGGGAAGCACCGAGAGAGAAGCTTGGAAGAGTCTGTTTCGATGTCCTCTTCCGTCCACGCGTCCCTGCCAGGAATACCCTTTCTTTACATCTTGGAGATTGTCGATAAGCTCGCTTCGGGCCTTTTGTTCCGCGAACGTTGTAAAGAGAGCATGGAAGGGCCGGCCGACGTAAGAGAGCCCCTCGGTTTCCCTGAAAGTTCGGAACGATTCGTTTCGCCAGCGAATAACCAGTTCGGAATCCATGACAAGCGAAGGAAGCGGCGATTTCTCAAGGTTGTTAAGCCATTCTGCCGGTAGGGAATCTAATGCCGTCGCCGACGTTTCTACAAGTTCCTCAAGATCCTCAACATCTTCTTCCAGGAGTTCAAGAAGTTCTTCCGGCTGTTCTTCATCGTTATTGAAAACGGGATTCGTCATGAGTCGACTCTTTGCGCCAAGGCCGCCTCGGCTTCGCTTAAGCGCAGATAAAGAGGGCCGACGTCGCCGGAATCGGGACCTTCACTCTCCAGGGCTTTTATTGCGGCGAGGGCCAGAGATGTCCCTCGGGTGGAGTTATGCAGCGGATCGATAACAACGCGCGGAAAATCTTTGGCGATGAGCGCGTCGAATCCGGTTATCAGAATCGGTTCGTTTCCCGGCAGCGAGGAAAGGAACTCGCTCAGCGGAACATCGGAATCATCCCGAATGCGCTTACCGGCGCGGAAAGCGGCGGCGTAGACGCGTTTTTTCCGGGCATCCATGACGGGAACGACGAATCCGGGCCAATGCTCGCGTCCGGCGGCGAACAGCGGCAGGGTAGGCACCGCTTTGAGGGCACATCCGGCGCCCCGGGCGATGCCCTTGGCCGTGGCCATGCCGATTCTTAAGCCCGTAAAGGAACCGGGACCTTTGGAACAGGCCACAAGGTCCAGTTCGGCCGGTTTGATATGCGCAAATTCCATTACGGCCGATACGAGGGGCATCAGCGTTTCACCGTGTTTGAAGCCGTTATCAACGGTTGTTTCGATACGATTTTTATCCGTGATTACGGAGACCGAGACGATTTTTCCCGATGTTTCCAAGGCCAGTACATTCATGCGGCTTCATCGGCGCCTTTTAAAACAGAGATTTTTCGAGTTCCGTCCCCGTTTACGGCGATTGAGATGCGGATGGCTCTCTCGGGTATTTCACTTTCCGCGCGTTCGCTCCATTCGATGAGGGTGATGCCCTCGCCGTTCAGCATTTCTTCAACGCCGAGCCAGGCGAATTCCTCGGGAGTCCCCAATCTGTAGAGATCCATATGATAAAACGGCATCGTACCGTAATATTCGCTAATAAGCGTGAACGTCGGACTGGTTACGTGTTCTCTGATGCCCAAAGCTTCGGCGACTCCCTGGGCAAAAACTGTTTTCCCGGCTCCCAAAGGGCCGCTGAGGGCCAGAATATCACCTTTACGCAAACCCTTGCCAAGGTTTCGACCCGCTTCCCGCGTTTGCTCGGCATTGAGGCTAATAATCTCATTCACCGTAACGCGCCGTCTTTTTCCAAAAGAAGAATTTTTTCTTTCAGAGCTTTGATAATCGGAAGCAGGGGATAGTCGATTCGGTCTTTAATTTTCACCGAAACGGCTCTCTCTCCCGTCGGTTTTATTTCCACCGAGAATTCAAGAGGAATGCAGATTCGGTCTCCGGTTGGGAATTCCATGTCGCCGAGACCTTCATATTCATTGCGGTAGTAGAGAGGGATGTCTTTCTTCGTCAGTTGTTCAATACCGTGGATTTTCATATAGTTCAAAGAATAATTTCGCCCGGCAAGCGGGTCAAGAGAGAAAAAGAAAAGCGTCGAACTTCCGGTTCTGATCAGCTGAAATCGTAAACGTATTCGTTGATTTTATTCAGATTCTTGCTTGATGCCCGCGTAAACATAATGTGCAGAGTCGTTTTGCTTCTGCTCAGCATGCGGCTGTCGACGATTTTTCCAAAGGCCACAACAGGATTGCCCCGCTGCGGTTCAAAGGTGATTTTTATCAGTTCTCCTCTGGGCAGAGGCTTATGGCTTGCCACCGCACAGCCTCCCGCTGAAATATCGATCATGGAACCGATACGCCCCTGGTTGCTCATCACGACCGCCTGACGCGTTACCTTTCTGCCGACGCCTTTTTCAACGATGCGGACGGGGAAGAAGGAGCATTGTCCTTTGATCGGGCGGCGCCTGTACTTTCTCTGAATGGCTCTGTTGACTCTGCTTGTATGGCTGAGCATGACGCTGCTGATGCGTTTAACATTGGTATATCCGAGGACTTTGGATTCAAACATCATCTCTTCGCCGTCGATGCCCCAGATAAAGAGCCTGATTTTGTTTCCCTTGCGCCACTTAACCTGCTCGCCGCCGAAATTCATGGGTACCTGGGCGCAGTAAAATTCTTTGAGATTGGCCGTGATGACGGATGTGAATCGGTTGCCGTTTTCCTGCTGAAAAGTAATGTTCTGTCCCAGCCTGAGCTGCTTTGTGGAGGCCATCCGATTGGTGTCGGCAAAGATTCGGTCGATACGCTGCTTAATCCTGTATATCTCGAGTTTTCGTTCCTCGATAACCGATTCCTTGGCCTCCATGTGTTCGATGTCGCGAAGCGCTTTGCCCAGAGTAATATTCAGTTCCCGCGTATTCGAAAGGAGATTGAACGGACGGCGGACTTGGTATGTCCGGATGAAGCTTTCAAGAAGCCGTGTCTGGTATTTTGTTAATCCGATGGCCGCCGCATCGCGGCGGAACTGTCTCTTGCTGAATCGTTTTCCGCCCCGTCCCTTCATGGGACCCGATGATGCATGACTGTAAACCGCGAGAAAAATAATGACCGCGGCGACAATCCCGCCGAGTATGGCCATCGTCTTCCAATCCGTTTTTGTTTGATAGAATGAACTTTGCAGCAGGGGGATGGATATCATGTTGCGGCCTTTCCCTTATGCAGCCTGTCCGGTAGTTCCTCAAGGCGCGGTTTAATTTCGTATTCCATCAGATCGCCGATTAAAATGGTGTCTCCGGCCTTAAGGGCTTCTTCCAGTTCCGAGAGAATCCCGGCGAAATCCTCAATGATCTTTTCGACGGATTCGTCGTAATTGATCCATTTGAGCGATCTCATCAGCGCTTGAAGAAGTTCCGTAAGCCTGATGATGGTATCCATGGCGCGTTTGTCTTTGCCCGTCTGGAGCAGGACCGCGACATCTTCGAGGCTGCCGGAGAGGGCGAGCAGGGCCGCCGATGCCGAAGCGGCTTCTTTTTCCGGATCGGCGGCCTCTTTCCACCTGGCGTCCAGAACAACGGCCAGATTCGTCGCTTCGGCGGCTATTGCGGTCAAATCCGTTTCTCCCTTCGCTTCAAGGGGAAAACCCGCTTCAGCCAGCCGTTCTTCCATGAGGGGCACCAGCGCCGGACGTCCTTTTTCATCGAGAAGCGACGGCATTATATGATTTAAATCAACGTAACTCTTGGAGAGTTCCGATAAGGCGTCGATATTGCCGGCTTCAGCGGATTCTTTCAGCAGAATAAAATAATCCCGGGCCGTCTCAAGCCTGCGGGCGACGCCTTCCCGATAGCTCAACGCTTCAAAATCCATCGATCCTATGGTTTCGATCGGTGTTTTTCTCCAGAGCTCGTCCGCAAGGAGAGCGGCTTTTCCGTCCAGGGAAATCCCCCCGATAATCATTCCGGTTTTTTCAAGCCAGCCGGCCACGCCGTCCGCCACTTCTCCGGCGGTGCTTTCGTTTTCTAAAGAGAAATCCAGGTTTTCTCCGTTGATCGTGATATTCATGCCGGTTCCTCTCAGCGGTTACCGCTTTGTTGGCGGTTGAAATTATCCAATTCTTGGGAACTATGCTCCAGCTGATTAAGCATAGCCTCCATATTACCATATTGTCTGCGTAAGTCAGCCTCGTAATCTTCCAGGTATTCCTCGTAATCGGCAATATCGTCTTTCGTATCATCGATTTGGTTGTCGATACGGGAAAGACGCATGCCGACGAATCCCCCGGTCTGCGTGTAGGGGGTTAAGTATTCGTCCACGGCTCGGGCCACGCCGCTGTCGACGACCAAATCTCCGGTTGTGTCGTTTCCGAATAAATCTTTCACGGCGTCGATATTGTTTGTAAGAAAGTCGTCGAGTTTTTCTTCATCGATTTCCAGGTAGCCGCGAAGCTTCGAATGATCGATCGATCCCCCGGATCTGCCGGAAGAGGCATCCGTGGAAACACCGATCTGCGCCAGCAGAGTCAAATCGGATCCGGCCCTGGTGGGATAAGGGTTGGATACAATACCCTGCAGACGGGACTTCAGCTGATTGAGAGTCATGTCGCCTCTGAGTGCTCCGAGCTGTTCATGCATTTTCTCCCGTTCATCGTCGTCTAAGTAGCTGAGTTCGTCCACAACCTCCTCGTTATCCGTTGTTAGAACAAGAACTCGCGTTATGGTTCGGTTGTAGGAAAAAACAAAGCGGATAATGCCTTCCTTCGCCGCTTCGGTATCAGGCTCGATTAAAAGATCCACCGGCTCGTTCGAGGCCCTTTTGAGATGTAATGTGAGACCGTCGACAAGATCGGTGATGTCGTTCGTGGACCGTCTGGCCTGGATTCCGCGGAATTCGATAATGGCGTCTCCCGCGGTGTCGATCGGCGATACCGGTTCAAGATCGCCCTGCTTGTTCGGATTGTACAGCCGGATTCCTTTTATCTCGACGGCGCGATGAGTGTTCCCATTTTCAAGAGCGAGGGAATCGACCCCTCCGGGGAGGCTCTCGGCGTTTACCCGAACCGTTTTGAAGGATTCCGACGCTTGAATCGGAGGCAGCTCGGCGGCTCCTTCCGGCCCGTTGGCCGTTAAAACATTCCAGTCGTCTTTTCTCTCCGGCGGTACCCACTTTTCACCTTCGGGAATGGGAAAGGAGTTGGGCGAACTGGCGACTTCGAGGCCGCGGTACGAGCCTGATGGAACATCCGGCCAGAGCGGACCCGGCGGAGCGGGCGGGGAGAGCTCGTCATCTTTGTATTCAATCGTCCGGAAGGAGTATTCAAGAATCATTCCCTCTTCAAGTTCCATCCGAGGATTAAACGGCAAATTGACCGATGCGCCGGGGCGTACGACCATGCCTTCCCCCGAGAGTTCAATGCTTCCTTTCGGCGCCGGTGTTCCCGAAACTGTTTGCGGCGATGCGGCGACATCTTCAAGCGCGACCGAACCTTCCGCCGTTCGGGCCGGCCTCATCATCCCCGTTCGTATTCCGAAATCCTTCGCGTCGTCTTCAAAAATCAGTCTGTTCGCGGCGCCGGTAGGGACGGCTTCGATCATCAGAACCAGGGTTTCGGATGTATCACGCACCGTGGTGGCTTTAATCAGACCTTCGCCTTTGGCGTTAAGCCGTGCGGCGAAATCTTCGAGTGTGCCCCCCCTGTATCGCAGTGAAATGGAATCTTCACCAATCCGGAAGGTATAGGTTCCTCCTTCCATCCTGAATGAGCGGTCCAGCGACGGAGTGATGAACCTGTCGGCGGTTGCTATTTGCTTTACAGTAATTGAATATTCGTCGAAAGGCGCCGTTCGTCCGGCCGATGCCGTTAAAATCCGTTCGTTTGAGCTTACGGCGCTTTTTTCCGAAAAAGGATTGTCAAATCCGTAGAGGCTTTTCACCGAACGCTGCAAATCGCCCAGATCCATGTTTACCTGCCTCCAGGTGGAGCGGGTTTCCTCCAGTTCGGAGACATTCTCCTCCATGCGGGTCAGGCGAATACGTTCGGCCGCAACCAAGTCTTCGATGAGTTTTGAGGTGTTGTATTTTGACGAAACTCCGGGGATGCTGATATCCGACACTAACCACCCTTCCTCAAAGGCAGGCCCGAGAATCAAACCGGTCGATTCCCGGCGGCATGGGCCGTATACCCGAAAGCAGGAGTGACGGAAAGAAGCCCTTTGGGTGGTTCTTCCCATCGCTCATACGAGGGCCCTGCCGAGAAACATATCACGTATTTCGGATTTCCGGCAGGATACCCGCGGCATGCCGAATATCCCGCCGCCGGGGCCGGCATCCGCCGTTTTCAGATAAACTCGTCGAAAAGGAGACCCAGGGCCTGCTCGATGCCCTCGTGAACCTTTTGAAGCTCTCTCGACGGAATTTCTCTGATTATTTTATCGGTATCCTGGTCGATGATTCTGACTATGAAATAGCCCAGCTCATCCTTGATGTCATATTGAAACCGTGTGTTGCGGATGATTTTGTCGAGAACGGCTTTGACATGCGTTTTATCAGGTTCCGGGGGAGGAGCGACTTTCGCCTGTTCCGTCGGAGGGCTTCCGGCGTCGCTCACTCGACCCCGCGGAACGTCCATGTTCCCGATCGCGGTCGCGGTTGTGAGGCGCGCTACATCCATGTTTCACCTCCTCAGTATCGTTCGGCACCATGGCTGTTGCCCTAGTATGGGTGCCTGTGTCCTCTTCTCTCCGAATGGGTAATCCCGGAGAGGGACGCGTCCTCTCCGGTTTTCCCGTGGAAAAGATGACGTCCAGATCTCTTTTCCACTTAATTGTCTTGGACGGAATCTTCAGCCGATTCTTATCCCAACAGCTGAAGTACGGACTGGGTCCGCATGTTGGCTTGAGCCAGCATTGATGTGCCGGCCTGAGTGAGAATCGAGTTCTTCGTATAGTCGACCATCTGAGAAGCCATATTGGCATCCCGGATTTGGGATTCGGCTGCCTGGAGGTTTTCCGCGGCAATCGCCACACCCTTGGAGGCCATTTCGAACCGATTCTGATAAGCGCCGAGGTCAGCCCTTTGCTTGTTAACCTTCTTCAACGCCTCATCCACGAGACCGATGGTTCGGTTCGCGTCTTCGACGGATTCAATGGTAACGATGCCGCCTTCTCCCTGCTCGTTGGCCAGACCCAATGCCTGAGCCGTCATTGTTCCGATATTGATTTTTTCAGACTGATCCATGTTGGCACCGACCTGAAGCTGCATGATTCTGTCGGGGTCTTCGGTGGTGCTGTCGGCGAACCGACCGGTCAGAATGTTCATACCGTTGAACTGAGCATGGGAAGCGATACGGTTGATTTCGTCGACAAGCTGAGAAACCTCAACCTGGATCTGCATTCGATCCTCGGACGAATAAATACCGTTCGCGGCTTGAACCGACAGTTCCCGGATACGGTGCAGTATATCCTGTGACTCCTGAAGGTAACCTTCGGTTGTCTGGATAAAGGAAACGCCGTCTTCGATATTCCGAACGGCCTGATTCAGACCGCGGATCTGGGACCGCATCTTCTCACTGACCGCCAAACCGGATGCATCGTCACCGGCTTTGTTAATCCTCAGTCCGCTGGCAAGTTTTTCCATGGACTGCATGGTGGATCGGTTCACAAGGCCGAGCTGTCGATTCGCATTAATGGCGCTCATATTATGATTAATAATCATGTTCCCTCCTTGAATGGGACGATTTGGGCATCCTTGCCCTCATTTTCCTCACGATCACGGGGTGGGTTCCGGGAGACCAAGCGCGTCGCTCCCGTTCCGTCCTTACCCCATTCGACACGAGGAACCATTACCGCTGAATACAACGGGAATGGCACACTCGCCCGTGTCTCGCTCAAGAAGGTGCTTTTCAAAGATCAATTTAGAAAGCTTATCCTCATTCGGTTCTTTTGAAGAAGAAAGCTCCCGGGAGAGTCGATGCCCCCGCAAAGATAAGTATAATCCCCGCGGGGGGAGTCGACAAGGTCATAACGGAGATCCGAAGATCTCCGTTACCGCCGCTACTGGAGCAGCTGGAGAACGCTCTGACCCCGCATGTTCGCCTGAGCGAGCATGGCGGTGCTGGACTGGGTGAGAATCTGGTTCCGGGTGTACTCGACCATTCCGGAAGCCATATCCAGGTCGCGAATCCGGCTTTCGG
Source organism: Spirochaetia bacterium (assembly GCA_963666985.2). Classification (GTDB taxonomy): domain Bacteria; phylum Spirochaetota; class Spirochaetia; order DSM-2461; family DSM-2461; genus UBA2779. Next base: position 1,498,747 of record CAXXIA010000001.1, on the reverse strand, counting down.
AAGCCTGCAGATTCTCGGCGCCGATGTCGATGCCCTTAATGGCCATCTCAAGGCGGTTCTGGTAGGCGCCAAGGTCGGCACGCTGTTTGTTGACTCTCTTCAGGGCTCCGTCGACGACGCCGATATTCCGGTTTGCCTGCTCGGGAGTGCTGATGGAAATGATGGAACCGGTACCCACTTGGCGTAGATCGAGGGCATTGGCGGTCATGGTTCCGATGTACACCTTTTCGCGCTGATCCATGTTGGCGCCGATATGGAACCACATCGAAGCGGTGGGGGTGTTGAATCCGTTGTCCATGGCGAAGCGGCCGGTCAGCATGTTCATGCCGTTGAACTGGGCATGTGAAGCGATGCGGTCAACTTCGTCCACGAGCTGAGAAACCTCGACCTGAATCTGCATTCTGTCCTCGGCGGAGTAGATTCCGTTCGAAGCCTGAATGGCCAGTTCCCGGATTCTGTGCAGAATATCCGTGGTTTCCTGAAGGTAGCCTTCGGTGGTTTGGATGAAAGAGACACCATCCGCCGCATTCCGGCTTGCCTGGTTCAAACCGCGGATCTGGGCCCGCATTTTCTCTGAAACCGCCAAACCCGAAGCGTCGTCGCCGGCTTTGTTGATGCGCAGTCCGCTGGAAAGCTTGGACATGCTGTTCATTGTGTCGCCGTTCGCGATTTTCAGGTTCCGCTGAGCATTCAAAGCGCTCATGTTGTGATTAATAATCATCTGTCCCTCCATGAAAAGATGATGGAATTACGGGCATCCTTGCCCGTTGAATCCTTCCTTCCGCTCTACCGGCCGGAGGCTTATCGGCATCCCGCGGGAGAACTTTAGGAATTCTTCTAATTCGATCATCGACAGGCGGAACTGAAAAACTTTAAAAAAAAATTCAAAAAAAACTTAAGTCGCGTGAGAATCCGCCGAAAAGTCGGTTCTCAAAGCGGTGACTTTAGAAAAAAGTTCGGGGATTTAAAAAAAATGCCCGCCAGCCCCCCTTGAGCGGTTCGGCCGTTTCGGGCCGGTCTTTACGGGCAAGATCCGCCGGAGCGCAGGATAAGGCTGGGCCGAGGATTTCTCAATTGCATGGAATTTGAATGAACGGCCCGCTAAAAAAACGGATTATTCTTTGTCTTCGATTCTTTCCATTAACGATTTGCACACCGGATCGTCGGGATCCATGGTTAAAGCCGTGTTCAGCCAGCGCAGCGCCTCGGCCTCATTTCCCCTCTCAAGCTGAAGAACGGCCATGTTGGAGAGGATCTTTATGTTCTCCGGATCGCGCCGAAGGGCTTGCTCCAAGGCTTTTGCCGATGATTCATAGTCGCCGAGAGCCCGCAAACACATTGCCAGCTCGTTGAAGAGGCTGCCTTCGGCGCAGCCTCGATGAACGGCACCCTCAAAGGCGATTCTTGCTTCTTCCCATCGTTCCGAAAGCCTTAAGGCCCAGCCGAGAAGGAACCAGCCCGGCCAGCCGCCGGGTTTCCCGTCGCGAAATTCACGCGCTAATTCGGTTCCTTCTTCAAGACGTCCCTCGTTAAGGGCCGTATAGGCCGCCATGTACAAATCATCAGCCTGACCCTGGTCTCTGCAGAGACTCACCATGCGGCGTGCTTCGGAGACATTCTCCCCGTCTTCGGCGATATCCAGGTAATATTCGAGGGTTTCCAGCGATCGGCGGAAATCTCCGCAGCGGTATCGGAATTCTCCGGCATCGAACCAGGCCTCGGCGGGCGCGATATGATCCGAAAGGAGTTCCGAATAGGCCGCCTCGGCCGCTTCCTTAAAGGCCTCGGAAGCCTCCGATTTGGAACGGAGGTCATAATAGCGGGCCATTGCATGCATGGCCGCCGCCGATTCCGGAGCGAAACCTCTCAGCGCCAAGAGGACATCTTCCGCCGATGACCAGTCGCCGTCCGCAATACATCCCTGCGAAGCTTCGAGGAGCTCTTCGGTCAGTTCGGGCCTGAGAGCCGTTAGAAATTCCCGATAATAGGCGGCGTGAATGTGTGACGGTTCATTGGCAAGAACCAAAAGACATGCCGCGACGATTTTATCCCAGGTGACGTTTTCAATGTCTATGGTTTCGCCGTCTTCGGGTTCTATGGGCAGAGGAACGGCGGGGTTCAGCCGGAAAACACCCATGTCGAGATCGATATCCTCTGGAAGATCAATCCACAGGAGTTTTTCTATGGGATCGGTTCCGCCGGTGTTCATTGAGCCTCTTTCGGAGCTTTTTTTCGCCCTGCGTATCTTAAGTATTCATTAATGAGGAGTTTGTATTCGAACGGAACTTTTTCCGGAATATACTTTATCGCGAGGGCCGCCAGGTCTTTTCGGCCCTCGACGGATTCGAATCTTACGATTTCACCGACGACATTAAGCGATTTTCCGGAACTTAAGGAAAAGTTAATAATCGCCAACTTGCCGATAAGAAATTTCGGATTTCCCATTATAATAATTTTGATGCCGCCGAACGATAAGTCTCGGATAATCCCGTTACGGGGTATTCTATCGATCAGGAGGACGGCGTTTTTCGATGCGATTCCCAAACGGCGGAGGCTTTCATTATTAACGACGATTCGTTCTTCCGCTCTGCGGGCGGCGTTGATATTGGCTTCCAGCAGACTGCCCATGATTTCTATCATGTCGTCCGGCGGTTTATGCGTGAATGAAATTTGTGCGAAATGAAGGTTGTTCTCTTTATTGTAGAGCGTTAATCCGGTGATTCGGCCTTGAACGAAAAAGCTGAAAATATCGCTGCGGTCTTCCTTGTAAAAGCAGAAACGAAGTGAAACGAGATTGTCGTCTTTGACCTTTTTTATCAGATCTTCATTCAATGCGACGACAATCTTGGCTTCCATCATGGACGACGAATAGAGAATACAAGGCCTTTGTCCGTCTTTGAACTTTAAATAGATCTGATTACGGGCAACTCTGAGGGAATCGTTAATCTCCTTCGTGAAGGTAACGTCGATTTTGCCGTATTTATTATAATATTCTGTGAGCTGTCGGCTTGTTACGATGGCCATGTGTCTTCGACTTTACGAGGCGATCCGCATCGAGTCAATTCTGTCCGCAAACATTTATTGGGATTAATCGGAAATGATGTCGTCAATCTGAGAAATCAACCGCAACGCAATGCGTTCCATCTCCTCGGATTCCTCCTCAAGAATACCGTCTCTTCCTCCGCGGGTTTTTTCCCGAAGTAATTCGTCGATGATGTAGAAACTGGTAAGAATGGATATTTTTATCGGATCGGCGATGGGGGTTCGCTGTTTGGTCTCTTCGATTTTTCGTTCGAGATACCAGAGAATACGCTTTAAATAGGCTTCATCCTCGTCCGCACGGATCGTGAACGAGGTGCCTAAGACATTTATTGTCAGCTTATTCCCGCCGGCCATTAGAAAATATCAAATTCCGACTGGAAGCGATCATCGTCGTCCGCTTCGTCGGTATTTTCCTCTAAAGAGATTTCCTCTTCCGATTCAGTATCATTCTCTTCGTCGGTATCTTCAAAAACCGTTGTTCGAATCGATTCTTCACTCTCGGCGGCATCCTCAAGATTAAGGGAAGGCGGTTCTTCATCCGCCGCTTCCGAAGAGTCTTCAACTTCATTTACGGCGGATTGATTTTCTTCCTCTTCGTCGCTTTCAAATTCCAAAGGGGCTTCCGAAAGATTTTTTGATTCTTCGTCTTCCTGATCCGCCGCTTCCGCGGGGATTTCTTCCGTTTCAGTTTCATCCGCCGCTTCCGGAGAGTCTTCAACTTCATTTACGGCGGATTGATTTTCTTCCTCTTCGTCGTTTTCGAATTCCAAAGGGGCTTCCGAAAGATTCTTCGACTCTTCGTCTTCTTGATCCGCCGGTTCCGCGGAGATTTCTTCCGTTTCATCGAATTCTTCGTCCGCGGCGGGATTTTCTACCTCAACGGATTCGGGTTCGATGTCCGAGGTTTCTCCTTCCACTTCGTCAAGGACATCAAGAACGCCTTGAAGGCTTACCTCAAGGCGTTTTTCATCTTCTTGTCTGTCGGAGGCTTCTCGGGTTAATTCACTCAAGCGGGATTCAAGTTCGGCTATATGCCGTTTTAACTCCGCGTTTTCGGTACTGAGGTTCTTAACGGCGGTTACCGCCTTCTTTACGCGAATATCTAATTGCCGTACCTGCTCGAGGCTGATCATGTCGGTTTCTCCTTAGGATGCTTGGGATTCCAATAGGGAATTATCGCCTGAAAGAAAAAACGACGCAATGATAGAGTTCCCGGACCGTAGAATATTCCCTTTCAGCTTCATATTATCTGTATTGAGAAGAACGCCGACAGTCTTTGAAGGGTTCTCTTCTGTGCGGTTACGGTGATTTTAAGCTGTGTATTACGGATTCTCGGCACGTCCGGAGGGACGTGCCGGATTCATGATCAGCTCTCGAGGCTTTTTCGGGCGGTTTCCACCAAAGCCTTGAAGGATGCGGGATCTTCAATGGCCATGTTGGAGAGGACTTTTCGGTTAATCTCGATGTTGGCCTTATTCAGACCGTTGATAAATCGGGAGTAGGTAAGTCCTTCCGCTCGAGTCGCAGCCGAGATACGGGCGATCCAGAGTTGGCGGAAATCCCGTTTCTTAACTTTCCTGTCGCGGTATGCATACTGTCCCGCTTTACGAACCGTATCTTTTGCAACGCGAGTGAGCTTACTGCGTCTTCCCCAGTACCCGCTGGCCTGATTGAGAATTTTCTTCCGTCTGTCTTTGCGTCTTGTTCCGTCTACTGCTCTTGGCATAATTCGTTCTCCTGATTCTTTGCTTATGCGTAGGGAAGCATTCGGTTCAGCCGAGGTACTTCAACGTCGCTGACAACATGACTGTGACGCAAATTGCGTTTGCGTTTGGGTGACTTCTTCGTGAGAATATGTCTGGTTCCCTGACATTTGTACATGAATTTACCGCCGGCGGTTTTCTTAAACCTTTTGGCCGCGCTTTTTCTCGTTTTGACTTTCGGCATGGCTTCTACCTTTCCTTTTATATACGGCGGAATCGGGAATTGTTCGCAAAGATCCGCATCCTGCGGACCCGCTTTATGCCTCCGGCTTCATGCCTCGGGCCTTCTCCGTCTCCCTCTTTCCGCCGAGGGATTCCTTAACTTTTCCCAGCCGGTTTTTTCGACTTGGGACTGAGGAGCATGGACATAAACCGTCCTTCCATTCGAGGCGGGCTGTCGATTCTGTAGCTGTCCTCCTCAAGAAGCTCCAGAATTGAATCAAGTTTATCCTTCCCAAGTTCCGTGTGAGCAAGTTCCCGCCCCCGGAAACGGATGGTTACCTTGACTTTATTGCCCTGGTCCAGGAACTCCTGGACATGTTTGGTCTTAAAAGCCATATCGTGCTGCTCGATTTTAGGCTGCATCCGCACTTCCTTCAGACGCACTTGGCTGGCTTTTTTCTTCTGCTCCCTGGACTTTTTTTCCAGTTCGTACTTGTACTTGCCGTAATTGAGGAGCTTGCAGACCGGAGGTCTGGCTTGGGGAGACACTTCCACGAGATCGAGTCCCAATTCCTTCGCCATATTCAGAGCATCCGTCGTAGGGACTATCCCGGCCTGCTCGCCGTCCTGATCGATCAGTCGGACTTCTCTGACGCGGATATCTTCATTGATCCGCATTTCTTTAACGGCCAATACTCCTCCTTTTGGCCCACGGAATGTGGGAGTCCACTCTTTCACGGCGTCTCGAAGAGGGGCTAATGGAAAAACTTCTTAACTGACCGCGACGTCGGACTATACACGAAATACGGCCCCTCTGTCCAGACATATTCAAGCGGGTAATAAACACTCGTGCCCATGGGAGCAAGCCGAGTTTTTTAAGAATCACCGGCGGCCTCCGGCGGTAATCGACGGAAGCCTCATCGGCGGCAGAGTTTTAAAGCAGTCCCTGCCTTTTCAGAATATCCTTGAGAGCCGATACCGTTGAGTCCGCCGGCGGACAGAGAGGAAGGCGCCAGACCGGTTCCATCAGTCCCATCTGAGCCAAACAGGATTTTACCGGAATGGGATTTGTCTCAAGGAACATGGCCTTAAACAGCGGCAGCAGTTCAAAGTGCATCGTACGGGCTTTGTCGACGTCGCCCTTTCGGGCGGCGTTGATCATTTCACACATATATCGGGGAATAATATTGGAAGCCACCGAGATAACACCCGCTCCGCCGAGCAGGGTTAATGGGAGCGCCATATTGTCGTCGCCCGAGAGAACGATGAAGTCCTTGGGCTTCTGCTTCAAAACATCCATCATTTGGGATAAATCTCCCGAAGCTTCCTTAACGGCGACGATGTTCGGGTGATTCGCCAGCTTCATGAGCGTCGGGGTTTCTATGTTCACACCGGTGCGGCCTTTGATGTTGTAAACAACCAGGGGAATGTCCACGGTGTCCGCGATGGTGCTGAAATGACGGTATAAACCTTCCTGTGTCGGTTTGTTGTAGTAGGGAGCCACCTGAAGGCTGTAGTTCGCGCCGATGCTTTTGGCGATTTTGGTCATGCGGATCGCCTCATCGGTACTGTTGGATCCCGTTCCCGCGATAATCGGCACGCGTCCGCCTGAGCGGCGGATAACGCGCTCAACCACTTCCATGTTTTCATCATGGCTGACCGTGGGGCTTTCCCCGGTGGTTCCCATGGGCACCAGGGCGTCCACACCGTTCTCAATCTGCATGTCCACCAGACGGTCAAGCGCGTCCACGTCGATGGAACGGTCCGTCCTGAATGGCGTGACCAACGCCGTCATGACTCCGGAAATCATGTTTTTCTCCCTTTCGGACACCGCGCTGCAAAGCGATGCCATGGTTGTATCCCGTTATTTTCTCAGAAAAATCGGATTATACCAATAAATCGTCGAAAAAAGCTTCAGCCTCGAACCAGCCGGTTTTGTCTTCAAGCCATTCCAATCCCCGAACGGCGCCCAGTGCCAGTCCCCCGCGATTTCTGGCTTCGTGCCGAACCGTCAGAAAATCGGCGGGAGAATCCATGCGCATTTCGTGAATCCCGGGAACCGAGCCGACGCGGACCGAGGCCACCTGAAGATCTTCCGGCGGTATGGGACCGTCGGGCAGATCCTTAATGATCCGTTTTTTGCGGTCCAGCTCGGCAAGAACGCCTTCGGCGGCCGTCAAAGCCGTTCCCGAAGGATAATCGGCTTTTTTATTGTGATGATATTCGATAAGGGACACATCGTATTCTTCGGCTTTGTTCACCAGCCTGGCCGCGGCCCGGCTGAGGCGGAAAAACATATGGGCGCCGAGGGAAAAGTTACTGCCCCAAAGAAGGGCTCCGCGGCGTGTGCCGTTTGAGATTGCCGGATCGCCTTGAGCGCCCGTGCTTTTTTGTTCGGAGCTTTTATAAAGAGATTCGGCGGCAAAGAGCGAATCGTTCCACCCGGTTGTTCCGATGACCGTTTTAACACCGGCTTCGGCGTAGAGGGCGATCCGATCCAAAATCCCTTCCGCAAGAGCGAACTCGATAACGCCGTCCGCGCCGGTCAGGGCGGCCGAAGTGAGGTTTTGCGTATCTCCCAGCCCCATTGAATCCACTCTGCGGACAATCTTATGGCCGCGTTCGACGAGGATGGACTCGATGAGCTTCCCCATGCGTCCGTATCCGACGATGACGACGTTCATGCCTTACTCCGCCTGGGTGAGCGTGACGGCGCAGGTGTTGACGATATCATCCACCGAAGCGCCGCGGGAGAGATCCGAGATCGGTTTCGCGAATCCTTGGAGAAACGGACCGTATGCGCCGGCTCCGGCGAATCTCTGGGCGATTTTATAGCCGATGTTTCCCGCTTGAAGATCCGGGAATATCAGAGTGTTGGCTTTGCCCGCAACCGGAGATCCGGGAGCTTTTTTCTCACCGACGGAAGGAATGATGGCGGCATCAAGCTGCAGCTCTCCGTCGATGTTCAGATCCGGAGCCGTTTGTTTTACCTTGGCCAGGGCTTCGGTGACTTTGTCCACCAGAGGATGAGAAGCCGAGCCCTTCGTTGAGAAGGAAAGCATGGCCACTATCGGTTCGGTCTGCAGAAAGGTTCTGCAGGAAGCCGCCGAGGCGGTGGCGATTTCGGCGAGCTGATCCACGGTCGGTTCGGGTATGGTGGCGCAGTCGGAAAAGATCATCAGGCCGTCTTTTCCCCATTTCTTATCGGGAAAATCCATGACGAAACAGGACGAGGCGGATTTGACTCCCGGAGCGGTTTTCACAATGGTAAATCCCGCGACAAGAACCTTGGCGGTAGCGTTTTCCGCGCCGGCCACCATGGCGTCGGCATCGTCCAGCCGAACCATCATGGCTCCCCAGAGGAGAGGATCGATGATTTTGGCACGGGCTTCCTCTTCGGTAATTCCTTTGGCCTTGCGCAGTTCGTAATATTCGGCCGCATAGGCGTTGAGCTTATCGGAAGAGGAGGGATCTACGACGGCAATGCCGTTCAGGCTCACTCCGGCATCGGAAGCCGCCTTGGCTACGGCATCGGGATTGCCGATCAGGGTAACCCCGGACGCTATTTTTTCATCGGTTACGATGCGGGCCGCCTTGATGGTTCGGGGCTCGGTGCCTTCCGGCAGAACGAGTGTTTTACCCATGGAACGGGCTTTTTTAGTCATTTTTTCGGTGAATGTCATGGTGCTGTTTACCCCCGGTTGGTTTATTTGAAGCTCATAAAAAAGAGCTTTTCTTTATTCTTTAATCTTAACGCATCAATGCCTGGGGAGAGAAGACGGGGCGGTGATTGCCGGCGGCTTCGGACTTATTTGCCGAAAGACCGGCGGCCGAATTGTTTTCCGCGGCCGCTTCCACGGCCGATTCCGCGGCAAATGAGATGCCGTTGCTGTTCAAGATGGGTTTGCCCGATTCTTTCCCGGTGATATGATCGGCCGTATGATCGTGGGTGTATACGGCCTTGGCCGTTTCGGTTCTTTCTGGGCCAAGCATCTTTCCGAGCGTTTCGATGTTGTCGGTTATTCCCGAAATCCCGAAAGGCCGGTGCCCGAAGGCGTGAGACGTGGAAGCGAAGAGGAAGTTTTGGCCGCCGACGCGGTGGTGCTTTGTGTTGCCATTTCCGCGATGGAAGATGTTCTCAGGCGGATCGCCGGACGTTTGAAGCCGGGAACCTTGGTAATGGATACCTGCTCGGTGAAAGTTCATCCGGCCGAGGCCATGATGAGACTCCTTCCCGAAGATGTCGGGATATTGGCGACTCATCCCATGTTCGGTCCCGATTCCGGACGAAACGGGCTTCGGGGTTTGCCTCTGGTCTTCGCGCCGATGAGGATGTCCTCCGATTCTGCCGATCTCTGGCGCGGTCACTTTGAGGCCATGGGTTTGAACGTGGTGGAAATGACTCCCCAGAGACATGACGAGGAAGCCGCCTATACTCAGGGAATCACCCATTTCATCGGACGTGTCCTCGGAGAACTGAACTTAACCGAAAGTCCCATCGCCACGGAAGGCTACCGCGATCTGCTGGACATCGTTCGGCAAACCTGCAACGATCCATGGGGATTGTTCATCGACCTGCAGAGATACAATCCGTATACCGTCCCGATGAGGGCGAATCTGCATAAAGCGATCAATGTTATGCTCGAGAAGTTCGATTCCATCAGCGTCTCGGGCCGGGAGGAATGATGGCTGAAATCCATGAACGCCGCGTTAATGAGAACAAGCTGGATACGGTCCTTGCCGAGGACATCAGCTTTGAGGGAGAGGCGTCTTTTACAAAGGAACTGATGATTAAAGGACGTTATTCCGGAAAGATCCGCGCCACCGGCGATCTTTATATTGCCTCGGATGCCGATGTGGAGGCGGACATCGTCGCCGATTCGGTTTACGTGCGGGGAAGAGTGAAGGGGAGCATCAACGCCGCTTCCCGGGTGGAGCTTCAGGGTGAAGCCGAAGTGGTCGGCGATATTACCGCTCCGAAGATCGTAATGGATACCGGCTGCCGGTTTGACGGTGTGAGCCGCATGCGCCCGCCGAAGGGAGGTGCCTGATGGCAAAAAAACGATTTACAGTGTTGTTGACGGCTGCGGTTTTCGCGGCGGTGCTCTCGCCCGCATTGTTCGGCCAGGAGCCGGATGCGCTGGAACTTTATCGTCAGGGACAGTTTGAAGAATCCGTCCGCGTGTGCCTCAAAGAACTTGATACCTGGGGACCGGATCAGGTGAAAAAGCGGATGAATTCCTATTCGGTTCTGGGGTGGTCTTATATTCGGCTGGGCGAATATGAAAAGGCTCTTTCTTATTCACGGCAGGCACGCGAGGAAGTCCGTTATGACGCCCGTATCATCGAGAACGAGGCCGAAGCCCTGTATTACCTCGGCCGCAACCTGGAAGCCCTTTCTCTTTTTGAGGAATATGTCGGACTGAATCCTACCGGAGAACGCATCGATGCCGTGTATTACTTCATGGGAGAGATTTTTTTAAGACTTGCCGAATACCAGCACGCCGATATCGCATTCTCGTCGGCTCTCTACCATAGTCCGGGGGTGGCGAGGTGGTGGGTGCGTCTCGGATACGCCAAAGAGCAAATCCCGGATACCGAAGGCGCCGAAGCGGCTTATAAAAAGGCTCTTGAACTGCAGCCTTCTTTGGAAGACGCCCGAGTCGGGCTGGAACGGGTAACCGGCTGATACCGGTTATTCGGAAAGGGGCATGAAGACGTTCTTACCCGATTTGCCGGTTTTTCGGGATTCTTCCGGGATGCTGAATATCGGATGAGGTGATTCTAAAAATCAGCGATTTTTGACACAAAGCCCTTCTAAAGCGAGTTTTAAAGGGTTTCGGCTACCGGATTTAAGCAATTTCATGAATTATGAAATTGCCTTGGATGTGAAAAACGTTTTTTCCCGGAGTACTTATATTTGTTGATCCGATGGAAAATTAGAGAATCTTCAACCGAAGGCGTTGACACGATTGTCCCTCCTCAGTAGATTCTTTTCTCGCGGGCCGTTAGCTCAGCAGGTAGAGCAACGCCCTTTTAAGGCGTGGGTCAATGGTTCGAATCCATTACGGCTCATCTTCGGTACTTGTACCGGAGAATCTGTCTCCATCGTCTAGTGGTTAGGACACCGGGTTTTCATCCCGGCAACGGGGGTTCAATTCCCCCTGGAGATGTCGAAGAATAAATAAAAGAGGCCGCCCGATCGGGCGGCCTCTCTTGTCTTACAGCCGTTAGCGCAATCCGAGTAAGGGCGATCTTGTCTGAATAAAAAAAGGAATGCGTGATGCATCTTCTTCCCGACTAATAGACGGTACTCTCCATCCTGTCTTTCGCGGGAGTAACTCCGAAGAGGCGTTTGTATTCTCTGTTGAATTGCGAGGAGCTTTCATAGCCGACCCTCATCGCGGCGGCATAGGCTTTTTCTCCCTCCTGCTGGATGAGCTCCTTCGCTTTATGCAGTCTTATATTCTTAATGTATTGCAAAGGAGATGTGCTGGTAATCGTTTTAAAGCTGGAATGGAAGGCCGAAGTGCTCATCCCGGCTTCTTTGGCCAGTGACTGAATTTCGATCGGATTGGAATACTCTTCATGGATCCGTGTTATCACTCTGGATATCTGGTAAAGGCTTCTGTTGTTATACGCCAGGTTTCTTAAGATTTCACCGTGTTCTCCGGTCAGAATCTTGAAGAGTATTTCCTTCAGATATAGGGGCCCCAGTATTCTTAATTCGTTTTTCGATTTGAGAGCCTCCAGCAGACGCACCGCGGCATCGACGATTCCTTCGGATATTTCCGCCTGGTAGATGCTTGTGTTCATTTGTTTCTTTTCCGCGGGAGCGGAATCCATCTCATAGAGAATCTCTCCGATGATTTGGGGATCGATCTCCAAGATCATTCCCAGCATGGGTTTCCCTTCTTCGATGACGGCTTCGCAGATAACGGGAAGAGGAACGGTCAGAACAAAATAATTACTGGGATCGTAGGTATAGATCTTATCTCCGAGATAAACGTGTTTTTTCCCCTGAGCCAGGAGGATAACCTGAGGTTTATAGATCATCGGTTTCGGATCATAGGAGTGGTCTCTTCGAGCCAGCGCCACACCGTCAACCGCCGTTTGAAGGTATTGATCCGATGGGAGAATCTCCATCAACAGCTCTTTCATCTTATTGATTTTGCTGTCCATATCACATTCCTTTCTTGGTCTTCCGATTCCGAATTATGCACGAATAGAGAACTAATTGAACCGAATGGCAAGATTAATTGGACGAATAGGCAATTAATAAATCGGAATGGACATTTTTCTCTTTCTGAAAATCTTTAAATTCAGTTTACGTTCCAAGCTGCGGCGGTTCGAGAATGAAAACGGCCGGCCGGGTCTTGGCGGATGTCCGCGCGAATCCCATGCCTGAACTTTACTTCGGGAACGCTTTCCGCCGAGGCGAATCTCATTGCACCGACGATGTGTTTTTCATCCGTTATCACAATCGCAGACGGAAGCGGTTTGGAATTATCTGAAATCAAGCCGTTCTAATAGCGGCGAATTAATACGATGAGGAGTTTTAATGTTCAATTTTGATTTTTATAATCCGACACACATTGTTTTTGGTAAAAACAGAATCCCCGAGCTTGATACGCTCATCCCCCCGGATGCCGTAGTCCTGATAACCTACGGCGGAGGCAGCGCGGAGAAGTCCGGTCTTCTCGGGAAAATCAGAACGGCTCTCGGCGGCAGGACGTTCTTTGAATTCGGCGGGATAGAACCCAATCCTCGATACGAGACTTTGATGAAAGCCGTGGCCGTCGCCAAGACACAAAAGGTTGACTTTCTTCTGGCCGTCGGCGGCGGATCCGTCATCGACGGAACCAAGTTTATAGCCCTGGCTTCCTGCTACGGCGGCGAAGGAGCGGACATCCTCAAGTTCGGCCTGATGCCCGTTCCCGCGGAAGTGGTCGGCAAGGCTCTTCCCATTGGAACGGTTCTGACTCTTCCCGCCACCGGTTCGGAGATGAACAGCGGAGCGGTCATCTCTCTGGGGCATTCCAAGCTTCCGCTCATGAGCGGAATGGTTTTTCCGAAGTTTTCTCTTTTGGACCCGACGCTTACCTATACCCTGCCGAAGAATCAGGTGGCCAATGGAATCGTCGATGCTTTCGTTCACACCATCGAACAGTATCTGACTTTCCCCGCCGAGGGGCGGGTGCAGGATCGGTTCTGCGAGGGCCTGCTTCAGACGCTCATAGAGATCGGCGGGGCTTCGGTCGATGACGCGGAGAACTACGACGTAAGGGCCAATCACATGTGGGCCGCAACGATGGCACTGAACGGATTGATCGCCGCGGGTATGCCCCAGGATTGGGCCACCCACATGATCGGGCATGAACTGACGGCCCGTTTCGGAATCGATCATGGCCGAACTCTGGCGATCGTCCTTCCTTCGCTTTTGGCGGTCCGCAAGGAGAAGAAGATGGCCAAGCTGGTTCAGTACGCCGAGCGGGTCTGGAATATCACTTCCGGCGGCGACGATGAGAAGGCGAACGCGGCCATCGCGAAGACCCGGGAGTTTTTCGAGGGCTTGGGAATCGATACGAAGCTTTCTTCTTACGGCGTGAATAAAGAAGAGATTGACGAGGTTATCGCCGCTCTTGAGGCACATGGAATGACGGCTCTTTCGGAATCACGGGATTTGACGCCGAAGATCAGCCGTACAATTCTTGAAAACGCCATGTAACGACTGAAAGAAAAACAGGGAACTTCATGCCGGCGATGTCGTGAGCATCCCGCCGGGCGCTAAACACCGGCGCGGCCAGGGAGAGCCTGTTCGTCCGTATCGCCGCACCGAGCGGCCGGAACCGGTGAATGACTCGGACTGCGACCGGCTGAAATAGGGAGACCGAAGAATGACTGAAAACAAAATACTCATCGCCTATTTCTCCAGAACCGGGCGGAATTACGGACGCAGCGGAATCGAGATTCTTTCCGTCGGGAATACCGCGGTTGTCGCGGAAGACATTCGGGATTTGACCGGAGGCGAACTTTTTGAAATTCGAACCGTCGATTCCTATCCCGAGGATTATTCCGAGACGACCCGGATCGCCCGGAAAGAGCTGAATGATGGGGCGCGGCCGAAACTTCTCGGTTCTCTTCCCGATCCGGACGGCTGCACAACCGTTTTTCTCGGTTATCCAAACTGGTGGGGAACCATGCCCATGGCGGTCTTCACCTTTCTGGAGTCATTGGATTTTACGGAAAAAACCATCATTCCTTTCTGTACTCATGAAGGGAGCGGCATGGGGAGCAGCGAACATGATCTTAAGGAGGCTTGCCCGAACGCGAATGTCGAGAAGGGATTGGCTCTCAGAGGATCCCGAGTCAATCAGTCCCGCAGTGAAGTGAAGCGATGGCTGAAAAACTTAGGCCATGCCGGCTAGGAAGCGGCATCGGCCGGATCGCAAGCGACAAGAAACAAGGAGTTCATTATGGAATACGTGGCTTTAAACAACGGCGTCAAGATGCCGATTCTGGGATACGGTGTGTATCAGGTAACGCCGGATGAATGCGAAAGGTGCGTTCTGGACGCCTTTTCGGCGGGATACCGCTCCATCGATACGGCGCAGGCCTATCGCAACGAGGAAGGCGTCGGCAGCGCCGTTTCCAAATGCGGCATACCGAGGAATGAACTGTTCATTACGACCAAGGTCTGGATTTCCAACGGCGGTTATGAGAAGGCCAAACTCTCCATCGAGGAATCTTTAAAGAAACTGCGGTCCGACTATATCGATCTTCTGCTGATCCACCAGCCGTTCAACGATTATTACGGAACTTATCGTGCCATGTCGGAAGCCTATAAAGACGGGAAAGTCCGTGCGATAGGCGTCAGCAATTTTTATCCGGATCGCCTGATTGATTTCTGCCGGTTCAACGAGGTGGTTCCTGCGGTTAATCAAATCGAAACCCATCCGTTTCATCAGCAGAAAAACGCCCATGAGATTATGAAGAAGTACGGTGTTCAGCATGAATCCTGGGGACCTTTCGCCGAGGGGCGCAAAGAGATGTTTTCCAACCGGACGCTCAAGGATATCGGAGAGAAGTACGGAAAAACGGCCGCGCAGGTTATTCTTCGTTTCCTCATCCAGAACAGCGTCGTCGTTATTCCCAAAACCACCCGCAAGGAACGTATGTTTGAGAACATCGATGTGTTCGACTTCTTGCTGACCGATGAGGAGATGGCCGCGATTGGGACTCTGGATGAGAGGGAGAGCGCCTTTTTTTCCCATGACGATCCGCAGACCGTGGAGTTCTTAACCGGTCTGGGGAAATAAAGGGGGACGGATATGCCGATTACGGAAAAGGCGAAGCGATATCACGAGAAGATGTTTCCCGAGTCGGTCTCGAAATTCCCCGAGACCGACCCTGAGTTCATCGAGCTTTTCGACAATTTTGCTTTCGACGAGGTGCCGAACCAGGACGATCTCGAGGACCGAACCCGCATGATGGCGATTCTCGCGACACTTCTCGGTTGCCAGGGCCTCGATGAATTCCGGGCGATGCTTCCCGCGGCGCTGAACCTGGGGGTTACCCCGGTCGAAGTCAAGGAAATCGTCTACCAGGCGGTGGCGTATCTGGGAATCGGCCGGGTCTACCCGTTTTTGAATGCAGTCAATGTTGGGCTGGCGGACCGCGGTGTGGAATTGCCTCTTCCCTGCCAATCGACGACGACGGCCGAAACTCGTCTGGAAGCGGGGATTCAAGCCCAAGTGGACATCTTCGGAGACGGCATGAGGGATTTCTGGAAGTTCGGTCCCGAGGAAAGTCGCCATATCAACCGCTGGCTGGCCGACAACTGCTTCGGCGATTATTACACCCGCGGCGGTTTGGATCTCCGGCAACGCGAGATGATCACCTTCTGCTTCCTTTCGGCCCAGGGCGGCTGCGAGCCCCAATTGATCAGTCATGCCGCGGCCAACATGAAGATGGGCAACGATAAAAGCTTCCTCATCAAAGTGATTTCCCAATGCCTGCCGTTTATCGGCTATCCCCGCAGCCTGAACGCGCTTCGGTGCGTCCAGGAAGCGGAGAAATAACCTGGATCTGACCTTCGGCCTGAAGAGGGCTTCGAAGAGTAGGGTTTCGACAGCCCTGAATAGCATAGGCCGGAGAAGGATCTCCGGTTCGAAATCAAGGAGTTCGAAATGAAGAAGAAAATGAAACGCGTTGCGATTCTCCTCTTGGTTTGCCTCTGCCTCGGCGGCGGTATTCTCGTTTTCTCGGGATTCGGAGCATCGGAAGAACAGGAACCTGCGGAAAGCGGCCGCGGAGAAGAAACGGCGGCGGCCGCAGATCGGGCGGAAATCCCCGTCGTTTACATGACAGGCGACATCGGTCCGGAAGGATTGATGAGAATCTACGAGGCCCTCGACCATCGGCTTCCGGGGAAAGTGGCCGTCAAGGTCCATACGGGGGAACCGGGAGGGCATCATTTCCTTTCTCCCGCTCTTATCGGTGATCTGGTTCAAACACTGGATGCGACCATAGTGGAATCCAATACCGCCTACGGCGGCCGAAGGGCCGCTACGGCCATGCATAAGCAGGTTGCCGCAGACCATGGTTTTACCGCCATCGCGGAGGTGGACATCCTGGATGAAGACGGCTCGGTCGTTTTGCCCTTTGAAAACGGAAAGAACATTCGGGCGGATTTCGTCGGGTCCCATTTTCATGATTACGATTCCTATCTGATCCTTTCCCACTTCAAGGGACATGCCATGGGCGGCTTCGGCGGCGCCATCAAGAACATGTCCATCGGTATCGCTTCGGCGGAAGGAAAGATCTGGATTCACAGCGCGGGAACAACGAGATCCGATATTCGATCCGCCTTCGGTACGGATCAGGATCTTTTCCTTGAGTCCATGGCGGATGCCGCCGGAGCCGTCATGGCGGATCTGGGCGACAACATTCTTTACATCAACGTGATGAACAACCTCTCGGTGGACTGCGACTGCGATTCCAGCCCGGCTCCTCCGGAACTGGCCGACATCGGCATCCTGGCGTCCCCGGATCCCGTTGCCCTGGACCAGGCCTGCGTGGATCAAGTTTACGCTTCATCCGATAAGGAAGGCAGCCGGTCTCTTCGGGAGCGGATCGAATCGCGCAACGGAACGCATACACTCGATCATGCGGAAAAGCTGGGTCTGGGCAGCCGGACTTATCGGCTGGTGATGATCGACTGATGATGGTGTTCGAGATTATCCGGCGCGAGTCCGTCTATCTCATGTACTACCTGAGCCTTCAGACCCGGCTGATCGCTCCGTATTGGGCGATCGGTACGGTAGCGGGATCGGCGGTATCCGTTTTCGGAAAAAGGCGGATTTCCGCATCGCTGGAATCACTCCGAGATCTGCGTCTGGGGATACTCGGCATCATTCCGGCGAGCCTGATCGGCATCGCTTCTCCGCTGTGCATGTACGGCACCATACCCCTGGCCGCATCCTTTTCGGAGAAGGGAGTCCGTGACGATTGGCTGGCGGCGTTCATGATGTCATCCATCCTCTTAAATCCGCAGCTGCTTGCCTACAGCGCCGTCCTCGGGAGAACACTGTTCGTTCTTCGTTTCGCCGCGGCGTTCCTCGGCGGTCTGCTCGCCGGGCTGCTTGTACGGCTTTTCTCAAAGAACGGAAATTTTTTTCTCGTTTACCTTAACGGAGGAATGCGGGAGTCGGGATGTCGTTCCGGGAGTCTTCGGCAGGTTTCTATGGAGCATCTGGAGGAATATTAAGGCGACCGGTCCGTATTTCGCTCTGGGGATTATTCTGACCGCGTTGTATCAGCGGTATGTTCCGCCGAGCCTGGTGTCCGGTCTGTTCGGCGAGAAGGGAAAGGGATTCGGCGTTCTCCTGGCGGCTGCGCTCGGCGTGCCGGTGTACGTCTGCGGCGGCGGCACCATTCCGCTTTTGGCCGAATGGCTTCGCGGAGGAATGAGTTATGGAAGCGCCGCGGCTTTCATGGTGTCGGGACCGGCCACGAAATTGACCAATCTCAGCGCAATGAAATCGGTTCTCGGAGTCGGGCGTTTCGTTTCCTACGCGGGATTCGTTCTTCTGTTTTCCGTTGTTCTCGGATTTATCGTGAATTTTTTCTATCGGGCCGCATGAAAAAGGATGGTTAATGAAAAACGTAAAAATGATTCGCTTTTTATACACCGCCGACGGCCGCCGCTCGGCCCGGTCCCTCGTCCGTCGGCGGCCGGGATGCCGATTCCATAGCCGTTTTCGATTCCTCCGTTCTTTCAAGGAGCGTCGAAGCCGATGAAGTCAAAAATGATCATAAAAATAACGATTGATTCCTTCATGATCATCCTGCTTCCATTGCTTATGGCGTACATGCTGATTGGAGAAAATGTTCATGAGTGCCTGGGGATTTTTATGGGTATATTCTTCCTTGTCCATAACGCCCTGAATTATCGATGGTATCTGAATCTCTTCAGGGGACGGTATTCACCGCTCAGATGCTGCCGGACACTGGTCAACGCACTCCTCCTTATTCTGATGATGGGTTCTCTGGGCAGCGGAATCGTTATGTCGAAGTATGTCTTTGCGGGACTCGGATTCGAGAAGGGAATGGCGGCCGCGAGAATCGTGCATCTTTTCTGCGCCTATTGGGGATTTGCATTCATGAACATTCATTTGGGAATGCACGGGAATATGGTGAGGGGAGTATTTTCAACGACAAGAAGTCATAAGGCTAAGTCAACGATCCGGTCTGTTGCCGTCCGGCTGCCGGCCGCCGCAATCGCTGCATACGGCTTCTACACAATAATCAAGACGAATGTGATTTCGTATATGTTTCTCAAGAACACGTTCGTTTTTTTCGATCCGGAACGGTCTTTTTCGTTATTCCTTGCGGAATATCTCTCCATGATGGGATTCTGGATTTTTATCGGGTTCGGCTGTTCGAGAGTCTTGAGTGCAATCCCATTAAAGTTGAAAGGATAAAGTAGAATGAAAAAAGTCATTTTTTTAATCGCGGTAATCGGTGTGTTCCTGACTTCAGTGAATTTATGGGGACAGGATTCCGGAAGCCGATCAGGCGAAATCTTGATTGTGTATTTTTCACGAGTAGGAATTTCCGAATCTTTCGATCGGGTTGATGCCGTGTCGTCGGCCAGTCTTCCCGATGGAAACACGATTCTCGCCGCGAGGATGATACACGATCGTGTTGGGGGAACCTTACATCAGATCCTCACCGAAAAGGTTTATCCCGCCGGGTACGGAGACACAACGAACTTGGCGAGAATCGAACAAAACGGAAATGAACGGCCGCGGCTCACAAATCACGTGGCCGACATGGAGCGATACGAAACCATTTTCATCGGATATCCAAACTGGTGGGGAACGCTCCCCATGGCCGTGTTCACGTTCCTGGAAGAATATGATTTTTCCGGAAAAATCGTAGTACCGTTCTGCACTCACGAGGGAAGCGGGTTGGGAAGGAGCGTACGCGATCTGCGCCGTCTTGTTCCTCAAGCGACAATCGCGGAGGGACTGGCGATTCGCGGAGGGAATGTTAAGAATGCCGAACAAGATATCGTTCGGTGGCTTAAGGAAATCGGATATGCGTCTTGGTGATTTATGGCACGGACGAAGCCGTCGAATCCCGGATTATGCACAAATGGGGGGGATATCCGACCGGAACACAAGATCAATTGGACGAATAGGCAATTAATAAATCGGAATGGACATTTTTTTTCGCCCTTATTTTATTAGCATTCAAGTCACGATTTCTAAAGACATCATGCCGCGAAGAAACGAAAGACCGATATAAAGAATCCTTGTATCAGATTTTAGGAGCATGAAATGAAAAAGAGATTATTAGGAAAGAACGGACCGGAAGTCTCCGCCCTCGGGCTGGGATGCATGCGCATGAGCTTCGGCGACAAACCGATCGGCACCCGAGCGGAAATGATCGATTTTCTTCATCAAGCGGTTGACCGCGGTGTTACGTTTTTCGATACCGCCGAGGTTTACGGGCCTTATACGAATGAAGATTTGGTCGGCGAAGCTCTGGAACCGTTTAAAAATAAAGTCGTTATCGCGACAAAATTCGGTTTTAAGCTGAAGGAAGATGCCTCTCCCGGCTGGGAAGGCTTCGACAGCAGCCCGAAGAGAATCAAACAGGTTGCCGAAGAATCCCTTAAGCGGCTGAGGGTGGACGCCATAGACCTGTTTTATCAGCACAGACCCGATCCGAATGTCCCTGTTGAAGATGTCGCAGGAGCCGTGCAGGATTTAATCAGGGAAGGCAAAGTGAAGCATTTCGGACTTTCCGAATCCGGTGCCGATTTAATCCGGCGGGCTCATGCCGTTCATCCCGTAACCGCCGTTCAGAGCGAATATTCCCTCTGGTTCAGAGAGCGGGAATCGGATGTGCTGCCGGTCTGCGGGGAACTCGGTATCGGTTTTGTTCCCTACAGCCCGCTGGGCAGAGGTTATCTGACCGGAAAAATCACCGAATCAACCACCTATGACACGTCGGATATCCGCTATAACAATCCCCGCTTTACACCGGAAGCCGTCAAGGCCAACAGAGTTGTCATTGATTTGCTCGAAGAGATCGCACGGAAGAACTCTGCGACGCCCGCGCAGATTGCCTTGGCATGGCTGCTGGCTCGGAACCCCTGGATTGTTCCCATACCGGGAAGTCGAAAGCTTGAGCGGCTGGATGAGAATCTGAAGGCTGCGGATATTGAACTTACCTCGGAGGATCTGCTCAAAATTCGCGAATCCGTTGAAAACATGAATATTATCGGTGAGCGGTATTAAGGGAAGATTTCCGATGCCGATTTGTAAGGACTGCGTAAGGCGGAAGTGCTGCGGCAGACAGGCAGGCCTCTTCCCTATCGAACTTGGAGAATGGAGCTTTATGAATATTCACAAAAGCGGGAGACTCCGTATTTTTATAGCGGCGGTTTCCTTCTGCATATTTTTCGCCGGCTGCAGGGAAGGCGAGTCCCTATCCGTTTCCGAATCATCCGTTCTTTCAGCGGAGGCGGAAACTGACGCCGGGGAATCGCGCGATTCGTCGCCGGTTTCTCATCCGCTGAGTGTTCCGGGGATGAGGGAAAGGAACTATTCGGCCGTCGATTTGACTCTGCTGAACGTTCTCCCCGCGGAAGAGGGGCTGTATGCTCGGGAGTTTTCCTATGTTTCCGACGGATACAAGGTTTACGGATTAATCGAACGGCCCAAAGGTTCGCCTCCCGAAGGCGGATGGCCGGTGATTCTTCTGGCTCACGGACATATACCGCCGGAATATTATTCCACCGCGGACAACTACCGCTTGGTCAGTCGGTATTACGCGAAAGGAGGATTCCTTGTCGTCAAACCCGATTATCGGGGGCACGGCCGTTCCGAAGGGCAGAGCGAAATGACGGCATCCTGGATTTTCGATTATACGATCGATACTCTCAACCTTCTTGCCGGACTTGCTGAAATCCCCGATGCCGATACAGGAAACGTCTTTCTCTACGGTCATTCCATGGGAGGCGAAGTGGCGCTGCGGATGCTGATGGTCGACCAAAAACAGAGAATCAAGGCCGCGACCTTGTGGGCCGGTATGTCGGAGGATTTTCCGGAGAATATCATGTATTTCGTCGGCCGCAGACCTGAAAGCCGAGAGCTGTTTCAAAGTCGTCTGGATAAGGAATTTACTCCGGATCAGTATGAAAGTCTGTCGCTTAGTCCGTATATGGATTCCGTTAACGTACCGATACTGATCCATCACGGAACCGCGGATGAATCGGTCCCCTTTGAGTGGAGCGTATCTCTTACTCATTGGCTGGATTATGTCGGGGCCGACTATCGATTTTACGAATATCCCGGAGAAGATCATAATATTTCCGGAAGTTTCTACCATGTGATGGACACCGATATGGAGTTCTTTCGCTCCTTGATGTGAGGATGAAGGAAGAAAAAGTTTGATGAAACAAAGCCTGCGTCAACATGGCCGCTGAACGCGGGCTTTGCCGATCAGGAACGTTTGCTCTTTTAAGGCAATTTCATCATTCATGAAATTACTTCAATCCGAGAGTTGAAACTCCTCAGAAACCGCTTGAGAGGGGTTTCGTTTCAAAAAGAACCAATTTTTGAGATCACCTTTTTAAAGTAATTTTTAAAATCAAGTACACCGCTCCGGCCAGAATGATCGTCGTAGGCCCGGTAGGGAGATCAAGAGAATAACTTGCCGCCAGTCCCGCCGTATTGAAGATCATGCAGAATAGGATGCTCAGGAGCATCATTTTCCAAAGGCGCCGGGTCAGCATGTCCGCGACCGCCGCCGGAATGGTTAACAAAGCGATAACCATTACAATTCCGACGGTCGATACCATCAGAACGACGGTAAGGGCCGTTAGGAGAATGAGATAAATTTCGAAAAAGCCTGTATTGATTCCGCGGGCACGGGCGAATTCTTCATCAAAGGCGACGGCTTGAAATTGATTGTAAAAAAGAAGGATGGAGATAACGACGAGAACATCGAGAATCAGGATGAGAATAATATCCGATTCGGTTAAAAGAAGGATGTTTCCGAACAGATAGCTCATGGGATCGACATAACCGGGTGTAATGGAAATGAAAATGAGACCTAACGCCATTCCCACCGCCCAGATGGTGCCGATGATGGTGTCTTCCCGTTCCCGTTTTTGCCGGGAGACAAGAGCAATGATGAGCGCCGATATCAAGGCCGCGGCGACCGCGCCCATGAGCGGGCGGAAATTCGTTCCATGAACTTCATTCATATAAATGGCGAATCCCAGTCCGGCGAGAGTCGCGTGGCTCACGGCTCCGGCAATGTAGGTTATTCGTTTTACAACCACCAGAGAGCCGACCATACCGAATCCGGCACTGGAAAGAATCCCGGCCAGCAGGGCGAATCGAATGAAGGGAACCTCAGGATTGGCGATGGCCCGGATAAATTCGTTCATTTTCTTTTTTCCATATGTATGTCGTGGCGAACCGATTTCACGTCATGGCCGTAAGCGGAAAGAATCAGCGATTCGTTGATGTCTTCCACCGGATGCTCGGCCACTCCGTTATTCACGCAGAGAACCCGGGAAACCGATTTTTCAACAAACCCAAGATCGTGGGTAACCATGATAATGGTCATGGTTTCATGAAATCGCGAAAGAAGACCGCTCAGGTCTTTTTCCACGGCGGCATCGATGCCCGCCGTCGGTTCATCAAGTATTAATAAATCCGGTTTTGCCACTAAGGCCCGGGCAATCAGAACACGCTGCCGCTGTCCGCCTGAAATCTCGGAGAAGGCGGCATGTCTCATGTCTTCCAGGCCGACGGATTCCAAAGCGGCCGCGGCATCGCTTCGCTGCTCTTTTGTATAGAATCCGCGGTATCTGTTCAAACAGCCCATGAGAACGGTATCGGTGACGGTGATGGGGAAATTCACGTCGAAGTTTATATACTGGGGTACATATCCGATAAGATGGCCCGCGTTTCTCGGAAGATTTCCTCGAATCCGGATGGTTCCGGATTCCGGTTCCAAGAGCCCGACGATCAGTTTCGCCAGGGTTGATTTGCCTCCGCCGTTCGGGCCGAGAATCGTTACATAATCCTTCTCGTATATGGTGAATCCGACATCATCAAAGATTCTGTGTTTCCCGTAAGAGAATGAGAGATGCCGGGCCGAAATGATTCCGTTTTCACTGTCACCGATTGTTTTCTTCATTCCATTGCAGTCTTGATCGCTTCGGCGATGGATTTCAAGTTGTTTATGTAATCCGGATTCAAAGGTGCAACGGGAACAACCGTGCCGTCAATGGCGTCGGCGACGGCCTGAGCGCTGTCGGCCGGAAATTCGGGCTGAACGAAAATGACATGAACGCCTTCTTCCCGAGCGTGTTCGATGATTTGTTCCAATTGAGCGGGTTTCGGCTCTTTTCCTCCGGTTTCGATGGCTTCCTGAGTCAGATCATACAAATCGGCCAAGTATCCGAAAGCAGGATGATAAACAAAGAAGGTTTCCCCTTTGTAAGGAGCAAAGCTTTCGGCCAGAGATGTGTTCAAATCATCCAAATCCTTGCTGAAAGATTTAAGATTTTCCGCATAATAGTCTCGACCTTCAGGGTCAATTTCCGAAAGAGTTTTTGCCATGATTTCGGCTTGGTGTTTTACCAAAATAGGAGACATCCAGATATGCGGATCCGGCATCCCTTCGCCGTGACCGGGAGCATTATCATCATGATCATGACCACCGAGGGATCGTTTTTCTATTCCTTGAGAGGTATCGGCGATTAACAAGTTCGGAAGACTTTTCTCTATTGTGGGAATAAAGGCCTCCTCAAAGGGGACACCGATGGTGAAAAAAACATCCGCTTCTCCCAGCGCGGTAACCTGTTGCGGCGTAGGGGAATAGGTCGCCGGGCTTTTCCCGGGAAGTACCATAATGCTTGTTTCTATTCTCTCGCCGCCGATTCGTTCAAGAAAATACTGCTGTGGAAGAATGGAGGCAAAAACCTTGACAGGTTCCGTAGCCGGTGCTGCGGATTCTCCGGAACCTCCGGCGAATATAGCTGCCGCCGATAACAGCAGAACGACTGATAAAAGAGTCTTTTTCATATAATACACTCCTGGTAATACATTGTATTATCGGGAATATACTCACGAGAGCCTATAGGCGTCAAGAGTTCATTGCGATTTCCGAAAAATATTGATAACTCTTGTTTCTAAAAGTCAACTTTTGATCGGCATTGTCAATTTCGATATGATACGATGAGCCATGTCCGAAGGTTTTCTCATCGCGTCCAATATCATCGTACCGGCGATTACCGGCCTCTTTTTCTTCATTTTTTTCATCTATTTCGTTACGGTCTTTCATTCAAAGGCGCCGTCTTTTATTTATTTCGTTGGATTCCTTTTATCGTTCAGTCTTTTTCTTTTCGGCCGGCCTCTTCAGCTTCTGTTGGGGGTATATCCGATTCCGATGATTATCGTGAATATCCGAATGCTCATTTTCTGTACCTTCACGATAACAACGATTACCATCGCCTCGGCCTATTTCGGCGATCAGCAGGGTTCTCACTATAAAGTCGGGATTTTCCTGATCGGATTTTTTTTCGCAATCGTCTATATCGTTTTTAATACTTTGGGAACGAAGGGCAGTTATCCGGTTTTCTCACTGGGCGATACCATTGCTTACGACGGCTATACGCCGACAAAAACTCCGCCTTTCTACGGCAGAGAGGTAACCATCGCCCTTCAGGTGCTTATCGGTCTCCTGCTGGTTGCCAATTCTTCTTACCGTTTGATTGCCGGCAAGAAAGGCAAACCCTGGAAGGTTTATCTTCGAGACAAGGTTATGCTTTTTAACAGCGGTTTTTTCCTTTTTGCGCTGATGTTCACCATCGGTTCTTTTACGAAACAGTGGTGGCTGTATTATTTCACGTCCATATTCAGCGCGATGCTCTTCGGCGCCGGTGTCGTCAGCGACATTCGGGAGCTTTACAACAACTATGAAAAGCTTGTTCCCATTATTAAGGAAGACATTATTCAGAATGTCGCCTTCAGTAAAAATTCATGCAAGAAATTAACCGAACTTTTTGTCTGTCTGGGAAAATCTGAAAAGCCGGACACGTTTTCCATTATCATGATGAAAAATCCGGAGTTCGAGGAAGGCTATGAACTGGGAGCTCTTGAGTCCGTAACGAAAATTTGCGGAAGAGTTCTCGACGATTTAATCGGAAGCAAGAATTATCTGCCGATTCCATTGGATGATCGGAAGATCGGTATTGTTCTGAACCTTAAGACTTCTTTTAAGCTGATTGATATGAATGAAATGGAGCTGTTCGAGCATCTCCAGCGGACTATTTATGGAGAGACCGGCTTTCGAACGGCGATAGGAATAGGACGAAGCCGGATCGATATCGCGGACCTTCATACGTCATATCAGGAAGCGAAACATGCTTTGGAAAATGCCGCGAATCTTCCCGAGTGCTCCGTTATTCATATCGATAATATCCGGGATAATCTGAAATCCGGACCGAAGTATCCGACGACCGAGAAGATGAGACTTCTTTCGTCGATAAAGTTGGGGAATCAGGGGGAAAGTCTTACGGCCCTTCATGAGTTCCTCAAGGCTTTCGGGCCGTTTATCGAGAGTAATCCTGAGTCGCTGAAAATCCGGCTCTACGAATTGATCGGAGCTTTTCTTGATACGGCCATTACGGCCGGAGGGGATGAGGAAAAGCTGAATTCCATCGTGAAGGAATGGCTTTCCGATGTCGACCGTATCAGCTCATATGAAACGGCTTCCCGGTGGCTGACTGAGATCGTGCAAAATGTCGTACAATTTATTTCGAAAATACGAAAAACCCGTTCGAGTATGATTGTCGAAAAGGCCAAGGACATTATCAACAGCCGATATGCCTCGCAAATCGGTTATAAAGATGTGGCTAAGGAACTGTTTATCAGTTCCTCGTATTTTCTTTCACTCTTTAAGCAGGAAACGAATTCCACGTTCGTAGAATATCTCACAAGGATTCGGATTGAACGATCCAAGGAACTGCTTCAGAACACGAATAAAAATATCACTGAAATTTCCTATGAGGTTGGATTCGGCAATCCGAATTACTTCAGCAGTACCTTCAAAAAGGTCAGCGGCGTTTCCGCGAAGGAATTTCGGCGTGATAAGACTCTCTCTCCGACAAAATCGTAATATTCCGGAGCATTATCGTAATTTATCCAAAGCACGGGAATAAAATACGAGGAATAATTCGTAAGATTTCTTATATGAACTCACGGCAGTTCGCGGAATCCGTAATGATTCGCCGGAGATTATGCCGATCGGGAAGTTTTGGAACCGGCGGCGGAAAGTCGTGTCATAATTGGCTAATAGATATCCGCAGGGACAACCGGAACGGAAATACAGGTCCGTGACGGAAATCGATCGATGGTGAGAATCATAATTGAAAACGAAATCCGGCATTTTAAATTGGAAAGGATGAGAGAGTATCATGCAAAAGAAAGCTTACACGCCGCTGAATCCCGATTTCGAATTAAGTCCCTTTACGGGCATGACGCGGGAACATTATAGAGAACTGGCCGAATATCTGCTCGATAGGGCTTTTACGCATGTTCCGGATCTTGATGCGCCTATGATTCTGCCCATCGTTGAGGGAAAAACCTATCCCCAGCCCGGAGATCCGCCTTGGCGGTACCGCTCGCATGAATTCGAAGCGCTGGAACGCTCCTTTACCATCGCGGCGCCTCTTATCCATATCGAACCGGACGTGGAAATCCGGGGCATCCCGCTGATGGAGTATTACCGCCGTCAGTTTTATCGGACCTTCACTCCGGGAAACGCGAACTCTCTGCCTCTGCCCGAAGACCTTCCGGACGCCACCTACCAGTACACTTGTGAGTTCGGCGGCCTTTTCAAGACCTTTCTGCTCTTGCCCGATGTGTGGAACAAGTACACCCGGGAAGAAAAGGACGCCATGGTCCCGTGTATTTCCAAATGGGCTCACCACCGAACCACCCAGAACAACTGGCGTATTTTCAATATCTGCACGCTCTCTTTTTTGCAGATGGAAGGGTATGAAATCGACGAACAGCTTCTGAAGGACCATCTGCTTTGGGTAACCTCCCACCACTCGGGCGACGGATGGTATCTGGAGCAGACCTATAACTACTACACCATCAGTCTATTCGTTGTGTACATGACCATCTGGAATCGGGCCTACGGTGATGAGCATTATCCCCAAATCGCCGCGGCCGTGGAGGCCACAGCCCAGAGCCTGATGAAGACCTACACCAACTTCTTCGCTCGGAACGGATTTATCACGATGTGGGCCAGGAGTATCTGCTACCGTACTTGGATCTCCGGAGGCTTTACCGTTTCATTCATGCTCAAAGGTCATCAGCCGCTGGATCCGGGATTCGCGCGGAGACTTTGCACCGGATCTCTTTTGCAGTTCGTTTCCCGGGAAGATTTCTTCGTTAACGACGTTCCTTCCTTGGGATTCTACGGTCACCGGGAGTTTGTTTTGCAGAACTACAGCTGCCCGGGAAGCCCTTTCCTCATGTTCCTGCCGTTCATCGCCCTGGCTCTGCCGGAAGACGCGCCCTTTTGGACGGCCGTGGAGAACGAAGGTTTTTGGCCCGATCTCGGAGAAAAATCCCGCCAGACGGTGCTGGATCAGCCCGGTCTTATCCTCATGAACCACGGGAAAACAGGAACCTCCGAAATCATTCCGGGCAAGGTGTACTA
Organism: Spirochaetia bacterium; assembly: GCA_963666985.2. GTDB lineage: Bacteria > Spirochaetota > Spirochaetia > DSM-2461 > DSM-2461 > UBA2779. Next base: position 1,470,512 of record CAXXIA010000001.1, on the reverse strand, counting down.
CAACGATCCGAATTACGGAAAGCTTGTCTATAACACCCATTTTCCCTGGGAAGATCGGAATCCGGCCGGCGGAAGCGCCATGGAATACACCTTCCGCAGTCTGGATCCCCGCGATTTGCGGGGTGAGGATGTGAACTTTTATCTGACCGGCATCAAGGTGGGCAACGACGCCGAGGCGAACCGAGCCTTCACCGGAGCCGAGAGCATTCTCTACAACGGAACCCGTAACGGGGTGGTGTACCGGCAGGCCATTATGCGCCGTCCGCCGAACAACGGGGTGGGATACATCATCGATTTGGCCGAGTTCCCGATAGACGGGGGAGTGGTGAGAGTGGATCGATCCCGGCTGGCGTTCGAACATGAGCTGACCCTGGGCCATTTCGGACTCCCTCATCCGGGCGGCAAGCAGGCGGTGGTGCGGCGGTTCGAAGATGAACGGCGCCGCGGCCTTACGGCGTCTATCCCGGGGAGAAGTTTGGCCTTTATGGCTTACGGCGGCTGGGACGAAATTGACGCCCTGGTGCATCAGGGAAAAAACGCCGAGGCCGATGAGAGCACGGTTCTTTATGCGCGGAAGAAACGAATCGCCAAGAACCCGGCGATGGAACTGATGATTACGGTGATGCTGCACCGAACCGACGATTCGGACTGGAGCGAAGCGGAACTTTCTCCCATCAGGGATTTGCGTATCATGGAAATAACACCGACCGGATCGGCCTTGGGCGCGCGGATTACTCTGGCCGACGGGACGGTTCGGAACATCGATTTCAAGGATATCGACGGGTTTAAGAGCTGCTGAAATAAAGATTTAACAAGCCGTTATCATGAAGAATCTCACTAATAAAGTTCTACTGTAATACTTACAGTAGATTCTTTTTATCCCATTCTCTTAAGAAAGATTATTTCTTCTTGACAGTGAATCGTGGTTATGGAAATATATTGCAAACGTTTTAAGAATAATTACAGAATTGCAGAGGATGCTTGATGAAAATAACATTCCTTGGAGCCGGCAGTACAATATTCGTTAAGAATCTTATTGGCGATGCCTTTTTAACAGAGTCCCTCAAAGATTCTCATGTGGCTCTCTACGACATCAATGTTGATCGATTGACCGAATCAAAAACTGTTCTTGAAGCTCTCAACGAGACATTGAATGATAATCGCGCTCAGATTTCAGTTCATTTGGGCCAATACGAACGCCGTGAAGCGCTGAGAGGAGCCGATTTTGTTATCAACGCAATCCAGGTTGGCGGATATGATCCGGCGACGATAACGGACTTTGAAATCCCCAAACGTTACGGACTCCTTCAAACCATAGGCGATACTTTGGGTATTGCCGGAATCTTCAGAGCCATGAGAACCATTCCGGTTATGCTCGATTTCCTGGCGGAAATGGAAGATGTTTGTCCGAATGCCCTTCTTTTGAACTATACCAATCCCATGGCAATTATTATGGCGGCGATTCAGAAGGCATCATCCATTTCCTCTGTAGGCTTGTGTCATTCGGTTCAGGTTTGTGTCCCGCATCTTCTTAAATCATTGGACATGGAAGCGAATAATCCGAAATGGAAAATCGCCGGAATTAACCATATGGCATGGCTTCTGGAAATTCGGGATGGTAATACCGATCTCTATCCTGAAATAAAAAAAAGAGCCGCGGAAAAGAATGCGTCAGGTCTTCATAACGATATGGTTCGTTTCGAGATGATGAAGTATTTCGGCTACTATGTAACCGAGTCTTCCGAGCATTTGTCGGAATATACACCGTATTGGATTCGCAAGGACTCTCCTGATCTTATTGATCGATTTTCAATACCTCTGGACGAGTATCCCAGACGCTGCCGGGCACAGATAGCGGACTGGCATGAAGATTATAAGGAAATAATCGCTGAAGGAAAAATCGAGCATAAGAGAACCGTGGAATATGGTGCGGATATAATGGATTCCGTTGTAACGGGAAAGCCTTCCTGTATCCACGGAAATATTGTCAATGAATATTCCTTTATTCCTAATCTTCCGAAGGAAGCAGCTGTGGAGGTTCCTTGCCTGGTTGACGGGACGGGAATCCACGGTATTACGGTTCCTCCGCTTCCGCCTCAGTGTGCGGCATTGAATCGAACGAATATCAACGTTCAGATTCTGGCTGCTGAGGCAACTTTGAGCAGAAGCCGGGAACTTGTCTATCAGGCGGCCATGCTCGATCCTCATACCGCCGGCGAATTACCTCCGGAAAGAATTATTGCGTTATGCGATGAACTTTTCGAAGCTCATCGGGAATGGCTTCCCGAATATGTGTAACAGACGAACCGGATCGGTTCCGGTGACTCGATATTAAGGAGGGTATATTATGAAAGCACGGCTCTATTTGACGGTTCTTTGTCTATTGATGGCATCGGCGGCTCTTTTCGCATCGGGCGGATCCGATGATGAAAAGGCAAAATTGACTTTCATGGTTAATTTTCAGGCCGGAGAAGTCGCTACAACCCTTATTGAGAATCTGGTTAATGAATACAACGATTCTCATGATGATGTTTTTGTAGAGTTCATTACCGGTTCTTCGGAATACGAGGCTCTGATGAAATCCAAGATGGCCACCAACGATCTACCGGATCTTTGGTCGACACATGGATGGTCTGTTCTGCGGTATAGTGAGTATCTCATGCCGCTGGAAGATCAGGAATGGGCATCCCGTCTTCATCCGGCCATCAAGCCGGTAATTACCGATAAGGCAGGGCATATCTATGTTCTTCCTCTGGATGTTGATATGGCCGGAATTGCATACAACAAATCCGTTGTTGAAAAAGCCAGTGTTGATGTAAATAAAATTATCACCTGGTCGGATCTGTACGATGCCATGGCCGCTGTTAAGGCCAGTGGTGTTACTCCTGTACATATCGGCGGCAGGGATAACTGGACTGTCGGTAACTTTTTTGATTGGGCGGCTCCCGCTCTTTATATCACCGATGAAAACAACTACAGCGGCGATGATCTTCTTGCAGGAAAATTTGACACGTCAAAATGGGAACTGCTTGCCGGACTGATGAAAGAGATGTCCGACAAAGGCTATTTAAATAAAGATGTTTTAACTTCAACGTTCAGCGATACCGCTCGAGCCTTGGGTGTCGGAGATACCGCTTTCACTTTTTTGGGAAATTACATCATTGTTGAAGCCCTTTCATACAATGCGGATGCTGATTTGGGATTCATTCCCGTTCCCGCATATTATGAAGGAGACCAGCCCAGTCTGATTTCAGGTGAACGAACAACAGCTGGTATCTGGAAGGATACCGCTTATCCCGAGCAGGCCAAAGATTTTCTTGCCTTTCTTGCCCGTCCTGAAAATGCATCTGCCATGGCAACGGCCAATGCCATTCCTTGCGGACTTGTTGATGCCGTCAGCGACACCGGTGCCTTGTCTGATGACTACGCGAAATGGGGAAAATGTTCCGCCTTCCCGTATTTTGACCGGGCATTTTTACCCAATGGAATATGGGATACGATGTGTTCGACCGGAACCGGTATTCTTTCAGGTGATATGACAGTCACTGAAGCCGCTGATAAGATGCTTGAGGATTTTAAACGACTCTACAAGTAATTCTTCAGGATTTTTTCGATAATCCTGGCGTCGTCCATTATAAAGGGACGGCGCCAGGCATTTTGCCAGATAAAGGTATGATGGATGAAACTTCCCGAATCACGCCGATCACATTCGAACGACTGGATGTACATTCCGGCGCTTGTACTGTTCCTTGTATTTATTGTTTATCCCTTCATCGAAGGAATACGCATCGCCTTTACCGACTGGAACGGTTATTCCCAATCCTATGATTATGTGGGGATAGAGAATTTTCGGAGGCTTTTCGGCGATGAGAACATGTTCAGAGCATTATTGAACACTCTTGTTTACGGATTTGCATCGACTTTTTTCGAACAAGTTTTAGGGCTTTCGTATGCTCTCCTGCTCAACAAACGTATTTTGGGAAGAAATTTATCGCGAGCCCTTATCTATCTTCCGGTTCTTATAGCTCCAGTGATTATGGGCTATATGTGGTATTTCCTGTTTCAATACAACTACGGTGCATTGAACGACATCCTGATGATTTTTGGATGGGAAAAAGTGGATTGGCTTGCCCAGGGCAATAGAGCCGTAGGACTTCTTGTTCTTATGAACACAATACAGTTTTGCGGAATTTCAATGGTAATCTACCTGGCCGGTCTCCAGACGATTCCGTCCATGTATTACGACGCAAGCCAGATTGACGGAGCCTCCACTGTTCAGCAATTCCGTCACATAACGATTCCACTGCTTCGTCCGGCCTTCGTTACCAGTGTTGTTCTGAATCTTATTGGTGGATTGAAGCTTTTCGATGTTGTAAAGGCCGTTACGGCAGGCGGACCGGGTTACTCATCCCATTCCCTATCAACCCTGATTGATTACACATATTTCCGCTCTCAATCAGCCGGTTATGCGGCGGCTATGGGAATATTACTCTTCCTTCTTATCCTGATTATCACCTCGGTTATACAGAATCTTATGGATCGGAAAGAGATTGCCTAATGAAAAAAAATAAGTTGTCATCCCGCATTCGTTTTTCTTTGTGGAGTCTTCCAGCGATTTTAATAGGTCTTCTTCATGCGCTTCCTCTCTATATTTCCGTGAATGTCGCTCTGAAGCCCAAAACCGATCTGAGTTCCCGATGGACTCCTCCCGCTTCAATTTACTGGGATAACTTTCGGATGGCCGTGGAAAAAGCGAAAATCCTGCTGGCCATGGGAAACAGTGCCCTGATTACGATTATTACGGTTATTGCAATTATTGTAATCGCTTCGATGGCATCCTATCCCCTGGCAAGGGATGCTTCCCGCCGAAATCGTATTGTCCTTCGGGCAATTTTGGCAGTTATGATGGTTCCCCCATTAAGCATGCTGGTTCCTCTGGTTACCATTGTAACAAGGATGGGAGGAGTGAGTACGTATTGGGGCATCATTATGGTTCTTGTAACCTTTCAGTTGCCGATTGCGATTTTTCTGTATGCAAATTTTGTGAAAACAATTCCCCGGGAACTTGATGAAGCGGCTTTGATTGACGGTTGTCGGCCTTCCGTAATATTTTGGCGTATTATTCTTCCTCTGTTGAAGCCGGTAACAGCTACAGTGATAATTCTCACAAGTGTTGCCGTTTGGAATGATTTTCAGTTTTCCCTGTTCCTTCTTCAGTCACCCAGGATGAAAGTAGTTACTTTGGCCGTGTCTACTTTTTTTGCTCAATCGTCTTCCAATCTTGGAGCGGCTGCCGCTGCCGCCGTAACAGCTGTTCTTCCTGTTGTTGTTCTCTTCCTCATTCTTCAGCGATATTTTATTCGCGGAATGGTGGATAGCGCCGTTAAGGGTTGAGACGTCTGTTGGAAGTTTATACTGAATATGAATAGATATGGAGCATTAAACAGTGAAAGTTAAACTCGAAGATGTTGCCCGAGAGGCAGGTGTTTCCATCGCGACGGTTTCAAGAGTGCTGAATAATCATCCGGTGAGTGAGAAAGCCCGGAAAACAGTGGAAGAAACGATTGCACGACTGGAATACAGACCCAACCTGACAGCCAGAGGACTTATTAAGGGGCAGTCTTTTCGAATCGGTGTTGTTGTTACCAATATGGAAAATCCCTATTTCGCATCCATTATGAACGCTATGGAAGTCAGATTTCGAAGAGACGGATATATGTGCAATTTCGCCAGTTCCATTCTTCGGGACGAGGAAGAGGAAGATATTCTTCGCCGTTTTCTGGATTCGGGAGTGGATGGACTCGTTATCGTGGAAGTTTCGCGGCGTCCTGAGAATTCAGGATTGTATTCCGAGTTGAATAAACTTGTGCCTGTAGTTCTTATCAATGGGAATCCTGAACGAATGGATTCCAACCTTATAATGATGGATCAGGAACAGGGCATGGAACATGTGATGGATTACATTTTTTCCCTTGGACATAAGGATATCGCCATGCTTCGAGGTGCAGCATCGGTTATGTCCTTTGATGGTAAGGAGCGTGTATTCCGGAAGCGAATGGAGGTCGAAGGGTATTTGGTAAAGGATGGGCGGATCATTCTTATTAATGATCCGGATCATTTCAACACTATTGAATTATCCGAAAAAGCCCTGGCTCCGCTTCTTGCTTCTTCAGATCATCCGACGGCCGTGTTTACTTCAAATGAATTAATGGGATTGGGTGCTCTTCGTGCCGCACGATCCGCCGGTCTTTCGGTTCCGGAAGATTTTACGGTTGTAGCCCAGGATAATACAATTCTTTCCCAGATTGCCGTTCCGCCCCTTACCACTATGGATATGAACACATCGGGGCTTGGTACTTTGGCTTCCGAGATGATGATTCAACTATTAGAAAGTGAGAATCCTGCACCCAGGCGGCTTATCATGTATCCGCAGCTGATTATCAGGGAGAGCAGCTGCCCTGTCGCAGGATAGCGATTAAGCATCTACTTTATTGACCGTATCCAGACTCTCATTTCTTGGTTCTGCCCCCGATTTCCCCATTGAAAATAGGGAATGGCGCGGATTCGGCATGGTTTCAGGCCGCGATTTTTTTCATAGGGCCGATACAGTATTTCATCCGTATCCTTTTCTTCACGGAATCCGTCGAGTACGACGATGCGGCCGCCTTCGAGAAGGGTGTCGTCGGGAAGTACGGTGGGTTCGCTTTCGATGTCGATGAGAATCCGGTGCAGTCCGGGGCCGTTATCCTGTTCCTCCAAGCAGTAAATAAGAGGCCCGCGCTGCACGGCGATTTTTCCGGCGGTTTCCACGACATCCCCATGAGCGCGGATGAAGAGAACGGACATCTTCAGAACCAGTTCGATTTCATCATTTTTTTCCCAAAGGCGCTCGATGGTGACAAAGCCGTTTTCTATTCCGGGATTCGAGAGAATCTCGCCGTTGAGCGCCAGGGTAAAGTCTTCGCACCATGCGGGGATTCGCAAGTGAAGCGGCAGATGTGAGGATGAAGAGGACATTAGGAAAATCCGGATGCGTCCGTCCCAGGGATAATCCGTCTTAACAATCAGGTTCAGGGATTCCTCTTCCAATTCGATGCCGTATTCGCCGGAGGCATACTGGTGCAGCCAAATCTCCTTATCCGTTCGGGAGAAAAAATATTGAGAAACCGAGGATACGAGCCTGGCGATGTTCGTCGGGCAGCAGGCGCAGTCGAACCACGGAACTCTGGCCGTTTTAACATGGTCGTGATCGTAACGGTATTCCGCGATTGCGGGATTTATTTCCAAAGGATTAACGTAAAAATATTTCGTACCGTCGAGAGACATGCCGCTTAATGCCCCGTTGAAGAGGGCTCTTTCGATAACGTCCCCATACTCTCCGGCCGGATTGAGAAGCGTCATGCGCCAGGCCCAAAAGACAAGCCCGACCGCTGCGCAGGTTTCCGTATATCCGGTATCGGAAGGCAGGTCGTAGTCGACGGTGAATCGTTCGCCTCGGCCCTGAGGTCCGATTCCCGCCGTGATATACATCCGCCGCCGCGTCAAATTCCGCCAGAGGGCCCCAAGAGCCTCAACCATGGCATCGTCGGTTTGCCTGAGTGCCAGATCCGTCATGGCGGTGTAAAGATAAACGGCGCGAACGGCATGTCCGTCGGCCGTTCTCATGCCGCGGACCGGTTCGTGGGCAAGAAAGTAATCTTCGCGGAACCATTTGTTGTCGTGATTCATTCCGGGATCGGCGGTTTCTCCGATATGGTAGTTCTCAACCGTACCGCGAATGTTGATAAAGTATTCGGCGAGTTCCTCATACCGGCGATTTTTCGTGGCGTCTGCCAATCTGTAGAGGGCCAGTTCAATCTCCGGATGTCCTCCGTAAGAGTGATTCTGCCCTTCATTCGGTCCGAAGACCTCGCCGATGTAATCGGCGAATCGGCACATCACCTCCAAAAGTTTCCGTTTGCCGGTCGCCTTGAAATAGGCGACGGCCGCTTCCATCATATGCCCCGCGCAATAAAGCTCGTGCCCCATTTTCAGATCCGACCAGCGGTGCTCGTCTCCTTCGGCGATGAAATAGGTGTTGACGTAACCGTCGCTCTTCTGGCTTTTGGCGATAAGACGAATGAGTTCGTCGATGATCGCTTCAAGTTCGGCATTGGGCCGAACGGAGAGTACGTATGAGGCCGCCTCGATCCATTTGGCTATGTCGCTGTCATGGAAAATGATTCCCTCGGGCCGGCCTTCGGCTTCTCCGGCGGCGATTCTGAAGTTCTCCACGGCATGACTTTCCGGTGCGCCGGGGATTCTGTTGTTTAAAGCGTCCCACTGATAGGGAATAAGCGATTCGGCAATCATGTCGGTTCGTGATTTCCAGAAGCCTTCGGTAAGTTTTACGTCTTTCAGGGTCGGAGTTCTCATGTGCATGGATGTATCCTTAAGGGAATGGTTTCGTTGTTCGGCATGTGTATTTCTTGTTCAGCCTTTAAGACCGCCCATGGTCAGTCCCGCGATGAAATGCCGCTGCGCCAGGAAAAACAGAATGATGAGCGGTATGACGGTCAGGGTTGCCGCCGCCATCAGGGCGGGCCATGGCGTATAGAAGGTCGAGAGAAACGAACGGAGTCCGACGGACAGGGTGTAAAGCCTGCTGTCGTTGATAAAAAGCAGCGGTCCCATAAAATCGTTCCAGCTGAAAAGAAACTGGAAGATGACAACCACGGCAATGGCCGGGCGGGCAAGGGGGATAATCACTTTGCGGATAATCTGAGGATAACCCGCGCCGTCGATAATCGCCGCTTCGTCGTAATCGCGGGGCAAGGTGCGGAAGAACTGCACCAGAAGGAAAATGAAGAAAGCATTGCCGAAGAAAGCCGGAACCGTCAGAGGATAGAGGGTATTGATTCCTCCCAGCCATTTCCATTCAAGAAAGAGAGGAATGAGCTGCACGGATGCCGGCAGCATCATCGTCCCGATACTGAGGGAAAACATGAGTTTTCGTCCGCGAAAATCCAATCTGGCAAGCGCGTAAGCGATGCAGACATTGGAAACGACGGCTCCGATGATGTTGACGATAACCACAAAAATCGTGTTCAGGTAGTATCGGGCGAAGGGCGCGAGAACAAAAACATCGGCATAATTTTTGAGTTCCAGCGATTTTGGAAAAATAATCAGGGGCAGTTTAAAGATGTCTTCCATCGGCATCAGCGAGCTGCGGATTTGCCAAAGAAGGGGCAGAATGCAGATTGCCGCGCCGATGATAAGGACGGTATATTTCATGATTTTCCATACGGCGCGCGTTCGTGACGAACTCATCGGTCGCCTCCGTAAAAGGTCCATTTGGCGGATGTTTTGAAGATGACGACGGAGAGAATCAGCGTCAGAAGAAAGAGCATCCAGGCAAGGGCGTTCGCTTCGCCCATTTTGCTGTACTTAAAAGCGTTGTTGTAAATGTTCAGAACAAAACTCAGCGATGAATTGACCGGTCCTCCGCCGGTCATGATGTAAGGCTCGGTGAAGAGCTGCAGAGATTTGATGATGCTCACGATCATATTGTACAGAATCACCGGACTCATCAGCGGAAGCGTAACGTGCCGAAAAGCGTGATACGCGTTTCCTCCGTCGATTTTTACCGCTTCGATCAGGGATAACGGGATTCCCTGAAGCCCCGCGAGAAAAATCACCACCACATTGCCCACGCCCCAGATGCTCATCGCGACCAGGCTGGGAATCACCAATTTCGGATTACTGATCCATCCCACTTTTCCCAGTCCGAGTCCGGAGAACATCGCGTTCAAAAGACCGTACTGCTCGTTGTAGAGCCACAGCCACATAATGGAGGTAACGACGATGGGAATAAGCGAGGGCAGATAATAGATTGTCCGGAAAATCCCAAGTCCTTTGACATCGCTGTTTAAAAGCATGGAAACGAAGAATGCCGTTGCGAGCTGAAGGGGAACGGAGAGAACGGTGTAATAAAGCGTTACCTTCACCGACCGCAGGAACAGCTCGTCTCCGGAGAAAAGCCGGATGTAGTTCTGCAGGCCTACGAATGTCGGCGGGCTTATCATGTCCCAGTGCGTCAGGCTTGTAACAAGGCTGAGTCCCATGGGAAACACAACCCAGATGCTTAATCCCAGCGTCAGCGGCATTATGAGAATCCATCCCCATCGGGTTTGCCTTTTTGAAATGACGCCGCGGCGCGTCGACTTCATCTTCACTCCTTTTCCATCGTTATCCGGGGGACGGCACCCATCATCAATCGGTTTTAAAAACCGCCCGGACGAATCCGGGCGGATTGTATTCAAGACGGTCCGGAAACCGTCGGGTTGGAAACGGACTTAGAAGGTCCCCTGCAGAAGACCGGAGGCGCGGACTTTCGCGGCGGCTTCCGTCAGAGCTTCCTCGGCGGATTTGCTGCCGATCCAAATGCTTTCAATCGCGGCGTTCAGATAGTCCCCCCAAATCTGGTTGGTGTTTTTCACTTTGATGGGTTCGGTAACGGCCACGGACATCGAATCCAGGACCGCTTCTTTGAAGCCGTCGGGATGAACGTCGTTTTCGATCCATTTCGCCAGATCCGCAGGATCGGAATAAAAGGATTTTTTCGTCGGCATCCAGAGTCCCGACGTGTAGAGGTCGAGGGTTTCGGCAGGATTCATCATCCATTTCTGCAGTTCCCATGCCTCATCGGGGTGTTTGCTTTCGGCGAAAACGACATTCAGTCCGCTCAGGTAAATCTGAGCCGGTTTTTTGAAGATGGGCAGAGCCGCCACGCCCAGAGGCAAATCCTTCATGCCCCCCAGTTCCAAAAGCGTCCACTGACCGGTAACCCAGAATCCGAGCTGCTCGTTGGCCAGCATAACGGACGGGGAGGGAAGGCCGCTTCCGCCGCCCATGTACGGCATGGTGTGATCTTTGTTGATCAGATCTGCCAGCTTCTGGAAGACTTCGACGGACCGGGGTGAATCGATAACGATTTTTGTGCCGTCATCGGAATAAACACTGCCGCCGTTGCTCCACAGAGAGGGATAATACATGGCGTTCCAAAGATCGTAGACAACTCCGTAGGTTTTGATTCCTTCGGGATTGAAACCGGCTTGTCCCGGATGTTTCCCGTTTTCATCCACGGTGATTTGCTTCAGATATTTGGTGAATTCATCCCAGCTCCAGGCTTTGTCGAATTCGGTCGGAGGAAGGGGCACTCCGGCGTTCCGAAGAACATCCTTGTTGTACCACATCACCTGGCATTCCGCGGCCGTATAAGCGCCGTAGGTCGAATCGCCGACCGAAAGCCATGTCTGAGACAAGTATGATTCGTCCATGTCGTCACGGGCGATAAGATCGTCCAGCGGAAGAAAGAATCCCTTGGATGCGTAGTTGAAAAACTCCTCGGGGCGGAAGTAGCCCACATCGGGCAGGGTTCCGGATGCCGCCAGAGCTTTCATTTTCGCATTGTATGTGGAGCCGTCGAGGTCGCCCGGAAGGTACATGGGTTCAACGGTAATTCCGGGATGGGCGGCCTCGAAACCGGCCAGAGCCGCCTTTACGGCGGCATCTTCGGCCGGGCTGCCCCAGTACACGTATGTGAGTGTGATGCCTTTGTCTCCGGCATCGGATCCTCCGCCCGCCCAAAGCGCCGTTCCGGCGACCGTCAGGGCCAAGCAAACGGCAATAATACCGATTCGGTTCATTTTCCTCTCCTTTCAGGTTTGTGATGATTCCATCATAGGGGAGTGTTCTATTCCCGGTAGAGATGATTTTCGAAGACTTGGTGACATTTTCCGACTTTTTCCGATTCCAAGGATTATTCATTATTGCATATTTTGTTCCCGTTTTGATGATATTTACTAACGTATTGATATATAAGTAAATGGATTAATCGAATCCAAGAATCGATTTTGCGGAATATTCATAAAAAGCGACTGCCCGAAATATTTTTGATCGTTTCGGAACGCCGATTGTGCGATAATCGACTTAATTGAGATTGTCATGACTTATACATTGTTCCCGAGGCTTTCGCAGCTGAGCGCGGAAAACGGCGGTGCGGCCATACTGAATCACGGATGGATTCATCCCGAGAGGAATCTGGATACATCCGTTCTTATACTGGGCTGGAAAAACCGCGTGGAACTTGAGGAAGACGGAGAACCGGTGAGCATCGAACCCGGCCGCCTGACTCTTTTAACCGCTGGGAAAACACATCGGGGCCTTCGGCGCCTGGAAGATTCGGCTTCCTATTATTGGATTCATTTTAAATGCGCCGCAAATCCCATCACTATGAAGACCGACGATGTTGGTCCCATTCTCGGAAACAGGTCGGTTGCTATGACGCGTCTGAACGACGCGATTCTGCTTCCGAGGGAAATCCCTGTTTCCGATTCCCGTGCCTTTCATCAATTTTTTCACGAGATTCTTTTCGAGCAGGAGCATCCCTCCTTTACCGCTCTTAAATACCAGCTGATGTTCCGCATGATGATGGTCGAGCTGAACGAGTATGTGCTCAAGCGGCATGAGGCCTCACCGTTCGCGGCCGTCAGAGAGGGACTCATCAATCTGATGATTCAGACCATCGCCGAGAAATTTACGGACGGGAATTTCTCGGTGAAGGATCTTGCCTCTTCCATGGGATACAACTCCGATTATCTGTGCCGCGTCTTTAAATTCGTCATGAACATATCGCTGAGGGATTACATCATCGACCGGCGGCTCCAGTACGCCGAGAGGCGTCTTACGGACAGCCTGGATACCGTGGAAAAAATTGCGTTTGATTCCGGATTCTCCACGGTGCGCAATTTCATCCGTCAATTCAAGCTTCGTAAAGGCATGACGCCTTCGGCGATGAGGCAGAGACACCGGACCATGCACATAACGAGTGTTTGATAATGCATGACGGCATTTCGAATCCGTCCCGGCATGTTCCGCATCAGGCGATTACCCCGTTCGGTCTTCGAATCGACGGAGCTAAGCGCAAAAACGCACTCTTCATGCCCGGAAGACGGGCCCGAATATCCGCGCGAATCATTTGAACGGGCTTTATTCACCTACCCGATATAGTCGATGACGTTCTTGTTCCGTTCCGGCATTAGGGGAGCATCGCCTTCCGCGTAGCCCAGGGCGACACAGAGAACATGATCGTATCCATCGGGAATCCGCAGCTCTTTTCGGTAGGCTTCGGCCGTATCTCCGACGAAAATCAGATCCGATGAGGCAATCAAACAGGAACTTATGCCGAGGGATTGCGCGGCCAATGCCATGTTCTCGGCGGCCGCTCCGCCGTCGATGGCGATATGCTTGGAAGAGCGGTCGCCGGAAATCATGACCACCGTCGGCGCATGATAAAAAGTGTGATATGCGGGATCCTTGGCCTTCTCGACGAGAAGAGGAATACCGGTTAAGGGCATGTTTTTCCGGATCGCCGAAACCAATCGATCCAGCAGAGCGGCATCTTGTATAACGGTAAAATGCCATTGCTGCATATTCCTGGCGTTCGGAGCCGCAAGAGCGGCATCCAGAACATCATTCAAATCGTTTTTCCCGATCTGTTTTGAAGAATAGGACCGAATGCTTCTTCTTTCTCGGATTACTTTCAGTGTTTCATTCATAACCTTCATTATTTATCGATATCCGTTAATTCTCGTCAACACTCGGCTGCCGGGACTTCGATGAAAACCGTTTTTTAGGATGGATTATGCATTTTCCGAGAAATGAACGTTTATCGCGATATTATAATTACAAATTGCCTCATTATGAATTGCAAGGAGAAATGAATGTTAAAACGTTTGGCGATTCTTTCTTTGGCTCTCCTGGTGGCCGCCGCCGCTTTCGGCCAGTCCACCATGGCGGGAGCGGTGAACGGCATGACCTTCAACGGAAGCACGGGTCTTATCGTTGTTCCGGACGCCCGAGTCGGCTGGGAGAAATCCAAGGTCGGTTTGGATGTCGGTTACGGTTTCGTCTATGCGGGAAACGATCGGATGGATCATATTCCCCGATTCGCGTTAAGTCTCTTTAAAAAGTTCGAAATCTCCGGAGCTCTTCACTTGGGAGATCTTTACGGAGAGACCGAACTTCTCAATTTCATCCTGGGCGGAAAATTCCAGCTCTATAAAGAGGGCTCCGGCGCTCTGGCCCTGGGAGGCGATATCGAAATGGCCAACGAAGCCGCCGCCGGAAACAGCGCCAAGCTGTATTTGGCCGCCACCTACGGCGGAAATTTCTTCAGTATGCCCGCCGTCACCACCGCGACCATAGGCTGGCAGATGGCGGAACAGGGAGATTTCCCCACGAGTCAGTTTATCTACGGCATGGGATTCTCCATGTCGCTCTTCCCGAGCGCCTTCAAGAATTACGTCTACTGGGTAACGGATTTTTCGAACTTCGCCTATGCGGTATACCAGCCGAAGATTTATGCCGGAGCTCGGGGTGCTTTCAATACCGGATTCCGTATTCATCCGACCAAGGGCGGCGGGCCGTTTAACATGGTCATCGATATCGTCGGAACCGATCTTCTGGACAACAATGAACGCGGCATCGGTTTGACGGTCAGCGGCGGCTACGCCTTTAAGTAGCGATTCAGTCATTAAATCGGCCGTTGAAGCCGATTTTTAGACCGGAATAAGAGGGACCGCTCCGGAACTCCCGGGACGGTCCCTTTCTTCTTCTCATTCTCATCGACCTTAGGCATCGCTCCGGGCTATAATCGGGCCATGAGCGACAACATCATTCTAAAAGCCGAAGACTTGGACGGCTTCCTGACCGAACAGGATCGGGACTACATTGCCCGGATGCATTCTTTTTATGAAGAGGCTTCGGCTTCCTTCACAAAATTGGCCGCGGGAGAATCCAAGCCGTCATTGGTAAAGGCCGAGACCGATAAAATCATCAGGCTCTATGAGACCATGGGAAAATTCATGCATGAAATTACCTCCGAAGAGCCCCATCTGCATGTTTACAGTTTTGAAACCCCCACGGGACAGCACGGCGAGGTTTCCCGGCTTATCGCCAAGCTTCGGGACGCGAAAACCGGTCATGACGAGTTCGTCTACTACATCCAGCGGGCTTACGAACTTTTATTCAATTTGGCCTGGGGCGGCGCCGGTAAAAGTAAAAAGAACCATCTTGTGGTTAAAACGCCGGTTACCATGCCCGTGCAGAATTACGCGGTCCATAAAATCCCGGATGTGGATGAGGAAATCGCGGATACGGTGATGTGCGTGATGCTCCGCGGCGCGCTTCTGCCGTCGATGATTCTGAGTAAAGAAATCCAGGAATACAGTTCCACCGGGAATGTCACCCCATTCGCTTTGTTCCGCATTAAACGAAACGAAGCGAAGAAGAAAGACGACATGGAATACATCCTGGACTTGGATATGTCCTATTTCGACCTGGAATCCTTGGACGGGAAAAACCTGGTTTTCGCCGATCCCATGAACGCCACGGGCGGAAGTCTTGTTACCATCGTGAAGTATCTGCTTGGAAACGGCGTTAAGCCCAAATCGATCAAGGCGTTAAACGTTATTGCCGCATTGCAGGGATCTCTGCAGCTTGTCCGCTCCATTGAGAATCTGGATGTTTATACCCTGTGGATGGATCCGGTTCTGAACGATATCGCCTACATTCTTCCCGGACTCGGTGATGCGGGCGACCGAATCAACGGCAGAGACGGGGATTCTCCGAGAAACATGATTCAGCTGGTAGCCGATTACGGAGCCAATATTTCCTCACTCTATCGGGCGCAGGTTCGGGAAATCGAGAGGACGGTTTTAAGGGGATGATCCCCGAGTCGGTTCTTCGGCGAATCTTCTTTCTTCTTGCGTCGGCCGCCGCCGTTTTGGGAGGGTGCCGAACGTGGAGTGCCGTCGAGGAGCAGGCGGCCCGGTTTTACAACGAAGGCAACACGCTTCGCGAATCGGGCCGTTTGGAGGAAGCGGCCCTGGCATATGAAGCCGCTCTGGAGGCCAAACCCGACCTTGCCGCCGCCTCATACAACTTGGCTCTTACCCTGACGTTTCTGGACCGCGAAGACGATGCATTGATTCTTTTAAAGGAATTGCGCGGGAGAGATCCCGAGAATCTTACGGTTCTCAGAGCCCTGGCCTGGGTTTCCAAAGAACAGGGCGATTCAAATGCCGCTCTCGATTATTACAGGGCGGCTCTCGATGTTTTCCATGCCGATACCGAGTCGCTCAAAGGCGCCGCCGAGATTCACGAGGGCGAAGGCCGCGCGGCGGAGGCGGTGGTGCTCTACCGGACGCTGGTTCGACTGGATGACGATGTTGAAAACAGACTGGCCCTGGCATCCTCTTTATCCGCGGCGGGGGAGTATGAAGAGTCTCTTTCTGTTTGTGAAGATGTCCTGACCGAAGATACCGTGAATCGCGATGCTCTGCGGATCGCCTCCCGTGCGGCCGATGCCATGGGACTTTTTCGCGAAGCGGCGGTTTATGAAAAAAGGAAAATCGCGAGCGGCGCCGAAGACGATCCGGAGTGCTGGTGGCATTTGGCCCGGATCGATTTAGTCGAATTGGAAGAATATGAAGAGGGCCTTGAAGCACTCGCCAAAGCTCTGGAACTCGGCTTCTCGGACGAGGAGTCTCTTGAAGAGCTTTTTAATGATGCGCCCGGCATGATTCATGCCGGGATTCGGGATGTTACGGCTTCTCGAAAATCGCCTTAAGCGCCGCGAACACATCATCGGGGGCTGCCGAGGCATCCACATCACGGAGAAGACCGTGGTCGCGGTACCACGCAATAAGCGGTTCGGTTGATTTTGTGTAAACCTTCAATCTGTTTTTTACCGCTTCCAGGGTATCGTCATCCCGGACCGAGAGTGCCGATCCGTCGTCGTCGCATCGGCCTTCCTCGCGGGGAGGCATAAACATCACATGATAGGTTCTACCGCAGGCCGGGCAGAATCGTCGGCCGGTCAATCTTTTAATCAGCTCTTCTTCCGGACAGGCGAAATTCACCGCGCAGTCCAAATCCGTTACGGCGGCAAGGGCCTCGGCCTGCGGGATGGTCCGGGGAAATCCGTCGAGAATGAACCCCGCGGCCGTATCAGAACGTCCGAGGCGTTCCTTCAGCATGGCGACGGTGATTTCATCGGGAACCAAATCGCCCTTTTCCATGATGCTTTTTACCTGCAGTCCGAGCTCGGTTCCTTTGGAGACGTTTTCCCGGAAGAGATCTCCGGTGGAAATATGAGGAATCCCAAGAAGTTCCTTGGTCCGTGCGGCCATCGTGCCTTTTCCCGCCCCCGGAGGGCCCAGATACATCAGTTTCATTTTTCATCTCCTCGTCAGGGTTCTCGGCCCTAGGAATTTTATCCTTGCAATACCGTTTCGGTTTTTTCCGCGGAATCCGCGGCCGGTTCCGGAAAATCGTCGGCGGAAGCCATTTCAAGAATATTCGCCGGTCCGTCCTTCGCGTCCACTCCGGCGCACTCGGCCGAACAGAATCCGTCCGATGTCGATTCCTTCATCTCGAAATAGGCTCCGCAAACCGGGCATTTCCGGAAGGATTTGGCGCATTCTCTGGAACAGAATCTGCCTGCGTACGATCCGGCCGTCGGATGCCATTTCCCGCAAGTGGAGCACCGTTGGTATCCGATAGGATCGTTTTCTTCCATATCCCGATTCTATGGAACTTTACGGGATGAGTCAAATATGGTATCGACCGTGCCGAACGCCTCCGGCCGGTCGGGAATATCCGTCCGAAAGCATGGAAACAGCCTTTGAAAAAATCCTTCGTTCAGCGCTTTTTCTTCAATATCGCGGCGATGATTTTCAGTACGGCAAGACCGTCTTCCAAAGTCGATTCGCTTTGCCGTTCGGGATTCTCCGCCAGATCAACGGCATGCTCCATCATTCCGGCAAAGTAACCGGTTCTCCCTTCCCAGCCGTCTTGTTTTTTTGAGAGCGACTTAAAGCCGGTGTAGTAGGGGGATTCCTCCGATTCCCAGAGTTCATAGATTCCGTTTCCGATTCGGATGCGTCCGGAAGAAAACGTCAAATCCAGTTCAAACAACAGATAATCGCGGCCGCCGGAGATGTCCAAATCGACAGCCGTGCTTCCCGCTTGAGCGAGGATGTGCAGATCTCCTCCTTTAACTTCGGGAGATCCGCAAACGCGTTTAATGGCGATATCTTCGCCGGTGAGGAATCTGATGATGTCGATCATGTGGGTTCCGTCGTGATAGAGAACAGCGCGCGGAGAACGGGTGAGGCCCATGTAGAGTTTGCCCGAAACAGAGAGGAGTTCACCGAATCGCTTTTCCCGGATGATTTCTCTTACCGACCGGTAATCCCGGGAAAAGCGCCGTTCGTGGTTCATCACAACCCGGCATGAGGAATTGTGTGTTTTCCGGATGAGAGGCCGGACGGCTTTGAGCGAGTTGGCCAGGGGTTTTTCGCAGATAATAACGGGGATACCTTCGCCCATGGCCGCCGTCAGGAGAGAGGGATGAGAGTCGGTCCATGAGGCGATATGGAAGATATCGGGTTTTTCGATTCGAAGCATTTCCAAAGGATCTTCGTAGGTTCTAACGCCGTTCCAGTCCGCCTCAAACTCTTCCCGGCGTTCGGGCACCGGGTCGGCCCCGGCGGCCAGAAGGGCTTGAGGATGGGCCCAAACGGCTCCGGCATGGCTTGCGGGTTTTTCCCGAAGGGGATCTTTTTCCAGCGTGGAGCCGATTCGGCCGAGTCCGGCGATAACGCATTTGACGGTTTTCGTAAGCCCGTTCATACCGGAAGCCTACACCGCGATCGGAAAATCGGCAAATCTCTTTATGAACGGTATTCTCCGACGGGCTTCGGGTGTCATATGAGAAACGGAACCCTTCCGATATTCCCGCGTTCGAAGAATTACGATTCGGCCAGGGCCTTGATCAGCTCGGCGCATCCTCCGTTCGTGATGAACTCGGCGTGTTCTTCGGCGTTCGCAAAGGTTCTTCCCGTAATTTCACGGCAGGTGTATCGGGCGCCTGCTGCCTCCTCGAAGGCTTTAACGGTTTGTTTGGCGGCCGGATTGCCGAAGCCGGATTTCCCGGGATTTTTTCGGCACCACTCGAGACTCTTTATCCAAACGGCCGCCGCCGCCGCGCCGCATCCGCCTCCGCCGAGCCCTATGCCGCCCGCGAATCCGGCCACCATCACGGCCTCTTCATCACCGGCTCCCATTTTGCGGGCCGTTTCGGTCGCGCAGCTGATTCCTCCTTTTTTAACGGTCTTATCCACTCCGGCCTTCTCGAGGGTGCTTTCCGCGGCCGATAATCCTTTTCGGACCGTATCGACGGCATCCGGAACCCAATCTTCGGCAAGATTGAAGCATCGGCGTGTTCTGAAAAGCACATAACGGGCCATTTGCAGCGGTTTGGAAAAATCCGTTCCCGTAAAGTCCCGGCAGTCGGCGCATCCGGCACAGTCGGTAAAGGATTTCACGATGTCTTGAGACGTGCCGATCGCGGCGCCGACGGCCCGTTCACCCTTGCCGAATCGTTCGTACGCTTCGGTGCCCGCGGCCAGGGAGGCCCCCCACAGCATCCCGCACTGGTATCCTTTCTGTACGATGCCTCCGGCCAAAGGGTCGACGGCCCGACCCTCGAGTTCTCTGTTTCTTCCGAATGCGCGATTGACTAAATAAAACAGCGTGCGCGAGCAGGTTCCCTGCTTTCTGAAAACCTTTTTCGTATCGTCGGGCATCGTCTTTCCTCCTTGCCTCATTATTCTTGACGGGCGGAAAGAGAAAAGGGTGTTTCAAATTGATTTTTTTGTTCGGCGGAAATGATCCGGTGAATCCATCGAACTTTACGGGTTTTCCAACTCTTTTGGGATTCCCGGCTTTCGCGGAGGAGGCGCTTATGGCTTATGATTCGAGCTCTTCGATCCGCTCCAATCCGTTTCGGCTGATGATGAGCCTGCAGTGAAGGCGCTCTATGATGCCTTCTCCATATAAGGAAAGTCCTACGATCAGGTTGATGTGATAGACCCTCTTCCCGATGACGTCTTGTACGCCTCCGTTGGCGAAAACAGGGAATGTTTTTTCGGGATCGTCCATTTCCCTTAAAGCGCGATCCAGTTTGATTCGGATGATGTCCGAAAGATCGGTAAGGCGCGTATGAGAACCTTTGAGTCTTTTGTTTCTGATGAGGATGTTCCTTCGAAAATGGATAAGGTCTTCTTCGGGGAGTATTTGTCTTAAGGGATTTTCTCCGGAATATCGGAGCCTATGGATTTCCAAAGGGGATTTCCGCGCTTTCATAAACCGGACGCGATTGCTTACGCGGCCCACACGGCGTCCCGATGCCTGATCGACGAGCCTGATTCTGCTGTCCGATATGAGCGAGGGAAGGGTGTGAAGAAGAAGTGCTCTCAGGGATTCTTTTATCCGGTCTTTGAAGATATAGGCGATAACAACCACCAGAGCCCAGGCGATTCCTTTGCCGGGGAAAAAGTGTTCCGCCAGGAGCGTCGCGACCACGGCGAACGCCATGGCGGCCGCGGCGGCCGCGGCGGCTATGATTTGACCTATACGCCGCGAGGTTCCGCTTTCTTCAAGAGTCAGATACAGAGCCGACTGTCCCCATTTTTTCAGGATGCTTTCGTGGTAGAGCCTCTGTTCGGCTTCCAGTTTCGTAAAGCCTCCGTTTAAGGTGGTGTAACCCATCAGCAGCCGATGTTCTTTTTCCGCTTCGGCCAGCCTGAGAATCCGTTTGGTCAGCGACGGTGCTTCCTCGTCCGCCACGATGCTGCGGTACAGCCGGGTGAGGACACGTTCGGTCGCCAGACTGACCGATTCGTCCGTCCAGGCATAGGCGTCCCTCAGCTGACTGTCGACCGCCGGTTCCAGGAAAAGTTCGTAAAGGCTTCTCCAGCTTTCAAGAAAGGATTTGATATCCTTCAGATTCGCCTTGATGGCGTTCTTCACAACGTTCATGCGCCCTTCGTTGACCGCTTCGGCAATGATGTGTTCCGATCCGGAGGTTTCCGTTCCGAAAATATTGGCCAGGGTTCTCATCTCATAGAGAATCCTTTTGTTGCGGATATCCTGCGGCAGGGCGGCCCGTTCCAGTTCGGATCGAATCCGGGTGAGCGGACTGATTTTGCATTTCGGATCGATGATGCGGGATATGGGCATAAAGGCGGGACTCATTCGGATCTGGCAATGCGTATCGGCCAGGAAATTTTCAATGCCGTATTCTTCGGTATTCATTCTCAGGGGACTTGGAACAAAGAACCATAAATCAACCGAATAGCGGTCTTTTTTCGCTCCGGTAAGCGAATAGTGAGTTTTCACTTCCAGCTGAGCTTTTCCGTGGTCGGTGATTTTGATAGGGTTCCTTACGGTTCTTTCCATTGCGTAATGAGTCCTAACTGAAATTTAACAGAAAAGCGGATTCCTGTCTTCGGCGAAAAGTCTTTTCGGTTTCGAGGGCCGGCGGATGAACGCCTCAAGTCGGCCGGAAGCCGCCGGATTCCTGTTTTCAAGTTTCGGCCTTGCCTGATGCGGTTGTAAAAATGCCGGCGAGAGGCTGTGACCGGTCCGTTTCCGGGCCGCCCCTCAGACTTTCTGGATTTTCACCATGTTCGTATGCCGGCTTTCCACCAGAGGAATCCCGGCCGTAAAAACAACGGTGTCGCCGTCTTTGATATAACCGTCCCTTTTGGCCAGTTTCACCGCTCTTTCCAAAGTGGCGTCGGTATCGGCCACCTCGTCGATCAGTTCGCCCTGCACGCCCCAGACAATATTGAGGTATCGAAGGACTTTTATATCCTCGGCATAGGCGATGATGGGAACCCGGGATCGGAATCTTGAGAGGAGCAGAGCCGTACTTCCCGAAAGGGTTAAGCAGATAATCACCCGGGCGCTGTTTTCTTCGGCCATAACGCAGGCCGCATGACAGATGGATTCGGCGTAGCTCATTTTGCCTCTGCGGCGCCGCAGAGGCAAAGCTCCTGTTTCGCCCCGATTGTTTTCCGCGGCTCTGACGATTCCGTCCATCATGGCAACCGCCTGTACGGGATATTTCCCCACCGAAGTTTCGCCGGAGAGCATAACCGCATCGGTGCCGTCGAGAACGGCGTTGGCCACATCGGAGGCCTCGGCACGCGTCGGACGCGGATTAAGAATCATCGATTCAAGCATCTGCGTGGCCGTGATAACCGGTTTGTTCTTCCGGTTGCATTCGGCGATGATGCGCTTCTGGATCAAGGGGACTCTTTCGGCGGGTGTTTCCACGCCCAAATCACCCCGGGCCACCATCACGATGTCGGTTTCTTCGATAATTCCTTCCAAATCTTCAACCGCTTCGGGTTTTTCGATTTTCGCGACGATGGGAATACGCCGTCCTTTGGATTCCAAAAGATTTTTCAGTTCGCGAATGTCGTTTGCCGAACGCACAAAGGAAAGGGCGATGTAATCGATGGGCTTCGTTACCAGGTAGTCGATGTCCGTCCGATCTTTCTCGGTCAGGCAGGAAATGCTGATATCCACTCCGGGAAGGTTGATGCCTTTGCGTGATTTGAGAACGCCGTCGTTCAGCACCCGGCATCGGATGTCCGGAGGAGTGACTTCTACGGCTTCCAATTGAATCAGACCGTCGTCGATGAGAATGCGGTTTCCTTTCTTTATATCCGAAGCGAGCTGCGGATATCCCGCACGGATTTTATCTTCACCGGCATAATCCGGATCGGAGGTTAGGGTTATTTCTTCTCCCGCGGATACGGGAATCTCGTGCGCAAGAGCGGCAAGGCGGATTTTAGGCCCGCCGAGATCCGCGAGTATGGAAATCGGCGTGTCGCGGATTTCGGAGGCTTTCTCGACGACGGCGATGAGTTTTTCCAGATCTTCAGGACTTGAATGGGAGCAATTGAGTCTGACCACGTCGAGTCCCGCGTCGATCATGCGGCCTAAAATCTCCGGGTCGGCCGAGGCCGGTCCCAGTGTTCCGATGATTTTGGTCCTGGCGAAGTCGATTTCTCGTTTCATGAACCATAGTATAGTCCAGGAGCCGATGGATTGCCTCCCGGATTCCTCTCGGGCGTTTTATCCTTCCTCAGGAGAGATCGATTTCGTCCGACGCGGGAAGCTTCCATGCCAATTTTCGTTCAATCGCCTCGATCATAAGGTCGGCGATATCCTTTCCCGTCGCCGTTTCGATGCCTTCCAGCCCCGGAGAGGAGTTTACTTCCAACAGGAGCGGCCCCCTCTCCGAGCGAATAATGTCCACTCCCGCGACCTTTAACCCCAGAACCCGCGCGGCCTTTATCGCCATTCGGCGTTCTTCCTTGGTGGGTTTTACGGCCGCGGCCGATCCTCCGCGATGGATATTGGCTCTGAATTCACCGGGTGCCGCCTCCCTTTGCATCGCGGCCACCACTTTTCCGTCGATAACCAGCAGCCGCAGATCCCTTCCTTTGGCCTCCTTGATGAATTCTTGTACCAAAAGATTGGCCCGAAGACTTTTAAAGGCGTTGATAACGCTGTCGGAAGCCTTTCTTGTTTCCGCCAGTACAACGCCCCTGCCTTGAGTGCCTTCCAAAAGCTTTACGATCAGGGGCGCTCCGCCGACCATCTCGATAAGATCTTCGGTATCGTGGGGGGAATTGGCGAAACCGGTAACGGGAATGTTCAGACCTCCCTGCAAGAGGAGCTGAAGAGAAAAAAGTTTATCCCGGGATTGGCTGATGGCCGAGGATCTGTTGAGCGTGTACACTCCCAGGCTCTCGAATTGTCTTGTTAAGGCGCAGCCGTAGAACGTTGCGCTGGGGCGGATTCGGGGAATCACGGCATGAAGGTCGTTCAGCAGTCTTCCTCCCCGATAATGAATTTCCGGCGTATGAGCGTCCAGCCGGATGTAGCACTGATTGATGGAGAGGAATCTCATCCGATGTCCTCTCTCTTCTCCGGCTTCCATCAGGCGCCGATTGCTGTAGAGATCGGGATTGGTCGCCAAAAGGGCGATGTTGAGTCCCTCGTTTTTTGATTCCAGGGACCGATAAAGACGCATAAGTTCTTCTTTATTCGGTTCTCCCAGCTGGCAGCAGGCCTCGGGATCCACCAGCATCCGCCCTTTCATGGCCTCTCTGCCGATCAGCATTCTGTAGCCCATGCTGATTCGGTTGGTCAGAGTGATCTCGATGTCCCATTCGGTGCCGCCCAAGGAGATTGCCGATCGAATAACGTAGCGGCGCTCCGAGAGTCCGTTGGAACTCTTTACCGTCCGGCGATCGGACACTTCCGATTCGCAATGCACCGATGTCCGGCGATCGGCTTGAATCGGATGAACCTCAAAGGCAATCCAGGGATTCCCGTCTCTATGGAACGGCTGAATATTGAAAGCATGGAGACTCGACGTACGGGCTCCCGAATCGATGCGGCACTTCAATGCCGGGATTCCGAGCTGAGGCAGCTTGCACCATTCTTCACTGCCTACGATGATTTTGTTCTCTGTACTCATGACCGTTCCTCATCATCCCCATAATCATCACTCCGAGCCCGGTGGACAAGTCTAAAAAAATCGATTTTTTCAGACCGGCCGATGATTTGTTGTTCGGAATCTCCGGGATGATCGAACAGGCGGTAATCCGGATTTTCAGAACCTCCGATCGGAGGCAAATCGCGGTGAACCTCTTGATTCTTCTTTCGATTTTGGAAATCAATTGCGTACCGTTCGGGAAAAGCGCGGCGCGGGATTGGATTCACTTCGGTGAGTTGCTTTCCGGCACCGTTACGTTTAAAATGAATCAGGGGTAGATGTTATTGCGCCCCGGCATCGTGTTGGAGGAATTATGGCCGGATCGGACACTTCTTTTCAGCTTGTCACTTTTCAGCTGGGCGCCGAGAAATACGGCATTGATATAATGGAAGTCAAGGAAATCGTGGATTTCGAGGAAATCCGAAGCATTCCCAACGCGCCGCCCTACGTAGAAGGTATTTTTAATTTGAGAGGCGATATCATTCCCATCATCAGCCTCCATAAGAGATTTCATCTTCAGCGACCGGAATTAACCGAGGAAGATTCGCTTCTTATTCTTTCCATCGGTGAGATGCAGCTGGGGATTATCATCGATAAAATTCTTCGCGTGGTAACGATAGAAACGGATGAAATACAGCCTCCTCCGCAGATGATTTCGGGCATCGGCGCCGAGTATATCCAAGGCGTTGTGCATCAGAAAGAAGGATATCTTATCATCTTGGATTCCCTCCGTCTTTTTGACCCGGAAGAACTGAAACAAATCAGCCAGTACGCTTAAAGCCGCTTATGTCCATACCAGTCTTCAAGCCTTCGATCCGTCGGCGTGATATGCATTCGGTCCTCTCATGTTTGGTAACCGATATCATCGGTCCGGCGGCCATCTCCGAAGATCTTGTGGCCGTCGCCGCCGCGGATTTCAATCTGGAAGGCGGCGTCGCGATGAGGGAATACGCCCGCTCCATCGAGATGATTATTCGGGCGATGGGACTGGAACGGGGCGATAAAGCCGTTCTTTCTCCTCTGGCCCCGGCCGCGTATCATCTCGTATTCAGGGTTATGGGCATCGAACCGGTCTATGCGGATGTTCGGGAGGAGGATGCCTGCCTGAACCCCGAATCCGTCGCCGAAAGAGTGGATGAACACACCAAGGCCGTGTTTGTTCATGCACCTTTGGGAAGAGTTCCGGCCTTTGGCGAACTGGCCGAATTAGGTCTGCCGCTGATTATTGACGCGGGAGAGGCGCTGGGTGCGCGATTTGAAGGGGCTGAAATCGGTTCTTTCGGGAAATATGTTCTTCTGCCCATGGAGCCGGAAGGAATAGCGACCGCGGGCGGCGGTTCTTTGGTGCTCGCTTCGGATAAAGAGGCTTTATCCCGTCTTAAAGAAGCCCTGGATACGGTTGGCGCCGATGCTTTTATGCCGGATTTGAATGCTTCTCTGGGACTTGTGCAGTGGCGGGAATATCCGCAGGCTTTGGAATCGAGGGATCTGATCGCCGATTTTTTTCGCCAATCCGTTTTAAAGGGCCGGCACCGAACGTTTTCCGAAGCCGAAGGCGAGGACTCCCGATCCGTGTCATATTCGTTTCCTGTTGTTCTTACTTCGGGAATGAACGATGTGAGAAAATATGCCAGGAAGAAGGGAGTGGAAACACTCCCGGCCTTTGCCGGACGAATGGACACCGAAGCGGATATCGGCTGCCCCTGCGCGAAAAAGCTGCTGATGAGCACATTGCTTTTTCCCCTTTATCCCACGCTTGGAAAGAAGAACGTCCAGCTTGTTTCTAAAGTACTCTCAACGCTGCCCTAGTAAGAGATCATACGGCGGGGACTGCCGGAATCGGGTAAAAGGAAGCTGCGATGAAAGGGAAAACGCTTATTGTCTATAATCCGGCGAAAGAGTCGGCGGCGACTGTTTTCCAAGATATGTGCGCATGGTTCGAAAAAAAGGATTTTCGGGTCGATTCCTGCGATTCTCATCGATGCCGTGCCGGCGGCGAAATCCCGCAGGTGGATTTCGCCGTGTCGCTCGGAGGAGACGGAACGTTTCTTTCCTGCGCCAGGCTTCTGGCCTCAAGACCCGTACCCATTCTTCCTGTGCATCTGGGAACCTTCGGTTTTATCACGGAGGTAACCCAGGAAGAATGGCCGGAGGCCTTGGAGGCATGGTTCGACGGCCGTCTTCAAGTGGAAGAGCGGACGATTCTGGATATCTCCATTATCCGCGGACGCGAGGAAGTCGCTTTGTATCAGGCGATAAATGAGGCGGTCGTCAGCGCCGGCGGGATTAGTAAGATCATCAGGCTTTCGCTGAATATCGGAGGCGTGGAAGCCGGTCGTTTTCGCGGCGACGGATTGATCCTCTCCACGGCCACCGGTTCCACGGCGTATTCCATGGCCGCGGGCGGTCCCATTCTCGTTCCCCCGATGAAGGCTTTGGTTCTTACTCCCATATGTCCGTTTTCCCTTTCATGGAGGCCCATCGTTCTCCCGGAAACCGATGTAACGATTATCCGCGTTGAAGAAAATCAGCGGGCCGACGTGCTTTTAACCGTGGACGGACAAGAATCGTTTCCTCTTGCCGAAAGGGATTTGGTGGTGATTAAGGGACGTCCTTCCGGCGCGAAAGTGATAAAATCGGACAAAAGGGTTTTCTACGAAGTGGTTCGTTCCAAACTCGGCTGGTCCGGGGGACCCCATGCTTGAAAGGCTTACCATTAAAAATTACGCGCTTATCCGGAATGTTACCCTGGATTTTGAAGACGGCTTCAATGTCCTTTCCGGAGAAACGGGCGCCGGTAAATCAATCCTCATAGACGCCCTTTCGCTGGCCCTCGGCGGGAAGGGAAACGCCGAGAACATCCGATCGGGTGCCGATGAAGCGGAAGTAACCGCTTTATTGCGGGTTGAACCGGGCCCCGAAGTGGACGAGTGGATTGAAAAATACGGTATCGAACCCGAAGACGGGACGTTCCTTATCCATCGAACCCTCAAAACCAACGGACGCGGAACCACCGGGATTCAGGCCGTCCCGGTTACGCGGGCCGCCTTATCGGAGCTTTCGGATATCCTTGTGGATATCCATGGACAGCATGAGCATCAGTCTCTTTTTCGGGTTTCGACGCATCGGAAGCTTTTGGATCGTTACGCCGGTTTGGAGGAGCGGGTCGCGGCTTTTACAGCGATGTTCTCCGAAATGTCCGAAACAAAGGACGCTCTTGACGAACTCGATCGGGCCGAAGGCCAGATGGCTCGGGAAGCCGAGTTTCTGAGGTTCGCCGTGGATGAAATCGATGCCGCGGATCTGAAGGAAGATGAAGAAGAGGAGCTTACAGGCAGGCAGAGAATCCTCGCGCGCCATGAAGAAATCGCTTCCGATCTTGAGAGAGCCCTGGATGCGACGGCCGAATCCCGCGACGGCGCTTTATCTCTGCTGCGGACGGCCAAGGAACGCATCGGCCGTATCGCCGCCGTCGACGGAGACGCGGCTCCTCTTTTCGAACGTTTTGAATCGGCTTTCTTTGAACTTGAGGATATCGTCGATCAGCTGCGCCATAAGCGGGATGAGGCGGATTTCGATCCGGCGGAGCTTGAAGCCGTTGACGAGAGATTGGCCAGAATCGCTTTTCTGGAGAAAAAATACGGAGCGGCGGAGATTTCCGATCTTCTCTCTTACGCGGACGATTCCCGCGGACGGCTTGAGAGTTATGAAGATCGGGATGACGAGAGGCGTCGGCTTCAGACAAAGCGGAACGATCTTCAGAAACGAATAATCGATGAAGCTTCGCAGATCAGCAGCGTTCGCAAGAACGCAGCTTCAAAACTTCGTGAGAAAACGGAAACGCATCTGAGGTCTCTCGGAATGGCCGATGCGCGATTTTCGGTGGAACTTGAGGGGAAAAAGAACGAATCGGGGAAGAACGTTATCGGCCCTTACGGTTCGGATGACGTTGAATTTCTTTTATCCGCCAACCGGGGCGAGGCGCCCAAGCCGCTGAAGTCGGTGGCCTCAGGCGGTGAACTTTCCCGTGTTATGCTGGCCGTGAAGAGTGTTCTCAGTGAATCCGATCCGGTGGGAACCATGATTTTCGATGAGGTGGATACGGGAATCGGCGGGGAAGTGGCCCGTTCGGTGGGGGAACATCTTCATATTCTTTCCTCCCGCAAGCAAGTCTTTTGCATAACCCATCTTGCGTCCATCGCCGTCTTCGCCGATAATCACCTACAAGTCGACAAAAATGAGGACAACGGACGGACGGTAACGGAAGTCCGGAAGGTCGAGGGTGCCGATCGAATCCGCGAAGTGGCCCGGATGCTTGCCGGAGATAAAGAGGACGCGGCTTCCCTCGATCATGCGGCGAGGCTGTTGGAAGAACGCGGCAATGCCGTGCGACGGGCTAGGTGAGTGGCGAAGGTTAACGAAGAAGCAAGAAAAAAATACTTCGAGCATATTGCTCCCTATAAAAAAAGCATAGGAGAGCTGGCCGATAAAGAGGTGCGAATCGAAGCTATTTTAAGGGGCAGCGATGCCGGTGAGTCCTATAAAAGGCTCAGCCTGGCGGAAGACAACCTTATTTCGATTTCATATTACCTGGTTATGAATTCTCTTTCGGTCTCTCTGCTCGGCGTGAAAAACGAAAACGCTCTCAACGATGCCAGAAAAACGTGCTATAAAGCCGTTATCCAGCTTGAAAAGGTCTTTACACCCTTGGTGGACACCCCCTTCGGCGACTACGAGGAGGCTCTGGCGGGTACGGCGTCTTTTCCGGAAATGCAGCGATACGCCCTTGTTCGGAAGACCGGCTTCTCCATTTCCATGGTTCGCGACAGCTTCGGTGAAAACAGCCGGTGGAAATGGTCCATCGTGGAGCTGGAAGCCAGGCTGTCGGCGGTCGCCAAGAATTGTCTGAATCTTAAAACGCTCCTTCAGGCCATGGATCCCAGGGTCGAAGGATTTAGAGAACGCATCGAGTATTTCAATCTCGTGAGAAGGCTGCTTCAGGGCGCGGCGGACAATTACAGGCTCAAGTATGAAATCTCGACAAACCGAATGGACGATTTCAGGGTGGCCATCAGTTATTTGGGCGCTCTTCAGCGTTTGTCCCTCCTGCTCGGAAGGCAGAACGAGGCCATGGGACTCAAGCGAAAAATCGACATCTGGCGCGAGAAAATGGAAACCGATCATAAAAACAGTGAAAAGGCTTCCCGAATGCGCCGCTTGACCAACGGGACGGCTGAATAATCTTTTTCGGATTAAATCTTCTCCGCGAATCCCTGGAGAGCATCCATGGGCAGAAGTTCCTTGACCGACGATTGAACCCATCCGCCTTTGGCGTCGTCAAAAAAAATCGGCGTTTCCGGAGGACAAAATTCCGCGATAACCTGTCGGCAGGCTCCGCAGGGCGAGAGGGGCTCGGTGGCGTCGGGACCGGCGACGGCTATGCCGGCGATGTCTTTCCTGCCTTGGGATACGGCGGTGAAGATGGCGGATCGTTCGGCGCAGTTGGACAGACCGAACGATCTGTTTTCAATGTTGGCTCCGGTAATGACGGTTCCGTCGCTTAACGCAAGCGCCGCGCCGACGCGGAATTTCGAATACGGCGCATAAGCGTTCTTTGCGGCTTCCCGCGCTTTTTTCATTAATACATCGGTATCCATAAACCGCTCCTTTCCATTTGCCTCTTCATCATGTATCGTATATGAGGAAATACCATACCAGAGGAGGCCTCCGGCCGAGTATGAAACAACGGGGTGTCTTCCTCATCGGCCTGATTCTCGTCGGGGTTTATTTTTTTCTTTTTCCCCGCACCTCACGCTCCGAGTATATTCTTTTTCCCGAGAAATTTACGCCGTTTAAATCCGCCGGAGCGGGAAGCGATGCTTCGGATAATGTCGAACTTGCTCTCCAAAGCGGGAATTCCGCGATTTTTGTCGATAAGAATCTGAATGCCGTTTTCGTTCATTCTTCCGAAAAAATGGCCGTGGATGATCACTGGCTGGCCGATTCCGGCTCTTACGGACTGGAAATAAAGGATCGGGAGAACCGGATTCTTTCGCGTTCGGCCGCGGAGGGGTATCCCGTTGCCAGGAACGGCAATCTCTTTTTATACGACGGAGCGGGAATCCTGAGAAAAATTCGTCCGTCCAACGGCGAGGTTCTCTGGCGCCGTGAATATCTTTCTCCGCTGACCGTTCTTGATGCCGTCGGAGAGAGAACTCTTATCGGGCTTCTGGACGGCCGGGCCGAAATTATTACCGACAGCGGTGAAATTATTCTTTCCTACAGGCCCGGAGGCAGCGGAATCGAAGCTGTTTACGGGGGGGCCCTATCCTCGGACGGAAGCATGGTTGCTCTTGTCGCGGGAGTTGATCCTCAGAGATTCGTTCTTCTGCAGGAAAGAAAGAACGGTTTTCGGCCCGTAACGCATCATGATACCGGAACCGATTTCAGGCGCGCCGTCCGCGTCGGTTTTGTTCGCGGCGATCAAGAAGTTCTCTATGAATCGGAAAACTCCGTATCTTCCGTCGATTGTGATGATTTCAGTATCGATAAACTCATGATGGAAGGCGATGCGGAAGCGTGGAGCGACGGTGCCGAAGGCGGCGAGCTTTTGCTTCTGGGGAAAAATCTGGATGGAAGCGCTCTGAAAATACTGACCCGGGAGAATCTGACGATGTATAACGGTTCTCTTCCGAACGATACCGTCGGGATTCGTCAGAATGGAGAGAGGACTTTCATCATTCGGCCCGAGAGCTTCGGCGTGCTCAAGGCGGCTATTCAATGAGGAAAAGAGTTTTTCTGCTGATATCGTTTTTTCTCGCTGTTTCCGCCGCGGCGCTGTGCCGGCAATGGCCGGATAATCCGGATTCGGTCGTCGGTTCTCTGGCCGATCCCGATGACGATCGATTTTCTCAAGGATTGTCATTCCGCGCGGAAGGACAGCGCATCGGAGCCTGGGATGATGGGGAAGTGATTTGGAAGACGATCCGAAGAGCGGGCGGCGCGGATGTGCCCGGCTCGGGGACGGTCGTGCTTGAGCATTCCGACGGTTTTCGGTCTTTCTATCGCGGGATTGCTTGCCGGCCGGAT
Organism: Spirochaetia bacterium; assembly: GCA_963666985.2. Classification (GTDB taxonomy): domain Bacteria; phylum Spirochaetota; class Spirochaetia; order DSM-2461; family DSM-2461; genus UBA2779. The sequence goes on along the minus strand of CAXXIA010000001.1, from coordinate 1,438,954 downwards.
TTGGGCGACCGGGTTCGGGCCGGCGACTGGCTGGGATATGCCGACGGCGATACATGGACATTCGGCATTATCGATACCGAAAGAGGCCGAATCATCGATCCGTTAACCTCTCTTCCCGCCAGGAGCGGTTCTCCGGCTCCGGGTGTTTCCTCTTTGTCGTTTTTTCGCGGGGGTGAGGAGCAGGAAATCCGCGACGGAATAATCCTTTCCTCCGGTATGTGGAACGCTTCGGTTGAACCGTTCCTGCCGGCCGGCGGAACGCCCGTGATAAGGGAAATTTCTCTGTATTGGGTTGGCCAGCGTATTGCCGGTCTCCGATTTGAATCCTTGGTTGAGGAGGGACGGCGGGTAATGATGGAAACGCCCGAAGAAAGGTCCTTCGATTCCGTTTTCGATTCATCGGGACGAATCCTTACGGGTGATTTTTTTCTGAATACGGGGCGAGGTGTTCTTGAATTGCGTTTTAAGGATGATGTCGGCCGTATCGTTTCCCGTTCCTGGAGAATTGAGGTTCGCTGAGGCTGATGAAGACTTTTTCCAAAGAGCCCGGAAACTCGGAATCGGTCGGTGAGGTTCCGTGTTCTCTCTGCGGCGGGAAAAAATTTAAAAAGTTGTGGATGCTTCCTTCGGGAAGCCTTTTCGTCCGGTGTGCCGCCTGCCATCTGGTTCTGCAGAATCCGCGTCCCGGCGGCGCGGATCTCGCGATTCGCTACGATGATGAATATTTCGATTACGAGATTGAAAACGAGGATACTTTTTACGGGCTCATGAAAATGGGCTTGGATGATGTCGATTTTTTCGAATCCGTCGTTCCTTCTCTTCCCCTCCCGCCGTCCGTTCTTGATGTGGGCTGCGCCACCGGAAGACTTTTAAAGCATTTTAAGGATTTGGGATGGGACACCGCCGGTGCCGAACTGTGCGCGAAGTCGGCGGAATACGGCAATAAACGTTACGGCGTGGGTATTGTTAATTCTTCTCTTCAGGACGCCGCTTTTCCCTCCGAACGTTTTTCCGCCGTTCATGCTTCTCATTTAATCGAACACGTCGATGATCCGGCCGCTTTCGCCGCCGAGGTTTTCAGGGTTCTAAAACCCGGCGGCGTCTTTATTTGCGTTACACCGAATATCGGCGGACTTCAGGCGCGGATTTTCGGCTCCGCCTGGCGTTCGGCCATACCGGATCATGTCACGTTATTTGACAAAGCCACGCTGAAGAGCCTTCTTTCGCATGCCGGGTTTTCCATCGAGAGAATGAAAACCTGGGGCGGATTGGGCGTGGGGACGGTGCCCGGGTGGATTAAGCGCCCCGTAGACCGTTTGGCCAAAAAATTCGGTTTCGGCGATGTTGTGCTGATGCTGGTTCGCAAATCCGATTGATGCGGGCGGCTTCGAACCGGCCGGGCTTCGGCGGCTGAACGGAACGGCCGCCGCCGTGAGGTTTTTCAGCTAAAGCCGTAAGTTATCGGTTCGGGCGCGCCGGATGAACGGCCCGCCGAAGCGCAGCCGGGGTCAATAAAAAACAGAAGTGATTTTAAGCGAAAATCCCTGGTTGGATCACGGATAAAGAGTCTTTCGTCTCCTATTGACACTCTTTCGTTCAATACCTACGATGCCACCCATCCCACTGTAATCTGCTTTTCGCCGGACCGGAGAAACGATGACGAAAGACAGGCTGCTTTCGCTGAGCTACAGCGAGCTATCCCGAATTGCGGCACAAGGAAATATCAACGTCCTTCAAGATATGGACAAGGAATCTCTTGCCGCCGTTATATGCGAAGCCTTTGAAGAAGACCGCCTGGACCGTGAAGATAATCACAACACGACGATCCGGGTGGAGGGCAAAAAATATTCTGTCGGCCAGGACGAAGAGTTGTTTTTGAATTTCGGCGATGAAATCGTTCTGCCCGACCGTTATCAGGAAACATGTCTTGTCCTTATGCTGAGGGATCCTTCTTGGGTTTATTGTTATTGGGATATCGAAGACCGTATTCTGAACGAGCTGGAGAAGGCCTCCGGGTATTCCGGACTGATTCTTCGCGTAACGGAACTGGCCGGCCCCGAATGGTCCAAGGATTCCGTGGTCGATTGGTTCGATATTCCCATTCAGTTCGGGGATTTGCGCCGGTATATCAATTTGCCCAGCGAGGATTCTTTTTACGGCGTGGAGCTTTATGCTCTGGTGGGGGAAAAGGAATCGCTCATTGTCCGTTCGAATATCATTGAGAGTTCGCGGGACTATGTCGCTCCCTCTCCGGGAGATGAAGAAGAGAACAGCAGCCGTCTGATCGCTTACGCCGGTTTTTCCACGGACGTGGGATTATTTCCCGGATCAGGCTATCCCGCCGACGATACGCCGCAGAGAATCATGATTTCCGGCGCCGAAGGGGAACAAGAATAGATATGCCGAGAGAACTCGAGAATGGAACGGGGCTCATCTGTATGGTGCTTCATGCCCATCTTCCCTTTGTCAGGCATCCGGAATACGATCGTTTCCTCGAAGAGAATTGGTTCTTCGAGGCCCTTTCGGAAACCTACCTGCCTTTACTGCGGGTTTTTCGCGGTCTTGAAAAGGACGGCATTCCGTTCCGAATGACTCTGTCTCTGTCTCCGACTCTTACCTCCATGCTTGAGGACGATCTTCTTCGAGAACGGTATGTCGGACATCTCGACAGGCTTCTGGAACTCGCGGATAAAGAAAAGGCCCGCTTGGCCGGAAACGAAGCGGGCTTGAAGATTGTTCGGATGTACCGGGATCTTTTTCAGAGCAACCGTGAAGATTTTCTTGAATTCTACGGCAAGGATATTCTGAGCGGATTCAGGCATTTTCGCGACAGTGGAAATCTGGAACTGATTACAACCACCGCCACGCATGCGTTTTTACCGATGTATCGGGAGAATCCGGACATGATTCGGACTCAAATCCTCATCGCTCTGGAAAACCATGACCGGCTTTTTAAAGCGATGCCCGAAGGATTCTGGCTTCCCGAATGCGGATATTTTCCCGGACTTGAAGAGTATTTGAAGCCTTACGGCGTGAAATACTTCCTTTCGTCGGCCCACGGGGTTCTTCATGCGGACGAACGTCCCAAGTACGGAGTTTATGCTCCGATTAAAACTCCCAACGGCATAGCCGTTTTCGGACGAGACAGAGCGGCATCCAATGCGATCTGGTCGGCTGAGGACGGATTCCCGGGACATCCCGATTACAGGGACTTCTACAGGGATATCGGATTTGATCTTCCCGAAGATTATATCGGTCCGTATGCTCTTGAAGCCGGAAACAGGGTGAATACGGGATTCAAGTACTACGCGATAACCGGAGAGACCGATCAGAAAATTCTTTACGATCCGGATAAAGGCGCCGAGCAGGCCAAAATCGACGCGAAAACCTTCCTGGAGAACCGGGTTCGTCAATGTGAAACCCTTACCGAACTCATGGACAGGCCTCCGGTGATTGTTTCGCCTTTCGACGCGGAGCTCTTCGGCCACTGGTGGTATGAAGGACCGATTTTTCTCGATGCTTTTTTTCGGGAGTTCCATGCCGCCGAGCACGGCCTTCTTCAGGTAACGCCCCGGGAATATCTGAATACGTGGCCGCACGCCCAAGTAACCAGACCCGCCTTTTCGAGCTGGGGCGATAAAGGCTACGGTCAGGTCTGGCTGGACGGATCCAACGATTGGATCTACCGGCATACCCATAAAATCGTGGAACGGATGGGCGAGTTGGTGGACCGTTTTCCCAACGAGACCGGTTTGAAGGGCCGAACGCTGAATCAGGCCGCTCGGGAAGTTCTGCTTTCGCAGGCCTCGGACTGGCCCTTTATCATCAAGACCGGAACCACGGTGCTTTATGCGGAGCGGCGGGTGAAGAGTCATATCAGCAATTTCAATATGATTTACGAGAGTCTGTGCCGAAATACGGTGAAGACCGAATGGCTGACGAAACTCGAAAAGCGCAACAATATTTTTAAAGACATCGATTACAAGATTTTTAAAAAGAAGTAAGGCCCGGGCCTTGCGGCCGCGCGTGGGATTTCCGCTCCGCGCGTCAGCCGCCGACATCCATCTGAATCTTAAACAATTCCGCCATACGGGAAATCCCCGGCGGCACGGACTGAAAGATCATTTTCCCGCCCGCTCCGGTGAATTTATTTCTCGCCGAAAGCAGGGTTGTCATCGCATCGAAATCCATTTCCGTAACGGCCGATAAATCAACGGCCAGATGCTCCGCGCCCGAATTCCACGCCTCATCCAATTTGTCTTTCATGGAGTTTATACCGGCCTTGCCGTGGAGAGCTCCGGAGAGCCTGATCGTCGTTTTTTCGTCCATGATTTATTTTCGACCCATTTTTCTTCGAATTCAGGAAATCCGACGGTTTTTATCCGCTTTTCGATCGCACAGGGAAGGCCTTCCGTCATTTGTATAGTGGTTTTCCGTCGCCTTGATAACCATAACTCCGTTTTCTGTCTCCTCTTCATTGACGGTGGAATTTAAGGGAGATAGGATGCAGATAAGTGGGAAAAAGTGGGAGAAAGTAGGAATCCGTGGGAATGACTGGAATTTGGGGACAATTCAACATCGTCATTGACGACAAAGGCCGTCTGTCTCTTCCCGCGAAGATTCGCGGACAGATTTCAGGCGAAGCCTTGGTTCTGACGAAAGGAATTGAAAAATGTCTCTGGCTTTACCTTCCGGAGGAATGGGAGCGGGTGTCCCGTCAGATTATCGAAGGTTCTTCCGAATTCTCTCTTGATACGCAGAATGCTCTGCGCCGCTTCATCGCGCCGGCCGAAGAGGTGGTGATTGATAAATCGGGAAGAGTGAAGCTTTCTCCCTCATTAATGAAATCCATGGGAATTACCCGGGAGTGTTATCTCCTCGGTATGGGTGAGCGGCTGGAAATTTGGGACGAGGCCGTCTATGAGCGTTTCGAAGAGGAACAATCCGCCGAGGTGAAAACGACCTGGGAGGGCTTCGGCGGTTCGGAGACGGCCTCGTGATTCCCGTTCATGTGTCGGTTATGCCCGATGAAGTCCTGGAATACTTGGCACCGGCCGGAAGAGACGCTTTTATCGTTGACGGAACTCTGGGCGAAGGCGGCCATTCCGAAAGGTTCCTTGCCGCCTATCCCGAAGCTCATGTTGTGGGGATTGATGCCGATCCCGTAATGGCATCCAGAGCCGCCGAGCGCCTTTCGAAATGGTCGGACCGCTTTGAGGCTCGGGTCGGCTGGAGCGACGAGGTTCTCTCACGCTGGAATGAGCGGGAACCGGATGTTATTTTGATGGATTTGGGGATTTCCACGTACCACTATGAGGGCAGCGGACGCGGATTCTCTTTTTCGGGAAACGAACCTCTTGATATGAGATTAAGCGGATCTTCCGGACAAAGCGCCGCGGATATCGTGAACTCAATGAGGGAGGACGATCTCGCGGATTTAATCTATACATTCGGTGAAGAGCGCTACAGCCGCCGAATCGCCCGAAGAATTATCGAAAAACGGCGCGAAGGGCGGATTGAACAAGCCTCCGATTTGGCGCTCATCGTTGTTTCTGCCGTTCCGCCGCAGGCGCGTCACGGCCGAATCCATCCGGCAACCCGAACCTTTCAGGCCCTCAGGATCGCCGTAAACGGTGAGCTCGACCGCCTTGGAAGACTGCTTGAGAGTGCGCCGCGGCTTCTGGCAAAAGACGGCCGACTGGGTATTATCAGTTTCCATTCACTCGAAGACCGAATGGTAAAAAGAGCTTTTAGGGCGCTGGATGTACGCTACGGCGGTACCTTTGAGGTTCTGACGCGCAAGCCGCTTGTTCCCGGAGAACGGGAAATCAGGGAAAATCCTCCTTCCCGGAGCGCGAAATTCCGGGCCGTCCGCAGGCTCTTTTCGGAGGGAGTGGAATGAAGAGAATCCTTTCCGTTCTGATTTTGCTGAGTATTCCGTCTCTGATGATGCTTCAGATTTTCCAGGCATACCGTTATGTTACCGTTCGCGAGGAAATGGTCGCCGCGGAAAGCCGGCAGAAAGATCTTTTGGAGAAAAACAGACGTCTTCAGGCCGGTATCGCGGTTTACGACGCTCCGGAACGAATCTACGGAGTGGCCGTTGATTCGCTCGGATTGAAGAACGCGGCGCCCGAGGACGTACTTCAGGTCAGATTCCCGGAAAATCCGGAGGAATCGCGATGACGGTTCCAAATGCCGCCCGAATCGCCGAGATCATCGGCGGTAAACTCATCGGGAATCCCGTAGCCGTGATATCGGGCGGGCGCGCCGATTCCAGGATCTGCCGGAAAGACGATCTGTATGTCGCTCTTTCGGGGGAACAAACCGACGGTGTCCGCTATATAGAGGATGCCTGGACGGCCGGAGCAAGCGCCGCTCTCGCGGACGAATCCAAGAAATTACCCGAACCTCCGGCGGATAAGGCTTTGATCGCCGTGAGCGATCCTTTGGCCGCTTTGCAGAAGCTCGCCCGCTTCCTGCGGGAAGAGGCGAAGGATCTGAAGATTATCGGCATTACCGGAAGTAACGGGAAAACGACGACGAAGGAAATCCTCGCGGCGATTCTGAGGGCCTGGAAGGGCGAGGGCGTTCTGGCCACGGAAGGAAATTATAACTCGGATATCGGACTGCCTTTAACGCTTCTCGGACTGCGCCCTCATCATGAGATTGCCGTACTGGAAATGGGCATGAACCGCATCGGAGAGATGGCTCTCTTGGCGGAAACGGCCCGTCTCGATATTGCGGTGATAACGAACATCGGCAGCGCTCATGTCGGCATGCTCGGTTCCAGGAAAGCTCTGGCGGCCGAGAAACGCGCCGTTTTCAACGGTGCCGGGCCCGCTTCAACGGCCGTGGTTGCCTGGGATGAGCCTTGGAAGGATTTTCTTGTAAAAGGATACCCCGGAACGGTCGTGGAATTCGGCCGGTGGAATGCCGACGGCTGGGATTCGTATGAGAATCTGGGCCTTGAGGGCTTCGAGATTACGAGGTACGGAAAAAAAATCCATTTCGCTCTTCCGGGAATCCACAATCTGAAAAACGCGATGGCGGCCGCGGCCGCGGCGGGAGTGCTGGGTGCGCCGGAAGAAGCCGTGGTAAGTGCTCTGCAATCCGTTCGCCCGTTCTTCGGACGTTCCGAAGTGGTTAAAGGGGCGGTTACGGTGATTCGGGATTGCTATAACGCGAACCCCGAATCCCTGGAAGCCGCGCTTGATTTGTTGAAGACGATTCAATCCGAAGGCCGCCGAATCCTCGTTTTGGGCGAACTTCGCGAATTGGGAGATGAAACCGAGGACGCACTGCGCAAGGCCGGGGGAGCGGCCGCCGCGGCCGGTCCCGATGCCATTTTCCTTTTCGGCGAGGGAATGCACAACGCGAAAGAAGGGGCGGCGGCGGCCGGATTCGGCGGCGAACTTCGTGAATTTAAAGAGATGGAAGAGCTGAAGTCGGTTCTTGCAGATTTTTTGGTCCCCGGCGACATCGTGCTGCTGAAGGGCTCCCGAGCCGGCGCTTTGGAGCGCCTGGACGGGGTATTGTCGGAGGTCGGGACCGGGGTAAAACCTTAAGTCTTCGGGAGGGGTGATGATAAAAGCTGTTCTCTATCCTTTGGTGCATTCCATCAAGGCATTCAATCTTTTTCAATATATAACGTTCCGTTCGGCGTATGCGGCGGTAACGGCGCTGCTGATTTCTTTTTTATTCGGTCCCTGGGTTATCAGGAAGCTGACGGCGCTGAAGCTGGGGCAGGAAGTCCGCTTGGACGGTCCGCAGACGCATTTGACCAAAGCCGGTACGCCGACGATGGGCGGGACTCTCATCCTCGCATCCTTCCTTGTTTCCGTTGCTCTTTGGCAGGAGGTTTCCTCCATTTATACCTGGGTTATTCTCGCCACGGCCGTCGGTTTCGGGCTGCTCGGATTCGCCGACGACTATCTGAAGATTACGAAAAAGAATTCGGACGGGCTGAGGGCGCGCGTGAAGTTTTCCGGTCAAGTTCTGGTCGCGTTCGTCGTTATGCTGATTATTTATCTTTCGCGGAATGAGCAGACAACTTTGTTTTACGTTCCGTTCTTGAAGAACGCGCTTTTCGACATGGGCGTGTTTTACATCCCCTTCGGCATGTTTCTTATCGTCGGGATGTCCAATGCCGTGAATCTGACCGACGGGCTGGACGGCCTGGCCGCCGGTCTTATCATCATCGCGCTGATCGCCGTTACGGGGCTCGCTTATCTGACGGGGCATTCTCAATTCGCGCAGTATCTCTTTATTCCCTATTTGAGCGGAGCGGGTGAACTGACCGTCGGGGCCACGGCCCTTATCGGCGCCTGCGTGGGATTCCTCTGGTTCAACGCCCATCCCGCCGAGGTGATGATGGGCGACACGGGAAGCTTGAGCCTCGGCGCTCTTCTGGCGGTGTTCTCTCTCCTTCTGAAAAAAGAAATCCTTCTTTTAATTATCGGGGGCGTTTTCGTTATGGAAACGCTGTCGGTGATGATTCAGGTGGCGCATTTTAAAAGAACGGGACGCAGGGTGTTTAAAATGGCCCCTCTGCATCATCACTTCGAACTGTCCGGCTGGGCGGAAAGCAAGGTCGTCGCGAGATTTTGGATTCTCGGCGGCATGTTCGCCATCCTCGGCCTCAGCACTCTGAAAATCCAGTAGGGAGGCGGGTGTTGAATTCGGGTTTTTTCCGAGCGGAACGCAGATGGGCCGCCGAGCCGATGAGAAACATGGCCGCGGTCCAATTCCTCATCGCGACAATCGGAGCGGCGTTTCTGTTCTCCGCTTCTTGGTATTTCGCGGCGGCGGTGTTCGGCGATCCGTTTCGCATATGGCGCCGCCAGCTTATTTGGATGGCTCTGGGAACCCTTTTCGCGTTTGCCGTTTCGCGGCTGCCGAAAACACTGATCCGCAAATCGGTGCCGGCTCTGGTCTGGGCGGCTTTCGGATTGAACCTGCTCACATACATCCCCGGTCTCGGGTATTCCTCCGGCGGCGCCCGCCGATGGGTGGAGCTTTTCGGATTAACGTTTCAGCCTTCGGAAATCACCAGGGTGGTTCTGGTGCTGTATTTGGCCCGAATGCTTGAAAAGAACGAAGGGCGCCTGAGGAATTTCAGGGACGGTCTTCTGCCTTCCCTGCTGGTTGTTTCGGCGCTGGTTCTTTCGGTGTATTTCCAAAACGATTTTTCCACCGCGGCGTATCTTCTGGTTCTTGCCATGGGAATGTTTGTCGCCGCCGGTGTTTCCCGGGCGGCCATCGGCGTGTCGGCGTGCGCGGCTCTCCTCAGCGCGGCGACAATGCTGCTGACCAAACCGTATCGGCTGGAACGGCTCCGTTCCTGGTTTCATCCCAAGGCCGATCCCTCCGGAGCCGGTTATCAGCTGCTGCGAGCCAAAACCGCGCTTTTGCGCGGAGGAATCTGGGGCCGGGGATTGGGACGAGGCGAAGTAAAACGCGGAGGACTCCCCGCCGCTCATTCGGATTTCGTCGTGGCCGTTATCGGGGAGGAAGCCGGGTTCATTGGAATCGCGGGCATTCTTCTTCTCTTCTCCATTTTCGCCTATTTGGGCTGGAAAGCCGCTCAGCGTTCCGAAGACGCTTTTTCCCGGTGGGGAATTTTCGGTCTGACCGCGGCCGTTTATTGGCAGGCTTTGGTGAATTTCGCCGTCGTATGCGGACTTCTTCCGGCGACGGGGATTCCTCTTCCGCTTTTTTCCGCCGGTGGTTCGGCCGCGTTCGTAACGCTGATTGTTTTCGGACTGATTCACAATCTGGCGAGGTCGGCCGAATGAACGCCGTATATTCCCGGCGCCGCTGGCGCTTTGCCTCTGCGGCCGCCGCCCTTGCCGCCGCCGCCGCGTTGACCGGAGAGGTTGTCTGGTCGCGCGCCGTCGCGCCCGGCCTTTCCATTAAAAAGATCGTTGTTGAAAGCGATTTGTCCCTTACGGACGGTCAGCTGCTGGAAATGCTGGATCTCGAAGGGCGCTCCTGGGCCGCGCTGGAAGAGGATGAGCTGGAAGCGCGTTTGGAATCGTATCCGGTCGTCAGAAAAGCGGAAGTTGAAAAGGTTTTCCCCGATACGCTCAAACTTTACGTGTATCGGCGACGGCCTCTCGCCGTCGCTCTGACGGGAGAAGGCGGCACGCCCGTTCCGGCGGTTTTCGACGAAGAGGGCTACGCGGTGAAAGTCGGCGGCGGTACGTCCGGATTGGATCTTCCCGTTATTACGGGACCTCATTTCCCGAAACCCGATCTCGGCGCCCGGCTCCCCGAAACGCTGTGGCCCGTTCTGGCGGATTTGTCGAAACTTCGCGATACGGATCTGAAGCTGTTCAATCTTGTTTCGGAAATAGAAATTCTTCCCGAAGGGGAAGGGTACGATCTGCGTTTGTATATGAATCATGTCAGGATTCCCATTCTTATCGACGGGGAACTGACGGCCGAGTCCATCGGACGAGCCGTTCTTGTCCTGGATGTTCTGGATTCGGCCGATCTCGGATCGGTGGAAGAGGCTGATATGAGAGGCGGTCACGTCGTGTTTCATCGGGCGGAGGGAATTTAGATGACCGAAAGCAGAGTCATCGCGGGTTTGGATATCGGCTCCGAAAGCATCAGGGTTCTGGTGGCCGAGTATTCATCCAAAGGCGAACTTCTTGTTTCCGGCTGGGGCGCCTGCCGTTCGGAAGGTTTGAGAAAAGGGGTTGTCGTGAACATCGAGGCGGCCCGTGAATCGGTTCAGGCCGCCGTGGAAGAGGCCGAGCAGGAAGCGGGCCGCACCGTAACCGAACTGTGGGCATCGCTCGGCGGCGGTGTCGTGGACGGACTGAATTCCCGCGGAGTGGTCGCCGTATCGGGAAAAAACCGGGAAATCGGACAAACGGACGTGGACCGCGTCCTCGAAGCGGCCAAGGCCGTCGTGATTCCGATGGATAAGGACATCCTGCACGTTCTGCCCCAGGAGTACATCATCGACGATCAGGGCGGGGTGAAGAATCCTCTGGACATGATCGGTGTTCGTCTTGAGGCCGAAGTGCATATCGTGACCGCGTCGGTCTCGGCCGTGGGAAACATGAAAAAGGCGGTTGAGCGGGCCGATTACAGGGTGGGGAATTTCGCCCTGGGCTCCCTGGCCGCCGCCCGATCGGTTTTAAGTGAAGACGAGAAGGAACTGGGCGTGCTCCTTGTCGATATCGGCGCATCCTCAACGGATTACATTCTCGTTCAGGGCGGCGCGCCGAGGGTAACAGGATCGGTTCCCGTCGGCGGGAATCAGGTAAGTTCCGATTTGTCCATCGTCCTGAAAACATCTCTGGATGCGGCCGAGAGAATCAAAATCGAATCCGGATGCTGCTGGGAATCCGTAATGGATGCCGAAGAGCCGGTGATTATTCCCGGCGTGGGCGGACGGCCTCCGTCTTCTGTTCCTATGTCGGAAATCTGCCGCATCCTCAAGCCCCGCATGGACGAACTGTTCGGGATGATCCGCCGGCGGATCAATCGTGTCCCCGGACTCTCCCGGCCTACGGGAGGCGTGGTTCTTACCGGCGGCGGATCGCTGCTGAACGGAGTGGTGGAACTGGCCGAACGGTCTTTTGATCTTCCGGTGAGAATCGGTGCTCCGAAGGCCTCCGTCGAGTGGCCCGAAATATGCCGAAATCCGCAATGGACAACCGCTGCGGGTCTGATTTTGCTGGGGGATGCGGTCGTTCGTTCGGCCGAAACCGGAGATACGGCGGAAAACGAAGCCGAATCAATGAGTCTCTTCAAGGGATTTATTCGTTGGCTCGGTGAATTCTTTTAGGAATCGATTGCCCGGGGAGGGGCGAGCAATATGGATTTGGAAGTGTTGGACGAGCGCGTGGCGGGAAAAACCGTCATTAAGGTGATCGGCTGCGGCGGCGGCGGCAGCAATGCCGTTGCCAGGATGATTCAAGTGGGTATTCAGGGAGTCGAATTTATCGCGGCCAATACCGATCTTCAGGCGCTGGAATCTTCGCCGGCGAAGACGAAAGTGCCGCTCGGCAAACAGGTAACCGGCGGACTCGGCGCCGGAGGAAAGCCGGAAGTGGGAGAACAGGCCGCCGAAGAGGACAGGGAAACGATTCAAAACGTCCTCAAAGGCGCCGACATGGTTTTCGTCACCGCCGGAATGGGCGGCGGAACGGGAACCGGTTCGGCCCCGGTGGTCGCCCGAATCGCCAAGGAACTGGGCTGTCTTACGGTCGCGGTCGTAACTCGCCCTTTCAGCTTCGAACGTCAGCGAAAAATGGAGTTGGCGGACGCCGGGATCAACAAACTCAGAAACCATGTCGACACGCTGATTACGATTCCCAACGAGAACCTCCTCAGGCTCGTGGATCGGAATACGCCGATCCGCGAGGCCTTTTTGAAGGCCGATGACGTTCTGCGCATGGGCGTGCAGGGGATTTCGGACCTTATTACCAATCACGGAGAGATTAATATCGATTTCGCCGATGTGAGAACGGTTATGGAAGGTCAGGGCGATGCTTTGATGGGCATCGGCGAAGGGCGGGGCGACAACCGATCCATCGACGCCGCCACAATGGCCATTGAGAATCCCCTTTTGGATAATGTGAATATCGAGGGAGCCAAGGGCCTTTTGGTGAATGTCACCGCCGGTGTTGATTTCTCCATGATTGAATATAAGGAAATCATGGACATCATTTCATCGCGGGTCGATCCTTCCGCGACGGTTATCGCCGGACTGGATACCGGAGAAGCCTTCGGGGACGAAGTGCGCGTTACGGTCGTGGCCACCGGCTTCGGCGGTTCCATAGAACATCATGCCGAAGAGAACCGGGCGGTGGCGCACAGCGACGAAGTTCTTCCGTACGACATGTGGAAAGATCTCAGCGAAGGACGCGGTCTGTCGGCCTCGACTCCTCCGGCAAGTCACTCAACGGAGAAAAAACCCGCTCAGGCGGCTTTTAAACTTGGCCAGGGTCATCTTCTGGACGACGAAGCGGATCTGCTTATTCCCACCGTTCTCAGGGGAAATCCTTTCGGGAGTACTCGGTAAGGTGAACGGAATCCGATTGGCGAAGGAATATGAAGGATATCTCAGGAATGAACTTCGCGTGGCCGATTCCACGGCGTCCACATACGCTTCCGAAATCGGACGATTCGGACGCTGGCTGGATGCCGGGGATTTGAATCCGGCGGATGTTCGAACCGAAGAAATTGAGGCCTATGCGGCATACAGAGGGGGAGAAGATTCCTTGAGCGCCCGGACCGTTTCGCGGATTTTCAGCTCGCTCGGTTCGTTCTTCAGCTTTCTTCAATTCGCGGGTTACCGGCAAGATGATCCGTCCAGAGATGTCGAGAGGCCCAAGATCGGGCGGCATCTTCCCGAAGTTCTTGAGGTTGGGGAAGTTGAAAAGTTTCTGGATTCCATCGACTTGGATTCTCCCTACGGACTGCGCGATCGAACTCTTTTTGAGCTGATTTATTCCTGCGGCCTTCGTGTCAGTGAAGCTTCCGATTTGGAACTCTCCCAGGTGTTCCTCGGTGAAGGACTGATTCGCGTGCGGGGTAAAGGGGATAAAGAGCGGCTGGTTCCTCTGGGCGACGAGGCCGAACGCTGGCTTATGGCATATCTGAGGGGAGCGCGCCCCCTGCTTGCAAAGTCCGCTTCCGCCACCAATCGTGTTTTCCTGAACAACAGAGGTGACGGGCTGAGCCGCAAAGGAATGTGGAAAAGGTTTCGCGGTATTGCCGAGAAAGCCGATGTCGAGGGGAAAATCCACACGCTCAGGCACTCCTTCGCGACGCATTTGCTCAAAGGAGGGGCCGATCTTCGGAGCGTCCAGGAACTTTTGGGACACGCGGACATCAGCACGACTCAAATCTATACGCATCTGGATCACGGTGATCTTGAGAAAGCCCACAGGAGCTATCACCCCAGGGGGTAGGAATGATGAACAGCGGGAAAGAACAGAGAATCTCTCAACGCTTCCGAGCCGTTTCTCGGTCTTTCGGACGGCTGATGCTCGCCGCCGTTCCGATTCTTTCCATGCTCGCCGTACTCCCCTCTTCCTGCGGGAATGCGAAGAACCGGCGCGATTTGGCCGTCAGAATGGCCGCCGAAGAAGGAGCGGCCGCCGGTGATGAGAGAATCGCCGAACTTAAGGGAAAAATCGCATCGGTTGATGCTCAAGTCGAAAAGACTCTTGAAGGTGTTCGCGATAAGGCGACCTACTGGAGGCTTCTCGGGCTGAAGTACATGGATTACCAAATGTGGGGCGAGGCCCTGAATGCCTTTGACGAAGCGGCGCAAATTACTCCCGAATATGCCGTTCTCCTCTATAACCGGGGGCTTTGCGCCGGCCAGATGGCCTTGTCCTCCGATGTCCCCGGAGCACGGAGCGCCTACATCGACAGAGCCGAGGCGAATTATCGGCGCGCCGTCGCCGTGGATCCCCGGTATACGCCGGCCTTGTACGGTTTGGCCGTTCTTCTTGTTTTTGAGCGGAATAATCCGGCCGAGGCCGTTGATCTTTTGGATGATTTTCTTGCCATCGAACGCAGCGATGTTTCCGCGCGGTTCCTTCTGGCGCGCTGTTATGTGCAGCTGGGCCGAAGCGAAGATGCACTGATTCTCTACGGCGAGATTATCAAGCTTACCGAAGACGATACAGAGAAGTCCAAGGCCGAAGATTTGTACCGCAGAGTTTCCGAGGGAAATTATGGAACGTAATCTCGAACTGCTTTTGGCCGTGAACAGACTCCCCGGACACCGCGGCCGTCTGAAACAGGATTTAACGGAATCTTGCCGGGACGAGGGTGATTTTAACGACGCCGTGTGTTCTTATAGCGCCTCTTTGGCGCCTGCGCATCGTGCCAAGGTTCCTTCCGCGCCGCAGCTGCTTAAAGACGCGGCGGCCGATTTGCGCAGGATGAACGCTTTCGGAATCGAAGTCTCTTTTCTGGGAGATGAACAGTATCCGGCGATGCTGGCCGGAATCTACGATCCTCCCTTTGCGCTGTTTCGGAGAGGATTCGCCGATTTTTCCGCCAAGAGCGCCGTGGCCGTGGTCGGAACCCGCCGGCCGACGATGTCGGCGAGCCGGCAGGGCTTTCGCATCGCTCTGGAATTGGGCATCGCGGGCTATCCGGTTGTTTCGGGGCTGGCCTTCGGAATCGACAAGTCCGCTCACGAAGGCGCCCTCTCGGCGGGCGGCTCAACATGGGCGGTACTCGCCGGAGGGCTGGACAGACCGACTCCTCTCGCTCATCGCGCACTGGCGTATCGAATTCTCGATAACGGCGGTGCGCTTTTGGGCGAAATGCCGCCGGGAGTGTTTCCGGCGAAATATGCGTTTCCGCGCAGGAACCGAATCCTCAGCGGCTTGTGCCGCGGATGCGTCGTGGTTCAGGCACCGGAAAAGTCCGGCGCCCTGATAACGGCCGATTTCGCCTTGGAACAAGGGCGGGATCTCTACATCGCCTCATCCGGACTGGAAGGCGTTCGTTCGGAAGGTTCCGGACGATTGGAAGAACAGGGTGCTCCGGTTATCGAAGATGCATCGGAGATTATGGCGGACTGGGGACGATTCTTGGATATCCGCAGAGTACGGGAACTGAATGAACCCGGCGGCGCCGAAGAATTGGTTCTGAGAATGAAATCGGAACTGGAGGGGCGTTTGTTCCGGTACATGGGAGGGAGCTTTGAGTATCGAGGCGTATGATTGGCTTTATCATCTCAGAAATGTCAGGCGTCTTTCCGACGCAACGATCCGTTCCTACAGGAGAGATCTGGCGGCATGGTCGGCGTTTCTTGCCGAAGTGGGCGTAGGCGAAGATGATGCGACTCGGGGCGAAGCCCGTATGTTCATGGCCAGGATGTCCTCCCGGCATATGGCTCCGGCCACTGTAAATCGAAGATTGTCGGCTCTTAAAGGCTATTATGAATGGCGCCGCCGCCGTTCTCCCGGTACGTCGAATCCCTTCGTCGGATCCAAAACGGTTAAAAAGGGACGGAATCTTCCCGGATATCTGACTCACGAAGAGATTGAATTGTTTCTGGAAAAGACCGGAGATGATTTCATCGGTCTGCGGGACAGGCTGCTGTTCGAACTGTTGTATTCCACGGGCTGCCGTGTGGGAGAGCTTTGTTCCCTGGATGTTTCCGATGTAGTACGCAGACAGGTTCGTGTTCGGGGCAAAGGCGATCGCGACAGAATGGTTTTTATCGGGAGTAATGCGGCAAAAGCGTTGGAAGATTATCTCCCTGTGCGTCTTGAACATGCCGGAGACGATCAGGACAGCCGCCGTGCCCTTATACTTGACGCAAGGGGAGAGCGGCTGACCACGCGAGGTGTGTATTACCTTATTCGAAGGTATGCCGCCGTGGCGGGAGTCGATAAAAAAGTTTCGCCGCATACCTTCCGGCACAGCTTCGCTACCCATATTCTGGATGAAGGAGCCGATATTCGGACGGTACAGGAACTCTTGGGGCATGCGAGTCTGTCCACAACGCAGATTTATACCCATACGGGGATCGAACGCATCAAGCGCGTGTATCGGTCTTCCCACCCCCATGCAAGGAGCGGGAGTATGAACGGAGGAATTGATGAGTGAAATCAGGGGTACGACGATCGTATCCGTTAGAAAAGACGGCATTGTCGCCATGGCGGGCGACGGTCAGGTGACGATGGGAGAATCGGTCATCATGAAAAGCCGCGCCCGAAAGGTTCGGCGGCTTTATGACGGCAAAGTTCTCGCGGGTTTCGCCGGATCGACCGCCGATGCCTTTACGCTGGAAGAACGATTTGAAGGAAAGCTGAAAGAGTACGCCGGCGATGTTACCCGCGCGGCCGTGGAATTGGCCAAGGAATGGAGAACCGATCGGGTTCTGCGCAGGCTGGAAGCCATGCTTTTGGTGGCCGGTGCCGACAGAACTCTTCTTTTAAGCGGAAACGGAGATGTTATCGAACCCGACGAGGGCGCCGTGGCCATCGGAAGCGGCGGAAACTATGCCTATGCCGCGGCAAGGGCCTATTTGGATTCCTCCGATCTCGGCGCGGCCGAAATCGCCGAGCGCTCTTTGAAAATCGCCGCCGATATCTGTGTGTTTACAAACAATAATATCGTTCTGGAGGTGCTGGGAGATGGCTAGGCTGGAAGGATTGACGCCGCAGCAGATTGTCGCCGCATTGGATAACTACATCATAGGCCAGAACTCTGCCAAAAAGGCCGTGGCCATTGCTCTGCGCAACCGGCTGAGACGGTCTCATCTTCCGGAAGACATCCGGGACGAGGTGGCGCCGAAGAATATTCTGATGATCGGTCCGACCGGCGTGGGAAAAACGGAAATCGCCCGCAGGCTCGCCAAATTGGCCAACGCTCCGTTTGTAAAAGTGGAGGCTACGAAGTTCACCGAAGTCGGCTATGTCGGCCGCGATGTGGAGTCCATGGTTCGGGACCTGATGTCCCGTGCGGTTTCCATGGTGAAAGATGAAATGAAAGCCGGCGTGGAAAAAGCCGCCAAGGAAGCGGCCGAAGAAGCGCTTCTCGATATTCTCGTCCCGGGTTCATCGGTACCGCCGCCTGAGGGCGTCAGTACGACGACGCCGGTGGAACCCGACCGGGGGCGTCATGCCCGCGATGTTCTTCGAAAAAAACTTCAGGCCGGAGAATTGGATGAGCGCATGGTGGAAATTTCCACCGGCGGCGGACGGAAACCCCATATTGAGGTTATCTCCGGCGCGGGCGTTGAACAGATGGGATTCGATTTCGGAAATCTGGGTTCAATCTTTCAGGGGCCCCGGAAACCGCGCAAGGTGAAAGTTTCGCGGGCCCGGGAACTTTTGGAAGCCGAGCAGCAGGAAAAGCTGATCGATACCGAGAGCGCCATCGAAACGGCCCGCGAACGTGTTCAGGAAACAGGCATTATTTTTATTGACGAAATCGACAAAATCGCCGTCAGGGAAGGGCGGGGCGGAGGCCCCGATGTTTCCCGCGAAGGAGTTCAGCGCGATATTCTTCCCATCGTGGAAGGTTCCACCGTGAATACGAAATACGGAATGGTGGATACCGAACATATCCTTTTTATCGCCGCCGGAGCCTTTAACCTTTCGAAGCCGTCGGACTTAATCCCCGAACTTCAGGGACGTTTCCCTCTCCGTGTGGAGCTGGAATCCTTAACCGCGAAGGATTTTCGGGAAATCCTGACATCGCCCCGGAACGCCTTAACGCGTCAATATGTCGAGCTGCTGGCCACGGAGGGAATTACACTCGTCTTTGAAGACGATGCCGTCAGCAGGCTCTCCGATATCGCCGCGGAGGTGAATACCCGGACGGAAAATATCGGAGCGCGCCGGCTGCATACGATTTTGGAACTGCTTCTGGAAGACGTATCCTTCAACGCGTCGGACTTGGAAGGACAGACCATTACGGTAACATCGGATTACGTGAATGAGAAACTGGATAAAATTGTCGAGAATCGGGATTTGTCGAGGTACATCTTGTGAGAATTGACTCCTCAGCAGGAGCGGCGAGTGTGCCGATGATGGAGAAGAGGGGAGGAATTTCCGCCGATGGGAGAGATCGGCGGTCCCTCGGGAGGGTGAACATGCTGGAAAATACCACATTCGGCAAAACCGTCGATCTTCTTCAAAGGGATATGGCGGTATCGACTCTGCGGCGGCAGGTAATAGCGAACAATATCGCCAACGCCGAAACGCCGAACTTTAAACGTTCGGAAGTAAACTTCGAAGCCCAGCTGGGAAGGGCCCTGGCCACGGAGAAACTTGACGATTCCATCGGAGTCGTTACGCATGAAAATCATATTCCGTTTCGGCGGACCGTGGATTACAGAACCGTGGGGCCCAAGGTTGTTCTTGATTATCTGACGACATCCAAGAACAACGGAAACAACGTGGACGTGGAGCGGGAACTGATGAACGCCACGGAAAATCAGATGATGTACGAATTGATGTCGAGCGCCGTGAGCCATGAGTTCCGGCAGATCAGCATCGTCCTGCGATAGGAGGCGACGGATGAACGTAAGATATAAATCGATCGCTTCAAAGCATCCGGCAAGTAATGCGGCGCAATCCAAGCGATTTTCCGATGAATTGCCTGTTGAAACTTACGCCGTTATTCACGGCTGCCGTCGTCAACGGCAATTCGTGAAATCGCAATTGAATTGCGCCTGGTATGGGATTTAAGGAGGCATAGGCAATGGGACTTTTTACAACCATCAACACGGCCGCTTCGGGATTAACCGCCGAGCGGCTGCGCCTGGATGTTATTTCCGACAACATCGCCAACGCCAACACCACGCGAACCGCCGAGGGCGGCCCCTTTCGGCGCAGCCGCGTCGTTTTCCGCCCCAGGGTGGATCAGCCTTACTGGCGCAGTCCGTTTCTGCCCGAATCGCTGAAGAATAAAATCGGTTCCGGCGTTCGCGTGGCCTCCATCGAGAAAGACATGGATTCCGAATTGGTTCTCAAATGGGACCCGACGCATCCTGATGCCATCAAAACCGGCCCGAAAGCCGGATATGTCGAGCTGCCGAACGTCAGCGTGGTGAGTGAAATGGTGGATATGATTTCCGCATCAAGGGCCTATGAAGCCAATGTGGCCATCATGGACGGTTCCAAGAGCATGTTCCGCAAAGCTCTGGAAATTGGGAGGTCGTAATGGGAATCATTGATCCGAATAACGCCCTCGGACACGTCGTACGGATGAATCTGACCAACCCCGGACATCTTGATTCCGACGGGAAGGCGGGCGGCGCCGAGGAAAAAAACCAGAACGGATTCGGCAATTTGATGGCTCAGGCCATAGGCCGGGTTTCCGACCGGCAGATAAATGCTTCGGAACTTTTCGAAAGGATGATAACGCATCCGGACGAAGTGGAACCGCATGACGTCACCATCGCCATGGCGCAGGCCGAAATGAGTCTGAACCTGACGAAAGCGATTGTTGATCGCGCCGTGAAGGCTTACCAAGATATCACGGCGATGAGGTAGGAAACAGCGGCGGCCGGTTTGGGGAAGCCGGCCGTTAAAAACTGGGAGGGGTAAAAATGCCTGAATGGCTTACGAAGTTCTTCGGCCGAATTCGCGAACTCTGGGGGCAGTGGTCCATCGTGAAAAAGGCTGTTCTCATCGGAACGCTGGCGATTATTGTCGGTGCTTTCGTTCTTTTGGCCACCGTGTCGTCGAAACCGACGCAGGTGCCGATTTTCAATACAGCCATTACCGATGAACAGCTGGCCGGCCGTATTTCAACCGCGCTGGATGCGAATGATATCCGTCACAGCCGGGGGGCTGACGGACGCTTCTATGCCGAAGACGACCAGACGGCCCGTGCGGCCCGTTCCTTGCTTGTCCGGGAAGACCTCCTTCCGGGGCAGCTGGATCCGTGGAATTTCTTCACGAACATGGACCGGTGGACCCTGACCGATTTCGATCGGGATGTGAATCTGCAGAGAGCTTTAACAACGAATTTGGAACAGCACATCGCGGCACTCTCCGATGTTGATTCGGCCAAAGTCACCCTGGTTATCCCTGAAACCAAGCTTTTCAGCGAAGATCAGAAACCGGTCACCGCGTCGGTTATCATTCAGCCCAAGCCCGGCAGCGACATCGGTGAGAACCGCAATAAAGTCGAAGGCATCGTGAAGCTTATTCAGTTCGCCGTGGAAGGTCTTTTGGCGGAAAACATTACCATTATGGATTTCCGCGGAACCGTTCTGAACGATTTCGAAGGGCTGGAAGACGTTGATCGGCTTGATTTGACCAACCGCATGCTCCGGCAGAAAAGGGCCCTTGAAGCCCAGTACACCGCAACCATCCTTCAGTCGCTGAGGAATGTCTTTACCGATTCACGGGTAGATATCGTTAATTTCGATATCGATCTTGAGTTCGTGAAAAAGGCCATTGAAACCCAGGAGCATTTCCCCATTACGATGAAGGAAGACGATCCGAACACCCCCTACAGTGAATTGGAAGTCGTTCCCTCCATCGTGCGAAGCCGAGAGGATTCGAGAGAAAATTTCGAAGGAACCGGCTTTAATCCCGAAGGGCCTCCGGGACAGGAAGGGCAAACCCCCCCCGCCTATCAGGATCTGACGAATCTTGTCGGACATTATGAGTCCGATAAGAAAATAGAAAACTTTGAGATTAACGAACGCCGCATAACCGAGGAAAAAAGCCCGTACGCCATCCAGCGAATCAGTTTGGGAATGGTTATCGACGGGACGTGGGCTCTCAAGTTCGACGAGAACGGCGAACCGATTTTGACTCCAGACGGAGGACGCGAAAGGGAATATACACCCGTATCGAAGGAAATCCTCGCTCAGGCTCAGACGGTTGTGGAAGGCTCCGTCGGTTTTTCGAAGGCCAGAGGCGACATCGTGACCGTGGAGAACATTCCCTTCGACCGAACCGAACAGTTCCGTCTGGAAGATGCCGCCTGGATGCGCAAACGGCAGATACAAAGAGCCATTCTCTGGAGTATTATCGGAGTAACGGCGGTTATTTTCCTCTTCATCGTGGTCAGACTCATCAGCCGCCAGCTTGAAAAGCGGCGCAGAGAACGTGAAGAAGAATTGGCGCGGCAGCATCAGGCCATGCGCGAACAGGCTCTGCGCAGCGCCGAAGAAGAAGGAATCGATGTCGAGATGTCGGTCCAGGAGCGGGCTCGAATCGAGATGCAGGAGAACGCCAAGAACATGGCGCGGGAGCATCCCGAAGACGTGGCCCAGCTTATCCGGACCTGGCTCGCGGAGGAGTAGGGTATGGCCAAGGCAGGAGCCGCTTCGGAAGAAAGGTCTCAGACAAACGGGTCCAAGGGCTCATCCAAGACAACGCATAAAGAAGAGCTCAGCGGGAAACAGAAGGCCGCAATCTTTCTGGTGACTCTGGGCTCCGATATTTCCGCGGAAATCTTCAAGCATCTGCGGGAAGACGAAATTGAAACGCTGACCTGGGAAATCGCCAGACTGGAGAATATCGAGCCTGGCGACCGGGACATGGTGCTCCAGGAGTTCCAGGAACTGATGATGGCTCAGGACTTCATCACTTCCGGCGGTATCGACTACGCCCGGGAGCTCCTTGAAAAGTCTTTGGGCAACCAGAAGGCGGTGGACATCATCAACCGCCTTACCAGTTCTCTGAAAACCCGTCCGTTCGATTTTATCAGGCGTACCGATCCGGCGAACCTTTTGAACCTCATCCAGCAGGAGCACCCGCAGACCATCGCCCTTATTCTGGCCTACCTCGAACCGGCCAAAGCTTCCCATATTCTGGCTCAGCTTCATCCCGATAAGCAGTCCGATGTCGCCAAGAGAATCGCGACCATGGACCGGACCAGCCCGGAAATCCTTCGGGAGGTGGAACGGGTTCTGGATAAGAAACTCTCTTCGCTTTCCAACGAGGACTATACCGACGCCGGCGGAGTCGAGAGTATCGTGGACATCCTGAACCTCGTGGATCGGACGACGGAAAAGTCCATTATCGAATCTTTGGAAGAAGAAGATCCCGAACTGGCCGAAGAAATCAAGAAAAGAATGTTCGTTTTCGAGGACATTGTTATGCTCGACGACCGGGCGATTCAGCGCGTTCTGCGGGAAGTGGATACCAACGAGCTTGCCAAGGCCCTCAAAGCCGTAGATACGGAAGTTCAGGACAAAATCTTCCGGAATATGTCCAAACGCGCCGCGGCTCTGCTCAAGGAAGATATGGACTTCATGGGACCCACCCGCCGGAAAGACGTGGAAGAATCCCAGCAGAAGATCGTATCGGTTATCCGGAAGCTGGAAGAACAGGGAGATATCGTTATCGCCCGCTCCGGCGAAGAAGACGTCCTGGTGTAGGAGGCACTCGTGGCCAAGAACGTATTTCAACCCATTGAGATTGTCGATTTGACGGCTCAGAAGGTCAAAGTGGCGGCGCCTGAATTCATTTCTCAAGAGCCCGAGCCTCTGGATCTTTATGAAGGGCCGACGGCGGACGATCTGCGCCGAGAAGCCGAAGCATTCAGGGAAGGCTGGGAAATTGAAAAAGAACGTCTTATCCAGGAAGCCCATGCGGAGGCGGATTCCATCAGGAAAAACGCCGAGAAAACGGCTTTCGAAGAGGTAAAGGCGCAGACCGATTCGGCCATCAGGGACAAACGCATCGCCGAGGACGAAGCCGAAAGGATTAAATCCGAAGCCGAGGAAGAAGCCGAGAGCATCAAGCGCCGGGCCTCGGAGGAACGGGATGCCGTTTTCGCCGAGGCGCGCAATTCCGGGTATGAAGAAGGCCGGGAGGAAGGCTGGAAAGAGGGACGCGCCGAAGCCGAACGGCTCATTGAAAGACTTCACAAGATTCTGGACGCTTCCATCGAGAAACGGCAGGAAATTATCGACGAAGCCGAAACCCAGCTGATCGATCTGGTGCTTCTCGTGTCGCGCAAGGTTGTAAAGGTCATCAGTGAAAATCAGAAGAACGTGGTGATCAACAATATCGTTCAGGCCCTCCGAAAGCTCAAAAGCCGCGGAGACGTGGCCATCCGCGTGAATCTCGCGGATCTTGATCTGACGACCGAGCACGTGAAGGATTTCATGCGCATGGCCGAAAACGTGAAATCCATCACGGTTCTCGAGGATTCCTCGGTGGATAAAGGCGGCGCGGTTATCGAGACGGACTTCGGACAGATCGACGCCCGCATTTCCAGTCAGCTTCGGGAAATCGAAGAAA
Organism: Spirochaetia bacterium; assembly: GCA_963666985.2. Taxonomy (GTDB): domain Bacteria; phylum Spirochaetota; class Spirochaetia; order DSM-2461; family DSM-2461; genus UBA2779. The sequence continues at coordinate 1,415,234 of CAXXIA010000001.1, read as the reverse complement.
AAATTCTCGAATTGGTGCCCATCCGGACAACGGGGGAGGGCTGAGAATGGTTCTCGAAAAATATTTAAGCGCCGTCGAACGCATCGATCCGGTGAAATATGTCGGCAGAGTGCGGCGCGTTCAGGGGATTCTCGTGGAAAGCCTCGGCCCCAGAGCGGCCGTCGGAGAGCTTTGTCATGTTATTCCCCGGAAAGGAAATCCGCTGATCGCGGAGGTTGTGGCCGTTAAAGACGAAATCGTTCAGCTGATGTGCTTCGATCATCTTACGGGTCTTGAAACGGGCGACTCGGTCGTGGCTTCGGGAGCGCCGCTTTCCGCGGCCGTGGGGCCGCAGATGCTGGGCCGTGTCTTCGACGCGCTCGGCCGTCCCATGGACGGCAAAGGGCCCATAACCGTGAAGGCGCACTATCCCATTAATGCCGAACCGCCATCTCCGATGGATCGCGATCCGATTTCCAAGCGCATCAATACGGGAATCAGGGCCATAGACGCCATTACGCCTTTGGGGCGAGGCCAGAGAATGGGAATCTTCGCCGGTTCGGGCGTCGGAAAATCCACTCTTCTGGGAATGGTGGCGCGCAATACCACGGCGGACGTGAACGTTATCGCCCTGATCGGAGAGCGCGGCCGCGAGGTGAGGGAATTTATTGAGAACGATTTGGGCGAGGAAGGACTGAAGCATTCGGTGCTGATCGTTTCCACCTCCGATACGCCCGCCCTGGCCCGTGTCAGGGGCGCCTTTTTGGCCACGGCCGTCGCCGAATACTTTCGGGACCAGGGAAACGATGTCATGCTTCTTTTTGATTCTGTAACCCGTTTCGCCGTCGGTCAGCGGGAAATCGGGCTGGCCATAGGAGAGCCTCCGACCACCAGAAGCTACACACCGTCGGTGTTTTCCCTCCTGCCGAAGCTTTTGGAACGTCCGGGAGTCTCGTCCAAAGGGACGATTACCGGACTCTATACGGTTCTGGTGGAAGGTGACGATCTTGACGAACCGGTTTCGGATGCCGTACGCGGCTATCTGGACGGTCACATTGTTCTGAATCGAAGCTTGGCGGATAAAAATCATTATCCGGCCATCGACATTCTGGCGTCGATCAGCCGAGTCGCGCCGAAGCTGATGAATGAAAAAACCTCCAAGGCGGCGGGAAAAATCAGAAAGCTGGTGGCCGCATACCGGGAAAAGGAACAGCTTATCGATGTCGGCGCGTACGTAAAAGGCACGGATGCCGATGTAGACGAGGCCATTGAGAAAAAAGAAATGGTGAATGCTTTCCTGGTTCAAGGAATAACGGAACGCGAAGATCCGGAGGCGATTTTCTCAAAGGCGGTTGAAATCGCGGGCCTTTCGGACGGCGGCGAGGAAGAGGTGAATGAAGAAGTTTCGGTTTTCGCTTGATGCGCTGCTCACTCTGCGGCGGGAGCGGGAACAGGAATGTGAAATGGAGCTGGCGCGGGCCGTCGGGAAATTGGCGGAAATCGACCGGCGTATACAAGCGGCGGCGGCGGCCGGAGAGCGGGCTTTCGCCGTTCGTGAAACCGGGCTTGAATCCTTAAGAGCCAGGGAGCTTCTTTGGACCAAATCCGTAGCCGACCGAAAGGCGCTGGAGCGGCCCCGGCGTGATGCCGCGGCTGCTGTTGAAGCCAAAAGGCGTGTTTATACCGAGGCTCATTCGCAGTGGGCCGCTTTGGACAGACTGCGTGAGAGCATGTTCGAAAAGTGGCGATGCGAAATGAAAAAAGAAGAAAACCGGATGCTGGATGAAACGGCGGTCGGAACCATGGCGCGCAAGCGGCTGACGGGAGGAGATCTATGAGAAGTTATTATCGGGGGAGCGGTATCGCCAAGATTTTCTTCCTCCTGATCCTCATTATCGCGCTGCTTGTCGGCGGATTCGTCTGGCTCGATTTCCTTGGAATACTGGACGTTAAAGATCATTTGGCTCCCATCACTTCGCTTTTCGGGGTTCGCCCCAGAACGGAGGTGGAAGCTCCCTATTCTCCCATGCTGCTGGATGCCGACAGACTGTCAAAGGAACGTCAGGCGATCGAGATTGAGCGGAGAAACATAGAAACCCGTGTGGAAGACCTCAATGTCAGGGAAGCCGAAGTGCGTCAAAAGGAAGGCGAAATCGCCGAAAGAGAAACTTCTCTCGACGAAAAACAAAATTCTCTAAACGAGGCCATCCGTCAATACGACAATAAAGTAGCGAACCTTGAACAGACGGCCCGTTACTTGATGAATATGCCGCCGGTTGATGCGGTCGCCATCATGGAGGAGTACGACGTGTACGATCTCGTCGATTTACTCCGAACCAGTGAACGCCTTTCCCAGGAAGCGGGAGAGTCTTCGTTGGTTGCCTATTGGCTTTCCCAAATGCCCAATCGTGAGCGGGCAGCGGAAATCCAGGCCCTTATGGTGGAAAAGCCGGGACCGAATCTGGATAGGTGAGCCGAAGGAGATCGGGGGACGTTCCAAAGGCTCTCCTGAATTTCCACAGCCTGAACAAAGGGAAGGCGAAATGGCGAAAGTTCCAGTAATCGCGAATACCGAATCGAACGCCGGCAGGCGTATCGAATCGGCGCGAACGGTGAAAAACTCCGGAAGAGTGAATCGGGGAAAAGACGATTCGCCGGAAGGCGGTTTCGCGAATGTCTTAAGACGCGTTCGGGAATCCGGCCGGTCCGATTCCTCCGAAGGAACCTCTCTTCGAAAAACGGTCGTGTCGCGCCGCGGAATCCGCGGCGCGGGAAGAACACGGGAAAGCGGTTCCGGGAGAGACGGCGATCCGCGGATTTCCAAAGAAAAAACATCAAATGAACGATTGGAAAGCAAAGAGCTTCTCGGATCGGAGAGAACCGCATCGCAATCGCCGATTAAAGCGGCCGAAGATGGCCGGCGATCGGAGACGGGACGACGGATTCCGGAAAAGAACGCTTTAAGCGGTGCCGCGGCCGAAACGGCCGAGAAGGCTTCCAAAGCGGCCGATACCGCCGTCGCGGCGGGATTAACGGCCGCGGGCGAATCGGGCAGCGGCTTTCGATCCGACAAGGCGAAAGACTCTCCTCTCCGCCAAACTCCCGCGGTTGGGAAACTCGTGAACAGGGAGCAAACCGTTCGTCCTTTGGTCAATCGAACCTCCCGTGTCGTCGTCGAAGACAGACGCGTCGCCGGTGAAGTCGTAAAAGGCCGGATGGGGAGAGCCCGTACCAAAGAAGAGGGTCAATCTCTTCGATCCGAGCCTTCCTCAAACGCTCAGACGGAAGGGAATCGCTTTGCGGTTGCCGAAACGGACATCACGATCGAATCCAAGAGCGGAGGCCGCTCCGATCCGGGCCATACGACGGCCGAACTTGCCAGAAAACTCGATTCTCAGGCCGGAAATGAAATCGTCAGGCAAGTGAAGTTCGTACTGAACCGCGCGGATGCCGGGGAGGTTCGGATTAATCTCCGGCCTGAGAATCTCGGCCGGGTGCGGGTGCAGATTCGGATGGAGGAAAACCGTCTTACCGGACGAATCTACGTTGAATCGGCCGCGGCCCGGGAAGCCTTCCGAAGTACCCTTGACGGACTGCAGGCCAAACTCGTGGAAAGCGGATTCGGCGCGGCCGATCTGGAACTGGCCTGGGACGACGGAAATTCGAATTTTGCTCAGTTTCGGGATTCTTCAGGGCGCCGGATGAAGAATTCGGGCGATGCATCGCGCGAATTTGAAGGAATGTCGACATCCGTAATGCAAGAAGGCGTAAGCATCGGCGACGGACGCGTCGATATGATTGTATAGGAGGAACGAATGGATATCGCATCGACGATGAACGGAGCCGACAGAGCGAGCCTGGAGATGCAGGTTGAAGCGTTCAATACGAGCCTTCACGGAACGAAGGCCCCTCAGCAGAATCTGGATAAAGATGATTTTATGAAAATCCTCATCACGCAGCTCCAGCATCAGGACCCCACGAAGCCTATGGAAGACCGGGAGTTCATCGCCCAGATGGCCCAGTTCTCCTCCTTGGAGCAGATGACGAATATGAGCCGTCAGTTTACCGAACTGACCGCGACTCTGAAGGGCGCCCAGGCCATGAATCTGATCGGCCGGGAGGTCGAGATTGTCAGCGGCGATTCCACGGTCAGCGGCATTGTCGAAGCCGTTACCGGCGGAGCCTATCCGCAGATTCTCGTGGACGGCGCGTATTTCGACTATGAAGACATTTCGAAAGTAACCAGATAAAGGAGAGATATAAGTTATGATGCGATCACTTTATTCCGGAGTATCCGGACTGCAGAACCACCAGATCAGGATGGATGTCATCGGTAACAACATCTCCAACGTGAATACGATCGGCTTTAAGAAAGGCCGGGTGAATTTCCAGGATCTTATTTCGCAGAACATGAGCGGCGCCGCAAGGCCCTCCGAAGAAGTGGGCGGCGTGAATCCCAAGCAGATCGGTTTGGGCATGACCGTGGCGGCCATCGATACAATCCACACTCAAGGGTCTCTGCAGACCACCGGTGTTATTTCCGATTTATCCGTTCAGGGCAACGGATTCTTCGTTCTGCGTACCGGAGAAAAGGAACTCTATACAAGAGCCGGCGCCTTCGGGCTCGACGCTCAAGGGTACCTGGTGAATCCCGCCAACGGCATGAGGGTGCAAGGCTGGCTGCCCGAAGATTTGGGCGACGGTCAGGTCGGAGCCATTAAGACGGCGGCCGATGTGGAAGATTTGATTATTCCCGTGGGCTCCAAAGATCCGGCACGGGCCACAGCCCTGGTTGAACTGGCTTGTAACCTGGATAAAAGAACGCCGGAAATCCCCGAGGGAGCGGGCCCCGCGACAATCAGCGAAGGAACCTGGAGCCTGGATAAGAAGGTTTACGATTCTTTCGGAAACACGCATGTCCTGCGCATGAATTTCACCCGAACACCCGGCATCAACAATTCTTGGGACGTGGCTGTTCAGGTTGACCCCCAAAGGCCCGAGGATGCGGATGTTCCCCCCAACGTAACTTTGGGATTCGGAGAGGCTCCCACCGGGAATGCCGACGGCGAGGGCGCTTTTACCCTGACCTTCGATAATCTGGGTTCCGTATCGGGCGTAACCGACAATCAGGGAAACCTGGTCGAAACGGGCCGGATTCAAATCCCCGTTACCTTCGACGTGGAGAACGACGCCACGGGCGCGGTTCTGACTCAAGAATTTCTGATCGATGTCGGCGAGGTGGGGAGTTACACCAATTCCACCACGCAGTTCGCCGAAACTTCGAGCACCAAGGCTTTCCGTCAGGACGGTTATTCCATGGGATACCTTGAAACCTATAAAATCGACCAAAAGGGTATTATCACCGGAGTGTATTCCAACGGAACCGAACGCGATTTGGGACAGGTCGCCATGGCCTCCTTCACCAATCCGGGCGGTTTGGAAAAAGTGGGCGAAACGGCATTTTCTCAGACCATCAACTCCGGCGAAGCTCTTCTCGGACCGTCCGGAATCGCCGGAAAAGGCAAAATCATTTCCGGAACCCTGGAGATGAGCAACGTCGATTTGGCCGAACAGTTCACCGACATGATTGTTACCCAGAGGGGCTTTCAGTCCAACAGCAAGACCATCCAAACATCGGATCAGATGCTTCAGGAACTGCTGACCCTCAAGCGGTAAGAGCGATAATGATGCCCCGGCACGATTGAGCCGGGGCGGGAGCGGAATAAGGGATGATTAAAGTCAGCTTGCCGGGAAAATCGGACAGACAGGTACTGCTCAACCCCCACCTTATAGAATACGCTGAAGAAGCCGGTGAGGGACGCACGGCATTGTTGTTGACCACCGGCAAGCGATTTGTGGTTACCGAGTCTCCCGATGAGATACGCGCACTCATCATCGCCTATAGGCGGGAGATCGGTTTGTCCGCCCAGGAGGAGTAGAAAAGTGGATATTGCAACATTAGGCGGGATTGTCGGCGGTCTCATCCTTATTTTCGGGGCCTTCATCATCGCCGGCAACAACGTCATGGGCCTTATCGATCCGACTTCGCTCATCGTTGTCGTTATCGGTTCTTTCTGCGCCGTCTTGGCGGCCAATCCCATGTCGCGCGCGCTGGGATTCATGAAATACATGAATATCGCAACCAGGGTTCCCGTTTTTCAGAACAAGATGGATCTGATCAATCAGCTTGTGCAGTTCGCGGACAACGCACGGAAGGAAGGCCTTCTTTCTCTGGATGATTCGCTGAACGAAGTTGAAGACGATTTTCTTCGCGGCGGACTGAGGCTGGTTGTCGACGGAACCGATCCGGATGTCATCAAGCGCATCCTTTACACGAATCTGGATCAGGTGGAAAGCCGTCATGAGAACGGTATCGGTATTTTCGAACAATGGGCGAAACTGGCCCCGGCCTTCGGAATGATCGGTACCCTGCTCGGACTCATCGGTATGATGGCGAACTTGGAAGATACCTCCTCCATCGGCCCCAACATGGCCGTTGCTCTGGTAACCACTTTGTACGGATCGATTTTCGCGAACCTCATCCTTTCACCGATTCAGTTCAAACTGCAGGATCGGCACAAGGAAGAAATGCAGATTAAGGAAATCATGGTGCAAGGAATCCTTTCCATACAGAGTGGAGACAATCCGCGTATTCTGGAAGACAAACTTCTCACCTTCCTGCCGCCGGCGGAACGCCCCGCGCAGAGTGCTTCGGAGGCATAGACCGTGTCGGATGAAGATCAAAGGAAGAAAAAAGAAAAAGGCGGCGGAGGGGGCGACGACTGGCTAACCACATATGCCGACATGGTAACTCTTCTTCTGACCTTCTTCGTTCTTTTGATGAATCCTGAGAATCCCGTGGACAGTCAGCGGATCGAGCTGATTATGCAGGCCTTCCAGGGGCTCGGTCCCTTAAGAGGAGGGAATACCCTTTCCGAGGGAATCCTCGCCGAATTGGGAAACGATGTTTCCTCCATGCCCGCCACAACCCGCGGCAGCCGCCTCAACGAGGCCCGGAAAAAGGCCGTGAGCGAGTTCCAGCCGGAAATCCAGAACCGTTTTGTCAAAATCAAAGAGGATGAACGGGGTCTTGTCATCAGTTTGGCGGGCGACATTTTGTTCAAAAGGGCCAGCGCCGAGGTGGATCTCGAACGTTCCCGGAATGCTTTGCAGAAACTGGCGCGCTTTCTTGAATCGAAAGAGCTGGCCGAGAGAACGATTCGTCTGGAAGGGCATACCGATTCGTCCCCGACCGATCCTGACGGTCCCTGGCCGACGAACTGGGAGCTCTCTTCCGCGCGTTCGGCGGCCGTTCTTCATTATCTGGTGGATTACGGAGCCGACGAATCGCGATTTCAGGTCGCCGGATTCGCCGATACGGTCAAGCTGAAAGATCCGGAGTTTTCCGAGGAAGACAGAGCGGAAAACCGCAGGGTGGATATTGTCATACTGAAAGAGGCCCATGAATGAATATTGTAAAAGAAACAGATGTCCGGGCGCTGAGGGCTGGCGTCCTTAATTTATTTGTGGTAAAATTTTGTAGACATCCGGGGAGGGTGATGTCCTATGTCTGATGAGGAACTCGAACTCGGCAACGCTATAGAAGCGGACGGCGGAGATGCCATCGAGGAACCGAAAAAACGAAAAGTCTTCTCGGACCGTATGGCCAAAGTTCTTATGTTCGTGGCCATCGGAATCGTCGCCCTTCTTGTCAGCATTACGGTAAGCTTTCTTACATACCGTTTCATGGACAAAGGGAATCGAACCCGACAATTCCCCGTACTCTCCGAGGAGTACAAAACCGAAGTCCCCGAATACGCCATTTGGACTTTTTTGGCCGATGAAGGATACGACTTAAGAACACAGACCGCCGATGCGGAACGCTACACCGTTTCGGCGAAAATCAAACTCGGATACGACGGCGAGAAGTATCGGGATTTGGCGGATGAGCTTACCAAGAAGAACGACGCCATCATGGATATGGTTCGTTTCTATTTCAGTCAGAGAACGCGTGCCCAATTGGAAGATGAAGCGGCCGTGAAGGTTGAGCTTGCCGGAAAAATCAACAGTCTGCTGGCGCGCGGCGAGATAGCGCAGGTTTGGTTCCTGCAGTATCAGATTATCGGGTTTTAACCCGATCGGAGTAGAAAGAAGTGACGGAAGTCCTTTCACAGGATGAAATTGATCAGCTACTCACGGCCATAAGTTCCGGAGATGCGGAAACCGAGGATACCAGACAGGTCGCCGAACGGAAAAATATCCGCATTTGGGACTTCCGCCGTCCGGACAAATTCTCCAAAGAGCAGATCAGAACCGTTTCTTTCATGCACGAAACGTTCGCGCGTCTGACCACGACGAGTTTGGCCGCGCAGCTGCGGTCCATGGTTCACGTTCATGTGGCTTCGGTGGATCAGCTGACATACGAGGAATTCCTCCGCTCCATTCCTTCGCCGACCGCCCTGGCGGTTATCAACATGGACCCGCTGACCGGTTCGGCCATTCTTGAAATCGATCCCGCCATTACCTTTACGATTATCGATCGTCTTTTCGGCGGTCCCGGAGAAGGCTCCAAAATCAACAGAGAGCTTTCCGAAATCGAACGGGCCGTTATGGAATCCATCATCGTCCGAATCTTGGGCAACATGCGCGAAGCCTGGAGCCAGGTGATTGATCTCCGCCCAAGGCTCGGCCAGATTGAAACCAATCCTCAATTCGTTCAGATTGTCCCTCCCACCGAAATGGTGGTTTTGGTTACCTTGGAAACCAAGGTGGGCGAAGTCGAGGGAATGATGAATTTCTGTATTCCCTATCTGACGATTGAACCGATTATTTCGAAGCTTTCCGCTCAGTACTGGTATTCGTCGGTCCGCAGGGGCGCCACGACGGAAAATCTGAATGTCCTTCGCGAGCGGCTCTCGGCAATCGATGTGCCGCTTGTGGCCGAGATCGGCCAAATTAACCTTGCGATGAGGGATGTTATGTCCTTGCAGCCGGGCAATGTCATCAGACTTTCCGGTACGCGCGTGGGAGATCCCATGGTTCTGAAACTGGGGAACAGGCCGAAATTCGACTGTCGGCCGGGTGTGGTCGGGAAGAAAATCGCTGTTCAGATTACACGTAAGATTGAAGATATCGAGGAAGACGAGTTTGAAGAACTCGTTACCGAAGGAGATGAAGAATGAGTGACGGCTCTCTCTCCCAAGATGAAATTGATGCTCTCTTGATGGGCGATGCACCCGCCGAGAGTTCTCCGGCCGCGCATGCCGGCGGAGGGTTCGGCGATGCTCAGAAGAATGCCGTTCTCGGCCTTCTCGGTGAGGTAACCGGAGCGCAGAGCGCCACCCTCTCCGGAATCATGGTGAAGAGCGTAACGGTCGGAGCGCCCCGCTTCGACGAAATGGAGCGGGAAACTTTTCTCTCCGACTTGCCCGATGAGGTGGTGGAGATAAAAATCGACTATAAAAGCGGAATCGTCGGTCCGCACCTTTACGTTATCCGGGGAGAGGACGCGTTGAAGATCGCCGCTCCCATGATCGGACAGGACGATCTGGAGCTCGACGGTACGGCAATCAGCGCCGTCAGCGAAGCCATGAGCCAAATAACCGGTTCGGCCGTAACAACGATAGGCGACAGCGTCGGGGAAACCATCCTGACCGAATCCCCCGAAGGACAAAGCGTTCCCAAGGCCATGATCGGTCTTCCCGGAGACAGCTTTATCCTTATTACCTACGATTTGCAGATCGAGGGACAGGGAAGTCTGAAGCTCTATGAAGTTTTTGATAAGGCGATTATAAACGAACTCGCCGGGAAATTGGGTGTTGCCGCGGCACCTGCGGGCGCTCCGGCCTCGGGGGGCTTGGGTATGGACCAAATGGCGGCGGCGATGGGCGGCGGAATGCGGATGCAGCAGCCCGGAGTTCCCATGGGCGGCTTTCAGCAAATGCCGCAGAGCATGGGAGCTCAGCAAATGGGAAATCCGATGATGGGAGGTTTTGGAATGCAGCCGGCACCGAATGTTCAAGGAGTCCAGCTTCCCGAACTGAACCCTACGATGAGCGTCGGGGAACAGCGGAATATCGGCCTTCTCATGGATGTCTCCATGGAGCTTACCGTTGAACTGGGCCGTACCAAATGGAAAATTAAAGATATTCTGGGAATGGGCGAGGGAACCATTATCGAATTGGATAAACTCGCCGGAGAACCGGTTGATATTTTGGTGAATAATAATCTCATCGCACGGGGCGAAGTTGTCGTTATCGACGAGAACTTCGGCGTACGCGTCACGGAAATTGTATCGACGATAGATAGGATGACCGAGCGATGATGTAACCAAAGGTGGTCGGCGCCCGTCGGGGGAAGGGCGGACGCCGGTTGAACTGGGAGGGGAAAACTGAAGACTCAAGTGCTGACGCTCGCTTTACTCGCGGTCTGTCTGACGGCAGGTGCTCAGGAAGCGGGCGATGCAAATTCCGAAAAGAATAATTCTCAACGGCCGCCGGAGACCGAACTTCTGCTGGAATCGCCCTCGAATTCGCCTTCCGGCGGCGAGGCCGAGCCAATCGATAACGGCAGGACGGAACTCCCCGGCATCGGTTTCGGCGATTTCGCCAAAATGATTCTGGTTCTCGGCCTTGTAATCGCTCTTATTTACGGTTTTTTCTGGATGCTCAAGAGGTTCGCCGGCGTTAAGGCCGAAAGGGAAGACGCCATCAGGCTTCTTTCCACACGGCCGCTTAAAGGAGATGCGGCGCTGCATCTTGTTGAGGTGGGCAGCCGTATTTTCCTCGTGGGAAGCGGAGGAAATACGGTTAATCTTGTTTCGGAGATTGACGACAAGGAATCCGTGGACGCGGTCAGACTTGCGATTTCTCGCGCTCCCGGCCCTGTTCAGGGCGGTTTCGCCCGACTCTTTAAAGATAAATTCGGAATAGGTCCTTCTCCTTCGGGATTTGAGGAAAATGGTTCGTCCGTTTCCGAAGAATCCGCCGAAGATCCCGCCTCTTATTTGAAGCGTCAGCGGGAGCGGCTGAAAGACTTATGAAAAAGCGAATCATTATTGGGGCCGTTCTTTTTCTCGCCGTTCTTCCCTCCGGGCTTTTCGCGCAGGAAGAAACGGCCGCTCTCGGGGAAGGCGGGCAGGGTATCGGAACCGCCGGAGGTCTTCCGATTCCTTTTGTCGATTTAACCATTAGGGAACCGGAGAGCAATAAAGAGACGGCGCTCTCCATCCAGCTCCTTCTTCTTCTGACGGTTATCAGCCTCGCGCCGTCGCTGGCCGTTCTTTTAACGAGCTTTCTGCGTATCGCCATTGTTCTTGATTTCGTTAAAAGGGCGCTTTCGCTTCAGCAGGTTCCTCCGAACACCGTTTTGATGGGAATCGCGCTGTTTCTTACGCTGTTTATTATGTTTCCGACGTTTACCTCGGTGTATGAGGAAGCGTTCGTTCCATTCTCCGAGGGAGAGATTCAAACCGACGAGCTCTATAACAGGGCCATCGCTCCTGTGAGATATTTCATGTATCGGCAGATGGACGGCGATATCGGGAATATCACGATGTTCATGAATTTGTCGGGTTTGGAAAAGCCGAGAACGTTCGCCGATGTACCCACTTATGTGCTGATTCCGGCGTTTGTGCTTCATGAACTGACGGTGGCGTTTCGGATCGGAATTTATCTTTATGTCCCCTTCATCATCATCGATATGGTTGTGGCGTCGGTGCTGATGTCCATGGGAATGATTATGCTTCCGCCGGTTATGATTTCCATGCCCTTTAAATTGATTTTGTTTGTTTTGGTGGACGGTTGGACTCTGCTGGTCAGGCAGATTGTACTGAGTTTTAACTAAGGAGGAGCCGGGTGGATTTAGGCAATATCGTCGAATTGGTAAGATCGGCCGTTACCGTCATTCTGACCGTATCGGCGCCGGTTCTGCTTGTCGCCATGGCCGTCGGTCTTATTATTTCAATTATTCAGGCCACGACGAGTATTCAGGATCAGACGCTTTCTTTCGTACCGAAGATTCTCGCCATTCTCGGCGTCCTCGCGGCGCTTTTCGGATGGATGATTACTCGGCTGACTTCGTTTACGACAATCCTCTTCGAGAGGATTCCGGATCTGGCTAAATGACGGATTGGAGTGTTCTGATCGACGGGGCACGGCTGTACTTAGTCGTCTTCGCAAGGGTCGCGGCGCTTTTGCGCACGGCGCCTTTGACTTCGTCGAGCGCCATTCCTCCCTTGGCCAGAGGTGCTTTGGCCTTTTTCTCCTCAATGATGTTTTTCTCATTGGTCGGCGATTCTTACGGCCTGCTTCCCGAATCCGGATTGGGATACGCCATGGTTCTTATCGCCGAGATTGCCCTCGGAATCATGATGGGGCTTTTTCTTCAGATTATATTCGCCGTTTTTCAGACGGCCGGACAGCTGTTTTCGTTCCAAATGGGATTCGGCGCTTCGCAGGTATACGATCCTTTGGCTCAAGTCGAGATTCCATTAATCGGTCAGTTTCTGAATCTGATCGGTTTGGCGGTGTTTCTCGCGGTGGGAGGAATGCAGAAACTTTTTTTAACCGGATTGGCCGGATCGTTCCGCGTGCTCAAAGGAACCGATTTCCTGGCCGCCGGGGACTTTTTGAGGGAAACGTTCATACGGGCCGTCGGCGGACTGTTCGAACAATCGTTAATTCTCGCTTTTCCCATTTTGGGAACTTTGGTTCTTATCTCCGTAACCATGGGCCTTCTGGCCAAAGCGGCACCGCAGATGAACCTTCTGATGGTCGGATTCCCGATACAGATCGGCGTCGGTTTCCTTATTCTTTTAATCGCGACACCCTTTATCGCGGAGAAGATGTCTCAGCTCATCGATATGGGATACGGAATGATCGAGTCCTATCTGCGGGCGACTCAGGAGGTTCTTCCGTGAGCGCATATAACGGAGTTCCGTATGGGACATACGCCGTTTCCGTTCCCGCTCTTGCGGAGGATGAACGTTTCGGAATCCATCTGCAGTGGTTCGCTCCGGAGGATGAAGGCCGTACCGAAGATCCGACCGAACGAAAAATCAGGAAGGCCCGTGAAGAAGGCAAGGTTGCCAAGTCAAGCGATATAACCTCCGCGCTGGTAATGCTTTTCGGACTGATTACCCTGCTGATTTATTCGCGCCGTATCGTTCTGATTTCGGCCGAAATGATCCGCTATTTTATTACTTTGGCCGTAGCTCAGCCGAGGAATACTTCGGCCGCTTTGGCCGCCGTGGGGAATTATCTTCTCAGGCTTGCTATGCCGGTAATGGGCGTGTGTTTTATCGCCGCTTTTCTCGGAAATGTCGTGCAGGTGGGGTTTTTGTTCTCCACAAAGCCCATAACGCCGGATTTTACCAAAATTTCACCGAACTTCGCCAAATGGGCGCAGAAATCCTTTTTTTCCGCCGAAGCGATGTTCAACTTGTTTAAATCCATCGCCAAAGTGGCCATCATCGCGATTCTGGCCTATGTGAACATCAAATCAGAAATTCCGCGGCTCGTAAGCGCCGTGAAGCTCACGCCGCTTCGGGCCATGACTCTCGTCGGCGGGATTGCCGTTCGGCTCATGCTTGAAACGGCGGTGCTCCTTTTGGTGTTCGCCGTTCCGGATTATTTTTTCCAGCGGCGGCAGCATAAAGAGTCTTTGAAAATGTCGAAGCATGAAATCAAGGAAGAATATAAGGAAACCGAAGGAGATCCTCTGATTAAGAGCCGCCTGAGACAAAGAATGCAGGAGGTTCTCGCCTCATCCATGGTGCGTCAGGTTCCCGAAGCCGATGTCGTCGTAACCAACCCGACGCATTTCGCCATCGCTCTTAAATGGGATAACCGGACAATGCATGCCCCGAAAGTTACCGCCAAGGGGCAGGATAATATGGCGCTTCGAATCAAGGAGATAGCGCGCGAGGCCGACGTTCCCATGGTGGAAAATCGTCCTTTGGCTCGGGCTCTTTATGACAATGTGGAACTCGGTGATGAAATACCCGAGGAATACTGGGACGTTGTTTCCGTGGTTCTTGCCGAGGTGTATCGGCTGAACGGGAGGGCCGTGTGATGTTGATGAGCGCACCGGCGGGAAAGAAAAGCGGGCCTTTGACGGGCTTGCTTGAACGGAGGACCTTATGGCTGACGCAACGTTAAATACGTTCCGAAGCGTTTTCGGCCGTCAGCGGGGCGATATCATTATCGCCGTGGGCGTGGTTTTCATCGTTATGATGCTGATCATTCCTTTGCCCACCGTGATTCTCGACCTTCTGATGGCGCTCAACTTGACGCTTTCACTCCTCATTATCTTGCTGGTTCTCTACAACAAAGATCCGCTTGAGTTTTCTCTGTTTCCGACGATTCTGCTTATTTCAACGGTGTTCGGGCTGGCGCTCAACGTTTCTTCCACGCGTCTTATTCTCAAGCTCGGAAGTAAGTTCGACGGTGCGATTGTCAGGGCCTTCTCTACCTTCGTCGTCGGTTCCGAAGGAACGCAAGGCCTTGTTATCGGACTGATCATTTTCATCATTCTTGTGGCCGTGCAGTTCATGGTTATTACAAAGGGATCCACACGGGTTTCGGAAGTGGCGGCCAGGTTCGCATTGGACGGACTCCCGGCGAAGCAAATGGCCATCGATTCCGAATACAGTTCCGGCGCCATTACGGAAGAGGAAATGAGGCGCCGTAAAAAGCATCTTGATGATTCGGTTAATTTTTACGGTTCCATGGACGGTGCCACCAAATTCATCAGCGGAACGGTAAAGGTCAGTATCGTTATTACGCTGGTGAATATTGTCGGCGGACTGATCGTCGGAACCACCATTCACGGCGAGCCGATTCAGGATGCCCTGACCACCTATGTTTCGTTGACAATCGGTGACGGCTTGGTTTCACAGATTCCCGTTCTTCTGGTTTCGGTCGCCACGGGTCTTATCGTGACCCGCTCCATCAGTGAAGGAAGCTTCGGAACCGATGTCCAGGAACAGTTTTCACGGCAGTCGCGGATTTATTATGTCGCGGCGGGCTTTCTGGTCGTTATGGGAATCCTCCCCGGATTTCCCTGGTACATCATGCTTCCGCTGGGCGGGCTGATCGGTTTTCTTGCCTGGAGATTGAGCCGAAAGGAAAAGGCCGAAGAGGGAGCCGCTCAGACGGAGAAACCGGAGAGTACCGAGCCTCAGGAAATTTCACCGGTTGTTCCTCTGGATCCGGTTTCTTTGGAATTAGGATTCGGTTTAATTCCTTTGGTGGATAAAGATCAGGGAGCGGAACTTCTTGAGCGGGTTACCAGAATCCGCAAGGAAGCGGCCCTCGATTTGGGTCTTGTTGTTCCGCGAATCCGTATTATGGACAATATGCGTTTAGAGCCTTCGGAATACGCCTTTAAACTCCGGGGAACGGAAGTGGGGCGCGGAATTATCCGCATGAATCATTTTCTGGCCATCAATCCCGGCGGGGAAAGGACCAAGCTCGACGGAGAACCCGCAACGGATCCGGCGTTCGGACTGCCGGCGACATGGATTTCGGAAAGCGGCCGTGAAAGTGCCGAAAGGGCCGGCTATACGGTCGTGGACGGTCCGTCCATCATCGCCACGCATCTGACTGAAATTCTTAAAAGACATGCGGGAGAAATCCTGGGCCGTCAGGAAATCAGGGCTATGCTCGATACGTTGAAGTCCGATTATTCCGCGGTTGTCGAAGAAATAACCAAGGAATTTTCTTTGGGACAGATTCAGAAGATTCTCCAGGGACTTCTCTCCGAGCAGGTGAGTATTCGGAATCTTGTGGCGATTTTGGAGACGATGGGAGACTACGCATCGATTTCGAAAGATACCGGTTTTCTCATCGAAAAATCACGCCAGGCTCTGGGGCGGCAGATTTGTCTGCAGTATGCCGATGAAGAGAGGAAGCTTCCGGTGCTTACCATCGATCCAAGGGTGGAGAAAGCCATTATCGATTCCAGAACGGAAACGGCCTCCGGCGATATCGCGGCGATGGAGCCCGCGTTCCAGAGGGCTTGGATTAATGCGGTCGCGAACACCGTAAAAGAGGCTCGTGACACAGGCGGATGGCCCGTTATACTTTGCAGCGAAGCGGCCAGGGCCCTGGTGCGTTCAACAACGGTCCGAGATTTACCGGACCTTGTCATATTGTCGGTACCGGAGATTGCCGAGGGGATTTCCATTGAATCCCTCGGCGAGATTCGTATAGGAGATTCTTGATGCCGCGCTACTTTCATGAACGGGGCGACACCCGAGACGAGGTGATCAACCGAATACACAGCAAATACGGCGAGCAGGTGAGAATCCTGGTGGAAAAAAACGTTCCGGCTTCGGGCATCAGGGGATGGCTCGGCAAAGAACAGGTGGAATGTTCGGGGTATGTCGCCACGGGGGATGAGGCCGCGGCGATTCGGAAAAATCGTGATGAACAGGCGCGGGCCGCCATTCTCGCGTCGGCGGGAAAATCGGATCGGATTGCTCGAAGTCCGGCCGAAATTCCTTCGAAAGACGATTCGGCGAATGATTCCGAAGGCATAACCGACGTTTTAAGGGAACTCAGGGATTTAAAGTCCCACTTGGCCGTTGCCGCTTCAACTCCGCCGCCCGAGCGTTTTCCCGTTCTCTCCGAAGCCGTCCGGATTCTGGAAGAGAATGATTTCGAGCCCGATTTTATCGAAGAGATTATCGAATCGCTTCGGATGGATTTCAAGGCCGCCGAACTTGAAGATCGAGAAATGGTGCATACGGCAATCGTCGAACGCATCGCCGAGAGCATTTCTTTCTCAGCGGAACAGGAAAAAAGCGGTCCGCGCGTTTTTGTTCTGGTCGGCCCGACGGGAGTCGGAAAAACAACAACGATAGCCAAACTGGCCGCCGTTTACGGACTGGCCGGCGGTCCGGGGAAATCCGATGTCAGGATTATTACCGTGGACAGCTTCAGAATCGGCGCCCGAGCTCAAGTTGAAACCTATGGTGAGATTATGGGTATCCCTGTTCTGGCCGTTGACGATTATGATGAGCTTCGCAAACAAGTGGCCCTCGCTTCCGATTCGGACTTGCTTTTAATCGACACCATCGGAAAAAGTCCTCGGGATGTTGTGAAAATTGATGAAATGAGGAATCTCCTTTCGGCCTGCGGAAAGGGGGCGGATGTGCATCTTGCTTTAAGCGCGACGACGAAAACCGCGGATTTGAAAGAAATCATGGATCAGTTTGAACCGTTCGGATATACCTCGGTAGTCCTTACTAAACTTGATGAGACATCGAGAATCGGCAACGTTATCAGCGTTCTGGCAAAATCGGGAGCCTCCGTGAGTTATCTTACCGACGGCCAGAGCGTGCCGGTCGACATCTCATTGGCTTCCCCGGCGAGACTGCTGGCGAGAGTACGCGGGCTGGATTACGATGAATCCGCGTTTAAAGATACCTACAAAGCCGCTGATTTGACGGCGAATTGGAGATAGATGTGGCCGATCAAGCGGAAAAACTCAGGGAAATCGTCAAGTCTCGGACCGAACAATCCGGTCCCTCGATGGAGAAGAAAACTCGGATTATTGCGGTTGCCAGCGGCAAAGGCGGAGTCGGAAAGACGAATATGTCCATCAATATGGCCATCGCCTACGCAAAACTGGGAAAAAAGGTTCTCGTTCTTGATGCCGATTTGGGATTGGCGAACGTGAACGTGGTTATGGGTGTAATTCCGAAGTTCAATCTCTATCACGTTATCAGGAAGCAGAAGCAGATGCAGGATATTATCCTGGATACGCCGTACGGCATACAGATTGTCGCCGGTGCGTCCGGCTTCAGCCGAATCGCGAATCTTTTGGAAGAAGAGCGGAAGAGCTTCGTGAGCGAACTGACCGCCCTGGCCGATGCCGACATCATCATCATCGATACGAGCGCCGGAGTGAGCTCCAACGTGCTGGCTTTTATCGAAGCGGCCGACGATGCGGTGATCGTGACGACTCCGGAACCGACGGCGATTACCGATGCATATGGAATCATTAAAATCATATCCACGGAAATCGATGACTTGGATATGGGACTCAAGCTTATTGTAAACCGTGTCTCCAGCGTTACCGAGGCGAAAAAGGTCGCTCAGCGTGTGATTAACATCACGGGGCAGTTTTTAAACGTTAAGGTGGATTATTTGGGATTCGTTTATGATGATCCTGCGGTTCCCGCCGCGGTCAGGAAGCAGCAGCCTTTTATTATAAGCGATCCTCGGTCTCGTGCGACGCAGTGCATACATCATATCGTCGGCAGGCTGGAGAAGGTAGAATACAGAGAGGGGGGAGGCATGTCCCGTTTCATAAGGAAACTCTTCGGGAGGCTGGATAGTTGACGGCTTTTTTTGGGTCGCCTATCCTGGGTTTAAGGGAACAGTGAATCCGTGATTGAAGGTATCCGCTGGAAATTCGTTGCCGCAATCGGTGTTCTCGCGATGGCCGTGTCGCTATTAAGCGGCGGTCTTTCGGGCATCCGTTTTGGAATGCTGCTTGTAAGAGCATTTGTCGGAGGTGCTTTATTCACCGTTCTTGCCGCAGGACTGAATATCTTAATGATTCGGTTCTTCCCGGAGATCTTTGAAAGCGGGACGGCATTTGCGGCGGAATCCGACGATGAAGGAACAGGCAGGCACGTGGATATCGTCATGCCTGCCGAGAATCCCGGATATCCCGCGGCGGAGACGGAGAATATCGATTCTCAAACCTCCGATACGGATGGAGCGGAAAGCGGTATTCCCGAACAAGAAGAAAAGAACGATACGGCTTCGGACGTGGAACCGGAGTCGTCGGAAGAGGATAATGTGGGGGATGTAGGAGATTTGGACAGATTCTCAGCGGATTTTTCGGATGTTGAAGATGATTCAATTCCATCGACTCGAAGCGTTTCCGAGGTGCTGGGAATGGAAACCGACCCACAGGAAATTGCACAGGCCATTCAGACTGTAATTAAAAGAGAAAAGAAAGGTTAGCTCATGGCGGACGACGACATCGAAATTGCTGGAATCCCCGAAAAAGAGATTTGGAAGAAATATCGTGAAACAGGCGATCAATCCATAAGAGATACGATTGTTAAGCAGTATGCACCGCTTGTTAAGTATGTTGCGGGGAAGGTTTCCGTTGGCATGCCTCAGAACGTCGACTTTGACGATTTGGTCGGATTCGGTGTTTTCGGCCTGTTCGACGCCATAGAAAAATTCGATCCTGAAAAGCATGTCAAATTTAAAACTTACGCGGTTACCAGAATCCGCGGAGCCATTTTTGACGAGCTCAGATCCATCGACTGGGTTCCGAGATCGGTCCGCCAGAAGACGCGCGAGATTGAGGAAACGGTCCAAAATCTTGAAGCCAGGCTGGGCCGTTCCGCAAAAGACGACGAGGTGGCCGGCGAAATGGGTATGAGCATGGAGCAATACAACCAGATGATGCTGAAAGTCAGCGGCACATCCATGCTTTCGCTTAATGATGTCTGGTATACCGGTGAAGAAAACGACAATATATCCATTGTTGAAAGCATTGAATCGCCCAATTCCCTGCGGCCGGATGCCATCGCCGAAAAAGGGGAGATACGCCGTGTGATTGTCGAAGCCATCAGCGAATTGCCCGAAAAGGAAAAGAAGGTTCTCGTACTCTATTACTATGAGGATTTAACGCTCAAAGAGATTGGGAAAGTCCTCGATGTAACAGAATCGCGCATTTCTCAGCTTCATACCAAAGCCATCAGCAGGCTGAGGGGAAAACTCACCAATATGAAGAAGGGGATTTTTTAACGATGATCGGTCTTGACGGTTTTCGCGAAAAGATGAAGGCCGAGTATGAGAAGACCAAGAAGGTTAAAACCGTCCAGGTCAGCGGGAAAAACCTGGATGACGCTCTGCATCAGGCATCGATTGAATTGTCGCTTCCTCTTCGAAGTCTTGAATATGAAATCCTCGACAAAGGGCGCTCCGGAGTTTTGGGAATTAAAGGATCTCCCTGGCGCATCATCGCGTATGAAACGGTTAAGGGGCCGAGCGTTTCCGAGGAACGTTCTCTGGAAGAAGAACTCGATCTGAAATCCTATATGCAGGAAGAAGTTCCCGTAAATACGGATGTCAACGGTCGTTTTTCGGTTCGGTTGGCTTCCGATGGAGCTTGGGCGAAAGTCTTTCCGGCCAAAGGGCAGGGTGTTCCGATTACCGCCGAAGATATCGCCGGCAGACTCTATGATAGAGGCATTACCGATATAGACCGGGATATGATTGATATATTGGCTCAGCAGGCTGATGAAATGTGGGTTAAGGTCGGCGAATTTACGTACAATCCCGCAAACGACGCCCTCTGTTCTCTGGAAGTTACCGATGAGAACATGAAAGCCTATATCAAGGTTATGGAACCGGGAGAAGGCGGCGCGGATATGAGCGCCGACGACATTCGGGGATTTTTAAGCAACAACAGCATCGTTTACGGAATCTTAAAGGATGCGCTTCAGGAGTATGAGGACTTTCCTGTATTCGATACTCCGTTTCTTGTTGCCGAAGGAAGCGAACCGATTAACGGCGCCGAAGCGAAAATTATTTATAATTTTGAAACCGATCCGGATAAAATCCACATCCAGGAACGTGAAGACGGAAGCGTCGATTTCAAAGAACTGAACAAATTTCAGAACGTGGTGAAAGGCCAGCCGCTGGCCAGGAAAGTCTCGCCGGAACCGGGAAAAGACGGGCGAACGGTGTACGGACGCTATATCCCCGCAAAAGACGGCGCGGATATGGAAATCGGCCTTGGCAAGAATGTCACCATCACGGACAACGGTTCTACCGTTGTCGCTACCGCCAGCGGTCATGTCATGCTGAAGAACGGCAAAATAACCGTGGAAACCGTTCTTGTAATTCCCGGGAATGTGGACGGCCGGACGGGAAACGTCAACGCTCTCGGATCGGTAGAGATTAAGGGTAATGTTGAGGACGGCTATTCGGTAACGGCTCAAGGGAAAATCGACGTTGCCGGTTACGTCGGCAAAGCCAATTTGAACGCCGGCGGCGATATTGTCGTATCCCGAGGCATCAACGGCGGAGAAGGGGATGAGTTCGGGCATATCACCGCCGGGAAATCCATCTGGTCTTCATTCATCCAGAATGCTCAAGCCGAAGCAGGTGAATTCATCATAGTCAGTGCGGGTATCGTCAACTCGGATGTCGTGGCCCTTAAAAAGGTGCTCTGCAAGGGAAAAAGGGCAAAAATCGTCGGCGGCCATGTTCGCGCTTCGGAAGAAGTGAATGCCGTTACCATCGGTTCGCCCGGCGGTTCGGAGACATTGATCGAAGTCGGATTCGATCCGAAGGCCAAAGAAGAGATTGAAGAGCTGGAAGAACAGCGTTCCGCGATCGAAAAGGAACGGGATACGGTCGATAAGAATCTTCAAGGTTTGAAGCGGCAGGTTCGGATGCAGAAGAAGCGTCTTTCCAAGGAAAAGGAACTGCTTTTCGAGGAACTCAGGATTCAGCACAACGAGCTTCATAAAAAACTTACCGCGGTTGAAGAAGAAATCGGTAAGAAACAGGAATATCTCGATTCCTTATTGATGCACGGTAAAATCTCCGCTCAAAAGAAAGTTTTGGTCGGAACGATTTTAAGGATACGCGATGTTGAATATGTCGTTAAAGACGCGTATGAAAGCGCGGTTACATTTATCTTGGAAGACGAATATATCCGAACAGTAAAATACCAGGATATCGAAGAAGACCTCACCAGGAGGTAGCCTTTTTGAGTATTAAGCCGATCGACCTTCAGACGCTTTTCGTAAAAATGGATGAAGTCAGCAAGGAACAGGCACTTGCCAAAGAACATGCGTCTCTGCAGCAGGACCAGGCCGCTAAAACTCAAGTTGCCAAGGAGATTGAAAAGGACCATCGTGTTACTCAAACGCCGCAGGATGATGAAACACAAGCGGTTAAGGATGATCAGTCCGAGAGAGAGAAGGAATCTCGAAAGAGAGAACGCCGAAGCGACGATGCCTCTTCCGAAGATTCCAGCGGAAGGGAAGTCGTTACCGATCCGGATATCGGACGTCATGTGGATTTAACCGGTTGAGCTCATGGTTTTCATTTATATAGGCATTTCACTTGCGGTATCTCTTATTGCATGTACCGTTTATTTTCGAATACTCCGCACAAGAATGCGCGATGAACTCAAAACGGATGCGATTCTCGGACGCTTCCGTTCCGAAGTTTCGGGACTGATAACCGAAATGAATGCGACAACGGAACGAAATGTCGCGCTGCTGGAGAGCCGTATAGGGCAGCTATCGGAACTTTTGGAGAAGAGTTCGAAAACCGCATCCGTTTTAAGAAGCGAAACGGAGGCCATTGAAAAGGCAGGGAAAACGTACGCGTCTTTGGCAAGAAGCCGCCCCATAAGCCTCACTTTGGATGAGCCGGAACATGAACTTCACGAGGACGCCGAAAAAGCCGAGTCGGATATCGTCAATTCCATTGATTTCGATTCTCTTTCCGTAAAAGACAAGACGCTGGTGCTTCACCGAAGAGGTGAAACATCGGATGCCATCGCCGCGAACCTCGGGATGAGCCGAGGAGAGGTTGAACTGATTATTTCACTGCACGATAGGAGACGCTGATACGCCGATGGCCTCTGAATTCATAGAATCGTTCCTCAAAGACTCCGCGGAACTCCTCTCCGCCATGAGAACGGGAAATCTTCAATCCCGGTATGAAGGCGGATGGGCCGATGTCGCGCGATCGCTCCATTCCTTAAAATCGGGAGCCTCTTTTCTCGGATGGAGTGATGTCGAGCTTGAGGCTCATGCGCTTGAAGGTGTTTTGTCAAAGAGCGACGGAGAGGCTGTTGATTGGAATGCCGCCGCCGAAACGCTCAAAAAGTTAATCGATTCGGCCGTTACGGGTTCCAAGAAACAATTCACCGCCGGCGGGGGTGTCGGAAGAGCCGTCAGGTTCACCGATTTGGATCGGCGTGTCCTGGAGGACTCCCGTACCAGGGGCGAGGTCTTTTACAGACTGACGTGCAGAATCGATCCGTCCGAGCCTTTGCCGTATTCGAGAGCCTATCTGATTTCGTCGCGAATCGAAACGGTCATGACTTTGGTAAAGGCCGATCCTCCCATGGATAATCCGGAAGCGGATTTCTCCCGGCCGGTTTTTTGGCTGACGACCGAACTCCCCGAGCATGAGGTTTTTAAAGCGACCAATGTCGACCAGGTTGATGTTCTTGAGCTGATAAGACTCGAATATGAGGATGCTCTTGAATCCTCCGAAGTCCCGCTGGGGATTTCAGTCGGAAGAAAGAATGAAGAGGATACCTCCCTCATCGTGGATCGGTCGCGTTACGGCGAAACGATGCAGCTTGCCGAAGAGTTGGCGTGGCGGTTGGAGCGAAAGCCCGGAACACCGGAAGCCGCTTTATCTTTGGAACTTCAAAAACAATTGGAATCTCTGGCTTATAGGCCTCTGGAACCTCTCATGACGGAAGTGGCCGAGGCCGTGGAGCGTTTGGCCGAACGCCGCGGTATCAAAGCGAAATTCGAGTGGAGCGTCGCTTCGGCGGGTTTGGATGCCTCCACCCTTGAAACGCTGGGAGAAATTCTCAAACAGCTTGTTCGCAATTCACTTCGGCATGGTATTGAGAATCCCGAGGAGAGGACCGCCGCGGGAAAAGAAGAAACGGGAATCCTGCGCTTGGATGTCGAACGTTCCGGATCGGCGTATCGATTTTCTTTTGAGGATGACGGCAGGGGCATCGATGAAGAGGCGGTTTTGGAAAAAGCCGTGCGTGAGGGTACGGCCTTTGAGCGTGATGGCGAAGAACTGCTTAATCTTTTGTGTTCACCGGGATTTTCCACTCTCGAGGAATCGGATTTGGACGGCGGCCGGGGATTGGGTTTGGAAATGGTTCGGAGAATTACCGACAGTGAGTTCGGAAGCGACTTGGAGATTGAAAACAGACCGGGACGCGGGCTGACCGTCAGATGGAGTCTGCCGGAGAAACACATGCGGCGGCCCTATCTTCTTTTCGTATCGGACGGCGGAACATGGGCCATCCCGGCGTATTCGGTGCGCCGGCGAGGCGTAATGGATCCGGCGAGGGTGGCCGCATCCGGACAGGCTTATGATATTGGGGGCGGACTTATCCCCATCATCGGTCCCATGGGACTGCGTCCGCCCGGAACCGTTATGCCGTATTTCCTGGAAATTCATCATCGGGGACGCCGCGCCGCTCTTTTAGTCGACGATCTTGTTTCGGAAGAACCCTGGAACTCGGAAGAACTCGTTCCTGCCGATCCCGTGGGCCCCTGGGGCCGTTCCTTAAAAGATGCCAAGGAAGGCATTCCCATACTGTCGCCGACATTGGTTTACGCGGCCGAGGCTTCGGCCGGTTCTTATTGAATAAGAATCGGCAGGTTCACCGTCTCCGTTTTCATCCCGGTTACAAACGCTTTACGAAGCTTGTCAGTTTCTCCACTTGAGTTTCCACGAGGCCGCGTGCCTCGGCAGAGGAAATGAATTTCTTAAACTGACTGAATCCCAGAGCCTTCGTATTGATGTTTTTATCCCTCAGTTTCGAACTGACAACGCCGTAGCGGTGAAACTGCGGTTCCGGAGATTTCCCATCCATTTCTTTCAGTGTTTCCACAAGCGTCCGCAGGGCGATCTGCAGCGAACCTTTTTCCTGACTGAATTGTCGGCCCGGAATTATTTCGGACTGCTTTTCATCCGATTCCACACCGACATAGCCCGCTTTGGAAGCTCCGGCGATGAAATCGCCCCACCTTTTATACCCAAGGGCCTTCTCATCGAAACCTTGATTGAGCTTCTTCATGGTAATCTTCACGTTACCCGGATCGGTCCCCTTTTCTTCCTTGCGTAGAATGGAGGCCGTTTCCGCCAGACGTTCGAACCAGTATTCCTTTGAATACGAAGTCGTGTTGTCTTTTCTGATGCTCTCATCTTCCTGCGAGTCATCGTCTTCGGATGGAAACATATCCCTGTAATCGGTGAAACTGTCGGCAAGACGGAGGAGATCGTTGCTGGCATTTTTTATGTCGCAGACGATGTGGGTGACTTTACCGGCTTTCCGGAGATTCATAACAAGCGGTCTGAAATCGCTGTCGCCGGTAAGAAGAACATAAATATCGATATGATCCTGGAAGCGGAGCAGATCGAGACAGTCGTTGGTCAGATGCATATCCGCGCTGTTCTTATCGCGCCGACGTCCCCGGAAGGGAACATGGATCATATTGAAATGTAGGGAGGCCAGGGCCGGCCCCAGTGTTTTATAGCCCGGCTGGCTCCAATCCGCGTACGCATAGGCACTCACCACGCGGCCGAGATTTTCGGCGTAATCCCAGAGGCCTTGGATAAAGAGATTCTTGGAGCTGGACGGCTTGACGTTTTCAACGTCCCAAAAAATCGCAACATTGTGATTCATGAAAACACAATAACCCGATTGCTCGCCAAATAGCGAGAGGGAAGCGAGGGCATTTCTTCCCGGCCGCCGGATTATCCGTTATGAAAAACGCCTAATGATGCGAGGAGAAGACCGGCTCCGACGGCGCAGGCGGTTTCCGTACGCATAATCCTCTTTCCTAGGGCCGTTAGGGCAAACCCTGCGGTTTTCAGAATCTCCCGTTCTCCATCGCTCCAGCCGCGCTCGGGTCCCACGGCCAGAATCGCCTCGGACCAATCGCCCTTTTCAAGAGAAAGGTTCCGCGAATCGGGACCGTTGTCCAAAGCCATGCGGAGGCATTCCGGACCGACCGGAAGATTCTCCAATGCCCGTTTAAGGCCGTCTGATGTTCCGATGGCCGGAAGATGCGTGGCGGCACCCTGCATGGCGCCTTCGATAAGAGCGTCTCTCCACAGACCGTCGCGCCACAATTTCGCCGTCAGGTATGATTTCTCATTAAGATCCGTTGAGCAGGCCCGGATTTCCTTCAAGCCCAGGGACGTCATATCTTTAAGCAGCCGGCGGGCCACGGGAGGACGGGGACAGCCCAGAATAAGGGTTAAAGGATGGAGCGAAGGGCTGTCGAATTTCGGAAGAAAAGACCACTTCCATCCCGAGGCACCCCGGCTGATTAATCGAGCCTCGCCAATCTTTCCGCCGATAATTCCGGCTGAGAACGAATCTCCTTCATGCAGATTAAGAATCCGTTCCAGATGAACGGTCCTTTCGTCGGAGCAGCCGAGTTCTTGAGTCAATTCTTCTTCTTCAAAGAGGATAAGATTCATTTGGGATACGATTATACGATCGCAATATTCTTGCGGGAAGGGAAGATAAGAGGTATTCTATATAAGGGAGGCGGTTTTTTACCGTTTTCCCGCCTTATCTTTCCTCCTCCCCCGGGGAGACGCGTTGCGTGTCCTCGGGGGCCTTTTTTAAGCGGATTAAACGGAAATGTTTTTTCCGGAGAAAGATTCCCGCGCACCGATCATTTGAATGTTGTTAATCGTTGGAGAAATCAATCCGCGGAGCAATAATCGGAATCCTGAGAATGAAAGACGCACCGCCTTTCTCGTTCGGGCTATGTAAAATCAGCGAACCGCCCAAAACATTTTCAGCTCCGTTTTGAGCAATAAGAAGACCGAGTCCCGTGCCGCCGCCTTCGTGGTCCGTTGTAAAAAACGGGTCGAAAATTTTCGATCGGATTTTTCCCGGAACCCCGTGCCCCGAATCACAGACAATGATAACGACATCTTTTCCATCGGCTTCCGCGCTGATTGTTATGGTTCCGGATTCATTATCCTTAAAGGCATGAAGCAGAGCGTTTTGAACGAGGTTCCCGATAATTTGCCCGAGAACTCCCGGAAAGCTGTCCATTTCAATGTTTTCTTCAAACCGGGTATCGATGGTATGCCTTGAACGTTTGTAAGTGGGTTGAAGAGTCATAAAAAGATTATCCAGCATTTCATCGAGCCGGAATACGCGGCGTTGATTGCCCGCTTGATCGACGGCCACTTTCTTGAAGCTTGAAACCAAATCGGCAGCCCTCTCAATATTTCGTAAGGCGATCTGAAGACCGGTGTGAGTATCTTCGATGTGTTTCTCCAGATATTGTTTAGTCAGTCCTTCGTTCACCATGGTTTCCAGAACTTCGTTACTGTCGGAAATTGTATTGAGCACCAGAAGGCCGTTCCCAAGGGGTGTATTCAGTTCATGCGCCACGCCCGCAACCATTCGTCCCAAAGAAGCCAGGTTTTCCGACCGGGTTAATTCATTTCTGGTTTGCCGAAGTTCTTCGATTGTCTGAGCCAATTCATTGTTTCTCTGCTGTAAGGCGGAAGTGCGCTCTTCAACACGGATTTCCAGTTTTTCATTGAGTGATTCGAGACTTTTTTCCCGGATAACGACCATCTCCATCATTGTTTGAAGAGCTCCGGCAAGCTCGTCGAATTCGGCTATACCGTTTTTAGTCCAGGTAACGCTTCGATTCCCGTTCGTTACGGCACGGGCATTCCCGATGAGCGATAGAATCTCCGAGGAAATTCGTCTTAAGAAGAAAAGAAGGAGTACGAAAACAACGAAAAGGGATATTCCCGTTAAAACTCCGATATCGATGAGAATCGTGCGTAATGAGCGATTCCTCATATCGGCCGGTTCCATGGAAAAAAAGGTCCAGCCCAGCATTTCGGAGCGAACGGCGTCTACAAAGTAGTGCTGTCCTCCTATCGTGACGGGTTTTGAAAAAATCGCATTCTCATCCGCGGCGGTTCGCGATATCTGGATGGTGCTGCTGTTGACCAAAACCGACGCATAAGGATTATCGGAGTCGAGTATAAGGGCGCCGGAATCGTCAAGAATCAGCGTTCTGCATCCCACATGCTGCTCTTTTGTTTCAATCATCCACTCAATTAATTTCTTTTGAGATATTTCCGCAAGAATCGTTCTTTTGTTATAAGTTGAAGCAACGGCTAAAGATGAATCTCTTGCCAAGGGCGATGTAAAATTGTTTTTCCAAACGGGCAGAGGTGAAACATGAGATTCTCTGATGATCGGCAGACTGGAGAAATCCGTTCCGTAAAGTTCCGTCTGACGGGATTTTGAAACATAGTTCTGTTCAACCGAAAGAACACGCCCTTCTTCATCCAGAATATAGAGGGCCTGAAGAAAGGGGTTCTCGAACGTCATTTTTTTAAGAATCGAGAGAGCGTTTTCTTCGGGGATTTGATCCGCCATTATCGTATAGAGTTCGATTTTCTCGGCGATTGAAATCAAAAAGGAATAGGCATGATCTTCATATACCTTGGCCGTACCGAGCACATACTCCAGGCTCTCTTGGCTGATAACGGCGAATCGGGTGGCAAAAATAATCGATCCCGTGATAAACGCGTTCAGCAGAAGTGTTATGATGATAATCAGTAGAATCCGGGATAAGAAATTTTGAGGAGCAAGACGGTTTAGAATATTGGATTTCCTCCGATAACCTGAAATTTCGGATGGGTAATTCTATCACCGAATTCGTCGAACTCAATCGTTTGCTGGATTCCTTGATAGGGTCCGCCGTTAATGATGGCACCGGCGAGATTCTCCGGCTCGATTCCCGCCGCCAGTGTTTGAAAAACGATCGAAAAAGCTTCATAAGTAACAACAACCATGGGATTCGGTTTTGAGCCGAATCGCTTGGTATATCGTTCCACGAATCCCAAATATTTGGGATTGCGGCTGTCGGGAATGAATTGTGTGGAGAACATGATGACTCCCTCTAAGGAGGAGCCGCTTTGGGCGATGAGTTCGTTCAGGGAACCGACGGCCCACTCGGAGGAATAGAGAATCACGTTTTGATCGAGCTTCCGTATCTGCTGAAGGATTAAGGCGGTTGAAAAGGCTTCGGAAATAACGATGATCGACTCCGGTTTTGATTTCAGGGCGTGTACGGATAAGTTTTCCGGAGTGAATGTTTCCGCCTGGGAATTAAAGTCGATGACGGCAACCCGATGTTCGCCGGGGAAGGTCCGGATACGGTCCGTAAATCCGCTGATCCAATCTTGAGTGTAGTGCTTGTTGGAAAAATCGGCGAGAATCGTAATTGATTTATTCTTTTCAGTTCCTTCCACTTGATCCGCATAGATGGAACCGTACTCCTTTGCCGTGCTGTTCATGCGGATCAGATAATCGTTTTTCCCGAGAAGACTGGAATCCGCGGCCGTGGGTGAGAGAAGAAGAACTTTCGCTTTTTCCGTTTCGGTCATGGCGGCGATTGTCGTCTGTGAAGTGAAAGGACCGATGATGGCCGCCACACCGTCGCCGATTAATTTCTTCGCACCTAATCGCGCGAAAACTTCGGATCCTTGGTCATCGTATTCGATGATTTCAATGGTGAATTTTTCATTCTCCCGCTGAAAATCATCCAGAGCAAGGAGTGCCGCCGTTCTCGCGTCGATTCCGATATTGGCCATGGGACCCGAGAATGAGGCCAGAAGGCCGATGCGAACCGGCTGCCGCGCTTTGCATCCGGAAAAAAGAAGGAGAACGGAGAATGCGGATATCAGGAATGCGGAATATCGTTTCATTGTTCGACGACGTCCTTATTCATCCATTCGAGAAGATCCGGAAGAACCATCGGTTTTCCCAGAAGAAAGCCCTGAATTTCGTCACATCCGAGTTCTTTTAACCGCAGAAACTGCTCTTCTGTTTCCACTCCTTCGGCAAGAGTTATAAGGGAGAGCTTTTTTGCCATGGGAATAATCATTTCAATAATACGCGTATCATTTTTTCCTTCACCGATTTTCTGGATGAAGGTTTTATCGATCTTCAAACGGTCGATGGGCCATTGATCGACGGAGCCCAGGGAAGAATACCCGGTTCCGAAATCATCGACGGCAAGACTGATGCGGCGGGATCGAATCGCGTTAAACAGGCTCAAGATTCTTTCGGTTCCGATGATGGCGACGGATTCGGTTATCTCAAGCTCGATTTCTTCCGGAGAAATCTTCATTTCTTCCAGTGCCTCATCCAGCTGCGTCAGACATGCCGGTTCGGAAAGCTGCATCGGCGAGACATTGATGGCCATTTTGAGTCCGGGGTGCCCCGAATCGCGGATTTTCCGGTGGGCGTTCAGAGCCTGGTGAATAATCCACAGACCGAGATCGGACATGATTCCGCTTTGTTCGGCAAGGGGAATGAAAATCTCCGGACTGATAAAAGAACCGTCTTCGATTCTCCAGCGAATCAGGGCTTCGAAGCCCACGACTTTTTTGTCGGATATTCGGAATTGCGGCTGAAAAACGAGAAAAAGCTGTTTTTTATCGAAGGCCGCCTGCAGATCGGTCAGAAGTCTTATGCGGTTTCTGATTTCCATCCCGATGGCTTCCGAATATTCTATCCGCGTTCCAATCCCTTCGGATTTTGCGCGCTTGAGTGCCAGTGAAGCGTTTTTCAAAGCTTCCCGTTCGTCGTTTTGAGGATTAATCCGGACCGATCCGACACAGAACGTTACATAGTGCTCCGTCTTTTCAATGACCAGATGAGCCTTCGTGAGCTGATCCAGAATCCGGTTCGTCAGTGTTTCTTCCGGTCCGATGAACGCGAAAACATCGGCGCTGATACGGCTTATGAAAACACGCGGATTCAGAATGCCTCCGTTATGTTCCACGATGGCCTGCAGGAGCATATTCCCGTATTCGTGTCCGAACGTATCGTTGATTTGGGAGAACCGATCCACGTCCTGTACGGCCACAATCCAAGTGCCGGATTGATTCTTCAGTTGTGAAATATGCTGATGGAAGGCCGCCAGATTCGGCAGACCCAGAAGAGAATCCTCCCATGCCTGCCTTTTTAATCTGTCGACAAGCTCAATATTTCGTATCGCCAGGATAATGTTGCTTCCAAACAGATTCAGCAACCCGGAATCGGGAGGATGTATTGTCCCGGAGAGCCGAATCCATACGGCGTACCGTTTCCCGGCGGAGGGTTCCCTGAAAAAAAGCGTCAGACTTCTGGGTGTTATATGCGGCTGTCCGAGACGATAAGCTTTGTATAAATCATTAAGGATGCTTTTATCGCGAACGGCTACAAGAGTTCGATTAATGAGCGGTTTGAACTGACCGGCCGCCGCCACGATGCGGCAGTGCCTTAGATCGATATCATGGTCATTCGATTCGTCATGGGTTTCTTCCGCGCAGAAGATCCCTTCCGGCCTCAGCGAAAGGAATCCGGCGATTTGTGAAATAACCCCTTCCGCGAAGTCTTCCAGTACCGATTTTCCGATTAATTCACCGCTGTAATGGATCATTTTTTCCAATCGCAGCCGGTTCGTTTCGATTTTATCCAATTGCAGCCATGCACGCAGTGAAGCAATTACGATTGTAAGGAGACGGGAGCGGGTCAGTTCGCTTTTTGTGACATAATCATTGATATCATAACGAGTAATGGTATCTATGACGGGTGTAAGACCCGGCTGCCCCGTTCTGAGAATGATTCGCGGTTTCCAGAGCTTCAATTGCTCCCGAATTGTTTTTACCAGCTCGAGACCCGCGTTATCGGTTTCCATGATGACGTCGAGAAAAACGATTTCAACGTTCGGGTGTTCTTTGAGAATCTCAGCCCCTTCGGAGGCCGAATAAGCATTGAGAAGAGTAATGGGTCTGTTAAAGATGGTTACATCGCGAAATGAAAATTCGGTTGCATGGTGCACTTCCGGTTCATCGTCGACAATAAGGAAGGTCCAAGGTTCGATGTTTTCGAGATGATCAACCGCTTTCTCTTCTTGCGCGAACTGGAATGTTGCGTCGTTTTTTTCCATAGTTTTCGGACAGCCTTAGACTTATAGTATTGTTGCATAACGGATTTTTTTCCAGAAATCGTTAGCTTGGTAAGGCAATCTTATAATCCGTGAAAGTGCTTATATCCGACGGCCGAAACCCCTCCGATTCGAAACGGAGAGCCGGCGGGAAAATCATCACGGAAGAACTATAATTACAGGAATCCGGAGGTGATTTTGCCTTATTACTCGATTCATCTCAATACGGCCATAAGTTTCATAAGCGCGGCGATTACCCTGGCATTCGCCGTTTACCATCTGTTTTACTATTTGGTTATCAGCAGCGATCGGATGGTTCTCGCTCTTTCCGGTTTTTTAACGACTCTTTTTCTCTACCTTTTAGGGTATTCGATGTATTCGTCGGGAACCGATGTCGGCTGGGTGCTTTTCTGGACGAGGATTTGTTATTCCGGAGGGGCCGCGACCGTATTTTCATGTTATATTGTGGCGAGGGAAATCGCCGGCTGGGAAAGCCGTTTTTTCGACTGGCTTTTTCGAATCGCCGCCGTAGTGCTTGTAGGGATTATTTTTCTTCCCTGGGAAGGGCTTTTTATTCCTGAGTTTCTTCCCGATGGAGAAACCTCAACGGTTTTAAAGGGCCCCTATTTCATTCCTTTTTTAATGGTAATCTTCCTCTTCTGCGGTGTTATTCTGGTTCGGTTCATCATTGTCATCATTCCGAACAAAAAGAAACGGCATCAGATAATGCCTTTAATCATCGGTTTCTCATATTGGTTCCTGGAAACGATTTTTAACGGAATTTTTGCCGCTGTTCTCCATAATGCTCCGACGGTAATGACATTCGGTTCCATCGTTATGGCTCTGTGTCTTGCGATATATAACGCCGGGGTGGCTGAAGAGCGGCACGAAGAGCTGATACGGGTTCGGAGAGAAAACGACGAAATGCAGCATGATCTTATGTCCGACAGTCTCTCCGGACTTTTTACACGAATGTATTTTATCAGAAGGATTCAGGAGAGAATCGCGTATTTATCCCGAAATATTTCGAAGGATTTTATATTTTTCATCGATATCGATCATTTTAAATCGGTCAATGACGAGCTTGGGCATCATGTGGGGGATACTTTAATTCAGGAAGTCGGTTCGGTTCTGAAGTCTCATATGCGAAAAACGGATGTTTCAGCCAGATTCGGAGGAGATGAATTTCTGGTTCTTCTTGCCGACGGAACGAAAGAGAAATCCTTGAAAATCGCGCAGGATATCATGGATGATTTCCGCGGCAGGCTTCCGGCGTTATTGGGAAACTGGGAAGGATCCGAATCCGTTTCCATGAGCATTGGAGTATTAGGATCGGAGTTCTGGTCCGATGATCCCGTCGAATGCATCCGTCGGGCCGATCATGCCATGTACGTTTCAAAACGGACGGGACGAAACAGAATCTCCGAATTTTATCCGAATATGGATTAGCCCCGGTCCTTTTTGTTTCTCAGTATTCCTGAACTTCTTCATGGACAAATTCAATGTTCACACCGGCTTGGGAAAACATTTGTTCCGATTCTTCTCCGGCATGGTACTTCCGTTCACAGAGCACGCGTTTGATACCGCAGCTTATGATAAGCATGGCGCAGGTTCGGCAGGGAGTCATGCGGCAGTAGAGCGTGGCTCCGTCAAGAGCCACACCCCTCTTGGCGGCCTGACAAATGGCGTTCTGCTCGGCATGCACGGTTCTGACGCAATGGCGCCGTTCCACACCGTCCGAATGGATGGTTGTTTCGAACAGATGGCCCACCTCATCGCAGTGAGGCAGTCCCGGCGGAGCTCCCACATATCCGGAAGCGAGGATTTGCCTGTCTTTTACGATAACACATCCGCTCCGTCCTCGGTCGCAAGTCGCCCTTTGAGCAATCGTGTTTGCCACCTGCATGAAATATTCGTCCCAAGACGGCCTGACATCGGTTTGGTCCATTTTTTATTCCCCTCTCTGTGCGGCGCATTATATCATGGAACCATGGAAGGTGATTTGGTCCGTGCGTGGAAGCGCTCAAAGAAGAAACACGGCTGGGATAACGATGAAGACATCGGTGCCGACATGAGGGAAACCCTGGCGCGCTGCGCTCCCGTTCCCCGCAGCATGGCCGAGGAGCTCGCGGCATATTTTTTCCCCGGTCCGATAGACGAGGAATCCGTATACAGATCCGAAGAGCTATTGGAGATTCTGACCGGCGTTTGGGCGGCCGAGGCAAGCGCTCTTACGGACGAAGATTGGGAATTCTTGAAAGAACTGGTTAATGAGTGGGCCGTCGAGATGGATATGGGTATCGTGACGGACATCATGAAAGTCATCGTGGAGAGAGGTGATTTTCATGATAATTGATTCAGATCTGTGTTCTTCAGCCGCCTAGCATGCAAGAAGAAGCGGCTTTCGCCGCCGCTCGGCCGATTCGGGCAAAGACGGTTCTCATCAAGCGAAAATCTCTCGATTCCTGGTTCATTTCCAGAGCGGGAATGAATCTGTATCGCGGCTGTGCGCACGATTGCGCCTATTGCGACGGCCGAAGCGAAAGCTATCGTGTCGAAGGTGATTTCGCGCATGAAATTGTCTATAAGGAAAACGCTCCGGAAATTCTGATCCGGGAGCTTGATCCCCGGAGGAGGCGCAAGCCTTTTAATCCAGGGTATCTTTTTATCGGCGGCGGAGTCTGTGATTCATGGCAGCCGGCCGAAAAAAAGCTTCGCTTGACAAGGCGCGTTCTGGAACTCTTCGAAGTGTTTCCTTATCCCTTACTGATTTTAACAAAATCCACTTTGATTCTCCGCGATTTCGACTTATTGGCGAAATTGAACGAGAGATGCCGCGTTACCGTAGCCGTAAGCCTTTCCTCCGCGGATGACGGACTCGGCCGTATCCTTGAGCCGGGAGCCTCTTTGCCGAGCGAGAGGCTGCGCGTAATCCGCGAAGCCAAGGCCGCCGGATTCGGCGCGGGGGTGATGCTGCTGCCCGTTGTTCCGCTGATAACGGATTCGCCGAAGCTTCTTGATGCCGCTTTTCGGGAGGCCCGTGAGGCCGGGGCGGACTTTGCCGCATCAGGATCAATGACGCTGAAGAGGGGAAGGCAATGGGATTATTTCATGAAGGCCGCCGCCGATCATTTTCCCAATGTCTCCGCTGATTATGAAACGGTTTACGGCCCCGTTTATGATCGATGGGGCGGTGCTTCATCGGCCTATTACGACTATTTCTCACCGCTTATCCATGAAATCTCCAAGCGCTACGGACTGCCGCGGCGTATACCGGCAAGCCTTTTTCCGGAAAATTTAAGTTCGGCCGAGAGGGCGGCGATCATTCTTTTTCAGATGGGAGATTTAATGAGGGAACGGGGGCTGACATCCGCCTATTACCGTGCGGGAGGCTCCCTGGCTCAATTGGAAATCCCTCTTGAATCACCTGCCGCCTGGAAACATCTCAGGAGTTTGGGCGGTGTCGGACCGGCAACGGAACGGATTATCAAGACGATTCTCGATACGGGAACTTCACCGGTGTATGAACGCCTCCTGCGCGGCGGAAATCCTTCGGGCTGAATAGCCCCATGCCGGAAAAAAAGCGGTACCGGGAGCACAAAAAAAATCACCCCGCCCTCTTAAAAGGAGAGAGAGGTGAAATTCTGTATTCTCAATGCGAGCGATTTTCAGCGACGAAAAACTAGGCTTTTTCCAGCTTCAGTGTCTTTGTCGGCTGATCACAAACTTCCGGCGGACCGAAGTACTGAATGGCGCCGGGGAAGGTATAAGAGGTTTCCACGGCCCATTCGTCTCTCTTGACCGTAAAGGTCTTGAAGGGGGCGCCGTCGATTTCAACCAGAGCTTTGCGGATAACCGGTTTCCGCTGACCATGCCGCTGCTCCATGTTCATCATCATTGTCAGAGGAACACCGCCGGGAATCCATTGATCGGCGCTCTTGTGGAGGTCGGCGAGATTCGCGATATATCCGGTAAGTCCGGCCGTCAAGAGGAGGAATGCCGAGTAACCCAGGCTGTAACAGTAGTCGGCATCGAAATTCGACGGAAACGCGCAGCGGCCTTCGTAGCCGAAGAAATGAGCCAGAGCGCTGAACTTCCCGTTATATTCGCCCTTAAGCTTCAGACGGTTCAGTTTTTCATCCGTGAGTTCAATAAGCAGCTTCTCGGTTTCGATTCGGCTCACCTGTACGTTCCCATGAGGATCGCGATCATCCAAAAGCTGCATCTGAATGCCGCGGGGGAGGGATGAAAAAATATAGGAAGAATCCCGTGAGAGTTCGTGATTCACCCACTCCCTCTGGTCTTCAACGGTTTTAAGCGTATTGAAATAGTCCGCTTCTTTCGCCAGTAAATCGTTCAGTTCGGATATAAGCCGGCCCACTTCCGGAATAAATTCGATAAGACCCTCGGGGATCAGCACCACGCCGAAATTCATTCCGCGGGCGGCCCGGGCAACGATGACATCGGCGATTCCGTCGACGACATCATCCAGGCTCATGTTCTTCTTTTTCACTTCTTCGGAAATAACGCAGACATTCGGTTGAGTTTGCAGGGCGCACTCCAGAGCGATGTGGCTGGCGCTGCGGCCCATCAGCTTGATGAAATGCCAGTACTTTTTCGCGGAATTCGCATCCTTTTCAATGTTGCCGATGAGTTCCGAGAACGTTTTTGTCGCGGTATCGAATCCGAAGGACGTTTCGATGTGTTCGTTCTTTAAATCGCCGTCGATGGTTTTCGGACAGCCGACCACGGTGATACCGGCGTTTTTCTTTTTGAACCATTCGGCCAGCACGGCTCCGTTGGTGTTGGAGTCGTCGCCTCCGATGATGACGATGCCGTCGATATTGTGTTTCCGGCAGGTGGCGAGGCTTTTTTCGAACTGATCTTCGTTCTCCAGCTTGGTGCGGCCGGAGCCGATGATGTCGAAACCGCCGGTATTGCGGTATGCGTCCATGATTTCTTGCGTTATCAGCATCGTATCGTCATTGATAATCCCCGAAGGAC
The DNA here is from genome assembly GCA_963666985.2 of Spirochaetia bacterium. GTDB lineage: Bacteria > Spirochaetota > Spirochaetia > DSM-2461 > DSM-2461 > UBA2779. Next base: position 1,378,489 of record CAXXIA010000001.1, on the reverse strand, counting down.
CGCCTTTGAAGCCGATCAGTTCGCTTTCGGGATTGGCCTTTTTTAAAGCGTCGAAGATGCCGGCGATAACGTTATGCCCGCCGGGTGCTTGGCCGCCCGAAAGAATAACACCGACTCTGTGTGCTTTACCGATCATGGGATTCGAACCTTTCGCGAAACGGACAACAGGCGCACCGTATGTCAGCGGAAAAAGATCGCGGAGCTGCATTTGATCCGCGACGGATTCGGTAGCTTCTCCCATGGCGACGGTGATATCGGTTATTTCCCCTTTGAGGACTTCGGGCAGCTTCGCCTCGTATTCGTATCGGACTTTCTGCAGCGGGGATAAATCGGACATGTTGGTTCTCCTGTTACTCTTTATTCGCAAATGGTGCGGTTGCTCCTATCAATGGCCGTTTTCGCATCAACTGGTCAAGAGGGTTCAGCGGCCTGTTATTTCACCGACCGGCAAAGGACGCACGGAAAGCGGAACAACGGATCCTCCGCCGAAAAACGGTTCGATATAGCCGACGTATTCGGCGAAGCGTTCCGATGGAACAAAAACCTGGACGGTTCCCGCGAAACCGCCGCCGTGGACACGGCAGGCACCTGTTCCTTTCAGAAAACGTTCGGTGAGAGCCAAAGCCAGCGAAACGGCCTGTTTGTCGACATGGCGCGGGGAAAAGACGTTTTGAAGGAAACGGTATGAGGAATCTCCTGATTTCCGTGCTCCTTCCAGATATGTCTCGATATCGCCGGCTTTCAGAGCGTCCACCATCAATCCGACGCGCCGGTTCTCGTCAAAAAAATGAAGCGCGCGAAGCACGGCCCTGTCGCCGGTTTTCTCGCGGATTTTAGAAAGACTCCCATAGAAGTCCTCTTCTTTGATTTCCCTGAGCACGCCGGCATGGAACTCGGCCGCCACGGACTTCATTTCCGCGGGGATGGCGGCATAATCGGGAGTAAGGTCGGCATGGTCTCCTCCGGAATCGACGACGGCCAGAGTATAGCCCGCCGCGGCGAAATCGGCGGCAATGGGTTCCACGGCGGGCTTCGCGGGATCGGCGAAATCGATGGCGACCGCGCCGCCGACGGCACAGGCCGTTTGGTCCATTAATCCGCAGGGTTTCCCGAAATAGATATTCTCGGCTTCCTGGCCCATAACGGCCAATTCCACCGGTGAGAAGCGTCCTTCGTTGAAAAGCTCGTTGTAGATCGATCCGACAAGCACTTCCAGCGCCGCCGATGAACTTAAGCCCGAACCTTTGAGAACGCGGCTGGTCGTATCGGCCCGAAAACCGCCGATTTTTCCTCCGCGCGCGATTATGGAGGCGGCTATGCCCCGCACAAGCGAATCGGTGCGGCCTTCTTCGGCATCGATTTTATCCAGCCGTGAGAGATCCACGCGAACGGGAGGGTATCCTTCGGAGACGATTTCCGCGGTCATGGAGTCGGGATCATCGCTTTTCGTAAGGGATACCGCCGCGATGGTATCCAGCTGGATTCCCGCCGCCAGAACCTTACCCCTGTTGTGGTCCGTATGGTTCCCGGCGAGTTCGGTGCGTCCCGGAGCGGAAAAGAGCCTGATGTCGTCATTTCCGGTTCGCCCTTTATGGGTTTTGATAAGCTTACTCCAGCGTTCACGGTGGAATACCGGATTCTCGGAGCCGTAAATCAGAGAGAACGTTTCGTCGTATTTCCCGGACTGAAGTGCCGATTCGATATCATGTGTAGACATAAGCATCCCTATCATAGGCATCCGATGCCAAACGGGCAAGTTCCTTACGGAACGTCCGATTCTTTACCGCGCAATCGGATGCAATAAAAATTTACCGATATGGATTTTTTTTTGTACATTGATTCAATGAATGACGACAAATCTATGTTCTTGCCGCGGCATAATCCTTCTTTTCGGCAAACCGGATCGGGAGAGAGGGGAGGGGATTTATGAGGCGCATCATTACCGTCGCTACCCGGCAAAGAGAAGAGCTGTACGACATTACGCCCGCGGTTCGCGCCGCATTAGCCGATACCGGCATAACGGACGGAATTTGCTCCGTTTATGTTCGGGGCGCCACGGCCGCGATTATGATTCAGGAAAATTGGGACGACAGTGTGCCGTTGGATGTTGTGAAAATGATGGCTATAATCGCTCCGAGAGGGGTATGGGAACACGATAAGCAAGATGGAAACGGAGACAGTCACATGAAAGCCGGCCTGGTCGGTCCTTCGGAGACCATCCCCGTAATAGATGGGGCGCTCGGACTCTCACAATGGCAGAATATTTTCCTTTGTGAGTTCGACGGCCCGAGAGGAAGGCGGGAAATTGTTCTCAGCTTCATTCCCGATATAACAGGCTGTTGAAAAAAAGAGATTTGGTTCGAAGGCAAGGCCGCCGGAGCGCAGGAAGCGCAGTGTAGTAGCGCTACATGAGCATTTCGAGCACCGTCGAACGCTGCATACGCACCATAAGGTCGTTTTTCAACAGCCGGTTAAATCCATAAGAGAGAAGAGTTACATGAATCAGAATCATCCTCAGGCAGAATCGGTACTTAACGGAGTATCCGGTAATCAAAAAAAGAAAACATCCGGTGCAACAGCCGTTATCGGCGCAAGTCCGAAAGCCGACCGGTATTCGTACATGGCCCTGACGAGGCTTCGTGATGCCGGGTACCCGGTTATTCCCATTAATCCGGCCTATAAGGATATCGAGGGGATAGCGTGCGTCTCGGATGCCGCCGAAGCGGCGAATACCGCCGGTCCCGAAGGACTGGATACCTTGACGGTCTATGTCGGACCTCGGTATCTGGAGCCGATGATTCCAGACATTATCAAGGCGGCTCCCAAAAGGGTTATCTTCAATCCCGGAACCGAATCGGAAACGGCCCGGGCCGCTTTGGATGAAGCGGGAATCCCCTGGATCGAGGCCTGTACTTTGGTCCTTTTATCCACGAATCAGTACTGAAACGGAAATCCTCGGCGGTATTTTTATTCCGCGGCCAAGCCGGGGGAGAGTCTTCTCCTTCGGTTTCGGGGCGATCGTGATGAGCCGATCGCCGATCAGCCGCCGTTCGCCGCGGATAACCGGCCGAAAATCGGTAACGGAACGCTACGGTCCCTTTATTGATTCCAGTTTCCGGATGAAGCTTTCCTTGCCAAGAAGTTCCGGAAAGATGAAGGGATCTTCTCCGGGGATATAGAGAACATAGAGCGGAACTCCGGCCCTCCCGAATTCACCGAGCCATCGAATCAAAGTTTCGTTATAAGCGGTTAAGTCACCCTTAATATAAGCAAGGCCCTTTTCCGCCATTATCGAACGGACATCGGGATCGTTCAGAACGTGCCGGTTGATTTTGCAGGTTGTGCACCAGGAGGCCGTGAATTCCAGAAAGACCGGTTCGTTTCCCGCAATTCTCCGGAGAACATCGTCTTCATTGAAGGGCATTACCCGATCGGATTCGCCGATCAGGGGAGAAGGTCGGGGACTCGTCTCCTGCGGGATTTCTATAAGGAGAATTCCCGAAAGAACGGCGATGATTAAAGCGGCAATCTGTCCGGTTATCCGAAAGGCTTTTTTTGAAGTCGGGCGGCGCGCCTTACCGAAAAGCCAGGAGGCCAGTCCGAGGAAGAGAAGCCACCACAGAGCCCCTGCGCCTGATCCGGGGCTGAGTTTCAGGAAGGTTGTAAAGAGATAGACGGCCGTCCCCAAAAGGAGGAATCCCATGATCTCCTTGAACGTCGTCATCCAGTTCCCCGGCTTCGGCAGGCGCTTTAGAACTGTGGGCCATATCCCGAGAAGCAGAAAGGGCAGCCCCAGACCGAGTCCCGTAACACCGAAGACGGCAAAGATGACCAGCGGGGGCTGCGAGAAGGCGAAACCCAGAGCCGGGCCGAGAAGGGGCGCCGTGCAGGGTGTGGCCACCAGCACGGCGAAAATGCCGGTCAGGAAGCTTCCAAGATAACCGCCTCTGGAACCGGCGGCGGAGGCTCCCTCCAAACCTTTCCGGGGCGGCTCGATAATAAAAACGTCGAACAAACTTAAGGCGAAAATCCAGATGACGGCGATCATCATGAGAAGAAAAGTCGGTGATTGAAACTGGAATCCCCAGCCCAGCAGGCGGCCGGAAGCTTGCAGGGCGACGATAACGGCCGCCAGAATCCAGAAAGAAGCGATGATGCCGGCGACATAGAGCCAGGAATGCTTCCAGATGGATTTTCTATCCTCACCGGCCTGTCTGAGGAGCCCCAGCGCCTTGACCGATAAAAGAGGAAGAACGCAGGGCATGATATTCAAAAGAATCCCGCCCGCAAAAGCCATCAGAAGGAACATCCACAAAGCGCTCCGAACACCGCCGCCGTCCGCGATGTGATCGCCATTGGGTGCGGCTTCGGATGTTCCGGGGGCATTCCGTTCTCCCGGCATGTTTTCCGCCGCCGAAATCCCTTGCATCCCCGTTTCGGAAACCCAATTCAGCACCGATACCGTTTTTTCATCGGGTTCTACCGGGCTTGAGGCGGGATTGAAGAAAATCGAATGACTTTGTGATTCCGGGAACAGACAGGTTCCTTTTTCATCGCAGATTTGACTGAGAGCTTTAACGGTCAGTTCGCCTTCTTGGATCTCATCTCCCGCTTGGAACTCGATAACAAGGGTAGTTTCATCGTGGTATTCGGCCGAACCGTCTTTCCAAATCGGCTTGCCTTTCATTACCGATCCGAAGATAAGCCCCGGAAACGATTCCGGAATGATGGTAAAAACCTCATTGTTGTCGATTTGGTGATATCCCTTGGGGAAAACGTAATCCACCGAAATGGTGCCGGTTCGGGAATCGGGATTCCATCCGGAGAGGCGGGCCGAAGTTTCGGTGCGAATTAAAGACTCTTTGAACAGTGACGGAGAGGTTCCGCCGCCGCTGATTTTCGGACCGGATAGCTCCGTAAAACCGCCCTCGTCCTGGGCCTCCGCCGACGGCGGAAAGCTGAGAGCCGAAATCCATATGGCCGCGGCCAAAATGATTACCCGGTGATGTCTGTGTCTTTTTCCGCCTGTTCTCATAAGAACAATATAGAGCATTTCGATAATTTGTATATATAAAAAAGAGGATTTATGAAGGAAGATTGCACATTCCGGTCTTAGGGCGTTGCCACCCTGAGGCGACTTCATTATGATGCCTTTGATACGGGTGGGTAGCTCAGTTGGTTAGAGCGTCGGTTTTACACGCCGGATGTCCTGGGTTCGAGTCCCAGTCCGCCCAATAATTTTTACATAATATTCGGGACTCGAACCGAAGGCCGCGCGCGAGGTTGGGAGCGAAAAGTCGGCAGGATGATGACGGCAGCGGCCGAAGGCGGCGAGGCGCCGCGCGAAGATGGAACGCGGGATTCGCGACATCGCGGCCGCAATTTCATTAGGGCTTTTTCTCCCGGCCGTCATCGGCTACTCTGAACGGGTAACATGAGTGAGAAACAAAAAATCATCGCCTTTACCGGAGGCGGTACCGCCGGACATGTTTTTCCCGCGTTCCCCGTCGCCGAACGGATGCGATCGGCGGGCTTCGATGTCATCTGGATCGGCTCCAAGCGGGGAATGGAACGGAAACTGGTTGAAAATGCCGGTATCCGGTATTACGGAATCCCGGCCGGAAAGCTTCGCAGGTATTTTTCTCTAAGAAACATCACGGATATATTCCGGATCGCCGCCGGTTTTTGCTGCGCCTTGCGGATTCTGCGAAAAGAAAAACCCAATGCCGTTTTTTCCAAGGGAGGATTTGTCTCCGTACCGCCCGTTGCCGCCGCGCGATGTCTTCATATTCCCGCGATGACGCACGAATCGGATGTGGACCCCGGTCTCGCGACCCGTCTGAACATGAAAATGGGAGCGCGGATACTGGTCAGTTATAAAGAGACTCTCTCTTATCTTTCTCCGGAGGCCGCGAAAAACGCCGTCGTCGCGGGAAATCCGGTCAGGGACGATTTTTTCAATTCCGAAACGGCCGATCCCGAGAAAGGGAGAAAAATCGCCGGTCTCGAACCGGATGATCCGCGGCCGCTTATATTGGTTCTCGGAGGATCCCAGGGTGCCCGAGAAGTGAATGACCTGGTTTACGGATCTTTGGATGCGATGCTTGAAATCGCGGCCGTTGTTCATCAAACCGGACCCGGGAATCCGGCTCTTGCCGAGAAATACGGCTATTTAAGCCGGCCGTTTTTTCATGAGGAGCTGCCGCACTTGCTGGCGGCCGCCGATTTGGCCGTCGGTCGGAGCGGCGCCGGTTCCCTCTGGGAATTCGCGGCAACGGGAACTCCGGCGATTTTTATACCCCTTCGGGGAAGCGGAACCAGAGGGGATCAGGTTCTCAATGCCGAATCTGCTGAGAAATCCGGTATGGCGGTGATTCTGCCGCCCGATTCCGGGCCCGAGGACTTGGGCCGTATCGTAAAGGAATTATTTTTATCTCCGAACGGATTGTCGGCGATGAAAGCCGCGGCGGCGGCGTATCCGGCCGAAGAGGCCGCCGACCGAATCGCCGAAGTTATCAAGGAATGCGCGATATGACACCGACCGACTGGTTTCTGGTTGTTTTGGTTTTTCTCGGACTGCTTTATGGGATTTTAAGGAGTTTGCGGCCGGCTTTATTCGCCGCCGTGGTTCTGTTCGGATCGCTTCTTGCCGCGGCCCTGTTAACGGTTCCTTTGGAGCGGCTGATCCTGGATTTCTCCGGTGTCGGTTCCGAGAATTATCCCAATGCGCCCGCGGTTGCGGTGCTTATTCTGGAGGGGCATGCCGCGGCCTCCTGGATTGCGGCTTTTTTGCCTGCGCTGATGACTGTATTCCTTGTTTTTGCTTTTTTTATCGGTTCGGTGCTCTTCGGACGATATTTAACGGATCCCGATAAAGGTGTTGTATCCCGAAGTGCGGGAGCTCTTATAGGGATTTGTGCGGGAGGAGCGCTTGCTCTCTTATTCTCCGTGCAGCTTTTGCGCCTTCCGTCTCCTCCTGCCTCAAAAATGTTCCGGGGCAGTCTGATTATATCGGCGCTCAACCACCTCTTTCCGAATCTTCTTACGGCCTTTTCGGGAGGCTTGTGATGTTTGATAATATTTTGTATCAGGATCGGGTTATCTCTCGGCTTCGGCATGATATCCTAAACGAGTCGCTGCCGCCGTCCATTCTGTTTTCCGGTCCGGCCATGTCGGGCAAACTTACGGCGGCCATCGAACTTGCCCGCGTTCTTTCCTGTGAAAAAGAAGCCGCGTGGAATTGTACCTGCTCACATTGCCGCCTGCACAGGGCTCTCTCTCATCCGAGAACTCTGCTTGTCGGCAGTCGGGACTTAACGGCTGAAATCGCGGCTTCCGCGGAAGTTCTCAGAAGAAACGTTTCCGATGCCCCGAGATTCCTCGTGGCCCGATCGGCCGGGAAGCTTATCAGACGCTTCGATCCGGTTCTGTGGTCGGGAGAGGAGAAAAAACTTTCCAAAATCGTTCCCGTAATGAACCGTTTGGCCGAAACGGTCGACGACATTCTTCCCGGATCGCCGCTTTCCGAAGGAGACGAACTGGAAAAGCTTCTGGACGGACTTGTTGATGACTGCGCTTCTCTGCAGAAAGTTCTGCCGTCGGTAATTCCCGTACTTCAGATTCGCCATATCACAAGTTGGGCGGTTCATTCGGCCGCCGGCGATCATAAAACCGTTATCATCGACGCGGCCGACAGGATGCCGGAGGCTTCCCGGAACGCGCTGCTGAAATTCCTTGAAGAGCCGCCGGCCGATACAACGGCCATACTCATTTGCGATAGAAAGTCGATGCTGCTTCCGACAATCGTTTCGCGGCTCAGAGATTATTCCTTCCCTCAGCGGAAGGCCTCCGAGGAAGCCGAAGTTCTTCGCCGCGTGTTTCGTGAGGAAACGAACCGATGGAGCGGGCTTAAGGAATACTTTCGAGCCTGGAGGAGCGGACCTTCGGAGCGAATGAAGGAAACGGCGGCCGAGTTCCTTCAGCTCGCGCAAGGTAGCCGAAAGGAGTTCCCGGATGCCGTTTCCGACATTAAAGATATTCCCGATCTTATTGCCTTCCTTGAGGCCCTGGGAGAAGAACTCAGGCTCGGACTGAGAACGAACCCGAGTCCGGATCATCGCCGTGCCCAAAACGAAGCCGCTTGGCTGAGAGATGCAAGGATGCGCGCGGAAAGTCTGAATCTGCCCATCCCGATGATTCTCAGGGGCCTGTTCTCGTCTTTTGGAGGCGCCGGGTGAGAAAACTCGTTCGGAGGGCCCTCAAAAGCCTGGACAGGCTGGATCATGACCGGCTTCACAGTCTGGTTCAGGAACTTGTTGCCGATAATGAGCAGCTTGAGATGGTTTTGTCTTCCATCCCCGGAGGCGTCATGGTTATGGGAGCGGACAACAAGGTTCTCATGATCAACACACCCGCCAAGCGCCTTCTTCCTCTGGCCGTCCCCGATCCGATGGATTTTTTCGCGTGGGAAACCATTCTTTCTTCAGAGCTTGCCGAGTTCGTCAGGAGAGCGCTCGAGGAGGATCGAGGCGCGGCCATGACGGATTTTCCGGTTCGCGGCCGCGGACGAAAATATATTTTATCCTGCGGGATTCTTCCTCTCGTGGATCGGGGAAAAATCATGGGGAGCATGCTTTATGTCGAGGATGTCACGGCAAAGCGTGAGGAAGAAGCTCGTTTGAAGAGGGCCGAATCACTGGCGTCCCTCACAACGATGGCCGCCGGTGTTGCCCATGAAATCAAGAATCCTTTGGCTTCGATGAGTATTCATCTTCAATTAATGAAGCGCCAGCTGAAGGGCGCATGCGCGGATCCGGATGATTTGAAAGAATCACTGGGAATCCTGGAAGAAGAGACCGAAAGGCTCAATACCATCGTTTCCGATTATCTTTTTGCCGTTAGGCCCATGGAGTCCAGACCTCATCCTTCGGATTTGAACGCGCTCGTCGTCGATCTTGTACAGTTTCTCAAGTACGAAGCCGAAGAGGCCCGAGTTCGCGTGGTTCCGATTCTGGACGATACGCTTCCTCCCGTTTCCTTGGATGAAGGATCCATGAAAAGAGCCCTTTTAAATCTTGTAAAGAATGCCCTCTCCGCCATGCCCAACGGAGGAGAACTGAAGCTTCAGACGCGCCGGGAAAGAGAAGGAGTGATTCTCGAAGTCAGCGATACGGGAGGGGGAATCCCCGAAGAAATTCAGGGAAAAATCTTCGAGCCGTATTTCACCACGCGGGATACCGGCTCGGGGCTCGGTCTTACGGTGGTCTATAAGGTTGTTAAGGAACACGGGGGCGATTTGCATATGGATTCAAGACTCGGTCAGGGCACTACGTTCCGCATCACTCTTCCGGTACTTCAGAGTGAACGGAAACTGCTTTCCGGAGGCGAATCATGACCTTCAAACTGCTCGTTGTCGACGATGAAAAGAACATCAGGTCGGGATTGGCCAAGTCGCTTGAGATGGATGGATATGAAGTCTTTCAGGCCGAGGACGGTCAGGATGCGCTGAAAATCATGCTCAAGACGGAAATCGATCTGATTATCGCGGATTTGAAAATGCCGCGGATGTCCGGAGAAGAGCTTTTAAAGAGGGTGACTTCCTCATATCCGACGGTTCCGGTGATTATTCTGACCGGACACGGAACGGTGGACAACGCCGTTCAGGCAATGCGCGACGGTGCCTATGATTTCTTAACCAAACCGGTAAACCTTGAACGTCTCGGTCTTTTGGTGAAAAGGGCGCTCGGACGGCGGGAACTGGCCAGAAAGCATCAGGAACTGCAGGAAGAGGTTGATCGCCTGGAGCGCCGGAAAAGCGGCGGAGAACTCCTGGGAAAAAGCGCGCCGATGTCCCGTCTTTTTGAACTTATTGAACAAGTGGGGCCGACGAAAGCCAGCGTTCTGGTAACCGGCGAGAGCGGAACCGGCAAGGAATTGGTGGCGAATGCCCTTCATGAGCATTCGCCCAGAAAGGATGCGCCGCTGGTTAAAGTTCACTGCGCGGCATTATCCGAAACTTTACTGGAATCCGAGCTTTTCGGGCATGAGAAGGGCTCGTTTACCGGAGCGATCGGACAGAAAAAGGGCCGCTTTGAGCTTGCCGACGGAGGAACGATTTTCCTCGATGAAATTGGAGAAATTGACCAGACCACCCAGGTAAAGATTCTCAGAGTGATTCAGGAGCGCAGTTTCGAGCGAGTGGGAGGCGAAAAGACCATATCCGTGGATGTCAGGATTATCGCCGCTACGAATCGAGATTTAAAAGCCGAAGTTGAAGCGGGACGTTTTCGGGAGGATCTGTATTATCGGCTCAACGTGGTGAATCTGCACCTCCCGCCCTTAAGAGAGCGGCCTGACGACATTCCTCTTCTTGCGGCGCGATTCATCAAGGAAAGCGCCCGGGAAAACGGTAAAGACGTGCAGGGACTCGAACCGAAGGCGGCAATGCTTTTACGCTCCTACCGATGGCCGGGAAATGTTCGGGAACTGAAGAATGTTATTGAAAGTGCCGTTGTTTTAAGCAGGAGCGCCTATATCGGCCCCGATGATCTTCCATCCCAATTAAAAGGCGCTGAAGACGACACGGGAATCCTGATTCCCGTCGGAATCCCCATCGCGGAAGCCGAGAAAATGATTATCCGGGCCAACTTGAACGCTCAAGGCGGAAATAAGAGCAGAACGGCGGATATTTTAGGCATAGGCAGGAAGACCCTCCATAGGAAAATTCATGATTATGGAATGGAAGCGGAGTTCCTGAAAGATTCGGCGGAATGATATTCCTTCCCATCGGAGGACTTGAGGAACATTCGGAGAGAGACTGTTTCTCCTTGACGATACTTCCGAGACGAACCTATAGTTGTGAAAACTATGTTTGACGATATTGATCCAACCCCTCTTGCGGAACTCTCTCAAGTCCTGGCGATTGAGAACGATCCGCACGTAATTTCAGAATTTCTTAAGAGCCTTTTAACGGAAAACGAGATAACGGATATTTCATCCCGGTGGACTCTTGTCAGGTTAATCGATAAAGGTCTTTCTCAAAGAGCCATATCGAAGGAATTGGGCTTGAGTCTTTGTAAAATCACCCGCGGTTCGCGGGAACTGAAGAAAGAGAACTCCGCGTTTGCCCATATGATTGAGATTTATCGAAAAAAGGCATCCGGCGGCTGAGGGATTGAGAAGGAGCCGTTAAGGGACTTCCCGATCTTATGGGCGGATTGGCGGGTTAAAGGCCCGCGTCTGTTATCCGTACCGTCAGAGGTCTTTCCGATAAGTGGTCCGCATCCAGAGGAAATCCCAAGGCCATGGACCATACGCGTCTTTCCCCGCGGGAGAGTGCGGGATTCTCTCCGGCTATGAGAGTAACCGGATAATCGGGCCATTGGGATCCCAAGGAGAGACCGACGGACAGTCCCGATATATCCGCCGTACCCGTATTTTCCACGGCGAAATCCATAAGCATAACCTGCCGGTCGTAGGCCTCCACGATTGTTCGGTCGCGGATTTCGGCTTTCACAGAGATATGTTCCGGGCGCGGAGCATCCCAAACGATTTCGGCTTCCCTGATGTTTCTTTCGGGAATCTTCAGCATCAAATCCGCTTCGGCCTGAGAAATCTCCAAACGGGAAATCTCCGTTTCGGAAACGGCCAGCCATCGAAAAATACTCAGAGGCTCCGAATCGCCGGGCATAAGAACAGGCGATGCCCCGCTGCGAATGGGAACGGGTACGGCAAAAAGCGCCGTTCCCTCTTCGCTTCTGCCGCGAATCATGAGGGTCATGGAACCGAGCGCCGCATCCCGGGCTTCAATTGTTCCTTCGATATCGAAAAATGATGAATCATCCCGGCGGCCCACGGCGGCGGATTCAATTTCAACAATCAGGCCTCCATCTCCCAAGCTGCCGAGCTCTACGGGCAGTTCCCGTTCGCAAGGAATCATCCCGGATGGGATTTCCACAGTCGCCCCGGCGGATTCAGGATTCCCGCCGCCGTTGAATAAGCCGATGATCCAATCCATTCGCCACCACAGCATGAGGGATAAAGCCGAGAGGATGAGAAGCGCGGGTATGGCGTATTTTCTGTATTTCGCGGAATTGAAATCGGCGTTCATCCGCCTGTACTGGGCAAGAAATTGTTTGGCCTCAATATCGCCGGGATGGAGTTCCAGGGCCTTTCTCGCCAGTTTTACCGCCCGCTGTCTGTCGTTTCGGCCGTAGCCGCGTTCAAGGGACCGCTGGAGATACACACCGGCGAGTTCCACGCGCGGACGCGGATCCATGGGACGCAGCTGCGAGGCTCTCGCCAATTCGGCGGCGGCTTGGTCATACGCACCTCCGGCAAGTGCGGTCTGAGCTCTCCTTATATGGTTTTCCGCCAGAATCTCAAGTTTATCCCGATCATCCGGCGTTAAATGGATTTCTCGGCGTATGGCCCGCAGCTGTGCGGGGGAGGGCGGTTCGTCTTCGGGCCATTCTTCCAGACGACCGATATAACGTCTGAGAGCCTCATCCTTTTTTTCTTCGGGAATATTTTTCTCTTGCGGCATTTTTACCTCGGCCGATAAAACTATTAAACTATGGAAAAATAGTATACGGTGAACAGGAGTATCATGAAACTGGCAGTCGTTTGCAGCGAAAACAATCTCGAAATGCTCCCGAAACTCAGACATGTCTTTGACAGCCTTTTTATAGAATCGCTTGCATGGTATCCGAGAAACGATTTGGAAAAAAGCATGGATACCTTGGAACGCTGTCTGGATTATTCACCATATATATTGTGTATCGCGGATCGTGAGAGCCTTTCATCCAAGTGGCTCTATTACGCGATCGGACATCAAAGAGGGAGAACCGATCGTTTGACGTTCTGGGTTTCGGCGGAGGATGCCGATGCGGTTCCCGAATTCGCCAATCGGTACGTTATTATCGTGGGCGATGAAAAAGACGTTTATGATTACTATTCGGAAGTCGAGGAATCCTGGTGCGAGGAAACCAAAGCCATTATGGCCCGCCGGGAACTTACCGAAAGAAATATCGAAAATTCATCCCGTTCTTTTGTCGAATCCGTGCAGGAGGGCGACAGATTCCTTATGGGATTGTTTCTTGAAGCGGGATTCAGTCCGTCTCTTCGTGACGGAGCGGGCGTACCCGTTATGAGTCATGCCATCAGGTCGGGGCATATCGATCTGGTGGAGATTCTGCTGGACGCCGGAGCCGATTTGAACGGTGTGGCCGAGGATCGGGGCACCACCCCCGTAATGGATGCGGCCGCAGGGGGGCACGATTTGTTAACCCGGCGGTTTATTGAACTCGGCGCCGACTTGGAACACGTAAGCCGGGACGGACAGACCGCCGTTATCCTGGCCGTGGGAAACGGACGTGACGGAGCGGCCATCGAACTGATTCGAGGCGGTGCGGATGTCGAGAAAAAGGATATGCTCGGCATGTCGGCCCGAAAATACGCAACCCTTTACGGCCAGTCGAATATTCTGCAGGCATTGGAAGAAATCACTCCAGGCTGAGCCGTTTAAGAACTCTGTTCGGCATACAGCCGGGCGTTTTAATTGAGATGAGAAGAGAGGGCGGCGGTAGCGGTTGTTCGGACTAATCGATCAGCGTTTCACGAAGTTCCGATTCGAGGTTCATGGTTTTCCCGACGGTTTCCAGCATTTCCCTTGCCGGCTTGAAAGTCGGATCCAAAGACAAACAATTCTCCCAATACCGCACCGCTTCCGTCAGATCACCCATGGCATAGGCGTCCAGACCTTCGAGATAGAGCGATTGAACATCGTCTTTGATAATCAGCTGCCGGACCGTATCGAGATCCAGTTTTACAAGAACGCTCATTCGGTCGAATATTTCCATGCGCGTCGTTAAATCGAGGGTGTAATTGGTGGCGAGGGTCATGTTTTTTAATCGGAAGTCGGCTCCGATGGTAAAGCGGGGCTTGCCCGTTTTAATGAGAAAACCGGTATGAGCGGAGACGAATTCCGCAATTTCCGCGTTGAGTCCCGCCGCATAGCTCATCTTTTCGGCTTCCTCGCCGTTGAGGTTGAACGGGTAGTTGACATCGAACGCAATGGTGAGCGGGCGCATGGGTTTATAGGAAATTCCGAACGAGGCATACGTGGGCAGAGGATCGGGATCGTCGATGAATTCGGAACCGAGGTTTTTCACCGTGGCTCCCACGGACCAGTTCATATCCCGAGCCGCATAAAGCTTTAAGAAATTGAACTGAGTCATCAGACCGAAATCACCCATCAGAGAAAGAGCGTTCTGGCCGGTTGCCAAAGTGGAACTGACACCCCGGTAGCCCGCCTTCATGGCGGCACCGACCGAAAGCCCGCCGAAATAAAAATTACGGAAAAAGTTATAGGAGATTGCCGCCGTGGCGATAAACTCTGTGTACCAGCCTACGGCCGACGAGCCCCCGTTATTGTATTGCGAACCCCACTCGTTATAGCCGGTGAACGGTACGTGGAGGAATTTGCCGCTGAATCCCAAGCCCAAATCTTCGGCTTTTTCAGGCCGAAACGCGAAGGTTATCGTTTCAAGGCCCGAATCGGCGATCCAATCGACATGGGCAAGGCTTAAGGTTGTTTTCGGTAGAAACGACCCGCCGGCGGGATTGGCTTCGAGATAGCTGCCGTCGAGAACAACCGCGGTATGGGCCGAGGCCATACCCTCATACTTTCCCCCGGAGGGAATAAGGAGCGTGAGAAAAGAATTCTGTCCTGCGTTTTTATCAATGCCGAACAACTCGGAAACCGATGAATAAACATCGTTTCCATCGCCCCAGAGGGCGATCGAGGCGGCAAAAAAAGTGAACGCAATGAACATACGCTTCATATACGTTATTAATATACCTCCCTAAGGTACATCAATCCAGTATTCTAATACATCGGCATGATCGCGGCCGACTCTTTGTGAAGGTAACGAATTTGCCGATATATATGTAAATAATCGTGAAAAAGGCGATTCGTCTTTAGCTGACGATCACCAATACTTCACGGAAAATACAGTTGAGGAGCCGATAGGCGGATATCAGTGAGATTCAGATTCTCTGACAGGGGGGGGCCGGGGGTCCTTCCGCCGATTCTCTTTTTGATCATGGTCTCGGTCTGTCCGCTGTATGCCGGAGGTTCAGATGCGCGGGAGGGATTCGATCCCAAAGCGGAACTTGAAAAGGCAAACGATCTTATAGACAAGGGACATCTGGACGATGCCATTGCCGTTCTGGTCGATTTGGCTCAGCACGATCCGGAGCAAATGGAGCGGGTTCAGGATCTGATTCTCGAAATCCGGGGGATAAAAAGTCAGGTTAACGAAGTTTTCGCGGAATTGAACGAGGCCATCATCAACGGAGATGAACGGACGGCCGAAGCGAAAATTCGGGAAATAAAAGAACTGGATAAGGATCCGAACCGGAATACGCTCAACAATCTCATTCTCGCCGCCATCGTGGTGAGCAAGGCCATTAACGACAGTATCCGGGATGATTTCTACGAGCGCGGCAATGTCCAGCTGAGGGTAGAGAACTACATCGGAGCCGTTGATTTATACCGGCAGGGATTCGTTAGTGAGGAATATCTTGAATTTTACGATGAATATGTGATTCTTGCCCGGGATAAGGCCGAGATTACCCGTTATCTCGACGACCCCGGAAGACAGAAGATGATTTGGGATGCATACGGAAATATCGCCCCCGAAGGAGATATCGTTCTTGAAAGCATCGACGGCAGTCTCGACGAATGGAAATCTTTAGCCGAAGAACTCTCCGCGGCCTCATCTTTGCTGATGGAAACGATCTTATCGGATTCTCCGGCCGCATGGTCTTCGGCGACCGCTCCCTTCATGGATAATATGGAATCGGTTAAAGCGAATATCGCCGTCGGCACCGAATTGTCGCAAGAGCTCAACACCGTAAAAGAACGGCTTTACGAGGTTCTGGAGGGAATCCCCGAGGATTTCCGTTATGAACGGATCGGACAATATTTCTACGGCAGGGGAGAAAAAATCGGAACCGAAGGCATCCTTTTGGCCCAGAGACTTCATTGGGAGTCGCTTTTCTTGAATATTCTTGAAGATATGGAGAGCCGTACGGAGGATGCCTTACGGGAGGGACGAACCGCTTATCTCGCGGGAGATTGGACTGGGGCGGATTCTTCCTTCCGAATTGCCCTGGAGGCCGCCGATTCCGCCGTCGGATTCCTGGCTTCGGAAAAATCGCTGGCCCTCCAATACGGGGATGCGGGTGATGAGACTTTCAAAAAAAGACTGGATGAGTTTGAAGCCTATACGGCATACGCGGCGGCGGCGGTTCCCGTTTGGAGAGATCTTTCCGAAATCGGCGGAACGATTCCCGACATCGAGAATCTCGATTACGCGTCCATCGGAATTGATAATATCGATGAGTATGTCTTTCCTCTGCAGGATGCCGTAAACCGCGCCGAACGGATGAAGAGCGATTGGGATTCTTCTTCGGGAGAGCTCTCCGCCCTTCCGGGCGCCGCATATTCGGCCGCGGAATCTGTTGATTCGACTTTGCGTTCCGACCTTGATTCGGCGCTGGATGAATACAACGACAAGAGATTGCTTTTCTATGTTAATACAATCACTCCTCTGTATGAAAACATGGAAGCCTCCACGCGAGAACTTATGTCCGCGGATATCGACTCCGCCCGATTGCGGATCGAAGGGGCCGATATTCCGGAGGATTCCGAAGAACTTCCGGATCGACACCCCTCCGAAGTTCTGGAAAATATTGTTCTTCCGTCTCTGGCGTCTCTTGGAACGGCCGAGAAGACCATCGGAGATTTCTTGGATATTCTGGATTCGATGCTGAATCGGGATCCTCCGATCGACGATCCCGAACGAATCCTGGAATTCTCGCAGCGAGCGGAAAATCTGATTATGGAAGTCGCCGAACATCGCGACGATCTGAACGGTTTGCAGGAATCCGCGAACGGTTTCATAACGGCCGCCCGGCGCGCCGAAATTTCGGCTTCCAATGCTTTGGCGAGCGCGAGACGGAATCTTACTTCGGCTCAATCCGCCGCGGAACGGGGACGCTTGCGCAACGATATCGATGAATTCTACAGAGCGATCGATCTCTATGACGCGGCCGAAGGATCTTTGGACGACGTTGATGCGGCCTATCTTGAAATGCTTATCAACGATGCCGATATCGCCGCGGCTTCGGGTATCGATGCGGCCCGTTCGGGATTGCGGAACGATGTGAGAACCGACAGAAGCCGTTTGGCGGTTACGGTAAAACAGAATGCCGTGGAAGGGGCGAAAAAGGCCTATGACGAGGGCGGTTATTCATCGGGTCTTACCATGCTGAATCAGTCGCAGGAATTCTGGGAACGCTCATACGGAGAAAATGATCCCGAAATGGAAGCGTGGATTGTTCGTCTTCAGAATGCCCAGCAGGCCCTTCAGCAGACGGTCATTGAAGAAACCGATCCGCTTTTTGCCGAGATGAATCAATACTTGAACCTCGCGAACCGCTATTATGTCGCAGGCATCAGAGTCGTCGAATCGAATCCCCGGAGCGCCGACGCCCTTAAGTCCTTCCGATCCGCAAACGATCTTGTCAGGCAGGTTCTGAACACCTTCCCGGGGAACGAGGCGGCGCTGCTTCTGGAACAGAAGATTCTCAAGCAGACGGATGAAGACACATGGACCGCCGAAGCCAGGTCTTTGGTGAACCAAACCCGCAGGGCCGTCGGCAGAAACGATGTGGTGGCGTTGCGCGGCAATTCGACGCAGAAGGGACTTTACGGGCAGATTAAGGTTCTCGAAAAGATCGATCCCGAATTTTCCGGTCTTAAGCAGCTTATTTACGATGCGGAAGTGGTGCTGGGAATCATTATTCCTCCGCCCGATCCCGCCGTTTTGGCCGAAAGCCGCAGGATCACCGGTGAAGCACGGAGAATTTGGGAAAATCTCGGAGCCGCCGGGTCCGACCGAGCCGTGGAACTTCTGGATTCGGCTCTGGTCCTGTGGCTTGATAACGCCGAAGCTTCCAATTTGAAAAACGAGATTCTTCTTTCCGTGGAACCCGCGCGGCTGCCTGCTTTCCCCGCCGAACTTCTTCATCTTCTGGAGTTGGTTGAAGATTCGTACGGTCAGAGTAACTTTATCTTGGCCAAAGCATTATTGGGACGCATCGATACCGAGTTCTCGGCTTTCTCCAATGACCCGCGCATCAGGGAATGGAAGAGGAAAGTGGAGGCGCGTCTGTGAACAAGAGGGTCGCACTCCGCGTTTTTACTTTTGCCGCATCGGCCCTCCTGACGCTGTTTTCGGCGGCGCCCGCCGGTGCTCAGGATAGACTGTACTGGGATTTCCCCGATCCCATCGAACGGGCGGAGGGCGGACGTTTCCCGACGATGGTAGCCGCCGGAGAGCGTCTGGCGCTCATATGGCAGGAATTCTCCGGAGAAGCGGAGAGTCTGGATGCGACGATAGCGCTGAAAGTCATGTTTTCCGATGACGGACGGGATTGGTCCGGCCCCGCGGTTACCATCGCCGAAAATCTTCCTTATCTGTGGATGGAGGAAGTTCCTCTTTTTTCGGCCGCTTCCGATGATGAAGGGAATCTGGTCGCCGCCGTGGCGGTGGCCTCCGAGGGGGTGGCGCTATACAGGCAGGAAGGAACCTCCGAAAATCCTTCTTTTCGAAGAGCCGCCTTGATTCCATCCGGCACTGAAGCCGCGGATGTCGCCGTCGCGCCGAAAATTTCATTCGTTAAGGGGGCCGGGTTTCGGCTTTTTCTAACAAGGAGAACTTCCATAGAAGGGGCCTCCCGGCCGACAACGCTTTCAATCTTTCTTTCCGAGTCCGCGGATGGAAATTCCTGGACGGATCCTGTTCTTTTTATCGATCCGCTTTCCGACCGATCCATTAACGGAGAGATTCTCGAACAGAACTTTCTTCCGTCCCATTTTGTCGCGGATGGAAACGAGTATGTTGTTTTTCAGAGCTTGCGGCAGGGCGATGAAGGCCAAGTTTATCAAATTTACATCAAAGTCAAAGAATCCGGCGAACCGTGGGGACCGGCGAAAGCGATTACCGAATCCATAACGCCGTCCGACGGTAATGATCCGCTGCTCTGGGATAACGAGCGGCCTCACGGGGCTTTAAACGCGGAAGGTGAAATTCTTATCGCTTGGGAACGGCGTCGTGGGCGGGAAGTTCCGAATATCTCCGCCGTCACTTTGGACCTCCGCGGCAATATTCTTTCGCGGAGCGCGGAAACGGTTACCAACGACAGGCATACCAGCGCCAATCCGAGAATCGCGAATTTCAGCGGCGCCACATGGATCCTTTGGTTTGACGATACCGGGATTCGTCTTGCCAAAAGAAACGCTTCGGGCGTTTACGGCATCCAGGCCGCTTCGCTGGATGCGCATTCCGCGGGAGCGGTCCGCGGCAGCGCGGCATTCCCCAGGGCTGTTGAATTTAAAAATCAAACCTATGTGTTCTGGCAGGATCGAACGATCGGTCAGTATCGCTCCGTTTTTCTTCGCCCCGATCTTTATGTCGATCCCCCCGAACTGACGAATGCGAACTTTCTTTCGGGGCGTCCGGGGAACAACAGAACTCTTGTCGTGAATTGGCGGGGGCCTGAAGATTCCTCGGGAATTCTTTCCTACAGCTGGATATGGTCCAGGAATCCCGATGCCGTGCCTTCGCGTTTGGAGAGCGACCGGATTTACGGAGAATACCGCGCCGTTTTCGAGATAGAAAACCCTCAAAAGGATGAGGGGAATTGGTATTTCGCTTTGTCGGCGCAGGATCAGGCGGGCAATTGGTCCGAGCCCTTGAGACTCATCTATACTCTTGATATCACGCCTCCGCCACCGCCGATAATTCTTTCTCCGCCGAAAACCGATGCCTACGGTTATCTTCGGGAAAATACGTTCGATATAACTTGGACGGACGGAGAAGACGATCCGGCGGCCTACTATCGGTGGCGCATGGATTATCTGGCTTCATCCCCCGAATCATTGGATTTGGAACGATTGGAAGCCGTGTCCCTGGCGGATGCCCGGAGAGCGTTCTTCATGTCCGGCGGCACCGAATCCGCAGAAACAACCGCTTCGTGGTTCAATATCGACAACGGTGTTTGGGCGTTCACCGTAGCGGCTATAGATGAAGCCGGAAACGAAGGACTTCCCAATTCACAGATTCTTTTCACGAATCGATACGTTCCGGTTACCTTCATTACCGATGTTACATCGCGAAGAGACGAAGCCGACCGCATTGTTCTGCATCTCATCGGCCGCGGTTTTTCCGTCGGCGGTCTTCTTGACGAAGCCGTTATCGACCGGGACGGACAAGAACCCTGGGATTATGTGTACAAAGCATCCGACGGCAAGCTGAATGTCTCCTCGGACAGAATCGCCGATATCGTCGGTATCGACGATATGGAGAAGGGAACCTACCGTATCGGTGTGCGCCATCCGACGCGCGGATTGGCCTGGTGGGACAGGACCATGCGCTTGGATTCCATCGGCAACGTTAAATTCGGCCCCTTCGGTCTTTATAAATATGAATCGCTTTGGGAGCCTGCCGCCTTTTCCCTCAGAATCAGCGGCAATCAGCTTCTCATTGTCGTTATTCTCCTTCTTATATCGGCGGCATTTATTATTACGATGCATCGCCTTACCGTCGATTTGAAGGAATTGAACACACTGAAAAAAGACGCGAAGGCTCTGCTGAACCGTTCGCCCATGTCCCTGGCCGCCAGAGAAGAAGCGGCCCTTGTTTTAAGGAGTAAAGGCATGAAACTCCGTCCGAAATTCACTTTGGCGCTTTCGGCATTGGTTATCCTTGTTATCCTGATGATCTCTCTGGTCCTCGGTTTTGTCTGGCTGCGAATGGAACTCGAATCGCAGGCCGAAGGGCTGGCGAGCGAATCGCGGCTTCTTGTTGAAACCTTATCCTCCAGCGCGCGCACCAGCATCCCCGCCGCCGAAAGAGGTGAACTCTTATTGCTGCCGGAGAAAATCAACGCTCTGGAGGATGCTCTCTGGACCACGGTTACAGGGCCGATGGGTGTGATTGAAAACGGTGTGCTCAGAGCCACGGCAGTCGGTTCCGAGTACATTTGGGCCACCAACGATCCCGATATTCTCGATAAATTGGGATTTCCTGAAACTCTGGATGCGGATTCGTATGCCTTGTCTTTGGAATCGGCGACGGATGAAGAAGCCTCGGCGCTCAGGGAAGCCTATCAATACGGTGCCGGCGGAGATGCCGTACTGGATAAAAAGGCCGCCGAGGCAAAAGCTTCTTTGGTGGGAAAGGCCCTTCGCCGGGTTAATCTCATGCCGTCGGAAGCCGGCCTCGGAGTTCATCGCATTGAGGATGAACTCTCGGAGGACATCGAGTTGAAGCGGCAGGAAGTGGAACAGGCCGTTCAGGATGCCGGAATCGCCCGCATGATCAGCGAGCTGACCGTTCTTGAGGAACGCTACACGGAACTCGCTCAGGAAGTCGTTTTCACTCTGGATTTCGATAATCCGGCCTATGTGGAGGCCGAGGAGGCCGTGGCCGCTCAGAAAAAGGAAATCGAGACTCTTCTGCTTGAAGTTTCAAATAAATATTTTTCGAGTTATCCGGATTTCAACGCGGAGATGATTCGGCCGGGCGGCCCCGATGTCTTTATCTTCTATAAACCGCTGCTCTACCGAATCGGCGATCAGGATACGAATTTCTTCAGAGGAACCGTCCGCGTCGCCGTTTCGGTGGAGTCAATCCGAGAAACTCGGGCGATGGTTCAGAAACGGATTATTTTAATCACAATCATCGCATCGGCTGCGGCCCTGGCCTTGGGTATTCTGGTTGCGTTCTTCATCGCTTCTTTGATCATCAGGCCCATAAAAAGCATCGCGATGGAAGTGGAAAAGATTCGGGAAGAACCGAACATGCTCAAGCATAAGGAATTCGGAATCACGGTTAAGGGCAAAGACGAGGTGGCCCAGCTCGGGGACAACATCAACGATATGGTGATGAAGCTCGTCATCGGCGCCATCGAGCAGCAGGAACTGGTTGCCGGACAGGAAATCCAGAAGGCGTTCCTTCCTTTGGAACAGGTGGAGATGCCGGGAAAAACAATCAAGCTTTCAACCGGCGGAATCTTTGATAATCCCTTCTTCCGTCTTTTCGGATATTACGAGGGCGCCGACGCCGTTTCCGGTGACTATTTCGACTGTCGTCAGCTGGATGACGATCACTACGTTATGATTAAGCTCGATATCTCGGGTCACGGCGTGACGGCTTCCATGATTATGGTTCAGGTGGCCGCGCTTTATGTCGATTACTTCAGGCGGGTCAGGGATAAAGCGAAAAGCACGGGCAGACTGAGCTATAATCTGAGCGACTTCGTTTTCGGCATTAACGATTTGCTGAACGAACTCGGATTCCAGGGGAAGTTCGCCGCGTTCAATCTTTCGGTTATTAACGCCAGAACCTCCGAATACCAGATGATCCATGCCGGAGATAACTTGGTTCATGTTTTCGACGGAAAAACCAGGAAGATGAAGCTCCTCGAACTTCCCGTGTCGCCGGCGGCGGGGCAGGTGGATTCCGAAATCATCCGGATGAATCCCATGAATTACAAAGAAGTCCGGGGAAGCCTGAATCGAGGGGATGTTCTGTTCCTTTACACGGACGGTATCGAAGAGGCTCACCATATTTTGAGAAATGAAAAATTTGAAGTGATCGCCTATAAAGATCTTCCGCGGAATGTTATTGCATCGGATCAGGAGTTTATTGAAGCAACCTATGAATTCACCAATCCGCCCGAACGAAGCGGAAAACTCCTTACGGCCGAGAGTTCTGAGGAACTGGTGAACGCGGCTTTGGATCATAAAAACTTCAGAATGAAGAGAGATGGGTCGATCTATAAACCCATTCTGGCCGATGAAACCAATGAAGAATTCGATCCCCGCCGTATTGACGACATTATTGAAGCCGCCATGAACCGCACCACGTACACTCTGCAAAGAAGATGCGATCTTACCATAGGCAAACCGCTTCATTTTGATTTCACAACCCTCAAAGGAACGGGTGAGGATGCGGTCATGGCCCTGGCCGCCGTGGAAAAAGTGTTCCGCATTATTCCCGATACATCGGCCGGAAGAACCTCCCGCGTACGCGTGGACCGTAAAATCGTCGCTTTCTTAAGAGAACATTTTCAGGAATTCGAAGAATATTACGCCAATCCTTTGGATGAGGGAGACGAGGGATATCTTTATTTCGCCTATCTCCGGGAAGATCCTCAGGACGACGACTTGACCATCTGGTCTTACGAAAGGCTGTAATCGACCGTGTCCGGTTCGTTTTATTGTGAAGCTTGCGGAGCCGAGGTGAAATCGGGAGCCTCAGCGTGTCCTTCCTGCGGGCGCCGTTTTCTCGGCGTACGCTGTCCTCGATGCGGAAGGGAAGGAAGGTCCGAGGAATTTTCCAACGGATGTCCGGATTGCGGCTACATGGCTGAAAAAGCGATTCCCGTGCGGCCGGCCGGCGACGGCGGCGGTTTAAGCGGCGGGAACGGAAGCGGTACGAGCGGGCGCGGCACAAGAGTGCGCGGCGGCGCTAAGGAAACCGGCCGTAAAAAAAACGTATTTCGTACCGACTGGCCCGCATCCCGGTATTGGGCCTTGAGCATTCTCGTGGTGCTGGGCCTTGCCGCCGCGCTTTTTTTCTGGATTCGAGGATAATCCGGTTTTTTAAAAGTCCGAATGCATCCCTAATGAGCTGTTGATCGCCCATCTGAAAAGACCTGCTATAGGATTATTCCAAACTCCAAACCTATCTCTGCGGTGAAGTCGGCATCCAGGAGATTAACACCGGCGGAGGCGTTCAGGAAGGAACGATGTCCGGGAAAATCGATTCGGCTTTCTAGGCCGCACATGAGATTCCAATCAAGCATCCGGCTCCCGATATCGGGGGTTCTGAGGGCTCCGGATGCGCCGATAAGAAACATCCCGGATTGGTAATAGACTCCGAAGCCCAGCGAACCGGCAAATCGCGCCGGCGGAGCGAAATGGTATTCGGATGAATCGTCGCCCAGGAAGAACAGGTGAGCGGCCGGAGATAGAATCAGCGATACATCGCCCAGCGAGAGCTCCATGGGAAATATCAGCGAGGGGCCGGGGAGCCGGGGACCGCTGAAAATCTCCGGGATGCGGCCGAAATCGGAAGAAGCGCCCGAGTAGGCGAATAGAAGGGCGATTTTCGCCGAGAACGGACCTGCGTTGAGAGGAATCCTCCACCCGAGGAAAAAAGAGAAATCAAGGCTGTTATTTTTGCGGGAATCGCGAATTGTTAATCCGAACCGTCCTCCGATATCCCAAAGGGCGGCCGGTGAAACACGAAAGGAGAAATAGGCCGGGATTCCTTCTTCCGAGAGTGATGACTCCGTTCCGAGAACGAGAGCGGTTCCCGTGGAAAGCTGGAAAGAACCGGGAGGAAGAACGCCGGTGCCGGCGGCGTAATTCAATCCGGGAACAAACGATCGTCCCGGAAAAACACGGCGTTCAAATCGCGAATCCACCGCGAAAGACTCTTCATCGGAAGAAACAACGCCGTCCTCGCCGGTTCCCTCGATAAGGACGGAGTACGTCCCTTCCCGAATCCCCGCCGGTGAATCGGACGAATCAGGCGAATCTTCATCGGCCGAGCCCTTCATGGGCGGCCAGGAAATCGATCCGGAAGGACTGCTGATAAGAATGGGAATCTCCGCGGCAGTGTTTCCGTTTGAATCGGTAATAATGATTTTTGCCTGCCCGGGTGCGGATGCCTTCCACTTTAAGGTGAAACCCTCAGGATCGTCGGGCGGAAGAATATTGGGCCGGGGACGTTCCATCTCGATGGAAAAAGGGGTCCGGACGCCCATAAAGGTCCATTCGGTCGTTTCTCCGGGAGCCACCGTAACCGATTTCGATACGGGTTCCCAGCCGAAAGCTCTGATTTCGAGCATCCGTTTCCCGGCGGCGGTTTCGAAGGAGGAACCTTCCATCATCTGATGATCCAGCCGAACTTCCGCTCCCGGCGGCAGTCCCGCCAGCGTCAGACGTCCCGAAGCTTGTTTCAGAGAAGCGATGACGACCGTCCGTTTACGGCTGTTATGGACAACCCGGAATTTCATGTCGGCGTAACCCGTTTTTCGAAGAGTTACATCGTATGCTCCGGATGCAAGATTGTTTTCTTCCCACGGTGTACGTCCCACAGTTTCGCCCAGGATGCGGATTTCGGCATCGTCGATATCGGTGATGATTTCCAAACCCGGCTTCCAGGAAAAATCGCGGCCCAGAGTTCCGTCCTTTTCTTCCATCCTCGGATGACGCCGATAATTTTCAAAGGTGTATTCGGTTATTATGGGATTCAGCGCGTTCTCGGCGGACTGGGAAAAAAGAAATGCGGAGGGGAGAAGAAAGAGCGTACAGAGAACGAGGACTGGAATCGCGATCGATTTACCGGACATATCATCATCATGGGCCCCGACGGGATTCGCATCAACCTTTTTACAAGGGAATTTTAAAGAGCCTCGTGGCCGCATGAATCGAATAGATGCGCGCCGAACATGAAATCGGGGGAAATTTATGCCGATAGTCAGTATAGATGTGTGATGGGAAAATGAAAAACAGACGGATTTCGATTTTTTTCGCTGCGGTTCTCGCTTTCACCGTTTCGCAGGGAATCGGCGCTCAGGAATCGGCCGAGGCGCCTGAGAGTCCTCTCCCCAGGGAGTATCGGGGAATCCTCTTGGGTATGAGCCCCGATGAGGTGAAGGAAAAACTCCTCGATGATTCGTGGTTCGACTACCGCGGCGATCCGGATGTGAGCCTTCTAAAGCGTCCGCGGGCCTCGGTTATCGATTCGGGAGGATCTTTATTCATCGAAAGAGGTCTCTTTCAGTTCGAGGATGAATCCCTGGCGGCCATCATGCTTGAGCTGAATCCCGAAACCATAGACTGGTTTTCGGTTTACACAACTTTGGAAGAACGGTACGGGAATCCCACGGCCATGAATCCCGACAAAGCCTGGTGGGAAGACGGAGAGACACGGCTTGCCCTGGAACGTCCTTTGACGGTTAAATATCTCGACCTCGGCTTTTTTAACGCGTCCGTCGAACGGCGGACCGACAGAATCGCCTGGAGAGAATCCGCCAGGGAAGAATTTCTTGATGAATTTTAACAAGAGGACAGAGGCTCTCAAAGCGGACGAACGCTGTTCCAAGGTGATCTTTGTGCCGGCGAAGCGGAAGCTGTTTGCCCCGGTTTTTTCATACGCCGTGATTGGGCTGCTGCTGTCGGCGGCTTTTTTTTCCGGATGCGGGAGAAGTTCCCTTCCTAAAGAGTCCCTCGACGTGGCCGGTCACACGCTTCTTGTCGAAGTGGCCGCCGATTCCGAATCACGCCGTCAGGGTCTTATGAATCGAAAATCACTCAAAGACGAGTGCGGTATGCTTTTCGTCTTCGAAGAGGAGCAAAAGGCGTCCTTTTGGATGAAAAATACGTCCCTCCCTCTTTCCATAGCGTTTATCGCCGCGGATGGTACGATTCGTCAGATTGAGGATTTGGAGCCGTATTCGCTGGCTCCCGTGGTTTCCGCCAGAAGCGTGCTTTATGCGCTGGAGGTGAATCGCGGATGGTTCGCAAGGAAGGGCATAGAAGCGGGAGACAAAGCGATTATTCCCTCGAAATACCGATAGGGCGGCTATCCGCATCTTGTTCATAATCGGAATTATATCGGCGGAAACGGCCGCTGTTCGACTCCTGCCGCCGGGCGCCGTCAGCTGAATTCCTCCAGTTCCGCCTCACCGCTTCCATCGGTCGGCGGTTCGTTGGTCAGGATTTCCACCTTGCGTTCGAATCCCTTCAATTCTTCTTCCAGACCTTTCGAGATCACCACGCCTTCGTCAAAGAGTTCCATGGCTTCTTCTATGGATATCTCTCTATCCCTGATTTTCGCGGCCACCTCTTCGAGCCGCGCCAAGCGTTCTTCAAATCCTTTCATGGAGTCTCCTTATTCTTTTCGGACATCGGTAACAACGGCATCGGCCTCTCCTTGGGCAAAAGACACATTGACGGTGTCGCCGGAGTTGAGTATTTCGGCATTAATAACCGTTTTTCCCTTTACACTGACCCGCGCGTATCCGCGCCGCATAACCGCTTGGGGCGATGAATCGTGAAGAGATTGCCGGGCAAGATCCAGCCGTTTCCGCAAGAGTGCTGTTCGTGAAGCGGCCGCATCCGTAAGGGCGCGCCCGGCATCATCACTTCCGCGGAGCGCTTCGGTAACGCGGCCGGCGGCCAGACGTGAGAGTTCGGCGGTCAGAAGCGGCCGCAGTTCTTTTCGAAGCGACTCCAGGCGTCCTTCCAAAGAAGCGAGGGCTTCCCTTCTGAATCCCCGCGCTCTCATGAGTAAATCTTCGGAACGGTCGCTGACCAGTTCCGCGGCGGCCGATGGCGTGGCCGCCCTCACATCCGCGGCCAAATCCGCCAGGCTCACATCGATTTCATGGCCCACGCCGCTGATAAGCGGAAGAGGGCAGGCGGCCACGGAGCGAACCACGATTTCTTCATTAAACGCGGCCAAATCCTCCAAGGAACCGCCGCCGCGGGCCAGGATGAGGACATCGCCGAGATTGTAGGCCGCGGCTCTTTGGATCTGCGCGGCGATCTGCGCCGGCGCTTCGGCACCCTGAACCGCGGCGGGAAGAATGGTAATATGAGGCGCGGCCGTTCTGCGGGAGAGAACCTGCAGAATGTCGCGGATCGCCGCGCCGGTGGGCGATGTGACGACGGCGACGCGTCTGGGATAGGGCGGAAGGGATTTCTTGCGTTCCACGGAAAAAAGTCCTTCGGCCGCCAAGGCTTTTTTCCGCCGTTCAAGCGCCTCCAAAATCGCTCCGCGGCCCGCTTCGCGGACATCTTCCACGATAATCTGGTAGGAGCCGCGCGGAGGATACACATCGATTTTTCCCGTTATAACGGCCTGCATCCCGTCTTTGGGCATCGCGGCCGCCTTGGCGGCTCTGCCTCGAAAAAGCGCCGCGGATATAACGGCTCCGGAGTCTTTAAGGGTGAAATAGACATGCCCGGCGCCCGAAGGGCGGCAGTTGGACACCTCTCCTTCAACGCGAAGAAGCGGAAACGAGTCTTCCAGCTGCTCCTTGATGGCAAGAGTCAGTTCCGTAACCGACCAAATCGGCCTGCCTTCGTCGATGAACATTTTTTATTCCGTTAAGCTCGCCAAAGCCTTTTCCATGTCCGAAGCCGCCGCCGCCGCGTCTTTCAGAGCCGATGAAAAAGCACTCAGAGAGGCATCCATGGGCAGGCGGGTAAGGTATACGAGAACATGTCTTCCGTCATCGGTAACTCCGGCCAGCGCCCATGAACCGAGCATGGCGGACGACCAAGTATCGGTTAAAAGGCTTTCCGCAAGACCTTCGGGAAGTCCTCCCGGGATTCTCGCGGCCACGGACCAGATTTCGCGAATCCTTTGTCCGTCCCGGAGCGGAATGCCCCGCGCTCCGATTCCAACTTCTTTTTCTTCACCGTCCGGAAGAGGGATTGTTATACGATAATCCCCCTCGGAATCCGTTCTGTATTCCAAGTCCAAACGCTTTAAATATCGTTTCGGCGATTCCTGCGATTCGCAGGACAGGGTGAAAAGCGCGACTGTCGCGAGTAAACATACTGTAATAAGCGGTGGGTTCCGATTGATCTCCATCGGGTTTAATATGGAGTCGAACACCGGCGGGGTCAACCAGAAGCCCTGCCGAGGGGTGGTATTCATGGGGAACTTGGCCGTTATTTACATTTCCGGACTCTCATCTTTGGCCTATAAATCCGTTTTCGGCGGGAAATCGGCGTTTGAACGGGCCGTAGAATGGGCCGCTTCGGTTCCGGATGTTTCCGGATTGGTGCTGCTGGCCGGAGTGAAAACCGAAATACCGGAAATCGGGAATCAGGATGTATCCGTCGGCGTCATTAAAAAGGAAACCTGGAACGAAGAGAATCTAATCCGTGCGCTTCTCGAAACGGTTAACGGCGCAACCGGCGGCGATTCGGCTCCGGACTCCATCTTTTACGCATGGGGCGATGCACCTCTTATCGATAAGGACGTTACGCGGACTTTATGGGATCTGCATTATAAATATGATGCCGAATACACCTTTGCCGACGGATACCCCGCGGGTACGGCTCCGGAGATTCTCTCGGCATCCCTGCCCGCGAAACTTCTTCCCCTGGCCGCCGGACGCGGCGGCGAAGTGCGGCGGGATACTCTGTTTGAAGTGCTTCGGCAGGATATCAACGCCTTCGACGTGGAAACCCAGCTTTCGCCCGAAGACATGAGGATGGACCGGGTTTCGATAACCTGCGATACCCGGCGCAATGTCCGCATCGCCGAATCCCTGTATGAGGCCGGCGGCCGGGATGCCGAATCACTATGCACGGTAATTCCGGCGAACAGAAATCTTCTGCGGAGTCTCCCCGTTTATTTCCCCATACAGATAACCGATCATCATCCTCAGAACTGCTCTTATTCCGCGTACAATCGATGGAAGGGCGATCCCCGCGGGAATTCGCAATTCATGGATGCTCGCGTTTTCTCCGATCTGTGCCGCGGAATTGTCGACTTCGCGGGAGACGCGGTTATCGTTCCTTCGCTTTGGGGTGAGCCTTCCTCTCATCCGGAAATCGGAAAGATCATCAGATCGGCCCTTGAGGCGGGTGAAGGCGGGGACTTGCCCGATGCTCCGGCGGCTACGAAGGTTCTGATTGAAACTTCCGGCATCGGCTGGAATCCGGCGCTTTTGGAAGAACTTGCATCCGAAACGGAGGCCGGGCGGCTTCTCTGGATTGTCACGCTGGATGCCGCCGATCCGGCTCTTTACACGTCTCTTCGAGGAGAAGGGCAGGGCGAGGCGGAAGATACGGCGCGCAAATTGGCCGGATTGTTCGGAAAGCATTGTTGGGTTCAGGCCGTCCGCATGCTGGAAAACGAAGAGCATCTGGAGGATTTTCATAAGAAATGGAATGATGAAGGCGTTGGAGTGATTATTCAGAAATACGATTCGCATGCCGGATATCTGCCCGAAAAACAGCCGGCGGATCTCTCTCCGCTGAATCGGTTTCCCTGTTGGCATCTGAAAAGGGATATGCCGGTGCTTATCGACGGAACGGTTCCGGTTTGTATCGATGCGCTGGATCGAATGGAAAGTTTGGGGAATGTCTTTACCGATGATTTGGAACGTATTTGGTCCGCCGGAGCGAAGCTGCATGAACGGCATGTTTCCGGTGAATTCCCGAATCCCTGTGCACAGTGTGATGAATACTACACCTTCAATTTCTAATCCGGAACCGCCGGACGGCGGGGTTTATACCGTCGTCGGAGGTGAGAGGATCGATCGGGATAAAAAGGGGCTTTCGGGTCTTTCCATCGCCCTTCTCAACAGAGGATCCCGTCCCTTCCGGCGGGATTTCTTCGAAGAGCTCTGCCGTCTGGGCGCTCTTGAAGTGATTTCCGTGGAATCCTCTCCCTGTCCGCACGATGTCGAAGTTCTTTCCCGCCGATACGGACAGCTTCGGTTTCTGATTTTTCCGGAGTCCGTGAATACCGGAATCAAAATCGATGCGGCCGTCCGTGAAGCGGTCGGAGATCATGTTTTTGTTCTCTGGGGAGATATGCAGATCAACACTTCGGGCATCTCTTCCCGGGTTTTCGCGAAAGTCAGCGAGAAGGAGCGTCTCTGTACGGTTCCTTCTTTTCGCGACAATGCCGGAGATCCGCTGCCGACTCTCCTGGGACCTCTGCCCGGACCGGGCGGAAGTTTCGACGTTCGGCCGTATTCGGCCGTTTCGGGAGAATCCGCGACACTGGCGCCCTGGGATTTCGCCGGCATTTACAGAAAAGACAAACACCTCGCTCTGGGAGGTTTTGATCATCGGATAACCGAAAGCTGGTGGCAGAAAATCGATTACGGAATGAGGGCTTGGCTCTGGGGAGAGGAACTGCGCGTTCATCCGTCTCTGAAGGTCGGCTACATCGAAGAGCCGCCTTCGGAAGACGCTTCGGTGGGCCCGGGGTACAGGCGGTTTTTCTTCAGAAATCTTGCCGTCAGGAGACTCGGCGACGCCGGAATCATTCCGCGATCAAGCTGGCGTTCCTACAGGCGTTCTTCGGGCGAATCCGCCGCATCGGCCAAACAGGACTGGAAAGACGCCCGGTTTTGGGTTCACGAGAACCGATATCGGTTTAAAAGAGACGCCGCTTCACTGGCCGAAACGTGGGAATGGGAAGGCTGAAGTGACGGCTG
The DNA here is from genome assembly GCA_963666985.2 of Spirochaetia bacterium. GTDB lineage: Bacteria > Spirochaetota > Spirochaetia > DSM-2461 > DSM-2461 > UBA2779. The sequence goes on along the minus strand of CAXXIA010000001.1, from coordinate 1,347,148 downwards.
TTTTTCTTCAGGCCAGACTCGATTCTTCCCGCCTGCCGCGAAAAGCACTCCTGGATCTCGCCGGGAAGACTGTCGTGGAGCATGCCATGAACGCTTTGTCTTTGGTGAAAAGCGATATCCGCATGCTGCTCACCACGGAGGATTCCGAGAACGAACTGCGTCCATTGGCCGCCGAATGCGGCTGGGATGTCTTCGTCGGTCCCAAGGACGATGTTCTGGCGCGATTTGTCTTGGCGGCAAGAGAAACGGGAGCTTCCGTTATTATTCGTGCTACAGGCGATAATCCGCTTGTTTCACCGGCCATGGCCAATGCCGCGTTAAAAATTTCCGAGTCGAGCGGCGCCGCTTATTCCGGTATCAGAGGAATCCCGGTAGGAGCCGGTGTGGAAATTATCCGCGTCCGCCGGCTTGAAGAAGCCTATGCGGAGGCCTCTGATCCGTATGAGCGGGAACATGTCGCTCCGTTTCTTTATAGAAGGCCGGAACGCTTTCATATAGAGATTCAAGACGCTCCGTCCGTTTATTCCTTTCCCGAAGGGCGCATTACTCTTGATACTCCCGAGGATTACACTTTTTTAAATGGCCTGTTTCAGGAACTCTATTCGGGAGCTCCTTTGGAACTCGATCAAGTGATTCCTTACTTGAAGCGGAGAAGCTGAAGGATGCCTGCCGAGAAAATTCTTTTTATCCCCTTAAACCGACGGGGAATGGGCTCCGGTCATCTGCGAAGATGCTGGAAGGCCGCTCGGGAACTTGGGGAAAAGGCTTCTATCGTTCTTGAAAGAACCTCTCCGGAGAATATATCGGCGGCCAAATGGGCGAACGAAATTGAAGGATTTCCCGGTTCTGTTTCCATTTTGGAAAGCGGGAGCGAGGAATCGGCGATTTTTGCCGGAACCGATTTAACAAATGGCGATGATTCCGGGGCCGATACGTCTTTTTCTTCCGGTTCATTGACGGCTTCGACCGCGCCCGGGACTCTCATCGTGTTCGACCGCCGCTCCACCGATATGGCCGAACTGAAAAGGTGGGCTCGGGTCGCCACGCCCGTTTTATTGGATGATACGGGAAGCGCCGTAAAGCGGGCGCCGTTCGTCGTGAATGCCATTCCCGGAGAAAGGGAAGGAGAGGCGAATATTACGGATATTCGTCTTCTCGATCTGCCTTCGCATCGGCGAAGTCCTGACGCTTCGGGACCGGTTCTCGTGAGTTTCGGAGGGCATGATCCGGCGAATCTGACGATTCCGGCGGTTCAATCACTGCTTGCACGGGGCACCTTCGCACCTTCGCAAATCGCCGTGACACGCCCTTCGGGATTCTCCGAAAAGGATCTCCCGGAGGGCGTTGCCGATCTTGGAAAGCCGAAAGAGCTTAAAGAACGGCTTGGAAACTACGGACTTGTGGTCTGTTCCTACGGACTGACCGCTTGGGAAGCCGTTGCCGCCGGATGCGCCGTGCTGATTATTGATCCCACTCCGTATCATGAATCACTCTCAAAACAGTTCGGATTTCCGGCTCTTTCCGGATTTTTGAAGGATGCCGCATCATCGGCGGAAGAAGCACGTCGGAACGTTGAACAATCCTCCCGGCGGATTGCCGAAAGGGCCGGTCTTTTGGGGACTGAGGATGCGGGTCTTGAAGTACCGGGAAACCTCTCAGAAATTCCGGCCTCCGCCTCCTCCGCCTCCTCCGCCTCCGGAGTCGCGGGAACCGCCGCAAATCCGGGATTCCCCGAAACCCGGAGCACCGCCGAAACTCCGGCCGCCTCAGGCTGTCTCAGTGATTTCTTGGGAGAACTGGAGGCGCCCTCGCCCCGCTGCGCGGCCTGCGGGAATCTCCTTCCTCCCGTCATCGCCCGGTTCCCGGCGCGCACCTATTACCGCTGTCCGCGCTGCGGCATGACGGGCCTCTACCGTTTCCGGCTGAAAAAAGACGAATACGGGCCTTCTTATTTTGAACGGGAATATCGGAATCAGTACGGACGGACCTATCTTGAGGATTTCGGCGCGATTAAAGCCATGGCGTTCTCCAGGCTCCGAATTATCCGGAGTCGAATGCCTTCGGGGGGAAGTCTTCTGGATATCGGATGCGCTTTCGGACCGTTTCTTGATGCCTCCCGGCAGGAAGGATGGGACCCTTACGGCATTGATGTATCCGAAGAAGGGGTTGCTTATGTCCGAAACGAATTGGGGCTCCCGGCGCAGCGGGCGATGTTTCCTTTCGACAATCCGGCCGAAATCTTCGGAATCGGCGCTTTCGACGCCGTCACGTTATGGTACGTCATCGAGCATTTTCCCGATGTGCATGCGGTTCTGGAGGCCGTCTCCTCACTCATCAGGCGGGGCGGTGTTCTGGCCCTTTCCACTCCCAACGGATCAGGCATCAGCGGCCGCCGGGACTTCCGCCGATTTTTGGAAAACAGTCCGGAAGATCACTACACAATCTGGACTCCCCAAACGGCCCGGCGGCTTTTATCCAAACACGGATTCAGGGTTTATCGAATCCGCGTTACCGGTCATCATCCGGAAAGATTCGCTTTTTCTCCCCGAAAAGGGAGTGTTCTTTTTCGTTCGGCGGGCCTTATCAGCCGGCTCATGAGGCTGGGCGATACCTTCGAGGTTTATGCCGTCAAGGAGTCCTAAGTTGTCTGAGAATCAACCGATGAAAATATTCATCCTCGGATGCGGCCCCATGCAGGTGCCCGCTCTTCGTATCGCTCGGGACATGGGGTGGTATGTCGCCGCCGCCGACGGCAATTCACAAGCCGCGGGATGCGGTTTATGCGACGAGTTTTTTCCGGTGGACCTGAAAGATACGGCCGCTCTCATCGATGCGGCCGCGAGCCTGAACGGCGGAGGGGGCCCGGACGGCGTTTTTACCGCCGGAACGGACTTTTCCTACTCGGTCGCCGTTATCGCCTCGGCATTCGGTCTTCCCGGACACTCGCCCGAAGCGGCCCTTCGCGCCACCGATAAAATCCTGATGAGGCGGGCCTTCCGAGAGGCGGGTGTTCCTTCACCGCCCTTTATTGAAGTGGGAAGCGGCGATGATGTCGATGCCGCCGCTTCCGCCGTTCCCGGTCCGTGGGTTGTGAAGCCGGTGGACAGTATGGGGGCCCGGGGTGTTGTCCGCATTGACGAGGCCTCTCATCTTGCGGATGCGTTGGATACGGCGCGCGGTTATTCCCGAACCCGAAGGGCTCTTTTGGAAAGTTACATGGAGGGACCTGAGTTCAGTCTGGACGCTCTGGTTGAGAACGGGAACATCCTTCGGTGCGGCTTGGCCGACAGGCACATCGTCTTCCCTCCGTATTTTATCGAAATCGGCCACACCATCCCGTCGAATGTGAATAACGAGACAGCCGAAAAACTTTGGAACGTATTTTCCGAGGGCATCGCGGCTTTGGGATTGACTCACGGAGCCGCGAAGGGGGATGTCAAGCTGACCCCTTCGGGGCCCATGATCGGCGAGATTGCCGGAAGACTCTCGGGCGGATACATGTCCGGATGGACTTGGCCCTATGCAAGCGGCGTCGAGCCGACACGAGGCGGCCTTCGTCTGGCCGCGGGGCTTCCCGCCGATCTTCCGAAGAGCGCCGAAGGGACCGTTTGCGCCGAACGGGCGCTTATCGGCATCGACGGAACCGTCCGTGTTCTCAAAGGGGCGGAAAAGGCCCTTGGTCTTTCCGGAGTGAAAGAGGTTTTTTTACGCTACAAAACAGGCGATAAACTCCTTTTCCCCAGGAACAACGTCGAGAAGGCCGGGAACGTCATCGCCGTCGCCCCCGACAGGCAAACGGCCGACGAACGCGCTCGGGCGGCTTTGAGGGAACTCCGGCTGGAATTGGATCCGGCCGATGAGGCCACGGGGCTCTATCTGGACGGCTTCGGGCCTTTCCCTCCCGATTTTTTTGATGTCGGCGATGCTTTTTCGCCGTTATGGAAGCGCCGTCCGCCGAAACCCTCCCGGGGATGCCCGGTCGATCTTCCTGAAATCCCGCTTCCCGAAAGCATCTCCGATGTGCGGGATTATACGGGCTTGAAATTTTCCGAAGCGATGGAGATTTTGGCCTCGGAGGGGCTTCTTCAAATCCTGATGAGCGGCTTACCCGGAAAAAAGACCGACGAGAATGTCCTTTCCGATTTCTATAAAGCACTGGTTCGCGGCGGACTTCCCGGAGCAAGGTGGTATCTTGAACGGCGGATATAGAGGGCTGTTGAAAAAGGATCTTTCGGCACCGGGTGCGGCGTACGGCGGCGCTCGAAATTCTCATGAAGCTCCTGACGGAAGCCGGCCGCGAAAGCAGGCCGCGCTTTTCCTGTTTGCCTTTCTCCTGATATGCGCCGCCGTACCGCCGAGAGCCGGTGCCGAATCGATGGACCTTGAAAAAATCCTGCAGAAAACCGGCGCCGTTCTCATGTGGGATCCCTGGAGACACGCCGGCAGGCTGAGCCGGGACGGCGCGGTGCTGGTTTTCAGACCCGGCGATCCCTGGATGGTTCTCAACGGTGAGAAGCTTATCGTTACCGGTACCGTTTTGGAAGAAAACGGCCGTCTTGTTTTTTCTTCCGAAGCGGCGGATACGATTTTGAGGGTTTTCAATGTCGAAACCGGCGGGGATGATTCTTACAGGCTTTCAACAATCCTTATCGATCCCGGGCACGGCGGAAAAGACGACGGTGCGGGGAGAACCTGGCCCATCGACGGTGTGCCTTTCCCTCTTGTGGAGAAGGATGTGGCATTGGAAATCGCCTTAAGGCTGGCGGAAAACCTGAAAAAAACCTATCCCGATAAAATCGTGATGCTGACACGCGAAAACGACGTTTATCCCACCCTGGAAGATCGGGTTTCTCTTGCCAACAGCATTGAATTGAAGCCTCGCGAAGGGATGGTGTACATTTCCATTCATGCCAATGCTTCGCTGAATACGGCGGCCGAAGGATATGAAGTCTGGTACTTGCCCCAGGATTACAGAAGAACGCTCGTGGACGCGGAAAGCCTCGGCAGCGATACGGACGATATTCTCCCCATCGTCAACGCCCTTTGGGAAGAAGAGTTCACGCACGAGAGCGTTCGTTTGGCGGATATGATTCTTGCCGGTTTTGATAAAACTTTGGGATCGGATGTCCCGAATCGGGGAAGGCGGGAGGAAAGCTGGTTCGTCGTGCGGAACACCCGAATGGCTTCGGTTCTTGTCGAGGTCGGATTCGTTACGCAAGTCTCCGAAGCGGGCCGGCTTCGCAATCCCGAATACTTGAGCCGCATCGCCGAGGGTCTCTATAATGGCGTTGTGGATTTTGTAACGTATTTTGAAGGCCGGGAGCGGCGCAAATGACATCTCGATTACGAAGCTTTTTAACCGGATCCCTGATGCCGCCGGCTTTACTGGCGCTTGTATTTCTTCTTTCGCTCGTTTTCTATTTGGTTTTTCGGCCCAATGTCGAAGGTCGGATCTTCTTTTATCCGGACAACGCGGGAATCCGCACGGGATCGGAGAGACGAGGCATACCGGGGCGCAGGGATATTGAAGAGAAAATTTCGGTGTTTTTGGAAGAACTTTTTTTAGGTCCCGTTGATCTGCATCTTTCTCGGACGGCGCCCAGGGGAACTTCAACAAGGAACGTCGCCGTTATCGGCAGAACGGTCTATATCGACTTCGACGAACGGATGCTGAAATCGGATATGGAATTATCGATTTCGACCGAAGAAGCGCTCGAAAACATAAAGTATAATATTCTTTTTAATTTTCCTCGTATTGAAGAGGCCGTATTCATGATTAACGGAAGTCAGGTGCATGCCCCGTACTTTACGGAAAAAGCCTCCATAAATTGACGGAATACCTTAAAATAGAAGAAAAAGAGGCAAAAAAAAAATTTAATTCGTTGACAGTCTCCAGCGGCCCGCTATAGTTTTTCATATAGGAGAAATAAAGCAAAATTTGCCAAAGGAGCTATCCATGAAGAAGATATTCGTAGTGACGGTGCTCATTTTATGCGTGGCTATGGCCGTAGCCGCGGATGAAAAGCCGCTCATCGATTTTAGTGTAATCGACAGGTCCGATGAATACGGTGGAGAGAACGAGGCTACATACGTTGAATTCGGCACATATGCCGGAACAACGTACAACGAACAAGAAAAAGCGGAAATGAACACTTCCCTTTGGCTTGAGAATTGGAAAGTCAGACTCTCGAGTTCTTCCAGAACCATTATGAACGATACTCTGTGCCAAGTCGCCAGGGTTATTGTGAACGAAGCGGCCGACGGCCAGCAAACCGATGCGAATCCGGAATCCATTGAAGCGAAGAGAGAACCTCACGGCAAGCAGGTTCTGGGTATCCGCGTGCACTATCCCACCGGTTCGTTCAATTCCTATGCCTGGGTTGAACCTCCGTTCGACATCCCGGCCTATGCCACTCATGGATCCATTAACGTAAACGACATGGAGAATCTCACCGACGAGCAGAAAGCCGCCATCGGCAATCAGTTCAACGGCTGGGGCGTTCTGAAGAACGTCGGAACCATTAAAGAAGTCAGCGTTAAGGTCTTCGGGATGAACTATCCCATGGGAATGGCCGTTGTTCTTATCGATGATGATGAACAAACCCAGGAAATCCCCATGGGTTATCTTAATTTCGACGGTTGGAAAACCCTGACCTGGCAGAATCCCAATTATATTTATGATGTCGCGAAACGAACCCTTAGGGCCGAGCCCCTTTATCCCAGTTCCGCTCCTTCCGTTACCCTGGACAGCCTTCAGTTCTACCGGGACGCCATGCAGGAAGGCGGCGACTTCATCTGCTACGTGAAGGATATCTATGTAAAGTTCGACAAAGCCGTTCTTGACGACGGTACGCAGGATATCGAACATGAGCAGGTATGGGGAATCCTGGCCGCTCGTGAGAAAGCACGCCGCGAAGCCGAACTTCGCCGTTTGGGCAATGAGCAGGTTCTTCGCTACCTTGAAGAACAGAAAATGCACAAAGATCCCGAAACTTCCGGCGCGGAGAATTAAGGAATCGGCTTTCTTGATACGAAAAGGCCCGGCAAAGCCGGGCTTTTTTTCTATCAGGAATAATTTCTCTGCAAGAAATTCGTGCATAGACGTGAACATATCTCTATAATTTAAAGAAGAATTCATTTTCAAGGCAGCGATATGAGCGATTATTTGGATCCGAACAATGAAGAACTACTGAAGGATTTTTTCTCCGAAGCTCAGATGCAAGTCGAGGTGATGGAGCAGAATATCCTGGCCCTTGAGGACGATCCCACAGATCATGACGCGATTGATGAGATCTTTAGAGCGGCCCATACGCTTAAAGGCGGGTCGGCTACGGTTCAGATGGAAGAGCTTTCTTCTTTCACGCATCTCATGGAAGATCTTCTGGATGAAATACGGAGCGGGAACGTCAAAGTCGCCGAGGAAAATGTCGATACACTCCTTTCTTCAATTGATGTTATTAAGGCCATGCTGGCCGCCCGAACCGAGGGAAGCGTTTATGAAGAAGATTACTCGGGAGTTAAAGCCAATCTCGAAATGATGATTGCCAAGAAAGACTCGGGCGGAAAGGGAAAAGCTCCGGCCAAGCCCACCACGGAACCCGATGCAAAGCCCATGAACGAGGTTGCCAAGCCTGAAAAGAAGAAACACGCCGTAAAAGCTCCGGCACTGACCGAATATGAAAAGCTTGAATTGAAGGAGGCCGCCGCCGAGGGCGAATCGGTGCTCCGAATCAGAGTGTTTTTCGACGAATCGAATCCCATGAACAGCGTCGGGGGAATCCAGGTTTTCGCGAAAATGAAGACATATGGTCAAATCTTGAAAACCGTTCCCGATTTCGATGCTTTATACGAGGATACGTTTCATCCGATTGTTGATTACTATATTTCCACGAAAGAAGACCGAGGGGAGCTCGAATCGGCGGCGATGGTCGAGGATGTAACAACGCATGTCGACGTCGGCGGAATCGATGAAGAACCCGCGGCGGAAGAAAAGCAGGAACCGGAAGTCGCTTCAAAACCGGTTCAGGCTGAAGAGACCGTGAAAGAGGAGCCGGCTTCCGAAGAAAAAATTACGAAAGCCCCGAAACCGGCAATGAAGCGGGATGCCCAGGGCGGATCCATTCTGAGGGTGGACAGTCAGCGCATCGACAATCTGCTGAATCTCGTCAGTGAATCGGTTATTAATAAAGCCACATTCAACCAGATCAGTATTCAGTTCAATGAAATCTTGACCGAACTCTCGGGAGCCGAGTCCATCTATAAAGAAGGCTTGAAAGCTCTGTTCGATTCGGTGCCGGAATGGCTGGGAGAGCTTAAGGACGGCAGGCCCGTAAAAGAGATAAAGTCCGAAATAAATGAGAAATACGGCTCTCTTTACGGCGCTTTTGATGTTTTCGAATCCCGATTGAAGAATACCGTCGGCGCTTTTAGGAACACATCCGCGAATCTCGGACGGAATACAAGCGACCTTCACGAGGCCATCTTGAGAATCAGGATGGTTCCGATCAGTCAGATTTTCAGCCGATTCCCGCGTCTGGTACGGGATCTCTCGAAGAGTCTTGATAAGCAGCTGGATTTGATCATCGAAGGAGAGGATACCGAACTGGATAAGTCGGTTACCGAAGAGCTGCTTGATCCTTTGATGCATTGTGTTCGGAATTCGCTGGATCACGGAATTGAATCGTCTGAAGTAAGGCGCAAGGCCGGGAAACCCGCTCATGGGCGTCTTCTTCTGAAAGCTTCCAATGAAGGCAACATGATCGTTATCGAGATTGCCGACGACGGAGCGGGCATCGACGTTGATACGGTTCGAAAAAAGGCCATTGATAAAGGAATTATCCATCCGAATAAAGCGTTATCGGACATCGAAGCGTTCAACCTGATTTTTGAGCCCGGCTTCTCAACCGCGCAGCAGGTAACGAATATTTCCGGCCGCGGTGTCGGATTGGATGTTGTCAGAAAGCAGATCGAAAAACTCAACGGAAGCGTAACCGTCTGGTCCAAACTGGGAGAGGGAACGCGCTTTACGATTAAACTTCCGCTGACTCTGGCGATTATTCAGGGACTCCTGGTTCGTGTCGGAACGGAAATATACGCCATTCCCATTACCAGCGTTGTTGAAAGTCACCGCATAAAGCCCGAGGAAATCAATATTCTTGATAATTACGAGGTTTTCAACGTCAGAGAAGACGTTATCAGTCTCCTTCGGCTTGGAAAGCTGTTCAGAATTGAATCCGAACAGAGTTCGGAGTACACCTTCGTCGTCATTGTCGGCAGCGGAGATAAGAAAATGGGATTAATGGTGGATTCGCTCATCGGCGAAGAAGATGTGGTGATTAAACCTCTCAAAGACCGCTACACCAATTCTCCCGGCATCGCCGGGGCCACGATTCTCGGAGACGGAACCGTATCCCTTATTATTGATGTCAGTCAATTACTCGATCTCAGTGTTCGAAGAGAACAGGAAGCCCGTCGGAATCGGGTTGTAAGGTAGGGGAGCTTTATGGAACAGACAGCTGTTAAAAAACATAAAGAACAGGCGGAGCAATCCCGTATCGACTTCAAAATGGTGACATTCTCCTTGGCCGGTAAAGATTATGGAATCGATATCATGAAGGTCAAGGAAATCTCCAAAGCCTCAAAATTTACGTTTGTTCCCAATGCCGCGCCGTTCGTTAAAGGGGTTTACAATCTGCGCGGAGACATCATTTCGGTTATCGATCTGAGAGTCTTTTTTAATCTTTTGAATGAGAGTGAAGAGACCGCCGAAAATGATTTGGAGAATATGATTATTCTCCGTCTGGACGGCCACGTCATCGCCGTTGTCGTCGATACCATCGATAAGGTTGTGGGAATTGCATCGGAAAATGTTCAGCCGCCGCATCCTCTCTTCGGAGACATCAACATTAAGTACATCAGCGGAGTTGTTGAAAACGAAGGCCGGCTCTATGTGATTCTGGACATGGAACGGATCTTCGGGACGGAAGAACCGACCGAGGCTCCGGAGAGATCGGAGAGGAAGGCCGCGCCTCCGGCACCCGCCGAAGCACCCAAAGCCGCCGGTAAAGCGCCCAAAGCCGCTCCCGCGGCCTCGGAAGAGAATATCGACATCGGATTTATTGAAGAAACACTGGTTACGTTTCTCTCGTTTTACTCAAGCCCCGTGAACCGGGAATGGATCATCCGCCGTTTCGCCACCTGGAAATCCCAGCGCGGGGATGACGTTCAGCTGACCAATAGGCAGGACGCGGAAGCCTTTATCGCTCCGTTCTCGTCTCCTTTTTCCGGAACTTTATGGAATCCGGACTACATCGGGAAAGTCGCGTCTTTTCTGCCGAAAAGCCAAAAAGGGAATTTCAATGTCTGGAATCCAGGATGCGGCGGCGGTCATGAGAGTTATTCGGTGGCCTGCATGATTAAAAAAGCCCTGCCGGAAGTCCATCTGCGGATTATCGCTCATGACAACGACCTTATCAGGGTTTCGACGGCACCGGGACTTGTTTTGGGCGAAAATCCCCTTGGTGATCCTTTTGAAGAATTTCTGACCAAGAGTACGAAAGGGCGTCAATTTAAAAAAGTGATTAAAGATGCCGTTCTTTTCGAGTATCATGATATATCACATGAAAATACACTGCCGAAGCTGGATATGGTCGTTATGAGGGACACCATTTCATATTTGTCGCCGGATAAGCAGATTTCGGTATTTACCGTGTTGGATGACGTTTTAAAGCCCGGCGGTATATTGCTGCTCGGAACTAACGAAGAACCCGTAAACCCCGATGCCTGGGAAAAAGTTGAAAATGCCGGCGTCGTAGTTTATAAGAAGAAATAGCGGACAGAGGAGAGCGACATGAGGGTCGAATACATCAATCCATTCGTTGAGTCAGCGTTCAGTATCATGCAGGAAGTTCTGCAGGCTCATATTGATCGCAAGGATCTCTACTTAAAGAAGACATCACAACCCGTCATGGGGGTGGCGGCGCTCGTCGGTCTTGCCGGCGATGTCGAAGGAAGAGTTCTCATCGATATGAGTCGAGATACCGCGATTAAGATTGCCTCGACGATGAACGGAGAAGAGCTGACCGAGCTTGACGATCTGGTAAAGGCTACGATAACCGAACTTGCCAACATGATTACCGCCCAGGCCGTAACCAAGCTTTTCGAACTCGGATTCAAGTTCGACTTGACTCCGCCGTCCATCATCACAGGCGACAACATGCAGGTTTCCAACGCTGATGTGGAAGCATTGATCGTTCCTCTCGAAATGGAACAGGGCCTGGTGGAAATCAACGTGGCCATCAGGGAACGAATGTAGGAGGGGACTGCCCGTGAAAACTACAAGCGATTTCCCAAACATCAATGAACGAACTCCGGACGGAACAAAAAACGACGGCCAGGGATATAAGGTCCTGGTGGTTGATGATTCCATGTTCGTAACCAAGCAAATAGGTCAAATACTTACATCCGAAGGGTTTAATGTCGTCGCGACGGCAACGGACGGTCAGGACGGCGTGGAAAAGTACAAAGAACTGTACCCGAACGTCGATTTGGTCACCATGGACATCACGATGCCCCGTATGGATGGAGTAACGGCTCTGGAGAAGATCATTGAATTTGATAAAGAGGCGAAAGTCGTGATGATCAGCGCTCTGGGGAAACAGGATTTGGTCAAAAAATCACTTCTTATGGGCGCAAAAAATTACATTGTGAAGCCGCTGGACCGTAAAAAGGTTCTGGAAAGGGTTATCAGCGTTCTTAAAAGCTGATTCAAATGAAACGGCATCGGCGTATTTCTTTTCCGTTGAAGAGGAAAATGGTTGACATGTTTTGCCGTTTCATTAGAATGATGCCTCGTCGGGCGGCTAGCTCAGTTGGTTAGAGTACGTGCTTGACATGCACGGGGTCACTGGTTCGAATCCAGTGTCGCCCATAGAAAAGCGATCCTTATCGGGGTCGCTTTTTTTTATTTCCGAAAACATTCGCCGGATTCGAAGGCTTAAGGCCGCCGCGAAGCGGAAGAGCAGGCGGGACGCCCACGGAAGGACGAAGCAGCGGCCCGGAGAAGTCCGGCAGAACGCCGGAGCGGAGTGAGCGAAAAGCCAGTATAATGCACAGGCTGTTCCGAACGAGCGAATAACAAAGCGTAGCTACGCCGGGCTGCGGAGGGCGAATTCGGTGTCGCCGGGATCGCCCGGAGATAAGGTGGTCTTGAGGGATCGCCTTTTTTGTTTCTTATAACCAACTTTCTTTGATTCTATGGCTGTTTTTCGCCGAACCGGATTATTCTATGTTCGATGACGTTATTAGTAGGTCTGAAATCTCAAAGACTCCGGCGACTTCTCGCCGTGTTGCCGATCCTTTTTTTTGCCACACATCTGAATGCCTCCGAAAACGCGATAAGCGTTTGGATTACCTCGGATATCCAAGGGTATCTTTCGGGATGCGACTGCCCTGAGGGAGCATCGGCCGGACTCTCGTCAATACATGCCTTTCTGGAGGACCGATCCGAGGATTCCTTTCTCATCGACGCGGGAGGATTCCGGGAATCCGGCCGATCCGATCCCTTGCTGGAACATTATCTGGATCTCGCCGCATCGATCGTCGGCTATGATGCTTTGATTGCGGACGCTGCGGATTTGAGAGACAACTTCGGCGCCGCCCTAAAAAGATCCCGGAATGTTCCCCTCTCCGCGGCGGCCGGTTATCAATCAAAGTTTTTTCTTCGATCGTTACCGGATGAAAATCATACGTTCCTGCTGGGTTCCGGAAAGGGGAGCGTGTCCCTTGCCTCCTGCAATCCGGAGCCGTCCGCGCGAGGCTTCGCGGCAAGGGAACTTGAAGAGGTTTTGAAGATCGCGGCCGATTCGGACGGATCATATCGAATCCTCATTTACAGAGGGAGCCTCGACAGCCTTGCAAACGGCATCAAGATGATGAAGCCGGGAATGCCTGCGGCGATGGACGCGGTTGTTCTAACGGGAGGCTCGGCTCCCGGTGCTCTGGAGAGTTCGGGGGCCGCCGCGGGCTTTCTGGAAGCCTCAGGCGTGAAAATCCCATGGGTATCGCCCGCGCCGCGGGGAAACGGTATTGTCCGAGTCCTCTTCAATTCCGGTTCGGCCCCTCTTATCGAGTCTTATGAACTGATCAGAGGGAAAGCTCCCGAGTCACGGGAAATCACGGCTTTTTACGATGCCTATGTAAAAGACCTGACGGCTCGGGCTTTGGCGGATGCAAGGAAAGCTCATTCGGATGTAAAACCGTCAGGAGATCTTGTTAATGCAATGTATTGGTATCCTTTCGGGTGCCGGGAGTGTGAAGATTTTCTCTGGGACGGCATTCCGGATATTGAAAAAGCTTCAGGCGGAACGATTATCGTTGAAGAGTACGATACCGGCGATCCGGAGGATTTTGATGAATTGCTTGCCCTGTTGGAACAACGAGGAGTTGAACTTCGCTTAATTCCCGTTATGTTCGTTGGAAATGAAGTGCTTCAGGGAGATGATGAAATAAAAAACGGCCTGATGGCCTTTGCGGCGGGCGGATCAGCTCATCGGAATACGGATAACAAAAAAGAGAAGGGCGGTTTCGGCGTTCAATGGGAGCCGGGAGCCGTTTTTCTTGCCGGCCTGCTCGACGGCGTGAATCCCTGCGCGTTTTCAGCCATGGTTTTTCTGATTTCTGCGCTGGCGCTGGCGGGAAGGTCGAAAAAGACGATGCTTGCCATCGGTCTGAGCTATGCTTGCGGAGTTTTTATAACCTATTCGCTGATCGGAGCCGGTTTGCTGGGCGGACTCAGGCGTTTCGCCGTCTCTCCGGGAATCCGGCGGGGACTGGAGATTGTTCTGGCTTTAATCCTGGCCGCGTTGGCCGTTTTAAGCGTTATCGACGGGATTCGTCTTTCCAAGGGACGAAGTGATTTAATTCTCAAACTGCCGGGAAATCTTTCCGCCCGGGCGCATGGAATAATCCGCGGCAGCGTCCGTTCGGGAGCCGCCGCAGGAGGCGCTTTATTCCTGGGAGCGATAGTGGCCTTGATCGAACTGGGCTGTACCGGGCAGGTCTATTTGCCGACAATCGCCTGGATGATCGCCAGAGGAGAAGGCTCCCGGCCGTGGTTTTGGCTCGCAATTTATAACGCGGCGTTTATAATTCCTCTTATCACGATTTTTATTGTATCCTACAAAGGCGTTTCGGCGGTTCGTATGGCGAATGTCTTCAGAAAGCACGGTGCTCTGGTTAAATATGTAACGGCGGTTTTATTCATTCTTCTTGCCGCGGTTATCTTAACGGTATAAAAGAAGCCTGAGGTGGACATGGATTTTCAAGGTTGTCAGATATTTATCGCATGTCCGAATAAAGAATTAAGACAATCGACGGTGGAGTCTCTAAGGGAGTTGGAGTTCGAAGCATACGGAATCGACGATCCCGTGGCCCTTGATGTCTCCGAACAGAGGGATTCCATTTTTTTTCTGGAAATGAAGAATGAAGAAAGACGCGATTGGCTGAAAATGGCCGAGGCTTTTATCAAAGGCGGATCGTCTTGTTCCCTTATCGTTTTGGGAGAAAACGATATCCCCGAGGGATTTCAGGGAGCCGTCGGAGGACCCGAAAAAAGATATAAAGACGGAATCATCGGGTTTTTAAGAAATGCTCACGCTCAAGGGTACCGCCGTCATGTCAGGTTCGGAAATCAAAACGCCTCCATTGCCATATTCGATTTCCATCGGGACGGAAAACGGTTTGCGGGAATCCTTCACGATATCAGCGCCGCGGGCTGTTCTTGTACGTTCAAACCGGAACCCGAAGATTTCGGATTTGTCGAGGTGGAGAAAATGAACGTGAATCTTCACGGACACAGTTTGCTCCTTTCGGGACGATTCGTCTCCAAACGCTTGTTCGCCGGACAGCTTATCCATGTATTTCAGTTTCGGGAGAATCTTCCGGAGGAAACGGTGAACGGCATCCATGAGTTCATTTACTCTTCTTTAGAAACGAAACTTTCCTTCCGCTGACGTCTTTTCGGTCGGTGCATAACGGTGCGTTATATTTAAAGAAATTAGGGAGGAAATACAGATGAGCGGTATTTTCGCCGGTTTGGATCCGGCGGTTCGGGAACATTTGGAAGCGATCCGCGAGGGAAGCGGACTGCCCGCCGGAGAGAAGTCCCTTGAGATTTTGGCCGAAGGATGGAGAGAAAAGGAAACGGCTTTCGACCGTCAGGCCGAATCCATGGGAATGGAGAGTTCCGAACGTTTATCCGATTCCAAACGGGGTTTTCTGGCTTTGACAATGTCGGGTTCTCTTGTGGCCGTCGGTCCGGATGAAAAAGGCCGGAGACGGGCCGTGTATGTCAGTATCGACCGTCGAAGGGATGTTCCCTCAAGAGCGGAATCCGATGATGCGGTTCTCGGCGGAGAGGTTATAAAGGGCGGCGAGATTCTCTTCAAAAAGGGACCGGTTAAGAAGAGTTCGGCCGTCTATAGGCTGGCGGTTCTGCCCGCCGCTCTGGCGCTGGAGTATCAGAATGAAAAGCTTGATGAAGCCACGGTCGCGTTAACGCGGGAATTTCAGGCTGTCGATGAGACCAGGATAGACGGAGATTGATGGATTCCCATCCCGCGCAAGCAATCCGCAGCGTTTTCGCCAGATTGGATGAGGCCGCCGACATCCCTGATTTCAACGATCTCTCCGTTATCCTCGAATCGGCGCAGAACGCTCTGAATGAAGAAACTCCGGCCGTAAGACCCCGTGACGCTCAAGGCCGTCCGGGAGGCCTCATCCTTCTCGATCCGAATCTCACCACCGTTGTTGTTCCCGATCTTCATGCGCGAACGGGATATATGAGATCTCTCCTCGACATGAAAATCGACGGGATTCCGGTTATCGACGGACTTTTCGCCGGCCGGATACAGGTGCTCTGTGTCGGAGACGGCTTCCACAGCGAATCGAGGGGTGCCGCACGATGGAAAACCGCCTGGAAGGAATATCGCGGCGGTTATCGAACGCATAAAGCCATGGATGAGGAAATGCGGGAAAGTCTTTCGCTTATGGCCATGGTGATGATTCTCAAAGCCGCCGTTCCCGATCGCTTCCATTTCCTTAAGGGAAATCACGAGAATGTCGCCAACGCGGAAACCGAAGGGAATCGTCCGTTCGGTAAATATGCTTGGGAAGGCCAAATGGTCCGGGATTGGTTTTTAATCTTTCTCGGTGAGGATATGCTGAGACGTTGGGCCGAGTTTGAAGCTTCGCTGCCTCTTCTGGCCGTGGGAGATTCGTTTTTGATCTCTCACGCCGAACCCCGCCGTTTATACCCGAGGGAGAGAGTGATAAATTATCGGGGCGATGATGAAGTGATTTTCGACTTCACATGGACGGGTAACGGCGAGGCGGAAAACGGAAGCGTCGAGGCCATGCTGGAGGAGTATTTGGGAGTTGACGCGGACGGTGCGCTTTATTTCGGAGGGCATCGGCCCGTGGGTGAACTCTACGGTCTGAGAGCGGGAGGGCGATATGTCCAAATACACAACCCCGATATGTATATCGCGGCGGTTTTATCGTCCGGAAGAAATCCCGATCCGGAGAGAGACATCATTGTTATTCCGGATGACTCTACGGAGGATGTGAATTGAGCGGTTCCACAGGTGATTCGAAAAAGGGAGCGTCGGCCGAATCGGAAAAAGAGTCCAAACCCGGGAAGAAGATCGGCAAATACCGGAACGCCGTTCTGCTGGCCAAGGGCGGCATGGGAGCGATTTATAAAGCGGAGCATCCGACGCTTGATCAGCCGGTCGTGTTGAAAATGCTCACCCTGACAGGGAGCGAACAGTTCGCGCAGCGCTTTCAGCGGGAAGCCACCATCATGATGGGATTCCAGCATGTGAACATCGTCAATTACTTCGATCATTTTAAGACGGCAAGCTCTTATTGCATGGTTATGGAGTACGTCGACGGATGTTCCGTTTCACAGCTTCTGGAGAAACACCGGTATCTGGACGACGATGTGGCTTTGCTTATCCTGCGGGATACCCTGCGGGCCCTGGCCTTCGCTCATTCCAAGGGCGTCGTGCATCGGGATATTAAACCGGCGAACATTCTTATTTCTTCGAAAGGCGAGGTGAAGCTGACGGATTTCGGCATCGCCCACAACCAAACCGTGGATGCCGACGGTCTGACGAAAGAAGGGATGACGCTCGGTACGCCCTTATACATGGCTCCCGAGCAGTTTCGAAATGCCGGAACCGTCGACGGCCGCGCCGATATTTATTCCTGCGGAATCCTTCTCTACGAATGCCTCACCGGCAGAAAACCCTTTACGGGCGCCTCTTTGCCGGAAATGCTCGAAAGAATTCGGAAGGGAAAGTACGAAAGACTGCGGAAAGCCCGTCCGGAGTCCAAAGGCATTTCCAATCGTCTTGTGCGTCGCGCCGTCAGACCGCGGGCGGAATTCAGATACAAGAGCGCGGAGAAAATGCTCAAGCGCGTTGAGCGTTTTTTAGCCAGAAGAAGCGAGGAGAACCTAAGGCGCAAGCTTGCCGATCTGGTGGCCGACAGGCGCCTTTCTCCGAGGGACGAGTCGAAGAGCCGCAGAGGGCTTTATCGCATGGCCGCCGTCGGTCTGATCGGACTGGCCGCGGCGGCGGGAATCGTCGGGCTGTGGTGGATTGCTTCGGTATCGGGCTTCATGCCGCGTGTGCTGCTTCCGGGCGGCTTGGGCGGTTTGCGGATCAGTATTCCTCTCCCCGATGAACCCATGCCGGATCCTTTCATTTCGGTGAATGTCCATCGAATGGTCGGCGGGGCGTGGGAACCGGTTCAAGAAGATCTCGCCGCAAAACTTTCTTTCGGTGAAATGCTGAAGCAAATGACGGGTTCCCGTGATGAATCGGCGGCTGATGAATCGGAACGGAAACTGGTTACCAGAACTCTTGCGCTGAAGCCCGGCAGCTACCTCGTAACGCTCCTGATCGGAGAGGATGGAACTTCAAGAGTCGTCCGTGTTCCCTCCTTAAAGGACCGGAGAACGGCTTTAGCGGATGAGGGAAGGAATCCTCCCATTATTAATCTTTCAATTCCCTGGGAACCGGAGATAAAACCTGTATCGATTTCCTGGAGAGTGATTCGGGAAGATACCGGCGGGGATATCACGAAAAACGTCAATGTCGTGATTTCCGATGCCGCCGCCGAGCCCGGCGGCAAACCGATGTTATACCGAATTCAGGATAATCCCATGCTTCTGCATTCCGGACGAACATATTCTTTCGCGTTTTCCAAAACGGGGTTTGTCCCCGTTGAGGCTCTCGCGAGGCTTGACGCCGGGATATCCCGATACCGTGTTGAGGTCGGCATGCGGCCCGAACCGGCCGTTCTTGTTCTCTCTTCCGCGATTCCCTTTAAAAAGCCTCGGCTTCAGGGCGATACGACATATCGTCACGGCGGTGATGAAGGCGGATTTCGGAAACTCCAAATGATGAATCCGAATGCGCGGGAATATGTTTTACCGCCGGGAGAGTATCGCTTAAGCGCCGGCGGTGAAGAGAAGAACGCTGTTCGAAATCTTCTTTTATCTCCGGGAACGCGGTTGTCGTTGCGTTTTGAAAAGAACGAAGATGGTTCCTATGCATGGACGGAGGTTGTAGATGAATGAATCCCGAGCATCGCTCTATTCCATACTGACCGGTTTGGCCGGCGGCGCGCTTGCGTGGATGGGCGTGGAGTTTGTCCTTTGGAACGCCGCGAGGTTTTCCGATATCAGAGCCCTTTCGCTGACATTGGGCGCCGTCGCGGGATTGCTTCTCGGGGCCGTCGCGCCGACGGCCGAGGGAATGAGGCAGGGGCTGCCCGGCAAGGCGGCCTCGGCGGCGGGAATCGGTGCGGCGCTGGGCGCCGTATTCGGAGCGGTGGGAATGGCCCTTGGACAGCTTATTCTTTCCCTGGCGGCCGAATCGGCAGCCATAGGAGGCCTCCCGCTGGCCGAAAGGGGAGCGGCGCTTGCCCGGATACCGGGCTGGATCGTTTTGGGAACCGCCGTGGGAGCGGCTTCGGGGATGCGGTCTTTGTCTTTACGGCGCATCTCGGCAGGCGCGTTCGGGGGATTCATCGGCGGACTGATCGGGGGAATCGCCGCCGAAGCGCTGACGGCGCTTACGGTACGATTTTTCGGGAGGGCCGCAGGTCTTCTGCTCTGGGGGCTCGCCGTCGCTTATTTGGCGGACAGAATGGAAAGCAGGCGCGCCAGGGGGCGATTAACGGTTCTCACGGGTCCCTTAAAAGGCCGATCTTTTCCCGTGAATCAGCGAAACATGACCGTTGCCTTCGGTACGGGTAATGCGGAGCGGAACGGAGCCTCCGATGCGGCCAGAGTCTCGCTGAAGGGCGGAACCGTCGCCATCAGTCCGAAGGCCGGAGCAACCGTCGTTGTGAACGGCGAGACGGCCGAAAGAACGGAACTGCGATACGACGATGTTGTAAAAGTCGGCGAAACCACGCTTATTTACGAGGCAAAGCGATGAAGAACGTTTTTACCTTTCCGGCCGCCGTTTTCGCGATATCGGTTTTGTCGGTGTTGATACCGGCTGCGATGTTTGCCGACGATGTCGCCTTAAGCGGTATCGATTCCCGTTTTCTGCCCGTGCGGGGAATGGTGGATTTGTATGTCGTCGTTACCGATGGAAAAGGCATGCCCGTAGAGGGTTTGCAGGCGGACGATTTCAAAGTTCGACAGGCGCCTGTCGGTGAAGAATTCGGCGAGGGGCTTCCCATCGCGCGGTTCTCGGCCGCCGGTGAAAGACGGGAAGGAATCGCGTTCATGATGCTCATCGACGATTCGGGGAGCATGTACGACGATGCTCTCGGGCGCCCCTCGCCTCGGCCCGATAGAACCCGGGCCGCCATGGCCAGGCGTGAGGCCGGAAATTTCCTTGATGAATTGGGAACGTCCATGGACAGAGCCGGCTTGGCGGTTTTCGGAACCCGCTATAAGCTGCTGGCGGGCCCCAGAACCGATAGAGCCTCATTGATGGAACGTCTGGGCATATCCTCTCCTCCGCAGGAGCAGGAGGCCTTTACGGAGCTCTACGCGGCCGTTGTCGAGGCCTCATCGACTTTATCGAAAGAACGCGGCAGACGCATCGTTATCTTGTTTTCCGACGGCGAGAATTATCCGTATTCGGTGAGAACCGGAAATCCTCATCCTGAGTATGGTGAAGAGGTTTTTAACGCGGACGATGCTCTGGAAGCGCTTCGAAACGAGGGAATAACCCTGTATGCCGTACGGTTCGGTCCGAATCGGGATGAAGATTTGGCCCGTATCGCTCATGCCACAGGCGGAATCGTATTCGATGTCGAAGGCGAAGAAGAGCTCTCCGGGCTTTATGCGACCATTCGGGAAAGGGTTTTGGCCGAGTATAAACTGGGTTTTCGTCCGACTCCCACGGGAGCACCGGAGACTAAAATCCGCGTCGAATCGGCGGACGGAAGCGCCGGATCCGAATTGTCGTTTCCTTCTCCGGTTGTTTTCGGAGCGCCTTCGTCGCGAAAAGACGCCTTGCTTTCGCTGACGGCGATTCCTTTGTCGATTCTCGTGATCGTTCTTCTTTGGCGCGCCAAGGCTGCGGGAAAGAATGAGGTTCCATCCCTCGAAAGGCTGCGTCCCGAGGGCGGAGGAGCCGCGACGGTGGCTCTTTCGGGGGGACGGACGATTATTGAACCCGGAAGCGGAGGAGCGGCAACGACGATGATGCATGAAACTCAAGGTTCCGGAAAAATGTCAGGAGAAACGATTATCGTCGAGAAAGACCGGAACGGGAAATGGCGCGTCTTTTCCGATAAAGGGGTAACGGTTAATAATCAAAAACTGAATAATGCAACAGTCCTTGAAAACGGTGATGTTATCAGGGCGGGAAATGAGCTGATTGTTTTCGATGATGGAGAATCGTAGCGGCGATCCGTATCTCAGTGAGGGAATCATTGCCTATATAGGCAACAAAAGGCGTCTTTTAAGGCTGATTGGAGATGCGCTGAGGAAAGCGGCCGGAGGTCCTTTGGAAGGTCTCCGGTTCGCCGATCCGTTCAGCGGCAGCGGGATTGTGTCCCGGTACGCGCGCCGTTTGGGAATGAGAGTGACGGCCAACGACTGGGAGCCTTACGCCCGTGTTCTGGCCAAAGCCTGGCTTGAGCCTGTTCCGGCCGACATTGTTCGGCTTTTTGGTGATTCCGATGCCCTGGAAGCCGCCGTGGAAAAGCTGAATCACCTGCCGTCTCCGGCGGAAAACGAAGAGTATCTGGCCCGTTATTACGCTCCTTCTTCCTCCGATCCCCTGAAGGCCGATTACAGAACGGAGCGGCTGTTCTACACCAGGGAGAACGCTCTGAAGCTGGATGCCGCACGAAATTGGATTGAACTCGCCGCGGCATCGGGACAAGCGGAATCCGACGAGGATTTACGCCGTTCCCTCTTGCTCGCGCCGGTCATTTACGCCGCCGCAACCCATGTTAATACTTCCGGCGTGTTCAAGGCCTTTCACAAAGGTTTCGGGGGGCATGGAAAGGACGCTCTTTCACGAATAATGCGTCCGATTGAGTTTAAGGCTCCCCGGGTGATCGAGGCGCCTCCCGGGAAAGTCTATTGCCGTGACGCGGCTGATTTGGTTTCCGAAGGCCTCGTTTCCGATGCCGATATCGTCTATCTTGATCCTCCTTACAATCAGCACCAATACGGCAGCAACTATCATCTTTTGAACACATTGGTGAAGTGGGATCATCTCCCCGAACCTCTGGAACTTGGAGCGGACGGAACTCTGAAGCGGAAGGCGGGAATCCGCCGCGACTGGTCCGTAACCCGATCGGATTACTGCATCCGCCGGACGGCGGAAACGGCGCTGGCCGCTCTTTTGGACGGTCTTCAGGCTCCTCTGCTCTTGGTCAGCTACAGCACGGACGGGATTATACCCTTTGATAAACTTCGTTCCCTTTGCGAAGACTACGGAAGGCTGAAACTCGAAGCAAATCCTTATCCGACGTATCGAGGAGGAAGACAAAGCGTCGGAAGGAAAGATCGAAATATTGAATTCGTCCTTATTGTAGAAAAGGGCAGGCGTACGAAAAAGCGAAATCGGCTGGATGTGGACCGCATCCTTCTTGAGCGAAAAATTCAGCTTCAGTCCTCCGGCTTTTTTCATCCGCGGCGTTTGGCGTCTCTCGGTCGATTTGAGGATTCCTTCTGGAGCCTCGATCTTCCCGGGGGAATCTTTAACGTGGAAATGCGTCATTTCGTACGCATTGTTTCACTCCCGAATCTGGAGGAACTCTCCTGCGACGATCTTCGTGTCTTTTCCGATTTTCTTGATGAAGCGATCTGCACTAGCAGAAGCGAAGAACTCGATGTACTGAAGGAAGTTTGGCTCCGCAATCCCAATGATTGCCGGGATATCGTGAAGGAAATCCCGCGTATTCTGAAAAAAATGGCTCATAAGAAATACAGGGATGAGTTTGAGAATCAAATTCGATCGCTTCGTGATTCCGGAAGCCGTTTTCCCGAATGCTTTTCCTTCATAACGGAGCAAATCGACAAAATCGAGGAATTGGCCGCAAAACGCTTTGTCGGCTGATGATTTTCCCCATTCTGAATTGTCGCCGATTCCGGGGAAAGAGACCTGAGAACGGATTTCTCTTGAGCGATTGAGCTTTCAGAATCGAGTCCGAGTTTTTCCCTCTTGCGTCCCGATGAACGGATCGATAGTATTCTCGCCACGTTCAGGATAAAAAGGGGGCCGTATGGGCCAAAGGGGCGAAATTTTCAGTACGAGATTGTTCGTCGACGAGGGACAGAAAACTTTTTTCTTCAATATTAAAGAAAACCGATATGGCGATACATATTTGAACATTGTCGAGAGCCGCAAGACCGACAGAGGATTCGTACGATCTTCAATCGTGGTTTTTGCTGAAAATCTTGAAAAATTCATCAAATCGCTTGACGGCTGTATCAAAGATATTAAAGAACACCGTTCGGAGACCGAACGAAAATTTTCCGTCGGCGGCGGCCGGCGGGAATACATTATCAGGAAGAGCTTTAAAGGCAAGCCGGCGATGCAGATTATTGAAAAGAGGGAAGATGCCTCAGGGATGCACCGGGAGTCCGTCTTTGTTTCTGTAGGTTCCATAAACGCTTTCCGCGAAGAAATGGGAAAAGCCGTATCGATGATGGAGTCCAGGTAGCCGAATCGGCACTTTCTCTTGAAGTGTCGTATAATAAACCACATGAAATCCCTTGGAATCGCCATCGACGGCGGCCGATTTGTCCGTATCGACTTACGGACTTCGGATTTGTCGAAAAATGTTCGGCTTCGGACGCTCAAAGCCGGTCAGAACACCGCCCGTCTGGAGTTTTATGCGTTCCGCGGGAAAAAACATATTCTCAAGAAAACGGTTAAGCTGGAAGGTCTTGCGGGTACCGACGAATCGCCCGCGGAAATAAGCCTGCGGATCGATCGGCGTTCTCTTTCCGTATGGGAAATCCGGATTCGGAAACCGGATCGAACAATTGAAACGATTAAGGTCAGAACCGGACCGGGCGGAGTGCTTAAGTTCATCGCGGCGATGATGCTTTTTCTTCTCCTTTCGTCGGGGATTTACTTTTTATTACCTGTTTTTCAGGAAAAGAGTTTGTTCTCGGCGAGAACATCCGGTTCGCCGACCGGCGAAACCGATGATTTCAAAACCTCGCGGGAGACCGAATCTGCCGACAGCGGTAAGAACCGTATCCGGGAAGATGACGGCGGACGGAGTTTCGATACGGCGCCGAACGGCGAAGAGGATACGCGGACCGCTTACGCCGCGGAGAATAATGATAAGAGCTTGAAAGAAGATGCGGGCGGCGTTCGGAACACAGAACAAAGCCCGGAGGAATCACCCGATACTGCAATTAACGAAGGCGAGAGAGATCTTCGAACTTCCGATACGGAAGAAACGGAAAAAGAACCGAATCAAACGGCCCCCCTCCCTCCCTCTCCTCTGGTGGTGTATTTTTCCGCCGAGAGCGCGGAATTAACGCCGATGACGAAATCTCTTCTGAATGACTACGCAAAGGAGCTTCAAGGCGATCTTTTCGTTGATATCGGGGGGCACTGCGCCGATTACGGAACCGAGCGGGGCCGGCTTCTTCTTTCCGAAGCCAGAGCATCGGCCGTTGCGGCGTATCTGGGTGAGCGTATCGAACCTTCGGTTCGTTTAACGGCCAAGGGATACGGCGTCTCGGTTCCCGCGACGAACAATCCCTTCCGGCAGGATCTTAATCGGCGTGTCGAACTGAAGGCCGGATGGAATGAATAAGAATTAAGCGGGCGTGAGCGGTGCCCGAACGAGTTGTTTCCCGCGTCGGGCCATGGCTATAATAACCCCTACGGGAGGGAAGGTGTTTCTCAAGCGTATTGAAATCCTCGGATTTAAATCATTTGCCGACAAAACCGTCATAGAGTTTACCGACGGGATTACCGCGCTCCTTGGTCCTAACGGCTGCGGTAAAAGCAACATCGTCGATGCGGTGAAATGGGTTCTCGGTGAACAGTCGGTGCGGAATATGCGCGCCGAGAGAATGGAAGATGTGATCTTCGGCGGAACCGAGAGTCGAAAGGCTCTCAATGTCGCTGAAGTAACGCTGACCATTGCCAACGACAACGGAATTCTTGAAATCGACAGACCGGAAATAGCCATTAGAAGGCGAATCTTTCGGGAGGGCGACAGTGAGTATTACCTGAACGGCACACCGGTCAGGCTTAAAGAGATTCGGGAGCTTTTTTTCGATACGGGCGTTGGAAAATCCGCGTATTCGGTTATGGAACAGGGACGGATCGACCAAGTTCTTTCAAACCGGCCTGAAGAACGGCGGTATCTTTTCGAGGAAGCCGCGGGAATCACGAAGTTTAAAGCTCGGGGAGGCGAAGCGGAGAGAAAGCTCGTTAAAACCGAAGAGAACATGGGGCAGGTTGAGAATATCCTCCATGAAGTCGGTCGGAATTATGAAACTCTGCGGAAACAAACCGAGAAAACCCTTGAGTACCGCCGCCTAAAAGAATCCATCTTTGAACTGGATAGAGATTTAAAGCTTCTGCAATGGAGAGATCTGGAGGATTCAAAGGAAAAAAAGGCAAAACGGCTCAAATCTTCCGATGAAAAACGCAATGATGTCGTAAAGCGTATCGACGAAATGAAAGTGGCCCTTGCCGATGAGCTTGATGCCATCAACAAGATGGAAACCCGTCTGATTGAGAGTCAGAAGAAGCTTTACGGCATGGATTTGGAGAAGGAAAATCAGGAAGACCGAATCCGGAGAATCAGGGAGAGACGGCAGGAATCGGAAGAAGTCATTGAAGCGGCGAAAACGCGGGAAAAGAATGCTCTTGAAGCTTTGTCGGGATTGAATGAACTTCGCCGGGCCAGACAATCCGATTTGGAGGCTTTTAAAGATCGTCTGAAGGAAATCGACGGTAATATCGCCACCTTGAAGAAAACCATCGGCTCGGCCGAGGACCGGATGAAGGGCATCGCCGATGAAACTCTTTCCGTGGAGCAGGCGCTTTCCGCGGAAGAAAAGCTGAGGGAAGCCCTTCAGGAGGATCTTCGCGCTCTTACCGATGATATTGTCAAGGAATTGGATAGGGGATTGCGGGAGTCGGGCTACGACAAAAACTCCCGCCGCGAATTGGAGAATTCCATTTCCGAATCTCTGAACGAAGCCAGAATCCGCGCCGAAGGAAAAGCGAAACTTCTTGATGACCAAAAGAATCTGACGGACGGATCAAAAGCCTTGGAACTTCTTGAAGGAGCCGCAAAAGGATTCTCCGGAATCAAGGATAATCTTGATCGCATCTCCGAACTTTTTAACGAATATAAAGATACGGGAGCGCTCTTCCTGGAAGAATTTCTCGCACCCGAAGGCATTATCACCCGGAAGCGCGATTTGGATGAGCGAATTATCGGTTCCGCCGAAAGAATCCATGATTTCCGATCGAAACTGGTGAATCTCGCCGAAGAAAAGGCATCGCTGGAAACGGCTCTGGAGAAGGCGAAAAACAGTTCCGAAGAACTCCGCGTAACTCAAGCGAGAACGGTAACGCAGGTTGCCGCGGCCGAGGATTCTCTTACCTCATTGTCACGCGAGGCCGAAGCGGAAGAACTGCGGCTTTCGGAAATCCGCCGTCAAATTGCCGAGGAACAGGGACGCATCAAGGATCTGGACGGGCAGGTAGAGGCCATCCTTGCCGAGCGGGAAAAACTTGAGAAGGATGGGGAGAAGCTTCGCGGCGAGATGGCCGGTCTGGAATCGGGAATCAGTTCCGAAAATGAAAAAATGGCCGGCCGGGAAGATAAAATAAAGGATCTTACCGAACGCCGCGGTTCCCTGGAGATAGAACTGGAACGCGTTCGGCTGGAAATGGAATACGTGGACGAGGAAGTCCGCGTTCTTTTGGATGACTTCCGGGACCGCAATTCCCGTGATTTAACGGAATTTTCCGATAGGAAGGAAACCCTTGAAGAGAAACCCAAGGATATCAAGGATCGCCTAAGCGCCGCAAAAGCGGAACTTAAGGGTTTGGGACAAGTGAATCTGATGGCGCCCGAGGAATTCGCGGAAGTTTCCGAGCGGTATGACTTTCTGAAAAATCAGCTCGAGGATCTGCGGAAAGCTCGCGAAGATTTGAGCCGAGTCACCGAGGAGATGAAGCGGGAGTCCGCGGATCTCTTTTTAAAAACATATAAAGAAATCAGAGAGAATTTTCATGAGATGTTCCGGCGGCTTTTTGGCGGAGGACGGGCCGAAATCAAGCTTATCGACCATGAAGATCCGCTCAACTCAGGCTTGGAAATTTACGCACAGCCTCCCGGAAAGAAATTGGAGAACATTTCGCTTCTTTCCGGAGGTGAAAAGTCTCTTTGCGGCGTGGCGCTGATGTTTGCGACCTTCTTGGTGAAACCGTCGCCGTTTTGCATCCTGGACGAAATCGATGCGGCTCTGGATGAAGCCAACATCCAGAGATTCACGAATCTTCTCGGAGAGTTCGGAGAGAACGGTCAGTTCGTCGTGATTACCCATAATAAAAAAACGGTGGCCGGCGCCCGCTCTTTATTGGGCGTTACCATGCAGGAGTCGGGTGTTTCCCGGCTGATTACCCTTCGTCTGGACGGACTGGGACAGGAGAGCGGCGATGAAGAACCCGTTGCGGCTGATCGATAAAAAAGGATTGGTCATTCTTCTCGGCAGTTTTGTTCTCATTACGCTGATTTCCGTGATCGCCATTGTCGTGAGTATTTCCGCAAGAGATCGCAATGCGCGGATTATCGAAGAAGAACGCCGGCGCCGGGAAACACAGGCTCTGGCCAGCAGCACCTCTTTCGGAATGGAGGATTTTTATCTCGACGCGCGAAATCCGGAAGCGGGTGTAACCTATCCGGTGAGGGAACCGAAACGTTTTTGGACGGAAGACGAAATCCGGCAATACTGGATCGATCCTTCCGAAGCGGGACTCGACACATTGCGTGAAGATAATGATGCGAAAGTTTTAAACTCCTTAAACGTCTCGCCGCTTCCGCGGGCGGAGAAACCTTGAATCCTCTGCGTTTTTTTCCGTATCGATCGGCCGCCGTCGCTTCGGTGATTTTACTCATCGCCTGCGCGGGTTCTCCGTCGAATGACACAGCGGACACAGCCAAGAGCGCGGACACAGCCGCTCCGGCTGTGCCCGCGAATGGAGCGGAACTCCAGAGAACGGAGAGTCCCGAAGTTCAAACGGAAGGGCAAAATGAAGCGGCTCAGGCCGCGGCTGAAGCGGATTTAAAAACCCCGGAAACCGTGGAAACCGTGGACGAACCCGAATCGGCGGATTCCTCCGCCATTGAAAAACCTGAGGGAAAAAACGAATCGCCGATCGGTGATTCCGATATCTTTTATGAAAGTCCGGCCGAAGAACATTCCGTCGGCGGCGCCGATCCCATTAAGGAAAAACCGGTTAAGAAGCCCCCCGAAGACTCAAATGCCGAATCGGTGATTGATTTTGCGAACGGAATAACCTCCGGAGACTCGGAATCGGAGATTCCAAGGGCGGCCGAAGATAAAGTGAACATCGCCGGGGGCGGGGATTCCGGCCTAAGCGTTTTTCCAACGGAATCTTCATCTAATGATTCATCCCGGGGTGAAAACGGCGAGAGACCGCAAAATCCTCTTCTTACCGAAGATCAGCCATATGATTTTTCAACCGGGAGTACGGTTAACGCCCCCGAGTCCATTGAGTCGGGAACCGATGAAGCTCTCGGCCATACCGATAAGGTCTCGGGAACGGCGGAGACCTTTCCCGAGAGCCCGAGCATCGTTCGATCTCCCGCCGCGTCTCCCGGCGAATCCGAAATCCAAACGCGCTACCCCGCATCTTCGGCGGAAGCCCCCGACCGAACCATTCCCGAGCCCGGTGAAATCTCGGTGATACTTCAAGGACAGGGCTGGGTTTTCCGTTCCGATCTTTCCACACCGGGTCCCTGGCGTTTTCTGGATCGGGAGCGGGACGGCGATTCAACACGTTTTCTTTTTGAGTTCAGCGATACGGGCCGCTGGAACCTCGTATTTGAACGGCAGGATCTTTCTTCGGGAGGAAGCGAGAGAGCGGTGCGGATTGTCGGCGTTGGGGAGAACAACATTTCCTCCGATGAGGGCCTTCGGGGAAACGGCGGTGAAAGTAACGGATTCGCCGGAATCGAATCGGCAAAGGAAGCGGCCGAATCCGGACGTATTGGAGAAGCCCTGGAACTTCTGGAACGCGAAGCTTCTTCTCATGATGAGAAAGGCCGCCGGGCACGGGCCGCTTTGATGGAACTTGCCGCCCGGAGCGGCTCAACGGCACAGCTTATAACTTGGCTCCCATCCTATATAGAAGACGGAGCGGAAGAAGAGGTCCTCGCTCAAACCGTGGAAATCCTGGAGAAGAGCGCGGGATACGCCGGCCAGCGCCGGCTTGCTCTGGAGTCGCTGGCCGCCATGGATGAAAGCGAACGAACCCCCGAGTGGCTCTATAAGCTTGCGAGTTCTCTGGAAAAGCCCGGAGAAGGCCGTGATATGGATCGGGCCGCGGAACTCTATCGGAAAGTTATTACGGATTGGCCGCTCTCCAAATGGAAGGATCTTTCGCAGGAAAGACTTTTCTGGCTGCAGCGTCAGTATTTTCGTGTAAGATAATTCTTTAGCATGTGCCGATATACCGCCGCGGCCGGTTGTTTTGAGTTGACTCACGCGCCTTCACGAATGTATAAAGTGTGGTGCTTCGCCGAATCACCGCCGGTGTCGCGCCGGTACGCCCATACAAGGAAAACGGTCCATGCTTGAAAAATTGACGGAAACCTTCTCGGATATCACCCGGAGAATGTCGGGCAACGCCCGGATAAACGAGAAGAACATTCGGGATGCCGTCGAGGAAATTAAAACAGCCCTTCTGGAAGCCGATGTGAATCTCCGCGTCGTCAGGCGGCTGGTTAACCGGACCATCGAAGAAGCCACGGGCGAAAAGGTTCTCAGGGCCGTTAATCCCGGACAGCAGTTCGTTAAGATCGTTCACGATAAAATCATCGGATTACTCGGAGAAGGAACGGCCGAGCTGGAGCTCAAAGGCCCCGACACCGTCACGGTCATTCTGATGGCCGGTCTCCAGGGATCGGGTAAAACCACAACGGCCGGAAAACTCGCCGCAAGACTGAAAAACCAAGGCCGCCGAGTTCTGCTCGCCGCCGCGGACCTCACCCGGCCGGCCGCCGCTGATCAGCTCGGCGTTCTTGCCGGACAAGTCGGCGTGGCAATCTACCGTGAGGACGGTTCGAAACCCGAGAAGGTCGCCGCCAATGCCCTGAAAAAGGCGAAGAAAGAACAGTACGACGTTCTTATCGTCGATACGGCCGGCCGAATGCAGGTGGACGAAGATTTGATGAAGGAACTCGTCCGGGTGAAAAACACCCTCTCTCCGGATGAAATCCTGCTTGTCGCCGACGCCATGACCGGTCAGAACGCCGTTGAAATTGCCAAAAGTTTTGATGAAAGCCTGGATTTGACGGGCATTGTTTTAAGTAAGTTCGATTCCGACGCCCGCGGCGGCGCCGCCTTGTCCTTTAAAAGCGTTATCGGAAAACCGGTTAAATTCATCGGCGTCGGCGAAAAAATCGAAAATCTGGAGCCATTTCATCCGGAACGCATCGCTTCGCGCATTCTGGGCATGGGAGATGTCGTCTCCCTGGTGGAAAAGGCCCAGGAGACCATCGACGTTGAAGAAGCGGCGAAACTTCAGGAAAAAATGGCGAAAGCCGCATTCACCCTGGAAGATTATCTCGATCAGTTTTCCCGAATGCGGAAGATGGGAAGCATGCAGTCCATTCTCGAAATGCTTCCCGGAATGGCCGGCCGCATCGACGAATCGCAGATTGATGAAGCGAAATGGAAGAAGGAAGAAGCCATCATCCTTTCCATGACCTTGGAAGAGAGGCGGAATCACCGTATAATCGGTCCTCCGCGGCGCAAACGAATCGCCAAAGGCAGCGGCACGAATATCGCCGACGTGAACCGTCTGCTGAAGAACTTTGATAAAACGCGGAACATGATGAAAAAAGTGGCGAAAAATAAGAAACTGCAGCAGCAGCTCATGGGCACAATGGGCCCAAATACATAGAAGTTGAAGTTGATGTGTCGGGAAATCGGCCGTTTGATCCGAAAGGCCCGATAAGACACAAAGGAGTTGAACACACATGAGCGTTAAAATCAGACTCAAAAGGATCGGTACCAAAAAGAGGCCTTATTACAGGATCGTCGTGATGGATTCCCGAAAACCTCGGGACGGACGAACCATCGAAGAGGTCGGCTATTATCATCCCATCGAATCTGAAGGCAAGCAGCTTTCAATAGAGGAAGAGAAGGTAAAGGATTGGCTCGGTAAAGGAGCTCGTCCCACCCCGACCGTTAAGCGCCTGCTGAACAGTATCAACATCACGGTCAAGTAGGCCGGTTATGGAAAAAGAACTGGTTGAATACATAGCCCGTTCCCTGGTCGACGAACCGGATCAAGTTGAAGTCGCGATGATCGAAGGCGAAAAATCAACGATTTTGGAACTTAAGGTCGCCGAGGATGATATCGGGAAGGTTATCGGCAAGCACGGCCGCATCGCAAAAGCCGTTCGGACCATCTTGAGCGCTTCGTCGAGCAAGTCGGGGAAGCGGTTTGTTCTGGAGATTCTGGATTAATAGGCTCTTCACGGATGGACCGCGTAACCATAGGATCCATACGCACCTCCTGGGGTGTTAAAGGCTGGCTGAAAGTAACCAGTCATTCGGGTGAATGGGATCATTTCCAGTCTCTCGAAGAGGTGGAACTGCGCCGAAGGGGTGCCGAGCGGGGGCGAACCTTCCGCGTGGAAGGATTTCGCATGCATCACGGCGGCGGGCTGATCAAGCTGGAAGGCATGGAAACTCCCGAAGAAGGGAAAACCTGCGCCGGAATGGAAATTTGGGTTGGACGGGATCGGGCCGCGCACCTTGAAAAAGGTGAATGGTATTTGCGGGATCTTGTCGGACTTAGGGTTATCTCCGAAGCCGGAGAGAGCATCGGTTCCATCGTCGGTCTCATCGTATCTTCCGACGACCTTTTGGAAGTGCAAAAAAGCGACGGCAGAACTTTTTTCGTTCCCTTTAGGGCCGAGTTTGTCGGAGAACCGGATTTAAAGACCGGAACCATCGTACTCACGGCGACGTGGCTGGATGATCAGCCGTGAAATTCACAATTTTGAGTTTGTTTCCCGGGATTCTCCAGGGCTACTTCGACGACTCCATTATGTCCAAAGCGGTGCAGAGGAAACTGGTGGAATACGAACTTGTCAATATACGCGATTATGCGTATGATAGGCACCGCGTTTGCGACGATTCTCCCTATGGCGGCGGCGCGGGAATGGTCTTGAAGGCAGAACCGCTTTCAAGAGCCCTGGATGCCGTCGGAGCTTCCGATAAGCGGGTTGTGTATCCCACGCCCTCGGGAAAGAAGTTCACTCAAGGCGTTGCCCGCGAATTGGCGGAAGCGGAAGAGCTGGTATTCATCTGCGGCCGCTACGAAGGAATTGATCAGCGGATTATCGATTTGTATGTCGATGACGAGCTGTCCATCGGAGATTACGTTATTTCTTCCGGAGAAATAGCGGCTCTGGTAATGGTGGATGCAATCTACCGTCTCTTGGACGGTGTGATTACACGGGAGTCCCTGGAAGAGGAAAGTTTCGAGCAGCCTCTTTTGGAATATCCGCATTACACCAGACCGGAGGTTTTTCGAAACCTCCGGGTTCCCGAAATCCTCCTCGGAGGACACCACGCGAATATTGACGCGTGGCGAATGAGAAAACGGGTGGAAAAGACCCTGAAGAACCGGCCCGACCTGATTGAAGGCGATGAGCCGGATGAAGAAATACGACGAGTCCGCGACGAGCTGCGAGAAAAGTCGGAAGGATAAAAAATGGATGTGATCAAAGCTATCGAAGCCGAACAGATTAAAGACGGAGCCGAGACATTCCGTATCGGCGATACCGTGAAGGTTCATTACCGCATCGTTGAAGGCAAGACCGAACGCGTTCAGGTCTATGAAGGCCTGGTGATCGCCGCCAATAATTCAGGAATAAGCCGTACGGTTACCGTTCGAAAGATTTCCTACGGTGTCGGCGTGGAGAGGATTTTCCCCGTCAATTCCCCGAGAGTGGAAAAATTCGAAGTGATTCGCAAAGGTAAGGTCCGTCGAGCCAAGCTCTACTTTATCCGCAACCGCGTCGGCCGCAAGGCAACGAAGGTTAAAGAACTCATTAAGAGCAAAAACCAGACGGCTGTCGGTTAAAAAGATCGGGGAGCATGCCAGGGCCCGTCGGCATTACCTTCCGAAAGATCGATTCCATTCCCGGGGATGAAATACGTCCCGGGAAAACAGTTATCGTACGCGTCAAGGACATCCTGCCCGGCGGCAAGGTGTCTCTTCTTATAAATAATCGTGCCGTTATAGCCAAAAGCCACCTCTTCTTCCGTCCCGGACAAATTTTCACGGCGAAAATTGAACAAAGCGGAAACGCTTTGCGTTTGAAGCTCCTTGAAGGCATGCCGCCGGCCGGATTATCCGTATCCCAAGGTACGGGTGCCGCGCCGGCGGAGAGTTTCGGAATCAAAGCTCTTCTTTTATCGGCGATTCTGCGGGCGGGACTTCCCATCCCGGATGGGGCCGAGACTGCCAGACGAAGCGCTCTTCTGAACAGAACACGGGGCAGGAAACTTCTTATGGCGCGACTTTACGCGGAAATCGTTTCGAAAGGAGCCGACCCCGGTGCCGATTTTCTTGAAGCCGTCGGCGATCTTCTCGACGGCGGCGGAGGGGAGGGGAAAGACCGTAAAGGAGAAAACCGCGGAGAATGGCCGAAGCCCCCGAGTCAGCGGGAGCTTCTCTCCGAAGCCGCCGACGAAAGTGAGGCGGGAGAACCGCTTCTGGATCTTCTGAGCGGCGTTGACGGACATGATGGAAAATGGACGTTTCGGAGAATGGAACGCCGCTTGGACGGTCAGGATCTTGATCTGATTTGGAAAATACGAAAAGGAAAGGATCCTACGGTCGCTCTGACCGTTCGGGACGGCAAAAGGCTGTTTGAATTTCTCCTCAGCGGCAAAGAAAATCCTCGGATGGATTGTTATATCGGAGCGGAGACCGCGGTGGACGATATTGCATGGACTCGATTCAGGGAACGCCTGGCTTTGCTGAATTTCATTGTAAGTGATACACTTCAATCGATTGAGGAAAGCGACGGCTTTACGGAAGGAGCCCTTAATGCCGCTCAAAACCTTGAGGAACGGTTATGAACCGAAAGAAAGCCGCCGCGCTCGGATATAAGCAAGGTGATTACGCGCCGCGTGTTTTGGCAAAGGGTACGGGGGACGCGGCCGAATTTTTGTGCAGGATCGCAAAAGAAGCCGGTGTTCCCGTAATTCAATCGCATGATTTGGCCGAATCCTTATCCGGGATGAATCCTTTCGATTCGGTTCCCGAAAAATATTGGATCGCGGTGGCGGAAATATTAAAATTCGTGTACGAGACCAGGGGAAGAGATGAACTACATTAGAGTTGAGGACCTGAAAGCGGGACAAACCTTCACCCATCCCGTGTACATCGAAGACGATACGGTCTTCATTCCTGCGGGCGTTCCCATCAGGGAAAAAGATCTTCAGCGGCTCAAAAACTGGAAAGTTGAAGAGGTTGAGACCGAAGGAAGCGTACAGGATGTCGATGAATTCGGAAGTGCTCCTGAGAATTTGTGGGGACTTCCCGCCGACGATCAGCTGTTCGTGTTCTACAACTCGACAATCGACAAGACCGACGATATGTTTTCCCGGATCAGGAATCTGGACCGAGTAACGGAAAAAGAAATCGAAACGATTGTCATCTCCATTATCGAAAAAGTTGAAGAAAAAAAAGTCGACGCGGTCAGGCTTGTTTTAACCAACAGCTCCAAAGCGAAAAATTACGCAAAGAGCGCCGTGAACTGCGGACTTTTGTCGGTTACCGTGGGGCTCGCCCTTAACCGTCCGCGGCATAAGATTTTTCAGCTCTGTAGCGGGGCTTTACTCCACGACGTAGGCATGCAGAGAGTTCCGCAGGAGATTGTGGAACAGGATCGGGCCTTGGAGGCTCAGGAGCTGAAAACCCTTAAAACACATCCCGTGTATTCCTACAGAATAATCAATAAGGAATTGCAGCTTTCCGAGGAAATCGCGCAGATCGCTCTGCAGCATCACGAGAGATGGGATGGTGATGGTTACCCTCAAGGACTTTCCGGTTCGAATATTCTCTTTGAAGCGCGCATCGTATCGGTCGTCGATGCTTTTGAGGCCATGGTTTCCGAGCGGCCGTGGAGGAACTCAATGATCGGATATGAAGCCATGCGCGCCATCTTGAGCGATAATCAGCGGAGATTCGATCCTGAAATCGTAAAAATCTTCATCCGCGCCATGGGTCTTTATCCGGTGGGAAGCCTTGTTCTTCTTTCGGACGGCAGTATCGGAAGAGTCATCAGCTCTCAGGAAGAAGCGCCCCTCAGACCGGAGATTATTATTCTGATCAACAGCGCCGGAAGAGAATACAAAGGCGATACCGGCCCTGTTATCGATCTTTTGAGCAACAGGAATCTCTTTATTGCCAGGGCTTTGGATATCCGGAGTCTTATAGAGAAGAAAAGGGCCTGATAAGGCCTGATACGGGCTTGAAATGGAGTCCACCAGCCAAAAAGGAAAAAAAGGAGAAGACAAGGCCGCCCTTTATCTTGAAGAAAAAGGGTATCAAATTCTTAAAAGACGATTCAGATCAGGGCCGGGAGAGGTCGATATTATAGCTAGGAAGGACGATGTTGTCGTCTTCGTCGAGGTGAAAACCTGGGACGTTCTGGGAGTGGAGAGCCTGGGACGTTCGGTTGACTCGCGCAAGCGCGGGAAAATCCGAAGAGTCGCATCCTATTTCCTGCACAGTCATCCGGAACTCGGCGGTTGTCGTATCCGCTTCGATCTGATTCTTCTGTCACGGAGGATGGAGGAACTGGATCATTGGGAAAATGCGTTTTAGGGAGAAGGAGCTCCGATGGTACGCATCGCCAAGCAGACCGACCCCGTGAAGCTGGAGGAATTGAAGGTCAAGATTAATGATCAGCATTACCTCCAACTCGCGATTGACCGAATCGCCATCAAATTGACGGACGAAATTGTCAATCGTAACGGGAACAAGAATGAGTACAAAACCTAAGAACAGGGATCGCCGCGGCCGCCGAAAAAACGGATCGCGGCGATCTGATTTTCGCCGTGTCGAGAGGCCCATGCCTCTGTGCGACATGTGCAAGGAACCGATTAAAGACATTACTTCGGCGCTCTGTGAGCCTGCCGGAGGTCATGCCGTTCATTTCGAATGCGCGTTGAAATCCGCGGAGGAGCAGCTCCGTCCCGAGGAAGGCGAGAAAGTCATTTATCTTGGGAACGGGAGTTTTGCAGCCGTTGATTCACAGGCGTATCAGCAGAGAAAGCTGAAAATTATCCGAAGTGTCGATTGGGAAAAACAGGAAGAAAAATCCGCATGGCGGACCGATCTTCGGACTCACGTTGATTGAAGGAATTGAAGAATAACCTTAATAAAGGGTGTTTTTTAGCGGATATCGGCGGTTGAAGATAGTCTTTCCCATACAAGCATGAGATGCAAAAAAAAGTCGGACATGAAAAAACCGCCCGTTTCCAGGGCGGTTTTTTTTGATGATTTTCGTAAATCCGATCTTAAGATTTCCCGGATGTTCCCGAAAGAGCCCGAAGAAGGGTGTAGGCCCGCTCTCGAACGGCGCGATTGTAGCCGTTTCTGGCATTGGCGATCTTGGCCACTTCTTCAAGAATCATGGGATCGCTCAGTCGTCCTTCTCTTTCCACGATGATTTCCACAGCTTCGAGAAAACGGTATGCGAACGTATTGTCTTTATTAACCGCGGTCTGGCGGTAGATGGAAGCCGCCATGGCTCTATCGCGTTTCCCGCGGGCTTCATTGTCCTCAAGTTCGATTTCGGCGATAGCTTGAATGGCCGAGGACATCACCATGGGCTCGGGATCGGTCAGGAGCATCGTTGCCAGCTCTCCGGCCGCTTCGGGACTTCCCTGCTGCCCGAGAATTTCCGCGGCGCGCGATCGGACGTCGGGAAAATTATTGATGACATGTCCCTGTTCCCTGACGACGTTGGTAACGCCTTCTCCGCCGAGTTCCTTAAGAACGCCGAGAACTTCCGCATTGCCGGGATCATCCTGGAGGAGAGATTCTATATCGTCCAAGGCGATCAACTTCATGTCCCTTTCGGGATCGGCCGCCTCGGCTCTGATGACCTGAACCTTGATTTGGCTCTGAAGATAAAGTTCTGTCACCGTCTGGTCTTCCGATTCCTGAGCCATGACGGGTATGAGTGCGGCGCAGAAAATAGAGACGATGCTGATGGCACGAATCTTCATTTTGGGCTCCCTATTCAACTATTGATTCTATATTATTGTATCGGCGAGGTTTGCCAATAACCAGAGTAACCTCTGTATTTTGGAAAAGTTCGTTTACTCCCATTCGGAAACCAGCCAGCGTCCGCCGATGCGTTCCAGTTCATAGAGCCTTGCCCTTTTGCCCGAATAGGATGAGTATGCGATGACTTTGTTCTCATCGACGAAAACAATCTCATTCAGAACGGCTCTGGAGCGGCTCGGAACAATCACCCAGTCGAAATAATCGTTCAAATTCTTGAGAACGATACCGTTATCCTTCAACAGCGGTGACTGATTGATATCATTCAGGGTTTCTTTCGAGCTATAGGTGTCTTTATACTTCGGAGAAAGATACCTCAGCCAGCCTTCGTAATCCCTTTTGGAAATTACACTGTTGAGCTTTTCTATAAGTTCCTGAATCTCATTATGTGTCTGATCGTAAACTTCTTGGGAAACCTCGAATGTTTCATCTTCGGGAGTCTCTGCGGGTTCAATCTCCGGCGCGGGCTCGGGTGTGCTCTCCGGTTCGGCGGGCTGTTCCGAAGGAAGATTCTCGGGAATCGGGTCCAGAGTGGTTGTAGCACAGGAAAATACCAATAATGAAACTGTGATAATCGTCGTTATTACCGCTTTCATACAGTGCAATTGTACGCTCATCGCCAACATTGCGTCAAACGTAAAAAAGTTATCCTATTGCTTTGACCCAAAGAAACGTCAAAGGTATGATGCACCATGGTTAAAGCGGTATTTCCCGGATCGTTCGATCCTCCGACATACGGTCATTTGAACATTATCCGGAGGGGCGCGGCCCTGTTCGATTCCCTGGATGTTGTTATCGCCGTGAATCCGAAAAAGACATCCATGCTCGATCCCCTGGAAAAAAAGCGCCTTTTGGAGGGAGAAATCTCACGGCTGGGTCTTCCGCATGTCGTTGTGTCGACTTTTGACGGACTCATCGTTGATTACTGCCGGAACATCGGAGCTCGAGTACTTCTTCGAGGTGTCCGTTCTTCGGCGGATTTCGCGTACGAATTGGAGTTATCCATTCTCAATAAGCTGCTGAGCGAGGGAATCGAAACAATCCTTCTTCCGACCGAGCCGAAGTATCTCGTTCTCAGATCGAGTTCCATTAAAGAATTACTGGAACTCGACGGCGATATTTCCGCCATGGTTCCGCCGGAGGTGGAAAAGTCGTTAAAATCGGTTGTACGGTAGATATCGATTTTATTTTGACATTTTTCGACCAGTTGTAAACTACTTGACTGAAATCATCGACCATAATATTATGGCTCGCAATACGTTTATCAGTGAGGAAATACATGGCGGTACCCAAATTCAGGACGTCGAAAGCACGGAGCCGTCGTCGACGCTCCATCAACATGAAACTCGCCGTGCCCAGCCTTATTACGTGCGCCAACTGCGGAAATAAGGTTATGAGACATCGAGTTTGTCCAAAATGTGGTTTCTATAAGGGAAATCAGATTATTGAACCCGAGAATATGGGTTGATTTTCAAGCCGAATCTTGTCGCTTGTTATTTGCCGTAACTGTGAAAGAACGCAATCGACAAGATCCAACTTCCATAAGAATTCAAGGAGCATGACATGAACACCGAACTTTTCGAAAAACTTAAGGATCTCATCGCCGACAAGCTCGAAGTTGAGAAAGATAAGATTGCCTTGGAGTCGCGATTCCGTGAGGATCTCGGCGCCGACAGCCTCGACACCTATGAGCTGCTTTATGCGATCGATTCGGAACTCGGCGTTTCCGTTCCCGACGAGAAAGCCACCGAATTCGAGAAAGTTCAGGACGCCCTGACTTTCATCGAGGAGCAGCTGAAAGACAAAGAATAGGTTTTTTAGCTTATGCTGGTTCCTTCACGCGCTCCTGAGGTTCTTTCCGTTAAGACGCCTCAATTGGATTCGACGCGAAAGAAGGAACTTCTTCGATTTCAGAAAAATGCAGGCATGAGGTTCAGGAGGCTGGAACTCCTGGACCTCGCTTTTTGTCATCGTTCATTCGTCAACGAAATCCCGCAAACCATCGACAACAACGAGAGGCTTGAATTCCTCGGAGATTCCGTCCTCGGTATTGTCGTAGCCGATTATCTCTTTCGTTTGCTTCCCGATCGCCCCGAAGGTGATTTGGCCAAGATTAAATCTCATGTGGTCAGCGAAGATTCTCTTGCGGTGATTGCCCTTGAACTCGGTATCGACGGGATTGTGCATGTCGGCAAGGGCGAGGAAATGTCCGGGGGCAGGAAGAAGAAAGCGCTTCTTTCCGACTGCATGGAAGCTGTTATCGGCGCTTATTATTTGGATGCCGGATACGAGAAAGCCTCTAA
Source organism: Spirochaetia bacterium (assembly GCA_963666985.2). Lineage (GTDB taxonomy): Bacteria > Spirochaetota > Spirochaetia > DSM-2461 > DSM-2461 > UBA2779. The sequence continues at coordinate 1,307,733 of CAXXIA010000001.1, read as the reverse complement.
ATTTATTCTTCGCTATCTTAAAGGACCGATTGAAACCGTCTTGGCGAATCGGCATCGTAAGGATTACAAGACACTTCTTCAGGAAATCGTCCAGAAGCGATATCACAGCTATCCGAAGTACATCCTTCAGAAGAAAACCGGTCCGGATCATCAAAGAACATTTTGGATGAACGTGGTTGTGCAGGAAACCGTTTACGGACCGGGGAAGGGCGGTAATAAGAAAAAGGCCGAACAGGAAGCGGCCCGTTTGGCTTATGAAGCCCTGAATTCGTTAGAGTGAGGGGCCGAGGCGTTTTTTTCGATTCTTAAGCGAATATATTCGCTTCCGCTCGGAACGCCGGGCGAGGCATTTTTTTTCGGGGGCTTTCGGCCGCGCTCTATGCTTCAAATCAATCTTTATGATTCCTTTTACGAAAATCCCGCGGTGATATTCCCATGTAATTGCGGAAAGCCCTGGAAAAATGGTAAGGGTCTTCATACCTCATAATTCCGGCGACTTCTTTTATAGGTCTTCCCGAATTCAGAAGAAGATCGGCGGCATAGTTCATTTTCAGACGCATCAGATATTTATAGGGACTCTGATGATCAAAGCGTCCGAAAAGCCGGCACAAATAGGAAGCGTCCGTGTTGCAGCGGTCGGCCAATTCTTCCAGAGTATTCAATTCCAGATAGTTCCCGTTGATTGTCTGCCGGCACCGTCTGTACGTGGCGTAGGCGGGGCTTTCCCGGTCTTTTCCGTTTACGGACGATTCGGCGAATTTAAGAAGCAGCACTTCCAGAAGACGGAGGCGGATCTCTTTGCCGTAGGGCGACTGATGGAAGCCGTATTCGGTAAGCTCCTCAAAGGTTCCGAGTATGCTCTCCGGCGCGGATGTGTGCATGACGATGGGAAAAATATTTAGCCTCTCCAGCAGATTTTTTGCTCCTAATCCTGTGAAATTGACGAAATATTTTACCAAGGGACTCATTCCGAGGTTTGTGATGGTATGTTGAATTCTCGGCCCGTAGGTAAAAACCACGCCGGGGGTTAAGGCGAATGCGCGGCCTTCCAGATTCAGCTCGCCGGATCCCGAAGCGACGAATTCCATGCTGAAGTAGGGAAACGTCTTCCGTGAAATTCGGTAGCCTGGGACACAGCTTTCTCTGCCTCCGCTGAGCAGAATGATATCCTGTTCGGCGTCTTGAGGATTATGAAGTGTATAAAATCTTTTGGCCGAGTTGACTTGTTTGGAGAAAAAATCGGGCTCTTCCGGGTCGATAATTGGCATCTTCTCACCATTCTTCATCATTTCTTTTGCCATTTTAGGCCGTTAAAATAATGGTACGTCAACAGGAGAGTTTATGAATATTACGGGCAAAATGAACGGGGCGGTATTACCGGGCGACAGTACGGTGGAATTCAGGGAATATGCGATTCCCACGCCCGGACACGGCGAAGTTCTGATTAAAATGAAGAGCTCAACCATCTGCGGCTCGGATATCAGGGCCATTTATCATGAGCACCTCGGAAAAGGTCCCGAAGGCTATCAGGGCGTGATTGCGGGGCATGAACCCTGCGGACAGATCGTATCCTGCGGGCCGGGAATGCGAAGATTCAAAGAGGGCGATAGGGTAATTGTGTATCATATTTCCGGGTGCGGCGTCTGCAACGACTGCCGCAGGGGGTATATGATCAGCTGTACCAGCGAAGAGTTCCGCAAGGCTTACGGATGGCAGCGGGACGGCGGTATGGCCGAATATCTTTTGGCCGAAGAAAAAGATTTGGTGCTGTTGCCCGATGAACTCACCTATACCGACGGCGCGCAAGTCGCCTGCGGCTTCGGGACCGTTTATGAAGGTCTGGAGAAAATCGGAATCTGCGGCAATGACGCCGTTTTGGTTACGGGAATCGGTCCCGTGGGACTGGCGGCTTTGATGCTCGCCAAGGCTATGGGCGCCAAAACGCTCATCGGCATCGATGTGATTGAAGAGCGTCTTGAATTGGCTTTGAAGCTGGGGCTGGCCACGCATGTGCTGAAATCCGGCGCGGACAATGTTCGCCGGGTAAAAGAATTAACAGGCGGTTCGGGCTGTGAAAAAGCCGTGGACTGCAGCGCCAACGACAAGGCCCGCCTTACCTGTATCCAGGCGGCCCGGAAATGGGGGAAGATTTGTTTTATCGGCGAGGGCGGCAGAGTGGAATTTCAGCCCAGTCCCGATATTATTCACGACCAAAAAACCATTTACGGCAGCTGGGTAACCAACATCTGGAGAATGGAAGAGTTGGTGGAGAGGCTCGTGCGATGGGGCCTTCATCCCGAAGATCTGGTGACCCATCGCTTCTCTCTTGAAAAAGCCGATGAAGCTTATGCCCTCATGGCCGGCGGGAAATGCGGAAAAGTGGCCGTCGTTTTCGACGAAGAACTCAAAATGGGAAAACAGCGGGATGAGTGATTTCAGCATTGCCTCCGATGCACTCAATCCCCGTCTGGTTCCCTCGGTGAAACTGTATACCGGAGCCGAAATCCCCTGCGTGGGCCTGGGGACTTTCGGTTCCGATCATGTATCGGCCGAAGAGATTGCTTCTTCGGTAAAAGAAGCCCTTGCCCTGGGATACCGGCATATCGATTGTGCGTCGGTCTACGGCAACGAACAAGAGATTGGGCGGGTTTTCAATGAGGTATTCGAGAGCGGTGTGATTCGCCGGGATGAAGTGTGGATTACCTCAAAGGTTTGGAACGATATGCACGGGAAAGGCGATGTGCTTCTTTCCTGCGCCCGGAGCCTTAAAGATCTGAAACTCGATTATCTCGATTTATACCTTGTGCATTGGCCTTTCCCCAACTATCATCCGCCCGGATGCGGCGTGGATGTCAGGCAGCCCGACGCCCGGCCGTATATCCATGAAAACTTCATGAAAACATGGAATCAGATGGAACGGCTTGTGAAGGCCGGTCTTGTGCGGCATATCGGTACCAGCAATGTCACCATTCCCAAACTGAAGCTGATTCTCAAAGATGCCGAAATTAAGCCCGCCTGCAATGAAATGGAACTCCATCCGCATTTTCAGCAGCCCGATTTCTTTGATTTTGTCCGATCCAGCGGCATCGTTCCCATCGGTTTCAGTCCCATCGGTTCGCCCGGACGCCCGGAACGGGACCGTACGCCCGAGGATACGGTGGATATTGAAGATCCCGTTCTGGTGGACATCGCCGAAAAGCACGGCCTTCATCCGGCCGCGGCCTGCGTGAAATGGGCCCTGCAGAGAGGGCAGGTCCCCATCCCTCTTTCCACGAAGAGGCGGAACATCAGGACCAATTTGGAATGCGCCGTACTTCCGCCTTTTTCCGATGAGGAGATGAAAGCCCTTGCCGGAATCGACAAAGGATGCCGCCTGATCAAAGGACAGGTTTTTCTTTGGAAAGACGGTCAGTCCTGGGAAGATTTGTGGGATATCGACGGGAGCATAACGCCTCCGTAATTCCGCCGGTCGTATGGCCGGTTTTCCGGCCGCGAAAAATCAAAAAGATCCGAGTGATATCGTGGTCTTTCGTCTCCCGCTTTACGGAGATCCGGCATCCTGTTCTAAAAGACCGTCAAACATGAATCTCAAGCCGGCGGCGGGCCATGTCCAGAAGCTTTTCCTTTTTATTGACCGACGGATCTTCAATCACGCAATCCAAAAGATAATCCAAAAGGGTTCCCAGAAGAGGCCCGGGTTTAAGATTCAGTTCCCGGATTAAATCGTTTCCGTTCACGGCTAAGTCACCGATCGTCAGGGCGCTTTCGGCTTCCAAAATTCCATCGACGCGGGAAACGAGTTCCGCCAGATGCGCGGTTGAAGCCTTTTGTCCCGGAGCGACGGCCGCGGCATCCGCGAGGCGCAGGGCCAGAAGATCGTCAAGAATATCAAGACCCGCACGCGACATGAACCTCCGAACCGCCGCGTCGGTCCATTCGGAAGTGTATTGGAACATATGATGGCGCACCAGCCGAACAACGCGTTCTCTGAAGGCATTCGGCGTTTTGTAACGGCGCAGGATGTTTTCGGCAGCTTCCGCGCTCGCCTCATCATGTTTATGGAAAATAACTTCATCCTTGTCATCGACGGATTTCACCAAAGGCTTTCCGATATCGTGGAAGAGTGCCGCGGTTCGAACAGCGAGATTTCCAATCGGCGCCACATCGCAGGCAATAAGGCAATGATCGAACACATCCAAAAGATGCCGCCCTTTCTGCTCCACACCGGCGCAGATTTCCAATTCCGGGAGTATCAGCGGCAGGATTCGGGTTCGGTGAAAAAGGCTGAAGGCTTTGGAAGGGCGAGGGGAGGCGAAGATTTTTTTCATCTCTTCCCAAATCCGTTCAACGGAGAGAGAGGGGATACCGTCCAATGTTCTGAGCATGGCATCCAGAGTTTCTTTTTGAATGCTGAAATTCAGCTGTGCGGCAAACCGGCAGGCTCTGATCAATCTGAGGGAATCTTCCTTGAACCGTTCGTCGGGAACCCCGATGGCGCGGATGATTCGCGATGAAAGATCGGCTTTCCCGCCGTGCGGATCAAGAAGTCCTCCGTCGATAAGGTTCCAGGCCATGGCGTTTATGGTAAAATCGCGTCTGGCCAAATCTTCACGGATATCATCCGTATAGTTCACCTCATCCGGACGCCGTCCGTCCGAGTATTTTCCGTCCGTGCGGAATGTCGTCGTTTCGAATTGATGGGAGCCCATAAGGATTGTCACCGTACCGTGTTTAATGCCCGTGGGGATTGTTCTGTGGAAGAGTTTGACGGTTTCTTCGGGCTCGGCATCGGTGGCGATATCGAAGTCCTCCGATTTTCGTCCCATCAGACCGTCACGGAGAGCCCCGCCGACCAGCCAGCATTGCTTGCCGGCGTCCGCGTAGATGTCCGCGACTTTTTTGAGTTCTTTCGGAATTGGAATAGGAGGACGTTTCATAGCATGGAGGCTATCGTCAGCGGACCGAAGGGGTCAACCGGTCGGAGATAAGTTCAATAAAAAAGAGCCGCTTCGATTCCTCGAAGCGGCCCCAGTCATCCGTTTGTTGGTTGTCGAGTCGAGGCTACTGCAGCAGCTGAAGAACCATCTGCTGGGACTGATTGGCCTGAGCGAGCATGGCATTGGAGGCCTGGTGGAGGATCTGATTCTTCGTCAGATTGACAGTCTCCTGTGCCATGTTCAAATCTCGGATTCGACTTTCCGATGCCTGCAGGTTTTCGGCGCCGACATCGAGGCCTTTAATGGCCATTTCGAGTCGATTCTGATAAGCGCCCAAATCGGCGCGCTGTTTGTTCACCTGTTTCAGGGCACCGTCGACAAGGCCGATGTTGCGGTTGGCCTGCTCGGGAGTGGAGATGGAGATGATGATTCCCGTGCTGACCTGCTTCAAATTGAGGGCCTCGGCCGTCATTGTGCCGATGTAGACTCGTTCTCTCTGGTCCATGTTCGCGCCGATATGGAGCCACATGGAGGAGGTAACCGAATTCAGTCCGGTGTAACGGGCAAAGCGGCCGGTCAGCATGTTCATGCCGTTGAACTGGGCATGAGAAGCGATCCGGTCGACCTCGTCCACCAACTGGGAAACTTCCACCTGAATCTGCATCCGGTCCTCGGAGGAATAAATTCCGTTTGAGGCCTGGATGGCCAATTCGCGAATCCGCTGAAGGATGTCGGAGGTTTCCTGGAGATAGCCTTCGGTGGTCTGGATGAACGAAACACCATCAGCGGCGTTCCGGCTGGCCTGCTGAAGGCCACGGATTTGAGAGCGCATCTTTTCGGATACGGCTAAACCGGATGCATCGTCGCCCGCACGGGTAATACGCAAACCGGATGAAAGCTTCTCCATGCTGTGCAACGTGTTGCCGTCGTTGATTTTACTCTGACGCGTTGCGAACATAGCGCTCATGTTGTGATTGATGATCATGACATCCTCCTTGATGTTGATCAGTCTGAAAAATTCCGCGGACATCCTTATCCGCTATTTCTTCATCGGCTGAATCAGGGGCGATCTTAGTTTTTATCGCGTTTTTTCTCATCTTTATTTAAGATGATCCCCAAAGCGGTCTTTACAGGGGGGCGAAGGTGTCGAGGGGAATCTTGTTTATCGGAGGGGCCGGGCCCTCTCCGTCGTTTTTAAAGCGCCTTATAAGGCCCGACGATGTACTCTGTGCCGCCGATTCCGGTCTTGACGCGGCCTTGGCCGCGGATCTCCGTCCTCATGGTGTCGTCGGAGATATGGATTCCATCTCCGATGTTTCTCTTCTGGATGAGTTTCCGCCGGATGCCGTAGAAATCCATCCGCGGGATAAAGATGATACCGATACGGAAATCGGACTGGCTTGGCTGAAGTCGCGAGGCATAAAGACTCTGCTGCTTGTCGGAGGCGGTGAGGGCCGGATCGATCATACCCTGGCTCTTCTCGGATTATTCGGAGGATCTTCGGCTCCCGATTGCTGGTATACGGCCAGGGAAGTCATCCGTCCCGTTTCGGGACGGATCCGTATTGAGGGCTCCGAGGGCGAAGCCGTTTCATTCGCGCCGGTCGGATCGGCGCCCTGGAAGGCCAGCTCCGAGGGACTCCGCTGGAAGCTTGATAACGTGAAATGGGAAGACGGAGCTGTGAGCCTGAGCAATCGTCTTACCTCTCAGGAAGCGATGATCGACGTGAAGTCCGGAATCCTCCTGATGATCAGGTCCTTGTGAAAGAGGCCTGCTCCTGTGTGTCTCACAAAAGCGTAATCTACGATTTTGCGAGTGGGGGCATTCGGTTCACATCATTGTGACTAAAAAGCCGCAAGAAAGACCGATCCCCGCTTGAGGATTCCTAAGGCCTTTCGGGCAGGAGCGAGGCGCCGGGATTGCCTTCCAGCGAAAAAAGATCCAGGAGAATGGGATAGCGGTCCAAAACCTCGCCGTAGCGGTTAAGCAGTGTGATTTTCGCATCCTGAGCGTCCTGCCGCTTCAGGGCGGCGTCTTCCACCGCGGCGATAATCGCCTCCCGGTTCTTCATCAAATCCAGGGCCATGCGGCGAATCTCCGTATAGAGGGCCATGTCGGGAAAGTCCCAATCAAGAACGGAAACATCGAGAATCTCCATGGGATGATCAAGAGTCTCTAAAAAGGCCGTAAGTTCTTTTTCCATGGCGCCGATTCGTTCCGTCGGCGAGGCCTCGGAATCACCTCCGGCCTGTTCATCCATAATCCGTCTTAAAGCGGTAATAACTTGAGATTCATATTCGGAATAGAGGGATTCCAGTCCGGAATCCAGCCGTCCGTCTGCCAGAAGAGAGGGAAGTTTCTCCGGATTAAGTCTGTAGCGTACCTGAGTTTCGACTTCCCAGCCGAAATCGATATTTTCACCGGAAAGCGCCTTGTAGTAGTCGCCGGAAGGCAGCGTTCCCGATGATTTGAGCGCGACGACGCGCGGTTCGAGAGTGAAGGTATGCAGGGTGAGGTTTGTCGGAATAAGGGCTTCCCATCGCCAGATGAAGTCTCCGCTTTTTACGGCTTGATCCTCGTATCCCCTGAGTTTCGTATAGACAACACCGTATTCGCCTTCTTCCAGATCTATGCTGAGAAGACCGAACCAGAAAGCCGTTCCACACGCGCCGAGCAGAATGAGCAAGGTCAGAAAAAATCTCAATCCCCGATGTTTTTTACGCTTAGCGGGATTCGTTTCGGTTTTATTCGCCATTGGATTCTCCAGTTTCTCTCAGGATATTCAGACTTGAAAGGCGGGTAATGGTCATATCGGGACGGATTGTAACACGGGAATCTCCATCGCGAAGCCTTAATGACCGCTTGTCGCCGGCAAACAGACAGGTTCGGCATCCGGCGCTTGCGGCGGCGGTGATGTCGTTAAGCATATCGTTTCCGACGTAAAGAATCCGCTCCGGTGTTATGCCGTCTTTCGCCAGTTCCGTAATTGGATCGGAAAACATCAAAGGAGAGGGTTTCGCTCGGGCCGCCTTATAAGACCAAATACAGAGGTGATCTTCAAAACCCATTTGCGCCAATGATTTTCCACAGAGCACTTCGAGAATTAAAGGCGTGTAGAATTGTGCATTGGAAACGATTCCCAAACGGAATCCGGCTTTGGATAGAGTCTCGGCGACATCCGGGAATCCGGGCATGGACCACACGGGATTAACCTCAAGTTCATATCCCAGGGAAAGCTCGTCTATCGGTTCGTGAGCGTTCCTCTCGTCAAGAAGGCCTTCATCCCAGAGCGTGCCGACAATCCGCCGCCAGATATCTCGGATTTCAACCTCCGGATAATCGACACCCGAATCCCGCAGTTCCGCGTGACGCTCGGCGATGAATTGTTCCAAAAGACCGGGAATCCTCCGGGCCGCCATTTCCGTATTGGAGCCGTAACCCAAGGACTTGAGGAGTTCGGCGAGCCCGAATGCCCCGTGCTGTACCGACGCGATGCCGATATCGCCGCTTCCGGAAATTAGGATCGTTCCGTAAACATCGAAGAGCACGGCCTTAATACCGGCGGGAGGATTCCCGCTTTCCGTAATGTCCGTGGGAATGGGGGATAAGGGGCTGAGGCGTTTCAGTATTCCGTCGCGGTTGTCGCTTCTCATTATGAGTATGATAGTCTTCCCGTTCACGGGATAGCAACCGGTTCCTTGGCTCATCGGCCTTTCGGGGATAAAATGATGCTATGCATCTTTATGGGATTCATTTTCGGAGAATCTGGCTGCCGAGCATCTTCGGAAAACTCACTTTTTTACTGTTTTCCATTTCACTTCTTACGCTGTATTTCTATGTCATAGGGAATGCTCAGGGTTTTTCCGATCAAACGATGCTCTTTTTATTTTCCGTGGAATCATGGAATCTGGCCCTCTGTACCATCTCGGGCGTTTTTGCGACTGTCGCCTATGCCGTTACGATACCGATGAGGAATCGGCTTTTGCTGGATCATATTGTATTTTCCGCTCTTGCCGCGATGCTGAGTCTTCTTCTTTATCTTGGATTAGCCCTTCTGCAGTCATTCATGGAAGCTTACGGCTAGTGTGATGTCCCGGTAATAACCATACGCAAGACTAGTATTATAAATCTTGGCGTGCTGTCATTGTGGTGCCCGGAGGGGCACAAATGGCAGCACGTAATATTGCACCGAAAGTAGATTTATCCAGGGAAGAGAAAGACCAACTCGACTCCTTTGCGAATTCTCGAAGTCTTCCGCATGGGCAAGTAACCAGGGCGAAAATCATTCTCCTGGCAGCAGATGGTATGACCAATATCCAAATCGCAGATGCCCTGAAGATTACCCGGGTGACTGTTGGCAAGTGGCGAAAACGGTATCTGGACCAAGGCGTAGAAGGTCTCTATGACGAGCTTCGTCCCGGCAAGCCTCGGACAGTCTCTGATGATGAAGTTGCAGGACTCATCAAGAAAACTCTTGAAACAACTCCGGAGGGATCAACCCATTGGAGCGTCCGTACTATGGCTGCCGAAACAGGTCTGTCCAAATCGACGATCCATCGCGTATGGAATACTTTTGGCCTTCAACCACATCGCCGGAAACACTTCAAATTGTCGACAGATCCGTTCTTCATTGAGAGGATTAGAGATGTCGTGGGCCTATACCTGAATCCGCCGGAACATGCCGTAGTTCTTTGTGTCGACGAGAAAAGCCAATGCCAGGCTCTGGAACGAACTCAGCCGATGCTTCCACTGAACCTTGGTTATGTCGAAGGTGTTACCCATGACTATGTTCGTCATGGAACAACAACGCTTTTTGCCGCATTGGATATCGCCAACGGCAAGGTCATTACCGACTGTAAAGCGAAACATCGGCATCAGGAATTTCTATCATTCATGCGGCAAATCGATAGAGAAGTACCAAAGGATCTGGATGTGTACATCATTCTGGACAACTACGGAAGCCATAAGCATCCGAAGGTGAAAGGATGGTTGGCCGAGCATGAGAGATTCCACATGCATTTCATTCCAACCTATTCATCGTGGCTCAATCAGGTGGAGCGATGGTTTGGGCTCATCACCGATAGAGCGATCCGTCGAGGGTCGTTCGCCGGCGTAAAGGATCTTGTCACAAAGATCGAAACATTCGTGGAGAACTGGAATGAGAATGCAAAGCCCTTTGTATGGACCGCGACGGCTGATTCTATTCTGGAAAAAATCAGCCGCCTGTGTAATCGAATTACCGGGACATCACACCAGAAGGTCTGATTTGTAAGGAAAGCAAGAAAGTGCTCGCGATTCGACGGAATCGAACCGCTGTGTGGGCTCGCGATTTGACGTTGTCAAACCGCTGTGTAACGATGTCTCGTGGGAGCGTAAACAGCTGCGTACCGCAGCGGAGCGAGGAACGTAGCGAGCCAGCGGTAACGGATTCGGCTAGGGTCGTCCCGCAGGGCGGAGTTCCAGGAACGATCCTGTCACAACGTTCAATGATTTCACAAATTAGACCGAAAACCATGGAGAGCGAGGGGAGTGGCGGAGCAATCGGATATTGCCGCGCCGGCGAAGGGCGGCGCCGAAGGCGAAACTTTCTTTCTGACCCTTTAGGGAAGAAGATGCCGGCCCGCCATCCAAACCGCCCAAAAAAGAATGAAACTGATGGGGATTTCGACGTTCAGAATGTCCGCCGCCCGGTTTCGATCGTATCCCCATTTCAGGGAGAACGGAATGATTGAAAGACCGATGGGCATGATGAGCACACCGGCGACGGCAATGCGGTCCGCTGGGGGAAGAGGCAGGGCGAAAAGCGCGGCGGCGCCTCCCAGAATCCCCGCGGCATACCGGATAAGCAGCGAAGGCTTGATGGATTTCCATGTTCCCTTGGGAAGACGAAAACGTAATAATACGCCGACGGCCAGGAGCGAAACGCCCCGATTCATGGCCACCGGAACATCGAGAACATGCCTGAAGAATCCGTCGAATCGCCAACCCGCCAGATTCATGATGATGGCGATGATATAAGCGACGAAAGGGATGGATTTTGCAAGCATTTTGACGATTTGAATCGGCCGGAACGAATCGCCGTTCCTTAACGGGGAGTACAGCGCCGCAAGATAGTATCCGATGCCGAAGACCGCAAAGGCGTTCCCTACGTCGAGGAGCAGAAATCTCGTTACGCCCTCATTTCCGTAAAGCCCCATAACCATGGGAACGGCGAAGAGTCCGATGTTGTATCCGCTTAACGACAGCTGCTGAAGACCGAAATCCGTTCTGTTTCGTTTTCGGTGCATCAGATAGCCGGTCGAGATCATCAGGAGGGTGCCCGCAAGACCGAAAAGAGGCAGAATCGCGCTTGTGCCGCCCCGGATGGGAAAGGTGGGAACATTGGTGAGGATAACGGCCGGCAAAGTAACATTCAGCGCGATTTTGGCCAAAGAATCGCCGGCCGTTTCTTCAAGAATCCCGACTCTTTTGAGCGTATATCCCAGGAGAATAATAAGAGCCGATATGGCGAACGGCTCGTTGGCGCTCAAAAACATCAATCGAAGAGCCTTTTATGGAGGCTTTTAAGCGTTTTCTCCGCGGCTTCCTTGGGAACCACTATGGAGAGGTTCACCTCCGAAGCACCGAGGGAAATCATCCGTACGGGGATGCCTTCGAGGGCGCCGAAGGCCCGTGCCGAGAATTCGGGAATCTTCCAGAGACCCCGGCCCACCATACAGATGATGGCCTGATCGCTTTCCACCGTTACCTCGCCGAGTTCCTTCAGCTCTTTGAGAATTTGCGGAAGAGTATCGGTTTTCTCAATCGTCATGGAAACCGACACTTCACTTGTTGTTACAAGATCCACGGGTGTTTCGGCCGTATCAAAGATTTTAAAGATACTCCTGAGAAAACCGTGGGCATCGAGCATACGCGACGAAGTGATGCTTACAAGCGTGATTCCCTTTTTAACGGAAATGGCTTTGATGCCGGGTTTCCCGCCCTGCGCGGTAATGCGGGTTCCGTTTTTTTCGGGCGCGCCGGTATCCTTTACTAAAACGGGGATTCCTTTTGCCACGGCCGGCTGGATCGTGGCCGGATGAACCACTTTCGCACCAAAATAAGCCAGTTCCCCGGCTTCGCCGTAAGTGATTTCGGGAATGGTCGAGGCTTCCGGGATAATCCTGGGATCGCAAGTCATGATGCCGTTCACATCGGTCCAGATTTGGATTTCTTCTGCACCAAGGGCGGCTCCGATAATACTCGCCGAATAATCGCTTCCCCCGCGGCCGAGAGTGGTGGTGACTCCCGAAACATCCGATCCGATGAATCCTTGTGTAATCAGGAGGCGTCCGGGTTCGGGAAAGACATTGGCGGCTATGAGCCGGGCCGTTTCGATCATATCCGGCTTGGCGTTGTTGAAAACCGAATCGGTGCGGATGAAGGTCCTGGCGTCCAGAAGGGCCGTATCCAAACCTCTCTGAAGAGCGCGCGCCTGAATCAGCCTCGTTGAAAGGCGCTCTCCGAAGGACATCAGGGCGTCCCGGCTTCGGGGACTGCAGTCTTTGAGAAGACCGATTCCTTTCAGCAAAGACGCGAACTGGGCGAACATTCCGTCCAAATCAAGCATCACCGCTTTGAGAAGGTCGCCTTTCAGAAAATCCCGCGCACAGGCGTAATGCTTGTCTTTAACGGCCTCGAAAACAACGGTGGATCCGGCGATGTCGCCTTGTTCCGCGAGCGTATAGCTTTCGATGATTTTATCGGTCACGCCGCCCATGGCGGAACAAACCATCACGGGCGCGTCTTCCAGCTGTCCGACGGCCAGAGCCAGAGCTTTATCCATGCGGGCGGCATCTCCCATGGAAGTTCCGCCGATTTTTAAAACAACCATCAGTCCAGATACCCGAGGTGCACGTAGGCTTCCGCGTTCAGGACGGCCGCGCCCGCGGCTCCCCGAACCGTATTATGACCCAGAACCACCATTTTAACATCGCCGATGGAACATTCCCTGATGCGGCCCACGCAGGCCGACATACCGCCGCCCGTCCAAATATCGCGAAGCGGCTGAGGCCGGTCATCCTGTTCGAAGATAACGATCGGACGTTCGGGCGCGCTGGGAAGTTTTGCCTTCTGAGGCATGGCCGTCCATTCGGAAAGAACCTTTTTCACCTCTTCCACGGAAGCCTTCTTCTTGAATTTAATGCTCAAATTTTCCAGATGTCCGTCCACGACGGGAACACGGTTGCATTGGGCGCTTAAAACGAAAGGCGCGGGAACGATATGATCGCCTTCCAGAGTCCCCAAAATTTTCTGTCCTTCGCTTTCCACTTTGGGCTCTTCACCGCCGATGAAGGGAATAACGTTTCCGAGGATGTCGTAGGAGGCCACGCCCGGGTATCCGGCGCCGCTGATGGCCTGCATGGAGACCAATTGGACCCATTCGATGCCGAAAGCCTTGTTCAGAGGATGAAGAACCATGGCGGCGGGCATGATGACGCAGTTGGAATTCGTAACGATGGCGCCTTTCCATGCCTGCTTTTTCGTGATTTCAAAATGATCCGGATTCACTTCCGGAATGATGATGGGCACATCGGAATCCATCCGGTGGTTTTTGGCATTGGAAATAACCGCATGACCGCTTTGAGCGTACTGTTCTTCCAGAGGACCGGCCACCGAGGCGTCCATGCCTGAAAAAAGAATTCGGCTTTCCAGAGGCTCTCCCGCGGCCAGAACGATTTTATCGGCCAAAGAGGCGGGGATGGGAGTGTTCTGTTTCCAAGCGCAGGCTTCCGTATATGTTTTGCCCGCGGAGCGGGGGGATGCTACCAGTTCCGTGATTTCGAACCAGGGATGGTCTTGAAGGAGGACGATGAATTTTTGTCCGACGGTGCCGGTGGCTCCGAGGACGGCGACGGGGATTTTTTTATCCATGATGAACGTTTCTCCATTGAATGGGCCGTGGATTTCTTCAGCCTATTCTTTGCGAAAAACTAGCTATTACGGGTTTTTAAGTCAAGGTGACCCCGGCTGCGGCGGAAGGCGGAAGAGTCCTCTTTTTCTAAGTTCGGAATAAAGAGGCTGAGGGTTCATGGAAGCACGCGGAACAAATGCATCCGCCCCCGCGCTGTTTTATGCCGTTCCTTCTCTTCGGGCTCTATCGGCTGCCGGCACTCCGCCGATGCGCCCGTGAGTGTTCCTGAGCCCGGGCCATCCGCCGCCGCCTCCCTCGGCCGAGGCGGATTTTTAACCGCATCAACCCGGCCTCCTCGGCGGCCTCCCGTTGCCGCTCCGGCCCGGCGAAGATATTCTGTAGCGGACGCATTTCGGCCGGTCTTCCGCCTGATTTGCCGAATCGCCGAGAGGAGTCCCGTTTGGATACTCAAGAATGCATCCTCCCCGAAGCCCTCGAACGCATGCGCGACGACATGGCCGATGCCGTTGAAAACACCGGCAGTCCCCTGGAAATCCTATGGGTGGGGCGGTGCGATGAAGACGGCCTGATCGCCGAGGTTCTCGCGGCGGCCCGCGGGAGCGCCGATATGGTTCCCGCGCTCTTTCCCCACATGTCCCGCGGGGATGCGGTGATTCATAATCATCCCGGAGGCGATCTCCGTCCCAGCGGCGCCGATCTTCAGGTGGCTTCCAGGCTCGGAAACCAGGGAATCGGATTTCTGATCGTGGACAGCCGGATTGAGCGGGTGAACATCGTCGCCGCTCCGGTTCCCCGCAAAGAGCTGCGGCTTTTGGATGCCGAAATTCTTGCGGGAACCCTGGAACCCGGCGGCGCTCTGGAAAAGCGGCTGGAAGGATATGAAGCCCGCCGGGGACAAATCGATATGCTCCGCATGACCGTAACCGCCTTCAACGAAGGCCGCCCCATGATCGCCGAGGCGGGTACGGGAATTGGAAAGTCCTTTGCCTATCTTTTACCGGCCCTCAAGTGGGCGGCCGAAAACGACGAGCGCATCGTTGTTTCCACGGCCACCATCGCTCTTCAGCAGCAGCTCGTGGATAAAGATATTCCTCTGGCGAAGGATGTCCTCGGAATCGATATTAAAGTCGCTCTGGTGAAAGGGCGGGGGAATTATCTCTGCCTAAAACGCTTGGAAGAAACCTCGGACGAGGACGATCTTTTCGGTTCCGGCGACGGCCTTCAGCGGATTCGATCCTGGGCGGAATCCACCGCCACCGGCTCCAAATCCGACATCCCCTTCAAACCGAATGAATCCGATTGGTCCGCTGTCCGCTGTGAAGCCGATTCCTGTACGCTGACCTATTGCCGCCATTTCGATCAATGTTTTCTCATCAAGGCCAGGCGTGCCGCCGCCGAGGCTTCATTGCTTGTCGCCAATCACCACCTTTTATTCGCGGACCTCGCGGCGAGGCTGGAGGGGGCCGGACCGGATGAAACGGCCGTGCTTCCTCCCTACGGCCGTATTGTTTTCGACGAGGCTCATCACGCCGAAACCTCGGCCACCGATTTATTCACCTCGGTCCTCTCCCTTCCGGGACTGAATCGAATCTTTCGCCGACTGCGGTATAAAAAGAGCGGCGGACTTTTGGAGAGATTGGCCGAACGGCGCTCGGATGCGGCCGAATCTCTGCTCGGCATCCTTCCGCCTCTTATCGACGCGGCTCAGTCCCGGGCCGAAACCCTGGATGCCCTGGGACGCGATATTCTGGTTGGAGAACGTCAAATTCGGCTTGTCGGGATGAGCGGGGAGGAGGAACGCAAACGGCTTCTGACTCCCATGGAACATTTGCGCGCATCCCTGGGTGATTTGGCCGGACGTTTCGCCGAAATCGTCAGGGATTTGGACTCCGACGGCTCCGATCCGGAAATCGAAGGTCTTTTGATGGAATCCCGTCAGACGATTACAGGACTTCAGGAAGCCGCTTCGGTCGCCGATTCTTTCCTGCACCGCGATGAGCACCCCGAGAAAGTCTTCTGGCTGGGATCTCTGCGGAAATCGGACGGAGGAGAATGGCTGGCCTGCAATGTCACCCCGCTGTCGGTCGCTTCCCTTGTCCGCGAGGCGGTCTGGGAACCGTACGGAACGGTCGTGTGCGTATCGGCGACCATGGCCCTCGGCGGCCGCTTCGATTATTGGAAGTCGCGCCTCGGAGCCGACCGCATTCCGCGAAGAACTCTGGAGAGCCTTTTTCCCTCACCGTTCGATTTCGCAACCCGGGTTCTGCTCGGTGTTCCCTCCGACGCTCCGAGCCCTGAAGAAACCGATGCCTGGGAGTTGTTTTTGGTCCGTTCAATCTCACAGGCCGTCACGCTCACGGGCGGACATGCCCTGGTGCTCTTTACCTCTTATGAAACGCTCAAGCGGACCCTCAAAGGTGTCCGGGCGGCCTTGGACGATTCTTCTCCCGTTATTCTCGCCCAAGGCGACGACGACAGAGGCCGTCTGCTGAAGACTTTCCGGGAGAATCCCTCAAGTATCCTTTTCGCAACCGATTCGTTCTGGGAAGGTGTCGATGTTCCGGGAGACTCCCTGAAACTGGTTATCATTACCAGACTTCCCTTTCGGCCGCCTTCCAATCCGGTTTCGCAGGCCCGGAGAGACGCCATAGCCGACGGCGGCGGGAATCCTTTTCTTCAGCTTACCCTGCCCGAGGCGATAACGCGGTTTCGGCAGGGATTCGGCCGTCTGATGCGCCGCAGTGACGATCGCGGTGCCGTATTGGTCCTTGATTCCCGCATCATACGGAAGCAGTATGGACCGCTGTTTCTGGAATCACTGCCGCCGACCGCGAGGAGTATTAAGAGTTTTGACGGCGTGATGAGGGAAATGGAGGATTTTCTCTACAGCTGATCCCTTAGGCGGCCGCTGTGATTGCCGGAGGGAGAGAAGTTCATTTTGATTCGAAACCGTGCTTGTGAGAGCACCGCTTCGGAAGCTAGTATAAAGGTGGAACATCGGGTTCCCCACTATAAGGAGAGGTTAATGGATTTAAGCTGCCGTTTCATGGGACTTTCACTTCCCAATCCCATCGTTGTTTCATCTTCCAACCTGACTGCCGACATTAAAGGCGTAAGGAAAGCCGCCGAGGCGGGCGCGGGTGCCGTGATTCTCAAATCCCTCTTTGAAGAAGATATCGCCTCTATGGTGGACAAGTCCCGGAAAGCTTCATCCTTCGTCCATCCCGAAGCCGCCGCGTATATCGAGCATATGGGCATGCTCCTTGATGCGGACGACTATCTGGATTTCGTCGAGACCGCTTCGGGAGAATTGGATATTCCCGTTATCGCGAGCTTGAACTGCTATTCCGAAGAGTGGTGGACCGATTATGCCGAGCGTATTGAGAAAGTCGGCGCGGACGCCATCGAACTGAACCTTTCTCCGATGGCGACCGACGCGAAAACCGATGCCCGCGATATTGAGAAGAAGCTCATCGGTATGGTTGCGCTTGCACGTAAAACCGTAAAACTGCCTTTGGCCGTGAAAATCGGTCAGCATTATTCTTCCCTTCCGAATCTCGCCGTAAAACTCGAGGATGCGGGGGCGAACGCGCTGACTTTATTCAACCGCTTCTTCAAATTGGATATCGATATTGAGAAGATGGTGTTTAAATCCGGAAATTCGCTCTCCGCTCGGGAAGAATTCGGTCCGGTACTTCGGTGGGTCGGAATCCTTTCCGACTTGGTGGGAATGGATATCGCCGCATCCACCGGCGTCTATGATGCTTCGGATGTTATAAAAGTACTTCTTGCGGGCGGAAACGTTGCTCAGCTCTGCACCGTTTTGCTCAAAGAGGGTCTGGATGTCATTTCGAAAATTTCGGCGGATCTTGAACATTGGATGGAGCGGCATGAATTCACATCCGTTGATGAATTCAGAAGCAGGCTCAGTCTTGAAGATGATCAGAGAAACGCTTATTACCAAAGACTGCAGTACGTAAAGGCTTTCCGGAAAGATTCCTGAGATTTCAGGCCCGGACCGGGCGCTTCGGAGCAAAACGTGCCGCTAAAGGGCCGTTTCTCCGGATTAGCCTCAAGGAGCGCCGGTGAAAATCGACAGGCTTTTATCCATTATAATATATCTTCTTAACCGCGAACTCGTGAGCGCCCGGGAAATGGCCGAGCGATTCGGCGTAACATCCCGGACCATTCAGCGGGACATGGATGCGATAGGAATGGCGGGGATACCGATTTACACCGTTCAGGGGCCCAACGGCGGGTACGGCATCCTGGACTCCTTCAAGATGGATCGATCCTTGGTCAGTCCGGAAGATTTTTATTACATACTGACATCCTTAAGAAGCGTCTCCGAATCGCTCGGCGGAAACGATGAAGAATCGTCCGGAGAGCTGGAGGGCACTTTGGAGAAAATTAAAGGTCTTCTTCCGCCCAGTTTGGACGGTGATGTCTTTTCCGAGCGCGCGGAGAAGCTGAATATTGATTTCAGCATGCTCGGCGGAGATCCCCGGAACAAAGGGGTGTTCCGGACGGTCCGCTCCGCCGTGGATTCCGAGCATCTGATACGATTTTCTTACACAAGCAACATGCTGAAAGTAACCGAACGCATCGTTGAACCCATGACCGTTGCCTTCCGATGGCGTTCCTGGTACCTCTACGGCTGGTGCCGTCTTCGCGGCGATTATCGATTGTTCCGTATTTCGCGAATTCGAAACCTCGAGGTGCTTGATGAAGGATTCCGAAGGCGGGACGGCCGGTTTGAGGATTTCATCGCCGATTGGACGGGGGATGTTTTCGGTTCGGCCTCCGGAGAAGGCGTTGAAATTATTTTGGAATTCAGTCCTGAGATGAAGCCCCTTGCCGAGGAGTTTCATGAGATTCTTCATATTAATGACGACGGGAGTTCGGTTGTTCGGATGTTCGCACCGCTGGACGGCTGGCTCTACGGCTACATCTTGTCGTGGGGTGCCTTTGTCCGCGTACTGGAGCCCGAAGCCTTGAAAGCGTCCGTCCGGGAAGCCGCGGCGGACGTTGTGCGCAAATATTCGAATGAAAACGGCCGATAAGTCCTGAAAATTACGACAGGTTCGTGTCGTATATCCTGTGTCATCATCGCTTTATCTTGATTTAAGGAGTTCGGAATGGAAATTCGGAAAATCCGGGAAAAAGCGACATTGTTCGTAAGAACAACCACCTCGATGGAGAAAATTTCTGAGGCCATGGGAAAAGCTTACGGTGAAATCGCGCAGTACATGGGAAAAAAGGGCCTTCCGTTTGACGGCCCTCCCTATGCGTTGTACCGGAACATGGATATGAACGCCCTGGACGTGGAGATGGGCTTTCCTCTGGCTGAGGCGGCCGAGGGCGAAGGACGGGTTAAAGCGGGCATGCTGCCCGGCGGAGAAGCTGCCGTTGCTCTTCATACCGGCCCGTATACGGAACTTGGCGGAACCTATGAGCTTTTAACGAAATTTGTCGAAGAAAAAGGCCGAATCGCCGAGCAATGGTGCTACGAATTCTACCTCAATTCTCCGATGGATACGCCTCCGGAGAATCTGCGGACGGAAATCTATTTTCCTTTAAAGAACTGATTCGGCATCTCGGCGGCATGGATTTCTATTAAGCCGAATATTCATCCGCGGGTTTTTACCAAGAATGAATTGCCGGCTGTGATATCCGGTATGGAACAAAAAAAAGGCCCCTTCTTTGAGGAAGGGGTCCCGGCTGCGGAATCGAAACAAGTTCGGTTTCAGCTTACGACGGCGAGAATATCCGAGCTTTTGACGATCAGGTGTTCCACATCATCGATTTTAACGCTGGTGCCTGCGTACTTGTCGTACATCACCTTGTCGCCAACCTTGACGGTAATCAGCTCTTTGTCGTCACCGACGGCAACAACAGTACCGGTCTGGGTTTTTTCCTGGGCGGTATCGGGGATGTAGAGGCCGGAAGCTGTCTTGGTTTCGGCTTCTTCGACCTTGATTAGGACACGGTCCTGCAGAGGTTTGACGGTCATCTTGAACCCTCTCGAAATCATGAATTTTTTCGACGAGAAAACACAGCCGATGCGGGAGTTTTACTCATCCTGTCAGAATATACGGAATGGTTGGACGGGGGGTCAAGTGAAAAAGCAGAGTCGAAGACTTTCTTAAATGGAGAATAATCAAAATACGCCGATCCGGTTTGCCTTCCCGGCGGTTCATGGATATTTTATGTGCGTTATGGGTTGGAAAGGTCCCGACATATTGGATTTCAGCCTTGAGGCCCGACGATTCTTCGGGATACAAATGCGCCGGTATCTCAATTCGCGTCCTCAAAGGCATTTTTCAGGATCCGCCGAAAGAGACGCCGTGTTCGACATGATCCGCGACGCATGGATTGAACTGCGTTGCTGCGGATGTCTCGAGGGATTAAGTTCGAGAGGACGGGAAACCGTATACCGCACAACAATTATTATATTTCCCGATTTCATTGCCGATGCGGGCGATAAATGTCTGGCGGTGGATTTCAAGAAAAAAACTCGAATCGGACCGAGCCGTTACACAATGGGCGGCTGATCGTCTTATTTGGGTCAATTAGTCCCGGTTTTTTTTCAGATTATCTTTATTGGGACATTTTGACTCATTAGGGGACAAAAATAACCGGGAATACAAACGGTCTTAGACGATTTTTCGTATGATTATTTCTTTTGAAGTTAAATAAATATATACAATACAAGAAGATAAATTAGTTTTTAATTTCTTGGCATGTCTTTTGCTTGGTTGTGGGCAGGAGAATCCAAATGAAACATGATGATGAATCCACCCTTTCGGTTTACTTGAAAGAAATCAACAAAATTCCTCTTCTGACTCGGGAGCAGGAAGAAGAAATATCGCGGAAAGCCGTTGCCGGCGACAAGGCCGCTCAAGCCAAACTCATCGAGGCGAATCTCCGTTTTGTCGTTAATACGGCGAAGAAGTACCAGAATCAGGGACTGCCTCTCGACGATCTTATCAGCGAAGGCAACATCGGACTGATGAACGCCATTGAGCGTTTCGATCCGGAAAAAGGCTATCATTTCATTTCTTATGCGGTCTGGTGGATCAGACAGGCCATCCTGAAGGCCATATACGAAAAATCCCGAATGATTCGGCTTCCCCTGAACCGCGCCAACGAATTGATCCAGATAGAAAAAACCAAAAAGGCCCTTCTTACCGAATTGGGCGAAGAGCCGTCCAATGCCGAAATCGCCAAAATTACGGGTATTGATGAAAAAGACGTGGAAGATCTTCAGTCCATCAGCCGTGAATTGGTTTCTCTTGAATCGCAAGTTTATGATGAGAGAGATTCCTCGACTTTGGGTGATTTCATTGAGGATAACGCCAGTATCGCTCCCGATGAGCAGGCTTTGCGTCATTCTTTAAGTGAGGATATCGAATCCATTCTGGCAACCCTCACCGAAAAAGAAGCGGATATTCTCCGGCATCGTTTCGGACTCGGCGGCAGAAGACCGCTCTCCTTGAAAGAAATCGGTCAGAATTACGGTCTGACCAAAGAGCGGATTCGGCAGATCGAGAAAAAAGCCCTCGATCGGCTGCGCCATCCCTCCCGGGCGCAATATCTTCGGGATTATTTCGCCGCGTAGTCTGTCCGCCTCTTCTCTCGCGGGGAATGAGGCGTGAGCGCGTATTTTGAAATTCCGGGCGATTAATTGAGAACGGGCTGTTTCCTTTCGGTTTCGCGATGACTCCGGAAGGGAAACGGCCCGTGGTTTTTTGCGGCGGTTTCCCCATTCATTACCGTTTAAGCTCGATTTTTTCGTCGTTTTTTTGTATGATCCATACAGATGTCGCTTGTGGAGTGGTATGCATGAGCGTTGCGGGTTGTCTATTGTCGCCGAATTCGTTGACATCAATCCCGGCGCAAATTAGCCTTACCGAAGAGTCACATCAAACCTAAAAAGCGAGAAAAACGAATGAGTAATCAGTACGTCTACTATTTCGGCGGCGGGAAGGCCGAGGGCCGCGCTCAGATGAAGGAACTTCTGGGCGGAAAAGGCGCGAACCTGGCGGAGATGACCAACCTGGGCATTCCCGTTCCTCCGGGTTTCACGATTTCAACCGAGGCTTGCGATCAATATTATAAAAATGAGCGAAGCCATAACGCCGATGTCAAAGCCCAGGTCGGAGCCGCTTTGGAGAGGCTTGAGAAGGAAATGGGCAAGAGTCTCGGCGATGCCGAAGATCCTCTGCTGGTTTCCGTTCGTTCAGGCGCCGCCGTTTCCATGCCCGGTATGATGGATACGGTTCTGAATTTGGGGCTGAACGCCAAGGCCGTCGACGGAATCGCCAAAAACACCGGCAACGCCCGTTTCGCCTGGGACGCCTATCGGCGTTTTATTCAGATGTTCGGCGACGTGGTGATGGGCGTGGCTCACAGCGAATTCGAAGAAGCTTTGGAAAAAGTGAAGAAGGCCAAGGGCGTTGAGCATGATACGGAATTGGATGCCGAAGATCTGAAGAAAGTCGTGGAGGGCTATATGGCCGTCTACGAGAAGAGCGTCGGCGCCTCTTTTCCGCAGACTCCGAAAGAACAGCTTTGGGCCGCCATCGATGCGGTATTCGGATCCTGGAATAACGACAGAGCCATTAAATATCGACAGATTAACAAAATAGGCGACCTTTTAGGCACGGCTGTTAATGTTCAGTCCATGGTTTTCGGGAACTGGTCCGATACCTCCGGTACCGGCGTCTGTTTCAGCCGCGATCCTTCCACCGGTGAAAATTACTTCTACGGCGAGTACCTGATGAACGCTCAGGGCGAGGACGTCGTGGCCGGTATTCGGACGCCTCAGCCCTTAAGTACTCTGGAAGATACCAATGCCGAAGTCTACAAACAGCTCGTGGATGTGAAAGAGCGGCTGGAGAAGCATTATTCCGATATGCAGGATATGGAATTCACCATCCAGGACGGACGGCTTTTCCTGCTTCAAACCCGAAACGGAAAAAGAACCGGCAGGGCGGCCGTGAAAGTCGCCGTGGATTTGGTGAACGAAGGGATGATTTCCAAGGAAACCGCCGTAACCCGCGTTACGGGCGACCAGCTGAATCAGCTCCTTCATCCCATGATTTCTCCGAAGGCCAAGAAAACTCTTGAACCTGTTGCCGTCGGGTTGAACGCCTCTCCGGGCGCCGCCGTAGGCAAGATCGTTTTTACCGCGGAAGAAGCCGAAATCTGGGCCGAGCGGAGCGAGAAAGTCGTTCTTGTCCGCAGGGAAACCAGCCCCGAGGATATCGGCGGCATGAACGTTTCTCAGGGAATCCTCACATCCACCGGCGGTATGACCAGCCACGCGGCGGTCGTCGCCCGGGGCATGGGAACGCCTTGCGTGGCCGGATGCAAGGCCGTCGTTATCGACGAGAAGGCCAAAATCATGACCATCGCCGGAAAGGTCTATAAGGAAGGTGATTCCATTTCCCTGGACGGCAGCGACGGTTCGGTTTACGACGGCGTGGTGGAACTGGAACAGCCTGAACTGGGCGGTGATTTGGAAATCCTTTTAACTTGGGCCGACACGATTCGTCACGCCGCGAAAAGACAGGGCGTGGCCGACGGTTTCTTTGTACGAACCAACGCCGATCTTCCCGAAGACGCCAGGCGGGCCGTGGAATTCGGCGCGGAAGGCATCGGCCTCTGCCGGACAGAGCACATGTTCTTCGACGAAGACAAACTCGAGTCTTTCCGCTGGATGATTGTTTCCGACAGCTTTGAAGAACGTCAGGAAGCTCTGAAGCCCATCCTGGCCCTGCAGACCGAAGATTTTAAGGGAATTTTCGAGGCCATGGACGGAAAGCCGGTAACCGTGCGTTTACTCGATCCCCCTCTTCATGAATTCGTGCCCCATACCGAAGCCGAAACGCGCGAGCTGGCGGCGAAACTCGGGAAAAACCCCGAAGCACTGATTCGAAGAGTCGAGGGATTGAAGGAACTGAACCCCATGCTCGGACACCGGGGATGCCGTTTGGGCATTACTTATCCCGAAGTGTACGACATGCAGGTTGAAGCCATCATGACCGCCGCCGTGGAAGTCGCCAAGAAGGGTGTTTCGGTTCATCCCGAAATCATGATTCCGCTGGTTGGGACATATCAGGAACTTGAAATTCTGCGGACCAACGCCCGGAAAGTTATTGAGCGCATCCTTTCCGAAACCGGAGCGAAGATTGAGTATCTGATCGGTACGATGATCGAAATTCCCCGAGCGGCTTTGACTTCAAATGAGATTGCGCCTTTCGCGGATTTCTATTCGTTCGGAACGAATGACTTAACTCAGATGACTTTCGGCTACAGCCGGGATGATGTGGGAAGCTTCGTTCCTCAGTATGTGGCGCAGAAAATCCTGAAGGAAGATCCGTTCCAGTCTTTGGATCAGAGCGGTGTGGGGCAGCTTGTTGAGATGGGCGTGGCAAAAGGACGGAGCGTGAAGAGCAAGCTGAAGACCGGAATCTGCGGCGAGCACGGAGGAGATCCCGCTTCCATCGCGTTCTGCTATAAAGCAGGCTTGAATTATGTCTCCTGTTCTCCTTACCGGGTGCCCATTGCCCGGCTGGCGGCCGCTCAGGCGGTTGTGGCCTCGGCTGCACAGAACTGAAAATTTTCATCTTCGCCGCGAACAGCTTAAGGCGGTGAAGATGGGAAAAGGGCCCAAGGATGAAGCCGCCTCGATCGGGAGGCGGCTTTCTTTTTTGCCGGGGCGGTACGTTCCCATCGTATCTTGGATGTGTGGAGTAAGATGATGATCTTGAAAGAAATAACCTCGACAACGCCCCTCGGCGCGATGTAGGCTACTATCCGATGCAGGTTATTATATTAGGAGCCGGACGTGTCGGCTGGCAGCTTGCCCGCCAACTGGTTTCCGAAGGCAAAGAAGTCACCATTATTGAGAAAGATCCGGAATCGGCCCGCTGGGCGGCCGATCGATTGGATTGCCGCGTTGTTACCGGAGAAGGCAACAGTCTTCCGGTTTTGAAAAAAGCCGGTATCGAGCATGCCGATTTCTTCGTTTCGGTTACCGAGTCCGATGAAATCAATATGATCGCCTGCGGTCTTGTCGCGGCCGAATATTCGGAGCCGGTAACGGTGGCGCGGGTGCGCAACGTGGAATATTCGGCGAGCCGCATGGTCAGGCAGCGCCTCTACGGCATCGATTATATTATTAATCCGGAAATCGAAGCCGCCCGAGCGGTTATCCGATCCTTGGAGCGCGGCGCCGTCGGTACCGTCAATCCGTTTACCGAATCGGGATTGTCCATGACGTCCATAACCATGGATGAAGGCTGTCCTCTTATCGGTTCGGCCGTAAAGGATATCCGAAAGAACATTAACGAAGATTTTCTGCTGCCGCTGATTATCAGGGACGGGGCTTCCCTGATTCCCACGGGCGAAACGGTTATTTGCGGGGACGATTTACTCTACCTTATCGCCGATTCGGTAGGAACGGATGAGCTGATGAAGGCCGCCGGCCTGCGCCGAAGAAATCTTCACCGCATCGCCATAGCCGGCGGCGGACGCATCGGCCGTTATGTCGCGGATTATCTGCTGGGAGAAGGCGAGGAGAAAGGTTCGGATGCCGCCGGAGGTGCCTGGACGAAGATCATCGGGCGTTTTAAGCGAAAAGCGGCCCATCGCAAAGTTCATTTCATTGAAAGAGATTACGGCGTAGCGCGTCAGCTGGCCGCCGATTATCCGACGGCTTTGGTAACCAATGCCGATATTTCCGATGAGGAGATCAGCGATACCGGTCTTCTCGAAGGATACGATCTTCTCATCAGCGCCACCGGGAATCAGGAATTGAACCTGGTGAGCGCCCTGCATGCCAAAAATCAGGGCGTCGGGAGAACCATCGCTTTGGTTCGGCGGGCCTCCTATATTTCGATGGCGCGGGAAATGGGTGTGGATGTTACCGTCAGTCTCACCGATACGATGGTTACCAGTATTCTCCGGATTCTGCGCAAGGGAAATATCAGGAGCATTCATGCCATCGCGGGCAGCGATTTCGAAATCATCGATTTCCTTACCGATGAAGATTCCGCGCTTACAGGCAAAGCCATAAGGGATTTGAAGCTGCCGAAAGACAGTCTGATTCTTATGGTTAATCGCGGGGAAGAATTCATGATTCCCGACGGTAATCTCGTAATAAAAAACGGCGACAGGGTTGTTATCATCACTCCGCGCGAAGCGGTGAAGAAACTCGAGGAAGCGGTTATCGCGTTATGAAGCGATTTCAAATCGAGGATTTTCACCGTACGGAAAAAGCGGTATTTGCCGGAGACTTCGTATGATTCGCTTTACTCCGGTTATTCACGTTTTGGCCCTTCTTCTGGTTATCATCGCCATATTCATGATTTTTCCCCTGGGGATTGCTCTTTTCGGCAAAGATTATGTTTCGGCGTCCGCTTTCGGAATTACCCTCGCCGTAACGGTTGCCGCCTGCGCCGTTGTTTGGGGGATTACCAAGCCCCACGAGGGAAGTCACCATCTGAGAACCCGGGAAGGCTTTCTTCTGGTTACCGGATCTTGGATTGCCGCTTCGGCCGTGGGGGCGCTGCCTTTCGTTCTTTCCGGAGCCATCCCGTCCTATACCGATGCCTTTTTTGAAACGATGAGCGGGTTTACCACGACGGGAGCTTCCATCCTGACGGCCATAGAACCGCTCCCCAAAGCGATTCTTTTTTGGAGATCGTTAACGCACTGGCTCGGCGGTATGGGGATTGTGGTTTTGACCGTCGCGATTCTCCCGTTTCTCGGGGTGGGCGGGGTTCAGCTTGTCAGAGCCGAATCACCGGGACCGACTCTGGATAAGATCGCGCCGAAAATAACACAGACGGCGAAGATTCTTTGGCTGATTTATGTCGGTCTGACGGTTCTTGAAACCTTGATGCTGATGTTCGGCGGAATGAGTCTTTTCGACGCTCTTACCCATACGTTCGGAACGCTGGCCACAGGGGGATTTTCACCCAGAAACGCCAGCGTGGGTGCCTATGATTCGGGGTATATCGACTGGGTTATCACCGTTTTCATGGTTATGGCCGGTCTGAATTTCGGTTTGTATCATAAACTGCTGAACGGCAATATCAAGGATATTCTCAAGAACACCGAGTTTAAATCCTATCTGGCCATTTTTCTCGGATCTGTTTTGATTATCACTCTTTCCCTTTTGAAAATTTACGGAGGATTCGGCAAAGCTCTTCGCTATGCGGGTTTTCAGGCGGCCTCCATTATTACCACGACCGGATATGCCACCGCCGATTTCGATTTATGGCCCGCGGCCGCGAAAGGGGTTCTGTTTTTTCTGATGTTCATCGGAGGATGCTCAGGGTCCACGGGCGGCGGTCCGAAGGTTATCCGCATCGTGGCTCTTTTTAAGCTGGCTCTCAATGAAATGAAATACATGGCCAGGCCCCGGGGCATTTCCCGCGTGCGTCTGGACGGTGAGCCGGTGAAGAAGGATTTTCTCTACTCGGTGGCCGGTTTCATAATCCTTTATTTAACCTGTTTGATGGTCGTTACTCTGGTTGTAACGATTTTCGGGGCCGATTTGGTTACCGGATTTTCCACGGCTCTGGTTACGGTCGGGAATATCGGGCCCGGATTCGGTAAAATCGGTCCGACAATGAACTACGCCTTTTATCATCCCTTCGTCAAATGGGTTCTCAGCGCCGCCATGATGGCCGGCCGTCTTGAGGTTTATACCGTGCTGATTCTTTTGACGCCGTCGTTCTGGTCGCGCCGCTGAAGGCGCCGGGATAAGGTGCGGGGACGGGGCATACGGGAGGAACGACATGAGTTTTTACGATGAAGTTCAAGAGGCCGCCGCCTATTGCCGCGCTCTTATTAAAGAAGAACCGCGAATCGGGATAATCCTCGGTTCCGGGCTCGGCGCACTGGCCGAAGAAATGGAAGAAACAGCTGCCGTTCCTTATGCCGAGATACCCCATTTCCCTGTGTCCACGGTGGCGGGCCATGCCGGAAGGCTTCTTTTCGGACGATTCCGCGGCCGCCGTGTCGTGATGATGGAAGGACGTCCTCATTACTATGAAGGACATCCCATGAAACGGCTCGGGCTGCCTATGTATCTGATGAAATTCCTGGGCGTGAAAACCTTGGTGATTACCAACGCCTGCGGCGCCATTAATCGGGATTTTTCGCCGGGTACTTTGATGATTCTCGAAGATTTCATCAATTTCGTTTCCGTGAATCCTCTGACCGGGGAAAACGACGAACGTCTGGGACCGCGTTTTCCCGATATGAGCGAACCCTACTCCTTCCGTCTGATCGAACGGGCCGAACGTATTGCCGACGAGCTCGGCATCGGATACGCCAAAGGGATTTACGCGGGTTTCTGGGGGCCTTATTTTGAAACCAGGTCCGAAATTCGGGCTCTGGGAATTCTCGGCGCCGATGCCGTGGGCATGTCGACGGTTCCCGAGACCATCGCGGCGAATCACGCCGGATTGGAATGCTTCGCCGTGGGCTGCATCACAAACATGGCCACGGGAATCCGCAAAGAGAAGCATTCCCATCAGGAGGTTCTGGAAATCGCGGACCGCGCTTCGGCGGAACTTCGGCGATGGATTTGTGAATTTGTAGCTAGAACAGACGATTAGTTCCGCAGACGCGTCAGGAACCCGACAGGAAGGCGACTGTCGTCTTTCCGTCGTTGGGAATCCGTTCATGCCGGGATAGCTTTCGGGGCGAAACGAGGCTTTCATCGGCGAGGATGATCAAGTGGAGGTTGACAATGCTGATCGTACGTAAATTGAGGCTGCAGAGGGGATGGTCCCAGGCCGAACTGGCGCAGTTCAGCGGATTAAGCGTCCGCACGATTCAAAGAATTGAGAACGGGGCCGCGCCGGGATTGGAAACGTTAAAGTCACTTGCGGCCGTTTTCGACATGGAAGCTTCGGATTTTCAAACGGAGGCGCAGAACATGGACAAAACGGCGATTACGGAAGAAGAGCGGCGTGCAATGAATGAAGTGCGTAAGCTCAAAGGATTTTACAGTCATCTTACGATGTATGTACTTATCATCGCGGGGCTTTTTGTTCTCAATATACTCACCAACCCTGAGTATATCTGGGCGAAATGGCCCGCGATGGGCTGGGGCATAGGGATTATCTCCCACGGATTATCCTGCCGCAGACGGTTTTTTCTTTTCGGACCCGAATGGGAAAAGAGGCAGGTTGAGAAACGGCTCGGAAGGGAACTGTAAGAGCCGAACCGATCCTCGAAGGCAAGAGTAGAGGAACAGCCCCGATCGGTATTCAGGCCGAAAGGGGCTGTTTCCGCATTGACGGACGCAGGTTATTCTCCGTTCCCGTGTCCGGTCGGATTCTTGGGGAAGGTCCCGTTTTTCCACGGGAGATATCCCGGCCAGGGCGGCATGCCGAAGGTCTCGGCGGCGGAGGTGATTTTTTCCGGCGGCCGATCGCCTTCGTACGGGATAAGAAGCACTGTTATCCGCTGCTCTCCTCCGTTGTAGGAAGGGGCATAGGAGTCGAGATGACTCGCCATCTTTGAGGAGAGGAAGAAGGCGATACCCGTTCTTTTTGAGGGATAGCGTCGCTGAGCTCCTGAGTATGTGCCGAAGGGATTCAGACGGAAACCGGGGTGACTCCCGCCTGTTATTCTGATGGGACAGAAGGCAAAATTGGTTTCCGAGACAACACTGCAGCCGATGAGCAGTCCCTTTCCGCCTCCCGAAACGGCCAGCCAGGGATCGGTTATCTGATTATTCATGGACCAAAGATGCTCTCCGTTCGGATCGAAGCGGCTTACATCGCCGAAGGAATTGCGCTTCCAGACTCGAAGCGGAGCTTCGTCGGACATCTTAAACGGCGCTTCAAGCTCCAGAGGTCGAATCTCCTGCCATCGCTTATCCCAGGAACGCGTCAGAAGGCGCGCTTTGGCCTTGTTTCCGGGGCGATCGGGCGTCAGGGGGTAGCGAACCCTGACATCGGCCAAAATCCAAGGCGCGTCGTCCGCCGCATAGAAATCACCATGCCAGATTACCGGTTCGTCGGCCGACGGCAGAGACGCTTCCATTTTCTGACTCATGCGCGTCAGTCCTTCCGAAACGACCATCGGGGGTCTGAAATCCGTTTGAACGAAATCGGGTTCTTTCCCCGCGTATCGAAGAGCCGGACCGGAATGACGCATTGTCAGCCAGGGAACATCACGCAGAGACAATCCGATCCGTCCTTTGGGATTGATGGAGAATCTTAAAGGGCCCGAAACAAGGATTCGGGAAGAATCGATTCCCGAAATCCGCTGGGGCGATTCGCCGGGGACGCGCCGTTTTTTTGCGGACGCTCCTTCCGTCAGGCGCCAGTTTCCGCCGGAATCGGGCAGGGGAATCGCGAATCCAGACTTGATTTTCGCCGGGAATTGAATCTTCCGCGTTTCTTCCGTTTTTCTCTGTGCGTTTTTTTGAACTTTCCGAGTCTCGGGCGGACCGTTTGTTCCGCCGGCGGCTTCTTCCAGCGCTTTGCGGGAAAACTCATAGGCCTCGGCGGTCATCGCTTCGGCCGCTTTAAGCCGTCCGGAATGCATTACGGGGCTGGATAATCCGAAATGGGTTGTGGTTTGCGTGAGGATTCGTGTTTTCAGGGCCGATTCCAGGTTCTCGGAGACGCCGGCGGGCGTCTGTGATTTTCCGATCAACTCGCGTGTCCAGCGGTCCATGGCGCGGGATCGGGCGATTTGCGTCCACAGCCGCGTGTTTTCCCTTTTTTCCGCCCAGGAAGAAAGACCGTCGTAGCTGCCGTCGGCCGTGTCCTGACCGAATTCGATGCTTCCGGCCGGTTCGTGGTTTTTCACATAATCGTAGGGACGGCAGAATTTGACATAAGGCAGATCGCAGACGCTTCGAACCAGCGATTGCAGTCCGCCTGCCGACGGCGTGATCATCTTTGCCAATTTTCCGTATCCGGCCCAGAACTCATCGTCGGCGTCCATGTCGATGAGAATCAGGAAATCTCGATCTTTTTGCTTCTTGCGGAGGTATTTAACCCAGGGGCGCAGTCCGAGATTTTCGGCCAGATCGCCGTGATTGCATGAGGGAAGGAGCGTCATGGTTTCCGTGAATCCCGGAGCCGAGAGAGTCAGGGGGTTGTATCTTTGGTCTGTTTCCAGCAGAGGAATGTGGGTGCTGAATCCGTTGAAGGGATGCGAGGAGTAATAAAGGCTGACGCATTCGATGCCGAACTGCGGATAGAGACGCAGATGACTCGGGGTGAACATGCATTCCTGCGGCCGGACGATGGGCGCCCATTCGCTGAAGAGGTCGGACAGGCCGGAACCTTCCGGGTTGCTGACGGTCCAGGACATGGTTTTGCGGAATTCTTCTTCCGTCTGCGCCGAAACCAATCCGTTGTTCCAGCTCATCGCCTCGATTTCATCTCCGCTGTTCGCGACTCTGGATTGCCAGCGTTCCAGGATATCGGGCGCATGTTTCGGCACGAGGACGGCGAGCGAATAATGGTTTTCAATATCCCAAGTTCCTTTTGCCGGAATGCCTTCGCCGTTCAGAAGATCCAGATCGTCGAGGATTCCCCTGATAATCCTGATGTCCTTACCGATTCCCGATTCATCCGGAGCGTCTCCCCGGTAAGAATGGTAGAAATTCACGTGAAAACGAAACGCAATGAAAATTTTCGGCATTTGTATCCTCCCGGGTGCGCGGCGGCCGATCATTCACTTCGCGGCCTTCTGCATATCGAAGCCTGCGTATTATTTACCGGTAAAATTAAGCGGTCAATGAATTACCGGAAGTTCATGAGATAACGGGATATATTCATTGAAAAATAACGGAATGACTATAAGATAAGGCCGAATGAGTATGAGATTTAATGGTACGGGTTCAGGACATCGTTTACACGAGAGTACCAGGACATCCTTTACACGAGAGTACCAGGACATCCTTTACACGACAAGAACTAAAATGATCAGCACTTTCCCTTATCGAGGTGCTGGTTATGCCGTGGAAGGAGACCAATATTATGGACGTCAAATTCGAGTTCGCCCTCAAGGCCATGGATCCCCATGTCTGTATGAAAGACCTCTGTGCTGAGTACGGGATCTCCCGGCCGACAGGCCTTAAATGGAAAAACCGGTTTATCCAGGAAGGGCTCGCCGGGTTGAAGGAACGACCCCGTAGACCTCGCAGCAGCCCCAACCAAACGCCTGAAGACGTTATATGCGGTATTATCCGGATCAAGACGTTGCACAACTCCAGCTGGGGGCCAAAAAAGATTCTCGAGATCTACCAGAAGACCCATCCTCATAATAATCCCCCAAGCCTCACCACCGTCAAACGCATCCTTGATAAAGCAGGACTGGTTCATCATCGAAAGAAACGGCAGCAGACCAAAGGCAGCCGAATCCAAACACATCTGCAGGCCAAAGCCCCTAATGATATCTGGACGGTCGACTTCAAAGGATGGTGGTACACTCCCGATAATGAAAAGTGTGAACCTCTGACGGTTCGGGATGAATACTCCAAATACATCTTCACCATCAAAGCTCTCCAAAAGGCTGACACACAAGAAGTTAGAACAGAGTTCGAAAAGCTCTTTTCTCTCTATGGAATCCCTCGGGTAATCCGCTCCGATAACGGACCACCCTTTGCTTCCATGAAGGGATTACTCGGACTCACCCGCTTAAGTGTTTGGTGGCTGGCCTTGGGAATTGAACTTGATCGCATCACTCCAGGAAGGCCTTGTGAAAACGGAGGGCATGAAAGAATGCATGCCGATATCAAACGCGAATTGCAGGGACAGATTCAAGGGAACCTCTCAGAACATCAGGCACACTTTGATGTTTGGAGAAATCAATTCAACAGTGTTCGTCCGCATGAAGCTCTCAAAATGCAGACTCCCGGAAGTATTTACACAAAGTCCAATCGGCCTTTCCCTCCTCGAATCCCTCAGGTGATCTACCCGGCCGGGTATCTGGTGAGAATGGTGAATAATCGGGGAGCCGTTACTATCGACAGGCATAGAGTCTTTGTCAGTTATGTCTTTTCAGGATACCAAGTTGGACTTCGGGAGAATGAGGATGAGAGCTTCACCGTATGGTTTGACAATCTCAGATTGGGAGAAATTGATTTGAAAACCTATGCCTTTCTCCCTTCAGTTGATGGATTCAAATGCTTCGTTTAAGCTTGTTTTGTGTAAACGATGTCCTGAACCTAAAATGTAAAGGATGTCCTGGTCGCTCATAATCCCATCGTTCTCGCGGTTCTCGCCCCGCTGTTAACCGGCTGTCCTTCAAATACGGGTGCGGACGATATTATTCGCTACAGCTATGTTCCGGATACCTCGGCGCCTTCTTTGGATGAGGGCGTGAAGATCTGTTTTATTCACCACAGCACGGGAAGCGCGTGGATCGCCACGGGCAATGGGAATCTGGGCTCGGAATTGAATGAGAATAATTACTATGTTGTGGAGACCGATTACTATTGGGATTACAGCACGACTGGTTCCGAGGAAAACTCAGGAGGCGATAATATCGGCAGTTATACCGACACCGGCGATTGGCCGACTTGGTTTACCGATACGGTCATGCCTTCCGTTTATGCAAATGATTATCATTATGATTACACCAATTCGGACACCATCCCCAATCCCGGCGGGGAAGTGGATATCGTGATGTTCAAATCCTGTTATCCCAACAGTGAAGTGGGGAATTCCATCAGCGATGAGATGAGCATCTACAACGGTCTTCTGGATTATTTTGAAGATCATACGGATAAAATGTTCATCCTGGTGATTCCGCCGCCTGAAAGCGTCATCAGCAGCGCTTCGCTCACGCGGGAACTGTCCCGCTGGCTGGCGGACCGGGATTCGGGATGGCTTGCCGATTATCCCCAAAAGAACGTTTATGTCTTCGATTACTACAATATCCTGACCGATCCGCGCAATCATCATTGGATAGACGACTCCACGGGACGGGAAACGGACATTGTCTCAGGAGATCCCATAGACGGGGTGAATCCCGACGAACTCTACTACCCCACCGGCGACGATCATCCGAGTTCCGAAGGACATCAAAAAGCCACCGATGAATTGATCCCGCTTCTGAACGCTTGGTATCATCTCTGGCAGGGGGATTGACCGTTTAACCCGGCGCCTTATCAAGTGGGATCGGTTCTGGTTGAGGACACCATCACAGACGCCCATGATGGAACTTGCCGTATTGGGCCTCGCCGACTTCGGAAGAGCCACGGGCAACCGGTCGGGTGGCATCAATACTATCTCAATCAGCTGAGCTCCACCGCCGGGGGACTTACCTTCACATCAATATTTAGCCGTGATTCGGTTTCGCCGCGATAGACCCTGGCCGCGGTTCGAAGATGGTCGAAATGGCACCTTTGGATTCCGTCGAGTTATCGATACTCCACAAAGATATCATCCAGGGCGATGTTACAGTGATTGCTCTCGTCGGTATAGGAACATTCCAGCCGAATGCTGTCGATTTCAAATCCGGACCCCACGGAGTACCCAAAACCCGAGAAGACAAAGATCCCCGAATTGAAATTGTAGGAGATTTTGAAAGTCCCTGCATCTCCGGTGAGTTTACTCAAACCGGCAATGGGGGTAGTGGTAGAGGCTTCCGAATAATCGGCGTTCTTCGTGTCGATGGAAAAGCAATGTTGGGTTCCGGCATACAGGCTCACTCCGGCCCAGTCGGTTGAGGCGTCGCCGAAAGTGTCTGCCGTAGTAACGGTTAGATACAGGGTTTCACCGGATTCGAGGCGCTTGTCCAATAGGACGCTAGCCGTTGCGTGACCAGTCAAAGAGGCATCGGCAGTATCGAGGACGCCGTCGGAAATCGGGAAGGAATTCCCGCTGTTGACACTCCAGTTGCTACCGGAAACGATAGGCGTCGATCCATCGAGAAAGCCGTCGGTACCGAAATCCTCATGGAAGACTGTTGAAGTACAGAGGACTGTCAACTCATAAGTTCTACTGTCCGATTTCGAGCCGAGAGATGCGGTAGCCGTCAGGGTAACGAGAGTATTGCCGCTGCTGAGGCTCGGGCGGGTTACCTCTCCATCGGGAGTGATGATAGTCGAGGCGCTGCTTGTCCAGGTAATAGTAGATCCATAGGCACCGTCAGTCGGAAGAATGATATCATCGGTGACGCTGTCCGCAGAATCGCCGGTGGCGTAGGTAATCGTCAAATCGTCCAAGTCTTTCGCTATTGCAGTGACACCGCCGACGATGACACGCTGGAAAAAATTCGTATTTAAGGATTCATTATCTTTTGTCGCTGTCGCAGTCAGGCGAACATACATGTTTTCTTCAGTGGGTCTGGTGACTGTGCCGTCATTTGCGATTATCGAAGGATTATTGCTGGACCAGGAGATAGCACTACCCCTGACGCCGGTAATCGGCAGGGTGAGGTCCTGGGTAACCCAGCTTTGTGAATCCCCGGGTCCGTAACCGATAGTCAAGTTGCTAAGGTCATAGTAAACATCTGAATTCAGATCGGGGCCGTTAATCAAGGTGTTGCCGCAGCTTATCATAAAGGCGAATAATATGGCAGAAATGACTATGGATATTGTTTTCATAGACACGCTTTAAAAAGTTTTTTCATTATTTGATGATACAAGCCACTTTCAGAAATTGTCAATTATAAGAAATTAGGACGCCGTGAACATCGGCAAAAAGTGAATTTTTTATTCGCTTCGGCCCATCGACCAAGGGCGTACTGTCGGTGAGAACCGCAAGGCTCACGACTCAAGGCGACGACTGAATTTTTTTTGAACTTCAGGCTGGATTTCAGGAAGAAACGAAACTCACGGTCAGGTTGTCGGCTTTTTTAAAAAATATCCGGCGGAGCGGGCGAGCTGGGCAAACCGGCACGTCCGTGGCATCATGAGCCGCTATGTCCAGTCAAAACAATTCAATCCCGGTTCCTTTTCACTCTCTTCCCGAACTCCTGGCTCCGGCCGGCGATGAGATATGTCTTTCCGCGGCGCTGGATTCCGGCGCCGACGCCGTCTATTTCGGTGTTACTTCGTTCAATATGCGCGCGCGCGCCGGGAATTTCGTTCCTGAAGATTTACCGCGTATTGTATCTCGGTGCCGAAAGAGGGGCGTCCGTTCCTATCTGACGCTGAATACCATTGTTTATGAGAAAGAGCTCGGGATTCTGGATGACGTTCTGGATAAGGCCTTCGATGCCGGAGTGGACGCGATTATCTGCTGGGATGACGCGGTGATTGCCGGGGCGCGGGAGCGGGGTTTGGATGTTCATTTGTCCACTCAAGCCTCGGTGAGCAATTCGCGAAGTATTGCGGCGCGCTTTCGAAAAGATGGAATCCGGCGTTTCGTTTTGGCTCGGGAATGTTCTCTTGATGATCTTTCGTCGATCCGGGCGCATCTTCGGGATGATCTTGGAGGCCGGTCGGAGTCCGTTGAGCTGGAACTGTTTATCCACGGCGCCATGTGCGTTTCGGTGAGCGGCAGGTGTTTTCTCTCCGAAGCGGTGAGCGGTGACTCCGCGAACCGGGGGGCTTGTCTGCAGCCCTGCAGGCGGAAGTACCGCATTATCGATGTTGAGGGCGAATACGAATACGAAATGGGCCAAGATTACGTGATGAGTCCGAAGGATCTCTGCACGATGCCTTTTTTGGAGAAGATTCTGGAATCCGGCGCGGCCTGCCTGAAGATAGAGGGGCGGATGCGCAATCCGGAATATGTGTCCATTGTCACTTCATCCTACCGGCGGGCCATGGATTTCTGGTTGGAACATATTGCTCGGAAAGAGGGAAGTGCTTGGCCGGACGGTGCCGGGAGCGATAAACGCGCCGAGTTTGAAGAGCTGAAAAGGGACCTGACCGAGAGAATGCGGACGGTGTTCAATCGTGATTTTTCCGCCGGTTTTTATATGGGCCGGCCCGTCGGCGATTGGACCGGTCGGCCGGACAGTCAGGCGGTTAAGCGAAAAGAATCGGTCGGTATTGTCGTGAATTATTTTGCTCAAAAGAAGGTGGCCGAGATTCTGATTCAAAGTGCCTGCATCGGCGAGAAAGATGAATTACTGATTCAGGGGCCCACCAGCGGCAATGTGGAACTTACCGCCGAGTCTTTGAGGGTGGATGGTGTTCCCGCGCAGCGCGGCGAGAAGGGGATGAGCGTTACCGTTGAGGTTCCGCGGCGAGTCCGGCGGAATGATGCGGTTTTCAGGCGGTTTGAAGTTTCCGAAAGGCCGGAGAGGAGATAGACCGGGTTTTTCCGGTGCGGATTCTCATTGTTCTTTTTCATGGTGATTCTTCAGGGCATGGGCTTCGCCCGAAATCGGCGGGGGGCGCCTTTGGCGGAGGAGATGATGCGGCCGGCGGGCTTTTAGGGGTCAACTTATAACTTGTGTTCGCGTTCGCAATGAGATAAACTTTGTTGATGAGTGAGTATTCACTCACCGAGCTTGAGGCCTTCAAGCGTGAGTGAAGGGCGCAAAAAATAAGGAGTGAAGCATGAACGAATTCGCTATAAAGAATTATCACGATACCAAACCTTTGTATAAGGATCTGTTCGCCCTTTTGAACAGTCCTATTCGGTCCATCAGGCGCGATGCTCTCGAAGCATACGAGAAGGATTATTTCGAGGGGAAATGCTCCAAATCGAAGGAGATGATCGGTCGGGCCATGGATGTGATTCCGGGCGGCGTTCAGCACAATTTGGCGTTCAATCATCCTTTTCCTTTGGTTTTCACGAAGGCGAAGGGCGCTTATCTGGAGGATTTGGACGGGAATGGCTACATCGATTTTCTTCAGGCCGGGGGGCCGACGGTGCTCGGAAGCAATCCGCCGGAGATTCTGGCCAAGGTGAAGGAGCTTCTGGAAACGACCGGACCGTCCACGGGGCTTTTCCATGAGTATGAGATGAAGCTGGCCGAGATGATTATTAAGCATGTTCCGAGCGTGGATAAGTTTCGGATGCTGGGCAGCGGAACCGAATCCTGCATGGCCGCGATCCGCGTGGCCAGACTCGCGACGAAAAAGAAAAACATCGTGAAAATGGGCGGGGCGTATCACGGCTGGAGCGATCAGCTGGCTTACGGTATTCGTCTTGCCGGTTCGCGTCATTTTGAGGCCAAGGGCGTTCCCGCGCGGATTTTCAAAAATACGCAGGAGTTTGCTCCCAACGATTTGGGAAGCCTGGAGCGGGTGCTTCGCCGGAACACGCTGCGCGGAGGAACCGCGGCGGTGCTGATTGAGCCTTTGGGGCCCGAGAGCGGAACGCGTCCGCTGGATTTTGATTTCAACGCGGGGGTGAGATCTCTTTGCGATCGATACGGGGCTCTTTTGATTTTCGATGAGGTGGTGACCGCTTTCCGCGTGGGCATGAGCGGGGCTCAGGGATTTTTCGGCGTTGTGCCCGATTTGACGGTGTTCGGCAAGGTCGTCGCGGGCGGATATCCGTCGGCGGGCGGTTTGGGCGGAAAAGACGAATACATGAGATTCTTGGCCGCGGGGATTAAGGGCGGCGGTCAGAAGAAAGCCCTGGTGGGAGGAACCATGGCGGCGAATCCTTTAAGTTCCGCGGCCGGTTACTGGACGCTCAAGGCTATTGCCGAGACCAATGCCTGCGCCAAGGCCGGAGCCGCCGGTGATCGGCTGACCGCCGGACTGCGGAAGCTGATAAAGAAATATGATTTGCCCTTCGTGGCGTTCAATCAGGGGTCTATCTGCCATCTGGAGACGGTGGCCACGATGCTGGCCAAGATTGATTTTACGAAATTCTGGACCATAAAAGGCGTTATCTCCGAGGCCCATCGCCGAAAACGCGCTATGGAGGAAATGGGCGCCGCGTACATGGCCGAAGGAATCGTGACTCTGGCCGGCAGCAGGCTGTATACCAGCGCGGCGGATACGGATGAGATTATCGATGAGGCGCTTGTACGATTCGAGCGGGTGTTCCGGAATGTCGAAGGCGTGGATGCCGCCGCCTGCGCCGCGGCGTTTGCTGCGGCTGGAACGTCCAAAGCGGCGGACGATGTTCTCTCCGGTGCTTCCCGCAGCTCCGACGGAGGATCTCGCTGATGGAATTCACCGCACAGCGCGAGGTGCTGGTTCGGGCCGGTAAGGAACTCCTGAGCAAAGGGCTCGTGGCCCGGACCTGGGGAAACTTGAGCATCCGTCTGGATGCGGAGCGCTTTCTCATCACGCCGTCGGGGCGAAATTACGAAACGCTGGCACCGGAGGATTTGGCGATTGTTCGCTTAGAGGATTTATCTTGGGAAGGACTGCTGAAACCTTCCTCCGAAAAGGAACTTCACGCTCGGGTGTATCGGAACAGATCCGATGTGGGCGCGGTGGTTCATACCCATCAGCCGGCCGCCTCTTCTCTTTCCGCGGCGAGGAAAGGATTCACGGTGCCGGCCGGTAAAAGAACCGAAGGCGTACAAGACGAGGGGGCCGATAAGATGACGGCCTTAACAGGTTTCGGGCCCGGCTCTTCGGTTCCGTGCGTGCCTTATGCTCTTCCGACGACGAAAAAATTGGCCAAAGCCGTGGAGAAAACCATCGGGAAAAAGGGCGAGGACATCAAGGCTTTGCTTCTTTCCAATCATGGTACCGTCTGTTTCGGCGTTGATATCGAGCAGGCTCTGCTGACGGCGATGGAACTGGAGAACGCGGCGGAGAAAGTAATCATCGCAGGTTTTCGGAAGCGGATCGGTGCGTCTGAGTCAGAGAGCGAATTCGGCGAAGATGAGGAAATGATCCGTTCAAGGGCGCTCGAAACGTTTACGGGGGTGCCGGCGAATAAGTCGCTTTTGGATGAAACGGCCGTCGAAGGACTCTTGGACACCATTCGGAAAAATCTGCCTGGAACGGTTGTATCGACCACCAAAACGCCGTATGTTCTGGCCGCATCTTGGCGCGGAGGAACCGTTAAACCTTATCTTGATGATTTTGCTCAGCTGATCGGTCCTTCTCTTCCCGTAGCGGAAATAGGAAATGGAAACGATGAGGGCCGTATTTTGAAAATCTTAAAGCGCCGCAGCGCCGTCCTTGTTCAGGGATTGGGCTGTATTTGCATAGGCGAAAGCGAATCGGATTCTCGGGCCGTGGGGCTTGTGGCCGAAAAGGGATGCCGTGCCGCCGTTGAAACGGCGATTCTCGGTTCGGGCCGCCGCATCAGCCCCGTTGAAAGCCGGATGATGAGGCTCATTTATTTGATGAAGTACAGCAAAAAGGCGGCTTAAATGAGTGTGGATGAAATCCGGATTTTTCATAAAGATGTTTTTGAACGAATCGACGAGGAAAAACAGATCAGAATCTTAAATGCGGCGGCCGAAGAATTCGCCGACAAAGGATTTTCCGCGGCCAACATCAACATCATCGCGGAGAATGCGGGTGTGAGCGTCGGATCTCTTTATAAATACTTCGAATCCAAAAAGCATCTTTACCTTGAGGTTGTGAATCGGGGATTTACTCTGATCGACAAAGCTTTAGGTCCCATTTTGTCTTCGGATTTGTCCCTGGTCGGCAAAATCTCCGGAATCGTTGATGCTGTTTTCGAAGCGACGCGAATCTATCCTCTGATGAACCGTCTTTACTGTCGGTTTACATCGGAGAGCAACAGTGAATTGGCCCGGAGTCTCGCAGGCCGCCTGGAAACCATTACGGCGGACGCTTATTCGTCGCTTTTAAGTCAGGCGAGAGAAGAAAATCTTATAGAGTCGTTTTGCGATGAAAAAATGTCCGCGTTTTTTATGGACAATCTGTTTTTGACTCTCCAGTTTTCTTTAAGTTCCGAATATTGGAAGGACCGGATGGAAATTTATCTTGGAAAAGAAAAAGCATCGGATGAAGCGTTTCTGAAAGAACAAATGGTTGCGTTTCTTCGCCGGGCACTGGGGATTATCGGATGAACGGCTCCATGGAAAAGCGCGCGGAACCTCTGTTCCTGATGAGTTATGACATCGGATCGACAGGCTGTAAAACCTGTCTTTACCGGCTGGACGACAGACTGACCTTTATTGACGGCGAGCTTGCCGAGTATGAACTCATAAGTGTCGGAAGTAACGGCATCGAACAGAATCCCGACGACTGGTGGCGCGCCATGTCCGAGACGACGCGGACCGTTATGGAACGAACGGGAGGGCTTCCCATAGCCGGGATTTCCTTCAGTGCCCAGATGCAGGGGCTTGTCCTGGTGGATAAGGATTTGAAGGCTCTGCGGCCGGCCATGAGCTATATGGATCAGCGTTCGGGTAATCAGAAAGCTCGGATTCTGGAACGGGGGCTGCGGATCGAGGGCATGAACGCCCCCAAATTGATGAAAAGCTTGATCATCAACGGCGCGATTTCCGCCAGCGTGAAAGATCCTGTTTGGAAGTACCTCTGGGTAAAAGAAAACGAGCCGGAGGTGTTCGCCGAGACCTACAAGTGGTTCGATGTGAAGGATTATCTTATCGCTCGTGCCACCGGCATCTGCACCATGACGGCCGATTCGGCTTTCGCGACTTTTCTTACCGCCAAGAAGGCGAATCATCGCGCGTGGAGTCCGGCTTTGCTGAAAATGTACGGGGTGAACCCTAAGCATATGCCGAAGATTGTCGCTTCCACCGATAGGGTGGGTGGATTAACTTCCGAGGCCGCTTCGGAACTGGGTTTGCTTCCCGGAACGCCGGTATTCGGCGGGGGCGGGGATGCTTCCATGATCAGTGTGGGAGCGGGCGCCACACGCACAGGTGATGCCTATGTTTATACGGGAACATCGGGCTGGGTTTCTTTAACCGTGGATCGATTCAAGGTTGACGTGGGTCGGCGTATAGCCTCCATAACCGGCGCTCAGCACGACCGATACCTGTATTTCGCCGAGCAGGAGACCGCCGGAAAATGTTTGGAATGGGTTCGGGATCATCTGGCTTTGGATGAAATAGATCTTTATTTGGGATCGCATCCGGCAATCGGACCCGAATCGGCTTATGAAAATCTTTATGACTTTCTCATCGATACGATCGGCACGGTTCCGGCGGGAGCCGAGGGGGTGATTTTTACACCCTGGCTTCACGGGAATCGGGCTCCTTTTGAGGATCCGGCCGCTCGGGGACTCTTTTTTAATCTTTCTCTGGATACCGGAAAGAGCGCCATGGTCAGAGCTGTTGTCGAAGGAATCATCTTTCATCAAAAGTGGCTTTTCGAGTCTATCGAAGCGAGTTTCCCCGTATCGGGTGAAATCGCCTTTGTCGGCGGAGGAGCGCTTTCGCCCGTTATAGCCCAGATGCTTTCGGACATTCTGGAACGTCCGGTCAGACGTTTGACCGATCCTAGGCATGCGGGGTCCGCCGGGGCGGCGATTACCATGGGCGTGGGGCTTGGCGCCATAGAGAGTCTGGAACATGCCGCCGATTATCTTGAAACCGAAGATACTTTCAAACCGGATGCTTCTTTGAAAGACGCTTATAGGAAAAACTATCGGGTTTTTAAAAGTCTTTACGCTTCGAATAAAAAGAACTTCAAGATGCTGAATGGATCATGAGGTGTCATGAACCTGCATAAAAGAGCGAGGACGGTTTTAAGTCCCATCGGGGCGTAAGGAAGACTTAGCGAGGCCGAATCCGTTTATAAAAGATTTGGAATCGAATAATCCGCTCGTGCATGGTGTTCAACTTCGGGGTAGACTTACCTCATGGCCGAAACAAAGGCGATTTACCCCCTCACACCGGCGGTTGAGGAACGAATTAAAATAAATCCTCTTTTGAATATCGATACCTTTATAATTCCCTCTCCCTATATTAAAGAACCTACGATGCGGCAGGATTTCGATCACAGTTATGTGTGGATTGAGGAAGGTGAAATCCTCGGCTATATCCTTACCTATGTCTCCGGCGATGAAAGTGAATATCTTATTTATAAAATCGTAACGAGTCCTTACGGCCGCGGCCGCGGCATCGGAACGGCCTTCATCGCTTATTTGGCCGAGCATATTCCCGATGATTCCATTGTTTATCTTTATGTCTGGGAAAGACAGCACGATACGGTTGATTTTTTCGGGCATAAAGGTTTCGGCCCCGAAGAGAGTATCGTGTATCGAAATATGGTCTATCACCGATTGTCGGCGTATAAATCACAGATTTTGGAACACATCGGTACCATCGAACACAAACCTCCCGCCGAGGATGAGATTGGCCGAACCCGCCACGACGCCCGGAAGACCTTAAGTTCTCTGATGGCCATGGTGAATGCTTTGGCTCCGGAAAACGCCGGCCGAATCATCGAGGACATCAACCGCGAAACAACAACCTTAATGAGTATGCTGAATTCCTATAGGGATTCCATGGCCATGGCCCATGAGGTGAATCTTAAAGATTTAATCAGAGATCGTCTGATTCCCTATGTGGAAGCGGCGCCGGGGAACATTGAGTTGACCATCGTGTTTTCCGCGGCAAAACCGACGGTTTTGGGGCATTGGCTGAATATCAGCCGCGCTCTGGTAAACCTTACCTCGAACGCCATCGACGCCATGTCGGAAACAGGCAGAGATCCGCGATTGTATATCGCTTTGGAAGATGAAGAGCGGACGCATGTCGTTCTGCGTATCGCGGATAATGGAACCGGGATACCGCCCGAACTTCTGGAGCTCGATTCCGAAGGGAAACCCGCTTTTATTGGAAAATCGACAAAAGCCGACGGTAAAGGCGAGGGTTTCGGAACCATGCAGGTTTGGACCGTTTTCGGCCCCGAGA
The DNA here is from genome assembly GCA_963666985.2 of Spirochaetia bacterium. Taxonomy (GTDB): domain Bacteria; phylum Spirochaetota; class Spirochaetia; order DSM-2461; family DSM-2461; genus UBA2779. The sequence goes on along the minus strand of CAXXIA010000001.1, from coordinate 1,264,143 downwards.
TGCTCAGCATAAAAAGCACGGTAGGCGTCGGAACCGAATGGAGTATTCGTTTTGAACGGTCTGCCTCGGGACTTACCAAGAGTTTTTCGGCTCTTCAAAGACAATTTCATGTTCTTCAGGGACTGCAGGAGGAGTTGGAAATCAGCGAATCTTCCAGTCGAACCGACGTGATAGCCGAAATATGGCGTTTGCGGCAAAAAGAGATCTTTCTATTTGAACTCCTTGAACGTTTCAGCCGCCATTATAACATCAGAGATCTTTATCGTGAAATCCTGGCCTATTTTCAGGGAAATATTTCCGAAGAGGAATTCGAAAGGCGCGTGAGCGAATGGAAAGGTGAGCATCGTGCGCTCAATTCATGGCTTTCGACGATGGCGAGACGTATCTGCATTCGATATAATGAATTGTCTTCGTGCATCGACCTGGATGAGTATTCCGGCGCACTCTTTAAGAGTTACGGCCAAGCGGTTGATAATGTTATCATCTTTACATTGAATCCGGCGGACGGCAGATTCCTGGCCACGGACAGAAAACTGGCCGAGCATCTTGATTTCGTGCCTTATCTCGGCGGAGTGAGGTCCACGATGCTCAGAGGCGAGTTCGTCGGGGATGTGAACAACGACGATAATCCCATCTATCTCGGCGTTTGGTCGGTGGAATCCGAAGAAGATCTTCGGGAGAAGATGTGTCTTCTTCGTGAAGGAGCGGGAACGATTCTTTCTTTCGGAATCCACCCGGAAAAGCGGCTGGCGTTCTATCAGACCACCTATGTGCGCTACGAGAAAGACGTGGATTCTGATGCGTCATCGACAATTGGAGAATTTTCGGCTCTTTCGGACGAGGATTTGATGAAGTACGTTCGGGATGCCGAAAACGAGGCGATGGGGTATCTCAGCGGCTTGGATTAACAGGCCGTTTTACAAGACGTTCAACCGCTTCCGATCAGCCGTTACCCTTGACTCCCCGCTCCTCTCCATGATAATTCAAATACCGATTCCACAACGTCTTATTGAAGCCAAACAATATCGGCCGCCGGAACGAAAGAATCATTTGTAAATTATTTCGGTTAACCAGGAGATAACATTATGCTCAGCGTCTCTGACGTCAGTCTGTCCTTCGGGAAGCGACTTCTTTTTAAGGATGTCAATATTAAATTCACACCCGGGAACTGCTACGGTCTTATCGGGGCCAACGGTTCCGGGAAATCAACGTTTCTTAAAATTCTCTCGGGCGAGCAGGATTACGATACGGGCCAGGTGAATATCCCCGCCGGTCTTCGAATGGCCGTATTGGCGCAGAAGCGGGATGCGTTCGATGCGTATACGGTCCTCCATTCGGTGATCCGCGGACATGACAAACTCTATGAGGTGATGAAGGAACGTGAGGAGATTTACTCCAAAGCCGATATGACCGACGAAGAGGGAATGCGTGTCGCGGAGCTTGAAGGTGAGTTCGCCGAGATGGGCGGATATGAGGCCGAGAGTGAAGCCGCCACGCTTTTGGCGGGATTGGGCATCGACGACGGAATGCACGATATCCTTATGGCCGATATGGAGGAGAACCTCAAGGTTCGTGTTCTCATCGCTCAAGCTCTCTTCGGCAATCCGGATATTCTTCTTCTGGACGAGCCGACGAACCATTTGGATATTGAATCCATCAGGTGGCTGGAAGATTTTCTTTTAAAATTCAACAACACGGTTATCGTCGTCAGCCATGACAGGCATTTTTTGAACAAGGTCTGCACTCATATCGCCGATATCGACTTTGGAAAAATAAGCCTTTACGTGGGGAACTATTCGTTCTGGCAGCAGGCCAGCCAGCTTATGGCACGGCAGCAGAAGGATCAGCAGAAAAAAGCCGAGGCTCGGGCCGCGGAACTCAAGGCCTTTATTCAGCGCTTCGCGGCCAACGCCGCCAAGAGCCGGCAGGCCACGAGCCGGATGAAGGAATTGGAAAAGCTTGATCTGGACAGCCTGCCCAGAAGTTCCCGCCGTTTCCCTTTCTGCGGCTTCACGCCGGAAAGGGAATTGGGAAAGATCGTTCTGGAAGTCGAAGGTTTGTCAAAATCCCTTGACGGCGAGGTTCTCTTTAAGGGATGGGATTTCAGTGTTCAGGGCGGCGACAAGATAGGCTTCGTCGGACCCAATAACCCCGCCAAAACGGCCTTTATGAATATCATCGCCGGAGACGATTCTCCTGATTCCGGTGATATCAAATGGGGAGTCACCACGAAATTCGATTATTTTCCGAAGGACAACGGACGTTTCTTCGACAATGATTTGAACATGACCGACTGGCTGCGGCAGTATTCGGTGGAACAGGATGAGGCTTATATTCGCGGATTTTTAGGGCGGATGCTTTTTACTCAGGATGAGTCGCTCAAGAAGGTAAAGGTTCTTTCGGGTGGGGAGAAGGTCCGCTGCCTGCTTTCGAAAATGATGCTCAGCGGAGCCAATGTCTTGATTTTGGACGATCCGACCGGGCATCTGGATTTGGAGTCCATTACCAGTCTGAATAACGGTCTGACGGATTTTTCCGGTTCCGTTATTTTCGCCAGCCACGACCATCAGTTCATCAACACCATCGCCAATCGCATTATCGAGTTTACCCCTGGCGGTGTTATCGACAGACGCATGACTTTCGAGGATTACCTGGAGAATGTGGACGTCGCCGCCCTTCGGGACAAACTCTACGGCGGCCATCATGAAAGACTGATGATATAGAGAAGGTCCAATTCGTAGGGAAATTATGAAAGTTACGATGTCCGTGAGAGTGAAACGGAAGCGGACTCGGATTTAGGGTCGTACCGCAATGAAGTGAGGAACGATCCCGTCGTAACTTTCTGTAATTTCACGAATTGAACCGAAGCTCGAGAAGAGCGAGTGGGGCAGCCAAGCTTGCTTGGATATCCCTGATCCGCCGAAGAGCTCCGCGCAGCGGAGATCGCTTAAAGTCGAAAGATTGCTCAGAATTTATGATGTCCATGTGAGCCAAAAGCGGAAATGGACTCGATAAATTCTTGTGATTCCATAAATTATACCGAAGCTCGAGAAGAGCGGGTGAAGCAGCCAAGCTTGCTTGGATATCCCTGAGCCGCCGAAGAGCTCCGCGTAGCGGAGATTACATAAAGCCTGTCAATCGTTAATTCTGAATTGCGATGTCCGTGTGAGCGAAGCCGGGAATCGGCGGCTGTATGGAATATGTTGGACATTCGGGAAAGGATTCGAAGCCGGATCTCATGAGTGATGATTCCGTTCCCCCCGTGTTTTTCTTGACAGCGAAGCGGAGCCACTATATCCTTGGGATGGATTTACACGAGTAAATAGACGACGGAGTTTTTTTGGTTACAAGAAAGGATGTTGCAAAACGTGCGGGAGTCTCCGAACCTGTCGTCTCATATGTTATAAATAACTCCAACTATGTCAGCTTAAAAACACGGGAGAAAGTTGAGGCGGCTATTCGGGACTTGGGGTATAAGCCGAATCTTTTGGCACGAAGCCTGAAAACAAACAGATCCCATCAATTGGCGTTTATCTGTAACGACTTCAATAATCCTTTCTTTTCACAAATGGCCGCTAAGGTAACGCAGGCCGCGTATGACAACGGTTATATGCTTTCCGTGAACGATGTGGGCTACAACGACGAGCGTATCAATTTAATTCTTCAGTATCAGGTGGATGGAATTTTCATTTGTTCCGATGTTTTTACATCAAAAGAAATTAATACAATTGTAAGTCAGGGAATCCCGGTTGTTCTTACCCCCAACAGCGATTATCCGGATTTATCTTCCGAGGTGTCTCTCATCAATACCAATCTCTATGAGGGTATGTCGAAACTGATGGAATATTTAGCGGGCAAGGGACACGAAAACTTCGCCTTTGTATCTTCGGCACGAATCAATATAAACGATCCGCACAATTATCGTTTTAAAGCATTTAAAAATTTTATTGAGAGTCATGACGGAAAATGTGAAGTTTTTACCATCAACACCGTCGAAGATCGAATCGGGCTTGCGAAAATTCTGGATAAGATTCTCAAAGGCGGAGTTATGACCGCGGTCGTTTCCGGAAACGATGCCATTGCAATAGAAATCCTTAATATTCTCAGATCTCGCCATATCAGGGTGCCCGAAGATTTGGCGGTCGCGGGTTTCGACAATATTCGTTTTGCCTCAATGATGTCGCCCAGGTTAACAACCGTCGATGTTCATATCGATCGGATCAGTTTGTCGGCGATTGAGATGCTGCTTAATGGAATTCAGAAGAAAAAATCCTCTTACGCCGAATGGGAATCGGATTTGATCGAAGGAGAATCGGCATAATAGGAAATTATTTGTGTAAAAGTTTACACGAGTAAATAATGTTGAAGGAGTGCTTTATGAAAAGGATTCTGCACATCGGAATGATCGTTTTGATCATGATAATCGGAACAATGGCCTTATTTGCCAGCGGAACGGACGAGGCCGAACCAACGGCCGAGCCCGTAATCATCTGTATTAATGAATCACCATGGCTGCCGGCATTTAGGGAATTGTCGAAAGCTTACGAGGAGCAAACGGGAATCCCGGTGGATATCAGGGCGTTTCCGTTTAAAACAATGTCCGAACGCGGTCTTTCGGCAACAACTTCAAAAGAAAGCGAATTCGATTTGATCACGATGAACGAGAGCATGTGCGCCAAATTTTATGCCGATGGTCTTGTAACGCCTCTTAGGGAAATTGATCCGAATTTTACGATGGACTCCGCGTTTCTAACGTATGACGGTTTGAACTGCTGGGATGAAGAAAAACAGTATCCGTCTGTTACCGGAGAACCTTATTCTTTGCCCGTTAACGGCAATATACAAATTTTCTACTATCGAAAAGATCTATACGACAAAGCCGGCTTATCCGCTCCTGAAACCTGGGATGACGTGAAAGCCGCCTGCAGGATCATTTCCGAGCGGAATCCCGGAATCTATCCTTATGCCGTACGCGGTCAGAAAGGCCATATGGCTTTGGGATGGGATTTTTATCCTTACTTAAGAGGATTCGGCGGAGATATCTTTAAAGATGCTCCACGCGATTTCACGGTGGTCTTGGATACGCCCGAAGCGCTTGAAGCTCTTACGTTCTATGCCGATTTGGCTTTGAATTATTCTCCTCCGGGAGTCAGTACGGTCGGTCAATCCGAACAAATCGCTCTTTTGGCCGGCGGGCAGCTTCTTCAGACAATTGTCGTGGCCGGAGCCAATGCTCAGATGGATGATCCGAAAAAATCGGCCGTTCCGGGACAAATTGCCTACACGGTCGTGCCGAGACCCGCGAACGGGGTTCATGCCGTTCATACAGGCGTTCTTTCAATGGGGATTCCTCACAATATTGATGATGCCAGAAAACGGAGAGCTTATGAATTTCTTACGTGGTTTACATCGCAAGAATCTCAGCAGTTTTTCGCGGAAAACGGCGGTGTGCCGGTTCGTTCCGATGCCATGGATTCGAAAGGAATGGATTCTCTGCGGTTTCTCGATGCGATTAAAATGTCGCAAGATGCCCTGGTCGCCTATCCTCGGATTCCCTGTTGGCCCAGAATTGATGAAGTTATTGAAAGCCGCTTGAGCGAAGTGGTCTCCGGAATAACGACTCCAAAGGAGGCCCTGGCCATAATGCAGGACGAGATTACGGCTATAGTTAAAGACGAGGGTCTTCTTTAAAAGAATGCGGGGTTTCTTCTTGCGGGGAATCCCCGCATTCTCCATCGAGGTTTCATATGAATAATCAACTATCACAAGGGGATCGGGCCTTTAAGTATGTATCGCTTCTGCCGCTTCTGGTCCTTCTTCTTGTCCTTGCGATGCTTCCTCTCGCCGGTCTTGCGAAAATGAGTCTGTCGGATGTAAGGATTGTCTCCGGACGGCAGACAATGAGTTTCGTCGGATTGAAGAATTACAGGGAGGTTCTGCACGATCCCGTATTTCTGCAGTCTTTCCGGAACACACTGGTATATGTGTTTTTTTCCGTGGTTATCGAGGTTTCTCTCGGACTGTTTCTGTCCCTGAAGATCAATTCGCTCAAGAAAATGACAATTTTCTATAGAACGGTGCTTCTGATTCCCTTTCTTATACCTCCCGTTGTCAACGGAACCATGTGGAAACTGATTCTTAATCCTCAATTCGGGCTTTTAAACAAAGGACTGACGGCTTTGGGTCTGCCTCCTCAAAGCATTCTTTCCGATGAGAGATTTGCTTTGGCCGGTATAATGATTGTAACGGTTTGGCAATGGGTCGGTTACAACATGCTGATCCTGTATGCGGGACTTCAAACCATTCCCGACAGCATTATCGAAGCCGCACAAATCGACGGATGCGGGCGAACCGGAATGCTTTTCAAGATTATAATTCCTCTGATTATGCCCATTCTGTTTATCGCATTGGTTTTTCGAATGATTCACGCCTTTAAAGGTTTTGATCTTTTTTATGTCCTGACCGGCGGAGGACCCGGAAATGCCACGGAAATCATCAATACTTATACACAAAAGGTGTTTATGACACAGCAGCGTATGGGGTATGGAAGCGCTCTGTCTCTGATAACGATTTTCGTCATTCTGGTTCTGTTTTTTGTTCTGCAGTATGTCGTGAACAGAAGGAGTGATGCGTCATGAATCGATCCCAAGGTTCCCGGATTTTTTCACATATTATTCTTGGGCTGGCGGTTGTCATTATGATCATTCCGATTTTGTGGCTTGTTGTAACGTCTTTTAAATATTTCAAGGACATCGTGACATCAGCCTTGCGCTTCGTGCCGAATCTTGATAACTACCGTTCTCTTTTTATCGAAAATCCGGATTTTTTAAAGATGTTTGGGAATTCCCTCATCATCAGTGTTTTTTCCATGTTTCTCTGCACGATTCTCGCGTCGTTAGGTGCGTATTCCCTTACGAAAATGCCGTGGAGAAAAGGCGTTTCGGGAGTCCTTTCGACTGTTTTACTTTCTTTGGAAATTATTCCCGCGATTACAATCGTTATTCCGCTGTATATGATCGGATTGAATTTGGGAATGATAGATACAAAACTCTATGTAATCCTTGTTTATTCGTTATTCAACATTCCTTTTGTTTATTTTCTCATGTCGGCTTATTACAAACAGATTCCGACGGAACTTGAAGAATCGGGTTTGATCGACGGAGCGTCGAGATTTACCATATTCAGAAAAATAATCCTTCCGTTAACAATCCCCATACTGCTGACCGGTTCTCTTTTCAGCTTTATTTTTGCATGGAAGGAATTTCTCATAGGACTCAGTCTTACCTCCACACCGGCATCGATGACTCTGAATGTTAAAATCGCCGGATTCATACAATCTTACAGTGTTCAATACGGAGAAATGACCGCCGCGGCGACACTCGGTGCCGTTCCCGGAATCATTCTCTGCATTTTTACCCAGAAATATATCGTCGGCGGAATTACCTCCGGTTCCGTTAAAGGCTGATTTATACAAATTGAAAGGAACTACCATGTCTCATAAACCGAACGTCATAATCTTTTTGACCGATCAGCAGCGTTGGGATACCTCCTCTTTTTATGGAAATCCCCTGAATGTAACACCTGTGTACGACCGAATGGCACGCGAAGGAACCCATTTCCAAAATGCGTTTACATGTCAGCCGGTCTGCGGTCCGGCCCGATCCTGTCTGCAGACCGGCCGTTATGCAACCAATACGGGAGTACACATCAACCATATCGGCCTTCCGGAAGGCAGTCATACTCTGGCGAAATCATTTAACGAGGCCGGTTATCAAACCGGTTATATCGGCAAGTGGCATTTGGGCGGTATTAAACCGAACATGGAAGGGGAACCACAACATCCCGTACCGGCTCATCGTCGGGGCGGATATCAATACTGGCTTGCCGCCGATCTCGTGGAATTCTGTTCCGAGGAATACAATACGGTTTTATTCGATAATAATGACAAGCCCGTATCGCTTCCCGGATATCGTGTCGACGCGACCGTCGATGCGGGAATCCGTTTTATCGACAAGAACAAAGAGAAACCGTTTTTTCTCATGGTTTCTTTGCTGGAGCCTCATTTTCAGAATACCCGCGATCATTACCCGGCGCCCACAGGCTGCGCGGAAGAATTTACCGGCAGATGGATGCCTCCCGATCTGGCCGCGTTGGGCGGTACGGCGCATCAGCAAATCGGGGGATATTTCGGTATGGTCAAAAGAATCGACGAGGCTTTCGGAAGAATGCTGGATGCGGTTAAAAGTCTCGGGCTGGATAATAAAACGATTATTGCTTATTCCAGCGATCATGGGTGTCATTTTAAAACCCGGAATGAGGAGTACAAGCGGTCCGGTCACGACAGTTCCATACGCATTCCCATGGCCGTTACCGGTCCCGGTTTTTTCGGCGGCGGCTGCGTGAAGAACATGATGAGTCTTGTAAATCTTCCCGCAACTCTTCTGGATGCGGCCGGACTTGATGTTCCCGAATCCATGGAAGGCGAATCTTATATGCCTGTTCTCAGCGGATCATCCGATGACTGGGCCGACGATGTGTTCATTCAAATCAGTGAATCTCAGATAGGACGGGCCGTTCGAACGCACCGATGGAAATATGGTGTCGTCGCGACTTCCGGCGATCCTTATAACGATAAATCGGCAGAGGAATACCGTGATTCCTATCTCTACGATCTCTATGCAGACCCATGGGAACTGGAGAATCTTATCGCGGTTCCGCAGTATGCGAAGGTTGTACAAAAAATGGAATTCCGTCTGAAAAAGAGAATGGCGGATGCCGGAGAAAAAATCCCGACAATCCTGCGACCTTTGGAAACACGAAGTTATGAAGGCCGATGGGTTTCGGACGGTGAAGCGGATGAATAACAACCGCAGGCTTTCTTTCTGCATGATTCCCACGGATGGCTGACTCCTTTCGCGGTAAGGAATACGGGCCGGCCCCTCTCCGCCGGCTCCGGGTTCGCGGGCATGCGGGAGCGGCGTGAAATACGGAAAAATCGCGAAAGATGACGGGAAACTTTTGTTAAAGTCGTCTCAGCTTGCCGCACGGATTTTTATCGGAAGAGGCGAAGGGGTGTATTAAATGGAGAAATTTTAATGCCCTTGCGGAAGCGGCCGACGATTAACCTGAGTTCCCGTTAATCCTCAATCCCGTGCAGCACGGTCAGAACCGCGAATCCGGAAGAGAGATCTTCCCTGAGCACCAAGACGTCATCGGGAACCTTTAGCTTTACGTTCGTAAAATTCCAAATCCCGCGGATACCGGCATCAACCAAAGCGTCGCAGACTTCCTGAGCGGCTCTGGGGGGAACCGTCAGAATCGCAAGCTCGGCTTGTGTTTTGGTAATAACGCTTTTTAATTCGGACATGGGATAAACCGTAACGCCGTTATCCCTCGGTCCGGTTTTTTCAAAAGAAGCGTCGAACGCCGCAACCAGCGAAAGACCGTGTTTTTTCAGTTCCCTGTATCCCATCAAGGCCGAGCCGAGGTTGCCCGCGCCGAGAATGACGGCTTTGGTGCTTTTATCCCAGTTTAAGAAATTTTCAATGGCCGCAATGAGTTCACTCACCGGATAACCCACCCTGGGTTTGCCGACGATACCCGTTACGGCAAGATCTTTTCGAACCTGTATGGCTTCAAGATCCAATTCTTGGGCTATAATCGTACCTGAAATAACGTTGTGTCCTTCGTTACTGTGGCGATACGCTACTTCAAGGTAGGACGGGAGTCGGCGAATTGTCGGGATGCTTGCCGATATTCTCTTGGCATGTTTCGCAATACGAGTCATTGTTGCGCCTCTTCCGTATGAAGGGGTTTAGTATTTATGTCCATAATATATGAAATCACTTTTATATACCATATTCCTTTTGTAAAGACTGTTAGTATAGAGCTATGGCTGATCGACGTATAGAAGGAACCGTTGAAAAACTCATTTCCGGCGGTGACGGGCTTGTCCGAAAGGACGGTGCGGTTTTTTTTATTCCGGGCGTCCTCTCCGGTGAAAAGGTTCTCTTCGACGTTGCCGAACGTAAAAAGGGCTGGGCCAGGGGCCGTCTTACGGACATTCTCGAAGCTTCCCCCGGACGAGTTGAACCGTTCTGTCCGCTTTTCGGCCGATGCGGAGGCTGCCGGTGGCAGTATATGAATTACGCCGAGCAGCTGGAATCCAAAGCCGCTATCGTCAGGGAAGCTCTGGTGCGGCAGGGCGGGCTGGAGAACGCGGAGATTCCTGATTTTTGGGTGATCCCCTCAACCCCCGCCTCTTATCGTTCCCGTATCCGTCCTTTGATTCTTCCCGATGGAACGGCTTCGTTCCGACAACTCTCTTCCGATCGAACGGTTCGGATTCCTCACTGTCCGGTGGCCGTTCCGGGCGTGAATCGGTTTCTGATGAAACCCTCGGAATCTCTTCGGGCGGGAGCGGAGCCCATTGTTTTCGGTGATGATGAGGACTTTTGGGCTGAGGGAATCGATTCCGAGGCAGCGGCCGTTGTGGAGGGAAAAACCTTCCGATTCCCCCCCGGAGTGTTCTTTCAATCCAATCTCGGCCCTTTGCCGGAATTGCTGCGTTTTGCCTTGGACGGCGCCGGATGCGGGCGGGCCGAAGGTCGTTCCGCCGGATGCGGCACCGGCTCCGATGCAGGAGCATCGGCTGATTCGGTGAGCGGCGCGGTACCGGAAGGAACCGGTGGATTTGAAACAGGCGGCGGGAAAACGCCCTGCGTTCAGGGAGATGTCGCGCTGGATCTTTACGGCGGGGTGGGCCTTTTCGGCGCCTTTCTGGCCGATCGCTTCCGAACCGTTATCGGCGTGGATAGGGATGGGAACGCCGGAGCGGCTTGGAAAAGGCATGTCGGGCCGAAAGGCGAATTTCATAAATCGACGCTGGAGGAGTGGGCGGCATCCCGAGAAAGGCCCGTTCCGGATTTCATCATCGTCGACCCGCCCCGAACCGGCCTTTCGCCTCCGGTCAGGCGCGCCTTGGCGGAACTGGGCGCCCCGGAGATTACCTATGTATCCTGCGATCCGATTACTCAAAGCCGAGACATCAAGGATCTGATTGCATCGGGCTATGTTCTTTCGAAATTCGCCCTGGTTGATCTTTATCCGCAGACGCCGCATGTCGAGACGGTCGCCCGTCTCTATTTCGGCGGGAAGAAGCGATTATGAAGAGCCGATGGACCATGCTTCTGATTGCGGCAAGTTCTTTTTTCGCCGCGATGCCGGCGGCCGCTCAGGAACTTCTTTGGCGGCATGCCGTCGGCGGGAGTATCGGCGGGTATCCGGCTCAAGGCCCGGGCGGCGATGTCTACATCATCGCGGAGGATCGGGCTCTTCACAGTCTGAATCCCCTGACGGGCGATCAGAATTGGATTTATCGGCCCGGCGGCCGTCTTCGAAATCTTCTTTTAGCGGCTCCCGACGGAACAATTTACATACAGAACGACCGGCATGAGCTTTTTGCCGTAACTCCCGGCGGTTCGGGCCGCTGGAAAATGAACATGAGGTCCGAGCCTGCGGCCTTGCCGGGCGCGGCTCCGGACGGACGGCTGATTCTGCCCCTTGCGGGCGGACGTATTGTCTGTGTTTCGCGCCGCGGAGTGATTCTCTGGAAACGGGACGAGAGCGCAGAAGCTTCGGCCGGACCGGTTCTTACGGGAGATGGAACGGCCTGGATTCCGCTCACCGACGGACGTCTGTTGGCTCTGGATGCCTTGGGAGAGTGTATCGCGGAATACAATTTCGGTTCCGCCGTTTCCATTCTTGCTCTGGACGGATTGGAAAGAATTTGGGCCGGAGGATTCAACGGACGCCTGGTTGTGCTTGAAGCGCCGTCGGCAAGATCGATTTCTCATCGGGCTGCTTCCTCCGGGACAAGTGATTCCGGTGAACTGGGCGGACCTGGCGGACCGGCCGGGCAGGTATTCCCCGCCGGCGTGAAAATTGCTTTTGAAGGGAGGCCGGGCACCGGACGGGTGGCGGCTCTGCTGGCCGACGAGGAGGGCGGTGGAAGTGTGTTTCTGGCCGACGGGAAACTCGTTGAATACGATTCGGCCGGTAATGTGCGGGGTGAGCGGAGAATCGCCGTCAGCGGCGGCGCGCCGTCGGCCTCCTCGGACGACGGAACGCTCTTCGTCCCGGCGGCCGACGGAAGCATCAGGGTTATCCCGCCGGAGAAAAAAATCGCGGGGGGCCGTGGAATCGATTCCGGCGGAGAGGCGATCGGCGGTGATGCGGGAGGCGGTGAAGCGGCCGGCGGAGGATGGAACGGCCTTTCCGGCGGCGATATTCCGATCGGAGACGGCATTGAACATGAAGGAGTCCTTCGCGGGAAATCGGTTCTGGCCGAGCCTCTTCTTACCAAAGAGGGAGTTCTGATAGCGGGCGGCGGGGATTGGATCCTCTATGCCTGGAACGCCGGAGCTCCGGGAGGCGCATGGATGCAGTTTCGCGGCGGCCCCCGCCGCTCGGGTTCTTTATCGGCCGACACGCCGAAAATGAGCCGCGAAGAGGCACGCCGCGATCCCGGATTTTTCTACAGAGAACTCATGGCCGTCTCGGACGATGCCGAGGAAAGGCTGGATTTAATTCGGGAACTCGAACGCTATTCGGAGGATTTTTCCATGAAGAAGGATCTTCCCTGGGCCGATCTGCTTCTGGAAGATCTGGTTTCCGTGGGAACGGTCCGTCATGTGGGACTCTCCAATCAGCCGCTGGAGTCTCATTCCGTGGTCCGGAGCCGCTCGTATACGCTTTTGGGAGCCTCGGAGGATTTCCGTTCGCGAAAATTGATTCTCGATTGCCTTGCTTTTGAGGAAGATCCGGCCGCCCTGGCCTCGGGATTCCGCGCCTTGGGACGTATCGGGGTTGACTGGGACGGTGCTTCGATGCGCTTGATGAGTGAACGATATCTTAGGATGATGCCCGCCGATGATCGTTTGGCGGTTCAGACGGCGCGGGCCTTTTCCGATTTGGTCCGCTACAACGGCCGTATCAGCGATTCGGCGGGTTACTCTTTGATGGATGCCCTGCTTCGAAGTGAAATCTCCGCTTCGGCCCGTGCCGCGGTAATCTCTGCGGTCCGTGAAGTGATGGGATTTTAAAATATTCTCGGACAGACGGACCTCCGATGACTATACTGTCCACTAGCGGGCTGTCTCGGAACGTGCGGCGGCGTTCGCCGCCGCCGAATCGCGCGGTGATTCGGCGATTTTTTTTAACGGCCCGTCATCTTTAATTCCAAAGGAGCCGCCGAATGAAAAAATACGCGAGTTTGGGAATCATAATCGTCTTTATCGCCGTTTTTATTTCATCCATCCAAGCGGAAGATGTTCGAGTCGACCGCGATGAGCTCGCCAGCGTCGGAAACGAATCGGTGAAATTCATCAATTACGTCGGTCCTTATGAATTCATCAATACACTGGATCAAATCCGCGACATCGGGCGCGAACTCGGACGTCAGATCAACCGGGATGTCTCCGGTGAGGCTTCCGTGGGAGGCAAATATCGTGTTCTGCATATCGTGAATCCGGAGATTCCCGACGGTTTGGACGCCGATATCTTCATTCTGGAACCGGATGCCGCCGTGGATCATATCAATAATCTTCGAACCATCATCGCCGGATATTTGGAAACGGTGTATGGATTCTCCTCCCGAGAAGCTTACTTGGTTGCCGAGTTCGTAACGTATTACAACGCCGTTTACCGCGGCAACATGGAGATGGCGGCCGAGCGCTATAAAGCCCCCGTGGTTAAAGAACTTGATCCGGGGAAAATGGGCCTGGATACGCATTATTCCAACTGGCCGGGTAAAACTCAGATGCTTATTCCGCTACGGGGCGGAGATAAACCGAAAATCGACACCGGCGTGATAACCGAAGATGAGGTTATTGATGAAATGCGGGAAGAAGAGGATAAAGGGCTCGATTCCCGCCGCGACATGGTGGAACTCATCGAGGAAGAAATCGACGAAGAGCAGAAAGTCATCGACAGCCGGAGAGAAGACCTCGATGAACGTGAAGATAAAGTCGCCGAAGAAATTGAACAAATCGAGGAAAAAGAGAAATCCGGAGAAGCGCTGACTCCCGCCGAAGAGGAACGCAAGGAAAATCTCGAAGAAGAGCGGGAAGAAATCGAGCGTGAAAGGAAAGAGGTTCAAGAACGGCAGCAGGACATCGACGAGAGAACCGAAGATGTGATGAAAATGCGCGAGGACATCGCCGAGGATGAGAACGCTCTGATGGAAGAAGGCGGTGAAGAGGCGAAAGGCACGTTTGTTTCGGCCGAGTCGGTAACGCCCGTCTGGTTCCTGACCGTGGACGCCGAAGGAGACGGCATTCCCTATGGCCGGGTTATGAAATATGATCTTGAAAACGGTAAACGTCTTGCCGTCAGCGATGTCACGGCCGTTAGGGGACGGACCATTATTCTTCTGCCCGATGCCGTACTGGTTATAGCGGGACGCGAAGGAGAAGGCACCTCCGTAAGGCCGATGCTTCTGGACGGAAACACTCTGAAGGTTGTTGAAGAGGGAGAGAACGATATCTTCCCGGGAAGCCTGATGACCGTTAAAGGAAGCGACATCTATCTTGTTACCCTTGATCGGGGTGAATGGAAACTCGGAAGATTCGATACGGAATTGGTCAGAAAGGCTGTCAGTGAAAAGGCCGTGGAACCGTGGACGGCGATTATTTTCGATGGGAAATCGCTTTTTGCGCAAAGTAAAGAAGGTGATATTCTCAAGCTCTCGGCTTCCAGCCTTATCGAGGAAGATTTATTGGAGTAAATCGAAATGCAAAAAAAGAATCCCTTCTCCGGGCGGACATTGGCCGTCGCGGGCGATCTGAGCGTTGACGAACAGCGCTACCTGTACGGCAAAACCCGCGAACTGAAAGAAGCCTGGTTGAACAATGGGGATTTGGAGCCCTATCGCATTCACGATCCGGAACTCGGCGTATACCTGATGTTCCTTGAAGATTCCACGCGCACCAAGGAATCCTTTCGGAACGCCGCTCTTTTCCACGACGTGAAGCTCAACGTCTTCGATGCGAATTCCTCATCATTCAAAAAGTCCGAGAGCATCGTCGACACGGTGAAAATGCTTTTCGGATACAGCCGGCGTTCCGTCTTCATCTTAAGAACCAGCATGGAAGGCGTCTGCCGCGCTCTGGAGGAACAGATCGGCGAATACGCGGATAAGCTCGGCCGGGAGCATCCCATCTTCATCAACGGGGGCGACGGACGCCATGAGCATCCCACGCAGGAGTTCCTCGATGAGTTCACCTTTCTTGAGCACACAGGCTGGGACGATTCAAGAATCCACGTTGCCCTTATCGGTGATCTTCGGCACGGACGGACCGTTCATTCCAAGGCGGACGGCCTTCGGGCGTTTCGGTCCGTTACGGTGGATCTTGTCGCGCCCGAGGAATTGGCTCTTCCCGACGTTTATAAATCCCGGATGGAAGAAAACGGATTCGAGGTGCGCGAGTGGGAAAGCATCGAGGAATACCTCAAATCCGGCGAGGTGAGCACAACGTGGTACTTCACCAGGCTTCAGCTGGAACGCATGGGAGATGAGGTGAGGGACCGCGAAGCGGAGCTCAGACGTTCGGTAACCTTTCGAGAAGAGTTTTTAGCCCGGCTCCCGAAAAACACGCGGTTTTTTCATCCCCTGCCCAGACATAGGGAAAAGCCGGTTATTCCCTCTTTTCTGGACTCCACGCCCCTAAACGGATGGGACGAACAGAGCATCAACGGCTATTTTACGCGCATCATCGAACTGGCCCTTGTTTCCGGACGTCTCGGAGACGATTTCAGCGGAGCCTCTCCGGAAGCGGAAAGCGAAGAAGAATCATTCATTACGGAAGTCACCGGACTGCAAAAGAGCCATGTGGAAGACCGCTTCAAGGTCGGCATCAAACCCGTGGACGAAGGTATCGTTATCGATCACATCGCCAAGGGCATGGATTTGGAAGAAATTTGGAACCGAATAGACAAAATCCGCCGAATCCTGAATCTCAATATCCGCAGTTCCCACGGAGTGTTCCATACGGACGATCCGCGGAATTTTAAAGGGATTATCTCCCTTCCGGACATTACCGAGTTCGCTCCGGCCGAGTTGAAAAAGCTTGCGGCCGTTTCACCCGGATGTACGCTCAACATCATTGAAAAACGGTCCGTAAAGAGAAAATTCCGGTTAAGCATGCCGCCGAAAATCTACAATTTTTCCGAGATTTCCTGCAAAAATTCCGATTGTATTACTCATCCGGCCGCGCATCAGCATGTTCCGACTTATTTCTTTCGTACCGGCGGTAAAACCTTTACCTGCCGCTATTGCGGGAAAAGGCATGATTACGGGGATATCTGGGATATTTAATCCGCCCGTGCTTGCCAGCGCCCGCCCGCATCGGGCGCTTTTTTGTGCGGCTTTCGGTGCATACGGAAAGAGAAGGCCCACCCCCGCGCCGCGGGGGGCGGTGATTCCCGTTTTCGCCGGGATCTCTTCGGCGGTTTTTCGTTAGTCGAGATGACTTGATGAGCCGCTGCCGCCGGTCGATGAGGATGCGCCCTGCGAACCGCCGCCTTCGAGCAGGTTCGTATCCAGTCCGAGTTCCTCGAAGAGATCTCTCATGAAAACGGAATCGGACGTATTGTCGGTTGAAACATTGGTGTTGGAGGAATCCACGGCAATCTTCGTAATCAGCTCTTCATCGCGATCTTTTTCAAAGCGCGTTAAGCCGCCGATGGTTTTGGGTTCGGTTCCCGCGATAAAGACTTCCGAACGAATCATCTCTTCGGGCGTATCTTCTTCGGGGAGCATTCCCGTTCTTTTGTCGATTTTGACTTCCACGATGCCGGTTTCCGGTCTTGGGAATTTGATGATGGGCATATCCTTGTTGATAGCCCTCATGTATTGTCCCCAAACCGGTCCTACGGCCTGGGCCCCGTTCTGATTCACACCGAGCGAATTGCCTCTTTTATCGAATCCGGCCCAGATCGCGGTGGTGTAGTAGGGAGAGAAGCCGACGGTCCAGGCGTCGGTCCAGTTCTGTGTCGTTCCTGTTTTTCCGGCCATGGGCATGCCGTCGAAATTACCGGCTACGTTTACCCGAACTCCCGCGAGTGTTCCGAATTGAACCGTCGATTGCAGCATGCTTGTCATGATGTAGGCCGCCTGCGGAGAGAGAACCTGCATGTTTCGCCGTTCCTGAGATTCGCGAAGCTCCCGTTCGGGATTAACGATGATGTTGCCGTCTCTGTCTTCGATGTAGCGGACGGCTATCGGCTCAACCGCACGTCCCTTATTGGCGAAGGTCGCATAAGCTCTTGCCAGCCTTACGGGCGATACGGAGAGGATACCGAGTCCCAGGGGATACACCCTGTCAAAGGTTTCTCCGATTTCCTGAGGATCGGTGATGCCGAGAAGATCCGCGGACCGGCTGATGGCCGCGTCGAAACCAATGGTTTTCAGCACTTTCAAAGAGGGAATGTTCAGCGACAGCGCCAGAGCGTTTCGGGCCAGGACGTTTCCTCTCCATCTGCCGAAATAGTTATCCGGCGCGTAGGGTGTTCCGTCGGGGCTGATGAATTCATACGGACCGTCGAAAAGGCGTGTCGCCGGAGTAATCTTTCCCGAACTGATGGCGGCCGAGTAGTAAAGGGGCTTAAAAGCGGAACCGGGCATGACCTTGGCGTCCATGGCCCGGTTGAATTGGTTGTTCCTGTTGAATTCGCTTCCGCCGATCATGGCCAGGATATACCCGGTATTGTTGTCCAGGGTGATCAGAGCCGTCTCCACGTTGTTCATCTGGGCGTGGGTTTTGGCCTTCGCGTAGGTGAGGTTCGTAAGAGTTTTCAGGTCGGACAATCCGAATGTCATCGCCATCATGTCCATAACCGGATTTAAATCGTTCTCAAGATATTCCTGCGCTTCACGGCGTTCCAGAGCTCCGGGAACATGAATTTCGGGAAGATTGAAGGCCAGCGACAGAAGGTCGATGGTGTCTACCAGTTCGCTTGCCGCGTAAGCCGTTTTTTTATCGCGGTCTTGTCTGTAGGTCAGGTTCCATTGATTCAGGCCTTTTTTAATCTGCTTTTCGGCCTCTTCCTGGAATTCAAGGTTCAATGTTGTGTGAATAATGTATCCGTCACGGTAGATATCCTGCTGGCCGAAAAGGTACTGCTCAATCTGCGTACGGATGTATTCGCTGAAATACGGTGCCTTATCGTTGGCCAGCCGGTCGAAATAGGGCGAGGCCGTGGATGATCGCGACCAGTCGAAATCGGTCCAATATTCGAGGAAGGAAGTCTCGGCGTCTTCCCGGCTTACATACCCCGCCCCGACCATTTGGTCCAAAATCTCCTCTTGGCGTTCTCTTGCGGCATTTGGTTTGATCAGAGGGGAGTAAAGGCCGGAACCGGAAAGCTGGATGGCCAGCATAACGGCTTCCGCCGGAGAATTGCTCACGGCCGAATGGCCGAAGAAAAACTGACTGGCCGCTTCAACACCGTAAGTGTTGTGGCCGAAATAGACCGAATTGAGGTACTGTTCCAGGATTTCCTGCTTCGTGAATCGGCGTTCCAGCTGATAGGCCCACCAGAGTTCTTTAAGCTTGCGGCTAACCTTGATAACCGATCTGTCCGCGTGGCGGGAGCCTGCCAGCTGCTGCGTTATTGTGCTGCCTCCCTGGAGAGAGCCTTTTTTCGTAATAAGGTAAATGGATGTCTGGTAGAGCGCACGGAAAAAACCGCCTACCGAAAAACCCGTATGTTCGAAGAACGGTGCGTCCTCGCGGGTTAAGAGGGCATAAATCTGGTTCTCGGGCAGTTCGGTGATGGGAATGATATCCCGCTTTTCATCGGAAAAGAACTCGGTAATCAGTTCTCCATTGATATCCAGAACCTTTGAAGGGATCGCGGGTCTGGAAGAGGTGAGTTCATCCATGTTTTTCGTATTGTGGTTCGTTGCGATGCTTATTCCGAGAGCTGAGCCCAGCGCGGCTCCGGTTAAGGCAAGAATCCCGGTAAAAAGGAGGATAACTTTTCGGCGTTTTCCCGTAAACAGCATGGCTCATACGGTACGTTCGACCCCTACCCTTGTCAAGAAGACATCGGGAAGTCTTCCAAGGCTCGGTTTGATTGTCGGCGGGTTCGCCGATGTTGAAAAAAAGCGGGCTTCATAATGCTTTTTAAGAGAATCCCTTTGGAGCAATGGAAAAGATTCGAAAGGATTTTATGGCGGCCGCCAAAATCCAAAGGCGCTGTTGAAAAAAAAGGCCGGCCAGGGAAGGCCGGCCACCCTCGTGAGGGATCGGCCTCCGGCATAGCGAACTGGGAGGGGTACTATCCCGAAGCACCGACATCACAATTATCGCACGAATATGGTAAAAACTTAACAGGCGGAAACCGCCGGGGGTCGTGCAATTGGGAAAAAAGTGCCGACTTAACCGTCTCCGGCTCCGAATCTGTTGCCCGAATCTTCACTGAAGTCGAGGATGTCGATTTCAACAATCAAATCGATTTTAACCTTGCCGCCCGGACGAATGACGAATGATTTGGAAACTTCCATTCCTCCCAGAACATAACGAACCGTATGCTCTCCCGGATCGGAATTCATAACGATCAGGTTCCCCGAGGAATTGATTCTTTTTCCATCCAGATAAACCTCGGCTTCATCGGGAATAACCAAAGTTATCTCCGGCGGGGTGTAATCCAGGGTTATCGAGAGATTCTCGTCACGTCCCGGTTCCACGGCAACGGTTTTTTCCACCGTCGGCGCGTGCGTACTTGATACCACGATTCTATGCAGACCGGCTTCAAGAGTCAGTCTTTCACCTACGCCGGCACCGCGTCCGTCCACGGTCATCTCTATGACTTCATCAGGAGCGCCCGAAGGATTGGTTATATTGACGCTTAAAGTCCCTTCATTTTTCCATATGGCCGATGATGAAATACGCAGCTGCTGGCCGAAAGCGGAATCGGGAATGCCCTTCATAACGGGCAGCACCGTAATAATCAGGGGAAAGCTTTCCGCCGGAACGGAATTCGGGAGAACTTCCGTCAGAGCATCGGATGTTATGCTGTGTTTTCGGTACAGGGGAATCCGAAGAAAGAGCGCTTCTCTTGACGGCAAAAGCCGCATAAACGTCCGTGTACCGGTATACGATGTTTGATCTTGGCCCGGAACCGGCCGCACGTCCCTGTAAATGAAAAGAGCGAAGCTGTTTTGGAATCTGCGTATTCCCGCCGGGATTTCCACCCGAATTTCCACGCCTTCCTGAATATTGGTGATTCCGCTCCCGTCGAGAATAACCAATTCCTCCGGTTTGAACGACAGATTTTCCGTGCCTCCGGAAATCGTGCCCGCCACTGTTCCCCGAATATTTTCAGCATAAGAAGATGTCAGCGCCATGCTGAAGAGGAAGAGAACAAAAAGAATTTTTTTCGGTACGGTTCGTATCCGCATTACCGTTCCTTTAGGGCGGTCAATCCGGCCGGATCTACCGGGATTCCGCCCTTACGGATTTCAAAATGAAGATGAGGCCCCGTCGAGATGCCGGAATTCCCGGATCGTGCGATTATTTCTCCGGCATTTACGGCGGTTCCTTCCGTTACGATAATTTCATCCAGATGAGCATACACCGACTCATAGGACCCTTCATGTGAGATTATAACGAAGTACCCGTATTTTTCCAATGTTCCCGTTTCCGAGATTTTTCCGTCCCGTGCCGCCAGTACGGGTGTTCCGATGGAGGCTCTGAGGTCGATACCCGGATGAAAACTTAAATTCCCCGTAAAGGGATCGATTCGGTATCCGAAAGGAGAGGTGATTCTGCATCCGGGGAGGGGAGAGGCAAAGATGCTTCCCAAGAATCGAATACGTTCTCCCGCATCGAATTTCTCCCCCGGAAAGAATTTGTAGATTTTCTTTGAGGCCCCTTCAATCAGAGTCACTTTCAGGTATTCGTTTGAGGATCTTGTATCCGAGAGCTTTTGCTCCCATTCGTTTTTCGGATTTTCCGGAACGAAAATTCCCGGACGATTGGGCACCAAAAGATCCTTTCCCGCCGTAATCAGTCCCGGAGCATCCCAGCCGTTGAGAGTCGCCAATGATTCGTAGGGCAGATTAAAGGCCGCCGCCACGGAAAAAAGGTCTTCCGAAGGTCGGGGAACGTAGCGATAGATGGCCAAAGGAGGCGGTTCCTTTCGGCCCGAGTACCAGTCTTCGACATCCTGCTGCTGCTGGCGGTAGAGGGGGTCTCGAGATTGAATCGTCATGCCTATCAGCGGATATTCGCCGAACAGGGAAGCGCCGTTGAGAATCAGGAGTAACGATAGGGGAAAAAAGAGGGAAATTTTAGTCATCGTCGAAAGGACGTAAAAGACTTTCATCCAGCTTTATGCCGGCGGCGCCGTATCCAAGCCGTCTGTCGGGTCGGCCCATTCCGTGAAAATCGGACCCGCCCGTAACGAAAAAACCCGTTTCGGCCGCTAATTGCGTGAAACGTTCCGCTTCCCTCTTTGTCGCGCCGGAATGCAGGGCCTCAAGTCCGTCCAGACCCATTTCTTTCCATTCGGGCAGATATTTTGCCATTCTTCCCCATGATATCCAAAGAGAGAGGGGATGCGCCACAACTGTTTTTCCGCCCGCTTTTTTAATCGCATTCAAGGCCTCTTCCAGTTTCGGTCTTTGTTTCGGTACATGAAAAGCTTTTCCGGGACCGAGCCACTTATCAAAGGCTCTTGGAATATCGGACGCCATTTGCGCATCGATGAGCCATTGAGCGAAGTGCATTCTTCCGATAACCTCTCCTCCGGCCAAATCGTTCAGATCCCGGAGGGTTATTGAAAGACCGTGAGCCCGCATCAGCGAAATCATTTCTTCATTCCGAGCGATGCGGCGCCTGCGGATTTCTTCAAGAAATGTTTCCAGAGGGCTCTCCTCGGAGAGCTTCATCCCATATCCCAAAAGATGAAATTCACCGGGTGCGAACTCCACTTCCGTTTCCACGCCCGCAATGAATCGTATCCCAAGCTCTTTACAGCGGCGTTTCGCCTCATGCTGTCCGGCCAAGGTATCGTGATCGGTCAGGGAAAGAGCCGTAATGCTTTTGCTTGCCGCAAGATCGACAAGATCCGCGGGCGGGAACTCCCCGTCGCTGGCATCCGAATGCATATGAAGGTCGACCATAGGTTCATAGGATACCGTCGGAAGACGATTGTTGACAGGGCCATGGAACGATGCGTATTCTTTCTCTATCGGGCTTTACGGGAGCTATTTTTTGCCTAAACCGGTGTTTTATCGCGCCAACGCAATTATCTACTTTCAGGGCGACAAAGCCGACGGTATTCCTATTTTGAAGGAAGGCAAAGTCGAGTTGTCCAGTGAGGATTTACAGACCGGCAGTGAAATCAGGGAACCGATTAGAACGGGCGAGTTTTTCGGAGTGAAAGCGGCGCTGGGGCGATATCCCCACGATGAGACCGCAACAGCCGTAACCGATTGTACCGTTATTCATTTTTCCATTGCCGAATTCGAAGAGGTGGTTTCGGGAAATCCCAGAATCCTGATGAAGATGCTTCAGGTTTTCTCCACGCAGCTCAGGCGTATTCATCATCAGGTTCAGAGTCTTCTTTCCACCGACAGAATCAACACCAGCCAGGAGGCCGGACTTTTTGCCGTGGGTGAGTATTATTTGAAGGACCGGCAGTATCCTCAGGCGGCATATGCGTTTAAAAGGTATCTGAAGCATTGGCCTAAGGGAATTTACGCTCCGCAGGCAACTCTGAAAGCCGGAGAAGCCGATGCCGCCCAGGTTGACGAAGCGGAAGAAGTCGCTGATTCGGGAAAGCCGCGCGGCGATTATGCCGCGATGAGCTTTCTCGAAATCAATAATCTTTACAAACTCGGCCGATATAAAGATGCCATGCGGGGGTTTCATTCCTTAATCGAAGAAGGATCCGAGCCCGAACATCTTGCCTACGCCGAGTTCCGGCTCGGATGCTGTCTGTATCATATTGAACGATACCAGGATGCAACCAGGCAATTGGCCATGGTTATCAGGAAATATCCGAAACATCCGTATCTGGGTGAAGCCGTCTTTTTCATGGGATTGAGTCATGAGATGATGGGAGACGACGAAAAAGCGCTTGGTTTCTGCAGGAAGGCCGGTCAATTGGTTCCTGAAGGAGGATCTCTCTACCGGCAGGTGGTGAAGAAAATTCACGATCTCGGCGGAGGGGGAATATAACAATGGACCTCTCCATGTTCGAACGATTCGCCAAAACCTACAGCGCGGGACAAATAATATTCTGTGAATATGAGCCGGGCGACACTTTCTATCTGATACAGTCGGGACGGGTGAAAATCGTAAAAATTTTCGGAAACATCGAAAAAACCATCGATATCCTTAAACCCGGCGAGTTTTTCGGTGAAATGGCGCTGCTTGAGAACGCTCCCAGAAGCGCTTCCATCATCGCGCTGGACAACTGCAAACTGCTGGAATTCAACAGAAACAACTTTGAGATGCTGATGACCGGGAATCCTCAGATGGCTCTCAATTTACTCGGTCTCTTCGCCAAGAGAATCTACGATCAGAAGCGCCGCTTCAATATATTGACTCTTTCGGACGAGCATGCGCGTGTCGCCGATGTCTTTCTGATGCTGGCCGAAGATCTTCAGCCCTTCGACGAAGAAACGGATACGGGAAAAAGAACGTTTAATAATTCGGTGGCGGATATCGGCCATTGGGCCGGAATGAGTCCCGACAGAGTCCGGGATATTTTAAATCATTTTCAGGAACAGCGGCGGGTTACGGTTTACCAGGATCATATCGATGTAACCAACATCCATGATTTGTCGCGTTTCGTCTCTTCCCGCCGCAAGGTTCAGGAAGGTCAGGAATTCTGACCGATATAGCCGAATCATGGGAACCGTTTCCCTATCGCGGCCGTTAAAAAGAGAAAAAACTTCGTCTTTTCAAATCTCTCCGGTTAATCCATCAGGAAAAACAGTTCTTTTTCCACTTCTTCATCGGAACTGATGTTGAGTTCCAGCAAGCGCCGGAGGTGGATCATGCTTTCGGCTTCAACGGATTCAAAGCGAAATCCGCACTGGCCGTCGCGGTCGTGAATCAGCTTTGATTCAGTTTGAATGCTGATTTCCGAATGCGGGAGGGATATGCGCAGAGGGTAAATCTTGTTGATTTCGTGATTTATGGATTTTTCCGGCTCAACAAGGATGCCCTTGAGAGAAATGTTGATTACATTGACCGGGCATTCCTGGCCGTCGATGATCACGAAGCCTTTGACATGAAAATCGGTTCTTTCAAAACGCCTTTGTCCCTTGTTGTCCATTCTTCACATAGTATGGGAAAAAAATTGTGAGTCAAGTCCAATCCCCCCATTGACCCGTATGACGTCACGACTATAATAAGCCCGTTCGCCAAAGTAGCTCAGCTGGTAGAGCAACGCACTCGTAATGCGTAGGTCTGGAGTTCGAATCTCCACTTTGGCTGTCGGATACAATTTAGGACAGCTATGAAATCCGTCATCATCGCCATTCACGGGCTCGGAAACAAACTGAAGCGGCGCCTGCTTAAAAAATGGTGGAAAAAAGCACTGCGAGAAGGGTTGGAACGCGAAGGAATTCGAATCCGTCTTTTACCGTTTCGCTTGGTTTATTGGGCGGATATTCTGCACGAGAAACCTTTGCGGGACATTCCCGGCGGTGAAGATGATCCGCTGCATCTTCGGGAGCCTTATATCGCGGGAGGCGGTGAAGAGACTCCCGGGCCGAATAGACTGAGAAGTCTGATGTTTCGAGCCCTCGATAAGGGCCTCGATAAAGTCTTTCTGGGCAGAAACAACGAAGTGAAATTCGAAGCCGCCGCGGATAAATTCATCAAGTCGTTTTTTCCGGACCTCGGCACCTATTATTCGCCGGAAGGCAAAGAGGTTCAAAAGGCGATTCAGGAGCGATTGCGTGTACGGTTGAAGCGGTGCCGGAGAAAAAGGATTCTTCTTATCGCTCATTCCATGGGATCGATTGTCGCCGTTGACGTACTGAACCGTTGTTCGTCCGATTTGCACGCCGATACGCTGGTAACGATAGGATCGCCGCTCGGATTGCCGAACATCAAGGCCGCCGTTTTAAAATCTCAAGAGGAACATAAGACGGGTTCCGGCCGTCCTCAAACTCCCGAAGCCGTTAGAAAAGACTGGTACAACCTGTCGGATACCGAAGACGCCGTGGCGATGGATCAGTCTCTGGCCGACGACTACGAGGCCAATTCACGCGGCGTGCGGGTGCAGGATAAAAAGGTTTTCAACAATTACATATGCGCTGGAAAGCGCAATCCTCACAAATCATACGGTTATCTTCGCACGCCGGAAATGGCCGCAATCGTCGCCGATTTCTTTCGGAACGCGAAGTAAATTATTAACCTTAAACGGCCATAATCCTCAATCAGCGTTAGGGATACGCCCAAAATGAGAATTGCCGATATCCGCTCCTTGTTCTTTACCTGACATATCCTGATCCATATATTGATTAGATGCCTCGAAAAAAATCTGACGGCGGCCCAAACGAGGGCTTTTTCACTGTCTTCAAGCCGATTTATCCATATGTTAAACGATATCGATGGAGTTATATTGCCGGACTTCTTTTTCTGGTGATTGCCGATGGCGGCCAGATTGTTATTCCCCGCATTATGGGGAAGGCCGTGGATTTAATTTCTCTCGGCAGCGGTAATTCCGGAGAAATCGGGAGGTTAATGCTCTCCATAGCCGCCATAGCTGCGGTTATTGCCGCCGGACGTTTCGGCTGGCGGATGTTCATTATCGGGTCGGCCCGGAAAATTGAAGCCGGACTCCGTTCCGATCTTTATGAAAAAATGCTGTCTCTTTCCGGATCGTTTTTCCAAAAGTACAAAGTTGGTGATTTAATGGCCCGGGTAACAAACGATTTGAACTCTGTCCGCATGGCTGCGGGGATGGCCCTTGTGGCTTTTATCGATGGACTCT
This sequence comes from Spirochaetia bacterium, assembly GCA_963666985.2. Classification (GTDB taxonomy): domain Bacteria; phylum Spirochaetota; class Spirochaetia; order DSM-2461; family DSM-2461; genus UBA2779. The sequence continues at coordinate 1,238,121 of CAXXIA010000001.1, read as the reverse complement.
TTATGGCCTTGGTTATTCTTGTTCTGCTTTTTATGAGATATGGACGAATTGGGGTTCTTATTGTTCTGCCTCTTCCTTTGGTTACCATAATGGCCGTTTTTCTGGGGCGGCTGATTGGGCCTTTATTCCGCAGGGTTCAGGAACGTTTTGCCGGAATCAGCGATTATGTTCAGGAAACCCTGTCCGGGATTCGGGTGGTGAAATCCTACGCTTGTGAAAAGAAGTCTTTGACCAACTTTACGGAAATCAACATCCATTACGGCCAGGCCAACATGGCTTTGGTTCGGTTTTGGGGATTAATCTTTCCGGCAATGACCTTTCTCGCCGGTTTGGGCGTTTTACTGCTTCTTTCTTTCGGTGGTATCGGCGTTATTGACGGCCGTTTGAGTGCCGGAGATTTTGTTGCCGCCTTGGCGTATCTGGGAATGCTTCAGTGGCCCGCCATGGGTGCCGGCTGGGTTGTAAACATGATACAGAGAGGAGCGGCATCGATGCGCCGAATCAACGATGTTCTGGATTCGGTTCCCGATATCATTGATCTTTCCGAAGCCGAAGATAGGGTGCCGTCGGGCGATTTGGAATTCCGTTCGGTTCATTATGCTTACAAAGAGGGCTTCCCCATCCTGAACGGAGTGAGTTTTACGGCGTTCAAAGGGGGCTCCCTTGGTATTCTTGGGCCAACCGGATGCGGTAAAACAACCTTGGCCAAATTGATTCCCCGCCTTCTTGATCCTCCCGAAGGCTCGGTATTTATCGGAGGAAAGGATATCCGGCTCTTTACCAGAAGTGCCCTTCGCCGGGCTCTGGGCATGGTTCCCCAGGATGTGTTCCTCTTCTCTGAAACCATCAAAGACAATATTCTTTTTTCCAATCCATCTTCGAGTGATGAAGAACTTGATGCGGCGGTGGAAGCGGCCGGTTTGAGTTCGGATTTACCCTTTTTCCCTCAAGGACTGGATACCGTTGTCGGCGAGAGAGGGGTGACTCTTTCCGGGGGGCAAAAACAACGGATCGCCATCGCCCGGGCGCTCTTGGCCGATCCGGAAATCCTTGTTCTGGACGATGCCCTTTCAGCTGTGGATGCGGATACCGAAGAGAGAATCCTGCAGAATCTTTTCGCCGTTCGGAAGGGGAAAACAACATTGATGATTTCTCACAGAATTTCAGCGATGGCCCGCTGCGGCCGCTGTATCGTTTTGGAGGATGGGCATGTGAGTGCCGAAGGAACTCCTGATGAATTAATGAAAAAAAGCCCATTTTACCGGAGAATTGCCGATTTGCAGTCACTTGAAAGAATCGAGGAGGAACCGTCATGAGTCCCGGTAAAACAGATTCCTCTTTTGATGAAAAGCTGGTCCGGAGGTATTCACCGGCCGTGATGAAGCGCCTTCTCGGGTATCTTTCTCCCTATCGGCTTGCGGCTGTTTCGGCTCTTGCCGCATTGGCGGTGGCTACCGTTGCCGAACTTCTTTTACCGGTTGTGGTTCAGCGAACGCTGGATGAAAATATCCTTAAACGGTATTCCAGGCTTTCCCTTTTGCAGGTGGAAACATCCGATCTCATCGGTAGGGAAAATACGGATAATCTTTTGGGAAATGGGGTTCGGACAGGAGAAAACCTGTTTGTTCCAACCGGCAATCTTTCCTTTTTGAATGAATCCCAAAAAGCGGAAGCGGAATCAATCGGGCTTCTTTCCCCGGAAGAATGGTATGTTTTTTATAACGATTCTCCAGAGGTTTCATCCGTTGTTAATCGGCATAACCAGATATTTTTAGGGCGGAAAACAGATAATACCAATTCGCCTTTGGCGATCTCCGTGCCGGATTTTGCCAAATTAACACCACAAGAAAAGCGGATTATTCGTTCGCGTGATATTTCAGGATTACGTTTTCGTTCGCTTCAATATCTTTTGCTTCTTACAATCGTTCTTCTCTTTACTTTTGTCCAAGTCTATCTGGCTTCCTGGATCGGTCAGAAAGTGATGGCTGATATTCGTATCGGACTCCTTTCTCATATTATGCGCCAGTCTCTTCGTTATTTAGGAAAAACTCCTGTCGGCAGTCTGGTATCCCGTGTAGCCAATGATGTGGAAACCATCAATGAGTTTTTTACCAACGTGGCCACTTCCTTTTTAAAAGACGGAGCCATGATGATTGGTGTGGTTGTGGTGATTTTCCTTCTGGATGTTAAACTGGCCCTGATTTCCATGGCCTCTCTCATCCCAACGGCTATTCTCATTATCGTGTTCCGAAATCGGATGCGTGAAGCGTTTCGAAAAGTTCGTACCCGGGTGAGTGCGGTGAATACCTATCTTTCCGAGAGGATCGGAGGAATGCAGACCGTTCACCTTTTCGCGGCGGAAAATCGCAGCCGAAATGAATTTTCAGAAAAAAGCCGTTCTCTTCTTGGAGCCGAAATCAGTGAGATGAAAATCATGGCGGTGTTTCGTCCGTTGGTCGACATGATTTCTTCGGTCATCGCAGGAGCGGTGATTTGGTATTCCAGCGGTTTGCAGGATCAGGGATTGGTAACTTTGGGTGTGCTGGTTGCCTTTATAGAACTGATTCAGAAATTTTTTCAGCCTGTTCGGGATATTGCGGAGAAGTTCAACATTCTTCAATCGGCCATGGCCGGCAGTGAACGAATTTTTGACATGATGGATGAAGTTGACCGTATCCCGGATACCGGAACTGATGTTGGAGAATGTTCCGATTCAAATCCTGAAGCGGAGGATTCGGAACTCTCCTGCGGAGAGATCCGCTTTGAAAACGTTCAGTTTTCCTATGTCCCGGGCGAACGTATTTTTAACGATTTGAGCTTTGTTATTCATCCGGGTGAAACGGTGGCCATCGTGGGTGCGACCGGTGCCGGAAAAACCACGATTGCCAATCTTCTTACACGTCTTTGGGATGTGGACGGCGGCCGGATACTCCTGGATGGAGAGGATATCCGCAACAGGCCTTTGGAAGTGCTTCGAAAAACCGTTCAGCCGGTGCAGCAGGATGTGTTTCTTTTTTCCGGTTCCATTTCGGATAATATCGATCTTGGACTTGATATCTCTTCTGAGAAAATAAAAGAAGCGGCCATGATTTCTCGAGCCGAGGCGTTTATTCAAACCCTTCCGGAAGGATTTGATACACAAATAACGGAAGGGGCCGGCAATCTTTCGGCAGGACAGCGTCAGCTGATCGCGTTCGCCCGGATTATTGCTCATAATCCGCGGATTATCATTCTGGATGAAGCCACCGCCAATGTGGATACGGCCACCGAATCCCTTTTACAGGAAGGTTTGGACGTTTTACTTCAGGATCGAACCGCTCTGATTATTGCCCACCGGTTATCCACCATTCGCCGGGCCGATCGTATTTTGGTTTTGGGACACCGAAAGCTGATTGAAGAAGGCACACATGATGAATTGATGGCGAATAAAGGAACCTATCACAAGCTTTATACGCTGCAGTTTTCTGAAATCGCCGGCCGGACTTGAGTTCGGGAAGGCCGACGACCAGGTAAATTCTCGAATTGATTCAAGAAAGAGTCCATTGTCGCGTTGACGTTCCCAGCGGTTCCCTCGAAGGCTTATACTTCTCTTGAGAGCGTTGTTTCTGGCGGATGATTAAGAAGGCGTATCGGAGTGTGCTGCGGATGAGGAGATGCGCTGAACGGAGATTCTCTTGATATGAACGTCATCGCGCTTCGATACGGAAAAAACGGCGCCGTAGGCCTTTATTGATTCACCGATTTCGGGGATGCATCCGAACCGTGAAAGAAGGAAGCCCCCGACCGTATCATACGCTCCTACCGGAAGAGGAATCCCCGTTTCGTTTCGAAAGTTTTCCACATCGGCAACGCCGACCACGGCGAAGCGGCCTTCTCCGAGATGTTCAATCTCCTGGTACCGTTCATCAGGATACCCCGGACGGATTCTGACGATTTCCGCGACGATTTCCGCGGGGGTGACGATGCCTGTAATCCGGCCGTATTCGTTGGACAGAAAGACCAGCTTCAGTTTTCTGTCCTTCATTTCCCGATAAAGATCCGGTATCCGCTTCATGTCCGGGAAGAAAACCGGTTCATGAAGAAGTTCATCAATTTCCAGAGACTCTGATGTAACAAGATCTTCAAGATCGATATATCCCACCAGATTATCCAGCCTTTGTGTGTAGATGGGAACGAACCGCACTTCGGCGAAATAGGCCTGCTGAACGATTTCTTCTATCGGCATGGATTTCGGGCAGGCCAGAGTCCTGTGGATATGAATCATGACTTCTCGGGCCATGGTGTCCTGAAAATCGAAAATATCATCCACAATCCTTTGATCTTCCAGCGGGATTCCCGCTTCGCGGCTTCCGAGCCGAACCAGGGTTCTCAGCGAATGCTTGGAATCCATGACCGTCGTGGACGGACGATATTGCCCCGTGAGAAAAAGGAGCATTTTTACAATCAGATTGAGAATCAACGCCACGGGAAAGAAGATGAAGTAGAACAGAAGGAGCAAGGGCGCCAGGCGGACGGCAATGGTGTCGGCGTTCTGGCGGAAGAAGGACTTCGGAATGATTTCCGCGAAAATCAGCATAATGAAGGTGAGCAGAATACTTCCCGCCCAGGGCGCCCAAATAAGACCCGTCGCCCTCAAGTACCGGCTTAAGAGAATCGTGGCGGTTACGAAGGATAAATTTGTTCCGATAAGGGTTGTCGACAAAAGACGTTCGGGGCTTTTCAGAAGGAAGCCGGTCGCCCGTGCCGAAAGGGAATTTTTTTCTCGTGCCGAATTCAAAAGGAACTGATTGGCCGAGATTAAACCGGTTTCCAGGCCCGCGAAAATCCCGCCCGAGAATATGCATATAATGACGATCAAAGCGGTCATGACTTAATCTCCCGGACATCGATCCATGATATTTTATGATCGTCCAATCCCGAAATGCGGAAACTGTATCCGGAAATAACCACTTCTTGTCCGATTTCCGGGAATCCGCCGAATTCACTGATCAGCATTCCGGCGATTGTCCGCTGGGTACTCGTCAATTCAATCTCCATGGCCGCGGCGACTTCGCTGATATCGGCATGACCCGCGATTCGAAAGGAGTTTACGCCGGTTTTCTCAATTGAGCGCTCATGCTGCGGGAGAAAATCCTCGAAAAGGTAGGAAACCAATCCGGGAAAGCTTACCAGACCGCCGGTACCTCCGTACTGGTCTATCACAACGGCCATTTCCGTTCCTATTTTGCCCATTTCATTCAGAAGTTCCCGTAATCCTTTGCTTTCCGGTACGGCGTGGATCGGCCGGGCAATCGCGCTCAAACGCCGCGAATCCCGAACGAATCTCTGCGCCGCGAGATCGATTTTTCGAATGTATCCGGTGATATGATCAACATTGCCCCGGTATATGGGAATAAGGCTTTTTTCGGATTCGAGAGAGCCGGAGGCAATAAGCCGGATCAATTCGTCGATTGTGAGATTCCCGTCCACGGGGTGAAGATTCACCCGAGGAATCATAATGTCCGCGGCGGTTTTACGTCTGAATCGGAAGAAACGCTCAAGAAGCTGAAGCTCCGATTCTTCGATCGTTTGTCTGTCGTATCCTATGCGGATTGCCGAAAGAATCGCTCCGGCCTGATCTGTTCCGGCATGACCGTGCTGTTTCGGGAAATAAGAAAGAACGGATCGGCGGATGCGACTCAAGGGGAGTGTAATCGGGCGAAGTAACGTATGAATGACTTTTAACGGAAATGTCGACTTGGTTGAAAATTTAAGCGCGTGCCGGATCGCCAGATTCTTGGGAGTCATTTCCCCGATAATCAGCAGCAGCACCGTCATCGCGGCGATGGAAAGGAGTTCGGCGGCTTCTTTGAATATTCGCGCGCCGATGGCTTCGGCGATTGCCGATGAAAAGATGTTGACGAACATATTTCCGGTGAGAATGGTTACCAGAATATCATCGGGGTGAGAAAAGAAACGGGCCGTAAATTCCGCGTTTTTTCCTGTGCTTCGACGCCTTAAGGCATCCTTTTCCAGGCTGTTAAGTGAAAATAAAGCCGTTTCGGATCCTGAAAAAAAAGCCGACAGGAACAAAAGAAATGCCAAAATGCCGAGTTGAATATAAAAATCTCCGTTTGTCATTCCGTTTCCTAAAAAAGCGATTGATACCAATAATAACTCATTCTTCGGCTATGCGCCGACCGTCGGATGAGAGATCCGTTTTGACGATTACTCCCATGTCCGTTCGATTGAAGACGGCGTAATGAGTTTGCGGGATATGAGGAGACTTTTTATGGAATCGGCTTCAGGTAGCCGAATTTCAGCCGGGCGATTCGCTTCCGGCCGGAAAGCCCGGTAACGACGGCATTGATGCGGTAATGCTTGTCGAATTCGGTTCTGAAAGAAAGTTTGACGGTTTGCCCTGTTTTTAGGATGCCATCGGGATTTTCAATCGCGCCGATTCCGTTGTTAAGCTGCAGAAGACGTGTTTCGATAGGGCGGCTTGTTCCCGGCGGATAGAGGTCAATCGATGAGGGGGCGATGCGGTCCTTTTGTTTAACGGCCCGAGGAGAGACTTCAAGGCGCAGGGAATCCTCTCCGGTACGGGACACCGAAGAAACCGGATAGATGAGAATCCCGCGGAAGTCCTGCACCAGCAGACGTTCTTTTCCGGGTTCCGTCCGTGCTTTCATGGTTTCCAGGAAGCCGAGGCCGACGACATTGCCTTTCCCGGAGGTTATTCGGCCGGTAAAGACTTTCCCGTCGGAAGCGATATAACGCGCCGGACGGCCGGGACCGAGCGGATTTTTCAAGTCTTCCGGAAGAATCGATTTTTCTTCTCCGAAGAGTTTTTTTTCAAGGTTCTCTCCGAATTCCTGCGGATGACCCGTTTTCTCTTCGAGACGGCCGAGCGCGAGAAGAAAGGTGTTCCGATTGTGAAGCATCAGAATCTTGCGCCGGGGATCTTTCAGGAACGGAAACAAATCGTCGAGAAGATCGAGTTCGTTAACGGTTAAATCTTTCTCTCTGATGAAGGCTTGAAAATCGTTTTCCCATTCTCCGGCCGTTCTTTTTTTCATAACGGCTTTATACAAAAGAGACGCCAGCGGAATGATGATGAGAATTCCCGCGGAGATCAGAAGGGCGTTTACCGTTTGCTCCGGTGTTTTCCGGAAACCTTGGGCTATGGCTTCGAAAATGGTCATGCAGAATCACCTCCGCGATGGATAATAAAGATCAGGCCGCATCGGCGGATTAACGCGAAAGATAGAATACCACGCGGCGATTCATCCAGCGGTTCCTCAAATCGGAATGCGGGACGATCGGTTCCGCGCCGCCTCGGCCTTCCACCGTCATGCGTTTGGGATCGATGCCCCTCTGCACAAGAGCGTTGCGAATCGCCTCGGCTCTGGCTAAAGAGAGAGGTAGAAGAATCTTTTCTTGTTCCCTCTGCATCAGGTCGGGACGGAACCAGTAGACATGAACCGCATGCCCGACAAGAGCGACATCGTAATCCTTATAGCGGTTGAGGATCTGTGCGACTTGGTCCAGGGTATTTTGGTTGGACATCCGTTCCGTTTCGGGAACATCCGTGAAATTCGCCGTGTACGGCTGAAAGTAGATTCTGGAGAGGCTGATGACGTACCGATCGCCGTCGGGAATCAGCATAACGTCGACATGAATCTGCCAGTCCATCGTTGTTTCGTTGCCCCATAAATCGGTAACGGTAAGACTGATCGGGTAATCCGCACCGGAAAGAACCGTATTCCCGTTTGAATCGGTACCGTCCCAGCTCCAGTTCTCGGGAGGCGTTCCGAGTTTTTTCTCCAGATAGAACGGTGTTCCCATCGGATCCCGAATAAAGATTTCCCAGAAATCCACCTTCTCGGGTTCGGCAATATGAATCCCGAGGTTGTAGATATCGTCAACACCGTCGCCATTCGGGGAGAAGGCTTCGCCGCCGACGGTTAACGTCACTTCCGGACCTTCAAGAACGAGGGAGAAAGGAGCCGTCTCGGCTTCGTATTCGGCCTCGCCGCCGTTGAACACCGTATGGAATACGGCATGATAAAGCCCCTCATCGGCGGTTTTGAGAGAATCATTGCCGCCGTCCCAGATGATTTCGTCGGGAACAGGCGCCGTTCCGCTGAAACTGCGGACGACTTTCCCGTCGGAATTCGTGATATCCACGCGCCATGAGGAGAGTTCCTCCTGGCGTCCGACTTCCGGATACAGGGACATCACGTCATAGAGTCCGTCGCCGTTCGGCGAGAAGCCGCCTCTTGCGGCCCGGATGACCGGAAAATCCTCCGGCAGGAGAGAGAACAGACTTCCCTCAACGACTTGCGGGGGAGCGGTGCGGCAGGATGCGATTAACAGCGACAAGAAAAGCAGATAGCCTATCCGACGATGGATCATTTTTAACTCCTTTTCAGGTTTTTTTGCCCGTACGGCATTTCAAACCCGTATTGAATATCACAATCATATTATGAAGAAATAGTTACATTTTTTCGAAGGTGCGGTACCCGGAGCTTTTCATGAAGGCAATGCCGTCTGCGGCCGGCGGTGAATCGGCTCCGAAGCGTATTTGATCGGTTCTTACACCGTTAGGATAAATGAGTTATTCCTCTTCTTCCAGTTTTTTAATTTCGGCATGGGCCTCTTCAATCGATTTGAGAATGTCTTTGGCCGCTTCATCGGATATGGTTCCCGGATTTTTCTTCTCCGCTTCATATATGGCGGCGCCCAGGTCTTCCATGAAGTCTTGAATCTTTCGCTTCAGGTTGAATATTTTGACTTTCTTCTGCCCCTCGGCCGACACTTCTCCGGCCTTTTTCGCGACCGATTCGGCCCCTTCCTTGATTCCCCGTGAAATATCGCCCTTCATTGTCTTCCAATCGATCGTCATGAAAAAACTCCTCTTACTCGAATACTTTCATTATGCTGCGCGCGGTTCGCTTTTGCACAGTGTATGATGCAAACGGTGAGGAACGTGAGAAAGAGTATGTTTTTTAAGGAATTCAAATAAAGACGGTTGAACCGCTATAATTTGATGATGAATGTTCGTTTGAATGCGGCGGACCGCGGATTCGGCCCCAAATCGATGCCTTTGGGAATCGGATACCCGATCCGCGGAACTCGGAGAGGTTTTTTTCTGTGAAACGTCAAGGACGCCGATCAATCAAATGGAACTCCTGGATTCTCCTGACTCTTCTGCTCAGCGTTGTTTCCCTGTTCGTTGAGCAATCGGATTTTTCCGGAATTACGGCGATTATCTTCACGAATCTCATCGATTTCGTCATTTTTTTCATTTTGTTGGCGGAAATCATCGTCGAGCTGCGCCGAGCACCGTACAAAATATTCTATCTCAGGAGGAATTGGAGCTCACTCTCCTTTTCTTTGGCTTTCATCGCGCTCTTCATTTATACGAAGGCGCTGACCGTAGCGAATCTTTTTTCCGTTGAAACTTCCGATGGATCGGCCATCGTCGCCATTCGGAACCTGTTTCTTGTTCTTAAAGTCTTCAGCCGCTACCGCCGGATCGCCACAGTTGTGGAAAGCCTGCGCATTCGTCCGGCGCTGACCATCGCATTAAGCTTCCTTTTGGTCATTCTTGCGGGAAGCTGGCTCTTGATGATGCCGTTCACCGCCGTTTCCGGCCCGGGGCTTCCTTTTATCGACGCTCTGTTTACCGCCACTTCGGCGGTCTGCGTTACCGGGCTCATCGTCGTCGATACGGCCGTTTATTTCAGTGCCTGGGGCCGGATCGTCATTATGGCGCTGATTCAAATCGGCGGACTTGGCATTATGGTTTTAAGTTATTTCACGCTTTTCATTTTCAGACGGCGTGTTTCGGTGGAACAGAAGCGGCTGGTTTCCTATATGCTCTCCGAAGACGACATGAGCAGTCTTTCACGGGTTCTCAGGTCCATTATCGGGATTACTTTGGCCGTTGAGCTTGCCGGTGCCATACTTTTGGCTCTGGGATTCCGTTCCTCGCTGAGCAACTGGGGAGATTTGGTGCTCTACGGCGTGTTTCATGCGGTATCGGCCTTCTGCAATGCCGGATTCGCTCTGTTTTCCGACAGCCTTATGTCGTTCACGGATAATCCTCTGGTACTCCTTGTCGTCGCGCTCCTCATTATCTGCGGAGGTTTGAGCTTCGCCGTTATCGCGAACATCGGTGATTCGATACGGGGAAAATCCCGATTAACGGAAAACTCCAAGGCCGTCCTGACGGCCACGGGAATCCTGATTCTCGCGGGTATGATTCTGGTTTATCCTTTGGAGCATCAAGGCGCTCTTTCCGGCTTAAATCTCGGCCAGCAGTACTTGGCGGCGTTCTTTCAATCGGTCACCCTGAGAACCGCGGGATTTAATTCGGTATCTTTCGATTCCCTGGCCACGGGCACGATTGTCGGCATGATTTTCATTATGTTCATCGGCGGAGCCTCCGGAAGCACCGCGGGAGGGGTGAAAGTCAATACGGTGTCGGTGCTGCTGGCGTCGGTCAGGTCTTCCTGGAGAAATGAGGAGCGGGTGCTGATTCATTCCAAAACAGTCGATCCGCGGACCGTAAACCAGGCTTTCCTTATTCTGCTTTTCGGAATACTGGCGGTTTTCGGGGGAACCTTTCTTCTCTCCTTGACCGAAACGGCCCCCATGAAGGATCTTCTTTTCGAGAGCGCTTCGGCGTTCGCGACCGTGGGATTATCCACGGGTGTTACCGGTTCTCTCGGCGGATTCGGAAAATCCGTCGTTATCGTTCTGATGTTCATCGGCCGTCTGGGACCCTTAACCGTCCTCGCGGCCGCTTCCTCGGATGCGCCGAAGAACACCGTCGGCTATCCGAGGGCGTCCATAACCGTCGGATAACAAAGGAGGCATTATGGCAAAAACGCGCGAACGGACATATGCCGTGATCGGTCTGGGCGCTTTCGGCGTTCGGCTTTGTGAAGAACTGGCTTCGAAGGGCGGGCAGGTTATTGCCATCGACAACCAGGAGCATCTGGTTGAAAAGGTCAAGGAAAGCGTTTCCCAATCCATTGTTATAAACTCCACGGACGAAGAAGCCATGGGGCAGGTTCCTTTTGAAGACGTGGACACGGCCGTCGTCGCCATCGGTGACAATGTCGAAGCGAGCATTCTGACGACGGCGATTCTGAGGAAAATCGGGGTTCCGAGAATCATCGCGCGATCCATCACCGATATCCATATGAGGGTGCTTCTTCAGGTCGGCGCCGACGAGGTGATCAACTTGGAAATCAACGAGGGAACACGATTGGCTCAGAAACTGATTTCTCCCGATGTGCTCGACAATATTCCCATATCCGAAAACATCAGCATGGCGGAAATCGCGACGCCCAAAGGATTTTCCGGCAGAACATTGGCCGAGCTTGATTTAAGGAACCGCATGACGGTTTCGGTAGTGGCGATTCGAAAAGTCGAATTGACCGTGGATGAAGAAGGAAACACCATACGGGGAGATCGGATTCAGTTTCCGAGTCCCGATGACGTCCTGGAGGAGACCGATGTTCTTCTGGTGGTTGGAGAAAACGGTCCATTAAATACAATGAAGGAACTTCGCTGATGATTGTTCTCAGACGAGGAGTTCTGATTCTTCTGGGATTCGTCGGCGCCGCCGCTCTTCTCGGTTTCGGAGTGGCCGGCTACGTTTTTCTGATTCAAGCGGGAGATCGGGTCGACGGCGAGAGTTTTCTCTTTTGGAACATGGTCGTTTTCGTCGCGTATCTTTGCGCTTATCTGATTATTATTTTACGGGCGCGTTCTTTGGATCGCCGTCTGGACAGACTGATCGCGCAAGGTGTTCGGCGGGATATCGTTCCGGGACGGGATTTTCAGAATCTCGGCGTTATCGGTGATCGACTAACGACGATTTTTAATCAGATCAGCCGCCAGAATCTCATGAAAACCCGAAAAATCAGCGCCATGCACGATCTTGTTGAGTTCTTGGTGCGCAACTCGGAAAAGACGATTCTCATTTGCGATGTTCTCGGGAAAATACAGTATGCGGGCGATAACCTGGATGACGTGCTGAATAAGGAAAGAAGCGAACTGATCGGAGTAAACGTTCAGTCCTTGATTCCCGGCATTCCTTTCGGAGAGCTGCGCGCGGGACTGATGCAGGAACGCCAGCCCAGATCTTCCGGCGGAGATTTCCCCGATTCCGTTTGTTATCCTATTGAGGATAAGAGCGGAGAGCTGGCTTACATGCTGTTCCTGTTTAATTCCCGGGCCCGATTCATTCCGACTCGGGAACGGTCGCTTCAGACCGATACGGCTCACAAAGGGATTTTCGCTTCCAGTCTGGCGCGAATCCGCAAGGCCGTTCATTGGTGAATCGTCCGGAAACGCGTGCTTCATGCGCGGATTTGATATTCGGAATCGGATGATGCCTCAACTTAGGCGCCGCATCCGATAAAGGGGTTATGTATGCTGATTTTTGGAATTATTCTCGGAGTTCTTACTCTTATCTTTGCGTTTCAGAACCTGGAAGCGGTAAGTTATCAATTTCTTTTCTGGACCGTTACGGCCCCCAGATTCCTCGTTTTTCTGCTGATTCTGGCCGTAGGATGGATTCTCGGATGGGCTTTGAGCACGTTTCGGAAGAGGAAGCGGAAGGCAAAACCCTAATCCGAATATGGTGTTGTTATTCATTCGTTCATATTAAAATCATGGTTCATGTACTTAATGATGTTTTTTACTCTGCGAAGGAGATTCGAAAATGCTGAGAAATATTGATCCGGTTATTTCGCCGGAACTCTTGGATGCTTTGTTCCGGATGGGACATGGAGATGAAATAGTCCTTGCCGATGCTTTTTATCCGGGCGACACGATGGGAAAGAGGGTGATTCGAGCGGACGGAATCGACACCGCGCGGCTTTTGCGGGGCATTTTGCCGCTGATAACTCTGGACGGCTATGTTGAGAGCCCTCTGATTATGATGGCTCCGGTTCCCGGTGACGATTTGGATCCGGCTGTGGAAGGGGCATTCAGGGCTGAAGTCGATGCCGTTTGGCCCGATACGCCGAAGATCGAACGGATGGAGCGGTTTGCGTTTTACGAGCGTTCCAAAGACGCCTACGCTGTTGTCATGACCGGAGAGGTTCGAAAGTACGGGAATATAATTCTTAAAAAAGGGGTGATTAATCGGTAATTCACGCCCCCGTCGGACGCTTTGAAATCCGCGTCGGCGGCAGGGTGTGTTCGGCGCCCCTCTTAAGACGGCCGAGCCGTTTCACTCATGATTGTCATCTCTGTTCATCTCCGATAAAACCTTCTATAGTCCCTTAAGGAAGGTGATTCATGGATCAGGACATTGCGGTCGGCGCGATTATTCTCGGTGCTCTGGCCGTTTTCGGATACGCGAGGATGTTTTTTACCGGGAGAAAAAACAAGCGTCTGAAGGAACTTTTGCCGGCGGCCATGATTATCGACGTCCGTTCATCGGCGGATTTTAAAGCCGGACACTTCCCCGGCGCGGTCAATATGCCCGTGGACCGTATCGCCAAGAGCGCGGGCCGCATGGGAAATAAATCTTCGGCGAAGATTCTTTACGGCCAAACGGGCGCGCATGCCCGCAGGGCGGCCCGTATGATGAAGCTCATGGGGTTCTCCTCCGTTCATGTGGGCGGCTCTCAGCAGCAGCTGGAGAAGCTGGCCGAGTAGGCTTGGTCATCATTCTTGAATATTCGAAGCGGAAGAGTTTTTTAGAATATTGAAATTACACAAAAGACTCATTAATGTGTAAAACATGAAAAAAATAAATCGCAGAGATGAGACTCGCGAACGAATCCTTAATGCGGCCGAAGGTCTTATCAGCCGTTTGAGCTTTCATGGAATGCGCATGGAACATCTTTCCGAATACATCGGTTTGAGCCGAAAGACTTTATACAATCATTTTCCCGGCGGGAAACGTGATATTTGGAAGCATTGCGTGGAACGGCGGGTTTGTCATTATTCATCCCTGCTCTTCGATATAGCGGAAGATACCAAGCGGGATTATGTCGAACGGGGTATGGAAATTATGGATATAGGACGTGAAGCCATGGAGGTTTTTTACGGACCTCGGGGAATGGTGCGTTCCATGGAAGAAGGTGAATACCTTTTTCCTCAGGTTCAGCAGCGGTTTGTGGATGTGTTTTCCCGATTTTTCAGCGAGGGAAGGGAACGGGGCTTTCTTCGGGCCGATCTGCCGGTGAGGTCTTTATCACTCGTTATTGTCGGTTTGATTGTGAATTGGTGGAAGAAGGATTCTTATTTGGGAGACGGCGAGGTGGCTTCGCTCCCTGAATTTGTCGAGCGGGTGATGTTCGAGGGCATTCTTTCCAAGGAAGGACGCCGGAGAATCCCGCTGAAAAAGGATGTTTCATGAAGAGGGTGCTCGGTTTTTTTCTGCGGTTTCTTTTCATCATTCTCGCCCTTGCCGGTGCCGGAGCCGCCTGGTTTTACTTCGATGAAGCGGAGCCCGAGGAATCGGAGAAGTCTTTCGTGCCCGTTCGGGCGGAACAGCCCGTTCGAAGAGATGTCGAGGAAATCCTCGAAGTTCACGGTAATCTGGAATCATCAAACCAAGTCACCATTCTTCCCAAGGTTTCCGGATCGGTTACATCGCTCTACGCCAATGTCGGTGATACCGTGAAGGAGGGCGAGATTCTCGCGGAGATCGACAGAGAAGCTTATCGTCTTGAAAAAGAACGGGCCGATATAGCGTTCAATTCGGCTTCTTCCACCTGGACGCGGATCAACAGGCTCTATAACTCCGGATCGGCCACCCGGCAGAATTGGGAGGATGCCCGTGCGGCTTATCTGTCCGCCGAAGCACAGGCGTCCGCGGCGGCTTTGCGGTACGGATGGACGCGGGTTCCCTCTCCGACAACGGGTGTTGTTCTGATGAAGCATACGGCCGTCGGTTCTCTTGTTTCACCCGAAGCGGGAACGCCTCTTTATACCATCGGTTCTTTGGAAACTCTTGAAGCGGATTTATTCATTCCCGAGGAATATCTGGCGGCTTTCAACGGACAAACACCCGATGTCCGCATCGCGCCCGAAGCGTTCCCGGATTTGATTCTGGACGCGGAAATTTCCACCGTGGCTCCCTGGGTGGATCCGGTAACCCGGTCGTTTGTCGTCACCTGCCGAATCCCGCCCGATGAAGCAGCCCGCGGCGGCTTAAGGCCGGGCATGCTGATGACGGCGAGGTTCATCCTTTCGGTCCGCCGGAACGTTCTGACTCTTCCATCCACGGCGCTGACTTCGGGGAAGGGATTCTGGTTTGTGAACAGCGAAGGCAAAGCCTCCTATCAGGCTCTGGAAGGAGCGCGCATCATCGGTTCGTATGTTCTTCTGCCCGACTCCATGGAAGGCCGAACCTGCGTAACGGTGGGGCAGCATTTTCTCTCTGAAGGCACCGATGTGCGGATTTTGAATCGGGAGGGTGAATCCAAGTCGGAGGCTCCCCGCGGAGAAAAGATCGGCGTTGCTGAAAAAAATGCGGCCGTTTCGGAAGCCGCCGCCGGTAGCCGCATCCGCCTCGCGGATGTAAACCGGTCCGCTAACAACATCCGCGGCTCCGGCGCCGGTGCTGAGGCCGATACAAAATCAGGCGGCGCACAGAACGGCGAGAACCTCTTCAGCGCCGGCCGAAGCGCCGCCTTCGTCCGAAAGGGAGGCGATTCCGAATGAAAATCGCCGATTTTTCCATTAAGCATCCGGCGATTATCGGCATTCTGCTGATAACCCTGGCCCTTTTCGGCCTTCTTTCGTTCCGCGGAATGAAGCGCGATTTATTGGCCAACATCGAAATGCCGGAAATCCTGGTGTTTTCCGTTTACCCCGGAGCCTCCCCGGAAACGGTGGAACGGGAAGTAACCGAACCTCTGGAAGATTCATTCGGCCTTATTTCCGGAGTGGAAAAAATCAGCTCCGACTCATACGACGGCTATTCGACCATTTTTATCGTGCTCGATTGGGACGCCGATATCGAGGCCAAGAAAAACGACATCCGCGACAGGATCAATGCCGCCTCCTCGGATCTTCCCGACGGTTTGGCGGGAAGTCCGAGAATCTACGATCTCGGCGTATCTTCACTGCCGGTCTATTCCTGTCTGGTTGAATCCGATATGGAAGAAGGCGAATTGGCCCGTGTTCTGGATGAGGATTTTCTCCCGCGCTTCAGCCGGCTTGCCGATGTTTCGGCCGTTTACGCTCGGGGCGCCGAGAAGCCCGCGGTTCGCATCAGACTCGATCCGGCGAAACTTGAAGCCATGGACATTACCGCCCTGGAGGCCTATGCGGCCGTTGCCCGCGGACAGGCGAATGTTCCGGCCGGCGATGTCGTTATCGGGGCCGATCGTGTGTCTCTTCAGTCCCGGGGGGATTACGGGAGCCTGGCCGATGTGGGAAGTCAGCCGGTCGGATACGACGCGGCCGGGCACCCTGTTTTTCTGGATGATCTGGGAACCGTCGGCATGGGAAGCGAAAATCCCGAATTCAGAGCCTCCTCGAACGGAAAAAAAACGGTGGCTCTGGATGTGATGAAAAGGCCGGACGGGGATACCGAAACTCTTATTTCCGCCGTAAAGGAATTGCAGGCGGATATTGAGGCGGAAACCCGCGGCCGGATTCGTTTCGTTCCCGTTCTTGACGATGCCGAAACCATCGGCATCACGCTCTCTTCGGTCGGCCGCTCGGCATGGCTCGGCGGATTACTCGCCGCTCTGATCCTTCTTTTATTCCTGCACGACCTTCGGGCGGCCTTAATCGTGTCCATGTCCATTCCCTTTACCATCTTTCTCACATTCATCCTGATGCGGGCCAGGGGAATGAGTCTGAATATGATGACCCTTGCGGGAATGACCGTCTCCATCGGGATGATCGTGGATTCATCGGTCGTTATTCTGGAAAATACGATGCGGCACCGCAGGCTCGGGAAAGGCGCGGCGGAAGCCGCTTCTTTGGGAGCGGACGAAGTGGGAGGCGCGGTTCTGGCCTCAACCAGCACGTCGCTTTCGGTCTTCGTGCCCATTCTGTTCGTTTCCGGTCTGGCCGGCGCCATTCTTAAAGAAGTATCCTGGACCCTGCTTTTCGCACTCTCTTCTTCGGCGATAACGGCCGTTGTCATCGTTCCTTGGCTTTCCTCGCGGCTTCTTTCCGATCGGGACCGCAAGGGATTCATAGCCCGGTTCGGATCGGCGTTCGATGCCGGATTCGATAAGATCTCAAAAGCTTTCGCCAAGTTTCTGAACGCGGCATTAAACCGAAAAGGCTTCGTTCTTATTCTCTCTCTGCTTCTGACCGCCGCCGCGTTGGGGCTTTTGGCCCGCCTCGGCGGGGAATTGATCAGCATGCCGGATATGAATGAGTTCGAAGTGTACTGCGACCTGCCTCCCGGTTACGACTTGGACCGCGCCGAAGAGAAGATGGAGGAGATTGCCGAAATCGTCCGCAGGGAAGTTCCGGAAATTAAAACCGATCTCTGGTACGCCGGTATCGGGGATTCGGCGACCATTATCGATACCGGCAATCCTTCCTCCGGATACGGAAGAGTCGTTCTGAAACGGAGAACCGAGCGGGAAAGATCGGTATTTCAAATCATCGGCCGGCTGAATCAGGTCCTTCCGGCCGAGGTTATGGACGCCGACATCACGGTGCGCAACGGCGGTCTGGCGAAGAAGCTGGCCTATGCCACCGAAGGCGAGGGATTCCGGATTGAAATCACCGGAACCGATTGGGATTCCGTTCTGGAGTCCGCCGAGGCCGTCAGGGCTCTTATGGAAGCCGATCCCCTTGTGGAACGCGCATCCCTCGGAGTGCGTTTGGATAAGGAATCCCTGACGGTGGATATTGATAAAATCGCCGCCGGAAGGCTGGCCGTGGATCCGTTGTCCGCCGGCCGGAACCTGCGGATTCTCTTTGCCGGCGAACAGGCCGGAACGCTGGACGGGGACGAGGCGAGTTATCCGCTGATTGTGGATTCCTCTCTGGCCGACGATGTTTTGGCCGATGGGATTTTAGGGAGAATCCGAGTCCGTAACGCGGCGGGTGAAACGGTGCCTTACGCCGCTTTTTCCCAATTGGACCGAAGGCCCGCCACCGACCGAATCCCGCATCGTGACAGGCTTCCGTCGATTGTCGTGGTGGGAGAACTCTCGGAGAACGATCTGGCCGGTGTCGGCGCCCGTATGGAACCGCTCTTGGCGAAGGCCTCTTTCCCTCCGGGCGTTTCCTGGCGCATCGCCGGCGCCGCGGACGTGATGGGAGAAACCTTCCGGGATTTGGCCGTGGCCCTGGGCGTCGCGATATTCCTGGTGTACGCGGTCATGGTGATTCAGTTCGAGCGATTCACACAGCCGCTCATCATCATGGGATCGGTGCCTTTTGTCCTTATCGGCGTCGCTTTGGTTCAAATGGCCTTCGGAACACGGATTACCATGATGAGCATCTTCAGCATCATCGCATTGGGAGGCATGGTTGTGAACAACGCCATCGTTCTCGTCGATTTCGCCAACCGCTTGAGACGGGAAGGCTTGAACGTACGGGACGCGATTCTCGATGCGGCGAGGATTCGGCTGAAACCCATCCTCATCACCACCCTGACAACGCTTCTCGGACTGATTCCTCTGGCTTTCGCCATGGGCGAAGGTTCCGAAATCTATGCGCCGCTCGGGCAGGTTATCGCCGGAGGGCTCACCACCTCGACGCTGATTACTCTGGTGGTGGTTCCGGTTTTGTATGAGCATCTGGAGAGGCGCAGGGAAAAGAAGAGAATCGTGCTTCAGCCGATATTTGATGCGGATGACCCCGAAGGCCGAAGCGATTCGAATCATGCCTCTTCGATGAAAAGCCTCGGACCTTCTTCCGATACCGGGGTTCCCGCACCGGCGCCCGAAGAGGAAAAACCGGCGAACCGGGAAGAATCCTCTTCCAAAGGCCGAGGCCTCTTGAAAAAGGCTTCGGCGGTCGGCGGCGTTCCGGTTGTTTTTTTCTGCGCCCTCATGCTCTTTCCGGCCGCTCCCTTCGTTGCGGAGGCCCGTGACAAGCCGGAGATGCAGGGAGCCGAAAACGAACCGGCGGCCGAGGTGCTCATCCCGGCCTCCGCGGCGGATGGAATCGGCGCTCCCTGGAGTACCGAAGCTCTTATCCGCCGAGCCCTGGAACATGATTCTTCGCTCAACGCACTCCGCGCCGAAGCCCGCTCGGCGGCTCAAACGCTCCGGGGAGCCAAGGCCGAATACGGGCCGAAACTCGGAGTGGAACTGGGTTCCTCTTATCTCAGCGATCCCATCCTCAGCGTAGAAGCCGGTTCTCTGGGAGATATCATGGGAACGCCTTTCCCGGCGGAAGATCTCGAAGTCCTGGGCAAAGCCAATGATTTCCGCTATGACGCTTCTTTGGTTCTGGAACAGCCGGTGTACACATCCGGCAAGATTTCCGCCGGAATCGCCGCGGCGGCGCGGGGAAGCGAGGCCGCCGGCTGGCAGGTTGTTTCGGCCGAAGACAAACTCGCGACCGATATTACCGTTGCGATGGAATCGCTGAGTCTTATTCGCGAAATGATCGCGCTTGCGGAAAAACAGGAGCTGCTGGTCGACAGACTGGTTGAAATCACTTTGCGGAATTATGAAGAGGGCTTCCTTTTGGAAGACGAGTATCGGCGCGCGCGCACTCAGCGGCGGCAGGTTCATCTTTCCTCCTCACAATTGCGATGCAATGAGAACGATCTTCTTGTCTCTCTGGAGCGAATGACGGATGTGGAGACGCTGACCCCGGAAAACCTCGTTCTGCCTGAAATTGACGAGACTCTTGAATCCTTCACTCTTTTCGAAAGCGATGAATTGGTCGCGGCGGCGTTGGCTTACAGCACCGATATAAAAGCGCTTTCGGCCCTTGAAGAAGTCCGGAACGCCCAGGCCGGGCTGGCCGGGGCGAAATCGATAGGCCGTCCGGATCTGGTTTTCCGCGGTGAGTTTGCCTACGGGGGCGGGTACGGAAGAGAACCGGATGATTTGGACGGTTCCTGGACGCTCACCCTGGGGGCGAGTACAACGCTTTTCGATTCCGGCCGGGCTTCTTCGGGGCGCAAAAGCGCCGAGGCCGCCGCCGAAGCCGCCGCCGCGCGAACCGATGCGGCCCGCCGCGATCTTGTTTCGCTGATCAGAAGCACACTGCATTCCATGGAATTGAATCGTGAGAACATCGATTATTACACCGAAGTCCGTGAAAACGATATGCGGCGGGCTTCGGAAACAAAGGAATCCTGGGAGTCCGGATACGGACGCGAGGAAGAATGGCTCCGCGCCCGGCTTGATGTGCTCTCGAGTGAAACGCGGCGGCTCGGAGAGGTTTTGTCCTATCTGAGGCAGGATCGGATGCTTCGCGGACTGGCGGGCCTTCCGTATTGAGCGTTTTTGCGGCGGTTTGATCGGAACGAGGTGAACTTCTCCCGGCAGAATCGCGATGATTGAGTATCCTCACGAGGGCTTCTGTTCTCTCGGCCGCCGGCCCGCTTCCCCATCCGAACCGATTCGCGGAGAATAAGTCCCGTGCCCAACGAACAAGCCGCTCCTGTGTCCGCCGTCCGCCCAAATGAAATCCGCGCCTGGCGGATCGACACGATCAGGCAGACCATCGACGGACTCTTTCAGCCTTTGGTGGATTCAATCTTCATGGTTGTGGCCATCGGTTTCTTTTCGGTCGGGGATTTTTGGAAGGGACTCATCGCCGCGTCGAATTTCGTCGGATATCTTCTTTCGGCGCCGCTGACGGGATTCTTGAATCGAAGCGGCATCAGGCGTTCCAGAATCGTCGCTGTTCTTACCGCTTTGTCCGCGTTCTCGCTGGCGGCGGCCGCCTTTGCCGATTCGGGAGTTCTTTTTGCCGTTTGCGCGGCGTTCTCCTCCGCGGCGGTTTTCCAAAGACAGCCCTTCTTTTCCGATTTATACGGAGAAGTTTATCCCGAGGAGCGCCGCGCCGGGAGGATTTCTCTCGGTCTTCGGCTCAGCATTCTGGCATCTCTGGCAGCAGGACTCCTCTGCGGACGAATCCTGGAGGAAAATCTTGACTCCTGGCGGTGGATTGTCGGCACGGCCGCCCTGGCGCTGGCCGCCGCGTCGATACTGCTTACGAAACTCCCGGAAATGAACCCCGAGCCGAGGGAGGAACGATGGTGGCAGGTTCTGGCTCTGCCTTTTCGGAACCCGCTGTTTTTGTACGTTCAGGCCTCCTGGATGCTCATAGGATTCGGCAATCTCTGGACCCTTCCGCTCAGGGCGGTGTATTTGGTTGAACGTGAACGGGGTTTGGGGCTTTCTCCTGTTCCGGCAATGCTTGCTGCGGTTCTTGTTCCCATGGCGGTTCGATTTCTCTGCAATCCTCTGTGGGCGATTCTTTATCGAAAAATGAGCTTTCCCGTGCTGCGGGTTATCATCAACTTCTTTTTCATCATAGCCATTCCGCTCTATTTCCTAACCGAATCGCTTCCGGTTATCTTTACCGCGGCCGCTTTCTATGGTATCGCTTCATCAGGTTCTCCGTTTATCTGGCAGCTTTGGGTTACCAGGATCGTCTCGGCCGATCAGGTTCGTATCTATCAATCGGCCCATGCCTTTCTGGCCGGTCTTCGCGGGGTTGCGGCGCCGTTCATCGGATTCGCCGTCCTTGGAGGTCTCTCATTTAAAACAATGGGATTTCTTTCGGCGGCCTTGGGCGCGGCCGCTTCGATTATGATGATTCCGCTGATGCGGAAGGATCGACGATTCTAACAGGCTGTTGAAAAAGGACCTTATGGTCCGTATACGGCGTTGAATCAATGCTCGAAATGCTCACGAACAGCCAGTACGCTGCGCTTTCTGTGCTTGATTCGGCCTTGTCTTCGAACCAAATCTTACTTTTTCAACAGCCTGCAAAAGGGCCGGCAAGGACTTGCAGGCCGAATATTCAAAATAAACGCCACATGTAGTGTTTCGGAAGACTTTACGGGCGTTTGGTGAAAAGGTAAAATTGTATTATGGCTCCGACTGCACAAATTTACGACGAAAGTAAAATCAAAACACTCAGTTCCCTGGAACATATTCGTCTCCGTTCCGGAATGTATATCGGAAGACTCGGAGACGGTACGAATCCGGAAGACGGCATTTATATCCTGATGAAGGAAGTGGTGGACAATGCCATCGACGAATTCATCATGGGATTCGGCAAGAAGATAGAAATCAAGCATAAAGACGGAACCGTATCGGTTCGGGATTTCGGCCGTGGGATTCCTCACGGGAAGCTTGTGGAGTGCGTCAGCGTCATCAACACGGGCGCGAAATACAACGATGACGTGTTTCAGTTTTCGGTAGGCCTTAACGGCGTGGGTACCAAGGCCGTAAACGCCCTTTCCAGCCATTTCCTTATCCGTTCTTATCGCGAAGGCCGCTACAGGGAAGCTTTTTTCGAACGAGGCAAACTGCTGAAGGAGCGTAAGGGGGGCTGCGAGGGGCATTCGGACGGAACTTACGTGGAATTTACCCCCGATAGGGAGATCTTTCCGGATTACGCCTTTGACGATGAATTCATCGAACGGCGGATGTGGAATTACGCCTGTTTGAATCGGAATTTGAAACTCTACTATAACGGTACGAAATTCGAGTCTAAAAAAGGTCTGCATGATCTGCTGGAACGGGAAGTCGGCGATGAAGTGCTCTATCCCATCGTTTACCATGCGGCCGATAAAATGGAGATTGCGTTCACCCATACAAGCGCGTACGGCGAGACTCATTTTTCCTTTGTGAACGGACAGTTCACCTCCGACGGAGGAACGCATCTGAGCGCCTTCCGTGAAGGACTGCTCAAGGGCGTGAACGAGTTTGCAAAGAAAAATTATTCGGGTACCGATGTGCGGGAAGGAATTGCCGGAGCCATAGCCGTGAAGGTGAAAGATCCGGTGTTCGAGAGTCAAACCAAGAACAAGCTCGGTAACACCGAAGTCCGCAGCTGGATTATCAACGAGGTTAAGGCCGCGGTCATCGATTTTCTGCATAAAAATCCCGAAACCGCCAAGGACTTGGAAAACAAAATAATCAACAATGAAAAGCTGCGGAAGGAATTGGCCGCGGTAAAAAAGGAAGCCAAGGCGGCGGCGAAGAAAATATCCCTCAACATTCCCAAACTCAAGGACTGTAAATTCCACCGGGGCGATAAAAGGGGGGATGAATCGACGATTTTCATTACCGAGGGACAATCGGCCACCGGTTCGATGGTGAGCTGCCGCGACGTGTATACCCAAGCGATCTATTCGTTACGGGGCAAACCCTGGAACAGCTACGGCAAGGGACGAACCGCCATCTATAAGAATGAAGAACTTTTCAATTTGATGATGGCTCTGGGAATTGAAAACGATATCGAGAATTTGCGCTACGAACGCATCGTCATCGCAACCGATGCGGATACAGACGGATTCCATATCAGGAATCTCATCCTTACCTTCTTTTTGAATTACTTTGAAGAACTGGTCGTCGGCGGTCATATCTATATCCTTGAAACTCCTCTTTTCCGCGTACGCAACAAAAAAGAAACCCGCTACTGTTATTCCGAGAGGGAACGTGATTCTGCCATGGCGTCGATAAGAGGGCCGGAGGTAACCCGGTTTAAGGGACTGGGGGAAATCAGTCCTAATGAGTTCGGCCAGTTCATCGGCGAAAATATTCGTCTGGTTCCCGTGGGAATCGATTCCATGAAGAAAGTTCCCGAAACACTGGCGTTTTTCATGGGGAAGAATACGCCCCAGCGGCGTGAATTCATTATGGAGAACTTGATTTAAATGGCTTACGTAACAAAACTCTTCAACGAGAATTTTCTCGAATATGCTTCATACGTTATCAAGGAACGCGCCATTCCGCATTTGGATGACGGCCTCAAACCCGTTCAGAGGCGCATTCTGCAGTCCCTGTTTGACGTGGATGATGGGAAATTCCATAAAGTCGCCAATGTCGTGGGACATGCCATGCAGTACCATCCCCATGGCGATGCTTCCATTTATGAGGCTCTCGTAAATCTCGCAAATAAAGATTTGTTCATCGATAAACAGGGAAACTTCGGCAACCTGCTGACAGGCGATCCGGCATCGGCCGCAAGGTATATCGAATGCCGTCTTCTGCCCTTGGCCAAAGAGGTTCTTTTCGGGCCGGAAATCACGGAATTCGTGGATTCTTACGACGGCCGGCGAAAAGAACCGGTTACGCTTCCGGCGAAAATCCCCCTGCCTCTGATTTTGGGCGCCGAAGGCATCGCGGTGGGAATGTCCACCAAAATGCTTCCGCATAACTTTGTCGAGGTTCTGGAAGCCGAACAGGCTTGCCTGCGCGGCGAGGAATTCGAACTTTATCCGGACATGCCTTCGGGCGGAATCCTCGATGTATCCAATTATGACGAGGGTAACGGAAAGGTTCTCAGCCGGGTGCGTCTTGATTCTTCCGATCCCAAACGCATTGTTATTCGGGAACTTCCCTACGGTGTGACTACGGAAAATCTTATCGCCTCCATCGAGGCGGCCGCCCGGTCGAATAAAATCAAAATCGGCGGAATCACCGACTACACCACCGAAAAGGTGGAGATTGAAATCGCTCTTCCCCGAGGCGTGCATACAAAGGACGTTTTGGACGGGCTGTACGCGTTCACCGACTGCGAGGTGAGTATCGCGGTGAACATGCTGATGATTACCGACGACAAACCCGTGGTGATGAGGGTTCCCGAAGTTATCGAACACCATGCGCGGCGGCTTGTGGTTCTTTTGGAAAAGGAACTCCTTCTCGAAAAAGGACAGCTTTTGGATAAAATCCATGCCCGAACCCTGGAGAAAATTTTCATCGTCGAGAAAATCTATAAGCGCATTGAGCCGATCAAGACGGTCGAAGGCATCTTCAGAGCGGTTCATAAAGGCTTCGATCCTTTTAAAGAAGAAATCACCCGCGATGTAACCGATGAAGATGTGGAGCGGCTGCTGAAAATCCCCATCAGACGTATTTCCCAATTCGACATTCAGCGGATGGAAGATGAAATACGGCAGCTTCAGGACCGGCTGGCCGAGGTGGAATATCATCTGAAGCATCTGACCGAGTACGCCCTTGATTTTTTGAAGGGCGTTCTGGATAAGCACAGAGACATCTATCCCCGCCGGAGCGAAATCGTATCTCTGCGCAAAGTGGATGTTCGGGACGCGGCCCGGAAGAATCTGAAGCTGAAGTACAATCCCGAAACGGGTTATCTCGGTTACGAGGTTTCCGGAGGCAGGGTGCTCTTCGACGCGTCCGTTTACGATCGTGTTCTTTGTATGAAGAAAGACGGAACGTATTTCGTTACGGATATTCCGGATAAACTCTTCGTGGACAAGGGCATGCTTTACGCGGGTTTGGCGGATAAAGAAACCTGCGAAGAGGTTGTTTTCTCCCTGGTGTACCGTAACACGGAAAATCAATTTCCCTATATCAAACGCTGCAGGATTACCCAGTACATTTTGAACCGTTCTTATTCCGTGGTTCCGGAAGAGGGGCAGATGATCCGCCTGACCACCAAGGAAGACGTGTCCGCCGTGGTGGATTTCAAGCAGAAGAGCCTTCTAAAGGGCACCGATCAGTTTCCGGTAAGCGATTATCTTATCAAGGGAGTAAAAGCCAGGGGCGTGCGTTTGAAGCCCAAGGAATTCACATCGGCCAGGTTCGTCAGTTTGAAAACTCTGGAGAAGAAGGAAGAAGAATAGTTTTTCATCATCCAGGTTCTCTTCCCATTCGGTTAATGAAGATACTTTGTAGGATCAGTTTGTCAATTAATCGTTTCTTTCTCGTTTTCGCTCTTGTATTCTCATTTCGCGCCGCAGAATGGCTTCCTTGTTACGTCTTTTTAATTGTTCCGTATTGACAATAAGCTGAGGGATTTCCTGTGGGTTTCCATTCTCATCAAGAGAAACAAATGTCAGATAGGCGGATACGGCGTGCCGGATTTCACCTGTTTTAAAAGTTTCCGCTTCTACCCGTACGCCGATTTCCATTGATGTGCGGCCGGTGTAATTAAGGCTCGCCTTGCACGTTACCATATCTCCGATATATACGGGCTTATGAAAATCAAGTCGATCAATTGAAGCGGTAACGACATTGGATCTGGCGTGACGTCTTGCCACAGCTCCGGCCGCGGTATCAATCAGTTTTATTATCACGCCTCCATGGACATTACCGGCCGGGTTGGCGTCTTGCGGATTCATAACCTGCGCCATTATGACAGTGTTTTCTTCTGCGTTTTTGTTGCTCACTCAGTGCTCCGTTCATTTATTTTAATATAGCTGGATATGTATAAATGAGGTTCAGTATTAAATTACCGGATACAAAAATTGTATGATTTATTTTTATTTTACGAACATCTTTATTTAAGTCAATAGAGGCATTTAAAAGCGGAAATCATGAATTGACTATTCCGGCCGCATCAATATATTTCAGAAAAAAATATTGAATTTTGAGTTCTGAATAAAAAAATCGTTTCAAGAAACTTTTGTCCGGCGTTTATCTCTATAACGGATTCACTACAGCAGCAATTCAATCACATCTTTCATCTGATTGAGATTTTTCCTAAGCTGCTGAATCTCAGATACATTGTCGGAGATACTTCTTTCAATGGCTCTGGAATTTTCAGCCAGGAGATAAATATCCTCCTTGAGGGAAAGACTTTGTTCTTTTGCTTCGTTTTGTGACTTTATGATGTTATCGCTCCGGCCTCGCAGAAGGTCCAGACTTTCCATAAGACCTTTTAAAGAATTTTTGCTGTCATTTGCACTGGTATCGGTTTTATCGGAAAGTGTTTTAACCTCACGGGCAATTATCGCAAATCCTTTACCGGCCAATCCTGCACGGGCAGCTTCAATGGAAGCATTGAATCCCAGAATGTTGATCTGCCCGGCTATGTCAACAATATCAAGAAGAATCTCTTCAATCCTTTCCGTATTGATGCCGAACTCAAGAAGTTCTTCTTCTATCATATGCCCTTTTTGACCTGATTCATCAATATTGTGAATCAGATCCGTGAAGTTGTTGTTGATTGATGATAGAAGTTTTTCGTTTTCAGCGGCTTTCAGGGATGAAGTTTCTATAACACCCGAAAGCAATTCAATGCTTTTCATGCTGCCGTTCCAGACACGGTCTTTCATTTTCATCATTTGATTCATCTGGTTCAATTTCCTTTTCAGAAAAAACTCCTTGAAAGCGGAGTATTTCTGAATGTAGTTGTCCAGGTATTCGTCGTGAAACTCAGTATCCGGTGTAACGCGATAAAACATCAGGGCTGTGAGTGTCTGATTGATATTCACCCCAAGCAATTCACCAAAAGTTGAAAAACCCGCCACGGGTATATCATTGAAGCACTTTACTCCGGCAAGATGGTCTTGATTGAACAGCCTTCTTAATATGCAGTCGTTGAACAACCCCCCCAGGAGTTTCCCGCCTTTCCGATTTTTAAATTGTTCATAATCCCTTTCAACTGATGATATAAAATCAGTATTTTCAACGATAAATAACTCATCTCCGAAATCAAGGTCACAGTAAAAACTGATTTCACGGGATTCGTAGTCAATTCCTGATATTGATCTGACGTAGATATCGTTGTCTATTGTCAGAGCGAAGCTGTAATTGGTTAGTTTTTTCTCCAAATCTTTTTCTGAACATTGGAAGTGGCGGCACAATTCGGATATGACATCATAAATTTCACCTGTATCGTTAAGAAAAACGGATTTGATTGTTCGCATTGCCGGATTGGCTTGAGCTACAGTAATGGAGTAATCCGTCATTTTGAAATTCTGGGATTTAAAAACTCCCAGCTTGATATCATCTCTCAAGCGAATCAAGGTGATTACAGCTTTGTTTTGAACTGTTTCCTGATTGTTGTATATCCAGGTATTCCTGAAATCGAGCTTTCCTCCCGCAGATCCGCCGATGATCAGACATGGCAGTTTGCCTGAGTTGTAGGCGGCTTCCATAAAGAAACTTTCACCCCGTGAAAGGCCGTCTATAATCGTGTAGGCAACACAGTTTTCGGAGCGAAGCGGAAACGATGGGTGAAAGTTATCGAGTTCTTCTTCAATTTTTTCAACCCGCTTTGCCGGGTTCATGTCGGGTTCTGATAAATCAATTGTATGAATATCAACCTCTGAAATGACTGATGAGGAGAAGCACATCAATACAATATTGCCTCTGTTCTCCTGTGATGAATGATAGAGAGGGAGTTTCTTTCCAAACGAGTTGTTGCAGAGCTCACCAGCTGTGGATGAGAGGATAAGAGGTGTGCCTCCGCATCTTTCCGATAGCTCATGCGAGAGAGTTCTGAAATCCAGATCGGGGGATAGGAAACCTATTATCAGACTCAGATCGTTTTCCAAAAAAGTCCAGTTTTCTTCGGTATGAAAATCTCTGTAAAGTATATTTACGGTAATGATGTCGGGTGTATTCATGTGCTCGTTCGTACCTTCTGATTTTTGTATGTCTGGAAACGAATTGTAGGGAAAAATTATAGGCAGGAGAACCATGTTTTTCGTATTTTAATTTTTTTGCAGCATCTTAATTCTTAAAATCGGAAAAATCACTTTCCGGTTCCGAAGAGGGGCAATTTAATGCCTCTTGGATGTTACCGAAAGTCCCGATGGAAGCCTTCTCTATGTTCTTGATTCCGGTCATTACAAAGTTCAGATATTCTCATCGGATGGAACCTCCTATCGGCTTCTTCCTACGGGATATGCGGATTGTGTTTTGACTCGGATAACGATGTTGCCATGTGTACGCGCATTAAACGCTTTTTTATACGGGATTAAGGTTCTGAAAATAGAAACAGCCGCTCGATTCGGGCGGCTGTCTTTTTCTTAACGGTACTCCGCGAGAGCGATTGGAGCGGAAAGAGCGCTGAACGGCGCCCCGGCGAAGGGCGAAGGGACTTAAGCCCGTGAGGCGGGGCATTCATGCCGGACGAGGACTTGCAGCGTAAAGCGCGCTCCCCCGCGGAAGGGGAAGGCGGGCGGAAAAAGCCAAGACGGTCGAAGGCATCTTCAGAGCGGTTCATAAAGGCTTCGATCCTTTTAAAGAAGAAATCACCCGCGATGTCACCGATGAAGATGTGGAGCGGCTGCTGAAAATCCCCATCAGACGTATTTCCCAATTCGACATTCAGCGGATGGAAGATGAAATACGGCAGCTTCAAGAAAGACGGAACGTATTTCGTTATGGATATTCCGGATAAACCCTTCGTGGACAAAGGAAGAGGGAGACGGAGAGGGGGAATAAAGCGGGTTCGGGGATTACAATGGAAGTATGGCGAATCGGCGCCGACTTAACGCCGTTTTTCTTTCTCTTTCTTTTTCGGCTTTTTTCATAACGGCCGGATGCGATGCCGATTCGGTTCTTGAACGGTACACGCTCAATGACATCCCCGCTTTAACCGGTGAAGCTCCGAAGAACATCATTCTTGTTATCGGCGACGGTATGGGACCGGAACAAATCCGTGCCGGCGGATATTATGTGAATGGGAAAGAAGGGTCGCTTTCCTTTGAAAACACATCCGATTTCCCTGTCTTCGCGAAAATGGGAACCCGGAATGCCTGGGGCAAGACGACCGATTCGGCCGCTTCCGCCACGGCTATGGCCACGGGACATAAGGTGGCCAATAGAATCCTATCCCTGGAAATCCCCGGAAGCGGAGATTCTCTTAAGACTTTGGCCGAGGCTGCCAGAACGGCCGGGAAATCGGTCGGACTGGTAACGACGGACAATGTCTGCAGCGCGACACCGGCGGCGTTTGTCTCTCACCACGATGATCGATACGAATACGAAGTGATCGCCTCCCGGATCCTTGAATTTATGCCGGAAGTTCTCTTCGGCGGAGGAGCGGCTCCGGGCATTTCGTATGCGGAGGCTTCGGGATATACGGTGGTGGGAACGGCCGCCGGGATGTTCGCCCTTTCTTCCGACTCGAATGAGCCTGTTTACGGCCGTTTCGGTAACGATATGATGCCTTACATCGAACATCGCGGTGATTTGCCGACTTTGGCGGAAATGGCCGAGAAAGCGCTGGATCGGCTTGAAGAAAACACCGACGGATTTCTCCTTCTGGTGGAGAATGAACTTACCGATGAGGCGAGTCATCTCAACAACGAAGATCTTCTTGTGAAGGAAATCGCGGAGCTGGATAAAGCCGTTGTCTCGATTCTGGCGTGGGCCGAAGATAAGACCGACACGCTCATCGTTGTAACCGCGGACCATGAAACCGGAGGAGCTCACGTTCTTACGGGATGTGATTCGGGAGAAATTCCGTTTGTCGGCTGGTTTACAAAAGGTCACACTTCACGCGATGTGAATCTCTATGCGCGGGGCGTTGATGCGGAAACATTCTCGCTGGTTCTGGAGAATACGGATATTTACAGAATCATGATACGGTATTTCCCTGATTCTTAATTAGGCACTGTTTGATTGTGGGATGAATCGATTCTCATGGAATGAAATTTTAATCGAAAGAGGCAATTTATCATTCACGAAATTGCTTATATTCGATGGCCGAAATTCTTCTGAATTGTTTTTAGAAGGGCTTTGTTTCAAAAATCAACGCTTTTTGAAATCACCTTGAAAGTTTTTAAATCGTCACGGTCATCAGCGCGGTGGTTTCGTTGCGGGATTCATCCGTGGTGAAACTGGACTCCAGAGTTACATTCTCCGCGCGGCAGGCTTCTTCCAGATATTCATAATACACCATGCCCATGGGGTTCCCCGCCGATTCCAAATCGGTTTGAAGGTGGTCCACCAGAGAGATTTTTTTAGAACGCCTTCCTTCGCCGTGCATCGAATGGCCCGAGATTTCCATCCGGCCCTTATTCGTAACGCTGACCTGAATCCGAGTTCTTTTAGAGTTGTCCGTGTACTGGAGATTGTCGAAATGAAAGACCAGATGGATAAGGGCGTTCGATGCCTTGGCCCGTTCCTTCATTTTTTTTCTGAAGGTTTCATCGCGGAGCATTTCATAGATGCCTTCTCCCTTAACACGGGCCAGATTGTCTTTTGAGGCAAGATATTTGAAATGCTCGGTTTCCGCGTTTTGAACCAGTTCCACCAGCATGAAGGCGATGGCATCCGCGATATTGGTTTTATTCATGAAGGATGTGACCGTTTTATCCAGTCTTTGAACGATTTCGACTTTATCCGATGAGCGGCGGACATAGTTGAACAGGAACCAAGTATCGTCTTCGATAGTGTCGATGAATTTTCGCGTAATTTGTTTTTTCCGTTCTTTCTGTTCGGAATCCATTTTCGGATGCTCGTCGATCATCTTGTGGGGATTGAACAGAAGCGAGGCCTTCATGGACCGTATGGCCTTGCCGTTTTCTTCGACGAAACTCGCCACTGTTTTCGGATCGAATTTAAGTTTTTTTCCTTCGAGGGGAATCATCCCTTTCGAGCGAAGATAACGGACGACTTCGGAGTCCAGAAGAATGGCGTTGAGCGTGGGACGAAAACGCCTATAGAGAATGCCGTAGACGATAAGTTTCGTTGTATCGATGACGGCTTTGCGTTTGGAAATAAACTCCACGTCTTCGGATTCGATTCGCGTAATCAGATTGTTTGCCGTGAGCTGCTGGACCAGCGGTGCGACAACGCTGTGCCGGTTGAAGCCGAGCCCCTTGATGCCGTCCAGATTTATTAATTCTTGAAGCGGAATGTCCCGCCGGGCGCAGTAGTCGTTTCCCTCGGGGCTCAGGAATATTTTACAGGGAAGTTCGATGTTGGCTTCAGAGGTCAGCAAGATTCAATTCCTCCAAAACGTCGTTCAGCGTATCGCGAATTTCGAAGAAAGAGAGAAGTTTGACGTATCCGAACGCCTGTTTGACGCCCGGCGACATTTCACAGAGCAGAAAACGAATACGTTCATGGTGCTGGACGTGAAAATGGACAAACATTCCAATACCCATACTGTCGATATAATCGGCATCGCCAAGGTGAAATATCGCCGTTTCGGCCTTTTCGTTCCGAAGAACTTCCAGGATTCGGCCTCGGAGGTTCCCTGTGTTGTCGGAGATGATGCTGCCGTGGAATCGAAACAGCACGGCAGTACCTATTTTCTCCCAAGTGAGTGTGTCCATTCGATAAGTACCCGGCAATGATTATAGCCTATTCATTTCTTAATCCAAAGCTGAAGAGGCACTCTTCAATTCGTACAAACGTGTTTTTTACTTTATGAATAGATTTTTTTTATCTCCTTGGAATAAATTTCATTGATAACGTGCCTCTTAATTTCCTGTTTTGCCGAGAGTTCGCGGCCGATTTCGAACTGTTCCGGAAGAACCGTGAATTTTACGATTTTCTCAAAAAGCTTGAACCCGTTTTTCGCCGAGATGATTCCTGCGATTTCTTCGGAAAGCAGTTCATGAACCTCCGGGCCGGTAAAAAGACCGGCATCGTCGGTATAGGGCACATTGTTCTCCTCCGCCCAGAGCTTCACATTGCTCTCATCCACAAGGATCAGGGCGCCGAGGAATTTCCGATCTTGTCCGATAACCACGCCGGAAGCGATGTAGGGGGAGAGTTTGAGCTTTTCCTCGATGGGAGCCGGTTCGACGTTTTCACCCCCCAAAAGCACGATGGTATCCTTGGCCCGGCCGACGATGGCGTACTCACCGTCATGCGTTTTAATGGATAAATCGCCGGTATCAAGGAAGCCGTCTTTGTCGATGACTTGCTTCGTAAGTTCGGGCTTCCGGTAATACCCCTTCATGATTTGAGGTCCCTTGGCATGCAGAACGCCTATTTGATTCGGTCCGAGTTCTTCGCCGTTCTCACCGATGATTTTCAATTCCGTACCGGGAAACGCGGGCCCGATGGTTCCGGGAACAGGATGTTTTTGCGGTCTTAAGGAGAGAACGGGCGCGCTTTCGGTCAGGCCGTATCCTTCGAGCAGAAGAATGCCCGCGGCCTGGAAAAAGGCATCCACATGAGCGGGGAGTCCGCCTCCTCCGGAAATCCCGGCGACGAATTTTCCGCCGAGTTTCGCCTTGATGGTTTTAAAGACCAGGACGGAACCCAAGGCCTTTAAGGGCCAGAGAAGAATGTAGGGAAGAATCCCCAGAAGAATATCCAGGGCTCTGATGCGCCGATGATAGCGGGGCATCAGTCCTTTTACCATGTTGGAACAGGTTTTCCAGGCGCTTCCGACGGCGACAAAAAAGAGAAACAAAGCTTTTTTCACACCGCCTGCCTGATTAACGTTTCGATAGACGCCGTCGCGAACCGATTCCCAGATTCTCGGAACCGAGGCCATCCATGTCGGCCGGACTTTCAGCATGTCTTCCAGGAGAATGGACCCGACGGGTTTCGAATAGCAAAGGGCGCTGACCGTGCCCAAAGCGACGTACTGCATGATTCGTTCAAAGGAATGCCAAACAGGCAGAACGCTGAGCCAGCGGTCGCCGGGGCCGACATCGAGAAGGGAGGGCACCCCTTTCACCTGGTGCAGAAAATTCGTATGGGTCAGCATAACGCCTTTCGGCTCGCCCGTGGTTCCCGAGGTGTAAATGAGGGTTGCCACATCATCTCCCTCGCCCCGGTCGATTTCCGATTCGACGGATGCCCAATCGGCCTTTTTCCCCAACTCCAAAATGTCCTTGTAGGCGTGAATCTCAAAACGGCCGGAGGGGGCGCCGGCGTCTTTGGTATTCGAATCGATGATGATGACTTTTTTCAGATCGGGAAGTTCTTTTTCCTTGGCAATGACTTTTTCAAACTGCCGAACGTTTTCCAGAACCGCAAGACGGCACTGGGAAAAGGAGAGGATGTAGGCGATCTCTTCGGCATTGGAATCGCAGCCCCGCGGAACATCGGCGGCGCCCAAACTGAGAAGGGCGAGATCCGTAACGAACCATTCCTGCCTGTTGTCGGAAATGAGTCCGACATTTTCTTCACGGAGAACGCCCAATTCGCGCAGACCGGCGGCGAATTGCCTTACCTGGTCGTAGAGTTCTCTGAACGTGGTTGTTTGAAATACGCCCTTCTCATCTTTATGCATCTGCGCGGGCAGAGCCGGATGATCGGCGGCGATTTTTCTCAGAAGCTTTGGTATGGTGGCTTCCATGATATCCCCCTTATGGATTGACCTTTCCATCATAAGGGTATCCGATGCGGACAAAAAGAAATTTTTTGTAAAAAAAGATTAAAGAATGGAAAGCATACGTTCCTCGATGGCAAAAAAGTTTCCATCCTGAAAAAACAACTGATGCCATAAGCTCTTCGGCGCTTTTGCTTTTTCTGATTCCGATGAAAAAGAGCGGTTCCCCGGCGCCCGTGAACCGCTATACTATAGTCCGTATGAGCGACTTCCGAGCGCCCCGGGTAATGGGCATCCTCAATTGTACTCCCGACTCTTTTTTCGCCGGAAGCCGACGGCCCGATACGGGTGAGGCCCTGAACGCGGCGCTGCGGATGATCCGCGAGGGAGCCGATATCATCGACGTCGGCGGAGAATCCACCAGACCCGGATCGGGCGGGGTGGATTCGGAAGAACAGATTGCCCGCGTCGCTCCGGTTATCAGGGAAATTCGCTCCCGTTCCGGCATTCCCATCTCCATCGATACGCAGAGCGCCGCCGTCGCCGAGGCCGCGCTGAACGCCGGAGCGAATATCATCAACGACGTTTCGGCATTAACATCCGATGATTCCATGGCCGCTTTGGCCGCGGAGCGGAAGGTTCCGGTCGTCCTGATGCATATGAAGGGGATGCCGAAGACGATGCAGAACTCTCCCTTGTATGAAGATGTGGTTGCGGAAGTCCGCGACTATCTTCTGCGCCGTGCGGATGCGGCCGTTAAGGCGGGCATCGCGGAAAAGAACATTATTCTTGATCCGGGTATCGGATTCGGAAAAAGGCCCGAGGATAATGCCTCCCTTCTCAAACACCTTGGGGTTCTCCGCGCGGAAGGATTTGAAGTTCTTGCGGGATTGAGCCGGAAAACGTTCCTCGGTCTGATTGCCGAAGAAGAGGACCGCAGAGCCCTCGACTCTTACGGCGAACCCCGATCCCCCTCGGAGGGGCCGCTCAAATCGTCTCCCGAAGACCGCCGTATTCTCACCGTTGCCGCACATGCCTGGTGTCTGGAGCAGGGTGTGGACATCTTGAGAGTTCATGATGTTCGTGATACGCGTCAGCTCATCGCGCTTTGGGAGGTTCTTTCATGGGCTTCCTAAGCGATATTCCCTTTATCAGCGATTTTCTTCTTCCCGCCGTCGACATCGCTTTGCTCGCGTACCTTCTCTTTAAGCTTTATGAGATTCTTGAAGAGACGCGCGCCATTCAGCTTCTTCGCGGAGCCTTGGTTCTGGCCTTGGTTTACGCCACGGCCTGGTTCTTTCAATTATCCACGCTGCTTTGGATTCTGCAGATGATCGCGCCGGGGCTTTTTATCGGCGTGGCCATTGTTTTTCAGCCTGAACTGCGCAACATCGTGGCTCGAATCGGACAGCGGGAGCTCTTCAGAGGAAAAAAAGGACAAAAGCCGTTCCAAGTCGACACCGTTCTGAACGCCGCCGAGGTTCTGGCCGGACGGAAGCGCGGAGCCTTGGTCGTTTTCGGCCGGAAGGTGGGCCTTAAAAATATTATTGATACGGGAACACGTCTGGATGCCGATCTTTCATCGGCTTTGGTTATTACCATCTTCGGACATGACGGTCCTCTGCACGACGGCGCCATCGTCGTGATAGACGGCCGGCTCATCGCCGCCGGATGCTTCCTGCCGCTCTCCAATCAGCCGGATATTCACCGAAGTTTCGGAACCCGCCACAGGGCGGCACTGGGAATGGTTGAAGAGACCGACGCGGTGGTTCTGGCCGTTTCCGAAGAAACAGGCGCACTTTCACTGGCCTATGAAGGGAATCTTTTTTACGATCTTGAAGAAGACGAAGTGAGGCGCCGTCTGCACGAATTGCTCGGATTCAGCGTTTCCGAACCCGAACAAAGGGCCGGCGTATGATTTCATCTTCATTCCTTCAATCCGTACTCGACCGCTGGCCGGTGAAAATTCTCTGCATCGCCTTAGCCGTCGTTCTCTACATTCTGTTTCGCATTAATACCCTGACCGAAAAACAGATTACCGTCCCTCTGGAAGTGGTTACTTCCGAAGGATTTGTGGTGAGTTCGGATCATCCCGGAAATGTGAATATCATTCTCCGCGGTGAAGAGGACGACATCAGAGGCATTCTGAACGAAGACGTGGAGGCCTATGTGAACCTGGCCCCGTATCCTGAAGAGGGCGAATATCAAGTTCCCATAGAATTCCGCAAAAAAGGTACGGCGCTGCAGCCCGAAGCGCTTGAAATCCGTTCCCGGCCGAGGGAAATCACCCTTTCCCAGGAACGGCGCACCGTCAGAAGTCTTGTCGTGAAACCGGAAATCTCGGGATTCCCGGCCCTCGGCTACGAACTGACTCAGTATTTCGTTTCCCCTTCCTCGGTTACGGCGATCGGTCCGCAAAGTCAGATGGTCGAATTGAATGAATTGACGACGGAAATCATCGATCTTTCCGGACGCCGCGGCGATTTCACCGTTACCACGCGTATCGTCAAGCCTTCTTCTCAGATTACCATCCCCGGCGGCGAAGTCGTGGAGTTCAGAGGGATTGTCGACGAGTCCGTCGTGATTCGGACCATCGCGGACAGGGAGGTTGTGGTTTTCGATCTTGCCGAGGACCTTCACATCGCCGAAGATCTGCCGCGTGTCAGTCTGACGGTGCAGGGCAGTCAGCTGACCGTCGAAAGCGTCCGTCCGCAGGATATGACCTTCTATGTGGACGGATCACAGATTCGGAGACCGGGAACCTATATTCTCCCGCTGAAGATGGACATCCCTCCGGGGCTGGCGGTGCTTCAGCTGCTTCCCAGAGAAGTGGAGATAACGGTTCTGCGCGCCGTAAAGAATGATGAAACTCCGGTTTCGTCGGGAGCATCCTCCGGCGCGGCGGAGACATCGCGCCGGACTCCGGGAAACGGCTCAATCGGCATGAACAGCGCTAAGGAAGGGAGCGAAGAATCCGAATCGCCCAGGCTTTTCGGCGGAACAGATCTTCCTTCTTATGTTCCCTCTCCGAGCACCGGAGGCTTTTCAGGCGCTTCATCTTCGCGGGGAGAATCGTAAAGTGATTGTGGGAACGGGGATCGATTTCGTCACAATCTCCCGAATTGCGCCGTGGCTGGAGGATGAAAAACTGTGCCGCCGATTTTTTCATGAAGAAGAACTCGCAGAGGTACAATCCCGCGGTGCCGCGGCGCCCTCTTCTCTGGCGGCGCGTTTCGCGGCCAAGGAAGCGTTTGCCAAAGCGCTCGGAACCGGATTCGCCGGTCTGGCGCTCAAACAGATTTGCGTTGTCAGTGAAAAATCCGGAAAGCCGTCCCTCCGCGTCGAAGGAAGCGCCCGAAAAGCAATGGAAGCGGCCGGCGCCGCTCGGATCCACCTTTCTCTCACGCATGAAGGCGATCTGGCGGCGGCTCAGGTGATACTGGAGGATTAAAGGTGGCGGAAGGAAAGGTCAGCTACAGGGCGAAGAAAGAGACGGTCTGTCCGGTTTGCAATTGCGCTTTTCGGCGGGAAGAGCTGCTGACCGGCGGCGGCCGCATGAATGCGGGAGAACTGACCGACGAGCTGCACAGAGTCTATCTGCCCACACAGAAATACGGACATATTTATCCGCTTATCTATCCGGTATCGGTTTGCCCCCACTGCTGGTACGCCGCCTACCCCAGGCATTTCGAGAATCCCGGAATCGACGTTATGGAAAATCTCGAAAAGGAAATAGAAAAGCGGAAGCACTATTTTAAAAATATTCTTCCCGATGTGGATTTTGAACGGGAGAGAACCTTGCAGGAGGGGATCGCCTCCTATGTGCTGGCATCTTTGTGTTATGAGCGTCGTCCTCCCGAAGATACTCCGACATTCATGCGCGCCATGTCCTTCTTAAGGGCCGGATGGCTTGCCAACGATCTTCATGAGCACAGACCGCAGGAAAATTTCGATTATCTGGCGAGAATCTTTTTGCGCAAAGCGTCTTTTTTCTACAGTGAAATTCTTCCGAACGAGCAGCGGGGAAAAGAAAGTATTGAGAATATTCCGCATCACGGACCGGATTTGGACAATAATTACGGCTTTGACGGTGTTCTCTATCTTATCGGCGTTCTTCTTCTGAAGTACGGTCAGTCCGATGACGCGCTCAAGCGCGCTTCCGCTTTAAAAGAAGCCCGATCCGCTGTTTCCCGCATTGTCGGAATGGGAAAATCCTCCAAGTCGAAACCCTCGGTCTTATTGGATTTGGGAAGGGAGCTTCATAAATCCATCAAGGCGGAACTGGAGAGCCTGACTCCGTGATCCGCAACATCAAGCTTCTTATCTCCTACGACGGGACCGACTTCGCCGGATGGCAGGTGCAGTCCGAAGAAAGAAGCGTTCAGGGAGTTCTTGAAGAGGCTTTAAGCGATCTCCACGGGCATTCGGTTCCTCTTATCGGCGCCGGCAGAACCGATTCAGGCGTGCATGCCGTAGGGCAGGTGGGGAATTTCCGGACGGATAAGGATGGAATCCCCGAATGGAAGTTTCGCGACGCGGTGAATGCGCGGCTTCCCCGGGATGTCCGGATTCTCCGAAGCGAACAGGT
This sequence comes from Spirochaetia bacterium, assembly GCA_963666985.2. Lineage (GTDB taxonomy): Bacteria > Spirochaetota > Spirochaetia > DSM-2461 > DSM-2461 > UBA2779. The sequence goes on along the minus strand of CAXXIA010000001.1, from coordinate 1,199,444 downwards.
TTCCGATGATTTTCATTCCCGCCGGGATGCGGTGAACCGCCGTTACGAATACCGAATTATGGAAGGTGCGTCCGGTCCGGCTCACTTAAGCCGCTATGTGTGGCTTGTGAAGCGGCTCCCCTCCTTAGCCGTGCTGAACGAAATGGCCTCCGTTCTCTGCGGAACCCATGATTTTACAACCTTTTCCGCGGCCGGTGATGCCAGCAAATCACGGATAAGAAGAATCGAACATTCGGTTTTTCACTGCGAAGGACCTCTTGTTATCTACCGGATCAGCGGCAACGCCTTTCTTTGGCGCATGGTACGCTCCATCGTCGGTACCTTGATCGACTTGGGCCTTCGGGGTGGCGGCGAAGAGGCCATGCGGGGCATACTTCAGGAGGAAAAACGGGAAGCGGCCGGTCCGACGGCTCCTCCCAGGGGTTTGTTTCTGACGAAGGTGAATTATGGATCGTGAGCAGGCGTTCGTTGAGTACGGGCGCATTCTGAAAGATACGGCGGATTGGATTTCCTTCGGATACCGAATGGATTCCGGGGACGAAGAAACAATCATATTGCCTGAAACCATACGGGCGGATTCGGCACTCAAATCGCACTCGGATACACCCTCGCCGGAGAATGCGTCAACGGCAAATGGAGCCGCCGCTCTCAATTCGTCGTCCGGAGTTATTCCTTCCGCAGGCGGTTTCTCGTCTCGAAACGCAGCGGAATCAGGCGGGGCATCCTTTGCCGGCGCATCGGCACGAATCCGCCTGCGATCCGATTCTCAGAACCCCTCTCCCGGCCTCACCGATTCATCCCCCGCTTCCCTCTCCCAAACTCCCGATTCGCCCGCCGCACTCCACCCCGGGGGCACCTCGGCGGCCTCAGTCCCGTCGTTCGGCCGTCAAGCGCCCTCGTCGCCGGAACTCCAAGCCGTTGCCGAAAAAGCCGCGCAATGCCGCGCCTGCAATCTGCATCTGACACGGGAGAATACCGTTCCCGGCGTCGGTTCGGTCGGCGCGACTTTGATGATCGTTACCCCGCCGCCGGTCGACGGCGCTCCGGAAGGAGGCGGTCCTCTTGCTCCCTATGAGTTCGAATACCTCGAAAAATGGCTGGCCGCTCTGGCGCTGAATCCCTCATCCGACATATTCATCACACCGGCGGTGAAATGCCGCACACCCGGCGGAAGGCCGCCCCACGCCGAAGAGGCGGCCGCGTGTTCGGGATATCTTCGGGAACAGTATAAAATCATCCGGCCGAAAGCCGTCCTGGCTCTGGGAGACGCGGCCTGCGGCGTCCTCACCGGAAGTTCGGCGGATTTCCCGAAACTGGTGGGGAAAGACTGGACATGGGGCGCCGTTCCGGCGCTTGTTCTCTGGACTCCGTCGGAAGTCCTGGCAAATCCCTCCCGTCTGCGCAGACCCGTCTGGGATGCCTTGAAGCGGCTGAAGGATGCCTGGAATGCTGTTGGAACTGGTATTTAATATACCCGTCGATACCGGCTATACCTACGAATCGGAAGAAGCGGTACCCGTCGGATGCCGCGTCGTCGCGTCTCTCGGCCGCCGTAAATTGACCGGCTGGGTTGTTTCCCATCCCGATCATGCTCCCGAAGGAATCTCGCTCAAATCCATCGAAAGAGTCGTGGATAAAGAGCCTCTTTTCGATACGGGCCTTCTTGCGCTGGCCAGGTGGCTGGCCGATTTAACTTTCTCATCTCTGGGCGAAACCCTTGCGACGATGCTTCCCGGCGGACGGCGGGAACCGCGCGAGATACCGGATGTCGGTGATGAGGATGAGAACGGGGAAAAAAGCCGCGAAAAATTCCTCACCGAGAGTCAGAGCGCGGCCCTGGATTCTCTTGAATCCGATGAGAAGGGATGGTCTTACCTCTACGGGCCTACCGGATCAGGGAAAACGGAAGTGTTTCTACGGGCCGCCGAATCGGTGCTTTCAAAAGGGAAGGGTGTTATATATCTGGTTCCGGAGATAGCCCTCTCTCATCATCTTGTCGATTCTCTTGAGCGGCGTTTTCCCGGGATGCTGGCCGTGATTCATTCGGGTTTAACCCCATCGCGCCGGCTGGCCGAATGGCGCCGCATCCGATCGGGAGAAGCCCGATTCGTTCTGGGCGCCCGGAGCGCGGTATTCGCGCCTTTAGAGGATTTGGGACTCATCATTCTCGACGAGGAGCATGAGGGATCGTATAAATCCTCTTCCGCGCCGCGCTATCATGCCAGGCAAGTCGCGATGAAACGGTGCCGCGATGAAGGCGCCAGGCTTGTTATGGGCAGCGCAACCCCGTCGATGGAAGCCTGGAATCTGATGAACCAAAGACGCCTGACGCGTCTTGAACTTCAAGGACGGCCCGCCGGCGGGGCTCCGCCGTCCGTTTCCATCGTGGATTTAACGAAAGAAAAGGGTCTGTTTTCCCGAGAGTTGGTGAAGGCCATGACGCGTGTTTTGGGCGAGGGACGGCAGGTTCTTCTGTTTCTCAACCGCCGAGGGTTCTCCTACCATTACAGCTGCCGAAGCTGCGGAGAGGAAGTACACTGCAGGCATTGCAGTGTGCCTCTCACCTATCATAAGGGTGCCGGGAAAATGGTTTGTCATTACTGCGGCTACGGCTGCCGTCCGCCCGAGGTTTGTCCGAAGTGCGGATCTGTGGAGATGACGGCGGCCGGATTCGGAACGGAAAAAGTGGAAGAGGAAATCGCCTCCCTTTTTCCGGAAAAAAGAGCCGTACGGCTGGATGCCGATTCTGTTCGGAAAAAAGGCGTATTGGAAACGGCTCTCCGCGAGTTTCGGGAAGGTTCCATCGATATTCTTCTCGGTACGCAGATGGTGGCCAAGGGATTGAACGCTCCGGGAGTGAAGCTCGCCGCGGTTCTTTCGGCGGACACATCGTTGAATCTTCCCGATTTCAGAAGCGCCGAAAGAACCTTCGCGCTGATTATTCAAGTCGCCGGAAGAGCCGGACGGTTTCTTCCCGATGGGGAAGTGCTTGTTCAGACGTTCCGTCCGGAGTCTCCCGCCGTTCGTTTGGCGGCCGAAGGGCGGATCGCAGAGTTTTACGAAAACGAGATTGAAGAGAGAAAGGCTTTGGGTTTTCCGCCCTTCAGCCGTCTTTTCCGCATCGTCGTGAAGGGAGCCTCGGAAGAGCGCGTCCGATCCGTCGCGGAAGAATTGGCTTTGCGTCTTTCAGGCGGCGGCAGGGACTGGGAACTGCTGGGTCCCGCCGAATGTCCCATAGGGAAACTCTCCGGGCAGTACCGGCGTCATGTGATTTTACGCTCGGCGGCCTTCGACCGGACTCATGCGGCGATCGCCGCCGTGCTTTCGCAAACGCGGTTGCCGAACGGAGTACGGCTTGAAGCGGACGTTGATCCGGTGAGCATGCTGTAGCCCTTTTTTGCGGGGCCGCCGGGTGCGGCGCTTTTTCCGCCGTTCTTATCCGGATCGGAAACATCTGACTTTACGCGCGGCGGCGGGCCGTGCCGCTTCCGTCGCCGAGCGGCGACAAAATTTGCGCTTTATTCCCGGTGCATCCCCTGATTGATGTCCGATCTATCCAGCCGGATTTCGATCTGCCAGTAGCGGTTCGAATACCAATGCTGTTCGAAATCCAGTTCCACAGGGCCGATCATCTCTTCCATTTCGATGGTTTCCTCGGACGGATCGAAATCCCACGAGCGGCTTGTTCGTCCGGCCGTCACTTCCAGATGCACAATCGGACGATTTTCCTTCAGTTCGGCGTTTAACATAAGGGTTACGGGCACGGTCCGGCCGGATCTGTCCGTGTAGGAGGCATCTTCCTCGACGGAAATTTCTTCCTCGGCGCCGGATTCCAGACGCCAGCGGCCGCCGTAGAGTTTTTTCGCGCTGTAAAGCTGATCGTTGAAATGAAAAATGGAAGCCCTGAGGATGCTTTTGCGTCCCGCTTTAACCACAACGCGTTCTTCCCAGTCATGGAAAACAACCTCGGGCCAGTCGATCACGCCGAAATCGTTTCCCGCTTCCACACGAACGGTATGTTCGCCGGGGCTGAGATCTTCCAGTATCGTCGGCGTTGTTCCGCCCGGCGTATATCCGTAGAATTCATCGTCCACGTAGATTTCACCTTGGATGAAATTGCAGTAGAACTCGATGCTGCCGGGTTCTTCGTCGCTGAGCGAGAGCAGGGATCGTTCACCTTCTTCGCCCGCGAGAATAACCGAGCGTCCCAGCAAAGCCTCGACGATTTGTTCGGCCAGATTGTGAACGGTATTCTCCGTTTGGCCTCTGACCGACAGCGGGATGGTCTTTCCCTCATCAACCGTCATCAGACTGAGATTAATCATCATATCCCCGCCGAGGAAGGCATAACTGCCTTCGATAAGGGCATCGGCGCCCGCCATCTGTCCGACTTGCTTCGCGGTATCCACATTATTAAGGAGCCCTGAAAGCTTGAGTTCCTGTTCTTCGAAGATACGATCCAGACGGGCGCGTTCCACAAGAACAATGTCGTCGACGCGGGTTAAATCGTACATCAGAACCCCGAGAATCATCCCTTCAAGATAGTCGTAGCGCGGATCGCGGTTGAGATTCTCCAAACCCAGAACGGCAACATGAGTTTCCCGGGCTTCCAGGGATTCGATCAGCGGAGAAAACATCGCGGTCAGAAGAAGCAGGGGAATCAGGATTCGGCGGCTTCGGTATCCATTAAGGCGGTTTCTCATAATAATTGATATACCATAGGCGGATGGAAAGGCCAAGAATCATCCCGTATCAGGACCGACTTTCTACGAGTTGCCGGATGTGATAAATTTCCTTTTATGGAAATCTATACAGTAGGAATTGAAGAGCAGCTTCAAATACTCCGGCGTATCGCCGAACCCGTTCATAATATCGACGGGGCGCTTGCGAAGGTCGCGGAGGAGATGATAGAGACAATGATTCTGGGAAAAGGCGTCGGACTGGCGGGACCTCAGGTGGGCCGTTTGGAACGAATTTTCACCGTGAAAGTCGGCGAAGATGATCCTGTGGTTTTCATCAATCCGGAAATTACGGCCACCAGCCCGGAACTCTCGTCTTATGAGGAAGGATGCCTGAGCCTTCCCGGCCAGTACGCCGATGTGGATAGGCCCGCGAAAATTCAGGTTCAGGCCTGGAATCTGAAAGGACGTCCCTTCACCATGGAAGCAACGGGTATTTGGGCCACCGTTATCCAGCACGAACTCGATCATCTGAACGGTGTGCTGTTTGTCGATCATCTTTCGGAGCGCAAGCGAAAGAAGATTCTTTCCAAATTCGATGTTTCACCTGAACGGTATCCCGAGGCCGGATGAAAATTCTTTTTGCCGGGACACCCGAAATCGCCGTTCCTTCTTTAAAGGCCGCGGCCGAGGAATTCGATGTTGTCGGGGTTTTAACCGCGCCGGATAAAGTCTCCGGACGGGGCAGATCATTAACGCCTTCTCCGGTGAAAGCGGCGGCCGAAGAACTGGGATTGAACGTTCTTCAGCCGGAGCGTCTCGGAGCCGAAGCACGCTCTCTGACCGCCGATTTGGGCGCCGATCTTTTGGTTGTGTTCGCCTACGGACGCATCTTCGGGCCGAAGTATCTTTCGCTCTTTCCGCTTGGCGGGATCAACATGCACCCCTCGGCCCTGCCCAAATACCGAGGGCCTTCTCCGATTACGGCGGTTCTTTTGGCCGGAGATGCCGAAACGGCTCTGACGGTTCAGAGGATTTCCCGCGAAATGGATGCGGGAGATATCATCAGGCAAACTCCTTTTCCCTTGAACGGAACCGAGACGAGCGCTTCTTTAACCGAAGCGGTAGCCCAAGCCGCGGCGGGTGAACTTACGGCCGCAATCAGGGATATTGAAGAAGGAAAAGCCGTCGATGTGCCTCAAGAGGATGCGGCCGCCGTTTATTGCCGACTGGTAAAGAAAGAAGACGGTATCGTCGACTGGACATTGCCGGCGGTTCGGATTGAGCGCATGATTCGGGCCTATACTCCCTGGCCTCGGGCCGTAACGACGCACAAAGGGGCGCCTCTTGCTCTTTTGGAAGCGTCACCGGCGGATTTTACGGATGCCGCGGCGGGCGGGGTTTCCGGCATTGCCGAAATCGGGTCCGAACCGGCCGCCGCCGGTCACTCTTCACGGTCCGAAACCCCCGGAAAACCAATCGGCGGGGAAGCTCCCGCGGGCGCACTATTGCCGGGGACGGTACTGGGAGTGGACAAATCGAGAGGTATCCTGATACAAACGGGGGAAGGCATCCTGGCCGTAACGCGGCTTCAGGCGGCGGGCCGGAAGCCCTTGGATTTCCGATCCTTCCTTAACGGCATCGCTCTGGATGCCGGCACCATACTGGGAGAGTACCGATGATTCCCGCAAAGAAAAAGAAAGAAACCGGCACCGAGAAGAAAAATTCCAAAGTTCCCATTCCGAACACCTCTTCCGCGGTGGACGATTCCCTGTCGGTTCAGCCCGACGATCCGACCGAGCGCCGGTATTTTCAGAAGGCGCTTCTGGTTATCGGGGGATCGTTCCTGGTGATGATGTTTTTTTTCATCGCCGTGTTTTTCCTGTCGGTACGGGGCGCCGAGAAAACCGTCGTACCGGAGGTGAGGGGATTGGAACTCACCGAAGCGCTGATAAAACTGCAGGAAAGGGAGCTCTATCCGCGGCTTCAGATTAAATATACGAACAATCCCGCGGACAAAGGCATGGTGCTCTCCCAGGATCCGGGGCCCGGTCTCTACGTGAAAGCCGGAAGGCGCATCATCGTTACCGTCAGCCGCGGCGCCATCGTGGATAACGTGGAAGACTTCGTGGGGAAAACCGTAACCGAGGTACAGGGGCGCTTGGCCTCGCTTTTCTCAACGCACGAACCGCTTCTTATCATCAGGGAGCCTGTTTCTTATGTTTATGACGATTCGGAGCCCGGAACGATTCTGGCCCAATATCCTCCCTCCGGAACACCTCTCTCCGAACCGCGGGATCTTATACTCATCGCCAGCAGAGGAAAAATGGATACGCCGATTCGGCTGCAGGATTGGACCGATTGGAATGTTGGCGGAACCATGGATTCGCTTTCTCGTATTCCTCTGCCGTTCCTTTTCTTTGAGGATAATGTGGCGCCTGCCGGGTGGGTTCCCAGGGTAACTTCTCAATCTCCCAAACCGAAAACCGAAGTCGGTCCGGACGCCCGAGTCGTCCTTCGCTACAGCCGTCCTGAGCATGTCGCGGAAGGATCCCGATATGGACTTTTTGATTACACGCTGCCCGAGTATCCCGTTCCGGTTTTACTGGAGGCATTCATCAAGGAGCCCGGCAAAGATCGAACGCGGGTTTTTTCCATGCCGCATCCGGGCGGGCGCATAACCTTCCCCTTTGTCGTTCCTGTGGGAACCGGCATCATTTTGGAAGTGAATGGCGAAGAGGCTTATCGTCTCGATATTCTCTCTGAGTAAAAGTCCGATTCGTTACGAAATAAACCGGCGGCCGATAAGCGTGAGGGGCCTGAACGAAGAATCGAACATGGCCGAACCCGCCTGAAGGACGCCGCCGAAGGCGATGAGCTCTTCACGCTCTCCGGCGCCGGCGCCGCGTCGATACGGGAGATCGGCCGATTTAAGGCTGTTGGAAAAGCGGCGAAGATTTCAGACTCGAGGCTTCGCTCAATCCGCACCACTCAAAGCGTCGCCGATGAAAGCCTCGGCAAAAGCCGAGGAGTTTTGAGCCCAGAATCCCAGGAGCGCTTCCTGGTCGCCGCCGAAAAAATCATCCTGCATTTCAACCGCCTCAACACCGATCCAGCGCCAATGCCAGGGCTCATACATAATGCTTCCTTTTTCCGAAGACGGGTACGAAAGACTCCACCCAAAATCCCCTGCGTTCTTTGAAAGCCAAACTTGCGCGGGGTGTCCCTCTTCGATAAACCGCCATTCTCCGCCGTTCGGAGATTTGGTGTAACCGAAATCCACGGTTGTACCCAGTTGATGCTGACTGGTTCCCGCCGGAAGAGACATCGTATTCGCCTCTTGTTCTCCATAAAGCCGGATGTGTCTTTTGTATACCGTATCCTGATAGCTCCAGGAGCGGTACGCGGAAAGAATCATAAGCCGGATGCCCTCTTCCGATGCGGCCCGGGTTAAGCGGAGCAATTCTTCGGCAACAGGCGCGGCCAGTTTTTGCTTGCCTTTGGTAAGAGGCGCATCAGGCAGTGATTTGATTCGGATGAGTTCGGTCGGTTCATATTCGGGATCCAGCGGAAGATTATGACCGACGGGCAAAAGATAATCCTCAGGGATTGCGAGCATTCCGGAGACTAAATCCAAAAAGCGCCGCGGTTCCGAAAGGGCTTTGGAGGGCAATCCGTTAAGCCGGGCAGGAAAGTCTGTGTCGGTGAAATCAAAGAAGGGATGAATCTTTGAAGGTTCGGCGGACTGTTTATCGGGAATCTTCGATTCGCTCACCGGAGTGCCGGAAAGGAAATCGATGCGGGATGGCCTGCAGCCTGAAAGAAGCACCGGAAAAATAATAAGGAAAAGAACGTAGTGTTTCACGCGGCAATTGTACAGATTCCCAAGCGATGATGACCATCATCTTCCGGTTGTTTTATTTTGAGCTTATGGACCGTAAACAGGGTCGCGGCGCATTAAGAAACATACACCGGCCGTGGATGACGACGAAGTGAAGTTCCCGGCAATGCCGGTGTACGGCGTTAGGCGGGGATGAGAAATGCTCATGGAACCAAACTGCGGTTTAAGTTTTCTGTGCCCGCTTTGCTTCATCCTCATCGGCTCTGCTGATGTCCAAACTGTTTCTGTTTCACAGAGCCATCCTTGGCCGTCCGGCGCCGGCAAGATGCGGGTCCTGCCTGCTATCTGCGAAGAAAATCTTTCCAACAGCTTTTTTTCAGCGCGAAAGAGGGAGCGTTCAACAACCCGTTGGAGTGATTTCGATCTTTTTTTTCTTCCGTGTTCTCAAAATGCTCATTTTTCTTCGTCCGCGCTATAATGGCTTGTATGGGTGTGTTCTCCGAAGCTCTCAAATCCGCAAGGTCCGTTATGGATCGAGGCGGATTTCGGGAGGCGTTTACTCGGATCGTCGATGTTCCCGTCGGCCGTCCGGATGAACTTTTTGAAAAGATCGCCTTAATGGCCGATGCCGGAATCGCGCTTCGCGATTCTTCCATTCTCGAATACGGTCTGTATCTTTTGGAGCATCACGCCAGGGATATTTTGGCCGTTCCCGCGTTCACGGCTCTTCACTGGTTCAACGTCGCGAATTTGCGGGCGAACATCCTGGCCGTTTCTGAATCGGAAGGCGGCGCGCGGTGCTGGTATGAACGGCGCCAGACGGCTCCCGCGCGGAAGGCCTATGCCGAGGCGGCCGCCTCTTGCGGAGACGATAAAGACTTGAAGTGCCGGATTCTTGCGGCTCACGGAAGGCTGCTGGTCGGACTGGGCCGAGACTGGGAGGCCTTCGGTTTGTTCCATGAGGCGGCTCATGCGGTACCCGACGACGAGGAGGCTCTTTTCGGACGGGCCGAAACGCTGGCGGCCTTGGCCGGAACGGCTCCCGCCCTGGAAAAGGATTTGCTCCGTGAAGCCGGCGCCGCGCTTCATGATCTTCTGGAACGAAGCGAAGCGCCCGGACGGGATTCGGCGGCCGAGGATCTTCTGAAGAATATCGGATCCCGTATCGGCGATGAGAACGAGGAAATCGATTATCCCAAGAATACGGTGATTACGGATAGCGAACGGGAACATTCCATGGTGATGTTCGCTTTGAAAAATCGTCTTTATCTTACACCCTGCGTTTCCTGCAGGAAGTGTGACCGGGCGGTGGGCGACGCGGCGGCTCCGGGAGCGCAGCATGCGAAAGTCGGCGGAAAAAAGCCCGATGTGTACAGACGAACCGCCGTGATTATCGGCCGTTTGACCGAGCGCTACAGGGCCCTCCGAACCGCTTTGGTCGATCATTATTACGAAACGCCCGTTCCTGACGGATCGGATCATCAGCCTCATACGCCGGAAGTCGAGGGATGGCGGCCCGTTCCGCCCGCGACCGCCGCTTTTGTCACGGCCCTTGCCGGCTGCGGTCCGCTGCTGGAGGGGATGGCCGCCTGTGTCGCCCTGTCTTTGGGGCGCGATATTACAGGACCCGTGAGGGCGGATCATATCTTCGGCACACCTTCGGTTCCCGGTGCTTCTCTTTCCGGATCGGCAAATCCCGCCCTGCACGCTTTTTGGGACCTTTGGCCGACGGAGAAGAGGGATTGGTGAAAGGAGCCGGTCTGATAAAATTATTCGGAACGTCTCTGGCTTCGAAAGAAGTGGAAGAATTAATGATTAATAGTGATAAACTGACATCGGAGGCACTGGGACTTATCGGATGGATACGCGATCTTATCGCTTATCTTATCAGGATGGCTGATCGGGATGCCAAGGGCGATATCGGAGATCCTCCGCTTTGGCCCCTGCAGCCTTTTGTACTACCGAGGCATAAATGAATTTTGACGAACGGTATCGGCTGAAATCATGCCGCGCTTGCGTGTGCTCGGCGGCCGAGACTATAATAATACGGTATTCGCGTATCCCATCAAACAACGAGGAAGACTGAACATGTCCGACCCCATCGTTCCCGAATCACGGATTTTCCGCATCGGCCGAGAGTGTTATATCGTGTACCTCGGTAAGGAAAGAGATGATGTTCGTCCCTTTCTTCGAATTGGAAATACGCGGAGATTCCGGACGAAGTCCATAACGTCATATCCACGACCGTTATAACAGATGACCATGTCGGGAACCCTCTTCTGGAAATTTTGAACGTTCCCAAATGTAAAGGACTCTATCTCGGCGATACGAAAGTCGTCGGAATCATGAAGCGTTTTTTTCAAGAGCTTCGATCTGCCCACGGACGAAGTGACCGATTACCGCAAGGTAAAAGACGGCGAGAAACGCCACATGGTCTGGTTTTATTCCAGCGGAAATATTCATCTGCGCTACGACGAACAGGTTATCTTCGATCTTCATAAACGGGAAAAGGACGACGGCCATTTCGTTCGGCTCTATGAACAGGCCAAAGCTGAGTTTTTAAGGAATCCTCTTCGATACATCAAGCAGGACTTCGGCGGACCGGGAGTTGTCCTGGCCGATGGAAACTGTTTTTGGTACGAAGGGGGAGATCTTCTTTCCATCACCGCGCACCCCGGATTTGTCGCGAAGCTTATGGATGACGGAGTTGATCCCGACTTCATTACATCTTCCGCTTACGATTTGACCGGTGCGAACATGGATTCTCACGAAGCGGCCGTGTTCATTGGTTTTATTAAGCGGATGCGGCAGCGAAAGAAAACTCTTCGGGTTCTTTCTTCCGAGCCCGAACTTTTGAGAAAGCTCCGTCTGCTTTTTCCCGAAAGGGGCGATGTTCCGGCAACGCTGGAAGTAACGGATGTTTCCGGCCGCAAGAAAGCGACGTTCAGAGATTCCATCATAAGCCGTAAAGAGAATGTTTGGATGGTACACAGAGCCGGACTTCCTGAGATTTCCTTCGGCGGTCCGACGGATAAGGGTGTAAGCGTCGGTATTCGGGAAGGATCTCTTTCGGTTGTTTCCGAAAGCGGCTCTTTCTCCGTAACGCCTCCCAGGGGTTATCCGATCAATTTTATCGGAGGGCAATTCCCCGAGAATCAATTGATTGAGAAATTCCTCTCTTCCATATTCGGGAATCTCAAGAATCATTTCGGAGAGGATGAGGTTCATCTCGCGACTCTGACGGAAAAGGTTCTTAAAATCTTGAGTGACGACATCGCGGCCGAAAAAGTCTCGGTCGCTCCTCTGCTGAAGCAGACTGTCCAGCAGGTTAAAGACGCCGCGAAAAGATGCGATCCGAAAAACGGAAGCCCTTTATGGTTCTTCGTTGCCAATGCCGTAACCGTGGCGGATGTTCTGAAGAATAAAGCCGGTGATGGGCATGCTTTGGCGAAATGCGCGCAGCAGATCGGCGAAATTCTCACCGCGCTTTTGGTCAAGATGGGAAGTCCGAATCCGGTCTTGCCTCTTTGGGGTGATTTGTATTTGGGCGCAAGCCCCCGTCTCTTCTGGAAAGTCGCAAAGAGAGGATTTGTTCCGGCGGATGTGAAAGCCGCGGAAGAAATCAACGATCGTATTCATGAAATCGCGTCTTTGAACGAGACTCCGTGGAAACAGGATGAGGAACGGCTTCTTGCCTTAATCCGGAGTCTTGATGAGGGCGGGGAAGGACCGCTCTCCGAAGAGCAGATCGCCTTGCTGAGAAAACCGGAAGAGGAGCGGAAAGCCGAGGAGAAAACACGAAAGAAAGAGGCTGAATCGGAAACCTCCGGCTCATCATCGGCCGATCATGCGGGTCGTTCTTCCTCCTCATCCTCCGCCGATCAGCAAGGTTCCGGACGCGATTCAACATCGGATGCACACGGTTCAAAAAGCGCAAAAGGCGGAAAAAAGAGCGGCGGGCGCGGAAAAAAAACGAACTTGGCTGTGGATCCTTCTTTTATTGCTTCTTCTTTTAATCGGCGGATTCATCGCTTGGGATTTGTCGGGTTCCGCTCCTTGGGAAAGCGTTCTTCGGGGAAATAAAAATGAATCTGCCGCCGAACAGCCATCGGCGGAACAAGGCGAATCTGAAGGAAACATAAGTTCGGCCGGGCGGGACGACCAGGATGAACAGGATGGCCCGACAATAACGAAACCGGATGATCCGACCGGAGAAGGCGGACCTGCGGAACAAGGCGGGTCGGAAGGAGAGGTGAGTTCAACCGGGCGGGAGGACCGGAACGAAGAGGATGAACCGATAATAACGAAACCGGAAGAACCAACCATAGTCGATTCCGACAAAGCCCCTCGAACTCCTCAGGAAATTGAAACATATCTGACGGTCGACGGCGTTCGCATCACGGAGGCCGACATTCATCTCGCGGCCAATGAAATAGCCGTTCTCAACGGATTTAAAGATCTTGATTATCGCGTCTTCACCGGCGCCGATCCCGATTGGATTTATCCGGGCAATCATTTGGAAATGCCCAGCGGTGAAGATTATGTGATTCGCAAAGGCGACACCATCTGGTTCCTGGCGGCAAGGCAGGTTCGGCTGGGTGTTGATGAAGATAAAAGAGCCTTCGATAAGGCCCTCTCCGTATTGGATGATACGAGTTCCACGGAAGATGAAAAACGTGAAGCTCGCAGTGTTCTTAAAAAAATTGCGGAGGAATCAAAAGCACAAGCAATGAGGAGGATGGCGGCGGAAAAATTGCTGTAACGGCAAAAAAATGCTAAATGTCCCGCATTTCATGAATAAAGGACGGTTTTTTATAGCCTTTGTCTTTTGACAAACCGTATGGCGGGGATATAATTTCGTAAGACAACTCGCGGATTTACGTTATCCGTGAAGCTCAAACCATCGATCTAAGGAGAATCATATGGCTGGTGACCTTCCCAAAAGCCCAAACGTATTTCACCCGACGAAACCTTCGGCCGTCGGTTCGCGCAACTCCCTCGCACAAGAGGGACGCGATCAAAAAGCTGAGTACGATCAGCTAATCAACGAAGAAGCTGACAAAGTCGTCAAACACAGTACAGACAAAGCTGCCTCAAGAAGTTCTGAGTGAACTCGAAGTTATGGGCGGATTGAAGGAAAAAGTTTACAACTACTTCAACCAGAACTATCAGAACATGTTCAACCGGTACATCGTCACGACTGAAGACGAAATGGTGAAAAAGGTTCGCCAGTTCGTCGACAAGGAAGAGACGAAGAACCTTGCCCGCTACACACCCAAGGAAATGTCCGAACTGCTGGATCAGGTCGGCGGCGCGGATAAGTTCAACACCGGTGAAATCGAAAAGTCCATCGTGAACATGTACGGCCACCTTCAGGGACATGTTCAGCGGGGAATGAACGATCTTGAAAACGAGACCAACTCCCTGCTTCGGCAGAAAACCGATGTCGGCGCCTTTATCCGCGGAGAGAACGCTTATTCGGTTGTTAAGTGTTCCTTCAAGGACAATCAGTTCAAGCCGAAGACGGTTAGCGATGTGAAGCTGTCCATCAACATCCTCGATTCGGAACTGATCAGCCCGATTTTTCAGTATCAGTCCACCGTTGAGAACATCATCAAGGATCAGATTTCCAAGACCATCACCGACATGATCGATCGTGAAATCGAAGCATATCAGGATCAGCTTGTCGATGAGGGCAAAGAGGAACTGTCCGATACCGAACTGATGTTCGAAAGAATCAAGAGGGTTCCCGAGTTTACCGACGACGACAAGGACGACGAGGATTCCAGGCGCTATACGTTCATGGCCAAGAATCTTGTCGAAAAGATTGAAGGTCTGCGTGCGGAGATTGATCCGGAGGAATTCGATCCTCAGAATATTCGTGAGAATATCAAGAGGATTATCGACATCGAAAATATCCGGAACCGCGGCTTCAATACGGCGGTTAATAATCTTACCTCCATCCTCGATACCTCCAAAATGGGTTATCAGTACATCGAAAACCTCAAGAACGCCCGCGAACTGATTGTTCGTGAATACGAGGATGTCGATCCGACACGTCTTCCCGATGAACGCTATCAGATGAAGCTGAAGTTCTACGACAACGGTCAGCTTGAGAATTTGCGCGGGGCCTACGATAAGCAGATGGAGCAGTACGCTCTGGAAATTCAGCGTGTCTATGATATCGCCGAGGTTGTTTATCAGGACAATAAGAAGGGATGGGGAGCCGTCAACGATTTCGACGACCTGGCCGACAAAGTGAGCGGCAAGGTTAAGAAAATGAAGGAGAAGAACGGCGATCCCATTTATGAAGAGCAGGAGAAACTCTGGAACGAGATTCTTGAACTCAAAGCCGACGATACCGATGTCGAGAGGCTGAATCAGACTTACCTTTATGAAAAGGATCTGCTGAAGAAGATGATTCGGGCCGCCCGTGAGAAAGTCAACATGACTTTCGGATATGAGAATCCCAAGATACGGGTTGAATTGGATAAGAGAATCGATTTCCTCGAGAGACAGTTCGAGAGTTTTGATTACTCCATCAACCCCTATCATATTCAGCCGGGTCTTATTCTGGACGTGGACATTACCAGCATTAAGCGCAAGCGCTATGTCTTGAACGCCATGGCCAACGTCTTAAATGAGTTCCTTAACGGTGTTTCCAAGGGATTCCAGGATGCGGCATTCGCCTCCTTCAAGCGCCGCCGTTCCACGGTGAGAAGCGATATCAATCAGAGCTTCTCGGCCGAAGAGCCCGTTGCGCCTGTGCAGAATCAGTATGCCGAGGCCATCAAGTCCAAGAATGAAACGGACTCCGCCAAGCCGAAGGGCAAAGCCGATGTAACTCCTCGCTCCCGCGGTAAGCGGAGAGTCAACCTCGATGAATTGAGTGAGATGTAAAGACTTATGATGACTGCGTCCATCCGGAATAACCAGCTGAATTTACTGGCCCGCAGGGCCGGATACAACTTAGCCTTGCGCCACTTCCGGACGGCGCAGGAATTTTCAGGGGATGTCGGCGAGGGATATAATCTGGCCGACATCCTCAATGCCGCTCTTGACGAAGAAAAGATTGAGGAATTCCAAATCCGTCCGGTTGTGAACATTCTCTTGGCCGAAAAATTCGGCTATGCGTTTGCTTCGGAAAATCTGAAACAGAATGTTGAAACCATGGACGGACTCTCCAAGGTCGCCGAGGGCTGGAACAAACTGCAGGTGGTATTGGTTTATACCGATGCCAATAACGGAATTCATCTTTTAAATCCGGAAGATCCCGGTCCCTGGGAAGCGGCGCTTCCTTTGGCGAAAGATGAGCACATCGTGTGCTATGTCGGATCGCCGGGCGAGGTAAAAGCCGATCTTTTGGAAAGCGCCGTTGCCGATGTTTTTTCGCTGCTCTACGGCGGTAAAACAAAAGGAAAGGCCGGCTACAAGGGATCCGACCGTCTTAAGCGGTATTTGGAAGAAGAGAAGCCGGCACCGCAGGCCCCTCCTGTCAAGAGTGCTTCCGTATCGGAAGAATCTCCGGCCTCTCAAAGCGTCGTTCCGCCTCCGCAGACGGGCGGATCGAAGAAACTTACGGCCAAGATCGGCGTCAATGTTACGAACGAATTGTTTCATAACGGGAATGTTGAGGCCTGGAAAAGGATTATTGAAAGCTATCGATTCAAGTATCCTCATCTTGATGTTCTTATCTGGTATGATGGTGAACGGATTAACGATATAAATGCCCTTTTCAAATGGGGTAAGGTAAAGCACGGTACCCCGATTATGTTCAGTGTCGCCGGAGATAACCCAACGGATCTTTCAAAATTAAGAAAATATCTTTTTGAAGGCGCCAGCCAGCGATTTGAGGCGTTCCTCCATGGAGCACCGGGTACGATACTTCAACTCTTTTAACGGCCTAGCGGCCTATTCCGAACCCCGGCTTTGAGTCGGGGCGCTTTCTGTGTAACCACATGGGAGAGAGCCATGAAAGAAATATTTTCATTTAGCAGCAGCGAATTCACGAAAGATGAGGATATCATCCAGCATTTTGGAATGCGCGGCAGGAACCTTATGGATCTGGCGTCTTTGGGAATCCCCATTCTGCCCGGATTCATTTTAACCGAAGCATTCCTGGCTGAGGATGAAGAAGATCCCGAGGCCCACGATTCAATTTATCAGAACGCTTTTAACAAAATGGGCGGAATCCTGGAAAAGATGTGGGATAAGGATAATCCGCTTTTGATTAAGCTGGTCGTCAGTCCCATGCTGAATATGGTTCATACATTCTCCAGCATTCATAATGTCGGATTATGCGATACGACAATCGACGGCTTTGCCGGTTTCGTCGGCGAGGATTTCGCCTACCACGAGTATCGCGGAGTTCTGCAACGAATTATGGAACTGGAGCTCTTAACGACCGGCGACGAAGAGCGGCGGGGACTTCTTGAAAAAACAATTGTAGAAATTAAGAAAGCCAAGACCACAGCGGCCATCAAGAAAATCCTTGAGAAGGTGAAAGCCATCTATCCGGAAGAGATTTTTGCTCATGCGACCGAACAGTTCCAATTCGTCAAAGGACTGTTCCGCAAACTGTTTGCCGACAGTGAAACCTTAAGTGATTCGGCCATCCTCGTTCAGGCGATGACGTTCGGGAATTACGGCAAAGACTGCTTCTTCGGCAGTTATTCCACGCGCGATTCCATAACGGGTGAAGATGTTATAACGGGTGATTTCTTCCTGAATGCTTTTGATGCCACGGAAGCCGCGGGGCAGCCGATTCGCAAGATCAGCAAGACCTATTTGGAAAAACTGGAGAAAATCGGCAAGCAGCTGGAAACATCCTACAAAGAAATTCGAAATATCAAATTTAACGTCGAGAACGGAAAGCTCTGGATTATCGATCAATCGAGTGTTCCCGGTAAATCGGCGCAGGCCGAAATCAGAACCTTATTGGATTTGCTTTCGAAAAAAGTCGTTGATGATGCGTATGTCATCAATACCGTTCAGTCCGGACGTCTTTCCGAGATTCTGCATCCCATTATCGATAAACGATCCGCCACGAAAGTTCCTTCCGTTACCGGCGGCATCTCCGGCGCCATGGGCGCCGCCGTCGGCCGAGTCTTCTTCAATACCGAAAGCTTGATGAAGGAGTTCCGGATCGCAAGTCAAAGAGGACTGGAGACGAATTTCATTCTGGCGATGAACTCAACGTATGCCGAGGACGTGAAGGCCATCGAGGCTGCCAAAGGCGTTTTAACCCGTGAAGGCGGTTATGCCTCTCATGCGCCGGTTGTCGCCCGATCATTGGGTAAAGTCGCCATGGTGAACCCGAATATCATGTTCTCCAAGGCAGGTTTGAAAATCGGTGACAAGGTGATTACGGAAGGTGATTATATCTGCCTGGATGTTCCTTCCTATGAAGATCCCACGATTTATTTCGGCAAGCTGGATTTGATCGAACCCGACATTGAAAAGAGCGGACTTTTGGAATTCTTGGAAGTAGTGCAGCATCAGATCTTCGATTTTGATGTTCATGCCAACGCCGATCAGCCGAAAGACGCCAAGCTCGCCAAGCAGTTTCTTGCCGACGGAATCGGTCTGTGCCGAACCGAGCATATGTTCTTCAACGAAAAGCGTATTCAGACCTTCCGTTCTCTCATTATTGCTTCCGACAGGAATGAGCGCGAAAAGATTCTGACGAAGCTCAAGAAGATGCAGGCAAGCGATTTCTACGGACTGTTCGAGGTGATGGAGGATAAAGCCGTTACCATCCGTCTGCTTGATGCTCCGCTCCATGAATTCCTTCCGCACAGTAAGGAAACGATGGATGATTTCATCGCGTTTTACAAAAAAGATCATCCGAAAACACCCGAAGCCGAAATCAGACTGCGCTGCGACATGACCAGCGAAGTGAATCCCATGCTCGGTCATCGCGGTGTTCGTGTGGCCATCACATACCCTGAGATTTATCGTATGCAGGTTGAAGCCATCTTTGAGGCGGCTTTTAAGCTCCGCAAAGATAAAGGGATCGTCTGTAAGCCTGAAATCATGATTCCCATCATCATGAGCCCCAGGGAAGTTAAAACGGTTCGTTTCGGAAAGAAAATCGAAGGATTTGAAATTGTCGGAATCAGGCAGATAGAAGAAGAACTCCGCGAAAAGAACGGCGAGGAAAAGATTGAATATCACGTGGGAACCATGATCGAGCTGCCGGCGGCGGCCCTCCTTGCGGATAAAATCGCCAACTATGCGGACTTTTTCAGTTTCGGAACGAACGATTTGACTCAGACTTGTCTCGGACTGAGCCGCGACGATTTCAACTCATTCTTCACCGATTACAACGAGTATGACCTTCTGGACAAAAATCCGTTCCAGTATCTTCAGGAGCCGGTAAAAGAGCTCGTCGGCATGGCCACGGAAAGAGGACGCTTCGTCAGACCGGATCTTACGTGCGGCCTCTGCGGCGAACACGGCGCCGAGCCGGAGAATATCGCCTTCTGCATGGAAGCCGGTTTAAATTACGTCAGCTGTTCTCCCTACGGCATCCCCGTGGCGAAGCTTACCATAGCGCAGATTAATCTGAAGAACAAAGAGGCCGCATCTTAGTTGTAAATCTCAGTTGCGAAGAAACTCGTAAAGGGGCTGTCTCATTAGTTTGAGACAGCCCCTTTTAAAATTTGGTTGACCTCCGAAGACGGGAGGTTCCCTCCCATCCCCTTATCGTTTCTGTAGCTTCCTCATGTTATGAGCCATACTCAACAGTCCCCATTCAGTACTGACCATCTTCAATCCCCTGGTTCGGAATCTCCGAAATCCCATATTCGTCTTGATATCTCCGAATACAGATTCGACTTCAATCGGCCTGAGAGAGCGCATTCTCAGTCCTTCCTCTGAAGTCAGCAACTTGCGCACTTCAGACTTATGCCGTTCCAGGTTTGGACGAACCGTCAGGATGCGCTCTTTGCCTCCGTATTTGCAGCACCGGATTCGGAGAGAACACCTTTGGCATCCAGGGCCTGTATACCTTTTTTCAGTGGTCGGAAATCCTGAACCTGTTTTCGAGATTCTGGTCTCCTCGTGTTTGAATCGGCGACCCTTGGGGCACCGGTATGTATCATCAGAGGCACGATAGTCCCAGTTCTCTTTCATATGAATCTGCTTCTTGAACTTCCGTTTCCGCTCCCTGTGGAAGTAGCTGAACTTGATGTACTTCTCGACACCATGATCCTCACACCACTGGTAGTTCTCTTCACTACCATATCCTGAATCAGCAATGATTCTTTTCGGATAGCGTTTCAGATTCTTTTTCAGTTTCTCCATATGTAGCGGCAATGTCAGGGAGTCACCGGGACTCTGGTGGATGCTATATCCGAGGATGAACTGGTTCTCAGTACCCATTTGGATGTTGTACCCGGGCTTGAGCTGACCATTTTTCATATAGTCTTCTTTCATCCGCATGAAAGTCGCATCATAGTCTGTTTTCGAGTAACTATTTCGGTCGCCGAGGATTCTCTTCTGCTGCTCATACTTTTTGGCACGAGGGAGATAGTCCTTGCTAGCGGTATTCAATCTCCGTTGAATCTCCTTCTTTTCTCGCTCCTCCCGATCCTTGCGCAGCTCTTCATTGAGCTTGGATACCGCATCTTCGAGAATCTCCGACATCGGCCTGCCTTGAGGATCCACATGGGGAAGGTCATGGTCGCCGTACTTCTCATCCTCTTCTTCATTGATGCGGTCGATGTATTCGAAAAGCTCATCCATATTGCCGGCCAGGCGCTTCTGGAACTTGTCTGTCGCCCGGCCCCATACCCATGTGTATTTGTTAGCTGCTGATTCGATTTTTGTGCCGTCGAGAAAGTAGTTCTCCATCTGGACATGTCCGCTCTCGATGAGGCTGTTGGCCATTGAGGCAAAGATTTTCTCGATGCTCTTCTTCAATGGACCGTTACGAAATCTGTTTATCGTGTGGAAATCAGGACGGTTATTACCACTGATCCACATGAAGCATATCTGCTCACGAAGAGCGTCTGCGATTTGACGACAGGAATACAGCTGTTTCGAGTAGGCCAACACCAGAACCTTCAGCATCATCACCGGGTGGTAGCTGCTGGCACCGCCTCCCGGATAGGCGTTGAAGAGCTCACTGGTATCCATCGTGTCGATGAAGTTGTTGATTGTGCGGGATATATGGTTTGCGGGAAGCAGTTCATCGAGACTTGGAGGCAGGAGCATCTGTTGGCTGATTTCGTAATCTTTGAATGTAGCCTTCTTTTTAGTGTCCATGAAGAATTCTACCACCCTTGAATTCAGAAGGGAATTCTTCCAGACATGAAAAAGGGCCGCCTCTTATGAGACAGCCCCTTTCTTAAAAATCCAGCCGGCCGGCATTTCTTAATTCAATCAAATCCATGAACGCATCATATCGGGCGGCGGCAAGTATCGCCGCTTTTCGGCGTTCTCCTTTCGGGAACATCGTCAGGTAGATTACGAATTCGGTGTAGCAGGAATACAAACCGGCACGGACCTTCGCATGGAGGTGATTCGGTACAAGTTCCGGAAAAAGGTAGACCTTTACGGCTTCGTCGAACATTTTTTTCGCCGCCTTGAAGCGCTCGTCCATTTTCTTTGCGCTCTTTTGCGTTTCCGAAAATACGAGAAAGCCGAGATCCATATCAGCTATCGAAAGGCGGGAAAATCTAGCGACGGCGCGGATAACCGGATGGCGGGTTTCCGATGCGCAGTCTTCCAGTATATCCCGTCCCCTTTTCGCGGTTCTGAGAGACTCCCGATACCGGAAGCGTCGAACCCCTTCGGTGCGATAAGAGGGATTTTCAAGGCCGTACTGGTAGTAGAGTCCGAGACCGTCGAGAAAAATTGCATAGGCGTTCTCGAATTCCTTCCCGAGCCGGCCCTCCATTTCCGGAATGTCTTCGCTTTTTTTGAAATCCGCAGGCTCTTCCGTCTCGGTTTCGTTATAAACGTCATTTTGCTCCGGCGTTTGTTCCCGGGACTTTGCAATCCATGAGGCCAGAGTCTCATATGCGTCGTTTATCTCGGCCATTCGTTCATGAGCCCATTCCGGATAGTCGCGAACTTTATCCGGATGATATTTTTTTACCAGAGACCTGAAAGCGGCGTTCAGTTCATCAATGGGTATACGGCCCTCTATTTTAAAGAGGGCCAGGGCGCGGCGAACTTCCATGGTTGCATCTTAGGGCCGATAAATGAAAATTGACAACCTTATACACCCTTTCTATACTCAGGCTAGAAGGAGCGAATATGGCCAAGATCATGGATCTCTTCGAAGCTTATAGCAGTAATGAGTTGCCCCGCGAAGGGGGATTCATTATCACGGAATTACTGAATGATTCTTCCAGGTACGCGCGATATGAAGTTATTTCTTACGGAAATGTGAAAGACATCTACATGATGGAAGAGGGGATTATGTTTCAGGCCGACGGAAAAAAGCTCTTCGTCCTCTTTGAACCCCTGAATTACAGCGCGAAGCATGTGGAGCCGGCCTACCGGGACGACGCTCACCGTATTCCCTATCGTATCAAAGAGCTGGATATCTATACGACGAAGCGTCAGGAAAAAATCATGATTGCGAAGGAACCGGTTGAAACCTACACATCCTTTACAATCTCCAATGAAACGGGACTGAACACCTCCTATATCGTCTACAAAGAAGAATCGACTCAGAGAACGATTCTCGGCTTTTTTGAACAGTCATTCTGGAAGACCTTAAGCGTTCCGAGAACTGATGCCAAGAAAGCCTGTGACGTTATTGATGCACCTCTTGCGAAACTGATGGTTCCTTTCGGCCTGGGTTAAGGGCGATGGGCGGAAAGAACGTCCTTTTATCGGTGAATTGTTGAAACGGACTCGATAAGCCCCTGCGGCATCGGGTATTTCATAAAGGTTTCAGTGATTCATCGATAGTATTTTCACGGTACTCTGGAGTTCCATGATTTTACTTTGCTGAATACGGACCAGTTCCAGAAGTTTGTCGATATCGTATCGTTCTTTCTCCGCGCTTTCGGTGTTTTTACGGTTTGCCGCCATATCGTTTTCCGTTTCCATCAGAGCCAGTTCAAATGTGTCGGCATAATAATCGAGTTCCAGAGGCATCCTGGGAAATTGTCCGCTTTGGATGATTTTCTGGGAAATCCTATGAATCTCCTGAGTCACGACTTCTTCGGAATGATCGAGAATGAACGGCCTTTGCACATCGATGGACTCGTCGACGGACGTGTCGTTCATGATGGTCCCGAGACACTCGAGATCGAGAGAGAGGTTCTTTGCGCACAGATCGCGCAGTCCTTGCGCGATGAGAACGTCTTCCATTTCATTGAGTTTGTTCAGTATGAGTTTGGGCTGCAGAACCTCAAGAAAAGCCTCGGCTTTTTCTCCCGCTTCCGAGCTTATTTCGTAGATACCGCCGATAATGCTTGGAACGGAGGATGATCCGCCCGGCTGCTGTTCCTTCAGGATATTTTTAAGATAGGCCGTGATGGTTTTATCCTGGAAAAAGGCCCGCTGAAGAAAACGAAAAACATAATTCTTCAAAAAAGAATATGCGTTCATAATCGCCGTACTCTGAGGAGTGGTAACGATGAAACCCGAATTCGATATAAGAAAAAAGTCGATAACCGTAAAATTCGTCCCGCCGCCGAGGTCGATAATAATGTAGTCGGCGTCAATTTCCAGCAGTCCCTTCACCACACGAGCTTTTATCGATTTGGTGAGTTCTCCGATTCCGCAGACCAGAACATCGCCGGGTATGAAGAAGAGGTTTTCCCATTCCGTGGGAACCGCCAAATCCTGAAGGGAACATTTTTTCCCCGATAGAAAATTACCCACTCCGGGATGAATGTTTTTCATTCCGAGCAGTGTATGAAGGTTGGAACCGCCGAGATCAAGATCGACAAGAACGGTTTTCTTGCCATAGAGCGCCATGCTGAGAGCAATATTCGCCGCCAGAATGCTTTTCCCGACGCCTCCTTTGCCTCCCGCGATGGGAATGATTTTTCGATCGACGTTTTCATTCAGAATCATGCTGTGATTATCCTTCTTAAAAGACCTTTATGTAAATGATGTGACAAGAAGCAATACAATCGATATTATAAGTAATAAATGAATGCTTATCTCGGTCCGGAAAGCCAAGGCACCTTAAGCGAGGAACTTACTCTCCGTAGGAAGATAGAGGAATTCTATTTACCCAGACAGCTTGTCGAAGCCATTGTTGAAGCCGGCGGGATTCATTCCAAATCCAATGAAACGCTTATCGGGATTGCCTTTCTCGATATCGCCCGGTACACCTTCCTCTCGCAGTTTTTAAGCCCGCCGGAAAATCAAATCGTCTTGAACGGATTGTATTCGGCGTTCAACTGGGTTTTAAGGAAGCACGGCGCGTATCTGAACAAGATTGAAGGCGACAGCCTGATGTTTCACTACGGCGGTCCGATCGATCCGCAAATAAAAAATTTGGATGAAGATGAAGCCGCGAAGAAAGTGGCCCGAGAGCTTTTTTTTACATGCGTTGAGCTTCAGAGAATCAGCAGCCTTTTCAATCAGGCCAATGAGAACTATTTAAGGAAAATCGGGGATGAGCCCACAATCGACGCCATACATGAGGCCTACGGGATTCTGGGGCAGCTTCGAAACGGTTATGCTTCGGCTTCGTTTAACGCTTTGTTTCAAATCCGTATTCGTATCGGTGCTTCCATGGGGCGGGTTCTTATCGGTAATTTCGGACCGGACGGCGCGAAGCAGTGGGACGTTATCGGCATGCCCGTTATTGAGGCCAAGAGAATGGAATCTTCGGCGCCGATCGGCGGCCTTCGCCTTACCTCCGATTTTTTTAATATTCTGGAAGGTTCGGGAATCACCGCCGAATACCATAAGCGGCTGAAAAGAGAAGCCGAAGCCATGGGGAGCGTTTACCGTGATATCTCGTTTGAGGAGCTGTTCCAGAAAGCCGTCGTGAATTTAAAGGATAAAAAGAACGCGGAATTCGAGACATACAGCATTCAAGTTAATCCGGCGCTTCCCGAGAGTATCAGGGATCAGACGAAACTGCTTTTGCGGCGCGGAGAAACCGGAGCCGATGATATCGTCAATTTCATCAAGTATTATCGGGGAAATCATTTTGTCATCGATAAATTGGAAGATCTCTTTCGGAAAGAAGGTGTGGAGCTGAAGAAGTATTCGCTGTTCAGAACCATGTTTCCTGATAAGTACAAGAAAATGATTTTAAGCGATTCGGGAGATTCCGGAAAAATCAGAGCCGCTTTAAACGAAAGATATACGCTTTTCAGTCTTCTGGAGCTTCTCGGAAAACTTCAGGATTCGGTTAAGGAAAGAAAAAGCCCCCAAAAAGATGATTCGGATTTCGGCGGCTATGACAAATGGATGGCCGAAACAAGGGCCGTGATCAACAGATCCTACAATATGAACAGAGGCGTTACACATCAGGCCTATTATTTTCACAACGTCATTTTCCCGCTGTTTTTCTCCGAAATCAAAGCGGCCATTCTTGAGTATCAGGATAAATCCGAGGAATTGGAAGAAGCATGATATCGCGATACGGCCTTCCGATTGCTTTGGGATTTCTTTTGCTCGCGGCGGGAGCCGGATTTTCGGAAGGGATTCTAATCGTTAATCGAACCGGATGTTCCATTGAAATTATTCAAGCGGCTTCTCATGGAACGGACCAATGGGGAGAAGATCTTATTCCCGAGAGGATTGTTCTTGACGGAGAGTCCGTCCGTTTGGATCTAATCGGACCTTCGCCGTGGGCTTTTCGAATGATTGATTCAAGCGGAGAGGTTTATATCCTTTACGATGTGTTTCCGGCGCCGACGGGGAAGGTTACGGTAGGCCCTGAACATCTGGCGCGTTTGTCCGAGTTCGCGGGCTCCGAGAGACGATTTAAACTGAACAACAGAACGGGCGCCACGATTATTTCATTAAGAATCAGTTCATCGAGCGACGAGCGGTGGGGTTCCGATGTTCTGGGCGGGCGTTCGATCAGGGACGGAGAAACGGCGGAAATCAATCTGGAGACAACCCCGGGAGCCTTAAATTTCGATATAGAATTTACACTTCTCATAGGCAATGAAGAGATTCCCTATGAGAAGAATTCGGTGATATTGACCGACGGAGCGTCGATTGTACTGACGGCCGCGGCCGAGGAGCGCTGAATGAAAAGTCCGAGACTCTTATAGATGGAACCGTTTCGTTTTTGTAACTTGTCCCCGCCGGTGTATTTCTGTACTTTTCATCAGGTGGGGCGGTTTCAAAAATCAGCGATTTTTGAAATAAAGCCTTATATAACTGATTCTAAAGGGGCTTCAGCCGTCGGTTCCAAGCAATTTCATGAATTATGAAATTGCCTCAGGTATGCGAAGATTTTAGGTCTTCTTTGTTTATTCCGGCTTCGAGGAGTTTTTATTGATCAATCCAGCATCACTGATCGGCGCCATACTTGGATTCATTGCCGGTTTATTTCTGTTCGGTTCCCCCCTGCTCGGAATGATTTTCGCACTCCTCGGCAGTTCCATCGGTTCGGGAATCGGAGTTCGGGTTTTTCGCGATTCAAGGAGTCATGAGAGTTCTTCCGGCTGGTTTTCAGGCTGGGGCTCCGAAGGGATGTCCGCCGGACCGGTTTTTATGGAAACCCTCTTTTCCATGCTCGGCCGTCTCGCGGCGGCCGATGGAACGGTTTCGGCCGCGGAAGAAGCCGCCTTCCGTTCCGTCGTAACCGGAGAACTGCGCATAACGGATCCGGCCAGCGTTTCCACGGCTATGAAGATTTTCCGTCAGGCCGCCGCAGGCGGCGTGCCTATGGGAGACTACGCGAGAAAGGCCGCCCAAGCATTTTCACGCCGGCCTCAGCTTCTGGAAATGATGCTGATCATCATGGTTCGGGTTTCCGGAGCCGACGGAGCGATTCATCCCGAGGAAGATCGTCTGATGAAGGAGGCCGCATCCATTTTCGGCTTTCCTCAAGGCACATACGAATCGATTAAGATGCGCTACGGTGCCTATACCGGCGGCGGGAGTTCCGGTTCGTCCGGATCGGCATCGCAAACATCCGCTCCTTTGGCCTCCGCTTACGAGACCTTGGGAGTTGATAAAAACGCGAATGAAGCGGATATCCGCAAAGCCTATAGAAAAAAGGCGTCGGAATATCATCCCGATAAAATCGCGGCAAAGGGACTTCCCAAGGAATTTACCGATTTCGCGAATAAAAAATTTCAGGAAATCCAAAAGGCTTGGGAGACCATCAGGGAAGCCCGCGGTTTTTAATCGATCTATTCGCCATTCGACATTCACACCTTGAGTTTTTTGCGGAGGCCGGACTCATCGAAGTCGGCCCCTGGGGCCTTTTAGCGAACATTTCCGGCGTCAAGCGGGGTAAGCCGATACGCCAGAGTGATGCCTTTCTTCTCAAGAAGAGGCGGTAATTCTTCGGCTAAGCGGTCGCGTGTCGGTATATTCGGAGCGCAAAGAAAAAAGGCTCCCCCCGAGCCGCCGCCGCTGAGTTTCCCTCCGACGGCGCCAAGATGTTTTGATATGTGCAGGATTTCATCAAGAGCGGGCGTGGAGAGGTTCAATTCCGCAAGCAGAGATTGGGCTTTATCCGCAAGTATCCCGGCTTCTTGAGCGAATCCGGGTATCGGGGCGAGGGCGGAGTCGTTTCGTCCTCTTCGGGCCCGACCGCATAGGAGGATGAACTCTTCCGTAATTCGTCCGAGTCCGTCCATAACGTCCATAACGTGCTTGTCGCCCGCATTCGCCCTGGCCGACAAAGCGCCGACCGTTCCCGCCGTGGACGCGGAACGCGGAAGAGCTCCGTAGAGAAGATGAAGCTCCGGTATCTTAAGGGGAATGCGTTCGGGAACGTCGTTTTCTATTTTTCTCCAGATTACGGGGCTCTCGGAGGATGCCAATCCCGTGTCGATGCCGGAGGGCGTTATATGGAAACGTTGTTCGAGGAGATTGGCCAGGCGGTGGACTTCCTTTTCATATCCGGTGCCGTGTGTTCTTCTCGCGATACGGGCAAGAGCCACGCAAAGGGCCGCCGAAGATCCGAAACCGCCTGCTCTCGGTACATTCCCTCTTACGCTCCATGTTCCTCCCGAGGGGAGAGAAGGGGGATTCAGGGCTTTCAGATCCTTCAGGAGCTCTTGAAGAGTTAAAGCGTCCGAATTATTACCGTGAGTGCCGTCGGCGGATTGATCCGCGCCGGATAAAAAGGGCAAATCCGATGGTTCGATTTCATCGGTCCAAGTGATGAGGAGGCTGCATTCGAGAGGAATCCCGACCGCCGGATGACCGTGAACAGCCGCATGCTCGCCGAAAAGGATGAGCTTGCCTCTGCCCGTACCGTGAAGCGTCATAGGCCGGATTCTCTCCGGATTCCTTCCTTTCTGAGGATAAGAGGAGTTGCCGTGCCCGCATCAATGGCCGAATCGAGGGCCGCCTGCTCGGTTTTTGTCAGGCTGTCGGGCAAAGCGGCGAGAAGGACTGTTTCGTTTCCGGCGCCCAGACATTTGGCGGCGATGTTTTTACGGGTTTGATCTTGAAGAATCCCGGTGAGTCCTTCGGGAAGGACGGGTTCGGCCGGAACTCCGATTTTTTCTCCAAGGATGCGGCCTATATCGGAAAGCTCGCGAAGAATCTCCGGAACCGATGTGTCCGCGGATTCCGATTCGGTTTTGAAAATCCGGGTTAAACCGTTTACCAGTTCATCGGAGCGTGAAAGGAGTTTCTCGGATTCGTCGGGGCATTCCATCCGCCATTGTTTATAAAGGGAAACGGCACGGGGAGTACGGACGGCTTCGGGTGCATGGATAATCCAGGCTTTCAGGTTTCCGGGCCAACTCAGATGGTCCCATATCGGTTTTTTGCCGCCGATGAACAGTCCCGCGCCGCCGAACGCGGAGGCCAAAACATCGTATCCGCTCCCGCGGCCGCCCTGCCAGGCGCGGTGGGCCCGAATTGCCGCGTGAGCGGCTTTTTCGGTCTCCATGGTCGGAGCAAAAGAGCGGCAGAGCAGCATGCAGGCGGCCGCACTGGAACCGTAGCCGAGTTTGGAGCCGTCTTCGCGAAAAAAGCCGGTTGTATCGACCGTAATGGTAAAAACGGGCCCGGGGGCCTTCAGTGAGGATGAGGCGCGAATTTCGGAAGAATCGGCCGCCGGCATTTCCCGGAGAGCGGCGGCGGCGAGGGAGGCGCCCCGTAACATTTCCGGAGTGATGATTTGCCCTTCCCATCCGCCGCCGGGCCAGAGCGAGCGTACCGACGGTTCTTCCGAGGGTTCCCTGAAGGCTCTGCCGACAGGACCGGCCGCGACGGCGAGCCCCCTTCCTCCTTCTTCCGTTATACGGTATTCCCCGGCGATAAGGAGGCTGCCCGGGCAGGTCCAAAGCATCGTGCGGTTTGTCATCTTTTTATAACCGCCGCGCCTTCGCCGATACGGCAGACACGTCTGGGAAGAGAGGCAAACGCATCCGCAAGATAATGTTCGACGGCCTCAAGATGTTCTTCACTGCAGAGAATTTTTACCTGAGGTCCGGCGTCCATGGTTTCCCAGACGCTTAAACCCTTGCGCCGCATTTCGTTACAGGCGGCTATAAGGCCGAGACTGTTGGGTTTCCAATAGACAATGGGGGGATTCGCGGAGAACATCGTGCCGAACATCCGAAGATAGCTCATCCGCATAAGCGGACCCAGCTCATCAAGGTTTCTTTCTTCCAGGGCCGCAAGGGCGCCGTCCATCAGATTCGGTGAGTCCTCAATCCAGGCGCTGTAGAACGGCGATGTGGTGCGAACCGATTCCATGGCTTCTCTGGTGGAGATGCTTTTGGGAACCTGTGCCACTTCCACCACGATAATTCTTAAGCCGGGCCACCAATCGGCGTCTTTAACGGGGACGGCTTTTTTCGCGCCGGCGTCAAGCCGGACGAAACCGCCGAAGAGGGATCTGGCCGCGGAGGCCGATCCGATACGGGCGAGGGCCGACAGCTCGCCGTCGCCGGTTTTCAGATCGGCGGCGGCGGTACAGGCTTTGGCGAGCGCGGCGAAACCGGCGGCGGAACTCGCCAGCCCCGCGGCGGAGGGATAGTTCGACATGCTGCGCGCCGTAACCGAAAAGGACGGGCTTTCATGATTAGGAAAAAAACGGCGAAAAGCGGAAAAAAAAGGAGCGAATCTGTCGGAAGGCTGAAGCTGCCCGCCGATAAAAACCCGATCTTCGGGAACTTCGTGTGTCGATGTAAGCAGCACGGCCGTTTCGGTGGTAAGAGAGTCCAGGGTGATCGCCAGCGAAGGCGTGGCCGGAATGTTTTCCGCAACGTCCTGTTTCCCCCAATATTTAATCAGGGCCAAACTGGGGTGCGCCGAGGCAACGGCTTCCCCGATGATTTCTTCCCCCTGGGAGAGAGGCGAATCAGCGGACATTCTCATCCGTCCTTTTTTGCTTTCCAAGATTCAAAATGCGTTAAGGCATCCTCTCGGCTTCGAATTTCGCGGGAACGGATTTCATCGGCGAATTCGGAAAGATCATCGCCTCGGGCGCCCGCGTCGTAAGAAAGTCTTCTGGCATGGAGGGCCATGTGCCCGGTTTGGATTCCTTCGCAGACAAGGGCGCGCAGAGCCGCGAGATTCTGAGCCAGCCCGAGAGCCGCAGCGATGCGGCTGAGCATCGGCGCATCCGGATTCCCCAAAAGATTCAGGGACCACCGGGAAGCGGGATGGAACCCGACCGCGCCGCCTGTAACGGCGAACGGAAGAGGCATTTCAAGACTGCCGTGAAGAGTGCCCTCTTCAATCCAGTATTCGGTGAGCCCGTGGTAGGGCCCGTAGCGTCCCGCGTAGGCGTGCGCGGCGGCTTCGATGGCCCGGGTATCGTTGGCCGTGGCAAGCGCCAGAGCGCTGATTCCGTTCATAATCCCTTTGTTGTGGGTAACGGCCCTGTCGGGGTCTTCCCGGGCGATTCTGGAAGCGCGGACAATGCGTCTGGCGGTCTCTTCTCCGCTGAAGCCGGGACGGCCCAAAGCCGAAAGGGGAATCTGCAGCCGGGCGGAGGCCGTTCGGTCCCAGGAACGGTTGGAGAGGATGGCCATGAGAACGCGGCCTCCCGTGATTTCTTCCAGAAGCGGGCGAAGCTTTTCTGCGGCGCTGTTGAGCAGATTGGCGCCCATGGCGTCTCTGACGTCGATTCGAACGTTCACCGAGAGCGTCTGCGAGGGAGCGATCCACCGGGCATCCAGCCCCCTCCAGCCGCCTCCGCGGCGCATCATGGAATCAAGGACGGGTTTCAGGTGCTCACGGATTCTCTCTTGCGAGGAAAGCACGGCGTCAACGCCGTCGGCTCCGCGCTCTCCGGTATCTTCCAAAAAAATCTGCGCCGTCATAACAGGCTCGCCGGCTTTGGTCATCAGTCCGCCGTGCTTTCTGGTTATGGAAGCCGCGAAAGAGGCGGCGGCAATCACGGACGGCTCCTCTGTGGCCAGAGGAATCAGGACGTCTCGGTTATCGATGAGAAAGGGTCCGGCGATGCCGAGGGGAACGCCGACATAACCGACCGCCTGTTCGACCATGGCTTCGGAGAGATCGAGCAGTCCTTCGTCGGCGCCGGTGAACGCAAAGTCTTCGGCCTGAATATCATCGAGAGCGGCTTCGCGAAAATAGCGGCGGCGTTCGCGTATCGAACTGTGTCTGAATTTTTTGTTTCCCGGTTTCATCTCGATCCTTCTTCGGCCGCAAGGGCTTCTTCGGCGAGTTTTTCCGCCCGATCGGCGGCGTCGGAGGGAATCCTCAGTTCGGATTTTCGGAATTCATCAAGGGATGAAGCGCCGGTCAGCGCCGCGGCAGCTTTGATGCCTTCTGCTATGGATTTGATGTAGGCGGTTACGGCCTTCGGACCTCCTGAGGCCGCCATTCGGGCAAACGGTAGAGCCGCCGCGGCCAAATAGGCGCCGCATGAAAGCGAAACGGCAAAATCCCGAGGGGTTCTCAGGCCCCCGGAGGCGATGATTCGGTCCGCAACCGTTCGGCCGGATTCTCCTCCCGCGCGGGAAATCTGCCTGTAGGCCAAAAGAAGTTCCCCGGTGGAATACCCCCATCCGATAAAGGATTGCGCACTCTTTTTTCTCCATCCGTCCGAGCGGAAGGATTCCACGGCAATCCAGTCCGTTCCTCCCGTCCCGGCGATGTCCAGGTAAGCGGCTCCGGATTTCAGAAGGGGAAGTCCTTCGACGGGCGGAATCCCCGCTCCTGTTTCCTTGATGAGGATGGGAATGTCTCGACGGGCGGCCGCGTCCAAAAGTTTGAAGATTCCGCTCTTCCAGCCGATGAATGTCTTTTCTCCTTCGGCCTGAAAAAATTCCTGGGCCGCATTTAAGTGGACATAAAGACCGTCTGCGGCGATGGATTCCACGGCGTCCAGGATCTTTTCCGGTTCGTACTCCAAAAGCTGGGCCGCGCCGATATTGGCCAGAACGGGAGAATCGGGAGCCAAACGCTTCAGCAGAAAATCGGGAAGTGTTTCCGGATGTTCCATCATCACCCGGATGGAACCCGTTCCGATGGCGATTTTTTCTTCTCCGGCCGCCGCGGCCAGGATTTCATTAATGCGCCGGCCTTTTTCGGAACCTCCGGTCATGCAGGAAATCATAATCGGAATCTTAAGAACGCACCCTAAGAATTCGGTCGTCGGATCGATGCCGCCCGCCTCGGTTTCCGGAAGAGAGCGGTGGTGAAAGCCGACGGCGTTCAGTCCCGTATCGCCTGTTTCTATATCGAGGGATGTGTTCAGGCAGATATCGAGATGTTCGTTCTTTCTGCTGCGTAATCCGTCTTTCACAGACTATCCTCGCGGCGGCCCTAAAAGGACCTTAGGCCTTATCATAGATTCTTAAGCCCGACTCTTCGAATCCTTTCAGATAAAATCGTCCTTTTTGCGGTGCGCCTTTTGAAAGGAGGGCGTTCCAGGCATCGGTATCGGAAGGCCGTTCGAGCCATCGGAGGTATTCGGAAAAATCCGCGGGCCGGGCATCGCCGATCAGCTTGTTCAGATTCCAGGATGCGACGATACCGGGGGCTCCGGGAGCAATGGTCAATGAGTAAACGATCATGGTGTTTCCCGAACCGTAGGAAGCCACAAGAATTTTTTTCCCGATGATATTTTCCCCGTGTTTCCGAAACTCCTGATTCAGAAGAGACGCGATGTAAGCATAGAGGGAACCGGTATAAAGATTTCCGAAGGTACGGCTCATCGACAAGGCATCGACAAATCCGGTTCTTTCCAGAAAGCCGTCCACGGCTTTCGGTTCCCATCCGCATTGATCTGTGAGAAATCCGGTAACGGCGGTAACGGGCATCGAGGCGAAGGGCACATGGAGCGCCAAATAGTCGGTTTCAGTGAAAACACCGGTGACATCGGTTCCTTTCCGCCGCGCATAGTCGTCAAGAGCGGCTCCCATGGCCGCCTGATAGCATTCCATGGAATACCGCCCTTTGACTCTGGCCGTAACCGATCCGAGAGGGCGGAAGAAATCGTCGACATCCGAAGCATAGTAGCCCTGAACCCCCAGATCCATCTCCAGAAGTCTCGGATTCTTTTCAACGATAAGTGCGGCGGCTCCGGCGCCTTGAGTGATTTCGGCCGTGCTCGGAGTATCGTAGCGGGCGATGTCGCTTCCGATTACCAGAGCTTTTTCTTTCTCGTTTGCCGAACAGCCGATCAATGATGCCGCCGAAAGAAGAGCCGCGGTTTCTCCGGCGCAGGCGTGTTTTATTTCAAATGTCGTCATCGACGTTTGAAGGGGATATCCGGAAGCTTGAAGCATTCCCTGAACATAAGAGGCAACGGGTTTGGAATGATCCACGGAAGTTTCCGTTCCGACGGCCAGCAGTCTGATATCTTTACAGCCGTCGGGTCCTAATCGGTCCAGGGGTAATGCGGCGGCATTCGCGGCCAGAGAACAGGTGTCTTCCCATATTTCCGGGAAACGGAAGGAAGATTGTCCGGTTGTCTCCACGGCCCGCTGAAGAATCCGTTCCCATTTATCATCTTCGGCTTTTCTGGCATTGATCAAAATGTCCAGATCCATGCGCGGGGAGGGCACATAGACGCCGATATCACCTATACCGATTTTTTTACAGTTCATATTCGTCCTTAGATGCAGTGGCGGTTTCGTCGGCAATCATACACGAAAAGCCGCCTAATAATTTACCATGAGGAACCTTAAGGGAGGAAGAAGCCTGAAAGACGCCGGGTTTTCGCCCGTTCGAAGGTTTTTGGGGAAGGTTTGCCCGAAAGGACGCTCGGCGGAGAAAAAAAATGACCGTCCGGGGAGGGACGGTCGTCCGAGGGTCCGACGGTCATCATGGGAGGGGTGAGTTGAAAAACCGCCGTCAGCTCTCACACTTATGTTCGGCAACTTCCAAGTTTCCTTGACGTTTTTCGATGCATCAGTCGTCGTTTTCTTTCGAAGCAGGTGAAAACGCGAAGGTCTTGAAAGATAAAAACACCGGGGATAACGTATTTCGCGGAGGAAACCCCGTGGAAATAACCTTGAAATTGAAATCATTAAGAACACGAATGAAGGAATGCGGCCTCGACGCATACGTCATCACGGGTGCGGACCCTCATGGAAGTGAATATCCGCCCGAATCCTGGCGGACACGGCGGTGGATCAGCGGATTCACCGGCAGTGCCGGTACTGTCGCGCTCACTTCCGATCGGGCCGGCCTTTGGACGGATTTTCGATATTGGATTCAGGCGGCGGACGAACTCTCCGGAAGCGGAATCGAGTTGTTTCGTGAAGGCGCCGAAGGCGTGAAAACTTTGCCGGAGTATCTGGCGGCGAATTTACCCGCGGGGTCGGTTGTCGGGATAGACGGCAGGAGCATAACGGAAAAGACCGCCTGTGAATGGGAAGCTCTTTTTCAGAGGGCGGGTATCGCTTTGAAGGACGATGCCGATCTCATTGACGGTCTCTGGAACGACAGGCCCGGCCTGCCTGAGGCGCAAATTACCGAGTTGGACGCGGAGATAAGCGGCGAATCCCGAAAAGAGAAGATTTCAAGACTCAAAAAAGCCCTGACATCGGCCGGAGCCGATGTGTGGATCGGTACGGGATTGGACTCGGCGGCCTGGCTTTTGAATGTCAGGGGAGCCGATGTTCCTTATAATCCGGTTGTTGTCGGTTATCTCCTTCTGCTTCCCGAACGTCTTACCTGGTTTACCGTTTTGGAACGGATTCCCCATAAAGTTCGCGATTCGCTGCTCAAGGACGGGATCGGCCTTGAGCCGTATGAGAGTTTTTACGAAGAATTATCCCGTATTCCTTCCGAACTCAGAATTCTTGCCGATACCGCGTCTTTATCCCGAACCCTCATGAAATCCCTTCCGAAAGGGGCCGTCCTCAGGATGGGGGCGGATCCGGTGGTTTCCATGAAGGCCGTTAAGAACGCCGTGGAAATCCGGCGGATCTCCGGCGCCATGGAGAAGGACGGAGCGGCCATGGTCCGTTTCCTGATCCGGCTGAAGCGTAAGATTGCCGATGGAGCGAGCCTTACGGAAATCGAGGCCGCCGATTTACTGCGATCGTGCAGGGCGGAAATGCCGGGATACTTGGGGGACAGCTTTTCATACATCCCCGCGTTTCAATCACACGGGGCCATCTGTCATTATGAAGCGAAAGAAGAGGGCGCGTTCGTTTTAAAATCCGGATCGGATTTGTTTCTGATCGATTCGGGCGGTCAATGGGACGACGGGACGACGGATATTACGCGAACGGTCTCTCTGGGGATTCCTTCATCGAGGCAGAGAGAGGATTACACGCTGGTGCTCAAAGCGCATATAACCGTTGCCGCGGCCCGGTTTCCTCAAGGAACCAGAGGGTATCAAATCGATGCACTGGCGCGCGGCGGTCTTTGGCGGAGAGGCCTGGACTACGGTCATGGAACAGGGCATGGAATCGGGTATCGGCTGAATGTTCATGAAGGCCCCCAGAAACTGAGTCCTCATCCCATTGATGTGGCTTTGGTACCCGGCATGATCGTCTCCGACGAGCCCGGATTGTACCGGGAAGGCGAGTACGGCATACGGATTGAGAATCTGGTTCTCTGCGGAGAAATGGAAAAAACGGCATTCGGAACTTTTCTGGGCTTCAAGACGCTGACATTGGCTCCTTACGACAGGACTCTGATCGATATCGGGATGCTCGAAGAGGATGAGATTTCCTGGATAGACGCCTACCATGATGAAGTTTATATGCGCTTGAAGTTTCTTCTGAATCAGGACGAGAGCGAATGGCTGTATGAAGCGACACGGCCCTTAACCGAAAGCGTGTAGAGAATCGGAAGGCGGCCGGAATCGGCGGCTGCGCGAATTGGATTCCCGCAGGAACACCGCCTTCCGAGCCTCATCACGGCTTGCACGCCGATTATTTCACGTGAAGTCCGCATTCCCTTTTTGTTTCATTTTCCCACCACCAGCGGGCCATGCGTTCATGTTCTCCCGGCCGCGACGCGCGCGTGCAGGGGGCGCAGCCGATGGAACGGTATCCGTCATCGTGCAGCCGGTTGTACGGAACGTCAAAAGCCCTGATGTAGTCCCATACTTTATCGGAACTCCAGTCGAGCAGCGGATTGATTTTGACAAGCGGAGAGTCTTCGGGATTCAGATGGGCCATATCCGATTCGGCATGAACCAGATCGCCGCGCGTGGCCGGACTTTGATCGCGGCGAAGACCGGTCGCCCAGGCCCTTCTGCCGGCAAGGGCGCGTTTGAGAGGCTCCACTTTGCGGATGGAACAGCATTCACCGTGTCCGTCCTCGAAAAAGCTCGTCATTCCTTTTTCCGTTACGAACGGTTCGAGCAGAGACGGATCGGGAAAAAAGATTTCAATATCGATGGAGTAACGGTTTCTGACTTCATCGATGAATCGGTAGGTCTCCTCGTGCAGACGGCCGGTATCCAGGCAGAAGACGGAAAACGGCAGGCCGTTTTTTGAGGCCATGTCGATAAGAACAACATCCTCGGCTCCGCTGAACGCGATAACCAGATCCGCACCGAAGGCTTTCTGCGCGTCGGCGAGAATGGCCGCGGGCGAGAGACCTGAGTATCGTTTCTCCGCCTCTTTTATATCGAAATCAGCGGGCGCGGTTTTTTCGGCGGGAACGGAAGCGCCGCTCTTGGATTCTGCCGCGTTTTTTTGTGAAGAGCTGGCGTCTATCGAAACGCGGCGGCCTGTAACGGCTTTATTTTTCGCCGCGGATTTCTCGGCGTCCGCCGAAAAACCGCCGTTCGGCGAGCCGCCGCTCTGGGAAGGAGGGGTCTCTCGGCCTTCAAGTTCTTTCTTGATGAATTCGAACACACGGGTATAAACTCTGCGGCCGTTTTTTTCATCGTCATCGCCGACGATGAAAAAAGGCGCCAGCTTAATATCGAATTCTTTCGCGAGTTTCATTCCGTCCGAATCGGGATTCCCTTCCTCGGCGTACACAACGCTGTCGATGCGTTCCCAAAAGCCGCGTTTCCGGAGAATTTCTTCCGCCTGAACGCATTTGCCGCAGGGAGAACCGTTAAGAAGGATTTTTTTCACCATCAAGATGCTCATGGAGACAACGATATCTCATCACGGATATCGGGTCGAGAGGTTATCGTCCCTTGCTTAGGGCCGCTTCTCCGAGGTATCTTATCCTCGTTTTTTTCACACGAAACGGAACCGATCGTGAACCTTTCGGATTCCTTGAAAATAATTGGAGTGACTTCAAAGTGTACGAGCCCGTAGATCCCAAAGTTGATTTCCCCAAGATGGAAGAAGGCATTCTCGCGTTCTGGAAAGAGAACCGCATATTCGAAAAGTCGATTGAAAACCGCTCCGACGCGGATGAATTCGTCTTCTATGACGGTCCTCCGTTTGCCACGGGACTTCCCCATTTCGGTCATTTTGTACCGGGAACGATAAAAGATATTATTCCGCGCTTCCGCACGATGAAAGGAAACAAAGTCGAACGCCGATTCGGCTGGGATTGTCACGGACTTCCCGTGGAATACGAGATGGAGAAAGAACTCGGTATTTCGGGCAAAACGGAAATTGAAAAATTCGGCGTGGCGAATTTCAACGAAGCATGCCGTTCCATCGTGCTTCGCTATACGGACGAGTGGCGGAAAATCATGACCCGTTCGGGCCGCTGGGTGGATTTCGATCATGACTATAAAACCATGGAAAGCGAATACATGGAGTCCATTTGGTGGGTTTTCAAGTCTCTCTGGGACAAGGGACTGATTTATAAGGGGCATTACATTCTGCCCACCTGCCCCCGGTGCTCCACGCCCATTTCCAACCATGAGCTGAACCTCGGCGGTTATAAAGACGTCCATGACCCGGCCATCACCATTCGGTTCAAGAGCCTGACCGAGGAGAATACCTGGTTTCTGGCCTGGACCACCACGCCCTGGACTCTTGTGAGCAACCTCGGCCTCTCTCTGGGATCTGAAATCGATTACGTGAAGGTTGCCGATTCCTCCGACGGTGCGGCCTATATTCTGGCAGAGGCGCGTTTGGGAGACTATTTCAGGAGCGAAGAAGAATATTCGGTCGTTTGGAAGAAAAAGGGAAGCGAACTTGAAGGACTTTCCTATGAACCGATTTTTCCCTATTTCGCCGATTTGGCGGAAAAAGGCGCTTTCAGAACCTTCGTCGGGGATCATGTTTCAACCGAGGACGGAACGGGAATTGTCCATACGGCCCCCGGATTCGGTGAGGATGACTACGAGGTTATGAAGAGTTCCGGAGTCCCCGTGGTCTGTCCGGTCGATCAGGAAGGTCTTTATACCCATGAAGTGACCGACTATGCGGGACGCTTTGTTAAAGATTGCGACAAGGACATCATTAAGCGGCTGAAAGACGAAGGCAAACTGGTTAAAAGAGATCAGATTCTTCATGCTTATCCCCACTGCTGGAGGTGCGACAGTCCTCTTATTTACAAAGCGGTGGGTTCCTGGTTCGTGGACATTCAAAAGATTAAAGCGGTGATGCTCTCCTCCAACGATCAGGTTCATTGGGTTCCTGATCATCTCAAGAACGGACGCTTTGGAAAATGGCTGGAAAACGCCCGCGACTGGGCCATCAGCCGCAACCGCTACTGGGGAAATCCTCTGCCGATTTGGGAGTGTGACTCCTGCAAAGAGCGGGAATGCCTGGGAAGCCGTGAAGAACTCTATGCCAAGATCGGCGAAGAGGCCGCCGCCGCCCATAAGAAGGCGGGGGGGGATTTGCACAAGCATCACATTGATGATTTGGACTGGGCCTGTTCCTGCGGCGGCAGGATGAAAAAAATCCCGGAAGTTCTGGACTGCTGGTTCGAATCCGGCTCCATGCCCTATGCTCAGGTTCATTATCCCTTTGAGAATAAAGAATGGTTCGAGGAGCATTTCCCGGCGGATTTCATCGCCGAGGGTTTGGATCAGACGCGCGGCTGGTTTTATACGCTGACCATCCTCGGCGCGGCGCTCTTCGGTACGCCCGCGTTCCGTCATGTTATTACCAACGGTTTGGTGCTGGCCGAAGACGGCAAGAAAATGTCCAAGAGCCTTCGGAACTACACCGATCCGGAAGAGGTGATTAATCAGTTCGGCGCCGACGCGCTGCGGCTTTTTTTGATGAATTCAACCGTGGTGAAGGCCGAAAGTCTCCGCTATTCGGACGAGGGTGTTCGCGATGTTCTCAAAGGCGTTCTGCTTCCCTTGTGGAACGCATACAGTTTCTTCGTTACCTACGCCAACATCGACGGCTTCGAGCCGGAGGGCATTCCCTCCGATCCGGCCAATCCCCTGGATCGCTGGATTCTTTCCGAAACGGGAAAGATGGTTTCCGCCGTGGAGTCGTTTCTGGAAGATTATGATATTCAGAAAGCCATCGAACCGCTTCTTGCGTTCATCGACGCGCTGAACAATTGGTATATCCGCCGGTCGCGCCGCCGGTTCTGGAAGAGCGGTCAGGACGGTTCGGTTGATACCGACAAAGATGAAGCCTATGGAACGCTGAGGGCGGCCCTTTTGGCCGTCGCCATGGTTTCGGCGCCGTTTACACCGTTCATTTCCGAGGAAATCTATCGAAATCTTAAAGGGCCGAACGATCCGGAATCGGTTCATCTGTGCGATTGGCCGCAAGCTTCCGCATTCCCGAGGGACGAGGCTTTGGAGAGGAAAATGGAGGTGACTCGGCGAACCGTCAGCTTGGGAAGGGCGCTGAGGAATGCGCATGAACTGAAAATCCGTCAGCCGCTGAAAAGTCTCCATATCGTTACCCTTGATAAGAATGAGAAAGCCGTACTGGTTGAAATGGCCGATCTCTTGGCGGAAGAATTGAACGTTAAGGATGTTCTTTTTCGTGATAACGAAGAAGATTTGGTGGAATATTCGGCCAAAGCCAATTTCAAGGTTCTCGGAAGGAAACTCGGTAAGGACATGAAGGCGGCGGCCGCCAGAATTGAATCTCTGACTCCGCGGGAAATCCGGAGTTTGATGGACGGAGCCGTCCTTTCCGTGGAATTCGAGGGAACGGAGAGTTCCGTTTTGGAACTCACCGCCGATTCCGTTGAAATCCGAAGAAGCGAAAAATCCGGTCTTAAGGTGCTGAACGAAGGCACTTTGACGGTGGCTCTGGATCCTGAAGTAACACCCGAACTGCTGGCCGAAGGCTTGGTCCGCGACTTGGTCAGAGGAGTGCAGAACCTCAGAAAAGAGACAGGTCTGGAAGTAACCGACCGTATCCTCATCAGAGCGGACGCGAACGAAGAGGTTCGTCTCGCGGTTACGGACAACCTTGAGTATTTCTCCGGCGAGACTTTGGCAACCTCCGTTGAGTGGACGGATCTCTCGAAGCATCATGGGGCCGCAGCGGTGTCCGTCGGTGATTTCGAGATTCTCATTTCCGTAGAGAAAACCTGATGAATATTCGCGCAGCCGGGCGTTTTTCGATCCGCGTTCAAGCGTTGTTCAAAGATCCGGCGTCCCGCGGGACTCACAGAGATCGCCGGCGGGAAGCCGCTCTTTCTTCGATATCGGGGAATCCGGCGATTTGTCGGGATCGCCGGAGGAATGTCGGCGCACCATCCGCTTTAAGGATTTTGCCGCATCATCAGCCTCTTCTGTGTCGCCATCATCGACACCATCCGGCGCAATGCCGCTTCAGGCCGCGGAGCTTCGGCGCCGTCGCGACGCTGACGGTTTTGGCTCTTGTTACATCCTGCCGGACTCTTCCCGAACAGCCGGATGTGAATATCGTCGATTGGCTCCCCGGCGAGGTTGACCTC
Source organism: Spirochaetia bacterium (assembly GCA_963666985.2). GTDB lineage: Bacteria > Spirochaetota > Spirochaetia > DSM-2461 > DSM-2461 > UBA2779. The sequence goes on along the minus strand of CAXXIA010000001.1, from coordinate 1,158,593 downwards.
GCGGCCCGTCTTCTCGTTCCCGGAAATGAAGAGCTTGCGGCGATGCTGACGAGCTTGGCCGGATTAAGCGAGGCTTCGGCCGACAAGGTTCTGGAACGGACGGCTCTGGCCGTTTTCGGCTTTGAAGCGGAAGGTTCGGCCGTTCATGCGGCGGCCGTCGGCCTTTGGCCGCGCGGAGTCATGAGCGGGGCCCTCGGAGAAAAGTGGAAGAAATCGGCGACTGAGCGGTATCGCTGGACAGGTCCCGAAGGGCTCGAACTGGCTCTGGTTTCCCGAGAAGAAATTTTCGTTTCCAGCGGACGCATCGATGCGATGATCTCCCGCAAGGATTCCGGGATGAGGATGAGCGGAGTTGAATTTTGGGACGAGAAAGTCCGGGACGCCGATTTGGCCGCCTGGATTTTGAAGCCCAGCGTATTTAAAACGGCTCTGCCGTCTCTTCCGCTGACCGACAGGAATGGAAATCCGCTTATTTCTTCGGCGGCTTTAGCGCTTCGGCGGACCGAGAGCGGGAATTACGATATGGCGATGTATATACGTGCCGCCGAAGAAAAAAATTCACGGTCTCTGGCCCTGATTCTTCGGCTGGGACTTTCGGCAAGATTCGCCATGTCGTCCGATCAGGCGGATAAGGATTTGTTTTCAAAGATGAATGTTGAAGAAGGATGGGGAGAAGTGAGGCTGTTCATACCGGATCTCTCCCTGGGTTTTATCAAAGGTTTTATTGAAAAATCAGGCTTGCTTCCGGGAGCGGAAACATGATTACGGTCGTTGATTATGAAGCGGGGAACCTAAGAAGCGTTCAAACCGCTCTTACGCATCTCGGGGCCGAATTTCGCATCAGTTCCCGGCCGGACGATGTTCTCGCTTCGGATCAAGTTATCTTTCCGGGCGTGGGCGAGGCGAAGCACGCCATGGGTATCCTCACCCGTGACGGTTTGGATGAGGCTCTTATCGCGTTCGCCAAATCAGGAAAGCCGCTTTTGGGCATCTGCCTCGGCTGCCAGATTCTTCAGGATCATTCCGAGGAGAGGGATACGGATCTTTTGGGGATTATTCCGGGCGAAGTGAAACTCTTTCCGGGCGATATGGGCGTGAAAGTTCCTCAAATCGGCTGGAATACCGTTATCCATGATCATTCACGGCTTTTCGAGGGGATTCCCCAGGAGAGCTCTTTTTATTTCGTACATTCCTACTATCTTTCGACGCAGCTGCCCGGCGGCGGCGATTCTCCCTGGGTTTGCGGCCGCGCCGAATACGGAATGGAATTCGCGGCCGCCGTTCATAAGGAGAATGTCTGGGCCACCCAGTTCCACCCTGAAAAAAGCGGCCCCAAGGGTTTGCGGCTTCTGGAGAACTTCATCCGGAGGATAGGCTGATATGTTTCAGAAACGCATCGTCGTCTGCCTTGATGTTCGCGACGGAAAAACAACGAAAGGCATTAAGTTCAAAGGCAATGTCGATATCGGCGACCCTGTTCAGATGGCCGAGGAATACTACAATCAGGGTGTCGATGAACTTGTTTTTTACGACATCACCGCCTCGGCCGAAAAGCGCGGCATTATGATCGATGTGGTCCGCCGGGTCGCCGAGAAGATTTTCATTCCTTTCTGCGTCGGCGGCGGCATCGGTTCGGTTGAGGACATGAACGCGGTGATCATGGCCGGCGCCGAGAAAGTGAGCGTCAATTCGGCCGCCGTACGCAATCCTTCCATCATCACCGGAGGCGCCGAGCGCTACGGTTCTCAGTGCATCGTTTTGGGGATGGATGCCGAAGCCGATCCGTCCATGCCTTCCGGTTACGGCGTGGTGATCGACGGCGGCCGGGTTAGAACCGGACGGGATATGATCGAATGGGCCAGAGAAGCCGAATCCCGCGGCGCCGGAGAGATTGTTCTGAATTCCATTGATGCCGACGGTACCCGTGACGGCTATGAAATTACGGCGACGCGGCTGGTGAGCGAAGCCGTGGGGATTCCCGTTGTGGCTTCCGGCGGAGCCGGTCTGCCCAGGCATCTTGCCGAGGTGCTCACCGAAGGCCGGGCCGATGCCGCGCTGATTGCCAGTATGGTGCATTACGGAGATTTCACCGTCGCCGATATCAAGAAGGAATTGACCTCTTCCGGCATACCGGTCCGCATGGATTAATGCGGGGATTCGCGCAAGGTCTTCTCCGGCGGGACGGCCCGCGGATTTGCGGTCAATTTTCGACAATTGCGCTTCGGAGCTTGCCCCGAGGCGGTTTAATGAGTATATTCCCGGTGTTCATCAAGTGCATTTCGCGTAAGCGCGCTTATGCCGAGATCTGCGGAGGCAAGGATTTTTATGCCCACTTATGATTATGAATGCCGTTCCTGCGGGCATCGTTTTGAGGCTTTCCAGAGCATGTCGGATGATCCCTTAACCAAGTGTCCCGATTGCGGACTTAATGAGCTTCGCCGCTTAATCGGCGGGGGAACCGGGATTATATTCAAGGGATCGGGTTTCTACGTGAACGATTCAAGAAAATCCTCTTCCTCGTCCGTCTCTTCCGGTAATTCTTCTTCCGCGGCCTCATCCGGTTCATCCGCTTCTTCCGGTTCGTCCGCCGGGGATTCGTCGCCGAAAAAGAGCGCGGCATCGGAGAGTAAGGCGACCGCTTAGCCGGACCTGATGATGTTCTTCGGCGAGGAAATAACCGAAGAATCAGATTTTCTTAGCTATTTCCGCCGTTCCTTCGGCGGTTTTTTCGTGTGAAAAGGGCTTCAAGCAAAGCGCCGGATCTGTTCGTGCCGGTAACCTGAGAGGCTTGGACTCCGCGAAGCGGGGGGTCAGGTAATGAAGCATTCATGCATAAGAAGCTTCTGAAAAGCGCGAAGCGGAGATCACCTGCTGAAAATTATTCGGACGGCTATTCGGCTTTTTGTTTTCCTTGCGAATTGAATCGGGTTACGAGAACCTCATCCGCCGCTTTTTCCATGAGTTCATCCAAACCTTCGATACTCTCGTGTACGACCTGCTCTTCGAGGAGATCCGGCCGGGTGAGGGGTTTCTCGGGGCTGAAGAGCGAGCAGCAGTCGTCGAAGGGTTCGATGGCGGTTTCAAAGGTTCCGATATTCTTCGCAAGGGTGATGATTTCCTCTTTATCCAGGCCGATAAGGGGACGGAAAACCGAAAGATCCGTGGATGAGTCGGTAAAGGCCAGACTCTCCATGGTTTGACTGGCGACCTGCCCCAGCGATTCACCGGTGATCAGCGCCTTGCATCGGTACTTCGAGGCAAGAATCTCGGCGATGCCCATCATGCAGGCGCGCGAGTGCAGGGTTGTTCCCGAAGGATCGACGCTTTGATTCACTTTCAGCTGGCATTCGGTGAAGGGAACCGAGAGCAGGGTCAGTCCGCCGGTCCAGGGCGCGATTTGGGCGGCGAGGCGCATCACCTTGTCGAGAGATTCCTCAGAGGTAAAGGGCGGGGTGTGGAAATGGACGGCCGTGAGGCTGATGCCCCGTTTGGCCATAAGGTAGCCGGCCACGGGTGAGTCGATTCCTCCCGAGAGCAGAAGAATCCCGCGGCCGCCAGTGCCCACCGGCAGTCCTCCGGGGCCTCGCCGTTCCCGTCCGTAAACGTAGCCCCATTCCCGAAGTTCCACCTTGATGATGAAATCGGGCGTATGAACGTCGACGGTCAGTTCGGAAAACTCGTCCAAGAGAATGCCGCCGAGTTCCCGCGCATAGCCGTAGCTGTCCATGGGAAGGCTTTTATCGGTGCGTCTTATTTCAAATTTGAACCGGTTTCCGATGCCTTCGGCCAGGCAATCGGCGGCAAAAGCTTTTGAAGCCTTCGCGAGTGCCTCGATTGTTTTTTCGGTTCTTTGGGCCCGGCTGAAGGAGACGATGCCGGGAGTGGTTTTGAGGATTCGTTCGATCGTTTCGTCTTCGGTATCGGTTTCAAGGTAGTAGCGGCCGGAACGAATATTGATTTTGGAGGATGTGCCGCCGGATTCGATTTCACGGAGTTTCGCTTTGATGTTCTGTTTGAGAAGGCGCTCGAAGAACGCGCGGTTTCCTTTTTTCAAGGATATTTCACCGATCTTGATGAGCCACAGGTTTTCCATGGAGCAAAGGTATCCCGAATCGGCGACTTGCGTCAGCAGGCCGCCTCAAGAGAGAGGGCGGAATCGGCGGTTATAAGCCGTGGAAGATTGCGGAAAGCGGCATGAGCGATTTTTTTCAGGGGCAGGGCCCGCGGGAGAAGAGCGGCGGATGCAAAGCCCTATCGGCGGGTGCTCTCGGCGGGATACGGGCGTTTTGGGTAAGAGAGAGGGCGAAATGAGGACGTGTTCTTTGAAGAATCATAAGAAAAGACTTTGTATCGGGGGATTCGCGGTTTCTCTATGTCTCATCTCCGTGCCGATTACAAGCTGCGCCAATCCGGAGCGGAAAACGGAATGGACGGTGATGAGCTGGAATGTCCAAAACCTTTTCGACGGCACCCATGACGGGAATGAATATCCCGAATTCGATCCGCTGCGGGGAGCGTGGGACGAAAGGCTTTACCTCCGCAGACTGGAACGGGTGGGCCGCGCGGTTCTTGAGGCGGTTCCCGGCGGGCCGGATCTTCTGGTTCTTCAAGAGATTGAGCATGAGGGAATCTTGGATGATCTCGCCGAGGGGCCTTTGCGGCGGGCCGGGTACGAATGGAGATTGGCGGCGCCGGGTGAGGGGGCGATTCGCTGCGGTGTACTCAGCCGTTATCCGATTTTAAAGACGAAGGCGGCCGAATGCGGCGCGTGGCGGGAGAGGCCTTTAAGGACTGTTTTGGCTTTTACCGCCGAGACTCCGCAGGGGGATGTTGAAGTTATCGCTCTTCATTGGAAGTCGCCATGGGATGGAAAGAAAGAGACAGAGGAGGCTCGCCGCATTGAGGCCTCAGTGGTTGATTCCCTTATCAGAGGGAGTCTTTCAGGCCGCCCGCAGGCCGATGTGATTGCCTTGGGCGATTTGAATACGAACGGAGACGGAGAGATCCGCCCCGCGGCTTTGGCCCCCTGGCCGTCGTTTTCCGACGCGGAAGGTACGGATGCCGTCCTCTACCGAACTTCCGCGGCGGCGGAGGCGGGTCTTCGAAGCGGAAAATTGATTCTTTTCGATCCGGAACCCTCATCGGGACCTCCGGGGACGTATTGGTTTCGCGGCGGCTGGGAAAGACCCGACAGAGCTCTTCTGACGGCCGGAATGCTGGATGATGCCGGGCCCCGATTTCTTTCCTGCCGGACCGCGGCCGGTGCCGCCGCGGATCATAACGGGCGGCCCGTAAGGTGGATGACTGATAAAGAAGAGGGCTGCAGCGATCATCTGCCGCTGATTTTAACGTTCGGCGGCGGATGAATATCGGAAGTCGGGTTTCATCCGGTTATGCCGCCGTTGTTTAAAACGGGCCGGCGGAATGCGACCGATATTCGGCATGTGGAAAAATCGCTTTGAAAAATATGCGTTTTATTTGCGGCATACAAATATACGGTCCATTACCGAGTTTTCCAGGAAACGCTCCAATGGATGGGAATCTCGGGAACGATCAGGCGTGTGAAGGCCGTTTCAAAACGGACCGTGTGATTATCGATTTTTGTTCCGCCTTCAAGCGCCGTTATGGGACCGGGAACGGTAACGTCCATTGCGATCCGCGCGGATTTAACCGCCGGAATATTCTCTTCTCCGAAAGTGAAGCTTAAAACATCGGCGATGTAGCTTTCTTCGTCGAAACCTTGAGTCATGGCGGGATTGAATGCCGTCAGGGCCGGTTCGCCCAGGAGCGGAATGAAGGTCTCCAGTACCGCGGCTCTTTTTCTGTCGAAGTTCAAGGTCAGCGTTGAAGTTCCGTTTCCTTCCGAGAGTTCCGCTATGGGAATGCCGTCCGATCCCCCCAGAAGCGATTCGATGTCCCTAAAGTGGATAACGGCTTTCCATTCGTAAGGAGAAGTCATCTCCACTTGAGAATCGGAAATATCGGACCGGCGGGAAAGATCTTCTTTCGTTTGAGCAACAGCCGTTTGGTAGAGAGCGTCGGCATTCTCATATCCTCCGGCAAAGGCCAAATCGTCGAAGACGAGAGCGGCGAAGGGCAGTGTTCCGCCTTCGGCCTTATAGGTTCCCGAACCGTCGCCGCTGAGTACAAGATGCTGATTCACCATGCATCCGCCGAGGATCAACACGAAAAGAACAAGCGGCATTGAAAATAAAACGGAAGTAGCACGGCGGTCTCGGCGGCGGATCATGCTCATAAGATATCGGGGCTTTTCCTTTCCGTCCATTATTTTGACTTTGAGTATGATTACGGCAATGAAATGCCGTTAAATTGACACATCTTCGCCGGGTAGGTTAGTCTATCTTAATGAGCGACCGGGTGGAGCGTAAGCGGCTCCTCTTGATGAAGATACTTCGAGAATCTGGATCACCCCTTTCCAGCCATAAAATTCAGGAACAGCTGGTTTCCCGAGGCATGGATATCAGCGAAAGGACCGTCCGGTTCCATCTTCAGGCCCTCGACGGTCAGGGATTCACGGGCTACAAAGAAAAAAAGGGACGGTATCTCACTCAAAAAGGGATGCAGGAACTCGCCAAAGCACATGTCTACGACCGTGTGGGATTCCTTTCGGCGAAGATCGACGAGATGACGTATCAAATGAATTTCAATCCCGATACGGCCGAAGGTTCGGTCCTCATTAATTTGTCCTTGGTGGGAAAATCTCATTGCGACGCGGTCGCCTCCTTAGTTCCCAGGGTCTTCAAGGCCGGACTCGCTCACGGAACGATGATCGCGCTTTTTGATGAGGGTGAATGGATAGGCGAGAAATCCATTCCGAAAGGTATGGTCGGAATCGGGACGGTCTGTTCCATCGCCTTTAACGGAGCGCTGATTAATGCGGGCGTTCCTGTAACAAGTGTATTCGGCGGTCTTTTGGAAATCCATGACAGGGCCCCCGACAGATTCACCGCCATTATCAAATATGAGGGAACGAGTCTCGATCCCTTGGAAATCTATATAACCAGCGGTATGACCAGCACCGGAGAGGCCGCCTCGGCGGGCAACGGTCAGATCGGCGCCAGTTTTCGGGAAATCCCCACAAGTGCGCGGGATAGGGTTATCGAAACCGACGCGAAAATTAAAGAACGCGGTTTGGGAGGATTCCTTGAATTGGGGTATCCGAGCCAGTCTCTTTTGGATATTCCCGTGGGAGACGGCCGGGTTGGTATGATCGTCGCCGGCGGATTGAACGCCGTCGCGCCTTTGGTGGAAGAAGGCATACCTCTTGAATCCAAAGCACTCTCCGGATTAATCGAATACTCACGGCTTTTTTCTTACGAAGATCTTCCTTCCAGAATTGCCCGGCTGAAATAAGAGCGTTCCGAAGAGGCCGTCGCGGGAAACCTTGTTGAGCCAAAGGGCCGAGTGAGCCTGCCGCCGTAATGATTCAAATCGGGTTATGGAACACAGCGGCGTCGGGGATTCGGATTCGAACATCGATCAATCCCCGGAGAATTCTTTCCGAGTTCCGTTGACCCCCTCCCGGCGAAACGGAGATAATGAAATCCCATGAGGAATTACATTTTCGTAACGGGCGGCGTATGTTCGAGTCTCGGCAAGGGCATCGCGGCCTCTTCCCTTGGGAGCCTTCTTGAAAGTCGTGGATTGTCGGTCTGTATGATCAAAGTCGATCCCTATTTGAATGTTGATGCCGGAACCATGAGTCCGTATCAGCACGGTGAAGTCTTTGTTACCGCCGACGGTGCCGAAACCGATCTGGATTTGGGCAATTACGCGCGATTCACGGGTTCTCCGCTGAGCGCGGCGAATTCCATAACAACCGGTCAGATCTACCAGGAAGTCATCCGGAAAGAACGGAAGGGTGATTATCTGGGGAAATGCGTTCAGGTGGTGCCCCATATCACCGATGAAATCAAACGCCGAATCTATTCTCTCGGAGAAAAAGAGGGAGTCGACGTTACCATTGTCGAAATAGGCGGAACGATAGGAGACATCGAATCCATTCCGTTCCTTGAAGCCGTCAGGCAGATTATTCATGAAAAAACCCGCAAACATGCCATAAGCGTGCATGTCTCGCTGATTCCCATGGTCAGCGGCGGGGAATTTAAAACCAAGCCGACTCAGCACAGCGTAAAAACACTGCGGGAAATCGGAATCCAGCCGGAAGTTCTTCTGTGCCGGATCGCCACCGAGATGGACGACGATATGAAGAAGAAGATATCTTCGTTTACGAATATCGATTACGAATGCGTCCTCTCCGCCCATGACGTCAATACCACCATCTATGAAATTCCGGTTGTCTATCGTGAGCAGGGATTGGACCGGGTTGTCTGCGAGCGGCTCAATTTGGATTGCCGGGAAGATCGTTTCGATGCCTGGAGAACCGTCGCCGATACGTGGAAAAACGCCGGTGATACGGTCGAAATCGCGATGGTCGGTAAATACATCGAGCTTGAAGATTCCTATAAATCCGTCGATGAATCGCTGGTGCACGGGGCGGTCGCCAATGCCGTACGGATAAAAATTCGGAAAATCGATTCGGAATCGCTTGTCGATGCCGAATCGGCCGAGCGGGCGCTGCAGGGGGTTCACGGCGTTCTGATACCGGGCGGATTCGGTGAAAGAGGCATTCCCGGAATGATCAAAGCGGCGGGCTGGGCGAGGGAAAACAAAATTCCCTACCTCGGCATTTGCCTGGGCATGCAGATTCAGGTTATCGAATGGGCGCGCGGCGTAACCGGGATCGCCAATGCCAACAGCAGTGAATTTACCCCCGGAGGACCCGCGAATGTGATCGCGCTTTTGGAAGAACAGGTTGACGTTACCCAGTACGGCGGAACCATGCGTTTGGGACAATATGAATCAAAGGCTCTCGAAGGCACGCTGATTCATGCCGCGTATGGTTCGACCGTGGTCCGCGAGCGGCATAGGCATCGATACGAGGTGAACAATAAGTTCCGGGAAAAACTTGCCGAGAGCGGACTTGTTTTTTCGGCGTTTTCTCCCGACGGACAGCTTGTGGAATCCACCGAGTGGCCGGATCATCCCTGGGGCGTCGGAGTGCAGTTCCATCCGGAATTCACCTCCAGCCCGCTGAAGGCCGGCCCTCTTTTCCGTGATTTCATTGCGGCGGCGGTTGAGCGGATGAGGGCCTGCTAGACGGCAAAGAAGAGACTAATTCTCCGGTTCTTGACAATTATGTCGGGTTCCACCTATTCTTTGCGGCAACCAATTGCCGTAAAGACGATAATCAGATCACGTCTTCAAGATACGTAAGGAGAAAGCTTATGAGGAAGGCCCGCGGCCTCTACGACCCCGCCTTCGAACATGATGCCTGCGGGATAGGTTTCATCGTACGAATCAATGGGAATCCCACGCACGACATCATTGAGAAGGGCGTTGAAATTCTCTGTAATTTGGAGCATCGCGGAGCCGTAGGCGGCGATTTAAAAACCGGTGACGGTGCCGGAATGCTGCTCCAGATTCCTCATGTTTTTTTAAATAAGGTTACCGATTTCGATCTTCCCGATGAGGGTTTGTACGGCGTCGGGATGACGTTCCTTCCCATGGACGGCGGCAAGCTCGCCGAAGCGGTGGCTCTGACCGAACGGATTTGCGCGGATGAGGGATGGGATTTCTTAGGCTGGAGAGAAGTTCCGGTAGATCCCGATTGTCTGGGTGATTTGGCCAGAAGAGTCATGCCCCGCATCCGGCAGTTCTTCGTTAAAAAGAAGGGTATTTGCGGGGCCGATCTTGAACGGTCTCTTTATGTTCTGCGCAAATGCCTGGAAAATGCCGCCTCAGCGGCCGATTTGGAGATGGAGGAATACTACATTACCTCCCTCTCTTCGAGGACTATCGTCTACAAAGGCATGTTCGTGGCTCCTCAGTTCCTCACCTTTTTCCCGGATCTTCAGGATGAGGATGTGGTCAGTGCTTTGGCTTTGGTTCATCAGCGCTACAGCACGAATACGTTTCCTTCCTGGCCTCTGGCGCAGCCCTTCCGGTACATCGCGCACAACGGTGAAATCAATACTCTCCGGCGGAACATGAACAATATGCACGCCCGAGAAACCAGTCTGTCTTCCGAACTGTTCGGGGATGATCTGCAGAAGCTCTTTCCCATTGTCGACTCGAAAGGAAGCGATTCGGCGATTTTCGACAATGTGTTCGAACTCCTCATCCATTCCGGGCGGGAGATGGAACACACCACGATGATGATGATTCCCGAGGCCTTCGGTGCGAAATATCACATGTCGGAAGATAAACGGGCCTTCTATGAGTTTCATGCGGCCATCATGGAGCCCTGGGACGGTCCGGCGGCCATGGCCTTCACGGACGGTACCCGAATCGGAGCCACCTTGGACCGCAACGGACTGAGGCCGGGCCGGTACACCGTTACCAAAGACGGGCTGGTTATCATGGCTTCCGAAACGGGCGTTATCGACGTGGAACCGGAGAATGTTCTGGAAAAAGGTCGCCTGGCCCCCGGAAAAATCTTTGTCGTCGACACGCTTTTAAAGAGAATCGTTCGCGATAATGAAGTCAAAAGCCATATCAGCCGCCGGCAGCCCTACCGCCGATGGCTGAGCGAGGAGAAAATCGAACTCGCGGGTCTGCTTCAGAGTCCCAGGGTTGCCAAGTACGATCCTGATTCTCTCCGGCATACGATGAAAGCCTTCGGCTATTCTTTCGAGGATATCCGGAAAATCGTTGTTCCCATGGCCACCAACGGTCAGGAACCCATCGGTTCCATGGGGAACGACAGCCCTTTGGCGGTTCTCTCCGAAAGGCCCGTGCTTCTTTACGATTATTTCCGGCAGCATTTCGCGCAAGTCACCAATCCTCCTATCGATCCGTACAGGGAAAATCTCGTGATGTCCCTGATGAGCTTCATAGGACGGGAGAGAAATCTCCTGAAAGAAACGCCGGAGCATTGCCGTCAATTGAAGCTCGCGCATCCTGTGCTGACGAACGACGACATCAAATATCTCCGGGAAGTCGAACTGGACGATTTCTCGGTACAAACGGTCAGTCTCCTTTTTCCTTCGGACAGCGAAGAAGGAAGCATGGAAAAGGCCTTAAAGGAAGTGGCCGCGTCCGTAGAAACCGAGATCGACAACGGCGCTTCTCTCGTGATTCTTTCCGACAGAGGCGTGGATCAGGACCATATCGCCATTCCCGCTTTGTTGGCCGTTTCTTCCGTGCATCATCACCTTATTCGCGCCGGGAAACGTCATCTTGTGGGATTAATCCTGGAATCGGGAGAGGTTCGGGAAGTCCATCATTTCGCCACACTCATCGGTTACGGATGCAGCGGCGTTAATCCCTATCTGGTTTTCGAGTCTCTCACCGAAATTCGGGACCGCGGCTATCTGCCTGAAGATCTCAGTCTTCAGCATGCCATGGAACATTACATCACCGCCGTGAAAAAGGGACTTTTAAAGGTGATGTCGAAGATGGGAATCTCGACTCTCCGAAGCTACAGAGGCGCACAGATTTTCGAAGCCGTGGGGCTTGCGGATCGTCTCGTGGAAGACCATTTCACGGGCACATCCTCACGAATCGGCGGCGTGGGTTTGGAGGCTCTGGAGAAAGACGCTCGCGACAGGCATGCCACGGCCTGGGCCGAAGATGATGTCTACAGCGCCCGTTTCCCCCTCCGGCGGAGCCTATTCATCCCGCAAGAACGCCGATCGGCATCTGTTCAGCGCCGAAGCCATCGTGGCGATTCATAAAGCGGTCCGCAACGCCGATTATGCGGCCTTTAAGGAATATTCGGGGATTATTAACGACAGGGCCAGAGGACTGAACACCCTCAGGGGCCTTTTCCGCTTCAAAAAGGGAAAATCCGTTCCCATTGAAGAGGTTGAAAGCGTTGAGGACATTACCAAACGCTTTACAACCGGAGCGATGTCGTTAGGTTCCATCAGCAAAGAAGCCCATGAAACCATCGCCATCGCCATGAACGGCCTGGGCGCCCGGAGCAATTCGGGTGAAGGCGGAGAAGACGAGGCGCGCTATATTCCGGATGCCGACGGATCGGATCGCAGAAGCCATACCAAACAGGTCGCGTCGGGACGATTCGGCGTGAACGCCGCTTATTTGGCCAATTGCGACGAACTGCAGATCAAAATGGCGCAGGGAGCCAAGCCGGGAGAAGGCGGTCAGCTTCCCGGGCATAAAGTGGACGAGGACATCGCCCGTGTCCGCTTTACCACGCCGGGAGTTATGCTCATCAGTCCGCCGCCGCATCACGATATCTATTCCATCGAAGACCTTTCTCAGCTGATTTTCGATCTGAAGAACGCGAATCCCGAGGCCCGTGTTTCCGTAAAGCTTGTATCGGAAGTCGGCGTGGGAACCGTCGCGGCGGGAGTTGCCAAGGGAAAGGCCGATATGGTTCTTATTTCGGGCGGCGACGGCGGTACCGGCGCCAGTCCTTTGAGTTCCATCAAATACGCCGGTTCCTGGTGGGAAATCGGATTGGCCGAAACACAGCAGGTGCTGGTTCAGAATAAGCTTCGAAGCCGTATCCGGGTTCAAACGGACGGTCAGCTTAAAACCGGCAGGGATGTGGCGATAGCGGCCCTTCTCGGGGCCGAAGAATACGGTTTCGGTTCTACGACATTGGTGACCTTGGGATGCGTAATGATGAGGGCTTGTCATACGAACGCCTGTCCGGTTGGGGTTGCCACTCAGAATCCCGAATTACGGAAACGATTCTCCGGAAAGCCCGAGCACCTGAGAAACTTCATGCGCTATGTCGCCGAGGAAGTGCGGGAGATTATGGCCCAGCTGGGTTTCCGCACCATGGATGAAATGATCGGGCGCGTGGACATGCTCGAGGTTGACGCGGCGGTGGATCATTACAAGGCGAAGGGACTGGATTTTTCCAAAATCCTGATGCCGCCCGATCGCGTGGATGGAGAACCGCTGCACTGTACGGGAAAGCAGGACCATGATTTCACTCTTTCTTTGGATCCTGATCTTGTGAACGAGTGCAAAGACGCCATTGAGGCTAAGAAAAAAGTCGTTCTGGAGAGAAAAATACGGAACTGCAACCGAACCGTCGGCGCTACGCTGAGCTATCATGTAACCAAAGCCCACGGATCGAAGGGACTGCCGGACGATACCATCACGGTGAATTTCGAGGGATCGGCGGGTCAAAGTTTCGGCGCTTTCTTAACGAAAGGAATCACCTTCCGTCTGATGGGGGAATCCAATGATTATTTCGGGAAAGGACTCTCAGGCGGCCGGCTGATTCTTCTTCCTTCCGAACGTTCGACCTTCTCAGGATTCCGGAACATCATTACGGGCAACGTGAACCTTTTCGGGGCCACCGGAGGCGAGGCCTTCATCAACGGTATGGCCGGAGAGCGTTTCTGCGTTCGGAATTCCGGCGCGACGGCCGTTGTCGAAGGCGTCGGCGACCACGGATGCGAGTACATGACCGGCGGAACCGCCGTAGTGCTCGGTCCTACGGGAGTGAATTTCGCGGCGGGCATGTCCGGCGGGGTGGCCTACGTTTACGATGAGAATCAGCTTTTCGACACCCGGTGCAACCTTGAAATGGTTGATATCGAACCTCTTATTGAAAAAGCGGACATTCGGATTCTCAAAACGCTTATCGAGCGGCATATCGTTTACACCGACAGTCTCGTGGGACATCGAATCCTGGATTCCTGGGAGGAAAGCCTCCCCAGATTCGTCAAGGTTATGCCGATTGAGTACAAGCAGGCTTTAAAGAAAATCCGTGATCAGGAAACACAGAACACGGATACAGCATCTGTTACCGAGGAGGTCTTCGTCTGATGGGAAAGACCAACGGATTTCTGGAATACCAGCGGACCGAAGTCCTTTACAGGCCCAAGGAAGAACGGCTTAAGGATTTTAAGGAAGTCACCATAGATAAAAGCATCGAGGAGCTTGTCGAGCAGGGCGGGCGCTGCATGGAATGCGGAACGCCGTTCTGCCACAACCTCGGGTGTCCGGTAATGAATCTTATCCCCGAATGGAACGATTCCATTTGGCGCGGCCAGTGGAAAGAGGCGTACGAACGTTTGGAAATTACCAATAATTTTCCTGAGTTCACCGGAAGAGTCTGCCCGGCGCCTTGTGAAACTTCCTGTACTCTCTCGATAAACGATGCGCCTGTAACGATCAAGCAGAATGAGAGGGCCATCATCGAGAAAGCTTGGGAGATGGGGTGGGTTATTCCCAGACCGCCGAAAACCGAAAGCGGGAAATCGGTCGCCGTCATCGGCTCGGGCCCTTCTGGACTCGCCGCGGCGCAGCAGCTTCGCCGTTTCGGCCACCGCGTAACCCTTTTTGAAAAGAATCGAAAAATCGGAGGCCTTCTGCGCTACGGCATTCCCGATTTTAAACTGGATAAGAGCGTTATCGACAGGCGGCTGGAGCAGATGGCTCAAGAGGGAGTTCTCTTTGAAACGGGCGTAACAGTCGGTGAGGACATCTCGATCCGTTATCTTCGCGATAAGTTCGACGCGCTGCTTTTTACCATGGGCGCCGGAGAACCCCGTGATCTTACGGTTCCGGGAAGAGAATTGGACGGAGTTCATTTCGCTCTGGAATATTTGGGCCGGTCGAATAGAAAGATCGGCGGAGAGCCCTGTGAAGAACGGGATATCTCGGCGAAAGGGAAAAGGGTTCTGGTTATCGGCGGGGGCGATACCGGGTCGGACTGCGTCGGAACGGCGCGCAGACAAGGTGCTCTTGAAGTTTCCCAATATGAAATCATGCCCAAACCTCTGGTTTGGGAAAAACCGTGGAATCCCGTCTGGCCCGAGTGGCCGCAGATTCTTCGCACTTCTTCGAGTCATAAAGAAGGAGTCAACCGCGACTGGAACATCGATACCGTTTCCTTTGAAGGGAAAAACGGGAAAGTCTCCGTGGGAAATTTTAAGCGTATCGAATGGATCGCCGCGGAAAAGGGCGCCCGCCCGGTGATGACTCCCGTGGAAGGCAGCGAGTTTACGCTTAAAGTTGATTTGGTACTCCTTGCCATGGGATTCGTTCATGTCGAACACGGACGGGCCGTTGAGGCTCCCGGTTTGGAACTGGATGCCCGCGGAAATATTAAAACAAACGGATATCGGACCAATGTCGAGGGAATCTTCGCCGCCGGAGATGCCGCAACGGGAGCTTCTCTGGTGGTGAGGGCCATCAATCACGGCAGGAATGCCGCCGAAGCGATACACACTTGGCTCGGAAGTAAATAGAAGATTATCGACGGCCGCCGAAAAGGAAACTTTCTTTTCGGCCGGGACTGGCTGAATGGGTGTTTATCAGGTATTGTTTTAAGTTAACTGATGAAACTCATTTTCTTTCATGTAAAATATATTGCCGTTCTTGTAATATTCAGTTTCAGCATCTCCATGGAACTCCATGGGGATGATTACTATTTTGAGTCGCGGAATCTTTCTTTCCTCTCGGTTCCCTCCGTTTCCTGTATCACGGAAGATGACAACGGAAGACTTTGGATAGGAACCTCCAGCGGAATTATCGTTTATAACGGCCGAAATGTTGAGAATTACAACAGATCGTCTCTTCCGGCTCTTCCCGCGGATGATATTATATCTCTTGAATATGTCGATAAATCCGATGAGATTTGGATCGGAACGGTTGCGGGAATCGTCCGATACGATTTAAAAGACGAAAAGATAAGACCTGTTCCCATCCATTCCATAAACGAGCGGAATATCGTTTCCGAGTTTCTCCGCATTGAATCGAATTCCGATGGGCAAGTGTTTGCCATGACCCGAGAGGGCCTTTACGTTTCGGAGGGAACGGACCGTCTCAAAGAAGTCGAAGTCGATGTATCCATGAGAGGATCGATTGGATACTGCGACCTGAATATCGGCGAAGACGGACGGGTTTGGGCGGTTGCGAATGACGGATTAAAGGTTTGGAATCCCGAAGAGGAACAATACTCCCATGTTTTGAATATTCCGGCCGCGAGTTCTCTTGCGGTACTCGGCGATTCCGTTTGGATCGGGACGGCGGGATTCGGCGTCTATCGATACCGAATGGATTCCCAAAAAATTGAAGAATACCGAATCACGGGAACCGCAACGTCTTTAATCTTAGGTCCGAAGGGCAATATCTGGGTGGGATCGGCTTACGACGGTATTACCGTGATTAATCCCTTATCCGGAATCATCACCAAGGTCGACATAGATCCGGAGCATTCATACAAGCTTCCGAGCGCGAAGATAACGACATTGCTGAACGGAAGCGACGGGCATATCTGGATAGGCACGGGTGATGCCGGACTTCTGTCGGTGGATGTCAGGAAGAAAAATCATTTAACGTACGTTCGAAGATCGGGTGTGACGGGACTCTCGGGCGGAACCGTCGAAGTTCTTTTGGAGGACAGTCTGGGGTATCTCTGGTCGGGAAGCGATATCGGAGGATTGTCGCGATTTGATCCGAGGCTCGGAGAAACAAGGCATTACGATCATTTTTCAGGAGATATTTTTTCGATACCCGGAGACCGCATCACGGCCATTCTGGAAGACAGTACCGGCCGAATCTGGGTGGGGACCGACAAAGGTCCGGCAATTTATCTGCCTGAAGTCGACGGATTTGAACCGCCGAACAGGATGATGGGCGGATGGCCGGATCTTCAGGATAAGTATGTGCTCTCCATGGTGGAAAGTGCCGACGGATGCGTCTGGATTTCCTTTCGTACCGGCGAGCTTTTCAGATTGAATTGTATCAACAGAGGGTATAAAGCCTATGGTTTTGCCCTCTCTTCGGCGGTGCCGTCGATTCTTATCGCCGATCGATACGGCTCGGTCTGGGCCGGTTCGCGTCAGGGGCTGCGTCTTTACAACGAAGAAGGCGCTCTGGTGAAAATCTGGCCGACAATCGGATGCGAAAACGACGGCATCCCCGAAGGCGGCGTCGCGGCTCTTTTTGTGGATTCCTCGGATAACCTGTGGTTCGGCGGACCGACGGGTTTGGCCGTATACAAGGGAGTCGACGAAGGATTTTGCGAAGTCGAACAACCTATCGGACAACCCATGAATGTTACGGGTATCATTGAAGATGAATCTCGGAATCTTTGGGTTGTCGACGGGCGAAAAATTCACCTTTATTCCACGGACGGAACATACCTTGCGACAATGGACGGCGATTCCGGCCTTACCCCTTCGGGGCTGATCAGCGCAATATCCATTGGAAATGCCGGAACGGTTCGGCTCGGATCAAACGGGGAGATTTGGTCATACGACGATTTTGTCGAACCGCCGATCTGTCCGGGGCCTCGCGTGTACCTTAAGGCTCTTAAGATTTTCGATAAGAAAGCGGCGGGCGGCCGGGAACTTGAAGAACGAGGATCTCTTTCCCTTTCTTCGTCGGAGAATATGTTCAGTATCGGTTTCGGAGCCGTTGATCAGCGGTATTTGAGCCGCGTCGGATATCAGTATAAGCTCGTCGGCTTTCATGACGAATGGATCGACAGCGGTAAAAACGATTCGGTGATGTACGCGAAATTGCCTCCCGGGCGCTACGATTTTGTTCTTCGGGCCTATAATGATTCCGGTTTGTTCAGCGAAGAGATTTCTTTGGACATCAAAGTTGAGCCGACGTTTTGGAGAACGCCCTTCGCCATCGGGATTTATATCATCATTCTTGGAACTTTTATTGCGGTAATCGTTAAACTTAGAGAAGGACAACTGCTTAAAACGCAAGTTAAAGAACTTGAAGAGGCCCGGAAAAAAGTGCTCGACGCGAACCGTAAGCTTGAGTTTTTAACAATGAACGATTCTTTGACGGGACTGTTGAATCGCCGCGGATTCGATCAAGCCATCGATCACGCGCTGACGACGGCAAACCGGAATCATTTAATGATAACCCTTTTCATGATGGACGTGGATTTCTTTAAGGCCTATAACGATCATTACGGCCATGTACGCGGAGACGAGGTTCTTCGGGGAATGGGTAAAGCGCTCAGAGAGGTTTTTGAGCGATCCACGGATATTATCGCCCGTTACGGCGGAGAAGAATTCGCCGCGGTATTTATCGGAGACAACCCCAACGCTACGGTTACTCTGGCGAACGATTTGATTCTGGCCGTTGAAAAACTCGGTATCCGGCATGAAAAATCTTCCGTTTCCGAATTACTGACTTTGAGCATCGGTTCCGCGACGCTCAAAGCGGAAGGAGAGATCGGCATAGGTTCTTTAATTGAAACCTCCGACAAAGCTCTCTACGCCGCGAAAGGCGGCGGACGGAACAGAACCTGTTTTACCGGAATCCTGCCGTGCCTTCCCGAAACCATGAATAACGGTATCGAACCCATGATTCTGGAACCGGAGCCCGCCCAATGAGCGATCTTGTGTTCGCCGAACGAACGGAAGACAGCTTTCCGCACGGATCCTGGAAAATCCTGATAGTGGACGATGATTCCGGAATCCATGCAATCACAAGAACCGTTCTTCGAGATGTTGTTTATGAAAACCGATCCTTGGAGTTTTTCTCGGCATACAGCAGCGAAGAAGCCGTTGAAATAATTGATAAGGAAGATGATATAGCGGTCATTCTTCTTGATGTCGTTATCGAGAAGGAACAGTCGGGATTGGAACTGGTTCGCTATATCAGAGAGAAAAAGTGCAATTTTCTTGTTCGGATTATTCTTCGAACGGGTCAGCCGGTAAAAGCGCCTTCTCAGAAGGTTATTATCGAGTACGACATTAACGATTACGAAGAAAAATCGGACTTAACGGCCCAAAAGCTTTTTACAACCGTTATCGCGTCTCTCAGGAATTATCGCGATTTATCAAATCTTGAGGCCAAAAGGACGATTCTGACAAGACACCGAATCGGTCTTTCCCGAATAAGCCGGGCATCGGCGGCGCTTTTCGGGGCCGATACGACGCGCGATTTTTCCCTTGAGGCCTATAATCAATTCCTGACCCTTTTTGAGAACGGCGCCGCCGACCTTTCTTCTTTCGTGGCGCTGCAGGACGGAGCCGATTTTAAGGTTATTCGGGGAAAAGGGAAATTTGAAGGATGTGAAAACGCAAGCCCGAAGGATCTTGTCGGCGACTCATCCCTGGAAATGATGAGAATGCTCATGCGCGACAAGAGGAATCTCTTGATTCAGGAAGGGACCGTCAGCCTTTACGAGGATGCCCGAAAATTCAGACTGCTTCTTCATGTCTCCGAAACAGGACATATAGAGTTCCAAGACAGACAAATCCTGGATATCTTCGCGGCCAACGTTTCACTGGCCTTTGAAAATCTCAGACTCAAAAGGGAAATCATCGGAACGCAGGAAGATTTAATGGCGCGCCTCGGCGGTGTTGTCGAGACGCGTTCCCACGATACGGAGCAGCATGTAAACCGTGTGGCCGAATGCTGTGAACTCTTGGCCGGCGAAATCGGAATGAATGAGGATGCCATCCACGATCTGAAGCTGGCCTGTGTTCTGCATGATGTCGGAAAAATCGGAATACCGGACGAAATCCTTTTAAAGCCGGGACCTCTGGGTGAAGAAGAATATGAAATTATTAAAATGCATACCGAAATCGGTCATAATCTTCTTAAAAACTCGATGCGGCCTCTTTTGCGCAAGGCCGCTCTTATCTGTCTGCAGCATCATGAACATTTTGACGGGGCTGGATATCCTTACGGACTGAAAGGCGAAGAAATCCATATTGACGCGCGCATTGTCGGGATTTGTGATGTCTTCGATTCTTTAAGTCACGGAAGAACCCACAGGGACTCCTGGAGCATCGATAAAGTTATTGAATACATGAAAGACCAGAGAGGCCGCAGATTCGATCCTCAGCTTCTGGATCTGTTTCTGGAACACCTCGAGGACATCCTTTCCATCAATAAAAGATACCCGGACGACTGAATCCGACGGACGCCTGTTATTGACACCCGCTCCCGGCGGCATGTATAAAACTTCATGGCGCGCGCTCAAGACGAATGGTCGCTGACGGCCGAACTCGCACGATTAAAACTCGATGAAACCGAGGCACTCCGTTTAGCGGATGAAGCCGAGAAAATGAGGGAACTTTTCCAGACGATGTCCCGAGCGGATGTTGAAGGATTGGAACCAACGACTCATGCATTGGTTAGGGAAAACAGAATCCGTGAAGACGATGTCTCCGGATTTGATCATGTCGGCGATTTGCTGGACGCATCCCCAGAGACGGAAGACGAGTTCTTCCTCATCCCCAACGTACTCTAGAAGAGGCTTTTCATGCCGGTATATGCAGAAGACTGGAGGGGGGTCTTGGCCGACCCCGCTTTATGTAAAATTTACGCCGACGGCGTTGAGAAAATCGACGAACGTATCGGTTCCTTCCTCAGTTTTAATGCCGCGGATTCCGAATCGGCGATCGGCGGTAAAGGTTCTCTCGACGGTATCCCCGTTGCCGTTAAGGATAATATCGCCGTAAAGGGAAGACCGCTGACCTGCGGATCGAAGATTCTGGAAAATCTCATCGCGCCGTACACGGCAACCGCCGTTGAACGGCTTCAGGCCGCCGGTGCCTCGGTGGTGGGGAAAACGAATCTTGACGAGTTCGGCATGGGCTCCTCAACCGAACATTCCGCTCTTGGAAAAACGGTGAATCCCTGGGACTTCGATAGGGTTCCTGGAGGTTCCAGCGGGGGAAGCGCCGCGGCGGTCGCCGCAGGCCTTGTTCCTCTGGCCCTCGGAAGCGATACCGGGGGATCCGTGCGCCAGCCGGCATCCTTTTGCGGAATCTACGGACTTAAACCCACCTACGGAACGGTTTCCCGATACGGACTGACCGCCTATGCGTCGTCGCTTGAAGTGATCGGAGCGATGAGCGCGGATATCGATCTTCTTCAAAAGGCCTTTACGGTGATGTCGGCCGGCAAGGATGAAAGGGACCAGAGTTCCGTTGATTCCGATCCGCCGGGTTCCGGGGAAAAAAGGATTAAGGTGCTCGACATTCCCGAAGGTGTTCTTGACAGCGCGGTGGCCGAAGCCTACGCCGATGCGGCAAAGGCTCTTTCCGAAGCGGGATATACGGTGGAATCATTCGCGCTTCCTTCCTATGATCTTGTCGTTCCCGCTTATTACACCATCGCGACGGCCGAGGCCAGCGCGAATCTCGCCAGGTTCAACGGCATCCGTTACGGATATGCTCCTGATTATGCGGAAAATCCCGTGGAACTCATGAAGCTGGCACGGCACGAGGGATTCGGCGATGAGGTGAAGCTGCGCATTCTTCTGGGAACCTATGTGCTCCGATCCGGTTTTCAGGATCAGTATTACGGCAGGGCACAGAAAGTCAGAACGCTTATCCGAAAACAATTGGCGGATCTGTTTCAATCGGCCGATTTGCTTCTTATGCCGGTTTTCCCCACACAAGCCTTTCTTTATGGCGACGACGGCATGGATGACTACAGACAGCGGGTTGCCGATGTCTTTACCTGTCTGGCCAATCTCGCGGGACTTCCCGCGCTTTCCGTTCCGACCGGCCTATCGAAGGGACTGCCCACGGGGATTCAGCTTATGGCGCCCGCATTCGCGGAAGAACGACTGTTCGCCGCGGCCCGAAGTCTTTCGAAAATCTATATGCCGCAGCTTGCACCCTGTGCCCTGAATCCGCGGAGTTTTTCATGAACACTGAGAAATACGAAGTCTTCATCGGACTGGAAATCCATATTCATCTGAAGACCGAATCAAAGATGTTTTGTTCCTGCCGGGCGCGGTACGGAGACGATCCGAACACCAATGTGTGCCCCGTCTGCTTGGGATATCCGGGAACTCTGCCGCAGGTTAATAAAAAGGCCATGGAACTTGGCTATTTGGTGGCCCGAGCCTTGGGGTGCAGACTTTCCATGCGGACCGGTTTCGCCCGAAAAAATTATTTTTATCCGGACATGCCCAAGAACTATCAGATTTCACAGTTTGAAAATCCCGTAGGCGTTGAAGGTCTGATGAAAGCCGACCTCGGTGAATCCGGTACCCGCGATATTCGGATTCACGATGTTCATCTTGAAGAGGACGCCGGAAAGATGATTCATGCCGGCGACGTAACACTCTTGGACTTCAACCGCGCCGGATACCCTTTGCTGGAAATCGTTACCGAGCCCGATTTGAAATCGGGGGAAGAAACGGAAGCGTTTTTAAGGGATTTTCAGAGGCTTGTACGATACCTCGGCGTCAGCGACGGCAATATGGATGAAGGTTCGATGAAATGCGACGCCAACATATCCATCAACCTTCGCGGCAAGGGTCTTGGAACGAAAGTGGAGATAAAAAATATGAACTCCCCGAGATTCGTTCGTCTTGCCATGAATTACGAGGCCGAAAGGCAGGCCGGAGTTCTTGATTCCGGCGGAGAGCTCGTGCAGGAAACCCGATTGTGGAACGAAAACCGAGATATTACCGAAACCATGCGGCGCAAGGAAGCCGCCGACGACTATAGGTATTTCCCGGAGCCCGATATCCCGCCGTTTGAGCCTGATGAGGCCTTTCTTTCACGAGTTGAACAAAGAATGGTCGAACTGCCGCTGGCCAAAAAACGGCGTTTGACGGCCGAGTACGACATTACGCCGGAGCAAGCCGAGTTCATCCATGATGAAGCCGGTACGGCCGCCCTTTTTGAAGAGGCCGTCTCCTTGGGGGCTAAGGCTCGAACCATAGCGGCATGGCTTTCGTCGGATATCCGCAAGGTTCTCAATCGCCAGGGAATCGCACTGACCGAAAGTCCGCTGAACGCCGCGCGTCTCGCCGAGCTGATCGGCCTTATCGATGAGGGCCTTATCAGCGGAAAAATCGCGAAAAATGTTCTTGATGAAGTTTTTGCGCGTAACGAAGATCCCAAGAAAATCGTCGAAGACGAAGGATGGTCGCAAATAACCGATCCGAAAATTCTGACCGAAGCGATTCGTGTCGTTTTCGCGTCACATCCCGATGTGGTGGAAGCCGTCAGAAACGGTGAGGCGAAACAGCGCGGATGGCTCATGGGACAAATCATGAAAGCGACCGACGGAAAGGCCTCACCGGATATTGCGGGCCGTATTCTCGACGAAGAACTTAAAGGCTGATTGAGTCGGCTTGCCCGAGGCGGATGGATGTTTCCGGGGAAACAGGACCGGCTCAAGCGATTTAGTAATGAAGGAATGATGAAATGGACAGAACTTTAGCCGCGGAAGCACTTAAAAAAACAGGAGAAACCGTTCAGGTCTCCGGATGGGTCCACAGGATTCGCGATCTCGGCGGCGTAACGTTCATTATCCTGCGGGACCGTTCTGGTATGATCCAGCTGGTTACCGGCGATGACTTTCCGGTGACCGCCGAATCCGTAATATCGGCATCCGGCAAGGTCACATCAAACGATAAGGCTCCCGGCGGCGCCGAAATCGCCATGGAAGAATTTAAAGTTCTGGCTCCGGCCGCCCCGGATCTTCCGGTGGCCGTAAACCAGGATCCGGATCAGATCGGACTTGAAACGATCTTGGACAACCGGATGATCAGTCTTCGAAATCCCAAAATCCTTTCCATCTTTAAATTGCAGGCGAATATCGTAAAGACGTTCGCGGAGTTTTTTCGTTCCGAGGGTTTTACTCAGATAAAAACCAGCAAGATTATCGGCGGGGGTTCGGAAGGCGGAACGAATCTTTTTACCATGGATTATTTCGGAAAAACGGCCTATTTGGCCCAATCCCCCCAGCTGTACAAGCAGACCATGGTCGCCAGCGGTTTGGAACGGGTGTTCGAAATCGGCCACGCTTACCGTGCCGAAAAGCACGAAACGCCGCGCCATATCAACGAATATGTCTCCCTGGATATCGAGATGGGATTCATCGAATCCGAAAAGCCCTTGATGGAAATCGAGCGAAGATTCATGGCCTATCTTTTCGAGACCGTGGCCCGCGAGAATCAAGCGGAACTGGATGCGTGGAACGCTACGGTTCCCGACCCCTCTTCCTGCGGGAAAGCCCCTATTATTCCTCATGAAGAGGCGAAAAAAATATTCAAGGACATCACCGGGCAGCGCGCCCTTGAAATCAATCCGGAAGCCGAAAGAGTTCTCTGCGACTGGGCCGAGAAAGAGTACGGTATTCCAATGGTTTTCGTGAATGAGTTCCCGAGACGCAAACGACCTTTCTATACGTATCCGTTGGGGCAGAAAACCATGAGCTTCGATCTTATTTTCCGCGGATTGGAAATCACCACGGGCGGCCGGCGAATCAACGAATATGCCATGCTGATGGAAGCCCTCCCGAAATTCGGCATGAAGCCCGGCGAACTCGGCGCTTACGAGGATATCTTCAAGTACGGCTGTCCTCCCCATGGAGGCTTCGCCATCGGGCTTGAGCGGATTACTCAGAAAATCCTCGGATTGCAGAACATCAAGGAAGCTACGCTCTTCCCGAGAGACAGAAGAAGAGTTTCACCGTAACGCGGCATGACGATGCGGAAATCCTCGCCGCTTTCTTAAGGAAAATTCGCCTCTGAGACCAACCTCTCGCCGTATCCCGAGGCCGTCAGACTCTCGTATAAGCCGCGATGGTCCGTGCGTGAGAAGGAAATTCCGCTGTAAGCGCGGCTCTGTCGGCTAATTCGAAATCACTGTAATCGAATCCCGGCGCGACGGCGCAGCCGGTTAAGGCCCATTTCCCTTCCGGAGCGAGCGAAGAGGCGAACCAGGAACCGGCTTCAACCGCTGCTTGGGGTGAGTAGCCCAAAGACGCCGGACCGAGCGTCCTGCATTCCAGAGATCCTTGAGCATCGATTATATGGATATCCACCGGATCGCCTTCATGGTGGTACCAGATTTCATCCGAAGCAATCCTGTGAAAGGCGGAAAAATTTTCGGCGGTCAGAAGAAACAGGATGGAAGTTGAGAAGGGACGTGCGGCACGGTGGGCGGGGAGAACCGTCCCGGGGATGGAACCTCCGGATGCGTATGTTTGACGGAACCAGCCGCCTTCGGCATGCGGGGAAAGATTGAGATTTTTAATTATATCTTCGATAGTCGTCATTTAATTTCTTCTTTTTACGGATAGGTTGCTTCGGCAGATTGCTGAAAAAGGATCTTATGGCGCCCTCCGCGGCGTTCGGCGGTGCTCAGAATTTCCATGCGGTTCCTGCCTGATGCGATAATAGCCGCGCTGTTTCGCTTTCGATTCGGCATCTTGCTTGAACGCCCGTAACGGAGAAGCTTGGTTCTTCATCGCCTCCGCCGCC
This sequence comes from Spirochaetia bacterium, assembly GCA_963666985.2. GTDB lineage: Bacteria > Spirochaetota > Spirochaetia > DSM-2461 > DSM-2461 > UBA2779. The sequence goes on along the minus strand of CAXXIA010000001.1, from coordinate 1,133,359 downwards.
GAGAAGATCCTGAAGCGCGGACGGCTTCTCGGCGAACGGTCTTTTTCCGAATTACCAAAGAGGCGTGTCGTAGACTCCTTTTTTCACCAGTTCGGCAAGGGCGGCTTTCACGGCGGGTTTATCCTCGGGATAGGTGACTCCGAACCACGAAGCATCCGTGCTGAGAACATCAATACTCATACGTCCGGAATTGATCAGGGCGTCGACTTCGGAAGGAATGAGGTATTCGCTTTTCATCTCTTTTCCGTTTTCTTTGAGAAACTCTTCGAAGCGCTCCTCAAGAGCATCGAACAATACCGGAGTGAACCCCCAGAAATTCATGGATACCAGTTCCTCTCCGGTAAGCGGATGGCTGCTCTCTCCGTCCTGATACTCTACGGTTCCTTCCGCGTTGCGGCCGATTTTAAACCGTTCCGTAACGGTTTTCAGTTTTCCGTTTTCCGATGTGCAGACTCCCCGTGTCACATAACCGTGAGGACTGAGGGTATTCGAAAGACGGTAGCCGACGATAAAGCCCCGCAGTGTCTCGGGATTCAGTGACGCCAGTCCCTTGGCTCCCTGGAGGAAGGCTCCGGCTCCGTAGAAGTCGTCCGCGTTGATAACGACGAACGGACTGGTAACGATTCCCTTGCAGGAGAGAACGGCCTGTCCGGTTCCCCAGGGCTTGACGCGGCCTTCGGGAACGGAGAATCCCGGAGGAAGGGCGTCGAGTTCCTGAAAGGCATAGTCGACGTCGATTTTACCTTCAAAACGGGTTCCGACAGATTCCCGAAAGGCGGTTTCGATATCTTTTCTGATGATGAAGACGACTTTGTTGAAGCCTGCTTCGGCCGCGTCATGTACCGAGTAATCCAGGAGGATTTCGCCGCCCGGACCCATGGGATCGATCTGTTTGATTCCTCCGTATCTGCTGCCCATTCCGGCGGCCATTATTACGAGAGTTGAATCCACGATGATGCTCCTTAAAGGGGGTGGTGCGCCGGTGAAGCCGGCGTCTTTTATACAAGAATAGGCCGGTTCCGCTTCTTCCGTCCAGGCATTCGGTTCGGTTAGTCGGGAAACATTTCGCTGATTGATTCTTTGCGGGAAATTCTTCGGATGGCCTCGGCGAAGCAGGATGCCACGGGTACGATTCGAACCTTATCGATAAGAGGTTCGGGACGATTCTCAACGCTGTCGGTTACATAGATGGTTTCGATTTCGGAAGCGGCGAGTTTGGTCATGGAACCTTTTGAGAACACACCGTGGGTTACGGCGGCCATCACTTTGGCGGCGCCTTTCTTTTTGAGATTTTCGGCATCGGCCGCCAGTGTTCCGCCCGAAATAACAAAATCATCAACAATCAGAGCCGTCCGTCCTCGGACATCACCCATAATGTCGATAACCTTGGCTTGTTCACTGTGATCCGTCCGCTGCTTAACGCTGATTGCCACGGGAACGCCCAGGTAATGAGCGAAATGGCGCGCCTGCTCGGCAAAACCCGTATCGGCCGAAACAACGGTGAGATTTTCCGCGCCGTCGGCGCGAACCTGATCGCAAAGGGCTTGAAAACCGACCAAATTGTCCACCGGGATTCGGAAGAAACCTTGAATCTGCGGAGAATGGAGATCCATGGTCACCACTCGGTCGCATCCGACCGATTCCAGGGCGTCGGCGCAGACGCGCGCGCGGATGGATACGCGCGGTTCGTCTTTTTTGTCGCCTTTACCGTAGCTGAAATAAGGAATAACTGCGGTAACCGTCGCCGCGCTGGCGCGTTTGAACGCATCAACCCAGAAGAGGAGTTCCATGAACATATCGTTGGTTCTGTGTATGGTCGATTGGATGATAAAAACATCTCGGCCGCGAACATTTTCACCCACATGGACGAACGTGTTGCCGTCGGAAAAGGTTCGGGTAACGGCCGAGCGTACCGGAACGTTCAGCAGGCGGCAAATCGAAGCGGTAAGTTCACGGCTCCCGGAGCCTGGAAAGATCATGATGTTTTTATCGGGCATGGAAACATTGTAGACCGAACGCCGAAGGCGGGGAAGATGGAACTCCGCTTTCGGCAGGCCGAATCAAGGTCGAATCCAAGTTCCGATTAGAACGCGATGGTTTTCGGTGCCCGGGGAAAAGGAATAACGTCGCGGATGTTCTGCATCCCGGTAACGTATTGCACCAGCCGTTCAAATCCGAGTCCGAATCCGCTGTGAGGAACCGTTCCATATCTCCGTAAATCAAGGTACCAGGAGTATTCTTCCGAATCCATTCCCATCTCAGCCATGCGCCGGGCGAGTTTTGAAAGATCATCTTCCCTCTGGCTCCCTCCGATGATTTCCCCGAGTCTGGGAACCAATACATCCATGGCGCGAACCGTTTTTTCATCGTCGTTGAGCTTCATATAGAAAGCTTTTATGTCTTTGGGATAGTCGGTAACCGCCACGGGTCCGCCGATAATCGTCTCGGTAAGGTATTTTTCATGTTCGGCCTGCAGATCGCATCCCCAGGAAGGCTTGTATTCCCACTCGACGGAGGCCTTTTCCAGTTCGGCGACGGCATCGGTGTAGCTGATATGGGTAAAGGACGACTGCGAAACTTTCTCCAAATCCGCGATAAGACCCTTGGCGATCCATTTGTCGAAAAACTCCATATCCTCGCGGCAATTTTCCAAAACGAACCGAAGCAGATATCGGATGAATTCTTCCGCAATCTTTCGATCGCAGTCCAAATCACAAAAAGCCATTTCAGGTTCAACCATCCAGAATTCCGACAAGTGCCGGGATGTATTCGAGTTTTCCGCCCGGAAGGTCGGACCGAACGTATACACATTGCTCATGGCGCAGGCATAGTTTTCCACCTGAAGCTGTCCGCTGACGGTTAAGTGAGCTTTTTTACCGAAGAAATCACGGCCGTAGTCCACGCCGCCTTCAGCCGTTTTCGGCGGCGCCTCAAGATCGAGTGTTGTTACCTGGAACATGTTTCCGGCGCCTTCCGCATCGCTTCCGGTGATGATGGGCGTGTGAATCCAGAGAAATCCCCGTTCCTGAAAAAATCCGTGAACCGCCGAAGCCAAGGCGTTGCGAACCCGAGCGACGGCTCCGAACGTATTGGTTCTGGGACGAAGATGGGCGATTTCACGAAGGAACTCAAAGGAATGGCGCTTTTTTTGGAGCGGATAGTCCGCCGGAGCATCGCCGAGCAGATCCACCTTTTCCGCTTGAATCTCCACGCCCTGTTCGCTTCCTTGAGATTCCACCAAGTTCCCGCGAATTTCAACGCTGGCGCCGGTCAGCAGCCTGCGGTTCATTTCTTCATCGATAATTCCGGAAGATTTATCGATAACCGCCTGAACTCCTGAAAATGAGGATCCGTCGCTGATTTCCAAAAAAACAACGTTTTTTCCGTCTCTTTTGGTTCTTATCCAGCCGTAGGCCGTTACGGAACGTCCGTCTCCCGGTTCTCTCAGGAGCTTCTTAATGGGAATTCGATTCATGAACCTACACTATGATTGCATCAAAGTATTCGTCAAGGAGAGACTTGCCGCCGGTGCGCGCATCATGAGAGCCGCCGAAGACGTCCGTGCCGAGTGATTGTATCGGATTTCATCGGTCCTGATGATCCGTGAGCGTTCGAACATCCTGATATCCTTGAGTTTTGTTTCCGAAGCCGCATTGAAAATCTCTTGTCAAGAGGCGGCTTGAGACTGTAGCCTGCCTCCGATGTCCATCGAGGCCTTCGGATTCAGCTTGGAACATCTCAGAGAACGATTTCGTACGCTTTACGGAAAAGGGCCTTACCATGCCGACGCGTTTTTTCGTCATCTGTATTCCCGCGGCAATGCGGATGTCGCGGAAAACCGTGAGTTTCGCTCTTCCGGGAAACTGGCCGAATCGATTTTATCCGATTTCGCGGTCGGTCTGCCGAAAATCGCCGAACGTCTGGAGGACGAAGGGACCGTTAAGCAAGCTTTGGAGCTTGCCGACGGATATCGGGTTGAGTCCGTTTATATACCCATGGCCGACTGGAGCACGCTTTGCGTTTCGAGCCAGGTGGGATGCAAACGCGCCTGTGCCTTCTGTGAAACCGCCAGGATGGGATTGGTTCGCAGCCTGACCGTTGATGAGATTATCGCTCAATGGGCCGTTTTGAAGTTCCGCATGGACCTCTCTCCCCGGAATATTGTGTTTATGGGAATGGGGGAGCCCTTCGACAATTTCGACGCCGTTTTGCAGGCTGTGGATATTCTTTCCGACCCGCGCGGTCCGAATATTCCCAAAAGACGGATTTCCATTTCAACCTCCGGACATGTCGATGGAATCCGCCGATTGACGCATCTGGAGAACACAAAGCCGGATAATGCCTACAGAACCCTTCATCTTTCGGTCAGCGTGAACGCGCCCGACGATGTGCTGAGAAATAAGTTAATGCCGATCAATAAAATTTGGCCTCTTGCGGATCTGAAAGCGGCCCTGCTTGAGGCTCCTCAGTCACATCACAAAGATGTTTTATATTTCGAGTATGTCCTTATTCCCGGCGTGAACGATGGAGAACATCACGCCGAGAAACTTATAGCCTGGATGGACGGAATGGAAGCGAAGGTAAATCTGATTCCGTATCATCCGCGGAGAGAATCTCCCTGGAAGGCTCCGGATGCGAAGTCCGTTGAACGGTTTCACCGGATTATCAGATCTTCGGGAAGGGAATGCCGTACGCGTAAAAGCAAAGGGCAGGGTATCGAGGCGGCCTGCGGAATGCTTGGGGCTCGGAGCTCGGAGTGAACCTCGGAACTTCATGACGGAAGTAATGAAAACCCGCTTGAATACTCCGACGGATCATCAATAACGCCGATGCGGGAATGCCGCCGACACCGATCCCGCCGATACCTCACCCGGCCGATTGACACCAATCCGGCGGCATCAACGAGACGGAAAAATCATTCTTTTTCCCGGTATATTTCCACCGCCGCGCTTCGCGCGAAACGCAGCACTCCCGGTTTGTCCACGGAAACCTCGCAGGCCGTAACTCCTTGAAACGAGAGCAGCAAGTCCGCGACGGCGGCCGCCAGGGATTCGATCAGCCAAAAAGACGATGATTCCGCCAGTGAAATAACGGCGAGATTCACGGCCTCGTAATTTACCGCCAGAGAAAAATCATCCGCGGCCGCAGCGGAACGCTGGTCGGCGAACAGTGTCAAGTTCAGCAGGAGATCCTGTTTGATTCCGCGTTCTTCGGGATAAACGCCGATTTCCGTTCTTATCAGCAAATCCTTGATGCGGATACGGTCTCTTTTTTCAATTTCCATAATGGCTTCCTTTCAAATGTCTTCCGCCGTCCACGAAAATTACCTGACCGGTAATGAACGATGCTCCGGCCAGATAGAGAACGGCATCGGCAACCTCGTTCGGGGTACCGCGGCTTTCCAGGAGATTGGTTGATTTCAGCCGTTCAATCCAGTCTTCCTTTTTCCCTTCGGGGGGGAGAATCAGTCCGGGGGCCACGGCGTTCACCCGTATTTTGGGGGCCAATTGAGCCGCCATGTCTTTTGTCAGCGTTAATAAACCGCGCTTCCCAAGATGGTAGGAGGCATGGATGGGATCTCGGTCGATCACGCGCGTATCAAGGATATTGACGATACAGGACTCGCGGCCGAACCCCTTCATGGTCCTCATCATCCGCAGAGGCGAGAGCACATGAACGGCCATGGATCGATTCAGATCTTCCGCCGTGAGATTCTCGTAGTTATCTTCGGAATATTCGGAAGCGCCGTTTATGAGAATGTCGAAGCCTTCCCAGCGTTTCGCGAGAGTATCGAACCATTTCTCAACGGACGGAGTATCGGAAAGATCCATTTGAGTCGTTTCGGATCGGCGTCCCATGCCTCGGATCGCGTTTGCCGTTTCTTCGGCATCTTTTTCACTGGTGAAATATTGAATCGCGACATCCGCGCCGGCGTGAGCCAGTGCCAGGGAAATGGCTTTCCCGATCCGCCGCCCTCCGCCGGTAACCAGCGCCTTCTTGCCTTTGAAGTTCATGAGCGTAAGCATAAATCGGGAGCCTCCCATCAGGCCAGTGGCTTATCCCGAAGCCTTCAACAGATCAACAGAACGAACGGCTTGTTTTTTTAGTTCGTAAGGTTTTTTTATCAGCGGTCCGCTCTTCGCGAAAAGAAAAAAATCAAAGCGGCTGATTTCCGAATGTAGCGGGAATGATCTTTCTTGTCTTATACTGATCTTCATAATTTCTCAAGGAGATATGCATGCAGAGTATTCGTACAATCGCGATTGCCGCCGTCCTTGTTTTGACCGTATGCGTCGGAGCCATGGCCGCGGATGATGTTACCGGACTGTGGAAAGGCATTGATGAGAATACCGGCGAAACAACAATGTTCGTTTATATTTATGAGTATCGCGGCGAGCTTTACGGCCGGCTGGTCGTAACGTTCGACGACGGCGTGATGAAAGAATACATGGGGGGAACGGTAGGAGATATTGCGGACAAATGGGTCGGGAACCCCTCATACGTCGGCATGGATTTCATCTGGGAAATGGAGGATCGGGGAGACAAATGGAAAAAGGGCAATATCTGCGATCCTGAAGAAGGGAAAATATATGCCAGCGAGATATGGCTGGAGAACGGCAAACTTATAGTTCGTGGAAAAATCGGACCTTTCGGCCGGAATCAAGTTTGGCTGCCCGTAAGTCCTTCCGAACTTCCCGGAGGATTAAATTACGGCAATCCGAAAACTTGGGTCCCCGTAATTCCTGTTCTGAAATGAGGCAAGTTCATAAATTCATGAAATTGCTTGAATCCGATGGCCGAAATCCCTCGGAACTCGCTTGAGAAGGGCTTTGTTTCAAAAATCGCCGATTTTTGGAATCACCTTGAAACAAGAAAGACAGTAATAAATCGATTATTCCCGTTCGGCCTGATTTGACGGCCGAGCGGCTTATTGAACCTTATCGCTCGGTACGTCCGAACGTGCGGATTTTTGGACTCATCAAAGCGGCAAGCGCCTTTGCCCGGACAAGGCCCAACGTCCGAAATTACAGATCTCTGGACTCATCAAGGCCGTTTTGCTATAATGTTTTCACTCAGAAGAAATTGAGGGAACAAATGACAAACATTCCATCCAATATCCCCTTGGGAGAATTGGTTTCAACAGATAAGAATATGTACGAACTCACCAATGCCGCCATTCACCGTGCGAAGCAGATCAGCATGGCCGGTCCGACGGATCTTGAGTCGTCCGGCGGTAAAATCGTTTCGATGGCCATTAAGGAAATCGTAACCGAAGAGGTGCAGTACAATATCAAGCAGGACTGACAAGCCCCGCGTTATTCTTCTCTTCGGACCGACCGGCGTTGGGAAAACTTTATTGCTCAACACGTTATTCGCGGGTTCGGCGGAAGTTATCAGCGCCGACGCTCTTCAGGTTTATCGAGGCCTGGATATAGGAACCGCTAAACCGGAACCTTCAATTCTTTCCGAAATTCCGCACCATCTTATAGATATCCTCGAATACACCGAGCCGTTCAATATCGGCGAATACAGGCGTTTGGCGGATTTGTGTGTTTCGGATGTTTTATCACGGGGAAAGCTTCCGATTATTTCCGGTGGAACCGCTTATTATTTAAAGGGCTGGCTCATGGGGCTGCCCGCCACTCCGCCGGCCGATCCCGCCGTACGGGAAGCGGTCGAACGAAAATGGCGCGATTCGGGCAATGATGAAATCAGATTCGCCCTGGAGGCGATCGATCCTGTCGCCGCCGGAAGAATAGGGGCTCAAGACCGATACAGGCTGCTTCGGGCTTTGGAAGTCCATGAACAGACGGGCAGACCTCTGTCGGACTTTCCCGTACCCGATGTTCCCCGAAACGATTACACGGTCTTGCTTCTCGGATTAAAGCGGGATCGTGAAGAACTCAACCGACGAATCGAAGAACGGGTGGATCAGATGCTGAAGTTGGGGCTGGCCCAAGAGGTCGCGGATCTTCGGGCCCATGGAGCCCGATCGGATTATCCGGGGATGAAGGCCATCGGCTACAGAGAATGGTTTTGTTCCGACGGTGAGTCCGAACCTTCCGTAAAGGAAGTTCGAGAACTCATTATTCGCAACACACGCAGATACGCAAAACGTCAGATGACTTTTTTCGCCTCGCTTCCGAACGTCAGGTGGTTTGATGCGTCGGACGATCCGTATGCTCCGCAGGGAATCGCCGAGACGGTATCGGAATTCCTCACTAAGAATGGAATAACATGAACCTCCCTTGACCAAGGTGTTCTACATGGTCATAATCCATAGACGCTTTTCGACTAAGGCTTCGACCATTACGGAGTATTCAACGAAACAGCATTAGATATTGTATGAGGAGACTTCCCAGTGCCCTGCGGACGCAAGCGTAAAAGAAAGAAGATCGCCACCCACAAAAGAAAGAAAAAGCTCAGAAAGAACAGACATAAGAATAAATAATTCTGTGAGGCTCTTTTTGAAGTAAGCTTGCGGAATCGGAATACGATTCGGCAAGCGGCATTTTTAAAAGAGCCTTGTGTGTCTTGATTTTTTTCCGGGAGGCTGGAACGTAGCGTAAAAAAGCGGTCTGCCGTTACGGCGGGACCGTTTTTTCATGCCCTGATTTTTTTCAGGTTTGCACCGCCAACCCAGCGGCTGCCGATTCCTCCGCCTCTTTAAGAGTCCCCGAACCTTTCATTTTTCATCTCGGTCACGGCAATATTCAGCAGTTGGGATTCTTTTAAAATTCCATTCAAAGAGACTTTAAACCGTGCTGATTCCTAAATGATTCGCCTCAGCGTCGTTTGATTATCAAAATCTGGAGCGGAACCCCGATTGTATCGGATCCGGCAAAATCCTTAACCGATTCCACGATATCTTCAATCATGCCGTCGGCTTTCATGGAATCGGATGATTTGAGAACGGCGGCAAGTCTTTTCATTCCCCACGGTTCGTTCGAAGGAGAACGTACATCCGTGAGTGTCGGTGAATACAGAACCAACGCATCGTCCTTTTTCATGGAAATCCTTAAGGTTCTCAGTCCCTTTTCTCCGAAACCCTTAACTCCCAAAGGAGCATTGGACGTTTTTCCCATAACCGGCTGAAGTGTAATGATTTTATTCTCGGCCGCTTTTTTGAGTAAAAGAGGAGGGAGGGAAAGAGGAAGGATGCGTATACCGTTTTTATCAAAAGATCCGATCATCCCGGACATGTGTTTTCCGCTCGCCGCGGCCAGTTCAAGAGTTTTTCGATTAACGGTTCTGGCAAGAGCGGAAAGGGAGCGTGAAGAGGGATATCTCCTGAGAAGTTCGCTGCGAACGACTTGGGCGTACATCATCGCATCCAGATCGGAAGTTCCGGTATCCATGAATGAAAATCCCTCCAGTCCGCCTTCCATGGGATAAACATCATAAAATCCCGTTGCCGGATATTTGGTCCCGCGCCTTGTGGATGCCAAGTCCCACGAAGCATCCCAGGGAATGGAATCGGGAGAAAGATGCGCTCTTAAGCCTTTTATCAGAGGATTTTCATCTTTCTGTAAAACTTGAAGCGCCGCTTCCGGGGGAACGGACCTTTCATCCGGTTCAAGCTTCGGAAGATCAATCTCCGATTCATCATAAGATTCCAGTTCACCGACATCGTCATCTTCGCTGTTGAAAAAAAGTTCATTTTCCGATTCTGGTACGGCGTCGGGTGCGCTGCTGTCCGTTTCCGCTCTTTTTCTGTCTGTTCGATCGGCTCCGATAAGAAAACAGATTATGAGCGAAAGAGGCAGGCCGTATTCGATAAATCGGACCGCCGCATTCGGGATTTCCGAACCGAGTGCAAAGAACACGGCCGGAGGTGCGATTCCCGCAAGAAGTATGAGCAGTGCACCGATGCGCCCCGATTTCTTTCGTATCACCCCCCCCATCCACGAAAGTACGGCGAGGACTATTGAGAGAGCGATATACGGAAAGAGAACGTCGAAATTCGTCCAAGAGCGCAGCGGTTCGGGAATGAAGGTTTTGTCGATCATGATAACGGCTGTCCATGCCGTCAGAAGAGTCGCGATAATCAAATCGAGAATACCGATTACGGCCGATCCTTTCCCTCCGGAATTGGAAATGCAGCGTCTCCAGAGACTGATAAGGAACGGTTTTAGAGCTTTTGCCAGAACCATAAGGACAAACCAGGGGATGGATAAAGAAAGAGTGGGAAAAAAGGCAAGAACAGGTTCCAGTGAAAAAAGGACCATGCCTAAACCGAAAAAAGAATGGATAAGATCCCGAACGGATCGGTTTGATGCGTATCCGATTAATCGGCTGATAAAAAGAATGAGTCCGAGAAGAATGAGCAGTCCCGGCAGGAAAAGTTTCTCCGCGATTCGGAACATCTGAATCCTCTTCAGTTGTTTTTCGCTCCCGATAAAAACATTCCCGGGCGGTGAATCAAATCCTTCACGAACATAAGTTTTGATAAAAAGAGTCCCGTTCGGGAGCGAGTCCTTCGGTAACGCAGCAAGAACCGGCACCGGAGAGGAAGGGCGCCACGATGGGGGAGCGGCGCCGGACTCGGCAATTTTCCTTTCATTCCACCATGCTTCCCACTTAAGTCTGGGACCTTCGATTAAGAGCATACCGGTCTCTGCGGTTTTCACGGAGGTTTTCAGCCAGAACCAGCCGTCATCATCAACAAGAAGATCGGTCAGATCCGTATCGGATTGAATCGGGAAGAATTCGGAATCCCGTGCCGTTTGAAGCGTTTGCGAAGAAGCGGCGGGAGCCGCCGACCATTCGAGAGCCCAGGAAGCGGGGAGGGAGGAAAAGAGGAGCATGAGGAGTAAAAAAGCTTTATTTTGGCGCACGGGGAAATCCTTGATCACAATAGTTCTCTATTCCTATCTATCGACAATAGTTAATCAAAAGTATATACTTAAAAGAGAGTGAACTATCGGGCCTGAAGAGACATATTCGGTCCGCGCGGTGCAGGAATCCGATCTTGAATATCGGCATCCCGGAGTCAACCGGTTAAGCATCGCGTCCGATTCCAGCAGGATGAATGCCCGGAAAGCGCAGAAATATTCCAGGAACCGCAGAAGGTTTCTAAGACCAAGGACAGATATCACATAATGACTTTCGAAGACTTCGGATTCGATGAAAGAATTCGAAAAGGGATCGACGAAGCCGGTTTCGAAACACCTATGCCCGTACAGGCCCAGTGTTTCGAACTTCTAATCAAGGAACATCGAGACATTTACGCCCAATCACAGACGGGAACGGGGAAAACGGCGGCTTTTCTTTTGGGGATTTATCAGCTGAAAATCGCCGAAGAGAAATACAAGAACGAAAAAGCCCTTGTTATTGTCCCCACCAGAGAGCTGGCGGTGCAGATCGAACGGGAAGGAAAAAAATTGGGGAAATACCTCGATTTTAAAATCGGTTCGGTTTTCGGCGGTGTCGGCTACGGCGGACAGGAGCGGATGCTCGAACAGGGGATCGATGTCCTCATCGGTACTCCGGGCCGGCTGATCGACTTCAACAAACAGCGCAAGCTTAATTTTAAGGATTTCGGATTTCTTGTCATCGATGAAGCCGACAGGCTGTTCGACATGGGATTCCTTCCCGACCTTCGTAAAATTCTTAAAGGCATGCGTTCCTACAACGAACGGCATACCATGCTTTTCAGCGCGACGATGAACGCTCGCGTGGGAAATCTTGCATGGGAATACATGAACGATCCCGGTGAAGTGATTATCGAACCGGAAAAGGTTACCGTGGATACCGTTACCCAGGAACTCTATCACGTCGGGAAAGATGAGAAGATGAAGCTTCTTCTCGGAATCCTAAACAGGGACAATCCCGAAAATGCCGTCATTTTCACCAATACCCGGCACAGTGCTTGGGAAGTCGCCAAGCGGATGGAGGTTAACGGATACGCCGTTGAATTCCTCATGGGCGATCTTCCTCAATCGAAACGGCTGAAGATTGTCGATGAGGTAAAGAAGGGGGATCATAAATTTCTGGTCGCAACCGACGTTGCCGCCCGAGGACTGCATATCGACGATTTGCAGATGGTCATTAATTATGACGTTCCTTTGGAAGCGGAAAGCTATGTGCATCGAATCGGCAGGACGGCCAGAGCCGGAGCGGAAGGCAAAACCGTTACTCTCGCCTGCGAGGAATATGTTTACGGACTGGGGCCCATCGAGAAGCTGCTCGGCGAGAAAATCCCCGTCAGCTGGGCCGATGAAAATCTTCTTATTGCGGATAAAAGCGATGGGATGCGATTCCCTCCTCAGGACCGTTATCGAGAACTCGGAAGTGACCGCAAGGACGGCCGGTCCGGCTCTTCAAGATATCCTTCCGGCGGAGGGCGCAATGACGGCCGGGATAAAGGGAAGGCAAGACGCGACGAACGGAATCCCAACACGCGAAGAAGCACCGTCCCGGGGGGGCAGGCTCATAAAAGCGGAAACGGTCCCTCGGGCGGCAAGAAACCTTTGGATCCGAGATCCGCTCATATTCAGTCCGTCGTTTCCTCGATAGCCGGCGGCGATCTTGACGGATTCGCAGACGAGGTTAAAGGGGCCAAGGGTAAGAAGAAGCGGCAGCCCCCCCAAACAGGAAAAACCGGAAACCGCAAAACGCGCACCGATAAATCTCGAAAAGATGTTTCCGGACCGGAAAAGCCGAAAGGAGCCGAAGGCAAATATCCGAATGCGGCAAAAAGCACGGCGGCTCGGGTCTCCGGAAGCAAAAACAGCCGGTCTTTCAGCGACGAGCGGGTAAGTTCGGACAGCAGTATTGACGAACGGCTTGAATATTACCGCAAAAAATATGGCGAGGATTTCAAGCTCAGCGAATCATCCGCTTCTTCCTCCGGAAAATCAGGCGGGAAAAAAGGCGGAAAAAAAGTCGCCCCTGCCCCTAAAATCGGCAAGAAGAAAGAAACACGGAAGAGCAACGATCAGCCCAAAGACGTAAATAACGCCCGAAGGCAATCATCTCCGCCCCCCGCCGGGAAGAAAATGGAACCTTTGAAGGAAGAGAAAAAGGGATTCTTCTCCCGTCTTTTCGGTTCCAAATAGCGGATTCGTTTCATCCTTTAAGCATCATCAAAGCCGCATGCCTGCCGGTTTTTCCGTTTTCTTTTCTGTAGGAAAAGAATTCGTCCGGCCTGCAGGCGGTGCAGAAGCCGCCTCGTCCCAGCTGATTTTCCCGCAGTCCCGCCGTTTTCAGCATATTTAGATTCGCTTGTTCCAAATCGATTCTGAATATTCCCGAGGTATCCTGCGACACGGCGGAAGCCAAGGCGTGTTTCTTGAGAAACATCGCGGCGACATCTTCGCCGACGTTGAAGCAGCAGGTTCCGATTCCCGGTCCTGCCGCCGCCAGGAGATTCGCTCTTCTGCAGCCCCGCTTTACAAGAGCTTCCACCGCCGATGCCGCGATTCCGGAGAGTGTTCCTTTCCATCCGGCATGGCAGAGAGCTCCGACTTTTTCATAAGGATCATAGACGGCGACGGGAAGGCAGTCCGCCAGGAACACAGCGGCCACGATGTCGGCATCCGAAAGAATAAGTCCGTCGGCTTCTTCGTAGGGAACATCTTTTTGAGAAAACTCCGCATCAACCGAAACGATTCGATTCCCATGGACCTGGTTGCAGTAGGCCCAGGGAGTCTCTTCCCGCGCACCCAGCAGATGATTGACCGCGCGGCGGTTCCCGATTAACGAACTCTGATTGTCGCCGACGGTATGTCCCAGATTTAAACTTGAAGAAGGGAAATCGCTTTCGCCTCCCAATCGGCATGTAAGTGAGAAAACCACATCCGCTTCGAAGGCATCGAAGATTCGCCATTGATATAGCTTTAACCCGTTCTCTTCGACGGCGCGCATTTTCGGAATAATCAAGCAATCCTCCCCGATTCACTTATTCAATCGAACCTTTATTGTACCTATACTCGTAGGTGAGGCGCAAAGGCGCCCGAGGAGTCATTTTATGTCCGTACCGAAAATCGTCGTATTTCTGGCGGACGGTTTTGAAGAAGTGGAAGCCGTTACTCCGATTGATTATCTGCGCCGTTCCGGCGCCGAAGTGATTACGGCGGGTGTTAACGGAAGGAAGATCAAAGGATCTCATGGAATCACACTCGAGGCCGATCTTCCCGCGGAATCCGTTGATTTCCAGCCCGACTGCATCGTTCTGCCCGGCGGGATGCCCGGAGCCTCGAATCTCGCCGCTTCGAAAACCGTTAATCAAATCTGTCTGGCGGCGGCATCCTCAAAGAAAATCCTCGCGGCGATATGCGCCGCACCGGCCGTGATTTTCGGGCCGCTGGGACTTCTGGATGGAAAATCCTTCACCTGTTATCCCGGATTCGAAGAACGTGTTCCCGCGGGGAAAGCCGTAAAGAGCCGAGTGGTTGTCGACGGAAATATAATTACGGCCCGGGCGGCCGGAACGGCGGGAGAATTCTCAATGGCGATAATTAAAGCGCTCTGCGGCGGGGATAAAGCAAAAAGCATCGCCGAGGCCGTGCTGCTTTCACCGTAATAAAAACGCAAATCGCTTTATTCGTTTATCAGGCCGCCCGCCGCCGGCCTCTTCGAAGCCGAGAGATGTCGATACGATGAAAATTAGTCGGCTTTCGCGGGCGAAGGGGACTTTTCTCCGGCTTCCTCGGATAAGCCGATAACGAAATTCATCACAACCGATGCAAGCACATACAGGAAGAACACGGCAAGAAGTCCGTAGCCGCGAAAGATGGCGATAAGCACGATTGACGATGCGGCAAAGAGATAGCGCAATCGATTTTTCGCGGGATTGTAGCTGTTGAGTTTGAACGAAAACATCGCTATCGGCGCCACCATAAGTACGGAATTCAGGATAATCAGCGCCGAAATGAAGAGAGGATGCAGGATAACGCTGTCGATTCGCGTCATCTTGTCCGCCGCAATGAAAGCCAGCGCCGAAAACGCTATGGCATCGGCCGGAACCGGCATCCCGCTGAAGTGAGAACTTTTCCGTACGGTAATATTGAATCTGCCGAGCCGAATCGCCGAGAAAACCGGAATGAACAAAGGCAGAATCGTCGACAAGACGGCAGCAAACGGCCGACCGGACCATCCGAAAGCCGTCAGAGCGGAAGAAAGCAGCGAAGAGGCGATAGCGGCCGGAGCAACGCCGAAAGAAATAAGATCCGCCAGGGAATCAAGCTGTTTCCCCAATTCCGAATACGCTCCGAGCATTCTGGCCGCGAAACCGTCCAGAAAATCAAGAACCGCACAGATAAGAATATACAAAGCTGCGCGATTCACGGAACCGTTCCAAGCTTCGGTGGCGGCCAGACATCCTAGCGCCAAATTCATCAATGTGATCGTATTCGGCAGATGGAGTATCAAACGGCGTTGCTTCTTCATCTTAGTTAGGCCGGATTCGCAAGAATGGATTTAAGATCGGGATTCTTCGCGATATCGCCGGCGAGAGCCGCATCCCGGGCTTTGTTCCTGTAGCCGGGTTTCTGGAATGTATATTCAAAGGATGTATGCACATCGTAGGTACCGTTCATCAGCGCGTAAGCATCCTCGGTCATGACAAGTTCTTCATCCGTTGGAATAACAAAGATTTTAACCGGAGAATCATCGGCTGAAATGACGGTTTCGGCGTTTCTGGAATGGGAAATATCATTCTTTTTCTCGTCAAGTTTGATTCCCAGATTCTCCAAACCTTTCAATGTTTCTTTTCGGTAGGTCGGATTCATCTCGCCGACACCCGCCGTGAAAACAACGGCATCCACTCTGCCGAGGGCGGCGTAATAAGCGCCGATATACTTGCGGATACGGTAGCATTCCATTTCCAAAGCCAGGGTGCATCGTTCGTCACCGTTTTTCACGCCGCTGTGAACATCTCTTCTGTCGATGTATTTTTCGGTTACACCCAGAATCCCGCTTTTCTTATTCAGTGTGGTGTCCATTCCGTCGGGGCTCATTCCCTCTGTTTTCATCATGTAGGTTACAATCGCCGGATCCATATCTCCGGAACGGGTGCCCATGATCAGTCCTTCCAGGGGAGTCATTCCCATGGAGGTATCGTATGCCCGGCCGTTTTTCACGGCGCACATGGACGCTCCGTTTCCGATATGCGCGATGATAACGTTGGTCTTCATCGGATCTTTGCCGAGAAGAACAGCGGCTCTTTTCGCCGTGTAAATATAGCTGGTTCCGTGGAATCCGTAACGCCTGACTCCGTGCTTTTTATACCACTGATAAGGGAGGGCATACATGAAGCTGGTGGAGGGCATGGTCTGATGCCAAGCCGTGTCCATAACCGCGCAATGAGGAATGTTCGGAAGAACGGCTTGCGCCGCCCGGATACCCGTCAGATTCGCCGGATTATGGAGAGGAGCCAAATGGCAGCAGGCTTCCAGATCCGCAAGCACCGAATCGTCGACGATAACGGACTTGGTAAAGGTTTCCGCCCCGTGGACCATGCGGTGTCCGACGGCTTTAATGGAATCCATATCTTCAAGACAGCCGTGTTCGGGATCCACAAGGGTTTCCATGATCCAAGCGACCGCCGCTTGATGATCCGGGCAGGACTTTGATGCTTCGTAATCATCTTTACCGTGTGTTTTGTGTTCCAGATTGGATTCGGGCTGTCCGATTCGTTCAACAAGACCGACGCCCAGAACATCCTTATTGTCCCAGTCGTAAACCTGATATTTCGCGGAGGAACTGCCGCAATTAAGAGTGAGAATGACCATAAAATGCCTCCGAAAGCAAAGAGCGGGGGCCGTTCATTGAGCCGCCGCCGATAAGAATAACAATATTTTCTCATAATCGAGGACCAGGACGCAATAGAAGGATTCCCGAAGAACAAATTGAAGGGAATCCGATTCGAAAACGGTCATAGGGTTTATGAAAACCGCATATGTTTTTTTCGGAGTAATCATTTGCGTATTGCCCGCATTTTCGGGAACTCTGGAAACTTCCTCGGGACTCGACGGTGCCATGGGAATTCGCGGTTATGGAATCTATTCGGAACGAAATTTTTCTTACGGCGTTTCATTCCGGCGAAAAGCCGACGGCGTTCTTGAGGCCATGGGCGGTCTCAATTCGCCGTTTCTTATCGCGGGGCACCTGGGGGATAGGGGACTTGCCGCCGAAGCGAGAAATCCGGAAGCCTCCGCCATGGGCCGTATCGGAGAGAAAACCGGCTACAGAGCCGATTTGCGCTCTTATTCCGATTCGAGGTTCGGTATCTGCGCGAATCTTCCCGGAGAACGTCTTGGAATGGTCTGGGAGAAAAGAGCGGAAGAACAGTTTGTTTTACTGTGGGCGGTTCCCGTATCGAGCGGAGAGTGGACCTGGGAACTTCTTCATTCCGCCGCTTTGCTTCAATCCTCCGAAATGGAGGAAGCCTGGTATCCCGATTGCGCCGGAAGAAGCGGAGGACTTTTCTTTTTCGCGGCGAGCCGATTCGCCTATAGACCGAAAAAGTGGGATTTCTCCGCGACCGTTCTTGCATCGGGCTCTCCCCATTTCAGACCCGGCTCGGCGGCGGCCGCTTCCATGCGCTATTCATCCGGTCCATGGCGTTTGAGAACGAGATTGTTTTTCGCCACCGCGTATTTTCGTAATGCCGATGGGGAACGAACTCATGGACCATGGGGAGCCGCAATGGATATGAAGTATGCTTCGTTGAGCGGCCTTTTGTTCGGCATCGATTATGAATACCGTCTGGATTCGGGATTCTCGGCTCCTTCCGTCTTTGAGGATAAAGGAGGATGCTCTTTAGGGTGGAGGTTCCCGAAGTGGAGGATTAAGACCTCTGTCGATTGGAATGCACTCGCCGTACGGGGAGCGGAAGATGACGGTCTCTTCAATTTGAAGCAGGTTGAATTGAAGGGTGAATACAATGCTTCCCTGATCTTTTTTGAACTGGGTGTGGGATTCAAGCCGACGGGGCTTTGGTCCGCGGCTCTCGGAGTAACCTACTCGCCTTCTTCCGTATGGAAAATCAGCGCGGATGCCGAGATTGAATGCGGAGAGGGCTTTCTCAGAACGGATGTCGGCCTGGATTGGAAAATCAAAAAAGATTCTCATGTATTTTTAGTTTCGCTGGAATTCAATGATCTGACCAACGATTGGAAGAACGGTCCGCAAAATACGGAGTGTTTGGATGTCTCTCTGCGCTGGATTTTCGATTTTCAATGAGTAAAACGCTAAGCTTAACGGAAAAATAACACTACTCATACAATTCCATAACAGATTGAGAGCTTAATTAACGAAATTGTCCGCAGCAGGCGGGCTTACTAATTCAAAGGAGAAAATCCTGAAATGAAGAAAGCAGTTATTTTCGTTCTTCTGGCCGCTCTCGCCGTTCTTCCCGCAGTTGCCAACGGCGGCAGCGAAGAAAGCGCCGGGGCCGAGCCGTACACCATCGAAGTGTCCGGTTCCACTACCGTTTATCCCCTGATGGAGAAACTTGCTGAAAAGTACAAGACTATTCACCCCGAGATTACCATCAATGCCAACGGCACCGGATCTTCGGACGGCATCAAGGCCGCCAACACCGGAACCAGCGAGCTCGGTATGGCCAGCCGCAATCTCAAGACCGCTGAAAAAGGTTTCGGCCTTGACGAGCTTCCCATCGCTTATGACGGTATCGCTCCGGTCGTTCATCCGTCCAATCCCGTAAAAGCACTGACTCTTGCACAGCTGAAGGATATCTTTACCGGAAAAATTACCGATTGGAGCCAATTATCCGGTGAGAAGTCCGGCGCCATCGCCGTTATCAGCCGTGAACCCGGTTCCGGTACCCGCGGTGCTTTTGAAGAGTTTGTCGGATATGAAGATCAGCTGGTCGCCGGCGCTTCCGAGTTTGATGGCAACGGCGGTGTGAAAGCCGCGGTCGCCGGCAATGTCGACGCCATCGGCTATCTCTCCCTCGGTTACGTGGACAGTTCCGTTTCCGCTCTTTCCGTGGAAGGTGCCGAGCCCACGGTCGCCAACGTTATTAACGGAAGCTTCCCCATTGCCCGTCCTCTTCTCATTATCTACCGTGCCGACCAAATCGCTCCCCAAACACAGGCTTATCTGGATTGGGTTATGAGCCCCGAGGGTCAGGAAATCGCCGCTACCAAGTGGGTTCCCGCTAAGTAAAGATTTCCCGAAAACGGGGAATCATCATTTTGATTGAAGAAACTGAGCCGCCCCCTTATTTGAGGGGGCGGCTTAATGGATAGGCTATGGGACGAAAACAAGTCATCGATAAAATTTTCAAAAATTTCTTCCTCGCCGTTTCGTTTGCGTCGGTTCTCGCTTTAATTGCCATTATCGTCTTCGTGTTTGCTCAAGGAGCAATTCCATTTTTTACATGGACCGCTAAATCAACACACTTGATTCCTTACGGCATTGATGAATTCAAGCTGAATGGCGAAACCGTTCGTATAGCCGATTTACCGAGTAATGCCAAATACATAGAGCTTGAACGGCAATGTGACGGATGCGATATCGAATTCAGAAACAAAGGCGAGGCCGTCACACTGACGTTTAAGATCGATTTGGACGAAGATATCGTCGCCGATCGAGTCAAAATTATCGAAACGGGCGGCGGGGAAGTCGATTATCCCGAGGAATTTGTCTATGAAGTGAGCTATAAAGGAGCCATTGCGGGACAAAAAAGCGGTTTTTTTATAGCCATTCCTCAGGGACCCACAAAATTCTTTAAGGAATTCCTTTTCGCAAAGGATTGGCATCCGGTTTACAAAAAACAGTACGGAATCCTGACGATGGTGATAGCCACCCTCCTTTCAACGTTTGGAGCCGTTATTATCGGAGTTCCGCTGGGTCTTCTGACCGCGGTTTATCTGGCCGAGTTCGTGCCGAAAGGACTTGGAAAATATGTTCGGGCGGGCGTGGACCTTCTCGCGGGAATCCCCTCGGTCGTTTACGGATTTTTCGGACTGATGATGGTTGTTCCCCTGGTAAAGAATATGTCGGGAGCACCGGCGGGGAACGGACTTTTGGCGGCTATTTTTATTCTGGCCGTTATGATGCTGCCGACGGTTATTTCGATAACCGAAACTTCATTAAGGGCCGTACCGAGGGCGTATCGAGAGGGTTCGCTCGCGCTCGGCGCCACGAAAATGCAGACGTCCTGGAAAGTCGTCTTTCCCGCGGCGAAATCGGGCATCATGGCCAGCATCATACTGGGGACTTCCCGCGCCGTGGGTGAAACGATGGCCGTTATCATGGTGGCCGGAAACTCTCCTCAAATCCCTACCAAACTCTCGGACGGAATCAGAACGCTTACGGCCACGATCGCTTTGGAAATGGGATATGCGCAGGGACGGCAAAACCATATCCTTTTTTCCGTCGGTATCGTGCTGTTTATTATGATTCTCATACTCAACAGCGTCATTTTGGTCTTGAAAAAGCATATGACGGAGGAAAGCTGATGAGAGGCAATATTAAGTCGCGAAAAGCTAAAGACGGCGCACTTTATGCGCTGATGGCGACGGCGACCTTTTTCATACTGGCGATTTTGGGATTCATCATCGCCTTTATCGTTATTAAAGGTATTCCCGGACTCACCTGGGAATTCATTACATCTCCGGATTGGCACGTAGGCGTTTGGCCGATGCTTTTAACAACCATTTACGTTGTTATTGTTTCTCTTGTCGTGGCTTTGCCCATTGGGATTATCACGGCTGTGTATCTGAATGAGTATGCGAAAAATCCGAAACTCATCCGAGCGCTTCGCTTGGCCATTGAAACCCTGGCGGGTATTCCTTCCATTATCTTCGGTCTTTTCGGACTGCTGGTGTTCTGCCGTTTCTTCGGCTTCGGACAGTCGATTATCGCGGGTGCTTTTACTCTCAGCATCATGATTCTGCCGGTTGTCATAACATCAACGGAAGAAGCACTGAAAACGGTTCCCATGTCTTTTCGCGAAGGTTCTCTGGCTTTGGGAACAACAAAAATTCAGACAATCCGGAAGGTTGTTCTTCCCAGCGCCATGCCGGGAATAATCACC
Organism: Spirochaetia bacterium; assembly: GCA_963666985.2. GTDB lineage: Bacteria > Spirochaetota > Spirochaetia > DSM-2461 > DSM-2461 > UBA2779. The sequence continues at coordinate 1,112,346 of CAXXIA010000001.1, read as the reverse complement.
GCGGTGATTCTGGCCATAGGCCGGGTGGTCGGAGAATCGGCTCCCGTTTTATTAACCGTTGGAATTGCCAAAAACGTGCCCAAATCCATTATGGATTCCGGACGAACGTTAACCATCCATTTGTATTACTTAACCAAAGAGGCGATCGACGAATCATCGTTTCAGCAGGCCTTTGCGACGGCCACCATCCTCGTGGTCTTCGTCATCATTATTAATACCATAACCCGGACAATGACCCGGAAATATGAACAGCGCATGGGGAGCGTCATATGAGCGATAATCAAGCGAAATTCGTCATTAAGGATCTGGATCTCTGGTATGGAGACTTTCAGGCTCTAAAAAAAATTAATATGACAGTCAATACGGGTGAAGTCGTCGCCTGTATCGGACCTTCGGGCTGCGGGAAGTCGACGTTTCTCCGGAATCTGAACAGGATGAACGATCTTATCGATATTTGCCGATGGGAGGGTGAAATCTCCATAGACGGCGACGACATCATGGGCGACATGGACGTTACCGAGCTCAGAACGCGGGTCGGGATGGTTTTTCAGAAACCCAATCCCTTCCCGATGAGCATTTTCGACAATGTGGCCTACGGTCCTAAGATGCAGGGACTGCACGATAAGGCGAAGCTTCACGAAATCGTTGAGAGTTCCCTTATCAAAGCCGCCCTCTGGGATGAAGTGAAGGATCGATTGAAGAAGACGGCTTTGGGGTTATCCGGCGGTCAGCAGCAGCGTCTCTGCATCGCGCGGGCCATCGCGATGGAGCCTGAAGTCATCCTTATGGACGAACCAACCAGTGCCTTGGATCCCATTGCAACGCAGAAAATCGAAGAACTCATGGAAGAATTGAAGAAGGATTACACGATTGTCATCGTTACACATGCCATGCACCAGGCGGCCCGAGTCAGCGACAAAACCGCATTCTTTCTTCTCGGAGAGCTGATTGAGTTCGGTGAGACGCATCAGATCTTTAACGATCCCAAGATGAAGCAAACCGCCGATTACATTCACGGACGTTTCGGCTGATTCTCAGCGAACGGCAATTTAATTTGCCCGATTTTCCCGATATAATATTTTTTACTTAAAAAGGCCCGGATGAAACCGGGCTTTTCAGTTCTGCATCCTGTAGGAAAAGATCCGTATTCGGGAGTTGATATGACCGATCATACAAAAGGAATCAGAAATATTCTTCTTATTCTCCTTATCATCGTTATTTTCGCTGTCCTGAAAGAATTATCGGGACTCCTTCTTCCTTTAACGCTGGCGGGTCTTCTGACGATTCTGAATCTTCCCATGGTCAATTTTCTGAATAAAGGGAAAATCCCGAAATTCATCATTACACTGTTGGTGGCCGTTTTTTCGCTGGCCATCCTCTGGGGTGTTTTCTGGATGATCAGCGGAACCGTCGAACAGCTTATTCAGCAGAAAGATTTTCTTGCGCGGCAATTTGTAAAAAAATTGAATGCGGCGATTTTGTGGGTGGGGAACACAATCCCCGGCCTCAACGTGGAATACGTTCACGAAGAACTCAACAAGGTTCTCTCTCCGGCCGGAATTGGGGCTCTTATCGGGAATCTTCTCGGAGCTTTGGGAAGTTTCGGATCTTCCTCCGTACTTTTTCTCCTGTATTACCTCATTCTTCTTTCCGGCGCGACACGATACCGTGCCTATGTGGATTATGTAACGGGGAATAATGAGGAATCATCCGGCGAAAGCACCCGCGAGATATGGGATATAACGCAGGAGAGTATTTCGGCGTATATGAGCATCAAAACAATCATCAGTTTGGTCACCGGAATCATCACGGGACTTCTCTGTATGTTCTTCGGGCTTCGGTTTGCGTTGTTCTGGGGCTTCATGGCCTTTCTGCTGAATTATATTCCTTCCATCGGTTCACTCGTCGCCGTCGTTCTGCCGCTGTTCATGGCGGTTATTCAGTTCGACAAAGTCGGACTTATTATTGCCTTGGGAATTTTGTTGGGAGTATCACAGTTTCTTATCGGGAGCATCATCGATCCGATGGTTATGGGAAGCAGGCTGCGCTTGAATACGGTCACCGTGATTTTCGGACTTCTTTTCTGGGGGTATATCTGGGGAATCCCCGGAATGCTGCTCTCCGTACCGCTCATGGTAACCATAAGACTTCTTTTGGAACGTTCCAAAGAACTCTCCATTCTGGCAAGGCTCATGGGAAACCCCGTTAAACCGGTTCGAAAGAAACCGGCCTTGTTCAACAGAATCGTCGGTTATAAAAGGAACGAAAAAGGATAAAGCCTTAAGAACGCTGCACCGGGCGGAACGAAAAGTTTGAAAATCCGTTTAAAGCTCGGGGATTTTACCGGTTTTATTATCGGCGCTTATCTTCCGATTTGTTCATGAGCGTTACGGCTGAAATTGCGAGAAGACCTCCGAGAAGCATAAACGGTTTCGGCCGTTCGTCCAGAAGAACGGCCGTGAATATCAGGGCCGAAACGGGTACAAGATATGTGAACGCGCTTCCTTTCGCGGCTCCGAGGCGAGTTGATGCGATGAAATATACACCCGTACCGAAAGCTCCGACGATTATGGCGATAAAGCCTAAATCAAACCAGAACGAAGAGTCGAAGGACCTGATCAGCGTCATGCTGATGTCTTTGAGGGCGAACGGAAGAATCAGCAGAGAAGAAAAAATATATAATCCCGCGTTAAAAAGCCCGAATCCCATATACGACTGAGCTTTTCTTCCCGTTAGAGTCAGCAGCGACCAGCAGAGCGCCGCCGCGAGGAATAGCAAGTTCGAGGAATCGGCGAACTCGGATACGGTAAAAGCCCACGGTTCCAGAAGGAGAAATCCTCCTGCAATCCCGAGTACCAGAGCGGCGATTGAAAATAGTCCCGGACGGGATTTTGATACGATTGAAGCTATGGTGAACGTAAAGAGCGGGTTCAGCGTTGTAACAATCAAACCGCCTTTTCCCGCAAGCCCCGATCCGAGTCCGAGAAAAAAAAGGAGATTGTAAGATGTTATTGCTATTGATGCCGCGAAGGTCCACGCCATGCCGAAAAGAAGCGATTTCCCGGTCGGACAGGGTGATTTCCTGAAGAAAAAGAACGGTAGGAAACAGACTGAGGTGAGAAGAAATCTTAAAAACGTGAGGAGCGGGGGTGTCGTAAGTGCGCTGATACGCTTTCCGGAAACCCAGCTGAAGCCGAAGGCCGTCATGGCAAGAACGGCCAGGATTATAAGACCCCATTCTCCTTTCGCCTTCCGATCGGCGCCTCCAAGGGGCTGGTTCAGCCGCGTTGAACTGTACAGACGGCGCCGCCAGGGCGGGAGAATCTCTATTTTCGGAGGGGCGCAGTCGATCTCTCCGTTTTCCAGTTTGGAAAAAAGGTCTTCCATAAGGGATTTCTGATCATGACCAAGGCAGATGATATCAGGCTTGATTTCTTCGAGAACGCCGTATGTCCGGATTTCCCGATCGGAAAGTATCGCATCATCCACCAATCCGGAAGATTGAAGGGCCTTTATTCGTGAGCGTTCATCCATCAGAGGACTGCGGCCTTTCCATTCTTTAACAAAATCGTCCCGTGAAACGACGGCGATAAGCCGGTCTCCCAAACGGGAGGCTTTTTTGAGAAACCATTTATGTCCGGAATGAATAACGTCGAACGTTCCGAAAACCAATACAGTCGTCATGCTTTGAAATACCGCCGTTGAATTATACAAATCCTCCGAACGCACGGCCACCCCGTGGAATGTTGGAAAGCGTTCATTCTTCTTCTTAGGGAGGAATCCGAAGATCTGAAAGAAAACAACAAAAAGTTTTTCTTTTCATATGATTAAGGGTTTTTTTATTGATCAAAAGATCATATAAATATAAACTTACTTAGATTTAACAATACTTAACTTGCATTCATATTTCGGCAAGAATAAGTAAAAGCCGTTTGTTGGCTGCTGGGAATAACAAACGGCGTAAAGGCTTTTGGAGGGGAAGCCGAATGTGTATTTTTTGTGAAGATTATATAGATAACAGATGTTTCTTTAAAAATATTGGTCATTTCCATTAGACGATTGTTCTTTTCTAATGCTAAGTTTAAATATATAAAATAGTGAATTAGATGGGGGTAAAAGATATGCAAGTCTTAAAAGAAGAAGTCCGGCAGAGGATTATTAAGTCTGCCCGTCGTGAGTTCAAGAAATGCGGGTTCGAGAAAGCCTCGATGAGGTCCATTGCGTCAAGCGCCAACATGACTGTTGGGAATCTCTATAGGTATTACAAGAACAAAGAAGATCTTTACGGTGCCATAATCGGCGGATTGTTTGATGAGATCAAATCGCTCAAAGCCAATCTTCCGAAAGACCCCGAAGCGCAGCTTTCTTACTTGCTGGAAAAGTTTAATGAACTTCAGAGAGACCATAAGTCCGAATGGCTGACCCTGTTCGGAGGGAGTACCGGTACTCGTTACCAGAAAGTCGCCGACGACATTCACAACATCTTGAAGAAAACGATTAAAGATGTCCTGGTAAAGAACGGCCGACGGCCTGAAATCGCCGTACCGGTCGCTTCCGCAATTATTTACGGTCTCAACACGATTCTTCGTACGGAAAAGAACAAATCCGACGATCTTGCCGGTGATTTCCTGAACTACATGATGGTGGATATCGCCAATCGCGTAGCGTAAAAGAAATCGAATCTTTGAAAAGGGGCTGCCTCATGAATGATGAGGGAGCCCTTTTTTATGCGGCAAGGTTTATGCCCGGGAATTGTTCGCTGATATCTCCGAATAGGAAACCGCGATTCGGGCTCCTAAGCGCACATTGTTATGGACAAGGGCTATATTGGCCTTCAGACTGTCTCCTTTCGTTATTTCCGCAACCTTCGACAGCAGAAACGGAGTGACTTCTTTACCCGTAACGCCTTTTTTTTCCGCCTCTGAGAGGGCTTCTTCTATTGCGGTATCGATAACCGTTTTTTCCATGGACATTTCTTCCGGAATAGGGTTTGCGACGATTAAGCCCCCGCCCAGGCCCAATGTCCATTGGGCCATCATGATTCGCGCTACTTCCGCGACTTCATCGATCTGCCGATCTACGGGAAATCCGCTGTCTCTATTGTAGAAAGCCGGAAGGGATGAAGTTTTATATCCGAGAATGGGCACCCCGTTTGTTTCCAAGTATTCACACGTCAGTCCGATATCCAGAATTGATTTTACACCGGAACAAATAACGGCCACTTCCGTTCGGCTGAGCTCTTCCAAGTCCGCGGAAATATCAAATGTTTCGGATGCGTTTCGATGAACACCGCCGAGGCCGCCGGTCGCAAAAACGTGAATGCCGGCCAGGGCCGCGATAATCATGGTCGCGGCAACGGTTGTGGCGCCGTTTTCGTTGGAAGCCACAAGAATGGGTATGTCGCGTCGGCTTGCTTTTGCGATTTTCGGTCCGACTTGCCCCAGTCTGTCGATTTCTTCCGGTGTTAAGCCGGCTTTCAAGCGTCCGTCCAAAATCGCGATGGTGGCGGGAACGGCTCCCTCCTGACGCGCTATTTCTTCAACCCGGTAAGCTGTTTCCACGTTCTCCGGATACGGCATTCCATGTGAAATGATGGTTGATTCGAGAGCGAGGACCGGCCTATGCTCGCTTCTGGCGTCGGCTACCTCCGGTGCTATGTCCAAAGGGATATGTATCATGCTTCAACCATAGTCTTCGAGTACCCGTTGATTCCAGTCCGGATTATTTTCGCAGGCGGAGTTTTTAAGCCCGAAGGCATGATTTTTCACCTAAAAAGCATCTTCATAAGATCTTCATAAAAACAATAACTGATAAACACCATAGACATTTCCCATGACTCGATCGAATAAATCATCGTTATTATTGAACTAAGCGCCGATGAATAAGAAAATTGAGCGGTATAATAGACCCTTGAACGTAAAAAAAGCTTTGAACTGATCCGTGGTACGTGTTACATTTAAATAACCATATTTTGGATTATTTAAGAAGTCTTATTACGAAAAGTACCATTGACATGAAATGTTGAGCTTTTTTTGCCGCTTAGACGGCGCTGTTGATCGGTTTTATCCGGTCGGGAGGTACAATCGTGACTAAGAAAATCATAATTATTTCAATATTGTTTACGACTCTCTCCGCGATACTCTTCGGCGGTACTTTCTTTGAGGATGAGAAGAAAGCCACGGATCCCTTTGTGGGAGATTTCGGAGGGTTCGGTTCTCTGTTCGTAAATCCCGCGGGTGCGGCCGGCCAAACGGGTTCCGAGCTGAGTGTCAGTTTCGGAGCACGAACCACGACGAACGACGTTAAGCTCATAATGAGTCTGAAAGACATGGCCACGGCCATGGCGTCTACCGAGGGACTGACGGAAGAAAGTCTCGCCGATGTCGGCACGACGCTTTCGGACCTTTATGACAGCAATGTGATTAATGACGATCTGCTTAATTCACTTTTCGACGGAACGGATTTGGATCCCGATACCATCGACTGGAGCGATCCGTCCGCCGTTCAAGCCGCGGCGGAGGCTCTTGATTCCACCGATATAGCGGCGATTGAAACTCAGGTTGAAGGAATCATGGACGGAACGAACACCGATTTTTATTCCGCTTTGGATTCAACCGTCGGTGAGGTGGATATGACCGCCCTGGCCGGGTTTAAGACCGGATTTCTCATCAAGGGATGGGGAATGGGAATCTACGATCAGGCCATGGGAGTCGCTTATATAGACCCCTCCTCAACGACATACGGCCTGAAGACCATCTACAACGAACTGGGTGTAATCGCGGGCGGAGGTTTTACCGTTCTGGACGGAAAGCTGGCCTTTGGTGTTTCGGCGAATTACGGACTTTTAATGCAGGCATCCGATATCGCCTTTGAAGACTTTAACACGTTGATCGACGGAAGCATTAATTACGGTTATTCATGGGGCGTGGACTTGGGAGCCATCTGGAGGCCGGCGCCTTCACTCGGTATAGGTGTGGTTTTCAACGATGTAATCGGCTGGACTGAAGCCGATACGCCCCGAACCGCCGCGGGTCTCCTCGGGCTTCTTGATGAGGGAGCCTACCTGATGAACGATTTCGGCTATAAATTCACAATGGATGTCGACGCGGGTATTACCTGGCATCCGGATTGGCGTTTTGTCGAGCCTCAGTTCAGCGTTGATTTATACAATCTGATTGGTTACGGACGCGATATCGCCGATGAAGGGGATGATTTTAAAGCCGCCATGTATCGTTCGCTGGAGCATATGCGGGTAGGAGTGGGATTCACGTTCTTTGATTTCTTAAAACTGCGCGGACAGTATTTTAACCATTACCTGAGCGCCGGCGTCGGTTTGGATCTTTTATTCCTGGAACTCTATGGAGAATTGAAAGTTGAAGATCAGGCCGTTAAGGCGGACAGCCTCGGCGATGTTCCTATCGGCGGAGATGTTGTTATAAGAATCCATCTATAATTCAGTAAGAGACGGTAGTTATTATAGATTCAAGGGGCTGTTCCGAGGGGAGCAGCCCTTTCTTTTTTATTTCACGGAGGCGCATGACATCGAGATTCATTCCGGATTGTTTGGCCACGGTCCAATGGAATTCGTCCACGGTCTGATTATGGTAGGGGCGGTAGAAAAGGGCGTCGCGAAGAGGTGACTCGCTTTTAAAATGAGATCGATGGCGGATCAGCGTTCGAGTTCCTCCTTCCGCAGGATAAAACTTCAGTTCCTGGCAGCCGTGGGATGTGTTTTGTTCAAGATAAGTAAACTCGATGGTTTTCGTCTGATTATCCAAGCGGGAAATTTGAAACGAAGTCGTAACATGCAGAATTTCTTCAATCAAGAGATCCAGAAAAAGAATATTACCAACTTCAATCGGCGGAAAGTCCCGGTTCGCGGGCGTGAGAATCGCGGAAGTATTCGGATCGTAAAGAAGCCCGAAATGCGCGATGGGTCCGTTCCATTGTGCCGCCGGACTGATCTCCGTGTATAAAGACCAGACTTCCTCAAGATTTCCGTCGAGAAGATACCACCGTTCATGAAATTGAAAATCTGTTAGGTCGCTGACATCGCTTTTTCGAAAGATTTCCATGCGCCAGTTATAGGAATCCAAGAATTCCCGAACCGTTTTAGGCACTTCGTCCGTTTGAGTGGCGCAGGAATTAAACGTCAGGATTGCGGCAGCGATAAATAGAAATGTAGTGATGAATCTCAAAGCTGTTTTCTCCGGGGCGGGAGCCTGGAGTCATTATAGTCTCGAACGAAGTGCCTATGTAAAGAGAAAACTTCGGTTTCCGAACCTTTGCCGAAGACGTTCCCGGCCCGCCGATTCGAACCTTTGCAACGGCGGCCTCAAGGGATTTGAAGAATCCGCAGTAATAGAACAATAACGGCGGTTTCGGATGATTTCGCTCATCGGCGATTTTATCCTTGCGCCGGAAGATTCTTCGAACAGCGGGGGAACTATGCCCTTATTCGGTAAATCATCCGTAAAACGAATTTTGAACGGTCTAATTCCGATCTCTCTCCTTCTGTTGGCGGCGGTGATTTTCTTAACCGCTCTGATGCGGCGCGGCGATTTAAGTTCTTTGCATGATGATGTCATGGCGGAAATCGGCTCCCTGAAAATGTGTTCGAATTCTATAAGCGGCCGTTTGACGCAGATGGAATTTGCCTTCGGGGAAGATTGCGACCGGCTTGAGAAACGAATTGATGAAACAATCTTAAGTGTTGAGATCTTAAGAAAAACGGAAGGAATAATCGAAGAAGTTGTTTCTTTACAGGCACTTCTTTCGGGGATGGAACCTCGGTTTGAATCCTCGGAGAGTTCCGCGTTAGCCGCAGAATATGATCGTTTGGGAGGCGAGGCGTTCAAAGACGGCCGTTATGAAGATGCCGCCGCCTATTTTAAAGCATCTTGGGAACGGGACCCTGAGCCCGCTCTTTATCCTTTGAATTATGCAAAAGCGCTCAAGGCCTCTCCATTACCCATTGCGGATTCCACTGAAATTCGCCGAGGGGTGTACGCCGCGCTGGAAAAAAATCCTTTCAGTGATGAAGCTCTTCAATTGGCCTACGACATGGCTTTGGAAACGGGGGATTCCGAAGAGGCGATTGTTCTCGGAACGACCTTACTGAAGATCGATCCCGACGATGTCGAATTAACGTGGGATTTGGGGCGATTAAACCTTCAATATGGTAATCCGGAGAATGCCGCAGCCCTGTTAAGAACGGTATCGGAATTACGGCCGGATGATGATGCACCGCCCTCTCTCCTCGGGAACGCTTTTTATGAACTCGGAAAATATGATGATGCCGAACGTGCCTATCTCGAATCGTTAAAAAGAAATCCGCGGAATTTGGTTTCTCTGAACGGACTGGGGTGCCTGGAATTTGAAGATGAGATGTATGAAGCGGCGTTAGTTTATTGGACAAAATCCGCAGGGATTCGAAGTTCTCCGGCATTGCATGAAAAAATTGGCCGCGCTTATCAGAGCCTTGGTGAAGGGAAACGGGCCATAGATGCCTGGAATCGATCAATCACGATTACCGAACTTCATACACAGGATGATATTGACAACGTTGTTTCCCGGTGCGCGGATATCGCCGAAGAATATCTGCGGCTGAATGAACCGGAAAAATCTCTTGAATATACTCGAAAAGGACTGTCTCTCGAAAACGTAGAGCGTTTAAGGACGATTGAAATTCGAGCAAGCGAAAGATTGGAAAGAAAACGATGAAAGTTCTTCTTTCTTCTGTCGTTTGGGTAATCGGTATCGTATTTACGGTTTCGGAACTTGCGGGGCTTCAGATCGGCATCGCGCCGATGGCGGTTGAAGGATCGGAGGATGGTTCGGTTTTTTCTCAAACCGTCGCCGATACCGTGAACGCATTGGGATCGGGTTCTTCGTTCGGTGTCTTTATTATTGGAAAAATCGATGCCCCGGATGCACCGCGTTCCATCCTTGATGCGGCGGATTGGTGCGGAATCTATGGGCTTGATCTTTTGGTATACGGAGCGATTCGGAGTTCATCCGACATCGCCGATGGTGTGATTCGTGTTTTTGACGCTGAAAAAGGGACCGTTGTTAAAGCGCTCTTCGGACGTGATGAATCGGCCAGAACGGATCGCCTTATCGAAGATCTGGCGAAGAAACTCTATGTTTATTTTTCGGAAGAATTGAATCTTGCGGCGCCGGTGACGATTCGAGCGAAAGAACATGCCGCATGGGATTTTAGTATTGATCTTGGATGGTGGTCCTGCGCCGGAAGCTGGAATGATGCGCTAACAGGTTTGTGTTCCCTGGAATTGGGAGGATCTCTGACGCCGATTCGGCCGATTCTATACAGCGGCTCCTGGGACCTTTTTCTCCGTTTCGGCTTGAATCTTGGTTATGAAACAGGCATGCGGCGACCGGGGCATGAGGAGTTTTTCTTTCAGGGCCTGCTGCTGAAATTCCCCATAGATATCTGTGCGGAGTGGAGACGAAGACATCAGATTCGATTAACGGGTGCACCTTTGCTGTATCTGGATATGATCGTTCAGAATCGTCTTTACACCGGGAATCGGACCGCCGTTTCGGCGGCGGGCGGCCTGTCGCTTTCACTCTCCTACATTTTTCGAATTAACGATTCTTCTTCACTCGGCCTGAGCGCCGGCTGCGGGATGATCTTCTATTCTCCCGTTCGGATACAAATCCGTCCCGCTCTTTTTTACGAGTTCTCCATTCCGGGGAAAAAGGAGATTCCATGAAGTCCCGTATCGTTTTTTTTACGTTTTCCATCGTCATTTTTAGTTCCTGCGGCGCCGGACTGCTTCCCGATATGTCACGGAGCCTCGACGAACCGGTAGTAAGGAAACCTGAAGTTTCATCCTTTATTACGGAGAATACCATTTCTGTAAGATGGAAAGAGGATGAGGGAACCGATGAGTTCATCCTGTATCGCAAACCCGATAATCTTACGGCCGATTACGAAATCGTCTATCGAGGAAGCGCCCGGGAATACACCGATACGGGCGTTGAAGGCGGCGCTCAGTATTTATACACCCTGGGGAATGTCCGGGGAACGCGCCATTTCGGTCCTTCCGATGCGGTCCTGGGCGTGGGGAGCGATGTTCGGCGGGACGAATATGAACCGAACGACGGACGGGAGGAAGCAACAGAACTTTCAACCGATATCACCGCCAACATCTTCTTTTACGCCGCGTATTCGGGTGAAACGGTTGAAGACGCGGATTGGTATGTAATGACCGTTCCTCCGAAGATGCAGGCAAATATTATTTTTATCCAGCAGGATTTTCTCGGATCGGGTCCGACACATATGGATCTTTATCTTGAGAATGAATCACGCGACCACATTGACAACGGAGATACCATCGTTCTTGCCAACAATACTCTTGCGGCAAAGGACCTTCGCTTTCGTATTTCTCCGAACGATCAGCAGTTCTTTACCGATTATTCATTGGTCGGGGGCGCTCTTAAGGTCTACGTGCTGAAGATTCATTCGTTTACTTCTCTCTCCCGGGGAGGAGTGTGAGTTATGAAAGGCCTCGTTATATCCATAGTCTTTTGTTCTGTTTTCTTAGCCTCCTGTAATTTGGATTGGCAGCCCGGAGGATGGAGCGGCGGAACCGGCGAAGGCGGCGTGGAGGTTTCGACGGAATTGTTCCGACCTACCGGTTTGGTGAATGAATGGATTTTTTCCACCAACGACACAACAAACGCGCTTCCGTATGGAAAGAGCTTCTGGTATCCGGCCGAAGATTCTCAGGAACCTTTTGAACGCTGGAGTCTGATCGCTACCAAAGACGGCGGTGAACGCTATGCCGGGTACGGGATGATTCTTTGCCATGGGAGCCGTGAATGCGGCGAAGACGGGGAAGAGAGAGAAACCATGCTGACGGTAATGATCCGCTGCGACGGATATTTTCAAGTCGCGGAGGTTCTTGGAACCGACTACCGGCCTTTCGAGAACTGGCTGCCGAATGATGCGATTGAACAAGAATACGGCCGGGAAAACAAACTGACCGTCGAACGGGAGGCCAATGGCGTTTTTACCTTGCTGATCAATGACATAGACGTTTATCGGTTTGTTGACGATGAAGAGCCTTACCACAGCGGAGGAACTCAAGGATTTCTCGCCGTGGTGTCTCCGCATGAAGATTTTCCGGACTTCCCGGTAACCATAAGGTACCGGCTGCCATGAAATATTGGAAGCGTCTTTTATCCGTTGTTCTTGTTCAAACGCTTCTATTTGCACCGGTTGCATACGCCCTTCCTTCGAATAATGAAGATACGGTGCCCCTCTCGTCCGCTTTGGTGGAGAAAACAAGGAGTGAATCGAGAATAATAGTATCGGCTCCCGTTACTCCCGAAGAAGGCGGTGTTCTGGAAGCGGGCTCGGTTCGTCTACAGGTTCCGCCGGGAGCGGTTGATAAGACTGTGATGATTACGATATCGGCTCTTTTCCGGGTGGCCGCTCTTTCGGACGGACGACAAAACGTTACCATCGGCGCGAAGGGCTACCGCTTTGAACCGAAAGGATTGAAGTTTTCCAAAGAGGTTTTGGTAACCCTGCCGTACGATCCTTCCCTGAATGATGATGAAACGGTTTTGGATGATCTCTACACGTCTTTCCTCGACACTGATTTGGGACGGTGGGTTCGTCTGCCGCGTCAGGGGATCAACAAGGAAGAGAATACCATTACAAGTCGAACAACGCATTTTACCGACATGGTGAACAACACTTTGGCACTTCCCGAGGCGCCATCTCCCATCGATTTTGATTTGAATTCCATCAAGTCTTTGGAGGCGGTCCTTGCGAATACGGAGATTCCTTCTCTCGAAGGCCTTGAGCCGAGTGAACAGGGATCGGCGACATTTCGTATACCGTTTCGTCTTCTTCCAGGACGCGGAGGCGCTACGCCGCCTTTGGCGCTTTCTTATAATAGCGGCGGCGGGAACGGACTGATGGGTCTGGGATTCGACATCGGCACATCTTCGGTGCGGATCGATACACGTTTCGGACTTCCCGAATACGATAAAGAAGATACATATGTTCTTGACGGAGAGGAACTCACCTATATGGGTGAGTCGGGTGAGGCACGAGTTTATATTCTGCGCAAGGAAGGTCGGCTGGCGAGGATTCGATGGTTTGCCGATGAAGGTGATTGGTGGGAGATCAGTGAGCGGAACGGGACGGTTCGCATTTACGGAGATGAAGGGGCTTGGCTTGGCCCGGGACGTACTGAAGGTTCCGTGAAATCCGGTAAAGATCAAGGTGTTTACATCTGGCGGCTGCGAAGGATTATCGATGCGAATGGAAACAGCGTCGATTATGACTGGGAATACGATGAGGAAGATCGGAATCTTTATCTGAAAGCCGTGGCGTATTCGGGACGGGACGGTGAGAATGCGTTTGGAGACGGGACGGTTCGGGTCGATTTTCTTTATGATCAAATCGGACATTGTATCGGAACGGAAGAAAGCGGGCGGCTTGGGATTGCCGATACCGGTGAAAATATTCGTCTGCGGCCGGATGTTCGCATCGAATCACGGGGGAAGTTTCCGATAATCGACTCCCGTCGTCTGGATGCTTTGGAGATAAGAACAAATAACGACGGCTCGGTTTTAAACGGAGCTGCTTATGGAGTCTCCGATACGACGGCGCTTGTGCGTTCCTATCGTTTCCTCTACAAGGTGGATCCTTTCGGGCGAACCGTACTGCGCCGCTATGAGGAAGCGGGACCGTCCGGGGAACTCTTTTACGGTTATGACTTTCAATACCATGAGCCGGCCTCGGAAGAAGACGGCTACATGGGCTTTGAAGAGGACACCCTCTGGAGTTACGGAGGAACCGAACCTGACTATTCAGGGCTGAATTATTCGGTAAATACCGGATCTTCCATGGGTTTGTATACGGGCTTGGAGATTTATATCCCTATTTTATTCTGGAAGAAGAAGATTCTCAGTATCGGTTTGAGGGGGAGCGGCGGCGGCGGCTCAAACGCGATTTATTCCGATTTGACCGATTTAAACGGGGACGGTTTGCCCGATTTGGCATGGCGGTCCGGAGACGACATGATCGGAGTACTCAACAGCGGTTCTGGAACGGGTTTCTCCGGAAGAACGGCTTATTTGTACGGACTGAACGGGCATTATTCATCCGGCGGGGAAACCGAAGCCTCTTTCGGATTATCGGCGGGAATTGGACCCGTCAGCGGAGGCTATACCCGGCAGTGGGGATGGAGTGAAGGGAAGCGAACACCGACCGACATCAATGGCGACGGATATTTGGATTTCATAGAAAAGGGAAATCCAAAATTCGGTCTTAACGATGGAAAAGGGAACATCAGTTGGGTTTTACCTCAAGATACGGCTACAGGTGAAGGCTTCAGTCTCAATGAGAATTTCAGTCCGGCGGAAATAGAAGATCTGAAGAGAAATTACTATTGCGAGGAACCGCTTCGGGAGTGGCGGGCCTGGAGAAGCGGTACGGTGTATATCTCTGACAAACTGGAATATGAGGCCTCTGCGGCCGGGAGTAACGACGGGGCGGAAGCAAAGATTCTGCTGCCGGACGGAAGTCGTCCCGAATCCTTATTCATAGTCTGCGGTGCCGCAGCGGATGTACGAAATAAGCCTGTTGAAGTGGAAGTGAATCGGCGGGATGCCGTGTATTTCCATTTGGATGCCGGAGATGATGTTTTGAATGATCCGGTTCTGTGGAATGTTGATATCCGTTACGGTGCGATAAAACTGTTTGAAGATATGGGCGATTCCGCCGAGATTGCGCCTCCTTTGAAAATGAGGGAAACGATGGTTCCGTCTCTCGGTTTAGATGATTTATACGAACCTGATCCTTCTCTTACGGAAAAGCTCTCCGATTATCAGGAAATCAATTATTCCGGACTCATGGAAAACTGGAAAGAGATAATCAATGAAAATCATATTCGGATTCTCGTTTCGGAAGGATATCTGGAGCCTCGGAGGCTGACGGCCAATCAGTATAAATCCTTTTCCTCATACGTTAGGAAGCTGACATTTCAGGAACCCGATGCGGAAGAAAAGAAAAATAGGGCTGTGATCAACCAAGCTCTGGCATGGTTTTACGATCCTGCTACAGGGTGCTACCACCGTACGGCCTCCGGCGGCACCGACTATCTGAGTGAATGGATTCGTTCTGAAGTTCATGCCAATGAGCGTTCGGCCATGGCTTCATATTCTTTGCCTCATCGTGAAAATCCGGTTCTGTTGGCCCGTATCGATGATAATCCCGCTGAGTCTGTGGAGACGGGCCCGGAGGTTTTCATTGAGGCACGCAGGCCTTCTTCACGTGAAGATTTGAATCTTGGCGAGTGCGGCCCGAACGGCGAGATCCTTCTGGAAAAAATTAATCCTGAAGACGGAAGAGGGTTGATCTCTTTCTTTCTTGTTGAAGAGAACGGTGTAATGTCTGTTGAAGAGCGTCGGAACGGAGCGGTTCGTGAATTGCCTCTTACCGATATTCGCGAGGATACGGAATCCCTGAGGATTGAAGCCGAACGGGACGGCATTCTTCACCGATTTATTCTTGACGAGCCTGATTCCCTGCTTCTTTCAATGAGTAAAGAGGTTTATGAGACTCTTCTTCGTCCGGTGATTCTGGCCGACGAAGAGATTGTTCCCACCGGCATTGATGAACTTGCGGCTGATGAATTTGCGGCGCTTCAGTCTGCGGCGGAAACTCTTTCACGGACACTCCCCGCGGATGCATATTTTTTAAGCGGCGGCCGTTACCTGTTGAATCCCGCATTATCGGCTGAAAAACATCATTTGCTGCTGCAACTTTGGGATGCAGTCCCTACGGCGGATACGAATAGCGGAAAAGGGAGTCTTTTCTCGTGTCTGACAGGCGGAGACTTTCCCTTCAGGGCGGTTCCATGGACTTCATCGCAAGCCGATGATTTTAACGCGGCGATAAACGGAGGTTTTGATCTCCTTGTGGAATGGGAATGTGGCGATGAGACACGGTATGTCCCTTCTGATTCCGATGATCCTGAGTGGATCTCCGCTTTGAAACGGTATCGGGCCGATGTGGAACTCTTTCCTTATTATGTTTTTAATGAAATTGACGATCTCTACCGGCTAAACGGCGGATATGATGAGGAAACAGTTCGAGATTTCATCACGGAAGCCGGACTTTCGGTGTATTCACGACTTGAAAGATCCCTTATTTATCGTGCCGATGCTCTGCTGGAAGTTCGTGAAGGCTTTCTTCCTTCCGGAATGAAAGAGTTGGAGTCAACACAAAAAGCAGGAGAAGTTCGAACACCTCCGGGCACCTCCAGTCCGACAGGATTTACGGATTACCCGTATTTCGATACGGACGGTGTTACCAAGATGTATCGCGCTTATGTTCATCGTTTTGATACCGAAAAGGATTTTAGTCCTTTGGATATCTCCACACCGCCGATTGAAATTGAAGGCGAATTTAGCGGCGAGGTTACTGATGATCAGGTGAATCGGCTGAAGGCCATGCCTCGTGAATACCTGTCCGGCGGAGTCGCCGGCTGGTTCTACGGCCAATGGAACGGATATCACGGGGAATTTGATCCTTCATTTTTCAGTGGTGAACCCGACTACAGTTCCTATAATGATATTCAAAATAAAAGTGATGCTGCCGTTGAGGCACTCGGCACACCGATTCCTTCCTATTATATTCCGCTGAAACCTAATCGACTGAAGAGTATCGTGGGGCCGGATGAATACTATCTTTCCCAATGGGGCGGTGATTTAACGGTTTCGGAGGATTCCTGGATCGGCGATATCAGTGAAAATGCCTACACCGACCTGGATTCTCAAGGACGATCGATTCATAAGATGCGCCGCTACACAGCCTTGATAGAAGGTGATTTGATGCGGCCCTCGCGCCGCGGCGGCGAGCGGTATGAGATTATCCCGGGTGTATCCTCAACTTCCGTTCTTGATACCATCGGCGCCGGACGGACGATAACCAACGATATCAACGGAGGTGTCGATTTCGGACTGGGTATCAAAGGAAGCCATAACTGGGGAAAATCATACCAATATGCCGGATTAATCGATATCAACGGGGAACAGATATCCCGATTTGCTTAGATTCTCTCAAAAAGGAGGGGATTCCTTTCGGCTTTGGCCGGGAACGGGCGACGGATTCGGTTCGATTGCTACAGTATCCTCTCCACAATCTTATCTCTCGTTTAATAAAATGGACGGTTATACTATTGGTTTTTCCGCAGGAACCTCAGGCGGATCTTCAAATATATACGCGGATGGCAATGGCAATAATCACGGGGTTCAAGAAAGCAGCGGAAGGAAAAAAAAGTGATGATAACGGACAGGGAGGCGGCATAAGTTCCGGTGTGAACTTCGCTTTCAGCCAGAATGTAAAGACACGTGATTTGCGGGACATTAATGGCGACGGATTGCCGGATTTTGTGAGTCGCTCCGGTGGAAGCGGAATCGAAGTTTATCTGAATACCGGAGGCACCTTTGAGACAAGTATGTATTCCTGGGGTAACGGGTTCAACATGAGCGTGCTTCCCGCTTTCGCCAAAACTAATGGACTTTCGGAAGGCTTGGAGACAAGCAATACCGGCTCGGTCGGCGGGACCGTCGGTGTTGAATTTCATGTAAACGCCGGCCCGGTGAGCGGCGGCTGCCGGTGCTTCAATGGGCGGGAGCGGCACTGTAAGACGAACAACCCACAAAATGATGGATTTCGACCGGTGACGGATTGCCTGATATGGTGGTGAAAAAAGCCGATAATGATTTCTTCCTGGTCCTTGTGAACTTAGGCGATAACGTTCGCAGAGCAGCCGATAAAGATCTATCGTGAGGAGTGGAAAGCTCTGGATCTGGAGAACCGGCTTGCCGATGATATCGCGGCTGATTTGACTGCACTTCAATCAAATGTAGAGGGACTTGAAGTGGCCGGTCATTCGGTGCCGTCAGCGGGAACTGTTTCAATTAATTTTTCAGAGAATCCCGATTCAAACGCCCTGAATCCCACGAGTATAGAAGACGTACTGGATTACAGTACCGGTGTAAGCCTGAATCTGGGTGCCTATGTTTCTTTCTCCTATAATTTTAAGGTGATCAGTCTGACCGTACAGCCGGACATCGGCGGAACCTATGGAACCGCTTCGGCTTCCTTAACGATGCGGGATATGGACGGAGACGGCACGCCCGAGCATGTTCTGGCCTTTCCCGGCGACGATGGTGTTCGTGTGAAGAAGAATATTCTGGGAAAAACCGGACTCTTGAAGGCCATTACACTGCCTCCCGGCGGAAGATATGAACTTGATTATGAACGTTCGAGTCATTCAATCGAATGTCCGCAGAGCCGCTGGGTGATGAGCTCTTTTATCCGCAACGATGCTTCAAAGCGTACCGAAGGCGGTATTCATCAATATCAAAGTGCCATTACTTATGAAGGGGCCTGTTATGACCGGGAGGACCGGCAGTTTTTGGGATTCTCAAAAGTCACAACGCGTATTCTTGATGAAGATGAGAATTCGGGCACTCTAAGAATCCTCAACCGCATCGTTAAGCGCTATGAAAATAACTCTTATGAGAGACGCGGGCTGCTTCTTGAAACCCTTTTCTTTATCGGAGAGTCGGATCTTGTAAACCGGGAAATTACAACTTATCCGGGAACCGTCGCAAGATGTGAAAGCGGAACGTACTTCAGTTATCCGGCACCGGTTGTTCAAACAAGTATTCGAAAGGAAATCGCCGATAACCGGGAGTCGGTGATGATGACAGATTTTACATACGACGGTTTGTATGGAAACGTGACTCGGGTTGCTGAGCGAATTGAAGGTGATCCGGATGCCGGAGTGATCCTGGAGATTCGATACGACCGGCATCTGAGCGGACATGATTCGTATCGTCCGAATCTTCCCGATCGCTATTTGGTCTCTCTTCCGACGAGCATGGAAGTTCGGGACGCCGATGGTGCATTGATCCGCCGCCGTAAGGGAGCCTATGACAACCGAGGCAACCCGAAGAGCATTCTTCACTTCAGCGAACAAAATGTTTCCCATGAATACGAAATGGATTGGGATGATTGGGGCAACCTTATTTCTCTGAGCGATCCCCGCGGTTACAGGCTCCAATTTGAATATGACAGGTCGGGATGGAAAAAGTATCTTGAAGTTATCAGGACCGATAATGCCGAAAGCGGTAGGGCCGGATATGATAGCCGTCAGAGCTGGAATTACAGCCGCGGCCTTTTGAAGAGCCGTATTGATCGGAACGAAGGAGTTGAGAGGCGTGAATACGATGAGTTCGGGCGCCTGACTGCGCTCTATACGCCCTATGACGAAGATATTCCGGCACTTGCCTACGAATACCGCCTTCGGGATCAAGAAGAAAATTCTGAAAACTTCGATTCATCGCCGATTTCGCTTGCGATCAGCAGAAACAAAGTGAGCTTCGAGAGCGATGATACGCAAGTGATTGAAACGGTCACCTATATTGACGGATTGGGACGCACGCTGCAAACCGCTAAAACCGGCATGGTCTATTTGGATGGGGAAAAAGAACTTGGCTGGAATGTCTCGGGAGCTCTTGAGTTCGATGCCAAGGCACGAGTGATCGCTGAAGGTCAGTCGATCTTCATTTCCGGAATCGCATTGCCGGAATTGGTTGAGCTTAAGAATCCTACACGAACCGAATACGACGGACTGGATAGACCCGTAACCATCACGTTCCCGGGTAATCCCCAGCGAATCGTTACCTTCGAATACGGTATAGATGATGAAGGACGCCTGATCGCCACGAAGATTGATCCCGAAGGAAACCGGTCGGTGAGCGAAAACGACCGCTTCGGCAGAATCCGCCGAATTAGCCGGCAAGATGGATCTGAGACAATCCTGATGGAAGCCTTTTACGACTACCGGCCTACAGGTGAACTGGTACAGGTTGCTCAGGAAGGCCCGAAAGGTGAAATCGTCACCGTATTTACCTATGACCTCCGCGGCGCCTGTCTGACCCGGAAGAGTCCGGAAAGAGGCCTTATCGAATTCGAGTACGACGAGGTTGGAAACATCACCCGGAAAGTCGACGCCAATCTTCGCCGGGTCGGCACCGAAATCACCTATGAATATGATGACTTAAACCGCCTCATAACCGTTCGCTATCCCGATACCGGTAACACCCAAAACATCGAATATTCCTACGGGGAATCCGGTAGCGACTATAACAGGGCAGGCCGCCTTGTTTCCCGTAAAGACGGCTCGGGAGAAATTGAATACCGCTACGGAGAACTCGGCGAAGTTATCTGGGAAAACCGTACCCTTAAGCGGCAAAGCCCCCAGGAAAACGAACGCAGTACCCTCATGCAATACCAAAGCGACTACCTGGGCCGCATGCGACACATCGTCTATCCCGATGAGGAACGTATCGACTATGAATACGACGAGGGAGGCCAAATCAACCGCATCGTCAGCACACGACTCGACATTCCGGGCTATGAAAACATCCTTGTTGAATCAATCGGCTATGACGAGTTCGGACAGAGACTCCACATCCTCTTTGGAAACGGCACCGAAACAACCTATGAATACGACCCATACACCCGTTGGCTTTCCAGCCTGACCACCCAAAACGAATACAACCAAACATGGCAGGACATCACCTACAGCTTTGATAGCGTCGGCAATGTTAGGAAGCGAACCAACACAACCGACGCGGGCACCACCAACCAAACCTACGAATACGACGATCTTTACCAGATTGTGTCTTCCCGCGGCACCTACGAACACCGACCCTACGGTATCCCAAGCTGGAGAAGCACCTACAGTCAGCAAT
The DNA here is from genome assembly GCA_963666985.2 of Spirochaetia bacterium. Lineage (GTDB taxonomy): Bacteria > Spirochaetota > Spirochaetia > DSM-2461 > DSM-2461 > UBA2779. The sequence goes on along the minus strand of CAXXIA010000001.1, from coordinate 1,091,526 downwards.
ACACATATGACAACCTGGGTAACATGTTAAGCAAAGTCTCATCGGAAGATCGCAGCCCTCCCGACAGTTCCTCCCTGAACCTTCTGAATTACTCATTGGAATACACCTACGGAGACTTCAAGCCCCATCAGGCTACTCAAGTCGGCAGCCTTTATTACAGCTATGATGAGAACGGCAACATCATTGAAGAAAGCGTCACAGACCCGGAAACAATCTCAAGTAATGATCGGCCGAATCTCACCAGAGACGGAGAGGTTCGCATCGCCGACAGAGGCTTCGGCTTGGTGAGCAATCCGGAGAAAGAAGAAGGTGAACCCTACAAACGAGAGTTCGTCTGGGATGAAGAGAACCATCTCATCAAAGTTCTCCAGCCGCAAGAGACCATCAGCTTTCTCTATGACGGTGAGGGAGAGCGGACCAGCAAGTACACAGGAAGCGGAGAGAGCCTCTATTACAACAGCTACTGGAGTGAAGTAACCGACAGCGGCGACATACGGCAATCCAAACATATCTTCCTTGGCAGCCAAAGATTGATAACCCGCATCGGCTACAATAGTATTCAAGAGAGTACCGGCTATGAAGATTCGCATACCTACACCTATCATCCGGACCACTTGGGCAGTGCGAGTCTGATAACCGACCATGAGGGTGAGGTGTATGAGAGGATTGAATACACCCCCTGGGGAGAGCTTTGGGTGGAAATCCAGAATGCCGACAGCTCCTATCGGGATCTGATTCCCTTCCGGTTTACGGGGAAGGAATGGGATGAGGAGACCGGGCTGTATTATTACGGGGCTCGATACTATGAGCCTCAGTTGGCTCGATGGATGAGTGCTGACCCGGCGGGGTTTGAGTTGATTAATCCTATGGGCAGTGATGGGAAGCCGCGATCGGGATACTCCATTATTGAGGCAACGAACTGGTATTCGTATGTTTCGAATAATCCTGTTAGATATATCGATCCGACGGGGATGAAGATCCTCGATATTACCTCTGGCCAATATATGAATAGCTCAACTAACAGGTCTGCACTTATGGGAAGTCGTAGAACAGGAGATTTTGGCGGAAGAAATGGCGCATTTAGAGAAAATAATCTTGGTAACTTTGGATGCCTTTTTATCGCAGCGGTTAATATTGGGAATTCTGAAGCTAGGGAAATAAACATGAAGAAAGGTGTCCCAAGAAATATTATCCCTTATTTAGACCAAAGCGCAGCATCTCTTGCTGGTAAAGACAAGTATTTTCGTTTTGATTTTCCTACAGTTGGTGGTGTGGGTGCTGATGCAAATATGAATGAAAGTACAATCTCGGCTTTGGTTGGTGATATGACTGGAATATTATACAGTGTTTTACGTAATAGAGATGCTGCTCAGTCACAAGTCATCATAAAAGAATTCGCAGGAAGTGATAGTAAAAATGGCTATATAATTGCGGATGTTGGAGGACATTTTGTTAATGTTACGGGTGTTGATGAGAAAGGGAATTTATCATTCCATGATACATCCGACCGCAATACACCAAAAAACTATACGTTAGAAGATGTAAGAGGCGTTTATGTTATTCAACGACAAGAATAGCTATGTAATATTTCTGATTGCAGTAGGTGTATCTATCTTTTTAAATTGTTCTCCGACGGTTGATGAAGTCTATTCAGTAGTTGAAGAAGGTAATAACGAGAGACTTTTAGTATTGTTGGAGAAAAAAGGCAATGTAGGGGATCCATCAATTAGTAATTATCCTTTGAGATTGGCTGTTGAAAAAGATGATGAAGAAGCAATTAAATTGCTCCTTACGTACGGGGCTAATCCCAATTTTAAAATGAATAATGTTAGCGTGATTGATTTCCTAGTTAATAAAGAAAGAACTAATGTTATTAAATTGATGCTTGATTATGGACTTGATCCTAATACTTCTCTTATTGAATCGGGAAATTCGTTGTTGACTTGGGCATCACTTAATAGGGCTAGTATTGATTTTATTATTGAACTAGTAGCAAAAGGAGCCAATATAGAGTTTACTTCACCTTCCGGTTATACAGCACTTTTTTTTATTATTAGCGAATATAGTACAGAAGACTTGGAAAAGTTCTTACAACTAAGTCCTAACTTGTATGCTACTTCTTCGAAAGGATTTACGACCTTCTATTCTTCAATTTTGGATAATAAACCAGAAGCGTCATTAAAGTTGTTAGAATATGGGTATAATTTAGAATCTGAGAGCAATAAAGCAAGTCTTTCATATGAGATGGTAAGTCGAATAGATGTCTTTTTTGATAAGTTGGCAGATGCCATGGTCAGCAAGAGGTATTTTTTTGATCCCGAATTACCTCTGTTACAAGTAGCAATTGATTCAGTTAACTATGAATCTGCAAGGTGGCTATTGGAAAATGGCTTTAACCCTAAAAAGGAATATCCGAATGCGGAGGGCGATGGTTATCAAATTACAGCTATAGATCAATATTATGACAAGTATTATCGCTTAACCCATTATGCAGGTGGTGATACAAAATATGAGGTAGATCATCCGGATGTGATTAAGCTTAATCGAATTTACGATTTGATGATGAAATACGTGGGTAAATAATACCGTTTATTTCAAAAAAAGAATATGCAGAATTAATCTTTATATAAATGAGGCTCTTTCAAAAAATCCCGTGAATAGGAATAAAAGGATACGGCCATCTCTCTGGTATGATGAGTTTGAGGACAAACCAAATCAGAGAGGGGAACCGTATCCATGAAAACCATAGTCGAAATTCTTGGTGGCGCCCAGATGTACAGTGACAGTATTCACCTGACACCCTGCTCCTGAACTGTCCTCCTTTTTAGGCGGCTTTACCGCCGTTCTTTGGAATCTTTTTCAGGCCTTCAACGAAGACCGTTAAGGGTGTCTTACCATTCATATTTCGGCCTTGATGCGGCCGCTCTTTATTGTAGTGGTCCAAGTATTCGTCAAGATCCTGTTGCATCTCAGCAACGGCCTCGTAGAACTTGGTTCTGCCTTTGATACGGAAGTGTTCATCAAGAATTGTTCGGTGGAAACGTTCAACAAATCCGTTGCTTTGAGGGCGTCGAACAGCCGTCATCCGATGTTCTATATCCTCCAGCAGAAGAAGAAAGAGTTCAAAGGGGTGCTGGTCAGCTCTGCCGCAGTATTCCCTTCCATTGTCCGACAGCACTGTTTCGATTTTCACTTTATGCTGCTCGAAGAACGGAAGGACGTCGTTATTCATCACATGGACGGCGGTCACCGGTATTTTAGATGTGTACAGACGTCCCCAAGCGTGGCGACTATAGCAGTCCAGGACACTCTGCATATAGACGCGTCCTACACCCTTAAGATACCCGACCATAAATGTATCTATGGAATGAACCACACCGGGATTCCCGGAGGCTGTTTTAGTTGAGTCCGGCAGCTACTGCCGAACATTCTTCCTGTTCATAATACATCGATTCAAACTTCGCCGGGGGGATATCTCCAAGCGGCTCCATGATTCGGCGGTTGTTGTACCAGTCCACCCAGTCCAGGGTTTCCAATTCAACCTGTTCTATTCTCTGCCATGAGCTCCTCCGGTGGATGACTTCGGCTTTGTAGAGACCGTTGATAGTCTCAGCCATTGCGTTATCGTACGAGTCTCCTTTGCTCCCAACCGAAGGCTCGATACCGGCCTCTGTCAATCGATCCGAATATCGAAACGAAAGATACTGCCTTCCACGATCACTGTGATGAATCAGACCGTCGACTACTTCCCTGGCCCAAAGCGCCTGATTGTCAACACCGACGAAACATTTCCGGATTTCACCGATTTAGTTTTTCCGGTTTTGGGCGTCAAAGGAAGTCAACGACTCCCGCTTTCAACCGATCCTTCATTCGGTACGAGTCTCCTTGAAGACTCAGGATATGAGCATGGTGAAGCAGACGGTCCAGGGTTGCACTGGCAACAGCCTCATCACTCATTATCTCCGCCCATCTGCCAAATGGCTTGTTCGTCGTAATGATCATACTCCCCTGTTCATACCGGGCATTCACAACCTGGAAGAAAAGATTAGCCTGTTCGGGTGTCAGCTTCTCGTAACCGACTTCATCGATGAGAAGCAGGTGCGGTTTTCGGAGCCATACCAGCCGACGCTTGAGCCGGTTGTTCTCTCGGGCAAGAACCAGGTTCTCAATGAGGTCGATGCAGGTGGTATGGTAGGTGGTGAATCCCTCCATGCAGGCCTTGTGCCCCAGGGCCAGCATCAGATGAGATTTTCCCAGGCCGCTGGGACCCATGAGAATGACGTTCTCCTTTCGCTCGATGAAGGCCAGAGAGGAGAGCTCGTCAAACTGGCGGTTGGTGATACCACCTTTGAGCCACCCCCTGTCGAAGTCTTCCAGCCTTTTCACTGCCGGCATTCCTGAAAGCTTCAAGCGGCTCTTGGCGCTCCGTTCTTTACGGGGGATGTATTCAAGTTCCATCAAGTCGGCAACGATATCCAGTACCGTCTGTTCCTGCCGGCGGGGTTCTGCCAGGAAGGATTCCAGTCCTGCGGACATGAAACTCATACCCAGCGAATTCATTCTCTCGGTGACGGTCTCAAGTTTGATATTCATACCGAGACTCCCACAGCGACAAAGCGCTCATAGTAGGCAGGATTTCTGATATCGACGATGGTCTGCTCATCTTGTTGCTTCCGGACTGGTTTTTTCGCCGACTTCTTACGCTGCTTCTCCCACAGGGTAAAGAGTGCTTCCCGATCTTCATTGCGGATATCCTTCTGCCGGGAGCCAGCTGGAAGGAGATTGAATAGCCGTATGGAAACCTTCCCATTGAGGATTTCCCCCTGCATGGAAAGCGCATCGATTTTCAGCGTCAGCTTCTTACCAACCAATACAGGCGGCACGCTGTACTTGTTAGTCTTGTAGGTGACTGAGCCTTCTCGACTGACAATGAGCTGAATGCTGTCACGGTAGTCAAAAGCTCCCTCTGGCGGTGCCGGTTGCAGGAAGGATTTCTCCACCTCATATCGCTGGGCACGACTTTCCTGGTAGTCCCGGAGCTCTTTCTGCTGAACTTCAGTCAGCCAGGGCAGAATGGCGTCATTGAGTTCTTCGATCGTCTTCAGGCCACTACGCCGTGCCTGAGAAAGGAAGTTACCCGAAAGGTAGTCGATGAACCTCTCTACTTTTCCTTTGGTCTGGGGACGCCTGACGGCGCATCGTCTTGGAGAGAAACCGTAGGAGGAAGCGAACTCCAGTAACCGGGAGTTGGTCTTCCACTCTTCTCCGTCGTGGACCCATGCTGTTTTCATGTTGTCGTACAATACAGTCTGAGGAACACCGCCAAAATACTCAAAGGCTTTCTGGTGGCAGGCCAGCAGTGTGCCGCTGGTCATATCGGTGGTGAATCTCACATAGGGAGTCCGGCTGTAGCCGAGGACCATGACGAAGGCGTAGACGCCTCGCCAGTGTTCCTTCGGCAATATCTTCCAGTCCATCTGTGCCTGGTAGCCGGCCTGGGTTTCGAAGCGGCGAACTACTTCTCTCTGAATCTCATCTCGGGTCTCTTTGGCGAAATCACGGAGGATGGTGATTCCTCCGGTGTAACCCATGGCGCAAAGATTCTTATAAAGCACCTCGCAATTGAAGAGCGGTTCCTCCTCAAGTACACTGCGAATATGGGATTTGAAGTGGTCGAGCTTGCTCTTCCGTTTCTTCCTGGGGCTCATTTTGGGACTGTGTCCGCTGAGGTAATTTCGAACCGTTCGGTCGGTAACGCCGAGTATTTCGGCGATTCGGTACTGCTTGTACCCTTCCTTGGCCAGCACTTGAGCCTGGTGCATGCGTTTCTCCTGGAGCTTCACGGGCAGTGTCCTTTTCGATGGGTGTATGGTTACTCCATCTTAGGGATACTCGCCCGTTTTTATTGGCTCAAAACCGGAAATCTTATTCCGGTGTTTTCAGGAAATTTATCACCGGTGCTGACACCTGATTGAGCGCATCAAGAGTAAAGTCGGTTTTCATCGACCGGCTAGCTCGCCAACCGACGATCATCCGGGAGAAGACATCAATGATGAAGGCAACATAGACGAAGCCCTGCCAGGTGGAAACGTAGGTGAAATCCGCAACCCAAAGCCGATTCGGCTTGGAAGCTGTGAAATCTCTGTTAACCAGATCCTCGGGTCTTTCATCTTTCGGTGACGGGAAGGTGGTCTTGGTTCCCTTGCCCCGAATGACGCCTCTGAGACCCATAGAACGCATAAGACGTTCGACGGTACACCTGGCTACATGGAGATGCTTCTCATTTCTAAGAACCTTCCAGACTTTCCTGGCGCCGTAGACTCTACGGTTCTCATCCCATATCTCCTGAATCTCATTTTTAAGAAACCGGTCTCGACGTGTTCGATCAGGTTCGAGTTCAGGATCAGCTTCTCTTGCTTTTTGTAGATGATAGGTCGACGGAGCAATCGGCAGTGATTTGCAGATAGGCTCGACTCCATATTCTTCCCGGTTCTCATTGATAAAACCGACCATCAGTTCTTTCGGCGGTCGAGCTCCGCCTGGGCAAAATACGCTGAGGCCTTTCGAAGAATTTCGTTGGCAGTACGAAGTTCTCGATTCTCCTTTTCCAGCTCTTTAAGACGCTTACGCTCTTCACTGGTTAGACCATCCCGCTGCCCTTCATCGATTTCTGCCTGCCGAACCCATTTCCGGAGTGTTTCGGGTGTACAGCCGATCTTAGCGGATATTGAACAAATCGCCGACCACTGAGATTCGCTGTCCTTCTGCTTCTCAAACACCATCCGGACAGATTGTTCCCGGACTTCCTTGGGGTACCTTGTTTGCTTTCCCATGACACAATCCTCTCAAGTAATTGTGCCTCCGGTAAAGCCGGGGTGGTTCAGTTCCATGCAGTAATCAAGGATGGCCTTTTCAACTTCTTCACTGACTCTGTTCGGATGGGGATTCCTGGCTCCTGGAATCTGATCGAGCAAACCTTCAGCGCCATAAGTTTGAAAGTTTCTTCTGATCTCATAGAACTGCCAGCGGGAATATCCCATGATCTTGCAGGCCTTGCTGACATTGTTCAGTTCAGTGGCCAGTTCCAGCATACTTAACTTTCGACGTGCTGCTTTCTGTGCTACCGTCTGAGTGGTGGGCATCTCTGAGTCCTCCTGTGGCATGTGATTTTGTTGCGATTTCATCATACCATTCAGGAGCAGGGGGCCCACCGTTTCTATCCGGTGAGTGTCAGGTAAATACCATCACACTACATTCAGAGTGATAGCCGGAATGTCGAATCTGCCCAATAGTCGTTCCGCAAGTAAACAGTCGAGCGACAGAACGCGCGATTATAGGAACCTTGCAGTGTTCGCTTTGCTCGATTATCCTATGTCCTGCCGCCCTCCACGGGCGGCCCAGCGCATCCCTGAAGTGACGGCCAATGGCTATGGCGCGCAGCGCGATAGCCCGAATTCCCCGACCGGCCGAATCCTTCCCCTCCGGGTTTCTTCCGTTCGAGGATGCCTTTCCCTTACCGATTCCATCCAACCCCAGGAAGTTCGGATAACGCTCATCGTTATCAGAACCCGAAGGGCTCCCGGAGGCGAGATTTTGAGCATCAATTTCATAAAATTGGTCATTTTATGACGTTGAAGCGTTTCGGCGTGGGGTGGGTCCAAATAATGCGTATACATTGAATTAGATCTTACGTAGAAACCCACATTGCCGAAGAAAACCCTCCGGAGAGAGCTTCCTCGGTTTTATGAGTAGAGTTATCCCGTTACACCGAATCTATTTAAACAAATCAGCGTGTAATGGGATTGAGTACACGCCGATCCCATTACACTCGTTCATCGCGGAAGTTAACCACACATCCGACCGATATCTTCGAAAGGCTCAGGTAACTGAGCAGCTGGGCCTCCATTGTGCCGTTAAGTTCCGGAATGATTGTTTCTTCCATAACCAATTCGGCAGTAGGCAAACCGAATCTCCATGACGATTCATTACGCAGAATATTTGTAAATCCACTAGACTTAAAGTCCCGCATATTCGTCATGCAACGGCGTCTGATATTTGTGAAAATAAGGGAGATCGTAGCATGGGTAACGATATAAAAGATTACCTTGATCGCTTTCCGAAGGATTTGCCCGGTATCTTATTCATCCTCGATGAAGATTTGAAGCTGATCGACTGCAATTACGGTTTGGAGACTCTAACGGGAATTCATATTGAAAAAAGCGGTCTGATTTCAATCTCCGATATTCTGCCGTCGGAGCAAAAAGACGATATCGTTCACATCCTTGAATCGGCTGAAGGGACAAAGGAATCTTCAATCAAGATTCCTTTCCTGCATATTAATGGAACCGAAACATCGATTCTCACCAGATTTAAAGTAAAAGACGATGGAGCGCAGAGATATTTAATCTGTAATGGAATTGATATCTCCGTTTTCAGAGAAACTCTTATCGACCTTGAAAAATCCAGGCGGGAAATGGAGGAACGATACCGGCAGACTCTCGATGGGCTGATGGAAGGCTGTCATATTATTGATTTTGAATGGAAGTACATTTATATCAACGAAGCCGGAGCCGTTCATGCAAGGCGAAATCGTAATGATTTTTTCGGCAGAAAAATCAATGATTTGTTCCCAAATATTGATGACACGGAATTCCTCGCTCATATTAAACGCTGCATGACGGAGCGTATCTCCGATCGAATGGGTGCCGATTTGGAATTTCCTGACGGTTCGCATGGTCAGTTCGAATTCACCATTCACCCGGTTCCTGAAGGAGTTTTCATTCTCTCTCAGGAGATATCGGACCGAAAGGCTGCTGAGGAACGATCTCATGAAATGGAAGAGCGTCTGCTGTCGGTGGTAAGACATCTTCCCGGGATTGCTTATCGATGCGGAAATTATCCGGATCGTCGGATGGAGTTTATCGGCGGAGGTTGTTTTGATCTGACAGGCTATGCACCTGAAGAACTGATCGGCAATGCCGTGAGATCATTTGGAGAGCTGATTTTGCAGGAAGATCGAAGCGCCCTTTGGCTGGAGATTCAGAAAGCCCTCCAAGAGCGGAAGAGCTTCTCCGCAGCCTATCGGATTCTTAACCGTCAGGGGCATGTTCGCTGGTGTCTGGAACAGGGACAGGGTGTCTATGATTCGGCCGGATCGGCAGTCGCGGTTGAGGGATATATCGGTGATGTTACAAGTCTTCGCATGGCGGAAAAAGAAAAACTGGACACGGAAGAGCATTATCGAATTCTCGTGGAAAATATCGGGGACATTCTCTTTCAAGTCGATCCGTACAGCAATCGGATTCTTTTCATCAGTCCTTCCGTTGAAAGAGTGCTCGGTTACCGGGAACAGGATGTTTTGGGACATTCCATCGGTGAATTCGTTCATCCGGACGATCTCGATGACGTTCTCCGGCAAATCGAGTCTTTACCGCTGAAAAAACAGATATCGTCTGAATACCGCATCCGCGGCAGTTCGGGGGATTACAGGTGGTTCTCCGCCGTTTCAAGGATGATTCAGTGTCCCTCAAAAATAGATGGGTGCATGGTGGGAACTATGTCGGATATCACGGATCGGCGGAATCTTGAAGAGCAGCTTCGTCAAACCCAAAGACTGGAATCAATCGGTATTCTCGCCGGAGGCGTCGCTCACGATTTCAACAATTACCTGGCCGTCGTCATGATGTACGGAGAGTTTCTTACGGATAAAATTCCCAAGGATGATCCTGCTTATGGCCCGGCACGGGAAATCCTGGAAGCGACGAAACGGTCTTCCGGTTTAACGCGTCAGCTTTTGGCCTTCAGCCGCAAGCAGCCGTATTCTCCTGAAATAATCGATTTGAATGATCTTATACGGCGTTTGGAGAAAATGCTGCGGCGCCTCATCGGAGAACACATCACTTTGCAAGTCGAACTTGAAGAAAATCTCGATATGCTGAAGGCTGACCCGCTTCAGTTGGAACAAGTCATCATGAATCTGGTCGTTAATGCGCGCGATGCCATGCCGGAAGGCGGAAGCGTGACCATCACAACGATGAAGGGAGAGCAAAATTCGAAAAATAACGCCGAATCAAAGAGTTTTCCTAAGAATTGTATCGTACTGAAAATTTCCGATACGGGAATGGGAATGGATGCTTCGGTTAAGGCTCAGATTTTCGAACCGTTTTTTACGACCAAAGGACGATTCAGCGGAACGGGTCTTGGTCTTTCGGTTGTTTACGGAATCATTAAGCAAATCGGCGGAACCATCGCTGTTGAAAGCGAGCCGAATAAAGGCGCCGAATTCACCATTGTTCTGCCTATTGTTCACGATATTCAGGTTCCCGAAAAACGAAAAGAAATCTTCCGGGGAAAAGACGAGAGTATCCTTCTTGTGGAAGATGAAGAGGCTTTGAGAGCCATGGTCGGCGATACTCTCAAATCACTGGGGTATCGCGTTACGGTCGCCGACAACCCGGAATCGGCTTTGGAAATGGTCGGCTCGAATGCGATTCGGCCGGATTTGCTTATCACGGACGTTATTATGCCGGAAATGGATGGGAGACTTCTGGCCGAGAAAGTCAGAGAACGTCTTCCCGAAGTGAAGACGCTTCTTATGTTCGGTTATATATACGAAGAAGATCTGATGAATCTTTCGAAGAACGATTCGTTGAAGTATCTCGAAAAACCCTTCGATACGGCGGCGCTTTCTCATGCGGTCCGTATGGTTCTCGACGGAGAAGATGAAGAAAATGAATAAGTCTTTCACGGAGAAGAGACTGCCTGATAAGATGCTTCTTCGCACGATTCATTTCGTCTCTTACAGCAGTCCCGGTCTGAGAAGCGAAGGGAATCCTCTGAGAGGGACTTGAATGAGAAACCAGTTTGAATATTTGATGTCCTATTACAGGAATATTATTGAATCAATTTCCAGCGGATTCCTCATCTATAACGCCGATCATTACCATATTATCGACTGCAATACCGTTGTTTCCGGAATGATCAACAGCATTCGGGAGAAACTTATCGGACGGGATATCAGGGAACTGTTCCCGCAAAAAGAACGGGACGAATTGTTCGAAGAATCCGATGAATCCCCGATGCTGAACATGATTGAAACCCACATGACGACAAACGACGGCGATACCTTGGATATTATCCTCTCTCGGGGAACGGTGGGAGAACCAGAGGAACGCCTTCTGATAATTAATGTTTTGGATATCACGCATCGCGTCAGGATGGAAAATGCTCTGAGGGAATCCCGTAAGCGCTACCATGAATTGTATGAGAATGTTCCCGTAGGTCTGATACGAACAACTGTCGGAGGGGGCATCCTGGAAACCAATCACGCCACAGTTGATATATTGGGCTATCCCGACCAGCTCTCGCTTCATATTGCCAAAGCTTCCGATCTGTATGCCTCCGACGAAGAACGTACAGCGATCTTAAATGCGTTGAGGGAGCCGGGAAGTCATATAATGCGGGAGGTTCGATTTAAAAAATATTCGGGCGATACGATATGGGTTCGCTTAACGCTGCAGAGAGTTGTCGATGTCGAGACGGGTTTGGCGTATCTTGATGGTGTGATTGAAGATATTTCGGATGCGAAAGCCAGAGAATCCGAAAGGCAGGCCGTTGAAGCCATTAGAAACCGAATGCAGAGAATGGAAGCCATTGAGACCCTTACGGGCGGAATCGCTCATGAGTTCAACAATATTCTCGCCGGGATGTCTTTGCATCTGCAGCTGATCTCTCATCGCCGCGGCGGAGAAACGAAAGACGCGCAAATCTCGGAAATGGAAAAGCTTGTTCAACGGGCCGTTCATATCGTGGACGGTCTGCTGTCCACCCTTGGGGTTACGTATGAAGATGCGGCCGTTTGGGATCTTGAGAATGTTCTGGACGAGGTTCTGGGAAGAATGAAAACGGATTCCAAGATAAGCGGACGAATCCGCAGAAAGCGCCATGGGCATCCTCTTTTGGTTCGCGGAAGCGGAAAAGCCGTCGGGGTTGCCATCCGGGAAGTACTTAACAACGCGTTAACCGCCGCGGGACCGGGCGGAGTCGTTATCGTCGCTACCGATCATCGCGGAACGGATTTCATTCTTGCCGATTCCGCCGCGAAATCGGAGGCCGGATACGCCGTAATTGAAATCCACGATTCGGGTCCCGGCATGGATTCCGAAACGGTGGATAGAATCCTTGAACCGTATTATACAACCGAAGAATTCGGGAAGGGGAAAGGTCTGGGACTGACGAGGGCTTACGGAATCGTCAAACAGCACGACGGCACCCTTATCCTGGAAAGCCGGCCCGGAGAGGGCACCGTTGTTAAGCTTTTTTTCCCTATAGCTCAGTAATGTGCGTTTGATTCAGCGGCTTATCTGTCCGGTGGCGATGGTTCCCGTGGCTTTGTTCAGTTTAAAAAAAACTTTTGACATAGGGCGTTCCACGACATATGAGACATGGCAGATTTCGATGTAAGTTCCCGGATAGACGGAACCGCGCACCACAATCTTGGCATCCTCGGCCTGATGAAGCCGAGAGATGAGATCTTGCGATGATTGGTTCAGTTTCAGCAGACTCGATCTGATGCGTGCTTCCATCTCGGCAAGTTCTCCGTCGTCATCTCCCGTTGCGGCGACTTGATGACGGATGGAGTTGATTTTCTCGGTCATTTCTATGTTTTGATTCCGAATCCATTCGAGTTTGTTCATGATTACGTAATCCACACCCGCTATGATTGTGGTTCGGGTTTCCGATTTGTTCCCGATTTGAAGGACGTTCACCTCGTCGCGGCAGACAAGTTTTCCTCCGACGATAATGGATTTATCTCCGCCCAGAACGGCACTTCCCGCATGGATAACGGAATTCATGATTCCCACATCGAACCGAACCGTTCCTCCGGCCTCCACGTAGCATTGTTCAATGAATTTAGCCTTGATCTCACCCTTCGCCCGAACGACGCCGTCTTTGCGCCCGATAAGTCCTTTAAGGGCGATAATGTCGCCTCCGGCTTCCAAGCTTGTTACATCCAGGGTTCCGGACGCCATTACATCCTGCCCGGCCTTAACGGCGAATCCGTCTTTAACCGTGCCGTTTAGAACTATATCGCCGGGGAAATCGATATGCCCGGTTTCATAACCGACATCGCCTCTGATTTCCAGAATCTCCTTAATAGAGACCGTGTTGTTTTCAAGAAACAGTCGGCCGTCCTTCAGGGCGATGAGCTCATCGCCGCGTATTTCCACATTTTCTCCCGTCAGTATGGTCGGCGGCACTATTGTTTCAAACGGTATTTTCTGTCCGGTAACGGTTATTCCTTCACTGCCCGGTTTTTCCGAAACGACGCGTCCGACGGTTTGACCTTTTTCTATAATATGGAACGGAGAAAACTCCCGATGATCGATTTGTCCGCCATGTTCCGGCGGAATCCTTTTCCCGAGGAGTTTTTTATCGATGATCAGATGCTCCATGATGCGGTTGACCGGAGCGCGTCCCCGCAAAAGGATAACGTCGAATAAGGTCTCCCTTTTCTCCCGAAGTTCTTGAAGGGCCTTAAGAACGACATCTCCCTGAATGGGAGCCGTGACCCCGCAGGACGCCATGGCTTCGTTGATAGCTGTTATATCGGGGAAATTCCCATCCAAGCTTGGCGGATAGAGATTCATCAGGCATGTCATTCGATCTTCGGATACATGAACATCGACATATCCGTCGACCTGGAGACCATATTCGAGGCTGATGGTTCTCATCTCATCGGCCCGGATATCCTCTTTGTACTCCTGGCCCCGGTCTTCTTCCATCTCGCGATGAAGGCGTTCGGTTCGTTCCAGTTCGTTAAGCCAGGTGCGAGCATCTTCAAGAATTTCCTGTTTCCGATAGTCCCGTTGACTGCCTGGCATTTTATTCCCTCAGGACGTCGAGAATTTTAGCGATTTCAAATGGTTTCTTCAGGACTCCCCGGGCTCCGGCTTTCAGAGCGGAACCGACGAGCTGATCACCCGGATAGGCGGTTATAATGAGTATTCTGGAATCCGGTTTTTCTTGCCTGACTCGTTTAACAATCTCCGCTCCGTTGGTACCGGGCATTCGCAGATCGGTAATTATCAAGTCGTAATCTCGGCTGAGTGCCGCTTTCAGACCCAGCTCCGGCTCCTGAAACACTTCAAGAGTATGTCCGAGGTCTTCCAGGATAATTTTTAAAGCGTCCAGAATCGCCTTTTCGTCGTCGATGACGAGTATTCGTTTTCCATTCATGGCAATGCTCCCCATCCCGATAGTGACATAACATACCGCGAACGGTTTCACTCTAATTATGAGAGACTTTGCGCGACTCTTCCATAAAACCTTCGGAAACATTTCATTTCTCGGTGTTTCTCCGGATTAAAGCGGAAGTTCGCGGATAAAAAGACGGCCGCTAATTCGATTTTTTATAAATTAAGTCATTCAGAGGACGGAATTCATCAGTTCCGGATCGATATCGGGAGATGCGGCCTCCAAAACGGCTCTCGGTCTTCTTTCTCCGGCTTTTTCCATATGATTCAGCAATTCCGAGCGAAGATGAAGGCGCACATCTTTCAGCGTCGGATCGTCGATGAGATTAACGCGTTCCCACGGATCGGATTCCAAATCGTAAAGGCGGCATTCCCTGTAAACGTCCCAGGAAGGAAAACGCCAGCCGGAGTAAGGTTCATCCGTAGCCGCGCAAATCTCATATTTCCACTTATCAGTCCGTACGGCACGTCCGATATGATCTTCCGAAATTTGAATGAATATGCTTTCCCTGGCGGGCAGGATTCCTGAAACTTCATCCTGAAGAGGGCGGCCGCTCATGAAGGAAGGAGGCTCTTTGCCCGAAGCGCGGATTATCGTCGGGGGAATATCGATAAGACCGACCAAGTTCTCATAACGGATGCCGCCGCGAAATCCCGGTCCGCTGATGACAAGAGGAATGTGAATAGAACCTTCATGGCAGGATCGTTTGTATTCGTTGTTTCTGGTTTTGAAGTGGGAGCCATGATCGCTGAAAAATAAGAATAGCGTATCATCAAAGGCATTGTGTTCTTCTACTCGTTCTCGGATGCGTCCCAGAGAACAATCGAGCGCGTTGATGGCTCCGAGGTAATCGGGATAATTCTCTTCCCAGTCGCCGAAGCCTTCGGTTAAATCTCCCGGAGTCTTAAAATCGGCGAATCGCTCCTTGGAGCCGTGCGGACCGATATATCGGTTCATGTTGTTCTGGTGATGCGGTTCGATGTAGGAAATAAAGAGGATAAAGGGTGCCTCTCCCGCCAAATAGTCATCCAGATGTTCCAAAGCGAAATCGGTAAGCGCATCAACGCGATAACAATCATCCGGCCAGTTTTTTTGACTCCCGTCCGAATCGAACATATAGCCGCCGTATCCTTGCGAAGTGAATTCAAGGATATCGGAGGCAAGCCAGTCTTCCCAGCCGCCGCGGAGCTCTTCGGGTATGGGTTTCGTCTGATTATCAAGACCGTTTTCCGTATCGGAAGCAAGATGCCATTTTCCGATGTAACCGGTTCGATATCCGTTCTCCTTAAGATGATGCGCGATGGTTTTCTGATCGGCCGGGAGTGCGATGTCGTTCCGATAGCAGCCGGTTTGCGTGGCGTACCGACCGGTTTGAAGACAGGATCGAGCCGGTCCGCACACCGGCTGGCAGGTGAATGCCCGTTCGAAGAGTACGCCTTCGGCGGCGAGTTTATCCAGATTCGGCGTTGTATTGAGTGATTGACCGTAGCACCCGCAGGTGTCCCAGCGCTGCTGGTCGGTAAAAAAGACGATGATGTTCGGATTCATATTCAATCCCCGTTTATTTGCTTGCTTGAATTGCCAGGCCTTCAACGATGCGGCGCCTGAAAAGGATATAAATCAGGAGAACAGGCACGAGAGTGATTATCGAGACCGCGGCTATGAGATTCCATGGAACGAGATTCTCCGATGTTTTGAAAATCGAGACGCCGACGGGCAGCGTCGTCCATTTTTTTCTGGTAATGACCAGCGGCCAGAGATATTCGTTCCACCGGAAGAGAAAATTAAAGAGAAAGAGAGTCGAAACGGCCGGAGCCGCCATAGGCGTAACAATGGAGGCCAGGATTCTGATTTCTCCGGCGCCTTCGATTCGCGCGGCTTCCAGCATGCTGTCGGGAATCGTTAATAAGTACTGCTGAATGAAGAACAATCCGAATCCCGTGGCGGCAACCGGAAGAGTTAAACCGGCCCAAGTATCGGTCAGTTTCATTGTAGAGAGCATTGTGTACAAAGGAATGGTTCGAACCGCCGGCGGAATCAAAACGATGGAAAGAAAGAGAATGGAGAAAAAACGATGTCCGGGCGGTTGAATCTTGACGACGGCATAGGCACCTGTAAGAGAGGTGAATATTACCAGAAGCGTCGAAGAGAGGGAAAAAATAAGTGAATTGATAAACAGCCGGCCTATGGGAATTAAATCCAAAACGGCCGAGAAATTCCCCAGATAGAGCGATTCGGGAATAAGAGCCGGAGGAAAGCGAATCGCCTCCTGTTCGGTCTGAAGCGACAGGGAGAGAATGTAGATCACGGGAAATAGAGCGGCAAGTGCCAAAAACACAAAAAGTACGGTTAGGAGAATGTTGACGGAATGATTATTCTTCATGGATGCCGTCCTAATACAGATTGGAAAAAAGTCGTTTTTGAAGTGATCTCACGCCGATGGAAAAAAGGAACATCAGCACAAAAAGGATCATCGTCAGGGCGTTGGAAAGGGGGATATCGAAATTCCCGAAAGCGATGCTGTAGAGGTAGAGCATATAGACTTCCGTGCTTCCGATCGGCCCTCCGCCGGTTAACAGGGAAGCCAGAGTGAATGAGTTCACGTATCCGGCCAGAAGCAGCATAATCAAAACGAAAACCACGGTCGGCAGAACCAGCGGAACGGAGATGCTTCTGCTGCAGCGCCAATATCCGGCGCCGTCCATCGCGGCCGCTTCGTAATAACTTGCGGGAATGGCCTGCAGTCCCGATGCAAAAAGCACGATGATGTATCCCAGAGTGAACCAGCATTGTACGGCGATGAGACTGCGCATCGCGGAATCGGGCCGCCGGAGCCATCCTATCGGCTCCATCCCGATCAAACCAAGCAAGTGGTTCAGAATGCCGGCATCCGTATGGAACATGTACTGCCATATCAGAATGGCGACGGCCGGTGTGATGATGTACGGCAGAAGTATGGACGCGCTGCTGAAAGTCTTAAAATAGATTTTCCTTCTGACGAGAGTTTCGGCGAGTATGAATCCCAGAAAGAAGAGAATGATTGAAGACACGGCGGTAAATCGCGTCGTAACCCACAGGGAGTTCCAAAAACGGGACGAGGTGAACACATCGGCGTAATTCCACAATCCGTTCAATTCATAATGCCCCGGCATGCCGGTGTGAAGGCTGTTAATCAGCGCAATGATAAACGGCAGCAGGTAAAATGTTACGATGAGTATCAAAGTCGGGATAAGCAGGATGTATCCGTTGATATAACGTCGTGTTGTATTTCTCATGTTTACGTTCTCTAAGAAGCCGAGGGAAGAATTCCCCCGGCTTTTAAAATCATCTGAGTTTTTTCTTAATCGCCGCATTTCCGGCGGTTTCAAAGTCTTCCAGGATTTTTCCGGCGGGAATGTCGGTGTAGAGAAGCTGCTGATAGAGCTTAACGAAGAGATCTCCGTCGCCCCTGAGTTCCGTCAGTCCCATAACGGCCGCGTCGATGTCGAACGGAACGGCCGCCGCGAGAACCGGCTTGAATTCCTGAACTCCGCGGACATTCTGAATCCGGGGATCGGTTGCCCAGCTTTTGCGCGGCATGAGCATGCCCGTTTCCTGAGTCGCCGCGACTTCCGCTTCCAGGGATGTGAGCCTTTGAATCAATTCCCAACTGAGATCTTCTTTGTGCGAGTCGATGGAAATGGTCAATCCCGTTCCGGCAACGCCGCCTCGCGGCTCGGTGCCTTCCAAGGAGGGAATCAATGCGATACCATAGTCGATATCCGGAGCGTTGTTGGCCAAATTGGCGATATCCCAGGGACCGGAGATCATCATGGCGACCTTGCCTTCGAGGAAAAGCCGGCGGGAAGCCTGATAATTCGCACCCGGTTCGGGGATCTGGACGAGATCTTCCGAAATAATATCCCTGAGGAACGTCATGGTGGCCGCAGCCTCCGGATTGTTTATGGCGATTTTATTGTCCCTGATCAGATAGGGATTTTTTCCCGACTGAAGGAAATTGGCGAAGTAACCGGCGTCGGAATCGAAGATGAATCCGGCGACCGAATCACCATAGGTTTCTTTTATCTTCACCAGAGCGTTTTTGAACTCGCCGAAAGTCGCGGGTGGAGACTCGGGATTCAAGTCGGCGCCTTCCATGAGTTCTTTATTGTAAAAGAGAGCCATGGCCGTGTGGTGAATCTTCACGCCGTAAATTGAATCGCCGACGCTGGTTTCGGCCCATGTTCCTTCGAGAAAATCACTTTTTTCCGGCCAGCCGTTGATTTTCGCCGTTATATCCCGTACCTGTCCGTTGGCGCCGAATTCCGCGATCCAGTTCCCCGGAACCTCAATGAGATCGACCGGTTCTCCCGCGGAGAAATTAATGAGCAGCTTTTTCCTCATGTCCGGCCAGAGATAAACCTGAAAATCCAGATCTAGTCCTTTTTCCGCGACGAAATCATTAATGATTCTCTGGTATGTATCGTAGTTATGGTTTGTATTCCAATAGACTACGAAATCACCGGCACCGCCTTCCTCGGCCTTACCCGCCGCATCCGCGCCTCCCGAAGCGAATGCGATCCAACACATGGCGGCTAAGAGTCCCGCTGTCATGATGGCCCTTTTCATAGGAAACCTCCTTTAAAATTAATCAGAGATATGTCTCTGAACTATCCAAACCGATGATTTCAATAATTTCCCTGAGCTTGGCCAGACCGGCCGCGGCGTCGTTCCCGTCCATGATGATTCGATGGAAAATATTGGTAAGGAAGGGCAGGGACCGTACGAAAAGAGGATGCTTGAACGGCGCGGTCGAAGCCGTTTCCAGCTGTTCGATAAAGACCGATGTAAAGGGATCCCGCGCGTAATATTCGCTGTAGAGAATATTGGAAACGGCGGGCGGAACGCCGTCGATTTCA
This sequence comes from Spirochaetia bacterium, assembly GCA_963666985.2. Taxonomy (GTDB): domain Bacteria; phylum Spirochaetota; class Spirochaetia; order DSM-2461; family DSM-2461; genus UBA2779. The sequence goes on along the minus strand of CAXXIA010000001.1, from coordinate 1,072,372 downwards.
TGATATTCCCGAAGGCGGGTTTCGTTCGAAAGAAGATATTCGATAAGACGGAAGGCTTCATCGGGATGGGGCGCGTTCCGCGGAATGGCAAGATTATGGGAGAGCAGAATGCTTTCCGAACGGCCGGTTTCCCCGACGGGTATTTTCGCAACGCCGTAAGATTCCCGAAGGCTTCGGCCTCGGTTGTTGAAATAGTGAAAATTCCCCCGGGCATACGGTCCGTCGATTAAAAAGGCTAGCTTATCGTTGGCGAAGAGTTTTCGTCCCGTATCCAAATCGGTAACAACCGGCCGGCGGCTGTTTTTGTAAAGATTCTGAAGCCAATGCAGAGCCTTCAAATTGGCCTCGGAATCGATAGTAAGATTTCCCAGGGGGTCGGAAAAACCGCCTCCGAAGGATAGAAGAATCGGGTAGATTTGGAAGAAATTGAACGCATATTGGGTTAAGGAGAAACAAATCCCCGATGCCTGACCGTTTTCTTCGACCTTTCGGCACATGGAGGCCAGTTCGTCGAGCGTTTGCGGCGCTTTTTCCGGATTTAGACCGGCCTGAGCCAAAACATTTTTGTTGTAATAGAGCGCCAAAGGGGCCAGAACCCAGGGAACGCCGTAAATCCGATCGCGGTTTTTCATCATTTCAAGCGCGGGATTATAAACATCGGCGAAAACGGGACGTCCCAGATAATCGTCCAGATTCCGGAACAATTTCATCCGCTGAAAACTGTGGAACCAAAACGGCGTGATGAGTACAAGATCCGGCTGCACGGCGTCGAGCAGCGCGTCGTGCAGCGCGTGCGAATACAGAGAATAATTCACGGCAACATTGTCGACGTTTACTCCCGATTCACTTTGAAATTCACGGAACCAGCGATCCATGAGAAGACGGGGATTCGTATCGGCGTTTTGATAAACAAGCCAATTGTAAAACGATATCGTAACGGGAGCCTCTTCGATGAAGGTTCCTTTTCCCTGGATGCGCCGGACGATTCCGTCGTCTTGAAGAACGGATATAACGCGCCGGAGTGTATTTCTTCCCACACCGGCAATCGTGGCCAGTTCGTCTTCCGGCGGCAGAATATTGATGCCGGCATTGCGTGATTCGCCGATATAGGATTCCAGTGCCGCTTTCGCTTTTTCGAATTGAGTCACGATACCTCTGGGATGAAAAGGAATGAATACATTCCCTATTATGCCTTCTCCGGAAAAGCCTGTCAAGCGGACGGGAAAGAGAAATCATGGAAGAAAATTAACGCCATGCGGAATCCTTACAATGAAGTGCCGAAAAAAGTGACAGAGGAGAATGTTCCTCATTTCTTCTTTGAAATGGTACTATTCAAATCATGAACGATATTTCAAAGAGAATAAGCGATTTGGGTTTGAGTCTTCCCACTCCTCCCAAATCCATCGGACTCTACGCTCCGGCTCTGATAACGGGTGATTATCTCTATCTTTCCGGAAGCGGCGGGGCTGACCCCCGAAATCTTCCCGTTTACGGCAAGGTTGGAAAAGATGTGACGGTGGAAGAGGCCGGGGATTGCGCGCGCGGTGCGGTCTTGGCGCTGCTGAGTACCGCCGAGAAGATTTTGGGCAATCTTGATGAAGTCGCTCAAATCGTGAAAATCATCGGTTTTGTGAATTCCGCCGATGGTTTTTATGATCATCCGAAAGTCCTGGATGCCGCCTCCAATCTTCTTTTGAAAATCTTCGGTGAAGAGAAGGGACGGCATGCGCGCTCGGCGGTTGGAGTGGCCGGGCTGCCGCTGAATATTCCTGTTGAAATTGAAATGATTATCGAGATTCGCCGGGAAAAGACTCCGGCCGACATCGGGTGATTTATGAATGGTAACTTTTATTTCGATGTTCACGGTCATCCCGAAGGAACCATTCCGTCGGGATGGAAAATTGCGTCGTTCTTTCGGATGCCGAAGGATGTCGGAATCGCAAAACTCGCGAAACGGGGAATAGGCGGAGTTCTCTGCGCCATAGGAGATGCGGGGTCGTTTAAAAAGAATCCCGGAGATCTTTTTCTGCTGACAAAACGCCAGATAGAGCGTATTCGTCAAAAAATTGAGAATTCGAATCATCGGCCGATTCTTTCATCAGCCGAGCTCGAGACGGCCCGAAAGAGCGGGGAGTGCGCCTTTCTTATCGGAATTGAAGGCGGGGATTTCATCGGCCGAAAGATTGAAATCTTAAAAGAGATTTACGCGCTGGGCGTAAGACTTCTTGTCCCGGTCCATTATTCGGCGAACAGTTTCGGTTCCATTGAATTCGGCTGGAAAGGCCGGCTGATTCCAGAGTCCGAGCGCGGCGGATTAACCGATTTCGGACGTGAAATCATTGTCGAGGCGAATCGGCTCGGCCTGATTCTTGATTTGGCCCATGCCGACGATAAAACCCTTATCGAATCCGCGAAAGTGGCGAAAGCGCCGATTATCTGTTCACATACGGGTCCTTTGGGTCTTCAGAACTTCCCGAGGTACATATCCGATGAATCGATAAGGCGAATCGCCGACTCGGGCGGAATCATCGGATTATGGCCTTTTTTTAATAAGGGTTTGGGCATGGCGGATTCGGAGTCCTTTAAAAAAGCGGCTCTCTATATCCGGGATAAGGCCGGAATTGACGCCCTTGCCATAGGAACGGATTTCAACGGTGTTCCCGGCTACATGAAGGGATTCGCGAATGTCTCTCAAAGCGGCCTTTTGGAGAAGTTTCTCTCGGAAAGCGGTTTCTCCGAAGAGGAGATTCGGAAAATTACGGGATTGAATTTTATTCGGGTGTTCCGGGATGTTGAAGCGGGGAGAACCTGAACGAAATTAAAACGGCCGAATGACGAGTTTTGAGCTTGCTTACAGCCGGTATTGTAGCGGTTCCGGCCCCGTTGGATTCGTCGAAGCGGTCGCGCAAAGCCGAAAAAACCGAGTATCTAAGGCCGCTTAAGCTGAAAGTCGAATAAGCTGCCTCTAACAGCCCGCTAAAGAAGAGAACAACCCGGCATTCGGCCTAAAATGAAGTTCTTGGAAAACCGGGGATAAGGCGAATCACTGGAAATCGGCCGATACCATCCGCGGTTTTTTTATGCGGTCGAAGATAAGAACACTACGGCTTTAGCCGTGGATGATTGAGCCATCCTGGATTCCGCCGACACGAAGTGCGGTGGAGTCCAGGTCAGCTTCAGTTGACGCTGCTGCAGTAAGAACCCCGGGCTTGCCCGGGGGAATCTATTCTCCTGTAAATCTATAGGAGACCTTTTTTATAGAGAATCCTTGCGGCGATTATCGAGAGAAGGGCGTTTATCGGAATCATCGCGGAGGTTGGAACATCCGCCACCAGGAAGACCGCTATTGTGATGACAAGCGGTGTTATGGCAAGTTTCCAACTCTTCAAAATCCAATAGGCGCCGAGCGCGCCGAAGAGAGCCGGAAGAACATTGTCGAAGGCGGGCTGTATCTCCGGTCTGCTTAAGATGGGCGAAAGGGGAACCATCAGCAGAACGCCGAGGAAGATCATCACCGCGGAAACGATTGCCGAGGTAGCCACGGAAATAATGGAAATAATTTCCGCGTCGTCCGAGGCGGGATCGGTTTCCGTGATTTCAAGCGCCATGGCCGCCGCGGGGATTTTCAAGTTCGACAGATTCCCCGTCAGGAATCCCAAATAGGTCGCGCCGCTGCCGATCAGCGGAGTATAGGTAAGGATTTCGGCGATTCCCATCGGGATCATGATCAAAGACAGACTCAAAGCTCCGGAAGCGACTTTACCGATGGGAGGAAAGATATTCCAGACCAGGCTGATGATAAGCGGAATGGAAAGAAGCAGGAGAAAGCCGATGCTCATGGTGGAGCGGCCGAGAATATGGATGCGGGAATCGAATGATATTTCGGAATTGTTTTTCATGGTTATTCCTTTGATTTAGAACGATGCGTAGAGGATGGAGAGAGCCATGGCGCCGACCATGCTGAGCGACAGAGAGAATTCCTTCAGCCAGCGAACATTCAGACGTTTTTCAATGAAGGTACAGAGAAGCATGAGAACCGCTCCGCTTAAGAGCGTATAGAGTCCTATTCCGCCTTTAGTGATGGGCGGAGCGATGAACACCGCGATCAGGCCCATATAGGCGGCCATAATGAGCGTTTCCATCCAGCCGGAGTCTTTATTCTTTATTTTCTTATAGCCGCCGGAGATTCGTTTGAGAAAGAAGATGATGATCAGCGGCGCGCTTATGGTTCCGAGCGTCATAATCCAGGCGGAACTCGAGAAGACTTCCGCCGTGTAGCCTGTTCCGCCGAGCCCTTCCACGCCCATGATGTTCGCGCCCATTCCCGCGGCCATGAGTTCGTATGAGGCCGATCCGATAACAGAAAGCCGTATCCATGGGAACGGTATTCCCAGAACGGGCGCCATGGCAATTAATGAGATGACAATCGGAATTGAGGGCACAATCGACAGAACGGCGCTGGATTTGACCGCTTTCAGCATGCGTGATTTGTCGATTCCTCTTCGTTTGCCTTCTTTCCACGCCGTCCTGAAAAAGATCAGCGACTGGGCAATGATGAAAACAAAGATAATCGATGCAATGACAAAGAGAAGATTGCTGTTGGCGACCGATAAGTAATCTTTCACGAATGAATGCTCCTTCGGTGTCTTCCCCGGAAGGGGAACCTCTAGCTCGCCATTGTAGGGGTATCAAGATGGGGCCCGCAAGAAATAAAAAGTTCCTACTCTCCGCGCGGCTGGGTAGGCTTTTCACTTCGCCGCGGCCCTGTTTACGGGTTTTCATCAGGCAGCGTTTCAACAGCCTGTTAAAGCCTTTTTGGGGAAATCTCTCCGAACTCAAGCGTTAACTGCCGGGCTTCGCCTTCCTTTCTTTCCCCTGCAAACGACGAAAGAGCGACGCCTAAAAGCCTTACCGGCCGCGAGCCGGCTTCCGTGGTTTCCAGAAGTTCGCGTGCCGTGCGGCAAAAGAGTGTTTCCGAATCAACAGAAGCCAAAAAGCTCCGGCTTCGGGTTATCTGCCGGAAATCGGCGTATTTGACTTTAACCGTGACTGTTTTTCCCCGGAGTTCCCGTTCGGTGAGTTCCGCCCAGACCGATTCGCACAGACCTTCAATAAAAGCGGCAAGATCGGCAAAATCGGTTTTATCTTCACCGAAGGTCTGTTCTTTCCCCAGGGATTTGCGGATGCGGACCGATTCGACTTCCCGCTCGTCGATACCTCGGCAAAGGTCGTAATACCAGGGCCCGCTTTTACCGAAAGTATCGGTGAGTTTCCAGAGCGGCCAGGAGCGCAGATCTCCTCCCGTGCGGATGCCCAGCTCTTCCATCCGTTCGGCCGTCTTCGGTCCAACGCCCCAGAATTTTCTCACCGGAAGGTTTTCAATGAACGATGCGGCGTCTTCGGGACGGATAACGGTAAGACCGTCGGGTTTGTTCCAGTCCGAGGCGATTTTGGCAAGGGATTTGTTGTAGGAGACCCCGGCCGAAGCGGTGAGTTTCGTATCCTCCTTGATACGGGAGCGGATGTATTCGGCGAGACGGGTAGCGGACTTTTCGGTGAGTTTGTTTTCCGTTACATCCAGATAGGCCTCGTCCAGGGAAAGGGGTTCGATAATATCGGTAACCTCTCGGAAAATAGCATGAATCTGTTCGGAAACCCGGTGGTATTCTTCAAAATCGCCGCGGCCGACGAAGATTGCGTGAGGGCAGCGGCGGTACGCCTCGGCGCTGGGCATGGCCGAATGAATGCCGTATTTCCGTGCTTCGTAGGAGCAGGTGGACACAACGCCTCGGCTGTTCGGGGGGCCGCCGACAACAACCGGTTTCCCGCGGAGTTCAGGATTGTTCCTCTGCTCAACCGCGGCGAAAAAGGCGTCCATGTCGATGTGGATAATCTTCTTAACCGGTGTACCCGAGAGGGAAGCGTGTCCGGCTGCGAGGATTCCCGGCGGTTGCCCTTCACTCATAGAAATACTATACATGTGTATTGTTCGCTCTTCAAGATATATAAGGATCACTTTCAATGCCCTTGACCCTGGGCCCCTCACGGGGTACACACCGAATATGGGTGATCACGAAGTTCCCTCCCTTCTCGATGAAGCCGAGAAACTGACGGGCAGGGCCCGAGGATGCGACAAAGGAAGGCTTCGGCGAGGAATCCAGTCCTTACGAAAAAAGGGCGACAAGGCCCTGCCGGAAGAAGCGGCGAGGCTTCTGGCCGGCATCAGAGCCTCCGCGGACGAGCGAAAACGCCGCAGGACTCAAGCGATCGCCTACAACTATCCGGAAGAACTCCCGATTACCGCCCGCCGTGAGGAAATTGTCAAAACCATCCGGGAGAATCAGGTGGTGGTGCTTTCCGGCGAAACCGGCAGCGGCAAAACGACGCAAATCCCCAAGATGTGTCTGGAAGCCGGACGGGGCGTGGACGGTCTTATCGGCTGCACCCAGCCCCGCCGCATCGCCGCCTTAACGGTGGCCTCGCGTATCGCCGAAGAGCTGGGCGATGAATCTCTGGTGGGATCGAAAATCCGCTTCCATGATTCGAGCCGGGATGAAAACCGAATCCGTATTCTCACCGACGGCATGCTTCTGGCCGAAGCGCAGTCTCATCCTTCCCTGCGTTCGTACGATACGCTGATTATCGATGAGGCTCACGAGAGGTCCCTGAACATCGATGTTCTTCTGGGCATGGTTCGCCGTCTGATCGACAAACGCCGGGATTTGAAAGTGATTATCACTTCGGCCACGCTGGATACCGAGAAGTTTTCAAAGCACTTCGGCGGCGCTCCCATCATCGAGGTTTCCGGACGGATGTATCCGGTTGAGATTGTCTATGACGAACCGGATGAGGTGACGGCGGAACTGTCTCTGGCCGAGAGGTGTTCCGGCGTTATCCGCGAGCTGGTTTCGGAAACCCGCGGCGGCGATATTCTGGTTTTTCTGCCGACCGAACAGGACATCCGCGAGACCATGGATCTGGCATCCAAGGATTACGCCGACAGGCTGAATATTCTGCCGCTTTTCGCCCGGCTTCCCGCCTCCGAGCAGAAAAAAGTTTTTCAAACCGGCGGCAAACGAAACTTAGTCGCGGCCACGAATGTCGCCGAAACTTCGCTGACCATTCCGGGAATCCGCTATGTTGTGGACAGCGGATTGGCGAGAATCAGCCGTTATAATCCGGGCACCGGTACGCACGGTCTTCCGGTTGATCCGATTTCCAGGGCCTCGGCGGATCAGCGGGCCGGGCGATGCGGCCGCGTGCAGGACGGAGTGTGCATCCGCCTTTATTCCGAAGAAGACTATAACGCCCGCCCGCGTTTTACGCTGCCGGAGATACGCCGGACCAATCTGGCCGAAGTGGTTCTGCGGCTGCTGGATTTGGGGATACGGGATATCGAGTCCTTTCCGTTCGTGGATCCGCCTGCATCCGCCGGGATTCGGGACGGCCTCAGGACGCTTCGGGAAATCGGGGCGCTGGCGGGAATCTCGGAATCTGGAGAGGATGTAAGGGAGATCTCGGCTCTTTCAGCCGCCCGCTCTCCCGAGGCGCGTAATCGGATCGCGTCTTCTTCCGGCCCAGTTCAATCGAAGCGGCGCAGGAAAACCGCGGACGAGCGCACCTTAAGCAAAGACGGCCGCCTGATGGCAAGGCTCCCTTTGGACCCGCGGCTGGCGAAAGTGCTCATCCAGGCCGACCGGGAAGGCTGTCTCGGCGACGTGCTTCCCATCGCGGCGGCCTTGAGCCTGCCGGACCCGAGGGAGAGACCTCCGGAAAAGACCGGCAGCGCCGATGCGGCGCACAAGGCATTCTCCGATGATTGTTCCGATTTTATCGGATGGCTCAATATCTGGGATGGGTATCGAACCTACGGGCGAAAGGGATCGTTCAGTTCCAAGCTGAAAAAATACTGCGCGGAGAACTATCTCTCCTTCAGGCGGATGAAGGAATGGATGGACATCCATAAGCAGCTCACCCTTGTGATGGAAGAGAACGGCTATAGGCCGCACCGATTAAAACGTGAGCCGTCGACGGACCGAAAGGGCAATTTCTCGATGCGCTATGCCGCCATACACCGTGCCCTTCTCAGCGGATTTCTTTCTCATATCGCGCGGCGTGAGGAAGGCGGTACCTACGAGGCCACCAGAAATCGTCAGGCTCGAATTCATCCCGGTTCCTCTCTGCGCAAGGCTTCCCCTCCCTGGATTATGGCGGCGGAAATGGTTCGGACCACGAGGCTCTACGCCCGTTCCGTGGCCGCCATCGATCCTCTTTGGCTGGTTGATCTCGGCTCCGATCTTGCCGCGCGGAACTGGATTCATCCTCACTGGAGCCGCAAAGCGGGCGCGGTGATGGCCACCGAGCAAATGCGTCTTTTCGGCTTTCTCATCTCCGATGATGCAGTCATTCCGTACGGTACGGTGAAGCCCGACGAGGCTCGGGAGATCTTCATCAAATCGGCTTTGGTTGAGGGTGATATCGCCGCTTCGGGCGGATACGGTTTCTTGAAGAAAAACGCGGCCCTCATCCGCAATCTGGAATCGATGCAGAACCGTCTTCGCCGGCGCGATCTCTTGGCCGGAGAAGATGCGGTGTCCGCGTTCTATTCGGAGAGGCTGCCCCGCGGGGTGTTGGATTTGGGAACTTTGAACCGACATCTCCGGGAAAGGGGAGAAGCGCACCTGATTCTCTCCGAGAATGATTTGTTGACGGGCGTCGGTGAGTTTTCTTCTCTGCAGGATTACCCGGAATCGGCTGAAATCGGCGGGGAACAATGGAAGCTTTCCTATATCTTCGATACGGATTCACTCGAGGACGGCGCCACTTTAAAAATCCCTTCGGGCAGACTCTCCGAACTGACTCCGGGAAAGGGCGACTGGCTGGTTCCGGGCATGCTGGAGGAGCGGATTGAGGCCCTGATGCGCGGTTTGCCCAAGAAGCACCGGCGGCGTCTTATTCCCATCCCCGAAACCGCGGCGGCGGCTCTGGAAGGGATGAATCACGGAGAAGGAGATTTGATTCATGCCCTGGCGGCCTGGCTTTACCGGGAGAGGGAAATCGATATTCCTCCCGCCGAATGGGACGCCGAAGCGGTTCCGCTTCATTTAAGAATGCGCTACAGCCTTTTGGACGACTCGGGACGGGAGGTGGCTTCGGGACGCGATCCTTCGGATCTTGTGGCGGCTGTACCCGGAGTTAAGGGCTCGGAAGGCGGGCGGACCGCACGCTATCGGAAAGAAAATGAACGTACAGGCCTGAAGTCCTGGCCCGCCGGAGGCATCCCCCGAATCGGTAACCATAGAGGGCGGCGCCCGGCTTTGGCCGGCGCTCCGGGACGACGGTGAATCGGTTTCTCTGCGTTTTTACGACGATAGGGGTAAGGCGGAAGAGGCTCATTCGGCGGGTCAGATACGGTTGGCCCGCATTCATTGGAGCAGGGAGCTCCGGGATTTCCGAAAAAGCATGCCTTTGGCCGGACAAGCTCGGGTGTACGCCTCTTATTTGGGAGGCGCGTCGGCGTTGGAAGAGGCTGTCTGGAATCGGGCGATCGCCGCGAGTTTCTCCGATGAAGTGGTTCGTGATGAGGGAGCCTGGGATAAAAAGCTCGCCGAGGGCGGAAAAATAATCCATGGAACGGCCGAGGCATATTTCGAATCGGTAACCCAGGTGCTTGAAATCTACGGCGGGGTACGGGCCGAACTGACCGAATTCGCCGGTAAAAGTCACCGGCCCGATTTTGTCCGGGAGCGGCTTACCGATGTGGAAGAACTCGCGACGGGATTTACCGAAAGGTATGACACGGATGTTTGGAAGGCATTGCCCCGGTGGATGAAGGCGCAAGTCTCCAGGGCGCGCAAAGGATCGGCTGATCCGCGGAAAGATCGGAAAGCTTCCGATATCTGGGAGCCGCTGAAGGCGCGTCTTGACGGTATCCTGGAGACGCTTTCTCCGTTGGCCAGCAGCGAAAAGCGCCGTGCGGTTGACGAGGCTAAAGTGATGATACAGGAGCTGAGGGTGGCGCTTTTCGCCGCCGGAGATGTACGGCCCGCGGGGAAGGTTTCCGAGGCTCGGGCGCTGAAAGATCTGGATGCCATTGAACGGATGCTCTAATCGGCGGGATGTCGGGCGGAAGAGTTCGGCGATTGGAGCGATTGGATGAATACTGAAGTTCTATCCGCGTATTGGGCAACGTACGGCGAATTCCGTATATTGAAGTAATGAAACATATGAAATGGATCTATCGGCCCGAGAAATCTGCGGCGGTTGTCTTTTTCCTCTTCGCGTTCATTTTCTCGGCCTGCGCCGAAGAAACGAAAATCAAAACGGTCGGTTCGGATGAGTTTTTTTGCCCTCTATGAAGAAAAAAGCGCTGATGGAGAAGCCGTTCTCATAGACGTTCGCACACCAGGGGAATACGAAGACGGTCATGCGGTACCCGCTGTTAATATTGATTACTATGCGGGAGATTTTCAGAATTCGCTGGATAAACTGGATCGGGACGGAACTTATTTTTTGTACTGCCGGTCCGGGAATCGCAGTTCCCGAACGATGGCTCTGATGGAAAAGATGGGTTTTCACGAGGTTTATGACCTGGCGGGCGGCTGGTCGCGGAATGAAGAGCGTTTGAGAACGTTGGGTGAGTAATACGGTGCATCGGGATTCCTTATCTTGCGGCGGTTTGCGAACCTGCGGACCGAGTTCTATTTTTTCCGGCGCCGATTCGTTGCCGTATACCGCCGAAACGCCTCGGAGATGAGCTATGAATAATCGATTTCGACGAAGAATGGAGGATTTGGGACACGGACTTGATCTTGTTCGACGTCTCATCCTGGGAATTCTCTTCTGGGGACTGATCATCGGCCTTTTTATCGGATTTATTCTCTCCGGTCCGCCGAGGGTGAGAGACAAAAGTCTTCTGGTGGTGCATCCGGTTGGAACTCTTGTCGATGCTTATTCTTCTCCGGCAAGTTTTCGCGGTTTGCCCGTCGGGGGATATTTAAGCGAGTCGCTCCTGGATGATTTGGTGAGCGCGGTGGACGCGGCCGCCGCGGATGAGCGGATTATCGGTGTTTGGGTAAATCTGAATGATTTGACTTCCGCGGGTCCGGCGGCGGCCGGTGAACTGGCGGACGCTCTGGCGCGGTTTCGGGAATCGGGTAAACCTGTTTTAGCCGGCGCCGATACCTACGACACCTCCCGGTACCGTATCGCGTCCGCGGCGAACGAAATCGTTTTGGATCGGCTCGGAGAGGTTTTTGTGGCCGGCTACGGTTCCTGGAGAGCCTATTACGCCGAAGGGCTGGAAAAGCTGGGCGGCGAGGCGCATCTGTTCCGCTCCGGTGAATCGAAGAGCGCGGCGGAAAACGCCGTTCTGGATAAAATGTCCGAAGCTTCTCTGCGGGATGAGCGGCGATTATTCGGCGATCTCTGGAATGAATGGCTCTCGGCCGTGGCGAAAAACCGGGGAATGAATCCCGAGGATTTGGAAGCCTGGATCGACGGATACGATGAATATCTTGCCGCCGCTGGCGGCGACGGATCGGCGGCCGCGCTGAAGGGCGGTCTTGTCGACACGGTGGAAACGGGCGGTGTTTTGGAAGGAATCCTTTCGGAACGTTTCGGTGATAATCCTCGGCGGAGAATCGACGCTCTCGATTATGCCGCCCGGGTATTCCGGGGCGGAGCGGGTGCTCCGAAGATTGCCGTTATTCCCGTAACAGGAGCTCTTGTCTACGGAGAAGGTAGCGCCGGAACGGCCGGAAGCGATGACATTGTCGGCGCCGTCACCGCGGCGCGCGAGCTGCCGGGAGTCGCGGCGCTTGTCGTCCGGATCGACAGTCCCGGAGGAGATGTCCGAGCCGGTGAAGCCGTTCGCCGTTCTTTGGCGGAAACACGGGAAAAATGGGGACTGCCTGTCGTCGCCTCGATGGGAGATATGGCCGCTTCCGGCGGATATTGGATTGCACTGGAGTCCGATTTGATTGTCACGCGGCCGGAAACCGTAACAGGATCCATCGGCGTATACAGTCTTACCATGACCTTTGAAAAAGCTCTTCGCGACTGGCTCGGCGTTCGGATCGACGGAGTGGGTACGACTCCCTGGTCCGGAGGAAATCATCCGGGACGTTCCCTGGATGACCGGTATGCGAGCCTTTATGCGTCCGGCATCAAGGATATCGATATGCTTTTTCAGGGGCTGGTGGCCGAGAAGCGGGGACTGGACGAAGAGGCAGTCGCTTCTTTGGCCGGAGGGATACCCTGGTCCGGCGGCCGTGCGGTTGCGTCGGGATTGGCCGATAAATTCGGAGGATTGGAGGAGGCTCGAAAAGCGGCCGCCGAACTTGCCGGAGTGGAGAAATGGAAGTCTCTGTATTTTGAAGGGCCTGTTGATCCAAGGGCTGAGTTGATGGGGCGTTTGCTTTGGGGATATCGGGGAGCCCGCGCCTCGGCGAAAAGCAAGGTGTACCGATAGTCGGCTTTTGCGGCAGATCGGAAATGGTGGCGGGGGCAGGAGGCGTTCGAATCGGCGGGTGAGGCAATCCGCCGACTCTCGCCGGGCGACCGGCCGGACTGTTTCCGGCTCGATTCTATCGTGATTTACGAGCCGCGCTGTTTTTAGGTCGCGAACCAGTATCCTTCGCCGTCCTCATTGTAGAAATAGTCCATTACGCGAGGCCAGGACGGCCGCATCATTTCGGCGTTCCAGGCTTCAAAGGCTTCATGGAGCATGTTCACCATATCCGGCCGCTCCTCCGCGAGATTGTTATTTTCCTCACGGTCGTTTTCGATGTTGTAGAGCCAGATGCGGCCGTCCTTGCCGTTTTCGATGAGTTTCCACCCATTCCAAAGGGTGACATGGTTGTAGTCGGCACGCCAGAACAGCGGACGGTCTTCCGGCGGACCGGCGATATCGACTGCCGCGGCTGTGTTCGCGGCGGAGGCTGTATCGGCGGCTTGAGATGAGTCGGCCGCTGTGTAATCGGCTGAATCCGAAGAAATAAATTGGCCGCCCCATGCGACATCGCCGGCTTTGCCGCCTCGGCCGAAAAGATCAATCCCGTCGATGGGCCTGTCTTCAGGCAGCGGCACACCGGCGGCGTTCAGAACGGTTGTAAAAACGTCGGTTAGGAGCACAGGCGCATCTTCCTGAACACCGGAGGAAAGCGAAGCGGGCCACCGGAGAACCAGCGGAACCGAAAGGCCTCCTTCGAAGTGGGACATCTTGCCGCCGCGTAAAGGATCGTTTCCCGTGGCCCCTGTGTAGGTGGCCCCGCCGTTGTCGCTGGCGAAGATCACCAATGTATTCTCGGCCTGCCCCGAAGCCTCCAGCTCATCCAGAATTTCGCCCACGGCGTCATCAAGCTGGGAAATCAGCGCATAGTAGATTCGCTTGGCGGGGTCTTCCACATCGGAAAATTTCTCGGTGTAAGAGGTGAGGGCCTGGAAGGGAGTATGAGGCGCGGAAAAGGGGACGTAGAGAAAAAACGGCTCATCCTCCGAGGCATAATCGCGGATTTTCGCCGCGGCCTCTCGTGCGATGGCGTCGGTCAGATGATCCTCTTCCTCAATCACCTCGCCGTTGCGCCGGATGGCGCTGGGACCTTTTCGCTTTTGGCGCCAGATATGCTTCTCGCTGAATTCGCCGAATTGAACGCTCTCTATGTCGGGACGCTTGGGGTCGGCATACGCGGTGAATGCTTCCAGAAAACCGTAGAAGGAGTCGAACCCCCGGTTGGTCGGAGCTTGGAGATCGCCGTATCCCAGATGCCATTTACCCACCGCGCCGCAGCGGTAGCCGGAGGCCGAGAGCGCCTCGGAAAGAAGAATCTCGGTCGGCGGCATGCCCTGCCTCTCAATCTGACTTTCCGAAGGGATGCTTTCGTTGTCGATGGGAAACATGGGGTAGGTGTTCACGAAAAGACGATAGCACCAGTATTCGAGTCTGGAGCGGGCGTAACGGGTCATGGGCTGGCTGTCGAATCCGTATCGGTTCTGGTAGCGCCCGGTGAGAAGACCGGCCCGGGAAGGCGAGCAGATGGGCGCGGTGGCATATGCTTGGCTGTAGGTAATGCCCTCACGCCCGATGGAATCAATGTTGGGCGTTTCCAGATGAGGCGAGCCGTAGAGAGAAATGTCGGTCATCCCCAAATCGTCGGCCAGGATAATCAGCACGTTGGGGCGGTCGCTTTTCGCCGACAAGCGGCCGATCCCGTCAAGGTAAGAGTCTTTACCGGCCTGGAGATTGGGGTCGAATTCAATGTCCCATTTGCTGCTCCTTAAGGGTCTGGCGGCCCAGACGAGCAGAACGGCAATGAGGCTCAAAGCGGCCAGGGGCAGGCGCTTTTTCACGGCGGTACCTCGGTATTTGTTATACCGTAAAGGATATATCGTATTCAGGTGTTTGTATATCTTGCTCTTCACCGGCGTTCATTGATTCCGGCGTCGACTGATGAGCGAGACGCGGACCGTTTCCCCAAAGGAGCGCGGTGAAAATCTTGAATCTTGCGCTTATCCGACGTATCGGCGGACCGGCCGGCCCGGACATGAGAACGCATGAAAAAAGCGCCCTTTAAAGGCGCTTTAAATGTGATCGCTGCGGGATTCGAACCCACGACCTTTGCCTCCGGAGGGCAACGCTCTATCCAGCTGAGCTAAGCGACCGCAGTAAGGAACAGTATCGGGTTGATCCCATCGCGTCAAGAATGCTGAAAGTCCTTTTCCTTTTCGGTGTTTCCATTTGCGTTCCGGCGGCATTCCTCTTTTGATTTTCTTTATCAAACGGGTTTCCGGATCGGTTTTGGAGCCATGAGCCGCATTCGAGCGCTTCTTAACCACACGATGTGAAAAATCGACCGGCAATGTCCGAACCCATCAGGCGGTCCCGATTCTTGGTGAACATCGAGTGCTCCATCCGTCTCGGAGAGAATCTCATTCACCAGAAGAGGGGTTTTTTTGGGAATTGATTTGATTAATGGGTCTCAATCGTCGAATAAATCGTCGTAATCGGCCGTTTCATCGGTTTGTTCGGCTTGAGGAACGGTTTCATCATCCCAATCCGAATCCCAGTTGGCCTCATCAATTTCTTCGAGTTCATCCGAAAAAGCTCCGAATGATGCTCGTTCGGCTATCCCGTCGTCAAAATCCCTATCGATACTGCTATCGTAGGGGTCAACGCTTTCGTCGAATACTTGTTGCTCTTCGCTCAGCATGGGACAACCCCGCGTTTCGGATATGCCTACATTAAGGCCTTTATTAAAGGTCGTCAATCCCGGTATAAAAGAGTATCGAATCTACCCCTTGATTGCCGAACGCACCCTCATTAAAATAGAGGTTCGGTAACCGCTCCAGGAGGACGGTCATGGACATCACTGATATACGCATCAGGAAGGTAAGTGCCGACGGTAAGCTTAAAGCCTATGTTACCGTTACATTCGATGATTCTTTTGTCGTTCACAACGTCAAAATCATCGAAGGTGAAAACGGCGTTTTTATCGCGATGCCGAGTCGGAAAACGAAGAACGGTGAGTATAAGGATGTTGCCCATCCTATAAACACAGCCTTTCGGATGCGTTTACAGGACAAAATCCTCGAGGAGTATGAAAGGATGGGAGATTCCATAGAAACGTCCGTCGGAGACGATAGAGCGTTCTAGAGCGGCGAAAACCGAGACGATAGGACGTCGGCAAGTGGTAAGCCACCGGGTTTTGATCCCGGCATTCGCAGGTTCGAATCCTGCCGTCCTAGCTACATTTAATTATTCCCGAACAACGGAGGATCGAGGGACTCATGGAAAGCATGCAACTTACGGCTGAATTACGCGAAGCATCAAATAAAGGCGCTGCAAGAGAAATCAGGAGAAACGGCAAAATACCGGCCGTTTTATATGGAGAAGGTGATCCCAAAGCCGTCAGTGTCGACGCCAAGGATTGGGCCACACGGTTTAAGCATGTCTCGGGGAATATGATTGTAACGCTGAAAGTGGCCGGCGCCGAACATCATGTTCTTATTAAAGATATGCAGGAAGACATTCTCTCCGGCCGTGTTAATCATATCGATTTCTATGCGATTCATGCCGGACAGAAACTTCACACGCAGGTGCCGATTCACCTTGAGGGAACTCCCATGGGAGTCAGGGAAGGCGGAATTCTGGAGCAGAAGATCGAAACACTCGAAATTATTTGTCTCCCGAAAGATCTCCCGAGTGTTTTTACCGTCGACGTTTCCAAACTTGCCGTCGGTGAGTCCATCCATGTCGGTGCCCTTGATATCCCGGATACCGTTGAACTGCGGGTTGATCCGACTCTGACCGTCGCGATTGTTTCTCATGCGAAGGCTTCCGCCGACGAAACCGGCGAAGGCGCGGAAGGCGTCGAAGAAGCGGATGCGGGCGTTGAGAGCGCCGCAGGGGAAAGTGCGGAATAGGAATCCCCGGCATCCCGCTGAAATTCCTCTATTCGTCATAGGATTGGGGAATCCGGGATTGAAGTACGAACGAACCCGGCATAATGTCGGATATATTTCCGTTGATCGCCTAACCGAAGAGCCGCGCCTGAATTTCAGGAGTCGGCTCTTCTCATCTTACGCCGAGGCCCGCATTGAAAATCCCGGAGCGGAGCGATCCATCCTGGCGTTCAGATACAAGGGATATATGAATCGTTCGGGAGAGATGATGCCGTCGTTGGTTCGCCGTTACGGTATTTCCGCTTCCGATATTATTGTCATTGTCGACAACATGGATTTGCCGCCGGGGGCCTGCCGATTGAAAAAAGGCGGGGGACATGCCGGACATAACGGTTTGAAATCTCTCATCGCTTTCCTGGGGTCCTCCGATTTTATTCGATTGTATATAGGAATCGGCAGACCCTCGCCGGGCATATCGGTTGTGGATCATGTTCTTGGGGAACCTGAGGGGGAAGATGGGAACGCCATTGATTTTGCATGCACGAGAGCGGCGCGCGCCGTTCGGGACTTAACGGCTTTTCCTTTCCAAAAAGTCGCTGAAGGACTCAATCGGCGTGAATCTTGAGAAGCGTTTCGGCAAATGTCTTGATACTCTTGAGATTCCTCAAGGATGCCGCATCCTTATAGCGCTTTCGGGCGGCGGAGATTCGGTTTCTCTTCTGGAACTGCTTGTTCGTGAACGGGAAAAACGCAGATGGGATCTTTATGCCTCGCGCGTCGTGCACGGGATTCGTACGTTAAGCGAAGAAGATGAAGAAAATCGGCTTTGCCGGAGACTTTGCCGCGAAAGGGATGTGCCGTTTGCTGTTTTGAACGCGGTCTCCGAGATCCGTACTCTTGAAGAACATCTGGGCTGCGGTCCGGAACAAGCGGCCAGGACGGCCCGCCATCGGATTCTGGATGATTATGCGGATAAAATAGCCGCAAAAGCCGTTTTCTTCGGACATACGGCCGACGATCAGTTGGAAACGGTTATGATGAGGCTCCTTTCCGGTTCGGGTCCCGAAGGCTTAAAAGGAATCTCCGCGAGCACGGGCAGGTCTTTCAGGCCTCTTTTATCCGTGGAGCGTCGGGAGCTCAGGCGCTTTCTTTCGGAGGCCGGGATTCCTTGGGCGGAAGATTCCACGAACGAAGGTTCCCGATATGTCCGAAATCGCGTGAGAAATGAATTACTTCCGCTCATAACGGATATTTTTCCGGGTTGGCCGTCTTCTCTTCATGTTCTTTCGGAACGAGCCGAGGAAGTCTCCGATGCTTTGAGCCGAAGCATGGACATGGAACTTCCTTCGCTGCAAAAGGATAAACGGTATTGCTGGAATCCCGCTCAATGGGACGCCTCGCCGGAATATTTCAGAGCCATGGCCATTTGGGACGCCGTAAACAGGTTCGATGATTCGGAACTCCCGGACCGCAGATACCCTTGGAAGAGTGTGAAAGCCGTCAGAAACGCCCTTAGAAAAAGCGGGAAATGGACATTCGGCGGAATAACGGCCGAAAGGAATGAACACTCTCTTGAAATTCGAAGAACGGGCGAACATCTTGAAGGACGCCTGATCGTGACCCAAGACGAGGCACGGAACGGTTTTGAAGCTGTTTTTCGCGGCCTAAGGATCTTGATTGCTCCTAAAGAGCCTGAAACCGGGACTTCTATAAAAAAAGAAATCCTCAAGGTAACAGAATGGCCTTTGATTATACGATTCGCCGCCGATACCGCCGATTCCGTTCAAATACAAAACATCATTACGGAAAAGTCATCTGTGCCGAAGTTCGCTGACGCCGATAAAGAAATATTCTATATTCTAATTGATAGAAAACCATTGGAAGGGAACGATGCCTGATAAAAACGACAACAAACCCCATTTCGACATGGGCAACCGCACCGCGTTCCTGCTCATAGCAGGACTTGTAATCCTGTTTCTTTTTTTCGTTTCCCTGACAAAATCAAACGGAGTTGATGAAATTACCTATTCTCAGTTCATGGCCGAGCTTCAGTCGGGCAATATCGAAAAGGTTACGATACTCGATATGAGGGAAATAAGGGGCAGGCGATACGACATGAACAACAGGTCGGTCGGCTTCACAACGATCATACCCTATTTTGATGATAATCTTCTCCCGGCATTGGAACAAAGCGGCGTTACCGTAAGAGGCGACACAAAAGGTGTTTCCATCGGCTCCATTCTTCTTCAGCTTCTTCCGATTCTTCTGCTTTTCGGTTTTATTATTTGGATGTACCGAAATGTTCAGGGCGGCGGTAAAGGCGCCATGTCTTTCGGAAGAAGCCGGGCGAAGCGCTACGATGTAACCAAAGACAAAATAACCTTCCAAGATGTCGCGGGGCAGAAGGAAGCGAAATATGAACTGGAGGAAATCGTCGAGTTTCTGAAATCCCCCGAAAGATTTACTCGGCTCGGCGCGAAAATTCCCAAGGGTGTTCTCCTTGTCGGGCAGCCGGGAACCGGAAAAACACTGATGGCCAAGGCCGTGGCCGGAGAGGCCGGTGTTCCGTTTTTCCATATGTCGGGCTCCGATTTTGTCGAGATGTTTGTCGGTGTGGGAGCCAGCCGCGTACGGGATTTATTCGAACAGGGACGGAAAAACGCTCCCTGCATACTGTTCATCGATGAAATCGACGCCGTGGGCCGAACCCGAGGCGCCGGCTACGGAGGCGGCCACGACGAGCGGGAGCAGACGTTGAACCAGCTTTTGGTGGAGATGGACGGATTCGATACGGATAAGGGCGTTATTATTGTCGCGGCCACGAACCGTCCGGATGTTTTGGATCCCGCGCTTCTCAGACCCGGAAGATTCGATCGGCAGGTCGTCGTGGCCATGCCGGATGTTAAGGAACGGGAAGCCATACTGAGAATCCACTCCAAGAAAATCACCATGGCCCAAAACGTGGATTTGAGTGTCGTCGCCAGAGCAACTCCGGGATCTTCCGGAGCCGATATCGCGAACATCGTTAATGAAGCGGCTCTTTTTGCCGGAAGAGCCGGAAGAGAACGGGTTGTTATGGGCGATTTCGAGGAAGCTCGCGACAAAATACTCATGGGCACGGCCAGGCACAGTCTGGCGATGAGCGAAGATGAAAAGCGCATGACCGCTTATCATGAAGCCGGGCACGCCCTTTTGCATTATTTCCAGGAAAAAGCCGATCCCATTCACAAAGTCACAATCGTCCCGAGAGGCCGAGCACTGGGAGTTACGTTCAGTCTTCCCGAGAAAGACCGCTACAGTCAGGGCGTGGGAATGGCGAAAGCTCAGCTCGCGGTCCTCTACGGGGGATATGCCGCGGAAGAACTTATTTACAGCGAGACGTCATCGGGAGCACAGAGCGATATACGGCAGGCGACGGATCTGGCGAGAAAAATGGTCTGCGAATGGGGGATGAGTTCTCTCGGCCCGGTTGCCTTCGGAAGCGGAGACGCTCCTATTTTCATCGGCAAAGAAATTGCCCAGCATGCCGATTATTCCGATGATACGGCCAGGATGATCGACGAGGAAATCCGTTCCATTTTGAATACGGCCTTAAAAAAGGCCCGTGATATTCTCAAAAAGGAAAAAAAGAAACTCGATTCCCTCACCGAGGCTCTTATGGAGCGCGAAACTCTTGATGATGCCGAAATCCGCGATCTTTGGGGTTTGGAATCCGGAAAAGTGAAAAAAATGAGTGAATCCGAGTTGCCTGATGAAAAAGGGACGGCCTTCGCAACGTGAAGAACCTCCGACGGGGATTGCCGAATCGAAGACTGTTATTCTGTCTTTTTTTAACAGCCGTATCGGTGGTTCTTTATGCGGATGAGGAACATGAGAATATCGAATCGGTTGTTGCCAGGCTTTGGCTGGAACGGGCTTCGGATCTTCTGGCGGATTCTGAAGGAAATCCTGAAATCTTAGAACAGGCCGGAAAAGCCTGGGAAACCGCCGGTGAATTTGTTTCGGGGAATTCCGACTTTTTCTATTTGGAAGCGAAACTCCTTTTGGGCGGTTATCAAACTTCCGAAACCGAACAATCGGCTCTCCGGGAAGCCTATGAACAACTTGCTCTCGCATTGGACAAAACCGGAGAAAATGATTTTTGGATAACCGATTTTCGTTCAAGGGCCGTACTTTGGAGTTCTCTTGCTCTCAGGCTGAAAGAATATCGGGCCCTCGGAGACCGCTACGACCAATGGCCTCGCGGGGAAAAGAACGATCCGGTTCTCATTTACGCGGCGGCCAGAGCCTCCTTGTATCTGGGGCTTGATGAACGGGCGGGAGAACTGGCCTTAAAAGGGGAAGCTCTGGCCGATTCTTCAACGGACTTAAATGAGCTTGGAAATGATTTCGGATCGACGATGAGTGCCTTCCACGCTTTGGCGATGGCCGCTGGAAACCGGAACGCTTTTATCCAAGCGGAACCGACATCAAGAAGATGGCCCGGAATGTCGGAAGCTCTTCTTCCTTGGCTGCTTGCCGGATATTTCGCGGCTGATGAAACGGCTGCGCTGAAGCGTGTCTTGGATGAGAAGTACCACCCCGTACTTGAAGATTTGGGATGGATCTCGGCGGGTGTTTCCCGGCCTTCAGCCGCCCCTCCGGGCCGGGATTTGGCGCTGGCAAGACGTTTGGGATGCGATTTATCCAAGGAATATGAAAATTTTACAGGCTTGCTCTCATCCGACGCCAATTACGACGGATACCCGGAGGAACTGATTCGAATGGTGAACGGGAAGGTTAACTCCCGCCGGATTGATTCGGATCAGGACGGCCGATACGAATGGGAGTTTGAATACGATCCTTCGGGGCCGTTTTTCGTCCTTTACGGTAACGAACGGCTATCGGTTTATTATGAGAAAAACGCCTTTCCCGAAATTCTTTCGGTTTTGGCGAAAAACGATCGGACCGCCGTAACCGTTTCCTTCAATCCCGGAGCTCTCTCATGGGACCCGACGAACGGCAATCCTTATTGGGGAAAACCGGCCGGGCCGCATTGGAATATCCCCGAATTCTGGGAAGCGGCCCGAAATGTTACCGTTGAGGAAACCGCGGAAGAAGGATTTGTGCGGGCCAAAACGACATTATCCGGAGGGTATCCCATATTCGCGCAGGAATCGGGTTTTTTGAATGAAAATCCGGATCATCCCGTTTGGACGCGTCAGATTCTCTACAGGGACGGTATTCCGGCGGCCGCCCGCAGATCATTCGGTACTTCGCGGGAGAATCCCGAAAAAAGAATCTGGGAAATCTACGAGCGCTATGAGAACGGAAAAATGGTCGGTCTCGCTTGGGATCCCGGAGAAACGGGAGTACCGTTATATATGAAAGATTGGGCCCTGGAGAGTTTTTTTGAAATCCAGGCCTGGGATTTGAATGGAGATGAATGGATGGATGCAAGACGATTTCTCTTGCCCGACGGCAGTGAATCGACTTCCGAATTAATGATTACGGAGGCCGGGGTTGAAGATCTTTTCCCCTGGAAAGCCTCCGATTGGACACCTTGGGATAAGTAATGCAGGTATTTTTATTTCATAAGCCTCAAAAAGCGGCCGTATTTTTCTCTATCGTCATTATTTTCTTTCTTCTGAATTCGTGCCGTTCGATCCCTTCGGAAGAAAACAGCCAGTTTTTCTCTTCGGGCGACATCTCCCTGGAACGGATTGAACGGCTCATTGAAGAAGGTGACAACCTGAGAGCCATTCCTCTTATAGACGGTAAAATTCGTCAAGGCGAAGATGTCTCGAAATTCTATAATCAGGCCGTCGCGGGATTAAAGGCCGAATGGGGAGCCGCGCGAACCGACGGGGATTGGCGCCGTTCTCTTGTTTATCTCAGGTCTTTTGACGTTTTGGACATCAGTGAAGCTTCGGGAGATATTACCGAACAGCAGATAATCCTCGATGGCATCCGTTCCTATCTTGAAGATGGAAAAAGCGGTGCCGCGGCTGTTCTTGTTCAAACGAAAATCGATATCGATTCGCTTCAGCCTGAAATCCGTACGGAACTTGCCCGGGAATTCCAAAATCTCGGGCATAAAACCGCCGCGGATTTGCTTCTCGGAAATGATAAAGCCGAATCACCGGGAATGAAGCCGTTGCTTCAAGGCACCGTTACGGTTTGGGTGAATCGGGGAATACGGCTGGTCGGGAATGTCGGAATCCCGGATAGGGGAATAGGCTCCGGTTTTTTTATTGATCCCGAAGGCTACATTCTTACGAATTATCATGTTATTGAAAGTGAAGTCGATCCGACCTATCAGGGATATTCCAGGCTGTATATCAAAACCGACGATGAATCCGGCGAACGTATTCCGGCGAAAGTGATCGGATACGACAAAAATTTTGATCTGGCATTGCTGAAAACGGAAATGGATGTTCCCTATGTATTCAGTTTTTCCGGAAAGGATTCGCCCGATTTGGGTGAGAATATCTATGCCATCGGTTCGCCGGGCGGTCTGACCAGAACGCTCACTTCGGGAACCGTTTCGGCCTACGCCCGTTCTGTTCAGCCGATGGCGGGATCGCTGCAGATTGATGTTCCCATCAATCCGGGAAACAGCGGCGGGCCGCTTCTTAATGGAAACGGGGAGGTTATCGGCGTTGTCTTTGCGGGAGTCCAGGACTTCGAAGGCGTGAATTTCGCCATACCGGGCGAATACGCCAAAGAACTTCTTCCGTTGCTCTACGACGGCGGGAATGTCGAAATCCCCTGGCTCGGAATCGCGGCATGGGACCACGGAGGCCGAATCGAGGCGACATACGTTGTTCCCGGATCGCCCGCGTCCGATGCCGGAATCCTCGCAGGAGATGTCATATCATCGGTAAACGGCATTCCGTTTAGAACGATAAAAAAGCTTCAGGAGTATCTGGTAACCACTCTTCCCGCCACTCTGGTTTCTTTGGAGTGGGAGAGAGACGGCGCCGGCATTACAGGGACGGCCGCCTTGGGAGTACGACCGGATGTCCCTTTGAAAACGGCTTTGACAAGAGATGCGAGAGAACATTTACTTACTCCGCTTTTCGGATTTACTCTGGAACGTATCAGCGGGAGCGGGATTAATCAGAATTACAGAGTCGTTTCCGTCCTTCCCGGTTCCATCGCCGATGAAACCGGTTTTATGCCCGGAGATACCTTTTCCTTGCGAAAATGGATTCATGATGAAGAGTACGATATCGTGGCCATACAAATCGTCCTGAAGGGGAGAAAAGCGGGATTCCTGGAATCAGCCGTTCAGATTGCTTCTTATCTGGATGTTAATACGGTTTTTTAGAGACTCCGGGAACCGGGTAATCGGGCTCTAAGAGGTGCGGATCTTCGATGGAGAGTTTCGTGCCTCCAGCCTCGTCGACACAGTCAATCGCTCCCGCTATAATCGCCTCCATGGCCACGGATCAGTCACACACACGAAATTTCTGCATCATTGCGCATATTGATCATGGAAAATCGACTCTCGCGGACAGATTTCTCCAGCACGCCCACATGGTCTCCGATCGGGAGTTTCACAATCAAATGCTCGATTCCATGGACATTGAGCAGGAGCGCGGCATTACGATAAAAAGCCAGGCGGTCACCATCGATTTCGAGGCCGCGGACGGAGCTAAATACAGGCTGAATCTCGTCGACACTCCGGGGCATGTGGATTTCTCCTACGAAGTGAGCAGAGCCATTGCCTCCTGTGAAGGGGCGCTGCTGCTGATCGATGCCACCCAAGGTGTTGAAGCACAGACGATTTCCAATATGTACATGGCGCTCGAACACGATTTGGAAATTCTGCCGGTCGTGAATAAAATGGATCTTCCCAGCGCGGATATCGAAGCCGTTAGGCACCAGATTGATCATGATCTGGGACTTATCGGCGAGATGGCGGTTCCGGTTTCGGCGAAAACCGGAGAAGGCGTCTTGCAACTCCTGAATTCCCTGGTGGAATATATCCCCGCGCCGAAAGGCGACCGAAGCGCCTCACTGAAAGCGCTGATTTTCGATTCCCACTACGATCCTTATCGAGGCGTTATCATACATATCCGCGTTTTCGACGGTTCCTTGAAGGAAGGCAGTGTGATCCGTCTTATGGCCGGCGGTGTTGATTACAAAGTGGAAGAGGTTGGAGAATTCCGTCTCAGTCTTAAACGGACGGGCCGCCTGGACGCCGGAGATGTCGGCTGGTTCATCGCCGGTATTAAAACCATCAGGGATATCAGGGTCGGTGATACGGTAACGGATGCATCGCGTCCGTCCGAAAAGCCGCTCTCGGGCTTCCGCGAAGTCAAGCCCGTGGTTTTTTCATCGATTTATCCCGTGGATACGGATCAGTACGAGGAACTGCATACGGCTTTGGACAAGCTGAAGCTCAACGACGCCTCGCTGGTTTGGGAAAAGGATTCCTCGGCGGCGCTGGGATTCGGTTTCCGATGCGGCTTTCTGGGACTGCTTCATTTGGAAGTCGTGCAAGAACGGCTTGAACGGGAATTCGGTCTGAACATCGTTCTGACAAGTCCGTCCGTCCGCTATAAGATCATTCCGAAAAAAGGTGATCCCTATATGCTCGACAATCCGGCGAACTTCCCCGACCCGGGCAGTATAGAGGGATCTGAAGAGCCTTATATCAAAGCCACCATCATCACACCTACGGAATACCTCGGCCCCTTGATGACGCTCTGTTTGAATAAGAGAGGCGTTCAGCGGGATATGACTTATCTGGATGAAAAGAGGGTGGAACTGATTTACGACATGCCCCTCGGTGAAGTGCTTTTCGATTTCTACGATAAACTGAAGTCGGTCAGCCGAGGATACGCGTCTTTCGATTACGAGGTTACCGAATATCAGCGGACCGATTTGGTTAAAATGGACATTTTGGTCAACGGTGATCCTGTGGACGCCTTAAGCCAGCTGGTTTTCAGAGAGAATGCTCAAAGCCGGGGAAGACTGGTCTGTAAGAAGCTGCGGAACGAGATTCCCCGCCAGCAGTTCAAAATCCCCATTCAGGCGGCCATCGGCGGCGGCATTATTGCCAGGGAAACCATCAGTGCGCTTCGAAAAGATGTTACGGCCAAATGTTACGGCGGTGATATTTCTCGAAAGCGCAAGCTGCTTGAAAAGCAGAAAGAAGGCAAAAAGCGCATGAAGATGGTCGGCAACGTGGAGCTGCCGCAGAGCGCTTTCCTCGCCGTCTTAAAAACCGATGATGATGATTCCTGATTGGATTCTCAGCGAACGGCGTCGGATCAAGCTCGGTTAATTTTTGAGAATTCATCCAAAGAGCCGAAGTCTTCCGACAGCCGAAACCTCAGATGCCGGATCGTTCCATCAGTCTTTTTAATTCTCTCACCCGTTTGACGGCTCTGACGAGAAAGGATGTCTCGTCTTTTGGGAGAGGCGGATCATCGGGAAAATCACAGTATATATAATCAATTTGGCCGAGGGCTTTTACGATCGCTTCGGATGATCCTTGCTTTAACGCATAGCAATCCCAGGCCTCGATAACCTTGTTGAAGCGTTCACGTTCACCTCTGAGAAAATCAGCGGCCGCGGATTGCGGAAGCACCGGTTCCGGTTCGGGAGTGAAGGAATTCTTGTTTTGCTTTTCACGGTCAACCGCCGGGGGATGCGTCTCTTGACTTGCGGCCTTCCATGCGAGTTCGGCGGCTTCGGATGCGCTTATCAGGGGCCGCGAAAGGTCTATCCCGCCGGGTTCCAGAACAAATATTCTTTCATCTTTCGCATAACAATCGATAAAAAGATCGGCATAACCCTTAAGAACACCGTCCGTACGATAAGGCTTTTTTTGAGCATCTCGGGCCATGATTTTCGGCCTGAGCACCGATGCATGGAATCCCGGATACGGATCCGTGCGATTCCGAGTTATAAGCTGCCATTGATGGACGGAAGTGCCTCTTGCGTGACTTTTCCCCGGCATATATCCGAAATCGATTCCGACAAGAAGAATGGGACCGGAGAAAAGACGGATGGCCAATTCGACGGATGAGAGTCCTACGGAACCCAGCGGGGCCAGCGGCATCGGACGTAAATCCGCTTTCTTTAATCGGTCGAAAAGATTCAATTCGGCAAAAGCGGTTGAAAAAGGTATCAGCGGTCCGCCGGTAACGGTCATTGAAGGAGGGTAGGAGGTCATGTCCGCAAGAAGAGGGATTTCGCTGTTGACCGCTCCGTGGAAATCAAGCAGATTCCAGGCTTGAGTTTCCAAAATGGACACGGCATCGGGACGAATCCCCGATGAAAGAAGAGAAGACAATGCCGTATCGGTACTGATGATTCGGATGAGTTTTCTGTGCTGCTTTAGAAAAGTCAGACTCTCATCGAGTGAAGGACCGGCGCCGACGATAACGGTCATTTGTGAAGATGGTCCCGAAAAGGATTTTCCGGGAGTTAAGTCGGCCCTTGAGGCGGCGATCAGATTGGAAAATAAATGCCGTATCCAGCTTCGCCCCATCCTTCCCAGGGTATGCCTGTTCTTCCAATAATTCACAAGACGCCCTTCGGCGAAGTCACAGAGAGAATTATAGAGCTCGGGATGAACGGAAACCCCGCCGTTTATATCGACGCGTTTAATCCGTCTGAATTTCCATAAACCGATTCGATCCAGAAGAACGGCCATGGATGGGGTGTCGGAAAGTCTGGCCCATTCGATTAAGGGATGATTCAGAAGCCTCTGCGGTATTTCAGGGGTACAAAGAGCGAATATTTCGATGGAGAATTCAAACGCGAGAATCAAGGAATTTTCAGGAATCCTCTCGGCGAGAATCTCCAATCCATATCCGAGAAGCGGCGAAGGGAGAAGATACAGACAGCGTTCTTCTCCGGGAACGGTTTGCGCGATCCTCTCGGGAGTCCGAACAGGATCGCGCTTTGAATACAAATAGCGCCCGTCATGAATGACGGTCGGCCCCCGGTCCGTCATTTCCAGCCGGGTTGCGCTCATGTTATCCTTGAACTTTGAAAATACCGTCGTAGGTCTCGCTGAATTCGTTTTTAAATAAGCCTGAATCGTCATTCATAACGGCTTGATTAAAATCGGATTGCCTCGACCGTGTAATTTCATAATTCACCAGATCTTTCCAATAATCGAGATTTTCAAGGGTTTCGGTCTCGGCCAGAGAAAACAGACCGACGGCATCGGTGAGAACAATGGGCTGGGAAACCTCGCCGATACGATCGAGAGAGACGATCTTATTCCAAAAATCCTCGGATGAAGCCGTTCCCGAAAGAGCGGGATCACCGCCGTCTTCGGGTGATCCGCCGAGAAGTGAATCGCCGCCGAAATTAACAGGGAAAGTGCCTGTTGTTTCAACCGTGTAGCCTTCGGATTCCATGACCGTTGAAAACGAATCCGACGAAACGGCTTTTTCTCTGAGGTCGGATGCGGCGGCGAGCATGGCATCTTCAATAATGCCGACTTCATTCTGAAGCATATAGGTCCGGATATCTTTAACTCGTGAAGCCGGGTCGGATTCCATGCGCTCTCCGTCGGCACGGAAAATCATCCATCCGTACTCGGTTTCAAAGGGGCCGGCGACATCGCCTTCCGAGAGTGAAAAGACGGTATCGGTATGATCCTTACCGATGATTTCGGTCAAACTGAAATAATCGGTTTCACCCATGGATCCGCCGTTATCGGCATAAGCATCGTCCGAATGTTCGACGGCGAGGGATGAGAAAGCATTCATTTCCCGGCGTTTTTCTTCATAGAGTCCGAGAATCTCTTCGGCTTCTTTTTCCTCTTTAACGGTTATACGGCTGACAGGCATTCGAGAAAATAATTCGGAGTTCTCTTGAGCATATTCAATGACTTTTTCTTCCGGGAATTCGGAAAATGGGATGGTTATGTACCGATAGCTTTTTACCGCTGCCCTCATTTCCGCGAGAAAATCGTATTGTGTCTGAGAATGGTACTGACCGTCGATAACATCGGAACTCCAAGTTTCCAATGTCATTTGTTCTTTAAACCGTTCACGAACCGAGGCTTTCTGAGAGGCGGAAGCGGATCTGTATTTTTCCTCATCGAACTCACCGGATGTTCTATAAGGGCCGTATTCAACAATTCGGCGGTCGACGGCTCGGGACGATACTTCATAACCGCTGTCCGCCAGATGATACTCAATCGCCGTATTCACGACGATGGAATTGAAAGCCTGCTGCCAAGCCATATACCGAACGAAAGAGAAGAATTGGTTGTCCTCATCCACGCTGTTGCGGTATTTGGACATTTCATCTTCTACGGCACGGCCGAAGGCATTGTCGTATCGGTATACGATTTCTTTATTGCCGTAACTGCCGAATACGATTTTATTGGTCGAACCGCCTTTCCCGGTGAATACGGAAGTGAAAACCAGGCCGACAATCGCCAGTCCCACGACAACAAGACCAATGGTCTTGAGAATGCCGTTGGTCGATCCTGTCGTCTTCACGGATTTGAAATTGTTGTTTGTTTTTGTTGACATGAAACCTTCCGTGGAATGGCCGGATGGTCGTACGGCCATTTGGTTGAAGTCATTCGGATACTACCGTCCAAGACGGTGCAAAGTGAAACTCCATGGGAAAATACCACGCGTCAGGGACCGGCGTCAACGCAAGAGTGCGCTTTAGTTGACGCCCCGATAAGTTTCCGCTATTGTGTCTCAGCTCGGAGGTGTAGCGAAGCTGGTTATCGCGCCGGCCTGTCAAGCCGGAGATCGCGGGTTCGACCCCCGTCACTTCCGCCACTTCGGGATGTAGCGCAGGGGGAGCGCGCCTCGTTCGGGACGAGGAGGCCGTGGGTTCAAATCCCACCATCCCGATAAAAAGGTCCGTTGGGCGTAAGCTCGGCGGGCCTTTTTTTATATAAGCGGGATTTGAAGGGTGAGGACGCCGAGCAATAGCGAGGAAGAGCATGCCAAGGATGCATGTGGAAGTCCGAACCAGCGGCCCGGCGGCCTTCGTTAGGAAGGCGAAGGCCGGAGGGAAATCCCACCATCCCGATAAAAAGGTCCGTTGGGCGTAAGCTCGGCGGGCCTTTTTTTATATAAGCGGGATTTGACAATCAAGGAGTGCGAGGGCGGCGGACAAGCAATCGGATATTGCCGAGCCGGCGCCGATTGCCGCGAAGCGAAGGGTGAGGACGCCGAGCAATAGCGAAAAAGAGGATGCCAAGGATGCATGCGGAAGTCCGAACCGCCGGGAAATCCCACCATCCCGATAAAAAACTTCGAAATAAATATTCCGCCAAAAATCATCTCGCGGTTTATCCCTGAGCGCTCATCAGCCGATGATGAAACCGTATGGGCAACATAATGAAACGAGGATTCTCCTTTTTATTGGCGATAATCACGATTGCCGGTGCTTACGGCACGGATAAAGTCCACGTATTAGAGGCGGGTGAAACGCTTTATTCACTCTCCAAAAAATATGGAATTGATGTTGACGTACTTCTTTCGGAGAACGGAATCTCAAATCCTTCATTATTATCGGTCGGGATGAGACTCATCATCCCCGGAATTGATGCCGTATCCGACACAACGGTTTCCGATGAAGTTGATCTTCATACCGTTGTTCCCGGCGATACTTATTACTCAATCGCGGGAAAACATGGGTTAAGCGTCGATGAACTTCTTGCATTGAACGGAAGAAATACCGGCCGCATTCTCAGAGTGGGCGAAACTCTTATCGTAAGGAAGGTAACCGGTGGCGATATTCAACCCGCACCTCCAAATCCTCGTCCTTCATCTCAACCGAAAGAAACACCTGTTATGGTTGAAGTACCCCAATGGCCTGTCTCCGGGTTAAAAAGGCCCCTTGACGGCAAACTTGTCGGTGTCAGTATCGAAGCGGATGCAAAAAGTTATGTTTGCGCGGTATCCGCGGGGAATGTTGTTTGGACGGGGCCGTACCGAGGCTTCGGAAACGTTGTGTTAATTGATTCCGACGGTTATATTTACTTATATGGCGGAAATGAAGATCTGTTTGTAAACGTAGGTCAGGATATTTCCGCAGGAAATCGAATAGGGAGATTAGGTGATGCCGGTCCCGAGGGCGGAAGACGGGAAATGTATTTTTCCGTTTTTAAAGGTGGTGTCCCCGTATCTCCTGAGAATGCCCCTCGCGGCTGAATTCGGAAAAAAATATGACAGATATTGAAGAGTCCGGCGTTTTAACGGATGGGAATGATTTTGTTGAAGCTCAAGCCGAATCCGATCCTCTCGCATTATATTTAAAACAGATTTCCCGATATTCGCTCTTAACCATTAATCAGGAACAGGATATAGGACAGAATATTTCCCGCTATAAATCATCTCTCGTCGAACTTGAAGAAGAAAGGCACAAAGAGAACATCGACAACAATGCTTATCTTGAACGCAAAGCTTATATGGAAGAACTGCTTTTTGATCAGAAGAGTTTGATGATTAAATCAAATCTCAGATTGGTCGTTTCCATTGCGAAAAAGTACCAGAACAGAGGCATGAGCCTTTTAGACCTTATCAACGAGGGAAATATCGGACTCATCGAAGCGGTTGATCGATTTGACTATAAGAGAGGATGCCGTTTTTCAACTTACGGTACATGGTGGATACGCCAGGCCATTATCAAATCACTTGCCGATAAGGCGCGGGTAATCCGTATACCCATCCACATGCTCAATACGATTAAAAAGACGTTTTTCGTTTCAAAGCAGCTTCAGCAGGAATTGGGAAGAGAACCGACGGAAAAAGAATTGGCCAAATACATGAACCTTTCGGAAGAAAAGGTTAAAGAAATCATGAAGCTTTCTCAGGAAACGGCGAGTTTGGACACAACCGTCGACGATGATCATGTAACCAGGCTTTCGGAACTCATAAAAGACGAAAGTTCACCGGAACCTGTTGAATCGGTCTTTACCTCCAGTCTGCAGGATACGCTCGATCAGGTTCTCGATCAGCTGAACGATCGGGAAAAGAGAATCATTCAGCTTCGATTCGGACTCGCCGGAGAAGGTCCGCTGACTTTGGAAGAAACCGGAAAAATGCTCGGGATTACCCGCGAACGCGTCAGACAAATTCAGGAAAAAGCCATCAATAAGCTGAAAAACTTTCCGGCGATAAGAGAATTGAAGGATTATGTATGATTGAAGTACCTCCGGTTTGTTTTTATGTAACTCTTAAAGATAATTTTAAAGAACGCTGCCGGGAAACCGAGACGGGATTGCTGTTTGATGATTTGGAAAACCCCTATTCGGATGCGAAACAAAGGCTTACGCCCGGCAGAGTTTATCCGGTAATGGGGATAAGCGAAGACGGAAGGCACCTTGTTGTTATCGATGACCAGGGACGTCCGTGGAACGCGCATACGGGTTTATTCAAGTATGCCGATGATCTGAAAATGGCGCATCAAACGGCTTAACCTTTTTGAGAATTTATCACTTTCTAAAATTATTATTTGTATAATAGAGCAATGAACAAGATTTCGGTACTTGATGAATTGGTCAGAGCCAGCGGTAGGCTTTCCGCCGAATCGGATTTCAAGAATCTGGTATCCGTCCTTGTAGAACAATCGGCCGATTATTCCCGTTCGGATTTGGCCTGTTTGTATATATATGAGAATCCCGAAACATCCGCGGGCTCTTTAAAGCTGGTTTACCGAAGGGGCTTGAGGGATGTTCCGAAAGCAATCCCGGCGGGAACGGAGATTATGGAGTTCCTGGAGGAGTGCGGAGAAGCCGTTGTCGTTTCCGATCGGGGATCTAATCATTTTTTCTCCGAAATATTTTTATCCGAAGAGATGAAGAGCGCAATCGTTCTTCCCGTAAAGACAAAAAAAAAGTGCATCGGAGCTCTGTTTCTCAACAGCCGCTCTTCAAATCATTTCGGAAATCAGAAATTCAGATATCTTGACTCGTTGACTCGGTTGGCCGGAGGTTTGCTGGAAAACGCTCGGCTGATGAAGGAACTGAAAGAATATCTTGCCAAGATTGAGTCTCTCGAACGTTACCAGGCATCGATTTTCCAATCCATGACCAATCTTCTGGTAACAACCGATAAAAACGGAACAATCCAATATTTCAACAGAGCCGCCGAGGAAAGTCTGGGTTTAAATGAATCCGATATCGGCAGGATTTTTACCGATAAGTTCGGAAAGGGGCTCGGAAAACATATCCTGGGCGCGGTCGCAAAAGCGGGAACGGACAACAGCGAATACGCGGGATTGGAAGGTATTTTGAAGCGGGAAGATTCCGAGGATATGGATTATTCCCTGAATATTGCTCCGCTGAAATCTTCGCAAGGACAAAACGACGGACTGACGCTTCTGTTCACGGACCAAACTCGAGAAAGGGCTCTTAAAGCCCAAGCCGATACGGCGGTTGAACAAAGACGGCATATCAAAGATATGTTTTCGCGCTATCTCTCACAGGATTTGGTAAAGAGTCTTACGGAAAATCCCGAGTTGGTAAAACCCGGGGGAGACAAAAAAAACGCGACGGTTTTTTTCGCCGACATTACCGGATATACGGCGTTTTCGGAGGGGAAAGATCCTCAATACATCATCGAAGTTCTCAACGAATTCTTCAATGAAGCCGTGGAACTGGTTATCGATAATCATGGGTATATCGATAAATTCATCGGTGACTGTATTATGGCGGCTTGGGGTGTTCCCATGAAGACCGAGGAAGAAGATGCGAAGCTGGCCGTAGCGACCGCCTTAAGAATCCATGAGCTGGTCAGATCCGGTAATCGTACTTTCTTTAAAGGTGACGCTTCCAATTTGAAAATATCGATCGGCATGGCTTCCGGTCCACTCGTTGCCGGGAATGTCGGTTCTCATCGGCGAATGGATTACACGGTCCTTGGAGATACTGTAAATACGGCGGCACGACTTGAAAGCGTAGCGACCGCCGAAGAAATCATTATTACAAGTCAAACGCGGGATTTGCTCGGTGACGCCTTTAAAATCGAGGAAAGAAAACCTGTTAAGGTTAAGGGGAAGGAGAAGCCGGTGGTTATCTTCAACGTGAAGGGATTCAACTGATGAAAGAGATAAGCTTGAAATTTGCAGAATTCGTTCCGCAAATTGATATGTGGGTTTGGGCTTTGATCGCGATCGTGATCGTCGTCATCATCATGGTTCTCATCGTGATGGTTCGAAGAAGAAAGATTTTAAAAACGGCCTTAAGTAAGCTGGAACTCAATCAAACCGATCCGGCTTTCACAGAGAAACTTCTCTCAAGACCTTCCATAATCGAAACCCTGATAAGAAAAAAGGGAGATATCATCATCTCTCATTTCGGTGTTCTCGATCACTTGGTCCGTAAACTCGACGCCGCTCATCGAACGGATCATGCCAAGCGTATTTTAAAGCTGGCTCCCAAAGAAGGTGCTTTTCATGTTTTTCTTTTAGCCCTGAAGAAAGAGTCCATTTTTCATGTATTCAAGTCCTGGGTGCAGGAAATCAACGATATTCTGGTTATCAGGGAAATGGCGCTCACCGCCCATGGCCGTGATTTCGACGGACATAAGGCAAAAAAACTCCTTTCTTCCTGTTTCGAAGGGCTTCGGGAGCTTTCGGGCGATCCGGAATGGCCCGTTCGATTTTTCGCCGTTCGCGTTCTTTTGTCGGACAGCGATCCCAAATCCATCCGACTGCTGAAAGCCGCTTTTAGCGATCCGCATCCTTTGATTCGGAAAACCGTCGCTTCGGAGATCGCGGCGGACGATCCGGAAGAGCTTTTCGGAGCTCTTATGAATATGGTTCTCGACGATCCGGTTCCCGAAGTCCGTCGGAGCGCGCGTAAACGAATCGATTCGCTGTTTCCGGAGCGTTGGAGGCTTGATCCTGCGGGGATGAACGCCCTTCAATCGGTTCATGTTCTCGAATTGCTCAAAATCGGCTCAAAAGAAGACGAGAATGTCGCTATTTCCGCGCTCCGGGGAAAAACTGTCGAATCACGGTTGGCCGCGGCACGATTCCTTGAAAAATCCGGAAGTCTCGAAAGAATCTTAACCGAAGCGAATCGGGGAGACCGGGAGGACTGGGAACGTCGAAGAGATCTTCTTTCCAAAGCGGTATCCGTCGGTGTTACGGGCTTTCTGGAGAAAATAAAAGGAATCGAAAAAACCGATGTGCTTCTTCTCGGAGCCAAATTGCTGACCGACGGCGGAGATAATCGTCTTATCGGTGCTTTGGCTTCCAAGGCTTTCGGCAGAACGGATCCCATAAAAGAAGCTGATGAGGAAGAGCTGTACCGAACCGCGATGACTCTGGCCTGTGTCCGCGGAGATGATTCGGCCCGTGCTTTGGTCAGGGATGAGCTTCGCGCAAGAAAGAAGGACGGCGATGTTCTTGGGTTCATTCTGCCCCTTCTTCCGCCCGGCGAAGCACCGGTGTTCCGTGATGTTCTTCTGGAGTTCCTCGCCGATCCGGATTTCCCGGCTGATGAGACATTTGTTTCCATCATGGTACGGCTGCCCTCTTCAATGTTCCTTGGAAAGATTTTGGATATTTTGGAATCGGATCGAGCCGTCTATTCACATAATGTCAGACTCAGAGCGCTGAAATGTCTTGCCGGCTGGCATTTGGACCAAACACTGCAGATTTTATTGGAAAATCTGCCCATTCTACCTTTGGAAGAGGCTCGTTCGTTTGCGCCGCATTTGGCCGCAATTAACCAAAAGGCGTTCGAGGAGCGAGCGGGGTTCATCCTTTCTTCTCCGGATTCCGGTATACGCGCGGCGCTAATCGCAAGTCTTCCGGCGAATTACATTAGTGTTTTTGGAGCCAGGATCAGGGAAGGTCTGAAAGATGCCGATCCCGATGTCCGCATCGCATGCTTGAGGGCCTTAATGGATGCGGATGAACTGAAGGCCACACCCCAGGTTCTGGATTTGATTCGCGATCCTGTTGAACGCGTTCGGTGCGATGCGGCCCGAGCTGCCGGGATAAAAGCAACGGAAAAATTCATCGGGGCGCTGCGGTCAATCCTAACCGATATGAACGAATCTCCCGCAGTTCGAAATGCCGCTCTCGAAGGGCTTTCGGCGAGTACCGCCAAAGAATCCGTTGATGTCATGGTTGAGTTCCTTTATGAGGGAAGGGATCTTCGGGAAGAACTGATTGCCGCCATGGCCGCGAAGACCGATAAAAAATCAATCACGGCTCTTGTTGAACATTTCAAAGACTCGGAAGCCGTTCTTAGGGATCGAATCGCCGCGGTTTTTAAGGCTATGGGTGAATCGGGTGAAGAGGCTCTTGTCAATTTACTCAAAGAGGACATCGGCTCCATAAAGCCTCTTTTGGCCGACATCCTGACCCGGACCGGATTTGTTGAAATCCTCATCAGACGATTGGGGCATCGAAAACCGGAAGTAAGAAGGGATGCGGCGGAACTTCTTGCACAAATCGCAACGGAATCCGCTTACAGAGGAATCGTCCTCGCGGCCAGAGATCCCGACAGAGAAGTCCGAATAAAGGTTACGAAAGCCTTGGAATCGCTTGCCTCACCGGAGGGTGAGAATATTTTAAAATCATTGCAGAATGATCCGGACAAAAAGGTCAGAAAATATACATACTGGGCATTGGAGAGGTTGAAAGCAAAAAAACTCCCTTAAAGAGGGAAATCGAACGGCGCTGAATCCGGCCTGAAAAGCCGATAAACATGATCGAAGCGGGATTCGTAGAATAGACGCCGATTCTTTATACTTCTTATCGGGCTTGCGGAACGTCGGCAAAACGGAGAAATAAAATGACGAAAGAAGAAATCAGAGAGAAAGCCGAAGAATATTTAGCGCTTGAAGAGCATCCTTTGTTCGGTGATGAGGTGAGTCGTCTGCTGCTGAATGAGGATTGGGAAGAACTTTCCGATCGATTCTGGCGGGAGTTGGATTTCGGAACGGGCGGCCTGAGGGGTGTAATCGGCGGCGGAAACAACAGAATAAATCCTTATACCATCAGGAAAGCCACTCAAGGCCTTGCCGCGTATATAAAATCTCATGTTCCCGAACGCGAAAGAATCGCGGTTGTTTCTTACGACAGCCGGCATTATTCGGATCTTTTTGCCGAAGAAGCGGCGAGAGTCCTGGCCTCTTCGGGAATCAAAACATATCTTTTCACGGGACTGCGTCCTACTCCGGTTCTTTCCTATGCCGTCCGGCGGCTCGGCGCTTGCGCGGGTATTATGGTTACGGCAAGCCATAATCCGGCGAAATACAACGGATACAAAGTTTATTGGTCCGATGGAGCTCAGGTGGTTCCTCCGCATGATAAGGGGATTATCGCGGAAGTCCGCTCCGTATCAGGTTCGGTGCCGGCCATGGATAGGGCCGAAGCGGAAGCCAAGGGCCTTATTATTCCCATTGATAATGAAATCGATACGGCTTATCGCGACATGGTCGTCTCCCTCTCTTTAAATCCCGAGCTGATTCAAAAAAGAGGTTCGGATTTAAAAATCGTGTATTCTCCGCTTCACGGAACAGGAACGGTTCCCGTGGAATCGGTTCTTGAAAAACTGGGAATACACATCATTACCGTACCGGAGCAAAGAGAGCCCGACGGAGATTTCCCGACTGTCGAATTCCCGAATCCCGAGATTGCCCCGGCATTGAAGATGGCGCTCGATTTGGCCGCCCGGGAGAATGCGGATTTGGTTATGGCGACCGATCCCGATGCCGACAGGCTCGGAATCGCGGTTCCGTTTAAAGGCGAGTGGCGTCTGATAACGGGAAATCAGCTGGGAGCTCTTCTGGCCGATTATATTTTCCGTTCCCTGAAGGAGCAGGGGAATCTTCCCGCGAACCCCGTGTTCATCAATACCATCGTTACTTCCGAATTCCAGAACCGCATCGCCGATTACTACGGCGCCGAGAGCTTTCGTGTGCTTACCGGCTTCAAATACATCGGAGAAAAAATTCGTCAATTCGAAGCGGACGGCAATCATTCATACGTGTTCGGCGGAGAAGAGAGCTACGGCTACCTGGTAGGCACGGAAGTCAGGGACAAGGACGCCGTTTCGGCCGCCTCCATGACGGCTGAGATGACTCTTTGGAACAGGGAACGGGGCAAGACCGTAATGGAGCATCTTGAAGAGCTCTGGTCGCGTTTCGGATACTGGCGGGAATCTCTTATTTCACGCAATTTCGAGGGGCAGGAGGGGCAGAGCGTAATGGATTCCCTGATGGCTTCTTTGCGAAAGAATCCTCCCCAGTCCATTGCTTCGCTGGCCGTAACGGCGGTTAGAGATTATAAAGACGGCACCACGAAATCCAAACCGGAGGGAATTGCTTCGAAGAATATTCATCTTCCCTCGTCGAACGTTCTCCAGTTTGTGCTGGAAGACGGAAGTCTGGTTACGGCCAGACCTTCGGGAACGGAACCGAAAATAAAATTCTACGCATCCTGCCGATCGGATAACGGAGCCGATTATCAAAAGGCCGATAAGGAACTGGCGGAAAGGATTAAAGGAATCGATGCCTGGGTAAGCGACCGCATCACCGCCGCGGGCGGTTGATGCGGTCCAGAACAAACTCCGAAAGTTCGTCGCGAATATGGCCCTCATCCAGTATGCCCCTTTCGAAACGGTCATGACGGTCTCTCATCCAGCGCTCTTCCATGTCGTAGAGTTCGTCACCCAAGCCGCCCGACCAGATGTGGTCGATTAAAGCTTCGGTATCGCCCTCCTCGAGAAGATGCCTGATGCGTTCGGCCGTTATTTTCGAAAGCGACCATCGGATGTCGTCGTCCGAAAGATTATATTCATCAAGAAGATTTTTTATGGTCATGAGGTGATTATGCAGGAAATGATAAAGATAGATATATACACCGACGGAGGCTGTACCGGAAATCCGGGACCCGGCGGTTGGGCGGCCGTGCTGATAATGCAGGACGGCCGCACGCTTGAGATGTCCGGTGGTCATCCTTCCACAACAAACAATCGCATGGAACTCACCGCCGTCATCAAAGCGCTTGAGAAAGTCGCGGAAACGGATATTTTCGAAAAAAGCCGAATTACCGTCTATACGGATTCACAGTATGTTCAGAAGGGAATCAGCGAGTGGATGCGCGGCTGGATTGCCAAAGGCTGGAAAACATCAACCGGAAAGCCGGTTAAGAATAAAGAACTCTGGGTGGAACTCAAGAAGCTCAGTGATGCTTTCACGATCGAATGGAGATGGGTGAAGGCTCATGACGGGAATGAGATGAACGAACGCTGCGATACGCTTGTCGCTCTTGAAAGAGCCCGCTTCGCCGGCTGAAAAATGAAAAGATCAAATAAGAAAACGGAAGTAATTCTTCGGGCCGTTTAAAAGAAATCACCTCATAGCGCGGTTATATCCTCCGGAGGCATGCAATGAAGATCTTTGCGTATGCGGCATCCGGATATAACGGCCATCTTATCGCGGTGGAAGTGGATATTCGAAGGGGTATCCCCGGACTCGACATCGTGGGTCTGCCGGATAGTGCCGTACGGGAATCCGGAGACAGAGTCAGGATTGCCCTGCAGAGAAGCGGTTTTGAGTTCCCCGCAAAAAGAATCCTCGTGAACTTGGCGCCGGCCGGATTGAAAAAGGTGGGGGCCTCTTATGATCTTCCCATCGCCGCGGGAATTTTGGCCGCTTCCTCTCAAATCCCGAATCCCGCCGAATACGATGTTCTTTGCGCCGGTGAACTTCAGCTAGACGGAACGGTCAGATCCGTATCCGGGATTCTTCCGGCCGCGGCGGCGGCTTTGAATGCCGGTGTGACTCGATTTATCGTTCCCAAAGCGAATAGAGAAGAGGCCGCGGCGCTTCCCGGAGGACGGACGGTAGGGATAAGTAAAATAGGAGATTTAACTCCTTTGCTCGAAGGAGAGTGGCCTGATTCTCCCGGCGGGGCCGAAGAGTCGGCCAATACATTGGCCGCAAACGGAGGCGAAGTGGATATGGCTGACTTGAAAGGGCAGCCTATCTTAAAAAGAGCCTTGGAAATATCGGCCTGCGGCGCTCACCATCTTTTGATTTTCGGACCCCCGGGAAGCGGAAAAACTTTGGGCGCCCGAACCCTTCCCGGGATTCTGCCCGACTTGATTCCTGAAAAATCGCTCGAAGTCACCCGGATTTGGTCGCAAGCCGGACTGACGGACGATTGCACCGGTCTGATGCGCCGTCCGCCTTTCCGCGAACCTCACCATTCCTCCAGCCTCGAAGGATTGCTCGGAGGAGGAAATGCCGAAAAGCCGGGAGAAGTTTCTTTGGCTCACGGCGGCATCTTGTTTCTTGACGAGGCTACGGAATTCGTTTCCAGGGCTCTTCAATCCTTAAGAGAGCCTTTGGAATCGGGGAAAGTGCATCTGGCAAGAGCCCATCAAAGATGGTGGTACCCGTCGGAATTTCTCTTAATGATGGCTATGAATCCCTGTCCCTGCGGAAATCTGGGAAAAGAAGATGCTTCCTGCTTCTGCTCGGTCTCCGAGATTCGCCGTTATTGGGGAAAAATCGGCGGCGCCTTGATGGACAGAATCGATATCCGTGTTCCGATAACGCCCGTATCCCCGGAAACGCTTCTTGCCTTACCCCAAGAACGATCGAAGGTTATCCGAAAACGGGTCGAAAAAGCACGTGAAGCGCAGTATCGGCGATATGAATCCGAAAGCTGGTCGCTTAACGCATCTCTTCCCGCGGGAGAACTTTCGCGATATGCCCCTTTGGATAAGGTTCCCGCCGAAACGTTCACGCGTGCGGTGAGGATGCTGGGACTCTCTTCCCGTGCGGCTCATGGGGTTCTCCGTGTCGCAAGAACTCTGGCCGATATGGCCGGAAGGGCGATGATTAAGGAGGAAGATATCCTGGAAGCCGCACAGCATAGGCGCTACGGAGGAAGAGATTTGTTCTGGCTGACCCTTTAACGGCAAAAGGGGCTGTCTCATTAGTTTGAGACAGCCCCTTTTAAAATTTGGTTGACCTCCGAAGACGGGAGGTTCCCTCCCATCCCCTTATCGTTTCTGTAGCTTCCTCATGTTATGAGCCATACTCAACAGTCCCCATTCAGTACTGACCATCTTCAATCCCCTGGTTCGGAATCTCCGAAATCCCATATTCGTCTTGATATCTCCGAATACAGATTCGACTTCAATCGGCCTGAGAGAGCGCATTCTCAGTCCTTCCTCTGAAGTCAGCAACTTGCGCACTTCAGACTTATGCCGTTCCAGGTTTGGACGAACCGTCAGGATGCGCTCTTTGCCTCCGTATTTGCAGCACCGGATTCGGAGAGAACACCTTTGGCATCCAGGGCCTGTATACCTTTTTTCAGTGGTCGGAAATCCTGAACCTGTTTTCGAGATTCTGGTCTCCTCGTGTTTGAATCGGCGACCCTTGGGGCACCGGTATGTATCATCAGAGGCACGATAGTCCCAGTTCTCTTTCATATGAATCTGCTTCTTGAACTTCCGTTTCCGCTCCCTGTGGAAGTAGCTGAACTTGATGTACTTCTCGACACCATGATCCTCACACCACTGGTAGTTCTCTTCACTACCATATCCTGAATCAGCAATGATTCTTTTCGGATAGCGTTTCAGATTCTTTTTCAGTTTCTCCATATGTAGCGGCAATGTCAGGGAGTCACCGGGACTCTGGTGGATGCTATATCCGAGGATGAACTGGTTCTCAGTACCCATTTGGATGTTGTACCCGGGCTTGAGCTGACCATTTTTCATATAGTCTTCTTTCATCCGCATGAAAGTCGCATCATAGTCTGTTTTCGAGTAACTATTTCGGTCGCCGAGGATTCTCTTCTGCTGCTCATACTTTTTGGCACGAGGGAGATAGTCCTTGCTAGCGGTATTCAATCTCCGTTGAATCTCCTTCTTTTCTCGCTCCTCCCGATCCTTGCGCAGCTCTTCATTGAGCTTGGATACCGCATCTTCGAGAATCTCCGACATCGGCCTGCCTTGAGGATCCACATGGGGAAGGTCATGGTCGCCGTACTTCTCATCCTCTTCTTCATTGATGCGGTCGATGTATTCGAAAAGCTCATCCATATTGCCGGCCAGGCGCTTCTGGAACTTGTCTGTCGCCCGGCCCCATACCCATGTGTATTTGTTAGCTGCTGATTCGATTTTTGTGCCGTCGAGAAAGTAGTTCTCCATCTGGACATGTCCGCTCTCGATGAGGCTGTTGGCCATTGAGGCAAAGATTTTCTCGATGCTCTTCTTCAATGGACCGTTACGAAATCTGTTTATCGTGTGGAAATCAGGACGGTTATTACCACTGATCCACATGAAGCATATCTGCTCACGAAGAGCGTCTGCGATTTGACGACAGGAATACAGCTGTTTCGAGTAGGCCAACACCAGAACCTTCAGCATCATCACCGGGTGGTAGCTGCTGGCACCGCCTCCCGGATAGGCGTTGAAGAGCTCACTGGTATCCATCGTGTCGATGAAGTTGTTGATTGTGCGGGATATATGGTTTGCGGGAAGCAGTTCATCGAGACTTGGAGGCAGGAGCATCTGTTGGCTGATTTCGTAATCTTTGAATGTAGCCTTCTTTTTAGTGTCCATGAAGAATTCTACCACCCTTGAATTCAGAAGGGAATTCTTCCAGACATGAAAAAGGGCCGCCTCTTATGAGACAGCCCCCATCTCTTTAGAGAGTGGTTCCGCCGACCCTTGAACTCTCGCTATAATCCGATTCGTGCAGAGTAAAATGAAAAAAAAGTTCTATGTTATGCGGCACGGCCGCTCTTTAGCCAACGAGGCGGAGCTTATCGTCAGCAGCCTTAATCAAGGCTCGGAACATTGGGGGCTTGCCGAAGGCTCTCAAAAACAGATTTCCGATTCGGTTGCTTCCTCCGGACTGCCGAAAGAACTCACGATCGTCTCTTCTCCTTTTTTAAGAGCCCGTGAAACGGCTCAAATCGTCTCAAAGCTGCTGAAGATGTCTCCCGTTCGAATCGAAGAGGGACTTCGAGAACGTTTTTTCGGGAAATGGGACGGCGTACGGGATGATTCCTACAGGGAAGTCTGGGTTTCGGATGAACGGAATCCGGATAATCGGAACGGCGGTGTCGAGAGCCCTTCGGATGTTCTTAAAAGAGTTCTGGAAGTTTTGGAGAGAATCGAGGCGTCGGATGGTCCTGATGCCGTTCTTCTTGTTTCGCATGGGGATCCTTTAAATATCCTCCTTGCGCATGCGGCGGGGCTGGGAGCGGAAAACCATCGGAGGATCGACGGAATGAAAACGGCGGAGATTCGTCCGCTTTGCTTTGAGGGAGCTTCCTCATTAGGGAAGTGAAATTTATACTGGATATATGAGACGCAATGATCCAAGACGTTTTGTTCTGCCTGTCTTAACGATATGTCTGACCGTTTTGATATTTCTGATGGGTTTCGGCGTGATCGATTTCAACACGAAAACCCGTACGCAGAGGGCCGATATACCGGCGGATCACGAAACGGTTGAAACGGCGGAGTTCGCCGAATTTAAATATGAGCCGGCGACACTCCCCAATGTTCCCGAAATCCCTTCCTCGGAAGAGTTCAGTCCCGATGAACTGGAAAACATAACCGTCTATGAGCGATACAACGAGGCCGTTGTGAACATCACAACGGAGGTTGTCGGATATAACTGGTTTTTCGAACCCGTACCGCAGGTGGGCTCCTCGGGTTCGGGTTCCATCATCGACAGCCGAGGCTATGTTCTGACGAACAATCATGTGGTTGAAAAAGCCTACAAGGTGAATGTGACTCTCGCCGATGGAACCGAGTTTGAAGGCAATGTCATCGGTTCGGACCAGGAAAACGATCTGGCCGTTATCAAGTTTGAACCCGGCGGCCATCCTTTAAGAACCATCCCCTTCGGTGTCTCGGATCATTTACGAGTGGGACAAAAGGTGCTGGCTATAGGCAATCCTTTCGCCTTCGAACGAACACTGACAACAGGGATTATTTCCGGAATCGGACGGCCCTTGCGGAACGATAAGGGCATTGTCATCCGGGATTTGATTCAGACCGACGCGTCCATTAATCCGGGGAACTCGGGCGGTCCGCTTCTGAATTCAAAGGGTGAACTGATCGGCGTGAATACGATGATTTACACCCCGTCGGGCGGCTCGGTGGGCATCGGTTTCGCCGTTCCTGTGGATACGGCGAGACGTGTTGTACCCGATTTGATTCGCTACGGCATCGTACAGAGGGGCTGGATCGATATCGAACCGGTTCAGCTGTTTCCCTCGCTTGTGCGCTATGCGGAACTGCCTGTTTCTCAAGGAGTCTTGGTTTCCCGTGTCACGGAGGGAGGCAACGCGGATAAGGCGGGCATCAGGGGCGGCAAAGAAAATCTCGCCGTGCGCAGCGGAAACACGCTTATTTATCTCGGCGGCGACATCATCGTGGGCATCGACGGGGAACCGGTGGCTTCTCTGGGAGATTTTTATGCCGCTCTTGAACGTAGCCGTCCGGGAGATACTGCGCAGGTGACATTGGTTCGGGGCAAAAGAACTCTGGATGTGGAACTTGTTTTAACCGAGCGGCCCGGCGGGAATCAATGATTCGAAAGTTCGAGGTTTCCGCTCCGTATGAGCCCGCGGGAGATCAGCCGGCGGCCATCGAGGCCCTTTCCCGCGGCATCGAACAAGGCTTGCCCTATCAGACGCTTCTCGGCGTTACAGGGTCGGGCAAAACCTACACCATGGCCAAGGTTATTGAACGAGTTCAGCTCCCGGCTTTGGTGATCAGCCATAACAAAACCCTCGCGGCCCAGCTTTATCGGGAGTTCAAGGAGTTTTTTCCGAACAACGCCGTGGAGTATTTCGTATCCTACTTCGATTACTATCAGCCGGAGGCTTACGTGCCTTCCCGGGATTTGTACATTGAGAAGGATTCGAGCATCAACGACGAGATTGAAAGAATGCGTCTTTCAGCCACGATGAGTCTGATGGAACGGCGGGACGTGATTATCGTGGCCACGGTTTCCTGCATTTATGGCTTGGGCAGCACCGAGACCTATAAGGATATGAAGCTGCGCATCACCCTCGGAGATGAGGTTGATATGCATGCGATGCGCATGGAACTCATCGGCATGCAGTACCAGAGAAACGACGCGATTCTGGAAAGAGGAAAATTCCGCATCCGCGGCGATGTCATGGAAATCTATCCGGC
Organism: Spirochaetia bacterium; assembly: GCA_963666985.2. Classification (GTDB taxonomy): domain Bacteria; phylum Spirochaetota; class Spirochaetia; order DSM-2461; family DSM-2461; genus UBA2779. Next base: position 1,027,842 of record CAXXIA010000001.1, on the reverse strand, counting down.
CTATTACACGGACATCGCGTACAGAATCAGTTTGGATTTCGATACGGTGGAGTCCATCGACAGAATTCACGCGCTGACCGGAGAGGTGCTGGAGCGCTTGGAAACCACGACGATTTACGCGGCGAAACATTTCGTTATGCCCGAAGAGAGAGTTCGAACGGCCTGCGGAACGATCCGGGAAGAGCTTGAGGATCAGCTGGAATCACTGGAAGCCGCCGGGAAAATCGTCGAAGCGCAGCGTTTGAAAACGCGGACCGAGTACGATATTGAGATGCTTTCCGAAATGGGATATTGCCCGGGAATCGAGAACTACAGCCGGCATTTAACCGGAAGGCAGGCAGGAGAGCGCCCCGAGGTGCTGCTGGATTATTTTCCCGAGAAGTTTCTGACGGTGGTGGACGAATCCCACGTAACGCTTTCTCAAGTGAGGGCCATGTATGAGGGCGACCGTTCGCGAAAATTGAATCTGGTGAATTACGGATTTCGTCTGCCGTCGGCTTTGGATAATCGTCCGCTTGTCTACGATGAGTTCGAAAGTCGGATGGATCGGGTGGTGTATGTGTCGGCCACTCCCGGAAAGGAAGAGAAGAAGAAATCCAAGGCTATTGTGGAGCAGCTGATACGTCCCACGGGACTTCTTGATCCGCCGATCGACGTTCGTCCCACGGAGGGCCAAATTGAAGATCTGTACGCGGAAATCCGCGGCAGGATTGAGAAGAACGAACGGATTCTGGTAACGACTCTGACCAAAAAGATGGCCGAGGACTTAACCGATTATTTCATGGGGCTGGGAATCCGCACGCGTTATCTGCACAGTGAAGTCGAGACGATTGAACGGGTTGAGATTATCCGGGATTTGAGGAAGGGCGAATTTGACGTTCTTGTCGGAATCAATCTTCTTAGGGAAGGACTCGACATTCCGGAAGTTTCTCTGACGGCCATCATGGATGCCGATAAGATCGGTTTTCTCCGAAGCGAAACCAGTCTGATTCAGACCATAGGAAGAACGGCGCGGCATGTTTCAGGACAAGTGATTATGTATGCCGACGGCATGAGCGATGCCATGAAATCCGCGATCGCCGAAACCGACAGGCGCCGGGAAATACAGGCGGCCTACAATAAAGAGCATGGGATTACACCCGAATCGATACAAAAAGAAATCAAGGACATTCTGGTTCGAAGAGGGGACGAAAAGCGGGCCGCGGAGAAGATGAGCATCGAGGTGATGAAGAAATCCTCCAATCTGCTTGATCCGAAACAGAAAAAGAGTTTGATTAAGGCTCTGGAGAATGAAATGCTGGAGCGGGCGAAAAACATGGAATATGAAGAGGCCGCCGTGCTCAGGGATGAGATTCGCAGGCTTCAAGGGGGCGAAGCGTGAAATCCGTTTATTCTTCCGGTTCGGCTCAGGGGATTTTTTCGTTTTTTTCCGTAGGATTGTCGGCGGTTTCTTTTGCTCTGCTTTCGATTCTTATGGCTCTATCCGTCTTCTCCTGCGCGAAGCAGGAGCCGCCCGCCGATTTGGAACCGCCGCCCACGCCGGTTTTAACGGCCGAATCCCGATGGGCCGTAGCCAATACGACATATGTCCGGATTATGATCGAACCCGATTCGAAATCCGATGTCGGAGGGATTCTGCGCAAGGGCGATATCGTGGAAGTCATTTCGAAAGTCGGGGAGAAAGACGGAAGAACCTATTGGCTTGGGGTTAATAATCCCGACGACGATTCGCTCGGATGGGTTCCGGATGAAAAGCTTGATGTGTATGATTCTCCCGATAGAGCTCAAACGGCCAGTGACGCGATCAAGGAATAGAGAAAAGCCGCATTTTTCGAGAGCGGCGGGCTGCTGAAAAAAACGGCCCGCTGTCCATCCGTTCCCGAATTCCGCCTTAAGTAGGAACACTCACGAGAAACCTGCGAAAAGACCGGCTGCATCAGGTCCAAGTCCCGGGGAGTATTCTTACCGCGCCGCGGGAAAGCCGCAGTTTGATTGATTTTTTAACCGGCGGAGGATTATCGGCTCTTGGAAAGTCGATTTCCAAAACATCGCCCGGATGAGCTTCCCTCGGTACAAGATGCCCCTTCCAACTTCCTCCCGCATATTCACATCGTTCAAGGATTGCCGTCAGATCACCTTTTTCATCGCGGATTAGGTCTTCGGGCCGAAAAATCACCGTCGCGGGCGGCGGCGGCGGATCGATATCGGCGGGTACGGGGATCGGTCCGGCGGCGGTATGGGCCATGAGAGTTCGGTTCTCATTGATTTCGTATCGTTTCACCGAAAGCCTGGAGGTTCTTCCCAAAAACTGAGCCGTAAAAAGGTCCTTGGGATTCTTCCACAACTCACTCGGTGCTGATTGCTGGATAATGCGTCCGTTGTTCATAATGGCCAAATCATCGGCGAGAGAAAGGGCCTCGTCCTGATCGTGCGTTACTAAAATCGATGTTACGCCCGTTTCTTCCTGAATCCGCTTTACATCACGCCTCAGCGAAACCCTGAGGGAGGCGTCGAGAGAACTGAACGGTTCATCGAGGAGAAGAATATCCGGTTCTATCGCCAGAGCTCGCGCCAGCGCGACTCTTTGCCGTTCGCCTCCGGAAAGTGAAGACGGATTCCTTTCTGCCAGATGCGCAAGATGCGTCATTTCCATAAAACGGTTTGCGACGGCGGCGGCCTCCCGGCGGGATAAACCGCGGGCTTTCGGTCCGTAGGCGATGTTGCCTCTGACGTTCAGATGGGGAAAAAGGGCATAATCTTGAAAAACAACCCCGACGGATCTCCGCTCCGGCGGCAGACGGGTTACATCCCTTTCGCCTTCCAATATTCTGCCGCCGCTCGGAAGAAGAAACCCCGCGGCAAGATCGAGCATGGTGGTTTTGCCGCTTCCGCTCGGACCGAGTACCACAGTGAATTTTCCTTCATTGAAATAGGTATTCGCTTCCAAACGAAAGGATCCACGCCGAAAAGTTATTTCTTCGAATGTCAGCCTTGAACCTTTCATAATCCTGTTTCTCCCATACGGTCTAGAATAAAGAATGCGGACGCACACAGCAGAATGAGCAGGGTTCCGAGGGCACAGGCTCCTTGAATGTCATAGGCGCCGATCATTTGATAAATCGCGACCGGAATGGTCGTAAATCCGCTCGGCGCCAGAATAACGGCGGCATTCAGTTCACCGGCCGACAGCGCAAATGAAAAAACGGCGGAAGTCAGCAGTGCCCGTTTCGCCATGGGCAATTCGATTGTAAAAAATACGCGTAATGAGGATGCCCCGCATGATTTGGCGGCCTGAAGAATGCGTTGCGATGAAGATTTAAAATGTGCCGAAAGGATTCTATACGAGAAGGGGAGGGCCACGGCGACTTGGGCACAGAGAAGGGCCGCTTTTCGGGCAAACGCGAAATTGGGAAGTCTGTTAAGGGCCAACAGATACCCTAGCCCCAGAATGATGGAACTGACGGCCATGGGCGCGGCCGCCGATATTCCTATTATTCCGGCCGCTTTTCCCTTCCTCTGGGCCGAATAGCGGGCGGCCGAGGCGGCCGTTGCAACGCTTAATACGGAAACGGCGGCCCCGAGAAGAAGGGATCTGAAAACGGCGCCTAAAAGGACCGCCGAGCCCGGGCCCGCACCGCCGAAAAGGTTTTTCCAGTTCTTAAGCGAAAATCCCAGGGAACCGGTCCATCCGGTATGCGAGAGAAAACTGTTGATGATAATCGCCGCGATGGGCGCGGCAAGAAGGAGCAAGGCCGGAAGAGCGTATACGGCCGCCGCGAATCCTCTGAATCCTCTTAAGGGAAGAGGATTGCGGCGAACATTTATGGAATCATCCCGAACGGCTATTTTTGAGGAAAGAAGTCCGTAAACGATAAGAAGACAGGACGCGATAAGCGTTTCAACGGCGGCCAAAGCGCTTGCTCCGTCGAAATCCAATTTGTATTTCACCAGCCGATAGACTTCCACCTCCAATGTCGTCAGTTCCGGTCCTCCTCCCAAGACAAGAACAATGGCGAAACTTAAAAAACAGTAAAGGAAGGTGATCACCGCGGCCGTTGCGACCGAAGGTGTCAGCATCGGCAGATCAACGGTGAGAAAGGCGCGAAAGGGCTTTGCCCCGGCGGAGCGGGCGGCCCGGACGGTGGATTGCGGCAGAGAGGCCCATGCGTCGCCCGCAAGACGAAGCGTAATGGGAAAATTGTAGAAAACATGGGCCATAACGACGGCCTTGAGCGAATAAAGAATTTTCCAAGGCTCCGCGTTTTGGCTCGTCAGAAGGTCCCTGAATCCGTTGAGGGCGCCCGAATTCCCGAAAACGAGAATGAATCCCAGAACCGCCAACACCGGCGGCAGGACAAAAGGGACCGTGGAAAGAGATTTCAGAAGATTCCGTCCGGGAAAACGGCATCGGCCGATAAAGTATGCTCCCGGCAGTCCGAAAAGGACGGAAAAAACCGTACTTAAAACCGCTTGTTTCACCGTAACGGCGAGAACGCCCCGGAAATACGGTGAGCCGAGAATCTCCGCGCCGTTCCGAAAGGCACCGGCGGCACGAACGGCAACGAAAACCAGAGGAGCCGCGAAGGCCGCGGCGAAAAAGAACGCGGGCGCCGCCAACGACCAAGGGATTCTTCGTAGGATTCCGCCGTTCATTGCTTGGCGAAGACTTCAATCCAGCGGTCGATGATTTTTTCCGTCTGTTCCGAATCAAGAATTTCCGGCGGAAGTTCAAGAGTCTTTTGAGGGCGCAGCGCAGCGGAAAAAGCATCCGGAAGTTCGACCGCGGTTTTTACGGGAAGCATGATATTCGACATGGCCAGTGCTTCTTGTGAAACATCTTCAAGCATAAAGTCGATAAAGGCCTCGGCGTCCTCCCGCCGGTTTGTGCCCTGAACGATTCCCATCCCTTCAATTTGGATTATATGGCCGTCGGAAAATTCCGCGGCTTTGAAGCGATCGGTATTGTCCCACAGCACATGGACGACCGGGGAGGTTCCGTAACTGATTACCAGCGGAACCTCTCCCGCGGTGAAAAGAGCGTAGGCCTGGCTCCATCCTTCCGAGATTGTCAGGATGGACGGCTTCAATCGCTCCCAGTAATCCGGCCAGTTATCTTGGTAAACGGCGACCGTCCAAAGAAGGAACCCCAGGCCCGGCGTTGAGGTTCTGGGATCAATTAATACAAGCGAATCGGAGAATTCGGAGGCGGTAAGATCTTCCAGCGACGCGGGAGGATTTTTAAGGGCTTGAGAATCGTAGCAAATCGCGAAATGACCGTAATCAAAGGGAAGAAGTCGGTGACTTTTATCAAAAATCAGTTCTTCCGGCACATCAGCAAGAGCGGGAGAATCATACACTTCAAGAATATCGGCTTGGATAACTCTGTGCAGAAGACTGTTGTCCGGACCGATCACGACATCGGCATCCGTGTTTGAGCCTTCAAGGATAAGCTGATTCAGTAAGGTTACCGCGTCGCCCGGCGTTCGGTACTCGACGCGAATGCCCGTTGCCTTGGTGAATTCTTCGGCGATTGCGGATCCGGGGCCCCATTCGGAACAAAAGGAATCATAGCAGTAAACAATAAGCGGAGAGTCTTTTTGTTCCGCCGTGCCTTTCGCCGTCAGTGAAACCGCCGCCGAGAGAAGAAAAGAAAAAAATAAAATCGATCGGGTAAAGGTTCTGTTCATGGAACCACTCCTAATGCGGATTCGACCGCCGCCGGGCGGCCGATAAAGCGGCCGATCTTCACAAAAGGCCGCTTTTCATCCGGGGATGGTTCCGGGATTGTAGATGAGCCTCGTTCCTACGCCGGTTCGAACCGGATCAGGTTCACGAGTGTAATCTCAGGCCCAACGGGCCACCCCGGAAGCTCAAGAGCCACCCTATAGGATCGGCACGGACGCCGTCAAGGGAGACAAGACTTTTTATTATTTGCAGACTTCACTGGAGCGAAATCGGACAGTAAGGCTATAATCGGTTCATGGCGATTCGTGACAACTGGCTTCGTTTTAAAGATGATTTTGAACACACGGCGGCACTCTGCGGAAGAAACCCCGAACACATCGGCATCATGGCCGTTTCAAAAACCCGACCGGTCGACGATATCATCGCGGCCGGCGAGGCCGGACTTTCCCTCTTCGGCGAAAATCGAATCGAAGAGGCGATGGAGAAGTTTTCCGGATTGGATATGACAAAATATCCTCTTTATATCATCGGTCATGTACAGGGAAACAAAGTCTCGAAGATAGGCCCCAGAGTCGCGGGTGTCCATTCGGTCGATTCGCTTAAAATCGCCCGGAAGCTTTCCGAGCAAAGATCGAAATCACCCGAAGACGGCTCGCCCCTGGAGATTCTCGTTCAAGTCAACACATCCGGGGAAGAAAGTAAGTCCGGATTCCGGGACAAAGTAGCGCTGCGCGATGCCGCCGCGGAAATCGCTTCCATGCCGTCGCTCATGTTCAAGGGACTGATGACCATGGCTCCCTTTATCGACGATGAAAAAACGGTCCGCGATTGTTTCTCTCTCTGCAGGGAATGGGCACAGGATGTTTCCGCGTGGATCAAAGAAACGCCTGTGCTTTCCATGGGAATGAGTTCCGATTATAAATGGGCCGTTGCGGAAGGAAGCACGCTTCTTCGGATCGGAACGAACATTTTCGGAAGGCGTGAATGAAGAGACGTACTCTTTTACTGATGGGATTTCTGCTGATTTGCACATCGCTGGCTGCCCAACGGCTTCCGCCCGAAGAATCGGAAGAACCGGTTGAATACGATCCGGCCGAATTCCCCATGTGGACCCATGATCTGCGGCGGTTTGAAGTCGTCACTTTCGGGACTTTCCCCGTTACGTTTTTCGCCACTTCAATGATTTATGATTTATCCATTTATGCCTCTCATCAATGGGATTCCACTTATGCCATGGGAACGCAGAGGAGCAATAGGGACATCGCGATTATAATGGGTACCGCGGCGGGGATTTCCCTGCTTCTTGCCACAGTGGACATGGGCATCAACATAGGAAAACGCAAGCATCAGGAAAAGACCGAGTGAACCGCGAAGAGTTCACCGTTGATCTTTCGGACGAGGAAGAGATTCGCGCCGATAGTTTCGTCGCCTCCTTGGGCATGTTTACGCGAAGCCAAATGGCCAAAAGAACGGTAAGGGTTTTTTCTCCCGGCGGAAAGGAACTAAAAACTTCCAAGAGACTCCGTGACGGCGAAAAAATCATCGTGGAATGGGACGATCCGGCGGCTTCCGAGATTAATCCGGAGCATCTTGATATGGATATTCTCTATGAAGATGAGGATTGTCTTGTCATCAATAAACATCAGGGAGTCGTTGTCCACCCGGCACATGGAAATATGCACGGCACTCTTGTTCAAGGTCTTCTTTATCGGTATGACGGACTGGAGTCCTTGTTCGGCGGCGATCGGGTAAGGCCGGGAATCGTACACAGACTCGATAAGGACACATCGGGTTTGATCGTGGCCGCGAAAAATCCGAAAGCTCATGAAGTTCTATCACGGCAATTCCGTGATAGAACGGTTAAAAAAACATATCTGGCGATAACAAAAGGCGGACCGCGCGATGAGAACGGTGAACTGAACGCGCCTATAGGAAGAGACCGACGGGAACGAAAGAAATTCGCGGCCGGAGCGCCGAACGGGAAAGAAGCCTTCACGCGATACCATGTTTTTTCGCGCTCGGGGAATTATTCCTTGGTTCGTGTGCGAATATATACGGGGAGAACCCATCAGATCAGGGTTCATATGAAGTCCATCGGCGCACCGATCCTCGGAGATTCTCTCTACGGCCGCCGTGATTCACTTTTTCCCGATGCCGCATTAATGCTCCATTCCTGGAAGCTTACGATCGAACTTCCAAGCGGTGAGCGAAGAAATTTCAAAGCACCGATTCCGGATCGGTTCGTAGACGTTATGAACCGTCTGGAGCTCAGTATTCCGGACGATTAGTCCTGGAACCGATCTCCGGATTCCATTTTTTTTCAATTCCGACACTCGTCGGAGGACCGTGACCGGGAAATATGAGAATCTCATCGTCGTAGGGGAAGATTTTTTCTTTGATGGCTTCCAGCATGAACTCGCGATTATGAGTTGTTAAGGTGGTGCCGCATCGGCCCGCCGAGATGATATCGCCGGTGAAAAGCACGGTGCCGACTTTGTAGATTCGGCTGTCGAAGCTGTGTCCGATGACATATTGAACTTCAACATCGAAACCCGCCGCTCGGAATATTTCTCCATCGTTTACCGTTGTTGAAGGAAAACCCAGGACATGATCGCTGCCCGCGAAAATATCGGCATTATAGATTTTCAGAAGGGTTTTCAATCCCTGAACGTGATTCCCATGATCGTGCGTGGCCAAAACAGCCTTAATATAAAAACCGTTATCCTCGATCAGATTCAAAAGCTCAACATCAAACTGTCCCGGATCAACCAAGACCGCATCGCCTCCGTTATCGGGACCGATAAGGTATGTGTTGCTCACCCCGATCGCCGGAAAATGACTTAGAATCTTCATGAAAAATCAGCCCTCGGTATATACGCTTCTTCCGGATTTGAATCGTTAAAAGCAACTCCGCGAAGAAGGGATTCGGTAAAATCCACCCTTTTGAGATTGCAGTCGCGAAATGACGATTCCTGTAAATTCGCACCGATGAATCGGCTGTAAAAGAGATCGGACTCATCGAAAATCGCCTTGATCGCCGAAATGCCGATGAAATTCGTATTGATGATATCCGATCCAATGAATGAAGAACGGGAAAAATCGGCTCCGGCGGCCAGGCCGTTCATCATTCTGATATGTTCGAAACGGCAATCAGAGGCATCGGTATCGTCCAGAAAGCACATAAGAAATGCCGCGCCGTTAAAGATCGCGCCCTTTAAAACGGCACCGGAAAAACGGCAATAATGGAAGTCTTTTCCGGAAAGGTCGATACCGGACAGATCCAAATGCGACCAGTCCCTCCCTTCATAACTCCGTTTGCCGGAAGAAAGTTCTTCGATTACGGCTCGACGATGGTTTTCGGGCGAAGGATGGTGTTTTTTACAGAATCCCGAACCCGCCCAAGATTTATCCGAGCATCCGCTGTATCCGCAATTAGGGTATTCGTACACATCCCCAAGGATATACATACCGCCCTTAAGACGCAATAATTCCCATGGTTTCGGCACGGAATGCCGAAAAGACTTTATTGATGAAATCGGAAATGGAGGATTATCATATCTTCATGCCTAATTGTGCGCATTGCGGTGCTCCGTACACAGCTCCCGTCTACCGTAATACTCTGTGCGATCAATGCGGAAAAGAATTAAAAACCTGCCGCAACTGCCGTCACTTTTCTCCGGGTGCGGCTTATGATTGTCTGGAACCGGTCGGCGAACTTGTCGCCGATAAAGACAGAGCCAATTTCTGCGATTGGTTTACTCCGTCAATCGGCGGTAAAACCGCCGAAGCTCAAAGCTCCGATTCTCAAGAAGAAGCCCGGAAAGCTTTCAACAGTCTTTTCTCCGATGATTAATTCTTCTTTGGTCTTTCTTGATTCCGGAATCGGCGGTCTTCCTTATCTGGAATGGATTCAAAAGCATCGGAGTTCTCTTACGCTCTCTTATGTCGCCGATAACGCGAATTTCCCTTATGGAGAGTCTTCCGATGAAAAAATCAGGAATGCCGTAGCCGCAACGGCAAAGAAGATTTTCTCGGCCGGAACACCGCTTATTCTCATCATCGCCTGCAACACCGCTTCGGTGGCGGCTCTTGATGAGGTAAGAAAATTCGCGCCCTGTCCCGTCGTGGGAACCGTTCCGGCGGTAAAATCGGCCGGACAGCTTCCGGGAAAAGGGCCCATGGGCGTGCTGGCGACCCAGGGAACGATTCAATCGGCATATCTGGAGAATCTGATTCATTCGTTCGCCGCGGGGAAACCCGTTGTTAAAGTCGCCGCGGGAGATATCGTCCGCTATGTTGAGGAGCGATGGCTTGAAGAAGGAGATGAAGGGGCTTTGCCGATTATGGAACGGGCCCTTTTGAAGCTGAAATCTTCACACGTTGATTCGGTTGTTATCGGATGTACCCATTTTCTGCATGTGATGAACCCGATCGCCGCCTATCTCGGAGATGCGGTTCGACTCGTCGATTCCAGAGACGGCGTTGGGAGACGAATCCTTTCACTCATCGAGGGAAAAGCCGAAACGGACGGAACCGATCAGGGACGCGGCGGATTTTACGTAACGAAATCTTCCGATAAGAATTCCCGATACAAGGAATTCGCCGAAAGATTCGGTCTTGATTGGGCTGGAGTGCTTCCTTGAAGGGCACCGTCTACAGCGGAATCAATAATATCTACGACGTGAGAACCCCCGACGGTTCGGCGTATGAATGCCGAATCAAGGGGAAAATCTTGAAAAGCGAGGAAAGCCTTTACAATCCTCTGGCTCCCGGTGATGGCGTTTCTTTTGAGGAAAGCGGCGATGGGAAAGGGCTGATTTTAGAAAGAGAGCCGAGACGGAATCATTTTTCACGATGGAATCGGAAAAGAGAAGCTTGGCAGACTCATGCCGCCAATATCGATCTTCTTCTGATCGTTGTTTCGGCTAAAAAACCGCCTTTCCGTCCTCGGTTCGCGGACAGAGCCTTAATCGGCGCGTCTCAAGGCGGCGTTCCTTCGGCCGTGCTCCTGAATAAGATTGATCAGGGCGGAGAGGATTGGATTGAAGAGCGAATCGCCGCTTGGGAACATCTCGGCATAGACGTTATGAGATGTTCCGCGAAAAGCGGAGAAGGACTTGAGGAATTGAAAAATGTTTCCCGAGGCAAAACGGTTTGTCTCTTCGGCCCCTCGGGTGTGGGAAAATCGACTTTGCTGAACGCATTAATACCGGGAATAAACTTGGCCACGGGAAAGATTTCCGCGAAGTACGACAGGGGAAGTCACGTAACGAATTTCGGAAGGCTGCTTGATTCGGAATGGGGAGCCCGATTCGTCGATACACCGGGGATTCGGGAAATTTTGGTCCATGGTGTGGCCGCGGCGGATCTTCCTCATTGGTTTCCGGATTTCGCGGACTATGAACGGGAATGCGGCTTTCAGCCCTGCAGCCATAGGCATGAACCGGGATGCGCCGTTATCGAGGCGGTTCGGGACGGTCTGATTCATCCCGACCGATATGAAAATTATCTGAGGATTCGCGAAGATTTGGAGGAAAAGGAGCGCTGGTAGCCGAGTCGGGTGAGGAATCTTTGTTTACCGAATCGGCGCTCCGGGCTAGGATTATCGTATGAATAAGTCATTTCTGAATAAAAACAGTTTCAAAACGGTGCTTCTTTGCCTTATCGCCGTTTTGGGAACGACTTCGTGTCTGGATATGGAAACCGGAATCACGCTTAAGCGCTCCGGGAAGGTTGAAACGCGTATTACCTATCGATTGTCGTCGGAAGCGGCCGAATTCGGAAGAGGATTCGGAGCCGATGAACCTTGGCCTTTCCCGCTGACGGAGAAGGATTTTCGCTTCCGATCGGTTTCTTTTCCGGGAACGGAGGTGAAACACTACAGAACGGGAAGTGAATCGGACGGTTCTGAATGGATTCGTGTCGATTTGGAATCGAAATCCATAAAAGATTTAGCCTCCTATATGGATTTCGATCTTTCTTTGGAATCCGACGGGAAAACAGGCCGGATGGAGTTCAATCTCCCTTCGCCCGTTTCCTTAGGCGAATCCGATGAAATCCTTACCGAAAGCTTGATTCGGTCGGCCGGAGAAACGAGATTTATCTTCAGTTTCCGTCCTCCTTCCAAACCCGCCGATTGCGGAATAGGGCGGCTTGACGGCCGTGATGCGGTACTGGAAATAACCTTATCCGATCTTCTTTCATCCGAAGACAGGACGAGGTGGACGGTTCTTTGGTAGGAGCATCTCCATGATGCACAACAAGTCGATTAAATGGGACAAAACGCTCAAGCTTCTGTTCGATGAAATTGACGATTGGCTGGAGAATCGATACGGCGAAGAATATCTTCTTCATCCGAACAGACCCGCCAGAGGGAAAACCGCCAACAAGGAAATGGACGGGCTTTTCAATATCGGCGCCGATTTTTCGGCCGGATACGGCAGCCGTTTCGGAAGGGGATACGTTATTCAGATGCGGATATCAACTCTTGAAAACGTGCCTTTCGAGGTTCGGGAAAAACTCGAATCGGAGGTTGAAAATCTGGTACGAGAAAAACTCCCCGAATTCTTCCCGGGAAGGAAACTTGAGTTGAAGCGCGACGGAAACTTATTAAAAATAGTTGGGGATTTCAGTTTGGGTTCCGTTATATAAAGAAGAAGGGTTTGCACTTTTTTATTGTGTTTCTATAATTATATTGAAGATTGCCGGATGAATGGAGTTTAATATGCAAGACCGATTGTCGTTGGCGTTGAAAGTCTTTCGTATTGAGCTTGAAGAAGTTGAGAATGATGTTAAATCGCTGCTTGAATATTATTCGATAAAATACGACAAAAGAGAAATCACTCCTTATGTCTATATGGAAAATCGAGCGCTTCTGATGAAGGAAGTTTCCTGTGTAAAGAAGCTCGAAGCCGATGTGGCGAACTGGGAGGTACCGAAAAGCGAGGATCATCACGAAGTGATCGATGCGCTTAAGGACTACTTGAAAGAGCTGGTAAAAGAACGGGATTACCCCAAATTGGTTTCCCTCATTATTGACAGAATTGGAGATAGAGTTAAGAAATATCTGGATTAAGGAAGGTTCATGGACGTTCAACTGAAAGAATTGATCGATAAGATCAAGAATGATGCCGTTAAAAGTGCGGAAGAAAATGCGGCGAAGATTATTGCCGAAGCTGAAGAAAAGGCTGCCGCGATTGTCGGTTCGGCCCGGTCCGAGGCCGATACCATCAAGGAAACGGCCCGCGCCGATGCCGAAAAAGCGGAACGCAGCGGAATTGAGGCGATCCGGCAGGCCGGCAGAAATCTTGTTTTGACGGTGAAAGGCGAAATCGAAGAGCTTTTCGGCAAGATCCTCGAAGCCGAGACAAGTGCTTCCTTAAAGGGAGATCTTCTGGAAAAAGCCGTCGCGGAAGCCGTTAAAGCTCTTTCGGCGGGAAGTGAAGGAACGACGGATGTCCTTTTACCGGAAGCCGCGTTCGCGGAGCTTGAATCCGGTCTTCGTGCAAAACTTTCACAAGAAATCGGCAAGGGATTGGAGATTAAGCCTTTCAAGGGCCTGGATGCCGGCTTTAGAATCTCCATGAAGGATGGAGCTGCTTTCTATGATTTCTCTGAGGTTGAAGTTGCTGCAATGCTCGGTCGATATCTCAATCCCAAGCTGAGTGAACTTCTTACGGAATAGGAGTTCGTTTTGGCTGCTTACTATTACATTTCAGCATCTCTTCCCATGCTGATGGGACCCGATCAGTCGCCGCCAATAGATAGCGACTATTTATTGGAGTCCTGCAGACTCTTCATGAAAGATGAAGAATATTTGGGGATAGAGAATGCAACGCTGGATCCCGATGGGCCTGAATCAGCCGGTATTTGCCGTGATTACAGGTCCTGGGAGAGAAGTCTCCGAAATGATCTGGTCAGATTAAGAGCGTCCGAGCAATCTCTTGATCCGGCCCAATACCTTAGGGAAGCCGATGCGGCTTTCGGAACAGCTTCAACGGCAGCGGCTGCCATGAATGCCTCTACGCCATTGGAAGCTGAAATGCTTCTCATATCAGCTCGCTGGGCTGTCCTGGATGAATTGGAAACAGGACATTATTACGATATCGAGTTTTTGCGCAGCTATAGGTTGAAGCTGCAGATCCTCGAACGTCGAGCGAAATTCGACGAGGCGAGGGGCTTCGCGGCCTACCAAGACATTTACACCCGCGTGCTGGAAGCCTCAGGAGGAACACACTGATGAGTACAACCGGAAAAGTCATCGGAATTAACGGAAATATGGTGTCGGTTCGCACTGAAGGCGATGTCATCATGAATGAAGTCGGATTCGTCATTGTCGGCGATAAACGACTGAAATCGGAAGTTATCCGCGTCAAAGGAGACGTGGCTCAGCTTCAGGTTTTTGAAATCACCAAAGGAGTCGGCATAGGAGATACGGTTGAGTTCTCCGGTGAAATGCTGGCTGTAGAGCTTGGTCCCGGACTTTTGGGACAGGTCTACGATGGATTACAGAATCCTTTACCCGAACTGGCGGAACAGGCTGGCTTCTTTTTGGAGCGCGGAATTTATTTAAACGCCCTTGATAGAGAGAAAGCATGGCAGTTCACACCAAAAGTCGAAGTTGGTGATGTTGTTTCGGCTGGAGATACATTGGGTGTTGTTCCCGAAGGCCCTTTTGAACATCAAATCATGGTTCCCTTCACAATGAGGGATGAATACACGGTTAAAAACGTAAAGAACGCCGGAGAATACAAAGTTACCGACACTCTTGTTGAAGCCGAAGATTCCCGCGGTGAAAAAGCAACCTTCAATATGATTTTTGAATGGCCGGTGAAAAGGCCCATTCAGCTGTTCGAAGAACGGATGAAACCCAGTGAACCAATGGTGTCCAAAATTCGACTTATGGACACCTTTTTTCCGGTTGCAAAAGGCGGTACATACTGTATTCCCGGGCCATTTGGTGCGGGAAAAACCGTTCTGCAGCAGATTACCAGCCGACATGCTGAAGTCGATGTTGTGATTTTGGCCGCATGCGGTGAGCGTGCAGGTGAGGTTGTTGAAACCCTTAAAGAGTTCCCTGAATTGATCGACCCGAAAACAGGACGATCACTTATGGAGAGAACAATAATCATCTGCAACACATCATCAATGCCGGTTGCCTCCCGTGAAGCCTCCGTATATACAGCTGTAACTCTTGGTGAGTATTACAGGCAGATGGGACTGGACGTTCTTCTTCTGGCCGACTCAACGAGCCGCTGGGCGCAGGCAATGCGTGAAATGTCGGGTCGTCTGGAGGAGATTCCCGGTGAAGAAGCTTTCCCGGCATATCTGGAATCAAGTATAGCGGCGTTCTACGAAAGAGCCGGAATTGTTAAGCTGAAAGATGGAAAGAAAGGTTCTGTAACCATTGGTGGTACCGTCAGCCCTGCAGGCGGTAACTTCGAAGAACCTGTGACTCAAGCAACACTTAAAGTTGTTGGAGCTTTCCATGGACTTTCAAGAGAACGGTCCGATGCACGTAAATACCCTGCAATCCATCCAACTGAGTCCTGGAGTAAATACAACGGTATCATGCCGCAGAATCAAGTGTCTTACGCACACAACATTTTGGCTCGTTCCGGAGAAATCGAAGCGATGATGAAAGTTGTCGGTGAAGAGGGAACCAGTCTGCAGGACTATATCCTTTTTCAGAAAGGTGAATTCCTGGACTCCGTATACTTCCAGCAGAACTCTTTTGACCCTGTCGATGCAGCTGTAACACCGGAGAGGCAGAAAAAGATATTTAAACTGATTTTGGAATTCCTGGCTTCGGAACTCGATATGAATGACAAGGAAGAAGCACGCCGCTGGTTTTACCAACTCAGGCAGAAATTCCTTGACTATAACGGTTCGGAATGGCTTGGCGATGATTTTAACAAACTGGAAAAAGAAATCAGGGAATTGGTCCGGAGCAAGACGATCGGCAGCGATCCTAAAGCGGCCGCCATCCTGGAGGACGTTAAGAAATGAGCAAGGTATACAGCAGAATAGAATCAATCGCAGGAAACGTTATTACGGTCAAGGCGGACGGCATCCGGTACGGAGACTTGGCGCAGATATCAACATCCTTTGGAACATCTCTTGCGGAAGTTATCAAAATGGACGGCGAACTTGTTTCACTGCAGGTATTTGCGGGAAGTAGAGGTGTCTCAACAGGAGATGAGGTCCGATTCCTTGGGAAGCCTATGCAGGTCTCTTACTCAGAGAATCTCATGGGAAGGGTTTTTAATGGATCGGGAGAACCAAGGGACAAGGGACCGACCCTTCAGGAAAACATGATTCCAATCGGCGGACCTTCATTCAATCCGGCCCGCCGTATTATCCCGAGGAACATGGTTCGAACGGGTATCCCGATGATCGACCTTTTTAACACACTGGTAGAAAGTCAAAAACTCCCTATTTTTTCCATATCCGGCGAGCCCTATAACGAAGTTCTGGCAAGAATCGCCCTTCAGGCGGAAGTCGATTTGATAATTCTTGGAGGTATCGGTCTTAAATACGACGACTATCTCTTTTTCAGGGATACTCTTGAGGAAGGCGGCGCTTTAAGCCGCTCCATCCTGTTTATCCATACGGCGGCCGACCCCGTTGTTGAAAGTCTTATGGTCCCTGACATCTCTCTGGCAGTCGCCGAAAGGTTTGCGTTGGACGGTAAAAAGGTTCTTGTCCTTCTTACCGATATGACCAACTTTGCCGATGCGTTGAAAGAAATCGCCATTACTCAGGAGCAGGTTCCCTCAAACCGCGGTTATCCCGGAGACCTGTATTCCCAGCTGGCTTCACGATATGAGAAAGCCGTTGATATTGAAGGTGCCGGTTCCATTACCATTCTGGCGGTTACGACCATGCCTGGTGATGATGTTACTCATCCCGTACCTGATAACACAGGATATATCACCGAAGGACAGTACTACCTGAGAAATGGACGAATTGAACCTTTCGGCTCATTAAGTCGTCTGAAACAACAGGTTAACGACAGGACCAGAGAAGACCATCGGGCTTTAATGGATGGTATGATCAAGATATACGCATCTTACAAAGATGCTCTTGAAAAGCAGTCCATGGGTTTTCAGATGACCTCCTGGGATACAAAATTACTGAAGTATGGCGAGCTTTTTGAAAGTCAGATGATGGATTTATCCGTAAATATTCCGTTGGAAAAAGCGTTGGATAACGGATGGAAGATTCTTGCCGAATGCTTTGAAAAAGAAGAAACAGGCCTTCGGACAGATATGATTGAAAAGTTCTGGCCGAAGAACACAGCCGGATCGGCGGTTTAGGAGCGTAAGGCCTATGGCCAAGATAAAGCTCACAAAGAATGAGCAGAAGAAACAAAAAGACGCTCTGAAGATGTATACCCGCTATCTTCCTACGCTGCTTCTCAAAAAACAGCAGCTTCAAATGGAAATTCGCAAAGTCGAGGATAAAGAAGCATCGGTCCGCAAGGAAAAGGAAGATCTGGAAGAAAACTTCAAAAAATGGATCGGAGTTTTCGGAGAAGATGTTGGACTTGATGAAACACTGCTGGTTCTGGAAAAGGCCGATGTCGGTGTTGGAAACATCGCAGGTGTGAAGATCCCGGTTTTTGAAGGTGCTTCTTTCGCTCCGGTTTCCTACGACCTTTGGCAGATGCCTCTTTGGGTGGATAAAGCCGTAAAGGAAATGCAGCGAGTCATGCTTCTCGACCTTGAATTGAATGTTCTTCAAGAGCAGAAAAGACTATTGGAACTTGAACTTCGGACAACCACACAGAGAGTGAATCTCTTTGAAAAGGTAAAAATTCCGGAGACCAAGTCCAATATCAAAAAAATCAGTATTTACTTAGGCGATCAGCAGACGGCTGCGGTTGTTCGGGGAAAGATTTCAAAACGCGGAATGGAGAGAGCGGCGTCATGATTGTTACGATGAAGAAAGTCGCCGTCGTTATTCGGGAAAAAACCCGAAGAGAGTCTTTGAAGGCTCTCCGCAAAGCGGGTTTGATGCACATAGAGGTGAATACCGGCAAAGTATCGTCTCCGGAAGTTCTGAATACGGAAGCGGCGTTGCTCCAAAACGCTCTTTTGGCACTTCCCGCTGCAAAAGAACGTATCTCGGACGGCGGCATCCCTGATAAAAAGAAAGCCTTAAAAGACGCGGAAGAGATTCTTGCCCTTAAAGCAAGAGACAAGGAACTGCAGGATAAGATGACGGCTTTGGCTTTTGATAAGGAAACCCTGGAACCATGGGGTGATTTCGAGCCTGCCGATTTGAGAATTCTCGCCGCCAAAGGTATCGATATTCGACTTGTGGAAGCCGGTGAAAAGGCGCTTGAGGATTACTCAAACAACCTTGAGTGCGAATTTATTACGCTTCAAAAGAAAAAGAAGAGCGTCCTCGGAGCCGCCGTTTATCGAAACGGAGTTCCCGAGGGGGCCGATCCGGGCATCAGACTTCCGGAGTATGGTCTTACCGAGATTGCTCAAACGGCCGCCAAAATAGCGGAAGAACGGAAGAAAATTGAATCGGAATTGATAAATCGATCGATTTCCGCGGCTCCTTTGGAACGGATTCTGGCTTCGGTACGGCAGGATATCGAGTTTGAGGAAATTGGGAATTCGCTTGACGATGAAGAAGGACTGGCATGGTTTACGGGTTTCATCCCGGAAGACGCCGCCGAATCATTAAAAGCCTTGGCCGCCGAACAATCATGGGGAGTCATGATTACCGATCCGGCTCCGGATGACGCGGTTCCCACACTTGTGCGGAATAAACCGCCATTGGAATCATCAAACCGGTTTTCGATTTGATGAATATTTCACCCGGATATCATGAAACGGATATCAGCCCGTGGTTTCTGATTTTCTTAAGTCTGTTTACCGGCATGATTATCGGGGATGCGGGATACGGTGTTATCACGCTGGCTCTTGTCCTTCTGTTTAAGATAAAGACAAAAAAGCCCTCGGACGCACTCAAGCTTTTTACCATCTTCGGCTTCACCACTCTTATTTGGGGAGCTATAACCGGAACGTGGTTTGCCTCGCTTCCCTTGGTAAGAGATACTTTTTTGAAGAATTTGGTTGTTCCGGCCATCGCGACTTATCAGCAGGACCTTTTCCCGGGCCATGCGGTAACCATGGGTATTTTCCCGAATACGACGATAGAATCGGAAATCATGGTTCAATGGATCAGCATCCTTTTCGGCGGAATCATGCTTTCCATCGCGCGCATCCAGAATTTCATCTTAAAACTGCCGTCGCTGAAAGCCGTCGCGCAGATCGGATGGCTTTCGATTATTCTTGCGATGTATTGGCTGATTATGAGATTGGTCTTGCAGTTTCAAGTCTTGCCGCTTTTGATGAATCTTATCCTTCCCATGGTTATCGGAGGATTGATTCTGGTTTTTCTTTTTGAAAATCAGGAAAAAGGTCGGTCTTTCTTTAAAGGAATTATTGAGAGTCTGAAAGGTTTCCTGCCGACGGTCTTGAATGTGATCAGTGCTTTCGGCGATATCGTATCGTATATACGTCTTTTCGCCGTAGGTCTCGCGGGTGTGGCTCTTTCACAAAGCTTCAACAGCATGGCGCCGAAAGGCGGCGGATTCACCATAATTTTCGCGGTACTGATTCTGCTTATAGGACATTCTCTTAATTTCATCCTGTGCGCATTATCCGTGTTGGTTCACGGTGTGCGTTTGAACGTATTGGAGTTTTCCGGACATCTTGATATTGAGTGGTCCGGATTCGCATTTGAGCCCTTCCGGTTGCGCGTTCCCGAATTGGAATCGCCGGAAAACGATAAGGAGACAGAAATATGATTGGACTACTCGGATATGCGGCGGCCTTGGGTTTGGCGGCTGCCGGTTCGGCCATGGGTATGGGCGCGGCGGGACAGGCCGCCATCGGCGCTTGGAAAAAATGCTACGCAAACAATAAAGCGGCCCCTTTTATGCTTGTTGCATTCTGCGGTATGCCCTTGACTCAGACACTCTACGGTTTCATCTTGATGAACACCATTAAAGCTTCTTCCGTTGAGCCTATGGCACTTCTCGGTGCGGGGCTTTTCGGCGGATTGGGAATCGGCGCTTCGGCGTATTTTCAGGGAAAAGCCGCCGCAGCCGCTTCCGACGCGCTGGCGGAGACAGGGAAAGGATTCGGTAACTATGTCATGGTTATCGGTCTGATTGAAACCGTCGCCTTGCTTACCATGGTTTTCTTGATGGGCGCCGTCTAATTCGACAATTTTTCAGCGGGCCGCCGAAAAAAGAAGATCGGCGGCCCGTTTCCCTTTTTCCTTCCGCTTATTGTATACTTTCCTATAAATCTTTCGGAGGCCGACCGTTGACCCGGCGATCCTTGTTTCTCTTATTGAACGTCCTGCTTTTTTGCGCGGATACCGCATTCTCTCAGGAACCGACTTGGATTCTCGTCGAAAAAGGACGCATGGCCTATGAAGAGAGAAAACTCTCGCAAGCCATGGATTATTTGCTGGATGCCGTTGAAGAGGAGCCCGAATACCCCGAAGCGGAATATTGGCTTGGAAAAGTCTTCGAAGCGCAGGGCCAGCCCGATCTGGCCGAAGAACAGTACCGGCGGGCAATCCATTTGTCTCTTTATTTAAGAGTCCCCGACGAGGCCGTCTTTATCCGTTATTCCCTTGCGGAACTTCTTCTTTCCGGAGATGAAAATCAAAGAAGAGAAGCGGAAGTCATTCTTACCTCCATTGCGGAAGAGGATGCCGTCTCTATGGAGGATGAAATCGCGGCGGGACATCGGTATATATCGCTTCTTACGGAAAACGGTTTGGATGAACTGCTTTACTTGTATAGAAACGAACGAACGAAATCCCTGAAAGCTCTTAGGATACTCGGAGAGAAGGCGTGGGAGGAGGCCCGTTATCGAACGGCCTTACTGAACTCCGTCAAAACCGTTCTTTCTCTGCTTACTACCGCGGCCGAACAAGTGCGCAATGTGAATCCCGAATGGAGATTCGATATCGATCCGATTGAGGATTCCCGAAATCCCGATAGAGACGTCCGATACTCGGGAAGAACGGATGGAATTGTCAACTTATTGGAACTCATCGGCGAATCGGATTCCGATTTGATCTCTTGGCTCGAAGATGAAGGCTTTTGGCCGCAGCTTTATTTGCTTTCCGTATCGCTGTTTGCCAATGGATATGAAGATTCCGCCGAAGATATCTGGAAGGTTCTGGTTATCGTCGATCCGGATACGAATATTGCCGTACCGAGACCTGAAGCGGGACAATGGGGACGATTAGCTCTTCAGCAGTTGGATTCGCCTTTCATTTCGATAGGAGCATTGGCTCCATAAATCAACTTCGGAATTTAAATGGATAAAATCGTCATTAAAGGAGCCCGAGAGCATAATCTTCGGAATATCGACCTTGAGCTTCCCCGCGACAAATTAATTGTAATTTCCGGTCTTTCCGGCTCCGGGAAATCGTCATTGGCTTTCGATACGATTTTCGCGGAAGGACAGCGCCGTTACGTTGAATCTCTTTCGGCGTATGCCAGGCAGTTTTTGGGCCGCATGGAAAAACCGGACGTGGATTATCTGGAAGGACTTTCGCCCGCGATATCGATAGAGCAGAAAACGACAAGCCGCAATCCCAGGTCCACGGTGGGAACGGTTACCGAAATCTACGATTATCTTCGTCTCCTTTATGCTCGAATCGGTCGGCCGGTTTGTCCCAATGACGGAACTCCGATAAAAGAGCAATCGGTCGATCAGATTCTGGATGCGATTTTTTCTCTCCCGGAAGGGGAAAAGCTGATGGTTTTGGCTCCTCTTGTCCGGGGCAAAAAAGGCGAGCATAAAAAATTCATCGAAGATGCGAAAAAGGCGGGATTTATTCGTATTCGCATTGATGGAGAGATTCTCTCCCTCGATGATGAGATTCTCCTCGACAAAAAAAAGAAGCACGATATTTCCGTCGTCGTCGATCGTATCAAAACGGGACCGGAAAGCCGAAAGCGTCTTGCCGAAGCCGTTGAAACATCTCTGGAAATTGCCGACGGACAGGTTCAAATAGTCGTTTTGGAGGAGAAAAAAGAGCGGGAGATGTTTTTCTCGGAGAAAAATTCCTGTCCTCTCTGCGGTTTCAGTCTTCCGGAACTTCAGCCCAGGCTTTTCAGTTTCAACAGTCCGTTCGGAGCCTGTCCTTCCTGTGACGGCCTTGGGATGACATTGGAATTCGATAGGGATTTGATTATTCCGGATTCCTCGCTTTCATTTAATGAGCGAGGTCTGGCTCCTTATAATCCGGATGCCGCATGGCACAGAAGCTGGTTTGAGGGATTATCCAAAGTCTACGGTTTCAGTCTGAACACACCGATCGGTGAACTGTCGGATGATATTCTCGATATCCTCTTTAACGGATCGGATGAAAAAATCGATGTTACCTACGTTAATAAAAAAAAGACGGGGAAGTTTGAATATTTATCGGAATTTAACGGGATTTACGCCGATTTAAAGAGAAGATATCGCGAATCTTCCTCTCCCGGCATCAGAGACTGGCTGGAAGGATTTATGGCACGCCGACCGTGCACCGAATGCGGCGGCCGCAGGCTGAAAAGAGAAAGCCTGAGTGTTTTCATCGGTGAAAAAAATATTTATGAAGTTACAACGATGCCGGTACACGCGGCTCGAAAGTTCTTTGATACTCTGGAACTCAATGAAACCGAATATCACATCGCCGAGCAGATTTTTAAAGAGATACGCGAACGGCTTGGGTTTCTTGAGAGCGTCGGTTTGGGCTATCTGACACTGGAACGCGAATCGGCGACTCTTTCGGGCGGAGAGGCGCAGAGAATCCGTTTGGCGACGCAAATCGGTTCATCTCTGGTAGGAGTTCTTTATATCCTGGATGAACCGACCATCGGACTGCATCAGAGGGACAATCATCGTCTTATCGAAACACTGACTCATTTGCGGGATTTGGGAAATACTTTACTCGTCGTCGAACATGATGAACAAACAATCCGTACCGCCGATTATATTGTCGATATGGGCCCGGGCGCCGGAGTTCATGGCGGGAAAGTCGTGGCTCAAGGAACCCTTCAAGACATCCTTGATAATCCGAACAGTCCGACCGGGAGGTATTTGAGCGGGAAAGAGAGAATCCCCATTCCGCAAGTCAGAAGAGAAGGAAACGGAAAGTCCTTGATTATTCGCGGTGCTCGCGAGCATAATCTTAAGAACATCGACGTTGAAATCCCTCTCGGAACGTTTATCACCATTACGGGAGTTTCCGGTTCGGGTAAATCGACGCTGCTTTCGGATCTCTTGTATCCGATTCTCTCCAATATGGTCGGGAGAACTCGGCTTCCGGCCGGTGATTGCGACGGTGTTGAAGGAACGGAGAATATCGACAAGGTGATCTGCATCGATCAAAATCCGATCGGCCGTACACCAAGATCCAATCCCGCAACGTATATCGGAGTTTTTACAGCGATAAGAGATCTGTTCTCCTCACTGCCCGAATCAAAGGCGCGGGGATATAAACCGGGCCGATTCAGCTTTAATGTAAAGGGCGGAAGATGCGAGGCCTGTGAAGGCGCGGGAACGAAAAAAATCGAAATGCATTTTCTCCCCGATGTTTATGTTACCTGCGATGTCTGCAAGGGGAAACGATTCAACCGGGAGACATTGGAGATTCGATACAAAGGGAAGAACATCCACGAAGTTCTCGATATGACAGGCGAAGAAGCGTGCGAGTTTTTTTCCGCCGTTCCCTCGATAAGAAATAAGCTTGAAACGCTGAATGCCGTCGGTTTGGGGTATGTAAAGCTGGGACAATCGGCCCTGACACTTTCCGGCGGTGAAGCCCAGCGGGTAAAGCTCGCTTTGGAATTATCAAAAAAGAGCACCGGAAATACATTTTATGTCATCGATGAGCCGACCACAGGACTCCATTTCGCCGATGTAAAGCAGCTTCTTGAAGTTTTGCAGACTCTGGTGGACCGCGGTAATACGATCTGTATGATTGAACATAATCTGGATGTGGTTAAACAGGCGGATTATGTCATAGATCTCGGTCCCGAGGGAGGGAATGAAGGCGGAAACATCATCGCCGCGGGAAAGCCTGAAGACATTGCATCCTCAGCCGCATCACATACGGGATCTTTTCTCGGAGAGGTTTTAAAGACCGGGTGACGATAATGTCGTTTTCGCCGGAAGTCGGGGTGGCGCGGAAACCCACGACGAATAAGACGCCGAATATTCGGCGGGTACTCGGTTTATTATTTTTATTTTTATTCTTGATTAAGCCGACTGTCGCGCAGGATGCCGTTATTGAAAACGAACCGGAGAAGAAATCTCGTGCCGATCTTATTTCGGAAAGTCTTTTATTGGATTTAAAAACTTCCGAAACGGAAGAACTGAGAGCATGGTGCCTTGTTCTCGGTTTGGAGGGCGGCGGTTCGGATGAGGAACTTCGAAACCGGCTGAAGACTTATTACGGAGTTGTTTCGACTTCCTCCGAAAACGGTGAAAGCCCGAAGAAAGGAACCAAGGTTATCATCGAATCAGCGAAACGAAGTGAATACTTGGTTATGAATATCGGTTCGAATAACGATAAGGAATCCGTCGTCAGACTTTCCGGAGATGTCGTTCTTACGGTTGAAGAGCCCGAGAGAGGAAGAACACACCGAGTCCGGGCGGATACGGTGATTTTTAATCAGGCCTTAAAAACTATTTCGGCATTGGGCAATATTGTTTACACCGTGAATACCGGCGGACGCGAAGAGAAATTCACCGGCGACAGTTTGGTGTTTACCGTTACCGATTGGACGGGAGTTATCTTCAAGGGAACATCCGAAAGAAATCAGGAAGTCGACGGTGAAGATATCAATTTCTTTTTCCGCGGAGATTCCATTAAGCGTTCGGGTGCCGAAATCCTCGTCTTGGAAAACGGAACCATAACAAGTCACAACGTGGAGAATCCGGACTTCGCGCTTAAAGCGCGCAAAATCTGGATAACGGGCCCCGGTGAATGGGGACTTTTCAGTGCGACCCTTTACATCGGCCATATTCCTATTTTTTATCTCCCGTTTTATTGGAAAGCGGGAAGTGATTTACTTTTTAATCCGGTTATCGGTCAAAGAACATCAGCCGGATACTACATTCAAACAACAACATATTTTCTCGGCCGGAAGGAAGAAGACGACGGCTTTTCGATTTTGGGATTCGGTGATTCGGCCGGACCCGAATATTCTTTAGTGAGAGAAGGGCTCTACATGGTCCGCTCGGGAGCAACAGGCGAGGGAGCTTCGGCAGGGAACAATACCTTAAAACTCATGATGGATGCCTATACGTCTTTGGGCTTCATGACGGGACTCTACGGTGATTTCCCTAAAATCGGAGAAAAGGGCGCCTTGGACTTTTACGCGTCTTTAGGAATGAGCCGGAGCATCGACAGCGAGGGAAACGTTTATTTCAAGGATTCTTCCGGAAATACGGAGTCTTACTGGAACAGCGGTTATATCGGTTCTTTTGAAATCCCTTTCCGCTGGGGACTTTCCGCGAATTATGAATGGGACTCATGGTCTTTGGCGTTGGATTGGTACTCGGATCCGTCCTATATCAGACAATTCGATCAAAGAGAGGAAAATTTCGACTGGCTGAGCTTTTTAATGAGTGAAGAAGAATCGGACGTTGATGAGCCGGATCTTGTTACAAGCATGGCCTGGGAATTGGAAGGAAGCCATTCGTTCTCCGTTCCCGGCGATTCCGAATGGCTGGACGGTATTTCGCTCGACACCTTTAAAGCGGGACTTACATGGAAAAGCAAGGAAAGGGATTCCGGAAGCGACTTCTGGGACAGGGCGGATGCCGATTACAATCCGGCCGCGGACTTTTTTTATCCGTATAAACTTATTTTGCCGGAAATTGAGTTGTCGCTCGACGGGGGCTCCCCTCAATGGACGATTGAACGGGAAACAAAGGAAGAAGATATTCCAGCCGGCGAGGAACCCGATAAGGAGAATAAAAATCTTTTATCGGGAGTTCCTTTCCATGATTCGTTTGATTCGGTCTTTCAAACGAATATCCTCGAAGCTTCCATCGATTATGGTATTGATACTCAGCTGTATGTGGAAAGTGAGTTCGACGACGAGGATTGGGATGATCCGGAAGATATCGACTTCGAAATGGAAGCGGCCAAAATTAATACGACGCAGTCGGGATACCTTTCCTACGATATGGATTTCTGGGACGGAATTACCAGTATCAGCGGAACCACAAGCCTTTCAGGATATTATCAAACGCATGCCCATATCTTCGGAAGCGGACCGGATGTTGAAGAGGATACCCAGACGGAAGATTTGCAGTATACCAAGTTTCTCTGGGATAATTCTTTTTCACTGAGCGTCAAACCTCTTCAAGGGATTCCTTCACTTTCCTCTTCCTACTTGAAATACAACATCGACACCAATCTTTATTCGAGAGAGTTCGCATCCGATGCCACGGTCTCCGACCCTCAATATGTAAACGAATGGATTTCCGATGAAGATGATTTCAAAAAACATAATTTGGCGGCGTCCTTTCAATGGAAACCCGGCTCATTCACCATAACAACTTCTTCAACCGCCAACATTCCGCCGATGGACGAAAGTTTCACGCTGGCCGCAGGAGTGGATTACGACTACAAAGGCTGGAGCGCCGGATTCGATCAGACAGCAACCTTTACCGATTCGGAATGGTCGATATCACCGATGTCGTTAAGCGTTTCCTGGACGGGTTTCGATGGCGAGATGTCCGTTGAGCAAACAGTTAAATATGATTCTGAAAACAGTCGATTTTCCAAAATGAAAAGCGAATTGGAATTATGGGGATTCGAAACATCGTTTGTCGCCGAGTACGACGACACCTACACTTGGGACGGCTCTCCAAGCTATACCTGGATTGACTCCGGAGAGGCCTTTACCCCCAGTTCCTTAAGTTTCTCCTATAACAAAACATTCGAGCCGAAACCGATGTGGAAAAATCGCATCAATTCAAAAACAATTCTGGATCTTTCTTGGGACATCAATCTGATTCAGCCGACGGACAATGCCTTAACGTTCACCTGGACGCAAAGTCTGGAAATATTCAAGTTTTTGGATTTAAACATCAGTTTTGCCGCCGCGAATAAAAGCATGTATTTGTATTTCCCCTGGTGGAGAGAAATGTTCGAAATTGACCATAAATACAATTTCTTCGGTGATTTAATGAAATCATTCAATTTCTTCAACACCCAGGATCGCAGGGATTCTCAATTCAACATGAGCGGCGTTTCGGTGGATTTGGTTCACCATCTGAGGAATTGGGATCTGACCTTTGAATACGACGGAGCTCCCGTTCTGGAATCCGGAGCGAGTAATTACACATGGCAATCCGAGTTCAGCATTTACCTTAAGTGGAATCCTCTTCCCATGTTCAACCAGCGGACAACCTTTGAAGATGATGAGCTGACCGTCGATTCGTTCGAATAATGCTTAAAAGATGCTGTTCTTGACCATTGAGCTGAGGCATCGTTACACTAAATGTGAAAAAAAGAGGAGTCATTGAGCGCAAATCTGACCGTTGTCATCGACAATCCGCACCTCCTGGGAGCCGTTTGCGGCCCTAATGACGAGAACCTTGAAGAAATCAGCTCGCTTTTTTCTTCGCCCGTCAGATCCAGGGGAAATGAAATATCGCTTCATTCCACGGATGACGAATCACGCCTTATCTTTAAAAATCTTCTCGATCGATTAACGGAAATCGCGAATAAAGAAGACTCGATCAGCAGCCAGCAGATCAGATCGATTTTTTTTTCATTGGAATCGGGCGACGATGCCGATATCCGGGCTTTCCGAGAAAACATCATTGTTATTCCCGGCGGGCTCAGGAAGGTTAATCCTCGAAGCAGGCTTCAGGCCGAATACATCATGCAAATGTCTTCCAAGGATCTTGTTTTCAGCATCGGACCGGCGGGAACCGGCAAGACTTATATCGCCGTCGCCTACGCGCTGATGGAACTTCTTTCGAGAAAGAAACGAAAAATCATTCTGACACGTCCTGTTGTGGAAACGGGTGAAAATCTCGGTTTTCTACCCGGCGACTTAACTCAGAAGCTGGCCCCTTATCTTCGGCCTCTTTATGATGCCATGGAGGATCTTATCGAACCGGATCTTATCGAACGCCTCAGAAACAACGGGCAGATAGAAGTCGCTCCGCTGGCCTATATGCGCGGACGCAGTCTGAAAAATTGTTTTATACTGCTGGATGAAGCGCAAAATACCACAAGAGAACAAATGAAGATGTTCTTAACGCGTATCGGAGAAGGATCAAAAGCGGTGGTTACCGGTGATTTAACTCAGGTTGATCTTCCGATTCCCGAACGATCGGGTCTGGCCGAAGCGGTCAGGATTTTAAAGCCGATCGAAGATATATCCGTAACGGAATTTACATCGGACGATGTTGTCCGTCATCCGTTGGTAAAGAAGATTATCGATGCCTACCAAAGAAATCCGTAGTTTAAGAGAGGAAGGCGAAAGCAGAGGTTCCTTCAGGCCGCTCGGCCGGCGTGAATGGATTTTCATTCTCGCCGGATGGCTTATTGCCTCTTTGCTGCTTATCCTTATCAACCAGGCCGGGCTTTTTTTCTCAAGACAGAAAGCATACGGATACGAAGAAGGCGATATCGCCGAAGAAGATTTCTATGTTGAGGAAGATCTTGTTTTCGTTGATGAAGAGGCAACCGAAAAAGTCGTCAATCTGAACAGAAGCCTTACACCTCCGGTTTATGAAGTGCAGAAGGAAATTACGGATTCCGTTTTGGACAGGTTTGACCGCTTCTCCGCCTTTCTGGAAACCGCCGCGGAAAAACGGCTTCCCACCGAATTGATGGATGAACTCAGAACGGAATTCCCCGGAGCGATGACGGGGCTTCTTGATTTGGAACTTTACAGAGATACGGAAAAGCTGAAAGCTTTACTTTCGAAATCTCGAAACGCGCTGGAAGTTCTTCAGCTCGGCGGAATATTCAAACTCCATTCGGGCGACGGCGGAGCATCGGGAGTTATTGAAGTCGTTTATCCCGGATCTTTATCCGGACATCGCGTAACGGTAATTCGCGATGCGGTTGTTGAGCCGGATAAAGTTCCCCAAATCCTCAGCCAGATGGATACCATTAAGTCTCTTCCGACCGACGAAAGCGAATTCGCCGGTGCGCTGGTATCTTATTTTTTCGAACCGAACGGATTTTATAATGAGGCTCTTTCCATTCAAAGTAAAAATGAGGCTGAAGAAGGAACCGAACCGGTTGTTGTTAAGGTTTCTTCGGGAACAAAGCTCCTTTCGGCGGGAAGAGTCGTAACCTCCAAAGAGGCGGGCATAATTTCGGCTCTCAAAGAGAGAAGAAATACCGGAATCCACGGATTTCTTGACCCGTTGCTGTTCATGGCCGTTATCTTTGTGCTCGGTCTTGTCGGCGCCGTGAATTTCGGAATTGTATTGAATAATCCCAAAGCGCTTTGGCTGTATATCGCCTTGGCGGGAACGTATATCTTGGTAACCGCCGTTGTCGTCAATTTCGTCCCTTTCCACGGGAATTGGGATGTCTCAATCGTTCTTCCAACCTCTCTCTTTACACTGCTGCTGGCCCAGCTGCTTCAAAACAGGAAAATGGCGGTTCTTACATCGATTCTCATGGCTTTGCTGCTGTACTTCTTGAATCCTCAGAGCAGTTATGCGTTTCTGATTACGCTTGCGGCCGGTATCGGCGGAACATTGTCCGTTAAAAGACGCGAGACGCGGATGGGCCTTTTGAGGGCGGGGCCCAGACTGGCGATAATTATGGCTTTTTTTACCCTGTTTACGGGAATCTTTTTTCGAATTCCCATCAAGCGTACTCTCATCCTCTCGTCGGGAGCGGCGCTTAACGGCCTTTTAACCGGTATCCTCAGTCTTGCGTTCCTGCCTCTTCTCGAACATGTTCTGAATACGGCGACGACATTCCGGCTTATTGAACTCTCGGACCAGAATGTATCGATATTGAAGAGAATGCGGCTTCAAGCGCCCGGTACGTATATCCATTCCCAGAATGTCGCGCATTTGGCCGAGGCCGCATGCGACGCCATAGGCGCTGACGGTCTGCTCGCAAGGGTAGGCGCGTATTACCATGATATCGGGAAAGTGGATCAGCCTCATTTTTTCGTTGAAAATCAGTCCGGTGAAAACAAGCATGATGATCTTAAAGCCTCTCTTTCGGTAGCGGTTATAAAATCTCACGTGAAAATCGGCCTTGAAAAAGGGCGGGAACTCAGACTCCCTGATGAAGTTCTTCAGGTTATCGAACAGCACCACGGTACCAGTGTGATTCGTTATTTCTATGACAGGGCTCTTAAGGAGAAGGGCGGCGAATCGGTATCTCCCGAAGATTTCTCTTACGGAGGTCCCAAACCCGGAAGCCGCGAAGCGGCGGTGGTGATGCTCGCCGACTCGGCCGAAGCGGCAACCAGAACCTTGAAGAAACCGACGGCGGCGAAACTTGAAAAATATGTTTGGGATCTTATTATGGAAAGGTTCAGAATGGGCGAATTAAACGAATGCGATCTGACATTAAGGGATCTTGAAACGATTAAAGCAACCTTTGTGCATGTTCTGACGGGTCAGTTCCATAATCGAATAGAATATCCGAAAGATGAAGACGGAACTCAAGGATGAACAATGTTGAGCTTCTGGTTGAAGCGGAAGATGTTCCTCCGGAGATTGAACTGATTGCCGAATATGCCGAAAAAATTCTGAAGAAAATCGGTGTCGAAGACTGGCAGATGGGTCTTCTTTTTACCGACGACCGAGGTATAAGGGAGTATAATCGCCGCTGGAGGGGGATGGATAAGACGACGGATGTGTTATCATTTGTTCAGGACGAAGGAGAAGAAATCCCCTTGGTGCCGGGTGTCCCGAAAGAAGCGGGAGACATTATTATTTCAATCGAGACCGTAAAGGCTCATGCCGGGGAATGGAATACTCCATTTGAAGAAGAATTACGCAGAGTCGTTGTTCACGGGATTCTGCACTTGAAAGGGATGGACCATCATGGTGATGATTACGGAGAAGGAATGTTGAAACTCCAAGAGGATCTTCTGGCCGATGCCGGAAGTTTAAGGTGAAAATCGACGACTGATGACCATATTGAAGAAATTGTTCCATCCATCCAAAAAGGATAGCGATCCTATAGAAACGGAAGATCTTGAAAGTCTTGACGCCGAAGGCAAAGGCATGGTCCGCGGAATTGTCGAGCTTTCGGATACGACGGTTAAGGAAGTGATGATTCCCAGGATCGATACGATCTTCGTCGATGAAGCGGCAAAGATCGACGGATCGTTTGCAAAGCAGATGGATACGGGACATTCGCGATTCCCCGTGTATCGGGAAACCATCGATAACGTCGTTGGGATTCTTTATGTGAAGGATCTGCTGAAATCGCTGATCAGTGGTGATGCGGTATCCATTCCCGATGTTCTCCGACCGGCCTATTTTGTTCCCGAAAGCATGAAAATCGATTCTCTGCTTCGCGAAATGAAGCAAAGGCGCGTTCATATCGCCGTTGCCGTAGACGAATACGGCGGAGTCTCCGGAATTATTTCCATGGAAGATATTCTTGAGGAAATCGTCGGTGATATACAGGATGAATTCGACAATGAGCTTGAAGAAATCGTTCCCGCCGGCGATGGAGAATGGATCTGCGATGCTCGAATCAATCTTGAAGATTTGAATGAAGAGCTGCAAACCAGTATTCCGGATGAGGATTTCGATACTCTGGGCGGTTTCGTCTTTGATCTTTTCGGGAAAATCCCCGGAAGGTATGAAAAAACCGAATGGAACGGATACGAGTTTGTCATCCAATCTGTCGACGGTCATAAGATCCGGCAGGTTAAGGTGGTTAAGAAAAAGGGAATTGAATGATATCAAGAGGCTCTTTAAAAGTCGGATATTCCATCTTCTTGATATTTTTCGTGTTTATTTTTTTTATCGCTTTGGAAACGGCCTCCGCTCAGGACGCTCGATCTTATTACGAGGGGGGAAGAGAAGCCCTCGCTTCGGGTGATCTTCACGAGGCGGTCCATTCGTTTCGATCCGCTTTGAATTCAAATCCGGCCTATCTGGAAGCACGGCTTGGAATGATCGAAGCTTATTTCCTTCTGACCGAATACAACGAAGCTTACCGTGAAGTCGAAACAGCTCATGTTTATGCTCCGGGAAATCGGGAACTCTCCCTCCTTGAAGCTCGGATACTTGTTGCTTTGGGACGCGATGAGGAAGCGGCCGAAATCTACCGGGACATCCTGAATAAAAGGCCGCATGATGCCGAAGCGAACAGGGGACTTGCCGAATACTATGCCATCAACGGTCAAAAGGAACTGGCTGAGCGCACGTTCGACAGGAGCCTTCGGTACTCTCCGGGAAATAAAAGAGTTCTTATGCATCTGGTTCTGCTGTACGACGAGTCTTTGGATCGTGAAAAGTCGGAACCCGTTCTCCTGGAAGCTCTGCGTCTTTTCCCGAACGATTATTACGTTCGGATTTTAGCGGCCGAACATTACTCACTTTATAATGAATGGGAAAAGTCGGCCGAACACCTCAAACGGATCATATCCATGATCGAAGGCCCCGAGGATCCCCGATACCGCAGGGTGGCGATGCTGAACGCTTCCATCGCGCTCAAAATGGGAAATCCTCAAGCCGCGCTGGAAAACTTAAAAGGTGTGGAACGGGATGTCGATACCGGAGCCCTTTTCCTTTTGGCCAGAGCTTCTCGGGCCACCGGTGACGAGAAAAAGGCGCAAGCCGTTATGGAACGGATTATTTCAATGCGTCCCGACGATGAAATTGCGCGGATGTTCCGCGAAGAATACCTTGTCCGAACAACCAGCGGCTTTGAGAACTACAGACAAGACGCATCTTCGTGGCATATCAGCGCGGGCCGACGCTATGAAGAAAACTTTTTTTATAAAAGAGCCCTTGCTGAATATCGCCGGGCACGGCTGATCGACGGAACCGATGCGGATATCTGGATTACCTACGCGGAACTTATCAGAAAAATGGGATTCCCCGAAAAGTACCGCGACGCTCTGAAGGGAGCTCTGATTGAACTTGAAGGGGCGGGCGCGGATTCTTCGGGGATTCGCAGGAAAATTTCTCTTTTAAATCATTCCCGGCGTGACGGAGTTGCGGCCGATTGGGGGTATGAAGACGATCCGTGGAAAGAAGAACCCTCCTCCTGGAATGTCACCGTATTTGTCAATGAACAGGAACAATCCCTGCCTTACCATGCCGGTGCCGCGCCGACACTGGGGTATTTTTTCGCGGATGCCGCCGATATGTCGCCGCGGCTGCGGATTATAGATCCCGACGGCGGTTTCGGTTTGGAAATCGGAACTGTTTCTTCTTTTGCCGAAGCGTTCCGAATATCCAGAGGAAAATCGGATTACTTCATTTTGGTCGATTTTTTTGAAACCGAACGCAGTTTCGGCGTCGCGGCCGATCTTTATCTTTCCAGAACGGGTGAATTGATGGGCCGATTCGGCGAACTCCGTACTGGCCGGGGAATGGTTGGTGACGCTTTTTCTCAAACTGTGATGGAAATTGAATCGGCCCTGCCCGATAAAATGAGGATTCTCGCAATCGACGGAAATCGCATCTTATTGGATAAAGGCCGTTGGTACGGCGTAAGAGCCGGTTCGGAAGCCGAAGAAGAAACCGAGGAGCCGCTTCTGGTTCTGAAAAAAGGGAAAGGCCGTCCCGGCAGCGTGGAAAACGGAATAGAATATTCACTTAGAGATTACCTCGGTACGGCAACGATAAACCGCGTATCCGAATCTCTGTGTGAAGCCGAGTTCGAGAAAGCGGGGGATTTTAATTTTGTCGCGGCGGGCGATGAAGTTTTTCACCTTCCGCCGCCCGAATCGGCCGAAACCGATTCGCTTTTAGATCCGGCTTTCAGAAACAGACTTCTGTCGGTTCCATAGCAAAGCCGGTAGAGAAGCAAGTCTTCTTGTCATGAAGACGGATAATACCTATATTTTACGCGAAACAGGCTCTTTTCTATCGGGGGGAATCATGAAAATCGCCATTAACGGTTTCGGCCGCATCGGTCGAAATGTGTTTAAAATTGCCTTTGAACGTCCGGGCATCGATATCGTGGCGGTCAATGATATCACCGATCCGGCGACACTGGCCCATTTGCTCAAGTATGATTCGACATTCGGTGTCTATGCTCGGAACGTCGAGGTGAAAGAAGGCTCGTTAATCGTTGAAGATCAAGAAGTGAAAATTTTGGCGGAAAGAAATCCCGCCGAACTTCCCTGGGCCGAATTGGGCGTGGATGTCGTTATTGAATCAACCGGCATTTTCAGAACCGCTCAGGGACCGAAAGGCGGATATAAGGATCATATTAAAGCCGGTGCGAAAAAAGTCATTTTAACGGTTCCCGCCAAAGATGAAATCGATCAAACCATTGTGCTCGGTGTTAATGATGATGCGCTCGATTCGGCGGGCGAGGCTTTTTCCAATGCAAGCTGCACGACAAATTGTCTTGCTCCGGTGGCAAAAGTGCTGAATGACGCTTTCGGAATCGAACAGGGATTCATGACAACCGTTCATGCATATACCAATGATCAAGTTATTCTTGATTTGCCGCATTCGGATCTTCGCCGCGCCAGAGCCGCCGGATTGAACATCATTCCGACAACAACGGGGGCGGCCGCCGCCGTCGGCAAAGTGATTCCGGAGCTCAACGGCAAGCTGAACGGAATGGCGATGCGTGTTCCCGTACCGACCGGATCGATTGTCGACTTAGTCGTTAAATTAAAGAAACCAGTCGGCGTTGAAGACGTGAATTCCGCACTGAAAGCCGCTGCGGAAGGACCGCTTAAAGGAATACTGGAATATACGGAAGATCCCATTGTTTCTTCCGATGTAAAGGGGAATCCTCATTCCTCGATTTTCGACGGGGGGGCGACAATGGTCATGGAAAATGGCTTTGTTAAGGTTCTCTCCTGGTACGATAATGAATTCGGATATTCAACCCGAGTTGTCGATCTGGCTCAGAAACTTGCCTGATCAAACGGATTGTTTCGATTAAATTGAATAAAATAAACAAGAAGGAGACTTAAGTGGCCGTCAAGACGATTAAAGATCTGGATCCCAAGGGAAAGCGCGTCCTGGTGCGCGTCGATTTCAACGTTCCTTTGAAAAATGGGAAAATTACCGACGATACCAGGATGAGGAGCGCCTTGCCCACCCTGAAAAATCTCCTCGACAGAGGCGCGTCTCTCATCGTAATGAGCCACCTCGGCCGACCCGACGGTGAAAAGAAACCCGAATTCAGCATGTCTCAGCTTCGAGATCATCTGGCCGAGCTTATCGGTGCGGATGTCGTTATGGCACCGGATGTCGTGGGGCCTGAAGTGGAAGCCTTGGCCAAGTCGCTCAAACCCGGCGGAATTCTTCTTCTTGAGAACACACGCTTTTACGCCGAGGAGACCAAGAACGATCCTGATTTCAGCGCCAAATTGGCCCGGTTGGGCGATTTATACGTGAACGACGCATTCGGCGCCGCCCACAGGGCTCATGCTTCAACGGAAGGTTTGGCGAGACTCCTTCCTTCTGCCGCCGGTCTGTTGATGGAAAAGGAATGCGCCTTTTTCGATAAAGTCCTGGAAAATCCCGAAAAGCCGTTTGTCGCCATTATCGGCGGCGCAAAAGTTTCTTCAAAGATCGCCGTATTGGAGTCGCTTCTTGATAAAGCCGACGCATTCGTAATCGGCGGCGGAATGGCCTATACCTTTTTGAAGGTACAGGGAAAAAGCGTCGGAAAATCTCTCGTTGAGGATGATTTCGCCGATACGGCTCGGGATTTCCTCAAGAAAGCCGAAGCCCAAGGCGTTAAGGTTCTTCTTCCCTTGGATCATGTCGTTGCGTCCGATTTCTCCGAAAACGCCGTCCCCGAACCTGTGGACGGCGCGAATGTTCCCGAAGGAAAACTCGCATTGGACATAGGCCCGAAAACCGTCGCGGAAATCGGGAAATTGCTCTCCGGGGCCAAAACCGTCGTTTGGAACGGGCCCATGGGCGTTTTTGAGTTTGACGCTTTTGCCAAAGGAACTCTTGAAGTGGCGAAAATGGTGGCCGACTGCAAGGGCACGACCGTTGTCGGAGGAGGGGATTCCGTGGCTGCCGTGAACAAATTCAACCTCGCGGACAAGATCGATCACGTCTCCACGGGCGGCGGAGCTTCGCTGGAATACCTGGAAGGGAAGGCTCTTCCCGGAGTCGTCGCCCTCAGAGCTTAGAAACTGCGGTTGACGCAGCCGAAACATTAACAAAATCAAGGAGAAAATGAAGATGTCCAGAGAATATCTTATGGCCGGAAACTGGAAAATGAATAAAACCCCGTCCGAGGCGAAAAAACTTGCCGATGCCGTAAAAAAAATGAAGGTAAGCCCCGGAGCGCGAAAGATGGTGGCTCCTTCCTTCGTCTGCATTCCCGCCGTATCGGAAGTTCTTGCGGGTTCGGATGTAACGCTTGCCGCGCAGAATATGGCTTCCGTGGAATCCGGCGCGCACACCGGGGAAACATCCGTTCTGATGCTCAAGGAGCTTGGAGTAACTTCCGTTATTCTCGGTCACAGCGAAAGACGCCATGTGTACGGAGAATCCGATGAACTGATTAACGCCAAAGTGAAATTGGCGCTCTCTCATGGAATGGAAGTGATTCTCTGCATCGGCGAAACCCTTGAAGAACGGGAAGCCGGCAAAGCTGAGGATGTCTGTTTCGGACAGCTTGAAGGCGGCCTGGCGGGAGTGACCCCTGCGGATATGAAGAACGTCGTTATCGCTTATGAACCGGTTTGGGCCATCGGCACCGGAAAAACAGCCACCCCCGACGATGCTCAAGACGTTCATAAGGCTTGCCGAGGCAAGATCGCCGCGTTATACTCTGCGTCTGTCGCCGATTCGGTCGTTATCCAATACGGCGGTTCCGTTAAACCGGATAATGTCGCCGAATTAATGGCACAGCCGGATATCGACGGAGCGCTGGTCGGCGGTGCATCTCTGGATGCTGAATCTTTCGCGAGTATCGTCGCATTTAGCGGCTGATCGCTGAAACGGAGAACTATTTTGGGTATCATCGGAACGATTTTTCTTGTTATTTTCGCCATAGCGTCTGTATTGATAATCGCTTTGGTTATGCTTCAGGATGAACAGGGTGAAGGATTCGGAGGACTGTTCGGCGGCGGCGGAGCAACACCTTTCGGAGCCACCACGGGAAACGTTCTTACGAAAGCTACGGCGATTCTCGGAGTTCTGTTCATGGTTTCCTCTCTGGCGGTGGCCATGGCCTATAAATCGGGAGAAACCGATAACGTCATCAGTGAATCACGTCGTGCTGCGGCGGGCGGTCAGGATTGGTTCCTGGAACAGCCTGCGGATGAAGTCGTCGAATAAGCGGTTGAGGATAGAGCACTGAGAGTCGCGGTTGTTCATTTTGACAGGACTCGGTCGAAGGGTTTCGGAAACGTTGTTCGGGCCCTTGCCAAAGGTATTCAGACTCAGGGGCATGATGTCACTGTCGTAGATGCGACCACCGAGGCGGGAACTTCACTTACGTCCTTCGGATATATCGCCGTCGGTACAACCGCGCCGTCTTTTTTCGCGAAAGATGTCCCCGAAGGGCTGAAAGTGTTTCTTCGTTCCGCGGGCCATTTGCCCGGTAAACGATGCTATTCTTTTATTGATGCGAAAGGCCTCAGAAAAGGCCGTTTATTAGCTTCCTTGATGAAAATTCTTGAGTCGGAGGGAGTCTTTCTTAAAAAATCCGATATTCTCTCCAATGAAGCCGAGGCCGAAGCAATCGGTGCTCGGCTTCATATCGATAAGCAATCCGCGGGTTAAAAGACATCGGATTTCCAACAGACTTTGAGCTGAAGTTTCCCCCGGTTCGGGATACACTAACCCCGACATGAGGTTTTACATGAAAAAGATCGTTGTATTTCTTTCCATTGCGTTCCTTTTTACCGTGTCTCTTTGGTCGCAGGATATGGCGGTGGCCACGGTAAGGCTGAATAAAACGGAGCCGATATTCAAAAGCAAGCTGAACGAAACCATTACCGCCCTGGAACAGGGCCAGGGGCGCAGTCTTACCGCCGAAGAGAAAAAGCAGATTCTCGAACAGATGATCGATCAGAAGCTTGTCGTTCAAGCCGCGGAAGCCGATCGTTCCGTTTCCATTACCGACGAAGAAGTTCTGCAAGCCGCGATGCAGATTGTTTCCCAGCAGCTGCAGGCCGTCGGGGCCATTCCCCAAGGCGCGTTCCTAACGGACCAGATGCAGATGCGGCAGGTTATTCAGCAGCAGGGCGGAAATTATGATGAGTTTATGCGAACAGTCCGCGAACAGCTTCTTTCCGAAAAATACATCACAACACGCAGACAAGCGGATTTTCAAAGCATCGGCAAAGCCACAGCAAGCGAGCTTGAAGACGAATACGAACGAAATGTAAGAAGCTTCACCGTATCGAAAACGGTATGGTTCGATCAGATTTTTTTCAAAACCTATCAATCAACTCCCGAAGAAGCGCGCGCGAAGGGCGTTGAGGCCAGAGAAGTCTACCGAAAATTGATGAATACTTCGGCAACGTTCGAAGATTTGGTCGCGCAGTATTCCGATGATGAAATCTCCAAGGCGCGGGGAGGGAGAGTCGGTCCTGTTATGAAAAGCGACGCGACCGTGGAGCAGCTATACGGTTCCGAGTTCATGGATCAGATTTTCGCGATGGAAATCAACCAAATCAGTCCCGTGATGCAGTCGAACGTCGGCTATCATATTATCCGAATGAAGGAAAAACGAGCGGCGCAATTGCTTCCCATAGACGATCCCGAAGTAAAAATGCAATTGGAGCAGATTATCTTCGCCCGGAAATATCAGGAGAAATTCGCTCAAGTAACCGGAGAAATCGTGGATTCTCTTCGGAAGCAGGCCAACATCGTCTACACCGGGGAATACCGCTAAATTCGATATGGGGATACGCCGGCAAGCAAGAATCGCGGCGTTTCAGGCACTCTACGCCTGGGATGAATCTCATCCGGACAAGGAAGATCTCCTTGGATTCGGCTGGATAGACCGCGATATGGATGAACCTACAAAAGCATTCGCGGCGCTTCTGGTTCTCGGAACCTTGGACAACTTGGATGAAATCGACGATCAGATTCGAATAAATCTGAAAAAATGGAGCTTCGAAAGGCTCGCCAAAGTTGATCTGGCTCTTCTGAGAACAAGCGCCTATGCGCTCATGCATCAAAACGACATCCCCGCTTCCGTTACAATCGACGAAGCGGTGGAAATCGCGAAAAAATTCGGTTCTCCCGAATCATACCGTTTTGTAAACGGTGTTCTTGACGGTATCCGTAAAGCGGCCCTATCCTAACATTATGAACAATGCGGGAGGCGGTCGGCACCTGCCCATCCTGGCGGCGGCCCTCATGCTGGCGGCTCTCGCCGTTACAATCACGCTGCTGCTCTTAAAGATTCCGGCCGAAAGACGGTTTGAGGAGTCGATTCTTTCGGCGGCTTATTCGCTGGAAGAAGGTTCCCTTACCGGCCTTAAAAGAGATTTGCTTCGCTCCTCACGGTATGCCTCATCGGCCGCCCAGTGGAAAAGCATCCTGAATCTCGCCGCGTTGGGAACATTGCCGGATGCGAAGAATCAACTCGATTATCGGCTTTTCAGGATTCTTGCGGGGAGAGCTTCGGCCTCCGTCCCGGGAGATCAGGATCTTTTGGCCTCTTGGGTTTGGGCACTCCTCAGATCGGGAAATATAAAAAAAGCCGTTCACTATCAGGAAAATCTCAATACCGCCGAATGGTCTTCTTTAAGAGCGGAAATCCGTCTTCTGAATGCGTATGGAGGCGGCAAAGATTCCGTCGAATCCTTTATTAAAGAAATCGATGCGCATAATGATCCTGAATTCATGGAAAACGCGGCTCTGCTGACCGAGTCTGCGGAACTGACCTTTGACGCGGCGCTTCTGTGGATGCTGCACGGCCGTCCCGAAAAGGCCTATGAGAACATTTCTCAGCTTGAAGGCGAAAGAAGAACATGGGCATCGCCGCTCATTGCATCTAAAAAAGGCGTTGCCGAGGCGGCCGCATGGATTTCTTACGATTCGGGAAGAACCTCTAAAGCCGTGGAATGGATCGAATCTCGAATAGCCGATGCCCAAAGGCGGCGGGTTGAATCCTGGACGATGATGCAGTTTCTCGGCGATCTCTACTGGAAAACTTACGAACTGAATGCGGATGAGACGCTTCGCGAAAAGGCCGCCGAGTCCTGGAGTCAGTCGATGGAACTTTTAAGAGAATCGGCGAAAGAAAGCGGTTACCCGAAGGATTCCTGGCGTCTTTGGATTAATTCCTCCGCGGCGGCGTTCTCTTCGGGAAGAATCCGTGATGGAGAGCTGTATCTGAATGAGGCTTTGTCTCTTTTCCCTTCCGTTCCCGAAGTTAAAGCTTCGTGGGCCAAAGCGAATCTTCATAACGAACCGGCTCTTGCGAGAAGGCTCGTAAGAACATCGGAAACGAATAGCGATCCCGTTCTGGGAGTAACTTCCGTTATCGTCGATCCCGAAACCATCTCTCCGCGGCTCTATGAGGCCCGTATGTGGGAACTTTTCGATGCGGTAACCAATGCGCGAAGCGATATAGAAGATGCCGACGCCAGAATGATTACCGCCTTTGTGCTGGATTATATGTCGTCGAGAAAGAATCTGGATTCCGTAGACGTCGCCGTCGACAGATACCGGAAGTTTAAACCCGACGATCCTTGGGTTCTCTCATGGCGTTTGGCTTCCGATGCCGTTCGGGGAATCGCATTGATTGATCTTTTGCCTTCGGAACCGGGCGGGGTTTCTCCATACGGCGAGTTCACCGATTACGCCGCTGAGAATCAAACCTGGCGGGCGCTCCACGATGCGGCTCTCTTTGCCTCTCATGCCTCCGAGGCTCTTTCGGCGGGTGCCGAATACTTTGGAGGAAATGCCGGAACGGCCGATATGGATCTTTATGACGCGTCTCTCTACGCGCTTCTGGAATCTCCGCTTTATTCTCCGTACAGGGACGATTCTCCTGCGGCCGACAGAATCCGCGTACTTCTCAGAGAACGGGAAGATCTCAAGGATTATGGAAAAACTCTTTCCTCCGGCGGCAGAAAGGGCCGTGAGGCCCGAGCGGCCTTTTCTGCGACTCTGAGGAGCGCTTCCGTTAAAACCCTTGAGAACGCTCTCAGTGATTTACAGGAAGCTTCATTGATTCTTAACAACGATGGAGATGAGAGAAACCGGGATTCGGCGCAAATCCATTATCTCGAAGCTCTTATATTTATAAAGCTCAACAGACTTGGAGAGGCGATGGAAAGCGCTGAGAAAGCGGCTTTCGAAGATCCCGATCATACGGGCGCGCGCGAATTGCTTCAGAGAGGAACTCAATGATTACAATCAAAAACGAGAAGCAGCAGAAGGGGATTCGAAAATCATCGGAATTGCTGGGAAGAGTTTTTTGTAGAATCGGCGACAGCATTCGGCCGGGTGTTACGACAAAAGATATTGACCGTATAGTGGAGGAAACGATTCGGAACGCGGGCGGCGTTCCGGCGTTTCTCGGCTATGCCGGTTTTCCCGCATCCGTTTGCACATCCGTAAACGACAGGGTTATTCACGGAATACCGAACGATGAACGCCTTAAGGAAGGTGATATCGTCGGATGTGACATCGGCGTGATTCTGGACGGGTATTACAGCGATGCCTGCAAAACTTTTCCCGTCGGTCGGATCGATTCAAAAAACCGTACGTTACTGGATGTAACCAAGTCGTCTCTTTTTGCCGCAATCGCGGCATGCGGACCCGGTGCACGGATAAAAGACATCGGCAAAGCCGTGACCGATACGGTCAGGCCGCACGGTTTCGGCATTGTCTACAGCTACTGCGGTCATGGTGTCGGAGTCGCTCTTCACGAAGATCCGCAGATTCCAAATTATTATCCTTCCCGAGGTTCCAATCCGAGGATGAAGCCCGGCATGGTCCTGGCGATCGAGCCGATGGTGAATGCGGGAGTTCCGGATGTTGAGGTTCTGAGCGACGGCTGGACCGTCGTAACGGCCGACGGTTCCTTCAGCGCCCATTTTGAACATACCGTATTGATTACGGACAACGGCGCGGATGTTCTGACCTTTTGGGAGGATGAATGAAAAAAACCGATAAGCGATTTGGTCTTCCTTTCTCGATACTCATCGGTTTACTTGTCGGATACGGACTTTTTTCCACTCTCGCCTGGCTGACCGACTCGCCGCATAAATTGAATCCGGCCGCGCGCGCCAAAGCCGCCGAGATTCAAGAAGACCGTTATGCCGCGGCCGTTCAAGTACAAGAGGCTTTTAGGGCGATCAGCGCGGAAGTTCTCCCTTCGATTGTTGAAGTCAGCGTTGAAGCTCAAAGCGTTTTGGGAGAAAACCCCGATGCGGAAGTTCCTTGGGACGATTTTTTTCAGGATCCGTCCGAGGAGTCCGAAGGACCCCGCTTCTACAGAAGCAACGGATTGGGTTCGGGCGTTATCGTCGAAAGAAAAGGCGATGTTTACTATATCGTAACAAACGGTCATGTGGTCGGCAATGCCCATGATATTTCCGTCCTGTTGGCGGACGGTGAAACGCTGGAAGCCGAACTTGTCGGAAAAGATCTCAGGAAAGATCTGGCGGTACTGACTTTTAAGTCCGAAAAGGATCTTTATCCCGTGAAACTCGGCGATTCGGACAAGCTTTATGTCGGGGATTGGGTTCTTGCGTTCGGAAGTCCATACGGATACGAGCAGTCCGTCAGTTCCGGTATTGTCAGCGCACTGGGGCGTCATGACGGTCCGGGTGATAATATCAACGATTTTATTCAAACCGACGCTTCCATCAATCAGGGGAATTCCGGCGGCGCCCTTGTGAATATCAGGGGAGAGCTTGTCGGGATAAACACGTTTATTACAACTCCCAACGGCGGAAGCATCGGACTTGGATTCGCGATTCCCGTTAATAACATTAAATCAACCTTAAAACAGCTGGTGGAAACGGGAGAAGTCCGTTACGGGTGGCTCGGGGTTAGCCTTGGCGACTACAGTCCGGAAAGCGCCGAATCACTCGGCTATCCTCCCGGCGGGGGCGTGCTGATCTATCAGGTTTTCACCGGTTCTCCGGCGGAGAAAGCGGGGCTGCTTCCCGGCGATTTGATTCTGGCACTCGACGGATCGGCGATTTCGGATGATGAGAAACTTGTCTATCGCGTGGGAGATAAAGCGCCGGGTGAAACCGCCGAATTTCTTGTTAACAGATTGGGCCGGAAACTGACCGTTAAGGTGGTGATCGGTGAACGCGCCGATGAAGATTCCGTCAAGGCGCTCCATGGAAACGCCGTTCCCGGCTTCGTTGCCGCACCGATGACCGAAGAACTCAGAGACATGATGGGTTTCCCTGAAAACCTGGAAGGGCTCCCCGTCGCCGAAGTTTATCCACGGACACCCGCGCATTCGGTGGACCTTCGTCCCGGCGATATCATCATGGCCGTAGACGGCGTGAATATTTCCAATCTGGCGGATTTGTATCGGCTGCTGGCGGGAAACACGAGGGGAATCCCCGCATACAAAGTCTGGAGGGAAGGGGAAATCTTGAATCTCGAGAAAACAAGTGAAACGGAGATACGGCCGTGAAGGAATTTATCCCTTACGAAAGTGTTCGCAATCATGCCTTAAAACTTGCAAAACGCATTTATGACGACGGATTTATTCCCGATGTGATTTACGTGCCTTTGCGGGGCGGCGCCTATATGGGCAATATCTTCAGTGAATTCTTTAAACTGGTGAACAGAAAAAATCGTCCCGTATTCTATGCTGCGGTGGTGGCCAGATCTTATACGGATATTCATGAAAGCGGCCGAATCAGAATAGACGGCTGGACCTATAATCCGGAATACCTCCGCAGCGGTGATAAGATACTCTTCGCCGATGATATTTTCGACAGCGGAAGAACTCTGAACCACTTGGTTGAATGCATCATTGAAAAAGGAGTTCCCAGGGAGGATATCAAAATCGCGGTGCATGATTACAAGGTTGCTCCGTTTAAAAAACAGCTTCCCATTACGCCGGACTACTGGTGGCGGAAAATGGTTGTTGAGAAACCCGAGGACGACGTTTGGATTCATTACATGAGCCATGAACTGGAAGGTCTTACGGACGAGGAAATCCGGGAAAAGTATATCTCAACGGACCCCGAATTGGCCGAAGTCTTCGATCTGATTAAAAAGAAGCGTGAATAAAAGGGCGTTCATTCCGGCTTCGGATGCGAACGCCGATAATCCGCAATTTTCGTGTTCGCTTATTCTTCTTCCCAGTCGTTATCGATGGAACCGATATCGAGACTGAAGATTCCTTCGAACCTCGTGGACGCATACAGGGTGATATCCCCACCGCTCCCGGAAAGGTCAATAATCGTGAAATCCGTTACCGAAACATCGGGCATGTCCGTACTGGTGTAGTTTGAATAATCCGCGAAATCATAATCGTTGGTGATATACCAGTCCGCAATGTCACCGGAAACATTAATTTCTTCATAACCGCCGTCTTCTCCGCAGATATCACGGCCGGCGAGAACCCAGCTGCTTCCGGAAACGCCGGAAACATCGACAAAGCTGATATAGGAATCATCGTCATCATTATCTTCCACTGAGTGCCACGTTGACCCATCACTACTGACGAAGACGGCACCGTTGGCTCCGGTAATACAGTCGACGCCCATGATATAGGCTCCGGCGTCATCAAGCCAGGTAATCCCCGTAACCGGTTTTGTTGTAATGCCGACATCCGTACCTGATGAATTAAGGAGCAGTCCGTTTTCGCCGTCCTCGTCTATAACCGTGAAGAACGTTCCGCTTCCGCCGTTGGCGACGCCGGAGAGATAGCGGAAATTCGAAGAGGTATTCATCGTCGTGAAGCCTAAATCGCTGCCAATACCGCCGGAGGGATTCGAAGTACTGTAAAGTTCCGACGCCGAGAGTTCCGAATCATCGTCGCGGTATTCGCCGTCGAAGATGAGAAGAT
Source organism: Spirochaetia bacterium (assembly GCA_963666985.2). Taxonomy (GTDB): domain Bacteria; phylum Spirochaetota; class Spirochaetia; order DSM-2461; family DSM-2461; genus UBA2779. Next base: position 982,965 of record CAXXIA010000001.1, on the reverse strand, counting down.
TGATGTAGAAAGACGCACTGCCGTCCCAAAAAACCTTGGCGTTGTGGTAGGTATCGTCGGTGGTGGTCCATGTAATAATCGGTGAAGAATACGTCGGAGCACCGGTGCCCGAGTCAATCGAATCGATGTAAAAAAGAGAAACGATTCGATCGCCGCTTCCGTCTTCTCCGACGGCGGAAAAAAGAATGGCGTTATCCGCCAGCGTGTCGGACGCCGCGATGGACTGAATCGTCGAATAACCTGCGGGCAGAGACACCTTGCTCCAGGAATTGGACCTGTCGGTAATATCTTTCACCCACAAACCGGGACCGGTGGAAAAATAAGCCCAATCGGTGGAGCCGGTCCATGATGCGGCATAAAGAACTCCGTCTTCCGAGGAGATTCCTTCGGGAAGAGCTCCGTCGTCGACTTTTTCGGTTATGGCAAGAGTGGAAAAAATACCGACGCCTTTACAGGCCGATAATATGAAGACGAGAAGAGTCGGAACGAGAATCCTACAAATCTTGGTTATGGTATTCATCAGAAATGATACTCCGCGGTCAGCATAACATCGAGGAAGTTCCCGATGGCGTTATGATGATCAGGATCGCTGTCGAACTGCGGTATAAAGAAATAGCTCACGTCGCATCCGAAAGACCATTCATAGTTCCAGTCGAAATAAAACCCGAGGCCCGGTCGGATAAGAGGATCCACATGAAAATTGTCTTCTTTCCAGGATGACATGCAGATGCCGAGCGAAAGGTGCAGGGGAATGGTAAAGCGATTCAATAGATGGAATTCGTAGCTTCCTCTCACCGCGATCGGAATCATATAAAGGATATCTGAGTTGATATCGGAAGTGAAACTTCCGCCCACTTGAAGACCGAGCTTTATATCCGGAGTCAGATAGAAGCTGTAAGCCAGCTGTCCCGCGCCTCCGGCCCATGTCAGATTATTCTGTGTCGGGCCGGCACTCACTCCGTAATCGGACCAGTCACCGATAAGAATCGTTTTTAGGGGAATAATGGGCCCGATTGAAATGGAGAAAGTCTGATCTCCGAGAGAGCGTTTGTTGGTCGCCATTTGCGGGGTAAACGGGCTGTCCTCGGGAGTCTCTTCTTGAGCTCCGAGAAATCCGATTATGATGCAGAATAATGAAATGGCGATGAGAGGGAATTTCCTAGGCAAATGTAATCCTCTTCGTGAAATGTATCGAATCCTACCATGCGCCGAAGATCATCATCAATATATTCACAACCATCCAGCATTTCAGTATTGTCATGTAACATGAGCGCGAAAATTATTGACGGAAAAGCAATCGCGGCGGATATCCGTGATGAATTGAAGGAACAGGTTGAAGAATTGGCCGCCCGAGGCATCAAACCCGGTTTGGCCGTTGTCTTGGTCGGAGATAACGCGGCCAGTATTTCTTATGTAACCGCAAAAGAACGGGATTGCGAGAAAGTCGGAATCTATTCAAGGGATATCAGGCTTCCTGCCGAGACCGGTCAGGAGGAACTTCTCCATCTTATCGATGAACTGAATGCGGATTCTGAAATCCACGGCATTCTGGTTCAATTACCGCTTCCCGATTCGTTTGATGAAGAACGTGTTATTTCGGCAATCTCACCGGATAAGGATGTCGACGGTTTTCATCCGGTGAGCATCGGCCGGCTTGTTTTGAATGTCGACGGATTTCTGCCCTGTACTCCGCATGGGGTTATCAAAATACTTGAAGCGGAAAACATTCCCACCGAAGGTGCGGATATCGTTATCGTGGGACGAAGCCGTATCGTCGGGGCACCTCTTGCCAACCTCTTGTTCCGAAAAGCTCCCGGAGGGAACGCGACCGTAACGGTCTGCCACACAAAAACGCGGAATCTCGCGGAAAAAGTACGGCGGGCGGACATCGTTATTGCCGCGGCGGGACGAGCGGGAACCATTACCGCGGATATGGTGAAGGAAGGAGCCGTCGTTATTGATGTGGGAGTGAACCGCCTTGAGGACCCGGCCCGTCCAAGAGGTTACCGTCTTGTCGGCGATGTGGACTTCGATACGGTAAAGGACGTCGCATCGGCGATAACTCCGGTACCGGGCGGCGTCGGTCCTTTAACGCGCGCCATGCTTTTATGGAATACCGTGGAATCGGCAAGCCGCTTTCAGGATTCCTAATCACACGCTAGAATAAATGTATTCCCCGGGAGGATGCATATGCCCGCGAGACTGATTGTTTTTATTTTGACGCTCTTGGTCATCGTTACGTTTATCGGACTCAACATCGAAAATAATTCGGACATCAGAATCTGGTTCGGAGAAAAAGGACTGCTGAAGGATGTTCCGATATTCGTCAGTTTCTTCGTGATGTATCTCATCGGTGTTCTATCCGCGGTTCCTTTTGTCGTCAGATGGCGAAATCGAAAGAAGAAACAAATCGCCCGGAAAACGGCCGAAGAATCCGAATCGGAGATGAAAAGTCCCCAACAGAAGAAAAAACGTGTTATGGGTTTAAAAAAAGATAAAGAACCGAATCGGAAAGACAGCGAAGGCCGAATCGGTTCCAAAGCGGACGACGAGCAATCCCCGGGAAGTGAATAAAGGCGCCGGAACCGCCGCGGCATTGCTGATGGCCCTAATCATCACCGTCGGCTGTCCGGCGGATGAAAGAGATGAGGCCCTTGCTTTTGAAGCGCAGGGGAACCGAACGGCCGCAATTGCTTCCTACGACAAGTGGATTTTGGCCAATACGGAACATCCCGAAACCTCTTCAACACTCATTCATGCCGCGTCTCTTCATGAAAAATCACTTGAAGCATTGGCATTTCTTTCCTCCCATGCGGCATTGCTCCCCAAAGTGAACGCCGCGGATGTTTATATCCGCATGGCCGATTTGGAAGCGCTCCTGGGGCTTCCCGACGCCGCCGCCGAGCATTACGAAGAGGCATCGGCACTCGATGCTCAAAAAGCGAATCATTTACTGCTTGAAGCGGCGAATCTCAGGCTTTCCATGGGCGAAACCGGCAGAGCCCGGGCAACGGCGCTGCAGCTGCTGAAAAAAGACTTAAATGGTCCAATCCAAGATGAGGCGGCGGCTCTCGCCGCAATGGCCTTGGCCTCACGCGGCCGGCCCGAAGCCGCTTTGGATGAGATAAAAGCGTACGTTAAAAACGGGATTCCCCAATCACCGCTGCCGTATCTTGCCGTCCGCGAAATCGCTTTGGCACTCGGGAATCGTTCCGAAGCGGAGGAAGCCTCTTCGCTCCTTCGCCGGCATTTTGAAAACTCGGCGGCACTCTATCTCGCCGAAAGACGGATTCTCTCATGGGTCTCGCCGGCGGCGCTTTTAAGAGAACGAAGCGAGATTCCGGGCGGACCGCTTCAAATCGGAGCCTTTCGAAACAGAGACGGAGCTTCCGATTTAAGAGAACGGCTTGAAAACGACGGATATATATCCTGGATTGAGGATTCGGGAAGTTTTTGGAAAGTTTTTGTGAATGATCCGGACGGGAACACGATTTCTCGCCTTGCGGCCGACGGATATCTCAATTCAGTCCCCGGCCGATAGAATCTCAATCTGTTCGAATCTTCTCCATGCATCATCTCCGGTAACAACACCGTCGACATTCAAAAACGCCGGAGTAAGGGAAAGGGAACGGATGACTTTGGTTTCGTCTCGATCTTCTTCATATTCAACAACCCAATTCACCGTTTCTTCCAGAGCGCCGTTTTTCTTCATAAATTGAACTTGAAGCACCGAAACGCCGTCCAATACAAAGATCGATGCGGTCCCCGAGCGGATTTTACCGTCTTCTTCCCATTCGATTTTGGGCAGATCAAAAATTATTTCGGAACCTTCGGGGCTTTCCCATACGCCGGTTAAGCCCATATCGACACCGAGTGACGATATGGACGATCCTTCTCCGAGTACGGATTGAAGGGCCTCTCCGAATCTTCGGTATGTGGTGTAGTCTTCTTCCGAAGCACTCCAGCGTATCCTGATGGTATCCCAGGAGTCGGCGATAATGATCAGCCTGTCGCTGAGGCTGGGAATAACGGCGTTAATCATATTGGTATAAAGTCTTTGGGCCGTTGCCCGATTGCTAACCCCCCAGCTATAGACTTCTTGAACGGAACCGTCATAAAAAACCATTTCACGCGATTTTCGATCGAAAAAGATCATATTGATATCCGTACCGTCACCGCTTTCTCTGTACCAGGCACCTTCAAGATATTCCTCAAAAACGTTGACTCCTCCGGAATACACATGGGCTATTCGTGCCTCCAAAAGCGTTTCGGCCCTGATTTTGCTGGAAGATCGCTGCCGATAAGCAAAAGAGCGGGAGTCCCATTTCCAGAGATTTTCCACGATATCCATCGGATTATCCGAATCGGGATCTTTCATTTGAACGACAATGTCAAACGGATCGCCCGAAGTTATCCCGCTCCAGTATTGAGAGGTGCGTTCGGTCGAAATGATATCGATGTTTCCTTCGACAAGCTGACCGAAGATTCTTCTATAATCAGTAATTTCGCCTTTGGTCGGAACCCCGAAGACTTCCGTCGAATGACGACCTTCGTCGTCGAAACCGGTAATGATGATGTCCATCCGCCCGTTACCGGTAACGTCGTTGGCTCTGAGAGTCAAACCGCGCAGTGAGCGCAGCGACAAGGGCGTGTCCCACACAATGTCGTACTGGTTCCTGATGGGATTCGTTGTCGCAATCATAAGTCTGAGCGGAGCCGACTCATCATCCAGCGGAAGAGTGATAAGAACCTGTTCGTCGGATGTATCCATATTGAGGTTCACATCAAGAAGTCCGAGGATATTGTAATTTTCACCCGGATTAACAAGCGGAAGAACGGAATCGTCAAAGCCTCCGGAGGTCATCGGTCCGCCGTTGGCGGAACTCTCGGCTTCCGTATGAGGTGTAAGAATGCCGCCGTTCGCGGGTGCGGCGGTTGAATCATTTTTACCGCAGGAAACAAAGAGGATTGAAGCGATTAGAACGAATAAAGCCGCCGCAGGTTTGGATGAAAGGATCATATACAGGATTATGTTAAGTAGTTGTGTATCGCATCAAGAATCTTTTCAAGGATTTCCTCGAATGAATCGACGAACTTGAAACCCGCGGCGGTTTTATGGCCTCCGCCGCCGAAAGTATGCGCGATGGCGGCGCAATCGACTTCTCCTTTTGATCGGATGGAACATCGGCGAATACCCTGCTTGTTTTCTTTAAGAAAAACCGAGGCGCGGACATCGGAGCATTGAAGCGGAATATTGACGATTTCCTGCGTTTCATCATAAACGGCCCCCGACGCGATGAGTGTTTCCCTCGGCATGATTTGGACTCCGACACGTCCGTTATCCCGAAGCGACATGGTGCTTGTAACAAGCGATTGACAGATAAGCGCGCCGGCGGATTTGCTTTCATACAGTTTTGTATAGATTTCGTTGGGGATTACGCCCTTGGAAACAAGATTCTCGGCTATTCGAAAGGTTTGTGCCTGTGTTTTCGGATAAATGAAGGAACCTGTGTCGTAGACGATGCCCGCATAAAGGGCCACGGCCATATCCTTTCGGATCTTCAGCTTCATATCATCGATGATTTGAAAAACCATCTCACACGTTGACGATGATTCGGGCGCGAGCCATCCTCGATAGTTTATGTTCGTTTTCGGTTTATGATGGTCGATAACGACGACATCTCTGCATTCGTTAAGCACGGTTTCGGAGATACTCCCGATATTCGTCGGCTCCGTATCGAGAACAACGAGGGTCCATTCATTAAGATCCTGAGGATATTCGGCATCGATACCAAGAGTTTTCAGAAGGCCTTTCTTGTCGATGAACGCATATTTTGAAGATGGTATTTCCGCATTTAATACACAAATTTCCTTTCCAAGCTGAAGGAATGCCTCACAAAGGGCGTATTCGGCACCAAGTCCGTCTCCATCCGGTGACTCGTGTGTTGTCAGTAGAAGCTTATTCGTGTCTTCAAGAAATTGCCTGATTTCGTCTAATGTCATCATCATACCTAAATAAAATATACTTGCTGATCGGAGGAATTTCTAATATGGAAACAATTCCCGATTGTATCATACCGGCCGCGGGATTTTCCTCGCGGATGGGGGAATGGAAAATTGCGATGCCGTGGGGGAATCATACCGTTATCGAATCCGTCGCGGAAGCCTCTCTCGCGGCGGGCTGCAGAACAATCATCGCGGGCGGCTATCGAATCGATGAGCTGCGAAAAATCTTTGCCTCAAGATCCGATGTGATGATCGCCGAGATTCGTGACTGGGAAGCGGGAATGGGGGCCACCATCCGCGGAGCTCTTGAATTGATTGAATCCGAATCGGTTTTTCTCGTTCCCGGCGACATGCCTCTGGTGAAAAGTTCCGATTTTCTGCGATTGGCCGCCGAAGGGAATGGAATCTGTTCCCGGCCGCTGTATCAAGGAATTCCGGGGCATCCGGTTCTGCTGGGACCCAAAGGAATAAAAACGGTCATGGAATCGGCGAAAGATGAGCCTCTTTATAAATCGCTGCAGAAAGCCGTATTGAAGCCGATTCCCTGGGATCATTCCGGTGTTGTTAAGGACGTTGATACAAAGAAAGACTATGACGATGCAAAAAAGTTTCTGGATTTAAGGTGAAAAATCATATGATGGCTGCCGCTCGCCCGCGGCTCTCACCATAAGCGCCTGCCTTCGGGTGTCGGCCGCTTTTGTTCGGCCACGTGCAAGCTTCGGTTTCTCACGGTTTTTGATTGCAGCGCCTGATCACCCTTCGGGTGTCGGCCGCTTCGGCTCGGGAATGATGAAGCAAGCTCCGTCATTCCTCTCGCTCTCAGCGCCTGATCGGAATCGAACCGACGTCATCAGCTTGGAAGGCTGAGGTAATAACCATTATACGACAGGCGCGGGACGAAGAAGACTTTAACGGTCTTCCGCCGATTTGGTCAAGCATATAATAGGGCTTGAAAATCACTTATTGTTTCGGGCATCATTCTTCATGGAATACAGAGATCCTTTCTTGAATCTTTCGCCTCTTGACCACAGGTACTGGGCGGCGAATAAAAATCTTTTTGATAATCTTTCAAAAACACTCAGTGAGAAGGCGGCCGTCGGATATCTGGTGCGTGCCGAGTCTTCTCTTCTCAAGGCGCACATAAAGAACAGTCTGAATAACGATGAACGCTTTTTAAAGGCCGTCGAAGCTCTTGAAACCTCCGTTACGCCTGAAGAAGTGGCGGCCGAAGAAGAAATCACCCACCACAACATCAGAGCTTTGGTGAATGTGATACAGAAATATCTTCCGCCGGATTTGGCGCCCTGGGTTCATCTCGGGGCCACGTCGGTAGACATTCTCGATACGGCCATGTCGATGAGAATAAGAGATGCGCTCAGAGGCACCATTCTGCCGCTGCTTCTGGATCTTCTTGATGTTCTCATAAAAAAAACATTCGAAGAGGCGGAAACACCGCAGGTGGGCCGCACCCACGGTCAATTGGCCGTGCCCATTACGTATGGTTTCGCTTTGGCCGAATATGTTTCAAGACTGGGGCAGTCCATTATTGAATTGGAGAATCGATCAAGGAATCTTCGCGGAAAGCTTGCGGGGGCCGTCGGCGCCTATAACGCCACCAGCATAATTACGGCCGATCCGGAATCCATGGAAAAAGAATACCTCGACACTTTGGGTCTGCAAAAAGCCGATTATGCCAATCAAATCGTTGAACCCGAACATTTGCTCAGGCTCCTTTTGGAAATGAATGTGACTTTCGGTATTTTGGCGAATCTGGCGGATGACTGTCGGCATCTGCAGCGATCCGAGATAGGGGAAGTTGTTGAATCGTTCGGCAAAGGCCAGGTTGGCTCGTCCACGATGCCTCAAAAGAGGAATCCCTGGAACAGCGAGCATGTGAAGAGTCTCTGGAAAGCCTTTTGTCCTCGGGTTATGAGCTTTTACATGGATCAGATTTCGGAACATCAGAGGGATTTGACCAATTCGGCTTCAAGCCGCTTTATTACGGATTACATCGCCGGATTCGCCGCCGCCGCCGCCAGGATGAAAAAAGTCATGGAAGCTTTGGTCGTCAGGAAGGAACAAATGCTGGAAAATCTCTCCGGTCTGGGAGACGGAGTTTTGGCCGAACCCACATACATCCTTCTGGCCCTTTCCGGTTACGGTGATGCGCATGAAATCGTCCGTAATGCCACTCTTGAAGCCGACGGATCGGGACGCTCCTTGAAAGATGTTTTTAAAGACGAGCATCCCCGGGAATGGGAGGCGATTTCAAATCGTTTGAACGCCGTTTTAAGGGTTTCCGCCGAGGATTTTTACGCCGATCCGAAATCATACTCCGGGCTCGCATCCAAACGAGCTCGGGACATTGCATCGAAATATCAATCGATATCCAAAACGATACGGGAGGAATTGTAATGGAAATCAGAGAGGCCTTAAGCTACGACGATGTTCTTTTATCCCCGGCATATTCGGAAGTTTTACCCGGTGATGCCGATGTGGGAACCGTTCTCGCCGGGAATATTAAGCTGAATGTGCCGATTATCTCAGCGGCGATGGATACGGTTACCGAAGATCGCATGGCCATCGCCTTGGCGCTCGACGGCGGGGCCGGAGTGATTCACCGCAATCTGCCTCCCGAAGAGCAGGCACGGCAGGTAGCGAAGGTAAAACGTTTTTTAAACTGGGTTATAGAAAATCCCGTAACGGTATCAACCGGAATCACACTGGCTCAAGTTCGGAAAATCATGGACGAAACCGGTGTAACGGGTCTGCCCGTTCTCGATTCGGGAAAACTCGTCGGCATCATTACCGAACGGGATTTAAAATTCAACGTTCATCCCGAGGATATGGTCGACGATGTCATGACGACGAAACTGGTCGTTGAAACAGGAACGCCGACCGAAGATACGGCAAGAGAAAAATTCGATAAGCATCGTATTGAAAAGCTTCCCGTCGTTGATCATCAGGGAACGCTTACGGGGCTTATTACCGTACGGGATATGGAGAAGCACCGGGATTATCCGAATGCCGCCCTGGATGAAAACGGAAGTCTTATCGTGGGCGCCGCCGTGAGTCCTCAGGATTGGCGCCGGCGAATGCCGGAACTGGCGAAAGCAAAGGTGGACTTTCTTGTTCTTGATACGGCCCACGGAGCTTCTTCGGAAGTCCTCAAGTCAATCGGCGAGATTAAGAATGCCTGGCCCGGAATTCCGATTATCGGAGGGAATATCGCCGATGGAGACGGAGCGCTCAGACTTGTGAAGGCCGGGGCCGACGCCGTTAAAGTCGGGGTTGGGCCGGGGTCGATTTGTACCACGCGGATCGTCGCGGGTATCGGCGTTCCTCAGTTTACGGCGGTTGTTGAGGCCGTTGAAGTCTGCGATTCCTACGGCATTCCCGTAATCGCCGACGGAGGGATTAAGTATTCGGGTGATATCGTCAAAGCGATCGGCGCGGGAGCTTCCGCGGTTATGATTGGGAATATTTTCGCGGGACTGAAAGAGTCTCCCGGCAGAGAAATTATTTATGAAGGCCGTATCTTTAAATCCTACAGAGGCATGGGCTCCATCGCCGCGATTCAATCGGGCGGGGGAGACCGATACCGCATGGCCGAAGGCGAAGAGCCTGTACCCGAAGGGATTGAAGGACGTGTTCCGTATAAAGGCGAATTAAAGCCGTATCTGCATCAGTTGGTTACCGGCTTGAAGAAAGGAATGGGTTATACCGGCTGTGCCACTCTTGCGGACTTGCGCAAGTACCGGCGATTCATCAAGATATCGTCGGCGGGTCTTCGAGAGAGTCATGCGCATGATGTCAGTATTACCCAAGAGGCCCCCAATTACACCAGATCCTAGCAAATCCGCTGATCCGGTAAGTGAATGTCCGTCTGTAATCCGCAGCGGATATGAGAGTTGTCCGTGAAATCGACGATACGTCAAACGATGCGAATTCACGGCGGTTGAAATCCGACTCCGAATCGCGCGGGAAAATTCGCGGTTCTTAAAAATTCAGGCATAATGCGGCCTTCAAACAGATAGGAGCAAATTCAATGAATCTGGTAATTGTCGGAGCCCAATGGGGCGATGAGGGAAAAGGCAAGATGGTGGACTACTTCTCCGAAAACGCGGACTTGGTGGTTCGTTTTTCCGGAGGCGCGAACGCCGGTCATACCGTCAAGGTCGACGATAAAACGTTTGCTCTCCACCTTATTCCGGCCGGAATCATATCTCCGGGAAAAACCGTGGTGCTCGGAAGCGGGATGGTGATTGATCCCGCGTCGATGTTTGAAGAGCTGGCCGGAATAGCCGCTCAGGGCGTGGACTGGGAAGGCCGTGTCGTTGTATCGGACAGGGCGCATTTGGTTCTTCCCAGCTATAAAAGTGAAGATTTGAGCATCGACGAGCATCGGGCTCGGCCGATCGGCACCACGGGGCGCGGAATCGGCGTGGCCTATGGGAAAAAAGCTTCCCGTGACGGCATCAGAGTCGCCGATCTGTGGGATCCTGTCGTATGGGAAGCGCTCAGCTCCACCGACCGTGACTGGCTGGAGCCATATAAAGAACGCATCGAAGTCATGAAGGTAAACCTTGCGGCTTTCATGATGAAAAACACCGGGAAAAAGATTCTCCTGGAAGGGGCGCAGGGAGCCCTTCTGGACCTGGATAACGGAACTTATCCGTATGTTTCCTCCGGTATCTCCGTAAGCGCCGGAGCCGCTCTCGGCGCGACCATCGGCCCCAGACGCATCGATAAATGCCTCGGAGTTTTCAAGGCCTATCAAACACGCGTCGGCAACGGGCCGTTCCCGACGGAGATGAAGGAAGGAAAAGAGGCCGAAATCGGCGATACACTCAGACAACTCGGTCATGAGTACGGTGTAACGACAGGAAGACCCCGCCGCATCGGTTATTTGGATTTGGTGGCCCTGAAATATTCGGGATGGGTGAACAGCCTCGACGGTTTCATCCTCTCCCATCTGAACCTCTACGACGGGTTCGAAAAAATCGGGGTGTGTACGGCTTATGAGCTCAACGGCGAGCGGATCGATTATTTCCCGTCGAATCCCGCCGAACTGGAAAAAGTCGTACCCGTTATCGAATATCTTGACGGCTGGGAGGGCAAAGTCGCGGAAGCCCGCAGTTGGGAAGATCTGCCGGAAAAGGCCAAAGCCGCCGTTTCCTTTATTGAAGAATTCACCGATGTTCCCGTCCACGGATATTCGGTCGGTCCGTTAAGAGATGAAACGTTCATGAAGGTGGATCCGTGGACTCTATCCTGATTCTTGATTTCGGCGGACAAACGACTCAGCTGATCGGACGAAGAATTCGCGATTTCGGAGTATATTCCGAAATCGCACCGGGAGACGCTTCTCTTCGGGATGTTCTTCATGACGATATTAAAGGAATCATCCTCTCGGGTTCTCCGCATTCTTCCTGGCGGGAAGACTCGCCCGCGCCCGATGAGGCTCTCTGGGAATGCGGTTTGCCCGTGCTGGGAATTTGTTACGGCTTTCATCAATTAACGATAATGAACGGCGGAGAGGTGAAGCCTCTTCCTCATCGTGAATATGGGCGTTCACTTGTCCGTCGTCATATCGGCGGCAATCCTTTATTTTCGGATATTCCCGATGAGTTTCTTTCGTGGATGAGCCACGGCGACAGTGTCGCCGCGCTCGGCCGCGATTTCGACAGTATCGCCGAAAGCGAAAACGGCGTCTGTTCGGCCGCCGCTCATAATAACCTGCCGGTTTGGGGAGTCCAGTTTCATCCCGAGGCCAGTCATTGTGAATACGGTAATTCTCTTTTGGAGAATTTCGCCTGCGGTATTTGCGGTGCGCGAAAAGAATGGACCCTCGAAGGTTATATTGATCAGGAATCCTCCGCGCTCAGAGAAAAAGTCGGGAAGCGAAATGTGCTTCTCCTGATATCGGGCGGCGTGGATTCGACTGTAGCCGCGGCTCTTCTGCTCAAGGCACTTCCACATCGTCAGGTTTGGCTGATGTATGTGGATACCGGAATGATGCGTAAGGGCGAAACGGAAGAGGTTAGTGAACATTTGCACCGATTAGGCGCTGAAAATCTTCTTATCATCGATGCCGAGGAGAGATTCCTCAAGCCGCTCTCGGGCGTGACCGATCCGGAGGAAAAACGGAAGATCATCGGTGATGTTTTCATGAAAGTTCAGCAAGAGGAAATTGGAAAACATATTCCCGATGGTTATCTTCTGGCTCAAGGGACTTTGTATACGGATCTTATCGAATCCGGTAAAGGCGTTGGGAATCAAGCGCAGGTTATCAAAAGCCATCACAATGTCGGGACTCCGCTGGTACAGGCAAAGCGTGAAGCCGGCGATCTCGTGGAACCTCTGGAACGGCTTTACAAAGATGAAGTTCGCCGGCTCGGAACTTTACTCGGACTCCCGGCCGATATTGTGGGCAGGCATCCCTTCCCGGGACCGGGGCTGGGGATTCGCATTCTCTCGGATGTGACTAAGGCGAAACTCGATATTCTGCGGAAAGCCGATGCGATATATCTTCAGGAGCTTAGGGAAAGAAACCTGTATGATGAAATATGGCAGGCGTTCTCCGTGCTTCTCCCGGTGCGTTCCGTAGGGGTTACCGGCGATGCACGGGAGTATGGATACGTTCTTGCGCTCAGGGCCGTGGTGAGCCGTGACGGCATGACGGCGGATGTCTATGATTTCCCGACACGCGATTTGCTGGAAATTTCTTCCAGAATTACAAATGAAGTTCGGGAAGTGGGCCGTGTGGTCTACGATATTTCCTCCAAGCCGCCCGCGACGATTGAGTGGGAATAAGCATTTAAAATAAGAAAAGCCGCCCTTTAACGGACGGCTTTCCTCTAAATCAGTCCGATTATTTAAAATTCAGCTCATCGGCAACGTAATACGTTTTCACGTTCTCCTTGGTAATCAGCTCGGCGGGCATAACCATGCGCTTCGGAAGTTTCTTCTGATAAAAACCTTCGAAAACCTGGTTATTATAACCGAGAACGGCAAGGCTGATGGCCGAGGCAATGCAGTCCGGCGGATACGTAATATCCGCCGTTACAAGAGGATTCGAATCGTTCATAATCATTTCAAGAATTTCCTTATCGGCGCCTCCGCCGAGGAAAACTTTTATATCGCTGCGGCCCGATTCTTTGTACGCCTGCAGAGCACCTTTCATCATGTCGTCGTCGGCGGTGTAAACAGCATCAATTTCAGGATACTTTTGCAGATAATTCTCCATTACGGCCAATGCTTTTTCGGGATTCCACATACCCGGTTGGGAATCAAGAACTTTAAGACCATATTTATCGGCGGTGGCTTTAATTGTTTCGGTACGGATTGTATTGATTTCACAGGGGATACCTTCAATAACAACCAGTTTGGCGCCGGGACCGAGTTTGTCGGCAATCCATCGCGTTCCGAGACGTGTATAGCCTTCATCATCATTGGAAATGTAAACATCATAAACAGGCTTTGTTGTTCCGCGGTCAAGAACCACCGTATAGATGCCCGATTCATATGCTTTCTCAACTACGGAAGTTAAAGAAGAATCGAAGGGGAAACAGACAAGGGCGTCAATTTCTTTAATCATCAAATCTTCAATATCCGCCGCCTGCTTGGCGACACTGTCCGCCGCTACGATAAGAAATTCGATATCCGGACACTTTGCTTCCCAATCGGCGACCGCTTTCTGAGCCCACCAGTTAACACGTCCCATATAGCCATGGGTCGCGGTGGGAAGGGACACGCCGATTTTTCCGGTGTAGTTTTTTGCGGCCGGAGCATCCTCGGATGCTTGCTGCACCGCTGCCGGAGCGGCGGCCTTGGGTTCTTCTTTCCCGCATCCGGTTATGAAAACCATACCGATTACGAAGAGCAAGAACATCGCTACGTTCAAGATCCTTTTCATAAATCCCTCCAATAAGGTTTTTACCGACAAAAAACGTCGGTCGTTTACAATAATGATCCTGCGGGTTTGGCTGTGAAACTCTTCACCGCCGTCCGTCGGGATTTCATCATCCTCATAAGCGGCGAAAGCCGTTTATGAACAACTTCAGATCATCCGATGCCGAATAACCGGCAGGGCCGTTTCCGTAACATTTTAAAAGACCGCCTGTGAAAATCGTTCTCAACGATAGGGGATGCCGTAATGGAAAGAACGCTCTTTTCATCCGTTTCTACTGCTTCTGTTTCTGAACATAGACCGCGGCGATGATGACAAGTCCCTTAACGGTTCCCTGAAGATACGGAGAAACACCCACCATATTGAGCATATTGTTGATAATCCCGAGAATTAACGCTCCGAATACGGTTCCCCAAATAGTTCCCCGGCCGCCGGCCATCACCGTTCCGCCGATGATGACCGCCGCGATCGCATCCAATTCATAGGAAAGTCCCATATTGGAGGTGCTGACGGCATTGAATCGCGATCCCAAAAGAATGGCGGATATCCCGACCAAAACGCCAATGAGCGTATATGCGATGAATTTGATTTTGTTGACGTTGATTGCCGAAAATAATGCGACTTTCTGGTTGGATCCGACGGCGCATAAATAGCGGCCATATCGAGTGTTGTTCAAAACAAGGTGCAAAATCGCCGCAAGTCCGATAAAGAAGAAAACAGGAACCGGTATAAAAAGGAGCGTTCCCATCCCGAATTCACCGTAAAGCTCGTTGTGCGACGGAATCTCTCCCGCATTTCCAATAAAAAGGCTTAACGACCTGAAAATAGCCATGGACCCCAAGGTGGCTATGAAGGGTACGATTTTTCCTTTTGTTATCATGAATGCGTTAAACGCACCCGACAGACCGCCCACCAGGATACCGATGATGAATCCCAGCAGAACTCCGAAAAACTCGTTGTCGACGACATTGAGAAAGGCATTCATTGAGAGAATCACGACGGAACCCGTGAACGCGACTACGGAACCGACGGAAAGATCAATTCCCGCTGTAATAATGACGAATGTCATTCCAAGCGCAATGATTCCCGTATACGACACCTGTCTCACTATATTGATGAGATTCTGCGGCTTCAGAAAATAGGGACTTAAGATTGATGACAAAATCACCAGAAATACCAAGGCGATAAACGATGCATATTTCTGCCATTGAACCTTAGTGAAAATCCTCTTTGCGGTGGAGATGACTCCCGCTCCTTCCTTCGCCGCCATGTCAGGCTTCCTCCTCAACGATTCCTGTTGCATAAAGCATGATTTTTTCTTCCGTGATATCCTCTCCTCCCAGAATCCCGGTGATGTGTCCGTCTTTCATCACAACGACTCTGTTGCACATCCCGATCAATTCTTCCATTTCGGAAGAGATGAAAATACAAGAGATTCCCTTTTCAACAAGATCGTGAATGAATTGATAAATCTCCTGCTTGGCGGAGACATCTATTCCGCGTGTCGGTTCATCGACGATAAGCACAATCGGTTCCGAATCGATGGATTTCGACATCGATACTTTCTGCTGATTGCCTCCGCTGAGGAATTCCAATGGCGTATCAAGTGATTCGGTTTTTAAATTAAAAAGAGAACGATATTTTTCGGAAGCTTCCTTTTCTTTATTTTTATCGATCCATTTCAAGAAATTCCTCGAATATTTCGGAAGAGAAACCAATGTTGTATTGTGTGAAACGGAAAAAGAAGTAATTATGCCGCTGCCCTGGCGATCTTCCGACAAATATCCAAGTCCGGCATTGACCGCATCTTCAGGATTTCGAATAACCAGAGGTTCACCCTGCATAAAGATTTGCCCTTTGGCTAATTTCCTTAGTCCCATAATCGCTTCGGAAACTTCAGTCCTTCCGGCACCGACAAGTCCTCCGAATCCGAGTATTTCACCTTTCTTCAGATCGAAATTGATATTTTTCAGAACACCTTCAATATCCAGATTCTTCACTTGCAGAATGGAATCGCTTGATGGTTTTGTCTTTTTCGGGAAGATTTGTGAAAGTTCTCGTCCAACCATGCTTTGCGCCATGGTCTCCAGAGAAATCTCGTTTATTGATTCATTGAGAACAAAATTCCCATCCCTGAGAACGAGAACACGATCGCAAATCTCTTTAACTTCTTTAAGTTTATGAGAGATATAAACAATCGTATATCCTCCTTCTTTGAGCTTTCGCATCAGGTTGAAAAGAATATTGATTTCATGACTGGTTAGAACCGATGTCGGTTCATCCATTATGAGAACCTTGGATTCAAAGGCAATCGCCTTACTGATTTCCACCATTTGCTTCTCAGCGGCACTGAGATTGGCAATCTGTTCTTCGGGAGAAATGTCCACTTCCAGGGAAGAGAGTAGTTCGCTGGTACGGCGTTTCATCGCTTCCTTGTCAAGGAAGCCGTTTTTCTTTGTCAGTTCGGAACCGAGAAACACATTATTGTAAACTGATAAATCATTGATAAGGTTAAACTCCTGCGGGATTATGCTGATACCCAGTTTCTTGGCTTCTTCCGGAGTTTGTATAAGCACATGTTCACCTTCAAAAATAATTTCTCCCGAAGTCAATGTGTAAATCCCGCTGAGGATTTTCATCATTGTGGATTTTCCGGCGCCATTTTCTCCAATTATGCCGAGAACTTCTCCGCGATTTATCGAGAACGAGACACTATGAAGGACTTCCACGGTTGAGAAACTTTTACAAACGTTCTCAACGCGAATTATTTCATCACTCATATTGCTTATTTTCTCCCAAGAGTGTGTAACCGCTTACACATTACAAGTGTGAATTCCATATGTCAATAAAAATGTGTTTAACCTCATTATTGAGATTCGTAACGTTTACCCTCGTATTTATTTGTAATTGAGCAAATTGGTTTTTTCAATATCCGGTTTAATATTTAGAAATTGCAATATTTAAATTCTAAAAACATTGATTGTATATTTAACGATACAATCTTCCATCTAAACATAACTATCGCTACGAGCGTTGTATTGAGCTTATATCTTTATATTGTAAGTGTATAGAAGATAATATCCGATCCGATGCAAGAGAAGCGGAAACGCTAATTCACGTAAAATCGTGTTTTATTACAGGATTCAATCCTTTCTCAGAAAAAGATACCTAAGTATAGTGAGATATCGATATATAACATTCCGTTTACGTATACATGAAAATATATTAGGCGGTTTATATTTAATTTCCGGCGCTCCGTTCCGGTATACCTGTAAGCGCTTACATTGCCAGAGGTTATCCGATCTTCATCGCCTCATGACTGATGAAAATTACTTTTTTGACAGAACCGCAGCGAATCTCATCTTATTTTTGTTTTCATTCGATCCGCGGTTTATGATGAGTCTTATGAAACGATTGGGGTTTTTCGGAATAGTCATCACATTCATAGCGTTATCGCTGAGTTCCTGTGCCATGAGTTCATGCGCGAATCGTTCGGAGGACTTTGGAATCATTGAGAGCCGCTCTTCCGGTTCCAAAGAAGTCTCCGCCGCCTCGGCACCGCTGCAGACGCGGAATGATTCTTTAAAGAAATTGGATTCTTTCGAAACTTCGGATGAGATTCTCACGGAAGGATCGGAAGAATCGGAATCTTCACAGGCGGGAGACGAAGAGCGGAGAATGCGCGTCTATAACGGTTCGGCGGGTCTCATTGTTGAAGATACCGAAGAATCAAGACGGGATTTAGAAGTTTTGGCTCGGGAAAATAATGGATATGTCGAAAGCAGCTATACCGATTATGTGGTTTTAAGGATTCCGGCCGAACGATTCAACGAAGTCTTTGACTTTATTCTTACATTGGGAGATGTCGAATACAGCCGAGTTGAAACTTGGGATATAACGGAAGCCTATTCGGATATTGCACAACATCTGAATACCGCCGAAGAAACCCGGCGAAGACTCTATACGCTTCTTGAAAAGAGTACGGATCCGGCCGAGCGGGCCCGTATTCTCAAAGAAATAGGACGACTCACCGAAGAAATAGAATCGCTGAAGCAGCAAATGGCCATGATGGAAGCTCGTGTGGCTTTTTCCAGAATCACGGTACAAATCACTCCAAGGATTCAAGGATCCGCACAACGATATGAGATCCCATTCCCTTGGATCGCTTACCTTGATCCTCTTTCACCCGCCGGAAGCGATTTGCGTGCACATCTCGATATTGATTTGGGTGGAGATTTCGCAGTTTTCGACAAAGAAAATGTTTTTATGGCTGAAAACAGCGATGGCGTCCAAATATTTCTCTCCACGGTGGATAACAGTCCTCGCGGAGACAGCGATTTTTGGCAAAAGGCGCTCTTCCATCATATGGGGCCATATTATGCGAAATCGATCGAACGCACCGTTGCTGTCGGTGATTCCAACTTTTTGGGCGTCGAATTCCTCAGCAAAGACCGGAATCCGTTCAAATACTATGTCGGGGTTTATGCGGAAGGTCGAAAAATCCATATCCTGGAAATTTTTTCTCCCGACGGAACGGCGGATTTCACCTCAATATACAAGGCTTTCGCCGAAGGGGATCTGAAATGAGAAAACTGCTCTGCTCATCGATAGTCTTTCTGATGCTTTTCTCCGCCGGTTTTCTCTTTGCCGCGGAAACTGATGCGGATACATTACATCTCAGCGTTGACGCGGCGGTTATGGTTTTTGACCGTATCGCCGTATCCGATGTCTTAACGAATTGGGCAAATGACAAGGGCGGTTATTTCACATGGAAATCGGAAGAATCCGTGCGTTTGCGGGTACCGGATGAAGCGGTATCTGAATTTCGCGGTGTGTTGGAAAACACCTGCGAAGCGGTTATCCAATTCGATCAAGCCACCTGGGATATGCGGGAAGATCTTCTTAATGCCAAATCAGCCTTGGAAGCGCGAGAAGAAGTCTTGGCAAAAAACCTGGAATACTTGGACAGCTCCGATGTTGAAGGAACCTTGGAACTTGAAAAGGAAATTCGGCGTCTGATGACGGAAATAGACGGATACCGCGGTTATCTTCGAAAGCTTGAACACGACAGAAGGATGGCAACGATACAGGTGGCTCTTAGTTTCCAGCAGAGTTCCGTTCCGGATAGCCGTCCGTCGAACTTCCCCTGGATAAATGCGGTCGATTTTTTCCGATTTATGAATATTTCCCTCCAAAGCGGGTCGATGTTCGGTTCTGCTCCAATTTCTCTTCCCGAAGGATTCGCGGAAGTAAAGCGAAGACCCGAATGGATCGCCATGTCGCCCGAAGGCGTTCGCCTCTGTGTTCGGTCGGTGAAAAATTATCCCGAACAGTCCCTGGATTTCTGGATCAAAACATTAACTTCGGATTTAAAGGGGAGAGGGTATTCTCAAGTCGATTCTCTTACCGCGAATACCTGGGATAACGACAATCCGTTTCTTAATACATTGTGGGCCGTGCCCTGGGGAAATGAGGATTTTCTCTACCTGGTATCGCTGCGTCTTGACGGTTCGGATATTGAAATCCTGGAAATGGCCGGCGATGCGAAATACATGAGCGGCTACATAAAACAATAGGGAATCTTATGTTCATAAAATGAAAGTCGTAATCGCTAATGATTCAAGGAAGAGATTCCCGTTTGTTTCTTAAATCGAGATTCTCTTTTCGCATACCTGTTTTTTTACCGGCTTGCGGCGCCGCGGACGGAAGACTAATATAAATTCATCATTTACGGAGAACAATCATGAGTGTCCATATCGGAGCGTCTGAAGGCGAAATCGCATCCCGCGTGCTTCTTCCCGGAGATCCTATGAGGGCCCGTTTCATCGCTGAGAAATACCTTGTGGGGGCTAAATGCTATAACGAGGTCAGAGGCATGTACGGATATACCGGAACCTACAAGGGCGTGAATATTTCGGTTCAGGGAACGGGCATGGGCATGCCTTCACACGCAATTTATGTTCACGAACTGATTAATTCCTACGGAGCCAAGATTTTGGTTCGCGTCGGCTCCTGCGGTTCCATCCAGGAATCGGTTGAAATCAGGGATTTGGTAATGGGTTTGAGTGCGTCAACGAATTCTTCAATGCCCTCTCAACATCTTGGAGGCATGAATTTTGCTCCGACTGCCGATTGGTCCCTTATTCATCAAGCGGCGAAATCGGCGGAAGAACTCGGATTGAATCTTAAAGCCGGCAATATCTTATCATCGGATTCTTTTTATGATCCCAATCCGGATACATGGAAGCTTTGGGCTTCTTATGGCGTTCTTGCCGTTGAAATGGAAGCGGCGGCTCTGTACACAATTGCATCCGAGTTCAACGTTAAGGCTCTCTGTTTACTTACCGTAAGCGACAGTTTGGTAACCCGAGTTGAAACGACCGCGGAAGAACGCGAAAAGACTTTCACCGATATGATGGAATTGGCCCTGGAAACGGTGATAAACACCGAAGAATAAACCGGCCGGCGAATAATGATTATGCCTATGTTCCCGATACCGAATGCGGCGTGGGCAAGCGTGTGTGTCTTTTCGGTTAATGAAAATCGGTCGGCGGGAAGCCTTTATAGAGACGGCTCGGCGGCGAATAAAAAATAAAGTCCGTCCGGTCAGTTCTTTTCAACCGCCATGATTTTGGCGACGCGGCGCTCATGGCGTTCGTTTCCGCCGTATTCGGCTCCGAGAAAGGCCTCCAGCATAACCAAAGGAGAATCCTGATAATCTATACGACCTCCGAAGGCGATCATATTGGCGTTATTATGCTCCTTGGCCATTGACGCGGCATAGGCGTTCTGCGGCAGGGCGCAGCGAATACCGTCCACTTTATTCGCTGCTATGGAAATCCCTATACCGGTTCCGCAGCAGACAATTCCGTAATCATAGCCTCCCGAGAGGTAGGCTTCGGCGGCTTGAACACCTTTATCGGGATAGTCGGCTTGTTCACCCGGACCGACGCCGAGATCGTCCACTTTATGACCGTGTTCTTCAAGCCATGCTTTGATTTCCATCTTCAATTCGATTGCAGCATGATCGTTCGCTATTACGAATTTCATTTCGGCCGTATTCCTTTTAATTTCACTGAAACGAAGTCAGCTCAGCAATGCTTCGTCGTTGGTTAAATCTTTTCCTCGTATATCATGGAAACGTTTTACGAGTTCGTCTACGGACAAATTCGATTTCTCTTCACCCTGAACCTCAAGGATGATTTCTCCGCGGTCCATCATCACAAGTCGAGTTCCGTAATCGATGGCCATGCGCATGTCATGTGTTACCATCATCACGGTGAGTTCATATTCGGAATAGAAACGGGATGTGAGTTCCAGAACCTTCGCCGCGTTACGCGGATCCAATGCCGCGGTGTGTTCATCCAGAAGCACCAGATCCGGAGAGGAGAGAACCATCATCAGCATTGTGAGTGCCTGTCTCTGACCGCCGGAAAGAAGACCGACATTATCGGTCATTCTTTCTTCAAGTCCCATCTCCAATTGCGCCAGAAGATCGCGGAATTCACTCTTCTTTTTACGGTTCAGACTGATTCGAAGCTTTTTCATTCCTTTATAGCTTGCGATGGTCAGGTTGTCCTGAACACTCATATTCCCGGCCGTGCCCATCAGGGGATCTTGAAAAACACGGCCTATAAAGGAAGCCCGCCGATATTCGGGCCATTTGGTAATATCGCTTCCGTTTTTTTCAATTCGTCCGGAAGTAGGAGGGTAGAGTCCGGAGAGCGCATTAAAGAGACTGCTTTTTCCCGCCCCGTTGGAACCGATTATCGTAAGAAAATCACCGCGCTCCAGATTTAAAGTCACATTTTTAAGAGCCTCGACACGATCCGGAGTGCCTTCGCCGAATACGAGCGATACATGATCCATGCTTATCATCGGGATGCCTTCCGTTTTTTGTGTTCTCGGATTCGGGCTCCGATGTCGGTTTTCGTAATAATCAGGGAAATAATGATGAGCAGACCGGTTACCAGCTTCAAATCGGTGGGTGTTAATCGAATCATGTATCCGTAATAGCGTCCGCCGAACATGATGGCCTTATAAACGATGGCGCCGACGACAACCCGGATCAGAAGCCAATGGATTTTGGAACTCCGGATGACGAATTCTCCGATCATCACCATGGCCAGCCCGCTGACGACCATGCCCGTCCCCAAACCGGCGTCGGCAAAACCTTGATATTGAGCCGTAAAGGCTCCCGAAAGGGATACGAGGGCATTGGAAACACCGACACCGATGATTTTAAGAACTTTCGGGTTGGTTCCCTGAGCCACCACCATACGCTCGTTTCCGCCGAGTGCTCCCAGCGTCAGTCCTATATCGCTGTGGAAGAAAGCGTTCAGCGCCGTAATAAGCAGAATAATGATGATGCCGAAAAACAGCAGCTGCGCCGCCGAGGAATTCATGATTCCTTCGGTGGCTTCCAATAATACTTTTATCAGATGGCGCTCTTTCAGGAGAGAAAGATTGGCTTTATTCCCCAGAACCCGAACGTTGATGGAATACAGCATGGTCATCGTCAGGATTCCCGCCAAAAGGGAAGGAACCTTGAGCTCGTTATGAATCACGGCGGTAATGGTGCCCGCCAAAGCTCCGGCGAAAATCGCCAGTGCCAGACCGACTAAAATGGGAAGTCCCGAAACTAATGAGGTAGCCATTACGGCCGCACCGAGAGGGAACGAGCCGTCCACGGTTAAGTCGGGGAAATCGAGAATGCGAAACGTAATAAAGACGCCGAGAGCCATGATTCCGTAGATAAGACCCTCGACGAAAATTCCTTCTATCACTTAGATCCGTCCGTTATTCGATAACGGTCGCGGCTTTTTCCACCAGATCGGCGGGAACGTTAATGCCGAGTTCTTTAGCAACCTTCAGGTTCAGAACAAGATCGAAATCCTCGACGGAGCTCAGAAGCTGCGTCGGAATGGAGGCAGGATCGGCACCGTCGAGAATCCGAAGGATGAGACGTCCCGTGGCCAGGCCCATCTTGTAGTAGTCATACCCCCAAGCCAGAAAAACATTGTTGTCCGCGGCGGATGTCGGGTCGGCGGAAAGAACGGGGATGCCCGCCTGCGCGGCGGCATCGGAAAGACCGGCCAAAGCCGAAACAACGGTATTGTCGTTACTCACGTAGAACGCGTCCACGCGGCCGGCGATGGACTGAGCGGCCTGTTTCACTTCCGCGGAATTGGCGACGGCGGTGGGAACGAATTCTATCCCGAGCTCATTGCATGTTTGTTCGGCGATTTCGGCCAGACGAACGGCATTGGCTTCGCCCGAAGAGTAAACATGCCCCAGCGCTTTAATGTCCATAAGGGATGCCAGCAGCGAAATCTGTTCTTTAACGGGAGTCATATCGCTGAAGCCCGTGACATTCCCGGCGCTCTTTTCCCAAGAAGGAACCAAGCCGGCATCGACCGGGTCGGTAACCGCGCAGAAAACAACGGGGACATCCTTGATGGCATTGGCAAGAGCGACGGCCGTGGGCGTGGCGATGCCGACGGCCAAGTCGACTTTGTCCGATTTGAACTTCTGAGCGATGGTGGACGCGGTGGCCATATCGCCGTTGGCGTTTTGATTGTCGAAGACGGCGTCCGGATACTTCTCCAGAACAGTCTCCATCACACCCTGCTCCAGAGCGTCCAGAGCGGGATGCGCGACGATTTTGGTAATGCCGATTTTCAAAGGGGCATCCGCATCGTCGGCACCGGAACCGAACGCGCCGAAAGCCGCCAAAGAGAGAACCAAAGAGGCCAACAGATATTTTTTCATTTTTTTTCTCCGTTTTTTAAGTGTTGTTATATAGAGAAACATTTATTCCGTCAATGTCGAAATTGAAAGGTGTCTTTGACTCCAAAAAGTCGTATATTGAGCACGGACGCAACTTGATCATTTTCGAATGCCGTAAATCGGATAAACTGCTGCGTCACGGGAGTACTTGAATATGTCAAATGAAGCCGGATTCCTGTCGGCGGGAGCACAAGTTCGCTATCGGACCATTCTTCGCAATGTCTACATGTGGATGACTCTAGGTTTGGGGATAACCGCGGCCGTATCCTGGTGGATTTACACCAATCCGTCCGTCCAGCAAACTCTTTTCAGCCGCGGTGCCATGCCGTTCTTCCTTCTGATGATCGGAGAGCTTGTTCTTGTTATGGTTCTTTCACGAAGGATTATGCAGATGAGCGTTCCGGCCGCGGTCGGATGTTTCTCCCTGTATTCCGTTTTAAACGGAATTACGATTTCCCTTGTTCTTCTGGCATACGCCAAAATCGTTATTTTCCAGGCTTTCGCCGTTTCGGCCGGAATGTTTGCCGTTATGAGTTTATGGGCGGTTACGACGAAAAAGGATCTCTCGGGCTGGGGACATTTTCTCTTTATGGGGCTGATCGGATTGCTCATCGCCGGAATTGTCGGAATGTTTTTTCAAAGTGAAACATTCGGTCTGCTTTACTCGGGGATCGGCGTTATCCTTTTTACGGCACTGACCGCCTACGACACGCAGATGATCAAAAAGATGAGCGATTCCCTCAGCGCGGAAGTCGGTGAAACCGACTATGTCAGACTCTCCGTTTTGGGCGCTTTGAAGCTGTATCTGGATTTCATCAACATGTTCCTCTTCCTTTTGAGGATATTCGGCAGGCGCCGCTAAGATTGAAGAGCTAAGATTGAAGAAAAAAAACCATGTCCGCTTAAGCTCTTCTACGCATGGAGCGATATCCAAGTGTGTAAGAAAGAATTTTAAATCGGATGGGTATTTTCCCGTAGCCTTTATCGTTCAAGCCATTCTCATCATTGCCGCGGCGGGTAACGCGGGAGCTTATCAGCCACCGGTATTTACAGCGGATGATCTTGAACGCTTCCAGGCGCCTGTTATTATTCTGGGAGACGCCGAAACAGGAACCGTCCTTGCTTCGAAGAATCCCCACACACCTCTGCCGCCGGCATCTTTAGCCAAAATCATGACGCTCCATCTTTCGCTTTTGGATGTTGAGAGGGGAATCTTGCGTTCGGATTCTGCCTATTCAATTCCGCCCGAAGGTACTGCTTCCGCCATGAGATACGGCTCCAGCGCGTTCGGACTGACTGAAAATGATAAAGCGACGATTTTAACACTTCAGCGGGCGGCGGCAATCCTTTCGGCAAACGATGCGGCTTGGACACTGGCCCTGCTTTCTTCATCGGGAAACGCTGATGATTTTATGGCGCGTATGAATGCCGAGTCCCGCCGGTTGGGCCTTTCCTACACCATATACACCGATCCGGACGGATGGTCGGCTCTTTCTTCCACAACCGGCTATGATCAATGGACTCTGGCAAGGGCTTATATAAAACTTCATCCGGCGGCTCTTAGGGAAATCCATTCCCTGAAAACCATGGAGTACGATGAAGCTGATGAATTGACGGCCGGAATGAGAAACCGTCGGATGAAAAATACGAATCTGCTTCTCGGCGGATATCCTGGAATCGACGGTTTGAAAACGGGGACCATACCCTCGGCGGGATTCCATTTTCTTGCTACCGCCGAACGGGAAGGCACACGGCTGATCGTCCTTCTGATGGGAATCAAATCGGACGTGTTCAGAGAAGGTCTTCTGATACGGGCCGAAGAAGCGGCGGCATTACTGGATTTGGGTTTTGAACACTATGAAACTTGGAGAGTGCTTCAGCCTCCTTCGGCCGAAACTTCGGTTCTGCATGGAAAAGAATCCGTTGTTCACGCTGTTTCGGAATCCCTTCCTCTCCCGCTGACCCTCCAAAAGGGCGATTCCGAGCGAATCATATCGCATATTGATGTACCGGAATTTGTAGCGGCTCCGATCTCGGAAGGCGATGAACTCGGAATGGTTTCATGGACTCTTGATAATGAAATCATCGCCGAGATGCCGCTGGTTGCCGCCGAATCGATAGAAAGGCGATGGCGCCTGAAAGATATTTCTCTATTAAGAAATATTCGACGCTAAAATGAATATGAAGGATCTTTGCCGCCTGTTTGACGGAAGGTCTTATCACGGCTCCATTGCCCGCGAATCTCCGAGGTACTGATGAATCAAGATCAAGTAAAAGAAAAACTTCTTTCGATAAAGAGTGATGTTCCCGATTTTTCCGTAATTTTCACCGGTAAAGAAAGCAGACGGGTTGAAGGCCTCTACAAACCCGAATCAAGAGAAATCCTCATCCACAATAAGAATTTTTCTTCCGATAATACGATGCTTTATACGGCCGTTCATGAGTTCGCGCATCATGTTCATTTCACGAGTTATCCGGAAGAAGTAACCGGCAGAGCTCATACGAACCGATTTTGGACTATTTTCCATGATTTACTGGACAAGGCCGAAAGAACGGGGATCTACGAGAATGTTTTCGAAACCGATCCCGAATTCAAAGCGATCACCGAACGGATTCGGAACGATTTTTTATCAAAAAACGGAAATCTCATGAAAGAGTTCGGGAAAATCCTCATTGAAGTGATGAATCTCTGTAAAGAAAAAAATGTCGTATTCGAAGATTATACCGAACGGATTCTCGGCATGGACCGCGGTTCCGCACGAACCCTTATGAAGGTCTATTCTTTTGATGTCGATGAGAACCTGGGTTTTGACAAAATGAAGACCGTCGCCGCCATTCGAAATCCGAAAGAGCGTGCCGAAGCGGTTGATTCGTTCCGCGAGGGACAGACATTTTCTCAAGTGCGCCGAAAAATCATGGATTCCAAAAAGAAACCCGAATCCGAAGTCGGACATCTTCAGGCGCGTAAAAAGCGGCTGGAAAACGATATTGTCAATCTTACCAAGAAGCTGAAAAGTGTCGAAAAGAGACTTATGGAGCTCGAATCGGAGGTGCTCTGATGGGAAATGGAATCCGGCTTATAGGGATTTCCGGCGGTTCGGGATCCGGAAAAACAACAATCATAAAGCGAATCGCCGACCGCGTAAAAGACTTCGTCTTCATCCCGCAGGACAATTACTACAAAAGCGCCGCCAATATTTCCAATACGAACATCACCGACTTCAACTTCGATCATCCCGATGCCTTTGATACCGATCTTCTCATGGAACATCTAACGGAGTTAAAGGCCGGCAACACCATCAACATGCCCACATACGATTTCGTTCATCACCGGCGAGCGGATAAAACCATAACCGTTCAGCCGAGTAAAGTTGTTCTTGTGGAAGGAATCATGGTTTTTTTCGAAAAAGCCGTTCGGGACATGATGAACCTGAAAATTTACGTGGACACCCCCGATGATATCCGCTTCATAAGGCGGCTTGAAAGAGACATAACCGAACGCGGACGAACCGTTGAATCCGTTATCAAACAGTATCTGGAAGTTGTCCGCCCGGCGCATTATATGTTCATCGAGCCTACCAAAGAATATGCCGACATCATCATCCCCGAAGGCGGATACAACACGAACGCCCTGCGGGTTCTGGCATCTTTCATGAATGATATTTTAAGCTGAGGGCAGCTTATTCGGCTTCTCAGATTCCTGATGAGAAATCTTCGACGCACTTTTATGAGGATGTCTGAAGAGCACGGGGATTCAAGCCCGTACGGACGGCTTACAACGTGGTCACAATAAAAAGCCGTTCTTTACATTATCAGCGGACCAGTGACGCAAGCGTTTCATTCCCGTTTTGTACGGCCAGATCGGCCGGAGTTTTCCCCAATGCGTTTCTTGCCGATCTGACGGCGCCTTTATTAAGAATGATGTTTACGATCCTCTCGTCGGCATTCGCCGCGACCGCCAGATGAAGGGGCGTGTTGCCGTTATTATCCTGCTTTCTCACCAATGCGGGGGTGCAGAGAGCTTCCATTACGGCCGGTCCGCCCTCCAGAGCCAAATCAAACGGTGAAATCCCCGAAGCGTCTTTGGCGAAAATATCGCTTCCCGAATCAATAAAAAACGAAGCGGCTTTGGTTCGGCCCGAGGCGATCGCCGCATGAAGAACCGTCCGGCCGTTTTTATCCCGCAGGTTCAGATTCGCGCCGTTTCGAAGCAGCAGCGCCGCCGTTGAAACACTGTCGGATTCCGCCGCGATGAACAGGGGCGAACGGCCGTCGTTGTCACTCACATCCGGATCGGCTCCTGAAGAAAGAAGCCATTCGGTAATATCATCGTTCCCGGCGAAAGCAGCCATGTGAAGCGCCGTTTGTCCGCCGCCGTCTCGGGCATTCCGGTCCGCTCCGTTTTTCACCAGGAGCCGGGCCATCTCAAAAGCACCCCAAGTAACCGCGTCATGCAGCGGGGTTCTTCCCAAGTCGTCATCGGCATTCGGATCGGCTCCGCCGTCGAGGAGCAACTGCGCCGATTTCAGTGAATTGGCCTTTACCGCCTCATGCAAGGATGTCCCGCCGTAATTATTGCGATAATCCGCATCGGCACCCGCTTCCAGCAGGGCGGCGGCATCTTCGGGATAATCCCAGCGGACGGCATGGAACAGCGGAGTGCATCCCCACGCATCGGTAATGTCTATGCGGCCTTTAAGAAACAGCGTAGCGGTTTCCGGGCCTTGTTCGAAAGAAAGAATGAGCGGGGTTATACCGGCATTGTTTTCCATGAACGGATCGGCGCCGTAATCCATAAGAATCGAAGCCAGATCCATTCGCATCGAAGAGACCGCGTAATGCAGTGCCGTTTCACCGTTAAAATCCCTTAAATCCGGCGGAGCTCCCGCGTCCAGCAGGACCGTTAGAGTCCGTGTATCGATTCCCATGGATACTCCGATGTGAAGAACGCTCAGACCGTCGTTGTCGGTCTCATGAAGCCGATTCCCGGTAAAAAACCAGCGGCTGTTTTCTTCGCCCGACTTCAAAATCGAAATTGCCGGAGTCAGCCCCTTGTTATTTCTTGAGTGGATGGCGGCTCCTTCGGAAAGGAGGAGCTCCGCATCTTCTTTGTTGCGTGCTTCGGCGGCCAGCAGAAGCGGGGTGTTGCCGTTTCTGTCGCGCGAATCGACCAAAGCTCCGTAGTCGAGCAATGTCCGCACGGCGGAAACCTCGGCATTCAGAATAATCGCAAGATGCAGGGGCGTGCTGCCCGAACCGTTTTTTGCATTCGGATCGGCACCTCTGTCCAGAAGCATTTTCATAATCGCGTAGTCGTCCGAGGCCGTCAGAGACTCATGAATCGGAGCATTCCCGTTATAGTCGCGAACATTCACGTCGGATCCCATATCGATTAATAAGGACGAGATGGTTCTGTAGCCTTTCCTCACGGCGATGTGAAGGGCCGTGTTCCCGGGCTGATCCCGCTCGTTGATATCCGCCCCGATGCTCAGCAGATAACGGACCATGCCCTCCTGACCGTGTTCCGCCGCCAGATGAAGCGCCGTGGAACCGTAATCGAACCGAAGTTTTGTATTTCCACTTCTGAGGGGTTCTGTTATGTATGCCCAGTCCTTGGAAGCGGGCGGCGGCGAGCCCCCGCGAAGAAGAATCGCGGCACACTCGCATTTTTTCACGCCGACATTCCCCGAAAGGGCCTCGTCAAGAGGTGTTTTCCCCGCAGAATCCTTTCGCTTGGGATCGGCGCCGGCGTTCAGCAAAGCCGAAACATGATCGGTTTTACCGGCGGCGGCCGCCGCATGGAGAAGAGGAATTCCGTCAACCGCCGGGATATCGGCATTCTGAGACGTAACCAGGGCGGGTATAAGAGCCGCGGAGCCGGACAGAAGCGCCTTCGCGGGCGATACCCCCGAATTGTCCGCGATGGAAATATCGGCTCCGGCATGAAGAAGCGCCGTACATACGGCGGCATGTCCTCCTTCGACGGCCAGCAGAAGCGGAGTTCTTCCGTTTGCGTCGATTGCGTCTACGGCGGCGCCGCGGCGCAGCAGCGTTTCGACGATGGCCGCATCTCCCGAACGTGAAGCGATATGAAGAGCCGTTAATCCTTCGGCATTCCGTTCATCAAGGTTGATGTCGACCTTGAGCATGCTTTCAATTCCGGCCGCATCGCCTTGTTCCGCCAAATCAAGGATTGTCGCCTTTTTTTTACTCGCGGATCCGGGCTGTTCAATACCCACATCGCTTGAGCCCTCATCTGTTTTTCCGGAGGCCCAAAGGGCGTATGAAATCAGAACAAGTAATACGGCGAGACAAGTCTTCTTCAGCATCGGACAACCTCAATTTCTATTTCGATATACAAAGTCGGTATTCCCTATTTCTCCATCGGTATGGAATGCCGCGCCCCTTAATATTCAAAAAACGCGGCTTCACCCTCCAAGGGGGGCGGTTGTATAGTTGCGGACATGAGTATTCAGCTTCCAATCCTGAACTCACAGGATACATACACAATAAGTCCGTCGAAGATTATCGCAGTCGGTTTGAATTATCACGCACATATCGCCGAAAGTGAATCGGTAAAAGTCCGCGGGATGGATGGGAGTATTCCTTCCGAACCCGTCTTATTTTGTAAAACGCCCAACGTTCTCATCTCCTCCGGTGATCCGATTCCCATTCCGAAAGTCATCCAAGACTACTCGTGGTCAAAGGAAGAAAGAACCGATTATGAAGGCGAACTGGTGGTGATTGTTGCAAAAAAGGGAAAGGATATTCCCCGCGGGAAAGCCTCCGAATTTATTTTCGGCTTCACCTGCGGAAACGATGTCAGCCAGAGGAATTTGCAGAGGTCGGACAGATCGGGCTGGTTCCGCGGCAAATCCTTCGACGGATTCGGCCCCGTTGGGCCTGCGGTTGCCCGGGCTGAAGATCTTAACGGCGCCGCAGATCTCTCCATTACCACCCGATTAAACGGAAAAACGGTTCAGGAATCTCGAACGTCTTTATTAATCTTCCCCGTCGACGAACTGATTTCGTTTATTAGCCGCCAGTTCACACTGGAAGAAGGCGATTTGATTTTTACGGGAACACCGGCGGGAGTTGGGCCCATAAAAGCCGGAGATGTCGTTGAAGTGGAAATCGAAGGGATCGGGACGCTGCGGAATCCTGTTATCAATGCCCGTGAGGAAGAGAAATCATGAACGGAGGGCCTGCGACCGGCGAAGCCGCAGATTTTCTGAGAAGCCTCGGATTCCCGAATATCCGCATTCACAGATCCAAGAATCATTTCGATTTTACACATGTCGGCAGACGCATCCTTGTCATCGGTCCCATGGGATCGGGGAAAACGGAGTTTTCCGCCGGAATTTGGCGTGATGCGAAAATCGCCTTAAGAAAATCCGACAAAATCGCCGCGGCCACCACCACGGAAGGGGCCGACAGGCGGAAGGTTTTTTTCATCAGGAATATGCTTGATGCCGGACGATTCCCGGATTATCCGGAAGACGCGCTGGCCTACCGCGGCGGATACGAACGATGCGGGGAGGGCATAGCCCGCATCAGGGACTCCTTTGATCTTGAAAAGGTTATTTTGGACAACCAAAGCCACGGTACATGGATTGTGGATGAAGCTTCTTTTTACGACGAACGCCTGGCCTATGTAACGGCCAGGGAATCCGAAAAGCGGGGGCTGCTTTTCGTTTATCCGACTCTGGTGCTGAATTTCAGACGGGAGATATTCAATTCGACGGCCCGGCTGCTCTTGGAAACGTCCACGGATGTCATCACGCTGACGGCTTATTGCGAGCACCGGGACTGTCTTCGCGATTCTCTCTATACGTATCGATATTATTCGGTGAACGACAAAGAATGTCCGGCCCTGTACTTTGATCCGCTGATTATCATCGGAGGAGATCGCGATAAAAAAGATCCCCGCGATCCGGATTACTGCACGCGCTGCGATCGGCATCACTGGCTGCCCGGGAAAGAATACACCTTCTTTACCTTAAAACCGCTGGGAGAGGCCGCCGCGCGGGGAGACTTGAAGCCGCTGAAAAACGAGCTTTCGCAGCTTAAAAACGACCCCGAGAAATCGGCCCTGTATACCTCGTTAAGGGAAATCCACATGGACAGAAACGATCCGCAGCCCATCTGCATGAATTCCCTTCTCGTTCCCTGCATTGCCGAAAAAGCCTTGGCTTATCTCTTCGTTGAACAGAATCTCGTGGGGCGCGATCAGCTCATTTCGCTCGCGAACGAACTGAATCTTGATAAAGTCTATCTTTCCGGCCGTCTGAGAGATAACCGCAGAGCCGTTGATCTTGATTAGAATACGTTTGAATTATTAGAAAGGTAAAAAGAGCCTCATAATGACCGGGAGGAACATATGACAGTCATTCTGCTTGTTATCGACAGTTTCGGAATCGGATCTCTTCCTGACGCGGAAGAATACGGCGATGTCGGCGCCAATACGGCCGTACACATCGGCCGGGCCGTGGGAGGCGCCAAGTGGCCGAATCTACAAGCCATGGGCCTTGGAAACGTCGCCGTGCTTACAGGCGAGGAAATCCCCGGATGCCCGCCCGTGACGGCGCTTCCCGGAGTTTTCGGCGCCATGAGCGAAAAATCTCCCGGAAAAGATACAACCACGGGGCATTGGGAAATGGCCGGAATCGTTCTGGAGAAGCCGTTCCCGGTTTTTCCGGAGAGCCACCCTTCGTTTCCCGACGAATTGGTTCATTCATTTATTTCCGAAACCGGCGTACCGGGCATTTTGGGCAATAAAGCCGCTTCGGGAACGGTTATCATCGAAGAGTTGGGCGAAGAACATTTGAAATCCGGCAAGCCCATCTGTTATACCTCGGCCGATTCGGTCTTCCAGATAGCGGCGCATATCGATGTTTTCCCGCTCCCCGAACTCTATCGCCTCTGCGAAACGGCCCGCCGTCTGTGTGATCCTTACAATGTCGGACGCGTTATCGCACGTCCCTTTGAAGGGAAACCGGGAAGTTTTTCCAGAACGAAGGATCGCCATGACTGGTCTATCGAACTGCCGGGAAAAACGCTTCTTGATTACATGCGCGATGGGGGAGTGGAAACCCACGCCGTCGGAAAAATCGGATCGATTTTCAATGAACAGGGCATAGACTTTTCCCACCATGACGCGGGGAATGAAGCCTGTATGAAGCGAACCTTGGAATTGGCGCAAGCAAAATCGAAAAAGGATCGGTTTATTTTCGTCAATCTCGTGGATACGGATATGATTTACGGACACAGAAGAGATCCTCAAGGCTATCACGATGCCGTGTTTCGAATCGACGAATCAATACCCGCTCTGAAGCGTTTGATGTCCAAAGGAGACATTCTTGCCGTTACCGGAGACCACGGATGCGATCCGACATTCAAGGGAACGGACCATACGCGGGAGTATGTTCCGATTCTCGCCGAACGGATCGGGGACTCTTCACGGACGGCCGCCGCCGCCGATATCGGGATTCGCGGCAGTTTCGCGGATTTGTCCGTATCCTTACAGAAATCATTAAATGTGAATCCGAAAGGAGAAGGAACGGACTTCCCCCTTTAGTGAACAAAAAAACAGACAAAATCGTAGATTCCAAGACTTCGGATTCCCGTTTTTGTTAAAATGAAGGCTCAAGAGCGTATGTTCTTGCGAGCAGGCCTTCGCATCGGATATATTTAAAGTCTAGGTGCAACCTAATAAAGGAGAAATGTCAATGAAGAAAGTATTTGCCCTATTCGCGATTTTGGCTCTTACCGCTTTTGCGGTTTTCGCCGGCGGTTCTTCGGATTCGGGTTCGGCTTCCGGTTCAAGTTCAGCAGCAAAAATGAAAGCCGGTATGGTTACCGATGCCGGAACCATCGACGACAAATCCTTCAATCAGGGAACATGGGAAGGCATTCTCAAGGCGGCGTCGGAAGGCTTGGTTATAGAAAAGTATCTCAAGCCTTCGGGAACCACGGAGGCCGATTACACCAAGGAAATCGGTAACCTTTACGATGCCGGATACAAATTCATCGTTACCCCCGGATTTAAGTTCGAATCCGCGATTTTCGCCGCTCAGGATAAATACCCCGATGCGAAATTCGTCCTTATCGACGGTGAGCCTCACAGCGCCGATTATTCGGAATTCCGAATTGAACCCAATGTCGTCGCCATTTATTTCGCCGAACAGGAATCCGGATTTCTGGCCGGTGTCGCAACCGCCCTTCAGCTGAAAGAAGGCGAAGCCGGTTTCATCGGCGGCATGGAGATTCCGGCCGTCCAGAAGTTCAACTGGGGTTTCCAGCAGGGATTGGCTTATGCCAACAAGGAATTGGGAACCAAAGTCGTCATTAAAGCGGACAACGTTATTTATCAGGGATCGTTCGACAATGTCGCCGCCGGTCAGCAGATTGCCGCCGGTATGTACGACAAGGGCGTCGATGTGATTTTCTGCGCCGCGGGCGGTGTGGGCATCGGCGGTATTAACGAAGCCAAAGCCAGGGCCAAAAACGGCGAGAAGGTCTGGATTGTGGGCGTGGACGTCGATCAGTATCCCGAAGGCATTTATGACGGTAAAAACTCCGTTATCTTAACTTCCGCCATGAAGTATATCGACGTTGCTTCTTACGATATGATCGTGGCTGAACTCAACGGGAAATTCCCGGCGGGACAAATCCTGCGTTTGAATGCTTCCAACGGCGGAGTCGGCATTCCCACCGAAAATCCCAATCTGGATTCTTCCGTCGAGAAGAAAGTCGCCGACATTTTTGATAAAATCGCCGGCGGCCAAATCGTCGTTGCGGCGGAACAGGGCAGTCTGATCAAGTAAACTCAACATACGACGAGGGGGACGGCTCTGCCGTCCCCCTTTTTTTTAACTAAGAGGAGATCGGTTGTGGCGGACATCCCAATCATTGAAATGAAGGGAATTCGTAAAGAATTCCCCGGCATCGTCGCCAATGACGATGTCAGCATCATCCTGAAGAAAGGAGAGGTTCTGGCCCTCCTTGGAGAAAACGGCGCAGGCAAGTCCACGCTGATGAGTATCCTTTTCGGACTTTATCACCCGGATCGCGGCAGTATCAGCGTCAGGGGGGAGAAGGTCAGAATTACCAATCCTACACAGGCAAACGACCTGGGAATCGGGATGGTGCACCAGCATTTCAAGCTTGTCCATAATTTCACCATAACGGAAAATATCGTACTGGGCTTGGAGCCCCGCAAAGGGCTTGGAATGGATTTATCTTCCGCTTCGAAAAGAATTAAAGAACTTTCCGAGCATTATGGGCTGAATGTGGATCCGGAGGCGAAGATTGAAGATGTTTCGGTGGGAATGCAGCAGCGTGTCGAGATTCTTAAAATGCTCTATCGGGACGCGGAAGTTCTTATATTCGACGAACCGACCGCCGTACTGACGCCCCAGGAAATCACCGATTTAATGCAGATAATGAAGAACCTTATCGCGGAGGGGAAATCCATTATCCTCATTACCCACAAGCTGAAAGAAATCAAGGCCATAGCCGACCGTTGTACCGTTATTCGGCGCGGGAAAGTTATCGGAACGGTCAATGTCGATGAAACCGATACCGAAACCATGGCGAGGATGATGGTGGGAAGAGAAGTTTCGTTCACCGTTGACAAGGAAGATCGCGAAGCGGGAAAAGCCGTTCTTGAAA
The DNA here is from genome assembly GCA_963666985.2 of Spirochaetia bacterium. Taxonomy (GTDB): domain Bacteria; phylum Spirochaetota; class Spirochaetia; order DSM-2461; family DSM-2461; genus UBA2779. The sequence goes on along the minus strand of CAXXIA010000001.1, from coordinate 947,585 downwards.
TTAAACATCTGAACGTGATGAACAAGAGAGGAGTCCTCGGAGTAAAGGATTTTTCATTGGAAATTCGAGAAGGTGAGATTTTAGGCTTGGCCGGTGTCGACGGAAACGGGCAGACGGAACTTGTTGAAGCCATTACCGGATTAACCCGCGCCGAGAGCGGAACCATTATCTTAAACGGCGAAGATATAACCGATAAAAGCATTCGGGAACGTTTTACCATGGGGATGGCCCACATCCCCGAAGACCGTCAGCAACGCGGTCTTGTTCTCGATTACTCGGTTGAAGACAATTTTATTCTGGAAAATTACTGGAAAGACGAGTTTAATCGCCATGGTTTTCTCAAAAGGGATGCGATTCGGAAAAACTCGGAAAAAATCATCGAAGCCTTCGATGTTCGAGCCGGGCAGGGAAGCGTTACCCCGGCACGATCCTTATCCGGCGGGAATCAGCAGAAAGCCATTGTGGGGAGGGAAATCAGTCACGATCCGGGCCTCATGATAGCGGTGCAGCCCACCCGGGGTTTGGATGTGGGATCCATAGAATATATTCATAAGCGTTTGGTGGAACAGCGTGACTCCGGAAAAGCCGTATTCCTTGTTTCCCTGGAACTTGATGAAATCCTGGATCTTTCCGACAGGATCGCCGTGATCAGTCAGGGAGAGCTTGTAGGCTTGGTGAATGCCGACGAAATCGATGAAAATGAAGCCGGATTGATGATGGCCGGTGTGGCGAAAGGATCCGAATCATGAAATTAAAATTCCCCAAGATTCCGCGCAGTATTTGGGTGGCGCTCATTGCCATGTTTCTCGGCCTTATCGCCGGTGCGATTTTCATGCTCTGTACCGGAAGCAATCCTTTCGCCGGCTACTATTACCTTTTCCGCGGCGGTCTGATGAATATAGAACGAATCGGGAATTCACTGGCCACCGCAACCCCTCTTATCCTGACGGGTTTGTCCGTCGCTTTCGCGTTTAAAACCGGACTTTTCAATATCGGCGCTTCCGGGCAGCTTTTGGCGGGAGGACTTTCAGCCACCGTTGTCGCTCTGACGGTGGTTCTTCCCAAACCTCTGCTTTTACTCCTGATGTTCCTGGCCGCGATTGTGGGCGGAGCTTTATGGGGATTTATACCGGGACTTCTTAAGGCTCTTTTCAATGTTCACGAAGTCGTGGCCACGATCATGATGAATTGGCTGGCGTACTGGGTGGTCTACTACACAATCCCCAGATATTTCAAAGGAAAGTTTCTGGAAACCGAATCGCGAAAGATTCCGGATATCGCTTCTCTCCGCGTTCCCTGGCTGACTGAAATGTTCGACGGCTCTTATGTCAACTTGGGGCTTATCATCGCCATTATCGTCGTGCTGATTATCGGGATTATTTTAAAAAAGACCGTCCTGGGGTACGAACTCAAAGCGGCCGGCTTTAATCGCTTTGCCGCCGAATACGGCGGAATGAAGGTAAACCGAAACATCGTTCTGTCCATGACCATCGCAGGCGCTCTGGCCGGAATAGGCGGCCTGACTCTGTATACGGGCTACGCGGTGAACATTCAAATCGGAGTTCTTCCCAATCAGGGATTCGACGGCATCGCCGTTTCTCTTCTGGCGGCCAACTCGCCTCTCGGAGTCTTTTTCTCCGCTCTCTTCTTCGGCATTCTTCATTCAGGGAAAGGATTCATGAACGCCATGACGGAAATCCCGCCTCAAATCGGCGATACCATCATCGCGACGATCATCTACTTCGCGGCCACAAGCGTGCTTATTGAACGGTTTCTTGATCGGGCCGGTAAAGCTTTGGCCAATAGAAAGCTGGAACGTTCATCGAAGGAGGCCGGCTGATATGTGGGACATCATTGTTTTCATCTTCCCTTATGCCATTACCTATACGATTCCTCTTCTTATCACGTCACTGGGAGGACTTGTTTGCGAGCGTTCCGGCGTTGTGAACATCGGTCTGGAGGGCCTGATGATCATCGGGTCGTTCGCCAGCGCCCTGACGGTATCCAAACTCTATCCGTCCATGGGCGACGCGGCGGTTTGGATGGGAGTCCTGGCCGGAATGATCGCCGGTGCGCTTTTTTCCTTGCTGCACGCTTTCGCCAGCATTAATCTGAATGCCAATCAAGTCATCAGCGGTACGGCCATCAACATGATCGCCGGCGCCCTGACGGTTTATTTCGCCCGCTATATCACCGGAAGCGGCAACATCAACATTATCAGCGGGCTCAGGCGATTCAATATGCCGGTTTTGTCGAAAATCCCCGTTATCGGAAACCTTTTTTTCACCCAGACTTACATGACGACATGGCTGGTGCTTTTGATTCTCTTGGGAAGCTGGTATCTCATTTACAAAACACCCTTCGGCCTTCGTCTTCGGGCCTGCGGCGAACATCCCCATGCGGCCGATGCCGCCGGTGTGAACGTCCGTCTGATTCGCTACGTGGCCGTTCTGATGTCCGGCGCGTTCGCCGGTTTGGGCGGAGCCATAATCCTGGTAACGTATTCGGGGGAATTCAACGGATCCGTGGCGGGTCTTGGATTTCTCGCGCTGGCAGCCCTTATCTTCGGACAATGGAAGCCCCTCGGCATTCTGGGCGCAACGTTTTTCTTCGGATTCGCCAGCACCCTGGCCAATGTTTCACAGGTTGTACCGGCACTTTCCACGATTCCCGGACTTATTCTCAAAGCCTTCCCGTATGTCGTGACGCTGCTGGCTCTTATAGCATTCTCGAAGTCTTCTCAAGCTCCGCGGGCTTCCGGAGAACCGTTTGATCAAGGCTCAAGATAACCGCGGTAACGCTCGACAGTCGTCAGCCTTATCGATATGATGCGCCGAAGATGATACGACCTACGTTTTACACAGCACTCTTTTTCGTTTTGACTCTCGCGGCCGCCTCATGCGCCTCGGGAGTCAAAACGGATTCAAACGTTTCCTCGAATGAGGAAATGGAAGGCATCCTTTCCCGTCCCCGTTTCGAAAAGCCCGTCGCACGCCCGCTCGGACGTGTTTTGATATCATGGGCACCGGTTGCCGACGCCGACGGGTACGAAATCCAATCGTCGAAAACCGAAGATTTTCAAAGTACGGAGAAATCCTGGACCCTCAGCGGAACGGAACTTGAACTTATTTTGAAAGAAAAAGAAATCGTTTTTGTGCGTATTCGTTCTTTTTCCGGCAATACCGTGAGCCGCTGGAGCGGCAGCCTGGAGATTCGAGAAGGAACATTGTGAACGGCTTCGTTTCTTTTTTTGCGGAAATCCCGGCCGGCAACGAAATTCTTTGGCTGTTGATGCTTGTTTTGAATTTCTTCTTTATTCTGATTTCCTATCGTGTGTTCGGACGCATCGGGCTTTTCGCATGGGTTCCCATAGCCGTCATCATCGCCAACATCCAGGTGATTAAGACGGTCCATCTTTTCGGATTAACCTCATCACTGGGGAATATCGTCTATGCGACGAGTTTTCTGGCGACGGATATCCTTTCGGAAAATCACGGTAAGAAAGATGCGCATAAGGCCGTGGGAATCGGCTTTATATCACTTATTTCACTCACGGTTCTTATGAATGTGTCTCTGTGGTTCAAGCCGGCGCCGATCGATTTCGCTCAAGAGAGCATGGAAACGCTCTATGCGCTTCTTCCGAGAATCGCCTTGGCGAGTTTTCTGGCGTACGGTTTCAGTCAGGTTCACGACGTTTGGGCTTACGATCGGCTTAAAGAACGACGGCCGGACGGCCGCTGGATATGGCTTCGCAACAATGCTTCGACCATGGTCAGTCAGGCAATCGATACGCTCATTTTCGTTACGATTGCCTTTGCCGGCAGTGTTCCCGGCCGCGATTTCTGGGAAATCGCGGCCTCCACGTACGTTCTGAAATGGATCGTTGCGGCCGCCGATACCCCCCTTGTCTATCTGGCCTCACACTGGCATCGTATGGGCAAGATTCGTGAGATTTAAAATCCAAACGGGATTTCGGAGCTGATTATGTTTTTTCTGGCGATTAAGAAGTCTTTTTTTGATGCTTGGGACAATCTGGGTGCCGTACTCCTTGGAAACATCACCATAATGCTTCTGCTGGCCGCAGGTTTTTGGCCGATGTTCAAACTCTTCGAAGCCGAAAATTCCTGGGGATGGGTGTTTCTCTTCTTTGTGATTCCCCTTGTTTTTATCATTGCCGGAGTCGTTTCTTCTCTGCTTTCTTCTATTGCGGATTTTCGAAGACCGGCTTGGTCCGATATTCCGAAACTGTTTAAATCAACATGGGCGGCATCGCTCTTTCTCTGTCTTGTAGCAGCCGTTTTTTTTGCGATATCCGGATTCGGCATCCTGTATTACTCAAGCTTAAAGAACATGATCGGTTTGGCGGCGACGGCGGTTCTCTTCTGGCTGGCCGTGGCCGCATACCTCACGGCCATTTGGTATTTCCCGGTACGAAATCGCCTTACCGGCGGCATCGTGAAAAGTCTTAAGAAGAGCATGCTCATCATGCTCGATAATATCGGTATTTCCTTATTTACCGGATTCATTATGATTCCCGTTCAATTGGTTCTTTGGACATTTACCGCATTCGGCGGATTCGGCCCTGCCGGGATTCTTTTATATCTGGATGTTGTTCTGCGTCTTCTCATGTTCAAGTACGACTGGCTGGAAGAACATCCCGAAGCCAAAAGAAATGAAGTCCCCTGGGCGGAACTGCTGATCGACGAGAAAGACCGGATCGGCAAAAGGACTCTCAAGGGCATGATTTTTCCCTGGAAAGAATAATCATACATCGGGCGGCGCGCCGGCCGGACGAAAATATTCTTTATAAAAGAGCCTCAAGAAGAACACCCGACATTCGGCCTAAGAATCTTCTTTATTCTTATCTTTTCTCCATTGAGAAGCCGTTTTTCCGACTTCCGTTTTGAATGTTCGGGAAAAGACATAGATATCGCCGTACCCGACATTCGATGCGATTTCTCCTATGGAACGTCCGGAAACCGCCAGAAGATGTTTCGCCGCCGTAATACGCAGTCTTTTTCGGTATACCATGGGAGAAAACCCGAAACGAGTGGAAAAAGAGCGGATAAAAGCGCCTTCGCTTAAGCAGGCTATCCGGGCCAAATCCGAGATGGAAACGGAATCTGAAAAATTCTTTTCAAGGTATCGCTTCGCCTTTTCAATTCCATCCAGTTTTGCCGGGGCGTCCGAAATACCGTCGCGAGTAAAATAATCTCCCAGATTAAGGATGAATTCACCCATGGCCAGCGCGGAGGCGGCTTCCGATAATCCCGTATCGTCATTGAGAGAAGATACGATGGCGTTCATCAATCCTTCCAGGCGTTCCAAGTCGGGCGGAGGAATATTTACGGGCCAGCTCGCTTTTACTTCGTTTATCCCCAGCCAATACGACAAAAGATGCTTCCACGGCGGAGTGACCGAGACATTGCCGCAGCGCAAGTTGAACGTTATTTCGATAAATGACGCACCTCCGGCCGTTTGCGGGCGATATTCATGAACACATCCCGGATCGGTAAGAACCAAAGTTCCCCGTCTGCAGGGATGTTTCCCGCCTTCATGAATCATAATATTATGGCCCGATGTATAAAGAACGGCATGGTAAACCGAATGGCTGTGTCCTCTTTCGGTTGATACGGCCGGTCCCGCATCATCGCGCGGCCAAGAGGAACGTCCCGCATGCAGAAAGGTCAGAACCGCGGAACCCGAATCATAGGGTATGGATAGAAAATAAGAGCGGGAAGGTGCCGAATAAGGCCTTATATATTCCGATTGCGCCATGTTTGTTAGTATAGGATAAATAGAAGTCAGAAAAAGTCATTTTTTACAGCATTGTCGATTATAAAATACAAATCTAAGCCATCGGCGACATCGACGATCGTAATGGGTTCACCACTCGCCGTCCGGGAGGTTTTTATGGCAGGAAAGAATTTATTGGAAAAGGTCTGGGAGCGCCATAAGGTTGGAACGCTCCCCTCGGGGCAGGATCAGCTTTTTATCGGCCTGCATCTTATTCATGAAGTCACCTCTCCCCAGGCTTTTGGGATGCTGAAGGAACGGAAACTGGGAGTCAAGTATCCTTTGAGAACCTACGCCACTTCGGATCACATCATCCCAACGGATGATCGATCCCGTCCCTTTGCCGATCCTCTTGCCGAAAAAATGCTTCAGGCGCTTGAAGAGAATACTTCGGAATACGGAATTACGTTTTTCGGAATAGAAAGCGGGAAACAGGGAGTCGTTCATGTCGTCGGACCGGAGCAGGGGCTCACGCAGCCCGGCATGACCATTGCCTGCGGCGATTCGCATACGGCCACGCACGGCGCCTTCGGCGCAATCGCGTTCGGTGTCGGAACAAGTCAGGTACGGGATATCCTGGCCACTCAGACCATGGCCATCGCCAAACCGAAAGTCCGCAGGATTACCGTCAACGGACGTCTTCCCGAAGGTGTCGGCGCAAAAGATTTGATTCTGGCCATCATCGGTGAACTCGGAGTTAACGGCGGTCTCGGCTATGCCTATGAATACGGCGGAGAGGCCGTTGAGTCGTTGAGCATGGAAGAACGCATGACTCTCTGCAATATGAGTATCGAAGGCGGCGCCAGGGTTGGGTACGTAAATCCGGATAAGGTAACCTATGAATGGCTGAAAGGCCGCCCTTATGTCAAAGATTATGAATCCATGATCGCCTTCGGTGAAGAAATGAAATCCGACGCGGATGCAGCCTACGATGATGAATACGTCATGGACGCCTCGAAACTTTCACCCATGGTGACATGGGGAATCAATCCCGGACAAGTCGTTTCGGTAGACGGGGTTCTCCCGGAAACCGAATCTCTGCCGGAAGATGAACGGGAAACCGCGGCCCGCGCCTATGAATATATGGGATTTAAACCCGGTGAAACGATGCTCGGAAAGAAGATCGATGTCGTGTTTATCGGTTCCTGCACCAACGGCAGATTAACGGATCTTCGGGAAGCCGCGGAAACGGCGAAAGGACACAGCGTGGCTGCCGGAGTTGTTGCTTTGGTTGTTCCCGGAAGTCAGGAAGTGGCGAAAGCCGCCGAAGCGGAAGGTTTGGATAAAATCTTTACACAGGCCGGATTCCAATGGAGAAAAGCCGGCTGCTCCATGTGTCTGGCCATGAATCCGGACAAACTGCAGGGGCGTCAGCTCTCGGCGAGCACATCCAACAGAAACTTCATCGGCAGACAGGGCTCTCCCACGGGCAGAACACTTCTTGTCAGTCCCAAAATGGCGGCGGCGGCGGCCATCGCGGGTAAAATCGTCGATATCAGGAATAATGGGGGTATTCGATGAGTCAAGTGATTAAGAACTTCGAGGGAATGGGAATCGCCGTACGCGGCAATGACATCGATACCGATCGAATTATTCCCGCGCGTTTCATGAAATGCGTCACGTTCGCAGGCTTGGGAGAATTCGCTTTCAACGATGAGAGGGTGGATGAAGAAGGACATAAAAAAAATCATCCCTTCGATGATTCTCGATGGTCCGGCCATCCCGTTCTCGTCGGCAATGCCAATTTCGGATGCGGATCTTCCAGAGAACATGCTCCGCAGGCTCTGAAGGATTACGGAATCAAGGCTGTTATCGCGGAATCCTTCGCCGAAATCTTTGCGGGCAACTGCTCTTCACTGGGGATTCCTGCCGTAATTCTCCATCACAAGGATGCCATGGAACTCCAGGCTTTGATTGAATCGGCTCCCGATACAGCGATTCGTATTGATTTGGAATCGATGACCGTATCGACCTCCGATAAGAGTTGGAATGCTTCCATGCCCGAATCCTACAGGCAGGCGCTCCTGGACGGGAGCTGGGATTCCACGGGCGTTCTCGCATCGCGTATGGATGCCGTTGAAAGGGTCGCGCGCTCCCTTCCGTATGTCTGATAGGTTTCTATAAATCGACTCGTCTAAAAAACCGCATCCGAATAAGGTGCGGTTTTTCTTCGTACGCTTAAGCCCGCGCCGATGCGTTTTCGCGCGGGCTTCACAGCGCCGTTGCAGCGCCGAAACGAATTATCACCGAGAAATCTCCGAAAACATCTTGCCGGTTTTTCGTTCGAAAAGGTCTATTTTCACCGCAGAGGTTTCAATCGTCGAGAAAATCGTCGACTTCTTTTTCCGTCGCGGCCAGAGGGCCGCTGACCAAAACAGGCGGAGAAATGATATCACCGGCATTCATCATCGACGCGATGCGCTGGAGCGAAGAGAGCAGCAGCGTCTTTTCCCAATCTTCCAGTTCCTCGAATCGATTGATGAAATCTTCCTGGAGCAGGCTGGGATTCCCGTCGAGAATCCTCGTCGCCTTTTCAGATAAGATGAGATTTACTTTTCTTTTATCGAAAGAGTTCCGAATTCTTTGGACATAGCCGAGTTTTTCAAGACGATCGAGAATGGTCGTTACTGTCGCCTGACTGAGATTAACGTTCCGAGCCGTTCGTCCGATTGTTAAATCGTCATTTTTGTAAAGTTCCTTAAGAATAAGGAGCTGCGGGCCGGTTAATCCGTATTTCTTCGTAAGGCTTTTCGAATGCAGATCGATGGCCCTGATTATCCGGCGCAGAGTTACCAAAAGCATATCACTGTCATTTATCATTCGCTGTTCTCTCTTGCCGCCCGAAATACATTGTTCTCGGAGTCGGGGGGATTGGCAAGAGACCGATGAGGCCGCGATTAAACAATAGTATTCAATATATTTAAACCGGCATACAATTTCCCGTTCTTTGATTGTAATCATTTTATTTCTTAATGGGAAACTTATTATCCGAGGTGCGGCGCTTGACCCTCCCATCCTCATTCTATAGTGTACTAAATATAATTACATTTATATTGGAGATGAAAATGAAGAAACTCTCGTTGGTTTCCATGGTCCTTATTATGACCATGTCATTTGCCGCCTTCGGCGGCGGTACGGAAGAACAAGAAACCACTCTGGTTTTTGGAGATTTATCCTGGAACAGCGTCCAGGTTCATAACAGAATCGCGGCCTTTATCATTGAGAACGGTCTCGGAGGATATAAGGCGGAGTTTACGGCCGCCGATACGCTTGTTACCATCAACGGCCTTATTCAGGGCGATATCGATATCGATATGGAATCCTGGCATTCCAATTATCGTGAGGCTTATCAAAAAGGCATTGATTTCGGTGATATCATCGACCTTGGAAAAAACTTGCCCGACGGTCCGCAGGCGTGGTGGGTTCCGCGGTATATGGTTGAAGGAAACGGCGCGGCGGCTCCGGATTTAAAGTCGGTGGAAGACCTGAAAAAGTATGCCGAACTCTTTCCTGATCCGGAAGATTCCAAAAAGGGCGTTGTTTATGGCGGGGTTGCCGGCTGGCAGCAGTTGGAAATCAGTGAAGAAATCTTCAATAAATTCGGATTGGACGATCAATTCAACCTCAGCGTAGCCGGTTCCGGTGCCGCTCTGGCCGCCACGATGGTTGCCGCATATGAAAAAAAGGAAGGATGGGTCGGTTACTATTGGGCTCCTACCGCCATTCTTGGGCGTTTGGACATGGTCGCTCTTAAAGGAAGCGAATTCGATCCGGCGGACGTTAATATTCTTGTTAATAAAGATATGCCCGAAAAGGCGCCGGATGTCGTGGAATTCCTGAAGGCGTATTCCACCGATGTCGATATGAACAATGAGTTCCTCGCAAAAATGGAAGCGGAGGAATGGGACGCGGAAGAGATCGCCGTCTGGTTTTTGAACAACAGGGAAGATGTCTGGACCCGTTGGGTTGATGCCGATACGGCCGCCAGGGTTAAAGACGCCTTGGCTGCTCTTTAGGACGGCACATGGAACTGTCGCCTGAAGCGGCGGAAGAGGCGGCAACGGCCGCTTCTTCCGTTCCGGAAGAAATCATTCGCGTGGAAGGCCTATGGAAGGTCTTCGGCAGGGATCCCAAAAGAATCACCGCCGCTAAATACGCGCATCAGAGCAAGGAAGAAATCCAAAAGAAAACCGGCAATATCATCGGGCTGAGAAATGTCGATTTCTCCGTTAAGAAAGGTGAATTTTTCATCATCATGGGCCTTTCCGGAAGCGGGAAATCAACTCTGATTCGAAATATCATCCGCCTAATCAATCCGACCGCGGGTAAAATATTCATAAAAGAGCGCAACATTACCAAGCTTTCCGAAAATGATCTTCTGGATTTTCGCAAAGACACCTTTGGAATGGTTTTTCAGCATTACGGACTTCTTCCGCACCTGACGGTTCTGGATAACGCCGCTTTCGGACTTAAAGTAAGGCGTATTCCGAAAGGAGAGCAGTACGCCAAAGCCATGCAGGCTCTGGAAACCGTCGGCCTCAAAGGCTGGGAAGATTATTATCCGGGAAGCTTATCCGGAGGAATGCAGCAGCGAGTCGGTCTTGCCAGAGCCTTGGCCAACAATCCCGATATTCTCCTTATGGATGAACCGTTCAGCGGTTTGGACCCGCTTATTCGCAGGCAGATGCAGGATGAATTCATCGAGCTGCAGGAAAAACTTCAGAAAACCATCGTTTTTGTAACTCATGATTTATCCGAAGCCTTAAAACTGGGCGACCGCATCGCCATTCTCCACGACGGAGAAGTTGCCCAAATCGGAACGCCCGAAGAAATCGTCACCGAGCCCGCCGATGATTATGTTCGTGAATTCGTTCATGACGCATCGCCGGCGAAAGTCGTTACCGCCGGAAAAATCATGCTTGACCCGGAAGTTCTTCTTTACTCCTGGGAAGGACCGAAAACAGCTCTCACAATCCTCAAGAAGAATAACAGACAGGGAGCCTTCGTGGTGGATCAGAAACACCGACTCCTTGGGGTTGCCAACCAAGCACGACTTGAGAAATTTCAGAACGATGTTGAAGATCCGGAAAAAGCCAAGCTGAAGCCCCCGGTTGTTAAAGAAGTACCCTCCGTCGGAGAAGATACGGTTTTGGAAGATCTTTTCAGCATCGTTACGGCCAATCCGTATCCGATTCCCGTTGTTTCCGAATCGGGCCGTCTGCTCGGCATCGTGAAAACCGATGATATTTTTGAGGCCATAAGTCCGAACGGAGGTGATGGTGATGATTGAGTTTCCGGAAATCGTCCGCATTCCCTTAAGGGATTGGATTGACGCGGCCATGTCCTGGCTGCTGGTTCATCTTGACGGGTTCTTTGACGCCGTAGGATGGATCATTCTCAAAGTCATGCTCGGCTTTGAATATATTTTTACGGTTATCCCCTGGTTTCTTTTCATCCCTTTAATCTTCTTCGCGGGATGGAAAATGCTGAAAAGTCTTTCCATGGGAATCGTTATGGCTCTGATGCTTTTTCTCATCGGCTGTTTCGGGTATTGGGAACTGGCGATGAAAACACTCAGTCTTGTCTCCGCCTCGGTTCTTTTTTCGCTTCTCATCGGTATTCCCACCGGAATCGCCATGGCCCAAAGAGATCGGACGGAATCAATCCTGAAACCCGTTCTTGATGCCATGCAGACGATGCCGAGTTTTGTCTATCTTATACCGGCACTCATGTTTTTCGGCCTGGGACGGGTACCGGCGGTTATCGCAACGATTATTTATGCCGTTCCGCCGGTTATCAGACTTACGAATGTCGGAATCCGTACCGTGGATCCGGAAGCCGTTGAAGCGGCCAAAGCGTTCGGAGCGAAACGCAAGCAAGTTCTCTTGGACGTACAATTGCCTTTGGCAAAGCCTTCCATCATGGTGGGCATCAATCAAACCACGATGATGGCTCTCGCCATGGTTGTTATCGGATCCATGATCGGAGCCAAAGGTTTGGGAATGGAAGTATTGCTTTCCATCAACAGAATCGAAGTGGGACGCGGTTTTGAAGCCGGAATCAGTATCGTCTTTTTGGCCATCATCATCGATCGGCTGACCTTTTCCATCTCCAAAAGAACTTGAAAAAGCAGCATCGGGTTCGATGAATTCGGCGGACGGTTTCTATGAGAACACGCCGGGAATCATCGAACCGCATTGCGGACAAAGATTCCCGTTCAGGTTGTTCCTCGCCGCATAGAACTTTCTTTCGATTACCGTGTTTCCGCAGGAGGAACACCGGGTGTTGTTTTCCCAGCCGAGATTCCCGACATATACATAATTCAATTTTTCCTTAGCCTTTTCATAAAGACGCGCCAGAGTTTCGGCTCCCGTTCCGCCGCGTGTGTACCTGTAGGCGGGATGGTAAGCCGAAAGATGAACCGGGATGTCTTTCGACAAGGAAGCGATCCAAGAACACATCTCGGCGATATCGGCTTCCTCGTCGTTATCACCCGGTACCACGAGAGTGGTCAGCTCGGTCCAGCAGCGCTCAACGGAACTCTCAATAAACCGGCGAACCGTTGCAAGATTCCCTCCCAGAACATCGCGGTAATATTCGGCGTTCCAAGATTTCAGATCGATATTCACCGCGTCCATTAAATCCAATAGGTCTGCGGCCGGCCCCGGATTGATTCCGCCGTTGGTGACCAAAACATTCTTCAAACCCTTGCAAGAGGCTTTCTCGGCCGTTTCAAAAACAAATTCGTAATGAACCGTGGGTTCCGAATACGTGTAGGCAATCATTCGGGATTCGGATTGGAGGGCCGAAAAGACCACCTCCTCGGGAGTTCTCGGCCGTCCGACTCCGGCCGGTGCGCGCGCAATTTGATGATTCTGGCAGAACGGGCACTTGAAATTACAGCCCGCGAATCCAATCGACCAGACCGACCGGCCGGGGAAAAAATGGTAAAGAGGTTTCTTTTCAATGGGATCGGCCGCCTCGGCGGTTATATAACCATAGCCGGGGAGGGTCAGTTCCCGACGGGAAGCTTTTCGAACGCCGCAGAGACCGATTTCGCCTTCTCGGAGCACACAAGAATGCGGGCAGAGGAAACAGCGGACAAAGCCGCCTTCATCTTTCCACCAAAGCGCCTCCGCGGACATTCTTTCAGCCTAGTGCGGCCCTGAGTTCGTCCACCTTATCGGTTTTTTCCCAGGGAAATTCATTCCTGCCGAAATGACCGTATGCCGCGGTCGGATAGTAGATGGGTCTTTTTAAATCGAGGGAACTGATAATGCCCGACGGTGTCAGATTGAAGACTTTCGGAATAATTTCTTCAATCTTGGCGATTTCCGCTTCCGATGTTCCTTCCATTTCAACATATATGGAAACCGGCTCGGAAACCCCGATGGCATAAGCGATTTCCACCTCGGCTTCATCGGCGATACCCGAAGCAACAAGATTCTTGGCGATATATCGGGCCATGTATGCGGCCGAGCGGTCGACTTTCGAAGGATCTTTTCCCGAGAACGCTCCGCCTCCGTGCCGGGCATAACCGCCGTAAGTGTCCACGATGATTTTTCTGCCCGTCAGACCGGAATCCCCCTTGGGGCCGCCGATAACGAAACGGCCGGTGGGATTAATATGAAAGATCGTTTTATCGGAAAGAAGATATTCGGGAAGGGAGGGTTTAATAACGGTTTCAATCAAACCTTCCCTGATATCGTTATAGGATGCTTCCATTCTGTGCTGATGTGAAAGAACCACGGTATCGATATGAACCGGCTTCTTATCTTCATAACGGACGGTAACCTGACATTTCCCGTCGGGTCTGAGAAAATCAAGAGTCCCGGATTTTCTGACTTCGGCCGCTTTCTTCATGATGGAATGGGAAAATTGAATGGGCGCGGGCATCAGTTCTTCGGTTTGCCTGCAGGCATATCCGAACATCATGCCCTGGTCGCCGGCACCCTGTTCCTTATGAAGTCCCGCATCCGCCGTAACGCCGACCGAAATGTCGTCCGACTGGGGTTTGATCACAGAAATAACGGAACAGGATTTGCTGTCGATACCGTCGTCCGGGTCGTCATAACCGACATCTTCAAGGACTTCCTTGGCACACTGAATAATATCGATATAACCTTCGGTGGTTATTTCACCGCCGACAAGGATAAGTCCGGTTGAAGAAAAGCATTCACACGCAACCCGTGATTCGGGATCGGACGCGAGTGCTTTATCGAGTACGGCATCGGAAATAAGATCGCACAACTTGTCGGGATGTCCTTCGCCGACGCTTTCCGAGGTGAATATATAATTGCTTCGTTTGCTCATAAAGAAATTTTAACGATTCGGTGAAACAAGCGTCAAGGATTTAAGCGATAAGTAATACGAATAAACATTGATAAATACACGGTTTATTAGGAATCACTATGGTTTTTATCTAAATCGTCGCGACATGAAGACTCATTTCATCCAATAGGTTCCGAAATCCGTCTCCGTCGAATTCAATAAAGGCCAAGGTCAGAGTCCCTGAGTTTCTGATAATGCGGGATTTTACGGACAACAGGGAATGCCCGGCCCGCATGGAGGCGGCTTCCAGAATCATCCCGATTTCCAATCCGGCAAGGTCGCCCGGGTCGTCGGGCCTGAAAACTCCGCCCGCCGGGGTGATTTCGGTGAATCTTCCCGAAATCATGCGGAATTCAAAAGGATGTTTGAAAATAAAGGAAATTCTCTCCTCGCCTCCGGGAATCCAGGTAAACGCCCGGCTGCGGTCGGGAGGAGTTTTATACCGGCTGATTCTGCAATCGAGGATCCTGAAATCTTCAACGGTTTCCAGTCTCTGCGGATAGAGAATGTTCACGCCGAGGAACGCGGCCTTATCGGCCTCTTCCGAGTCGAAATCATCCGGAACCGTGAGGATAATCACCGCGTCGTCTCTTCCGCGCGTATCCCTCAGCTGCTTGGCGATAAGTTTCCAGTGACGGGGAAAATCCAGAGAACTGCAGAGAACGACATCCGGATGAATCTCCTCCAGATTATCGAGAGCTTTAAGAGGATGCGTGTATTGTATGGTTCTGTAGCCGAGACTTCCGAAAAAAGACTCGAACCGATTTTTGAGTGTTGTGTCCTGAGCAACGATCAGTATAATCACCCGGATTATCTCCTTATAACAGTATCATATCGCACGACGATCCATTGATCATCGTCGTCTCTTACAAGTCTGAACGTATAGATGGTTTTCTGCCGCATCGGTCCCGAAGCGGTGGCATGAGTGGTGATATTTTCAACGACGACGGTTCCTTCTTCTTCCGTATACGAGACTTGTTTTACGGACCAATCGTCGATGTCGCCGAGAGGTTCCCTCTCGGAATCCGTTTTTCCGGAAATCAGCTGATTTCTGTATTCGTCCAAAGCTCTTCGATGCTCGCCGGCGCTCATGTTTTTCCAAACGTCGATGTATTCGGGAAGACTCCTGACTATAGCGGTCGTATCATAATATCGAAGAGCGATATCCCAATCACCGCGTTTAACGGCCTCCAGGAGTTCGGAGACTACTTCCGGCGGATTAAGATCCAAAGCTCCGTATCGGGACGGATCAACGCCTTCTTCATTAACGGTTTCGACGCGTCTGATGGACCAATATCCCGAAACCTTATGCAGGTAAAAGCGAAGATCGCGGGAAAAAAGTTCTCCGTAAGGACGATAGGCGGCCCGAATAAGGACCGTTGCTTCGCTGGGATACACCTGAGATGCCATCAGTTCATAGGATTCAACGGGATGTTCAAAGCCCGGTATTTCATTCCAGGAACCCTCCAGAAGAGACCGTTCAAGCTGTGCGGCGCCGCCGACGGTCGGGATGACACTTGCCAGGGATTCCGTATCCAAATACAGCATGGCCCTGTTGTATTTGGCGCTTTTACGGTTGGAGAGGGTTTCGGAAACAACAAGCCAAGGATCAATGTCCCGCCGAATAAGGGCTTCGCGAACGCTCCGGTCCATTTCATCCTGCCATCGGCGCTCCGTATCGGGCATAACGGTAAGATCCAGAACCGAATCCGCTCTGGAAGCGGTTGTTCCGCTTCCTCTGAGGCGGGGATAAAAGAATCCCGTCAGACGGTACTGTCCCGGGGCGGCAAGGTTAGCCCAGCGATTCAGAGGAACGGTAATGGACAATTCCTGACCGGGCGCCAGATGAATCACGCGGTAGGCTCCGCGATCATTTAACGCGGCGGCGAATCCGTCGGCCAGGGGCGTCGGTTCCCCCGTGAGCGATCTGAGGTCGAATCCGAAACTTTGCCGGGCATCGTCGGCAAGGTAGAAGGTCATATCCGATTCTCCGGAATCGGACGGATTGCTGAGTGTCAGCTTCAATTCGATTTCGTCGCCCGGATAATAGATATTCTTGTCATGATACCGTATGCTGAAGCTCGGAATCGTCTGGGCGGTTCGATCCGCGTATGCGGAAACCGCCGCGATAAGGGCGATGAGAAGAAATAATTTTGACCGACGTGCCATTGGGCCCCCCTCAAAGGGTTAGGGTATTACATGTTCTTTATCGGTAAGTCTCTATGCTGAATCAATTCAAATCATCTTTAAACAACGCATTAAAAACCATACCGGATTGGAAAAATCTTCGTACCGATTGGGCCGATGGGCGCTTTCCCCTTGAGGCCTTCGGTGCGCGCGGTTCCTGGACGGCCGTCCTCCTTTCCAAATTGGCCGATGTAACCGGAGGCGCGATACTCGTTATTGCCTCCGATGAAACCGAAGCCCGTTCTCTGGCTTCGGATCTTTCTCTTTTCACGGACGACGTATCGTTTTTCCCTTGGTGGGGAACAATGCTCTACAGAGGCGTTTCTCCCCAGGCTTCCGTCTTCGGCAAGCGGGCTACCGTACTGTCCGAACTGGCATCGAAGGAACGGCGTATTATCGTTACCTCTCTAAGAGCGGCTCTCGGCCTTTTGCCTCCTCCTTCCGAAATCTCCGGCGCTTTGATTCGTCTGAAAAAGGGCGGAAAAATCGATCCGGTCGAAATAGAAGAGTCGCTGCAGAAATACGGCTACACCCGTGTTTCCAGGGTCAGCGTTCCCGGAGAATTCGCCCTGCGCGGCGAGGTTCTGGATGTTGCTCCCGTCGGTGAAGAGAATGCCGTCCGTATTGTCTTTGCCTGGGATGAAGTGGAAGACATCCGGCTTTTTGATCCGCTCACCCAAGCCTCGGTCGGATCGGCCGAGCATGTGATTCTGCACCCCTTAAGGGAATTGATTTGGGATAACCAGAAGCTGGAAAGACTCAAGTCGGTTCTTCACGGTGAAGAATACACCGAAGTCCTTGAGGCTCTGGAAACGGGCAGGGATTGGCGCGGAGAAGAATTATTCTATCCCTTGGCTTTTCGGAATCCGGCAACGCTTCAGGATTATCTTCCGGATCGATCCGTTACCGTTTTTCTTGACATTGAACGGCTGGAACTCGCCGAGTCGAACATGCTCAAGGAGTATGAGAAACTCCATTCCGATGCCGTGATGGACGGCTTAGCCGTCCCCGAGCCCGAAACACTGGTAAGCGGACTGAAAGATTTCGTCGATTCCAAAGAAAGACGCCTTATCTTCCATGCGGTTAAAAAAGATGATGATACCGGCGGATATAATGTGGGATGCGAACCGGGGCGTTCGTTTTTCGGAAATATCGCATACCTCAAAGAAGAGTTCACGTCTCTTAATGAATCCGGCTATGAAATTTTCGTTTTCGCCGAGAGTGAATCGCAGGCGCAGAGAATAGGGTATCTCCTTCGCGATCATGAAAATGTCCTTGTGGGACCGGCGGCGCTTTCGGCGGGCTTTCTGCTTCCGCAGGCGCGTATCATGGTTCTGCAGGAAAACGAAATTTTCGGCAGACGGAAAAAGGCTCCTTCTTCGGTCGCAAAGGCGAAAAGCAGCGTTATTGAGTCGTTTGTCGATTTGGATCCCGGCGACCTTGTTGTTCATCTTAATCATGGCATCGGACGTTTTCTCGGCATTAAGCGTATCAAAACGGCGGGAGCCGAACGCGATTACATCACCCTTGAATATTCCGGAGATGAGACAGTTTTCATCCCCATCGAACAGGTCAATCTGGTTCAGCGCTATATCGGCCAGGAAGGGAGAGCTCCCAAGCTCGACCGTATCGGCGGACCTTCCTGGGAAAAGAAGAAGGATAAGGTTAAAAAATCCGTTGCCGATCTTGCCGACCGGCTGATCAAGCTCTATGCGCGCCGGCAGACGGCCGCCGGCTATGCCTTTCCCAAGGACGATGATTTTCAGGTGAGTTTTGAAGCGGCTTTTCCCTGGCAGGAAACCGACGATCAGCTT
Organism: Spirochaetia bacterium; assembly: GCA_963666985.2. GTDB lineage: Bacteria > Spirochaetota > Spirochaetia > DSM-2461 > DSM-2461 > UBA2779. The sequence goes on along the minus strand of CAXXIA010000001.1, from coordinate 929,457 downwards.
ACGGCGATCGCGGACGTGAAAGCCGATATGGAATCGCCCAAACCGATGGACCGCTTAATTTGCGGAGATGTGGGCTACGGAAAAACGGAAATCGCGATGCGGGCGGCTTTCAAGGCGGTTATGGGCGGCCGTCAGGTGGCATACCTCTGCCCGACAACGATCCTTGCCGAACAGCACCATGAGAGTTTCACCGAGCGTTTCAAGCGCTTCCCGGTAACGGTAGGCATGCTGAGCCGATTTGTCGCGCCCGCCGAACGGAAACGCGTCCTCAAAGGACTCACCGAAGGTGATGTGGACATCGTTATCGGGACGCACAGAATCTTGTCCAAAGACGTTAAGCTCAAAAATATGGGACTGATTATCATAGACGAAGAGCAGCGTTTCGGCGTGAAAGATAAAGAGCGGCTCAAGGAACTCAAAGCCAATGTCGACTGTCTGACCCTTTCCGCGACTCCCATTCCCAGAACTCTTCATATGTCTTTGGTGAAAATCAGAGACATGTCGCTGCTGAAAACCGCTCCAAGCAACAGAAGGCCCATTGAAACCTTCATACAGGAATTTGACGCCGATCTCATAGCCAAGGCCATACGCCGCGAAGTGGAGCGGGGAGGGCAGGTGTTTTATCTCCACAACCGTGTTGAAAGTCTGGAGCGCACCCAGCTCTTTCTCCGCGATCTCGTTCCGGAGGTTTTCATTGAAACGGCACACGGTAAGATGTCTCCGCGTCAGCTTGAAGATATTATGCATCGGTTTATCCATGGAGCCTTTCAGGTTCTTGTGTCGACGACCATCATTGAAAACGGAATCGATATTCCGAACGTCAACACCATTCTTATCGATCGGGCCGACATGTACGGCATCAGCCAGCTTTATCAGCTCAGGGGAAGAGTGGGACGATCGAGCCGTTTGGCATACGCCTACCTTCTTTATCCGGACGGCCGTGAAATCAGTGAGCTGGCCATGAAAAGACTCCAGATAATCAGCGATTTCACCGAATTGGGAAGCGGATTTAAAATCGCGATGAAAGACTTGGAAGTTCGCGGAGCCGGGAATCTGCTCGGTCCGCAGCAATCCGGTGACGTGTACGCCGTCGGATTCGATCTTTATCTCAAACTCCTTGAAGAGGCCATACGCTCGAAAACCGAAGAAGATGAGGAAGAGGACGTTCCCGAACTGGTGCTCGAACTTGATTATTCGGGATTCATTCCCGATTCCTACATCAGCGATGAATCCGAAAAGATGGAAGTCTACAAAAAAATCGCGGCCGTTCAGTATGATGCCGATTTGGAGTCTCTTCACGCCGAACTCCATGATCGATTCGGTCCGCTTCCCGATGAAGTTCACAGTCTTTTATCCCTTTCGGAGATTCGCATTATTTGCAAAAAGCTGAAAATCACTTCGCTTCAAGAGCGAAAAGGAACCGTTCAGGTAACCTTCGGAAAAGTATCCTTGATTTCCGTGGACAAAGTCATGCACATGATGAAAATGAGCGGAGGCCGGGTAAAACTGAATCCGGCCAAACCGGAAAGCTTAATTTTCGAAACGGGAGATATCGGACTTAAGGAAAAGTCCGAATTCTTGAGGGAAAGACTCGAAATCTTGCTTTGACAGGCCTCACGCCGCCGTATAAATTGTCTCTATGCCGAAAAGTACTCCTCGCCGAATCAAGAGCTATGTTCTCAGAGCGTCCCGAATGTCCGAAGCGCAAAAAAAGGCTTATGAAGAATCGGCGGACCGCTGGATTCTCCCTTATGGGAAGCCGGTAAAAATCACCTCTTTGTTTGGAGATAAAGAGAGGATTGTCGTTGAAATCGGATTCGGCATGGGCGATGCCACCAGGCAATTGGCGGCCATGAAACCCGAATGGGGTATTCTCGCCGTAGAGGTTCACAAGCCCGGCATCGGCAAACTTCTTTGGTGGATGGAGAGGGGGGGGCTGGAAAATATTCGAATTATAGAGCATGATGCTGTAGAAGTCGTTTCCGACATGCTTCCCGCAGGGAGTATCGACGGATTCCATATATGGTTTCCCGATCCTTGGCCGAAGAAGCGTCATCATAAGAGACGACTGATACAACCAAAGTTTGTCGATTCTATGGTGTGTGCTCTCAAAAACGGCGGCTATATTCATATCGCCACGGATTGGGAGGACTATGCCGAGCATATTATCGGCGTACTGAAAGAATCGACCGGATTACAAAACAGCTTTGACCGCTGGGCCGCCAAACCGGATTACAGACCCGATACAAAATTTGAAAACCGCGGAATAAAGGCCGATAGGGTGATCCGCGACATCATTTTCAAAAAGGAGATTCCATGACCGAGAAAGAAAACGATCACTTCCTGATTAAATTTGCGGAAATCGCCGACCGCCAGAACCGCATCCCCGCGGAACTTTACGAGAAGTATTCGGTTAAAAGAGGCCTGAGGAATGCCGACGGAACCGGCGTTCTCGTCGGATTAACGGAAGTCGGCCAAGTACACGGATATATCGTGGATGAAGGCGAAAAAGTTTCCGTTCCCGGTGTGCTCCGGTATCGCGGTATAGACATTAAAGACATTGTTAAAGGATTTCAGGATGAACACCGTTTCGGTTTTGAAGAAACGGTGTTTCTTCTGCTTTTCGGTTATCTTCCCGATAAAGCGGAACTTTCCTGCTTCGAAGAGCGATTGGGGCGGCTTAGAATTCTTCCCGATAACTTCACCGAAGATATGATTATGAAAGCTCCCAGCAACAACATCATGAATAAGCTGGCCAGATCGGTTCTCTCCCTTTACTCCTTCGACAACAACGCCGACTCCACCAAAGTGGCCAATGTTCTCAGACAAGGTGTTGAACTGATCAGCCGATTTCCGTCCATCGTGGCGTATGCGTTCCAGGCGAAAAACCATTATTACAATGGAAGCAGTTTATTTCTCCACGCCCCGGATCCTTCCAAAAGTACCGCGGAGAATTTCTTAAGCATGATTCGGGAAGATCAGAAATACACGCGTCAAGAAGCCGAAATCCTTGATCTGTGTCTTGTTCTGCATGCCGAGCACGGCGGGGGAAACAATTCGGCTTTCAGTACTCATGTCGTAGCCTCAACGGGAACCGATATTTATTCCGCCATCGCGGCGGCGGTCGGATCACTGAAAGGACCGCTGCACGGCGGCGCGGCCATCAGCGTGCGAACCATGATGAAAGATATCGAAGATCACGTTCAGGACTGGGGTGATGAGGAAGAAGTCTCCGCTTATGTAAAAAAAATCCTGAAGAAAGAGGCCTTCGACGGCAGCGGCCTTGTGTACGGCATGGGGCATGCCGTCTACACACTTTCCGATCCGAGAGCGGAACTTCTTAAGGATAAGGCGGCCGAACTTGCCGCCGTCGCCGGCAGACAGAAAGAATACGAACTCTATACAATTGTTGAGAAAGTCACACCCGGCCTTTTCGCCGAAGTGACCGGCAATAAAAAGGATCTTTGCGCCAATGTCGATTTCTATTCCGGTTTCGTTTACTGTCTTCTGAATCTTCCCAGAGAACTCTTCACGCCCATCTTCGCCATTTCCCGTATCGCAGGCTGGAGCGCTCATATCGTTGAGGAAATCGTATCCGGCGGCCGCATCATACGCCCGGCATACAGAAGCATTACACGGCAGCGCGAATACACGCCGATGGACCAAAGAAAAAGTTAAAGGCTAAAAAAAACGGGGCTGTCTCATAAGAGGCGGCCCTTTTTCATGTCTGGAAGAATTCCCTTCTGAATTCAAGGGTGGTAGAATTCTTCATGGACACTAAAAAGAAGGCTACATTCAAAGATTACGAAATCAGCCAACAGATGCTCCTGCCTCCAAGTCTCGATGAACTGCTTCCCGCAAACCATATATCCCGCACAATCAACAACTTCATCGACACGATGGATACCAGTGAGCTCTTCAACGCCTATCCGGGAGGCGGTGCCAGCAGCTACCACCCGGTGATGATGCTGAAGGTTCTGGTGTTGGCCTACTCGAAACAGCTGTATTCCTGTCGTCAAATCGCAGACGCTCTTCGTGAGCAGATATGCTTCATGTGGATCAGTGGTAATAACCGTCCTGATTTCCACACGATAAACAGATTTCGTAACGGTCCATTGAAGAAGAGCATCGAGAAAATCTTTGCCTCAATGGCCAACAGCCTCATCGAGAGCGGACATGTCCAGATGGAGAACTACTTTCTCGACGGCACAAAAATCGAATCAGCAGCTAACAAATACACATGGGTATGGGGCCGGGCGACAGACAAGTTCCAGAAGCGCCTGGCCGGCAATATGGATGAGCTTTTCGAATACATCGACCGCATCAATGAAGAAGAGGATGAGAAGTACGGCGACCATGACCTTCCCCATGTGGATCCTCAAGGCAGGCCGATGTCGGAGATTCTCGAAGATGCGGTATCCAAGCTCAATGAAGAGCTGCGCAAGGATCGGGAGGAGCGAGAAAAGAAGGAGATTCAACGGAGATTGAATACCGCTAGCAAGGACTATCTCCCTCGTGCCAAAAAGTATGAGCAGCAGAAGAGAATCCTCGGCGACCGAAATAGTTACTCGAAAACAGACTATGATGCGACTTTCATGCGGATGAAAGAAGACTATATGAAAAATGGTCAGCTCAAGCCCGGGTACAACATCCAAATGGGTACTGAGAACCAGTTCATCCTCGGATATAGCATCCACCAGAGTCCCGGTGACTCCCTGACATTGCCGCTACATATGGAGAAACTGAAAAAGAATCTGAAACGCTATCCGAAAAGAATCATTGCTGATTCAGGATATGGTAGTGAAGAGAACTACCAGTGGTGTGAGGATCATGGTGTCGAGAAGTACATCAAGTTCAGCTACTTCCACAGGGAGCGGAAACGGAAGTTCAAGAAGCAGATTCATATGAAAGAGAACTGGGACTATCGTGCCTCTGATGATACATACCGGTGCCCCAAGGGTCGCCGATTCAAACACGAGGAGACCAGAATCTCGAAAACAGGTTCAGGATTTCCGACCACTGAAAAAAGGTATACAGGCCCTGGATGCCAAAGGTGTTCTCTCCGAATCCGGTGCTGCAAATACGGAGGCAAAGAGCGCATCCTGACGGTTCGTCCAAACCTGGAACGGCATAAGTCTGAAGTGCGCAAGTTGCTGACTTCAGAGGAAGGACTGAGAATGCGCTCTCTCAGGCCGATTGAAGTCGAATCTGTATTCGGAGATATCAAGACGAATATGGGATTTCGGAGATTCCGAACCAGGGGATTGAAGATGGTCAGTACTGAATGGGGACTGTTGAGTATGGCTCATAACATGAGGAAGCTACAGAAACGATAAGGGGATGGGAGGGAACCTCCCGTCTTCGGAGGTCAACCAAATTTTAAAAGGGGCTGTCTCAAACTAATGAGACAGCCCCCGGCTCCTTTTCAGCGCGGAGGCCGGGTTGGGCGGCCGCCGAGCGTGGCTTACTCTTCTTTTTGACTCGCGGCTATGATGTCCTGAGACACCTTGCCCGATACCGGTTCATAGTGACTGAATTCAATTTCATAAGCGCCGGTTCCTGAGGTGAGCGCCTTCATGTCGATGGCATAAGTAAGCAGCTCACCTTGCGGTACGATTGCTTTTATCGATTGGATTCCTCCGCCGATCGGCGACTGATCCTGAACCCGTCCCCGTTTCGTGGACAAATCGGATAAAACATCTCCCAGATACTGATCCTCAACATAAACCGTCAGATTCACCATGGGTTCCAAAAGAACGGAACCGGCGGTTTCGAAAGCTTTGCGCAGCGCCATCTTGGCCGCCAGCTTAAAAGCCATTTCCGAAGAATCCACGGGATGTTCTTTCCCGTCATAAACACTGACTCCGATATCAACCATGGGATAACCGGCAAGGAATCCATCGGCCATGGCTTCCCTAAGGCCCTTCTCAATGCCGGGGAAATAGCCTTTGCTGACCGAACCGCCCTTGATATCGTTCGTGAGCTCAAAATCCTCACCGCGTTCAAGAGGCTTTGCCTTAATGAGGACGCGTCCGTATTGGCCATGACCGCCCGACTGTTTTTTATGGGTGTATTCGGCGTCCGCGACTTTGGTTATGGTTTCCCTGTAAGGGACTCTTGGCTTTCGGGTAAGTGCCTTGATTTTGGATTCGTTGAACAATTTCTCAAAGATGTTGTTGATGTGCATTTCTCCCATGCCGGAGACAACGGTTTCCTTGGTTTCCTCGTCAAACTTAATCCTGAACGTTAAATCCTGCTCGGCGATTTTATGCAGGAAGTCGTTCATCTTATCCTCGTCCTTCTGATTCTCCGCGCTGATGGCAAGAGTATGAACGGGGGTGGGAAGAGCAAGAGGCTTAAAATGGACTCCCGGAGCCGAAACGGAAAGCGAATCGTTGGTATGGACCGAATCCAGCTTAACGACGGCGCCGAGGTTACCGCTTGTAAGTTCGGTGACTTCCTTCAGCGTTTTTCCGTTAACCCGATAAAGCTTGGTAACACGTTCCTTCTTTTCAACGCGGGAATTAAAAATTTCTCCGGGCTTCAGAGTTCCGCTCACAACCTTTAAATAGCTGATTTTTCCGGAGAACTTATCTATGGATGTTTTATAAACGAAACCTGTGAACTCTCCATCTTCGGAATAAGAAATACCCTCTCCGTTTTCAACAGGTTCTTTTTCCCGTCCGGGCGGGGGACACAGTTCGGTGATAATGTTCAACAAGTCGCTAATCCCGGAACCGATATGAGCCGATCCGCAAAGCACGGGAACGAATGTATTTCCGGCCATACCTTCCATAAGGCCTTTTATAATGTCCGGTCCTTCCAAAGTTCCTTCATCAAAGAACTTCTCGGTAAGCTCATCGTCGCCTTCGGCTGCCATTTCAATGAGCTTCTCGCGCCATTGCGAAACTTCGTCCATCATATCCGAAGGGATATCTTCGGTTTCGCCGCCGGCCTTGATGGCTTTCATATGAAGAATGTCGACAATTCCCCGATGTGCCGCTTCCTGGCCGAGAGGGAGATTCAGCGGAACCGCCGTTACGCCGAAAGCTTCCTTGACTTCCTCTAAGGATTTCTGGAAATCGGCCCGTTCCTGATCCATCTTATTGATAAAAACAATCCGAGGAAGATTCCTGTTGTCCAGCCTCCGCCATAATTTGACGGTTTCGATCTGAATACCCGCGGGAGCACTGATAACCATAACGGCGGTTTCGGCGGCACGGAACGATGCCACAACTTCTCCGACGAAGTCGGCGGAACCGGGGGTATCAAGGACGTTAACGACCGCGTCATTCCACGGAAGATTCATCAAACTGGTATGAACGGAGAACTTATGCTCGATTTCGTCATCGAGATAATCGCTGACGGTCTTGCCTGATTCGACGGTTTCGGCTTTGGGAATAACACCCGCACGGAACAGCATCTGCTCCACAAGAGTTGTTTTACCTGTACTGCCATGTCCGCAAACGGCAATATTACGGATGGCGTTCATGGAAGCGGCCATGAAAGATCCTCCTCGGGATTGTTGAAGTTCCTGCGAAGAAAATGGAACGAAGCCCCAACGGCCCGCTCCGAAGCTACGCGAGGAAGGTCTCTTCGTCATGGAAAAGGAAAAAATGACAAAAAAGACCTTTTTTAATCAAAAGATAACGAATCCTACGACAGGTTTTACACGCCGTCAAATAAAATCTTCAATTTGCCTGCGTACGAAGAGGGCTCCAACAGTTTCAAGCATTGATCTTTCACGGAAAATGAAAAAAGGGCCCCAAAGCGGACCCTTTTTTTAAAATGAAGAATGGCTCAAGTTTATCTTATACTCTTAAAAATCGCGGTTCCGGTTTTATTCGCGAATTGAATCATCAGCGTGGATCCGCCGTCCTCGAAGGAATAAATAAAAGAACCCTCATTCAGCAAATCAATAAACTCATTTGCATGGGATCCGGCTCCGCAATCGCCGTCGTCGATGCTGTCGATGCCGATATTGACAACCGATCCGCCCGAAGTCCGGTATGTTCCTTTTCCGTTCCGGCAGTCCGCTTTTACGGCGAATCCGCCTCCGCTGATAAATTCAAGAATGTAATTACTTGAATTGCTTCCGGTCTCAATCGACGCGGCTAAAACTTTCATGCTGATCCATTCCCATCGGCCGACCAGTTTCGGATCCGCCTCAATTCCTCCGGAAGAATCCCCCGCGAAAGCCGCCGCGGCCGCTAAAAACAGAATCCCGATCATCAATACTTTTTTCATTCTTTTTTTGCCTCCAAAGAGCTGTTGGATAAAAGTATAGACAATGAAATTCATTTTTACAGCCGACTCTATCGAAAAGTTCCGTTAATTTTTACGGGAGCGTGCATTTATTTCGATTTTTCCGCGAAATGGCTGAATTCCATGGAGAATGTCCCGCGGCCCTGAGTCAAACTTCTCAGCGTCGTTGAATACCCGAACATATTCACCAGAGGGGCCTTCGATTTAACCAATTCATAAGCCGTTCGGGACTCCATGGACTCAACATGTCCGCCTCTTTGAGTGAGGTTGCTGATAACATCACCCACTTGTTCACTCGGACACATCACATCCACCTCCATCACGGGTTCCAGGAGAATGGGTGAAGCATCCCTGCAGGCATTATCGAAACCGAGAGCGGCCGCCGTTTCAAACGCGATTTCACTGGCCGTGGCTTCATTGAAAGAGGCCTCAACCAGCGTTGCTTTAATGTCCACGGCCGGATATCCCATAACAATCCCCGAAGGAAATGAGGCTTCAATCCCGCGGCGCACGGCTTCCTGAAATGCGGCCGGCAGCTTCCCGAGAGAAAGTTTCGATTCAAACAGATTGCCTTCGCCTCGCTTTCTGGGCTCAACCGTGATGGTAACGGTTGCTTCATGGTCCTTGCCGGCCAAGGTCTTCTGATAAGTTTCCTTGACGGTTTTCGCTACGGTAATCGTCTCCCGATAGGTAACTTGAGGCTTACCGACATTCGCCTCAACCTTATATTCATCGAGAACCCGTGTAACAAGAACCTCCAGATGAAGTTCACCCATTCCGGAAATAATCAGCTGTCCCGTTTCTTCGTTTTCCTTCACTCCGAATGTGGGATCCTCTTTCATTAGGTTATCCAGCGCGCCGCGCAGCTTATCCTGATCGCTCATGGTCTTGGGTTCGATGGCGACCGAGATAACGGGCTCCGGGAATTCCATTTTCTCAAGGATTACCGGAAATCCTTCGGAAGCCAAAGTTTCTCCGGTTCTGGCGAGCTTTAAGCCGATGGCCACACCGATATCGCCGGCCTTAAGTTCCGAAATCTGTTCATGATGATTGGCATGCATGCGGAGCAGGCGGTTCAGCCTCTCCCTTTTCTTATCGTTGACGTTAAACACCGCGGTTCCGGATTTCAGAACGCCCGAATAAACCCGTATATAGCAGAGCATGCCCATTTCGCGATCGTGCTGAATCTTAAAGACCAGAGCGGAGAGATGTTCCTTGTCGCTTCGCTCCAACTTTACGGTCTCTTCCTTCTTCGCGTGAAGAGCGGATACAGGCTCAAGTTCTTCGGGGGCGGGGAGGTAGGCCAGGACCGCGTCGAGCACCGGCTGAACGCCTTTGTTTTTCAGCGAAGAGCCGACCAGAACGGGTATAACGTTCCGCGCCATCGTTGCTTCGCGAAGAGTTCGATAAATCAGTGCTTTATCAACAGGCTTCCCTTCAAGATAGAGTTCGGTCATTTCATCGCTGTAGGCCGAAAGATCATCGAGCATTTTATCCCGCCATTTCTCGGCGAGAGGCTTGAGTTCATCCCGTATTTCCGAGTAGCGGATCTCGGAACCCTCCGGATCCATATCCCAATGAAGCTCCTTCATATCGATTAGATCGATATTTCCTTCATAAGCCGATTCACTGCCGATGGGCAGAAAAAGAGGGATGGGATTGGCTCCGAGTTTTTCACGAATCTCATCGACAACCTCAAAAAAATCGGCGCCGATGCGGTCCATTTTGTTAATATAAGCGATTCTGGGAACGTGGTATCGATCCGCCTGACGCCAGACCGTTTCGGATTGCGGTTCCACGCCTCCGACGGCGCAGAAAACACCCACGGCGCCGTCGAGAACCCGCAGTGAACGCTCCACTTCGGCCGTGAAATCCACATGTCCGGGAGTATCGATAATATTAATCTGCGTATCATTCCAGAAACATGTCGTGGCCGCCGAAACAATGGTAATGCCGCGATCCTGCTCCTGGGTCATCCAGTCCATCGTGGCCGTACCTTCATCCACCTCGCCGATTCTATGACTTTTATGTGTATAAAAAAGAATACGCTCGGTTGTCGTCGTTTTGCCCGCATCGATATGGGCCATGATGCCGATGTTCCTGACAGCTTTTCCGCTCTCTGCCATTGTGTTTCACTTTCTCCGTCAAATCGTTTCGGGGTTGAGAGTAGCACGAGCCGGTGATTCTTGTGAACGGAAGAAGCTCCGATGCAAAAATTAATTCCGATCCGGAATACGCGGCATCCGGCAACAATTAGGAGCATAAAGCCGGCTGCCCCCCCGTGCCGGCTTCGTTTCTCTTAAAAGGCGGCTTCCTTGCCGTGCGGTGCGGACCGGAGGCAGTCCCCCGTCTTCTTACTCTCGTCCCTTCGGAACTGTTCGGGCTCAGCCGTCCTTGCTAAACGATGCAGCCTTTCTCCGGGCGACGAAATCGGTTCTATGAACCGCAGGAAGACATTTTTTCCGATTTTGCCGACTTTCCCGGGCAGAACCCAATCGTCTTCTTACCATCGAAAGATCCACCGCGGCACTACATAAAAAAAATCCAAGTATGCTAGTCTGTAATCCATGATAAAAACGGCCCGAGAGATTAATCCCGAAACTTGGAAACCGGTTGAAGAGGCGGTTCTCTGCTTTATTCGAGACCGAGAAAACAGCCGGATGCTCCTGATGCATAAGAAAACGGGCCTTGGAGCCGGTTTAATCAACGCCCCCGGCGGCCGGATCGAGAAAGGCGAAACACCGATTCAGGCGGCCGTTCGTGAAACGCAGGAAGAAGTCGGCATGAACGCCCTCAATCCCGTCCATCGCGGCGACCTTTTCTTCCAATTCTCAGGCGGCCATTCCATCAGAGGCTATGTTTTCAGCAGCGATACCTGGGAAGGAGAGCCGGCGGAAACGGACGAAGCCGATCCCTTCTGGTGCAATGAGGATGAAATCCCATACGAAAACATGTGGGCCGACGATTCCTGGTGGCTGCCTCTTCTGCTGAGGGAACAGCCCTTTCGGGGACGATTTATCTTCGACGGGGAAATCATGACGAGCATGAGCCTGGATGTTCAATCCGGCGATCAGTCCGGAATAATCCGAAATCTTCCGCAATCGGCGCGGAAGGATGTATAAAAGAAATGGAGAGTCTATGAACGATACGATTTTTGACAAAATTCTGGCCGGAGATATCCCGGCGGATAAAGTCTACGAAGACGATGATGTTTTGGCCTTCAGGGATATTAATCCTCAGGCCCCGGTGCATGTGCTGGTTATCCCGAAAATCCGCACGGCCCGTTTCTCCGAACTTGCCGAAAAACCGCTTGAAGAAACCGGAAAGTTTTTCCGCGCCGTTTCCAAAACAGCGTCTTTATTGGGACTGGACGGTCCCGGATACCGGATCGTTCTGAACAACGGCGACGACGGCGGACAGGACGTTGAATACCTTCATGCCCACATCCTCGGCGGAAGAAGGCTCACCTGGCCTCCGGGCTGATGCCTCGCTTCTCAAGATATCGCTTCAAATTCCGTCATATGACCGGTCCGGCGCCTTTTCTTTCACGAATGATCGTTCCCCTTCAATCGGTGCACCCTAAGGGAAGGTCTTTTTATAACGGACCTTCCGACGCCGGCGTTGTAAGGAAATCCACAAAAAAAAAGGCTTCAAGTTTTTTCTTTCTCGGTATGATCATCTTTCTGCTCGGTCCATCTCTACCTTCGGCGGCGGGAGAGGAAACCGCGGGCGACGAAAGAGCGGCGAGGGAAGAAGCGCTTCTCCGAAACGGCATCAATTCCATCCGAACCGACTCTGCGCTCACACCCCTTCTCTGCGAGAAAGCCGCTTCCGAGGCCGCCGATAATCATGCCGAAGAACTCCTGAACCTCCGCAGTCTCAGCCACAGCGGATCGGATGGAAGCCGTGTCAACGAACGTTATCGCCGTACGGGAGGAACGGCACTTCTCTCCGGAGAAATCCTCGGTGCCGGAGATTCCGTTGCGCTGATTTTGGAAGGGTGGATGAACAGCCCCTCTCATCGCGGCTCCATCCTCAATCCCGACTGGACAAGCATGGGCGTCGGCTTGCGGTATCTGAACAAAAACAGAATCCTGATTGTCGTTATTTTCACAGCCTCCCGCTGGCGATTCGGCGAAATGAACATGGAAGGCGGCAGCGTTATGCTATCGGGATTTTTTTTGGCCGACCCCCAAAGCCGACCGGCCGATGTCTCTCTGAAAATCGATGGTGAAATCATAACATCCGAAGTCATGACGAACTCCGGGAACTCGGCTTCTCCGAACGGAACATCCGAATGGCTTCCGATCACATTCCGGTTTGCGCCGCCTCTCCGGTTCTTCAACGGCTCCATTGTTCCGGCGTTCGTCCTTCCCGAAACTCGCGGGAGGCCGTCCGATCTGCTTCTGCTGAGACGGCCCTGATTCGGCGAACGGCTTAACGTAATTCACGCATTTAGGATATCTTTTCCGAATGACAACAAACATCGTCGCCGTCAGAGGCGCCGCAACCCTTGACGATGATGAAGCCGCAACCATGACTGAAGGCATAGGTTCCCTCATGGAAGAACTTGAAAAAGCCAACCTGTTTCGGCCTCAAGACATAATAAGCATCCAATTCACGCAAACGGCCGACCTTGGGAAGAAAAACGCGGCCGCGGCTCTCAGGGAAGCCGCTCCGGCATACTCAAACGTTCCTCTATTCTGTGCTCAGGAACCGAATGTTGAGGGAATGATGCCCAAAACCGTTAGAATTCTCGTAACATTTCGGGGAACATCTCCCGGAAAACCGGTTTATCTCGGCGATGCCGCCGCTCTGCGGCCCGACCTTTTCAGCACGGGATGATTCGCAAAGTCTGTATCGTCTCCCGTGAAATGGAAGGCGTGGCCGAAGCGGGAGGACTCAAAGACGCCGTACGCGGCATCGCCGACGCCTTAAGTGAAAGCGGAATCGAAACCACCGTCGTTCTGCCTTTATACGGTTTTGTCGAACCCGGAGAAAAAATCGGCGATTATTCGATACCCGTGAACGGTCAATTCGTAACGGTAAGCGCGTCCGTTCGCTTCCTTGGCGGCATCAGAATCATCCTTTTGTCGGCGGAAGCCTTTCAAAACAAGAAAGCGGTCTACACATACACCGAAGAGGATGCGCCTTCGCCCGAATTGATCGGCAAAGGACATCTTGATGTTCATCAGATGAACGTTCTTCTGCAGTCCGGCGCGGTCCGTTCTCTTCTCGAAGAGGAAAGCCCTCCCGACATCATTCACGGACATGACGGACATACGGGTCTTCTTCCCCTTTACATCAAACCCTATGCCGCAAAGGGCGGCTTTTTCGAACGAACGGGCGTTCTGATTACAATCCACAATGCGGGAGAAGCCTACCAGCAGGCCCTCGGCTCACCGGAGAGGACCGAAATGATGACGGGACTTTCCCAAGAGGACCTGAGGCTCGGTTTGCTCAACGGGAAAGTCAACCCGCTCTTGATTGCGGGCATTTTCGCCGAAGTTAATACGGTTTCACCCGGCTACGCTCGTGAGATTATTTCCAAGAAAGATCAATATACGGGAGGACTGGGCGCCGCTTACAGAAATATCGGTCTTCGTCCCAAGGGAATAACGAACGGAATCGATCCCCGATTATGGGGATTCTGCGCATCCGCTGAAAAAGGGAAATCCTTTCATAAAGAGACCATGCGCCGGGAAATCACCGCCATGATCTACCAAGGTTTGCCCGAAGGAATCGAATATATCGGGGCCTGCCCCGATCCGTCGGTTCCCTGGGTTCTCTTTCATAACCGCTTCACCGAGCAGAAAGGCATGGAGGAACTGCTCGGCCTGCCGATTGTGAAACACACCTCCATACCCTATGCGATGATTGTCTATGGTCAGGGTGATCCGGTTTGGGAAGACGCTCTGGAGGCTCAATGCGACCGATCGGATCATTGGACTTTCTTCAACGGTTACGATAAAGATTGGACCAACCGGCTTTTTTGCGCATCCTCCTTCGTCATCGTTCCTTCGCTCTGGGAACCCTGCGGGCAGATCGATATGATCGGACAGCTCTCCGGCGCCCTTCCCATTGTCAGACGCGTCGGCGGTCTTAAGAAAATCCGCCATTTCAGAGACGGTTTCAGTTATTCTCATCATGCCGAAAACGGACTCGGGAAAACTCTGGAAAAAGCACTGTGGCTTGAAGATAAGGCAAAAACGTGGGTATGGATGATGCGGCGTCATGCCGAAAATATCGTATATGGAAAAAGATCCTGGCGGAAGGTCCTTGTTCGAGGATATCTTCCCCTCTATCGCAAAGCAATCCGCAACATCCGACATCTTCGATCTTTCCGCCATGAACAAAGCGGCCGGAATGATTCATAAGGTTCTGGAACTCACCCAAAAAAACATCATTCCCGGAATTACGACCGACTTTTTAGCCCGAAAGGCCTATTGCGCGCTGCAAGACGAAGGAGCCGATCCCGGAGTCATCATACATGTCTCTCCCGAAGAAATCGTCTGGCACGGTCCTCCCGGATCCAGGATTCTGGAAGAGGGACAAATCGTCACGATGGACATAGCTTGTTCGCATCACGGATGGTGGGCCGATTCGGCCAGGACCTTCGCCGTCGGGAGCATCGACGAAAAGCGCCGTGAATTGATGAAAGCCGCTCTTGTCGGCATGAAGGAAGCCGCTTCGGCCATGCTCGTCGGTTCGAACGGAATACCCGGTTCGGAAAAGATAGCCCGAATCTCCCGCCGATGGGGAGTCGCCCTTATATCCGAAGGCGCCGGACATGGAATCGGCAGAAGAGTTCACGAACCGCCGTCCATTACATACGATGGAAGGCCGCATTCTCCGCTGCAGGCCGAATCCGTTTATTCGGTGGAACCGATCTTTACAACGGGAAGCGGCGAAATCGCGATATCACCCGACGGAAGCGCCCGAACCACGGACGGTGAACCTTCGGCGCATTATGAGGTAACCCTTATAATCCGCGCGGATGGGGCCCAAGTCCTCGGCTTCCCCGAATGGATGAATCGGGAGCCCTGTTGACACATTTGCTCAGGTGGTGTTACTTTCCCCTTCGACGACGCGATTTCGGCGTCGGACGCCAACTTAGCTCAGCTGGCCAGAGCACGTGATTTGTAATCTCGGGGTCGTCGGTTCGAATCCGACAGTTGGCTGGCCGATTCAAAAAGTCGGTGTTGAATCGGGGAGGTTCCCGAGCGGTCAAAGGGGGCAGACTGTAAATCTGTTGCTTAGGCTTCGAAGGTTCGAATCCTTCTCTCCCCAATTCCGATTATTCAGAAACGGCCTCCGCTGGGAGGCCGTTTTCATTGGATGATTATCTTATGAGTAACGGAAATAAAAGTGATTCCTTCTGGTACGACGGGCTTCAATTCACATGCACGTCCTGCGGACATTGCTGCCGGTATGAACCGGGTTATGTTTTTCTTTCCGATGATGATGTCGAAACGCTCTCGAACCATCTGAAAATCACCGATAAAGTTTTCTTAGCCAATTATTGCAGAATCGTTAACTTAGGAATTACCAACCGACTGAGCCTGACCGAAAAAGACAATAATGATTGTATTTTTTGGTCGGACGGCTGTACCGTTTACCGGGCCAGACCTCTCCAATGCCGAACGTATCCGTTCTGGCCCTCGATCATGGGCGCTCCGGAAAACTGGGAGAGGGAGTCGCTGGAGTGTCCGGGAATCAATCGCGGCAAAAAACATTCGGCCCGAGAGATAAGAAGGGAGATTCGAAAACGGGAACGTCAAACTTTAATAACACCATAATGATAGGATACTATGAGCTGACGGAGGACATATGATTGTTCGTTTCTGGGGCGTCAGAGGCTCAAGTCCGACACCCTTGGCGCCTGAAGAAATCAGGAATAAAATTTCCGCGGTTCTCCAAAGGGTTAAGCCCGCAGATCTTGTCAACAGCGATACGCGCCAGCGTTTTCTCGGCAATCTTCCACCGGAGATTTTCGGAACATCGGGCGGAAATACGGCCTGTATCGAAGTCAGAACGGCCGAGGGTGCAATGATTGTCCTGGATACGGGAACGGGACTTCGGGAACTGGAGAAACGGACGCGGAAAATCCGTGAAGACATCCTCGAATATCATATCTTTTTATCCCACTTCCATTACGACCATCTGTTGGGACTGCCGTATTTCGGTGCGATGTACAATCCCAAAGTCCGTGTAACTTTTTACAGCCCCTATCCGGCGATGAAGCGAATCCTCGCAAAATTCATGGTTAAGCCTTACCATCCGGTCGGATGGGACAGTTTCGCCGCGAAAATATCCTTTCGTGTTCTCGGAAAGAACGAATCGATTAACATCGGCGGCGCCGAAATCGACTGGATTAAACGAAATCATCCGAACGGAAGCATTTCCTATAAGGTTTCCGAAGCTTCCCGATCTTTTATCTACTCAACGGATACGGAATTATCGGAAAAGGATTTTCGGAGAACAGAAAAGAATATTTCTTATTTCCAAGACGCCGACGCCATTGTGCTCGATGCGCAATATACGCTCGGCGAGGCCATTGAAAAATACAACTGGGGACATTCTTCATACAGTCTGGCCGTGGAATTCGCCCGTGAATTCGGAATAAAGAAACTTTATTTATTCCATCATGAACCGCTCAACGGCGATACCGTCATGGAAGGAATCCTGCGATCGGCAAAATGGTTCGACAGCCGTTTGGAACAGAAAGGGAAAAAAACCCTCAGCATTGATTTGGCTCGCGAAGGTTTTCAATTTGAACTCTAAGAATTTGAACATCGTCTTGACCGAAGCCGAGGCGAAAATATTATGGAAATTTCTTGAAAAAAGAAAAAACGATCTTGATGAAAGTCTTATACCCGTACTTAAAAAATTGGAAGAACGCCTTTGGGACAGATTGACTATAAACGATCTTGCGGAGAAAACGGATGAGTAAGGCGCGCGGAACGATACTGACGGCCGTATTGTCCATTCCACTTCTTGCGGTGATTGCCGCCGCCGTGTTCTGGTTCGTCCCGGACAGCCCCGTTGAGGGCTCGGGAAAAGTCGAAATCATCGTAACCAAAGGAATGCTTTTTCCCGAAACGGCCCGATTGCTTGAAGAAGAGGGTCTCATAAAAAACGCGAACTATCTTATATGGCGGTATAAGATTCTTTCCAAACTGGATCTTGCCGGGAAAATCCAAGCCGGACGTTTTGCCCTTCGGCGCGGCCTGAAGCCTTCGGAGTACATCGCCGTTCTAACCGCTCCCGGCGCATCGGATCGGGTTAATATCGATTTGACGATTCCTCCGGGTCTCACATCCTCCCGGATTGCCGAACGTATTGAAGAGGCCGGATTGGCGCAAAGCAAGGATGTCTTGAACGCGATACGGAGCCTTTCTTCGGAATATCCGATTCTTCAGCGGCCGGAGGGCCTCCAGGGATACCTTTTTCCCGATACATACAAAATCGAAAAGCCCTTGGACGGCACGTCTTCGGAAGAAACGGCCGAAGAGATTATTCGCCAGATGGCCGATAATTTCTTCACGGTGCTGAACGACATCGATCCTTCCTGGAAGAATCTCACTCCCTTGCGGCTTCACGAAAAAATCACATTGGCATCCATTGTGGAACGTGAATACAGGGTTCCCGAAGAAGCACCCATGATAGCGGCGGTCTTCAACAACCGCATCATCGACGGAACCATCGGTTTGCAGTCCTGTGCCACCGTCGTCTACGTTATTGAAGAAACCGAAGAAGGTGAGCCGTATCGAAACGAATATCATGCCTACGGCAGGCGCATCTTCGAGCATTTTCTCGATATCCCTTCGCCCTACAACACATACAGAAACAAAGGACTTCCTCCGGGACCCATTTCAATTCCCGGAAAAATCGCATTGGAAGCCGCTTTTTTCCCCGCGGAAACCGATGCGCTTTTCTTCGTTGTTAAAGATCCGGCGGCCGGGACTCATGTTTTTTCCCGCTCATACAGCGACCATCTCAATGCGCGGGAAGCTTATCTGAAACAGTATGTCGTTAAGGATTAAAGAGTGGGAAACAGGATACCCGATTCCATAATTGATGAAATCGGACGCAAAGCCGATATTCTGGAGGTTGTCGGCGGCTACGTAAATCTTTCCCGCAAAGGAGACCGGTGGTGGGGACTCTGTCCGTTTCATTCGGAAAGTACGCCGTCCTTTTCGGTCAGTCCCGATACAAATCTTTTTTACTGCTTCGGATGTCATAAAGGCGGCGGCATTTTCCAATTTCTGATGGAAATGGAGAGCTTAAGTTTCCCCGATGCCGTGAGAAGACTGGGTGAGAAGGTCGGTGTCGACATACCGGAAACGGGAGGAGGGGAAAACGAGCGGGACAACCGGAAAGCCCTGCAGGATTTATATTTAAGAGTTTCGAAAATGTTTCGCTGGCTCCTTTTAAATCAGCCGGAAGCCGCGCACGCCCGGGAATATCTTGCCATGAGGGGCATTAACGGCGAAACGGCGGAACTCTACGACATAGGATGGGCGCCGGCGGATGGAGAATGGCTTTACGGCTTTCTTCTGTCGAAAAACTACACACCTGCGTTTTTAGCCGAATCCGGTCTTTTCAGCCGTAAATCCGCATCCTGGGCCTACTTCGTCGACCGCCTTATGTTTCCCGTTATGCCCGATACCGAACGCGTTGTCGCCTTCAGCGGGCGGGCTCTCTCGGATAAAGGACCGAAATATATCAATTCTCCCGAAACCAGACTTTATAGAAAGAGCAGGGAACTTTACGGTTTGGGGCAAGCCAAGCAGGCTATTCGAAAAAAACGGAATGTAGTTCTCTGTGAAGGGAACCTCGACGTTCTCTCCTGCATGCAGGCGGGTATTGAAGAAATCGTCGCCCCTTTGGGAACGGCCTTCACCGAAGAACAGGCCGCCCTCTTAAAGCGTCAGGCCGATAATATCGTGCTGATGTTCGATGCGGACGGCGCGGGACGAAAAGCCTCGATAAAAGCCGCCATTCTTTCCGAGAAGACCGGTTTGAACGTTCAGGCGGTCCCTCTTCCGGAGAATTCCGATCCTTCGGACATTCTGAAGCGTGACGGGCCCGAATATTTGAAAAAAAGAATTGAAAAACCTGTTTTTTTCTTTGATTTCTTGTTAAATTATCTGATTAGTGCCAAAACGGATATCTCCGGCGAGGCGCAAGAGGAGGCCCTGGAGGAACTGACGCCCTATCTTGAATCGGTAGGATCGGAAGTCAGACAGGAGGCGTATCTTCGACAACTGGCCGACGCGATGAAAGCAGACCCGGTAACGGTAATCCGCGACTTCCGAAACCGAAAACCGGATCGCTCATCGATCAAAATAAAAAAGGCCGGTATGATGAAACGCTACAGTTTGGAAACCGACGGCGATTCTTCCGCCGGTGATGAATTGTACCTGATGGCGGCCGTAGCCGTACGATCAGAATATTTCACCGCGTTAAGGCAGATGCTCGCACCCGAAATTCTTCGGGATAGGCGAGCTTTATCCGTATACAGGATTATGGATGAATTAAGCGCGGGCGGAATTGTTCCGCGAACGGATGCGATTCTTGCGGAACTTGAGGATGAATCACTGAAGGATTTCATTCTCAGACAAGCTTCCAGCGCTGTTTTTGACGAACGTGCTGAAGAGACAATAGAGACATTGATACGTGCAATTAAAGCAAGATCCCTTTCCGAGGAACGGGCGGAACTCGTTAGGGGACTGAATCGGGATAATAATGGTGATTCCGGTTTGTTGAATGAACGCATTCTGCGTATACAGGAAATAGACCGGCAGATATTGGAAATCAGGCAAGGTAAGGATGTTGGAAATCAGGTCTAATCCCATGGTTGCCAAGCTCTTGGATTACGCTGAAAAGAGCAAGACAATCAGTTATGACGAAATAAGCGATTGGCTCCCCGATGATATGGTCCATTCCGATACAATGAACGATATCATTGCTTTATTGGAATCGTCGGGCGTTGAGATAACAGAAGAAGGAAGAAACAGCTCAAACGTCGACGGCCGCGGACAACACGACGAAGAACATGATGATGAGGATGAAACCGAAGACGACGATGTCATGCTGGATGACGACGAGGAGAGTCCTGATCTTGATCTCGACAAGGATGACGAATCCGATGTGGATCATGAAATCGACGACGACATCGATATCGACGATGATGAGGATCATGCGGATGTCGATGATGATGAGGATGAAATCGACGACGACGAGGACGACGACGAGGATGATGAAAGCGACGAGAGTGATGATGACGATCAGCAGCTGATCCGGGACGACCGGAACAGAAAGCTGGTATTCAACGACAAAGATTCTTCCGTCGACGATCCCATTCGGCTCTACCTCAGGGAAATCGGCAAGGAAAACCTGCTCACGGCCGAGCAGGAAGTGGAACTCTCGAAACAGATGGAAGATGGCGAGAACATCATCAAGAAAGTCTTGAAAACCTCGGGAATGATTATTCCTGAATTTCATGAGCTCGCCAGCAAAGCATTCAGCAAGACCGATCCCCGTGATTTGAATTTCTCAAAAAAGGAAATTTCGGATTTCCTGGCCGAGCGCCGCAGAATCAATCAATTCTATAAAGATGCCTTCAAGGGCCTTGCCGCTCCCCTGAAGCAGTATATGGAATTAAAGAATAGAATCGCCGTTACCGACGGTGATGTCATCACCGATAAAAGGCTTGTTTCAAAACGCGAGAGTCTTCTTCAGGGCATCAGCGAAATCGATATTCATCAGGAAGAAATCGTCAGATTCTCGGATCGGTATGCGGCGGCCGTAAAAAAAATCAAGCAATACCAGCAGAAGCAATACCGCATAGAGAGGACCTTGGGTGTCCGTTCCATGCGTGAAATCCGCGCCATCGGACGAGGCCTGGCAAAATCCGGTGAACGTGAAGAGATTGAAGAGAGACTGGGACTCAGCTCCGACGAAATCAAAGAATTGATCCGGCAGGTTCAGGTTACCGAAAAAATGCTCCAGGACATGGAGATTGATTTCGAAGCTTCCGTTGACGACATTCTGGAAATGGCCGAAGAAATCAGCCGCGGACGCGTCATGATGAAAACGGCAAAGGACCGGTTGATCAAGGCCAACCTTCGCCTTGTGGTCAGCATCGCAAAGAAATACACGAATCGCGGTCTTCATTTTTTCGATCTTGTCCAGGAAGGAAATATCGGACTGATTAAAGCCGTTGAGAAATTTGAATACCGAAAGGGATATAAATTCTCAACCTATGCGACATGGTGGATCAGACAGGCCATCACACGCTCGATTTCCGATCAGGCGAGAACCATCCGCGTTCCGGTCCACATGATCGAACAGATCAACAAAGTCGTCAGGGAATCCCGTCAGCTTATGCAGATGAAAGGCCGGGAGCCCACCGACGAGGAAGTCGCCGAACGATTGGGCTGGACTGTGGCCCGGGTAAAATCCGTTAAAAACGTCGCCCGAGAGCCGATAAGCCTTGAAACTCCCATCGGTGAAGAAGAAGATTCTCTCCTGGGCGACTTCATTGAAGATAAAGACGTTGAAAACCCGGCAAGCCAGACGGCCTTCCGGATTCTTCAAGAACAGCTTCAGGATGTTCTTGAAACACTTCCCCCAAGGGAACAGGAAGTGTTGAAAATGCGCTTCGGTCTGGAAGACGGATATTCTCTCACACTTGAAGAAGTGGGATTGTACTTCAACGTCACGCGTGAGAGAATCCGGCAAATCGAAGCGAAAGCGCTCAGACGTCTGCGGCATCCGAAACGGAGCCGGCGTTTGAAGGATTATCTCGAAAACTAAGAACTCGACGAGGCCAGAAAAATGGAAAAAACATTCGAAACTCTGCAGCAACTCCAGGAAATACTCTCTAAGAAATACGCCATCGAACGCGATATTCTGGAAATCCCGAAAGCGCTTGAAACAAAACAGGAGATTCTCAACAGACTCAAGAAATCCTATGTTGAGAAAAATGAAGAATTTGAATCGACGAAAAGTGAAATCAAGCACCTGACGTTTGAGATGGGCGAGGCGGAAAGACTTCGCGAGGAATTCGAGAAGCGCATGGACGTGATTACCACTCAGCGGGAATATGAGGCGCTGGATAAGGAAATCCGTGACGCGACGGAAAAAGAGCAGCGTTTTCGGCGGGAAATTCAGAAGAGCGAACGCGATCTTGAAGAAATGCGGGAAAGTCTCGAACGGGAAGAGCAGATGATCAAGATGCAGGAAGACGAGCTGAAAGCCGAAAACGACAAAATTAAGGCTGAAACCAGTAAAAAAGAGTCCGAGCTTGCATCGCTTGCAATGGAAGAAAGCAAGGTTACGCCGGAAATGGACGATGATATTCTTTTTAAGTTCCAGCGAATTATCCGGAATAAATCGGGCGTAGGTATCGTTCCTGTAAGGGCCAATGTCTGCAGCGGCTGTCATATGGTGCTTCCGGCGCAATTCGTAAACGATGTCCGCGGCGGGAAGGAAATTCAGTTCTGCCCGTACTGCAGCCGTATCCTTTTCTGGGAAGAAGGCGGCGAACCGGTTGCGGAAGCTTACGAATTCGATGATGAAGACGTCGGAGGACTTGCCGATCTCGTTACCGATGGTGACGACCTCTAGCCGACCTTTCGGATTCAACCTTGTTTTTATCGGAAAAAGTCGTCCTGACACGGACAATCCGATAGGATAGAATGAAAACACACGGGCCGGGCCGCCGCTGAGTAACCTCAGAGGAAAGTCCGGGCTCCGCAGGGGATGATGCCGGGTAACGCCCGGGCGGGAATCGGATGAAAATCGGATTCCCGACAGCCAGTGCCGCAGAAAAAAAACCGCCGCCGGATTTTCCGGAGGTAAGGGTGAAAAGGTGAGGTAAGAGCTCACCGGCCTTTCGGCAACGCAAGGTGCGAGGTAAACCTCATCAGGAGCAAGGTCAAGCAGCGGATGGGCGCCCCGTCCTTAAGTCCGCGGGTAGACTGCTTACGATCGTGGCGGCAACACCGCGACAAGATAGATGGCGGCCTAAAACAGAACTCGGCTTACCGGCCCGTATTTTTTTATGAAGAACCGCTTTTCGGGAAAGAAAAACACAAGATTATTCCGTCTCATTTCGGCATTTGCCGTGCTTCTTGCGCTCGGCGGAATCGTGTTCATCTCTTTGCACCGCGGAGCGTCTTTATTTCATGAAAGAGTAGGGAATACAAAGGAAGAAGTTTCCATTCTTGATCTTTGGAACCGCGGTGAATACGCCGCCGTGGCCCAAATCGCGGAAGAACGTCTTCGGATCAGTCCCATGGACAGAGACGCCCTTCTTTATGCCGGATATTCCCGTTTTTTTCTTGCGGTTTCCAAAATCTCCGCGGAAGAAAGACTCGCGGATCTTGATAAATCGATTGTGCATTTGAGGCGTCTGAGGGCACGGAAAGACACACCTCATCCGGAACGCGTCGATTATGTCTTGGGGAAAGCCTATTTGTTTAAAGGGCCGTACTGGGCGGATCTTTCCGTTGAATATCTCAGCTCGTCTTTGGAAAAAGGATATGAAGCCGAGGATAGCTATGAGTATCTCGGCCGAGCCTATTCCGCAATCGGCGATTTGCAGCAAGCCTTGGAATGGTATGAACTTGCCGCGGAATCCCATCCGACGGACAGACTGCTGATTACTCTCGGCGAAGAGGCGTTCAAACTCGGGGAATATAATACCGCCGCGGGTTACTACCGCCGTGCCATCGATGGAACCAAGGATGAAAGCCTGGAAAAAAGAGGGCTATCACAACTGGGTCAACTCTACTATGATGTCGGTAATTATATAATGGCGAGAGAGGTTCTGGAAAAACTCGTGGGAATGGAACCTGGTAATGCCGATTATCAGTTCCTCCTCGCAGAAACTTACCATGAGCTGGGCTTTGAAAAAGAGGCCCGGAAAACATGGTTTGCCGTAACGAGGATAAATCCCGCTCATGTTGGAGCACTCAGGCGCCTATATGACTAAAATGGAGGCATGATGAGCGACCGTAAAAAGCTTTTCGGTGGCCTAACAGCTGATATTGGGATCGACCTCGGAACCTGCAACACGCTTATTTACGTTCGCGGACGCGGTGTCGTCAGCAGCGAGCCGTCGGTCGTTGCCGTGGAACGCGGAACCAAGAAGGTCGTGGCTGTAGGACAAGACGCCAAAAGAATGCTTTGGAAAACTCCCGGTGACATAATTGCCATCAGGCCTTTGCGCGACGGTGTTATCGCCGATTTGGAAACGACTGAAAAAATGATCCGTTATTTCATCAGTAAAGTTCTGAGCAAACGATGGATCATCAAACCCCGCATGGTTATGGGTGTTCCCTCCTGCATTACGGAAGTGGAGCGCCGCGCCGTTGAAGAGGCCGCCTATAAAGCGGGCGCCCGCGAGGTAAAAATAATCGAAGAATCATTGGCTGCGGCCATTGGCGCCGAGATTCCGATATTTGAACCCGCCGGACACATGGTGGTGGATATCGGCGGCGGCACAACCGAAATTTCAGTTATCTCACTCGGCGGCATGGTGGTTACCAACGCCATCAGACTTGGCGGGGATGCTTTTGATCAGGCCATCATCAAACACGTCAGAACGGTTCACAACCTGATAATCGGCGAGCAGACGGCCGAACAGCTGAAAATGAAAATCGGCAACGCCAGTCCGGAAAAAACCATCGACAAGATGGAAATAAAAGGAACCGATGCCATAACCGGTCTGCCCAGACGTTTGGAAATAGACTCCGTTGAAGTTCGTGAAGCCCTTCAGGAACCGATTAACGCGGTTATAGAAGAAGTGAAGCGTACCCTGGGGCAAACACCTCCCGAACTTGCGGCGGATATCGTCGAGAGAGGAATTGTCATGACCGGCGGCGGATCCATGCTCAAGGGACTGCCCAAGCTCCTTTCCAAGGAGACGGGTGTTCCTGTTATTCTCGCCGAGGATCCTCTTCTTTGCGTGGCGATCGGCGCCGGGCTGTATTTCGATTTCGCGAAAGGACACAACGACAACAGGGCGCTTTATGACGCCTTGAGCGGCTAAGGAATCAATGAGGGAGAGAGACGACCAAGGCGTCCGTCCCGAAGCAATCCTGGCGGTCCTTCTCATTATCTCCATACTGCTCATTATCTTTTCCGGCGCCTTTCAAGACCGTTCCGGAAAAGAATGGGGGCCGCGGTTCGTAGTCTCCGTTCAGCGTATGTTCGGCCAAACGACAGAACACATCAAAAACGGTTTCGGCTCCCTCAGACGCCTTCGCGAAATGAGAAGCCAGTATGAATCCGTTCTTGAGCGGCTTGGTGATTACCAGGGCCTTGAGCGCGAGGTTGTTGAACTGCGGAGAGAAAACGAAAATCTGAAGCGCCAGCTCGGGTACTCCGCTTCTTTGGAATACGATCATATTCCCGCCAGGGTTATTGCGGGAGATCCTTCAAATCTTTTTGCTTCCGTTACCATAGACAAAGGTACACGCGACGGCGTTCGAATCGGCATGGTCGTAACGGCGTTTCAAGACGGTTTCTTCGGACTCCTTGGAAAAGTGGAGACCGTCGGAACCTCTTCTTCGCAAGTCCGTCCGCTGGTAGACCCGGATCATTATGTCGCGGCCAGGCTGGATAAAACCCGTTATGAAGGATTGGTTGAAGGACGGGGGAACGACGAGGGCGAACTTCTGATGAAATACGTCCGCAAGACGGCCCAGGATGTTGTCTGCGTAAACGATCTGATCGTTACCTCCGGAATGAATTCGCTCTATCCGCCGGGACTCTTTATAGGAAGGATACGGGAAATCCATTCGCGCGAATATTCCGCGACTCTGGAACTGATTCTCACTCCCATAATTGACGTTAAAAAAACCGAATACGTTTTCCTCCTGGAGGAAAAATGATGATTGCGAATACGGCCGCAACCGCATTGGCGGGGATTCTCTTCGCCATTCTCCAATCCACGCTTATATCGAAAATCATCCCTATCTCGGCGATTCCCGATCTTTCTCTTCTCATCCTTATTGCCTCAGCATGGCGCTACGGCTCCATGACAGGTGAAATCGCGGGTTTTTTTATCGGCATTTGCCTGGACGCCATGGGGTTGGCGCCGCTCGGCTTCCATGCATTTACTTATACGCTGATCGGATATTTATTCGGCCGTCTTCAAGACAATATTTCACCGGGCCCTTTTTTCCTTCCAATCCTCGCCGCCGTTGTCGCGACGATTCTGAAATACGGAGGATCTCTGCTGCTGGCTCTGGTGTTCGGACTGAATTCCGGAGCCGTACGGTATCTATCCTTCGCCACCGTTTGGGAGATTCTCTTTAATGCCGTCCTTGCTCCGCTGATCTTCTTTACGGTGTTATTTATCGCAAGGATAACCGAAGGTCGCCGGAGCGGTTTTCAATGAGTCAAACTGAAGATCCGAGCAATAGGGGAATACGGATCAGGTTAATCATCCTCGGCGGTATCATTCTCGGCGTATTCCTTGGTTTTACACTTTATCTGTTTAATCTGCAGGTCGTGGAAAATCTCATTTGGGAGGGAAGGGCGGAAGCCGTTTCCCGCCGATCCGAACCTCTTTTAGCTCAGCGGGGAATGATTTGGGATCGCAATGCCGATAATCCGCTGGCCATCAATCTGGACTCCTATGCCATCCGAATTATTCCCGCGGAAATCCCGCCTTCCAATCCGGACGAAGTATCTCGAAGGCTGGCGTCGGTTCTGGGCATGGATGCATCCGAAATCCGTGTAAAAATCCCGGGGAATTGGCATAACTCCTGGAAACCCGTCGAAGTCGCGGACGGAGTGCCCTATAAAACCGTTGTTTCCATCGCGGAGTCGGTGGAACGCTATCCGGGAGTCGAATGGACCGGCAAACCCTACCGCTGGTACAACAACGTCGGTTCCATATCCCATGTCCTCGGCTATGTCGGAAATATTACCGTTGAAGAACTTCAAATCCTTTACAACCGGGGTTACGCGAATACGGCCAGTCTCGGCAAAAGCGGAATTGAAAAAGCTTTTGACGGCATTCTCAGAGGGAAGGATGGCGTTTTATACAGAACCGTTGATGTCAAGGGACGTCATCAGGGAGATGATGTGGAAATCATCCCTCCTGAAAACGGGCTGGATGTTGTTCTTACAATCGATCGGCATATCCAGGAATTGGCGGAAAAAGCGCTTGGTCCGCGAAAAGGAGCTCTGGTTGTCCTGAAGCCTTCCACGGGAGAGATCCTGGCCATGGTGTCGTATCCCTCCTTTGACCCGAACCGCTTTAATCAGCCGGGAACGGGGAATTTTAATACCTTAAGCCTCAATCCGGATTTTCCTTTTCTCAACAGGGCGGTACAGTCTTCCTACGCTCCCGCGTCGACATTCAAGATTATTATGAGTGCGGCTCTTTTGGGCGAACAGGCCGTTGATCCGGAAATGACCGTTGATTGCCGAGGAGTGATGACCTTAGGAAACAGGCAGTTCTGGTGCTGGAAGCATAGCGGCCACGGTCCCGTGAATCTCAAAAAAGCCTTAGAACAATCGTGCAACATTTACTTTGGAACGGTAGGCGTGGAATATCTGGGCATTGACGCCATATCCAAATATGCAAAATCCTTCGGTCTGGGTTCTTTAACGGGCATCGAGCTTGACGGAGAAGTTGAAGGCATCGTTCCCACGAAAAGCTGGAAAGAAGAACTCTACCATACTCCCTGGACTCCCGGCGACACGCTCAATTCCTGTATCGGACAAGGATTTTTAGCGGTAACGCCCATTCAAATGGCCAATGCCGTTGCGGCGATTGTGAACGGAGGAATCATTTACAAGCCGCGACTCTTAAAAGAAGTCAGAAGACCGGGAATGAACGTGGTTGTCGAAAAAACCGAACCCGAGGTTCTTCGCGTCATCGATTTGCTTGAACCTGAAGATTACGATTTCATCAGAGAAGCCATGCGAGGAGTCATTACCGAGGGAACAGGCGAATGGGCCGTTTATACCAAATCGGTTGAGGTAGCCGGAAAAACCGGAACGGGCGAAATCGGCTTTGACGACCGGTGGCATGATTGGTTCGTTGCGTTCGGTCCCTATAAAACGGATAATCCGGATGAACAAGTTGTTGTTGTCACCATGATTGAAGCATCGGATTCCTATGATTGGTGGGCGCCCAAGGCCACCGATATCGTCTTTGAAGGCATCTTCGGCCATAAGACTTACGAAGAGGTCATCGAAGAGTGGCGCCGGCGCAGGGTATGGTGGAGCTGGGATGATAAAGATCTGCCGAAACCCGGCGAGCCCTATATTCCCGAGCCCGATGAGGTTGATGAATGAAAAGGAATGATTCACCGACGACCTTCCTCCGCTTGGATATTGTTCTTATTCTGTGTGTTCTCGGACTTATAGCCTTGGGGATTGCCTTTATCTATTCCAGCGGAATGACCTCGGAAGGGATTCAGGTTTCCGAAGAATGGATTCGCCAAATCATCTGGTCGGCGGGCGGGCTTGGTTTAATGACTGCTTTTGCGTTCATCGACTACGGGCGATGGAAAAACTGGTCCATAGCGATCTACCTGGGCACGCTTGCTCTTTTGGTTCTGGTTCTGGTTATTGGAAAATATATCAGGGGCGCCAAGGCTTGGCTTGGTTTCGGCCGAATCGGTATTCAGCCGTCTGAATTCGCCAAACTTTCTCTGATTCTTCTGCTCGCCTGGTGGTTCGACGAGCGGGGAAGGGGACAGGATACTCTTCAAATATGGCTTGTTGCCGCCGGAATAACGGCCCTGCCGATCCTTTTGATTCTTATTCAGCCTGATTTAGGAACGGCTTTTGTGTTTATTCCCATTCTCATGGCTATGGCTTTTGCCGCGGGGATTGACTGGCGCATCCTATTATTCCCGATCGCGGTGGGAACATTAGTCGTTGTAGGCGTGCTCGGATATGCCTGGAGTGAATATATCGCCGTAACCCCCGCGGGATTCTTCCTGCTCTTTACCGAAAAATCACTCGTAAGAATCTCAATTCCGTCTTTATTCGGATTATGCCTGCTTGCGGGTGGAGGATGGCTCCTCTTCAAAAAAAAGATTTACTTGGCTCTTCTTTACATTTTCGGTACCGCTTCGGTTTCCTATATCGGAATCGCGGGGGCGACCCGTTTGCTGAAAGGGTACCAGATGATGCGTCTTGTTATTTTTCTGGATCCTCAAATAGACCCAAGAGGAGCCGGCTGGCATATCATCCAATCGGTAACGGCCGTGGGCTCCGGCGGAGTTCTCGGGAAAGGGTTCCTTCAGGGAACGCAGTCACATTACCGTTATCTGCCGGAACAGAGTACGGATTTCATTTTTTCCATTCTCGCCGAAGAAACGGGATTTCTCGGAAGCCTGATAGTTTTCGGTCTTTTCTCAATAATCATTTTTAGATCACTCTATATTGCCTATACCGCCCAAGACCGCTTCGGCACCTATATAGCCGTCGGCATCGCCGCAATGATTGGGTTCCATGTAATTCAAAACATCGGCATGGCGATTGGAGTTATGCCGATTACCGGGATTCCGCTCTTTTTCCTCTCATACGGTGGTTCGTCTTTATGGATGGCGTTAATGTCCGTTGGGATACTCCTGTCCATCCATTACCGCAGATATCGGAATCGCTGATTATTCGAAAAAAAACGACAGACTGAAGGGTGGCAATCTTATTATCCGAGTTTTGCTTTTTCCCAATACCGGTCCATGATTTCAAGATTTTCTTTCTTCATTTCAACCCCGTCCAGCAGCATGTTTTCTTCAACATCCCGAAATCGTTTCTCAAATTTCACGTTTGTACGCGCAAGCGCAAGGGAGGGTTCCACGCCGAGATGCCTGGCATAATTGACTACGGAGAATAAAAGATCGCCGACTTCCTCTTCCAGTTTCGTTTTTTCAGAGTTTCTTAAGGCCTCGTCAATTTCCTTCAACTCTTCGAATATTTTTTGTTTTGGGCCTTCGGCATTTTTCCAATCAAAACCGTTCTTAGCGGCCTTTTTTTGAAGTTTCCAGGACCGTTCCAGCGGGGGAAAGCTGCGGGGAACACCATCAAGGACCGATTCGGACTTCTTCCGGCCTTCAATATCAACTTTTATCCGCTCCCAGTTTTCAAGAACTTCATCCGCGTCTTTCACTTTCTCATCGCCGAAAACATGCGGATGGCGCCGTATCAGCTTGGCGGTAATTTCCTGAATAACATCGGCGATCGTAAACGAATTGTTTTCTTCCTCGATTCTCGCAAGCATGCATATAATAAGAAAAACATCGCCGAGTTCTTCTCGAAGATGCTCATCATCTTCTTCATCTATGGCTTCAATTGCTTCATAGGTTTCTTCCAGCAGACATCCGCGCATGGAAATTGTTGTCTGTTCTCTGTCCCAAGGACATCCGTCCGGACTCCGTAAGAGTGCCAAGATATCAAGAAACTCCGTAAAGAGTTCCGCGCTCGTATGTTGTGTTTGTTTGCTCATTCTTTCCATATGCTATCGAGATGACCTTAAGGGTTCAATGAGCGGAAAACGGAACGGAAGGCCTCAAATCACATAATCGATCTTCAAGAGGTAAAAATTGCAGTATTTTACAGGTAGACAGAATATATATTATCAGAAGTAGGGTGCGTATTTAATATTTTTCCGCTTGGGCCTGCATGAACCGTTTTGCTTGCGAACGGGCCGGCCGACCAATTAATACTGTCTACCAATTCCCCGGGATTCGCCTGAGCACCTGAAAAAGATAACATAACAGGCAGGATCCGATAAAAGCCGGTAAAACCATCACGACAAACCGGAATTCCAAATGTGTTTTGGCAATAAGAACAATCCCAAGAGCACCGCCGAAGAAAGCACCGGTTAAACCGACAAACCAAGTCATCCAAAAAAATCTGTGTGATGTTTCCGGATGACGCCATTTAATCAAAATTACAGGAATAAAGGCAAAAACAATATACACAAAAATCAGTACGGCTTCTCTCATGGTGCTTCCTATTTTCGGCAATTAAGGACAAAAAAAAGGAACATTTTTTATCCCATTCCCTTAAGAATTCTTTATATCATGAGAACGCTTATCGAACAATGTGTTTATCTGGTGGTTACTCTGTCGGCATCATCTACAGGGCTATAAAGGATTCGTCCGAGATAAACAGGTTTACTTTCCAAGGCCGTCAAAATGCTGGGATCTCTGCCGAAGGAATACACAACGAATCCTATATAAATATCATCAGCTGATGGTGAATCGTATAGCGCAGTTCCACAAGCTTCAACATCTGATAGTGTCGTTCCCGGCTGATATTTCATCTTGGAATATCCGCGCCGCAGATCCCCGTCATTATAATCATCATCGGGACTTCCATCATCGAAATCCCAATCGGCGACGAATTCCAACAGCGTATCACTGCTGCTTGTCGGGTCCCTAAATCCCCTGGCAAGTTCCATTATTGTCGCGGTTGGGTGCGTACCATCCCAACCAACACCAACAACCGGCGGATCTCTTAACCGACTATAAGTAGTCCCTGTCTCTGAAATGTCAAAATCAATATAAATCGTTGTTCCAGCACCCTGAGCCGGTATCAGATAACTCGTCCACATCGTATCCGAATCGTCACCGCGTTCTCCGACTTTGAAAAAACCTCGTTTATTCGGAACCGTATCCCCGGTAGAGATTTCGGTATCTCCGGAATAATAACTGGAGGTTTCGTCAAACCAATCAGGATCGTCTTCGTCATCAAAATCATCCGAACCGGCATAAATTTTATAAAAAAGAGCGTATCCGACAATGTTCGAATCGGACGGCTCGGTGAACGCCACCACCGTGGAAGGAAGAGTTCCGCTATAGGCATCAGGCGCCTCAAGCGCCACATAATCGGGCAGTCCGCATCCGATGAGAGAAAAAATAATCAAAAGGCATAAGAGAAGATACAAACCCCATATATGGGGTTTCGGAATCATCCGATTCAATAAATCAACCTCAGTTAACTCCTGCCGGGATTGGTATCATGAGAGATTCCGGCGGTTAAATCACCATCATAATCAATCAATTCATAAATGGTGACCGGCCTTAAACGTCCTTTAACGCGGATTTCATCCAGTTCACGTAAAATAAAAGGTTCGTGCCGGATTTTCTCCCGGGTATCCTCGCTGAGTATAATCCTCGTTAAATACGTTTTATTCACGCCTTCCAAGCGGCTGGCAAGGTTCACGACATCACCCATGGCGGTATAATTCTTGCGGCCTTCACTTCCCATGTAGCCGACCATGCATACGCCCGAATTCAATCCGATGCCGATATCCAATGTTTGCGCGGCACTCCCGCCTTCTTCCTTTAAGCGGTTATTCAGCTTTTCCAGAAGACGAATTTGCATCAAGGCGCACTTACAGGCCCGAACCGCATGATCGTCCTGCGGCTTCGGGGCCCCCCAGAAAGCCATAATGGCATCTCCGATATATTTATCCAATGTGCCGCTATAATCATTAACAAGATTGTCCGTCATATCGGTAAGATAATCGTTTAAAAGCTTTACGAGCTCCTGGGCACTCAGCCTTTCTGAAATCTGCGAGAACCCCCTGATGTCCGAGAAAAAAACGGTTACCTCAACATCTTCTCCGCCGAGTTCGGGAGGATGCTCGGAGAGTTCGTCGACGATTGACGGAGATATGAACTGTCCGAATACATTCTTAATCTGTCGGCGGTCCCTTTCGGCGGTCAAAACACGATAAATCACCACCGCTATAAAGGTAACAAGGATGGCGATAATGGGAGTTCCCCAGTCAATCAGCAGACTTTGATATTCAAACAGCAGCGTAACCGTCATAAACGAAGCCGCGATAAAGAACAGAATTACGGCTACCGACCACCCTATCCTCTTCATCCTTGATGTAATAAACGCGAAGATCAGAACCAAGCCCAGCAAAATCAGTGTGTTCACCCAGTCCGGAAGAGTTCGGATGAAGTTGTCCATGATAATGGTATTCAGCGCATTGGCATGGATTTCCACGCCGAACATAAGTCCCAACGGCGTGGGTTTTTCATCATCGGCCATCCCCAGCGTGAAAGCGCCGACCATGAGGACCTTTCCTCCGAGCGCTTTGGTTTTCGGCCAGGTTTCCGGATCGGAGCCGCGGACGCTCGAGGCAAAGGTTTTATAGGATCGGACCGGATAGGTCTGAATCCCGCCCGGCTCTGCGGAGCTGCGTCTTCCCATGAAATTGATCAGCATATTCCCGTTTTCATCAATTGGGATTCGGATTTCATGAAGCAATCGCTTTGTGTTTCTTGCTCCGCCGATTTCATAAGGAATCCACGAACCGCTCTCGGAATCCCATTTCATGGGCGACGGTATCAGAATATGAGATCCGTAAACAACTTCGATGTCATCAAGGCTTTTATTCAAATAGCGGAGAGCCAGCGTTAATGATATCGCCGGAATATAATGATCTTTATAGGTGAAAACATACCATTTTCGGGAGCCGTCATCGCCGATACGGGGCAAGCCGTTTTTATGAACTTCTTTTCGAAGGCCGGCCAGGGTTTCATCGGTCAGCGGGAGCTCAACGGATTCGATAATACCGTTTTCATTCAGCCATCCCAGATGTCCTCTTCCGTCAATTTTGAAATCCGTATATATATCGATTTCATCGAGAGGAAACTCACCGATTTTTTCACTGTAGCGCGATACCATCTGCTGACGCCTGAAAACCTTATCCGTGTCTTCGTGATAGGAGGCATGACCATAAGAGGCTATGGCGCGCCCATAGGGCTTCAGCGGAGATTCTATACCGTAATACGGTCTGACTTTCGACAAATCTCCATTGATATCCGTAATCTCTCCGAGATTATCCAATAACACTTTTAGGCGGGAATTCAGTTCGTCCGTCAGCGAGGAAGCCATGGGAAGGCTTTGAAGCTGTGATTGAAGAGCAACCCGGCCGTTGGCTTTCATGGCGTCGATAAGAACAACATCCTCAAACACCCTGTCGGCAACATCGTTAAAAAGAATATCCAAAAGTACGGCCGATTCTCTTTCGTTTTGATCTTGGATTCTGGTAAAAGAATTCAGTAAATCGGCGTGATACGATCTGGGGAAAGGCCATCTTCCAAAAGCGTCGAGCGTCTTATTGTCGATACCGATAAGAACGATATCGTTTGAAATCTTATGGATTCTTTTCTCTTTGACGACATTTTCCTGAGTACTTTCCCGGACAAGACTTTGCTTCAGATTAAAATGGAGATCCATAACCTGGGTTTCGAGATTGTCGAAAACATCCGTAAAAGTCCCGATAAAGATGAAAAGTCCGGCAATGAGAAGACCCAGAAAAAGTCCGAATACCTTGGGAGAAAAGAATGACCGTGAAAAACGCGTGTTCGATGCCAAGGGAATACCCCCGTCCGGAATTATTCATTCGGCGGAAAGATTTTACTTCCCGCCGATTTTCTTCAGTCCGGCATTGGTTGATTGCGTATCCCTTTATATAAGGGAATGGCTCTTAACCTTCAATAACCAGAATACGGCTTTTGGCGAGGTCCGTCCACCGACTCTCGGGATACTGGGAAGCGATGTCTTTATAGAATCCGACAGCCGCTTCGTTATCACCGCTGGACTCCGATATTCGGCCGAGGTTGAACAAAGTTTCCGGCGCGTCGGGAGAAAGACCGGAATAATCATCGACAAGTCTCATCCAAAGTTCTTTCGCTTTATCGATTTCGCCGGCTTCTTCTCTGGCCGTTCCCGCATTAAACAGACTGACCGGCGTTAAATAACTCTCTTTCCATTTTAAGCTGAGAGTTTCAAAAGCCTCGGCGGCTTTAGTCCATTCCTCGTTTTCCAGGGCCATCAATCCGCGCGTAAAATAGGCTCTTTGAGCCGCAAAGGTCTTCGGGTATTCATCGAGAGCTTGCGAAATAAGCTTATCAAGGGCTTGCTCATCCCGTTCGCCCTCGGCCGAACGTATCCATTCAACGTATGCGTCCTGAATATCTTCCGCAAGAACGGCGGCATCGGCTTTACGGTTACTGTCGACCTTATCAACAACAAGGATGGCGGCCATGGCAACAACGACAAGCGACAGGATTAAAACGGCGAATTTCCAATGTCGGGAAAGGGAAGAATTGACGCGTTCTTTTAAGGTAAGTTCTTCTTCCTGGTACTTCATTTAATGCATCTCCTCGGAAATCGACGCGGACGGATTATTCCGTATCCCCGGCGATGTTCAGTTCTTTAATCATTCTGGACAAGTATGTCCGCTGTATACCGAGAGCTTCCGCGGAAAGAGTCTGATTTCCTCCGTTGGCGTTCAGAACCTCTCTGACGAAATTCTTCTTAAAAAGGTTGATGGATTCCTTAAGCGTTTTCCCCCGGTAATCATCGTCTTTTTTAATCCGTCCGGGCAGTCCCAAATCGGCCGGCGTAATGGTTTCTTTTCCCCGGCCGATTATAACGGAACGTTCCACGGCATTCTGAAGCTCTCTGACATTACCCGGCCATCTGTAAGACAGCAAGACCTCAATGGCTTCAAGACTGAAATTTCTCGGCGCGTTAAGATTTGATTTCTGGAACGATGCTAAAAAATGACGCGAAAGAGCCTCAATGTCTTCCGGCCTTTCACGCAATGGCGGCATTTCCAGAGGGAAAACGGCCAGGCGGTAATACAGATCCTGCCGGAAAGTTCCGGCGGCGACTTCCGAAGCAAGGTTTTTATTCGTTGCTGCGATAACCCTGACATTGACCTTTAGGTCGCTCTCTCCGCCGACTCTTTGGAATCGTCCGTCCTGGAGAACACGTAAAAGTTTCCCTTGGGCCGCGTAAGGAAGATCTCCTATCTCATCAAGAAACAGCGTTCCTCCGTCGGCCCGTTCAAAAAATCCCTGCCGGTCTCTAACCGCATCGGTAAATGCGCCTTTCTCATAGCCGAAGAGTTCCGATTCCAATAATTCGTTCGGGATTGCCGCGCAGTTGACCTTAACCATGGGCTCGGCCGATCTTTTGGAGAACGCATGAATCCGTTCGGCAAGAAGCTCTTTTCCCGTGCCGCTTTCCCCAAGAATAAGCACCGGTGAATCGGCGGCCGCAATTTTATCGGCCGCTGCGACAACTTTTCCGGTGATGGGACTCTTCCATATAATCGGCTTTTCTCCGGGATTCACCCCGACCGCCATTTCATGCCGCAATGAATCCAGTTCGTTGCTCACACGCCCGTATTCCCGTGCGTTCTGAACGGCGATTGACGCCTGATCCGCCAGAACTTCAAGAAGCCAAAGATCATCATCATCAAAATTCTCACCGTTGGATTTATTGATGACTTCAAGAACTCCGATGACTTCTTCTTTCGCGCGCATGGGTACGGCAATAAGATTTTTTGTCTTATATCCGGTATCCTCGGATATTACGGAAAAATGACGCGGGTCATTTTCAGGTTCGTTGACAACAAGGGACCGGTCGTTTTGCGCAACCCAGCCGGCTATCCCTTCGCCTTTTTGAAGGATGTATTTTTTTACGTCTTCGCCTTTGTCGCCAAGAGCAATTTCAAAAAACAGCCGACCCGTACCGGTATCAACCAAAAGGAGTGAAGACGCATCCGAACCTATAAGCCGTTCCGCCGATTCCATAATCCTTGAAAGCAATACCCTTACATCCTTGTATTGGGAATTGATAAGGGCATTGATTTCAATGAGGGTTTCCAGTCTACGGACATCGTCGCTTGCCTTAGGCATGATGAGTACCCCACGACTTCACGCGGTATTACGCCGCTTCAACGGCGCTCTACCGCGGTAGTTCAGTCCCCTTTATCCTTAAGCATATCCGCCAAGGTGTAGGAATCTCCGGATTCCTCGTCGCTGTCCATATACTTCGATATTTCAGCCCGCTCTTCGCGGTACTTCATCTCACGGACGGACAAAGAGAGTTTCTGCTTGCCGGTATTGACTTCGGTTACCGACGCTTTGATTTTGTCGCCGATATTCAGGGAAGCCAGCTTGGCTTCGGCATCCTCGTCGCGGTTTTCGGTCAAATTATTCTTATGGATAAGACCTTCGATATCGCCTTCGACTTTCACGAAGATTCCAAAATCGGTTTTACCGGTAATTTCACCTTCAACGATGGAGCCGCGCGGGTGCTTATCATGGAAGGAAGCCCACGGATCGTTTTCAAGCTGTTTTACGCCCAGACGAATCCGCCGTTCCTCGGGGTTAACGCTGATGATGACGGCTTTGACTTTTTCACCCTCGGTAAGAACACTTCCGACATTCCTGACTTTCTTGGTCCAGGAAAGATCGTCGGCGTGGAGAAAGGCGTCAATGCCTTCTTCAAGTTCGACAAAAGCACCCGCATTGGTGATTTTCTTAACCAGCCACTCGCCTTGAGTGCCGACGGGGAACTTCGTCTCGATTTCATCCCAAGGATTGGGCAGAACCTGCTTCAGGCCCAATGAAATCCGTCCCTGAGGGATATCGTAACCAAGGATCATTGCCTCGCATTCGTCACCGATGTTAAAGAGCTCTCTGGGATGCTTGATTCGCTTAACCCACGAAAGTTCGGATATATGCGCAAGTCCTTCGATTCCTTCTTCAATTTCGATAAAGGCGCCGAAATCGGTAAGCTTGGTTACGCGGCCTTTGATAACCTGATCAACATGGTACTTGGCCTCGAATGTGGACCACGGATCGGCCAGAAAATGCTTCAGCGAAAGATTTATTTTTTTCTCTTGAGGATCCAGACGGATCACCTTGAGTTTTATCTTCTCATTTTTCTTAACGTAATCTTTAGGACGTGTTACATGGCCCCAGCTCATATCATTGATATGCAGCAAGCCATCAAAACCTCCAAGGTCGATGAACGCGCCGAAAGAAGTGAAACTCTTTACGGTTCCTTCAACCTCATCTCCGATTGCCACCGTTTCAAAGAATTTGTTTCTATTATCTTCCGTTCGCTGTTCGAGCCATTGGCGGCGGGTGAGAACGATGTTCACCTTCTTTTCGCTGTACAGCCGATCAATCATAAACGGCGACTCAAGACCGATATATTCTTCCGGTTCCTCGATTCTCTGAACATCCATCTTGCTGATGGGACAAAAAGCTTTGACATCGTAGCCGAGATCCACTTCGAATCCGCCCTTCACCGCTTTAACAACGGTTCCGTTAACGGGTTCTTTGGCTTCAAAGGCATCTCGCAGTGTTTTCCAAAACACTTTCATATCCGCTTTTTTCTTGGAGATAACGACTTCGCCGTGACGGCCTTCCCGTTTTACAAGAACCGTTTCAATGGTATCCCCAACCGAGGGAATTACCTTGAATTCGTCAATGGGCACTTTGCCGTCCGATTTGAGACCAAGATCGAGATAGACATATTCACTATCGACTTGAATAACTTCTCCCTCGATAATTCCACCTTCCTCTATTTCATCGAGGGCCTTCAGGTACAATTCCTGAAGTTGATTTTGATTGCTCTCCTGAGCGAAGGCATCCGATTCGGGCATGTTTTCTCCTGGAAAAAGGTTTTATAGGTAGGTATTAATCAACCCGGTCACTTTCTCATAAACCTGATCTAAGGTCAAGGCGGAGGTATCAATTACAAGAGCTCCCTCGGCAATCACCAAAGATCCTTCCTTCTTATTCTTATCCCGTTCGTCCCGGATTCGTATGGAACGCTCCAATTCCTCCAGGCTCCGGCCGCTGGTTCCCTGTTCAAAACGCCGCTTCGCGCGCACCGAAGGATCGGCATCAAGATAGATCTTCACTTCGGCGTCCGGAAAAACAACGGTTGTCATGTCTCTTCCTTCGGCCACAAGGTCCATACTTTTAGCAAGCGTTCTCAAATGACGGTTCACCGCATGCCGGAGGGGAACGATCGTGGAGACAACCGAAGACCAATGGTCCACTTCGTCCGTTCGAAGGCGGTTCTCCATATCGTTTCCATCCATATAAAGACGGCCCTTAATAATATCGAACTTCGCCGAATCGGCCATTTTCGCAACGGCATTCTCATCGCTGATATCGACACCTGCATCAAGCGCTCTTACCGCCATGGCCCGATAAAACGAACCGGAATTGAGGTTGAAGAAACCGAATCCCTCGGCAATCCTGGAAGCGAGGGAACTTTTTCCCACACCGGCCGGACCATCAATGGCGACGACCATGGCGACCTCCCCGAACGGCGTATTCCATGAGGGCTTTAACTTCTTTGTCCTTTAAATATCTGAATCTGCCGGGGGCAATTCCTTTAAGCCGTATCGGTCCGATTCTTACCCTATGCACTTTTTTGATTCGCGCGGACGCCGAAAGAAAAACACGGCGCAATTCTCTGTTTTTTCCTTCCGTAAGAACAATCCTGGCGGTTCTGGGGCCGGTAAGTTCCGCTTCCGAAGCTTTGTAACGTATACCATCGACGACGATTCCCTCCAGGAATCGATTAATCAGAGTTTCGGGAATCTCGTTTTTCGTCGTAACGATGTATTCTTTTTCAATTTTTTTCGACGGATGCGTCAGCGCGCGGGAAAACTCGCCGTCGTTCGTATAAAAAATAAGGCCGCTGGTCATGTAGTCAAGCCGTCCGACATGAAAGATCCTTTCATTGACGACGACATTTAAAAGACTCTTGGCCAAAGGACGCCCGTCCGGATCCGAATCGGAACAGAGAAATCCGGCCGGTTTATGAAGAGCGATATACACTTTTCTTTTTTCATCTCTGACCGGACGGCCGTCGAAAAGGACTTCATCTTCATCCGTTACCTTCGTACCCGGCTTAATCACGGTTTTTCCATTAACCGTAACACGTCCTTCGGCGATAAATTCTTCACATTTCCGACGCGAGGCCAATCCGGCTCGGGCCAATCTCACCTGGAGCCTTACGGCTTCCGCTTCATTCTTTTCCATCGACTGCAAATTTGTTTTCATCGAGTTCATCGAGTTTCGGAAGTTCGGCGATACTTTCCAGCCTGAAAATCTTCAGAAACTCCTTTGTTGTTCCGTAAAGAACGGGTTTCCCCGGAGTATCTTTACGCCCCACTTCCTTAATCAGATCCTTTTCTTTCAGCGCCCGGATCATGCCGTCCGCGCCGACGCCGCGGATATTTTCAATTTCAACCCTGGTAAGAGGCTGAGAATACGCGATTATCGAGAGAGTTTCCAATGCGGCCCGCGAAAGCCGATCGTCCCTGTGTCTGCCGTAGCGCTGTTTGAGAACCGTCCACAGACGTTCCTTGGGAGCAAACGACCATCCTCCGGCGATCCGAACCGGCTCTATGCCGAACTCGTCAGCCGCATACCTTTCGGCCAATACCGCCAATGAGCGTTCAACAACCGTTTTATCAAGTCCGGTAATTCGCGCGATAAAGGCTTCCTCTATCGGTTCCACTTCCAGTAGCAGGACCGCTTCAATAATGGCCGCCTCTTCGACAAAATCCATTTCCGCTCCTTCTTTGTTCCTTACAACGGCCCGCTAGGCCGATTCGGCGTCTTCATTCTTCCGCCTGGAAGAAGATGTAATCCGTATATCACCAAAAAGTCTGTTCTGCCAAACATCGATTATGCCGGCCTTTACGGTCTCCAAAACCGCGAGAAAAGCACTGACCACCTCCATCAGCGATCCGGGATTCACCAGCAAATCGTCGAAGTTGAATTCTCTTCTGTCTTCAAGATATTCGTGAATAAGCGCAATTTTCTCATTTATGGAGACTTCTTCCCAGAGGCTGATGACTTTCTCGCCTCCGAGTTCTTTCATGACCTTTCCGAAACTCTTCAAAAGATCCCAAGTATCAACGCGTTCCCAAAGATCATCCTCGTCGGGAAAAGGAAGAACGGCTTGAGTTCTTTTTCGTTCCACAATCCAGTCGGCTTCGGCTTCTCTTTCGGCCATAAGATCGGTGAGTTTGCGGAACCGTTCGTATTCAATGAGCCGCTGGACCAATTCCTGCCGCGGATCTTCGAGTTCATCGTCCATATCGACTTCGATGGGCAGCAGCATCTTCGATTTGATGTACAGCAAGGTCGAGGCCATCAGATAAAATTCGGAAACGCCGTCCAAATCTATGGGTGAAGAATACCGGAGGTATTCGAGAAACTGCTCCGTGATTTCAGCAACGGGAATATCGTAAATACTGACTTCGTTTTTACGTATCAGGAATAGTAAGAGATCCAGAGGTCCTTCAAAATGATCGAGACGGTATTTCGGTCCCGCCGCCTCGTGTCCGTCCGATTCCAGATCGTTTTCATCACTCATATTTTATACAGCATAACCTGTTGTGAGTTCAGGCGCGAGGCCTTATCGGCCCAGGAAATGCCGTCCCTCGGATCAACGAGAGCCGGATTTAGATCAAGCAGAGGCTTCAGCACGAAAAGCCTTTCGTGCATGGCCTGATGAGGCACGATGAGATTTCTCTCGTCCGTTCCCGTTTCGATAATCGAATCGTCCCAGAGGAGAATATCGATATCGATGGTTCTCGGCCCCTTGGGAATACCGTCTCTTGTCCGTCCTCCATCGTACTCAATTTCCTGAATGCGGGCCAGGAACTCCGAAGGCGGAAGATCGGACAATCCGCGAACAACCGTATTGAGGAAATCATCCTGATCCTCAAAATCACGAGGCGATGTTTCGTAAAGCGGAGCCCTGACCAATTCTCGAAGCAGAGAATCAAGAGCCTTAAGCGCCG
Organism: Spirochaetia bacterium; assembly: GCA_963666985.2. Taxonomy (GTDB): domain Bacteria; phylum Spirochaetota; class Spirochaetia; order DSM-2461; family DSM-2461; genus UBA2779. The sequence continues at coordinate 887,537 of CAXXIA010000001.1, read as the reverse complement.
ATTCGATATGGGCTTTCCTATCACCGATATTCGAACCGAGTCCAAGCCAAACGATACTCACGGTTTCTCAAACAGGTTTCCGCCGCCGTCGGCCGCGGAGGGTTTTTTCGCCGCCGCTTCCGGCTTTGCGGGTGTTGCCGATTCTTTAACGGGCTCCAGGGCGGGAAAGAGTTTCGCGCGAAGCTTGGTATCCAGTTCGGCCGCGACTTCGGGATTATCCTCAAGGTACTGTTTGGCGTTCTCCCTGCCCTGCCCTATGCGCTGATCTCCCAGGGAATACCAGCTGCCGCTTTTCGAAATATAATCCTGCGTTACGGCCGCGTCGAGCAGACTCCCGCTCATGGAAATGCCTTTGCCGAATATGATTTCAAGCTCCGCGCGCCGGAACGGCGGCGCAACTTTATTCTTAACAACCTTAACCCTGACGCGATTCCCGATGGCGTTATCCTGCCCTTTGGTGATGGTTTCGATCCTCCGAACCTCAAGACGCACCGAAGAATAGAATTTCAGTGCGTTCCCTCCGGTCGTGGTTTCCGGATTTCCGAACATAACGCCGATTTTCATCCGAATCTGATTGATGAAAATAAGACAGCAGCCGGATTTGCTGATGGTTCCGGTCAGCTTGCGAAGCGCCTGACTCATCAGCCTGGCCTGCAGGCCGACGTGAGAATCGCCCATGTCTCCATCAATTTCCGCCTGAGGCGTTAAGGCGGCGACCGAATCGACCACGATAATGTCGATGCCGCCCGATCGCACCAGGGATTCGGCGATTTCCAGGGCCTGTTCGCCCGTATCCGGCTGACTGAGCCAGAGATTATCCACATCAACCCCGAGGTTGCCGGCGTAGATGGGATCCAGAGCATGCTCGGCGTCGATGAACGCCGCAATCCCGCCCGCCTTCTGAGCCTCCGCGATGGCATGAAGAGCCAAGGTCGTTTTTCCGGAGGATTCCGGACCGTATATTTCGACGATGCGCCCTTTGGGATACCCGCCCACGCTTAAGGCTTCGTCGAGCAGAATGGACCCCGAAGGAATGGTTTCAATCCTCACTCGGCGCTTTTCTCCCATTTTCATGAGAGATCCTTTTCCAAACTGCTTCTCTATCTGCATTCTTGCGGCTTCAACCGCTTTTTCCCGTTCTCCCGAAGCGGGAGCCGATACCGTTTCCATCTTTTTTGCCATGTCTGCCTCTCTAACGTATTGACTGCCGCCGAGGCGCTGTCGCTTGAGAATTCGACTCCATCATACCCGCCAACACTTCCGGTTCGCAAGAGATGCGTTTAAATTTCCCTATACGGATGTTCAGCGTAAAAAATGAAGCGTCTTGGCGATAAGATGGAATCCGTCTTCCCGATTTTCCACCCTGGCAAGCAGTTCCAAAGGAAGCGGTTCCATCACCGTCAGAAAGGGAATTTCCACGGGAACACGTCCTTCGAGAATCCGGCCTTCATCAAATCCGACAAGAAAGTCGAATCGAATCGCATCGTTATCATAGAGGACATTGGCCGTCATACCCCGCCACAGAACCCAGCAGCCCTCATAAAGAGCCGGTAAGGATTCCACGTCCGCATAATCGAAAGAATTCTCGAATCCCTCAATCTCAGGCTCCCGCAAGCTTTCGATTAAGCCTTCGGCCTGATCCCGGATTTCCGCGGAGGCGTTTGAATTCATGATTTTATTCAATTCGAATCTGGCTTGATTATCTTCATAGGCCTGAAAATGCTTCATGGCCTTTTTCATCGTTTGAGTGACTTCCCCATCGCTCATCGGATAGGGAATGTTCGCGGAATCGGTGGTCAGCGGACCTTTTTGATCGACTATAAACCGCTCGCTGCCCAAACGATGCGTCCGATCGGACAAGGAAGACACAACGGAACCGATTTCCTCAAGAAAATACAGTCCCATCAAAAAAAGCAGCAGAATAATCAGAACCGTAAGAATCCCGGCAGGCCAGCGCGACCTGATGTCGGGGAGAAACCTTCTCGGTGAAAATGAGGCGATAAATTTATCCTGAGCTTCCTGGCTGGTTATGCTCTTCATTGTTTTTAAGCCCCGATTCGCATACTTGTCGTCCCGATGATCTTCCAGGACTTCAAGCCAAGTTCTTACGGCGGCGGCGGGATCTTTTCTTTTCAGATGATTAACAGCCAGAGTCAGCCTGATTTCCACATTCACCGGATCGGCCTGCAATCCCCTGTTCAGATAGGTATCGGCGTCTTTCAAGAGACCGGCTTCAAGACACGATCTGCCCAGAATGGCGTAATAGTCGGGGTCTTCCAAAAAAAGAGGGACTTTCGGTTCCAAATAGCGGATAACCTTGGTACTCCGCCCGGATGCAAGCCATCTTCTGGCGCGCTTGAGATCTCTGTTATAGGTTCTCATACTCCGCGCGAAGCCTCTCTTGTTGTCCGGTTTTCTTCTCTATATCGATTACATTATCGGCGTTTATCATTCCTTCATCGGCCAGCAGAGAATCAATGGCGGAAATCGTCGATTCAATTTCTCTGAGTCTCTGTCTGACGGCATACTCCCTAAGCCGAGTGTTCTCGCGGCCGGCATCGAGTGCCGCATTCACCGCCCGGTTGAATTCCTCCGGCCTCGGGACGTTTTCGTCAAGTCCGAAAACGACGGTAATTTCCATGGAATCTCCGGAATTGATTTTTTTCGAACCGTATCCGATAAGAAGAGCGCTGTCGGCTTCGGAGAACGGAAGATAATCGAAATTCCGGCCGCGTTGAGGCCTCAACGACATGCCGCTTTGCTTCAACCTCAGCCAATTCGCCGCGATGAGGGAATCGGGCGTATCGGAGATTTTGTCGGCGAAGGAAATCGTCAGTACCGGCGTTGACGAATCCCTGACCGTTTTAATCCAATCGGGAATATCGGAACCTGCAAGAAGGGTTTCCTCCTTAAGGTATGTTCCGCCGGAAAGCAGAAAAGGAAGGCCCGTTGTTTCTCCCAGAACGGTATCGAGCAGGAGCATCGGGACAATCTCAACCGCATCGGTGCTGTTGTTAAAGAACTTCATAACGACTTTAGCATGAGTTTTTTCGGCCGAAATAAAGACTCTTTGTTCAAACGAATACACTTTATTCGAATACGAGAGGATTCGCCCCGATTCGGTACCGCGATCTTCTCTGACCCAATCGCTGTCCGAGGGAGAAACGAATTCTCCGCCGATCCTGAAAATCCAGCCCGAACTTGAAGGATCTTCATCCCAAAGCGCTGCGGGCGGGTGTCCCTCCGAGACGGCATGAATCTTTGGAAACGACTCATCGGCCGCGGCATCGGCGAGAAGCCCGTATCCGGCGGAGTTTTCGGCATGCGCGGAAAAAGAAACGCAGACGCATGCGGTGATGAAAAGGATTTTCCTAACGGACATCGGAGAGCTCCATCAGCCGGTCGATATAATATTTCTGCACGGCCAAAAGACGTTCTTTCGCGTCGAGAAGACGAGATTTATATGCCGCGGCGATTTCTTCCTGCGTACCATCTCCCATCCTCTGTTTGTAGGATAAAAGGGCATCCCTGTATTCGGATTCACGGCGATAAAAATCTTCCGCATCGCGCAGATATTCCTCATGGCTCCACTTTAAGAGGTCCAGAAGTTCTTTTTCGCGAAAAAGGAGTGCGATTTCGCTTTTTCGATACTCGGCGGCTTCCCTTTTAACGCTCGTCGGATGATTCTCCAAAAGTTCGCTGAAAATCGCATCGGCTTCTTCAAGCCTTCCCAGTTCGATCAGAGATTCTCCGATCCAATACAACGCCGAAGAAAAGAAAGGAGATTCGGGATGCGAGGCCATAAAACCGTTTAGCGCCGCTATGGCTTTATCCGGCTCACCTTCAAGATGGAGGAGTCTGGCCCGCTGATAGAGGATTTCCCCTTCTCTTTCATCTCCGGCATAAAAAATTAGAAATCGGTCGGCTTCTTCAGCCGCTTTGCCGTAATCTTTTAAGGCTATATCGGCTTTAACGAGCCAATAAAGAGCGTCCGAATGAAACGGAAGCAGAGATTCGTTGGAAAGGACATTCTCAAAATCTCCGGCCGCGGATACGTATTGACCTCTTCGTAAAGATTCCAAGCCGCGGCGCAGAAGGGCGTCGTCGACAATTACCTGAGCGGAAACACAGGTAAGAGGCAGGAGCAAGAGGATGGTCATTTGAATAATCCGACGCACGGAATTCCCCCTCTTTTTCGTTATCGGCTCGTGATAAGCAATCCCTTGAGCCGGCTCATGAAATCCGCTTGGCGTTTCGGCATAATTCCAAGGCTTTTTTCGGATCGTCGGCGCCGAAAAAAGCCGAACCCATAACGGCCGCATCAATGCCCGCTTCCCAAATCCGGGCGGCCGTCGACGGGCCGAATCCGCCGTCCATTTCAATAAGGAATCCGAGATTTTTCTTTTCGCGGATTTCACGTATTCGGCGGATCTTGTCCAAAGTCGAATCGATAAGCGATTGACCGCCGTACCCCGGGTTTACGGTCATCACCAGGATTTGATCGACGATTCCCATAATCTCGATTATCGCTTCAATCGGTGTTGAGGGCACGATGGAAATTCCCGCTTTGAGCCCCCGGGATTTTACTCTTTCGACCAGACGATGGGAATGAATTTCAGCTTCCGCATGAAACGTGAATCGGTCCACTCCGGCATCGACGAAAAAATCAAGCTGCGCCGACGGATTCACCGTCATTAGATGCGCATCGAGCTCAAGGCTTGTTTTCGTTCTCACGGCCGCGGCCATTTGGGCTCCGAAGGTTATGGGGGGAACGAAAACGCCGTCCATTACATCAAGATGAATCCAATCGGCGCCGGCCGTCTCGGCGAGCGTTAAAGCGTCCGCAATTCGTGTAAAATCCGCGGCAAGGACCGAAGGGGCGATCAACCTCTTTTTTTCTGCCATGAAAAGGATTATAGAATGCTTGGCTTATATGTCCAAGCCGTCCGTTTGTTGACTCAAATCCATTGAAATGGATATACTGTTCTAAGGGCCAACGGATTAAAATGCTGGTTAAAAAAGAGCGAAACTCCGAAATCGACGATCTTTTATCCAGGAGTTATCATCTTTTTGAAGCCGGTGATTTTTCCGGTGCGCGGACTCTTCTCGATGAAGCCCACGCACGGGATTTCGAAGACAGGGAAGTTCGTTCGGCTTTAAGAGCATGCGGTTTTTGGGCTGAACGCATGCGGAATTTGGATGCGCTCGACGACGACGGTACGCGCGGCGATTATCTCCGCCGCCAATGGAAGCATTTTGCCGATCGTTATTCCAAAGGTCTGGAGCATCCCATGCAGGAGGGTGCGGACCGTCTGAAGAAGTGCGTTCTGGGACGCGCCATTGACTGTTATTCACGGCGAAGCGCCTCCGGTAACGATACCGAGGCTTATCTTCAGGCGGGACGATGTCAGAAAGCCCTTGGACGATATGAGGATTGCATCGCCGCCTATGAAGAAGCCCTTTCCGGCGACGGACGAACGGATTCTCGGGTGCTCGCCGAATTGGCTGATGCGTATGCTCTCATCGGAGAAACGAAGGCGGCGAAAGTTATGATGCGCGAGGCGATGTTCCTTGATGCCGGAAGCATCGAACAGGACGAAATCGCCTCACCGCTTTTTCGGCGTCTTATCGAGAGAACCGGGACCGCCGTTGATCCGAACGGTCCCGATTTCCGTGAATGGCTTCCTGTTTATGGAGAAATTTGGGGGGTCCTTGACGTAAGTCGTGAACTCAGTCCCGTTGAATACGGGAAACTGAAGCAATCGATTTACGCATTGAAAAATGAAATTGCCGACGGTGATGTGCACAAGTGCCTTACCCCGAGACTGATAAACCGTTATTTCCGGCTTATCGCATATTACAGATCGGCTGGGACGGACAGAACGGCGATTGACGAAGCGTTGATTGAGATCAAGCTCCTCTCTCCGTCGATTTACAAAGAATATTACGGTTGATGATGAAAGCCGGACACGATCCGGATTCATTCGGAACCGACGACAATACGCGTTTGGGAGGCACAATGCCTGATAAAATCATCGAACGAATCAGCGGTATGCTCAATGAAGAAAAGTGGACTCGCGCCACGCTTAATGATTATGCCGTCGGGAATTTCAAAGAACTCGATAAAGTCATCGAAGAGGTCATCACGGGTGAAGCTCACGACGAAGTGCAGGAATTATGCCTGGAACACCTTGAGCATACGAAAAACAGTATCGTGGCTCTCTACATTTCCGGCGTCGTATCTCTTCGGAAACAGCAAGTCGATGATACTCATCTGCTGAATCTTATTGGAATTTTCTCGGATAACCATAAATGGAGCGCCGTTGAATATCTGTGTCGCCGCATTCTCGATTTCGGTGAAAATAAAGATGCTTTAAGAACTCTCGCGGAGACTCTGGAGCACTTAAACAGACAAGACGATATGTTTGAGGCGTGGGAACGTCTGATCAAAGTCGACTATTCCGAAGCGGATATCGTCCGCCGTCTCGCCGAGAAGCGTGAGGCGAATGACGACATCGAAGGCGCCGTTCTTTACTACCGAAAGGCCATTCACAGATACGTAAACAAGAACCTTTTCAATCATGTTCGGGACATTTGGCAGAAGCTCGTTGAACATGGCGTGGATGATTACGAATTCTTCTTCCTTATTGAAAAGAAAGTCGCCAAATCAATGAGCGTCGAAAGAGCCGTGAGCCTTCTTGAGGAACTCTACCCGGCGATTAAGGATCGGGAAGAATGGGATACGGCCATCGAAGTGCTCAAACGGATTCTGAACTACGACGGAAGAAACAACTGGGCCCGTCAGGAAATCATCCAGTGCTACAGGGCGCAGTATGCCGATCACAGTCAGCTTGAAGAATATATCCGGCTCTCCAACCTGAATCAAAACTGGAGAAACGTTCTCGAAGCCATCGCGGATTTCGAGAAGCATATTTCTTTCGACGCCGGCAGTTTCGTGTTTCATAAAACCTGGGGTGTCGGGATTATCAAAGGCATCAAAGGCGATGAAATTACGATCGACTTTGCCAAAAACCGAGATCATACCATGTCTCTTAAAATGGCCGTCGGCGCCCTGCAGAGCCTTTCACGGGACCATATCTGGGTTTTGAAGAGCATCCACTCCAAGGACAAGCTTAAAGCCAAGGTAAAAACGGACAAAGCCTGGGCCCTGAAAACGATTATCAAAAGCTTCGACAATGTCGCCGACATGAAAAAAATCAAGGCCGAACTCGTTCCGACCATCCTCACCGCCAGTGAATGGTCCGGCTGGAGTCCCGATGCCCGCAAGATTCTGAAAACGGACCCGGTTTTTGGAAATGTCCCCGATAAACTGGATCAGTTCGTTGTCCGCGATAAGCCGATGAGTCTCGAAGAGAAAACGTTCAATCAGTTTAAAGCCGAGAAGAACTTCTTCGGGAAAATACAAACGGTTCGGGATTTCTTAAGCGAGTGCGATCCGGATTCCGAGTTTTTTGCCGAGATGTTCGACTATTTCACGTCGTTTTTAAAATCGGGGAATGTTTCCGTTCAGGTTGTCGCCAGTTATCTTTTCGTAACGCATTTGGCGAAAGAATTCACATTTTTGAGCCCCGGGCTCGACTGGGGATTCAAAGAACTTTGGTCCGATATTGAAAATCCGGTGGAAATTTTTTCTCAGTTGGAAGATTCGGAACTGAGAAAGGATTTCTTAAGTTCCGTAAAAAGCGACATCGAAGAGTGGAAAGATATTTACCTTCTTCTTTTCCCCGTGCAGCTTTCCAGGAGCATGCTGGACGACCTTTTGAAGGCCGGATATAGGGATGAGGTTCTCTCTAAGCTTGAGGAGATTGTCGAACACTTCCGCGAATACCGTGAAGGCATTATCTGGATTGCCAAGCATGCGGTTGAAAGCGGCTGGCTCATATCTCTCGGGCTTAAAATTGAAAAGATATTCATCAACTTGATTCGTCTTTTGGGACTGACCTTCAACGATATTGAAAATAAGCGGGATGTGAGCCTGAACAGGAAGCTGAACCGTCAGATTCAAAATTTCCTCTTCAAAGAAGGGCGTCTTCAGAAATTTTTAATCGAAGGCGATGAAAAATCGGCCGTTCGAATTTTCACCATTTTGGACGATATCCACGATATTGATCCTGTTACCATAAGAAATCTGCGTTCGGAAATCGTCAAAACCTTTCCGGGAATTCGCTTCTTCGGCGATCAGAAATCGCCGGAAACGATTACTTCAACATCAAGCCGCTATTTCTTTACTCTGCAATCCAGCCTTACGGCGAAACAGAAAGAGCTTAAGAATATCGTCGAAGTGGAGATTCCCAAAAACTCGAAAGAAATCGGAGCCGCCATCGAACTCGGCGACCTCAGTGAAAACGCGGAATACAAAGCGGGCAAGGAAAAACAGGAATCTCTTCAAATCCAAGTGGGAAAGCTTACTGACGATTTGGAACGCGCCCGCCTTTATACCGAAGACGACAGAGACGCCGGAAAAATCAGTTTCGCCACAAAAATCACTTTGGAAGATCTGCTTGAGAAAAAGGAAGATTCCTTCACCATACTCGGTCCTTGGGAATCCAATCCTTCGGAGAAGGTTATTTCCTATCTTTCTCCGTTCGGAAGTGCTTTCTTGGGCAAGGTTGAAGGTGATGTGCTTGATTTTACCATTAACGATCGGCGTTATAACTATACAGTGAAAGAAGTGGAACCTATCGAACTCTCATAGCGCTCTTGAAAGCCTCACCGGAGGGGAATTAACTCCCGCCGGTGACTTCCCTCCTGATACGTCCGTCCACGCCGTCCGCATCAAGGGCGGCGATTTTTCCTTCGAGCGATTGGATGCCGTTCTTCCTTATTCCCCGAATTCCGTAAACGGGAATGAGCCAATTCTTATGATCCAGCATCTTTTCGTAGAGAGGAGCGAGAGCTTTCCATTCGGCTCTTGAAAGTTCACGGCAGATGAATTCAAGAAAACGTCCGGGAGAATCCCATTCTTCATCCATAACGTTTTTTACGGCATCCGCGGTTCCCGAGGTTTTATTCTCAAGAAGAACATTCAAACAGGCGATTCTTAAATCGATTCCGCGGCTTTTATCGCTGAAATAATCAATTAGGTACGTATTGTTTTCAGAACCGGCCCGAATTCCAAGCGCCTTTAATGAAGTGATTCTGACTTGATTAACAGGATCGTGCGAGGCTTTATAGCGCAGCATTTCATCCAGATCATCGCCCTCGGCGCTTTCCATATGCTGCGCCGCGGTAACACGAATTTTCCAAAAGGAATCCCGCTTTAAAGCGCTGATGAGAACGTCGCTTGAATCTCTGTCCGTAAATTCGGCAAGACCGGCCAGGGCATACGCGCGCAGCATGGCATCGTCGGATTCATAATAAAGCCTCTCCACTACCGAGAAATCTTCTTCCCGTCCGATTTTCCCGATGGAAACGCAAGCCAGTCTGCGATGTCCCGCCGAGGCGCCTTCATCTTCGGCGATATAGACCAATTCTTGCGCGGCGGGTTCATATTTGATTTCTCCGAGGGTTACAATCAGAGCGGCGACGAGATCTTCGTTCGCCGCGGGATCTTCTTTTTTCAGACGAGTCAACAGCCCTTCTCCAACCGCCTCATTCCCGGTGGTTCCGACGGCCCCGACGGCTCGTATCGCCGCGGCCGCGATTTCATCGTCTCTGTAATCGGTAAGAATCGTCAGCTCGGGACTCGCCTCCTCATAATGCATCACGGCGATATAAGAAAGAGCGGTTTTCACAAGCGGCGGCTCGAAATCTTCATCTTCAACGACTTTCCGAATCTCTTCATGAGCGAACGGCAATCCGTCCTCGTACTCCGTATCGTTCCAAAGTCTGATGATTTCCTGTTTGATCGATGTATATCTGCTTTCCGTGTAAATTTTTGTCAGCAGATCATTAAAAGAGGCGTCTTTTTCGCTTTTAAGGTTGCCGAGAACGGTTAAGACTTCGCTGTCGATACCGAATTTGAGAACGTCTTCGGTTTCTTTTCGCTTTTCTTCCAGTTCTTTCTCGGTATCGCCGCTTTCTTCCGAGGCCGCTTCGGAAAACGCCGAGATAACCAGAAACGCCGCGAGGATCAAACGGATGAAATTCTTATTCGGGATTCTATTGCCGGTCATTTTTTGCGCCCTCTCCCCTTTTCAGGATTATAGACACGGTTTCTATATTCATCCAGAAATAGAGAAGAAGAACAACACCGGCCGTAAGAGCCGCAACAGCGGCTAAAATCCCAAATCCCTTCCAGGTGCTTCCCCCGCTCCACCAATGTGTTCCGAGAACTTGAAAAGAGAGAACGATAAAGCAAGCACCCGCAGCGGTTGCGAAGATTACTTTCAGGAACGTCGTCACCGTTTTTCCGGCGAGCGTAAATCCGGAGACTTTCCCCATAACGACATACTGTAGAGAGGCCCCGAACAAGAAGGCGACCGAGTTTGCCCAGGCAAGGGCTTCCACCGGCCAATGAAAGACAAAAACGGAGAGAAGCGAGAAGGTTACATCAAGAGCGACCGCGGCAAGAGCGCATAAAAAAGGTTCTCGAACCCTGCCTATGGCGTAAAGGGATCGTTGGGTGATATTGAATAATCCGACAAACGGCATCCCGACCGAATAGGCCGTAAGAACTCGAATCGTTTTTTGGACATCATCCGCCGTAAAGGCTCCTCTTTGAAATGCCACCGCGACAATAGGTTCTCCGAGGAGTATCATCAGCATCGCCGACGGTAAAAGAAGCGCCCAGAGGTTTCTGTATCCGAATCCCAAACTCTCAACAACTCCTTTAAAATTCCCCGAAGCGGCGAATCGGCTCATGCGAGGATAAAGGACGGTTGTTATGGATGCCGAAAAAAGACCGAAGGGAAGCTGATAAAACACAATTGCGTTTGAAAGCGCGGAAGTGCTTCCGTCCGGGAGGATGGTGGCAAGGCGTACGGCAAGCCAGCTGTTGATGTAAAACAAAGAAGACGTCAGAAGCATGGGGCCCCATCGTCGAAGAAGCCTCTGAAACGCATCGCTGGAAAACCGAAAGGAAGGAAGCAGCGAATACCGCAGTTTACGGAACAGCGGATACTGAACGGCGATCTGGAGCAGACCGCCGATAAAAACGCCGATTCCGATGGATACGGCCCCGAGCTTTCCATGCGTTGTAATCAAAGAACCGATAACGGCAATTGAAAAAACGATGGGCGTTATCGCCGGAATGAAAAATCTGAAATGCGTATTGAGAACCGCCATCATTATGGCGCTGACGCTGACGAAAAAAAGATACGGAATCATCCAGCGGAAGAGAACAATACTGAGTTCCTTTTTCGCCGGATCCGCGAATCCCTCGAAAAGGATGAGTACGCCTTCGGGAAAAAGCAATGAAATGAGTAAAATGGGAAGGATGATTATGCACTGCAGACCGAGAATCCGTTTGGCCAAAGCTTTTGCTCCGGCAAGAGACGGATCGGCTTCGATTTCTCCGGATAACTCCGGTATGAAAGCCGAGGATATGGCTCCTTCGGCAAGGAGTTTCCTTAAATTGTTGGGAATGGAAAAAACCAGATTCACAACATCCGCGTCGCCTTTGGCTCCGAAAAACGCCGCAATAAGCGCCGTTCTGACGAATCCCATAATTCGGCTGAGGAATGTACAGCTCATTACCAATACGGTGGATACGGCGCTTTTCCGATGCTGAGCGGAATCGTTCAAGTTTTCCCTCCGAACGAAGAAAGGAACGAATTCTTAAATTTTAAAAACTCATTTGACTCAATGGCGCGGCGAGAGGCCTCCATCATGTCATAGAGAAACTGAAGGTTGTGGTATGTTACCAGCATGGGGCCCAGGATTTCTTTTGCGGCAAAGAGATGTCGCAGATATCCCCTGCTGTAGCGCGTGCAGGCCGGGCAGGAACAGCCTTCGACAATGGGTCCTCGGTCGTTTTTAAATTGAGCGTTTTTCAAATTCAGCATTCCGTCGGGTGTAAAGCAGGTGCCGTTTCGCGCCACACGAGTCGGATAAACGCAGTCGAAAACATCGATACCCGCTTCAACGGCCTCAAGCATGTAATCGGGCGTGCCGATGCCCATAACATATCTGGGTTTCTCCTCGGGCAGGAGATTGGCCGTATAATGAAGAAAATCACGGAATACGGAAGGGTCTTCTCCCACGGAAAGTCCGCCGATGGCGTATCCGGGCAGATCCAATTCGCAGAGTTCTTCGGCGCTTCTTTTCCTTAAATCCTCGAAAAAATTTCCCTGAACAATTCCGAAGAGCGAACCGCGATAGGATTCGGGTTTTTCAGCGCGCCTAATCCGGGCTCTTTTTGCCCATTCCGTGGTTAATTTTAAGGCCTTCTCCGCTTCGGTGAAGTCGATTCCCGGCGGTGTGCAGACATCGAGCTGCATCTGAATATCGCTTCCGAGGATGGTTTGGATATCAACAACCTTTTCGGGAGTGAGGGTATGTTTTGAACCGTCGATATGAGATCGGAAGGTTACACCCTCATCGTCGATCTTTCGAAACGGCGCGAGGGAAAACACTTGGAATCCTCCGGAATCCGTGAGGATATTGCCCTTCCAGGATGAGAACTCATGCAAACCGCCGTAAGCGGAAATAACGTCCATACCGGGTCTTAAATAGAGGTGATACGTATTTCCGAGGATAAGATTGAATCCGATGTCCGCGATGGAACTGTGCAGCATTGCCTTAACGGTTCCGGCGGTTCCCACCGGCATGAACGCGGGTGTCCGGACATCTCCTCTGGGGAGTTTCAAGACCCCCGTGCGGGCATGGGATTCCGAGTCTTTTGAGCGAATTTCTATCATGGGAACCATTGTGCTATGTTCTCGCGTGCCTGAATAGCCAGCCGCCGAGTGCCAGAAAAGCCGTATAAGGAACAACGGCGCCCATCAGCGGAGAAACCATGCCGAGTTCCGAAAGCAATGTGGAGATCATTCGTACTATATACCATGCCGAAGAAAGGCCCAGACTCGAAAGAAGACTCATAAGCAGAATATTCCGCTTAAATCTTCCTCCCAATGCGCCGGAAAAAAGAACGACTAAAAAGGGCGTGAGGGATATGGTGAATCTCTGGTAGAACTCCGCCTGAAACGCTTTATACGGCAGACCGGCATTTTTCTGCGTGACAATCCACCCTCTGGCCTCCCTCCCCGTCATTTCATCCAGCTCTCTCGTATCCAATCGGAACGTTGAGGGTGTTTCGCAAATCGCTTCATCACGGTACTTCCCGTATATTTTCTGCACGACATCCCCCGACTCGTCGACGGTAAAAACACGGCATCCTTCCATGCGCCACAGTCCTTCGTTCTCCCAAGTTGCTTTTTCCGCGTCAATTCTCATCATGAAATCACCGGATTCGTTCATCTTCAGCACGGTAAGACCCGTGAGGGTTTGATTTCCATCGTTGTAATAGTCCGCGTAATAGACAATCTTCCCCTTATCGGCAATGGCAACGGCTTTTGATCGGTTCTTCGAGTCTTTTATTCCCAGAAGCTGATCCGAGAGAGCATTCCTTTTTTTCATCATCGGTATGGCCGCTTTATCTTCCAGAATGTAACCGCCGATGCTGAGAACGGCGGCGACGATGAGAATGGGAAGGACAAACCGGAAAAGAGAAACTCCGGAACCGAATACGGCGATGAGTTCGTTGCGGCTGCCGAGTGTACCCAGGGCAAAGGCCGCGGCGAACATGGCTCCGATGGGAAGAGAATAAGAAAGGGCTTTCGGCGCATAAAGAAGACTGACGAGAATGGCTTGAGAGAATGGAATCTCTCGATTGAGATATCTCCAGAGATTTGAAAAGACATCGGCAAGCACAAGAATCAAAGCGAAAAAGACAATGCCGAGGATGAGAAAGGGGATGAATTCCTTAAGGAGCAGGCGGCGGTAGGTTCTCATAACCGGCCCCGTACGGTATAGAGGATTACGCCAACGGCCAACAGGATAATGTCCGGAAGAATCATTACGAGAAACGGAGATACCGAAGAGCGTAAGCCCAGAGAGCGGCCGAGAACCAACAGACTCCAATAAAAGGTCGTCAGTAAAAGCCCGATGAAAAATCCGACGGCCCGACCGCTTCTTTTCGCCGAAAGTCCCAAGGGAAAAGCCAGCACGACAAAAGGGATACACGCGAAAGGAATGGCGAATTTCTGGAAAAACTCCAGTTTCCAAACCTGCAGAGAGTGGTCTGTCGGCGGATTTTCCAATAAATCCTCGATTTCCGAAGAATTTCTTGCCAATCTCGGGCGAATCGTTCGTTCGTTCGAAGAATCACTTCTTGAAAGTTCCATATATTCAAGCGACAAAGACCATCGGGATTGTTCCAATCGGCTTTTATGCTGCTCAAGCCGTAAGTCGAATCGATTCGATTTTTCGGTAATCACCTCTTTAATATCCCTGATACGCATATGAGTAGGTCCCGATTGAGCATCGAGAATATTGTTTTGTTCGGAAAGCAGCCTGTAATCCATGAAATCCGCGGAACTCCAGGTCCATTTGTTCTCGGAACGGGAATCCGGAATCAGGATGAAGACATCATTCATGCGAAATCCCGGAAGACTCTCCTGCCTTCCTCTGATTCTGGGAGTGGCCAGAGAGGACATGATGGTACTTCTGTTTCCGTCGGCATCCTTCTCAATGATAACCATGGGATGAATCCCTTCATCATCGATGGCACCGGTAACCAATACGGATCGTTTAAAAACGCGAACCGAATAGGGTTCCAGTTCCAGACCGGGATGGGTCAGGCTTAATTCTATCCAGAGTTTTTGGAAGGCCTTCGTTCCCGCCGGCAGGAGTATGTCGTTGATTTCAAAGGATAAAAAGGCCAAGAGGATTCCGGAAATGAGTATGGGTGAAAAAATCGTTATTCTTCGAAAACCCGCACTCCGCATGGCGAGTATCTCATTTTCCGAGGAAAAATGCCCGTAGGTCATTAAGGCCGCCGTAAGGGTCGCGAAAGGCGCCGAAAGTGTGATGAACGAAGGGAGTGAATAGAGCAGAAGCAACAAGACCGATCCCAAGGGAATGCCCTTCGCCAGGATTCCTTGAGCCATAAGAAGAAGCTGATTCAACAAGAAAACAAGGAAATAAAAAAGGAAGCTGACCACGAATGAAAGAGAGAATTCAGCGAGGATGTATTTTGTGAGCGTCGGTGATAAATCCCGTCGTTCAATCACCGTGGATTCCTCCGGATACGTTAACGACTCCTCCGCCGAGAGTTCCCGCCCAAATGTTGCCCATCCCATCGGATTGAAGGGCCGCGATATCCGCCGAAGGAAGACCTTCTTTCAATGATACGCGATCCCATGTGTCACTTTCAGGATTCCATGATACCAGTCCCGCGCCGAATGTTCCGAAAAAGATCCGGTTTTGCGAACGTTCGGCGGCGAGCACGTAGGAATCACCGAGAATTGCGGAGTCGATCCTTTCGACATCTCCCGATTCGGTGTTCCAGACGAAGGCGCCGAAGCCGTAGGTTCCTCCGTAGATTCGTTCTCCGTACCTAACCGCCGAAGTAACGTTTACTTCCCTCAGAAATCCCGAAGGCGGCCGATTCCATGTGTTCGACGCCGCATCAAGAACAAAGAGTCCCCTGTCCATTGTCATGACGATGAGCTCATCATCCGCTCCGGGTTCAAGATTCGTAATAAAGAGACCGGGGGTTCTTATCATCCGCCAGCCGGTTCCGTCATCAAGCCACATGCCGTGCCCGAGAGTGGCCAGATAAGTTCCCGTTTTGCAGATATGGATGTCTTGAAGGCGCTCGGCTACGGGTAAGCCGCCGACGTTCGACCAAACACCGCTTCTCAGATCGTACCGCTCCACGCCGCCGTATCGTACGACCCAAACGGTATCTCCGTAACGGACGATGGAATTGACCGTGCGAACGGCTAAAGACGGCCGGCCGGAATCCCGGAGGGTATAATCTTCCAAAGGACGGGAGAATCGCGTAATTCCGCCTGTCCATGTTCCGATCCAGATATCGTCATGATCCGCCAGAAGAGCCGAAACGTTCTCTCCGGCCAATCCCAATTGAGAACAGCTCCAGCATTCCATGAAAAGTCTGCCGCGCCAGATGGACCATTCCGAGTCCCTTTCACCATGAGCGAGTGACCTGACGTCGTCCTTCCAAAATCGTTTTCGGGCTTCGTCGTGATAACCGCCGTACCAAAGGCGCGAGACTTCTTCGAGCGGATCCGTGGATGATTCGGGAATTGGTTCCGCGATTTCATCGCCGGAGAATCTTTCCGGCTCACCGTTTTCATGAAGCGCTTGTTTTTCTTGAGATGGGTTTTGGAAAATTGTATCGAAATCGTTCTTCTTCGGCTCGGGAATTCCCGCACAGGAGATAAGTAAAAAACAGAGGATAAAGGCCGCCGGAACGGCCGCAGCCGGATTCCCTTTAAGGAGGCCCAATCCGTTCATATCCCGGTGGAACCGAAACCGCCGCCGCCTCTGTCCGTAACGGGAAGCTCTTCAACACGGCGGAAGACCGCCCTGGGAGCCCGGGAAAAAATCAGTTGAGCAATCCTCATTCCGGGTGTTATTTCGATTTCCCGATCGCCTAAATTAACGAGGATGACTTTCACTTCCCCTCGATAATCGGCATCTATGGTTCCGGGCGCGTTTAAAATCGTTAAGCCCGTTTTCAGAGCCAGGCCCGAACGGGGTCTTACCTGTCCTTCCCAGCCCGAAGGGATCGCCAGATGCAAGCCGGTCGGAACGACTGTCCGGCTTCCCGGCTCAAGGACAAGGCTCTCTTCAATACAGGCCTTCAAATCCGCACCGGCCGAATATTCCGTTGCATAAACGGGCTCGGAATCGGCAGGCCCCGTGTAGACGATTTCCAGTTCCATTGTCTCGGGCATCAAACCTCCCATAGACACTTGAAGAGATCCTTTCAACGGTCCGTAAACATGCTGAAAAATCTCGTTTCATAAACTTAAGCGGCCGGCGAATTCAAAGAAATGCCGGCCGCCATCGATGAGAAGACCGTTATCAGCGTCTCGGACGATGAGACGGGCCAGAAGGCCGTGAAGCTCCCGGAGCGGGTTTCCAGTCGGGATTGTCCGCATCGACGATGCTGAGATTCAGCCGGCCCATTCGGTCGATTTCCACGAGCCGAACTTTGACCTTTTCGCCTTCTTTAACAACGTCTTCGACTTTGGCGACGCGTTCTTTGGCAAGCTTGGAAATATGACACAGTCCCTCCTTGCCCGGCAGGATTTCGATAAAGGCACCGAAATCCATAATCCGCTTCACCTCACCCTCATAAATCGTTCCGACTTCCGGATCTTCAACAAAGGCTTTAATCATATTCAGAGCAATATCCGCGCCGGTTTTACCGTCTTTGGCGAAAATGGTGATAACACCGTCATCGTCAATATTCACCTTCGTACCGGATGTTTCACTGATGTTTCGGATATTCTGGCCGCCGGGACCGATGATGGTTCCGATTTTATCCACGTCCACCTGATAATTGACCACGGTGGGGGCGAACTCCGAAATTTTTTCGGAAGGTGCGCTGATGGTTTTGGCCATCTCTCCGAGAATGTGGATTCTCCCCTGCCTGGCTTGTTCAAGGGCCGTTTTCATAATGTCCAGCCCGATGCCGTCAATCTTAATATCCATTTGGAAGGCCGTGATTCCGGACTCGCTTCCCGTGACTTTAAAGTCCATATCGCCCATATGATCTTCTTCACCGAGGATATCCGAAAGCACCACGTACTTGTCGCCTTCCTGAATAAGCCCCATGGCGATACCCGCCACAGGTGTTTTCAGCGGCACACCTGCGTCCAAAAGCGCCAGTGTGCCCGAACAGACGGTCGCCATGGAAGAAGAACCGTTGGATTCGGTTATTTCCGAAACGACTCTGACGGTATAAGGGAACTCTTCCTTGGAAGGAAGAATGGGTTCAATGGCTCTCTGCGCCAAATGACCGTGACCGATTTCACGGCGGCCGGTGGATATTCGGCCGGTTTCACCGACCGAATACGGCGGAAAATTGTAATGGAGCATGAAGGAAGAACGCCGATCTCCGTCGATATCGTCGAAAATTTGTTCGTCGTAAGAACTGCCTAAGGTAACGATGCCGATGGATTGTGTTTCTCCCCGGGTAAAAAGAGAAGAACCGTGCGTTCTGGGGAGAAGGCCGATTTCCGTACTGATGGGCCTGATTTCCTTGGGGTTCCGTCCGTCGCTGCGTTTTCCCGCTTCGATAATGGAACGGCGCATCAATCCCGAATGGACCTTTCCGAGAAACGCTTTAAAAACGGTCATTCCGTTTTCGCCGTACTGCTCTATCCGTTCGGAAAACTGTGCGGTGATTTTCGACTTAACGTCTTTCGCGCCATTGGATCGGGCGAATTTATCGCCCAAAAACAAAACTTCCCGAAACAAAGGTTCGGCGGCCGCTTTGATTTCGTCTTCAAAACCCAGCGGGGGAAAATCCTCGGGCAGCGGCAGTTTTTCTTTTCCGGCGGCGGCCGCGAAATCCTCTAGGAATTGACACAGCTCTTTGAGAATCCCTTCGGCAAAAGACAAAGCCTCGATCATTCGTTCTTCGGGAAGCTGATCGGCGCCGCCTTCCACCATGACGATGCCCTTGTTGTTTCCGGCCACGACCAGGTCCATTTCGGACTTTTCCAATTGCTGAAAGGTGGGGTTCGCAACCAGCTGTCCGTCGACCGAAGCAACGCGAATGGCGGAAACCGGACCGTTAAACGGAATATCGGAAACCATCACACTGGCGAAAGCCGCCATCATTCCCACAACGTCGGGTGTATGAACCTGATCGGTGGACATGGTCATGGGGATAACTTGAATATCACGTCCGAAGCTTTTATGAAACAAAGGCCGCATGGGACGGTCGATAAGCCTTGAAACAAGGATCTCTTTATCCTTGGGCCGTGTTTCCCTCTTAATGAATCCGCCGGGAATTTTCCCGGCCGAATAATACCGCTCGTTGTAATCCACCATGAGCGGCACATAATCAAGACCTTCGATGGTCTCGGAACTGCAGCAGACGGTTGAAAGAACCACGCTGCCTCCGTACCGGGCGATAACGGAGCCGTTGGCCTGCTTCGCGATCTTCCCGGTTTCGAGGATCAGGTCTTCTTCACCGATCCTAATTTTTGCTGTATGCATGAATAATCCTTGTTTTATTTACGGAGACCGAGCTTCGCTATAAGCGCCCGATATCCTTCCAAGTCGGTCCGCTTAAGATAGCGGAGCAGGCGTCTGCGCTGGCCTACCATTTTCAAGAGTCCGCGCCGTGAGGCATGATCTTTCTTATGCTCGTCAAAATGAGCTTTCAGGTCCTCGATCCTCTTGGTGAGCAAGGCGATCTGGACCTCCGTTGATCCTGAATCTTTTCCGTCCTTGCCGAATTCGGCCACGATCGCGGCCTTGTCGTCTTTACTGAGAGACATATTTTTTCCTCTCTTCTTATGAGTATTGCGGTATTTTCTTAAACCGCTTGCCGGCCGATTTCCTCGGACCGGATCGATATTTCGCCGTCCGAAGCCAATGACTCCAATTCAAAGGAAAGCGGTAAAGCCTTCCGTAAGAACCAGAACTCCGGGGCCCATGTTTAAATAAACCAATCAAGACAAATTGTCATAAAATCATCCTGTTCGTCAAGGATCGCAAAACCCGTAAATCTCGATATGGAATCGGAATAGAGACGAAATCAATCCCGATCGAACACAATAACGTACGACGAATGCCCCATTTCGTTTTTTGTCAGCGCGACGGCGTCGTTCCCGCCTTCCACCCAGCAAATCAAAGGCGAGTCGTTTTCACGCAGTCCATCGATCCTCTCAAAAGGCACTCCGGCCCTCAAGGCTCGCGAGCGAGGTTCGTCCGCCTCGATTCGGGGAATGCCGAGAAGAGCGAACGCCTCGGCGGGAGCGATTGCGTTTTCCGCTCCGCAGATTTCCGAGGGAACGGCGTTCTCAACCCTAAACGGACCTATCGCGGTTCTTCTTAAAGCCGCGCAAAACGCTCTGCTTCCGGAGGCCAGTCCTAAATCTCTTGCGACGGACCTGATATAAGTTCCCTTGGAACAGCGGATTCGTACTTCCAAATCCGGTTTTTTCCAATTGAGAATTTCGAAATCATGAATCAATACCGTTCTCTCCGGCATTTCAACGGACCGGCCTTCGCGAGCCTGTTTATACGCTCTTTGCCCTTGTATTTTAACCGCGGAAAATTGGGGAGGAATTTGCCGAATCCCGCCTTTAAATGCCTCCGCCGCTTGGGTAATTCGTTCTATCGCCGGTACGGGGGCCGTTTCCGTTATGGTTCCTTCGGAATCCAAAGTATCGGTTTCTTCTCCGAAACGAAACACGGCCGAATATTCTTTATCCAAATTCGAAAAGAGAAACGCGGATCGCGTCATTTTTCCCGAAAGAGCGAGAAGGAGTCCCGTTGCAAAAGGATCCAAGGTCCCCGCATGCCCGACCTTTTTCGTATTGATGGCTCTTTTCAGATTCCCGAGAGCCGCGAAACTCGATAATTCGGCCGGTTTATCGATAAGGAACAGTCCCGAAACGGTTCTAGACAGAAGATTCTTCCTCCGCGGAAGTCCGCTCATCCGTCGAACTTCCGGTTTTAACAACCTCGTCAATGAGTTGATTTACGGCAATGCCTTCTCTGATGGAATCATCCGGACTAAAAAAAAGTTTCGGTGTGTTGCGCATCCGAATCTCCCGGCCGATTCTGGACTGTATGAATCCCGCCGCATGAGTGAGTCCTTTAACGGCGCGCGAAGTGGCCTCCGCGCCGCCGAATGAACTGACCCATATTCGCGCGGACGCCAAATCCTTGGCCGCCTTAACCCGTGTGAGGGTAATCGAAGTATCCACTCGGGGATCTTTGACTTCCCCCTTCATGATAAGAGCGCTGACTTTATCCCGAATCAGGCTTTCCACCCGCCTCAGGCGGATTTCATTCATCGGCCTTACCGTCTCCCAGCTTCTTGGCGATTTCCTTCATTTCAAAGACTTCAAACACGTCACCGACCTGTATATCGGTATATTTCTCGAGTCCGACGCCGCATTCGAATCCTTCCTTGACTTCCTTCGCGTCGTCTTTGAATCTCTTCAAAGATGCCAGTCCGCCCGTATGAATAATCACGTTGTCCCGGATCAGATGAACCTGGCTCTTGCGTGTTATATAGCCCGAAGTGACCATACACCCGGCAATGGTTCCGATTTTGGGAACTTTAAATGTTTCCCGAACTTCCACCTGACCGACGGCCACTTCCTCATAGTCCGGAGCAAGCATGCCTTCCATCGCCGCCTTGATATCTTCAACGGCATCATAAATGACATTGTACTTGCGTATTTCGACTTTCTCCCGTTCGGCGATTGTCTGCGCCTTGGGAGTCGGTCTGACATGGAAACCGATAATAATCGCATCCGAGGCGGCCGCAAGATTCACATCGTCTTCAATAATGGCGCCCGCCGCCGAGCGGATGCAAACAAGACGGATTTCGGAGGTGCTGAGTTTTTCCAGCGTGGCCTGAAGGGCTTCAACCGAACCGTGCACATCTCCTTTGATGATGACCTTCAATTCCTGGACGTCGCCGTCCTGTATGGAGTCGTAAAGATTGTCCAGCGTGACTTTCTTAACGTTCCTGGCCGTTTCCATTTTCTTGAGTTCCTGACGCTTGGAACCATATTGCCGCGCTTCCCGCTCATTTTCGGTGACTTGGAACGGATTTCCGGCTTCGGGAACTCCTGAAAAGCCGAGAATCTCCACGGGCATCGACGGGGTGGCTTCTTTTACAGGCTGTCCCTTATCGTCGAACATGGCCCTGACTTTTCCGTGATAAATACCGGCGACGAAAGCATCTCCGATTCTTAGGGTTCCGCGTTCCACAAGAACCGTGGAAACAATACCCCGTCCTTGATCGACCTTGGATTCGATAACTTTACCTTCGGCGCGTCTATCCCAATTGGCCTTAAGTTCAAGCATTTCGGATTCCAGAATAAGAACGTCAAGCAGATCGTCTATGCCTTCACCCTTCAATGCCGAAATATGAACGAACTGAGTTGAACCGCCCCAATCTTCAGGCATCAGATTGTATTCCGAGAGCTGCTGTTTCACTCGGTCGGGATTAGCATCGGGAAGGTCCATCTTATTCACGGCGACGATAATGGGCGAACCGGCTTCCTTGGCATGCTGAATCGCTTCAATCGTCTGAGGCATTACACCGTCGTCCGCGGCAACCACCAGGACAACCAAGTCGGTAATCTGGGCTCCGCGGGCCCTCATCATGGTAAAGGCCGAATGCCCCGGAGTATCGAGGAATGTAATATTCCCTTTCTTCGTATGAACCATATAGGCGCCGATGTGCTGGGTAATCCCGCCGTGTTCACCGGCGACGACATCGGCGTTTCGAATGGCATCCAGGAGCTTGGTTTTTCCATGGTCGACATGCCCCATAACGGTAACGATAGGAGGTCTGACCCGCAGATTCTCTTCGCTGTCTTTTTCCGACTCGATAATGGTTTCGTCGTAGAGACTGACGATATTGACCTTGCAGTCAAAATCATCGGCGAGAATCGTGGCCGTTTCCGCATCGATCTGCTGGTTGATGGTAACCATCATTCCCATGCTCATGAGCTTCGAAATAAGATCCGAAGCCTTGAGGTTCATCTTTCTTGCGAGTTCGGAAACCGTTATCACTTCCATGATATCGATTTCCTTAGGCACGGGATTGGCCTGAATCACATGCTTTTTCTTTGAGTACTGATAAAGCTTTTCCTGCTCTTCCTTATGCTTCTCGTAAATCTTCTTGGCTTTGTAGAATTTCTTGCTCCGATTGGCGGCGGGCGGCGCTCCGGATGAAGAAGAACTTCCAAATCCGCCGGATCGGGACTGCGTGGAGGGACGTCCCGAAGGACTTCCGGGTCTGCCGGTTCGCGGCCCTCCCGGTGCTCCCGGTCCGCCGGGCCTGCCTCCGGGTCTGCCCATCGGCCGGCCGCCGGTCGGTCTTGCGCCCGGCCTGCCGGGACCGGGAGGTCTGCCGCCCGCGGGACGATCGCCCGAAGGCCGGAATCCGCCGCTTCGTCCGCCGTCGCGTCCGGGAGGGCCGCCCGACGGTCTTCTTCCGCCGACGACTCCGGCACGTCCGCCGGAAGAACGGTTAAAGCCGCCGTCGACTCTGCGTCCGGCGACAACACCCGCGCGGCCGCCCGTTCGTTTCGTTTCAAGGACTTGAACTTCTCTCGAACCCCTCTTCGGAGGAGAGGCCACGGTATCTTTTCCGGAGGAAATACGCTCCGACGAAGTGGATTCGGCCGCGGGTGCGGCGCTTTTTTCCGCCTTTTCCGGAGTTTTTTCCGGAACGGAATCCTTTGGAGCGGCTTTTTTTACTGTTTCCTTCGTCGTCTTATCCTTTTCAGATACGGATGCTTCGGGAGGCTTTTTCGCCTCCTCTTTCGGTTTCGCGTCGGGTTTCTTCTCGGGCATGCTTTTTTTCGGAGTCTCTTTCTCAGCGGTCCGAACTTCGTTTTTCGCTTCCGTTTTCTTTACGGGTTCGTCCTCTTTTTTGGAAGAGGAAACTTTGACGGGGCTTTTCTTAACGACGACTTTTTTCTTAACAACGACGACTTTTTTCCTTTCGGATTTAGCGGCATTGTCAGCCTGAGCCTCAGGCTTCGAAGATTCACTTCGATGCTTAATGAGTGTCGCTTTCGGTCTCTTTTTATCAGTTTCTTCGGCCATAAACGCTATTCTTCCTGCTCCTCGACTTCTTCAACCTCGAAACTCAAACCCACTCCGCAGTTCGGACAGATATTCATATCGACAGTGATTAAATGACCACATTCGGGGCACTCATAGGTTTCGTCTTCCGGGTCGGGACCTTCGGAAGCATCGGCGGTTTCTTCAGTCGCATCGAGGTTATCATCATCGCTCTCGATTATTTCAACGCTATCTTCGATTATTTTCTGAATCTGTTCAACATCGGCCGGAGTAATCCCCGTTAAGCTTTCGAGTTCATCATTAGACAAGCCGATTAGCGTTTCAATAAGTTCAATGCCGTTTTCCTTAAGGAGCGAAACCAAACGTTCGGAGATTTCAGGCAGCTCACTTATTCGAGTGATTTCTTCCTCATCTTCATCGATGCCGCTGAAGAGGTCCGAAGCGGCCCGGGTGATTTCCTGAGAAATATCCATTTCGGAGAATTGAGTTTCGGTTTTTACATCGATATTCCAATCAACAAGCCTGTTGGCCAAACGAACGTTGAGCCCCTGCTTTCCGATCGCCAGCGACAATTGCTGTTCGGGGACGATGGCGAGAACTTGCCTCTTTGAAGCGTCGAGAACAACAACATCCTGAACTTCTGCGGGGCTTAAGGCGTTCCGGATAAAAGTAATCGGATCATTATCATATTTGAGGATATCGATTTTTTCACCTTCGAGTTCACGAACAATGGCTTGTATGCGAACTCCCTTCAGCCCGACACAGGCGCCGACCGGATCGACATCATCCCGTGTTGAATAAACCGCGACCTTGGTTCGATAGCCGGGTTCGCGGACGATTTTAAAAATCTCCACCGTTCCGTCGTAGATTTCGGGAACCTCGAGTTCGAAAATCCTTTTGACGAATTCACCATGAGAACGAGAAAGAATGATTTCCAGTCCCGTCGGAGCCTTCTTCACCTCGGCGATCATCGCCTTGATGCGATCACCGTTATGATATTCTTCTCTCGGGGATTGAAATCGTCTGGGGAGAATACCTTCCGTTTTCCCCAAATCAACAAAAATAGTCCCGTTCTTCTCCCGCTGATAATAGCCGATGATCATCTCACCGACCTTATCCTTGAACTCGGAGTAAAGCGTATCTTTCTGGATTTCCCTCAGATTTTGGCGGGCCTTCTGCTTCGCGCTCTGCACGGCGCCTCTGTCGAAATCTTTCGGATCAATTTCTATAAGAAGCTCATCCCCGATTTCACAGTCTTCGACGAGTTCAAGGGCGTCCTTAAGCTCAATCTCGGCGACAGGATCGTAAAGATCATCATCTTCCACGATGATCTTTTTCGCATAAATCGCCACTTCGCCTCCCGTTTCCGAGAACTTAACAACGGCGTTATCCGAGGTTCCAAATGTTTTTTTATACGCCGCCATCAAGAACTCCTCGATGGTGGCCAGAACAAGGTCTTCGGTAATACCCCGTTCCGATTGTATGGCCCTTATGGACTCGGCGAAATCTGCGTTCATTACGCTCCGCTCTCCTTTCTATTCTAGCTTGGCCTTTTGAATGCCGGAAAAGGGGATATCCCGAATTCCATCATCCACGGCAAGTTTCACGATTTCATCACCGGCGGACTTTATCGTTCCGTGAATCCAATCGTTATCGATAAGGAGCTTGATTCGCCGACCGGCGAAAATCCCATACTCCTTGGAATCCTTTAAAATCCTTGAGGTTCCGGGAGACGATATCTCAACCGAAAGACCTTCACGGTTAAACACGAGCTCCAGCCTCGGTCTCAGCGTTTTTTGCGCTTCGGTCAAATCATCAAGCCCGATACCTCCGGCCTTATAGAGAACCAGATTGACCTTAACATCACCGCGATGCCGTCCAACGGACATTTCCACAAGGGAAAGGCCCATGCCTTCGATGACTTCCTTCAGTGAATCTTCGAGTTCCGTATCGTCTACCAGCATTCCCATAATTTTTATGCCAAAAAAAAGAGACCGCATTGCGGGCTCTTTCACACGTTGTACGAGCTTATGGATGCATCATACTCATCCGAAAGGCTTCCGTCAAGATAAGAGTGCACCGAACGAATCGATCAAAAAGAAACATATTTTCCGATTTCGAGAATTCTGTCCTTTCCAACTTCTCTTTCCACCGGTTTTAAGGGAGCAATTTGCTCCGCTTTTCCCAAAGGAGACTCAATGGAATTGCGCCTCGGCTAATCTTTACAGAACACCAGAGCATGAATCACTTCGATTCCGCACTGTTTCATCAAATCGGCGCATGCGCGGAGGGTACTTCCCGTAGTGGAAACATCATCGAGTAAAACAACTTCTCCGCGATGTGACATCCGGCTCCCCCGCAGTTCGAATTTTAAAGCGGACGCCTTAAGCCGCTCTTCGCGGCTTAAGGTCTTCTGCGTTTTCCCGCCTCTCCGTTTTAAGAGCTTAACAACCTCGATTCCCTTGTGGGATAATTCATCGGCTATCGCATCAACGGCATCATAGCCCTCATACACAATTCGCCGTCTGCGCGGAGGAACGGGAACCACAGCGGCTTGAGGCCATTTGTTTTCAATTATTCGGTAAAAAATCTCCGCCGGCCATTCGGCCAGTCTTTTCTCACCTCCGAACTTTAAAAGCGAGAGCCATTCGCGCAGTGCTCCCGACCAGGGCCCGACGGCAAAGACGTCTTTTAAAGGCGATTGAATACCTCGGCATGCGGGACAAGGATTATCGGAACCGGCAAGATCGATTCCGCAGCCGATGCATAGCGGCGCGGAAGAGAAGGTCATTTCATCCTGGCAGGAACGGCACGGACGCATGAAAGCATCCGCGTCTCGATTGCAGATCGGACAGCGATAAAGGCTTCTCATGTCCGATTAGACATGTTCCGAATCGTAAATCCTTGAAAAAATTCTAAAAATTAATCTTCGTATTTGAGTTCTTTCTTCCATTGATGCATAAGGTTTAACGCATCAAGGGGAGTTATGCCGTCAATATCAAGATCCCTGAGGGTATCCAAAATGATATCGCCCGGATCAAAAAGGAGCGGTGCAAAATCATGTACGGCGGAGGTTCGAACCGAAGCGGGCTCCGTGTGAATCGAAAGGCCGCCGCGGTCGGCCATAAACTCTTCCGCTCTTCGAACGACCGATTGAGGCAGGCCCGCCAAAGCGGCAACATGGATTCCGTAAGAGGCCTCCGCCGGACCGGCAATAAGAGTTTTGGGGAACACGATTCCTTCTGGACTCTCGTTAACGGCCATCGAAAAGTTGGCCATTTTCTTATGTTCGATTCTCGTAAGTTCCCGATAGTGAGTGGCAAAAAGAGTCCGCGGTGAAATATCCCCCAGAAGATGTTCGCAAACGGCGTGCGCGATGGCCAGCCCGTCTTCGGTTCCCGTTCCCCTTCCCACTTCATCCATGATAACCAGACTTCCGGAAGTCGCATTACGGAGAATATTGGACGTTTCGTTCATTTCGACAAGGAAGGTGGATTCCCCGCGTGCCAGATTATCAGAAGCACCGACACGGCAGAAGATCCTATCGACAACGCCGATCCTCGCGGAATCGGCCGGCACGAAGCTGCCGGACTGCGCCATAAGGACAATCAGCGCGACCTGCCTGAGAACCGTCGATTTACCGGCCATGTTCGGACCGGTGACCATTCCGAAAGAGATGCCTTCTCCGTCCAGCGAGACGCTGTTGGGAACGAACGTGCCCCTGGGCATATGATGTTCCACCACAGGATGACGGCCGCCTTCGATGACAAGACGGATATCTTCACTCAGTTGGGGCCTCACGTATCCGTATTCGGCGGCGGCATGAGCAAAAGACTGTGTTACATCGATTTCCGAGAGAATACTCGCCAACCGCATCAGGGAATCGATCCGCTCCTTGACCGATTCACGGATATCCAGGAAAAGCTCCTTTTCTTTTTCTACGATACGTTCGCCAACAGAAAGTATTTCGGTTTGAAGATCTTCCAGTCTGTTCGTGGAGAACCGTTCCGCTTGCGTCAAGGATTGACGACGGCGAAAACGGTCGGGGACTTTTTCCGCCTGATTCTTCGAGATTTCAATGAAATGACCGAGAATGCGATTGTATTTGAGCTTCAGTGAAGATAAACCCGTGGCCGCCTTTTCTTCGGCGATATAGTCCTCCAGGAGTTTTTTCCCATCGTCGCGGACATGCCGCATCCGATCCAGTTCTTCATCCCACCCTTCCCTGATAAGACGGCCTTCCGTAAGAAGGATGGAAGGATCGTCCATCAGGGAAGAACCGAGCAGAATCGAGAGTTCCGTCAAAGGATTGAACAGTTCATCCAGTCCGTCGGATGAGTCGTCAAGA
This sequence comes from Spirochaetia bacterium, assembly GCA_963666985.2. GTDB lineage: Bacteria > Spirochaetota > Spirochaetia > DSM-2461 > DSM-2461 > UBA2779. The sequence continues at coordinate 859,456 of CAXXIA010000001.1, read as the reverse complement.
AGTTCATCACCGACAATGTCCCTTAATGAACGGGATTTTTCCAAGGACTGGTGAATCGCCAAAAGGTCTTTGGCATGAGCCCGATCCATGGAGGCTCTTGCCGAAAGTCTTTCCAGATCCAGAATCCCCGACAGAACCGTTCTGAGTGATGAAAGTTTCGCCTGATCCCTGTACAGCGCTTCCACCCGATCAAGGTGCCTTCTTGCTTCGTTCACATCGGGGAAGGGCCGCAACAGCCGCGAGCGCAGTCTTCTGGCTCCCGATGCGGTTTTGGTATGATCCAACGTTTCAATCAACGTATAGGCCGTTCCGCCGTCTTGAAGGTTCCGGACAATTTCAAGATTGCGAATCGTCGATTCGTCGAGTCCGACCGCATCCGTTTCACCGTAAATTTCAATACCGCGAATATGCGTTAAAAGTGCTTTGTGCTGATCTTCCAGATATTCCAGAACGGCTCCGGCGACGGGAATCAGAGGATTGCCGGATTCCAGACCGAACGCTTTCAGGTTTACCGTGCCGAACAGCCGCTTCAGCCTTTCTTGTGAGGACTCCGCGTCGAAAGACCAATCCGGTTTTCTGTCGAGCACAACGCCTTCGTCGGCAAGAAAAGCGAAATCATCTTCTTCAAGGAGAGCCTCTCTGACGATGATTTCCCGCGGCGATGTTCGTGCGAGTTCCCGGCGAAGGGCGTCTCTCGGTTTTTCGCCGGTGAGGAGCGTTCCGCGAAATTCTCCCGTGGAGAGATCGACATAAATAAAAACAGGCTCTTCGGGATTTCCCCCGACGGCCGCAAGGTAATTGTTTGTTTTCTCGTCCAGGTAGGAATCGTCCACGACGGTTCCCGGGGTTACAATTTCAACCACTTCCCTCTTGGCCAGCCCCTTGCCGCCGACGGGAAGCTCAATCTGCTCACAAATGGCGATTTTTTTCCCCAGCTTCAGCAGGCGGGCGATGTAATTTCCCGCCGCATGATAGGGAACGCCGCACATGGGGATTCCCTGGCGCTGGGTTAGGGTCAGGTTTAAAAGACGGCTGACTTCAACCGCGTCGCTTTTAAACATCTCATAGAAATCCCCCATGCGAAAAAAAAGCACGGCGTCTTTGTGCTTTTTTTTATGTTCCGCGTATTGGCGGAACATCGGCGTCGTTTCCTTGGAATCCGGCATGGTCGAAGGCTTATCAGTGCGATCCCATCAGCCGTTCCAAAACAAGCTCCGTAATATCGGTTTCATAGCTCCACCACAGAAGATTGGGATCGGAACGTTTAATAACAATGCTGAATCCGTGTGTTTCCGCGATAAACTGCACTTCCTTCAATATTTCCTGGGCAAGGGCATTGCTGGATGAAAGATCGGTCAAAGCCCGCTGAATCTGATTCCCGCGGACTCGTGTGTATTCCTGAAAATACTGTTTGCGCTCCTGGATGCGATCGTCCAGTTCCAGGGCCGCTCGGGAATCGCCGCGGTTCTCCGCTTCGAGTTTCCGTTCCTCCAAACCCTGGATTTCATCCTGCAGCCGGCGAACTTCATCCGCGAAGGCTTTTTTCATCTCTTCAATCCGACGAACCTCGGCGGAATCCGCGTAAAACGCGGCAAGGATTCTGGAATAATCCAGAACGGCAACCTTGGTTATCTGTTCGGCCCAAAGCGATGATGATGCCGCGGCAATCAGAGTAACGGCAATGACAAGACGTTTCATGTTCGGCTCCTAGTAAATATCCATGTCGAATGCGATAACGATATCGATACCTGACTTGTTAAACTCATAATATTCGTTGTCGGGATCGTCGGGGAACCACGTGAAGGTGCCGTCCGCGGTCCATTGAAATCGCTTCACAAGATAGATTCCTATGGGGAACTGCTGATTCGCGAAACGAAGTCCGGCTCCGAGACTGAACATCCAATCGTTGCCATGCATGTCCAGAAGCGAATGGGTATCCCCTCGGTTGGCCGTCCAGGCACCGACCGCATCCAGGAACACATCAAAGGAAAGGATGTTCGGGAAGAGCGGGAATTTGAATTGAAGAGTATTGTCCCAAAGGTACTTGTAATAATCCGATTCCGCCGACGGCCAGCCTCTGGCAACGAACATGCCGTCGATATAGAATCCGTCGGTTTCAAGATAATCATCGTCCTGAGTCCAATTGGGCTTATTAAAAAGCGCGTTGAAGGCACTGCTGACTGACATAACGCACCGGAAAGTTTTCTCTTCTTCCTTCAGGGGAATATCGAAAAGCATGAGATTATAGCTTCCCTTGGTTACGGACTTGATGAAATTCTTACTCGAATAATTCCGCAGGATTCCCGTATAGGTGAGCGTTTCGCCCAGACGGAATCCTTTAGTCGGATCATATTGCAAATCCCGTGTATCCCAGCTGGTGCTCAGCGAAATACTGTCGCTGTACTTCCAGGTGTCGAGATTCGAACGGATCGTTTTATTATAAGGCGTGTAAATATCGGCATCGTAATTAACGTACTGCCAGGTAACGCGAAGGCCGGTTGAAAGTGCAAAGCGCCCGTATTTCGTTACCCATGAATATCCTGTATTGACTCCCGACGATAAATAGTTGGACTTGTATTCCATCAGGGAATCGTCCGGCACATCGCCGTCGGCGGCGTCGTACTCCGCCCAAGTTGTAAACGGATCGGGAATACCGTTCCCATCTTTATCCTGATTGGCGGTCGCGTTGTCGCGGCGGCTCCACGTAAAATCGATTCCGCCGCTCCAGCGTTTACCGAACAGGCGCGGTTCGGTAAACGACAAAGTAACCTGCTGCACATCGGGAGATGCCGTTATTTCCGCTCCCAAGGTCTGCCCGCGTCCGAGAAAATTCCGATCGTTCCAGCTGATTTGTCCGGAAATCGGGAAATCCGTTCCGCCGCTGAAGGAAAGTCCGAATCCGATATCCGATGTTTTCCCTTCGGAAACATCGACGACAAGATTCATCAGTCCGTTTTCGCTTCCGGGATAGGGATTCGGTTCAACCGCGTCGAAATATTGAAGGTTGTAGAGATTCATCATCCCTTTATAGATTTTCGTTTTACTGAAAACTTCACCTTCTTCCAAAGGAATTTCCCGACGGATAACATAACTCTTCGTTTTATCGTTACCCCTGATGATGATGTTCTCGATATGAGCCCGATCCCGCTCGGTAATGGACACCAGGTAGGAAACCGTTCGTTTCTCAGGATCTCTTTTTTCCTCATAGGTAAAGGTGTTGAATATATATCCGTTTTCGAAATACTGATCCGTTATTCTTTGATAATCCATTTGGAACTTCGTCCGGCTGAACGTTTCACCGGATTCTTGAGAAACAAGAACGTCCAAGTCCTCTTTGGTGTAAATGGAATTTCCGACAAAAGTTAATCCGCCAAAAGTCCAGGAATCTCCTTCTTTAATGACGATCGTGATAACCATCTTGTTGAGATTCTCTTCTTTGTCGAAAACAATATCCTTGGCGATATCCTCCACTTCCGCGTCAATGAATCCCTGATCTCCGTAATATTGTTCAATGGCCTTGATATCTTCCTGAAGTTTTGTTTCGACAAACAAACCTTTATTGAACAATGACTGTGTTTTCGTCTGCATGAGGCTCCGCAGCGTGCTGTCCGATACGTGAATGTCGTTTCCCACGAAACGGATTTCACTGATTTTCGTCTGCATTCCTTCAACGACGTCGAAATACACAACAGCCTTGTTGGTCTGATCATTGACTTCATATCTTGAGACCGCCGTCGCTTCTATAAAGCCCTTTTCCAAGTAAAAATCGACAATAGCCTGTTCGTCGATTCGCAAAGAACCGGGATTCAGAAGATCTCCCGATTTGACGAGAACCGTATCCAGCAGTTCCCCGCGGCGGATTTTATTATTGCCGGTAAAAAGCACATCGGTTATTTCCGGTTTTTCCTCAACATGAAGAACAAGAATAACCTGCTCCAAATTTTCATTAACGGGAATAAGGTCCGGAATGATGATATCGAAATAATCCAATGCGTAGAGTTTGCCTTGGATTTCCCATGAGAGGACGTCCGTATACGGTTTCGCGATATAAGGACGCATCAAGCCGAGCAGTTCGTTCTCGGATATGGATGAAAGACCTTCGAAACGGATATCGGCTATCGGTTTGTTAAGATACCACTGATCGTCCTGCGCCGCCGCGACTGCGGATAACAGGGAAATCAGGAGCAGTGCCGTAACTATTCGCTGCATTCAAGCTCCTCTAATATGCAAATTGCCATTTAAGGGATATTTCGTTATTGTCGATGAAATTCCGGTCTTTCGTCGAATCGGGGGAATACGACCAAGCGACATTGAAAAACGGAGTTTCCATCTCCAGGCTGACTGAAGTTTCGAACTCAAGCTCCCCGAATATGGATCGTAGTCTCTGTCCTTCGAGATAACTTGCCGTAAGCGAACTCGATAGGAACAATGAATTGCCGATATACTTACCGACGAAAAGGCTCGTGTTGTCCAAATAACGTCCCAAGCCGGAAGTTGTTGAAGAGCTGTTCGTACTTCCGCTCCTGGTCAGACCTTCCGCCAAAGTGTTTTCGATTATATCCGTTTGTATTGATACCATGTCAAGATTTAACCCCTCTCTGAGAACATCCTCGAACGGCTGAACAATGCCCACCTGACCGAACATCCCCCCGGTAGCGAGAAGAACCGTTCCGGCGTCCGTTTCGCGCGATTCGGCATACGGAACAACCGCCTGTCCGAACAGGGCGAGGATTTCCGTTTCCGATCTTTTCGGCTCCGTTTCAATACTGGGCTGAAAGTCCGTTCCGACGGGTGCATTATAAACAAGAGCGACGGTAACATCATCACCCTCATCGTCCCGAACTTTCGTTTCGGCGCGAAAGGAGAGTACGGGATCAAACTCGATGAGATTTTCGTTGAATCTCATTTCGCCTTCCGTAACTTGGAAATCACGGTCGAAGTAGAAAATCTCGCCGTTTTTAATCGGAAGCACGCCGGTAAGCGAAAGATTTTTCGGGTCCGTACTGTAAATAAAAGAAAGTCTTTTCCCCGATTCCGCCGTGGCCCGGACGATTTTAAACTGCTCATTCGGCAGATAAAACGTGCAGTTGTTCCCCGTTATCAAATCGAAATCCAGAAACACGGGTGTGGGGAATTTCCCCGGTTTCCTCTGGTCTACGGGCGTGGGCGTATCGCCCAGCCACGCCTTTAAATAAGGGAAGGTTAACTCGGCATCCAGAAAATATTTTTTTCCGTTGCCGGTCATGTGAATATCACCGGTGAACATTCCGTCGATAAAGAGTCCGAAAAGAGGATAATAAATGGGAACGCCTTCTCCTTTTGAAGTCGCCATTCCCCCGTAATGCATATCGAAATCCGTCAGAGACCATCTGTCGATGTTGACAGATCCGTAACCGTAGACAATTCCCTTGCCGACGGGGATTTGGAGTCTTTCGAACGTAATCTTGTTTCCGTTGAAAATAATATCGGAACTTGCCGGCAAAATATCGGCATAGGTGTAGGGTGTATCGACGATAAGATCTTGAGCCCTTAACGTACCGTAAAGATCCGCGTCTCCGGTCGGACCGTCAAGATTGAGATTCCCGATGAACCGCCCGCCTTGAAAGACGACATAGTATTGCCGAAGGATGGGATCTCTCTTCATGAAGTAATTAATAAGGATCGGATCTATTTCCAAATCAGGGAAGGAAAGATCCATCCGGCCCCCTGAAATGAAACCTCCGCCTTGAACGGCAATGGGCAAAGGATCGGCTGAAAAAACATCAAGACGTCCGGAATCAAATAAATAAACGATGTCGAGTATCCGGCCGTTCGGATTCTTGATGCGGAAGGCCTCATCATCTTTTGTAAATTGAAACGTAAAGGGAGGAAGATGAGGTTTTGAATCCCAGATTACGGGTCTGGAGGCAAGGGTTCCTGTATAGTTTAAAGCCTCCATTCCAAAAAAATCCGACGGATTGAGACCTTTGCGAAAATCCAAGGCCAGGGAGAAACCCGTTGAAACGGGAACTTGGTTGAAATTCGCATTAATTTCCGCCGTGGATCTTAAATTCCCTTCATTCAAATCCGCAATCGCCAATCCGCGTTCCAGAACAACTCCCTCGTTTTTGAATGTGATGTCATACACTCTGAGACGGCGCGATTCCATAACCGCTTTGCCTTCGACATCGAATTGCTTGCCGTCCAGATATCCGTCTCTCGATTTGAAGCCCAGTGTTATCTTAGGATTGTCAAGCGAACCGGACATTCGGCCATTAATGTCGATTCGTCCCGAAAGCCGTTCCCTTTGGAAGCGCGCCAATTCGGCGGAAGTAATCCCCATACCGATATCCCAGATTTCATTGCTTCTTAACAGAGACAGATCGTAGCGCTCTCCTTCCGCCCCGTTTAAAAAAACCTTTCCTTTTAATTCGCGTCCAGACTCTTCAATCGCGACAACGGCGTTTCCTTTCAATTCACCCAAATCATCTTTAAGAGCGATAACGGGAAGAACGAGATTCCCCGGATTGATCGTCCCTCTTGCGGAAAATGAAAGATCCCCTATCGAAGCTCTGTTTGTCATCTTCAAATCCAAGGAATCCAAATACAGGTGCCAATCTTCCTTATTGATTTGTCCTCTTGCATCGACATCGGCAACCAGATATCCGTCTTTAAGGGGTACGGATATATCATCTCCTGTGATTTTTACGGATCGGCCTCTGAGTTTTTTCTCTCCGAAGGACGCCGATAAACCGAAATTCGAATCGATGTCGATCCTGCCGTCCTCATGCCATTCCCCATTGAGAGCAAAAAGGCTCTCCTCGACGACAAAGCGGCCGTCGAACAGACCCGTACGGCTGTTTCCCTGAGCGGAGATTTTCCCATCGACGACATAATCGTTCCAGGACATTCTGAGACTGTCGATGCGCCAATTCCCCGGATAAGCCCGCCCGCTGAGTCTCACGACATTATTCGTTTTTTCTTTATCGACAATGAGGGCGTCTTCAACCGAAAGAACCCAGGATTGTCCGTTCGCTTCAAAAAAGGCGGAGATGTCGCATCTTGAGTTTTTAACCAAGGGAAGTCCGTCCACCCCCGATATTCCCGCGAAACGAGCAATATGCGCGGCTTCGAATCCTTCCACGGAAGCAAAACCATGAACGACGGGTTTTGCTCCGGCATCAAGCAGAGCATCGATGAGGATTCTCCGGGGGGCATCATCTTCAGGCATCGCGGGAACGGCATTCAGCGATAAGGCGTATGTTCCCTCACCATAAACAATGAGAAAGCTGAAATCGTGGAATTCCATGCCCGCGGCCTCAAATCCAAGAGGCCGTGCCGAGATGGTTTTTCCTTGAGTTTCCAAAAGGAATTCAGCCCGAAGAGGATACCCGAGAACATCTTCGTTCAGAACCACGTTCAAGGCGCCTTCGGGAGCAATCCCGTTCAGCCCGATTGTTCCTTTGTATGACGCCTCTCCCCACAGTGAATCCGCATTAAAACGGTTCACCCTGACGGTCTTCTTATCTCCGTCGATTTTCAAAGAAGCGGTCAAAGGCCAAGGCGAAGGCTCTTCGGGAATATCGACGGTGATATCGGCGCTATAGCGAAGTTCTGAGAAGTCGGAATTGCCGGAAAGACTCAATGTTCCGTTCATAACGGAAGAAAACCACGGAGCCAATCCCGCTTTTTTTTCCCCGGGTAAGACAATATCGTCGATTCTGAGATTTTCGGTTTCACAGGCGACTTCCCAGACATCTCCGGAATATTTCGCGGACAAATCAATCGGGGAATGATCGTCGATTCGTCTGATGGTTGCCTCTCCCTCCGCGTAAGTAAAATCTACGGATAAGGGCAGAATCCTGACCACATCGGTATGGAATTCTCCAACGTCTATGCGCCCGTTGATATCTCCGCCCGAGGGAGAAAAGACTCCGTCGGAATCGATTTTCGCTCCGATAACGCCTAAATTCTCATTTAATCCGTCGTCATCGATTTGAATCGAACTTTTTAAAACATACCGTACTTCATCGTCTTTCGCCTTCAGCGAGAGTGAAACGTCCTCGGCAACGGCCGAGGTTCTTCCGCCGATATCAACGGAAGCGGTAAAATTCGTCAGTATGACCGTTTTGTCCAAAAGAAGAGGCCACGGATCGAACGAATCCCCGTCTTTTTTTCCCTGTTCGGCGAATTCCAAATCGGGGAGAAACACATCAAGACGCCCTTCGTCGACGCTGATGCGTGAAATCATCCGGGCCGGATTCAATTTGCGTTTTCCCTTACCGCTTAAGGGGTTGTAGAAAACGCGGACTTTATCCGCGACGAAAGAACCTCCTTCAAAATCAACCCGAAGATTCCTTACGGTTACGGCCGAAAGAAGGGCCGGTGAAATGCTCTCATAACCGATTGTGATGTTGAGGTTCTCTTCCAGCTGGCCGATGAACTTGTTTTTCAGAGTATCCGCGCGCCTGTCGGCCTCGGCTTTAAGCGGACCGAGGAGAGCCGCACCGATTCCGATGGCGGCGAGAAGAATCGAGATCTGAAGACGATGAGCGGCTCTTCGCCCCAAGACGCCCCTCATGCATCACCATCCGAAAAATACAGACGAAACTCGCCGTTCTGTATGGAACTCTCCGGCGGTATCGGTTCAAAAACCAAATTAAGCGCCCATGAGATGAGATATCTGTCGATTCGGATGTCTCCGGATCCCTGTTCTTCGATTTCCGCCGACAAAACTTCTCCCTGCGGAGAAACGGCAATACGGACGGTTATATTAGAAAGACGTTCAGGCGTGTCCGGAAATACATCGCCGTCAATCTCCAACGAAGAAAGAATACCGCGTTCACCGCCTTCTTCCCAGGAAAGAGACCACTTTCTTACAAAACCGACATCTTCGGGCTTCTCTTCGGACGGAAGAAATCCTTCCATTCCCTCCAGGGGGTCGAGAATCGCTTCGGAGATTCGTTCCGACAATTCCCTAAACGAGATATCCCGATGGGAGAGATTCGTATTTAATTCGACAATTTTCGGAACCGGTTCGAAAAAATGATTTTGAGGCAAGGATTCGTTCCGATCTTCCCGATTGCCCGGCGGAACCGTCCAATTCCGCCGGCCGTCTCTTTCAACGTCTTCCGGCCTGGATGCCTCGGCGGGGCCCGAGAAACCGGCGGCGGCCGAGCGGGAAAGTTTCAGATGCACGGTATGCGTTATTGTTTCTTCCGGGATTCGGATGAACCCGAATGCCAGGAGAGCGGCCAAGATCGCGACATGGACGCCCGCTGAAAGCAGAAGGGGTTTAGCGATGAGGGTCATTTCCCCTGATTGTCTGCAAAGAGACGGCATCCATGGCCCGATTTACGGATTCTGTCCATGGCCGATACGATTGTTCCGTATTCTATGGTTTCATCACCGCGAATCGTTACGGCGGCGGCACCCGTTTCGGCGACGCGGTCTTCGAGAGCCCCAGTCAGGCTTTCCCATGAAACTTCCATGCCGTCCAAATCCAGCGTTCCGTCCGAACGAAGCGTTAAAACCAATCCCTCGGCCTGGATATCTTCCGATGTTTCGGATTCCGGAAGATTAACGTCTATGTACCGTTCCTGCCTAGAAAACTGGTGTTCAAGAACAAAGAACAAGGTCAAAAGGAAAATAATATCGATCATCGGGGTCAGCATAAGACCGCCGTTACGCGTTCGTCGTCTTCTGTTCTCTCGTACGCGCATAAGACACTCCGCTGTAGGCGATGCATTCGGTAACGACTTCTTCCATTTCGTCCGCATGTCTGTCCGCCAAGGCTTCCAGAACATGATGGGCGGCCATTGTCGGTATGGCCACCACGAGACCGGCCGCGGTTGTTACCAGAGCTCGTGAAATTCCGCCGGCCAGGACATAAGGATCGGAATTCCCGGTCTCGGTCATTCTGGAAAAGGCGGTAATCATTCCCGATACGGTACCGAACAGACCGAGAAGCGTTGAAATGTTTCCGATTCCCAGAAGGATGGGAAAATGCTTTTCCATTCGGTCAAGCTGGCGGTCTCGTAACGATTCCAAGCCGCTGACGATAGAGAGACGGAACGGCTTTTATCCTGGAATTAAGAGCCGCCGAAAGCAATTGCTTTGCGGGACTGGAGTCTTCCTCCGAGAACAGTCCGAGGATTTGCTCCGGCGGATATCGGCCGATCATTCCCAGAGCATCCGACAAAGCGTTTCCCGACCGCCCTCGAATCCGATGGAAATACGAAACCCGTTCTATGATAAGGGCCAAGGATATAACGGAAAGGAGGATAATGGGCGTTAAAATCAGCCAATTCGCCCGAATAAGTTCATTCATCAAGATCTCCAGCCCGGACGATGTTTTTTTACGCGGGAATGCCGTTCCAACCGGATTGCCGGGATAGTCCGTAAAAGAGAAATCGGCATTTTCTCCCCGTACACAATTATCGGCAGATCAAAGTATTGAGCATTCAACGCTTCCGGGAAAATGAGTGTAACAGGCAGCGGCAGGTCATGATTTTCAGGAGCCGGAACCCGGTACACACCGGAATAATCGATATTGATGGGCAAAGGATAGATGCGCCGATGTGCGCGGCATCCGGTAAATCCAGTCCGAATCGATGTTCAATTGGACGTAGGGCTGGGGAATATCTTTTTTCGATCGTCGGGGAATCACCAAGTCCGGCAGATAGAGTTCCCCTGCTCCGAGTGATACGGCTTGCGGGATTAGGATTAACAGCACGAAAAAAACAAAGCGCTGTTAATCGACGAATGCCCTTTCCGGGTGGACGCAATGACGACATCGATCATATCTTAACGGAAACCGATCGGGTTCGGAAGGAACATGGATGAAACGTAATAGGAACGTTTGGAAGGGGCTGGTTGCCGTCGAAGGAATCGACGGGGCCGGGACGACAACCCTAACACGAGAACTGAAAGATGCATTGTCGTCAAAAAATATTCCTTTTACAGCCGGATTCGAGCCGACAGACGGGGTTATCGGAAAAATCATCAGGACGGCCCTTTCGGGGAAAGAAAATCTGTGCCCCGAAACCCTGGCGCTTCTTTTCTCCGCCGACAGGCGGGAACATCTTTACGGAAAAAACGGAATACAAGAGGCTTTAAAAGCAGGCCAAGTTTATATTACCGACCGGTATTGGTTTTCCTCTTTGGCCTACCAGACTCTCGATTCCGATTGGGATTGGGTGGATTATCTCAATGCACCCTATCCGCTCCCCGGACATCTGATATTCGCCGGCATTCCGGTCGATGAAGCGCAAAAAAGACTGTCTCGCCGGGACGGTCAGGATATTTTTGATGAAGCGGCTCTTCAGTATCGGGTTGTCGAAGCCTATGAGAAGGCCATCGGAGCTTATGAGGATTCGGGAATGAAAGTTCTTCGTCTCGATTCAACGAAAACTCCGCATGAGCTCTGCCGTCAATCCGTCGATTTCCTTTCCGATCTTTTTTAGCCCGCCGCCTTTCGGTAACGGCCCTTATTCCGTGAAGAGGGCCGCGGCATCGATGATTGTGAAAACTTTTTTAAGTAACGCTCCAACAGCGAAAAGAGGGCCGCGATATCGGCGATTGTGAAAACTCTTTCTTCAACAGATTGCCGATATCGGTACGGATTTTTCGTTATCCTCATCAATTCGAAAGAATCCTTCCGACGATGCGCTTCAAGGAACTGAAATCCTGTGCCACCGGTGCCGATATTCAAAATGATGAAAACCGTATTTCGGCGCATGCTCGCGATTTTTATTCTTTTTTCAGCCGCCTTGCCGCTTTCGGCCTGGAAGATTCAGTATGCCGAGCAGTTCTACGAGCTCTACCATCAGCATTTTTACAGATATCCGGAAGACAGCGCCGAGAATATCTGGTATCTCTCCATGGCTCTGCGCTCTCCGTTCGCGAATCCGGCCAATGCTCTGGCGGAAATAACGGATAAAACCGAATGGGAAAAATACCGGAATCTCTTTGTGATGCACATGTATCTTCGCATCGTCGACGAATATCTGGCCATGGCGGCCAAGTACGATAAGTTCAACGCGTATTTCTACAACTATCCCTGGAAATCGGCCAATCTCGACAGTCTGAGGATCGCCGAAGACTACTACGAACTCGCGATGGAATCCTGGGAACTCGCCCGGTCCTACTCCGAGGTTGCCAGGGAATCACGCTTCCGCTGGATCAACCTCGAAGAAATCCAGTACTGGGAAGACGAGGCTTTCCGGATTGAATCGGGAGATTTGGATTACAGGGACATCATTGAAAATCATCTGGCCAGGCTGGAACGAGTTCGCGAAGAGTTTAAAGATATGGATTACGAGACCTATTGAAGTTTCCGCTCCGATTCGGAGTGCGAAAAGCGCGATATAAAGCGCCTTTTATTTGCGCGTTAAAATCTTCATCCGGCAGTTCGGCAAAAGAGCCTTTTTACATCAGCGGAATTCCAAATCCCGAGACTCCGCTTTCCGCAGCCGAATCTCTTTGCGGCCTATCGCCCGCGCCGCATACTTCCCCAACCCGGCTTTTCCACCCGGCGCCTCAAAACTACCGTATCAGCATCGCATCGCCGTAGGAAAAGAACCGATATTCTTCATTTACGGCAATCCTATACGCATCCAGCAAACGTTCCCGTCCGCAGAAAGCCGAAACAAGCATTAAAAGACTCGAATTCGGCGTATGAAAGTTCGTAAAAAGCTGATCGACCGCCTGAAACCGATACCCCGGATAAATGAAAATATCCGTATCGCCGGCTCCCGGCGTAATTCCCTCGCCGTTCCACGCGGATTCAAGAGTTCTTACCGCCGTGGTGCCCACCGCCAGAATTTTCCGGCCTTCTTCACGGGCCCGCCGATACGCTTCCGAGGTTTCAAGCGGTACATCGTAGCTTTCCCGGTGCATCCGATGATCCTCAATTTCCTCCGTTCGAACAGGCGCGAAGGTTCCGGTACCCACGTTGAGTGTCACCCAGGCACGTTCGATACCCGCATCATCCAATGAAGAAAGGATTTCCGGGGTAAAATGCAGACCGGCCGTCGGCGCCGCCGCGGAACCTGTTTTTCGGGCGTATACGGTCTGATAGCGCTTGGCATCTTCGGCGGCATCCGGTCTTTTCACATAGGGAGGCAGCGGAATGTGCCCGTACTCTTCAAACCACGATTCATCCGGCCGAGGCTCCAGAGAAACGAGCCGCCGGTCCGTGGAAGGCAGAGCGGCGATGGTCCCGATCACGCCGCCCGGAAACTCCCACCTCTGGCCCACCCGTTTCTTCTTCGCCTTATCCACAACGCATTCCCAGAGACCGCTCCCCTCCGGCGTTAGAAAAAGGAATTCGCCCTTTCCGCCGGTTTCGCAGTTCCGCCCGTACATTCTGGCTTTCCGCACCCTGGTATCGTTGAAAATCATGAGCGTGCCGGGTTCGATAAACTCCGCCAGAGACGAAATATGGGAATGTTTCGGGGCTGATCCCGGCCTGAGTCTATCCAGAATCATGAGTCTGCTTGTACCGCGAACCGTCGTTGGGTGCTGAGCAATCAAATGCTCGGGCAGGTCAAAGGAAAAGAGGCTGGTCCGCATCCGATTCCGGGCTCCTTCGTAAATGCCGATAAGCAAGATTCGTTACAACGCGTCCCCTCGGCGTACGCTGGAGAAAGCCGCGCTGTATCAGATAAGGCTCGTAAAAATCCTCCAGCGCGTCTATTCCCTCACCCACGCTGATGGCAAGGGTTTCCGCGCCGACAGGGCCGCCTCCGTAGCGCTCGATGATGGCCGCAAGAATACGCCGATCCTGCTCTTCCAATCCTTCAAGGTCGATTCCGAGTCTGGCAAGTCCATCCTCAACAACCGTTTTCGTCACGCTGCCCGAACCGTTGACTTGAGCATAATCCCTCATGCGGCGAAGAAGTCTGTTGGCCACCCGCGGCGTTCCTCTGCTGCACTGAGCCAAAAGCACCGAGGCATCTTCGTCGATGCCGATTCCCAAAATCCCCGCGCTGCGGCGGACGATGGAAACCAGTTCGGCCGGTCCGTAATAGTCGATTCTGACGGTAATGCCGAAACGGGTGAATAGAGGGCTGGAAACTCTGCCCGGCTTGGTCGTGGCGCCGACAAGCGTAAAAGGCGGAACCGGAATCCGCACGGTCCGAGCCGCCGGCCCCTGTCCGATAATCCAGTCGAGTTCAAAATCCTCCATGGCGATATAGAGCATTTCTTCAATGGCGGGTTTGAGCCGATGAATTTCATCGATGAAAAACACGGCCCGTTCGGGAATCGTCGAGAGAAGACCGGCCAAATCCTTGGGCTTATCCAGCGCCGGAGCGCTGGTCACTTTGATTTCGGAACTCAGTTCATTGGCCATGATGTTCGCCAGAGTCGTTTTCCCAAGTCCCGGAGGTCCGCTGATGAAGACGTGATCCAGCGATTCTCTTCGTTCCCTCGCCGCGGTGATGAAGATGGAAAGATTCTCTTTGAGTTCCTTCTGCCCCTGAAAATCGGCCAAATACTTCGGCCTGATTCCTATATCAGCCTCATCCTCGCCGCGTTCGGCATGAGGCGCCAGTGGTTTGTCTTCCATGCCGCCCCCCCGCTACGAACTGAGCGAAATAATCGCCCGGCGAAGAACTTCTTTTTCCCCGCTCCTCACCGCTGAGAGAGCGTACTTCGGAATCCGCGAGAATCTCTTCAACGGCTTTCAACGAGCCTCTGGAATCGAATCCCATGGCGGTGAGGGCCTCAACGACATCCTTGGCCTCCGAGGGAACTCCGCCCGATCCCTCATCGTCTTTGACAAGATTGCCCCGAAGCTGAAGAACAATCTTCTGCGCGGTTTTCTTGCCCAGTCCCGGGATTCTCTCCAGAACCGCCAAATCTTCCATGTCGAGAGCGGCCTGAAAGGCCTGCGGCGTAATCCCCGAAAGAATCTTTCGGGCTAAAGAGGGTCCCCACGCCGTTAACCGTTAGGAGAGCCAGAAAAATATGTCTCTCTTCGGCGGACGCGAATCCGTACATCTTCATCACATCCTGGGTGTGGTGAAGATAGGTAAAAACGCGGACTTCCCTCCCGGGACCGGGTAGAGTGCTCAGCGTCGCCGTACTCACCTCAAGAGCCCACTCGACGCCTCCGGTTTCAACACCGAGAGTATCGGAGTGTTTGAATGTCAGGATACCGCGGATACTGTTGACCATGGCTTACCATGATGCACGAAAGTAATGGCCGCCGCCAGGGCATCGGCCGCATGATCCGGTTTCGGGATTTCCCCGAGTCCCAATAAAAGGCGGACCATTTCCTGAACCTGGGCTTTATCGGCCCCGCCCGCACCGACAACGGACTGTTTTATGGTAACAGGCGAGAATTCACCGACATCCAGTCCGGCCTGGGCCGCCGCCAGAAGAACAACGCCTCTGGCTTGTGCGACGGGCATGGCCGAACTGATGTTTTTCGTAAAAAACAGCGTTTCAATTCCCAATCCGGTCGGTTTGAAGGATTCGATGATACCGGCGACTTCTTCATACAGGGCCATAAGCCTCTTTTCCGCCGCATCACCGGATGCCGTCTCTATACTTCCATGATCAATATGCTTGTTTCGGACTCCGTCGGAATCGATAAGGCCCCATCCCGTAGAGGCGAAGCCCGGATCGATTCCCAGAATCCTTCGCATCATTCGGACATCTCAAAATCATCCGGGACGTCAAGATTGGAGGCGACCGACTGAACATCGTCGTTATCTTCCAAACGATCAATCAGCCGGAGAACCTTGGCCGTCGCATCGTTATCCAGGGATGCGTAGGTATCGGGAACCAGTGTTACCTCCGCGCTGGACTGCTCAAAACCGGCTGCCTGAAGGTTTTCCAGAACATCCGCGAATTCACTGGGACCGGTAATCACTTCAATAATGCCGCCGTCTTCGCTGACATCCTCGGCTCCGGCTTCCAGGGCCGCTTCGAACAGCTTTTCAAAATCAACCGTTTCGGATTCATAGACGATAACGCCCTTGCGGTTGAACATATAGGAAACGGCGCCGCTGGCGGCCAATTGACCGCCGCCTTTGGAAAGAATGGTCCGGACGTCCGCCGCGGTTCGGTTCTTGTTGTCGGTCAGCGCTTCAATCATCAGACCGACGCCGCCGGGCGCGTAGGCCTCGTAGCTGAGTTCGACATAATCAACCCCGTCGAGGTCTCCGGTTCCCTTTTTTATGGCCCGTTCGATATTGTCCTTGGGCATATTGGCGGCTTTCGCCTTAAGAACGACGGTTCGAAGCCTGGGATTCGATTCTTCATCCCCGCCGCCCATGCGGGCGGCCACGGTTATCTCTTTAATGATTTTGGTGAAGAGTTTTCCGCGCTTCGCATCCGCGGCCCCCTTCTTGTGCTTGATTGTATGCCATTTACTATGGCCGGACATGAGTGACTCCTTATTTCAGCATTTCCGAAACATTGATGCCGCGGCAATTTTTTTATTCCATTGCCTCTTAGTGAATTATAGTAAAAAAATCTATCATGACGCGCGGCGCGTGGTCAAGGTGAGGGCCATTGGAGCGGCCGGCTGAAAACTCCCTCGGCCAACTCGAATGCGAGATCCGAAAGAACGGCATCAACCAGTTCCATTCCGCCCGAGGTCGGACGAATCCGGTCGGGAAGAATCTCGAGCGATCCGGCCGACTCCCACTTTTCAAGACTCCTTTGGACAACCGAAAAAGGAGAGATTCCGAAGATTTTTTCAAAACGGGCCGTATTCAAACCTTCACTCGTTCTTAATGAGGTAAGAAACTGTTCCAGAGCAAACTGTTTTGGAGTCAGAACTTCTTCCGAAGCCGAAGAACCTGCCGCATCCAGCCAGGCTCCCAAATCCCGAGTCTCTTCTCTCCGAAGCGGTCCGGAGGGCCCCGGCAGCGTGGAAGCGGCTCCCGGTCCGATCCCGAGATAGGGATTGAGTCGCCAATAACCCAGATTATGGACGGACTCTTCTCCGGCTAAGGCGAAATTCGAAATCTCGTATCGGGCGTATCCGTTTTCTTCCAACGTTCCCACGGCATCCCGCCATTCTTTGAAAGAGCGCTCTTCTCCCGGCAGCTCGGAAAGAGCATGGCTGTCGGCGGCAAGCGGTGTTCCATCCTCAATGGTCAGCTCATACAAAGACACATGACCAACGCCGTATGCCAAAGCCCTCTCAAGTTCTTCGGCAAGGCCATGCCGATCCCTGGGAAGTCCCGCTAAAAAATCAAAACTCAAGCGTCCTTTCCACCGATCACTCAGCAGCGATTCGGCCTTTTCAATCGCATCAAGGCCGGCCGGTCTGCCGAGCCAGGAAAGAAGTTTTTCATTGTAGGTCTGAATTCCCATGCTCAGACGATTCACGCCGCCCTCTTCCAATACATCGAGGAATCCCGCCTTCAGCGATTCGGGGTTGGCCTCCACCGTGTATTCAATCGGAGCGCCGAGCATGGGTCTAAGTCCGCTTAGAAATTGATGAAAAAGATCAATCGGAACGTGACTGGGAGTGCCGCCTCCGATATATACCGTTTTAAATCCTTCAATGCCGAAGGACTCCATGGATTTTTCCAAATGATCGGCGAGGGTTTGCAGCGTTCTTCTCACCACCGATTTTTCAACGCCGGTTTCACTGTAAAAATCACAGTACCGGCATCGGCTCACGCAGAAGGGAATATGGATGTAGAGACCGGTGTCAGTGGATAAGGCCAAAACGTCGCAGCGGCCAATACGCGAAAATAACGCGTCCTTTTATGACCGAATCGGAAACCGCTCCCCAGTAACGGGAGTCATTCGAAGCACCCCGATTATCTCCCAGAAGGAAATATTCCCCTTCGGCGAGCGTTATTTTTTCCATTTTTCCGGAAAGCGGCATCTCCTCGGTCCATCCTTCCGGAAGCCGGGGTACGGAAATATCATATCCTTTGCCGCTCATCTCGAATTCACTGAGATGAAACGCATCATCGGCTCCCCGAACATAAGCGACCGATTTATCCAGGGTAATCGTATCGCCGGGGATTCCTATAACCCTTTTAAAAACTCTATGGTCCTCCCATCCGCTCCTGTGACCGGCAAGAGTCGCTCTTTGGATGGAAATAAGGCGGACCAGAGGATCGAAAAGACGTTCGAGCCAGGGATCCTCTTCCGCATACGGCGGATGTATCGCGACGATATCGCCTCTTTCGGGCGGATGAAGAAGCCTTCCGTCCGAATCCCGAAGGATATAATGCGTTACCAAAACCCGCGTTCCCGGCGGATATCCCGGCAGCATCGACTCGCTTTGGAACTTCCAGGTCTGCACGGCGAATTCGGTAATCACCAGATACACCGCGATAACGGCGATAACGACTCCAACAAAGCGGAATCTCTGCTTCTGATGACTTCTTCGATCTTTGTACGAAAGTCTTGAACGCGAGGATGAAATCATTTCATTTTATGCCGCCGAAACGCGGCAGCGGCCAATAGATGAAGAGAGCCCGGCCGAGAATTTTTCGTGAAGGGACGGGTCCGAAATACCGGCCGTCAAGAGAGTCGCTCCTGTTGTCGCCGAGAGGCAGAACCCATCCTTCTGGAACATAGATGCCGCGTTCATAGACGGCCTCTTCGGAAGAGATTCCCTCATTCTGCGGATACATTCCCCTGAGAACGGCCGAATCGAGTCTCTTTTCCTCATAAAGATCCAAAACCGTTTTTTTCAGCGGTGAAACCCAATTTTCCGCGGCGCGGTCCGCAAGGTTCCTGTCCACGGGCAATCCGGCCCGCTCATAACGAACGGTCCGGATCGTGGCATCGAGTTTATCGTAATAGCCTTCATCAAGAAGAAGATGATTCCCGTATTCGAGAGCAACATATTCTTTGAACTCGTCTTCGGGTATAAGGCGACTCTCACCGCGAGGAGTGAAAGACAACTCTCCGCGTTTAAAAACCACCCTATCTCCATCCTGGGCGGCCTGCCTTTTAATCAGGAACTGATGAGCAATCTCACCGCCGTGCCGGTTTAAGTCCAGAAGAGAGAGCGTAACCATGTAGAGAACGCGCTGAGCGATTTCATACGGAAGCGAAGGACTCTCGAACTCAGGGTTCTCGAAGATAATCACCTCGCCTCTGCGGGATTCGCGAAATCCCGGGAGTTTGGCGACTCCGGGAAGCAGCTCGGGACCGAACGTCAGCTTATCGACAAAAATCCTGTCGCTGCTGCTGCGCTGCGCCGTATAAGGATCATTCCCGCCGATTAACGTATCACGCATGGACCCGGAAGGGATTTGATACGCCTGCAGCAGATACTGGTTCAACAGAAGAACCACCATCACGGCCCAAAGAAAGGCGTCGACCCATTCCATGACGACTCCCCTGGCCTTCTGCTTTCTCTTTTTCTTCTCTATTCTTCTGGCGCGGTGCGTCAGAAGTT
Organism: Spirochaetia bacterium; assembly: GCA_963666985.2. GTDB lineage: Bacteria > Spirochaetota > Spirochaetia > DSM-2461 > DSM-2461 > UBA2779. The sequence continues at coordinate 840,084 of CAXXIA010000001.1, read as the reverse complement.
TTTCCGTCCATTGGACGAGACCGTCTGCATTCACATCTTTATCCTAACAACGAGGAGGATTATTGACCACAGTTTTCGGCGGAACCTATAATCCTCCCATGCCGATAGGGAAAAAAACTGCGCCGAATCACAGTAAAAACGGGGATTATGAAGTCCCCATCGAAGATATTAAGGTTGTACTCACGCCGATTCTCGGAATTGAACCCCGCGTTTATGTCCGTATCGTCTGGGCATTTCTTGCAGCCCTGATTCTTTTTCTCCTCCTCGTTCTTCCCGGAATACGCAAAAACGGGACCGTCCTGACCGTCGACAGTTCTCCCGCCGATGCGTCGGTTATCGTCGACGGAATTCGTCTCGGAGCCTCGGGCGAATCTGTTTTTGCTCCGAAGGGAGAGAAATCCCTGATTGTCATGCGGCCGGGCTTCATCACGCATGAAAGCACAATCACCGTGAAAGGCCGAATTTTCGCTTCACGTCTTTTTCCCAGGAAACAATCCGTTTCGGTGGTCCTTGAGCCCCAACCGGAGGAGCGGCCTTTTGCCGGAGAATTCCGGGAGTTTGCCTTGTGGGCCGCCACCGGTAAAGAGCGGGATCATTACGCCATTCCGCCTTCACTGACGAAAGCGGCCAGAGACGCCGTTGCCGCGAAGAATCCCGCGGACGGACTCATCGAAGCCGCGCTTCCGTTGGCCTCGGACGAACGGCATCTTGCCGATCTAGTTCGTTCTGAAATCATACGGGCGGGCGGCGGCGCTCCGTTCAGTGCCGTATCGCTTCTTGCAGCGATTGACTCGGCCGCCGAAATGCTTCATGCCGGGACAGTCTCGTTTTCCGGTGTCGTGATGTGCATGGATGACGAAACGGCGAAGTCCTTCGGCTGGTCCGATTTGTATGCGGAGGCCGAAGAGGGAGTTGTGAAAATCGCTCATTCGGCGGCCGAATATTATGAAAAGGCACCTCTTTCCTCCAATCTTACGCAGCGAAGCATCGGAAATCTTCGATTCGTTTCCATTCCGGCCGCCGATGCTTTCATAGGTGATATTGAAGCCGTTAACGACGGATATATGCCGCGTTCGGGAGCTTATCCGACTCCGGCTTCGGTTTCCTCCTACCTCATCGGAACGACGGAAATCAGCAACGGTGATTTCTCACTCTTTCTCGAAGCCAGCCCCGAATGGTCTTTGGAAAACATTGACTCCTTGATACAGTCGGGCCTGGCCGACGAAGATTATCTTTCCTCATGGACCTCAACGCCCCCTCCCTCGGAAACCGCTCGTGAACCCGTTACCGGTGTTTCGTGGCATGCCGCCGAAGCGTATGCCGACTGGTTTACAAAAACCTACTTGGCGGGAACGAACTTGCACGCCGAACTTCCTCGGGAAGATGAATGGGAAATCGCCGCCAGGCTGAATCGTATCGTTGAGGATGTCTCCGAACTTGATGCCGGCCTGAAAAATGTTTCGGCCGCCGACGGCGGAACTTTAGGCCTGAAAGGAATGGCCGGGAACGTCAGAGAATGGTGTTCCAATCCTTACAGACGAAACGAATACCTCTACGGAAAAACGGGCGGACCTTCCTTTCAAGCTTCCGATGCGGCCCTCGCCGCGCCCGAACGCACGGTCCGCGGAGGCGCTTATATCGACGGAAAGCTCTCCTATCCCGCGGCTGTCCGCGGAGGACTCCGCCCTGAAACAGCAAGCCCCGTTATAGGATTCCGACTCGTCATCGTCGAATGATGCACTTGCAAAACCCTCATTCGAACCAAGAGGATATTTTTTGAGGCTCTCGATTGACGACCGAAGGCCCCATGTGCCACTATCCTCGGCGTCATGGGCGCAAAAAAGAAAAAAGGCAAAACGCCCGGTCTTCTGGGTGACAACAGGAAAGCTCGATTTCTCTACATCATAGAAGATTCATTGGAATGCGGAATCGAATTGGTCGGCACGGAAGTGAAGTCCATCAAATCGGCTCATTTCAGTTTCACCGACGCGTATGTCGAAGTCCGCGGCGGCGAGCTTTGGATGCGCAATCTTCAAATCACTCCTTATGAACGAGGCGGTGTTTTCAACCACGCCAGCGATAGGCCCAGACGCCTTCTGGCGCATAAAAAGGAAATCCTCAAACTCGAACGGCGCGTCAATGAAAAAGGCGTTACGCTCATTCCGCTGAAGTTTTACCTTTCATCAGGAATTGTAAAAGTTGAAGTGGGCGTGTGCCGGGGAAAGAAGATGCACGATAAACGCGATTCCATTAAACAGCGCGACATCCAGCGGGACATGGACAGAGAATTCAGAACCCGCTGAAAACACCGGCGGCTTGTTGACTGTTGTTTTTTGCGGCGAGGGTGAGAATGCCGAACCTTATCGATAAGCCTCCGATAAAACTTGACTCAAGACTTTCTTAGGAGTAGTTTAGTTTGCCGATAGCGGCGACGGCCCGCTTATTTGATTTTTTGCCGGGGGTGCCCTGGCTTCGACGGGAGGTTCCGTAGGTCGTACTGCAGGTGGAGAGCCGACTCCTTAAACCGGCGCACACCTTTAAGTGCCAAAAAAGAAGATGAGATCGTCGTCGAGTTCGACGGCGCCCTCGCCCTGGCCGCTTAATCATAGCTGCCACGGATCTCCGTCACGCTGTTCCGAGGGACGGATGCTCCGCCAAAAACCGGGACTGACCGCTTATCCGGCCTGAAGCCTAAGCGGGACATTTTTTCAGGATAAGGCCCGGGCGGACGTCAACCGCCTAACCCGTGCTCGAAAATCCATCGGTGGACTAAACCTGTAGATGTGCGTCAGACGCCCTTTCGGACGGGGGTTCGATTCCCCCCACCTCCATTTTTAATTCTTGACAGGGTAGCTATTTACGGCTACCTTTTTTTTGCGACATCAAATATGACATCAGAATGATCGTGAAATCCGCCTGGGGGCGTGAAGATGGCGGCCTATCGAGAGAAAGAATACAGTCTTTATTCACGAAAAAATAAGGACGCAATTGTCTGGTACTGTTACATCTACAACACAGATGGACAACGTATCTCGAAGTCTACGGGAATTGGTTACACTCGCCAGAAAGATCGTGCGCGGACGCGACGAGAGGCCGAGGCTTACTGCATACAGCTTCTTGAATCAGGCGGACTAGAAGAATCTGACTCCCCAACGCTTGAGGAATGGGCCGAAGTGCATCATTTCTGGGATTGGCGCCGTTCCTCTTTTGTTCGAGACGTACTGGTTCATTCTCCTGCCGATCGTCCTGGGATAACTGAGTCCTACATTTCCCACGCCCGCGGTGTTTATGAACAGCATATCCGCCCTTACCACGGGAATCGGCCTATTGAAGATATCAGTCCTTTTGATTGCGAACAATTGCTTATGAAGTGGATCACCGACGGGGCCTCACATAAAACAGCCAATAATCGAAAATCGGTCTACTCAAGGATGATGAGCGAGTATGAACGAGAGCGAAAGATGAGAAACCCCAAGGCCGATTTTTTCAATCCTTGGCGAATGGTTCGACCCTTAGCAATTGAAAAGAACAAGCGAGGAGGACTCACGTTAGCAGAAGGCGGCCGCCTCCTAGACCCCACCCTTGGCAATCTTTCTACAGAGAGAGATAGGCTATACTTCACCGCAGTTCGTGTTGCTTTTCTGACCGGGCTCCGAATTGGCGAAGTCTGCGGGCTCTTCACTGACGATGTTCGGGACATCATAGTACGACAAGGTGATAGGGAGGTTCAGATGTCCTATCTGGCTATTTCGAGACAATATAATTCCAGGGTAAAATCTCGAACACTCGTAAAAGATAAAGACACCAGAAATATTCCGATTACCCAAGAACTCCGTACGGCCCTGGAGCCATACCTCACTGGCTCCGCACGATATGTTTTCTCCTTTCATCCCCGTCAAGAGCACCCGATCTCTTCGAACCGCCTTCGAGATTGGCTATATACTCGTATGGAAGAGGAAGGCATAGAGATTAAAGACAGAGAAGCGCGAAACATAACTTTCCACTCAAGTCGACGATATTTCAACACACTCCTCCGGCGGGCGCAGGTCGACAACGCTGTGATTCAGAGATTCACTGGCCATGACTCGGATGAAATGACTGAACACTATGATGATATGCTTCCTCAGGATCTTCAGATTGTAGCTCAGGCCCAACGGAGAATGATTGAGGGCTCTTTCCGTGACTAATGAAGAAAAACTCGGCACCATTTAGATCCATATTAGGCGCTAAAATCGAGCCCTTAACAGAGGCGAGTTTCTTTGATTCCTCTCTGATTATGAATGATTATCTGTGAAAAAAGAGCCATGGCCTACCAACGCCTCCCCCTTTTTCGATATCAGTATTGCATCACATAATATCATCTATTATACATAACATATGAATAGTATGTCCGCAGTATTTGAGAAAGAAACAACTCAGTCTATCCCGAGCTTCTCGGTTTGTGTTCCTGCTGGTTTTCCCTCGCCAGCGGACGACTATGCGGAGGAAGAATTGGATTTCAACCGCCTCCTCATTGCAGATCCACCAGTAACAGTGGTTATGAGAGTAACAGGCGAATCGATGATTGGAGCCGGGATTCAAAATAACGACCTTCTTGTGGTAAATCGGGGGCTACTAGCACGGCCGGGTGATATTGTTGTCGCGGCCTTAGATGGTGAATTTACAGTCAAACGTTTGCGAGTTGACCAAGGGCGGTACGTTTTAGCTCCTGAGAATCCTGCATATCCGGTACTAGCCATCGATGATGCCTCCGACTTAACTATCATCGGTGTGGTCACTCATTCCATTACAAGCTTCCGGGCAGCCAACCGCCGATGACCGTTGCGCTCATCGATTGCAATTCGTTTTACGCGGCATGCGAACGAGTTTTTCGGCCGGATCTAAAAAACAAACCGATTGTTGTTCTCTCTAATAATGATGGCTGCATTGTAGCGCTCTCCAGAGAAGCAAAGAATCTCGGTATTCCACGTGGACTCCCCCTCTTCAAAGCACGTGAAATAATTGAGAGGGAAGACATCACCGTGTTCAGTTCTAATTATGCACTATACGCAAACCTTTCCCGGCGGATAATGGACCTTCTGGACTCACAAGTACCAAAGATGGAAGTCTATTCTATTGATGAGGCTTTTCTGATTCTCGACGGACATCCGGATAGTCCAGAGATACTGTGCCGTACACTCCGAAACGATGTGTATTTCGGAATCGGTATCCCAACATCGATAGGAATTGCCCAGACAAAGGTACTTGCAAAAATCGCCGCAAAGCATGCAAAAAACAAACCTGACGGAGTATTTACCCTTGGCCCTGAAGAAGACACGATAAATAGCATTCTGAACAAAACACCCGTTGAAGACATATGGGGTATTTCCCGGGGACTTGCGACACGCCTACAGACACGAGGAATTACCACAGCCCTTGATCTGAAAAATGTCGACGATGCATGGGCAAAGCAACGCCTCACCATTACAGGTCTACGGATCGTGTGGGAACTTCGAGGTCGCCCTTCCATCTCACTTGAAGAAGTACCGCCTGCCAAAAAAGGTATCATGAGTTCAAAAAGTTTCGGTCATCCGGTAACTAATCTGGCCGATCTCAAGGAAGCTGTAGTCGACTACGCAATGAGAGCGGCAGAGAAACTTCGTGCACAGGATTCGATTTGTTCAATCGTCGATGTGATATTGACAACAAACTATTTCAAGAAAAGCGATCGTCAATACTCTGCAAATAGAACCATTACGCTCGACGAACCTACCGACTACCTCCCTACTCTAGCTGCAGCCGCCAAGAAAGGTATCGAAGAGATTTTCAAGCCCGGTTATAAATACAAAAAGGTTTCGGTTTTCCTCTCGGGGATCGAGAACCGATCAGGTCGCCAAGGCGATTTATTCAGAGAGCCTGATCCTCGTAAAGCTGCAATAATGGAAGCTGTAGACAAAGTTACAGCGAAATTCGGTCGGGACGCATTGCATTGTCGAGCCACACGTTTTGATGCGGACTGGCACATGCGCAGAGAATTCTTATCTCCGAGATACACCACATGTTGGAACGATCTTCCAGTGGCTTATGCTCATTGAACCGGCTCAAGGGCCGGTAATTCTGGATACTCAAAACGATCAAGAATACCTGGAACGTTCTTGTCCTTTCCCCTCACAGAAATATCCCGGGAAATTGGCCATGCTTCCAGTGGTCGAAAAAGTGGTGTTATGGAATCTTTGCATGCTGTAAACGACCTATCTAAATCAAGCCAAGCTTGCCCAACGGTGCGACTAAGAATCAAGGGCATCCGAAGTTTAGTATTATGCACCTGTGCTGGTATACCTTGAGCTTCAACTGTGATTACAGTGAATGTTTCAATCATTGAATCGCTTTCGGACACGTGCCATCTATCCCATAACCCAGCTATCAAGAAAGGACGATTTTCCGGTAATCCTATTCGATAAGGATATTTTTTCCCGTTGAAGCTTCTCCATTCAACAAAGCTATCCAATAGAACACCGCATCTTCGAGAATCAACTAACGATCGAAAAGATGGTTTGGAATCAATACTTTCAAGTCTGGCATTAATGGTCTTGTCCCTAATCGAAGAGGCTGCGTCAGTATCCTTTATCCATGATGGTATAAGCCCCCAGGCGGCAGGTCTAAAGGTCTCGGTCTCTCCCTGTTTCAAGATCGGCCATTTGGGATGCTCATAGGCCGAGACATAATAGGCAGGTTGTTCGAAGTGTTCTTGAGGCATTTTTACTCCATAGATTTCTTCGATAATCTCTGCAATCTCGACTAGTGAAGCATTAACACACATATCCCTAATATCGAAGATTGAACGATACCTATCAAGTACGTCCAAATCTCAACAGGAGATTCCAAGAAGGATATCCTGTTTTAACCGGCTTCAAGAATCTATCGGGAAATTTGCTGTCAGTACTTCAACTTTCGATTTTTTGGTTCCATCACGATTACTCGACATTGGCTTGGACATTCGGATTTCAAAGGAATCCCAGCCCTTCCGGGTAGCAACATTAGAAAGGTCAGCATTTCGGAAAGAACTAAGAATAAACTTTCCTTCGATCTCTTCGAGTACCGATAGAAGCGCTCGGAAATCATCATCGGTGTACCCGTCATAATGGCCCATATCGGTTCCAACATATGGCGGATCACAATAAAAGAAAGAATCGGCGGAATCTCGACTCCGAATAATCCGGAGTGCATCGGCGCATTCGATTTGCACATCCTGAAGACGAAAGGCATAGTCGACAGTAAAGGCATCCCGTTTCCGACGAATGGTTTTAGACGTCGCTCCGGATCTGTCATATCCGAAGGAGGAATCCAGTTTTGCTCCATACGATTGGGAAGCCAACACCCAGATTGCCCAGGCTCGTTTGAGTTTGGGAAACATGTCCGGATTGTTGTAAATGACCGATGCCTGCCGATGAAGGTCTCGACTGTGAAGACTGATTTGAACTTCTTTCTCAAGACTCACGAAATCGTGCTTGATGACTTCGTAGAAATTGATGAGCTCATTGTTTATGTCGTTAATGACTTCAACTTCCGAAGGTTCTTTTCTAAAAAATACGGCCCCTCCTCCCACAAACGGTTCGCAGTAAAGCCGGTGCTCCGGTATAAGTTCAACAATTTTCGATGCAAGCTGCTGCTTCCCTCCGTAATAAGTCAAAGGCGTTTTCACTCTTTCCTCCATGACGGATCAAGAGCATGGAATTTTCCACCGAAAATATGATAGACGGTGGCGGACTATTCCGTAGGTGCGCCTACACCTGCTCGGGGATGGCTTTCCCCGGGTCTCCGTCTTTTTTCGTTATCTGTTTCTGATCAGAATCGCGTTCCTATCTCTACAGGCCCTTCCATTTATCACTTGGATCCGCACTTCTTCGATCCCGTGTAATCCAGTCCCTCATCAGAGATGTTGCTCGCTATTCATTCCTATTTAGAACTTCTCGAACGATTGTCGTGATGACCGTTCCGAAAGCCGCCCCGGCCGCCGCGCCGACGATTGCGCCGGGTTTATCCCCCGCCACCGCTCCCGCCGTTGCCCCCATAGCCGCTCCCAGTGATGAGCCCATCATGTACAGCAAACCCGTTCCGAGAGAGGATTCCCAAAAGGACGGTTTCAAGTTCTGCGTTGTTTGATTTAAGTCCTGCGAGATTAGATTCAAGTCCGTCGATATATTCCCGAGATTTTCGGAGTTCTGCTCTGTCCGATCGATTGTTGTCGATAAGTAGGATATTGTCGTCTCGGAGCTGTCGATTATTTTCTTCGAGTTCTCCAATGTACTCGCGCTGCTCTCCGACGATTCGATCAAGGTTGAGTTTGATCTCTTCAGCTCCGTCGCGTGTTCTATCGATCCATCGATTAAGCTCAATGAGCTCCCGGTAAGCGCGAGCATCATCTGCGCTTCGGATACCGAAAAAGAGAGTTCCTGCGATCCCAAGAACGGCGAGAAGAGACAAACCAAGAATAAGACGGCGGTAAATCTTTTCATTCATTTCCTACCTCATTTTTTAAGGTTTAAGGCGAAACAACCCGCAACAAGTCCCGCGAGTATCCCGAACTTATCCAACGTGACGGTAGAGTCAAAAACAGCAATGATCAAAACAACAGAAAACGCCAGCCCCATGACGGTGTTCTCGTTCACATCGTTGTTCACGGCGAAGAACGCTCCGATCTTGGCGAGGAACCGCTGGAAGCCGTTCGGACTCTTGGCCGACTTCGCGGCCTCAATCAGGATTTCTTTTTTCTCTTCGTTCATACTTTTTCCTTAAACCGGCAATGCCCGCCGTTCATATTCGGGATATCCTTCGAGCCTTGGATCAGGGTTTGAGATAACTTTCCCTGAATGGAGCGGTTCAAAATGAGTGCTTACGTGCTTATCGAAAACGTTCCCGTCGACATCGACGACAAGGATTCCGTATCGAGAAAGGGAGCGTTTCACCATTGCGTCTTCAAGATTGACTCCCATCACATCGGCGATTTCAACGAACGTCCATTTCCATGACCGGATATAAAAATGGGCCTCCGGATCAGCGTCGGCGCCCCATCCATCGTCTACCTTGTCGCCGTCGAAAACATCGGCATGATCCTTGTAGTTTGCGACATAACAAGGCGGCTGGATTTGGGAATTCCCGAGTAAAAGAAAACGCCCGCAGATTCTCTCGATCTCTTCTTGAGAAACCCACCATTCGGTCATCTTCATGACATACCGGCGGATATGCTCAAAAACAATTACAAGAGTTGTGATTGCACAGGCCCACCTTTCTCCGAAATATCCGAATCGGTCCTGCGTACAATAACCATGATCCACTTTCAACCTCCCAGAATCAAAAGTGTGGCACCGGCCCCGATAAACGGGGCGACAATAATCCCGGCGATGGTCAGCCACTGACCGACCGTCCGTTCTTTTTTCTCTTCTTTCTTTTCTTCCGCCTTCGCTTCGGCCTTCTTGGCGATCTCTAATTCCTTCAGGTGTTCATCAATTTTCTCGTGTGCTCCTCGTCCAATCTCAGCAACGTTATAAATCTGTGTCGAGAGTCTTTTTTCAGTCTTTTCTATCTCATTCTCGATCGCGCTATCTCGTGCGTCGCTGTGAGCCCGGTCTTTAATCTGCGTATTCGTGAGAGTGCTCAAATGGTCATTGATATGACGGACTTCGATCGCGACATCCGAAATCTGAGTTTCAAGAGAACCGATTTTTCCGCCACGTCCATCGGTCCCAGAGAGCCAGCCCTTCAACTCACGGAATTCCCCGAGGAGGATAGTTGGCCAAGTGTTGCTATTTCTGTCGTTTTCGTCGCTCATCGCGCCATCCTCAATCTCAATTTCCGGCAAATCATCTTGATTAAAATCACCCGGATTTAATTCCGATATCCGTATCTCCAAAGCTTCAGCATACGGGTCTTTCTTCGGAAATATTTCTCCCATTTAAACACCATCGAATACACCAAGATCGTCATACCAGCCGACAGGAGTACCCCTAAAACCAGCAGATAAGGAAGTATCTCCTGCCGCGATATATGCTATTTCTGCATCCGGATTTGTTGGAACTATTACTCGTGTTGAATCCGCAGATCCATCAGCCGTTCTCATATCGCAGATACCGGCATCTGGCGTTGGAAGCGTAGTATATGGTGAGCCAAATAAAACATATGTTGTTGTCGAGGAATTGTTATTTATAGAAGCAGCAATATCGGCTAAAAATGATTTACCTTTTGGGATACAACTTAATGCACGATTCACTTGTGATGTTGAGACCGTTTGTAAGTTCCAATCATTTACGGCTGTTACAAGCTCATTATAATTCCCAAATTGCCTTGCCGGTGCGAGAACCGGGCCGGCTAAAACTCGCCGAGATCCAACTCTCCGACAGTAAGAATACCCGCCGTTCGAACAAGAAATATTATCATCAAAACCAAGGCCAGTATTTCCGTCTGACATTCTCACTAAAAATAAGTGAGCAGTATCACCAGCAGAAAGGGAGGCGCCGGGAAATAGCCCCCATGTTCCCGACTCTGAAAATGTTGCGTCAATTGCAGCGGTTCCACCTTTAAAATCAAGGTTGGCTCCGTCATTACTTGAACGTCTATGTCCGGCAGATACAGCAACATCATGTTCGCTGTCGGTTCCGGGCGTACATTGACACCCGGTTAAATCATTCATCTGATATGAGATTCGTGATTTCCCACCGAGAGCCGGGAGGAGAAAAGCATCCTTATCGGAATATTTCGTATTCCATTCTCGATTATGGTTGTAGTGTTGGATTAAAGCATCAGCATCAATTAATTCTCCGGGAACGATGAGCAACTGGTCTATGTAGAAACCGGGATCATCAGGATCATCAACATCTGTATAAGTTGTCCCAAAATAATTAATTGTTGTTGGCTCTGAGGGTAGAACCAAACCGGAAGAGGACGCATCTAAGGTATCAACAATCTCTCCGTCAGCGATTAAATATGCCGTTTTCTCCGAGGCGTCCCATGTTACAGCGATATTATGTCCGACACCGGATTCTAAAGATACGGCATTACCGGTTAAGCTATTGATCCCCGTTTGAGTAATCTGCAAATAATAGGTATTGTTTGCGACATCAGCGACAACCTTCAAAACCGTTGTCGTCGATCCTTCGACGTTCCGGATATACATAAATCCTACGCCATAAAGGTAAGGATCTTCCCCGTCATTCGGTTTACAGAACCATTGCGAAACGGTTTGATCTTTCGCAAGGTTTAATAAAGATAAATCAGAGGTTGTTGAAGAATCGTATTGAACATATCCGTTCGTCCCGCCTGAGACGGTCTTTAAACAATAACTGCCAAACTTTGACCAAACGGTAGAGCGTTCGACCTGATTGTATGATAATTCGTATTCATCATCTTGATCCAATAAATCATCTTCAAAAGTGTAGAGGTGCCCGCCGGGTAATAATTCGGTAACATCATCGATATCACCTTGAGGATTAATTACTCCCCGGCAAGAAAAAAAGGGCCAGAAGATACCATCAGAATCAACGCCGCCAATCCTAATCGGGTTGTAATTTGAAAACTCTTCATCTGTAATCTCCTTCCAAGAAATCTCATCCTCATCGATAAGAATTCCACGATCCCCCTCACCGGGAGAAGATAAACTTCCTTCTCCACCGAAGCCGATCATGAGTGCGGTTTCGTAGCCGGTCATAATGGCTTCAAAGGCTTCTTTGCGGATTGTTATCGTATTAAATTCGGCGTTGCCATCACCGTCTATTTTCCAGCCGGCAACACCCGCGTTATAATCACTCGACTTTATTCCGTTACCTGTCGTGACGGTTCCGTTGAGTTCCGAATCCCCGGATAAATAGAAATCTCCATGGACAGATAATTTTGATCCGTCCCAAAGGATGTAGTTATTTGAATCGCCTTGGAATAAAAAGGAGCCGTCATTTTTGATGTAAGCGGTCCACTTTTCGGATGTTTCATTGTAAAATCCCATCACATCCGAAAACATATAGAGCCCGCTTTCGTCTACGTTGAGATCTTCTGCGGCCTCCAGATCGGAACCAACGACTGATTTCATCCTGTTTGACTTGGTTATTGATGTTGATCCTGTTCCCTCGGTTATTAATTCAACGAGTGCGGAGAAACCCGAATACTGCCGGCATTCATATTCGTATTTGCGATAAGTCGAGCTGATAATCTTTTCGGTTTTTTTAACGATCCTAACGACTGCGGAAATATTCGCCTGATCATTCTCTAATGTATAATAGCCGCCCGGAGTATAATCGTTTTCCGATTCAAAGGTATGTTTAAATTCCCCGTATTCTAAGTTGCTCGACAGCGCTGTTGCGAGAGCCTTGGCGGCACTCTCATTGTAGCAATAAAGTCCCTTGTAGGTTTTTGTCCCGTTACCGATGTCCTTGCCATCTGCCGTGCCGGCTTTTTCTCGCAAATATAAATCGGCCAAGGTCGATATTGATTCAAAGCTTGATGAGTAATAATCACTCGAACTTGACCATTTCAAAACATATGAGGCTGTATAGTCGCTTTCGTCTATTTCAGAGGTTACGGCTGTTCTAAAATTACCAGGGATCTTACTTCCCGAGGCAGGAAGATCCACAGTCTTTGTTCTTAATGATCCGGCATATAAATATCCGTAGCTCCAAATCCAAGACGGACGGCCGATAACCTCAAGTTTGAAGTCTATGATTCCAACCGCACCATCCGGAAAGGTAAACTCAGCCGGGATAGTTTTGGCAGCGGTACAATATTGCCAATCATAATCCGCTTGGATATCGGACCATTTTTCTTGTCCGGAATAATCTTCAAAAACGATTTGCGATCCGTCTTCATCAAGACCAAAGAAGTCTGTGTACGTGCTAACCTGCACTTCATTTTCACGGACAAGATTATAGTATTCGACTGTCGGTGTTTTTATCTCAGTCGATTCACGGCTTATTTTTAAATCACCGAGAATATCATCTTCATCGATCGTCCCGGAGACGGAAATATCGGCTGCGGCTTCACCCCAATCATAAAGATTAAACGAACCATCATCTCCCGGATAAAAAGTACAATGATGGGAAAAACAAATATCATTGAGAACATCAATGTAATTTTCATCCGGGGACATCAAGAACCATTCGATATCATCGGTGATATCATAGGCATTTATTGTTCCGGTGAATCCGGCCTGTTCTAAAAGCCAGTGGATTAAAGATTGTCCCGTGGTGCTCGTATCGCACACCGTCATCGAGTCATCGGGGTTACGAGAAATATAACTACTCGGTGAGTCCTGCAAAATCCATAAAGAATCGACGCATTCAAAACTGACGTTATTCGCGGCATGCCCCGGCGAATCGGTGAAACTGATTCCCGTCGGGCGAACATATCCGGTAAACCACTCAACACCGTCTTCTTGGATTGAAACTGATATCAATTGGTCGCGCGGCAATCCAAAAAGCGTTGAGACAAGAGACGGTTTTGAGAGAAAAGAAAATGACGCCTTTGAAGTCTCATGTTTATATGAAGTGCTCTGCACGTTCGTTGTTTTCTTAAACGAGTCGGCGAGGAGTAAATTCTCTCCCGAGTAATCCGTGAGCGTCACATCATCCGAGCCGTAATTTATCGTGACCGAAAAGCTCATGCCGCTATCGCTCCGGATTGTTTTGCTCGTTCAATCCCCGTATGGACGGCGACGGCGACAGACTCTAAATCCCCAACGACCCCACTCAAATTAATGTTGTAGGTGTTTCCAAATGATGAATTGTTTTTTAGGGGGATAACGGCTTCATCGTAATTACCTTCACCGATATTTGCGTAGATTCCGCCGGGTTTGTGCTTGATAATACCGCCCTCTGCGAGAGCGACCGGAGGTTGTGCGGCAGCGGCGACAGCCAGTTGAGTCGTGCCAACCGCGGCTACGATCCCGGCCATCACAGCACCCTTTACTCCGCCGAGATTCGCATAGGTCCTCATAACCGCTGTAGCCGTATCCATCCCAATCTGCGCAATGTTCGCGGCTTTTTGCATATAAAAGAGAGCAAGAATCTGTTTCTTCTTTTTATCAGAGAGCTCTTCGTCTCCGGACATCATCACTGAGATGAGGTTCGAAAACATAGAACCGATGTTCGATGCGTATTGAGAGTAGTAGGCAAGTTCAGTTTGAAGATTCGCCATCTTTTGGTCATGGCGAGCCTTTTCCAATTCGGCTTCCGAGACGGCTATCTGCTCGGCACTTGCCTGATAAATGCGCATCATTTCCGTTGCGCTTTCATAGGCAGCGGCAACATCTTGTTTCTTTTCTAAAAGATCTCCATAGAGCGATAAGATGTATTGGATCGCGCCGGACTCGGCTGAGAAACCTTCTTCGTTTAATTTTGCGATCTCACCTAAGAGTAATTTTCGCCGTTCAACCTCGGCGTCATAGTCTTCCGCCGTGAGGAGCGCCATCTCTTCCTTAATCGCTATTGTCTTTAAGCCCTCGGCAATGGCCGAATAAGCGGAGTTGGCAATATCTTGCCTTTTCTGCACCGCCGCGGCCGCGTCTTCCTCGGCCTGCGCGATCGCAGCTGCAGCGTCAGCTTTCTCTTTTTCCTGCCGTGCCGTGGCCGCTGCCTGAGCTTCTTCGATTGTTCCCAGATATTCAGTTCGCGCAATGACGGTTTCAAGTCGAGCTATTTCATTTTCCAAATATTCAACTTGAGCCTGATCCCCCATCGTCCTTGCAAGGTTTAAATCGATTTGCGATTTTTTTATTGCATCTTGAATAAGAAGTATTTTTTCTGAGGTTGTGGCCGTTCCCTCCGCGGAGGCTTTCTGAGCGGCCTGTAAATCATATTGCGCCTGTCGTGTCTCATTGAGGCCCGTTACTATCTCGGTTAATTTCTGACGCCAAGGCGTCAGAACATCATTGATATATTGACCGGTTATTTCTTTTGAATCTCCGAGGGCATTATCTAACTGCGCCTGCGCTCCCTTTGCCGCGTTAACTTCTGATGTCGCGATCGCCCAAGCCTTCGAAGATTCTTCATTGAGTATTCGCATTCGGTCGGTTGCATCAGTGGCGGCCTTCAAAGAAGGAATGTATCGGGTCAAGGTCGATGTCTGGCCTTTTATTGTGTTTACAACACCCACCATTGCAGTATTCAAGTCAATCCCGTATGCACGAGAGAGAGCTATTGCTTTCTGAGTTGCATCCTGCGATTGCTCCGAAGTAAGCCCCATGTTTAGAGCGATTTGCATTAATCCGAGAGACGTCTCATCGCCAACCACTGTCAGCTTTTGCATCTCGGAGGCAAAAGATTTCATCTCAGATAAGGCGCTGCCTCCGGCCTGCCCGGTTATTTCCAGTGCGGCACGAAGCCGCGTGACGGCGGCCTCTTGGATGGCGGCTTTTTCCGAGGCCTCCTGCAGTTCCGCCGATATCTTTTTGAACGCGGTGACGACACCACCGGCCCCAACACCAGCCAGGGCTAATTTTGCCAAGTCGGAACCAAGCGATGAGATCTTTTTATCGACTCCGCTGATGACTTTTTGGGCCTTCGCTCCCTCAGCGGTGACTTTTATTTTGATTTCGTCAGCTTTTCCCACTCATCAGCCTCTCTGACGGCGATATCTCTCGCCTGATCCATGGCCTCAATCAACTCAACAATGTGAGCGGGCTGCTCTTCCCACCCGCCCGAATACGGAAATCCAAAACGCCGGAACCGGGAATAAATCCGGTAGGCGCTCCAAAACTCCTCGTTAAAAAACTTGGGAACCTCGCGCCTCTCAACCCATTCATTCCCGACCAGCATCCTCCGGCCCGGTTTATCTCTCGGACCAGGTTTGTAATTCTCCCAGCCCTGCCGGCGGGCCAAGAGAACGAACGCTACCCTAAAGGGCTCGCATCCACCTCCGGCGTTGCAAACCGCAAATACGCCTCAATCTCAGCGATCAAATCCTGATGAATACCCCGTGTGGTATAGAGCTTTTCGGCGGTGTTTATTTCGACTCGCTCACCCTCAACGCGTAAGGCGAAATTCTCAATCTTGGTGATCATCACCCGAGCGGCGCCTTCGACGTTCTGAACGTATTCGACTTTTCGCTCAGATACCGCTGCCGACAAATCAACCGGCTTCGTGTAAAAAAACCGATTCCGCTCTTCAGGCGTAAGATACCGGTAGTGAATTCTTATGGGCTCTTCAGAATCCTTGTTCCCTTTCCAATCGGGGATGAAAACATCCCCTCTCTTAACTTCGTACTCCATTAAGTCTCATCCTCAATGGTGTAAGTCACGTCGCCCGAAACTCGTCCCGAGTAACTGAACGTGTGCTGGCTTCCGGAAGACATCGAAACGGAAAAGGATGTCGGAACGAGCTTCATATCCACGGACACGCTTGTAAGCTCATCGCCTGCTCCCTCCGCATCGCCCTGTTTGAGATAACCTTTAAAGTACAGTTCGGTTTTATCTATGGCCGAGAGAGTCCCTTTGTTGTTGATTTTCATGAATTGCTTGATGATCGCCTGCTGATATGTATCATCCCAAATCAAGGTTCCGGACATCGAGACAGAGCCGGAGCCAAGACCGGCGGTGTACTCTTTTGATTTGGCATTCAGCTTTGTGATTTCGTTCTCATCGTTATCAAGCTGAAGCTCAAAAGAATCGATATAAGCAACTTCCGTATATGTTCCCGATTCGGTGGCGCCTGCTTTGACCACCCCATCAATTCCGCGAATTGGAGAACCCATAAACCCCCTCCTTTTATGAGTTCAAAAGGACATCGAAATCGATTGTCCCGACCGCCATTTGCTTCGCATCCGGCGGGCCTAGAAACACTCCGATCGTGAGATTCTCAACATCGTAAATCTCACCCCCGCACATCCCCTCGACGGTGGCCCCGATTGCCTCGCTCATCGCATCGGCCGCCTCTTCCGCCTCATCCGATTGCACAACCACAAACATCCGGCACCCCAAGCGGTGCATTCTAAGTTCGTACTCGTACCCCTTTTTTTTCACCTCGAAAATTCGGATTTCGGGAAACTCTTCGACCTCAACAAACGGGTCGGCGTACCCGGTTTTTACTGACGGAACAGTGAGCGAAATGCCGGCATCATCGGCATGAGCCGTGATTTGATCCGGTAGATCATCAGCGAGAGCCGCTTTAAGTAAATTCTTGAACCTCCGCATCTCGTTCATTTGAATTTTTTCCTTACGATGCGGTTATAGACGGTGATTGCGGGCGTCTTTGTGTCAAACGATCCTACCGCCGGCCTCATCACCGGACGGTGAGGCCATCCGGTGCCGGAGCGTTCGAAGACATTCAGAAAATTCAGAAGCCCTGTGATCCCATGCCCCGGACGAACATAGTAAGACCCATTCTCTCGCCAAGCCTTCATTGACGGCGCCGCCTCACTCGGCCAGTTTTGACTTCGAGCCAAATCTGCAGCATGACGCGCAAAGGCATCCGCGACCGCGTTCGCGATCGTGTCCGCGTGCTCCGGAAATTCTGTGATGAATTTCTTAAACGCCTTCCCATTGGTCCGCGTGACATTTATCTCAATCACACGCGGCCCCCTTTGTAGAGTTCAATCACTTGTCTGGCATTAACAGGGATTGATAACTCGTAGGTCGTCCCCACCGAATCGGGAGCCGAAATGCTCTTGATCCCGCCTTGGTTTTTCGCCATACGACGGAAATTCGCCACAACGATTTCAACCGTCGCCGCCTGTAAATCCTCCGGGATACTCTCGTACCCTCCGGTGTATGTGACCTTGATGATCTTGCGGCCCCGCGGCGCTTTTTTGCCGAGAAGATAAACAACCCCCGAACCAGAATCGAGGTCATAATCTTCCGAATCGATTTCCGTATCGGAGCCAAACTCACGGTTGGCATCCACATAAAGCGAGTCAATCTCACTCACGGGCCAGCAATCCAGGAGGATAATCTCTCCTCCATGACCGGCCTGATACTCGGTTCGTTCAGCCGAAAAGAGCTTTCTTCCGACCATCTGTTCAATGCGACTTGAGGCGCCGTTGATCAGCCACTCATAGCGGCTCTCATCATCATCCTTCGAGATTCCGAGGGCTCTCTTAAGCTGATCCCAAGTCACAAGGGCGTTATCATTCAGGGCCACAAGTCTTTTCTCCCATCAGTCGAAATCGCCGCGGCCCTAAAGAATCCCGGCGCCGAGAATCATGTTTTTCATTCTTCCGGACTCTCCGAAGCCGCAGCGGTCGCCGTCTCGGTTGACTCCGAAGGAGTCTCCGGAGTTTCCGCTTCGGCGGAAGTCGCGGTTTCGGCATCTTTCTTACTGCCGGCCTTGGTCTTCACCTGCTCAGCGTGACCTGCGCGAATCAAATCCTCGGCAAGCTCGCTCGGACAGTCGGCCGGCACCGAATAAGTCTCTCCCTCGCTGAGTCCGTAGTTCTTCCCTTCATGGAAACAGCCGGCGGATTTAAGCATCTTGATTTTTCCCTTCATGAATCCCTCCAAGACCGGAGGCCCGAAGGCCCCCGGCTAAAATTCAGGCGAACCGCCTACCAGGCGGACTGCCTACCAGGCGAGCCTGGATCAGGCAATGCCTGATCAGGCAGCCGCCATGGTCAGCTTCTTGACCGCTTCGGAACGGGTGAGAACGCCGTCCAGGCGCTCGTATACCCTGAATCCGATCTGGCCGTTCTCGGCGTAAAGCTCGTTCAGAATCTGCATGGCGCGCGATCCGCGCTTGCCGATCCAGTAGTAAGAGAAGTCGCCGAAGAGAACGGGAACGGCCGCAGCCTCCATCGAGGGCATCTGGTCGGAGACGTATACGGCGTTTCCGTCGAAGCTATCCGGAGCGCCCACGGTAAGAGACGGCTGCCACAGATACTGCCCGTTGGAGTTTTTCAGCTTGCGAACGGCCATCATTGTCGAAGGACTCATGAGATAGCCGGCTTTCGGCTGCCGCCAGTACTTAGCCTTGACGGACGATTTAAGGTTCAAAAGTTCGTCCGTGGTGATCGCGGCCGCCGCCGCGGCTGTGATACCGGCGGCCGCGCCGGTGGCCACGCCGGAAATCTGACTGGAGCCGGTTCCGCTGATAAGGCGGGACTCGATGGCATCGCCTGCGACATTGGCGTAACAAACCGCCAAATGGTTGAAGATATCGAAGGCCGAATCGGCGACCAGCTCCTCGGAGATCTTCACAAGGAAGGTCCCCTTGTAGGCCGAAAGAGTCTTCTTATCGATGGTCGGGCTGGAATCGGTGTACGATTCACTCTCACCGGTCCAGTAGAAGGTTCCCTGGCCGTCGGCGATCGGAATCTCGTGGTCCCCGCCGGAAGTGGCGATCTCGGTCCCGAGCTTCATCATCACGGAGATGTTCGCCAAGTGCTCAAGAAACTTCTTGTCGAGAACATCCGGGACCAAATGACCGCCGGCGGTTGTGGTGCCTTCGGCCATGGCGCGGGTCTCGAGGATCTTTCTCTCCTCGCGGTTCAGGCTGACCATCCCGTGACGGAGGGCCTTTTCGAAGACCTTCCGGTATTCGGCTTTGCCCTCATCACCGCGCTCTTCACCCGGATTGGGCTTGTGAGCCTCGCCACCGGGATCATCATCGAAAGATCCCATCCTGGCCGCTCGTTCCTCGTGCGCCTCCAGGGCTTCGATCTCACCGCTCAGCCGATCGAAGTCTTCCATGACCGCCTCATAAGCGCTTCGATCCTCGGCGGACATAACGCCGTCTTTGGCGCGCTCCAGATACTCGGTGCCCTTATCGAAGGCCTTCTTCCTCTCCTGTCTGAGGCCGAGGATTTTCTGCTTGTTGATCATCGCACGTTCCTCCCTTTGTGCTGATGTCTCAAACGCAGCATCTCCATACTCCGGGCCGCTTCGTCCCCCGACGGGGCGTCCTCTTCCTCCGTTGAGGATTCGGGCTTATCCTGCAGCGCGAGGTCTTTTGATCGCGCTTGAATCTCTGTTGTTGGATATGCCGGCTGACTCACCGGCGAGAAATCCGGTATGGCGGAGAACTTCGTGATGCTTCGTACATCCACAACCGCCCCGGTTTCCTTGTCTGTCTCAGTGCTCCATTCTTGGCCATCGCGCTCGACGAAAAACCCGAAGGACATTTGGTCGACAAGGCCTGATTTGATCGCTTCATGACCCATGCGGCCCCATTCGGACCCGGATACTTCGGCACGCATGAAGACGCCATTCTCGTCTTCGTGCGCCTCCAGTGTTCCGTTCTTCATCGCGGCCATCGGCTGATCGGTGTTATGGTTCCAGTAGAGAACCGTCCGCCCTTCGGATAGCGCATCCGATGCCGCTCCGGGCATGATTATTTCGGCGAATCCCGGATAGAGAACCGTCCGCTCGTTAAAAACAATCGGATAGCCTTCGACAATGAGTTTCCCGTCTTCTTCAGAGCGAATTTCCAAACCGTCGGCCGGCAGATACCGGCGCTCCATCTTGCTCATCACGATCCTCCCAGTTCGGCGACGACATCACAGTCGCAACCCTCGTGATATGGCGCGTGGCCGATATTGCTCGAAAAACTGATCGCGCTTTTCGCCCCCTCCGGCTGAAAGCTCTCGCCTTTCGAGAAAAACACGCTGTTGATTCCGATGACCTTTCCGTCGAGCGCCGTACAAAACGGGCAGGACTTCCCATTGGCAACCGAACGGATGAATGTGACCCCGAGAACTCCATAAGCGGCCTTCACAAACGCGCTTCGACCGCGGGTCGTCTCCTCCTCTTCGATCTTCTTCGCACGTTTCTCTTCCCACTCGGCAAGGCGGGCTTCGATTCCTTCGTGCGTGTCCTCTTCAGGATCGTTGGCGATGGCGAGGATTTGCTTTCGCGTCCGGCCGGCGTGCCGGCTTCCGTACTGATTGATATATTCGGCGACGAATTCCTCGTACTCAGCGGGGATCTCTCCCGCCTCTCCCACCTCATCGCGGGCAACCGGGTAAAGATCAGAGGCGTAAGAAGAAAGGATCGGCCCCATCTTCTGTCGATAGGTATCTCGGCTGTCCTTCATTCTTTCGATGAAGGATGTTATGAAAGCATCGCCGGCTTCGTTGGCCTCAAGAAGTCCGCGGATCATCTTGACCTCGGCCTTCACAAGGCTATCGGCGGCCTTGCGGATTTTCGGCCGGTAGCGATTCCCGATCTTCCGGCGGAGTGCGATGGAATTCGACTGCGCCGCACGGAGCTCGTACCCTCCGGCGTTCCGATCATCTTCCGGATCATCCTCCGCCGCAGGTGGATTCGGCTCGCTCGGCTGTTTCATCTCCGGCTCATCCCGGCCGCCGCCGACAAGGTCCGCCTTGTTCACCATGTTCAAAGGAACCAGGAACATCTTCCCGAGCCCGTCTTCCTGCGGCCCCATATCCTCTCGGGCGCGCGCCTCGTCGGCATTCATCCAGCCGTCCGACATCGCCAGGTGATAGGATTCGTAGCGAGTCTTGATGTCGCCGCGGAGAAGACCGTCCAGGTTGAACCGGACGAATACGCCGCGATCCGAGACGGGATTGAACAAAAGCTTCGAAGAAATCTCCGCTTCCCACCGGGTAACCCGTGGAAGCCATGAGTAGCGCACGGCCTCCATTCCTTGATGTTCAATATTTGAAAATGTCGCCTTCTCCAAATCGCCGATCATATGAGGCGGAAATCGAAACCACCGGGCGATCTCGGTTACCTGAAATTTTCGCGTCTCAAGAAACTGTGAATCTTCCGGGGAAAGCCCGATCTTCTCGTATCGAGCGCCGCCCTCAAGAACGATCAAACCGTGGGATTTCTGAAGCCCTTTGTACTTCTGGTTCATCTGCGCTTTCAGGCGCTTAAAGGCTTCATCCGATAAGGCCTTCCCTTCCGGGAGCTGCAGGAACCCGCCGAGGTTCGTCCCCTCTCCGAAATACCGGGAGCCGTATTCTTCGGCGGCCGCGGTAAGACCGAACGATTCCTTGGCAAGCTTAATTACCGAATATCCTACAAGCCCGTTCGAACCGAGGCCGCGAAGATGAAAGACTTTCCACGCTGGGAGCTTCTCTCCGGTCGGGACATAGATGTATTCCAAAGCCTTGTTTGGATTCCGCTGAAGCTGCATATCGGATGGATGGATCGGCCAGAGTTCTATGGGGAATCCGTTCTTATCATGGACGATTTCGGCGTATGCGTTTCCTCTGGCCTCAAGATGCCCCTGCATGGTTTCGCGGAAAATATGCCCGGCCATTTCCGGATTCGCCTGGCCGGCGAAAAGATCGCCCACTGGGTGATCGATCGGTTCTCGGGATTCGCCTGTTTTCCTGAACGCCTGAACAGGAAGGGTTCCGATGGTCTCGGCTCCGAGGCGAATGGCGGCGAAAACCGCTGAGATATTCATCGCCCTGATCGTGTCGACGTAGATGCCGGCTTTCGATTTTCCTCCCGTAAAGATTTCCGAAAGCCAGAGTTCGGGATGAGAAAGAGAAGAACGAAGAGCCTTACCGACGGCGCGAAAGCGTTCACGGACTCTCATACGGCGCGGACTCCCCTTCCCTCGTAAACGCTTGTGGTCTCATTCCCGGAGACGGCCCTATGCATCGCCATGAGGGTCGCAATGATCCCGTCGATCCGCTTGCCGCTCTTCCGACGATCCGGCTTGACCGGCTTTACATTCCCGGCGGGGTCACTCTTGAGTTCCGTACAGGACATCATCCAGGTGAGGACCGGGTTATCTCCATGGGCGATTTCCTTGGCGAGGATCTTCTGCTCAAGCAGCTGACAGGCCGGATTCATTGAGGCGTAACCTTGCCCGAAGGGAGCCATCGTTACGCCGTTCTCGGAGAGGTGGTTCACGATCTCGGTTGCGTTCCATCGGTCATAGGCAAGCTCTTGAAGATCGAACGTCTCGGCGTCTTTGAGAATCTGAGCTTCGATGAAGTCGTAGTCGATGACATCTCCGGGAGTAAGAATGACAAAACCATCACGCGCCCACGCCGAATAGGGCACCTTATCCCGCCGTTCCCTCTCAAGAAGGTTCTCCTCCGGAATGAAAAACGGGGGGACGATTCGGTACTCGCTCTCCTTTTGCTCCGGCGGGAAGACCATAACCCATGCGGTGATATCGATGTTCGTCGAAAGATCCAGGCCTCCATAGCAGATGCGGCCCGTAAGAGCCGCCTCGAAGACCTTCCCGTTACAGGCTTTCCACGCCTCCGGCGAAATCCACCGTGTGACCGCCTGCGTCCAGACATTAAAATTTTTCGTGATGATATCGTTCTGCTTCGAGGGGACCGCAAGGGCCTCCTCGACACGTTTTTCCAAGAATTCCCAACGAACGGAAACCCCAAGGTTCGGATTTGCTTTGATCCAAACGTTCCGGTCGGCCCAGTCATCACCTTCATCCAAGGCAAAGATCATGGCAAAAACCGTCTCGGGAACCGGGTCAATATTGCGTTCAAGGATGTTAACCGCAAGGGTCCGCTCTTCCTGATAGCAGACCGAGTTCTTATCGAAGCCCGCGGTCGTGATGACGTAGATCAAGGGTTGCCGGCGGGCCGCCATACCGGACTCCACAATTTCTAAAATGGAGTTATCCGGGTGGGCGTGGTACTCGTCGATCAGTGCAAAGTGCGGATTTAAGCCGTCTTCGGTATCCGAATCCTTCCCCAAGGGAAGCATCCTGTTCTGAGTTCCCGGAATAATAATGGTCGATGAATGACTGTAGGTCTTGGCTTTCTTCCGAAGATACGGGTGCTTCCGGATTTGCGCCTCGGCTTCTCGCCATGCGATCTTCGCTTGATCTCGTTTTGTGGCGCCGAAGTAGACCTCCGCTCCTTCTTCCCGAGGGCGGTCGGCGAAAAAGGCATAATTCGCTTTTGCCGCCCCGTCGGTCGTCTTTCCGTTCTTCCGGGCAACCTCGACATAGGCCTTCAAAAACCGGCGATAACCATCCGCTTTCCTCTTCCAGCCGTAGAGACACCAGTCAATAAACTGCTGCCAGGGTTCAAGACAAATCCGCGTATCATGCAACCGCGGGTTCGCCCATTCGCCTTTCGAATGGCGGAGTTGCTGGGTAAATTCGATTTTACGGATCGCAGCTTCAGGGTCGTGATAAAACGGAAAATCTCGATCTTCCTGACGTTCCAGGTCGCGGACATGACGTTCCACGGCCAAGCGGGTCAGTCGACCGGTGACCTGTTTCCCGGAGAGAACATCCTCTATATATTGTTCGGCCGTCAGGTTCATCACCACCCCGATAAGGAGCAGCGCAACCACGCTACCCCTCTTCACAAAGCCTCTCCATCGGATCTTTGATCTCCCCCTTCTCCGGCGGAACATCGATACGGTTCCGAGAGACAGGAGTCATCCCGAACTCTTTGGCGAGTCGCTGAAAGTTGTCGAAGGCTTTATTCATCGCCGTAAGTTCCGGAGCCGTCTGTGAATTACGGCCACGCAAGTACTCGGCAAGAGTTCGCTTTCTCTTCCCGCCCCGTGGACCGGCTACTGTGTAGATAGCCTCTCGCGCTTCCCGATACTGGCCGTATGCTTCGCAAAGAAGCTCAAAAACACCGAGATCCACAGTCCGAATCACACCGGTCTCGACCATATCCCCGATCTGATCCGACCAATATTTCTTCGCCCACTTGTTCATGTAGGAGGGGGCTCGCGGAATGGTGATGATCTTCGGCGCTTCCGGAGGAAAAGGCGGTATCCGATCATTCCGGAAGGTCCCTTGGATGATCTTTTGGCGAGTCGGCTTCTTGTTGTGCCCACCGCTCGGCATCAGGACCCCCTTACCTTTTTGCTGACAGAGTGCGAAGGAAACTGCCCTACCCGGTTTCGGGCGGTACCCTGGAGAGATTTCTCCCCCCTCTCCCCTTGCTTGGAGAACCTTCCATTGTCCCTGCTGATCTCGTTTGCTGTCTTACGGGAGTGCTCACCGTGGAGTAAAGGAGTAAGCGTGTATTTCCGGTGGTCGCTCTCAACCTCCGGGTTGTACTGCGGTGTATGGTCTACATCGTAAAGATGCCAGATATCTTTCGGGATTCCGTGGGATGTAAGAACTTCGGCACGAATCTTTCGCCATTCTGCCGATGTGTAATATTTCGCGTTTCGGTGTTCGCCGCGGTCTATATCAGAGGTCGGACGGCATTGTGGGCAGCGGTGGCCCTTTCCTTTAAAGGTTTTGCCACACGATAAGCAGATCCGGTTTTCCGGCCTCTTTGGCATCTCGCCCCCAACGAAAGAGGCGAGAACTAAAGACACCACTGGTGTGATATCTCCGGTCCTCGCCTCCGTCTTCGGTCAGCGATTGCCTCTGATTTGTTTTTAAATTATCTCATGCTCTCATCATTGTCAACTCTAAAGCCATTATTCGCATTAACATTTGTTTTATCCTGATACACTCGGTCACGTCGTGATGGTACGGCATCCATGATCCCATTTCTCAAATGGAATGAAATGGTCCGCAAAATCACCGAGACTGTTGATAAACTCCCGGTTCTCTTCGACGTACGTCTCGATCATCTCTGATAACATCATCATCCTCCCCATGGCGATGCGCCTATTCCTTAATGAGATCCGGACTTATGATATTCGGGAAAACACATTCTCCCGACACCGGCGGAACAAAGCCGCCCTTCGGCGGAAATAACGGCCCGCTCAAACGTTCAAGATCGTTCATACAGGAAACCAACTCGCCAAGGCATTCATAGAATGGTTTATACCTTTGCCGCGGCGATCCGAACGGAAAGACTGCAAATATCGGCAATGCGTTCAACCTTCGCCCGCTCCAGGGGACTTTCGAATTCGTATCCGTCGTATTCGATCATGAAGTGACTTCACCTGGCACACATGTCCGGCAGCGTCCGTCAGGGCCTATTTCTACCCAGTCTTTCACGGATTCAGGATTCTTTTCCCATTCCTTACGGCATGCGCAGGCATATTCGAAAGCTTTCTTCTTGCCATACTTTGATATAGAGAAAGACAGGATTTTCCTTCGACCATTAAACGTTACCAAAACGGTGAAATAGGTCAGCTGGCCGTTATCATACTTCCGGCCGACTCCGACCTTGCCGGTTTTGTTTCGGGCATCCCGGCTCTTGTATCTCGGTTGACCGGGTGGCATGCCGGCTTGTTTTTCCCGGTAATAACTTTGCGCATCAGCCAGTTTAGAAAATCCCTTAACCTTCTTTTTAGAGCCCTCTCTCCAACTAACCTGATACCGTGATCTGCTTCCTTTACTACTTCCGTTTTCATAGAGTGTCGCCATCAGGCATCTCCTCATCTTCATATTCCATAAGGTTACTCCTCTCCTCTGGAGTAAGAGAGAGCGGCTCTCCACGCCTCGGCGGCCTGTACCTTGAACGCGGTCGCTTCCGGCTCGTCTCCCCAATCTCTTCCGTTTATCCAAAAGCCCAGAGCCGCCTCATCATCTCCATCACTCAGTGATTCCAAAGGCTTTATTTTTTCACTTAATTTATACTGATTCTTTATACAAGGACCGCGCTGGGATTCGGGCTTTTTTCCGGCACAGCTACATATAAGCCCTGGATCTAATCCGCATTCAGAGCATGTTTCACCAGTTGCATTTTTGCAACAACTGATTGGGATCGGCCAAGTGTTCTGCGCTTTTCTTTGTCTTCTTCAACCCATTTAAGCAATGCTTTATATGCCTTTGTATGATATTCAGATTGTGGTTCTTCCCACTCTGAGAGTTCCGACAATCCTTGTTTAATCACACTCCTCGCCTTACCAAGTTCGCATTGTGCCGATAACAATTCTGCTTCAAGCTCTTCTATCCGGCAGTCTTTTTCATTAAGGGAATCCTCGACCCATTGAAGCTCTTCGGCGTTGCATGTGATTAATGTTTTTTCTGTCGCCTTAGTGCCCCTCTGTACCTCAAATCTCCGTTGTACGCTCTTGCTCACTTCTCCCAAGCCTCCTTCTTGTCATCCTGCTCTCTCTTCGGGAAATCCCCCGCTGCAGGCCATCCGGTTAAATCCAAGGATCAAGGCAATGAACCCGAAATATCCGAGAACCCAATAGAGACAGGTCACGCTACTTTCCGTTTCCGGAGAACGAATTTTCCTTTGTCGATATGCTCTCTCATGCACATTCCTCCCCAAATAACTCCCCTTGCTCCGGCCTAAAATCGGCAGGTCGCTCTGATATCTCATCCGAATGACTGACGATGCACCCGGCGCACCATGCGGCCCGCGTCCCCTTTGCGTCCCGGAGTGGATAAACCGTGTCTACCGATCTCCCGCACCTCCGGCAGGTTAACGGGGCTCCGATGGTCTCAAAGGAAGTCATGCAGTCCCCTTCGCTATTTGCTTTCTGATTGATGCGAAAATCGCCGCCGAATCGAATCTCTCTTCTCCGACTGTGAGCTGTTTCGTTCGGTTTTCAATCCGCTCCTCACGGGCGATCTCTTTCCGGAAATCAAAAGCCTCTGATTTCTCGATAAAACAGACATCCGGAGGAGTTTTATATTGCGTTCCTACAGTCCGCTTCGCTTCTTCCCAGAGTTTCTCCAGGGATCGGGCATCCCAGGTGTGAAGTTCTCGGAGAACTTCCGCTTTCACCACGGGCCGATACTCACCGAAATACCCTTCGGCCAGTTTTACAAACAATTCCGGATTCACGCTGATACCCCTTTGAGATAAGCCTCAACCTCTGGATCGATCGTGGTTTTCCGGTTTTCAAACTGGACCATTACCCGGTCGAAGATTCCCGAGGAATTGAGAGCTGATGGAGTGAAAGGCTGCCCGCCGAAAAACTTGTCTTTCTGACGAAGGGTAAAGAACATGGAGATAACCTGAAAAATGAAACTCTCCGGATCATCCGGAGACCACTTTTCAGCCTTGCTGATTAACCCTTTGATTGCTTGGCCCTCTTTTTGGTAGTTGGTGAACTTTTCAACCCGTGAAAGAAACGCCGCTTCAATGGCCTTGTAGAGAGATGGCGTGGCGGAGCCTTGGGCGACGACCGCCATTCCTTCTTCTTTAATTTCTATTTCTATTTCTCTTTCTATTTCAGCCGGAGTACTTCCGGCAGTTGCCGGAGTAACTCCGCAATCCCCCTCCAGGCCACTTAGAGCGCTTTTTGTCGAATTTTCTCGATTTTTTGCCGGATTGTTTCCGTCATCCTCCGGATTAACTCCGGCAGTTGCCGGAGTACGTCCGCCAGTCTCCGAAGTGAAACCTTCGGGGCATGGAGGAATCGCGGAAGGCTTCTCTCTCTCGTACCTCATCCCCTCTTGGTTCTCGGTAAAAGCGGTTATCTGGATATACTTCTCACCATCGACTTCGTACCAGAGAATCAATCCTTCGTCGTGAAGCCTTTGAAGGCGGTTGGAAACCCGTTTCTTCGGCATCTCATCCCACCTTGGATAACAAGTTGACTTAATAATTGAAGCGTTTCCTTCAAGCCGTCCGTCGCGATCTGCAAAAGGAATCAAGAGGGTATAAAGCAAACCGGCACCCTCATCCGCCCTGATTGTGGCGTCGAATTTTTGAGATCTGGTTATTCTCTGATTGATCATTCTGCCTCGTGCCATACTTCCCTCCCCGAGCAGTTCTTTAGAACGGAATATCGTCTTCGAAATCAGGCCGCGGATTCCATCCGTCACGCTCAGCTCTAACCCTGGCATCTCGTTCGGCCATAGTCCGGGGTGCACCGCTCGGATCGTACTCAAGGCCGCCCTCGGTCTTCTCCTGATGCTTGCTGTCGAGAAACTGAATGTTCTGAACAAGAAGGTATACCTTGGACCGAGGCGTTCCGTCCTGAGCCGTCCAGCGGTCCTGTCGAAGCTGGTATTCCAATCCAACCCGAGAACCCTTATGAAGATAACTCGCCAGCCTCTCAGCCCGGCGTCCTATGATCTTAAAATCAAAGAACTGACCCTCATCCTCGTAGGCATCACCCTTCTTTTTCATGTAGTTGTTCGCGATGCATCCCTGGAGAATCGCACACCCGCTTGGTGTATAACTCAACTCAGGAGCCTTCGTGAGCCGGCCGACCATACCGGCGTGGTTCATATCAGCCATCAGTTATCCTTCCTTTCCTCATCGTCGGGTCCGGCCACACGATCGCCCCGCCACACCGGGGACAGTGCCGGTAGTTATTGCGATCGATCTCCCGGACCATTTCCATTGAACATTTCCCTCCGCAGCCGGTCCGATAATCACCGCCTCCCTCGTAGGTGTATTGGCACGTCTTTCCTTTCTCCATAGTCCCTCCCTACAGCTCCGGGACTTCAACGAAGTCCAGCTGTTCCTGGTTGTACATATCCATCGTGGTCGTCGTAGATGAGTGCCCGAGATACTTGGACACACCCTTAATCTTTCCCGTCCTCTCGATCGTCTCGGTCGCGAACGAATGCCGCAGGCAGTGCGGTGTCACTCGCCTCCCCAATGCCGCCTCTCCCGCCTCATGAACCACCCTCTCGATGTATTGCCGGGTGTACGGTTCGCCGGAAAGGTTTACAAACAGAAACTCTTTGCCATGGTGTGTTTGCGTGATCCTGGAAAAAAGACCGACGGTGATCCGGACAACCCGCTCCTTCGATCCTTTTCCCACGATTCGAATCACGACGTTTTCCCGGTGGCGCCGCACATCTTTCCGCCTCACTCCCAAGGCCTCGGAAATCCTGCAGCCGGTCGTATAGAGAAACTCCACAATCAGACCGATCCGAAGTGAACACTTTGCGATAACGGCGCGGACCTCATCGGCCGTAAGAACCTTTGAAGGATCAACGGCCTTCGAGTTGATCTTCATCCCGTGAACCCGCTTCAAATCCCGCTCCAAGCTGTAAAGAGCCAGAACATCGAAGGCCTCATCTCCGGATTCCTCGAAGAGGGTCCGAATCCGGGAACGAATCGCGGAGATTCGCCGATTCACCGTCGCAGCGGCATACCCTTCGCCGACCAAAAACCCAGCCCAAGCCTTCAAAGATTCGGCCCCGACCTCTTGATCGGTCTCCCGGAGATAGCGGCAGTAGAGACGTGTATCAATCTCATAGTTGTCGGCGATTCCCAAGATTCGATCCATGGCCCTTGAAGTTTGCATAATTATCCCTTTGTAAACCCTTTCTCACCCTTACTCTTTGCAGGAAAAGACATTGCCTTTTTCAAGGTCGTAGGGGCGTCAAAGTCAGCTGCACAAGAAGGCGACTCGTTGCATCCACCCCCCTCGTCGTTCCCGCAATGAGAATCGAAGGGGCACGATCTTATCGGTCCGAAGCGATGGACTGAAACCTCCTTCATCTTCCGATCCTCATCCATGGTTCCAGATCTCCGAGGCCATTCTGTTTTCGAAAAGAAACTCTTGAGCATATGGCGGGGCATCCTCAACCGAGGGAAATTGGAAAAACTCTCCGCAGCCAAGGCAAAGGTTCCAACGTTCTTTGGTTCCGTTCAGACGATCGACGATCCCGACAGAGATATATTGATCCCCCTTCTCCATCTCGCCCTGACAAAGATGACAGGATTGATCGACCGTCAGTCGGCTATGACGAACCGACAGAATGATGATGAGTTCGTTATCTTCCCAGCGCATCGTGATTCACCGTTTTGTCGGTAGAGACTTCACTGAGCTGGTCCTCCAGCCGTTCGGCATGGGTCAGAAAGTGTTTTGCCTTCTTGAGGTAAAACTTGCACCAGCCGACCTGGTGTCGCTTCCGCTGCAGGTAGCTTTGGGCCGCTTCCTTGAGTGACGGGTAGGCGTATCGTTTTCGGCTGGTCTTACTCACCCACCTCTCACGTCCGTTCATCATCCGTATCCAGTAGCCGCACGGAGTCTCGCGAACCGCATAAAATCGCCTGAGCAAAGGAGGATTCTTAACCGTTCCGAATTCTGGATTTTCGTAGAAATCCCCATCCTCATACCGATAGTGCGTTGGCAGGGGTGTCCTCTTTTCCCCGCTCATACCGGGATATCCTCAAACAAATAACCATGCCCACGATTCTCATGAACCCGATGAATCTTTCGATCAATCTCTTGAAGCTTCTTTTCCAGGTCGGCGATACTCTTCTCAAGAGAACGCCTCTGAGCCTGAAGATGTTCGATGGTAGATGGCTGGTTCGAATCGATTTCACTTGATTCCGGCACGTTTTTCTCGGATTTGAGCGCATGCCTCGAAGATTCCCGTTCGGAATGACTGGTTTCATGTCGTACCTGGGCCAGGGTCTTTCCTTCCCTGAAGGCTTCACTGGCCGCCTCACGAGTTGATGATTTTGGGATTGTTGCGACAGCCTTCATTCGGTCATAGCCGAAATCTTCATCGATATCCAAGGCGTACATCTTCATGATGCTCCTCGCCGTGGTTCGACTCATCCCGAGTACCCGATCTATGTAGTCCTCGAATGTCGCATGCTTTTTCCCGCAAAGCTCTAATGCCTCAATAAGCACTTTCCCGAATTCCTTCATCAATTGACCATTTCGGGAAAGAAAATTGGTCTGAATCCGCTCGGTGAGTGTCACAAATGCCGGATCGGTGACAAAAATATTGGAATAGAGTCCGCGGGATTCTGCTTGATCAAGCAGTTCATGAAAGATGCTCCAGAAATGATTTGTATGGGAGCGGCGTTTGAATTCTCCGGGATATCGGGTGAAGTGGATGTGATGGGAGAATTCATGGATAGCCGTATAGATAAGCTGATTCTCGTCTCGAAAGTTCCTATTGTTGATTAATATTTCCCGGGATTTCGGCTTGTAAAGACCGTCGATTCGTTTGCTCTCTTTCCCGGTGAAAATGACACTGAAATCAGGAGTCCTGTTATCGAGGGATACCAACAATTCTTTCACTTGGTCTTGGTTCATTTGCTCTTCTCCTTGAGGCACACCTCACCCGTCCTCCCAGTTGACCGTGAAGATTTCCTACATCCCGAGTGTTGGTGTGTGTGTTTCTTTCTATCGTTCATCCGGCGCCGCTTTCGGCGGCCGGTTGTCTACTAAAACAAGGGATTTTACCGATAGGGATTCGGCAAGTCCCATAACGGAACCGACCATCCCTTGGCGGACCATTCTTGGGACATCGGTGTTTTCATCCATATGTAACCTTACCTCTGGCCTTGATAGCTTGATCTACCTCGCGTAAGTCAAAACGGATATGGCCGTTCTCGGTGATCCGATATCCGGGAATAACTCCCTCTCGAAACCATCGACGGATGGTCTGTTCATCGACCTCGAGTATGGAGGCAAGTTTTCCAACACCGACCCAGTCGGTATTTCGTGATTTGGCTACGATATCGACCAGATCCCCGACTACGCCCCGGAGGTCATCCATCTCTCGGGCGTTTTGCTGCAGCCGAAGAACATCTTCACTGATCGCCTCATGAATCCTTTCAGTCTTTTCAATCCGCTTCTCAGAAATATCGACCAGGGCCGCCATTCTGCCGACTACTTCCTCCCCCCTCATCTCTGTGTCTCCCCGTAGATTTGAATCTGATTGATCGCCAGGAATCGCTCGAAGGTTTGTGCCGGGACAAAGTGTTCCGCCTCCCGGATGGTGATAATTCCTTGCGCTTTTTTATTCCCCTGATGAGCCAGAAAAATATCGGCGGCTTGGTCGATATGGAGAAAAATCATGCGGCATCACCTCCTGTGTAATCGAGACTGAGAAGGCTGTGGTCCCGGTTGTATCGAGCCGTGATCCATGTCAGCCCAAGCGGCGTGAGATAGACCTGTTCACGCAGATACCCGTCGACTGACTTTGAATTGACCTGGAAATACTTCTTGTCGTACTCGGCTTTCGGCAAAAGGGGATCGCCCCCCTTCCGGCGGAAAAGAATGCCGGATTCCTCGGCCCATTGGATGAACTTGATGGGATGGCCACAGATTTGCTTTCCAGCGTCGGAAAGAAGGATCAACCCTTTCGACCCAGCGATGGTATCCGCAACGTTGGCGCGAATCCTCAAGGATGCATTCTCGGCCTCAAGAAGTCCCATTTTCTGCCGATGCCAGGCAATCACCTCAAGAGTCTGCCGTTCCATCTCAATTTCACTGCCTACAGGTTGGATATTAGTCGAATACTTCCCCGTCTTACGAATCGAAGGTAGAACTTCAGAGGTGATCCATTTTTTGAATGCTTTGGCTTCTGGTTTCCGGCTCCGAAGAATAAGCGAATACAGGCCGGATTCATTGATGATTGCCCTTTCGGGACCACCGTCAGTAATTCTGACGGTTCTTTTTTCATCTATATCTAGCTGACGAACGGCTTCTCTACCATTCGACATTTCGAGGATATCGGTTACATCCTTAGCTACAAACCACGGCTCACCATATTCATCCGTAACCTCCCGAATATCCGATCCACGAAAATTAAAAACTTGAGGTATTGTTCTCATACTAGTTTTCCCTTTCGGGTAATTGGTATCCGAAGCACTGTGAAGTTATGAATTGAAATAATTCAATTTTTTTCTGCTGGCGGGTGATCATGCTGGGACCTCATCGTTCGGGCCTGTTTTCTTGGCCGCAAGTACCAGAACATCACGCCCTTCAAGCTCAGCGATCTCTCCACGGTAGTATTCGATAGAGTCACCGAACTCGAGATCATTGTCATCAATCCACACCTTGGGAAGAGTTAGTACCCGCCCCCTCTGTCCCTGTTTCTGAATCAGGTATTCCTTGATCTTGACCATAGGCCTCTCTTTGTCGCACTTCTGCGTCATACATTTGTATATATGGCCATTTATGCGCACTTGTCAAGCATTTTTGTCGCGTTTCTGCGTCTTTTTTAGTCGATAATGGATGTATGACATTTTGGGAAAGGCTCAAAAATAAAATCAAAGAAGAAAACACAACCCAAGAATGGGTAGCGAATCAAATAGACGTGAGTTATAGAACTTTTAGGGGTTGG
Organism: Spirochaetia bacterium; assembly: GCA_963666985.2. Taxonomy (GTDB): domain Bacteria; phylum Spirochaetota; class Spirochaetia; order DSM-2461; family DSM-2461; genus UBA2779. The sequence goes on along the minus strand of CAXXIA010000001.1, from coordinate 806,299 downwards.
ATCTCACGAAAGATAATGCCAAATGCTGATCAAGCCGTATTAATCGCTCAGATTCTTCACACCAGTGTTGAATATCTTGTCACTGGGAAACATGATGACACGTTCGTACCTGAAAGGCTTAAGGACCTCGTCGTGATTGCCGCAGAACTTCCTGATAATCGGATTGATGATCTTCTTAAAATCGCTACCGCATGGGTCGACGAATCTGAAAAACCAAACATGAATGTCGGATAATAGACATCTCCTACTATCTTATCGTTCTTAATACGGGTTAATCTTTAAATATTTTCTAATATAGTGATAGAAAGAGCTGATATAATGCTGCATTACGAATACATATTAGAAGACTAAATGTATATTTTTATTGCATTCTAAAGCAGGTGAAAGTACGCTATTGAAAATTTCTCATGGCTGCTCTCATTATCTTGATCAACAGAAATGTAAGCTGAAGAATATCAACTAGTTAAGACTACTACCGCTTCGGTGTACATATATTCAGGATATATATCATTAATTGAATAATATCCACAAGATCAGAGAGCAGAAACGCTGGGGGCATTAAATGAGTGACAACCCTATCTTTGCAGATTTGAAAAAAAGAGGGGTTTGGATAATCGTTGGGACTTTTACCGTAATCACTGGTATCTTAATTTTCATCTGGATATCTACTCACAACAAGGTTTTTATTTCACTTACAAGTGTAACTATTTCCCTCGCTATTACCATTCTACTGGTCAACGGTTTTGGATATCGAGTAAATGATTCAACATTTGCAACAAAGCTTGGAACGCTTTCTGGCCCAATTGCCGTTTTTGCGGTCTTTGTTGTTGGAGCCTTCTTCGCGACAAATAATATACACGATTCTTTTTCTGATGACCTAGAAACAAAATATGATTTCGACAAACCCATCGACGAATGGGTCGCTGTTGGAAAAGACGGAGAAATTATCTCCGTTGGTATTAAAGGTACAAAAAAAGCAAGTTCTATCAATAATACCTTCGAATGGATAAAAGACTCAGTAGCGTTCCAGAGTACCAGCAATGAGCTCATATTCTTCAATAATGGTGTCGTTATTGGAAAGTATACACTTCCCGAATTAGTAAGTCTTATAGGCCAAGACGCTGTGATCGACCTTAGTTATATCAATGAGCACTACGGAGCATTCCCCTATGTGCATAGTCCGAGTAAAGTTCTCGTTGGCAAAACTGATGAGCTTGATTACGGTAATCAGTCCTACAATGAAAGGTTCAATACGGGAATCCCATTTAAAATAAAGTTTCTAGGGGTAAAAGTCGAAGGAACAGTCACCTACTCCTTGTTGTCTATTGAAAATCGAACAAATGGTGTAACCACACCTGCAAAGGTTAGAGACTATGGCGGTTTTTTTCATCTCGTTGGCAGCCGATTGTTCTTCATAAAAATACTTGAAGCATATCACAAAGCTGATGATTTTAATGAGGAACAAATCAAGCAGTTTAAGATTCTGAACCCAGAAACTACTCAATCTGATATTGATTATGCAATAGACAGCGGAAATATTGAACAACTACAGAACTATATAAAGGTAGGAATCGTTGAAATATTAAGAAAATCTGCAACAAATTGAAGTACTCAGGAAGGAGTGGCGAAAAATGTCGTCAATTATGGAAAGTCAAAAAGAACTACTTGAAGAATGGAAGGCGAACCGACCCGAATACAAACGATTTGTTATGGATGGTATATTAGATGAAATATCCTACACCGAAAGTACTCCAAATATTTTATTCTTATTAAAGGAAAGTAATGATGATTTTGAACAAATTGCTCCCATAAAAAAGGGATCTGATGGTTATGGGCCAAGTGGTAATAGTAATACCTTTTGGAGATTAATTTCCGGATGGTACTATATTGCATATAAGGCTTGGAATGAAGAAGAGATAACTAAATATGATGCTATGATTGCTAAAGAAAAACCAGTAATATCTATAGCCTATATTAATATAAAAAAGAAAATAGAAAACAAATCAATTTCTGATGATTCTGAAATATTTGAATTTGCAAGAAATGATTGTGATTTCATAAAAAGACAAATAGATTTAACTGCTCCTCAAATAACTTTTTGTGGAGAAACAAACAAATCATTTGATTTTTTCTACAACTCAGAGAGAATTGATACATGGATATTTCTATCTGATAAACGTTTAGTAATTGATTACCATCATCCTAGTTGTCGTCATGGGTATAAAACTTTCGATACATTAATTAGTAACTTTTCTTCAGAAATGGTAAAAGAAGTAATAAAGAGAATTAAGTCATGATAGATCTGTAATTATACATAACAGCTGTTGATGCGTTCTGGTTCTATTCAGAAAATCTTTTCTGGAATTATAAGATAAGCGAATGTATCCTTATAGGGAATGAATATCTGTAGAAGGCTTGAACGGATAGGCTTCTCCGAGACCGCCCTACTCTACATTGAGGGATACAAGTCTGAGACCGGTGTCACCCCGTTGGCGAGGCCATCAGTGCACTGGTGGAGTATGGCGGCCGTGCAATGGCTGGTGATCTTGCTGAAGACCACGAACGCTTCAAGGAAAGAGCAAGGTCGGAGACGGAGGAAAAGGAAGATGAGTAACGGAGGATTCCATGGCTGAAGAAGAATATCAATTCAGTGTGTTAGTCGATGAGGCTACTACCGACTCCCCCATTGATGCTAAGTTAAAGGACTATCATGTACACACTCTCGTCGGTCCTCAAGAAGGTTTTGAAACAGACCAACTGAAGAATTTTGATTTTACTGGGAGGCTTAAACCAGGTCAGCGTGGTCATGTCCAAAAGTTCTCACCAACAACTCTTGAAAATGAATTTGAGCTATTCACTCATCACATGCAAAAGGTATTACTGAAAACCGAAACTAATGAAACACGCTTCAAGGTAGATGAAATTGAGATGAACTTGGTCATTGGGGCGGAAGGAAGCATATCGTTCCTTGGAACCGGCGGGAAGATAACTGGTGAGGGGAGTATAAAGCTAAAGTTTGTAAGAAAATAATATTAGATCTTTGGTTTTATACGGCGGCTGAACAATGGTTAATGACTTTCGAAATGACATGGAATTCTTGAGAAGACGGGTAAAGTCCTTAAATTATGATAGTAGTGTTAAGTTTAATGGCTGTATTTTAAATATCTCGATTAGAATTGTGAGATATTATAATCAATTGACCGATATACAACAGTGTTATGAGAGATCGTCAGCATATTCGAAATAACATGAGAGCTGTGAAGGCATCTGGATCAAGAATCGAACGGGCACTGGGGAAAGCATTGTGGAAAGCAGGACTACGATACAGAAAACAATATAAAAAACTCCCAGGGAAACCAGATTATGTCCTTCTTAAACAAAGAATTGCTATATTTTGTGATTCTCATTTCTGGCATGGCTATCAATGGGAAGAAAGACAATCGGACCTGAAACAGAATCGTGATTTCTGGGTCAAAAAAATTGAAAGGAACATCGAACACGACAAAGAAATAAACAAAGAACTACAAGCTTTGGGGTGGAAAGTACTCCGTTTCTGGGAACACGAAATTGAAAATGATATTGAATCATGCGTTCAAAAGGTTATGCAATTCCTTGATCATCATAATATGAATACATGATATAATCCAATTATTAAAGGCTATTGGTGAATCTATGTCTTTGTCGAATCAGGAAATAAATATAGAAATGCATCCACGAGCTCTTGAGGCTCTAGGAAAAGATCTAGTAACAAGTAGCGTGGTAGCAGTTATCGAGCTTGCAAAAAACGCATATGACGCATTTGCTAGCTATGTCCAGATTGAGTTTTCATCAAGTAAAGAGCACGGCCTATTCTTATGTGTTGTGGATGACGGATCTGGCATGACTCTTGATGTTATTAAAAATGTTTGGTCTGTAGTCGGAACACCGAACAAACTAAATAACACTATTACAATGTTAGATGGAAAAACACGAAGAGTATCTGGAGAAAAGGGACTGGGAAGACTATCTCTGGCGCGACTTGGTTCGGAAGCATACATAACAACAAAAACCAAGTATGAAAATAACGCCATCCGAGTAAGATGGCCAGATCTATTTAAGGAAAAATCACTAAATAACTGTAAGATTAAAGTTGAACATGAACATTTTACAACATCAAAAAGAGATACAGGAACCCGTATCGAGATATATGATCTTTTTGACAATTGGGATTCCTCTGAAATAGAAGAATTGACTGAAAGTTTATCTAGAATGGTGTCACCATTCTGGGATTCAAAGAATTTTCAAATATTTCTAAAAAGGCCTAATCATCTTCTTGAAGAACCAGCTAGGATTGAGGCTCCAGCTTTTCTTAATAATCCTAATCACAGAATAGTAGGAGAATTTAACCCTGTTGAAAAACAGGTTTCATATACATATGAATATAAAAATTATCAAGATGAAAGTCACAACTCACATGAGGATGATATTTTTACATGGACACAGTTTTTAACCAGCCCACCACTACAAGAAAAGAGAACTTTTTCTGATATACCTTCAATAGGTCCTTTCAAGTTTGATATCCGAACTTGGGATATTGATAAAGAAGGGATTCAAGACATTGAAGATAAATATAGTATAGGCAAACGCAAAATTCGGGAATCCATCCGAACGTATATGGGTATTTCTTTATATAGAGATGATATCTTAGTACTTCCAAAGAACGAGAATAATAGAGATTGGCTAGGACTTGATTTACGAAGAGTCAGTAGTATTGGAACCAGATTAAGTACTAGCCAAATAGTCGGCTATGTATCAATTGAAGCAGACACTAACAAAGGAATTAAGGATGCAAGTGATAGAGAAAATCTTGTAAAAAATAAATACTCAATTGAGTTTACTTCCTTACTTATCTCAATTGTACGAATTCTTGAAAACTATAGAAATCAGAGAAAGCAGTCCGAAAAAAAAGATGCCGTCAGAGATCTTTTTAACAAATCGCGTATTGATTCTTTTCTTGATGATATCGAATCTCTTTCAAAAGAAAACGCACCAATAAGTGATGCTATCCCAATAATTGAGAGATTAAGTGAAGATATCGATAATGCATCCGAGGAAATTCAAGAACGCTTTAGCTATTATAGTCGCCTCGCAACAGTAGGAAGTATTGCACTATATATTATTCATGAAATAAGAAACAGAACTTCCGTTATTGGTCGACTCCTTTCTGTTTTCAATGAAGAAAATATACCACTGCCACAAAAGGCAAAAAAGTTTTTACTCCTTGCTGATAACGCAGTCAAGAAACTTGAAGAACTTGCTGATACTTTTAATCCACTAGCAAATCGTTCATTTAAACGAACCGATAGATCATCAAGTATTTCAACCATAATAAATAATTGTAGTACCTATTTTGCCGGAGATATTAAAAAACTTAAAATTGATATAAAAACAAACATAAAGGTGAATTCTATTAATGTAGATCCGGGAGAGCTTGAAACAGTATTTATCAATCTTTTTAACAACTCACTTTACTGGCTTTCAAAAGTAAAATATGAAAGGATGATTTCGATTACATCAATAAAATACAAATCAGGAACTAGAATCATTTTTAATGATAATGGGCCTGGGATAGATATAGATGATCCATCGCGTATTTTGTTGCCTGGGGTAACAACAAAACCTGGTGGAATAGGTATGGGATTGTGTGTTGTTTCTGAAATTGTTGTTGAGTATGAAGGTAAGGTGAAAATTGTTACACCCGGACGGTTGGGAGGCTTTTCTATTGAATTTGATTTTCCCGAGAGGTTGATAAAATGAAAATACTAATAATCGAAGATGACATGGATAATGCAGAACTTCTTCGAATTGATCTTGAGGAGTACTCCACAGAACTTGAAGTAAAAGATTTCAGCGTAGAAATTGATGAAATTAAATCATTTGACCCTGATTGTATCATATTAGACCTAATGAGTGGTCCTGTAGATTCAGGAATACCTCTGGGTAATGATGAATATAATGAAATATGGGATCATAGTTTCTGTCCGATTATTGTCTATTCGGCAGCTCCTGAAAAACTTCCACAAGAAGCTTCATTTGTATATAAAATTAAAAAGGGATCTGACTCGAGTGCCAAAAAGGAAGTCATTGAAAAAATCAAACAAATTGAACCTTTTGTAAAAATTAAACATGAACTATTCCAGGAAATAGATGAACAAATTCGCATTTCTTTCAAAGAGTCAGCTTCCGCAATAGAACCTAAGAATGCAAGTAACAAGCTAGAATTATTTCGCCATCTAATGAGACGAAGGGTATCTGCAACGATAGAACGAGACCATAACCATAAATTGCCGCCTGTAGCGCAATATATTTTCCCGCCTATTGATGATCAAATATTGTTTGGTGATATTCTTTGCAGAAATCAAGAAAAGTTGAAAGTATATCGAATGATGCTTACCCCTTCATGTGATCTTTCAACCCTAGGTGGACGTCAGGTAAAAGTTGATAACGTTATTGTTGCGGACGTTCTGCCATTTGATCCTGATTTCTTCGAAATCTCAACAAAAGTGGAAAAACTTATTGAAAAATTGAAGAATCATCCTTCGACAATATTTCTTCCTGAGATTCCTGAGATTTTTTGTAATTCATATATTGATCTGAAAAAATTATATACTGTTCCACATAAGGAGTTCTTTGATCAAACTTCTCCCTGGAAACGTTTTTTAAGTATTGATAGCCCCTTTAGGGAAAATGTTGCATGGAAATTGATTAATTATATAGGTAGGCCTGGACTTCCTGATATTGACTATAGTTCGATAGCGGGAATATTAATCGAAGAGAGAAAAAAGAGCTGTGATCCATAATACCCCCTTAAAAGCTATTGATTTTTTCTCAGGTGCTGGCGGTGTTACTGCTGGATTTAAACAAGCAGGCATCAACGTATTGGCCGGTATTGATGTTGATTCTGAATGCCAACAGACATATGAAATAAATAATAAAACACTATTTATTAATGAAGATATTACGAATCTTACACCTGATCTAGTAGTTAATTCGCTTAGATTAAAAAGAAATGATGACTCATTGATTTATGTTGGTTGTAGTCCGTGTCAGTATTATTCTAAAATTCAAACCAGCAAAGAGAAATCTTCTTCTACTCGTTTGTTATTGGACGACTTTCTGGAGCATGTTGCATATGCCAACCCAGGTTTTGTTTTTATAGAAAATGTTCCAGGCTTTGAAAAGAATCCTGAAAGTCCAATTGGTCGTTTCAAGAAAATGTTAGAGGTGAAAGGGTATATCTATCGAGATGGAAACTTCAATGTAAAAGAAATTGGCGTACCACAATCACGTCTTCGCTATATATTGTTAGCAACTCGACTTGTTAATGATTTTGAATTGAGTTTTAAAGAATTTTTTTCCTCCAAAACGGTTCGAGATGCTATAGGTGATTATCATTTGTTTCCTCCTATTACTGCTGGGCACTGCGATTACTCACCCAAGCAGCATACTTCTGCGTCTTTATCTAAAAGAAATCTTCAGCGGCTAAAAAAAACCCCTCATGATGGTGGAAATCGTATTTCATGGCAAACTGATGCTGAACTCCAATTGGACTGTTACAGATTCCATACTGGACATACAGATGTCTACGGAAGGATGTATTGGGACAGGCCCTCGCCGACAATTACTACAAAGTTTAGAAGTTTATCAAATGGACGATTTGGGCATCCCGAACAGGACCGAGCTATTTCAATTCGTGAGGGTGCAACTCTTCAAACATTTGATTCCAACTATGTATTCTATTCGGACGTACTAGATAAGATTGCTCGAATGATTGGAAACGCTGTTCCACCCAGATTAGCATATGTTATAGCGAGAAACATACAACGCATTGCAAATCAATAATGGTATTTACATTAGCTAAAATGTGTTTAAGAGGGGGAGAGCCTTAGAAAATTGTACTGACATCAGAAAAGACATCACAATCCACCCGGCTCCAGTTTTCCGTTAAAAATGCCGTAAGTCGTGTCATCAGAAGTGACATCAGTATCGTTTTTACAAAAAATCACGCCGCTACATATAGTGCGATCATAACGTAATGCAACACAACATAACGCTATATATAGAGCTTTAGGCGGTTCGATTCCCCCCACCTCCAAAAAGCCCGATATCCCGTCAGGGGGTGTCGGGCTTTTTTATTGATTCAAGGGGGAATCGAAGCGGAGCGAACGCCGAGCAATAGCGAGGAAGAGGCCACAGGATGTGGCCGGAAGTGAGCGAAGACGGCCCGAAAAAAACAAGACAGGAAGTCGCGGTTTGAATGGGATTCCCCCCTACTGTCAACACCGACGAAACATTTCCGGATTTCACCGATTTAGTTTTTCCGGTTTTGGGCGTCAAAGGAAGTCAACGACTCCCGCTTTCAACCGATCCTTCATTCGGTACGAGTCTCCTTGAAGACTCAGGATATGAGCATGGTGAAGCAGACGGTCCAGGGTTGCACTGGCAACAGCCTCATCACTCATTATCTCCGCCCATCTGCCAAATGGCTTGTTCGTCGTAATGATCATACTCCCCTGTTCATACCGGGCATTCACAACCTGGAAGAAAAGATTAGCCTGTTCGGGTGTCAGCTTCTCGTAACCGACTTCATCGATGAGAAGCAGGTGCGGTTTTCGGAGCCATACCAGCCGACGCTTGAGCCGGTTGTTCTCTCGGGCAAGAACCAGGTTCTCAATGAGGTCGATGCAGGTGGTATGGTAGGTGGTGAATCCCTCCATGCAGGCCTTGTGCCCCAGGGCCAGCATCAGATGAGATTTTCCCAGGCCGCTGGGACCCATGAGAATGACGTTCTCCTTTCGCTCGATGAAGGCCAGAGAGGAGAGCTCGTCAAACTGGCGGTTGGTGATACCACCTTTGAGCCACCCCCTGTCGAAGTCTTCCAGCCTTTTCACTGCCGGCATTCCTGAAAGCTTCAAGCGGCTCTTGGCGCTCCGTTCTTTACGGGGGATGTATTCAAGTTCCATCAAGTCGGCAACGATATCCAGTACCGTCTGTTCCTGCCGGCGGGGTTCTGCCAGGAAGGATTCCAGTCCTGCGGACATGAAACTCATACCCAGCGAATTCATTCTCTCGGTGACGGTCTCAAGTTTGATATTCATACCGAGACTCCCACAGCGACAAAGCGCTCATAGTAGGCAGGATTTCTGATATCGACGATGGTCTGCTCATCTTGTTGCTTCCGGACTGGTTTTTTCGCCGACTTCTTACGCTGCTTCTCCCACAGGGTAAAGAGTGCTTCCCGATCTTCATTGCGGATATCCTTCTGCCGGGAGCCAGCTGGAAGGAGATTGAATAGCCGTATGGAAACCTTCCCATTGAGGATTTCCCCCTGCATGGAAAGCGCATCGATTTTCAGCGTCAGCTTCTTACCAACCAATACAGGCGGCACGCTGTACTTGTTAGTCTTGTAGGTGACTGAGCCTTCTCGACTGACAATGAGCTGAATGCTGTCACGGTAGTCAAAAGCTCCCTCTGGCGGTGCCGGTTGCAGGAAGGATTTCTCCACCTCATATCGCTGGGCACGACTTTCCTGGTAGTCCCGGAGCTCTTTCTGCTGAACTTCAGTCAGCCAGGGCAGAATGGCGTCATTGAGTTCTTCGATCGTCTTCAGGCCACTACGCCGTGCCTGAGAAAGGAAGTTACCCGAAAGGTAGTCGATGAACCTCTCTACTTTTCCTTTGGTCTGGGGACGCCTGACGGCGCATCGTCTTGGAGAGAAACCGTAGGAGGAAGCGAACTCCAGTAACCGGGAGTTGGTCTTCCACTCTTCTCCGTCGTGGACCCATGCTGTTTTCATGTTGTCGTACAATACAGTCTGAGGAACACCGCCAAAATACTCAAAGGCTTTCTGGTGGCAGGCCAGCAGTGTGCCGCTGGTCATATCGGTGGTGAATCTCACATAGGGAGTCCGGCTGTAGCCGAGGACCATGACGAAGGCGTAGACGCCTCGCCAGTGTTCCTTCGGCAATATCTTCCAGTCCATCTGTGCCTGGTAGCCGGCCTGGGTTTCGAAGCGGCGAACTACTTCTCTCTGAATCTCATCTCGGGTCTCTTTGGCGAAATCACGGAGGATGGTGATTCCTCCGGTGTAACCCATGGCGCAAAGATTCTTATAAAGCACCTCGCAATTGAAGAGCGGTTCCTCCTCAAGTACACTGCGAATATGGGATTTGAAGTGGTCGAGCTTGCTCTTCCGTTTCTTCCTGGGGCTCATTTTGGGACTGTGTCCGCTGAGGTAATTTCGAACCGTTCGGTCGGTAACGCCGAGTATTTCGGCGATTCGGTACTGCTTGTACCCTTCCTTGGCCAGCACTTGAGCCTGGTGCATGCGTTTCTCCTGGAGCTTCACGGGCAGTGTCCTTTTCGATGGGTGTATGGTTACTCCATCTTAGGGATACTCGCCCGTTTTTATTGGCTCAAAACCGGAAATCTTATTCCGGTGTTTTCAGGAAATTTATCACCGGTGCTGACACCTACCTCCCCCAAGCCATTCGGTCCCGTCGATGCCGGATGTTTTATTGTGTTTCGCGCATTTATCACATTAAAAGTTAATATGGATGACATATATTTGCTGATGTGGTACTTTCTCATGAAACAAGCTTAGCGGCGGATGCCGAAGCATACTTCAACCGACTTTTCTTAGGCTTGTCAAATTAAGATTACAAAACCGTTTATACATTTTTCACATCGAGGGATGCTATGAAAGGTATACAAATTCGAAGAATCGGCAAGGATGAAATCACTGAAGCTGTAGAGATTTGGTATGAAGCGTCAAAAGAGGCACACAGCTTCATTCCAATCGATTATTGGAAAGCCAATAGATCCACGATGAAATACAAATACTTACCCATCTCGGAGACCTATGTGGCCGCCAACGAACAAGGAATCTTAGGATTTGTTTCACTGATGGAAAATCATCTCGCCGCTATTTTCGTAAGGCCTGAAAATCAAGGAAGCGGGATTGGCGGGTTATTAATAGACTATGTTAAAACAATCCGCACGAATCTTCATCTGAGAGTGTATTCACGGAACAAAAGAAGCATAGGATTCTACAAATACAAAGGCTTTTCTTTCTTCTCGGAATCCATAGATGACGCGACAGGAGAAAACGAGCTTATCATGCAATGGACACGTAATTCATTGCTGAACCTATAAATACTCCTGTATAGATCCCGGGCTCACAGGTAAAATCGCGCCCCTCATACTCCGGGGCAAACCGATTCAATTTTCGGAAGAGCCTTAGTTTAATCGTTTTGCTTCCGTAAATCTCCGCCTTCATAAATCATCTCGGATTCATACCAGCGTTCTTCCAATGCGTAAAATTTTCTTGCATCGGCATCCATTAAACTGACAACGACCTCACCGCCGTCGATGATTTGCCATGAAATCGCCTCGTTTTTTTTCTTACCGCCGGATTCCAATCCCATTTTTTTCAACAGATCTTCTGTTGTTTTTGCGGACCCGTTCATATGGACGCGGCTCGTTACCGTTCCAATAACGAGAAAGGAGGTCCAGGAGCATTCGGGGCCCATTTTAAGGCCGACGACATTCAGAACTCCCCTATCGGTCAGTTCTCCGCAGAGTTCGATTACTTTATTCCTTAACGAATCGTCCATCAAAATCCTTTCCTAAAATCACCGTTACATCAACGGTCTCATCACGAGTTCCATCCACCCGAGAGTGAACTTGAGAACATCTGATCAAATCCGCCACCCTTCCGGCCGCTTCGGGATTTCCTCGACGATCAAGAACCACGGTTCTCTCGTAATCGTCTCTATCGGCATTCGAGATATCGGAAATTCGAAATCCGAAACTTTGAAAAACCTGTGCCGTCCTTGACGCCAATCCGTTCACATTCGTGCCATTCAGAATTTCCACTCGGATGGTTCTTAAATCTTCCGAAAACTCGTCCGTACGGGCCAAAGTCTCATTAATTCTCTGCACCGTTTCTTTAATCAATTTCCCGTCATAGTAAGGAAATAGAACAGTGCGTCCCTCAAGCCGGCGTCTGTTCCCTAAAATCCCCTGATAAACGATTCTGTCCGCATCCAGTTCCGAAAGTGCCCCGATGAAGGAAATCAAACCGCTTTCGTCCAAGTCGGAATCCATGATTTCGTCGATAAAAGGCAAAACATCTTCCGAAGCAAGCATTTCCTTTTTGTTCCCGAGAGCTTTCAGCAGGGATTGAATTACCCGATGTTCTCTGTCTGTGCGTTCGCTGATCAATTCACTTTCCGGGTGATAAACCAGGTAGGATTTCGCTTTCGCGCCGTCCATCCGGACGCTTCCGGGAGGAAAAAGAAAGCGATAATCAGCGGATGTTTCGTCTATGGCATTCGGAACGAAGATATCGATGCCCCCGATGATATCCACCAGTCTTTCAAAGCCGTCAAGATCCATTCGGATAAGAAAATCCACGGGATTACCCAAAAGATCACCGACGGCATCCGCATAATCTTCGGTATCGGACTGATTGTAGAGGGAGGAAAGTCGATCCACTCTGTCCACTTTGGAAAGCAGCATCCCGGTTTCTCCGGGGAAGTCGATTAAAGCGCCCGATTTTGTTATCGGATGAAAGAAAAAAACCTCCGTTACGACAGGTTCGGTTCCTTCATCTATAACAATGAGAAGACTTATAACTTTCTCCTGCTTCATCGCTTCGGTGAAAAGATCCGTTTTAAGACTTAATACGGCCCATACAATCAATGCCGATGCGAGTATAACGATAAGAGCCAAATACCAAGCGGCGCTTTCGGGCCTGCGTGATGAGGTTGTCTTTTCAATCGCAGCCATAAAGATGATTCCTCTCGATATAATCCGCGACGCCTTCGGGAACCAGAGTCCTCATGTCTTTTCCCTGGTCGATCAGATTCCTGACGGCAGTGGATGAATCCGGCCAAATTCCATTACGAAGCCGTATACAAGGGAACGGAAAATCGACTTCTTCGGCGCCTCTGCGGGCAAGAATGATGGTGGTTTCCTCCGCCAAAGAGGCCGCACATTTCCACTTCATGAATCCCGAGGCAAGATCATCACCCAAAATTAATCCCGGCAGGCCCACGACGAACCCGGAGGATTTAAGTTCCCGAACCGTATCGATGGTATAGGATATGCCGCCTCTGAGGATTTCTCCATCCCAGATTTTCGCCCATTTCAATCCTTCAAGAGCAATGGAGAGCATTTCAATCCGCTGCGTATCCGCGGCGCCTTCCATAAGCCTTTTATGCGGCGGATTGGCGGCCGGTATGAAAATGATTCTTTCATATCCGATTTCCAAAACAGCTTCGGCCAGCAAAAGATGCGCTTTGTGTACCGGGTTGAACGATCCTCCGAGTATGGCGCTCTTCATTACGCTCCCGTTCCGAATTCAATGAAGAGATTGATAAGATGTTCCAGACCTTCCCGATTGAATACGGAGACTCCCAGAACGATATCGTCCGGGAATGCTTTTTTCAGAGCGTCAAAACCTTTCCCATCCTCATCAAGATCGGTTTTCGTTCCGACGATAATTCGCTTTTTCGAGCTTAAAGACTCATCGTAACCAAGCAGCTCTTTCTCAAGGATGCGGACGGCAGTCGCCGGATTATCCTCGCTTAAATCCGTTAAAAAGGCTAAGGAGCCCGCTCGACCTATATGCCTGAGAAATTTATGTCCGAGTCCGGCGCCCTCCGAAGCGCCTTCAATTAATCCCGGAATATCCGCTACGACTATTTCAGCCTCTCCTCGTTTGAGTACGCCCAAATGGGGAACTTTCGTTGTAAAAGGATAAGCACCGACTTTCGATTGAGCGGCGGTAACGGCATTAATCAGACTTGATTTTCCCGCGCTGGGCAGTCCGATAAGCCCGATGTCGGCAATAAGGGCCAATTCCAGTGAAACTTCCAGCATGGAACCGGGCAGTCCGGGCTGTGCGTATGTAGGGCGTCTGTTCCGAGAACTTTTAAAATGCCAGTTGCCGAGACCGCCTTTGCCGCCCGAAAGACAAACCCATCTTTCCCCTTCGAGATCCTTGGGAAAATCATGGAGAATTTCTCCGGAGAAAGCATTTCGGATTCGAGTTCCCGGAGGCACCGGAATTATCTCGTCGTCGCCGTTGCTTCCATGCATTCTCCGGCCTCTTCCCGGTTCGCCGTGACGAGCCTTGAAAACGGCTTTACCGCGAAGGTGCGCAAGAGTTGCCAGATTTTTTTTAGTGATAAAAACGACATCCCCGCCGCGGCCGCCGTCGCCGCCGTCGGGGCCGCCCTTAGGGGCATATTTTTCCCGGCGAAAAGAGGCGCTGCCGGAACCGCCGTCGCCGGAACGGACCTCGAACCGGGTCTCGTCGACGAAGGCGGACACAGAATCCTATCCTTCCGTAACGATGGAGACCCGCTTCTTACCTTTTTTAAAATGGTAGAGAACGGTACCCGCCGCTTTAGCGAAGAGCGTATCGTCCTTTCCGCGGCCGACATTGTCGCCGGGATGGATTCTGGTGCCGCGCTGACGGATAAGGATTTCTCCGGCCTTAACAACCTGACCGCCGAAACGCTTCACACCAAGCCTTTGGGCATTGGAATCGCGACCGTTCTTAGAAGAACCGCCGCCTTTTTTATGAGCCATTTACATCTCCTCTGTTCTCACCGAAATCGCTCCGGGGTATTCCTCGGTGATATCGGCCAAGGCCTGCATCAGGGTATCGGTTACCCCGAGAAGCCATTCATCCGTGTCTTCGGGACGGCTTTTGATAACCAGGGAGAGGTTCCCCGGTTCCGACGCATCCCCGTCGACTGTCCATCCCGTTCTTGAAGCCGCCAATCGAGCGACCGAACGGGCCACCAGCGTTACCGCCGCACAGGCCGGATTCCCCCGGCTCGCGAAGGTTTCCGTTCCATTCCGTTTTCGGAACCAGTTCCTTAAATCGAAACTCCGCGGTAATTCCGCCGTTCCGAATCCGTCCGCATGACCTTCCATTTCGAGGCGGCGCAAGGCACCCCGCCCGTCCAGTCCCACGACGATGGAAACCAAGGTTATCCTAACCGATGATATCGTTCACCTTAAGCATGGTGTACTTCTGGCGATGTCCCTGGTTCCGATGATAGCCCTTGCGACGCTTGAACTTCATCACATTGACTTTCGTGCCTTTGACATTTTCACCGACGGTAGCCGAAATCTTGGCGCCGTCGACATAAGGCCGACCAATTTTCGGACCCTTGTCTCCCGAAAGCATCAGAACTTTTTCAAATTCGACGGCACTGCCGGCTTTCTCGTCAAGAAGATCCACTCGTATCAAGCTTCCCTTCTCCACTTTATACTGCTTTCCCTTTATTTCAACTAAAGCGTACATTCTTCGGTCCCTTATAGTAATCTATCACCCTACGGCCGCAACCGTTGAGCGCATCGAGCATGTATAGCATTAGCCGGGACTTATGGTCAACCCGACCGATGGTTTCCGGCGAACTCTCCGAACTTTCGAATACCTTACATGGCCTCGATATAAGGTATGTTCAGCAGTTTAAAACCGCTTTTCAAGGTTGCCAATACGGCCTTTGCCAAAGACATCCGCGCCGCGGCGAGAGGGATTCCTTCCGCTTTGGCTATGGGAACATCATGATAATAGCGGCTGAAATCTCTTGCGATATCGTACAGCCCTGCCGCCAGTAACGACGGATCGAGTTTATCGGCGGCTCGAAAAACCAATTCCGGAAACTCGGCGATTCTCCGGCATAATTCCCATTCGTCGTCTCTTACGAGTAACGAAGCATCAACATCGGCCGATTCAATTTCCTTAGGGGCCTTTGCAGTCAAACCGGTTACCCGGGCCACCATGTATTGAAGATAAGGACCGGTATTCCCGTTGAAGGATAACGAATCCTTCGGATTAAAAATCATATCTTTTGTCGGTGTTACCTGAAGAAGAAAATAATGCAGGGCCGCTATGGCTATTTTTTCAGCGGTTGACTCGGCATCATCCAAGAAATCTTCCCGTCCCTTTTCTCGAATTTCAGCCAAAGCCATGGATGCCAAGCTGTCGATCAGATCATCCGCGTCAACAACCGTGCCTTCTCTTGATTTCATCTTTCCTTCAGGCAGATTCACCATGCCGTAGGAAAGATGGCGCAGTTTCTCGGCCCAGGGATATCCCAATTTCGAGAGAGCATGAAAAAGAACTCTGAAATGATATTCCTGCTCGCTTCCCACAACGTAAATGAGCTGATCGAAGGGCCAATCCTCATGGCGGCTGATGGCGGTTCCCAAATCCTGAGTCATGTAAACCGATGTGCCGTCGGATCGAAGCATAACCTTGGTATCCAATCCGATTTCCGACATATCGAATCGAACCGATCCATCATCATGTTTGTAGAAAACGCCTTTTTTCAGTCCCGAAAGAACCTGTTCTTTCCCGAGCATGTAGGTATTGCTTTCTCGGTAGATTCTATCGAAACTCACACCGGTTCTCCGATAGGTTTTTTCAATACCCGAAAGAGCCCAATCGTTCATGGTTTCCCAGAGGTTTCGAATCTCTTCATCGCCGGATTCCCACTTCTGCAGCATTTCCTGGGCCAGAGTTTCCGCCGATTGATCTTCGGATGCCCATTTGCTGAATTTCACATAGAGATCTCCGACGAAACGATCGCTTTTTACATGGAGTGTTTCCGGTGTTTCTTCATTGCCGAACTTTTTATATGCCAGCATGGATTTGCAGATATGCACTCCTCGATCGTTAACGAGATTCACCTTTAAAACTTCGGCACCGCGCGCTTTCATGATTCTGGCGCAGCTTTCGCCCAGAATGTCGTTCCTCATGTGTCCCAAGTGCAGAGGTTTATTCGTGTTGGGGCTGGAGAACTCAATCATGACCTTTCGCCCGGCAAGTTCATCCCCGCCGCCCCAGTTCTCCCCGGCCGCCTCAACGGCGTTCAAGACGGACTCAATGGCGGCGCTTCGGTCAATTCGGACATTCACATATGGACCTGCGGCCGAAACACCGGATTCTTTTCCTCCGAGAGCTTCGGCCAGTTCCGCGGCAATCGCCGGAGGAGCTTTTTTAAAGTCCTTGGCAAAAGGGAATAAAGGAAATGATAAATCGCCCATATCGCTCTTCGGAGGTTTCCCGACGCTCAGGCGTTCCTTGAAACCGGAAGATTCAATACCTGCTTTTACGGCGAGAGTTTCCAAAGATGAAAGAACCCTGGCGGTCCAGATGTCTTTGATGTCGTTCATGTACAAGCTCCTTATCTCAAGGGGATACGTTCCTGATGAGGTTCTTCGGGGGGATATACGGCAAAAGGGATTCAAAAACGAACCCTGCCGAAGAAATCGGCCGGTTCGCCTCGGAATCATACGGTCTCCGATCGGATTTCGTCCCGATACACCGAAACCCGGGGCATTCGATCATGGATTGACGGGGGGGGTCAATTCCAATCAGGGCGCTATTCGTTTCTCTTCCAGGGAAACCAAGTCCGAAAGAAGTTCGGAACTCTGCTGTATGATATTCCCTACTTCCTGAAGGCTCATTCTGAAGGTTTTATGCCCCTGTCCTCCGATTTCGGCCATGTTCGAGAGTGTATCGTAGGTCCCCCCGTTTCCATCAAGGATGCCTTTTAATAATCGCGACATGGCCTTTAAATCGCCGATGATGGGAACGACAAGATTCTGACTTTCCCTGTCCAGCGATCTGACATGGTCTTTCATTTTATCTTCGATATTCTCGCCGGAAGCGGCCAATCTCCTCAAATCCGCCTGACGGATACCGAACTCTCCGTCGGGCCGCAATCGGGTCACAAGGGCTCTGACCTTATCGGGAGTCTTTAAAAATCTTCCGTAGACTTCCTCAAATTCCCTGCGGTTGTCTTTTTTATAGAATTTCCCGTCTATCATGATGAGATTAAGACTGTGATAGAGCCTTCCTTGGAACACCTCAAGAAAAAGCGCCAGAGTCGCCGCGAAACTGGAATTATGCCGCGGCTGGATGTTTTCGGGGAATTCATTCGCACGGTATCCGGGAATTTCGGCAATAATCTCCAAGCCCCAGAGGGCCGTTAATCCGCGAAGGAGTTCCGCCTGACGCTTTTTTTCGGCCCAGGCGCGATAGCGGACGGCCAATCTGTTTTTCCAGAACGTTTTGAACACATGAAACCAATCTTCTCCGCCGCCGACAGGTCGGGGCGAATACCGAAGATCTTCGGCCAAAGCTTTAAGAAGATCGCCCCAAGGAATATCGGAATTGATTTTTCTGATTATATCCAGCGCCGCGGCGGCTCTGTCCATTCGTTCGGTCAGCTCAAGTTCCAGCCGGCTGCTCTCGTCGACCAGGATATCCTGCAGTTCAAAAAGAAAGAGTGATTCCAAAAGTGTGGTGGCCGGCGGAGAACGAAATGCGTAAAGGGCATCGCCGAGCTCCAAGAGCGGATCCTTCAGCTGCCTGAGCGACGCGGCGGCGGCCGCTCCCTGGTCGCTGGGAGGAAAAAGAGCGAGGATTCGATCATAGGGATAACGCGTTAAGGTTCGAAGCCGCGCCAAAGCCGTTGTATGGGCCGACATCCGCCGCCGCCGATCCGGGATGATATCCCCCAGAATCATCTCGAAAACGGAATCCATTTTTTTCTTGATTTCAGAGGGAAGAGAGCCGGGTGCTTCTTCTTCCAAATGATACGGATTCGT
The DNA here is from genome assembly GCA_963666985.2 of Spirochaetia bacterium. Taxonomy (GTDB): domain Bacteria; phylum Spirochaetota; class Spirochaetia; order DSM-2461; family DSM-2461; genus UBA2779. The sequence goes on along the minus strand of CAXXIA010000001.1, from coordinate 787,618 downwards.
TTCCGTTTCAAGCCGCTGAATAATGTCTTCAAACTCAAGTTTCGCCAGAAGCGCGTAAAAATCGGGTTTATCTCCCTCCAGGGCGCGCATCATGGGACGATGAAAAACATCCATCGCCGACTTCAGCCTGGCGATCTGATCGTGCATTTTCGGGCTGACCAATTCCCTGTTGAAATCAAATAATCCGGATGAGCCCCGCTCCACTTTCCGCTGAATTTTATGAAGCAGGAACTCTTCGGTGAGTTTATGCCTTCCCCGGCCCGTAAAAAATCCTAAAAGAACAATCCTAAGACGCGCAAAAAAAGAGAGCTCCGCGAATTCCCTGTCTAAAATAACCGGTTCATTGGCGGATACTTCATCAAGCCTCATGGGTTCTTCATTCAGATCCTGAGATTCACCAATTTTCGTTAAAAGAGACCGGCGTTCTTCCCGTGACAATTCTCTGGCAAGCCGGTCGAATATTGACTCCATATCCTTAGAATAACACTTGTAATTATCGTAATACAGAAGATTTCGATATATTATCGTTTTTAGATGAAACATCGAACTTTTCGGTCTTGGGAAGACGTTTCACTTCCGCGTATCCGGTTCTCAGATATCGGATGCCGTGCACCGCTGCGGCGGCCGCGCTTGTTGTGGTGGTGTAAGGAATTTTCATGGCGACCGCTTCGGTTCGAATGTCTTCACCGCCTATCTGACTGTTTCGTCCGCTGGGAGTGTTGATCAGCAGCTGGATTCTTCCCGATCTCATATGATCCAGAACGTTCGGATGCCCCTCGTGGACCTTCAGAATAACTTCGGAAAAGATCCCCTTTTCAAAAAGGTAGTTGGCCGTTCCCCTGGTCGCACAGACGGCAAAGCCCAAATCGACAAGTTCTTTCACGGTCGGCAGGATTGTGTCCCGATCTTTTTTATTCACCGAAACGAATACCCTTCCTTCTTTGGGAAGAATCGTCCCGACGGCTCTTTGAACCTTGGCGAAGGCCTCTCCGAATGTAGCGCCCGTACCGATGGCCTCGCCTGTCGATTTCATTTCGGGACCGAGTATCGGATCCAGCCCGACAAAGCGGTCGAAAGAGAATACGGCCTCTTTCACGGCCCATCCGGTAAGACACCGTCCTTCTCCGTATCCCGTTGAATCCACCATTCCCTGCTCGGCAAGCGACCGCCCTTCCCAAACCTTCACAGCAAGGGCAACCATATTCACGCCCGAGGCCTTGCTTAAGAAAGGAACGGTTCGGGAAGCGCGCGGATTCACCTCAATCAGATAAAGAACATTATCCTTTGCCGCGAATTGAATGTTCAAAAAACCGATAATTCCGAATTCCTTGGCGATTTTCCGTGCGGCATCCCGCATGGCGTCCAGAACGGCCGGTGTCGATTTGTAGGGAGGGAAAACGGCCGCGGAGTCCCCGGAATGGATTCCCGCCGCTTCGATATGCTGAAGGATGCCTCCGACATAAAGATTCTCTCCATCCGAAACGGCGTCCATGTCGTATTCAAAAGCATCTTCAAGGAATTGATCCACCAGAACAGGCCTTTCGGGAGATACGGGGATTCCTTTCGCCAGAAAAGCCTCAAGTTCCTCCTCGCCGTAGGCGATCATCATGCTTCTTCCGCCGAGTACGAAGGACGGTCTTAAGAGTACCGGAAAACCGATTTGACGCGCGAGGATAACGACTTCTTCCCTTGTCGAGGCGCTGCGGTTCTTCGGCTGTCTGAGGCCCAGTTTCGATATGGCCGCCGAAAAAAGCTGTCTGTCTTCACTTCTGCGAATCTGCTCCACCGAGGTTCCGACTATCTGCGCGCCGGAAGCCTCAAGCTCTTCGGCCATGTTCAGCGGCGTTTGTCCTCCGAGCTGCACCACAACCCTTTTCGCGCCTTCTTTCCGCAGCACATCCTTCACATGCTCGGCCGTCAGCGGCTCAATATAGAGCCGGCTCGAAGTGTTGTAATCCGTTGAAACCGTTTCCGGATTGCTGTTGATCATCACGGTTTTATGTCCCAGATTCCGCCAAGCCAAAGACGCCAATGTGCAGCCCGTATCGAATTCCAGTCCCTGTCCGATCCGATTCGGTCCGGATGAGATGATAATCACGGCATCCTCGCCGATCGGTTCACCTTCATCGGCCTCTCCCCATGTCGAATAAAAATAAGGAGTGGAGGCCTCAAACTCGCCCGCACAGGTATCCACCAGGTGATAACAGGGTTTTAGGTTTTCGCTCTCCCGCAGAGTCCGGAGTTCTTGTTCCCCGATGCCCGCCAACGCGGCGATTCGGGCATCGGAGATTCCGTATCGCTTCGCCTCCAGATAAATAGGGGCGGACGGCACACCGCCGGAACGTTCCAATTCGGATTCCAATTCGGCCTGATTCGCCATTTGATGCAGAAACCACGGATCAAAGCCTGTTTTCCGCGATAATTCGTCCAGAGCGGAGCGTCCTTCCCTCTTTATCACCGTCCATGCACTCAAAAGCCGACGAGGATGAGCGCTGCAGAGAATACGCTCCTCTTCCTCCCGCGGGAGTTCCAGGCATTCCAGGCCGTCATAACCGGATTCGGCGGCCCTTACGGCCTTATTCAGCGCTTCTATGGCGGTTCTGCCGAGAGCCAGCGACTCGCCCACCGATTTCATCTGCGTTCCCAGCACACCGTAGGCCGATGGAAATTTTTCCGTTTCGAAACGGGGAACCTTAACCGCGCAATAATCCAAAGCCGGTTCAAAGGCCAGCGCCGTTTTCCCCGTGATTTCATTCATCACTTCATCCAGCGTATAGCCGACGGCCAGTTTCGCAGAACCTCTGGCTATGGGGAATCCGGTGGCCTTAGAGGCCAAGGCCGAGGAACGGGACACACGCGGGTTCATTTCGATGACGATCATCCTTCCCGTTTCCGGATGAACGGCGAATTGGACATTCGATCCTCCGCAGTCGACGCCGATGGCCTTAAGGATTTCAATCGCCGCGGTGCGCATCTTCTGATATTCCCGATCCGAAAGGGTTTGGGCGGGAGCAATGGTTATCGAATCACCGGTATGCGTTCCCATCGGATCGATATTCTCGATGGAACAAACGATAACGGCGTTATCCGCCTTATCCCGCATAACCTCAAGCTCGAACTCCTTCCATCCGATAAGAGACTCTTCAATAAGCGCCTCATGGGTAGGGCTGGCCCGAAGCGCCTTTTCCACCAGAGAATCGAATTCGGCTTCTTCAAAAGCGATGGAACCGCCCATGCCGCCCAAGGTAAAGGAAGGACGAATAATCAGCGGGAAGCCGATCTCCCGCGCCGTGGTTTTGGCTGCGGCAATGCTGCGGCATAAAACAGATTTGGGTGATTCAAGCCCCAAGGATTCGATAACGGTTTTAAACGCGGAACGATCTTCGGCTTTTCGTATGGATTCGACGGACGCGCCGATAACTTCCACCCCGTATTTATCAAGAATTCCGAGATCTCTGAGTTCCAGAGTCAGATTCAAAGCGGTCTGCCCGCCCATCGTGGAAAGAAGAGCATCAGGCCGTTCTTCCTTAATCACCGATTCGATATATTCGGGCGTTAACGGCTCAACATAAATGGACTCGGCGATTCCCGGGGTGGTCATCACCGTTGCGGGATTAGGATTAACCAGAACAACCCTGTAGCCTTCTTCTTCAAGAGCCCTGACCGCTTGAGTCCCCGAGTAATCGAACTCGCAGGCTTGCCCGATAACGATGGGTCCGGAACCGATAACCAATATTGTGTTCAGATCTTCTCTTGCGGGCATCCTCAATCCTCCAAGGTTTCCAGAAACAGATCGAAAATCCATGACGAATCGTCAGGTCCGGGAGAAGCCTCGGGATGATGCTGTACGCAGATGAGCTTAAGGTCGGTATTTTCGATTCCTTCCACGCTTCCGTCGTTGGCATTCCGAAATCTTACCGTAAACCCATCCGGCAGGGAGGCTTCGTCAACGGCGAAACCGTGATTCTGGCTTGTTACGAAAACGCGTCCCGTTTTTTCATCCCTTACCGGATGATTCAAACCATGATGACCGAAACTCATTTTATAGGTTTTTCCGCCTATGGCTCTGGAAAGGATCTGGTGCCCCAGACAGATTCCCCAGAGCGGAATTTTTCCCAGTAATCCGGCGGCAAGCGAGGCCTGCGATTCGAGCGGTTCGGGGTCTCCCGGCCCGTTTGATAATAAGAGTGCGTCCGGCTTCAACGTTTGAATATCTTCGAGAGTCGTTTTTGAAGGGAGGACCGTTACCCGCGCATTCCTGGAAACCAATTCCCTGATAATGTTCATCTTCAATCCGCAGTCCAAAAGGGCAACATGGATTTTCCCTTCCGGATTGATTGCACTCACCTCGGCCGTTCCCACCTTGCCCGTAAGGTCCGCCCCCGCCATGGACGGAAGAGATTGCAGATACAGAAGTGCCGCTTTTTTCTCTTCTTCCGAAAGATCGCCGTTCGGTCCTGCGCCGACGATGATTCCGTTGCGGCTGCCTTCCGAGCGAAGCTTAAGCGTTAATCCTCTGGTATCGACTTCACTGATTCCGCAAACACCGTTTTTTTTCAGGAATTCGTTCAGTTTGATCCGTCCCGCCGGAACCCGGCCGTCATAAACGCTTCGGACGACCAAACCTCCGGCCTTTATCCCGGGAAGTCCCTCTCGGCCCGATTCGGGGCCGATTTCAGACCATGAATCGTCATCGCCGTAGTTTCCAATATGAGGATAGGTCATCAAGACGATCTGTCCGGTATAAGATGGATCGGTCAAAATTTCGTGATAGCCGGTCATACCCGTATTGAATATAACCTCTCCGTCAAACGAAACATCGGCATTCGCAAGGCTGTCGGCAGCTGGAGGTGTTGCTCCAAAAGACTTTCCCGGCCAAACGCTCCCGTCGTCGAGTATCAAATAGGAATTGGGAATCATGTCAGTAGAATGTATAAATATGCAAAAATGGTCAATATTTATGCATTCATTTCCTGAACCGAGTTTGCAAAGTCTTGGTCGATTTGAATCTTTTTGTCGAAAAAAGACAAAAAAAACCGACCCTTTCGGGTCGATTTTAGTCCCTAGGGGAATCGACTTTTCCCGCGCCGGCGTCCTGCCGGCTTGAAAAAGCCGCCTCCGGTGACTTCCGCAAGCTTCCTGCTTGCTGATCCTCCCTTTCGGTCGGCGTCACCTTCGGGGTTCGATTTCCCTTAAAAATCGAAAGGTGGAGCGTATCCGAATCCTTGGAGGTCGGCTCGAAACGGATGCCGAGCCGACTGAACCGGCGGCCCTAAGATTCATTAAACGAAAACGAAAGCCGCTTTCTATTTCTGTTTCCATAAAAAAAACCGACCCTTTCGGGTCGATTTTAGTCCCTAGGGGAATCGAACCCCTATTTGAAGAATGAGAATCTCCTGTCCTAACCGTTAGACGAAGGGACCGATCTTTCGATCCAAATAATACAGCACGCATGTAAATACGTGCTGTAAGCTTCCCGGGGAGGACTCGAACCCCCAAAGGCAGAACCAGAATCTGCAGTGTTACCAATTACACTACCGGGAACTGTAAATCCGAAACGTACTATATCCTCGCCCTTAAGCTTGCGTCAAGCTCCGCTGGGATTCTCTACTCACTATCGTAATTAATGAGTGTTGTGACTTCGACTCCCTGTAATTTCTTTTCATATTCCAGGAAAGGCAGGCCGATTACGCCAAAAACTTTTTTCACCATGGCGCCGCCTTCTTCAAGAATCTTCTTGGCGGCCTGCAGAGTTCCGCCTGTGGCGATAAGATCGTCTATGAGCAGAACATTTCCGCCCTTCGGCACATCCGACTTATGGATTTCAACGGCGGCATGGCCGTACTCAAGTTCATAATCCTCATGGTAGGTTTCTCCGGGAAGTTTCCCGGCCTTTCTCACAAGAATCAGAGGGATTCCCAATCTGGCGGCCAAAGGTGCGGCAAAAATAAATCCGCGGGATTCGATACCCGCAACAGCGGTAATGGGAGAATCTTTATAAATTTCGACCATGCGGTCGATGCAGTACACAAAGGCATCCGGATTCGTAAGAATGCTTGTGATGTCGTAAAAAAGAAATCCTTCGGAAGGATAATCAGGGATTTTTCTAATGGCTGTATCGAGATCGAAAATCTTACTCATATCAAGCTCCTGATGTTTTTTTTCGGTTAACCCGAGATAATTTTTAAATAAAACGATTTTAAAAGGAAACCCTTTCGCATCGTTTTCATCGGGTTTTTTCGACAATTGTTTTTTTAACGAACGATTCACCTTAATGTTCGGCATATAAACGGTCAATATCTTCAACTGAACACACAGCAATCTCTTACGGGTATGATTTTCTCAATCCCGCAACTCTTGCGGCCGCATTCAAATCCAATCCGGATCTTTCGCCGGCCATAAGCCGATGGTATCCGAGAGCGGCGATCATGGCGCCGTTATCCGTACACAGCTTCATCGACGGGAAATACGTTTCCAATGTGGAATCTTCTTCCAAAGTTTTTCTTAAGTAGCGATTCGCGGAAACTCCTCCGCCGGCAACAACGCGTCTTACACCCGTATCATCCGCAGCTCTTCTGATGCGATTCACCAGCATATCGATGGCGGCCTTGCGAAAAGACGCGGCGATATTTTCCTTTGAAAAAACGGCTCCTTCGCTCCTGAATTGTTCGGCCTGATTGATGGCCGCCGTTTTCAGTCCCGAATAAGATACATCATAACGATGATCGCCTTTATAGAGACGCGGTTCGGGGAACCGATAAGCCTCGGGATCGCCCTGTTCCGCAATCTTGTCGAGAATCACACCGCCCGGATATCCCATCTCATAAAATTTAGCGACTTTATCGAAAGCCTCTCCGCAGGCGTCGTCGATCGTTGTTCCGAGAACAGCGACTTCATCCAAGGACTCGACCATGCAGAGAATCGTATGCCCCCCGGATACGATAAGGCCGAGAGTCGGATATTGGATATCATACTCAAGCTGAGGCGCAAAAAGATGCGCCATCATATGATCCACGCCCACCCAGGGTTTCCCGGCCGCCCATGCAAGCCCCTTGGCATAAGAAAGACCCACCAACAAAGAGCCGATAAGTCCCGGCCTGGAGGTTACGGCAATAGCGTCGATATCGTCATGCAAATCCGTTCCGGCTTCCTCCAAGGCTTTGGAAGTCACCTCATCAATCCATTCGACATGGAGTCTTGATGCGATTTCCGGAACAACGCCGTTCCACGGAGCATGACGCTCCACTTGTGTCGCAATGACATTGGAAAGGATCTTTTTTCCGTCGGTTACGACGGATACGGAGCACTCATCACAGCTTGTCTCGATTCCGAGAACGTTCATGGTGGGTAAGTATAATAAAAAAACCGCCGGTGTGAACCGACGGCCTTTCCAATTTAATTATAAAGATATTCCCGAATGGGCTCGGCCTCGTATCGCAGCTTCTTCAAAGCCCTCATTTCAATTTGTCTGACGGTTTCGGGCGAGATGCCCATCTGTTCGCCGATTGTCTTCAAAGTCTTTTTCTCGCCGCCGTCGAAAGCGAACCGATACATCAGGATTTCTCTTTCTCTCTCTCTGAGAACACTGAGGAACTTCCGAGTATCTTCCTGCAGGTTTTTTCGGACAAGTTCGCCGTCGGGGCTGTAAGAATGATCCTCAAGGACATCAAGCAGTGTTCCGCTGTTGGTATTGATTTCGGAATCAAGAGAAACGGTTGTGGCGGCAAGATCCATGACCGTCGACACTTCTTCTTCCATCATGCCGCTGTAAGCCGCAAGTTCTTCGATCGTCGGCTGGCGAAAGTACTCCTGAGCGAACTCTTCGGATATTTTCTGAAGTCTTTTTAAGGCCTCTTCCTTTCGATGAGGGAGCCTGATGGCGCGACGTTTGTTCGTTATGGCTCGACTGATGGATTGTTTAATCCAAAATGACGCATAGGTACTGAATCGGACTTCTTTACGGTGATCGTATTTCTCGGCAGCTTTTATCAAACCGAGATTTCCTTCTTGAATCAAATCCATCAGTCCCATTTCGAAACTGACATAGGCTTTGGCGATTTTTACAACCAGCCTGAGATTTGCGTTGATCAACGAATCAAGAGCTTCTCGATCGCCTTTCTCTATACGGCGTGAGTAGTCCAACTCCTGCTCGTAATCCAAGAGAGAAAAGCGACTGATCTCCTCGAGATAGGCATGAAGCGTTAAGTCTGTGTCATCTTGACGTGTTGTTTTCTTAGTCATCTTGCCAATTAACACACAAATTCCATGCCAAATTCATGGAATTACCGAGAAATGATCTATTTTGTTTCCATAAAAGGATATATAACCTGCAACAAAAAAGGGGGTTCCGTCATGAACCCCCTTATGTCTACTTTTGTATACTTCGATAAAGCAATTTATTCTATAAAAACAGGAATTACTCCTTAGAATGTGATATCTATATTGGCTCCCGATATCCCCGATTCCAGCTGCTTATACATCATATCGGCAATACCCAACCCCGCGGTTTGACTTATTTTCTCAGCATATTCATCATAAAGCTGATCTTCAAAAAGCTTTTCTCCGGAGTTCTTGGGTATCAGTGTATCATCCGATAGCGTTTTTCTCATGGAATCAAGCATCATTTTAACAAAAATCGTCTCGAATCCCTCACACGCTTCCCGGAGTTCCTCGGCCTGAGAGGAAGCGGCTTTTCTGGAAAGCGCATCGGTTTGCGACACATTGAGTTGAGCCTCATACGCCGTTTGTCCGCTCATCATGGGATTTACAGTCATCTATAAACTCCTCATTATCCGCGCTTAAGGTTGTTGGCGATGCCCAGCATGGAATCGGACGTCTGTATGGCCTTGGAATTCAGCTCGTAGGCCCTTTGGGCCACGATCATTCCCACCATTTCCTTAACGACCGAAACATTCGAGTTCTCCAAGAACTTGTGATAGACCTTTCCCATTCCGTCTTCTCCCGGCCGCCCCCGCATGGCTTCGCCCGATGCCGGAGTTTCCATGAAAAGATTTTCACCTATTGCCTGAAGACCTGCGGAATTGACGAAACGGTACAATTCTACCTGCCCGACGGTTACCGGATCGTCCTGCCCCGGGATTTTCACGGTAACGCGCCCCTGCTGGCTGACGGCAAGACTGTCCGGTATGAAGTTCGGCGGAAGAACGAGTTCCGGCATAAGTCTGTAACCGCTTGAGGAAACGAATTGACCGTTCGCGTCGATTTTAAAGGAGCCGTCGCGGGTATATCCCAAGGTTCCGTCCATGTTGAGCACGCGGAAGAAGCCTTCTCCCATGACGGCCATGTCGCCGAGAGCGTCGGTCTGCTTCAAACTTCCTTGAGTGAACATTCGCTGGGAGGCTCCGACTTTCACACCGTGTCCGACTTGAATGCCCGTCGGCGTTACGGTCCGTTCGGTGGCCGGAGTTCCCGCGATTCGGGAATTCAGGTAGATAAGATCCTCGAAGTCGGCGCGAACCTGCTTATATCCGGTTGTATTGACATTGGAAAGGTTGTTGGAAATCGTATCGATATTGAATTGCTGACCGTGCATCCCGGTGGCGGCGGTCCATAATGATCGCATCATGTCTTCTTACCTGTTCCTTTAGTATTTCGCGGCCTGATTGATCAGACGGTTCATCAGAGAATCGTGCGTTGTGATGACCTTTTGATTGGCCTCATACGCCCGATTCACCTCGATCATGTTCACCATTTCCGTTACGGGATTAACGTTCGATCCTTCCAGGAAACCTTGAAGCACACCGGGGCGCTTTGTTCCCTCCAAATCCCGCGCCGATCCGCTGTTTTCGGTTTCAATCCAAAAACTGTTTCCCTGTTTCTTCAAGAAGCGGGTTCTGGGGAAATCAACAACTTTGAGTGTGTCGACGAGCTCGGGATCCGATTCCAGAGTTTCCTGCTGCCACACCCGACCGAGCTTATCGATTTTCACATGATCTTTTGTAATGCGAACGATTCCGTTCTCACCCATGACGGGGAATCCGTCCTTGGTTTCCAGAATCTGCTCTTTACCGAGCCAGAACGAACCGTTGCGCGTATAACGGACGCCCTGCGGTGTTTCGACGGTAAAAAAGCCGGCGTCTTCGAGAGCCAAATCAAACGGATTTTCGGTAACTTTAAGCGATCCCTGTTCGAAAACCGTATACGATTCGTTGTATTCGACTCCGGTGCCCAGTTTCCCCACCATGGGCGCCGTATCCACGCTGCCCAAAGGGAAGCGGAACACACCGTCGTCCTCGAACCGTCGGATCATAAGCTCCGGGAACGCCTTATGGACGGACGTATCCCGCTTGTAGCCGTTAAGATCCACATTGGCCAGATTGTTCGACAGCGCATCCAGGCGGTGCTCCTGCGCACGCATCCCGCTGGCGCCGGTATACAATCCTCTAATCATTCATCCCCCCCGATCGGATATGCCGCACACCCGGTCTCACTTAAATAATCGGTTTTTTAGGGCGGGACTTAATAATTCACGTCATTAACGTTTCCGAATATATTGAGGGAATCGAATAATCAAAAAAAAGTTCCTCATGGAGGACATAACTTCTTACATCACTCTATAATAAATACTTATTCGGAGGATCATTGAATGAAGCGCATTCTTACTCCCCTGCTCACGGCCGTTCTCGGAACGGCGCTATTCACGGGACTTTTGTTCGTCGATTTTTATAAAAGCCTCGACAGCCGCCTCTATGATTTGCTTCTGCGCATAAAGCCCGCGATAGAAGAAGATGAAAGCATCATACTCCTGGAAGTGGACGACCAGACCATATCCGAAGTGGATATGTATCCCCTCGGAAGGGATATCTTCGCCGACGGTCTTATCCTGATGAAGGAATTCGGTCCCGCCTGGACCATGCTCGATATCGAGTTCGTGGACAGAAGCCCGGCGGGAATCAATTTGAATTATCTTGATTACGATCTGTCCGACGAAGTCTACGGCACCATGGACATGATGATGCAGTACAACGCCCAGCTTATCGACGGACTTATCTCGGGAACCATCGGCAGGCAAGACGCCCTGGATTTCCTTGAGGATCTGAAAAACATCAACACGGAGGAAAGCCGGCGGCTTTATGAAGCCGTTCGGGGCGTAGCTTTCGATAAAGACATCTATCTGGGAAAAGCCATTGATTATTTGGGAGATGTTTCGGTAACGATCAATATGACCGAGGATTATGATCCGACGGTTACTCAGGAACAGCGGGATTACGCTCTTGAGCATCTGACGGTGAACGACAGCCTGACTCTTACGGCGGATCCTTTCGACGAAGCGACGGATATTCTTCCCTCCATCATGCCCGTTACCGAATCGGCCGCGTGGGCCGGATTTCCCCGGATGCATATCGATTCCGACGGCGTTCGCCGCCGGGTGGACGTGCTCTACAGTCAAGACGGTAATTATTTCACACATATGGGATTCGGCACTTGGTGGATCCGGCAGGGCTGTCCGCCGATAACCGCGTATAAAAATAAAATCGTCGTGGGTGATGTGGAGATTCCCCTGGACAGAGACGGAAAGATGCTCATCAACTGGCCGAAACGATTCTTCGACGGCACTCCTTTGAACCGGAAAAAAGCCGAAGGATACGATCCGGGAACGTTCAGCGGACGTTTGTCATTTTTCTATCTTTATTATCACGATCTGATTCTGAAGGAATTTACAAGCATCATTGAAGAACTCGAATATTACGGACTCTCTTCCGATATCTACGGAGAAACATCACAGCCGTTAAGCATGTTCGCAGCCGATTTGGACGGCATGCGCAGCGGAATGCTGGAATCGGGAGACGGATCTCGGGCCGAAGAGTACGGCGGTTATAGAAACGAATACTTTTCCGAAGCCCGCCGCTTTCTGGAAAGCGACGCGAAGTCACTGTTTCTGGATGATTTGGATTTTGCGCTTTCCGATCCGGATACATCGGAGGATGATGCGGCTTACTTTGAAGAGCTCCTGACTCTTGTACCGACTCTCTTCGAGGAAGCCCTTTGGAGACTGGATAATATCCAAGCCATCAGAGATGTCCTTTCAGAACGGCTCAAAGACAGCACCGTCGTTATCGGGTATTCGGGAACCAGCACTTCGGACTACGGCGCCAATCCTTTTGAAAAACAATATATGAATATGGGAATTTACGGTGCCGTTTACAATTCATTCATTAAGCAGGAATTCCTCTCCGAAGCTCCCCTCTGGCTGACGGCGGTGATTCTTCTCGGAAGCGGCCTTATCATCACCTTTTTGGGCTTGGTCGGTATTAAGCGTTCCGAGCTTAATACGACTTTAGGTCTGATTCTCGTTGTCTTAATCCTGGCCGCATCGGGTGCCGTGTTTGTATACACCGGTGTTTATATAAACATGCTCTCTTTATTGTTGGTACTCATTTCAACCTATCTGGCATCCATCATCGGCAACTTCCTGGCAGCATCCCGTGAAAGAACATTTATTCAAAATGCCTTCGGTCAAATAATTTCTCCTGATGTCGTAAAAGAGATTCAGCAGCATCCGGATATGCTGAGCATAAAGGGGCAGACACGGCAAATAACCGCGATGTTCACCGATATCGAAAAATTCTCAACGATTACCGAGCATTTGGGAACCACGGATCGCCTGTTTGAGTTCCTTCAGCGTTATCTGACTCCCATGAGCGACATAATTCTCGAGGAGCACGGCACCATAGACAAATACGAAGGAGATGCCATTATAGCGTTCTGGAGCGCTCCTATTGATCAGGAGGACCATGCGCATAGAGCCTGCCGCGCAGCCATGAGGATGGCGCGGCTTGAAAGAGAAATCAGTGACGACTTAAAAAGACTCGGATTTCTCAGCGACGAAATCCTGTCGATTCTTCCCCACGGACGGCTGTTCACCAGGATCGGAATCAATACGGGTGAAAACAACGTCGGATTCATCGGAACCGAACGGCGCAAGGATTACACGGCTCTGGGGGATAACATGAACCTCGCCGCAAGACTTGAAGGCGTCAATAAACTTTATAATACGCAAGTTCTGATCAGCGGGGCCACGGAAAGTATTATTCACAGTGAGTTCATTACCAGAAGGCTGGATAGAATCCGGGTGGTTGGAAGGGATACTCCGGTTGGAATGTATGAATTGAGTTATTCAAAGGATTTCCCGGAAGATTTTCCTGCTAAAAAGCGAGAAGGATTCAACTTATATCGTGATGCTCTGGAACTCTTTTGGAAGAAAAAGTGGGATGATTCCGAGAAACTGTTCAACAAAGTCCTCACAAAACTTCCCGAAGACGGACCGACGCAAGTTTTCATAGAACGCTGCCAGAAGTATAGGAAGAATCCTCCGCCGACGAACTGGGACGGTGTTTATAAAATGGAATTCAAATAAATCAGGAAGAAATAACAATGAAAAAAAACGAACAAGAATCAATGTTTCTGGAATTTCAGAGGGATGAAGCGACCGGCGTTATTGTCTACGGGAAACTTGCGAAAATCATCCGTGACGAAGGCAACGCGAAGATTCTTGAAAAAATCTCGAATGACGAAGCCTCTCATTATGAAATCTTTAAAAAGGTTACGGGAAAAGATGCGAAACCAAGACGCTTTACGGTTTTCTTTACGGTTTTGGCCGCACGAACGCTTGGAATAACATTCGCTTTAAAACTCCTGGAAAAGGGTGAAGAGAAAGCACAGAAGCGATATTCAGGCGCCATTGAAAACCATCCGGGATTAAAGAAAACACTTGAAGATGAAGAGCGTCATGAGAGGGAGCTTCTGAACATGCTTGAAGAGGAGCTGCTGGATTACGTCGGCTCCATGGTTCTGGGCCTTAATGACGCTCTGGTGGAACTTACCGGAGCTTTAGCCGGACTGACTTTCGCTTTCAGGCATACCCAGCTTATTGCGCTTTCGGGACTCATTACGGGAATAGCCGCGTCTTTATCCATGGCCTCATCCGAATTTCTTTCCCATCGCGCCGATGGACAGGGCGGACGAGCAGCAAAAGCCGCATTATATACGGGTATAGCATACATTATTACCGTTATTATTCTGGTTCTGCCGTATCTGCTGCTGAGCAATTACGTACTCGCGCTGATACTGACGATGGCCGCGGCCATTCTGATTATTCTCGTTTTCAATTTCTACATCTCAGTCGCCAAAGACGTTTCGTTTAAAAAGCATTTCTTTGAAATGGCGGGTTTAAGTCTTGGAGTGGCCGCTTTATCCTTCGGGATAGGGATTCTCGTAAGAGAAGTTCTGGGAGTTGATATCTAAATAAGCCTTTGAGGCTCTCCCTCTTAAGGGAGCAAAACAGTGTGTTTCGTTTTTTAACGGGCCGGCTCCAAGAGCGGCCTTGTTAAAACGAAACATCCAGATGCCGAGTTATTTTCGAAAGGATGCCGGCCGCTTTGCTGTACCCCATTCCGGAAGTAATATCAAATATATTCGCTTCAAGTTCTTTTCCATCGTCCGTGGAATAGGCGACAAGAGGGTTTTGAATCGTTTCACGTAATTCTTTTCTGTCGATGCCTTGACCCATCAGATAAGCGCCGAAAGAAATATCATCTTCCACGCCTCCGTCCGAAACATCCACTCCCCAAAGAAAATCGATTCCGTCCAAGAGCTGTTCCCAAGGACTTTTCGAATGATGGAAAGCTCTGCTCGGAGGAGTTTCCATTCTGATGATTCCGGCATCAACCAGATGTGACGACATGGCCCCTATCATGGAGCGAAAATCCTCCCAGCCCATACCGATGCGGAACACCATAACGGCAATATCCGTATTGAGGGCATTCTTATTCAGAATGGCGGGAATATCGTAATTCACCACCCAGAAATCTCCATACCGCTTGATGTTCTGCCCCAGAACGACAAGCATGTCTTCTTTCTCGACATGATATTGAAAAAGCGACTCTTCATCCAAACCAAAGCGTTTAATCGCATCAAAAGAACCTAAGACTTTCTCCGGATTAAAGTCTTTTTTAAATTTTTGCTCAAAAGCCTCCCGCATTCCCGGTGTGAAAGCCGTACCTCCATGCCGGGCAAAGGCCACTTTCAGATTATAATGATGTTCCACCAGATGCAGAGTTTGTATGAACTCACCCGGATAGTTCGCCATGTAGACAAGTTTCGCACCTTCTTTCCATTCATTGTTTCCCACGATCGTCTTCATAAGGATGCTTTCGGTTAAAACACCGTTGGTTTCCGGTCTGAGATAAACATAAGAATCAAAGGTTTGCCCGGAAGAATCCGGTCCGCAGTATGGTATCAAAAGTGACGGTTCCCTCATTCCATATAGCATAAGGAACTCCGAGCTGAAAGCAAGAAAGATTCATCAATCAATTGAGGACTGTTCGCGGAGAGCCGAGCGGTTTTCCGCATTTTCGAAAGAAACTTCAGGATTCCGTATCTTCCGAATGCGGGATTTCTATAACCATCCTGTCACGGCAGAGAAAAGCTTCGGGATAGAATTCACGGCATTCGTCGCGGAGGATTTTCAGTTCCCTATCCATATAACGGGGGCTGTAGTGGATGAGTCCCATTCGTTTAATACCACCCGCCTCCGCGGCGATTCTACCGGCTTGACGAGCCGTCAGATGCTTCTTTTCACGGGCCGAATCAGCAAACTCTTCACTGAACATTGCCTCGCATATGAGAAGATCGGAACCGGAGACTTCCCCGGGGATGCTCTTTTTCCACGCGGTATCGGTTACGAACGAAACCTTTCGTCCGGAACGCGCATTTCCCATGACCATATCCGGTGAAATGATTCTGCCGTCTTCAAGGGTTATGTGTTCGCCTTTTTGAAGACGTCCCCATAAGGGGCCGCGAGGGACGCCCTCTTCTTCGGCTCTTTCGGGATAAAAAATCCCCGGCCTTGAATCTTCTTCAAACGCGTATCCGACGCAAATACGCGAATGACGAAGAGGGAAAGAGCGGACCCTATATCCGTTACCCCGAAAGACTTCCTGAGGAACGCCGGGTTTGGCGATTTCAATGATTTCAATGGGATAATTAATATGCATTTCAAGGGCACGCCTGTTCACTTCAATATATTCCCTGATTCGGGGCGGCCCGATAATCACCAAAGGATCTTCCCGTTCAACCTGCGATGAGAGCATAAGAATGCCGGGCAAGCCTGTTACATGGTCGGCATGGGTATGGCTTATGAAGATAACGGAGATCTTTTTCCATTTTAGATTCAATTCTCTGAGACTTACCTGCGTAGCCTCCCCGCAGTCGAATAAAAAAAGTTCGCCTTCTCTTCTGAGGAGCATGGACGTAAGATTTCGATTGGGCAAAGGCATCATGCCGCCTGTGCCGAGGATGAATGTTTCCATCGGGAACGAATTTAGCGGAAATCATCCCTGGTGGGAAGAACGGTATGCATCCGTGTTCTAAACCCCCAGGTAGGCGTCTTTGACTTCCTCATCCTCCATAAGGGCCGCCGCCGTATCGGATTTCACAATCATGCCGTTTTGCAGCACATAGCCCCTGTGGGCGGTTTTAAGGGCGATATTGGCGTTCTGCTCCACCAGGAATATGGTTGTTCCCTGTTCCTTATTGATCCGGGTGATAATCTCGAAAATCTGCTGCACGATCAGAGGCGCAAGCCCCAGTGACGGTTCATCCAGCAAAAGGATGCGGGGACTGCCCATAAGGGCGCGGCTGATGGCCAGCATTTGCTGTTCACCGCCGGAAAGTGTTCCTCCGCTCTGATTTCTTCTCTGGGAGAGAATGGGAAAGAGGTCGAAGACATAATCGAGATCCTTCTTAATTCCCTCTTTATCGGTTCTCCGATACGCACCCATATCCAGATTCTCCAGAACCGTCAGCTTCGGGAAAATCCTTCGGCCCTCGGGAACCTGGATCATCCCCTTGGTAACGATTTTATTCGGCGGCATTGAGGTGATGTCTTCGCCCTCAAGAATGATGGATCCGCTGCGGGGAGGTTCAATTCCGGAAATGGACATCAGAGTCGTGGACTTTCCGGCTCCGTTGGCGCCGATCAGAGTGATAATCTCCCCTTTTTTCACTTCCAGAGAGATGCCTTTGAGCGCTTGAATGTTCCCGTAATATGTATGAATGTTATCGACTTTCAGCATCGTTATTCTCCCAGGTAGGCTTTGACGACTGCGGGATTCGCTTTCACAACCTCAGGACTCCCTTCGGCGATCATTTTTCCGTAATCAAGGACATAAATCCGTTCCGAAAGACTCATCACCAAGCTCATGTCATGCTCTATAAGAAGGATGGTTATCCCCTCCTCGTCCCGTATCCGCTTAATGGTTTCGTCCAAGTGCCTGGTTTCCTGAGGGTTCATTCCGGCCGCGGGTTCATCCAGAAGCAGAAGCTGCGGTTCGGTCGCCATGGCCCGTGCAATTTCCAAAAGCCGCTGCGCGCCGTAAGGAAGACTGGAAGCCGGCTCGTTCGCGTATTTTTCCAATCCCAGTTTCCCGAGAATGGACAGACTGTCCTCGATAACCTGCCGTTCCTCATTTTTCGTCCGCCTATCACGCAGGATGGCACCGACAACACCGGCCTTCAATTTCGGATGACGGCCTATCATAACGTTTTCCAGAGCCGTCATCGTGGAGAAAAGGCGAATGTTCTGAAACGTTCGGGCCAAACCCAACTCGGTTATTTTGTTGGGTTTCATCCCGTTTGTCCGGGTGGTATGAGAATCGGCGGAGCTGACTGAAATTGTTCCTTCGGAAGGTTTATAAACCCCTGTAACACAGTTGAAAAGAGTTGTTTTTCCCGCACCGTTCGGCCCGATAAGCGCGACGATTTCGCCCTCGTCGATATGCATGCTGACATGATCGACGGCCCGCAGCCCTCCGAAAATCATGGAGAAATCTTCAATGTTCAGTATCGTACGGCTCATGCGCTTTCCCTTCCGACGGTGTAGTGCTTTCGAACCCTGGGAATAATCCCCTGAGGCCGGAAAATTGACATCACCACAAGGGCGACTCCGAACATCAGCATCCTATAGTCGGAAAGGAACCGCAGATATTCGGGGATAAGCGTTACCAGAAGAGCACCGAGAATAACTCCGGGCACGGAACCCATGCCTCCGAGAACCACGGCCACGAGAATCATCACCGATTCCATAAGGGTAAAGCTTCCCGGATTGATATAGGTTGTCTTACCCGCCAGAATAACACCGACGAGTCCGGCCCAAATGGCCCCGAGGGCAAAAGTAATCAGTTTTGCTTTGGTCAGATCAATCCCCATGGACTGCGCGGCAATTTCATCATCGCGCATGGCCTCAAGAGAACGTCCGATCCGGGAATCTTCAATTCGTTTAATAACGAATATCGTTAACAGCATTAAGGCGAAAACAATGAAATACAGGTAAATCGATGCATTCTGCAAATTTAATTTCATGATAAAGCCGGGTCTGGGAATCTGTGCGATGCCTTCCGGACCTTTTGTAAATCCGGCCAGATTCTCCAACAGGAGCCTTACGATTTCACCGAAGGCCAATGTAACGATTGCAAGATAATCGCCGCGCAGCCTTAAAACGGGGATGCCGATAATCAGCCCGCAAATGAGTCCCGAAACGGCACCAAGCGGCAGAGCGCCCCAAAACGGAACGCCCCAATACATATAAAGCAGTCCGTAATTGTAAGCGCCCACGGCGTAGAACGCCGCGTATCCCAGATGAAGCAGTCCGCCGTAGCCGATAACGATATTCAGCCCCAAACCCAAAATGATGAACATTAAGGCACTGGTCATAATGCCTACGTGATAAAGCCCGGAAACAAACGGATAGGCGACAACGGCAACCGCCAAAAGGGCCAAAAGCGGTCTTTTTACGGTTTTCTTACCGAGTGTCTCACGGAAATCGAATTTCGGCTTTCGTTCTTGAATCTCTTCCGTTTTCTCGCTTTTGACATCCTTAATGAGAATGGAATGAAGAATAATGACTCCGGTATAGACAACCGCCTGTAAAATCCAGCTTAAAACTTTATATTCGGGGGACTTCGAATTTATAAGAGAAACGGCAACGATGGTGAGTATGGGAGCAATTCCCATAAGAAGAGAATCGATGAGAATCAGTCTTAATGATTCTTTTCCTTTTTTTTCCCTCAGGAAAAGAAGGCGTCTCCAAATAAATGAAAAAATATACGTGAAGAAAAATACCGTCGGAATGTTTGCCCAACGCCATCGAACCGTCGCGTCGATGGTATTCACCTTGATAATCATGATGGGAAAGGTGAGAACCAGTATCCATAAAGCCGTTAAAAACGAGGACTTAAGTTCTTTAAGAACCTTATTCATAACGCTACACCTTTTCGATTTCATTCCGGCCGACAAGTCCCGAGGGTTTGAAGATCAGAATAAGGATCAGGATGATAAAGGCGAAAGCGTCTTCATAGGCACTGGATATATAGCCGGCGCCGAAGCTCTCGGTCATGCCGAGAACGAAACTTCCCAGAACCGCGCCGGGAATGCTTCCGATGCCTCCCAAAACCGCGGCGACAAAGGCCTTTATGCCCGCCAGAAAACCGATATAGAAGTTAATCTGCCCCATATGATTGGCGATTAGGACGCCGCCTATGGCGGCGGTTGCCGATCCGATGGCGAAGGTAACCGTGATAACCTTGTTGATATCGATTCCCACCAGCTGAGCCATGATTTTATCCTGGGCCGTGGCCCGCATCGCCTTTCCCATACGCGTAAATTTAATCAGGAACGTCAGAATCACCATAACGGCGAAGGTGGTCACCAAAATAACCAGCTGCGTCGTTGTAATGACAGAAACGCCCGGAGTAAGAAAGGAAAAATTCGGAATAAGTGAGCGGAAGGGCAGAAAGTCGGAGGTTTGTGCCAGCCGAACGTAATTCTGCAGCAGCAGAGACATACCGATCGCACTGATTAATGCGGTCAGCCGCGGAGCATTGCGCAATGGTTTGTAGGCGATCTTTTCCATGGTAACGCCGTATCCGGCTGAAAAGAAAACGGCCGCGGCCAGAGCGATGAAAAGGATCGCAATAGGATGAAGCGTCGTTGTTATCTGCAGTAAACCGCTGACGATCAGAGCCGTAAAGGCGCCGATCATGTAGATCTCGCCGTGGGCGAAATTAATCAATTGGATTATGCCGTACACCATCGTGTAGCCCAGGGCGATCAGCGCATAAATACTGCCCTTGGTCAGTCCGGCGAGGACGAGCTGAAGAAAGAATTTCAAGGGATTTTCTCCTCGGAAAGTAATAAGGACTTAAAGCAGTATAGCCGTTTTTACGGATTAGGAAACGGGGCGGGAGTAATCCCGCCCCGATAAATCGGTCCTTAAGTTCTCGGACTAAGCCGAAATAACCCTAGAGTTCGACGTATTCGCCGTTTTGAACCTGATAAACGGAGAATCCGACGCCGATTGCATCACCCTTTTCGTCAAAGCTGATGCTTCCCAGAGGAGTATCAACGTACTGTGACCGCAAAGCTTTCATAATGGCCGCGCCGTCGGTGCTTCCGGCGGTTTTAATGGCTTCAATGAGAACAATGGCGGCCGCATAAGCATTAATGTAGAAAGCACCCGGCTCTTCGCCGTACGCATCCTGATGAGCTTTGATGGCGGCCTTATTCATCGGATTGGAAGAAGTGTCCACCGGACCGGAAGCATAAACGCCTTCGGCATAGTCGCCGGCGACCTGAATAAAGGTATCGTCCTTCACGCCGTCGTCGGAGACAAAAGGAATGTCCAGGCCCATGGCGCTCATCTGCTGAACCAGCTTGGAGGCCTCGGGGTGATATCCTCCGTAGACGATACCTTCGGCGCCGGAATTGGCGACTTTCGTCAGAACGGCCGAATAATCAACGGCGCCGGCTGTGATTCCTTCGTAGATAACGGTCTGAACGCCCAGACCCTTGAGAGCTTCAACGGAGAAATCCGCGAAACCTTTACCGTAATCCTGCTTATCATGAAGAACCGCGACTTTTTTCAAGCCCAGTGTTTCGGCAATGAATTTCGCGTCGGTCGCAGCCTGCGCGTCATCCGAAGCGATGGTTCTGAAGAAGTTGGGATAATCGCCGCTCTGGGTCAGCGGAGGATTGGTCGCCGAGGGGCTGATGGCCGGGATGCCGGCTTCAAGATAAACGCCGAGGGCGCTCTTGGTTGCGCCGGAGCAGATATGGCCGATAACGGCGACAACGCCCTCACCCACAACCTTGGCGGCGCTGTTCGCCGCGACTTCCGGCTTACAAACATCGTCTTCAACAACAAGTTCAATCTGCTTGCCGAGAACGCCGCCCTTGGCATTGTATTCGGCGACGACAAGTTCGGCGGCTTTAACGGTAGGCAGGCCGTAGGAGGCGAGGTCTCCGGAATGAGCGCCGACAACACCGATTTTAATTGTTCCGCCGTCGCCGCTGCCGCCCGCAAAGAGCATACCGGCTGATAAAAGGACGAACAGAACCGCAAGAATTTTCTTCATAGATTTTCTCCTTTTAATTGGTCGAATGAAATTTTCCCAATTATGGCTTTTTTTTATAGCCGCTCATACCCCGCTTGTCAATTACGGCAATGTTTTGCCGTAATGATAATTTCAAAGAATGCTCCCGTTCGGGGCTTGTTTAGTATAGTGAGTGTTTACATACGGCACTTTTACGGGGATTCCCATTCTCTGCAATCAGGGGGCTCCGGATGGATTTCGGAATCTTGAATTAGTCTTGCCTTACAGCCCCTGCATAACTATGTTTATATATATGGTCATATTTTTACGGGAGGTTGTATGAACAATGCATTCCGCGATTCCGATCCGCTGGAAACACGCGATTGGCTCGATTCTCTCGAAGCGGTTATTCATGCCGAAGGTGACGAGAAGGCCGTATATCTTCTCAAAAAATTGAACGACAGTGTTCGTTCCAAAGGAATCAAGCCCCCCGATACGACTGTTTCTCCCTATGCCAACACCATCCCTCCGGAAAAAGCCGAAAAAATTCCCGGTGACAGTCTGACGGCCATGATGGTGGCCGCCTATGTACGGTGGAACGCCATGGCCATGGTGGCCAGGGCGAATATAAGCCCGGACGCACTCGGAGGGCATATCGCCAGTTTCGCTTCTTCCTCGGCTCTTTATGAGGTCGGATTCAACTGGTTTTTCAGAGGGTTGGACGCCCCCGGCGGTCCGGACCTTATTTTTTTCCAGGGCCATTCGGCTCCGGGCATGTACGCCCGTGCCTTTGTCGAAGGACGCTTGGATGAAGAGGCACTGAACAACTTTCGCCGGGAAGTTGACGGCAAAGGTCTCTCATCCTATCCCCACCCCTTTCTGATGCCCGGCTTCTGGCAATTTCCAACCGTTTCCATGGGGCTCGGACCGCTTATGGCCATCTACCAGGCCCGTTTCATGAAATATATGCATGCACGGGGCCTGGCCGAGACTGCCGAGAGAAAAGTCTGGGCCTTTATGGGCGACGGTGAATCCGATGAACCGGAAAGCCGCGGAGCCCTCAGTCTGGCGGCCCGTGAAAATCTGGACAATCTTATTTTCGTGGTGAACTGCAATCTGCAGCGGCTCGACGGACCGGTGCGGGGGAACGGACGAATTATCGACGAGCTTGAAGGGGTATTCAACGGCGCCGGGTGGAAAGTGATCAAAGTCATCTGGGGCTCGGAATGGGACGACTTGATGAAACGCGATACGGAAGGAGTGCTCCTGAAGAAGTTTTCTTCCATGGTGGACGGTGAATTTCAGGATATACGCTCCAAGGATCCCGAACATCTCAGAAAGACTTTTTTCGAATCCGATCCGAAAATCGCCGCGCTTGTAAAAGATATGAGCGACCGGGAACTCTGGCAGATGACCCGAGGAGGTCACGATCCGCGGAAAATTTACGCCGCTTTCGCCGAGGCCGTGAAAGCCGACGGCGTTCCTACGGCGATTCTTGTTAAAACCATCAAGGGTTACGGTATGGGCAGAGCCGGAGAAGCGGCCATGGGTACGCACAGCCAGAAAAAAATGGATATCGAATCGCTGAAGGAATTCCGGGATCGGTTCCATGTTCCGCTGAAAGATGAAGAACTTTCCTCTCTCCCGTTTATTCGCCCTTCCGAAGACTCCGATGAAATGGAGTTTATTCGGCGACAGCGCAAAAATCTCGGCGGTCCCGTTCCGGCCCGCCGCTTCGATCCTCCTTCCCTGAAGATTCCTCCCGTCACCGACAAACTCTTTAAAAGCGCCATCGAATCAACCAAAGATCGCGAGGTTTCCACGACGAACGCCTTCGTCAGGATTCTTTCCGGTTTGGCGCGGGATAACGAACTCGGGAAATATATCGTGCCCATCATCCCTGATGAGGCCCGCACGTTCGGAATGGAAGGCATGTTCCGTCAGCTGGGAATCTATGCACCTTCCGGACAGCTGTACAAACCGCAAGATGCCGAGGACATGATGTGGTACAAGGAATCGGGCCAAGGACAGATTCTGGAAGAAGGCATTACCGAGTCCGGAGCCTTTTCTTCCTGGCTGGCCGCCGGTACGGCCGGAGCCAACTACGGTGTTCCGATGATTCCGTTTTATATTTTCTACTCCATGTTCGGATTCCAGCGCATCGGCGATTTGGCCTGGGCGGCGGGAGACATCGGAGCCCGCGGTTTTTTGATCGGCGCGACCGCCGGCCGAACAACCTTGAACGGCGAAGGGCTCCAGCATCAGGACGGTCACGGTCTTCTCTTGGCGTCAACCTACCCCACCTGCCGTTCTTATGATCCGGCTTTTTCCTATGAACTGGCCGTGATTATCCGTGACGCTCTTCAGCAAATGTACGCGGAAAAAAAGAATCTTTTTTATTACATCACGGCGATGAATGAAAACTATCCTCAGCCGGCTCTCCCCAAAGGTGCGGAAGAAGGAATCGTGAAGGGGATTTATCTCTTCAAGAAAGCCGGAAGCGCTCAGGGGCCGAAGGTTCAGCTCATGGGTTCCGGCACCATTTTCCGTGAGGTGATTGCCGCCGCGGATCTGCTGAAAAAGGATTGGAAGGTTGAAGCCGACCTCTGGAGCGTTCCCGGCGTGAATCAGCTTCATAGAAATGGAATGGAAGTCGAGCGGGAAAATCTGCTTCATCCGGAAAGAGAGTCCCTCGTTCCCTACCTTACATCGGTTCTGAAAGGCCATGACGGTCCCGCTGTTTTCACATCGGACTATTTGCGTGCCTATCCGGAACAGATCAGACGGCTGATTCCCAACACTCTGACGATCTTGGGAACCGACGGTTTCGGCCGTTCGGACAGCCGAAGCAAACTCCGAGACTTTTTTGAAGTGGATCGATATTGGATTACTCTGGCCGCCCTGAAGTCGCTGGTGCGCGATGGTTCGGTTCCCGCAAAGGTGCTTCCCGAGGCCGTCTCCCGATATCATCTGAACCCGTCGAAACCGAATCCCCTTACGGATTAAGGAGAAGAAGGTCATGGCAACACAGGAAATAAAAGTTCCCGATCTTCAAGGCTTGCATGATGTCGCCGTCGTGGAAGTTTATGTTTCACCCGGCGATACGATTGAAGTGGAATCTCCGTTAATCTCGCTGGAAAGCGACAAAGCGGTTATGGACGTCCCCTCGCCTCTTTCGGGAGTTATCACGGAGGTTAAGGTCAATGAAGGCGACACGGTAAATACCGGAGACCTGATTGCTCTGGCGGAAGTAGAAAAGGAAGATCAAGAGGTTCATGGGAGCAGCGGAAATCCCAATTCCCTAACGGAAGTCGAAGAAACGGAAAAAAACGAGGCCTCATCGGCATGGGCTGAGGAAGATCGGGCGGAAGAAGTGCGCCCCGCGGACACCTCCGAACGGCCGAGCCCTTCGGAGGCTCCGGCAAACGCTCAGCCCTTCGGCTCAAAATATCATGCGACTCCTTCGGTGCGTGCTTTCGCCCGAGAACTGGGCGTCGATCTTAGCGGCGTTACCGGCAGCGGCCCCAAGGGACGAATCACCAGAGAAGATGTCGCTGCACGGATAAAGAACGTGATGTCGATCGCGGAAAAATCCGGCTTCGGCGCCGTGCCGGATTTATTTGCGGAGAATCCGGCACGTTCCATCATCCCCGGTTCCGGGACATCAGGATTCGCCCTGCCGCCCATACCGACCGCCGATTACGCTTCTTTCGGCGACATCGAAACCGAAGAATTAAGCCGTATTAAAAAGATCTCCGGCCCGCATCTTCACAGGAACTGGCTGGGCATACCCCATGTAACCCAGTTCGAAGACGCCGATATTACGGATCTTGAAGAATTCCGCGGAACAATCAATGAAGAGAATGCCGCGGCGGGAAATCGAAAAATCAGCCCCTTAATTTTTGTTGTAAAAGCGGTCGTTGCGGCTCTGAAGCGTTTCGGCGATTTCAACGGATCTCTTTCCGCCGACGGATCTTCGATAATCAGGAAAAAATATTACAACATCGGCATCGCCGTTGATACTTCAGACGGGCTTGTCGTTCCCGTATTAAAAAACGCGGATCAAAAAGGCATCGCTTTATTGGCCGAAGAGTTGTCGGATCTGAGTTCCCGAGCCCGCGAGGGAAAGCTGAAAATCGATGAGATGAAAGGCGGGACTTTTTCAATCTCAAGCCTCGGCGGTATTGGAGGAACTTATTTTACTCCCATCGTCAACGCTCCCGAGGTGGCGATTCTCGGTCTTTCACGAAGTACGATGAAGCCCGTTTGGAACGGGAGCGAATTCGTTCCGCGGCTCATTCTGCCTCTCTCCCTTTCTTATGATCATCGTGTGATCGACGGGGCTCAAGGCGCCCGTTTTACCGCTTATTTGGCAATGATTCTCGCCGACATACGGCGAACGCTGCTCTAAGCGGCGGCCGAAGGAGAAACGTATGTCTAAAACAATCACGTGTGATGTTGCGGTTCTCGGCGGAGGTCCCGGCGGCTACACGGCGGCATTCCGTGCGGCCGATCTCGGCAAACAGGTTGTTCTGATCGAAAAGGAAGAACGTATAGGCGGCGTATGCCTTAACGAGGGATGCATTCCTTCCAAAACACTGCTCCACGCGGCGGAAGTGATTGCCGAGGCGCGTGAGGCGGAAGCCTATGGCCTGAAGTACTCCGCGCCTGAGATTAACATAGAGAAGCTCCGGGAAAAAAAAGCGGATATTGTGACAAAGCTCACCGGCGGACTGGCCGGATTGGCTAAAGCCAGAAAAGTTGAGATTCTCCGCGGTTTCGGCCGCTTCACGGGAAAAAGACTTCTTGTGGTTGAGGGTGAAGGCGGCATAACCTCCGTTGCCTTTGAGAAAGCGATTATCGCCGTCGGTTCTTCTCCGATGGAATTGCCCTTTCTCCCCAAAGACGCAAGGATTTGGGATTCCGCCGATGCGCTCGCCCTTCCCTTTATTCCCGCACGGCTGGCGGTACTCGGCGGCGGTATTATCGGACTTGAAATGGCTCAAGTCTATGCCTCGCTGGGCTCCAAAGTAACCATCATCGAAATGCTCGGCCAGATTATCCCCGCCGCGGATGCCGATCTGGTGCGTCCTCTGGCGGCCAAGCTTAAAAAAACCTATGAAGCCGTCCTCACCTCCACAAAACTCACGGGAGTTGAGGCCGGAAAACACTCTTTGAAAATCTCACTGGAAGGAGAGAAAGCTCCGGCCTCAATTGAAGCGGATGCTCTTTTGGTAGCTGTAGGCCGCCGCCCGAACACGGCCGATATGGGATTTGAGGACATCGGCGTAAAGACGGACGGGAAAGGATTCATTCAAGTAAATGAAAGAATGGAAACCGATGTACCGGGAATCCATGCCGTCGGTGATGCGGTGGGGAATCCCATGCTTGCGCATAAAGCCGTACACGAAGGGAAAACGGCGGCCGAATCCGCATCAGGCCTGAAGAGCGCCTTTACTCCCATGAGCATCCCTTCGGTGGCGTATACGGACCCGGAAATCGCCTGGGTCGGCTATACCGAAAAACAAGCGAAGTCCGAAGGTGTCTCCTATGAAAAAGGCTCCTTCCCTTGGGGTGCCAGCGGCCGGGCCCTCTCGGCTGATAAGGATTACGGAACAACCAAAGCGCTCTTCGACACGGGGAGCGGCCGAATCATCGGCGCCGGTATTGTCGGCGCCCGCGCCGGCGATCTGATCGCGGAAGCCGCCTTGGCCATCGAAATGGGCGCCGACGCGGAGGACATCGGCGGCACGGTCCACGCACATCCTACTTTCGCCGAAACACTGGCATTCGCCGCGGAATCGGCCGCGGGAACCATCACCGACGCTCTGCCGTCAAGAAAATCGAAAATATCGTGAGGATTCGGATACAATGAACGATATGAAAAAAAGAATATTGGGCAAAACAGGCTTCGGCATATCCGAAATATCTCTCGGCACCTGGCAGGTCGGCGGGAAATGGGGAAGCGGTTTCGACGACACATTGGCCGAATCGATTCTTGAAGATGCAATCGATTCGGGGGTGAACTTCATCGACACCGCCGACGTGTACGAAAACCGCCGAAGTGAAGCCGCTGTCGGTCGCGTGGTCCGACGGCGAAGTGAACGGATTTATGTCGCCACGAAATGCGGCCGTTTTATTGATCCGCATGTAAACGAAGGCTATACACCCGAGGCTTTGCGCGGCTATGTCGAACGGAGCCTGAAGAATACCGGTTTTGAAGCTCTGGACCTTATTCAGCTCCACTGTCCGCCCACAGCGGTTTTCTACAGACCGGAAATATTCGAGCTTTTCGACCGTCTGAAGGAAGAAGGCAAAATCCTCAACCTCGGCGTCAGCGTTGAAAAAGTGGAAGAAGCCCTGAAAGCGATCGAATATCCGAATGTAACGACGGTTCAAATAATCTTCAACATGTTTCGTCAAAGACCGGCGGAACTCTTCTTCAAGGAAGCCGAGCGCCGGAATGTGGGTATTATCGTCCGCGTTCCGTTGGCAAGCGGCCTTTTAACCGGCCGTTATTCCCGTAAAACAGAATTCGCTCCGCAGGATCACCGAAGCTTTAACCGCGAAGGCGCGGCTTTCGATAAAGGTGAAACCTTCTCGGGGATTCCTTTCGAAACGGGGCTGGACGCCGTTGAGGACATAAAAAAGCTCTTTCCGGAAGAAAACAACCTGGCTCCGATCGCACTGCGCTGGATTCTGGATTATCCGCAGGTTTCAACCATCATTCCCGGCGCTTCCAAGCCGGAGCACTTGGCTTCAAACCTTTCGGCCGCAGCGCTCTCGCCGATGAGCCAAGAAAAGAAAAACGCGATCAATGCCGTTTATGAAACAAGAATCAAACCTCTTGTTCATCATCTATGGTAACAAGGTGAGGGAAAAAACGACTTCATAGCTGCGGCAAAGCGGTCATATCAAACGGCCGCTTTTTTTTCTACGGACTGACTGATTGAATCATCCTTCCCGTTCCGTTCGACAAATCCTATGGTGCGCACACGGGTGAATGTTCCGTAGGATTTATCGGCGGGGAATTTCTCGGCGGGAATGAACCCTCCCGCCATCGTCGCATGCCCGCCTCCGACTCCGAGTCCCGAAACAATGAATCGCACAAGCCGGTCGGCCGGAATATTCTGATCAATGCTTCTTATGGAATACTTCAAACCATTATCACGTATGGCGTATGCGACAACGACATCCACGTTTTCCACGGACAGCAAAGTATCGCCGGCCGATCCGAGAAGCGAATCGTCGTTGCTTTCCAGGCTTAAAAAACCGACCTTTCCGTACACTTCTACCGTATCGAAGGCCTTTGAATAATTCTTCAGAACCGAAAGTTTAATGCTGTTGGAATCAAGTTCCGTAATTCGCGACATGTCGGCTTCGGGATAAAGACGGTAATACGCTTCGATGTCCTGAATGCTTACGCCCCGGCTTAAGCCGTCCGTATCGCTCCGGATTCCGTAGACAAGGGCGGTCGCCACCGATGTCGGCGGCGTCAGTCCGACTTCATTCCAATAGGATTCGATAATGGTGGAACAGGCTCCGTATTCCGAACGCACATCTTTATACCGGTAATCGTCAAATCCGTTGTCGTTATGATGGTCAATGCAGGCCACCTCATCCGTTATCAGATCGGTAAGATTCGCATTCTCTTTTTGGACGTCGACCAGAACGGCCCAATCCTCGGCGCCGAGAGTGGCCACCTCCTCAGGCTTCTTCATTTGAATCCCAAAAATATCCAGCATTCGAAGACTATTGGCCTTGGCCAGTACCTGGTCGAAGACGATGAGCGTCGGAATATCAAACTTCTCCAGAAGGACTTGGAGTCCATAGCTTGCCGCTATGGCATCCGGATCCGGAACATTGTGCGGCTGAATGAAGACTTCATCCGGAGCTTTCTTGAGCAAATCAATCAGATTTCGAAAGCCGGGTCTGGACATCTGGATTCCTCCAACGTTTGATTAAAATACGTTTCTCCTGAATTCGGTATTATGCAGTTCCTATATCAGAGCGGTACCAACTTCCTTCAAATCGGATTTTTTCAACGGCTTCGTATGCCGCTTTTCCGGCTTCATCGAGAGTTTTTCCGAGGGATGTAACCCCCAACACTCTTCCGCCGGAGCTGAGAAGTGTTCCTTTATGATCGGATTGAACACCGGCACAATAGACAAGGGCTCCCTCGTTCTCCGCTTCATCCATTCCCGATATGGCGAAACCGGTTTGATAGGACCCCGGATATCCTCCGGAAGCGACGACGATGCAGCAGGACGCGCCGCCTCTCCAGCCGGGCCTGATTTCCTCAAGACGGCCCGAGAGAGCCGACTCGATCGGAATTAAGAAATCCCCATCGAAAAGAGGCAGTAAAGCTTGAGCTTCGGGATCACCCAAGCGGACATTGTATTCCAAAACCTTGGCTCCGCTTCCGGTAACCATGACTCCGATAAAAAGAAATCCGGAGTATCCCAATCCGTCCTTTTCCAAACCTTCCATTGTCGGAATGATAATGTTTTTCTCAATATCCGCCGTTACATCTTCGTTCACCAGAGGATGAGGGGCTATAACGCCCATCCCGCCGGTATTCGGTCCCGTGTCGCCGTTTCCGGCCCTCTTATGATCCTTCGCGGGCAGAAAAGGAAGAAAGGTTTTTCCGTCGATGAGACCGATAATCGATGTTTCCCATCCGTTAAGGCATTCTTCAAGGACGATTTGCGCTCCGGCATCCCCGAAATCCCGCCGGACCATGACCGAGTCAACGGCAGCCTCGGCCTCGGAGCGGTCGGCGCAAATAAGAACGCCCTTCCCCGCGGCCAATCCGTCGGCCTTCACCACTACGGGAAAACCGAATCGGTCAATCTCGGCCTTCGCCTCATCGGGATTCGCATAACGGGCATAGGCCGCCGTGGCAACACCGTTACGGGCCATGAAGTCCTTGGCGAATCCTTTGGAAGATTCAAGTCTCGCCGAAGACGCTTTCGGACCGAACGCGGTTATCCCCGCCGCCGCCAATTCATCCACCAATCCGGCCGCCAAAGGAGCCTCCGGGCCGGGAACAACAAGATCGACGGATTCATTCCGAGCCAGTGAAACGATTGCTTTATTACCGTCGGCCGTAAGATTTCGACATCCGGGAATCATGGCCGTGCCCGCATTTCCCGGAGAACAAATAATGGAGGAAACACGGGAACTTTCCGAAAGAACACGGACCAATGCGTGTTCCCGACCTCCCGAACCGATTACGAGGACTTTTTTTCTCATCGGCGTTGAGTATATCCGGTGCGGTGCAATTCGGCCAACGGGCTATAAGAACGCAAAGGCCGTCGGCACGCGAAAAAGGACCTCATCTTCGGAAAGATTAGGAAAGGTTCGGCCGATTCTTCAAGAGTTCTTTTTCAGCAATTCTCATTTTAGAAAAAGCGTCAGGGATAATACCCGCGGTATTTCCCTTGCCTTGGTTCGGCCATACCCAAGTAAACTTGGTCGCGGCTCTCACCTGCGTCAGGGATAGGAGGGGCGCGAAGCGGTCTAAACGGGCAAAACGTTTAGACGGTACCCCCGGATAGCCCGGCCCGGCCAGAGGCCGGGGAGGCGCCAAAAATGAGAATTGCCGGTCCTTTTTTACAAATATTCCAATATCCGCCCGGAGCCGCGCGCCGAACTCGCCATAAGTCCGTTCGGTTATGACCGGCGGCATTTATTCGGCGGAAGCTTAATGCCTGAAATGCCGCCTGCCGGTAAACACCATGGCGATTCCCGCTTCATCACAGGCCTTAATGGAATCCGCGTCCCGCACGGAGCCTCCGGGCTGAATAATCGCCGTAATTCCGGCCGCGGATGAAGCCTTTACGGCATCATCAAACGGGAAAAAAGCATCCGAGGCGAGAACGGCGCCCCGCGCCTGTTCTCCCGCGGCTTCAATGGCGATCTTTACGGCGCCGACTCTATTCGGCTGGCCCGTACCGATTCCCAAAGTGGCCGATCCGGATGCCAAAGCGATGCCGTTGGACTTCACATGCTTTACCACGCGCCATGCGAAAGATAAATCTTTCATTTGTTCCGGAGTCGGCGCCGCTTTCGTAGGAACGCTCCATTCGGATTCGGCGGCGAATCCGCGGTCCACCTCCTGAAGACAGATTCCTCCGTCCACAGGCAGAGCTTCCCAGCGGTCGGAGGGCGGCCGTTTCATCGTCAGAACCCGAAGGTTTTTCTTTTTGGAAAAGATTTCCAGGGCATCCTCATCGAATCCCGGGGCGGCGATAACCTCCAGGAACAGTCCGCAGAGTGATGATGCCGTTGAGGAGTCAACTGTTCTGTTGAAAGCGGCGATGCCGCCGTAGATGGATACCGGATCGGCATCCCTGGCCCTTTCCCAAGCCTCCAGCGGCGATGAGCCCAGAGCAACTCCGCAGGGAGCGGCGTGTTTCACGCCGGCACAGGCGATTTCCGTAAATTCACTCACCGTTCTCCACGCGCCGTCCAGATCGCGCAAATTGTTGAAACTCAGCGCCTTTCCCTGATGCTGCTCAAAATCGCTCAAAGCGCCGAAAGACGCGGAGGATGTGGGGATATACCATGCCGCTCGTTGATGCGGATTCTCACCGTATCGAAGAGATAAAGCTTTTTTATACGAACAATTCAGCCATCCGAGAGGTTCCTCGTCTCCGAGAAGACTCCGCGCAACGGCCGAATCATAGGCGCCTGTAAGTGAAAAAACCCGACCGGCCAGGCGCTTTCTCGTTTCTTCACAAAGGTTCCCTTTCGAATTCCATTCTTCCATAACAGGAGCGTAGTCATCGGGACTGGAAAGGACCGCGACATGAGCGTAATTCTTTGCCGCGGCGCGAATCATCGTCGGTCCGCCTATATCAATAAATTCCACGAGTTCCGACAGTTCCAATCCCGCACCGGATTTTTCGAAGAACGGATAGAGATTTACCGCCACGACATCGATGGGTTCGATGCTCCGTTCCGCCATAGCCGCCAAATGACTCTCATCATCCCGCCGAGCCAAAAGGCCTCCGTGAATCTTCGGATGAAGAGTCTTCACTCTTCCGTCCAAAATTTCATCCGCTCCGGTGTATTCCGAGACTTCGGTAACAGCCAAACCCGCGTCTTTAAGTGTTTTATACGTTCCGCCTGTTGAAAGGAGCGAAAGACCTTTACCAATGAGGAATCGGGCGAATTCGACTATTCCGGTTTTGTCATAAACGCTTAAGAGTGCTCGTGCCATGGTGAAATCTCCTCAAAGAGGCCGCCTTTCGGCGGCGGTTCGTTTTCAAAATGATGAGGAAAATCATCACGACTGTCGAGAGGGGATATTTTAAAACAGGCCGAATGTCGAGTTTTCTCTTCTTTAAAGGCAATTGTACGGCTCTCCGCTCAAAGGGCCTTATTCTTTCGGTTTATTCAACCTTTAACGGAACCGGTCGTCATATTCTCGATAACCGTTTTTCGGCTCAGGAAAAAAACAATCAGCATGGGAAGAGTCGCAATCGTCGCGGCCGCCATCAGAAGTTCCCACTGTCCCATGCCTTCCAAGCTCTTGAAGTGACTTATTCCAAGAGCAAGCGTTCTCATTTCGCTTTTGCTCGTAATGATAAGCGGCCAGTAATAATCGTTCCAAAAGCCGATCATGGAGAACACCCCCACCGTGACGAGAACGGGAAAGCTTAAAGGCAGATAGATCTTCAGCATCATATCTCCAAGCCCCGTACCGTCGATTTCCGCGGCATCCGCGATATCGTTGGGAATCGTAAGCATATGCTGACGCAGCAGAAAAATCCCGAAGGCGGCGCCGGCTCTGGGAAGGATCAGTCCGAGGTACGTATCCAAAAGCCGAAGTCTGCTGATCATGATGTAAGAAGGCAGCATGAGTATATGCGGCGGTATCATCAGTGTTCCGATAATAAGCAGAAACAGCGCTTTTTTGCCGATGAAATTCAGCCGGGCCAGAGCATAGGCACCCATAAACGCTATGGCACACTCCAACAGCGTACCGGCCGCGGTGACAATAAAAGAATTCAGAATATATCTTGGGAATGAGCCGACCGCAAACACATCAGAATAGTTGGAGGGCCTCCAATGGCGGGGCAGCAAGCGCATCTGCGGCGTAAAGACCTCTTCGGGAGACTTTAAAGACGTCGCAATCATCCACACATATGGAAAAACGATTATGATTCCAAACAGAACCAAAAGAATCAGAGAAACACGCCGGGAAAAAACGGAATGAACTTTCATATGAATGATTACCTATTGATAGAACACGGACCGCTCTCCGAACCTCATTTGGAGTTTTACGGAAAGAAATATCACCGCGAACACAACGCATGATGCGGCGCTGGCCGGTCCGGATTTGAAGAATTGGAACGCATACCGGTAGATGTAGTACAAAACAACATCGGTGCTTCCCAAGGGTCTTCCCTTCGTCAAAATCGCTACAGGAGCGAACACTTGAAAGGAATTGATGAGCAGCATAAATACAATGAAAAAAACAGTCGGACTCAACATCGGCAATGTAATCTTCCGAAATTGAAAAAAAGCCGATGCGCCGTCAATATCGGCGGCTTCATAGTAATGCTTCGAGATTCCCTGCAGTCCCGTATAAGCAAGAAGCATGACGAAACCGGAGGACTGCCAAATCCCCATCAATCCGATGGACGGAAGAGCCAGTTTCGGATCATTCAGATATTCCGGCAGCTTATCCGCGCAAATCCCGAGTTTTAAAAGACAAGAATTAAAAAATCCGACTTGAGGATTGTACAAATAAGACCAGACAATCGAGATAACCGCTATGGAAGTAATCGAAGGAATAAAATAAAGAACCTGGAAGAACCCGGCCCGCTTCTCATGAATCCTCTGAAGAAGCAAAGCGACTCCAAGACCGATCAGCATGCTTAAGGGTAAATAAACGGCCCCGTATTCCAACGTACGGATCATCGAATTGCCGAACCCGCTTCCGGAAGAGAATAAGCCGATATAACAATTCAGTCCGACGAATTCTTTATTCTTGCCGATCAGATTCCAATCCATAAAACTCAAAAAGAAAACATAAAGAGAAGGAGCATAAACAAAAAGGACGGCTATTATTATCGCCGGCGCCAACAATGCATATGCGGCGTTATCGTTTTTCAGACGGTTTTTCATGTTTGTTCCATAAACTTTCAAAGACGTTTTCGGGGAAGTCCGTATACACTCCCATCAAAGCGGGACCGAGAAAATCGTCATTCCCATGGCAGTCGCTTCCTCCGGTAACCATCAGCCCGAGATTCTCCGCAATTTGGGAATACATCTCTTTTTCCCTTAGGGAATGCACGGGAGTATGTGTTTCAACACCGTCGAGTCCCCAATCGGCATAACACCGGATATCGGCCGCCTTATGACATCGAAATCCCAAGATTTTCATGAGAGGATCTTCCTCGCATCCCGGATGAGCGAGAACCGCAAGGCCTCCCGCGGCATGAATCAGTTCGATGCCCTTTCGTACGGACCACGGAGAAAAAGAGGGATAGCTCAAGTTTGTTTCTTCGAGAAGAGAAAAAAAGAGTTTCCGAAGCCTCCTCCTATCGGAACCGCAGTGTTCACGAGCCGCCTTTTTGAGAAATTGTCCCGAATAAAAGGTATGGAGCGAAGAGGATTCCAAATCAGACAAAGAGAAACGGATCCCCTCGGTTCGGCCCGCCCGTATTAATTTTCCGGTAAGATCACGATCATGTTCCTGAACCTCGGAAAGATGCTTACCGAGATGCCCGTTCTCCGGATCGACGAAATACCCCAAGATATGCACAATCCTGCCTTCATGGGATAACGAGAGTTCAATGCCCGGAATAAACGGCATGTTTCCCGCCGCCTTCCGGGCAATGTCGATTTGCTCACTGGAAACGAAATCATGATCGGTAATCGTACCCGCATCGAATCCGCATCGCTTAATCATTGCAATCCGCTCTTCAATGGTTACCGATCCGTCCGAGCAGTCCGTATGGCAATGGGCATCGATTGTGATCACGGTGATGTTAATTCCCGATCAATGCGTTTATCTCGCCATTGGCCTCTTTCAGAGCGTCTTGCGGAGTCAGCTTACCGAGAAGCGCCGCTTCAATCGCTTCCATAATGGTATTACGGATAAGAGGCGTTTCATCACCGGGGAATTGAACCGGCGGAACAACAAACTCAATTTCGGATACGGCGGTGCGGTAATTGTCGAATCCTTCGATAAAATCACTCATTTCTTCGAGAGAGGATTTTCGGGTCGGAAGGTATCCGGAATTCATCGCCCATTCGGAATTCGCCTCGGGATTTGTGAGGAACTCGATGAACCGAACGGCCGCCTCCCGCTCCGAATCGTTATTTCCGAAAACATAGAGAGAATTTCCCCCCGCGGGACTTTGGATGGCTTTTCCATGAGCGGCCGGCCAATGCATTGCCAAGACTTCCGGAAGCGAATTGTGATAATAGAGGGTTCCGTAGCTCGAAACCGCGAACATCGCCGCCTGCTTGCCCCCGAAACTCTGGAGAGTCTCCATGAAATCGGCGTTATACAGGAAGTATCCCTGTTTGACGCCTTCGGCCCAGTCCGAAAGAATCTTTACAGCCTCGGGACAATCGACGGTCGCCCTCTTTCCGTCGGAGCTGAGCAGATTTCCGCCTAAGGATCGTACGGCGGTTTCGAAAATCCACATATCATCCATGGCGAAGGTGGCGCCGTAAATCCCGGATGTGTCATGAAGAATCTTCGCCGCCGCGACGAATTCATCCCATGTTTTGGGAGGGGTGCGCGGATCAAGACCGGCTTTTCTAAACAGATCGCCGTGAAAAAAGATTTCGGCGACGGATAAGGCCAAAGGGATTCCATAAGTTTTTCCGTTCTTCCCGGTTACATGGAGAAGCGACGGAAAGAAATCGTCGAGAAAACGTTCATCCTCGAGATAATCGTTCACCGGAGCGCAAAGACCGCTCTTGATGATGTAGGAATCATATCCGTAGGCGATCGTGGCAATGCCGGGAAGATTTTTTCCCGCTGCGGCCCGCTGCAATCCTTCGACAATCGATGCGTAATTTTCGTAAGACTGTCCCGTAATAATGATATCGGGATTTGCCGAATTGAATTCATCAATCTTTTTCGCGATAAAATCTCCGGTCCAGGATCCCTCCCCATAGGGGTACCAAAAGGCACAATTCACCGGTCCCTGTGTTTCATCTTTTCCTCCGTTTGCATAAGATGTCGCGGCAAAAAAAAGACAGCACAGAATTGTCGGAATGATTCTTCTCTTCATGTTCATCTCCTAAAAATGTTGAATAAGCAAAGCAGGGATGCATTAAGAACCGGTAAGAGACAGATGAGAAAAATGAGAATCAAGTCAGAAAAAGATAAGAACGGAAAGGTGATTTCAAAAGTCGGCGATTTTTGAAACAAAGCCCTTCCACGCGGGTTCCGAGGGATTTTTGCTATCGGATCTAAGCACTTTCAGGAATGATGAAATTATTTCCGGAGAAACCGAATACCCCGTATGAAAACAAGGAGTCGGTTCCGCCGTTTATCGATAGTTTATTCCGATTCCAGCCCGCGGATGCAGCATGAAAGGACGGTTTTTCCGGTGATGCTCCGCGAGATAAGGATTTTAATTTAGAAATGCACGGCCGTACCGAATTCGGCGACATGAAGACCCTTCGTCTGATTTTCAAGTCCCGTATCGTCATAAAAAAGTCCGTAATAACCGGCATACACCTCAAAGCGATTCATATGGGCTCCCAGCCTAATGCCGAGTTCCGAGAAAGCGGCCGACTCCGAAAGAACCGCTCCTCCGCGTATTTCCAATGAAATCGGACGGAAGGGGTATGAAACAACACTCCCTCCCAGAGCTACGGCGTTCAGCGAGAGGGCATCGCGAAAAAAAACACCGGAAAGATCAAGCGAGAGTGAAAAATAATCACTCTGAATCAGAGGAAGAACGCCCCCGGCACGGTACATATGGAGAATCGACGATTCATCCTTCCACAGCCTGTATTCAAATTCGGGTCCAACAACGCCCCCGACGATTCCATTCAGACGGAAATTCGCCGTTCCGCCGATATCCGTGCCTTCGAAGAACATCCCGCCGGAGGAAGAAAGAATCCATCGGCTTTGCTTCCTATCGGGTGCCGGTTTCTCCAATAAAAGACGTTCATCGTGGGCTATGGCCGCAGGACGATCCGATCCGTTCTCGTAAGGGTATTCCGCATAGCAGGATGATCGGTTGTGATAATACCAAAGGAGAGCCGCTAAAAAGAAAAAGGGATTTTGGGACTCGTCGTCTTCGTGATCCTCATGAAATTCACGTTCCTTTTTTTTCTTTTCCTCGGGTTCGTTCTCCTGCCGGCCTTCATTAACGGATCGGGAAAAATCACCGAGATCGGCATAGAGCAATGAAGAGGGAAATAACGCAAAAAGAATCAATACGGCGAAAAAAAGACGCCCGGTTTTCCGATTTATCATGCCTTTATTCTTGCACAATTTTTGATCGAAACTCAATTTCAAAAATCAGCAATTTTTGAAACAAAGCCCTGCCGAAGCGAAGTCTGCGGAGTCTCGGCCGCAGGATTGAAGCCATTCTATGAATTATGAAATGTCTTCAATCAGCCGGTTATTTCATACGCCAAGGCTCCAAGAACTTTCGGATAGAGCTTATGTTCCTCCGCCAAAACTCTTTCGGCCAGACTCTCCGGAGTATCTTCCTTTAAAACGGGGACGCGCGCCTGCTCGATAATCTCACCTTCATCCACTCCGGGGACTACGTAATGCACGGTACAGCCGCTTTCCGCATCCCCCGATTTCAGAACGGCTTGATGCACGCGAATCCCGTACAGACCCGGCCCGCCGTATAACGGCAGCAATGAAGGATGAATGTTCACCATGCGGCCTTTCCATGAATCAACCAGGGAAGAATCCAGAATGCTGAGCCAGCCCGCCAAGGCAACAAAGTCGATATGAGCCTTTTTCAGAGCATCGCCGACAGAGAAAGAAAGTTTCCTGCCGAGAATTTTCCGATCCAGGAGCTGTGTTTCGATGCCCGCTTCAACACCTCTGCTCAATGCACCGCAAGGTCTGTCCACAAGTACCAGAGACGGTTCCATCTCCAGCAGTCCCGAAGTATAAGAATCGATTATGGACTGCATGTTGGTCCCTCCGCCCGAGGCAAGAATCGCTAAACGTAACATACACCCCCCTTCCCTTCACGGATTACCCCGATAACCCCGGCCTTCTCGCCCGCCTCATTCAGCGATGCGACAACACCGTCCGCCTGATTTCGCGGAACAATCAGGGTAAAGCCGATTCCCATATTGAAGGTTCCGTTCATATCGTCTTCGGAAACGCCTCTTTCGCGAATACTGCGGAAAACATCGGGAATCTTCCATGAACCGCGTTCCACATGAGCGGTCAGCTCCTTTCCGCCGAAGGCTCTTGGAAGATTTTCAGGAAGGCCTCCGCCGGTTATATGCGCCATTCCCCGAATCGGCGCACCTTGATCCAAAAGGGAACGGACGGTTTTTCCATAAAGCCGTGTCGGCTTGAGAATACCTTCGGGCAGCTCGGAAGGATCGGGGAAAAGCGTTCTGATTAAGCTGAATCCGTTTGAATGAACACCGCTTGAAGCCAAACCCACAACGACATCCCCTGCATTGACGGCCGAGCCGTCAACGATTTTCTCCCGTTCAACCGCTCCTACCGCGAATCCCGCGACATCGTAATCACCCGGTGCGTAAAAACCGGGCATCTCCGCGGTTTCCCCTCCGATCAGCGCGCAGCCGTCCTCCAGACAAGCGGCCGCCATACCCCCGACGATGCCGGCGGCCGTATCCGCGTTCAGTTTCCCGCAGGCCAAATAATCAAGAAAAAACAATGGTTTAGCTCCGTGGCAGAGAATATCGTTGGCCACCATCGCATAGCAGTCCCGTCCAATCGTCTCAAGTCCGCCGGCATCCAGAGCAAGCCGAAGTTTCGTTCCCACACCGTCGGTGCCGGAAACAAGAACGGGATTTTTCCATCCTTCCAGGGAATACAAACCGGCAAAAGCTCCAAGTCCGCCGAGTACGGCCGATCCTTGAGTTTTTGATACCGCACTCTTCATTTTTTCGACCGCACGATATCCTTCCGCCTTATCAACCCCGGAGTCCTCGTAACTTATCGTTTTTGCTTGATCCATAGTTTAATTCCGTATTTTCAACAGAGTATCAGATCCGCGCCGCATCGGCACCGATTCTTTTATATTAATACCTATTAACATTTAATGAAATTCATGACAACCCCGATCGGGTAGACTTGATTTTCGACAATGAAAGAAATCGAGCGATCGGAGACCGTATTCATCCGAACCCGATCATCTTCCGCTTCCATTATGCGCTTCGCAGTTTATGAGGGGGAAGAGGATAACTCCCGGTCAGGCAGCCCAAACAAAATCCCGTCTGGCGTTCCAGCGCCCGCTTCAATCCTTCCAAACTCAAATAGGCCAATTCATCCACGGCCAGAACGGAACGAATCGACTCCACATCCATGGAATGGGCAATCAAATCCTCGGCCACCGGTGTATCGATGCCGAAGTAGCAGGGACTGGTAATGGGGGGTGAAACAACGCCGAACTTCACTTCGGCGGCTCCCGCCTGCCGCATCAACGTAACCAGCCGCCTGCTTGTGGTGCCCCGAACTATGGAATCATCGATGAGAAGAACCCGCCGGCCCTCCACTTCTTCCCGTAGAGCCGTAAGTTTTACCGAAACGGCGCGTTCCCTCATCGCCTGATCGGGATGAATAAAGGTGCGGCCCACGTAATGATTTTTTATAAACCCCATTCCGAACGGAACGCCGGATTCCCGGGCGAATCCCAGGGCCGCCGGCACCCCCGAATCGGGGACGCCGCAAACCAGATCCGCCTCGACATTCCATTCACGCGCCAATTCCCTTCCCATGGCCAGTCGGCTTTCCATAACGGAAATCCCGTCGATGCGGCTGTCGGGCCGGGCGAAATAGATATACTCGAAAACACAGGTGGCCCTTTCATTCGCCAAATCCTGAACGATACTTCTGGGACCGTCCGAATCGATAAAAATCACCTCGCCGGGAGCCACATCCCGCACCGTTTCCGCCCCGACGGCTTCAAGGGCGCAGGATTCGGAAGACAAATACCAGCGCTCCTTCTTCCGCCCCAAAACCATGGGCCGTATTCCGTAAGGATCGCGGGCGCCGATCAGTGTGTCTCCGGCGACCATAACCAAAGCGTACGATCCCTTTACGGCGCTCATCGCCTCGGTTACCGCTTCTTCCAAACCCTTGGCCGCTTTTCTGGCGATCATCTTTAAAAGGACTTCCGAATCCGCATCCGTCTGGAAAAGAACGCCTCCGTCTTCCAGCAGGGATCGGAGAACTCCGGCATTGACCAAAGTTCCGTTATGCGCCGCGGCCAAATCGCCAAGCTTCCCGTGCCCCACCAGAGGCTGAGCATTCTCAATATTGCTCTTTCCTGCGGTGGAATATCGGACATGACCGATACCCGTATGTCCGGTGATTTTCTCCAGATCTTCGGCGCTGAACACTTGGGAGATAAGCCCCATGCCTTTCTCGGTTTTCAGCGCTCCATCGGAGCCCACCGTGATTCCGGCGCTTTCCTGACCCCGGTGCTGCAAGGCCAAAAGACCTC
This sequence comes from Spirochaetia bacterium, assembly GCA_963666985.2. Classification (GTDB taxonomy): domain Bacteria; phylum Spirochaetota; class Spirochaetia; order DSM-2461; family DSM-2461; genus UBA2779. Next base: position 746,568 of record CAXXIA010000001.1, on the reverse strand, counting down.
GATAAATTTCGTCTCCGGCATCGGTGGCTTCGGCGGGTGCCCAAAGACCGAACACACCGCATTCTTCATGCAGTTTATCGTCGTCGTCCGCGGCGATGCCCATTTCGGCTGTTTTTCCGGCCATTTAAAGTAAATCTCCCGACTCGTTTTCGGCGATAAACGTTTTTTTCATCGCGATTCGCCACTCCGAAAGACGCCGTGCCAGAGTCTCGTCCGCCAATGCCAGAATCTCAACCGCCAGCATCCCCGCGTTATAGGAATTATCAATCCCGACCGTCGCCACCGGAATGGGCTTGGGCATCTGAACGATGGAATAAAGCGAGTCCGTCCCGCCGAGCTTGGCCGAGAGGGGCACGCCGATAACGGGCTTTGTCGTCATGGAAGCCGCAACTCCCGGAAGATGCGCGGCCAATCCCGCGCCGCAGATAAACACCTTCACTCCGGAATCTTCCATCGCCGCAAGACGCGTTTTCAGTTCTTCCGGAACACGGTGCGCCGAAAGAACATGTGCCTCCCATCGAATCCCGAACTCGTCCAGGCACTTCGCCGCGCCCCTCATCTTTTCCGTATCGCTTTTACTGCCGAAAATAATCCCGACCATCTCTTCCTCCCCAAAGCCCTCGATTAAGGACCGATCCATTCTTTTCGCCGCACCGCGGAAACCGCGCCGCATCCGCCATCAGCGGAACCAATCAACCCCGCCCGCAATCAGCGGCTGCTCGGTTTCCATCCCCGGAATATCAATCAGCGTTCCCTTGCGCCACCGTTCGCTGTGCCCCATCTTCCCCAGAATCCTCCCGCAGGGCGAAAGGAGTCCTTCCACCGCCAAATCCGAACCGTTCGGATTAAACTCGCCGCCCATGGACGGACGGCCCTCCCTGTCGCAGTACTGAAAAGCGATCCGGCCGGATGCCGCCAAAGAATCAAGAACCGCCTTGGGCGCCGTAAACCGGCCTTCCCCGTGACTGACCGGCACGCAATGAACATCCCCTCGGGAAATCCGCGAAAGCCAGGGACTTCTCGCCCCCGTCGCGACCGTGCGGACCACACGGGCCACATGACGCCCGATGCGGTTTCTCACCAATGTCGGATCATCGCTCCCCGGCACCCCCGCTTCGCCCGAAATAAGCCAGCCGCTTTTCATCAGCGCCTGAAACCCATTGCAGATTCCCAGAATCAAACCGTCCCGTTCCAGCAGGGAATAAATCGCATCGGCAACCCGTTCCTGCCGAAGAACCGCTGCGATGTATTTTCCCGCACCGTCAGGCTCATCGCCCGCCGAGAACCCGCCGGATATATACAAAATCTGAGACTTCCCGATGCCTTCCGCCAAGCCCTTAATCGCCTCATCCGCGCCGCCGGCGACCCTGTCCAAAAACACATATTCCTCAGCCGCCGCCCCGGCCCGTGAAAAAGCTCTCCTCGCGTCATCTTCCCCATTTGTCCCGGAAAAAACGGGAATCAGGACTCTTGGTTTGCCGGCCCCCGAAGCTCTCCGCGCACCGCCGTTTTCGAAATCGCAGGAGCTCTTCTCCCTCCGATTCCATCGTAACAAAACATCACCATCTTCGGGCGTTACAGGCGCGCCTTCACCGCGCAGGGCGCCCTCGCCCCCCCCGCGGGCCGCTCCCGGACCGCCGAGCGGGTCTTCGCCGCAGATTCTGCCGTCCTCCGGCACATCCTGTGCCTGCGCAATCCGCTCACCCTCTCTCCGGTCCTCCGGCCAAACCTCGGAAAAAGGCCTCCGCCACGCCGCCTCGATTTCATCAAGCGTCAAGCTCCCTCCCGGCCATTTGAAAACCGCCTCATCAATGGTTTTCCCCAGAACTCGAAAGCGCACACCCCTCTCGGCGGCTTCGGAAAGCAATCCGTCGAGGGAACCTTCAACAGCGATAATCAGCGCCCCGTAATCGGCCGCAAACGGCCCCGTCCCCTTTGTCCTCTCCGGCGCGGCTCCGGGCTCATCATCCAGCTCCACACCCACGAGATTTCCCAATGCCATCACGGCAAGCTTCGCAAGAGGTCCTCCCGGACCGACCGAAGCGCCCGCCTGAAGAACTCCCCTCTCATTCAGCGTTCCGATCCAGTCCCAGCCGGCCGCCAACACATCAAAATCAGGCGCCGAGAACGTCTCCGCTCCGCCGCCCGAGCCCGCACTCTCGTTAACCAAAACAAGAGTCAATCCGCTTCCGGGAAGCGATGCTCCCACGGCCTTTTTCGCCTCCATGGCCGCGGCGGCAAAAGCGATCATCGTGGGAGGAACATCCAGTTCCTCGAAGCTGCCGCTCATGCTGTCCTTCCCGCCGATGGCCGGAAGATTCCATCGGCGTTGAACCGTTAAGGCACCCAACAGCGCCGCAAGAGGCCGTCCCCAAGCCTCAGGGCCTTTATCCGTTCGGCCGAAAAACTCTTGTAGACTGAATCGTGCGTTTCTCCATGGGCCTCCGGCAGCGCACATTCGGGCCAGAGCTTCGATAAGGGCGTATTGTCCGCCGCGAAACGGACTCATCGAAGCCAATGCCGGATCAAAACCGATACTCATAATGCCCGCGGTGCCCACTTCGCCGTCGGCGGGCAGAAGATGAACCGAAGCCTCGGCCGGAACCGCCTGCCGGAATCCTCCGTGAGGCGCCAGAACCGTTCCCCCGCCGACGGTCCCGTCGAAGCGCTCTTCCAAGCCTCGGCGGGAAGCGATTTCAGGCGCGCAAAGCACCGATAAGAGATCGGCCGCGCCGCCGCATGCGCCGCCGAATCCTTCACACCGCTCACCGCCGCTTCTCTCGGCGCCCGCTTTGCGACCTCCGGCTCCCGGCTCCCGGCTCCCGCCATCCTCCCGCCTATCCGCAGGAACAAAAGCCTTCGCCGTTCTTCGCACTCCGGCCGTGTCCAATAAATCCCGATCCAGATCGATGATCGTATCGCCGCGCCAGTTCATGCGAAGGCGCCTATCATCGGTTACCCGCGCCACCGCGACGGCTTCAAGATTCTCCCCCGCGGCCAAACCGATGAACGTCTCGGCATCCTCCGGCGAAACCACCACGGCCATCCGCTCCTGGGATTCCGAAAGAACCAGCTCCAATCCGTTCAGCCCCGAATACTTCACGGGGACGGCATCCAGATTAATCTCCAGTCCGTCGGCCAGCTCTCCGACCGCGACCGCCACGCCTCCGGCGCCGAAATCATTACACCGCCGAATCAATTTTGATGCTTGGGGATTTCTGAAGAGTCTCTGGATTTTCCGCTCCTCGGGAGCATTGCCTTTCTGAACCTCGGCACCCGCCTTTTCCAGAGATCCGCCGTCATGGGCAACCGAAGAACCCGTGGCCCCGCCGATACCGTCCCGTCCCGTTTTGCCGCCTACCAGAATCACGACATCACCGGCCTGCGGTACTTCTCTGACGACATTCGCCGCGGGGCAGGCGCCCATAACGGCGCCGCATTCCAGCCTCTTTGCTTCATAGAGCGGATGATAATGCTCACGGACGATCGTCGTGGCCAATCCGAGCTGATTTCCGTAGCCTGAGTATCCTTCGGCGGCGCCGTGAGCGATAAGACGCTGCGGAAGTTTGCCCTTTCTTGTTTCCCGCGGATTTTGCCGGGGATCGGCGCCGCCCGTTACCCGCAGAGCCTGATGAACATACGCGCGTCCCGAAAGAGGATCGCGGACCGCACCGCCCAAACAGGTTGAAGCACCGCCGTAGGGCTCGATTTCGGTCGGATGATTGTGAGTTTCATTCTTGAAGGAAAGAAGCCAGGGAACTCGCTTCCCGTCTATGTCCGCGTTCACTTTCAATGTACAGGCGTTAATTTCTTCGGAGATGTCCCAATCTTCCAGTGTTCCCTCGAAACGGGCGCAGCGTGCCGAGACGGTGGCCAAATCCATCAGAGTCCTCGGTTTTTCCTCCCGTCCGCATAAGGCCCTGGCCGCCTCCCAATCCTTCAAAGCCGCCTGAATTTCATCGGCTTCCGGCCCGTCGGCCACCTTGATTTCCAGAAGTTCGGTTTCAAAAGTCGTATGCCTGCAATGATCCGACCAGTATGTATCCAAAGCCCGGAGTTCCGCCAGAGTTGGATCCCGCTGTTCGTTTTCATCAAACCATATCCGGATGAACTCCAAATCTTCGGGTTCCAGTGCAAGACCTTCTTCTTTTTTGATCCGCTTGAGTCCCGCATCATCCAGCTTCCGGAATCCCTTCAGTATCGGTATGGACTCCGGCCGAGGCGCCTCTTCGCCGAGGGATGAGTCGCCAAGGATTTTCACACGGGAATCGACGGGATTAATCACCCAATCCCTGATTCTGTTGAGATCTTCCTCCGAGAGATTGCCGACGGGAATAAGGATATCGGCCCTGCGCACTTCGATAGTGCGATCCGGGTAAAGAAGCCGGAGTCCTCGGGCCGCCGAATCCGCCCGCTGGTCGAACTGCCCCGGAAGGTACTCGCGCGCGATGACCGGACCGGATACGGTTAAAGATTCCTTCGCGATATCCGAAGGCGGTTCATAAAGAAGACCGGGAGCCGCCGCGTTCAGCAGGTCGGATGTTAATCCCGCAACTTCGTATTCGGTGATTAAGCGAATTTTTTCGAGTCCGCTGAGTCCCAGGGCGGATCGAATCTCGGCCGCCGAATCAAGGGCCTCCGAATCGCGTCCGTCTTTTCGCTCGATGTATAATTTTAAGGTTTCGGCCATCATTCCCCCGAATTATAAATGGGGAACACCCGCACCAGACACGCAGGTTGCGGCCGTTCGCCCATAGTGGATCGTTTACGGCGATCCGTAGAAACTTCCGCCCGTATCGCGGGATTATATGGACTTTTTAGTCTCTTAATTTTTTTAAAGGATTACGCCTTATTTAACCGTCCAATATCGGAAGCATACTCCCGTCCTTTCCGGACAGTCAACGGAGGATGGATGCGACAAAAATGTAATAAAAAGAGAGTCTGCGTAATAAAAACATTACATTTTAAAATATTTCGTTATTACATAATGATTTGATTAGATTATTCTTCAAAGGCTCTTTCTTGGTGTATTCTTTTCATTACACTTCTCTTCCAGCCTTGCGGAATCGAAGAAAGATTACAATTTTTTAACAGGAAAGAAAACACGCCGGACGAATATCGGATGGCACATTTTTTGCTTTAAAACTCCTGAGATCTCAATTTCTTATCAACAGTTCCAGGAGAAGCCAGAATGAAAATTATTGACTTATCAATTGCGCTCGAAGACGGTCTGCCGAGCGACCCTCCCATGCAGATACCGAAGATTCAATATTTAAATCATAAAGAAACGGCCGAACAAATGGCCGGTTTCTTCAAAGGCGCGACCGTCGATGATTTACCGGAAGGAAACGGCTGGGCCATCGACTTTTTACAGGTTTGTACTCATTCGGGAACCCATATCGACGCTCCGTGGCACTATTATCCCACGCAAAACGGCGGGGAGGCGGCATGGACCATCGATCAAGTCCCTCTGGAATGGTGTATCGGGAACGGTGTAAAAATGGACTTTTCGTCGAAGCCTGACGGATACAAAATCAGCGCGGCCGACGTTGAAGAATATTTCAACAGCGTGAATTACATTCCGCAGGAAGGAGATATCGTTCTCCTGCGAACCGGAGCCGACGCACATTGGGGAACACCGAAATATCTCTCGGCCGGAGCCGGCATGAGCTACGAATCGACGATGTGGCTTCTCGACCGCGGCGTGAAAGTCGTCGGTACCGACGGCTGGAGCTGGGACGTTCCCCTTCCTTTTGAAGGAGAGGAATTTTCCCAAAATCATGATCCTTCCATCATTTGGGAAGCCCACCGCGTCGGTCGGGATAAGGCTTATTGTCATATTGAGAAACTGACGAATTTGGACAAACTTCCTCTCACCGGATTTACCGTTCATTGTCTCCCTATAAATATCAAGAAAGCATCCGCCGGCTGGTGCCGTGCCGTAGCCATTCTGGATTAACACGACATTTACCGGTTTGATTTTTTAAACCGGTGATTTCTAAAAACGAAAAGGGGTTATTATGACAACAACCATTTTCCTGATCATGTTCATCGTCTTCGCTTCGATTCTCGTAGGCGCCGGCATTTACTCAAAACGCTGGGTGTCCGAGTCTTCCGACTTCATTCTTGCCGGACGCGAAGTGTCGACTGTCATCAACATGATGGGAGTCTGCGCCATCGGATTCGCCGGTACGACCATCGCGCTCGCACCGGGTTTCACCGTTTTAATGGGATACAGAGCATCCCTGTTTTGGGGATTGATCTACGCGATCTGCGGTCTCATGCTGTTCGGCTTGGTCTTTGCCCGGTTTATCCGCCGCTGCGGCGCTCAAACCCTGCCCGAATATCTTGAAATGAGATACAACAGCACGGTCCGCTCCGTCGTCGCGATTACCAGCGTAATCGGCATGACCGGCATTCTTGCCAACAACATCGTCTCCTGTGCCAATACAATCACGGGATTCACAGGATGGAATCAGATTATCATCGTCGCCGTTATTTTCATAATCATTATCGGCTTTACGTTTATTTCCGGTCTCTGGGCCGCGACCATCACCGACTTTTTCCAGGTTGTTATCGGTGTTGTGGCCGTTCCGCTTCTTCTGACTCTCCTTATCAAGAAATTCGGCGGTTTCGATGCGATTAACGCCGCTTGGCCCGGCGGGAACTTCGTCGCCGCCGGTATCGGCGGAGCCAAGCTGCCGGGAGGAAAATTAACCTATCCGTCCATATTGAATTTCATCATCTGCTTCGCCGCCGCTCTTGTCTGGGGAAACAACTACTACTGGATGAAAGTGGCTTCCTGCCGAAGCGAAAAAGTCGCAAGAAAGTCTTTCGTTCTGGCCGCCGTCATCCTGTCTCTTCTTTTCATGATTCCTTTAGGCATCGTGGGAGCTTACGCGGGCGCCTTTTTCGGAGACAGCTTCATTCCCGGAGGCGGAAGCTTACCTCAAACGGCCGCCTATGGTGTTATCGTTAAAGTGTTCGTACCCTTTTTGGGATCATTCTTCGTTATCGGAGCCGTTGCCGCTTCCATTTCTACCGCCTCCACGGCCACTCTCGGAGCTTCCGCGGTGGCAACCCGCGATATTTATCAGCGCCTCATCAATTCCAATGCCACGAAAGAACAGGGACTGAGGGCTTCCAAATATATCATGGTCGCCATCGGCGTTCTCACCTGGATTCTTTGTCAATTCCCGGGCGGTCCCACATACCTGTTCGCCTTCTCCAACTGCTGGCTGGTTCCCCCGGCGATTCTGTTGGGATTGGGCGCCGTATGGCCCCGCTTCAATGCCCGAGGAGCTCTCTGGGGCGCTTCGGCGGGAATGATTTCCATGGCGACTTTCACCGTCCTGGGAACAATTCTTCATGTTTTCCAAATTAACCAGCACATTTTCCTGGCAACGTTTGGATTTATTATTACTCTTGTTGTCGCCGTTATCGCCACCTTGACGGACAAACCGAAATATTACGGAGAAAAGAATTGGGAACTGGTTCCCACCGATTCCAATCGAATCAATGTGGAATTGGACGACATGGCGAAGCAAGTTCTTCAATTAATCCGTGTCGGACATCTCTATATGTCGGATATTACCGATACGCTCGGCGTCGACTCAAAAACCTCATCGGCCGCGATCGAAACACTTGATAAAGGCGGATACATTGTCAGAGAAGGGAAAAACGGCATTAAGTTCTTTACTTTTTCCATCACGGAAAAAGGCTCGGCCGCTCTTCCGGGTTTGAAGGGTTCCGAAGCCGAGATGGCGCAGGAAGGACTCACGCCCGTTTATATCGAACTCCTTAATCTGGTGGAAAACAATCCGGAGAATCAGGCCGATTTCGTGAAAAAGCATTCGATTAAATCAATGCATATGGCCGCCATTTCCGCTCATCTGACCCGTCAGGGGTATATCGTGGAAAAAGGTTTGTTTAAGCGCAAGTTAAGAATTACGGAAAAAGGTTCCGCGGCGGCAAAGAAGTATTCATAATCCGCAGAACCATATCGGCGAACAAAATAAAGGTACACCGGCAACGACACGGTTATCCGGGGAAAAAGTTGCTGTATAATCATGGAATACGGTAAACGGGAAAGAGGGGGATGCGCATTGCGGAAATGTTTGGATCATGAAACCGCAATGGAATTCATCAACGATCTCATCATGGCGGTACTGGACGGCGAAGGACTGTACACCTTCGTCAGTCCCGGCTGGGAACGATATACGGGATTTTCAGCCGATGAGGTTATCGGACAAAGAGTTTGGGACATTATCCCCGACACGGCCGCCGGTGAGGTTCTTCGCACGGGAAAGCCGGTTTTCGGCAATCCGGTATGCTGCCGGCAAATCCCGGCATTTACCACATATATTCCCCGATTCGCGCCCGACGGTACCGTGTCCGGTGTTTTCCTTTATGTCATTATCAACGGATTGACGAATGCTCAGCAAGTCATTCAGCAAATCAACACGCTGACGCGTGAGTTGGATTTCTATAAACATGAGCTTTCCCGAGAACGCGGAGCCCGTTACGGATTGGACAATATCATCGGGAAAAGCGAATCGATTCGTCATTTAAAGGAACAGATTATTCAGGCGGCCCGATCATCCTCAACCGTTCTTATCGAAGGGGAAACAGGCTGCGGTAAGGAATTGATCGCTCATGCCATTCATGCCGCAAGCCCCCGAAGAACATCCCGGTTTGTTCGGGTCAACTGTTCCGCTATTCCGGGCGATCTTATGGAATCCGAATTCTTCGGGTATGCCGCGGGAGCTTTTACCGGTGCCTCGAAGAGAGGAAAAATAGGACGATTTGAACTTGCCGACGGCGGATCGATCTTCCTTGACGAAGTTAATCTTCTTACGGCGACGATGCAGCCGAAGTTTCTCCGAGTCATACAGGAAATGGAAGTTGATCCGGTGGGCGGAAATAAAAGCGTTCCCATCGATGTTCGCGTTATCGCGGCTTCGAATGTATCTTTGGAAAATCTTGTGGAAATCGGTCAATTTCGAAGCGATTTGTTTTTTCGATTGAATGTCATCCGGATTCAAGCCGAGCCTCTGCGCTCCAGGAAAGAAGATATCCCCTTGTTGGTAACGCACCTGATCCAAAAGCTGAATCTTCAACTTGGAATGGTTATCGAAAGCGTGGAACCGGAAGTCATGAATATTCTGTTGGAACACGACTGGCCGGGGAATGTCAGGGAATTGCAGAACGTCATCGAAAGCGCGATGAATATGGCCGATTCGCCTACTCTGCGGAAAAAAGATTTTGATCGGCTCATCAAGCGAATGTATGTAAAGAATCGCACATCATCACCTGAAACGTCCGTTTATCATCTCAAGTCCGCCAAGCGTGTTTTCGAACGCGAGCTTGTTAAGGATGCTCTGACCGCGGCCGAAGGAAATCGGGTGAGAACAGCGGAGCTCTTAGGCATTTCGCGTAATGTCCTTTATCAGAAAATGAATCAGTACAACCTCAAGTAAAAAGAAAGAGAATCAGTATGCTTAAATCGAATGATGCCGTTATTGTCGCGTACGGAAGAACCGCATGCGCAAAGGCAAAAAAGGGATCTTTTTCGAACCTTCATCCCGTTGAATTTGGAGCACAGGCGCTTACGGGAGTTCTCAAAAAAATCCCCTCGCTGCATCCGAAGGAAATCGACGATGTTATCGTCGGCTGTGCGATGCCCTTCGGTGTTCAGGGCTGGAATATTTCCAAGCTCATTTTACAGAGAGCCGAATTTCCGGACAGTGTTTCTTCTCAAACGATTAATCGATTTTGTTCTTCGGGACTCCAGGCCATCGCATCCGCCAATAACAGTATTCGATGCGGAGAAGAAGAGATCATCGTCGCGGGCGGCGTGGAATCAATGAGTCTGGTACCCATGGCGCCCTCTCCCGAAACATTCAATCCCTGGCTGGAAAAAAACCGGCCGGGCGCCTATATCGCCATGGGATTGACGGCTGAGAATGTTGCGCAAGAGTACGGAATCACACGCGAAGAAATGGAATCCATGGCCGTGGAGAGCCATCGGCGGGCGGCCGAGGCTCAGAAGGCCGGCTTCTTTGACGATCACGTTATTCCGGTTACCGTACCGGACGAAAACGGAACCAATCCAGCGATAATTCGCGACGAAGGGATTCGCCCCGCGACCACAATGGAAGCTCTCGCCGAATTGGTTCCATGTTTCAAGGAAGATGGAATCGTTACGGCGGCAACCTCCTCTCAGATGACGGACGGAGCGGGGTTTGCCGTATTGATGAGCGCCGACAAAGCCGCCGAGAAAGGGATTCGGCCCTTGGCGCGGCTCATTTCCTATGCCACCGCCGGTGTTCCGACGGAAATCATGGGAATAGGTCCGATTGAAGCCATTCCGAAAGTATTGAAGAAAACCGGACTTTCAGCGGCCGATATGGATGTTATCGAGCTGAACGAAGCCTTCGCGTCTCAGGCTCTGGCCTGTATCCGTACTCTGGGACTGAATCCCGAAAAGGTTAATCCCTGGGGCGGCGCAATGGCGCTGGGACATCCTCTGGGCGCTACGGGAGCCATGCTTTCCTGCAAAGCATTATCCTTTCTGGAACGGACCGGGGGACGCTACGGCATGGTCAGCATGTGCGTAGGCGGCGGTATGGGCGCCGCGGGTATTTTCGAACGATTGACTTAATAAAGAAGGAAAAACGTATGAATGATCTAAAAAATAAACGCATTATAACCGTTGCAACAACGGGTGCATGGCCCACAAAAGAAAACAATCCGAATGTTCCGCTTCAACCTGAAGAAATCGCGGAAGAAATCTACAACTGCTGGAAAGAAGGTGCCGCCATCTGTCATATCCACGTGAGGGACGATGAATCCCGGCCCTGTATGGATTTCAACAAATTTAAAGAAACCGTTCAATTACTCAAATCACGTTCGGACTGCGATATCATCATCAACCTTACAACATCCGGCGGCATCAACCTGAAAGAGGAGGACCGCCTCAAACCTTTTTATGAGTTGAAGCCGGAAATCGCCACGTTCGACTGCGGCACCATGAACTGGCAGCACTCGGCCGTTTTCGAAAACAATCCGCAATTCCTCGAAAAACTCGGAACGATGATGCAGGAAGTCGGCGTGAAGCCCGAGATTGAAGTTTTCGATCCCGGCATGATTTACAATGCGGCTTATTATCTGAAGAAAGGCGTTCTGAAAGCTCCTCTGCATTTTCAGTTCTGCATGGGTGTTGCCGGCGGTATAAAAGCAAGCACGAAAAACCTGGTATTCATGAAGGAATCCATGGAAGAAGTCGCTCCCGGTTCCACGTGGTCAACCTTCGGTGTGGGAGCGGGAGCCATGGAAACGATGTACGCCGGCATCGCCCTGGGCGGAAACATCCGTGTGGGCATGGAAGATAATGTTCTCTATAAGAAGGGACAGCTGGCCGAGAGCAATATGCAGTTTGTCGCCCGCGCCAAACGAATCATTGAAGAGTACGGCTGTGAAGCGGCCACTCCTATGGAGGCAAGAGAAATACTCTCTCTGAATCGATAAGCCGGCGGTAAGGGGCCTTGCGGTCCCTTACCCCACCCGCATGCACCTGAAATTTCATCCGCGCTTTAAGAATCGATCTTCACCGTACCGTGCTTTCCCTCCGCGAACTTAAAATATCGGGAAAATCCGTTCATAACCTACCTGGAAGTAAGAAACACCCCGGGCGAAGCACGATATCCGTTCAATTTAAAAATATTTTTTGCCGTAAACCTTTCGCTCTCATCGGTCATCGTGTATAAAATCATTTGGCTTGATTCAATCGAGACGGATTTAAATAAGGAGAACGTAATGAAAAAAAGCTTTCTTGCTCTGACGATCTTGCTGGCTCTCATCGCCGGACCCGCTTTCGCAAACGGCGGTTCCGATTCGGATGGAGGCACGGTTTATGTCTTCGCATCGGATGCCACCTGGCCCCCGATGGAATACGTGGATGACAACGGAGATATCGTCGGATTCGACATGGACCTTCTTGAGGCCGTGGCAAAAGCCGCGGGATTCGAATACGAAGTGGAAAATACGGCTTGGGACGGCATCTTCGCCGGACTGGCCAACGGTGCCTACGATGCGATCATCAGCTCGGTCACTATTACCGAAGAACGCAAAGCCACGATGGATTTTTCCAATCCCTACATTAACGCCGGTCAGATTCTGATTGTCCCGGCCGGTTATTCGGGCGGTGAGAAACTTTCCGATTTCGCCGGTAAAAAGGTCGGCGTTCAGCAGGGCACCACCGGCGATTTCGCCGTGGAAGAAGTCCCGAGCGTAGATAGAAGAGCTTATGACGATGTCGGTTTGGCCGTTGAAGACTTAGTCAACGGGAACCTGAACGCCGTTGTCTGCGATTCGGTTACCGCCATCGACTATGTCGCCGCCAATGAGAATTTCAAGGGAAAGCTCGAAATCCTGGGCGAACCCTTCACCGAGGAAGAATTCGGCATCGCCATCCGCAAAGGCAATGAAGAGCTTCTGAGCCTTATCAACAAAGGTCTCGCCGCCGTATTCGCCGACGGAACCCAGGCTGAACTGGTCGAGAAGTGGCTGCGGTAAAGAACCACGCGGAGCCCCGCATCGAGGTCACCGACGGGGCTCTTATCCCCATTAAGGGAGAACGGCGGATCATCGACTCCTGGAGACTCACCATCGCCTTTGCCGTACTCGGCATCGTTTTGCTGGTGTTCGTCGCAAAGGATCCGTACGATCAGATTTTTAAAGTGATCATCAAAGGCGCGCCGCTTACCTTCGGCGTTACCGCGGGAGCCATCGCGGGGTCCGTGGTTTTGGGCCTGTTTACGGGACTCGGCCAAATTGCCCGAACGCGGCTTTTACAGCTTATCGCCGGAGTTTACGTGGAACTCATCCGCGGGATTCCTCTGCTGGTACAGCTGATTTTCATCTACTTCGCCTTGGGAAAGTTTTTTAAGCTCGACGGCGTTCCGGCGGCCATTATTTCTCTCTCCATATGCTACGGAGCCTACATGGGAGAAATTTTCCGCGCGGGCATTGAAGCCATTCCCAAAGGCCAGATGGAAGCGGCGATGGCTCTGGGCCTTACACGGGGGCAGGCCATGCGCTTTATTATTCTGCCCCAAACCATGAAAATCGTTATTCCGGCCATCGGAAACGAATTCATCGCCATGCTGAAAGATTCCTCGCTGGTATCGGTTATCGCCTTACGCGATATCCTCAGACGGGGCCGGGAGCATGTTTCAAGAACCTTCCTTTCCCTGGAAACCTATGCGATGGTGGCTCTTGTTTATCTGGTATTCACCCTGGTGCTCAGTAAACTCGTGGCAATGATGGAAGATAGGATGAAGCGTCATGAACGATAAAGTCATGGTCGATATTCAGGGAGCCGAAAAGGATTTCGGCGTGGTAAAAGCCCTCAACGGCGTTGATTTGAAGGTGAAGGAAGGAGAAGTCGTCCTGATTATAGGGCCTTCGGGTTCGGGAAAAAGCACGCTTTTAAGGAGCGTGAATAAACTCGAAGCCCTCACCGGCGGCCAGATCCTTGTCGACGGGAATCCCCTGATCGGGCCGAACGCGGATATCCGCAAGGTTCGGGAAGAGACCGGAATGGTGTTCCAGGACTTCAATCTTTTTCCGCATCTTTCGGTTCTGGAGAACATTTGTCTGGCGCCCGTTAAAGTCAAAACGATCAGCCGCGCCGCCGCGGAAACGAAAGCCAGAGAGCTGTTAAAGCGTGTCGGTCTTGCCGACCGAGAGGAGGCCTATCCCGGCCAGCTTTCGGGCGGTCAGAAACAGCGCGTGGCCATCGCCCGCGCCCTGGCGATGGAACCGAAGGTAATGCTCTTCGACGAGCCCACCAGCGCGCTTGATCCGGAAATGGTGAAGGAAGTGCTGGATGTTATGCTCGATTTGGCCAAGGAAGGCATGACCATGATGGTGGTGAGCCATGAAATGGGGTTCGCCCGTGCGGCGGCGGATCGGGTGGTTTTCATGGACGCCGGTGAAATCGTCGAGACCGGTCCTCCGGAAGAAATATTCGATGCTCCTTCCGAAGAGCGGACCCGAAAGTTTCTCAAGCACATCCTGTAGCGAAATCGGCTGAGCATATGAGGCGGCGGCACGGAAGCCGTTCATTGTTGTTTCATACAGTAACCGGCGCTTTATAATACGGCGCCGGTTTTTTTTATGGGTTATGAAATGCGCTTCGGCCCCCCGGCTGCTATAAAAAATTCTAAAATAACGACTTCAATCCTTTTGCGGCTTTCTCCGCGATATCTTCGGTTCCGGGAATGTTCATCCCGCCGGCCGCCTTATTCGTCCAATCTTGCAGGTTCTCCTCGAGTTTGCGTTCCTGTGAATCCAGAAGATTGCCGAGATCATTCAAATCCGCGCTTTCGGCGTTAAGATTCCCAAGCACCTCATCAAGTCCGTCCAAATCATCACCGACGGCATCCAACAGCGCCGCTTTTGCCTGTTCGGCTCCGAGAGGCAGAATCGATTCCGCCAGCGCTTTACTCCAGCTTTCAAACATGCCTTCCGCAAGGGAAAGCTTCAGCAGCGGAACACCCTGTTCTATTGTCAGTTCGTATTCGACCGCCAGCGGGGGAGAATCGGCGGAAACGATATCCACCGTTCCGCCGCTCAAACGTCCGCTCCAGTTCGAGATAACGGCTTTCCCTGATGCGGCGAACAGATCGGGATTCTCCGCATTCACGAAAAAATCCGCCGTCGCTTCCAGGTTTCCGCCCAAATCATCCTCGCCGGATCCCGTAGACCATGCCCATCCGGAGCTCGCGGCCTTTCCGTCTATAATCCTATCCGCCCCGCTCCGGCCGTCCACGGTAAGATCGGCGGCAAGAGATCCTTCAACTCCGCTCATGCCGCTAATCTCAAGATTCAGCACCGAGGGCGCACCCGCCAAATCATGGTCGATACCGACATTCGTTCCGTTCAGTTCGGCTCCGAGAGCGCTGAAATGCATTCTCCCGATACTGAAGCGCGGAGGAAGACGGACCGGGAAAGAAACGATGCGTCCGCTTTTCATTCGGCCTTTTTCGGAACGTTTTGTTCGGCTTTCCCTCGTCTCTTCGCCCGAAGGGGAACGCAAAGCGTTTATCTTATTGAAAATCACCTCGGCTTTGGGCCCCAAATAAGAACCTATTGCCGATCCGAGCCATTCGTTCAGCGTATTGCGATCAAATGAAACGGCATCCTCAATCTTCGCCAAATCTTTTTCCACGGCCCGGCGGGCTTCTTCGGATGCTTCTTTCGCCGTCTCGGCGGCCCGGCTTATTCGAGTTCGGTATTCTTCAATTATTTCGCTCTGAGACTTCAAATCTTCGGCGAGATCTTTTCCGTCCGTCACCAACGCGGTCCATCCGGCAAGATCGTTTTTCCCGGGCAAAGAGCGACCTAACAGTTCGGCGGCTCTTTCACCGACTTCCCGGGCTTCATCGATATCGTCATCCAAGCCATCGATCAAATCCTTGTATTCGGCTTCCAAATCTTCCCGCATAGACGGAACCAAATCGGCCGAATCAAATTGAAGATTCACACTCGGAAGCAAATCCGTATCGAAACTCAATCCGCCGCCCTTCTTCTCCTCGGATTCTTTCGCCCTTTTCCCGGGATAAACGGCCGACGTTTCTCTGGGAACTTTCATGGCGAACTCGGCGGAAACTTCGTCGATAATCACCCTCCGAAAAGAAAGCGAAGTTAATCGAATATCGGCCGCCAGATTTTCCAGGACCCATTCATCAATCATCGGATCCGATTGGGATGCCAAAGCAAGTTTTCCTATTCGGATACTCCCCTTCGGAATAGAAATGTCCAGACCTGCAACGGTTGCGTCGGTTCCCGTCTGTTTTTCAAGAATTCCTTCAAGCCGACGTGAAGCTGTTCGATCAAGAAACAGCGCGCTGAAGATAACCGGAACACCAATGAGTATTACCACGAAAATCAGACGGACCGTGCGCGGGCCGCTTCGTGCTTTTCGGACCTTTTTAAGAATAACGGCGATTTCCTTCGCTTTCTTTTTCTCCGCCGGCGCTTTGTAGCGCCGGCGTCCGTCCGCACCTTCGGGAAAAGCGGCTTCCAAGATTTTTATCTCGCCGGAGTCGGTGAGCATCTTGATCAGTTTCCCAAAGCGCCTTTTTTTCAAAGGCTTGCGAAAGGCTCCGGGTATTTTCGGAGTTTTTTCAGCGGAAGACGCCTTGGATCTTCCCGCCTCGGCTTCCTTCTTTACTTTTTTCATAACGCACCTCCCCGGACGGCCGTTACGGCTTTGGCAAGGCGCCCAATAAGCGGTACTTTCGCTCCGATCCGATGAAATACGGCCTTGATTTTTCCGGCCAGGAAACGCCGATAAAGCCCTACAAGCAGCCGGAAAACAAAGAAGGCAACCGGCAGAGCAATCAATCCGAGAACCAATCCGCCGAAAACAAAAGAATCATCCAATCGCAGCCAGCCGATAAAAGGAACGCTTAAAAATCGTCCCATCGGCCGATAGAGGGCATCAAGGGTGAGCAATCGGTAGCCCAGAGACTCGGAAAACGGATCATAAAGAGGCGCCAACAAACGGAAAACGCCCATGGTTCCCAATAAGGCGGCCTGATTAATTCGAACAAGCATCAGAGGTACAAAAAGGATAATCCAAAGAAGCGTACCTCCCGGAATAAGGGCCAGCATAAGACCCAGAGCCATGGCAAACGCGATCCGGCCGGGACGTCCATAGGCTGTAAGGGCGCTCAGCAGCTTGGCGAACAACAGAACCATCATCACTCTCCGTCGGGGATAAGACCCTATCGATTATTATTGGTATATTATACTTTTAAGTCAAATTGTGTTGCCCGTCATCAAAAGACTCGGATAGGATGTCTGAAGTTAAAATCATTGGGATTTCTTAAAATGCCGCGAACGATCGAATTAATGGGAAAGCCGCTCATTTATCTCTACTCGGCATCGCCGAGACGGCGGGAGCTCTTGAACGTACTGAATCTTCCTTTCGAGGTGATTCCCGCCGATGCCGATGAACGGATTCCCGAGAAGACATCTCCCCAAGATTCCGTAACCGAAATCGCATCAAGAAAACTGGAAGCCGGTCTTTTCGGAAATCTTCAGCATGTTTATTCCTGGGGAATCGCCGCCGATACGCTTGTGGAAGGGCCCGGAGGACTTCTCGGGAAACCTTCCGATGAAGAGGAAGCCGCCGAAATGCTCTCGGAACTCTCCGGCCGACAGCATTCGGTACACACCGGACTCGTTGTTTACGCACCCGCGTTCTCTCAAAAGAATCCGATATCGGCGATGCCTGAGGACTTAAGCTCATCGAAATCGCTCGCCCAAATCATTTCAAGCGGTTTGGGAACCGTTAAAAGCCTCTGCCATACGACAACGGTGACTTTCCGGGATTTCTCCAAGAACGAAATCCGTTCCTATATACGTACGGGCGAATGGCGGGGAGCCGCCGGCGCGTACCGGATACAGGGCAAAGGAGCCGTCCTTCTGGAGCGGATCGAAGGCCTTTGGTCCACTGTCGTGGGCTTGCCACTCGCCCCCCTATACGGCATACTCACCGAGTTGTCCTACCCTCTGGAGTAGGATACCGATCCGATCTCGTAGAGACGAATCTTAATCTTCCGATGAACATCGGTTTTCCGAATTCATCGAGAATCAAGGGAAGGACCGCGTGAATCATCCGACGGATGCGGAACGCGGAATCAAGAGGAGGATTCATGGCAGTCGTAACCATGAAGAACCTGCTGGAGTCGGGTGTCCATTTCGGTCACCAAACCCGGCGCTGGGATCCCAGGATGAAGAAATATATCTTCGCCCAGAGAAACGGGATTCATATCATCGATTTGCAGAAGACCATCGTGGCCATCAAGGATGCCTACGACGTGGTTCGCAAAAACGTCTTGGCCGGAAAATCGGTGCTGTTCGTCGGCACGAAGAAACAGGCCCAGGCATCCGTTAAAAGAGAAGCCGAACGCTGTGAGATGTTCTATGTGAACAATCGATGGCTCGGCGGCATGCTGACCAATTTCAGCACCATCAAGAAATCGCTTCTTCGCCTGAAGAAAATCGAAAAGATGGAAATCGACGGTACCTTCGATCAGCTTACAAAAAAAGAAGTCTCCCGTCTGAACAAAGAGAAAGACAAACTTGAAAAAAACCTGGGCGGCATCAAGAACATGAACGACCTTCCGGGCGTTATTTTCATTATCGACACCCGGAAAGAAGCCATCGCCGTTGCCGAAGCGCGAAGGATGGGCATTCCCATCGTGGCCGTCGTCGACACCAACTGCAATCCCGACGGCATCGACTACCCCATTCCGGGCAACGACGACGCCATACGCGCCATCAACCTCTTTACCCAGGTTATCGCCAACGCCGTTATCGAAGCCGATAACGAACAGGGGCTGAAAGTTATCGAAACTCTTCAGGACGATGAAGAAGGCGACATTTTCGCCGACAATAATGAGTCCAAAGATGATGATGACGACGACTCCGATGATGATGACGAGTCGGCTTTTGATTCCGACGATGAGTCGGCGGATGAAGATGAGGACGAGGTAAAAGACTCAAAGGAAGAAGTCTCTTCCTCCGATGATGCGGAAGAGACTCAAGAGAAAACAGAGGAGAATTAAAGTGGCCGTTACACCACAAGATGTAAAGAAACTTCGCGACCGAACCGGAGCCGGAATGCTTGATTGCAAAAACGCCCTGGTTAAAGCCGGCGGAGACTTCGCCGCGGCTGAAAAAATATTGAAGGAACAAGGTCTGGCGAGCGCTGAAAAGCGTATCGGACGTGCAACGAATAACGGTTCCGTGTTCTTTTCAATGAAGAACGGAAAAGCCGCTATGGTGGAACTGACATGCGAAACGGATTTCGTTGCCAAAACGGATAATTTCAAGAATACCGGCGAACAAATCGCTGCCGCTCTGGCCGAACAGGGAACAGCCGAGAAAACCGAAAAACTTGAAACGATGGTGAAGGAATCAATCGCCATTCTGAAAGAGAATATGCTCCTGGGGAAAATGGTCTGCTGGAGTGTTGCCGATAATGACTTAGTGGTTAATTACGCTCATAACGGCGGCGTTATCGGAACCATGGTCAAGCTCACGTGCGCCGATGCCGCAATCGCCGCTAAGGACGAGGTAAAAACCCTTGCCTTCGACTTGGCTCTTCATGCGGCCGCCTTTAATCCCCTTTATCTGAACCGGGATTCGGTCGATCCGGCATATTTGAAGGAACAGGAAGAAATTTTCACGACTCAGGCCAACAATTTGGGAGACAAACCCGAAAAAGTCATCCAAGGCATTGTGAAGGGAAAATTAAACAAGCATCTTTCTCAGATCTGCTTTGTCGATCAAGGCTTCGTCAAGGAAGACAAGAAGTCCGTTACGCAGATCATCTCCGAGGTGGCGAAAGAAGTCGGCGGATCGGTCAAACTGACCGATTACGCTTATATCGCCGTCGGCCAGGAAGACTGACGGATTTTTATCGGTTTGAAAATCCGGGATTGTCCCGCCGGGAGATTCGATATCTCCCGGATTTCTTATATAATGGGCACCGGCGTTTCGTTCTTCTCCATGGGCGAATACGCCGTCCCAATTAAGGAGAGAAGCCATGCAAGAGGTTAAAGCCAAGTCCGAAGGAAGGATGAAAAAGAGCATCGGCGCGCTGGAGGACGACTTCAACCTCCTGAGAACCGGACGGGCGTCGGCCGCCATCTTTGATAAGTTGAAGGTTGATTATTACGGTACACCCACGCCGCTGAATCAAATTGCCAACATCTCCGTACCCGAAGCCCGGCTCATCGTTATTCAGCCCTTTGACCGCAACTCAATGGCCGATATCGAAAAGGCCATTTTGGCCTCGGAATTAGGCCTGAATCCGAATAACGACGGTAAAGTTATCCGAATCAATATTCCGCCCCTGAACGAAGAGAGGCGGAAGGAATTGGTCAAACAGGCCAAGAATCTAGCCGAAAACGCCCGCGTCGCCGTTCGTAATATCCGCCGCGATACCAATGAACAGATTAAAAACGGTGACTTCACCGAAGACGAGCAGAAAAGAGGCACCGACGACATTCAAAAGCTTACCGACTCTTACATAGAGAAAATCGGCGAGGTTCTGAAGAAGAAAGAACAGGAGATAATGGAGGTTTGATGCCCCCTGAGGAAAACGCCGTCCCCGCGCATATCGGAATTATCATGGACGGCAACGGCCGCTGGGCTTCCGAACGCGGTCTGCCTCGAACGGCCGGTCACAGGGAGGGCCTTGAAACGGCCAAGCGCATCGTTGCGCATGCTTCGGATCTCGGTGTTTCAACCTTATCTCTTTTCACGTTCTCCACGGAGAATTGGCGGCGCACCGAGGAAGAAGTCAATTTTCTGATGGGTTTAATCAAAACTCATTTACGCAGACAATACGATTTCTACCGGGAAAAAGGCATTCGGATCACCCATTCGGGCGATTTGGAACGTCTTCCGAGCCCGGTCATGGAAGAGATTCTTCTTGCCGAAGAGGATACCTCCGGCTTTAGCGGAATGCGCGTGAATCTTCTCATTAATTACGGCGGCCGGGATGAAATTGTCCGGGCCGTCAGACGCTTTGCCGCCGCCGGGCGAAACTGCGGCGGCATCACCGAAGAAGACATCAGTTCTTCCCTGGATCATCCGGATTTGTGTAATCTCGACCTTATGATCAGAACCGGTGACGAACTTCGAATCAGCAATTTTCTCATTTGGCAGGCCGCTTATGCCGAGTTCTATTTCTCGGATGCCTATTGGCCCGACTTTTCCGAATCCATGCTTGATGAAGCCGTATCTCACTTCGCCAAACGGCAGCGCAGATACGGAGGGGTTCCCAAATGACCAATACGGCCAAAAGGCTGATTTTGTTTTTCGCGGCCGTACCCGCCATTATCGCCCTTATTCTTTTTCTGCCCTATCTGAAGTATCTGGCCGTCATTATTTTCTTAAGTGTTATCGGCATACTCTGCGGGATGGAACTGAGAGCCATGCTGAAGAAAGTCGCGCCCTCTCTGCCGGTTTGGAGCGCGGCCCTTCCCGGACTCGTGCCCTTCCTTTCCTGGACGATCAATATGGGATGGCTTCCGCATTCGGCGGGGATAATCATGATGATCATCGCAGTTGCCTGGGCCCTTTCCGATGCCGCCTTCGCCAAAGAAGCGGACCTGGACAAAGGCTTTCTCCGAATGAGCAGCCGTCTTTTCATGGTGATTTATCCCGGGTGGCTGATTTGGTGGGTTTCCCGCCTCACTTGGTTTGATAACGCCCGTTTCGTCCTGCTTTTTTTCGCTTTAACGGTTTTCATAAACGATTCGGCCGCCTGGCTTTTCGGCGTCTGCTTCGGGAAAAAACGGGGAATCTTCGCGGTCAGCCCCAATAAAAGTCTGGAAGGATTCCTCGGAGGAACACTGGGTTCCATCGTCGTGGTTTTCGTTACTTCACGGCTTGTTCCCGAGATTCTTCCCCATCCGTTATGGCAGCTTCTGCTCTTTGCCGTTATAATCGCCGCCGTAACCTTTCTCGGAGATTTGACCGAATCGGCGTTAAAGCGCTCCGTTAATGTCAAAGACTCCGGGAACATCATTTTCGGACGCGGAGGCATGTTCGATTCAGTCGATTCCATCCTCTTTACAGCGCCGTTTTTCGTTATTTTCCTCGAGAGTGCGGTTCTCTGATGACATCAAAAATACTTGAGATTCTTCTTGGCATAATCGGTCTTTCCATTGTTGTGATGGTTCATGAAGGAGGCCATTTCCTTGCCGCCCGTCTTACGGGGATTCGTGTCGAAACCTTTTCCGTCGGTTTCGGGAAACGTCTTTTCGGATTCAGGAAAAAAGAGACCGACTTCAGGCTGTCTTTAATTCCGCTGGGAGGCTATTGCCGTTTTTACGGGGAGGAGTCTTTTAAGAAAGCTCTGGAAGAAAATCTTGATCATATTCCGGGAGAACCGGGCGATTACTACTCTTCGGTTCCCTGGAAACGCATCATCGTCGCCATATCGGGACCGGCCGCCAACGTTCTTTTTTCCATTATCGTCTTTATGCTCATTTCCTGGATCGGTTACAACGAAACATATACCGAACCGCGAGTCGTTCTGGCCTCCGAATGGAATATCGATAGTAAAACATGGCCCGCGGATAAAGCGGGCTTGATGAGCGGAGATTTAATCACGGCCGTCGACGGGAAGCCTGTCGATCGGTTTGAGGAACTTCGCCGCAGCCTTGTTTTCCGTCCGGGGGAATCCCTGAATCTCACGGTTCTGCGAAACGGGCGAGAAAAGTCACTCCGCATCACTCCGGAACTGGATAAGGAGTCGGGTGCCGCCATTATCGGCGTTCTCAGCTGGGTGAATCCCCTGATAAACGCCGTCGCCGATAATTCTCCGGCCCGGGCGGCGGGATTCCAGGAAGGCGACCTGATTATTTCGGCCGACGGGAAACCCACACCCCACACCGTCGCTTTTTTCTCCGCTTTGCCCGAGTCCGCTCCCGCGACGATGCACATAGTTGTCGATCGCTCCGGGAAACAGCTTGAATTGAACCTTTCTCTGCGGCCGGAAGAATCGCCCGGTCTGTCTTTTCGTCTTCTTAACGGACGATCCGCCCGGCTTAACGGTTTCCAGGCGTTCGGCAAGGGTGTAACCGAGACCGTCGAGACTCTTGTTTCCACCCTCAAGGGTTTGAGGATGCTGTTTTTAGGCATTAAAATCCAAAATGCCGTCTCCGGTCCCATCAGACTTATATCCGATACGGGCGCCGTGGTCGCCGCCGGTTTCAGGAGCGGAATCGGACCGGGATTTCTTTGGTCTTTTGAGCTGATGTCGCTAATCTCCGTCTCTCTGGCTTTCCTGAACCTTCTTCCCATCCCTGTTCTCGACGGCGGTCAGATTCTTTTGTTTCTTGTGGAAACGGCAGCCGGAAAACCGATCAAACCGAGGTCTGTTTACAGATATCAATTCGTCGGTACAATTATCGTATTCATCATCGCCGTTGCGGCGACAACCGGCGACGTCCTGCATTTCAACAGTCGCTAAGGGAGTGCCCATGCTTTACGCGAAAAAAATCATATTTCTCGTCCTGCTTTCGTTCCTGGCCGTCGCTACGGCATCGGCATCTTATCATCTTGTTCTTCAAACGGGACATGACGGTCCGCCGGTTGCCTTTGAATGGCACGATCGTTCTTCCACAATCGTTTCAGCCGGGGAAGACGGGCGTCTTATCATCACCGAACCCGAAACGGGCAAGGTTCTTCATCGATTCAGAATCACCGACGATCATATAATCGATATCAAAACAGATCCCGCCGATAATCGCGTTGCCGTGGTAACCGGCGGAGAAGACGGCGCCGAAATCACCGTTTGGGACTGGGACGAAGAAAAGAAAATTTTTGGGTATTCCCTGGATTCCGAACCTCTCTTCCTTTCTTGGTCCGCCAAAGGCCGATACCTTGTTGCGGGCAACCTTGGAACGCCCAGCATTCTGGTTCTCGAAGGACGTACGGGCAGACGCCTTTCCTATCTCCAGCGTCTTCCTTCGCTTTATAACGCCGGTTATATCGGATCCACCGAAACGATTCTCATGACCTACACATCATCGGGCGCCATCAGATATTGGGATATCAGAAGCGCCGCTCTGAAAGGTTCTTCGGAAACGGTGAGCAATCTGCTGGACGTTACCGTTCTTCAAATCGAAGACGCCGACAACAATAAAACAATGATGTTCGGTCGCCGAAACGAAAGTCTTTATCTTATCAACCGGAACACCGGAGCCGTAATGGACCGGATGGATATACCGCAGCTGATTGATGCGGCGGTCGATCCCGATACGGGGGAAATCGAAGCCGTTACCGCCGGTCCAACGGGCTCGGTAATCCACAGCTACAGAATCGGCGGCGGAGCATTCCTTTCCGGTTCCGAAAATCCGACCCTTTCCCCTTCAACCTCATTATCTGAGTTCCTCGGCCCGGGAGACACATGCTCGGATATCATAAGAAAAAAGGGAAAAACTTATCTTATGGCAACAAACGGCTGCCTTTATCATCAAACGGCATCCGGATTTCAACCCGTCGTCAACAATAAAGTCTGGAAGCCCGATTCCCTGGCGTTCTCCGATGATTCTCTTTATATCGGCGGAGCAAAAGAAATCCTGCGCTTTGAATCACCATTCTTCGAAGAGAATTCGCGAGGGGATATCAACGATCTCAACACTCTCCGCAAAGACCGTTCGTCTTCGGGAACGGATTCGGACGATACGGAAATCGGAGTACTTCCGGACGGACGTCTGATTGTTTGGGCCAAGGATTCGGGCGGTCGTTTAGGAGCGGGATACCGCGTGTTCCGTTATCCTGACTTCCAATCGACGCGTTATGTTCCGTCGAATGCCGTTCTCCAAGAGTTGGATATCGTTGACGAGCAGCGTTTGTTGACAATCGATAGAAACGGAACGGTTTCCATCGTTGATACTCCGACGGGCGAAGCATTCTTCACGTTCTCCGCGCTGGGCATTCTGGACGCCGTGTATTCTCCCGAAAATAATTTTATCCTTGCCGGAAAATCATCCGACACTTCGGGAAGTCCTTTGGAAATGATCGATACCGAAACGCGCGAGACCATTCCGATAAACGACGACAGATTCATGGTCTACGCCATAGAATCGGCTCCCAATGCTCTTTACAGTATCGGCGTTAAGCCGGGAAGCGGAGGATCGTCAACGATTCTTCTTCAGCATGATAAAGATCATCCCGAAAAAACCAGGTCTTTGAGCAAAATAAATGGTGAAGATCTGGACGCACTTCTCTATGTCGACCCAAGCGAACCGGGTATTTTCACGACGATCGGGAATAAAATCCGTAAAATAGACGCCGGAAGGTCCGTCGAGTACCTATGGGATGAACCTATGATTTCACTCCGTCCGCGCGGAAATATTCTCTATGGGATTGATGCGGACGGCACACTGGTTTTCTGGAATATTCGCGGCGGCGAGGCAATACTCGAAGTTAACTTTTTCACCGACGGCAGCTGGATCGCCATGCCTCCCGAAGGTGAGATCATCTGGGCTTCTCCGGGCGCCATTGAAAACGTCCTTCTGTACCGTAACGGACGTCCGGTAGACCCCAGGCGTGTCAGCAGAGTGCTTGAGGATACATCCGGAGCAATGTAGGCATTAAGCAGGAAAACAATGAAACGATAAAGCCCCGCCGGAATCATTCCGTTTGCGGTTATGGTTTTATACGAACGGAATTGAATCTTGTTTTCCCGCGTTACTTATTTCACGTTCCCGCAAAGAGGATTCTGACTGATTTTCTGTATGGCTTCGGAAACGCTCTTTTTAACGTTGTGTTTTTCCACTTCGGTTTCAACCTTCGCGTACAGAGAACCGATGAGTGAAGATCTGTATCTCGGAGCAAGATTGTTCAAGGCATAACAGGCCATATCGAGAATGCAGTCATTGCACTTGCAGATATCTTCGTCAACAATGGCGTCCAATTGATGTTCCAGTTCCTCGAAAACAAAATCTTCCATTTGATTCGTCATATCCGAAAGATCATATTTCTCCGATAAAGCCATGAATGCGTCCTCCCTATCTGTCGTCGTAGCTGAGATTTTCAAAACGCGTGAAATGGGGAATGAACGCCACACTTACCGTATCGGTGGGGCCGTTCCGCTGTTTGGCGACGATCAAATCCGTCTTCACCACAGAATTATTCTCATGCGGCTCTCCGTCCGTGTCAAGAATTCTATTGCGGTGAAGGAACAATACGACATCGGCGTCCTGTTCCAAAGCGCCCGATTCCCTCAAATCGGCGAGATTCGGCGGTTTCCCTTCGGATTGCCTTCCAACCTGGGAAAGCGCCACAACCGGAATATCCAATTCACGTGCAAGAGCTTTAAGTGAACGGCTGATTGAAGAGATCTGTTCATGCCTGGGCTGTGACGTATCCTCAGGTGTAATCAGACCGATATAATCGATGAAAAGGATTCTGATGCCGAACTTGCTGACCATTTTTCTCGCTAAAGAACGTAAGTCCAAAAGCGGAATATTCGGCGTATCCTGCAAGATAAGCGGCGATTCGTAAATTCTTCCGGCGGCTTCGGTAAGCTTATTAAAGTCCGTAGGGCGAAGCAGACCGGTTCGAAGATTGTTTGAATTAATTTTGCTCTCGGCGGAAACAACACGCATCATCAGAGAAACTTCGGACATTTCCAGAGTAAAGAATCCGCAAGGGATGCGGTTCTTTACGGCGATGTTTGTCGCCATGGAAAGCGCCAGCGCCGTTTTCCCGATGGAAGGCCTGGCTCCGATAATCGTCATTTCCGAATTTTGAAAACCGCTGGTCAGATTATCAAGCGCATCAAAACCCGAAGGGATTCCCGTAAAGCCTTCCTTGGTTTTATAACGGCTTTCTATTGTCTCGATTGTTTTCTGGATAACGTCTCTCGCGGGTTTTAAATCACCGCGGCTTTGGTTATCGCTCAAATTAAAGATGGCCTTCTCGGCCTCTTCAATTATAAGACGCGTTTCCTGGGAATCGTCATGTGCGTCGGCAATCATTTCCCGCGCCGCATCCAAGAGAGAACGCCGGATGCTGGCATCCTGCACAATCTTCGCGTAATAGGCGACGTTTGCCGTTGTAGGGACTTGAGAAGGCAGAGAAGCGATATAAGCGGCTCCGCCGGCCTTCTCTAATAATCCTCTTGCTGAAAGTTCTCCGGTAAGGGTAAGGATATCAACTCCCGCTCCCTTTTCATTAAGCCCCAGAATGGCCCGCAGAATATGCTGATGAGCACCTTTGAAGAAATCCTCCGGACGAACATGCTGCTGAACTTCATCCAACAGATCTACGGAAAAGTTCAGCAGCAGCGCACCCAGCGTCGCAATTTCCGCCTCTTCGTTATAAGGCGGAATCGCGTCCTTCAAAGCGGACACGGGCAAGAGGTTCCTTAACCTTCTTCGTCTTCGGGTACCTCATCATCTTCGGTACCGTCATCGACATCCTCATCATCGGCTTGTTCGGTTCCGTCGATGTCCATTCCGCCGGTTAACTCGGCATAAGCTTCATCAACCTCTTCATCCTCTTCGGATCCGATCGCGTCGATTTTCACTTCTTCGGGAGCTTCGGCAATAACGGGCTTGTCACCCGAGGCCTTAACCTCAATCTTCAAAACGGCTTCTTCACCGCCGTAAAGCCTCACCCTGACGCTGTGGTTTCCCACGGTTTTGATTCCGCCGTCGGGAAGTTCGATTTTCTTGCGTTCAATCTCAATTCCCTGAGCGGATAAATAATCGACGATGGCGGCGGAAGTAATGGAACCGAAAAGCCGGCCTTTGTCCCCGGCGGAAGCGGCAAGTTCCATATCGATACTCTCAATGCGAGTTTTCAGATCGGATGCATTCTTCGTCTTCTCCGCTTTTCGGCGGGCGATGGCCTGCTGCTTCTGAGCCAATTCAATTTCGGTCGCTTTGGTATACTTAACGGCGAGTTTCTGAGGAATCAGAAAATTTCGCGCATAGCCGTTTGTAACAATTTTAATATCGCCCTCTTCACCCAGATTCGGGACGTCTTTATAAAGAATAACCTTCATCCGTCGTCCTCCTTATTTAGTCACGAATGGGAGCAGAGCCAGAGCTCGGGCACGCTTGATTTCCCTGGCGACAAGCCGCTGGTGCTTTGCACAGGTTCCCGTAATGCGTCGGGGAAGGATTTTCCCTCTTTCGGTCGTAAAGCGGCGAAGGGTTTCCGGATCTTTATAATCAACCTTCACTTTGCCGATGCAGACCTTGCAGACCTTGCGCCGGTAGTATTTTCTTCTGGCGCCGCCGGCGGAACCATGATCCCGATCTCCTCTGGAAGAGGATGATCTGCGATCATCACCCGAATCTTTATCGTTGTAATCTTTGTCGGACATATTGTTTATCTCCTGTTAAATTAAAATGGAATGTCGTCCTCGAAGCTCGCGGACGGTCCCTGGAAACTCGGCCTCGACGGCTGTTCGTCGTAGTGCTGAGGCTCCCAGCCTCCCTCGCCGCCGCCGATTTTGCCGCCGCCCTCACGTCCTCCAAGGAGCTGGACGTAATTGGCGTCAATATAAACTTTCGATCTCTTCGATCCGTCCTGAGCTTCCCAGCGATCTTGTCTCAGCTGTCCTTCGACCGCCACCTGCCTGCCCTTTGTCATATAAGAGGCTATGGCTTCGCCCTGACGGCCGAAACTGGTAACATCAAAGAAATTCGCTTCATCCACCCACTGATCGCCCTGCTTCCGTCGCCGATTAACGGCAATACTGAATTTCAACAGTGCATAACCGTTTTGTGTGTAGGATTGCTCGGCATCGCGGGTTAATCGCCCCACGAGCACTACTTTATTAATATCGGCCATACTCGAAACCCCAGGTCTCAGTCGTCGTTTACAACAAAGAGATAACGAAGAATCTCCGTACGGAGCTTCATCGCCGACTCAATTTGAGGCAGTTTTTCCTGATTCAATTCGACATTGAAGAGACGGTAGCGTCCCCGTGTTTCCTTGGCGATCTCGTACGCAAGTTCACGGTCGCCCATGTCTTCTTCCGCTTTAATTGCGGCTTCGGCATCCTTTAGGATCGCCTTGACGGCTTCAATGCCCGCCACATCCTGGCCTTCCTTCATACGGAAGGCGCAAACCAATTCGTAGGTTCTCATGAAATGTCCTCTCCTTTTGGACTTACTCGTCCCGCCTCAGATGCGGGAAAGGAGTCGAAATACACTACCCGGAAAGGCAATATCCGTCAAGCTGACGCTTCCATGAACCGATAATACCGGTGTACATTCCGAGGAAGCCGATGCCTGAGAAAATTCATTACGACGACAACATTTACTTCCTTACCGCTCTTATAAGAACACTCAACGACGCGGTAAGACTCAATGTCGATGCGGATTATTTCGCGGAGAAGATCCTGGAAGACACCTTGTTCATCGATACCTCAATACAAAGGATCTACGGTTCCTTAAAGGACAATACTCTTTTAATCCGCCGCAATACGTATTTGCATTCGGTCATGAAGCTCAAACGGGCCTACAGCCGACTTCTCGATGATCTATTGGCCACCGAAGGAGCGTTTGCCGCGCCTTTCGAAACGATGAGGCCCAAACTCAGAAGAATCGCCGCCGCGCATTTTGACGACGTAAAGAATATTCGATTGGAACTGAAAGACGCCGAAGGCGCAAAGTTGGACAGCGATATGATTTCTCTTGATGAACTCAATGTCCTCATGACTCCCATAGACGGCGGCGGCGATAACTGAAACCGATTGAACACTCGGAGTTCCGTCGCTTTTCTTCCCTTTTCGTACGAAATCTCGATTTTGTTCCTTTTCGTTCATGCCGCCTGTTCACGTTCCCATACGGATTAAATAACTTATTTCCTTATATATCAGTAATTTAAAAAACTTAAAAATTCAAAAAGCCACATTGGCACAATCCTTGTTTATAGAAGATCAAGTCATCCATTCGGAGGAATTGATCAATGAGAAAAATCGCTATATACGGCAAGGGCGGTATCGGCAAATCAACAACAACGCAAAACACGGTCGCCGGGCTTGCGGAAATGGGCCGGAAAGTCATGGTGGTCGGCTGCGACCCCAAAGCCGACTCCACCCGGCTTCTGCTCGGGGGGCTCGCGCAGAAAACGGTTCTCGACACTCTTCGGGAAGAAGGTGAAGACGTTGAACTGGAAGACATCCTAAAAGACGGCTACGGAAACACCAAATGCGTTGAATCCGGCGGTCCGGAGCCGGGTGTGGGATGCGCCGGCCGGGGAATCATTACGTCCATCAACATGCTCGAACAGCTCGGCGCTTACGATGAAGACAAGGAACTGGATTATGCCTTCTACGATGTTCTGGGCGACGTCGTCTGCGGAGGATTCGCCATGCCCATCAGAGACGGCAAAGCCGATGAAATCTACATCGTCGTATCCGGAGAAATGATGGCCATGTATGCGGCCAACAACATCTGCAAGGGGATCGTCAAATACGCCGACGCCGGGGGCGTTCGTTTGGGCGGACTCATCTGCAACAGCCGGAAAGTTGACAACGAGAAAGAAATGATTGAGCAGCTGGCAAGCAAATTGGGAACGCAGATGATCCACTTTGTTCCCCGAGACAACATGGTCCAGAAAGCGGAAATCCATCGAAAGACCGTTATCGATTTTGAACCCACCCATAGTCAGGCCGATGAATACCGAACACTTGCTCAGAAAATACACGACAACAAACTCTTTGTCGTTCCGAAGCCTCTGGAAATAGAGGAACTGGAAAAACTTCTCATCGATTTCGGTATCGCCAACTAGGAGGAAAAGTCAATGGTCATGATTAAATCGGTCTTGCGCCCGGAAAAAGTGCACGAGGTTATGGATGCTCTTCTGGAAGCCGGTTTCTCGGCTGTTACCAAGGTAAGCGTCGCCGGACGCGGCAGGCAGAAAGGCTTGAGAATCGGTGAAGTCGTCTATGACGAGCTGCCTAAGGAAATGCTTATCAATGTCGTGGAAGATGAAGATAAAGACATGGTGATCAAGATCATCATGGATAAAGCCAAAAGCGGAGAAGAAGGAAAGTTCGGAGACGGAAAGATCTTCGTTCAAAGCGTTGAAGCCGCTTATACGGTCAGAACCGGAGAGGCCGTACTGTGAAGGAAATCATGGCCATCGTCCGGATCAACCGGATGAACGAAACGAAAAAAGCCTTGATGAACGCCGGCTTTTCTTCGGTAACCGCTACCGGCCGAGTCCTGGGCCGCGGGAAAGGCCTTGTCGATCACAAGGTGCTTAAAGCGGCCGATGAAGGGAACGAATATGCGGCGGCTCTTCTGGGAGAAGGTCCTCGCCTGATGTCCAAAAGGATGCTGCTGTTAACCGTCAACGACAAAGACGTTGAGAAAGCGGTGGAAACCATCATGGATGCCAACCGTACCGGAAAAGCCGGAGACGGAAAAATCTTCGTTGTCGATACACCGGAAGTCT
The DNA here is from genome assembly GCA_963666985.2 of Spirochaetia bacterium. Lineage (GTDB taxonomy): Bacteria > Spirochaetota > Spirochaetia > DSM-2461 > DSM-2461 > UBA2779. The sequence goes on along the minus strand of CAXXIA010000001.1, from coordinate 715,542 downwards.
ATCGAATCCGCACCGGTGAATCCGGACCGAGTATTGTCCAGTAATTGTTCAGTAAAGGAAATCGCAATGTCGAGCACGATCGAAAAGAATATGACAAGAGAGGAATTTATCGAGACGGTACTGGAAGCCTATCCTCCCAAAGTGGCCCGAAAGCGGCGGAAGTCCATCGTGGCGAACGAGCCGGGGGAAGTTCAGGAAATCCAGGCCAATGTCCGGACGATTCCCGGAATCATCACTCAGCGGGGCTGTACTTACGCGGGCTGTAAAGGGGTTGTTCTCGGACCCACCCGCGACATCATCAACCTTACCCACGGACCCATCGGCTGCGGTTTTTATTCCTGGCTCACCCGCCGGAACCAGACCGATGCCGGAGAAGACGGCGATAACTACATAACCTACTGCTTCAGTACGGACATGGAGGATTCCAACATCGTCTTCGGCGGAGAGAAAAAACTCACGCTGGCCATTCAGGAGGCCTACGACATCTTCCATCCCAAAGCCATCGGCGTGTTCGCCACCTGCCCCATCGGGCTCATCGGTGATGATATTCACCAGGTGGCCAAGGACATGAGCGCCAAATTCGGCGACTGCAACGTCTTCGCCTTCAGCTGCGAAGGCTACAAGGGTGTCAGCCAGTCGGCCGGTCACCACATCGCCAACAACCAGCTTTTCAAGCATGTCATCGGGCTCGATGATGCGGCTCCCGAAGGAAAATTCAAAGTCAATATTCTGGGAGAATACAATATCGGGGGGGATGCGTTTGTTATTGAAGATCTCCTCGAACGCTGCGGATTCACCCTCATTTCCACGTTCAGCGGCAATTCCTCTTACGACAAATTCGCAAAAAGCCATACGGCCGATCTGAACGTGGTGATGTGCCACCGTTCCATAAATTACGTGGCGGAAATGATGGAGAAGAAATACGGGATTCCCTGGTTCAAAATCAATTTTATCGGCGCCAAGGCCACGGCCAAATCTCTTCGAAAAATGGCCGAGTATTTCGGCGACAAAAATCTTTCCGCTCAAGTGGAGAAAGTCATCGCCGAGGAAGAAGCCAAAGTCAATGACGCCCTGAAAGTGATCAAACCGAAAACCGCCGGAAAAACCGCCATGATGTTTGTCGGCGGGAGCCGCGCCCATCATTATCAGGAACTCTTTACCGAGATGGGAATGAGAACCCTGGCCGCGGGCTACGAGTTTGCGCACCGCGACGACTACGAAGGCCGCGAGATTCTTCCCGGCCTGAAAGTGGATGCCGATTCCCGGAACATCGAAGAACTCCATGTGGAAGCCGACTCCGAGCGCTACAGTCCGCGAAAAACGAATGAGGAAATGGAAACAATGAAATCCGGCGGATTCGAGTTCAACGACTACGAAGGCATGATGAAGGAAATGGATAACGAATCGTTCGTTATCGACGACATCAGTCATCTGGAAATGGAAAAACTGATCGAAATCTATCATCCGTCGGTATTCTGCGCCGGAATCAAGGAAAAATACGCCGTGCAGAAAATGGGCGTGCCCTTAAAGCAGCTGCACAGCTACGACTACGGCGGCCCCTTCGCGGGATTTGCCGGAGCGGTCAACTTCTACAGGGAAATCGACCGCATGACCAATTCACGCATTTGGGATTTGGTGGGGGCCCCCTGGGAGAATCCCGATTCCATTGATGCCGACTACGTTTCAAACAACGAAAGGAGCGAGTAATGCTGTTAAAACATACAACGGCCGACGTTGCCGAGCGCAAGGCATTAACCGTTAACCCGGCCAAAACATGCCAGCCTGTCGGAGCCATGTACGCGGCTCTGGGCATTCACGGATGTCTGCCGCATTCGCACGGCTCTCAAGGGTGCTGCGCTTATCACCGTTCGGCGCTCACCCGCCATTACAAGGAACCGGTGATGGCCGGAACTTCATCGTTCACCGAAGGAGCATCCGTGTTCGGCGGTCAGTCCAACCTTTTACAGGCCCTGAACAACTTGTTCGCCATCTATAATCCGGAAATTGTCGCCATCCATTCCACGTGTCTCTCGGAAACAATCGGGGACGATCTGGCCCAGATTACCAGAAAAGCTGCCGAAGAAGGCAAAATCCCGCAAGGGAAAACGGTTATCTACGCCAATACCCCCAGTTATGTGGGAACCCACGTTACCGGTTTTTCCAACATGGTGGCCGCCGCGCTGAAGCTTCTGGCCGAAGAATCCGAATCGGTTTCCGACCGGTTCAACATTATCCCCGGCTGGGTGGAACCCGGCGATATGAGGGAAATCAAACGCATTCTGAAAGCCATGGATGTGAAATTCACCATGCTGCCGGATACCTCCGACGTTCTGGATGCGCCGCTTACCGGCAAGCACATGTTCTTTCCCAAGGGCGGAACCAAAGTAAAAGACATCAAAACCATGAGCAGCGCTCGAAAAACCTTTTGTCTCGGCAAATGGGCTTCCGAAGGCGGCGGAGAAATCCTCCGCAAACTGCATCAGGTTCCGAGCGAAGTCCTGGATCTGCCTCTGGGCATCAGGGCCACGGACCGGTTTCTGCAGGCCGTCTCCAAATCCTGCGGCGCCCCTGTTCCCGATGCCATCACCGATGAACGGGGAATGGCCGTGGATATGGCCGTAGACATGCAGCAGTACTTTTCCGGAAAACGCGTGGCCCTCTGGGGCGATCCGGATCAGCTGATTCCGCTCACCGAATTTCTGGTGGATCTGGACATGAGGCCTGTTTATATCGTTTCGGGAACATCCGGAAAGGCCTTTGAAAAACGAATGACTGCAATCCTTAACGAAGCCGTACCCGAAGCCAAATTCGCCAACGGAAAAAACAAAGACATGTTCCTGATGCATCAGTGGATTAAGAACGAACCGGTAAATCTCTTGATCGGCAACTCCTACGGGAAATACATTGGCAAGGATGACGACATTCCGTTTGTCCGTCACGGATTTCCGATTTACGACAGAGTCGGACACGCCCAGTTTCCCACCGTGGGATACAAAGGCGCCATGCGCCTGATGGAAAAAATCCTCGGCGCCCTGATGGACCGTCAGGACCGGGACGCCACGGATATCACCATGGAACTGGTTATGTAGGGAACGTAAAAAATGAATAGCAGTGCATCGGCGATTCTGGAATCAAGAATCGGGCAAATACACGAAAAAGGCGCCTCTCCATTCAAACTTGAATGCGATAAAAACAGCGCAGCCGGATCGGTCAGTCAGCGGGCCTGCGTCTTTTGCGGCTCCCGAGTGGTTCTCTACCCCATCGCCGATGCCCTGCATCTGATTCACGGCCCCATCGGATGCGCGGCCTATACCTGGGACATCCGGGGCTCACTCAGTTCCGGAGAGGAACTGCACCGCAAAAGCTTCTCCACGGACCTCCGGGAGCTTGATGTGGTTTACGGCGGCGAGAAAAAACTGGAACGGAGTCTGGATCAGCTGATTGATCAATACAGCCCGAAAGCGGCTTTCGTGTACGCAACCTGCATCATAGGCGCCATCGGCGACGATGTGGATGCCGTGTGCGGAAAAATGACGGCAATAAAGGGGATACCGGTTATCCCGGTTCATTCCGAAGGATTTAAAGGAACCAAAAAGGACGGTTACAAAGCCGCCTGCACGGCTCTGGAGAAATTGGTGGGCACCGGCGATATTTCCGGAATACCTCCCGCCGGCATCAATATTCTGGGCGAATTCAACCTGGCCGGCGAGGCCTGGATTATCCGGGACTATTACGAGCGGATGGGCGTGAAGGTCGTCTCCATCCTGACCGGAGACGGCCGGGTGGAAGATGTCTCCAAAGCACACGGTGCCGCCCTGAATGTCGTTCAGTGTTCCGGCTCACTCACACCTCTGGCGCAGGAAATGGAAAAAAAGTACGGCATTCCCTTTTTAAGGGTGAGCTACTTCGGAATCGAAGACTGCGCAGCCGCCCTTTATGATGTGGCCGATTGGTTTGTCGGGAATGCCGGCCGGATCGGATTGGATTCCGGGCACGCTGAAATGATTCGGCAGCGGGCACGAAACCTGGTGGCCGACGAAACCGCGAGAACCTGGCCGAAGATTCGGCAGTATGCCGATCGATTGAAAGGTAAAAAGGCCGGGCTCTATGTCGGCGGAGCCTTTAAAACGTTCAGTCTCCTGAAAATCCTGCGTTCGCTGGGAGTCTCGGTTGAACTGGCCGGATCCCAAACCGGCAATGAAGACGATTACAAACGTCTCGAAGAAATGGGCGATGAGGGCATGGTGATCGTTGACGATTCCAACCCTCTGGAGCTCTCTCATTTCATCAAAGAAAAAGATATCGATCTTTTCATCGGCGGCGTAAAGGAACGTCCCATCGCCTACAAAATCGGCGTGGGATTCTGCGACCACAACCATGAACGAAAAATCGCCTTGGCCGGTTTTGAGGGAGTGGTGAATTTCGCCCGTGAAATCTCAGCCTCCGCGCTCTCGCCCGTCTGGAGATTCATGCCGCGCAGGTCCGCAGGAGGAAATAAATGACCCCCGAAGCCGTTTCGGCTCCCCCCTCCCTCATCTCCCCTCAGGCGGGTCCCAAGATTCAGGCCTCACCGGAGCATCACGGTCCATCCGTCTCAGAACAGCGGAATCTTATGAAGGAGTCCTTCACCGCCGATGCCGTCCCCGCCGGCCGGGCGATTCGCACTCCTTCCTCCGCCGAAGGCCTTCCCCGGGCGGCCACGGTGAATCCCTGCCGCCTCTGCGCCCCCTTAGGCGCCTCGATCGCCTTCCGCGGCGTCCGCGGCGGGGTTCCCATCCTCCACGGCGCTCAAGGCTGCGCCACCTATATTCGGCGCTACCTTATCAGTCATTTCCGAGAACCGATCGACATCGGCTCTTCCAGTTTCGGTGAAAGCGCCGTGGTTTTCGGCGGTGAATCCAAACTTTTCGAAGCCATAAGCAACATCACCGCGAAATACAATCCGGAAGTCATCGGCGTAGCCACAACCTGCCTTGCCGAAACCATCGGTGATGATCCTCGAATTTATTTGGCCTCTCGGCGAAAAGCACATCCGGAGGCGCCGCCCGTGATTCCCGTCAGCACTGCCAGTTACCGCTCCGGCCATATCGTCGGCTTTCAGGATACCCTCAAAGCACTTGTGGAGGCCTTTTCACCGGGCGGAATCGCTTCAGAAGGGCCTGTTGCGGAGATTACGCACGAAAGCGCCGGAATCCTCATTCCGATGCTCTCTCCGGCCGATTTGCGGTATTTGAAGTCCGTCTATTCCGAATTCGGACTCAAGCCGATACTGGCCCCCGATTATTCGGAAACCCTGGATGGTGAAGCTTGGGGCGAATACCATTCGCTCCCCGAAGGGGGGACCGGAGCGGAGGAATTTCGCGCCCTTGCGCTGCTTCCGGAGATTCTGGAACTGGGAGAATACCCGCCGGGATCCGAAAGCGGCGGTACGGTTCTGCAGTCTCACGGAGTAAAACGGCGCGTCCTTCCTCTTCCCATCGGAGTGGAAGCCGCCGACTCTTTTACAGCCTATTTATCAGAGCTCTCGGGACGTGAAATCCCCGGCATACTGCTCTCACGAAGAGGACGTCTGATCGATTCTTATGCGGATGCGCATAAATATCTCTACGGTGTTCGAATCGCTGTTATCTGCAACGAACATTTAACACCGGCTTTAATACGCTTCTGCGCGGAACTCGGAATGAATCCGGTCCTGGCCGCTTCAGGTTCGCCGAAGAATGTCCTGCGCCGAAGCTTGATGGCTAATCCTCCTCATGAGATTCATAACGGGATTGAGATTCTCGACAACTCGGATTTTCTTCAAGTGGAAGAAGCCCTCGACCGCCTGAAACCCGATTTGGTGTTTTCGAGCTCCAAGCCCTATCGTATCTGCAGAGACAGAAACATTCCGCTCATCCGTGTTGATTTTCCCATCCATGACCGCTTCGGAGCCCAAAGAATCCTGAATCTGGGGTATTCGGGAACGCAAAGGCTCCTCGACACCATTACCAACACCATTCTGGAAAAACGTCAAAACGACTCACCCGTAGGATTTTCGTATCAGTGAGGGCCAAGATGACTGAGGATATTCAAAACCGATTCGATACCCACCCCTGCTTCAATCGTGAAGCAGGCAGACAATATGCACGGATTCATCTTCCGGTTGCTCCCAAATGCAACATGAGCTGCAACTACTGCAATAGAGCTGTCGGTGATTGCGTGAATGAAAGCCGTCCCGGAGTCGCCTCCACGCTGCTCAAGCCCCGGCAGGCTCTGGCCTACCTGGAAGCGATGGCCGACCGTCTGCCCGTCAGCGTGGCCGGAATCGCGGGCCCCGGTGATCCTTTGGCGAATCCGAATGAGACATTGGAAACCATGCGGCTGGTCAGACGAAGATTCCCCGATATGCTGCTGTGCCTCTCCACCAACGGACTGGCCCTTCCCGAGTATGCGGATAAAATCGCCGAAATCGGTGTGAGTCATGTCACGGTTACATGCAATGCCGTAGACCCGCTCATCGGCGCGAATCTCTATGCGTGGATGCGCAGCGGACCGTTCAATGTCCGGGGCATTGATGCGGCAAAGCTTCTTCTGGAACGGCAGGAAGCGGGCGTACGATGCCTGGCCGAGAAAGGAATCATTGTTAAAATCAATACCGTCGTCGTTCCCAGCATCAACGAAAATCACGTGGAACGCATAGCCGAAACCGCGGCGCAATGGGGTGCGGCGATCTTGAATCCCATGGCGATGATTCCCGTGGAAGGCGCGGTATTCGAAAATCTGGAAGAACCGGATGCCGGAGAAATACTGCTTATCCGCTCTCAAGCGGCCAAGCATATCTCAGTAATGACCCACTGCCGCCGATGCCGTGCCGATGCGGCAGGACTTTTAGGCGAGGAGAATGCTCCGGATGCCGAAGAACTTCTCCGCGCCGCCTCCCAAATGCCGCTTTCCTCAGGGGCCGACAGACCCTGCATCGCGGTGACCAGCCGGGAAGGCATGCTCATCAACAGCCATTTGGGAGAAAGCTTCGACGTCCTTATCTTCGAGAAAAAAGAGCGCCGTTATGAATACCGGGAAAAACGCGCCCTTCCCGCAAGCGGCACGGTGAATCGATGGGAGCTGGTTTCGGCAATTCTTCGGGACTGTTCCCATCTTCTTACCAATGGAATCGGCGGTCCGCCTCAAGCCGTTTTGGAACGGGAAGGAATCGAATGCCTGGAATTGGAAGGCATCATCGAACTGGCATTATCCAACATTCATTCCGGAATGAATCCGAACTTCATGAAAAGAAGAATAAAGAAATTTTGCGATGGAGCAGGCGGAGGCTGCGCCGGTTAAGTTCGCAAAAGTACTACGCTATTCGGCAGAGCCAAACAGCTGTTAAAAGGAGATAAAAATGGAGAAACCGACAAAACACATCTTGGTCTGCGGAAGCTTCCGCGCATCGGGAACACCGCAAGGCGTCTGTTCACAGAAAGGGTCCATGGACCTTCTTCCCTACCTGGAAGAAGAACTCCGAGACCGAGACATCGAAGGAGTCATGATTTCAGCCACCACCTGCCTGAAAGTTTGCGATCGCGGACCCGCGATGGTGATTTATCCGGACAATATTTGGTACGGCGGCATTAACGGAGAAGATCAGGTGGATGAAATTCTTGATGCTCTGGAAGAAGGCGAAATCGCCGAAAAATATCTTCTCACATAGAAGATCAAGAGCTTAAATCCCGAAAACAGCCTGCGAAAACACTCCTCCGAAAGAAACTAAAACGTCAATCTCTCCTATACAGGCAACATTTTCGTAGGTTTTCAACTCTTTCATCGGCCCACGTTGATGAAATCCCGGCATTTTAAGCTTGGCATCTTTTTTGCATTTTCATCTCTATGAAACTGATAAAACCGGTTGACCGCTCAGCCTTGTTCTCTAAAAACGCAGTCTTTATCGTTTATCCGGGAATCATGTTTCGGGGATAAAGCCGATATGACTCCATTTTTAGTCGATACCACTCTTCGGGACGGCCTGCAGGCTCCCGGCATCTCTCTTTCCACCGATGAAAAACATCAATTTATCCAAAAACTCCACAATGCCGGATTCGGTGAGATTGAAGGCGGTATTCCAATAACAGGGAAAGACGCCGTTTCTTTTCTCCGCGATATACGGGATTGGCCCGGCCGGGTCATCAGCTGGTGCCGTGCCGATGAACGGGATATTAAGGCCTCGGAACAAGCCGGTACCGGAGCCGTTCACATCAGCTTTCCCATTTCCGAAAGACACCTGAAGACTACGGGGAAAACGATGAACGAGGTGGAGGATTCCATCAATTCGCTCATCTTAACGGCTTATAAAAACCATGATTTCGTATCGGTCGGATTCATGGACTGTTTTCGAACCGATCCGAGAAAACTGAATCGGGTTATCCGGCTTGCCTTAAATGCCGGGGCCCTTCGAATCCGAATAGCCGACAGCGTCGGAATCGGAACACCTTCGGCGCTTCGCCGTCTCGCAGCGAAACTGAAACCGAAGACGCTCAAATATCTTGAATTCCACGGGCACAACGATCTTGGCCTGGCCACGGCCAACGCTCTGGAAGCCATCCTTTTAGGATTTGGAGGAGTCAGCGGCACCATCGGAGGATTGGGAGAACGGGCCGGGAATCTCGCCTGGGAACAGCTGGCTTTGGCCGCGGATTTCGAAGAAAAAATTCACCTGAATATCAATTCAGGTGCCGTCTTCGAAATGGCCCGCTCAACACTTCAAACGGTCGGTGAATCCATTCCTCCCGGCATGCCGATCTTGGGAGAACGGTGCCGCCTTCATGAATCGGGAATCCATGCCGCCGCGCATTTTCGGGACGACTTGGCTTTTATGCCCTACCGTCCGCAGGAATACGGCCTCCCTCCCGTATCCGTCGTAGCCGGAAGCGGCAGCGGCAAGGGAAGTCTTGCCGGCATGCTCAAGGAGTTCGGAATCGTTCCCACGGCTCATCAGGTAAAACAGCTTGCATCGGAGTTACAAAAAATAACAGGCTCGAACGGCGGATTTCTATACGCAAATGAACTTCTCCGCGTTTATGAGAAAATCCAAGGGGTATACCCATGAATAATGAATGCCGCGAATGCCGGCAGGATCATACGGTCGATTTAAAACTCATTAAAGAGGTCAGCAGGATTGTTCTGGAGGAATCCAATATTCCCGAATGCCTCCAGTCCGTTCTCATCTGTTTGGATAAAGAAATGAATCTCCGGGGAAGCATGATTACGATTCACAATCGGCAAACGGGGAAAATCTACATTAAAGAATCCACCGGAATCTCTTCAAGAAAAGTTTCGCAAGGAGTCTATTCTCCCGGAGAAGGAATCATCGGCCGCGTCGTCGACTCGGGAACCGCCATTACCGTTCCGGATATTCGGAACGACAAGCGATTCCTCAACAGAACGGGTTCCATGGACAACAACGATATCGTCAGCTCTTTCATCTGTGTTCCCGTAAAGGCGGGAAATGAAACCTTGGGTGCCTTAAGCGTTATTCTGCCGAACCCTCAGCAGGAAGATCTGAGTAAGAAAACAACGGTTTTGAGCGTTATCGGCGGCTTGATTTATCACTCGGTCCGCCATTCCCGGGATGTGGAAGAAGAACTGCAGCGGCTCAGGGATGAGAATCTCAGACTGCATGAACGGCTCAGAGATGCTCCGAAAAGAGGACTTCTCATCGGAACATCCAATGTTATGGGCCGACTCCAAAGACTCATCGAAAAAATGTCGGCCAGCGATGCCACGGTACTCATCCTGGGAGAAAGCGGTACGGGGAAAAGCCTGGTTGCTCAGCAGATTCATGAATCGTCGGCAAGAAAAGACAGAGCTTTCGTGAAACTCAACTGCGCCGCAATTTCCGAAAGTCTGATCGAAAGCGAACTGTTCGGTCATGAACGGGGTTCCTTCACCGGAGCCGTCGAAAGGCGGATCGGCCGTTTTGAATATGCCGAAGGCGGCACGATCTTCCTGGACGAAATCGGTGAGATGGGCTTAAGCGTTCAGGCAAAACTCTTACGGATACTCCAAGAACGAGAGTATGAGCGGGTCGGAGCCAATAAAACTCTCAAAGCCAATGTCAGAGTCATCGCGGCAACCAATTGCAACCTGGAAGAAAAAGTTAAACAAGGCGAATTCCGCGAAGATTTGTACTACAGGCTGGCCGTTGTTCCCATAGAAGTTCCTCCCCTTCGGGACCGCAAAGCGGACATCATCCTGCTGGCGGATTTCTTCGTCGACCGCTACGGCCGTAAAAACCAGAAAACCGTTCAGCGGATTTCAACTCCGGTCATCGATTCGCTGATGAATTATCATTGGCCGGGGAATGTCAGAGAACTGGAGAATGTGATTGAACGCGCGGTGATTCTCTGCGACGACGGAGTGATTCGAACCGATCATCTGCCCCCTTCTCTTCGTCTTCCCGGTCCTCAGCAGTCATCGGAACGCTATTCCGGCGATCTTCAATCCAGATTGGATTCGGTGGAATACGAAATGATTATCGATGCGGTTAAAACAACCCGGGGAAACCTTACGAAAGCTTCCGAACTCCTGGGATTATCGCGCCGGCAAATGGGCATTCGCGCCGAAAAGTACGGGATCGACTTCCGCATCTTCCGAGCGGCATAACGGCACTCGGGAAATAACCGATTATTTCCAAAGGAGGGATTCGCCCCCTTCCGCCTTCGCTTGACAGAAAGCCGTTTCGGACCGAACCTAACCGCTATGGAAGCAATACCCGACTTTAACAAGGAAGGCGGACTCATTCCTGTCATCGCGCAGGATGCCGAAACAAAAGAAACACTTATGCTGGCCTGGATGAACCGCGAAGCCTGGGATGCCTCATTGGAGAGCGGGAAAGCCGTCTACTGGTCGCGAAGCCGGAACAGACTCTGGCGCAAGGGAGAAGAATCCGGGAACGAACAAATCATCAAAAGGATCTATCTTGACTGCGACAGGGACGCCGTCCTGCTCGAAGTGGAACAAATCGGAGGGGCCGCGTGCCACACCGGACGGCGAAGCTGCTTTTTTCGAGAAATTTCGAACGGGAAGGAACATATCATCTCCGAGCCGCTTTTCGATCCCTCAGAGGTTTATGGAAAGAACTGATCCTTACGGCGATATTCTCGAACGCGGCCGCCGAAATCAAAAATCCTACGCGGCCTCGCTCAAAACGCTGAAGCGGCGAAAGCATGTGTCTCTCGACAGACGGTTCGCGGAATTTCACGATGAGGTTTTCAGTAAAATAGACTGTCTGTTATGCACGCGCTGCTGCGGCGAACTGGGTCCCAGGCTTACGGATTCGGATATCGGCCGCCTGGCAAGAAGGGAGCGAATCAAGCCCTCCGCGTTTCAGGATGCATATCTCCGGACGGACGAAGACGGAGATTCGGTGTTCGCCTCACTTCCCTGCCCCTTTCTGGGCGTCGACGGATACTGCGGCGTTTATGAAGATAGGCCGAAAGCCTGCCGCGACTATCCTCATCTGACGGGAAACAGAAAAGATTTTCTCTCGCTTCACATTAAGAATTTAAACTATTGTCCCGCCGTGGTTTTGGCGGTCGAAATGATTCTGAGCGATAAATGAGAAAAACCGCCTTATCACAGCCTTAAAAACCGCCGCGGTTTGGACGGTCGAAATGATTTGGGGCGTCCGGTGAATTGAATCCTTATCTTTATTCGGCCGGAATATAAGGATTCATACGATCAAAACGACCGTTTTTGCTTTCAAACTCCCCGCTTTTTCGGTAAACCCGGACTTCATAGTGAAGGTGAGGACCCGTGGTTCGGCCGGTATCGCCGATTTTTCCGAGTTTTTCACTTTTTTGAACCACATCTCCGATATTCCATCCCGGATTTTCGGCGAGATGAGCATAAAAGGTGCTGAGTTTATCGATGACGTTATATTTTTCCATCCACTCGGGCCTGAGAGGATGGGAGACTTCAACGTACCATCCGAAAATACTTCCGTAGCCGACGTCGATAATAACGCCCTCTTCCGCGGCGACCGCGCTTCCGGGTTCTCCGGGGAATCTGACGATGGAGTTCTCCGCCGTAACGGTTAGAATATTCCTGATGTTGATAATATCCACCGCCATATGCGGCAGATATCCGCCCGTACCCAGGCTCGAAGGACGGAGTTCTCCATATCCGCTGGAAATCATGAAATCATTTCCGTCCGCTGTTTCTCCGTCGAACCGAACCGGGAAATCCAATCCGGGAACCGTGGAAACGTAAGAGGAGAGAGAAATGATGTTCGCCCTGTCGATCGCCATAATGGTTTCCGCCTGAGCGTTGTCTTCAGGGATTCTGGAAAGCTGATAAATAATCTCTCTGTAACTTCCCGCGGATTCGATACGGTCCGCCAGATAATCGAAAGCGCGTTTCCTGGAATAATCGGTCCAGGGAAGTTCTTCGGATTGCCGCCTGAGAGTCATGGCTGTATTTTTGCGGTTGAACTCAAACGCCATTCTCTCCCGCTGAACATCATCGCGAAGCTGTTCAAGCTCATTGTCGACGGCGGCCATCTTCTCCGACATATTCTTCATGCCTTGGGTCTGCCGCGTCGAGGATATGCCGATGGATTCGTTGATACCCCGAACAAGGCGAATCATTCGGTGATACTGCATGGAACTGTAGGACATCAGGATCAGAAACGCGGCTGCGAAAAACGCCAATCCGGCAAAGGATCGAAAACGCCGAGGCCATAAACCGAAACTGGGAGAAGGAACGGCGGGAGCGATGACACGGACCTTCGGAACTTCCAGCGAGGAGCGGGCCGTTTGAGGATCTTCAAGTCTGCCGACGGCTTCCTCAAGCTCATCGTTTATCCAGTCGTCGGCGAGGGCTTCATGATTTTTTTCGGCGGCTTCCAGAATCCATCCGCCCGAATCGTTCGGAGCCAAAAGCCAATACCGGACAACCCGCGCGGATTGATCGGCGGTGGTAACCGTTTCCAGAAGTGAAAGATGATTTCCCGCTCTATGAGCCGTAAGGAACCAGGACACGCGGGAACCGTCCAGGGCTTTTCCCGACTCACTGCCGCCGGACCAGGAGGCTTTTTCTCCGAGATATCCGTTAAGAAGCCCGGCCAATCGCGAGCAGAGCCTGTCGCGACGGGTCATAAGCACATCCTCCAGATACGCACTCAATTTCCGGCGAACTCCGCCGCCGCCATGGAAATCAGCTCCTCCGTTTCATCCCATCCGATGCAAGCATCGGTTACCGACATCCCATACGTCAAACCGGAAAGACCGCTGACGATGTCCTGCTTTCCCGCGACGATATTGCTCTCAAGCATAACACCTCTGACCGATGAATGTCCCCGCTTTCTCAAATCCAAAGCCGCTCGGAACACCCGCGCTTGTCTGCTGTACTTCTTGCCGGAGTTCGCATGGGAACAATCTATCACGATTGAAGGCCGAACTCCGATGTCCGCTATGAGTTCCTCAGCCTTTTCGATGTTCTCTTCATAGTAATTGGGTCCGCCCGAACCGCCCCGTAAAATGATATGGCCGGTTCGATTGCCGCGCGTTTTAAAAATACAGGTTTGACCTTCCTGATCGATACCGATGAAGCTGTGTCCCTGCCGAGCGGAGCGTATGGCGTTCACGGCCTTGGACAGATCGCCGTCGGTGCCGTTTTTAAATCCCACCGGCATGGAGAGTCCGCTGGCGATTTCCCGATGCGTTTGCGATTCGGTCGTCCGTGCTCCGATGGCGGACCACGAGAACAAATCCGCGATGTACTGAGGTATGATGGGATCCAAGACTTCGGACCCCATCGGCAGACCGAGCTTCCCGATTTCGATAAGAAGCCGTCTGGCTTCACGCAGTCCCTCTTGTATATCGTAAGAGCCGTCCAGAAGAGGATCGACGATCAGCCCCCTCCAGCCGAGGCTTGTTCGCGGCTTCTCAAAATACACGCGCATCAGGATTCTGATGGAATCGGAAAACTTATCATTTAAGGACTTCAGCCGGCGGGCGTAATCCAGTGCCGCGGCGGGATCATGGATGGAACACGGACCGACGATAACCAGAAACCGTTCGTCTTCGTTTCTGAGAATGCGGGACACTTCATCACGATGGAACACAATGGATGATGTCAGTTCGTCATCCACGGGAAGAGTCTCTTTCAATTCGCGCGGACTTATTAGGGGAATCTGGCTTTCGATATTAACGTTATATATTTCGCGAGGCATTTAAATACTCCGGAAATCACTATAATCGCATTGGCCGTCGCCTGTTAAGGGGACCGGAAGTTTTCATGCACCTTAATAAGTATATTAATCATCATTGATCCGCTTTCACGGGATTCTCGAACCGTTTTTTCTTGATATTTTGCGCACTTTGAGTGAAATAGCTGATTTTCCAACCATCTTTTGCTCAAATTTCAATCACCGCTGTTGACCGCCCCGTTTTATAACACTATTATCTGCGGAACTTGGAGGAATACATGCCTGCGAATATGAAAACCTCGGCCGAAGTAATGCTTGATGTCCTTTATGAAAACGGTGTCCGGCATGTCTTCGGCATTCCGGGTGGGAATTCAATCCCCATTTACGACGCCCTGACAAATCACCCCTTGAACCTCATCCTCACCAGACATGAACAGGGCGCCGTGCATATGGCCGACGGATATGCCCGTGCAAGCGGTAAGCCGGGAGTCGTTTGCGTTACTTCGGGCCCGGGCGCCACGAACACACTCACCGGGATTCTGACCGCCATGATGGATTCGGTTCCGATCATCGTGATTACGGGACAAGCCGTTACGCCGAATATCGGTCTGGACGCTTTTCAGGAAGCCGACATTCTCGGCATGTCCTTCCCCGCCGTGAAGCACTCCTACATGATCACCGATCCTCAAGACGCCGGAAGAATCGTCAGAGAAGCCCTTCATATCGCCACATCGGGAAGACCGGGGCCCGTGCTGATCGACGTTCCCAAAGATATTTCGGCCGCTTTGATTGACCCTTCGGTGGAAAAAAAGCGGAATCTTCCCGGATTCGGCGACATTCCCACGGCGAGTGAAGAGTCTCTGGAAGAAGCCGCGGCGCTCATGAAACGGGCGACTCGGCCGGTCATTATGGCGGGCCACGGCGTTATTCTTTCGAACGCGGCCGAAGAACTGACGGCCCTCGCCGAAAAAATGGCCATTCCTGTTACCACCACGCTTCTGGGAAAAGGATCTTTCCCCGATACCCATGAACTTTGCCTGGGGATGCCCGGAATGCACGGCACCGCCTATGCGAACAAAGCTCTTTCGGGAAGCGATCTGATTATCTGCATCGGCGGAAGATGGGACGATCGGATAACGGGGATACCGGAGAAATTCTGTCCCCATGCCAGAAAAATCCACTTCGACATCGATCCGGTGGAAATCGGCAAAATCATTCCCGTCGAATGCGCCGTTCTGGGCGACGCCAAAGCCTCGCTCACCAAGCTGCTGCCCATGCTGGAGGCGGGAGATACAAGCCGCTGGCTCAAACAAATCGACCGCTGGAAGCACGACTATCCGCTGAAATACCGTAAAGAAGGAAAGCTTCGGGCCCAGCACATTATCGAGGAACTCGCGGACATGGCCGGAACCGAAGCCATCGCCACCACCGACGTGGGTCAGCACCAGATGTGGGCCGCCCACTTCGTCAAGTCCACAAAGGGGTGCAACTGGATTACATCCGGAGGTGCCGGAACCATGGGCTTCGGTCTTCCTTCGGCCATCGGCGCTCAGCTTGCCAGACCCGAAGCAACGGTTTTCAGCATTGTCGGCGACGGCAGCTTCCAGATGACTCTCTGCGAATTGGCGACGGCGGCGGTGAACAACCTTCCCATCAAAGTTCTCATTATCAACAACAGGTATCTCGGCATGGTGCGTCAATGGCAGCACTTGTTCTTCGAAGACCGTCTGACCGGTGTTGATCTTGAGGGAAATCCCGATTTCGTCAAACTGGCCTCCGCTTACGGGATTAAAGGATTCAGAGTGAAGCGAAGCTCCGATGTCCGAAAAACCCTGAAAGCCGCCATGGATTGGAACAAAGGCCCCTGTCTTATCGAAGCGGTCGTGGAACGGCATGATAATGTATTCCCGATGGTTCCCGCCGGGGCGACACTCGACGAGATGATTATAGAAGCGCCGCGCCGTAAGAAAAGCGTCGAGGAGGATTAAGGGATGGAACAGTCGAAAAAGCATACGATCAGTCTTAATGTGAGCAACAAACCGGGTGTGCTGACCCGAATCGCCTTGGTTTTCGCCCGCAGGGGATTCAACATCGACAGTCTCGTCGTTTCCCAGGGACTCACACCCGAATTCTCAAGAATGACCATCGAGGCCACCGGCAGCGATAAAACGCTCCATCTCATGCTGACCCAACTCAATCGGCTGGTGGACGTTATCCACGCCGTCGACCATGCGGCCGACGATGTTATTCAGCGGGAACTCGCCCTTTTCAAGGTCAACTGCACGCCCGATAAAAGAACGGAAATCCTCCAAATCTCCGATACCTTCAGAGGACAGACCATCGATATCGGCGACGATACCATCACCGTTCAGATTACGGGGAATTCTTCGAAAGTCGACGCATTTTCCAAAATGATGGCTCCTTACGGCATCAGCGAACTCGTAAGAACCGGGAAAGTCCTGATGAGCCGAGGAAGCGAAGCCACGGCATAAGCATGACTGACGCCATATGTGGCGTCAGTCATGTCTGAAAACTCAGTTTCGCCCATTTCCATCCGATGATGGAAATGAGGTGAAAGAACATGCCCAGCTTAAACCGATACCTTTCGGCCGCCGTGATGATCGCGGTCCTGACAGCCTTCGCATCCGCCGACGATCAAACCCGTCCGACAAACAGCCTGACTCTCTTCGGCGATGATTCCACACCCCTGCTCCTCAGCAGCGAACGGGGATGGATGCCCATCGGTACGGTGGATTGGGATACGGCGGACATTCCTTCGTTAATGCCCGGTGAAACTCGGAAATGGCGGCTCGAAT
Source organism: Spirochaetia bacterium (assembly GCA_963666985.2). Taxonomy (GTDB): domain Bacteria; phylum Spirochaetota; class Spirochaetia; order DSM-2461; family DSM-2461; genus UBA2779. The sequence continues at coordinate 698,544 of CAXXIA010000001.1, read as the reverse complement.
CCTCTTACGAGCACGAACGCGCCGGAGGTCAGGCAACCGTTCAAATCCGGCTCCGCGGCGCCGAATCAGCGCCGACATTTACGCATCCTTGGTCCGAGGGAACCGATACCCGCGCCGTATCCTATTCGAATTGGTATGAATCGGAAGACTCGGCAAAACTCGGACGCGGGAAGGAACTGATCGAAGTTCGTCTCGTAGCTCCGCCGCGCCGTCCGCTGACGGGGAAACTCTATTCCGTCGTTCTGGAAACCTGGGATACTGCCGATCCGAACAAGGCTCGGCAGGCCTCCCCCTCGGCCCCGAATGTTCAATTGGCCTATGTGAAGCCTCTGCCCACCGTCCGTAATGATTCCGGACCCTCTTCAAGAGCCGATTTCGATGCGGTCGATCCGGATCTAAGTCCCCGGGCCGCTTTGACGTTCGCCCTTTCGTTCGTGGAATCCTGTTTGCTGGGAGATCTTCCCTCCTATTATCGCCTGCAAGCCGACCCGGTCAGGTCGCTGGACGACGGAACGGCCATAGCCAAATATCGATTGAATCCTCCCACCGGGATTCCGGGAGTCGCGTCTCTCGAAGATTACAAACGCCGATTCGATTATAAAATCTATCCCGCGGAAACCTTCGCGCAGCTCTTCCCCGAGTGGTTCGACGAACAAAGACCCTGGAGACCGGGAGAAAACTCCTGGCTGTTTATGGGACGGAATGAACGATTTTCAGGATTCATTCCCGAAAACCTCGGATACCTGGTATTTCTTATCGAGCCCGACGATCACGGAGAATGGCGTGTCGTCGCCCGGCCCGGCGGCGGGAATTAAGCCCGAAGAAGTTCCTTCATTCCCTTTTTTGATGACGGCGGAACTGCCGGAGCTCTTAGGACGCCTCTTAAGACCAGCCCAGTCCGTCCGGCCATTCCAGACTCACCGCGCCGAAACGTCCCGCGCGCAGGTCTTTAAGAACCATCTGACAAGTCCTTTGGCCGTCAATCTTCCCGCCTCCCATCAGACATCCTCTCTTTCGTCCGACGGCCTCGACAAGCTCATGCGGGGTTTGGGGAAGATCGTCCATTCCGTAATGCGCTTTGAGAACATCCGGATATCGGTACGCCAGATAAGCCAGGAACTTCCCGGTGACTTCCTCTTCCGGAAGTATCGTTTCCTTAACGGCCCCGAGGGAGGCCAGAATGAGTCCTGTAACGGGATTTTCAAATTTATGCCAAAGGAGTCCCGGCGTATCAAAGAGTTCAAATCCCCTGTTCACGGGAATCCTCCGTAAATCGCGCGTTAAACCGGGAGTCGCTCCGGCCTCCACTTTCCTTTTTCCGGCCAGGGCGTTGATAAGTGTGGATTTACCGACGTTTGGGATTCCGACGATGAGGGCGCGAACCGGACGGCGGGCAAGCCATGCAGCGTCTTTGCATAATTCCCGGCTTACTTTCGAAATCTCATGCAGCCCTTTGCGCGTTGAGGCAGATACCCTGACCGGAACAGTCTTCCCGTCTTTGAGGAATTCGTCGCTCCACAGCGCCGTTGCCGCCGCATCGGCAAGATCGTCCTTATTCAGAACCGCCACTCTCGGCTTGGATTCGATGATTGTTCTCAACAGAGGATTACCGCTGGATAAAGGAGCGCGTGCGTCGAGAACTTCAATAACGAGATCGACACGCTTCAGGTTTTCCTGAATGAGCCGTTTTGTTTTGGCCATATGGCCGGGGAACCATTGAACCTGTGCCATGGAATCAACCCGCGATTCGGCAGTTTTCGAGAAGATTCCGAAAATCGGCGGACGCTTTGAGTGCCGTATCCCGCCCTTTCGCGAGATGATCCTCCAAAACATCAAGCGCCCGATAATAAGCATCCCAGGCAATCCGCTCGGCTTTGAATGTTTCCTTGAGAGAATCGGTATTCCTCTTCTCATCAAGAATCCACGGACCAAGCCGTCTTCCGGCCAATTCCAAAAGCTCCGAACGTTCATCCGTGCTTCCGCCGTCGGCGGTAAGAAGACGGAACGCGAGTCTTAAAAGAGACAGTGTTGCGGGCAAATCCGTAATGAAGCAGCCGGTAAACGGATCGACGATGTCCTTTACGGAAGAACGTCCACCGGGAAGAAAAGAAGCGTACTTGCTGAAGATGAAAATTCGAACCAAATCTCCGACATAAGATCCCGCTTTCCCCGCCTTTATCGCGGAAGAAGCGAAGGCCTCCTTGTCGTGCCTCATGAAAAGACCGGAGGCATGAACGTATCGGAGAGCCGATTTTTCGCCGCCGAATAAAACGGAAAGAATAAAGGCCTGATCTTCGGCGCGTCCGACGAACGAAGGAGTAAACGGTTTATGGCGCCTCAGGGCGTCGAAACGGATACCATTGGTACCGCCCGTTACATGAATGCGGTGCAGTGCCTTATCGAGACCATCCGGAGAACCTTCATGACCGTATCGCGTCATCAGTTCGGCCCGGGTGGAGACGGCCATGGGGCGCTGCTTGAAAAAAAGCAAATCCTCGCCTTCGGGGATATCGGACGGCCAGGGAATATCCGGCGTGAACAGACCGGCGGCGATGTCTTTCTCGTTCACCAAAGCTCCGGCGATCATTCCGAGTTCCACCGAACGTCCCTCGGCATCCGTTCCGACGGCTCCCCACAGCGGTGTTTTAAAATGCTCGAAAGCGCTTTTTCCGGTTTCCGCCGTCAGTTCTTCCTGGGGAAACACCTGGTCGAGGTCTATTTTGAAGGTCGCCTTTTTCCGCGAATCCGCCAGTATGGAGTACAGCGCGGGCAAGGCCTTCAGAAAGGTGTAGTGACGTCCGTACTCTCCGTCCACGCCGAAGGCCTTCTTTAAAGATTCACTTCCGACATGTTCATCCAGCCAAGGTTCGAGAATCTCGATGATTCGGTCGGTATCCTCCTCGGTGAACGCGAACACATCCAGGTTCTGAAGTTCATTTTCTTCAAGGCGTTCCATCTGCGATTTCAGCCAGGGTTTGGCCCATTTGTGAAGTCCCGCGTGTGTTACGGATACCGAAAGGAGAACCGTCATTCGGCCGGAGAAAGGAGTCGCGGCGCGTAGTTTCTCATACGCGAAGGCCTCGGAAAGCCCTTTAAGTCCGTACACGGCTTCATCGGATCGAATGTCCGTACCAATGGGAATCGGGTGATCGTACCAGTAAAGCTGCTTTTCACGAGAGGCATCGGCCGCGCCCCTGATTATCTCCGAGCTATTCTTGTCGGCAAAACTTTGTGTCTCGATCGATTCACCGCCTTGGGCCGGCGGATTTTCCCGCTCGTCTTGCGCTTCTTTGCCGTTCGCCGCAGGCGGGGAGAGAAGAACATTGGATGTAAAGACAATCTCGGCGGCGGCATCCTCAATCGAATCTTCACAGAGGTCGCGGAGATCGACTGTTCGTTCGGCCCTCAAGAGAGGTATTTGGACATCCGGATTTTCATTTAAATGCAGAGCTTCCGGAAAAAACACTCTCCATAGTGTTTTTACGCCGTTTTGAGTCGGTTCGAACCCCTTTTTCAGCGCCGATTCCAGGGCTTCGAACGCCGCTTTCCGGTCCGATGCAAGAGCCGCGTCAAACTCGGCATGAACCGCCGAGACGGCATGCTGAAACGGAGAGGGAAGGTTTTGATCATCACCTGTTCCCGCAAGGGCGTTCAAAAAAGCTTTTGCGGCTTTTGACGGCTCATCCCCGGCAGATTCCAGGTTTTCCCAAACCGACGCGAATCCCGCGTAAAATCTTTGAGCTCTCTCGCTCATCCTTCCTCTCCTTAATCTCCAGTCGGCCGCAGCATGACCGTTTTATCCCAACTTTGTTATCTTCCCGAGGCGATTCAAAAAATCAGCGATTTTTAAATCAAAGTCCTTCAAAAACGAATCCGGAAGGGTTTCCTCCATCGGATTGAAGCAATTTCATGAATTATGAAATTACCTCTTCCCGGCTATTACGCTCCAGGCTTCCGGATTATATCCGATGACGACTTCTTTCCCTTCGCGAACCACAGGAGTCTTCAACAGGCGAATATCTTCCTCCAACTCTTCGAAGGCATCATATTCTTTCCATTCAAGCTGCTTTTCGGCCCAGGCCTTCCCCTCTTTGTCGATCAAATCGTCCCATGCCGTTTTTGCGGCTATGGCCTTCAATTCGCCCGTGCTCAAAGTACGCTTGGCCAAATCGACAAAATGATAGGTGATTCCGCGCTGATCGAACCATAAGCGGCATTTCTTTGTATCCCGGCATTTCGCCGTTCCTATAATCTGCATCCAGCGTACCTCGATGAATATTATACTATTCGTGCTTATTCCGTGTCGGCGGCCTCGGCTGCGGCTCTGGGTTCCGGAATAATCATATTCTAACGATTCCGGGGGAAGTAAAAAACCGTACATAATTCTTTTTGCGTCCCTTAACTCCGGAGTATAATGCGGGTTATTGAATAATGTTGAATCAAACAATACATCAGTACCTGTACTTCATGATTTTTGTGATGTTCGCGTTTATCGGAGTACAGCAGCTGATATTCAAGAAAAAACTTCAGATCAACTATTTCCTGGCCTTTTTGTTTTGGGCCGGCGGCTACAATATGCTCTATTTCTGGGGTTACAGCATCGGCCTCTTAAGGACGGTTCCTTTACTGTTGAATACCGAAATAGCCGCCGCCTTTCTTATCGGACCGAGTCTGTATCTTTACTTTTCCGCTCTCATGGGTGATGGAGAGATTCCGTTCAAGTCCGTTATCCTCCATGGATTGCCCTTCCTTGCCTCTCTGGCAACAATCATAAGTCTGAATATTTTTAATGATTCCATAAGAAGTCTCTATGAAGATTCATACCCGCTCTTGCCCGACTATTCGTCGAACACTCTCGTCTTCGTTATCAACACCATCGCGGATTTCTCCATTGCAGTCTATTTTCTTGCGGCGGCCTGCAAGACGATTTCCATCCTGAAAAAGCGAAAGATTACCAAAGAAACGAAGTCGATAATCTTCTTTTTGATTTTTTTCAGTCTCTCATCATCATTACTGATGATAGCGGGCTTAGTCGGGAATCGGGTTTTGCAGCAATTAAGCTTGATTGTTCTATCCATCCTTCCCATGGGCTTTATTTTCTTCTCCTTTCGATATCCGGACTACACAATAAAGGTGATAAAAGAAACCAGGCTGATAAGAAAAAGCAAAGCCGACATGTTACGTCGGACCGTTAATCCAAAAAGCATGAACCTTGACCAATTAATGAGAGACTTTAAATTTTACAGACAGCCGGATCTTACCCTCAATTCCCTGAGCAGGCGGCTCTCTCTCACTCCCCATGAACTCTCCCATATCCTGAACAATGATATTCGCAAGAATTTTAATTCCTATATCAATTTCTTCCGGATAGAAGAGGCCAAATCCATGCTTCTGGGGAGCAATGATAAAAATATTTCGGAGATTGCCTATCATGTCGGTTTCAATTCCACATCTTCTTTTTACCGGTCCTTCATAAAAGAAACGGGAATCCCTCCCATGAGATTCAAAAAGGACGGAACGTAAGATGGCCTTTAAGGGATTACGCATCTCCGATGTCCGCGCGGATAATCATCATCAATGATAAAAGCCGCGCCATCTTCCCCATCGGTGAGAACACCGGAAACAGGCTGTTTCCGGTGAACCGAGCTTAGAAGCAAAGATTCTTAGGTCTACAAGAACGAATTAGTCCGCCGTTCTGCAAAGGCGAAAGCCATAGTAGGCAGAGCGATTCTCGGGAGAAACGTTAAACCGTCTGGCACATACCGTATATGCTGCCACGGTGTTGTAATGGCCGCCACGCATTACACGGTTTTCGCCGCTTTCAGGTCCACTCGGATCGGTTTCCGAAGCATCCGAAAAAGCCTCGTACCGGTCGTAACACCATTCGTTGACGTTGCCGCTCATATCATAGAGTCCAAGCGCATTGGCATTGCCGGTGCAAGCCTCTCCTCCACTGTTCCCGGCTGTTCCCACAACATGGCTGAGGCTGCTGGCAATACCGCTATACCAGGCATAATTACCGAGCACTTCCGAGTCGCCAGACGACGCACTTGTATCGCCGCTGACATGATCACCGCCGTTCCAGTCTGTGCCGTCTATCCAGCGGGCCGCGTATTCCCATTCGGCTTCCGTGGGAAGACGGAAGCCTGTTTTACTGAAATCGGCATAAGCAACCTCTTCATTGTCGGCGTTGCTTGAAGTATAAAGAGTTGTATAACTGTCGTCCGAATAATAGACACAATTCGAACTGCCGCCTTCTGCGGCAATTGTCAAGGCGTTACAGAACTCAACCGCATCGAACCAGTTCACAAAGTAGGCGGGATAATCATCACCTGCACCGTAACCGCTTCTCGGAGCAGTTGACGGCCAGTCCGTCATAACCGCTTCCCATACGGATTGGGTAACTTCCGTTTCTCCCATCCAGAAACTCTTTGTCAGAGTTACCGAATGCGGCACGATATCAGAATTATTCATATCTTCGGCCATGGTGAAAGACCCGGAAGGCACATAGTTCATCGTGTAGCTTGCCGAACCTCCGGTGTAGGATACCGAATCTCCGGCGCTGTAGGTTGTTCCACCGCCATTGTTAGGACTGCTGCAGCCGATAATCGTCAAGACTCCTAAAATAAGAAACAGGCCCGTTGAAAATGCCGGATGATTTTTCATGATGGTTCTCCTCTTCTTTTCAAGTTTGAGAAAATGTATGGCTGTTCAGAAAAAAATTCTTCCCAAGTTATAATTTGGGACAAATTTCTCAATTTTTTCGACGCGGATTGAGAAAAACATCAAGGATGGAGCAAGCGGTAATCAGTTGACCCGAAGCGCTCCAGCGGACATTATGGAGCCGATGCAGCGTACTTTTATTTTCTTTCTTTTTTTCATGTCCGCTTCCGTGGTTTTCGCTTTTGAGTCGGGGGCCTATGTTCCCTATTACCGGCTCGATATCACGAGCGGTGCCGAAAATAGCCTCGGCCGCCCATCCTGGAATCCGTCTCCTCAGCCCTGGGACGGACGTCTTCTTGCCGACAAACTTCAATGCTCCGGAGCCGAACATTGGAGCGAGGCTTCCTGGAGCCGCCGGCTGGGAAGCGCTTTTGAATCCCTTTATCTTCATATTCCTCTGGATGCGGCGTTTCTTGAAGGAACTTCTCCCGATCCAAGACATGTCAGCTTTCTCAAAAGTGTCGTCGGGAACGGAAAAGTCAGGATTTTTCTTTCTCTTATCGGAAACTCCGCCGATTTCATGCCGCTTGTTTCCGAAAAAGACGCCAGAGAGGCATTCGTCGGGAAAATAGCATCCGTTTGCGCACTTTATGAATTGGACGGATTCGATCTTGACTGGGAATTCGTCTCTTCGCCCACAAGTGCCGAGATGGAAACGATTGAAGAATTTGCTGCGGATCTTCGCGCCGCCCTTCCCGCTGAAACGGCCCTTTCGGCTGCGGTGAGCCGATGGAGGCTTCCCGATAAAAGCTTTTTTGACGCCGTTGATGAAGTGCATCTGATGGCCTACAACGGCGGGGGCAAACACGCGACATACGAATCGGCGCTCGCGGATGCCGAAATCCTTTTGGCCCGAACGGGGATTCCGCCGGAAAAACTCATCCTGGGTCTTCCTTTTTACGGCCGCGACTACAGAACCGACTCCCCGAATTACTGGACGGACACGAAAAGCTACGCCGATATTTCCGAAGGATTCTCGCCCGAACCGTCGCAAGACGAAGCCGGGGGATATGCGTTCAACGGGCCCGATACGATCGGGAAAAAAGTCCAATGGGCTCAGGAAAAAGAACTGGGAGGAATTTTCGTTTGGGAACCCTTCCAGGACTGCAGAGGAAGCGGATCGTTAACGGCGGTGCTGAGAGAATCCTCCGAAACGGCCGAAGAACCTTAAACACAGAAGGGTTCCGATTACGCTGATTCGCGTCTTTTCCCGGTGCGAATCCCTTCGCGAAGAATACGCGGCCGCCGAAACGAGAGAAGCATCGGCGGCACGGCTTCCCGGATCAGCCGATATCCAGCAAGAGTTTCAGGGAAGCGGCGAATGCTTCGGCATCGCTTTTTGCGTAGGAACGCGGCTGCTTCTTTACCATTCCGCCGCCGCGCATGGCCCGCATAATCTCGGCGTCCCGGGCACGGGAGCGAAGTTCCTTTAATTCCCACTTCTTCCCTTTATCGTTCAAAACATTCACGCCTTTTTGCATCAGCCGCAGAGCCAGTCCGAAATCTCGGGTAAGAGCCAAATCGCCCGGGGCGGCCTCCGCGGCGATACAGTCGTCGACCGAATCGGAGCCGCTCTCGATTAAACGCATCTGGGCTCCGGCTTCTTTCACGCCCGCGAGGATTCTGTCGGCGGCGACAACGATGGTAAGATTCTCTTTTCGAGCGTATTTCAGGAGAATCTCCATGGCCGGCCGCGGACAGGAGTCGCCGTCAACCCAGAAGGTCATTGCCCGATTCCGGGGACCGAAGCGAGCGCGATTTTTCCCCGGCCTTCCACGGTCAGTTCGGAAGAACTCCACGGAATAAAAACACTGCCGCCCTGCTTGAGCGCCAGCTTTCTGCCGCCGCCCGAAAGGACGATATCGCCTTCCATAACCAGAAGGACGGCCGGGCCTTTGTGTTTTTCCAGAACGACATGCTTTCCTTCACGTCCCACTTCGGCCAAACACAGTTCGAATTCCTCCGCCGGTGTGGAATAGCATGCGATTTCTCCCTCTTTGCAAGAAGGTTTGGGCAGGATTTCCGGAACGGAAGGATTGAAGTCCAGAATCGAAATCAGTTCGGAAACATCGATGTTTTTTACCGTCAGACCGCCTCTGAGGACATTATCCGAGTTGGCCATGAGTTCCAAACCGAATCCGTCCAGATACGCATGGAGCATCCGAGCCGGCTGATAGAGGGCTTCACCCGGAGCGATTTCCACGACATTTAAAAAAAGAGGCGCCAGTACTCCGATGTCGCCCGGAAATTGACGGATGAGCCTCGAAATCCATTTGCGGCGAAGGCCGTCCCAGGGACATGAAGAATCTTCGGATTTGTTCGCCGCGGCGGAAGGGGGCTGTTCGGGGAATTGCCGAGAAACCGCAAAGGTACCGGCGGAGCCTGCGGCGGACAGGTTTTTGGAAGCGGCGCGGAGTTCACCGGCGGTGTTCCCCCATTCGGCGGAAATCTCGTGGCCTTCGGCGCCTTCATCCCCCAATAACGCCAATGCCGCTTGAATCAACGTTTCTTTTTCATCGGCATGCAGGGTCAGTAACCCTTTCAGGAAGTTTTTCAATCCCTGAGACGCGCCGATTTCATTGCCGAAAACATCATCACGGCGGCGCTCATTCTCGGCGGAGCTCTTTTCAGGCGAGTTCGACTTCTCCGGAGAAATTCGTATGTTCGTGTTATCCGCCTCTTGCGCCAGTGCATCGAGGAAGGACGGGAGCTTTTTAGTAGAGACGAGCGGCATAAAGTCGCGAAGAATTTCCTCAGGCTCCCGGAAGCCGATCATCGCCGTAAACGGAGTGATGGCCATGATAATTTCCGGCTTGTGATTATCGTCCCGGTAATTTCTATTCGGTGCGTCTCGGGGAACGCCCCGGGAATCTTCCCGATTGAACCCTTCCTCCGCCGTTTTTTTATCCGGATGAACTTGTATGGAAAGGGATTTTCCCGCCGCGAGAAGCTTAAAAAGGAAAGGGAGAGCTCCGTACTTCGCCTCAACCGCCGGTCCCAAGGCTTCGCTTCGATGAAATTCTATCAGTTCATCCAGACCTTTTTCTCCGCCGTTCTCAACCCAAAGACGTGACGGAGCGGACGGATGAGCCCCCATCCACATCTCCGCGGCCGGTTTTCCTTCGGGATAGTCCAGTCCGATAAAATCAGGGATATGTTTTTCGTCGCCCCAGGCATAATCTCTGATGGTATTCATCAGTTCATAGAATTCTTCCATGAACTCATCATAATGCCGCTCTTCCGTGAAGGCCAACGGGCGGTATACGGTTTCTGCGTTTTAACAGGCTGTTGAAGCTACACGTTCGTTCGGGGTGCGGCGGTCGGGGAAAAGGCAGGATGACGATTAAAGACGGTTAAAGCTCTTTTTTAAAAAACTGTACCATCTAATTTCTAAGAGGTGCTCTTCGAAATAACTTGCTGTGGTTGATCTCGCTATTTTTTCGGCAATCCGGGTGACTGTTAAACACCTTCCTCGGCACAATGCGGTCCGCATGGTACTTGAAGTACCGGTCTCATCCGGCGAAAAACACCGACCACCAGGTCATTCTTAATACTCTATTCAGGAAGCCTCTTCGTTGTTCAAAACGATTTAAAATGCTCTTTGGAGACATCGAACTTAATTAGGGTGGTGGTCTCACGGGGCACGCTGGTTTGGAGTCCCACAGAGACAGCTGCGGGGAAAAAAGATTTCAAACTCGGGGAAATAGTTATCGAAAGACCGAAAAGAGAATCGGTGCAGTCCCATCATTGCCTCCGATTCTCCCCGACGAAAAGAGGGAGCTGCTGGTTATCCTGAAAACGGCAACAGAAATCCTGGAGCACATAAAAACCGATCCGAACGATATATATATAAAAGATGAAATAGAATTCGCCGGAAAAGTCCAAGTCACAGGATGGATTTTTCCCTGTCGTCTGTATGTCGGAGACCATACTATGGGCTTCGTGGCCCATCTTAACTGCCGCGATACAAGGAGCAAGCCTATGCTGAACCTTAACGGACTCACATGTGAACATCGAGTAAATCCCATAGGTATCGACGAACCATCCCCCCGATTTAGCTGGATTCTGAATAGTGATGAAACGAATGTCCTACAGACAGCATATCGGGTCCTGGTATCAACTGATGCGGATTTCTCAAAAACTGTATGGGACTCCGGTCGAATAAAAAGTAACAGGTCTGTTCTCATCGCATATGACGGTGAGCCCCTGTGTCCATCAACACGGTATTACTGGACCGTTGAAGTCGAAGATAATCACGGCATAACGAACGGGGCATGCCCCGAAGCGTTCTTTGAAACCGGATTGATGGCGGATGGAAACTGGCCGGCACTATTTATATCTCCGAAAAACGAAAATGATCCGACTCGGTCGGAAGGATGGTACCTTTCCAAGACATATGAAATCCGGGGGGCGGTAGCTTCTGCACGGATTTACGCGACCGCGCTCGGACTCTACAGCGTAACGGTAAACGGAATCATCGATGAGAACTATCTTCTTGCTCCCGGCTGGACAAATTACAACTCCAGGCTGCTGTATCAGACTATAGACATCACCGATTCCCTCCAAATCGGCAGTAATATCATCACCGCTCATATCGGAACCGGGTGGTATAAAGGTGATCTGGCTGGATGGATGAGCAAACGCTGCGTGTATGGAAACCGAATCGGTTTCAGCATGGTGATGCATGTCGCCTATGAAGACGAAACCGAAGAGACCGTCATGACCGATGAAACCTGGGAATCTTTTCCTTCTCCGGTTCTCTACACGGAAATCTATAATGGCGAAACCTACGACGCCCGTAGGGAAACCGATTTGTCCATGCCGCCGAAATCCGGAGGGACGGGACCTGTTGTACTTCTAGACATGGACCGGTCAACAGTCTGCGCCCAGGATGGCCCTCCGATCGCCGTGCATGAAGTCCTAGAACCCGTTGAATTGCTGACAGACAGCCAGGGGCGGACAATCTTGGATTTTGGGCAGAATCTTACCGGGTGGGTTCGGTTCCAAGTGGAGGGTCCGGCCGGTTCAGAAGTTATGCTGAAACATGGTGAGATTCTCACCGCCGAAGGCGATTTGTACACCGAGAATCTCAGAGCGGCTAAACAGGAAATCCTATACATCCTTAAAGGTGACGGTATCGAGGAATACCATCCCTGTTTCACTTTCCAGGGATTCCGTTATGTTCTGGTGGAAAAATATCCGGGGACGCCGAAAAAGAAGGATTTTCGTGCCGAAGTCGTCCATTCGAAAATGCCGCCGACTGGGGACTTCTCTTGCTCCAATCCACTGATAAACCAGTTGAATCACAATATCCACTGGGGTATGAAAGGGAACTTCCTGGACATCCCAACCGACTGCCCCCAGAGAGACGAACGGCTGGGATGGACGGGGGATGCTCAGGTGTTCATCGGTACTGCTTGCAATCTCCGGAACACTGCCTCATTCTTCACAAAATGGCTTCGGGATATGCGGACGGAACAGAAGCCCGACGGCGGGATTCCCCATGTTATTCCTGACGTGCTGTTCGATGCCGCGGAAACCGACGATCTGCTGGAAGGCGCGCACTCAGCCACAGGTTGGGCTGATGCCGCAGTAATCTGCCCATGGACTATTTACCGACAATACGGTGACGAACGCATACTTGAAGAAAACTACGGAATGATGAAGCGATGGGTTGAATGTATCCGTAGACAGGCCAGGGATGAAGTTATATGGGATACCGGTTTCCATTTCGGCGACTGGGTGGCTCTGGATGCAAAAGAAGGCAGCTATTTCGGGGCAACACCTAATGACTACACGGCCACGGTCTTCTATGCAAATTCCGCGGATATCCTGAGCCGTACCGCGGCCCTTCTGGGTAATGAAGACGATTCGGAACACTACGGAGCATTATACCGCCGGATACGATCAGCTTTCCTGGAGAAGTTTTACACTCCTTCCGGAAGACTGGCTGTTCGCACACAGACAGCCCATGTGCTGGCACTTCATTTCAACCTGGTTACAAAGGAACATGCCCAGCGTACTGTCGATGATTTGGTAAAAATCATCGGAGAGGAGAATGGACACCTTACGACTGGATTCCTTGGGACGCCATATATCTGCACGGTACTGGCGAGGTATGGACGGCTGGATGAAGCCTATAAGCTGCTTCTTCAGGAGGACTACCCGTCCTGGCTCTATCAAGTAAAACAGGGTGCAACGACAATATGGGAACACTGGGACGGACTGAAACCGGATGGCTCCCTGTGGAGTCCCGATATGAATTCTTTCAACCATTACGCATATGGTTCGGTGGGTTACTGGTTGTACACAACCATGGCGGGTCTGGAAGCTGCAGAGAATGGTCCCGGGTACAAAATCATTGATTTTCGGCCGCGGCCCGGCGGAGGAATCACATCCGCTTCAATGCGACGGGAAACTCCCTATGGTCTGGCCGAGATAATCTGGAAACTCGTTGGTGATGAGATGACGGTGATTGTAGAAGTGCCATGTAATACAAGTGCAAGGCTCTTCCTGCCGGGACAGAGGGATGCGGAAATACTGGGTTCAGGACGGTATGAGCGAAAAACGATCATACGAACTGGGGGTATCAGCGTATAATCGGCAGTATCTCGGAGGTTTATCATGAAGCAAGCCGGTTTTCAAACCCGCCTGCTACTGACATATTCGCTGTTTATCGCCATACTCACCGCTTCGTTTAGCGCCGTGTATTTCGTTATACGGATATCAGAGACGGACAAACGAGTCTTCGAAGATCTTCGATACAGGGTTGAAAGGATGTCCGATCAGCTCGATACCGTCCTTACGACGATGGATTATGCGACAACTGACACCCTGTCCCTAGCGGAGTTTATTCCGTCAATGACAACTCTGGCCTATTTCGACAGAGAGGACGAACAATACAAGCCGGACATTCTTAACGCACTTAAATACATCGAAGGGTCCATATACCGATATTCCCTGATTCGAGACTTCTACAGAGTCGCCGTCTATACACCGGCGTTGGATTTCTACAGCAACAACTTTCTCTCCTACCCAGTGAAATCTGATGTAAAGAAATGGGTAAGCGACAATCCGAGACTCGAGAGGTGCCGGGAACTAAGCGGACGGATGTATTTCATGCCGAAATATCAGGATCCGTGGGACACGAAAAACAATACTGACGTCTTCGGCATCATTCGGGCCGTTGTGGATTTCCAGGAAGGTAACACAACAGGTTACATCGAGATACAGAACTCCTATTCGGTCATCGAAAGGATGTTCGACGCATCTGATGAACTTGAAATACATACAATCGTTACAACTCCTGATGGAGATACTCTCTATAAATCCGCGGAAACAAGCTCGAACGCTCGCCGGATCATATTCCGCGAGCCTTACAGAACATCCATCGTCTCACAATATACGGGTATTCGTATTGAACTCTCCCGAGATCGATGGAATGGACTCTCGTCCACGGCGAATACCATTTGGATATTCTTCACCGTATCAATGGCGGTTCTGGCAGTATCACTCCTGGCTGTTCGTTTCTTCACTCTGCAACTCACACATCCGATTCGGCAGCTCAAAAATCACGTCGACCGCATCGAACTGGGATCATCTCCGTCTTCAGCGAACCTGGAGAGTCCCCATGATGAAATCGAAGCCCTTGATTTCGCTCTGACCCACCTCCAGAATCGGCTCAATGAGGCATTAAGGAGAGAGAGATGACCTCACAGTCATTACAGATCCAGGCCAACCTTGACGCCTTACAGGCCCAGGTAAACCCCCACTTTCTGTACAACCTTTTGAATGTCATATCGAGCATGGGATTAGAATCGGGAAACGAAGATATCTGCGATATATGCGACCGTATTGCTTCGATGCTCAGATACTCCACTTCCACAGTAGAGCGGGAAGCATCGGTTAGGCAGGAATTCGCTCATGCCCGCAACTATCTCTCCTTACTCAAGGAACGATACGAACACAAACTTACCTATGAATGTCGATATGACAAAAAAATTGCGGAAATGAAAATTCCGAAGATGGTACTCCAGCCACTTATCGAAAACGCAATTAATCATAATTTTAAAGAAGGTGTTCAGAAAATACAAATTGATGTATCGGGGCAGGCAGACCGAACCGGAAATGAATGGCTTCTGACAATAGGCGACAACGGGAAGGGCATCTCTCAGGAGGAAATCGCAGCCATCCGCACCCGTCTGGAAAAAATCATTGATGCTCTGGAGTCCTCCGAAGCCGGAGTAGAGATGAGCCTGGGCGGATTGGGCCTCACAAACACCTATGTCCGTCTCTTTCTCTTCTTCGGTGAGAATTTTCAAATGAATATTGAAAGCCCTCCCGAAGGCGGAACCCGAATCACAATACACGGCAAAATGCCGGCGAAAGGATTTTCCTGTTGACCTTCTCCATTCTGATCGCCGAAGACGAACCTGCGGCACAACGTCATTTGGTATCCATCATCGGAAAGAAAAACCCTGGATTCCGGGTCATCGGTGTTGCAGAAGATGGTGTACAGGCCTTTGATATGGTGAAGGAACTCGGCCCGGATGTCCTGATAAGCGATATCCGAATGCCGAGAATGGACGGCATTGAGCTTATCGGAAAGGTGAAAGAGGAGTTCCCTGAAATTGTCTCGGTCATCATCAGCGGATACCAGGATTTCGAATATGCCAAGAATGCCATTCGTTCGGAAGTGATGGACTATCTGCTCAAACCAATCAGCATTCCTGCTCTGAATTCGCTCCTGGACCAGCTAATGGAAAGACTGACTGATAAAGCGCATACGGAAATCGGCAGGAATCTTTCCAGACGGCTTAATGGAAGGAATGTCCCACGAGGCCTGCTAGCGGAACGCCTCATGATGGCCGTCGTCCGTAAAAACGGACTTCATTCCAGATTCTCTTCCTTCACTGTAGGCAGCGTCGGCAAAGATGTCACAGAAGCATTAGTAAAGAATCTCAACGATGAAGAGAAAGATAACATTTGGCTCATTCCCGGCAGAGACGGAAGCGAATGGTATGTGATTGCCGGTGCCGGAACCATCCACTACAGTCGCTTCAAGGCCATCGTTGATGCATTCGGAAACGGAGTTCCGGAATGCCGCTACTACACAGCTGCACTATCAGTGAATTTCGACAGGGAGGAAGTCCTTTCATGCTTGGCCGGCCTTCAGAAACTCCTCTGGGAACGTACCGTTCCCGGTGTCAGCCGCATTCTGTATGACGATTCCCCGGCTGAGAAGAGTACAGGATTTCCGGATTCACTGGACTCGACATTCTTCCGAAAAATAGACGGTTTCCTCATGAACAGGGGAATCAATTCGGTCCGTCGGGAAATCCGTCCGGTGATTTTGGATTGGACAGAAACCAGGATGCCCCTGGCCTCGGCATACATAGGCTTGAAAAACGTCCTGGGACATCTTCTGCAGTACTGCCCGCTCGGCCGAAATGCGGCGTTTGATATGGAACAGCTCATGGATGAAGCGTTTATGGAGTGTGTGAATTATAGCGATCTGGCTGAGCGATTCGACGAAATCTTGGAAGGAATCGGCGAGTCCTCCAATATAATGCCGACGGCAATCGGAAGCCGGGAGTTAGTGGAACGTATCACGAAGTACATTGAATGCCACCTGGCGGATGAAATATCGATACCCCATCTGTGTCGAACCTTCGGGATTTCCCAATCCTACCTGAACAGAATGTTCCATCGTTACCGGGATACAAGTGTTGTGGAGTTCATCCGGGACACCCGTATATCGCGAAGTATCGAACTAATGAAAGAATCACCTGCGATTCCCCTTAAAGAAATCGCGGTGATGGTTGGATATGAAGATGCCTCATATTTCAGCAAGGTTTTCAAAGCAACTCACAGTATATCGCCCAGAGAATTCAGAGAATCGCTCGCCTGATTATTCCAGGTACCTGTATCGGTTTCTCCATATCTCTGTGTAAATTCACCGGATATGCTGAATAAAAATCGAAAACAAGGAGACATTTATGAAGAAGATTCTGTATGTTTCGCTCATTCTTTTCTTCGCGCTTGCGGGCACAGCGTTCGCCACCGGCAAAGGGGAACAGGCCGAAGGTTCATTAGAGCAACCCCAGGTGCTGACGTTCCTCATCGACAAGGATACATCACTAACCGGAATTCAGGCCGTAGCTAAAGCCTTCGAGGCTAAGACAGGAATCCAGACCGAATTTGAACTGCGTCCCGGCAGTCTGGAAGGAGAGAATCTGCTGAAAACCCGACTGGCAACAGGAGAGATGGCCGACCTCATTTATTTCAACTCCGGGTCCCTGTTGACGGCGTTGAATCCAGAACGGAACTTTCTTGATCTGACCGATGAAGCTTACATGGACAAGATCTCTCCGGCATACAAGCAGACGGTCACCGTCAATAACAAAATATTCGGTATTCCCGCCAGTTCTTCGGCTGCCGGTGGCATCCTTTACAACAAGCGTATCTACAAAGAACTGGGGCTTGAAGTACCGACGACCTGGGATGCGTTTATGGAAAACTGTCAAATCGTGAAAGACGCAGGAAAAACAGCCGTCATCGGATCCTATAAGGATGACTGGACCTCACAGCTGTTCCTGCTTTCCGATTTTTATTACGTCCAGCAGCAAGTTCCTGACTTTGCCGAACGGTTCACCCTGAACCAAGCTAAATATTCCACAACCCCCGAAGCCCTGGAGGCTTTTAAGAAATATCAGGAAGTCTTCGAAAAAGGCTTTATGAACAGCGACTTCCTGGCCACAACCTATGATGATGGTTTGGGTATGATCGCTTCCGGCGAGGGCGTCCATTATCCGATGCTCACCTTCGCTTTCGCCTTCCTGTCGAACAACTACCCCGAACAGGTTAATGATGTCGGCTTTTTCGCACAGCCCGATAACGCCCCTGGACTCAACGGAACCACCGTCTGGCTCCCTAACTCCATCTATATTTATAAAGACGGCGAGAACGTCAATCTGGCCAAACAGTGGGTAGATTTCTATGTTTCTCCCGAAGGTCTCGCTATTTACTCGGCCACCAACAAGGCCGATGGACCTTACGTAGTAAAAGGGGTTGAACTTCCTCCCGATACTCCTCAGGGCATACTGGATCTGATGCAATATTTTGAAGAGGACCGGACCGCTCCAGCCCTGGAGTTCATCACTCCTGTCAAAGCACCCAACTCCCCGCAGATTTGCGTAGAGGTGGGCTCAGGAATCGCTGATCCACTGGAATCCTCCGAGAAATACGACCGTGATACCGAGAAGCAGGCCAAGCAGCTCAATCTTCCCGGCTGGTAGACTATTAAATGAATGATGAGTGGACCGATTTCTCCGGTCCACTCCCACATCCGGAGATTATCAATGACCAGAACCCAAAGGAATCACTACAGCTATCTCTTCCTGCTGCCGGCGGCACTTATCTTCTCGGTTTTTTTCCTGCTGCCGGCACTAAGCTCCTTCTTTTTCAGCCTGACCCGCTGGACCCTCACCGACTGGACTTTTATTGGCCTGGAGAACTTTCGTATGTTCTTCGCCGAGGATTCTCTGAGCATCGGATTCCGTAACACCTTTGTATACGCCTTTCTCACATGCGGATTGAAAGTGGTTTTCGGACTGGCTCTCGGTGTTTACCTCACCTCGGCGATACGAACTAAAAACTTCCTGAGGGCCGTCGTTTTCTTCCCGAATCTCATCAGCACCATTGCAGTAGGCATTACCTTCAACAGCCTGCTGCATCCGTCGAAAGGCGTCCTTAATCACGCCCTGGCTCTCATCGGCATTAACGGCCCTGACTGGCTTGGTAACACAAAGATTGCCCTGCTTTCCGTAATCGGTGTCGATGTCTGGAAAGGCGTCGGGGTGGCCACTGTCATCTTCATTGCGGGTATTTCATCAATACCCGAGCAGTATTACGAAGCCTTGGCTATAGACGGAGGGAACCGGTTTAACCGGTTCCGGTATATGACGCTGCCCTTAGTTCGGCCGGCGATGGACTCGGTCATTATCCTGGCTCTCATCGGCGGCCTCCGTACCTTCGACCTTATCTGGTCGATGACCAAAGGTGGGCCAGGATTCACAACAGACCTGCTCTCTTCTATTATTTATAAACAGTACAGCAGCGGCTTCTACGGCCTGTCCACGGCCGGGAACGTATTCCTCTTCATCATGGTTTCGCTAATCGCCTTCCCGGTGTACCGGTTCCTTAGTGCCCGTGAGATTGACCTATGATTCAGAAACCCCGACGACTCATCAGTGAAATCGCAGGCGTTCTCGCCGCAATCATAATTTTCGGAGTCCCTTTCTATTTTGTTATAAATATGGCATCGAAAAGCCGGAAGGAAGCTTCTCTAAGAAGCATATCGCTCCCTGAGAACTTTCAACTTTTCCAAAATATCAGAGAAGTGCTAACCGCCGACAAAGGCATCGTTCTCACAGCATTCAAGAACAGCATTACCCTCACTGCGTTCTCTATAATCATTCTGGTATTCTGCTGCTCCATGGCCGGGTACGTCGCACAGCGACGATCGGACAAAGCGACGCCTTTCATTAACTTCATGATTCTCACCGGACTTATCATCCCACCTGCCATCGTTCCCACCATCTGGCTTCTGATGTACCTCGGTATCTTCAAGACCATGTTCAGCATGGTCATGATCGAGGCGGCTCTGGGGATGTCTTTTGCCATGCTCTTGTATAAAGGCTTCATGGCTACTATTCCCAAAGAAATTGATGAGGCGGCCATGGTAGACGGATGCAGCCCTTTCCGCCTCTATTCGCAAATCATTTTTCCTCTGCTCAAGCCGACAACAGCCACCATTATCGTCCTCTCGTCGGTGAATATCTTCAATGACTTTGTAAATCCTCTATATTTCTTCCCTGGATCGAAAAACGTCACGATACAGCTCACGCTGTACAACTTCATGAGCAAATATTTCAGTTCTTGGAATTTGCTCTTTTCCGATGTTTTCATCATCACCATCCCTCCACTCCTTCTGTTCATTTTTTTCAACAGAAAAATTATCAGCGGTATGTCCGCCGGAGCCATCAAGGCTTAAGTGCTGGGCATCACGGAAAATAGAAAAAACTATTTCCGTGTACATCCACGAATTTCGTGGAGACAAGAGATGTTCTTAGCAATAGGTCCGGGATTTCGGCATCCTCTGGGTATTTCAGGTTGATTTTAGGTATGAAAGAAATATGTCCCGCCGGTGCCGAGCCGCCTTTTAGTTTCCGAACATACGGATTTCGGCCAGAAAGGCATCGCCCCAAGTGGCCAATTTCTTCTCGCCTACACCGGGGCAATCCAGCATTTCGCCTCCGGTCTCGGGCCTCATTACGGCAAGGGCGCGGAGTGTCTTGTCCGAAAAAACAACATAGGGAGGCTTACCGATTTCACGGGCCAGTGCGGCCCTGAGTTCCCGGAGCTTTTCGAAAAGTTCCAGGTCGGCACCTTCGAGTTCGATTTTCTCTCCCTCGGAGGTGCCTTTTTTCGCGAAGCGGAGACTTCCAGCATGGAGGCTCTCCCTCCGGCCGTCCACCCGGCGTACCGTCCGGAATTCCGTCTTCCCGAAAAGCAAGTTCCGGCCTTCTTCGGTTATTACCAGTGCCTTGTAGCGTGCCTCGTCCCGATAAACGAATCCGCCGGCTTCCAAGTCGTCGGCGATGCCCAGCCAGTACGTTCTCTTTTCCTTTGATCCAACGCCGAACGTAGGCAAAGAATCGTGGCCGCGCTCACGAATCTTATCCGTAAGCGTACCGAGAACGATATCCACCAAATAGTGGGAGCCATATCGCTGATCGGTGCGGGCCGAAGCCGAAAGCAGTTTCCTGGCGTCTTCGGTTGCGTCCACCGATTCCACTTCGCCGCCGCAGACATCGCAGCCTCCACAGTTTCCGGGGTGCTCTTCATCGAAGTGGCCCAGCAAGACCTTGCGGCGGCAGGCGAAAGTACGGGCAAAAAGGAGCATCTTCCGCAACGATGCGGCGGCCCTTTCGCGCTCGGAGGAATCGCTTAGCTTCTCGATGTAAAATTGCGATTTGGCCATGTCGCCGGCACTCCAGAGCAGGAGCACTTCCGCATCATCTCCGTCGCGGCCCGCTCGGCCGGTTTCCTGATAATAAGCTTCGAGGCTCTTGGGCAAATCGCCGTGAACCACGAAGCGGATATCCGGTTTATCGATGCCCATACCGAAAGCAACGGTGGCGACGATTACCGGGATACGGTCGTTTTTGAAGTCTTCCTGGTTCTTCCGCCTAATTTCGTCAGGAAGGCCGGCGTGGTAAGGCACGGCTTGCACGCCTCGGCTGCAAAGATAAGCGGCGGTCTTTTCCACATCTGCGCGTGTGGCCCTGTAGACGATTCCGGATCGGCCGGACCGAGCCAGAGAGAAATCGGCGATGCGCCTCAGAGCGTCCCGTTTGGGTTCCACACGGTAGAAGATTTCCGGTCGGTCGAATCCGGCGCGGACGACATACGGATCAAAGAGGCCGAGCTGGGCGATAATATCGTCTTGAACGCGGCGAGTCGCCGTGGCCGTGAGAGCGATAAGCGGAATATTCGGGAATCGTGACCGTATACGGGCCAGCTGGCGGTAATCGGGACGGAATTCATGGCCCCATTCACTGATACAGTGAGCTTCGTCTACCGCGACGGCGCAGCAGCCCCAATCGGCGAGCCGTTCGTAACTTCCTTCGACGGCCAGCCGCTCCGGCGCGATGTAGAGAATCTTCATGTGCCCTTCGTTCAGGGAACGGTGCACGGCATTCCTTTCATCAGGATGCATCGCGCTATTAAGACAGCCGGCTTCCACTCCAGCGGCTCGTACAGCGTCCACTTGGTCTTTCATCAGTGCAATCAACGGACTCACCACCACAGTCAAACCATCGCGAATCAGCGCAGGAAGCTGATAACAGAGGCTTTTCCCGCCACCGGTGGGCAGTGCTGCAAAGACATCGCGACCGGAAAGAGAAGCCTCGATGATAGACTTCTGATGGGGTCTGAACCTGTCAAATCCGAAGATGCGTTTCATGACGGAAGCGATATGGTCCGTTATCGGCGAAACAGGCGATGAAACGTCTTCCATTGCTCCAGCTTAGCCCGAATCGCACTCGGAAAAACAGAGGATAGTGAGGATAGGGCAGCACCAGCTTTCAGTTTTACCGAAAGAGTTTCGAGGCCGCTTCGGCCCTCACCTTCCGATTCGGCGAGTGCCGAAGAGTTTTAGAAGTTAGGATTACGATTGAGCCGTGTCGGGCAATTGTCACACCAGATATGGTTCCGGAATAAATATAATATTCGACATACCTGTCTCATGCTATAGTGCCTTTATGAACAAGATGTCATCCAAAGATAAGATTACCCTGGTTTTGCTCGTACTCATGTCGGTTTTCCTGTTCGCCGATCAGAGGATTATGTCCGCGATTCTTCCGGAACTCAGCGCGGAATACGGTTTCGACCAGAAGATGCTCGGCTTCATCGGATCGGCGTTTACTTTGGTCGGTGCGTTCATAAGCATTGGATTCGGGTGGTTTACCGACAGGATTTCCCGCAAACTCCTCCTTATCATCGTTGTCGCGGTAGGAGAAATCCCCTGTTTTCTTTCGGGGCTTGAAGCGTTCACGCCCAATGCGGCATCGTTCATTTTCCTCCGGATTCTCACAGGGATAGGCGTGGGAGGAATCTATCCGCTGACATTCAGCCTGATAGGCGACTATTTTTCCGAAGAACACCGGGCCACCGCATCCGCGTTTATGGGTGTTGCTTGGGCCGTCGGCATGATCGGCGGTCCCGCCCTTGCCGGATTCATCACACCCATTGCCGGCTGGAGGCTGCCCTTCATTTTGGCGGCGGCGCCGAACTTTCCTCTTATCATCCTCTTTGCAATCATTGCCGAAGAACCGCGAAGAGGCCGCGCGGAGGTCGAACTCAGCGAAATGGAAGATTACAATCCCCGGATTACCTGGACGGATTTCAAGAGAATCTTCACCACGAAAACAAATATCTGGACATTCCTGCAGGGCATTCCGGGAACCATTCCCTGGGGAGTCCTCGGTTACTGGCTTATCTTCTTCCTGGAAACCGAAAGGGCTCTGCCGAAAGAAACGGCCACGATGGTCTTTACCCTTATGGGTGCGGGGACCACTCTCGGTTCCGTTTTATTCGCCGTTTGGGGAGAACGTTTATACGCAAAGAAGCCCGCCTATCTGCCGATCATGGTCGGAATCGGTATTGTCGCCGGCGCCGTTCCCGTATTTATCGCCATTAATGCGCAAATTACGAGTATTGCCGTCTACTATACCCTTTCATTCGTTGCCGGTTTATTGGTATCAACGGCCTCGGCGAATGTCAAAGCCATTCTGATGAATGTCAATCCTCCCGAACGCCGCGGAAGTGTCTTCGCTGTGTTTAATATTACCGACAACCTCGGTCAGGGATTCGGTCCGGCCATCGGAGGTTTGATGATGGCGGTCTCTTCAACGATATTCACACTCAATTTCGCCACCCTTTGGTGGATTCCCTGCGGCCTTCTGTTCCTGGTTATCGCGAAAACACTCGGGCCCGATAGGGATGCTCTAAAAAAAGAAATGGAGCGAAGAGCCGAAGACTTACGGATTACACGGAGTTAAAACGTCCAATCTCATGCCGTAAAAACAGCCGCTGTTCTCCCGATTCAACCTTGTTGAATCCGCTCTGAAAGCTTGCTTTCTTATCAGGAGGTTCCAAGCATCATTTTTCTCAGAACCGTGAGAACCACTCCAATACGGCGTCCATCGCTTCTTCTTTGCTTCCCGGATTCGGATCGTAGGGAATAAAGTGCCGGCAGCCTTTCAGTTCAAGGCTCTTAAACTCCACGCTCAAACCGTCCTTTAAAACTTCGAGGCTTCCTTGGCCTACAACCTCATCATTCTCAGCCGTAATGTCGAGAACCGGACACGAAATCAAGGAGAGTTTTCGTTCCACTTGCCTTTGAAAAACAAGCAGTTGCGCCAGTTTCCGAATCCACGCCCAACACCAGTATTCGCCGCCGAGGAATTCATCGTCGCCTTCATCCCTCTCATCAAAAAACGTGTATTCGGGATCCGCTTTCCACGGGATTTTTATTCTTTCCTTAAACCAGGAGAAGGGCCTGAGAAGCCCTTGCCATTTGCTTCTGACTCCGATCGCGGGTGCCAAGAGGGCCAGAATGTCCACCGGATATTCTTCCGCGAGATAAAGCGCCAGCAAACCTCCCAGAGAATGCCCAAGCACCGCGACCACCTCGTAACGGGATTTTAAATCAAGCCATATATCTTTCAGCTGCCGCGTCCAGTCATCGACTCTCGCCGCGCTGAAGTCCGATCCGCACGTACCGTGTCCGATAAGTCTCGGCGTTCTAATATCCCATCCGTTCTCCGCAAGCCTGCTCACCGGATATGCCATTTCTCCGGGATATCCCGTAAAACCATGAATACACAAAACCGCTTTTTTCGCGCCGTTGTCGATATTAATGGGAAAGGCGCACCGTCTGACTTTGCAGTATTGTTTTTTATCTCCACTCATTGTTTTTCCCGCCTTTTTTCAATATTCCATCATGGCTTTCATCAAACCGAAATACTATTATTGATAGTAGGTAGACTTTTCCGAAAAGGGAAGAGGAGGCAGCGATGAGTAATATTACCGTTTCTCGCGAGACGGGAAGCCTCGGTGACGAGACCGCCCGCCTCTTGGCCGAAAAAGTCGGGTACTCCTTTCTGGACAGAGCCGCCATGGAGAAGGCGGTCGACGATAAAAGTTTTCCGGATATTCCATTGGAACGGTTTGACGAACATTCTCCGTCCTTCTGGGAAAATTTTACAACCGGCAAAGATGTCTATCTCGACCGGCTTCGGACATCGATGCTCCAATCGGCGGCGATGACGAATTCCGTTATTTTGGGACGGGGCGGACAATTTATTTTCCAGGGCATTCCATCAACATTCCGCGTCAGACTTATCGCAAGCCATGGCATCAGAGTCTCCCGTCTTACCGAGATTCTCAACTGTGATTGGAAAACCGCCGAACGATACTGCAGAAAATCGGATCATGACCGCAGCGGTTTCAGCCGTTTCTTTTTTGGCGGACAATGGGCCGATCCTGCCAGCTACGACCTGACGCTCTGTACGGACAATCTTACGATAGAAGCCGCGGCGGAAATAATTCTCCAAGCCTACAAAGCGTCTCCCGCATGTAAAGACCACAATACCCGAGTTCTGAACGATAGGCTTACGGCCCAAAAAGTGAGGAATCGAATCCTTTACGTCGACAGAATCCCGGTGGATCTCCTGGAGATTGAAGCCTCCGACGGGCATGTCGTTATTCGCGGAACGGTAACGGTGAAAGAAAATTCAAAACGATGCGAAAAAGCGGCCGCTTCCGTGGAAGGCGTACAAACGGTCGATGCCGAGCTCTATTTTGTTAATCCGGTCATGACCTACTGATCGGGATTTGCGCCGTTTTTGATCCCTTTCGCTCGATTTCGTCACCGAACAGTCCCACAGGCCGCTTAAAACCGCCGCCGATTGATTTTCACCGCCTGTTTTTATGCACCCGCTAAAAATCTGGACTGACCCTTTCAGCCCCGATTTTCATTCAAACATACCCGGCTCGGCCAGGCTCCAAACAAGAGCGGGAATATCCCTGATGATTTCACCCGGCAAAGCTGCGATAACGGCATCATCCGCCGGCTCCCAAGACGCATCGCGGGGAACATCGACAAAAGGCAGAACTTCATGAAGATTCAACCATTCGCCTTTTTTCACCTGACGCACACCTTCATTCGACGAAGAGGAAGCTTTCCCATCAAGAAGAACGTACAATCTGTCCTTGCCGGGAGCGGTATTCGCCGATTGGGGTGATTCGAGAATCTCCATGGCGCCGGCCAAATCGTCTATTCTGGGACAGCCGATAACATACGCGGGAAATCCGCTTGAAAACAGCAGCAGCCGATTTTCCAGAGTCTTCGCTCTCTCGTCGATAAGATTCTTTCGTTTTAAAGCATGAACATAAAGATCGGCCGGAATGCGCAGAGCTTTCACCTGCCCTTTCGTTCGGTATGTACAGTTTGCGCTGATTCCTCCGAGAATCTCGAATTCTCCGACAAGACTCCCGATGGTGTATCGAACCTGCATATTCTTTTTCCTGTCGCAGGTTTCCACGGAGCCGGATAAAATGAGCAGCAGAGATTCCGGCGATTTGCCCTTTCTTAAGATGGGAGTTCCCGGCGCGATATGCTGAACCGTTCCGTTCAGAAGCAAATCCGAATCATCCTTCCGAATCCCCGGTATGGTTTTTCCAAGCAGTTCGGAAGCCCATTCCCGAATACGGTCACTTCGATCCGGTATGAGAACATCCGTCCGACCGAACGATACTTCCGCGCCGATTTCCTTCTCTTCCGAATTCAAACGCCTGTCCGTATGACTTAAAATCAGCCTATCGGAAGGATCGTCACGAAAATCTTCCGCGGCGCCGTGGATGAGTCCCCCGCCGACATCAAGTTTCTTGACGTCGCATTTCCGCAGATAATCGCCGAAAATCTTATCCGCCAGCGAAGCGTCGATACCGTCTTCGCCTATAAAACTTTCCAGGATTCTCCGGGAAGCGATGTCGGCCAGATGTCCGTAAGATCTGTACCCGCCCTCCCAAAGGGCGCGGAAATACATAATCGTCGTCTCAACGGGATGCGGAGAATAAACGGGCCGAACCTCCAGTCCTCCGATATCGTTCCATTTGTCGGTTTCCAGATACCGAATACTCATCAGTCTGTCGAGAAATTCAGGCTCCCGTTCCAAAAGCGCCGCGCATTTATACCTGACGGTCATCATAACGGGCCTTGTGGCGTACACCTTCACCTTCCAATCGCCGCGAAGCAAGCGCGTCAAACCGGCAAAATGATCGTCATGAATATGCGTGATAATAAGCCCGCGAATCTCGGATTTATCAATCCCCAAGGATTCCAGAGAATAATCAATGCCCGGCCCCGCATCGATAAGGTAGCGACGGCCGTTGTAGGTAACCAAACTCCCCATGCAGGGCCGTTCCGGATCCCATCCGTTGCCTTCTCCGATATGAACAACGGAAAAAAATCCGTCTTCGATTTTCCGTCCCTCCAGAACATAAGAGGCATTCCAATCCTCGCCTTCGGGCAGGTCCAAATCGACATCCACCGATTTGCCTTTATACTCAATCGAAAAAAGGTTCGTTCTCTTCCTTGTAACCGAAACCCCTCCCGGGAGCCGTACCGTATCGTTTCCGACGGGAAGAACATCAATCAATTCATGCGGAGGTTTTATTTTTCCGGAAGCGAATTTAAGCTTTATCCGCCACTGAGTTTCCAGTTCGTTTCCGGAGAGTCCGGCGCTTTCCATTTCCGAACGGTCGGCCAGTCCGTAAGTTCCGCGGTAAATATAGGAAAGCACGGCCTGAGCCCGCTTTTCATTTCCGATAAGAATCGGTTTTCTTCCAGTGTTTCCGGGATGATGAGGGATAACCATTCCCTGCTGAAAAAGCATGTGGAGTACCGGGAATTCAGCCAGGTTCCAAAAAAGCCCGTTCTGAATCGGTCTATCGGATAAAAGAATCGCATTGGGTCCTATATCGTAGACAACTCCGTTCTTCTCAACTTTTTTTATCAATCCCCGGCGAATAAGATGCTTAACGCTGTCCATGGGAGAACCGCAGAGAATTCTTAAATCCGCTTCGGGAATCTCAACCCACCAGACACCGGGCATCACCGGCATTTTTGTCATGATCATTATTATAGACAGGTTTTACGGAATCATCACGATTTTTTCCTTACTGTAACCTTATCTACTTATCGAATAAGAAAAAAGTTAGTTATTGACTCGATTCGGGACTCCAAATTGATCCGTTCGGAGTCCGATTCGATCGAAATTGTCTCGACAATCCGAGGTTCAAAACCGGATAATGACTCATGGACAAATACATACTCGCACTCGATCAGGGAACCACCAGTTCCCGCGCTATAGTTTTCGACTTGAACGGTAAAGCCGTTTCCACCTCTCAGCGTGAATTCACTCAATACACACCAAAGGAATCCTGGGTGGAACACGATGCGGAAGAGATTTGGAACACACAGCTTTCGGTTGCCCGCGAAGCCCTGAAGGATGTTCCCGGCGGTGCCGATTCCATCGCCGCCATAGGAATCACCAATCAAAGAGAAACGACTGTCCTTTGGGATAAAAAAACAGGCGAACCTTTGGGACGAGCCATCGTTTGGCAATGCAGAAGAAGCTCCGAGATCTGTGCTCGGCTGAAAAAAGAAGGCCATGCCGAAATCATCCGATCCACAACGGGCCTGGTGCCCGATCCGTATTTTTCCGGAACGAAAATTCGCTGGAGACTGGAGAACGATCCTTCTCTTCTTCCCCGCGCCGAGGCCGGAGAAGTTCTCTTCGGGACCATCGATTCCTGGCTTCTTTGGAAACTGACCGGAGGCAAAGTCCACGCAACGGACGTTTCGAATGCCTCTCGAACCATGCTGATGAACCTGAAAACAGGGGATTGGGATTCACAAATGATGGAGATCCTGGGGATTCCCCGTGCCATGCTTCCCGAGATTCATCCTTCAATCGGATTCTTCGGAGAAAGCGATCCCGGTCTTTTCGGCCGTTCCATACCCATAACGGGGATAGCAGGCGATCAGCACGCGGCTCTGTTCGGCCATCGGGCCTTTAAAACGGGCGATGTTAAGAACACCTACGGTACCGGGTGTTTTATGCTCATGAACGTCGGAAGCGAACCGGTTTTCTCTCCGGGAGGTCTTCTCTCCACGGTGGCCTGGGGATACGGCGATAAACTCACCTATGCCCTGGAAGGAAGCGTGTTCATGGCCGGAGCCGTACTTCAATGGCTCCGTGACGATTTGAATCTGATCTCTCATGTTCATGAAGTCGACATCCTTGCCGAAGAAGTTCCCGATACGGCCGGAGTGTACCTTGTTCCCGCCTTCCAGGGACTCGGAACGCCATGGTGGGCCGATCAGGCCAAGGGAGCCCTTCTCGGTCTCACCCGAGCGGCGAAAAAGGCTCATATCTGCCGGGCGTTTCTGGAATCCATTGCCTATCGAACCAGGGATGTGATCGATGTGATGATCGCCGATTCCGGACACAGTCTGGGCCGCATGAAAGTGGACGGCGGCGTAACGCGAAGCGACTTTCTCATGCGGTTTCAAAGCGATCTTCTGGAGATTCCCGTGGAACGGCCCGATACTTTGGAAATGACGGCCTTGGGTGCCGCGCTTATGGCGGGTATCGGCGCGGGGATTTGGAAAGATTTTGAAGATCTCTCCCATCTTCCCTCCTCATCTACAACCTATAAGCCTTCCATGAATCCCGAGCGCAGGCAAATGCTTTATGAAGGCTGGAAAAAAGCCGTTGCCAAGGTTATTTGATTAACAGCGGCGGCGAAAAGGGGAAATCATGACCCGAACAGTCACTCCGAAGGAAATCGCGAAGCTCCTGGAAGGGCGGAAATCGGCTTTAAGGCTTAAAGTTCTGTTTCGAAGCGCGGGAAAGGAAAACGTATTTGACGCGCTGAATCTTTATGCGGGAGATTTCCCCGATACAATGAAAATCCGGCGCTTAACCGAAGCGTTCAGCCTTCCGGAATCCGATCTGCGCCGCATGTCGGAATCCGGAAACAGCGCACAGCGCCGAATCTGCAGGCTCATTCTCTTGGGGAGCTCGGCGGGATCGGCCGAGAATACGCTTCTCCAAAAAGGATTGACCGATTCGAATGCCTTGATTCGAACCGATTCGGCGCGTTTTGCCGCGGCGGGGATGGATCGAACACGCCTTTACAACCAACTGATTAAACTTATCCGGGAAGATCCCGATTCCAGAGTCAGAGCGGCGGCGGGGAAACGTTTGGCCGTCTCTTTCGCCGACCTCTATGCGGTTGATTTCGAAGGTCTTCCGCTCCTTTCGCGAATGCTCATCCTGGATGCGCTCGAAGGCAATACGCGCTCCGATGAAGAGCGCGCCGAGGTTTTACTTCTCTCGAAGAATAAAGAAGCCTCTTTCCGGGCGGCAAGGGCGCTGCAGAGATGGGGCACGCTCGGCAGACTCTTTGAATCGGGAACCGCCGAAGCTCTTTCCATCCTTGAAGCCGCCGCATCGAACGGTGTCGCGGATTATCTGGAAAATTTTTCACCCGCCAAATCCTCCCGTAAGGAATTGGCCGTTAAGCTGGCGGGACACGCGGGACGGGACGATCTTGTCCGCAGCATTCTCGGTTCCCGCGCTCCGGAAACGCCGAGGGAGGATCTTTCCCTGCGCGATATTGAAGAGCTCGAAAAAAAACTTTTCCCGCTTTCCGAAACCGCCTATGAAGAATTGGCCGAAGAACTCTCCCGTCTTCCATTGGATGAGGCCAACTTCCGCCGAAGCGTAACGCTGGCCTTCCCGCCGCCCGATAAAGAAAGAATCACCGTGGTTCTGTATACAATGGCCGCTCTCGGAGGCTGGAACGACTGGGTGCCGAGAATAGCCGAATCCATTGATCATGAAGATCCCGATATTCGCCGCTCGGCGGCCGCGTCTCTCGCCGTTCTGGCTCCGGCCCAAGCGATAGAAAGGCTGCCCTCTCTTCTGAGCGATCCGGTTGACCGGGTTCGGAGGTCGGCCGCCCGCGGATTGGCCGTTCTTTCATCGGAGGGAGGCGGCAGTTATCTGGCCGAATATCTTTCCGGCGCTCCTTCCGAAGATGAAAAAGAATCGATTCTGGCCGGTATTCGCGAAGCGGGAGGCACGGCACCGGCACGGTGTATTTTGGAGAATGCCGAATATCTGAACGATGCGGCCAAAGGTGATTTACTGGCGCATGGTCCGGACGGAGCCGCCGTTAAACTTCTTGCCGAGGGCATTACATCAGCAGCATCCCTTAAGAAAGCGGCTGCTTTTGCCGGGCCGCGTGCCGGAGAGTCTTTTCTTAAGGCCTGGGAAATCGTCGATTCATCGGCGAGGAAAAAACTTCTTTCCTGGACCGACTCTTCCGGATGGGCCTCATCCCTTCCTCTTCGTTTGAAAGAAGGCGGAAGGAATGAAAAGAAGCTCATCCGCGCTCTTTTGGCCCCTTTAAACTCGGAAGAAAAACATGCCCTCTTCGATCAAACAATCGAAAAGGCGGCCGGCGCCGACAAACGCCGCCTGAAAAGCCTTCTTTAAACACGTATAATCACTCGCCGAATCGAGAAACGATTCGGCGAGCCCTGAAAGGGGCGCCATACGTTATTTAAACGTTATAATCCCCTCGTCATAATCCTCCGGAGCCTCATATCCCAAAAGGTTGATGCAGGTGGCGGTTACCGAACTGATTCCCAGCCCTTCCTTGAACGTTGTTGAGTATTCCCCGTTATAGGAGGGATCGAAAACGAGGAAAGGAACAGGATTCAGGGAATGAGACGTTTTCGCCTTCGGCTTTCCGTTCTCCTTGTAGACAACCTGTCCCTTCTTCCTTTCAAACATATCATCCGAATTGCCGTGGTCCGCGGTAAGAATCAGAATGCCTCCGGCCTTTTCCACAGCCGCTTTAATGCGTCCGATCTGAAGGTCCATGATTTCCATGGAGGCCAGAACGGCCTGATAGACGCCCGTGTGTCCCACCATATCCCCGTTGGGAAAATTCAGTTTGATCAATTGATACTCACCGGAGGCGATCGTTGCGATAACCTTGTCGGCAATCTCGGCGCACTTCATCGCTGGCCGTTGTTCAAAGGGAACAATGTCCGATGGAACTTCCACATAGGTTTCCAGCTTCTTATCGAAATAGCCGGTGCGGTTTCCGTTCCAGAAATACGTAACGTGACCGAACTTCTGCGTTTCGCTGATGGAATACTGTTTCACGCCCGAAGCCACAAGATATTCGGCCATGGTTCTGTCGATGGCCGGCGGAGTAACCAGATACTGTGAGGGAATATGCGCATCGCCGTCATACTCCATCATTCCGGCATACTCGACTTTCGGAACACGAACGCGGTCGAACTTGTCGAAATCATCGCCGGTTTCGAAGGCCTTGGAAAGTTCAATGGCTCTGTCGCCGCGGAAATTGAAGAGAATAACCGAATCTCCGTCGATGATGGGACCGGCCGGCTTCCCGTCTTTTCCGGCAACGATAAAGGGGGGCAAATCCTGATCGATGGCGCCTGTTTTTTCCCGAAGTGAAGTAATGGCCTCCGTGGCGCTGGAAAAAAGATCCCCTTCGGCCAAAACATGGGTTTTCCATCCCCGATGCACCATGCTCCAATCGGCGTCATAGCGGTCCATGGTAATATTCATGCGGCCGCCTCCGGAAGCGAAGCGTGCGTCGAAACTTCCGTCCGAGAGTCCGGCGAGGAATTCCTCGAACGGCGTAAAATAATCCAGAGCGCTTGTTTCACCGACGTCCCGTCCGTCGAGCAATCCGTGAACACGAACTTTGCCGACTCCCGAGGCCTTCGCGCCTTCGATGAGCGCCTTGAGCTGGTTTATATGGGAATGAACGTTGCCGTCCGAAAGAAGTCCGATAAAATGGAGCGAACCGCCGGAAGATTTAACATTGGAAACCAATTTCTTCCAGGTGGCCCCCTCGAACAGGGCCTTCGTCTCAATGGATTTATTCACGAGCTTGGCGCCTTGGGCGAACACGCGTCCGCATCCCATGGCGTTATGTCCAACCTCGGAATTTCCCATATCATCGTCGGAAGGAAGGCCGACCGCCGTTCCGTGCGCCTTCAATTTGGTTCCGGGCCACTTTTCAAGCGCCTCTTTGAAATATTCCGTATGCGCCGCTTTTACGGCATCGCCTTCTTCATATGCGCCGAACCCGACACCGTCCATGATGCAGAGCACCACCGGTCCTTTTCGCTTTCCCCGAAACGCGTTCGTCTTAAGTGCTTCAACCATATATTCCCATCCCTATCGGTTTATTCATTCCGCCAAGGCCGGCTTTTTACATTGGCCGCGCCTTGTTAGGCTTATTTAACCGTATCTTCCGGTTTTGAGTATAGAGAACTGGATACGAGGGTCAAGGCTTTATAAGAACCATTTGATGTCCCGCCTCCTCAATAAACCATGCTATACTCCCGCATGAGTTCCGGAGATTGTCCGCTTAACACACTGCCGCTCCCTTCCGGAGACATCGCGGAACTGAAATGTTTCTGCGCCCCCGACGCGGATCGTTTTTCCATTCTTCAATCGTCCCTGAAACGCCGCCGCATTCCTTTCGAAATTATTCCCATCGGCAATGCAAAGCATATCGCACTGCCCGTACCCAACGCATCTTCGCTGGACGGCGAATACTACAGGGTAACCCTGGTGGCCCATTACGACAGAGTGACGGGCACGCCCGGAGCGAACGATAATGCCGCCGCCGTATTTCAGATCCTTTCTCACTGGGAAGATATTCGCCGGCTGGGGTGGAATCACAGAACTCAAGTTATCTTTACCGATAAAGAAGAACTGACCGGCGACATGAAAGCCACCGATCAGGGCGCCTGGCATTTGGCCCGTCATTTGAGCCGCCTTCAGGCAAAAAACATTCTTTTTTTTGTTTGCGACATGTGCGGCATAGGAAACACGCCGATCTGGGGCCGCAGCGTCCGAAAAGCGGGACTCATGACCGGCAAAGGACCGGATTCACGCTCTTATGAAGCAATGGAAGGGTTTTTACGGCGATTCACCGGCGGCCGGGATTTCGGAGTTAATCCGATGTTTTCCGACGATCTCGGCCTTCTTCTCGGCGGGTATCCGGCCCTGCAGCTGTCTCTTCTACCGCGAAAAGAAGCGGACATGCTTGCATCGCAGTTTAAAAAATCACCCGCCGAAGCCGACCCCGAAGCTCCCGCGCGAGAGCGGGAACAGATCCGCTCATCCCTTCCTCACTCGTGGAGAGCCAAGCACACCCCGAAGGACTCCGTGGAAACACTCGATCCGGGTTCGTTTCTGCTCATGGGGCGTCTTCTGCGGGATTTGGCCAGATTCCGATTCCCTCTCTCTTGACCCCCGGCCGTTCCTGCATGCATCCTTAAAGCCGAATGAAAACATGGATTTGGACGACGATTCTGACTCTCCTCCCCATCGCAGAACTCCGCGGAGGACTGCCTTACGCGCTGGCAAACGGAATCCGCTGGATCGCGGCCTACCCGTACTGCGTTTTCATTAACGCCCTTGTTGCGCCTATCGTATACATCTTTCTGGACTCTCTTCACAAACTCCTCTACAGGTGGGGTTTCTATGCCCGTATTTTCGATAAAATCGTTGAGCGGGCGCGTCATAAGCTCACCGCCAAAGTCGAACGCTTCGGATTCTGGGGAGTCGCCGTTTTCGTCGGGATTCCTCTTCCGATAACAGGCGCCTGGACCGGAACACTGGGTGCCTGGATTCTGGGACTCAGCCGCCGGAAAACCATGCTCGCCGTTCTTGTGGGCGTCGGTATTTCCGGTTTAATCGTATCGGCCATCTTCCTTTTGGGTATCGAAGCACTGGATCTCTTTATTAAACATGTCTAAACGCAAATCAGAAGATCTCGAAGCCGTTAAAGAACGGCTTAATCCTCAGCAGAGAGAGGCCGTGGAAACCATAGACGGACCTCTTCTCATCGTCGCCGGCGCCGGCAGCGGCAAAACGGGAGTCGTTACGGCCCGTATTGCCGAGATGCTCGAACAGGGGATTCCGCAGCTGGCCATCCTCGCCCTCACCTTCACCAACAAGGCCGCCAGAGAAATGGAGGAACGGGTAAAGGCCATCACCGGTCAAAAACTCACCAACCTGACCGTTTCCACATTTCATGCCTTCGGAGTTCATATTTTAAG
Organism: Spirochaetia bacterium; assembly: GCA_963666985.2. Lineage (GTDB taxonomy): Bacteria > Spirochaetota > Spirochaetia > DSM-2461 > DSM-2461 > UBA2779. Next base: position 663,998 of record CAXXIA010000001.1, on the reverse strand, counting down.
GGAGCAGGCGGAACATCTCGGCTACAGGCCGAACTTCACCATTTATGATTCGTCCGACAAGCTGGCCTGTCTTAAAGAGTCGTCACGGGAACTGAAACTCAACCATGAACCTTCGGAACTCAACGCGGTGGCCGCTCTCTTCAGTGACATAAAGACCAGGAGAAAAGCGTGGGACACGGTTACGCATATTCATAAGCCGCTCTACGATGAATATCATGACCTTTTAATGCTGCATAACGCCGTTGATTTCGACGATCTTATCATACGCCCCCTTGAACTCTTTGAAAAAGAACCGGAAATCCTGGCCGGTTACCGTACCCGCTACCGCTACATCATGGTCGACGAATTTCAGGACACCTCACAGATTCAGTACCTTCTTGTCAAACACCTGGCTTTCGCGCACAGGAATCTCTGCTGCGTGGGCGATGACGATCAGTCCATTTACTCCTGGAGAGGCGCCGACTATACGAATATCCTGAGCTTCGAGAAAGACTTCCCGGAACTGAAAGAAATCAAACTGGAGAGAAATTACCGTTCCACCGGGACCATTCTGAAGGCGGCCAACGCGGTTATCGCGAACAATACGAATCGCAAAGACAAAGAACTCTGGACTCACGACGGACACGATGAGATGACCATACGCTTCAACGCTCCCGAGGATGACGCCGAAGAGGGAGAATTCATTGCGGAAACCATCGGATCTCTTCGCGCCACGGAAGGAATCTCCTACGATCAGATCGGCATTCTCGTCCGTACGAACTCCCTGACGCGAAGCATCGAGGACGCCCTTTTATCGTTCAATCTGCCCTATGCCGTCAGCGGCGGAACAAGCTTTTTCCAGCGGCCTGAAATCAAAGATGTTATCGCCTATCTCCGTGTTATTGATAATCCTGATGACGATGTTAACCTGCTGCGCATTATCAACACCCCGAGACGCGGTGTTGGGAAATCCACCCTCGAACGCGTGGTAAAACGCAGCCGGGAGAAAGAATGTTCCCTTTATTCGGCCATCAGCGACCTGGTCTGGGGCGAAGACGACACAATCAGCAAAAAGGTGCGCTCGGGTTTGGCCGAATTCTTGGATCTCGTAGAAAAATACCGCGACCTTTTCAATCCGTCTGAAGACGATGTAAAAAACGCTCTTGCCGCAACCTTCGAAGAACTCCTTGAAGACGTGAATTACTGGGGACATCTCGTACAGGAATTCCATCAAAACGAGAAAATCGCCAAATGGCGCTACGAGAACATTAAATCTTTCGGAGAATTCCTGCGCCGCTGGGAAAGTAATCCGGACAATCTGGAACCCACCCTGACACGATGGCTGAATCGAATCACCCTTAATGCCCGCGACGAACTTGATGAATCGGACGCGGGTAAAGTTAACCTGATGACCATTCATGCATCCAAAGGCCTGGAATTCGACGTGGTGTTCCTGGCCGGCGTGGAAGAGGGAATCATACCCCACGCCAAAAGCGTGGAAGAAAATCCGAAATCACTCGAAGAAGAGCGGCGTCTGTTTTATGTGGCCATAACGCGGGCCCGGAAAAAGCTCTTTATCTCTTCCTGCAGAACCCGCAAGGTCCGCCTTGAAACAATCGCCTGCGTTCCCTCGCCCTTCTTGGAAGAAATTCCCCAAGAGCTTATGGAACACACGGAAGCGGACAAGCCCGTGGAACACGGTGAAGATATTTCCGGATTTTTTGAGAAGATGCCCTGGAAATAAGCTCGGAAATCGCCTCGGATACGAACGGAGGGAAACTCAAGCCGGGCGTCCGTCCCGGCGGCGGATTTCGCGAAATTGCGGCGGGTACCCCGCGATCATCAATCCGGTGCGTTTCACGCCTCGGCCGCAAAACGCCGCCGGCTCGTATTAATTAACGCGGCGGTCGATACAGGCTTTAGGGCGGCAGCCTGAACGGCTCTTCATCAACCGTCTTCCAGGATGTCTCCCGCGGACAGTGTTCTCCGGCCGAATCCCCTCAAGGACTTTTTTTCATTTCTTCCGGAAAGTAAGGATTCGGCGCTCCGCAGGAAAGACAGATCGCGCGATGTGCGGACAACAGATTTCCACATTCGGAACACGACCATTTTCGCACGATTTCCTCGGAGAACTTTTCCAAACCCTGATGAAGGAATAGGTGCATATTCTCCGTAATGTCCTCTCCATATTTCTTTGAATATCTCTTTCCCAGATCTTTCAGTCTCCGGCAAGGATATTTCGGGCATTCAAGGCATAAAGTTTCCGGAGTCGGTTTTTCATCACAGAATTTAATGGAGCAGATTGTACAATGATTCGGTTTATATCCCTCCGAATTACAGCCGACGCACCGATTTCGGGATCTTTGATACCCAAGGCATAACTCACAGACAACGCCGCAAGGAGCCGGTGTAATTGATTTCACGATTCCTCCGAATAGAAAAGTTTCTCGTCAAGGCAGATTAAAGCGAATGCAATTAATTAGCTACAACAATCGATTGTATAAGCATCGGCAACCGATTTCTTAAACGGAAATCCCGCAAAAGGGTTTCCCGGGAGCTTTCGGCCACTCGATATCAGACTCTTTTAGGAATCTTTATTCCGTCAATCTCCCGCGAAAAACAGATCCTTGCCGGATCGCACAGCCGGTTATAGGTCTTTATATTTATATTCTTTTATTTTATCATTGTTAGGTCGCGCTAATTTCATTATCCACCAATTATGAACGATGCGAGACTAAAAGACTTATAGGGGTAAAACTCACGCCGCTCTCTCATGCGGATGAACTCACTGCATTTTTCACAACTCTTCATTAGGGAGGTTTCGCCAATGCCGAAACAAAAAAAGCCATTCATTCTATCGAGGTTTTTGCCGTACATGGGCAAAAAGAAAACGTTACTGCCTTTAGCCCTGATTTTATCGGGATTATCGGCGGCACTGAATATCATTCCATTTGTCATGGTGTGGTATATCGTACGAATCATTCTCTCATCCCCGGGTTCTTTCGGCATATCGGGATTGGGATTATACGCCTGGCTCGCTTTCGCCTGTTCCGTGGGAGGAGTCATCGTATATTTCTGCGCCCTGATGTGTTCCCATTTGGCGGCCTTCCATGTGGAAGTCGGGCTCCAGAAAGCGGGAATGGAAAAAATTCTCTCAAAGCCTCTGGGCTTTTTCGATAAGCATTCGAGCGGCAAAATCCGGAAAATCGTTAACGACGGAGCCGGAACAACTCATACGTTTCTGGCTCATCAGCTTCCCGATATGGCCGGAACCGTAGTGACTCCGGTTATTCTCCTTGTTTTGACTTTTGTTGTCGAATGGAGAATGGGCCTGGCCTCCTTGGTGCCGATCGTTATCGGCTTTTTCACCATGGGTTTCATGATGAGCTCCAAAGGCATGGAATTCCAAAAACGATATTTGGATTCGCTTGAAGAAATGAGCTCCGAATCGGTGGAATATATTCGGGGGATTCCGGTTGTAAAAACATTCGGTCAATCCATTTTTTCCTTCAAACGCTTTCACGGCAGTATTCTCCGCTACAAAGACATGGTTCATGCCTACACGCTTCTATGGCGAACTCCCATGTCGTTCTATACGGTTATAATGGAAGCGACCGCCTTCTTTCTGACGCCTCTGGCCCTTCTCCTGATAGGACGAGGAGGCAATATCCCTCAGGTTATTGCGGACTTTGTTTTCTATCTGCTGATATCTCCCATTTTTTCCATGCTGCTGATGAGATCCATGTATTTCAAGCAAAACACCATGATCGCAGGGCAAGCCATCGACCGAATCGACAATCTGATTCATTACCCCGACCTGCGGGAAACCGGCGAAGCTCAGCCGATTCCGACAAACAGTCTGGAGTTCCGGAATGTCGTTTTCTCTTATGAAGGAAGCGAACAGCGGGCCCTGGACGGGATAAGCTTTCAACTCCGTGAAGGGGAAACCATTGCCCTTGTCGGCGCCTCCGGCGGAGGGAAAACCACAATCGCCCGTTTGGCCGCCCGCTTTTGGGACGCCGATGAAGGTGAAATCCTTGTGGGCGGGGTTAATGTAAAAGACATCCCCAAGAAAACACTGATGGAAAAAATTTCCTTCGTATTCCAGACAACACGGCTTTTTAAAGACACACTTCGCGAAAACATTATTTTCGGGAAACACGGAGTGAGCGAAGAAGCCTTGGAGAATGCCATAGACTCCTCCCAATCAAAGGAAATCATCGAGAATCTGCCGAACGGATTGGAGACTGTTATCGGTACAAAAGGAACATACCTCTCCGGCGGTGAACAGCAAAGAATCGCCTTGGCCCGAGCCATTGTAAAAAACGCACCCATTATACTTCTCGATGAAGCCACCGCCTTTGCCGACCCGGAAAACGAACATCTGATACAGAAAGCGCTTCACGAGGTCAGCCGAGGGAAAACCACTCTGATGATTGCCCACCGCCTTACGAGCGTACGGAACGCCGACAGGATTCTGGTTATCGACAAAGGCCGGATAGCCGAAGAAGGCACCCACGACGAATTGCTGGCGAAAAACGGCATCTATCAAACCATGTGGGATGAATACCGGCAATCGATAGCTTGGAAAATTAAAGCCGGTGAAACCGTCGGCGTAGGAGAATAAGATGATTCGGTACTTTCAAAATAAATTCGCCATGTCCGAGAAAGGGGCGAAAGACTTTATCATATCCGTTTTTTGGACGGCCCTTCTGTACTTGAGCTTTATGCTTCCGGTTATCATCGGATGCAAATTCTTAAGCGAACATATTACGGCCGTTATCAATCCTTCCTATTCTCCCGACCGGCGAATTCTTAATTACCTTTTGTGGTCGATCGGGTTCTTCGCGGTTATGTTTCTTCTGGCCTACATTCAGTACGATTCGGCCTATACCCGTATTTACGGAGAAAGCGCCAAAAGACGGATCAGTCTGGCCGAAACACTCCGGAAACTTCCTCTGGCTTTTTTCGGAAAAAAAGATATCGCCGACTTAAGCTCCACCATCATGGAAGACGCCACGCAGATTGAACAGCTTTTTTCCCATACCGTTCCGGAACTGTATGCGTCCATTATCAACGTATTCATCATCTGCATTATGCTGTTTCTCTACAACTGGAAAATGGCCCTTTCGGTCTTCTGGGTTCTTCCGGCCGCCGCGCTGGTTTTCTTTCTTTCCAGGAAGTTCCAGAACAGATCCCAGAAACAGCTTTACGATTTGAAAAGAGGGATTTCCGACAACATTCAGGAAGAATTGGATTTAATCCATGAAATCAAAGCCTATAACCGGGAAGATTTTTTCACAGGAAACCTTAACGGCTCGCTGGACGGGTATGAAAAAATCCTTATAAAAAACGAACTCCTTCTGGGAACTCTGATTAATCTTTCCTACGTTGTTCTCAAACTGGGCCTTCCTTCGGTGATTCTGACCGGGGCTTACATGCTGTCGGCCGGCACCATCGGCATTTTCACCTATCTTGTTTTTCTGATTATCGCTTCGCGCATCTATAATCCGGTAATGCAGGCCTTTGATAATTTTGCCGCTCTTATTTTCCTGAATGTCCGAATCAAGCGAATGAAGGAAATGGACTCCATGCCGCGCCAGGAAGGACGAAGCGAATTTAAACCGGAGAACTACGATATCGAATTCAAAAATGTCGATTTTTCCTATCTGGAGGATGTACAGACTCTGAGAAATGTCAGTTTGACGGCGAAACAAGGCGAAGTAACCGCCCTTGTCGGTCCGTCGGGAGGAGGAAAAAGCACCGTAGCCAAACTCTCGGCCCGCTTTTGGGATATTGATAAGGGAACGATTACCCTTGGCGGTATTGATATTTCCGAGATTGATCCCGAAGTTCTCCTGAAGTCTTTTTCCATCGTTTTTCAGGACGTCACGCTGTTCAATTCCAGCGTTATGGAGAATATCAGGCTCGGCCGAAAAGACGCATCCGATGAAGAGGTTCTTGAAGCCGCACGCCTGGCCCGCTGTGATGATTTCGTCCAAAAGCTTTCCGACGGATACGACACACCGATCGGTGAAAACGGAGAAAAGCTTTCCGGAGGAGAGCGGCAGAGAATCTCCATCGCCCGTGCCATTCTTAAGGATGCTCCCATTATTCTCATGGATGAAGCCACGGCTTCATTGGATGCGGAAAATGAAAGCAAGATTCAAATGGCTTTAAGCGAACTGATAAAAAATAAAACCGTTCTGATTATCGCCCACCGCATGAGAACCGTCTCCGGCGCGGATAAAATCATTGTGATGAAAGACGGCGGCATCGCGGAAAGCGGTACACCGGAAGAACTCGAACAACGGCAGGGGCTTTTCGCATCCATGCTCAAAGCGCAGTATCAGAGTTAAGAAAGACGCTATATCTAAGGTTATTGAAGACTTCGGCGCGGTTCGTTCAAGAACCGCGTCTTTTTTTACTTAACGGATTATTGGTCTCAAGCGGCCGCGTGAAAGCCGGCTCTCAGCCGCCGTTTCGGGACCGCTCCAGAAACGCGGCCGCTTCATCAAGAACCTTCTTACCGCTCTCATAAGTAATCCGCCGCCTGGCCTCCGCATACGGCAGCCATACTATACCCAGGATTTCGCCTTCGGGTCCGTCCGCCGAACAGGCGGCAGTTTTCTCGGCCAGATAATACGTCACCGTTTTCAGCCTGCCGTCCGGCAGCGTCCAATTCGCATCAACAGCGAAACCGGGAATCAAGCGAATCTCAACGCCGCCTTCCTCCCGGATTTCCCTGCGGACCGTGTCTTCGGGAGATTCGCCGGCTTCCGCATGCCCCTTGGGAGAATCCCAATGCCCGCCCGAAGCATGAAGAACCAAAAGGAAACGCCTCTCGGCATCGTCCTCCCCGCTTTCATAAACAACGGCGCCCCAAGATCGATCCGTTCCGCTCATAGGTTCTCCGTGTTTTTTATTCGATGGTTTCAATATCGAACGGCGTGGCCTGATACACATAATAATTAAGCCAATTGGAAAACAGCAGATGCGCGTGACTTCTCCAGCGGATCACAGGCGGCTTCGAGGGGTCGTCATTGGGGAAATAATTCCTGGGCACAATGGGATTCATCCCCTTCTTCAAATCCCGTTCGTACTCGTCTTTGAGCGTCATCGGATCGTATTCGGAATGACCGGTTACATAAATGCGGCGGCCGTCGGGAGTCATAACGATGTAAATGCCGGCCTCTTCCGATTCGGAGAGTATAAGAAGATCCTCATGACCGACGATATCTTCGCGCCGAACCTCCGTATGCCTGGAATGCGGCGCATAGAAATCATCATCAAACCCTCGAACCAAAGGCACGAATCTGTCGTTAACCGTGTGACTGAACACACCAGAAACCTTCTCATCAACCGGATGTTTGGGGATTCCGTGATGATGATAAAGCCCTGCCTGCGCCGCCCAGCAGATGAACAGTGTGCTGAAAACATGCTTTTCGGCCCAGTTCATGATGTCCACGACTTCGTCCCAGTAGTCCACCTCTTCAAACGCCATGGTCTCCACCGGAGCGCCGGTGATAATCAGACCGTCGAATTTTCGGCCCTTCACATCGTCGAATGTTTTATAGAAAACATCGAGATGTTCGCTGGAAGTATTCTTAGACTCGTGGGAAGACGGCAGAATCAATTCCACCTCGCACTGCAGCGGAGAATTGGAAAGCATGCGCAGGAGCTGATTCTCGGTGACGATTTTCAGAGGCATCAGATTCAGAATAAGTATTCTTAAGGGTCTGATGTCCTGATGCATGGCCCGCGACTCGGTCATCACGAAGATATTCTCTTCGGTAAGAACCTTAATCGCCGGTAAACCGTCTTGGATTTTAATAGGCATGGAGCCGCTCCTTCCCCAAAGGCTTTTTGATACAGCCTTTTAGGGGCTCATTATCGGAAGGCTTGGGAGGGGGGTCAAGACTTGTGCGGTATCCCGGCAGTTCTCTAATAAAGCGGCGGCTTTTAAAACCGCAACGTTTAATGGCGGAAGTTCCCGGAGAGACGCTAATAGACCGTCCGGCCGAGCTCAATTCGTTCCGATAAGCCCGCTCTTTCGCGCTTTAAGAGTTCCGGGGCACTTTTCCAAGGCGCTTTAACACAGGGAGAAAATCAGGATAGAGTTTATACCGCCCAGAAAGGCCCGCCGCCTGTTGGGCGGACATCGCCGCCGAACGGAAAGTCTTCCGCATCTCCCGGGAAGCCATCGCATCTCCCGGCGGCCGGCGGCGCTCCCTCTATCCTCTTACGAAAGGATTTCCCCGCTTCTCGTCGCCCACCGTTGTTTGCGGCCCATGCCCCGGATAGATACGGGTATCGTCGCTTAAAACATACAAAACATTCCGTATGGAATCGGAAATAACGCCAAAATCGCCGCCCGGCAAATCCGTGCGTCCTATCGATCCCTGAAAAAGAACATCACCGACAAAGCAGGCTTTTAAGTCCGGTATGTAAAAGGCCAGAGATCCGTTTGAATGACCCGGAACATCGAAGCAGCGTATCTTCAGACCGGCCGATTCGATTTCATCACCCCCGGCGAGACGGTGAATTTCACGTTCCTCGGGAATCCCCTGCGGCGGGAACGGGATGAGCCCCAGAGTATCCGGCTTCCGAATCCCCTCCTCCGCTTCCGCATGCGCATAAACGGGAATTCCGTCGGAGGCGAACAAACCCGTATCGACCGTATGATCGAAATGGGGATGGGTGATCAGCAAAGCCGCGAGTGTTTTTTTGTCTTGCCGAAGGGTTCGCGCCACCTGGTCGCGGCAATCGGGCGGCGCATCAATCAAAACGACCTTGTCGGTATCATCGGCTCCGACAAGGTAGCAGTTGGTCCCGAACGGACCCGCGATAAGTGTTTTCAAGTAAGGCATAATACTTCGTATAGCAATCTATTAAAAATAACAACCGTATTAAGGTGCTAATCCATCGGGGATAGGATTATCTGAAAAATCAGGTATATAAAGATTCCGAATATACCAATCTTCAGTAATTCCTGTGCTCACAGAGGTAAAAGTTCCGGTTGCCGTTTGATTTGAGCCGCCATTGGCGGAACTGCTGTCAAAATAGATAGAAAAATTATTATTACTGATCGAATAATCTGTTATATCGAATTCAGAATCACTTGGATCCATATTCGACGATTCGAAAATCGCGGCCGTAATATATTGGACATCTTCAGTTCCGCTGAAATGCTCCTTTGGATTCGCACCGGCTCCCGATTCCATATCTTGTATGAACATTTCTATCCTCTGCTCTTTTGTAATCCCAGCGGTACACCCGGAATAAATCATTATTCCTGCAGATAATAAAAATAAGGTCCCAAAAAGGACAACCTTTCTCAAACTCATAAATCTTCCTCCTCAAGCAACGGAATAAGCCGATTGTCATATATATCCAAAAACTTCTGATATGTAGTAGAAAACTCACTCCATATTGGATCATTAGGATTTTGTAAATAATTACATCTAATATGAATGTATAGACTGGAAAACGTATATCGTCTCATCATAAAAGCAGAAAGGATGTAATAGCGAGAAGTCAAAGCCAGATCAAGACCTCTTTCCTGAAGGGGAAGATATTCCATTTGCCTCATCTTTTCACCCGCTTCTTTTCCTTGATCTTCAAAAACCGAATTCACTTGTTCCCTGACAGCAATGACTTTTTCTCTATTAATTCGATAAGATTCGACAAAGAATTCCCCTTGTTCAACATATTCTTTCATTTGATCAATAAGAGAAATTAAAACAAGAGAAGGATCTTCATCCATTCGCGTCAGGGCCTCATCAACAAAATCCTCATATCGAATGTGGCCTTTTTTTGCCTCGAAGGGTTCGCCCAATCCCAGTCCCACGACGGCCTTTACCCCCTGGCCTGCGGAGAGCAGCGCAGCGGCCCGGCCGGAAGTAACTTCCACCAAGCCGTCGGAAACAACGGTCATGGACGTTCCGTCCGGGGCGGTATAGACGGTAAAGTCGGTTCCCCGAACCGAACAGACCGTCAGAGGCGTACCGATTTCCGGTTCTTGGGTAAGATTCCTGAATTTAAAGGAGACCGAACCCAGGAGCACCCGGAAAAAGCCTTTTTTCCGGGTTTCCGCTTCGGAATCGGCGATTTCTCCCACGTTGAAAACACTGTCGGCTCCGATAATCACGGTTGAGCCGGATAACAGCTCAAGATCCGCGCGGCTGTCGGAGGCCGTATAAAGGGTGTCTCCGGCGGAGACATTCTCTCCAATTTCCGCCGGCTTTTGAATGCCGCCGGTTTTCTCCAAAATCACGTTTCCTTCAACATAGGCCAAACGGCCTTCCGCGGCACAAAGGGAATCGGCCGAAACCGCCGCGAATATTAAAGCGAACGCGGCGGCGGTTAAAAGGCGAATATTCATTCCTGTTCCACCTTTAACCCCCGAATCGGCGTCGGGCTTTTTTTATTTCGATCGACAACAAGAACGATTCGGCCCTCATCGGTGGGAACAACGGCGAGAGCGGCATCCGCGGGCGCATGCTTTTGAAACCAGACTTCGACTTCCCGGGAGGAGGAGAATCGTTCCCAAGTGTTTTTATCTGGATTCAGAACTGTAATTTCACCCTTCGGACCGAAATCGTACCCGGATGCGGCCAAGGCTTCCCATAAAGCTCTTAACTGCGCGGGAGCCGGGAGGATTTCCGTTTCGAACAGGAATGGTGTTCCCGAACTTCCCGTTAAAGCATCAACATCGCCGGTATTTAAATCATCGGAGACTCCAGCGGCCGCTTCGGCGATTTTCGCGTCGGAAAGACTTGTACATGATGTAGCGGCCAGAAGAACCGCTACGATGAAAACAGCGTTTTTCACATCACCATTGTAACCCACAAAAGGTTCGTTCATGTCACCATTGTGTGTGTTTCCGCTTCAAATATCCTAATCCTCGTATTTTTCGGGCCCGGACAGATCGAATTCGGACATCAGCGCCGCCCTTTCCAGTTCGAAGAGACGATCATCTTCGGGCGAAAGTTTATGACTCGGAGGGAACTTCAATTCCGCCGGATTCACGGGCGAACCGTAATAGCGCACCTCATAATGACAATGCGGACCGGTGGACATTCCCGTTGATCCCACATAGCCGACAACGGTTCCTTGAGTCACTTCTTTTCCGGCGACCATGCCCGAAGCGATGCTGCTGAAATGAGCGTAGAGCGTATCGTAATGATTGGCATGCCGAATCAGCACATGGTTTCCGTATTGATCGTGCCAGCCGGAACGGATAATCCGGCCGTCTCCCGCGGCCATTACGGGCGTACCGGTCGGTACGGCGAAATCAACTCCGCGGTGCAGCGCCGTAAAGCCGAGAATGGGATGTTTTCTGTAGCCGAATCCGGAGGTAAGTCTTCCGCCGTCCACCGGAGTTTTCAGCAATGCTTTGCGGACGGAGGTTCCGTCGTTCTCATAATAATCGGCTTTCCCTTCAAGATTCTCATATCTCCAGGCTTCCTCACTGCGGGAATTAAGGTCCAAACGCGCGTAAATCAACTCTCCGGCCGCGACGGTTTCTCCGTCGTCGTCCACAAGAATTTCATAAAGAAGCGTTACTTCATTCCCCCGGTGAATATCCCTTTGGAAATCAACCTGAAAGCCGAAAAGGCCGATGGCTTCCATCATAACGGACAGCGGAATTCCGGCGTCCTTAGCCGCGCCGTACAGGGAGGATTCCACCTGTGTCCGTTTCAGGATTGTCCGTGTTTCGAATTCCAGCATGCACTCTTCCGCCTTCCAGCGGCCGGATTCACGATGGACTTTGACAAGCCGGTTGAATCCTTACGGGGATTCTGATTTCCCGGGGTCGTCCGTTGGTTCCGAATTCGACGGTAAATTCCTGCCCTTCTCTGATGCGTGTTACATCAAGAACCGCAGAAAGAGCTTCCACGGCCTCGACGGTTTCCGTTCCGGAAAAACCGAAATCTCTCAGGAACGAGGCCGGAGACTCTCCGAATTTCAAATTCCGCGTTTCTTCACGCACAGGGATGAGAGGACCGTCAACTCCGGGGAAAGGCCCCGTAACGGCGTCGGTTACAAGTGTTTCCCGGCCGGTTTTTCCGGAAGGCTCCCGAACGTCGGCTCCCGCATGATTTTCGGCATTCATTACGGAAAGAAGAAGAATGAAAAGGAACGAAACGAGCAGATACCAATGTCTTGAGAGATGTCCGACGGATCTTTTTATTTTTACACGGTTCAAAAAATCAGTTTTCACAAATATATTCCGCCAACCGCCCCCGTTCCTCAGGTCCGAGACGCACGGTTATAAGTAATTCATCGGCTCCATATTCCTCATTGATAACAGTGGATTCTTTGTGAAGCCGTGCTCTTAAATCCCATCGGTCCAAAGGCAGCTTCAGCACGACAACCGGACGGTAAGCGTCAAGCTCCCTTCCGAGCCGTTCCACAAGCTCATCAATCCCGCGTCCGTCCATCGCGGATACGGGCAAACCGTTCGGATAACGGAACGAGAGCGCCGAAGCTTCGAAGGAATCAAGACTGTCGATTTTATTGAGAACCAGAATAACGGGCTTTTCACCGGCCCCCAATTCCCGCAGGACGCTTTCGGTAACCGCGATATGATCGTCCAATTCGGGACTGCCGGAATCCACCACATGCAGAATAACATCGGCCAGAACGGCTTCCTCCAGAGTCGAGCGAAAAGCATCCACAAGATCATGCGGAAGCTTGCGGATAAATCCGACTGTATCGGTCATCAGGAATTCCCGTCCGCCCGGCAGTTCCACGCGCCGCGTGGTCGGATCGAGCGTGGCGAAAAGCTTGTTTTCCACAAGAACATCCGATCCGCTGACGGCGTTCAGAAGCGACGATTTTCCGGCGTTCGTATATCCCACGAGAGAAACGGAGGGAACGGCATTTTCCAGCCGCTTCTTTCTCCGAACATCCCGCTGTTCCCGGACCTTGACCAATTCGCGCTTCAGGCCCGCTATCTTATTAAGAACCAGTCTCCGGTCGGTTTCCAGCTGCGTTTCGCCTTTACCCCGGTTGCCTCTGGCACCGCCGCGCTGACGCGAAAGATGCGTCCAGGCGCGTGTAAGACGCGGCAGACTGTACTGCATTCGCGCCAAACCCACCTGCAGGACCGCTTCGCGAGTCGAGGCCCGGTCGGCGAAGATATCAAGGATAACCTCCCGTCTGTCGATAACGGCGGTATCCCATTCTTTTTCGAGATTTCTCTGCTGCGCCGGGGATAAATCGCAGTCGAAAACCACCAAATCCGCGTGCAAATCATCGATGGCGGCGGAAACCTCTTCCACCTTGCCTTTCCCAAGGAGCCATCGGGAATTCGTTTCACGCAGATGCACCAAGAGCGTGCCGGCGGTCGGAATGCCCAAGGAATCCACCAGCCCTTCGAGTTCGTCCAGATGAGCTTCGGCCGACTCTTTGGTTTCTCCGTCTTCTCTGATGCCTATCAGTAAAGCCCGCTCGCACATTCGCGACAGGATGTCCCGGTTATCGAGTTCAATCAGTATGTTATCCACTTAAATCAGGATTATAGACCTCGCCGCCGCCCTGTCACAATGGCTCCTTCGGGCATTAGCGTTGAACTATTCGCCGATAAATTTTTCTCGCAAATCGGGAACAAGATAGAGAGAAGTATCATTTCTTATGTCAAGAAAAGTGATGGGATCCACCAAATGATCCGCAAGCATCACCTCGTAATGGAGATGGACTCCCGTAACGTATCCGGAGTCTCCCATGGTTCCGATCACCTCTCCTTGAGAAACTTTTTGTCCAACACTCACAAGCTGCCTCTGCATATGAGCATAGCGCGTTTTAAATCCGTATTTATGCTGGATATCTATATAGTAGCCATAGTTGTCGGGTGAGTATGCTTTCTTTACCACCGTTCCGTTTGCAGTTGCCACGATAGGAACACCCAAGCCGAATCCGAAATCGGCACCCCGATGAATGTACCAAAATCCGGTAAAAGGATTAGGAACAACACCGAAGGTTAATGTAACCCGCCCGTGAACATCCTTAAGAGGCCAGATGGAAGGGATGTCCGCCATAAGTTCTTTCTGTCCGTAAAACTTCCGGCCGAAACTATCCAAAACAGGAACTGAGCTATCCAGCGCGGTTCGAAGACTCTCCAGCTTGGAAATCTCGGCCATACTCTCGCTCTTAACGGAAAGCAGCGACGATATTTCACCATAGGCCGATGTGCGGGGAACATTCGAGACATTTTCAATACCGAGTACATCCAAAGTGGAGTAAAGAGTTTTACGAAATGATTCGGTGGAAAATAACAGTTCATTGACTTCATCCCTGACGATATCAAGGCTTGCTTCGGCATCGGTGAAATCGTGAGAACGGGAAGCCAACAATACCTCTTTCCTTGAAGAATCAAGGAAGAACCAAAAAAATCCCGCCAGAAGAACAAGAAACATAAAACCGATAAAAAACAATGTAAAAAACGACATTTGAAAACATAAAGAGCGTTTTCCCGTATCGGAAGCCATTATGACGGTAAATTTCTCTCGGCCCTTACGCCGACAAGATTTAAAAAAACCGACTCGTGACGCACTAAAATTATAAGGATGATCTTTTTTCGGCCGAAACATTGAATTGGGCAAAGGACTCTCCTCAAATGTTCAACAATGTATCCAAATTAATCCATATTACAGAGGAGTATTAATTAAAACAAGGTTTGTTTGGAATAACAAACCTGCGGTTTATTTATATTTTTTGATTTAAAACAGGTCGGATTGCTGTATGTAAAAAAAGTTTTAAACAGAAGCTGCTATTGTCTGAAAGTTTCCGGAGGCTCGGAAACAATCTCCGGCAGATACCGTCCGTTGGGATTGCAGAGGGCGCGGAACATTAAATCCTTGGCCCGGGGACGTCCCGCGGAGAGTTCCTCCAAGGCGCGCCTGGCGGCCTTTCGGGGCGAGCGGCTGTCCCACGGACATGTACAGGTAAAGCTTGCAAGCCCCATGGTTTCCACGAATTCACGAATTTCCTCTTCGTGGGTCCAGGCCAGGGGTCTGATGACGGTCTGCGGATAACGGTCGTAGCACATAACCGGAAGCATCGTGGACATCTCGCCCTTCCCGCTCATATTCATCAGGAAGGTTTCAAGAATGTCTTCAAGATGATGTCCCAGAGCGATCTTCGTCGCGCCGATTTCTTGAGAGAAATGGGCCATTTCCAATCGGCGCTGGGCGGAACACCACCAGCAGTTAAGCTTGTAGCCTTCTTTCAGGCGCCGCTCAACGTCCACGTCGATCACCGTTACCTTCAGTCCCCAGCCGCGGACGATTTCCAGAAAATCATCTCCGACCGGATAGGTGGCGAAATCGGTCCGGACATGCACGGCTTCCGCAGTGAATGGAATGGGGTATCGGCTTGAGGCGGCTTTACGGGCCATGTGATACGCCAGCGCCAGAGAGTCCTTTCCCCCGGAAAGGCCGATGAGAACATGATCGTTCTCCCGGAGCATTCCGAACTGGAGGATGGCCTTGTCGATTTTTCTGCCGATGCGTTTTGAGACGGCGGACATGCGCCGGATGGTAGACTTCGGAGCCGGTTTGGGCAAGTGTTCATCCGAGGCGAGTCCCGATAACGGGCGGCTGTTTCACGACGGGGCGGCACTCCCCCCCGCCTGCCGGCGCCGTTCTTGCCGCAATGGGATTCCGCACCGCACCCCGCCGCCGACAGGCGGGGTCAATCTAAAAATATTGAAGATTACTCAAACAGCTTGAGGTATTCTTCGTATCCCTCGGCTTTCAAGTCTTCTTTGGGAATGAATCGGAGGGAAGCCGAATTGATGCAGTAGCGCAGGCCCCCCTCTTCGGGCGGTCCGTCATCGAAAAGATGTCCCAAGTGTGAATCGCCGTACCGGCTTCTGACTTCGGTCCGCGCCATGCCGAAAGATTGATCCGAGCGGTTTACCAGAAATTGATCGTCGATGGCTCTCGTGAAGGAGGGCCAGCCGCTGCCCGAATCGAATTTATCCTTTGAGGAAAAAAGCGGTTCTCCGGAAACAACATCGACGTAGATTCCTTCTTCGTGATTGTTCCAGTATTCCCCGGTAAAGGCCCTTTCCGTTCCCTCTTTCTGGGTAACGTCATATTGAAGAGGACTCAAGTCTTTCTTCAGCTGTCTATCGGAAGGCTTTTCATACATGTTCCACTCCTTATCCGCCCAAAGATTCTCCAGGAAAATCTTTCGCCCCGAGCCCTCGGTATAGGCCTGATAGCGCATCGGCTGTCTGCAATAATAATCCTGATGATAGTCTTCCGCTTCATAGAACGTCTCGGCCGGAAGGATTTGGGTGGCAACCGGCTTATTCAATTTGCCCGATGCTTCCAGAGCGGCTTTGGATTCTTCGGCGAGACGCTTTTCGGTTTCGCTTCCGTAAAAAATAGCCGTTCGATACTGATCGCCCCTGTCGTAGAACTGACCCGAAGCGTCGGCGGGATCGATGTTTCGCCAAAAGACATTGAGTAAATCTTCGTAGCCGATAATCTCTTCGTCGTAGGTAATCTTCACCGCTTCATAATGTCCCGTTCGGCCGGTGCAGACCTGTTCATATGTGGGATTCTCCACATGTCCCCCGGTATAGCCGCTGACGGCCTGAGAGACGCCTTGGAGTTCCTCGAAAGCGGATTCGATGCACCAGAAGCATCCTCCGGCGAAAACGGCTTCTTTCGTTTTGGCAAAGGAAGGTGTGGGCGAGAGGGTAAACGCGGCCGCCACTGCCGATAAAAATATTTTTTTGGACATCATGGAATCGCCTCTTTGTGTCTCGGTTTTTTTGAAGCCTCATGCGTTTTTAACACCGTTTGTTTCGGCTCCGACAAAGCTTTTTCAATCCGGTTCGTTCATTCGGCTCTTGTACAGCCTTTTACAGACCTTTCAAACAGTCCGATATATTACTTTATTTATATTATATCTATAGAGAGATGATTCGGCCATTACAGTTTTGAAGGGGCGCTTAAGGAAGATTAATAGCATGTTCTGCCGACGGCTGAACATGTCGTCATTATAAATTGGAATGATTATCGCGAAGGTTTGATCGGTAGAGGATTTTAACTTTTAAAAGCCTCTAGCGATTCGGCAAAACCACGACTTTGACGGATTCCGGAGATGAAGCCATTTTCAATGCTTCATCAATTCTCTCCAGCGGATACCGATGAGATATCAACTCTTTCAATTTAATCCGGCCTGTATTCAGCAGCTCAATGGCTCGAAGGTGCGTATCGGGATTGATGAACGAACCGAAGATTCTCAGTTCTTTACCGAAAACATCATATAAAGGCAGGCTGAAAGAAGCATCGGGAGACGGAACGCTGAATAAAAGAATGGAAGCGCCCTTCGCGGCCGCTTGAAAAGCCTGCTCCGCGGCCTTCGATGCTCCGGCGCATTCAATCACCACATCGGCGCCTCCCCGTTCCGTCCGCTCATTAAGAATGTCGGCGGGAGACTCAACGATGGGATTAAGAACATAATCGGCACCGAGCTCCATCGCACTCCGCCGCCGCTTTTCCGAAGGCTCGCTGACAATCACACACGAAGCCCCGCCCAGCCTGGCCAGCTGAAGCATAATCAGACCGATGGCGCCCGCTCCGATAATCAAAACCGTATCTCCGTGCTTGACCGAAGCGATGTCCATCCCGTGGATACAGCAGGCAAGAGGCTCCAGCAATGCGGCATCTTCAAAGGCGACCGATTCATCAACCCGTAAGGCCTGAGCCTCAGGAACAATACTGTACTCGGCAAAACCGCCGTCCTGCGTTACGCCGACAGCTTGAAGATTGCCGCAGAGGTGTTTCTTTCCCGAGCGGCAGTACGGACAAATCCCGCAGTAGATATTCGGATCAATAGTGACATGATCGCCGACATTCAGCGTCGTTACCTCCGCGCCGACCTCAACGACAATTCCCGAATATTCATGTCCCAGAACAATGGGAGGGTGAACCTCGGCGGATCCTTTCTCGCCGTTATAAATATGGATGTCCGTTCCGCAGATCCCGGCGGCCATATTTTTGATTCCGACTTCATGTGATTTAAGAGGGCGAGAATTGATTTCCGCCGTTTCAAGTGCGCCGATTCCCGTGAATATGCCGGAAGTGTATTTTTTTGGGTTATTCATGGGAACAGACTCCTTCGCCGGGACCTTCCGCGGGCGAAAAGGGCCCGCATTGCGGACGCCGCTTTCACCGCAAAAGGATTTCGATATCGTTATGTTTCTCAAAACAACTGAAAAGAACGGTTTACCGGCGACCGGACTTGCCCTACTTTCGTGTTGCCTCTCTACTGGCCGCTGGTTTTGTCTTCCGCGACCTTCCTTGGTCGCTCATCCTTCCCTATCGGTCGGCGACAAAACCCTTCTGCTCTGCAGAGATCTGCGTCGGCTCGGGGATTTCCAATAAGCTTGGTCATCCCTCTCGCTCTCCTAGACCTTCAAGTCCGGTCACCTGCAGAAAAAAAATTGTAAGATACCGGCGACCGGACTTGAACCGGTACGATCCAAAGATCAGCGGATTTTAAGTCCGCTGTGTCTACCAATTCCACCACGCCGGCAATTGGGATTCCCGTCATCCTATTTCGCTCCGAGGCTTGGGTCAATACACTTATTCTTGATAAAATAGTATTGCTTAACGACACTGATATAAGTTATAGCCAATCAGAACCCACAAGGAGCAAAGACATGAGTCAAAAGGTCCTCGATTACATCAAACCCGGCGTGGTATACGGAGACGATCTCAAAAAGCTTTTCGACATCTGTAAAAGCGAAGGTTTCGCCATGCCCGCGGTAAACTGCGTGAACACCGAATCGGTCAACGGCGTTATGGAAGCCGCCGCGAAAGTCAATTCACCGGTGATGATCCAGTTTTCAAACGGCGGAGCGACGTTCTACGCCGGAAAGGGCTGCAAGCCCGCCGACGGCCGCCGTTCCGATATTCTGGGCGGAATCGCCGGTGCTCATCATGTTCATCAGATGGCCGAAGCTTACGGCATCCCCGTCGTGCTTCATACCGATCACTGCGCGAAAAAACTTCTTCCCTGGCTCGACGGCCTCTTGGACGCCGGAGAAGCCTACTACAAAGCGCACGGCCGTCCTCTTTACAGCTCCCACATGATCGATCTTTCCGAGGAACCGCTGAAAGAAAACGTGGAAATCACCAAAGGATACCTCAAGCGCACCAGCGCCATGGGCATGTATCTGGAAATGGAACTCGGCATCACCGGCGGTGAAGAAGACGGCGTGGACAACTCCGATCACGACACCGCCGACCTCTATTCCAAGCCCGAGGAAATCGACTACGTTTACACCGAACTTCTGAAAATCAGCCCCTACTTCACCGTCGCCGCCGCGTTCGGCAACGTCCACGGAGTCTACAAACCCGGCAACGTGAAGCTCACCCCCTCCATCCTGGACAAAGGACAGAAGTACATCGTCGAAAAGCACGGACTTTCCGAGAAGCATCCGGTTACCTACGTTTTCCACGGAGGCTCCGGCTCTTCTCAGGCGGAAATCCGCGAAGCCATCAGCTACGGCGTGGTGAAAATGAACATCGACACCGACACCCAGTGGGCCACCTGGAAAGGCGTTCTGGATTTCTACAAGGAAAACGAAGCCTACCTCCAGGGACAGCTCGGCAACCCCACCGGGGCCGATGCTCCCAACAAAAAGTTCTACGATCCCCGCGTTTGGCTGCGCAAAGGTCAGGAATCCCTGGTTGCCCGTGTTGTGGAAGCTTTCGAAAATCTGAACGCCATGAACAGGAATTAAAAGCGATTCTTATTTGATTCAAAACCCCGCCCGGCCGGGCGGGGTTTTTCATGACCCCCCGAAGCCGCTCGGAAGAAACCGCTTGGAAAATTTTCCGGCCACTCCACTCGACAGAGATCCAAAAGACATCAAGAGGTTCCATGACTCAGAAATCCACACAAATCTCCGTAACAATCTCGGTAGTCGTTTCTTCTTTTATCGTCGCCATCATGACATCGGCGCTGAATGTCGCCCTTCCCTTTATGCAGGAAGATCTTTCCATTAATGCGGTTACCCTTACGTGGATTACAACAATCTATATTCTCACGGGTGCGGTATTTCTGATTATCTTCGGAAAAATCGCCGACATTTTCGGCAGAAAGAAAATCTACATCATCGGACTCGGCCTTTTCTCTCTGACAACTCTCTTATGCGGATTCTCTCATTCCATTATTTCCCTTCTCATCTTCAGAACTCTTCAGGGAATCGGATCGGCCATGATCAACACAACCGCCATGGCGCTCATCAGTTCTGTTTACCCTCCGCAAAAAAGGGGATTTTCCATCGGCATCGGAACCGCGGCGGTGTACACGGGAATGTCTTGCGGGCCGTTCCTGGGCGGAGTGTTCACGGGAGCTCTGGGATGGCGGTCCATCTTTTACATAATGGCACCAACAACACTCATTCCTTTCTTTTTGGCCCTTCTTTTTGTCAAAGACGAATGGGCCGATGCCAAAGGAGAACCGTATGATGTCAAAGGAAGCATCCTCTATGCCCTTTCACTCGTGCTTTTCATGTACGGTATGACTCTTCTGCCGAAAATCAGAGGACTATTTTTCCTTATTCCCGGATTTATCGGATTAATTCTCTTCGTTCGTCATGAACTGAAAATCACTTATCCGCTCTTCGAAGTCAGGCTGTTAAAAAACAACAGGCTTTTTGCCTTTTCCTCCGTTGCGGCTCTTATTCATTACGGATCAACCTTCGCCATATCCTTCCTGATGAGTCTTTATCTTCAGGTTTCTTTACGCATCAGTCCGCAAATGACGGGGATTATTCTCGCAACCCAGCCGATAACTCAGGCACTGCTTTCTCCTGTAACCGGAAAGTTATCGGATAAAATAGAACCGGCGATTCTGGTTTCCTCAGGCATGGGGTTAACGGCACTCGGATTGTTTCTTTTTTCCTTTCTGACAACGGGAAGCACTCTTTTCTACGTGGTTCCGATACTGATACTTCTCGGCTTAGGCTATGCTCTTTTTTCTTCTCCGAATACAAATGCCATCATGAGTTCGGTAGAGAGAAAACACTTCGGTCTGGCTTCGGGTACGGTTGCTACGATGAGATTTCTTGGAATGGTTTTGAGTATGTGCGTTACCACGGTTGTTTTCGGACATTTCATCGGAGAGAGAGAAATCGGACTCAAAACCATTGAGGCCTTCGGAAAAAGCGTTCAAGTCTCATTCGTAATTTTCACGGTATTCTGTGCCGTGGGAATTTACTTTTCAGCCGTCCGCGGGAAACTGGGCGAAAGAAAGAATCGCTAAAAGACAAATCCCGCGGCCGCACCGTGTATTAAATTTCATGTCACACCGCCTGATCCGCCCGGCTGTCTTAATTTCAATATTTTGAGAGAATCCACTCGGAATCGCCTGCGTCTTCTTGGGGTGTATCGATACAGGCGGCCGATGGTCAGCCGGCTTATTCCGCTATTGAATCGGATTTTCCGCCAATATTCGACTTCATCCAAAGAGCGGGGCATCGGAATCCTGCCCTATTTAGATTCTTGATACGCTTCTTTCTTTTTGCGAATATTGTTCGGAACCTCCAGATATCAAGGGAATGAACATGCCGCAGACTACCGACGACGTTAAGATCCATCTGCCTTATCCCCTCTTCGACACTCATTTCCATGCCTTTGTTATGAAGAGCCGCGGTTTGGATGCTGAGAACATTTTGGATTTGCTATTCGGCACCCGCCTCGTCGGTGCCGTCGATGTGGCCGTTGACGAAACAGGCTTCTCCGAAAGAACAGCCTTGGCCAATCGGTTTGAAAAAGTTTTTCTCTCGGCGGGAATCCATCCGAATTCAACTTCCGAGGAAGAAGGAGATTGGAAGAATAGATTCGATATTCTCCGGCGCCAAGCCGCTCATCCTTCCGTAGCGGCCATAGGAGAAACGGGTCTTGATTTCTACAGGGACCATTCATCACCGGAACGCCAGGAGAAAGCCTTTCGCGATCAGCTGGAGCTTGCGGCCGAATTCGGCAAACCGATCATTATCCATAACCGAAACGCCGATGAACGCGTCCTAACCCTTATAAAAGAATCACCCTGCCGCCGGGGAGTTTTTCACTGTTTTTCATCCGGCTGGGAAACCGCTCGCAGGGCTCTTGATTTGGGTTTCTACGTATCCTTCGCGGGAAATCTTACGTATAAGAAAACGGAACTTCTCAGAGATGCCGCGGCGCGAATACCGTCGGAGAGGATTCTTCTCGAAACCGATGCGCCGTTTCTCTCTCCTCAGCCCGTCCGCGGGAAACTCAATCATCCCGGTCATATCGGCCACACACTGGAAGCACTCGCGCAAATACGAGAAACCGATCCGACGATTCTCGCCGAGACGACGGTGAAAAACGCGTATGATCTTTTCGGCCGATTTGCCTAAGCATTCATAAGACAATACCGATTTCAGCTTTTGAAAAACACGACTAAAAAAATCTTTCGGCGAGAAATCCCGTTTGCCTTCCTTGCTGAGCCTTCAGTGTGCAGTAATTTCTTGGAGTCATTCCATAGGTCTTTTTAAACGCCTTGAGGAAACACGTATAATCTTCAAATCCGCTCTCGAGACCGGCCGACAGCACGGAGAATCCCCGCTGTAATAATTCGGTCGAATAAATCAGCCGGCGCTGGATAACATATTTATACAGACTGACTCCCGTATAGGCCTTAAACAAACGATTCAGATGCCCTTTGCTGACATAAGCCTGCGCGGTCAGATTTTCCAGGGATAATTCCGGTTCGGTGAAATGCTCCTCGATATATCGAATCAGCCGGTCCACAAGGATGCTGGTGTTGCTGACTCTCTGAGAAGGCGACTCTTCCAGTTTCCGAGCGCACTTTAAAAGAAACATCGTAATCATCGACCGAGCGAAGGAATCACCGGAGTGAAGATTTTTATCCTCCGTCATGATTTTTTCCAATAGATCGCGAAATTCCACGGTGTCTTTGATACTGCAGTTAATGACAATCGGAGTGGAAAAAATCCGGATAAAATCGTTTTTCTCATGAAACAAATCAATATAGGACGATGTCAAATGAAGGATTTGCCGTTCATACAGCATTTCCGTATTGTCGAGAATCGTGCAATGCACCAAATTGGGCGGCATTATAATCACGCTTCCGGTCGGTACCGAATAAAGAGTCGCATCGGCCGCGACTTTTACATCACCGTGCAGAATCAGCATGAATTCAAAATCCGGATGAAGATGAGGAAGACTGGCCTTAAAATTATAATCACGGAAATATAAAACCGAAAAATCATTGGGGAGCTGAAAAGCAGGTACGGTTTCGCCATATCCCATATCTTTCTGTGATTTTGCTTTCGGCATCCTTATGCACTCCTCATAGAAGCCTCAAAAAAATAGTATACACCGATAACATGTCGATTTTTGCAAGATTCCAAAGCGGATTTTGCCATGAAAATCGACGTACGGCCCTTATATGATCAATGAATCGACTGTTTCTGCAGAACAATCAGTCCCTAATCACAATCAATACAAGAGGTTCATATCGTGAAAAGATTTTATTGTGGATTCGCCGTGAGTATGGCGATATTTCTGGCATTACTCTCTTCGTGCGGAGACAAATCCGTATCCTCGGAAAAAAACGATTCTCAAACCGAGTCAACGGCCCGGGAAACGGCATCAAGCGGAGAATTCAATATTAACAACATAACCGCCAGAGAATTGGTTTTCTGGGACCGTATGGGTACGGAACATATTATGGGACGCACCAGTTTGGCCTTTGCCGATTCATTGTACGAACTGTCGGGAGGAAAAATCACTTCGGCGATGTATATCTCCGGCGAGATAGAGGTTTCGGGTACCATTTCGGAACAATATGAACTTGTGGATGTTGCTCGTTATCAATTGGAAAATTCATCCTCCAACGGTTTTGCGGAAGGCTGTGTGTTCGGTCTGCCTTACCCTTTTTGAGGGCCGTGAACATTTCTGGGCTTTCGCGGAAAGCGCTCTTGGTAAAAAAATAATCGATGATGTCAATGCCGGTAATTTCGGTTTCCATGCTCTGGGCTATATAGAAGAAGGCGCCCGCGATTATTTCACGAGTAATGCACATCCCGTTTCCACCTATAAGGATCTGGCGGGTTTGAAGCTTCGCGTACAGGCGACCGACATGTATGTGGGAATGGTTGAAGCCATTGGAGCTTCCGCAACGCAAATGTCTTGGGGAGAGCTTTACAGTTCTCTCTCTAATGGAGTTGTAGACGGTGCCGAAAATCCTCTTTCCGGCTACAACAGCAACATGCTTTATGAAGTAGCGCCGTACTTTTATGAAGACGAGCATATTTGGGGCGCCAATCTTCTGGCTGTTTCCAACAGGGTTTGGAACAAATTGAACGATGAAGAAAAAGCCCTTTTTGAACTGGCCGCCGATAGAGCCGTTGCGTTCAATAAAGAGAATATTGCTCTGGATGAAGAAAAAATCGAGGCGAATCTGGCGAACAAAGGCGTAACCGTTATCAAGCCTTCGCCCGAAGAAAAAGAGGAAATGTACAATCTGTGCTATCCCATGTATGAATCCTTTGCCGGTGAATATATCGATCTGGTAAAAAAAATCCGAGAAATATCATAACGCCGAAACAGGAAGAACTTTTTAGGTGGGATTACCATGAAAACCGTTAACAAGATACTTGATAGCATTTTTTCCGTCTCAAACCTCCTCTGCCGAATTATGCTCTGTATGATATTCGGTGTAATGTGGCTGATTGTCTTCGGCCGTTATTTCTTCGGGAAAACACCGGTTTGGGGTGAAGAATTGATTCTGTTCTGTATGTGCTGGGTTTCCATTCTCAGCGGTGCGGAAGCGTTTCGCCATGATTCACATCTGAGACTTACAGTAATCGATCATTTGATTTCGGAAAGGTTCAACGTCATCCTTACGGCTGTTTTGGATGTGATTTCCACGGCGCTCATCATTTATCTTTTACCCTACGGAATTAAAAGCATTATCAAGAATCTGTCTTTGTTCTATACGGGACTCAAGATAAGTCAGACATGGCTCTATCTGTCGCTTCCTTTGGGTTTCGTACTGATCATACTTGGAAAAGCGGATAAATATGTCAAACGTTACGGAGCAGCGGCGGCGGGAGTAAACCAGCAATGAACCAAATGACCATAGCCGCTCTTCTACTGCTGGGGACATTCTTCTTCTTTCTATTGATCCGAATGGAAATCCTCATGTCGGTCCTGCTATCCAGCGTTATTACCGCAACGTTCATGGGAATCCCTCTCAATCTCTTGGTAAACCGCACCGTAACGACTCTCCAGTCTTACAACTTGCTGGCCGTACCTCTTTTCATCGTGGCGGGTGAAATATTGTCCGACGGCAGTCTGTCGGAAAAAATCATCGAGTTCGTGGAAGCATGCGTGGGATGGGTGCGCGGCGGGCTTGCCATGGTAAACGTCATGGCAAGCACCTTTTTCGGAGGTATTTCCGGATCGCCCCTTGCCGATATTTCTTCTCTGGGCACGGTTCTGATTCCCATGATGAAGAAACAGGGATACGACGAAGAGTTCGCCACGGATGTAACGGTAACAAGTGCTCAGCAGGGTTTGCTTATTCCTCCCAGTCATAACATGCTCATCTACGCCATGGCGGCCGGAGGTACGGTAAGCATAGGCTCGCTTTTTATGGCCGGTATTATTCCCGGCCTTCTCTTGGCGGCGGTACTTATGGCCTTTTCTTACTATCTTTCCGTTAAACGGCATTACCCCAAGGGGAGTCCCTTCAATCTGAAGATGCTTCTGAAAACATCATTAACTTCATTCTGGGGACTTATGACGCTTGTCATTATCGTCGTCGGCTGTACCACGGGTGTTTTTACAGCCACGGAAGCCGCCGCCATTTCAATTCTATGGGCGATTTTCGTAACAACGGTCATCTATCGCGATATGACGTGGAAACGCTTTTGGACGATTCTCGAACGCAGCCTTAAAACCGTTGGAATCATAATGCTCTCAATGGGATTTTCAGCCTGTTTCGGATTTATGGTTTCGTATCTTCGAATCCCCAATCAGATGTCTTCAATAATCTACGGTTTCACCGACAGCGGAATATTAATAATGCTGATCGTCAACCTTTTGCTGATTTTTATGGGAATGATTATGGATATGGCATCCGTGCTCATTATCGCCACGCCGATATTTCTTCCCATAGCCCAAAGCGCGGGTATCAGTCCGGTTCACTTTGGAATCATTATGATCTTCAATCTGGCTATCGGCATGATGACTCCCCCCGTGGGAGGAGCTTTGATGATGGGCTCCATCGTTTCGGGTATTAAAATGGAAAGACTTATTGTTTCACTTGTTCCCTGGCTCATCATCATGTTCGTTACGTTACTGGTGATTACATTTTTCCCGGATATTTGCATGCTGCTTCCCAATCTTCTGAAATCATAATTATGAAGGGGCTGTCTCATAAGAGGCGGCCCTTTTTCATGTCTGGAAGAATTCCCTTCTGAATTCAAGGGTGGTAGAATTCTTCATGGACACTAAAAAGAAGGCTACATTCAAAGATTACGAAATCAGCCAACAGATGCTCCTGCCTCCAAGTCTCGATGAACTGCTTCCCGCAAACCATATATCCCGCACAATCAACAACTTCATCGACACGATGGATACCAGTGAGCTCTTCAACGCCTATCCGGGAGGCGGTGCCAGCAGCTACCACCCGGTGATGATGCTGAAGGTTCTGGTGTTGGCCTACTCGAAACAGCTGTATTCCTGTCGTCAAATCGCAGACGCTCTTCGTGAGCAGATATGCTTCATGTGGATCAGTGGTAATAACCGTCCTGATTTCCACACGATAAACAGATTTCGTAACGGTCCATTGAAGAAGAGCATCGAGAAAATCTTTGCCTCAATGGCCAACAGCCTCATCGAGAGCGGACATGTCCAGATGGAGAACTACTTTCTCGACGGCACAAAAATCGAATCAGCAGCTAACAAATACACATGGGTATGGGGCCGGGCGACAGACAAGTTCCAGAAGCGCCTGGCCGGCAATATGGATGAGCTTTTCGAATACATCGACCGCATCAATGAAGAAGAGGATGAGAAGTACGGCGACCATGACCTTCCCCATGTGGATCCTCAAGGCAGGCCGATGTCGGAGATTCTCGAAGATGCGGTATCCAAGCTCAATGAAGAGCTGCGCAAGGATCGGGAGGAGCGAGAAAAGAAGGAGATTCAACGGAGATTGAATACCGCTAGCAAGGACTATCTCCCTCGTGCCAAAAAGTATGAGCAGCAGAAGAGAATCCTCGGCGACCGAAATAGTTACTCGAAAACAGACTATGATGCGACTTTCATGCGGATGAAAGAAGACTATATGAAAAATGGTCAGCTCAAGCCCGGGTACAACATCCAAATGGGTACTGAGAACCAGTTCATCCTCGGATATAGCATCCACCAGAGTCCCGGTGACTCCCTGACATTGCCGCTACATATGGAGAAACTGAAAAAGAATCTGAAACGCTATCCGAAAAGAATCATTGCTGATTCAGGATATGGTAGTGAAGAGAACTACCAGTGGTGTGAGGATCATGGTGTCGAGAAGTACATCAAGTTCAGCTACTTCCACAGGGAGCGGAAACGGAAGTTCAAGAAGCAGATTCATATGAAAGAGAACTGGGACTATCGTGCCTCTGATGATACATACCGGTGCCCCAAGGGTCGCCGATTCAAACACGAGGAGACCAGAATCTCGAAAACAGGTTCAGGATTTCCGACCACTGAAAAAAGGTATACAGGCCCTGGATGCCAAAGGTGTTCTCTCCGAATCCGGTGCTGCAAATACGGAGGCAAAGAGCGCATCCTGACGGTTCGTCCAAACCTGGAACGGCATAAGTCTGAAGTGCGCAAGTTGCTGACTTCAGAGGAAGGACTGAGAATGCGCTCTCTCAGGCCGATTGAAGTCGAATCTGTATTCGGAGATATCAAGACGAATATGGGATTTCGGAGATTCCGAACCAGGGGATTGAAGATGGTCAGTACTGAATGGGGACTGTTGAGTATGGCTCATAACATGAGGAAGCTACAGAAACGATAAGGGGATGGGAGGGAACCTCCCGTCTTCGGAGGTCAACCAAATTTTAAAAGGGGCTGTCTCAAACTAATGAGACAGCCCCGATTGAAGCCGAAAGGCGTCTTTGTCCGTACATCTCTGTTCGGACGGTAATAAACAAATAAGGTGGTTTTATGTCCGACATAATCAAAATGGAGCAAGGGGGCGCCGAACTTCTCTATCGTCCCATGGATTCGCCCAAAGGCGCCGTGATTATCTGTGCCGGAGGCGGTTATCAAATGGCTCAGCCCCCGAGAAGAATGGCCTGTGGCGGCCTGTTATGAAGAGGCCGGCTGGCAGCCGTTTATTTTACGATACAGCGTCGGCGAGAAATTTGCTCCGCTTTTTGAGAAACCCATGAAACAGCTGGCCTGGGCTATGGTGCATGTTCGCGAAACCTTCCCCGATATGTTTGTGGCCGTGTGCGGCTTCTCCGCGGGCGGCAATGTCTGCGCGTGTCTCGGAGTCCACTGGAACGACGCCGAAGTGTTCACCGACACTGCTCTGCACAGTAAAATCCGCCCCGACGGAATGATTCTCGCCTATCCCGCCGTGGATACGAAACTTATCGACAGTAAAGATTTCAAGCGACTCCTGGCGGGGGATGACATGGAAAAATATCGCTATTTTTCCGCTGTGGAATACATCAACGGAAAAACTCCGCCGGCATTTCTCTGGCATACCGTTGAAGATGAAATGGTTCCGGTTTTGGGTTCGCTGAAATTCACGCAGCGATTAATCGAAAGCCGAGTGCCGGTCGAGCTGCACTTGTTTCCCTACGGTATTCACGGACTTTCCATAGCCACTCCCGAAGTTGACGATCCTCAAAAGGATCGTCTGTCCGATATTCACGTGGCAACATGGATGAATGAAAGCATAGAATGGCTCTCCGGTATGTCCGAAAAATTTTATTCCGGAGATTTTTAAGAGCCGTTGTTCATCTGTAAAACAAGAACACACGACCAGCGGTTCCATCCTTTGACCGTGTGTTCTCATTTTTATGGAATCGGAAAGATTCCGTATGATGAAGCGAAAAACATGAAAATCACATTCTCAGCGGCAGTCTGATGGAAATTTCCGTTCCTTCTCCCACGAAACTTTTTATATCGACTTCTCCGCCATGAGCTTCAACGACAGTCCTTACGATATGCATCCCCAATCCCGTACCGCCTCGATCCGATGCGGAATAAAAGGGATCAAAGACGTGCTGGAGCGTTTCTTCACTCATTCCCACTCCATCGTCTTTAACCAGGATGAGCAAGCAATCTCCATCTTTATCGGCGCTCACATCGATACGCCCGTTTCTCTCACAGGCTTTCCGAGCATTATCCATGATGTTGATCAGCGCACGAATCATCCTCTCCTCATCCATTAAAGAGGAATCCTCGAATCCGATGGTCCAGGTTGTCTCAATGCCTTTCGAGGCAAATCCCGGTTCGCAATTTTCACGGATCTGGTCAAACAGTTCCGAGATTGTAACGGGTGAATATGCAAGCCGAATTTCTCCGCGGGAAAAATCCAGCAATTCGTTAATAAGTCCCGTTAAGCGGGCCGTCTCACGTCTGATATGGGATGCATACTTGGAAAGATTCGGTGATCCGTCACCGAGTTTCAGTTCCAGCATATCGGCGTAACCTTTAATCACGGAAAGAGGATTTCGCAAATCATGAATAATCATCGAAGAAAATTTCCCCAAACTGGAGAGTCTTTCCTGACGGACTAATCGGCGCTGTGCTTCCTGAAGTTCGGTATTCGCCTTTATAAGTTCGGCGTTTCGTTCTCTGAGTCCGCTTATGAAGCTGTCGTTGCTGCTTCTGACTAATTGAGAAATGCTCTTAAGCATCGACAGTGCGATACGGCCTCGATTCTCAAGGAGTCCCTTAAAAGCCGATGCGTCTATGGTGTAACCCGATACGGGAGATCCGGCTACGATGGTGGCACTCCTTGGGAGTTCATCGGCAACCCCCATTTCACCAACAAGACAAGGAGCGTTTCTCACGGTAAGAAGATCGGATGAGTCGGAACCGTGATCGACCCAAATCCCAACCGAACCTTTCAAGAGAGCGAACATCGACATCGCTTCAAAACCTTCCCGCGCGATGACCGAGCCCGTTTCATATTGTGCGGAGGTACAGATTTCGGCAAGTGCATTAAGATCATCCTCCGGTAATTCGGAGAAAGTGTCGATTTTCTTTAATTCTCGAGCAATTCCTTTCATCGTTCCTCCTTTCTCTCAACAGCTGTTTCGCAAAGCGAAATAGCGAGCCCAACAGCTGTTTCGCAAAGCGAAATAGCGAACCCAGCAGCTGTTTCGCGAAGCGAAATAGCGAGCCCAACAGCTGTTTCGCAAAACGAAATAGCGAACCCAACAACAATTCGGCACAGTCGAATCGCGAAACCGCAGCTGATTTTCAGCGCAAAAAAGCGGGTACCAGTCGAATTATAAAACATTTCAGCATAACTTATAAAAAGAGCCCCCTCATAGAGGGGGCTCCGATCATCACGATATTTAACGTTTCCTACCAGGCATCGGACATATCATCCGCGTCTCTGCTCTCCTCGGAGTATAAATCCGTAGTTGCCCGCAAGTCGTCGAGATAGAGATAATAACGTCCGTAAGTCTCGTCAATGTTACACTTAACATTAAAACCGTCAATGGAAAGACCCATTCGATCATTATAATGATAATCCCGCTGTTTGATTTGCGGAGGAATGGTTACGGTGAGTTTCTTCCAGCCGGAGAAATTCAGCTTACCCATGGGGATTACCGCATCGTTTCCGAAATGATCGGAAACGAGAAGTTCCAGCCGATGCTCCGTGTTGCGTCCGGCAACCCAGACGGAAACCATTTTGGTAATACCTTCAACCGGCAAAGGCCGAATCGGCTTAATCGTAAAGTCGATGACTCCTCGGCGATAAAACGAAACTTTCGCGCCGACGACACGCTCATCCGATTCAAGAATGCCGTTGGCCTCTTCCTCGGGGACCGCCTTCTTTCCGAGAGGATTTTCAACCTCGTCGAAGGCTTTCGGTCCGCCGGGGAAATCCCGAACTTGGATTATCCCGTTATCAGCGGGAAAAATACCGTACCAGAAACCGGCATCTTCCATTTTGGATACCGATATTTCCTGGAAAGCATTCTCGGCCGTTACGATTCCCGTTTTCGTGGGATCGGCTTCGGTTCCCGTCTGAGCGAAAAGCCCGACGGTAAAGGCGGTAAGAATCAGTGTTATGAGTGCGATCTTCTTCATCTTCTACTCCTCGTTTTTCCACTGAACTTCCGACAGCCTATCGACCAGCTCAAATCCGTCATAGAAAGATTCGTGCATGTCGGAAAGAACCTTCAGGTGATCGACAAGGATATTGAACTCCGTGACGATTTCCGCCGGATGTGTTGTGAATACGAACTTAGTCAAACTGAGATTCGCCAATTCGGGCTTATAATTCACCGACTGTTTGATGTAATTCGGCATGTCGATGATCATATTCTTCCAGCCGACGAACTTAATGCTGCCGGGTTCACGGAGCTGATCAATGCGTACGGGCTGAAGAACATGAGGCATACCCATATGATCCATAAAATGGACTTCAACGTAATAATCGTAATTGGCGCCCCAAACCCAGAAATCGACCATTCGGACCCTGCCCGGAAGAGGGATAGGAGTAGGAACGAAATCATCACCGGAACCGACGCCGGGGATTAATTCGATCTGATTGTATCCCTGACGCGTAAAAGCTCCTTTGATAGCCAACACGCCCGGAGGATCACCTTCGTATTTCGGATCTTCCATGGGGTTTCTGCCGAAAAGATCGTCGGGCCATGCATTATCCATGTATCCCATAACCGGAAGACCGTCGGCGCTGAATTTGCTGCCGCGAACTTCCCATGTAATCGGCTGGCCTTTGATTTCGTCATCATTGCTGTACTCAAAGAAACTGGAATCAGGTTTATCCCATGTTTCAATTACATAATCTTCCAACCTCAGCGTGATGTCGTCGGCGCCGAGAACTCCGGCTCCGATGACCAGGAGGATAATCAGGACCGACAGGAGGCTGACTCGTTTCATTCCTATCTCCTTAGTGGTTAACCGCAAAAACAGTGATAATTCACCTTCTCGCTGAATTATAGATATTACGGTACAAGAGCGTCAAACCATTTTTTCTTTGACCGGTAAACTCTTCCATCAATAATTTTTGCGGGATAACCGATAACCGGTCCCGCTTCTTTATCATCGATTATTTCCATCAGAACCTTGACTAAACTTTTTTGATCGTCTTCAACGGATGCTAAGATGCGTTTATTCCAGGCACCGGATCCGAAGTGTCCTTCGGTGATAACCGGGATACCCATCTCTTCGGTCATTTGCATGGCGACAATATTCGCGGGCCCCGCAAACAGAAGAAGAACAGAGCATTCTTGAGCCTTATCGGCAAAATCGGAAGAAAGTTCTCCGGAAAAGCTGTTCACGTTTGTACTGCTCAGTTCCTCTTGCAATTCGGAAAAATAGGCATTTTTGAGCGTTTCCATTTCACCGGCGCGTTTGGAATTTACGGTGGAGAACAAGGCCATGGCCGGTTTATTTTCCTTTGAAGCGATTTTGGCGGCCGATAAACCGATTTCTTCCATCGCCGCCGTTCTGTCGAGTTCAACGCGAATAATCCGGGAATCTCCGGCAGCATCGACTTCCGGATCTCTCCCGATGATAACGAATTCCTTAACATCCGCGCGAATATGGGAAAGACCCGAGGCATTCAACGGAGAAACGATAACAATACCGGGGGGTATTTCACGATTCTCCACGACACGCTTCAATTCATTTTGATCTTCCGCACTTTCCACGGAGACTTGATACCCGTTGAGAAAAGCTCTTGCGGCGAACTCAAAAGAAGCCGGAGCCCACCGATTTTCATGAATTTTTTCAATATAAGGATCCGTTACGACAAGAATGGAATTCGCGGAACAAGAAAGGGATAAAACCGCAAAGAGGATGGATACCGTCAGCCGAGGAAGCTCACGCGAAACGGCCACGCGAATCCAGCAGCGCCATAACGGCGGATCCGGCCGCAAAAAATACGGCGATGGGCCACGCGACGAAAATTTTCCCCGCGGCATAGGATGCCGGAATAAATGTAAAGATTGTCGGGAACAGGGCCGCACAAACTAAAAAAACGATTTTTACCCACCCGTCGGATTTCAATCCCCTATCGGCAAGCCATACGGAAGAACCGAAGGCTCCTATCCATACAAAAGGAGCGAGCAGAACACGATATCCGTCGAATCCGGGATCGGGCGAAACCGCCAGCCATAATAGATAACAAAAAGCCGTTCCTCCGAACCATGCCGAGAGTTCTCTGATTCTGGAGTAGGAGGTGTTTCGACGAAAATGCACGGCCGTAACGGCAGCTGCAACAATTAAACCCGCCATTCCCGGACCGCGAATCCAGGCCCAGAGAAACAAACGGGAAAAATCCATGCTGAACTGTGTTCGGGTGAGGACGCTCAGCGTTATTGATAAAGCGCCCATTCCGGTAACAAGCCCGCCGAGAAAAGGAATAAACAATCCACGCCATCCCCTTGAAGGAATTTTGTAGAAGGATACGATCAAGAGAAGCCACAGCGGAATAGAGGCGACGAGAAACAAACTCATAACGAGACCTACGTTAGCATGGTGTTTTAGCGAAAGCAATATAACGAAGCCCGTCGCATTTCATCTTCTCGAGCCCGTTCTCCCGACCTGCCGCGATGAGAGACTTTTCCGTGAAGAATCCGATATGAGTCGGATCGTTCCTATAATGCCAAGATTCAAAATCATCCGGTGTTTCAGGAAGGAATTCCGTGGAAAGGCAGAGTCTTCCTCCGGGGGAAAGTCTCGAAGCAAGGGATTCCATGATTTTCGCCGGATACAAAAGATGCTCAAACACCTCCACCGCCGTAATCAGACGAAACGGCCCATCGGGTTTCCCCGGAGCAAAACAGCAATCCTCCAATAACACTTTACATCCCCGATTTCTCATCAGCTCGGCCATTACGGGCTCAGGGCCGCTTCCGAAGTCCAAAACGGCCGTTCCGGCGGGCGGCACTTCGTCAAACGCGAAGTTCAGAAAAGATTCCAGCCAACGGACATATCCGGAATTCTCAGAGCTGTTCTCGTGCAGAAGATAACGGCGGCGCTCTTCTTCTTCCGAGAGAATATGCTTTTCATCAATTTGGACATAACCGCAGGAAAAACAGCGATGATAGAGTGTTTTTTCACGCCGGGTTAGAAACGGCTCCGTTTCCATTCGGCCGCAAAGGCGGCAGAGAACACTCATCCGGAAACGATTCGATTCGAAACGGCAACCCACTCGGCCGGAGAGACCGTCTCGGGTCTTCGCGATAAATCGATGCCCTCACCATTAAAGGCGTCCCTTACCGTTTCGGCCGATGGGAATCCCTTAACGGATGAGGATGCCGAAATGTTATTCGACAAGGTTTTTCGTCTTGATGTAAACAAAGACCTGACGAGCAGACGAAAAACTTCCGGATCGCGAATGCGCCCATGCGGTGAGGCCGGTTCCAAACGTATAATGCGGGAATAGACTCTCGGCGCCGGATAAAAGGAACCGGGAGAGAGCCTGCCTCCATCGACAAGCACGGCGGAAGTTTGGCAGAGGATTGAGAACGACGAATAGTCTTTTGTTCCCGCGGAAGCCGTCATTCGCCGGCCCATTTCATCCTGAACGGTAAAAACGCATTTTTCAGGGAGTCTTTCCCGTTCGATAAAGGCCGCGATTATCGCCGAAGCCGCGTTGTACGGAAGATTACCGAGAATCCTCCGCGGGGGTTGTTTTTCCCACTGAGCGGACCACGTGGAGGTGATATCGCCTTCCACCAGTTCCAATCCTTTTGGTCCAAGTGACTCCCGAAGCCAGGAGCAATAAGCCGGATCAATCTCAAAAACCGTCAGCTTCGCCCCTCGTTCCAGAAGGGATTCGCTCATGGCTCCTAATCCGGGACCGATTTCCCAGGTAATCATGCCGGGAAGAACGTCCAGCAGTTCGATGATTTTTTCCCTGGCTCCTCGATTGATGAGAAAATTCTGCCCCCAGCGTTTCCTCGGAGCGATTTCCCTCTTCTCCAGGAAAAATCGAATTGAGGCCGGGGAGTCGTGGTTCAATCGTTCCGTTGCTGACGTTTTCGCTCCTCCTTAATTGAAACAACGGGATTGTAACCCCACCGAGCATCAAGAGCCAAGCGACCGGCAGAGGCACAGGAACACCTCGGACGAAAGAAAAGAAGCCCGCCGCGGCTTCAATCACGCCGATAAGTCCGTCCGAACAAAAAACCGCCGCATTAAAAACCGCCGTATCTTTCGGCAGGATCAGCAGAAGTGCGCCCGAAGCCATGGATAAAGCCGTAAGGGGCGTAAGAACCGGTGCGGCGGCCAAACCTACCGGCCGCCAAATTCCGAAGGCGGAAACAACGAAGGGCATTGTCGATGCATGAGCGCCGATTCCGCTTCCGGCAACGGCGCCCAAAAGCCTCAAACGGATTCGCGTTAATCCATTGGCAGCCGCTTTCCCTGCCGAAAGCATCCCCGCCAAAGCGGCATAACTGAGCTGAAAGGCCAATGAAGAGGTTGTATGCGGAAAGAACAAACATTGAAGAAGAAACGCACCGGAGAGATAGCATATCGGACGACTCCGAAATCCTCTGGAGCGGTCGTATGCCCATAAGCAGAACATAACGACCGCCCGTATCAGTGAAGGGCGAAGACCCACAAGAAAAAGATACGCCAGAGAGGCGGCGGCGGATACGGAGAAAGAAACGACGAGTCCGGCGGGTTTCAGCATCCTGCGGATAATCATGGCCATCAGTCCCACGTGGAACCCGGAGAGCGCCAAAAGATGCATGCACCCCGAAGCTTCAAATCTCATCATCAAAGGAGAGCCGGAATCCGTCTTTTTCCCGAGAATCAGGGCCGAGAAAAAAGAAGATGTGTCGGGTTTGCAGCAATCGAACTTAGCCTGCAGAGTCTCGGTGAATGAAAGACGAAATGAAAAAATAGTCGACAGCCACTCTTTGAGTTCCCAAGATTCCGCAAAAAAAACAAAAGGAATTTCGTTTAAGTTACCGCTCTCCATCCGTCCGTGAAGAAGAACTTTTCTTCCCGCGGCCAGAGAGGAAGGTTCTCCGGAAGCAAAAACAAGAATCCTTCCTTGGGCTTGAGTCGAAACGCCTTCGGCCGATACTCCGATCAGGCGCCCTTCGGCCGTCCACCCTTTTTCTCCTCGGATTCTCGGGTCTTCCGTAAGCACGATTTCGGCGGCTTCAACCGCATCAGCGGGAAGTCCCGCATGGGCATAAGCATCCAGATATAAAAAAACCGATTTCGCGGTGAATGAGAAAAAAAAGCCTGAAAGAGCAAACGGTAAAAAAAGAAAAAGGCCGTGAGGAGTCCCAAAGCGGAGCCCGAATCCGGTCCGTTTATTAGCATTGGTTTTCGCGGAGTCTTTTGTATGGCCGTTTTTCTCCGCGGACGTTCGCCGCCGCTTTCCTTTCTTCGGACCCGCAATCCCCGGTAAACCAAATACGGCGCTTAACAGCCCCGCAATGAATGCCGCCCAAAGAACTCCCCTTCCGAAAAAACAGCTTGGAAGAATCCCCTGCAGAGATATGAAAACAAGGCACCCGAGAGCGGCGGGAGGCGCATATTCAACCAAAGTCGGCTTCATATCCAACTATTACCGGCTTATCTTGCCGAATCGTTCAGTCTACGGACTCAAGTTCTTCAATACCCGCTTCTTCCGCGTCTTCGGAATCTTCTTCGGGGAGGATTTCTTCCAATTCTTCCTCGTTCTCTTCATTCTCTTGAATGGGAAGCAGTTCCCCTTCCCGCTCCGACTCATCGGCTTCCGGATTTAATCCCGAAATAACGCTCAGAACCCCATCCTGGTCCGATTCGTTTCCTTTGGCGGCCCTGGTTCTGTCTATGTCGAACACATACGATAAAATGGCCATCCGAATATTTTCCGGCGGAGGAATAAATTCAACATGCAGTACCGACTCGTCTTCTTTCTGTTTATAGGTAACCCTTTTAACAACACCGGAAACCACGAGAATCTCATTCCGGATTTTAAACTGGAGCTTAAACGGCTGTCCCTTTCTTCCTTTTCCTCCGATTCGAAGCGCCGCACCATCTTCCGAGATATCGAGGATAATACAGCTTAATCCTGAAGCGGATTCCATCCAGAGATTCGCGTCGTCCAGGGTTTTGAGCGGATACATCCTCGCCGGAATTTTCGCCGGAGCTCTCACCGATTTTCTTTTCTGACTTCTTAGGATGTTGTCGCTGTGGTTGATTCGAAAATGCTGTCCCTTACGGTCATAGTAACGTTCGATCAGTTTCGTCTGAAAAAAATAACCGGCATCGTCTTTTCGCCAAAAATACACATTAATTCGACCTTGACGCCAGCTGAATCCCGGAGGAAGAGGATCTCCGACGGGGATGGATATGGTCATGTAAGCCTGTTCGTTATCGATAATCTTCGATGTGTAGATTCCCGCCCCGCCGGAACGAATGGTCAGCCTTTGTCCCACGGCGATATCCCGAGTCGTTTTCAATCCGGACTTATATTTCGGGCGGGACATTTCAATCTTCTTCCGATAATTGAAGAGTTTCTTCAGAATTACGGTTTCCGGTTCAAGTCCTTTCCGATCCGAAAACTTCTTCTCTCCGGCTATCTGATTGATGGCTTTATCCAGTTCTTCCACCGAACCGTATATAACGGGAGGGTTGGGAAGGTCGGCCCTAACGGCGGCCGACCAAAGAAGATTGATTTCAGCGAGAGAAAAACCGGCATCCATTCCCTTTGAATAAAATTCGATACGCCCTCGCCGATGTGTTTCCGAAGCCGAAAAAGATCCTTTGGGCCGAAGAAGGAAGACGAGAATTATAAGAAGCACTGCAAGGACGGCTATCCACATATCATTCCATTATCGACCGACTGACGGTAAAATCGTAAAAGCATGGCAAAACGTCCGCTGATCGGCATTCTAACAGCTTTTCTTTTCACCGCATTTTTTCTGCCGGCGGTTATTCCCCTTCCTACAAACAATAACATACCGATTCAACAATTCATTGTTTTATTCCTCATCATTCGAATCATTTTGGTGATCCTTCCGGTATATCTCGGACTATCGGGGGTTCCGGTTGACCGTAAGAGTCTGGGATGGAGCGATTTCGGATGGTGTGAAATATTCATTGCCGTCGGACTTGCCGCCGCAACCCTCTTAATGGGGCTGTTCTTTCCCGCCGGGGAAACCGAAACCGTTATTCGGGATTTATTCCCGCGGCAGCTTTTTCTCTTTCTCTTGCTTGCCGTTGTTTCGGCGGCGGCCGAGGAGATTTTTTTCCGCTCCTGGCTTAACGGCGTTCTTCCTTTTCTCGGTATGGATTCGAGAATCTCCGCGATCCTTTCCATAGGACTTTTCGCGCTTATCCACATTGGAAACGGACCCCGGAGCGTTGTCTTTGCCGCGCTGGCGGGAACTCTCTATACGGGCGTATACCTTTTTAGAAGAAATATCTGGAGTCTTCTTCTGGCACATATTCTTCACAATACGGCGGCCTTTGCACTTCATTCTTTCGGCTGACGTATTAATGAAGCTCCCGGCTTTTAACGTGGACTCGGCCCGTATAGTCGCTCCGGTGGAGCAGAACCTTTTCTCCGATTGAATGAAAATATTCGTCGACGGCTTTCCTGGCTCCCGTGAAATGACCGTAGTCGTCGATAATTAAAACTCCGCCCGGTTCCAGCCTCGGATACAGTTCAACAAGTTCCGCCTTGGTCGATTCATACCAATCGGTATCGAGCCGAAGAATCGCCAGATGATCCGGCTTCTTCCGCTTCAATGTTTCTTCCACACGTCCGGGTACAAGGGAAAAAGTGTCCAATGGAAACGGAGATTGATGAAGTGTTTGACGGACTTCTTCCATGGAGGACGTCCACCATCCCTCGGGATGGCGTTCCGAAAGCGGCTGTCCGCCGGCGGCGATTCTATCCTCAATCCCCGGTTCAACCATTCCCGTAAAAGTATCGTAGAGCCAAATACGCCTTTTTGTATCCGGTTCTTCATGATGAAGGATCTGGGACGCCAAAAGACAGGCTCCGCCCTTCCAAACACCGCACTCGGCGATATCTCCCCGAATTCCCGAACGGCAGACATATCGTACGGCCTCGGCAAGGGCCCAGCCTCTTTCGGGTGAAATCAGCGTGTAGGACTTCACAGAATCCCAATAATTGAGGAATTCGGTATCCATATCGCTTAGAAAACGTTCCGGAGGAAGAACGCCCCAGCCCACTTTCTCCAGGCATTCCGCCATTTCCCGGAGTTCTTCCCGCGTATGGTTCACGGATTATAGGGAAAGGCGTCCGGATAGGCAGACGTTTTCAGCGACTGAAGAACAACACCTCGTTCAGCGGGCTTCAACGGGCCGATGAGAAGCTTATAGACCGGCATGCCCCCGAGATTCCCCGTTGCGAGACTCATGGGATAGTTCATTCCTGAAGATCGAATTCTGCGCGCCGTTTCTTCAAGAACGGCACGGTTTTTATAAGCTCCGATTTGGATGTAGGAAAACCCGTCCTTCGCCGGGGAGATTTCCGTATCGTCGGCCGCATGCGCGGCATCCGTAATAATGATTTCACTCCCGGAAACGTCCTTGTCACGAATAATTTGATCTCTGAGATCGACCGCGGCCGGTTCGACGGGCGGCGGTTCAACCTGCGGCGGCTCGACGGGCGGCGGCGGACGAAGATCGGAAGGCGTTAGGAAATAAACGACGCTTCCGTCATCGTCTTTAATATCCGCTTCATTCGCGGACGAATCGGGAAGGGCTTCAATTTCTTGAGGGATTTCGGCCGGAGGAATCTCTTGGGTTTTATCATTATTTAAAACGATTGCGGGTTCTTCATCCTTCTCCGGTTTCTCATCGTCGAGACTGTAGGTAAAGATGGTTTCCCTTTCCCCTTCACTCTCGGGGATTTCCGGGGGGATGACCAGTTCCGCAAGAATCTTATCGTTTTCCGCTTCCAAGGAATCGACATCATCAACTTCGTCCGCTTCGAGAGAATCTTTATTAAGAACTTCGGGAACGGGTGTAACGAGTATTTCATCCACCGCGGATTGTTCTTCCGCCGCCTCGACCCGTTCGATTGCGTCCTCGGAGGGTTCCGGTTCGGCCGCGATTGCCGTTCGCGGTTCCAAAGGAGCCTCACCAAGACCCGCCGCGGGATTGTAATCGGAATCATCCGTAACGGCATCGGAGGAAACCGCCGTATCGGCTGTTTCTTCCATCGGATTGATAAGACCGGTCTGCACGGGACTTACCCGAACCGGAAGAACGTGATCGGTCGGTAAGCCGATGAGCTCGGCCGCTTTCTGTTCTATTAAAAGAAAAACGCCGGGGGTATCGAGACGGCCGATAACCGTAACTCGCGTGCTTTTTCCGCCCTTAGGATTGGTGACTTCAAGGATTGTTCCCGCCGGGAAAGAATTCGAAGCGGCTCTGTAAACATCCGAAGTTCCCGGAAATTCGGAAAGCCCGCCGACAGCGGCGTTGCCCGTCCAAACCGAATCGGCAAAACCGAATAGGGATAACTGCAGCAACAATATAAGACCGATGCATTTCTTCATCGCGGATGACTCCTCGCAACCGTCGCCGAAACTTCCTGATCCTCCCGGCGATGATCCTTATCTATTCATCGGCCGAACAAACGGACCAGGTTAGAATCTCATGGCAAGGTTCAATGCGCGGCCGCCAAGATTTGTCCCGTCAGGATGCCGCCGAGAGACATCCAGCGCTGGACTTCCTCCATTTCTTCATCAATATCGTCAATAGCGGCATAACCATGATCGCTTTCCGTCATTTTCGATGTACTGAAAAGCCGCCA
This sequence comes from Spirochaetia bacterium, assembly GCA_963666985.2. Classification (GTDB taxonomy): domain Bacteria; phylum Spirochaetota; class Spirochaetia; order DSM-2461; family DSM-2461; genus UBA2779. Next base: position 622,964 of record CAXXIA010000001.1, on the reverse strand, counting down.
TGCGGCGCCGTTTTCATCCGGTACAAGCTCAATAAGAAAATCAGCCCCTTCTTCTCCGGCCAATTTCAAGGCAGAACCGGTCGGCGGCGTTTCGTCCATTTCCGAAAAAGACGTATAAATATTGAAGAAAATATGTCCTTTGTCGAAAAGAACGTCCATCATGCCCGATTCAAGAGCGATATGGTTGAATCGCTCTTCCTCTTCCAAATCTTCGCGATCGGCGTTCTCCCAGGTATCGACGAGAAATGTATGCGCTTCGGCACCGACCGTTAATCCCGCGACGAGAAGAAATGCGAGGGCCGAAATTCTTTTAAAATGTTCCATATCTTCAATGTCGGTTCCGTTCCCGGCGAATTGAGAAAAGCAATTTTCGAATTCACGAAATTTGAGGTTCTTCGACGCTCGAACCCCCGCCTGATTCCTCCGGAAGGGCTTCATCCCGAAAATCGCCGCATTTTGGAATCGTCTCTTATCCTATCCGTGCTTCCCCACTCATCAATTCGATGCTACATTGGGCTATATGGCCAAGGGCAACCGCATCTACATTGTCGGCGCCGGGCAATTCGGCCGGGCCATCGCCAGAGAGATTAAAGACAACAATGTTGTTGGAGAAGTCATCGCTTTCTTAGACGATGACCGTGAAAAAATCGGTACCATCATCGATGGGATTCCCGTTCTGGGTCCGGTCGACACATGCGCCGGTCTTCTCGATAAAGGACACGGCGCCGAAGCGCTTATCGCGCTGCCTTCGGTTCCGCGGAAAAGGCTTAACCAGGTCCATGAAGCTCTGAAGCGGGCCGATTTCAACCGCATTCGCATTCTTCCTTCGGTCAGCCAAATCGTTACCGCCGATCCTCATTTCGTCCAGGCCAGAGACATGGATCCTCAGGATCTCCTGGGACGCGAGCCGGTTCTTATTCACCTGAAAGAAAGTCTCTCGTATGTTCGGGGGAAAAGAGTCCTTGTAACAGGCGCGGGAGGCAGCATCGGAAGCGAGCTCTCGCGTCAGCTTCTCTACGGCGGCGCCGAAAGACTTTATCTTTTGGGACACGGAGAAAACAGCATTTGGGGAATTGAACGGGAGCTGCGGCGGCTTCAGGACGCCGGCGTAGGCGAAAAGGCGACCATCGTACCCATCATCGGAGAACTCCAGGATGAAGATTATATCAATTTCCTTCTTTCCCGCCTGAACGCCGATGTCATCTTCCACTGCGCCGCCCACAAACACGTGCCGATGATGGAATCCAATCCCGTCGAGGCGATGAAGAACAATGTCCTGGGCACGCACAACCTTATTGAAGCCGCCGTCAAAACCGGCGTCGACAGGTTCGTTCTTATTTCCACGGATAAAGCCGTCGATCCTGTCAGCGTTTACGGCGCCAGCAAGCGAATCGCCGAAGCCCTGGTACTGGAACAAAGGAAATCCGGCAGGGATTTCAAGGTTGTGCGCTTCGGAAATGTCTTAGGATCCCGCGGAAGCATCATGCCTCTTTTTAAAGACCAAATCCTCTCGGGCGGACCCGTAACGGTAACCCATCCCGATGCCCGCCGGTGGTTCATGACCATTCCGGAGGCCGTCAGTCTGGTTCTCAAAACCGCCGGGCTCGAGGACGGCGGCCTTTATTTGCTGGACATGGGGGAACCGGTTCGCATCGTCGATTTCGCCAGACAGATGATTCGATTCTACGGTTTCGATGAGGAGAGCATACCCATAACCTTTATAGGCATGAGACCCGGTGAGAAAAAAACCGAACGCCTCTGGTCCGATGAGGAAAAACCTCTGGAAACCGAACATCCCCGCATCGTCCGGGTTGCCATTCCTTCCGTCAACGGCTTCTCGGCCGAAGAGATTCTGGAAGAATTAAAATCGATTTTGAAGCTCGATCCGAATCATCCTTCGCGGTTTCGGAACCGTCATGCCCTCAGAAAGATCGTCAGCCGACATTTTCCGAATGTGGAAGGACCGGATAATGAACCGGAATATTGACGGCGGGAATATCCTCAGCCGTGATTCAGGCAAAACCGTCCCTGATTTAAAACTCTCCGCGGGCCGGCGATTAAAGAAGGCCATCCCTTTTTTCAAGCCCTCAATGGGCTGCCGGGAAGCCATGGCCGTGGCAAGGGTTCTTAAAAGCGGATGGATCACCACCGGCGAGGAAACGGCGCTTTTTGAAGCGGAGTTCGCCGAGATTCTGAAACAAGGACGGCCGGCAAACTCGGACGATGAAAAAAGAGGCGAAAAAACACCGAAACAAAACCATTCCGAAAATCCGGCGATCCTCCCTCCCACCTGTTTGGCGGTGAGTTCGGCGACAGCGGGACTTCATTTGGCGTTGGAAGCGGTCGGCGTGGGCCCCGGCGATCGCGTGGCCGTTCCCACATACACATTCGCGTCCACAGCGGAAATAGTCCGGTATCTGGGCGCGGATCCCATTTTCGTGGATTCCCAACCGGAAACCGCCAATATGGACCCGAATTGTCTGAGAAAAACCATTGACGATATAAAAGCGGTCATCCCCGTCCACTTCGCGGGGCTGCCGTGTGATATATCCGCCATCAGGAACGTGATCGGAGGCCGAAACATTCCGATCATCGAGGATGCCGCGCATGCCTTCCCTTCGAGAACACCGCTGGGGATGGCCGGCGATCTCGGAGACATCGGCGTGTTCTCGTTTTATGCGACGAAAACGATCACAACGGGCGAAGGCGGAATGATCGCAACGTCAAATCCCGATTATGCCGCGAGAATGCGGACCATGAGACTCCACGGCATCGACCGGGAAGTCTGGAACCGCTATCGCGCCGGAGCCGGACCGCGTTCCTGGGAATATGATATCGTCGCTCCGGGATACAAGTACAACCTTACCGATATCGCATCGGCAATCGGACGGGTCCAGCTCGGGAAAGCCGACGGATTTCTCGCCGACAGAACCTTCCTGGCGAAGGAATATTCCGCCCGCCTTACCGGCATCTCCGGATTGGAGCTTCCCCCGGACGGCCCCGGGAATGCCTGGCATCTCTATGTGATTCGCCTTCCCTCCGAAAAAATCAGGAATGCCCTTGCGGATCATCTTGAAAGGCGGGGAATCGGCTGCTCTCTGCATTTCATTCCTCTTCATAGAATGAGCTACTGGAGCAAACGATACCGTTTTGCCGATAACGACTTCCCCGTAGCCGAGGATCTTTCCAATCGAAGCCTCTCGCTCCCTCTCTGGCCTTCAATGGGAAAAAGGAACATGATCCGGATTACCGATATGATCCGCGAGTTCCTGGGAGACGGCATTGGATCATGACGAAAGGACTCTTTCCGAAAAACTCTCCGGACGAATCCGGCGGCCTTATGATGCCGGAGGAAAGCGTATCCAGGAAGGAATCGTCCTTGCTTCTCCCATTGAATCCGGACGCATTACCGCAATGGAGATTCCCGAACCTCCCGAAGGACTTATCTACGTTGTCTCTCAAGACATACCGGGACATGCGAAAATAACCGTCGGCGGCGTTGATCTTCCTCTCTTCGCGAAAAAAGACATCCGATGGAAAGGTCAAACCATCCTTGCCGCGACGAGTCCGGATTTCGATACAACCTCGGATTGGCTCTCCCACATCCGCATTGAAACGAATGAAGACTCCACAGATGCTTCCAATGAAAACGGCTCGGAGTCGGAATACCGATGGACGAAGGGAAACCTGTCCGCATCCTTTGCTTCAGCGTTTCAGGTTGTCGAAGAAACCTTCACGATTCCCGGAGGGCCGCATGAACAGTCGGAGAACACGGTAACCTGTCTTCGGGATGGAGCTTCTTTTACCATTCATACCGCATCGCCCTGGCCGGGGGCCGTCCGCCGTCATGTTTCCCGTACGTTAAAAATCGATAGAAGCGCCGTTAATGTCAGGCCCTATTCGGTCGGACCGGGAAGCGGAGCCGCGGATGAAATGTTCAAAACCCTGACCGATTGCTGCCGTGCGGCGCTGCTTTCCTGGAAAGCGAAGAAATCCGTCCGCATCAGTACCTCGCCGAATAATCCGTCCTCGGGCGGAAGTCCTCCCGGAGCCGAATTTCACATTAAGGGAGCCGTAGATTCCGAAGGCCGCATTCTCGCATTGGAAGCCGAATTCACGCTTTTCGCCGGTGCCTTTTTTCCCATGGCCGAAGAAATCATGAATCGAATCGCACTGGGACTCATCGGGATTTCTCCTATTCGCAATTATTCCATCAAAGGCGCTGTTTCCTTCAGCACTTCACCGCCTTCAGAACTCGGACCGGCGGCCGGATTTGAGCTGGGGTTCCTTGCGGGAGAACTCTTCGCCTCCCGAGTTGCCGAAAATTGCCTTCTTTCACCGGGCGGCTGGCGCCGTTCCGTTCTGCCTCATAAGAATCAACACTTCGGTCCCGGAATCCCGATTCCGAAAGACTACGGCCTGCCTCAGCTTCTCGACAAGGCTTTGTCGGCTTCCGATTTCGAAAGAAAAAACGCGGCTTGCGAACAAATTATGCTCAGCCGAAAGAACCTCAAAGTTCCGCCGGCGGCATTCAACGGCACAGGGATGAGCTGTGCCTGGTTCGGAAACGGGTTTCTAAACCATCCCAGAGAGCTTGAATCCGCATCCCTTTCATTAACGCTGGGCATCGACGGCGATTTGGAAATCGAAATCCCGCCCTACACCTCGGGCGGAGTTCTCTCCAGGGCCTGGACGAACATCGCCGTCGGCACGCTGGGGATAGAAGAATCCGCCGTTAAATATTCGGTAAATCTCCCCGAGGGAACCGCCGATCCCGGACCTTCTCTTTTTGGACGGAACGTGTCCGTTTACACAAAGCTCCTGGAACTTGCCTGCAGCGATTTGGCCAAAAGACGCTTTCGGGACGCCCTGCCCATCTCCGTATCCCGCGGCAGGAGGAGAACCGTAAAACGTTTCGGTGAATCGGGGTTTATCGAAGGAAATTTCTTCGATACGGTTTCCTGGGGCGTGTGCATCGTTGAATCGACTCTATCGGCCGAAACTCTGGAAGCCATGCCGCTCCATATCTGGCTTTTTCTCGACGGCGGCCATTTACTGATGCCCGAACATGCCCGATCCGCCGTTGAAGCGGAAACAGAGAAAGCGCTCATTTGGTGTCTCGGCGGGACACCTCCGCGCGAACTGCCGATGATTGACGTGGCATTCTACGATTCCCTATCGAAAAGACCCCCCCGCGACATCTCCACCCTTCCATGGCTTCTTGTTCCGGCGGCTTTTGTCCGCTCGATCCGCCAGGCATCCGGTACCGATATCGATAAAATTCCCATTAACCCGAAACTGTTTCGGGGAAGAGGAATCGGCCAATGATTATATCGTTCTATCTGAACGGAGATTCCGTGGAAGCGGATGTTCCTCCCAACAGAAGAGCCGTTGATTTCCTCCGCGATGAATTTCAATGCCGCTCGCTTCGATTCCGATGTGATGATGCTTTTTGCGGCGCCTGCCTTATTCTTATGGATGATTCTCCGGTGCACTCCTGCATTCTTCCGGCCTTTGAACTCCGTTTTCGAAACATTTGGACCATGGAAGGTCTCTCCTCCTCCAAGGGTTTTACGGATATCGTAGAAGGATTTAAAGCGGCCCGTGTGCAGCTCTGCGCAAAATGCGCTCCGGCCAGAGCTCTGGCGACCGAGGCGCTTCTGAGAAAAACGGTCAGACCGACGGCGGAACAAATTCGAACCTCGGCGGAATCGGTCCGATGCGGCTGCAGCTCCACCGCCCGTATTCTTGACGGTATCATCCGATCGGCCAGACTCAGGGAAAGGCGGCTCGATGATCGATAAATCTTCGGCTCCGAGGGTCTTTTTTCCCCGGACCATTAATGAAGCACTCGAACTGACTCTCTCGGAGCCCAATGCCGTTTTTTGGGCCGGAGGAACGAGCATCGCCAAATCAACGGGACAGAGAAGGCTGATCGAACTTCCGAGGAGTCTTATCTCCCTCGGCATGATTGAAGAACTTGCCCGAGCTTCCCGATCGGAATTCAACCTGGAGATAGGCTCCATGATGAGTCTGGACCGGATAGCCTCCATAGGCCGAAGCGCTCTGCCCGCGGCTCTTCCGGACGCTCTGGCAAGCATCGGCAACAGACCTCTCCGCTGCCGTGCCACCTTAGGCGGTCATCTTGCAAACAGCTCAAAATCGGCCGACCTGAGGGCCTTGCTGCATATTTTGGACGCGGTTGTGGAAACCCGTTTCCTGAGGGAACGGAAAGGCCGCAGAAAACCTCTTCCCTCAACGAGAAAACTTTCGTTATCCCGCCTCGATACCGAAACGGGACTCCGCGCAGGAGAAATTCTTACAAAAATTATAATTCCCGTCAGGAATTGGAATTACGGTGTTTATCACAAGATTTTCCCCGATTCGGATCACAAAGAAAAATTTATTTTCACGGCTGTCGCAAGGATTGAGAAGGGTATACTCATCGAATGGAGAATGGCTCTCTCGGACAGTCGAAATATCATTATCAGAGACCGTGAACTGGAAATAGCCCTTGCGGGGAAACAGCTGCCCATGACATTGAAGGAACTGGACTTCGTTGATGATTTGGTTGAATCGACATCCGCGGGAGCCGGAATGGACGCATACACTCGAAGAGCGTCGAAAAACCTGGCCAGAGCGTTTTTGCGAAATGCCGCAGGGTGACAGAATGCCGGTGCCCGCATATCATAATCCCGGGAGAAAAACATGAGCGGCTTCGTCCATCTGCATAATCATTCCGATTACTCGCTTCTCGACGGCGCATGCCGTATTGAGGACTATGTCGGCAAAGCCGTATCACTCGGAATGAAACATCTGGCCCTCACCGACCACGGGAATCTGTTCGGCGCGCTTCGCTTCGAACAGGCCTGTCATGCGGCGGGCATCAATCCCGTTGTCGGATGCGAAGTCTACGTGGCCCCCGGAAGCCGTTTCGTAAAATCCTCATCCGCAACGAAGACAAACTACCATATGGTCCTCTACGCAAAAGACGAAGAAGGCTACCGGAATCTGACGATTCTTACCTCCAAGGGATATCTCGAAGGCTTCTATTACAGACCCCGCATCGACGACGAACTGCTGAAAACCTACCATGCCGGACTTATGTGTTCGGCCGCCTGTCTCGCCGGTGAGATTCCGCAGGCCATCCTTACGGGTGATTGGGAAAAAGCAAAATCAAAGGCCCTCTTTTACAAGGAACTTTTCGGTGAAGGGGATTTCTGGCTGGAAGTAATGAATCACGGGATTCCCGAAGAAGAGGTTGTCCGTAAAGGAATGCGGCGGCTCGGCGAAGAAACGGGGATTCCCATCATCGCCACAAACGACATCCACTTCCTGGAAAAAAATCATGCTTCCGCGCAAGACGTTCTTATCTGCATTTCCACGGGCAAAAAGAAATCGGATCAAAAAAGGCTTAAAACGGAAAATCCCGAATTCTACTTTAAAACCGAAGAAGAAATGCGGGAGCTGTTCCCCGAATTTCCCGATGCGATTGAAAACACCGTAAAACTCGCGGAACGATGCGATCTGACCATCCCGCAGCCCGGCCCGCTTCTGCCCCATTACGAGATTCCCGAGCAGTTCGCCGATCCGGAGGCCTATCTCCGCCACTTAACGGCTTTAGGTCTTAAAAACCGATACCCCGAGGCATCGGATGAAAACGGAACCGAATGGGAAGCCATTCGCCGGCGCGCCGATTTCGAACTCAGCGTTCTCTTTCAAATGGGATATGAAGGCTATTTCCTTATTGTTTGGGATTTTATCGACTGGGCCAGGCGCCACGACATTCCCGTCGGTCCCGGCCGAGGTTCCGGTGCGGGCAGCATCGTCGCCTATGCTTTGAAAATTACCGACATCGATCCTTTAAAGTATGAACTTCTTTTCGAACGCTTCCTCAATCCCGAACGGGTCAGCATGCCCGACTTCGACATCGACTTCTGCTTCGAAAGACGCGGCGAGGTTATCGACTACGTTCACGATAAATACGGACACGACAATGTCGCGGGTATCTGCACTTTCGGAACGCTCAAAACCAAAGCCGTTCTCAAAGATGTCGCTCGGGTTCTCGATGTTCCTTTCAGCGAATCCAACGCCATTACAAAGCTTGTTCCCGAGGGGAAAACTCCCGACGGACGGAAAATAAACGTCAGCGTGGCGCTGGAAGTGGAACCCAAGCTCAAAGAATACTACGACCGAGGCGGGACCTATAAGGAACTTTTCGACATCGCCGCCGTTCTGGAGGGAATGAACCGCCATGTTTCGACACATGCCTGCGGAAAGGTTATCGGACGAAGCGTTCTTACCGACTATGTTCCCCTGATTAAAGATCAGAAATCGGGCGACGTTATCACCGCGTTCACCATGGACATCATCGAGGACTGCGGACTGGTCAAGATGGACTTTTTGGGTCTGAAGACGCTGACGCTTCTGAAAAACTGCGAACGTCTTATTCGCAAACACACACCCGAATTTGATCTGGAATCCATCCCGGAAGATGATAAAGCCACCTTCGAGATGCTTGGGAAAGGACATAGCGAAGCCGTATTCCAATTTGAAAGCCAGGGGATGCAGAAGATTCTTAAGGACGCGAAGCCTTCGAGCATTGAAGACTTAATCGCCTTGGTCTCCCTCTATCGGCCGGGTCCCATGCAGTTCATCCCTCAATTCGTCGAATCAAAAAACGGCAAAAGAAAAATCTCTTATCCTCATCCGGATCTTGAAGAAGTTCTTAAACCGACCTATGGCGTTATCGTCTATCAGGAACAGGTTATGAAGGTCGCTCAAATCATCGGGGGATTCAGCCTGGGTAAAGCGGATATCCTCAGGCGGGCCATGGGTAAGAAAAAAGAAAAAGAGATGGCCAAGATGGAGGTCGACTTTCTTAATGGAGCCGAGGAAAAAGGCTACGGCAGAAAACTGGCCAAAGATATTTTCGAAATGCTCAAACCCTTCGCCGGCTACGGATTCAATAAATCTCACGCGGCCGCCTACGCGGTGGTGGCCTACAAGACCGCGTTCTGCAAAGCGAATTATCCGGCGGAATTCTGGGCGGCCAACTTAACGAATGAAATCAACGATACCGACAAACTGAAAGGGTATCTCTCCATAACCCGGTCTCAAGGCATCGATATTCTTCCGCCGGACATCAATATCTCCGAGCGCAACTTCACCGTATCCGACGGCAAGGTTGTTTACGGTCTGATGGGAATCCGCGGGATGGGACAGGCCGCCGCCGATGCGGTTATTTCGGCCCGTGAAAAGAAAGGACTCTTCACCGATTTACCGGACTTCCTGGATAAAATCGATATCAAAGCGGCAAACAGAAAGGTTCTGGAAACCTGCATCCAAGCGGGTCTGTTCGACTCCATTGAATCCCGAAACCGTGCGGTTCTTCTCCACAACCTTGATAAAGTTCTCGAATCGGCCCTGAAAAAGAAGGAAGATGAGGCCGTCGGACAAACCTCTCTGTTCGAGGATGCCTCCGAAGAACTCGAAGTTGAAATTGATTGGGAAAACGTGGAAGGATGGAGCGACGCCGAACTTCTGCGGCTGGAAAAAGAACACCTGGGATTCTATGTTTCCGGCCATCCCCTGGATTCCTACAGATCCGTATGGGAGAAGACCGTCAATTTGGACATTAGGAAAATCGAACGCTCATCCACCGATAAACCGTATACAATCCTGGGCCTGATTAAAGATGTGAGAACCCTGATTACCCGCAAGGGTGACAGGATGGCCTTCGCCGTTCTTGAAGATTTCAACGGGACCGTGGAACTGACGATTTTTGCCCGAACATATGAAAAATTCGGACATCTTCTGGTTGAGGACGCCATCGTGGGAGTTACGGGCAAGGTTGATCTCAGCCGAGATAATCCTCAAATTAAAGTTGAAGAAATTAAAGCTCCGGAAGAACTAAAAACCTTGAATGCTCCGGAGGTTCATGTTGAACTGGCGGACATGGAGCTCAGTGAAGAGGAACTCATCGATTTACGTTCTTTCTTTCAGGATGTTCCGGGTCCCGGTGCTTTGTTTCTGCACATTCCGGATAATGGAAAGCGAGTCGTTATAAAAGCCTCGAACCAGCTGGGACTGGCTGTGGACGATTTCGTTTTGGAAAGAATCAAAGAAAAAAGCGCCGTGGCCGCGGCGTGGAAGGAATAGAATATGGACTTTTTTCAATTGACAATGCGTGTCGTCAGCGCCCTGCTGATGGTGTATTTCTTTATTATCATGGTGAGGGTTATTCTCAGCTGGGTTCCCACGTCAACCGAAGGCACACAGAAAATCAAAGCCTTTATCGCCCGGCTCACCGATCCGTACATGAACCGCTTCCGAAACATTTCCTGGCTTCGCTTCGGAATGCTCGATTTTTCGCCGATTCTGGGACTCGCGATTTTAAGTTTCTTCTTATACCTGACTCAAAGTCTTTCGGCGGGAAGTATTCCGACCGTCGGCAGTCTTATCCTGCTGATTATCCAGATGGTTTGGGGAATCGTTGCGTTCCTGGTCATGTTTTTCGCCGTCATCATGCTCGTCCGTCTGGTAACGCTCTATACCGTAAAGGGACGTCCGACATGGATTGATCGTTTGGATGCCTTCCTCTTCCCCCGTGTTTCAAGGATTCTGGGAGTATTCACGAACAAAACGGTAGCCTATCCCGTTGCACTGGCCGTTTGCGCGGCCGTTCTTATTATTCTCCGCCTCCTTGTCGGCTGGGCGCTCATGCGCTACCTCTATCCGATACTGATGAAAATATGATCGAATCGGCTTCATGTTTCTGGGAGAACTGACACATCCTGTTACCAACCTCGACGGCGTCGGCCCGGCGGCGGCGAAAAGTCTTTCCGCCCTCGGAGTGTTCAATGTCTCCCAGCTTCTGAAGCATTATCCGCACCGATACGAGGATCGTAAAAATCCCGTCCCGCTTTCTCTTTCTTCCTCCTCGCATCCGGCCGTTACCGTCGCCGAGGTGATTCGTCACGAAACCTTCCATTGGAAAAAGGGAATGGCGCTCAAGGTGATTGTGGCCGACGATTCCGATCAGGCGTCTCTTCTCTGCTACGGGCGAAATTCCCTGGCGGGCAAACTCACCCCGGGAAAAAAGATCCGCCTTACCGGTCCTTTTGAACGGAATCAATTCGGAGAACTTCAGTCCGGCACCTTTGTCTTTGAACTCTACGGTGAAAACGCGGAGTCTCGGGATTTCGGCCGGATTCTGCCGATTTATCCTCTGGGCGGCAGTCTGACTCAGGGACTCCTGCGCAAAGCCGTTAGGTCCGCGCTGGATTCCTACGCCGTGGGGATTAGAGACGAACTCCCGGCGGACCTTATGCATGATTTTTCATTCCCCGGGAAATCCGCTTGCCTTTCTTCCATTCATTTCCCGAATGAAGCCTCCGATGCGGATACGGCACGGCGGGCTTTGATTTTCGAAGAACTCTTTCATCTGCAGTTCGCCGTAGCGCGGCGGAATTTAAACGGAAAACCTCTTGAGAATAAAAAAATCTGGGACGAATCCCTCATTGATCGTCTTCTGAGAAACCTGCCCTTCGAACTTACCTCCGATCAGATCGGTGCTCTTGATGATATCCGAAGCGACAGAAACGCCGGGAAATCCATGATGAGACTCATTCAGGGAGAGGTGGGTTCCGGAAAAACGCTCGTCGCGTTTCTGGCCGCGCTGGGCGTTATCGGCGCGGGAGGACAGGCGGCGTTCATGGCCCCCACGGAACTTCTGGTGCGCCAGCATGCCGATAACGCCGCCCGGCTTCTGGAACCGCTGGGAGTAAAAGTCGCCTTTCTGACCGGTGATGTATCGGGCGCCGTCAGGAGATCGCTCACCAATGCCATCAATGAAGGTTCGGTGGATCTTGCCGTCGGCACCCACGCCCTTTTCGGTTCCGATGTTCAATTCAAGAAACTGGAACTGGCGATTGTGGACGAACAGCACCGATTCGGCGTGGAGCAAAGGCGCGCCCTCACCTCCAAGGGCGATTCGGTCGACGTTCTGGCCCTTTCGGCCACTCCCATCCCGCGCACATTGGCCCTTACCGCCTTCGGAGACATGGAAACATCATCCATCAAAACCATGCCCGCCGGACGGCGTCCGGTGGAAACTCATCTGGCGCGCATGGGGAATGAACACAAAGTCTACGATTTCGTCCGAAGAGAGCTGGCTTCCGGCAACAGAGCGTATTTCGTGTATCCTCTGATTGAAGAATCGGAGAAATCGAACCTGAAAGACGCCGAGAACATGTACGGGAGGCTCTCAACCCAAGTCTTCCCCGAATTCAAAACCGCGCTCATCCATTCGAGAATCGACGAGGATGAGAAAAGACGGATCATGAAGGATTTCCGCGACGGCGGATTGGACCTTCTGGTGGCAACCAGCGTTGTGGAAGTGGGAGTGGATGTTCCCGAAGCCACATGCATGGTGATAGAACACGCCGAACGCTTCGGACTTTCGGCCCTGCATCAGCTCAGAGGCCGTGTGGGCCGTGGAAGCGAACAATCCTATTGCTTCCTCGTTTATGCCGAGCCTTTAACCGACGATGGAAAACGGCGGATGAAAGCCATGAAGGAAACATCCGACGGTTTTTTATTGGCCGAGGAAGATCTGAAAATGAGAGGACCGGGAGACATGGCGGGCACACGGCAGTCGGGATTTCTCAAACTCGCCATCGCCGATCCCGTAGCCGATCTTAACGTAATGCTGAAAGCCAGAGATAAGGTTCGCGAAACGCTTAAAGCCGATCCGGGGCTGCTCGGATCGGGTGTGCGGAATTTAAGAGAGCTGTGGGAGATCTGCCCGCCCTTTGATGAGGATTTGGTGAGTACGGGATGAAACTCGGTGATAAACATAACCGCGAGAGGAACGTTTTGTTCGTTGTTCGACGGGGCTTAAACCTGAAAGGAACCGCCATATGAGGATTACGGGAGGGAAATACCGCGGACGAACGGTGAAATGTCCTCCGGGAGAAATCCGGCCCGCCATGGACCGGATGCGCGAGTCGATGTTTTCAATCTTAGGGAATCTGGAAGGAACACGATTCCTGGATTTGTTCTCCGGATCAGGCGTCGTCGCCCTGGAAGCTCTGAGCCGCGGAGCCGAGGGGGCCGTCCTTGTGGAAAAAGACGGCGGGAAACGGCGGACCATCATGGAGAATCTGTCGATCGCCTTTAATTCGCCCCAAGCCGTAACGAAAGATGCCGTCCGCGTCATTATCCGTCCGGCGGAACGATTTCTCCGCCCGGGAATGGAGCGCTACGAAACGGTGCACCTCGATCCGCCTTTTCCGATGAAGAATAAGGAGAACCTGCTTATTTTGGCGGAAAAGGCGGGCCAGCCTTCGCCGGGCGGCACTCTGATGATTCATTATCCTTCGGAAGAAACGCTTCCCGATGTAATCGGAAGCCTTCACCGCTTCGACGTAAGAAATTACGGACGTTCCATGCTGGCGTTTTATACCCGCGGCGACTGATTCCCAAGCGTCCGGCGGCTCTTTTTTACGACTTAACGAATACGATTTTCCTTAAATCCTCCCCTTCTTCAATCGATAAAGGAAATGACACGACTGGGAGGCTTATGTGTCGTTCCGATATCGAAATATCACCTTCACGCTTTTCATGCTGACTCTGCTGGCCGTCCGTACAATTCCATCGGAAGCTCTCAGCTATACGGTTGAACCCTCGGACACCCTGTACGGTCTTGCACTGAAATACAATGTTTCCCTCGAAAGACTCCTCAGGGCCAACGCTTTGAACGATGATGTCATCAAACCCGGACAGATTCTTGAAATCCCCACCGGCGGCGCCATGGAAATATCAGTCCGTCCGGGAGACACGCTTTCCGCTCTTTCCTTTGAGTTCAGCGTTCCCATGGAGGAAATCATCGCGGCGAACGATCTTAAAAACGATGCTTTAGCCATCGGAATGCGTCTTCTGATTCCTCCGCCCGTTCCCAAAGGATATTACCGTGTTCGCTCCGGGGACAATTTGACGAAAATCGCCGCGAGATTTGAAACATCGCCTGAGAAACTGGCTCTCTACAATGGAATCGAAGGCGATTCCATCCGTATCGGGCAGCTTCTTGCGATTCAGGCTCCGAGACCCGAAGGACATACGGTAAAACCCGGAGAATCTCTCTGGTCTCTCTCCGATAAATACGGCATTCCCGTAGCCGACCTCGCTTTATGGAACGCTCTTCCCGATAAAGGAACGATCCATCCCGGAGAGATTCTTGTTCTTTATCCGGGAATCGATCCGCCGTCCGATGCCGCCTCCATCACTCATGTGGAACTGGCCGCCGTGGAAGCGGCCGCAACATCCCTTTCCGAACCGAAGGAATCCGTTCGCTCAAATGCCGCGTTCTCCGATGATTTTCCGCCCCGCTGCGGAGAATATTACTACTCATCACCGGATAAAACCTTTCAGCCGAATATCAGCTACTGGGAAGAATCCGATTCTTCAGTCCTTGAGGATTATGAGAGAGGACGAAAAATCTATGCCGCCTTCAGAGCCGAAATCGCCGAACTTCCGGCATTGGGCAATGAACTTCGAGGCCTGCACATCGTTCTCGATCCCGGTCACGGCGGACTGGATCCGGGCGCCATCGTCTCGGTTAACGACGGGAACGGGAATCCCGTGGTGGTAACCGAAGACGAATACGCCTACGATATCGCCTTAAGACTTTATCGCATCCTAACCCGTCACGGAGCGTCGGTTTCTCTCACCACTCTGGCTCCGGATCATACGATTCGAAACGGCATCAATGCACAGCAAACCTTTGTAAATAAGAAAAATGAAGTCTATAACGACCGGCGGCACAATGCCGGTCCCGGCTGGAGGCCTGTAGGAACAGCCGACGGATTGGATATGCGGAAAACCGTGGCGTCGAGAACCATTCGAAGAATCCCCTTTGAAGATAAAAACAAGGGAACTCTCTTCATCAGTCTTCACGCCGACAATTCTCCGGACCTGCCGGCGGGAACGGCGGTGCTGTTCGACGGCGAAACCGATGAAGAAGCCGAACGTTCACAGGCTCTGGCCTCGGCTCTGGCGTCTCATATGAGAAGCGGCTCTTTCATCAAAAGACAGCACATTCGCGTTCTCCGTTCAAATCCCGCCGATGCCGCAGTCCTCGTTGAAACGCGCAATGTTTACTATGCCCGGAATGCCTGGGCTCTGCGTTCGGCGGAATTAAGGGAACAGGATGCCGGGATGATCGCCAATGGTGTTCTGGCCTGGGCGGCCGCTCAATAAATGATGATGGCGATGGCATCCGACAGGGCCTGCGGGAATCCTCGGGGAGAGGGAGCAAGGCGCGCCTCCTTCTTGTTTTTTACAAAACCCCGGACTCCTAGACCCCTTTTCCGAGGGCGGGCATAATGGGCGTCATGGAATCCAACGACAGACGGCGGCTTAAAACCCCGCAGGGTACGGAGGGCTTTTTTCACGAAGAGGCCTACCGCCACAGACAGCTTCTGCGCTTAACCGAAGACCATTTCACCTCTTGGGGATACCTTCCGGTCTTAACTCCGGTTTTTGACTATTATGAGACGTATCGTTCCCTGATTAACCGGGAACAGGAAGAAAGAACCTACCGCTTCCCCGACAGAGACGGAGAGCTGCTGATACTCCGTTCCGACATTACACTTTTTCTCGCCAAACAGATGGGCTTGACCATGAAAGAAGATTCGCCGCCCAGAAGGGTTTGGTATGCCGACAGTATCCTCAGGCACCAGGAAGAAGAAGACATTTCCAGCGACGAGTTTTTCCAGTCCGGAGCCGAATTGCTCGGTCTTGAAGGAAGGGACGCCGATCTTGAAATTTTGATGATGCTCCATGATCTGCTTGAAGCCATGAGGCTTCCGACATGGAGACTGCATATCGGCTCCCGGGCCGTCCTGGATTGTGTTCTTGACGGGCGCGCCGACGCTTTTGCGGCCGGAAGACTCCTTGAAATCCGCGATAGAGACGGAATGCGCCGGCTTCTTTCCGATGCCTCCATCCCCGATGCCGAACGCCTGGCGGACCTTCTGCTGTTTTTGGGAACTCCGGAAGAATTCTCATCGGCCGTTCCCGATTTATCCCGAGGACTTGATGATTCAATCGGGAAAGCCCTTAAAGAACTCAATGCCCTCGCCTCGGACTTTTCCCGAGCGGCATCCGAAGAAAAAATACTTATTGACCTTTCGGAACACGGCGGACAGCCCTATTACACGGGCTTCACGGTCAGAGCCTTCGTTGAAGGCGCCAATGCGGCCGTCGCCTCGGGCGGGCGCTACGACGACCTCTTAGGAGCGTTCGGTCCTAAAATCCCGGCCGCCGGATTCTGCCTTCTCATGAGAAAAATCGAACCTTTAAGCGGATTCGCCGCACAAGCCGTTCTCAGCGATCCGATAACCGCGGCCGCAGGCGATGATTTCCAATCCCGCTATTCCAACGCGGTTACGCGGCGCCGCTCGGGACAGCGCGTCGTCTTGACGGAAGGAACGACAAAATGAACGGCCCTCTTACGATCGCGATTCCGAAAGGACGGCTTTTCGATGATGTCATGACCCACCTGGCCTCCAGGGGCATGGATATCGCATTCGGCAGCAGGCAGCTCTCCGCGCTCGACAGCACCGGCCGAATCGAAGTGTATAAAGTGAAAAACCACGATTTGCCGGCCTATGTTCATCACGGCATCGCCGGCCTCGGCATCTGCGGTGACGATACCGTGGCGGAATCCGGTCTCTCGTTTACCCGCATCATGTCGCTTCCTTTCGGAGGCACCCGTCTCTGCGTCGCCGCTCCCGAAGGTTCGCCTCCGCCCGAAAAAATCGGAGGACCTGTTACCATCGCCACCAGCTACGTCCGCATGGCCAGGGAGTGGTTTCATAAACGCGGCATTCCCGTGAAAATCATCAAACTCGCCGGAAGCGTCGAACTCGCACCGGCCCTGGGACTGGCGCCTTATATTGTGGATCTTGTCGAAACAGGAAGTACTCTGAAAGCTAACGGTCTGGAAGTTGTTACCCATATGAGCGACATCAAGGTCAGGCTCATCGCCAATACCGCTTATTTCAAACTTCGCTACCGAGAGATCGGTGAATTGGCCGATATTATATCCAAGGATATCCGATGATCGAATTACGCAGAACAACAAAAGAAACCGATATAGGCGTGAAGCTGGATATGAGCGTATCCGGTCCTTCCTCCTTTTCCACCGGACTTCCCTTCTTCGACCACATGCTCCACGCCATGGCTTTTCACGGCGGCTTTTCTCTGAAGGTCGACGCGAAAGGCGACATCGACGTCGATCCGCATCACTTGGTTGAAGATTCCGGACTTGTTTTCGGCGACGCGCTGGATCGAATCCGCCGCGAATCGGGCGGGATTCGCCGCTACGGGCACGCCGTTATCCCCATGGACGATTCTTTGGCTGAAGCCGTCGCGGATATCTGCGGACGGCCCTACCTTGTTTGGAATGTCGACTGGGCTCAGCCTAAAGCCGGCGATTTCGATTTATTCCTACTCAAGGATTTTTTCTGGGCTCTGGCCGTTTCGGGAAAAATGAATCTGCACTTGAGCGTCCGCTACTCCGATAACGGTCATCATGCGGCCGAAGCTCTGTTTAAGGCCGTAGGACGCGCCCTCTCCCAAGCGTTCGTACCCGTTGAAGGCGGTGAATCCGCGATGTCGACAAAAGGAATCATTTAGTTCATGGCCGAAATCCCCAAGGAAGGTTTCCTGAAAATCGTCGCGCCTCCCCGGGCGGCGATTGATTCTTCACAAAAAGCGGCTCTTATCCGCAAAGGGAATCAGCTTTATAACAACGGCGATATCGCAACCGCCAAAAAGATTTTTCTTACGGTACGGTATACCGATGGAATTACCCGAATTGGAGATTATTATTATAATAGAAACGAGTACTGGGAAGCCTATAGATTGTACCGTCTGGCTCCCGCCTCGGACAAAGCCGATCATTTGGCGCGTCGAATGGCGGAAGTTATACGGGAATGGCTGAACCAATAGCATTTTCAGATCCGCATCCGTCGTCTCCGGTGCTCCTTTTGAGGTAAAAAAGAAATTCAATGAGCGAACACAATTTAGAAGATTTAAAATCATCTTTTCATCAACAGCACGATGAACGGACAAACGAACTCTCCGAACTCTCCAAACGCGCTTACCAATTGCTCCGTGAATCGCATACGGACCAGGCCGCCGAGCTCTTCCACCGAATCTTGGACATCGAACCGGAAAATAATTATGCGCTGGTCGGCCTCGGTGATGCCTTAAGAAAAAATCAGCAATATATTGAAGCCATCGAGCAGTATCAAACCTGCCTACGCCACCATCCGGGCAATAACTACGCCCTCTTCGGACTTGCGGACTGCCATAAATCACTTGGTCATTTCAATAAGGCTATCGAATCCTGGGAAGAATACCTGAAGCATGATTCCTCAAACATAACGGTTCTGACACGAGTCGCCGATGCCTACCGGAAAATCAGAGACTACGGTAAATCCGCCGATTTATACGAACGGGTTCTTAAACTTGATGATAAGAACTCCTACGCTCTTATAGGCCTGGGGCACCTTAATTACGACTTCAAAAAATACCGCGAGGCTCTCGCCTGCTGGAAGACCATGGAAAAGCGAAGGAGCGGGAATGTCGATATTCGCGTCCTCACATCCATTGGGAATTGTTATCGAAAACTGGGCGAATATGAAAGCGGAATCCCTTATTTCGAAGAGGCGATGGAAAAACAGCCGGAGAACTTCTACGCGATCTTCGGCATGGCCGATTGCTATCGCGGCTTGCATGAAACGAAGAAATCTCTTGTTTATTGGAACATGATCCTCGATCAGGATCCCGACAATAAAGTAATCCTCACGCGCGTAGGAGATGCTTATAGAGCCATGGATGCCTGGGAAACCGCGGCCATCTACTATAAGAAAGCTTTGGATATTGATTTCGATATTTACGCCGCATTGGGATTGGCTCTGGTTGATAAGGCTTACGGAAAAACCGAGAACGCGGTTTCTTCTCTCATCGCACTTATCGATAAAGACCCGCGGAACCACCGTCTCTACTATGAAGCGGCATCGTGTTTCGAAGAATTAGGCCGGATTGATGAGGCCCTCGATTGTCTCGGACGCTATATGCGGCAGGGACTGCACAACGAGAGAATTGAAGATTATTTCAAACGGCTTGAAGCGTCCTAAGATTACTCCAATATCGCGCGGATACGCCTTACACCGCGGGAACTGGACTGCTCCTTGGCGATTTTGAAAACACCGAGTTCGCCGGTGGATTCCACATGCGGACCGCCGCAGACCTCCACCGAAAAATCTCCGATTTTATAAACTTTCACCTGTTCGTCGTATTTGCCTTCGAACAGGGCCGCCGCACCCGCATCCCGAGCTTCCTTGAGAGACATCACACTCATTGAAATCGGAAGATTCGCCGCGATTTGTTCATTGACGATTTTTTCGACTTCCTCTTTTTGTTCCGCGCTCATCGCATCGGGATGAACAAAGTCGAATCTCAGCCGCTCGGCGGTGATGTTGGATCCTTTCTGAGCGACATGTTCGCCCAAAACACGTCTTAAGGCCTCGTGAAGCAGATGCGTCGCGGTATGATACCGCGTGGACATCACGGAATTATCGGCCATTCCGCCCTTGAAAGTTTTATCCGCTCCCTTCTTCGACGCTTCCTGGTGTTTCTTAAAGGCCTCTTCGAATCCTTCCTTATCGACGGTCATGCCGTGTTCGGAAGCCAATTCCTCGGTGAGCTCCACGGGGAAGCCGTAAGTATCGTACAATCGGAAAGCGATTTTACCGGAAATGATTTTCTTCGGATTTTTCAGCAAATTGGGCAGAAGTTTATCGAATTCCTTGTGGCCGTGTTCGAGAGTCTTGCGAAACTGAGCCTCTTCCAGCTCCAATTCGCTCATAATGATGGCCCGCCGCTCTTTCAGTTCATCATAAACACCATTGTAAATGCCGAAGACGGAATCGGCGATGTTCCCGAGAAAATCTTTTTCAATGCCCAGCTTCAATCCATGCCTGACGGCACGCCTAATAAGTCTGCGCAGAATATATCCCTGTCCGAGATTCGAGGGCTTCACGCCGTTCTCGTCGCCGAGAATCATTGTGGCGGTCTTTACATGATCCGCGATAATCCGGAAGGAATGGATGCTCTCTTCATCTCTTTCGTATTTCACGCCCGAAACATTCTCTATGGCGGTAATAATGGGAGAAAAAAGTTCCGTTTCGTAGACATTCTTTTCTCCCAGGAGCATGGTTATGGTTCGTTCCACGCCCATCCCCGTATCCACGCAGGGTTTGGACAAAAGTTCATAGGTACCGTCTTCTTTTTTGTCGTACTGCATGAAGACGTCGTTCCAGATTTCAAAGTATTTTCCGCAGGAGCAGCCGGGACGGCAGTCCTTACCGCAGGGCTCGATGCCCGTGTCGTAGAACATCTCCGAATCAGGACCGCACGGGCCGGTTTTGCCGGCGGGTCCCCACCAGTTGTCTTTCTTGGGAAATTTGTAAATACGCTCTTTCGGGATTCCGAGGGAAATCCAGGTTTCATACGACTCGGAATCGAAAGGCGCATCATCGTCTCCTTCGAAAACGGTGACGGAAATCCGATCTTGATCCAAACCGAGATATTCTTGTGAAGTAAGGAATTCAAAACTCCAGGCCAAGGCTTCTTTCTTGAAATAATCCCGCAGGGACCAATTTCCCAGCATTTCGAAAAAAGTAAGGTGTGAGGCATCTCCCACGGACTCAATATCGCCCGTGCGGATGCATTTCTGCACGTCTACCAGACGTTTTCCGGCGGGATGGTCCTGCCCCAATAAATACGGCACGAGCGGGTGCATCCCCGCCGTCGTGAAAAGGACGGTCGGATCGTTTTCCGGTATGAGCGACTTTCCCGATATCTCAGCGTGGCCGCGGGCCACGAAAAACTCTATATACTTACGGCGCAGATCGTTGGCAGTCATGGCCGTATCGTATCTGAGAGCACGGCGGTTTATCAAGCCGACCTCAGGGCGCAGGGAATGTCTTCTTCCTGATTGAGCGACGAACTTGCGGCGGACTTAAATAATCAGATCGTCCTCTTCCCGCATAATCACGTAAACGCCGTTTTCCTCTCCCTCTTTCAACTTCTCAAGAAAGGCTTTCACGGCGGCATCGGCTTCGGATCGGGGCACAGGTCCTATCAGATCGTTCTCGTCGGCGACAAGAAGTCTTCGCCTGGAGCTTAAAGATGCATCGACGGCCTCTTTGATTTCCCTCGGCTGTCCTTTGAGAATCATGGCGATTTCATTTTCACTCATCCCGGCAAGAAGTTCCTGAAGATCCCTCTTTCGCATGTGCAGAACCGTATCCATGGTATAGAGTTTTTCTCTGACCTGATCCGCCAGTGAGGGATCGCTCTCCGCCAGCTCATCAAGAAGACGTCTTTCATCGCCCAGATCCATGTAGCGGAGAATATCGGCAAGCGCGCTCCTTCCGTCCAATTCCTCGCTTTCATCCTTGCCGATCAGCCGAAGTTTTTCCCGGAGGGCCGTTTCGACGGTATCCGTGACGTTATTGGAGACTTTCTCGGTCTTTGCCATGCGCAGGACAACAGCCGAACGTTCGTCGGCGGGAAGCGATTCCAAAATTCGCGATGATTTCATGGGATCGAGATAACTCATCACCAAGGACAATGTGGTGGGATTTTCCTTTCGGAGCAGGGAAATAAGCTGGTTGGCGGATAAATCATCCAAGAATGAAAACGGTTTGGGCATCTCTTCGGGAACCGCTTTCGCGAGGATTCCCGCGGCTTTTTCTTCGCCGAAAGCCGCTTTGAGGATGTCTCTGGCGGCATCAACGCCGCCGCAGACGCGGCGAGGTTCGATATTCCCGAAATTATCGCCGAACTCTTCCAGTATGTTCTTCGCTTCAACGGCATCGATGCGCCGAGTCGCGGCTATTTGCCCGGCGACACGTTCGGCTTCCTCGGGCGAAAGCTTCGAGAGAACCTTCGCCGCTTCATCACTGCCGAGAAGAAGCAAGAGACCCGCCGCTTTGTTTTCGATGCCGGATTTTTCTTTATCGGTGACTTTAAGAAAACCATCCTTCTCGGAACGACCGGAAGAGGTCTTCGGTTTTTTCACCGTAGTTCCCGCTTTTAGCGCCGGATTTACGGCGGAGGGCTTACGGCCTTCCAATTTCGCCGCCGCGGCGTACAGTTCTATTCCGGTTTTGGACTTGCTCATATCGTATCGTACTCCCGCCGAAAGGCACGGTCAACGAAGAGTCGCGAAGGGAACTGGCGGGATTGGTCTCCGCTGCCGATAATGGAAATGATGAAGATGTTCTCTCCGTCTCACTCCGCTTTCTGTCTCTCTTTTCTGCTCCTTATGGGTTCATTTCTTGGAGCGCAGAATCTTAATGCCGATCTCAGTTCGCCCTTTGTCTCGCACCTTGACGCACAGGCCAACAGAGGTGAAATCATTCTCAACTGGAAAGATTCTCCAAGTTTAAAAGATGCGATTTACGAGATTTACAGAAACGACTCCGCGATCGTTTCGGAAAACAGAGAAAACGCACAAAGAATTGCCGTTGTGGCGCCGGGTATCGAGACATTCACGGACAGGCCGCCCGAAGGAACTCCCTGGTGGTACGCCATCATCGCCGTTTCCGATGGTATCCGTTATCAGATGATTATCCCCTGGAGAAACGCTACGGGCGTTCCGGCCAGTGTTGATAAGGGAACCAAGGATGCGGAAAAAGCCGCAAGAGTTCTCGCCCTGACGGCGGAACTCGACGGACAAGGAGTAAGGCTGGACTTTGTCGCCGACTCGGAAGAAGCGAACATCACCGTATTCAGGAGTCCTCGTTCTTTCGACAATCCCGGAGAAATAGACCATGCCGTTACGGTTGGAAGCCGTATCGGGTCTTCCGGTGCTCTCATGGATTCACCGATTCCCGGCGTAACCTGGTACTATGCCGCCGTGGACAGCGGTTTATTTCGAACGGGAAATCCTCAATGGATGAGTTCGGCCGCCTTTTCAAATCCCGTAACCCCCTCATTAGCGGACGAAAGAACAGTCTCGGCCGCCATGCGTCCGGCCCCTCTTCCGAGACTGCGCATCACGCGAAGCTTCGCGGACGGCAGTCCCATACCGGAGATTGACGGGGAACTTCCCGAAAGGAAACGTCTTTCCTCGTCCGCTCTCACGGCCCTGGCCGAAATCCTCGGTCCGATACAGGGGGAACTTTGGTCGGAACCGAGCCCCGTGATTCTCGATCTTGACCGCGGACACAGCGACGAGAGGCTCCAAGGCATCCTTATGGATATCCTTGAGGGTCCTTTTGAACGAAAAGAATGGGAAACGGCGGAATCCGAATTCTTCGCCCTTTCGGCTTCAAACGGAATCGATGAAGCCATGAAGGCCCGAATTCAGTTTTACAGGGGAGAATGCCAATATTTCCTCGGCGATTTGCAGGCATCGTTCCTTTCATTTCTTTATGCGTCGGATCACTATTATTTCGAAGCCCGTAAATGGATGCTCGCCATCTACGCGGATGTAACGCCTGTTTCTTAGCCGAAATCAACAATAAGACATCGGCTCTTTAATCGGAATCGAAGATGAAGAGCACTTCATGAGGGAAGCGCCCGAAGGGTGACGTGATGCCGTGCGGCCCATGGGAATCAAACTTTCTTGATTCGGCCGATTCTCATCGTCACGCGGAAAAAACGGGAATCCAACGGCGGGATTTCGACATTCCATTTCGGCAAGAAACAGCTCGACTGGTATTTTCGGCGAAGTTCCCGGCGAACCCTGTAATCCACAAACACGGGAAAACGCCAGAGTTCGGCCGGTTCGGAGAGAGAGAAGGTCATCAGAACATCATTTTCAATGTCATGGACCGTCCAGGATTCCACGTCGGGGTTTTGTCCCTTATCGGAAATCCGTGTTTCCGGCCTGCCGACGGCACCGCCATCGGTATTCAAATAAAACGGACGCTGCTCCGGATCTTCCGGGAGAGCGAGATTTATTTCAGTTCCCCAGGAAAAACTGATGCTTCTGGGCGTCAGATTCGTAAAGGTATACTCCACTTCCAGCGTGCTGCGCCGGAACTGATAGGTTTTATGGATTTCTATCTCGTCGTTTTCCCCGTGCAATCCTCCGCGGCATTGCAGGGTAACACGAGGCTGATCACGAATAACTTCCAGGGGTGTATATCGTTTTTCCGGAAAAGATCCGCGGCTTCTGAGCGAAAGCCGTTCGAAACTGTCCGGATCGTCCTGTGAATCAAGGATGTGGTCCAGAAAAGCATATCGGGGATACCGGTCGTATCCCTGCTCTCTCGTGGCGGGCGGATGATAATCCTCCGGATATCGGGAAAGCGTGGCCAGGTAGTTGCGTGAAATGGGCAGATAATCCAATTCGAACAGCGCCCCGCCGACAACATGGACATAGGCATTAAAAATCAATCCGTTGTAAAGAAATTCCTTTTCACCGTCCATGTCGAAATCGACGGAGGTCAGCGCGGCTTTGAAAATACCCCTCTCCCGCGTTGCCTTTTCAGCCTCGATGAGCGCTCGGTAGGCGGAATGCCTGATTCGGCTGTTGTAGATGCCGCCCGTGGGTCCGTGCCAGTAGGCGTAATGTTCCTGCCCCCTCCACAATTCTTCCTTGGCATTCTTCTTCCGGTATTTATCGCCGCGGAGCTGATTCGTCAGCACTTCGATATGCATCATTTTCGCATACAAAAGACCGCTTTCACGATATTTGGATAAAAAAGCCCGGTAATAGGCCATGGGACGCCGTTTGGAAAGATCGGCGCCGAGTTCGGAAGGCCGATCAGGACTCATATCCGTACCCATAACCCTGGTATGCGACGAATCGGAGGCGTCCGATCCGGCCCAATGCATCAGCGATTCGTATGTAGGCCCCGGGATATAAGCCTTCTCGCGGGATATACGGACGGTTTTTAAATAGCGGCCGGGATGGACGCATTCGAGCCAGCTTCGAGAGGCTTTTACGGCGGCAAAAAAACGCTCCAGCCATTTTTCACCATAGCAGACGGCGTGCGTTCCGTCTCCGCCCAGCATTTGTCCGTCGAGGATGAGCGAGACGATACACTCTTTGCCGTCGTCGGATTCGAGAGTTCGAAGGCTGTCGAGAATATGTTCCGGAGGAACCTTTAAAAACCGTTCGGAGAGAGTATCCATAACGGGGAAAATGGTTACGGTTTTCCCTTGATCTTCCGCGATAACGGGATTCTCGGGGCGAAAATTCGGAACATCGGGGAACGCCCTCTCCGTGAGAAAAGCGTAATCCATTCCGCTGGCGCTGAGCGAAGAAGCCAAATTCGCTTCCCAGATTTGAGCCGTTACCCAGCTTCCCCGGGATCTTTTCCCGAATTTTTTCCTCAGGTAGGTCGTCATGACTTCAATCTGACCCACGCGGTCGGGAGAGGGAATAAGCGGAAGCATGGGCTCCCAATAGCCCCCGCCCAGAATTTCGATCGATTTATTTGACATAAGTTCGGCGAGAACCGTATGAAATTCCGGATGCCTCTTCTCAAGCCATTCGAGAAGAGGGCCCGCATAATACAGCGTGGGATTCATTTCCGGATTATTATAGATAGCCGTTAAAAACGGTTTGAAGGCCTTCTGGTAGGCTTCTTCATAGAGGAAATCGGCTTCTCCTGAGGGAACCGTATTGCAGGTTCCGAAAATTAATTTAACCTTACCCATGGATGGGGAACCCGCGGAACGAACCTTATCGGAAATCCCGTAAGGCCGAATCCTTCCAGAAGACTGTGAAGATTCTCAGCAGTCGGCTAGATATCCTTTACTTTTATTATGCATTTCGAAGGACAGGCCGCCGATGCCGCCTCACGTCCTTCTCCGACTCCATCAGTATACTCCAGGACAGAGAGATTGTCCGTAACGATAAATCCTGCATTGGGGAATTTTCGTTCGCATATCCTGCATCCGATACAGCCGGCCGAACACAATGCTTTCGTATCTTTGGCTTTATCCTTTGAATTGCACGCGACGAACCAGTCGATATCGGCCGGAACCATTTTCATGGCGCCCGTCGGGCAAACGGCGACACAGATGCCGCATCCGATGCATTTTTCCGGATCGACTTCCACCAATCCGTCCGAAGTATAGCCGATGGCCTCAACGGGACAGGACTTCACGCAGGAGCCCAATCCCAGGCATCCGTATTTACATCCCTTATCGCCGTCGAAATGCACCTTCGCCGCTTCACAGTCGATATATCCGGAATACTGAAAATCGCGAACGGCCACCCCGTCACAGCCGAGACAGGCCAGTCTGGCGACTTTACGGACACCCGCTCCATCGACGCTCACACCGAGAGCGGTTCCCAGAGCCTCCAAGGCTTCAGGACCGCCCGGTCCGCATTTCGAAATATTCCCGTCCGTACCCGCAGCAAGAGCTTCGGCATAGCCTTCACAGCCGGCGTAACCGCAGGAACCGCAGTTCAGTCCCGGAAGAATCGCCATAAGCTCTTCGACTTTTTTATCTTTCTCCACTTTGAACTTTCGGGAAGCTACAGCCAATCCGAAACCCAGCAAAGCCGCGAAAGCCGACGTGGAAAGAAAAGCCGCGATAATCCTCGTGAATTCATTCATCGGCTTAACCTCCGATAATGTTGGCCAGCAGCGCTTTATCGAAAGCCATAAAAGCCAGGGCCATCAGGCCGCCTGAAATAAATGCAATCGGTGCACCCCGCAGGTACTTCGGTACCTTTTCCGTATCAAGTCTTTCCCGGATGGCCGACATAAGCAGAAGGGCCAAAAGGAAACCGATTCCGGCCGATAATCCGGCTAAAAAGCTTTCCATCGGGCCGTACCCTGAGTTCACACTGATAAGGGCGATACCGAGAACTCCGCAGTTTGTTGTGATAAGAGGCAAATAAATCCCCAGAGCCTGATAAAGAGGCGGAGAATACTTGCGGACCACCATTTCCACCAGCTGCACCAATGAGGCGATTATGAGAATAAAGGTAACCGTTTGAAGAAACTCGATATGAAGAGGAACCAGAATGAAGCGCTGGAGCGCCCAGGTAATGAGGGCCGCCAGACTCATAACAAAGGTAACGGCGAATCCCATGCCCACGGCGCTCTCGGTATTCTTGGAAACACCGATGAAAGGACACAATCCCAGAAACTGCGCAAGGACCAGATTACTGACAAGAGTATAGGTAAGGATGATTCCAACGTAAGTCATTTCTTTGTCACCTCACCGAGCCAGCGGTAAAAAGCCTGAAGAAAGCCGACAACGATGAGCGCGCCGGCGGGGAATGCGAAAACCACGGCCGGAGAGTCGTGCAGCCCTCCGATGGTAAAAACCAGTTTATCGGGAATAATCGTAATGCTGCCGGCTCCCAAAACTTCGCGCACCAGAGCGATGGAGATAAGACCGACGGCAAATCCGAGCCCCATGGCCACGGCGTCGAGGACGGATGCGCCGACGGTGTTTTTACTTGCGAAAGCCTCGGCCCGTCCCAAAATGATGCAGTTCACAACAATAAGCGGAATAAAAATCCCGAGCGATTCCGAAAGCGCCGGTAAATAAGCCTGCATGGCCATATCGATTATGGTAACGAACGTCGCGATAATCACGATGTACGCGGGAATATGAATGTCGTCCGGAATATGCTTGCGCAGCAGGCTGATGACCACATTCGATCCGAGGAGAACCAGGAAGGCCGCCGCGCTCATGCCCAAAGCGTTGTTCACCGTCGTGGAAACGGCCAGCGAGGGGCACAGTCCCAAGACCAGCACAAAGATGGGATTCTCCCGCAGGAGCCCCTTAAAGAGATCCTTCATTCCTTTTCCCCCCATCGCTTCACGGCGTCCGAGCCTGTTTTCAAAGCCGCCGAGACGCCCGTGAAGGTAACGGTTGCTCCGGAGACCGTATCGACATCGTCTCCGAGCTGTGCCTTGGTAACCGGCATCGGCACCGTGCCGCCTTTCCCGGCGAAAATATCCATGTAGCCGGGCTCCTCCGCCTTTTTACCGAAACCGACGGTTTCATCGTTGTCCATCAGCTTCGCGACCATCAGATCGCCGTCCCGATTAAAAGAGGCGATTACGGTCATCGGTCCGCCGTATCCGGACGCTTCCAGCTCCAGAATCCAGCCGCCTGTTCCTTCAATGGGCCATCTTCGGGCGATTCCGTTTTCCGGATGTTCTTCAACATCGCCCGGCGTTCCGCCGGAAGCCATTTCGGTTAATGCCGACGCGAGTTTTTCCGCTTTTATTTCATTAATGACCGGTTCGGTCAGCGAATTCACCGTGGCAAGCAGAATCGCCGCCACGGCGCCGATAAGCCCCAGTCCCAAAGCCTTTCTCGTCATTTCCTTCATCATTCGACTCCGTAGCGCTTCGGTCCGGTAAACCTGTCGATTAAGGGTGTAAAGATATTCATGAAAATGATGGCCAGACTCACTCCCTCGGGGAGATTCCCGAATCTTCGGATGATGAACGTCATGATTCCGCATCCCAATCCGAAAATGAACCGCCCTTTCCGTGTCAGAGGCGTCGTTGCCATATCGGTGGCCATAAACCAGGCGCCGAGCATCAGTCCTCCGGAGAAAAGATGAAAAAGAACATCACCGGAGAAAAGAGGACCGCCGTACTGCCTGCCGTCAAAGGCCCAAATCAGCAGAGCGAAGCTCCCGAGATACGCCAGAGGGATTTCCCAATCGACGATCTTTTTAATCACCAGAATCAATCCGCCGATGATGAGCAGAAGCGCGGACATTTCGCCGAGAGATCCGGGCATTTTCCCCAGAAACAGATCCGGGTAGGTCGTGGGGATGCCCGCGGACTCCAAGAGCCTCATGGGACCGTTCACTCCCGAAGGGATGTCGGCAAGAGCGACTTTAAGAGTTCCCAAGGGGGTGGGACCGCTCACCGCGTCAACACCGCCTATTCCCGGAAGGGTCCAGCTCGTCATCGCTTTTCCCCAGGAGAAAAAAACGAAAACGCGGCCCGCAAGGGCGGGATTCATCCAGTTCGCTCCCAGCCCGCCGAAACTCCACTTCACCACGGCGATGGCGAAAACGGATGCGACCGCGGGAACGTAGAGAGGAACGGCCGGAGGCATATTAAATCCCACAAGAACCCCGGTAACAACCGCGCTGAGGTCGCCAAGCGTATTTTTTCTTCCGAAAGCGGCGTTTAAAAGCCCCTCGGTCAGCACCGAAGCCGCCGCGGAGACGGCGATAACAATCACCGCGCGAAGACCGAAAAGATACACGCTCCATGCCGCGGCCGGCGCCAAAGCCGCGAGAACCCAGGCCATAACCGATCGTGTCGATCCCGCCGAATGCACCTGCGGAGATGTTGATATAACCGTTTCGTATTTCATCGGTTATCCTTTCTGAAGGCATCAAGCCGCCTGAGGCGTCCGCGTCCGGCTCTAAAAGCCGAAACCAAAGGAATGTGAGCCGGACAGGAATAAGCACAGGCGCCGCAAAGGACGCAGTCGTTCAGTCCGAGCTCAACGGCAGCGTCCAAACGCTCATGCTCGATATTTTTAAAGATCGTCGTCGGGGAAAGCCCCATCGGACAGGCCGCAACGCAGCGTCCGCAGGACAAACAGGCCGTCGGTTCAAACGATTTCACTTCTTTGCGGGTCAGCGCAAGAATCCCGCTTGTGCCCTTGGTAACCGGCGTATCCAAATCGCCGAAGGCAAATCCCATCATGGGACCGCCGCTGACGAACTTAACCGGTTCGTCGGAGAAACCTCCGCATTCTTCGATGAGATCTCTGACCAGACAGCCGATTCTCGCCCTGATGTTCCCGGGATTTCGAATGGCGCCGCCCGATACGGTCACCACACGCTCGATGACCGGCTTATCGTCCCGGACCGCTTCGCAGACCGAAACAAGGGTTCCGACATTCGCGTTGATAACACCGACCTCAATGGGAAGCTTCCCGGAAGGAACCTCACGGCCCAGAACGGCTTCGATGAGATTTTTTTCGGCGCCTTGCGGATATTTCACCTTCAGGGGAATCACTTCGATTCCGTAAGCGGCACCCGCGGCCGCCATTTTTTTAACGGCGTCGGGTTTATTCGCTTCGATGGCGACGATGGACCGTTTCGGATTGAGCAGTTTGGAAATAATCCTCATTCCTTCAATAACATCGTCGCTGCGCTCCACCAGAAGTCGATGATCCGCGGTCAGATAAGGTTCGCATTCGGCGGCATTCACCAGAAAAACCTCGCAGTCCTTCCCTTTCGGTACGGTGAATTTCACGTGAGAAGGAAACGTTGCTCCGCCCTGCCCCACGATTCCATGCTTTTTGAGAATCTCGAGGATGGCCGGCTGATCCATGGAGGACCAGTCCGCCGGTTTCACTGTTTTTCCCAATTGAGTGAATTCACCGTCGAGTTCGATAACGGCCGCTCCCGTTTTCACCCCGCTCGGGAGGTAAATCGTCTTGATCTCCTTCACCGTTCCCGGGATGGGAGAATGGACCGCCGCGGAAACAAACCCTGAGGGTTCCGCGATCATCTGCCCTTCACAGACATGATCACCGACGGAAATCGTCGGATTCGCAGGCGCACCGATATGCTGAGAGAACGGCACCACCGCCAATGAAGGCAGCGGAGCATTCCTTATCGGTTTATCGGACGCCAAGGCCTTTCCGTCCGGGGGATGAACGCCACCGCGGGCGAATGTACGAAGTCGGTTCATGCGGCTTGAGCCCTCCTGCGCGAAATCTGTATCGATATCCTTTCGCTTATTCTTAATTCCGTTGTTTTTTCCGGTGAAAGCAGCAAAATCGCGGCCATCACCGATATGATACATCGAAGGGCGGCCGTGAGTACGGGATTTGCCCTCAATAAAATTTTCACGGGCTTTGACGATGCCGGCTTTACAGATGCGGCACCGTCAAGTTTTGAAAACAGCAAACCGACACCCTCGGAAGTTTCCCGTTCCAAAAGATGTTCATACCAATCACCGGTGTACGAAACAACGGCATTCTCATACCCGATGATGCGGCCGTCTTCGTTTTTATATTCGGTGAATGTCAGCTTTTCGCCCGGCATCGGAAGCCGGTACTCCGCGCCGTATAAAAAACCCTCTTGATGCGAAACCGAAGCTAAAAGCGCCGCGATGTCCGGAAGATTCCGATAATCCCGATTCGCATCGAGAGCCGCCATTGCCGATCGGTTCAATATCTTCCCGTATGATTCCGCGGCGCTCGGCACGGGATCATGAACGGGGGACGATCCTCCGAAAGGAATTATCCAAACAACAAGCAGAACCGCAAGGGCCGCGAAGCCTGCCGCCGCGTTTTTTAACGAAAATCGGTTTGGAACCGGAGAAGATTTCTTTACGAGGGAAACAGGTTCAAAAAGAACATGCTCGGTACGTCTTTTTTTCCGATTCGTCCGCCGCGTCTTATCGGGCGGAGCGCTCAAAGCCTTTTTTTCAGCGGAATCGGAAAGAGCGCCGCCAAAATATCCCGGCAAAATGAAAAAGATCGCCGCCGAACTGAGAAAAGCGATCAGCGCGGGAAAAAGATATCGTGTTTCCAAGGATGCGGCCGGAAGGACAACGGCGGCGGAAACGGCAGCACAGGAAACGGCGGCCTTCCAGCCGCGGCGGCTGAAAAGCACCAGAGATACAGGCAGCGCGAGATAGGGAAACGGATCGTTCGCGCCCGAGGAAAGAAAGAAAACCAGCACGGGAATGCTCGAAACAAGAACGGCAATCCTCCGCCCCTTTCTCGCCCAAGCGAAAACGGCGACGGCACAGAGAAAGATGAAAGCCGAAAAAAGATTCGGCCGCCTATTATCGTCGAGAATCTCAGCTCCGGTGAATACGGGATCGGATTCCAGTATTTTACGATAGTCACGGATCCCGCGATCGGCGGGTAAATAAATCAGAGACGACGAACCGGATCGAAACAAATCGGCAACACTTGAGAGAAAAGGATCGCGCCGGGGGTCTCCGGGAGAAAGGATGTCGTCCAGATCGGCCACCCGAACCCTTTGGGTTTCGGGTATGGTCATAACCGTCACATCGGCGTTCCATTCCGAAAGGGAACCTTCCACTCCGCCGCGGATCAGCGCGGCCGAGGCCGCTTCGGCATCGGATGCGTCCAAACGAAGAATAAACCAACCCGGCAAATACGAAGGCGCCTCAAGGCGGCTTTCATGAATCACGAAAAAAACGGAGGGAATTAATACCAGGCAAAAAAGTAATATTAGAATTCGCATCGCGGATGATTTATGTTCCAAGAATAATACTTTGCGAATACGGGAGATATCGGACACGAAGATTATTCTTATTGAGGTATGATTCCTTGTCAAGCAAAGGGATTTTTTGGAGTTTGCCCCGCATGAAAAAAACGAAGGAATTTCAGCCTTATTTTCCTTGACCCATCGTTTCGGAATACCTAATGTCAACCTGTGAGGTTTCCATGAGTCAGGAGGAAAACGCGGTAAAGCGGCGTGCCGGTCTTTCGGATCATCTGCGCCGGCTCTTAGGCGGTATGAAAGTTTACGCCCTTGTGGGGAAAAGCGGAACGGGTAAAAGCTTTCGGGCCAAGCTCGTTGCCGAGAATTACGGCATCGATTACATCGTCGACGACGGCCTTCTCATTCAGGGCAACAGCATCGTGGCCGGAAAGTCCGCGAAAAGGGAGCAGGTTTACATGAGCGCCGTCAGAACGGCACTTTTCGACGATCCGCTTCACAGACATGAAGTTATCAAAGCCATCAAGGCAAGGAAAATCAAAAAAATCCTTCTTCTGGGCACCTCCGAACGCATGGTCGCCAGAACGGCCGAACGATTGGAGCTTCCTCCTCCTTCGAAAATTATTACCATAGAAGAGATTTCATCCGAAGAAGATATCCAGAAAGCACAGAAATCACGAAACGAAGAAGGCAAACACGTTATCCCCGTTCCTTCCATCGAAGTTGAACGGGACTATCCGCAGCTCATCGCGGATTCCATAAAAGTACTCTTTAAAATCGGACGCGGTTTCGGGCGACGGAAAGCGAAAGGCCATCGAGTCTACGAAAAATCCGTGGTTCAGCCCTCGTTTCACAATGAAGATAAGGGCAAGGTTGCCATCAGCGAATATGCCTTGGGACAAATGATCGCTCATTGCGTGGACGAATTCGACGATGAGCTGATCGTACGGAAGGTCCGCATCAGACCCCATGCCGGCGTGTATTATATAAGGGCCGAAGTAGAAGTTCCTTACGGGAACAGGCTGACGGACAACCTGCACGAGCTGAGAAATTACGTAGCCGACCGCATTGAAAAATTCACCGGCATCATGATCGCCGAATTTGATTTGGTTATCGGCAGCGTCGCCAAACGAAGCCGCAAATGGGTGACATCGGAACACGAAACTCCGGAATTCGACAACTCGGACGCCTAACAGGCTGTTGAAAAAGTAAGATTTGGTTCGAAGATAGCGAGCGAGACTCGCAGCTCGCTGCCGAATCAAGCACAGAAAGCGCAGCGTACCGGCTGTACGTGAGCATTTCGAGCATTGATTCAACGCCGTATACGGACCATAAGATCCTTTTTCAACAGCCTGTTAAATACCGCGAGGTCCGGCCGAAGCCGGATTCCGCGCCGTTTTGTTTTTTTGAGGGCTTTCAGCCCCGTCCGATCCCTCGATAATGAAATCCGAGCTCCCGGGCGATATCCGGATCCAGAAGGTTTCGGGCGTCCAGAATAACACGTCCCTTCATCCGATCCGCCGCAACGCTCAGATCCAAGGAACGGTATTCATTCCATTCGGTCATTAATACAAGCGCATCGGCTCCGTCCAAAGCGTCATAGGATGTTTCCAGACACTGCGTTTCCGGAATGGAAGCCTTAAAATTCGTCATTCCTTGAGGATCGTGAGCTCTGACGAGTGCTCCCGCGGCCAAAATATCGGATACGACGGTTAACGAGGGCGAGTCACGGATATCGTCGGTTTCGGATTTAAACGTTAAACCGAGGACGGCGACGGTTTTGCCCTGAAGCGGCCCCATCATTTCGGCAAGAATAAGAGTTATGCGTTTTTTCTGTTTTTCGTTCGCCTCAATCACCGACTTAATCAGCGACATGTCGACGCCGGCCTCTTCGCCCGTTTTCACCACGGCTTTGGTATCCTTCGGGAAACAGCTGCCTCCGTAACCCGGTCCCGGATGAAGGAATTTCGAGCTGATGCGTCCGTCCATCCCCATGGATTTCGCCACGGCATGAATATCGGCCCCGACCGCTTCGGCCAAGTTTGCCATCTGATTGATATACGTTATTTTCGTGGCCAAGAACGCGTTCGAGGCATACTTGATGAGCTCGGCCGTTTCAAGTCCGCACCAAACGAACGGTACGGAAATCAGATTCAGAGTTCTGTAGACCGTTCGGATAACTTCCCGCGCCCGTTCCGATTCGGTGCCGATAACCGTTCTGTCCGGGTGAAAAAAATCTTGAACGGCACGCCCCTCCCGGAGGAATTCCGGATTGGAAACCACGTCAATATCGGCATCCGGATTCCTTTCGTGGATACGTTTCTGCAGAGCACGATTTGTTCCGACCGGAACAGTCGATTTGGTTACAACCACGGTGTAGCCTTTGGTATTATCCGCAATCGTATCCGCCGCCGATTCCAAATAGCTTAAATCGGCCGAACCGTCTTCTTTCGGCGGCGTGCCCACCGCCAAGAACACGACATCGGCGCCGCGGACCGCCACATCGACATCGGCGGTGAACGTGAGCCGTCCGGAAGATAAATTTCTTTTCAGATACTCTTCTATGCCCGGCTCATAAATCGGCGGGACGCCATTCTTCAATTGGGCGATTTTCTCTTCGTTGATGTCGGCTCCGACGACTCTGTTGCCGAAATCGGCAAGCCCCACGGCGGCCACAAGTCCCACATAACCTGTTCCGATTACTGTGATATCCGTCATGTTTTGTCCTTTTGGAAGCTTTTATGGATTATTCCTCGATGGAGGTTTGAACCCCGGCGCCTTTTTTCTTCCGCCGCCGCCTCTTCTGATAGTTTTCACGCTCATGTTCCGCCGCACGGACTTCGGGATGCCTGGGACGTTTCCTCGGAAGTTTCAATCCGCGCTCGATGAAAATCCGCCGAACGGCTTCTTCAACATCCTTATTGGGCTGTACCAAAGGTCTGAGGAGGGCCTTCAAATCCCTGACGGCATCCGAAAACATCGGAGGAGTTCCGTTTTTTTTCTCAAAAGTCCCCTGCGCATCCAAAACCGGTTCGGAAAGTCTCGCGATCATCGTTCCGCGGGAAATATTCTCGGAAAGCATGGCTTGGTCAAGTTTTGCCAGACTTAAGAAAAAATCTTCTTTCAGATTCCCTTTCTTCCCGGTTCCGGATTCTTCAAAGGCCTGCGAGAATCCGGGAAGCATGGGAGAGAGAAGTCCGTAACGATCCATAAGGCGCAGAATAATCTCGGAATTCCCGCTTTTAAGAATTTTATGAAGTTCTTCCGAAAGACGGGAAACGGAAGCGCCGGCAAGAAGATGGGCCTGCCTTCGAATCTTTCGGCTTACGGACGGGGCCATCTTCATGCCCGTTAAAGCCGCGTACTTTACCGCCCGGAGCATCCGTACGGGATCTTCGATAAAAGAATCCGATAAGGGCAGAACACTCCGTATTACCCCTTTTCGGATATCCTTAACGCCTTTAACAAAGTCGATGATTGTTTCTTCCTCGGGACAGTAATAGAGGGCGTTCAGTGAAAAATCACGCCGCATGACATCTTCGTTCAATGTTCCGTAAACATGATTGTGGTTCCCGGATTCGGGAGCTCGGAAGGTCGCCACTTCCATGATTTTCCCGTCTTTGAAATAAACATGAACAAGACGAAATCTTTTCCCGATGATTCTGGAATTCCGAAATAATTTTTTCACGCGGCTCGGCGAAGCGTCCGTTGCAATATCGAAATCCTTCGGAGTTCTCTTCAGCAGCAAATCGCGAACGGCTCCGCCGACGATATAGGCTTCGTGCCCCTGAGAAGTCAGTCGGGAACAAATCTTCCTGGCATCATGATCTATGGCCATTCGTGAAATCCCATGATCCGGATGCTCATAAATAACGGCCTTCGCCGTGAGTTTACCTTTATCGTCGCGGAAGTATCGGCTGCGCATGTCTTCGGTTATTCCTGAATTGTATCATAACGTTTCCTCTTATAAGGAGCAATCGAGGCAGCGGAACCGAATCGGCTCTTATGGAAACCTCCGCGACAAGACGACGGAAGGACCTGTGAAACAGGATAAAGACAACCCGGAGGATTCGGAAAATCGCATCGGCAGCCGCCTCTTGCCGAGATAACCGCATCGGGCGATGATGGGACCGGCGCGGACCGATAAGGCGTCGGGCGGGGACTTTCCGGCCGAACAGGCCCCCTTAAGATGATGCGGCCGGCCCGAACCGTTACCGCGTCGGGGATTAACCTAAGGAGATTAAAAAATGGCAGAAATCATACAACCCAGGGTTCTGAAAGGATTCCGCGATTTCCTTCCGGAAACCGAGATACCGAGAAGAAGGCTTATTCGCGCCCTTGAAGACCATTTTTCTTCTTTCGGATACGTTCCCATCGACACACCTGTTTTGGAATACGCGGACATCCTTCTCTCGAAGGGCGGAGGCGAAACCGATAAACAGACCTACCGCTTTACGGATCACGGCGGGAGGGACGTGGCCCTGCGCTTTGATTTGACGGTTCCCTTCGCCCGATACGTCGCGGCCCATTTCAACGACATCACCATACCCTTCAGGCGCTATCATATTGCGAAAGCCTGGCGCGGCGAGAACACCCAGAGGGGCCGCTATCGGGAATTCATTCAATGCGACTTCGACGTTATCGGCGTGGACAGTCCGGCGACCGATTTGGAAATCATGCTGATGATAACCGCCGGACTGAAGGCCATCGGTGCCGGTGAATCCCGGGTTCGATTCAACCACAGAGGTTTGTTCAACAAGCTTCTTGAGAAACTCGGCCTGGCGGGCAGAACCGCGGAAGTGCTCCGAATCGTCGATAAAATCGGCAAGATCGGCGCGGAAGAAGTCCGCAGACAGCTCTCCGAAATCGTCGGCGGAGAAGGAACGGAAAAACTCCTCGATTTTATTACTCCCGCCGAGGATAATCGCGGAACTCTTGAGAAAATGATCTTGCTGGCGGACGCCGCGGGCGATCCGGCCGCGATTCGGGTAAAAACCGTTCTCGACGCGGTGGAAGAACTCCAGATGCATCATGCGTTTCTGCTGGATCCCTCCATTACCCGAGGGCTGGATTATTACACCGGCATTGTTTTCGAAACCTTCCTCGACGAATTGCCCGCACTGGGTTCTGTTTGTTCCGGAGGACGCTACGACAACCTTACCGGACTGTTCATGAAAGAACCGATGAGCGGCGTCGGAGCGTCCATCGGTTTGGATCGGCTCATGGCCGGGCTGGAAGAGCTGGGGAAAATCGATAAAAGCGGCAACACCGCGGATATTCTTGTCATGATGCTCGATGAAAGCCTTCTGGCCAAATACTATGGTTTGGCCCGGGATTTACGATCCGCGGGTTTTTCCGCAGAAGTATACCCCGAGATGAAGAAACTCGCCGCGCAGTTCAAATACGCCGAGACCAAGGGAATCCCGCTGGCATTCATCATCGGACCGGATGAGGCCGCCGCCTGCACAATGAATCTGAAGGATTTACGGACAAGGGAAAGCTTCGACGGTTTATCGCTCGCCGAAGCGCGGGCCAAGGCGGCCGAGCTCTTGAATCGCTGAAACAATTAAGGCGGCGCGGAAAGCGGCCGTTAACAACTACAGCCGCGGCGATTCTTCCCATAGTCCGACAGCACGATAGAGACGGGAATGGGAATCAATCTCCGATTTCCGTGCCGTCTCAGATTGCTATTGCCGTCTCTTTCCCCTAGCATGAAAGTCAGTATGAATTATCGAGATCTCCCCGTTTATTCCCAAAAGCAGCGCATTCTCGATGCCGTAGGAAAGAATCAAGTCGTCGTGATTGAAAGCCCCACCGGCTCAGGAAAAACAACACAGCTGCCCGTTATTCTTCATGAAGCCGGCTATGCCGAAAAAGGCGTTATCGGAGTCACCCAGCCTCGCCGCATCGCCGCGGTCGGCGTCAGCCGCTTCATCGCAAGGCAGCTGCAATGCAAACTCGGCGGATATGTCGGCTATAAAATGCGCTTCGAAGATTTTACAAGCCCTGAGACCAAACTGAAAATCGTTACAGACGGCACTCTCCTTCAGGAAATGAAGGGCGACCGCTGGCTTTCCAAATACAGCGTTCTGATGATCGACGAAGCCCATGAGCGCACCCTGAACATCGACTTCATTCTGGGCTTGGTTAAAGAGATTCTTCCGCACCGGCCGGAGCTTAAAGTCATTATTTCATCGGCCACGCTCAATCCCAAAGCGTTCAGCGAATACTTCTCGGACTGCCCCATCGTAACCATCGACACTCCGGTTTATCCCGTGGAAATCTCTTACGATCCGCCTCCCATCGAAGGAGACGAGGATGTTCTGATCTCCAAAATTACGGCTGTCGTTGAAAAAATCGCCCTCTCCGGTCAGGAAGGCGACATTCTTGTTTTCTGTACCGGTGAAAAAATGATTAAGGAAACCGTCGCGAAACTCTCCGGAGGCCGTGCAAGACGGGATTTGCATATTGTCCCGCTCTACGGCCGGCTGGGCAGCGAAGAACAGGAAAAAGTGTTTGATCCGCCTCCCGAAGGTACACGAAAGGTGGTGGTGTCCACCAATATCGCCGAAACCAGCGTAACCATCGACGGCATCACCGCCGTGGTGGATTCGGGACTGGCGAAGATGAACTTCTACAATCCGCGAACCTACACCAGCTCACTGGTTGAAACGCTGATTTCAAAGGCCTCCGCCGACCAAAGAAAAGGACGAGCCGGTCGAACCCGTCCCGGCATCTGTCTCCGGCTTTATTCGGAAAAAAGTTATTCGGAACGCTCCGAATTCACCCGCGAAGAAATCTACAGAACCGACTTGGCGGAAGTCGTTCTGCGCATGGCGGAAATCGGAATCCGCGACTTTGAGACATTCCCCTTTATCAGCCCTCCCGCTCCCAAAGGCATACACGGAGCCGTGGAAGCCTTGAGGCTTCTGGATGCCCTCGATGAAAACAATGATCTGACCGACATCGGCCGCCGCATGGTTCCCTACCCTCTCATGCCCAGACATGCCCGAATGATCGTTGAATCAACCCTCCGATACCCCGATGTTCTTAAAGAAGTCATCATCGCGGCGGCCTTTCTTTCAACCAATTCTCCTTTTCTGCTGCCGCAGGGAGAAGAAATGGAGGCTCGGAAGGCTCACCATTCCTTCCGATCCAAACTCTTCGGAGACTTCGCGAGCTATTTGAACCTCTATTGGGACTATGTCGATTCTCCCAATAAGGAGAGTTTCTGCGACCGCTACTACCTGGATAAAAAAAATATGGATGAGATTCTCGCCATTACCGAACAATTGGAAGAGATCACCGGACGAGCCGGTATTCCCATCGCCGAGGGCGGTTCAACCGAAGATTTCATCAAAGCCTGCGCCCGGGGGCTGATACCCTTTATCTGCGTAAAAGACGGCCGCTTCGATTACAGAAGCGTCGGCGTGGACCGCATCATCATCCATCCGGGGTCGGTTCTCTTTCGGGAAAATCCCGAGTTCATTGTCGCGGGGGAAATCGTTCATACCAGCCGCACATACGCCCGTTCGGTCTCGCCTCTGCGAAAAGAATGGCTCAAGGATATTCATCCGGATCTTCCCAAAAAGCTCTTCAGCAAATCAGGACTCGGGCGCGCCGATTCGCGTGAGGTCGGCCGAGAGATGGGTATTCCCGGACAATCCGGAACCTCCCGTACCTCCAAGGACACCACGAATCAAATATGGATCGCCGGAGAAGCCTTTAAAGTTTCCCTCATACCGGGCAAGGGAAAGAAAAAGCGCGCCGTATTGGAATGGAAGCGCCTCCACGACGCTCTGCTTCGCGCCGGAGACGAAACACCCCCCGACTTTGGAAGTATGCGGGGAACTCTTCTTCTCGATAGAGATGAAGTTCTCCCGGACAGTAAAGTCAATACCATCATGAAAGCGGCCCGACTTCTGGATCCCCGCAAGGATGTTCTCGATGAGGCGCCCAGAAGTAATTTTCATATCCACAAGGAGGCCCATAGAAACGCCCTTATCGACGAACTGGGGAATCTCTTGAAAGTAACACGCGGCGGAAAAAAGAAGAAAAAAGGCGGCATGGGATTCGTAGCCCTTTATGGAGACGGAGAAGGCCATTACTGGTTCAAATCCGTTCGGAGTTTCCATGGAGCCGTCTCGGCCAGCCTAGAAAGCCTGGAGGATCTGGCCGATTTCGTCGGCGAGGAATTGGATGATAAGCAGTCGAAGAAACTGGGAGAAACCTACAGACGGATTGAAGCGATGCTGTATTGATGCGGTGATTCGATTGAAACAATCCCGAGCTTTTTGTGAAGGTGTAAAACTCTAAACGTTTAACAGGCTGTTGAAAAAGTAAGATTTGGTTCGAAGATAGCGAGCGAGACTCGCAGCTCGATGCCGAATCAAGCACAGAAAGCGCAGCATACCGGCTGTACGTGAGCATTTCGAACATTGATTCAACGCCGTATACACAGCCTGTTGGATGAGCCCGCCGCTTAGTTGAGAGAAAAGAGGCTGGCGGACTCTTAGGCCTCTATCCCGAGTACCGCGTCGAGATCGGCTTCGGGGACTTCCTGCAGTACGGGTTCGCCCGGTCCTTTCATCATCACGAAACGAAGACGACCGGCCCTTTTCTTCTTATCGTCGGCCATCGCGGCTTTAATCTCTCCCGGCGAAACTTGGGGCGTTACGATATCAAATCCGTAATCGGCGATGAGGCGCCGGCATTCGGCGGCCCAAGTCTTTTCGGTAATTCCCAAACGTTCACCGAGATCAAAAGCCTTAAGCATTCCCCAGGCGACGGCTTCTCCATGACTCCAGCGGCTGAAATTGGTCGCCACTTCCAAGGCATGACCGAATGTGTGTCCGAAATTCAGAAAAGCCCTCGGACCTTTTTCACGAAGATCCTCTGAAACAATACCCGTTTTGACCTTGAGGGCCATGGGAATTAACCGCTCCAGAACGTCAGATTCCCTCGCCAGAACGGCTTCCCTTTCTCCCCGCACAATATCCATTAATCCCTCGGGAGCCAGTAATGCGTGTTTAATCACCTCGGCCATGCCGGATAAAAACTCATTTTCAGGCAATGTTTCCAGAAGGCAGGGACAAATCCGAACTTCATCCGCCGGATAAAAGGTTCCGACAAGATTCTTCACGCCTCCGAAATCAAAACCCGTTTTCCCTCCGACGGCCGCGTCCACCATGGCCAGAAGCGTCGTAGGAACCAGAACAAGCCGGCATCCGCGCATGTAAATAGATGAAGCAAAAGCCGTTACATCGGTTACAACGCCCCCGCCTATACCGGTAACAAGTCCGTCGCGCCCAAGAGAAAGGGCCAAAGCACGGTTGATGATACGCTCTACCGATGACCAATTCTTCGCCGTTTCGCCGGGTGGCAGGGCAAGGGATCGTTCCGGATCGCGTTTGGGAAACAGTAAAGCCGTATTCCCATCGAATATCGACAGATCCGCATCCGAAGGAAGAACTTCCTCACGAGAAGCCGTTAAAATACGGGAAGTGCCTTCAGAGTAGTTCACAACGGCGATTTCGTTCATGGCGCGGATACTATAACGGGGGGCGGGATGGTGCGTCCAGTCGTCTCTTAGGCTCTTGAAAAAGCATCTTCTGAGAATTGTGCTTTTACAGGATAGCCGCTAAAGTAAAGAGCAGAATGAATATAACCGCACGAGTCTTTCAATTGAGTCTTCTGGCAGCATTTCTCTTGAGCGCTCACAGCCTCTTTGCCGACGAAAAAAAACATGTCATCGCCGAGTTGACATACGAAATTACGGGCGACACCTCCGAACCCGCCGTAAAACGATATGTTGGACTTCAAGTCGGTGATTCCTTCGATTCCGAAGAGGATTTTCATGAGGCGGTGGATGACGGCAGGCAGGTTCTGGTGAATTACCGCGTTTTCGATTCGGTCGAGATGGAGAAACGGATTCTCCGGCAAGACGCGGAAAAAGTGGAATGGGCCGTTACCTATCGTGTTGTGGATTCCTGGACTCTTACGCCCATACCTTATCCGAAATACAGCACCAGTTCCGGTTTTCGCTTAGCCGTTCGCACGGATTATTACAACGCCTTCGG
Organism: Spirochaetia bacterium; assembly: GCA_963666985.2. Taxonomy (GTDB): domain Bacteria; phylum Spirochaetota; class Spirochaetia; order DSM-2461; family DSM-2461; genus UBA2779. The sequence continues at coordinate 580,628 of CAXXIA010000001.1, read as the reverse complement.
CAGCATGACCGATATTCAGCTTGTTACGGGCGTAAATTTCGAAAAAAAACGAAATCACCGAAAAAACGGAACTTTCCAAATGGAACCTCGCCTTTGAATGGAGCGGTTATCGGTTATGCGATTGGATGAAGATGACCGTTGATGTCGAACAGTCTCTCAATCAGAAAAAATTTATGAGCGGAGTCTCGGCTACCCGTTATTTTTATTCGTATTATCAGACAACATTGGGAACCACGTTCAGTTTCGATCTTCCCGGTCGATGGTCCTACAAAGTCAAACCATATTTCGATATGAGATATGCCTATGAAGATAAAGCCGGATGGGGAAACTATAATACGGAACCTTTCGCGTTCGCGGCCTCTCACGGCGGCGGATGGGGGCGTGTCAATTGGCACGAGAATCTCAGGAACGGACAAAATTATTCTCTTGAGCATACGGTAAAATTCATCTTTGACACGGATACTGGAGAACGAAAAGTCGCCAACGAGTTCGATGCGATATCGAAATGGTATAAAACAATCGGAAGCATGCTCGATTTTTATTCACGCGTCGGAGGTTTTTACATCATTAATAATCAGCGAAGCGGTGTCGGCTCTTATTTGCGCGGAATAGACGACAGTTTGATGAGCGGCGATTGGGGGGTTTATTTAAATGCGACCCTGGCATTCCAATTCTGGCGTCTGCCGGGCATCTGGGATGCTCAGATCCATCCGTTCTTCGATATCGGAATAGCGGATGATTCCTCCACTTCAACGGATATCAATGATCTTAAGTACAGTGCCGGTGTTGATCTGGTCCTCTATCTCGACGCTCTTCCGACACTCGTAGCCAGAGGAACAATAGGTCTGAACCTGTCCGACGACATTTCGGGTTGGTCTAAACTCGAAATCGATATCGCCAGTTATCTGTCGTATTAAGTGATGAAGCATGGAAATATTCGCCCATAATATTGTTCTGGCTTTTTCGGCCATGGTCGCGGCTTTTATTGTTTCCTGTATTTCAATGACATGGATTATTCGTATTTCCCGCAAACATAAACTTTTTGACGCTCCGGATGAACGAAAAATTCATACGAAAAAAATCTCCCGTTTGGGAGGCATTGGAATATTCCTCGGATTTGTCGTTTCAGTCGGTTTTTCCCCCCTTATTTTGGGCCTCTGGCTTCGATCCCCGTTTGTAGTCTATACAAAAATATTGCCCAAAATTTTATTTATCATCCCGACCTTGCTCATCTTCTTCGTCGGTCTCTCGGACGATTTCTTAAAAGTTAAGGCCATCTGGAAGCTGCTTATTCAGATAATCGCCGCGATATTTATTATTGCCGCCGGTGCACGTATCGAAGCGCTGACGATTCCTTTTATAAATAGAACAATCCAATTCGGATATTGGTCGTGGCCCATCACCTTAATTTGGATCATCGGAATAACCAATGCCATGAACCTCATAGACGGTATGGACGGTTTGTCCTCAACCATCGGGATTATTTCTTTTGCCGTCTACGGACTCATCTTCATGCTCACCAACCATTTCATGCTCTCGGTGGTAAGTTTCGTTTTTGTCGGAACGCTCCTGGGTTACCTGATGTTTAATTTTCCACCCGCAAGAATTTTCATGGGAGATTCGGGAAGCCTTGTCATGGGTTTCCTTTTGGCGGTACTGCCCCTGGTGGCCGAACCCGATTCCGGAACAATACTGTATCTCCCTGTTACGCTGCTTTTAATACCGATTCTTGATGTTTTCAGCGCAATATCCCGAAGAATAAAGAAAAGGATTTCCTTTACCACACCCGATAAGGAACATATCCATCATAAACTGCTGGGACTGGGGTTGAGCGAAAGATTTATCCTCCTGATTGTTTCGGCGGTTCTTTTCATCAGTTCCATTCCTCTTGTTATCTCAACAATTATCCCATTCGAAAAATTGATTGGGCGTTTACTCTTAATCTGGATTGTTATTTTCTCAAGTTTCATTCTGGTTGATCGGCTGTATAAAAAAAAGCGGCAATAAACGCACGGAGACCGATTGTGTCGAAAAAAAAACTAGATTCCAATTTTAAAATATTTTTAAGATCGTATCGTATTTCGGATAAACGTCATCAGCGCATGTTCCCAATCCTGGTTTTCTTCATGGCCGGTGTGGGACTTTTTGAAAGTTTGACGATGGCTTGGGTGGCGGGTTTCGCATCCGGCCTCGCCGATCCTTCGTCGCTTACCAAAGGGAAAATTTTTCAGGCGGCGGCAAGATTCCTCCCATTTTTGAACAATATTACAGAATCACAGTTTATTATATGGGGAAGTCTGCTTCTCGCCGGACTCGTTTTGATTAAGAACATTCTCAGGGCGATTTCTCAATATATCACCACCCGTTATTCCATAGCTGTTCGGGCGAAAGTTGGCCACAAGGTTATGGCGCAAATCCTTTACCGTCCGTATGAATGGTTTTTGGATAAAAAATCATCAGATCTCCAGCAGTTAATTGATTGGTGCAATCACGTGGGAAAATTCCTTCAAGACATTCTAAGAACACTGACGAATGTCATTGTTATCGCTTTCATGCTGGCTACGCTGTTCCTCTACGATCCGATGATCACAATACCGGTCATGGCTGTGATAACGGTCCTTGCGCTGATTCTTTTTAAAATGCTGCGAAAATCCATTGATAAACAATCCATGAAGGAAAAAGGCTTATTAAAAAAAGCGTTTCGATCAGCAACATATACGATACGCGCTTATAAAGATGTCCGGATTGAGAACGTTGAAAAAACCTTTCTCTTGAGATTTCGGGAACAATTACGCAGGCTTATCAAAATCTCTTCATACCGGTCCTTATTAAACTCCATTCCCCCCCTGATGCTGGAGTTTGTCGGATTCCTGGCTCTTGCCGGAATGATTATAGTTCTAGTTTTAAAGCGGGGTTTGGATTCAAGTGAAACTCTTTCCTACATGGCTATTCTGGCGGTGGTCTCCTGGCGTGTGATTCCCGCGGTGAATGTCGTTCTCAGGACTCAAACAAATATCAGGAACATGGCTCCATATATCATTACCGTATTGGATTTCCTCGATGAAGATGTTCCGACGGAGGAAATCCCCGAGTCTCAACCGACGCCGCTGAGTTTCCAAAATTCACTGCAAATCAACGGGATTACATACACCTATCCGACCGGAAAAAAACCGGCCGTCAACAACCTCTCATTGGAAATTAAACAGGGCGAAAAAATCGGGATTATCGGCAGCTCCGGGTGCGGGAAAACAACCCTTGTGGATATTGTCGCAGGGCTTTTAAAGCCTCAGGAAGGCTCCCTTTCGGTCGACGGCATTACTCTGGAAGGAGACAATCTGAAAAGGTGGCAGACCACCATCGGCTACATGCCGCAGTCGCCATTTATTATTCCCGGGACTCTGGCGGAGAATGTCGCCTTTGGGATTCCCGAAGCAAATCATGAATCGGACAGAATAAAGGAGTCTCTTATCAAGGCATCGCTTGATGATGCTCGTTGGAATTCCGAGGAAATGCTTTCGGAAACGGGCCGTAATCTTTCAGGAGGTCAGGGACAGCGCATGGCCTTGGCCCGAATGTTCTACAGAGACAGTAACTTTCTTATTATTGATGAAGGGACTTCTTCGCTGGATCAGAAAACCGAAGCCCGAATTCTCGACGATCTTTTCGCAGAATCAAGCGATAAGACCATTATTCTTATCACACACCGGCGTGAATCACTATACCGATGCCCTCGTATCATCGCCATTAACAATGGAGAAATCATCAACGACGGTCCGCCCGAGGAAATCCTAAAAAGGCCCGTTGAATGATGATTTATAAACCGTCACCTCTGATTCTGAACGAGAATGAACCTGTGAGGTGTCTTTTTTCAAAAAAAATTCGGCCTGAAGAAATTCAGCTGTATGATGGAAAAACCTATATTTTCGACGCTGTGTATGTTAATCAGGAGAATACGATATCCCTCTTCGGCCCCCCCATTCTTAATCTGAAGAAGGAACCGGGCCTTCCTCAAATCGAACATAACGGAGCCGACATTCCATACAGTATTAAAACAACGGCCCTTAGACGGTTCACGGAATGGACCCTTCCTGTTAGGAATTGGGATCCTGCTATCAACCCCGTTTTAGACTTCCGATTCAAAAAGATTCCCGACCGTTCCATTCAACTTAACTCCGTCAGCCCGTTTCCCAGAGGCAGCCGTGTTTTAACGGCAATACAGAAAAACAATGAAATCCGCTGGATTTGCGACTGGTTTCATCATTATAAAAGCCGATTTGATGTTGAATACTTGGTTCTTTACGATAACGGAAGCGAAAAATTCGGGGAACTATCAAAGGAACTCCCCGAACAAACCATTCTTGTCGACTGGAGTTTTCCTTACGGGCCCACGTTCAGTCATGATAATAAGTTTGCCCAAGTCGGTGCATTGAACCATTGCCGCCGTGTTTTCGGACGGGATTCCATTATCTTTAATTTCGATATCGATGAACTCCTATTCGTTCGCAACGGGGATTCAAAAGATATCCTCGGAAATAAGAACGTTATTTACTTCTCAAGCTTCGATGTTCCCCAGAAAGAGAACCTTCCGGAACAATATTCTTTTCATTCTTATGAAAAAAGGTCGAACAAGCCCCGCTATTACGCCCGCAAATACATTTTCAAAGCATCCGCCGCGACCGGCCTTCTGCCACACTACGTACAAACCCAACATTTTCGCCCCTGGGCTTATTTTATAATTTTTCTCAGGAAACTGCGGAATCGAAACATCAATACAAAAAGGAATGCAAAAGCGTTCCGAGTCAGATTCATCAGCATGCTTCTTCGAATACTGACAAACGATCGAAAAGAGCCTTCGTTGTCCGTTGAATCCGCTTATTTCCTCCACTTCCTCGGTATTACCACAAATTGGAAATCACTTTCATATAGAGAGACTGCTCAAAAAAAACGGAAGGATCTTGTCGACGATCCTTTACTCATTGCGCTCAAGAGAGAAACATCATGATTCTGGTGACAGGCGCGGCGGGTTTCATCGGCTTTCACCTTATTAGAACCCTCATGAAATCCGATTCCGATCTGAAAATCCTTGCCGTAGACAACTTCAACGACTACTACTCTCCTCAACTTAAAAGGGAACGGGCGCGTCTTCTGAAAGAGGAATTCGGTATTTCCGTCCGCTCTGTGGATATCACAGATCGTAACGGAGTCGACTCTCTTTTCGAGAATCCGGTGGATACCGTTGTCCATTTGGCGGCTCAGGCCGGCGTTCGATACAGCATTGAGAATCCCCGTCAGTACGTCGAGAGCAATATCGTCGGTTTCACGAATATTATTGAAGCGGTCCGTATCCGGAACATCCGGCATTGCGTCTACGCCTCTTCATCCAGCGTTTACGGAAACAACTCGGATGTGCCGTTTCGGGAATCACAAAATTTCAGATCGTTCGAAAGCCTTTACGCCGTTACGAAAGCAACCAATGAAATGATGGCGGATGTTTACTCCGGACTCTACGGCCTGAACTTCACGGGTTTAAGATTTTTTACCGTCTACGGCAGCTGGGGCCGTCCCGATATGGCCTATTACTCCTTTGCAAAAGCCATCCGTGAAGAACACCCCATCAAGGTCTATAATCACGGAAATATGGAGCGGGATTTTACTCATGTGTCCGATATAACCGCGGGTATCGCCGCCATTATAAAAAAAGGCCCTCTTGACGAGAGTCGTCCCAGATCCGCCGTATACAACATTGGGCGAGGGAAACCGATTCGACTTATGGATTTTATCGACACTATTGAACAATACATGGGAAAAACCGCCCGAAAAGTTATGCTTCCCATGCAGCAGGGTGACGTTCTGAGAACCTGGGCCGACGTGTCTTCGCTTAAAAACGATTACGGATATACGCCCTCGACGAATCTTGAAGACGGCATCAGGGAATTCATCGATTGGTTTAAGGATTATCATGCCGACTGAATCCCCCCTGGTCAGTATCGTAACGCCGCTTTACAATGCCGCTCCTTATATAGAAGAAACTATCCGCTCGGTTCTCTCCCAATCCTTTGTCGACTGGGAATATATCATTGTCGATGATGATTCAACCGACGAAGGGCCGGATATGATCCGCCGTATGGCACGGGGAGAACCTCGCATCAAGTTTATATCTCTTCCTATTAATTCGGGTGCCGGTATGTCGAGAAACGAAGGAATAAAAGCCTCTCGGGGAAAGTTCATCGCTTTTCTCGACTCGGACGACGCTTGGGAACCCGAAAAATTGGCCCGGCAGACGGCCTTTATGACCGAAACAAACACACCGTTCACGTTCACCGATTATCGAAAAATCGCCGAAGACGGTTCCGATCTCGGCAGAACCGTCAAATGCAGGCACCGTCTTACCTACTCACGCCAGCTGCTGACGAATTACGTAGGCTGTTCAACAGCCATGTACGATACGCATTTTTACGGTAAGAGATATTTTCCCTCCATTCGAAAAAGACAGGATTACGCTCTCTGGCTGAATCTTTTATCGGACGGAGTTGAAGGAAGAGGGATTCCCGAGGCATTAACGCGTTACCGCGTCCGCAGTACCGGTCTTTCCGGTAACAAACTTGAATTGGTTCGCCATAATTGGTTACTGTACAGAGATGTTCTCGGATTCGGTCGGATACAATCCGGATATTATGTTCTATGGAACATTGCGATTAAACTCTTTGGAAGGCGGTAAACTGGATTCATGAAGGTTGCCATTATCGGCGGTTCCGGATTCATCGGCACGCGTCTCGCGAGTATCCTGGAAAAACAATCCGTCGATTTCATCATAATCGACAAAAAAATCGGCACGGAATACCCCCAAAAAACTCTTGTCGCGGACGTTAGGAACGCCGAGGAGTTGGAAGAGAGCCTCCGGGGAGCCGATGTCGTTGTTAATTTGGCGGCGGAACACCGTGACGACGTTACGCCGAAATCGCTCTATCACGATGTCAACGTTACCGGCGCTAAAAATGTCTGCACCGCCGTCTCAAACTTGGGGATTAAGCGTATCATATTCACCAGTTCCGTCGCTGTTTACGGATTTGCCGCACCTTATACGGACGAAACGGCGTGCTGTAAGCCTTTCAATGATTACGGCCGAACAAAACTTCTTGCGGAAGAAGTGTATGCCGCCTGGGCGGCCGAAGACGGGAAAAGGAAACTTGCCGTTGTTCGCCCCACCGTTGTTTTCGGTGAAGGGAATAGAGGCAATGTTTATAATCTTTTTAGGCAAATCGCCGCGGGAACCTTTCTTTTCGTAGGATCGGGCCGAAACCACAAAGCCATGGCGTATGTGGGAAATGTCGCATCTTTCCTTGTGCACATCATCACCTCTCCCGAAATCAACGGAACCTGGAATTATGTCGACACACCGATTCCCGATATGAAACAACTGGTCGGCGCGGTTCGCTCCAAACTGGGAAAAGGTTCGGGAACAGGTTTGCGCCTACCGACGTTTCTCGGTTTATTCGGCGGCGCCTGCTTCGATTTCCTGGCAAAAATAACCGGGAAGAAATTCCCCATCAGCCGAATCCGGGTAAAGAAATTCTTGAGCGAATCAAGCTTTTCAGCCCAAAAAGCCCTGGGAACGGGTTTTTGTCCGCCGTTCGAGATCCAAGACTCCATTGAGAAAGTCCTGGAGTATGAATTCGCGGATGGAGGAAAAAACCGTGAATAAGAAATTCCTCATTATTACAGTTGCCATAACCTTCCTCTTCCCCATATTTCTCTTCGCCGAAGACGAAGGCAAAGAACGGAAAGAAGGATCTCATTTTACCGAAAAGGTACGGGATTACAGCGAAGGCGATATCACTCTGCTGCCGGAATTTTCTTTTTCCGATAAAATCCGACGGAACATCGAATCACACGAAACGATGTTCCTGGTGGAATTCTTGTTCACGCTTCCTGTATTGCCGGCCGAATATGAAACACTTGATTCCATAGCCGAGATTCTCCTCGATATTGAGAGTCTCGATGGAATTGAATATTGGTCGGGCGGTCGGGGGAAAATGTATCCTTATATTAAAAAAAGCTGCCGGGTGGAAGCTCTCGGAAGCAAAGAAGCCCTACCTCCGCTTCCGCCTCCCGCCATGGGCACCATCGCGAATTTTGTTCAATACCAGAAGGACACGTCTTTCGGTGCCAATTGGTATATGGTCGGCGTCGAAAAAAGCGAAGATGCCATCCTTATGACCACAGTAAACCTGACGGAGCTGAAAGCCTATACAAAAAAAACCGCGGATGCCGGCGGAGTTCTTCTGCAAATGGCCGTTATTCCCCGTGAAGCCGATGCCCTGATGTACTGTGCCGTGGCCTTAAAAGAATTCCCGCCCATAGGCTGGTCTCAGCGCGGCATCGCCGGATCGTTCAACAACCGTATCAGCGCTCTGGAAGCCTGGTTCGCGAATAGAGTTTTCGGAGTGGAGTGAATTTATGAAAAAAATCGTATTTGTTCTTGTGGTCCTTTTCATCGCGGCGGCCTCCTGGGCCCAAACTTATACATCCGTACCCGTCGATGATCCGGTTTATGACTTTATCGACGACATGATTCTTAAAGGCGTTATTCGAAGAGACGTGATGGTTCGACCATGGCCCAGAAGCAAGGTTCTCTCCATTCTTCATTCGATTCAGGATCGGAACGTACCCATAAGCGTTACCGACAGAGAATATCTGACCTTTCTGATGGACAGGCTCGACAAATCGGTTGATAAAAGTTTGCTTGAAGAAGGAGCCGTCGATGTGCCGAGCGACATTTTTCCTGCGAAAATAGGAGTCGGCTGGGAGAATCAAACGGGCATTGGAATTTCAGACGATATTTCCTTCAGTGATTTGACATTCTTCAAACTCTACCTGATGGGAGATGTCCCCGGTCCCATCTCTTACGAGGTACAGGTCAGCGCCGGTATTGTTTCGCTGGTGAACGGATTCGACAGTTTTGAACCTTATACGTATACCAAATGCTGGGACGGAGCTCCATATAACTTAATCGGGTATGAATTATACGGATTCCCTTCCGAAGCATCCGGAGGGCTGGAGATTCAAAGCGAAATGGCCCTTTCGGCTTGGGACGACAGGTTCTGGGCCAGATTTGGAAGGATTCGGCACGATTGGGGAAGTTTCGGTTCGGGGAATCTTTATTTTTCAGGCACGGCCCGCCCCTTTTCCGCCTTTGAATTAACCTTCCATCCCTGGCAGTGGTTCGGCTTCTCCGCCTTAACCGGCTCTCTGGATTACGGTATCGGCATCTGGAACGAAGACGGCCGCTACCCTCTTCCGGGAAGCGGAGGAAGTGCCGGCGATGATACACCGGTCTACAGCCGTGCGAAAGATGCGGCCGAGGTCGAACAGAACGCTTATTCCATCATACAGCTGGAAATTATGCCGAACGAACGCTTCTATGTGAGTATCTTCGACGCCGTTGTCTGGCCGAAACGCTACGAACTCGATTACATTTACCCGTTCCAGTCCAAGTTCTTCGGACAGGAAGTGGTGGGTGATTTCGACAATATGATGCTCGGAGGTTCCGTAGCCTTTCTGGCCCCGGGGTATGGGCAAGCCTGGGCAAGTCTTTACATCGACGAGATGGATCTGCTTTCCGACGGTTTTTTTAAGCTCGATAGAAATATGTATGCCTACCAAGTCGGAACAAGCATTCCCGTACCCATTTTCAGCCGCGGGGAAATCATGCTGCAGTATACGAAAATCGAACCATACTGCTACACCCATCCCCCGGTGAACACCCCGACATACAGCGACGATTACACCATGGAAGTCTATTATCTGAACAACGGCGAACCTCTGGGTTTCTACCAGCCGCCCAACTCGGACGAACTCCGCCTTGAAATCAGCACGATGCCGGTAAACAAACTGACAACGACCTTCACATACCGCATGGTTCGTCACGGTGCCACGACGGGACCTTATGAAGTGGACGGCAGCAGCTACTACGACTACATCGACTATTATGAATATAATGGAGCCTATTCCAGTTGGAGTGAAGATCCTCTCTATAAAAAAGATTTCCTCAAGGACGGCGCTTACGAATGGCAGCATATATGGGGAGTCGGCGCGCTTTGGTATGGTAATTTCGGGAAAATCCCCTTTTCTCTGGGACTCGATTTCGACTTGGTTTGGTCGTATTACACTTATTATCCGGATTCGGGTTTCAAAATCTATGAAGATGCGAATTATGAAACCACTTTAAATCAAATCGTTACACTCTCGTTCAGTATGTTTCCATGAAATCATCAAGAAGAAATCTTACTTGGGCGATAGCGACAACTCTTAAATGCACAGTCAAACAAACTGTAGCCTTCGTGAATTATTATCTCAATCTTGGAGCGAATCATATATTCCTTTTTTTTGATGATCCGGAAGACCCTGCGGTTGAAATCGTCGAAAAAAATTCAAAAGTCACGGCGACACGGTGTACACCTGAATATTTTCGAAAATATATTAACGGTTACTTTGAGCAATTTGATTATCAATATGTTATCTACAGACAGGGTCTGAATGCGACCAATGCCCTTAACTGGGCCAGAGAAATGGATATTTCTTGGATTGCCCATGTTGATGTCGACGAATTAATCTATCCCGGTACAAGAGATATTAAGTTAATGCTTCGTCGTTCACCGGTAGAAATCCTGAGAATGACGATACTGGAAGCTGTTCCGGAAGAACTCGAATACGAAAATTTCTTTCATGAAATTCGATTCTATAAATCTCCCGCCGCATTTCATAAATCAGGTCTACGCTATCCGGTGAATTCAATTCTTCTCCGTTTAGCCGTTCTCCTAGGAGTCAAATCGCCCTTCACTCTTAACGACAGGTACTTTCGCGCTCATTACAAATCAAAATGTTTTGTTAGAACGGACTTGGATATAATCAATATGCGGATTCACACTCCCGCTGTTCGAAAAAAACATTTAATAGAGTTTAGAAGTCGACGTATTTTTCTTCTTCATTTCGATAGCTGCGGTTTTCAGCTCTGGTTTGATCGTTATAAATTCAAAATTGCTAATGGAGATAGACCCGGTGCTAAAAAAAATCTGCAAAAAATCACAAAATACATTATGGAATTGATGGAAAGAGAAGCATCTGAAGAAGAATTCAAAGAAGCATATAAGAAAACACACTATATCAATGAAAAGGATATCCGTATCCTGCGAATGCTGGGACTGATAAGAAAAATACAGTTGCCGTCGTCTCAGTTTGAAATTCCATTAAAATAACGCTTAAGTAATTTATAAGCCGTTTTATCAACCAAATACTTTTCTCAGCTCTATTTCAAATTTTTCCTTTGAGAAATTCTCAGTAACAAATTCCTTGGCCTTTTTCCCCATTTCCAATCGCTTTTTGCTATCTGAAATCATTAAGTTAACAGCTTTCGTCCAAGAGGATGAATCGCCCGGTTCCAAAATAAAACCATTTTCTTCATTTTTAATTATTTGCTTTACCCCTCCCACATTGTTTGCCAGAACAGGAATACCATGCGCCATTGCTTCTATAACAGCTCGCGGCAATCCTTCCGCTAATGATGGTAAAGCCATTAAATCAAGAGATTTATAAACATTATGAATATCTTTACGGTAACCAAGATATATATAGGTAACACCTGCTGAATCTAGTCTATTACAGCATTTTTTGAAATATTCTTCGGAATCTTTAATGGGCTGTCCGCAAATTACCAAACAAGCATTTTGGGATAATTTTTCACTTTCTATGAAAAGAGAAACTAGAAAATCCAGGCCTTTCCTTTGAGAGATTGAAGCAACATATCCAATCCGGATTAGGTTGGAATTAACTTCCGAGATTTCTTCTCCATCCTCAAATGATTTAAAATCAAATCCTGTGTGAATTGTTTTAATCTTCGATAAAAAAGGCTCAAGAAAAATCTTCGGGAGATTATCCAATAATCCATCTGCAATGGTAATAATTTGATCACAATGCTTTATACACAGACGTGTTATAAAATCGTTCTCTGCAACACTTCGTATATAAGTTACACTTTGTGCTTTTAATATCTTTATTACTGGAAATATTTTGAAGAAACTTCCTTGGTTATTCGAATATATAAAATCAAATTTATTCTTTATTGCATAAAGCATAAAATGTATTTGAAATTTTACCAGTTGAAGTGCCATAAGATTTTTTTTAAAACTATTGTAATTCCTCGCTTGTCGTCCAAGAACGTTTGCATGATTCCCAAGTTGGATAACCCTATAGTTCAAGCCTTCTTTTTCTATTGTTTCCGTAAGATTGCCAAAAGCGGTTGTTACGATAATACATTCATGAGAAGTCGAAAGAGTTTTTACAAGATTAATCATACTTGCAGTAGCTCCATACCGGCCCTGATATTGAGCACTGAAAATAAGTATGCGACTCTTGCTTTTCCTATCAATTTTCATAATACAACCATGAATAAAATTCGATTATCACACAAGATGGATATCTTCCAAGGTTCTCTTTATAGAAGCTTTATTCAATTTTTACAATTTTCTAGTATTTTCTTACCTTCAATAATTTTCCGAATTCTTCGTCCAAAGTATTAGGTTTACCGATGAGAAATCCATTACCGGGATGGAACGTCAACTCCCCTACAAGAATCCGCTCACCGGGATTGTAGAGATCTACACGAACGAATGGGAATTCACCGGAAAGAGCTTCAGCGATATATATCATTTCTTGCAATTTATCTGGTTTTGTTAATTCACTTTGCTTTTCAGGGAAATGCCATGATCCTTTTATTGGTTCCCAATTCTTTTTATAAAGTTTTTCTTTCGGCTTTTTCGTTGCTCTATCATAGATTACTCTTATAAATTGAGGGACGCCGTTAAAACAGTAGAATCTATAATCCTTCAGTGAATCCATCTCGCGAAGCAAGGGCTCCGCGAGAATCCTCGGTGGAATATTCTTATATTGCCACTCCTTGGAATGATAATAGAAATTCTGCTTCAGCCAGCCGTTCAAAGTTTTTCGCGCCCATGCGATATCCAGATCGTCTTTATTGTCGCAGATAATGTTCATCCGATTCCCATGAGTTGCTTTTAAGACAAACTCCTTTGGAAGTTCATCAAAATTAATCTCTTCGGCCGTGTTGTATATTCCATAAATTCCGTTTAAATGTTCTTCCCCAATTTTCTCGCGAACATATTCACGCACGCCATATTTATCGGCACAGACGGTTTGAAGAGGATTTCGATAATAACGCTTCAAATAGTTGATCTTTTGATTAAATCCTTGAGGATTTCTCCAGTTGATAAACCGATGAAATCGCTTGAAATACATAATGCTGTAGATCCAAGGATCTGGAGTCATTCGATATATAGCCCAAAACAGACGGGTTCGATTCCATCGAAAACGCTTTGCACCCATGCACAGCTCCTACTTCCTATTTTCTTCCCGTAAACATATAGTTTGATTCTATCGTTCGTTAGGTGGAAGGTAAATCGTCCTCGAATTTTCTTCGGAACTATTTTCTTATTTCACTATAGTTACACTCTCTTTGATACTCAGTTTGAATACCTTTTATTCGAAGGATTACCGGTGCTTTACAGTTCTAGGCTCTATCGCAATAATCCTAGCTATGAAAAGATCGCGCTTCTTTAGATTTGCAGTATCTGCTTTACCGAAACGATTGGTCTACGCACTCTACTATCGTTCCCGTTTCGGACGCAGGATGAACTGGCGGCACCCCAAAGGGTTCAATCAGCAGATTCAATGGCTCAAACTGAATTACAGGAATCCTTTAATGGTTGTTTGTGCCGATAAATATCGTGTCAGAGAATATATAACACATAAGCTCGGCAACGGATATCTTAACGATCTCTACGGAGTCTATAAATCGGCTGATGAGGTTGCCTTTGATTCTCTTCCCAATCAATTCGTCCTCAAGGCCAATCATGGTTCAGGACAAATCATCGTCTGCGCTGATAAAACTAAATTAGATATAACCGCTGTTCGTAAAACATTAGCTTCCTGGCTGGAAATGGATTTCAGCTCAAAAAGCGGAGAATGGCAGTACAAGGCTATTCCTCGCCGTATTATCGCAGAAAAATACATTGAAGAAATGGATTCCCTCAAGGATTATCGATTCTACTGCTATAATGGAGAGCCGAAGTTTGTTCGGGTAATTTTTGACCGTGTAAAAAAATCGGTTTCCGAAAGTCTTTATACGATCGATTGGAATTTTTTCTGGGGTTCTCTTCATTTTCCCGTTAATGAAACAATGATTCAACCTCCGAAAAAGTATCAAGAAATGTTGAAAATTGCTTCAACGCTCTCCAAAGGATTCCCCTTTGTCAGAGTCGATCTCTATAATCCGGACGAACGTATTCTTTTCGGAGAGATGACTTTCCATCCGGGGAACGGAGTTAATCCGTTCAACCCTCCCGAGTTGGATCAAACATTCGCCGAACCGATGAGATTATGGAAATATAAAGAATGAAGCAAATACGTATCTTGGGGCTTGTAGGTCTTCTGCTTCTTTCCTAAAGTTAACAGACGAAGAAACAGTCTCAAGATAAAAACCTTCCTGTCGTCACTCTGATTGTTTTTCAGCGCAACCCTTCTTAATAAATACCGTTAAACCATCAAAAAAAATAAATCCAGTGATTATGGACATAATGCGGAAGAACCCCTGTTAAACAATTTGTATGGTAAACATACTTCTATCCCAAATCTGCAGTGTTGGCACGAAAAAGCTGGAGATATTATGGACTGCATATCGATCAATGTTCTGGCAAACTTCACAAAACACCGTTTTATAATCATAGACTTTCTTTTCACGGTCTCTAATTTTCCTGGAAAAGAAATCGCGTTTGGGGTTGTTCGCAGAGTGTATAAGCGATGAAGGAACATACTTCATAACCCGGCAGCCGCCAGTCAATCTTACCGATTTACTCCGGAAATCTCACCATATGCGTTTATCATTTTCTCAAGAGATGATTTCCAAGCATAATTTTCTTCAACATTGTCACGTCCGCTCAAACCCATTCTTTTTCCGAGCTCTCTGTCGTTAATCAGTGTTTCAAGCGCTCCGGCCGCCTCTTCCGCCGATTCCTTGCGAACAATAATTCCCGTTTCCATATGCCGAACGACTTCCTTCAAACCGTCCACATCAGAAACAACCACCGGTAGAGCGCATGCGGAAGCCTCCAAAATCGCAACCCCGAAACTCTCTGAGTCCAAACGGCTCAGAGCTGCATAGATATCCAATCGCCGAAGCTTCTCCGGAACATCAGCATGGTTTACCCGGCCGTAAAAACAAACCCGGTCGGCAATCCCCAATTGCTTTGCCTGCTGTTCCAATTTCATCCGGTCTGGCCCGTCTCCGGTAATTTCAAGATACAATTGATTGTCTTTCGTACGCTCCAACAGAATATAAAAAGCCTCAAGCAAAGTATCGATACCGTACTTATACGCCAGTGTTTTCACCGTTCCAATAATGATTTTATCTCTTGCGGCCGGAAGCTTAGGTGAAAAGGATTCCGTATCAATACCGAAAGGCGTTATATATGTTCGCTTGTGTTGGTATAAATTATTCGTTACATCAAGCATACAATGGCTTGTTGAGGCTATTGCGTCTGCCGCCTGAAGATTCTTTATTATAAGAGAACGATGAAGTCGGGATTTTCGGGGAAAATCATAAACGTCGCTTCCCCATACGGAAAGAAGTTTCGGCGAAAAACCGGATAGCCGAGCGAGCGTGCCATACCCGGAGGCATAATGGGCATTAAGAATATCCGGTTCCAAATTCCCAAGGATTTTCTTGAGTGAGGCACTATTGAGATAATACCCCCACGGAGCGGGAACCGGAAGTTTCTCGAAACGGATTTCGGGATTCAGAGTTTCGGAAGGTTTATGACAGCTGATCAATGTAACCTGATGCCCCATCGAGGCAAGACCATGCACCCAGCGAAGTGTATGAACAGCCGATGCGGCGGATAAAACGGCAATCTTCAAAATATTTCACCTTGCTGACAAAGCTTTCTCAACTTCCGACACCCTTGCTGACCAGGTATGATTCCGGCGAATGGCCAAAATGTTGGCCCGTTTGGCATCAATTCTTTCCGGATGCTCCAGGAGTTCCCGTATTAAATTCCGAAGTGCTTCTTCGGAATACTCTATACACCACCCTATGTCCAAATCCTCAATAATATCCCCCGCCAAAGTCCCCCTGGATCCTATTACTGGCAGTCCCCAGCCCAGATATTCGAAAAGTTTATAGGGAACGGTGATAGTCCAATAGGGAACCGGCTCAATAAACAGAACAGCTAATCTGCTCCGACGAAAAAACGGTTCCAAACCACTGCCGAATGTATGGATAATTTTTATGTTCGGCGGTAAAGTACCATCCCCGAATTCATGTTTTGCATCCGCCCACTCCTTCTCTCGGGTACAAATGGAGAGGTTACATTCCGTCTCTTCCCTGATAACTTCTATAAGTTTATGAAGCCTATAATAATTACCCACTCCGCCGACATAGAACAAATCCAGTGATTCCGAAAAGGATTTTTCCCTAAGGACCGGTTCATTATGAGCCGGTGGAAGAGGCTGGCAAAAACCGCCACGAAGGGTTCCCGGTATTAAATCAGCCATTTTCACGGAGGGCAGGAATAAGGTTTTAATAAACAATCGATATTGTATAAGATCAAATCGATAAAAGAGTAATGCCATATGCCTTTTAAACCAGGAAACTTTGCTCTTATACTCCTTAAAACGCCAGTAGATATCTCTGTAAAAAATCCCCACGGGAATATTATGCCGCCGGCAAAAACTTAAAAATCGATAGTCCACTAATGGCCGTAGGGGCAAGTGCTTAGGATCTGTCAATTCCGAAGGCATCGTCGAAGATTCCCCATAAACAAACATATAACGAACACCCTGTCGGACGTTTCTTCGGATCTTTGCAAAGGCCCGCTTTCTGTCGAGGGAGTAGCCGACAACCAAATCCACGGTATATCCGGCTTTTCGGAACGCATTTAGCATCTTAAGGGGACGAATACCGCTGGCGGTTGTCGCATTCTCCCGCAGTAGAACCGGATGGTAATAGATGATTCTTCTGTGTTCTTTGCTGCTTATTTTCTCCATCTTGTTCTCATTCCTTTTAGAGTGATTATACTTTCTGACTCCGTATCATACAAAATGTACATGCTTCCAGGTGAAAATGAATGCAAAGACCATAGCCTGCCGTCCAGCCTTTTATGTCGTTTCCACATCCCCCAAGTCATCCGAATTAAATCCCGGATTATTCGGGACAATACCATATCCAAAGATGTTTTATGCATCTGAATATATTCTAAAATTGCTATAAAAACGTCACTTTAGTAAAAAATATTGATTATATCATCAATTTCATTTTAATATTCAACAATGAGTGTCATTGTAAGTTTAACAACTATATCACAAAGAATTGAAATAACCTATTACACAATCCTTTCTATTCTACACCAAAAACATAGGCCTGATAGAATTATTCTGAACATTTCCCATGAACCTTATTTGCTTGATAAAGGAATAAACGAAGAGGAAATTGAGGAGTTACAAGGCTTAGATAAGTCGCTGAAGATTAATTGGGTTAAAAACACAGGACCGTACAGAAAATTAATTCCTGCAATTAGCGATCTTGAAGAGAATGATATGTTAATAACAATTGATGATGATGTTATATATAATCAATATTTCGTAAAGAATCTGGTTGAATCAAGCGAACAACATCCTGATTGCATTATTTGTACGAAAGCAAGAGTAATAAAGAAAAATTTTTTAAATTCTTATCAAAATTATCTGCACTGGAATAGAATTGATCGATCATGTATTTCAAGTCAATTACTCCCAATTGGATGCGGCGGTATACTTTACAAAAAGAAGTTTTTCCAGGAGTCACTAATTGATGAAAATTTCCTCCATTTGGCACCAACTGCCGATGATTTGTGGTTTAGGATAAATTCTTTAATTAACAAAATTAATGTGTATATTGATTATGAGAATGGAATATCAAATTACTATCTTGAAGATAGCAATAAATTATATGAAATAAATGTAAAAAAGAAAGCTTCAAGCAGACAATTGCTATTAAAAATACTTGAAAAAATAAAAAAAACATTGGGATATTTTGGCCTTTTTAAAACTAGAAATGACATATATTGGAAAAATATAATAGGTTATTATAAAAAAAAGTACAATCAAGAAATACATATAGCCCCATACACTAATTCCAATTCCTTTATAGATCGTTCCTGAATGATTTCAATTCATAGATTAATTGAATGAGCACCGAAAAATGAATTACATATTTTTCCATACAGATAGAAATGGCTACTAAAGCAATAAATCCGATTTCTTTCCATTTGTTTCGTGGAACAGTTGGACTAGTTCATTTACATTTCCCTTAACAGTATACTCCTCTTCAATTTTACGTCTTGCTTTTTTTGTGATTAGATCCCAATCAGAATTAACTGCTTCTTTAATTTTCATTTCAAAAGATTGCACATTTTTCTCAATTGCTAGGAAACCTGTTTCCCCATCATCCACTAATTCTGGTATCCCGCTATGAGTGGTAGAAACAACAACAAGTCCTATTCCCATAGATTCCATTATTGTCACTGGGATTCCCTCTTTATCACCATCAAGGGCTTCATGGCTAGGTGCCAATAGAATATCACTTGCGTTCATAAGTTCATAGACGGCATTATGACGTAGAGAACCTTCAAGAGAAATACTATCATTTAGTTCTAAATCATCTATCATTCTTTGGATCTGATCTTTTAGGATTCCATCGCCAATAATTCTATATTTAAAATTTATTTCATTTTTGAGTCTATACAAAGCTCTTATTGCAATCTCAATCCCCTTCTTTTCTACCAAGCGACATAGGGAAATGGAATTAATCTGCCCCGTTTTCTTCGGGATTCTGTACTGGGTTTCGTCCAAAGGAATGCCCATTCTATGTACTCTTGTTTTATCTATATCAGCACCAAGTTCAATTAGCCTACTCAACCATAAATTACTTATAGGCAATAATCCTGAAACTGAACCGAATAGCTCTTTATATAAACTCTCACCATAGATTTTTATATGTTTTGAAATATCGACACCATGAAAAACCACGAATAAATTACCATGCAAGATTTCTAATTTAACAAGAGGAAGAATCTTCAATGCATTATATCCAAAATGGCAATAAATTATATCATATTTTTCATCTCTACAATTCAAACTTGCAAACCAATTAATATTCCTTAAAATATGCTTTTTATATAAAACAATTCTATAAAACATTCGCGGATTCATAAGAAGGCACTTAATAAAGTTAATTATTAATACAAAATATTTTGCTATTTTCTTTCCCTTTCTATTCCTGGATAAATATATTGTTCTATTTCTCAAATTGAATTCATCTACTTCTTTGTGGTAAATATCTTCATTTGCTTCACTTAATGCTAATATTTGAATATCAACTCCCATCTTTATCAATTCAATAATTTCATATAATATAAAAGTTTCTGATAATTTTGGAAAATCCCCGACTACAACGGCTACTTTCATCTTATTTACCACCTTCTACCTAACTTTGCACTTCATTACTAGCGTCAAATTCACAAGAAATAATATAATTACAAGACAAAAGGATATCATCATTCTAACAATTCTCTCTTGAAAGCCATTAAAAAAAGATCTTTGCACTACATCAAAATCTATCACTTAATAACTCGCAAAGTGTCTTTTTAATTCCTAATACTCTTATTACTATCTTATAGATTAGATTGCCTAACTTTTCATCATAATTCAATTTACGCAGAGAATGACAGTCCAAAATTCCATCACAGCAAAAAAACGTTGGATTACGAAGCAAGATCTTAAAGAAAGAAATTCGATATCTTTTCCATTGTTTTCCCAGAGACAAGTGATTTTTTACGACTTCTATTCGATAAATCTTATTCCAAAGACATGGTGGGGTATTCCCAAACAATTTAAGATAACCATATTGGGCTGCATCAAGGACATTTCCTTTTGAATAAGAAAGAGAGTTCCTGATATTTTCATCATATGCACTCGCTAGACTCAATGAGTCATCCATATCATTTTCGACTCTTTCCCTAAAAGCAACAATATCGGTATTAATCTTTTTATATACTTTTATTACATCGGAATAAATACATGTATTTAAAAGATAATCACCTGAATTAATAAAATGAATATAATTACCACCGGCCAATTCAACTCCTTTCGCAGCTAAGATACGCCAGTTTCTTTTACCTACATGAAGTACATTAATTCTGTTATCATTTTGTGAGAGTGTGTTACATACTTCATGCGCCAACTCGGCAAGACTTCCGTTAATCAGTAAGATTTCCCAATTTACAAATTCTTGTTCCAAGATTGATTCAACTGTTTTATGCAAATACTTTGCGGTATCACGTACAATAACTACAATAGTAATTTTAGGATTCTCAACTGGTTCAAAATTGACTAATATCCTATATAGAAATGAATACATTCTTGGCAAGCCTTTCTGAAACGGATTCTTGCTTAACATTTCTTCATGATTGTGTAATGAACCTAATAATTCTTTGCATAAGGAATACAAACGATCGTCAGAATATTTATCCAAACCAAAATTTGTTATCAACTTTCTAATCTTAGGCAATATCGTCGCTTGATACCATATCCATTGTTCATATTTATTTTCATCTCTAAAAAAGATAAACAACGTTTTATAGGCTTGAAACACTGATAAAACCCGCTCATATTCCCAGTCTTCAAAATTCCATTTTCCCGATCCCTGATAATACAAATAAACTATATCTGGTATACATGGAATTGGGGTATCGATTTTCCGAAACATCCTCGCTATGAAAACTGAATCTTGTGCACGAATCAACGATGGGGAAACAATTCCGTTTTTAATAAGAAAATCACGCCGAATCAAATAGGTATAGAGTCCCCAGAATATCGATAATTTGTAAGTTTCATACCAATACAAGGCTTTCTCTTCATTAATAATAAAACTCTTCCCATCAATTTTCGGTTCTCTACTACCCTTTTTATCAACTATTAAATAATTTCCTTTTACCAGAGGAGATTTTGATTTCTCGGCTACCAACAATAGTTTTGACAGTGATTCATTCGAAGCCAAACGATCATCAGCATCGATAAAAATGACATAAATACCATTTGATTCAATGAGACCCTTATTTCTAGATGGACCTGCCCCCGCCTCGCTTTCAAAAAAAAGCTTAACTCTCTCATCGTCTTCTGAGATTTCTTGAATAATCCGTAAACCTTCATCAGTAGAGCCATTGTCAACACATATAATTTCCAAATCTATTATTGATTGTTGTTGAACACTTTTGATACATCGCCTAATTGTTGAAGCATTATTAAGAAAAGGAATAATAACACTAATTTTAACCTTCTTACACACATTTTCCTCTTTAAATAAAACAACTTTGGATGAATTATTTCCTGCTGTCATTTCCGTCCCCTCGGGTGATGCTATGATAGTATATACTCTCTCCCGTTGAATACCCGGTACAGCATCCAATACAATCCGAATACAAGAGGGCATTCAAAAAATTCAATAAAAATCCTTTATCTGATGGCCGTAAATTCTCAAAATTGCTTTGAATAGGCTTTAAAAATCGCCGCGAATGTCTTCTTTTCTGAGATACTTAAGAATTCTACCCATAATAACGTTAATCTTATTATTACCGAACCGTAATACACGTTATTTTAATTATCCATTAACAGTGAGCTGGTTTCTTAACCCGATTTTCTTGAAAATGTCAACATCGGTGCAGTCCCTAAGTACCTAAAATATTGTTAAGCAACCTCTTCTTGAGCGGCTACCTTTTTCCTGTAGATAACTGGAGGCCAACCTCCCTTGTTAACCGTACTGATGCGCTTACGATTGTAATTAATCATGACATAGCGCAAGATTACAGTCTTTATTTATTCCCTGGTCATTTTCCTTGTATTCATTTTATCAAGCTTTTCTTTCTTCAATGTTGCGAAGAAACTTTCCATACGAGTATTGTCGTAGCATTTCCGACATCACTCATGCTCTGAATAGCCCGATAATTACCAAGCAACTTCTTAAATCGGTCACTCATATGCCGGCTACCGGCATCGCTATGAATGAGAACACCGCTCCCAGGATTTCTGCTTTTATATGCATCATCAATGACGCGAAGGGCACAATTCCTTTTTCATATGGTTATCCATTGCGATGCTGACGATTTCTCCTCCAAAACAATCCAAGACTGGTGCTACATACAACTTCCCGTCAGAGCACGGGTGTTCGGTAATATCAGTCAGCGACTTCTAATTCGGCGGTGTTGCGCTAAAGTCCCTCTTCAGTATATTTTCTGGTCTCTGAGCCTTTTTATCTGCCTTTGTAAGCCCGTTTGGACTCCTGTAACTCCTATGAATTAAATCCCCTTTTCGCATAGCCCTGATCACCGTGGATCGAGATACAATCTCTCCCTTTTGCTGCAGTGTAATGTGAACCCTGTCGATCCCGTAGTTTTTGTTATCCGGGTGCTCATCCAAAATCTCATGGATTTTGGCCAGAAGAAGTTGCCGGGCTCTAGGCTTATTTCGGATGCGTTTCCACTTATTTCGCTGACATTCAATGCTTTGCACATCATCACGACAGGCGAATGATTTCCTTCCTGACCATTCAAGATATATGCAAAGATTGTTCTTGGACTCACTTTTTCCGGTCCTTCGCGAAAAAACCAAGTGCATCCTTCAGAATCTCATTTGCCTCTTTTAGCTCATGATTTTCCCTCAGTAATTGTTTTTCCCGCTCGGTTAGAGGAGATGTATCAGGTATTGACTTCTCACCGCCTTTTCTCTTCCGGATTTTTCTCCAGCCGGACAAAGTCCATAATTTACACCCAACTGTTCCGATGCTTTCTTTAATCCGATTTCATCGGATAGCTTCAATGCTTGTTCTTTGAACTCTTTACTGTACTGTCTTATTTTAATACCCTGTTATTTTCGGGTATTTTTTGACTGTACTTTTTATGATAATCCTTCATCTAAGAAAGCCGTTGACCTTGGATCAAGGTAAGGAAAATAGTGAGCACAAGCGGTTGGCTGAAAAAGCTGAAATCGATGTTTTCTTTTGTCACCCCCATTCGCCATGGGAAAAAGCAACATGCGAAAATACAAATGGTTTGATCCGTGATATGCTTTATGAAATTGATGATTTTCGGAATATCGACCAATATTATGTGGGTCGAATAGCCCGATTGTTAAATGAAAGGCCAAGAAAAACTTTGGAGTATAAAACGCCGAAGCAGGCATTGGCTGAATTGCGTTAGGAATTTCAATCCGCCTTTATTTAAATTGCTATTTATTACAGATTCCAAATTTTTGAATATTTATCTCTTCTTGACAATTCTGCTTTTTTCATTAAAAATGTTGTAATTAAAAAGAATTAACATGAAAAAAAAGAAAATTGATGCTGCGTTTAAAAATCATGCAAAAAAAGTAATAAATATATTCATTTTTTTTATCGACCAACTATCTTCATTTAATAAAAAACCTTCAGATGCAATTATAATTTCAGGTTTTTGGAGAAGCGGAACTACTTTTTTTTTCGAGCTGATACAAAAATTAACAAACGGCAAAGTTGTTTCCGAACCATTTGAATTTCGCTTTAAGCCTTCAAGAAAGTATCATTTAAAAAAGAATTTTATGACTTCAAACGGTAATTATATTACCGAAATGTATCCATATATCCCAATTAATAGTAAAGATTTAAATCTTCTTATTTTCATCGAGAAGCTTACCAAAGGCAGCATTGGAGATTATAAAACACATCGAAGAAAACCATTAAAAAATTCATTTAAATCTCCTGTAATTGTTAAATTTGTCAGGGCGAATCTTGCTATTGGTGCCATTCAGAATCATTTTGCATGTAAAACGATTTTTATTTTACGACATCCTGCGGCTATTGTGGCAAGTATTCTGCGCGGAGAAGGGATGCGCTATTTCCTTACAATTGATTATTTTAAAGATATTTTCACATTACAAAGCCATTTAATGAAAGATTATCTGCATCATTATTCTCATTTACTATCAAAAGATAATTATAATCCCATAGAATATATAACCCTTTATTGGTGCATCACGAATATCGTACCTTTGTTACAAATTCAAACTAATAATTTCAATCCTTATATTATTTACTATGAAGAGTTTATGTTGAATCAGAATTCCTCTATTCAGGATCTTGTAAGATATCTGGAAACGGACAAAAACAATTCCCATAACATTGATATGTTTGAAAACTCTTCAACAACAAGATCAAACAGAATAAATAGTTCTCTTCACGATCGAATCTTCGGCTGGAAAAACGAACTTCAACCAGATCAGATTTCAATGATTTACAACATATGCGCTCTTTTTGGGAAACCGATTACTGATGTATTGTCGAGAATTGATCGGTTGACGGAAAACAGCAAAGAACTTATTCGTTGTGATTGATTTAGTAAATCAATTTCATTTATTAAAAAAATCAATTACAATCCTCCATTATGCAAAATAGACTCAATCCCAACCTTGAAGAGCTCGAATCCGAGGCAATCTACGTTATTCGTGAAGCGGCCGCTCAATTTGAGAAACCCGTTATGCTGTTTTCAGGTGGAAAAGACTCCATTTGCATGGCGTTCTTAGCCCGCAGAGCATTCGCGCCGGGAAAAATACCCTTTCCATTTATGCATATCGATACAGGGCATAATTTCCCTGAAACATTGGAATTCAGAAATAAGTTTATAGAATCTCTTGATGCCCTTCTTATCGTTAGAACTGTGCTTGAAAGCATCAATTCCGGACGCGTCGTCGATGAAAGCGGTCCCGGTGCCAGTAGAAACGCTCTACAGACCGTTACTTTATTGGACGCCCTGACTGAATTTAAATTCGATGCGGCTATGGGCGGCGCCAGAAGGGATGAAGAAAAAGCTCGAGCAAAAGAGCGTTTTTTCTCCCACAGGGACGCTTTCGGTCAATGGGATCCGAAGAATCAGCGCCCGGAACTCTGGCATCTTTTCAACGGCCGAAAGAAACCTGGAGAACATTTCCGAGTCTTTCCCATCAGTAACTGGACAGAACTGGATGTATGGGCCTATATACGGGCAAACGAAATTGAGCTTCCATCACTTTATTTCAGTCATGAACGTGATGTGGTGGTTAGAGATGGTGTTATTCTCGGATGGGCTCCATTCATGGAACTTTTTCCTCAAGAAAGAGTACAAAAACGTACCGTAAGATTCAGAACCATTGGTGATATGACCTGCACGGGCGCGGTTGAATCACCGGCTGCATCATTGGACGATATTCTTGCCGAGATTGCGGCCACTCGTACTACCGAACGCGGAGGACGCGCCGACGACAAACGCTCCGAAGCCGCTATGGAAGACAGAAAAAAGGCTGGTTATTTCTAATGAACGACATCTTAAGTGATACTCGCGATCTCTTACGTTTTACCACGGCCGGCAGTGTAGATGACGGAAAAAGCACGTTGATTGGACGTCTTCTCTATGACAGCAAGGCAATCTTTCAGGATCAAATGGAAGCACTGGAACGATCCAGCAAACTTCGCGGTGAGGAAGCCGTAAATTTAGCGCTCCTTACGGACGGCCTGCGTGCGGAGCGGGAGCAAGGCATCACAATAGATGTGGCCTATCGTTACTTTGCAACACCGAAAAGGAAATTCATCATCGCGGACACGCCCGGTCATGAACAGTATACACGAAACATGGTTACCGGAGCATCCACAGCCGATTTAGCGGTTATTCTAATCGATGCCCGCAACGGAGTTCTGACTCAATCGAAGCGGCATGGATTTCTAGCATCACTTCTAGGTATTCCGCATTTGCTTGTAGCGGTTAATAAAATGGACTTGGTGGATTATTCCAAAGAACGTTTTGATACAATTGTAGCCGAATATAAATCATTCAGTGAAAAACTTAAAATCCATGATATTTCTTTTATCCCCGTAAGTGCTCTGGTTGGAGATAATATCGTAGACCATAGTGAGCGATTGAAGTGGTATGACGGACCAACCGTACTCCATTATCTGGAAACAATTACCATTGCGGCCGACAAAAACCTGACGGATTTTCGATTTCCTATTCAGTATGTTGTACGGCCTCATCAAAACTTCAGAGGCTTTGCGGGAAGAGTGTCGTCCGGAACGGTTAATTCGGGAGAAGAAGTGATAACTCTCCCCTCCTGTATAAAAACAAGAATCAAGAAAATAATAAACGCCGACGGTGATATGAATGAAGCACGGGCCGGGGATTCCATCATCCTCACTTTGGAAGATGAGGTGGATCTGAGTCGTGGTGAAATGCTGGTAAAGACACGGAATATGCCGTCGGCATCCACCCGTTTCGATGCTTCTCTTTGCTGGATGGACGAAAAGAGTCCTCTAAGAATTGATACAAACTATATCATTCGACACACAACTCGCGAAGCGCAGGCTTTTGTACGCGAACTTATATACCGCGTCGACGTAAACACACTTCACAGAGATCGGGAAGCCGAAGATTTGGAACTCAATGAAATCGGAAGAGTTTCGGTTGAAACGTCTCAACCGCTTTTTTTCGATCCCTACGAGATAAACCGCGAGACAGGCGGTTTCATTTTAATTGATCCGGCCAGCAACAGAACCGTTGGAGCCGGAATGATTCGCGGCGAGATTCGCGGCGTTCCTGATCTGGCTCCGGATCACGCGGAACATTTGGCCCGCAGTTCAAACGTTGTTTGGCATGCGGGAAAGATTTCATTGGAACAACGAATTCTCCGTAACGGACACGAACCGGCCTGTTACTGGTTTACCGGCCTCTCCGGATCGGGTAAAAGTACGCTTGCCCGCGCTTTTGAACAAAGACTTTTTGCCGAAGGAAGGCAGGTTTTTGTTATCGACGGAGACAATGTACGACATGGGCTTAACGGTGATTTGGGATTTTCCGCAGAAGACAGAGAAGAGAATATTCGCCGCGTCGGACACGTTGCAAGACTGATGTACGATGCCGGATTTATCGTTTTATGCTGCTTTATCTCGCCGACACGGGCTTTAAGGGATTTTGTCCGAGACCTCTTTCCGGATGGAGGCTTTAAAGAAGTACATGTTTCATGCAGTCTCGATGAATGTATCAATCGTGATCCGAAAGGACTCTACAAGAAAGCCCTGGCCGGGGAAATCCCGAACTTTACCGGTATCAGTGCTCCATATGAAGAACCGATAAACGCTGAAATTATCATTGATACCGCCAAGAAAACGATCGAAGAATGTGTAGACATCATCGCTCAGAAGTAATGCCGAAAAGAACCAGTAAGTGAGTTGAATCAATGAAAGGCTTTTTCGAAGAATTTAAAAATATGATGTATATTGTCTAGAATTTCACGATGATTTCTCGAACAAATTCATCGGCAATTCGATAAATCCGCCTATTCCCTTCCGTCGTTGATTCAACGATACCCTTATCTTTAAGTACCGCCAAATGCTGGCTGATAACCGGTTGAGGCTGACTGAGGCACTGCCAGAGATCCGAAACGCAGGAGTCTTGTTTTTCAATGAGACACAGTATTTTTAAACGCAGAGGATGGCCGCAAACCTTAAGTTTCTGGGCATATCCTTCAAGAAGTTCATCGGAACAGCAGTTATTTTCGATCATAATATTTAGTTTATCACTATATATGAATTGGAACAAGAAGCATTTCGTCTGAAAAAGTGCTCAGAAAAACCTTTTGGCCATTTTAAGAATCCCTTGTTTCCAGGGAACTCTGTGGTTTACGCCGCTGGAGTTCTCGAACGAATCGAGATTGTCGATATACCATTCGTAATTTCGAACAAGAGCGTCTTTATTGCTGAACTTCGGCATAAATCCCAGCTTTTCCTTAGCCTTATCCACGGAAACGAACGAGTCCTTGCTCGCGGTTTCATACACCCATTTATACAGGGGCGAAAGTTTCAGAGCCTCGAGGATTCTAAGAGAAATGATAACGGGTCCGGCTGGGAAGCCGATGATTTTCTTTCCAAATCCCGCTCGATCCAGTACCGCCTGGTAATCCTCCTTCATTGTTGTGAATTCCTCGGCCCCGATATTAAACGTATCGTTCGCCTTATCGGATTCCAAGGTTATGGTCAGCCAAATGGCTTCGCAGAGATCTTCCACGTCCAGAAGCTGATATTGATTATCCCCCCGGCCTATCATTGGAAATCCCCGACCGTCTTTAGCCCAGTCATAGAGCAGCGCAAAAACTCCGAGACGCTCCGGCCCGATAAACGATTTCGGCCTGATAATCGGAACACACATTCCCTTTTTTCGGTATTCCAGGCAGATTTCCTCGGCGGCGATTTTCGCTTCACCATATGGTCCGACACCATCAAGTTCATCATCCTCGAATAAGGGATGATGATTGGGAATACCATAAACGGCGGTGGAAGAAATATGCACAAACCGGCTTACTCCCGCCGCAAAAGCGGCTTCCAAGACACACCGCGTGCCGTCTATATCGGTTGTTCGAATTTCCTCTTTGGTATAAAGCGGCAAGGCCGCCGCACCATGGACGACGACATCGGCGCCCGTTACGGCCGCCTCCACTGCCGCCCGGTTACGAATATCGCCGGTTATCTCCGTAATTTTATCCCGTTCGGGATAGTCGAACGGCAGTAAGTCAAGGCTGACGATCTCATCGGCACCTTTCGATAGAAGATGACGAACCAAATTAATCCCGAGAAATCCGGCGCCGCCGGTTATAAGAACTTTCATGCTTTAAATACCCACTTTCTATCAAGAAAATATTTTGTAATGTAGCCGGCGCACAGCCCGATGCCTCCGCCGATATATTTCGCCGCCTCTCGGTCTGCAAATGCATTAAAAATAAGCTCCGTACCCCAAAACATGGCGGTTGTAATAAGCCCCATTCCGACATAAAAAATGAAGGTCTTCAAATCATGGATTTGAGATTCGGCGGCAAAGAAAAAAATATATCTTTTATCCAGAAAATATTTCACGACAAGACCGATGCCGGTTCCGACAACCAACATAGCCCAAATATCATAGCGGCCGTTATAAATCTTTCCCGTCAGCCATTGAGAGAACAAGTTTGCGCCGATGGAGAGACCTGCGAAAATCACATATTTAACAATAATCGCACCAGAACTTCTGGATTCTAAAAGTCTCCCAAAGGCTTCTACCATCGATGCGCCCATAATATGATGCCCGCCCACATAAGAAGAGACGCAAGGATAACTTTATCTTTAATAACAAGATCCGCCACATCTCCCCCTTCTCCCCGGCCGATAACCAGCAGGATATATCGGAACAATCCGAAAGCTACCACGGGAATGGAGTAAAGAAGTCGAGAGGTAAAAAATCGTTTGGCCACATGACTGTCGATGGTATAAAAGGCATACGTGACTATGGAAAGAATGCCGCACATCACCACATAAATTTTCAAAACCTCGGGGGTATACGCGGAAAGAACTCTTCGATGCTCTTCGGCGTTTTCTTTCAGTATTTCACTGTAGCGCTTCCCGAATCCCAGGAACAGAGAAAGGAAGATGGTGATAAGGATCATCCAGTGAGATATCGAAACATCAATAATTTCGGCACCGGCAAGCACACGGATTACAAATCCCGCGGCTAATACAAAAACATCCACAATTGCGATCCGTTTCAGCCAGAACGTGTAGGAGGCATTCAGTCCGAGATAAATAAGAACATAAAAACCTGTTGATGGTGAGAGAAAGAAACCCGCCGCAAGAGAAATAGCCGTTAAAAGTATGAAGAAGACCAACGCGGCCGATACGCTGAGTAACCCTGAAGCGACGGGACGAAGCCGTTTCGTATCGTGAAGCCGATCTCTTTCACGGTCGACAATGTCGTTCCCGGCATATACGGCGGATGAAGCCGCGCAAAAGACGGCAAAAACCGCCGCCACCCGGCAAAGAGAAGGCACATCGGAAAACCGGAAAGTGAGAAAAAGCGGAACCAAAATAAATGTGTTTTTAATCCAATGTTTGGGCCGGGCCAGAGTAATTATTGCGGCAATGTTGGACGACACCTCAGGGTTGGCTCCGGAATGTAGCGTTGAATGAACAAAAAAAGGATAGCATGAAGGGATAAAGAGCGGGAACCGGATTGATGGAACCTCGATCATCGAAAATCATAAGCGGCTTAAAAAAGAAGCATCATCCTATGTGGATACCGGACGCCATTGAGAATATAATCCCCTTAATCATGCATAATCGACTCAACCGCAACGAACTCGAATCCATGTCAAACTATGTCGATCGTATAATATCGGACCGATCCGAAAAACATTCATGCCGATCTCCGGAAATTAGCGTATGAACGATGTAACAATCATCGGCGGCGGAGTTATCGGATGCTGCCTTCAGTTCGCTTTAAGCCGGTATGAACTGAGCTCCTTACTCATCGAAAAAAACGCCGATGTCGCCGAAGGGATTTCCAAAGCCAACAGCGGCGTGATTCACGCCGGCTTTAATGTTCCGAAAGGAACGCTCAAGGCGCAAATGAATGTCGCCGGACTGAAGACGATTTACGGACTTGCGGAATCCCTCGGCGTTCCGCATAAGAAAACAGGGAAGCTCGTTGTGGCCTTCGACGATGAGGGCCGAGACAGACTTCAACTCTTGAAGGAACAGGGCGATGCCAACGGTTCTCCCGATCTTGAAATCATCGACCGAAAACGGATCAAGGAACTAGAGCCTTTGGCGGAAGGCCAATGGGCCTTATGGTCGCCCCATACGGGAATCATATCACCCTATCATTTCACCATTGCTTTAGCCGAAAACGCCGCGGCAAACGGATCGGAGATTCTGCTGGAAGAACCCATTCGTTCCATCCGCAGAGACGGCGGCGATTTTATCGTGGTTACCGACCATGAAGAAATCAAAACCCGCTGGGTTATCAACGCGGCCGGAATGGAATCCGATTCCATCGCGCGGATGGTCGGCATCGAGGATTACACGATTTTTCCGTATCGAGGAGAATATCTTATTACCGATAAAGCGGATGATTTGGGCCTCAAGATGCCGGTTTATCCGGTACCCCCAAAAGACGGTCCGGGACTCGGGGTTCATGTTACCCCGACAATGGAAAACACGATTCTTATCGGACCTTCCGCGGAGTACACGGGAAACAAAGAGGATGTGGCGACAACGCGGTCAATAACCGATCAGCTGAAAGCCGAGGCCTTCGAGCTGATGCCGGAACTGAAAAAAATCCCGATTATTCACGCCTACTCCGGTATACGCCCCAAACTGGTCGATCCGAACAGCAAGGAAAAATTCAAGGATTTCGTTATCGAGGAGTCTCTTGAGGTTCCGCGTTTCATCAACCTGATCGGCATCGAATCGCCCGGGCTCACCTCCGCGCCCGCCATCGCCGAACGTGTCCTGCAAATCATCTCGCGCTCGGAAAATCCGGCCAAAAAGAAGGATTTTCGAATTATTCGGAATGATCATCGAAGGTTCGCCGATATGCCGCCTGAGGAACGTCAACGGATGGTTGAAGAAGACTCCCGATGGGGCGAGATGGTCTGCCGCTGCGAATCGGTTACCCGCATGGAAGTTGAAAGAGCCCTGGATTCCCTGCCGGGAAGGCCGACTCTGGACGCCGTTAAGCGGCGGACCCGATGCGGAATGGGCCGATGTCAGGGAGCCTTCTGCACGCCGAGAATCGTCCAAATTCTGGAAGAACGGAATATCGATTCCGGTCGGCTGACGAAACGCGGCGAAGGCACGGAACTCTTCTACGGCCGGATAAAGGATTGAAGTTTCGATGGTGAAAACGGAATACCATGATATCGTCGTTATCGGCGGAGGCCCCGCCGGTATGGCGGCGGCGCTCGGCGCCAAGCGGGCCGGAATTGATGATGTTCTTCTTTTGGAGCGCGATACCGTCTTGGGCGGCGTTCTCAACCAATGCATCCACGACGGATTCGGCCTCTTTCTTTATAAGGAAACACTGACCGGTCCCGAATATGCCGAAACGATGATACAAAACGTTCAGGATGAAGACATTCAAATCGAATCGCCGGCCATGGTTCTTGATCTCTCTTCCGAAAGGCGTCTTTCGTTCAATACGCCGAACGGCTACCGAATCGTTGATGCCGGAGCCGTTGTTCTGGCGATGGGCTGCCGCGAACGGACACGCGAAATGCTGGAAATCCCAGGCTCCCGTCCGGCGGGCATCTTCACGGCCGGTTCCGCTCAGAATCTGGTAAATCTGCGAAACCTTCGAATCGGCAGGAACGCGGTGATTCTCGGCTCAGGCGATATCGGTCTGATAATGGCCCGCAGGCTGACTTTGGAAGGCATGAACGTTCTCGGTGTTTATGAAAAAATGCCCTACTGCAACGGATTGAAACGAAATGTTCGGCACTGTCTGAAGGATTACGGAATCCCCCTTCACCTCTCCTCAACCGTTGTCGATATCTTCGGCACGAACAGAGTCGAAGGAGTCCTTGTCGGCAAGGTCGATCCGGACGGAAACATCATTACAGGAACTGAAGAAAAGATTAGCTGCGACACGCTCATCCTCTCGGTCGGTTTGATTCCGGAAAATGAGCTCTCCAAAAAGGCCGGGATTGAGATTGATCCCCTCACCTCCGGAGCTGTGGTCGATCAGTCCGGAATGACCTCGATTCCGGGAATTTTCGCCTGCGGCAATGTGCTCCACATTCACGACATCGCCGATATGGCGTCCGTAGAAGGCTTTTCAATCGGCGAAGCGGCGGCCCGATATCTCAGGAGTCAAAAAGACTTCCAAAACCGGATTTATTACAGCCTTTCGGCCGGTCCGGGTGTCCGCTACTGCCTGCCCCAAAAAATCAGCGAAGATACTCCGGAACAGGAAATCACTCTTCGCGCCTCCCGGCCGGGCCGTGAACAGCACCTGGAGATTATCGGAGTCCGGACGGGGACCGTTTACGGGAAACAGATGCTGAAGAACGTCCTTCCGAGCGAAGAAATCCGTATATCGGTCTCTCTCGGCGGCATGCAGGAAGATCTGAAGGTGATGATTCATGATTGAAGAAATGACTTGTCTGCTCTGTCCCAAAGGATGCGATCTCATCGTTCGCTCCGAAGGCACGGATATTACCGTTGAAGGAAACCAATGCCCCAAAGGTCTGAACTTCGGCCGGGATGAAGTTCTTCATCCCAAAAGGAACCTCGCCACATCCGTACCGATAAGCGGAAAAGACTTTCAAATGCTCTCGCTCAGACTTTCACGGCCGGTTTCCACGGACTTCTTTCCCGGCATTCTCGAAGAGATTTCACGACTTCGTCCCACTCCTCCCGTTCTGAGAGGAAAGATTCTTATTGAGAACATTCGGGAATCCGGCGCCGATGTTATCGCGACGCGAAGCGTGAAAGCACCCGATGGCCGAACCGGCAAAAAAAGGTCACAATAAATCCATGACTTACCTCGACTGGGCGGCCACGGCTCCGCCGGATCCGGAAATCATGCGCCTCATGGCGGACGCCGCCGTGGAATACTCCGGGAATCCCTCGTCGCCCTACCCCCTCGGGAAAAAGGCGAAAACCGTACTGGAAGAAGCCCGGAATCGCTGCGCCGCCGTTCTGGGATGCGCTTCCGGTTCTCTGACCTTTACATCGGGCGGAACGGAATCAAACGCCATCGTCCTTCTTTCAAGACTCCTCCGGCGTGAACCCGGTACGATTCTTATCAGCTCTTTGGAACATCCGTCGGTAACCGAAACGGCGAAAATGCTGGACGCCCAAGGCTGGAGCATGAAAGAAATACCGCCCGAATCCGACGGGCGCATTTCCTCTTCTCGGCTTCGATCGCTTCTTGAAAAGAATCCGGAAACACGACTGGTCTGCGTTATGGGCGTGAATAATGAAACAGGCGCCGTTATGCCTCTTGATGAATTGGCGGCGGCCATCCGTGATTTTGAAGCGGAAAAAGGCGGCCGCCCCATTCATTTCCACGGAGATTTGGTTCAGGCGATCGGCAAGATTCCGGTGGATTTGAGTTCCCTCGATTTGGATACGGCCTCTTTTAGTGCTCATAAATTTCGGGGTCCGAGGGGAATCGGACTTCTCTATCACCGCAATCCGCAATTCGAGGTTCTTATCCGCGGAGGCGGTCAGGAACATGGTATTCGTCCGGGAACTGAAAATGTCGCGGGAGCTCTGGCCATGACCGAAGCGCTGGAGAAATACGGCCGCCCGAATGAAAAGGTATCGGAGCTCGGAGGATGGCTGCTTGAAGAACTCATGAAAATCGACGGCTGCAAGGTTATTCCCGAAGCGCGTCGGGGGTTATCCCCAAAGAACTTCTATGCACCGGGTATTATCGCCTTAAGCGTTCCGCCCATTCCCGGAGAGGTTCTGGCCAGAGTCTTGGCCGAAGAAGGATTTGCGATTTCCACCGGCTCTGCCTGCAGCAGCAATAAAAAAGGGAAACTTCCGAAATCCATGACGGCCATGGGCGTTTCCGGTGATGTTGCAGCGGGTATGATCCGAGTTTCCATCGGAGCGTTAACGATGAAAGAAGACCTGGAGAGATTCATTACAGCGGTCAATCGGCAGATTAAGATTTTAAGAACGGCTCTCCGGCGCGAATGAGAACAAACGTATTCTTATAGAAGCCTAAGTCTATACGCTGGTAGAATTTTGAGCTTTTAATTTTGTATAAAATCTTTTTGCATTGAATGAGTGAACAGGTCGATAGTATTAATATGCACCGTTTTTTTTATGCGCTAACCTTTTTTTGTTTTTCCCTGGCCGCCGCTATTCCGCTTCAATCATTGGATTTAACACTCAATAATCAATGCCACGGCGTCCTGGAGCGTTCAATCTTGCGGGCTCTTGCGCGGCCGTCTGAAGAAATCGACGGACTTCCGGCCATTCCTCTCTCATGTCTTTACCCTTGGATGAATACAATTGATTCTTTAGAAATCATTTCCGAATCAGGACACTCTATTCGTTATGCGGCGAAACCGGGCGAGACTCTTCAGGGCGATGCATTCCTGGTACTTCACAATGGGATTTGGGAGGTACGAATCGGCAGCGACATTATAATTCATCCCATCAAAATAGCCGTAAACGGCAATCCTTTTCCCCTTCCCCATAAGAAAATTGAGATCTGGCGGACTTTCAGCGATTCTCTTTTCTATAAGGATCTTGAATCGGCCTTTGCGCTCCGCGGGGTTGAAGTTCAATGGAGGGACATTGAAGGTTGTTCAAATCTCAATCCGATAAACCTACTCGGAGATGCTCCTGCCGAGGGCTTACCGGATCTGGTTTTCCTCGAGGGCAGCTATTTCCCTCAGACGGTTGATGTGCGCGATTCCGATGCGGTTTTTTCCGTTTTGCAGGCTGAGGACGAAAACCTCTGCGGTTTCGATGGGCGCCCGGAAAAACACCTCGCGTTATTGTTTGAACATGCCATGAATCTGAATTACTCGGAGCTTCCTACCGAACAGAATCTCCTCTTGGCATTCGTTTCGGATGAATCTCAATCCGCTTTCATGACTTTGCCGAATGCGGCAGACAATACGGCACCTTTGAATTCTGAGAAACTTATCCGTATTGAAACACCCGAAGGTTACGCCGATATCACTCATCAATCCTATGCCGCTGTTCCTGCAGGAGTAAGAAATGAAGAACTATCCCGGCTCTTATTAAACGACATCGTAAAATGCCTCATCGGTGATGCGTCGGAAGATGCATCTTTGCCCACGAGATTATCCCGATTTCGCTTTAATGAGGCCTATGCGCGTATCGGCCGCTTGGTTTTCTCCGGCCAAATGGGAAGCGAAGAGGCCGCTTCAATCATCATGCGATATATAACAACAGAACAATGAGTTTATTTGACGATATTCTGAACGAACGGTTAACAAGCCGAAATTATCAGCGGCAGCCCGACGAAAATCAGATCATTCCAAAGAATAATCGCACGGATGCGGAGAGTGAGACGATTTCTCCCGATCAGCAAATCAGCCGAACACTTCCGTTTCCATCCGATGAAACGGAACCCATGGTCGGTATCTTTTGGACGTACAACGGCAAGCTCTTTCACCACGAATCTTCACCATGCAGCAAAGCCGTTCAAACAAGAATCAGTATCGATTATGCCGTCGGCCATTATGCGGCTTGGTTCATTATGGAGAAAAAAGGTCTTCTTAAGAGACTTCCCCCGCATATGAGGGATGAATACGACAGCATCCCCCGCGGCCGTGTTGTCTACCTTTTTGATCATGATTGCTTCGTTATTTATCATGGCGATGATTTCAATGAAGAAATCAGAGGAGAGATTATGAACCTCTTTCGTCTTCCTCTCGGCAAGATTCGAGATGAAGTCGATGAGCACTATAATCCGCTTCCTGATGATTATTTGTTCTAATAAATAGAAGGTTCTGGACCTTTTACTCAGATTTGGATATATTTCTACATCACGGCGCCGTGCCCAAGAGGCTAAGGGAGTGGATTGCAAATCCATGATTCAGCGGTTCGAGTCCGCTCGGCGCCTTAAACGAAAAGACCGGTCCGAGTGGGCCGGTCTTTTTCTTTTCAGGCGCAATAACTCGGAAAGGTAAGGCCTGTTGCGGCCACTATGTCGTACAGCGGCGAGGACGAAGAACGCAAACAGCCATGCACCACAGCGAAGCGAGAAGCGTGGCGAGAACCCGATAACGGGAGCCTGTCGAAACAGGAAGTCTCGTCAGGCCGAACCGGCACACCAAGGGCTGTCTCCGGGATGGTAAAAGATTCTACCGGCAACCCGGCGGTTCATAACAGGATGGGAGAGGGCGGATCACTTTCGCTGTCTGTATGTGAAAAAAGAATTGAATGACTTTTTTACTTAAAATTATTAAACTAAGCGGATTGAAATTCCTAACGCACGAAAATAAAAGAGCAAGGAGTTTCCATGAGTTACCGCAGAATGACATTCCAAGGTGATGATTTAGGAAGTTGTAATCCCTTTCTTGCCGAATACCTGTCTTTAAAGCAACGAAGGCATCAATGTCCAAAATTGAAAATCAATTCCGAAGACTGGAAAGAAATAGATCCCCCTCGCGATGTGTCAAAGTTGTTGTCACAGCGCGAGGCCGCCGGAAGTGGAAGACCGGGAAGTACCAGGTCATTGGGAGGGAGACTTAATCATAGGGAAAGATCATAAGTCGGCTATCTGTATCATTGTAGAAAGACAAACACGATATATCCAGATGGATCTTCTTCTCAAATACGATGCAGCCACTGTTCGAAAAACAATTGAGAGACGATTTAAGTGGATAGAACCTCATCTAAGAAAGACGTTGACCTTGGATCAAGGCAAGGGAAACAGTGAGCACAAGCAATTGGCTAAAAGAGCCAAAATCGATGTTTTCTTCTGTCACCCTCATTCGCCATGGGAAAAAGCGACATGCGAAAATACAAATGGTTTAATCTGTGATATGCTTTATGAAATTGATGATTTTCGGAATATCGACCAATATTATGTGGGTCGGATAGCCTGATTTTTAAATGAAAGGCTAAGAAAAACCTTGGGGTATAAAACACCGAAGCAGGCATTGGCTGAATTGCGTTAGGAATTTCAATCCGTCTTTTTCATTCATTATTGTTTTCTTGATCTTTTCCATTTTTCATAAATAATTATTAATATGCTTACTAGTATTCGAAAATACAAGTTTATAGACTTTTCCTTAAAAACGATGTGGCGATTTCGAAAAAGATTTATAAATTTTTTCAATCTTTTATCGATCTCAAAAAAATTGGAATTCTATAAACTTCCAGACAGAAAACTAATATATCTTTCTATATCTAAAGTTGCCGGTACTTCCATAAAAACTTGTTTTGCACAAACGTTAAATCCGGAATGGGAGGCTGAGAATCTATATGATGTTCACAGAATCAGTTTAAAAAAAGTCAATAAACTTAACAAAAATGATTTAGATAACTATATTTTTGTCTATGTCAGGAATCCTTTTTCTCGTTTAGTATCATGCTATAAAAGTAAACTTATAGTCGATAAAACTATAAAGGTTAATGATTTTAAATTCTATTTTAATAAAAAAATTCGGAATGGAAATATTTCATTTGAAGAATTTGTTGATATAATTTGTCATATTCCTAACAGATTATGTGACAGACACTTTGTTCCTCAATACTATCTGCTTAAAAAAGCCGGTCTTAGGCATTTCTCATCAATTCTTAAACTAGAGAGTATTGAAGAATCATTTCCAATAATTGCTAAAAA
This sequence comes from Spirochaetia bacterium, assembly GCA_963666985.2. Lineage (GTDB taxonomy): Bacteria > Spirochaetota > Spirochaetia > DSM-2461 > DSM-2461 > UBA2779. The sequence goes on along the minus strand of CAXXIA010000001.1, from coordinate 542,322 downwards.
GTATAATTTAAAGCAATTACAATTGTTAAATCCTTCGGGTTCAAATGAAAATTGGATAAATTACTATACTGCCGAGACATTAAGAAAAGTTATGAAAAAATACAAGAATGATGTTTTAAAACTTTACTATATAGAAGAGTATAATGATATTTTAGATTCTTTAAAATCCTTATAATTACTTTCCTGATGAATTGAGGATGATAATGTCCAACACAGAAGTCAAAAAGTTACTGTGAATTTACAACCGAATTATTTTTCGGAATGAATATTTCTCATAGAAAAGAGCTCTGCCGACAATCCGAGTTTATAATATATCGTATGTTGTTCATGCTGTAATCGGTCGACTATTTCAAGAAGATTTCTAAAAGTTGATGGTTCTGGAAGCTTTAATCCTTTTCTTGTTGAAAACTTTCTGTAAATCAATTAAGACTTCAATGACCGAAATTGAGAAATCAGCTCAGAAGTCTGGAAAAAGTTAAAAGTAAAATTGGGAATTCGATTATCCCGTAGTTAAATTGCTCATAGAAAAAATATTTATACCCAAGAAAAGCATAAGCGTAAAAAACCATAAAAAATAAGCCCATTACTCTTCTATAATTATTCAATTTTTTACTTGACAAATCATCTATGAACAAACAATATATATAATATAGAATTATGATATTATATAAGATTCGTAAAATTCCGATTTTAAAAAAACTACATAAAAAAATTCGATTTTATAATAAAATAGTAAAGAATTTCCTTGTTCAATTATTTTGGATTAACCGTTTAGAGTTTATTCGAATTAATGATAGAAAGATAATTTATTTTGTAAATTCTAAAGTTGCATGTACATCGATTAAAATAAGTATAGCAAAATCTATTTATCCAGATTGGAATATCGTAAACAATTTCTATGAAGTTCATAAAATTCAATTTGATAAAATAAATAAAATTAGAAATCAAAACTATAACTATTTCATTTTCACTTACGTTAGAGACCCCTTTATTCGTTTAGTTTCATGTTATAAAAGCAAATTTTTTAATGATAAAGATCTTAATTTGAATGACTTTAAATTCTATTTTAACAAGAAACTTCGCAATGGCAATTTATCTTTTGATGATTTCGTAAGTATCATATGCAAAATACCTAATCGGTTATGTGATAAACATTTTATTCCTCAATACTATTTACTTAAAAAAGCAGGACTCAATCATTTTTCTAAAATATTAAAGCTTGAAAAAATTGAAGAAACTTATCCATATATAGCAGAAAGATTTAATCTTCAACCACTTGAGAAATTTAATTCTTCTAATGCAAATGATGATTGGTTAAAATACTATTCAATTAAAACTGCAGAAAAAGTACGAAAGAAATATAGGCATGATATCACGTATTTTAATTATTTATCATCCTATAATAAGATACTTGCATATAATGTTAATAATAACTAACTATTTCTAGGATTTCACACAATACTGTGTGTTTGAATAACCTGTTCGAATGGTGAAATGCATGAATGCTCCATCAATTATTAGAACCATAAATTTTTTAACTATTTACCATATTTTAGAGAGATATAATTCTATTAGTTATTGCCTTTTTCATTAAATTCAAGAAAACGACCTAGTAAAGTTCTATTTGAATAATTTGATTCATCAAATCTATAATTCAATTTATGGACAAGTATTTCATTTTCATATATTTTCCACATTATTTCATCTGTTGGGATTGAAAGTAATCCTTTTTTTTGAAGAAAGTGTGAATTTTCGGCACTTACTTTTTTCATGATAGACCATTCTTTATTAAACCTTTTATCATGCAATACCAAATGGTTGAAACAATAGTGAAATAAAAAATATGGATAGATCCGAAATATCTTTAAACAAATTGGATTCAGCCAATATTTCGTTACTTCAATGTTCTTATTAAACCTATTTTTTACAAATTTATAAACTTTTCTTTTTATCTTTGATAAAGTTCTATTCTTGAAATAAAATTTATTTTTCCTAACTATATTTATAAAATAATCATATAGTGTAATGAGTATATAATTTTCTTTTTCTGCCGCGATAAACCAACTCGCTATTAGTCTGTCAGGACCAGGATTTGAAAACATGAAAAAACCGGAATCGCATATATCATATAACCAACTATCCAGCGATTTTGGACAATATGCACTTGCATCAACCCATACTCCACCATAGATCTTTAGCAAGGAAATTCTTATTACATCCGATTGAATTTGTATCGATAATCTGTCAAATTTTTCTTTTGCTACTTCAATATCTATAAAATTAGAAATTGTTTCTTTATCAATTAATCGAACATCCCATTTTTTATTGTTGCTTCGCCATGATTCAATGCATTTCTTTATAATGAAAGGTGCATTTTTTTCACCTTTATCCCAATAGATCCATATAATTCTAGGTATCATAACTTTTTCTCTATTTATTCAACTAACACTCGGAGCTCATTCATCCACGGCTAAAGCCGTAGTGCCCTGTCTTCGACCGCATAAATACCCACTATTTCCAATATATCGTTTATACATTTTAAATAAACCTCTTACTATTCCTTATATTCTTCTTCAATTGAAATATTTTAAATAGAAAAAACCAATAAAAGTGAAATACCAATGAACTCAATGTTTTAATTATTATAAATAAATGGAATTGTTTAATTGCACGCAACAAAACTTCTTTTTGCGATGAAATCCATAATACAATTGATAAAACTTTCAATTCTGATTCTTTTTTCATTCTAAAATATTTAATTTTCAGCTTATGTGCATAAATATAATCAAGTTTTTTATAATAGGAATCAGAATCCATAATACTATTTTTTCTTTTTCGATAATAGTAATACCTATTATCGGTAACAACAATTCTATTCGCTGAATATAATACTTTATATGTTACAAATTCATCTTCATTAATATGATTAATTGGAAAATCAACATTCTTCCATAAAGAACTTTTATATATCTTATTCCAGACTACGGGATTTCTACATTGAGACAAAATTAGGTAATCCTTACTTGAATATGCATTTATTCCAAATGTTTCTATATAAAATATTTTTACAGGCTGTTTTACACCAATAACTTTAAAATTACAGATTGATATGTCAGCATTATGATCTTTTAAGTTATTAATCATATCTATAAACATCTTCGGATGAATATAATCATCACTATCTATAAAAGATAAATATTCACCTTTTGCAATTTTCTTCCCAAGATTACGAGAATAAGATAATCCTTTATTAACCTGCTGAATAACAATAATTCTAGAATCTCTTTTTGCATAATTGTCACAAATAGTACCGGAGTTATCCGTTGATCCGTCATTTATTAGAATTAATTCGAAATCTGGAAAAGATTGCGCCAAAATAGAATCAATGCATTTTTTAAGATATTTTTCAGTATTATAAATCGGGACAATAACCGACAATTTCATTTAGTTTAAATCCTCTTTAAAAAAAAAGCAATTTAAACGTCTTCAATATATATAGAAGAGATTTGGGCCCAATGAAGAAAGTCATAAATGCATACCTAAGACATTTAACCTTATCAATTTTTATTATATTCCCATCAAAGTCCAAATAAATATCTAAGTAGTCTTTAATTAATAATGAATAAAGCTTTCTTTTATACCTGTTTCTTGATTTAAAATTTTCTAAAGAAAATAATTTCGTGGGTTCAACTCTATGATTATTCGATTGTGATAAACTATCTAAAAAGCCAATACGATAGTATGTTAACGGGGAATCAAAAAAAATAAGTTTATTGTTATCTGCCAATCTAAAAAAAAGATCATAATCTTCCCAATGTGTTGCGTTTTCAGTAAAACCTCCAATTTCTTTAAATAAGTTTAATTCAATTACTGTTGAAGAAATATGAATTATACTTCTATATTTGCCGGATTTAATTGAAGCTTCATAATAATCTATAATTTTAAATTCGTCATTAGAAACTTTATTAAGATCATTTAATGATGGATTATTGCTCTTGATATAGCCTGTTCCAAACCATTTTTTTTCAGGATAAGTTTTAATTGCAGCATGCATTATCTTAAGATATTCCGAATGATATAGATCGTCAGCATCTAAAAATGATACATATAATCCATTAGCTCTCTTTACGCCATAATTTCTGGCATATGAAACCCCATGATTCGTAATAGAAAATAATTTTATTTGTGGATTATCAAGAAACTCATTTACTATCTCAACGCTATTATCAGTCGATCCATCATTTACAATTATTAACTCGTAATCTTTAAAACTTTGATTTACAACGGATTGGATTGAGAGTTTACAATAATCCATTTTATTAAAAAGAGGCATTATTATTGAAAAAAAATATTTCAACTAACAGCTCCCTTTAAAATCAATCTAAAAGAGTAAGACCATCAGATTACATCTTTAATTCTAAAGTTATATTTTCTTTTTAAATATTTTCCAATCTCATCCCAATTCTTATCATTCTTTCCAGTATTTATTCCCAGGTGTCCAAATATATAGTCAATTATAAGCTTTATACCAATTTTAAATACAGTTTCATTTCTATTAACCAAACTATTACCTTGTTTAAATAAGCCATACTTATGGTCTAAAGTAATATTGTCGTTATCAATTAAAGGATCAACAAAAATTTCAGTTCCCTTTAATAATTCTGCGCACTTAAACCATAAATCGTCACTTGTAGGTGAGATGTTTACAAATGCTTCATCATTAATAAAGCTTAAATCAATCAAAGATTTTCTATAAAGGATTCCACCGCATCCAACTGCAATTATATTTAGCCCAAAGCTTTTATCTCTACATACAGACCATTGTCTATAATTTTTATAATTCCCAAAGATTGTTTTTCTAACGAACCTTCCTCTTGCGGCAATTATTTTGTCTTTATTTTTTTCCCCTGCATCAACAAACTCTTTTAGCCAATTTTCATGATACAAAATATCATCATCAACAGTAATTACTATATCCATTTCATCAATATCATTTATTAACGGTAAAAGTTTTCTATAAGGCCCTGTATTCGGAACCCATTTAATTATAATATCTTCTTTTTCTAACCAATCGGGTATACTTGAGATTCCTTCATCATATAAGTATCCTTCCGATGAAATATTAAGAACGATTTTATATTTATCATACTTCTGACGCTTTAAAGATTTGTAGGTAAAATAGAACAGCGATAAGCGTTTCCTTGTTGTTGTGCAGCTTATATAAACCAAGATATACTCCTAAACTTAATCATTATTAATAGAAAACTTTTCAATTATATCGTAAAATATAGTCTTTTTATTTCCTTCATATAATGAATCTATTGTACAAGACAAGGCGAATTCAGAATTATTCCGAAAAGTCGCGGAATACCAATGAAGTGCATATGCATTATCGGTTATTATCTTTTCCAGCCTGACTTGGCGATATTTTTTAAATAAATGCTCCGAAATAATTGGCGATATTGGAAAAAAGTAAGAAGAATCATAAATGCTTATATCTGTATTCTCTTTCATCAATTCCATAACGTTCTGAAGTAAGTATGTACCGGTATAGTAAGCTTTATTAATTTTTTTACAATCAATTTTAAGAAGTGATTCAATAATTTCAATGATCAAATCCCCTTTTTCAATGGAACCAATTAAGGCATTGTTAAAAGCTTCATGATTTATATTAAGTTTATTATATATTATATAACCTTTTGGGATTTTTGCACATAAAAGCCGAATGAGTACTTTCATCTTGAGAATAAGCTTTATGATAGGATTTCTAGATTTAATTACTTTGTAAGGCGCTAATATTTTTTCTTTCCCCAATAGTGCATTTTTTTCATTAAGCAATTTCGAAAAAGGCTTTAAGACAAGAAAATCACAATCGAAATAGACTCCACCTGAGGAATAAAGTACGGCATATCTCAGAATATTGGATTTTATGACGTAGGAATTCTCCACTTTTTGGTAGAGTTCTTCCAGTCTCGAAGCATATTCTCCGCATTCTTGGAATATATTCATGGAAGAACTGAAATGGACTTTGAAAACTCTGAATTTCTTAAGAGACTCTAAATAGGGGCTGTTATTTGAAGGACCGACAAAATGTAGATGAACTTCATCGAATCCCCCGTTCCGCAGACAGCTCAATACAGATATATAACTGAGCCATGAAAAGTAATCGCCAATCCAAATAAAATGTGCTTTGTTTGGAATCACTGATATTCCTTTCCATGCGGTATATAGCTACGTCTTTATATACCGTAATTTTTTTCCCCTCTTTCCATACTAAGCGATAATTTCTCAATTTTCCAATTTTACAAAATATTTACAGATTATTTTGTGAATGAGAAAATTCAATATTTTCTTATTACAGAAGTTTTTATTCTTAAAGAATCGGAGCAATTGGAGTTATTGATACCTGATGTGTCAAATCTCCCGGCCGACTTTCTCCGTAATCGAATCGAACAGACCCAGCTCGTACGCCAAATCCAGCCCGCCGTAGCGGTTTCTGATCATTCGGGCGGATTTCAGGGTTCGTACCACTTTTGCTCCGTCCAAACCGATATCGGCGGCCGACGAAGGCGCACCTGCCGCGGCCAGCCGCCCGCGAAAAGTTTCATAATCGGGCATTCGGGCCTTTAAATCAGTGATAATGCCTTCCCTATTCCTTTCAAGTACAGATAATCTCGTCCGAAGCACGTCCGGAGACGGCCTTTTTTCCGCCAGAACCGCCTTAACGGATTCCAAAGCAGGAGAATCTCCGAAAAGACTCATCGCTTCGGACAATTCGGACTCAAGCGAAGGATAGGCGGCAACAAGTTCCTCAATTTTTTGCGGTCCAAGCCTTTCACCCGATTCGAGAAAAGCAAGAAGCTCACGGAATACTCTCAGCGAGGCCAAAGATCCCACACCCACTTTGAAACCGTGCGAGGGAGAACGACCTTTATATTGCCAGCCTTCCATCTCCAGAACATGGGAAAACTGATGCTCACCTCCGGCCACGGGCCTGGATTCTCCATAGTACTGCATGGAGCATCCGGTTGCGGTCAGTCCCTCGAACAAGAAATTCAACGCCTCACCGTCTCCCCGTCCGACTCCCGCGGCCGGGGCCAAACGATCTTCCAAACCTTCATGTACCATGGCCCAGGCGACAGGATCGATCGGGTCGGCGCCGAGACGATCCGCCAGAATCCAGTCCAGTCCGGCCGGAATCTTCGCGGCCAAATCGGCATAGCCCGAGGCGGACATTCCCGGCGGCGCTTCCGCAAGAACCTGAGTATCGGCAACGATAAACACCGGAGCCGGGCATTTCAGGGTCTGCTTCAGTCCCTCCTTGAGAACGGCCGCACCTTGAGAGGAATATCCGTCCATGGATGCCGCGGTGCCCACAACACCGTAGGGCCGCTTCATTTCGCCGCAGGAGAGTTTCACCAAATCGTTTACGGTTCCGCTTCCCACGGCTATAACAAAACCATCGCGGCTGTGCAGTTCCTCCACAAGAGCCGTGACGTGTCTGTATTCGGCCTTAAGCGGGGGCGATCCCGGAAAGAGCTTCACAAAGGATACGGGCCGGCCTGCGCTGTTAAAGGCCGCTTCAACTTCCCGGCCGGCGGCTTCCCATGTGTTCTCATCGGCGATGAGTATCGGCCCGAGTTCTTTTCGCCCGTCCGCAGCGGCGTCAAGACCGGAAGAGTCGGCGACGTTCCCGGCTCTTTCCAGAGCCTCATCAAGGATTTCAGGAACTCGCCGCAGTAAATCCGCTCCGCTCCTGATAAGTCGGGTGGTTACGGCAAGTTCCAGTAATCGTTCAAGGTTCATCTACAGGCCTTTGGCCAGCCAATAATACATTTCGTTCCAGCGAATCTCGTTTCTGATGCCTTCGACGGTGGTGTTCTCTCCGATGCTTAAGAGTTCAACACCGGCCATGGACGCATAATCGACGATGTGCTCGCGTGTCAGGGCTTGCGAATAGCCCGAATGATGCGTTCCGCCGGCATAGATCCAGGCGGCCGCCGCGACGGCCAAACTCGGTTTGGCTTCCCAAACAACGCGCGCCACGGGAAGTTTCGGCAGATCCGCCGGAGGCTTCACGGCCTCCACTTCATTCAACACAAAGCGGAAGCGGTTGCCCATGTCCATCACGGCCAGATTAAAAGCGGGGCCGGCCGGTGAATCGAAGATCAGACGCGCCGGATCGTCCTTGCCGCCGATACCCAAGGGCTGAGCTTCAAGCCGTACCGGTCCTTCGGCGATGCTCGGACAGACTTCCAGCATATGGGAACCGAGGGCTAAGGGACGTGCCGGATCGAAATGGTAGGTGTAATCCTCGATGAAGGATGTTCCTCCGGGGAGTCCCGCGGCCATCACTTTCATGGCCCGAAGCAGTGCGGATGTTTTCCAGTCTCCCTCGGCGCCGAAGCCGTAGCCGTCGGCCATCAGCCTCTGGCAGGCTAAACCGGGAAGCTGTTCCAGCCCATAGAGATTCTCAAAAGTCGTTGTGAAGGCTTTGGCGCCGACGCTTTCCAAAAATCGGCGGAAACCGATTTCCAGGCGGGCACCGGTCCGGACTCTCTGAAGTCCGACGCCCGAATCCAGCCCCTTGCCCCACACGTAAAGGTCCTTATATTCGGCCACCAATACGTCGATATCGGCATCGTTTACCGCGTCGGTGTATTGGACAAGATCCCCCAAGGCGTAGCCGTGGACCGCATACCCGAACACTTTCTGGGCCTCCACTTTGTCGCCTTCGGTAACGGCCACTTCCCGCATGTTGTCGCCGAAGCGAGCCAGCTTCAGGGACTTCCCGTCGGCGAAAGCGGCCGCGGCCCGCATCCAGACATCGATGCGCCGGCGCGCTTCGGGATCTTCCCAATGACCAACGACGACTTTCCTCTCCAGGCGCAGCCGGCTTCCGATGAATCCGAACTCCCGGCCGCCGTGGGCGGTTTGGTTCAAATTCATGAAGTCCATATCGATGGTGGCCCAGGGGATGTCGCGGTTGAATTGGGTGTGGAACTGGCAGAAAGGCTTATTGAGTTCGGATAAACCGGTTATCCACATTTTGGCCGGGCTGAAGGTGTGCATCCAGGTAACAAGCCCGATACAGGCATCATCGGCGTTCGCATCCCGCATGAGCCTGCAGACTTCTTCGGTGGATTTCAAGGTTTCTTTCCAGACCAATTTCACGGCGAGAGCGCCCGAGGCGTTCAGGCCTTCGACGATTTTCTTCGCGTCCGCGGCAACCTGCTTCAGGGTTTCCTCGCCGTAGAGATTCTGCGATCCGGTGACGAACCAGACTTCATACCGATTAAAAACGCTTTTATCCATTTTTTACTCCTTCCCTTGGCGGCATCGGCCGCGCGGCTTCGGGGATCACCCAAAAAATCTTATTCTTTTCCCTGCCCGTAATACGCATTGGGCCCATGCTTCCTCTCGTAATGCTTGCGGCGGAGCGCCTCTTTCAGGCGCGGGACTTCGGGATTCACCGTCCGGGTTATCACGGCCATTTTGGCAATTTCCTCCAGAACCACGGCGTTATAAACGGCCTTGGCCGCCGTTTTGCCCCAGGTAAAGGGTCCGTGACTGCCCACAAGAACCATCTGATTTTCATTCGGATTCAGGTTCAAACGGGCAAAATGCTGAACGATTTGGTTGCCGGTCTCGATTTCGTAATCGCCTTTGATCATTTCATCCGACATGGGGGGCGTGCAGGGAATGTCCTGGGCACTGTGATCGGCATGGGTGGTTCCGTAGATAACAAGGGGCTGCAGGGATTGGGCCCAGCCGACCGCAAAGGTGGAATGAGTGTGAACCACGCCGCCGATGCCGTCGAATGCGGTGTAGAGGACCGCATGGGTTTTGGTGTCGGAGCTGGGATTCAGCGTTCCTTCGATGCGATTGCCGTTCATGTCGCAAAGAACGATATTGGTCGGCTTCAGCTCGTCGTAGGATACGCCGCTTGGCTTGATGGCGAAGATGCCGGCCGAGCGGTCGAGAACACTGACGTTGCCGAATGTGTAAATGGCCAGATTCCTGCGGGGAATCTCCATGTTGGCCTCATAGCATTCTTCTTTGATGTCTTTGTACTTATCGTTCATTGATTCTCCTCGTCCAGGTATTCCAGGTTTTCACGCGCCACGATGTCGATGGGCGTGTATTCATGGTCCGGGCAATCCTCGCCCATCACGATTTTCCGAAAAAGGTAGCGAACGGCCCGATACCCCTGCTGTACCGGTCTCTGGGTGAGTAGAAAATCGATTAAGCCCTTCTCCAGCCATTTCTTGTTTTCAGGAACCAGGTCGTAACCGACTAGCGCGATGCACAGATTTCGCTCATTCAGATACTCGGCGATAAAGTGTGTTGAGGCGTTCACAACGAAAATACCGGCCGTTTCCGATGTAATATGTTCATCCAGGAGTTTGTAAAAATTGGCGGTATCGCCGTCCGACTCCACGGTAATCCGCAGCACTTCAGAGCTGCCGCCGATATTGTTTACGCCATCGATGAATCCGCGCCGCCGCTTTTCAAGATGCACGTTGTCGTCCATCGGTGCGACAACCAGATATTTCGCCGGGGGGGTTGGGACGGTTGTAGGTTCGTCAGGTTTTACGCTTTTCCCGCTTCTTTCTTGTTTCCCGCTCGGCCCGCGGGGATCGCCGATCGCGCTATGGATGCTGTTTGTGCCGTTTTCGCTGCGGGCACTGCAGGCGCTGTGGATGCTGTTTGCGCCGTTTTCGCTGCGGGCGCTGCGGATGCTGTGAATGCTGTTTGCGCCGTTTTCGCTGCGGGCGCTGCGGGCGCTCATCATCGTGAGCCGCGCTCCCAGATGTCCGCTTTTATAGGAATCCTGGCCGATATAGCTCATACGCTTCGTTCCCGGAAGATCGGTATCAAAGCACACAACCGGGATTTTCGAATGAAGCCTTTCCAGCAGATCTTCCGCCTCATCCGGTCTCATGGGAGCCATCAGAAGCCCGTCGATATCATTCCGGCCGATCAGAGTGCCTCCCGCGTCGATAAGGCCGTTCTTTCGAAACCGGTCAAAAAAAATCACTTCAAGGCTCAATCCGAAAGGTTCGAGTTCCTTTTCGGCCAAACGCATGCCGTTGAGAGGTACGGCCCAGTACCCGCTGTCTTGGCCGGATTCGGGAATCAGAGCGGCGAGCCTGCATGTACCGGATTTGGAAAGATGCCGGGCCATGACATTGGGCCTGTAGTCGGTTTCTTCCAAAATCCGCCGAACCTTCTCGGCGGTTTCTTTGGAATACCGTCCCCGGTCGTGAATAATCCGATCCACGGTGCCTATGGAGACACCGGCCCGATCCGCAATGTCCTTCAGGGTCGCCATATGCCTCTTTCCGCCCGGTCCGCGCTTAGCTGAGCGATTCCACGGCCGCCGATTCGATGGGCAGCCCCTTATGGTAGCGCTTGAAAAAGGCCTCAAAACCGGCGACATCATCAGGATCGGGCTTCATGGCTTCTCCCACCCCGCCGGAAAGCGCATCGTCCAGAAAATCGGGAAGACTCAGCTCCCGTTTCTCACGAAGCATATACGATGCCAGAAGCGCCATGCCCCAGGCACCGCCTTCACCCGCGGTTTCCAAAAGGCTCACCGGCGTTCCTGTTGCCGCCGCCATAATTCGTTGACCGACGCGGGCGGTTTTAAAGAAGCCTCCGTGCCCCCGGATTTCATCAACCTTAACGCCTTCTTCTTCCATGAGAACGTTCAGTCCGGTGCGTAATGCGCATAATGATGTGAAAAGATGCGTCCTGATGAAGTTTTCCAAAGTCAGCGGACTCTCCGGATGCCGGACGAAAAGCGGACGTCCCTCGCCGAATCCGGTGAGGTGTTCGCCGGATACATACCCGTAGGCCAGAAGACCTCCGCAGTCCCGATCTCCCTTCAAAGCAAGTTCCAGAAGTGTGTCATAGAGTTCGGGAGTGGTAAACTCGGCCCCCATAGCCCGAGCGGCCCGACCGAACAGATTGATCCAGGCATCATAATCCGAAGTGCAGTTGTTGGAATGCGCCATCCCGACAAGTTTCCCGTCGGGCGTGGTTACCAGATCGATTTCATCATGAACCTTCGAGGGTTCTTTTTCCATGACGAGCATGGCAAAAACGGAGGTTCCGGCCGAAACGTTTCCGGTTCGAACACGAACGCTGTTCGTGGCCACCATTCCCGTTCCGGCATCACCTTCGGGAGGACAAATGGGGATTCCCGCCACAAGATCTCCGGAAGGATCCAAAAGACGCGCGCCTTCTTCGGTCAGCCTTCCCGCTTCCTCTCCAACGGGTACGATTTCGGGAAGAAGATCACCGAGTTTCCATCCGAATCCTTTATCGGCGATGTGGGCATCATATTTCTCAAGGCGTTTCGGATCGAAAACAAGCGTATCACTGTCGATGGGGAACATTCCGGAGGCATCTCCGGCGCCTAATGCCTTTTTCCCGGTCAATTTCCAATGGACATAACCGGCGAGAGTTGTCAGATACGCAATCTCGCCGACATGATCTTCTCCGTTGAGAACGGCTTGATGAAGATGTGCAATGCTCCATCGCTGCGGGACCGGATAATGAAGTAAATCGGTCAATTCCTTCGCGGCTTGTCCGGTTATATTGTTTCGCCAGGTTCTAAAAGGAGCGATAAGTTCATTCGATGCGTTAAAAGGAAGATATCCGTGCATCATGGCGCTGAATCCACCGGCCGCGAAGGATCTCAGATTGATTCCATACTTTTTTTGAACATCATTCTTCAAATCCGCGTAGGCGGCGGCGATACCGGAGAGAACTTCTTCCAGCGGATAGGTCCAGATTTCATCAATTCGGGAATTTTCCCATCCGTGTCCTCCGGATGCCAAGGGACTGTTGTCCGGTCCGATTAAGACGGCTTTTATTCTCGTGGAACCAAGCTCCATCCCCATGATGGCTTGTCCGTTTTCGATAATCTTCACCGCATCCATACCCCGATTCCTCCGAAAGATTTGATCATGACGCCTTAACGGCTTTTAGCCGCGTGCACGTTAACGCATTCATATTATCAGTAACAAATCAGTTGTCAACAGAATGTTCGGTAAAAGTGCTTTTAAAAAAGGAGCGCTCCGGACCAACGATCCGGAGCGCCCACGCGTGAAAAGGAGGTTATGAAAAAACAGGCTTCACGGTGGCAGCCCCCAACGGCCGCCTCCGGATTCCCGATTCTCACTTTTTTAACCCATGCCCGACTCTTCATTCATTCTTGAAGGAAATCGGGCCCGGGAGAATCATTACCCGGCGTATTGGATACTCAAAAAACTTGGAAGCCTTCAGATTCCCGCCGGGGCAATGGCAAGACGCATGATAATAAGTCACCGCGTAATGAAACTGTACAAAAAAATGAGGCAAATAAGCAAGATCAGAATGATAAGAATTGTATTATTGTTCTCAAGCCGGAAAATCATCGTTCAAGCGGACATCACAAATCCGGCGAACTTCATCCGCCACAAGCTTCCCCAGAACAAAAAGCTGATCGGCTTCAAAATGAATACCGTCCGTATCTCCAAATCGGACGGTTTCACCGATAACCAGATACGGAACACCCTTTTCCGCCGCAACGGCGGCATACGATGAAGGAAAGTCCAGGGATTTTTTGCGCGATCCCGCGAACATTTCGGCAAAACCGGAGAGACGGCGGATTTCGGGAGGAACCAAGAGAAGGACATGCGGGGCCGATCCGTCATGACCGCATTCACTTTTCTTGACGATATCGACAAGTCGGCCCGCACCCGCGGCAATATCCGCGGCAGGCAGGGAAAAGCGCACCTTTAAATCATTTGTTCCCAGCATGATGACCACCAAATCCAAAGGTTTATGACTTTCCAGGCAGGGCGGCAAGTATTTCGATCCGCTTTTATGGAGTTCAATGGGATCGTCCCAGACCGTGGTGCGTCCATTGAGTCCTTCAGGTATAACAAGATAATCATTTCCAAGTTCCTTCTGCAGGACCGTTGTCCATCGAAGGTGATACGGATGCCTGGCGCCGGAAACGGGATTATACCCCCACGTATTCGAATCACCGTAACAGAGAATGGTTTTCATAATCGTCCTTTACTTCTTTTATTCATTATACCGGAGAAAATGAGATCCATTCTAAATTTATACACACTCCCGGAAACGCCGTTTTCGGACGTATTGAAGATTCGTTGATTACATCTTTCAGCGGCGCGAAAAATCATCAAATTCGCTCCAAGAAGATTTCTTTGTTCATTTAATCAAAGAAGAAAGATAAGATTTCGTTGCATCCGAGAAAAAGATAGTGTATGTTAATATGCGCATTTTACATTTCCATTGAACTTTTTAAAAAGAATCTACGGATTACTCATTTACTTACCATAAAAGCGGTAAGTACTTACATTATATAGAAATGAAGGTTCCTCATGTCCTGGAAAAATATCCTATGCCACACGGTTACAACAGTCGAGGAAATGAGCGAATACGTCAATCTCACGGAGAAAGAAAAGCTGCAGCTGAATGAGATTGCCAAGATTCATCCGATCCGTGTAACTCGGCATGTCATGGATCTGATGGATTCCGACGACCCGAACGATCCGATCCGAAGAATGTACTTGCCGAACATTGAGGAACTCGATCTTTCGGGTGATTACGATACCAGCGGTGAGGCCGAGAACACAAAAGCCAAGGGACTTCAGCATAAATATGAACCGACGGTGCTGCTCTTATCGACGAATATTTGTGCCATTTATTGCCGATACTGCTTCCGAAAGAGGATGGTAGGACTCACCAACGCCGAGGTTTTGTGCAATTTCGACGACGCGCTGGATTATATCGCCGCGCATCGGGAGATCAACAATATTCTTATCACCGGCGGTGATTCATTGATGCTTTCCACGGATATCATCGAATCTTTTCTACGGAAAATCTCAAAAATTCAGCATATCCGCTTTATCCGATTCGGAACGAAAACACCGACATCTCTTCCCAAACGCATACTGGATGATAAAAAACTCCTGGATATTTTTGCACGCCATAACAGCGATCCCTCAAAGCCGCGAATTTATGTTGTGACTCATATTAATCATCCCAAAGAAATTGTTTCGGAAACGATTGAAGCTGTGCGCCGGTTGAGCTTAGCGGGAGTGGCGGTAAGCTGCCAAACGGTCCTGCTCAAAGGCATCAACGACGATCCGGACGTTATGGCCGACTTGATGAACGATCTTGTCTCCGCGGGAATCGCGCCGTATTACGTGTTTCAATGCAGGCCTGTAAAACGGGTTCAAAAGAGTTTCCAAATACCTATTGCCGAAGGTATCGGAATCATCGAAGAGGCCAAACGTCACCTTTCGGGAATGGCCAAGCGTTTTAAGTACGTCATGAGTCATCCAATCGGTAAGATTGAGATCGTCGGACTTGCGGACAGCCGGATCATTTTTAAGATCCATGATGCCAAATATATCGAACAGACGGGAACCGTCTTTATGCGGCCTCTTTCCGAAGTTGCCGAATGGCTCCCGGATGATTTGGAACTCGATACGGGTCTGGCCATCGCTTAAGCAAACCGTTACGGCACGGACCTGTGAGAAGGCCGTAAAATCCTTTTCCAACAGCCTGTGAAAAGGGGGCTGCCGCGCCGTCTCCGGATTCGTCCGTTCGGCCGGTAATCCGTGAGCGAAACTCCGCCAGTCTCCGATGCGGCCCGCATTCCTTTGTATCAGATGCGAATTGTTTTTCCCGGCTCTTTCATCTTCTCCCACAGAGCCGGAAGATCGGGCCACTCTTCAAGGAGTCTGGGATTCTCAACGTATTTTTTGAAAAGCCGTATGGCTTTTGAAAAATAGAGCCCCTCGCCGATTCGTTCATCAATGGTTACACCGGCTCTGATAACCAAGTGTACTTTCTCCGTCCCGTCTTTGCTGAACGACCTTTCCCGATGGAGTCGGCCGAAAGTAAGAAAAACGGAGCCCGTGCCCCATTCATACAAATGATGGAACGGCGCATCTTCAAAACCGATACTGCCCAGATTGGCAATGTATATGCTGGTATGCATACCGTCGGACTCGGCGAGATATCGAGGCATCATTCCGCGGTCGTCAAGCCTCATCAGCCACAGAGTAAACAAGTCGATTATTTTAGACGGCAAAGCGAAAAGAACTTTCATAATCTTCTCGCCCTCGTCCTCGGGTTTGCTCCGCATGGCGGCAATTGCCGCGCGAAGTTTCTCCGAATATTCATCCAAAGTATCGGCCGGATCGAAGGTTATGATGGCCTGACGCTCTTCATCTTCTTCGGTGAGGTTTTTCTTTACGATAAAAGTCGCGCTGAGGCTGCGCCGCTGATAATACCGGCGTCCTTTAATAAATCGGTTCAGCTCGGGTTTCTCAGCAATGGCTCTCATAACGGCCGCGACAAGAATGTCGAAATAGCTGAAATCATGCCGTCCATGTTTTTCGGCTTTTTCACGGATGTATTCCGCCGCATTATCAAGGTTGAGTTTCAGAGGGACATAGACTTGAGATCCGATTTTATCTCTCATCATGTAAGGAAACATACGATTGATCATGCTCTGGCCCTTAATGAGCTTCGCATCCTTTCGTCTATAAAACACAGGTTGGCTCCGCGATGGATCGATTATATCAATATAACGCAATCGTCTTAATCGTTTTTTTTCTATCGTAATCCGTGATTAGCACTTACAAAATACTTTTTCCCGGACATTTTTAAGTAATTTGTATCACAAATCAGGCGGAACTGACTATACTGGTTGCACTTGAGGGGAGTTTCCCGAATAAAAGACGGACTTCAATGCTCGGAGAGCTGATGAAAAGCAGAGTATCACCGGAAGTGATTGTGATCGGCGCCGGACTCGGCGGACTTACGGCCGCTTACGATTTGGCCAAAGCCGGAATAAAAGTTCTTGTATTGGAACGTCATAATCTAGCGGGGGGCTTCGCGACATCCTTTATCAGGGGCCGTTTTGAATTTGAAACATCTCTTCATGAAATGGCGAATTCCCCCATAGTTGATTTTCTTAAAGAGGTTGATAAAAGTCTCGAATTCCTGCCGGTTCCGGAAGCCTATCGTCTTCTTCTGACGGACAAGAAAACAGATTTCAGAGCTCCGTTCGGTCCTGAGGCTTTCACGCACGCCGTTTCGGAGCACATCGGATACGGAGAAAAAGAAATCCGCGATTTCATGGCGGTCTGCGCCGAAACCTTTGAGGCCTTCGAATATCTCCGGAAAAATCCTCGTCCGTCGGTAAAGAAAATTTTCGGCGATTTTGGAAATTTTCTCCGTACGGGCGGAGCCGTTACCGATGAAGTCGCGGACGAGATAGGCTTAAGTCCCGAGGCCAGGGATTTGATTTACCCGTATTGGTGTTATCTCGGGGTGCCTACAAACAGAGTGTCCTTTTCACTATGGGCCTCCATGGTCTATTCCTATCTGTATTACGGCGCCGTTATTCCCCGTTCAAGATCGCATGGAATGGCGGCATCTCTTGTTTCCGCCATCCGCGCCGAAGGCGGAGAAATCCGATTTAATACGGAAGTTACGGGCATTGAAACATCAGGCAGGAACATCACGGGGGTTACTCTTGCCGGAGGCGAATCCGTTCATTGCGGACGGGTTGTTTCGAACATCCTTCCTCATCGGATTTTCGCCAACTTCAATAATAATAAACATGCTCCGCAAAAGGTCTATAAAGTCGCGAACGCACGGCGCAACGGACTGAGCTTCTTCGTGGTCTATCTTGGCCTGGATGCCGATAGAGAAAAAATCGGGCTGACCGATTATTCCTATTTCATCGCGCCGCATATGAACACACCGGAACTTGAAGCGAAGTTTTTAAACCGGCACGATCCCAATCCTCTGCAGGCTTCGGTTTGTTTAAACGCGGCCGATCCCAAGGCCTCGCCTCCGGGAACCACGATTCTGTCTCTTACCCTTGGAACGCGGCCCGAAGCATGGTCGGATGTTACATCAAAAACATACAACAGAGAAAAAAGGCGTTTCGCCGAACTGGCGATAAATCAATTTGAACGGGCCGTCGGCGTTAAAATTCGAGGGCGAATCGAAGAAATTGAAACCGCGGCGCCTCCGACATTTTCCCGCTATGTCGGATCATGGGACGGAACGGTTTACGGGTATGAGGCCGAGCCGTGGGACGGGATTGTCCCTCGTGTTCTTTCAAGAAACCGGGAACGCTTCTATAAAAATCTCCGCTTCTGCGGCGGGAACGCATCCATCGCGCACGGATACGGAAGCGCCTTAAACTCAGGCAGGAATGCGGCGGAAAAAACGATGGCGGATATGAACCGATGAGCAACTCCATCATTATTAAACGCGGTCCGCTGAGAGATCTTTTACGATTCATCGCTCCAATAACCGAACGGCGTCGAAGGATGCGGCGTGCTCCGAAAACCAAACCGACGGAATGCTGCATCAATTCTTTGGCTCAGGCACTCCATCCGTTATCGCAAAATCTCGTTATCGCGGAGATTCGAAAAGAAAGTCCTTCAACCAGAACCTATGTTCTGAAACCGGCGCACGACGACACGGAACCGGCGCCGTTCCGGGCAGGTCAGTATCTTTCCGTGGAAGTGGACACACACGACGGACATGGAATAAGCCGGCCCTACTCTCTCAGCGGTACACCGAACGAGTCGGAAAAAGAAAACGCTTATCGAATTACCGTAAGAACGGACGAAAGCCCTTTCATCGCCGGCCTCATAGGACGGGAGTGGACTGTCGGTACTTCCGTAAAAACATCGGCGCCTCAGGGATTTTTCACTTACGAGCCGCTTCGGGACTCTCCACTTCTTATATGTATTGCGGGCGGATCCGGTGTGACACCGTTTCGTTCCATCATCGGCGATTTACTGGACGATACGGAAAGTGATGTTCACATCGTTCTCATACAGGGTTCCAGAACCTCGGAAGAACTTCTTTTTGATGCAGATTTCCGTCAATGGGAAAAAATTCACTCCGATCGGTTCGGAAGGATTTGCGTTCTTTCGGAAAACCGTTACGCTCCCCCCTCTCCGCAAGATTCCGGCCGATCCGAAAATCCGAACGCCGAACAATCCTGCCGCCGGGGCTTTATTACCGCAGACATTTTGGCCGATGCCATGGAAGAAAAAGAAGCGACTTTTTTTATCTGCGGTCCCGAGGCCATGCATACCCACCTGAATAAAGAAATTGCATCCCTGAAAAACAAACCCCGCCGCATACGGCGGGAAGATTACGGTCAATCGGGGAAACGAACGGAAGAAGCCGCGAAAAAACTCACCGTTCGAATCCCCGGCCGTTCGGAGATAACGATTCCGGCCGATCCGGGCGAAACGGTTCTTGTGGCCATGGAACGGGCCGGTCTGAATCCTCCCTCCTTCTGCCGTACGGGAACCTGCGGCTGGTGCCGGAGTCTTCTTGTTCAAGGAGATGTGGACTATATTTCGGAACCTGCGGGAGTCAGACGGAGAGATAAGGAATTGGGGTATTTTCACCCCTGTATCGCCAAAGCGAGAACAGATATAATCGTTGAAATGCCGGAGAAACCGGCACGCCGCAAAGAATAAGGAGGTATTCAATGGTATTGGTAGCCGATACGGCAGCACAAATACCGGCCGCTGAATTCGCCGAATGGGGAGTTGAGGTCTGCAATTACCCCATGTATGTCGACGGAAAACCCATTGATGTGGATTCCGGCATGAGCGATGAGGCCAAGGAAGAAATCCGAAAGATCTTAAAAGACAAGAACCGAAACGTTTCCACGTCAGGTCTCCGGGAAGAAGACCTTCTGGAAATCTATCGCCGTCATCCCGACGAACCCATCCTTACCCTTCATATGTCCGCCACGGCCTCATCGGCGACAGCCCAAGTTGTAACAAAAGTCATTCAAGAACATCCGGAACTGGACATTACATACTACGACTCGCGTCATCTGGTGGAAGGCTACAGCATCATCGTAAAAGAAGCCGCCCTGCGGATAAAGGCAGGTGCCTCCCGAGAGGAAATGGATGCCTTTCTGAAAGCCGCTCCTCTTCGCACACGCCATCACGGTCTTGTTTATGACCTTTTCTACCTCAAACGGACCGGCCGCATCGGAACCGCCAAGGCGGTTATGGGCTCGGCCATGAAAATCATTCCCCTTCTGAGCGCCACCGATCCCCCGGGCAACTTGAAATCCGCCGGGAAAGTAAAAAAACCGATTCAGGCCGTTAAGAGATTCATCGATTTCATCGAACAGGACCGCGAATTATGGCCGAACGCACCTTTGAAGGCGCTGATCAGCGTTCACGGTCCTCACCAAGAAGAAGCCCAAGAACTCAAATTCGAAATTGAAAAGCTTGAAGGCGATGTCGACGTGGTTCTCTACGGATGCAGCCACAGCAATTTGCCCCATGCGGGCCCGGACTATCTCGGACTCGGCTACATGCTTATGGATGAATAATGGTAAAACAACTGTCGCCGGATCAGCTCGCCTCGGCCATACGGGGCGGATTGGACTACCTGGAACTGAACCGCAAGCTGCTCGACCGACTTAATGTGTTTCCCGTTCCCGACGGAGATACCGGCGGGAATATGACATCTTCCCTTGCGGCGGGCGTGGAAAATCTCACAGAAGCCGAGGGAATAACGCTTTCGGAAATGAGCCGGGATTTCGTCGCCGAACTCAACCGCTGCAGCCGCGGGAATTCGGGCTTTATCCTGGCTCGATTCTTTTTCGGTTTCTTCGAAGCCGTTGGGAAGGATGCGTTTCTTACTCCGAGAAATCTTGCGGCCGGCATCGCCAACGGCAGCTATACGGTCAACGGCGCCCTTTTCTCGCCGACCGAAGGAACCATGATCAGCATTCTCGCCGCGATAAGCCGAACCCTTGCCGATTACGCGGGCGATGATGTGGTTGAGGCTCTGAGAATCGCCGAAGAATCGGGAACAGCGGCCCTTTTCAAAACGCCGGAACAACTGCCCATCTTGGCGCGCGCCGGAGTCATCGACTCGGGCGCGCTCGGACTTCTCTTTATTATTCGAGGCATGATCGCCGCACTTACCGGATCTCTTCCCGTCGAGGAAGAAGAAGCCGACTATCGTTTCCAGCCCGATCCTTCGGCCAACAGTGCCGAAGAACGCCCGCATTACCGCTACTGCACCGAAGCGATCGTTCGCCGCGAAGGGCCTAAAGATGCCGATCTCTCCGAATGGCTCGGTTCCATGGGCGACAGCATCGCCCTTGTGGATGAACAGGATTTGCTGAAAGTTCACATCCATACGAACGAACCGGAAGCCGTCTTTGAGCGGCTGAAAACATCAGGATACCTCGAACGGACGAAAGTCGACGACATGGACGAACAAACCCGCTTGGTTTCGGCCGGCAGCGGTGATGAAGGCGAATGCGCCGTACTCTCTTTTATTCCGGGAGAAGGTTTCGGACGCATCTTTGAAGATTTGGAAATAACGGACTGCTTTCTTTACGGAGACGTTCTTCCCTCTCCGGAAGAAATCCTTGAAGCTCTTGAACACATAGAAGAAGATCATGTCATCGTTCTTCCGAACAACTCAAACATCATCCCGTCGGTTCTTGCCGCAAAAAACGATTCCTCCAAATCGCTTTCCATCGTTCCGACAAAAAGCGTTATTCAGGGAATTACCGCATCTTACGGATTCAGCAAAGAAGAATCCGCGGTAAAAAACGTGGAATCCATGATGGATTTCATTGATGATGCCGTTGGACTGTTCGTCTATAAATGCGGCATGGATACGCGATTCGGCGAATTGGATTTGGAAGAAAACGACTGGTTCGTCACTCATTCGGACGAAATCCTCGGAAAAGGGTTATCTCCTTCCCTCGCCGTATCCGAAGCGCTGAAAAAACTGGAAACGGATGAGTTCAGCGACTGTGCCGTTTACCATGGCGACGGATTTGATCCGAGAAATCTCGAAGCCGTGCTTCAAGTTCTGAGTAAAGCCATGCCCGGGGCCGAAATCGTGCATCATTTCGGAGGGCAGACGAAGGCGGCCTTAATCATCAGTCTGGAATAATCCGGGCAACCCCGCCGGCGCGAACAATAATACGCCGCTTTCTTAATGACGGATTCCCAACACGGAAAGGAGAGAACATGACCATCCTCATAGCCTTGATCGTAATTCTTGCCGCATACCTCATCGGCGGTATCAATTTCGCCATCATCTTTACGAAACTCGTTACGGGAAAAGACATACGAACCATGGGGAATAAAAATCCCGGAGCATCCAATATGGGGCGCACCGTAGGCCGCGGCTGGGGTATTTTCGTGATGATTCTCGACGGACTCAAAGCGATCATTCCCATCCTTTTCGTTCAGCGATTTCTTTTCGACGGACAACAGGCCTTTGATTACGGAGTTCTTTACTCCATGGGTATCGCCGCCGTCCTGGGACATATATTTCCCATCTGGTACCGATTTAAAGGCGGCGGCGGCGTTTCCACAATGCTCTTTGTCTCCCTCTGGTTCATCCCTCTTGAGATTCTTCTTTCGGTTCTCATCGGAGGCGGACTGGCCCTTCTGTTCATGCGCAATAAAGGCCTTTGGCTGACGCAATGGTCGCCGATTTTCTTCATTCTCCTGGTTCCTTTTCTCACTTTGACCGTGAACTTAACCATGGACATTCCGATTTGGAAAAACATTTCACTGGGCGGACATCCCTGGACGGTCGTAACCGGAAGCTTTGTCCTCTCGCTGATGATGATGGGATTGAACATGCGTCTTCTTGTCGCGAAAGTGAAGGATAAGCACTGGGAAAAACATTCGGAGGTTTGATATGGACCGATTTATTATAAAGATTTCCTGCCCGGATCAGAAAGGCATCATTGCCTGCGTTACTCAAGTCATTGCTGAAAACGGCGCCAACGTCGTGGATTTAACCCAGCATACCGCTTCGGATGTCGGTATTTTCATGCTCAAAGGCATATTCGACGCTCCGGCCCCTTTCGACCGCAAGGGATTCGAAGCCGCATTTGCTCCGACGGCTGAAAAATTCAATATGGAATGGAGCCTGTACAACACGAATAAAAAAGAACGTGTCGCCATTCTGGTCAGTAAAACAAATCACTGCCTGTGGGAACTGCTGCTGAAGTATCGGGACGGAGAGCTGGACTGCGAAATCCCCGTGATTATATCGAACCACCTTATCAACGAGCCTGTGGCAGGACAATTCGGCATTCCTTTTTACCAAATCGATTATTCGGAAGGGAAGGAAAAAGCCGAAGATCGAATGCAGAAGATCTTGAGCGAATACCGAATCGATCTTGTCGTAATGGCCCGATACATGCAGATTCTCTCCGCTGAGTTTACCCGTGCCTGGGAAAACCGGGTTATCAACATCCATCACGGATTTCTGCCTGCGTTCAAAGGAGCCAAGCCCTACCATCAGGCCTGGTATAAAGGCGTGAAGGTTATCGGCGCCACCGCTCATTTCGCCAATGAGGATTTGGATCAGGGCCCCATCATCGCGCAGAATGTTCTGCCGGTCAGCGACCGCTCGTCCATTCGGGAACTGATTCAGATGGGCAAGGACGTGGAACGCCGAACCCTGGTGTACGCTCTGTTTCTCTATCTGAATCGATCCATTTTCGTCCATGAAAACAGAACGTTTATCGTTCGGTAAAAAAATGCCATAGCCGAAGATTCGTTCTTTCCCATCCCAAATGACGATAGAATCCATGGGCCGGGATATTTTCCTCATCGGCCGCAAGCTGCAATCGAGTGCAGCCCGAAGCTTTTGCTCGTGAAATCATTTCTTCCAGTAAACGCTTCCCTATCCCCTCGCCGCGAAAATTCCTTTTGACAACCACGTCCTCAATCCGGCCGCCGACCGCTCCTTCGGCGGTGGATACTGAAAACTGCATCGTCGCCATGCCCACCAGCTCGCCGCAAGAGTCGGCGCAGAGGACGACGGCATCGGATTCCAGCAGCAACGCCAATCCGTGTTCCTGCTTTTGTCCGTCCGGAACAAAATCGGCCTCTTTCATGAAGAGTTCTTCCAAAAGTTCCGCCATGGCGGGGATATCACTTATTTCGGCGTCTCTGATAACGGCCATTATGAACCTCCTTCGGCTCTGATGAAAACTTGCGTTTCCGAAGCATTATTACGATGCATGATGATTTTATCGGGAGGTTCGGAAAGTCCCAAAGCGGTCCAAAAGACAAAATCCGTAAGGCCGGGAATCATTTTCAGATCCGAAACCGGCCCCCGATGGACCATCTCGAACCACGAACCGGCCTCAATGTTCAGTCGGAACGGACCGCCGGGACCGGCAAAGACCTGTATGCCGCCGTCGTTTTCGGATGCGTAAATAACTCCGATCCAATTCCCATTTCCCAAACCGCCGGCCGCGGATTCCAGAGCTTCGGCGGGGCCTCGGGCCGCTGCGGTTCGAATATTGAGAGCGAATTCGCTCTCAAATCGGGTTTTCCCCGCAATTTTGCAGCGGGAGAGAACATCCAGCATGAATTTGTCCGGAAGATGAAGAATTTTCCGCGGATCAACAAAACCCTCTCTTCGGGCATCGGAAGGATTGATACCGAAAACGCGGCAGAATGCTCGGGTAAAACCCTCGGGACTCTCGAATCCGAGGTCCAAGGCTATCTCCAGAAGGGATTCCGCGCCGCCAAGAACCCGTGCCGCCGAAGCGCCGATTTTCCGCCGCATGGCATAATCGTAGGGTGAATGCCAAGTAACGGCATTGAAAAGACGGATAAAATGGAACAGGGAGCAGCCGGCGGCGGCGGCCATATCTCCGACACAAATGGGCTCTGTCAGCCGGTGTTCCACGGAATCCAATGCGGCGAATACACGTTCCACAGCATCCATGGAAGACATCAGCGTACCGGGATGCACACATCGATGACCGATTCGTCCAGCCGTTCGATCCCTTTGAATCTCCCGTCATAAACATTACAGGTCCAAGAACCGTCCCGAACAAAACCTTGGCCGGCAATCCAGACTTCCATGGCCGCATAAGTATCTTCGTCGGCCATGACATTACCGGAGAGGGTAAACCAGGCCGTTTTAGACGAAAAGAAATGCTTCGCGCATAAAAGAGGGGACATTTCGCCAAGGTTCTTGGAATCCGCCGGATATCCGGCAAAGACTTCATAATGTCCCGTTTTTTCCGTTAGGGAATCCATGATATGCGCTTCGAACATTAAAAAATCCGATTCTCCGGAATATCCCGGCGGACGAACTTCGGAGGCAGGCGGAAACTCACCCGCGCATTCTTCCCGATGGCGCATGAAGCGCGACCACAGCCGGCCTATCTCATTTTCTTCGGTCCACCCTGCGTTTCCGGAGAAAGGATCTCCGAAAAAGGACAATCCAACCAGAAAAAAATCGATTCCGTCCGCGATTCGCGCATCCATAAAATCCGCCTACCTGAGTCTCTTTTTAAGAAAAGAGCGAATTGGGTCCGAATACAAGACCGCAGGAGCGCGAAAAGCGGAGTGCCGCTGCGTTCCATAAGCATTTCGAGCACCGCCGAACAGAGTATTGCCGGGAGTCTTCCTCTCTTCGCTCCGCTACGACCCTGTGTTCGAACCAAAGGCGCATTTTTAGAGAGACTCCTACTCGTAAGTCATTTCCGGAATGGGAACATACCACTCTCCCCAATCCTCCGGAACCCATTCGGGCTGATGATAATCTTCCACCCTATCGATGCATCCATAGTATGGCTTGATATCCAAAACCTTTGTACCGTTAAAAGCATCGATTTCATCAACCCTGATTTCGCCCCGTTCGATATCCACCGACCGGATTTTCGCCGTGTTTACACCGATGGGATTGGGGCGAACCGGCGATCTGGTAGCAAAAAGTCCGCCGCTGACTCCGGAAGCATACGGCAGATCCATGAGCATCTCGACCTTAAATCGATGTTCCTCATAGCGGTCGGCCCACCATAAAACGAAAATGTGACTGAAACCGCTTAATTCCTTCAAACCCGGACCGTACCCCTTATCAAGTACGATCTTCCGAACCTCACCGTCTTTCACGACCGTCCCGATGGAGACCAATTCCCTTTTCCATTCACGAGCCATCCGATTCCTCCATATCTTCAGTTACATCTGGATTCTGATGCGGACGATGATGGAAGTCTCGACGGATATTGCCTTATCCGGATTTTAAAAGATCATCGGGGCCTGCCTTATCGGCCCGAAGCCCAGAGGAACCGAACGATCTTGCTCTCAATCGATTCTTTTGGTTCTTCTCGGCTTGCGGCCGCTCTTTATAAGGCTGCGGCGAATCCGGCTTTTCGGCCGACTTCATATGCTCTACAAAATCGGCGGAAGATCCGGAGGAATCACCGGCACCTCTTCCGGTTCGGGCTGAGGAAAATCGACACCGATCCGGGGTCCTTTAAAAAACCGGAAAGCGTTGATAATCGCCCTGAGGGTTTCATCGGAAATCAAAGCCAGGTACACACTCATAATTCCCAAATCAAGAACAAAAAGCAGAAACGCTCCGCAGCTGATGATGTAAACCGTACCGAAGATTTGCGTCATCATCATCCATTTCGTATCGCCGTAGCCCCGGATTCCGTGCCCCATCACAATATTGGCCGATCGGGGAAAAAACATGGCGCCCGCAACAAGCAAAAGAGGAACCGATTGATCAATGACAATTGGGTCCGTCGTGAAAATCCCCAAAAGGAAACGGGGAAAGAATAGAAAAACGAGAAATACGGCCACGGCGATGATCACGCTGTCGCGAAGTCCGCGGAGACCGATCCGGATCGCACCCTTCACATCCCCCTCACCGGTACGATGACCGGCCAAAGTGAGAACCCCCTGACCTATGGCCGAAAACAGCAGAGCCGGAAGAATCTCTATACTGAATATCATTGTATAGATTCCCGCCGCCGTCATGCTGATGGTGTTCAGCAGCCTTATAAGACCGATATTCCCCATATTCCAGAGAAGTTCTTCTCCGGCCGAAGGCATCCCCTTTCCGGAAACCTTTCCGTAAAGACTGAGCGGTGCTTTCAGGGTTTTTTTCCACGTTATTCGAAACGGGATGACTCCCGGCTTTAAAATCATGGCGAATAAAACAATCGTACCGATAATTTCCGCTATGGTCGTTGCCAGCGCCGCTCCCTGGATTCCCATCTTCGGCATTCCCAAATGCCCGAAGATAAGAATCCAATCAAGAATAATGTTCAATCCTGAGCGGACAATTCCGGAGATCATCACCGGATGCGTCGTTCCATAAGCCTGGAGTATGGCGACTCCGCCGGAAAGAGGTCCGGTCAGAAGCACCATGGGCAGCATCAGCATGAGATAAGCCACGGCATAATCAAGAACGACTCCGGTTACACCCATGGCTTGAAAAATCTTTTTCCCCAGAAAAAGCCACATCACCATGACGAAAAAGGAAATAATGCTGTTGAATTTCAAAACACAGTGTCCCAAACCTTCAACACTTTCTTCCCGTCCTGCGCCGATTGCCTGACTCATTAAAACCGTGGCACCTGTGGTGAGCGCCCAAATAACCGACATCGTCGTCCAGAACGGCGCCGTGACATTTCCCAAAGCGCTCATGTAATCAACATCCAATTTTCCGAGAAAGGAGCGGTCGATAATAAGCTGCACTTGAGAAATCAGCATGTTCATCAAAAGAGGCAATGCTATTTTCCAAAGGGTTTTCTTCTCTTTCATAAATTGCATCCTGAAAACAGGCTATTCTGTTTTCTTTTTAACAAAAAGACTCCCGCATGAACTCTTGTTTTATATACAATCAATTACGGAAGGAGAACTATGTCTCAAAACATTCAAACATTCATCGGAGGTTTCGCAAAGGCCTTCGCTCTTGTCGGACGGAGCACCATTCTCGTTGATTGCGGCCCTAAAGGGAATAGCTTCACAATGGAAAAAGCGCTGAACGATATCGGCATTAAACCCTCCGAAGTCTCTCTCATCGTTCTGACTCACGGGCACTGGGACCACGTCGGTTCGCTTTCCGCCCTTCGGGTACTTACGGGCGCTCCGGTTCTCTGCCATAAGAACGCAGCCGCGGCCCTGGAAGAAGGCTGGGGGGAAGAGATTATTCCAAGAACGGTGCCGGCGCGCGTCATGACTCGATTCGCTCCGAAAAACACGGAAAAGAACCGTCGTCCCATCAAAGCCGATATCACCGTAACCGAAGAAACGGACCTTGCCGCCTACGGTGTCGCGGCAAAGATTCTTCCCACTCCGGGACACACCTCAGGATCCCTGTCGGTCATTACCGACGAAAAAGAGGCAATCATCGGCGATTTAATCATGAAATTCCCACCGCTGAAACCCGCCCTGTCTCTTCTCTCAAATAATGTCGATGATCTTAAAGCGAGCCTTCGGAAACTTTTGGATGCAGGCGTTCAAAACTTCCATTTGGCTCACGGAGGAATGATCACCAGGAAAGCCGTTGAAGAAATCCTGGCAAAATCATCCCGCTGAACAAACGGCGCGGCCTTGAAGAGCGTACTTCTCGCGCTCATCCCTCAAGCATTCCGCTGTTCATGTTCCGGCTTAACCGGGGCTCGGCCGAAACTCCGCTTCCGGCAATCTTCGACAAGACGGCACAGAGTGCCGATACCCGCTTCTATTTTTTCATCACGAAGATTCCCGAATCCAAGAACAAGCCGATCGGTACTCACATCGGCCTCGGTCCGATAATGTCCCTCACCCTTTATCGCCAAACCCGCTCGGGAACAGGATTCGAAAAACTCAAGGCCGAATCGAACTTCATCGAACGTTACCGACCAATGAAATCCTCCTTCGGTTCCGTCGGCGCTCCATCCTCCTCCCAGATGACGGTTTAATTCATCACGGATTTTATCGGCCCGGTTCCGATAAATCGTCTTCATGGATTTGATATGCGCATCCAAATAGCCGCGTTCCATAAACAATGCCAAAGCACGCTGTATATCACCGGGAACACGCATCAGAAAAGCATCTTTTTTCGCGCGAATCGTTTCACCCGACTTCCCGGTCGCAACCAGGTAGCCGATGCGAAGAGACGGGAAAAGACATTTACTGAAAGTCCCCAAATACACAATGCGGGAACCGCCGATTCCCGCCATGGGAGGAATCGGTAAACCTTCATAGCGAAATTCCGAATCATAATCATCCTCGATAATCATCGAATCGCTCTCTTTCGCCCAATCAATGAATTCAAGCCGTCGTTCAAGACTCATGCGGGTTCCGCGCGGAAACTGATGACTAGGATTGAGATAACAGACTCCTCCGGCGTTCCGGTTCGGCGTCAGAGCCCCCTTTGTATCCGCATCAAGGTGTTTGATGCGATGAGAAACGGCTTTAAACGCTTCCCGGGCATAAGGGATACACGGATTTTCACAGTAAAAGGTTCCCCGTTCCACGGATAACGCGAGGAGTAAAAGACTCTGAGCCGTCCCCGCTGTAATGAGAATGTCATCGGCCGAGACTTCAAGTCCCCGCACTCGAAAGAGCAGGGCCGAAATGGCCCGCCGAAGCCGATCACTCCCCTCCGCCGGTCCGTAGCCTCTCTCCGAAACGGCTCCATTGCGAACCGCATCCTTCAGAGATTCGGACCATCGGTCGATGGGGATTGCCGAAAGATCCGGTCTCCCCGGAGTAAAATCGTACTCGACGGGAGAACCTCCGCTTCGCCCGCGCGGATTTTTTCCAAAGGTAACCGGTCTCTGTTTCACCCGGCCGGCCTCCGGAGTAACAAAAGTCCCCCGGCCGACCTTACCGCTGAGATAGCCCTCGGCGGCCAGCTGATCGTATACCGCCGTAACAAGGTTCCTCGAAACACCGAGGTTCAAAGCCATAAGACGACTCGGGGGCAAACGATCACCCGGTGAATACAATTCTCCCGTAACGGCCTTCCGAAGCGCGACGGTCAGCTGCAGAAAAAGAGGCTGAGACGAATTTCTATCCAACACGAGGCCGTTCGCATTCATCAGATTCTCATCATCCAAAGAATCATCCAAAACTTCCATTCTTCGGGCTCTTCAATAACGAATGGGAATACATCCTTGGGCTTATCGCTTTTTCGCCTTAACCACATGGTACGGCCTCCTATTGGCCCATAAGATAAGCTTAATTCATAAGCGGCCACAGGGCCAATCGGACTCTTTTTTTCCGGTCCAATACATCATGCGCTTCATGGAGATAGGACGAGACCGGCGGACATCATCCGCGTACTCACGAATGGAGTTCTAAAACCGGTCGTTCCGCCGGCTTCTAAGATGTATACAATGATTCAAGGCACCTTTTAGGGGAGTTCTTCAGCCCTCTTCCCGATAAATCTCTTGAAGTCTCTCGGGAATCGGGACGGGCCTTCCCGCATCAATATCGTAGAATCCGCCGATCTGCGTACCGGTGCAATGGATTCCTTTATCCGAACCGATCTCGAATTCAAATTCCCATTTCACGCGTCCCATCTTCCTCACCCAGCAGAAGCCTCGGGGCTTGTCATGGATGGTCAGCGGAATACGATAATGAATGTCGGTATTCATCAGTATCGGAGAAAAATTGAGTTTCATCATTTCATCGTACGGATAATAAGCGTCCAGGAAATCATGACGCATGTCCTCGAACCACTTCACATAAACAATGTTGCTGACCACGCCCATGGCGTCAATCTCATAGGCTTTAATGCGAATCTCACGCTCGACGGACATGATTCTGTGCCGCATGGTCATTTTATCAGACACAGCCGACCGCCTTTAAATAGAAATACCAGGCCTGAACCGTAATGGCACTGGCATAAACGCCGGTTCCGATATCACGGCGGATTTCTTCCACATCAACTGCGTGAAAATCCAGAATCTCGTTTTCATCCAATTCCTGACCGGAGACTTTCTCAAGATTTCTCGCCAGGTAGGTATAGCTTGTATTGTTCATGAAGGCCGGATTGGGATTCACCGCGCCTATTTCCGTGAGTTCGCCCGCTTTATACCCTGTTTCCTCCAACAGCTCCCGCGCCGCGGCCTCTCGGGGTGTTTCGCCCTCATCGATGATTCCGGCGGGGAATTCCAGACCGATTTGTTCCGATCCGTGACGGAACTGCCGAACCATGAGAAAGCGCGGAGCGGCGGCTGTTGGAGCGGCGGCTGTTGCGGCGGCAGGCCCGACGGATCCCGAAAGCTCGGGGATAACGGTTACCCAGTTGGGCGTGTCCAAAGAAACAAACGGCGCAATCCGACCGTCGGAAGATTTCCTGAGCACCGAACGAAGCCGGAAAATCTTCGCGTCGTAAAGAATTTCCTCTCCCATAGTTTCCCAAAGCAAATGCGGTGCATCCGCATGATGTTTTCCATGATCTTTTTCCATTTCAGTCCTCATTCTTCCGGAGGATCGGGATAAATCCCCTCGGTTCCGTCGGGCGTGCGAAGACGCCAGCCGGCCTCTTCCCGTCCCAAAACATAATCGGGCGCCAGAGGGACCTTACCTCCGCCTCCCGGAATATCAACGGCAAACGAGGGCATGGCAAGGCCGCTGAGCCGAGAACGAAGATTGTCCGCCAGATTCCGCGCCTCTTCCAGGGGCAGCCTGAAATGCCCGGTCCCCTCGGCCGCATCACCCTGAAACAAATAATACGGCTTCACTCCGGCCGCGACCAGTTTCCGGGAAAGTTCCTCCAGAACATTCACATCATCGTTCACGCCGCGAAGCAGCACAGCCTGATTCACCACCGGCAAACCCCGCCGCTGCAGGCGGTCCAGAGCCTTCAGACATTCCGGGTCCAGCTCCCGCGGATGATTCGCCTGAATAACAACCCAGAGAGGTCTTCGCCTGCCGAGCGCCGCGGCCGTATTCCGCGTAATCCGAGACGGCTCCACCACGGGTATCCGCGTTCCCAGCCGGATAACGATATCCGGCCGCGCCTCTCTGAACGTATCGATAAGATCCAATAATCTTCTCTCACCGAGCATCAGCGGATCTCCGCCGGAAAGCAGAAGCTCTTTGACTTCCCGATGCCCGGAAAGCCAGGAAGCGATGTCCGCCGCCTCTTTTCCGCTTATATCTCCCGAATCATCTCCGGAAAGCCGTCGCCGGAAACAATGGCGGCAATAAAGCGCGCATCGGCCCGTCGTTACAACCAACACTCTGTCTGCGTAGCGACGGATAAGGCGGGGCAGTGGAGAATAATCACCCTCGCCCAAAGGATCGGGCCGCTCTCCGGGCATGTTCCTCTCTTCGAACGTCGAAGGCAGAGCCTGACGGCGCAGCGGATCTTCCGGGGTGCCGTCGAGAAGCGAAAGCCAGTGAGCGGTAATCCGAAAAGGCGGCCGGGGATCGGATTGAATCGCGCGCAGTTCATCCTCGGTGAACGCAAGAACAACTTCACCCGATTTGCCGCCGCGATTTTTTCCGCCGTATATGTTCCCTCCGTGTTCTCCGGCGCTCTTATCCGCACCGCGCTGGTTCCCGGCGCTTCGATTCATTCTTCTCATTCGAAAAGATCTCCCTGATCCGATTCCAATCGCAGCAGAAACTCCTTGCGCCAAAGGCCGCCGCTGAAACCGGTCAAGGAACCGTCCGACCCGATAACCCTGTGACAGGGAATAAGAATACCGATGGGATTCTCACCGTCGGCTCGGGCGATTGCTCGGACGGCCTTTGGATTTCCCAAGGCCTCGGCCTGCCGGGCATAGGTTCTCGTCTCCCCCCACCGAATGCGCCTCAATTCCTCCCAGACTCCGACTTGAAAATCCGTTCCTCCGATATCGAGAGGCACGGAAAATTCTTTTAATTCCCGCTTGAAGTAGGCATTGAGTTCTTCCGCCAATGGAGCGAAGAAAGGACTTATCCCCGTTTTGAAGCTCACCCCGGATTCCTTTTCCATCGCCTCTATCCGTTTTTCCATCGTTCGCCTTTCGGCAAATTCGAGCATGCAGATTCCTTTGGATGATGCCGCGACCATAACGGGACCCAGAGGCGTTTTCAGCCGATTCACGGTTCTGAAATCGGCATCGGCGGCGTCCGAATCAGCAGAGCCGCGAGTCGAGAGAAAGGATGCTCCCGTATTTCCATCGCCATAGCGGCTCCGGCTCAATCCGTCGCTTTCGGAGCCGTTTTCAGGCGAATAGAGAACGGCTCCGAATCGCGTATTCAGCCGCCTCATGCGCAAAAAACCCTGGAAATCCACTCCGAACGCATCGCCGTAAAGACGATCGATGTAATCCGGCATAATTCCCCGTTCCCGCAGACCGCTCTTTCCAATTCGAAACAGCGGATCCGATGCGATATCGTCCATAAGCGCGATAAGGGCCGAGTGAGGATTCACGGCGGTGCCGGTGCGATCCGCCGCATCGGAATATTCACCGTCCTCACCGTCCGTTCCGTACGCGGACTCGGCGGCGCCTGAAACCGCGGCGGCATCCATGGGCCTGCAGTCGGGACAGGGATTGAAGCCCCATTCCAGGGCCTCTTTGGCTGAACTGAAGGCTTTTCGCCCGCAGTCTTTTTCGGAGAGCTGCGCACAATCAGGCCGGCAGAACATGCCGGTTCCGCTCTCAACGATAACGGGAGGCCCGGCCGACCGAAAAGCCGGAGGCCTCGATTCGGAATTGCCATGGGCCGACGGGCGTGAAAAGTTCATGCTTAAACATACTCGGGATTAACGCCGCAGGGAACAGGTCGTTTCGCATGCAATCTCAACGGGTTTGCTCATCGAACCTATTCAACACATAAGATTTCCGGGTTAATTTGTAAGCATGAGTGAAAGTCTGGAAACGCGTATCGCGAAAATCGGTGATGCCGTGATCGCCTCCTATGACGAACTTGGAGGAATCAATCATCTCAGAGGTCCGAATCTGCCTTCAAGAAAAGGCGTTATCGACATTCTGGAAACATTGGAATCGCTGATTTTCCCCGGATTCCAATCGGAAGAACAGCTCGACGATGATTTAATCGCCTTCACAATCGGCGCCAAAACCCGCCGTTTGGTTAGGGATTTAACCGTTGAAATCGCCAAGAGTCTGGAATACGGCACCCGTATAAAGGGCTGTGAAGCCGAAAGCGGTTCCTGCCGTGAAGAGGCCGAATCCATTGCCTTGGATCTTCTGGAATGCATTCCCGAACTGCGCCGCCGGGCCATGGACGATGTGGATGCCGCCTTCGCCGGCGATCCGGCGGCCAAAAGCCGTGATGAAGTCATCCTTTCCTACCCCGGCCTTTTGGCCATCGCCTGCCATCGCATCGCCCACGAACTGTATCTCCGCGGCGTACCGCTCATCCCGCGAATGATGAGCGAACATATCCATAAGATAACGGGTATCGATATTCACCCCGGCGCGAGTATCGGCGAGGCTTTTTTCATCGATCATGCGACCGGGGTTGTTATCGGGGAAACGGCGGTTATCGGACGCAACGTTAAGCTCTACCAGGGAGTCACCATCGGAGCGCTGAGCGTGGTAAAAGAACAAGCGGACGAAAAGCGGCATCCGACCATAGAAGATGATGTTACCATCTATGCCGGAGCCACCATTCTCGGCGGGAAAACCGTTATCGGCAGGGGTTCCATAATCGGCGGGAATGTGTGGATTACCAATTCCGTTCCGCCTTTTTCAACGGTCTACAACAATCCCGTGGACTACCGCGTTAAGAACCAATTCGACGGGGAAAATAAGAAAATCTGAAAGATGTACGGCATCCGATTCCGAAGCATGTTTTTTAAAGATTCCCGAGAGGACTTGCGGTGCATGGGAAAAGGCCTTGTTCAAACAGTCTGCCGAGGCTTGGGCGATTTCAGCCTTGGGGTGAACGAACAGTCTTTACGGTTCCCTTCTTTTCATTAGCGAGAAGCCGAAATCCTGGTAGATATTATCCCTATCCACTGTGGGATTCTGCAAACCGTCGGTATCTGCCGAAACGGCTTTCGGCACATAGGAACGCATCTCGTCGATGGAAATCATGTTATCTCCGTTCACATCGGCCTCGCGGTCCAGCATGCAGCTGATGATATACTCCGTGAAATATCCGTTTTGGATTGATTCATCCTCATACGAAAATTCATGCCCCCGACAGGAAGAAAACACGATGGCGCCCGAACGCCGAAGCAAATCGTTGTATATGTAGCTGTCTTTGTTGTTCAAAAAGGGCCGCGGGGAATGGAAAGATCTTCCTTCGCTGCGCCCGAGTCCGCGATTCTCATCAATGGAACGAGCCCGAATACCCCGGCTGTCGGTCAGGACGGCCGACACTTCCCATTCTTCTTCGTCAATCTCACCCGATTCGCAGGTATCCATCAGAAAAAGTTTCTTTCTGGGAGCGATGCCTCGAAGGATATCCTCGATCATCTCAAAGTTCGCCGCGGTTGCGGCCAAATCATCCAGATCGGTTTCATAGGTTACATAATAATAAACAGGATCATCTCCCTGCTCATAAACACCGTGTCCGGCAATGAACAGAACGACCGTATCATCCACCGTGGCGTCCCGAAGCACCTCTTTGACTCTTGAAATATACTCGGCGGAAACTTTTTCATCGATAAGGTAGTACGCATAAGCATGCTCGAAATGCACCCCCGCCATGCCGTTGAATAGGACGGCTAAATCAAGTGCGTCTTGATGAGCATAGCCGAGATTCAGCTGTTCGTCCTTGTAATGAGAAACACCGAAACCGATGTAATAGAGGTTGCCGGAAACCTTTTGGTCGTAATCCTCAACGACATAATCCCGGAAAGATTCGGTTCCTTGCGCATTCATACAGGAAACTTCCACTTTGTTCCGCCCCGAATTCAGTTCCACCGTTTCGCTTCGGACCGCTCGGCGTCCCTTCAGTGGATTTCCGCCGTCGTAGAGGGGAACATCGTTAACATAAACGTTGTAAGATGTAAGATTGTAAAAGTCGTCCGAAAATGAGAGTTCCAAACGGAGGAACTTCCCTTCTCGGCCGGCATCCCGAATCTCCGCCGAAGGCACATGGTAGTTTTCATCCAACTCCTCTTCGGTGAGTCCCATGCGGCGCAAACGCTTCTTGTGCATCAAAAAATAATGATTCATAAGGTCCGTGTCGGGATTTGGAAGCCGGGATACGATTTTATCCGGCCTGTTCGTCCGTACGGCGAACTGATCGATGTTCCAAACATCATTCCCCCGAACCATGGCCACCAGTTCCCCTCCGTTGGGAGAAGAATCCCAGTAGCCGTCTTCGGTGTAGGCCAGCCACTCACCGTCTTTTCCCACGAAATAGGAAGCGAATTCGCCGGTTTGGGTGTTCCGGATACGGGTGGTGCCGTCCTGCCCCGCCGATAGAATATGCGTGCCGCCGGGAAAGACGGCAAGAGCATCCACAATGCCCGAATGACCGGGGAATCGATTCAGGACCCTTCCCGTTTCAAGATCGACAGCACAGATTACACCATCGTCTCCGCCCGTATAAGCCGTTTCTCCGTTAGGAGAAAGAATGATGCTCTCACCGTTATTGGGCAAATCTCCGCGATAAACCAGCTCTCCGGTTTCCATGTTCCAAACAGGAAATCCCCGGCACGTACTGACCGCGACAAGTTTTTTCCCATCGGGTGTAATCCGAAATGAAACTATTGAATTTTCATCATAGAAAAATTCTTTGCTCAATCTTCCGTTATCTCTTTCCCAAAAACGGATATAGCCGTCATTTCCGGAGGATATGACATATCGGCCGTCAGGTGAAAAAGCAACATCTCGAATTGTTTCCTCATGCGCATTCACGGACCAAAGGATTTTTTCGGTATTGCAGTCGTAGTAATGGATTCGGTTGTCCCCGTCTGAAAAGAAAGCATGTCCGGCTTCCAAATCGAAATCGGCTTGATAGATGAGAGGACCATAGGAGTTGGGTGCCCATGGATTCAAACTCAAAATTTCCTTTCTGTTTTTAATGTCCCAAAACGTGATGTACTGAAATCCCTTGAGATAAGCCACCACTCTCCCGTTGTCCGAGAGGAATAAAAGCTGGGGAACAGAGGCGTAGATTGTTTGAATCAGTTTCCCCGTTTTCGCATCCCTAAAAAAGATTCTTTGGTTATCGGCCGTGGCAAAGAACTCGCCATTCGGCGAAATAACAGCCTCATCAAGACTTTTTGACACGCCTCCCAATACGGCAAGATTCTTCCCGTCGGAGGCATCCCAAAGACAAATGGCTCCGTCATCCCCCGTTGAAAGGATTCTCCGTCCTCCGTTATAGAAAAGCAGATGCTTGAGGTAGATATCGTGACCAATGAGAGTCTTTAAAAGCGTTCCCGCTTTTACATCCCAGAGCAATACATTTTGATCATCATCATCGGCACAGATGAGGAGATTTCCGTTATCGGAAACGTCGATATCGTTCGCCAATATCGTCGTGTCGTCAACACCCTGGAATTCTTTGAGAATCCGATGATTTTTCCAATCCCATTGCCGTATCGTTCCGTCGCCTCCCGCGACGAAAATGCTCCGGCCGTCCGGTGAAAAAACGGCTTGATTCAGTCCCTCGGGACAAATTTGCACGATATCGATAAAGGTTTGTTCGGCAATGTCCCAGATCATCAGGAAGCCCTCGTTATTTCCGAGGGCAACTTGGGTTTTATCAGGAGAAACAGCCGTAAAATTGATGATACCGGCCTCCGCAAGACCTCCCCGCTCCAGATCTTCAATGCTGAAGCTCATCAATTTTTTTAATAATAAATCCACCAGATATAAATCGCCGCCATTGCATGCGGCCGCGAAGGTTCTGTCTTGCGAAAGAGATAAATCATCAAGGTAAATCGCACTGTAGCGCCACTGAACTTCTCCGTCGGCTATCTTTCGAATCTCAAGGATGTCATCCTCAAATACACCCTCTTCGACATCGGCGTTATTCCCGATGAGAATGACGGTTTCGCCGTCGGGTAATGTAAAAAGACGTTCCGCTTCATAGCCCAATTCGAAGCTTCGTATTTTCTTTCCGGTCCGCACGTCCCAAACAATCATCCTGCGGTCGTCTCCGGCCGATACGACCGTCATACCGTTAGGAGTGATATCCGCGGTAATTCCCGAAATATTGCCGTGTCCGGTCTGGAGCACCAGCTCGGGAGGGGCATTCGATTCCGCCGAGAGCGGCGGAACACTCATAAAAAAAGAGATTAAGATTGAAAAAAGGACCGTAACTATTCGAATACGATGGGCCGACAGCGAATAAATCATCCGTTCATGAAAAAACGGTTTCATGAATCCCCCGTCTTTATTCTAACACAGCCGAAGGTTTTTCGGAGGTGAATCGTAAACGGAATCGAAACGATTTCGGCCGAAAAAAATCCGTTAACACCGCTCTTTGCAACTTCGAGGAAAATGCATGTTCCGAATCATGAAAAAGTGGTGGGAACCAGCATTATCAACTATAGTGAAGTGCCTATCGGAAGAGGGATAAAGAGGTGAGCCTTAACAAAGGAATTTCTTTCTGGGGAGTGTTCGGCCTGGCGACGGGAGCGATGATCAGTTCCGGAATTTTCATTCTTCCCGGAATGGCTTACGCGAAAACGGGCCCCGCGGTCGTCGTATCGTATTTTCTTGCCGGGATACTGGCCCTTTTGGGAGTTATGAGTGTTATCGAACTCTCTACAGCCATGCCGAAAGCCGGAGGCGATTACTATTTTATTAACCGAGCATTCGGTCCGATGCTGGGAACTCTATCCGGATTT
Organism: Spirochaetia bacterium; assembly: GCA_963666985.2. Taxonomy (GTDB): domain Bacteria; phylum Spirochaetota; class Spirochaetia; order DSM-2461; family DSM-2461; genus UBA2779. Next base: position 503,706 of record CAXXIA010000001.1, on the reverse strand, counting down.
CTGGGATGGTTTGCCCTGTCTCTGAAAAGCGCTTTCGCCATATTCGGTATATCGGAAGTTCTCTTCCTCTTTACACGGATTCCGATTGCGATTTCTTCTCTGTTTCTTTGCCTGCTCTTCATCTTGATGAATATCCGCGGCGTGAAGGAAGCGGCTGTTTTTCAGATTATTATGGTGGCCGGCTTACTTCTGATTATGCTGGGATATATCATCGTTGGATTTCCCAAAATCAACCCTACGAATTTCACACCCTTCATGAAATCGGGAATCAATGAAGTCGCCGCCACATCGGGATTTATTTTCATCTCGTTCGGCGGTCTTTTGAAGGTTGCCAATGTATCCGAGGAAGTTATCAATCCCAAAAGAAATATTCCCTTAGGGATGATTTCTTCCATTACGATCGTAACCGCCCTCTATACGCTTATCGTCTATATCCTGGTCGGAACGCTCAGTCCCGAATTCTTTGCCGAATCCCTAACTCCCGTCGCCGATTCCGCTCGTCTGCTGATAGGGAATCCCGGATATTATTTGATTATTTGTGCTTCTCTGCTTGCCTTCATCACCACCGCCAATGCCGGTCTGATGGCCGCGTCCCGTTATCCTCTGGCGCTCAGCCGCGATAATCTGCTTCCCCGCAAGATAGCCGCCGTTCATAAAAAAAGAGAAACTCCCGCGGTCGCGATCTTTATCACGGGTATTCTCATTTACCTTTCTCTGCTTCTGCCGCTGGAAATTTTGGTAAAAGCCGCTTCCACCGTTATTTTAACGTCCTACGTTTTAACCAACATTTCCGTCATCATGTTCAGGGAAAGCAGACTTTCCAATTACAGACCCAGCTTTAAAGCGCCGCTCTACCCCTGGCTTCAGTTGTTCAGTATCGCCGTTTTCACCTTTTTCATCGTCGATATGGGTTCGAACGCCATGGAAATCAGTCTTGCCTTTCTTTTTCTCAGCTTCTGCATCTATTTTTTCTATGGGAGAAAGCAGCCCAGAGGCGAGTCCGCTCTGCTCCATCTTCTCAAACGAATTGCCGATAAGCGCTTAACGCGGGATCTTCTGGAAGACGAACTGAGGGAAATTGTCATCCATCGGGACAACATTGAACAGGACGGTTTCGACGAGCTGATTAAAACTTCCCGAATTACGGATCTGCCCAAAAAGATGTCTTTCGAGAAGATGCTGACAGCCGCGGCGGACGATATCGCCGAAGAAACGGGAATGGCTCCGGAAGAAATCATCCGGCGTTATCAACAGAGGCAGGATGAAATCAGTACGGTTATCTCAGAATTTCTGGCCATTCCTCATATCGTTGTCGACGGAGAAAATATTCTGTTTCTGAAAATTATCCGATGCAAAGAGGGGCTGGAATTTTCTTCCGAGGAAAATAATGTTAAGGCCGTTTTTCTTTTGGGCGGAACGAAGGAAAAACGGGATCTTCATCTGAAGACAATTGCCTCCATCGCCACGCTGGTCAGCCAGAAAGACTTCCAGAGGGAATGGCTGGAAGCGCGGAATACCGCTGAAATTAAGAATTTATTGCTGCTGAACAATCGAAAAAGATTTCAGTAACTGTTACGGAAGATACGGCGAATCCAAAACCCGTGAGGGATTTTTCCCTCAAACGGGAAGTTCAAACAGGATCTCAAACCCGCGAGTCATCCGGTTTTCAGAGGCCGGATTCACCGATGAGTTTCAGTCGTCTATGGGAATCCGCTTGGTTACGGGCGCCACAACCACATAGCTCGATTCGTAACCGGCGATTTTACGGATTTTTTCAGCGTAATGCTCGGCTTCACTTTCACCGTCGAAGGCTCCGATCCGAACGCGGTACCAGGTTTTCCCATCCACGTTTTTCGTTTGTACGGAAGAAGGGAATCCTTCGGAAGACAACTCATCCCGAATAGCCTCGGCGCGTCCCACGCTGTCGGATGAGAAAACCTGCACCCAATAGGCGTTTTCACGGACTTCTCGGTACTGAGGTTCTTTGGGAGGCGCGGGCGGAGCGGCGACGGCGGCCGGCTGTTTCGTTACAACCGGTTCGGGAATCTCTTGCGGCTTTTCCGCCGGGATGGGATTTTCACCGGTATAGTCGGCGACATACTCACCATCCTCACCTTCATCTTCAAGCAAAGGAGGATAAGCGGCATCTTCCCGGGCCCAGCTTATGGGATCGAATTCATCGCTCTGAGCGGCCGGCTGCCGTGAGGAAAGAGCAATCCCCGGGCCTTCGGCCTCGCCTCCTTTCTCTTGAAACAGTAAAAGTCCGGCGGCAAAGGCGACGGCCAGAATTCCGAGTATGGTAAGGATTGCGATCAATCCGGGATTGCGCGTGGATTCGGCGCTCATTGTGTGTTCCTCCCGTTATGACCGTCCGCCTCATCGCTTAAGGCCGTTTTACTTACGGCTTTCGGCGATCCGCCCGATTATCGGGGCTGCAGACGATCGAGGATTCGATCAAGCCGCCTCTCCAAGGCCGCCTTGTTTTTCGAATTCCTCACACTATAGATTTCGGCGCATGACGAAAATAACTTAGGACTGAGTCTCTTTTGAGCCTTAAATCGTCCCTTAAGATCGTTCCACGAGCGTTTATCGCGCTTCATGACACGCCGCTTTCTGACCCAAATCGGCGCCCAAACCCATATCAGCGCTTTCATCGTTTTGGCCAGATGCGTTTTATGAAGATTGATGGCATGAATCGCCGCCGGCTTTTGGGGATCTTCGGCGATCCATTTCCGGGTTTCTTCCTCAATCCAGGGATACGTTATCTCCTCAAGCTTCATCAAAGCGGCGCTCTGGGCAAACACAATGCCGCCGAGCTGCCGTCTGTCGATAACGCCGTTTTTCAGCAGCCCCGGGCCAAAGGTTGATTCGATATCCTCGGCAAGAACATTCAAGGATTTATGAGCTACCGAATCCAAATCAAGAACACGCCAGCCTCTTTTTTCCAATAAGGAAGCGATATGGTTTTTTCCCGCGCCGGTCTTCCCGGCGATTCCGATCAGCATGCAGTCCTCCGTGAAGACGTTGGCTCGGCCTTGTTTCGACAATGGCCCATTCGAAAACCAACATCAGGCATTCCCCGCCCGGCTTCGGGGATCACCCCCCAAAAAATTAATGCAAATCCCCCCACGAGGGAGCAATCTCCACACCCACCCGAAGCGGCACCGAAAGTTCCACCGCCCCTTCCATGGTTTCCTTCAGGAATGAGGCCACCGCTTCCGCCTCGCCCTCAGGCACCTCCAGAAGCAGCTCGTCATGCACCTGCAGCAGCATCTTCGCCGCAGGGTAACGCGCCTCCAGCCCCGAAGCCACATCAATCATCGCCGCCTTCATAATATCCGCCGCCGTTCCTTGAATCCGCGAGTTCACCGCGGCACGCTCGGCCGCCGCCTTTTCCACCCGGTTGCGGCTGTTGATTCCCGGAAGTGGCCGGAATCGGCCGTAAAGGGTGCGCACCCCGCCCGCCTCTTCAGCTTCCGCCACCGCCGATTCCACGAAAGAGCGAATCGCCGAATACGTGGTGAAATAAGCGTCGATGAAATGCTTGGCCTCCTTGCGCGGAATCCCGAGCTCATTGGACAGACGGAACGCGCTCATCCCGTACATCACCCCGAAATTCACGGCCTTGGCCATGCGCCGCTGGGCGCCCGTTACATCACCGTCGCCCACCCCGAAGAGCAGCCCCGCCGTTCGGGCATGTACGTCCACGCCATCCCGGAAGGCCGCCGAAAGCGCCTGGTCCCCGGACATATGGGCCAGAACCACCAGCTCCACTTGCGAATAATCGGCCGAAACGAAAAGACATCCCGGCCGGGCCTTAAACGCCGCGCGAATCCGCCGGCCGTTCTCATCGCGAACCGGAATGTTCTGCAGATTCGGATTGTTGCTGGCAAGCCGCCCGGTCGCCGCGCCGGTCTGGAGGAAACTCGTATGAACCCGCCCGTCCTGCGGATGCACCAAGGTGGGCAGCACATCCACATAGGTGGACTTGAGCTTGGTTAAGGAGCGGTACACCAAAACCTTCTCGGGCACCGGATCTTCCCCGGCCAAATCGGATAAAACCGTATTGTCCGTGGAAAAACCCGTCTTCGTTTTCTTCCCGGGAGTAAGGCCCCGCTCTTCAAAAAGAATCTGCTGGAGCTGCTTGGGAGAGGCGATATTGAATTCCTTTCCGCAGAGTTCGTAAATCTCCTTCTCCACGTTACGGATTCCCCGGCCCAGCTCTTCGCCGTAGGCCTCAAGCTCGAAGATATCCAGGCCGATTCCTTCCATCTCCATGCCCGCCAGAACCGGCAGCAGGGGCATTTCCATTCCTCTGAAAAGGGCCAGGCGCGCCTTATCCTGTTCCAGCATCGGTGAGAGAACCTCAAAGAGCCTCCAAGTGATATCCGCGTCCTCGGCCGCATAGCGCACCGCATCATCCAAAGGCACATCGGCGAAGGTTCCGCCCTTGGACACCACATCCTTGAATTTCACCGTTTTCAGGCCCAAATACCGCTCGGCCAGAGCATCCATGCCCACAGGCGAGGAAGCATCGATCATCCAGGCCGCGATCATCGTATCGAACCACGCCGGAGGAACCGCGCACCCGGCACGCCTTAAAACCTTGTAATCGTATTTAAAATTCTGCCCGATAATCCGAACATCCCCGCCGCCGAGCAGATCCGCCAGCCATTCGAGAACGATTTGAGCCTCCAGACACGGCCCGTCGGGTCTCTTTACCGGAATCCAGGCCGCCTCCCCCGCCTTCACCGACAGCGAAATCCCCACCAGATCGGCCCGCATCGCATCCAGACTCGTGGTTTCGGTATCCAGCGCCACCGCTCCGGCCTCTCTGATGTTCGCTCCCCACTCTTCCAGATCGTCTTTCTTCAAAAGGGCTTTATAGGTGACCCCCGAAGCCGCCGCAGAGATTGCCTCTCCACTCTCATCTGAGGCGGCTCTTCCGATACCGGCCGCCCCTGATTCCGCCGGAACTCCCCGGCTCTCATCGGCCCCGGCGGTTCTTCCGCCACCGGCGCTTCCCCCGGCCCCATCGCCGGAATCCATGCCGCCGCGTTTATCCGCCGCCTCATCAGCAGCTGTGCCGCGGCCGCCGGCCTTCACGGCGAAAGCCTCCGCCTCGGCGGCCAGGCTCTTCATATCCTTTTCTCGAAACAACTGTGCGGCGGCATAATAATCGCCGCCTGCGCCTGCAAAGCTCCCCCCAGCTGCGGCCAAGGCCTTCTTCACATCCAGATCGGTCTTGATGGTGACCAACTCCCGGCTGAAATAGGCCGTCTCCTTGCCGCCGCGGAGCTTCTCCAGCCGCGCGCCCTTGGCCGCCGAGTCCAGATTCGCATACAGGCCGTCCAAATCACCCCATTCGGCCAGAAGCGCGGAGGCCGTCTTCGGCCCGATGCCCGCCACCCCGGGAATATTGTCCGAGGCATCACCGATCAGTGCCAGATAATCTATCATCTGCTCCGGACGAACGCCTTTGTCCTCAAAGACCTCCTCGGATCCCATCTCCCGGTAGCCGCCGCCTTTTTCCGGACGCAGCAATTTCACGCAGCCGCCGACCAGCTGCATCATATCCTTGTCGGAGGTGACCAAACGGCATTCTCTTTTCTCTTTGCAGCAGAGGGCCGCCACGGAGCCCATCACATCGTCGGCCTCAAACCCGTCCATCCGAATCACCGGGATTCCCAGCTTACCCAGAATCTCTTCGATAAGAGGAACCTGCGCATGAAGATCCTCAGGCGCCGCGTCCCGGGTGGCTTTGTACTCCGGATACATCTCGTGCCGAAACGTCGGCCCGATGGGGTCCATGGCCACGGCGAGATCTTTGGCGCCGTTGTTGCGCATCAGAGAAAAGAGAGCCCGGAAAAATCCGTGAACGGCCGAGACATTGTTTCCCTCCCGATCGGTCAAGGGGCGGGAAATAAAAGCGAAATACGCACGATAGATAAGGCCGTAGCCGTCCAGAATGTAGAGGGTGTTGTTCATAATCTTGTGATTGATTATAGCGCGCGCGGGCAAGCGGTGTCGCCGGAATGTCGTCAGAACCTGAATCCAAACCGTGCGCCGCTCTCAGGGGCACGGTTTCATCATCTTCCGATCCTAAATCAGGGAAGCGCTCTCCCTATCGAGATACAAAACCGCGTCCTCGTGCTTTCTTAAGATTGATGCCGGACAGTCCGGCGAAATATCTTCACTCAGCATCGCTTTCACCGCGGCCGCTTTGAACTTCGTCGGAACGGCGCAGATAAGGTGCTTCCCCGAAAATAAAGCGGGAACCGTCAGTGTCAGCGCCCGCCGGGGAACATCATCCAGCTTCGCGAAACAGCCGTCATGAACCTGCTGTATTCGGGATTTCTCATCGAGTTGAATCTCTTTGACGAAAAAAGGATCGTTGAAATCGGCATCCGGAGGATCGTTGAAGGCGATATGTCCGTTCTCTCCAACCCCCATGCAGACGATATCCGGGGGGAAGTTCTCCAGCAAATCGGAATACCGGCGAATCTCCTCTTCACTTTGAGATGCCGCCGTATTGATAAAATGAACGCTCCCGCAGGATATAAATTTAAAAATATGATCCTGAAGATAGTTCGAAAACCTCTGGGGGGCTTTTTCATCCAGTCCCAGGTATTCATCCATATGAAGGGCATTCACCTTCTCCCATGATATGTCCGCCGTTTCCCTCAGACTCTTCAGCACATCGTTCTGCGACGGAGCGGCCGCGAAAATCATATTCACCCGTCCCTTCTCCCGGGCGATTTTTCGAATCAGCTCCGCCGTTCTTCGTGCGGCGGCCAGTCCCATGTCTTCCCTGTTTTGATGGATTTCCACCTTTAGCTGATCATACTTCCGCTGTTGCATAGGTCATCACACTCCTTACTTTTTATACCGCAGTCATCTTCCGAAACGGCAAAAGAGGTTTTCTGAAAAAAAGATAAAAAAACTCGGTTATGTAGGCCAAAGAATAAGCGGCAAAAACGGTATGCACGGCCGGAAACGGCAGGAGGGCGACGCCGAGAAACATCCCAATCAGCAGTATCGATACATTCACGGCCGTTCCGACTGTCACCTCCCGGGTCCGTTTCTGCCGAACCAAAGCTCCCCGATACAAAGCGATTAACGTTGTAAGAGGAATCACCGGCAATCCGAGAAGAATCGTCTTCGGAACAAGTTCGGACAAATCGCGGGAAAGTCCGGACACACCGATAAACCACAATTCCCATATCGGACCGGAAAGACCCGCAAGGTATATGAGAAAAAGACTCAACGAAAGAATCAGACTGAAGCGCAGCAAAGCTTTCCGGGATTCATTTCCATCCAATCGCGCGATAACAACTTCCTGAGAAGACATGGAAAAGGAATTAAAAAGAAAAAGATAGCCCATACCGACCGGGTATAAAGCCAAGGACTCCAGCGGCATCGGCCCGCGTGCCAAACCGATCTGCATCAAAGGTCCGGCTCCCAGATTGATAAAACTCACAAGGGCCAAAGGGATATAAAAAATAAGAAGTGATTTCCACTCCATTTCATGAGTCGACTCCGATGGAATCCTGCGGATTATCGGCCTTGCATATGCCCATGCCGAGATTGCCCCGACAATAACCCCGGCCGAAAGAGACAGGCCTCCCAAGATGGCACCGGAGGCTCTCCCGGTTCGATATCCGAGAATCAGAACTCCGAGAGATGTCAGAATTCGTAAAATCATCGTTACGGGTATCACACGAGTATGTCCGTAACGGATTAAAACACCTTGCCACAACCGGCGGTATCCAACCGATATTCCCCAGGGGAGCATGACAAGAAGGGCCAAGCGGGAGTTTTCAATCAATTCGGCCGGCATGCCTATAACGTTCAGAGCAAACGGTCTAAAAACGGCGGGAATACACAAAAGACATTGGAATAACGTCATTCCGACGCCGAGCAGATGCATCAGGGAGAGAAGCCGGCGGTAGTTTCCCCGGCTGTCTGCAATCGCCGTTCCCGAGGCCAGCATTTGGATAATCGGTCCCTCAATGAATAAAGCCAGAGAATAGGTAACTCCGAAAGCCGCCAACTGCCGTTTGGCCTCGGGCAGCCGAGCCAAAACGGCCGCGATGGCCGGCTGTTCCACGGCCATGAGAATCCACATCACGGCAAGAGGGAGCCACAGGAGGAAAATCGATGATTGCTGTGATGCAGAGCGATTCATAACCACCTGTATTTCATGTTAAGCGGCGCGGGGTCAAGAGTAAGATGAAAAATTACAAAAAATAAAGTCGAATTATATATATAAAAAACGGAGCCTTTTTAAAGGCTCCGCAGAGAAACAATATATATTCGCAGATGGGAAATATTAACGGAGTAACACCATTGGATTCTTATTCTTTTCTAGATCTTCGCCGCTTTCGGGTTTTCCGGATCGTATGTAGTTTTAATGAAGAAAATAATGACGGTCGCAATAATCGCCATTCCGATCATGATTTTATATGCCAAATTGAAACTGCCTGTATGATCAAAAATCATGCTCATGAATGTAAGGGCAAAAGCGGGGATGATGTTCATAATCGTCATGGTCTGTCTATTCACATGTTCAAAAGCTTTCCGCCCAAACACCCATGCGGTATTGGAAGGTGCAAGATTCGGGGTTCCTCCGATAATACTGGCAATACCGACAACACCGATAAAAAGAACCAACATATTGTCCGCACTACCGAGAAGAAGGCAAATCATTGTAATGAGAAATGTGATGCCTAATACCGTACTGGCGTTTGAGGTTCCAAACTTGTCGTCCAACCATCCGAAAAGATAGCTTATGGGGATTCCCAACAAAGCTGCGGCGGAAAGAAGAATTAATGATGTATTGATATCGACTCCCACCGAAGCCATTCTTAAGATGAAATTTGGCATGATTCCGTTTATCATAAAGGCAAGCATTCCAAAAGATATAATCAACATCCACGTTTCTTTTGTCGCAAAAATTTTCTTAGTTGTCCATTTAGCTTTAACTTCGGAAAAATCACTATCTTCAGAGCTTATCGGCTCCGGCTTTCCGTCGGCATAGAGCCCCAACTGTTCCGGATTATTCACACCAACCAATGCGGCATAAATACCCAGCGCTAAAACGACAATTCCGAGAATTGTATATGTTGTTGAGAAACCGAGATATTGAGTTCCCTTTGTTAACAGTGCTACCGATGTCGCACTGTTAATTGGAGATGCGATCGTTATGATTCCCAAGATGCGCCCTCGCCATGAAGAAAACCATCTGACGGTATAGGAATATGTACAAAGCTGCAGCACAAGAGCAAAAAACTTTGTTAAGAAAAGCGCTATGGAAAGCACAGCCAAAGATGAAGAAAATCCGACAATCACCTGACATATTGCCAAAATAATAAGTGAGGCGGCCATTGGAATTCTTGGCCCCCATTTCAACAGAACCGTTCCTACGACAAAAGTCAGTGGAATTGAAACAAGAGCTGCAATCGTTATCGGCGCGGTTATGCTTGTCAGTGACCAGCCGTACGTTGCGTGAAAGTAATTTTGAAAAACATTAACACTATCCGACGGTAAACAAGAAAGCATATACTGTGAAAAGAAGCAGGCTATTACGATCATAACGGCATGCTTAATAAATTTCGGATCAGCCTTGCTTTTTTTGATTGAAATCTCCGACATAAATATCCTCCAATTCAGTCTATATTATTAACCTTTATTAACTTTTTTCGTTCATAAAGTTTTTCTGCGAATACGATTCTTATGTACTTCTTAATACAGTTTCTTTGTACATGGCGGAGGCGGATTCTTTATCCCGACTCGAAATAACTCTCCGGTTTTTTTATCTTTCCATGCGATTTCTTGATTCAAGGGATGATGAAATTCGCTTGCTCCTTCAACAGGGCAATCATCAACACAGCACCCGCAGAACCAGCATTCATCCGGATAAACAACAAGCGGCGGCTTTCCATGCACAGGATTCGGCAAAAGCACATCCGCCCTGCAAACATCAACACACGTATTGCAGCCGATACAAATTTCTTCGTTAAAAGTAATTGGTATACACGGTGTTGCCGGATTAGGCAGAACAACAGCATTCTTCTTTGTTTCGATCATTTTGAGTTCCCTCCTAATCCGTTATTCGAATCTTCAAAACAGGAATATTTCTTATAATTTTCAGCCAATGTCGGTTCAAAATCTCCCATTAGCCAATAACCAAGAGGGACCTCTTCGCTCATAATTTTCCCATCAGCCTGCTGAACCGTAATAAAACTCTCTTCCTCAGCCGCCTTTACCTCAGAATTGTCCAGTCTCTTGAAGTCAAGCTGAGGACAGCTTGTTTTTCGTGCAAGACTGTTGTGCATGATTATTTCACCGACAGTCACTCGCGTGTCGCATTCTAAGACACGTGCAAGCTCATGAGGATTGTTTACGGACAGATTTTTTATTTCATTTTCACGAATTGAATTAAGCCACCAAAGGCCTGTTTTCAGGATTTCTTCACTCTTATATTGTCCGCAGTAATCCTGCATTACGCGACAAAGACCAATTTGTACTTCTTTCCAGCCTTTTCCCCCATCATTCTTAAGCGGAGCATAGATACGTTCTTTTTCTTCATCGATTTGCGGACGATACGGATTTATGAAATCTTTATCTTTTACATATTTTGCGACACTTCTTCCGCAATAGCGACCTGTTGTTGCAGCAATTGCGGCACAACCCGTACCCGTTTGATTTCCGGCTATAAAAAGACCTTCAAGATTTGTTTTCATTTCCCATCCGATCATAGGTCCACCGCATAAAAAAGACGCATCTCTGATATTCGGCGAGTTGGACGGAGGTGCAATCGGAGTATTAATGCCCGATCCTTCGGGACTGTCTATGTTTGCCTGAAGCATATCCTTATCCGGATTGAATCCGGCTTGGGTGAGTTTTCTAAAAACAGGGGTTCTTGTTTTGCTTTCATTTCCCACCATCATACCGAAAATAACATCACGCTCTTCATCAGGCATTGACGGCAAGTCCGCATAAAAAGGAAGTCTGAACTCTCCGTTCCTAATTCTCTCCGGTAAATCCGGCATATATCCATAAAGAGCATATGCAGGATCTTGCACTCTCTGATAAAGGAATTTCTGTCCTTCGCCGCAGTGGGTTCTCGCATGAACACCACCCTCCAAAGGTTGTCCGTAGCGTCCTCCCCATGGCAAAGGCTTTCCATGAGCATCAACCATATTGCATGGGAACCAAGTCGTTCTTGAATTTCCGGTACTGAACGGTGGATAGGACATCGAACCCATATAGGGAATATTACGTTCCATCAAAACGAACTTTGCACCGGCTTTCCATGCCATGGCATGTCCTTCACCAGTACAATTAACATCTTGGAAACAAGAAGCGCTTCCAACTTTCTCCGATCCGAACTCCCAAAGACGTACAGGTTTCGCCGTAGCGATTACCGTTGCTTTGGCATTGAAAATATAAAATCGGCCTGTTCGAACATTATAACCCGTTGCCCCGATAACGCGTCTTCCTTGTTCGCCTTTTTCCGTAAGAAGCGAGGTCCCCATCACTCTGTCATATATTTTGACACCAAGACGCTTCATTTCCTTATAGAGAGCCGGCTTAAGGCCTGCGCCAAAAATTCTTAAACATAATTTCCCATCATAGTCATAGGCAAAGAGAAGTTTTGATTTTTCATCTCTGAAAGGAGCATCTTTAAAATCATCATCCGTATCGCGTATTTTCAGGCCCATCTCCTCAAACTCAAGGAGGGTATCAAACGATTCATTAAGGGCCACATAGAGAAGATGTTCAGCCTCAAAAATGTCACCTTTCCCCATAATTTCAACCATCTCATCCGGCGTAGTGGACGAACATGGATTAGTTACGGCAAACTCCCAATGGTCAATTCCGGGACCTGCTGATCCGCTGCGTTTTGTTGAACCTTTTTCAATTACAGTAACACTTGCACCTCTTCTGGCGGCATGAATTGCGGCGCAACAACCGGCCAGACCGCCTCCAATGATAACGACATCGGAACTATCCTCAGTTTCTTCTCCATATTCGATAGGATAAGGCCACTTTGGAATCCCCTCATTTCTTATAAAATCCAAAATATCCATAGTTTTTCCTTCATTTTCCGCAGGACGTCCAAAATGTTATGATTAATCAATCTAATAAATCGTTAAAGATATTTGTTAACAACAAAGCGACTATACAAGTGCCCAAGATACCAGTCAACGAAACATTTACTTTTCACCACATCAATATATTTATGACTTCCTCAATATAATGTTGCTTGCAATTCGAGATTTTCTTATGTATATTTATTTATTTAATGAGATTCCACGATTCAATAATTGCTTAATTGGTATGAATTATGAGGATTGATTATCTTAACTATTTTCTTCATGTAGCCGAATCTTGTTCTATCAGCAAATCAGCAAGAACTCTCTATATTTCGCCGCAAGGCTTAAGTAGAGCCATCCAAGAATTGGAAAAAGAACTGGACGTTCTACTTTTTCACCGAAAAGAAAATCGGATTTCCCTCACACCCGCGGGTAATAAAGCGGTTATTTATGCACAAGATATTGTATCAAAATATTTTGAGATGCAAGTAGATGTTAAGCAGGATATCGAAGTGAGCAAAAAGACCAATTTTTTCCTTTATGTTGATCCGGCTATGAATAATACGATATTGCCTGATGCGCTTATGCAATACCAAAAGAAATATCCCTCAATTAAATTTTATATTGTTGAAATGCCGACGGAAGAGATACTAAACAAGTTGTGTATTAAAGAAAACGAAATGGCTCTAGTTGCTGCTCCCGGTTTTCTTCTTCAGCAATCTGATTCTTTAAAAAATAAAACTATAAAATTTGAGAAAATATATGAAGCACCTGTAATGGCCTGTGTATCAAAGGATTCCGTTTTTGCTCAAAAAAGAATGATAACTATCAATGAGCTATCTAAAATGCCTCTTTGTCTTCAAAGTCTTGAAAAAGTTATGGCAACTGATTTAATTGGCGATTTCGGTCCGCCTATTGTTATTTTCAATTCAATAAATCAAGTTTTATGTAGAGAAATGATTTCCAAGGGCAATGTAGTAGGATTCACCAATGATTTCTTTGAGCGTTTTTCCAGAGATTATTCACTTGCAATGATTCCTTTAGAAAGAACCGCCCTGATTTATTTCGGATGTTTAACCGGCACGACAATACCCGGCAATAATCTTATAGCGGAATTTGTAGAGATTCTTAAGATGGAACTGAGTCATGAAATTATCCCGGGGAAGGTCCGGGAAATCCCACTCCGAAAAAATCACTTATCCTGATCGTTCATTCCCTGAATGAATTGTTTCTGCATGGTAATAATCACAATAACCGGCGGAATCATGGCTATGAGAGTCGCGGCCATCATTACGTTCCATTCCGCCTGCTGATCTCCCGAATTCAGCATGTTATAGATTCCCACAACAATGGGATGCAGCATGGGATCGGTGGTGATTAAGAGCGGCCAGAGATACAGATTCCACCCATAGATGAACTGAATCACAATCAGCGCCGCCGTTACGGTCCGAGTCATGGGGGCAAGGATTCTTACCATAAAAGAAAGAGGGCCTGCTCCGTCGATCATCGCCGCTTCGGTAATTTCCTCAGGCAGATCTTTAAATGTCTGGCGATACAAAAACGTTGCCGTCGCCGAAGCGATGGAAGGCAGAATGATTCCTATATGGCAGTTCAGAAGTCCCAGAGCCGCCGTGATTTCATAAGTGGGAATAATCCGGACTTCCAGCGGAAGCATCAGCGTAATAATCACCATCCAGAAAAACAGCTCTTTCCCTCTGAAGTTGAAATAGGAAAGCGCATACGCGGCCAGAAAACTGATGCCGATTTTCCCGAATGTAATACCGGCTGTAATGATAAGAGTGTTTTTCAGCATCGTCAGTCCGGAGGCGGAAAACTCTCCCGCGGACTTGGCTCCGCTCAAAAGGGCGATTTTCATATTCTGAAAGAAGTAGGGACCGGGCAGTAAAGGAACGGGCTTTTTAAAGAGAGCGCTCATGCTGTGGGAAGCTCCCACGAAGGTCATGTAAACGGGAAAAAACATAATCAGGATTGCGAGAATCACAATCACGCGAATAAGAACTTTACGAAACATTTCGCTCATTTCATGCCCTTCTTTCCGGAGAATTTGAACTGTATCAATGTCAGGGAAATGGCCAGAATCATGATAACGACCGATTGAGCGGAAGAACCGCCCAGATTCAAACCGATGAATCCGTCGGAATAAACCTTGTAAACAAGATTCTCCGTGGCATGATTGGGACCTCCGGAAGTGAGGTTGTGAATGGTTCCGAAAGAGTCGAACAGTGAAGTAAGAAGATTCATGGTAAAAAGAAAAAATGTTACGGGCGTTAACAGCGGTATGACGATTCTGAAGAAAATCTGCCTTTTGGCGGCGCCGGCCACCATGCCCGCTTCGATATACGATTTGGGTATTCCTTCCAATCCGGCCAGATAAAACAGAAAATTATAGCTGATTTGTTTCCACACCAGAGCGGCGATAACCATGAAGATCGCCTGTTTCCCCAAGAGAACAGGATCCCAAACAACTCCGAAACGGGAGAGAACCCAGGGGAACACACCCAAAAGCGGATTAAAAATAAAATACCAGACAACACCGGCAACGGCCGGGGCCAAAGCATACGGCCATATGATAAAAGTCTGATAAGTTTCCCTTTTTTTAAGCTGAAACACCAGCCATGCCAAAAGAAGACCGAGAACCATGGAAAGAAATGTTATCCAGAACGAAAACACAAATGTTGTTTTTAAAGATGTCAGATATAGGGGGTTTGAGAGAACAATTCTATAATTGTCAAACCAAACAAATCGAGAACTGAGGCCGAAAGGATCTTCTATCAAAAAAGACTGACGAAGGGCTTGAAAGGCCGGCCAAAAGAAAAAAATCAGAATAATCATCAGTTCCGGGAGAATTAACAGATACGGAAGAACAGGATCTTTATAGATAATCTGCTTATCTTGCATTTTCTTTCCTTATAAGGGTGAAAACCGGTCCCGAAGGACCGGTTGATGCACCGAAGAAATCAGAGATGTTTAATTGGCGGCTTCAAACTGGCGGAGAAGTTCATTGCCTCTTCTGACGGCGTCGTCCAAACCCTGCTGGGCGGTTTTCTCACCGGAGAAAATAGCTTCCTGCTCATCATTAATGATGCTGCGAATTTGGTTGTAATTACCGAACCGGAGTCCCTTCGAATTGGGCGTCGGCTGCTTGCGGGTCATCTGAAGAAGAGCCGTTTCGGTTCCGGGATTCGCATCATAGAATCCCTGACTTTTTGTCAGCTCGTAAGCGGCATAGGTAATGGGAAGATACCCGGTAAACTGATGCCAATCGGCCTGTACTTCCGCGCTGGAAAGATAGTTGAAGAAAGCGGCGACGCCTTTGTATTCCGGAGTTGAATGTCCTTCAAAAACCCACAGGGAAGCTCCGCCGATGATGGAATTCTGAGGATCGCTTACCATGGATTTCCAGTAAGGAAGCATGGATGTTCCCCAGTTGAACTCACAATTCTTTTTATATCCGGCATATCCGGCCGAAGAACCGAAGGTCATGGCCACTTCACCTGTGTTGAACAGAGGACCGGCTTCGCTCGCTCTTCCACCGTATTTGAAGATACCTTCTTTCTGCCACTGAGCCAGCATTTCATGGTGCTTTACAACGCCGGTTTTATTGAAAGTAAATTCAGTATCCAGACCGGCAAAACCGTTTTCCTTGGTCCCGATGGGCATATTGTGCCAAGCGGAAAAGTTCTCCACCATAAGCCAGGAAGGCCATGTCGTGGTAAAACCGGCCGCAACAACACCTTTATCAACAAGGATTCTGGAAACCTCGGCAACCTCTTCCCAGGTTTTGGGAGGATTCTCCGGATCAAGCCCGGCGGCGCTGAAGGCATCCTTGTTGTAATACATAACGGGAGTGGAACTGTTGAACGGCATGGAGAGCATTTCACCGGCGGGAGTTGTGTAGTAACCGGTAACGGTTGCCAGATAAGCGGAAGGATCGAATTCGGCTCCGGCTTCCTTCATCATCTGATAAACAGGTTTAACGGCCCCCTTGGCGGCCATCATGGTTCCCGTACCCACTTCATAAACCTGAATAATGTGGGGCTGTTCCCCTGAACGGAAAGCGGCGATACCGGCCGTCATTGTATCGGAGTAATTTCCTTTATTAACGGGAATTACTTTGTAATCGCTCTGCGTTGCATTAAAATCTGCGGCAATCTGATCCACCTTTTCGCCCAAGGCTCCGCCCATGGCGTGCCACCAGTAGATTTCAATAGGTCCTTGTGCTTCGGCGGCACCTTTTTCGGCTTCCTGTGAACCATTGGCCCACAGCACGGAAGTCATCGCGATCAATGCCAGGATTACGAATCCCAGTTTCTTCATGTTTTCCTCCCGGAAATTTTTTTGTTCTTTCGGATTTAAAGTCCGAAAGAGTGGTAGAAAAATGAAACCGGGAATCTATGAGAAAACGATCAAGAGAACGTAACGGTTGTGTTATTTTAAGAACACTTTCCGGTTAAATGTTCGCGTGTATTTTTTATATGCCGAACAGGAACTTCGCGAATCTTAAAAAAAGCAAGCCGATTTCAGACCTTAATATCAAGCTGCCGGCCTTCATTTCGGCTATACCGTAGATGTGACGGACGTCTTTTCCGGCGTTTTGAGGCTTCTTCCGCCGCCACTGTTCTGCGGCGGCGTATTCCTTCGGATAAAACGGCCGTCCGTTCCATGGCGGCCACCAGACGTTTTGTCAGGGCTTCATCCAAAACGGCGGACTCTCCGGCGGCGGCGGCGTCATTAAGCCGTGCTTCGGTTGTTCGAACGGCGGAAGATAAGGCGGCTCCCGATTCACGGGCCGCAAAAAGCAGAGCACCCCAGCATTCGTTCTGCCGCTTCATGGCTCCTGCGGTGGCCGCCAGGGGGTCTTCCAGCGCTTTTTCCAGAGCATCAAGAATCATTTCGTATTCCTCGACGGCACGCTGCCTGGAGGCATTCAGATCCGCCCAAGGATTCACGGAAAGCATGAAATCAGCCCGCCAGATTCACTCCGATCGATACCCTGCCGCTAGTTCCGGCCGTCTCTTTCTCTATGGAAGACCAAGCTTCACGAAGATCGGACATTAAGGTGTACACCTCCGTAATCCCGGATGAGTCCTTGGAAAGATTGGCATCGACGAGTTTCTGATTGAAATACATGTACAGATGAAAAAGGTTCTGTGCGATATCGCCGCCCTTGTCGAAATCCAGGGAAACCATCAATTCGGTTATAACATCCTGTGCTTTCACAATGGCGTTGTGAGCCGAATCCAACTTCGGCGGGTCTCTCTTAAGTTCCGATTCCGCCGCTTTCAGCTGTTTCAGCCCCTCATCGTACAGCATAACAATCAGCTGTCCTTGAGAAGCCGTCTTCACGCGGGTTTGCTTATAGACTCGAAGCGGATCTGATGTCATTGGGTGCTACCCTCCATTCCTACATAAATCATCAGCCACACGGGATTCGATTTAAACCCGAATTACTGAGCATGATCCCTCATTTCCCCAATAGTGACGATATCATAGCCGGCTTTCAGTAAGCCGTTGATGAGCAGATCGAGTTTTCTGAAAAAATAGTCTTCCCTCGTTCCGGGTTTCCCGATGCGAACAGGGATAATGGAACCCGGCTTTTTCTCTTCAAGAGTCCGTTCCACCAAGAGAGGACTCCGTTCATATAAATCCCTTGTTCCGTAAGATGCGTCCAGAGTCACCCAGTCCAGGGGATCCACGTCGCGGCCGATGTAAACGTAACTCATTCTTCCCGTCGCTTCCAGAATCGAAGGACTGATAATATACCATGGAGCATGCCATAACGTGGATACTTCGAATCCCGTCGCGCGAAAATACTCGTCTTCATTCCGACCGAGTCCCCGAACAACGAAATCTCCGTCTATGCGATAGCGATAATCGGTCATATCCATGTGCGTATAGAACAGAGAACCGATTTCATGGCCGGATTCGGCGAGCATTAAAGCGGACTCAGGCTGCCTTCTGATGAAATCACCGCAAACGAAGAATGTCGCCTTGATATCATAATCGGCGAGAACGGTGAGAACCTCATCAAGCCCTTCATCACCGTCGACGGCATCGAACACCAGGGCGACTTCCCTCCTCCGAGTACGCGAACCGTGACAGAAAAGACGTTCATCGGCCGCTTCGATCTCCTCAATCTCCCCTTTCTCGGGCAATTCTTTCATTTCGGGAACAGGGACGCTGAAGAGAGCCCGATTTCCGAATCCGTCGACGGTTCGGACCATGATGTGATTGGCATAGGAGGCCGTTTTGAGATCTTCCAAATACACTCGATGCACTAAGTTTTCGAAACGAGGACGCCTGAACATTCCGGTTCCGCCTTCCCCTGAGTCTCTCCAAAGGTGCCGATCGGTATCGTAACGATATTTCCTTCCGTTTCCCAAAGCGATGAGGGTTCCGTCGGAATCGAAACCGGCCTCTTCGGCCTGCGAAAGCGCCAGTAAATGCACGGTGCCATCCGAAAGATTCACCGCTTCGGTCCGCCGGGCTCCGGCAATAAGGATTTGATCTTCGGCAAGCCAAAAAAGATCTCTCGGATCGGGATGGGCAATGAAGCGCCGTTCTTTAAAATCATCCGAATTCCGAATCGAAACGCCGCCCGATTCCAGAAAGGCTACCGATAGACGATCCGGAGAAGGAATCAATCGCCTGATTTCCGGAACATCCATCAAAGAAAAAGAGGAATCCGAACCGTCCCGGGGATTCAGGTGATAAAGCATCGTCGGCGATCCGTCGCGTCGGCTCCCGCCGGCCAAAAGAAGGATTTCACCGTCGATTCTCCACCAAATTTGAAGCACGGCGGCTCCGTGCGGCAGCAGAAGGAACGGAAGGGAAAGAGCCCTCTCGTTTCCCGCGGAATCTCCAACCGTTAAAGGAAATAAAAACAGATTTCGATCTTCTTTCAGAACCAGCAGAGACTTCCCGTCGGGAGAAGGCCAAAACGAATCAAAATGAGGATCGAAATCGACGGGAAGCGATCCGACGACATGACCGATGGGGAGCGGATCAAGATAAAAGGACCTGGTGAAGAACTCGGAAGGCCGGACCAGATTGACTTGAGAGTTTCTGATGTAGAACAAGGCATCGGAACCCGTCCAGCGAATGCTGTCCAGAGTGCCCGGTCCGAATTCACGGTATCCTTCGTTCGGAATACGCTCATCTTCAACATGCCCGACGGAAAAATAGTAGAGTTTTCCGTCTCTCGTATAAAGTATGTACCGCGAATCGGGAGACCATTTCGCCGGAGGATCGCGATAATCGAGAATATGATTCTCGGATATCGTCGTCATTCCTCCCTTATGGATATCGTAAAGAACCAAATTTCCCCGAACCGGCCCTTTGGGTTCCTGAACGAGAATCCATCGGCCGTCGGGTGAAGAAGCGGCGGGAAGAATTCTGCCCTCGGGAATCTCGTTTCCTTGAACAAATGAAGGATAAAAGGGCATTCGACGAAATCGCCCGTTCGAATTCAGGTCCATCCGATACAGCCCAAAGCGGTTCTGAATCTGCAGTTCACCGGAAGATCTGAAAAAATTAACATGTTCGGGAAAATGCGTGAGTTCCGTAAGAGAATCGCCATCGGAGAGATCGGCAATAAAAAGAGAATTATAATCGCCCCACCCGGGCTGATCGGTATCGCAGGAAAACAGAAGGCGATCGTCCTCGGACATATCCGACAGTGAAAAATAAGGATCGGCCGCATAGAGAGTTGAAGCGATCATCAAGAGAACAAAAATTGTCTGGACGGACTTCATCAATTCTTTTATCGACTTGAATCGCGGGGCGGCTTAGAAAAACTTATCATCTTTTTTTCGAAGGATGATTCGAACGGCACGATAAGAAAAATACGCCGAAATCGCCGCCGCTGTGCGAATCAGCCCTTTTGACGAATCCGGGCGTCAAGGAATTTGTCCAGTTCGGATTCCAGGGCGTTCAGGCGGCCGGAAAGATCGTCAAGGCGTACGATCCTCCCTTTAAGGAGAGCCTGTTCCGTTTTATCCATGGATTCGTCGATAATGTCGTCCCACTTCATCGCCGCGGGAGACAAAGCATGACCGCACCAAGGACAATGCAGCCATTTATCTTCTACAAGTTCTCCGCAATAGCGGCAGAAACGGACACGCTCCATGTCTATAGTATAATCTCCCCGCGCATTCGGGGCCAATATCTTACCGATTAAATCCCGGCAAGAGTTATCAAAACCTCAATACTGTTCCAAACACCGTCGGACAGATCCTCCCGAAAGAGAAGCCCCATGGCCACGGCGTGAGCCACGGGAACACCCGGATCGGCGTCTTTGTGCCAAGAGACTTCCGGGGTTCCGGCCGAACGGCGGATATTCTCCAGGGCTTCGGCGGAACCGATTCCGCCTTTTTTCCATCGGTTGAGCGACTTTGAAACATCATCGAGCCGGGCGGAGCGTTCCCTCTCAAGAGCAAGTTCCGTGAGTTCGGCCAGTTCTTTCAGTATTTTCGAATCGTAAGAGCGATTTTTCATGGTTTTTCAGCCGCCTTTGGAAAACTTGCGATGAACCGGTTTCCGAGAAAACCAACGGATTTCATCACAAAAGCTCGGCCGCCAATTCGGCAAGCGGACTTCGTTCGCTTTTCGCCAGAGAAATATGTCCGGCGAGATTCTGCCCCTTAAAGGCCTCCACCAAGTACGTCAGTCCGTTCGATTCCGCATCGAGATAGGGGCTGTCGATCTGGTAAGGATCGCCGGTTAAAACCACTTTGGAACCGTCGCCGGCGCGGCTCACGATGGTCTTCACTTCATGCGGAGTCAGATTCTGAGCCTCGTCGATAATAATGTACTGACGGGGTAAGGATCGGCCGCGGATATAGGTAATGGCCTCGATTTCCATCACCTTGTTGTTGAGCAGCTGATCGATGCTCTTTAGATTCTGCTGCTTCGCCGAGTCGATGATAAACTCAAGATTATCGAACACGGGCTGCATCCAGTGGGACATTTTCGCCTGCTTCTGTCCGGGAAGGTACCCGAGATCCTGTCCCATGGGGATTATGGGACGGCTCACGAGAACCCGGGAATACTGTTTTTCTTCCAGGGTTTTCTTTAGTGCCGCCGCCATGGCCAGGAGCGTTTTGCCTGTTCCGGCTTTTCCGACCAGCGTAACCAGCGGTATCGAATCGTCCATTAAAAGATCGAAAGCCATTCGCTGCTTCACGTTCAGCGGTTTAATGCCCATCACCGGTTCCTGCCAGGACTCCACGTAGCGGAGAAGCCCTTCTTCCACCAGCCATCTTCCGATATGAAGAGTTTTATTTCCTTCCTTCTCCTGCCGGAAAAGAACATACTGATGCGGGAAAAGAGGTTTTTCGTCCCAAGGCAGTCTTCCGGACATCTGAAAGTCGGTGAGCATCGCATCGTCGATTTGCGCCTCAACGACACCGTCGTAGAGGTGCTCCATGCTGACCTTGTTTTTCTCGTAATCAACCGCCCGAAGCCCCAATACGGAAGCTTTGATTCTGGCGTTGATGTCTTTCGAAACGAAAAAAACATCGTTCCCGGCCTGCATATAGGAAAGTGCGCAGAGAATGATCTTGTTATCCATCTTCTCCAGCGACATATCTTTGGGGATTTTGACTTCCCCGATGAACCCCACCATAAGGGTTCCGCCCGAAGGAAGCTTCACGCCGGACTGTAAATCGCCCTTTTTCGAAAACTCATTGATATATCTGATGGCTTGCCGGGCACTTCGTCCGCGCCCCGCATGATCCCGCTTCAGATTATCGAGTTCCTCGAACACCCACAGGGGAATCACGACAAGGGAATCACGAAACGATAAAAAGGCGTCGGGTCGATGAACGAGGACATTGGTATCGATGATAAAGGTCTTATCGTGCTGCTTCATTGTGCTCTCGTTGTAATATGCTTCAATAACGATGGGCGGTTGGTTATTATACCGTCAACCCCCCACCCCATGAGCCGCCGCATATCTTTTTCATTATCAACGGTCCAAACATGAATTTTCCAGCCGGAGCGGTGCCAGGCATCGAGAGTCCGGGGCGTAACAACGGATAACGGGCCGGCCTTCTCGGGAAGCTGCATCACGCCTTCCGAAGGGTCGGGCTTCCTGGGTTTTCCGAATCTTGCGGCAAAAAGAAGAGAGGCCGCCCCCATTTGTGCCACGGAAACCGGAGCTTCCGGCACCGCTTTCCGAAATAAACGCAGCGTCTTGTCGCTGAATGATGCGGTCCGGCACCGCTGAAAAGCCGCTGTTTTACGCAAAAGCGCAATCCACGGTTCTACGGCTATCTCGGATGAATCTTTCAGATCGACATTAAACGAAATATCGGGAAACAGTTCCAAGGCCTCGTCCATAAAAAGGGGGCGCGCCGTTCTTCCCTCCGCATCGTGCAGTTCAAAATGTTTGATTTCGGCCCGAGTGCGGCGGATGATGGGCGTCGAGGGCCCTCCCAAACGGGAAAAATCGGCATCATGCGCAACCACGACATGACCGTCGGCGCTGATCCGTACATCCGTTTCAATAAGATGAGCCCCCGCATCCAAGGCGGAGCGAAAAGATTCTTCGGTGTTTTCAACAGCTTGGTCCGGAGCGCCCCTGTGCCCGATGACGAGAAATTGACTCATGGCTGATCGGTATTGCCGTCATCGTCTACAACGACGATTTCTCTGCGGCCAGGCCAATCGCCTTCACTCAAGGTAACACCGTCGTCCGTTTCCTCAACGATACCGATTCCGCGCTTCGGTATGGAGAGCGTCGGAGGCTCCGATTCTTCCGGAATAAAAAGCGGAACCGAGAGGTTCTCTTTTGCCGAAACGGTTTTCGGGTTCTCCGAAACAGCTTTTTTGGGGGCCGGTTTCGGCGCCGTGTCAGCATGCGCTGTCTTCGAGGCGGCATCACCGGGAACGGATCGTTCGCTATCTTCTTTCTTAACGCTTTTTCCCCGCACGGACGGCTCGTGCCGTTTGTCGGCGGTTCCCGCCGTTGTTCTGGATTCCGAAGCATTAAAACCCGCCGAGGGTTTCTTGGAATCAAAATTATCGGCGGCAGGTCTTTCGGAACGCATGGAGGATGAAAGAGTTCCACCGTCCGTACGCCTTTTGCTTTCCGCATCATTTTTTTCCGTATGTTCGGAAATCCGGCCGCGAGCATCCGTTTGAAACTTATTCACGGTTTCTTCCAGCTTGAAACCGACGGTTTTGATTGTATCGGCAACGTTTCCGGTCCGAACGGAACTCTCTCGAAGAACATCCATTCCCAAGCGAATTTTTTCACCTCCGGAACTCACCCGGCGAGAAATGTCCGAAGCGGTATTAACCGCACTTCCCACAAAATGAATGCTCTTGGAGATTTCAGCCGTATTGTCATGAACTTGAGACGTGTATTCCCTCAGATCGTTCATGGCTTCCAATACCTGATTGCCGCCCAAACTCAGCTCATCAATATTCGAAGCGATTTCCGACAGACTGTTTGTCACGCCGCCGACTTCCTTATCGATCATTTCAAAGGAAGCCACCGTATCCAGACTGGAATTTCCCGCCTGTTTGATATCTTCGATAATGGCGTGCAGATTATCACTGATAATACGGGAATTCTCGGCAGTGGTTTCGGCGAGTTTGCGAATCTCATCGGCCACAACACCGAATCCGCGGCCGGCATCTCCGGCATGCGCCGCTTCAATGGCGGCATTCATCGCCAAAAGGTTGGTTTGATCGGCGACTCCCTTGATAACGTCGGACATCTCCTGAATGGCGTTCACATGGCCGCTGACTTTTTTAATGATTCCTCCGGTTTCCTCCACTTTCTCGCTGCCCGACCGGGAAGCCGCTTCAAGTTTTCCGGCGGCATCTCTGTTGTCGGCCACCACCTTCGACATATTGGAAAGAGACGCGCTGATTTGCGTCATCGCCGCCGTCGACTCTTCCACCATGGCGACTTGAGACTGAATCATTTCCGTGAAATTCTCGATACGGCCGACGATGGTATCGATGGAATCCGCCGAATCCCGAACGCTTTGATCCAGAGAAAGAGTCAAATCAAAGATGGAATCGATGTCCTTTTCCCCTTGATTTATCGATACGGCGGATTCCGCTATGGCCGCGGCAAGATCGTTTCGAGATGCCGACTGTAAACGCAATCCCTCTTTTAGGGCCAGAAAGGCCGTATTTAAGCCTTCGATGAATTGAGTCATCTGTTTGCCAAGGCCGCCGAATTCATCCTTCCCGTTTGAATCGACTCCGACCGTCAAATCGCCCCCGCTCAGAGCGTCGACATCCTTATGCAAACGATCCGATTTTTTCATGATGAACCGGATAATCAGAAAGTTAAAAACAACCGAGATAAGGACGACAAACCCAATAACCGAATTCATGATGAGAGACTGATTGTTCTTCATCCTTTTCAATTCGGATTCCATGCGCCGAATATTCCCGCCGGGAGCCGAATTTTCCGATTCGGAGGAATCGTCCGGAAGAACTTGGGACGGCGGAGAATCCCCTTCGGCCTCCCGGAGGATGTTCAATTCCTTCCCAATTTTTTCCATGTTTGAATTCTGATGGTTGAAAGCGTAAAGAGAAAAAAGAAGGAGTATATTCGTTACCGCCGCAAGAGCCGCAAGACGCAGACGTATCGTCATTACCATTGCCTCCCTGATCAATCCTATCGTATGAGAAACACGATTAACAGTCATTGTTCCGATTCCATAACCATTAACGGCTTTAGACTTTTTCAACAAATGCAAAACTCTTCATACCCATTGCCGATGAACGGCGCTTTTCGATACACTATCTGGTCCATGAATAACGACGGCCGGCCGCTTATTGTCCAGGGAGACGGCTCCCTTCTCCTCGATGTCCACGATCCGTCTTTTGAAGATTGCCGCGGTGAGATCGGCGCTTACGCCGAACTTGAGAAATCACCCGAGCACGTGCATACATACCGGATTACTCCTTTGTCTCTCTGGAATGCCGCCGGAGCCGGATGGAGTCCTTCCAAGGTTCAAAAGTCTCTTTCCCGCCGGAGCCGATACCCTGTTCCCGAAAATATTTCGGTTCAAATCGAAGAGACCATGAATCGGTGGGGAAAATTGCGGCTGGTGCCGGTGGATTTCGATAACGCGGCCGACTTGGCCGCGGCCGATGCCGCAGGCGGCACCGCGGTCGGAGCCGCAGGCGGATTCTCATCGCCGCCGGAAACCGCGCAATCGGCCGAACCCGAAGGGGCCGACGGGGATTCGGAAAGGAAAACAGGCTCATCGGAGGAATCCGGCGAAACCGATGAAAAGTTAAAAGATGCGGCGGGCACAGACTCTTCGGCATCGGTTTCATCTTCATCGGAAACCGCTTCGGCGAATGCCGGGGGCGATTCAAGCCTGTGGCTGAAACTGGAAACCGACGATGCGGCGATACGGGAGGAACTGTCGGCCCGTAAAGCCCTGGCGAAATGGCTCATTCCGTCCGCCGGCGGATTCCTTGTGCGCTTGGTCGACAGGGGAACCGTTAAAGCGGAACTGATTAAAATCGGTTTTCCGGTGGAAGATCTGGCTCCGCTGAAATCCGGTGATCCGATGAGCGTCAAATTAAAAGATCTGACAATACGCGATTACCAAGAGGACGCGGTGAAATCTTTTTTGGGCACGGGAGAACCCGGAACGGGCTTCGGAACCGTGGTGATGCCCTGCGGTTCGGGAAAAACCGTGGTGGGTATCGCCGTCATGGCCGCCATGGGCACCCGAACGCTGATTCTCACAACCAACGTCGCCGCGGTGCACCAATGGCGCAACGAACTTCTGGATAAAACCGATCTTGCCCCGGATGATATCGCCGAATACACGGGCGACAGGAAAAGTGTCGGTCCGGTTACCGTGGCCACTTATCAAATCATCACCTGGAGAAAGGGAAAGGACGGTCCCTATCCGCATTTCGATTTATTCCGCAAGCATTCCTGGGGACTGATTATTTACGACGAAGTTCATCTGCTTCCCGCACCGGTGTTCCGTGTAACGGCCGAGATTCAATCCGTTCGGAGGCTGGGGCTGACCGCGACATTAATTCGGGAAGACGGCGCGGAAAAGGATGTGTTTTCTCTGGTCGGTCCCAAACGATACGACATTCCCTGGAAGGAACTCGAATCCTCCGGATGGATTGCCGAAGCGCGATGCCGGGAAATCCGAATCGGACTTCCGCCGGAAATCAGGATTCCCTATGCCATGGCGGATAAACGGCGGAAAATCCGCTTGGCGGCGGAAAATCCCAGAAAAATCGACATCGCTCTCCAGCTTGTAAAAAACAGACATGAAGATCAGATTCTGGTTATCGGACAATACATCACGCAGCTGGAAGCCATTGCAGCACGTCTGGGCGTGCCCATCATTACCGGGAAAACGCCCAATCCGGAAAGAGAAACGATTTACGAAGCCTTTCGAAAGGGCGAAGAACGCGTTATCGTCGTTTCCAAAGTGGCGAATTTCGCCATCGATCTTCCCGATGCCTCGGTGGCGATACAGCTCTCGGGTTCCTACGGTTCCAGACAGGAAGAAGCCCAAAGACTCGGACGCATTCTCCGTCCCAAAGAACGCGATTCCTGGTTCTATTCTCTTGTTTCGCGCGGAACCGTGGAAGAAGACTTCGCCATCAACCGCCAGAGATTTCTGACCGAGCAGGGATATAGATACACCATCGATATCTGGGAGGATTCATAATGGAATCCTCCTGGAAGGATGTATTTGTCTCACTCCCGGATGCGGCCTTTTTCGAAGTGGTCCGAAACTATCTCGGCCCCGTCCGCACCCCTTTTCATAAGCCCGATCTGGTCGGCCGAACGGCCGAATTTTTCTCACAGGATTCGGTTCGCGAAAGGGTTCTTTCATTCATCGATCCGGAAGATTCCCGAATACTGACAATCGTTGCATTCCACGGCGCTTCTTCCGAGGAGACACTTCGGGATTTCTCCTTGCATTTGAGGCCCTCGGCGATACTGGAAAAACTGCTCAATCTGGAAGAGCGGCTCTTAATCTTCAAAAAAACACCCGGAAAGGAATACGCCCTCACGCCTTTGGGCAGGGAGGTGCTTCATGCGGGCCTTATCGGTCCCGGCACAATCGCCGGAGCGGGCGCGGAGGGGACGGTTCCGGAAGCAAAACTGTGGTTCAACGATAATTTTCTCACTTCAGCCCTGGCGTTCTTAAGCGAACGAATCCCCCTGTTTCGAAAAGAAGGAGGCTGGCGCAAGAAATCCCTTGAAACGCTGATGACGAGATTCCCATCGCTTTTCCGGGACGATCGCGGCGAAGACCGCCTTCTTTTGGCGGGACGGGGTTTTCTTGCCGCAGGGATGGCGGATCGCAGCGAGGAGATTCTCATCCCCCGCCTGGATGCCTGGAGGGAAATGGAGAGCCGTTCCCCGGATGATCGGCTGACCTTTCTTAAAGCCCGCGCGGCTTGCGGGCGCTCCATTCCCGTTTCGGCAGCCGCCGCCGGCGTGAGGATGGTTACCGAATTCCTTCCGAAAGACCGCTTTTTCGAACCGAAAAAGCTGGCGAATCTTTTCCGCCTTGCCGTAGGGTCGGAATCCTCCTGTTCCCCGCAGGGAGCCCAAAAGGTTATCGCTCATCTGGAACTTCTGGGAGAATTGGTTTCCGACGAGCGGGGCCGGCTCGCAAGACCTTATGTTCGGAACGAAAGCACGGACAGACCGAAAATGACGATAACGCCCGTAGGGGATCTCACCCTTAATCCCGGCATGCCCCTTTCCTGTAACCTTGCGCTGGCAGCCGAACCCGTGAATTCCGATGTTGTCGCCACATTCAGGATAACCAAAAACCGTTTCCTCGACGGCCTGGACCGGGGAATCGATTCCAAAAGACTTTTTTCGGAAATCGAAACGCATACGGGACGTTCCGTTCCGGAAAATATCCGTACCCTTTCGGAAGAATGGATTAAGGAACACAGTTCGACGGGCCTGATTCTCGCCGCGGTTTTCAGAGCCGAAGGTATTATGGAACAAATTGTCACGGAAACCGGTATTCTGGAACCTTACAGCCTTTCCATACCCGCTCCGGGTCTCTGGATTCTCGATCCAGCGTTTGAAGGAGAATGGCGTTCGGCGCTCGCATCGGTTGGAGTGGAGCGTATTCCGCCGCTTAAAACTCCGTCGGGGAGCATCCTTCCGGTAAGGGGAAACAGGGAGGCCGATACCGCGGCGGCTCTTCCGTCAAGCTCACTGTTTTCAACGCCCGCTTTGGCGGGATATTCCTGGAAAGATCCGAAAACAATCGATATCGATGAGATTCTCGAGGAACTCAGGCTGAAAGCCGAAAAAGCCGGTCTTTCGCCGGAAGAAAAAGAAATTTTTGAAGAAAGGCTTCTCCGCCGACTTCTCCTGGTTCCCGAACAAATCCGTCCCGAAGCTTGGCGTTATGAAGTGATGAGCGCGAAAGGGCTGGATTACAGAGGGAAAATCCGTTTGGCCGAAGCGGCCATATCGGGCAGAAACGACAGGCTGGAAGTAACCCATGCCGTAGGAAACAGCGTGCAAACCGACCTGATCATCCCCAAAAAACTGGAAAAAGAAGGGGACGATCATATTCTTTCCGGATTATCGGTTTCGGACGAACAGGAAGTCCGATTCAAAATTCGTAAAATTGGCTTTCTGAAACGAATCAAGACCACATTGTTTTAGCCGGCAGGCAGGCTGCTAAGAAGAGACTCCCCGCTCCGGAAGATTCATAAAGACAATCGGCGAAAGCTCAAGTGAACACAACGAGGCTATCTAACAGGCTGTTGAAAAAGTAAGATTTGGTTCGAAGATAGCGAGCGAGACTCGCAGCTCGCTGCCGAATCAAGCACAGAAAGCGCAGCGTACTGGCTGTACGTGAGCATTTCGAGCATTGATTCAACGCCGTATACGGGCCATAAGGTCCTTTTTCAACAGCCTGCGAAAAATGCCGGGCCGGGGTTTCCCGCATAAGATGCAAACCGCTATACTGCGTCCATGAAAAAGCGTCATTTCAGCGGTATCGAAACAACTCTCATCGTGGTCCTCTCCGTCCTTGCCGTCGGAACATTGACGTTTTCCATCGTTCTCATCTCCCTTTTGGCATCTTCGGTGTAAACGAAAATTCCCGGAAAAGAGTATTCATAAGGCAAAAACGGAAAGCACGCCGCTTGATCAGGGAGCCTTCGTCCCCGTAAACAGTCCGAACTGCGCACGAGCCTGCGCCTCCAGCATTCCCGATCCGTTTAATGTCGGGATGCCAGCATTTCGTGCCCGGCGCAGAAAAACCGTTTCCTCAGGCGCATAGATCATGTCGTAAACCAGTGAGCAGCCGGAGAGGTTCCACCATGGTACAGGATCGCCGGACTCATTCGGATGCATTCCCACGGTGGTGGTCTGAACAACGATGTCCGTACCGTTCAGAAGCGGAAGAGACTCGGCCGAAAGCGGTCCGGCCGTTCCGCCGACTTCCTCCGCCAGAATTTGCGCTTTAGATACGGTTCTGTTCAAAACAAGGACATCGGCACCGGCATTCGATAACGCATGGACCGCCGCCCGAGCCGCGCCCCCGGCTCCGATGACAAGGGCGCGAAGCCCTTCCAGTTTTTCCCCTTCCCCTTCTTTGCCTTCCTCTCCGTTCAAAGCCGAAAAGAGCGGCGCGAGGAAGCCGTCCACATCGGTATTCCATGCGGTCCATCCGCCTGTTGAATGGACAAGCGTATTCGCGGCGCCGATGGTTTTCGCCAAGGATTCGGCGCGATCCGCGAGGGCAAGGGCCTCTTTCTTATGAGGAACGGTAACGGACAATCCCGTGACTCCCCATAAATCACACAGTTCCAGAAGAACTTTTAAATCGTCGGTGAGAAACGGCAGGTAGGTTCCCGGCAATCCGGCCTTCCGGAGCCATCCGTTGTGGATTTGCGGGGAGAGGCTGTGGGACACGGGATTTCCGGCAATCCCGTATAAAGGTGTTTGGGCTTCTATTTCATGAAAGCCATAAAGATTCCGCAGGGTTTCCGGATCAATCTGTCCGGGCGCGGCCGCCGGGGGATCGTCCGGAAGACCTGCCGATGAAGCGTATGTCCAGGCCGATCCCAGCCTCTGCGCCAAGATGCGGGTGGGAGCGCCGTATTCCCCCATGCCGAGGAGAACCTTCTCGGAAACATCCCCGGCGGCCTTCGCGGCTTGCGCCAAAGTCAACACGTCCCGGCCGCTTTTGCATGATACGGCCAATTTGGGGATTCCGCCCTCCGCGGCCATGTTCCGAATCATCGAGGCAAGCTCTTCGGGAGACGCCGAGAGGAGATTGCCCGAGAAATCATGATGTGACCGGATAATGCGGCATCCGGCCGAAGCCGCCGCCGAGACGACATGCGGCATGGGCCGGTTATATTCAAGGTCCGCATAAGCCCAGCCGCCGGACTCCAGTTGCTGAAGGAAGAAGGTTTCCCGATCTTCGATTCTCTCGCCGGAGAGTCCCCAACGGCCGCCGTCTTCCCTCAGGCGCGCGGTGAGAATAAGAGGAATGTTCATACCGACGAGGGAAGGTAGTTCTCCGATTTTCCGCCTTTCGCCGGGCTCCAGAAGATCGGCCCGCAGCTCCGCCATATCGATAAAGGCTCCGTAGCGTTCAATCTGTTTAAGAACACCCTCACATGTCGGCGCCGTCAGGCAGAGGCACAGCCGGGAAGCTCCCATTATCGATTCTTGCGCGTTCGGGGACCGCGGACTTCGGGGCATTACCAATCGCTCCTGTAAACGTAAAGATCGATTAAGCGGTCTTCTTCGTCGAAATACAAGCGAATCCGAACCGGATACCCTCTGTCCGGAAGTGTCCACGTGGGATTCGGATCGAAGTCGTTGATCGGCGAACCCCATATCGCCTCAACCTCGCCTCGGGATGCGCCCATCGCAACGCCGTCAAGCTCGCCTTCCCAGCGTTCGTCCGCCCGAACTTGCCAAACCCTGCCCTCATACCAGAAAAGATAAGTGTGATCCTTGAAATAAAAAACGACACACTCTTCTCCGGATTCGTCCCGGTAGGGAAAAAAGTCTTCCGGAGCGCCGAGCCAAGTGTAGGCTTCATCGGAAGTCCAGCCGAGCATCCCGGAAAAATCAACGGCCGACGGCGGGCGGGCGGTCTCTTCCGCGGACGCTTTGCCGATTCCGGCGGCAAGCAACATCAGTAAAATAAAGCGAAACCGATGAGAGGGAACCTTTATCATGAAACGACTTTATCACGGAAGCGGCACGGTGTTCATCAGAGGCTCAATCACGGCTGTAAAAACCGTAAAAGGAAGAGTATAATTCTCAATTATGCAAGAAAAACGCTCCTTTCATCGGCAAGATGCGGACGCGGCTCAGGGAACGCTGATCATTAACGGACGCAAAATCCATGTTGTGTATGACAACATTTCCCTGATCGGCGCGAGGGTAAAAACGATTGAAGAAAAGCTTCCTCCCGTCGGATCCATCGCCACGCTCAGTCTTGACGGAACTGCAAATCAATTCAGGGTTCAGTGTAAAGTTGTCGGATTGGATGAAGACAGCTACCGCCTTAAATTCAGCGGAATCGGTGAAGACTCCCTGAAAAACCTCCTTTCGCTGCTCGACCGTTTGGGAGGCGATGATTACGATCCGACCGAAGAATTGCCCAATCTTGTATTAAATATTGAATAAAAGAGCTCCGTCGGAACCTGATTATCAGCTCTCATCCCGCTTATGTGGCCATCCTGCGCCGGAGATGAATTATTACAATCTAACTAATTTATTCTTATCTAACATAACGAAATACATAACGACAAAAACGCAAAGTATTGAATTGCCTCAACGCTACAGTTTATGATTATGAGGGTTTTTCAGCCCTCAGCTCATATTATTATAAGGATTAGCCATGTCAGATAAAAAGATGGTCACAATCGACGGCAACACCGCTGCCGCCCACGTTGCCTATGCTTTCAGCGAAGTTGCCGCAATTTACCCGATCACTCCGTCTTCTCCCATGGGAGAATACACCGATTCCTGGGCCAGTACCGGGATGAAGAATGTCTTCGGGAAGAAAATCGATGTCGTTGAAATGCAGAGCGAAGCGGGTGCCGCGGGAGCCGTTCACGGTTCTCTTTCGGGAGGCGCCATGACCACGACGTTCACCGCAAGTCAGGGTTTACTTCTGATGATTCCCAACATGCACAAGATTGCCGGTGAAATGCTGCCGACCGTTTTCCATGTTTCGGCCCGTTCCCTTGCGGCTCAGGCACTCTCCATCTTCGGCGATCATTCCGACGTGATGAGCTGCCGGAACACCGGTTTTGCCATGATGGCCGCCGCCGGTATTCAGGAAACGATGGATCTTGCCTTCGTCAGCCACCTTGCCACACTGAAATCCCAGGTTCCCTTTCTCAATTTCTTCGACGGATTCCGCACCAGTCATGAAATCCAGAAGGTTGAGGAAATCTCCTTTGAAACCATTAAAAGCCTTATCGAGCCCGAATATATCGAACGCTTCCGCAGCAGGGCCATGCGGCCCGAGAAACCGATCGTCAAGGTTGCTCAGCAGGCTCCGGATGTCTACTTCCAGGGCAGGGAAACCGTTAATAACTATTATGACGCGGTTCCCGAAATCGTTCAGGACTACATGGATAAAGTCGGCGCCGCCATCGGCCGCCACTATCACCTTTTCGATTACGTGGGCGCTCCCGATGCCGAGAAAATCATTATCGCGATGGGATCGGCCTGCGACACCATCGACCTTGCCGTAAACTATCTTGTCGCCAAAGGAGAAAAGGTGGGAGCCGTTAAAGTCCGCCTCTACCGGCCCTTCTCCGCAAAGCATTTCATCGACGCGATTCCTTCAACCGTAAAGAAAATCGCCGTTTTGGATCGAACAAAAGAACCCGGCTCCCTCGGCGAGCCTCTTTATATGGACGTGATGACCGCACTGGCCGGAAAAAACATCAAAATCATCGGCGGCCGCTATGGTCTTTCCAGCAAGGAATTCGTTCCCAGTCACGTGAAGGCCGTCTTCGACCATTTGGATGATAAAGCCTTCCACAGTTTTACCGTCGGTATCACCGACGATGTTTCCAATCTCTCCATTCCGGTGAAAGAAGAAATCAATGTCGCTCCCGCCGATGTCGTCAGCTGCATGTTCTGGGGCCTCGGTTCCGACGGAACCGTCGGTGCGAACAAGAACTCCATCAAGATTATCGGCGACAACACCGACATGAACGCCCAAGGCTATTTCTCGTACGACTCCAAGAAATCAGGAGGCATCACTACCAGCCATCTGCGTTTCGGAAAGAGCCCGGTAAACATGCCCTGGCTGATTACCAAAGCGGATTTCGTGGCCTGTTCGAATCCCTCATACATCGGCCGTTACGACATGCTGGGTCCGCTGAAGGAAGGCGGCGTTTTCCTTTTGAACTCATCGATTTCTCCCGAAGAAGTCTTCTTCCATCTGACCGAAGCGGAACAGAAAATCATGATCGACCGAAAAATCCGCTTCTACTGCATGAATGCCTACGACGTGGCCGAGGAAGTCGGATTGAGCGGGCGAACCAACACGGTCATGCAGGCCGCGTTCTTCAAGATTTCCGGCATTCTGCCCGAGCAGGAAGCCATTGATCTGATGAAGGCCGCCGTTAAGAAGACTTTCGCCAAGAAGGGTGAAGACATCGTCAAGATGAACTGGACCGCCATCGACAAATCGGCCGCCGCCCTGCGGAAAGTGGACGTTCCTTCCTCCCTGCCCGGCAAATGCTACAAGGCTCCGCGGCTGGTACCGGCCGATTCGGATGACTTTACGAAAAACGTCATTGAAAAGACCATGCATTTGAAAGGAGACGACATCCCCGTTTCCGACATGTCCTTCGACGGAACCCTGCCGATCGGAACATCCCAGCTGGAAAAACGCGGTGTGGCTCCGCGCGTTCCCAAATGGATTTCCGAAAACTGTATCCAATGCAACCAGTGTGTTCA
The DNA here is from genome assembly GCA_963666985.2 of Spirochaetia bacterium. Classification (GTDB taxonomy): domain Bacteria; phylum Spirochaetota; class Spirochaetia; order DSM-2461; family DSM-2461; genus UBA2779. Next base: position 469,629 of record CAXXIA010000001.1, on the reverse strand, counting down.
GTCCTGTCCTCACGCGGCCATCCGCGCCAAGCAGATCGCTCCCGCGGATCTTTCCGGCGCTCCGGGGACCTTCAGCACTCTGCTTTCCAAAACGAAAAACGATAAGGAACTTCAGTACAAAATCCAGGTTTATGTCGAAGACTGTCAGGGATGCGGCGTTTGCGTGGAAACCTGCCCGGCCAAAACCAAGGCTTTGGAATGGAGCTATATCGATATTGAGCGCGAAGCCGGTGAGGTTGAGAATCAGAAGTTCTTTACTACCCTGCCCGAAGATGTTCTCGACGGCGCACCGATCACCAGTCTCAAAGGCCTTCAGTTCAAGCAGCCGCTCTTCGAGTTCTCGGGCGCCTGTGCCGGATGCGGCGAAACGCCTTATGTGAAAATGATGAGCCAAATCGCCGGAGACAGAATGGTCGCCGCCAATGCAACCGGATGTTCCTCCATCTACGGCGGAACCTTCCCCACGATTCCCTACTGCAAGAACAAGGAAGGTCGGGGACCTGCCTGGGGAAACAGCCTCTTTGAAGACAATGCCGAGTACGGTTTCGGTATGAGACTGGCCGTAGACAACAACAGAACTCTTTTGAAAATCAAGGTTGAAAGGCTTCTTGAACTGGGAACCACTCCGGAACTCACCGCCGCGCTGAAAAAGAGCCTTGAAATCTTTGATGCCACAGATCAGGAAGCCAAAGACCAGCAGCTGGCGGTTCAGGCTCTTCTGCCTGCCGCGAAAAAAGCCTCCTCCGGCGAAGCCGCCGAGGTTTTGGCCAAGATTATCGAACTTCAGGATTACTTCGTCGACAAGTCGGTCTGGATTATCGGCGGCGACGGCTGGGCGTACGATATCGGATACGGCGGTGTGGATCACGTTGTAGCCATGGGTAAGAACGTGAACATCCTGGTTTTGGATACCGAAGTTTACTCGAATACCGGCGGCCAAGCTTCCAAGGCCACTCCCATCGCCGCCGTGGCCAAATTCGCCAACAGCGGAATGAAGCTGACCAAGAAAAACATGCCGTTTATGTGCATGAGCTACGGCTACGTGTATGTGGCGTCCATCTCTCTGGGAGCCAACCGAAATCAGGCCCAGAAGGCCATGATGGAAGCTGAAAGCTATCCCGGCCCGTCCATTATTTTTGCCTACTCTCCCTGTATCAATCACGGTATCGACATGAGTCAGAGCCAGGTTGAAGAAAAGAAGGCCGTGGATTCGGGTTACTGGCCGCTCTTCCGTTTCGATCCGCGAAATGAAGAAGGCAAGAAGTTCCAATGGGAAACCAAAGAGCCCACCGTCAGCTACCAGGACTTCATCAGGGGCGAGCGGCGCTACACATCGCTGCAGAAAACCAATCCCGAGGAAGCCGAAGCCCTCTTCGCCCGCGCGGAAGAGGATGCCAAGCGACGCATGAACTTCTTCAAGAAAATCGGCGAGATTATGTAATTTTTCCAGAACGGTATAGTGAAAAACCCGGCCGCTCGGCCGGGTTTTTCTTTAAAGTTTTCAGCTGTGATTTTCGGCCTGATTGAATCGGAAGATTTCCATCCGACAGGTAACAGCCTTAATAAGGAATTAATGAATCAGATCAGCCGAAGAGACAATCCGGGCACCTTTATCGGCCATTTCCTTTAAAGCGGTCTTGCCGTCCTCGGGCGCCGCGTTCACCGCCGCGATACCGTCGGAAATCACCGAAACTCCGTAGCCGTTTATCAGAGCGTCCAGCACCGTCGCCTTTACGCAGTAATCGGTGGCAAGACCGCCGACAACGATTTGTGCCGCTCCCAGCGCTTTCAGTCTTTTATCCAGATCGGTGCCCTGAAATCCCGAATAAGCATCTTCATCGGCATCGGCGGCCTTTGAGATGATAACGGCGCCATCGGGAATAAGAAGCTCCGGATGAAACTCCGCGCCGTGTGTATTCGCCACGCAATGCGCCGGCCAGGTTCCGCCGTATGAGGTAAAAGAAACATGATTCTCCGGATGCCAATCCCGAGTAAAAAACACCGAATCACCGGCCTTCTCAAAATCTCTGATAAGTTTATTAAGAGGAGGCACCACGGCATCTCCTCGGGAAACGGCCAGAGAACCGCCGGGACAAAAATCATTCTGAACATCAACAATGATAAGGGCTCGTTTCATGTCTTTTCCCTTTATGAAGATCTTGATACGTTTTCCAATCTGTCGTTCGGCCGGATTCGGCGTCCCGCCTTGGCCATGGGGGAGCCGTCCACTTCCACGATATCCGCGGTAAAATCAAAATTGCCGCCCATAAGGGCGCTTCCCACGCCGTAAGAATCCACCGGAACATTAAGAGCGCGGAACTGCGCGATTTTCTCAGGATTGAATCCGCCGGAAACGACAATCTTCACATGTTCAAAACCTTCCCGGTCCAGTGCCTCCCGAACGCGAAAAACCAATTCCGGAACAACGCCGGTGGGCGTATAGTCGCCCAGATGGTTATGAAGGCTTTTATCCACCATGGTTTCCGAGGTATCCAGCCGAACACCCCACAGCTTGTCTCCCAGCTCCCGAGCGCAGGCAAGGGCCGTATTGACGCAATCGTTGTCGAAATCAACCAGAGAAACGAGCTGCGTATCGGGATACGCTTGGCCGAAAAGCCGAGTGGCTTCGACCGTATCGCCCCCCACCGCGGCGATCAGCGCATGAGGAACGGTGCCCGACGCACCGGCTCCCCACCATTCGGCCTGGGCTCGTGTCGACACGCCCAGAACGCCGCCGACATGCGCCGCGTATCCGTCTCCGCCCTGAACCGCCCAATGATCGAACCGGGCGGGGAAGAACAAAATCGGAGTGCCGCCCGCCGCCTCCACCACTCTGCGGACATTGGTGGCGATGCGGGTTCGCCGAGCCAGAACTCCCAGATAGATGGTTTCAAGATGAGCGAACAGAGTAATATCGCCCTTAATGGTCAGAACCGTCTCCCTGGGACCGATCTCGTCGCCGTCATGAAGCGCCTTCACTTCCAAAGACGGATAACCGTCTTCCCAGAGGGCATCAAGCTCTTCGGCGATTTCCGTTCTGCGCCGCTGAGTTTCCAGCCATTTTTCCCTGTTCGATCCGTAGGTACGGCGGGCCTGCTCTTTCACGGCGATATACTCATCGAAAAGCTTCACCGCCCGGGGATATTCCCGATAGCGGCCGCTGCCGACTTTTAAGACGGCCAGAGCCTCGTCGATTCCGCAAAGAACCGCGGATTTCTTCTGAAAGACCTGCATCAGTGCCGTCGGATGACGATTATGAATCTCCAGAGTGCGCTTTTCGCGCCAAAAATAAATATCGCTTCGATACCCTCTCCGGAGTTCATGAATGGGCAAATCGAAAACAAAACTCTCAAGCCTTTTCCGTGTTTCCGTCGTCTTCATCAGCATCCTAAATCGCCGGTCCCTCAAGTTCCGCTGGACCAGCCGTCCATATATTCGGCCTGCTCCGGAGTGAGGGTGTCATAAGAAATCCCCATCGAAGCCAATTTAAGGCGGGCCACGCTCACATCCAGCTCTTCGGGAACCGCATGAACGCCGTTTTCCAGCTTGTGATTCGCAATATACTCGGTACACAGAGCCTGGTCCGCGAAACTCATATCCATCACTTCGGCCGGGTGACCGTCTCCGGCGGCAAGATTCACCAGCCGTCCTTCGGCCAGGACATTCACCTTCCGGTCGCCCAAATCGTATTCCATGATATTGTTCCGGACGGTTCTGGAGGATTTGGCCATCGCTTCAAGCTCCTCCACGTTCACTTCCACGTTGAAATGACCGGTATTCGCCAGAATGGCGCCGTCCTTCATCACCTTAAAATGCCTGCGGCAAATCACATCCCGATTTCCCGTGGCGGTCAGGAAAATGTCGCCGATAACGGCCGCCTCTTCCATGGGCATCACGTCGTTGCCGTCCATCCGTGCTTCCAAAGCCTTAACCGGATCAATTTCGGTTACGATAACCCGGGCGCCCAGCCCCTTGGCACGCATCGCGGCGCCCTTTCCGCACCATCCGTAACCGCCGATAACGACATTTTTTCCGGCAATCAGAAGATTCGTCGTCCGCATGATTCCGTCCCAGGAGGACTGACCGGTCCCGTAGCGGTTGTCGAACAGATATTTGGTCATCGCATCGTTCACGGCGATAACCGGCATTTTGAGCGCGCCGTCCCGCTCCATGGCTTTCAGCCGATGAATCCCCGTCGTGGTTTCCTCGCAGCCGCCCAGAAGCGTATTGAGCATGTGAGGCCGCTCCGAATGAATTTTAAAAATCAAATCTCCGCCGTCGTCGATGGTAATATCCGGATTGAAATCCAGAACCTTATCGATGGCTTCGTAATACTCTTTATTGGAACAGCCGTATTTCGCATAACACCGGATATTCCCGCGGGTGTCGAGCGCGGCCGAAACATCGTCCTGCGTGCTTAACGGATTGCATCCGGTAATAGCCACTTCCGCCCCGCCGGCCGCCAGGGTTTCCACGAGAACCGCCGTCTTCGCCTCGACATGCAGAGCCATGCCGACCTTCCTGCCCTTTAAAGGCTTTTCGGCAAGAAAGCGCTCCCGTACCGCGGCCAAAACGGGCATATGCTCACGAGCCCACGCAATTTTCAAATTCCCGGATTCCAATATCTCATTACTCGCCATAGTCCTCTCCCTTAAAGAGTTCGCCGTCCGCCGGACGTAATCGGTCAGTCGGGTTTGGGCGAATTCATCGTAACAGGCGGCTACACACTCTCCGCCGGTCCGCCTGCCGGTCATTTATTATCAAACCTTCAGCCTTTTAAGTGAAGGCCCCTTGAAAAGTGAGAAACGTCACGGAGAATCTCCCTTTCATCCAAACTCAAAACCTCTCTATCCCTCATAAGGATTTTTCCATCGGCAATCGTCGTTTCAACATCGGCTCCGCCCGCGGCATAAACCAAGTGGGAAGGAACATCATAAACAGGCATAAGGTGGGCCTTGGTGAAATCAACGATGATGAGATCGGCCTTTTTACCCGCCCGAATCATTCCCCCGTCGAAACCCAAAGCCGCCGCTCCGTTCACCGTCGCCATCTCCAAAACCCGGCGCGCCGAAAGAGCCGTCGGATCTTTCGTGGCCACCTGCTGGAGCAACGCCGCAATCTTCATTTCCTCAAATAAATCCAAGTTGTTGTTCGAAGCGCATCCGTCCGTTCCCAAAGAAAGATTCACACCGGCTCTCAGCATTTGAGCCACCGGCGCGATTCCCGATGAAAGCTTCATATTGCTTACCGGATTGTGGGAAACATGCACACCGCGTTCGGCCAGAATCCCGATTTCCTCTTCGGAGGGCCAAACACAATGCGCGGCCACAACCGATGATTCGAAGAATCCCATTTCATCGAGGTATACAATCGCCCCTTTTCCGTGCTCATCTTCAATCGCCTTTTTCTCCGCTTCGGTTTCCAGAATATGGATCTGCATTGCGGCACCGGCCTCAAGGGCCTTATCTCGAACCCGTTCAAGAAACGGCGGCGAACACGTATTGGGCGCATGCGGACCGAACATCGCCGTAATGCGACCTTCGGCCGCGTTGTTCCATGCATGGAAAAATCTCTCGCCCTCGGCCAGTTCCCTCTCGCCTTTCTCCTTATCGCCCAAATCGATCATCCCGTAGCAGAGCGCGGCCCTCAGTCCGGATTCCTCCACCGCCCTTGCCGTCTGATCCTCATGAAAATACATATCCGCGAAAGCCGTCGTACCCGATTTAATCATCTCAAGACAGGCCAGACGGCTTCCCAAAAGGATATCGGAAGAGGTCAGCTTCCCCTCGGCCGGCCAAATCCGATCTTCCAGCCACGTCCGCAGGGAAACATCGTCGGCCATTCCCCGCAAAAGAGTCATGGCCGCATGTCCGTGAGTATTCACCAATCCCGGCATAACGACTCGGCCCGATGCGTCGATAACCTCATCCGCCGATTCTTCCGTATTCGTGCCGACATGAGTTATCACGCCGTCCTTTACGGCGATCGATCCGCGTTCGATATCGCCTCTATCCGGATCCATAGTGAGCAGATACGCGTTTTTTATCAGAATGTCCGCCATTATCTTCCTCCGATTCTCATAGAATCGTGCCTACGGTCCATCATGACAAGCGAAGTTTTTTTTGTAATCCCCAAAGCCGGCCTCATCCCATCGCCGGGAAGCGTTTCTTCCCGTTCTCCCCGAAATATCTGCCGAAACCTCTCCGATCTTCCTCCTTTCCCGCCGGCGGCCTTTCCCGTACCCGCGCCTCCCGTGGTATCATCCGTTTATGAGCGAACCATCCCGTATCCGCCTGGTTATCTTCGATCTCGACGGAGTCATCGTCTCCACCGACGAATGCCATTATAAAGCCTGGAAAGCCTTGGCCGATGAGAACGGCTATGCCTTCGACCGAAATCTGAATCATTCCCTCAGAGGCGTCAGCCGGGCCGAAAGTCTTAAACTCATCCTGAAAGCGAACAGCGCCGAGGTTCCCTCGGATCAATTCGAGGCGATGCTGACGGCGAAAAACACTTTCTATAGAGATCTGCTCGAAGAACTCGGTCCCGGCGACATCCTTCCCGGCGTTCAAAGTCTTCTTGAAAACCTTCGTAATTCGGGCATGCTTATCGCCATCGGCTCTTCCAGCAGAAACACTCCGCTTATCCTTGAAAAAATAGGCCTTGCGGATATATTCGACGCCGTCGTCGACGGCAATTCCATCACGCACAGCAAGCCTCATCCGGAAGTCTTTCTCAAAGGGGCCGAAGCCCTTGCGGTACCGCCTTCCGAATGCGTCGTCTTTGAAGACGCCCAGTCCGGAGTCGATGCGGGGAAAGCCGCGGGAATGGCCGTTATCGGCGTGGGGAACGCCGGATTAACCGGAGCCGATGCCCTTGTTTCCGACCTGAAGGACATGACCATCGAGAAAATCTCGACGGTTGTGAAACCGCGCTGAAGAAAAAGTCAAAAAACATATTCGAAACGCTCTCTTCGATTATTCAATAATTAATTGATATTAATTGATTTTATTAATGATCGAATGTTAATATTGGAAAGCTTGCTTGGTTAGGAGTTAATATTTATGAAAAAGTGGCTTTTCTTACTTCTTGTCTTCCTCTCTGCGGTATCCTTCGGCTGGGCCGAAAACCGTCAATTCGGCGCGGGGCTGTCGATCGATTTGGACGGATATACCGCCAAAGACACCTCGGGAGATAAGAGTCAAACCAACTCTTTAAGTTTTCAGCCGTTCCTCTCCATTATGCTGAACGAAAAAATGGAACTGGTTCCGTTTCTCACTTTATATACGTCGGCGGAAAAAACGAATGGAGAGATTGACGTGCGATGGACGTTTCTCGGAATCGGCTCGTCTTTTTATTACCACTTCGTCAATACGAACGTCATATCCTTGGGCGCCGGGGTAAAAGTTCGATTGGGTTACGGTTATTATCCCGAAACTTCCACGTATGATTCTTATATGCGGATTGCCTTTAATGCATCTGTTCCATTATTCATGGATCTGAACATGACCGACCGGCTGACGTTTCGATTTACCTGGGATGCTTTAAGTCTATCTCTTTATAAAAGTACTTATGACACGGGATCCGGGGAACAATCGGAAGCCTATGCCTATATGGATTCGCCTCTGGACGTTGAAAATCTGACTCTCGGTTTTCTCATCCGCTTCTAGCGGAAAAACATCCGAATCCCGCGAAACACCATGGGTTTTACGGGATTCCGGCACTGAATTCTCACACTCCGCTCTTCTTTTATTCCATACCGTACCGATTATTATGCGCCCGCCCTTCCTTGAACAGCAAGGCTCCTCTCGCCTATCATAATCACATCAAATCTCATCGAGGCTCCCATGACCACAAACAGTCTTTCCGTTGGAGAGAAAACCTACGAATACTGCGACATTCAAGACTATGCCGCTTCTCAAGGGCTGGATATTTCCCGTCTGCCCTTTTCTTTGAAAATCCTTCTTGAAAATCTCCTCAGGAACGCCGATTCACCGGCTGTCGATGCACAAGACATTGCGGCTCTGGCATCCTGGAGCCCTGAAAACTCGGAGCAAAGAGACATTGCCTATCACCCCGCCCGCGTGGTGATGCAGGACTTCACCGGAGTTCCGGCGGTCGTGGATCTGGCGGCCATGCGCGATGCCCTGGCGGAAAACGGCGGTGATGTCTCGAAGATCAATCCGCAAATCCCCGTAGATCTGATAATCGACCATTCGGTGATGGTGGACCACTTCGGTTCGAAAGACGCCTATGAAAAGAATGTTACGCTCGAATTCAAACGGAACAGAGAGCGTTACCGCTTCTTAAAATGGGGTCAAAGCGCCTTCGGTAATTTCCGCGTGGTTCCCCCGGGAACAGGCATTATCCACCAGGTAAATCTCGAATACCTGGCCAAAGTGGTGTGGAGCGGACAATATTCCGGAAAAACAATTGTCTACCCGGATACCGTCGTCGGCACCGACAGCCACACCACGATGATCAACGGCCTGGGCGTTCTCGGATGGGGCGTGGGAGGAATCGAAGCCGAGGCGGCCATGCTGGGGCAGCCGGTGACCATGCTCATTCCCGATGTCGTCGGTTTTAAGCTGGAAGGGAATCTTCCGGCCGGATGCACCGCCACCGACTTGGTTCTCACCGTCGTTAAAATGCTCCGCGCCAAAGGCGTCGTGGGCAAATTCGTCGAATTCCACGGATCGGGCTTAAGTTCCCTTTCTCTGGCCGACAGGGCCACCTTAAGCAACATGGCCCCCGAATACGGCGCCACCTGCGGCATTTTCCCCATAGACGATGAACTGATTTCCTATCTGCGTCTCACGGGACGCGATGAATCGCAAGTCGCCCTCGTGGAAGCCTATGCAAAAGCGCAGGGAATGTGGCGCGACGATGAGAATCCGGCGAACTACACCGATCAGCTCATCCTGAATATGAACGATGTGGTTCCCTCGATGTCAGGCCCGCGCCGGCCCCAGGATCTTATTCCCCTCACCGAAATTCCCTCAAGCTTCCGCAAATCACTCAGTGATGTCTACGGCATAAACGGCGCGCCGTCCCGCCGGGCGGTGAAAATCGACGGAATCGACCACAATCTCACTCACGGCGATGTGGCCATCGCCTCCATTACAAGCTGTACCAACACATCCAATCCGGCGGTCCTTGTGGCGGCGGGATTGGTGGCCAAGAAAGCTCTTGAAAAAGGGATAAAAACCAAACCTTGGGTGAAAACGTCTTTTGCGCCCGGAAGCCGCGTGGTAACCGCCTACCTGGAGAAAGCCGGTTTGACCGAATATCTCGACGCTCAGGGATTCCAGCTTATCGGCTACGGATGCGCCACCTGCATCGGAAATTCGGGACCGCTTCCGCCGGAAGTCAAAAAAGCCGTCGTCGAAGGCGACCTTGTAACGGCGAACGTTCTTTCGGGAAATCGAAATTTCGACGGCCGGGTGAGTCCGGATTCCAAGGCCAGCTACCTTGCCTCGCCTCCTCTGGTGGTGGCCTATGCGCTGGCGGGGAGCGTCCTTGTCAACTTTGAAAACGACCCCCTGGGCGAAGACGCCGAGGGCACCCCGGTTTATCTCAAAGATATTTGGCCGTCACCCGAGGAAATCTCCGAAGCCTTGGGCGCACACCTTACCCCGGAACTCTTCAGAGCAACGTACGCGGATGTTTTCACCGGACCGGAACAATGGCGCACTCTCGATGCTCCTTCCGGAGAACGATACGACTGGGAAGAAGAGAGTACCTATATCCGCCGTCCCCCCTTCTTCGACGGATTCGCATCTTTTTGCTCCCCTTCGGCCATCACGGGAGCCCGCACTCTTGCGATTCTTCCCGATTCCACCACAACCGACCATATTTCTCCCGCGGGAACCATCCCTCCCGACGGTCCGGCCGGACTCTATCTGAAATCCCACGGCGTGGAACCGGCCGATTTCAATTCCTTCGGAAGCCGCCGGGGAAATCATGAAGTGATGATGAGAGGCACCTTCGCCAATATCCGCATTAAGAACGCCATGTTAAAGGATATCGAGGGCGGCTATACGAAAGGGCCGGATGGGAAAACGGTGAGTATTTATGACGCGGCCATGGCTTGGGGAGAAGCCGGAGCACCGCTGGCCGTTTTTGCGGGCAAGGAGTACGGAACCGGTTCCTCTCGGGACTGGGCCGGCAAGGGGCCGATGCTCCAAGGAGTTAAATTCGTCGTGGCCGAAAGCTATGAACGCATCCATCGCTCCAACCTGATCGGCATGGGGATTCTGCCCCTGGAATTCACCGGCGGCGGCTCGGTTAAGTCTTACGGACTCAACGGGTCGGAAATCCTGTCGGTCTCTTCGCTGGATACGATAACTCCGGGAGCATCCCTGACTCTTACGGCCGAATCCGAAAACGGAACAACCGCGCAAATCCCCGTAACATGCCGCATCGATACGGCGGTGGAAATGGATTACTGGCGGGCCGGAGGCATTCTGTCTTTTGTGCTGCGCATTCTCAGCGCTTAAAGGAGTCCGCATGGAAACAAGAATCGAACAGGATTCCATGGGGGAGGTGGAACTTCCCGCCGACTGCTGGTACGGCGCCCAAACCCGGCGGGCGGTGGAAAATTTCGGCATTTCCTCCTTCACCATGCCCTCTTCGTTTATTAAAGCTCTGGCCTTGGTAAAGAAAGCGGCCGCGGCGGCCAACAAAAGGCTGGGAGGCCTCGAACCGCATCTTGCCGACGCCGTCATCGCCGCCTCTGAGGAAGTCATCGACGGAAAACTGGATAATGAATTCCCGGTGGATGTGTTCCAAACCGGCAGCGCCACCAGCACCAACATGAACATGAACGAGGTTCTCGCCAACAAAGCCAATGTCGCCCTCGGAGGTGAAAAAGGAACCCGCTCGCCGGTTCATCCCAACGATCATGTGAATAAAAGCCAATCGTCGAACGATGTTGTTCCCACATCCCTGCACATCGCGAACCGTCTTGCCGCCGCCGCCCTTATTCAAAACCTCAAAACTCTTGAGAAAGCTCTTGCGGACAAGGAAACGGAATTTGCCCGGGTGCTGAAACTTGGGCGCACCCACCTCCAGGACGCGGTTCCCATGACCCTCGGAGATGAATTCGGCGCCTGGCGGGAACAGATCTCCAAATCCGTTCGCCGCATCGCCTCAACCCTCCCTCATCTGGAAGAACTCGCTCTGGGCGGTACCGCCGTGGGCAGCGGTCTGAACTGTCCCGAAGGATTCGCGGATACGGCCATTGCCTATATCGCCGAGGAAACCGGCGTTCCCTTCACGGGAGCGCCCAGCCGGTTTGAAGCCATCGCCTCCCGGGACGCCCAAGTGGAACTGATGGGCGCCGTGAATACCGTGGCCGTTACCCTGGGAAAAATCGCGGAAGACATCCGGCTTCTATCATCCGGCCCCAGAGCCGGTTTTGGGGAACTTATCCTGCCGGCCCTCCAGCCGGGAAGCTCCATCATGCCGGGAAAAGTGAATCCGGTTATCCCCGAAATGGTCATCCAGGCCGCCGCTTTTGCCCGCGGCCAGGCTCTGGCGGTGAGCATCGGCGGCTCATCCGGACCGCTTCAGCTGAACATGATGCATCCGATGATCGCCTGGTGCTCGTTAACCGCCATGGAGATTCTCGGCAACGCGGCGAAAGCCTTCGCCGAACGCTGTATCGCCGGAATCGAAGCGGACTCGGAACGAGCCGCCGGCTGGATTGAGCAAAGCCTGGCTCTGGTAACGCCCCTGGCGCTGAAAATCGGCTACGACAAAGCGGCCGCATTGGCCCACGAAGCCTTTGTAACGAAAAAAACCATACGGGAAGTCGTGAAGGCATCCGGCATTCTCCCCGAGGATGAAATCGATCGGCTTTTGAACCCGGAATCGATGATAAGCTGAAGAATCTATGGAAAAGCTGCTCGGACATTTGGAAACACTTCTGGAAAGCTGGAACATCGATTCCCTCTGGTCGGGGATTCTTTCCCGTACCGTTATGGGAATCGGAGTAATCCTCGCCGCGCTGATTGTGTGGTGGATCACCGCCAAAATCGCGCTGAAAGCTTTCGAACGCCTTATCAGACGCACCAAAACGACATGGGACGACGAACTCTTCGATAAAGGCGTTTTTCAGCAGGTAATACAAATCATCCCGACGGTCATGATCTGGTTCCTCTGCCCGGCCGTTCTGACAGGCCTTCCCATTCTTCTTTCAATCATACGGGGCCTGATGGTACTTCTGATGATTCTGCTGGTAGCCATGGCGATTACCAGAACCCTCAGCGCCGTAAACGCAATCTACAGCAGACGCGAAGACGCAAAAAGACGCCCCATTAAAGGGATTATTCAGGCCGTACAGGTTCTTGTCATCGTAGCGGCCGTTATTCTGGCGTTTTCGGTTATCACCAAAAAGCCGGTCAGCGGCCTTATGGCCGGACTCGGCGCCCTCTCGGCCGTTCTTATGCTGATTTTCAAAGATCCCCTGATGGGACTCGTCTCGGGATTCCAAATCTCGTCCAACGACATGGTGCGCATCGGGGACTGGATTGAAGTGCCTTCGGCCGGCGCCGACGGAGATGTGATCGATATCAATCTCTTAAACGTTACGGTACGGAACTGGGACAAAACCTATGTAACGTTTCCCATTCAGCAGCTCACCACAAGCGGCTTTAAAAACTGGAGAGGAATGAACGAAGCCGGCGGAAGACGCATTAAACGCTCCCTTTCTCTCGATATGAACACCATCAGATTTGCCGAAAAACAAGAAATCGAACGCTGGAAAAAAATACAGCTTCTCGCACCCTACCTTGAAGAACGCGGCGAGGAGATTCGAAGCTATAATGATCGGAAAGGGATCGATCGAACCGCCAGTCCGCTGAACGGACGAGCCATGACCAACGTCGGAGTCTTCAGAGCTTACGCAAAAGCCTATGTAACCGCCCATCCCCAAGTTCATGAGGATATGACGATTATGGTCCGTCAGCTTCAAAGCGGCCCGGAAGGACTGCCTCTCGAACTCTATCTTTTCAGCCGCGATATCGTTTGGGTGAATTATGAAACGATTCAAGCCGATATTTTCGACCATCTTTTCGCCTCTTTGGCGGAATTCGGACTGAAAGCCTTCCAATCTCCAAGCGGCAATGACGTGAGAAGCATAAATACCGAGAAATAAGCATTCCGTATTCAACGGCGCGCCTGATACCGCAGTGAAGAAAACTCGCAAAAATGTTCATTATTAAGGAAATCTCCGGTTATTTGCATCACTCTTGAAGTAAAGGGGTTCTCTATGATTCATAAACGACTTCTTTTCTTTTTACCGCTCATTCTTATTTCAGCGTTTGCTTTTGCGGGCGGAAGGCAGGATACCGGCGAAACGGAAACCGTACGGTTCGCTTCCGACGGTTTTATACTCGGTGCCCAGTCCTGGGTTGCCGAGGAAAAAGGATACTTTGCCGAGGAAGGATTGAAGGCGGAAGTGTCTCTTTTCGGAACCGGGATCGACGCGATCAACGCCGTTATTACCCGGCAAGCGGATCTCGGACCGGCATTGGACTTCGCGGTACTCAACCTTGCCGCCACAGCCGCCGAAGAAATGCGGGTTGTCGCCTGTATCGCGGAACCCTCTCCGGGATTCCACTCCCTGGCCGTTCGCAACGAAATCAATTCACCTTCCGATCTCGCGGGGAAAAAGATCGGATACGTAGAGGGAACATCCGAACATCTGGTTACCGTAAAATATCTTGCACAGAACGGCATCGATCCCGATGAAGTAAAACTGATTCCTTTCTCCGGTCTCTTTGAGATGGTCGGCGCGCTGAGAGCCGATGATATTCAAGCCGCGTGGGTCTGGCTGAGCGGAACACAGGAAGCCGAAGACGATCCGAATCTTAAAATTCTCGCCGACGATTCGGCCGTTTTGGAGACTATGGCCACTTATTTGATCGCAAGAGCCGATTGGGCAAAAGAAAATCAGGAGACGATCAAAAAAGTCGTACGCGCCTACGATTCGGCGAGCAAAATGATCGGCGAAAATGTTTCACAAGCGGCTCAAATCGTGGCGGACGCCGTGTCCGGAGATGCGGGAATGTTCGAAAAGGCAATTCCGGGACAAAATTTCAGAGTCGGCTTTACGCAAATCCAACTGGATTCGTTCGATTCCATCGCTCAATTCCTCATCGAATCGGGCAAACTCAAAGAAGATTTCGATATTCGAAAATTCATCAGCTTCGATACGATGGAAAAGGCTGTTCCCGGATCGGTAACCGCGAATCTGTAAAAAACCGGGAGAAACCGGGCATGTGCGGTTCGAAAAGAACCTTTCACGGCTGATCGGCGCATTCATACGATCCGTTTGTTTCAAAAGAAAAAAATCTTCATATACTTAAATTCATCCACAAGGAGGATAAAAGTGAAAAAAATTATCGTTTTTATTCTATTCAGCTCCTTGTTAATTGCATCTTGTGAAACATTCTCCGATCTGGAACAAGGTGTCTCAAGTCTCTCCGGAAAGATTTCCGATTCATCTTCCGGAACAGCAACCGGCGCGATCAAAGACGAAGTCGATTTTCGGGACAAAGAGGTTCTTTGTTCGGTCAGCAAAGACGCGTCCAAAAAAGAAGCCTATTATCTGCCGGCTCTCATTCTTACAGAACCGTCTTCGGCGACGGCGAATCAGGCCGAAGTGATGTTCGCGAACGGAAAAAAAGACTGGACGCATATCGTTCTGCCGTCACGGAAAGCCCAAGATGATGATCTGAAAATCGGCGGTTCCGTTCTTTTTATGTTTTACCAAAGCGACGATGAAGACATGACCGAAGAAAAATATCGCACAAACGAATGGCAATTCGGGAATGTCACTTCAACAACGGAGCTGTTTAAAGGCGTTGTGGAGGTTGACGGACGTTCCGTACTCGTAAAATGGGTTCGAATCGCGGAATAAATCATACGAACAAAAAAGACTGCCCGTTACGGCAGCCTTTTTTGTCGATATTGAAACCGGGGCTATTTCCCGCTCGATTCAACCGATAGAAAATAGGTTTCATCCGG
This sequence comes from Spirochaetia bacterium, assembly GCA_963666985.2. Taxonomy (GTDB): domain Bacteria; phylum Spirochaetota; class Spirochaetia; order DSM-2461; family DSM-2461; genus UBA2779. The sequence continues at coordinate 454,596 of CAXXIA010000001.1, read as the reverse complement.
ACTCGCGGAACCATAAGGCGTTATGTGCATGATATAACGCCCCGGAGGAAGGGATTTCTCGATTCGGGCATTGCTGTCCACATCGGAATCATCATTTTCCTCCATCATCACCCCGTCCTCGTCGTAGAGTTCCATGTACGTATCAATATTCCCGGCGGTTTCCATTACATATGTTCCCTGAGAATCAACGGTGAAAGCCACCCAATCCTCATCACCGATTGGTGAGAAGTTTCTTTGCTGCCTCTCTCCGTCGACTTCAATTTCCGAAGCACTGATCATGCTGTTGTCGTTCTCGAATTCATCCTTTACGGGGATGGTGATACTTGCGGCAATTTGATAAGGACCCGATTCGCCGGAATAGCTGGAAACAATCGCGTAATAAATTCCCGCTTCCAGAGAGCCGGCCATAATCATGGCATTATTGTCTTCACCCGAATCATCATCGTCCAGAATATGCCCCTCGTATTCATCCAGAAGAGTCAGCATTAAGTCCATGCCGCCGAAGGTTTCGATGCGGAGAACCTCGTCGCGCAGCAGGGGACGGTCCAAATCGATCCGGAACCAATCTTCGTCGTTGGCGTAATCGATTCGCTTCGAAAGCGGTTCTTCACCGATACCGAGCTCTCCCGCATCGTCCGTTCCCTCGTCGGGTTCATCGGGCCCAAGCGTGCGCTCTTCAAGACCGACGCTCAGCGTGTAATCCCCTTCCTCTTCGGACGAATAGCCGCGGACCATCAAATACCAGGTACCGCTCTCGTTCAAAGGATATTGAATCAATGCGTTGGAACCGTCGGTATCGTCATCTTCCACCCGCGCCCAATCCGTTTCACCCGGAGCGTACAATTCCATGTACGTATCCATCATTCCGCCCGTTTTGGCTTCCAGAAACAGTGTATTCGCCCCCTCGGGAACATCAATGGCGAACCAGTCTTCATCTCCGGAAGAGAGCGACATCGGAACGTCCACCAAGGGAAGCTGAACGGCGGAGGCTTCCGATATGCTGTTGTTCGGTTCGAAGGCATCCCAGGAACCGGCGGTTTGCAGCAAGGAAGGCGTCAAAAGATCATTCATCCCGTCGCCTTCCAGGATGATTTCCCACCCTTTAATCTGTCTCTCGTCATTCTCAAGAAACACATTGAGAAGAAAGCGGTTTTCAATTTGATATAAAGCCGCGCTCATAAACCATTTAGCCTGATCCGGCCGATATTGAAGAGAGGTATAGTGCTTAACGACACGGGGCCGAAATCCGCCGTGTCCCGCGAGCCTGTTGGCCGTCAGATCGGCGAAAAGATCTCCCAGTTTGATGAAACGCCCATCATACGAAACTCCCGCGATCAGCAAATCTCCGTCTTCATCCAAGATTCGCGCCGTATCGGATGCCACAGCGTCGGCCGCCGAAAAAAGATCATCAAGAATCGACTCGGCCGAAACCGATGCAATCGCGATAAAAGCGATGAAGAGAGAGAGAACGAAACGCTTCATAATGGACTCCTTAATTCCTTGCATATAGACTAACGCGGCGCGTAATCGTTGCCAAGAATCATGGATAAATTGTCGGGAAAGTTCTTAACTTCCCGCCGATCCGCCCGCCCTCTCTTCCATTTCCGCCACAAGTTCATCCATATCGATGAGCAGTTCCGGACGATACCCCTCGTTGGCCGCGGGCATGGCATGCAGAAAGGCGACGGCGTTGTACAGAGAGGCGGAAACGGAACGGTATGAGGGAACATTTTCCGGAGAAATGGATTCCAGATATTCCAGAACCAGAATAACCGCCTCAATTTTATCCTCCGCATCGATAGAGATGATGGAGTCGGTGTGAAATTTCATCCGGACGCCGGGAAGAAGATTATTGACGTATTGCGGAGACAAATACGAAGGGATTCCATTCGCGTCCAGAATGGACTGAATCATGTATTTGTCGTTCGCGCCATATGTACGGACCAGAGGGATAACGTTCGAAAAATCATCGATATGTTCAAAAAATCGATCGTTGGGTGTGGACTCGAAAAACTCTTCGGGTGCTTCCCCTTCCATTGGTGATTCATTCTTTTCCGGCGTTTCCGACAAAGAATCCTGATGTTCCCGCTTTCTTCGGACGATGGCAAGAATCAGTATCGGGACTGTAATCAGCAGTAGGACGAAGATCGGATTCATCATTCCCGCGAAACTCCGGCGGCTTGTCAGGGAACCGTTACGGGGCGGCCTGTGAGTTCTTCCAGCTCCAAGCGGGCCGATTCGGCATCTTCAAGGCGTCCGAGTCCCCTCCAGGCAAGCCAGGAACGCCGGAAATAGTCCTCGGCGGCCGCTTTATCTCCGGCCTTGGCGGAAATTATGGCCAGGGCCCGCAAGTCCGCCGCGATGCCCGGACGGTATTCGGCCTCTTTATCCGAAGAAAGGGCCTTGGCCGCCCAGGAGAGGGCTTCATCGAAGCGGGCGTCAAGAGAGGCGACGGAAGCCAGCTTATAGTAAGACTGGGCGGCCTCAACCTTTTCATCGGCCGCCTCGGCGACGCCGGCGGACTGCAGAAGAAGGTTTTGAGCATCCTCATCTTCGCCCATGGCATGGCGGGCGGTGCCGAGAAGCCGCAGCTGGGCTGCCCGCTCGCGGCCGTTTGAAACGGCGGAAGACGGCTTTTCGCCCGATGCGGAGGAATCTTCAAGATACGCGGCCGCCGCCACCGGATCGCCGGTGCGCAGGGCAAGGTCGGCTTTATGGTTCAGCACATCCCGCATGATGCGCGGATTATCAAGACCGGCGGCCAAGGATTCGGCATGATCGAACAGTTCTTCGGCGGCGGCCGTGTTTCCCGTCATCCGGCTGTTGCGGCCCAGGGCCAAAAGGGCGGCAACGGTGCCTTCCCGGTAATCCAGGGAGGCGTAGATGCCGAGGGCGGTATTATAGGAGTTGCGCGCGATATCGTAGGCCAGCTCGTCGGTTCGCTCATGGCCCTGAGTCATAAGGGAATCGGCCTGCTTGCGGCGTGTAATGATTTCTTCGGGTTCTTTGGGCTTGGTGGAACAAGAGGCCAGCACGGCGAGAAGCAGAAAGGCGCCGGCGGCGAACAGGCGCCGGTTGCGGAAAAACGCGGTCCGCCCTCCGATCCGCGCCTCCTCGGAAGCGCGGCGATAAGAGGCAGGGGAAAGAACACGGGCGCAATGGCGCGGCGAGACGGGGGCCGCCTGAGTTCGCATGGTGCGGCCTGGGCGGTTTGGGCAGGGCATTCGGATTCCGGCTTCGCTGATCACCTTAGAATTCCTCCGTTCTCATATCGGTTCCCGGATTCTCCGGCGCGGTTTCGGGACTGATTCCTTTCTTCAAGAGGGGGTTATTCCGGAGTCCTTCCATGACTTTTTGGGCGTCTTCCAGGGCCCGGATGGTCTCGTCGAGGGCCAGGGCCAGCTGCGGGCTCACCCCCGAAAGGGAGGAGGCCAAATCGTTCACACCGGAAACCGCTCCTTCCACTTCACCCAGGATGGCCATAATCCGATTCCAGAGCTCATCATCATCGTCAAGAATCGTGGCCAAAGATCCTTGCGGATCAAGCAGGGTCGGAACAAGTCCGGCGGGATCTTCGGTGAGTGCGGCCAGATTCGCGGTTATTCGATTCAAGTCGCCGGTACTTTGCCGCACATCGGCGGTAATGCCCTCGATGTTCCGAACCGTACCGGCCAGAGCCGCGTTGCCGCGTCCTTCAACGCCTGTTTTCAAAGTATCCGTTAAAGCGCCGACGGAAGCGACGGTTGAATTGACGGTGTCCAGAATAGCGGGAAGATCGGAGAGAATCTCAGAAAGGGCGTCTCCTCCCTCCGGTTTATCCACGCGGCGGGTTTTCACGAGCATTTTTCCGTCGACGGTCTGAGTGGAGGGGATATAGGTGCCGTCGGGTAGAGGATTTCCTTCGGTGAGTCCCGGATAAAAATCTAGAGCCGCCGCGGCTCCCAGCAGCGAGGTGGGAAGCGCAACCACGGAATCGGGCAGGATGCGGTCGTGGTAGTCTTCGTAGATATAAAAAATGATATCCACCTGATTGTCGGTATTGAGGCTGATTTCCTTCACCCGGCCGATTTCAAAGCCTCGGAGGTTTACGCCCATTCCCACTTTCAGCCCTTCGGCGGAAGTAAAGAGGCTGGTATAAAAAACTTTCTTGGTAAACCATTTTTTATTCACGCCGGCGAACACCGCCATAATCACGAGAAGGACAAGGGCGATAAGGGTAAAGAGACCGACGATTTTATCCGCGTGTTTGAATTTAAACTTCATTTCACCGTCATCCCATTATCCGCCTCTTAAGCCAGATGCCGCAAGATGGGAGCGATCACAGGATCGTCCGTGTTCATAATATCCTGATAAGGTCCTTCGGCCACAACGCGTCCCTCCGAAAGAACCGCGACGGTATCGGCCAAGGCCTCTCCGATCATTTTATTATTTGTGGCGACGATGATGGTAACGCCGCGCCGTTTGAATTCCACGGCCCGCGCAAGAAGCTTTCGCAAACTGCCCATGTCGAGGAAGGAGTCCGGGTCGTCCAGGAAAAGAATCTCCGGTTCGGTGATGACGGCGCGAAGGAAACTGATCATCTTGCGCTGTCCGGTGGAAATGGAGGCCGGTCTGAGGGAGGAATCCAGATTCAGGCCGACCGAAGCGAAGGCCTCGTCTATTCGGGTGCTGATCCAATCGTCCGAAAGGGTGGAATCGACCGCCAAAAGAGGCAGGGAAAGGTTTTCCCACAGTGATTTATTCGCCCACAGAGCCGCATCCTGAAAATGGAAACCCGTTCGCGCCTGCATTTTCTGATATTCGGCGTCTCCCATGGAAAAGACGGATCGCCCTTCGAAATACACGGTGCCCTCATCGGGCACAATCAGTCCGGCGGCCGCTTTGAGGGCAAGGGATTTCCCGCTTCCCGAGCCTCCCACCACCATGGTGCACTCCCCGCGTTTGAAAGACAGATTCAATTCGTCCAGCGCGGCGCGGCCGCCGAAAGAAACCGTGACGTTTTCCATGATAAGCGGGGCGTGAAGAGGACCCTCTTCCGTTATGGGTTTTGAAGACATCAAAAACTCCCCATATTGGTTAAAAGGATAATGATGGCGTCGGCGATGATGCAGAGAATAATGCTCATCCCGATGGATTTGATTGTTTTCACCGGGACTTCGGTTATCGCTCCGCCGACGCTGAATCCGTAGTAAACGGCTGTAGCCGCGATAATAACGCCGAAGACAAAACTCTTGGCAACGCTTGAGACGATGTCCATCATGCGGAAGTTGGCGAAAAGTCCCGCCAAATGATCCACGAAGCGCACCCGGGTCAGCATTGCCGAAAGACCGAGGGAGCCGAGCAGGCCGAAGACGTTGGAATACACCGTCAGAATCACCATGGAAAAAGCCACGCCGATCAATCTGGGAACTCCGAGCTGCGATACCGGATGGATTCCCACCGACATATAGGCTTCCATCTCGTGCGACACCACCATGTTGCCCAGTTCCGTGGTTATGGCACTGCCGGATCGGGCGATAACGACAAAGGCCGTCAGAAGCGGTCCCAATTCACGGGCGATAACAACGATGAGAATCCGGTAGAGCAGTCCTCCGGTAAGAAAATTGGAATACTGACTTCCCTGGATAATGATGACGGCCCCGAGTCCCAAAGACATCAGGGAGGTGATGGAAAGAGCTTCAACCCCGGTAAAGAGAATCTGCATGATAAGCACGCGGAATCCGATGCGCCTTTTGCGGATAAAGAAAAAAGTTTCTTTAAAGAGGTACCGTTGGAATCCGGCGGCATAGATAATCTGTGCGAAGAATTGCCTGATGCGGTTTCCCAAAGCCTCAATCATGAGTTCAATGTAGCGCGGCGGCGGATAAGGATTCAATTGTTTTTCCGTAAAGGTATGAAAGGAATGTCCTTTTCGGCGAACTTTCGGACGCTAAGAGCCGGACGATATTTACTCCCGACCGAAGGAACTTCTATAATCCACCCAATGTCACTTTACCGCGTCCATTTCACATGGAAAGAGAAAAAAATTATTATCAAGGCCCGAAGTCTTGATTTGACTCATCCCTACTTCGTTTCAATCAAGGATTTGGTTTTTACCAAGGAAAGCCGCCTGGTCATCGATCCGGGAGAAGACGATGTTCTCAGGGAATTCGGAGGATCGGACCATCTGATGATTCCGTTTCAAACCGTGGCGCTTATCGAAGAAATCAAGGACGATAATCCTCAAGCCGGGTCGCTCAAGCTTTTCCGGGACGAAGAGAATATCGAAAGCGGGAACTGATCGCCGCTTGGCTTTGGAGACCCTTGGCTTCGGAAGCGCTTGATTCGGTTGAAAAGAGCAGCGACCGAAGGCCGCCGAACGTCCTCCGGCGGCCAAGCGGCCCATACGGAATCCGGCGGACGGCCGCAAGTCGGAAACGGCCCGCTCCAAAAAATCGTAAAACCTATGAATCCCTTTTTCTTCCCGCCAATGTCAGGAATTCGGTCCTCACGGAAAGATCCTTATGGAATATTCCGAGAACCGAACTGGTTGTCATGGAGGAATGCTGCTTTTCCACGCCGCGCATAATCATGCACATGTGCTTCGCCTCGATGATAACGCCCACACCTTCGGCATCCACTGAGTCTTTTACGGCCCGGGCCACTTGAGCGGTAAGCCGCTCCTGTATCTGAAGTCTTCTGGAGAAATGATCGACGATACGCGCCAGTTTGCTTACGCCGATGACATGTTTCTTCGCGATGTATCCGATGGTGCATGTTCCGAAAAAGGGAAGCATATGATGTTCGCAGAGACTATAAACTTCGATATCCCGGCAGAGAATCATATTGTTGGCTTCCGATTCGAATACGGCGCCGTTGATTACATCCTCAAGCCGGCTTTGATATCCCGAAGTCAGGAACTCCCAGGAAGCGGCAACGCGCGCGGGAGTCGCAAGGAGTCCTTCTCTCTCGGGATTCTCTCCAATTTCCATCAGAAGCTCCCGGGTAAGCCGGGCGACTTTGTCCTTATCCATGAAACATGCCTTTCAATCGCTCTTTGAAGAAGCGAATCTCAACCACCGCCGCATTTGGAAAAAATGCGGCGGGAATCCATATAATATTAATGGAACGGTCGAACTATATACCGATCTGGAGGTTATAAGGAATTCCCATGCCGATAAGATTACGCTGCATTCTTCTTTCACTCATCATTGTGTCGATGGTTCTTCCTTGCTTTGCCCAGGACGGAGAACCCGCCGTTATCGAAAACATAAAAATCGAAATTATCGGAAAAACCCGCAGCAGCGCGCTGCTCCGCGAACTCCGTCTTCACGAAGGGATAACGTTCTCAAGCGAAGAAGAAATGCTCCACATCCTTTCGGTTCGATTTCAAGACATCGAGAAAAGACGGCTTTATAAAGAATTCGAAACGGAAATCGTACAAATCGCTCCCGGCCGCTTCAACCTCATCATCAAAGCGGAAGATGCCTTCTCCTTCTATCCCATTCCTTTTGCCGCTTATTCCTCCGATCTTGGAATTATATTCGGCGGAATACTCACGTATCAGAACGCCTTCGGCACTCTGACGGATCAAATGCTTATGGGTACCTGGAGTCCGAAAAAAACATACATCATGACCGAAATCGGAAACATCGCGGCCGGTCCGATGACGTTGGAGGTGAGATTCGAACAGACCATCGGACTCAACCGATTCGGAAATCCCTCCGGAGATATTGTTCTCCAATATAGCGGTATGAGCACAGCGGCATCGATACTTGCAAGAATACCTCTGGGTTTGGAAAGTCCCTGGTTTTATTGGCTGCAGCCCAAGGCGGCTTTCTTCTATCATTATGAATTCGAATACAACATATCTTCCACCCTGGAAGACGATCGGTTCCTCAATCGGGGGTTTTCACCGGGAATAGACCACGGGTTTACTTTCGACAGCATCCTTAAAGATGAAAATTTTCGACGGGGGATTCTCTTCTCCTTCATGAATACGAATTTTTGGTATACGGGAAACGGCCGGAACGATGTTTTATTGGAATCCGATCTTATAGGACTCATTCCCCTCACCGATTGGCTGGAAATCTCCGGAAGAATCGGCGGATTCTACGCCGCTTTGGGAATCAGGCAAAATGCCGGCGACAGGCTCAGGGGGACCTTGGACTATATGACATACGGAACCGCGGGCGTTTATCTTACCGGTCAAGTGAATTTCAGGGTTCTTCGAACATCAGGCGGTTTTGAAATGCAGCTCCGTCCGTTTTCCGATATCGGATATATTAAATCGGAAGAATGGGATGGACGGGATTCCTTCGAATACTGCGTCGGAAGCTCGATGATTCTCTTTATTCCCGCACTTCCTTCCCTCTCGTTTAATCTGGATTTCGGATGGGATTTGAAGCGAAACAGACCCGAAATCATCATAAGAATGAGACCTTTCATCTGATCGCGCTTCTTGGTGCGGCGGCTTGACCTAAACGATGATCACATATAGAGTCAGCCGGTACGCCTGAAGAGTTTTATTGTTTCTTCGGTATGAATTTTAAGGAGACCGACTATGTCCAAAGCCCACCGCGGCAGACCTTTAAAAGAGGAGACACCGGGATCCGGTCGCGGTACCTGCCCTCTGTGCAAACGCTCCGGAATTAAGCTTCTCTACGAACATGAAGTAAATGAAAAGAAGCTTTCCCTGTGTAAGCAGTGCCACTCCGCCGTAAAATCCGGTAAATTTAAGGAAGCTCTCGCCATCATCTGATGGTTCGATTCATCCCCGGTGTTCCGCATCGGGGGAAATCTCCTATTAGTTATTATATCCCAGACATCTTCGATCCTTTTTTTGATCATTCGGCCGTCCTTAGGATAGAATCTTTTCCAAGGGAGACCCTTTCATGGAAGATTTGGTAAAAGGATCGGATGAAAGAATGCGCTGCGGCTGGTGCGCCGGAGATTTATTATACACGGCATATCACGACGAAGAATGGGGCCGCCTTGTTCTTGACGATCAAACACAGTTCGAGTTTACAGTCCTTGAATCGGCACAAGCCGGCCTTTCATGGATCACCATCTTAAAAAAACGGGAAGCCTACCGCGAAGCTTATAGCGGCTTCAATCCGGAAGAAATCGCGTCATGGGGTGAAAAAGACGTGCGGCGTCTTATGGAGAATCCCGGCATTGTCCGCAACAGACGGAAAATCGAATCATCCATTACAAACGCCCGAATCTTCCTGGAAATCTCAGAACGCTGCGGTTCTTTTGCCGATTGGCTCCTCTCGTTCTACGGCGGACGGCCCCGAATAAACCGGTGGGAACGCCTGGAAGAGATTCCCGCGCAAACACACGAATCGGAAGCCTTGGCCCGTGAATTGAAAAAACTGGGATTCCGGTTCTTCGGACCGGTTATCGCCTACGCGCATCTGCAGGCCACAGGAATTGTGAACGATCATCTGCTGGGGTGTTGGAGATACGGGGAGTCAGAAAGTAAATGAAAGAAATCCCAATCTTGGTTTTCCTTATTAGCCTTTCGGTTTTTAAGGAGCGATGAAATCCCAGTTTAAATTTTTAGTCCATTCATAACGCTGAGGCTCTGAGAATTCTTTCCCGCCGATAATGCTGATTCCTTCACCCTTTTTAACAAGAACCGTATCTTCGCTGTCCTGAAGCGATACTTCAACCCGTCCGTTTTTTACACACAGCCACATATTCTCAGGATTTTCATAGGAATAAGCCATGTAAAATTGGGTTCCCCTTACTCCGGCAATAACATTTTGAGAGAAAACATTAAAACTTTTCCCTGACATTTTCCGGATTTTGGCAAAAAGATTACCAGCATTGAGCGAAACTTGCATGGAATCGTTCAGATTATCCAGAATCAGCGATGTATTTTCCAGTATTTTTAAAACTCCCCGATTTTCAAGTTCGAGAATGGCCATGGAACCTTCTTGAGTTTCAATTCGATCCCCCGCCATAAGATCCACTCCAATTTCTCCGGAAAAAACCCGGCCGGATCGGTGCACGGAAACACGTCCTTCAGCATAGGAAATACTGCTTGTGGCGTGGATTTGAAATACTGGAATACAGAGAAGCAGAGTTGTAAAGTAGAATATGGCCTTCAACTTGTCCGCAGTCATGAAAGTATCTCCTTCAATATCAATACTATTATACTAATATATTATATTAAAGAGCAGAGAATCGTCTCTATGGTGCGTCCCCATCATCGATTAATCGTCCACTGCCCCGCTGTATGCAGATCTATAGCTTTCACGGGGATATCGTTAAGCGGCTGAATTACAAAAGGATTCAGCGAGACGACACAGCATGCTCGACAGTGTCCAACCGCGAGCCCTTTCGTGATTTCTCTACAAATTAGACCTTCTTAAAACTGCACCGTCAGCGTAATGGAAGGAACTCCGCTTAAGGCCTCTCCGACTCGTGAAGTAAACCGTATGCCCACTTTGTCGCATTCATCCTGAAGATACCCCAAATACAGAAGGCCCATTTCCGAATTCCCCGCCGAAGTGCTCTTGTAGAATTGACTCAAAGAAACACTTGAACCCGACTTCAGCTTTTCTTCCACTTTTTCCTTAAGATCCAGATATTCGGCTTCCCTGTTATAAATGGTCATTTCAAGCTTTTTCTCGGTTCCGATGGAAGAAGCCGTCGGATTTCCCACGCGCCAGGCTATGGTGAAATTGGCATTCACCTTTTCCATGCCTTTAAGAAGCGTTTCCCTTTTCGCCTGATCGTAGAGAAGCGCCTGAGCATCGATACCGTCACCATAAACCCTTTCGGCAAAAGAAATCATGTTGAGGGTTTCTGCGCTGACGGCCAATTCCATCAGCAGTAAAGTCAGATAATCCGCGATACGGGCTCGGTTCGTATACAAATTCAGAATGTTTCTGGACTCTTGAATCAGCATTTTATGCTCTTCATAAGAACTGAAGCGCGTCAGAATAAACCAAACAAAAGGACGAACGCTGTTCAAAAACTTATCGGCCAAGAATATCGTGGTATTCTTCTCGTCCGGATTTAGAGAAGAATCCGAAGCGATCCGCTCCGTCAAAGGCTTGGCGATCGCCTTTTTAATCAGTCTCAGCTGATCGGCATTCTGCGAGAGAACTTCATTCAGATACGAGTCGTTAATCCTGGTTTGTTCATCAATAATGTTTCCGGGATTGGCTCTGTTCCACTCTTTTATCATGGAAGAATTGATGAGCATATCGAAAAGAACTTGATCGAACTGTCTGTAAAGGAAACCGTAGACAATGAGTTTCGAAAGATCCATAAGATGGGAACGTACCGTCGTAAACTCGGGCCTTGAAATCTCGAGCTGCGAAAGATACCCGATCCTGAGCATATGCTGAAACGATCCGGGAGAGACTTTAGCCAGCTTCACTCCGTATTGTACGCTTCCGTCGGCCATGGAGATTTTGCTGAGATTATAGCCGTTGTTCATAAAGAAACCGGCGCCGCCGGTTGTGAGAATAACATGCGGTTCCAGCTCAATGATGTTTTTTTTCCCGCCGGCCATGTCTTATTGAGATCCTATCCTACCAATGATCGTAGCTGATAACCCGATCTTTCGGCAGCCGATCCTTGTAAGGGGGAGTATCCGATGTATGGCCGATCGCAAGAAGCAGGACCACCCGCATGGCATAAGGAACCGTGAGAAGTTTTTTCACCGAATCCTCATCGTAAGTTGCCAGTAGCGCCGTACCCAATCCTTCACACTGCGCCTGAAGCGCCATGTAGGAAACGGCGAATCCGAGATCAAGAGGATAACTCGGCTGACCATTGGGCATGGTATAATGAATATTCGTTGTACAAGCCGCGATAACGCATCCGGCATTAAGAACCCTTTCATCCCCATAGCATGCCTCGGCAAGAGATTTCTTCATTTCTTCTCTACGGACCGCAACAAATCGCCATGCCTGCCGATTCTTTGCCGACGGCGCCAGCCGCCCCGCTTCCAATATGCGGTCGAGAATAGAGTTATCCACCGCTTTACCATCGAACGACTTCGCCGTAAAGCGATCCCGGATAAACGCCAGAATATCCATATACCATAGAATAACACGACCGGCATAAGACAGGAAGCTTCTTGACGAGGATGATCGTGAAGCCTAGTTTGTGTTTCATGCGGCGTTGGATAACGGCATTTTTCTTTTTCCTCATGATTTTTCCCCTTACGGCTTCACCGAGGGACGTTGAAGCCCATAGTTCCGTACTTTCCGGCTTTCAGGATCGCTCCGACGGAACCGAGGGAGAACTCAAGGCCATTAATTACATCGCCGGATTTCTGAGTGAAAATAATATCCCGTATGAGCGGCTGCCGCTTGATTCGGGGGACAGGGGGCATTCGTTCTCCTCGAATCTGATTGCGACGATACAGGGAAGCCGTTCCGAACGAATTATTTTTGCCGCGCCTATCGACGATGGAGCCTACTCGACGGCCCTGCTTTTGGAGCTTGCCTCAGATTTAAAAATCAATCCCCCGAAACACACAATCATTCTGGCGTTCCTTGGCGCCGAACGGGGAGAAACCGAATTCCATCCGTATGGAAGCAGACTCGCCGCGGAAATGTTCGGCGGTCGGGAAGATCTTTTCGTTATCTATTTGGACAGCGAGGTTGTTCCCGATCTGTGGCGGTTCCAAATCGGCGGGAACGGAACGGTCTCGCCGTATTGGCTTGTGGAGAAAACGGCGCAAGTTATTTCATCGGAATACATCCCTTATCGGATGAGAGGGACCGATATTCACGCGGCGCGATTGGGACTGCAGGGAGATGTCGGTGCGTTGGCCTCCTGGCTTGAAGCGGGCATTCCATCCATCAGACTGGCCGGAGAAGGGAAAGCCGAACAGGGGAAGGAAGATCGGCTTATCACACGATTCCTTACGGCGATGAAAACCCTCGACCGGGATTTCGACGCTCTCCCCGACGAAGATGAGCGTACCTATATATTCCTTCGTCCGCTTTCAAGTTCCGCTCCAAAACTCATCCCGGAACTGCCCTATATCGGTGTGTTCCTGGCCATATCCGTTATTCTCTTAATAACACCGCTGTTTCAATTGAGAAAAATCAGACTGAATCTCAAACGGTTCGCCCGATTCTGGTGGACTTGGCCTCTCCTTTTCATCCTGGTATTTCTTTTTCTCTTCCTGTCAACGCTTATCGTTGAAGAATCCATCCTCCTTGCCAACTTCCCGGATCTTTGGAAGCACGCACCGGGAATTTTCATTTTCTTCAAACTTGCCGTTACCGGTGCCCTTACACTGAATTTCATTCTGATAACACAAGGTCTTCCGCTGCCGCGCTCACCTCATTTTTATTCCTACGGAGCCATTTTTTCCTCAATCCTCTTTTTACTTGTACTCATGGCGCTTGATGTTACGATGGCTTTCTATGCCCTTTTAGTTATTATCATCCTTCTTCTTTTCACCATCTCGAAGAATGTTCAGAGAAAAATACCGCTTCTGATCCTCGCGCAGCTGCCTTATCTCATTGGGGCCGTTGTCGTTGTCAAAGAGCCCTATTATCCCATTCTGCAATACATGCTGCTGAACCGCATCTCCGCCAATATCATTTTGACTCTGACTCTGCTCCCGCTGATATTCGGTATCGTAAGCCTCAGCTATTGGCGCATTCACTATCAGCGAATCAGATTGATTATCGTCACGCCCGCCGCAACCCTAACCCTAAGCCTGATGGCGATTATCACGCTGATCTGGATACTCGGACTTCATCCGTACGGTCCCGGCTCGCCGCAGCCCGTAATTCTTATCGACGACATCGATCTTGTTAAAGGCAGCAGAAAGCTGGAACTCAGCAGTCCCGGACCTGTGGGTGATGCCGTTCTCTCTCTGGACGGAATCGATTATGCCCTGGAGGACATCGGCCGGAAGGCTGAGATTCAGACACAACCGAGCATTATACCGTTGAAGATGGAGGAAACATCACGAACTTTTCTCGGACGCCGAACCGTAGCCGTCACGATCCGGGGAGATGATGCTCCTTCAAGCCTTGAAATCTCGCTCCATTCCTTATCTCCATTCACGCTCCATGAGGCGAATTATCCTTTCGGAATGTCTCCGAGCGGAACAAATGCAATCATTTATCTCGGGGCGAATCCTCCCTTCCCGCTTGACTTGAGATTCACGGTTAACGGAGATGCGAAACTTGTTTTACGCGCCGTTGCCTCCTGGAAAAATCCGATTGATCCGCCGTCGGTGAATCGAACGGACCTGGAAGATACGATCATCAGGCGCGCCCGCGCCGAAATCCGTCTCTAAACCGCTTGTTTTCCATGCGAATTCCGTGCCTAGTCGGCTTAAAAAAGACCTTATAATACCGTCTTTCAGTATTCGCATGTTCACCATACAAGAAGAGCCGTGATTTTTTTTATGAAATCTTTCGTTTCAGCTTGAAGATTCCATATATGGCGTGCTAACATTTTCATTAGCTGATAAACACCTACATATGGAGTTTTTCCGGAGGGCTCGATTTATTGTGAAATGTCCGTTGTGCGGCCTGGCAGAAGATAAAGTTATTGAATCGCGCCAAAACCAGAGCGGAACAACCATACGAAGACGAAGAGAATGCATCGGATGCGGTTATCGCTTTACTTCGTATGAACATATCGAAGAAGTCCCCATTATGGTTATTAAAAAATCCGGGCGTCGGGAGTCCTTTGATGTTAAAAAAATCGAGCACGGCGTCATGAGGGCTTTGGAGAAACGGCCGGTAATTCACTCGGACATAGAAGATGTTCTTCATTCGATAGAAGATGAAGCCGCCATGATGAGCCGCTCCACGCATGAAATCCGGAGCGAAACCATAGGAGACTTGGTCCTGGAGAAACTCTTTTCCCTGGACAAAGTGGCCTATGTCCGTTTCGCCTCCGTATATCGTCAATTTGAGGATGTCGATGAATTCATCCGAGTCATCGAGGAATTAGGATCGGAAACGAATACAACCGCCACGCAAACCGAATCGGCCGGCGAATTGTTTTAGGAGAACCTGGAAGATGAGCGAGCAAAACAATACGACGGATTGGAAGGCTCTTGTTGGGATTTCACACGAAAGCGTTATGCCTATGTCCGAATTCCCCGTGAAAAGAATCGTAAAAAGAGACGGCCGTGTGGTTCATTACGATCGTTCGAGGATTGAAAGCGCCGTGGCCAAAGCAGTCATGGCCAATGGCCACTCCCAAAGCGACGCGGAAGAAACGGCATCGAAAATTACCGATGCGGTTGAAGATTCTCTGCGCGAATTCATGGACAGCCGTCATCCCAATTCCGCTCCGGCCGTGGAAGAAATCCAAGATCTCGTGGAGAAGGCTCTTATAACGAACGGAGACGCCGCTCTTGTAAAATCCTACATCCTCTATAGGGCCCGCCGCGAAGGTATTCGGGAAGCAAAAGCCCTGATGCTCGATATCAACGATACGATGGACGGATACCTTTCCCGATCCGATTGGCGCGTTAATGAGAACGCCAACGTCAATTTCTCCCTCGGTGGGCTCATCCTCCACAATTCGGGAACCATTACGGCCAATTACTGGCTGAAAAACGTCTACTCGGAAGCGGTCGCCGAAGCCCATCGCTCGGGAGCCATGCACATTCATGATCTGTCCATGTTTTCCGGCTACTGTGCCGGCTGGTCCTTGAGACAATTAATTGCCGAAGGACTCGGCGGAGTTCGTGATAAAATCGCCTCAAAACCGGCATCGCATATGTCCACGCTGATGTTCCAGATGGTGAACTTCCTGGGCATCATGCAGAACGAATGGGCGGGAGCTCAGGCTTTGTCCAGTTTCGATACCTACCTGGCCCCGTTTGTACGGACGGATAAACTCTCCTATAAACAGGTTAAGCAGTCTCTCCAGAGTTTCATTTTCGGCGTTAATACTCCCTCGCGCTGGGGAAGTCAGGCCCCCTTTACCAACATAACGCTGGATTGGGTCTGCCCCTCGGATCTGAAAGACCGGCCGGCCGTCGTGGGCGGAGAGGAACTGGATTTCACCTACGGGGACTGCCGCGTTGAAATGGACATGATCAACAAGGCATTTATCGAACTGATGCTCGAAGGAGATGCCAACGGCCGCGGATTCGCCTATCCGATACCGACCTACAACATCACCCCGGATTTCGACTGGAATTCACCGAACGCCAAACTCCTTTTTGAAATGACTTCGAAATTCGGTACACCCAATTTCCAGAATTTCATCAATTCGGATTTGAATCCCGAAGATGTCAGGTCCATGTGCTGCAGGCTCAGGCTGGATAAACGGGAACTGCGCAAACGCGGCGGGGGTCTTTTCGGATCGGACGAATTCACGGGCTCTCTCGGCGTCGTAACCATCAACATGCCCAGAATCGGCTATCTGTCGAATTCGGAAGCCGATTTCTACGGCCGCCTCGGCCGCATGATGGATCTTGCCGCCGAATCGCTTATCGCGAAACGAAAAGTAATAAACCACCTTTTTGATGCCGGCCTCTTCCCCTATACACGCCGTTATCTCAAACATCTGAACAACCATTTCAACACAATCGGCTTGGTGGGAATGAATGAATGTCTGCTGAATTTCATGGGTAAACCCATCACCGATCCGGCGGCACGAAACTTCGCCTTGGAGATTCTGGACTTCATGCGCGGACGAATGGCCGATTATCAGGAAGAAACGGGCGATCTGTTCAATCTGGAGGCTTCCCCCGCGGAAAGCACCAGCTACCGTCTGGCCAAGCACGACAAAAAGCACTACCCGGAGATAATCACGGCCGGTTCGGATGAACCGTATTACACGAACTCCACGCAATTGCCCGTGGACTTCACACACGATGTTTTCGATGCTCTCGACCTGCAGGACGAACTGCAGACGAAATATACCGGTGGAACGATGTTTCATTGTTTCTTGGGAGAACGGATCAAGGACTGGGAGGCCTGTCGCGAATTGGTGAAAACCATCGCGACCGGATACCGTCTTCCCTGTTTCACGGTTTCCCCGGTTTTTTCAGTTTGCCCCGTTCATGGCTATCTCGAGGGTGAACATTTTGAATGCCCGAAATGCCGGGCGGAAAAAGAGGCGGCAATTGATCAAGAAATCGCCGAACTCGAATCAAAAAAACAGCTGCTGGAGGAAGAAACAGTATGACAGTGGACCAAATCAACACGCGCCTGGAAGAGCTCAAAGATCAGCGGAAACAGGTGCAGGGCATGGAAACCGAGGTTTATGCCCGTATCGTCGGTTATTATCGCTCGGTACGTAATTGGAACAAAGGCAAAAAAGAAGAATTCGGACAGCGTGTTAATTACACAAATTATAAGCCGTCCGTAACCGCCGGGTCCCTGAAAAGCAAAACAGACTCATCGATTTCCCTCACCGTGGTTCAAGAGACGGAACCTCAAAAGGAACTTCTTTTCGCCGGAGAAGCAAATCCCGCCGAATACCTCTATTTTTTTAGAAAAACATGCCCCAACTGCCCGCCCGTGGCGGATTGGCTTGAACGATCCGGTCTGGAAGGAAGACGGATTGATGTCGACCGTGAATCCGGAATGCACGAAGCGGGCCTGTACGACATAACGGCGGCTCCGACGGTTGTTTTCCTCGATTCCTTGGGGAATGAAACAGGCCGAGGGAGCACCGTCGCCGCGCTTGAAGCACAAGCCGGACTCGCGGCCGTTGCCGGCGCCTAATCGACTGATCCGCCATCAAGGAATTCTCTCTTGACCGGAACACATCGATTCGCTCTGGTAAAAACCACTTTGCTCGACTTTCCGGGCAAAGTGGCGGCGGCCGTTTTCCTTCCGGGTTGCAACCTCCGCTGTCCTTACTGCCACAATCCTGAATTCGTCGATCCTGTCCGCTATCCGGGAAACAGCGATGCGGGGGAAGAAACATTCAATGCCGATGCGCGGATGTTTCGAACCTTTATAGACAAAAGATCGTCGGTTTTAGGCGGTGTGGCTTTTTCCGGCGGAGAAGCGCTCTTAAATCCTCAGCTGCCGAAACTCATCAAAATCGTCAAAGAAAAAGGACTTGCGGTAAAACTGGATACGGCGGGCCTGCTTCCCGACCGCCTGGAGGAAATGATTGCATCGGGAATGATTGATTACATCGCCATGGATTTAAAAACTCTTCCCGAACGCTACGGCGAACTTGGCTGGAAGGGAACCGAAGAAAAAAGCGCCGAAGTACTTTTAAGCAGAACTCTCAAACTGCTCGCGGATTCGGGACTGAATTACGAAGTCCGTACAACCGTGGTTCCCCCGCTGGTTGACAGAGAAATCCTTCAGCAAATGAGCCCCTTCTTAAACGGTGTTCCCCAATGGATTTGGCAGCCGTATGTTCCCGGAAACACCCTCGATCCGGCTTGGAACGATATCCAAGCTCCCAACGAGATAACCCTTAAACAATGGGCCGAAGAACTGGAATCGAATCTGATTATAAACGTTCGATAAGGACTTCGCTCCTCGGCACGATCAACGTCCGAGGAAAGTTCGGTTCAATGGCCGAGAAACCGCCGATTACTTGAGCACCGAAGAAATACGTTCCAGAACTTTCTTTCGATCCAGCGGTTTGACGATATAATTCTTCGCACCGGTTATCAACGACTTCTTTACAAGGTCTTCTTTTCCCAACGCACTGATCATAATGACCTTGGCTTTACCGTCGAAATCAAGAATTTTTTCCAGACACGTAAGGCCGTCCATGTTCGGCATGGTAATATCCATAGTCACCAAGTCGACATTTGGATGAAGCTCTTTGTAAAGCTCAAGACCCTGTAAACCATCCTCGGCCTGTCCAACGACATCAAAACCTTCCGATGTCAAAATCTGGTTCAATTGTTTTCGAACAAACATCGAATCATCAACAAGCAGGACTCGATAGGGATTCCCTGAAGGATCAATTCCTTCGGGATTTTTCGCATTAATCGTAGGGAAGTCTGCATTCGCCTTCATAACGCAATTATAATCATTGATCTTGTATTACGCCAATCAACTTTTTGTACAAATTCGTGATATGTTTTGACCGGGAGGACGGATGGACGAAACTATTTCCGGAAAAAGCCCCGTCGGCCTGCGCTTATCACAAATTCCGAAGGCCGAACTTAAATTCCTCATTCATAACGGAAAGCGGGTGAAACTCTCCGATGAAATGAGCATCGGCAGAGATAAAAATAATTCCATCGTTATCAACGATCCCCTTGTTTCCCGAATTCATTGCATAATCCGCCGTATCCGAACAGCTTGGTATATCGAGGATGCGGGTAGTAAAAACGGAACCTGGATAAACGAAAAACGAATAAAACCGGGGAAGGCCGTCCGTCTCAATCCGGTCGATGTGATTAAACTCGGCGGACGCATCGAGATTTCCCTGGTTTAGCAGGCTGTGAGAATACAGCGGAGGATTTCAAAAGATTCCTTACCTCCGAAGGACTCATTCTTTCCGGCCTCCATCATGCCGGAATACGATCCGAATCCCTTGATGAGCCCTTCTCTGACGGCTAGAGTTAGGACGGCTGAAAGCCTGCCAAGGGGGCACAATGACCGTTAATATCCGCACCTGGTCCGAACTGGATGAGGATGCCCGAAAAAAACTCTTTGCCCGTTCGGAAACGGACATCGCCGCAACAACGCCGATCGTGGCTGAAATAATCGAGGCGGTAAGAACAAAAGGCGATGAAGCGCTTAAAGAATATAATCATCGATTCGACAATGCTCCGCCGGATGCTTCCATCCGGGTGCCGAAATCTCATTTTGCCGACGCCGAGGCCTCACTCTCCGATGAAATCAAATCCGCCCTGGAATACTCGGTTGAAAATGTTCGGCGCTACCATGCCGACCAAGCACCCGACGGATTACAGTGGAAGGAAATCAGAGAGGGAATCTTAGCCGGTGAGCGGACCCGTCCCATTGATTCGGCGGCCTTTTACGTTCCGAGAGCCCGCGGGAGTTTTCCTTCCATGCTCTATATGATGGCCGTTCCCGCCGCCATCGCCGGAGTGCCTCGCATCGCCTTTGCCAGCCCTCCCGATAATGAAGGCCGGGTTGATGCGGCATGCCTCTACGTGGCGAAACTTTGCGGCATCGAAGAAGTTTATGCCGTCGGAGGGGCCCAAGCCTGGGCGGCTCTTGCCTACGGCACCGAATCTGTTCAAAAAGTGGACAAATGCATGGGCCCGGGAAGCAAGTACATCGCCGCGGCGAAAAGGCTTTTATCCGATGTTCTGGACTGCGGTCTGCCGGCGGGACCTTCGGAATCCATAATTTTGGCGGATTCCACGCCGAATCCGCGGCTTGTCGCGCAGGATCTTCTGGTGGAAGCCGAACACGGATCCGATTCGGCTGCCTTGCTGATAACTCCTTCGAAGGATTTGGCCGTAGAAGTGGGCAGGCATCTCATGGAGATGGCGAAATCACTTCCCGAACCTCGCCTGACATTTGTATCGGATGTTTTCTCCGGGTACGGCGGGATTCTCTTGGTAAACGATTTGGACGAAGGAATTGAATTGGTGAACCGTTTCGCCACCGAACATCTCCAAATCCGCACCGAAGATCCGTTCGCCGTTTTAGGACGCATCAGAAACGCCGGAGAAATTCTTCTCGGCGAATATGTCCCGTTCTCCGCGGCGAATTATTCGGTGGGCGCCAATGCCGTGCTGCCGACCGGCGGGAACGCCCGAACTTGGTCCGGCGTATCGGTGGCGGATTTTAAGAAAAAAACCGGCGTGGTCTACCTGACGAAAGAAGGACTGGACGATTTAAGGCCGCATGCGGCCGTTCTTGCGGAATACGAGGAATTTCCGGCGCATAAGCGCGCCCTTATCGATCGGTGAAGAAGAATTCATTCGAAGGGCCGAAGCCGGTCCGAAGTCTCCCTGTGGTTCGCGATGAAGATTCATTATCGAAATCATCGGAAAGGCAGGCCCTGCCGACCGATCTGGATGAAGTTTTCGCCGCTTTCGAGGCCCGTACGAACCTTGAAAAGGGCTTGCCTCCGGGGAATCCGAACCGTGTCTACAGGCTTGATAGGATGCGCGTGCTCTGCGGGGCCTTCGGCGATCCCCAAGAGCGCTGCAGGACGGTTCATATCGCCGGTTCCAAGGGCAAGGGCTCGGTTGCCTCTTATATGGCGGCGCTGCTGCATGCCGCAGGCAGACGTGTCGGTGTTTACGGATCGCCGCATCTGGTCGATTACAGGGAGCGCTTCCGCATTGAAGGAGAAGCATTCCCTGAAGAAGCGGCCTTAAGTGTCGGCCGTACGCTTCTGAAGAAGCTGCCGGAAGTTGAATCGAATTTGGCCGGTGAAGGCGGCGCCACGACTTTCGAGCTTCTGACACTTTTCGCCTTCCTCCTTTTTAACGAATGCGGCTGCGACACGGTCGTTCTGGAAACGGGACTCGGCGGACGGCTGGATGCCACCAATATCATTCTGCGTCCCGAGGCCGTCTTCTTCACGCCGATTGAGAAAGAACACACGGAGATTTTGGGACGAACCCTTTCTCAGATTGCCCAAGAGAAAGCCGGGATTCTCAAAGCCGGAACGCGGGCTTGGTCGGCGCGGCAAAATCCCGCGGCAATGCGCGTATTTCGCAGAAGCGCCCGGAAAATGGGCGTGCCCTTAACACGAATCGACTCGGCCCTCATGTCGATTTCCGCGGTCCATGCCGATCCGCCTTCGGGAAGTCTTTCAATACGGGATACAGCGGAGAATCCGCCCTCCGCGGGAGCGGCCGCGTTATCAACACCGGTTGAAAATCCGGCCGCTCCCGCCGCCATATCCGACGCCGCACTCTCCTCGGCACCCTCCGCGCCGCCCGTATGGAAGGCCGATGTCAAACAGCACTTCTTTACCTGGAAACTTTTCTGGAAGGACGGGAAAGAGGAGATTATTCGGCTGCGGATGGGCGGGCGGATTCAGGCGGAAAACGCCGCCCTGGCGCTCCTGGCGGCCCGTTCCCTGGAATCCTCGCTTTCCGATAACAGCTCAGCGGGCGATGTTCTGCAAGACATCCGTCTTCCGGGCCGATTTCATTGGCTGCGAACATCGCCGCCGGTCATTATCGACGGTGCCCATACTCCGCACTCCGCGGCGGCTCTTCGTGATGCGTTTTTGGAGGTTGTCCGTTCGACGGCCGCGGATTCCCGGCCGATGCCCTCCCCCATCCTCATCTTCGGCTGCGCCCTGGGAAAAGATGTCGAGGGAATGGCGAAAGAGCTCTGCGGCGGAAGGCATCCGGCGTTTACCGACGTGATTATCAGTACGCCTGGAACCTTTAAGCGCAGCGATCCTCCGGGAATCGCCGAAGCCTTCCGCCGTGTCGGCGCGGCGGTGAATCTTATTCCCGATACCGCGGAAGCTTGGTCGCGGGCTCTGGAGACGGCCGGCGAGAGTCGGCCCATTCTGGTAACCGGATCTTTTTATTTGGCCGGGGAAATTGCCGCTTTGGAACGGCAAGAATAGAAAACCAAGCGGCGGCCCCGCTGAACGCACGGCGGGATTATCCCCAGCAGATTCAATTCTCTTCACGTTCGGCAGAGATCTCGCTATCATCCCTCGTATGTACGATTCCAGAAACGACAAACTCGCCGATATCATCGTGAATCACTCTCTGAAACTCCAAAAAGGTGAAAAAGTTCTCATTCAGGGGAACGGACTTCTTTCGGAACCCCTGATCAGGGCCGTTATTAAGGCTTCAAAAGAGGCCGGCGCCTACCCTGTTTATAAAATCGATCATCCCTCAACTCTGCGCGAATGGCTCAAAGAGGCCGATACCGCGCAAATGGACCTGGCGGCCGAGGCCGATGCCGCACAGATGCGGCTCATGGATGCGTATGTGGGTTTCACGGCGCCCGAGAACGCTCTGGAGCTGGCGGATATTCCCGGTGAAACAATGGCGCTTTACCAGGAACATTATGTGAATCCGGTCCACATGAAGATTCGCCTTCCCAAAACCCGCTGGGTGGTTCTTCGATATCCGACACCGGCTTTCGCTCAGTCCGCGGGGATGAGTCTTGAGGCGTTTGAAGACTGGTATTATCGGGTTTGCTCGGTGGACTACAAAGCGATGGGTTATGCCATGCTTCCGCTGAAGGAATTGATGGAGAGAACGGATCGGGTGCGGATTCTTGGTCCCGGAGAAACGGATCTTTCTTTCAGCATCAAGGATATTCCGGTTGTTCCCTGCTTCGGCGAATGCAACATCCCGGACGGAGAAATCTATACCGCACCGGTTAAAAAATCGGTTGAAGGGATTATCGCCTATAACACCGCATCCATTCATGACGGTTTCCAATTCACGAATATCCGCTTTCGTTTTGAAAACGGGCGCATCGTCGAGGCAACGGCCAACGATACCGAAAGAATCAACACTGTGCTGAATGTGGATGAGGGAGCCAGGTACATCGGAGAATTCGCCCTGGGCGTGAATCCCTATGTGGAAAAACCGGTCAATAATACGCTCTTTGATGAAAAAATCCGCGGGAGCATCCATTTCACACCCGGAAACAGTTACGATGAAGCGCCGAACGGCAATAAATCCGCCCTTCACTGGGATATCGTACTCCTGCAGGAAGAAAACAGCGGAGGCGGTGAGATTTGGTTTGATGATGTTCTGATTCGGAAAAACGGCCGTTTCATTCTTCCGGAGCTTGAGGGGCTGAACCCTGAGAATCTGGAATGATTTGCCCCGGCGGCGAGGAAAGCACGGAGTTCTTCTCCATCGGCAAGGAAAATACGGCGATCCACCCCGGCGGCGTGCTCAAACCGCTCAAGGCCGCGCCGGCAAGAGAAAACACCGTTTGCCGACGCGGCCGTCTCACGCGTTACAATCACTCACAGGCACAGCATCTTGATGCCCCTTTACACGCCCCTTAAACTGAGGACGGGAACATATGGAAGAGCACTATCTGTACTATCTTGATACACACATCAAACTCGCCAAAGGACGGCAATATCTTATCGGGCGTTCCCGCGATGTGGACATCATACTGCCCGACGAACGAGTTTCCCGCCGTCATGCGGCGTTAAAATGGTCCGGAACCGGTTTCGCTCTTGTTGATCTGCAAAGCACAAACGGAACATATGTGAATGGCGGGAAAGCCGGAACCATCCGCCTTCTCGATGGAGATAAGATTCGTATCGGTCCGCACGATCTTCAGTATATCGTTACATCCGGAGAGCATGATTCCCAGCCGAGCCCCGACGATACGCTGATTTTCGAAAGCAAAATCCATGAACTCGTCAAGGAAACGGACAATCCGAAAACCGCGGAAAAAATTCGGGAACTCAAACGCTACTACAACCAAAAGAGGGACTCCCTCTCGGACATGGCGTTCCGCGACCAGCTTACGGGTCTCTTCAACCGCCGTTATTTCGACATGAAACTCAAAGAAGAGGTTGATCGGTCGGCCCGATACGGACGGCCGTTAAGCTTGGTTATGGGCGATATCGATAAATTCAAGAGTTATAATGATGATTTCGGTCATCAAAAAGGTGACGAAGTTCTCAGAGCCGTAGCCGATCTCTTAAAAGGAAGCTGCAGAGCTTCGGATGTCGCCGCACGCTACGGCGGTGAGGAAATGGTCCTTATATTGCCGGAAACGGATCTCGACGGGGCTTTTTTTGTGGCGGAAAAAGCCCGAAAGGCCATCGAAGCGCGCGCCGGAGACATCGCGGGCCGCAAGGTAACCATCAGTATGGGGCTCGCTTCGTTCGGTCCGGGAGCCGACGGTCCCGCCGAGCTCATCGCCGCGGCGGATAAGGCCCTTTATAAGGCAAAAGAGGAAGGACGCAACCGCTGCATTCGGGCGGATCTCTAGCGGGATGTTAAAAACGTTCATGATGAGATGAGGCGGTTTGATAATCCCTCGCCGCATGAAGGAAGTATCGGCATACCATACCGGGAAGAATCCGGCGGGATTCCCATTCGGGGTCATCTTCACTCCGCATCCCTTAACCGCCCGCTGGACCGGAAGACCGATTAAGACGTAGGATATCCCGATGACCCCACTCGTCCTGAAAAGACATCCTGTGACGCGGTTTGTCCATTATCTGTATCTGCTGCCGTTTTTTCCGGCCCTTCGGCCTCTCTTGGTCAATTTCACCATTCAGGACACATCGGTCTATCTCGGTGGGATTGTTCTGGTTACATTTCTGGTGATCTACGGGAACAAGAGTCCTCTGGTTCGCGTTGAATCGGATCGGTTACTTTTATATCTGCATTACAGGCACAATGCCGAATCTCATCCCTTTAACGGAATCCGCAGCTGCAAACGCCGCTCCGCAAATCGCCTGACATTGGATTCCAAAGGTTTTAAACCCGTAAGCATCAGGCTGAAGCGAACCGATGCCGACCGGCTTGCCGCGAGACTGAAAGAAGAAGGTATTCATGTCGAATAAGTTCATAATCGGGAACAGGCTTCGCGTTCTCCTACTCACCGCCGCGACGCTGTTCCTCCTCTCCTGCGGAAATAACGAGGCGTTATACTCCTCCGCCAACGCGCTGAATTTCCATCAATGGCTGGATACCGACAGACCGTCTCCGGCGGATCTCATAGCGGAGGCCCATGATGCGGGTGCAACCGTTATTCTCTTACAGGATAATGCCATGCGGGCCGATACGGTTGATTTGGCGATCAGTCTCCTGCCCGCTCTCTATGATTCGGGAATCAGGGAATGGGGCATCTTCTTTTTAAACTCAAATTTCATGAATTCATTAAACACTTTTCTTTCCGACCGCAACCTCGGCGAATCGGAGGCCGTAAAAGACGCCGAGAAGCTGCTTTTGAACGCCGACGCTTCCCTCGGCTACCGTGAGTACCGGGATTTTATTCTCTATGTCAGAACGTTCAATTCGTACCTTGCGCCGGATGAAGAACCGATAAAGCTTCTGCCTCTCTCCACAAACCGTGTGTTTAATCCGGGGATTCTTCAGTCGGCGAACGCCGATTCGGATTCGTCCCTTCTTGAAAATCCCGAAACCACCCCGGAGAACGCGGCCGAAGAGAATGAATACGCCGACGATGCGGAGGAAATGATCGGGAATCAGAAACCTTTTCAAGGAATTCTTTGGGTTAGAGCCGAAGATCTTCCCCGGCTTAAAAGCGGCGCCGGTATTACGAATCCTTATGTTGTCGCCCATTATCTGCCTCGACACGACATCATCGGAACCGAAAGCGCTCGCCGCGATATTCGGGACCGGAGCTTTGCCTTCGAGACCGCATCGCTTCCTTTCGAAGGATGGGAGGCGGCGGCACCGGAGAAGGAGGCCGATTTAGTCGTTGTTACCCCTTTCGCGTTCCGTGCGGTCTCTCCCATCGAGGATTTCATCGACGAGGCTTCATCCCCACAGGCCGCTCAGGATTTTCCCGACATACGGATGAAAATCCCTTCGGCCGGCGCCGCCGCCAGAATGAACCGCCTTCTGAAAAAACGAGCAAACGACTATCGAAAAGCCGTTGAAAAGACCGTCGGGAAAGACTGATTTTCACACGATCTTTGCTTTCGCGGAATCTCTTGAGCCGCGCGCTTTTCATCGGCTCGCGCGGTGTTCCGGAAATTCCAAAACAGCGAAACGGCGGAGGATCGGCGTGAATTGAATCCAAGGGGCGGGTATAGTGACTCTTCGCCGGCCGCCTTTGTAATTCAACGATACAGTTTCCGCAAGCCTCCCCTCCGCAGGAAACGGACCGGGACGCCACACAGGAGTACGCCGATCTCCGAAGAATCTTATCAGAGAAGGTCGTCGAATCCGGCCAATCCCAAAGATTCCCCGATACGGAGAGTGGCCGCCGAATGATTCAGCGTATAAAGATGGATTCCCGGAACTCCGTGGTCCAGAAGATCCCGAACCTGCTCGGCGGCCCAATGCGTTCCGGCCATTTCAATCCGCTCTTCGGTTCCGGCCCTCTCCACGGTACGGATTAATCCGGCCGGGAAACGGGTTCTGGGGGAAAGTTCGGCCATCCTGAGCATGTTCTTTCCGCCGGTAATCGGCATGATTCCCGCTATAACCGGAATGCCGATTCCGGCAAGGCGGCAGCGCTCCACATAGTCGAAATAATCCCGGTTGTCGAAAAAAAGCTGGGTAACGATGTAATCGGCTCCCGCGTCGACTTTCTCTTTTAAATGCTCCAGCTCCGTTAGGCGATTGGTAACGGCCGAATGCCCCTCGGGGAATCCGGCAACGCCGATGCCCATTTCGGGATGAATATCCCGGATAAAAGCCACAAGATCGGAAGCATAGGGAAAATCTCCGTCGAAAGTCCCGTCGACCGCCTTATCGGCGGGAGGATCTCCGCGGAGAGCGAGAATATTGCCGATGCCGCTTTCGGCATAACGATCGAGGATTCTCTTGATTTCATCGAATCGATGCCCGACGCATGTCAGATGAGCAACCACTTCAAGATCGGTCTCTTCATGAATCCGGGTAACAAGATCGTGCGTTCTGTCTCGGGTGGAACCGCCCGCTCCGTAAGTAACACTTACATAGGCCGGCTTCAAAACCGTTAGATCGGCGATGGTCTCAAACAAAACCTCCCACCCTTTGGGTGTTTTGGGAGGGAAAAATTCAAAACTTACGGCCGTTTTCCCGACGGTCAGGATGTCTTTGATCAGCATATGAATACGATAGCGGTTCAAAGAGGATGAGTCTATGCGATTTTTGCCTCTCCGCCGGACGACTCACCGTCCGGATAGCTCCGGATGAAAAACCGCACTCCGCTCTCTCCTCCCGCGCCGCTTCCACAATTCACGCTCATTTATTAGGATGGACTTATGATTCGCCTGAATACACATTACGCCAAGCTGCAGTCCAGCTACCTCTTCGTTGAAATCAATCGGCGGGTTACCGACTATATCTCCGCCAACCCCGACAAAAAAATCATCAAACTCGGAATCGGGGATGTTACCCGCCCTCTTCCGCCGTCCATCATCAACGCCTTTCACGAAGGGGTGGATGAAATGGCCGACGCGGCGACCTTCAGAGGATACGGCCCGGAGCAGGGCTATGCGTTCCTGAGGAACGCCATTGCCGAGGCCGACTACGCCTCACGCGGATGTTCGATTTCTGCGGACGATATTTTCGTATCGGACGGCGCGAAATGCGACACCGGAAACTTTCAGGAACTCTTCACGACCGACATCACCGTCGCGGTTCCCGATCCCGTTTACCCGGTTTATGTGGAATCTCACGTTATGGCGGGCCGCACCGGGAACTCCGTCGACGGCCGATACGACGGTCTTCTCTATATTGAAGGAACCCCGGAGAACGGTTTCGTCCCTTCGCCGGATGCTCTCAAAGGGAAAAACGCCGATCTGGTCTACCTCTGCTTCCCGAACAATCCCACCGGCGCGACGGCCACGAAGGCCCAGCTTACCGAATGGGTGGACTGGGCAAAATCCAAGGGATCGATCCTGCTCTTCGACGCCGCTTACGAGGCCTTTATTACGGATCCGGAACTTCCCAAAAGCATCTATGAAATCCCCGGCGCCGAAACATGTTCCGTTGAATTCAGAAGCTTTTCGAAAACGGCGGGCTTTACCGGCACTCGCTGCGCCTACACGGTGGTACCGAACGCCATCAGCATCGGAGGAATCAAACTCCGCGACATGTGGAACCGCAGACACTCCACGAAATTCAACGGCGTTTCCTACCCGGTACAAAAAGCGGCGGCGGCCGTATACACCCCCGAAGGTTCCAGAGAAACCGCCGATCTCATCACCTATTACCTGGGCAACGCGAAAATCATTCGAAAAGCCATGGAAAAAATCGGCTTCGAGGTTTGGGGCGGCGTGAACAGTCCTTACCTTTGGGTGAAAACCGGAAGGGACTCCTGGGACACCTTCGATCTCCTTTTAAAAGAGGCCGATGTCGTGGTAACACCCGGAAGCGGTTTCGGCAAAATGGGCGAAGGATTCATCCGCATTTCGGCTTTCAATGACCATGAAGCCGTGGATGACGCCGTCGGACGGATCATCAAAGCTCTGGGCTGACGGCCGAATCCGGTTCCATGGAGTGCGGCCTTTCCGATGCCGCGAGCAGCCGGAAGCGAACCCTCATGAACGGCGCCGATTTCTTGATCATCGCTCTATAAGCGGCGCCGGAGGGCTGAAATCGGCGAATCAAGTCCATCTTCCCTTGGTTCGGCTCTTTCGATTCGTTATATTCGTTCCGATGATTCTCGAAATTCCCAAGCTCCCCTTCCTTTCCATGAAGTCCAAACAGGGTCCCGATACGTTTTCGGAACGTCCGCATACCCACGAAGAACTCTCCATAGGAATCATTCTCAGCGGTTCGGCTTGTGTCACCGTTGAAGGACTGAACTTCAGCCTGAAAGAAGGCGATCTCATCGTCATTCCGCCTGATTTCGCGCATCTCTGCATTCCCTCGGATCCGGATCGATTCAATTTCCATATGCTCTACTTCAATCCCGCGTGGTTTATTGAAAATACGGGCATGGACGCTCATCTGATCGCTCCGCACTCACCCCGCGCATCAAGTCAATGGAAAGAATTCTTCGCCCGTCTGACGAACGGCCGGGATTTGGACTCGATGGAACAGGAGCTGAGCGGCGCACTTGTTTCTCTCTTGCCGACCCCCAAAGCCGCTTCGGCGAATATCAAAGCCCATAACCGGAAAGGCCCTCCAACCGATAACGGTGCCGGAGGCGCTTCCGAATTCGATAAGGGCGGCTTCACTCCCCATGGAGGCGGTTCCACCGGCGAAAACGCCGATTCCCAACCCCTTCTGGATAACGTGCATCGAATCATCACGGAGAATCCCGAACGGACCCTGAGCATCGAAGAGATGGCATCCTTCGCCGGAATGAGCAAGTACGATTTTCTTCGAAAATACTCCCGACGCTACGGCCTGACTCCTCATTCGAGTCTGACCGACGGACGAATTCGCAAAGCCCTCACCCTGATGCGTAAAAACGATTCGTTAACCGAGATTGCCCAGGACTGCGGATTTTCGGATCAAAGCCACTTCATCAGACAGTTCAAGCGCTACACGGGAATTTTGCCCTCGGAATATCAAAAAGCAATTTCGTCCAATCGGAGCACGGTGGAATCACTTTAAAAAAGGGATATGAAACAATCCCCTGCCCGCGGTTATCTCACCGCTCTTTTCTCCATCGTCGTATGGAGCAGTACCTACATTTCCACCAAGATTCTTGTGCAGACATTCGCTCCCCTGGAAATTTCACTGGTCCGTTTCAGCATCGGCCTGGTGCTGATGACGATCCTGGCGCCTCCCCGCAAAAGACCGTTTCGGCTGCAAGAGGAACTCCGTATTGCCGCGGCGGGCCTTTCCGGAATTTTCCTGTACTACTTTCTGGAAAATCTGGCGGCCGCTCACACCTATGCCTCGAATGTCGCCGTCATCGTTACCACGATTCCTCTCTGGACCGGCCTGGCCGGCCCCCTTTTCTATGCAGAAGAAAAATTCTCTCCGAAAATCCCGGCCGCTTTTCTCGTTTCCATGGCCGGCATGATTATTCTGTTAAGCGGTTCCGGCCGGGCCGGTCTTTCCTGGAAGGGCGATCTCGCCGCACTTGGGGCGGCTCTGTGTTTTGCCCTGTACACACTTCTTCTTCGCGGAGTCGATCCGAACATCCCCTCGCTCACGCTTACCCGCAAAACACTCACCTACGGCTGGATTGTCATCGCCGGGGTTTCGGCGGCAACCGGGAACATCCCGCGATGGACCGATCTCGCCGTTCCATCGAACATCGGGCATTTTCTGTTCCTCGGGACTCTGGCCTCGGCCGTATGTTTCTGGAGCTGGGCCGCGGCGATTCGCAATCTCGGCGCCGTGAAAGCCAGTCAGTTTATCTATCTGGTGCCTTTCATCGCCGCGGGCTTATCGGCCGCTTTTCTCAATGAACCGCTCACGGGCTCCCGTACGGCCGGTATGGCCCTTATAATCGGCGGCGTTATGATCTCGCAGGTGAACTTCAGAGTTCTCTTTCGAAAGCGGGCCGAGTTATAGGCCTACTTTCGACCGGTCAATTTGATAATGTGGTAACCGAACTGTGTCTGAACTACATCGGAAACAGATCCCGGCGACAGCCGTTTGCAGGCGGCTTCGAACTGAGCCACCATCTTTCCCGGACCGAACCACCCCAAGTCGCCCCCTTTGGAGCGGCTCGGGCACGTTGAATGCTCAAGGGCAAGCTGTTCGAAACGCACGCCGCCCGATTTAATCCGCCTCAGCAGATCCTGCGCCAAAGCGCGGTCTTTTACGAGGATGTGACTGGCTCTCCATTCCATACGGCATTTTCACCTCAGGCGCCGCCGGCGGTCAAGCCCGGAGGGAAAAACAGTCGGCCGGCCGGTGCGGTATCCCGATACGAATCTCACCGAGCGGCGGCTTATGAAAAGATTTCGTTTATCCGCGAAGAGATTCGGCGAGAGGACGGGGAACACCTGCCGGCGCCGGTTCATACCGAATGAGTCTTTCCGTACCCGCCGCGTCCGGTTTATGTTGGCGGTATGAGGATTGAAACCAAATACGCCGCCGAGGCCGTCCGGCTTTCCGAGAAACTTCGCGCCTTATGCATCGAAGCGGGCGTGCGGATTATGGAAGTCTACGCCCGTGATTTCAGCGTAACCGAAAAAGAGGATTCTTCACCGCTGACCGAAGCGGACCTGGCCTCTCATAACATCATTATCGAAGGACTGTCCGCCCTGGAGGGTCCCTTGGGCGCCCTCCCCGTCCTCTCCGAGGAAGGAGGCATCCCCGATTTTAAAGAACGGGTCGGCTGGGAAGCCTGGTGGCTTATCGACCCTCTGGACGGGACCAAGGAATTCGTTAAACGCAACGGTGAATTCACCGTGAATATCGCCTTAATCATCAGACTCAAACCGGGCGCCGCGGGCATTCCTTTGGCCGGCTGGGTTTACACTCCGGTTCTTGATATCCTTTATGAAGGCATCTTCGGCTCGGGAGCGGTCCGTTACGATAACATCGTAACGGAAAATGCAAACAATCCCGATCCTCTCCCGCTTCCCGTTGAAATCTCACCGTTCCCGACATCTCCGCCCCGTATCGTCGCAAGCCGCTCGCACAGAACTCCCGAAACCGACGCCGTTATCAATTCCGTCGCCGAAAAATTCGGAGCGGGAGAAATCGTCTCTTCGGGCAGTTCCCTGAAACTCTGCCGTATCGCCGAAGGCACGGCGGAACTGTATCCCCGGGCGGCACCGACAATGGAATGGGACACCGCGGCCGCCGATGCCGTTTGCCGGGCCGCAGGAGCCCGTGTGGTCGAAACCTCCGGAGGGATGAGCCTGAGATACGGCAAAAAAAATCTCCTGAATCCCTGGTTTCTGGTTTCGCGTTACCAAGAACTGCTGGATGCATCAATCGAGGCGTTAAGAAACCCGGAGTAGAACACCGGGGACTTTCAATAAGCGAGGGGTGTCAACCGGCGGCTTTATCTTCGGCGGCTTCTTTTTCCAATTCGGTATAGGCAATCTTCCCGACACGGGTAAGAGGCAGCTCACTGCGGAAAACGATATCTTTCGGCAGACTCCACCGATTCAAAATATCTTTAACCGAAGAAATAATGTCTTCGGCCAAATCATCGTTTCCGGCAACATCATCGGCGGGCACAACATACGCGCGGATGACATTCATCTTGTACGGATCGGGAACGCCAATCACGCAGACATCCCGAACGGCCGGATGCCGCCGAAGAGCCTCTTCCACTTGGGGCGGATACACGGCGATTCCCGATACCTTGATCATCCTCTTCAGACGCATTCGAAAATAGATGAAGCCGTCTTCATCCATGGAGCATAAATCCCCGGTAAAAACCCATTCCCGGCCGTCTTTATGGGTTTGAAGAACAGCGGCCGTTTCTTCCGGCCGGTTGAGATAACCAATCATGTTGGTAGGACCGGAAATGCAGAGTTCGCCTTCTTCTCCGAAGGGCAATTCCACATGAGTTCCCGGCTCGACGATTTTGGCATGAATGCCCGGAAGAGGAACTCCGATGGAGTCTTTCCTGTATCGTCCGCTCGGAAGCAGAGTACAGGCCGTAACCGTTTCGGTAAGACCGTAGCCTTCCTGCAGTTCCGTCGTTCCTCCGCCGCCGCGTATAACCTCATCAAACCGTTTCTTTACGGTTTCGGGAACTTTGTCGCCGCCGCCGTAACATCCTTTGAGAGTGGAAAAATCAACTTCTTTAATTTTGGGATGAGCACTCATGGCTTCAAATAAGGTGGGCACTCCGGCGATGAATTGCGGTTTTTTCTTAATCAGCATCTGAACAACCGCATCGGCCGAAAATTGAGGCACCAGCAGAGAAGTCCCGCCTTGGGTGAGAAAAAGATTCGCCGTAACGCCCAGACCGAATCCGTGAAAAAGCGGCAGAATGGAAAGCACCTTATCACCGGGCTGAACGCCTCCGCCGATTTGCCAGTTGAGACCTTGTGTAAGAGCATTAAAATTCCAATCCGAAAGCATAATCCCCTTGGGTGTTCCCGTGGTTCCTCCGCTGTAGAGAATTACCGCCAAATCCCGGGCATCCGGTTTGGAAATTGAGGAAGCGACTTTTTCAAGAGATTTCTCACCCTCTCGCCGCATTAAGGCCTTCCAGCCTATCCCTTCTTCGGAAGGCACTTTTTTGATTTTTCTTCCCTTTGTCAGCCAAAAGCCGACCTTGATGGGAATGGGCATATATTCCTGGATTCGGCAATGAAACGCCTGCTTAACCGAAGAATCGTCCAAGGCCGGCGCGACCCGCGGCCAGAAAGCATCCAGCGTTAAAAACCATTTGGACTGGGAAATATCCAAAAACGTCCGGATTTCTTCCGTAACGGAGAGAGGATGAATCATGGAAGCGACCGCTCTGAGTTTATTCAGACCGTAAAAGACAAAAAGGGCCTGCGGGCAGTTGGGCAGACACACCGTCATAACATCTCCGGCCCGGATTCCCTGAGCGGCGAAGGCTTCGGCCGTACGGTCGATGTCGGAGAGAAACTCCCGATAGGTGGATGTTTTCCCCATATAATCCCAGGCGATGACATCAGGATAAGCGGCCGCAGAATCCGCCACGGTCCGATACAGAGTCCGTTCATCAAAAATCAGTTCTTCCGGGCTGTTATCGGGCTGGAACCGCCGCCAAGGAATTAATTTTTGTCCCATAAGTCCCAGCCCTTTTCCGTAAGAGCCAATTCATCCAATTTAACCGGATCGATATCCGGCCTTTCCATCAGTTTTTCCGGATTTTCCAAATAATCTTTCAGCATGGCCATTGCCCGTCCGGAATAGATGCCGTCGACAATCCGGTCGTCAAACGTGTAACTGATTGCCATCCGGGATTTCTCGGTAATGCTGTTGTCTTCAAGAATGACTTTTTCCTTTCGAATGATTCCGAGAGCGGCAAAAATCCCCGTATTGCCCATTTCATAATTATGATGCAATGGAGCATCCAGGCCGATGGAACCGACATTCGTTACGAACATCGTGCTGTAAAAGGGGAGCATTCGGATCATTCCCCGTGTAATGAAATTATGCTGATCGGCCCAATTAAAAAACCGGATGAATACCCGGACGGCCCAATGAGGCAGTTTATCAATGATATCGACATCACTCTCACAACGGTTTCCTTCATCGCTTTTCGCCGTTCCGATGAAGCGCTTAAATCGCTTGTTGACATCCTTGAGTGTATCGTGGGGATGGAAAGGCATTATAACATTCACTTCCAAACCGTCGTCGGAAAGAGTCTTCTTCGTTACGAACGATACCGAAATATTATTCCTTTGATAGTGCCGTCTATTGGAGATAAATCGATTCATTCGAGGACGCTGCGCCACGGTTCGGACAAGCGCGCATAAAAAAAGCTGCATCGGCGTTATCGGCCAATCGTCCTTTTCCTTCCGTGTGTTCCATTGCCGCATGAACTTAAGGGCGTTATCCATCTCCACGATCTGTTCCATGAAAATGGTGGATTCCGTTCTGGTCGACATTAAATAAGGCAGCAATTTGGTGAAACCGGGTACTTTCACCGGAGAACCGTCGGGGCGATTGTTTATGAACATGCTGTTAATAATATACCGGGGCGGTTACGGATTACTATTCACAAATTCAGCGAATATAAGCCCTTTATGATTGCTACAGGAAAAGAAAGAACTTTACGGACAGCGCTTGAAGCGGCAGAAAAAAATAAAAAACTTCTTGTTTCCATTCAGCCTCCGGCTCCCCCAATTATCGGAGAACGCTTCGAAGGTTAAATTTCATCATGATTGTTTCTTTTATCCCATTCCTTTCGAATCTCTTTGTCGATCTCTCCCTCTATTTCCTTTTCAATCTCTTTTTCCACCTCGTCGGCGATATAGCGGCGGAGAGTTTTCTTTCGCTTCCTCTCGCTGCGGCCGCCTCCGTTATCCGATCCAAAAGGCTTCCCCTTGAATAAAATGCTGCACAGCAGAAGCAATCCCCACGCTTTCCAATACGTTACCGAAGGAAGTCCAAAAAGATCCGGCATCAGCCAGTTCCACAGGATCATCACGATCCAGCCGAAGAAGAAAAGCAGCCCAATTCCCAGAATGCCGAATCCGATTCCCATTACAATCTTTACCGCCGTACCGCGTTCGGTCCACCATTCGTCGATGTCACATCCCCTCGATCCGCGTTCGTTTTCGGAAATTCCGCTCTTTCTCATCGCATCATCTTCATTCATATCATTCCTCCTCAATCGATAATCCAATGCCTTAATGCCCGCGTCAGATTCTTCAGCGCGTAACGCTTGCGGGCTTTCAAGGTGTCGATATTCTCACCCGTCGATTCGGCGATTTCCCGAAAGGTCATTCCGCCGAAAACCTGGGCCTCTACTACTTGTCTCTGTAAAGCGGGAAGAGCCTTCAGTGCTGAGTTCAGCGCATCAACCATGGCCTCCTGAACGTACTCGTCCAGGGGATTCAGTCCCACACCGCAAATGATTTCCCGAAGAGTCTCTTCGGCCACATCGGTTTCCCCCGCCGCTTTGCGAACCTTCTCATGCCGCCAGGCATCAATCATGCGCCGAGAAAACAGGGAATTGATCCATGCCGGAAGACTGTGTACCTCCGGCAGCAAAGACCATTTCTCCATCGTCTCGATATAAATGTCATGGATAAAATCTTCCGCTTCCTCCAGCGTCCGTCCCGCGGCGCGCAAACGTGCCATGAAGCGATGTTTTTCACTTCTATAGACGTTCTCTACGCGCCTTTGAGTTTCCGCTGATTCCGGCATTTGATCCGTATCCATAACGTTCACATCCATTGACGGACAACTTGCTGTTTGGGTGTATTCAGTTTACCGGAGAAATCTCTTTTTTGTTCTTATTGAAGGGGACACAGCCTTCCTCGGATTCCACGCAATGCCGATCCGTACCGATTCTTAGTCTCCCCGACCTTGACCATTCCGTAAAACCGGCGCTAGGATAGGCCTCACAATTCGCGCCTGTCGTATAATGGCTATTACCCGAGCTTCCCAAGCTCGTGACGTGGGTTCGATTCCCATCAGGCGCTACTGATTAGAAAGCCTGCCGCAAGGTAGGCTTTCGTTATTCTCCGGAGTAAGTCCGATGGGAATCGAAGCGGAGGCGGCGCGCGACAATAGGAGCGATGAGCCGACAGGATGTCGGCGGAAGCCGCCGGAGACGGCCCGCAAGGAGGCCACACGAGGTGGCCGACTGAAGGGGATTCCCATCAGGCGCTACCACTTAGAAGCCCGCCGAAAGGTGGGCTTCGTTATTCTCCGGAGTAAGTCCGATGGGAATCGAAGCGGAGGCGGTGCGCGACAATAGGAGCGATGAGCCGACAGGATGTCGGCGGAAGCCGCCGGAGACGGCCCGCAAGGAGGCCACACGAGGTGGCCGACTGAAGGGGATTCCCATCAGGCGCTACCACTTAGAAGCCCGCCGAAAGGTGGGCTTCGTTATTCTCCGGAGTAAGTCCGATGGGAATCGAAGCGGAGGCGGTGCGCGACAATAGGAGCGATGAGCCGACAGGATGTCGGCGGAAGCCGCCGGAGACGGCCCGCAAGGAGGCCACACGAGGTGGCCGACTGAAGGGGATTCCCATCAGGCGCTACCACTTAGAAGCCCGCCGAAAGGTGGGCTTCGTTATTCTCCGGAGTAAGTCCGATGGGAATCGAAGCGGAGGCGGTGCGCGACAATAGGAGCGATGAGCCGACAGGATGTCGGCGGAAGCCGCCGGAGACGGCCCGCAAGGAGGCCACACGAGGTGGCCGACTGAAGGGGATTCCCATCAGGCGCTACCACTTAGAAGCCCGCCGAAAGGTGGGCTTCGTTATTCTCCGGAGTAAGTCCGATGGGAATCGAAGCGGAGGCGGTGCGCGACAATAGGAGCGATGAGCCGACAGGATGTCGGCGGAAGCCGCCGGAGACGGCCCGCAAGGAGGCCACACGAGGTGGCCGACTGAAGGGGATTCCCATCAGGCGCTGAAGTTGAGAGCCGCGGGCAAGCATCAGCTTGCACATGGCCGAAACGAAGCGGCTGAGCGTCCAAATCGCATCAGGCGCTACCCCAAGAGAAAACCCGTTAAAGCGGGTTTTCGTTTATCTACAGAGTAAGCCTGATGGGAATCGAAGGGTGAAGCTGTTTGCGACCGAACAGAGAGCAAGGTGAGGCACGAAGCCGAGCCAAGCTGAACCAGCGGCCCGGAAGGAGGCCACACGACGTGGCCGACTGAAGGGGATTCCCATCTAGGCGCTGAGAGCGAGGACTGCGACCAAACTACCGTTTGGGCATAGTCGAGCCGAAGTGCCTGAGCGTCCAAATCGCATCAGGCGCTGAAGTTGAGAGCCGCGGGCAAGCATCAGCTTGCACATGACCGAGACGAAGCGGCTGAGTTCAGAAAGAACATCAGGCGCTAATTTAAAAGGAAACCGATATTTAGGTCGGGTTTTTGATACTTCAAGACAGATCTCGATGTAACCCGAAAAACGACCAATCCGGTTCTGCTTAGAAGACCGGGACTAATTCTGCAACTTGAACTCGATACTGCGTATAAAAATTTCTCCTGGGTGCAGCAGGGTCGGCCTTCCGATATTCTGGGGCTCAACGGCGAACGCACAGGACGGTTTTGCGCAGGAACCATCCTCTAGTATCATGGTTCTGTCCAAGAAACCACCTGAATAAAGCCAAATATCATCGGCATCGGATGTTACCCGCAGCCCGCCTCTATTACCCTCGCAATACAACGAAGATGACCGCCAGCCATGATTAAAACCCTTGGCGATTTTCAACTGATCCGAGGGACAATCAATCTCCAGGGCTTTTTTCAGGGATCTTGGTGAATTAAAATCGAAGGAAGTCCCATAGACAGGCTGGGGTTTCTGCGGCAACATTTCTCCATTAGTCGGATAATATAAGGATGATGAAATCCTGAATCGATGGTTCAAAACCGATGAAACAGATTCATCATTAAGATTCCAATACGCATGATTCGTCGGATTAACGATGGTCAGCCGATCTGACTCACCCTGAATTTCCACAAAAACGGCCATGTCGTCCAGGGAGTATCGTGTCTGAAAAAGTCGATTTCCCGGATATCCGTCTACACCATCTTTAACCGCAATCCTAAACAAAACGGATGTGCCACTCCGTTCCATAAGTTCCCAGGACCGAAGGGCTGTACTAAAA
The DNA here is from genome assembly GCA_963666985.2 of Spirochaetia bacterium. Classification (GTDB taxonomy): domain Bacteria; phylum Spirochaetota; class Spirochaetia; order DSM-2461; family DSM-2461; genus UBA2779. The sequence goes on along the minus strand of CAXXIA010000001.1, from coordinate 415,953 downwards.
TATCCACCGTGGAGATGATGTTTCTTTTCGTTCATTGAGAGAGAAATCTGACAGTCGTCCATATCAACGAAACCATTGGGAATCCTCCCGCAGCATGGTCCGATAATGGCCCCTCCATAGGCCATAGCCGGTTCTCGGCTTGCCAGAAGAGGAGAAAACCCATCGGCAGTCAGCAGACGAAAAAGAGAACAGCCAAATGGATGAATTGAAACGGATAAGGCTTGATTGGTCAGTATGGTGATTTTGTCCACGGGAAAACGTTACCGCACATATCAATGACTATACAGAGCAATTTTTTACAAAGAGTGAGCAACTTTTACTAATTCACCCTTAAATTCACCGTGATACAGTAATTTTCTAGCCTGTAATGGAGGCAGAGATCGTGTCCAATTCTGTCGAGTTTAAAAACATCACGAAGTACTTCCCCGGAGTCAAAGCCCTTGATGATGTAAGTTTCACATCTCAGGGAGGAGAGGTTCTGGCATTCCTCGGCGAAAACGGAGCGGGAAAATCCACTCTGCTTAAAACGCTTAACGGCGATTATCAACCCAGCAGCGGAAGCTATCTGCTGAACGGCAAAGAGGTCCATTTCACTTCTCCCCATCAGGCCATTGAAGCCGGAGTCAGCGTGATTTATCAGGAGCGGCAGATCCTGATGGAACTCTCGGTGGCCGAAAATATTTACCTCGGACGAATGCCCAGCAATCGACTCGGTATAATTAATGTGAAGGAAGCCAATCGGAAAACCGAAGCACTTATTAAAGAATTCGGTCTTCCTTTCAAAGCCACGGACAAGGCCAAGGATCTCTCCATCGCCTATCAACAGATGGTGGAAATCATGAAGGCTTACAGCCGGGAAAATCTCATCTGCATCTGCTTCGATGAACCGACGGCCCCCCTGAGCGATTCAGAAATCGAGAAACTCTTCGCCATTATCGAAAAGCTTCGGAATGAAGGGAAAGTCGTCATATATGTTTCCCACCGCATGAACGAAATAAAGCAGATTGCCGACAAAGCGGCCATCTTCAAGGATGGCCGCTTCATCGACATCGTGGATGCCAAGACCACCGATGAGCAAACGATGATCCGAATGATGGTGGGTCGCGACCTTGGAAACATCTTCGGGAATCTGGAGCGCGCCTCTTCCCAGGGAGATGTTCTTCTGGAAGTCGAGAATTGCTCAAGCGACTTCGTGGAACCGATATCCTTCAAGCTTCAACGCGGTGAGATTCTCGGTTTCAGCGGACTGGTGGGAGCGGGTAGAACGGAAATCATGAGGGCCATCATAGGCGCCGACAAAATGCAGTCCGGAATGGTGAAACTCGAAGGAAAAGAGATTCTTAATAAATCCCCAGGCGAAGCGGCCATGAACGGCATCGTAATGGTTCCGGAAGACCGGAAGACTCAAGGGATTTTGGAGAACCTCAACGTTGCCGACAACATCGCAATAGGGGCCATGAGCAGCAATACCAACCGAATGGGGGTAATCAACCGTTCGTTGGAAAAGGCCCTTGTATCCGAATACATCGACCGATTCAACGTCAAAACGCCCAATCCTCAGAAAATGATCGTCGAGCTCTCAGGCGGTAACCAGCAGAAATGCATAGTGGCCCGTTGGATGGCCACGAACCCCAAGGTTCTCATTCTGGATGAACCCACCAAAGGCATTGATGTCGGGGCGAAAAGCGAATTCTACCAGATGATCTGCGATTTCGCCGCTCAGGGACTAGGAGTCATTCTCATCTCCAGTGAACTTCCGGAAGTCATCGGCTTGTCGGATCGCATCATCGTTATGCGAAATCGTGAAATATCGGGTGAAGTCATGAGAAAAGATGCAACGGAAGACCTTCTTTTAAGACTCGCCATGGAAGAAAAGAATAAGGGACGAAGGAAAGAATATGAGTAGCGAAGCATCCAACAAACAGAACAAGGTTACGAAATCCCGAAAAGAGAAATCCGGTTTTCTATCCGGCGTCGACGGCGGGAAACTAATTCTGGTATTCGCCATAATAGCAGTTACCATTCTGTTCACCGCCCTCAACAGAAACTTCCTGTCAAAAACGAACATGGTCAACATTCTCGTTGCCGCTTCGCTGGCGGGACTGATAGCCATCGGAGAAACTTACCTGATCATCGCGGCTCAGGTGGATCTCTCCCCCGGTTCCCTTGTGGCGTTCAGCGGCGTCCTTGCCGCAACCCTCGTGAGTGTCGGCATGAGTTTCTATCTGGTCATCATCGTCACACTGATGGCCGGAGGCCTGTTGGGATTCTTTAACGGCTTCATGGTCAACAGAATCAAGCTACAGCCGTTCATCGCAACGCTTGTCACGCAGACCATTATCCGAGGATTCGCCTATATCATCTGCGGGGGAAAACCCGTGGCCATCAGCGATCCGGTTTACATTGCCCTGGGCAAAGCCAGGATTATAGGCCTCCCGATTTCCGTCTGGATCATGCTGCTTCTCATGATCCTCTTCGGATTCATTCTGGCCAGAACCAAATTCGGCCGAAGCGTTTATGCTGTAGGCGGAAACATCTCTGCAGCAAGACTGGCCGGACTCAATCCGAAAAAAACCATTTCCATCATGTTCATCATCATGGGTGTTCTCAGTGCGGTCGGGGGAATCGTCTTCTCGGCAAGAATGAACTCCGGCCAGCCGGCGGCCAATGTGAATCTGGAATTCGATGCCATCACCGGCGTAATTCTGGGAGGTATTTCCTTTGCCGGCGGTATCGGTGATATGACCGGAGCCTTCCTGGGCATAATCCTCATTCAGGCTTTCAATACGGGACTCACAATGGTTAATGTCCCCTCTTTCTGGCAGTACGTGGCCCGTGGCGGACTCCTTCTTGTAGCCCTGACCAGCGACTTCCTGCGGAAAGGAAACAGGGAAAGGGCTCTTCTGGAAGCCAGCAAGAAAGCGGCCCGGTCTTAAGGAAAACAGCCGGCGTCTGCCGGCATAGATAAAAATCATGGGGTTATCCCCATAAAGGAGCGTTTTTATGAAAAAAAAGCGGTTTGGTAGTGTTGCTCATTCTTCTCTGTGCAGCGTTTGCCTTCTCTGAAGGTTCCGGCGAGAAAAGCTCGGGAAAACCTGTTATCTACGGAATCTACAAAGCGGGTGATCAGACCTGGTTTATTGATGAAGGTGAAGCCGCGAAAGCCACAGCCGAAGCGGCCGGATACGAATTCATTTATGTGGATGCAAAAATGAATCCCGAAGAATATCTTCGGGCCATCGATAATGCCATTGCGAACAACGCTGCCGGTGTTGTGACTTGCATTCCCGACCAGACCATGAGCAGGGCTACAGTCAGTAAGCTGGAAGAAGCGGGAATCCCCGTGGTAGCGGCCGATGACGCACTTGAAGAGAATGGCAAAAAGCTTGCTCCCTGGGTGGGAATCAACGCCTATGTTATCGGCGAGGCCAACGGCGCCTGGCTCGCCCAGTACGCTTCAGACAACAAAATGACCAACGATCCGAAAGTCGGTCTTCTGATCATGACCATGGACACAGTTTCCTCCTGCGTTCCCCGCGCCGAAGGTGAATATGCCAAGTTCACAGAAATGGCCCCCAATTTCCCGGAAGACCGAATTTTCTATGCCGACTACGACGGCACCACCGATAAGGGCAACCAGGTTTCTTCGGCCGTGTTCACAGCTCATCCTGAAATTACGAAATGGCTTGTAACCGGCGCCAATGAAGAAGGAACCGTCGGTGCCGTTCGCGCCCTGGAAAGCGCCGGTCTGGATACCGAATCGGTGGTCGTGGGCCTGGGCGCCTACATGGCCAAAGACGAATTCAAGAAGGCAGGCGGATCGGCCATGAAAGCCGCGGCGTATTTCTCCTCCGAAAGCGTTGGAGCCGGATCCGTTGAAGTTCTCCTCGACATCATCGCCGGAAACGACGTTCCCATGGAAACCGCCGTTGACGCAGCTGTTGTAACCCCTGAGAACTATCAGGAAATCATGGGCAAATACGCCGAATGATTTGACCGGTTGAATTCAAAAGGCTGTTGTCCAAGTCTGAAAAGGCTCGGGCGGCAGCCTTTTTTCATTCAGCTCCCGACTCCCGGAATACAGCCGGTGTCGTTCCCACAATTCGTTTAAAGGAATTGGAGAATGCGCTGTCGCTGGAAAAACCGCAATCGGAAACAATCGTCTTGATGGGATTTCTCGTCGTCTTCAGATAAAACTTGGCGGCATTGATCCGGGCATGAATCAAGTACTCATGGGGCGTGTATCCGATGTCTTTCTTGAACTCCCGTATAAAATGATACACGGAAAGTCCGGCCATATCCGCGAGTTCCTCAACCTTAATTCTCTTGTCAAGATTCTCATTGATATATGCAATAAGACTTTCAAAGGTTTGACCAGAATTAGAACCCTGAGACTGCGGCCGCAGGAATTCGGTTAGCAAACGGGTAAGATGAAGGTGGGTAACCGCTTCGTTCGCCTCCTCTTGTCTTTTAAACTGTCCGATCATCTGCTTCATACTCTGAAGAGCGGCGTTAAAATCAAGAAGTTGAACGACTCCTCCGGATTGACTGTCGGCGCGTTTGTACCACTCCAGAATCTGAGAGGATTGGAAATGGCACCAGAGGATTTTCCATCCCGAGGTTGAACCGTACTCGTGCGGTTGGAAACAGTCCACAAGGGCCATAGATCCTTCCTTCAAGGCCACCCTCTTCCCGGCTTTGATGACGTACCCCGATCCACGCACAACCAATATAAGCAAAATACTGTTATACTGGCTTCGTTTTACCCGGTAATGCGAATTACAGTCAAAATTACCACAGCAAAGCAAATGGAAGAAAATCGACTGGGCCGCCGCACTCGGGGTTGAAAAGAAGACCTCAGAACTCTCAAGAACTCCGGTTTCGTTTACTTTCATGGCGATACTCAATACTGATCGTTCTCAGTAAACACCATAAACCTTGTATAAAAAGTCGTCCAACCAAATAAGCAATTTTCTGCAATACAACCGCAATCCTCGCCATAGCGAGTTGAAGATCTGAATGATACGTTATGCCTACGACCAATGGAGGCGTTGCGCAATGAAAACCGCAAGGGCATGGACCGAGAAAGTTGTAATTCCCACCTATGGAATGGGAAAGCCGAACAGGAACCCAATGTTCTTCGAAAAGCGCGTTTATCAGGGATCCAGCGGGAAAGTCTATCCCTATCCGGTTATCGATACCCTTGAGGACGACATCCATGACAAGGAATACACAGGAATTTATCTCGAGAACAGATATATAAAGGTTCTTGTACTTCCGGAAATCGGTGGAAAAATCCATCGGGCTTTCGACAAGACCAACGGTTACGACTTCGTCTACCACAATGAAGTCATCAAACCGGCCCTCGTAGGACTCCTCGGCCCCTGGGTTTCCGGAGGAATCGAATTCAACTGGCCGCAGCACCACCGTCCCACGACATTCATGAATGTCGACTATTCCATCGAAGAAAACGACGGAGATATATCAAGCGTTAAGGTTTATGACTACGATAGAATCAGCGGAACCAGTGTCGTGACGGAGTTCTGCCTTCACGCCGAAAAAAGTTATATTGAAATCAATTCCAGCGTTTTCAACCCCACCAACATGACCCAGACATTCCTATGGTGGGCGAACCCCGCCGTGGCGGTCAACGATCATACCCAGTCCATATTCCCTCCGGACGTGCATGCCGTATACGACCATGGCAAACGGGCGGTTTCCCGCTTCCCGATAGCCACGGGCGAATACTACAAATATGACTATTCGGAAGGTGTGGATATTTCCCGGTACAAGAACCTCCCGGTTCCCACCTCCTACATGGCCTACCGAAGCGATTACGATTTCGTCGGCGGTTACGACTACGAAGAGGAAGCGGGAATCCTTCATGTAGCCGATCACCACGTCTCCCCCGGAAAAAAGCAGTGGACCTGGGGATGCGGGGACTTCGGCCTGGCCTGGGACAGGAACCTCACTGATAAAAACGGCCCCTACATCGAACTGATGACGGGAATGTACACCGATAATCAGCCCGATTTTTCATGGCTTCGGCCGTACGAGGAAAAGCATTTCACACAGTATTTCCTTCCCTATAAAGGACTCGGCTCCGTAAAAAACGCCACGAAAGACATCCTTGTCAACCTGGAAGTGTCAGAAGGAACAGCGTGGTTTGCGGTTTACTCCACTGGAACTGAAAAGAACATTCGTGTGGTTCTCTCCGGAAAAGAAATTTTTGTGGATCAAACTATCTCCACCTCTCCAGATATGTTCTTCGAGAAAAAGGTTGAAGGCATTCATTGCGAAAAGGAGGAACTGCTCTTAACCGTCTTCGACTCCAATGGACGGAAACTCATCCGTTACTCTCCCCAAAAATCCACGGTGAAGCCCTTGCCGGAACCGGCAAAGGCCCCAGGTACGCCCGATACAATTCGCACAAATGAAGAACTGCTTCTTGTGGGCCGCCACATCGAACAGTACCGCCATGCCACATACATTCCAGATCTTTACTACGAAGAAGGACTCCGCCGGGACCCGGGTGACATCCGAATTAACACGGCTATGGCGGCTCTTCAATTCCGTCGGGGGGATGCCGCCCTGGCGGAGACCTACTGCTGCAAGGCCATCGAACGCATGGAAATGCTCAACACGAATCCCGCAGACAGCGAGCCCCATCTGATTTACGGTTTCATCCTGTTCCGGCTGGGTCGTGAGAAAGAGGCTTTCGACCATTTCTACAAGGCCACATGGACTCAAGGACAGGCTGGAGTCGCCTTCTCCATGCTGTCCTTTATCTCCTGTAGGAGAGATGCCTGGAATGAAGCCCTGGCCTTCGTCAATCAGGCCCTGCAATACAATACCCGAAACACCACGGCCCGGTTCCTGAAAGCCTTCATTCTTCAGAAGAAGGGTAACCTTGCCGAAGCCGTCGAGGCGGCCAAAGAGAATCTCATCGAAAATCCTTTCGATTACGGATCCGCCCTCGTTCTGGAAAAACTAGAAAGCCGAGCCGTTGGATTCAATATCGATCAGCGAATCGGTGGCCGTGTAGAAACCTACCTCTCCCTGGCCGCGGACTTCGCCCGAACAGGTTGCTGTGAAGAAGCCCTGGAAATACTTCAGCGCTACCCAGGAGAAGACATTCTGGTGTCCTACCATAAAGCCTTCTACGCAGCAAAGCAGGGAATGAATGATGAAGTATTCCTGAAGGAAGCCGCCGGACAGATGCCCGTATCCCGTTTTGCCTATACTCTGGACGATCAGGACGCCCTTTTACACGCCATTGAGGCCTCGCCGAACGATTGGGTGGCGCTTTACATGCAGGGTAACCTCTGCTACGACAAACGCAGATACGACGATGCCTTCGAATACTGGAACCGAAGCGCACGTATCGCTCCAGATTTCCCAACGTCCCACAGAAACCTCTCCATTGTCTTGTTCAACAAGAAGAACGATAAAATCTCGGCTATGAAGGAGATGGAAGCCGCTTTCGCCTGCGATCCCACTGATGCCAGAGTGTTTTACGAACTTGATCAGCTCCACAAGAAATTCGGCCACCAACCTCAGAATAGACTGGAGAATTTTCTGAAACATTTATCGCTTATTCCAGTCCGGGACGACCTGAAAGTTGAATATGCCACGCTCCTCAATCTCACGGGCGATTATCAGAAGGCTCTGGACTTCATTAAAGAAACCAGATTCCATCCCTGGGAAGGAGGTGAAGGAAAAGTTTCCTCTCAATTTGTCATTGCCCTGAGAGAACTTGCCGTTCAATCGATGAAAAACGGCCGAATTGAAGACGCGGTGGAAAAACTCAACAAAAGCCTCAGCTATCCGGTCAATCTCGGGGAAGGGAAATTGATAGGCCGAAAGGACAACGACATTCATTATCTTCTGGGTCTCTGTCGCCAGAAACAGAAGGAGGAGGCAGCCGCGAAAGAGGAATTTGAACTGGCCACCCTTGGTGATTCCGAGCCTGTCGCTGCTATGTTCTACAATGATCAGCCGGCGGATATGATTTTCTATCAAGCTCTGGCATGGCTAAAACTAGGCAAGAGGAAAACGGCAAAAAGTCTTTTCAACAAGCTTCTGGACTACGGTGAGCAGCATCTTTTTGATGAAGTGAAAATCGATTTCTTTGCCGTCTCACTTCCGGATATCCAGCTCTTCGACGACGATCTCAACCGGAATAACAGAACCCATTGCCGATTTCTCATGGCCTTGGCCAAGGCCGGCCTGGGACAGAAAAGCGAAGCCCTGGTCCATTTCCATAACGTTCTGGAATCTGATCCCGCCCATCTTGGTGCCAGCATGCTGATCGGTTCGCCTGTTCTGGATATCGAAGACGAAACGACCGCCCTTGTGTAATAGCGGCTAATCAGGCTTTTTTGGAACTCCCCGCTTTGCTAGACACCGATAAACTCATTATGGAACTGAACGAATTAAGGAATACCGTTCCCAGTCCTACCGGCATTCTATTGGCATTTTATTTCCTGGAAATATGACAATGAGCCGGACTCATATTATGCTTTAGCCCACATATAGAATGCAGGGTGATGTAATGGTGCCTGGAAAGCTTCCAAAGCTCGTGACGTGGGTTCGATTCCCAGGCGCTACCCCAAGAGGGGCTGTCTCATAAGAGGCGGCCCTTTTTCATGTCTGGAAGAATTCCCTTCTGAATTCAAGGGTGGTAGAATTCTTCATGGACACTAAAAAGAAGGCTACATTCAAAGATTACGAAATCAGCCAACAGATGCTCCTGCCTCCAAGTCTCGATGAACTGCTTCCCGCAAACCATATATCCCGCACAATCAACAACTTCATCGACACGATGGATACCAGTGAGCTCTTCAACGCCTATCCGGGAGGCGGTGCCAGCAGCTACCACCCGGTGATGATGCTGAAGGTTCTGGTGTTGGCCTACTCGAAACAGCTGTATTCCTGTCGTCAAATCGCAGACGCTCTTCGTGAGCAGATATGCTTCATGTGGATCAGTGGTAATAACCGTCCTGATTTCCACACGATAAACAGATTTCGTAACGGTCCATTGAAGAAGAGCATCGAGAAAATCTTTGCCTCAATGGCCAACAGCCTCATCGAGAGCGGACATGTCCAGATGGAGAACTACTTTCTCGACGGCACAAAAATCGAATCAGCAGCTAACAAATACACATGGGTATGGGGCCGGGCGACAGACAAGTTCCAGAAGCGCCTGGCCGGCAATATGGATGAGCTTTTCGAATACATCGACCGCATCAATGAAGAAGAGGATGAGAAGTACGGCGACCATGACCTTCCCCATGTGGATCCTCAAGGCAGGCCGATGTCGGAGATTCTCGAAGATGCGGTATCCAAGCTCAATGAAGAGCTGCGCAAGGATCGGGAGGAGCGAGAAAAGAAGGAGATTCAACGGAGATTGAATACCGCTAGCAAGGACTATCTCCCTCGTGCCAAAAAGTATGAGCAGCAGAAGAGAATCCTCGGCGACCGAAATAGTTACTCGAAAACAGACTATGATGCGACTTTCATGCGGATGAAAGAAGACTATATGAAAAATGGTCAGCTCAAGCCCGGGTACAACATCCAAATGGGTACTGAGAACCAGTTCATCCTCGGATATAGCATCCACCAGAGTCCCGGTGACTCCCTGACATTGCCGCTACATATGGAGAAACTGAAAAAGAATCTGAAACGCTATCCGAAAAGAATCATTGCTGATTCAGGATATGGTAGTGAAGAGAACTACCAGTGGTGTGAGGATCATGGTGTCGAGAAGTACATCAAGTTCAGCTACTTCCACAGGGAGCGGAAACGGAAGTTCAAGAAGCAGATTCATATGAAAGAGAACTGGGACTATCGTGCCTCTGATGATACATACCGGTGCCCCAAGGGTCGCCGATTCAAACACGAGGAGACCAGAATCTCGAAAACAGGTTCAGGATTTCCGACCACTGAAAAAAGGTATACAGGCCCTGGATGCCAAAGGTGTTCTCTCCGAATCCGGTGCTGCAAATACGGAGGCAAAGAGCGCATCCTGACGGTTCGTCCAAACCTGGAACGGCATAAGTCTGAAGTGCGCAAGTTGCTGACTTCAGAGGAAGGACTGAGAATGCGCTCTCTCAGGCCGATTGAAGTCGAATCTGTATTCGGAGATATCAAGACGAATATGGGATTTCGGAGATTCCGAACCAGGGGATTGAAGATGGTCAGTACTGAATGGGGACTGTTGAGTATGGCTCATAACATGAGGAAGCTACAGAAACGATAAGGGGATGGGAGGGAACCTCCCGTCTTCGGAGGTCAACCAAATTTTAAAAGGGGCTGTCTCAAACTAATGAGACAGCCCCGTTTATCTACAGAGTAAGCCCGATGGGAATCGAAGCGGAGGCGGCGCGCGACAATAGGAGCGATGAGCCGACAGGATGTCGGCGAAAGCCGCCGGAGACGGCCCGCAAGGAGGCCACACGACGTGGCCGACTGAAGGGGATTCCCATCAGACGCTGAGAGCGAGGGCTGTGACCAAACTACCGTTTGGGCATAGTCGAGCCGAAGCGGCTGAGTTCCGGAAAAACATCAGGCGCTGAAGTTGAGAGCCGCGGGCAAGCATCAGCTTGCACATGGCCGAAACGAAGCGGCTGAGTTCCGAAAGAACACCAGGCGCTGAAGTTGAGAGCCGCGGGCAAGCATCAGCTTGCACATGGCCGAAACGAAGCGGCTGAGTTCCGAAAGAACACCAGGCGCTGAAGTTGAGAGCCGCGGGCAAGCATCAGCTTGCACATGGCCGAAACGAAGCGGCTGAGTTCCGAAAGAACACCAGGCGCTGAAGTTGAGAGGATTGCCAAAGCCAGCTTTCGCGTTTCCTCCGAACGCCGGATATCCGGGTACTCTCCATGCCCTTTGCCGCACCTGAGGCGAACGGCGGTACCCACTCCACACGTTCTTCCGGAACGCCTATGATCAATCTATAGCGAATTGCCCTTTTTCCTTATTCTTGGCCATTATAAGTCAGCGCGTATTCCAAGGCCCCGGAGAATGTATCGAAAAACATCAAGCCGCCTTCTTGGGGTCCTATTCCGAATCGTGTTAATTCTGAAATCACCTGCTCCCGAACACCGGAGAAAATAACATCCACCCCCGAATGACGGAGCATGGTAACGGCCGATTCCAAATTATGCAGGCCGGTAGCATCAATAAAGGGGACATGCCGCATACGGATTATCAAAACCCTTTTCCGAATACCGGCCACCTTTATCGTTTCGGCATATTCCCGGGCCGACGCGAAAAAAAGCGGTCCGCTGATTTCATACACCGATACATCACGGGGTAAATCGGAATAATCTTCTATAATATCTTTATCAACTTCCGCGGGCAAACCGGAAGGGATAATGGCCATACGGCGCATAAACAGCAATGCCGAAAGAACGACACCAACCTGAATCGCCACGGTAAGATCCACAAGAACCGTTAAAAAGAACGTCGAGAGCAGAACAAGGATATCAAAGGAAGATCCCCGAAGGACTCCGATAAAGGTACGCCATTCGCTCATATTGTATGCCACGACAATAAGAATGCCGGCCAGTACCGGAACAGGTATCAGTTCCGCATATCGTCCGAAAAAAAGCATAATCAGCAAAAGAGTCACGGAATGGACAATTCCGGCGATGGGCGTTCGGCCTCCGTTTTTTATATTGACCGCGGTTCTGGCGATGGCGCCCGTCGCGGGGATTCCTCCGAAAAGAGGCGTAACGATATTGGCGATTCCTTGCGCGATTAACTCCGTATTTGAGCGGTGATGGCCGCTGATCATTCCGTCGGCAACTACCGCCGATAAAAGTGATTCGATGGCGCCCAACAAAGCGATATTAACAGCAGGCTGAATATACGCAGGCAAATCGGACAAGTGGATCGTTGGCAAACCGACGCTGAATCCGCGAGGCATAGCCCCGTATACTGACCGCAGTGTTTCAACCGGGAGTTTCCCGAACAGAACGATAAGGGTTCCGAGAATAAGAGCGATAAAGGAGCCCGGAACTCTTCCCGTAAACCGTCCGGCTGTAATCGTAATAAGAATCGTAAAAATCGTCAGCCCCAGCGCATAAGGATTAATGGTTGCTATATGCTCAAAATAAACTTGCCATTTACCAATGAAATCCGATGGGACCTGGGAAATACTCAGCCCCAAGGCATCTTTCACCTGAGTGGAAAAAATCACCAGAGCGATGCCGGAAGTAAATCCGACAATGAGGGATTGCGGGAAGTACTTTAAAAGAGCTCCCAATCGCAGTACCCCGAATACAACCAACAGAACTCCCGCCATCATCGTGGAAACAATCAAACCGTCGATACCGTAGCGTTCAACGATACCGTAGACGATGACGACAAAAGCACCGGTCGGCCCGCCGATCTGGACCCTGCTTCCGCCGAGAGCCGAAATCAAAAAACCGGCAATAATGGCTGTAATAAGTCCCTTCTGCGGGGAAACTCCCGAAGCGACGGCGAACGCGATTGCAAGAGGTAATGCGACAATGCCGACAACCACACCGGAAAATATGTCTGCGGCGATTTGATCTCTACTTATCCCCTGACGTAAAAGAGAAAAGAGCTTGGGATTAAAAATGCTATTCAATTATATTCTCTCCACAGCACTGTATGGCGAGAAATCAGGCTGTCGGTCAATCCCATCTTTACAGAATCTTGTTCCTTGGAGTATATCTCTTCGGTATCGGAGAGATTCGTTTTTGAAAGAAAAAATATCCCTGCGGGGCGATATCAAAATCAGGCAAGATCCCTGGCTGCAGACTCCCTGCCGTCAATGCTTTCAAAGTCACTGCTGCGCGAATCTGCCGCTCATGCCGTTCCGTCTTGAAACACGAAATGATTTTATCAATCTAACTTTAGCTTCCTGTTACAACGGAATCTTTCCCGCACTGAAACAATCCGGTGAATGGACGATCTATCTGGGCCGTAAATGCGGTTTTTTGGACAGAACGGAAGGGAAATGCTCCATTCATAACAAACCCTATCAAAGCCTCATCTGCAAATCTTACGATGCCCACAACTGCTGGTATACCGAGGCCTTTTCCTCAGACCGTTTCAGTACGATGATACCGTTCAATACCGATATGATGATTTGGTTTGAACGGCGTTACAGACTCATCGAGAATCGCTTTGATGTCGATACGGACTGGAAGGAACTCTCTAACGCCGCGTATTCTTACAAACAAGGGACCTTGGATTTCAAAACCGCCGGATATGAGCTTCAGGATTCCTTCAGGCTGCCCTTTAAAAAAAGCCGTTCGGATCAATACCTTCTTTTTCCGCCATACAACCGTCCGGAAAATAGAAATCACTTAGAACTGCTTTCTTTCAGACTCGGTTTCCCCGGTGTATACCTCGCCGTTTCCGATACGTGCTGGTCATTTCTGGTAAAAACCGAACTCAACCGATCCGGATTGGAATTGTTCCGTCGGGAATACTTTCCTTCAATCGATCATCAAGACGGTCTTTTCAGCTTTGACGGCATGGCGAAAAAACATCATCCTTTTTCCGAAACCGGAGAACAGTGGATTGTCCTCGGTTTAAAGGATTTGGGCATGCTGAAAGCCCTGATTTCATTCGACTCACATGGGAACGTCAGGCATATACCTTCAAGCGCGGATCTCCTGGACGCTTTAAAAACCAAAAGGCCCGACAGAGCGGCCTAATACACATCCGATATATTTTTGGGGCCAGAAGCTCCGGAGATTCCTTATAGATTAAAGCCGAAGCAGACTAAATCGTTTCTTCAAATTATAGAAAACGGGAACTGATGAATATCGGTAGGCGGATCTGTAATTTCAGCAATTACTGAATTGCTTCGCTATAAAGAATCCCGAATTTCGGACAGGATCTGGATGATTTCATTGGAGGCCTTCACCAAATCCTGGAACCGTTCTTCGATCCGTTCGCTTTTTTCCTGCCCTCTATATTCGACAATTTCTTTAAGTATTAGGTGTAAATTCTTATGAGAATCCTCTAAATTTTTGTAAACTTTTTCATCAAGCATTCCGGCTAAATCATCCTCAACCATCCAATGTCCAAGAGCGCATTGCTGATAATCGACCAAGGTGGCCGGGTCGATATTGTCGCTTCCATCGATATAGCCTCGCCCACGGGCTACCCAGTGAGCATGTTGAAGGATCAACGTGGATATATGAAGACGGTTGATCGCAGAGATCTGATTCTCCCGAATCTCCTTAGAAACCGTAAACTGAAGCAGTCCTGAAAGAGAACGTCCCAAGCTTTCAGAAGTATTGATGGAACTTTCCGTTATCCGCTTAACCGCGGAATTAATATTAACGGCTCGTTCCCGAATATTCGTCATCTGGCTATAAACCAGATCGCAAGAATTTTCCACCGTTTGAATCAGTTTAGTTATACCTTCCATCGCTCCCCGGATTTCCTCCGTACTTAACTGAACACCTTGGGCAATCTCCAAGAGTTGTTCGGAAGCCTTCACCATCTCACGGCTACCGATATCCAATTCCGATGTACTGGTGCTTATATTCTGGAAAGATTGAGCAACCGTTTTCGATGTATCCTTAATTGTTGCAAAAACAGTCCCGGTTCTTTGGCTCGCATCGACAGCCGATCGAATTTTATTGGTAAGAGCGTCCAATGTCGATGAGATGCTTGAGGAACTCTGATTGGTAGACTCGGCCAGTTTCCGAATTTCTCCGGCGACAACAGCAAAACCTTTGCCTTGCTCTCCCGCATGAGCGGCTTCGATTGCCGCATTCATGGCTAAAAGATTCGTTTGCTCGGTAACATCATTAATCAGATGGGCCAATTGCATCATGTCATCAAGACTGCCGGAGATTTCATCAATCACCGAATTGGTATGAGAAAGCTGCTGGGCGCCTTCATTGGTAGATTTAACCAATTCATCTGATGAAACACTTTGCTCCTTGGCGATTTTCGAAATACTGCTGATGGAGGCCGACATTTCATCTACAGAAGCCGTAGTCTGGCTCACCGCTCCGGAATGATCAACAATTCTATCTGCTAAAGCATGAATATTTTTATTAATCTGTGTGACTGAAGTAGAGGAATGTCCCATTTTCTCTCGCAACTCCTCGACAACACGCCCCGAAGAACCGGTTTCAAAAGAGATTACATTCGAAGCGGCAATGGATTCTTCCAATTCATTAACCAATTGAACTTGTGACTGCTCTATAATCATTGATGTCTGTTGAACATCAAGTACAAACTCCCGTACCTTCTCCACCATCGCGCTGCTCGCTTTAGCCAATTCTCCAAGATAAGATTTCTCGGAAATGCCGATACTGCAGGAAAGATCACCTTCGGAGATTTTTCTAAATGTTCCTGTAAAAGCTCTTACAGGTTTGATAACGCTCACCTCCAGAAAGACAACCAGAAGAATCAGAATAAACATCGCGGAAATCGCATAGACAATAAAAACAACTAAAAGCAGACGGTTATTTTGTTTAACAAGAGTCATCGCGAATTCCGTTTTCTGTCCAACCAGATACATTCCGACTTCTTTACCGTTTTCATGAAGGATCGGAATAGCACTCAGCAGATACTCCGAATCAATGGAGTATCCGTCCAGCGCCTGCTGCAGATTCATGCGGTTTTGACAATAATCCAGAAACTCTTCATCAACATCTTTTTGGCTCACACGATAACCGGCAACAGCCGGAGCCTCTGAGAGAGATGCGGCAACCGTAAGAAGATCCTCTGAAATCATATAGAGAAAATCGATTTCGCGTTCTTTTAAATCGCGCTTAATGGAATTCAGCCCGCCTTCAAAATTGGCTATTCCCAATAATTTCTCTCCATCGGTAATAGGAAACAATCCCTTCAATCGAACACCATTCGGAGCCTCCTCCATTGTTACCAGAGGGATTCCTTTCTCGATTACATCTTTATAGGCAGCAGAATAATCCAGCAGCTCCCCATACGAATCGGCCGACCAGGATTTTACGAAAGATCTTTGTTCCGCATCGATTAAATGCACTCGAACATTTTTAAAATTGGTATATTCCTTAAAATCGTTTCCGTATTCATTTAAAATCGCAATAGCCGTTTCCCGATCCGATTGGGCCATAGATTGAATAATCAACGGATTTTTCGCTATTTGAAGAGCATTTGTAAGCCATACGTCTTTTTTCGCATCAACGGCTTGGGTAATCGT
Source organism: Spirochaetia bacterium (assembly GCA_963666985.2). GTDB lineage: Bacteria > Spirochaetota > Spirochaetia > DSM-2461 > DSM-2461 > UBA2779. The sequence goes on along the minus strand of CAXXIA010000001.1, from coordinate 399,764 downwards.
GTTTCTTAAATCTTCAGAGCTTTTTGTTAAACTTAAATCTTGCGTATCCTGACACTTAATTAAAACATAGATCCCGATCGCACCGATAAAAAGAACAAATATTCCGAGAAACAAAAAGATAGTTTTTACACGCAAAGACATAATTTACCTTCCGGCTTCCGTTAAATTTTGTTAACAACAAGCTTAGTAAAGGTAATGAAAGAAATGCAAACGTTCATTGCAAGAATATCAATTTGCATGGAAATCATATTGAACGGCAGTAATTTATCCGCCGATTATCCAAACGGATTGTAAAATCGCCCTTTGTTCACGTAAACGGCGATAAACACGGCCCCGCCAATAATGACAAGACAAATCCCGATTGCGATAAAATCACCGGTTTTCATCGGCCGGAAGCTGTACCAAGTCCGCTTGCGGTATTTGGAGAAACCCCTTAGATGCATGGCGTTCGTAATCACATCGATACGTTCCAGCGATGAAAAAATAAGAGGAACCATCGTAGCAACCGCATTTTTGAACCTGTGCAGGAAAGAAGTTTTCCGGGAAATATCCAGTCCTCGTGCCTGCTGAGCCTTGGAGATGGTGGTGTATTCACTCTGCACATCGGGGAAATGGCGCAGGGTAAGCGCCACGGCATAGGCAACCTTATAGGGAATCAAGACGGCATTCAGACTGGAAGCGAATTCGCTGGGATCGGTTGTAAAAAGGAAAATAACCCCTAAGGGAATCACCGAACCGTATTTAAAAAACTTGGAAAGCTGATAAAAAAGCTGTTCCCGGGTTACATCGTATTTTCCGGCAATATGGAATATCAGCGTTGATGAACCGTAGGTTTCCGGACCGAATTTCGGATCGAACAGATAAGACAGAAAGAAATTGATCACCAAAAAAATTCCCACATAGATGAATATGAGTTTCAGGTTTTTCAAAGGGATACGGGCAATTCGAAGAACGGTAAAAGAAAAAACGAGAATGAATAAAAAGATTCTGATGTCGTAGGCATACATCACCACTCCGGTAAGCATGATGAAGCAGAGCAGTTTTGTGAGTCCGGATAAACGGTGAATTACGGTATCTTCGCAGCTGTAGTTAAAAAGCTTCACCGATTCATCTCCGTTTCGAAAAGAATGAACCGGTCCACCAGGGATTTGGGACTCTCGATTCCGACACTTTCGGCCAGATGAAAAAGAGAGGTTTCCTTCAGGCTGGCTCTTTTCACCAAATCGGGACTGGTAAGAACCGTGCTGGAATCTGTATCGGCTATAATCCGGCCGCCGTCGATAACCACCGATCGCCGGGTGTATTCCAGCATCAGATGCATATCGTGGGTAATCATAATCACCGTTACACCCATTTCGTTTATCTTCGTCAGAAAACGCATGATTTCCGTGTAGTGACGGTAATCCTGCCCCGCCGTCGGCTCATCCAGAATGATAACCTTCGGATTCAGCACCAGAATCGACGCGATGGTTACCCGTTTCTTCTGCCCGTAGCTTAAAGCAGAAACGGGCCACTTTTTAAACCGCTCCAAACCGCAGACGGCCATTACCCGGTCCACCCGTTCTTCAATCTCCGTATCCGGAACTTTTCGCAACCGGAGTCCCATAGCGATTTCATCGTAGATTTGAGTTTTGGTGATCATCTGATTGGGATTCTGCAGAATGAATCCCACAAAGGATGCTCTCTCGGTAATACTCAGTCCGGAGGCATCCTCTCCCCTGAAGAAAACCGTGCCGTTCGGACTATCCTCAAAGCGGCAGATAATCTTGGCCAGTGTGGACTTTCCCGCTCCGTTGGTTCCGACGATGGAAATCATCTCTCCGGCGGCAATGTTCAGATTGATATCCGACAACACAGGCCGATCTTGGTAATATTCGAAATCCAAATGCCGAATGGCGATAACCTCCTCTCCGATTTTCGGCGGCGGCGGATCTTCCACGGATTCATACCAACTCTGCATCCGCGGGCGGCAGGAATCAAAGTCGACGGTTGAAAGGTATGCCGGCCGCAGCTTGGCGGTTATATCCACCCCCGCATGACGGAGAGCGGCGATATAAAGCGGTTCCCGGAGTCCGTGATCCGTCAGCAGCCCCGATGCGATCATTTCATGAGGCGGCAGATCGGCCACGATGCGCCCATCGTCCATCAAAATAATTCGGTCCACTTCCCTGTGAAGGACATCTTCAATTCGGTGTTCGATGATAAGCGTGGTCCGTGGAATCGTATCGCCCTCATGGTCACCGGCATCCCAATGGCGCCCCCGATGGATTTCGTCGATAAGTTCGATGGCGTATTTCCCGGTTTGCGGATCCAGATTGGCCAACGGTTCGTCGAAAAGCAGAACATCCACGTCATCCACCAGGATGCCCGCCAGAGAGGTCCGCTGTTTCTGTCCGCCGGAGAGTTCCTGAGGCGACTGCTTCAAGTAATCATCCATACCGACAATCTTCGCCGCATCCAGCACGCGAACCTTCATTCCCTCTTGCGGAACCCGATCGTTTTCCAGTGCGAAGGCAATGTCTTCGGCTACCGAAAGGGCGACAAACTGGGCATCGGAATCCTGCATTACCGTTCCGACGGTTTTGGAAAGCTCGAAAACGCTGGAATCCTTTACAACCGTTCCGCCGACGTTCACCTCTCCGAGAATTTCGCCCTCATAGGAGAAGGGAATAAGTCCGTTGATGCAGTTGCCCAGAGTGCTTTTACCGCTCCCGCTCGGACCGACAATGAGGACCTTCTCCCCGCGATAAATCGTGAGATTAAGGTCCTTGAGAGTCGGATACTTCTGAGCGAGATAGGTAAAAGAGAAACCGGAGAATTGGATAACCGGATCTTTTACCATACGGAGAACTATTCCAGGCTGCCCTTCTTGGGAATGGTCTTGGACCAGGCGAACATCAGCAAGGTCCCGAGAACGCCGCAGCTGATCATATTCATTAAGGCCGCCACGGCTCCTTGAGTGAACACAAGATTTGTCGGTTCGGCGTAAATCAGGATGTCCAAAACGGGCGCCACAACAAGCCAGGCAATCAAATTGCCGATAATTTGAATAACGTTGAACGCAATGATTCCCTTCATTTTAAAATCACCGGAATCAACACCGGTCCGCTTATAGGCAAAACCGAAGACGAACCCGGAAACACCGCTGGCGATAACCCAGCTCCACCACGGAGATCCGTACTGAATCGCGTCGCTTAAGGCATGGCCGATAAACTGAATCAGAAAACCGGCAATGGGCCCGAAGAGGACGGCCATCAGGGAACCGAGGGCATAGGCCGTCTGGAACTGTGTTTCGGGAACCCAGGAGGGAATTTTAACGAACATGAACAGAACCATGAACAGGGCGGCCCCGATGCCGGTCGCGACGATTTTCCTTGTACCGAATTTGAACATTTCTGCCTCCTCATCAAGCAGCGGAGACTCTTTGGCGAAATTGTGACATTTTCACCGAGTCTCGTTCGATTCTATCTTTTCCAGACTGATGCTCCAGTCCGGTCCGGATGCGATGCCGTACAATTCAATAAAACTTCGCAAATTGGTTCCCAGTGCGAAATAGCCTATCTCGTTGTTATAAAGAATATCCTCGCCCTCGGGAACGCTGCCGAAAGACTTTCCATAAAGCACTTGTTTATCATAACGGACTTCACCGCGATGTTTCACCACAATATTGACGATTGTTCCGAATGGAATATCCATCCGTTCAAAAACCTCTATGGGGATATTGGTCCAAATCATTCCGAAATGCGGGTCGGTGATATCCACTCTTCCGGTTACTTTGTTATGAGCAATCTCCGGATCGGGCGTCGGATGGCAAACGATTCCGTCCAGCGGGAGCTTGGCACCAACCCCTTCAAAATCGATAATCCCGGCCGCCAGCCGTGCGCCGGTATAGGCATAGACATCCCTTCCGTGAAAAACATGGGATTTTTCCGATCCGGGCCGTCTGTTCATCGATTCGTCGATTTCCCTCAAATCCGTTATACCCACGTGTTTCTTCAGATGAGTCAGCGTGCCGTTATCCGGCGTAACAATGAAATGGCCGGCGGAGGTAAGGGCAACCACGCTTTTCCGGCCGGTCCCCACCCCCGGATCGATTACCGAAACAAAAACCGTACCTTCGGGAAAAACCGGACAGGTCTGAAACAAAGAGTAAGAAGCGTCCCATGTGTTGAATCTGTCGATGTAATGAGAAAGATCCACCAGCTTTAGATCGGGATCGATGCCCAAGGCCACACCGTACATCTGCGCAGCGGTTCCTTCCAAAAGGCCGAAGTCGCTTTGAAAAACAACGATTCGATTGCTTTGTATCATAGATTCACCCTTTCCCTTAATTATACCCGAAAGGCGCCCCGGAATGCCGTAATTCACCATTTGATCCTTCAGCCGATATCCTACCCCGATCAATTCATAATAATTCTATGATTCGTTCATAGTTAATATGTCTTTCATGCGATACCTATTTAGTAAAACAATTAAGAATCAATTCTAGAAATAGTTAAATTGATACAGGAGAAGAAAATGAAGAAAATCATCACTCTTACGGCGACATTACTGTTACTCTCAACGGTTCTCTTTGCACAGAACGGCGACCAGGGGAAATCAGGCACTAATCAGCCGCAGACACAGACGACGCAGCAGAATAATCAAACACAGCAAAATCAACAAAACCAGCAGAATAATCAAATTTCCGGTCAGCAGCGGGATAATTATGAAATCTCCGGCGTAAAGGTAAAAACAAACAGAGCGGGAGAAACGGAACTGACGAATAAAAATAATTATGCCGTTACCGTAACATATCAAGATCAGAATAATCGCGAAAACCAGATTCGTCTTGAGGGAAAAGGAAATAGAAACGACAGCACGCATGTCTCCGGCCGGATCCGGGTTGTTTCCTGTGAAAGAATCAATGAAGGAGCTGATAACCGTCCTCGGCAATAGTTATCAATTGAGATTTTTTTAATGGAAGCCGGTTTTTGCCGGCTTTTTTCAATGACCCCACGAAGCAAAAAGGGTTCCGCCGGTAATTGAACAGAGTTATTTAATGATTTTGCGAAAATTGATATGCCAGTTGATTCCGGCACCCACATCGTGAGCCCGGGCGAAATTCCCCTGATTGATGGCCACGCCGACATTCATAAGCGAGTTAATGTAAACGATCGAAGCGCCGATGTTTACATCGCTGAAGGATTTTCCGAACTTCAAATCGTTGCCGTAAACTGTCCGTCCGTGGTGTGAGATGGAAACTTGTACATATTCTCCGTATTTCACTTCCAGCTCTGAAAACAATTCTTCGGAACAGTTTGTCCAAAGACTTCCGTAACGGGAATCCAGAATATCAACCGATGCCTTGATAACGCCACTCTCCATCCCGGCCTGCGTGGAGGGATGAAGAACCGCATCCTCCGGAGATAAAACCCGTCCGACTCCATCCAAATCGATAATCCCGGCGGCCAAACGGGCCCCTGTATAGGCGTAAACATCCCGGCCGTGGAACGTATAAGAATTCCGTGAATCCTCCAGACGATTCACGGCTTCCTCAATCTCATGACAGCGCGCTATGCCGATTTTCCGGACAACGTGGGTGAGTGTTCCGTTGTCCGGTGTAACAATATAGTGTCCGGAATTGGTTAAGACGGCAACGCTCTTCCTGTCCGTTCCCACTCCGGGATCAACAACTGATACAAAGACGGTTCCCGGCGCCCAGTATTCCAAAGTTTGAATAAGACGGTATGAAGCTTCCCAAATATTAAATTGAGGAATCTCATGCGTCAGATTGTAAAGCTGAAGCTTCGGAGAAACGGCATTGGCTACTCCGTACATAGCGGAAACCGCTCCGTCCACCAGGCCGAAATCACTCTGAAAAACAACCGTTCCGTTCGTTTTCATCGTCACTCTCCCGCCGTTTCAGTATGAACTCTGGTTCGGTGAAACACCAGAGGCCGCCGAATCGGGAGTTCCGGAAAGGCCGACGACAGCTTTAAGTAAAACGGCCGCCGGCCCACGTCGGCGCATCGGCTCATCGGCGAATCAGCAGGATATTCCCGCCTGGTAGGCGGATTTCACCGCTTCGAACACCCGTCCGGCATGATAGCAATCTCCGATGTTGTACAGCTCGGATGCCGCATTAATGCTCTGGCATTCATAGAAGAATGAATCATCCGGTACCGAACCGACGGCCAAAACCACCAAATCGGCCTCCACTTCGATTTCCTGAGTCTCCGGTTTTATCTTTTTAGCGAAAGGATTCTCGATATTCTCAGGAAGAAGCGGAGTCCAGGTGACATACGGATCGGGAACGGTTTTCGAAACGTTCTTCAGAAGAACCGCCTTGCCGGCTTTTACTTCTTTCAGGCTGGTACAGTTATGAAGAGGAACATTCAGTTCTTCCAGATAGTGAATCAAATAACCCCTGTTGGCGGTGCAGACTCCCTTCATGATTTCAGGCAGCATTTCCACAATCTGAACATCCTTTTTCATCTCGTGGCGCAGGAAGTAAGCCGTTTCACAGCCCACAACACCGCCGCCGACAACCACGATCTTTTTCGCCTGATCCGCCAGTTCCGGATTATTCAATAAGTCGATGGCCGAAACCACATTCTCCGAATCAATGCCGTTTACAGGCGGTTTCTTCTGAACGGTTCCGGTTGAGACGATAATGACATCCCATCCTTGAGACTTCAATTCCGCAGGAGAGGGGGCGGAATTCAAAACCAGCTTCAACGAGTATTCCGCCGATACCAGTTCAATTTGCCGTTTCAGATAGGCGATGTAGTTGGCGATATCAAACTTGATTTTCGGGCGCGATCCGGGATTGAGCATACCGCCGATTCTCCCCGATTTTTCAAAAAGGGTTACATCATGCCCCCGGCGGGCGGCGGTTAAAGCGGCCATAACACCGGCAGGCCCGGCCCCAATGACGGCCACCTTCCGGCCGACAGGAGCTCTCTGCAATTCGCTGCCGTTATACACATCTTCAAATCCGGTAACCGGATTGATGGCGCATTGGGGATGGCCGCCTTCAACGAACTCATTGATGCAGCCTTCCTGATCGCCGATGCATGTGGCAATCTCATCCACTTTCCCCGAATAGGCTTTCTTCGGCCAATCAGGATCGGCCAGAAGCGGACGCCCGAGCATAATCATGTCGCATTTGCCGTCTCGGAGCGCCTTCTCGGAAGTATCCGGATAACCGAGTTTGCCCACGGCCACAATGGGAACTTCCACACCGGCGTTGGAGATGATTTTATGTTCTCTGAAATACTCTTTGACAATCCGGGAAACCTCCAGAAAACATCCGGGAGGCATGGGACCGGGAGGATGAGGAAGCCACCAATTGTCATAGCATCCGAGATCAACATCGAAAAGATCCACTCCGGCGGCCACAAGATCTTTCATGTAGTCCAGAGTCATTTCAACCGTTCGCTCATTTTTAAACTTTTTCAGCGACTTAACCGTACTCATCCGCTCTTTGTATGTTTCATTTAAGACCAGAGACAGATCGATGCGGTACATAATCGGGTAGCCGGGACCTGTGCGCCTGCGAAGCTCTTTCACGATTTCAATACCGAAGGCCTTCCAGTCGGCGAACTTACCCATCTTGCGGCGGTTGAAGGCCGGATTGGTCATCTGTTCCAGGAAATAACCTTCATGCCCGTGCAGATACACACCGTCGATATTCAGGGACTTGGCATCGGCGGCCGCCTGTCCCGCTTTCTTGATGATTTTCCAGGCATCCCTTCCCGGAATCGGCTTGCACGGCAGACCGGGAATGTAAAAGTTCGGATTCCAGGAGGCCGAAATCGGGAATTTCATTTTATTAATCATGCATTCGGGAGAGCCCACGCGACCGAGTCCCGGGGTAAGCTGGATGAAGAATGCCGTACCGTATCCGTGACACCGCTCGGCGATGTCGCGCCATCCGGCGAACACAGACCGGCTTTTATCGATCCGGGGAAAATAAGAACGGTCTCCGAGTTCCGTAACGGTGGGATCGACTCCGTGACTGATGGGGACCAAACCGGAGGTAATAAGCCCCACTCCGCCTTCGGCCCGCCGCACGAAATATTCAATCATCTTCTTCGCCGGACGCCCCGTCTCGTCGGCCATGCTGATGTTTCCCATCGGCCCCATCACCAATCGGTTCTTCACTTTCAGACGGTTAATCTGCAGGGGAGAAAACATGGAGGTATAGGGATGGAGATTCGCCGTCATTTTACCGGAGGCCAGAGCCGACTCATCCTCATACCAGGTTCCTAATCCGTCTACAAGTTCTTTAACGCGCTGCTGATAATTCATGTTTTCAGTTCTCCTTTAATATGACGGTCCCGTCTTTTTTAATTTCCAGATTCATTCCGCTCCGCACGGCATCGAGGAAATCCGCACCCAGTCTGTCGATGGTAATGATGGTATGCTTGTTCCAGATATCGGCCAGAATCACTCCGCTGGCCGCCAGAGAATCGATGCTTTCGGAGAACAGCATGGCCGCGGGGGCAATCCCCATATCCGCGACGGTCTGCAGAACCATTCCTCCGGTTGTGGAGCCGATGGTTTTCGGAAGACAGAGTGCTTTTCCGGTGATGTTTTTGTTAAACAAATCAGGATTGTTCTGATCCGAGCAGAGAATCCGATCTTTTTTGGCCATGGCCGATTTTTGGCAGGAAGCCAGTGTATTGAATCCCTGTTTTGTCACCACCGCTTCCAGGGTACATTCCCCGCCTAATATGACCCGTCCTTGAAACTCCATCTTCATCTCCTTGCCAGGCATTTGAGAATCTCCGAATCGGTATAGTACCGGCTGGTGGTGTAGGTTCTCAATTTGTTGGAATTGGTGATTACCGGCTTTTTCGCGCAAAGCGGGTTGTTCATATACATCAGCGGGCAAACAGGACTTAGTCGGACTCCCGTCGCCGTCAGTCGTGCATAAAAGTCTTTATTGGTTTTAAACCGTTCAATAACGGCCGGCGCGGCGGTCATGACGGTTCGGACAGCGACTTTTTTCCGTCCGGATTTCTTCAAAGCGCCGACGATTTCATCCGTCCAGCGGATCAGCTGATTGTAGGAAAGATGCGGACAACCGATAAAACAGACCTTCGGCTTCGCTTCTTTATTCTTCCACATCACCGGGTAGGCGTTCTTTACACGCTCCAGCTCGGCATCATCGACGACATAGGTCCGATAGTCTTTTTTCAGCAAGGATTCTCCGCCTTTCACCGCTTCCGGAGTCAGCTTTTCCACATGGTACAAACCCACCGCCCCATTGGAGGCCGTCGCCGCTCCCATATCTTTCAGATAATCCTTTACCTCGGAGTTCAGTTCCTTTCCGAGAAATCCGTCCAGCCCCTTGATGTAGGGAACATCCTCCATCACCTTCATGCCGATGGCCGATCCGAGTACTTGAGCTTCCGGAGTCTTGGTTGTTTTTACTTGAATCAGCCAGTCGGCGCGGCGGCCTTCATCGCTAAGAAATCCGAAGACGGGCGTTTTCCCGGTGATGCCGCTTAAGAGTTCCAGTACTCCTGAATTCCGATTTGTTCTGGCTCCGAGAACCGAATTGGCATACACAACGGCCGAGGACTCCGCCCAGGCCAGGATGTCTCCCTCAGAAGGGATATTCCCCACCTCGTCCATGTAGCAAGTGCAGGTAAACGCATCATCGGAAGCCAAGCCCGTTTTTCTCAGCTGTTCCTCATATTCGGACTGTTTCCCGTACATGATTTTACCGAAGATCAGTTTTTCCAGCGGATTTGCGGGCACGTTTGAAAAATCGGGACGCGGATCCGCGGTAAAGGGATAGGCGGTCTTTAATCCGTTTTCAATCAACTCATCCATTAGGGAAAAGACCGGTTTTAAAAGCGGTACACCGAACGACGTGACCAGATGAACCGGTTTTTCGACATCCGCCAGAGAATCGGCACCGAAAACCTCTCCATACCGAACCACCGTTTCCAGTGCCTTGCGCAGTGTTTCACCTTTATCTCCGGCTAAAACAGATCGCTCGTCATCGGACAATCTCATCGCATAATCAGCCAAGAAAGCACCTCCCCATGAGACAATTTCATCCCTCCGGACGACTGTCAATTTTAGCATGGAAACTTCATTACGTGAAATTTTTATCGAAATTACTCAAAAAGACCTATTTCAAAAACCAAGGAGAGAAAGCCTTAGGGAATGATCATATACAAGCATTGGGCCGGTACCCGAAATCTTCTAAAAAGGATTAAAGTCGGCAATGGTAAAATACAAAAACAATCCCGGAAAAAGTTCACGTTCTCCAGCCGAAAAATATTCGGTATAGTTAACCATGCGCTTTGCCGGAGACTTTCATATTCACTCCCACTACTCCCGGGCAACCAGCCGGCAGCTCACACCGGAGAAACTGGATTATTGGGCCCGAAAGAAAGGAATCGCCGTCCTCGGAACCGGTGATTTCACACACCCCGGTTGGACGCAGGAACTTAAAGAACATCTTGTTCCAGCGGAAGAGGGACTCTTTGTTCTTAAAAACGAATATCGAATCCCTGATAATCTTTCCGCGGAGATTAAAAACGGAACGGCCTCCTCTCCGGAGGCGAATCAAGCACGGACGCGCTTCATCCTGACCGCCGAAGTCAGCTCCATCTATAAATACGGAGAAAAGGTCCGGAAGGTCCATAACGTCATCTTTGCTCCGGACTTTCCCGCCATCCTCAGGATTCAGGAAAAAATCGAACAGCTCGGCGGCAACATTCGCTCCGACGGCCGTCCCATTCTGGGACTGGATTCCCGCGATCTTCTGGAACTCTGCCTGGAAGCCGATGATCGGATTTTCTTCGTTCCCGCCCATATCTGGACCCCCTGGTTTTCAGCCTTGGGATCAAAATCCGGATTCGACACCATCAAAGAATGCTACCGGGATTTATCGGAACACATCTCGGCGGTGGAAACCGGACTTTCATCCGATCCTCCCATGAACTGGATGTGTTCCTTCCTGGACTCCTACACCATCATCAGCAACTCGGATGCCCACTCACCGGAGAAACTCGGCCGGGAGGCGAATCTCTTTGACACCGAACTATCTTATCCCGACATCATCCGGGCCCTCTCCAAAGGCGCGGAAGCGGGTTTTCGGGGGACGATTGAGTTCTTTCCGCAGGAAGGGAAATATCACTTCGACGGACATCGTAAATGCTCGGTTGTTTGGACTCCCCTGGAAACACTTCAAAACGGCGGAATCTGCCCGGTCTGCGGACGGCCTGTTACCATTGGAGTTCTCAACCGTGTGGCCCAACTGGCCGACAGGACCGATGTTGCCGAGCGTCCCAACCGGGATCCGTTTTATTCCCTGATACCCCTTCCGGAATTGTTGGCGGAGCTTGAGGGTGTCGGTCCTCAATCGAAAAAGGTCCAATCCCGATACGAAAACTGTTTGAAAACTCTCGGAGCCGAGTTCGACATTCTTCTCTATCGAGAGAAGGATGAGATCGCCCAAGCGGAAGGCGAAGAACTGGCCGAAGCCGTTGACCGCATGCGGCGACGGCAGGTCCGCGTCGAAGAAGGCTACGACGGAGAATACGGAACGATTCATATTTGGAACGCAGGTGATCCTCCGCCGCGATCAGAAGCAACGCCGTCGCTCTTCGACTCACCTACAGCCGCAGATCTAAAGGCCGACACGAGTCAGGCCCCTGAGCCTCTCGCTTGGGTTGATTTCGATCTGGCCGCCTATCAGCGAAAAAGAAAGAAAGCCGAGGTTTCGGATTTTCAGACGATCCCGACTTCCGGCCTAACGGTTGATTCAGCTCTCCCTGGCGGAACGGATTCTTTGGAATCATGTGACGATTCAAACGATCAGAACGCCGACGACACCCTCGCAGCCGCCTCGGGAACCGACTGCCAAAACGCAGATACACCCCAATCCCCAACTTCCGAACCCTCAGATCGTGCCGAGAACCCAGCATCCGCCCGACCTCCTGAATCATCAGGAAAGGATTCCGCCGACAAAACCGAAAACGCCGCCCGCAAAACTTGGCCATCGGGTCTGAATCCCGAGCAGGAGGCGGCCGCCTCCTATTCGGGCGGTCCCAGTCTTATCATCGCCGGTCCGGGAACAGGGAAAACACACACCGTGGTGGAAAAAATTCGCACTCTTCTTTCAACCGGAACAAATCCCGAAGGCATCGTCGCCATTACCTTTGCCAACAAAGCGGCCGAAGAACTCAGGGAACGCCTGGCCGCGCTCAAGGTTCCGATTGAAGGTTACGGCGGCCCCTCAGTCACCGCCGATGCATCCGAGTCGGCCGACCGGCCAAGACCTTCCGCCGCCGACAGTGCCGCTGCGCCGCCCATACCAGCGAGTAAGACACAACTCCCCGTTACAGCCGGAGCCCCTCGACCGGCGGCGTCATCGGCCGCGGTCCGGCCCCCTCGGAAACAATCGGGAGTGAAAGTTTCCACCTTCCACAGTTTCGGCCTCACGATTCTTCAATCCTCTCTTCCTCTTTTGGGCCGCGATACGAATTTTCTGATTATCGACGACGAGGAAAAAGCGGCGCTGCTGGCTGCGGCCGGGATCGGCAAGAGAGAAGAAAGAAAAGAACTGACCGAATATGCTTCCCAAGTAAAAAGCGGCATCCGGCCGTTTCCGGAAGAACAGAGCACCGATTTCGGCCGTTTTCATCGATATCAGGAAATCCTCAGACGCGGGAACTGCTTCGACTTTGACGACTTAGTCTATCTGCCGGTCCGTCTATTCGAAAAAAGACCGGCAATTCTCGAAAGCGTCGGAAGATCAATCCGGCATCTCATCATCGACGAATATCAGGATATCAATCCCATCCAATACGCACTTATCAGAACTCTTTCGAAAACCGCCGAACTCTGTGCCGTGGGCGATCCGAATCAATCGATTTACGGCTTTCGCGGGTCTTCTCCGGGGTTTATCCGGCGATTCCAAGAGGACTTTCCTCAAGGCCGCGTGTTTTCCCTGGCTCAAAGCTACCGCTGCCCCGACACCGTCATTAGAGCCTCTTCCCAAGTTCTCAAAGCGGAAAATCTCCCGCTTTTCGGCCGGGAAGGCGGAGTGAAAATTGATATCCTGAAAAACCCAAGCGCCGCTTTTGAAGCCGAACAGATTGCCCGTGATATTGAAGTTTGCACCGGAGGCGTGGGTTTTTTCTCCTTCGACAGCGGCGTTACCGAATCGGGCTCCGGAGATACAGCGTTCTCACAGATTGCCGTCCTATGCCGAACATCCCTGCAGATGCCGCTTTTGGAAAAGGCCTTATCGGATCATCGAATCCCCTTCCGGATTATCCAAACCGAATCTCTCTTTGCCAAGGAACCTTACCGCTCGTTTCTGAATTTCATTCGCATCCTCATCAATAAGAAGGGATCGGATCGTTCACCGGTAGGTGAAGTGAAAGACATTCCTCTCTCAAAAATTTTAAACTGCAATCTTCCTTCTTCACGAGGAAAGGCGGTGGATCTTTTTTTCCGACTTCAATCTAAACAAACCGGCGAGGTCAACGCGGAGTTCCGCAAAACACCTGATTCTATAATCGGCGACGGCTTCAAAGAAGCAACAGACGGCCATTCGGAACCCGACGAGGAAACACAAGCAGCTCATCGAATGGACCATGAACTGGCCGTCTATTGGAAAGATGATGATGACGCGGCGGCTTTTACGGTTCGGGCCCGTTTGGGATCGGGTGTTGACCGCTATGACAGCCGAGTTCAGGCGGTTTCTCTTATGACCATCCATGCGTCTAAAGGACTCGAATTCGACATGGTTTACATTCCCGGATGCGAAGACGGGCTTCTTCCTTATTCTCTCTCGGGAGATGCAAAAACCGATGTGGAAGAAGAACAGAGGCTTCTCTACGTGGCCATGACTCGGGCGAAACAGCGGGTTATTCTTTCCTGGGCACAAAACCGGAAAATCTTCGGAAGAAATGAATCACGAATGGAGAGCCCCTTCCTTAAAGACATTCAGGAAGCTCTTATAAACCTTCAGGAGCATAATGCTCGGCGAAAGTCGAAGCCGGACAATCAACTCAGTTTGTTTGATCATTTGGATGATGCTGCAGTAAGGAATCAATGAATCCAAACCGTTTCGCCGGATGCTGCGGCGCTTATTGTAAAACTTGCAAACCTTTTCTTTCCGGAGTCTGTAAAGGATGCAAAATCGGCTTTGATACCGGAGAGCGGGACATCAACAAGGCTAAATGCGCTCTTAAACTCTGCTGTTTCCGAGATAAACAACTTGATACCTGCGCCGACTGCCCGCAATTCGAATCCTGTTCCGCCATTAAGGAATGGCATTCCAAGAACGGCTATAAATATCGAAAATACAGAGAAGCGATTGATTTCATCCGAGAGCACGGATATCAGAAGTTTTTTGAAATCGCGGATTTATGGAAAAACGCCTATGGGAAATATCCGGAATAACCGAGAGATATCAATCCTTGTTGCGGTGCTGGAACTTCCCCTAATGCCCTTCGGCGAACGAAACAAGTCTCTCCAGCTGATCTTCGCTTCCCAGGGCGATCAATTCGTCCCCTTCTCCAAGAATCAGAGACGAAAGCGTGGCCAGCGATGTTTGATTCATACGGGTTCTGCCGTCGGGACCGAGAATACCGATGATGATGGCCCCGGTATAGGAACCGATGTTACTTTCCTTCAGAGATTTATTAATAAGTGATGATTCGGCTTCCAGCTTCACCGACTCGATTCGTAAAGATTCATCCCCTCCGGAGGATAAGACTTCCAGAAAATTGACGATGGAAGGGTGGCTGCTCATGGCGGCGAGCCTCCGTCCGGCAATCTGTTTGGGTGAGATAATCCGATCCGCGCCGGCCTTTGTGAATTTAACAATGTTTCGCTCATCCGAAGCCTTTGTCACAATTTGAAGATTCGGATTCATCTGTCTTGCCGTCAGAACCACGAAAACATTCTGCTGATCGTCGGGAAGACAGGCAACAACAGCTCTGGCCTTTTCGATTTTGGCATTTTTCAAGGTTTCCTCATCCGCCGCATCACCCTGAATGAAAAGAACATCCGAATAACGATCAACATCAGATTCCGAGAACTCTTTGTCCACCACCACGAACTTAATCTTATTTCTTAAAAATTCCTCGGCCACTTCCCGCCCGATATCACCAAAACCGCAAATAATGGTGTGCTCTTTTGTCAACGATAATAAACGCTTCATTCGGCGCTCCTTCATGGTCTGGACAATCTGCCCTTCGAAAATAAACGTCAGCAGCCTGGTCAAGGTGTATCCAATGGTAAAGACACTAAAAATAAGAAAGACGATCGTAAAGTTCTGTCCCATCGGCGTTAGGGAATGAACCTCTCCGTAACCAACCGTCGAGATTGTAATAAACGTCATGTAAAGGCTGTCTCTCAGACTCCAGCCTTCAATAAAATAATATCCGCCTGTTCCGATAAGGATGAGCAGGAACAGAAGTAAAAGGGAGAGTAAGAATTGCCTGAATTGTGATTTCTTCACTTTATCCCAGCTCCCTGGAAAATGATTTTAAGAAGTGTCCTTGTAAATATTATCGCCGGCTTATTCAACAACTTCGATGGAGAATGATCAACTGTTGAAAAACAACCTTTTGGTTCCAATCAGGCCCGCAGCGGCGGCAGCAAGGTGCGTGTCTCGCCGGCTACGAACCGAATCGTTCCCAAAATCGAACCTTTCAGCGATTCGGCGAGTCTCAAAACTCTTTATCAGCGCGAAAGAGAGAGCCCTTTTCAACAGCCTGTCGGATCTTCCATTACTCCGTCAGAATAAATTCCACACGACGATTCTGCGCCCGACCTTCCGGAGTATTGTTATCACCGATCGGCTGGCTGCCGCCGTAACCGATGGTTTCCAGCCTTCGCCGGGAAACATGCCTTTTAATCAATTCATTGCGTATCGTTTGCGCCCGTTCCTCGGATAGCCTGATTTGAGCGGACGTATTCCCCA
Organism: Spirochaetia bacterium; assembly: GCA_963666985.2. Classification (GTDB taxonomy): domain Bacteria; phylum Spirochaetota; class Spirochaetia; order DSM-2461; family DSM-2461; genus UBA2779. The sequence goes on along the minus strand of CAXXIA010000001.1, from coordinate 383,812 downwards.
CATCGGCCGTATGCCCGGCAATAAGGATATTGACACGCTTCAAACGGATTGTCCTCGCCACCTCATCAAGCGTATCTATTGATTCGGACAAAACTTCGGCACTGTCGGGTTTAAACAAAATATCCTGGGTTATTAAGAAAACTTCCTGGGAGTGAATCAGATTGATTTCACGCCGAAACCTGGCAATATCTTCCGCTTCCATCGGAACAGGATCCGTTGGAGGCGATCCGCTCCGAATTGTAGTGCTTTTCTCATAGGCCAATAAAATCGGTTCTTCAGGATAATCTTTAGCGTTCACTTCGGTGATTCCCGAAAGAGCATAAATTCGGCTGCCTTCCGGTGTCGATTCGAAAACCAGCTCCGTTCCCCGAACGGCCGCGATGGCATTAGGTGTGAAAAACTGCAGGCTCTGTCCATCAAACAGCAGCCGAACTTTCGCGAGAACCAATCCTGCATTAACCGCAATATTATGTTCTTTTATAGCGGACTCATCCAATATCACTTCGGAATCCGCCAACAGACGTAAAACGGAATCTTGATAAACACGAACATCGGCGTATGAATCGGAACCGGTCCGTACTCCGTCTCCCTCGTTCAATTTCGTTCCGATCTCAGCCGTTATCCAATCACCATGAATGAAAGCTTCCACATCACCTTCCAAATAAGTGATAATCGAAGGCTCCTGAGTAATAATGGGAGTCTGAAGCATCATTTGATCGGAAAAAAGCAAAGTGATCATTCCAAAAAGAAGAAGGAGAACGGCTGCGGTGACTCCCAGAATGAACCATCGCTTGCCATGTCCTTGGTATTTTCTATATTTAAAATTTTGCTGCAGTGAACTAAAGACCGTATTTGCCATTACTTAATCCTTTCTCCATATTCGTTATTTTATTACCGCCTTTTTTTCAGGAAGTCATGATTTCCAGTATTTATCTTCGGTTCTTTTAAAAATCTTCACCATTTCTTCAAGAATCCCGAACAATCACAAAGAAACTGCGGCTAAGCATTTTGCTTCAGAGCCTTCGGACAAGAGGGGCCGGACCGCCCTCTCAAGACTGTTGATTAAAGAGTTGAAACTCTTAAAAAAGAGTATCATTACCGAACAGACGCCGATGTCACCTTGTGTTGAAGTTCTTATATTAATCCAAGTCGTTATTTTTAGGAACTCTCCGAAAAGCCTCTTCGGCCGTTTGTCGGATTCCATTGTTTGGTCTGACCGACCTACTTACCCGGCATCCCTATGAGTTTACCGTTGAAGCTATCCCCGAGGCGAATATTGAAATAAGACGATCCAGAGAGTTCGATAACTCATCCACTCTTCCGGATCGTTCGATGTGTCCCGCATAACCGAAAAGAAGATCAACAAAAAGATCGCATGAAGAAACCGGATCGCCGAAAAGGGAACCCCGTTTTTTCATTGTGATGAAATAAGGCTCGATAACGTATTTCAGTTCATGAATTTGAATGCCGAGTTTCGATTGGACTTCGGGGATTTCCGAGGCAAGCGCCAGTGAACTCATTTTGACAATTCTGAGATTATTCAGAAACAGCTTTACGAATTTATGACCGAATTTTCTCAGGTCGGTATTCAGCTCGTATGTTATTCCCTCCAGAACGTCCGGTCCGGGTTTCAGAGAGAACCGTTCAAACACACCGATATAAAGCAATTTTTTCGTACCGAAGAGTCGAAACAGAGTTACTTCGTTCACACCGGCCGCGGATGCGATTCTTCTGGTTGTTACATCCGTATAACCGTGTTCTGAAAAAAGATCGAGTGCCGCTTTCAGGATTCTATCACCGGTCGATTGCCCCATGTTTCATCATATTATATGAATATTCGCGATAAAGCAAGCAACTACTTGCATACATAACCCGCATATGCAATGATCAAGAAGGCTAAGGAGAAAAGAAATGAAGCCAAATAAAGGAAGCGAGATTCTCGGTGAGGAAGCCGTACTTCCGCTGCTTTTTCGCATGGCTCTGCCTGCTACGGTAGCCATGATAATCAACGCACTTTATAACATTGTAGACACAATATTCGTCGGTCATGGGGTGGGTCCTCTTGCCATAGCGGCGCTTTCGATCGTCTTCCCGCTGCAGATGCTTGTTTCTTCCTTTGCTCAAGCAATCAGCGTCGGTGCCGCATCAATAACGTCACGACGCCTCGGTGCCAAGGATTCGGATGCGGCCGCGCGCGCAACCGGCACGGCATACACAATCATCGTAACGGCAACGTTTCTTCTTATCGTTATTCTCCTTATTTTTAAGGAATCGGTCCTCCGGCTTTTCGGCGCGACCGATGAAATAATGCCCTATGCCGTCGACTATATTTCCATCGTCGCACCCGGTTTCTTCTTCTTCGCGCTGGGAATGGGTGCCAGCAATCTGATCCGATCGGAAGGGAATGCCCGCTCCGCAATGATAGGAATGGCCATCGGAGCGATTCTTAACATCATCCTCGATCCTATTCTTATTATCGTTCTGGGAATGGGAGTTCGCGGAGCGGCCGTGGCCACCATAATCGGACAATTCTTCACATGTGTTTATTTTCTCTTCATCTATGCCCGCGGGGATTCCAATATTCCCATCAATAAAAAGCATTTCCGGCCCGACTTCTCGCTGGTTCCCGAAATGACGGTACTCGGTATACCGGTTTTCGTTCAATCGGCGGGGATGAGCCTTCTTCAGCTCGTTATAAATAATACGCTCGGAACATACGGCGGAAACGACGCAATAGCCATTTTCGGTATGATCTCCCGACTCAACAGTATTATAATTTTTCCGATAGTCGGTATTGCGCAAGGTTTTCAGCCCATAGCCGGATATAACTATGGAGCCAAACGTTTTGACCGTGTGAAATCAAGTCTGTCTCTTGCGCTGTTCGTCGCATTCTTAACGTCCCTTATCGGATACCTCATCATGATGATTATGCCGCAGTTTTGCATGGCGCTTTTCGGCGCCGAAGGCACCCTTCGCACGGAAGGCGCCCGTATTCTGCGAATCATGGTTTTGGGGATTCCCTTTGCGGCGATTCAAATAACCGGATCCAGTTATTTCCAATCGGTCGGGAAACCGAATGAGTCGTTTATTTTGGGTCTCTCCAGGCAGTTCATCATTCTCCTGCCGCTCGTGTTGATTCTATCCAGGTTTATCGGAACCTCGGGCGTTTGGTTCTCTTTCCCTATTGCCGATATTCTTTCAACACTCCTTACAACCGTTCTGCTTGTAAGAGAAGTCAGAAATCTGGGAAAGAGCGCTTCTCTCTCAACGGGATTCACCGCCGAACATTGATAATGACGAAAAACTTGAATCTCAGCGAATCCGCTTTCCGTTAAATGCCGAACATCTCCCGTATTCCGGAGAGCAGCAAATGCACACCGGTTGCGGCAATAAAGATCCAAAGAACACGGCTGATAACAAGTCTTCCCACCTTTCCCATAAGGCGGCTTATAACAGGTGAAAGCTGAAAGAAGCCCCAGCACGTAATGAAAACGGAAATAAGGGCGGTAAAAGTTACGACAAATCCGTTCTTATCCATTATCAGAATACCGGTAACGATAGATCCGGGACCGACCAAAAGCGGAACACCCATGGGAACGATCCCCGATTCCATGGCTTTCGCCCGTATTTCTTCGGCACTTGTTTCGGATGCTTCTTCCTTTTGCGGAAAAACAATGTATTTAACGGCGATTATCGTTAAAAGAATGCCGCCTGCGATCCGGAACTCGACGATATCAATCTGGAAAAGATTTTTTATCAGCCATTCGCCCAAAAACGTCATTACGGCCATCGTCGAGAAACCGGTTAGGACGGTTATGTTGTAAACCTTAATTCGGTCCTTTGCTCCCAAACCTTCGGTAAATTCCGTAAACAGCGGAATAAGTCCCAGAGGATTGAGAATCGCAAAAAGGGCCAAAAAGGCTGTTATCCAGGAATCCATATTCATCAGTACCTCCCCGGCTTGTCGATGAATCAATCGGGAATCATGCTGATGCGTTCCCTGCGAACAAGTTTACCTGAAACGATAAGTTTGGAAATAGTGGCTTCAAAATCGAAACCGAACTCATCGGCTGAAACAACGCTCCCTCTTTTATATTCAATTCTTTATATCGTTTAAAAAGAAGAACAAGAGAACGGTAATCACTGTAAGAATCCCCAAGGTCCGCCAAGTGAATCCCGTCCAATCGAATCCCGCCGCGGTCTCGGAGATGTTAAGAAGGCCCATTACCGGCTGACCGGGATACTCGCCGGAAGCGGAAGAACCGCTATAAGAGTCGATGAAGCCGGGCTGAAAGCAATCCGAGAAATACGAGACTTTTTCATAATTCCGATTATAAGCCGGAACAGTTCGATTTTCTCGATAAGTTAAGAATTAAGAACGCACCTTTTTCATGAGATAAAAAACAGTATAAAAAAACGCAGTAAAATCATTCTCATTTTATCGATATTTTTATCCTTTTTACAGCTCATCATAAGAGGGCTCTTTTTCATGAACAACAGATATCACTTTCATACTCTGCAATATCCAAAATATATTTCATAAATAAAATATCGATAAAAATCATTACAATACAGAACATTTATTATCAAATTATCGAGAGCCGGATATACCATCTTTTACGCTCTTACAAGAATCATTTTTGCACTATCAAGCATCATTATGCGAATTAAATATAACCATTATAGATAAAAACATATTAATTGACATTCATTATTGAGGCAAAATAGAATCGCAAAAACCAAAAAGAGAGGTTAATTAATGAGCATGGTTCTCGTTGAAAAAGCATCTTCATTAACGTCCGAACAAAGTCATTCTTTGCTTCCCGTTTTACTGGAGTATCAGAAAAAAAATCCTTGTAATTACATCAGCGAGGAGAACGTAAAAGAAATTGCCGAGAAATTAAATCTTTCCAGAAGCAGGGTGTATTCAACCGCTTCATTCTACAGTGAAATTTCTTTAGTTCCCCGGGGAAAACACCTCATCAGGATTTGCTGTAATGCTCCGTGTGAAAACGCAGGTAAAGAAGCGATCCATAGAGCCGTCAAAGACAAACTGGGCATTGATGTGAATGAAACCACTGAAGACGGTCTTTTTACTCTTGAGATTGTCAACTGTCTCGGTGCCTGCTATATGTCGCCGGCAATGAAAATCGACGATCAGGTTTTCGGGAATCTCACTCCGGAAAGCGCCGTAGAAATCATAAAAAAAATGGAGCAAACGGATGAAGAATAGCAATTGGATTTTCAATACCGATTTCGATGAATTTATCGATCTGGATTCCTACGTTTCAAGAGGCGGATTCTCGGCACTCCGCAAAGTGATGTCCCAAGATTCCTCATTCATAGTGGAGGAACTGAATCGCGCCGGTCTCAGAGGCCGCGGCGGAGCCGCTTTTCCTACCGGAATAAAAATCGGTATGGTCGCCTCCGCCTCTGAAAAGGAACGTTTCATCATCTGCAACGCCGATGAAGGAGAGCCCGGAACCTTTAAGGATCGATTTATACTGACGCATCTGCCTTTTCAGCTGCTGGAAGGAATTCTTATCGCCGCTTACGCGGCAGGAGCCGAAAAAGGATTTATTTATGTCAGGCATGAATATCCTGAAGCGCAGGAAAAGATAAAGAACGCCATAACGGTGGCTGAAAAAGCCGGTCTTTTCGGTAAAAATATACTCGGCGGCGAGTTTTCTCTTCACCTTGAAATCTTTTCGGGAGCCGGCAGTTATTTATGCGGTGAAGAAACGGCCCTCTTATCATCTCTCGAAGGGAAAAAGGGGCGGCCTCGGCTGAAGCCTCCCTACCCAACCGAAGCGGGTTACTTGGGAAAACCGACGCTGATCAACAATGTGGAAACCCTTGCGAACATCCCGAAAATCATCGAGAAGGGTGCCGAGTGGTACCGCTCCATAGGAACCGAGGACAGTCCGGGAACAAAACTTATATCGCTCTCGGGCGATGTGAAAAGACGCGGTCTGTATGAAGTTCCCTACGGAACAAGTTTCCACGATATCGTTTACGAATACGGCGGGGGACCGAAGGACGGCCGGAAGGTGAAAGCCGTTAATATCGGAGGAGCTTCGGGTGTTCTGGTTCCCTCGGAAATGCTTGATACGCTCTTGGAATATCGATGCTGTATGGAAAAAGAAATAACCATCGGTTCCGGAGCACTTTTTGTTTTGGACGACACGCGAGATATTCTCGAAAATGTTCGAAATCGAGTTCGTTTTTTTCTCCATGAAAGCTGCGGGAAATGTACTCCGTGCCGTGAGGGTCTCCGGCAAGTCAACATCCTTCTTGAAAAGCTGAATAAAAGAACAGCAACCGAAGAAGATCTGGATCGGCTTGATCGGTATACACGTGTAATGCAAGACGCCTCCTTCTGCGGACTCGGGCAGGCGGCGGGCAACAGTCTTAAATCGTCACTGAAATATTACCGAGATGAGTATATGAACGGCTGCGTTCGTTATGCAGAGGAGATGTCCGCATGAAGGAGAATATCGCCATTCGTCTGAACGGAAATCATATAACCGTTCCTTCGGGAATAACCATAATGGAAGCGGCCAAAAGAAACGGGATCAAGCTTCCCAGCTTATGCCATCATCCGGATCAGCGCGTCAAGGCAAATTGCCGTGTCTGCGTTGTTGAAATCGAAGGACGAAAAAACCTTGTACCTTCCTGTTCCACGGTGGTTGAAGAAGGTATGAGCATCCTCACCAATACCTTAAGGGTACGGGAAACGGTCAAAACCATTGTCGAATTAATTTTGGCGGATCATCCCCAGGAATGCCTTACGTGTATTCGCAACGGGAACTGCGAACTCAGACAATTATCGGACATGCTGGGATTAACGGTAATTCAGGCGGAAAAGAAGGAAAAAAGGCTTCCTTTAGACCTCTCTTCCACCGCTCTGGTCCGAGACAATAACAAATGCATCAAGTGCGGCAGATGCGCCGAGGTTTGCCATCATGTTCAAGAAGTCGGAATCCTCTACAGCCATAACAGAAGTACGGATATCTGTGTTTCTCCCGAATATGGTAAAAGTCTTTCCGAAGTGGGATGCGTCCTCTGCGGCCAATGCGTTCTCTCCTGTCCTGTCGGCGCCATTTATGAGAAAGATCAAACCTCCGAAGTGTGGTCTGCGCTTGATGATAAAAGGAAACATGTCGTGGTTCAGACGGCTCCGTCCATAAGGGTTTCCATCGCCGAGGAATTTAATTCCCCGCCGGGGGAAATCTCCACCGGCAAACTGGTCGGTGCCCTGAGGGCTTTGGGATTCGACAAGGTTTTTGATACCGATTTTACCGCGGATCTGACCATTATTGAGGAAGGTCATGAGCTGATTCATCGTCTGCAAAACGGCGGGGTACTGCCCATGCTCACTTCCTGCAGTCCCGGATGGATCAACTACATCGAACAGTATTATCCCGAACTCTTGCCTCATGTATCGACGTGCAAATCGCCTCAGCAGATGTTCGGTCCTCTGGCGAAAACTTACTATTCTCAACTAAGCGGAATTCCGGCGGAAGATATCTTTGTTGTTTCCATCATGCCCTGTACGGCGAAAAAGCACGAGGCACAGAGGCCCGAAATGAACGACAGCGGTTATCGTGATGTGGATGTGGCATTAACCACCCGGGAACTGGGCCGAATGCTGCGTTCGGCGGGAATTGATTTCAACACGCTTTTAGAAAGCGAATATGATGATCCTCTGGGGATTTCCACAGGTGCCGCCGCCATCTTCGGTGCGACAGGCGGTGTTATGGAAGCGGCTTTAAGAACGGTTTACGAGGTTGTGACCGGTAAAGAACTCGAAGAAGTGGAATTCGAAGATGTTCGGGGGATGGAAGGTATTAAAGAAGCCGAAGTGGATCTGGCCGGAACACCTGTGAAGGTCGCCGTGGCTCATGGACTGGCGCATGCGAAACAGATTATGGAATCCATTAAATCGGGAGAAAACGACTATACGTTTATTGAAGTGATGTGCTGCCCCGGAGGCTGCATCGGCGGCGGCGGACAGCCCTATGGCTCTACGAATGCCCAAAGACAGAAAAGGATCGACGCTCTCTACCGGGTGGATCGGAATATGGAGATTCGAAAGTCCCATGAAAATCCGGCCATCAAAAAACTGTATGAAGAGTTCTTGATTGAACCGCTCGGAGAAAAATCGCATCATCTTCTGCACACTTCTTATACGAACCGCCGCGTAGGCTAACTGACGAACGGCGGCCGATGCACCGGTCGCCGTTTCCCGCCCATTCGCTTTTTCCCGCCTTTTTTGAACGAATCCCGATAGACCCGGTCGATTTTTTTAAAGGGCTGAGAATCGTTTAAATATCGGTTCGCTGTTTCGTTTTGCGAATCAGCTGTTAAGTCTCGCTCTCTCACCTCTTTTTAACACAGAAATTTATAAATCATAACCTTATTGACCGATTGATTTTGTTCCTTCACGATGAACTCTCTGATCTCATAAAACAACGGCATTATTTGAAAGGAGCGAATCATGATCCACGATACCGGTAAAGGAGAATTTCACCTTTCCACGCAAAACACCAGCTATATCATGAAAGTTCTCGTTTCCGGACACCTTTCCACGCTCTATTACGGTCGGCGTATCCGCGAAAAATCCGACTACATCAGGCTTTACCGGAACTTTGCTCTCGCTCCCGGCGGCAGTACGAACTACGATGAAAAAACCGCTCATTTCACTCTCGATTCAACACGGCTGGAAGCGGCTTCTTACGGAAAAGGCGACTATAGGGAGCCATCCTTATCCTTGCTTTTTGAAGACGGTTCCCGTGTTCTTGATTGTACGTATGAATCCCACCGTATTTATAACGGAAAAGAGCCGCTTGAAGGATTGCCTTCATCGTTTCCCGCGGACGGTGAAAGCGATGTTCAAACCCTCGTAATAACGCTCTCGGACAATCTCGTCGGCATTAAAGCGGAACTGAGCTATTCCGTCTTTTCCGAACGGGACATCATTACCCGAAGCATCCGCCTAATCAATGTCGGCGATTCGCCGGTTATCACGGAAAAGCTGATGAGCTTCAACCTGGATTTTCCCCGATCGAATTTCGATGTGATTACCCTGGACGGAAAATGGATTCGGGAACGGCATGTTCATCGCGCCCCCTTGCGGGAAGGGATGTTCTCCATCGATTCCAAAAAAGGCGTCAGCAGCGCGAATCACAATCCTTTTCTGTGCCTCGCCGGTGAACGAACAGGAGAGACGGAGGGCGAAGCTTACGGATTTCTTCTGGTCTACAGCGGCAGCCACATGGCAAGCGCGGAGGTTAGTCCGCACGATCTTTTGCGCGTGCAGATGGGAATTAATCCCTTCGATTTTTCCTGGAGGCTGGAGGCCGGTGAATCCTTTCAGGCACCCGAATCCCTGTTAACCTGGTCGAACGAAGGCCTGAACGGCATGAGCCGAAACTTTCATGATTTCATCAACCATCATATCATTCCGCTCCGGTGGCAAGGCGTTCCGCGACCGGTGCTTCTGAACAACTGGGAAGCCACCTATTTTGATTTCAATGAGCAGAAACTTCTTGCCCTTGCCGGTGAAGCGGCGAAACTGGGCATTGAACTTTTTGTTCTGGACGACGGATGGTTCGGCAAACGGGACGATGATACAAGCAGTCTCGGGGACTGGTTTGAAGACAAAAAGAAACTTCCCGGAGGATTGGAGCGGCTCGGTTCCAAGATTCGGAAACTCGGACTGGAATTCGGTCTCTGGGTGGAACCGGAGATGGTGAATGAAAAAAGCCGTCTTTATGAAGAACATCCCGATTGGGCGATAAAATTGCCGAATCGGCCGCCTTCCAAGGGCCGCCATCAGCTGATGCTGGATTTAGCCAACGATGAGGTTGTTGAGTATTTAAAAACAACCTTAACGGATCTTTTTGAACGCTCCGGCGTGAGCTATGTGAAATGGGACATGAACCGGAATCTCAGCGATGCATATTCCGCCGCCCTGCCCCCTGAACGCCAAAAAGAACTTGTCCACCGCTATGTTCTGGGCCTTTATGCAATCCTTGATCATCTAAAGAAACGATTTCCGGATATCCTTTTCGAATCCTGCGCCAGCGGCGGGAACCGATTCGACGCAGGCATGCTCTATTACATGCCGCAGACCTGGACCAGCGACAATACCGACGCGATCGAACGTCTCGACATCCAATACGGCACCTCATTCGCCTACCCTCTCTCAACCATGGGAGCTCATGTCAGCGGTGAACCGTCTCACCAGGTTCTTCGAAATACGCCCATCGAAACGCGGTTCAATACAGCGGCGTTCGGACTTCTGGGCTACGAGCTGGATGTAACGAAAATCAACGCTTTCGACAAGAAAGTGATTACCAAGCAGATTGAATTCTATAAGGAGCATCGCAATCTGTTCCAGTTCGGCCGGTTCCACCGTATCGAATCACCTTTTGATTCGAACAGAACTCTCTGGATGGTCGTCAGTGAAGACGGCTCGGAAGCCATGGTGGGTGATTATCAGAAACTCCAGAAACCGAACATGGGATTCGAAGACATCAGGCCCTTGGGGCTGAAAGAAGATGCTCTTTATGCGGTTGGCGGACGAACTCAGTATTTGAACATCAAAGCCTTCGGAGATTTGATAAATCAGATCAGTCCGGTCAAGATGAAGGCCGACGGTGTTGTTCATACGATGGTGAGCAATCATTATATGTTCGAACAGAAAACAGATTCCTTCGAAGCCGGCGGAGATGAACTGATGTATGCCGGATACAGACTGCCGAATCAGTTCATCGGCACGGGCTATAACGAGCAGATCCGCTTGGTGGGCGACTTCGGTTCACGGCTGTATCATATTAAGGAAATAACGAAAGAAGATAAGCAAAACAGTATCGGATCGTCTGAATCATGATCGACATACAAGAAATCCCTCCGGAAAACATAGACTGGTCGTCACCGAACATTCGAAGCATCCTCGATGAAACAGGTGCTCTTGCCGCATCCATTCAAGAGCACGGACAGCTGGAACCCGGAACAGGCTGGTGGGAAGAGAATCAATTCCGCCTTGCGACGGGTCACCGCCGAGCCAATGCCTGCCGTCATTTGGGCATTAATTTCTTGGCGCGCATTATAAAACCCCTCTCCGGAGCGGATCTCGTGGAATTCCAGCTCGTGGAAAACATTCAGGCCGAGGCTCTGCCGCCGGAAGACCTTGAACGAGGAGTCGCCATTCTGGTGGAGAAACACGGGAACCAAGAAAAGGTTGGGGCAAGACTCGGGAAATCGGCCCAATGGGTTTCCGCTATCGTCGGGGCCGGTTCGGCCCGTGAGTCCCTGCTGCGCTCATCGACCGACAAAGAAGACGACTCCGGGGATTCCGAGCCGAACACCGTTTTAAAAACCGCCGATGACGCGTCCGCCGAGACTTTTCCCGCGGACGCCGACGAACCGGAAGACGTACCGGACGCCGCCGATGCTCAAAACGCGGCGAAGGGAAAAAAAACTTCCGAAAATAACAAAACCGCCGATGCCGCTCACTCCCTCACCACGAGCTCGGCGGCGCAATTCGGGCGGCTAAAAGATGAAGAGAACCGAAAAGCCGCCTTTGAAGAGGCCCTTCGCCGCAATAAAAATGATCCGGCGCTTCCGGGACGTCTGATCCGAGATGTTGTTGAAGAATATATGGATAACGAAATCCATGATGTCCAGGCCTATATATGGAAACTTCAGCAGGAACGGGTGAAGCTGGTCCGTAAAAGAGCCGATATCGAAGCCGAAATCGACCGGATCGACACGAAAATCACGCGGCTTCAAAATCGAATATAATCCGCCGCTTTATGCGGTGAATGCTTCCGCCCGCCTCTCTTTTTTCAACCCGAGACTCCCCCAAGCGCTTCATCGCCGGAGCTTTTTATTTGAATATATGACAATCCGGGCGTACCATGGGTCGGAATGAAAGGAAGAAAAATCGGCGTTTTAACGGCGGAACTCAGCGACTCCTACCAAGAAGGCGTATGGGAAGGCATTACCGAAGAAGCCTCTCGGAGCGACGACAGCGTCATCTGCTTTCTGGGTTCAAGAATCGATTCGCCTGATGCTCAAGAAGCCGCGGCCAATGCCGTTTATGAAATGGCGACTCCGGAAAACATCAGCGGTCTGATTGTTATCGCCGGAGCAATCTCAACATATGCTGGAAGGGAACGGATACAGCGGCTCTTCGACGCCCACGGAGCTATCCCCATGGTTTCCATAGGCGTACCGGTGGAAGGCGCGGGCAATGTCGGTGTGGATAACCGGAATGCCCTCGGAGAGCTGGTGGACCATATTATTGATGTACACCATCGCTCCCGAATCGCCGTAATCGCCGGGCCCCGGTGGCATGTTGAATCGGAACAGCGCCGGCTGGCCGTGGAACAGCGCTTAAAGGATCATGGTTTGACATTGGATCCGCGGCTGCTGTTCAACGGAACATTCGAACCCGAATCCGGCAGAGATGCCGTCTCAAAGTTTTTAGAATCACCGATAAAGCCCGATGCCATTATCAGTTTCAACGATAGAATGGCTCTGGCCGCCATGAAGGAACTCCAATGCAGAGGAATTCGTGTTCCCGAAGACATCTCACTGACGGGATTTGACGGAATTGAGGAAACACTGTATTCGAATCCTCCTCTCACAACGGTTCACCAGCCGCTCAAAGACCTGGGGCGGGAGGCTATGAAAGAACTGCGGCTGATGATGAAAGGAGGAGAACGTCGAAATATCGATCTCGGTTGCCGGCCGGTTTATCGCCAATCTTGCGGCTGCGCCGCCCATGAAGAGAATGAAAAGGACTCTTCACATCTTCAGCAGAGTCATATCCAAGCCACCCGCCGCCTGGAAGAAAAAGAGCGAAGCAAAGTCTTAAGGGAAATCGGCTTTTCACTTTCCGAAACCTTCGAAACATCGGCTCTTCTTGCCCGTCTTCGCGAAGGACTCCGGAAAATCGGTTTCGGCGACGGATTTCTCGTTCTCTACGGCGGAGATGAAAATTCAACGGAACGGATACTCCATAATCTGATTGAAGAAGCACCGTCTGTTTTTCCAAAGAAAAAAATCATCGTTCCGGCTTCTCGGATTCTGCCCGAAGGACTGCTCACCGCGCGTTCCGGAAAGATATGGATTCTCGTACCTTTGGTCTTTCTGGATCATGCTCTGGGCTATCTCATTCTTCCCACGGACTCTTCGGGCGGCGATGTTTATGAGATTCTGGCCATGCAGCTGGCGAGTTCTCTTCAAGGGGCCCAGCTTCTGGAACAAATCCGAGGACATGAACGGAGTCTGGAAAAAGAAGTGGTCAGGCGTACCAGGCAAATCTCCGAAACCAACCGGATGCTCCGCAAAGAAATAGATAAACGGATTCGCCTGGAGGCCGAAGTTACGGAAATATCCCGCCGAACCATGGAGCGTATCGGTCAGGATCTGCATGACGATCTCTGCCAATACCTCGCGGGAATCGCCATGCACACCAGCGTTTTGGAAAGCAGACTCAAAAACGAAGACCGAAATCTCCGGGACGGTATCGCGACAATTAATAAACTTCTGGCGGATTCCATTGAACGGACCAAAGCCATCGCCAGAGGACTCCTTCCCGTCGGGCTTATGGAAGAAGGGCTTCTCTTGGCGCTCAAGGCTCTTGCCGAGGCGATTCATTCCAGTTCGGGCATATCGGTATCGGTAACCGTTGATTCCCAATGGGAAGATGATGATAAGGAACAAACCTTGGAGATTTACAGAATAATTCAGGAAGCCCTTCACAACTCGGTCCGCCACAGCGGCTGCAGCGGCATTCAAATCCGTATTATGGATACTTTCGATTCGGAAGGTTCCCCGTTTTTCACCGCGGAGGTGGCCGACAACGGAAAAGGCATTGCTCAAAAAAAACCCGTGGACGGCATGGGATTGAAAATAATGCGGTATAGAGCCGAGAAAACCGGAGGAAATTTAAAAATAGAAACCGGAACCACCGGTACCGTCGTCCGATATACACTCCCCGTTCTCAGAGGCACGATATGATCAGGCACTTTCTTGTTGTGGACGATCATCCGGTTTTCAGGCAAGGATTGGTCGCGTTGATTCACAGCCAAACCGATTATAAAGTCGCCTCGGAGGCGGGCAGTTCCGAAGAAGCCTTAAAATCTTTGGAACAATTAACTCCCGATATCGCTCTGGTGGATATTTCTTTGCGAAACGACAACGGTCTGGATTTGGTTCGGACAATGAAAAAAATCCATCCGGACGTACCGGTCCTGATTGTCACGATGCATGATGAAATCGTCTACGCGGAACGTTCCATGAAAGCCGGCGCCCGCGGACTTGTCATGAAACAGGAAGCTCCCGAAACAATTCTTGAAGCCATCCGAACAGTCCTTTCGGGAAGAGTCTATTTATCGGAACGAATGAACAACAGGATTCTTGAATCGATGTTTGCCGCGCCCAAAGACGGTGAGAATTCCCCTATAGACCGCCTTTCCGAACGCGAAACGGAAGTCCTTGAATTCATCGGCCAAGGATTCGGCGCAACGGAAATCGCCCGGAACTTGGCTTTATCGGTTAAAACCGTCAACACCTATCAGGAACACCTGAAAGAAAAGCTTAATCTGGAAAGCAGCGCCGATGTCAGGCGATTCGCCGTATCCTGGTTTCAAGCCACTCATAGGTAAATCCACCTATAAGCAAACCGGAATTTTCGCCCCTATCGGGAGGGGTTTTCTCGCCCATAAAATACTGTTGGATTTTAAGGATACTCCGTAAGGAGATCCGTAAAAAAACAGGAGGTATTCTAATGAGAAAGCTCATGCTTGTTATTATGAGCATCACGTTACTGGCTACCGGCGTCGTATTCGCCAACGGCGGTGATGAAGGCTCATCGGCGGCCGCAGGTCCCAAGGTAATCAACGTCTGGAGTTTCACCGACGAAGTCCCCAAGATGCTGGCGCGCTACAAAGAGATGAATCCCGATTTCGACTATGAAATCAAAACCACCATCATCGCCACCACCGACGGAGCTTATCAGCCGGCTCTCGATCAGGCGCTTATGAGCGGCGGTGCGGATGCGCCCGACCTCTACTGCGCGGAATCGGCGTTCGTTCTGAAGTATACCCAAGGTGATGCCTCTCAATTCGCCGCGCCGTATAAAGATCTCGGGATTGATGTGGATACACTTCTGAAAAAAGCCGAGATTGCACCCTATACCGTTGAAATCGGAACAAACGGTTCAGGGAAACTCGTCGGACTGGGTTACCAGGCAACCGGCGGTGCGTTCATTTACCGCCGTTCGATCGCCAAGGATGTCTGGGGAACGGACGATCCCGCCGTGATTAAGACCAAAGTCGGTCCGGGCTGGGATAAATTCTTCCAAGCCGCCGCGGCTCTGAAGGCCAAAGGTTACGGTATCGTTTCCGGCGACGGCGACATTTGGCATGCCGTTGAAGGCGCCTCCAAGAAGGGCTGGGTTGTCGACGGTAAACTGTATCTCGATCCGGATAGAGAAGCCTTCCTGGACATAGCCAAAGAACTTCTGGACAAAGGCTATCATAATGATACTCGTGACTGGACCGATGCGTGGTTCGCCGACATGAAAGACGCCGGCCCGCAGCCGATTTTCGGCTATTTCGGTCCCGCATGGCTGATAAACTACGTTATGGCCGGCAACTGCGGCGGTTCGGCTCCCGGCGAAGGCACTTATGGCGACTGGGCCGTCTGTGAACCTCCCGTGGGATTCTTCTGGGGCGGTACCTGGGTGATCGCCAATAAAGACAGCAAGGTCAAAGATGCCGTCGGTGAAATCATCGAATGGATTACCCTCGACAGTTCCAAAACCGGTCTTCAGTACTACTGGGCCAACGGTACTCTCAACGGCCCCGGCGGAACAAAAGACACGGTTGCCTCCGGTACCGTTATGAAAATGTCCGACGGTACACTTCCGTTCCTCGGCGGACAGAACATGTTCGACGCCTTTGTACCCGCCGGCGCTTTTGCCACCGGCCGGAACAAAAACCAGTATGACGAATCCATCAACATGATCTGGCGGGATCAGGTACGCGAATACTCTGCGGGCAATAAGAGCCGAGCACAGGCTATTGCCGACTTTAAGCAGCAAGTCGCCGATAACCTCGCTATTCCTTCCAAGTAATTACCGTATGTGCAAAGGCACGAGAATGATACCATTCTCGTGCCTTTCTTTTTCATCAGAAGAGAAAACATCTTCTGACTGTCGTTGAAAAAAACTGCCGGCCGCAGGGGTGTATCAATGGAGGTATCTGGTTTATGAGGCGCAAGGGTGTCAGTTACGCGAAATATGGATATTTCTTTTCTATACCTTTCGTATTGGCTTTTTTAATTTTTACTCTTTATCCTGTAATTTTTACAACGATTATCGGATTTACGGATCTGAGAGGTCTTACGAAGACCGAGTTTCACATCCTGGAAAAACCGTTTGAAAACTTCCAGATCATTCTTAATAACGCGACGTTCCGAAAATCATTATCAACAACATTTATTATCTGGATTATGAATTTCATCCCTCAAATATTGCTGGCCCTTCTTTTAGCCGCTTGGTTTACAAACAGCCGACTCAAGGTTAAAGGACAAGGGGCTTTTAAAGTCTTGATCTATATGCCCAATATCATTACGGCGGCCACGATCGCCATTCTTTTCAACTCTCTTTTCGGCTATCCGAAAGGGCCTATTAACGATGTTTTTATGGCTTTGGGTATATATGATTCTCCCGCCAATTTTCATCAGCAAGCTTGGACCTCAAAAGGAGTGGTTGCGTTTATCCAATTCTGGATGTGGTATGGGAATACCATGATTATTCTCATCGCGGGAGTTTTGGGAATTAATCCGTCGCTCTTTGAAGCCGCTGAAATCGATGGCGCAAGCCCTTCACAAATCTTTTTCCGCATCACCCTGCCCAGGCTGAAAACCATCTTACTTTACACATTGGTCACCAGCTTAATCGGCGGACTGCAGATGTTCGATATTCCGAAACTGTATCTTTGGGGCGGACCGAATCAAGAGACGTTAACCACGAGTGTTTTTATATTCAATCAAGCCTTCAGCGGCAGTTATCTGTACAACAGAGCGTCGGCGGCCAGTCTTATTATGTTCCTTATTATTGCCCTTCTTTCAGGCATCCTTTTCTTCATCATGCGTGATAAAGAAGCGATACGGGAAAGAAAGTATGAGAAAACGCGGATAAAAATGCAAAAAGCCGCAGCAAAGGGGATGGCTGTATGATCTCGAAAAGCATGAAAACTTCGCGTAACATTTCAAAAACGATTGTCTATATTGTCTGCATTTTCCTCTCAATTCTATCGATTTTCCCTTTCTGGGTAATGTTCATTAATGCCACACGCGGAACTTATGAGATTCAGCAGAGTTCGGTTGCCCTTTTACCGTCAACTCATCTGCTGAACAACATGAAGATACTTTTAAGTAAAAGTTTTAATCCGCTCGTAGGCTTTATCAATTCTCTTTTAATATCCACAGGGGCAACCTTTTGTGCCGTCTATTTTTCTTCTTTAACCGCCTACGGATTGGTAGCGTACAGCTGGAAACTTCGTCAGCCGTTCTTTACGTTCATCATGGCGGTTTTAATGCTTCCGGCGCAGGTTTCAACCATCGGATTCTACCAGTTCATGTACCGCATCGGATGGACAAACAGTTTATGGCCTTTGATACTTCCCGCCATAGCATCTCCCGCCGTTGTCTTCTTCATGCGTCAGTATCTCTTGGCGACTTTATCGCTCGACATTGTTAATTCGGCCCGTATTGACGGCGCCGGAGAATTATACACATTCAACAGAATCATCATTCCAATCATGAAACCGGCTTTGGCCACTCAAGCAATTTTCTCGTTTGTTTTCAGCTGGAATGATTTATTCCGACCGCTCATTCTTCTAACCGACAAAAGCAAATATACCATGCCGATAATGGTAAGCTTACTCAGGGGAGATATTTATAGAACCGAATACGGTTCCGTTTATCTCGGACTATCCCTTACGGTACTCCCCTTATTCGTAATTTACTTCCTGTTGTCCAGGTATATCATCGCCGGCGTAGCCCTCGGTTCCATCAAGGAATGAGGTAAACCGAGGAGTCATTGATGATTCAACACGATCAACGCGCAGCCAACCTGGTTTCCCGCATGACTTGGGACGAAAAAATTGCCCAGCTTCACTCTATCTGGCTTATAACCGATACCGATGGTGGTATTTCCATAAAGAATCTCGCGGGCTTGCGGCACGAATCCTCTAATGAGGATCCTTTCGAAGCCATGAAAAATGGAATCGGCCAAATTACCAGACCGCTGGGAGCCGCTCCCATCAATCCGATTGATGGTGTTAAAAGTCTCAACCGAATCCAGAAATTTCTTGTGGAGCGGACCCGGCTCGGCATTCCCGCTCTGCCGCATGAAGAGTGCCTTGCCGGGCTGATGGCCCGCGGCGGCACGATTTTTCCGTCCTCGGTCAACATGGGCGCCCTCTGGGATGAAGACATGGTCCGGGATATCGCCGCCGCAATCGGTGACGAAGTCCAGGCCGTCGGTTCAAGACAGGCCCTTTCTCCGGTTCTTGACGTTATCCGTGATCCCAGATGGGGACGCAGTGAAGAATGCTTCGGTGAAGATTCTTACCTCGTCGGCTGCATGGGATGTGCTTATGTCAAAGGACTTCAGGGTTCGGACCGCCGTATCATCGCCACGCTGAAGCATTTCGCCGGCCATTCCTTCAGTGAAGGCGGACGCAACCACGCTCCGGTCCGGATCGGGATGAGGGAATTAAACGATACCTTCCTTTTGCCCTTTGAAATGGCGGTGAAACTGGCGGGAGCCGGTTCGGTTATGCCCGCGTACCATGACATCGACGGTATTCCCATGCACGAATCATCTTATTATCTCAACGATATCTTGAGAAAAGAATGGGGATTCGACGGCCTTGTCGTCGGGGACTATGAAGGGATTGCGCAGCTCCATACCGATCATAGAACCAGAAGCGGCTTTGAAGAAGCGGCGGCGGCAGCCATAAGTTCCGGGGTCGACATCGAACTTCCCGGAGATACGGTATACGGCAAAGCTCTTGCCCGGGCAATGGATAAAGGACTTATCGACGGCTCGGTAATCGATAGAGCCGTCAGACGAATTCTCAAAGAAAAATCGAGACTCGGCCTTCTGGATAATCCTTTCATCAACGAAGAAGCTGTTCATCTGAGATCGGAAAAAAGCATCGATCTTTCTCTCAGAGCCGCCGACCGCTCGATGGTCCTCTTAAAAAACAACGGGATTCTACCGCTGAAACCGGGTCTTAAAATCGCCTTAACAGGCCCTCTGGCGGACGATCCTCTTGCGATGCTCAACGGTTATTCCTTCCCTGTTCACTTAATTTCAGCCGGTGAGAGCGAAGATGAGGACCGTTTGGAAACATTAAAGGACATCTTATCCAATCGGCTGGACGATCAACTGATTCACACACGCGGCTGCGACGTTCTCATCGGACGTCCCGACAGCGCTCCGGTCTTTCCGGGTGAAGTGGGACTGGACGGCAGTGCCCAGAAATCATGGATCAGCACGGATACCTCAAGAATCCCGGAAGCGGCTCAAATCGTTTCGGAGGCCGATGTCATCGTCGCCATGGTGGGCGATCTTTCCGGTCTTTTTCTCACCGGAACCATTGGAGAAGGTTCCGATAGATCATCTTTATCCCTGCCGGGTCCTCAAGAGGAGCTGCTGAATGCTCTTCTGGATACGGGGAAGCCCGTAGTTACCGTACTTTCCAGCGGCCGCCCCTACCGTCTCGGGCGGGCGGATGAAGAATCGGCAGCCATTCTATACGCCGGACTGCCCGGCGGCCGGGGAGCGGCATCAATAGCCAGGGTCCTCTTCGGCGAGGTGAATCCGGGAGGAAAACTGCCTGTTTCCTTTCCCCGATCGGCCGGGGCAATGCCGTTCTTTTATAATCATAAATTCAAATCGCCGGGAACTCCGATACAGCCCGAATTCGGTTCTCTCAGGCCCTTCGGCTTCGGATTATCGTATACAAAGTTTCAAATTGCCGATATCGCGCTTGAATCTGCGGTAATCCCGATTGACGGAACGGTTGAGATAAGCTGCCGCATCCGAAATCTCGGAGAACGATCAGGCGAAGAGGTGATACAGATCTATGTTCGGGACTGCTATGCCTCACTTGTTCGCCCTCTCATGGAATTGAAAGCTTTCCGGCGTGTTTCGGTAGATGCGGAGGAAATCCTGGAAGTGGCCTTTTCCATTCCCACGGACATGCTTTCATTTACGCGTGTGGACGGGAAACGTGTCGTTGAAGCGGGGGAATTCGAAATCATGCTGGGAACATCGTCAAAAGACATCCTCCATCGAAGCATCATAACACTCGAAGGCTCCGATCGGATCATTGAGGGTTTATGGAGAATGAAAAGCGCGTCGGATATACGAACCCTTCATAAAAACATTTATTGAGACGGATTTCCAGAAAAACTTATCGGAAGACCAAGAGATTCTCTCGTAATGTCGGCCTTTAAAGCTGACGAAAATAAAACAACGAGGCAGTTCGAACAGATAAAGGAGAATCGAATGGTAACCGTCGTGGATAATAAAACAATCAACGCGGCTTTAGAATTACGTGCGAAGGTGGATCGGGCTCTTTCCATGGGCATCCCGGCCGAGACTATCGGCGCCGCCCTTATGAAGGAAAAAGGCCTGGACCCGGGTGTTGTGAAAGGACCGGTTCCGCCTTCCCTCGATTCGCTTCTCGTTTCGTCTCAATCGGCTGAAAATATTTTTTAACCAAGGCGAATACCACTACTTTTCGATCCGGTTAACGGAAGATCGGCATCGTCTTAATTCATCTTACACCGATCTTTCCGCTAACGTGAAACACGTTTGATTTAATTGGCAAAGTCACATTTTTGAAACTGGAAGCCTCACCGAAGGAAGCTTAGAATATGCTTGTGAGGAGGCCTCTATGACCAGTTTGAAAACAAAGCTGGACGGCAAGTCCTTAACGCTTCAATGGGATATCGCAAAAAACGATATTTTCGACGGGTTTCTTTCCACCGCGGCCCTCACCCGCTATATGCTCAATACATCATGGCAGCTTCTCGATTCGATTCTGAATGATGGCGTTACAAGCGTTACGGCCCTTATTCAGATTTCGCATGAAGAACCGACACCGGCCGGTGAGACAATTACCGTAGAAGCGCGAGTTACGGAAGTGGTCGACAACATTATTAGAATCGCTTTGAAAGCGGTCGATGAAACGGGCGTAATCGCCCACGGGTTCAACGAACGCCATGCCGTGGATCGGATTACACTTCAGAAACTGGCGAATAAACGCTCAGAGGCTTTAAAGAAAATTACTTGAAGATCACTTTAAAAGAAAACCGATCCGACACCCGCATAATCATCTTTATAGAAGCTTAAGCAAAAACGGTTAAACATCAGAAAACGGAAGCCTTTGTCTTTTCAATCCGCAGCAATCGGCTGCCAGAGTTCCAACCCTTTGTCGACTCCGTATCGGTTGGTTCTGTTTCTTCCCAATTTCTTCGCTTTACACAGAGCCGATGATGCTGCATCCAAGATAACATCGTATGTCTGCTCGATATCCGGTATAAAACTTACGCATCCCAAACTGATGGTAACCACGCCCAAGAGAGATGATGAATGTTCAATTCCGGCCGATTCAACATTTTTGCGAATTGTTTCAGCAAGCTGAAAAAGGTTTATCTCATCCACATCGGAAACAATCAAAGAAAATTCATCACCTCCATATCGGGATAAGGTGTATCGATCATCTTCCCCGAGTCCTTCCCGGATCAGTTCGCAAACTTTCATAATGCATAAATCGCCCTTACGCTGACCATAATAATCATTAAACGCTTTGAGGTTATCAATATCGATGAGAATTATTCCCAACGATCGTTCACTTAAGGAATTCACCCTCCAGTTTGAGGCTAAATAGTCATCCATTAATCTTCTATTGCAAATACCGGTTAAACTGTCGATATACGACAGATTGAATAATTCAATATTTCGTTTTTCAAGCTTAGTTTTCTGAAGAGAAAGGTCATCAATTTCATCAAAAACATGGGAATAAAAATATGCCTGTATAAAAGTCTGATAGAGAATAAAAACAAAGGCGATTCCACCCGCCCATTGAATCGGATGAGGATTAACATCGTCCATTATTCCTATGGCGATGCTGAGGAAAAGAAAGGGAAGACCGCCCAAAAAAATAAGGAGAGGACGTTCTTTTGTTCGAAAATATCCGATGACAAGAACCACAAGATTATACACTGTCGCACTTACAATCAGAATCTCAAATAAAAGTGTGAGGCGTGTAAAAAAGGACTTATCTGTAAAAAGAATTGTAAAAAAAGCGATAACTCCAATAGGGATAAAAAGTAAATGGAAAGATTTTCTAAAGCAGAGAGGATAAAGATTTGAAGTGTAAAGACTGATCATCGGAGGAACCAGAGCCAAAGTCAGATAAAGGATTTTTGTAGTCGTTTCACCTTCCCAACCCGGGAACAGTGAAAGGAGGACCATTTCATTCCGGAATCCTGAGAACATCAGGGCTAAAAAGCAGATAAGCGCCATAAAGAGGGTTGTTTTCCGCTTCCTGTTGAGGAAAAAAAGAGCCAGCTGATACAGGCCCATCAGCATTAGTCCTCCGAGAAAAAACGCATCGATAACCAGAATGCGTTCCCTTGAGAGAAGAAGATCATCATATAATCCGATTTGTATCGGCTTGTTCAATCCGCCTTTTATAAAATGATAATTGGAGATACCGACAGCGAGAACAATCGGACTCTCATGTATGGGATACAAAGGGATAATTCGAGGGCGGTTTCCTGATTTCGAAATCCTCTGATCGGCATGAACAACGCCTGATTCAACCAAACGAATGCCGTTAATATAAATATCGGCATTCGGTGTAATATTTTGGAATCTTAAGGCCAATTGATCTCGGTTATTCGGACCTAGATCGATCTTTATCACATAAGTCGCAATGCCGTGCGGCGTTATAGACGAATCATATTTTGTTAGAGTATTCCAATATCCCGGAACATTATGATAATAAGCGGGCCGCATTTCACTGAGGCGCTGAAAGTTCTCTTCATCAATAAGAACTCCCCAATGAAAGGCCCATTCACCCGATAAGATAACAGGCCCATTTTTTTCAAAATTATATGACCGCAGATTAATAAAACCGCTATTCGCCCTGGGATAATCTTGGGTTCCATAAGCGATGGCCGCATTCATTAATAAGAACAAGATTATAATGAGCACGGCTACCGGTCTTTTCCGGTACGATTTCATATACTCATTATCAATGAATACCTTCTCCGGTCAATAAAATTATTTCGATTAATTCTATCTTTTCTTTCGATTTGAAGAACTTCAAGAGAATCTCAATTCCGGTACGTAAAATACCGTATGAACTTAAAAACGCTTGACTGTGAAGATCCGATCGAAAAAACCGCCCAAATCATTTTCGGAATTTCGTTTCCTTATCCTTGGCAGCGTCTTGTTATCGCATCGGTTCTGGATGCTCTTGTACCCGCTAATGAAAACGAAGAGGCGCCGGAGCCGCTGCGCCGCATCGCGGTTCTTCCCACCGGTGCCGGGAAAAGCCTCTGCTGGATGCTTCCGGCCGTGATGAGCGGCGCCCTAACCGTGGCTGTTTTCCCCCTACTTTCCCTGATGTCCGATCAGAAACGCCGCCTTGACGCGGCGAAGATACCGTGCGCCGTTCTGCGCGGAGGACTGAACGCCGCCGAGCGCCGCGACGTATGGAACACTTTGGAAAACGGCGAGATTCACATTATTCTGGCCAATCCGGAAATCCTCGCGATCGCGGACGTATCGGAGAGAATCAAAGCTTTAAAACCGCGATTCTTAGTGGTTGATGAAACCCATACCGTCAGTCAATGGGGCGAAACCTTCAGACCGGCCTGCGCCGAATTGGGCCGCCTCGTTACCGAATGGAATCCCGATGCCGTCCTGGCCCTCACGGCGACAGCCGGTCCGCACGTCAGGGAGCGTATAACCGATCTGCTCTTCAACGGAGAAAGGCCATCCGAAGCCCTTGCCGATCCGGACAGACCCGCCATCCGCTACGGTGTTCTGCCGACCCTCAGCCGCTTCCACATCCTGGAGCGTTTGGTCAGAGAAGAACAAAGGCCTTGCATCATATTCGGCCCCACGCGTTCTTCCGTGGAAACCGCCGCCAGAATACTTCGGCACCGGCTTAAGGATGAAGAGATCCGCTACTACCATGCGGGCCTGCTTCCCGCCGAGAAAAAGCGTCTGGAGGATTGGTTTCTTTCGAGCCGCGACGGTATTCTGTGTGCAACTTGCGCTTATGGGATGGGCGTTGATAAGAGCAATATCCGCACCGTCGTTCACCTTGCCCCACCGAGCTCGGCGGAAGCGTATCTCCAGGAATCAGGCAGAGCCTCCCGTGACGGCAAGGGCGCAAAGGCTTGGCTTATCCTGACGCCCGAAGATACGGCTGATTATCAAAACCCGGATAATCCCAAAAGCGCTCCTCACGGGAAACAAAACGAATACCGATCCTCTCAGGCCGCTTCAAAAGAAGATTTGGAAGGCCCTGCCCCTCTCCGCGCGATATCGAACTCTCCGCTCGGCACCATGCGGACATCCGGCGGAAAAACACTCGATGCCTCTTCAGACTCTCCCGAATCTCTCGCCCGCGTCCGCCGCGATACCATACTTCGCTACGCCCTCTCCGCCGGCCGCTGCCGCAGGGAGATGCTTCTGGAATCCCTGGGGATTGAGGCGCAGGACTGCACAGGCTGCGACGTCTGCGGCGGAGAGGTCTGGAAAGAGCCGCCTGAATTCAAATCCATCCTAAAAACAGTCCGCCGCAATAACCGCCGATTCGGCAAAGGCCGAATGGCCCGTATCCTGATCGGGCGGCGCACAATGGAAATCCGACGGCTGGGATTGGATCAAAGTCCCGGATTCGGCTGTTTGGCGGGCTGGGAATTGGAAGACGCCGAAGAAGCGATCGAAATCCTGATTCATAGCGGAATAATCCGTTATGGCCGTGCTCTTTTCGGAAAAAGAAACGTTCTCACGGTGAATCCTTTCACTCATCAAACCCGAATGTATCAAAATCCAATAAGAGGTATCCAAATCCCAGATCCGCGTTGACAGTGAAAATTTCGTACGAATAGAATCACCCGTCTTTCAGAAATATTACAGAGGTACATCTATGTCCGGCAACATCGACTTTTTTACTCATGTCCTCCCAAAACGATACTTGAGCGAACTCGACAAAAGAAAAATCAACCATCACCCTTCCCCGCCGGCATCGATTCTCTCCGATCCGATCGAACGTACCGGAGTTATGGATGAAGTTGCCCCCGGAGATACATCCGTTATCACATTGATGGGACCGGATCTGGAATCCATGACGGATTCGTCATCGGCGGCGGATCTTGCGGCCTTAGCCAATGATGAAATGGCGGCTCTTGTTCGGGACTTTCCAAACCATTTTATCGCCGCGGCGGCAACCCTGCCGATGGCGGATATCGGCGCGGCGCTTGCCGAAGGACGGCGGGCCGTTGAAAACCTGGGAATGAAAGGTATTCAGATATCGAGCAATATCGTCGGAGAACAGCTGGATTCGCAGCGTCTCTTTCCCCTCTACGAAATGATGGCCGACTATGATCTTCCTATCTGGATTCACCCGGTTTTTGCCCATGGTCCGCTGCCCCAGCCCTTTGATATCGCCACAATGCTCCATTGGCCTTTGGATACCAGTCTCGCCATGATTTTTCTTGCCCGTTCGGGTGTTTTCGAACAGTTCCCGGGAATCAAATTCATCACTCACCACTGCGGAGCGTTCGTTCCCGCCTTTCATACACGAATCAAAGCTCAGTATTTCGATGATCCGCCATACACGGTGAACAAATGCGGAGAAATGGGACAAGTCTGGTATCAAAACCTGTTCAAGTTCTACGGTGATACCGCCATATACGGACATTCGGCACCCACCCTGGAACTGGGCTACAGCTTTTTCGGTCCGGACAGAATGGTCTACGCGACCGATTTTCCCGCAATGACTCCCAAAGAAATCCCTCTGACGATCGAATCGGTGGAAAAGATGACCATTCCCGAGGATGAAAAAAAGCAAATATTTCGGCGAAACGCTCAGCGTTTGCTGAAAATATAACAAAACGCATAAGGAGACAAAAATGAAAAGCAATGGACGTGTACTGCTCGGGCTCATTCCGATCCTGCTGCTGTGCTGCTTTATCGGATGTTCCCAAGAGAAATCGGAGTCCGCTTCGAAAAACGGGACCGCCGCTAATCAGGCCGTAAAAACCGTTCAGGAAAAGCTTGATGCCGGAGAAACCGTAACCGTCGGTTACGCCGTCAACACTCTTTCCAATCCCTTCCTGAAAATGACGGTGGATTACATTCAAAAAAATTTGCAGGAATTGGGTGTTGATGTCAGCGTCATGGCCTGCGAGGGAGACAATTCCCTGATGATTTCCCATATGGAAAACTTCATTTCCATGGGCGTCGATCTCATCATCTGCGCACCCATTGATCAGGGAGCCGTTAAATCCGTTTGTCTGCAGGCCATGGATGCCGGAATCCCCGTTGTGTTCAACGGACAGTATCCGGCTTATTACGATCAGCTCTCCGGAGGCGCCGCCGTAGAATACTCGGAACTCGGAAAACAGGTGGCCAAGATGGGGTCGCTTTGGATCGATCAAAACTACCCGGATGCCAAAGAAGGAGATATCCACGCCGCGGTTATCGGATTCAACAACACCTTCATCTTCAAGCAGGTTTATGATGCCATGATAGCCGCGGCCGCTGAAGATCCGCGGATACAGGTTACCTATACGGCCAAGGCTCATAATTCAATCGATTTGGGCTATAACGCCGCCGAAGAAGCCATGACCATGGATCCCCAGATTAAGCTTTTCCTGTCGTTCCAGGAGGCTCCGGCCGTCGGCGTCAATAACTTTATTACATCTCAGCCAAATCTGGATTTGTCGAAATATGCCGTGTTTGCCGGAAGCTACTCGGACGGAACCTCCAAACCCCTGATTGAAAGTTCCAAAGGAAACAAAAGCATCCTTCGGGGATCGTGCAATTACGGAACTCATGGTCAGAAGGTGAAGGTCTTCATGGCCGAAGGGCTCTTCCAGGTAACCAAGCGTATTCTGTTCGGTGAAGCGGAAACCCCTTTCTGGGTTCTTGACGACATTTGGACGGTGGATGCCATCGGATACGACTTCCTGATTGACAATCCTGAAAACAACTTCCTGATGAACTGATTATGAGTTCTTTCTTTCACAGGGATAGCGAACATGGAAACTGATACAATTTTATCTCTGGAGAGAATAGTTAAGATCTATCCGGGCGTCGTCGCGCTGAATGAAATTTCCGTAGATTTCCGCAAAGGTGAAATACACGCGATTGTGGGAGAAAACGGAGCCGGGAAGTCCACCTTCATTAAGGTGATTACCGGCGCGGTGCGCCCGGAGAGCGGAACAATTACCGTTTCCGGTAAAACCTACGCCGGTATTTCGCCGGCGCAGGCCCGCTCCAACGGTATCGAAGCTATTTACCAGGAATACAATCTGATAGACCTTCTCTCGGCGGCCGAAAATATCTGCCTGGGGAAAAAATACGGACATTTCGTCAATCAGCGGGAAATGAACAAGGTCGCTTCGGCGATTTTTGAACGATTCAAAGTGGATATTGATCCGAGAACACCCGTCAGGTCGTTAAGCAGCGCGAAACGGCAGATTGTTGAAATCGCCAAAGCCGTCTCAAAAAACGCCGGAATCCTCATTATGGATGAACCGACCGCGCCGCTGACGGCCGCGGAAATTGCCATTCTTATGGACATCGTCACACAGCTGAAAAAAGAAGGTGTCACCATCATTTATATATCCCATCGACTGGATGAAATATTCCGAATAGCGGACAGGGTAACCGTATTCAGAGATGGCGAATTCGTTGTGACAAAAAATGTTGCGGACACATGCCGCAGTGAACTGATATGCGATATGGTCGGACGTGAACTGGCGGAAACATACCCTGTTAGAAAGACGCCGCCGGGACCCGTCGCCCTGGAACTGAAAAATCTGACCGGGAACGGAGTGAAAAACGTTTCCTTCAAAGCAAGAAAGGGAGAAATCCTGGGAATGGCCGGTCTCGTCGGCGCCGGCCGATCCGAAATAATGAGAGTCGTATACGGAGCCGAACGGCGTCAATGGGGTGAAATTCTTGTCGACGGTAAACCGGCGGACATCACATCCCCTTCCGATGCCCTGAAATACGGCATCGGTTTGGTTCCGGAAGACCGAAAGCGTGACGGATGCTTTCTCATGAATGGTGTCTCCTGGAACATTGTTTTCGCGGCCGTTAGAAAACTTGCCCGAATGCTCCTTGTCAATACGAAAAAAGAGCAGGATCTGGCGAAGGAGTATATTCGGCAGCTGAGTATAAAAACACCGAACATGAAACAAAAAGTCTTGAATCTCTCCGGAGGGAATCAGCAAAAAGTCGTGGTGGCGAAAACCCTTGCGGCGGATACGAGCATCCTGGTTTTCGATGAACCGACCAGGGGGATCGATGTCGGCGCGAAGCATGAGATGTACGCGCTCATGAATGATCTGTGCGCCGAAGGGAAATGCATCATTATGATCACCTCGGATATGGAAGAGCTGCTGGGCATGTCCGACAGAATCGTCGTTCTTCACGAAAAAGAATTCGTCGGTGAAGTTCCGAAAGATTACTTCACACAGGAATACATTCTCAACATGGCTTCCGGAGGCGGGGCCGCCGCATTGGAGGGAGAAAAAAAGTATGAATCCGCTTGTCGATAAAAAGCCGAACGAAACGGGCAAACATATAACAACGTTTATCAGAGACCACATCATGTACTTCGTGCTTCTGGTGTTGATCGTTGTTTTTTCATTGCAGTCGGACCGTTTTTTAACCGCGATAAACCTGCGCAACATTCTCAATCAGGCTTCTTATCTCATCATCGTCGGTGTCGGAGTCGCCCTGATTATGCTTTCGGGAGGAATCGATCTTTCCATCGGATATCAGATGTCCTTAATCGGTGTGGTCCTCGGGCATCTGATGACCCATACAAGCATGCCGATCGGCCTGATTATTCCTTTGGGTCTGGTTATGGGCTGCGCCATGTCGCTCATGAACGGCCTACTTTATGTTTGGCTGGGTGTTTTTCCGTTCATCATCACTCTGGCGACCCAGTACGTGTTCATGGGAGCCTCTTT
This sequence comes from Spirochaetia bacterium, assembly GCA_963666985.2. GTDB lineage: Bacteria > Spirochaetota > Spirochaetia > DSM-2461 > DSM-2461 > UBA2779. Next base: position 354,475 of record CAXXIA010000001.1, on the reverse strand, counting down.
CATGATCTCATCCTCCCAGACATACTTCAATTTCCCGGAACAGTTCAGGGTTCTCGGGCAAGGGTATGTCGGACCGATTCCGGTGGCGATCATCATTATGATTCTTGTCGTCGCCTTCGGCTCCGTCATGCTCAACAAGACCTACTTCGGACGCTATATCTACGGACTGGGCAGCAACGCCGAGGCCGTGGAACTCTCAGGCGTGAATATTCAAAAAATACGCATTATCGTCTACACCATCGCGGGTTTCTTTACCGCCCTGGGAACGATTGTCTTTATCGCCCGGTCGGGCTCTTCCACCTCTTCGATGGGGCCGGGAACCGAATTCACCCTTATCGCCGGCGCCATGCTCGGCGGCATCAGGATGGGCGGCGGCGGCGGAAAAATCTCCAGCGTCGTCATCGGTGTTCTGATTCTTACGGTCATCACCAACGGGATGCAGATGATGCAGCTCGATGTGTATCCTCAATATATGGTAAAGGGCTTGGTGCTGGTTACGGCCATAGCCATGGATTCCCATCAGGCGAAAAGCATTATTCGAAAGGCAAAACTCGTCAAAGGTCATGCTCCTTCCGCGAACAGCGCACAATAGGGAAATTGAAGCTTATGAATCACATAATTACAGGAGAAATCAGGTGAAAAAAATCGCGATAGAAGAACATTTTTCAACAAAAGAAATGCTGGTTCAGATGAAAGAATGGGAAAAGAAGATGGCGTTCCCGGACATTATGGGGAAAAAATTCGTGGAAACGAAATTATCTCTGAGCGACAAGCCTTTCGGTGAACACCGTATTCCTTCCATGGATTCAAACGGAATCGACATGCAGATTATCTCGGCCATGTGGCCGGCCGCGCAAGGTTTCGATAATGCCGTAAAAGCGGTGGAAGCCGCCAAGCTGTACAACGATATTACCGCTTCGCTGGCCTCGGAATATCCCGGCCGTTTCCGGGCTTTCGGAACACTTCCGCTGCAGGATCCGGCCGCGGCCGTTATGGAACTGGAACGCTGCGTAAAAGAACTCGGCTTCGTCGGGGTGATGATTCAGGGACATTCGAACTTCGAATATCTCGATGAAATGCAGTTTGATGATGTTTGGGCCTCTTTGGAAGAATTGGATGTTCCTCTGTATCTGCATGTCGGCCATCCGGCGGCGGATCAAATCGAAGCCTATGGAGATTACACCGAAATGCTCGGCCCGGCGTGGAACTGGGCCGCCGAAGGAACCACCCATGCTCTGAGGATTGTTTTCGGCGGTGTCTTCGAACGGCACCCGGGCGCGAAACTCATTCTCGGCCACCTCGGAGAGACTCTGCCGTATCTTCTCCGACGCATCGACGAAGGCTCGGACAAAACCGATTACCTCTCAAAAGGCCGGATTACCCGGGAACCGTCGTTCTACATCAAACGGAACCTGTATGTGAGCACAAGCGGCGAATATAATCCGGAAACGCTCCGATGCGCCATCTCGGCCATGGGCATCGATCATATCCTCTTCGGCTGTGATTATCCTCTTTCCTCCATGGAAACGGGTATTTCCTGCATTGAAGAATCTGATGCAACCGATGAAGAGAAAGAGATGATCTACCACAAGAACGCAGAAAGACTCTTTCGTGTATAAATCTGCGGTGCGGAGGGAGAACCTTGCCTTCTTCCTCCGTTTCCCCGGACCGGAACGGGTCTCTTTTTCCTTCCCTTATGGTATATTCCGATCATGAATTCCGAACCGATTCGGGTTTTCATCGCGGAAGATGAGCCGAAAGGGTATAAATTAATCCACATGCTTGTCGACTGGGCCGAACTCAACATGGTGGAGATCGGGAATTCCCAGGATGGTCTTGAAGCTCTGGATCAAATCAGCAAACTGAAGCCCGATATTGTCGTTACCGACATCCGGATGCCGGGTATCGACGGTTTGGAACTGATCCGCCGGCATAAATCCACGGGTGCCAAAACACGATTCGTCGTTATTTCCGGACATCGTGAGTTTGATTACGCCCGGAAGGCCCTCAAACTGGATGTTGATGACTACATCCTCAAACCCCTGCAGAAAGAAGAACTGAACCGAACGCTGAAGAAAATCGGCAGTCGGCTCCGCTCAATCAGCCCGGAGAAGGCTCTTGAACAGCAGCTCGCGGTCAGTCGGGATCGTTATAAAAAAGATGTGATGGAGCGGATTCTCCAGGCCTGCAACAATCCGAATGATTCCGGCATCAATCAGCTGTGTGAAGAATTCGACCGGGAGGTTTCAAACCGCGGAATTTTTCAAGCCGTATTCGCGGTCAGCGGACTGTCGGTAAAGAATGAGGAACAGGAACTTTCGTTTCTCTCGAATTTGGAAGAGAAATTTATCGACATATCCCAGCGGGTTGTCGGCAGGAACTGTCTCGATTTCCACAGCGGCGCGGCGATGGAAGGGATTGCCATGCTGCTGCGCTATGAGGATTCGGAAGAAGAAAACGTTTCATCCGGTCTGAAGGAATTCGCTGAAAATCTGCTTATTCGTCTCGAACCTCTCGGCGGCGGCGGCATCATCATCGGCATTGGCCCCAAAGGCTCGGGCGCCCTTTCCTGGCTTCGGTCGATCCGCTCGGCGATCGCATCGGTCAGAGACCGCCGCGAGAGGGCGAAAAACGAGGCGGTATTCTGTAAAGGAGCCGCGGTGTATAAGGACTATTCAGGACTGGACCCGGCGGAAATAAAAAGCATGGCGAATTTCGCCGAGACACTGGATTATGAAGCCTTCGAAACATGGCTCGATGTTTTTATCGGGAAAATAAGCGGCGAAACACCGGGAAGATTTCTTCACGCCGCCGCGGAAGAACTCTGTGACCGTTTTCTTCGGGCTCTTCCTGAAAATACCGTTTCCGCGATTCGAAAAAATATCTTCGAGGGGCTCTATGACGGCTTCCGCCACGCCGATTCACCGCAAGACATTCTGAATGCGGCAAGAGAACCCCTTTGCGGAACAATGCGCCGAATTGAAAGGGAAAGACACGCCAGGGAGAGCTTGCCCGTAAGGAAAATCCGGGAATACATCGATGTGCATTATGCCAGTCCGATCCATCTCGAAGACATGGCTTCCCGTTTCCAAATGAACCCAACGTATCTTGGAACCCTCTTTAAGAAGGAAACCGGCATATTGTTTTCCGACTATCTTACCCAAAGAAGAATCGAGGCGGCTAAGGAAGCTCTCCGTACGGAAAGATCCACCCTGGCCCAAGTGGCCAGGGAAGTGGGATATCCGGAAGCAAAGTACTTTTTCAAGGTTTTCCGAAAACATATCGGAATCACTCCCGGAGAATATCGCAGGATCTATCAGTGATCCGTTTCCCGCCCGCAGAAAAAAAATGGATCACACGGTTTGCGGTGATTGTACTCACGGGATCGATCGGGTACGGAATCGGCTGCTGGCGATTGGTCCACGGCGTTTCCGGTTATATCGCCGCGACACTCGTTCTCCTCGCATTTGTCTGCACGTCCGCGGCGTTCATTCGTCGAGCCTCGGGGGATCGCTTTTCCCGGCAGCCGAATAAAGCCGCCGAAGAACAGGATGCTCTTATGGAACTGGAGATTAAAAGAGCCGAAATAGCCGCGCTTCAGAGTCAGATTAATCCCCACTTTCTTTCGAATACCCTGGAATCCATTCGAGGTCAGGCACTCTGGGACGGCAAAGAGGAAATAGCCGAAATGGCCGAAACTCTCTCCCTTTTTTTCCGATACGGCGTCGGCAGCAAAGGGAACCTGGTGCGGCTTTCCGATGAACTTCGTTATGTGGAACTCTATTTCAAAATTCTGAAATACCGATTCGATGAACGTTTCCGGTTAACAATCGTCAACGAAGAGGAAGACGCCGGTCTTCTCGATTGTCTCGTCCCGAAACTGATGATTCAGCCGGCGGTGGAAAATGCCGTCTATCACGGCCTTGAGCTTCGAAGCGGGCCGGGGAATGTCGAAATTCGTCTTGCCTGTACGGAGAAATCTCTGCTGATACGGGTGGTGGACGACGGCGTGGGCATCGATATCGAAACACTGGCCCGCATCAATACACGGCTTCAGGAAACTCAAGTGATACCGCTTCATGCCGGAACGGAAGAAGACTCCACTCATTCCGGCATCGCTATTTTCAATATCAACGCCCGCATCAACAGGTATTTCGGTTCCGACTACGGAGTTTCAATCTCCAGCGCCCCGGATGTGGGAACCGAATTGGAAATTACGCTTCCGAAGATGACATCGCGCACGGTTCTCTCGGAAAAACCGGTATGAAACAAGAACTTCTCCGCCTGGAACATATCTTCTGCCGGTATAAACAGGCTCCGGTTTTAAACGGTTTCAGACTCCGTGTTTTTAAAGGAGAAACACTAGGAATCCTCACGATGTCCGAACTTGAACGCACCGCGCTGTTTTCCCTGCTCAACGGGAAACTGCCTATCGACGGCGGCAGGATTTGGTTCAAAGAACAACCGACAACGTATCGAGAAAAGATCCGGAATAGCGAATCGGGCATCTCCTGTATCGACTGCAACGCGTCTCTGATCACCTCATTAAGCGTAATCGACAACATCACGCTTTTCGATCAAGTCGATGCTCCCTTTCAGTGGGTAAAGGAGCGAAAGAAGTCGAAATCCGTCGCTCCTCTCCTTCGGAAACTTGAAATTACGCCGCTGGTTTCAAAAGACACTCGGAACTTGCGATTTTTCGAGAGAATCAAACTCCTGCTATGCAGAATGCTGTGGCAGGAAGCCGAAATCATCGTTATGGAGGATTGCTTTTCCTTCTGCAACGAGCAGGAAAAATCGGAGCTTGGAGTTATTCTTCGAGAGCTGAACGACGATGGGATTTCGGTTGTTCTGCTGGGACATGACGCGGCCGATCTTGCTCCCAGATCGGATAGACTTCTTGTCGTACAATCCGGAAGGACCGTACTGAATGTCGATTCACCGGAAAGCGGCAATGATATTCAACCAATTCTCACAGCCCTTGTCGGAGGGACGATTGAACATTCGGCACCCGGACCGACAGCGGGGAATAAAGAAGTAATGTCGTGGGAAAACATAAGGGCGGCAACCATCGAATCTCTGAACCTTCTGATACATGAAGGAGAAATCATTGCCCTTCTGGATACGGATCACAGTATTAACGATGTCGTTATGGACATTATGAGGGGAAAAGAGAACTTCAGCGGCAGGATTAAAGTTGGAAACAATTATCCGAACCTGCATACGAAGGCGTCCCTCCGAAAAAACTCCATTTTTCTGGTTCCGAAAGACGCCAGGGAACTGACGATTCCCTGCTTAAGTCCGTTGGACAATATCCTGTTGGCGATTCCCGATAAATTACGCCGTCCGGGTACGGTGAATCCCCGAATAAGAAACTTTCTCGGAGAGGATTTGCAGGCAAGGCTTTCACTCGACCGTCAAACGTTCAATCGCCCCCTGGAAACTCAAACCGAACATGTCCAATTTTCAGTGGCGTTCCAGATGCTTCGCTTCTTCAGGCCGAAAGTCGTCGTTGTTGAACAGCCGGGAATCATTCTGCCCGAACGTTCCCGGAGGGATTTAATGCAAACCCTTGCCGATTTGGCCACGGAAGGATGCGGGATTCTCCTTCTGATAACAAGCCTCAACGGCGTCGGCCGAATGGCGCATCATGTGTATTCCGGATCGAAAGGCCGTATTACGGGATAATCGGGAATCCCGCGGATCCCGGGTGTAAAAAACCGGAATCCGCGATACTCAATAATTAGCGTTCGAGAATGAATTCCACACGGCGATTCTTCCAGCGGTTCGTCTCGTCGCTGTGGGGCACCAAAGGCCGGGTACCTCCGTATCCCGCAATCGACATCCGCGACGACACGATTCCGCGACGGACGAGAGCGTCCCGTATGGCTTCGGCTCGAGAGACCGAAAGCGGCATCAGTTTATCCTGCTCCTCGCCGCGCCAGAGTTTCTCATCGTACCAAAGAGTACGGACCGCATGCCCTTCAAGCCGGATGTGATAATCCGCGTACTTTTTAAGGATTTCAGCCAAGCGGTTCAATGTTTCCAGGTTCTTCTTGGCCACATCCGCGGGAACATCGAAATAGTCCGCGGTATAAGGCTTGAAATAGATACTGGATATACTGATGCGAAGCCGATCGCCTTCCCGAATCACCAGGATGTCCACCGGGATTTTACCGGAGGCTTCTCCTCGGTTGCCGTATTCGTCAACGGCGAAAACTTTCAGTCCGTAATCCTCTGCCGAGAGAACCAGCTCCCCGGAGCCGCTCCGGCCGTTCCAGCGCAAATCGGTCGGGGCTCCGCTGAGTTCCCGATGGAAAAACGGTGTTCCGGTGGGATCGGAAATATCAACGGACCAGCTCGTAATACGGCTTGCGTCGATAGCCGTCGGAGAAATGGTGAGTTCGTCGGCAAAACCGTCGGCATCGGGTGAAAAAGGCTTGGGGAAAACCGATACCGCGACCGAGGGAGGCGTTGTATCCACGATAACTTTCGTATCCAGCGCACTCACCGTTCGGTTGCCTTTTTCATATTCCACGGTCAAGGTAACGTTATAAGTTCCGTCCACGACCGCACCGGCGTCATTCCGGCCGTTCCACTCAATCGATTCGGGAGGAGCACTTCCGCCAACGCTTGAGAGATTCCATTCCGAACCGGGAACCGTGGAATTGGATGCGATCAGCCACCATCCGGAGATTCCTTCGCGAATCACGGGCAGGGGTTTGAAGACTATGGTTTCCGCCATGCCGTCACCATTGGGACTCAAACCCGAACCGGAAACGGTAAGAGAAACCGGAGTGGGCCGGGTATCCACGCGGATTCCCGAAATACCTCCGGTATAGCGGTTGCCTCCGCGGTCGACGGCCGAAACTTCATAACGGTAATTTCCGTCGGGAACAAGATTGCCGGCATCATCCCGACCGTCCCAAATGAACGGCGTGAGACGTTCGTTCCAGCTTCCGGATCTTACGGGGACTCCGCCTGCGTTTTTTATACCGACGTTCCAGGTGATTTCCGCTGTTGAACTTTGATTTACCGCGATGGTGTCTCGGCGGCCGTCTCCGTCCGGTGAGAACAGTGTATATTCGGCTGAGAATACGGCCGACGGCGCCAGGGTATCGATGATAAGCGATTCGCTGCCCGCTTCGACTCTGTCCCCGTTTTCATAATCCACCGAAAGAACCCCATAATATCCGCCGTCGGCCAGAACTCGGCCCTGATCGTTTCGGCCGTCGAAGGATGTTCGCGCCGGGATTCCGCTTCCGCTCCAATTCTTGAGTGCCTTCCCGGCGGTATCCACGATCTTCAGCGACCAGCCGACAATACCCGATGTTCGAGAGAGCCCGGGTATAAGCATCAGAGAATCCAGAACTCCGTCACTGTTGGGTGAAATTACGGTTTCCGAAAGAGCCAGGTTCACCAAAGACGGTTTGGTATCCAAACGGAGATCGGTGATTTCCGCCGAAAAGCGGTTTCCGGCCTCGTCCGTACTCATAATCCGGTAAACATAAACACCGTCGGCCAGCCGATTTCCGCTATCGTCGGTGCCGTTCCATTCGGAATCCCGAGGAAGATCGTTCCAAAAGATGGAACGGCGGACCTTACCCGAGGCATCCACGACCTGCCCTTCCCATACGGCTTCCTGAGACGCATCATGAAAATGCACCGGGAGCGTATCCTGCCGGCCGTCGCCATTAGGGGAGAACGAACGGAAGGGAACCGCCAAAACCGCAGACGGCGACGTATTGTCCACGATAACCGTGCCCTCCGGAGAAGTGCCGCTGAAGTCCTTCTGCGCGAATACATCAATGTGAAATCTGTATTCACCGTCGGGAGCCCAGGCGCCGTCGGTCATCCGGCCGTCCCATACCAAGGCTTCCGGAATCTTCAGGGAATTTTTGTAATCGCGGAGGCTTGTCTTCACAGGCAATGAATCTTCCAGGCTATAAACCGTTCGACCGAGAGAATCGGTAACAACAAACGCGTATCCTTGGATTTTCAGGCCCTTGACCGATGGAACATCCAAATCGATGTACAATTCGTCGTTCACACCGTCGGCATTTTTCGGCGATAACCAGGTGACTTCCCATTGAGTGTTCACGGGAACCGGGCCCTCGAAGCTGGCGCAGCCGGCGATGAGAATCGCCGCGAGAAGGCCGAAATACCTTATTTTCATAGCTAAAATCACTCCTGATTAGCAAACACTTGTCTAATAAGTTTGTTACAGGAGAAACGTAATTATTTTTACGGGATTCGCAGATTACCTAAGTCCATATGGCAGTAAAAGATATAAAACGGAAACAGCGGATTCGAAGTCATCCTCTATTTCGATTTTTTTCGGTGCGGATACCATTTCCGCTTTTCCCGCCGAACTCCCTCCGGGAACTCCGTCAAATGGTCGATAAAAAAACGCGCTGCGGGTAATTCGTGAGAGAATTCTTCGAGAAGTTTTACGAGCGCCCGTCCCAGATGCTCGGGAAGATAACGTTCGGCAAGAAGAAGATAATAATAGGACGGACTGAAAAGTTTCCGGTTTCGAAGTCCTTTTCGAACATGGGAAAGGGTTTCCTTCCGATCCGAGGGTGCGAGCCCATCCACCCTAAGACTTAAGTCGTCCGCTTGTTTCCTGATTTCCCGGATAAGATCGGCGTAGGTCCATTCCCGAATTCTCTCAACCCCTGTCGCCATGGCCGCGCAGTCGACGAAAACGGACAGCCACCGGCGGTTATAACGGGAATGCCTGGGAAAAAGGCTTTTAACCGACGACGAGACTGTCGCCGAGCGGGTATTCTTTATGATTTTCCCGCCGTATTCGAGGATTTTTTCCCGCCCCTCACCTCGATCGATATATTCGTGAAATTGTTCCTCGAAATTCACATCCGGAATAATGAAGTAATCACGACCGCGATATCGTCCGTAGGTTTTCATTGTGTCCAGGTATCCGAGCCGCGTGTATTCGTCCAGAAATTGGCGATTGAAATCCAAAACACCGCCCATATCGATCGTATTCTTGATATAGGTTGTACGGACTCCTTCAATATCCGGCCGACGCTTCACGCCGACACCGGATATATCCACGACTATGATATCTTTATACCCGCGTCTCTTGGCCATGGCGAAAGGAATGTTGTCGTAAACACCGCCGTCGATGTATTTTTTCCCCGCGATTTCCGGACGCTGGAATCCGGGAAAAGCCGAACTTGCCATGACATAATTAATCAGTTCGCCTTCTTCCATATCCTCCAGAAATATTTCGCGAGGCTTCATATCCGTGGTGCTGTAGCCGACGACGCCGAAATCAATATGCCCTTTTCGAATTTCATCTTCCCGGATATGCGTTTCCAGCAACTTTCTCAAAGGACCCGTACCCAATCCTTTGTTTTCCGCGACCGACTTATAAAAACTTCGAAATGCGGAAGAACGAACTTTATCAACGGTCAGCTCTCCCCCGTCGACCAATTCCTCCGGAATATCCAAAATATAATTGATGCCGATGGTGCTCCCGATTTCTTCAAGAACTTCATCAAGCCCCTGAACCAGAAACGCTCCGACAATGGACCCGATGGAATTCCCGACTATGGCCTTGATGGGAATATCCAATTCCCGAAGAGCCTTCCAGACTCCGATATGATAAACCCCTTTGGCTCCCCCGCCCGATAAAACCAGACAAGATTCCATTTCGCTCATTTCAATCCTCTAGGCTTATTATAGGTTACAAATCAGATATTCTGCAGTCTCCCGATTAAAGGCCGTATTTGCCGCAAAAGAAAGTTCTCCGCAAGAGTCGGTTTTCCGCGGCGGTTATTTCGACAAGACATCCTTCATCATTTTCTCCCGAAGCGCATCCCGATATACTAAGGCGCATGAGGAAAGAGCGGATCGAATCGGCAGCATACACCGTAACCATGCTCGGCACGGGCACCAGCATCGGGATTCCCGTTCCGGGCTGCCGGTGTCCTGTCTGCCGCTCTTGGGACCGAAGAAACCGGCGATATCGCTGTTCCATTCTCATCGAAGCGGGAGGAACACGGGTTCTCATCGATACGGCGCCGGAATTCCGCCTTCAGGCCCTAAGAGCGGGCATCAATTCTCTTGACGCCGTATTCTGGACCCATGCTCATGCCGATCATCTGCATGGTCTGGACGACTTGCGTGCCCTCACGTGGAACCGTCCCATTCCCGGATACGCCTCCGCAGAAACCTTGGATGAAATCGCATCCCGCTTCGATTACCTCTGGAGAAACACCCAGAAAGGCGGAGGCAAAGCGAAAGTGAACCTTCATCCGGTGAATCCCGGAGACGACATTATGATCGGGAATCTCACTCTCAAACCCATTCCGGTAATCCACGGCAGATTAAATGTATTCGGATGGCGCTGCGGTCCGGTGGCCTACATCACCGACGCCAGTGAGATTCCCGAAGAGAGTTATCCGCTGTTGGAAAACTTGGATGTTCTGATTATCGGGGCCCTCAGATTTCAGGCTCACCCGACGCATTTCAATGTGGAGAAGGCACTGGAAGAAATAAAAAAAATACGCCCGAGACGGGCGTATCTCACTCACATCAGCCACGAGGCATCTCATCGCCGTTTGACGAAAGCATCGCCCCGCGGTGTTCGTCCGGCCCGTGACGGTTTAATCATCAGGGCCGCGGACGGTAAAAACTAAGCCTTAACGACTTTTCCCGCTTTAAGACAGCGGGTACAGACCTTAATGGACTTCGGTTTGCCGTCGATTAAAGCTTTTATTTTTACGAGATTGGGCTTAAACAGCCGCTTGGACTTCACGCCGATATGCTGACCGGCACCGCCCTTTTTCTTGGGAAGACCTTTCCTGGGCACGCTGTGGCCGGAAATAGTCCCCTTGCCGCAAATATCACATTTCCTGGACATATATTTTCACCTTCTTGTTTCGAAACGTACCGAATATTACAAGCGGAACAAATTTACCGAAAAGCCTCAAACGTGTAAACCCCGTCCGGGATTCGGATTACGGCTCATCTTTGTCTACGGCCGCAGGGAAAAAAGGCTCTTGGCCAGCAGAGTCGCCACTTCACCCTTTCTGTCCGCCGGTAATTCTCCGTCGTCGCGGAGCAAATTGGTCCAATTAGCCTCAAAACCCTCGGGCAAGTTCTCCAAAAGGACCAAAGTCGCCGAATAATCTCTCGGACCGGGTTCAAACACTTTATTCACGGCAAAAAGAAGTTCTCCGGCGGACTTAAGAAATCCCGAAAGAGAAAAACGGAAATAAAGCTCGTCTTCCTTTAAAGCCGCGGCGGTCATATCGCCCAGATAATGATCGATATGCCGCTGACAGGATTCCAGCCAGGAAGTCCAGAACACATCGGGAAGCGTATCAAGCTTAACAAGAACGCCCTTCATCCAATCATCCCGGCTCCAAAGAAGAGTTCCCGTGGCGATGCGATGAAAAAGATAGGTTCCCCGTTCCATGGAAAGCCAATCTTCCGTACCGATGGCGTCAAGTACGGCATCCACCCGAGAACAGTCTTTATAGGAGATCCGAACCGGAAGATCGTTCATCATAAAGCGGTCTTTAAATCGAACCCGCGAAGATTCAAAATATCGGGCTTCCGGGAAGGCCTTTTCCCGCTCCTCCCGATTCGGGACTTCCTCATCACGAAAAACATCGAGTGTTATCGAAAAATTCGGATCGTAGATATCCTTTTCCGCGAAATGCTGCAGAATTACGGCGCGGATTCCATTCCAGTTCTTCAGAACGTCGACGATCTCATCAACAACACTTTTAACTTTGGTTTTCACGATGGTCCCACCTTTACGAATCGGGTATAAGTGTATCATGAGCTTATCCCGGTCGTCATCGACTGAAATTCGTTATCTGGTCGGATTGACGGCACCCCAGCAGCAGGCCGCCCTCGTCGAAAGGATAAGGCGAGAAGAGGGAAAACGGGGAAGGATTCCCGATCCCTTTCCTCCCATGATTCCCATCTTTGAGTCATCCGATCCCGTTTCTCCGCCTGTTCCGGGACTCCTGCCTCCGTGCACCTCGCCTCTTATCCCCGGGAAACTGCCGATGATTGAGGAATCCTCAGGCGTTTCCTTCCTGCCCGTGGAATCGGATGGGTGGCTTGATCATCTGGGTAAAGCTTTAGCCAAAACCGCAGCAGTGCATACGGAAATCGAGGAAGAAACTCTCTTCATCACCGGTTTCTCAGAACCTCCGAGCCTTCGTTCAAACCCCCTTTATCCGCCTTTTAGGGGTGTTCCTCTATCCTTTCCTTCGGCGGTAAACGCATTCAAAGGGCGGGAAGCGGCCGGTTTTGAAGCAGGTGAACCGCCTTCGGGATGGAGAGTTCTCTTACTGGAATGCTTTCGAGTCGATTACATCATAGGACGTCCGTGGTTTTTATCGGCCGTCTGGAGTTCTCAGTGGTGCAGACGGCTCCGCAGAGCACCTCCGTTATCGAGCGCCGCGGACTAATATTCATACGTCCGCTGATCTTGCTTAACGGCGGCTAATCTGTTACCGTTTTAGTATGAGGGAAAAAGAAGAACTTACCCCGAGCATGGAAGATTACTTGGAAACGATTCTCCTTCTGGAACAGAAAAATCGTGTCGCCCGAGTCAAAGATATCGCCGATAAACTTTCGGTTCAAATGCCGTCCGTTACGGGTGCTTTGAAAACACTGAAGAAAAAAGATTTGGTTGAATACGAGAAAAACTCCTTTATTAATCTCACTTCCAAAGGCACAAAACTTGCCAAAGCCGTTTTCCAAAGACATGAAATTCTTGTCGATTTTTTCAGTAAGGGATTGGGACTCGAAGGCGAAGACGCTGAGAAACAGGCCTGCAACATGGAACATACAATCGATCAGGAAACGGCTATGCGTTTTCAGAATCTCACGCATTGGATTAATTCGCACACGAAAAAAGACCAACCCGCGCCGGGGATTCAGGCAGAAAATAAATGAGTTCCGGTTCCGGCCGCAGCCGGGGCCGCGCACGGGTAGCCGATCATCGCTCCATCGCTCAGGGATACAGGGAAATGACCCTGGTTTATACCGAGGATGGTGTTATAAAACCGGGAAAAGAGAGCGATATTCCCCGTCCCGGCCGTTTTTTTACTTTGCTTCCCGTGAATTTTCCCGTGCCTCTTCTTCGCCGCCCATTTGCTTACGCGGATGCCGATGAGAACGGTTTTTCCTTTATCTACGAAATCAGAGGAACGGCGACTCAGGGATTTTCCACCCTCGAAAAAGAAGATGTTGTCGATTGGATCGGCCCTCTGGGTACGGGCTTCCCGGAACCTTCCGCCGGCGCTCATCCCATCCTGATCGCAGGCGGTATCGGTATCGGTCCCATCCTTTATTTGGCCCGTTCTCTTATAAAGAAAGGTTTTTTTCCCACCGTTGTTCTCGGTGCCCGTACCGCCGAGTTTATTCCCGATATCATCTGGCCGAAAGAAATCAGTTTGCAGATCTGCACCGATAACGGATCCGCTGGAATCCGAGGTACTGTTTTGAGCGGAATCCCGAAGGAATCGGGTAACGACGATGTTTATTACTGCTGCGGTCCGATGCCGATGATGGCCGCCGTTCATACTCTGGCCCTCTCGGCCGGAAGAACCTGCTGGGTCTCCCTGGAGGAGCGTATGGCCTGCGGTGTCGGCGCATGCTGCGGCTGCGCGGTGAAAACCGTTTCCGCTTCTTCTCCATCCGATTCCGCCGGCGGTCATGATAATGCCCTCTCTTATAAATGTGCGTGCAGCGACGGACCCGTATTTGACTCAAGGGAGGTTGTTTGGTGATCTGCGAAAGCGACTCAGGAAACGGCGCCTCTCCTTCAGATTCTCCCGCTTCCGGCATCGCGCAAATCGACTTGAGTGTTTCCATCGCGGGAAAAAAAATGCCGAATCCGGTCGGCGTTGCCTCGGGAACCTTCGGCTTCGGTGAAGAATTCAGGGATCTTACCGATCTTGAATCCCTGGGCGCCGTTTATACCAAGGCCGTTACTCCGGAGCCCAGAGCCGGGAATGCTCCTCCCCGACTGGCGGAGACCGACGCCGGCATCATCAACTCCATAGGTCTCGCCAATCCCGGTCTTAAGCGCTTTATAAAGGAAAAAGTCCCCATCCTTGAAACCCTTTCATCTCCGGCGATCGTTAATGTCGCGGGTGCTTCCGAAAAAGACTACCTGACGGTTGCCGAGGCCATGAATGAAATTGATGCCGTCTGGGGTATCGAACTGAATGTATCCTGTCCGAACGTGGACCATGGGGGAATGGCCTTCGGCACGGATACGAAAACACTGGAAAAGCTGACCTCGGCGGTCCGCCGCATCTGCGGAAAGCCGCTGATTGTCAAACTTTCTCCGAACGTTACCGATATTACCGAAATCGCCAGAGCCGCCGCGTCGGCCGGTGCCGATGCCCTTTCCTGCATCAATACCGTTTCCGGAATGAAAGTCGACGTAAAGCGCCGCCTGCCGGCGATTCCGCGGGGCATCGGCGGACTTTCCGGACCGGCCATTCGGCCCGTGGGAGTGGCCGCCGTATGGCGTGTCGCAAAGGTTGTCGGCATCCCGGTAATCGGCATGGGCGGCATCTCAACCGCCGAACATGCCCTGGAATACCTTTTGGCCGGAGCCTCGGCCGTTCAGGTAGGAACAGCCCTGTTCTCCCATCCTGACGCGCCGAAACAAATTCTCGACGGGATTCGGCGGTATATGGAAGAAGAAGGCTTTTCCACTATCGCGGATCTTCACGGTTTCTTTTAGCCGTAACTTTCAGCTCCTGCCGCCGAGAGTCGTTATACACAGAACTTCGGGCAAACACCCTCCAGGGGACATTCAAAGCAATTCGGTTTACGGGCCATACAGTACTTCCGGCCGTGATAATTGGCCGTCATCGAGAACTCATTCCACCGCTCCCGGGGAATCATCGCTTCAATGTCCTTTTCCACCTTCGCAGGATCGGCCGCTTCCGTCAGCCCGAGACGGCGGCAGACTCGGCCGAAATGCGTATCGACAATAATGCCCGGGAAACCCCAGATGTGGCCTCTGATGACATTGGCGCTCTTTCGCCCGATTCCGGGAAGAGATGTCAGCTCGTCCATCTCTTTCGGGATTTCTCCGGAATAGACTTCCGTAATCCTGCGGGAAGCGGCGATGAGATTCCGAGCCTTTTGTCGAAAGTATCCCAGAGAATGAATCACTTGTTCCAACTCGTTCACATCGGCCGATGCGAGCGAAGCGGGATTGGGCCATCGCCGGAACAGTTCCGGTGAAACCTTGTTTACCGCGGCATCGGTTGTCTGCGCCGATAGGGCCACGGAGACGGTAAGCTGGTAGGGATTCAGATACGTAAGCATGGAAGTGTGATCGGGATACTCGTCGGCCAGAATATCGAGAATAATCCTGACTCGCCGATCTCCCGCACCCGGTTTCTTTGACATGTATTAAAGGGAAACCGAGGGATCATTTCAGGTCAAGCCCTAATGGATAAAGACTTTAGAACTCACCTCATTGACCCGCGGCCTTCCAATCCCTAAAATGCACCAGCACGGAATGTAGCCCAGCGGCTAGGGCACCTGCTTTGGGAGCAGGAGATCGCGGGTTCGAGTCCCGCCATTCCGAACGGCTTCACAACGGGGCTCATACCCGTTATTATGGCCTGCGAATTGTACGCGCCCTTAGCTCAGCCGGATAGAGCATCGGCCTTCTAAGCCGAGGGTCAGAGGTTCGAGTCCTCTAGGGCGTAAATGGAAAAGGGGCTGTCTCATTAGTTTGAGACAGCCCCTTTTAAAATTTGGTTGACCTCCGAAGACGGGAGGTTCCCTCCCATCCCCTTATCGTTTCTGTAGCTTCCTCATGTTATGAGCCATACTCAACAGTCCCCATTCAGTACTGACCATCTTCAATCCCCTGGTTCGGAATCTCCGAAATCCCATATTCGTCTTGATATCTCCGAATACAGATTCGACTTCAATCGGCCTGAGAGAGCGCATTCTCAGTCCTTCCTCTGAAGTCAGCAACTTGCGCACTTCAGACTTATGCCGTTCCAGGTTTGGACGAACCGTCAGGATGCGCTCTTTGCCTCCGTATTTGCAGCACCGGATTCGGAGAGAACACCTTTGGCATCCAGGGCCTGTATACCTTTTTTCAGTGGTCGGAAATCCTGAACCTGTTTTCGAGATTCTGGTCTCCTCGTGTTTGAATCGGCGACCCTTGGGGCACCGGTATGTATCATCAGAGGCACGATAGTCCCAGTTCTCTTTCATATGAATCTGCTTCTTGAACTTCCGTTTCCGCTCCCTGTGGAAGTAGCTGAACTTGATGTACTTCTCGACACCATGATCCTCACACCACTGGTAGTTCTCTTCACTACCATATCCTGAATCAGCAATGATTCTTTTCGGATAGCGTTTCAGATTCTTTTTCAGTTTCTCCATATGTAGCGGCAATGTCAGGGAGTCACCGGGACTCTGGTGGATGCTATATCCGAGGATGAACTGGTTCTCAGTACCCATTTGGATGTTGTACCCGGGCTTGAGCTGACCATTTTTCATATAGTCTTCTTTCATCCGCATGAAAGTCGCATCATAGTCTGTTTTCGAGTAACTATTTCGGTCGCCGAGGATTCTCTTCTGCTGCTCATACTTTTTGGCACGAGGGAGATAGTCCTTGCTAGCGGTATTCAATCTCCGTTGAATCTCCTTCTTTTCTCGCTCCTCCCGATCCTTGCGCAGCTCTTCATTGAGCTTGGATACCGCATCTTCGAGAATCTCCGACATCGGCCTGCCTTGAGGATCCACATGGGGAAGGTCATGGTCGCCGTACTTCTCATCCTCTTCTTCATTGATGCGGTCGATGTATTCGAAAAGCTCATCCATATTGCCGGCCAGGCGCTTCTGGAACTTGTCTGTCGCCCGGCCCCATACCCATGTGTATTTGTTAGCTGCTGATTCGATTTTTGTGCCGTCGAGAAAGTAGTTCTCCATCTGGACATGTCCGCTCTCGATGAGGCTGTTGGCCATTGAGGCAAAGATTTTCTCGATGCTCTTCTTCAATGGACCGTTACGAAATCTGTTTATCGTGTGGAAATCAGGACGGTTATTACCACTGATCCACATGAAGCATATCTGCTCACGAAGAGCGTCTGCGATTTGACGACAGGAATACAGCTGTTTCGAGTAGGCCAACACCAGAACCTTCAGCATCATCACCGGGTGGTAGCTGCTGGCACCGCCTCCCGGATAGGCGTTGAAGAGCTCACTGGTATCCATCGTGTCGATGAAGTTGTTGATTGTGCGGGATATATGGTTTGCGGGAAGCAGTTCATCGAGACTTGGAGGCAGGAGCATCTGTTGGCTGATTTCGTAATCTTTGAATGTAGCCTTCTTTTTAGTGTCCATGAAGAATTCTACCACCCTTGAATTCAGAAGGGAATTCTTCCAGACATGAAAAAGGGCCGCCTCTTATGAGACAGCCCC
Organism: Spirochaetia bacterium; assembly: GCA_963666985.2. Lineage (GTDB taxonomy): Bacteria > Spirochaetota > Spirochaetia > DSM-2461 > DSM-2461 > UBA2779. The sequence continues at coordinate 337,009 of CAXXIA010000001.1, read as the reverse complement.
TTTTCTGTTTATAGGGAACCTTAGGGACTCGAAGCCCGAGGCCGTTTGCGACTAAATAGGAGCAAGCTTCAAGCATGGATGCTGAAGCAGGCCAAGGGAGCGGCCCGGAGGAATCCGTAATGAAAATGTAGAGCCAATACGACTTGGCCCTACGTATACGGAGATTAAATCAATAAAAGGACTTCGATATGCAAGCCGCGGAAAACCTTTTGTGGTTATTCCGCGCGACCGGCTCTTTGACGATCCAGCAAAACGGCGAAAAGAATAATCAGACCTTTGACGATCTGCTTGTAAAACGCTTCAACGCCCAGAAGGTCCATTCCGTTGTTGATAACTCCGATAATAATAGCCCCGAGCACCATGGACCAGACGGTCCCGATTCCTCCGGAAAAACTTACACCGCCGACGATGGCGCCCGCAATGGCATCAAGTTCGTATCCCTGGCCTAATGCCGGAGCGGCCGATTTCAGCCGTGAAGCAAGAAGCGTCGCGGCCAATCCAAGCAATCCGCCTTCAAGAAGATAGGCCTTTACTTTGATTGCCTGGGTATTGATGCCGGCCGCCAGTGCGGCGTCCTCATTCGAGCCGACCGCATAAATATATCTTCCCAACGGCCTCTTTTTCATCACGAAATCCATCACGATAACAACAAGAAGGTAAACAATAACGGACCATGGAAGAATGTTCGCCTTATCGATTGAAGCCGTTCCCAAATAGGTAAAGGCATCGGGAAAACTCCCGACGGGCATTCCGTGCGCCAAAATAAGGGCCAGTCCCCTGGCAATCCACATGGAAGCCATTGTTACGATGAAGGCGGGGATTTTCCCCTTGGCAATGATAATACCGTTAAGGAATCCGAACAGTACGCCCGTTGCAATCCCTACGGCGTATCCCAAAGGAACCGGCAGTCCGAAACCTTCCTTGCCCGTTGAGATAATAAGTCCCGCGGTGATGCCGCACAGAGCAAACATGGAACCGATCGAGAGATCGATGCATCCCATTATTATCAGCATACCGACGGCGACAGTGGCGATGCCGATACTCGCCACTTGTCTGAGTATGGTTATAAGGTTCCAATACGTCGCGAAAGTCGGTGTGGCGAACGAAAGGAAAATTACAATCAAGACGAATCCGATGAAGATTCCATATTCGCTGCTGTACCTTTTTAAAGTGCGGAGGCTCAGCGATAAGCGCCGAGACTTAATACTTTCATCCATTATTCTTTTCCCCTTCTCCGGTGTATCCTATTGCGTATTTCATGATTTCATTGGAATCCGCTTTGTCTCGATCGAGGATTCCCGTAACATGACCTTCGTGAAGAACGACAATCCGGTCGCTCATACCCAAAACTTCCGCCATTTCAGACGAAATCATAAGAACGGCCTTGCCCTGACCGGCAAGCTGCGACATAAGGCGATGGATATCCGATTTCGTTTTAACATCAATACCGCGTGTGGGTTCGTCCAGAATAATCACATCCGGATCGGCATTGAGTATTCTGGCAATGGCGACTTTCTGCTGGTTTCCACCGGATAAATTTCCGCAGACCTGACTTCCGGAACTTGCCTTTATCTGCAGCTTCTCCATGTATTCATCCGTGAATGTCTTTTCAAGATTCTTTCTGATTCGGCCGCCTTTAAGACATTTCTTCAAAGCGGACATCAGAATATTGTCCTTCACGCTGAGTTTCAGAATCACACCATGACGCTTCCGATCCTCCGGAACGAGAATGATTCCCCTCTTTATGGCGTCCTTCGGTCTTCTATTGAGAATCTTCCGGCCTTTGAGGATTATTTCCCCATCGTCAAGAGCCCGGCTGCCCATGATGGCTTCGACAACTTCCGTTCTTCCGGCACCCATAAGACCCGCGATTCCCAGAATTTCACCTTTTTTCAGACTGAAACTGACATCTTTAAAAAGTCCGTCTATTGTGAGTCCTTTCACTTCCAGGACAACCTCACCGATATGAGCGGGCTGTTTTGGGAACATCTCGGAGATTTCTCTGTTCACCATCAGCCGAATCAATTCCGGTTCGTCAATATCCTCGATTGGGCAGGAACGGATGAAATGCCCGTCCCGTAAAATCGTAACGCGGTCACATACGCCGAATATTTCTTCCAGCTTATGAGAAATGAAAACGATGGACTTCCCTTCGTTCTTCAAGGAAGTAACCGTCTCCATGAGATGTTCAATCTCGATATTGCTTAAGGCGGAGGTAGGTTCATCCATAATGATGATGTCCGCGTTCTGAGACACGGCTCTGACGATTTCCACGAGCTGCTGCTTGGCGACCGTCAAATCACGGATATAGCTTTTCGGATCTATATCGATGCTCATGTCTTCCAAAATCTTCCGTGATTCGGAAATCATTGTTTTAAAATCTACCGAGCCGGATTTCGTCTTCGGTTCCCGTCCAAGAAAAATATTCTCGGCGACGGTCATGTGTTTGACTTGGTTGAATTCTTGAAAAATCATGCAGATTCCCGCATCCCGGGTTTCTCTGACGGACTTGAATTCAACCGTGTTTCCTTTATAGACAATTTCTCCGGCATTCGGCGTATAAAGCCCGACAAGAACCTTCATGAGAGTCGATTTCCCGGCACCGTTCTCACCGACCAGAGCGTGGACTTCTCCCCGATTGAGGGCAAACGACACTCCGTCCAGGGCATGGACGCCCATGAACCTCATATCGATGTCCTTCATTTCCAGTACCGTTTCCCGAGGCATCATAGTTCACTCCATTCCGTTTAGGTCGAAATCCCGGTACGGGCGGGAAATGATCGCTCCGTACCGGGAATCGCTCTTTTTCGGGAATATTCCCTTAGAAATACTTCTTCGCCAGAGCGTCACGCTCTTTGGCGAGTTCCAAGTAATGGTTGATGTTCTCTCCGGTGCACACTTCGTACGGCAAATAGAAGTCGGAAATCGAATTGCCTTTCACCGCTTCAAGAGCCAAGCGTACGACGTTCGCGCCCTGACCGACGCCGTCCTGCCAGATGGAATTGTCGACGATGCCTTCCTGGATGCTTTCCATGATGAGAGGATCGCAGTCCATGCCGGCAAGAACGAGTTTCCCGGCCATGTTCGCATTCTTCACGGCGGTCACAACACCGATAAGCTGACAGTCGGCCATGCAGGCGATGGCATCGAACTCTTTTCCGGACTGAAGCCAGTTCTCGACAAGCTTCATCGATTCGTCGCCCGACCAGTTTCCGGTGTCATGAACAACAAGGGTGGCTTTGGGATGCTCGGCCAAAGACTTCATATAGCCTTCGGTTCTGCCGACCTGTGCGGAATGCCCCAAAACGGCATCAACATAAGCCACACGGCCGTCATCACCGATAACGTCGAAAATGCGGTTCATCTGGAGATAGCCGGACTGCACATCGTCGGAACCCACATGGGCCGTGACGTTTTTACTTTCGGTGATGGTGTTGACGGTCAGAACGGGAATACCCGCATTGAATGCCGTATCGACGGCAACGGCGCACTGAACCTTATCCACGGGATTAATAATGATGGCATCGACGCGTTTGGCGACGAATGTTTCCACTTGAGAGAGCTGCTTCGCCGCATCATCGTCGGCAAAGACAATCTCAAGCTTAACATCCGGGGCATTGGCTTTCTGCCATTCCCACATACCGGACGTGATGTACTGTACAAAACCGCTCTGATTTCCCTGCATTGAGATACCGATGACGGTTTGATCGTCGGCTCCGCTCTGTCCATTGGCAAATGCCTGAAACGCACAAAGAGAAGCGAGGGCGACCAGAACTACGACGAACTTAATCTTAGAGTTCATGAAAACCTCCTCTTGGTTCCTTTTCCACAGCAAAGGCACTGATCCGACTCTATGAATCCAGGCCGCATGACTCCGTATTCCCTTTTCGGGAAAGCCGGCAGTTCCGGAGCTTTTATGCGGTCTCGACAGCCGATTTAAAAATCTCCATACTTTGCCTTACACCCGTTTCCAAATCAGTCGAGCAGATGGGTCCGATGAGTTTTTCAAGCTGAATGTTTTCCGCGGCGGGCGGGAACGGAAGCTGTGAATCCGTATAAGAAAGCAAATCGGCGGCGCCGGGCAAGGCTTTGTCGATTGCCGAAACAACCTCGTCCATCGTTACGGAGCCGCCGCCCAAGTTGAATGTTTCCGCGCCGCTGAAATCGACATCGGCCGCTTGTATAAAGGCTTTGGCGGTATCGTCCACATATTGGAAATCGAATCTTCCGCCGTAGGAAATATGATATTTTTCTCCCTTAAGAACCGCCTTCATCGCGGTTGTGGGAGTTGAGGTCATTCCCTGGTCCCTTAGGGGGCCATAGACCACATACGGTCTTATTCCGATGCTGGAGATTCCGTCCGACTCATAATAAACCTTCGCGCTCCATTCATTGGCGATTTTGTAGACTCCGTAATGTGAATGAGGAAGGAATTCCGTATCGTGTCTGAGAATTTCTTCTCCATAGTCCTCGGTTTTGCCGTATACGGCGGTACTGCTGGAATAAACGAGAGATGTGATTCCGCACGCTTTGGCGGCTTCGAAAATATTGACCGTCCCCTCAACATTGACTCTGGCGCCAAGTCTGGGATCCGCTTTGCAGAACGGCAGCTGCATCGCAGCAAGATGAATAATTTTCGTAACCTTCCGCCGCTCAATCCACGATTTCATCGCGTCGTAATCAATCAGATCGGCCTTAAGAATCGCGACTTTCGCGATATCCTTTTCATCCATAATCAATCGGAGTTTTTCAAGGCCGCCGCTCCTGGAAAGAACGGAAACCTCTTTTCCCGATTCCACAAGATTTTTGACGACCCATCCTCCGATGCAACCGGTCGCTCCGGTTACAAAATACTTATTGCTCATCAGGGTTCTCCTTATCGCGATGGTTATAGAAGCCTTGCTCAACACTGTGCAGATGGTTTTCCATCGCCTGTGCCGCCGCGTTTCCGTCCCGCTCCTTCAGCGCCCCGAGAATCCTCTGATGATCGGCGACGGCAGCCTGACGCACTTCCAAAAGGCTGTTCGTTTTGTCCCTCATAATCAGATTCAGCTTGTTGATCGACTGAATAAAAACCGGAAGTATTCGATTCTTCGACGCTCTGAGGATAAGATCGTGAAGTTCCAGATCGAGCTGCAAAAATCTTTGAGGATCGTTAACCGCTTCGTCGGATATATGAATATTCCTTTCGATTTCCACGAGTTCGGCTTCGGTGATGTTCTCGGCCGCCATTCGGCAGATCGCGGATTCGAGAACTCTCCTGGCTTTATACAGATCGTGATAGAGCGAATCGTCCAATTTAAAAACGATATCCAGGTGCTCCACCACGCTCTCGGGATCGAGATCGTTCACATAAGCGCCCGATCCCTGTCTGATCGTTATGATGCTCATCATCTCGAGGGACTTAAGAGCTTCCCTGAGAGAGGGCCTGCTGACGCCCATAATTTCCGACAGTTCCCTCTCGGGAGGCAGCTTGTCACCGGGACCGAGACTGCGCTTTCGGATCAGATCTATCAGCTTTTCCGTAATAATCCCGGTAGTGGACTGCTTTTTGGTAATTTCAAAATCACAGGCGTCGGGAGTCATACTATTTGGCCACCCAGCCGCAATCGACGAGAAGATCCGATCCGGTAATGAAGGAAGCGCCGTCTTCGGCCAGGAAATAGATGGCCGAGGCAATCTCCGAAGGATCGGCCCAGCGGTCGAAAGCCTGTTCGGCTTCGCGCAGCTTCTTTACATCCTCAAAGGGCATTCCCGTCCGTTCGGATTCAAGAGTGATGTCCGAGCGGAGCATCGGCGTATCGACCGAACCGGGACTGACGGAATTCACGCGGATTCCATATGCGGAAACTTCCCAGGCCACGGCACGGGTAAAAGCGATAACCGCCCCCTTAGTGGCGCCGTAAATAGCGTGTTCGGTCTGTCCCACATGTCCGGAAACCGAACCGAGATTTACAATGGCGCCTTTTTTTGCGCGCTTCATGATGGGAAGCACGTACTTGCACAGCAGGAAGGTTCCGCCGATGTTCACGTTGGCCACCCGGCTGAAGTCCTCAAATGAGGTCTCTTCCAAAGGCTTAACGACGACAACGCCCGCGTTATTGTTCAGTACATCGATCCGTCCGAATTCAGACTCAACATCGGCTATAAACGAAGCGACATCTTTTTCCGAAGAAACATCTCCCCTGCGGGCCAGGCACTCGGAACCGTTCCGATGCAATTCCTTTCCGACTCCCTCGATATCCGCGCTCCGGTCAAAGAGAGCGACCGCGTATCCTTCGTCGGCGAATCTCTTTGCCGAAGCCTTTCCGATTCCACTCGCCGCGCCGGTGACGACGGCAACTTTTTTCTCCGTCATGATTAGTTCCCTCCGAGCCCCAGAATTTTTCTGGCCTCATCGGCGGTCGCGATGGGCCGGCCGAGTTTTTTCGAAATATCCGCGATTTCCGCGACCAGTTCATGCGTCGTGCAGACTTTGCCGCTGCGGTCGTAGGGATAATCTTCGGTACCGACTCGGACGTTGTCGCCGTTCATGATGGCGGCCACAAGAATATCCATCTGCTTTTCATCCATAATGCTGACGGTGCAGGCGCAGTTCTCGGGCATCATCTTCCGGCGGTAGAGGTATTCTTCGACCGTGGGAGGCGACCACGTACCGCCCGGCCATCCGAAGAACAACGTCGTTATATACGGAGCATCCAGCAGCCCCCTCTCGATAAGCCGGTTCAGATTCCAAATGGACCCGGTATGCCAAACTTCGAATTCGGGCTTAACCCCATACTTTCTGCAGGCCTCGGCGTACTCCGTCAGCTCTTCGAGGGTATGCAGCATATTGCAGTCCACTTCGGCGAAGGCCTCGGCATGATGATTCAAAATAATGGAAACCATTTCGGTTTTTATTTCGAAAACTTCAATCCGCTCCTGCAGAGTAAAGCTGGACATACCGCTCTGGATAATGATGTCGCATCTTTTACGGACTTCTTCATGCACTTCCTTCCACTGGCCTTCGCCGTGAATATGCAGAACCGAAGCACCGGCTTTTTGGCAGAGAACGGTTTCCTCGGCAATTTCGGCGGCGTTCTTGGGATACGAAACATCGGGTTTGAGCCAGCATATATTCGGCGTGGCGACAATAATTAACGGTTTCATTCGTTTACTCCTTGATGGAAATAATGTGCTTATCCAGGGTGGTCATCTTGCGGCAGCCGGTTTTGGTAACGACATAACAGTCCTCCACTCCGATCAGATAGCCGTTGTAGTCCTCCCATGCTTCTATTTCGAGAACCATGTTTTCTTCGAATTCCATGTCCAAAGCGCCGAAGGCACCGAACATATGAACATCTTCACATTCCAGGCCGATGCTGTGACCGATGCAGAAGGCTATGCCGTTGGGATAAGCCTCTTTGTACCACTCGACGGCTTCTTCACCGAGTTTTTTCATATTCACGCCCGGCTTGATGCGCTTTTCGAAGTACGCTTGAAAATCCAGAAGTCCGTCGATAAAAGCCGTCGCTTCGTCCGTGGCCTCGCCGATGATGACTTCGGCGTTCACGTCGGCCGAATAATTCTTATAGACGGCTCCGAAGTCGAGACGAATAATATCGTTCTTCTTCACGGCGATGCCGATGCCCGGAGCCTCGGGATCCGAACCGCCGATGGATAAAGTGAGGTGATTCCAGCCGTCGGCGCCTTCATCAAGCATTGTTTTGCGGGCCAGGGATAAAATTTCATTGTCGGTCGTGCCTATTTTCAATTCGTCGATACAGCGCTGAATAGCCTTCTCGGTAATCCGAGTTGCTTCATGAATTCGCTGTATTTCCTCATCGGTCTTTACGAGCCGCATGTCACGGAACACATCATCGGCATCCACGATGACCAGTTCCAACCGTTCCTGCATAAGAACGTCGAGAAGGAACTTCGGCATCGTCTCTTCAACACCGACTCTCTTTCCGACCAAGCCCCATTTTTTTATCTGCAGAGCCAGGGCCGACTGAAGACTTGCCCTGCTGTCGATTCCGACACTCTCGGGGTACCCAGCAGAACTCTCCGACGCTCCTGAAAACATCCCAATGAAACACGGTTCCCTCACCGCCCTTTCGAATCGCGGCGATATTCGGATATTGATTCGCCAAGGCTTCCAAAATGGGATTGGGAGCACTGTGCATGACAGGCAGGCCGGATAAATAGTAAACATTCACCGGTGAGGTCGCGATTAATAAATCGAGATTGTTCTTCTTCATAAGGGATGCCGCTTTATCTTTGGCATAACCGACTGGTTGCACGCTTTTCACCTCCGCAAGCTTGCTGTTGATAGGTATGGACTCCGCCAGACGCTCCAGGATTTCACCCGTTCGCCCCTGATCGGAGAGATTCATGATTTCTTCACGCGTCACGGGACGCTTTTCGATGGAAGAGAGATAACCGGCGAGGATGCAGACGATGGCGCTCATCGCGTCTTCCGGTGTAAATTCCGGATTTTTCTCTTCCAAAATACATCGTGCGAAGTGCTCGTCTTCGCGCCTGACGGAAATCGGGTAATATCCGGGGAAAGGCGCATGCTCCACTTCCGGTTCGTACCATGTCTGAGGAGAAGGAGCGGACTTATTGAACGAATAAATCCGAACGGGATTCTCCCAGGCGTGATTTTCGAGAATGGTGCCTTCGGTCCCGTAGATTTCCATGCTGTTATACGGCGGAGTCATCTGTGTGAAGCTTACGGTCAGTTCACCGATGGCTCCGTTTTCGAAATTCATCATGGCGACGGCGTTATCTTCGGCCTTCTCGGGAAGGTTTATCGCCTGTTTGGCGAGCATCGCCGTTACCGACGTGCATCGGCTGTTCAAGAGGTACTCGATCGTGGCGAATTTATGAGCTCCCATATCCATGAGAGAGCCGCCGCCGGCTTTAATCGGATCGCCCTTCCAGAAGCCGCTGGTACTTAAGCCGGGAATCTCATTGACGCCTTCATAGGCGCGAACCATCAGAATATCCCCGACCAAGCCGTCTTCGACGGCCTGCTTCATAACGTTATGCGCCGGTAAGAAACGATGGTTCTCGGCGATCATGAAACGAACGTTGTTTCTCTTTGCGGCTTCGATCATGTTCCGACAGGCTTCGACCGTCGTGGCCATGGGCTTTTCGCAAAGAACATGCTTTCTCTTCTCCAAACACGCGATAACAATTTGTTCGTGATAAAGATGAGGAACAATCACCAAAACACCGTCGATATCCGAAGCGAGCATATCGTCGAGGGTTTCATACACGGTCAAAGGAGCGCCTGTTACCCTCTTCGCGACCTTCCGGGCGTTATCGATATTCGCGTCATAGATGGCGGTAAATTGAAGAAGATCCGACTCTTTTACGGCCTCGTAATGGAATGTAAACGCGCTTCCGCCGCCGACAACCCCGAACTTCAGAGCGCCTTTGCTTCCTTCGGCTTTTTTCAAAGCGGATGGGGCGTCTTCTCTTGAACTTTCGGAAAGACCCGATTCGTCGAGAAACAGTTCGCATACGGCCTGGAAATTCAAAGCGGCGTTCTTTTTCCCTCGATAAAGCAAATCACCGCACATAAAAGCGACACCGGAATTAATCCGGCCCGTTATCAGTCCTACGGCGATATCGCCGCGCATAGTCATTGTCATGTCCGGAAGAGCGACGGCGTCCGAATAAAGCGAACAGAAGCCGCCGGCGAACACCAAGGACCACGTCCGTTCGTCCACTTCAACAACACAGGAAAGATCAAGGGTTTTCAGAGCGAATCCGATAACATCGGATGTATTGCAGGTGTAGCAAAGGACTTTAAGTCCCTCCTCAATATCCTTAGCTGAAATCCCGTCGTCCAACGCACGATTCCGGAAGTTCACAAGGAATTCTTTTTCGAGAATCGTCTTTTTATCGGCGATTAAACCCACTCATGTCTCCTTAAAACACATAAATTGGTATACCTACATGACCAATTTTGGATTTTAGGTAAAGTTATCTTACCAATTTCATTTTTCCATACCCTTAAGGCGCTGTCAACAAAATTGTTCCCGCACTAAGTAAGATTCTCGCCTGTTACATCCTCTTTCCGAATGGAAACCGTTAACTCCTTAAGAAACCGAGCCTTTTCCCGGCGATCGTTCCCCCGCCGACGCAGGGCGTAAGCTCCCGGAAATATTCGATCGAGCTCTTCAAGATAGACCGTTCTGTACTTTCGGCTCGCCTTGGCTATGGCGATTGTGGCCGCCAGCACATGCCGTCCTTCTTCCATATTCAATAAAGGTTTTTCTCTGCCGATCAATGCGTTGATAAAATTACGGGAGGAACCGATAAAACCGGAGCCCCAATCCCGCTCAACATCGTAATCCTTCCAGACTCCTCCGGAATAAACCTGAACCGCAGGAGCATCGATGATTCCGGAGGTTCCCCGATTCACCACAATAACACCCTTGGTTCCCGCGATGTCGAACCATTGAGTGTCGGCGTAATACGGCGAGGGAATCGGTATTTCCGGTCCGTACTGAAATTCGCATTGGCCGTATCTCTTCGCCGATTCATGCCGCCACTGCACCACCGCCGGAGAATCGATAATCCGATTGGTTTCATCAATCCATGCCGTCACCGCATCGAATCGTCCCAAAAGATAGTACGCCGAAGCCCACATATGATGTCCGTGATCGAATGTATGGAGTCCCATTCCGTCCGCGAGATCCTTAAGACGCCATGACCAAGCCGCAGCCGGAACGGACCATCCGCCCGTTCCGGCAATCATTTTCATTCTCAGGCTCGTCGGTTCACCGATTACCCCATCTTCGAGAATCTTTTTTGCCGTAACCAACGGCGGAAAAAAGGCATAGTTCTCCGCGACCTTCAGCAGTTTGCCCGCACGGCGCGCCGCGGCGAGCATCCTGTCGGCGCTTTTCAGATTCACCGCCATGGGCTTCTGCACGGAAACGTTCTTTCCGGCGGCCAAGGCCTTTACCGTGTATTCTTCATGAAGCCGGGTCGGCACAAGAATCTCAACGGCATCCACCGACGGATTCGCCAGAACCTCATTAAAACTGTCCGTGAAGCTTTCCGCGCCCCATAATTCGGCTTTTTTCCGAGCCGCGGCCGCGTCAATGTCGCAAACAGCCGCTATTCGTGCATCGGGATGTTCTTGATACGCCGCCGCATGAAGATCGGAGATTCTCCCGCATCCGACAACGGCAACTCCCAACCGATTCATTCACCCCTCCTCTTCTACAGCCCTATTCGATGCTTTTCGGCCTGAACGGCCGTGCACCAGCTGCCGACGTTCCAATCACCGTAGGCTCCCAAACCGCCGCGTTCATCCGGGCCGTAATAGACCGGAAGATGAACCAGAGAGAGCCCTCCGAAGCCATGTGCCAAACGAAGCGTTTCCCGAAGAGCTTTCCTTGTGCGTCCTCCCCGAAAGCCCTTCACCCCGTCGACACAGCCCGCCATTTCCGCGTAATCAACGGCCACCTGATCGTCTGTGCGGAATTCGAAGCCGTACTGCTGTTCCTGCAAACTTGATATCGCGGCCATCCGCCGATTATCGAATACAACGATCATCCCGTGTACGCCGAGAGCCGAAGCATCAATAAGAACCTGCGGATTCATCATGAAGCTCCCGTCTCCGGTGAAGGCCACACCGTATCGGCCCGAGTCCGCGATGGCCGATGCGAGGACGGCCGAAGCCGCGAACCCCATGTACGAGGCACCGGTCTCCGTGAAGGTCATGCCCGGCCTATCGTCTTCCGTCAACTGGAAACCATTTGCCTGAACATCTCCGGCATCAAAGTATTTCACCGCATCGATGCTCCGGCAGAAATCAAGAACCTCGGCGATGGCCGCCGGCTGCGTGAGCACCTCTTCGTCGAATTTGGAATCCATAAGCGGCGGCCCGCTTGTCCTGGAAGCAAGCAATGCTTCCCAATCGGTTTTTTTCTCCGCGCAGGAAAGGAACCACGGAGAAGGTGTTTTTCCCTTGTCCAGACCGCGCATCTTCATAACGGCGACTAAAGCGGCAATAACCTCCGCGGCATCCCCGATAAGGGGAAAAGTCCGGTTATAATGAAACGCATCCTCGGTCCGGGTATTGATGGAAATAATTTTTCGAACGTTCTTCCATGCGGTCCCTGATGAATCCCATTGACAGACGGCCCGGGCGCCAACGGTAATGACAAGATCGGCTTCCGACATGGCATAATTTCCGGAAATGGATCCCTTACTGCCCCCGATCGTCATGTTTCGCGGATGATCTCCCGAAAGAAGCCCGACCGCCTGCGGCCCGTGGACGAATACAGCATCGGCCCGCTGCAGAAATTCGGAAAGCCGAGCGGAATGTCCGCAGGAATCGGCAAGCACCATGGCTCCGTTCCCGACTTTTACAACTGTTTTTTCCGCTCCGGCAATTATGTCCACGGCACGCTCGTATGCCGTATTTCCCGAAGGCATGACGGTATGGATTTCCGGAATCCGAGGCAACTCCCCGATATTGAATCCGTCCAGAGATTGTCCTTGCACATTCATGGGAAGCAGAAGATAAAACGGCCGGGCTCCTTCGGGATTAAAAACCGTCGCTATTCCTTTCTTAAGGGCGGAGGGAAGGGCCTCGCCGGTATGAAGCTGATAGGAGGCGCCCATGACGGAGGTGAGCTTAAGGAATTGCGCTTGTCCCGGGCCCGGAATCTGCTGCATGTTGTATCCCTCGTCGTGCGTCGTCTCGTCGCCGAAAAGGTAGTAGATTCCAAGTCCGTCCGATTGACCGACCAAGGAGGCGGAGAGCGCCTGAAGGGCCCCGGGACCGATGGATGTAAAGACCGCGGCGGTCTCGCCGTAAGTATGCTTCAATGCGGAAGCGGCGTGGGACGCTTCAATTTCGCTTCGGACATTATAAACTTCCACAAGACCGGCGCTTTCGTAAATCCTGAGCGCTTCTCCAAGCTCCGTCGATCCGTGCCCGAAGACGCCGATATATTTCCTGACTCCCTGGCGGAGAAACCCGAGAACAAGTGCTTCCGAAACAGTCATTCCCTCTACAGCCGCAAACGCTCCGGCCCGAACGGCTTCTTCCAGTCCGCCGGCATCGGCAACGGCGGCCGCACGCTGTTCCCGGAAAGAACGAACGCCGTTACTCATCGGGAAAGCCCGTTCCCGCCGTTCTTCTCTCCGCCGAGCAGGCTGCCGGTCGCGGGAAAGGAAAGGCAATGCCGAACAAAATCATCGGACAAGCTTGCGAGAATATCGTCCCAATTTTTATGGGAGGCTGCGGAAATTCCATTCAGCGCCCGACGTGATTCCCGCTGGGGCTCCTTCCTGTGTTCGGGAAATCCCGAACCGATTTCGGAGGAAAAAAACGCGTTGAAAATCAGAGAAAGATTGAGTTCTCCTCCCCATCCGTATCCCTCATTCAGCGCCAGACTAATGCAGTTTCCGCCGTTAATTCTGGCGAACAGAACGGCATCCAGCGGCGTCCGGATCAATCCGCAGACAACCCCGGGATACTGTAATGCGGAATTAAGAAATCCCTGCCCGGTTCCGCATCCTCCCACGACAAGATCGACAAGATTCTTTTCAAGCAGATAACCGGCAAGAAATCCGGTATGAAGATAATTAAGTTCATCACCCGTGTCCTTTCCGGTCATTCCGCAGTTGTAAATCCGGTGTCCCCGTCCTTCAAGCGCATCCAGGATATCCTTATTCCTATGCGCGGCGCTCACCTCATTGATTACGGCTATGTTCATGGCCTTCTCCTGATTGTTCCTCTATTCCGGCAAGATTCCGGGCGGCTTCGGCGATTCCTTCGGCATCCAATCCGAAACGGGAAAAAATCGCCTCATCATCTCCCGATTCCATAAAAACGTCGGGAAACCCGAGACGGCGAACCCGGCAAGGTGCCGATTCCGCCAAAATTTCACAGACGGCACCCCCAAGACCTCCGAGAACGGAATGATTTTCCACTGTAAGGAGGGCCCCGCACTCCCTTGAAGCCTTGATTATCGCCGCTTCATCCAGCGGCTTGATCGTACCCACATGAAGAACTCGAACCCCGAGTCCCTCGTTTTTTAAAATTTTCGCCGCCTCGAGAGCACGGGCGCTCATCATCCCCTCGGACACAATGGCGACATCCGAACCTTCGTTCAGAACCACAGCCTTGCCTATTTCCGGACGGAAATCGTCTTCAAAGATCGTCGGAACTTCGCAGCGAACCGTCCGCAGATAAACAGGACCGGATATCCGCATGGCCTCACGGGCCATCGCCCCGGCTTCAACGGCATCGGCCGGACACAGAACCGTCATCCCCGGCAGGGATCTCATCACCGCAAGATCCTCCACGGAGGAATGCGTCGCACCGCCGCGGCCGGAAGGAAGCCCACCGTAAGCCGCGTTCAGCTTAACGGGAAGTCCGGTCTGGGCAACGGAAACCCGAATTTGATCCAGGGCCCGCGCCGCGAGAAACACGGAAAAAGCCGAAACCCAGGGAATGAATCCGCAGCAGGCCAGTCCGGCTGCCGCCGAGACGGCATTGGCCTCGGCAATACCCATCGGTAAAAAACGTTCCGGAAATGCTTCCCTGAAAAGGGCTGTCTGCGTGGATGTACAGACATCCGGGTCCAGAACAAGCATTTTCGGATAGTCCGGCGCCATCTCGACAAGGGCCCGGCCGAAGGCTCGACGCTGAGCAATTCGTTCACCAATCAAGAAAGAATCTCCTTAAGCGCGGCATCTTTTTCGGAATCGTCCGGTGCTTTGCCGTGCCATTCCGGACGTCCCTCCATAAACGAAACCCCTTTTCCTTTAACGGTTCTGGCAATAACCGCGGCGGGACCGTCCTTGGATGCAGCCCGCGCCGCCTCAAGAACTTCAGCAAGTTCCTCGGGGTTATGTCCGTCGGCTTCGAAAACCATCCATCCGAATGATCTCCATTTGGCGTTGATCGGTTCGGGATTGGATGAGTCGGAAACCGTCGAGGCAAGCTGAAGTCCGTTTGCATCCACTATGGCGACGAGACCCGGCAAATGCCTGGAGCCGGCATAGAGCGCGGCCTCCCAAACCTGTCCTTCCTGCATTTCCCCGTCGCCCATAAGGACGAATGTCACAAATCCGCCAAGGGATTCGTCCCTGGCCGCCGCCGCCGCAAAACCGATACCGCAGGAAAGCCCCTGACCAAGAGAACCCGTGGACATGTCGACTCCCGGTGTTTTCTTCATATCGGGATGCGCCTGAAGTCGGGAGCCCAAACTGTCGAAACTCATCAGTTCCTCTACGGGAAAGAATCCCCGCAGAGCAAGAATGCCGTAATATCCCGGAGTCGCATGTCCCTTTGAAAGAATGAACCGATCACGCTTCGGATCTTCCGCACCACCCGGATTAAGACCGCGTAAAACGCGAAAGTAAAGGGCCGCGAGAATTTCCACTTCCGAAAGGGAACCGCCCGTATGCCCCATACCGGCATGATGAGTCGTTTCGATTATCAGCTTTCTCAAGTCTCTCGAAACGATACGAAGATCTTTATCTGTGACATCGTGCTTCATTGATGCGTATTATGCATCCACATTGCGCATAAGTCAATCAAAAATTGACCTATCGCCCGCATAAGTGTATTCTTCGTCCATGCCCGAGAGAGACAACACAACCGTTCAATCCGTAGACAGAGCGCTTCGTTTATTGGAAAAAATCGCCGACAGTCCGGAACTGTCTTTAGGATCATCCGAACTCGCGGATTATATCTCCGTGGATAAAAGTTCCGCGTTCAGACTCCTGGCCACCCTGGCGAACCACGACTTGGTCCGCCAAGATGAATCAAAAAAGAGTTATCGGCTGGGCTATGGAGTGTTCAGACTCGCGGGAGCTCTTCGGGATCAGATCAAAATCACCGATATCACCTCGCCGTTTCTCAAATCACTCGCGCAAACAACGCATGAAAACGCTCATCTGGCCGTACGCTCGGGCACACGGGCGATTTTTATCGACAGAGAGAGAGCGGCGAACACCATCGCCGCGAACACGAACATCGGAGACAGTGAAGAATTGTATTGTACGGCCGTAGGGAAATGTCTTATTTGTGATCTTCCCGTTAAGGAACTCTTCGAGCTTCTTGAAAAAGTCGATCTTCGGAAATATACCGAGAATACAATCGTTAATATCGAATCAATAGAAAAAGAACTGAGGAAGGTTGAACAACAGGGATTTGCCTACGATTTGGAAGAATACGAGAATTATGTCCATTGCATCGCTTCTCCGATTTACAGCTTTGAAGGGAAAATAGAGGCGGCGATCGGTATTTCGGGTCCCAAAGACCGCATCCTTGCGGATATGGAGCGATTAACGGAAGAAGTCCTGCTTGCGGGAAAGGAGATCTCCCGAATCCTCGGTTCTAAAAAGGGCTTTTCAGAATAGTATTCGGAGAAACTGAGAATTATACGGATCGATCTGAAAAGAGTTCTTTTCCAATGTCATCTTCGGCTATACGAATAATTCAGCATCCTCAGCGCCGAATAAACACCAGCCGATTCGGTACGGCCCTATAGAGCGGTTTGTCGGGAAAACTGATAATATCTTCACCTTCTCTCCAAACAAGCCGGACCGATCCGCCGCCGTCCATCGCCAGGGCGTTCTCGGCACCGAGAGCGCGTAGTATTTCGCCGACTTCCCGATACGTAAAACCCTTTCCCTTATGTCCCCGGGAAACAAAGAAGAAAATCGCCGAGGAGTCTTTTGACCAGCCCAGTGCACCAACGGCATCACGCTCTTCAACGGGATTTAAGATTTCTCCGTTGGAAAGAACGGCGTAAAAACCGGCCACCGCGTCTTCCATCCAGCCTTTTTGCGCCTCCGGCCGAAGAAGAAACAGCGTTCCTCTTCCGTCGATGCCGACGGCGTCTTGTCTGCCGTTCGGCTCCGCGAGCGTTATACCGTTTAAGCGAAAAAATCCTGAAACGGATTGAGGCAGCCCCGAACGGAATCGAATCGGATCATGGGAGGAACCGACAAGACTCGCCTCCACCCCGGGATTCTTGAGATCGGAGGAACCGTGATCGCCCAGCAGATCGCCATCCCCGTTGATGGCGGCCCTCACGGCCGGAATCGGGCCGCCTTCAGAAACAGAGCTTTTCACGGCCGTCCATCCGGCCCCTTCAATCACCGACATTCCTTCCGAAACGAAACGCTCCGAAGAAAAAAATCCGGGAACGGAGAAGCCGGTATCTTCCCGAGGATCTCCCGCGCACCCTGCGGCCGTCATCAATACGGCGGAAACAACAAGAATGAGGGAATCGATCGTTTTAAAGAAAACTTTCAATCGATCAAATCGCATACGATAATTTTAGCGAAACCTCCACACATGGAGAATCGAAGAACTGAGACACTGCCGTCTCGCCCTAATCAAGCGGAAAGATTATGCTGTTCCGAACCGCTTCCAAGAAAAATGTAAAAAGGAGCCGAGTGCCGCGGAATCATGATCGAATACATCATCCCTCACAATATAGACGATAGAGTTCTAAAACGCGCGGCGGATATTCTCCGTTCGGGAGGACTTGTGGCCCATCCGACCGATACATCCTGGCATATCAGCTGTGCTTCCTCTTCGGCGGCGGGAATCGCGAAACTTAAAAACCTAAAAGACGGAGCACGGGGATACACGTTCACTCTGATCACTTCCGAGATTTCGAGAATTTCCCGGCTGGTGAACATGTCCACGTCCCAGTACAAACTCATCCACAGATTCACCCCCGGTCCCTACGTTTTCATCCTGGAAGCTACGCAGAAGCTCGAAAAACTCACCGGTATGAAAAGACATGAAGTCGGAATCCGCATTCCTTCCGATCCTGTCTCGCCGGCTATTGTCGAGGCGCTGGACGAGCCGATCTTTTCCACGACGGCGGCCCGAACCATGAAGGATCCGAACTGGTGGAATCCGGAATTCGCCGAGGAAAATCTTTTCGAAATGGGATGGGAACTGGAAACCGTCGCCGGAATAGATTTGATTCTCGATGGCGGTGGTGCCCTCTCGAAAACCCTCACTACGGTCTTGGATCTTACGGGGGAATCGGCCGTGGTAATCCGGGAAGGAATCGGCCCCTTCCAACCTTAAGCCCTCATCCCAATTCATATGCGATGTGCATTGCTTATGCGGATTGCATATGCCGATCATTTGTGAAGTATCTTCATGAAAAATCTTCAATAATAACATGCGGCAATTACATAATTCATGAAATTCCTGATATCCGATGCCCGAAAACCCTCCGGATTCGCTTTAGAAGGGCTTTGTTAGACAAATCGCTGATTTTTGGAAATCACCTCACATAATAAGAATTAAGCGGAAAAGAGAGATTGGCTTAATTTTTGCTTATTGATTTCAGGGAGTTTTCCATGCGGTCCGGTCAAACACAGAGTACTTGCGATTATATCGAATATTGCGGCTTCTACTGGAACAATCGTATGAATCACGAGGTTGAACGCAGAGAACTGATTCACAGATATTGTCTGAACCATGATACGAAAACATCCTGCGCGAGAATTCGTTATCTTCTTGATACGGGAGAATTACCAAGCAGCGAAATTACACCCGAGGGCGATTCCATCAGCGTAACGGCCATTGAAAACTAACAGAATCCATACGGAATAGATCTTCAGCAAGGCGTGCCGACTCCGACGCATGCCGCCGCTTGGCGTTTCGAGGCGTGCCGGTGCTTTCATCCGCCGCCGCTTACCGCGGAAGAGAACAGTTGAAATCCCCGAGAAGCTTTTCCGTCGCATCGGCGCAGCCGCATTGAAGACACTCATTCGCCAGCAAACGGCATTCTTCGAAATCCAAACGTGAAAGACTTTCCTTCGCGGCCGGAATAAGCGGGGGATTCATACTGATCGCATCGAGTCCCAGTCCCAGAAGAAGAGGAAGAAAGAGAGGATTGCTTCCCGCTTCCCCGCAAATGGAAACCTTGATGCCGCTTGAATGGGCCGCTTGAACGGTTCCGTCGATCAGCTTAAGAACGGCGGGATCCGCACAGCGGTATAATGAAGCCAATTGAGGACTCATTCTGTCGGCGGCCATAACATACTGAATTAAATCGTTCGTCCCGATGCTGAAAAAATCGGCCCTGCGGGAAAAAGCATCGGCGTTCAAAGCGGCCGAAGGAACTTCCACCATCATACCGAGAAGAGGTTTCCCGTTGTAATCAAGCCCTTCCCTTTTCAGTTCATCAGCGGCTTTTTCGACACAAGATCGGGCCTTTTCCAATTCGTCGGGGACGGAAATCATCGGAAACATTATAAAAAGTTCACTCCCGAATCCGGCCCTTAAGAGTGCTCTGAGCTGAATGTGAAAAAGATCCGGCCGCTCCAAAGAATATCGGATTCCCCTGAGTCCGAGGAACGGATTCGCCTCCTTGGGAAAATCAAGGTAGGGAATGCCTTTATCCCCTCCGGCATCCAAAGTTCGAAAAATCACCGGACGGCCCTCCATTTCCCGAAGAACCCGACGATACACTTCACACTGCGTATCTTCATCCGGAGAAACGGAGCTTTCCATATAAAGAAATTCCGTACGATAAAGACCGATGCCTTCGGCTCCGTTCTTCTTTGCCGCTTTTGTATCCCCTCCGGGAGGGGCGTTGGCGTACAAGACCAGATGCCGCCCGTCGCGGCTGAGACCCGGCTCATCATGAAACTGCTTGAGATGATTTCTCCGCTTTTCGGCCGCCGCAATGATTCGGGCGACTTCGCGGCACCTGGATTCGGCCGGATTCAATTCAACCGATCCCGCGCAGCCGTCGACAACGGCCGTAACCCCTTCGGAAACCGCCGAAAGAAGGCCGGGAACGGCCGCAACCGCCGGGATTCCGAGGCTCCGGGCCACGATGGCGCTGTGACCGTTGGGGCCTCCTTTTTCCGTAATAACGGCCTTCACGTATTGGGGGTCCATCGAGAGAGCGTCCAGCGGCGGCAGATCCTCCGCCGCCAAAATTAGGGGCCCGTCGCAAACAAGCGGATTCGAGGATTTCTCACCGCGCAATGATCGGATAATTCGGCCGCAAATGTCCCGGACATCGGCGGCGCGCTCCCTCATAAGTTCGCTTTTACTGTGCTCAAGCATGGAGATCAGATCATCCCGTACTCGGCTTACGGCGAATTCGGCTTGATATCCTAATTCCAAAAGGCGGGTTACGCCGCCGATGAATTCGGGATCTTCCAGAAAAAAAAGATGACTCTCAAGAATCTCGACGGTCCACTCATTATGCCTGCCGTCGGCTGAAATCTTGATGCGTCCGATTTCCTTCCGAACCTCTTCGGTCGCGGATTCGAAACGGGACTGCTCCAAATCAATACGATGATCCGTTCCCGAATCCGGTTGGTAAGATTGCGCACGGAGCATTCGAATCGGCGCCATGGCCAGACCATCGGAAACACCGAGCCCCCGAAGCGTTGTTCTCCCGGAAGTGTTTTCAGTCATAGTGGGTCTCAAGGATCTTCAACAGCGCATCGCTCAAGTCCGTTGAATCTTCATCCGTTTCCACGTCTATTTCGGCGCCGCACGGCGCGCCGAGGGACATCAGGGCAATCATGGATTTTCCGTTCACCGTTTTCTCTCCGAAAGAAACGGCCACATCGCCTTCACTCGCGGCCGCGGCTTTGGCGAACGCCTTGGCAGGCCTGGTATGAAGCCCCAAACGGTTAACCAGCTTAACGGAGATTTTCATGAAACCACCTTCTCTATTTTCAAAGTTAAGATTTTTCCGGCGGCCAGCTCGGGAAGGTCGTACCAATCACTTCCCGCTAATTCCCGAGGATTTTCTTCCATCAAATCGGTGACGGATACGGATCCGTGATTGAATCCCAGGAAAAGCCGCTCACCGACCGGCCGGGGACCGGGATTATACATCCGCACGGCCAGAGCATCGCCGATACGGGCCTTTTTAATCGATGTTATGCTTAAAAGTCCCTCGCTCAAAGAGAGATATTTCCTGTCGCCTTCGCATTCCTTATCGAATGAATTCTTAAGGCCGCTTTGAAGATTTTCAATGGACATAACCTGAAAAAAGATTTCATTTCCTTCGGTGGGCACCCCCCAGTCGAGCCGATTCTGCACGGCAAGAATTTCGGCATCGTAATGGTCGGCCCGGGCGCTCAGACCCGAAACATCCGCCGCTTCTCCGACCAGCACGGCATAATCTCTCCTGAAACGTCCCCTTTCTTGAGCATCCGGTACGGGCATCAGAAGTCCCGAGGGACGTCCGGGACGAATCGACAAATTGTCTCTTCCCATCCGGCCGATTCCCCGATGAAGAGTTACGGCCAAAGTCGAATTCTTACCGTCCCCGTAAACCTCATACTCGGTCAGCCCGCGATTCAGTACCGCCAGCTTTCTGCCGCCGGAATCCAAACCGCAGAATCGCTGCATGGAATAAATGGGAAGCGGTACTTCCGGCCATCCTTCGTTATGGAGCGGAACCTTCGTGGACCGGCGGACTATGCCGAATTGCGTTTCGGCAAAAGATTCGTCCGCGAAATCATTCAGCGGGAAAAGAGCCCTGAGACGATGGTCCAGCGCTTTATTGTCGATATCGACGGAAAATCCCACCAAAGGAGAATTCCGGTACTGATAAACCGATGTTGTAACCGTTCCTTTTACAAAATGCTCCGAGCGGCAGCCTTCCTTCTCGTCGAATGAAGCCGGAAGGCTGATGTTCTGCCGAATCTCAAAACGCATTCGGATGGGTCCCTGCTCCACACAGCGTATATCCGCCGGAAAAGACGTACTCAGAATCCGCTGATCCCGCTTCAGAGGGCAGTAATTATAGCTGTCTCCGCAATCTCCAACGTCTTCATAGACATTCAGTCCGAAGTAGGTTTCCCCGGATGCCGTATCCGTGATATCAACACTCCCGTTTTTATTGATGGTTATGTCGCAAACATCCTCTTCGGGCCATTCGACCCGGGACGGCCGGCCGGGAACAATGCGGAAACTCCTGCGGGCCCAAGCGGCCTTAAAATCGCATTCGAACAGAATAATCGTTTGAGGAGTCGGATGCGGGTCGCACAGATAGAGCGTCCAGATGGACATTCGCGTTACGTCGATGTTCTGCTTTTCAAGAATCTGATAGGGAACTTCCTCACCCTCGGCGTCAAGCAGCTTAAAAGGTTTGTCGTAAAGAATTTTCGCGCGGACAACAACCTTTCCGGCCCGCAGGCTGGTATTGAACACCGTAATATGGAATCCGTCGTTCGGCACCGCGGCGGCAATGGCCCGGCTGTAATTCTTCGCAAGGGTTAATCCCGTTTGCCGCAGGGACACAAACCGCTGATCCATTTCCCTGTGAACTTCATCCGTGCAGCAGCCGCCGATTCCGTCGTGAGTCTGATTTTGCAGAAGCAGTTTCCAGGCATCGTCAATAAGATCCGACGGATACGGAGCTCCTTCAACCCAGGCCTGCGCACACAGGGGTTCCAAAGTTCTGGCCAAAAAAGCGGAAGAAAGTCTGTTTTCAATTTTTTGACGCATCCGCGTGGACGCGATGCTGGTATGAACCCGATGATGCACCGGCGTAATCAGCTCTCCGCGCAGCCGCGGCAGTGATGCCGGCTCCAAGTCCAGCTTCTCCAGATACTCTTCCAAAGATCCCAGAAAGATGCCTTCTTTTTCCGAAACAAGATCCGCCGCCTGCTCCTGGGCGAACGCATGATCCACGCCGTTCATGGCCAAAACGGTATCGGATCGGGTCCACTGCGAAAGTTCTCCGGCCAGCTTTTTCATCCGCTGCAGATTAATTTCCTTTTTATCGGAAAGAAACATGGCGTTCGAATATCCCTGAACCAAATAAATCGCCGATACCGAATCACCGGAAACCGATTCCCAGAGGAATTCACCGTTTCCCAAGCTCTCGGCGTCCACGCCCCGCATCACAACGGCCGTTTCGATACCGAATCCTTTGAGAATCTGCGGCATCTGCGAGGAATGACCGAAAGAATCGGGAAGATACCCCACCATCATGCACCGCCCGAATTTTCGGGCTTGAGCAATGCCGATCTGAAGATTTCTCACCAGCGACTCGCCGTCGGGGGCAAACTCGTCGGGCTGAATATACCAGGGACCTACGGCTAATTTCCCGATGGAAACCAGTTTCTTCAGCCGAGTCTCCATCGACGGACGGATTCTCAGGTAGTCCTCAACAACGGAGGTTTGTCCGTCCAGCATGAAATGCCGAAATCCGGGGTATTCTTCCAAGGCCTCTATCGCCCGGTCGATGACGAACACGGACTTCGTGCGGAAAAAACCGTAGGGTTTGTACCATTCCCTGTCCCAATGCGTATGGGGGACGATGTGGATCTTCTTCATACGGAATCGTCAGTCCTCTACCGGCGCGTCTTTCTTCCAGAAATGCAAAATCAGAATAACGGCGGCGGCGCCCAGACAATGAGAAAGGATGTATAAAAGGATGTCAAGAATCCCGTAAGTCCCCGCCATGCCGAAGAAAATTCCCATGAGGGAGGGAACCACGGAGGTATTGGCGACGCCGAAGAGAGCCGCCGAAACAGAACCCACCACGGAACCGAAAATAATGGAAGGGATTCCCCTTAAAGGATCGGTCGCGGCGAAGGGAATGGCCCCTTCGGTAAGTCCGAATGCGGAAAGAACAAGAGCCGTTTTACCGGCGGCCCGTTCCTCTTCGTCATACTTTTTCTTGGAAACAAGCGTGGAGATTCCCAGAGCCAGAGGCGGCACCGTAATGGCCACCAGGGCCGGTCCGACAATATGAAAGGCGCCCTCGGTACTGGCGAGAATCATGAAGGAATATGCGACCTTATTAAACGGCCCCCCCATGTCGAAGGCCAGAAACGCCGCAAGAATAACGGAAATGAGTACAACGCTGATACCGCTTAAACCGACGAGCCAGGCATTGAGGAACTTCATCATCGACGCAACGGGCGCGGCAATCAGGAAGTAGACAATCAAACCCATAATCATCGTTCCGACGATGGGCCCCAGAATAAAACCGGTAATCAAATCCAGAGTGTGTCCGCCTTTGGCCTTCTCCACCAATAAAAGAATGATTTTAATCAGATATCCGGTCAGCAATCCCACCACGAGTCCGCCGATAAAGCCCATACCCATCTGGTCGGACATGAGACCGATGATAATCGCCGGAACCAAAGCCAGTTTGCCCGCGATGGAAAAGGCGATATAGGCCGAAAGAAGCGGCACGATGAGCATCTTGGCGAAGTTGCTCAACGAAATGGCGAATTCGCCGAAAGCCCCCCCGACCTGCCCCAGAACCATGAACAGCGCATAGACCACAATGGCCGGCAGCATGAACGAAACGCCCGTCATTAAATGCCGCTTAACGTCTCCGAAAAAACCCTTTGATTGTGCCATCATTTACTCCCTATTTCGCGGACGACAGTTCCAGCGCCCGGCTGATCACGGATAATGAATCCTTAATGCATTCCTTGGTGGAAACCTCAAGTGTCGGTATACCATCGAAACGCTCGGCCTCCAAACACGCCACATCGGTCGCCAGAATCAGAACATCGGCCGCACGGACATCATCCGAATCGATTTTGTTCTTGAATCCCAGTCCGCCTTGCGTTTCCACTTTAATCGTGTGTCCTGTTTTCTTGGCGGCCTTCTCCAAAGCCGCGGCCGCCATGTACGTATGAGCGGCTCCGATGGGACACGATGTTACTGCGATTATATTCATTTTGCCTCCTTCAGCCTTCGGTCTATTTCGTTCAGCAAGTCATCTTTTTCCGCATGAAAAAGAACTTCGAGAAAATCATCATCCATCAGCATTGTTGAAATCTCGGAAATGAGTTCCAAATGGGTTAATCCTTCCGGATCGTCTTTCACCGCCAGCAGAACAACGGCTTGAACCGTTTCGTCGTCCCAAAAAATCCCCTCGGGATGACGTCCGATGGCGACCGAGGTTTGAATGACGGCTTGGGAGCGTCCATGAGGTATGGCAACTCCGATTCCGGTATCCGTGGAGGAAACGGCCTCCCTTTCCCAGACATCCTTCAAAAAGGCGGCTTTGTCGGAAACTCTTCCGTTTTTGAGCAGTAACTCCGCAAGAGCTTCGGCAGCCACGCGTCCGTCTCGGCTCTTCAAATTACAATCAATCAGATCGCCATTTAATAATTCATTCATGCATGTTCCTTTCCATTACTTGCCGTAAGACACTGAAATCTCCGCTTTGCCGAAATTCCTTTATCGTGTCTTTATCATTAATCAGTCCGTAGAGCTCGCGAAAGATTTCCCTATGAACCAAATCCGGTCCGTCCAGAGAAAGCAGAAAAATCGTATGTACGGATTCACCGCCCCAAAGAATCGGCCGCCGAAGCAAGGCCGTACAAACCGCGTTCTCACCGCCCGATGCGGGCATCGCATGTGGAACGGCGACACCATTGCCGATACATGTACTCATGATTCTTTCCCTGCGGATAACCCTCCGGACAAAATCATCAGCGACCTTCCCCGATTTGATTAATCGTTTGCCCATAATCGAAAGAACTTCCTCCTCCGATTCGGCATTCAATTCTCCAAGATAAAGGTTTTCGGTCAGGGTCTCGAGCAGAGGAGATCGGCCTTCTCTCAACGCTCCCAGATACACGGCCAATTCTTCAAAACGGCCGTCGTCAAAGATATCCGGAATTAAAAACGTCGGAAAATCCGTTTCGAGCGGCACCGTACTGACGAATAAATCCGGAGAAGATTTTTCAGATGTTTTCAACGAATGCTTTGGGAAGACTCCGAGAATCTCGGCATCACCGACATAACGCTCAAGTTTCGCAAAAAAAAGCTGCGTCCCTCCCGTATCGGCCGAACAGACGGCCGCCAGGCGTTTTCGCCTTTCGGGAACTCCGTATCGCTCAAGATTCGCCGCAAAGCAAAGTCCGAAATCCACCAGACGATCGGCTCCGAAATGAACCGGAGGAGGCTCCGCGAGAAGATCTTCAAAATCGGAAGCCATGCGGAGGGCTCCCGGATAACATCGCTCCAATTCTTCAAGAGAAATAAGCGGAGGATGAAGCCTCTCGGCCGCCGATGCGGCATCCCGATAAACCCGCGTCAGCCCGTCACGAAGTTTCTCATCGACGACAAAAGGCGCCTTAAGGCGCAAACGTTCCAGAGTGTTCTCAATCTTTTTTTGATCTCGCTTCGGGGGCTCGGGGATTAAGGCGTTTGGAAAACGGGAATAAAGTTCTCTCGCGAACCGCTTGGAACGGCGATCCGCAAACGGCTCCATAAAACGCGCGAGCCGATTTATGAAATCCTCGGTCTCTCCGGAAGTCTTCGCTCCGCCGTGTTCTTCCGGGGGAAACCGCAGGCAGGAAAGCAGATAAACCAGAATTCGTTCAAAGAGATCATCCTCGAGAATCAAGTTCGATTCGGCTAAAAAAGATTCCAAAGCTGCGGAGGCATTACCGAATTCAGGAAATTCATTTTCAAGAATTAAGCAGACATCCTGTCCGGTTCGTTCCGCAGATTCGGCGCAGTATGAAGGGAAAGCCTCCCTTTTCGCCGCATCGGATCCTTCAAGAACCAGGATTTCATCACGGCGGAGAATTTTCAGATCATATCGGGAAAACCATTTTCTGCCGAATTCCAAATCCTTTTCTCTTGTCGAAGGACTTTGAGAGAATCCCGGAGGCAGGAAATGAAGATTGAGGGGACCTGCAAACAGAGCTCCGATAAAAAACAGCCGCCTCTCGGCGGGCGAAGAAGGTTGATGCTCACAATCCTCACGCATCCAGCGGCGAACATGTTCCCTATCATCGCTTTCAATGAAATATCCGAGACCGGGCATGGACCTCAGAGAAACTCCCGCTTCGGCCAGTCCCAGAGACAAATCGTGAATATCGGTTCTGATGGTGCGCAAAGCGGCTTTGGCCGCGATGGAAAGCATCTCTCCGGTTACGTAGCCGGATTTGCGGAGAAGCGTATTCAAAATAGTTGTCTTACGTGAATCAAGAACCATGTACATGCCGATTTTAACAGATCGGCGGGATGGACTGTTCTCATTATCTTGCCCGGAGAAAAGGTGCAAACATACAGGAAGCCCGAATACGCCTCTCGGCGGGCAAGAACGCTTATTGATTTTTACAATCCTCAAACACCCGTCGCAATCGCTTTCCGACACTTCGGCCGGTTTTTCCGCGGTGTTCCGACAAAGCCTCTGAAAATACAAATCTTAGAATTATTCCCCGCCCTTCTCCCTTTCGCCGTTTCCTTGCCATAATGAATGAACTTGAGAGGCTCTTTCATAATGCACCTTAATTCCGTAAGCGGCGTTCGGCGGTGTTCGAAATGCTCATGTAGCTTTACGACACGGCGCTTTCTGTGTTCCGGCTGCCTTACTCACGAAATGAATTCACTATTTTGAAAACACCTCTTGATTGAACAATATGACTCGGTTCGCCTCGATCCGATTAAGGAGAACGATTTTATGCCGACTTATTCAGCCGAATGGCCCGTTACAACCGACGGATGCGACCGCAAGGCAAGAATTACCATCCCCTATCTGTGCAGCCTCCTTCAGGAAACCGCCGTAATGCACGCCGAGAATCTCGGATGGGGCTATACGCTTTTAAAAGAAGAAGGCCTTCAATGGGTTCTTTCCCGGCAATGGCTCCGAATGGATCGCATTCCTCGATGGCATGAGAGTCTTCGTGTCGAAACCTGGCCCTCGGGCAAAAGCGCCCTTACATGGAACCGTGATTACCGAATTTTTGATGAGAATGGCGGTGCAATCGGCGCGGCGACAAGCCTGTGGTTCGTTATGGACAGGGAGAGTCGAAGACCGAAACCCGCTCCTTTTGGAAACGATATGGATCTTTCGGGTGTTGAAAAAGTCCGGGAGAACGATCTGAAGGCCCTGAATCAGGCAGACGGATTGGAACGAAAAAGTTCGGTGAAAGCCGGGTACCACGATATCGATCTCCACTCCCACGTGAACAACGTCCGATACCTCAAATGGATGGTGGATGCCGTAGATCCGGGATTTCTGGATGACAAGACACTCGCAGAACTGGAAATTAATTTCCTGGCCGAAGGCTTTCTTGGAGATGAGCTCGACGTTCTTACCGGAGGCGAGGAAGGTATTCGGGACTTTTCCCTGAAACGGCGAAGCGACGATACCGAACTCTGCCGCATGAAGGCTTCTTGGATTTAATCCGGATTCATAAAAGTGATGTCACATAACAGCGGCCTTTAAAACACAACCTTTCTAAAAGCGTGTTCAAAGGGATTTCGGCCATCGGATGGAAACAATTTCACGAATGATGAAAGGACCTCAATAAAGACTGAATTCCCGTTTTCGAGCGCGGAGCTTTTTCCGCGCAAATGATTTCGCTATTTTTTTATCTATTTCGATGAAGAAAACCTTGACTTACGGCAGTAATGATTTTAATTTATTACTGGTCTTGTACTATTTCAAGACTAAGGAGCCGGTACAATGAAACTTGCCGTCTTCGGAACCAAAAAATGGGTCCGGGAATCTTTTTCTCAAAACGTTCCCGATTCGATCGATATAACGTTCTTCGAAACGAATTTAAACGAGGAAACCGCCCGTCTCGCGGCCGGATTCGAAGCCGTCTGCATCTTCGTTAACGACGAGGTAGGGGCATCGACAATTAAAGTCCTGGCGGAACTCGGTGTGCGTTTTATCGCCTTGCGCTGCGCGGGATTCAACAACGTCGATGTCAGAAGTGCCAAGGCTCACGGGATTTCCGTTTGTCGGGTTCCCTCTTATTCGCCCAATGCCATCGCGGAACACGCCCTGGGACTCATTTTGAGTCTGAACCGTAAATTTCATCGCGCGCACGCCCGCGTCCGTGAGGGAAATTTCTCCCTGGACGGTCTTATGGGATTTGATCTGCACGGCAAAACCATAGGTGTTATCGGTACGGGTAAAATTGGAAGAGTCTTTATCAGCATTCTCTCCGGTTTCGGCGTAAAAATCCTGGCTTATGACAAATACCCTTCGACAAAAGCCGAGGCGGCCGGAGCCGAATATGTTTCCTTGGAGGAGCTGTACAGGCAGAGCGATATCATTTCCCTGCACTGTCCTCTCACGCATGAGACGTACCATTTGATCAATCATTACGCCATCAAAAGCATGAAACAGGGAGTCATGCTTATAAATACGTCCCGCGGATCTCTTATCGATTCGGAAGCCGTTATCGAGGGTTTAAAAACCAGGAAAATCGGGGCCGTCGGACTGGATGTCTACGAGGAGGAAGATGATCTGTTCTTTGAAGATCTCTCAAATGAAGTCATTCAGGACGATACTTTCGTACGGCTCCAGACGTTCCCCAATGTTCTCATTACCGCCCATCAAGCCTTCTTCACCCGTGAAGCGGTGGATAATATACGGGATACGACCTTCGAAAATCTCAAAACTCTTGAACGCGGAGAAGTTTGTCCGAATATGGTTACGGAAGAAATGCAGTCGACCGCATAGATTCCGCCGTGCCGCCGTTCCCGGACGAATCAGAATATCAGCGTATTTGCTATAAGAATCGCTATGGAAAGCGTAATAATCAGGGCTCTCATCAGCTTCATGATGCCTTCATTTTCGACAGTTTTCCATTAAAACCAACCGAAATTGGGCATTTGCCATAATTCCGCCTCGGTTCCGACAATCTTTCAACGATTTTTTCACGAATGAGTTAAAATAAGATTCGGAGGATCGTTCATGGCGAAGCAAACCGGTACGAAAAAAGTCATTACGGTAACGGCTAAGGCAAAAAAACCGGCTTCCGGGAAAACGACTCCGAAGACGACCGCCGCGAAAAAAACGTCATCTCAAGAAACCGCGAAAGGGCCCAAAGGAGAACTGATCGGTCTTCTCGAAAATCTGGAAGCCGAAGAAATCTCCTGGCTGATCACTCAAGTTAAAACAATGATGTACAACAAAAAAGTCGTCGAACTCAATAAAGCGGCCGTCGATCTGGCCAATTCCAAGAAGGGAACCGCGACAACATCAGGCGGCCAAGCGCCCGCAAAAGCGCCCGATGTTGTCGACATAGTTCAAGCCGGAAGTCCGAAGAACTTCAATATCGTAATGGGCAATGCACACCTCTTTCTGAATCTCGGTGAACTGAAAGACATGGTTCGCATCGCTCAGACCGCGGGAAATCCCGACGACGGAGCGGCCAGGCTGTACGCATGGTGCCGAAAAGAACGAACGGACATGATCAACGATGCCGGTCTTTCCGGCCCAAAAGATCCTCGGCTGAACCGCCTATGCATCCTTCTCCGGGAGCGATACTCTGTTGAGTAAACGGCGAAACGCCGCACCCATCGAACAACGAAGCGAAAGAGGGCTCAATCGCTGAACGATAAAACGAAGAAAGAACACTTTACGCGAATCAAGAGTTGGATTCGCATGAAGGCTAAGGGAATCAAACGGAACATCCTTATGATTTCCATAGCCTTTCGGCATCCTAAACTCGGGATTCCGCCGAAAATCCTGGCCTTTCTTACTCTTGCTTACGCACTTTCTCCCATCGACCTTATTCCGGACTTCATTCCTGTTCTGGGGCTTCTTGACGACCTTGTGATTCTTCCGGTTCTCATTTTCCTGACACTCAAATCCATTCCGGACGATATTCTTCGGGAAGCACGAACAGCATCGGAAACCGAACGGCCGATTCTTCGGAAAAAATGGTTCTTCGTTCCCGTCATCGTCGCCGTTTGGATTCTCCTGATCTTCTTCATCGTGAAACGGATTCTCCTCGGTTTAAAATCTTCATAGCCGAACACATCCGCCCGAAGAGTCCGCGCGGCGATTCTTCACGGACGCCGAAGGATACGATCGGTTCGGCTTGCTCATCTTAGAAGCGGCGGATATTCTGAATTTCGTGTCATATTCGCCGCGCAGAATCCGCCGTATCGATACCGCCGCCGTTCTTTTCGTTCTTCTCATCATCGTTGTCAGCCAATCCTTGATGAAAGCCGGCGCCGAAGCCCCGTCCCGATGGGTGTTCGGATTAAACGGATTTCTCGCGGCCGCTTATTTCCTTTTCCTTCTCCGCGGAGCCGTATGGGCTCTTCTTCTGCGCCGGCGGCCCGTCAGCCGGGTATACCCCTTCCTGTCCCTGGCTTATCCCCTGGTGCTGGTTTCCGGAATGCTGTTCTTCGGGGAATCGATGACTCCGGGCAAACTGATCGGAACGGTGCTCATCGCAACCGGTTCGGTGCTTATTGCCGACAAAGGACGGCGGGAGTGAATACCGGAGAGTTCTTTCTCCTGCTGATTGTGGTGATTGCCAGTGCGGCGGGGCAGATTCTCCTTCGCAAGGGCGCGGCGGTTTGGATTACGGATGCCGGATTCGTCCGCTTTCTCAAGAGTTTTTTCAAAGGACCGGCTCCCTGGGCACTCCTGCTGGTTCTCGGCGTACCGTTTATTTACTGGCACGTACTCAAGACGGTCCCGCTTTCGCGGGCTTATGCGGTAACGGCCCTCACCGGTGTTTTCGTACAAATCGGAGGACGTCTGTTTCTCGGGGAACGTCCCGGCGGACGAATACTGCTGGGGGCTCTTCTATGCTGCGCGGGAATCGCGGTCTGGGGCTTCTGATGAACGGCACAAAGGAAAATCCCGCTCTCCGAAAGAGCGATTTCAATAAGGGGTATGTCGTTTTGGTGCCGGTCAGGAACGGCAATGACGGACTTCATATGCTTCGGAACCGGCTGAACGAGGTTTTTTTCGATATTACCGAGAGATTCGGCCGGGGAGAATTGCTTTTTGTCGACGATGGAAGCACGGATAAAACCTGGGAAACGATTCTTCAAATGAGCCGTGAAGAAAGAAGGAACGCGATACCGGTCCGAGGGATAAAACTTCATCGCGGAGGGGGGCAGCAAACGGCGCTCATTGCCGGTCTGACGCGCTGCGGGAACCGCTCCGTGATCACCATGGACGACGATTTATCGCATCCGCCTAAGGCCGTTCCGGATTTGCTGAAGGCATTGGACGGCGGCTGCGGCGCGGTCTATGCGCTTCCTTCGAAAAGACCCGGACGAGGGATTCGGAGGGCGGCCTCGGCTCTTCATCAACTCCATATGTCTTTGCTGACCGGTTCGCCGAAATCGATCCGAGTGGGAAGTTATCGCGCCATCTCCGGAGAACTGGTGAATCGTTTGCTTGATGCTCCAATGCCCTTTCCTTACCTCTCGGCTCAAATCCTCTCTTTAAGGCCCGCTCCCAAGGTGGAAATGATGCCGACACCCGCTTGGGAATACGGTGATAAAGGACGATTCAATCTCGGCGTTCTCATGGGTCTGGAACTTTCTCTTGCGTGGTATTACGGTCCGATTCCCAGAATGATCCGCCGCTTTTTGAAGCATCAAAGGACGGCCGGCGACATCGCCGCCGATCTGATTGCCGAGGAAACGCCATGAAAAATTCCGTTTACTTGGTCATCGGAGGAGGCCGCGGACAGCTTCGATTAATCCGGCGCATGAAGGAGCGGGGCATTAAAGTCGTTCTGCAGGATAGAAATCCTCTCTGCGCGGCCGCGCCTTATGCCGATGAGTTCATCGCCGCCGATACCCGAAATGCATCGGCGGCGGCCGATGCCGCCGTACGATATCGGGTAGATACTGTTCTTACGGCAGGAACGGATCAGCCCGTACTGACCGCGGCCAAGGCGGCATCGGCTCGGGGATGTCCGTTTTTCCTTTCCGAAACAACCGCCCGGACGGTCACCGACAAAGAGGTTATGAAAACGGCGCTGGCTTCAGCCGGCTTGCCGGTTCCTCGCTTTCGGTTCGCCTCTTCGAACGACGGAATCGAAATTCTCCGAGGATTAAAGCCGCCTTACGTGGTTAAACCGGTAGACAGTCAGGGACAGCGCGGTGTTCTCCGCGTTGATTCGGCCGAATGCTTTACGGCCGCGCGGGATGAAGCTCTGGAATGGTCGCTGCGGAAAAGAATTATTGTGGAAGAATATCATTCGAATCGAGAAATAACCGTCTCCGGCTGGGTTCACCGCGGCAGTGTGCGGATTTGGTCGGTAACGGACAGAGTTACGAAAGACTTCCATGCGCATATAGGAATCTGCATGGCGCATCGCTACCCTTCCGCTTATGCATCCGGCCGGAGGGAAGAAACAAAACATCTCGTTGAATCGTGCACCGCGGCCCTGGGTGTAGAAGAAGGACCGATTTATTATCAATTTTTAGTAACAAACGAGGGGATTCTCGTCAACGAGACGGCGGCTCGTTTGGGCGGGGCATTCGAAGATGAATCGCTGCCGCCGATCTGCGGAGTCGATCTTCTCGATATTCTTATCGACGGAGCGGCGAACGGTTCCGCCGATCCCGATAATCCCGCTTTCGCCGTTCCCGTCAACTCCTTTGCCTTTGCCGTTCCGCTGATGTTCTGCGGAACGGGAGCCATTGCCTCTCTCGGTTCGAAACATACCGTCCGAGGACTCCCCGGAGTCAGCGCTTTCGATTATCTCCTGCCGATAGGATCGGTTGTCGGCACCGTTAAGAATTCCGTGCAGAGGGCCGCATACATGGTTGTACACGGCCCAAACACGGCGGCCGTGAACCGTACCTTAAAAAAAGCGATACGGCGCATGAAGGTTTTGAATCCGAATGGTGAAAACTTGCTAAGAAACACGCTTAGCTATACTCTGAACCCCAAATAAAAGACCCGTACCGTCTGCGGGCCGAGGAGTTCCAAAACACTGTGAAAGCTCAACTTCCGTGCGCGCCGAATGAACGATGCGATCATTTAAAAACACACACGGCCGACCGCCGTAAGACGACGTTAAAAACATCGGCTGAAAAATCCATATGGAGAAAAAACGACGAATGTGCCCATAACTTCAAACGTTTTTCCCTTCCATTCACAGTCATTGTTTTCGGCGTTTTTGCCTCTTTTCTGTTCCTCTCCTGTTCTCCTCGCGAGCCCAAGAATCATGAGACCGGCAGCACCGTCCCTGAAAAACTCATTCTGGCCGAACAATACGGTCTGGCATACGCACCCGTGAATGTCGCTCGGCGGATGGGCTGGTTCGAAGAAGAACTTCCCGGAATCCGAATCGAATGGGAAAAGGCGGGAAATGCGGCAACCGTCAGGGAAGCGATCCTGGCGGGAAGAATGGACGGCGGATTCATGGGAATCCCTCCGTATCTCATCGGTAAAGACAAAGGAATGAATTGGACGGCGATTTCGGCCGTGGCCGAAGCCGAGCTCGGCCTAGCCGCCGTACGTCCCGGCATCCTTACCCTGGAGGATATTCCTCCGGATATGAGGATCGCATTGCCGCAGCCCGGCAGTATTCAGCACATTCTCTTGGCGATGGCGGCCGAAAGGAATTTCGGCGACGCCGGACGTTTCGATAATCAGCTTATTACCCTTAAGCATCCGGATGGTATGAGTGCTCTCCTATCGGGAACTGAAGTGGAAGCTCATTTCACATCGCCGCCTTACCTCCGTAAAGAATTGGATTCGGGGAAAGCCCATCTCATTCTGGACGGAGAAGAAGCCTTCGGCGGAGAATTCACTTTTATCATCGCCGTCCTCACGGATGAATTGATTCGGGATTATCCGGAAACGGTGAAAGGGATTCGCCGCGCACTGGCCCGTGCCTCCGAATGGATTGGAGAGAATCCGGAAAAAGCGGCGGAGTTCCTGGCCGAGCAATACGCAATGGAACCCGGCGAACTCTCCGATATTTTTCACTCCGGTATTTTGAAATACGGAGAACAGATATACGGTATGGAGAGGTTTCGAGACTTCATGTATGCCGAGGGATATCTCAAAACCCATTTGGACGACAGTGTTCTCGTAACGCCATAGAATAAGGGGTTTCCAGCGAACGTTATGGAGCAATCGGAAAAAAATCTCTGCAAGCCCCGTCACACGGTTTTCCGTTCCCGATTTTCAGCCTCTCGCCGATGGCTCTGGCTTCTCGCCCTGCCCGTTCTGTGGGAAATAATCCGGTTCATCATAAAGCCGAATCCCCTGCTCATGCCGTCCTCATCGGATATTTTCCTGGCCTTCCGGAACGATACGGTTTCCGGAGAACTGCCGATTCGCTGGCTCTTATCACTGGCCGTCGTATCGGCCGGTCTTCTCTTCGGATTAGCAGGCGCTTTAGCTCTTGTTCTTCTTTCCCGTTCCAACAAAACGGCCGCGTCCATCCTTTCGGTGTTCTCTTCCCTGATGCATCCCCTGCCCGGACTGGCGCTTATGCCGCTGGTAATTCTCTGGTTCGGTACCGGCACCAACGCGGTTCTTTTTATTATTGTTCATGCCGTTCTTTGGCCCATCTTCGTGAATCTGGAATCCGGGATGAGGTCCTTGGTTCCCGCATGGACGCTTTACGCACGGAATCTCTCCCTCGGCCGGTGGAAGACGTTCGTTCATATTTCCCTGCCGGGAGCTTTCCCGCATCTGATTTCCGGCATACGCATCGGCTGGGCCCGCGCCTGGAGGGCCTTTATCGCCGCGGAGATGGTTTTCGGCGCGGTGGGAACCATGGGAGGCCTCGGATGGCAGCTTTTCGAAAGCCGCGTCATGATGGACAGTCCCGCCCTCTATGCCGCATTAATCACGGTGATGCTCACGGGCATGGCCATGGAAGATTTTCTACTGGGACGATGGGAAACCCGCGTACGAAAAAAATGGGGAGAAATCGTTCCATGATATTAGAAGGTCTTACCCGATGCTGGCCGGAGAAACCGCCCGTATTCTCCGGCCTCAACTTGACGGTGGAGCCGGGCTCGCTGACTTGCCTGCTCGGCCCTTCGGGCTGCGGAAAATCCACCCTTCTTCGATGCGCGGCCTCACTCGATACGCCGGAACAGGGACGGATTCTCATCGACGGAGCCGAGGTTTATTCTCCTTCCGCCGACAGACAGCTTATTCTGCAGGATGATAATCAGCTTCTTCCCTGGCTCAACGTTGCGGACAACATCGACTTTCCCCGCCGTATGGGCGCGGCCGGATCGGAGGGAGCCGACGCAGATTTTCTGTTGTCGCTTGTAGGACTTCCGAACGCGGGTTCTTTATATCCCGTCCAGCTTTCCGGGGGAATGCGCCAAAGGGCCGTACTGGCCCGGGCTCTGGCGGCGAATCCGCGATATCTTCTACTGGACGAGCCTTTCGCCGCTCTGGATGCCGAGATTAGGAGCAGACTCCACCGGGTTCTCGCGGAAATACGAAGCGGCAGGGATCTTACCATATTATTAGTGACTCATGATGTCGGCGAAGCGCTGGTGCTGGCCGACCGTATCGTCTACATGAACGCAAAAGGAGAGCTGAGTCCTCCCGAGAAAAATCCGCTGGGCCCGGAAAGGGATTCCGAAAGTCCGGATTTCTTCCGGGAAATGATCCGTATGCGGCGGCGTTATGAACTACTGCTTTAGCCGATAGACACCGACACTCCAATTATTTGATTTCATAAGAGGCACAATCCTCATCGCATAATTCGGGAAAAACCCCCGTGAAATCTCCTCGCCCCGCCGTTCCAGTATTTCCATCAGCGGAGGATACCATCCGGGAGTTCCGTAAAGAGCGTTCCATACGGGACGCCGTTCGTAGATGTAGTTCAATTCGTCCGGGAGAACAATCCAAGAGACGCATTGGTTATCCAAAAAAGTTTCCAAATCCCCATACATGCCGGTGGTAAGGCTTTCTGCGGTATTGTTCCCAATCCAAGCGGCCTTTGTTTCTCCATCACGGCCTTCATTGGCATGATTCCCGCTCAAAGGCGTCAAATCCCTCCAAATTACCAGCGTGTCGTACCCGAAAGCGAAGGCGGCATTCAAATTAACAAGAATCCGCTCATCCCCGTTCAGAGGACCTACGGATTCCTGAAGAAATCGGACATATTCGGTGTAACTCGGCTTCATCAGCGATTCTCGGACTTCAGAGAAGGAAATCACGGCCGGAAGGATCCATGATACAGCCGCCGCGGCGAGAGTGATTCTTTTCCCATAGCGGCGATAAAGTCCCTTCGCATTCCATTCACCAAAAAAGGCCTCGCCGAGTGCGAGATAGAGCGACGGCATAAGGAAAACGACCGTCGGCGGAGCATATTTTCCCACAATAATAATTCCGACAAGAAGAGACGGAATGAGAAGAAGTCTTCCGCGGCCTTTTTTCTGAAAAATCGCCCGAACGGCGGTTATTAAGTATCCCAGCGAACCGAGAACAAACATGGGACGTACATCCGCCAGGTAGTAGGTGCCCGCGCGGCGGTTCCACATTTTGCCGAGAAACCTGGGCAAACCCAAGATCTTCATTGCTATGGAATCGCCTGCTCCGACACGATCTCCGAAGTCCGTATAATGGTTCAAAAAGCCGGAATCCATGAGAACACTCGCCCCGAGGGCGGCTGCGGCCGAGGCGGCAAGAATACCGGAAAAAACAGCGAGATTCGTAAGCGGCCGCTTCCAAGCGTTTTTCTTTCCGATACAGCCTAGGAGATCCGCCGCGTACAGCGCCCCGATTGCCAGAGCGATAATAAAAATATTCGGATGAATGAAAATCCCGGCCGCCGGAGGCAGGGCTGTAAGTGCCGCCGATTTATTGCGGGCCTTCAGGCTCCATGCCCATAGAAACAAGGCGACAAGGATCATTTCCTGCCGGCCGAAATGCGCCGAGTACCAAAATTGCGGATCGACGGACATAAGAGCCGACGGCACGAAGCGCCTCCACCCCCTCAGACCACACTCTTGAGCAATTCTTGATAAAAAAAACAAAGCGGCGATTCCGGCCGTCAGAGACGGCAGCCGTGCGGCGAAAGCGGACCAGGAAACGGCCAAGAAAGGCATCTGCAAGACATGATAGAGTGTCTTCAGAGCATGCGGATAACGCGGTGTCAGACGAAAAACCTCCTCGGTCGCGGCCGGAGAACGTTCCGCAATCATCGCTCTGGTCAACACGGCCAGCCATGCCTCGTCGGAATGAACGAAAGGATGGCGGGAAAGAGTGAGCAGATGTAAAAACACATAGAAGAAAATTATGATTGCGGCGAGTATGGTCCGATACGGCGTTTTACCAATGACATCTTTCATCGTCGATTCCATAATATACGGACGGGAAGCTTTCATCGAATATCGCTGGTGTTAATCATATGAAGAAGGGAAAAAATCGAAAAAAGAATTTCAACCGCACTCCTCTTTGTTCTTCTTCCATCCATCGTGTTCTTAATTCCCGCCTGTTTTAGATCAGAAAGTCCGAAAAAAACGCGGCATCCAACGTATTCCTTTCGGATGTCGACCCTGGATCCGGCTCGATTCGGACAGCTTTATCTGAACAAAGGAACATGGGATGGGAATCGCATTGTTCCCGCTCAATGGATTCAGGAAAGCATCTCGGTTACACCGCTCCCGGATCAGCACGGAGATCCTTACGGTTATCTCTGGAGAATCATTCCGGCAGATAATCCCATTGGTCCCGGTTATTATCATACCGGACTCGGCGTCCACGCCCTCATCATTTTTCCCGAGAAAAATCTTGTAATTGTCCATCGGGTCGATACGGATAAGGCATTCGACATTTCATGGGAAGAGATAAAAATAGGGATTGCCATGGCTTTGGAAAGTGTTGGGATGCCCCTATCCGTTTCACAAAACCGAACAAAAAAGGGGCTGTCTCATTAGTTTGAGACAGCCCCTTTTAAAATTTGGTTGACCTCCGAAGACGGGAGGTTCCCTCCCATCCCCTTATCGTTTCTGTAGCTTCCTCATGTTATGAGCCATACTCAACAGTCCCCATTCAGTACTGACCATCTTCAATCCCCTGGTTCGGAATCTCCGAAATCCCATATTCGTCTTGATATCTCCGAATACAGATTCGACTTCAATCGGCCTGAGAGAGCGCATTCTCAGTCCTTCCTCTGAAGTCAGCAACTTGCGCACTTCAGACTTATGCCGTTCCAGGTTTGGACGAACCGTCAGGATGCGCTCTTTGCCTCCGTATTTGCAGCACCGGATTCGGAGAGAACACCTTTGGCATCCAGGGCCTGTATACCTTTTTTCAGTGGTCGGAAATCCTGAACCTGTTTTCGAGATTCTGGTCTCCTCGTGTTTGAATCGGCGACCCTTGGGGCACCGGTATGTATCATCAGAGGCACGATAGTCCCAGTTCTCTTTCATATGAATCTGCTTCTTGAACTTCCGTTTCCGCTCCCTGTGGAAGTAGCTGAACTTGATGTACTTCTCGACACCATGATCCTCACACCACTGGTAGTTCTCTTCACTACCATATCCTGAATCAGCAATGATTCTTTTCGGATAGCGTTTCAGATTCTTTTTCAGTTTCTCCATATGTAGCGGCAATGTCAGGGAGTCACCGGGACTCTGGTGGATGCTATATCCGAGGATGAACTGGTTCTCAGTACCCATTTGGATGTTGTACCCGGGCTTGAGCTGACCATTTTTCATATAGTCTTCTTTCATCCGCATGAAAGTCGCATCATAGTCTGTTTTCGAGTAACTATTTCGGTCGCCGAGGATTCTCTTCTGCTGCTCATACTTTTTGGCACGAGGGAGATAGTCCTTGCTAGCGGTATTCAATCTCCGTTGAATCTCCTTCTTTTCTCGCTCCTCCCGATCCTTGCGCAGCTCTTCATTGAGCTTGGATACCGCATCTTCGAGAATCTCCGACATCGGCCTGCCTTGAGGATCCACATGGGGAAGGTCATGGTCGCCGTACTTCTCATCCTCTTCTTCATTGATGCGGTCGATGTATTCGAAAAGCTCATCCATATTGCCGGCCAGGCGCTTCTGGAACTTGTCTGTCGCCCGGCCCCATACCCATGTGTATTTGTTAGCTGCTGATTCGATTTTTGTGCCGTCGAGAAAGTAGTTCTCCATCTGGACATGTCCGCTCTCGATGAGGCTGTTGGCCATTGAGGCAAAGATTTTCTCGATGCTCTTCTTCAATGGACCGTTACGAAATCTGTTTATCGTGTGGAAATCAGGACGGTTATTACCACTGATCCACATGAAGCATATCTGCTCACGAAGAGCGTCTGCGATTTGACGACAGGAATACAGCTGTTTCGAGTAGGCCAACACCAGAACCTTCAGCATCATCACCGGGTGGTAGCTGCTGGCACCGCCTCCCGGATAGGCGTTGAAGAGCTCACTGGTATCCATCGTGTCGATGAAGTTGTTGATTGTGCGGGATATATGGTTTGCGGGAAGCAGTTCATCGAGACTTGGAGGCAGGAGCATCTGTTGGCTGATTTCGTAATCTTTGAATGTAGCCTTCTTTTTAGTGTCCATGAAGAATTCTACCACCCTTGAATTCAGAAGGGAATTCTTCCAGACATGAAAAAGGGCCGCCTCTTATGAGACAGCCCCAAAACTCAAAAACGAAAGGTCATCGATGATTACTTAACGAGCGGAAATCCCTCATTAGCCCAGCCTTTATCACCGGTTAAGGGGGTATCCATTCCGCTGTTGATGCTGGCCGCATCGTAACCGAGAAGATTAAGAATCGCGACGGTCTGCCCGGCTGTCTGTCCGCTATAGCAGTTAACAATCAATTTCTTATCAGACGGAAGATTTGCAAACGACTCCTGCATTCCTTTCCCAAAGGGAATGTTCATGGCTCCTTCGATGTGACCGGCGGCATAATCTTCAGCGCTGCGAACATCCACGAACTGCACATCTTCACCGGCTTCCAGAACGGCGGCCGCATCGGATGCACTGATGATGTTGTTTTTAAACGGCGGTTCTCCGAGATCGGCAAAATAGGCATCGACAGCCGCTTGAACGGCGGGATCAACAGAAAATGATCCGGTCAGTTCGGCGGGATCGCTTGTGAGGGCATCTTCATAGCCTTCGACCTTGCCGATTCCGCGCACAAAGCCGTAACGAACGCTTTGAGCCGGGATTCCGGCGACATTCAAAACGGCAACCGCCTGACCGGCCGTTTGCCCCGTATAACAATAGACATAAACTTGTCCGCTCCGAGGAATCGAGGAAAGTTTGTCGGCGATGGCCGGCCCCCAGGGAAGATTCACGGCTCCTCGGACATGAGATGTCTCGTAATCCTTGGCGCTCCTGATATCCAGAATGGTCATAGATTCCCCGGCCTTCACTTTTTCAAGGAAAGCATCTTCTTTGATAATCCGGGCGCCCGGGAAATCCGCGAAATAAGCATTTGCGGCGTCTTCAACCGGATCAACGGAGGGAGCGGACGGCGCCGCTTCCGCTTTGGGAGCTTCTGCCGCCGGCTGTTCTTTGGAGCAGGACACGAATGATACCGAAGCGATGGCAACAAGTGCCGGGATAAGAAACAGAAATCTCTTCATGATAAATCTCCTTTAATTTCCTATGATTGATCGGAGGCATCCAATTTCAATGCCGCTCCTTCGGGAATAAAAACCGGATTCATGGGATTGGAGACCCATTCAACCCATGCCCCGTCATACAATTTTAAGTTTCGATAACCGGCGTTATACAATGCAAGATAGGTCTGGGCTCCGCGAATCGAAGTTTTGCAGAACATGTCTATTTCATCGTCGTAATCGATTTTTTCTTCGAGATAGCGTATTCGAATTTGATTAACCGGCTTGTAAGTACCGTCCGAAAAATTATTCCCGCTGAAATCCAGCTGCAGCGCACCGGGAATGGTGCCCTCGTTGTATTCCTGAAGGCTGCGTGTATCAATTAAGACATATTTCCCGGGGGGATTTTCCACTCGCTTCCGAATTTCTTTTCCGCTGATCAGCATATCTTCACGAAGAGGGCCGGCTGAAAAAGACGCGGGAGCGACTTCCGGAATCGCGGAAGTAACCGCCGCGCCGGCTTCGGTTAACGCTGTAAAACCTCCTGAAACAACCTTAACCTTGTCATGTCCGTAAACTTTCACGGTAAACCATAATCGAGCCGAATCCATATTTTTGTTATCGTCGTAGGCGAGAATCAACGTATCATTGCCTATTCCCGCGGCACTCAGAACACGCTCAATTTGATCGGCGGGAGCCAGCATATTCGGTACGGGATTATTGACGACGATGGCGGGCCTTGGAATATTAACGGCACCCTCCACGTGACGCTTCTTATAATTCACTCCCGTATCCGCATCTACAAGAACGACATTACCGCTCTTTAAAAGCGTCAGAGCCTGCTGCGCGCTTATGATTTCAGTCCCT
Organism: Spirochaetia bacterium; assembly: GCA_963666985.2. Taxonomy (GTDB): domain Bacteria; phylum Spirochaetota; class Spirochaetia; order DSM-2461; family DSM-2461; genus UBA2779. The sequence goes on along the minus strand of CAXXIA010000001.1, from coordinate 294,886 downwards.
TTCCCGCCCCCGGGAGGGGGAGCGCAGCTCATTAACAGAAGAACGGCGGCGGCGGAGAGTATAAAGATCGCTTTTTTCATATCCAACCTCCTAGGCTTCTTCCAAAAGCTTATTGAGCCTGGCCTCAATATGCGGTCTGTCACATTCGGTCTCAGTGGCCGCAAGTTCACCATTCAGCGTGTAAAACATCGTCATGGGTTCCGCGTCGCAGGCCAGTCTGTCGCAGAGTTTCTTGCCCTTATAAAGATCAATAACGCTGAGCTTCACTTTGCCTCCGTAAGACTGTTCAATCTCCGTCATCATGGGAAGCAGTTCGCGGCTGGGATCGTCGATGGCGGAATAAACGTAGATGAATCCGGGCTTTTCGGCCTGCATGATCTGGTTCTCGAAAATTTCGGAATCGGCGATATATTTCTCGGCGCCCACTCCGGCGATGGCTCCATCGCCCACGGCGGTCGCAACCTGTTTAAGCCATTTTTCCCGGACATCTCCGGCGGCGAATACTCCGGGGATTTTGGTTTCCATCAATTCATTCGTGATGATGTAGCCCTGCTTTGAAAGATCCAGAATATCTTTAAAGATTTCCGTATTGGGGATATAGCCGATGAATTCAAAACATGTATCGACCGGATAATCCTGAAGCTCGCCTGTCTTCAAGTTTTTCAGTACGACCGTATTCAGATGGCCATCCCCTTTAAAGGAATGAACCATGGTGTTCCAGGCGAAACTCATTTTCGGATTATTCAGCGCCTGCTCACGGGCAATCTCGTTACAATCCATCTTGCCCTCGTCGTGAATAACGCTGACAATCACTTCCTTGGCAAATTTCGTTAAGAAGATTCCCTCTTCTATAGCCGCATCCCCGGAACCGATAATCATGACCGTCTTGCCTTCATTGGCTGCGGCGTCGCAGGTTGCGCAGAAACTGATGCCTTTATCGAAAAGGTATTTTTCTTCATCAATGCCGCCGGTCACCCGAGGTCTGCCACCGGATGCAATAATGACTGTTCTCGCTTCGAATATGTTTCGGAAGGTATGAACTTCTTTCCATTCACTCTCGAAATTCACTTCTTTCACATCCGTTCCTTTAATACGGACATTGAATTTCTTAGCTTGATCTTTGAAAAGATTCATCAAATCGAGACCGGAAGCCCCACCAGGAAATCCGGAATAATTTTCAATTTCGCTGGTATACGTAGCCAAACCGCCGATAAGGGCTTTTTCAATAAGCAAAGTATTAAGGCGGGCCCTGCCGCAGTAAATTCCGGCGGTAAGACCGGCCGCGCCGCCACCGATAATAACAACGTCGTATCGTTCTCTTGTTTTCTCTCTCATATTCTATTCCCCGTTACATGAAATACTTAACCAGCAATTTGCTGCCTACGACGGCTCCGGGGAACATAAAAAGCGCGTAAACCCAACCGGATACGGACATGGAAGAAATCCCGCTGAACAATGCTCCGATGTTGCATCCGAAGGCGATACGGGCTCCGTATCCCATGAGAAGACCGCCGAGCACAGCCGCCGCAACTTGTTTCCAGGATTTGATCTTTTTGAATTTAAAGCCGCTGGCGATAAGAGTCGCGGATAAGGCTCCTGTTATGATGCCGAGATTGCGCAGAGTCCCCGGATCGGATAAGGGACCGGCCGCCAATTTCGCCTGAACGGCTTCCGAAGAAAAATAGTACCACTTTTCCACGGAGCCGCCGACAAGCTGATAAAGCCAAGCGCCCCAATCGGCCAATGTTCCGGATACCCCCCAAGGAGATCCCGTTCCCGCCAATGAAACAATCTGGAAAATCGAAAGAAGGACCGCTCCGGTTAAATAAGGCCAAGCGTCCTTCAGCCAAGCCTTGTAGTAATCGTTGGTTTTTATATTTTCGAAAAATCTCTTCATAATATCCTCAATGAACGCGTTGGAAATTCTTCGAGATGCCGGGACCGCCGAGACGCCCCCGGCATCCGATGACTTGAGGGGAAACCTATTTCACCTTTTCAATGACGACTTCCCATTCGCCGTCGTCGACTTCCTCAAGTTCCACATTGTGTCCCTGCTCACGAGCCCACTCGGGAACATTCTTCATCGCACAGCTGTGATCGATCAGAACGATGAGAATATCTCCGACATCCAAGTCGGCCAGAGCCTTCTCGGCTTTAATCAGAGGAACGGGACAGGCTTCGCCCATGCAGTCCAATTCAACTTCTTTACTCATATAAATCTCCTTATATAAATAACTTATTCAGTTAATGCGCACCCGAAGCATTTTTATGTTTTGCCCATTTATCCGCCGCTATCCAGAGCAAGGCGATAATCAGCAGCTGAATCACTACGGCACCGATCCATCCGAAAACATCGGGCAGAAACACCTTCGGACTCCTGACGATGAACGTCAGCTTCCACCAGCCGAATGTCGCTGCGCCAAGCAGCGAACCGACGATGAAGAAAAACAGCGAGAGAATCTGCATGCCGAAGCCCTCTCCCACACGCATCAGAGTTCCCGACGCGCATCCGCCGGCGATAACCATGCCGATGCCGAACATGAAAGCACCGACCATTGTATGAACGCCGAAAGGCACCACATAGGATTGTCCGGGAATGGGTAAACCCTTAACGAAAGCTCCGTACTTAATCGCGGCAAAACCGATGGTGGTAACGGCGAACGCGGTTAAAACGGCTTTCGTCAGACTCGTGCTTCCCGTGAGGTAGGGATCGCGCATCGAAGCCGTAAAGCAAAAACGGGAACGCTGGAGCACGAAACCGAAAATATTGCCCAGCATCCAGAAGAACGCAACACGTGTTCCGGATGTATGCGTAAGAATGATACCGATGGCGACGACAACCAGAACCGCCAAGATCCCAAAGGGAATCTGATTCTTCTTTTTCTTCCTCTCCCGAGTTCGGGTACTGCGCCGGATACCGCCTTCGGCCGCCATCTGAGATTGATCTCCCATTCGCCACCTCCTCTTTCTGTAATCTCCCACGATCTTTGATCGTTTTCTTATATTATTAGATATATATCATATTTTATCGATATTAAATAATAAAATTATTTTTTATTTAATATGTATGTAAATATATATTTACTACTAATAATTAGCCGAACGCCTCTTTTGGGGCGGATCTTTGTAATGGACGCAGAAACATGAGAAATACCGCGTGATCCGAGACGCAATTCGGGTATACGGATCGATAGGAACGATCCGAATTATGACTCCTGATTCGATGCTTTCGAACCGTTCCGTCATACCCTCCGAACGTTTTTGTTCGTCCGGAGGAAACGAATCTCTTAAGCGTGGAGAGTGAACGAGATTAGCGCCCTACCGAATCTTTAAAACGGCCTCTTCAGGATTTCTCTGAAAATAGGCGTCCAACTCGTTCCTCATCGATTCAAGAGACTTAAGAGAACAAAGCGCGGAATGAAGCCGATGACCGAATATCAACTGCCCGGTCCATATCGAAAAGAATTTCCCGGCCCGACCGATTTGGAATTCCGGGGGCTGCCATTTTTCGATACCGTCCAATGCCGAGAAAGCCATGGCCGGAAGGTTGATATGCCGAACATGAGTGTTCGAACAACCCGGAGGAATTGATTCTTTGTTCCGGAGATATTCAAAAATCCACGGTTTTTTCACGGCGGCCCTGCCGATCATAAACGCATCGGCACCGGATTGGTCCCGGCGTCTTTGAAAGCTTTCCCAATCATGAATATCTCCGTTTCCAACAACGGGAATTCGAAGATTTTCCTTGAGCAAACGGACAAACTCCCATCTGGCGGGACGATGATGTTTATCCCGGCGTGTTCGGGGGTTCAAGGTAATCCAGCTTGCACCGGCATTCTCCAGCCTTTTAGCGAAAGAAATAAGGGCTGTTTCGTCCTCATGCTCGCCAATTCGGATTTTCGCGGAGACACTCTTATCGGGAAGTCCCTCGGCAAGTGTTTCAATAATCCTCGCAGCCCTGTCGGCATCGGACATCAGAGTAATGCCGCCGCCTTTCATCCTGATTTGGGGAGCACCGCAGCCCATGTTCACATCAATTCCGGGTATGGGGAATTCGGAAAGCTTTCCTACGGCCTTTTTAAAATCGTCAACATGAACACCCCAAAGCTGAAAAACGGTTTTCTCAGGCACCGGGAGAGACTCCGTATACCACGATAGATACGCACTCCCGAAATTTAAGGCTCTCACCCCGATCATCTCGGAAAAATAAAGATCTGCGCCGCCGTACTCCTCACACCACCACCTGAAACCCGCATGCGTGAATTCCGCCATCGGAGCCGCCCAAAATCTTCCCGGAAAGTTCTCTTTTTGTTTGTTCATGAATAACATTCCATACGCTTCACGCTCTTAAGCTATATAATTATGATGAGCTAAGGCAATTTCATAATTCATGAAATTGCTTGGAACCGATGGCTGAAATCCCTTTAGAATCAAGTTAGAAGGGTTTCATTTCAAAAATCGCTTCAGCTCATCAAAAGGATTTCCGAATGAAACGATTCGAACGGTCCAGCGGGGTTCTCCTGCATCCGACGGCTCTTCCGGGGAAACACGGCATCGGCTCACTGGGCGATGAAGCTTTGAAGTTTCTCGATTGGCTTGCCGATGCCGGTCAAAGTTATTGGCAAATTTGTCCCCTCGTTCCAACAGGATATGGTGATTCTCCCTACCAGGGTTTCAGTGCCTTCGCGGGAAATCCGAACCTCATCAGTCTCGAAAACCTGAAAGAACTCCGCCTGCTCGATGAAACCGATCTTAAACCCTTTGAAGCCTTACCGAAAAAGCATGTTGATTTCGGTTCTCTCATCCCCTTGAAGAAAAAAGCCCTTGATAAAGCCTGGCAGCGCTTCCAAAAAGGCGGCGGACCGGCCGAGCTGAAAGCCGAGTATTCCGAATTTAAACAGCACGCCTCTTCATGGCTGAATGATTTTGCTCTGTTCATGGTGCTCAAGGACCGTCACGGAGGCAATCCCTGGAACCTCTGGGACGAAGAATACCGCCTGCGTGATTCCGACGCTCTGGCCCGCCTTGCAAATGAGGCGGCGGAAGAAACGGATTCCCACTCATTTTCACAATTTTTGTTTTTCCGTCAGTGGGAAGCCGTTAAGAAAGCGGCCGGGGATAAAGGAATAGGCATTATCGGCGATCTTCCGATCTTCATTTCATTCGATTCGTCGGACTGCTGGGCCAATCCTCATTTATTCCAGCTCGATGAAGAAAGGAAACCTCTCCGAGTTGCCGGTGTACCGCCGGATTATTTCTCGGAAACCGGCCAGCTCTGGGGCAATCCGCTTTACAACTGGAACGTAATGAAGAAAAATCGATTCTCCTGGTGGATCTCCGTTCTCCGTGACAAACTGGAACATTACGATGTCCTCAGAATCGACCATTTTCGCGGTTTTTCCGCTTATTGGTCGGTGCCTTACGGAGAAAAAACGGCGGTAAACGGAGAATGGATTCCGGCTCCGGGAAAAGAACTTTTCGCCGAAGTCCGAAAACAGTTGGGCGATGTCCCTATCATCGCGGAAGATTTGGGCGTTATTACCGAAGACGTTGTGGAACTGATATCCGGCTGCGGTTTTCCGGGGATGAAAGTTCTCCAATTCGCTTTTGATTCATCCGAAGAGAATGACTATCTACCGCATAATTACGGAAACCACTGCTTGGTTTATACGGGAACACACGACAACGATACCTCAGTCGGCTGGTTTAATTCCGCCCGGGAATCAGATAGGCGGACAACACGGGACTACCTTGGCCTCAAAAAAAGAGTAAAGGGGAAAGAAGTTGCTCGGGCCCTAATCAGGGCGGCTTTGGCCTCCGTAGCCGATGTGGCGATTACACCGTTTCAGGACATCCTGGGACTGGGAAGTGAAGCGCGATTCAACACGCCCGGAACGCTGGGCGGAAACTGGACCTGGAGAGCTTCCGCAGATTCATTCGATCCGAATTTAGCGGCCTCTCTCAGGAAAACAACCGAAATATACGGCCGAAGAAACAATAAAGAGAAGAATCGAAAATCATAATCTGAAAAAATCGGCTTAAACCTAACCCAAAAAACGGAAATACATCCTCTAAAGTAACGTAAAATCATTTTTTAAGAGAAATCGCCGATAGAGTGTATACAGGAGAAAACTATGAGAGATTTGCTGAAAGAATTTGAAAACGGTGTGAAAGTCATCAGGGAATGGTTCAGCGACGATACCGGGAAACCCAATGAAAATTTCATTATTACGCTGAACGATAAAGACTATAAAGCTTATAGATCCAAGAATCAGGCAATGGACCGTGCCATCGCCATGGCCTCCCGCCGCAATCGGTTAAAAAAGTAATAAAACCGCGTTTTTCCTGTCGCGGCCAAATCCTAATACAGCAACAGCGGACATAAAGGTCCGCTGTTAATCATTTCACTCAATATCGCCCCGCTTAAGCTCATATTCTTAAGGAATCAGTCTTCGAGAATGAACAGCTCGACGCGCCTGTTGCGGATTCGCCCTTCTTCGGTTCCGTTGTCGCCGACAGGCTCATCGGCGCCCACGCCTTCATAGATAAGCCTTCGAGGATCAACTCCCCGCCGATTGAGTTCGTCGGCCACATGCTTCGCCCGCTTCTCGGAGAGGGAATATTGCTCGCCCGGTCTGCCGACATCAGCCGTATGTCCCCTGACCATAACGGTTCTTTCCGGTATTGCCTCAAGAATCCCGGCCAATTCATCCAGCAACACGGAATCCTCGGAAACAATAACGGCGGTATCCGGCTGAAAATGCAAATTTCTCAGAGTTACGGATAATCCGCGCGCCGTTCTCTCAATAACGATATTCTCATCGGACTCATCTCCGGGGAAATGATCTTCAATTTCCTTAACGATGAGGTCGGTTTCCAGAGGCGGTACACCATCCCAAAAAATCAGCGCGAATCCTTCGCGTTCCTCCACACGCGAATCAGCCCAGTGCCAAGTTTCACTTAAAAGATCACGAGCCATTACGGGGGAGCGGGTCCGCGCATCGAGGATAAGGTTCACCCTATGGGAACCCTCAAGTTCTTCAAGAAATTCGTTGATTTCAGGATTTCCCCCCCGATACCGAACGGCCCATTGGGCTTCGATAAAATAAGCATCCTTCCCCATGTGGGAACCTCTTCCCATGAATCGGTAGGAGGCCGTTTGAGGCAGAACGGCTTTTTCTCCTTCGGGGCCGATTACAAGAATATCCAAAGGAGCTTCCCATTCATCCCCTTCTTCCAGTTCTTTGTCCGGGAAAGTCGGGAACCCTCTGAGCCAAGGATATCCGTTATCCGCTTCGATAACGGAACCGTTGTCCGTAAGAACGAAATCAATGTTTTCCCGATCGTCAAGACGAGCCGCAATCGGTAATCCATCCTTCTTCGCATTACCAAGGACACGAACTTCGCCATTAATCCTCCATCCGCCCGGAACTTCTTCAGAACGGAAGTATACTTCGCGAAATTCCCTGTCGGCATGGCCTTTATACCGTCCGTCGATACGAATCCTATAGTCCCAGCGCGTTGTAACTGTCCATCGTTCTCCCGGCGGTACCGCATCAAAGACAATGCCATCTTGTGCGAATAACGGCCCCGGTACCAAGGAAAGGACGGCAGCGGCGAGCCCCGCCGCAATCGCTGCGGCCGGGAACATTCCGGACGAATCCCCAAAAAGAAAAAATCCGGAAGAACGAAAGCGCTTCATAACAGAATTATACCCAAGATCCAACCGGCGTCCCGGTACTCAGCGGCCGAACCGTACCTTATCTTAAGCGTCCGCAGAACGGCAGTTTTTCGAATCGACCGCAATTGCCTATCCTAAGCCAGTCCGAAGCTTCTCAAAAGCACCGCGGCAATTCCCGCCGTAAACGCCGATCCCAAAGTCGTGGCCGTTACAATGGCCGCACCGCGGGACGCATCGTGTCCGAGACCGCGTGAAACAACGAAAAAAGCAATCGCCGTCGGGCAGGAAAATCCGATAACAAGCGTTCCAACCCATTCATCACTCATGCCGAGAAGTTTCGTAAAAGCCAAAGCCGTTAGAGGCATGAGGATAAGTTTCACGCATACCGCTCCCAGAGGTTCGGCCAATCCCCTTGTATCCTTTGTGATTTCAAGACTGGCGCCGATGGAAACCAGAGCCAGAGGAAGACTGGCCCGTCCCAAAAGATCCAGGATATCCATGGCTATCGAGGGAATGCCGGAGGATAAAAAACTTAAGGCGAATCCGCCGACCGCGGCCAGGATAATGGGATTCCGAACCAAACGCCGGAGAAACACTATTGCCGCATTCGGCGCTTTCTCACCGGACATATCTCTTTTCGTCTCGGACGAACGCTTTTCCAAGGCTAAAATCCCGATAATCAGATGCATGGGAAGAACCAGCGCCGCATAAATTGCCGCCCGTGCCAATCCTTCTTCTCCGTAAAGCGCTTCGCCAAGCGCAAAACCGATAATCGCCACGTTGCCCCATGTGGAACCTGAAGAAAAGAAAGCCCGCGTATCACGGTCGGCCCCCGCCGCCCATGCCGCAGCCCAGGCCAGAAAAAAGCCGACCAAAAGGGTTCCCAAGGTCGCCGCGAAAATCCTCCAGGACATTAAAGCGATGAAATCCGTTCCTATCATCGTTTTGAGGATAAGCGCCGGAAGGTACAGATAAAAAACAAGCCGTGACAATCGGCCCGCCAGATCGGCATCGACGAGTCCGACCCGCCTGACGATAACACCGATGGCTATGATGAGAAAAATAGGTCCTACCGTAACGAGACCGAAAAGGATGTTCTGCATGTCGGGAAGTATAACGAAGAGGTGATGGAGCGGCTATGATGCAAATCGTTCCGTGTTTTCGGCTTATATAAGGAATAATTTAAAATCACTGCCGCACCGGTTCATCCGCGGCAGCGGTCATATATATGGATTTCAACCGGAACTCCGCGAGAGCTCGTGACGATACCGGGAGAATCTTACGATCCCCGCCCTTCGCCGGGAGCAATCCACGTTCCGCCCCTTCTCGACCCTTTACCTTCCATCACATCGGCCAGCCGTTCGGCCATAATCCGACGATGAGAATCGCTTACGAATAGACGTTGCATATAGTCCCGCTCCTCTCCGACGCGAGCAGCCTTCGCCGCCGGCAGCCGGGAAAGAACGGCAGCTCTGTCTTCCGGAACCAAAACATCCAGGGCAACGGCCAAATCCCGATCCGCCATGGAGGAAAGGCGCGTCTGAAGAATTTCCGGCGCGGCGAATCTTAAAGCATCAAGGATTCTTCTCTCGAAATAATCATGTCCCATTATTATGTTCCATTATATTGCGATCGGATGATTCAGGCGCTACTGTTTCAATATGAATGAACGGTCGAAGAAAGCGAACAAGGCCCTTCTCGCCGCCGCGGCTTTCTTAATGATCATATCTTCCTGCGCCACGTATCAGGAATCCTCCGAATCCTCCGATAAACGCGCGGAAAAAGCCCTCGGCATAACATCAACCCAAGAGGCACTGATTGACGCGGCTCATTGGGCCGAAGGACGTTCGAATGTCTCAAACAACGGAAAAAAATTCAAAATGGACTGCAGCGGTGTTATATCGGCCCTCTACTGGCGCGCCGGTATCGACCTCCAGTCCTGTTATCCGCGCTACACCGGGAACGGAGTCGCCAGAATCTATCAATGTATGGAAGACGAAGAACTCCTTTATCGCCCCGAGGAACCGGCTCCCGGCGATATTCTCTTCTGGGACAACTCTTATGATAAGAACGGGAACGGAGTCGCGGACGACGAACTCACCCATATCGGAATGGCCGTATCGGTGGACGAGGACGGACTTGTCAAATATGTTCATTTCGACTACATCAGCGGCATTATCTTCGCCCAAATGTATCCGCCGAATCCATCGGACCGATCTTTAAATTCAGGGATGCGCATTCAGTCCTTGGGCCCGACACCCGAAGGAAGGATAACCTCCGGCGATCTCTACCGTGCGGCCGCCCGCGGATGGGAATTGGCCGACTGATCATCGTTTTCAACGCCGCCGATCGGGATTGATGAAATAGCGGAATATGGACGCTCATACGTTAGCCTGAGAAATCAGCCGCCGTCCGTTTTCTCCATCACGCTTCGTGCCGCCGCCTCGATGATTGCCGTTACCTGCTGGGCGTCCAGCCTGTCGGTATTCACCACCAAATCAACCAGTGAAAAATCATCATTATCGATTTCATAGAGTCTTTCGTATCTGTCGTGATCCCGTTTGTCCCGCGCTTTCGTGGCGGCCAGCTGATCTTCATGGGAGCCGCCCTCCCGATTGGTAATACGAGCGGACCGGTTTTCAAGAGAACCCGAAAGAAAAACCTTCAAATCGGCCTCTTTCAGCATCCAGACGGCCAATCGTGATCCCAGAACACAGGGCTCCCTGCGTGCCAATTCCACCTGAACCCGATCCACCCTCAAATCATCATCATCGGACATCTCGGCCCGACGGCATACATCCTCAAAGGGGATTCCATCCTCCTCGGCAATGCTGCGGAAGGTATAATTCACGAAATTAAGGCCCAGACGTTCGGCCAGCATACGGCTCACCGTGGTATTCCCGCATCCGCTCTTGCCGGAAATGGCGATGCGTATCCCGTCAGCGCCGCTGCGGCGTGTTTTGAGATTATTCGACATTACGGAGCTGCTCCCTCACCTTTTCCAAGGCATCTTTCATGGCCACGACTTCCCGGCTGATATCAGCTCTGGGACTCTTGGAGCCTATCGTATTAATCTCCCGTCCCATTTCCTGAGCAAGAAAATCAAGTTTCTTTCCCTTGGAACCTTCCGAGGACACCTCATCTCGAAACGCACCGATATGCGTTTCAAGTCTGACTATTTCCTCGTTAATATCCGTCTTGGCAATCCACGCCGCGGTTTCCAGAAGGATGCGCTGTTCGCCCACATCGTCTCCGAGAATCTCGGCAAACCTCGATTTAAACGATTCTTCTATTTCCCGCCTCATCTCGGGAGCCGAATCGGCTACGAAAGAGAGGCTGCGCTCCATTGCTTGCAGCTGCGATTCAATATCCAGAGCCAATTCCGCGCCTTCCCGCGCACGGTCCGCGTTCACCTGTTCGCCGGTAAAAAGTAAAAGCGGCTCCAAAACCTTCCAATAAGCTTCGGTGTCCCGTACCCGCTCTACTTTGAGAACACCTTCCTGTTTCATCAGCATATCCAGAGTAACACCCTGAGTTCCGTCCAGGATTCCGGCCAGTTCTTCCAAAGCGCCCTTCCACGCCGCAGCAGCCTCGGCATCCACCGCGACGGAAAGCTGTTCTTCGATATCACGGGCGCGAACATTCACTTCAATCCTTCCGCGGGAAAAGATGCGCTGCAGAACTTCCCGAACGCGCCCTTCCAAACTTGTCAGGGAGGAAGGCAGAGAAATAATCAAATCCAAATATCGTGTATTCAGGGACTTCATTTCCACCGCGAAATGCACCCCGGCTCCATCCCCTTCGGCGCTCCCGAAACCGGTCATACTGTTCATCATAAGTTTCCACCTTGTTTTTGCCGCAGTGCATCCAGAATACGGCGGCCCAAAGGCCGATTGTTTCCGGCTCCCAGCGTTAAGAAAAGATCGCCCGAACGCAGCCGGGAGCTACAAAACACCTCGGCCTCATCCAGTGTTTCGCAATACACGGTCGTTTTCTCCCCTCTGCGTTTTTTTGTGCTCTCGAAAAGATCCTTACCGGTAATACCGCCGCCGTAAGCTTCTCTTGCCGATGCGTAAATCGGATGCAGAACCAGAATGTCGGCATCGTCGAAACAAGATATAAAATCATCTAAAAGGGCCGCGGTTCTGCTGTATGTATGGGGCATGAAATCCACGATAAGACGCCGATCCGGATGAAAGGCCTTCAAACCCGCCAGAGTCGCAGAAACGGCGGTGGGATGATGAGCGTAATCATCCATTACCAGCACACCGCCGGCATCGCCGATAATTTCACTCCGCCGCCTGCTGCCCCGAAATCCCGCGAATGCTTCGACGATCAGTTGAAACCGTTTTTTCCGATTGACATCATTAGTATCCGCATCATCTTCGAACTTTTTTTCTATAGCGCCGTCTGCGGCTTCGGAACTGAAGTCCATACGATCCGCATCGCCTGCATTCGCCTCGATTTGACGGCCTTCAAAATCGATCCGAATCGATTCGGCCAAAGCCAAAGCCGCCGCCGCATCCAGAGCGAGATGCTTCCCGGGAACAGCCAATTCGAAAATCCCCTCATAGCCGTCCACTCCGAATCCGTTCCGTCCCGCCTTCGGAGGCTCATACGTTACTTTCCACGGCCCGGAAGCGCTTTCACCATAAGGAATAAAGCGGATATCGGATCTTTTTCCTTCAACAAACTCCGCAACCTCACAAGCACCTTTATCATCGCTGCAATAAATCAGCTCCCCGCCTTCGGGCAGCGATAAAACAAAATCAATAAAAGCATCTCTGATGGAATTGTAATCGGGATAAAAATCCTGATGATCGCTTTCCACGCTGGTCAACACAATGCGGCGCGGACGAAAATTCAGAAAATGCCGCCGGTATTCGCAGGTTTCCGCCACTAAATAATCATCACCGCCGCTCCAGAACGAGCGGCCGCCGAAACCGGAAACGGCACTGCCGACGATCACCTTCGCGGGCAAATTGAGTGACCGCAGCAGGGTTCCCGTCAGAGCGGTCGTCGTCGTTTTCCCGTGAACTCCCGCCACCGCCGAAGAATCACAGCGTTTCGAAAGATCTCCCAAAACCTCAGGATATGTTGCAATCGGCAAGCCCCGCTCAATCGCTTCGGATACAACGGGATTCGATTCGTCATATGCCGCGGAACGGACGCACAGTCGCGTTTCGGGAGAAAGAACACCTTTTTTAAAGGAAACAACGGGCACACCCAGTTCGGCGAGAATGACATCCGTATAGAATTCTTCTTCAACATCGGAGCCGGAGACTTCGGCTCCGGCCGCCGTAAGGAACTCGGCCAAAGCGCACATTCCCGTTCCTTTAACACCGATAAGATGAACCGCATATCCATTTAAATCATCCGGCAGAATAGTTCCCGACATGGGCCAGATGATAGCCTCATAAGAATCGACGGGCAAGAACACTTCAGGACAAATCTTATGCGTCGACAACCCGGTCCTTGCCTGTTTTTTTAGCTTTATAGAGCCGCTCGTCCGCCTTCTCAACCAAGTCTTCGGCGTTATCGACTTCCGAATACAGAGCCATTCCGCAGCTCGCGGTCATCTTCAATTCGGGAATATCGAATTGTTCCTTACGAAAATTCTCCAGTATTTCCTCCGCCACTTTTCGTCCTTCTTCGGACCCGATACAAGGAAGAATAACGAGAAATTCCTCACCGCCGTAACGTCCCACATCTCCTTTCTTACCAACGACGGACAACAAAATTCTCGTAGCCGCCAGGAGGACCTTATCTCCGACGGGATGACCAAAACGGTCGTTGATCGACTTAAAATTATCCAAATCAAAGAGAAGCGCCGCCAATAATTTCGCTTCATCGGAAGGAACATGCGAATCGAGTATGAAATGAATATGACCATGATTCCACAAATTCGTCAGGCTGTCCCTGAGAGACGCTTCTTCCATCAGCCTGCTTTTTTCCTCCAATTCCCGCATAAGAACCATATTTCTTACAACACCCTTCACTCGAGCCATGAAATCACGGCCGTCGAAAGGTTTGGTTATAAAATCATCCGCGCCGACGGTAAGGGCATGTGCTATGGACAATCGATTCGAAACCCCCGAAACAACGATGATTCCCCTCGAATTCCCCAATTTTCGAATGGCGAGAATCAATTCGTCACCGGACATTTCGGGCATAACCATATCGATGATGTATAAATCGTATTCTCCGGAATCGAGCATGGCCCTCGGAGAATTGAAGTAAGACGTATTCTCTAAGCCAAAATAACGAAAAAGATTTCTGATAACCGTTAAGCTGAAATTACTGTCGTCAAGAACCGCTATTTTAAAATTCTTCAATTCCTCAAGGAGCTCGCTGTTTCGGGCAATAATCTTGAAGTACTGACTGATTTTTTCCGGTACGAGATCGCTCTTCTGCAGATAATCCACAACTCCCAATCGAAAGAATGTCTCTCGATATTCGATGGAATCGTCCGAAGAGACCACGATAACGGGAAGATCCTTGTGCTTTTTCGATTCCGCCAGCTTTCTTAAAAAATCTTCGGCCCGTCCGTCCGCAAGAATATGAGCCGTGATGATAAGATCAAAATCCCATTCGCCGAGTGCCGCGATTCCATCCTCAATGGACCGCTCGTTTCTATATTCAAAACATTCCGAAACCGCCACACTTTGAATGACTCTGCTGAAAAAACGACTCATTTCCAAATGGAGAATTTTCATGAACACCTCTCAATAAAGATTAGGTCTTCATAATCATCCGCGCAAATTATATGTCTTAGGATATAAGAACGGCCGTTATCGAATATCCAGAACCTCACCGTCCATCATACCGAGAGCGTTCCTAAGCAAGGACTCGAACGACGCCGGGGAGGCGGACGGAATCTTCGTTAAGGCTCTTTTCCAGGCTTTTGCGCCTCGTTTTCCAGCAAAAAATCCCATAAGAGGCTGAATAAGATTTCCCGCGGACGCTCCCTCACAAGCTCGCCGGGCCAAATAAGGCAGAATCACTTCAAGTACTTCACGGCGGGAAGGAGGCCGCGAAGAATCTCCGAACCACCGGCTGTCGGCTCCGGAAAGCATCCAGGGATTATCGAGAGCTATGCGGCCCAGCATAACGGCATCCACGGATTTCAAAGCTTCATCAACAGCCTCGGCTTCCGTGAAACCTCCGTTAATCTCGATGAAAAGGTCTGGAAAATCCCGTTTCAGCCGAAAAACATCGTCATACCTCAGCGGGGGAACATCTCGATTTTCCCGCGGACTTAATCCCTCCAAAACCGCGATACGCGCATGAACGATGAATTTTCCGCAGCCGGCGCCGGCCACGATTCGCGTAAAATTCTTTAAATCCCCGTAAGCTTCCAGACTCAATCCGGTTTTTTTCGATCTGATGCCGATTCTGTTCTTAACCGTTATCGGCAGACTCGTGGCACCCGACATGGCTTCGATAAGCCGGGCCACATGATCCGGTCTGGCCATCAGGCAGGCGCCGAAGTCATGGCGCTGCACCTTGTCGCTGGGACAGCCGCAATTCAGATTGATTTCGTCGTAGCCATAATCCTCCGCGATTCGGCAAACTTCGGCCAAATCCTCCGCTTCGTCCCAGCCGAGCTGCAGGACCAGCGGCTTCTCCGAAGAATCGAAAGAAAGAATTCGCTTCCGATCTCCCCTCAATACCGCCGGGGCCGCAATCATTTCCGTGTAGAGCAGAGATCGCTTTGTGATACGCCGCATAACCCAGCGCCAGTCTCTATTGGTTTTATCAATCATCGGGGCCAAACTGATCGGCTGCTTGGTATAAGGTCGGGACTGCAAAGGAAAAGCGGACGTCATTGGCAGATTGTGACGAAAGCAGTGCTTTTTTTCCAGTTGTTCCGCCGATACGGCGGCGATTAGATTTCCAATTCAATCCCGAGAAAAGGAAGAAACGATAAAGCACCCGGCAGACAATGCCGGCTGCCCTTCACTCTGTTCCCTTCCGGATTGATACGGTAATCCCGGGCCTCTCGAAAATCGGCATCCCGAAGATCACAATTCTCAAACTGGGTATTCTCGAAACGAGAGCCGTTGAAAGAGACCTCCCGAAAATCACAATTCATAAAGTCCGAATTTCGAAAATGATTATTCGGCATATTCTTTTTTATCATCTTGAGATCGACAAATACGCAGCTGTCCATCAGACAATCTGAGAACTCAGGGTTGAATCCGAATTGATTGCATTCTCCGAACGGTATTCCTATAAGCCGTGAATCTTTAAAAACGGCATTACGTAAAACAAGACCGTTCACTTTCGGCAAGATAAAACTACACTGTAAAAAGGAACAGGCATCAAAAACCGTGGAACGAAGGTCCGTTTCCTGAAAAGTACAGGATTTAAATCGACATTTTTCGTATTGCCTGCCGACTAAGTCGTCGGATGAGAAATCCAGTGAAACAAGCTCTTCTTCCGAAACAAAATCATCGCTGTTCATACTCTGCAAGAAACCTCATGAAGATAAGATATACCATTCGGCATCAATTGGTTTATTCACTGCCTAACAAATCTTCTTCTCAGCAATTTCATGGAAAAGAGCTTGAACGTTTTTCACATCGTTCATCAAGATATTATACCGACCATCCTTCGGCATGCTCTTTAAAATTCCTGTGAATAAAGCCGAATAACCGATTCTTCGATTAAGGTGATATTGCAAGAGATTTTATACCATATTACTCTTGCCGCCGGGTAAATACCCGAAATCAGCGGCCGCCGCGGCGGGCGGTTTGAAAAGAATCCTTTGAGAATGGGATTTTCGGGGCCGACGAAACAAAAAAAATTGCGTATTTGTTTGAGAACAATCGGAAACCGTCATAACATTCCAAAGGACCGCTTCAGCATTAATATTCGGTAGAGGCAGCTTATGTCAGACAGCGAAGAACTGGTTAAACTCTCATTCTTCACCAACGTTGGTAAAGCAATCTCAACCGCTTCCACTCTTAAAGAAACACTCTCGGAAGTTATGAAGCAGATCGGTGAGGTTTTCGCGCCCGCATACTGGTCGCTGCTTCTTCGAATCCCGTCAACCGGAGAATTACGATTTGCAATCGTTATCGGAAGCGGCGTGGAAGAACTCGAAGGACGCATTCTTCCGAAAGGGCATGGAGTGGCCGGATGGATTGCGGAAAACGGCGAAGCTCTTATCATCGAAGACGTATCGAAAGACAAACGTTTCGATTCCAGCATGGATGAACTGACTCAGTTTGAAACCAAATCGATTATCGGCGTACCGCTCAAGAGCGGCAGCAAAGTCTTCGGTGTGATCGAACTGATTAATAAACTCGACGGAATGCCGTTCGACATGTTCGAATTGAGCATCCTGCGAACCATAGCCGACTTCGCCGCGATCGCCATCGAAAAGGCGTATTATGTCCGTGCTCTGAAGCGGATAGCGAGTATCGATGCCCTTACCGGCCTTTACAACCGGAGAGCGTTCCAACAATTTCTGGATCGTGAAATTGAACGGTCGAAACGCAGCGGAGAGAATCTGGCGATCATGATGATTGATGTTGACGGATTCAAAGGGATTAACGACACGTACGGCCATGTGGCCGGAGATGAGGTTCTCAAAGATGTCGGTTCCATTCTTCAGCAAGGACTGAGAAAAACCGATGTCGTGTGCCGGTACGGAGGTGATGAGTTCATCGTCATCATGCCCGGAATCTCAGAAGAAGGCGCTCAGCATGCAAAGGGCCGCATTCGACGGCGGCTTGATAAACATAACGAAAAATCAGCAATCTCAATCGGTTTGAGCATCGGCATTCACGTGGGAAGCGGAACCGATTCGGATACGATTCTTAAGTTTGTCGATAAAGACCTCTACGGCGACAAGGCGCTCAGTGTCGAACGGAATATCGATAATCTCGGCGAGAATCTGACCGATATGCTTGATGCCGATCAGTGACCGGAATACGGAGTCGATTCCGCGGAGAATTCATCGGCGACACGCAGGAACACGTCGACAATTTCCGGATCGAATTGAGTTCCCCGCCCGGCAGCTATCATTCGTACGGCCTCAAGATGCGGGATGGAATCCTTGTAAACCCGCTTCGACGTCAGTGCGTCATACACATCCGCCAGCGCGGCGATTCTCGCGGATAAGGGAATTTCGTTCCCCGCAAGTCCGTTCGGGTATCCGGTTCCGTCCCACCTTTCATGATGAGAAAGCGCGATTTCCTTTCCCAAGGTGTAAAGGGAAACACCCTTAATACCCTTTTCAATTTCCTTGATTACATCAACACCGATAACGGGATGTTTTTTGATGGCCGAAAACTCGGTATCCGTAAGGGGACCGGGCTTTAAAAGGATCGCATCGAGTATCCCGACCTTACCGATATCATGCAGTATCGACGAAATCTTAAGATCCTCGATGTAGTCTTCGGTAATGTACTTACGGTATGAGGGTTTCTCGGCGAGAGCTCTTGCAAGCAGCACCACGTAGTTCTGAATGCGCATCAGGTGGTCGCCGGTATCTTTGTCGCGGTGCTCGGCGAGTTTGGCGAGTCCGACAATCGACGCGTTCCGTGTCTCGATCGACCGGATAATCAGCGATCGAAATCCCCTGGTAAGGATTCCGAGGCAGAGAAGGAGAACGGCGTCGAGAAGCACGATGTTGATGGAAGTCACCAGCCATGATGCCGCATCGATTCCGTAATGCGGCCCCCAAGCCGGAGTTCCTCTTCTCAAGAGCAGATAGAAAACCGACAAAATGACCGCGGTCAGCCCGGCCGCCGCCGCTCCGGCGCGATTTCCGAGAAGCAGAGAAACCAGAATCGGCGCGGAGAAAAGCCAGACATAGCCGACGCCTCGGGGACCGACCTGCGCCAGAAGAATCACGCCGATCGAAAAAAAAATGAGCGCTCCGAAAACGGCCCGAACCGCGTAAGGAATACGCCTAACCAGGGTAAGGAAAACGCATATTACGTAAATAACGACCGTCGCGGCAGCAAGGCCGTAAAAACCCTCGCGGAGGGAATGAATCACACTGGGGATGCCGGTAACAAGACCTATTGTGGTAAAGAAAAAGAAAACAGCGTCGCTGATTTTGGCCCGCCATGCGCGGAGATCCACATTAATCAGTGAATCGCCGGAAGCCGACTGCTTATTCTTCCACACAACCGGGACAACCCCTTTTTTCGAATTCTTCGCTCTTGCAGTCCGGAAGCGGAGAGCTACTGTAAAAAGAGTATACCAATGCAGACTTTTTACTTCAAAGAATCCTTCCGTCGGGAAATCATCCGAACAATCTGTCTATCGCTATGAGAACCCTTTCCACCTCGAAAGGTTTGATAATAAAGTCCTTGGCTCCGCAGCTGAGAGCCTCGAAGACTTGAGCCTTTTGTCCTACGGCACTCACCATGACGATTTTGGCATCCGGGAATTCGGCGAGCAGGCCTTTGAGGGCTTCCATGCCGTTCATTTCGGCCATTGAGATATCCATTGTGACGAAATCCGGCTTGTATTGTCTGTAACGTTCTATAGCCTGTCGTCCGTTCTCGGCTTCGGAAACAATCATATATCTTGAAGAAAGGATGTCGCGTAAGCGCATTCTCATTACCGCGGCATCATCGACAATCAATCCTCTTTTCATAGGGTCTCCTCCGTGAGCGCGATATTGATTTCAAACGAACCGATTTCGGAAAGAAAGGAAAGACATATCGTTTGGATGGTTAGAAAATCAATAAACGACGACCCGCCGCTGAACACCGCCGGAGGCGTAATATCAATCCGTTCGGTTTCTCCGGCAAGTATGATACTTGCCTGCCCGGTTATGATGTTAGCCAATTCCGAAACCGCGCTGTTGGTATGTTTCTTCAATTCGACCGGCAATCGATCGGGAAGCATGGCCTTGGCTACCGAGAGGGCGACGTTCTCATCCATGGAATAAACGACTTGTCCCTTCACGAGCCCGGTTACACCGATGATGATGGAAAGAGCCTTCGAAGGAACCGGAGAACTCTTCACATTCATGGAATTTCGAGCCAAATCGACTCCAAGCTCTTGTTTAAACGTTTTTACCGCCGCCGTGATAAACGGATTGGCATATTGTGCTTTCATGTATTCTCCTTATGCTGACTGGATTTCTTATTCGTCGTCATCGGAATGGCAATTTCGAATGTGGTGCCTTTCCCCAGTTTTGAGCGAACTTCAATAGTTCCGTTCAATGAAGTCACAACCTTCTTAACCGCGGCGAGACCGATGCCCCGCCCTGATGTCATCGACGCTTCATCCCGCGTCGTAAAACCGTCTTTAAAAATAATATTGAACAGTTCCGCGTTCTGCATTTTTCTATTCTCGTCGATAAGCCCCTTACGTTTTGCGGTATGCTCGATAATCCTTGGATTCAGTCCTCTTCCGTCGTCGCTGAATTCCAAAACCAGCAACGATTTCTCAATGGTAATGATGAGTTCGATGTTCCCTTCGGGGGGGTTCTGAAGAGCTTCTCTTTCGTAGGGATACTCAATTCCGTGATCGACCATGTTATTGACGATATGAAGACATGCTTCGACCAGCGGTAAATATCGATCCGGTACAATCCTCAGCGTCCCGCCGATGATGCTCATCGGTTTGATTTTTTTACCCAACCGTTCGGCAGCCACCGACGCGGCGAACGGAAGTCGTGAAAAAAGTTCCGACAACGATATTTTTCGGAACGAATCGAGATAGAACAGCAGTTTTTTATCATCGGGATCTTTTTTCTTAAGGTACAGCGACAGCTTCTTAAAATCCTCACGGGGAAGGATAACTCCGCCTGATTCATCCAGCCAGTTTTCTCCCATGGTATCGGTAATTGTTTTTAATTCTTTTAAATAAGCCTTCCGCAGTTGGATTAATATTTCCTTATAGGATAAATCCATAGATAAATGAACGCTGTCGCTTATCAGCGTTTCGGATTCGTGGGCAATGTTTTGCGTTTCCCCAAAACCGAAGAAACCCGCGTCACCTTTAAAGGTATGGATTTCTCTCATAATCGCTTTCATTTCTTCATCGACGGGATGATTCTCCGCGTAAACCTCCAGATTTTCAAATAAGGAGTCCGCAGATTCCAAATACTGGGCGAAAAAATGCTTATTATGAATGGCCCGTAAAATCCGCATCTGTGTTTCAGATTCTCTGCAATTTTTTTCCGCCACTTCCAGTTCCAGAGTGATGTCGTCCAGTATGCAGAGAATACGATTGTTCGCGGTTTCTTTGTACTTAATGCTGATTTGACGGCCTTTGATAACCGTCCGCCTCTCCGTCAGGTCGAAAATAATGTCCGACTTCGATTTTCCCTGGAAATACAAGTCAAATCCCTGACGGAACTCCTCGATTGTATCCTGCCTCCCCGGGAACAGGACATCAGGAACCGAAAGTCCTTTGATATCCTTGCCGAAAATCTCCAGGCATCCTTGAGAATAGCTTGGATCGATAATGTAGGATTCGCCGAAAGTTAAGAAGCCTTCTTCAGCGGCATCGAGAATGTTCCGCAGGGAGGCCGTTCTTTCATCAATCGTTTTTTCCAAATCCCGGTTCGCCCGTTCAATGGCTTCGGTTGCGATAATCAGCCGCTCGTTAACTTTCCATGTTCTAAGCAGCATAAAGATAAACAAACCCGCTATGAACAGCAGAACCAGCAGAAAGCGAAGCATTGTTGCCCGAACGTTTTCGAAACTTGAAAGGGAACCGTCGGCAATAACAAGCCATCCGAGACTTTCGAGCCCTATATAGGCCGTATAACTGTTCTTCAACGGCCGAGATTTCATGTGAAAGCCGCCGGCAAGAATCCGATCCTTATTCTCACCCAGCCGATCGAAATCGAAGAGATCCGATCCGGCCGAGCTTCCGTACCCGTTGTTTGTAAGGTAATGTCCCTCAGCATCCACCAATTCGAAAAATGTGTCATTCGCCGTGTAGAGATTCTGGATAATCTCCAAAACAATATCCGTTGAAATATCGGATGAAATAACGCCGGAGAACCGTCCGTTAATCGCTACGGGTTTTGAAATGGAAATGATGATCTTTCCGGTCTGCAGATCCTTATAAGGAGGAATAACGGTTAAAGTACCGTTTTGGACGGCTTCTCTGAACCATGTCCTCGTCGTCCAGTCGTAGTCTTCGGGAATTACCCAATTTGTCGCGTAAACCGCAAATCCCTTATCCTTCGGAGAAGCGGCGGTTCCGTAGAAAATGTCGATAAAATCTTTATCTTCCTGTCTGACAATCTGCAGAAGCGGCTGCAGCCTTTCGGGATCGTCGGAGAAAAAACTGATGCTCTTTGCGATAAGATCGATACTGTTCTGCTTTGAGTAAAGCCAATCGTCGATTTTCTTAGACGATCCTATCAGAGAGCTCTCCGCGATTTTCTCGATATGAGTATCGACAGATTTAAAATAAGAGAACACGATATAGAGCGATGAGCCTATGGAAAGTACTCCCAAAAGCACCGTAATGAGAATCTGTCGTTCTTTAGATCGTGTGACAATAGTGTTTTCCGCCATGCTGTCCCTTCAGTTCAAATTTCCGCGGCCAAATGGGATGGGGCCGAGAAAGAGAATTCCCCGCACATTAATTTTTAGTCCGGGTTCCATGGAATTCAATGCTGGTTCTGGAGTTATTGTGTGTTTTTGGTGATCGTTTTATGCAAAGCGACACCTTCATTGGAAGGAATAATTGTCTAATCCTTATTCGGATAAATAATTACTAATCTCTTAAGGAAAAGCGTTCAAAAGACAACATTACGATGGCTTTTTCAATACTAAAAGGACCGCTTGAAAACCACACAGGCGCATCATGCCATCTGATATATCGGACTTGAAGGATGTTGACGCACTGCTGAAAATTATTTCCGCTTTTTCGGGAACGGAAACAATCCTGGTTCTCCGGGAGAAGTTCAAATAAACAGTCGTCTCTTCTTCTCCGCGCTTTCTCCGGTAGGCCAAAACGCCCCGCGGAGAGGGAAGGAGTTCCCAGCTTCCCCGATTCAGCGACGCTCTCTCCCGCCTTAGAGCAATAAGGGAGCGGGTATGAGAGAGGATGGAATCCGGATCATTTTCTTGTGCGCCAACGTTCACGCAGCGCGCGGATTCCGGAATCGGCAGCCAGGGTTTCCCATCGGTAAAACCGGCCCGTTCCTCTCCGTTCCACTGCATCGGCGTCCTCTCCGGGTCGCGGCCCGGATGAAAAGGCCAGAACTTGATGCCCACCGGGTCCTGAAGCGCGGCACGAGGAATTTTCACGTCGGTCATGCCGATTTCCTCTCCATAGTAGAGAAACGGCGTACCGCGCTGGGTGAGCAGCAAAGTCAGAAGCAATTTTATTTTTTCAGGATTTCCTTTGGCCAGACGTGCGGCGGAACGTGATTGATCATGATTGGAAAGAACATGAACCGGCCAGCCTTTTGCCTCCAGCGCTTCGTACTGTCTGCCGAGGATGCGGGCGAAATACGATGCGCTCCACGGTGCGAAATTCGGCGAAAAATCAAAGGCCATGTGAAGCTCTTTCTCACCATCGGACTCCGCATTCCCGAGATAAGCCGCGCTCGCTTTCTGATCAATAATCCCTTCGTTGGGAAACACCTCGCCGATACTCATCCTTTCGGGGTACTCATCAAGAACCTTCCGCAGTTCCTTCAGGTACAGATGCGACTCCGGCCTGCAGCGGTCGAAAATATGATCCTGCTGTTCAAAGCGCCGGGGCAGAGCCTTATGAATCCGGTACGGGTTGTTTCGAAATTGCCGATCTTTGGCGATGTAATTGATCACGTCGAAGCGGAAACCGTCGACGCCGATTTCCATCCAGAATCGCAGAACGTTATAGAGTTCTTCCCGTACCTCGGGATTATGCCAGTTTAAATCGGGCTGTTCGGGCAGGAAGGAATGAAGGTAATACTCGCCGGTGTTTTCATCCCAGCTCCAGGCCGGCCCGCCGAAAGCGCCCCTCCAGTTGTTGGGAAGCCGCGGCCGCCCGCCTTTGCTCCGTGAGGGCCGGCCCGGATGCCAGACATACCAATCGCGTTTCGGCGATGCCTTTGAAGATCGGGATTCCAGAAACCAGGGATGACGGTCGGAAGAATGATTGAAGACCATGTCCATAATCATCCGGATGCCCCGCCGATGGGCTTCTTCCACCAGGATTCGGAAATCCTCAAGATCGCCGAACACGGGGTCGATACCGCGGTAATCGCTGATGTCGTAGCCGAAATCGGCCATAGGCGACGGATAAATCGGCGAAAGCCAAAGGCCGTCCACGCCGAGATTCCGCAGATAATCAAGCTTGTCCGTCAGTCCGGCAAGATCGCCGATGCCGTCGCCGTCGGAATCCGAGAAACTGCGCGGGTAGATTTGGTAGAGAACTCCGTGTTTCCACCAGAGGCGCTCATCGGCGGTTTGGGCGATGGTCTGGGCGGCGCTCTGGTCGGCATCACGCTCATCGGCGGTTTTGAGGGAAGCTTCGCCGATGCCCGAGGAGGATCGATTGATGCCGGTCTCGGGAAAGTTTTCAGAAGACTCCCCGCTGACTGTTGTGCTCCGCGCGACAGCGGAATCAACCTCGGGATGGAAGTGATCGGAACCTCCGGATAGGATGCCGCCGAAATCCGCGCCGGCGGGGTCGGCCCCGAAAATCACTCCTACGGACCCCGCTTTATCCCGGCGCTTGGCCCCTCTTAGAAGGGCCTCAAAGATCAGCAAAAAAAGCCAAAGAACACCGCAGAGGATGGGGAACCAGTCGCCCCAGCGTCCGTAGAGGGTGAGTTCCGGTTCTGAGGGCAGAAGGAAGTCCGCTGAAATTCGGCCCGGCGTATAGAAGTCCGGCCGGTCCGGTGCGATTCGGCCTTCGGTGTCCACCGAAATGGTCCAGCCGGAACAGGTGGCGCGAATGAGCGGGCGGCGATTCTCCACGGTCCTGAATACGGCGTGAGCGGCATGCTGGTATCCTTCAAGCGGCGTGTTGGCCCAGTAGTCGTTGCTCATGTTCACGAAAACCTCCGCGCCTGAACGCGCGAAACGTCTGAGATGGTCGGGGAAAACGTCTTCGAAACAGATGGGAGTGGAAAACCGGAACGCGGGCGCCTGAAAAACGATGTGTTCGGTGCCCGGGGTCCATTGGGTGGTGCTGAAGTTATGCAGCAGTTCGGCCACCCAGGGGAATTCTTCCCGAAAGGGAAAGTTCTCGGTGAAGGGTACCAGATGGATTTTATAATAATACTGCCGCTCGTTATCGCTTTTGCGGTGCGGCGGGAGATACATCGCTGAATTCTGGATTCTTTTAATCTCTTCGGGCGGCTCGGTTTCGACCGAGACGTTCTTTGCCGCGGCGGGATCGACGAGGCCGGCCGGGGGTGTTTCGGAAGGAACCTCCGAGGCTTTGGCGGCGTCCGATACGGTCGGCAAATCGGCCGATGAGGGTTCCGCGGCGTTCTTCAATGCGGCCGATTTGTCCGAGGCGATCTCCGGTTCGGCGGATCCCGCCGGATCGGTCGAAGCTTTCCGATTCCCCGCCGATCCGTTCCGAGACGGCGTTTGAAGTTCCCCCTTATCCGATGCCGCCTTTTCAAAGAAATGATCCTGCGTGCCCGTAACAAGCGGCACTTCCGTTTCGGCCTGCCAATCAAGAAAAGAGCGGACGAGTTTTCCGCGTCTCCAGCGGCTTCGCTTTTCATCCAGCCAGAACCGCACATCGGGAGTAAAGCCGCTCTCGGGCCAGGCCACAAGGTCGAAGGGGCCTTCTTCGGCGATGGCTTCTTCGGTTAGCCTGGAGAGTTCATCAAAACTGAGCTGATAATCGTGCTTGCGCGGATCGGTATTCTGCTGAACGGCCAAAATACGGACCGTCCGGCCGCCGTGCGCCGCGAGAACCTCTTTTCGCGCATCTCTGATTCGTATGGTCAGGGAACCGGCCAGAGCGATCAGAAGAAGAACCACAAGGGCCGCACCCGGAAGAATGAGGCGGCGAAGAAACGGGCCATCCTTGCCCGGCCGTATAAGAGGGCGCGGCAGGAGACCTTTTTCATCCGGAACGGTCCGATGGCGGCGCGGCAAAGCAGCCGTTTCCTCAGAAGCAGCCGTTCGGCGGGGCGAATGAACCGCATGGAACAAAGGCCTTCCATTAATAGCGCACTTCACTCTTTCCTGTACGGACCGCAAGCTCATGCCCCTCTTCATCTCGGACGGAATCGTCCCCCGCGAAGTCTTTCCGGGGCCCAAAGCCGCCGCCAAAGCCGCGCCCGTCAGATGAGGCAAAACCGAAACCATCCATACCCCGCCCAGCGCCGCGCTCTGAATCAGCGCCGGATGCGCGTACTGACTCACACCCAATAAACCCCAGGGATATCCGAGAAAGCCCAAAGACCGCGTCCAGTCGAACATCGTCCAGAACAAAGGAGCCGCCAACAGGCCGAATGCGGGAAAACACCGCACGGTCATGGCCAGAAGCAGCGCAAACGGAATGTATTGAACCAACATCAGGGCTACGGTAAAGGGCAGAGAAACATAACTGAAAGTCCCCTGCCACCAATTGATCATCAGGGACTGCAAACCCGTAAACAGCATCAGCAAAAACACGCCCCGGCCGAAGCGCACCTCTCTGAGAGCCATATAAAGCGGCGCCGTCGCAACCCACGCCAGCACGGGGATTCCTTCCAAAACGAGAAAATTCGGAAGCGCGAGGGAATAAAGAAAAGCCGACAAAGCGGCCCAGAGAGGCGCCGTTGTTTCCAGGATGACCCCGGAAGCCGCGGCCGCGTTCCGTCGCTTCCCCGGTCGGTCCGACGCAGCCTCCCCGCTCGGAAGCCCGCCGCCGAGACCTGTGCCGCCGCCCGTTCCGACTCCCCCGCCGCCGGCCGCCGGCCGCCGCTTAATCCGTTCCCGCGCGTCAAGCCCCCACAAAGCGCCGAGCAGCAGCAGAGGCGCCGCGTAACGCAGAACCGTCGCGATTCGCTCATGAGAGGTATCTTCAATTCGGAGCAGTCCGCTGGTCGCGACGAACCGCTGCACGTAATCCATATCCCCGTTCAGCGCGTAAATCCACGAGAACAATGCCAAAAGAACCCCGACGGCAATCAAACACTCGAGGAGAATACGCGGCGGTGTGTCTCCCAAAATAAAAAAAGCGGCGATGCATAGAACTATCGCCAGCCATCCCAAATACAGCTTGGCGCTTATGCTGAAACCGGGAACCGAAATATCCATGGCCGAAAGAAGATCAAGCGGCGCATCATCCCGATCCCTCCAGCGCAAAAGAGAATCAAGTCCTGAGGTTTCCAAAACGGCGAAACAGACCTTCTGATCGGTCGCGACATCAAAAATGGTAATGGAAACATTCCACCGATCCGAATACCTGATGATGGAAACAAGGGCGACGCGCTCCACGCCGAGAGCTTCGCCCAGTTCCAAAGCTTCATCATGACCGACAAAAACACCGTCGAAAGCGTCGACGGTGTTGTCCCTCTCCAAATAAAAATTCTCGATGAGCGATTTCGGATAAATCGTGTGCGTTCCGGTAAGCGCGATTTGCCTCTCCAAAACCGAGCGGATTTCATCCACATCCCGTGCTTCCAATCCCGGAGCGTAAATGGGAGCAACAATGAGAGACGGTTTTCGGGTAAACGAATAATCCCCGTGAAAAGCAATCAGGACTTCACCTGCGAAAACTAAAAAGAGAAGGATGCCGATGATACGCCGAGTCATGGAAATCAGAATATCATTGATCGGCCGGGAATCCACTCCCCAATTGCGGCGAATAATCCATACACAGTCAACAAGCGGCGGCCTCTTCAACGCGATTCAAAACCGCCTTCGGGATCATCCCCTTCCAAAAGCCTCCTCAAACCTCTATCATCGCCGGACCATGAACGGCGAATCCCATTCCGGCGCCCATCCCCGCCTCGGCGATATCATCTCCATCGCCCTGCCGATCGTGGTGAGCCAGGCCTCGGAAACCGTGATGATGTTCGTGGACCGCCTGTTCGTCTCAAGGCTTACCCCTCTGCACATCGCGGGAGCCATGAGCGGCGGACTGACCAGCTACACGGTGATGTCGCTGTTTCTCGGAATCATCGGCTACGTAAACGCCGTTGTCGCGCAGAACGACGGCGCGGGAAACAAGCCGAATTGCGCCCGGGCAACCGCCCAATCCGCCCGGCTGGCCTTTTTCGCCTGGCCCATCGTTATTCTCACCATTCCGCTCATCAAGCTGTATTTCCAGGCCATGGGCCATACTCCGGAACTCATCGGATTGGAACACGGATATTTCCGCATTGTTATGTTCGGTTCCGTTTTCGCTCTGATGAAGATGGCTCTGGCCGGGTTCTTCATCGGGCTTGGCCGAACCCGCGTGGTGATGAGTGCGAACATCATCGGGATGTTCATCAACATCCCGGCCAATTGGATTCTTGTCTTCGGGAAGTTCGGACTTCCTGCCCTGGGGATGAGCGGCGCCGCCATCGGGACTCTTGTGGGCTCGGGCTCCATCATGTTCATTCTGCTCGGGGTTTATCTCTCGCCCCGCTACAGAAGCGAATATTCCACCCATAAGGAACTCCGTTTCGACGGACGTTTGATGAAGCTGCTGCTGGAATACGGATCGCCGGCCGGCCTTGAATCATTTCTGAATGTCGCCGTCTTCAACTTTTTCGTACAGCTCATGAACTCTTACGGTCCCGATACGGCCACGGCGGTTACAATCGCCTTTAATTACGACACGGTGATCTTTGTTCCCATGCTGGGATTGGGATTGGCGGCCACAACCTTAAGCGGCCGCTATGTCGGCGCGCGCAACATTCCGGCCGCCGAAAAATCCCTGCGTTTAACGCTTCTTGTCGCCTTGGGTTATGCGGCATCCATGATTATCCTATTGGCAACCGCCGCGAAACCCCTGGTCGCTCTGTTCCTGCCGCTTTCGAATCCCGTACCGGAGGCAACCCGATCTTTGGCTGAAATCATGCTCCGCATGGCGGCCATCTATGTCCTTGCCGATGCGATGCAAGTCGTTTTCTCAGGGATGCTCAGAGGCGCCGGCGACACGAAATATGTTATGTTCATTTCAGTCAGTCTTCACTGGATCTTCGCGCCCATTGCCTGGTACGCCGTTAAAGCGGCTGAAATCGCTCCAATTCCAATGTGGTCCATCTTCATCGGATTCGTTTTCTCACTCGGCATCGCGATGTTCCTCCGCTACCGCTTCGGAGGATGGCGCAATCGGAATCTGCTGGATAATTCCTAAGGGTTCAATTCCAGGGACATTTTATAAAGATTCGTCTCCGGCTATGCTTCAAGCTCTACGAAATTAATACGTTGATTTTTATCAGCATCTATTAGCATAGAATACTAAGGTATATTCCGGTGAATGGTTGATTTAGAAAGAGTCGGTTCTAATGACATAATTCGAACACTCCGGATGGATGGATCGATCCATCCGGAGCTATTTACGGGATATCACACTTGAATTTTTCAGCAGATATACAATTTCACTAAATCAGCTGTAAAAGCCGTCATCCATGAGCGTCAGACCTTTAAACTGCTCCATGTCATGTCCGTACCAAATTTCGGCGTTGTACTGTTTCGACAGCCTTACAATCCGTTCCGCCGTCTGTACAAATCCGTCGTAATCTTCAAGAAATCCGGGAACCTTTACCGGCGGCCCCAAGTTGTCACTGCAGTAGAGAGCATCGGAAATCAAGAGAACATTTCCATATTTTTCCAGTTCCACCAGAAGACCGAGCATACCGAAGGAATGACCGGAACCGAAATTGAATATCCTTAATCCCTTAAAAGGCTGTATATCATCTTCGTTATCTTCAACGAGATGCCAGTTCAGTTTTGCTTTCAGCCATTCTTCCCAATCTTTATTCACATAGGGATAGCCGAGCGTTCCCAAAGCATGCATCTGGGCCATATGGGCAAATTCCGCTTCACTGGTAATAATTTCGGCATTGGTGAAATACTCAAGATAGCCGGTATGATCAATATGAAGATGGGAACAGATAACACATTTTACTTCTTTCGGATTAATTCCGAGCCTGGAAAGCTGGTTCGGCAGCTCATCCTCTTCAGGTACGGACCATGCCGGTTTCGCTTTCTCCGGAGTTGGAGTAAAGTAACGTTCTTCCCTGCTGTGACCCGCATCATAAAGAATCACGCCGTCAGGATGTTTGATCACATAACTCTGAACCGGAAGCTGTACGACATCCGTCGGATCTACAGGCGCACCGGTCCTTATGAGCATTTCCTTCGGCATGTCGGTAATAATTCCGCTCCGTAAAACATATAATTCTATGCCTTTCATAACTCTTAACGTCTCCTTATATCCAAATCTCTGAATTATTCATTGCCGCGTAATATCAGCCCTAAGGCGTCTATAATCATCCGGCGTCCACCACAGTTTTCGACAAGAAAAAAATCGGGATTCCGTTACTCATTTTCTCACCATATGGCTGCCGGATACCCTGCGAGCAGCCATAATCACAGCCGCTTCTTATGAGCAATCCTTCCGGTGTTTTTTTTATGATGATGCCCTACTCAATGGACCCATTCTTTCGTAAAAGTTGTTCAATTCCGCCCTGCTTGATGATATCAATCATCAAACCCGACAGTTTCATTCCCTGAAGGACCTTTCCTGTTCTGCAATTTTCAACCGTTCCTTCTTCCAAATTCACCTCGGCTTCATCACCTTCCTCAAAGGCTTCAGCCACTCCCTCACATTGCAGTGCGGGAAGACCGTAGCTGATGCAGTTTCGGAAAAAAAGACCGTTGATGCTTTCGGAAACCAGGGCACCAAGCTGTAGACGTTTAAATAGTGCCGCGCCGGGTCTGCTCGACCCTGTTCCGAAATTACGTCCCGAAACAATAATGTCCGTCGGCTTTACCTCATCCGCCCATCCGGGTCGGTTGCCGCTGAAAACATATTTAATCTGTTCCTCCGCTGGAACCCGGAATGCCGAATGAGGAAAAATCAAATCCGTATTGATATCATCTCCGAATTTCCATACTTTTCCTTTTATTACCATTCCATCACCTCGCTAAAGCACAATCCGACGGGGATCGGTAATTTTGCCGGTTAACGCGGAAGCGGCTACCGTTGCCGGAGAAGCAAGCATAACCTCGCTGTCGGCGCTGCCCATTCTTCCTTTAAAATTTCTGGTTGTTGTAGCCAAACAGCGCTCACCGGTACCGATCAATCCCATATGTCCGCCGTAACAGGCCCCGCAGGTCGGGTTGGTAATTACAGCTCCCGCATCAAGAAGAGTGGTAATACAGCCGTCCTGGATTGCTTCACGGTAAACCGCCTGAGATGCCGGAGTTATAATCAATCTCACACCCTGAGCTATCTTTTTTCCCTTTACAATCCTGGCGGCAGTTTTCAGATCCTGAAGGCGTCCGTTGGAACAGGAACCAATGATTGCTTGATTGATATTCATTCCTTCAACTTCGTTCACGGGTTTACAATTTCCCGGAATAAAATGAGGAAGAGCGACATACGGTTCCATTTTGTCGAGATCGATAGTCCGGATATCTTCATATTCGGCATCCGGATCACTTTTTACCGGAGAGAACGGTTCCACAGCCCGGTTCTTCAGATAGTCTTCCACCTGCCGATCAAAGGGGAAAACGGCAAAATCGGCGTTTATTTCCGCACACATCGTCGTAATGCTCTGTCTTTCCGATAAAGGAAGATTTTCAATACCCGCCCCACCGAACTCGACATTCTTATTTGTTACTTCGCCATAGGTTCCGGCAATGTACAGGAAGATATCCTTTCCCGTAACCATGTCGGAAAGTTTTCCCGTAAGGTTATAGAGAATGGTTGGTCCGACCTGGAACCATGTTTCTCCCATACAAAAAACATAGACCATATCGACCGGTCCCATGCCGCGGGAGGCACAGTTAAAAGCTCCGGAAGCCATGGTATGGGAATCTCCGCAGGTTATAAGCTGTCCCGGCAGGGCGAGTCCCTTTTCCGCCAGGATCTGATGAATCACACCGTGATTTCCAACATCAAAAAAGTGTTTAATGCCATGGCGTTCGACAAATTTTCTAATTTTCACCCCGGCTTCCGCATCATATACCGTTGGTGCCGGAACAGCATGATCCATTACAACGACACATCTTTCGGGATTGAAAAGCTTCTTCATGACATACAAGTCCGCCTGTCCGCCTACGGAAAAAAACATGTCATGGAGGACCGCCCGGTCTACTCTGCATGTAACGGTATCTCCGGCCTTTACAACCCGCTGTCCCGAATGATCGGCGAGTATTTTCTCTGTCATGGTCATACCCATTAGCTCTACCTCATTCCCCCTTTCATCAGGATTTCTTCACCGAAATCCATTGCAGAGGATGGATGCATGACCATCCATAATTATCCCGGATGTTCTGCCGTATGCCGCCCGAACGAAGCCTTCCAGAATTCGAAAGAATTACTCTTTCTTTTAGTACCGGATTATCAGGAAGATTGTCGTTGAAAAGGGAAAAATCCTTGCTCGTACAATCCACCTTTAATTTACATATGTTTTCCTCTAAAACGTTATTGTTCATAACTGCAGAATCTTTACATTAATCCGGGCAGGAATAAGGATAGCTCAGGAATAATAAGAAGAAGAATTACATGTATTATATCCGCAGTAATAAACGGCATAATTCCCTTATAGAGTGTTTTAATAGGAACACCGCTCGTCCTTGTAACGATAAAAAGATTCAATCCAAAAGGCGGTGTTATCATTCCGATTTCCATTACTCTGACCATAATAACGCCGAACCAAATCGGGTCGTAACCTAAGCCGATAATGACCGGATAAATAATAGGCAAGGTCAGAAAAATAGCCGCCATGACATCCATGATGCAGCCAAGCAGGATATACATCAGAATGATTCCCGCCATGATTGCGAAACGGGGCACATGGTAAATCGTATTTAACCCAATAACACCCTCTCCAATTGATGCGGGGAGATGACTGTATGCCATAAACCGGGTAAAAACATGGGCACCGATTACAAGAAAGAAAATCATTGCCGTTGTCTGTACGGCTTCATTCACTGCATAGAGTAATTTATCTTTCGATAATCTTTTCAATACCAGACCGACTACCAAAGCGGTGAAAGCACCAAGAGAAGCCGCCTCCGTGGGAGTAACGATTCCTCCATAAATACCAACGACAATTACTATGAAAATAACAAGCACCGGCCAGACCGTCTTCAGGGAACTGACCCGTTCTTTCATGTTGACTTTCGGTGCCGTCGTACTCAACTTTGGATTTATGTGACAAAGGACACTGATTGTTACTATATAGAATACAACCTGAAGTATTCCGGGAATAACACCTGCTATAAACAGTTTGCCAATCGATTGCTCTGTGATAAGACCGTAAATAATAAAACCGACACTCGGCGGAATAAGAATGCCGATCGTACCGCCGGCAGTAATACAACTCGCCGCCAGACCATCGTCATACTTATATTTTTTCATCTCGGGAAAGGCAACTTTGCTCATGGTTACAGCCGAAGTCATGCTGTCGCCGCAGACCGCGGCAAATACGCCGCAGGCAAGAGTGGTAGCGATAGCCAGACCGCCTTTCATATGCCCTATCCAATTACTGGCGGCCTTGTAGAGATCTCCTCCAAGACCGGTTACGGATATAATTAGTCCCATCATTACAAACAAAGGCAGGCATGCCATTGTATAACTGGCACTTTCGCTGTAGGGCACCATACCGATGAGGGTTGCCGCGGACTTGAAGCCTCCGAGTAAAATGCAGCCGAGAAATCCTACCAGCAGCATTGTCGCTCCTATCCACATTCGTGAAAAAAGGAGTATTACAAGAATTACTAAACCAATCGTTCCGATTACTTCCGGGCTCACGCATCCCCCCCATGCTGTTTGCGACTTATGATGTTATGGATGAATTCTGAAATCAAAGCCGCGGCGATAATCAGAAAACCGTACGCGGCGACAAAAACAAAAGGATATTTGGGTATTCTCAATAATTGGCTGACTGAATTCAGAGACTGCGCTTTAAACGCCTGAATAATCGTCTGCCAACATATAATAAGACAGAGGGCTGTCGTAATAAGCTTGTTTACCTTGTCGAGCCAGGGAAATTTCTTAAAAATATCAACTTTCATATGCAGATCCAGAAGAGAACACCGTCCCATTCCAAAAAAAACCACGCACACCATAAGGGCAGTCGTTATTTCCATACTGCCTTTCAGCGGATGCTTAAAAAAACGTAATACGACATCAACAACCGTAGTCATCATCATCAAAACTACAGCTGTGCATCCAAGATAAATACTTTTATCAACAATCCAATCGATTACTTTCACGACATTTTTCATGTCGATCCTCCATACTTTAAGGGCCAAAACCAATCATGTCGGTTATTTGGAGAAGGACAGACTAAAGCCGATTTTGCTCTCTTCCGTCTGTCCGTTCTCCATATTGTTACTACTTGTATTTCTCCAGTAACCGCATCAATTCACCATAAGCTTTCCGGGCCGCCAGTCCCTGGCTTTCCAGATCGTCAATCCACGCTTTGTTCAATGGCTTCATCGCATCAATCCATGGCTGCAAAGTATCACCGGTGAGATAGACAAAGTCATCTCCGCGTTCTTCCGCAACTTTCTTTTCATTGATAATCGGAGCGGCATCATACTCAACAGTTTTGTCACATGCAAAAATGAAAGCGTCTTCGATGATTACCTGGTGCTCCGAGGAGAGGCTGTTCCAGGTATCAAGATTGATGAAATAACCCATAGCGGGGCAGTACAGCCCCCCATCACCTTCACCAAAGATGGTGTGCGTCTTAAGAAGTTCGCCTGTTTTGTAAATATTTAATAACGCCCAGTGGCTTACCTGACCTTTTACAAGACCCCTTTCCAAAGACATGTAATTATCTGCCGGATTCAAAACCATTGCCGCAGCTTTAAGACTTGTCCAGTACTCAACACCGCCCTGAGTTTCGAGCTTCATACCCGCTACCTGATCGGGAGTTTTAATAACATCTTTTACGGTATGCAGATTGTAAGAAGGCAGAGACTGAATAGACAGCCACCTGACACCCTGTTTCGCCAGTTCTTCATTCAGTTCGGGAACAATCTTAATAAGCTCCTGATACGCTTTCGTTGTTCTGGCATTGTCCGGGGGAGTAACTTCCAACGGTCTCGTAAAAACGTGGTTCAGAGTAAATGTGGTATCGATAAGAGCCTGGGTTACCAGCCCGATATCAACGACACCATTCGCAATGCCCTGGATGGAATCGTCGAAGGACAGCAGGTTTCCTCCGTAATATTGTTCCACCCGAATTTCACCGTTCGAGTTTTTTTCAATCATTTCACAGGCTTCCTTACAGGCAAGAGCCGGTGGTGTTGCATCAGGCATGAAATTGTTGAACTTCAGAACAACAGTATCCGCTGCCTTCACTTCGGCAGCTTCAGCCGAACCCTCCGATTCCGACTTTGAACAGCCGCTGAGAACGGCAAAAGCCATAAACAAAGAAACCATTAGGACCATACTGACTTTTCGCATTTACATCTCCTTATTCATTATGCGTTTAGAATCATTAAAGGTAGCTACACAACCCATTAAACATCCTTTAAAATCGGAGCACCTCCTTTGAAAAGTTTCTTAATCCCGACTCTATTCATCAGTTTCTAGGAACCGTATCAAATCCTCCGTGAATCTCTATCCTCATAGAGTCTTCCGTTTAAAACTGTCACCGCCGGGTATAGGTTAAAAGCTTTATCAATTGCTTTTTCAACAGCTTTTTCACGTGAAGTGAATCCAATAGAAATGATGATTGAATCTACGGCAAGCGCAATTTTCCGTTCAGATGCATTCGTTACCGCGATACCATTTTTATAGATTTCTTTCATGTGCGTTTCAGGAATGAAAAACACACCGTATTCTGCCGGAATAGGCAGATGCTTTCTCTGCCTTTCGATTGATAGGATTTGGGAATTGAGCTCACTGAGAACCGTTATCTTTTCTACCCTTCTGGCCTGCTGAAGCTCATGATCTTTTTCATACTCGGAATTAAAAAAGCTTTCACCGATGATTAATAGCCTCACAATACCTCTGAGAGTTTTTTTGCAAAACCCTATCATCTCCTGTGCAACAAAACCGCCAAACAATGTCGGCATAGGACAAAGAGGAGTGAGTTCGATTCTATTTTCAGTTATGTTTCCGATTTTAAATTGGACACATAACATGGTTTAATTCTTTCATAATCCCCTTATCCCAACTGATCATTTGGATAGGCAGAAACCATAACCTTGAGACGGAATGACTTCACATCTCAAATACCGGTTTATCATATTTTGGAATAACTTAAGAAATAAAGCAGGAACCGTACCAACACACAGGAAGCAAAGGATAATTCATTAAAAAAAGTTTTCTTTCTTATATAAATACTTTTTTTCTTGGTTTTCTACTCATTATGTAATGAATTGAGGCCCTCACAAACAAGTGAAGAGAAACGGATTCGGATTCCGGAACGGAAGAAAATTTGTTATTGTTTATCGATCGTTCAGACATTGTTCATTTTCGTTCACGAAATGAACGCATATTCCTTTAGTTTTTTCCACAAGGTGGTCCTGCTCATGCCGAGGTGTTTTGCCGCTTCGGTTTTATTCCCCTTAAATTCATCCAGAACACGGGCAATTTCAGTGTATTCATCACTTACAACAGAACGATGACGGAGCTGTTTCGAAAAAATACTGTCCAGCAGATCCGATGCGGAAATCGTAGTGTCATATAAAACGGCAAATCGCTCTACAATATTTTTGAGTTCTCGGATATTCCCTGGCCAATCGTAAGAATAAAACATCGGATTATTCGCAATTTCAGCTATCTCATCGTCATTCAAATCTTTTCTGAAATCCGAGAGAAATCGTGAAACCAGTAGAGGAAGATCTTTTTTCCTCATACGTAAAGGCGGAATATCAAGTTCAAGTACATTCAGCCTGTAGAAAAGGTCCTGACGAAATTTCCCCTGATAGACTCTTTTAAGAAGGTCTACATTTGTCGCCGCAAGAACCCGTATGTTGACGGGGATAATCTTACTCCCTCCGATCCTCATAACCTCCCGCTCTTCAAGAACACGCAACAATCTGGATTGAAGCATGGGGGGTATCTCTCCGATTTCATCGAGGAAAATGGTACCGTTGTGAGCAAGCTCAAAAAAACCCGGCTTTCCGCCTTTCTTCGCTCCGGTAAAAGCCCCGTCTTCATACCCGAAGAGTTCACTCTCCAGCAAAGTATCGGTCAGAGCCTGGCAGTTTATGGCAACAAAAGGCTTCAATGCCCTGTTTCCCGCATTGTGAATGCTCTGGGCGAAGAGTTCTTTTCCTGTTCCGGATTCTCCTGTTATCAATAAAGTCGAATCACTTTTCGCAAAGAGAAAGGCCCGGCTTTTACATTCGGTTGCGGGATTACTGTGACCGAGTATATCTTTGAACGTGGACTTGGCAAAAAGGCCCTTTTCGTGCTGTTTTTTTCTAATCTGTTCTTCCGCTTTCTGTATCGTATTGAAATTCTGAAAAGTGGCGACCGCACCGGATATTTCATTTTTGAATAGAAAGGGAACAATATTTCCCAGGATTTCAATATCTCCAACCGTCTGGATTCTGTTGGTTATCTTTTTTGCTTCTTTAATAACTTCTTCAAACTCGTTATTCAAAAATACATTCTGTATGGGATTGCCGGTTATCGATTCTTTATTAATTTTCAGTATCTTCTCGGCCGCAGGATTGATAACCGTAACCATGCCGTTCTCGTCCGTCGCGATGATACCTTCATAAGAGAAATCCATTATCTTCCGAAAACGTTCGGCTTTTTCAGTCTCCGCCTTTTTTGAAAGGGCAATATTGGTTGCCGTATCCAGAGCGGTTCTCACGGAATCCTCGGAATAAATCAGAGTCGAGTTGATTCCGAGCTCTCTTCCAATTTCCACGACAATACCGGATCCTATTACATTATTAATGCCGTCAAGGACCAGTTTGGACAAGACTTCTCTGATTTCATCATTGTTATTATAAGTCAGCGGGACTATGGAAATGGAAAACATGTCCGAAATCTCATCCAAATAACAGATGCGATTATCAGCATGCACCATGATTACAACCCGATCAGAATATTCCCTTGCCTTTTTCAGAGCTATAAGCAAATCATAACCGGTAGCTCTGATTTCAATAAAAGGATTGCTTACAAAACGTGATAAACGGGAATTCCCCGAGCAGACAAAAACATCCGCTTCCCGCTTTTCTTCCATCTCCTGAGCTGTTTTTATTGCATCCGAAAGCAGAGAATCGATTATTTTTATATCAACTTTTTCTAAAAACTTATATTTATTTTTCTCTACAATACATGTCAATTCACCATAGCTCATCACTGCGATAACGGGCTTCACTTCGAATACTCCTAAAACATGGCGTGGACATTTATCCCCCTTGAGGAAGATAAATGATAAGTTGAATTTCGCGTCTTAAAAAAATAGACGTATCCAAAAGCCGTTCCTCATGAAAGTTTTAAATTTGAATAGAAGCAATCCGGAGAAACCGCTTTGAATTAACAGCATTGTATCTTTTCATCGATAAATTCTTCAAAAATATCCGCAATACACGCTTCAGGGAACCTCTCCTTCAATTTCATTTTTGTAGGAATTTCTGAGGAACCTCCCAAAATAGTATTTCTCAAACATTATAGCATTGAATATCCTTCAGTTATAACTAAAACAGCCTCCTTAGAAGAAAACCATACCATTGATTCAATTCTCTTTCCGGAATACCAAAACCAATAATTTTTACAATTATCTTGTTATTGGTTAGATCGCCCCGGGGAGAAAAATCGGTACATGGATACTTCTAAAGATTTAAACTCCATATTCTTTGTAATGAAAGGATAATTTGGAAAAGATCTTTTTCGCCTGTAAATACTCTTACCACAAAAATATTGAGAAACTTGCCCCTGATGTGAATGATACGATGACTACGCAAACAAACCCATTAGAATAAAGAGAATATTCGAAATAGAATTCTCCTATATATCGCAGCAAGAAAAATATGAAGCGATTTATGCCCTTATGATAACATCAATGATTCAAGAGGTGAAGAAAAATCAGCACTTACTGCGGAACCTTGAAAGAAATCTTCGTAGGCTTTCTCCGCATTGCTTCAATATTAATATAACAAAACCTCATGTTGTTCGGCGGCCGTTTATTCTTATAAATCAACCGCCGGTGGTTAAAGGCCGTTTCTCCCGATCATACGCGATATCTCATAGGCGGCACTCGTCGCGTTGGCTATGTTTCTGGGCGTCACGCAGTCGCCCAGTACATGATATTCCGGCGCACAGTCGTGAAGGGCCATTGTTTCCTCTTGGAGCGGACTTTGCCCGACGGCATAAATAACCGTTTCGGCCTCATACAATCGTTGTTCTCGGTCGCTTTCGCCGATCACACCTTTATCTGTAATCTCAAGCGCCTTGGTGTTGAGATTAACGTCTATCCCGTATTTTTCGATCTGGACGGCCAGTCCCTTGGCATGCAGATGATTACCGCCATGATTAAGCGCGTCCATCATCTCAATGACGGTGATCTTTTTGCCCATCTGCGCGAGGAAGATTCCGAGCTCTATGCCCACAAGCCCTCCCCCGAGAATAACGCATGAGCCGCCGGTCCTCTCCGGATTTAAATAGATGTCTTCTGCCGATATGACGTTTTTGCCGTCGATGCCCTTGATAGGCGGTTTGACGGGACGGGCGCCCAAAGCGGCAATGAGAACGTCGGCGCCGATGCTCTTGGCAAGCTCCGGCGTAACGGCTGTATTCAGCCTCACCGTGATCGCCGGGTTGTTCATCACGGCCTTCTCCTGCGCGTTTAAATAACGGTCCAAGTTCTTTTTGAACGGAACCTTTTCCTCGCAGCGCAAGGCACCGCCGAGACGAGATGTTTTTTCACACAGGGTAACCTCGTGCCCGCGCTCGGCGCACGTCAGTGCCGCCTGCATGCCGCCGATCCCGCCGCCGACAACCAGGACCTTCTTTCTCGTCGCGGCGGGGATATCAAACTTTTCTTCATATTCATGACCCGTCGTGGGATTGATGGCGCAATAGAACTTACCGTAGGTCTGAACGTTTGAAAAACAGTGCAGACATCGCATGCACTTGATGATTTCATCCTCCCGCCCCAGACGGAACTTGTTGGGAAGATCATGATCGGCTATCAGAGAACGTGCCATTGCGATGAAATCGGCTTGCCCGGAAGCGAGAATCTCCTCCATGATTGCGGGTTCGCTGAACCCCCCAACTGTGACGACCTTCGACTGCGAGATGTTTTTTTTAATTTCGGCCGCGTAGACTGCGTTGCAGCCTTCCTCCAGAAACATGCTGGGGTGTGTAATCGTAAAAACCTCGTCCCGTTCGTGGCTTCCGGCCGAAACGTGGATCATGTCGGCGTAGCCGTCCAATTGTTTGGCCAGGGCGATACCCTCATCTATCCCGTAACCGCCCGAGTAGCACTCCGAGCCGCTGATGCGCATCTCTATGGGAAACCTCGGACCCGTCTTTTTGCGGATGGCCTTACAGATTTCGACGGCCAGTCGCGCACGATTTTCTATCGGTGCGCCGCCCCATTTGTCCTTTCGGGTATTGAGCGCCGGATTGACGAACTGGGAGATGAGCCAGCCGTGACCGCCATGAATGGTGACCATGCCGAAACCGCATTTTTTGGCAAAAGCGGCTGCATTGGCGAATCGGTCAATGAGCGCGATGATATAAGCATCGTCCATTTCAAAGACGGGCCGGCCGTTGTCTTCCATGGCGACAGGTCCGTAAGACGGCTCGCCGGTTGCTCTGTTGGCGTAGAGACCGCAATGGATAATCTCCGCGGAGGCCACGGCGCCGTAACGGGTAATGGAATTGGCGATGCTGTAAAACGAGTGGATCGATAGGGGATCGTCCAAAAAAACGTGATAGTTGCCGAAGTCGCCGTATTTCTTGTCTACGTAGCAGCTTCCCACGGTGACCATGCCGGCCCCGCCGGCGGCCAGACGCTCATAATAGGCGGCGTTTTGGGGCGTATGATAATATCCGCTCTCACGGCTGCCGATGGTATCGAGATGACCGGTGGCGGAAGCGATGATTCTGTTGGCAAAAAAACTGCCGGCCACCGAAATCGGTTCAAAAAGATGGGGGTATTTTAAAGCTTCCATAATATATAACGCGTTTCAACGCGCTCTCCTTTCAACGCTAATTCAGATTGGCCTATACCTTGGCCTACACCGGCCGACTCTACGGGATAATCCGTTCCGGACATGAATAAATAATGCCGTTATCGCCCTTAACGTAGCCGAGTATCGTTATATGGAACTCACGTGCCAGCTTCAGCGCCGCTGATGTCGGTGAAGATTTCGATATGGCGACGGACAGCCCCAAACGCATCATTTTCATCAGCATTTCAGACGTCAGCCTTCCGCTGACGTACAAGATGCCGCCGACGGCCAAATCGAGCTTGTTTTCTTCAAGAAGAATGCCTGTTAACTTATCGAAACAGTTGTGCCGACTGATGTCGTCGATAAGCAATGCATAATCACCCGAACAAAACTTTACGCTGTGGGTTCCGCCGACCGAATTATAAATCTCGGACATGGAAACAAACGCATCCATCTCCTCTAAAAGAGCACCGGCCGAATATGTTCTTTCGTCGGCGATCGTGTTAGATGGATTCTTTTTAAACGGATTTAGGAACATTTGGCTTTTGCCGAATTCGGATGTGATATTCCCCGGGGTCTCATGCCGATCCGGCTCGAGACCTTCCCTGAGGAGAATCCTGACGGCCGTCGGCTTTTCACCGTATTCGATACTTTTGATATCGTCCATCGAATGGATAACACCTTCATTGTACAGCAGTCCGAGAGCAAGCTCCTTGTACTGCCGGTTCAGGCAAATCACCGGAATGAGCTCCTGTTCATTGACATAAATCTTCAACGACACCTCTTTGATGACCTTTCTTTTGGTTTCGGTCATCGTGACAAAGCCGTTTTTTTTATTGAATTCAACGACTCTGCAGTCCTCGTAGACATTGCCCTGTTCCGCTTCTTTTATGGTTATCATCTCATATGGTCCGATTCCACACCCGTTTACACAATGGATCAGTTCTTGCCGCGCGCCTTGTCCGCTCCGGAATCAACCAGCATAGACACCCCCGTAACGCTCCTGGATTCGTCACAGGCGAAAAACAGCGCGGCATTGGCAATGTCCATCGGATCAACAAGATGTTTTAAGAGAGTGCTTCCGGCGATTTCGTCGGCCACATTATCGTTATAACTCTGCACGAAGGTCGGGAGCATCGGCGTAGCCGTGGGGCCCGGATTGATGCAGTTGCAGCGCGCCTCGGGCGCAAGCTCCGCCGCCAAGCCGATCGCCAAATTGTTGTTGGCCGCCTTGCACGCGCCGTACAAACCTTGTGTAGCACGGGGCCGAACGGCCGCCGTGGAGCCGATGAGAATTAACGAACCGTTATTTTTCTTAAGCTCCAATGCGGAATACTTTGCCATCAGCCAGCTTGATTTCGTATTGATATTCATCATCTTGTCAAACTCGCTCTCATCCAGATCCCAAATCATCGCAGCTTTCTGAGCCACACCGGCGCAACAGAATACGACATCGAGCTTTCCATACGTCTCGACGGCAAAATCAACGGCACCCTTGCAATACTCACCCTTGGAAACGTCGGCAAAGACAAAAGCGGCCTCGCCGCCCTGGACCTTGACTTCCTCAACAACTTTTCTGCCGTTCTCCTCGTTGAAATCGACGACGACAATCTTGGCGCCCTCCTTTGAAAAAAGCAGCGAAGATGCGCGGCCCATGCCTGAGCCCGCTCCGGTAATCAGTGCAACCTTATTATTCAGTCTAGCCATAAAACCATTCCTTTCATCAGGCGGCGGCGCCGCCGTTTTTTTATCAGTGCTTACTCTATAAAAGCCTTGTCAGATCCTTGATCGTGGAGAGATTGTCGATGTCCATAATCGTGTCGTAAATTTTCCGCGCCTTGTTGACGCTGACGGTCATCTGAGAAAGCGAGAGAAACTTTTCCTTTATATCCTTCTTTGTCATCGGGTTTTCGGGATCGCCCTTACTGAACTTCGTCAGCTGCGTATAAGCCTTGCCGTCCTTAGTGCGAATCGTAACGAATGCCGCGAAGATATCCGGCAGATACTGATCCATCTCGCCGGTGTGAACCATCTCAACCTTGTTTATAAAGCCTTTAACGGAGGGATCGATCAGCTTCTCATCCGTAAACTGTTCCACGGATACATCACCGAAGAGAGCCGCGCATGTCGCCGTGTACGGCAGACTGAACTGCGCCGCAGCCACGTTGGGCGGATTGTACTTAATCTGTGCCGGTTCCACGACGGCCCTGATGGCCATGTTGCAGGTATCGACAACAATTTTTTCGATATCGTCTGCCTTAAGGCTGTTATCGCTCATGATTTTCAGGATCGAATCGATCGGCGCATGATTATAGCGGCAACACGCATACGGCTTGAAAGATGCGATTTCGATGGGGAATTCGCTGGTGTCCAGCTTTTCAAGCATGCGTTCCGGCGTCGGATTGTCCGTGTAAGAGCGGAAGAATCCGTGTTTACCCTCAAACACCCACTTCGGACCCGTATAGCCGGCCGCCGCCAAACGCGCCGCGTTAACCCCTCCCATCGCCGCATTGGCGGGATTGAGTCGTTTTGTCAGCGAACCGTCGGCATAACATTCCAAATTCCCCGATGCAAAACCGCCGGCGATTCCCAACGCATTGGCAATCTGAAACGCATCCAGCTTTAACAGCCAGGCCGCCGCCACAGTCGCCCCGAATATCCCGCACACGGCAGTGGGATGCCAT
Source organism: Spirochaetia bacterium (assembly GCA_963666985.2). Classification (GTDB taxonomy): domain Bacteria; phylum Spirochaetota; class Spirochaetia; order DSM-2461; family DSM-2461; genus UBA2779. Next base: position 251,312 of record CAXXIA010000001.1, on the reverse strand, counting down.
CCGCGCTCAAAGCAGTTGTCCGGTACGACACCGCGACCGACACGCGTCATCATATCGTAGCCCCAGATAACCGCCAGGAGAAAATCCTTTCCCTTGGAATTCGCAGTCTCAGCCATGGCCATGGCGGCCGGCAGGATAACAACGGCCGGATGACCGCCGGCATCGTAGCTTGCATCGTCCATTTCCAGTCCGTGGCTGGCCGCACCGTTGATAAACGCGGCATGCTCCACAGAGGCTTTCTGGCCGCAGAACACAGTGCACTCATGTCGACCCTGATCCGACAAAAAGACTTCCTTTACCATTTTTGTCGATTCGATATCCGCCCCGCCGATGCCGCATCCGGCCCAGTCGGCGATGACATTCTTCGTATGTTCGAAAACGCGCTGCGGAATCGCGTCGATGTCCGCATTCACGTAAAACTGCGCGATTTTTTGGCTGTAACTCAAATCTTCAACTGACATATCCACCTCATTAATTAAGCATCAGGGCATCGAACGTGTGTTTGCCTTACTAAGAATCACAATGTCTGAAACCGACTGTCCGGGAGCTCGAATCGCTTAACCTCCGATTCCAGAACAAACTCCTTTTTAAGCGGACCGAGGATGTCGGCCGCCGGGCATGTCAGATGGGCTTCGAATGAGGCCTCGTCTTTCCAGGCGTCGACTACGAACAAAACGTCGGATTCGGCAATCGGGACAAAGTATTCGTAACTCATATTTCCAGATAACTTTCTATACTGGCCGGCCAAGTCGTGCTTATTCAGCTTGGCGATGAATTCATCGCGCACATTGGGCTTTAACTTGTATTTCACATGAAGCAATATCATCTCAAGTCTCCTTTTTTCACAGATACAGATGATTCGAACTCAGGTTTTTCAGGACGGGAGCTTGCCGATTTTTTCCATTTCCTCGGCCACATCCTCCAGCCCGCACCGAAGCCACGTCTCACGGGTAGGCCAGCCGGTTTCCTTATCCCATCCCCACACGTCGTAATACAGGTCCACAAGCCTTGAAAATTCTTCGGGTTCGACAACCTGTCCTTCACAGTCCGGGTATTGCAGAGGTCTGTACGCCTCAGGCTCTTCCTGAGCCCTTGAACGATCGGAATCACGCATTAAAATAGCCCTGAAGAGATTTTTAGAGCGCTCGCAGGCCAGATACAGTTCGTCAACCGACATTTTGACGCCGGTAGCCGCCTCCAGCATCCGGCACTCCATGTCCGGCCAGTAGATCTGCGGGCTTTGAAGGTCGCAGCATGTCACACACTCCTTCATTTCCGCTTTGATCTCTCCCATAAAGGCGTTTTCGGCGACCTTCCTGTTCCGACACGCTTTATGGGCATCCATCGTTTCCTTCATATAATCGAGTGTCCCGTGGACGTGGGAATTCGTTTGGGCATCGCGCGTGTTGGTCATGAGCATCAGCGTCGCCGAAAGATAACCTCCCGGCGGTGTGCTGCCTTGGAAGCCGCGCCCCTGCCAGTGAAAAGAATGACCCCACGAGGACGCGAAGCTGATCGGGATATCCAGCTGCAAACCGGGAACGACGTTGGATACGATACCTTTGTAGATCGTATCGCCGTACTTTTCCTGTCCGAGCGTACGGATCGTACGGGCCATGCCCTCCGCGAAGAGGTTGCCCCAATAGCCCTTTCGGTACGTGATTATTTCCAAGAGGTGTTTCATGAACTCCTCGCTGCCGGGATCAATCTCCATACCGAGGTCCACATCTTTTAAAACGCCCGTACGCTTTCCCATCACAAGCCAGGTCATCAGCCACACGATAACGTCCCATTTATCGATGCCGTACTGCGTGCACAAGTCGTTGATCACGTTGCCTCGGTCGTAATCACCGTCCCAGAAGTCCATATCGCTGCCGCGTCGACGGGTCGTCAACTCCTCCAGATGAGGGTCGGAGGTGTCCGGCGGCGGCGGAACCTGGGCTCCCTGTCCAAGACAAGCCTGGTTATGATTTTTTTCCGTATGGAAAAACATGGTCGGCGACATACCGCAGTCTTCCGTCATTTGAAATGCGTAAACTCCGATGCATTTGTGCACCTGATTGGTATATTTGCGCGGAAACGCTGATTTCGTATCCAGCACAAAGAGACTGCAGCGCATGTTGCAGCCATGACTGCACGACACATTGGCCTTTTTAACGGCGCCGGGTGGTGTTTCGAAATTGATATGGGCCCTGAACGCGCAGCGATCCAGATGCTCGACCGGATTGGCCTTACGCTGCGGATCGCCCATTGTTTTCCGAAGCTTTAAAACCTGCTCGACGCTGTAGGGGCGAACATCTCCCGTGCCTCGTACAACAACGGCCTTGAGTTTTTTCGAGCCCATCACCGCGCCGAAGCCCGCCTTGGCCGCCACGTTGTCGTTTGAGGTGTTGATGCTGGCGTTGCGGCAGAGATTTTCGCCGGCCGGACCGATTACGGCACTCACGGAGTCACCTCCGTAGACGGCGCGCAGCTTTTCCTGGCAGTCGTGCGTCAGAGTGCCCCACAGATCCCCGGCGGCCTGAAACGTGATTTCCCCGTCGTCGATCACAACGTAAACCGGTTCATCGGCCTTTCCGACGAGAACAATTCCGTCAACACCGGCAAATTTCAGCTTTGCGCCGAACCAGCCGCCGATATTACCCCAGCAAAACTGTTCGGGCAGATTATTGGGAGCCATGGCGCACACGGCCGTCCTTCCGCCGGTCGGAATACCGGTAGCACCGACGGGGCCCGTCATGAACATCAGCGGATTTTCAGGATCAAGAGCCTTCATGCCGGGCTTTGTGACATCCCAATATATTTTCGTGGCGATGGCGCGGCCCCCGATAAATTTCGGCGCGTAATCGCTTGTCGGGATCATGTTAAAAGAGCGGCTTGTCAGATCAATCCATGCGATTTTTCCGACATATCCGTAACTTGGTAAAGTATTCTGTTCCGACATACGGCTGCCCCCCTAATCCTTTACGATGACGCCGGGCACGGGCGGTTCATCATCGCTCATCCCTATAGCCAGGCACTGACAGTATTCGATACAGGCCGGTCCGTTTTCCCGGCCGCGGCATAAATCGCACTTTACGGCCTTTTTATTCCTGTTAAGCTGCAGGCGCTTAGGCTCGAACGGGCAAGCCCTGACACACAGGCCGCAGCCGATGCACGCGTCCTGATTGACGTAAACGATGTCCGTTTCCGGATCGATGCACATGGCGCTGTCTTTTTTCGGGCAGGCGTTATAGCACGGATGATCCAGGCACTGTTGGCAGGCATAAACCTTGTGCATCAGCTGAACACTGTCGTGCTCGAAAAAAATACGGCGCGAGCGTGACCCGCTGACACCTTCGTGGATAAGACTGCAGACAATCTCGCATGCACCGCAGCCGGTACACAAAGATATGTCAGGATCCCACTGGATGATATGCCTGCCCAGCTCCTCTGCCGGCCTGTCCTTGATTCCTTGTTTCTTTTCATTCATGGCATCATCTCCTCCGGCAGTGTCATGTCGGCAAAATGCCGCGATATCGGGCTTATTTCGTCAGGCCCATTCCCGGTGAAAATACGGACGGATCATGACCGGGAAGGATATTCCGAGAAATAGGCAGTATTTTTTTAAGGCTTTCCCGCATAATCCCGATAGCCGAATCATCGTAGAGAAGGGCATTGGCTCTCGGCGGGTCGTAGCTGAGGCTCTCCCTGAGAGTAACCATGTCGCCCGTCAAAACGACCTTGCCGATTTCGGTATCGACGATAACGCTCTGCATTCCCAGCGTATGGCCTGGCGTAAGCATCACGGAAACCCCGTCAAAAACCTTTTGATCTCCGTCCAGCAGTTCGTACGTGAATTTAAGGACACTGTCCGTGTCATAGCCTTTTTTAGGGGTGTACGGATCAAACAATGATTCGTACTCGATCTTCTGGCACATTAATTTCGCGTTCGGGAGCAGATGATTATTCGCCGCATGGTCCCAATGGAGATGCGTCAGTATCACCGTGTCTATATCAGCCGGATCAACGCCGACGGCCTTCAGCGCGGCGTCCAGCTCCTGCTCGGGAGGCCTTTTATAGGGCGCCGCCTTTTTCCCCTGCTCGCTTTCGGGGTGACTGCCTCCGGTGTCCACAAGAATCTTATGTTCTCCCTCGAGGTAGTAAGCGATCAGGGGAAAATCCAAAACCTCCGCTCCCTCGTAGTCTTGGATCATGTTGGATTTCGGGCGAGTAATATCACCCAAATGCAGCGGTGTAATTTTATATATCGACATAGCAACCTCCTAGAAACTTTAATTATCTGCTGCCTTCCTTATATCGCTGCTCGGTCTCCCGCCAGGCCGCCATTCCCATCGTGTTGAACAGCTCGCGGCTGTCCGGAGCGTCAGGGATGGCGTCCCAGCTGCAGCCTTCCGCGTAAACCTTGTCGAGAATCCGACGGAACAAAACGCTGGCGCCGAAGCTGAGCACATCGGGGAATATCAGGATTTTAAAACCGAGCTGCTCCAGTTCCTTTTCCGTTAAGCGGGGTGTTTTTCCGCCGATCACCTGATTGGCCAGAAGCGGTATCTGATGGCCGAACGTTTTACCGATCAGTTCAACCTCGTCGAGCGTCTGCGGCGCTTCGATAAAAAGAATATCCGCGCCGGCATCCATATACATTTTGCCGCGCTCGATCGCTTCCTCGAGGCTGTATACCGCGCGTGCGTCGGTCCTTGCCGTAATCAGTGTGTCCTTATAGAACCGCTCACGGCTTGCGGCGCGGATTTTCTGAACAAATTCTTCGGCCGGCACGCAAGACTTCCCGGCCAAATGGCCGCAGCGCTTCGGTGCAACCTGATCCTCAAGCTGGATCGACGCGACGCCCGATGCCTCAAGTTCGTGTACGGTCCGGATGACATTGAGCGCGTTGCCGTAACCGGTATCCGCGTCGCATATATAAGGAATTTCGGCCTTAATCGTCAGCGTGCGAGCGATGCTTGCCACATCGCTCATCGTCGTCAGGCCGATGTCCGGCTCCCCGAGACCGCTTGTGGCGATGCCGGCGCCGGAAAGATAACCGGCTTTAAAACCGGCCTGTTCCGTTACGCGGGCCGATATGCCGTCATAAACACCCGGTGCCATAATAATACCGGGCTTATCGAGCAGCTCTCTGAGCGTTTTTCCTGGATTTTTAAGCATTTGGACTTCTCCTTCTCTTCAAGCGCTACGCCGCACCTTTTTTGTCGGGCGAAACGAAGCACTATTCCATATAACCTTGCTGAGTGAGCAGCTCCTCAATCCCGCCGGCCGTAATGATATCGGCCATCGATTCGGACAGCCTGCTTCCCGTGCGCACCTCACCGGTCCGCTCGTTTTTAACCGTTCCGGCCAAAAGATCGATTTCCGCGATATCGCCTTCCTCAAACATCTCGGACACACCGGGACATTGCAGCGCCGAAAAGCCGTAACTGATCGCGTTGCGGTAAAAAAGCCCGTTGATGCTGTCCGCCGCCATGCCCGCAAGCCCCAACCGCCGCAGCAGTACGGCGCCGGGCCTGCTGGAACCCGTACCGAAGTTTTTCCCGGCAATGAGGATATCGCCCGGTTCCACAAGCGAGGACCAGCCGGGTCTGTTGTCGCTGAACACAAGCTTTGCCTGTTCCTCAGGCGAAACGCGGAACGCACTGTGGGGGAATATCAGATCGGTGTTGATTTCATCCCCGAACACCCAAACTCTGCCTTTAATCTTCATATACTGCCTCCCATGCGCCTTACGTAATCAGTCCCTGAGAGCCTCCCGGGCATGGGAGGTAGTCCGTCAATTTCGGCTACCGCCAAAGGCGGGAAAAAAACAGAACAATGCGGCACGACCTAAAACCTTTCACCCTATGCAACCAAAATCTCTCTGGGATCGGTGATTCTGCCCGTCAGGGCCGATGCCGCGGCGGTAGCCGGCGAACACAGCATCACCTCACTGGCGGCGTCGCCCATCCGCGCTTTGAAGTTTCTTGTTGTAGTGGAAAGACAGCGCTCGCCGGGGCCGAGCAGACCCATGTGCCCGCCGTAGCATGCTCCGCAGGTAGCGTTTGTAACAACAGCGCCCGCTTCGACGAGCGTTTCGAGATATCCGGCCTTGAGCGCTTCAAGATAAATTTTCTGCGATGCCGGGGTTACGATGAAACGCACTCCCTTGGCAACATGTTTTCCTTTAACGATATCCGCTATCAGCGCGATATCTTCCATGCGGCCGTTTGAGCATGAGCCTACCAAAACCTGATGGATTTCCGTGCCCTCAACCTCGGTAACGGGGCGGCAATTTTTCGGGATAAAATGCGGAAGCGCAATGTAGGGCACAAGGCTGTCAAGGTCGATATCCCGAACATCGTGATAGAGGGCATCGGCGTCCGCATCAACTCCGTCCATCACCGTGTCGCCGCGCTCTTTCAGGAAATCCCGCAGCCTGTCGTCGCAGGGAAAAAGAGCAAATTCAGCGTTAATTTCCGCGCACATGGTCGCAACGCTCTGACGCTGAGGAATGGTCAGATTGCCCACTCCCTCGCCGCCGAACTCCACGTTCATGTTGGTTGCGTCGCCGTATACGCCGGCAATATATAAAAATAAATCCTTGCCGGTTACGGCTCGGCTCGAAAAGCCGCCGTGCAGCCTGTATAACAGCGTTGGGCTAACCTGATACCACGTTTCGCCCTTGCACCACACGTACATCATTTCAGCGGGACCGAAACCGCGGGCTGCCGCATTCATCGCACCGGCCGCGCATGTGTGCGAATCACCGGCCGCGATGAGCTTACCCGGTGCGGCAAAACCCCTTTCAACGAGCAATTGGTGAATAACGGCATGCTCGCCCACGTCATAAAAATTTTTAATCCCGTGCTTTTTTACAAACTCTCTGGCTTTGACGGCTCCGAGCGCGTCCCTGCCCGTCGGAGCCGGTACCGCATGGTCCAAAAGAACCACGCATTTATCGGGATTATCAATTTTATTTACCCGTTCAAAATCAATCTGTCCGGCAACCGTGAAGAACATATCGTGACAGGCCGCCACGTCCACCCGGCACGTGAGAATATCGCCGGCGCCGGCCGCCGATACACCCGCATGACGCGCCAGGATTTTTTCCGACATCGTCATTCCCATTATCAGTTTTCTCCCGGATTACTCAAAAACACGGTTGGGAACAAAAACGTACCCTTCCATTATGCGGCGCGCCGTTCGCGAATATGCAACGCGCCGCGCCACAACGCCATCTTCGGTGAAGTCGCACTCCGCCTCGACATCGATAATCCCGGCGGGGTGGCCGATTCGGATAACCTTCCGATCGGCCGCCGGCTTTGCCATTTCGTTCACGACCGTGCCGGGCACGACGCCCGCCATACCCGTAACGCAGGACACACTGCCGGCGTATGTCTGATGCATTTTCCGGAACATGATCATCCGCGCGAGGAAATCAACATCTCCGGCTTTAATCAACTTGCCTGTAAGATGGTCCGTGTAATCTTTCGGCGGTGATACAAAAACCACGAACGGCGTCGGGTTTTTAAGCTCCCAGCCTTTCAGGTCCATTGCCTTAACGGCCGCGACGCGAATGTTATCGATAAGCCGCATCAGCTCTTCGTTTCCATCAACGTCCGACGGCTTCTCATCGCCCTTCATGCCGATGTCCGAAGCCCGCACAAAAATACAGGGGTTAACAACATCCAGCATGGACACATCGAGCGGGCCGAATCCTTCAATATCCAGCTTATCCACGGGATTTCCCGTCGGTAAAAGCCTCCCGGTCCTGGATCCGACGGTCCCGGCCATATCAATCTTAATCTGAGCGCCCGTTCCCGGCACTCCGGCGATTTCATAATCTCCGTTAACAAGCGGCTGCCCGTCTTTGACGGGGACCTCCGTTACATAAATCTGGTCGGTATTCCGGCTGTATATGCGCACCTTTGTTACAGGCTCAACAGCTTTAACAAGCCCCTCCCCTATCGCGTATGTACCGACGCCGGAGGCGATATTGCCGCAGAGTCCGTCATAGAAAATTTCGGGCTTGTCAATCTCAACCTGGCCGAAGGAAAATTCCACGTCGGCGTCCGTCCGCGTCGTCGCTGAAACAAGTCCCAGCTTACTGGTCAGCATTTCAGCACCGCCCAGTCCATCAATCTGCCGCGGATCGGGGCTTCCAAAAATAGATAAAATAGCTTTGTCGCGCTGTACGGGATTTTGCGGCAGGTCGTTTTCATTAAGAAAAATGCCCTTACTTGTCCCGCACCGCATAATAACGCAGTAAATCCGCATGCTCTCAGAATGAATCATGCCAACCGCCTCCATATTGATAACATTACAAACCGAAATACCGAACTCAGATTATTTTAAGCACTCAAACAGCTCGTCGAGATTGGGAAGCGTTTCAAATTTATCCACGAGTTTAATGATGCGCTCGGCCTTCACGCTGCCGATTGTATTGGCGGCGTTGTTGCGAAATTTCTCAACAACCTCTTCACGGGTTGCGGGGTACTCGGGATCGCCCTTGGGATACTCCACCTCGCCGACATATGTGGAGCCGTCTTCCATCGTCACCGTTACACGGGCCGGATACTTTTCGGGGTAAACGGCCTCAAAATCGGGGTTGATCTCCCAGGTAATCAGATCGCACAGACGATTGATTTCCTTGTCCTTGATTGCTTCTTCAGTGAATGATTCAGGAAGCACGCGGCCTTTAACGAGCCCACAGGCAATTTCGTAAAACAGTGAGAACTGCGCGTTGACGATGTTGACAGGATGTCGCTTAACATCCGTGGGCCGACACAGTTTCGTATCGGTGAATTTATTACATTCGGCATGAATGGATTTAATTTTCGATATGTCGCAGCCCTGATTTTTGATGTCGATGGCACAGTCACAGAAGTTGTTTGTAAAACGGCAGCAGGAGTGCAGCTTTATGCTGTTGTCCGCCATCTCCCATTTTTTACCGAAGTTCCGTATCAGTTTATCGGCATTATAGTCGCCGTTCGGATCCGGATGTTCCTCCGTGCCCTTAAACGAGAAACACACAAGGAAGCCTTCGTCACCTTCAAAGACCGTCGGCGGGCCGAAATAGTTATTTTTGCCCATGTAAGCCGCCATAACGCCGTCCATGGATGCCCGTCCGGCATGAAAACGCTTTGTCCATGCACCGCAGGAGTTGAATTCCCCCAGACCGGCCGATGTGCTGCCGGCCACGCCCAGCGCGTTGACCGTCTGCTCAACGTTGAGGCCCATGATTTTGGCCGCGCCGGCCGCCGAACCGAAAACGCCGCATGTTCCGGTCAGATGCCAGCCCGCGTAATACGACGTTCCGTTAAAGGCCTCGCCGGCTCGAATCGTCATATCGGAGCCGATAATATAGGCTAAAAGCGTCTCTTTTCCGCTCTTCCCATATTTTTCAGCCAGAGCCAGCACCCCCGGAAGAACCGCGACCGAAGAGTGCTGCGTACCCTCACGGTGATCATCGTCATAATCCTGACTATGACCCGTCGTTCCGTTGATCAAGGCCGCCAGCATCGGATTTGTTTTTCCGTTTGTCCCGATGATGGTACACTCGCCGTCACCGTCGATTTCGCTTCCGGCCGCTCTTACCGACAAGGCCGAATTAACCTGACTTCCGGAAAGGATACAGCCCAGGCAGTCCAGCAAAAAAATCTTCGCATTATCTAAGGTTCTCCGGTCAATGTCCTCCAGCTTCAGATTGACGCTAATCTCGGCAATCTGCTCGGCTATCGGTTTCTTATTCACGGTTTCCTTCGCTTGTTGACTCATCTTTTTTGTCTTCCTCATAGAATTATTTTTTTACGGATCTCAATTTATGCAAAAACAATGCGGCCGCGACGCAGCCTCTTTGACATGAAATGATATTATTATGTAAGCGTTTCCTCTTTGTTTCATAAAATTACCCTTATTCTGAAAACATGTCAATCAATTGTTACATGAAAGCTTCTCGGCATCCAAATCAGTGGCAATGAATACAGAAAAAAATCAAAAAACCACGTAATATGGATTCGCGATCCGCGATGGAATTGGATAGGATTTGGCGATTGACGGCAAAGCGTTTGAAAGTTACACGGCCAGGAAACCGGGATTGTCCGTACAATGATGTCTTACGATTTTTGGGCATAAAAAAATGGGGGGTGACGAAATGCCTCAACGCAATGTTGACAGAAAGCCCTCTGCTCATATAAAGATATAATGTGTCTATTTATGTTTTGAACGGCATTATCCCGATGCGGCTGTACAATATCTGAATATAACTCAAACTAAAAAACAGTGGTGATTTTTCAATGAAGATCAATATTTATGATGTGGCCCGCATCGCAAACGTTTCAACGGCCACCGTATCTCGTGTGCTTAACAATAAAATCAGGGTTTCACCCGAAACCCGACAAAAAGTTCAGGATGCCATCAGTCAGCTCGGCTACCGTCCCAGCGCGATCGCAAGGGGCCTTGTCCTAAAGCACACGAAAACGATCGGTATACTGGCAACAGACATTACGGCGCCCAACTATACAAGAACGGCCGCCGCCATGGAGCGTGAGCTCTTTCAAATCGGTTACAGCTCCATCTTATGCAATACCGGCGGCAGTATAGAAAAAAACAAAGAATATCTGCATATGCTGATCAACCTTGGCGTCTGCGGTATCATCTGCATCGGTTCCGTTTTCAAGAACACGCTTCAGGAAACGATTATGCTTTCCGAATTCTCAAACATTCCATTCATACTCAGCCACTGCCAGATACCGGCCAATAATACGTATTCGGTCGTTATAGACGAAACACACGGAGTAAGACTGTGCGTCGAACATCTTAAGGAAAAAGGTCACAGTAATATTCTTTATATTAAAGACGCGGATACGTACAGCGGCGAACGAAAAAAGCAGGCCTTCCGCGAAGCCATGAACCTTTTGGGACTGCCTGTGGACGAAAAATCCATCTTCAACACCTACCGCAGCTTTGAAGGCGGTTTGGCGGCAGTAAAGGAAATCATTGCCGCCGGCAAAAGCTTCTCCGCGATTATTTTCGGCGACGATATCACGGCGGCGGGCGGATTGTTCGCATTAAAAAAGGCGGGGTACAAGGTTCCCGAAGATGTCGCCATTATCGGCTACAACAACACCTCTTCTTCCATCTGCTGTGATCCGCAGCTGACTACCGTCGACAATAAAACGGATATCATGGGAAGCCTTTCGGTCAAGCTGCTCCAGACGGTTTTGGAAAAAAAGGAGACGACAAAACTTTTATCCGTTACACCGGAACTTGTTATCCGCGAAAGCACCTAATTTCATATAAGTTCCCGGGGCTTGCCCGAGATTCTTACCATTGCGGCTTTCACTAACGCCGATAGGGACATCGTCGTGTCACTTTGCGGTAAAATCCGTGAAGGGCTCATTCATTCACGGCAAAGCCTTGTTTTTCTTTAACAATCATATAAAAAAGCCGCCACAAACCTTTTCAGTCCGCGGCGGCTTTTAAAGTTTACGAGGCCTATATGTCAGTCCCTGCCGCGGGCAACACTGCGTCCGCCGTCCACAAGGAGGGTCTCTCCGGTAATCATCCTGGCCTCATCGGAAGCGAGGAATACGGCGGCATCGGCAATATCCGTCGGTTCGACGCAGCTGCCGAACGGCATCGAAGCACTGACGACATCGGCGATATCCTTATCCGACATCGACGCGCGGTCACCTGCCATGAACTGCTTGAGCATGGGACTTGATGTCGGGCCAGGCAGAATCACGTTGGCACGAATATTGTCCCCGGCCAGCTCGCTGGCAAGCACCTTATACATACAGATAACTGCCGCCTTCGAAGGAGAATACGCGATGCTCTTGCCGCGCGGCATGATCGCGCCGAGGGAAGCCGTTGCAAGAAAAGCCCCGCCGCCGGCTTTTACAAAGTGAGGATATGCCGCCTTGCATGCCATAAACGCACCCTGGACGTTAACACGCATAATGCGCTCAAACTCTTCATCCGAGCAGTTTTGAAACTCGATTTCCTTCTGGGGCAAGGCTGCGTTGTTGTACAAAACATTCAGGCCGCCGAAAGCCTTAACGGCCTCGTTGACCATCTTCCGGCAGTCCTCACTTTTAGAAATATCGGCTTGGCAGGCCACGGCCTGCCCTCCGGCCGCACGTATTTCGGCGGCTACGGTCTCCGCTTTGTCGCCTGCAATGTCGGCAACAACAACCTTCGCGCCTTCCTGCGCAAATTTGATCGCCGTCGCTTTTCCCATGCCGGAACCGGCACCCGTTATAATCGCGATTTTACCTTTAAGTCTGTCCATTTTTATATCTCCAAAATATGATTTGTGCGTAAATCTTTGCCTGCTATGCAGCGCTAATTTTCAGCCTCTAAAAGATTCATTAAACTCCCGACCGATTCCAGGGAATCAAGATTCAGCGTTTTATCGACAACCTCGTCAGCCTGATTTTCTTTCATAAAACTTTCGGCATGTTTCTTGAAGCGCACGATGACCTCTTCGGCATTCATCGGTAGCTGGTCCTCCTGAAAATCAGTGAACGTTTCTCCGTTATTAAGCCGGAGTTCAAGTCTTGAACCCGCTTCATGTCCACCCTCTCCATCAGGAGAAGCTTCATCGATCTCGATAAAAACTCTTTGAGCCATCCGGGTAATTTCGGGATGATGATACTTTTTTACAGTGCTTACGCTGATTTCCCCGAAAACGAGGGCCGAGGCAGCCATGAACTGGTGGCTCATCATCGCGGATATCGTGCCGGAATACGGCCCTGGATTATCCACGCCCGGGAATTCCTTTCGATGTCTGGGAACCCAAACGGTCACCTTCTCCACAGCATCGGGATTAATCTTATAACGGCCGACCAGTGACGATGAGGCTTGAGCCGTCGCCAATACATGGCCGCAGCCGGGGAAGCGCTTAATGAACGATTCATCGATCATAAAATCAGGCCGCTCTTCCAATGCACGGCTCCAGTCAAGGTCCCGCCTGTTTAGGGCCCGGCCCAGGCCGAATCGGCCGTCCAATATCGCCGGAGACGCTTCAATACCGTTTGCGGCCAGCATCGCCGCCTTCATGGAATTTTGGGCGGCAAAGCAATTTTGGATACAGATATCAGGCGTCCCGGCATTGACAAATTCCATAACTCCGGACGCCGTGTTGCCGGCAATCGACAAGGCGCCTGCGAAACCTTCGGCCGGCAAATTCATCATCTTTGCCGCCGCGGCCGCGCCTCCAAAGGGCGCCATTGTACTGGCCGGGCGCAGGCCATAATCCGGGAAGCCCGGCGCGATCAGGACGGAGCCGATTCGTCCCAATCCCTCGTAACCCGCGACGATCGCTTCGATAACCCGACGACCGTCGGTCTTCAGGCTCTGCCCCAGCGCCAGGGCAATGGGAATAACAACAACACCGGGGTGGCTGATTGTGTTTTCATGGCAGTCCTCCAGAAGGAAAATCTGCCCCATGAGCGCGTTGACGGATGCCGCAGCCAAGGGAGACATCCTCTCTCGGCTGCCCAGTATGACGCAGTCGCCGCCGCAGTTCTGGCTTTTCCAGAGGGCCTTTTCAGCCAGCACCAATGAATCTCTTGCACCGGCAAGGCAACCGCCGAAGAAGTTCAATACGGCAATCTTCGCTTTGTCGACGGTTTTTTGGGGCAATCGGCTATAGCGGATGAATTCCAGCCGCCTGCCGAGTTCCAGTAATAATTTTGTATCGGCGCTCATGCCTTATCCCGGTCGTCGGGCAGCCTGCCGATGGACTCCAGCTCGTCGGCCACGTCTTTAAGTCCCAGTTTTTCGTATGTTTCGCGCGTCGGCCAGCCGGTCTTCTTGTCCCAGCCTCTCTGCTCGTAATACATGTCGACCAGATCGTTGAAATCCTCCCACGAAACGGTCCGGCCGTCGGCGTCGGGATATGTAAGGATCGGATAAACCTGGCCTACCTCCAGGTCTCTCGTTCGTCCGTAGTTACGGATCAAAATGGCGCGGAAGAGATTTTTGTTGCGTTCGGCCGCCTGATAAATCTCGTCATGAGTCAGCTTTATTCCCGTCGCGGCCTCGTACATCTCGCTTTCAATATCCGCATCAAAAACCTGCGGCAGCTGGAATTCACAGCTCATGAGCGATTCCTTCAACTCGGCGCAATGCTCGTTAAAAATCGTCGAGGAGGCCACCCGAGGATTGTGGCAAGGGTCATTTTTAACCTCGAGGTAATATTCAAAGGAATCATGATGATGCGTGTTCGTCTGCGCGTCTCGTGTCGAAGTCATCAGCTCCATGGCAATCGGCAGCCAGCAGGTAATATCGTTGGCACCCTGAAAACCGCGCCCGGCCCAGTGACAGCAATGCCCCCAGGCCGATTCCAGACTGATCGGAATCATCTGCTTGTTGCCGGTCCGCTGGGATATGCGGCCGTTATAGATCGTCTTGCCGTATTTCTCCATGCCGAGAGTCCGTATGGCCCGCGCCATTCCCTCGGCAAAAATGTTGCCGTAATACCCCCTGCGGTAAACAACCATTTCCAAAAAGCGCTTCATGAACTCTTCGGAGGACGGATCAATCTCCATACCGAGTCCAAAGTCGATATCGTCCAGGACGCCTTCCTTTTTCCCCATAGCCAGCCAGGACATATACCAAACGACAACATCCCAACGATCGATTCCATATTGGGTGCACAGATCGTTGATAACGTTGCCCCGGTCATAGTCGCCGTCCCAGTAGTTGACGATGTCGCCGAGATGGCGCTCCATATAACCTTGCTGCAAGGCCGGGTCGGTCTTGTCCGGTGTGAAACCGTCCCCGGATATGAATCGGCAGCCGGAATAATCGTTTTGCGGCGTATTGTAGGACATCTGCGGTGTCCATCCGCTGTCTTCCATCATCTTGTACGCATAGATGCCCACGCACTTGTTGACGACATTGGTTCGTCCTTTTTCATTGCCGCCGATACCCGCCTTCACGTCCAGAAGAATCAGATTGCAATGCTGATTGCAGCCGTAGCTGCATGCCACTTGGCCTTGCTTAACGCCGCCGGGCACAGGGAAATTAATATGGGGCCTCGGCGTGAACGAATCCTTGTATTGGATCGGATTCAACTTGCCGATCGGTTTGCCCATCGTTTTATGCAGTTTCAGGATTTTCTCGACGTTGCCGGCCCTAACCTGCCCCGTACCCCTCACGGAGACGGCTTTGAGATTCTTCGATCCGAATACGGCACCGAAACCCGCTTTGGCGGCGACGCTGTCGTTACTCGTCGTGATGCTGGAATTACGCACAAGATGTTCACCCGCCGGCCCGATTACGATGCTGTTGATATCGTCTCCGAGGATTTCCTCGAGCTTCTTCTGTGTCTGATGCACCAGCATCCCCCACAAATCTCCGGCGGGGTGAACGGTGATTTTATCATCGTCGATAAAAATATATGCCGGCTCCGCAGCCTTTCCTTCAATGATAAACCCGTCGTAACCGGCAAACTTCACCATCGTGCCGAACCAGCCGCCGATACCGCTCCAGCAATACTGCTCGGGCATGTTATTGGGGGAAATGGAGCACATGGTGCTCCGGCCGCCGGTAGGGATACCCGTTGCGGTCGTTGCGCCGGTCATGAAAATCAGCTTGTTTTCGGTATCGAAGGCCCCCACCCCCGGGCCGACCTCGTCCCAGAAAATTTTATTACAGACACCGCGCCCTCCGATGTATTTGGGCACGTAATCGGCGGTCGGCACATGGGTCACCTTCCCGTCGGTGAGATTAATACGGGCGATTTTCCCGACATATCCGTAAAGCTGATCCATTATTCCGCTTCCTTTCCGGGTACGGGCTGATCGCTCAGGCCGATGCAGCGCACCTGACAGTATTCCACGCAGGCCGGGCCCTCCGGCCTTCCGCGGCACAGGTCGCACTTCAGGGCCTTACGCGGCTTTTCAAGGGTAAACGCAATGCGTTTCGGCTCAAACGGGCAGGCCTTCCAGCACAGCTTGCAGCCGATACAGTATTCGGCATCGACATAGACGACTCCCGTTTCCTCGTCAATACACATCGCGCTGTCTTTTTTAGGGCAGGCATCATAGCAGGGATGGTCGGTACATTGCTGACAGGCATAAATTTTATGCATGTCCTCCGTCATCGTCGTATCGCGAACTAAAAAAATTCTTTTTATCGACGGACTTGTGACGCCTTCGTGTATGAGGCCGCACACGGCTTCGCACGTCCCGCATCCCGCGCATAACGAGACATCGGCGGGATACTGCACAATGTGCCGTCCGTATTTCGTTTCGGAGTTTTCCACATTAATATCCTCACTTACGGCAGAATATCAGTCATTTTTTCACAAATCCTCATCGTAAATAGCCGCTCAATAACTCTCGTCGGATGGCGGGCAGGAGGATTTTCTGTCGGTTAAATTTCCACCGCCGTGTTGAACCCACCGTGGACGGCATCCTTGATGTTCTGCGGTTTCAGGCAGTCGCCGACCGGGTAAACCCTTGTAACGGGCGATTCCAAAGCCATAAACGCTTCAACCATCGCCGTACGCGGCTTAAATCCGAAGGAGAGGACAACCGTATCCGCCGGAATCTCAACCCGATTCCATTTGGAATCAAGAACCGTAACGCCTTTCTCGGTAATTTCCTCAAGCTTGACGCCAAATCGCATATCAACCTTATAATCCTCCAGCAGGAATAAAAGTCCTCTGGGGTATTCGGGAGTCAGCGTACCAAAATCAAGCATATCGATCATCGTTACATTATGGCCGTCCTTGGCCAGTTGAAGTGCCGCCTCGGCACCCGTTGCGCCGCCTCCCGCAATAACGACATTTTGTCCGACCGCGGCGCATCCGGCATCGACATCACCGACCCAGACGACATTTTCACCGTCAAATCCGGGGATACGCGGGATAAGGGGTTCGGAACCGGCCGCGACGATAATGGCGTCCGGCTTTTCGGCTTTCACATTATCAACGGTGGCTTCCGTTCCCACCTTCAAGAGAACACCTTCGGCTTTTTGAGCCTGACGGATCAGCCAAGCCAGATATTCTCTCATATCCGCCTTGATTTTAAGGCCCGCCGCCAAAAGCAGATTACCGCCGAGTTTGTCGTTTTTTTCAAACAGGACAACATCGTGTCCTCTTTGGGAGGCCGTCAGCGCCGCCTGCATGCCGCCGGGGCCGCCGCCGACGATTACAACCTTTTTCTTCGTCTCGGCTTTACCCAGCGGGATATATGTCAACTCTCGGCCCAGAATAGGATTAACCGCGCAGCGAATCGGATAAAAAGCAGCCGTCAATTTGTTGCAATTATGGCAGCGCAAGCAAGGCCGTATATCTTCTTCCAGACCCGCTCTGGCTTTATTCACAATCTCGGGATCCACGAGGATGGCCCTGGCCATGGCAACGATGTCGGCCTTTCCCGTGGCGACAACCTCCTCGGCCTCGCTCATATCGTGTATGGACCCAATCGCAGCGACCGGTATCTTCAGAGCCTTTTTCAGCTTCTCGGCACGGTGCACATTGTAGCAATGCGGGAAATATGTCGGCTGAATCATATGAGGGATAACGCGAGACTCATTCAAAAGACCCGCCGAAACATGCAGCAAATCGATTTTGTCTTCAATAAGCTTTACGAATTCGATGGTATCCTCTTCAACCAGTCCGTCGGGTACAAGCTCGTTGGCACTGATACGCCATTCAATCGCCAGCTTGTTTCCAACCCTGGCCCGAATGGCATTAAGAATCTCGACGGCAAATCTCGCCCTGTTTTCGAGGCTCCCGCCGTAGCGGTCCGTCCGTTTATTGGTCATCGGTGATAAGAACTGGGGGATGAGATGTCCGTGAGCCGCATGAATCATAATCATTTCCAAGCCTGCTCTCTGACAGTTATGGGCCGCGATGGCATAATGCTCGACGACTCTGTCGATCATATCCTGGTCCATCTCGATCACTTGTCTCACCTTTCGGCCTTCCCTTCTTGCCTTGAGTATTTCCATCTCAGCAGGGATATTGCTCGGGCCGATGGTCTGCTTGTTGTTCAGTACGTAACGGCCGCAATGCGTCATCTCTATCGACAGCTTGGCTCCATAGCGATGAACGTTCTCGGCTATAACGCTCAGGCCGTTAATCACCTTGGGATCGTTCAGATTCAGCTGAAATTCATGGCCGCTGGCATACTCAAGATCGATCGGAGACTCACCGATGGTAATAATCCCGGCGCCGCCGCGCGCCAGATTCTGGTAATAGGCAACCATTTCCCGCGTAACATACCCGTCGTGACTGGCGAGCATGTAACAGGCAGGAGCCAGCTCAATCCTGTTCTTCAGCTTAACATTGCCGATTGTAAACGGTGACAGCACATGATCAAATTTTCCCATTATGGTTTTCTTCTCCAATACCTTTCGGTGCCGATTGAAACGGGCCATTCATAAATCTGTCATAAGGACGAATCAGGCCTTAAAACAGCGACAGGCCGCGTCCATAAAAGCCGCTGTTTGATTTCTCATCATTTTAATATGATTAAAGCTTTTCAGCTTGCCGCTACAATTTATGATACTATTATGTAAGCGCTTCCCTGATTCTATACTTGTTCAAATTGGAAGTCAAGCAATTGCTTCCGTACACCGTTCGCTGCATCAATCAAAAATATGACCGCGCCGACTTCCGGTTGTTTTCCAGCAACAGGGATAATCATTAATAACCAAAGATCTTTCTAATCCGAAATCGGACCACAGCCGTAAGCGCGGAATTATACCGAAGATGTCTAGCTGAAACCGCATTTTCATAACAAAATCCGGAGAGGCGGCTTTGACGGCGATGAAATAAATTTTCAGCATTTTTGTACATTTCGAAGATGAAAAAACTTACCGTTTAAGACATTTGAATACATTTTCAAAAGAAGTATGAAGAAAATGAGGTTCCAAAACACCTCACAATTCATTCTTGCACTCCCTTTCGAAGGAAAAACCGCTTGAACAAAAAGCTGATGAAGTGAATCGTTTTCCGGAACCTGATTCGTGTAAACCTATCCAGATCCCAAAACGGCTATATCGTCTGATTTCGAAAAACTCATCTCTAGAGTTCCATCCATCGGCAAAATCACTCTGAACCATGCATTCTTCCGACAATCTCGCATGGCTTTGTGAACTCCTAAAAGCAGAGAGTTAAAATGTAACAAATGTAACAATTGATTGACATAACGGGAAAAGGAGTACAATATGCAGGATATAAGAGATAACGCTTACATTTATTTATCATAAACTATTAATAACCTGAAATAATTTATGAGATTCAGAAAATGTGACACTTAAAAAAATGGACTCCCGCCAAAAGAAAGCACATGGAGGAGATAAATTAAAAAAGCTTGGATTTTACCTCGCTTTGCTTGCTGCTTATCATCCCCAAAATGTAAAAGGAAAAAATATGGATTTTAAAATCAACACAACCCTCGGGATCAAACTCAATGTCAGACCGGTAACGCTCAGCCTGTACCACAATTACGTATTTGAAGGGCCCTGCCGCTTTGAAGAGGGTGAAAAGCTGAAAAAGGAACACGATTTACGGGCAAACGACGAAAAACATAAATCATTTATAGAGAGTGTTATGAGCGCGGTTCCGACTGATGAAGCCAATATCCTGGAACCGATTCATTTTCAGTATGATGAAAGTTTCCTGGTAACCGATGCCGATCTCGATTTGGTGGGAAAAGACAGCGATCAGGTTGACCTGTACATTTTTAAGGGCGCCGTAACGGATTTACTGTTGGAATTCCCCCGGAAATATAAAAAACCGATGATCGTTCTGGGCAGATGCCTTAACACCGTATCTACGGCTTCACTGCTGGCCAGGGGATATGAAGTTTATCCCTGTCAGACCATAGA
This sequence comes from Spirochaetia bacterium, assembly GCA_963666985.2. Lineage (GTDB taxonomy): Bacteria > Spirochaetota > Spirochaetia > DSM-2461 > DSM-2461 > UBA2779. The sequence goes on along the minus strand of CAXXIA010000001.1, from coordinate 231,470 downwards.
CGATGCTGTTGATGTTATTAAAGCGCTCAGGGTTCGCAAAGCTCTTTCTCAAACCAGGGTTCTGGCGTTCAACCGTCTTAATTCAGGCAGGGCTCCGGGCATGATCGACGCCTTTCTGTCCCTGGATGATGTCAGTGACAAATTAGGCGTGCGCTTCATTTATTATAATATTCATGAGTTTTTCGACCAGCTTCATAATGTTCCAAGCGGTGAAAACCCGACCGCTCCCGGAAAAGATGAGCCCAACATAAACGATACAGACGAAACAAAAATCAAAAGACTGACGAATGAGTTTATTGAAGGCGCAGAGGAATGTGATATGACGCCCGAGAATGTCTATCCCTCACTGAAAGCCCATTACCTTATCAACAAATTGATGGAAAAAACCGGCTGCAACGCCTTTACCGCTCCCTGTTTCGATATCTGCGCCACCAGAAGATTCAATGAGGAAAAGTTTACGTTCTGCCTCAACCATTCGCTGAATAATGAAAATGGTATCCCCTCCTCCTGTGAATATGATATCCCGGCTCTCCTTTCCATGGTAATGCTGTCGAATACGGCTCGATCCGCTCCTTACATGGGGAACACCATTACCAATCCGATCAAAAACAATGAGATGGGTAATTTTGATGAAAAAGAGGTGGAGAAAAAGCTTCAAAATATGGAAAACCTGGTTCTTACCTGGCATTCGGTTCCCAATCGGAAATTGAAAGGATTCGATAAACCTAACGGTTCCTATGCGATACGTTCGTTTGCCTATAGCGGCTGGGGAGCAACCATACGCTATAACTTCAACCAAGACAAAGGACAACCTATCACCATGTGTCGAATCGATCCCACCTGCGGCAAGCTTTTCATTGCCAGAGGGACTGTGGTCTGCGGTATTGGCTATGACAAACAGAATTGTACCGAGGGAGTTATTTTCCAGGTTGTTGATTCCGATGATTTTTTCGATAAATTAAGCCAAGTTGGCAACCACACGCCGCTGGTCTACGGAGACTGTTTTAATCAAATGGTCAGGCTTGGTAAAATACTGGGCTTTGAGCTGCTTACAGTGTAAGGTCAGGTCTTTTGTTTTGACTTTTCAAGATGGGATGATCGGTGATCGTTCAATCTTGATGGCATTCAGCCAGGTTTTCTTGTTTTATTTTAACGGGGTTGTCTTATCATTTTTAAGACAGCCCCGTTTTTTTATTATTAGGGAACGACCAAATTCAAGAGGTTTTCTTCGGCTTCATCATAAAAAGATATTTTCTTGAAAAACGGGAAGTTTTTTTATCGGAAAAAGAAAGGGGCCGCCCTTTATGGGACAGCCCCCTTTTCAATTTCTCTGAAGAGATGCGGAAAATTGCAGCCGATATAGACCGGTTTAAAACCGTCAAACCCCGTAAAGAGCCGTCGGCAGCCATGTGGCCAGCCCCGGAAAGAGCATGATGACAATCATCGCCAGGAGAATCGAGAAGACGAACGGCCAAACGCCTGAAAAAATCGTGGAAAGCGGAACATGCTTGGCAAATCCCTTCATATAGAAACAGTTGAGTCCGACTGGCGGTGTTAGGCCGCCGAGGCAGAGAACCAAAACGATCAGAACGCCGTACCAGACGGCATCGTAGCCAAGACCGCTCAAAATGGGCGTAAAAATAGGGACGGTAATCAGAATGATCGCTATGCCGTCTATAAACATACCCAGCACAAAATAAAGCAGAAGGATAATGCCCATGAGAACCCATGGAGCCACATTGAGTGTTGTTACGAAGTTCGCCAATGCCGAGGGAATCGTGGAAAGCGTGAACATACGGCCGAACAGTGTACCGCAGGTGATTATGAAGAAAACCATGGCGGCAAGTTTGGCGGAAGCGACAAGGCAGGTCATAAGCTTCTGCCAATTAATTTTCCGCTCAACAAGGCCGATAATCAGCATGCCCATGGCTCCGACGGACGCAGCTTCGGTCGGAGTAAACCAGCCGATGAACATACCGCCGATCGACAGCAGGAAAATGATGATAACCTCTAAAAGTCCGCCCTTGAGAATCGCGTTCCAGCGTTCCGCCCAGGTGGATTTTTCCGACATGGGCGCATATTCGGGATGCCGTTTAACAACGATATAGATCGCGGCAATCTGGAATAACATCAGGAGAACGCCGGGAAAGACGCCGGCCATAAACAGCCTGCCTATGGATTCCTCCGCGGTAACGCCATAGATGATCATCGTGGCGCTGGGCGGAATCAGTACGGCCAGCGAGGAACCGGCGGCGATAGCGGCGGTTGAAAGACTCGGTTTATAATGACGCTTTTCCATTTCAGGCAAAGCGACGGTAACCATCGTACCCATCGTGGCGGGAATGGAGCCGCAGATGGCGCCGAAAATGGCGCTGGCTACCTGAACGGAAGAAGCGATACCGCCTCGCTTATGACCTATAAATTTGTCGGCGGCGTTAAACAGGCTTTCTCCTATACCCGAATAACTGGCTAAAAATCCCATAAGGCCGAATATAGGCGCAACCGTAAGCGTATAAGACGCAAAGTTTATGAAGATATCCGAAGCGACCGCCTGAAAAGCGGCGGCGGGTGATTTTATTAAAACCATTCCCACAACGGAAAAAAGCATCATTGAGATCGGAACTGGGAGGCCGAGAAACATAAAAACAACAAATCCGATAAGCATCAAAATGCCTATTGTTACAGGGTCCATATCGATTTTTTCCCTTCCTTAAAACTCGGATTTAATTTCGGTATTGGCCGCTATTTCATCACGAGAGAGCTTTTTATTCTCGATATTTCCGTGATTTATAATCATGTTGTAGACTCTGATGATAAAAGCGATGACAAAGAAGAAAAGCCCGATGCAGATTAGGATGACGAGAATCCAGTGAGGTATGCCCAACGTACCTGTTACTGAGCCGTCGGCCAGCTTCCTTCCTATCATACCGACCTGATTGTAAAGAACGTATGACATAAAAATGATTGTAATAAAATACATAATGATGCTGATAACGCTGGCCGTGCGAGGCTTCATTTTATCCAGAACGAAATTGACGATGATATTGCCGCCCGTCAATTCGTTTTCCGCAAGCGTCAGCGAGACAATGACAAGCATACCGTATTGCACTAATTCATACGTTCCGAGTATACCGGCGTTAAAGAATCCGCGCAGTATGACATGGGCGCATACAAGAATGCTTATAAGAAACAATAAGATTCCCGATAGCTTTGCTAACCATGAGGTCATCATGGAAAACATTGAGACAAATTTTTTCATTTTGCCGCAACCTCTCTCGCCTCAAAGTCGAGGCATAACATACAACATATGATATGGTAAGTTATATTTTGCGTTTGCTAAGATATGCAAACCAATAATCAAGACTCACCGAAACGCTGGGACGCCCCGGTGAGCGTAATATCAGACGCCGTATAGATTAATTACTTTCTCAGAAATCAGTCGGCATATTCAGCGTTGTACTTTTCCGCAAGCTTCTTGAAGAGCTCAAGGTTGCCCGTGCCGTCAAAACCCTGCGCATCAAGGCCGGCGGCATAATCTTCCTGCAAATAGCCGGAAGCACCGATCATTTTCTCAAGGTTTTCCTGATCAAAATCTACGACCGTCAGGCCGTTGGCTTTAAAATTGTCGTATGCAACCTGCGCGTCGGCATCTCTGCCGGCGGCGAGAAACTCTTCAAAAGCGGTGGCGGTCGTCTCTGTGATTGCTGTCTGCTGATCTTCAGAGAGAGAATTCCAGACATCCTGATTCATAACCATGATATAGGTTCCCATGTAGTAAGGATCTTTAACGGCGTAATCTGTAACTTCATAAAGCTTAACACTGTTGCCGGCACAAGCCAGCCCGTAGAATCCCTCGACAACGCCTGTTCTTAAACCTTCATAAACCTCGGAGAACACCATAACGGTCGGGGTGGCTCCGTAAGCCGTAATAATGGGAGCCTGAGAGTCGCCCGAACGGATCTGATGTCCGGCCAAATCCTCAAATTTTTCAACAGGGAAGGTCGTCATAACGCAGCCGTTGCCCTGCCCCAGCGCAAACAGAAGCTTGAAGTCGGAGAGTTCCTCGGGTCGGACCTGATTGAACCAGTCCATAACGGTATAGGAGGCGGCTTTTCCGTTGACAAATTTGACGCCGGGATATTCCATAAGGAAGCTTTCAGGCAAGTTGCCGGAGCCGTAAGCAACCGGGAAAAAAGCAACATCGGCCAGTCCGCTTCTCACGGCGTCAAGTTCTTCGTTGGCGGCACACAACTGACTGCCGGCATACAAGGTGTAATCAACGGTTCCGCCGGTCGCTTCCTTGATCATTTCAAGGTATTTAACACAGTCCTTGGTGCTGGCGTCAAAATCAGGCAGATACATGGCGAATGTAAGATTTACCTTTTTCTCCTTATCAGACGTATCCTCAGCCTTCTTATTATCACAACCCGTTAAAAACGCGAAAACAAGAACCAATGCGAGTGTGATGTAAAGTCCTTTTTTCATTTTTGCTCCTCTTCCTTTTGAGTTTTTTTTTATACAATTTCCCCTTCATAGAACAGGGATAATTATACTTTTCACCATAAAACAAAAGCTTATTCCGTTATTCCGAGCCGACGTCTTTTCCATTGCTTTTTGCCGTCAACCGACATCCGCCTTTCGGACACGTCGATCCGGCAGCGGAAGAGAAGACTTAATGATATATATATGTAAGCGGTTTCTCTCATCGGCATTCATACTATACCGGCTATGTAACCATGTCAAATATTTGTTTCATAAAAGTTCTCGATACTCACTATTTTTAAAAAGCCAACCACTGCGAAACCATGGAAAGGATCTCCCGTCAAAATGATTCGATCGGCGAAGAGAGTCTTTACGATGAGCCTGCCGAAATCAGACGAATTGATCCGCTTAGGTTTCGTTTGAGCATATTAAACTCGATAATTTGGATATCTCCTTGCAGGTCGGACACTTAGTAATCACCCGACCTGCATGGAAACACTTTTCCCAAGGAAAGAACTCCTATTGGCTCGTTATTTATCTCGGTAATCATTTCATGATTTACTATGAAGAGAAGGAAAGAAGTATAAAGCCGCGAATATTCTGCCGAACGCCGAAACAAACTTCGACACCGAATGTATCCGTGACAATCCGTGCCCGCCGGTTGAACACCATGTTTTCCAGCCGTTATCCTACATTCGATGATTCCGCAATTCATAGCCGTCTTCCTGTTGCACGCCCTCCCGACCTGGACCATCATCCGCTTTGCTCCCCTGCCGCCGGGCGACTGGATACCGGCGGTTATCGGAACTGCGGCGTTCCAGTCCCTCCTGCTTGTTTTCGGCCGTGATATCGCCTTTAAAAAAGATACTCAGGCGGCCCGCATGATCTACCGGATTTCCATGATTTCCTTTGTACTGACTCTGGATCTTTTTATGGCATCTCTGGCGTATCTGGCGATTCGGGTAATTTCCCTACCGGTGCTCCATTTCCTCGGCTTTTCCGTTCCCACAAGCGCTTGGGGCTTCAAGCTCATCTATACTCTCGCCCTGATCCATGTTGTTTGGGGACTCATCAACGCCCGCCGTCTGACAATCAGGCGTGTCCCGTTTATCGCCGCCGGATTCCCTGACTCCTGGAACGGCAGACGCATCCTGTTTTTCTCCGATACGCATTACGGTTCCCTCAACGGCCCGAACATGGCCGAACGCCTGGTTAAGATAACTGAGAAAGAGGCACCGGATTTAATCATCTGCGGGGGAGATCTTTTCGACGGCCCCGGCGGTGATGTGGAGGCGATATTAAAGACTTTATCGCGGATAAAAGCACCGATTGGTGTGCTGGCGGTTCTCGGAAATCATGACTACTACTACTTGAGCATCCCCGGCTCTTCCCGGCAGCTCTTGAATAATCAGCGGCACCGGAAAGAAATGCCCTTTATTGAAACCTCCCAACTGGCTCGAGTGATGAACATTCTGCCCTGGCGTTTCTTGGAAAACGAATCAATTATCATGGACGGCGTCGTCTTCGTCGGACTTCGTCCGTACTCTCTCGCCGACGAAAAGGCGGCCCGAAAAACTCTGGCCGGACTGGATACGGAACAGCCGACGATCCTCATCAACCATAAGCCGATACTTGCGGAAGAGGCCGCCGCCGCGGGCGTCCGTCTTCAGCTCTCCGGCCACACGCACGGCGGCCCGGTCTTTCCCATGAATGTAATGCTCCGGCACATTTTGAAAGGGCGGCATTTCGGAACCTCTCGAATCGGATCTTTAGTCCTTGATGTTTCCAGCGGTTCGGGAATTTCCCTCTGGTATCCCCGGACAGCGGGCCGGCATGAGGTTGTTATTGTAGAAATGGCGGTTACGGAATAAAAAAAGATGACATCCCCGTCGGCCGAATCATCGCAATGCGGCGAAACATGCCGGCGGCCCGTTCTTCTTCCAAATCTTTCCGTAAAGCCGACGTTAAATCGCTCTCTTCGACAGTCAGAAAACCGCGGAGGCGGTAGTAAGGAGCGTTCCACGGAATGTCGGCGAATGTGGTAAGAGTAACCGCCGCGCAGCCCAGCTCCTGAGCTTCGGAGAAAATCCGCTCAAGCAACAATTTTCCAATCCCTCGGCGCTGCGACGGAGGATCAACGACAATCTGCCGGAGATGAAGATGATCGGCGCGGCGGATACAAACGGCGAAACCCAAAGCCCGATCCGCGCCGGAGGAAATCCTCGAGTTATGTGAATCCCGAAGCTCTTCACCATCCGCGGTCCACGGCGCCTCGGCGTTTTCTTCTACGGCGCGTTCTTCAACGGCTATCCAAAGCAACCCGTCGGAAAGAGCCTTCTCCAATTCACTTAAAGGAACATTGTCGCTTCCAGGCTCGCCGGGAAATCTCCCCGGCGGGAACTGAGCATCACCTGCCGCTTCAATGCGTCCCAGACGGGAAAAATCACCGGAAGATGCCGGAACAGCGATGTATCGAGCGGTGTTCATGGCCGAATTATACCCGAACGATCATTTTTGTCGAAGGTAAAAGCTCACCGCCCCCACAAAACATCCGCGCGCCGAAAACCTCTTTAAGTTAAATACTTGGCAAATCCCAGGTAAAACGAAACGCCGCCGGCCAGCACAAAAAGATGCCAGATTACATGACTGAACGGCATTTTTTTGAGCAGATAAAAAACCATCCCGCCGGTATAGAGTCCTCCGCCGAGCATGGTCCACATTACGAATCCGTTCGGAGCCGCGTCCCGCAAGGGCTTGAACGCGATGATTATAAGCCAGCCCATAGGGATGTAGAGAAGATCCGACGCGATGTTTTTCCCCGGAAGAAGAACGGTTTTCATCAGAATACCGGCAATCGCCAGGCCCCAAATAATGCCGAAAATGCTCCATCCCCAAGAACCTCTTAAGGCAATAAGCGCAACAGGCGTGTAGGTGCCCGCGATGAGAAGGTAAACGGACGCCTGATCCAGTACGCGTAAGGGTCTGTGGATTCCGGGCCGGTCGGTAAACGCATGGGTAAACGCTGATGAAAGATAAAGCAAAATCTGAAAAGCACCGTAAAGGCTGAAAGTGACATAACGCATTTCGCCGCCGGAGTTCAATCCGGTAAGGGTTAAAAGAAAAATCATCCCCGCGATGCTCATACCGGCGCCGATACCATGCGTGATGGAGTTCAGTTTCTCTTCGACTGAATGATGAACGGAAGCGTGAGCCCCGTCGTCGGTTTCTTTGGAATTCATAGCAATATCCATTACATCACAATACTGCTCATATTCGAAACGACGGTAAAGAGCAACGGAGTAGCCCATACACACTATTTTCCATGGCATATCTCCATTGATTTACGAAAAAATCCCAAAAAGAGGACGGTTTCTTCCGCGTCCTATTCGTTTTCTCATGGAAATCATGGCATGATTCCGTATCATGCCGAGAGTTCGAAAAACACGCCCCATCCCCTATAAACTTCCTTTGGAAAAAAGGGAAGATCTCCGCAGGCTTCCGTTCGACGGAACGGTTAACTTCCGAGATATCGGAGGATACCGAACACAGAGCGGACGGACCCTCCGATGGGGACTCCTGTACCGTTCCGATCATCTCGGGAAACTCACCTCCGCGGATTTGGACTACATCGGAAAACTGGGAATCAAGAAAATCACCGATTTCAGAGGCCCCGCGGAACGTGAAAGCCGCCCAAATCGAATTCCGGAAGGTGTTTTTCACGAAAAACGTCCCATTGATGTCGCGGGTCCCGATGCCTGGGAAAAATTCGAAGCCTATGTCAAAGGAAAAATCGATACCGATCCCAAACAGTATCTCCATGAAGTCAATCGGCTCTTTGTAACCGAATACACCGCCGTATACCGTGATTGGCTTCATGATATCCTGGAAAACTCCGAAGCTCTGCCTCAAGTTTTCCATTGTACGGCCGGAAAAGATCGAACGGGATTTGCGGCGGCCGTTCTCATGCGCATCCTGGGAGTTCCCCATGAAACCGTTATGCGGGATTATCTGAAAACCAACACCTATATCGCCGGTAAAAATGAGAAACTGGTCTGGAGAATCCGGGCCATGTCGATGTTCCGCATCAAGGCGGATCTTATCAGATCCCTTATGGGAGTTGAGAAAGATTACCTTGAAACGGCCTTCGCCGCCATTGACGAGCACTGGGGCGATTTGAAAAAGTACATCCGAAAGGGTTTGGAACTTTCCGCCGCCGATGTCGTAAATCTCGAACATCTTTTACTCGAATAAAGCAGGGGTGATCTACTCTCATGATTCTCGATTCCTTCGTGCTTCTGCTGCCCATTCTGCTTCTGGTGGGAGGCGGATATCTTCTCTCCCGATTCCACACGCTCTCGCAGGATACTCTTGTTAAAGCCATTACGGATTTTTTGATGCCCCTTCTGATTTTCCAGTCTCTCTATACCGGCGATACCTCTCCGGGGCTCATTTTCAAACTGGCCGGAGCGACAACCTTTGTCGTTTTTCTTTTATTCGCGACATCATGGATCTATTCGAAAATCTGCGGAATTGATTTCGGAACGTTCTCTCCTTCGGTCATCTTCATGAACTCAGGCTTTCTGGGGATTCCCCTGATGAAGCTATGGGGAGGTCTTGCGGCGATGAATCTGATTGTTATCTACGATCAGATTCAAACCATCTACATTTTCACTCTGGGAATTGCCGTCATTACCGGGGGATTCGGTCCTCGCAGTCTGAAAGAAATGATCAAATCACCTATTCTCTGGGCCATTGTTCTCGGCTTTACATTTAAGATTCTCTCCATTCCCGTTCCGAATTCCCTTTTAGACGCGATGGAGTTCGGAGGAAACACCGCGCCGCCTCTGGCCGCCTTTACACTCGGCGCGGCCCTCGGAGAAATGCGCTTCCATTTCAATCGACACCTTATCGTCGCCCTTATTCTGCGCTTTATCGGGGACTTTTTCTTCGGCTGGAGCGCATCGGTACTCTTCGGTTTGGAGGATTTAGGCCGAACCGTGGTTATTATTGCCTCCTGCCTTCCCTCTGCGGTTTTTACGTCGGTTCTTCCTCTCAGGTACGGATCGAACGCGGACTTCGGCGGCACCATGGTTGTGGTAACGACCGTCCTGGGGATTCTGACAATCCCTCTGAGTTTCTATTTAGCGGGACTTCTCTGATTGTCCGAATCCCGAAGCTTTGCTGAAACCGTGTTTTCCACCATTTGCCTGTGCGGAAAAATCGCTCGCTTCAAATCGCAGATGCAAAAAAATCCGCAGCAAACAAATAGGCTAGTTATAGTCGGCCAGTATATTGAGATATTGATTTTTATCTTCAACCGGAAGCCATGCGGATAAGAAGGCGTTCTCCTGCAGTTTCTTCAAATCCTGATACGACAAATCGACTTCATCGGCAACAGCCATCAGATTCTCGTTCATATACCCCGGGAAATAGGCCGGGTCATCGGAATTAACCGTTACCCTCATGCCTTTTTCAATCATTTTCTTGATTTCGGCGGCTTTCAGGGAGGCGGCGACATATCCGTTGGAAATAGGACAAACCGTTAAGCCCAGCTCTCTCTTAATTATTTCATCACAAAGAGTTTCATCTTCCAGGGAATTGACTCCATGATCGATCCTGTCAACGTTAATTTCATTAAGACACTGCCAAAGATGGACTGTCGAATTCTCCTGATCCACGTCGCAATGCATGGTTTTCTTAAAACCTTCAGCCTCCGCCCGGGAAAAAACATCTTTGAATTTTACAGGAGGATTATCCTTTTCGTTGGAATCCAGCCCCACACCGATAATCCAGTCCTTATAGGGAAGAGCCTGTTCCAGTGTGCTCAGAGCCGATTCGGCACTTTCATCCCTTAAGAAGCACATAACCAATTGCGTTCGGATTCCCAGTTCTTTTTCTCCGTCGATCTGGGCTTTTCGAATCCCCTGAATGACCGTGTCGAAATCAACGCCCCGAATCAAATGAGCCTGGGGATCAAAAAAAAGTTCGGCATAGAGGACATTCTGGGATGCGGCTTTTGTCAGATAGGCGTATGTCAAATCGTAAAAATCTTCTTCCTTAAGAAGGACACTCATGCCTTCATAATAGACCGCCAGAAAAGAGGGAAGATCATCAAAATGATATGCAGCCCTCATCTCACCCTCGGTTTTATAGGGAAGTTCCAGGTTGTTTCTTTTGGCCAGTTTGAATTTTAACTCAGGCTCAAGACTTCCCTCAAGATGAAGATGAAGCTCGGCCTTAGGCATATTCTCGATAAAGACTTTCATTTTTTCCGTCATTGCCGGATCGCTCCTTTCCCGGTCAGGGATTGATATTCTTCAATGCGATGCACTCAACAGCGCCGATATCCATTATGTCATGAGGCTCTTTCAAAAATGCGCCTTTGACTCGTATACAGCGTTCGGCGGTGCTCGAAATGCTCCTGTAGAGCGACTACACTGCGCTTTCTGCGCTCCGGCGGCCTTGTCTACAAACCAAATCCACTATTTTTGAAAGAGCCTCTCATAATCTCAAGAACTTCCTCAGCTTGCGGCCAGGATTTCATCCACGATTTCCGGCAGAATCGTCCCGGCTTCGCCATACCGGTGATCGGAAAAATGATTCCGTACCAATGAGGGTTCCAGATTTACTTCCAGAGTTGCCGCCCCTCCGCTGCGGGCGATATCCACGAAACCGGATGCCGGATAGACATTCCCGGAAGTCCCGACGGCAATAAAAAGACCGCATTCGGCAAGCAATTCATAGATTTCTTCCATGCGGTAGGGCATTTCACCGAACCAGACAATGTCCGGCCTCAAACCGCCGATTCTTCCGCAGGAATCGCAAGTTTCTCCGGTTTGCAGATCGCCCTCCAGAGGGAATCGGCTGCCGCAGAAGGCGCAGAAACCGGAAAGAAGTTCACCGTGCATATGAATAATATTCTTACTGCCGCCGCGCTCATGAAGATTATCGATATTCTGCGTTACCACGGTCACACGGCCCGGATAGTCTTTTTCGAGGCGGGCCAAAGCCTTATGCGCCGGATTCGGATCAACGCTTCCCGAAAGGAGCTGACGGCGCCGTTCGTTGTAAAATCGCTGCACCAAATCCGGATTTCTTGCGAATCCCTCGGGAGTGGCCACATCCTCGACGCGATGGTTTTCCCATAATCCGTCGGCCCCGCGGAAGGTCTGGATACCGGATTCGGCGGAGATTCCGGCCCCGGTCAGAACAACGATGGGATTTCCCTTTTGCGGGCGGATCACGCGGACTTCTCCGCCGCAGCGGCCTTCACCTCTTCAAAACGCTCCAGAATCGGCAATTTCTGCGTACAGGCCCGCTCACATTTCCCGCAGCGCGTGCACCTCTCAAGCTCTTCCAAAGCAACACCCCAGTAATTCGCCAAACGGCCCGAAGCCGTATCGCCGCCGGAGAGCTTGATATGATTCCAGGTTTCCATAAACGCCCAAACGGGAATATTCTCCGGACAATCTTTACAGTACATGCAGGCGGTGCAGAGAGCATTGAACTCCTGCTGAACCTTCCCGCGGATATCGGAAATCCGCTCCTTCGAATACGGCCGAAAGCTTTCCACGGCGGCCGCGGCGGAATCCACGTCTTCATCATTCCGAAAACCGACAAGAGAAACGGTTATCCGGGAATCGGAAAAAAGAAAATGAAGAGCGGCTTCCAGAATGCTCTGATCGGGATGGACTTTGAGGAAATCAAAAGATTCCGGATTGGACGTAATCAATCCGCCGCCAAGGGGATTCATCACCACCACGCCCATGCCTCGCTTTGCCGCGGCACGGACGCCCTCTTGTCGGAACGGGAAATTGATCGCCGAATATCCCAGCGTTACACCCTCGAAATAACCTTCGTCAACAACGGACCGAATATCAGGACCGGACATATGCGTGGAAAACACCGCGTGCCCGATAAGCCCCTCTTCCTTCGCTTTCAGAATCGCCTCAACGGCCCCTTGAGCCTTACGGCTCTCCCAGTCCCGCATTGTCAGAACGTACCAGCAGTTGAAATAATCGATTCGATCAACATTGAGCCTTCGGAGAGATTCTTCCAGCTGACTCCGCAAGTCATCGCCGTCTTTTTTCATGGATTTCGTCGAAATGGTAAAGGGCTTCCCGCTCTTCTTCATTTCCGTAATGGCCGTTCCCATGATGATTTCCGAACGGTCGTTACAGTAACCCGGAGCCGTATCGAAATAGGTAATGCCCTTTTCATGCGCCCGCAGCACCGTAGCCGCGCTTTTATCGATATCTTCGGGGGATTCGAACCGCATGCCGCCGAATCCGAGAGCGGCGGTCTTTTTGCCTTGGTATTCGCGATAAATCATGGATTTAAGAATAACAAGAGCGGCATTCCTCGTTAAGACGATAAAGGTAAAACTCTTTAAAGAATGCCGATGAGAACAACCATGGATCTTTCCCGAACCCGGAAACGGGTTCCGGCCTCCACCGGTTTTTCTTCGTCCCCTTCTTCCAGAAAATCCGTCGGCGTGGGCTCGGCGGTGTCGATGACACGCACCCATTGCTGATCGTCATGCGGCTCGGGAACCAAAAAATCGACGCTTCCTCCCGAGGCGTTAAAGAAAATCAGAATATCCACATCATCGGCATCGGCATGAATTTCTTTCCGGCTGCCGTCAATCCTCAAAGCCAAAATGTTTTCCGAACGCGCCCAATTCATGGGAGCACCGTTTTCATCGAACCATCCGATATCGGGAACCTCGTTGTTGCTCAAATCCCTCCCCACGAAAAACTCCTGCCGCTGAAACGCCGGATGAGCGTTTCGGAATGCGATAAGAAGCCGCGCGAAACGATAGGTTCCCGGATGTTTATCCATGCGGGAAAAATCATACCAGTTGATTTCATTATCATGGCAGTATGCGTTGTTGTTGCCGCCTTGAGTTCTTCGGATTTCATCGCCGCCGAGAATCATCGGAGTACCGCTGGAAAGAAGCAATGTCGTCAGGAAGTTGCGGGTCATTCGGCTTCGCATCCAATAAACCTTATCGATACCGACTTCACCCTCGCCGCCCCAATTGCAGCTCAAGTTATTCTCCGCGCCGTCGCGTCCGTTCTCGCCGTTCGCTTCATTATGCTTCTTTGAGTAACTGACCAAATCCGAAAGGGTAAATCCGTCGTGGGCCGTTACATAGTTGATGCTGTGGTAAGGCTTGCGGCCCGTTTGCAGATAAAGATCGGCGCTGCCGCTGAAACGAGTCGCGAGAGCGCTCACTTTCGAGGCGTCTCCACGCCAAAAAGAACGGACATCGTCCCGGAACCGATCGTTCCACTCGGCCCATCGGCCGCCGGGGAACTGCCCGACCTGATAGGCGCCTCCGGCGTCCCAGGCCTCGGCGATTATCTTCGTGTCGCGAAGAACCGGATCTTGAGCGATGGTTTCCAAAACGGGGGGGTTGTCCATCAAATTGCCTTCAGGATCTCTCCCGAGAATAGATCCCAAATCAAAACGGAAACCGTCCACGTGCATTTCCTGTACCCAGTAGCGGAGACAGCGAATAATCATGTCCCGAACAACCGGGTGATTGCAGTTCAAGGTGTTGCCGCATCCGGAAAAATTCTTATAGTAGCGGGGATTCGAATCCAAAATGTAATAAATGCGGTTATCCAGACCCTTGAACGAAAGGGTCCGTCCCATATGATCGCCTTCACCGGTATGATTAAACACGATATCCAGAATCACCTCGATGCCGACCTTATGGAGCTCCCGGACCATTTCCTTAAACTCGGCGACCTGTTCTCCGCGGGTGTTGAGTGTCGCGTAAGAACCTTTGGGAGCAAAAAAGGCGATTGTCGAATATCCCCAGTAATTTTTAAGCGGTTCTCCGCTTATCGGATTGGTTCGATCCTCGTATTCGTATTCGTCGAATTCGGCAACCGGCAGAAATTCCAAACTGGTTACACCGAGTCCCCTCAAAAAGGGAATCATTTCCATAACGCCCCGATATGTCCCCTGATGCTTCACGTCGAAACGTTCCCGGGCGCTCGGATGGGATGTGAGTCCGCGGACATGGGTTTCATAAATTATGGTTTTATTCAGGGGATAATTCAGCGGCCTGTCGCCCTGCCAATCGAAATCGTCGTCCACGACGACGCATTTGGGAAAAACGGCGGCATTTTCCCGTTTGGAAAAAGACAAATCGGCATCCGGATGCCCCGGGATGTAGCCGAAGGATTCACTTAAATCCCAGCGGAAATCTCCGGTAAGAGCCTTGGTAAAAGGATCGATAAGCAGTTTATTCCGATTAAATCTGTGCCCTTCTTCAGGACTGTATGGGCCGTCGGCCCGATACAGATACAATTGACCGGCGCCGAGACCTTCCACCAAAACATGCCAGCAGTCTCCGGTTCGAAATATTCGGGGCTTTAGAACGATTTCATGGGCAGGTTTCACGTCCTGAGGATTATCGAAAAGAAGCAGGGACACGGCCGTGGCATGACGCGAAAAAACGGAAAACTGCACTCCGTCCCGAACGAGAGCCGCGCCGAAAGGAACGGCCTTTCCGGGCTTGACGCGTACACCGTCAATCTCAAACCATTCACCGTTTATCGGATTCATAGAGGCTTATGCCTTCCTCCTTCGGCGGAATCTCCGCCAAATCCGGCTCTTCATTCTCCGGATCGGATCAATCCTAAGACAATCATAATTCGGCGTCAAAGGAGAAGCTAACCGCCCGAATCCATTGAGCTTTTTTTTGATCTCCGAACAACACAGAATCCGCGGGAACGAATTCAGCATGATGAAAGAGAATCCTATCGGGAAAATCGCTCCTCCGTTATGCGTCTTCGGGGAATACCGATTTCACGGGCAATACGCTTCATGCTTTGGGAAAACGCCGAAGGACCGCAGAGGAACACGGCGGGATAAGAGTGAAGGCCCTTTCCGATTCCCAGGAAATCAAGAGCTTCCCGAACCAGAGTGGCATCGATATGTCGGGACGCTCCTTCGGAAACGGACTCCCGCGTTCTGATTGTTCGCATGAAGATCTGATCGTTCTCCGCGAATTCGGCCAATCCTCTTCCGGCCGATTCTTCGGCTTTGTCCCTGACGCTCCATAACAGAGCCATCGGATATTTCCGCCGAGTCTCCGTGTCCGCAATAACGCTTAAAACGGGCGTTATCCCGATTCCCCCCGCTAAAAAAAGCAGAGGAGTTCCCTCAGGCAGTCCGCGGGGCCGGAAACTTCCATAAGGACCGTCAAGAAAAACCGCGGTTCCCAAAGGGAGCGCCGGCAGGGATTGTGTAAAATCACCATCGGATCGAACGGTAATTTCCAGACTCTCTCCCGGCGGCGTGGAAAAGGTAAAAGGATGTTCTTCGGGGCCGATACACCGGGCGCAATCGCTGTTCTTTTCCCAATTGATGATAAAGGACCAATAGCCGAACTGCCCGGGACGGCGTTTTTGCAGAGTCGGCGGCAGCACACCGCCGAAACGATAGCGATGAATATTCGGCGTAAGTTCGGCAATTTCTTCCAGAGTCAGATTCGCGCGCTTTTGGGGACGAAGAATTTTGTGATGAACATAGGCGCCCAGACACAGAACTCCCCAAACCGCGGTGAAGATTCTCAAAGCCGCGGACCAGGTACTTGATGAAAAGAGAACATGAGCAGCAGCAAAAAGACCCGCGAGGGCGAAGAAATTATGGAAGGTTTTTGTCTTTTCATAAGGCGGACTTTTCTTCCCTTTGACACTCTTTCCGCGAAGGATAAAAACGGCCATTGGCGCCAGAACGGCGTAAAGTACAAGGGCCGCGGCTCCCAGCGCTACCTGAAGAGTCGGCCCGGTATATCCGAAAACAAGAATCCACTTCAAAACAAAATGAATCAGAATAAAACCGGCAATAATCATTCCGGACACGGAATGCATCGAAATAAGCCTATCCTGCGGAATAAACCGTTCCAGAAACCTCATGCGGGAAGAAAGAAGAAACTGCCCCATGAACAGAACATACGCCGCCGCGCCGAAAAAGATGGAAAGATTATACGGCTCGACAATCTCCGCCGCCGAATAGAGGTTTCCGGCAAAATACAATGATGCAAAAAACATCGGAAGGAGAAAAAATAGAACCGAGAGAATCACGATGCGTCCGGCAGCTCCCGAAGATTCCCTCATATCAGAAGAACTTCCGTATCCTTTCGGCAATATCGGCAACAAGCTCGCTAATGTTGCTCTTTTGGGATGCCGACGTTATCGAATCCACGGAAACATCCGGAGTCCAGTCGTTTCTTTGTGTCGTATGGAGAATAACGTTGCCGTCTCTGCCGGCAACCGAATCAAGCCATTCAACCACATCGGGACGGACTCTGCCCTGAACGCCCGAATTGGTAATAAAAACCGCATCATAATCCTCCGGATCGACTCCCGCCAGTTCTCCGTTTTTATGATCGATCACAACCACCTCGGTACCGTCTCGTTTAAGCTCTTCCGTCAGAGCTTGGACGAGGGCCTTTTTATATCCCGTATCTTCCTTAACGATAAGAACGCGATGCTGCGCCGCAAACAGCGGTATCGAGATCAAAATGGCCATGAACACGAACAGCAGCTTTTTCATAAATCACCTTCCTTCAAGTCTCTTAGAATACGTTTTTGTTCCCTCATCAGGGCCGTACCGGGCAATGCGCCGATCGTCGGCCTTGTCTTCAAACACAAATACACTCTATTGAACCTGCTTTCGCATAATATTCAATAAAGAAAATATAATTAATGAACTGAGATACGACCAGATCTATTTTTTTATCGCACGCGATATTATCTTGCTTGACATTTCTATTCGCGCACAGTATGTTTCCCAATATGAACAACATCAGCAAAAAAGACTTTTACAGTCTGCAGGCCAATTCTCTCGATAATCGGACAGTCGATTTCTCCGACTTCAAAGGAAAAGTCGTTCTTGTGGTGAATACCGCCAGCAAATGCGGCTTTACACCTCAATACGAAGGACTTGAGAAACTCTACCGGCTCCATAAGGATAAGGGCTTTTTCGTCCTCGGGTTCCCCTGCAACCAATTCCTCAATCAGGAACCCGGGGATGCGGACTCGCTCCGGCAGGGATGCCTTTTAAATTACGGGGTAAGCTTTCCGATGTTCGCGAAAATTGAAGTGAACGGCCGTGGAACTCATCCCGTTTTCATCTGGCTGAAAGAACGGATGAAAGGCCGTTTCGGCTCCAAGAAAGTCAAATGGAATTTTACGAAATTTCTTGTTGATCGCAATGGGAATCCGGTGAAACGGTATGCTCCCGCGGTTAAGCCGGAAAGCATCGAGGCGGACATTCTCCGACTTTTGGAGGCATGAGCGGCAGCCGGGAAGCCTCAAGAAAAGATGAAGATACCGACGAAAGGGATGACGAATGGCTTCGTCTGGATAACCAGCTTTGCTTTCCCTTCTACGCCGTCAGCCGCTTGATTACCCGCCGATATCAGCCTCTTCTGGAGGAAATGGATCTGACTTATCCTCAATATCTGGTGCTGCTGGCACTTTGGGAAAAAGACGGTGTTCCGGTACAGTTTCTTTCGGACACGCTGATTCTCAATACGAATACCCTGACTCCGCTTCTCAAACGCCTGGAATCGCAGGGACTGATAACGCGGCGGCGCGAGAGTGCGGATGAACGGGTTGTTACCGTCAGGCTGACGCAAAAAGGCCGGGAGCTGAGACGGAAAGCCCTGAAGGTTCCCCAAAGCCTTGTGGCGGAAATGGACTACCCTCCGGAGAAACTCTTAAGTCTCCGGGAATCGGTTAAGGACTTTCTGAAGAATCTTCAGGAATAAGGGAACCGAAAAGATCCGGATCGTCCCCCGCCGCAACCCCTTCAATAACGGCTGTAAAGAATCGATTCCGAATCTTCTCGGGTTTTCCGCCGCCGGTGAGCGAAAATTTCACCGGAACATAAGATTCCGAGAGCCCCCGGGCCGTCTGTTTTCCATCCGATTCCCGCTTACAGCTTTCCGCGAGGATTTTCTGCGAAGAACCTATCAGACTCTCCCGATAGATTCTCTTGGTGCGCTCGGAAAGCTCCCTGATAATGTGCGCACGCCGCTTTTTTTCCTCTTCGGGTACCTGATTCGGCATTTCGTCGGCACGGGTACCCTCACGGCGGGAGTAGGGAAAGGTGTGAATATGTCCGAAACGCAGGCGCTCACAGAAAGCGGCGGTTTCGGCGAAATCCTCTTCCGTCTCGCCGGGGAATCCCACGATAACATCGGTGGTTATGTTGAAATGAGGAATCCGGCTCCGCAGCTTTGCGGCGATGCTTTCGAATTCCGCCGCACCGTACTGACGTCTCATGGCTTTCAGGACTTTCTCCGATCCCGACTGAAGACAAAGATGCATGTGCGGCGTCATCTTGGGATGCCTCATCAAATCAAACAGATCTTCCCGAATCAAATCCGGCTCCACAGATCCGAGCCGAAGCCGAAAATCGCCCCGAACATCCAGAGTGGCGGCGATCAAGTCGGCGAAACCGGCCTTCCCTTCCCTCCACCGGCTCATATTAACGCCGGTCAGGACGACTTCCCGATACCCGGCCGCCACCGCTTCCCGAACGGCCTTCACCGTTTCATCCAAGGGTCGGCTGACGGCGCGGCCACGTACAAAAGGAATAATGCAATACGTACAGAAATGATCACAACCGTCCTGAACTTTCACCATGGCTCGGGTTCTAAAGACCCTTTCAGGAGGTAGAAATCCGAAAGGATCGCGTTTACCTTCTTCCCGATCAAGCGCTATTTCACCGCGGAAATACGCATCCACGAGCTGAGGAACGCGGCATTTACCGGCGTTTCCCACAACGAATATTCTGCCGTCCTCTTCAAGAGTTTCCCGATGACCGTCGGCATAACAGCCGGTCATCACGACGAGGGTTTTCTCCGAGGCCGACTCCCGGGCAATCCGAAGAGCCCGATTCATGGCCGCCCGGCTCTTTCTATCGGCGGTATTGGTAACGGTGCAGCTGTTCACAACAACGGCATCCACTTCTTCTTCAGTTCCGAACGCCGCCACCTTCCATCCGAGGGACTTGAATCCCGCAGCCAGGGCCTCGGTTTCGGCCTGATTGAGCTTACATCCCAGGGTTTTAAACACCACTTTCCGCGCTCGATTCTCCGAAAAAGGACTCTCAAGAACGCCGGTTGTCATCAAATCGCTCATCGGGAACCCCCCGGCGGTTTGGGGGCGGACGCGATTAGGGATGAAGAGTTCACTGCACCGTGCTCCGTCATAAAGGCAAAACGCCTTCAATGCTCAAAGGGCGCGCCGAGATTATTTTCGCTTCAACGAACGTGCCGATTTCAACGCCGTCGGCCTTAAGCCTCACGGGGATGCGTCCTTCGGTGTGGCCCGAGAGGAAGCCCGGCATCCGGTCTCTTCCGGTTACAAGGACTTTCTCGATGCCGCCCACGCGAGCCGCGTTGGCGGGAGAGGCGAGCTCCGTTAAAAGATCACTCAAAAGATGATAACGTCGTGCTTTCTCTTCCAAAGGAACATCATCCTCCCACCGGGCGCTGAGGGCACCCGGTCTCGGACTGTAGCGGGCGATATAGGCCATATCGTATCGAAACTCCCGCATGGCTTCGGCCGTGGCTTCAAACTGGACTTCCGTTTCCCCGGTGAAGCCGACGATGATATCGGTAAAAAGAGAACATCCCGGAAGGATTTTTCGAACATCCTCCGCCACGGACCTGTAATCGCTTACTGAATAACTGCGGTTCATTTTCCTTAAAATGTCATCGTCTCCCGACTGCAGAGGCAGATGAACCCATTTGGCCAGCACATCGTATTGTGCCATTGTTTCCAGCAGATCCCGGGTGATGTCCCGGGGATGAGGCGAGGTAAAATAGGTCCAAAAATCCGCGCCGGTTTCCCGGCCGATTTCTCCGATGGCCTTCATAAGCTGAGGAAACGAAAGCTCTCTTCCCTTCTTGTCCAGCCCGTAGGAATTAACGTTCTGCCCCAGCAAGGTGATGGATTTGCAGCCCTGATCCACCAAGGATCGAACCTCATTCAGAATATCGGAAGAGGGACGGGAAACCTCTCTCCCCCGCGTGTAGGGAACCGCGCAGAAGGTACAGAATTTATCGCAGCCGTTCTGTATGGGCACAAAGGCCTCAACCGCCGAGGAATATTCGGGAACGAGTTTCCAGAAGGCCTCAATTCGCCGGGCCGCCTCTTCACGGCCCGGACTGCCGACTTCAGGAGCTCCGACTTCGGGAACCTCGGCGGGAACATTCATGCTCGCCGAAGAGGGAACGCCGTACTGCCGGATCATATCGGGAAGATCGGAAAGCCGGTCGATGGGGAAGACAAGGTCGAACATTTTGAGAAACTTAATCCGGTCGTCAGGCAGAACACAGCCGGAAACGAAAGTGATCATCGAACGATGTTCCTTTTCTTTGTTCCACTTCCGAATCTTGCCGTATACGCGGTCAATGGCCTTCTGCCTGACCGAACAGGCAATAATCCCTTTGATCCCGACCTCGGGATCCTGTTCATCATCCGCTTCGATGCAGCCCATGGAATTTAAAACGGTCCTGACCCGTTCGGCGTCCGAGCGATTCATCTGGCAGCCGAAAGGCAGGATAAAATATTTCATGAAAAAAGACTCCTCCGCGTGGATGCCGGAAAACGTCATACCTTACCGTATTACCCGGATTTACGAAAGATCCAAAAGCCTCTTCTCCAAAATCCGCGGTCTTTGTATTTACCAAAGCCGCCGCAACCGACTACCTTTGACACATGTCCGAATACCTCCGCAAACCCGAATGGCTGAAAATAAAACTTGATACGACGGCCGATACCGCGGCCGTTCGCCGCGATTTACGCGAAAAAGGACTCCATACGGTCTGCGAGGAAGCTCAATGCCCGAATCTCCACGAATGCTGGAGTCATTACAGAACCGCGACGTTTATGATTCTCGGCAACACCTGCACCAGAAGCTGCCGCTTTTGTGCCGTGAAAACAGGCCGGCCGGATGAACCGGACGAATCGGAACCCGGCCGCGTGGCCGCTTCGGTAAAGGAACTGGGCATCAGGCATGCCGTTATTACAATGGTGGACCGAGATGATTTGGCCGACGGCGGCGCGAAATACCTGGCCATGACGGGAAGAGCGGTAAAGGCGGAATGTCCCGGCGTTACCGTCGAATATTTATCGTCGGACATGATGGGGAAACAAGAGAGCATCGCCGCCCTGGTGGAATCAGGCCCCGACATTTTGGGTCATAACGTGGAAACCGTCCGAAGACTCACGCCCGTCATCCGATCACGAAGCGATTACGACCGCTCTTTGAACTTTTTGAAAACGGCCGGACGGCTGAACGGCGACCTTCTTCTGAAAAGCAGCATCATGCTGGGACTCGGCGAAGAAACGGATGAAGTTCTGGAAACGTTGGCCGACATCAGAAATGCCGGATGCCGTTTGGTCAACATCGGACAATACCTTCAGCCGACGAGAAAGCACCTGCCCGTTAAACGCTATTGGAAGCCCGCCGAATTCGTCGAATTGGCGCGAGCCGCTCAACAAATGGGATTCGATCATGTTGAATCGGGCCCTCTTGTACGCTCCAGCTACCATGCGGGGAATCAGCTGAAAAAACTTCTGGAAGCCGGAAATTCTTCCTCGGGATGCTCCGAATCATAAATGTGAGTTCTCTGGGAAGTCTCAAAAAGACAGATCTGTTTCGGCGTCCGTCGATTACGGTTCGCCGATTACACCGTTTCCCATTGGATGCATCGTGCGTAACTCGCGGAGATGGTGATATTTCGGCCTTCGCAGGAACACACCGTTCCATTCTTCTTTTGAGACACGACGGTCAATTCCGTACCGGGCACAAATCCATTTTTCAGGCAGAATGTCAGCATACCGTCCAGGTACTCCCCCTCTTCGGTAATTCTGATAATCTTGACAGACATTCCTTCCTCCGCCTCATTTAGCGAAGGGGATTCCAAATACCGTTTCTCGATATCGGCTCCGGGCAAAGGATTCCCATGGGGGCAGGTTTGCGGATTCCCCAGCTTTTCAGAGAGAAAATCGGTAAAATCATCGGAAATAATGCCTTGAAGCAGACCGGCTTCAGGATGGCATTTGTCACGGGGATATCCGAGAACTCCGACCAGAAGATGTTCAACGAGTATATGCCGCTTTACAACATTTTCAGCGACCTTTCGGCCGGCGGTTGAAAGCCCAATGGTGCCGTAACGGTCCTGTTCAACCAAGCCGAGCTTCTTCAATCGACCGACCGCCTGAGAAACGGCCGGTCTGGAAACACCCAATCTGTCGGCCAAACGCGCATTCGTAACGGTGCCGAAATTTCGATCGATAAGAAATATCTGGCTGAGATATTCCGGTGCGGCTGGAAATTGATTATGGAGCTCTTTTAGGTTCATTATAATAACTATTCACTATTGAGTTAATTTTAGCAAATTTATTACAATTAATTTTAAAAATAAACACTTAAATGAACAATTTTACCAAAGATTTGATCTCATCCGGCATGATGGTCCCCTCTTCGGGGTCCGATAGCGTATAGCGCACCTTGATTCTGTTTGTTCCTATTATTTCCATTCGCGACTGCTCTTTATCATAAGGCCGAATAACCGAAGGGATGGAAAGTACGAGAAGATCGCCGCGAAAAAGACGCTCTTTCGCTTCTTGATCATAGGAAAGCATTAAAATCGTTAAATTGGCGCTCTCATCATCCTGTGTGGTCAGTTCAAATCCGGACACACTCAGACTCTCTTTTAAAATGGTTATCCATGGAGCACCTCTGCCGCTCTCGTCGATTATTCGCGCAACCGCCATAATTTCTCCGCAATGAAATTTTGAGAACTGTTATTCGCTTTTTCAAGGGATCGAACTAAAAAACTATAATTGTTCGCTATTTCATCTTTAAGCCGCAAACGCCGAGCGGAGGGCGGTCGGAAAGCCGGTAAAAAAAACGAATCCGAAGGGAGGGGGGGCGGCCGCCGGATACATACGGGCCGCATAAATGAGAACCTTGCCGCCTTATGGGCTAATCTTGACCCTTTGAAGCAAGGTAACGGAGAATATCCGCTATGTCGGACAACGGGAAAAAACTTCCTCTTCATATAATTCTTGCGGCCGTGGTCATTATTGCCGCCGCCGTCGGCGTCGGGATTTTTTTAGAAAAAAAGAATCCCGGAGACATCGAAGACAGCAGGCTTTTACTGGATACGGTCGTAACGATACGGCTTTATGAAAGCCGGGATAAAAAGGCGCTTGAAGGAGCCTTCGACGTTATTCGGCAATACGAGGATCTCTTCAGCCGCCATCGGGAAGGAAGCGATATCTCGCGAATTAATGAAGCCCCGGCGGGAACCGCCGTATCGGTTTCGCCCGAAACTCTTGAAGTTCTTCAAACCGCTCTGGAATACAGCAGGCTGTCCGGCGGCTTTTTTGATCCGACCGTAGGTCCTCTGGTGGACCTTTGGGGAATCGGAACTGAAAATGCCCATCTCCCGGAACCCTATGAGATTACTCGAACCTTGGCATTGGTCGACTATCATAAGGTCGCCGTTTACGAAAAGGAAGAAAAGGTCGGCTTAGCCGATCCCGGAATGAGTCTCGATCTCGGAGCCGTCGCCAAAGGCTGGATTGCCGATAAAACGGCCGAATATCTCCGGCAGAAAGGCCTGAGGCACTTCATTATCAACCTCGGCGGCAATATTCTTGTTTCGGGGGGCAAGCCCGACGGAACGCCTTTTCGCATCGGAATGCAAAAGCCCTTTGCCGAAACCGGACGCTACATCGGAATCTTTGAAGTTTCGGACGCCTCGGTGGTTTCCTCGGGAGTGTATGAACGTTACTTCGAAAGAAACGGCGTTCGCTACCACCATATCCTGAATACGAAAAACGGATATCCGGTCAGCAGCGGATTGGAAGCTGTTACGGTGCTAACCGCCCGCTCGGTTGACGGAGACGCCTTATCCACGACTCTCTTCGCCCTGGGGCTTGAAAAAGGCTCCGAATTGGCAATAAGCCTTGAAGGCGTCGAAGCGGCGTTTATCACGGAAGACGGATCAATTTACATGACCGAGGGCGCCGCCGAGATTTTCGCTCCTGCGGATCGCGATCTTGAAATCCAAATCATCGAAAACCGCCGATTGTTTTAAAACGCTCCGGGACGCAAACGAAAAACTTCGAAGCGCAAACCTCCAATATCCTTTTCAACAGCCCGAGAAGACATTGGCGACGAATCTCCCTCTCCGTATACTTAAAACCAAATGGAAGATCAAACTCTATGGAAGCGTCTCGGGCGTTTTCTTTCAACAGTGTTCCGCAGCATAATCGACGATCAGGTTTTTCTTCGTTCCGCCGGTATCGCATACACAACGATGATTACCTTAGTACCCATCACGATGGTGATTTTTTCCGTGGGCGGCTTCAACCAGCTTGGATACCGCATTCTTGAATCCCTCAGCCGTTTTCTCATGCCGGAAGGAAACGATACGCTTCTTCAAACATTCAACACTTTTACCTTCAATGCCCGAAAACTGGGAGCTTGGGGAACATTGTTCTTCTTATGCACGGCCGTAATGCTGCTCAATTCGTTGGAAATCCACCTCAGCACCATCTTCAAAACCCGGCCGAGGAAAGGACCGATTCAACGGATTCTGACATATCTTGCCTCCCTGGCTCTCACCTCCTTCATTTTCGCCGCGGGTTTCGGGCCCATCTCCGGCATGCTTGAAGCCTGGAATAAAGTACCGCCTCTCGGACAAAGGATATTGGGACACATCTTGTCTCTTTTGGGGGCCATGGCCGGAATATTACTTCTGTTCAGCCTTCTCAATTCGGCTAAAATCCGCTTAAGGAGCGCCCTTTTGGGTTCCATAATCGGAGCCGTCGGATTCCAGGCGGCAAAAGTCGGATTCACTCTCTGGACGTCCCACTCGGTTCGTCAGTCCCTCGTATACGGCTCCATGGTTTTTTTGCCCCTCCTTCTTATCTGGCTGAACGTTTCCTGGCTGATTGTCCTCACCGCGGCTGAAATTACCTATGCCCATCAAAGGGAGGCGGGCCGCAGACCGCCTCTGAAGTCGGCCACGCCGGCCCATGAAATGGATATCGGATGGCGGCTCTTCCTGGAACTCTCCAAGGATTTTCTCAAGGGGTCCAAACCTCCCGGAAGCAAAACTCTCGCCGCGCGTGTGCGTGTGGATGAGCGGCACGCCGACATCCTTCTGGAACGGCTTATGGACGGAGGATTGGTTCATCGGGTTGATCGTAAACCTTACGGATACATACCCGCCCGCGATTTATCGCAAACGGAAGCCGCCGCCGTTATCGGCGTTGTTGCCGGTTTGAGCGGGGAAGAACACTATTACGGTTTTACGGAAATGACGATTCGAAACGGATTAAAGAACGCCGTTGAAGGCAAATCGGTCCGGTCGTTTCTTCCCGAAAACGGCGGCGGCGAGACTTCTTGAAAGATTCATCTAACAACCTCGCCGAATCATCATCTCAGGCTCCGCCGAAAGGAACCGTCTATACACCGGCAGAATGGGCAGAATGGGCCGTAGAAACTTACGGCATCGCCGATTCTTGGAAAAACGGAGCACGCATCCTGGACCCCGGATGCGGAGACGGCGCTCTTTCCCTGGCTGTTATGCGAAAGGCGCTGCACTCCGGCTTTGTTCCGAATACCGCAGACCTGCGGCGGCTTAAATGCATCGAGCGCGACAAGAAGGCTGTGAAGCGCTTTAAACAGAAAGCCGATAAACTCGGCATTTCACTGCCGAAAGATTCAATTCTCATAGCCGACTATCTTCTTGCCGATCCGCGATTTAAAGCGGATATCGTTTTCTCGAATCCGCCATGGACCACGTTTGCCGATCTTGATGACTCGGATAAAGACGCCTATCGGGATCTCTTCCGTTCATCGGGACTCGCTCCGAACGCAAAAAGTCTGCTTTTAGGGGGATCGCGCATCGATATCGCGGCGCTTTTTGTCTCTACGGCCCTCAGACGGGATACTGCGCCTAAGGCCGTTTGTTATTTTTTCCTCCCGGCCTCTCTTCATCGAGGCGAAGGCGCCCATGAAGCCTTCAGGCGCTTCGATTCTCCCGAAGGCCGCCGCTTCGCGCTTTCCGAATACCGTGAACTGGACGGCGGCGCCCCCTTCCCCGGCGCCGGAACCAGACGTTCATTTGCCGTATACCATGCGGACACGGAACAAAAATGGCCAATCCCCTGGTTCTCGGCGAAGGATAACGGCACATGGACTCAAATGGAAGCACGTCCCGTCGACCGAATCGGTTCGCCGCTCATGCCCTCTCCCATCGGAGCCAAGATTTCCGTTCCGCCTCGAATCCCCGTGCCCGGCGGAACCTTACCGCGCCAGGGAGTGAATGCCTGCGGTGCGTCGGGAAGCTTCATCATCGAACACATCGTGGATGCCGGTCCCGAAACCGTGGAAGCTCGGGCAAAAAACGGTTTTGTCGGTATTCTCCCCCGCCGCTTCGTCTACCCGCTCCTTACCGGAGAAAACTTCAAACACACAAGGACTCATGAAGGCGATCCGGGAAAACCTCGGCGGTGGATTTTCCTTCCGTACAGTGAATCCGGCACGGCACTGAAAGAAGAAGAATTAAAAGACTATCCCGGAGCCCTTGAATGGCTGAATCGGCACAAGCAGTCTCTCCTCCTGCGTAAAGGAACTTTAATAAACCGCAGAATTTCCAAAGGACTTTGGTGGGCCTTAATGGGCGTCGGGGCCTATAACTTCGCTCCATGGAAAATCGCCTGGGAAGCCTACGGATGCCGGCGTTTCCGTCCGCTTCTGCTTTCATCGATGGAATTCGGCCCCTGGCAGGGAAACCAGGCCATGCATGCTCTGCTCTCTTTTTGGGATGAACAAACGGCGAAAAAAACTTTTGAACGAATCACGAGTCAAGAGGTTGAAGAATACCTTATTGCGATGGGCGGCGCGGGCACGAAAGGCTGGGCTCAGCCGAGCCGAATGAAAAGGCTGTTCGCAATCGGCTGAATACGGAGAATCCGGCTCTGAGAACCCGGATTCTCAAGACGCAAAGCCGTCCATTCTTAAAATCGGTATCCGAGAGAAACGGAGAGCGACATTAAGTTTTTCGTATCCGTCAGCTCACCGAGATCCCACCACTCCAATCGGGCGCCCATCATCCAATGCCCCAGCAGCCAGGAACCGTCCAAACGATAGACAATCCGTTCCAAAAGCTCATCGGCGGTGGAGGAATAGATTCGCAGTCCGGCCGAAAACAGCAGATTTTCAAAAGTATCCAGACCGAAAAGATGATAAAAAACAGGATCCGAAACCCAAAGTCCCAGATACAAGGCCGCCTGCCTGGCAACACCCGCTCCTATCGTGTTCAGCGAGTTCATCGATACGCCGAAATCGATGCCGACCTCAAGACGGGAAGTCGGGATTTCAAGAAAAAAACCTCTTATATTCAGTCCGACATCGAAAGCATTGAATAAAAGAGTCGGATCTCCCGGCGGCCATGAATAACCGTTATATCGTAAATTAAAACCGAGACTTCTGCCGAGAAACGGCAGCCAATACAGCGCATCCGCTCGTATGGACGCGTAAAGGAATTCATCACCCGATCCCCAGACATTGTGTCCCGATGACTCTTCGGGATTTACCGCAAGCAATTTGAAAGAAACTCCCGTACGAAACCGATCCCGGAAAGCGGAAGGATTTCTTTCCTGATCTTTATCGCCTCGGTCTATAACGAACTTCGGTGTTCCCTCGTCGATTGGTTCTTCGTCTTCCGGATCGGCAGGAACAACATCGGCGGGCTCTCCCGCGGCCCAGGAATCCTGTGCCGTATCAAGAGCCTTCAATTCAAGAACGGATCTGCGGTAGGAGGCGATTCGCGGGTCGGGAACTTCAAGGGCTTCGGCTTCGTCGAGAATTTCCAGAGCCTTGTCCCATTCCCCCTTTTCGGCCGCGGAGAGAGACTGTTCAAGCAATACATCCAGTTTTTCCCGCATCTCACTGATAAGAAGATCTTCATCCGCGGATAAGGCTTCAGCCGTTTGCTCCGCCGAAACGGCGGCGGCCGCCATCAGAATCAGCAGCGGAATAAGAAGAAAAAGTTTGGAACGAATCATCGGTTTACCGCCGATCCGGAATTTCGGGAAGCCGGCGGCAAGGACTCCCGCGGGAGAAGGTCGGAGACCATGCAATTCCGCCCGGCTTCGGGTTCTTCCGCGTTTCCCTTTTCCGCCTTCATCCGGATACCGTTCCAAAGATTCGAGGCGGGAAAATCGGGAAAACGGCCGGACCAGTCGCCGCGAAGCGTCGGTTTCTCCAGCTCTTTGCTCAAAGCTTCAAGAAAAACCTCGCGGCGCATATCGAAGGCCCCGAACGACGCCAAATGCCGGGTATGCTGCTGGCAGTCGATCAGACCGAATCCGGCATCCGTTAAAATTCCGCCCAATGCCGCGAAGGCGATTTTCGAAGCATTCGGTCGGAGAGAGAACATGGATTCACCATAAAAGCACCCTCCCAGGGACACTCCGTACAGTCCTCCGGCCAGTTTTCCCTCATACCAGGCCTCCACCGAATGAGCGAAACCTTCGCGGTGCAGAACCGTATAGGCTTCCGCCATGGAATCGGTAATCCAGGTTCCGTCCTGACCGGGCCGCCGGGCGGATCCGCATCCCCGAACCACCTCCTCGAAAGAGTTGTCCAAAGTCAGGTGAAAAGGATTTCCGCGTATGCTTTTTCTCAAACTCTTCGAAAGATGCATCCGCGAGGGAACAATAACGAATCGCGGATCCAAGCTCCACCAGATGATGGGTTCGTCTTCGGAGAACCAGGGAAAAATACCCTGTTTGTAGGCCGAAAGAAGCATCGGCGGTTCAAGGTTGCCTCCAACCGCTATCACGTCGTCTTTGACGGATAAGGGATTGGGGAAACATATATCGGCATCCGATAGTGAAAACCGAAAATCAGCGTCCATCCGAGGTTGTCCGTATCCTGATATCATCACCCTCAACGTCGGCGACGGCCCGGCCGCCGGAAATCAGCGAACCGAAAAGCACCTCGTCGACGAAAAATCCCTTGATTTTATCTTCCACCATCCGCGCGATATTCCGCGCGCCGAACTCAGGCGAATACCCTTTTTCGCCAATCCACTTCACGGCCGCTTCGGTAACCTCCAGAACAACACCCTTCGGCTCAAGCATACCGCGGAACTCTTCCACTTCCTTGCGCACGATATCCTCGACGACGTCCGGGGCAAGCCGCTGAAATTTAATCACCTTATCCAAACGGTTGCGGAATTCAGGAGAAAACACGCGCTGAACGGCATCATCCAGGGCACCGTAGCTGAATTCTCCGCCGACAAAGCCGATTCGCGGCTTCCCGATCTCCCGTGCGCCTGCGTTGGAGGTCATGATGATCACAACATTCCTGAAATCGGCCTTCCGGCCCATGTTGTCGGTCACCGTGGCGTAATCCATCATTTGCAGAAGAATATTGTAAATATCCTGATGGGCCTTTTCTATTTCGTCCAAAAGAAGAACCGCGTGGGGTGTCTTTCTGATGGCATCGGTAAGAATGCCGCCTTCTTCATAACCCACGTATCCCGGCGGTGAACCGATAAGACGGCTTACCGTGTGTTTCTCCTGATACTCGCTCATGTCGAAACGGTGCAGAGGCACCCCGAGTTCCTCGCTCAATCGGCGGGCCAATTCGGTTTTGCCTACGCCGGTAGGACCGACGAAAAGGAAACTGGCCACGGGTTTATTCGGATTCCGAAAACCGGCCCTGGAGCGCTTAATGG
Organism: Spirochaetia bacterium; assembly: GCA_963666985.2. Lineage (GTDB taxonomy): Bacteria > Spirochaetota > Spirochaetia > DSM-2461 > DSM-2461 > UBA2779. Next base: position 201,175 of record CAXXIA010000001.1, on the reverse strand, counting down.
CCGCAGCCACGTCCTCGACGGCGCCGTCCTGACCGAAAATCGCCTTTTTCAGGGAATCGGCAAGGTTCTTGAGTCTGTCCGTTTCTCCGGCGGAGATGGTCTTCTCCGGAATACGGGCAATTTTTGCCAAAACCTTCTCGATATCCGATACGGTTACCAACGGTTTCTCTTCCCGTTCCGTATCTCCCGATACCGATTCGGCATCGGAGAATGCGGCAGCGCCTCCGTCCATTACTTGAGCTGCTGCCGATTCCGCAGCCCCTGTAGCCGTTTGGTTACCGCTCTTTGCTTTTGAGTCCGTAACGGGCATCACGGACTCCGAAACCGGAGAATCACCGGCATCCGTAAAAAGCTCTCCGGCACCGGGCTCATTGATTAATTTCAATTCAGAATCGGCCGCGGCCGAAGACTTCTTTGTAACACCCTCGCCGGACTCACCGGCCTTTCGGTCCTCCATCGGACCGAACCGTTTCTTTCGCTCCTCGCTCAGCCGTTTCCAGGCCCCGGCCTCGTCGATCAGATCGATGGCTTTGTCCGGCAGGTGCTTTTCATTAAGAAACTGATCCGAAAGATCGACGGCGGCCCTCAGGGCTTCATCTTCATATCGGACTCCGTGATGATTCTCATAGGCTTCCCGGAGTCCCAGAAGAATGCGATAGGTTTCCTCTCTCGTGGTTTCGGGAACATCGATACGCTGGAATCGCCTGGCCAGAGCATGATCTTTCTCAAAGAACTTTTTAAACTCATCATAGGTTGTCGAACCGATGCAGCGGATTTTACCCGACATCAGCGCGGGTTTAAGGAGATTCGAGGCATCCATGCTTCCGCCGGAAGTGGCTCCCGCTCCGATGACCGTATGGATTTCATCGATAAAAAGGATAACGTTCTCTCTTTCGGCCAATTCTGCCAGGACTTTCTTTATGCGCTCCTCAAAGTCGCCGCGGTATCGCGTTCCGGCAAGCAGCGAGCCCATATCCAAAGACCAGATTCTCTGATTTTTCAGGAAACTCGGAACATCGCCGTCGACAATTCTCCGGGCCAGCCCCTCGGTTATGGCGGTTTTCCCCACTCCCGGGTCGCCGACATGCACGGGATTATTCTTCAGACGCCGGCTGAGCACCTGCATCGTTCTCTCGAGAATATCCTCCCGTCCGATGAGAGGTTCAAGCCGACCCGCCTCGGCCTTGGCCGTCAGATCGGCGGCATACTTTGCAAGGGCGCTCTTTTTCCCCTTCCCGCCGCCTTCGGAGCGCTCATCAGCCTCATCCCCGTCTTCCTCGAACGGATTCTTCACGGCATCGAATTCGTCCGGGAACTCTTCGTTTTCCTCGTCATCTTCTTCTTCAAGGCCATGGGAAACAATTTCAAGAAGCCGAATACGGGAAACTCCCGCTTTTTTCAAATAAAAAGACGCGAAAGAATCCTCAAGATCATAAATGGCGACCAGAAGGTCCAAAGAGGAGATTAAATCTTTTCCCGCCGACCGCATATGAAGAACCGTCCGTTCGATAACATCCTGCCACCCTTCGGTAGGGATCGGCTCGGCATCCTGGACAATCTCAATATATTTCGCGAAATATCCCAACAGACTTTCCCGCACAACATCGGGATCGGCGTCGCATTCTTCAAGAACCACTCTGGGCGTTTCAAAACCCAGCGCGACATAGAGCAAATGCTCAGGCGTAATGTATTCGTGCCCTTTTTCTTTCGCTTCGCGATAAGAAGAATTCAGAATTTCCTGGGCTTCTTCAGTCGGTTTCATGCCCTCTCCAGAATACTTTTCAGGGGATATTCCCTCTCTCTGGCCATCATCGTAACTTGAGCCACTCTGGTGCGCCCAATATCATGCGGGTAGATTCCGACCATTCCCCGTCCCCGGTTATGCACTTCCAGCATGATTTTCGTCGCTTCAATGGGCGGTTTATGAAATATGGAAACCAAAATCTCAACAACGAAATCCCTCGGCGTATAATCGTCGTTCAACAGAATCACCTTCCACATATCCGGTTCTTTGACATCATCAAGAACGTCCTCGAGAAGATCGCCGTTCGTATATTCATTGGGTGTTTCCGCCATATAGGGAGAATTTACGACTTTCATGAAAGACTATCAATCGGGAAGGACGGAATGCCGGGAATGTAGTCGCTTGTATACCGATGAGGCTTTGCAACGAATTGTTCCTGCGCTATCATGAAAAGGAATCTGCATGGGAGGTTCTTGATGAAACGCATCATTGTTCTCATCGCCGTATTGATTGCATTAACCGGACTGATCGGTGCTGCGGAACCCTTTTTCGGTCAACTCAGCGACGTACAGCGCTACGATCTGGCCGATGCCTACAACAAGGTCGCCGATCGGTTTGATGAGCTTGATCAGCATAAAAGATCGGAAGAATTTCGCTCCATGGTTCGGGTGATTTTTCCCGGATTCGGTGAAATCCAGCGCCCGGCCGAAGAAGCAAAACCCATTGTATCTTCACGGCCCGAAAAAACGGCCCCGGATCCCGCGGGTGCCGATGCCTCCTATTACTACTTCAACAAACTTCTCAGAGGCGTTTTTAATGAGAATCTCAGTTTAACAATCTCCGTTATGTCCGAAACGCTGTATCTCCCGCTTTTCGACTCCGGGCTCAGCCGTGAAGAAGTTACCGATGAGGTCGGACGGCTTTTCAATGAATACGATCTATTTTCCATCGCTCCGGCTGATGTGTTTTACATGGACGGCATTGAAACGACGCCTTTGGACAACGGATATTGGCGATTGGACGTGGAAACCCGCCCGGGATACGAAAACGCTCTCCCGGAGGTAACGTTCTGGTCTCAAAAGATGGGTTTCTATTTCCGAAATTTCCCGGAAGGATGGCGTTTGGCCGCTATCGGACCTGTTTTTTAAAGCCGGCGAATACAGCGCATATTCAAAAGGAAATCCCGTTCACCGCGGGCCTGAAAGAAGGCCCGTGTTCTTTTTTCAGGCGGGCTTTTGGAGCGGCCGCCGGGTTCGTCATATCGCTTTGCGTTACGGCCGCCCGAATCTCGTTCTTTCACGCTGTTAAACGGCCTGAGGGAAAGAAAAAAGATCCTGACTCTTCGGAGACTCCCTCACTCGTCGGCAGTATCTTCCAAAATCAGTTTTGACGAAGGGAAAAAACGCGGACGGAGATTCCGAACGTAACCGCACGTGGGGGGAAGGAAACGGGCAAACAAAGCCATAAAGAGCGTAACGCGGCGGCATCGTGGATAAACCTTAAGACGCCTCTCATAAATACGGCAAAGCTTTGTTTTTTCATCCAGCCAGGGACAGGGGCGTGATAAATCAAGAGTCCACGTTCCCCCGGGATGACGGATTTTTTCATAACAGCAGAGACCGCAGCGGCAGCAATGGGATTCCCAGCGTTTATCGGTTTTGTGAAACATCGGCACCGGACCGTCAGTGGAGAGGAGTAAAAGTGCCGGATTCGTCCCGTCCGCTCTTATTGATGTAGATGACTTCCACCGAAACGGGAAGAAATTCCCTGCCGAATCCGGAATCTCTCGGAGAACGCCAGGTAACGGTGTAGCGTCCGACGGCGGATTTCCTCAAATTTCGCGCGATAATTCCGCTTCCCTCAGGCCTATAGAGATAGGAAGGCTCTCCGCCTGTTTGCTCGGCGATATAATTCAGCTCCCGACTTTCAATCGAATCATCCGCATAAACGGGATAGAAAACAACGCCGTTATTGGCCATGAGCCTTGCCGTTTCCATCAGTCCATACTTGTCGAAAGCGGTTGATGAAGGCGGTTGATTCACAAAAGCGACAATAGCCTTTCTGTTTCGACTCGGCGCAAGCCTCGTCGCCGCCAGCCGCAAAGACGCATCCCAGGCAACGGGACGGTTTCCCGCGGGACTTTTCAAGAGATTTTCAAAGGCGTCGGAACCGCCGCCCGGGACGATATCTCTGACAACGGCATCTTCGCCCGCACCGATAAGAAAGAAAGAGTCGTCCGCACGCAATTCACCGGTTAAATCATCGATTCCGGCGATTAAAGAGCGGATATCCCCGGAATTGCCATGCAAGTCGATAACGGCGGCGATATCCAAATCGTCCACTCCGGGTACGGAGGAACTCCAGTCCAGCATGGGCTGACCTATGGCCAAATCACCGTCGAAAACTCTGAAATTCGACGCATCAAGACCGGAAATCGGCCGGCCCCGCCGGTCGCGGACCGTCAAATCGACGGCCATGTCCGGGAAGGCGTCGGCACGGACTCTGTCCAAGGTTACCTCCAATCCGCCATAGAGCGTGGAGAGAGGAGTCAGAAGGACAATGCGATTGGTATCGAAATCACACACAACCAGATTGCCGTTTTCATCGGGGAAGGCGGTTGTAATTCGATGTTCTCCCGCTCCCAGCGTTGCTTCCAAATCAACGGCACCCGAATTAAGATCAATCCGCTTGATATCGGCCCCGTCGGCGATAAGAAGATATCCGTCTTCGGTAACGCACAAACCCTCGGGAGCGTCGAGTCCCTCTTCGGCAAGCGGTCCCAGGTAGTTTCCCGAAGGATCGAAAACATCGATATGACCGCGAAGGGAGTCCGCTACATAAACTCTCTCTCCATCGCATGCGATTCCGGTCGGTCCCTCGAATCCTCCGAAACGGCCTCCCTTCTTAAAATTCAGAACATGCCGGCCGTCCAGTCCCCATTTTGAAACACGCCGATTGCCCCAATCGCTTACGTAAACGAATTTGCCGTCGGGAGAAAGAGCCATATACTGCGGTCCCAGGAATTGGTCGCTCCGGGTGCCGCTCTCTCCCCAAGTTTCGATTCTGTATCCGCGGTCGTAATCGTTTTGGCCGTATTCGGCCATGGAGAGCACCGTAATGCGGTCCGATTGAAATTCCGAAACAAGAACCCGGCCGTCACCGGTAGGCAGAATGTCGAAGGGTCTGTCGAATCCTTCCACTCCGCCCTCATAGCGGTCCACCAGCGTCCCGTTGACATCAATGCGTATTATTTCGCCTCCGGCATAGGAAGACACAAGAAGGGCGCCGCTTCCATCTCCCGCGCTGCGCGAAGCCGATGGCCGCTCAAAATACCGTATATTTCCTTCCTGCCCGTCGAACGCCGTCAAAGGAACCCATTCGTCGTCGACGGGAATTTCGGCTTCGCCGCTGAGGCGGCGGCGAAGAGCTTCCGCTCTTATCCGCAGCGCCGAGGATCCGGCATTCTCCTCGAACAAACGGTCCCAAACCTTCAGGGCCGCATCTTCCATCCCCGAACGCCAGTAAGCGCGCCCCAGCCATTCGGCAAAAACAGGATCGGAGGGATTCAAAGAAACGGCTCTCTCCATGGCCAGAAGAGATTTACCGGGAAGAGCGTCGTTATACGCGATGACTCCCCATCGCCATTCGTCGAGGGCTTCGGCCGCTTCAAGGCTCACTTCCTGAGCAAGCGCCGTCCGAGGAAGAACGGCAAAAACGATAAAGAGAACGGCTGCTGTAAAACGGAGACTATCCGCGATCCGATTGCTCATGTGTTCGAATGGCCTCCAGATGACTCCGTATTGTCCCGTCTTCGGGACTGTTTGAAAGGGCTTCCGTCAAATAGCGTACGGCTTCCGCCGGACGGCCGGCGCGAAAAAGAGCCCAACCCAAAGAATCCAGATACGCTGTGTTATGAGAATCCGCCTCTACGGCCCTACGGCAAAGTTCGACGGCTTCTTCGGGATCTTCACCGATTTCAGCAAGAAGATATCCCAAACCGTTGGCGGCGTTTGAATTTTCCCGGTCCAATTCCACGGCCTTGCGATAGCTCTCCAGCGCCAGATCCCTGCGGTCTCGGCGCCATTGGCAATACCCCAGCGCCGCCCAGGCCTGGGGAGATTCGAATCCCTGCTGCAAAACCTCTCTCAGGCTGTGCTCGGCCTGTTCGATCTCTCCCTGTTCCACAAGGAGCCAGGAAAAAAGCATTCGAGACTGATAGATTCTGGCCAGATTAGTATCGGTTTTAAACGTCAGGCCGAGAAGCCGCATCGCATCGTCGGTTTCTCCCAGCCTTGCGTGACAGAGTCCCATGTAATACGAGAGTTCCGAATCCTCCGCGGGATTGATGTCCTCGGCCAGAAACATTTCCAGCGCCGAAGCATATCGCCCTTCTTCATAGAGCTGAACTCCGTCTTCCCGGAAACTCATTTCCATACACCCCTCCATGATATCGTATCATGAATAGAGGCACATGGGGCCAGTCTCCCTTCCAAAGTTATCGGACCGATGGGAATACAGCCGTTCCGAAGCGCCGGTCTGCAATCCGGTGCGGCAACCCGGGATTCAAGTTCTTCATGGGTTTCCTCCGAAACTGTGATTCCCGGAGATTCCAAACCGCCGGCATCGGCAATCGGCAGTATCATGCTCAAGAATCGAGACGGTGAACGCTCGCCCCGTCGCCGGTCCGAACGGAGAAGATGCTGGCTTTAAAGCCGAAGATTCTGTCGTACTCCTCCAGCCGCTCCTGATAATTATCCTTCAGGGTTTCATCCATAAGAGTAACGGTACATCCGCCGTATCCGTTCCCAATCATCCTGGATCCGTAAACCCCGGGTGTTTCCACGGCCCTTTTCGCCAGCCAGTCAAGTTCGGGACAGGATATTTCCAGCTGATCTCTCAGGCTTTCATGAGAACGAAATAGGATTCGTCCGGCCGATTCCACGTCCGATTCTTCCAGAGAACGGCGGAATTCGGCGACTCGGAGATTCTCTTTGATGATATGCAGGCAAACCCGCCTGGAGCGTTCGCTTAAGCCCTCGACGGTACTCGATAAATCTTCCTCCGAGATATCACGAAAGATCTGCCCCGAATCGCGCAAATCCATAACATTGATGCAGTCCCGGCAGGAATCTTCGATTTCCTCTTTTTCCTCATCGTTCATGGTTTCCTGCACCCTCGAATCCGTAACGATGAGTGTTGTCGGAGAAGAAGGAGCGGGAATATGCTCCACATTGAACGAACGCATATCGAGCAAGGTAAGAAAGCCGGCTTTGGCGTAATAGGAAACCATCGGAGAACGGATTCCTTCGTGAAGTCCCATGAAACGGCTTTCCGACAGCCGGGCGGCCTCGATGGTCTGGGCATCGGAGACATCCAGGTTATAGAGTTCCCGAACGGCACAAGCGGTAGCAACAGTCATGGCCGAAGAGGAAGCCAGTCCGATGGCCATCGGAACCTCGCTCATCAGCGTGATGTTCATGCCCTTGAGCCCGAATCCCATGTGTATCATGGCGTCGATAACGCCCTTGCTGTAGTTCGCCCAGCGGTCTTCCCGGCGGAATTTCAATCCGGCAATCGTGGATTTCTTCCGTTCGTTGAGATTTGAGGAATAGAAACGAAGCGAATTATCGGATCTCATGGAGGCCGCCACGTAAAAACGGCGGTCTACGGCCAAAGACAGAACATATCCTTGGGCAATCTCCCCGTGTTCACCGAGCAGATCGATTTTCCCCGGAGCACTGGTGACGACGGAGGGTTTTTCACCATATTCCTTCTCATGCTGCACCGCGATTTGATTAATCAAAAGGACCCGCCGTATCGTATGGGGTTATTCACGATTCTAAGCCGAGATGGTTGCGGAATCAACAAAAGCATTTTATTCATGAGATTCCTTAATCATAACACCCAACAGGGAGAAATGGGGGAAGAAGAAGGATTTACGGAGAAAAAAAGAGCAACCGAAATAGAAAAGGGGTGCCCTTAAGCTCCCCTTTTCCATGAACCGCCGGCCGAAACCGGCAAACTCATGAGGAAGTCTTGATACCGTACTTCTTGTTAAATCGCTCCACACGTCCTGCGGTATCGACAAGCTTCTGCTTTCCGGTAAAAAAGGGATGACAGCTGGAGCAAATTTCCACCTGCATGTCCCCAACCGTGGAAAAAGTATCGAACGTATTACCACAGGCGCATGTCACTTTCGACGGCTTGTAATCGGGATGGATGCCTTTCTTCATATTCAATTCCTAATCTATTAATCCGGTAAAAAAGCCGTTAATCACGGGCTCCGGCGCCGGACGTATTCATTCCTTTGAGAAACGCCTCATTATTCTTGGTCTTGCGCATCTTGTCAACGATCATTTCGGTGGATTCCAAATCGTCCATGGGGCTCATAACCTTCCGCAGAATCCACATCTTGTTCAGTTCTTCCGTTGTCAAAAGCAAATCTTCCTTACGCGTACTGGACTTCTTAACGTTGAAAGCCGGATAGACGCGCTTGTCGGCCAGGCGGCGATCCAGGGACAGCTCCATGTTGCCGGTTCCCTTGAATTCTTCGAAAATAACCTCGTCCATGCGGCTGCCGGTTTCGATCAGCGCCGTAGCCACGATGGTCAGGCTGCCTCCGTTCTCAATGTTCCGGGCGGCCCCGAAGAATCTTTTCGGCTTGTGCAGTGCGTTGGAATCCACACCTCCGGAAAGAATCTTTCCGCTGGTGGGAACCGTCTGGTTATAGGCCCGGGCCAGGCGGGTAATGGAATCCAGAAGAATAACGACATCCTTCTTGTGCTCCACCAATCGGCGGGCTTTTTCAAGAACCATCTCGGCCACCTGAACGTGACGCGTAGCCTGCTCGTCAAAGGTGGAAGCGATGACTTCTCCCTGAACGCTGCGCTGCATATCGGTCACTTCCTCGGGCCTCTCGTCGATCAGAAGGACGATAAGATACACTTCCGGGTGATTTTCGGTAATCGCATTGGCGATTTTCTGAAGAATTATGGTTTTACCGGATTTGGGAGGCGAAACGATCAGTCCCCGCTGTCCCTTACCGATGGGACAGAAAAGATTGATAATCCGCGTGGAAGGATCTCCGACGCGCGTCTCCATGTTCAGCCGCTCGGTGGGATAAAGCGGGGTAAGATTTTCAAAAGATACACGGGTTTGAGCAACCGACGGCTCATCAAAGTTCACGGTGACCACCCGAAGCATGGCGAAGAATCGCTCTCCTTCCTTGGGTGATCGGATCTGTCCGTACACCGTATCGCCGGTCTTTAAATTGAACAGACGGATTTGACTCGGTGAGATGTAAATGTCGTCGGTACCCGGGAGGTAGGAATTCTGAGGCGACCGGAGAAATCCGTAACCGTCGGGCAGTATTTCCAGAGAACCATAGGCGTAAATAACGCCGCCCCTCTCAATATGAGTCGTCAGAACCTGAAAGATAATCTCCTGCTTTTTCAGGGGAATCAAATCTTCCTTTTTCAAACCCAAATCTTCGGCAAGCTCCCGCAATTCGGGCATGGTCATTTTGGATAAATCGTTGATTAGAATCTTCGGGGCGTCCGGATCGTGTTTGGGGCCCTTTATTTGAGCCTTCCCGCCTTTTTTGCCGCGGCGGCGGTTAGTCTGCGCGCCTTCGGATTCCCTGGCGGATTCACCATTGGAAGAATTCGAGGATTTCGCTTCTTCGGCCTCTCCTCCGTTTCCGGCGTCATCCGTGACGTTTTCATCGGTTTCCGCTGAAGATTCTTCGATTCGTTTTTTTTCTACTTTGATTTTTTTCTTAACTTTGACTTTCGCGGGTGCCTCAAGAACTTCGCCGTCCTGAGTATCGGCTGATTGATCCTCAAGTTCGTCTTTCCGAGGCGCCGGTGAATCTTCTTCGGATTCTTTTACGCCGTTCTCCCGGGAGGCCGTTACGGAATGATCGTCCGCGAACAAGCCGCCGTCGGTTCCTCCGCCGTCGGCTTCCGCTTCCGGCGTATCGCCATTCGCTTTGATTACGATTGCTTTTCTTCGTCCCTTAGGAGTTTCCGTTTTTGATTCATCCTGCCCGTCCTGCAGGTCAAGTTCGCTCTGTTGAAGTGAGCTTTCGGTCACGAGTTAATCCTTCCTGTTGAAAATGCCCATGATTTCTCCGACAACGAAGAATCGAATCCCCGTCGGTTTCAATGGTCTAGTATGTATTGATTTTCAACCCGATTCATGAAGCAAACGGGTTTGTCAGCGATAGAAACGAACGATCCGGGATCGTTACTTCATTCAATATAGCGATGCCTTCGTCTCCCTGTCAAGTTGACGGCGCACTCCGTCAAGCGCTTCCTTCACGGCTTGTTCCCTGACGGCTTCCCTATCTCCGTCAAATTGATACTTTTCGGCCGTCAATCCTTCTTCCGGTCCGTACCAGGCAATCCAGACCGTACCCACCGGTGTTTCCGGTGTTCCTCCCGACGGTCCGGCCACCCCCGTAACGGCCACCGTTCTGTCGGCGCCGCTGCGGGTCATCATCCCCCAAGCCATGGCCTTCGCGACTCCCTCGGAAACCGCGCCAGCCTTTTTCAGAAGAGACGGATCAACGTCCAGAAGACTGATTTTCGCCTCGTTTGCATAAGAAACGATACCGCCCCAAACGGCCGAGGAACTTCCCGGGACCGAAGTAAGCTCTTTCAGGATGCCGCCTCCGGTACAAGATTCCGCCGCGGCCAGCGTTTCGCCCCCGGCGATTAACCGTTCGATAATACCGGCGGCACAGCCGTCTTTATGATCCGACACGGGCGATGGTTTTTTTCAGCCTGTCCAGAGGCATCGCGAAAATATCGGTTCCGGCGGGATCGACCAGCATTTCACACCGTCCCTGGAGGCCCGTTCCCTCCGCCATGATCAAATGGGGACATCTGATATTCCCGATGATCCGGCCGCCCGGAAGAAGTTCGAGGCGGCGTTCGGCGGATACATCACCACGGATGATGCCGGCCACAACCAGCGTACCGACTTTTACATCCGCAATCACTTCCGCTTTCGATTCCACGATAAGCAATCCGGACGACTCGATGGCGCCTTCAAAACGCCCGTCGATTTTCAGTGAATCGGTGTATTTGAGAATACCGCTGAATTTCGTTTCTCCGCCCAAGACCGTTCGGACTTTATATGCGGGATTTTCTGTAGTGCGGGGCATGGCGGGCTACTTTGTTTTCATCTCAAAAACACCATCCCAGCCTTCGGCGGGAGGATTTTCAAGGTAGAGTTTGCATCTGGCTCCAAAGACTTTGGACGGACCGTCATTGGGATCTAAAGCGTAGGCGGCTTTGAATCTCTCCATTGCCGAGCGAAAATCCCGTTTTTTATAAAGCTCGCGGCCCTCGGCAAAAAGTCGAAGAACCTCAGCCTTGGTCTCGCTTATCATGCCGATTCCTCTTCATGAAGTCCGCGAAAATGTTCCCTGAAACGTTCTTCAAGCTCCTGAAGAGAGAGTTCCGCTTTTCTTACATGTCCTTCCGATTCCTGCAGTTCCTTAACTTCATCTTCCAAACCGCCGAGAGCGGCGAGAGTCTGCTCCGTTTCTACAAGAACCTGTTTCTTAAAGTCCTCAACGGCTTTGGGATTCGAAGTATCAAGATTCTTAGCCGATTTCACCAAATTCAGCACCGGCGCTTTTAAATGTTCCGTAAAATAAATCAGCGACTTGTTCAAAGAATCGGTTAACGCAAGACGCTTTTCCCGAAGCACGACTTGCTGGGAAAGCTCATGGTTCCTCAGGACAGCCCTTATCCGGGCCAGTACCTCGGAGAAATTAAACGGCTTAATGATATAATCGTCAATGCCGAGCTCAAAGCCCTCGATTTTATCTTTTACCGCATCCATGGCGGAAAACATGATAACCGGAATATTTCGAAATTCGGCGTAAGATGCATCCTGCTTAATGAGCTTTGTCAGTTCCCATCCGGTCAGCCGAGGCATGATATTGTCCAAGATAATAAGATCGGGAACATGTTCCTTAATCATCTCGAGGCCTTCTTCGCCGTCAACCGCCATAAGAACTTCAAAACCCAAACGGGTAAGCATAACGTCAAAAAAATCGAGATTGATCTGTTCATCATCAATGATGAGAATCTTCTTTTTTTCCATAATCCAATTCCATTTTCTCCCGTTTACCCCGGTCCGTCAAGAAAGAACGCGGAAAGCCGCCGAAAGAGAGAGCGCCGAAACGTCGAAATTTAACATGATGCGATGATTTGAAGTCATAAAAAAACCCCGCGGGAACGGGGTTTTTCAGATAACTTAAAAACGTTATCGATATCAATGGCGCAGATTCCAGGCCATTTTCTTCAGTTCTTTTCCGGGGCGGAAAACGGTAACACCGTGTGTTTTTACGGGAACAATTTCTCCGGTTTTGGGATTGCGGGCCTTTTCTCGTCCCTTGCGTGTTCGAATTTCGAAAGTGCCGAAACCCCTCAGCTCCACAACCCGATCGCCGTTCAGGGCGTCTTTGACTTCATCAAAGAAAGCATCAATAACCATATGGATATCTTTTCTGCTGATTCCGGATTTTTCATAGATATGTTCTATGATCTCGGCCTTAGTCATCTTGTCTTCTTCAATATCGGCCATCGGAATCCCCCTTCTCACAAGATTGCTAATCGTTCGGTAACTATATTACGCCAAGGCCGCAAGCCTCTTGTGCATGCGGGATTTCTTGCGGGCCGCGGTATTCGGATGATAAAGTCCTTTTCCGGCCGCCGTATCAATAAGCTTTACGAACTCCACAAACGTCGTTTCGGCAACAGCCTTATCTTTTTTTTCAACGGCCGCTTCGAAGGCCTTAATACTGGTCCTTACGCGGCTGCGGATAGCCCTGTTGTGAGTCCGCCGCTTTACACTCTGTCTGTGCCTCTTAGCGGCATCATTTGAATTAGGCAATGCTCTTTTCCTCTCAGTATGATGATTTCAAAACAATCATCAAGAATAACTTTTAACAGATAATCCCTTTACCGTCAAGGTTTAAGGGAAAACCATTATCTTAATCCGTCCTTAATTGAAGTCTCGCGGACGGCGCTCTTCCCGTTTACATTTCTCACAATAAGCGAAATGCTTCATACGGCCATCGGCAAATACGGATCTCATCTTCACTTCTCCGCCGCAAGGGCAGAAAAACTTATGTGTTCCCGATGTCGTTCGCGCGTTTTTACTGACTCCGGCCATGAGTTCACTCCTTGGAAGCCGAATCTCCATAAAGAGATTCTCTTCTTTTAAATAATTGGCGGACCGATATTAACAAAAGCCCGTAAATGATGTCAACAAGCCACGGCCCTGAAGATCGGATTATCTAATCTTCCATATCGTCCGAAAGAATCTCCCATCCCCCGCCGTCCCTTTTCGTTAAATTGACGGCGGAAACAACCATGCGGCGGCCTTCCGAAGCCGATAGAGTAACGGATCTGGAAAAAATACTCACCTCGGTAACCTTGTAAGGAACGCCTTTGTGCACTATGCGCGCCCCCTCGCGGGGAAGACATTTTCGCTCCATGGAATAATGCTCGTGCTCGAAGGCCAAACAGCAGAGAAGCCGGCTGCAGGGACCGGAAATTTTCAATGAATTCAGGGAAAGGTTCTGATCTTTGGCCATCTTGATGGAAACGGGTGAAAGCTTATCGGTCAAACCGTGACAGCAGAAGGGTCTGCCGCAGACCGCCACTCCGCCGATGACTCTCGATTCGTCGCGAACCCCTATCTGCCTGAGTTCGATTCTCATTTTAAAGTAAGAGACCAATTCCTTCACGAGTTCACGAAAATCGATTCTGTTCTCGGCGGTGAAATAAAACATCACCTTCTGCTCGTCCAACAAATAATGGGCCGAAACCAGCTTCATCGCCAGCTTGAGACGATCGATTTTCTCACGGCAAATTTTGTACGCGGTTTCTTCCAGGGCCTCAAGCTCGGTTCTTTTCGCCAAATCCTCTTCGGTGGCCAAACGCTCGATAAGCCGAACGTGTTCGGGCTCCACGCCGGATACATCGTCGACGGGTCCGAGGATTCGGGCCATATCCAAACCGTATCGTGTCGGAATAACGACAAAACGGCCCCGTTCGAGATCCATCCCCTCCGGAGGCGAACAGTATTCAAAATCGTTGGTCGGAATCACTCTGGCGCGCCACAGATTTTCAGGCACAGTTCGGAATTCGGCATGAACGGCCGATCCGTGGTTTCCGCTGTTTTCCCTATGCGTATTATTTTTCATTCCATCAACCCGTCAAATCTACAAGCAATCCGTAAATCTCATCTATCCTGCGAAGAATCTCGAATTGGTCCGATTGGCTCTTCAAAACGTGAGCCGCGAGTCCTTCCAGCTTCTCGTCCACAACCCGAACAACGATATACTTTTTTTGCTGCATCGTCCGGGGATTTCTAATTCCAACAATTTCTTCGGCTTCCAAGCCGTTATCAAGGACGTATTTTAAAAAACGGCGAACCGCCTGTTTATATCCCTTCAAAGGACCGAAAACAGGATCTCTTTTAAGAGCGTCACCGGCTTCATGAACATCATCCAGCAAACTTTCAAGGGTTTCGCTGGCGTCCAGAGCGGGCAAATCCCGAATCCCGGCGATTCCTTCCGCTCCGAATCCCTCCGACGCATGTTCAAGAACTCTCCCGAAAGCGGTCCTGGAACCCTTCCCGGTACGGATCTTCTCCGAATCTTTCTTTTTTTTGAGTCTCGTGTCCAGAGATGATCCGATCTGGCTGAGCCTCTCAATATCCATATTCGGGCCTACAATCCCGAAGAATTCGCCGCCGCCGTTCTTGCGGTTCCGAAATCAACGGAGAAACCTCCGTCGTCTCCGGCGGGGGCCGCCATCAGAGCCTTCTTATCTTCCGTAACGGTCGCGTGACCGTGAAGAAGAACACCCTCCTCAACAAGAAGCTGCGGAGATTTGATGTTTCCGATCACGACACATGTTGATAAAAGGACGACTTTCGTCGCCGCTTTGATATCGCCCTTAACGATGCCTCCGACGACAACGGTATCGGCTTCTATCAGGCATCTCGCCCGCCCGCCTTTTCCCACCAGCACGCGGCCTTCGGTTCGGATATTGCCCTCGAAATCCCCATCGATTCTTAAAAGCCCTTTTAAATCAAGGTCTCCGCGGAACTGTGTTCCTTCACCGATTATGGAATTTATGAGAGCCGAGTCTTTGTTATATTCATTCATGTTCTTTATTATATTATTCGTACCGTTGGAGATTCGTCGCGAGATTCTCCATTTTATCACCCTGGTTGGCCATATTCAGGAATTTAAACGGATCGACAAGCTGTGTTCCAATGGTGACTTCATAATGGAGATGAGGTCCCGTTGAGAAACCGGTACTGCCCATTGTTCCGATGATTTCACCCTGAGATATCTGCTGACCGACGCTGACCAGCTGACGCTGAAGATGCGCGTATCGCGTTTTAAAACCGTATTTATGCTGGAGAACGATGTAATTCCCGAATCCATCCGGATCGAACTTCACTTCAATAACCTTCCCGTTCGCCGTCGCCATGATGGGAATTCCCATACCGAACGCGATGTCCACGCCTCTGTGAAGATACCAATAATGAAAAACCGGATGGATTTGAGGACCGAAGACCTGCGTAACCCATCCCCGAACTTCTTTCAGAGGCCAAATCGTCGGAATATCCGAAAGAAGATCTTTTTGGCTGGAAAGAACCGTTCCGATATTTTCCAAGGTGGCTACCGAATTATCCAAAGAGATCCGCAGCGCCTGGAGATCGGCGACTTCCGCCAAGGTGGAGCCGTCCGCCTGCTCAACGGCGAATAAATCCGCCAAATCGCCGCTTCCGCCGACGGCCGCCATGGGTGAGGGGTCTTCAATGCCGAGAACATCCATTGTTCGGTTAAGGCTGTTCCGGAACGTTCCGGCCGATGTAACCAAATCGCCAACCTCATCACGGATAACATCCAGACTCGCTTCGGTATCGGCCAAATCCCGAGTCCGCAGGGCCAGCATCATCTCCTTGCCGGAGAAGTCCAGGGAAAACCAGAAAAAACCCGCCAGCAGACCGAGGAAAATAACGATCATGAAGAACATGGTAAACAGCGACATCTGAAAATGGACTGTTTTCTTTTCGGAATGGGGAACGAACATAACGGTGAACTTCTGGCGTCCGAAACGCCATAAAAAACCCATCAGGCCCCCTTGGGCCGTTCCCACGCGGCGTGATCGCCTGTTCTGAACGGATTTCGTCTTCGGCACTCTGTCTCCCCGATCGATTCCGTCGGAATCATCTCTCATATTATCCTACCCTGCTCTGAGAAGGCAAGCTCCGTCATCGAAGCGATTTATATTGACAAGGGTTCCCGAGCGAGTTAACAATGAAGGTAGATGCCGGTCGGCATTGAAATTCACCGAAAGCGGGTTACTCATGCGGTATTTCGACACCCACGCCCATATTGGTCTTATCCACGAAGATTCAATCGAACAGCTCATCGTCACGCAGGAAGCCAAGCAGGCGAACGTCCAAAAGATTTTAAGCATCACCAATAACCTTCAGGACTTCTTCGAGGTTTACCAGAACCTCATCACCGCTTCTAATGTTATTTTCAGTATCGGCGTTTCTCCGTCCGAAGTTCAGCATCCGGGTTCCGACTGGCAGCAAAAAATCAACGAGGGCGTGCAGAAAGACCGTGTTGTGGCCATCGGCGAGACCGGACTCGATTATTTTCGCAAATTCGGCGACAAAAGTTCCCAAGTCGAGTTGTTCATCGCCCAGCTTGAACTGGCGGAAAGCTACAACCTTCCGGTCGTTATCCATAACCGAAAAGCCGGACATGACATTAAGGAAATTCTTAAATCCAAGCTTCCTTCCCGCGGCGGCGTGCTTCACTGCTATTCGGAAGATTGGGAATACGCGGAAGATATGCTGAGCCGCCACGACAACCTCTACTTCTCTTTCGCCGGAAACGTTACGTACAGAAACGCGCGAAATCTGCATGAAACCGTGGTGAACCTTCCCCTTGAGCGCATTGTGATCGAAAGTGAAAGTCCTTTCATGGTTCCCGCCGATTTCCGAGGCAAACGGAACAAACCCGTTTATTTGCCCTCCACGGCCGCGTTCATCGCCGAAATCCGGGAAGAAGACGAGGAAATCGTTACCGAAGCGCTCTGGAACAACGCATGCGATCTTTTCGGTCTGGATCGGAACGCCTGAGATAAAAGGATTCCGCCGCGCGCCGGAACTCCGCGTTCCGAACGGCCGCGGCGCTATGCCGTAAGGCAAGGACAAGGAAAATGATCCCCGCTTGCGCTCCCGCCGATACGGAGGTGCCGTGAACGGCGACAATTCTCTTCTTTTGTACGGGCCGGTGGATATCGGCTCTTTGCGAATCCCCGGGAATATCTTCGCGGCCCCCATGGCGGGTTACAGCGACAGGATTACCCGGGCCATGGCTCTCCAATACGGCGCGGATCTCGCCTATACGGAAATGATTTCCGCGGAAGGACTCGTTCGCGGGAATAAACGAACCTTTGAAATGATGAATCGGGCCGAAGGTGAATCGATCCTGGCCCTTCAGCTCTACGGTTCTCATCCGGAAACACTTGCCCGAGCAGCGGAAATAGCCGTTGAAGCCGGAGCCGATCTTGTGGATTTAAACGCCGGATGTCCGGTTCCGAAGGTGATTCGCGGCGGAAGCGGCGCCGCACTCGGCCGCGACGCGAAAGCCCTTTACAGAGCTCTGAAGGCCATGGTCGATTCCGTGGGGAGAGAAATTCCCGTTACCGTGAAAATCCGCAGCGGCTGGGATAATGAGAATTTGAATTGGAAGGAAGCCGTAACCGCGGCCGAGGATGCCGGCGCCGCGGCCGTGGGATTTCATCCAAGAACCCGGGCCATGAGATACGGAGGACGGGCCGATCGGAGTCTTATCGCCGAAATGGCCGCGTCGACAAAACTTCCCGTTATCGGATCCGGAGACATCACGGACGCGGACTCCGCCGCCGCGACGCTTTGCCAAACCGGATGCGCCGCGGTTATGATCGCCCGAGGCGCCGTCGGCAATCCTTGGATTTTTTCTTCGGCGGGGCAATTCCTCGGAAAAAGGATTCCAAGCGAATCACCGACTCCCGAAGAACGAATCGCGGCGGCGTCCTTCCATTTTAACGCGGCGGCCGCCGCGTTCGGCGAAGAAACGGCCGTTCGGGAAATAAAAAAGCATCTTTCCGGCTATATCACCGGATGGACGGGGGCATCGGATCTGCGTAAAAAGCTCATGATATCAACCTCCCCGGAAGAATTGAGGCGGCTTCTCTCATATGAGGGAACCGAATTATAAGCCGTCTCTCCGTCCTTGAAGCAAACTTGCCGTAAATTGTTTCGGAGTGCATCCCTCGTACCGCCGAAAAACCTGGATAAAATAGGAAAGATTCCCGAAACCCGATTCATAACAGGCCGAAGTAACATCCATCCCGCCCGCCAGCAGAACCTTGGCCCGGTCCAGTCTCATCGACCGTAAGAAATCATTCCATGTGCCGCCGGTGCATTTCTTAAACAATCTGCTGTAATGCTCCTCCGTATAGCAGGCAATCCCGGCCGCATCCGCCAGTTTAATCGGCTCAGAAAAATGCTCCATGGTCCATTTAATTGACTCCCGCAGACGTTCGGGAAAAAGCCTGCTTTTTTCCGAGAAACTCCCGGATGAGGGACCGATAATCTCAAGTACGGATAAAACCGCTTTGATTTGTTCAAAAATCGTTACCGGCGGTTTGATACATAATTCCGTAAGAATCCGGTCCAAAGGATTGAAGCGCTCGGACACCGCCGGAAAAAAGAGATCTTCGGAAGAAGAAAAAAGATTCTCAAACTGAAGATAGTTCCGGATTTCTTTAAGGGAAACCTGAAATACGATGACATATCCGCCGGGAGAACGCTCCAATTCAAAACTGTGAATCATGCCGGGTGATATAACCATAACCTGCTTTGGATTCAGCTCCATGCGAAGATGTTCCACGATCGCGGTTCCGGTAACCCGTTCAAAAAGGATGCACTCCAAAAGATTATTGTAATGCAGCCTAATCCGTTCTCCGGCTTCAACCGATCGTTTCCAGATTCTGCAGGGATGATCCTCACTGAAAAAAGACTCATTCTCTTTAAGAGCGGTAGTTATGAATTCCGAGCGTTTTACATAATACAGGATGGACCGTCCTTTTATTCGTCACGAAATCATCGGTTCCGGCCATTGAACCTCTGGAACTCCCATAATATCAATAAAACAACAATATTGGTTCTTATTCCGTAATCGGAAGTCGTAATTATCAAATAATCTATATCAAGAAGGAGAATATCATGGCTGAGATCGAACGATTCAAGATTCTTGTTTTATTAATGGGCCGCGCCGGAATGGAAGCGGGATGGCCGTATAAAGAATTCCCGCTTGAGAAACAGGTTGAAGTTTTAAAAAAGGAATTCAAAGACTGCCGTTTTCTGGATGATCTTGAGTTCTTCGAATGGAAGCTGATACGCAGCGATAAAGAAATCTTTGAATCCTACAGTCTTATGGATCGGGCCGACGGCCTTTTGATTATCCCGTTGACCGCGGATTTCGCCAGTTTAACGCCGGATGTGTTTAAATTGTGCGAGAAAAAAATGCCGGCGATCATGTATACGAAACCGTTCGCCACTTATTATGACGGATACGCCGCGTTAAAGCACAACGGCGCGCGAATCATCCATGCGGCCGGTGCGACGCCTCAAATTCTTGAAGAGCCGATCTGTGCGCTGAAAGCGGCGATGCGTCTGCGCAGGCTAAATCTTCTGGTGGTGAGGGATCTTGATCATGATCCGATGAAAATCGATCCCAGAATGACGGATCCGCGCTGGAAAGGCCCGGCATATTCGGCCCGCATCAAAGACGATTTCGGATCTTCTCTTACGTTCGCGACATCGGACGATCTTCTTTCGCATTACCATTCGGCTTCGGAACAAGACGCTTTGGAAATCTCTTCACAAGCCATGAAGCTGGGTACGGTAAAAGAGCCGCGAAAACAGGACATTATCAACGCGGCGAAAATGTACATCGCCGTAAAATCCCTTATGAAGGAAACCGGCACGAACGGATTCACGATCGACTGTTTGTCCTATATCAGAGAGTCGATTTTCCCGATTAGTCCGTGTTTTACCATCTCGCGGCTTCTTGATGAAGGAATCGTCGCCGGCTGCGAGGCCGATGTGGAAACGGTGCTGACCATCGCGATGAGCCTTTATTTAAGCGGACGGCCCGGATTTCAATGCGATCCCACGGTCGACCGATCAACCGGAAGCATAATCGCGGCGCATTGTACGGCTCCGACATGCATGGAAGGGAGTACGCCTTTGCCGTTCCGATTCAGAACGCATAACGAGTCGCTTTCCGACGTCGGTATCGATGTAACCATGCCGGAAGACCGTGATGTAACCATCTTGAAAATCGTGGGTACCGGAACGATGAGGTATCTTGGATTGCCGAAAATCGCCCTCAAGGACGATTTTGAAACTTACCATCTTTTAACACAGGAATCTCGAACCGTCGGGCATCAATACGCCGAATCGGATTGGGGATGCAGAACAAAAATCGCGATAAAAATGTCTCCAAAAGAGTTGGATGAATTTGAAGACAACTTCTTCGGTTATCACAGAGTTGTGGTTTACGGCTCAATTCAAAGAAAGCTGAAATTGCTGGCCCAACTCACCAATCTGGAATACCACGATAAGATGTTCATCCGCTTATAGAAAACGATAACGGTCCGGGCGCCCGGGGACGCCCCGGGGCGGTATCCGATAAAAACGTCATGACCCGGCACCGTAATCGCGGCGGCGATACCCATCGGTCCGCCGCCGCGATTAGAGAAGTAAAAAACTCAATTGGATTCCCCGGTCGCCCGGCCTGTTCGAATCAGACGGTTTGTGAATACAAATCAACGAGCCTGACGAAATCATTTTCATGAATTCTCACAACATCGAATTCTCTCCGGGCACTCTCCTGCGAATCCGAAGCATGAACCGCGTTCACCATGACATCGCTTCCGAAATCCCTTCGTATGGTTCCGCCGGGTGCCTGGCTTGGATCGGTAGGTCCCAGAACTTCTCGAATTTTTTCAATCGCGTTCTCGCCCTCGTAGACAAGAATCATCGACTTCACCGTCCCGGGATTATCCATTTCTTCGATGGGAACTTCCTCGGGCCTGCGCCCGGACATGAATTCAACGATGCTTCCAAATTGATAATGAGCATAAAAACAGCCGAACGATTCGGTAAGCTTCTTTCGGGTCCCCTCATCCATGACAATCCCGAACTCCTTTTCAAGCACGGCCGCGGCCTTTACCGATATTGACGGGGCCAGCTTCTTCTCCAGGGCCGTTTTCACCTGGCCGTAGAATTCAAGAGCATCCGCCGTGGACATTTGGTGAACTTTCAAACCGACAATCCTTAATCCGGTACGGCTCAGCATATCCACGATGGAACCGGGACGGGTTGAACGGAATTTCCAGTTGTCCGGCTTCAATATAACCAATGTCTGTTCAATGTTTTGCCGGCTCGGATACACAACATTCCGAACGACATTATCCTGCGTTTTCATGAACTTCGCGAAGATTTTCAGATTATCCAGCGCTGAAGCACGTGAATGCGGCGACAGAACCGCCGGCTCGAAATAGGTTATTTCACCCTCCGAATTCCGGACTAAATCGGCATAAGTGTCACGGATGGTCTCCCCCGTAAGGGATTCGACACTCCGGTTCTCAGGGTACAGGGCTCCGACATGATCCCTGAGCCGGCGAACGGCGTTCTCTCCCCGGAACAGAAAGATGGCGACACGATGAGCACGTTCTTCGCTGGGAACCATATTGTTCAGAATATAATCCCTGATAAGCTCGGCGCTTCCGGGTTTCTCCGGATTGGCATGCTTCATAATTGATGCGGCGTAAGCTTGCACGGTTTCCAAATCCGGCGTGAAAACCTGCGCGGCAATCAGTTCCAAATCAACACGGGAAAAGAGCCGGGCAAGGATTCCCCCGGTTCTGGATTTTGCAAGTGTATACGGTGTTGTCATCACATAGGATATTTCTTCGGCCATTTGGTCATCCTTTTTTCAAGTAGATCTGAAGGGATTTTGCAGAGACACCGTTAATTTCGCAAGTGGATTCGGCAAGATTGACAAAAAATCCCTTTAAACGGACCCTCGGTAAGGGAACGACTGCTGCCTGCGAGCCTCATACATCAGGATTCCGGCGGCGGTAGCGACATTCAGTGAATCGATTCGGCCCCCGGTGGGGATTCGAATCAAACCGTCGCATCGTTCTTTTATCAATCGATGAAGGCCTTCTCCCTCACGCCCCATAACCAGCGCCGTCCGTCCCTTAAGATTCACCGAAGGGGCCGGATTACCGCTCATATCCGCGCCCCAAATCCAAAAACCGCCCTGTTTGAGCTCCTCGCAAGCTCGGGCCATATTGGGTACTTCGATACAGGAAACCCATTCCACCGCACCGGCGGACGCACGGCTCACCGAATCGGAATCCTTCCCG
Source organism: Spirochaetia bacterium (assembly GCA_963666985.2). GTDB lineage: Bacteria > Spirochaetota > Spirochaetia > DSM-2461 > DSM-2461 > UBA2779. Next base: position 178,885 of record CAXXIA010000001.1, on the reverse strand, counting down.
GCCGATCGCCGCCTGGGCACAACGACAGCCGCCGCAAACTGATCTGCGGCCCTGAGGATTGCGCCAAGATTCCGGGGATCGGTGATTCCGTCCAGAAGGAGAACCAGAGTATTCTCCTCAGCGTCCGCAATGAGTTCATCCAAAGTCCGGATAAGATCTTTTTTTGAAGTTTCATGTGTTTCCAGTGCGAACCCTCGATGACCGTTCCCGGCCAGCAATGTGAGTTCCTTATCCGAAACACGCCTGATTGAAACTCCGTGGTTTTTCGCGAGTTCCGCCAATTCCCCGGATCGTCCCTCTTTTCGAGAAATATATAAAACGCCTTTTTCTCTTTTTATCGCTTCGGAAACGCCGTTGGCACCCGTAAGATAGGATTTCATGATGTGTATGATAAACCCGATCGTGTCCAAAGGAAAACGGATGGCCGTCGGCGGTACTTCCGGATAAAGTTAACTTCATTGGAATGTTGAGAAATCGGGAAGATCACGGAAAAGGGGAATCTCCATGAGAGCCGTCATCCAGCGCGTAACGGAAGCCTCGGTAACCATAGAAGAAACTGCGGAGGTCCGCGCTATCGGTAAGGGAATGATGATTCTCTTAGGTGTTGGCCGGAACGACAATCCCGATGATGCCGCTTGGCTGGTTCGAAAAATCTCTTCCATGAGGATTTTCGAAGATGCGCAGGGAAAAACGAACGAATCGCTCCGAGACATCGGCGGAGAGGTTCTTGTCGTAAGTCAGTTTACCCTGTATGCCGGCACACGAAAAGGAAACCGGCCTTCTTTCGATCCGGCGGCGCCTCCCGAGCAGGCCGTTCCGCTCTATGAATTTTTCGTAAGCGAGCTGGAATCGATCTTGAAAAAAACAATCCCAACCGGAGAATTCGGCGCCGCCATGAAGGTGTCGCTGATAAACGACGGACCATTCACCATCCTTTTGGACAGCAAAATCCGAGAATAAACGAATCGGTGAACCTTATTCTTCCATCCTCATGGCGGTTCCGCGTTCACCTCTCTGTGTATCTCCGACAACATCAATAATAACGGTTGCTCCGGATTCCAGCCCGATCCGAATCGAGCCCTCCCGGCCGAGTCCCGGCGCCATGATGTAATCTCCGGGCGCAACGTTAAGAACCATCTCGCTCGCGGCCGCTAATCGGCCGATGCGCTTCAGTTCGGGAGATTCCCCCATGGAGACATAATGCCCCGAACCGTTCAGCCTCGGCATTACGGACCGCTCGGAACGGTTGCGAACGATAATGCGGGCACCTTCCGGCCAAAGATCGGCAACCAGATTAACCTCGCGCCGCCAAGGACTGACCGCGATATTGAATTCGGCCGATCTGTATCCCGGAGCACCAATGACAATCCGATACCGTCCGCCCGAGCTGAATTCTCCGTTGTCCTCGTCCAAAGCTTCCCAGTCGATTGACGCAATATTCTTCAAATCGATGCCGCTTAAGGCATCGCGGACTCCCCACTTGAGAATAAGAGAAAACTCAGGAGGATCTCCAAGCTCTTCTTCCAGAGTGAGAACTCCGAACCCCGCGGCGCGCGCTTCTTTATAAGGCGGCAGTCTGAAAGATCTCCAGGAAACTTTGTCTCCAAGACTCCAGCGGACTCTGTAGGCGCCTGCCGGCAGCGAAACGGGCCGACTGACCAGGGATTCCGAATCCCGAGACGGCTTCAGCCTGGGAGAGAGGACTTTCTCCAGCGCTCCGCCCTCTTCCCTGTAAATCCCGGCGACCGCGCCGTCAAGCCAATATTCCGGAGCGTTTTCAGGATACAAAAGAACCAGCCGGCAGGCGCCGTAGGTTTCGCTTCGAAACAGGGCATTCCAAAATCCGGGAATAAATATAAATAGTGCAATAATCACTAAAACAAACCCGAGGATTGCGGCTCTTATCGGACGATTCCGGAAAAAAGCGGAAAATCCGCCGTTAGAGATCCGTTTCGGATCTTCACCGTCTTCGGGTTCTCCATCCGATACGCCGCCCCGGCGGCTGCCACCCGGCCGCTTCGGTTCTTTTTCTTTGATGTTCCGCTCTTCGGAGCCGCCTACCGGCGGATTTTTATCGCCACAGACGTCTTTTTGCGGTGAAAACAGAAATCGGATGCCGTCCAGAAAAGAACTGTTGCGCCCTTTCGAATCCATGTCCGATGCGTCACGATCCGGCTCTTTTCCCTCGTTATCCGAAAAATCGGACCGGAAAAGATCCGGCGTGGGTTCGGCATCGGGTGAGAATGATCCTAAAAACTCATCCAGCCGATGCTTCAAAGAAACAGGCGGAGGTGCTGCAGCCTTCGCGTCCGCTCCTAAAAGCCGCACCGCGGCACTGCCGGATGAAAGGCGCGACTGCGGGCGCAGCTTAAGACTCCGCTTTAAAAGGCTTCGGTAGCGAAAAGGAAGATTGGGCGGCAGACGCCCCGGCATCTTTCTGACTGCATCCGGAAGTGATTTTCCGATTGCGGCCGGCGTAGGTCCGGTAACGAATTTCCGTCCGGTGATCAATTCAAAAAAACACACGCCCAGAGACCAGATATCGGAGCGCTCATCGGCGCTCCGGGCATCTTCAAGCTGCTCGGGAGCCATAAACGTCGGCGTCCCAAGGGCGGTTCCCTCGGCGGTGATATCTTCGTCTCCGCCCGGAACAAAGGCGATGCCGAAATCGGCGAGCTTTACCGAACCGTCTCGGCCCAAAAGCACATTCGAAGGCTTTAAGTCTCTATGGACAACACCGTGCGCATGGATATGAGCCAGGGCGAGAGCGATGCGCCCGATAAGCCAAGCCGCATCTTTCGGAGGCAAAGCCCCCTCCCTCGCCAGCAATTCCGACAGCGGCCGGCCATCGACGAATTCCATCACGAGGTAATGACCGCCGCCTTCCTTGAAATGATCATAAACCCCGACAACGTTCTCGTGGCGGAGCTTCATCATCAGCGTCGCTTCTCGCCGGAAGCGTTCCCTATGCGCCTCGTCGCCTTTCAGCGTGAGCTTCTTGATTACCACGGACGTTCCCAAAGTGGGATGTTCCGCTTTGTAAATCACGCTCATTCCGCCGTTTCCGAGTCGGTCGATGATTTTGTATTTTCCCACGGAAGCGGGCAATCTCGGCATGAACCTCAGTATACGACGAAAAGGGGCTGTCTCATAAGAGGCGGCCCTTTTTCATGTCTGGAAGAATTCCCTTCTGAATTCAAGGGTGGTAGAATTCTTCATGGACACTAAAAAGAAGGCTACATTCAAAGATTACGAAATCAGCCAACAGATGCTCCTGCCTCCAAGTCTCGATGAACTGCTTCCCGCAAACCATATATCCCGCACAATCAACAACTTCATCGACACGATGGATACCAGTGAGCTCTTCAACGCCTATCCGGGAGGCGGTGCCAGCAGCTACCACCCGGTGATGATGCTGAAGGTTCTGGTGTTGGCCTACTCGAAACAGCTGTATTCCTGTCGTCAAATCGCAGACGCTCTTCGTGAGCAGATATGCTTCATGTGGATCAGTGGTAATAACCGTCCTGATTTCCACACGATAAACAGATTTCGTAACGGTCCATTGAAGAAGAGCATCGAGAAAATCTTTGCCTCAATGGCCAACAGCCTCATCGAGAGCGGACATGTCCAGATGGAGAACTACTTTCTCGACGGCACAAAAATCGAATCAGCAGCTAACAAATACACATGGGTATGGGGCCGGGCGACAGACAAGTTCCAGAAGCGCCTGGCCGGCAATATGGATGAGCTTTTCGAATACATCGACCGCATCAATGAAGAAGAGGATGAGAAGTACGGCGACCATGACCTTCCCCATGTGGATCCTCAAGGCAGGCCGATGTCGGAGATTCTCGAAGATGCGGTATCCAAGCTCAATGAAGAGCTGCGCAAGGATCGGGAGGAGCGAGAAAAGAAGGAGATTCAACGGAGATTGAATACCGCTAGCAAGGACTATCTCCCTCGTGCCAAAAAGTATGAGCAGCAGAAGAGAATCCTCGGCGACCGAAATAGTTACTCGAAAACAGACTATGATGCGACTTTCATGCGGATGAAAGAAGACTATATGAAAAATGGTCAGCTCAAGCCCGGGTACAACATCCAAATGGGTACTGAGAACCAGTTCATCCTCGGATATAGCATCCACCAGAGTCCCGGTGACTCCCTGACATTGCCGCTACATATGGAGAAACTGAAAAAGAATCTGAAACGCTATCCGAAAAGAATCATTGCTGATTCAGGATATGGTAGTGAAGAGAACTACCAGTGGTGTGAGGATCATGGTGTCGAGAAGTACATCAAGTTCAGCTACTTCCACAGGGAGCGGAAACGGAAGTTCAAGAAGCAGATTCATATGAAAGAGAACTGGGACTATCGTGCCTCTGATGATACATACCGGTGCCCCAAGGGTCGCCGATTCAAACACGAGGAGACCAGAATCTCGAAAACAGGTTCAGGATTTCCGACCACTGAAAAAAGGTATACAGGCCCTGGATGCCAAAGGTGTTCTCTCCGAATCCGGTGCTGCAAATACGGAGGCAAAGAGCGCATCCTGACGGTTCGTCCAAACCTGGAACGGCATAAGTCTGAAGTGCGCAAGTTGCTGACTTCAGAGGAAGGACTGAGAATGCGCTCTCTCAGGCCGATTGAAGTCGAATCTGTATTCGGAGATATCAAGACGAATATGGGATTTCGGAGATTCCGAACCAGGGGATTGAAGATGGTCAGTACTGAATGGGGACTGTTGAGTATGGCTCATAACATGAGGAAGCTACAGAAACGATAAGGGGATGGGAGGGAACCTCCCGTCTTCGGAGGTCAACCAAATTTTAAAAGGGGCTGTCTCAAACTAATGAGACAGCCCCTTTTCAATACGGTAATAAAAATTCTCCCGGAGCATGCTCCGAAAGAACCGATAGAGTCGGATGACCTTACTTACACAACGCCTTGATCGATCATCGCATCGGCCACCTTGCGGAAACCGGCGACATTCGCGCCGATGACATAATTCCCTTCCATGCCCAAATCTCCGGCCGCTTCCACACAGCTTGAATGGATTTGATTCATGATTCCGTTCAGGCGGGAATCCACTTCTTCGCGCGTCCAGGAAAGACGCATGCTGTTCTGAGACATTTCCAGTCCGGAAACCGCGACGCCTCCGGCATTGGCCGCTTTTCCCGGAGCGTAGAGAACTTTCGCGCCCTGAAAGACTTCGACGGCATCGGGTTCGGTGGGCATGTTGGCGCCCTCGGAAACACACAGACATCCGTTCTTAACCAGAGATTCGGCTTCGGCCTTGTTGATTTCATTCTGAGTGGCGCAGGGCAGAGCCACCGCCGCCTCGGTCAGCATCCAGGGACGCTTGCCTTCGTAATAAGAAACTTTGAATTCATCGGCGTATTCCTTGATTCTGCCCCGCCTCTGATTTTTCAGCTCCATCATCCAGGCCAGTTTTTCCCGGGTAATGCCGTCCGGATCAATCACGGAGCCCGAAGAATCCGAGAAAGAAATGGGAATACCGCCCAAATCGAGAACCTTCTCCGCGGCGAACTGCGCCACATTTCCCGATCCGGAAATCAGGACCTTCTTCCCTTCGAAGGCATCATTCCGCGTGGAAAGCATGGCCTGAGCGAAATAAACCGCACCGTAACCGGTCGCCTCGGGACGAATAAGACTGCCGCCCCAGTTGCGGCCCTTACCGGTAAGCACGCCTTCAAAGGCGTTGCGAAGTTTTTTATAGCGTCCGAAAAGGAAACCGATTTCACGCCCGCCCACACCGATGTCGCCGGCCGGCACATCGGTATTCGGGCCGATATGGCGGAAAAGCTCGTCCATGAAGGCCTGGCAGAACCGCATGACCTCACCATCGCTTTTTCCCTTAGGGTCGAAATCGCTGCCGCCTTTTCCGCCCCCCATCGGCAGTCCGGTCAGACTGTTTTTAAAAATCTGTTCAAAGCCGAGGAACTTCAGGATTCCCAGAGTCACCGACGGATGAAAACGAAGACCTCCCTTGTAGGGACCCAAGGCGCTGTTGTATTCAACACGGTAGCCGTTGTTGACCTGGATATCGCCCCTGTCGTCCGTCCAGGGAACGCGAAAAAGAATGACTCTTTCAGGCTCCACGAGACGCTCAAGAATCCGATGTTTTTTATACCTCGGCTCCCTGTCCATCAGAGATTCAAGCGATTCGAGAACCTCCAGCGCCGCCTGTAAAAACTCATGCTCCCAAGGATATTTTCCCGAAAGTTTGTCATAGACTTCTTTGACGTACCCACGCATCCGCTTACCTCCGTTATACAGATGAACATAAGCTAGTCTAAAACCGACACAATTGTCAATTTTATTATTTTTACGTTTTCATCATTATATAACAATTATATTGACGTTATTATCATTTTTCAATCCATATTCTCCCTTTTTTGCCATCCATAACAATCGTAACGGGATTTTTCAGAACAGAATGACATACGGGGGTATCGTTCCCATCTTTTTTTCTTAATGAAATCCAATCGATAAAACCTCGTGAACGGGACACATGGGCATATCCGACACCGAGAGCAACCAAATTATGAAAAAAATGAGACCCTTGAGACGGCTCGGGATCTCCCGAACCGCGATCGACTTCCACGATAAGCCGCGCCTGCCGCACCTGGGCCCAGCTGACCGGGATACCGAGAAACCGGTCGCGGCTTCCCCATCGTCCGGGACCGATTAAAATCGCGGGTCTGTCGGCTTGAGCCAATTCGTCCATAACGGCCGCCACTTCGTCCCTATAGGATTCGGTTTTCCCCGCATCGTATAAATCGGGATCAACCCAAACCACATCCCTGATGCCCTCCAGGATTCCATGCCCCAAAGCCGTTTCGGAATACAAAAGCAAATCCTCATCCGCAGGCTTTTCGGGAACCGAAAAAAACGTACCGGACTGAGAAATTAGCGGCCTGACTTGAAGAAGCGAGAAAACCGCATCATCGGAATAATCACCCTGCCAATCCAACGCGAATTCCAGTTCCACCGGACTCCCGAGCGCGCTTCGGGAAAGCTTCAGAAGAACTTTCAGAAGCTGAGCCAGCGGCAGCCACTCGTATTCGAGTAAATCGCGAAAATCAATAACCCGCGGCCCCGCCGTGTCGATGCCGTCGACAAGCTTGTGATCCACCGGATCCCAGGTGGAAGCCATATGTCTCAAAACACCCATGTTCTCGGCATCCTTAACCGTCAGACTGACGAGGTTGCTGCCTTCGCCCGAAGAAAGACGCGGATCAGAGCGATTAAGATTCCTTTGAATAGCCCAGAAATGTGTCTGCCCTTCTCTCCATCGGTCTTCCTCCGTTCCCCATGGAACCGAGGGATGCGAAGGACAGAAAAGAAACCCTCTGTTTCCCTCCACAACCGAACGTCCCATTCCGATGGCAATCCGCGCCGCGCCGTCCTCTCTCTCCATGGGGCCCACAGGATAATAATTCAGCGATTGGGCCGTTCCCGAAAGTCTGGGGAACCACCAGTTTTCATGCCGTGCTCCGGCCGCGTCCTGAATCACAACGGCCATTTTCTCTTCTTCCCGCCCCACGCCCATGGCCTCCCGATACAAAGCGGCTTCCCGGGAGAACGTACTGGCCCAAACCAGTTTAACCGCATCGCTCACCGAACGAAGCTTTGATTCGGAATCCTCGCAATCCGGTATCATGTACGTGTCGTACACACCGGCCAGGGGAATGGACTGCGAATCTTCAAGGAGGGCCGATGAGCGAACGGCGAGAGGTCCGTTTCCCTGCGAAATAAAGGATCGCAGAACTTCGGTTAATTCCTGCGAAAAGGAAGCATCCAGAAAGCCCCGATGAAGCGCTTCATCATCAGTAAGCGTCTCGGTAGAAAAGTTATGAATCTCCAGAAACTTATCAAATTCTCCGGTAGCGATGATCAGTGTTCTGGGAATAGTCACTTTCAGAGGTTCAAAACGATCCCCCCAAGGGACGGCGGACAAAACGGCATTAAAAAACGCCAGCCCGCGGCCTTTCCCGCCGAGAGAACCGCTGCCGTATCGTGCGATGGAACCCGGAGCACCGGGATCGTCGGGCCGATATTCGACAAGACGTCCCCGATGCCGCGATTCCCGAATTTCCCGGAACGAACGGACAAGAAAAGCACGATGTTCTTCGGACGTACTGAAATCCGCGGAGCGTACCGGCTTAATCCGCCTTGCCACCTGATACTCGCCGTGAGCGTTCAGCCACCTGGAATAATCATCCCTGTCGGCATGGTAAAGAATGCTCTCGGTCGGCAGCTCGGCAAGGGCCAGTTCAAATTCCCGAAGCGTTCGGACCCGGCGGACTTCTTGCCCGTCGGGGTTCCGAAAAACAAAATCCCCGAAACCCAAATCTTCCAGCAGAAAACGCCGGATACCGCGGAGGAGATCGCCCGAAAGCTTTCCTTGGAATCGCGCCTTCCATGTCGAAGCCTCTTCGGCAACATTGTCGTCCGAGGACTGAAAGAGTACGGGAATCCAGATTTTATCCGCGCGGAACCTTTCCACAAGGTCGAAACCGGCCCTGCCGTTCATCTTTCCGGCCTTGGAAAATCCGATGTCCGAAATTATGCCGATAAGGGCTTTACGGTATGTTTCGCCCAGAGTAAGGGCTTCTTCCCAATTTCTGGCCAGAAGAACTTTCGGCCGGGTCCGCATCCGCCAGAATTTATCGCTGTCGTTCATCTCTTCGGCAATGAGTCGTTGCGTTTGGACCATTACCTCGATATACAGAAGCGGAAGATAGGCGGAATAAAAGGCGATCGAATCTTCCACAACCAGCAGCACCCCCACTCTGCCGTCACCGGCATCCGCGGGGGCATTGCGCACATCCTCGACATACTTAATCATCGCCAGAAACAGACGCGAATCGCCGCTCCACAAAAATCGGGCGTCAATGGCGCTTTCCTCTTCATCGGTGCTTTCATCCGTCGCCAAATCGCTTCGCGAAGGAAAAAGCATCAAAACGGCCATGTCGGATCGAAGCTGTTTCGCGCGGGCGGCAAGTTCACCCGGAGTCAAATCGCCGACGCGCTTGCCGATTATCAAAAGCTCAAATTCTTGTTCCGCGAGAAGAGACAGCGCTTCTTCCCCGTCGGCCACGGTTGTAAGACGGGGAACCGTCGTCAGGTTCAGCTGATGATATTCGCCGACGATTTGATCGGAGAGCTTTGCGTCATGTTCCAAAATCCAGGCGTCATAATGAGGCAGAACAAGCAGAACGCGCCGAACGCGCCAGCGCATGAGTTCGTGGAACGCGTCTTCGCCGAATTTCAGCTTATCGAAAGTTTCGCGGATGTCGATGGGATCCAAGGGGTACCTCTCGACTTCAAGTATGCATGATTTTCCCGCGGAAAAAAGAATGAGTTTTTATAGAAACACGTTCCAAAAGGATCGAGGCTCGCCGCGTTTCCAGGTATTCTCCGGCCGGGATTGCCCATCGTACGTTTCATTGCGCATGCCGGGATCGTTCCTCGCCTTGCCGCGGTAGGACCCCATGATCGCCGAGTCCGCTTACTGAGTCCGTTTCCGCCTACTCACTACGTTCCTCAGGCTCCGCCTTGCGGTACGCAGTTGTTTAGGCTCTCACGAGACATCGCTCAACAGCTGTTTGACTATGTCAAATAGCGAGCCTGCACAGCGGTTTGGCTAATCCAAACCGCGAGCAGTTCAAAGGTTTCTTTACGAATTAGGCCTTATGGGAACGTTATGCGAGCTTCGGTCTATTTTATGAAATTACAAGAAGTTGCCGAGTATGCTGCCGTTTCACTTACGCAATACTACGCAACTTCTGCAATTTCTTAACAAAATAGACCTTCTAGAGATCCTTCAGTTTCACCGGTGCGGGTTCGTCCACCTCTCCATGCACGTCGGAGAACTGTTTCAGAATGTCCTTTTCCTTACCTGTAAGACGAACGGGAACTTCCACTTTGAGCTTCACGTACAAATCCCCGCGGCGGCCGCCGGCATTGAGCACAGGAACGCCTTCGCCTCGGATGCGGAGCATTTTACCGTCTTGGGTTCCCGAAGGAACTTTAAGCTTGATGCGTTTTTTATCCAGAGTTCTCACCCAGATTTCACCGCCGAGAGCGGCTTGCGTCATGGAGATGGGAATAACGCAATAAAGATCGTAATCATGTCGTTCAAAATGCTGATGAGGCCTTACATGAATATAAACGTAAAGATCCCCGGGAGGCGCTCCCTTGGATCCGAAGTTTCCCTGACCTTCAAGCCTGATCCGCCTGTCGGGATCCATTCCTTGAGGTATGGTAACTTTCAGTTTCTGTTTGGAATGCACCGTACCGGCGCCTCCGCAGGATCGGCAGGGATTGTCGATGACCGTGCCCTCCCCTCCGCAGGCAGGGCACGCGGTCGCGATGGAAAAAAAGCCTGAGTTCCGGCGGACCTGGCCGGAACCGCCGCATTGGGAACAGGTTCTGACGCCTTCCCCTCCGGAACCATGGCATTCGTCGCAGGCTTTCAGCCGTTCGTATTCAATCTCCACTTCTTTTCCGAACACGGCGTGCTCGAAATCGATGCGGATGTCATGGCGTAAATCACTGCCGCGGGATCGGCCGCCTCGACGGCTTCTTCCTCCTCCGCCGCCCCCGAAGAAAGATTCGAAAATATCTCCGAAACCGCCGAAATTCTCACCGAAAAGATCCTCAAATCCTCTGAAAGCCGAAGCGTTGAACGTAGGTCCGCCCATGTTGTCCACACCGGCGAATCCGAACTGATCGTAGGCCTGACGCTTTTTTTCGTCGGAAAGCACTTCGTAGGCCTCGGTCGCTTCTTTAAATTTCGCCTCCGCATCAGGACTATCCTGATTCCTGTCCGGATGAAATTTGACCGCGAGTTTTCGGTAAGCTTTTTTTATTTCATCGGCCCCGGCGTCCTTTCCGACGCCGAGAACCTCATAATAATCCCTTTTCGACACGGAGAATCCTGCTATTTATCGTCGTCGACGACTTCGTAATCGGCATCCTCGACATCACCGGACCGCTGAGAACCGCCTTCATCGGAGTCATCAGATCCTGAAGCCTCTTCGTTTTCGGAACCGGAGGCTCCTTCGGAAGCTTGAGACTTGTACATTTCCTCGGCAAGCTTTTGAGAGGCCTGCGCCAGGGCTTCGGTTTTTTGTTTGATATCGTCCGAATCCCCCGCCTCAATTGCGGATTTAAGATTGGCGATCGCATCTTTAATGGCGGATTTTTCACCGGAGCTTACTTTGTCGCCGTAATCCTTCAAAGCCTTTTCGGACTGATAAACCAGCGAGTCGGCATTGTTGAGAATCTCCGCCTTCTCTTTGGCGGCTTTATCCGCGTCGGCGTTGGCTTCGGCTTCCTTCACCATGCGATCAATTTCCTGCTCGGAAAGACCGCTTGAGGATTCGATACGGATTTTCTGCTCTTTACCGGTTCCCATGTCTTTGGCGGACACATGAACGATACCGTTGGCGTCGATATCGAAGGTTACCTCGATCTGAGGAACGCCTCGCGGCGCCGGCGGGATGCCGGTCAGTTCAAAACGGCCCAATGTCCGGTTGTGCGCGGCCATTTCACGTTCGCCTTGAAGAACATGAATCGACACGGCCGGCTGATTATCGGCTGCCGTGGAGAATACCTGACTCTTCTTCGTGGGGATGGTCGTGTTTTTCTCGATAAGCTTGGTAAACACACCGCCCAACGTCTCGATACCCAGAGAAAGAGGTGTAACATCCAGCAGAAGAACGTCGTTGACATCACCGCCTAATACACCGCCCTGGATAGCCGCACCCATGGCCACGACCTCATCGGGGTTCACTCCTCTGTGGGGTTCTTTACCGAAGAGTTTCTTCACCGCTTCCTGAACGGCGGGAATACGTGTGGATCCGCCGACAAGGATTACCTCATCAATGTCCGACGCGCTGTATCCGGCATCCTTAAGGGCCTGAATACAAGGCTGTTTGGTTCTTTCCACCAAATCGGAAGTCATCTGATCGAATTTCGACCGGCTGAGAGTATACTGAAGGTGCTTGGGGCCCGAAGCGTCCGCTGTAATAAACGGCAAATTGATATCGGAAGACTGAGTTCCCGAGAGCTCTTTCTTGGCTTTCTCCGCGGCTTCCTTGAGGCGCTGAAGAGCCATTCTGTCTTTGGAAAGGTCAATCCCCTGATCTTTCTTAAACTCAGCTACCAGCCAGTCGATGATCTTCTGATCAAAGTCGTCTCCTCCGAGATGGGTATCACCGTTGGTGGAACGGACTTCGAAAACGCCGTCTCCCAAATCAAGAATGGAGATATCGAAAGTACCGCCGCCCAAGTCGTAGACCGCGATCTTTTCTTCCTTATCATGCTTGCCGATACCGTACGCCAAAGCCGCGGCCGTGGGCTCGTTGATGATACGCTTAACCTCAAGTCCGGCGATTTTGCCGGCATCCTTGGTAGCCTGCCTCTGGGCGTCGTTAAAATAGGCCGGGACGGTAACGATTGCCTCGGTAACCGTTTCTCCCAAATAATCCTCGGCGGTCTTTTTCATTTTCTGAAGAATCGCCGCGGAGATTTCAGGCGGGGAATAGTGCTTCCCTTTAATGTCCACCTGAACAACGTCATTGGCTCCCTTGACGACTTTATAGGGAACCATCTTCATTTCTTCGCTCACCTCGCCGTAGCGACGTCCCATAAACCTTTTAATGGAGTAAATGGTATTCTCGGGGTTCGTCACCATCTGGTTTTTGGCCGTTTGCCCCACCAGACGATCGTCTTTATCGGTAAAAGCAACCATCGACGGCGTGGTGCGCGCACCTTCCTCGTTCTGGATAACAATGGATTCGCTGCCTTCCATCACGGCAACGCAAGAGTTTGTAGTTCCTAAATCAATACCGATTATTTTGCCCATATGTTTTCTCCTAGCTCCTTATTCTTCGCTTTTTTCAGCGCTCAATGCGGGTTTCATTACAACAACCTTCGCCGGACGCAATATTCTGTCATGAAGACGATATCCCGCCTGAAAAACTTGTTTCACCGTCTCGGTTTCAATCTCCGAAGATTCTTCCATCATCATCGCCTCATGCGCGGAAGGATCGAAAACTTCACCATCGGCGCCGAATTTCTCCAGTCCGTACTTTTCAGCGAGCATGCCCGAGAATTGCTTCTCTATCATAAGGATGCCTTCATGAAAAGTATCGAAATCCTTGGACTCGGACGAAGATTCGATGGCCCTCTCAAAGTTGTCGATTATCTCGACCAAATCTCTCAGGATGTCCTGGTGCCTGAACTTATACGCATCCTGCTGCTGGCGGACCAAACGCTTTCGGGTGTTCTGATTCTCCGCAGCCATCCTCAGGATTTTCTCTTTCAGATCGGCAATTTCCGTTTCCAGATCATCAATGCTCTTCTCGACTTCTTCAGCCGCATCGTCATTGTCTTCCGATTCGACTTCTTCATTGAGATTCTCTGTTTTTACATCATTCGGCTCAGAAAACGCTTTTTCTTCTTCCGCCGTCTCCATGTTTTCTTTATCGCGGCTCATATTCCCTCGTAACCAGAATATTTATTCTTTTGTTGTTCTTTCGTCATAAAAATACTAACGGGCAGAAATTAGGGTCAAGAAAAAATCCCGCCGGATTACGGGAGAAAAAGCATTATCGGAAAAAAACGTCGCTTCCATTAAGAAAATTGATTGTCGTTGTTGACGAAGCGCACTAAAATGCGAGTAATGATTCGTAAGGTTTACATGAACGGACAAGTCAGCACCTTTCTCGTTTTCGAGGACAACAGTGAGGATACTGGTTTTAATCCTATTCTCGAAGCGCTGAAGGAACAGGCCGAACGCATAGAAAGCCTGGAAGAGCAGAATCGGGAACTTGTCAAACAGGAAGAACTTCTGGCACATCTTGTGGAAATGACCGCAAGAACAGGCGAACTCATGTCCCGCAGCCTGAAAACCCTCAAACGGCTTGAAGATAATCTTGAAACCGAGGAACTCCTGAAGGATATCCGCGAAATATAAGTTTCTTTCCGAAGAATATAATCGTTTCCAAAAAACTTTTATGACACCGCAAACGGGATAGTACCGCACTCTGGAGCGTACCGGAGAGCGGACCGCGGCAAGACGGAAACCATGACGGGTTCTGGTCAATACGGCTGTTCGGCGGGGAAAAGAAACGCCCGAGGGATTTCTGTTCGGGCGTTCGCCATGATCTTTCGCCATGCGAAACAGCAAGTCTTTCTCGGCGGCCGGCTAGTGGATAATCGCTTGAGATCCGGCGATATAGTCCTCCAAGAGCTTCGTTTCAAATTCCAGGTCGCTTAAAACCGCTTTGAGAAGATCACCGATGGAAACCACACCGACAAGTTCGCCGTCTTCCAATACCGGCAGATGCCGGACACGATGTTCGGTCATGACCGACATGGCAGATTCGATGGTGTCGCCGCTCTGTGCAACGATGATGTCGGCGCGCGGCGTCATGATTCGTCCGACGGTTATGCCGTCGGCCACCTGCGCAAAACGGCTGAGAATATCCCGCTCCGAAAGAATCCCGGTCAGTGAGCCGTCGTTATCGGTTACAAGAAGAGAACCGATGTGCTTTTGGTTGAACATCTGAAGGGCCTCAAGCGACGACGCGTTCGCGTCAACGGTAGCGATGTCATAGCCTTTTTGCCGCAGCACGTCTTTGATCAGCATCTTTCTGCCTCCCGAAATGAAAATAAAGAGGCGTAATTCAGTATCCGTCTACAGGCATATGCCCCATGAAATCCTATTGCGTTTTATCTGAGAATGCAAATTTACAGATAAAACGGATCGAGGAGTCGATGCTTTCGAGCTGGAAGCGGCATCAGGCGGAAATGGAGGGAAAACCGATCAAAGATATAAAATCGGCCCCGATTCCCATCCCTCATAAACACCTACGAAAGGAAGGGTTTCCTCCAGAACGTTTAAATCCAAACCGAACCGGGATTCAAAGCTCTCTTTTAATCCTTCCCAGCCCGGAAGACCGGCCGCTTCCAAAGCCGCCCGTCTATCGATGCCCGATTGCCGGAATCCGAGGTAGGCCGCCCATTTACGGTTATGAATATAATCATCCAAACCGATACCCGCTACACGCTTGAAATCGGCGTTCAGCTCGGCGAAAGGCCGGCTGAAGAACGCGGAGAGCGATTGTCCGCTCCAGACGCCGGGATTCGCATCAACCTCTTCGACCGCTCTTTTGACATGATCATCCCAATTCGCGGGGACCCCTTTGATTCCGCCGTACACGCGAATCAGGGTCTCGGCAAGAACCAGGGCACCTTGAGGATCGGGCTCATCACCGGCGGTCTGTATTACATCGTTCAGCGACCGGGGCACCTTAGCGTTATGCAAAGCCCATTTTCGGCCCTTCAAAGACCGGATTTTCAGCGCGGTCCCCAAAGATGTGTCACCGTTTATCCAGAGGACAATCTGCCAGTCCCCTTCCCCGTTGATGTAGTGATCGACATGTTCATCGACCAATGCCGTCCGTACGCCATACCAGCGTTCGTCCAGTCTGATTTTGAAAGGACGATTGATGCCGAAAATCAGCTTCATGGTGCCGTGTGAAGCGACTTTTCGATCCCGGAACGTTCCCATTCCCATAAGGAAACCGCGAAAAAGATAAAAATCGGCTCGATACCGTTCGTTCACGAGAGAACCGGACTACACATTGTTCCGGGGAGTAATTTCCAGAATCAGTTCCACTTCCCCAAGACTGAGTTTGGTCGTTCTGGATATCTCTTCACTGCTCCAGCCTTCTCTGGCAAGCTTAACCACCATATCGCGCGTACTCATATCCGGAGAACCGGCGGCGCTCTTTTTTCGCTTCCCGTCCCGTTCCGAAAGACTCCCCAAAAGACGAATATGCTGCTGCGCGTCGGCGTTGATCTCTTCCAAGCGGGTTTCGATTCCGGCAAGCCATTTTCTGGCTTTCGTTAAGTCGTCTATCCGTGCATCCAGCTCATTAAGGGTGGAATCGATCACCACGATTTTATCCAGAGCGGTCTGCATTTTCTCCCGTTCTTCGAAAACCTCGGACTGCTTGCGCTCGATGCCGTCCAATTCGTCCCTCAAAGGAAGTATTCGCTCGGCAACGTCCTTAAGAATGTCTTCGATGCGGTTCATACGCTCGAAATTCTTATCAATGCCGTCGGTTGCCGCATCAAGCACATTCGATTTTTCCGAAAGACGCTCATATCGGATTCCCAAATCTTCGTGAAGATCTTCCAGCTGTTTGAGGCGGACCATAAGATCCTGCAGGGTGTCGTTGGACTCAGTCACTCGATCCAGCTTCAGATCCACGGACTCCGAAAGACTGCCGATTCGGGCGATCTTTCCTTCGAGGTTCTCCACCTTCTGCTGTTCCGAGAGGAAACGCGCCAGTTTGCCGCTCACCTCGTCGTAGAGTCCCACGGCCTTCTCATATTCGGCGTTGACGGATCGGATTTCCTCCCGTCCGGCCCCGACGGCGTCCAGCTGCTTCGCAAGTTCGGCGATATCCGCCTCAAGCTGCTGTTTCATTTCATCGGCCCGCTCAAAAATCCTGGTTTCGGCGATGAACTCACGCTGCCTTTTGTCGATTTCGTCCAGATTTCTCATAAGACGGGCATATTCGGTGTCGGTATGGGCCGCCATTTCCTTCCTGTTGGCTTCGGCCCTTTCCCTGGATTCCTGGACCGACTGACGCAAATCTTTGATTTTGCGTTCCACTTCATCACGCGCCTCGCGGGTATTTTTCCTGAATTCAAGAAGGAAGCTCTCACTCTGTTCCTTGAGAGCATCCAAGCTGTCCCGTGATTTCTCGGTCAGTTCCGAAGACACATGGACCAAGGATTCCTCCAGGGCCGCGATTTCCCGGCGCAGAGAAGCTCTTTCTTCTCCGGATTCGAGAATGAGCTGTTCGGTGCGTCCCGAATATTCATCCCGAAGTTCCGCGATTCTCGCGGCGATATCGGATTTAATTGTCTCCATGCCTTCCCGGGCGGCGCGTGAGGCTTCTTCCGTTTGCGCGGTAAGACGTTCTCTCCATTCGGCATTCTCATCTCTGGCGGCCTGGACATCGGCGGCCAGTTCCTTGCTTCGCGATTCGATATCGCCGGAGAAACCGGAGAGTCTCTGAGAAATAACCTTGTCGGCCTTGGCGAATCTCTCGGTGGTTTGTTTTTCAAAAGCTTCGAACGTTTTGGAGAACTCCTCGAAAGCGGTGCTTCTTTCCGCGGCGATTCGGGTGGAAAGTTCTCCTCTGAAAGTCGTTAAGTCGTCTTCGGCGCTTCGAATACGGGACGTGGAAGACTCCCGGAAAGCGTCCACTTGATCCTGGAATGCTTCAAACTGTCCCAAAATTCTGGTCTGAAGTTCGGTCAGTTTCTGCTTCAGTTCGGTGGAATACCGCCGTTCGGTCTCCTCCCTTTCCCGGCCCGCCTTCAGGGCCAGTTCGGCCATTTCCTCTTCGGCGCCGTTTCTCCATTCATCGAAAGCCGCCCGGATCTGTTCGTCGCGATTCTTCAAGTCGGCGAAGAAATCATCCTCAAAAACCTGAAGCTTCTCCGATACATTGTCGTAAGCCCGGGCTTTCAGTTCATCGAGGCCGCGCTCCAAATCTTCCATTTCCCGCTTCAAGGAAGATGCTTCTTCATCAAGCGAGGCCTTTTCCAACTCCCTGCGCCGGGTCATCTCGCCGTCGAAGGTTACAAAAACTTCGTCCACTTCTTTCAGAAGGTTCTTCTGCGAAATCTTTAGACTTTCAGCAACCGCGTCCATGTCTTTTATGAACCCTTCGATATTTTCGAATCGGTCCTCGACGGTCTTGCGGTACTCGTTTTGTCTGATTTCCACGGATTCAAGCAGATCCGTTTCTTTTTTATCAATAAGCGAATTCAAACGGTGATTCAAATTTTCAATATCGCCGTCCAGTCGGGATTCAAACGCGGAGATATCGGATTCCAACTGCGCGGAAACCTCCATGAGCCTGTTTTCCATGCTGTCGAAGTCATTGCGGTTTTTTTCTATTCGCTCGGAGCCCTCAGCTTCCCAAAGATCCATGGCCGATTTTGCATCGGAAAGTGATTCCTGGATTTCGGCTGCGGCGGTCGAAACTCGGTCCCTCAGCTCGTTCAGGCCGCCCATCCAATTTTCCTCCAGCCGACTGGAACGCGAATCGATTTTCTCGTTTAAAGCTGTGAACGCTTCATCTTCAAGGCGGGAACCTTCCTCGGCGACCTTCCTCAGACGTTCGCGAAAATCTTCTTCGACGCTCTCCAAATCATCCCTGAAAGCATTGATTTTTTCACCCGCGGCTTCATCTCTTCGGGCATTAAGAGATTCCAAAGTCTCCTGGAACAAAGCAAGCTCCCGCGATGTTTCCTCCAAACCCGAATTCATTTTCGTTAAATCTTCCCCGAAAACATCCAGGGAGTATTTTCTGAATTCCTCAAAACGCGCGGCATCTTTTTCCGCCATGGCCGAAAACTGCGACCGAACCTCGCTCAGCCGCAATCCGACATCGTCCACATACGCCGATTCATCCCGAAGCCGTGAAAGATTCTCATCAACGCGAAGAGCCAAGTCGTTCAAATCGTCCAAGGCCTTTTCATGCGCCTCGATACGCTCCACGCGGCCTTCCAACTCCTCCGCGCGGGAAAGGATTTCCTCGCGCGCGGCATCGGCTCTCGCCAATATTTCCCTATTGGTTTTTTCCTGTACTTCCAGATCGACGGCCAAATCCTTCAGTCCCAATTCACGCTCACGGACTATGGCGTCCAAATCACCCTTAGATTTTTCGGCATAGCGCCGCACTTTTTCCAGGGATCTTCCGGTTTTATCCAGTCTGCGGAAAAGAAACAGCGCTATCGCCACCAAAAGGAGAATAAGAATGTCGCCGCCGTCGAAATTGAAAGTCATGTCGCCACCTCGGAGAGGATACTCTCGGCCATGTGCCGGTAATCGGTGAAAGTCGTTACACCGTCGGGAGCTCTGCGCCCGGGAGGACCGATGAGAGCACCGCGCATTCCCGCATTCTCAGCTCCCCGAACATCAATATCAAGCTTATTCCCTATATAGATAATTTCTTCAGGCCGAACGCCGAGATGTTCGGACATAACAAGAAACGGTTCCGGCCGCGGCTTCAGCCGCCGGGATTCGGGATACCCGAGAACAACATCAAAAAGATCTTCAATGCCGAAGTATTCCAGTTTTCGTCCGACAGGGAAATCGGAGAGGGCCGCCGTTTTCAATCCGGCGGCTTTCAGACGTAATAATGCATCCCTGACGTCCGGGTAGATCTTCATCCCGCTAAAATGAGCCTCCCAGCCCTTAAAAACGATTCTATCACGAATTTTACGGGCTTTATCCAGATCGCATCCGAGTTTCTCGGCAAAGATCTTTGCTTCGGAAGCATCGGAATCATCTTCGGTTTCCCTCATGATCTTTCTGGTTGCGGCAAAAGCGATAATAATTCTCAAATTCCTTAAAAAAAACGGTATGGATCTCTTATAGGCACGGAGATTGGGGTAAAGTGTTCCATCGATGTCGAATCCGACAGCCTTTATTGCCATGCCTAACATTACCCGAGGGGGGCGGTGAGCACAAGTTACGGCTCCAAAGGGATTTCTTTAAAAAAAACAGATACGGCGGGGCTCCGTTATGCCGGTCGCCGTAATCCATATCAAGTCCGATGCCGGGGGGAAGGCGGTCCGGGGAAATCAATCGCTGAAATCGTAAACGATCCGCGCTTTTACATCTCGGTCGGACTTATTGTAATAAATCCAGCGCGACAATCCGTATACAACGGCCTCATCCACTGAAGGGTTGTTGCTGCGGCGGATAAATTTAAAGTTGTCGAGTTCCGCACCGCTGCTTCCCTTCGAAGGTTTTACCGTGAATTCAATTTCAACCGGCCGCATGCCCGCCGTACGCCAATCCGCATCGGCCGGATTAAACCTGAGAGAATTGGCCAGGATTCCCCAGTAATAAGGCCGATCGGCAAGCGGAACAACTCCCGATGTACCGCGTTTTTTGACATATTCGCCGTAGACTTTTTCCCAATACACTTCTATCTCGGAACGAATAAATTCGGGGCTCATCTTCAGGTATTCGGACGCTCCTTCCACCAAACCGCTGGGAAGAACTTCGGGAAGCGGCATATAGCTGGTTATATAGTCATACGCCCCGGCCCGTCCCACTTCATCTTCGGAACCTTCGAAATCAATAAGATAGTTATTCCCCTCTTCGCTTCCGCGGACTCTGGCCGGCGGAGGCTGTTTGGGAACGGAGGAATTCGCCGAGGGCGCAGGCGTACTCTCCGCGGCGTTTGGAGCCGTTCCCGTACCGTCTTTTTTTACCGGTTCGTTTCTCGGAACATCGGCCGCTCTTTCCGTTTTCGGCGGCGCACTGTTCGAAGGTGCGTTCTCCGCATCAGGCTCCTTCGGTGCTTGGGAAGGTTCGACGACCGCCTGATCTTCGATGCGTTCGGGGAGAATCCCAGGATCGGGCAGAGGGGATTGAGGCGCATCGGGAACGCCGATTTTCACCAAGACCGGTCCCGACCATTCCCCGATATCCCGAATCCGCAGAATATCGTACAGCCAGAATCCCAGCACGATAAGGAGGTGAAACAGCAGGGCGACGGCGATTCCCTTCGCCATATGGATTCTGTCAAGCCGTCTCCTGGCCGCCTGTCCGGCGGGACTGATCCCGGCGGGCAGAAGGACGGCCGGAGAGTCGTTCTTTTTGGTCATTCGTTTTCGGTTATCGGTGCCGTTACCAGATTCACCGCATCGATACCGCCCCTGCGGACCTGATCCAGTACTCCGACGATGGTTTCATACGGCACCTCTCCGTCACCTTCAATGAGCAGCGCCGTATCGTCGGCCAATCGGCCTTGTTTCTTCCACTCGCGCAGGGTATCGCCGAGAGAAGAAAGGGCCACCAGGTCGCGGTTTAAATAGATTTCTTCGGGACCGGCGACGGTCACTCTGATTTCGGTAACTTCGACCGCCTCGCTTGTGGAAGAATCGGGCAAATCAAGTTCGATGCCGGGAGCCGTGTTGAAAACGCTGGAAATCATAAAGAACACAACCAGCTGAAACACGACATCTATCAGCGGCGTCAAATCGAGGGTAACCCTGGGTTTGAGCCTTTGGGTGAGAATCACGAGCCGCTCTCCCTTTCGCCGAGGACAAGAGTCATCTCGTTCACCTGATTTTCCATCTTCACGATAAGCGCGTTCACCCGCGAGGTAAGCATGTTGTAAAAGATGGTGGCCGGTATGGCGACGATAAGCCCCGCCGCCGTCGTCAGCAGAGCTTCCGAAATCCCCTTAGCCAACATGGAAGGATCGCCGACCGAACCGAAACGGCCCAGCACGCCGAAGGCCTTGATGTTGCCCGTAACGGTTCCCAAGAGACCGAGAAGCGGCGCGATATGCGCGATGGTGCCCAAAGCGCCTACGTTTTTTTCCAGTCTGGGCACCTCTTGGGCGGCCGCATCCCGAAGCACCTCTTTGCGCTCGTAGGGACTGCGGTCGCGATGCTCGATGCCCGTTTTCAGCAGAGTGCTGAAAGGCGACGGACTTGCATCGCAAATGGCCAATCCTTCATCAAAATGTCCTTTGGCGATGGCGGATTTCACTCTGAGAAACAATTTCTCTTCGTCGGTCCGGATTTTACGAAAATACAAGTATCTCTCGATGACGATACTGACCGCGACGATCGACAGAAGCATGATGGTCCACAGAACCACGCCCCCTTTTACGATCAAATCAATCATTGGCTGCTCCCTCGGAGAACGGACCGCAATCCGGTAACCGTCTCTATTTCCACGTTTAAATTATAGCGCGATGAGTTCAAAGAGTCCTTAAATAATGAAGGGCAACAGACACGGGGAGAATCCCGAACTCAGCGGACTTCGGGCAGCGGCGCCGGTTCGAAATTCCTGCCGACATCGACCCGCACCAGATGGATAAGAACTTCCGGAATCAGTTCATTGCCCCGATCATCGCGTCCAAGCCGGGCATATCGCGCCGCGTTGGCCCTAATGGAGGCCGTAAAGAGGGGTTCTCCGGTGAATCCGGGACGCCGGAGCAGGGATTCGGAAACATCTCCGACATCGAGAACGGCGACTCGGAACCGGCCTCTCTCGCCGCCCGAAGCACCGTTGTCGAACCATGGCGCCAAAACCGAAACATGCCAGTATTGGTGAAGAGGAATCGGATTCGGATCTTCTCTCGTAGCTTCAGGCTTAAACCTGGAATTCACGGCCGCCAGATACACGGCTCCCGGCCTTTTGGCCGCCAGCTGATAAAGCGCCGTATCAAGATCGGCAAGTTCGTATCCCATATCCGTTCTATACGGCACTCCCGGAAGTTCGCCCGTATCCAGAGCGGCCTTTTCTTCCGGTTTGAGTTCCCTCTCAAGACGGGCTTCTTCAACCGCGTAGGCCAGATTTCTGTTCCAATCCAAGCCGAAATAAGGATCCCGAAGCAATGAATCCAGATTCCTGCGCGCGTCTTCTCCGACGGCCGAACGCGACTCGCTCCAGGGATTGTTTCCGCGGCGGCCTGTGGGTTCCCTTAAAGGCGCAATGTCCATGTTGACTTTTCCCGGAATCCCGGCCCAAGCCGCATAAACCGCGTCGGCAATCCATTTGACGTATCCGGAACAGTTCATTCCCGTTTTTCCGGCCTGCAGAGTTCCGCCGTCCGAGGCGGAATCTCCCGCGGAAAGGGCTCTTCCGTCTTCGATGTAAACGTTTTGGCCTCCGCCGTTCACGGCGGCGTCATCCACTTCAACGATAAGTTCCGGATAAGGAGCCCCGTTCCGGCCGTCCGAAGGCTGAAGCCCCAAATCCAAGGCCATGTTTTCGACGATTCGATATCCGTACGCGTCCGGATCGGGAAAGAGCATTTCCCAGGGAACGGACCGGTCGGTCAGAGCCGCTATCCGGGCGAAGGGAGAAAGAATAAGGGAATCGAAGGAGACCGGGATAACCACATCATCCCCGATCCGGCATCCGTAAAGATGCACATCCAGGCGCGTTCTTCCGTCCGCTGTGGGAAAGAGACGGATAAAGCTTTCCTCATCATCCTGAAGAAAGACTTTCGCCTGAAGATAATCACCGGTAAGCAGATCTTTTTTGACAATCCAGGTTCCTCTTCCCCAAATGGGATATGTTTCCCTGGGTTCGGTTCCGCGCTGATTGCGAAAAATAAGATACCACTCCCGAACGCCTTTGCGAACTTCGAATTGAACAAGTCTTCCGTCGGAGATTTGACGGATAATCCGGAATTCCGATTCAATCGCCGAATAAGCGGGGGCGGTTATGGCATCCGAAAGCAGACGCCTCGATTCGTCGTTCTCCGGAAATCCGGCTTTTTCCAGAAGACTCCGATAATGGGACAAAACAGCTTCCTCGGCGCCGAGGCGGGCCGCAGGAGGCGCCGAGAGTCCCAAAGTGAATAAAACCACAAACAGGACGGCACAGCGGACCGAAGACCCGATACGGCGAGAGAAATTCATTTTTTCCCCTCCCTCAGTTCCATCTCCACGGGAACCGAATCGAATCCGAACTCTCTGCGGATCTGATTCACGAGAAAACGCATGTATGCTTCCGGGAAGTTCGTCTTGCGATTGACAAAGGCGATGAAGCGTACGGGTTTAACGGAAACCTGCGTAACGTAGCGGACCTTAAACGCCCGCCCTTTTTTGGTGGGAGGCGGCGTCAGGTCCGTCCATTCAACCACGGCCCGATTAAGCTCGGCCGTATCGATCCGCCGATTCTGCTGTCGGTCGGCCTTTACGACGGTGTCCAGCAATTTCGGAACACCATAGCCTTCCAGAGCGGAGATGGGAACAATGGGCGCCCATTCCAAAACGGGGAAAAGAAAGCGGATTCTCTCCACGGCTTTTTTGAGCTTCGCTTTCTCCGGTTTTTTTTCATCCCATTTGTTCAGGGCCATAACCACGGTCCTGCCTTTTTTAACGGCCTGGGCGGTAATTTTCTTATCCTGCTCCGTTAACCCCTCGTCCGAATCGATGAGCAGAATGGTTACATCGGCTTCAAACATGGCTTTAACGGCCCGATTCACCGAATAGTACTCCACGTTCTCGGCAACCTTGGATCGGCGACGCATTCCGGCCGTATCGATGATTCGCAGACGATGTCCTTTGTATTCCACAGCACCGGTTACCGTGTCGCGCGTTGTTCCGGCTATATCGGAAACCAGGGAAACATCGGATCCGAGAATCCGATTCGTAAGAGTGGACTTCCCCGCGTTGGGCTTTCCCACGAGTGCGATGACGATATCGCTGTCCGCTTCATCCCTTTCTTCCGCCTCATTGTCGGCGGAGATCTTGGAGCGGATCTTTTCCAAGTGTTCCCTTACGGTTTCGGCGAGAATGTCCATGTTTCGGCCGTGAGCGGCGGACACGGGAATGGGTGTTCCGAGACCGAGAGAATAAAACTCGGCGGCCTGATATTCCTTTTCGGGCGTATCGGCTTTATTCACGACGAGAATCACCCGATCCGCCCGGCTTCGCAAGGCGTCAACCAGCAATTCGTCCTCACCGGTCAGCTCTCCGTTTTCCAAAAGGAACAGGATAAGATCGGCGTTTTCCAGAGAACTTAGTGATCGATTGGCGACAATACCGTCGAAGACATCGCTGAATTCAGCCTTCACGCCTCCGGTGTCCACAAGGGTTATGGGAATACCGGCCAGAGAACAATCCTCTTCAATGGCATCCCGGGTAACGCCCGGAGTCGGATCGGTAATGGCCCGTCTGCGGCCGTATAAACGGTTGAACAATGTTGATTTGCCGACGTTCGGCCGGCCCACGACAACAACCCTCGGTCGATGTCCGCTGTTATTTCTCAAGTCTGTCTCCCAGTCGCCGGCGCAGGTAGGATTCCACTTCCTCGCTTGTTGCCGCCGTTAAAGCTTCCCGAAGGCAATCGGCCGCCTCTTCACTATCGACGGAACGGATGATGCGCTTAACCGTCGAAAGACTAAAAGAACTCATGGAGAGTTCGCTGAGCCCCAGAGCCAAAAGGAGAACGGCGGCCATGGGATCGCCGGCGACCTCTCCGCACATGGATACGGGGATTCCGGCATCCCGGGCATTGTCAATCGTCATTTTCACCAGTCGCCAGAGCGCCGGATGATAGGGCTGATACAGTGAGGCGATTTTTTCGTTGCCGCGGTCCACGGCCATGGAATATTGGATCAAATCGTTGGTTCCGATGGAAAAGAAATCGGCTTTACGGGCCAGGATATCGGAAATAACGGCAGCCGAGGGTACTTCAATCATTATGCCCACCGGAAAATTATCCGCCATGGGAACTCCCGAAACCGCAAGATCCCTGCGTTCTTCTTCAAGAATGGCCAGTGAAGCATCCAATTCCGCGGCATTGGAAATAAGCGGGAACATAACGCGAAGATTACCGTGTGCCGAGGCCCGAAGAAGCGCTCGAAGCTGAATCCGAAAAATCTCTTCTTCCTCAAGGCAAAACCGAATGGCCCTCCAGCCGAGCAGAGGATTCAGCTCGGAACCTTCCTCCATGGTGGGAAGCAGTTTGTCTCCTCCGACATCCAATGTTCTGATGGTAACGGGTTTCCCGTTCATGGCTTCCAGAACCCGAACATAGGCTTGATACTGCCGTTCCTCGTCGGGCTGTTCCCTGGGATTCATAAAAAGGAATTCGGAACGGAATAAACCGATGCCGTCCGCGTTCGCGTTCATCACCGCATCCACTTCTTCGGGGATTTCGATATTTGCCTGCAGCGATATGCGCACCCCATCCGTGGTTTCGGCCGGAAGATTCCGGAAAGCATCCAGACGGGATTCTTTAACCTGAAGCCGGTCAAGATCTCTTCGGTAGCGTAAAAGGGTGTCCTCGTCCGGAGAAACGATGACAATCCCCTTATCACCGTCCACGATGATAAGATCATCCGGTTTGATGCTCCGGCAGATATCCCGAAGGCCGAGAACGGCGGGAATGCCGAAAGATCTGGCGAGAATGGCGGTATGGGAAGTGCGTCCGCCCGCATCAAGAACAAGCCCCCTCACCTTTTCAGGATCAAGCTGTATCGTTTCCGAGGGCAAAAGATTCGGTGAAACAAGAATAACTTCCCTATCGATCATGGAAAGCGAAAGACGTTCCCGATAAAGCAGGTGATTGGTAATGCGCCTTGAAACATCAAGAATATCCAGCGAACGTTCGGCAAGATATTCGTCGCCCGAGGCTTCAAGAAGATTCACCATATTTTCAATGTATTCGGAAAGAATCCACTCAATATTCCGGCTGGTATCGGTCAGCTGAGTTTTTATGTGTTCGCCCATTTCCGGATCATGAAGCATCAGAAGCTGAGCGTCCAAAAGCTGATGCTGTTCCGTATGGGATGGGCCTAACGCGGATTTAATCTGACGGATTTCCGACGAGGCCAGTCCGACGGCGCCTTGATAACGTGTCCACTCATTCGCGACATCGCATTCCTCGACCGAATATCGCGGAATGGGAACAGCATCAGCATAATGGGCGAACGCATGATTGATGGCGATGCCCGGGGAGGCAGGAATGCCGTGATATTCCCTCATAACATATCGAATAATACGGATTATTAGCGACTGCTGTCAAACAAAGCCCGTGCGGCCTATAATATCCCATGGCCGTAAATGGGAAACAAAAGAGTCAAACAACTTTACAAAAGAAGGGTATTAAAAAAACCGATCCCCGAAGAAACCCCGAGGGCTTAACGGGTACGGGAACGGGGAAGAATCGGCGGAAAAAAATCGATCCTGTTACAGTCGTTCTTTTTCTTATTGCTTTTCTGCTTCTGATATTTCTCATCGTTTTTCTCCGGCACCCGCCGAATGAATCATCCGGGATCGCCGAATCGGCGGCTCCTGTAATAGAACGGGTTGAAGAAAACAACAAGTCCGCTCCGAGCGAAAATCCCGTCGTGGAAATCGGTCTGCCGGAAAATATCGAACATCCCACGGAAAAAGAGGCGGCCGATGCGGCGCAGGGAAAGCCCCAGGGGAGCGCCACAGCCAGACTCTTTTTCGTAAAAGTCAGCGACGAAGGGAAGATCGGACTTAAGAGCGTTCTGAGAGCCGTTCCTGAATCGGGTTCACCGCTGACGACCGCCATTAACGCCCTTATCGTCGGACCGGCTCCCGGTGAACTCTCGGCCGACATGATATCCCTTATCCCCGAGGATGCCGCACTCATAAGCGCACGCGTGGAGGGAAAAATCGCTTTTCTCAATTTCAATGAGCAGTTCCGCTTCAACGCCTTGGGAATCGAAGGCTACCGGGCGCAAGTGGAGCAGATTGTCTATACGGCCACCGAATTCCCTACGGTCGATAAGGTTCAGTTTCTCGTGGAAGGTCAAAGAATCGACTACCTCGGCGGCGAAGGATTCTGGGTCGGAGGTCCCTTGAGCCGAGAAGATTTTTAGCGGGCCGTCGGATATCCGAAATCCCCGAATGAATTCTTTTGCTTGAAATCATCATCGTTTCACCGCCGCGAACATTCACTTCAACGGACATCGGAAAGAGCGGAAATGATATCGAATCTCCGGAATAATTCAGCCGCTCGAAGCCTCAGCGCCGATCAATAACATCCAGAGCTTCCTCAATCCTTTTTTCAACGTAAAAAGAATCGTCCGAAGGAGTATCGGAGAGAAGAAGAAAAATCTCCGCGTTTCCCTTCCTTCCCGATATTCGTGATGCCGATGCGTCCCGGACATGAACGCCTTCGGCCGGTAAATCACGGCGCAGAGACTCCAATACCGCCGCACGCGCCTTGCGTGTTTTAACAATCCCGTTAAAATCCTGCTCGTCGTGATTCTCGAATTGCGGTTTAACCAGAGCCAAGACGATGCCGCCGCCGGTGAGGGAAAGAAGCTTCGAAGCCGCACCGCGAAGGGATCGAAACGACAAATCGGCGACGGCCATTTGCGGCGGCGGATCGAGATCCGACCGATCCAGGTCCATGAGGTTGGTCCGTTCGCGCACAATCACTCTCGAATCCGATCGAAGCTTCCAGGCCAATTGGTTGTAGCCGACATCGACCGCATGGACCTTAACGGCACCGCGGGAAAGAAGACAGTCGGTAAAGCCTCCCGTTGAGGCTCCCGCATCCAGACAGATCAGTCCTTCGGGGTTCACCCCCAAATCATCAAGGGCCCCTTCAAGCTTAACCCCTCCCCGTCCGACGTATTTTCCGATTCGCCGCGTGATAACAGCATCCTCGGAAACAGAGGCCTTGGGATTTCTGACCTTTTCACCATCAACGAAGATTTCACCGCAGAGAATCGCCGAATAAACTTGTTTGCCGTCCAGATCGGAT
Source organism: Spirochaetia bacterium (assembly GCA_963666985.2). Lineage (GTDB taxonomy): Bacteria > Spirochaetota > Spirochaetia > DSM-2461 > DSM-2461 > UBA2779. Next base: position 150,525 of record CAXXIA010000001.1, on the reverse strand, counting down.
AGGGTTTTTTCCGCCAGCAATGACAATGGAATTCGTTTCGTTCCGGCAGCCAATTCAGGTTCCTTCGGTTTCCCGCCTGATTCGTTCCACGGAAAGCGCCTTACCGGATTCAATCTCCAGTTCCAAAAGAATCCCGTTTATAACACCCGGAGCGTCGAGCACTTCCATGCGGAGCGGCATTTGCGTCAGAGCCCTCTTAATCGACAAATCCGGTTTCGTCCCGATGACGCTTTCTCCGGGACCGCACATTCCGATATCGGTCATGTAAGCCGTTCCACCCGGAAGAATGCGCTCGTCGGCGGTTGCTACGTGAGTATGAGTTCCCAAAACAGCTGAAACACGCCCGTCCATGTGAAAAGCCATTGCTTCTTTCTCACGAACATCCTCGGCATGAAAATCCATAATGATGCATTTGGTTTTCTTGCGAAGCTCCGCCGCGGCCTTCCTTGCCGTTTTGAACGGACAATCCACCGCGGCGCCCATACGATTCTGCCCGAGAACATTCAAAAATCCCACATCCGTTCCGGCGATATTGACGAGTGCCGTTCCGTGCCCCGGGACTCCCGAAGGATAATTTTCAGGTCTGAGAAGACAGGGTTCGGAATCAAGGAGAGGATATATTTCTTCCCGCTGCCAAATATGATTGCCACTCGTGATAACGGATACTCCGAGACCGAAAAGGCTTTCCACCTCACGCGGAACCAGTCCGAAACCTTCGGCCAGATTCTCTCCGTTTACCGCTACAAGATGAGCACCGGTTTCGGTCCTTAGGGACGAGAGACAAGCAAACAACGCCCTCATCCCCGGTTGTCCGACGAGATCGCCCAGGAAGAGCACCTTAATCGCGACCATTTAACCTCCGCTCACTGCTAAAAAAAGGCCGGTTCCGACTTTCCGAAACCGGCCCGAATATCAAAAAAACTATTAACGGGCATACTCCACGACACGTGTCTCCCTGATGATGGTAACACGGATACGGCCGGGGAATTTCAGCTGATCCTCGATGTCTTTCGCGATATCCTTGGCAAGCTGCTTGGCTTGCTGATCGTTCACACGCTCATGATTCACCATAATGCGCAGCTCACGACCGGCCTGGATGGCAAAAACCTTTTCCACGCCGTCGAATCCGAGGGCGATCTTCTCCAGATTCTCAAGCCGCTTGATATAGTTGTCCAGCGTCTCCCGTCTGGCGCCAGGCCGCGCCGCGGAAACCGCGTCGGCCAGCTGTACGATCACCCCTTCGGGCGAAGTGATTTCCTCGTCGTCGTGGTGCGCGGCAATGGCGTTGACAACACGAGGTTCCTCGCCCATACGCCTGGCAAGTTCCGCGCCGATTTCGGCATGGCCGCCCTCGCCGTCGGTTTCCAGCCCCTTGCCGATGTCATGAAGCAATGCCGCCCGTTTCGCGACTGCGACATCCGCGCCGACTTCACTGGCGATCATACCCGCGACAATCGCGACTTCCTTCGAATGCGAGAGTACGTTCTGTCCATAACTTGAACGGAAATGAAGCCGACCCAAAGCACGGATGCCCTCGGGCCTCATGTTATGGATTCCCAAGTCGAAAAGAACCCTTTCGCCTTCCTCGAAAATCGTCTGACTGATTTCCTTGGCAACTTTCTGAACCACTTCCTCGATTCGCGCCGGATGGATTCGTCCGTCCTGAATCAGGCGTTCCAAGGCCGTCTTGGCGATGGTTTTCCTGATGGGATCGAAACAGGAAATAACAACGGCTTCCGGCGTATCGTCGATAATGATGTCCACACCGGTCAGAGTTTCCAGGGTACGGATATTACGGCCCTCACGGCCGATGATTCGCCCTTTCATCTCATCGTTCGGCAGACTCACCGACGTAACGGTAATCTCGGTCGTTACCTCGGTCGCGAGTCTCTGAATCGTCGTTATCAGGATGTCGCGGGCCTTCTTCTCCGCTGAAGCCTGCGCTTCCTGTTCGATTTTGTTAATCAAGGCCTGGGCATCGTGCTTGGCCTCGTTCTCGAGATCCTGCATAAGGATCTTCTTTGCGTCCTCGGCGGTAAGTCCGGATATACGTTCCAATTCGTTTTGGCAACGCTTTTCTTCATCTGCCAGTTTTAGTTCCCGCTGCTCCACTTCCTCCAATCTCTTGGCGAGATTGGCTTGGCGCCGTTCGAGATCCGAAAACTTTCTATCCAGATTATCTTCTTTTTGCTGGATTCGCTTCTCATATCGCTGAATTTCAGATCGCTGTTCCCTAACTTCGCGTTCGAATTCCCTCCGGTCCCCCAGGATTTTGTCCTGCGCTTCCAAAAGGACTTCCTTCTTTGCGTTTTCCGCTTCGGCAACTGCTGTTTCTTTCAGCCTGAGTGCTTTCTGTTCTGATGAAGAGAGTTTGTTTTTGGCGTAAATCCATCGAATGAGCCATCCGAATATCACACCGCCGAGGGGAAGGATGATCAATAAAACAACGCTCAAAATGTCTCCCCCTTGATGTTTTCAATATGTCACTGATTATACATTCGCCTATACGAGCGTCAAGGCCCGTATGGAATTTCAAGAGCTGATAATTTCTTCCTAATATCAATAAAACAAGGATTTATAGGGATTCCCGTATGCGCTGAGAGCCATCTTGTCGGCGGAAGGAGGGCGCGGGGATATAAAAATTTTGAGAGGGATTTTAAAAGCGTTAGACAACAGCGTGCATGGCCGTCAAAAGACCCATGGGATTCTTGGGTACGTCCTTGAAGCCTAAAAATACGTAGGACTGGGTTCCATGATAAATAACCGGCAGGAATATTGCCGATTTGATATAACGGAATTCATGGTGAGAGGTCTTTTCAGCGTATGCGGACGACGCCAGACTCGATACAAAGACGACTTTGCGTTCTTCGAACCACTCCTGCCAGAGTGCTTCATTTCTATTCACTGAAAGATAATTCGCGCTTTCATCATCAAGTCCTACAGCGTAATCCGTTTCCAGGCCTTTTCGCGAACCTGTGAGGAGAACTCCACAGAGGGCGTTATATTCCTTGGATAAGCTCATTAAAGACTTGTAGATTCCCGTTGCGCCTTTTTTAAATCCTTTAAGGTAACGGTCATAGTCCAAACCGTCTGCCGACCAAGTTAATTCAGGACTTTCCTCATCAAAGAGGAAATCACCGGTTGAAAAGTCCATTCCGGGCAGAATCCCTGTTGTTTTTGTCTTAAATAAGGATTCCATTGAAGCGGATTGTTCATCTCCGACGTCTTTTCTGAGAATCCGATGATCCGAAGTCCTGACGGATTTCAGGATGTCTTCCAGAGTAAAAAATTCCACTTCAGACTGAAGAGCCGGAGCCGGTTCTTCGTTCAACTCCTCAAGTTCTTCGATTTCTTCAAGTTCTTCGATTTCATCCAATTCCTCAAGTTCTTGAACTTCCACGGTGTTCTCCGCTCTCTCATTCGAGAAATTCTTGTTTTCGAATCCTTCTTCGAACATATACAGCCTGTCCCGATCAACTTTATCAATTTCGATCAATTCTCTTGAATCTTCCGAAAGAACCACCGGCAATACCTCTAAAACATCTTCCTCGCCTTCTTCGGGAGGCAGAGGCTCAAATCCTTCAAAGGTTTCCAGCTCTTCAAGTTCGGTGGATTCAAGATCCGGGGTTTCCGCAAGAACTTCTTCTTTCACCTCGTCAAGTTCATCAAGCTCTTCCAGATCCTCGAACTCTTCAACATCTTGAGCGTCTACGGGCGTTCCAAGCTCCGCCGACTCTTCGGGTTCTCCGGCTTCTTCGACCTCGTCAAGTTCATCAAGCTCTTCCAGATCCTCGAACTCTTCAACATCTTGAGCGTCTACGGGCGTTCCAAGCTCCGCCGACTCTTCGGGCTCTCCGGCTTCTTCGACCTCGTCAAGTTCGTCAAGATCTTCCAGATCCTCGAACTCTTCGACTTCCTCAGCGGCTGCGGGCGTCCCAAGCTCCGCCGACTCTTCGGGCTCTCCGGCTTCTTCGACCTCGTCAAGTTCGTCAAGATCTTCCAGATCCTCGAACTCTTCAACGTCTTGAGCGCCTACGGGCGTTCCAAGCTCCGCCGACTCTCCGGCTTTTTCGACCTCGCCAACCTCGTCAACCTCGTCAACCTCGTCAACCTCGTCAACCTCGTCAACCTCGTCAACCTCGTCAACCTCGTCAACCTCGTCAACCTCGTCAACCTCGTCAAGTTCGTCAAGTTCGTCAAGTTCGTCAAGTTCGTCAAGTTCGTCAAGTTCGTCAAGTTCGTCAAGTTCTTCCAGATCCTCGAGCTCTTCAACGTCTTCAACGTCTACGGGCGTTCCAAGCTCCGCCGACTCTCCGGCTTTTTCGACCTCGCCAACCTCGTCAAGTTCGTCAAGTTCTTCCAGATCGTCTTCATCGACGACATCAACCTGAATGGGTTTTCCCGGTGCCGAAATTTCGGGTGAAGGGGCATAGCTTACAGAAGCAACCGCTCCTTTAGGAACGGCCTCCGCAACAGCACGGGTAATCATCGCTTCCAATTGCTTCATATCGATGGGAGGCGGTACGGCACCTATTTCGGATGCCGTAGTGCTTTCCGGACCGCTTATGATTTTCTTTTCAGCGAGGATCTCTACAATATTGTCCCAACTTTCGTTAATTAACTTATCAACTTTCTCAACCTGGCCGGAACTGAGGCGTCCCAGCCCCGATCGCAGTTCTTCACCGACTTCTCTTCGCCTCGATTCAAGATCTTCAAATCTGAGTTTTTTGCCTTCATGATGCTCAAGCCATTCTCTGAAAAGACTAGCCTGAAGCCTCTTTATCCTGCCGCGGAGAATTTCCTCTTTATCCGGTCGAAGATTCAGTGCTAAGAAAAGTAAAAGGACAAACGATATAAAAACGGTTGCAATAATCAGAATCTGTGTCGTTGTTGAGAATTTCAGAAATCCGCCGGGAATCAGCTTGCCAATCCATGTACCGGCATCGCTTATCCGGCTGGTAATCCAGTACGAATCGCTTCTGCCCTCCGCAAGAAGGGCGAAACCGGCCGGTTCTCCATCCTTTGGCCATAATCGATCAATATATTCTTCAACGGCAGCTGCCTGATCCTGCCTGATGTCTACGATAATCCCGCGCCCGTCAACGATATAAATCCAACCGGCCGGATCAATGAAGCCGCTTCCGGCCAAATCGCCGCTCAAGCCGGTCGGACTCATATAAACTATCATCCAGCCTCTCTCAACGAAGGACTGATCCAATGAAGGAATCAGATAAAGGATTCGCTGAGTGGAGCCTCGGTAAAGGATACGCGGTTCATCGCCGCTATTTGGCGGCAATACAAAACTGTCGTCGATTTGATTCCAATTCCTGTAAAGCCGCCGCTCACCTGTCTGTTCATTCGCCACATCACCGGCAAAAGAGGAGTAATGGATTTTGCCCTGATTATCAACGATTCGAAATCCTTCAAATCCGATCAGGCGGTCTTTCAATCGTTCAACGGATTCGGCCCGCCCGTTAATTTCTTCCTCACGCTGAGACACCGAATAAACGGTTTGAAATTTTCGATCCCGGGAGAGTGCGTCGAATCGTGCGATATTGTCGGCATTCCAGGCGTCAACGATTCCCGCGATTTCCGTAATGCGGAGTCCCTGGTCGGTTTCAATTCGGCGACTGAAAAAATCGGTTTCCAAAATTCGGAACAAACCGGTATAAGCCAATACGACAAAAACTCCGGTGAGAATAAGAGAAATAAGAAAGGTTAGAGCAAGTTTATGAGATGTTCTCATGAAAACCGAGCGTTTCCCTCCCTTAAATTCCGAAATCCGGAACTGACGCTATCCTTTTCATAATAAAAAGGGGAGGCGTTTCAGCATAAGCTGTACGACCTCCCCTCTATCATCGGTAAAATATTTCGACAAAATGAATATTCATCCTGTCATGTCGCCATTTAAAGCACTCTCGAAAGCCTTGGCCTCCGTTTATTCCGCGTCTTTTGCTTTGGAATCCGCGTCTGAAGAATCTTGGGAAGCATTTTCAACGGTATCGGCAGAATCTGAGGCCGCATCACCGGCCGCCGCAGTATCGACGACCGTATCATCCGCTGCGGCGGAAGTTTCTACGGCATCCGTCTCGGCAGCCGCCGGCGTATCAGCTGATTCGGCCGGTTCTTGGGCCTTAACTTCAACTTCTTCAACAGTCTTCTTTTTGGGAGCGGAAGTCTTCTTCTTGGGGTCGGCGGCCTTCTTCTTGGATGAAGTTTTTTTCTTGGCCGCAGATTTATCTTCTTCTTTCAGAAATTCAAGAATGACCATCTCCGCGGCATCTCCGGACCGCTTTCCAAGCTTCAGGATACGGGTGTAACCGCCCGGCCGATCGGCAAACCGAGGACCGACCTCCGTGAAAAGCTTGTTCACAACCCCTTTCTCATAAACGGTTTTCGCCACGATGCGGCGATTATGAACGGAATCCACCTTGGCCCGCGTTACAAGCTTTTCGGCCGTACGACGGATTTCCTTAGCCTTGGCTTGAGTCGTCTCTATCCGCTCGTACTTAATCAAGGATGTTATCATGTTCCGGTAGAGAGCCTTTCTATGACTGGGCTTCCTTCCCAGGCGGTTGAATCCAATACGGTTATGCATTTTCTATTCCTCGTTTTCGTACTCATCTATACGGGTGATGTCGTCGCTGCCGTTATCGTCATCATCGTCATCACTCGCACTCTGTTTTCCGAGTTTGATGGAGTTTTTCAGTACACTGTAGTCGGTCATTCCCAGGCTAAGATTCCACTCTTTGAGCTTCTCTTTAATCTCCTGAAGCGACTTTTTCCCGAAATTCCGGGTTTTGGCAATATCTTCTTCGGTTCGGCGGGTTAAATCGCCGATCGTTTTGATATTCGCGTTTTTCAAGCAATTGCTTGAACGAACGGAAAGTTCCAGTTCTTCAACCGGTGTATCGAGAAGAACCCTGACCCGCTCTTCTTCTTCATCCACATCTTCATCACCGACCACATCATCCTCATCAAAATTGATGAAAATCGTAAAATGATCCTTGGCGATTTTCGCCGCTTCGGCGAGAGCGTTCTCGGGAGCGATTGTTCCATCGGTCCATACTTCAAGAATCAGCTTGTCGTAATCCGAACGCTGACCGACACGCGTATCTTCAACGGTATACTTAACTTTAAGTATGGGACTGAAGATGGAATCCACGGGAATCGTTCCGATATGTTCGATATACTTCTCATTCAGTTCGGCGGGGACATACCCGCGTCCGAGGTTAACCTGAATCTCGAAATCAAGATTACCCTCTTCCATAACGGTACAGATGGGCTGATCTTTATTGGCAACCTCGACACCGCCTTTTTCCAAGTCGGCGCCGGTAATAACACCTTTACCCTTCCATTCGATATGGATTGTCTGTTCTTCAACATCTTCGGGAAGCTTCAGCTTCAGTGATTTTAAGTTGCTGATGATAACCGGTGTATCTTCCACAACATGGGGAATGGCCTCAAACTCACTGGTAACAACGTGAGAGTTTCCCTCTTCGTTAAATGTTGTGATTCTTACGGCGGATACGGCGTGACCTTGAATGGACGAAAGAAGAATCCTTCTCAAGGTGTTCCCGATCGTCGTTCCGTATCCTCTTTCAAAAGGATAGGCTACGAACTTCCCGTAATCCTTTGTCTCTTCACTATGCTCAAACGTAATGCCTTTCGGCCTCTTGAAGCCTTTGAGGAGATTCTTTCTAGCCATATGTGCTCCTTACACTTATGTCCGTATTCGGTGTCGCCGATCGACCCGACATTCCCCGCGGCATGGCTGCTCCTCGGGTTTCGTTCCGCCGGCTTCCTATCCTACAGACTCTGATTCCTTAAAGAATCATCGATTTTAAACCCTTCTGCTTTTCCGGGGACGACAGCCGTTATGGGGAATCGGAGTGATATCCGTAATAGTCTTAACCTTCAAACCCAAGTTTCCCAAAGATCTGATGGCCGACTCTCTTCCCATACCGGGACCTTTAACGTAAACATTTACGGCCTGAAGTCCGTAATCACGGGCTCGTGTCGTAGCTGTCTCCGCTGTCGTCTGAGCGGCATAAGGAGTGGATTTCTTGGCTCCGCGGAAACCGAGCGAACCCGCGCTGCACCAAGAAAGTGCGTTTCCTTTCAAATCGGTAATGGTGACGATTGTATTATTGAAAGTCGCCTGAATGTAGACATTTCCTTCAACTACAGTCTTCTTTTCTTTTTTCTTTTTCGTCTTAGCCATTGTTCAACTCCGCCCTACTTCTTCTTCTTGGCAACTGTTTTCGCCTTACCTTTACGGGTTCGGGCATTAGTCTTGGTTCTCTGACCGCGTACCGGAAGACCTTTCCTGTGCCGCAGGCCCCGATAACAGCCGATATCCATCAACCTTTTGATGTTCAGAGCCGTTTCAGATCGTAAGCGACCTTCCACCTTGTAATCATTCTCGATTACCTTTCTGAGGTCGTTCACCTCTTCGGCGGAGAGTTCGTTAATCCTGGTTTCCGGATTCACTCCGGTCTTTTCGCATATTTGCCTCGCCGATGTCCGACCGATTCCGTATATGTACGTTAAAGCGATATCAGTATGTTTATTCGGCAGGTCAATACCCGCAATACGAGCCATTCCGACCTCCTACTTCTGTCGTTGCTTATGCTTGGGATTATCACAAATGATGCGTACCACACCTCGGCGGCGAATCACTTTGCACTTGTCACAAATCGGTTTGACGCTCGCTCTCACTTTCATAGCGTGTTACCTCGTTCCTTTTTACAGATTCCGAGAGCGGAGCTTCCCGCCCTTGGTCAATCCTTCATGGTGATGCATCTTCAGATGCCCCTCTATTTGACTCATTGTATCCAAGTCGACACCCACCATAATGAGCAGCGATGTTCCGCCCATGATGTATGCCATCTGCCTCGGAAATCCGGGAATGATGATGACGAGCAAGGACGGGATCAATGCAATCATAGCGAGAAAAAGAGAACCCGGTAATACAATACGGTTCAAAATCCGCGTAAGGTATGCTTCCATATTCTCACTCCGAATCCCGGGAATCGATCCTCCGTTTTCTCTAATTTGCCTGGAGATTTCTATGGGATTCAATGTTACCTGGGTATAAAAATAGGCAAAGAAGATAATCAATAACGTGTAAAGAATCAAATACAACGGTCCGCTGGTGTCCAGCGCCTGCGCCATCTTACCCCAAAACTCGCTTCCTCCGCTTCCAAGACTGGAAGCAAGCTGAACCGGAATGGTCAAAATGGAAGATGCGAAGATAACCGGAATAACCCCCGACGGATTGATTTTAAACGGTATATAGGAACTCTGCCCGCGATACTGCTTGCGGCCGACGATTCGGCTGGCATAATTCACGGGGATTTTTCGCAGTCCCTGCTGTTCGTATATAACCACCACTACGACGGCAACGAAAAGCACAAAGGTAAGAATGACGAATACGGGATTCAGATTCTGCGCTCTGATTTCCCGAATCAACACACTCATCGCGTTGGGCATTCTCGCCACGATACCGGTAAAAATCAGCAGTGAAATACCGTTCCCGACACCCTTCACATTAATCTGTTCACCAAGCCACATTAGGAACACCGTTCCTGCCGTGGTAGTCAGCATACCCAGAACCATGAACTGCCACTGTGCCATACCGGATACGACAACACCATAGTTCAGGGGCATTCTGAGCAGAGCCACGCCTTGAAGCAGACAGACAAGTACGGTTGCATATCGGGTGTAACGCTGAATCTTTTTTCGTCCGCCGTCTTCTTCGCTTATGCGCTTCAAAGCGGGGAACACCAGCATCAGCACCTGAATAATAATACTTGTGGTGATGTACGGCATGACTCCGAGCATAAAAATGGAAAAGTTCTTAAACGCCCCGCCGGAGAAGAAGTCCAAGTAATCCACGATTCCCTGTCCTTCACCGCCGCTGCCGGAGAAAAACCGGCTAAGGGCGCCCAAATCGATTCCCGGTATAGGAATAATGGAACCGATCCTATGAACAACCAAAACACCCAAGGTAAAAAGAACACGCTTTCTGAGGTCACGAATCCGGAATATGTCGACTAACGGGTTATTCGCCATCGGTATCCTACTGTTCCGTTGATTGATTGTCGGCAACCGTCTCTACAAGCTTGCCGCCGGCCTTTTCGATTTTTTCTTTTGCGGAAGCCGAAACTGCGGAGATTTCCACGCTCAGCTTCTTTTTCAGTTCTCCAACTCCGAGAATCTTGACGCGTTTTTCGCTCTTTTTCACCAGGCCTTTCTGCACCAATGTTTCAAGAGAAACGATTTCGCCGTCGGAAAATACTTTTTCCAGAGCGGCCACATTCACGACAACATACTCTTTTTTAAAAGGATGGTTGGAAAACCCCTTTGCGGCGACCCGCCTGTAAATCGGCATCTGGCCGCCTTCGAAGCCGGGACGAACTCCGCCGCCGGAACGGGCCTTCTGACCCTTATGTCCCTTTCCGGAAGTTTTACCCGAACCCGATGAACGTCCGCGTCCGACTATTCTTTTTTTCTTGGAGGCACCGCTCGGCGCTCGAAGAGTATTAGCACTCATAAACTACAGCTCCTCCACTTTGACAAGATGAGAAATGGACTTAACCATCCCTAAAACGGCATTATCGGCCGTTTTTTCAACGGAAGAGTTCATTTTCCCTAATCCAAGCGCCTTAACCGTAGCCCGCTGCTCGGGTTTACGCCCGATGGGACTTCGAACTAAGGTGACACGAATTTTCGATTCCTTTTTCGCCATAATCAGCCCCAAATATCCTTGACGGTTTTCCCACGACCGGCGGCGATTTTAGGCGCCTCCATTAAGTTCTCAAAACCGGCGAACACACCTTTAACAATGTTCATCGTGTTCTTTGAACCGAGACTCTTTGCCAGAATATCATGAACGCCAGCCGCCTCCATGATGGCCCGCACCGGACCGCCGGCAATAATACCGGTACCGGGAGCCGCCGGCTTCAGCAGAACCGAAGCACTTTTATACTGACCCAGAATCTCATGCGGAAGTGTGGTCTTTTTAAGGGGAATTACAATCATGTTTTTCTTGGCTTTATCCACACTTTTACGGATAGCCTCGGAAACATCATTGGCCTTACCGAAACCGTATCCGACCCGGCCCTTACCGTCGCCGACCACCATCAGTGCGCTGAAAGACATTTTTCGCCCACCTTTAACGGCCTTGGAGACGCGATTCAGCCTGATCAGCTTCTCGGTAAATTCCTTTTCTTCGGTTCGTTCTCTCATTGCCATGCCCGACTCCTAAAATTCCAGGCCCGACTCACGGGCCCCTTCGGCCACGGCCTTCACGATCCCATGATAGTGATAGCCGTTCCTATCGAAGACAACGGTCTTCACCTTAACGGCCTTAAGCCGCTCGGCGATTTTTTGTCCGATAACTTTCCCGCCCTCGACGGACCGTTTCACGTTCGCAAGATCCTTCTCCAACGTGGAGACGGCCGCCAGTGTTCGTCCGGTTGAATCATCAATCGCCTGGACACTGATATTCTTGTGACTCTTAAAAACCGTCAGGCGCGGACGTTCGGCGGTGCCGGAAATCTTTTTACGAACCCGACGCTTCCTTTGTGTATGCTTCGCCCATTTTTCATTCAGCCTAGCCATACTTACCTACTTCACGCCGCTTTTGCCGACTTTCCGGCGGACGTTCTCATTTTCATATCGGATCCCCTTGCCCTTGTAAGGTTCGGGGGGGCGGAGTCCGCGGATTTCGGCGGCAACTTGTCCGACAAGGGTTTTGTCGATACCGCTGACGGAAACTTTATTATTCCCTTCCACGGCAACCTGAACACCCTCGGGAACCTCATACTCGATTTGCGTCGAATAACCGAGATTCAGAAGAAGAATCTTGCCCTTGGCTTCAGCACGATAACCGACGCCGTTAATGACGAGATTTCGTGAATAGCCCTGACTGACTCCCACCACCATATTGTTCAGAAGGGATCGGTAGAGACCATGCATACTCTTGGCCTGCTTGGACTCACTTTTTCGGCTTACGAGAATTTCCCCTTCGTTTACGGAAAACTCCACCAGAGGAACGAATGACTGCGTCAATTCCCCTTTGCCGCCCTTCACCTTGAGAATGTTGTTCTCAACGGTTACGGTTACGCCCTTAGGGACGATTACCGGCTGCAATCCAATTCGTGACATATTCGAATCCTCCCTACCAAACCGTACAAATAATCTCGCCACCCACCTTGTTGGCGACGGCTTTTTTGCCGGTAATGACGCCGGAGGAAGTCGAAACAATCACGGTTCCAAGGCCGTTGTAGACTCTGGGAATGTTCTTATATCCGGAATATACCCGGCGTCCCGGAGTCGAAACGGTTTTTAGTCCGTGTATAATGGAATTCGATCCCTCATCATACTTGAGAAACACCCGAATAACGTCAATATCATCCTGGGTGACCTTTTTGAAGTTCTTTACATAGCCTTCATTCTTCAAGATCTTAATGATTTCCATCTTGAGCTTTGAAGGACGTATATCGACCTTCTCGTGTTTCGCCGAAGCACCGTTCCGAATCTTGGTCAGCATGTCGGCGACTGGATCAGTAACACTCATTAATCTAATCTCCTGCTACCAGCTGGACTTGGTTACGCCGGGAATCATGCCTTCGTTAGCGAGCTTGCGGAAGCAAATCCGGCACATATCGAATTTTCTCATATAACCTCGCGGCCGTCCGCAGACCTTACATCGCCTGACGGTCCTCGTCATATACTTCGGCTTGCGCTGGGCCTTGATGATCATTGATTTCTTGGCCATCGCTTACTCCTTACTAAAAGGCATTCCGAACTTAGCCAGCAAACTCTTAGCCTGTTCATCGTTCGGCGCGGTCGTTACGATGGCCACGTTGAGGCCCCTCACCCGTTCGATCTTGTCATAATCAATCTCAGGGAAAATAATCTGCTCGTCGATTCCAAGGCTGTAATTGCCCCGTCCGTCGAAGGCTTTGGGATTAACACCCCTGAAGTCTTTAACCCGCGGAAGGGCCACATTCACAAGCCGATCAAGGAATTCGTACATTCGGTTTCCGCGAAGGGTTACCTTGGCACCGATTTCCATTCCTTCTCGGATTTTAAAATTCGCTATGGATTTTCGGGCTTTGGTCTTAAGGACCTTCTGACCCGTAATCTGCTCAATTTCCGTTACAACCGAATCAAGAAACTTTTTATTCGTTATCGAATCACCGACACCTGCGGATACGATGATTTTTTCAAGCTTAGGAATCTGCATGGGGCTCTTAAAACCGAATTCCTTTTTCAGCTCATCAAAAATCTGTTCCGAATATCGAACCTTAAGGCGGGCTTCGTATCCTTTTTCGACCTTTTTGGAAGCGGATTTCTTAGCCGCCGGCTTTTTGGATTCATCGTCTTTCACTTCGGCTTTCTTCGCCGAAGTCTTTTTCGGCGCGGCTTTCTTCTCGGAACTTTGATTATCCGCGGCCGCACTGTTTACGCTCGATTTATCCTGATCCGCTTTCACGGCATCCTTTTGTTCGTCAGCCATTACAAGACCTCCCCGCACTTACGGCATACACGAGTCTTGGAATCTCCGTCGATTTTCATCGTGATTCGTGTTATTCCGCATTTCTTGCAAAGAACCTGAACATTGGACGCAGGAATGGCGGCTTCAATTTCAATAATGCCGCCCTTGTCGTTCTGGCTCTTAGGGCGCTGGGTTTTTTTCACCATATTGAGGCCTTCGACAATGACTTTTCCGGTCAATCTGTCGATCCGGAGGATGCGTCCTTTCTTGCCCTTATCCTTCCCGGTGATGATCTGAACCTGATCGCCTTTTTTCAGCTTGGTTTTCATATCTTTACTGCCTCTTCCTACAGCACCTCGGGCGCAAGGGAAACGATTTTCATGTAGTCGTAATCCCGAAGCTCCCGGGCAACCGGCCCGAAGATTCGTTTCCCGACGGGATTGCCCGCCGCGTCGACAATAACACAGGCATTGTCGTCGAAACGAATATACGTACCGTCTTCGCGGCGATATTCTTTATGCGTTCTGACGATAACGGCCTTCTTCACGTCGCCCTTTTTAATGGGCGCATTGGGAAGTGCGTCTTTAACGGTCACCACAACGATATCGCCGATTGTTGCGTATCGCCTGTGACTGCCTCCCAGAACCTTAATTGTCTGAACACGCTTTGCGCCGGAATTATCGGCGACATTCATGAACGATTGCATTTGAATCATCGCTCTTCTCCTACTTGGCGCGTTCGACGACTTCCAAAAGCCGCCATCGCTTGTCCCGGCTCACGGGACGACTCTCAATAATACGAACGGTATCGCCTTCATGAGCGTCATTCTTCTCGTCATGAGCCTTATACTTCTTCGAACGGGTGATGTACTTCTTGTACAGCGGATGAAGCTGTCTGGTGGATACCAAAACCGTAACGGTTTTGTCCATCTTATCGCTCACCACAGTCCCGGTGAAGGTCTTCTTATTGCTCTTCTTTGCTTCCATACGGCTACGCCTTCCGGATTCCTGTTTTATGTTCTTGGATCATGGTGTTCAGTCTGGCGATCTGCCTTCGAAGAGTTCTCTTCTCCAACGGATTCTCGACATGTCCCATCACCATCTCAAATCGCAAATCTTTCATCTTTATGGAGAGTTCTTCCCGTTTTGCGACGAGCTCATCCATCGTCAGGTCGTTAAAGGTCTGTTTCATCTTTCACCTACCCCGCGTGATGACGTTCCACGAATTTTGTTTTGATCGGCAATTTACTGCCGGCCAACTGCATGGCACGCATTGCCAGTTCCGCATCGACACCGGCGATTTCGAACATAACGGTACCCGGCTTAACGGCGGCAACCCACCACTCAGGATTTCCCTTACCTTTACCCATGCGGGTTTCGGCGGGTTTCTTGGTATAGGGGATATTCGGGAATACCCGAATCCAAACTTTTCCGCCTCTCTTGATATGACGAGTCATTGCAATACGGGCGGCTTCAATCTGTCGGGCCGTTATCTGATAATTCTCCATGGAAACCAAAGCGAAATCACCAAAATTAATGGCATTTCCCGATTGAGCCCTCTTTGCATGAGGAATGGCTCGACCGCGGTGGGTTTTTCGATATTTAACTCTCTTCGGGCTAAGCATCGTCTCTCCTCCCACGACCGTCTCGCCGAGTACTGACTAGCTGCCCGGCGTCTTCCTTCTGCTCATGCCCCAGAAGTTCACCGTTGAACACCCAAACCTTAACGCCGATAACGCCGAAGGTTGTTATGGATTCGGCAAAACCGTAATCGATGTCGGCTCTCAAGGTATGAAGAGGAACTCGGCCCTCTTTAAGCTCGAGGACACGGCTCATATCGGCGCCGCCGAGACGACCCGAAATCTTCACCTTAATTCCCTGAACTCCGCCCCGCATGGCGTTCTGCACGGCCATTTTCAGAGTTCGTCTGAACGCCGCGCGGCTTTTGAGCTGCCGAGCAATGTTATGAGCAATGATCTGCGCATCGGTATCAGGCTTCTTAATTTCTTTAATCTTAACGCTCACCTTTTTGTCGGTGAGTTTCTGAAGCCGACCGGTTACCTTTTCAATATTGGCGCCCTTGGCACCGATGATAACGCCCGGACGTGCGGTTTCAATGGTCATTGTTACCCGAGTCGGCTGCCTGACAATCTCGACATTCGCGATATCGGCACCCTTGGCTTCGGGACTTTCAAGCAAGGCTTTTCTGAGTCGCAAATCTTCATGGAGAGTCTTCGCATAATCCTTGGGTCCTACATACCAGCGAGATTTCCAATCCTTGTTTATCCCCAGCCTAAATCCGTAGGGATTGACTTTCTGTCCCATCAGTTTACCGCCTTCTGATCGAGAACCACCGAAATATGGCTCGAACGCTTGATCTGCCGATCCGCCCGTCCATGACTCCGGGGCCAAATGGTTTTTCGGCTTGGTCCGCCATCCACCAGCAGTTCGGCGACATAAAGATTCTCTTCATCGACGTTTTGATCCTGGTACATAGCATTGGCCGCCGCGGACTCGATAACCTTCTTTAGATAACCGGCTCCCTTATGAGGCAGAGACTCAAGGATGGCGACCGCCTCCACAACTTTCTTTCGCCTGACATGATCCGCAATGGGCCGAATCTTCGAAGGCGACATCGGCAGGTTTTTGGCAATTGCCCGGAAACCTTTCTTCGCTTCCATCTTCATTGGCCTCCTAGCGCCTCTTGCCTTTTTTGTCGGAACCCGCGTGGCCCCGGAACAACCGGGTGGGAGAGAACTCTCCGAGCTTGTGACCGACAAGGTTCTCGGTTACGTAGACCGGGACGAAAGTCTTTCCGTTGTAAACGGAAAGTGTAAGACCTACCATCTCGGGGATAATCGTTGAAGAACGGGACCAGGTTTTAATCATGCCTTTGCTCCCGCCTTTATTTTGTTCGATCACCTTTTTATACAAGCTCTTGGCCACGAAGGGCCCTTTCTTTATTGATCGGGACATTCGCTACTCCTACTTCCGCCGCTTCACAATGAACTTATTGGACGACTTATGCTTTTTACGCGTTTTCCCGCCTTTAGTCGGTTTTCCCCACGGGGTTACCGGATGACGTCCGCCGGATGTACGGCCTTCACCGCCTCCGTGAGGATGGTCTACGGGATTCATAACAACGCCGCGCACTTTGGGCCGATTGCCCATCCAGCGGCTTCGACCGGCTTTACCGATCTTTGTATTCATATGATCTTCATTGCCTACTTCGCCGATTGTGGCGATGCAGGATTTATGGACCATTCGCATCTCGCCCGAGGAAAGTTTCAGCGTGACGTATTCGCCGTCTTTAGCCTGAATCTGAGCTCCGCCTCCGGCGGATCGAATCAATTGCGCGCCCTTACCCTTGGTCAGTTCGACCGCATGAACGGTTCGGCCGACGGGGATGGAATCCAGCGGCAGGCTGTTTCCCACTTCAATAGGCGCTTGTGCTCCGCTCATAACGACGGCACCGACATCCAGTCCCTTGGGACAAAGAATGTAACGCTTCTCTCCATCCGCGTAATAAATCAGGGCAATGTTGGCGCTGCGGTTGGGATCGTATTCGATGTAGGCGACCTTTCCGGGAATCCCGAATTTGTCACGCTTAAAATCGATGATCCGATATTTCCTCTTATGGCCCCCGCCTCGGCGCCGAACGGAAATCCGACCGCCTGCACCGCGTCCGGCCTGGGACGACATTCCTCTGGAGAGTGATTTCTCCGGGCGCTTTTTCGCCAGATCGCCGTTATCCAGGCTCTGATGGAAACGCTGCGAGGGTGTTGTCGGGTTATAGGTTTTTACTCCCATGGTCTTCTACCCTCTCCTATGCGCCTTCAAAGACATCGATGGTCTGCCCTTTATCCAGGGTAACCATCGCCTTTTTCCAGGCGGCCGTGCGGCCGAAGCCGCGTCGAAAACTGTTTCGTGAAACAGCTCTGTTATGCCGAACTTTGCTGTGGACATTTATAATCCTGCAATCGGTCGGCTTGACATCAAATAGATCCTTTACGGCGCGCATAACCATGATTTTGTTGGCATTTTTGGCCACTTTAAAGACATAGGTTTTCACTTCGCCTTCGCGCATCATGTTCGATTTTTCCGTCAGGACCGGCTCGATGATGATATCTCTGGCTTCCACAATTAACCCCCGTAAAACTCGCCGAGCTTTTTCGCGGCGCCTTCAAGAACGAGGATATTGTTTCCGTAGTAGAGATCGTGAGCTCTAAGCCTATTGTACGTTAGGAAATATAAATCCTTTATGTTATTGCCGGCTCTTTTGGTCATGTTGTCATCTTCGCCAAGAATAACGATTGTTCGTCCTTCATTGGGGAAGTTCTTCAGTATGCTCGCCAACTCCCGCGTTTTACCGGTCTCAACAGAAAAATCCTCAATTACGCGAAATGTCTCTTCACCGGCTTTCAGACTGAGTATGCTCTTCATGGCCAGCCGTTTAATCTTCTTCGGCAAGGTATAAGAATAATCTCTGGGATGAGGCCCGAAAATCACACCGCCGCCGCGCCACAGAGGGCTTTTTCGACGACCGGCGCGGGCTCGTCCCGTGCCTTTCTGCCGCCAAGGTTTCGCCGTGGAGCCTTTTACTTCACGCCGGGTTTTCACTTTAGCGGTTCCTTGCCGCTTATTGGCAAGTTCATTTCGAATGGCATGCCAAATACAGCCTTCACTGACTTCGTGGGCGAAAACTGAATCATCGAGTTCGATGGTCCGGAGCTCCTTGCCCTCTTTGGAATAGACCGCCTTGTCCATTATTCTCGATTCTCCTATTTCCGCTTCTTGGCCTGGCGGACAATCACGATACTGTCGCGGCTTCCGGGGACGGCGCCTTTGACGAGCATAACGTTCTTATCCTGGTCGATCTTCACGATTCTCAAGTTCTGAACGGTACTTTTCTCACCGCCCATCCGGCCGGGCATTTTCGTACCCTTGATAACCTTAGAAGGCCAAGCGGCCATTCCCGTCGATCCGTTCGCCCGATGAAACTTGGAACCGTGCGTCGCACGACCGCCACCGAAATTATGGCGTTTCATAACGCCCTGATATCCCTTACCCTTGGAAGTTCCAACGACATCCACAAAACGCAAATCGTTAAAAAGTTCCAAGCCCAGGGAGTCGCCGATCGCGCAATCTTTTCCAAAATCGCGAAATTCAACGATATGCTTCTTCGGAGAGGTCCCTTCTTTGAACTGACCGGCCACTGGCTTTGAGACGCGAGAGGCCTTTTTGTCCAGCGCGCCGAGTACTACGGCACTGTAGCCGTGGTTTTCTTCATCCCGCTGATCGAGAACCACATTGGGTACCACCTCGATTACGGTAACCGGCGTCAGCGTTCCGTCTTCGTCAAAGATTTGGGTCATCCCCACTTTTTTTCCGATCAATCCGATCATATTTCTTGCTCCGTCCCGACCTATTGCTTGATTTCCACATCGACACCGGCGGGAAGCTCGAGCTTCATGAGGGCATCCATAACAGCGGAGGTTGGCTCAAGGATATCGATCAGCCTCTTGT
Source organism: Spirochaetia bacterium (assembly GCA_963666985.2). Taxonomy (GTDB): domain Bacteria; phylum Spirochaetota; class Spirochaetia; order DSM-2461; family DSM-2461; genus UBA2779. Next base: position 131,490 of record CAXXIA010000001.1, on the reverse strand, counting down.
GAGTGCGCATCTCGAACTGTTCGCGGGATTTTTTATTCACGAAGGGCGACTTGAGAACGGTGTACTTGTTAATTTTCGTCGGCAGGGGAACAGGTCCGGAAACCTTGGTGCCCTGTTTCTGAACTGTATCCACAATGGCCCGCGCACTCTGCTCGATCAATTCAACGTCAAAGCCTCTGAGCCGGACGCGTATTTTCTCCATTGCCTTTGCTCCTCTATAAGCTTCCCCGCCGATTTTAAAAACCGGCGGGGATCAACTCAATTCCAGATAATTTTTATTCGGTAACCTCGGTCACCTGACCGGAGGCAACGGTTCTGCCGCCTTCACGGATAGCGAACCTAAGGCCGGGATCCATGGCGATGGGGTGAATCAGCTCAACGGTGATTGCCGTATTGTCGCCGGGCATAACCATCTGCTTATCTTCGGGCAGGGTTACGGTACCGGTGATATCGGTCGTCCGGAAATAGAACTGGGGACGATAACCGCTGAAGAACGGATTATGCCGGCCACCCTCTTCCTTGGTCAGGGCATAAACGGCAGCCTTGAACTTGGCATGAGGCTTAATGGAACCGGGCTTGGCCAGAACCTGACCGCGCTCAACGGCCTTCTTGTCGATACCGCGAAGAAGAGCACCGATATTATCACCGGCCTGACCTTCATCAAGAAGTTTGTTGAACATTTCAACACCGGTACAGGTGGTTTTCTGGGTTTCTTTGATTCCGATGATTTCCACCTCGTCTCCGACGTGAATGATTCCGCCTTCAACACGTCCGGTAACAACGGTACCGCGTCCGGAAATGGAGAACACGTCTTCGATGGGCATCAGGAACGGCTTATCAATAGCACGTTCGGGAATCGGGAAATAAGAGTCCATGGCATCCAGAAGTTCCTGAATGCACTTTGTTTTCTCGGCGTCGTCGATATTCGTCATCGCCTCGAACGCGGAACCCTTAATAATGGGAGTTTCGTCTCCGGAGAAACCGTACTCGCTCAAGAGTTCCTGAACTTCCATTTCAACCAGGTCGACCAGTTCGGGGTCGGCAAGGTCCATTTTGTTCATGAAAACGATCATCTTGGGAACACCGACCTGATGGGCCAAAAGAATATGCTCTCTGGTCTGGGGCTCAGGACCGGAATCGGCGGCAACCAAAAGAACGGCACCGTCCATCTGAGCGGCACCGGTAATCATGTTCTTGATATAGTCCGCATGTCCCGGGCAGTCGACGTGAGCATAATGCCGAGTGGCGGTTTCATACTCAACGTGACGGGTATTAATGGTGATACCGCGCTCTTTTTCTTCGGGAGCGTTGTCGATATCCTCGTAACTCATCACCTTGCCACCGTTTTTCGCGGCGCTATACATGGTAATAGCGGCGGTCAGGGTGGTCTTACCATGATCTACGTGGCCGATAGTACCGACATTGATATGCGGCTTCGTCCTTTCAAATTTCTCCTTAGCCATGAATATCCTCCTACGGCTACATGGAAAATAGATTCAGCAGTCCCGCTTCCGGAGACTGTCCATATCTGCTGACGGTACGATCCTGAAGATCGAAGATACCGACACGAAGCCGATACCGTCTCAACAGCTATTTTTTTACGGAATTAACGCAAACGGACGCAGACGCATGATTCCACCTCACACGTACCGCAAAGGAAGAAGACTTGCCGCCGACTGCATCTGTTCTTCGCCTGGAGTTAAAACCCCGGTTCGTCCAACAAACAATCATCCGGAAAGATCATCCTCGGCCGAAAGCGGCCCAGCAATTCTCCACGAGAAAAGCGGGCATTCCGCGAGGGTTCGGCCGATTCAAAATCGACCGTTCTCAAACATTCGGGAGATCAACTCACCCCTCGAATGCGCAATCCTCAACGCCGTTTAAAGCGTTTCGGGTTGTACCTTAAATAAATCCGGATCAGTTAAAAACTCTCCGGATCGACTTCAAGCAATTACCACTTGTAATTACTGAAGGCCTTATTGGCTTCCGCCATTCTATGGGTATCTTCCTTTTTCTTAAAGGCGACACCCGTGGAGTTGAACGCATCCAGCAATTCGGCGCCCAGCTTTTCGCTCATGCTCCGTCCGCTTCGGCCGCGGGCCGCCGCGATAATCCAGCGCATCGCCAGAGCCTCGCTCCTTGCCGAACGGACCTCAATGGGAACCTGATAGGTCGATCCGCCGACACGGCGGGATTTTACTTCCACCAGCGGCTTAACATTATCAACGGCCTTAAGAAACACCTCAAGGGGTTCTTTCCCGGACTTTTCTCCGATAATGCTCATCGCACCGTAGACATTTCGATAACTGACCGATTTCTTTCCGGCCATCATCATTCGATTAACGAATTTCGCAACAACCTTGCTTCCGTATCTCGAATCCGGATCAACTGGCCGGACAGGTGTTTCTCTTCTCCTGGACATACGCTTTCCTAAGCCTTAGGTTTCTTGGTCCCGTACTTGGACCGTCCCTGCTTCCGACCATCGACTCCGAGAGTATCCTTGGTACCGCGAATAATATGATACCGGACACCCGGAAGATCCTTCACCCTGCCGCCGCGAATACACACCACGGAGTGTTCCTGAAGGTTATGACCGACACCCGGAATATAAGCGGTTACTTCTATTCCGTTGGACAGCCGAACACGCGCAACTTTTCGGAGCGCGGAATTCGGCTTTTTCGGGGTGATTGTCATCACGCGGGTGCACACACCCCTCTTCTGGGGGCAGGATTGCAGAGCCGGTGAGTTGGTTTTCTTAAGTGAAGACTTTCGTCCCTTTCTCACTAACTGGTTGATCGTCGGCATTTTATGCGTCAACTCCTCAAAATCTCCGAGCGGATACTGCTGTTTTCCGTTCGGCTATGCTATCGGCTCAAGTCCCCGAAGCACGGAGATCTTAGCGGTTTGCCCTCTAAAGGTCAAGACCATGGAAAATCAAAACGACAAATGAACCTAATCCTTCGTCGACAGCGATTTATCTTCCCTACACTTCGAAGAACCGAGCCCCTATTCCGTATATTTCGTCTCCGCGGAATCATGGACGGCCGAGGGATTCGCGGAATCCTGCTCGGCCAGCAGTTCCGCCTCTCTGCGCCGCTGTTCCAGGATGTTTGCGACATGAGCATCCAGATCTTCGGTATCCTTGGTAAAGAGCTTCAGATCGCGATACTTTTTCATACCGGTTCCCGCAGGGATAATATGGCCTATTACCACATTCTCCTTTAATCCTCGGAGTGAGTCCACATCACCCGCAATGGCGGCATTCGTCAGCACCCTGGTGGTTTCCTGAAAACTGGCCGCGGAAATCCAGCTGTCGATATTCAAAGATGCCCGCGTAATCCCCAAAAGCAGAGGTCTGGCCACCGAAGGCTGCCCGCCTTCCCTCATGACTTTCTCGTTCTGCGTGCGGAACTGGTATTTATCCACCTGCTGTCCGAAAATGAAATTCGTATCTCCCACATCGATAATCTCCACCTTCCGCATCATCTGCCTGATGATAACGCCGATGTGCTTATCGTTGATGTTTACGCCCTGCATTCTGTAAACCTCCTGGACTTCGTCCACGAGGAACTGCTGCAGCGCGTTCTCGCCCAGAATCTCCAGAATATCGTGGGGATCTCTGGGACCGTCGCACAGAGGCTCCGCCGCTTCCACGGGATCGCCGTTCCGCACCAGAAGATGCCGTCCCATCGGAACCAGATGCTTTGTCTCATTATCATAGATATCACGGACAACGATAACCCGCTTACCCTTATTGATGCCGCCGAATTCGACGGTTCCGCCGATACGGGCAAGAACGGCGGAGTCTCTGGGACGCCTGGCTTCAAAAAGCTCGCCGACCCGCGGCAGACCGCCGGTAATGTCTTGAGTCTTCTGACTCTCTTTAAGCATCTTAGCCAATGTCTGACCCGCTTTAACGACAACACCGTTCTCAACGTTCAGATAAGAGTTCTCCGGCAGGTAGTAATCCTGCGGATTTTCTCCGCTTTTATCGACAATGGTAATTCGCGGCTGAAGAGTGTCCGTAGAAGCATCGGTGATTTTCTTCTCAATGTTTCCCGTATCCTCGTTCATTTCCTCGCGAAGAGTCGCACCCGGAATAATATCTTCGAATTTTACCGTTCCGTCGATTTCGGCGATAATCGGTTCGCTGAACGGATCGAAAAGAGCCAAAGACTCGTCCTTCTCGGCGATATGTCCTTCGGAGATAAGGATTGTCGATCCGTTCCTTATTTCCAGCTTTTCATCCTGAGCGACCAGCAGGATTTTATCTTTCAGAATAACAACGAAGGCGTTCTCTTCCGCTTTGACGATTTTCGCTTTCCGCTTAAGAACAGCCTCGCCTTTGATAACCTTGTCTCCGTCGACGGGAATAATCTCGTCATCGCTCTTCAAAGGAATTTCAGCAAGGAGACGCGACACAATGATGTAGCCTTTTCGCGTAAAGAGCTGACGTCCGTTTTCCAGAGGCACGGAGGTTCCCTGGATTTCACGCACCAAAAGCGGGTAATGCTTGGCAACCCTGTTTTCCTCGGCCACCGTGCTTGCGGTACCGCCGACGTGGAAAGTCCGCATGGTCAACTGCGTTCCCGGCTGTCCGATGGATTGAGCCGCGATGATTCCCACCGCCTCGCCGATATCCGCCGGTCTGTGCGTGGCCAGGTTGCGTCCGTAACACTTCATGCAGACGCCGTGCTGAGCCTCACAGGTTAACACGGTTCGCACACGGACTTTTTCGATTCCCAACTCTTCTATTTCCTGAGCGATCTCATCGGTAATCTCCTGGTTCACATCCACCAAAATTTCCCCGGTGATGGGATGCTTTACCCGTTCAAGAGTAAAGCGGCCCGCGATGCGGTCGCTTAAGGATTCGACGATTTCCTCTCCGTCCTTCAAGGCGGAAATATCGATACCGTTGATGGTTCCGCAGTCGTCCATGTTCACAACGACATCCTGGGCGATGTCCACGAGCCGCCGCGTCAGATAACCGGCGTCGGCTGTTTTCAATGCGGTATCGGCCAATCCCTTACGGGCACCGTTGGTGGAAATAAAGAACTCGATAACCGAAAGGCCTTCCTTAAAGTTCGACCTGATGGGAAGCTCGATGATGTCTCCGGAAGGTTTGGCCATCAAACCGCGCATACCGGCAAGCTGCCGAATCTGATTCCGGCTACCGCGCGCTCCCGAGTCGGCCATCATGTAAACGTTGTTGAATCCCGCCTGATCGTTTCTCAGGTGATTCATCATCACGTTGGCCAGCTCCTCGTTGGTCTTGCCCCACACCTCGACGACGCGGTTGTAGCGTTCCTCAGAAGTGATGTGTCCGTCCCGATACTGGGTTTGGATTTTATCAACCTCGGCATTGGCCGCGGCAATGAGCCCCTTCTTTTCATCGGGTACGAGAATATCGTCCATGCCGATGGTGGTTCCCATCTTGGTGGCGTATTCGAAGCCGATGTCCTTAAGGGTATCGAGAAGAGTAACGGTTATGGCGTTGCCGTACTCTTTGAACGATTTCATAACAAGATTTCGGATGCCCTTGTCGCTCAAGGTTTCATTCACGTAAGCGACGCCTTCGGGCAGTCGGTCGTTGAAGACGATTCTGCCGGCCGTAGTTTCAAGCCACCCTTCATCCGTTTTAACCTTAATCGGGGCGTTGTACGACACGGCTTCGACATCGATGGCCATCATAACTTCTTCCTGAGAAGAAAAATAATGACCGTCGCCCTTGGCTCCGGGTCTGTCTTTGGTCAACGAATAGAGCCCCATAACCATGTCCTGGGAGGGGAAAACAACCGGCTGACCGTTGGCCGGGTTCAAAAGGTTGGTATCGGCCAGCATCAGGGTCCAGCACTCAATCTGCGCGGCTTGAGTAAGGGGCACGTGAACGGCCATCTGATCGCCGTCGAAGTCGGCGTTGTACGCATGGCACACAAGAGGATGAAGCTGAATGGCCTTTCCTTCCACGAGAACGGGCTCGAAGGCCTGAATTCCAAGCCGGTGAAGAGTTGGTGCGCGGTTAAGAAGCACGGGGTGTTCCCGGACAACCTCGTCCAGAACGGACCAGACTTCGGGGGTTTCCTGTTCCACCAAGGTTTTGGCCTTTTTGATGTTGTAGACCACATCCTTCTCCACAAGCTTCTTCATAATAAAGGGCTTGTAGAGTTCCAAGGCCATTTTCGTCGGCAGTCCGCATTGATGAAGTTTCAGTTTGGGTCCGACGACGATTACCGAACGGCCCGAATAGTCGACGCGCTTACCCAAGAGGTTCTGCCGGAACCGTCCCTGTTTTCCTTTCAGAAGATCGGAGAGGGACTTCAGCGGGCGGTTGGAAGCGCCTTTCACCACTTTCTTTTTCTTGGTGTTGTCGAAAAGAGCGTCCACGGCTTCCTGAAGCATTCTCTTTTCGTTGCGGATAATGATATCCGGAGCGTTCAGGGACATCAGCCTCTTGAGACGGTTGTTTCGATTGATGACGCGGCGATAAAGGTCGTTCAAGTCGCTGGTGGCGAAGCGTCCGCCGTCCAGCTGCACCATGGGCCGCAGTTCCGGAGGAATAACGGGAATAACATCGAGAATCATCCACTCGGCCCTATTCCCTGAGTCCCGGAAATTCTCGACGATTTCAATGCGCTTTAAGAGTCTTTTGTCAGCCTTGGAACTTTTCTCCGCCATGATGGTACGGAGTTCCGCGCTCAAAGCGTCCAAATCCAGATTTTCCAGAAGAGTACGGACGGCTTCGGCGCCGATACCGGCGGTAAAACTCATTCCGAAGCGTTCGCGGGCCTCGGCGAATTCCTCTTCGGTAAGAAGCTGCATCATCTTCAGCTCGGTATCACCCGGCTCGATAACAACGTACTTTTCGTAATACAGGATGCTTCTTAAGGCGGCGATGGACAAATCCAGCAAAAGCCCCATACGGGAAGGAACGGAACGGTAATACCAGATATGGGAAACAGGAGAGGCCAGTTCGATGTGCCCCATGCGTTCCCGGCGTACCTTAAAGTGGGTAACCTCAACGCCGCAGCGATCGCAGATTACGCCCTTATAGCGAATCGACTTAAACTTGCCGCAGTAGCACTCCCATTCCTTGGTGGTACCGAATATACGTTCGCAGAACAATCCGTCCTTTTCGGGACGAAGGGTGCGATAATTGATGGTTTCGGGTTTCTTGACTTCGCCGTACGACCACGCCCGGATTTGCTCCGGGGAGGCCAGTTTGATCATCAGGCTGTCGAAATCCTGTATTTCTTTCATCCCTTCCTCCTAGAACCTGCCGCCTTGGCGATTAAGCAGTTCCTCATCGCGTTCGGTGAACGGCAGCTGTTTGCCCTTGGAATCGAATATTCGAACATCAAGGGCCAATCCCCGCAATTCCTGAACCAAAACATTGAAAGACTCCGGTATCCCGGGGCTCATGGCCGGCTCCCCCTTCACGATACTTTCGTAAATCCTCGCACGGCCGGTCATATCGTCGGACTTGATGGTCATGAGCTCCTGAAGAGTGTTGGCCGCGCCGTACGCTTCCAGGGCCCACACTTCCATTTCACCGAGCCTCTGCCCGCCGAACTGAGCCTTTCCGCCGAGCGGCTGCTGAGTAACCAAAGAATAAGGTCCGGTGGAGCGGGCATGCATTTTATCGTCAACCAAATGGTGAAGCTTCAGGTAGTACATGTAGCCTACGAAAACCGGATTAACGAAAGGAACACCGGTTAAGCCGTCGTGAAGAACCATCTTGGAAGCTCTGTGCAGTCCGGCCTTTTCGAGTTCGTCGCTGATGTCGTCCGTGGAAGCCGACTGAAACACAGGCGTCTCGTACATTTTCCCGAGCTTCGCACCGGCCATGCCGAGCATGGTTTCCATGATCTGTCCGATGTTCATACGGGAAGGAACACCCAGAGGATTCAGACAGACATCCAGCGGCTGTCCGTCTTCCGTGTACGGCATGTCTTCTTCGGGAAGAACTCGGGCGACAACACCCTTATTTCCGTGACGGCCGGCCATTTTGTCGCCTTCTTTCAGCTTGCGCTTGGTGGCGATGAGGACCTTCACCACTTCATCCACGCCGGGATTCAAATCGTCGCCTTCGCTGCGCTTGAGCCGCTGAACGTCGATGACGGTTCCGCCGACGCCGTGGGGCAGTTTCAGGGATGTATCCCGGACTTCCTTCGCTTTCTCGCCGAAGATTGAATTCAGGAGTTTAAACTCAGGGGTGGTTTCGGTCTCGCTCTTGGGTGTTACCTTTCCAACGAGAATGGAACCGGATTTCACCGTGGCGCCGATACGAACGATTCCCTCGGCATCCAGATGTTCCAAAGACTTTTCCGCCATGTTGGGGATGTCTCGGGTGAGCTTTTCGGGACCGAGCTTCGTTTCCCTCACCTCGGTAACGAATTCTTTAATGTGAATCGAGGTGTAGTAGTCCTCTTTCACCACTTTTTCGGAAATAAGAACCGCATCCTCGAAATTGTATCCGTTCCACGGCACGAAACCGACAAGAAGGTTCCTTCCCAAGGCCAATTCCCCGGACCGTGTCGACGGGCCGTCCGCCAGAACGTCTCCGGCTTTCACTTTAGTGCCGAATTTAGCGAGCGGGCGCTGGTTAAAACAGGTATCCTGGTTCGTTCTCTGGTACTTAACCAAATCGTAGGAATCGACATTCCCATCGGTACGGGTTACGTCGATTCGCGTTGAGGAAACATAAGAGATGGTTCCCTCGTTCACGGCTTTAACCAAAACCCCCGAATCGTAGGCGGCCTTTCCTTCCATACCGGTACCCACGATAGGCGCTTCAGGGAAAAGCAGAGGAACCGCCTGACGCTGCATGTTGCAGCCCATCAAAGCCCGGTTTGCATCGTCATGTTCCAGGAAAGGAATAAGAGAAGCGGCCGTGGAGATAATCTGCCGGGGAGAAACATCCATATATTTGATGTCGGACGGATTCCTGACGGTATAGTCTCCGTTCCGGTGTACCGAAACAAGCTTTTCCTTAAAGCGGCCTTCTTCGTCGAGAACGGCACTTGCCTGGGCGATGAAAAATTTCTCTTCATCCATGGCCGAAAGGTATTCGACATCACGGGTGGCCTTTCCGTCGACGACTTTTCTATAAGGCGTTTCCAAGAAACCGTAGTCATTAATCCGGGTATAGTTTGCCAGAGAAACAATCAGCCCGATATTCGGACCTTCGGGAGTTTCGATGGGGCACATTCTTCCGTAATGGGTATAGTGGACGTCCCGAACCTCAAAACCGGCCCTATCCCGCGAAAGACCGCCGGGACCGAGCGCATTCAGCCTTCTTTTATGAGTCAGCTCCGAAAGCGGATTAACCTGATCCATGAACTGCGAGAGCTGACTGGACCCGAAGAACTCCTTGATAGCCGCCACGATGGGTTTGATGGAAACAAGATCCTGAGGCTTAAGCGTTTCTATTTCTTTCAGACTCATCCGTTCCTTGGCGATGCGCTCCATGCGGCTGAAGGCCGTTTTAAGGGAGTTGCCCAAAAGCTCGCCGACCGAACGGACGCGGCGATTTCCGAGATGATCGATATCATCCACCTGCTTTTCGCCGATAAATACGGAAATCAGATACTTCATCGTCAGAACGATGTCCTGCTTATTCAGGACCAAATCGTCGATGGCTTCATCCTGATCAAATTTCTTATTCAGTTTATAGCGGCCGACTCTGCCAAGGTCGTACCGACGGGGAGAAAAGAACATGGATCCCAAATCCCGTTCGGCGGCTTCCAGAGTGATGGGCTCACCGGGCATCAGAACGCTGTATACGGCGGCCAAAGCATCTTCTTTGGTCGGTTCGTCCTGATTGGGATCGTCTTTATTGAACCGTGTCTCTTCACGGTCGAAACAGGCCAGGATCATATCGGAATGAAGAGAATTCTCATGATCCATGTCGATGATGCTCAGACTCTTTACGCCGGCCTGAAGGAGTTCGTCCAAATCATGCGGATGAAGTTTGTCCGCGGCCCGATAGAGCTTCTTTTTCTCACCATTTTCCAAATCCAGCCAGACCGCTTCGGCTAAGATGGATCCGACAAGCTCCTCGTTTTTCTCGCGTTTCGCCTGAAGCTTTACTTTCTTTTTTTCGTAGAAAATATCGATAATCTTCTCGCGGGTATCGAATCCAAGGGCCCGAAGGAAAATCGTTCCCAGAATTTTCTTTTTCCTGTCGATTTTCGCGTAAATGTATTCTTTCTTGGAATCAATCTCAAATTCGAGCCAAGATCCGCGATAAGGGATAATGCGGGAATTATAGACACCTTTTTCCTCGGAAAAAATCACTCCGGGGCTTCGGTGAATCTGACTGACCACCACGCGCTCGGCGCCGTTGATGATAAATGTTCCTCTATTGGTCATCAGGGGCAAATCGCCCATGTAAATGTCTTTTTGACGTATCTCTCCGGTTGCCTGAAAAACCAGATTCACCCTGGCTTTTATAGGAACGCCGAACGTGAGCCCTTTGCGCTTGCATTCGGCCTGATTCAGCTTGACCGCATCAAAATCGAGGGTATAGTACTCATAATCGAGCACCAGTTCGTTGTTTGCGCTTTCAATGGGGAAAACGCTTTGAAAGACCTCTTCCAGCCCCTGTTTTTTCAGTTCTCCGCCTGACATCAGAGCGTCGCGCTGGAGGAATTTCTCGTATGACGAAAGCTGAACGTCTATAAGATCCGGGAGCTGGATAACTTCGTCATATCCGTGGCCGATAAACTCACGGCCGTCATTCTCTGATCTCTCGAACATTTATACCCCCCTATAAATCGGGAACGAGTTCCCAGACACAAAACCACCGAGGGTTCTACAACCCCGGTGGTCTTTTGAGAATACTAATAACAAACGGCCGCAATCGCAGGGCGATTACTTAACCTCAACGGTAGCGCCGGCAGCTTCAAGCTTCTCCTTGATGGAGGCGGCCTCATCCTTCGAGACGCCTTCCTTCACGACACCCTTGTCGCCTTCAACGAGTTCCTTGGCTTCCTTAAGACCCAAACCGGTAATGGCGCGGACCTCTTTAATAACGCCGATTTTCTTGCCGTCTCCGAAACCCGCAAGAACAACGTCGAATTCGGTTTGCTCTTCGGCTTCGCTCTCAGCGGGAGCGGCACCGGCTACGGGACCGGCGGCCACGGCTACGGGAGCGGCGGCAGTAACGCCGAACTTCTCTTCCATGGCCTTAACCAATTCGGAAACTTCAAGAACAGTCATGCCTGCAATGGCATCCAAGATTTCTTCGGTAGTCATATTATCTTCTCCTTATATATTAGTTAACGACGGCGACAGCAGACAACCCCAGAAGACTGACGCCGCTCTTTTTACGGATTTCCGCCGTTCCCGGCGGTTCATCCTATTTTAAGCGAATAAATCGAAACAACATTCCGACCGTATTCGCCCTTTACCCATTCAATCCGCCAATCAGAGAAACAACCGGCATTTTTATAAGCGGCCGCATGCGGCCTGATGTAAAAATGCGGGCAATTCCCGGATTTTCGGCTACTGAGCCGCCTTCTGTTCCCTGACGGCATCCAATGTACGAACCAACTTCGTCGTAACACCGTTAAGCACAAAGACCATGTTCTGCAAAGGAGCATTCATGGTTCCCATGAGCATCTGAATAAGTTCCAATTTCGAAGGAAGCTTACTGAAGGCTTCAACCGCCTCGGCATTATAAACTTCACCGTCAAGCAGACCGCCTTTCAGCTCAACAGGCATTTCCTTGCTTAACTTAAGTATGGCCTTCGCCACGGGACCCGCTTCATCGCCGCAATACGCGATGGCCGTCGGCCCGACCAGATAGGGAGCCACGTCTTCGTGGTCCATCTGTTTAAAGGCAATCTTGGCAAAATTATTCTTAACGACATGGAATTCGGCGCCGGCTTCTCTGAGGGAACCCCGAAGCTCGGAAATCTGCTCCACGGTAAGACCGCGGTAATCGGCGAAAATAAAGCTTCGGGTTTTTTCCAGACCGTCCTTCAGTTCGGCGACGGCGTCAATTTTATATTGCTGCACGTTAACTTCAGCCATTTCTCAATCCCCCTATTCCTGAACCTGCAGCTTTACGCCGGGGCCCATGGTGGACGACACGCAGGCCGACTTAATAAAATCGCCCTTCACATCGGAGGGACGCTTCTTGGCAAGCTCATCCACGAAAGTCTTCACATTAGCCTTAAGCTGGTCCTTATCCATGGACACCTTCCCGACGGCCAAATGCACAACTCCGCCCTTATCGGCCCGAAATTCGATTCGCCCCTGCTTCAGCTCGGCGACGGCGCCCTTAACGTCCATCGTAACGGTTCGTGTTTTCGGGTTGGGCATCAAGCCCCGCCGACCCAAAATCGGACCGAGCTTACCAACCTCACGCATCATATCCGGAGTGGCGACGCAGATATCGAAATCAAGCCAGCCGCCCTTAATCTTTTCCACCAGATCTTCGGCGCCGACGAAAGCCGCTCCGGCTTCTTCGGCCTCCCTGGCCTTATCGCCTTTCGCGAAAACCAGCACTTTTTTCTCACCGGCGAACTGATAAGGAAGAACAAAAGTATCCCGTATGGAATGGCTTTTCTTAATGTTCAGATTCACCGATACTTCGACGGTTTCGTCGAACTTGGCAAACGCCATGGATTTTACAAGTTCAAGACCTTCGTCAATTCCGTAGGACTTGGCGGAGTCAAGCTTGCCGGCGGCTTCCCGGTATTTCTTTCCGTGTTTCATCCCTTTTAGCCCTCCACCGTAACGCCCATGCTTCGGGCCGTACCGGCGATGATTTTAATCGCCGCGTCGATGTCGTTGGCGTTCAGGTCCTGCATTTTCGTCTCGGCGATCTGTTTGAGCTGACCGCGGGTAATCTTCGCGACCTTTTCCTTATGAGGTTCGGCCGAACCCCGATCCAAACCGCAGGCTTTTTTAATCAGAACCGCCGCCGGGGGAGTTTTGGTCTCAAAGGTAAAACTTCGATCGGCATACACCGAAATAACGACGGGGATAGTGAGTCCGGGTTCCAGATTCTTCGTCCTGTCGTTGAACTGTTGAACGAACTGCGGCGCGCTGACACCGTGAGGGCCCAAAGCGGGACCGACCGGGGGCGCCGGAGTAGCCTTGCCGGCGGGGACCTGCAGTTTGATCATCGCCGTAACTTTCTTTTTCGCCATTTCTGGCCTCCTATCGCGGTACAAACGTCGCATGCATTCATGCGACTCCCGAAATGGAGAGGACGGTCATTAAGTCCGCCGCTCTTCTTTTATTGAAACGCGGAAGGCCGCATTATGCGGCCGACGCGATTTCAGCGTTAACTGCGGTCCACCTGATTGAAGCTCACTTCAACCGGCGTGGACCGACCGAAAATTCCGACCATAACGCGGAGTTTTCCTTTTTCCTGATTCACAACCTCGATGGTTCCCTTAAAAGACTCGAAGGGACCGTCGATAATCCGAACTTCTTCACCGACCTGAAAATCCTGCTTAATCTGAACACGGCGCTCGGCCTTAATGGCTCCGGTTTTTTGAAGGATGGTTTTAGCCTCGTCCGCCGAAATAGGCTGAGGCTTGGAATTCTGGCCGGTGCCTACAAATCCGGTAACACCTTGGATTTTACGGATTGCGCTGCAGGGAATTTTCCATCCCCTTTCGGGAAGGTCCATTTCCACCAGAATATATCCGGGAAGAAATTTTTTATTAACCGTTCTTTTCTTACCGTTACGAACTTCGGTAACTTCCTCGGAAGGCACCTTAACGTCGAGAACGGAATCCCCAAGCGTACCGTCGGCCATCATCAAGCGGATAAATTTCTCCACTTTGTTTTCATGTCCCGTGAAGGTATGCAGGACGTACCAGCCCTTAGCCATAACGACCGCCTTAAAGAACGTTAAACAGTCCGACGAGTCCCTGAGAAAGAAGGAAATCGACGAATCCGAAGAATAAGGCGAATACGATGGTGGAAATAATAACCACTTTGGCCGAAGACATAACGGATTCCTTGCCGGGCCATACGACCTTCTTCAGTTCTCCGTAACTCTCCATAATGAAAGCTTTGATCTTTTTCATAATCTCATCACCTCATTCAGGGGCTTTGCAGGCCAGGCAGGACTCGAACCTGCAACATCCGGTTTTGGAGACCGGCGCTCTACCATTGGAGCTACTGGCCTAGGGGGATCAACCATATCGCCGAAAGGCGCGAAATCAAGACCGGTAACGCCTCGGGTCGATCGGTTTCTTATTTGATTTTCGCTTCCTTGTGAAGCGTCACTTTCTTATCCCACTTACAATACTTCTTAAACTCCATTTTTCCCTGGATGTTTCGCCGGTTTTTTGATGTGGTATAATTTTTCCTGCCGCATTCGCTGCATTGCAGAGCAATCTTTTCGACGGCTCCCTTTTTCGCTTTCGCCATAACAACTCACTCCCTTACAAAAAAGATCCCACCGGCCCGAAGACTGGCGGGATGGAGGAAGCCTCCGATCGGACTTGAACCGATGACCCCAGCCTTACCATGGCTGTGCTCTACCGACTGAGCTACAGAGGCACGCAAGCGGAGGTGATGATATCCGCGGCGCGCCTTTTATGTCAACCGGTTCCATGCAAAGATCATGCCGATAAATACGGAAGCGATTCGAAGGCGGCGCGATAGCGTGCATAGGCCTCATCGTAAAGAGATCTTGTCCGTTCTCTCGGTTCCACTCTTGTTCGCATTCCCACATAGATTTTCGCCGTTTCCAGGGGGCTCTCTCCCCTTCCCAGCGCCGCCGCCGCGCAGGCGGCCCCTCCGGCCAGTTCGGCATCTTCGATTCTGGGAACAAACAGAGGCCTCCCGATAATGTCGGCCTTCATGTGGTTCCAGACATCGCCGCGCGCCTGACCGCCGGTAACACGAATTTCACCGACGGGAAGACCCGCTTTCTCAAGAATTTCGATGCCCCGGCGCACGGCGAACGCAATGGCCTCCATCACGGCACGCCCCATTTCGGCCTTTCCGTGGCCGGGCTGAAGCCGATGAAAACTTCCGCCGTCGAATTCCCAAAGGGCGCCGCCGCGGGAGCCGGGGAAGAATAATGGCGCCGGCTGCCCCGGAGGCACGGATTCCACCTCGGCAAGCGTTTCCTCATAAGGCCGTGATTCCTGCCCCGTGAGTCTTCTGTACCATTCGAAAACCGCTCCGGTGGACGAAAGGATGGCCGCCGCGTTCCAAAGTCCCTCCACGACATGCGGTAAATCCCGAAGCCTCGGATCTCCGGAAGGTTTTTTAGCACAGTAGTTGATTCCCTCGCTGGTACCGGCCCTGTCGCAGACCATACCGGGTTCATTCATGCCCGACCCCAAGAGCGCGGCCATGAAATCCGATCCCACCGCCGCAACGGGAAGCCCCTCGGGCAGTCCCGTTTCCGCCGACGCCTGAGGAGTCACCGAGCCGGCAGGGCTTCCCATCATGACTATTTCCGGGAAAAGCGACTTATCCAGACCGTAAGCGGTCAGTTGAGGATCGTCCCAAACGTAACGGCGAAATCCTTCGTGCGGAATCGTCATAACGGCGCGGCCGGTCAGCCGATACTGAAGCCATTCGGGACAGGAAAGGAGCATCCGGGTTTTTTCCCAGGTGCCGTGATCGTTTTTATTCAGCCAGGCGGCCTTCGGAAGGTAATAGGAGGGACATTCGTCCAAGCGTATGGACCTGTACTGCAGCCAAAGATCGGTGCGGGCCAGCGGCCGTCCCCGACCGTCGCAGGGAACCAGAGTCGGACCGTTTCCGCTGACGGCCATGGCCGAAAGCTTTACGGAAGGAAGAAGCGAGAGCGACTTATGAAAGGCCCTTTCCCATTCATAAGGATCGAATTCCGCCGAAGGAGCCGCGCCCGGCAGCAATGGGCGCTCGTAAGGAATCCGCACGCGACTTTCCAGCCGTCCGTCGGGAGTGAGAAGCCCCGCCTTAAGCGAACCCGTTCCGAGGTCTACCGCCAAAATCATTACGTATTCCTCCCGGAAGGAATGAAACGGTACGCGGCCGAGAAGCTCACTTCAGGCGGAAGTGGTCCGCGAACCGTTATTCCGTACCGGTCTCGTCATCGGGATCTTTACCGGCGCTCCAATTGGAAACCGGATTCGCATCCGGAAAAAGATCATGCTGAAGAATCCGGCTTTTTTTCGCCAGCATACGCTGAATCATCTTGCTGTTGTCCAAAAGAGGAGAGACGGAACGATTATGATGCACGCGGCTGATGGCTCTGGCGAACAGATTTGTAACGTTGGCGCTTCGATACCAGGGTCTTTCCAGAATGGAATCGGGCAGGGAAACGGCATTTGTCCCGATGACACAGTCGAACAATCCCTCTTGGTAGGCCTTGTCGAAGTGAGCCTGAGCGCCTCCGGAGAATAACGGGAGGGAAACGCTGCAGATGATCTTTTTCGCTCCCATATCCCGTATGAGCTTCATGGCCTTTATCAAAGTACCGCCGGTACCCAGCATATCGTCCGCCATAAAAACGGTCTTGCCCTCCACGTCCCCGAGCAGCCTGGCACTGGTGATGTTGGAATCCGCCGCGTTCTGCGAAGCCCGCGAGTAATCCCGTTCTTTATAAAGGAGAGCCAGGGGCTTGCGCAGACTGTCGGCATAAAATTTATTCCGATCGATGGCGCCGGTATCCGGTGAAACCACGACAAGGTCTTCATTCACCAAATCCAGAAACGACGACGCGGTCAGCAGAATCTGATAAGAAGCGTGAAGATTTTCCAGACTCAGACTTTTGAATGTATGCTGGATTTCACGTGAGTGAATGTCCAAAGTGATTATTCGCGCCACTTCCATGTTCTCAAACATCCGTCCGAGCATGGAAGCCGTTAGGCCCTCTCTTCCCTTTTTCTTATGCTGACGGCTGTAGGGATAGGTCGGAAGCACTAAAGAAACTCGGCGGGCGCCCGCCTGATGAGCCGCGTCGATAGCGGTCATCAGCGTCATAAGATGATCATTAACCGAGAGAATCCTTTTTTCATCCCCCAGTCGGACCGGTGTTTCGTTCGCGATATCCTGAACAATATAGAGATCCATACCGCGGACGCTTCGCATGATTTCCGTTTTTATTTCTCCGTTGGCGAAGCGGGTATACTTGCACGGGATTTTAAAAGAAGGAAACCGATAAGCGTCGGCGGGACCGACGGCGGACACCCGATGACTCATCAGATCGTCGGCCATATTGAGACTTCGAAAAGTCTCTTCGGCCTCAAAACCGTACAATCGGGAAATAAACTGGGCCTTCTTCTCGAAGCGCCTCTGATAAATGGTTTTCAGATGGGCGACGATTTCATCGGCGAAGGAATCTCCTCCCGGACAGGCGATAATCCCGAGGGAGGTGGGCTTGGCGAAACTCATTTAGGTATCGTCACTCCAATCAATTGTTTCCGGAGACTCGTTCAAAATACACCCCGCCGAACCTCCGCGCAATTCGGCCGTTCGGAATTGAATCCTCAAAACGGCGGAGACCCGGGCAGGAACCGTGTGAACATTTCGAACACCGCGGGCCTAAGGGATATTTTTGAAAGAGCCTCTTTGGAATCACGTTTGCGTAATTGACTATACGATTTCGTCGTCTACGGGGTCAATATTCTCCGGTGAGGCAATTTCAGGAATCGGTAAAATTTATGCGCGTCCGGAGGCCGCGATTCTTCAGGATTCTTTTAAAAGGCTTCGGTTTTGAAACCGCCGCATGTCAAACCCGTCTCCGGAATTCCTATTCGAAATCACCGGTTGACATCCTGAAGCGCTTTCCGTCGGCAACGATAATAAACTCCACTTCGTCTCCGGCTTCACTTGTCATATCGTAATTCTCAACGGACCAACGCAGCGATTTAATCGGCCCCCCGGATAAAGTGAGATCGGCCGTCATGTTCGATCCGCCGTCGGTTTCCGAAGTGGTAACCTTACCGCTTATCGCGGTGTAGCCGTCTTCGTCTTCAACGCCCAGAGCCGCCAAATTGAGTTCGTCGAATATAATGGAAACCTCACTGTCGGTCTGCTCCAATTCAGCCCCCGGAGGATTTTGGCCGAAAGCGCACATCATGGTTCCGTATAAATAGGCCTGCATCGAAACGCTGAAAGCGTTGGCCGCTTCATCGTCTATCGGCTGATACTGAGCGAACACTCCCGCGGCAAGAAGAGTGAACAGCAAAATACAGATGCTCAGTCTTTTATTTAAAATCATAAATACCTTCCTTATACTTTCGGATAAAAAAAACATCGATCCGAAACAAAAGCTTGTTAAATTGTAGCACACTTCGCCAAGGAACTTCTCTTGACGCTCTTCAATTCGCGGTATTATCTTTATTTCACGCTTTCTCGAGGGAGGGATTTATTCCCGACCGGCGGTAAAAGTCCGCAATCCGAGCGGTGTCCGCAGGTGAACGCAGTGCGTTTGTCTTTGGACCGAAGGCCCGGGGGATTCGGTGTAATTCCGAAACCGACAGTGTGAGTCTGGATGAGAGAGAGGGCACACCGATGCGGATATCCGTCCGTATGGGGTCCTTTCCGTGAATTCCCTCCCAAGAGTCGGCTCAATTGGGAGAAGAGACATGCGTAACAGATTCAATCGACTCACATTTTCCGTGTTATTCCTTATAAGTCTTTCGTTCATATCCTGCGGCGGAAAAGAAGAACAAACCCGCGCCATCGCCGTTTTCGTACCGGGAGTTCTGGAGGGCAGCCCCACTTACACAATGATGGACACTGGGGTGAAAAAAGCGGCCGAAGCGGCCGGTATTGAAGTAAAAACCGTTGAAGGCGGTGTTGATCAGGCCGCTTGGTACAATCAGATCGCGGCTCTGGCTTCGGAAAATCTTTACGAACTCATCGTAACCTCCAATCCGGCTATGAGTGAAATCTGCGCGAAAGCGGCCGAATCCTATCCAAATCAGGAATTCCTGGTTCTGGACGGATCGGGCCTTGGCGGACCGTCGGTCGCGGAAGTCCGCTACGATCACAGAGAACAGGCCTTCCTCATCGGGTATTTCGCCGCGCTGGCGACGGTTTCGGGAGATTTCGGCGAGAATGAGACTCCCCCGAGCGTGGGAATCATCGTCGGTCAGGAATATCCGCAAATGGAAAAAGAAATCCGGCCGGGGTTTGAAATCGGTCTGCAGGCCGTGGATCCGAACATCAAGCTGGAATTCCGCGTGCTGGGAAACTGGTACGATGCGGGAAAAGCCCGCGAACTGGCCTCGGGACTGTATTCCGAAGGTGTCAATTTAATCCTCACCATTGCCGGCGGCGGCAACCAGGGAGTTATTGCGGCCGCCAAGGAAGCCGATGCTTATGTTCTCTGGTTTGATTCGGATGGAACGGACGAGGCTCCCGGAGTGGTTCTGGCAAGCGCCGTGGTTCATCAGGAACGCGCCGCCGAAGAATGGACCTCGCTCTGGCTGAAAGGCGAATTGGAAATGGGGAAATCGACCTTCGTCGGTGTTCGGGAAGGCTATGTCGATTTCCCGATGGACGGGAAAAACATCCGCAGACACATTCCGGAAGAAATCTTGAGCTCCATGAACGCCATTCTGGAAAAGATGCGCGGCGGCGAATTGGACCTCAGTGTCCTCGATGGCTGAATTCCTTGCACGGTTAAGAGATGTCGGTCATACATGGCCTTCATCGGGGACGCGAGCCTGCAGGGATGTGTCTCTGAATCTCTCCGCGGGCTCCGTTCATGCTCTTGTGGGTGAAAACGGCGCGGGAAAAACAACTCTCGGTCATATTTTGGCCGGAGTAACGCGTCCCGATTCCGGCCGGCTGTTCTTCAGGGAAAAGGAAATCGACCTGGAGGCACGAACAAAGGGCCGTATGGGCCTGATTGACGGGATCGGTCTGGTCAGACAGAGAAGCATTTGGCCGAAATCCCTGGAACTCTGGGAAGCCGCCGTCCTGGGCCGTGAGAAGATCTTTGTCGGCCGATCGAAATGGACCGAGCGCTTCACGGCGGTGATCGAAGAGTGGAATCTGGGCGAACTCAATCCCCGTCAGTCCGTATCCCGAACGGACGCGGCCGCCCTCCAGAGAGCGCAGATGGCCGCCGCCCTGATGTTTCATCCGGAAATTCTGATTTTGGACGAACCGGCTTCCGCATGGGAAGAAGGACGATCCGAAGAGTTTTTCGATCTGATCGACCGGCTGAAGACCGACGGCAAGGCCGTTCTTCTTGTGACTCACCGCATTGAAGATGTGTTGAGAACCGCGGACGAGGTAACGGTGCTGCGCCATGGAAAAGCCGTGCTGAACGCACCGGTCGCCCATCTTTCGCGAAACGAGGTGATGAGGGCCATGTTCGGCGACTCGGCGGGCACGGTTACAAAGGAATCGGCCGGATCAAAACCGTACCGCCTGCAGGCAAAAGCCGGTTCGGCGGCGGATACGGCCGAAATTTCCGAATCGGCAAAAAAAGAAACGCCCATAAAGGCGGCCGCCTCGCCTCCGACGCTTTCGCTTCGGGATTTATCCTTGAACATCGCCGGCAGAGAAGTGCTGAAAAAGATCAGTTTTGATTTGAATCCCGGGGAAATCCTCGCCGTTACCGGAATCCATGAAGGGGGAATGGACCGGCTCGAAGAGGTGATTACGGGAGAGCTCGCGCCGACTTCCGGCGAATTGACCATAAACGGGAAAACATTCGGCAAACAATCACCCGCCGGAATCTCGAATCTGCGGAAAGAAGGACTTCGCTATGTTCCCTCGGATACCTTCGGCAAAGGAGCAAGTCCGTCTTCAACGATGGCGGAAAACATGATGGTGCTCGAATCGCGGACTCTTGCCGTACACGGACTGCTTCAGCCGGACCGAATCCGCGACTGGACCGAAGAGCGGCGACGTTCGGGAAACATCGCCGGAAAACCGGATCAAAAGCTTGAAGAACTCTCCGGAGGAAACATTCAGAAAGTCATTCTGCAGCGTGAATTACGTTCCGGTTCCCGCTTGGTCGTTCTTGCCGATCCGACACGGGGATTGGACGAAATAAGCCGAAGGAACATACACGGCCGTATTCGGGAATTATCCCGGACGGGTTCCGCCGTTCTGCTTCTCACATCGGATCTCGATGAAGCTCTGGAGCTCTCCGGCCGTATGGCCGTGCTCTCCGGAGGAAGGCTGTCCTCCGTTTTTTCCACCGCTTCGTGGAACCGTCTCGACGCGGCCCATCTGATTGCGGGAAGGAAGGCGGGATGAAGCGATTGCGCTCCGTCTTTTCACCGGCGGCCGCTTTATTTGCCGCGCTTGGCATTATTACCGCCATAACGGCCGGACTCTCGGACACTCCCGGCCGTGCGATGTTATGGATACTCACCGGACCTGTCCGCAATTCCCTTGTTTTGGGGGATTTCCTCGCGTCGGCTTCCCGCCTCACTTTAGCCGGTACGGCGGCGGCCCTGGCCTTTCGGGCGGGATTCTTCAATCTCGGCGGCGAAGGCCAGGCCCTGGCCGGAGGACTTGCGGCCGCCGCCACGGCCATACTGCTTCCGAATCCGTCGAAATTCATGGCGGTCTCCCTTGCGGCGGCCGTCGCCGTCGCCGCGGGCGCCTTAATCGGCGGCTTTTCAGGTTTTCTTAAGGCCCGCCGGAATATCGATGAAATGATCAGCACCTTCCTTGTCTCGGCCGCCGTCCTTCCGATCGAAGCGGTGCTTCTCGGCGGTCCGATGAAAGATGCGGACAGTTATTTAATCGCCGCCCCTCCCCTGCCCGACGCTTACGGACTTAAGGCCTGGCTGCCCCCCTCCCGACTGGGAAGCGCCGCGATCTGGGCCGTTCTCATCGCGGCCGCCGCTTATTTGTTCTTTACCTACAGCCGAATCGGATACGAATGGCGCCTGTGCGGAAAGAGCAAGCAATTCGCGCGATACGGCGGTTTGCGTACCGGTGTTATCGCAACGGCCTCTCTGGCCGCATCCGGAGGACTTTTCGGTCTGGCCGGCGCGGCGGCCCTTATGGACGGCGGCCAGGCCGTGCAGGGATTCACCGGCGGGCTGGGATGGAACGGACTGGCGGTGGCCCTTATCGCCGCTTCCCGTCCCGAGTTCGTGCCGCTTGCGGCCCTCGCCTATGCCTGGCTTTATGCCGGAACACAGGCGGCCATGACGCATTCGGGATTCTCATACTCTCTTTCAGGCGTTGTCCAGGCCGTGGTGTTCCTTCTGGTAACGGCACGTTTCGGTTTTGGCCTGATTCGAGAAAAACGGCGAAAAAAAGCCGGCTGCGCCCGGCAAACGGATGTAACGCTATGACGGCCTTTATTTCGAATATAGCGGCGCCGGTCGGAATCTCATCCGTTCCCCTCGTCATAGCAGCCTTGGGGGGACTCTTTTCGGAACGCGCCGGCGTTTTAAATATCTCACTGGAAGGCTGCATCGGCGCCGGAGCGTTTACGGCCGCCGTTCTTGCCGCGGCCGGTGCATCGCCGTTTCTCGCCGTATCGGGAGCCGCGGCCGCCGGAGCAATCCTCGGAATCCTTTTGGCCGCGGTCCATCTGAGACTCGGCTCCAATCTCTTCATCGCCGGAATGGGAATCAATCTTCTGGTTCCTTCCCTAAACTCCCTCATCTCGCAGTCTCTTTACGGACATAAAGGGAATATCCGCGTTTCCGCGGCGTCATTGGAATGGACGGCATGGATGATGCTTCCTCTCGCCCTATCGGCCGCTCTTGTTTTGCGCGAAACCGCCTTTGGAAGACGCCTGCGCGCCGTCGGAGACAAACCTGAGTTCATTTCCGAAAGAGGCCTGCATCCGATGAGGCTTCAAGGGACGGCCCTGCTCCTTTCCTCGGCCTCGGCCGCTTTATCCGGAGCGTTTCTGACATTTCGCATCGAAGCCTACGTTCCCGGAATAAGCTCGGGCAGAGGCTGGATGGCCCTGGTGCTCATTTGGCTTGGCTTCCGAAAGCCCATAGGCATTCTGGGAATGGCCTATTTGTTTTCACTCATTGAAATTATCTCGGGAAGAGTCCAAAGCTGGGCCGCGCTTCCGGCGTCGCTGTCACAAACATTTCCCTATATCATCGCGCTTCTGGCGTTAATCGTCGTTTCCATCATGAAAAAGCCGAATCATAAAAGAACATGAAAATTTTTTATTAAAACACGATTCAGATCGGTTTTGGTGAAATCTTCGTAAGATATCCGTCAATTCACTCTTGCGTGCAGAGGTATTGAGAGCTATCTTAAAGTTGCGTTGAGCTTGTCTCCGCATGACGAACCCCGGGGGGTTCTGAGAGGCCGCTGTTCAAAATCGAAGAGCGGCCTCTCTTTTAACGGAAGCCTTTCATAATCAGCCGCAGGGGAAATCACTTTTTTTCCGAAGACCTTGTTCTCCGGAGTTGGAATAGCTTCTTCGAAGCTGTAAACTCTGTGTAATGCTCCAGGAATTGAAAAACGTCAAGCAGATCAAAGGCGAAGGTCTTCGGCGCTGGTTCGTCGATGACGATCTTGAGCTTATCCTGTGGTACGATCTTTCCAGGAAGCTCGAAGGTTTTCAAATCTGCTACGACAAATTGGCCGGAACCCGCACCATTACGTGGAAAAAAGCCGTTACTCCCAACGGAGAAATGAAATCCGTCCTTCTCAGCGACGGTCCTTATAATCGGAGCCGTTTATTGGCTCTGGCGGAACGCAGCACACGAGACCTGGATGAATCCCTGCGCAGTTTTATTATGAACCGTCTTGAATCCCACGGAGGCTGATCTCGTGAAATCGATTCTTCGCGTTCTTTTGGGCGCCGTCATCGGAATCCTTCTGGCTCTCGGCGGAGTCTTCGCATACGGCAAATTGACCGAACCGAAAGCGGCGGAAGCGCCGCCTCTGCCGGAAAAAACGTCCGCCGTCATTACGCATGTTTCGGGGCCGGTTTACGTAATCCGCGGAGAAGAGACCATTCCCGCCTCTCCCGGCGAGAAACTGACGCCCGGAGACATCCTGAAAGTCACCGAAGGGGCGATGGCTCAAGTACAGATGGCCGGCAAAGGAAGCGCCCTTTTGGGCAGCGACACCCTGGTGCGCTTTCTCAAACTCACCGGAGCCGATTCAAAACTCGAGATGCGAACCGAAATTCTCACCGGCTCTCTTTCCTATAAAGTTGAAAAGCTGGACGAAGACGAATCCATCATCATTCTGGCCGAAGGCACCGAATACGAGGTTCACGGAACCGAATTCCTTATTCAGAAATCCTCCGAAGGAACGACTCTCGCGGTCGCCGAAGGCACGGTCCGGGTATCGGGAAACGTGGAAGGCTCCTCGGCGAACGTAACGGCGAACCAGCAATTGATGATCCGTCCGAACGAAGGCCCCGGGAAAGTCGAAACGCTTGATGATTCCAACCGGGAAAAACTCGATGCCTCCAGACCTCTTCCCGCCATGCCCTTCGGCTATGCCGAAGCGCCGAATCCCGTACGGATAGAACTTGAAACCAATCCTCCCGACGCCGACATCTACATCGACGGACTGAAAACCGGCCGAGGACGATTCAGCGGCCTTCTGCCCGCGGGAACGGTTATCGACGTTCGCGTCCGACGCCGCGGTTTCCTCGATTCCACTCTGAAAATTACCGCCGAGATGAATCAATTCATCGAAGT
Organism: Spirochaetia bacterium; assembly: GCA_963666985.2. Taxonomy (GTDB): domain Bacteria; phylum Spirochaetota; class Spirochaetia; order DSM-2461; family DSM-2461; genus UBA2779. The sequence continues at coordinate 106,903 of CAXXIA010000001.1, read as the reverse complement.
CAATCTCAATCCGGCGAATCTGGAAGAAACCCTGGCCCAGGAAAAAGACGACAATCCGCTTTTAGCCAGACTTCGGGAAGAATACGAAAAACGTCTTGCCGAACTGAGAAGCCGGTTCTCGGATCAATCCGAAATGAACGCCGAGGCCGAAGCCCGCATCGCCGCCGAGAGGGCGCAGAGGGAAGCGGACGCCGCCGAAGCGGCTCGCCTGCGGGCGGAAACGGCCGCCCGCCTCAATGAGGAAAAAACGAAAAGCAGCGAGCTGGAAAATCAGTTGGAAGACAGCCGTGCCGAAAACAGGCGGCTGAAGGATTTAATCCGGCAAATTCAGGAATTGGCCGAAGAATAAACCGCCGCAGACCCACATCTCCATCGGCGCAGGAACGGCCGCCTTAAAACCCGCGAGATTGCGGTGCCGAGTCTGCCCAAAGGCGTATCTGCGCGGCCGATTCTTCTCTTCGGCGATTCCTTCGGCGATTCAAATAACGGCGATATTCCGGCCCAGAAGACTTTCCAGGGCTTCATTCACAGCCGACTCCCGAACGGCATTCTCCGAGAGCAAATCTTCCAAACCCCTGCGCGCGATATCCGGCCGCGGATTCCCGGCCGTCCCGACGGCGGTTCTGTCGGCGATGGCTTCCCTGGGATCCTTGCCGCCGTACTTTTCGGGATGAGTGCCCACTTCGCGGTAGGCGTCGCGGAAGCTCATTCCTTGAGCAACCAAAGCGAAGGCGGCATCGGTGGCGAACACCCCGTCGCCGAAAGCCCCGATCAGGACATCCTCATTCACTTTGAGTTCCCTAACGCTTAAACCCGCCACGGCCATCATGGCCAGCGCGGTATCGGCGGCCCGCATCATCGGCCCCTTGGTATCCTGATAATCACGGTTGTATCCGGAGGGAAGCGAACGGATAATCCCTTTCACCTGCTGAGCCCAGCCGCCTACTGCCGCAGCCTTAGCCCTCATAAGTTCCAGCCCGTCGGGATTGCGTTTCTGCGGCATAATGCTCGATCCGGTACAAAGTTCCTGCGGGAGCGTGAAATAGCCGAATTCCGGCAGGGAATACAGAATCAAATCCGTCGCGAATTTACTTAAAGTAATGGCAATCTGGTCCAGAGAGTCCAGAAGCCTCGATTCGAATTTGCCGCGGCTGAGTCCCCCGTAAACAACATTCACCTGAACCCGGGAAAAGCCTAAAAGCGAGGCGGTCATTTCCCGATCGACGGGAAGCGGCGTTCCGTATCCGGCGGCAGAACCCAGCGGACATTGGTCGAAAAAAGGATACTGCGCGGCAAGATTCCGCATGTCGTCCAGAAGCTGCTCCGCGAACCCCCCGGCCCAGAGACCGACCGAAGAGGGCATGGCCGGCTGCATGTGAGTCCGTCCGGGCATAGGCACGTTTTTATGCGCTTCGGCGAAATCCAGCAAATCGGAAACCAGATCTCCTCCGGCTTTAACGGCGTTGAAAAGAAACTGACGCATCCAAATCCGGGTTGTGGTGAGCACCTGATCGTTGCGGCTGCGGCCCAAATGAATCCGTTTCCCGGCGTCGCCGGTTAATTCCACCAATCTGTTTTCAATGGCGGTATGACCGTCTTCATCGGATCGGGCGATTGTGAACGTCCCGCTTTCATGCTCTTCGAGGATGGTTAAAAGACCCCGGCGAAGCTTGGCGAGTTCTTCCGAACTGAGAAGTCCGACCGATTCCAGCATCGTCGCATGGGCCAGACTTCCGGCGATATCGGCGGGAATCAAGCGCTTATCGAGGATATAGTCCTCACCGACGGTGAATTGTTCCACCAATTCGTTGAGTTCATACCCTTTAGACCACAGTTTTCCCATAATTCCTTAAGCCTCCGAACATCCGGCGGCAAGTCCCGCCGCTCGCCGGCCTGCCGGCGGTTTGCCGAACTTGCCGATAGTCCGCCCAGTATACCGTCCTTGCCGCCTTATGGGAAACGAGAGAGAATCGGCCGATCCGCCGAAACCGCTCCCGGCCCCGCCGATCAGCCGGCCCCGTCAATCCGGCGGATGATTTTTCAGACTCGTAAGCCAGTCATCAATCAAAGAACGCGCAATGGTTCCCTGACGCGGAATATGAGGAAGATTATCCGCGTCGAACCATCGGGCGTCGGTTATTTCCACACCGTCGGGAACCGGATCGCCGACGGCCTCCGCTTCGAATCCGAGCATCAGGGAATGCGGCAGAGGCCAGGCCTGCGATCTGACGTATCGGGCCGTGAGAACATCCAGCCCCACTTCCTCCTTGATTTCCCGGACAACGGTTTTCTCCAGTGTTTCCCCCGGTTCGACATAACCGGCGATACAGCTGTAAACACCTTCGGGGAAACGGGCATTGTGTCCCAAAAGGATTCTGGATCCGTCGGTAATCCTGACGATCATCGCCGGAGAAACCCGGGGATAGGAACGGAACGCACAGGAAGGACAAACCCGGGCCGCCTCGTTCGCATCAAGAACGGTCGCCGTCCCGCAGCGGCCGCAAAAACGATGATCGAAATCCCAGCTCGCGAGCATGGACGCCCGTGAAAGCGCTTCGGTTTGCGGTATATTAAGTCCAACCAGCAGATGACGGGGACTGTTCCATTCGGTTCCGTCGGGAGGCGGCGCATCCAAGGGCGCATCCAAGGGCGCAACCGCAAGCCAGACCGCTTTACCGCCGATTCCGCCGATCCGGAGCCGCGGCCATTCCTGCGGGAAAGGAGCATTGCCGGGCCAAGACGGGAATCCGGGTTCGGCTCCGACCGCCTGCAGAACATCGCCTCCGGGCCGACAGACCAGAAGAATTATCTCTTCGCCGTTTGATGCTTGGGGAGCCGGATGCCAGGATAAAATGAAGTTTTCTTGTTGATCTTGCATGAATACTCCATAGTATTACCGTTTTTTATCCCGATACGCCAATTGAGTATTGCAAAATTTTCACAAGAAAAGTATGACCAAAGGAAGAGCGGTGGCAATGCATATCATCAAGGATGAAGAACTCGGCCCGCTGATCCAACCCGATCTGAGGGATTTTATATCACTCTCTTCGGCGATGACGGCCCTTAATCCTCACGAAATACCCAGGCCTTTAATCGGGCGGCTCCTCCTTGAGGCATCAAAATGCGAAGAAATGCTCGACGCATACGGTGCCCCATGGAACGAATACTGGGCTCCGTTTCGCATGGCCGCCGCCGTCGCCAAAGCCTTCAGCAGGGTTACTTATAATCTTTTTCATATTCATTACGCATCATCGGGCTACAACCTTCTCGATGTGGAAGGCGATTTCTCCACGGCCACCCTGGAGGCTCTGCACACACTCCTGGATGCCTTCTCCGCCTCGGCCGGAAGCTTTATGAAAGTCGCCGGAAGAATGAAACTCGACGAAGATTTAAGGCCGCTGCAAGACTACCGATTCCGGGATGTGCCGATTCAGGGGATTCTTAAGGCGAACCGCAAGCGAAAAATCGTTCAAGATCCCCAAAGCAAAGCCGTTTACCTCGCAACATCGCTGCTGAATCTTGCCGAAGAAAGCTGCTGTTTGGACGTTCATCGAAAACTTGATCCTTCCGAATACCACACATGCATTCCGAGCATCATCAGTGAAGAACGAATCCGAGAGCTCTCAAACAGCTTCCATAACCTCCAATCTCTCTACGATACATATCTGGCCGGATCGGAAATCGCGGAGAAAGACAAAAAGATTCCGCTGATGAGAGGGCAAATCACCGTTATTTATCATCTGCTGGATACCGGAGTTACGCTGATCCATTTTTACGAACGTCATGCCCAAAAGCACTGGAACAAGAAACTTAAAGCTTCCATTTCCAATAAAGCGCTGCTCGGTCTCATCGTCGGATACTTCGTCGCTTACGCCGAAAGATACATCGGAGTCGCGCAGGAACTGTGCCGAGAGATTTTAAAAGACTACGCGGTTCACGGTGAAATCGAGGTTCCCATTCCCAATTACCGGGGGTTCCACGTCAGGCCTTCCACGCTCATCGCCAAAATCGCCATCCATTACGGCAGCGAAGTCAAAATGATTCTCGGCACGGCCATCTACGATGCCTCGCTTCCGCTGGAACTTTTTCGGGCCAACGAAGAACTGAACCGCCGTAAACGCGATGCGGTGGCCCGCTACGTCATGGAGCACAAGCTGATCAAAAACGACGCGGCTTCATCCTATGACGAAAAGCTGATGAAAAAAATTCTCCGGGTGATTTTCCTGGATCTTCTTGAAAAACAAAAAATCATGATCTACGACAACGACTTCTCTTTTAAAGATCTTTCCCCCTATGAAAATGAGACGCTCGCGGAATTCATCAAACGGGGAATCGCTCTGTATTTGGCCATGGGCAAAATCGATATCGTCAGCGACGACACCGTCTGTTTCCAGGGAGACATGCGGGTTCTCGAAGACATCCGCGTCCTGGCCGAAAACGGATACGGAGAGGATAGATTCGGCAACAACATCGTTCTGCCTGCCCAGCTTTCCTATTTGAAGCGCTGATTTCATACGGGAACGCTTACCGTATAAAACGGGCGGAACCGCCGAAGTCCGTTTCCTCGGCAATTATCCATTCGAACGAAACGTCGACGCGCACGGCCGAGACTTAAGACTCCCGAACAAATTTCTTTTCCACTCCTGCCGGTGCATCAATTACAATAAGCTCCCGGAGGACTTATAATGCGGCAAAGCGAACCCGAATCACAATGGCAGGAAGCGATACTCATCAAGAACGACCTTCGAGGGCAGGGAATAGAATCAAAACAGATATTCGACATAATCATGATGTTCCAGAAAGAATATATTCGCTCAACATCGAATATACAGGAACAAATCGATGAGGCCTTCGACGACTTAAAAAAGGTTAACGGCGGAGCCGAGGAAGTCGCCGAACTTGTAAACCTTTCTTTGGAAAAAATCAGGGAATACATCAAGGCTTCAAAAAACTCCGTTGAATCCATATCCTCGGCAACGGATTCCATTAAGGAACTGGACAACGGATATTCGGAACTGACCGATGTGTTTACACGGCTTGACGCATCCATACAGGCGGTTATCGGCTTTATAGAGCATATCAACGATATCGCGGAACTGACCAACCTTCTGGCGCTGAACGCGGCCATCGAAGCGGCAAGGGCCGGCGAAGCGGGACGGGGCTTCAAAGTCGTGGCCAAAGAAGTTCAGAAACTCGCGGAACGAAGCCGTGAGAACACCGACGGCATCAACGGCGTGCTTTCGAATCTGAATACCGAATTGGCGAATGCCGCGGAAAAACTCTCGAAGCACGGAAGTATTCAGAAAAAAGTACTCGAAACAATCGAATCAACCGGCCGGGATATATCCGACTCGTCGGACGGACTGAATTCCCTGGATGAAAGCATTACTTCCATCATCACTCATGTCGGAGAGCAGGCAGAAAGCACCTCTTCACTGCTGGGCTTTCTGGATACCATTCATGGAGCGGGCGAAAAGACACTTACCCGGCTTCCTTTTGTGGAAACGGCCGTCGGCATCTATGAAGATATTAATTCCGAAGTTCTTGAGAATATTTCGGCGCTTGAGAAGAACCTTCCGCAAGCGGCACTCTCCAAAACCGTCACAAGCGAAAAAAGCCTGCTGATAGGTCATGATGTCGCATACCCGCCATGGACCTATGTCAAGCAGGGCGTTCCGAAGGGAATAAGCGTGGATCGGACACAGCGTATCGAAGCACAGCTGAATCGGAACATGGAATTCTCCGGCGGCCAATGGGCGGATATCTACCCCAAGTTTCTCAACGGAAAAATCGATGTTCTCATGAACGTGGGATGGCCGAACGAAGTTTTTAAAAATGATCCTGTCGTCGCTTCAAAACCCTATGAACAATTCCGGATTCGGCTGTTTACCCTCGACGGAGTAAAAACAAGCCCGGAAAAACTTTCCGGATTGAAAGTCGCCGTTCAGAAAGGATCTTTTGCGAATGGTCTTGCGACGAAACTGGGACTGAAATGCGAAGTTCTTGAGAACGATATTTACGGCATGGTTCAGCATATCTGGGGCAATGCCGCCGCCGTGCTGACCGATGAAAAAGTCGGCGCATTCATATCGGAAGCCTTTTTTATGGGAAGAATCAAAGAGGCTTCCGATGTTCTGGCGTGCATGGATGTCGTGTATCTGTTCCGGAACGATTCTTCAGACCTTAAAAACCTCTTCAACGACGCTCTGGAAATCACGGAGTAAATCGGAATCGCGGGAATGTAGGGAAACATGCGGCGATGTACCGATAAAGGTACGCCGCCGCCCTTAAAAAATCAGACCTTCCGGAAAAGAATCTCTCCGTTTCCCTCATCGGCCGAAATCGTATCGCCCTCGGCGAATTCCCCGGCCAAAAGCCGCCGTGCAAGGGGGTTTTCCACCAAATCACGGAGGGCCCGCCGCAAAGGCCTGGCCCCGAAAGCCGGATCAAATCCCCTCTCGGCGATAAAATCCTTGGCCGCGTCGGTGAGCTTCAAAGTCATCCGCTTTTCCGCCAAACGGCCGGCCAGCCGGGAAGCGAGAATATCCAGAATGGAACGAATCTGCTCTTTGCCCAAAGACTCAAAAATAATAATCTCGTCGATTCGGTTCAGGAACTCAGGCTTAAAGGCCGCCTTGAGCCGCTCATCCAGGACGGCACGGGTTTCATCGGTTACGCCCTTCTCAAGAATCACGCCGGAACCCAGGTTGCTGGTCATGATGATGATGGCATGGCGGAAGTCCACCACGCGCCCCTGGCTGTCGGTGAGACGGCCGTCGTCCAGCAGCTGAAGCAAAAGATCGAAAACATCCGGATGGGCCTTTTCAATCTCGTCGAAGAGCACCACCGAATACGGCCTCCGGCGCACGGCTTCGGTCAGCTGTCCCCCTTCTTCATAGCCGACGTATCCCGGAGGAGCTCCCACCAGCCGGGATACGGCGAATTTCTCCATATATTCGCTCATGTCGATACGGGTTAAAGCCCTCTCGTCGTCGAAAAGGAAGGCCGCCAGAGTGCGGGCCAATTCGGTTTTGCCCACGCCGGTGGGTCCCAGGAATATAAATGATCCCAAAGGCCGGTCCGGATCGGCCAGTCCGCTTCTGTTTCGGCGCACCGCGTCCGCGACAGCGTTGACGGCGGCATCCTGCCCCACCACGCGCCGCTTGAGGATGGATTCCAGTTCGAGATACTTTTCCCTCTCGGAAGCCATCATCTTGGAAACGGGAATGCCGGTCCACGCGGAAACCACGCGGGCGATATCCTCTTCGCCGATTTCTTCCCGGAGAAGGCTGTTCTCGCCCTGAAGCTCCTTAAGGCGGGCTGTTTTCTCTTCCAGCGCCGCCTTGGCCGCGGGAAGCCGGCCGTGGATCATCTCCGCGGCGGCGTTCAAATCACCGGCCCGTTCGGCCTGGGCCGCTTTCTGACCCAATTCCTCGATATTCTGCTTAATAATCCGGATTTCCTCGATGGCGCCTTTTTCGTTTTCCCATTGGACTTTCAGAGCGTCACGTTCGGAAGTCAAATCGGCCAATTCCCGGCCCAAGGTCGACAAACGATCCTTGGAGGCCGCATCTTTTTCCCTCTCCAGACTTTTCTTCTCAATCTGCATCTGAAGAATCTTTCGTTCCAGCGCATCCAATTCCACCGGCTGGCTTTCAATTTCCATTTTCACCCGGCTGGCCGCTTCATCCACAAGGTCGATGGCCTTGTCCGGCAGGAAACGGCTTGTAATGTAGCGGTTGGAAAGAGTCGCGGCCGCGATAAGCGCCTCATCCCGAATCTGTACCCCGTGATGCACCTCGTAGCGTTCCCTAAGGCCCCGAAGAATGGAAATGGTGTCTTCCACCGAAGGCTCGGTTACCATCACCTGCTGGAAACGCCTCTCGAAAGCGGCGTCTTTTTCGATATGCTTTCGGTACTCGTCCAGAGTGGTGGCTCCGATTGTATGGAGTTCTCCGCGCGCCAGAGCAGGCTTTAAAAGATTCGACGCATCCGTACCGCCCTCGGCGGCACCGGCGCCCATAACCGTGTGCAGCTCATCAATAAAAAGGATGATGTTTCCATCGGTCGCCGAGACATCCTGGATAACGCCCTTCAGACGTTCTTCAAACTCGCCGCGGTACTTGGCCCCGGCCACCAAAGCGCCCATATCCAGCGCCAGAAGACGTTTGCCTTTGAGGGAATCGGGAACATCGCCCGCCACGATACGACCGGCCAGCCCCTCGACGATGGCAGTTTTACCCGTTCCCGGCTCGCCGATGAGAACCGGATTATTCTTGGTTCGGCGGGAGAGAACCTGCATAACACGCCGGACCTCATCATCCCGCCCGATAACCGGATCCAGCTTCCCCTGCCGGGCCCGCTGAGTTAAATCGACGGTATATTTTTCCAGGGCCCGGAACTTTCCTTCGGGATCCTCGTCGGTAACGCGGCGACCGCCCCGAACCTCTTTGAGTGCGTTAAGCAGAGCATTCCTGTCGGCGCCATGACGCTTCAAAAGATCGGCCGCGGGTCCTTTCGAGCCGGATATGGCCAGAAGAATATGCTCCACCGAGACATATTCATCCTTAAGATTATCCGCCTCTTTTTCCGCGGAACGAAGAATACCGGCCGCAGAAGCGGCCATACTTTTCTGAACCGTATCACCGTAAGCTCGGGGCTTGGCGTTCAGCAAAGCCGTAATATCGGTATCAAGAGCTCCGGTCGCCACTCCCAATCGTGAAAGAAGATGGGGTACGATGCCGTCCTCCTGACGAATCAGGGCGGCAAGAATGTGCTCAACTTCCAACTGCGCATGACCGGCGTCATCAGAGATGCGGCCGGCGGCTTCCAGAGCCTCGCGGCTTTTTATGGTATATCGATCCTGCATATTTCCAACTCCTCCAAGAAAATCATGACTCTTAAAATGAGGTTTACTGTTTCATTTCACTTAAGAATAAAATAGAAACGGATCGGTTTCGGGGCAAACAATCAATGATTACATGCCGGAAAGGAATTCCAAATCAAAAGGGGGAATCCCGGACATCGGCCTTTAAGGGCGGGTTCGGGAACGGTCTTCGCGAACCCGCCGTTTTACTTTATTCCGAGGGCCGCTATAGTGATTTCATGAGTAATACTCTGAATACGGAAACAAAAATCGTCATCCTTTTGGATGGTTTCGCCAAAAAAGAGGCTCAAAACGCCCTTTCGGCTTACGCGGATGACGGCGGCGATGCTTCGGCCGTGACGGTTGCTCCGATAACGGATATTGTGGCACGGCAAATCACTCATGAAGCGGTTAAAGCCGTTGCGGAAGGCATCTGGCCCGGAGGTACGCCTCGAAGCGGGGGTAAACGAAGCGCTCTTATCGCCGGAGCCGATAAAAGGCAAGCCGTAAATCTGATGCGCAGCTTCAAAGCGATTCTACCGCCTGATGCGGATGCCGCCTTCGCCATGGTAACCGAAACCGGCGCCGCATGGAGCGTGGATGCCTATATCCGGCATATCCGAAAAGAACACGACTTTATGAAAACGGCCGGCGCCGCTTCCGATCCTGATATGAAAGAAATTCAATAACGAAATCAATATCTCCGGGAACGCCCCGCCGGCGGCCGCTTTTCTGAAGAATTACGGCTCTAAAGTGAAAGAACTTTCGAAGACTTAAAAAAATTTTCTTTTTTCACGTAACCCCGCATTCTTTCGGTGGTTCTCGTTGTAGAAACAGTGAAAATAAAGGCCCGGGGTTTCCTCCTTTTCCCGAGGGCCTATATCGAGATCCCTTCGCGGAGCGTCGTTTTCGGATAATGTTATTATTCGGAAACGGCGTTTTTTTTAGCTCCGTAAATATAAAACATACCTGCGAGAACCGAGTGTAGCGACATCATAGGACCATTTCGGTAAAGCGGCGTGAACTCGCGCTTGAATGCCAATAAAGAATCCTGATTAAGGCCCGGACCAGCCAGCGCCCTTACCTCTTCAGCCAAACCTTTACCCGCGGAAAGAAAAATCTTGCGCTTTTCAGGCGGCGTAAAGCCACGGCCTCCCTGCCGGCATTATCAAGGTTCAAATTCCCGGATTCGGCAGGTCCGTAATAGGCCAGGATAAAAGACTCCGATATAGAGTTAATCTCATTCTCTAAAAAAGGATAAACCGCCGAAAGACGAAACCGGTATTCTTCCGGCGTTTCATTCTTCCGTCTCTCCATACCTCCTCGCCGCCCCCAGCGAAGGAACGATAAATAGATATCTTCAATTCCGGAGTAACGGCGCAGTAAACGGTGAAAAAAAGTTGATAATACTGCGATCAGCTGTATCAGCCGGGCTTTCAGCAAGACAAAAAAATCGGAGAGCGTGAACTGTTTCTCTTTATCCCCAGTGACTTTGGTCCTGGATAAAATTTTCCGTACAAAAAACCAAACCAACAGCACTACAGAGCCAATCACAACTGCGGCTACCGTACCCATGAGAAAATAGCAAAGTATTCGTTCCAAAAGACCGCCCGCCGCATCGTCTTCCGATAACGGGATAGCCGTATTTTCCCCCATTTCCCCGCTCGCGCCGACCGATGAACGTGCCCGCGATCCCTGAAAAAGAAAACGAAGTATCCTAACAAGCAGTCCGCCGATGGGTTTTGAAATATGAGTCATAATGTCGTAACCCGCTTCGGCCGCCGTATTCATCAAAGGCATAAGAAGCAGCGACAAGCCGGTGATACAAACAAGAAGCAGCGCCGTAAAGGTCAGAACCAGTCCGGTTCCCTTATGGTGTGAAAGAAATTCTTTTTCCACGATTCCCTTATTTTTCGATAAGGCCACACCGGCCAGGCCGAAAACCAAAAAGGGGTAAAACAGACGAATAGAAAGATCTTCCGGAATAATGATTCCACCTTGAGTCCTTAATAAAAACTTCATCAGGAACAGCAGAAAGAAAAAAGTGATGCCGATGTCCAGCCGGGCACAATGGCTTGTATACCGTGCCCTTTTTTTTGCCAGAAGTACGCCTCCCGCCCAAAACAGAACAGGCATAGCCATGACAAGAAAAAGAATCAGCCATTCCAACGGCTCTCTGGGGCGGCTGAAAAAGCGACCGATCCAAATCGGATGCAAAATCCCGGTCTGAATATGATAGAGGCTGTGGAGAGTCCCGAAGACGGCCGGCGAAAATCCGAAAAGATGAGACACGCCGATAACGATAACCCGCCGTCCCCGATCGAAAGTGAAGAGAGTTATCAAGAAGGAAAGAGTGAAGAAAAGTACGGCCCACGGGAAAGGAAACGATCGGCCCAGAAGTGCAATAGTAATATAATTAATCCAAACATATCGCCAGAGGAAGGAGGTGCATCCCCCGAAAAAAGTTAACAGACTGTTTTTACTTCCGGACATCGTGTGCTTCATCCCGGAAAAGAAAGCTTTCCAGTGAATGGATAAGAGCCTGCCCCCGCGAACGGGATTTTTCCGAAACCTCGGCGGCGATACCGGTAAAGGGGATTCCCCTGCTGATAAAGTAAGTTCCTTGAGCCGAAATTACGTCCGCCGAAAGGGCAAAAATAACGGCACTCAAACCTGAAGAAAAAGACACCCCTTTTAGCACATCCTTCAGATCAATACCGCAATCCATTTTCATACGCGCCATGGTTTCAAGAATCAGAGTCAGCTGCCGCGGATTTCTGCCCGGCCGGACAAAGGTGTTCCCGCCGTTATAAAGAGCCGCATTTGTAATCAGCCCCGTCATAAATCCTTGCCGTTCCAAATGAACGGCCAGAGAAGCAGCCGCTTCCAGAATTTTTTCAAAAGCATCTTCTGCTCCGCTTTCAGCAAAGCCTTTCGCATCGACGGCCAAAAGGATCTTTTTCTGTTCGGACGGCTCGAAAATCTTTTCCATGAGCTTGTTCCGCCGAGCACCGGCTTTCCAATGAATATATCTGGCCGGCTGTTGGTGCTGATACTCCCGGGTGCCCAGAATATAGACCGGATCCTGAACAGGACTGCTTTTACCCGACTTCCCAAAGAAATCCCGGCTCGGTATGTCGAAATCCGTTAACGCCGAAATCTTCGGATAAACAATTATGGCTATGGGATTTTCCTTTCGATTTTTTCTAAAAAATCCAAAGAAATCTCCCGCCTCGATGGTAAAGGGCCCCAAAAGATAAACTCCGCGGCGTGCCGCTCTTAGAGTCCAGATGAAATCCGCTCGCTGATGCAAAAGAAGACCGCTTTCCCTATGAAACGGAGTTCCTTCCGGAATTTCCAGGCCTCCCGATTCGATAAGAATCCCGGTTCTGACCATAACGGGAAGGAATTTTCTGTTTTCCACCGTCAGATGCAGAGTCAGCGTATCCCCGGGGAAGAGTCGGGAAGAATTCGGAACCGGACGGCAGGTAAGTCCTTTCAAACCGGCAAGACTCCAAATTTTCGCACATCCGATAACCGATAGGATACAGATTCCCCATAAGGCCAAGTCCCGTTCTTTCCGTAACAGACCGATAAAACAAAACAGAGCAATAAGAATCACGATAAATGGGATTGTGATAACAGAGATCGATTCGTCGCCCTCGTCATGCATGAATGGATACCGGCACGTTTTCCATGATTTCCGTAAGGATATCTTCCGAGGATCGCCCCCTCATTCGTTCTTCTTCCCTTGGAATCAGCCTATGGGCGAGAACGGGGAAAGAGAGGTACTTTATGTCATCGGGAAGGACATACTCTCGGCCCCTCAATGCGGCCAAGGCTTGGCCGGCTCTCATCAAGCCAAGTGACCCCCTGGGGCTGGATCCATAGCGGAGAGCCGTATTGATTCGTGTGGCTCCGGTAATATCGGCGATGTATTCCTTAACATGATCTGAAACCGTTATCGTTCTCCGTTTCCTCTGCATGCCGGCCAAATCTTCAGGGCTGATGACGGCCCCGATGGTTTCGAGGGGATCGGAGTCCTGAAATCGGCTCAGGATTTCCATTTCTTCCTCCTTTTTCGGATAACCCAAATTAATTCGAAGAAGAAATCGATCCAATTGGGCTTCAGGAAGAGGGAAGGTTCCCTCAAGTTCAATAGGATTCTGAGTGGCAATAACAAAAAAGGGTCTGGGCAATTCCATGGTCTTTCCATCCACGGTAATCTGCCGTTCCTCCATACTTTCAAGCAGACTGGACTGAGTCCTGGGAATTGTCCGGTTTATTTCGTCGGCCAGAAGGATGTTCGACATAACCGGACCGCTTTGAAACGTAAACTCACCGCTTCGCTGATTAAAGACGTTAAAACCGGTGATGTCGGAGGGAAGAAGATCCGGAGTAAATTGAATCCTTTTGTAGGTGCCTCCAATACTTTTTGCCAGAGATTTTGCAATGAGTGTTTTTCCTTGACCGGGAACATCTTCCAGGAGCACATGCCCCTCGGCCAGCAGGGCGACAAGAATCAATTCAATTGCTTCCGTTTTTCCGACAATAACCCGGGCCATATTCCGCATAACGGTATTAAAAAGTTCAAAATTCACGGCCTATTCCTTTCATTTTTCTATTTGTATAAAGAAATGGATATACCGGCAGTTATCTTAACACGTATATATTCCAACGAATTTTCCAATTGTTTTAGGATGAGAAAAAGAGTTCGCTCATTCCGGCCGTTTACCGATGAGCCGATATTTCTTTTGCTTCGCTCCCATCGGAAACGGCGCTTTTTTTACGCCCGAAAGACAAAATAAGGACTCCTCCGAGAATGAAGACAACACCGATCCATTGAACGAAATGCAGAGGCTCCTGAAAAACAAGAGTCCCGCCCAAGATGGGAACGAGGATATAGGCGCAGTTAAATGCGGGAATAATCCGAATCGTCGAACCGTGGCCGTAAGAAAACTGAAGAATCGCCGTGGAAATTAACGACAAGGCCACCCAGCCCAAAGCATAAGGGTTTGTCAGGATTTGAAGCACGGCGATTCCCCGGGATACAAGCCCATGAGGATCCGCATCGGGAATCTCAAAATGAATCAGCGCCGTCTTTTTTCCCAACGGAGATGCCGAAACCTTCTGAAACATCACCACCATCCCCCCAAAGGCTCCCGCGCAGGCGGCCGAGACAATGCCCAAAACCTTCTTATTTCGCCAAAGCGGAATCAGAAGAAGAGAAAAAAGAAGACATACGGCGCCCAGGAAAAAAAGCAGATGTTCTACGGCCACCAAAGTGGCGGGCATTTCATAGTGGAATCCCGCAAAAAGAAAAGGCGCGATCATCACCGCCGCAAGAGCGAAGAAATCAATTTTACCGATGGATTCTTTAAGATAAAGAACACTGAAAAGCGTCACCGTCACCAGTCCGGTTCCCGCCATGGCTCCGATAACGACCACACTGCCGATACCGGCGGCGAAAAGAATGAGGAAAGAGGCCGCAGAAGTCGCCGCCGAGGCGGCAATCCAAATAATCAGTCCCCGCCGTCTTCTTGAGCGGATAACGGTAACACCGATCTTTTGAACGGCCTTCCCGAGATCCATCAGCGAATAGGCCGCGAACGCGATAAGAATGGATAAAATGTGATCGCTCATCAGCGGCATATTTTAACAGGATTGTGATTGTTTCGTTATATTCATTTTCAATCCTCTGAGAAACCGGCCATTCATTCGGCATCAATAACCGCGATTACTTATCCGGCGACCTGACATGAACGCTCCACACTCGCTATAGTTCCCAATAGTACACTTAGGGAAAATGATATGAGTGAATTCAGCGATTCTCAGCGAACGATTTATCTTTCTCGATCCGAACGCCGCGTCGGAGGTCGGCTTTTTCTGCGTTTTTCCGGATACAACGGTCTTGGGATTTCCTTTCTCGGCGATGCGACGGTTACGCTTTTAGCCATCTATTTCGGCGCCGGGAACATGGAACTGGGACTCATCTCCGCTATGATGTATATCTCGGGGATTGTGCTGCTTGTCGTTCCCAGAATTTTCAAAGGGAAAAACGTGGTTATCGTCGGATTCTGGGCCTGGATATGCCGGGGAATCGTATGTTTGCCCTATGTCTTTCTTCCCTATCTTCAAGGGAAAACGGCTGTTACCCTTATCATGACGGTTTATGCTCTTTTCTGCCTGTCGCGAACGGCGGGTGTTTCCATGGTAAACACCGTCCAGAAACGCCTGACGATCAGCCGAACGCAGAACGACTTAATTTTCCGGAATTCATCTTCTTTCCAGGGTACATCCATTCTCTCGCGATTAATCAGCTTCGGGATTCTTTCCATCAGGCAAATCGGTGAATTGGCCGGTCTGCTCATTCTGCCGATATTGGGTCTCGCGGCGAATATGGCGGCGGCATTTACATTCAGGCGAATCCCGAACAGAACCAGAGTGGATTACGTAAAAGGTGAAAACCTCCTGGTGATTTTCTCCCGCTCCATGCATTCGAAGACCACCCGCCGCGTCCTCTTTCTCCGATGGATTTCCCTTTCCCAGGTTATTCTCTTTGCCATGGCCGTGCCCTTTCTCCGACGATCCGCGGGACTGGATGCCGCCCGAATTTTCCTCTACACAATCGCCGTGGGTCTCGCGGCGTTTCTTTCCAGCATGTCCCTCCGTTCCATAGCCAATACATCCGGCAGCCGGCCGATGCTGTTCTATACGGCAATTCCCTGTGTCCCGCTCTTTCTGTGGTGGTCCTTCATACCCGATCACTTCAATATCGAAGTGTATGCCATCGCGGGTTTCGCCACGATGTTTTTCCTGCAGGCGGTGAATCTGACGGCAAGCCGTCTGCTGGTGAATATTACGCCGGATGAAAGCGCCGTGGGATTCAACTCCATGGAAACCTTCGTAACATCCGTCCTGGCGCTGATTTTGGGATTTGGAGCGGGTTTTCTGGCGGATTTATCGCAAAATCTGACGGCCGTTCTGCCCATCAACGATTTCGGCCTGGTGTTCCTTCCCGCGGCCATCGGATCGATTGCGCAAGTTTTTATCGCGTACCGCGTCGAAGAGCCCGGGAGTCTGGGACTGGCCGAATCGGCCCGGATTATTTTCAATATCGACAACCTGAAAACCCTCCAGGACATCTCCAATCTCGAGAACACGGCCGATCCGGTAAAGCGAAGAATCCTCGTTCATTCCGTGGGGCACAGTCAGGCACCCGTTGCTTCATCCGAAATTGAAAAAATCCTCGCCGAACCGCTTTCGCAGGAAAAAGGCGAGCTTATCGACGCCCTCTTTTTAACACAAAGGCCGGAACTGGCCGACTTTCTCAGAGAGGAAGCGGCCGAACCGGTATCTTTTCATCGGGAAAAAGCCGTTTTCGCCCTGGGGGCGTATCCGGGCGAAGCCACTGAAAAACTCCTGGCCGAACTTCTCCGGGATAAAGATCCCAGAATCAGGGCCTCGGCGGCTAAAAGCCTGGGCCGAATCGGTTCCAAGGAACACCTGGAGAAAGTCTCGGAACTCTGGAAGAGCACCGATGATCTCCACGAACGGCTGGACTTCATGATCGCTTTGTTTTACATGGACCCCGATCGTTGCTACCTCGATGATGTTCTATCCTCACGGTTCGCCGATTCGGGAGAAAGATCGGAACGAACCTTGCTAACCCTGGTTTCGCGGCAGTTCGGCATGAGTCCGCCGCTGGGAACCCTTTACAGGGAGGAAATGAGCAAAAAAGGACAGGGACTCAACCTGCTGCTCGAAGAATCGCGGGACACACGCTTTTTACTGGAACACGGCGAACGATTGGCCGATCTGTGGGAATTGAAGTCCTATGTTAAAATATGGAGTCTTTGCCTCAAGGCATTGAGTGAGGCGTCTCCCCCGCCGGAACTGATTCCTTTGATTCATGCGCTCATGCAATTCCCGACGGATCGGGCCGATTCGGCGAATACATTGGCCGCGTTATACTTTACCTACCAAATTCTGACAGCGGAGGCCGGTTCATGACCGACATTCCTCCGGAACTTCTTAAAAGTCTTTTCGACGATTTGGAAGAGGCGGTATTCATTACCGACATTGAGGGGTCCGTCCTTCAGATGAATGAAACGGCTTCCTATCTGGTCCGCATTCCGCGTATCGCGGCCGCCGGGAAGCCTTTGAACAGACTCCTGCCGCCCGATATTGCCGCCGTTCTGGTTGATCAGGGGACCAAGGCTCTGGCCACGGGAATCCCCGTTTATATGAAACGGAAATCCATCATCCTTCCGGGATGGGGATTTCGCTACTTCGATATGCGGATTCTTCCCTATCGCCGTGTTTCGGTTGATCCGAAAATCGTTTATCTGTTCAGGGATATTACCAGTTGGGAACACCGGGAAACCGCCACGGAACAGGCCCGGGAGATAGCCGAAGCCGAGGCCGAAGCCCGCAGAAAATTTCTGGCCCGCATGAGCCATGAAATCAGAACGCCGATGAACGGCATCATGGGCATGACCGATTTGGCCCTGCAGGCCGATCCTCCCGGCGTTGTCGGCGAGTATCTTGAAGTGATAAAGAACGCATCGGAATCGCTTCTGACGATTATCAACGACATCCTCGATTTCACGAAATTGGAATCCGAACGGATGGAGCTTGAACGGCTGACTTTCAGCCTTCGGGATCATATCGAAGAATCCCTTGTCCTCTTACGGACCGGAGCCGAAGAGAAAGGAATCACTCTGACCAGCGAGATCGATTCCGACATTCCCGAATACATCGTCGGCGATCCTACACGCATTCGGCAGATCATCATCAATCTGGTCGGCAATTCCGTAAAATTCACCGATAAAGGCGGGATTACGGTAAAACTCTCGTGTCCGCCGCAAAATCTTGAAAACGATCAAACCGAAGTTGTTCTTGAATATTCGGTAATCGATACGGGAATCGGAATAGAAAGGGATAAACTCGAATCTCTTTTTGAACCCTTTACGCAGAGCAATGCCGAAATCAGCCGAAAATACGGCGGCACCGGTTTGGGTTTGGCGATCAGCAGAACTCTTGCCAAGCTCATGGGCGGCGACTTAAAGGCCGAAAGCACACCGGATAAAGGATCAATCTTCCGATTCACCATTCGTGTCGGAATCGGAGAATCTCCTGATGAAGAGCATACCGCAAAGACGAAATCACAAGAAACGAAATGGCCGGCCGGAAAAACACCGCCTTCCTGGAACGGAATAAAAATCCTTCTGGCGGAAGATAACCGCGTCAACAGGCTGGTGGCCGAGAACCTTCTCAAGCGCGTGGGATTCAACGTGATTTCCTGCCTTGATGGAAACGAAGCCCTCTACGCCTGGAAACGGAACGCCCCGGCGGCCATTCTGATGGACCTCCAGATGCCTGTTATGGATGGAATTGCGGCGACTCGAAAAATTAGAGATTTAGAACGGCAAAGCGGAATGAAGCGAACACCCATCGTGGCCCTGACCGCCCATGTCATGGAAGAAGAGCGCAGTATGGCGATGGAATCCGGTATGGACGGATGGATCAGCAAACCTCTGCGCCCCAATGAACTTTACATGGAACTTGAAAGACTCCTTCCGCCCATGGTATCCACCAATAATGTGAATCAATAAAAAGGAAACTTGCATGAGACTCAAAGCCAATATTAAAACCATGGAAGCCTATGCTCCGGGAAAAACCATCCCGGGAGCCGTGAAGCTCTCCTCAAACGAAAATCCGCTGGGTCCTTCGCCCGCGGCCGTTCAGGCGATCCGGGATGTTCTGGACGGTGTCCATCGCTATCCCGACGGCGCATCGAGTCTGCTCAAAGAATCTCTGGCCGGAATCTGGGATGTCGGGACGAACAATCTTCTGGTGGCCAACGGCAGCGATGAAGTTTTCGCTCTTTTGGCCGCGGCCTGGATAGGCCCCGGAGAAAACGCCGTAAGCACCAGGCAAACCTTCAGTCAATATCGTTACGCGGTGAGGCTCTTTAACGCGGAAATGAGGGAAACCAACCTTTCGGACGGCCGCTTTGATTTGGAAGCCATGCTCTCACTTATCGACGGAAACACACGGCTGATTTTTCTCTGTAATCCGAACAATCCCACCGGAACCTATCTTACCCATGATGAAATCGTCGGATTCCTGGAGAAAATCCCCGGCGGCGTAATCGTAATCCTGGACGAAGCCTATGCGGATTTTGCCGATGAATCCGATTTTCCCGATTCGAGCACCCTGCTGAACGCGTATCCGAATCTGGTTGTAACCAGGACTTTTTCCAAACTTTACGGGCTGGCCGGTCTTCGGGTCGGTTACGCCGTGGGAAATCCGGAAATAATCGGCGGAGCCGATCGTGCTTCCATGCCGTTCAACGTGAACAATCTGGCCCAAGCCGCGGCCTTGGCCTCCCTGAATGATACCGAGCACAAAGAACGCACTCTGGATCTGGTTCGAACCGAGAAAGCCTTTCTCTACAAAGAACTCGATAAGAGAAATCTCTCCTACTATCCGACACAGGCCAACTTCATCTGTATCGATCTGAACCAGGAGATTGCCGGTTTGTGGAAACCCATCGCCGAGCGCGGTATAGCCGTTCGGGACTTAAAATCCTTCGGACTTCCAAAGATGATCCGATACACCTTCGGAACGAGGGAGAACAACATGCGTCTTCTTTCCATCCTGGATGAACTTCTCTCATGAGCACCGCCTACGGCGCCGTTATTCTGGCCGCCGCCGCTCTGCCCTGCCTGGCCTTTCTTTGGGCCGCGGACCGTTTCGACCGATTTAAAAAAGAACCGCGCGGGCTTATCCTGAAACTTTTTTTCTTGGGAACGGCATCGCCGCTTATCGCCGCTCTTCTTGAAATGGTCTCCGTTCCGCTCTGCACTCTTCTGCCGGAGCCCCTGGTAATCATTTCCACGGCTTTTTTGGGCGTCGCCGTCGTGGAAGAGGGAGTCAAGCAGGTCTTAATGCTGATTCTTGTCCGCCGCCGCCGGGAATTCGACGAAGTCCTGGACGGGGCGGTCTACGGAATCGCCGTCGCCATGGGTTTTGCGTTAACGGAGAACATCTTCTACGTTTTCGGAGAAGACTACCCTGTTGCCGTCGCATTAATCCGCGGCCTCACGGCGGTGCCCCTGCACGCCCTCTGCGGAGGACTCATGGGCCTCTCCATCGGCCGCTTTATCGTAACCTCGAAGGGCAGCGTTGCGGCGGCTTTTCTAATCGCCGTAATCATTCACGGAACCTATGATTGGTTTCTGATGGATTCCGCCGTTCCTTCCGTTCTGATCGTTCCAATCCTTTTCATCGGATACGCCATTCTTATCGCCCGGCTGCGGAATGCCCGCAAGGACGACTTGAGAAGCGGCCGCTCCGGCCGGTAAAAGAGAATAAAGCCCTAAGCACCATTGAAGCGCCTTCTCAACTTCAAAACTCTTCTGCCGGACCTCTCTCCGGAGGACCGGCGGTTCAGGAACACACCGAGCCGCACCGCTGAATCAGGATTATTACATTCTCAAAAAGAAGACTCCTTCCATTCGGTTTCCGAAGGTCTTCAATCCTCTCAAGAACACTCAAACGCAACGAGATTCCAAGAATATTTTCCGCTTCGGTTGACATTTATTCCTTACGTCGATATCTTCTTCAGGCACGCCGCAGGGTAGAGCAGTTGGCAGCTCGTCGGGCTCATAACCCGGAGGTCGCAGGTTCGAGTCCTGCCCCTGCTAAAAAGACCGGATGTCCTAAAAAGGGCTTCCGGTCTTTTTTTGTCGATAAAAAGGACTCGAAGGGTGAAACCGGTCGCGACCGAATAGGAAGCGATCCGAGACAGCAAGTCGAGGAAGGTTGAACCAGCGGCCTGGAAGGAGCCGTCACGACGACGGCGAGTGGAAGGCGAGTCCTGCCCTCCCGCCAAAAACACAACTTCACGAACCTTTCCCCAGCACATCTTGTAAGCCCCTTTGAGGCCTTGGACATAACGAAAAAACGCGCTATTTTTTCCTGAAACAAGGAAGAAAATGAAAATCGGAAACAGAGTCTTTGCCCTCATCTGCCTTTCTTCTCTTTGTTCATGCGTCAATCCGTGGGACAACAATTTCGCTCAAACTCAAGAAGAGACCTTCGAAGACGCCGATGCTCCGGAGGAAGTAATTCACGAAGGGCTGAGTTTTTTTACTCCCTGGGGATACGAAAAGTTCGAAAATGCCTTTCGAAAATACCCCCTCTTGGTTTCCGGCTGCTGGGGAGAGGGACAAAGTTATTATTACAGCCGGGCGGCACAGGTCTATCCGGCCTTCGTTATTGATTATCAGCAGACCTCTGAGTCCGACGGACAGGCTCTGGGAGAATGGATTAAAAGCGCCATAGACGCAGGGTTCAGGATTGATACAAACCGTCTCTATTTAACCGGATTTTCCGCCGGAGAATCGGGCAGCTATCCTTTGGCCAAGGGGCTGTATGCGGAGAATCTGTACTTTGCGGCCATTATTCGGGTTGCCGGTCAGAGTCAGTCCGATTTGGGAAACGACATTGCAAAGAAAACCGCCCTTTGGTATCACATCGGTCTCTCCGATACCGAAACCAGAGTCGAGGTTGCCCGAGAAGCCCTGGAAAACATGCGTTCCTATGCATGCAACGCATGCGCCTTTGAAACATCGGCTTCCGATACCTTCACAGGATATGAACGAACGACCGTCACACTCACACGCATCTTCCATCCCATGTTCAAATACAGTGAATACACAGGGATGGGACACACACCCGGCCCCTGTTATACGGATGAGGCGCTCTTCCCGTGGCTTTTCAGTCACTCATTGGAATATCGATAGGTTTTGAATATTCATCTTACAGATTCTCCGGATTTCGGATCAAAGGTCGTTGATAAGATGGTCGATTGATATTTCTTCCGCGGATTCCGGATCATGGCGACAATCTGCCGGCCGGCGGTCAAGCCGATTTGATATCGATTAACGGGGATGCTGGTCAACTTGGGGTGCAAGTTTAAATCCAAGCCGTCGATCCCGATGACGCTGATGTCGTCCGGAATCGACAGATTTCGTTCCTTGATCGCCTCATAGATTCCGGGAACAAGATGATCATACGCAGAAATGACCGCCTGGGGGATTTGCTTGTCCAGTATTGCCTTCATGGACGAATATCCGAAACGGGCGAAAGACGGCGTATTGATGATGAGGTCGCTGTTGATGCCGCCTTTTCTTTGGATCTCTTCCAAGTACGAATGGAATTTGTCCAGATTCCAAAGATGCTCACCGTCGGCTGCGGTCTGACCGATGAAGGCGATATCGTCGATCCGCTTCTTCCGAAGATAACGGACGGCCTCCGAAACCGCTTCCCTGATATCGGTATACACGGCCACGACATCCGGAAGGTCCGTTTTTTCCCCCACGAGCAAAATAGGAACTTTGCTTTTCTTCAGGATCTTCAGTTGCTCCGCGTTATTCGTTCCAACGAGAATTTTCGCTGCGGACGAAATCGTATCCTGGCAGACTCGTTTCAGGCCTCCCCTCTTTTCGTTCTCCTCGAGAGACGTCAAGACAAGCTTATATCCGGCGCCTTCAATTCCATCGAGAAGCCCCCTCCACATGTCGCTGTAAAACGGATGGATGAACATTTCGGAAGAACCGACGAACAGTAGTTCGATGAGAGTGTCTTCAACCTTTTCGGGAGCTTTTGCGACAAACGTGCCCTTACCGGGCTTTCTGTAAACGAGCCCCCTATCGACCAATCGAAGAATCGCCTTGTTCAAGGTCTTGAGGTTGACGTCGAATTCTTCCTTAAGGTCGCCGGTCTTTGGAAGAGAGTTCGTATATATGCCATCCGCGATACGCTGTTCCAGGATTCTGACGATTCCGTTTTGCTTGTTTTCTATTGGCATTAACTGTTTCCGATTGCTTCAGAAATTTTAGGTAAGGCTTCCTGCCGCTTCTGCATCACTGATGCGATATTCTAGGGAAATTCGATGAATATCTCAATAATTTATTCAAAAACACTTGAAACATACACTTTTACCATATAATATACCATATACCATTTAGAGCTAATTGAGCTTTTTGTGAAAAATACAAGTAAACCGATACAGAAAACGGTCTTTTGGGGCCGATTATTCCTCGTTCCTGCATTGGCGATATTCGGTCTCTTTTTCATCATTCCCCTCTGCTGTTCTCTGGTTCTCAGCTTCTTCTCGTGGAACGGACTCGGGAAAATGGATTTCGTTGCATTGGACCACTACCTGCAGATTTTTTCGGACGGAACATTCTGGACATCCCTTCTCAATAATTCCCTTTATGCACTGTATACAATCGTCATCGGGAATATCGTTGCCCTTCTGCTGGCGCTTCTCCTGGAAAGCGATGTTTCGACCGGGAATGTAAAGGGGCGCGAGGTTTATCGATTCCTGCTGTTCAGCCAATTCATCTTGTCATGGGTTGTTGTCGGTTTCTTGTGGAAACGCCTCCTAAATCCCTACGACGGGATGCTTAACATCGCCCTCAGGACCATAGGATTGTCGGCCTTAACGCGCAACTGGCTCGGAGATCCTTCCACGGCCATGCTCTCGATCGCCGCGGCGTCCGTATGGAAAGGTTTTGGGTTCGGTTTGGTTGTCTATTCGGCTTCCATCAGAAACATCCCGGGACAAATCATGGAAGCGGCAAAAATAGACGGCGCAAACCGGCTGCAAATCGCCTCATTGATTACTCTGCCGCTTATTCGCCCTTTCATCGGCATTGTAGTCATGCTGAACCTCATCGACGCGTTCCGGGTCATCGATCCCTTCCTCGTGATGGCGACGGCCGTCCCGCCGAAATCCGCTCAGGTCATCGGGACGTATATCTACAAGACGGGTTTCGATTATTACAAATTGGGTTACTCGGCCGCCTTATCGATTGTCATGCTGCTCATCGTCGTCGTGATATCGTCGGTCTATTTCAAATTACAGAACCGGCATGGCCGTTAAAAAGGAACGTCGGATATGAAAACGCAGAAAAGTCAAAAAAACACGGCGGCCGATATCCTTATTTATGCCGTTCTCGCGATTGCATCGCTGATCACGGTTATGCCGTTGGTGAGAATGCTTATCGGCTCGTTCCGTACCGGCTCCGGATCTTTCGGCTTCGACAACTATGTCGGGATCTGGAACAACGTAAATGTCTTGAGTTATTCCTTAAACAGCATCATCTATTCCTCCGCCGGTGTCGGAGCCATGGTCCTCTGCGGCTCCCTGGCCGCCTTTTCTCTGGAGAAATACCCGATCAAAAGCAAAAAACGGTTGCAGTTACTGCTGCTCATGGGACAAATGACGCCGGCCGTTGCGCTTCTGGTACCGTTCTTCTACTACCTGAAAATGCTTCACCTTGTAAATACACGCATCGGGATTATCCTGGTGTACATCGCGCTGGGCCTGCCTTTCACGGTGTTCCTTCTTAAAGGATTTTTCCGGGATTTTCCGGACGATCTTTTGGATTCGGCTAGGATTGCCGGATGCTCGGAACCGGCTATTTTCTTCAGAATCGTCCTGCCCGTCTCCAAAACGGGGCTGAGCGTCGTAATCATTTTCCAATCCGTTTGGCTTTGGAACGAATTTATCGTCGCACTCGTCCTTCTGTTCAAGGAGCAGCTCAAATCATTGAATATCGGAATCTATTCGACAATGGGGCAATACTCCACCGATTATCCCATGCTTTTCGCGGGGCTCATCTTGGCAAGTCTCCCGGTAATTATCCTTTTCGGCTTTTTTCAGAAACAGTTTATCGGGGGACTCACCGGCTCGCTCAAGGGATGACTGAAAGAACAACAAAACAATCGGAAAATCGGATGCCATGAATCAATAGGCAACATTGAGAACAGCGGATAAGGAGGTCAAACAAAACATGAAATCGCAATAAAAATTCTATCTGATCATGACAACGAAAAAATGAAATTAAGGAGTATAGCGTGAAGAAAGGACTCATGACGGCTTTCGTTCTTGCCGTCACCATCGGCTCTGCATTTGCAACCGGATCATCAGATGACAATTCGGCAAAAACCGTTTCACTACGGGTTTCGACATATTACACGACCGTCGCCAGGGCGAAGGGCTATCCCGGCGTCGTCGAGGCGTTCCAGGAGGCGAATCCCGGAGTGGAGGTGGATCTCTGGGCGACGAATACCGGCTACCATGACGCAATCCGGACTCAATTCTCCGCCGGCGAGGCGCCGGATGTGGTTGGGACCACTCATGATCGGTTCATGGACTACGCCCGCAACGGTATGCTGATGGACATGACGGACGTGTTCTACGAAAACGGTCTGGATGCGAGCCTCTACGGACTGTGCGCCGGCTGGGGAAAATTCGGCGATAAAATCTACGGAATCGCCGACAGTCCCGCGCCTATCGAATGGTACTACAACGTTGATATCTTCGAAAAACTCGGGCTTTCGGAACCGAAAAACCTCGATGAGCTGATCGACGTATCGAAAACGATCGCGGATGCCGGATACATTCCGGTGATGTGGGGCGCCCAGGATACCTGGACCGGCACTGCCGTCCTGGGAATGATCACGGCGCAGATCATGGGTCTCGATCCCGTCAATGCGGCCGTTGAATCCGGTGATTGGGATCTGCAAGGCCTGCGCGACGCTCTGGCCATCGTCGAGGATTTTCGTGATTCGGGCGTCATAGATCCTTCGATGACAGGCGTGAGTTACGAAAGCAGCATCGACCTCTTCATCAAGGGCAAGGTGGCCATGTTTCCCATGGGATCGTGGGTTATTTCGAATTTCGAAGCGGCGAAACCGGCCGACTTTCGGTATTCCTCTTTCGATGAGCCCGTTCTCTTCACCGACAAGCCCTTCGCTCCCTGGAGCGCTTCCGGCGGACAGGTTTTCGTCATTCCAAAAAACACCGAGAACAAAGACGCGGCCGTCGCGTTCCTGCTTCATATGTTCTCCGATGAATCGCAGATCTCGATCGCACAAGAAGGAAACATGCTCAGTTCCTCGTCAGCAGCAAACGGCATGTGGAACCAGGACATCTATAAGATTGCCCTGGCCCATCTGAAAGAAACGACCAAGGATTCCGGCATGCTGGTAGACTATCTGCCGTCCCGAATTCGGGACGGTCTTGGAGCCGGCATTCGATCGCTGATCAACGGCGAGACGACCGCCGACGAAATCGTGTCAAACTTGGCACCATAGCCGGAAAGGTCGGAAAAAATCAAGGAGGCAGAGGATTCTCCATTTCGCGGGAATCTTCTGCCCTTTTCTTCAGCCCGAAGGAAACGATGTTGAACCGGGTTGGAATCGACGGTCAAGGAACCGGTATTTCGAAGACTGAAAGAACTGTTCCTTTCGATGCTCCCCATTCACGAAAAAACGGCCGTTTCAGTCTTCAATCAAGAAATTTATCCACAGGATTGCGCGCACATGAAGAAAGTGTACATAACGAATACGGTTCACCCCAACATGAATTACGACAGATCAAGCAAGTCGATTATCTGGGAAAAATTCCCGGCGATCTATCGTTTGTTCCTGGACTATGTCGAGGCCAATCCTGCGACCAAAGTTCATTTCCAATTGCCGGGGCAGACATTTGAGTCTCTGAAAATCTGCGCTCCCGATGTCCTGGATCGCATCCACCGCCTTTATGAAAAAAAGCGCGTTCGTTATATGGGAACTTACTATTCGGAACCCGTGGGAATGTGTCTAAACGGAATGACGGCACTCGATTCCGCTATGCTGGGAACGTCGATCACCAAGAAGGAACTTGGCCCGCCAGAGGGGTTTTTTATCCAGGAAGTCGCGTATTATCCGCAACTCCCCTACATCATCGACCGGCTTGACGTCCAATGGGTTATTATCAAAAACTGGGAGGGCAAACCGTTTTTTTCCCTACACCCTTGAAGGCCTCGACGGCAGCCGATGTGTCGGAGTTCCCACACTCGGCGTCGACGACATCGCGTCTTTGGATCCGGCATCCATTCCCGACAATGCACTTTTGACCTTCCAAAACGACTTAGAAATCCCCGATACGATCAAAAAGAGCGAGGAACTTCGAAAGGCTCTGATCGACGCCGAAATCGATGCCGAATGGACGTTCGTCTCGGATTACATTCGGAAACACGGCTTAAAGGGATCGAAGAAGCCCGGGCCCTCCACCAACAAGGCGGAAGGAAGCACCCGGTCCCCGAGCCATTCACGTTGGGTGTCCAAGCCTATCGACATCGAAACCCACCGCCTGACCCTGAAAGCGATGGAAGCCTACCGACGGGCGGGTATCTTGTCCGTCGGCGCGGAGAATGACGAAACGGAAGCACCCGCGGGGCATCCCCGGTCCGATATCACCTGGAACGTCGAAAGTCTTAACGACTATCCCGATGTTGAACGGAATTACTTCCGCTTCTCGGACCGCGTCCATCCGCTGGAAAGGTCGCGGCATCTGCTCGTATGGGGAACAAATTCGGATGCCCGAGGATGGTATCCGATGTACGAGAGAACCATAGAACGGCGGGAAAGCTTCATTGAAGCGTCCCGAATCGCGGACGACTATGCCTTGGGACGGCTGTCGTCGGCGGCGGACGAAGAATGCACGACGGGATCCGGATTCTGGTTCATCAACAACACGCCGTTCAGTGGATTTTTGCGGACCCATACAGCCGAGGAGCCCTTAAAAATCGTCCATGGGACGGAAATGGCGAAGATTATTTCCATTCGAAGGTCTCCGGAAGGCTATGAACACCTCATCCGATTCGACGCCTCCCCCTACCATGCCGTCCCCATCCTGTTCCGCCGCGAGTCCTCGCCGGAAACGGCTAAGTGCCGGGGCGGCAAGAAAATCACCAAAGGAACAATGGAACTCGAGGAACGGGACGGCGCCCTCGTCATTCGCCGAGATGGACAGGAAGCGACATTGGCTCTGGCGCCTTTCGAGATCCTCGTGAAAAGACTCGATGACCGAAAACGTCCCTGCCGCCCGGAAGGCTCTCCCCGAGTCAGCGTTATTCCGGGGGAATCTCCGTCTCTTATCATCGAAAAGCAAATCGATTGGCACGTTCATCACAAAGCCGTCTATACGACGGACGGGGACGCCGTATACGTGATGTGGAAATTCCATTTCACGGCACCCGCCCTGGTGGACGCGGAATTACCCGAAACCCTCGGCGAGATGGACTTTGCTCCCGGCGGCATCAAGGCTCGCCTGGAGACCGGCGACGCCGGAGAAATCTGGTACGACGGACCCTTTGGGGAAATCCGTCATCCCCGGGAGGAGCCGGCGTACATCGCGGCCCTTTCTCACGTCCTCTGCCGACAAGACGGCACCGGGTACCTTCTGGCATCCCAAACCGGCGCTCAATCCTTTCGAGTATGCGGGAAGACCGGAGAAATATCCCTGTGTCTCGGACGCTCGACGACCAGCGGAGGCCGAAGAAAACTCAACTTCCACGTCGGGAACGACGTCGATGATGTGAGGGCGGAAACCGAATGGTACAAGGAGCCGTTCTACGGTGAATACGTTCATCGATTCGTCATCAGAAAATTCTCCGAGCCGTCGTCGGCCGCGCTCATGCCCGCCTGGGGACGTGCTTACGGTTTCGGGACCGGCATCATCGAATCCATCGAGATTCCGGCGGTTCCCGCTATCCCGCTTTACGATTTGTCACCTTCCAATGTCGTCCTGGAGGGATTCAGACATGCGGAGAACCTCCTTGTGCTGAACGAAACATGCGGAACGGCGTCGAGCTATCGATTGAAAATCGGCGGAAAACGATACGAAGGGGACATTGTTCCGTTCGGCATCGTCGAATTGCCTTATCCGGCCTGAATGCCGGACGGAAGAGCATTTGTTCCATGAAAACCGGAATGCTTTTCGATATCAAGGAACTGGCCGTCCATGACGGACCGGGAATCAGGACAACGGTCTTTTTGAAGGGCTGCCCGCTGCGGTGCACTTGGTGCCATAACCCGGAAAGCCAATCACCTGAGCCGCAATTTATGCACCGTCCCCTGGGAGATCGCCTCGTGGGCCGACGATACTCATCCGAGGATCTTGCGGAGTTGCTCAACCGTCAATCGGAGATACTCCAAGCGAACGACGGCGGAGTAACATTCTCGGGAGGAGAGCCACTTTGCCAGGTCCCGTTCCTCATCGAGGTTATCGACAGACTCCATGGATTGCACGTCACCCTGGATACAAGCGGATACGGCGAGCCGAAGCTTTTCCGAAAAATCGTCTCAAAATGTAATCTGGTTCTCTTTGATTTGAAAATCATGGATAAAGCCCTCCATAAGAGGTTCACGGGATGCGGCAACGAGGCGATCCTGGCGAATCTTGACCAGATGAATGCCCTGGAGACTCCGCTGATCATCCGCGTGCCCCTGGTGCCCGGCGTCTCCGACACGGACGATAATCTCCACAGGATCGCTCGGACGGCCTCGCGGATGAAAAATCTCCGACGAATCGATTTGCTGCGATACAACCGCGCCGCCGGAGGGAAATACGCAGGACTCGGTATGGCGTTCAAGCCGGGATTTGATGAAAAGGGGGAGGTAAACGCCGACCCGAAACCATTTCAAGAATTAGGACTGGAGGTACGAATTCGATAATGAACGAACGGCTTGAAGCAATGAGAAATCGGGTCAGAAACCGGGAACAGCGCAAATGGCGCCTTCAAAGCGTCCCGGATATTATTCCCGAATGCGAAGTGGAGAACCTGTCATGGACCATGAGGGCCGCCAGGCTGACTCGGCGGCAATGTGAAGCGGAATTCCCCGTAATCGAACCCGACCAGAAGATAGCCTTCACCAGGACCGTTCCCGGCATCGCGCCGCTGTACCTTCCCGAGGAATGGGAGGCCTTTTTTGCTGGCCGGAGCCGCCATGAATCGGGACCGATCAGCAATATCTGCGCCGATTGGGGCATGGTTCTCTCCCAGGGGCTTTCCGGCCGGAAGGCGGCTGCCGAAAAGAGCCTCCGGAGCCATGAGCACGACAGGGACGCCGTGGAGTTTCTCACAGCGGCAATCGAAACCATGGACGCTGTTCTCGATTTGGCCGCCCGATACGAAAAAGAAGCGGAGCGCATTGGCCGTATGGACCTGGCGATCGTCTTGTCCCGTGTTCCAGCCTTCTCCGCACGAAACTTTCACGAGGCGCTCCAATCGCTCCGCCTGCTTCATGCCGCTGTCTGGATGAGCGGGAACTACCATGTCGGCCTGGGACGATTCGACCAATACATGTGGCCCTATCTCCGAAACGATCTCCAATCCGGTGCTCTGTCCCTTCCCAAAGCCGAAGAACTCCTCGCCGAGTTTTTCATCTCCCTAAATAGAGACTCAGACCTGTATCCCGGCGTCCAGCAGGGGGACAACGGCCAGTCCCTTATGCTGGGCGGGGTGACGAGACAAGGGAAAAACGCCGTAAATGAACTCACTCATATAGTTCTGCGGGTTGCCCGTGACGTCGCCATGATAGATCCCAAGATCAATCTGAGAATCAACGCCGATACGGATAAAAATCTCCTTATGACAGCGGCCCGCCTGACACAAATAGGCTTAGGATTTCCTCAATACTCCAACGACGATGTGATAATCCCGGCTCTGACCGCCATGGGATACGATTTGAAAGACGCAAGAGACTATACCGTCGCGGCCTGCTGGGAATTCATTATTCCCGGTAAGGGCATGGAAGTCGTAAACATCGGAGCCGTTTCGTTTCCTCTGGCGGCTCATGAAGCCATCGTTGATGGTTTAACCGAGAACGACCGCAACTTCGAAAACATCATGGATCGAGTGGAACGGAACATCGACCGACAAATCGAGCAATTGGCCCGTGGGAAACGCGATCTGCTCCTTCCCCCCGCACCATTCTATTCAGTCCTTATGACAGGATGTCTGGAACAGGGACGAGATATCTCCCAGGGCGCAGCCTACAACAACTACGGCATTCACGGTGCGGCATGTAGCAGCGCCGCCGATGCACTGATCAATGTGAAGAAATTTGTCTTCGAGGACAAGTGCCTTTCTTCTCAAAGACTCCTGAACGCTCTCGAAACCGATTTCAAAGGTTTCGAGGATGTACGTCAACTCCTCGCTACCGGCCAAAAAGTGGGATGCAACGATGAGGCCGTCGATTCGATACTCACCCGTCTCTTTTCATACATGGCCGACGCATGCGATCGACAAGGCGATAACAGCCGGGGCGGCCGCTTCAGGCCCGGCAGCGGGTCCGCAATGTACTACTTATGGTTAGCTCGAGATTGCGGAGACACACAGGACCGAATCGTCGGAGCCACAGCCGACGGCAGAAGAAAAGAAAGCATGTTCGCCGCCAACCTAGCCCCCTCGCCCGGAGCACAAGTTCGCGGCCCGATTAGTGTCCTGCAGTCATTCGCCAAAATCGACTACCATCGAATATGCAACGGCGGCCCCATCACCATGGAACTCTCACAAACGATTTTTTCAGACGATGATGCGCTCGAGAAAGTCGCCCTGTTCATCCGAACCTTCGCCCAACTCGGATGTCAGCAACTGCAGCTCAATACGCTCAATCCGGAGACGCTGAAGGACGCCCTGGAGCATCCGGAGAATCACAAGAACCTGATTGTCCGAGTCTGGGGCTGGAGCGGTTATTTCTGTGAATTGAGTCCGGAATATCAAGAACAGATCATTTCTCGCCATACATACGCGATGAACTGACTCCGGCCCCCTTCTTAATTAAAAAGATGGCGCTCTTCCCGTGGCTTTTCAGTCACTCATTGAAATATCGATAAATCCCTCAGCGCGCCTTCTACTCTTCCTGCTCGTAATACGTGTAGCCCTGCAGCCCGTCCTCATAAGCTTTCAGAATTCGGCGGCGTAATCCGGGAGTAATCCGACCCCGCCTGACGGCCCGTTCCAGTCGATCGCGGAATCCTCCGGCCAAAGTTTTGGGATCGTATTCCACATAGCTGAGCACATCCGCGACCGAATCCCCGGTGATTTCCCTCTGAAAATCCAGATCACCGTTCTCGTCCACGACAATGCTGACCACATGAGTATCGCCGAAGAGATTATGAAGATCTCCCAATGTTTCCTGATAGGCTCCGACCAAGAAGGCGCCGACGACATACGGCTCACCCTCGCGGGGATCGTGAAGCAGCAGACTTCGATCGACGTCGTGAACATTAATGAACCGGTCGATTTTCCCGTCGCTGTCGCAGGTGGTATCGGCGACCACGGCCGCGTTTTCCGGCCGTTCGTCGAGGCGATGGATGGGCATAACGGGAAAGAGCTGTTCAATCGCCCAGTTGTCGGGCAAAGACTGGAAAATACTTAAATTACCATAGTATATGTCCGCAAGAAGCTGATCGAGTTCCTGAAGTTCTTCAGGAACGCGTTTCACCGAAGGAAGCAGCCGGTTAATGGTTCTCAAGATGCGCCAGAAGCACCGGTCGCCGAGCGCTCTGGTTCTCAGGTCCAAATCTCCGAGAAGAAATTTCCCTCTGATTTCATCTCTGTAAAACAACGCATCGTTGAACGATTCCTGGAGATTTTTAATATTGATCCCCTCACGGGCGAGATCCGCGAGATTTTGCAGGGCCGCGGGAGCGTTCTCGGGGATTCCGATGTCGTCGGATTCCGGATCAAGGCGATTTACATCCAAAATGTTGAAAAGCAGGACGGACGAATAGGCCGTAATCGCCCGTCCCGATTCGGTGATGATAACCGGTTCTGCGATTTTTGCCTCATTGCAGATGCCCTGAATGGCTTCCACAACGTCGACGCAGTATTCCTTCGTGCTGTAATTCCTGCTGGAGGCATAATTCGTATTCGAACCGTCATAGTCCACGGCCAAACCGCCGCCGATGTCGAGGTACCCCATGGGCGCGCCTTCCCTGACGAGAGACACGTAGTAGCGGACAAGTTCCTGGACTCCCTGCCGAATGGAGCGGATATCCGGTATCTGAGAACCGATATGGCTGTGAAGAAGCCGAAGGCAGTCAAGACGCCCCGCCTTGCCGAGCGTTTCCACGGCATCGAGTATTTGGGAGGCCGTCAGGCCGAAAATCGAATGATCCCCCCCCGAGGAAGACCAGTTCCCCCCTCCGTAGGAAGAAAGTTTCGCTCGGATTCCCAAAACAGGATCAATACCGAGAATTTCGGACCGCTCCAGAATAAGATCAATCTCCCCCGGCCGCTCCACGGCCAGAATCACGCGGTTTCCCGCCTGGGAGCCGAGAAGGGCCAAATCGATGAACTCGGAATCTTTATATCCGTTGCAGACAATCAGGGCATCCGGATCGTCCAGCATGGCCAGAGCAATGAACAGTTCGGCCTTGCTTCCGGCTTCGAGTCCGTGGTGATAGGGTAATCCCCCCTTCACAATCTCTTCGATAATCTGCTGCTGCTGATTAACCTTGATGGGAAAAACGCCGCGATATTCCGATGAGTATCCCGTTTCTTTGATCGCCTCGGCGAACGACTCGTTCAGTTCGCCGAGCTCCTGTCTGATAATGTCGGGGAAACGAAGCAGTACGGGAAACAAAATCCCCCGCTCTTCAATCCCCTTAACGATTTCATACAGATCGGCCCGGCAGTGCCCGCCTCGACCGTCGGGAAGTTTCACCACGACATGACCTTCGTCGGATGCCGTGAAATAATCCCGTCCCCAGAGATTCAGTCCGTAGAGCTCGGCCGAATCGTCCACGGACCACCTGCTCAGCGATTGATTTTTATTCAAGCGAATCGCGCCTCCCGAATGCGGCATTTCATCCGGAGTTCTCACCGGCCTTGCTTCATTGTATCAATTCCGCAAAGCTGATGAGAGTCCCGGATTGCACCGTTCATTAAGCACTTGAAATGAGTCTCGGTCAATTCTCTTGCGGGACAAATTCAGCGTGAAGTTTTATTGACACGTCTAAATCGGGAGTCTATTGTTACTCACTTTTTTCATGCGGACGGCCGAACAATCTTGGCCGGATTTTTTTGCCGTCCGCGCCGGGATAGCGCCGATGCCGTATTCGCCCTTTCTTGACATCCCGGAAACCGCCGAAAATCCCGGTTTCCTGATTGTACCGATTCCCTACGACGGGACAAGTACGTACAGGAAAGGGGCCGATGGGGGACCGAGGGCCCTCATTGAAGCGTCCTCTCAGGTGGAGCTGTACGATATCGAAACCGACAGCGAACCGTACAGGGCCGGAGTTCGAATCGCCGAAAAAGCGTATGATTTTTCATCCCCCGAGGCGATGGCCTCTTCGGTTCGGGATTTTTGCGGTTCAATCTGGGATTCCGGATCGTTTCCGATGTTCCTCGGCGGCGAACACTCGGTAAGCGCCGGAATCATCGAATCGGCCGCAGCCCGCTATCCTGATTTGACGGTGGTTCAATTCGACGCCCATTCGGATCTTCGGGACGAATACGAGGAAAGCCGCTACAACCATGCCTGCGTGATGGCCCGGGCCCTGGAAGTTGCGAAGATCTTTCAGGTGGGCATCCGGTCCATGGACCGATCGGAAAACGAACGAATGGACCGAAGCCGGGTTATATTCGCCGACGAAATCGCTTCCGATGCCGCCGCTGAGAAAGGCCCGCATGGAAAAGGCGGCTGGATAACCCGAATGACGAACGCCGTCCGGGGTCCTCTGTATATTACCGTCGATCTCGATGTTCTGGATCCTTCCGTTATGGCGGCCACGGGAACACCGGAACCGGGAGGACTGAATTGGTATCATTTAACAGGCGCCCTGGCGGCTCTGTTCAAAACGAATAAGGTTATCGGCGCGGATATCGTGGAACTCTGTCCGAACGGAGATTCCGCGCCCGAATTCACGGCGGCCAAGCTCGCCTATAAAATCATGGCCTACCGCCATGCCTATGGAGAGAATCATGAATAAAAAAGATCTGCTTCAGGAAACCATCGAGCATATCGACATTAAGGATTTCGACGCGACGCCCATCATCGGCGCCATGGCGAAAATGTCCTTCGCTTCGCGGGATACGGCACGGGCCGCGGAAATCATCCGAAACATGGTCGGCGATAAGGACTGCTCGGTGATTCTCACCCTGGCCGGAAGCACCTCGGCGGCCGGATGCATGCAGGTTTACATCGACATGGTCCGCTCCAAAATGGTGGACGCCGTGGTGGCCACGGGTGCCTCCATCGTGGATATGGATTTCCTGGAAGCCTTGGGATTCCGCCACTACCGGGGGACTCCGTTCATCGACGATTCGGTGCTCAGAGAGAACTATGTGGACCGCATCTATGATACGTTCATCGACGAGGAAGAGCTGCAGGTTGTGGACCGCACCATCTGCGAAATCGCCGATTCTCTGCCTCCGGGCATCTACAGTTCCCGCGCTTTTATCCGGGAGATGGGCCGCTACCTGACGAAAAACGCCAAAAAGGCCGATTCTCTGGTGCAGGCCTGTTTCGAGATGGACGTTCCGATATTCTGTCCGGCCTTCTCCGACTCCAGCGCGGGATTCGGGCTGGTTCTCCATCAGGAAGGCAAAGACAAGTACGTTTCCATCGACAGCGTACGGGATTTCCGGGAACTCACGGAAGTAAAAATCCGCGCAGAGAAAACTGGATTGATCATGATCGGCGGCGGCGTTCCGAAAAACTTCGCTCAGGATACCGTGGTATGCGCGGAGGTTCTGGGCCGGGAAGTTCCCATGCATGCCTACGCCGTTCAGATTACCGTGGCCGACGTGCGGGACGGGGCCTGTTCCAGCTCGACTCTGAAGGAAGCTTCCAGCTGGGGAAAGGTGGACACCGTCGCCGAACAGATGGTGTACGCGGAGGCCACGACGGTTCTGCCCCTGATGATCAGTTCCGTTTTCCATTCGGGTGTATGGAAAGCGAGGGAGCCGCGGCGCTTTTCGAAGATTTTCGAAGCCTGACATACACGCGCAATCACGCCGAATACCGATAGTGAAACCTCATTACCCGTCTTGGGATCGTTTTTCAGTTCCCCGATCTGTATAATGGCGCAATGGATTCCGAAAAGAAAAAAATCCTTTGCGCCGTCACGGACTACGTCGAAGAAAACTTAAATTGGGAAGAAGAACAATTCGCCGGGACTTCCATCGCCTACCGCCACCACCAGCTTCGCGGCGCGCCGGCCGAAGAACTCCTTAACGAGGTTAAGGATGCCGACATTCTCGTCGTGGACCAGGCGCACATAACGGCGGAGGTTCTCCGGGGGCTTTCGGAATGCAGGCTCATCATCCGCCACGGCGACGGATACGACAATCTTGATCTGAACGCGGCGACCCGAGCGGGCATCGTGTGCATCAACGAACCGGGTTTCTGGAGCCGCGAGGCCGCCGAACAGGCCTTTGTCCTGGGGCTCTCCCTGGCCTTAAGAATCCCTCTTCAGCAGTCCGTGGCATCCTCGCCGCATATGGGCACCGACGCCGGGTGGAACCTGAAGCGAATCATGCCCTACGGCAGTTTGGGATCGCTGACGGTAGGTTTGGTGGGTTTCGGGAAAACCGGAACCGAGGCGGCCCGGCTCTGGAAGCCGGTGGCCTCCCGGGTGCTGGCCTGCGATCCTTATATGGAAGAGGGCCGGATTCGGGAACTCGGTGCGGAACCCGCTTCCTTTGATGATTTAATCGCCCGCTCGGACTTGGTGAGTATTCATATTCCCGCCGCCAAAGACACAAAAGGGATGTTCAACCGGAATCTTTTGGGCCGAATGAAAAAAGGCGCACTCCTGGTGAACACGGCGCGGGGCAGTCTCGTGGACACCGAAGCGCTGACGGAGGCTCTCAAAAATGGCCATTTGGCCGGCGCGGCCTTGGACTCCACCGATCCCGAACCGCTGCCGGGAGGACATCCCCTCTTCTTTACGGACAATGTCATCATCACCCCGCACATGGGCTGGTACAGCGAAGATGCGCTCGGAAGAATGAGGAAGGCCATCGTCTCCGATATTTTGGACGCCGCCGAAGGCCGCCTTCCGGATTCGATTATAAATCCGGAAGTGCTTAAAAGTCCCCGTCTGAGATGGCCGCCGCTCTGATGATCAAAAAACTCCGCGCTTTCTCCGGGTAGACGGGCTTTCCCACTTTCGTTAACCTTACAATCGTAGATGGTTAACGAATCCGAACAAGATCCGAAGCGCGTACTTCTCGAAATCCTCCGAGATTCTTCCGCGCCCCTTTCCGGAGAAACCCTCGGAGCGGCCCTGGGCATAAGCCGCGTCGCCGTACACAAGCACGTCCGCACCTTACGGGAATACGGTTACCGCATCGAATCGGAACACCGGGGATACCGCATCGAAGAAACCGAAATCCCGCTGCTGACCTCCTGGGAGTTCGCGGAGAGGGAAAACATCACCGTTCTTCGGGAAACGGCATCGACAATGGATAAAGCCCATAGCCTTGAATCCGGTCCGCGGCAGGAGGATTTCATCGTTGCCGCTCTGAGGCAAACCCGCGGCCGCGGACGCCGGGAGCGGACATGGATGTCTCCGGAAGGCGGTCTTTGGGTTACCAGAGTGATCCACCCTAAAGGATCGGCTCTCCGCATCCAGCGCTACGTTATGGCCGCGGCCGCTGGATTGGTTCGGCTCCTGCGGGACCGTTACGGCATCCCCGCGAACGTAAAGTGGCCCAACGACGTCCTGGTCGGCGGGAAAAAAATCGCCGGAGTTCTCGGTGAAGCGGAAATCTCGGGAGACCTGATTCACTATGCGGCACTGGGCCTGGGAGTCAACGCCAACAACGGCCCGGCGGACGGCACCGTTTCGATGAAAGCCCTCCTCGGCCGCGAGGTAGACCGGAGCACGCTTCTTAAGGAATGGATCGGAACCATGGACATTCTGACCTCATCGGAGGATTTCCGTCTCGATGGAACTCCGCGCTGGTGGAACAGCCTTATGACCGGTAAAGGCGAAAAGGCCGCTTACTTCGTGGACTCTCTGAAAATCTCGGGAACCGTCGTCGGCGCCGACGGACTCGGACGCTTGCGCCTTCGGGGATCAGACGGCAGCGTTCGGCGCATCGGCGCGGGCGACATCGAATAAATTGACTAAGGAACCTGAATGAAAGACACAACAGTAAAATCCATCGTTCTCTGTGCGGCCTTTACGGCCCTGGTGATTATCGGAGCCGTTTTCAGTTTTCCCGCGCCTTGGAATCCTTTGGTCCCGTTCACCATGGCCACCCTCTTCATCATTCTTTCCGGAATGCTTTTGGGACCATGGCTCGGTCTTGCCGTTGTCGGTCTCTACATTTTTCTCGGAACCATAGGACTTCCTGTTTTCGCCGGCGGTTCGGGAGGACCTCAGGTCATCGCCGGGCCTACCGGAGGATTCCTCGTCGGATATGCCCTGGCCGCCTTTTTAACAGGACTGATCTCACGGGCCGGCAAAGCGGCCCTCCCCGCCCTCATCCTTGCGGCCCTGGCCGGTACGGCTGCGATTTATATTCCCGGTCTGCCCTGGATGCACCGGCAGCTCATGGGCCGCGTGGAGGATTGGTCTTGGGCCGCCACGTGGACCAAATACACCGTTCCCTTTCTTATCGGCGACGCTGTTAAAGCGGCCGCGGCCGTTGCCGTTGGGGCGGCGTTGAAAGACCGCATCCGTACCGGGAGCGCCGAAAGTTGATTCCTCCTCTTCTGGCGATTCAGAATTTGCGCCATGTGTTTCCCGACGGCACGGCCGTATTGAATGACATCAGCCTATGCATAGAGAAAGCGTCATTCACCATCCTTGCCGGTCCCAACGGCAGCGGGAAAACGGTTTTTATGCGTCATTTGAACGGCCTGATGCGTCCGACCTCCGGTCGGATTCTTCTGGACGGTATCCCGATTACGGAGAATCTTTCCCTTACCCGGCGCAGAATCGGGCTTGTGTTCCAGGACGCCGACGCTCAGATTGTCGGACAGACCGTGGCCCGCGATGCGGCCTTCGGTCCGGAGAATCTGCGGCTCTCTCGGCCCGAAATCGAGAAGCGGGTGCGGCAGGCGCTGGCCGCCGCGGGCCTTATCGGATTCGACGAACGCCGTCCCCATACACTCTCGGGAGGAGAAAAACGGAGGCTGGCGGTGGCGGGAGTCCTGGCCATGGAACCGGACATTCTGGTTCTGGACGAACCGTTTACGGGTCTGGACTGGCCGGGCTGCGCCGATCTCATCACCGTCTTGAATCGTCTCCGAACCGGAGGCACCACCATTCTTCTGATTACTCATGATTTGGCGAAGATTCTCTCTCATGCGGATCGTCTGATTCTCATGAACGGCGGACGCATCCATGCCGAAGGAAATCCCCTCGATATAATTAATGAAGTTGAAGAAATAGGCGTTCGCAGGCCCGAAGGTGATGTAAGCACGATGAGCTGGGCCCGCGAACCGCGGGATTTCCCCGCCGGCTCGGCCGCGGATGCGCCGGATAAAAAACCAGAGAAGCCGACATTATGAGAGAACTCGAATTTCTCCACTATAAGCCGGGGGTGTCCATATGGCACCGGCACGATCCGCGATTAAAGCTGCTTGAATTGGCCGCTTGGAGCATTCTCGCATTGGCGGGGAACGGAACGGTTACGGCCGCCGTCGGAATAACCGTTCTCGGCTTTCATGCGGCGGCGGGAACGTCTCCGAAACGCATGCGCCGTCCCCTGCTCTTTTGGGCCGTTATGGCCGCCGCCATCATCGTTTCGGCGGGCTTCGCCGAACCCGCGCCGCCTCTGATAATCGGCGGGATACAGTTTCCGATAGGAATAACGGGTCTGCTAACGGGAACGCTTCGCGCTGGCCGGCTTCTGGTCATACTCCTTGCCGGCCAGCTTCTGGCCTCCTCGACCGATCCGGCGGATCTGGCCGGCGCCGTCCGGAAAATTTTATCGTTTTTACCCAAAAAGTGGTCGGGCGCCGTCGCCTCCGCCCTAATGCTCACCATTTCCTTTCTCCCGCTGATTATGGATGAAACGGCGACCATCCGGGATGCGGCCTTAAGCCGCGGACTGCAAAACCGCAAATCGATTTTCCGAAGAGCCGCCGTCCTGGCGCTGCCGATGGCCGAATCGGCTCTGAAGCGTTCGGATCTGACGGCTGAAGCCCTCCTCTCCCGATGTTTTACGGAAGATCCGACGGGACCGAATCTCTCCGTCCGTGCCGGTGATCGGCTTCTCTTCCTGGCGGCCATGGGACCGCCCGCGGCCGCCGCCCTTTTTACCGGTTTCACCGCGGGCTGATAACGGAATCCTACATCAGTGTCGCTTTTCAGACAAAGATGGTCTTGCTACAATTCCTACAATTCCGTAAGATCCGTGCATGCTGGAAACAGAAGAACGCATTGACGGGCGTCATTATCGCCGTCGAATCCAAGAACTCACACTCCTTTTCGAAATCAGCCAGATTCTGGACATGAGTCTCGATCTGAATCAAATCATTTCACCGGTTCTGGAGGCTATTGCCGAGCATATGGGCATGCACCGGGGCACGGTAACCCTGCTGAACCGCCATACGGGTGAAATCCGAATCTCAGCGGCTTACGGACTGACGGGAGAAGAGCAGGCCAAAGGACGCTATAAACTCGGTGAAGGCATTACCGGCCGCGTTATTCAGTCCGGAGAACACATCGTCGTTCCCGATATTTCCACGGAACCCGGATTCCTGGATAGAACCGGAGCACGCTCCGGTGCCATATCCACGGGCTTCATCTGCGTGCCCATCAAAATCGGCCAGGATACCGTCGGCGCTCTTTCCAGCGACCGTTTATTCGGTGATGAAATCGCTCTGGACGAAGATGTCCGCCTACTGACCATCATCGGCAGCATGATTGCCCGCGCGGTCCAGCTCCGCCGGGATTCGGAAGAGGCCCAGAAGGCCCTGGAAGAAGAAAACAACAGACTTCAGGAAGCCCTCAGGGAATCCTTCCAGCCGCAGAATATGATCGGAAACAACCGCTCCATGAAGCAGGTTTACGATCTGGTGAAACAGGTTGCTCCCAGTGAAGCCACGGTGCTTGTCCGCGGTGAAAGCGGCACGGGGAAGGAACTGATCGCCAATGCCCTTCATTACAACAGTCCCAGAGCAGGAAAGAGCTTCATCAAAGTCAACTGCGCGGCCCTTCCCGAAGGCGTGATTGAATCCGAACTTTTCGGTCATGAGGAAGGAGCCTTCACCGGCGCCGTAAAAACCCGTAAAGGCCGTT
This sequence comes from Spirochaetia bacterium, assembly GCA_963666985.2. GTDB lineage: Bacteria > Spirochaetota > Spirochaetia > DSM-2461 > DSM-2461 > UBA2779. The sequence goes on along the minus strand of CAXXIA010000001.1, from coordinate 65,909 downwards.
TCGAAATGGCCGACGGCGGAACCATTTTTCTGGACGAAATCGGAGAACTCTCGCCGCTTATTCAGGTTAAGCTCCTGCGGGTTTTGCAGGAACGGGAAATCGAACGCGTCGGCGGAAGCGAAACCATTCCGGTGGACGTCCGCATCATCGCCGCCACCAACCGATCCCTGGAAGACGGAATTATCGAAGGGAAATTCAGAGAAGACCTTTTCTACCGCTTGAACGTTTTTCCCATTCATCTTCCCCCCCTGCGGGAAAGACACGGCGACATCATGCTGTTGGCCGACCACTTCGTGGAAAAGTATTCCAATAAAAACCGAAAAACGGTTCGGCGCATTTCGAGTTCGGCCATCGATCTTCTGACAAGCTACCATTGGCCGGGAAATGTCAGGGAACTGGAAAACTGCATCGAACGGGCGGTTCTGCTCTCCACCGACGATGTTGTGCATGCCTATCATCTTCCTCCGAGTCTGCAGTCCGCGGAATCCACCAATACGGGCCTGGCAAGCACGCTTCCCGAAGCGCTCGATAAGCTTGAAGAGGAACTGATTCGTGAGGCTTTGAAAACCTCCAGGGGGAACCGCGCCGAAGCCGCACGGCATCTGGGAATCTCGGAGCGCATCATGGGCCTGCGCGTTGATAAGTTCGAAATCGATCCGAAAAAATACCGCACATAAATGTAGGAAACTTCTTTAACTGCTACATAAACGTAGGAAACCGACTCCCTCTCCGGGGTCGGTTTTTTTTCGTTTGGGATGTGGCGGTAACGGCGAAGCTTCGGGGGTCATTTATTATTTCCTTACAATAGAAATATTTAAGAAATACCATTTGTTTTCCAACCTAAACTTGGCACGCATTTAGCTTCTAAGCCGGCAAGAATACAAATAAAAAAGGTAGGAAAGTATGAACCGAAAAATACGTTTCCTGGCGGTTCTCGCCGTATTACTCCTGATTCCCATATCCGGAGGATTTGCCGAAGAGCTTTCCGGCGATGAAATCAAAGCCGCTTTCGATGCCATCTGGCTTGTTCTCGCGGCCGCGCTGGTGTTCTTCATGCAGGCCGGTTTTGCCATGGTTGAAACGGGACTGACCCGCGCGAAGAATGCCGGAAACATCATCATGAAAAACCTTATGGACTTTTCCGTCGGCGCCATTATGTACTGGGCCATCGGCTGGGCCCTGATGTACGGCGATTCCATCGGCGGATTCCTGGGCTGGAGCGATTTCGCCGTAACCGGCGATACCTCTCTGATGCGCGACTGGTTCTTCCAGGTGGTCTTCGCCGCCACCGCCGCCACCATCGTGTCCGGCGCCATGGCCGAGAGGACCAAATTCACCAGTTACCTGATTTATTCCGTTTTCATCTCCGGCGTTTTCTACCCGATATCCGGCCACTGGATGTGGGGCGGCGGCTGGCTCATCAGCAGAGGTTTCGCCGATTTCGCCGGTTCCACCGTCGTCCACAGCGTAGGCGCCTGGTTCGCGCTGGCCGGCGCCATCACGCTCGGACCGCGGATCGGCAAATACGTGAAGAAAGACGGCAAGGTTACCGTGAAGGCCATTATGGGCCATAACCTGCCCCTGGCAGCCCTTGGTGTTTTCATTCTCTGGTTCGGGTGGTACGGATTCAACGCCGGTTCGACTTTGAGCGGAACGGATACTTCGATGGCGACCGTCGCCGTTACGACAACATTGGCCGCCGCCGCCGCCGCGGTGTTCGCCATGTTCACGATCTGGATTATGAGCGGAAAGCCCGATGTTTCAATGAGCCTTAACGGCGCCCTGGCCGGTTTGGTCGGCATTACCGCCGGATGTGGATTCGTCTCTCCCGGTGCGGCCATCGTTATCGGTGCCATCGCCGGGATTCTTGTTGTTCTGTCGGTCGAGTTCATCGACAAAGTGCTTCATATCGACGATCCGGTCGGTGCGGTTTCCGTTCATGGCGTTTGCGGCGTTTGGGGTACTCTGGCGACCGGAATCTTCGGCAACCTTGATTCCCTCGCCGGTTTCACGGGTGTGGAACTGACCCGCGGCGGTCAGATCGGCATCCAGGCACTCGGCGCCATTTCGGTCTTCGCTTGGGCTTTCGGACTCGGCATGATTCTCTTCTTCATCGTGAAGAAAACCGTCGGTCTCCGTGTTACCGAGAAAGAAGAACTCGCCGGCTTGGATATTGATGAGCATGGAACCGAAGCCTACGCCGGTTTCCAGATCTTCCAGAACATGTAAGGAGGAAGAAAGAGATGAAACTTGTTATTGCCTACATTCAGCCCGATAAGCTGAACAGCGTTAAGCAGGAACTGTACAAACAGGAGATTTTCAAGATTTCGGTTACCAACGCCATGGGATGCGGCCAGCAGAAAGGCTATACGGAAACGTATCGCGGTGTTGAGGTTGAGGTGAATCTTCTGAAAAAAGTCCGTATCGAAATCGCGGTTACCGAACCGTTTGTTCAGAAAACCGTGGATGCGATTATTGCGGGTGCCCGTTCGGGAGAAATCGGAGACGGAAAGATCTTCATACTGCCCATTGAACAGGCCATCAGGATTCGATCCGGTGAAACCGGAGATGCGGCCATCGGTTAAAAATAAATATCGGGGAAATCATTATCCGGCCGAGGCCGAGTCGTAAGGAGGCCGGCGGAATGGAGCCGGAGATGCCCCGAATAAAGAGCATACGGGACGGCCGTAAGATTAAGTTTACGGCGGTTCCTCCGGTCCGGTGAAAGATTTTTTATATAAGAAATCGGCGCCGGACGGGAGGGACTCTCCGGAAAGGAAAGTTCCAAGACCTTTTGGATGGCGCGCTTCGTTGATCGTGCCGTTTCATGAGACCTCCTTTTCCGCGTTTTGGTTGGAGGAAGCGGGCGAAGTTTTCGTTCCGCTTCCCGTATTTAAAAAAGTCTTCAAGCCGAAAGCCGTCTCCATGAGGCGGCTTTCGGTGTTATTGGTGTTATAATAAGAGGATGAAACAGCCCAAAATACTCATCCTGATTGCTGCGGCCGCGGCGGTCATACTTCTTGGAATAACCTCTTGCGAAGTACTCGGAGACATCATCTCCAAACCCACGGCCCGCGTGGATTCGGTGGAAATCATCGGTGTAAGCATGAACGGCGTTGAGATAACGGTAAACGTCGAAATCGACAATCCGAATTCCGTCGGACTGACTCTGGACGCTTACGATTACTCCCTGATCGTGGAAGAAAAGAATATCGTTACCGGACGCCGGGAAGAGTCGGTTTCCTTGAAAGCCAATGGAAAATCGATTCTGCCCATCCCCATAGAACTCAAGTTCGGCGATTTGGCGGCCGCAGGATCATCTCCGCTCAATGATGATTCCCTGCCCGTCACCGCGGCATTGGGACTTGAAGTTGCACTTCCGTATGTCGGAACGGTCCGTCTTGATGTCTCCGGTTCCATAGAGGTCCCCGTAATCAAACCGCCGATTCTCCTTCCTTCGGGGATTCGCGTGGAAAGCATCAAGCTCAGCGGTGCGTCCATCACGGTACTCGCCGATATAAAAAATCCGAACGGATTCGGTATGGTCGTCAGCAGCTTGATCGGCGAACTCTCGGTGGCCGGACAATCCTGGGGACAAATCGAAACACTTCAAGCCGTCGAGGTTTCGGCCAAAAATCAAAAGTCTGTGGCGTTCGGCATCAGCCTCGACTTCGGTGAAATCGGACGCTCGGCCTGGAATCTTTTAACGGGGAACTCTAAATTGGATGTTTCCATGACGGGAAACATGGACGTGGATTTCGACACTCCGGCATTCAAACCCGGCGGACTTGAATGGGATGCCGATGCCTCCGTATCTCTGGTCAGATAAAGACACCGGCCGGGAATGAACCGGCCGGTGTCTTTTCCATCCGGCTGTTTGAGCAAACGACTTTAAGACGCACAAAGGGCAAAACAGCCGAATCGCTCAGCGTGTTATGGAATCCTATGCGGAGTCTCTACATCGCCCGCCAGAACCGATAATTGGTTTTCTCCACTTCACGCCAATCCGGCATGGGGAAGAACTTGCTTTCTCCGGGTCTTGCGAACATGAATCCATGCCGGATCATCCGATAGGGAATCTCGTCAAAAGAAGAATTCAGCATCAGTCCTTTGGAACCTTTCGATCGGGATGTGGTGAGTTCCAGAATGGCATCCCGCAGTTTGGACGGGTGCAGTTTGGTAATGGGAAGAGCCAGCATCGGATTCATTTCGAAATCTTCCAGGAACTGCTCCGCGTCGAACGCCAGTTGGGTATACAGCAAAGAGGGAACGCTTTTCGCATGCAGTCCGCTGGTGGCGTCTTCGCCGAACTCAAGAAAATTCATCCGGGTGAGAACCAGCATTTTGGTCGGATTTATCTGCGCGAAAATCCGCAGAATATCCGAATCCCTGGTGTGAACATCCTCGCCGGCTTCGAGTTCCAGAACGGCACCTTCGGCACTGGTTAAGTACAGATTTTTTATGGCCGAAAGATCCAGATGCTCAAGGACACGGTAAACGGAAATAAATTTGGTGGCCTTGGGACGTCCGTCTTCATGGGGGACAATCTGATCCAGATATTCGTCAATCGGAAAATAAGCATTCCGGAAATTCGCATCAATTTCAGCGAAGATGATTTTTCCCGTGTAATGCCGCACAGAACCGGCCAGATAATGCCGGGCGAAGGCCTGGGGATTCAGCTGCGAACCGATAAGCGACGGACTCGGATGAAAAATGGCATACAGACGCTTTTCATAACTATCATTCATGGAGGACTCCTTTTTACAAACCCCGGGTGAGCATCGGGGCAATCACCAGGGAAACAACCGACATCAGCTTGATCAAGATATTCAATGCCGGACCGGCGGTATCCTTAAACGGATCTCCGACGGTATCGCCGATAACCGCCGCTTTATGAGCATCGCTTCCCCGGCCGCCGCCTTCACCGGCTTCAATCATCTTCTTGGCATTGTCCCATGCGCCGCCGGAATTGGCCAGGAATACCGCTAAGACAACGCCGCTGGCCGTTACACCCACTAAAAGTCCGACAAGCATGGAAGCCCCGCCGAGAAAGCCGACAAGGAGGGGGGCGGCAAGGGCAATCAAACCCGGAAGCCGCATCTGTTTCAGCGCGCTCTGCGTGGAAATACCGATACATCGGTCGTAATCGGGCAGCTTTTCTCCGTCAAGGATTTCAGGGTTTTCCTTGAACTGCCGGCGGACTTCCTCAATCATTTCAAAGGCGGCGGTTCCGATGGAATTCATGGCCAAAGCACTGAAAACATACGGCAGCATCGCACCGAGAATAACGCCGATAAGAACGGGAGCCGAAGAAAGATCGATGGCTCCCATGCCCAGAGTGGCCCGAAAGCTGTTGAGGAGAATAATACCCGTCAGTGCGGCCGAACCGATGGCGAATCCTTTTCCCACAGCGGCGGTTGTATTTCCCACGGCATCAAGCTTATCGGTAATCTCCCGGACATCGGCCGGGTAATCGCACATCACCGCCAAACCTCCGGCGTTATCGGCGATGGGACCGTAGGCGTCAACCGCCAGCTGGATTCCCAAGGTTATCAGCATACCGACCGCCGCGATGGCCACGCCGTACAATCCGGCAAACACATTCCCCAGAATGACCGCGGCGGCAATAAGAATAATGGGGAAAAACGTGGAGAGCATTCCCATTCCGATACCGGTGATAATGGTTGTGGCCGGACCCGTTTCCGATGATTTAACGATACTCTTTACCGGCCGTTGTTCCGGTTCCTGTGAACCATTCGGTTGTCAGTCCGATTCCCGTTCCGGTAATCATACCGGCAAGTATAGAGAAATAGATGCGGTAAGCACTTATACCTCCGGCCGTTTCTTCCCGGCCGAAAAGTGCCAGCAGAATAGGCAAAGCAATAGCGGCGGAAAGGATGGCGGCCCCGAATGTTCCGATATTCAAAGCGGCCTGAGGCGAACGTTTCCCGCGGGTACGAACAAAAAATGTTCCAATAATAGAAGCGACGGCTCCGACGGCTCCAAGAATGATCGGAATAGCCATCAGCTTGAACTTTTCTTCAAGAGACGAGCCGACGGCAAAAGGCAAGAATCATGGCTCCCAGAAGAGAACCCACGAAGGATTCAAAAAGGTCGGCCCCCATGCCTGCAACATCCCCAACATTATCACCGACGTTATCCGCGATGGTAGCGGGATTCCGCGGGTCGTCTTCCGGAATGCCGGCTTCCACCTTACCAACCAGATCGGCTCCGACATCCGCGGCCTTGGTGAAAATTCCACCGCCGAGACGTGCAAAAAGGGCGATGGAGGGAGGCGCCCAGGCTGAATCCGCTCAAAATCGGCATCACAACCTCACCCATAACCACTTCGGATATTCCGAATGCGGCGGTGGATGCCCAGAGAGTCGCCGCCATCCCGAAAAGAACCAGCCCCACGACACTCATACCGATAACCGATCCTCCCGCAAAAGAAACAGAAAGCGCGGAGTCGATTCCTCCAAGAGCCGCATGCGTGGTTCTGCTGTTGGACATCGTCGCCACCCGCATACCGATAAAACCGGCCAAAGCGCTGGTAAAGGCACCGGCTCAGGAACGATATCGATTGATACCGAATGGGACCGTCATTCCCTATGTAAAGGAATCCGGCCACGACCAAAACAAAAGGCAAAAGCGACTGATATTCCTTTTTCAGGAATGTCATGGAACCGGAGCTGATAAAGCCTGAAATCTGCTCCAGACGATCGTTCTCAACCGGTTTCTTCCGTATCCAGAGAGACCTGAAAGCCGCATACGCAAGGGCTCCCGTGCCGGCGGCAATACCGGCAAAAAATAGTCAGTTTTAACATGAATGTACTCCATTTCCTAATTCCCGGGATTTTATCCGGGATGAGTTGTCTTCATTTTGTTTATTCGCCCAACCTGGGACAAAAAAATAAGATATATATCAAGACGACGATTTTATCGCCATCGTGCAATTCCATACTTTTGAGCCTTACGAATGACGGTGGATTGATTCATCCCCAATCTTTCGGCGGCTTTATAGGAACTCCCGGTTTCCATTAAGGCGTTTCTCTATAAGGGTCTTCTCCAGATGGTTTACCGTGTCTTGGAAAGACGTCGAACCGGCCTCACCGGGGGCGGTTCCGCCGGCCATTCCGAAAAGAACACCACATACATCATTTTCATCGATAATATCAGATTTTGTCACTACCACCAAACGCTCAATGATATTTTCCAGTTCCCGGACGTTCCCCGGCCACTCATACCTATTAAAAACTTCAAAGGCTTTCAGGGAAATCTTCTTGGTCGCCGCGTAACGGCTGTTGAACTCATTCAGGAAATGCTCGGCCAAGATAGGGATGTCGCCGGTTCGTTCCCGAAGGGGCGGAATCTCAATGGGAATAACGCAGAGACGATAATACAGATCCCTTCGGAAAAGGCCGTCCGCCACTTCTTTTTTTAGGTTCTTATTGGTGGACGCGATAATCCTGACATCCACTTTTATCGGAGAAGAACCTCCCAGTCGTCTGAGCTCCCTCTCCTGAAGAACGCGCAGCAGCTTGGCCTGAAGAGGCAGGGGATTTCCCCGATTTCATCCAGAAGAATGGTCCCATGGTTGGCCGTTTCGAAATATCCGAGCTTCCGTTTGCTGTCGGCTCCCGTGAAGGCTCCCCTCTCGTAGCCGAAAAGTTCACTTTCCATGAGCGACGCGGGGATGGCCGCGCAGTTCACTTTGATATACGGATAATCCTTCCGGTGACTGCGGTTATGAATCTCATGAGAAACAACCTCCTTTCCCACTCCCGTTTCTCCGGAAATAAGAACGGTGGTATCCACCGGCGCCACTTGAGTGATGAGGGTTTTAATCTGTTCCATCCCCTCGGTGATTCCCATCAGAAGCCGTGTTCCGCGCTCGCGGGATCGGTAATAATCCAATTCCTGCTGATAGATTTCGGTAATTTCCAAATTCTTATCGAGTTGGCGCTGCAACCGAAGTTCTTCGGTAACATCACGAAGGACCGTTACGACACTTACCACGTGTTCCTGTTCGTCGAAAACCGGAATGGCGGTAACCAGCAGATCCTTATCCACCCTCTTCGGCCGCCCCAGTCCGGTGGCCTTACGGCCGGTTTCCAGCGCCTGCACCGCCACCGCCCGGCTGTTGACGAAAAATCCGTCCAGAACCTGCCGAACGCTTTTCCCCAGAAACTCCTTGGGCCACATTCCGGTAAGTTCCCGGTAGGTGCGGTTTGCATCGGTAATAACGGACTGATCGTTGATAACATAGATTCCGTATCCGACGGCATCGGCAATGGCGAAAGAATCGATTCCGAGCATCCTTCGGCTGTCGGAGGTACTCCAGCGGGCAAAAGATTCGGCCTCAGAAAGAGCAATGTCCGATACACGGATTGAATTCATAACACCCTATTGTACGATAAGCCTGCGGCGGACAAAAGAAAAACCTTCCGTTCCGTCCCCTTAATGAAAGGGGGACGAAAATCGGAAGGTTCGATTGATCTTGGAATCAAAGAAGAATCATGGGCAGAACGAGAAGTCCGATGGTGGTTACGATAAACCAGATAAACCAGATGAAGGCCATAAATCCCCAGGCCGTTTTCAGCTTCATATCCACCAGAGCCAAAGCGGGAATAATGTAGAGAGGCTGAATAAGGTTGGTGGCCTCATCTCCCAGCATGAAAGCCGTAACGATGGAGGGCATATGGGCGTTGAAGGATTTGGCCGCTTCCACGAGGATGGGCCCCTGTACAATCCACTGACCGCCCTGGGAAGGTACAAACAGGTTGACGATGGAAGCCGAGACATAAGACGCCCAGTAGATGGTTTTCTCGGAAGAAAGGAACACAAGACCGTTGGCCAGCACCATGGTCAGTCCGGAGGAAGCCATAACGCCCATAATGCCTCCGTAGAAGGGGAACTGAATCATAACGTTTGTGGCCAGGTGCATGTTTTCCTTCACACCGTCTATGAAACCTTTGGGAGTTTTGTAAAGGTAGAGATCCAAAATGAGAAACAGGAAAATGATGAAGTTCAGCGACAAGCTTTGACCTTTTACGGCATGGAAAACGATATAGGCGGTTCCGATGAGGGCCGTAATCAGCATGATGATGCGGCTGCTGTTCATCCTGTCGGCGAGAGTAATAATTTCTCCCTTTTCATTGAATACATCATTTCCGGTTCGAATATCACCGGTGAATTCCACCAGCTCATCGTCCGGCGGTATCGTACGAATGGTGACGATAAGGGTTACGACGAAAAGAACGCCGACCATGATAAGGCCCAGGGGATTGAACGCGGTCGATGAAACGGGCAGAACACCGATCTTATCCACCATGAAATGATCCGGAGAGGCCAGCAGCGCCACGGCGGAGATGCTCGGACAGATCGGCTGAATCATTACCATACAGGCGTATCCCGCGGCGATCATCAGAGGGAAATGGACCTTCTTGATGTTCTTGGAGAGGTACATGGCAAGAACGGGAGAAAGGATGGTTCCGAAAGCCCAGTTAATCCAGCTGGCGACGGTGGCGAAGATGATAAGAACCGCATAAGCGGCGGCGGGAGTCTTCGGCGCGGCGGCCACTTTCGAAAGGATCTTCTCCAATTGGGGCGACTTGGCGGCCATGCTGGTCAGAACAACCATGATGGTCATCTGGAAAGCGAAACCGATCATGGACCACAAACCATTGAACCAGAAGGTAATGAGATTCATCGGTCCCGACTTGGTGAAAATCAAAGCCAAGATAAAGACAATAAACGTCAGGATGATACAGAAGACGAAGGACTCCGGAATAACCTTGTCCGCCGCGAAATTGAATTTTTTCGAAAGGCGCCACAACGGTGTTCCCGTCTTCTCCTTTTTTGCTGCAGCAGCTGTCATGATTTCTCCTTTTCATTATGAGAAGTTACATAATAATCCGAAGCCTTAAGCTGATGGATAAGTCTCAGCATATAACGCTCCCGGATGTCCGCTTTACGATCCTCGGGATAGGTGAAAAAACCTTCTCCGCTTTTCAGTCCGAGTTTGCCCTCCTCTACCTGTCGTTTAATGAGCTGATTCGCCCGGCGGCTGTTGTCCATAACCGCCAGAAGGTTGTCGCCGACAACGGCCCAAATATCCAAACCGCCGAAATCCGCGATTTCAAGCTGGCCGGACGTTGCATATCGAAATGCCGGTCCGAAAATAAGAGCCTTGTCGATGTCTTCAGGAGATGCCGCTCCCATCTCAATCAGAGAGAACACTTCCCGAGCCACGGCCTGCTGAATGCGGTTGGCCAAAAGACCGGGAATATCCTTCAGAACCTTCACCGGCTGTTTTCCGATGGAACGGTAGAGATCCCGAACTTCGTTATAGAGTGATTCCGGCATGTTGCCGAAAAACGACAGCTCGGCGATGGGCATGATATGGCCGGGATTGTACCAATGACAAACCATCATTCTCTTCTTCCGTTCTTCCGGAAGATCCTCGGCCATATCCATCAGCTTCAAACTGGATGTGTTGCTGGCCAGAATGCATTCGGCCGGACAAGCATCGTCCATTCGCTTAAAAAGTTCTTTCTTTATTTCGATGCGTTCCGGCGCCGCTTCGATAACGTAATCCCTGTCCCGGAGTGCATCTTCAAGATTATCGAAGAGAGTGATTCGATCCAAAATATCGGAAACGGCCGATTCCTCAATCACCTCTTCGCGGGCCAGAAGCCGGAGCTCGTCGCCGATAACATCTTTCACGCTCCCGAGAATCGCCGAATTCGGTTCATAAAGATTGACCGGATATCCGTGAATCGCGAAGGCTTCGGCGATGCCGTGCCCCATGGTTCCCGCACCGAGAACACCCACCGTGCGAATCATGAGGCTCTCCGCTTCACGCCCAGGATTTCCCGGGCTTCCTCGGGTGTAGCGGGCTCTCTGTTCGCTTCGGCCAGGATTCGGACCGTTCGTTCGACAAATTCGCTGTTGGATGAGGCCAAGCGGTCTTTGGCGTAAAGAACGTTATCTTCCATCCCCACGCGGACATGCCCGCCCAAGGCAATCGTGGTCAGCAAAATGGGCAGATGCCCGCGTCCTATCCCGAACGCGGACCATGTGGCCCCCGGAGGCAGCAGGCTCTTTAAGAAAACCAGATTCTCTACCGTGGCGGCGATTCCGCCCGCCGCTCCGAGCACAAACTGAAAGTGCAGCGGAGCCTGCAAAAATCCTTTCTTCTCGTAATACAGGGCGTTATACAGAAAACTCGCGTCGAAAACTTCTATTTCGGGTTTTACGCCGTTCTCTTTCATCGCGACGGCAAGGTTTTCCAGAAATTTCGGATGATTCAGGAACAAACTGCTGTGCAGCCAGTTCATTGAACCGCAGTCGTATGACGCGAATTCCGGCTTCAATTCGATGAAGTGAGCCATACGTGTTTCATCGGTGGCATCCAAATCGCCGGATGTGGTGAGATTCAGTACAATATCGCACCGATCACGGATTCGCTTTACCGTTTCGATGAACTTGCCCTTGTCCATACTGCCCTTTCCCTCATCGTTTCGCATATGCAGATGGGCAACGGCCGCTCCGGATTTCCGGCAGGCAACAACATCATCGGCGATTTCCGCGGGAGTCAACGGAATCGCCGGATTGTCTTTTTTACCGGGCCATGCACCGGTCGGCGCCACAGTGATAATCGTCTTTGTCTTCAGATCGCTCATGGATTCCTCCTATGGTCATGCCGCATAATGCAAAAAACGTGCCTGAGCAAAAGAGCCGTTTAAAGGCGGTAAAAGAGATTTTTAATGCATTGCCGCATCACCGTTTAATGCGGGATTGCATTATTTATTTCCCATTGAGCCGATTCCTTTGAGCTTCGCGCGATTCCCGGCTTTACGGATTTACGCGGCGATTCCCGCAATTTCCCGTTTCATTCGGAAAATGAGGATCTGAATAATATCGGATCGGCCGGCACACCTTTCTCTTGACCCATAGGCCGCCCGCCTGTATGGTGTGCACATGACGGAGAATCAACGATCTATAAGATCTCTATTCGCCGCCGCCGCGGCCGCCATATAGGGCTGCGGTGAGTTTTAAGAAATTCAGACCGTAGCCGACGTTCCGACGGCCGCGGTCTTTTTTTATGCCCGGCCGAAGCAAGCATCGGACGGCCGCGGTCATGGATCTTAAGGAAGGAAACATGAGACGAGACATCGTGCACGAGGGGGCGGGTCAGCTCCGCTATGAAATCCGGGAAATCGTAAAAACGGCGCAGACTTTCGCGGCCATGGGCACGGAAATCATCCTGGAGAATATCGGCGATCCCATCCATAAAGGCGAGCCGATGCCGGATTGGATTAAAGAAATCGTGACCGGACTGGTTAACGAAGATATAACATACGGCTACACGGCTTCGGCGGGCGATGCCGAAACCCGCTCTTTTCTGGCCGAGGTTGTCAACAAGCGCGGAGGAACCGCCATCGGCGAGGACGACATTCTGTTCTTCAACGGATTGGGAGACGCCGTATCCACCCTGTTCGCTCATCTGAGAAGAGAGGCGCGCGTTCTGGGCCCATCCCCCGCTTATTCCACGCTTTCCTCGGCCGAGGCCTCTCATTCGGGTTATGAGCATTTAACCTACCGGCTGGACCCGAACAACGGCTGGCTTCCGGATTTGGACGACATCAGGATGAAAGCGCGCTATAACGACTCGATAGCGGGCATCCTTTTGATCAACCCGGACAATCCCACCGGAGCGGTTTATCCCCGTCCCATCCTTGAAGGCATCGTCGATATAGCCCGAAAGTTCGACCTTTTCGTCCTGGCGGACGAAACCTATGCGAACATTGTTTATCCGGGAATCAACACCGCGGCGCTCAGCGAAGTCATCGGAGATGTCCCGGGAATAGCCATGAGAAGCATTTCCAAGGAATTTCCGTGGCCGGGCGCCCGCTGCGGCTGGATGGAAATCTTCAATCAGAACAAGGACGATATCTTCCGGCGCTATATAACCAGTCTTCTGGACGCCAAACGTCTGGAAGTCTGTTCCACCACATTGCCTCAACTGGCCATTCCCCGGGTTTATTCCGATCCCCGTTATCCGAAGCATCTGGAACGCCGCGCCGCCATGTTCTCCGACAGGGCGGATGAAGTGATTTCCATCCTCAAAGGCGTTCAGGGAATCACCTGCATCAAACCCAGCGGAGCCTTCTACCTGACGGTCGTATTCGACAAGGAACTTCCGGTGAATCATCCGCTTCCGCCCTGTCCCATTCCGGCCGTGGAAAAAAAGGTTGCGGAAATCGCCGCCGGAGTCGCCCCCGACAAACGGTTCGTCTACTGGCTTCTTGGCGCCACCGGCATCTGCGCGGTTCCTTTAAGCGGATTCTGCAGCGAACTTCACGGATTCCGCATGACGCTGCTGGAGAACGATGACGAAAAAAGGCGCCGAACCTACCGAACGCTGGCCGAGGCGATTAAAACCTTTCTCGGTTCTTGAAAAACGTTATCGGCCGGTCGGATTGCGGCAGGTTTCGGCAGAACCGTTGATCTTTGTCTTGCCGAATCGATCCGTTATATATATTTTTATATATACAAACCGCGGCATGACCGCCGAAGGAGATTAGGATGGCCGAACATCTGACCGTCGAAACGTTCAAAGAAAAGGTTTTCGACTATACAGCGGAAAAGGAATGGAACTATAAAGGCGATATCCCCGGAATCATCGACTTCTACGCCGACTGGTGCGGGCCCTGTAAAATGGTGGCGCCCATTATCGAACAGCTTTCCGAAGAATATGCCGGTAAACTGAATGTCTGGAAAGTCAATACCGAGGAACAGCAGGAACTCGCGGGAGCCTTCGGTATCCAAAGCATTCCCTCCATTCTGTTTATTCCCGTTGAGGGGCAGCCTCAAATGGCTGCGGGAGCTCTTCCAAAGGCGACATTTGAGAAAATTATCAAAGAAGAGCTTGGAGTTTCTTAACCGAAAAAAAAGATGATCCGGCGGAAAGCGTCCGCGGTTAACCGCTTTTGCGCTTCTCCGGAAATACCGGCCGGATATAGGACGAAACGGCTCGCATGCAGGGGGGCTTAATCCTTCCCTGCAAGGGAAATCGAGCTATTGAACATGATTGTGTTGACACGAATTCGGGATTTCGATATATTCGGCATCACGTCATTCCCCTGTAGCTCAGTTGGTAGAGCGGGTGGCTGTTAACCACTAGGTCGGCAGTTCGAGTCTGTCCGGGGGAGAAGAGCCTGACACAGCAGTGTCAGGCTTATTTTTTTTTATAACAATTCGTATGTAACGGACCTCTCTGAAAGACTCGAAGTGAGGAGTCGGGCGCGAATACTTGGAGCGCTGAGCCCGCAGGATGCGGCGAAAGATGACGAGGCGTCCCTAAACGAGGGAACACGATGTTCCCGAAGTGAAGGGCGAGTCTGTCCGGGGGAGAAGAGCCTTTGCGCAGGTCGCAAAGCCTTTTTTTTATTCACCGGACTCTCACGGGATGCTCGCTAATTCCCTTCGGTAATCGGCCGCTGCGAGATTCTCCTGCGGCCAAGGATGATTCGCCTCGGTCTTATCCCCTACTCTTCGTTCCATCCGGCGCGTATTTTTCTGAACTCATCCTCAACTTCCAAGAAAGCATCAACCACGACGGGATCGAAATGACATCCCCGACCTTCGATAATAATTTCCACGGTTTTTTCATGACTGAAAGCCTCTTTATAGGGCCGTTTGGAAGTCAGGGCGTCATACACGTCCGCCAAAGCCACGATCCGCGCGGAAAGGGGAATCTCAGATTTTTTCAAGCCTCTGGGATAACCGCTGCCGTCCCATTTTTCATGATGATTGTAGGCGATCTCCTTACCCAAAGTCAGAAAAGACTGCTTTCGCATGGTCGCCTCAACATTCTTGATGGCATCTCCTCCAAGCGTTGTATGTTTCTGAATTACAAGGAATTCGTCCTTGCTCAGAGAACCGGGCTTCAAGAGAACGGCATCGGGAACTCCGACTTTTCCGATATCGTGAAGAATCGAGGAGTCGAAAAGATCGTCGATATAATCGGAAGTAATATAATCGTGATACTCTTCCTTACCGGCAAGGTGATTCGCCAATAATCTGCAGTATTCCCGAATCCGTTCCAGATGGGCTCCGGTGTCCTCATCACGATATTCGGCGAGTTTGGCAAGTCCAAGGATAATGCCCAGCCGGGATTCGGCGAGAAGTTCCGCGTTCACCTTCAATTGGATATTCTGCTCTTCCACCGTGTGGAACATTTTGTTGGAGATATGATTGATTAAATAAGCCTGGGACATCAGGAAAACAAGCTGTCCCCAGGGAAGCCAATGTCCCGTATGGAGAATCTGATCGGCGTAGAGGACATCATTGATAACCAAGATAAACAAGAAAATAAAACCGCAAAGAAGCATAACGGCTCCGTCCCGCTTGTGACCGACCGCGAGAATAAGCACCGCTACCGAATAAAGCCCGCCGATGAGAGTAATGGTTTGATAAATCTGTAATGTCCTCTCAAAAATCAACGGCGGAGTGACAAGAACGAACAGGGCGAAAACAATCCCGACAACCTGAAAAACACGCAGTACCTTGCGGGAAAATTCGTCCGGGAAAACGGCATGAAGATAACTCAAGAAACAAGCGGTTGCGGCATAAAAACACGTATATTCAATTTTTCTTAAAAGAGTCCAATTCAGAAACGAAACCAGTGCTTCATGATCCAGATTGCTGATGGCCGCCGCCCTCAGAGCAATTAAGATGCAAAACGATCCGAAAAAAAGAGAAATCATGTCGGTACGGCGCATAAAGAAAGAAATCAAATAATGCAGCCCCATTGTTATGATGAAACCGAAAAGGAAAACATCAACAACGAGCAGCAGCTCATGATAAGACCGAAGAGAATTCTCTCGGCCGATTTTTGCGATTTCCCACATACCGCCGTTTCGATGATGATAATTCGAAACATGAAGGGTAAGGCGAACAATACCGTTATCCGGAACAACGGGAACGATTCGAACGGCATCCCGGGGTATCGAATCCCGCGAAGATGTTCCGACGGCCCCCACGGAATCCGCCCGCTTACCGTTTACATAAAGCGTCCAAGCCGACTGGATGCCCTTCATCCGTACGGCCAGTGATTCTTCGGTTTCGGGAAGGAGAATCACCAATCCGTAAGTAGCCCATCCGATGGATCCCGCGTTTTCTCCTCCTATAGGATAATCATCCCAATACCCGGGAACCGTGATGGTTCCGGACGATCCTGCTTCGGGGGGAAATTCCGAAGGATCGGCGAATTGCTTCCAAAGAAACATCCATTGCCCCCGCAGTTCCACAATACGATCATCATCAAAATCCCAATTTCGAAGATCCAATACTCCATTCCAAGCATGAGGAACGGGAACTTCCGGTTTTCCGGCGCATCCGGCAAGAATGAATACGGAAATAGCAATAATAATGAACCAAGAACCGTTGGGATTGTTTCTCATATTGTTTGTTATCAATATAGCGGATCGAGGGTCTCCGTCCAATCTTTTTATCTTTTTGAGAAACGCCTTATTTATGCATGAAAAGAAATAAGGTTCTTCTCATCTCCGATCCGAAAATCCCCCTCAACGGCCTGTGCCGTCTCCTCATTTCCAATGCTCCAATGCTCGGGGTTCATCCGGAGGATTTCACATTGGCCTATCGAGGATTTCCATCGCCCGGTTTTTTAGCGCAGGACTTAAACAGCGCCGCCGCATCGCCGACGACTTCAACGGCTGCGGGAGAAGCCTCTCCCTCCCAGAGTAAGGTGCCCGAATCACGAAGGGACGCCCTAATCCGGGATGAGGGCGCCTCGAGGATTTCTCTGGACATGGATCCCTTCACGGGGGCATCCAAAGGACCGCCGCGGCCTTCCCACTCCATTTCCACGTCCAACTCAAATCGCCTCCGCGAGAAACACAGCTCCAGGCCGTTCTCCTCCACCCTTCCGGTTAAATGAGTTCCGGCATATGTTCCGATTCGGTAAAGGCGTTCGTCAAACCGCAGGAAGCCCAGATGACCGGTAAAAGAAAATCCCATCCATGGTATGCGGGCAACCGAAATCATCAAACTGTCGCCGGCCGTCTCAAACTGATTCGTATGAACCCAAATCCACTGCTTCGGCATGGAACGGCCCCGGTCTTTCTCGATGTACCCCCGCCCGCCGGTGAAATCGATCGCCTCATCATTCCAGCGGACGCTTCCGCGAACTCCGTGATCCATCGATACCACGCCGTGGATGCATTCCATCCCGGGAACCCAGGCGAAGGGGCCCATGATACTCGGAGAAAAAAAATTCACCGGATATACCGCCCTGTTGTCGAACTCAACGCGGCCGGCAATCCGATTTCCTTCATGCTCGATATCCAATTCAAATCCGGAAGCGGAAAAGCGGTTCGGCCCCAAAGTTACCTCATACCGATCCCGCCTGGCCCGAAGATCCTCCAGCTCGTAACGGATTTTGAGCACACGGCTCTCCGGACCGGCGAGAATCTGAATAAAAGCATGCGGATCGGGCGATAAAGACAAGCCGAGGATAACCGCCAGAGAACGGGATTTGTCCGCGGTTACCTGACGCTGATACCAGCCTTCGAAATAACGAACCTGTTTGGCCGGTCCCGAATATCCTTCGTCATAAGGGAAGGGGCGTTTACCTTGGAAGAAGTCAATCATTAAATAAATATATAATTCTTTCCATATTAATGCACCCAAAAGTTGCCGAATACGAATTTCAGACACTTCTTAATAGGAACCATTCCTATTAACTTGCCAAGAAAAGCTAATTTTATTACACTTCTCTTACATTTGGTTTCCAATATTAAGGAAGGAGAGAACACTATGGAAAACGTTCAGGAAGAAGTTACGGCGATGCCCCGCATCGGTGATAAAGCTCCGGAGTTCAAAGCGGTTACAACCCAGGGAGAAATCAATTTTCCGAAAGATTACGCCGGAGAATGGGTGATCCTCTTCAGCCATCCGGCCGACTTCACACCGGTATGCACTTCGGAATTCATCACATTCGCCTCTTTGGAAAAACAATTCGCCGAGGCCAACTGCAAGCTTGTCGGACTTTCCGTGGATGGTCTTTACAGCCACATCGCATGGCTTCGGACCATACAGGAAAAAATCGAGTACAAAGGCCATAAAAACGTCGAAGTGAAGTTTCCGCTCATCGAAGACATCACCATGAATGTGGCGAAGAAATACGGAATGATTCAGCCCGGCGAGGATTCCACCAAAGCCGTCCGCGCCGTATTCTTTATCGACCCCAAAGGCGTTATCCGCGCCATTATTTATTACCCGTTGAGTCTCGGCCGGAACTTCGACGAAATTTATCGGGCCCTTATCGCCATGCAGGCGGCCGATGCCTTCAACATCGCCACTCCGGCCGACTGGAGACCCGGTGATGATGTGATTATCGGTCCCGCCGGATCCTGCGGAACGGCCAAGAACCGCATGGACGGCAAAGAAGACATGAAGTGCCAGGATTGGTTCTTCTGCCAGAGGCCCATTCCCAAGGAAGAAGTCTTAAGCAAAGTCCTTAAGAAATAATTTCGAGAAAACAATGCCCTACGCCCCTCCGGATTCGCTTCGGAGGGGCTTTGTTTTAAGTGACCCCCCGGCGCCATAGGCGCCGGGGGGTGAAACTCAAGCGGGATTCCCCTTGCGTTTTCTATTCAAGGGTCTCAACCGCATGCGGCCAGCCCCAAAAATCCCATTCGAGTTCGTCAATTTGAAGAACGGAGATTCCGCTGCGCTGTGAATCATAGGCATGATAAACAATCCTCTCGCGGCCTTCCGATGAAAACACGGCGATATGCCCTTTCCCCGGATATCTCTCATCGCCGGTCAAGAGGGGCATACCGCCTCCGCGGGTCATGCGGCGGCCGCGGTGATCGCGATAGGGCCCATCCGGATGCCGGGAACGTCCCACGACCGCCTTGTAATCACTGAACGATCCGCGGCAGCAGTAATCCCAAGAGACAAAGAGATAGTAGAACTTCCCGCGCCTAAAAATAAAAGGCGCTTCGACGGCGTTATCCGGCGAGTCCGGGCGGGCGGCCAACAGCACCGGCTCGGTTCCTTCCGAAAGCTTCCCCGTCACAGGATCGATCCTCGCCGTCCAAATCCCGCTCCAGAACGATCCCCAAGCAAGCCAGGCGCCACCGTCCGCATCTTCGAATGCGGCGGGATCAATGGCATTCCAATCATCCTCTCCGTCTTTGGAAATCAGCACCGGCCCCAAATCTTTCCACCCATAGTCGGCATCATCGGGATTCAGAGTCGGCGATACGGCCAATCCGATGGCCGAATTATTGGAACCGAATGTGGAGGCGCTGTAGTAAAGTCGGTAAAGACCATCTCCGTAAGTAATATCCGGAGCCCAGGCCTTTCCCGCATACCCGGGAACAGTCTCGAAAAGCCAGGAAGGCTGGATCTCCAATACGGCGCCGAGTCTCTCCCATTCGGCCAAATCCGCCGAACGGTAGCAGGCAATCCCCGTCCCTGATGCATAAAGATAGTACAGGCCGTCCGACTCGATTATAACAGGATCGTGCACGTACGGAGGCATGGCCGCCAGAAGTGAAGAGAACGGCAGCGTCGCCCCGATGCAAAACATCAGGACGAAGGCCTTTTTCAAAGAGAAATCCTCACCATCATCCAGGAAAGCGGAGGAATGCGGCCCTTCAGGCGGTCGCCTTCAATGCCGAACGCTTTTGTCGGAACGGCCTTCACTCGATCCGGATGCTCCTCATCGTTCACCGCCTTGGGATTATCGGAAATCATAACAACCTGCTCGGCGATTCCTGCGGGCAAAAATCCGCCCAAACGCGCATCCAGATCAACCGCTTCCGATTGGGAGCGGTTTACTAAAAATACGGAAATTTCACCGGCTTCTTCATCATACGTTGCCGTCGCGTCCAAATAGTCAACCGAACCCATATCCGAATCTTCATAGACGTTCACGTCGATTTCCACGCCGAGGGAAATACCGCGTCCGTACTTCGAGGCATAGTAAAAAGGCCAGTAGGTTGTTTGAGGCCAGCAGCCGGAATCGGAAGTCATAATCGGCGCAATAACGTTCACCAGCTGAGCCAGACAGGCCATCTTCACCCTGTCCGCGTTCCGAATCAGAGAGTTGATCATGCAGCCCACAACCAGGGCGTCCTCGAAATTATAGATATCTTCAAGAAGCGGAGGCGCCGTGGTCCAGGGAGTCTGCTTGCTGTCGGCTTCCTCCGAATGGTACCAAACGTTCCACTCATCGAAGGAAAGCATCATGGTTTTCCTGCTGCGTTTTCTGGCCTTGATGTAATCCGCCGTACTGACCACGGTCTTTATGAAGCGATCCATACCGACGGACTTGGCCAGAAAGGAAGAAAGATTATCGGAGTGATTTTTAAAATACGTATGCAACGAAATGTAATCCACGAACTCATAAGTATGTTCAAGAACCGTCGCCTCCCAATCGGGGAAGGTGGGCATTTCGCCCGTGGAACTGCCGCAGGCCACCAGTTCCAAAGAATCATCAAACTGCCTGAGAGCACGGGCGCATTCGGCTGCCAGCCGGCCGTATTCGTCGGCGGTTTTATGGCCGGTCTGCCAGGGACCGTCCATCTCGTTGCCCAGACACCAGACCTTAAAACCGTAGGGATTATTTCTGCCGTGTTCGCGCCGCAAATCGCTCCAATAGGAACCTCCGGGATGATTACAGTACTCAACGAGGTTCCGCGCCGCGTTGATTCCCCGTGTTCCGAGGTTCACGGCCATCATCACCTCGCTCCCGGATTTATCCGCCCATCGGGCGAATTCGTTAAGCCCCACCTCGTTCGTTTCAACGGTCTTCCAAGCCAAATCCAGCCGGGTAGGACGATCTTCCCTTGGGCCGACGCCGTCCTCCCAGTTATACGCGGAAACGAAATTACCTCCGGGATAACGGATAATCGGAACGTTCAAATCTTTAATGAGCGATAAAACGTCTTCACGCCATCCTTCCGAATCGGAGGCCGGATGACCGGGCTGATAGATTCCGCCGTACACGGCTCGGCCCAAATGTTCGATAAAAGAACCATACAGTCTTTTATCAATCGAACCGATTCGGTGCATTTTATCAAGAAGCAGTTTTGCTTTCATTCTTTCCTCTCGTTCAACCTTTCACGCCGCCGGCGGAAAGACCGGCAATAAAATACTTCTGAAAGAAGACAAAAACGATGATGATGGGAACGGTCGCAACAACCGCTCCGGAGATTAAAACATCGTAATTATTTCCATAAGGCGTCAGCAGGCTGTTCAGCCCTATGGGTATCGTAAATTTCAAATTATCCCGAAGAACAATCAGAGGCCAAAGATAGCTGTTCCAGGCCTGAAGCGACTGAAAAATCACCATAGCGCCCAATGCGGGTTTCATAATGGGCATAATAATCCGCAGGAAAATTCCGAACTCCCCGACTCCATCCACACGGCCGGCATCGATAAAATCCCGACTGACTCCGCGAAGATACTGATAAAAGAAAAATACGGCGAACGGAGAAACCGCGAACGGCAGTATCACTCCGAAAACCGTGTTCATGAAATGCAGGCCGATCATGAGTTTATAGAGCGGCAGAATCAGGATCTGCAGGGGAACCATCAAGAGAAAAAGCACCGCGCCCAGAGCGGTTTTCCGTCCCTTAAACCGGTAGACCGAAAGTCCATAAGCAACCGCGGAAGAGAGAAAACAGGAGACAACCGTCTGCAGTGCCGTTATATAAACACTGTTTCGAAACCAGTATCCGTAATAAACCCGTTCTCCGGTAAAGAGATAGATAAAATTCGATAGTTCCAGTCCTTTCGGACTTAAGGTTTGAAGCGTAATTCCGAACCGCAGAAGATCACGGCTCGGCCTTAAGGAAGCCAATAACAGAGAATACAGGGGAATAAGGATAATAACCGCAATGATAAGGAGAAAGAGCGTTCGCAGGATTCTTTCAATGAAAGGACGTCGGAGCATTCGTCAGTCCTCCTTACCGAATCCGAAAAGCTTCAGACTGGTCATGTTGAACGCCAGGATAATAAACAAAAGGACCACTCCGATGGCCGCTGCCGCCCCGAGTTCTCCCTGCTGGAATCCCTTGCGCCAGAGATAACCGACAATGGTCAGACCGATGGAATTGGGAGAATTGGCCTGCCAGAAGATATAGCTCTCTTCAAACATGGCGAATCCGCCGAAGATGCTGATGGTTACCACGAAAACGATGGTCGGCTTCAGAAGCGGCAGTGTAATACGCCGGAACTGCTGGAAACGATTGGCTCCGTCGATTCGCGAGGCCTCATAGAGTTCCATAGGAATGTTCTGCAGGCCCGCGAGAAAATAAACAATATTGACTCCAAGCCATCGCCACGTGGCCAGAAGAACCAAAAGGAACATGGCGAGTCCCGGTCCTTCCAGGCGCCAATCATGGATGGGCAGCCCCAAGGCCGCCACGATTTGATTGGCCATGCCCCTCTCGCTTCCGGCGAAAATCAGCCGAAGAACCGTACCGGCCACCACAACCGAAACCAAAGACGGAACAAAGAAAATCGACCGAAAAGCCGTCCGCCCCTTCTGATCGGGAGCATTGAGCATAACGGCCAGAAGTATGGGAAACGGAATAAGAATCGCCAGTGTCCAGAAGGTGTACCTCAGACTGTTCCAGAGGGCTTTGTGAAACCGCGGATCTTTCAGAAGCAAGTAGTTATTGAGTCCGATGAACCGGGTTTCTCCCGGAACGATTTCCTGAAAACTCATCACAACCGAATGAATAATCGGATACGAGTAAATCACCAGGAATGTGAGGATAAAAGGCAGGATGAAAAGATAGGGAACCATCCTGACCCGAAAAAAATACCGGTTCATGGTCTGCTCCAGATAAATCCGCGGGGCGCGAAATTGCACCCCGCGGATTGGTCGTTCTAAAAAAGATTCTAACGGTTTACGTCCGCCGCCGCAGTGGCAAGAACGCCATGGACATCGGGATTACCTTCAAGAATCAGCTGAGGATTAATCGTGGTTTTAATCTGCTCATGAATACGAGGCAGGTTCTCGGTGATGCGGACGCCGTTCATGCTGTCCTTTACCGCAAGGAGCATTCCGAAGATATTCTCATTCTCAAAGTAGTCGGTAAACTTGTTGGGCGCATTCATTCGCGGATCGTCCCAGACATCCCAGCGCGGAGGATCGAATCCCAATTCTTCCCAAAGCTTAACATTGGCTTCCTTGGACATCTTGGCAGAGTACAGGAAGTCCTGGGCAAGTTTGAGGTTTTTGCACTGGTTGGTAATGCTGGTACCGGTTCCGCCCATACCGGCCGACTTAAATCCGCCCGGCCATTCGGGCATCGGAGCCACGACGATTTTTCCTTTCAAATCCGGCATATAGTCGGTGAACCGTCCCATGTACCACATCGGCATCCAGATGGAAGCGGCGCCGCCGCCGTTCATGAAACCATAGTATTCCTCGGAATGATGAAATCCCCCTGGTGAAGCGATGGCGATTTTAGAATCCCATACCATGTCGTAAAGGAACTGGAACACTTCGGTGTTATGCGCATTGTCCACGACGCATTTTCCGTTTTCATCAAAGAAATCACCGCCGGACTGCGAGAGGATGGGCCAAACGGACCAAACGTCGGTGGATTCAACGGTAACCATGGGTTTTCCCGTGGCCGCTTTGACTTTCTTCCCCGCCTTTACATAATCGTCCCAGGTTTTAATGCTCTTGTAATCCACACCCGCCGCATTCAGGATTTCCGTGTTGTAGTAAATAACACTCGCGCCCACATGGAAAGGAACGCCGTAGTACTTGCCGTCTTTACTGTAAATATCGAAGCGGCTCATAATGAACTGCGACGCTTCGGGTTCCACATACTCGTTCATGGGAACAAGCTGCGGTGTTCCTTTTAAGAACAGCGGGTACTTACCCAATTCGATATCGACGATATCGGGTGCGCCCGAACCGGACTGAAGAGCCAGAAGCAGCTTATTATGCATATCGTCATAGGGATACACTTGAGCATCCAGTGTAATCTGACGATCCGGATTCTCCGCGTTCCATCTTCCTACGGCATCCTGAAAATACTTAACATGAATCTCCTGGAACGACCAAAGCGACAAGGTTACAGGCCCTTTTTCTTCAGCGGCCGCCTCTTTTTCCTTATTGCCGCAGCCGACAACGGCAATCAGAAGAAAGAGAGCCGCAATCCCATAAAGAAATCTTTTCATAATTATGCCTCCTCTATTTGTATCACGTTATGTGATTCATATTGTATTTCATCATACTTTCCCAATTCCCTGATGTCAAGAAAAGAATACAGCCATTATCACCGACTATGGAACCGCAACAATCCTTATTCCAAATCAAACTGAGATTCCGGATTTTTATCTTATATTCTTTAAATAGAAATAGTTACAAGGTTTCCCGGCATTAAGGTCCGCTGAAGAAAGAGGAATGAAGACGATTGCGGCCCCTCCCCTCTTGATTATATCACAAATCATGATACAATTTGTTTCATTACTTATGGAATACTATAACAACAACATGCTGATTCTGAATCCCAAGCAGGATGTCCATATTCTCAAAGGTCTGGCATCGGAAATACGAATCAATATCCTCAATTCACTGCAGGACGGCCCTCTCAATATTAACGACATAGCCCAGAAACTGGGACTTCCCCAATCGACGGTGGCCACCAACGTTCTGACTCTGGAAAAATGCGGATTGATCGAAACGGAAGTTCAGAAGGCCACAAAAGGCATGCAGAAAATCTGCCGGGCGCCGTTCACCGAGTTTATCGTCCGCTTCCATGACGATCCGATACGAAGCGATGATGTGATTACCGTGGAAATGCCCATCGGCCTTTACATCAACTGCTCCATCTCTCCCCCCTGCGGTCTCTGCAGTCCCCGAAAAATCATCGGATTTCTGGA
This sequence comes from Spirochaetia bacterium, assembly GCA_963666985.2. Classification (GTDB taxonomy): domain Bacteria; phylum Spirochaetota; class Spirochaetia; order DSM-2461; family DSM-2461; genus UBA2779. Next base: position 40,955 of record CAXXIA010000001.1, on the reverse strand, counting down.
CGCTCCCGAATCTTTTCTGGAGCCGGACCGCGTGAAAGCGGGCCTTCTGTGGTTTGAAAAAGGTTCGGTTAAATACCAATTCCCGAACAACTCTCTGAATGTCGAGAGACCTCTCAAACGGCTGGAGATTTCCCTGGAGCTCTCTTCGGAGACTCCTGGGACCGATCCGAAATGGCCCTCGGACATTACTATGACGATTAATGATGATGAAATCGGTACCTGGACGTCACCGGGGGATTTCGGCGACAAACGCGGTAAATACACACCGGACTGGTGGAAGCTCAAAGGTTCGCAATACGGACTTTTAACCACTTGGTCGGTTACTTCGGAAGGTTCGTTCATCAACGGAAAAAAGACGTCCGACATTTCACTTACCGATCTGAGATTGGAAAGCCATCACTCCATTCGTGTTTCAATCGGTGTTCGTGAAGATGCGGAGCATGTCGGAGGCATTAATATTTTCGGACGCGGTTTCGGCAACTTCGACCAGGATATCGTGCTGAAGCTCTATTTCTGACCGGCGCTGCTTTTCAGCCTTGCTTTTAGCCCTACGGACGAATGCATCCGCGCTCTTAAGATCAGGGCGCAGAATACGCACAAGAATCCCGCAATCGTCCAAAGTCCCGGAACTTCTCCAACGACAAGCGCCACCCACAAAGGCGCGGTAACGGTTTCAAGATTCTTATAAATGGAAGCCTCCAAAGCCCGTAAACTCAATATGGCTCTGCTGTAGATCACAAAAGGCAGCGCCATATGGATAAAGCCCAGGGAGCCCGCCAAGATAAGGTCCCGAGGAACGGGAGCCGTTCCGAATTGCATCGGCAGGGCGATGAGAACGATGAGAATGTTTCCAATCAGCAATCCCCTGATGCTGCCGACAAAATCGGTTTTTCTCATCAAGATATTCATAAACGCGAAAGAAACGGCACCTCCCAGAGCGATAAGATCCCCGGAATGCCCGTGCGTATCCACATCACCCTGGAAACATAAAATGATGCCGATCATCATTAAAATGATGGTTACAAGATCCCAAATGTCGGTCTTTTCTTTCAGAAACAGATACCCCATGGGAATCAGGAAAACCGGAGTCGTTTGAAATAAAATCGTCGCGTTGGCGGCACTCGTACGTCCCAGGGCCAAAAAAAAGCTCAGGGAGGTCATCGCATAAAAAATCCCCTGAAAAAGGTCCGGCGGAGAAAAGCGAAAAAGGGAACGTCCGTACCGGGGAAGAGTTAAAAGCAGAAGGGACGGAATGCCTACGAGACTCCTGTAGAATGAAACACTTATGGCCGGCATGGTGACGAATTTCGTAACGGGGGCCGCCGTACTGAAAAGAAGGGCAACGATAAAAACCATCAGACGCGGCCGGTTCTGAAACGTTTGAGTCATCCGGCAGATTCTATTTCATTAAGACGCCAGGAAGCCAGAGGGTAAGGGAAGGAATATACGTAATAGCCAAGAGAACAATCAGATTCGCCGCAAGGAAGGGAAGCGCGGCTTTAAATATGGTACCGATTTCCAATCTGGATATCGCCGAAGCGACATTCAGGCACATACCGACCGGCGGCGTAACAAGACCGACAGCCAAGCCGGAAATAAGAATGACTCCGAACTGTACGCCGTCAACTCCAAGAGCGTTCACCAAAGGCAGAAACACGGGAGTCAGCAGCAATATGGCGGGACTCACATCAATAAAGGTTCCCGCGATCAGAATGATCACATCCACGAGAAGTAAAACGAGGAAAGGCGGCAGACTTAAAGCCAGAACACCGGAGGCAACGGCCTCGGGTACACGCTCAATCGCCAGTATCCAAATGTAGAGCTTCGATAACGCGATAATAATCATCACCTGCGCGCTGGTCATGATGGCGTTCTTCATTAAAGGCGGAACGTCGCGCAGCTTCATCGATCTGAAAACCACAAGGCCGAGGATCAGCGCGTAAAAAACGCCGATACCGGCGGATTCGGTGGCCGTGGCGATGCCCAGCACCACCGAACCGATAACAAAAATCGGCATGATGACGGCCAAAAAGGCCCTGCGGATACAAATCATCGTTTCACGCCGACTCAGCTTTATCTCTTCCCTCGGATGCTTTTTTGCATAAGAAATCACGAGTGTAATCGACAGCATAACCACCCCAATGAGAAGGCCGGGAATGGCGCTTCCCAAAAAGAGTCGTCCCACAGATTCCTCGGCGGCCAAGGCATAGATAACAACAGGCACACTGGGCGGAATAATCATCCCCATCGTCGAGGAAGCGACGGTAATACCGCTGGCATACTCGACCGTATATCCTTTTCTCTTCATCTCGGGGATAAGGACGGCACCCACCGAAGCGGTATCCGCGACCGACGATCCGGAAATCCCCCCGAAAATCATGCTGGCAAGAACATTAACCAGTCCAAGTCCGCCGCGAAACCTGCCGACGAAAAGCAATGAAAAATCAATCAGCCTCGCCGTTATCCCTCCGGCATTCATAAGGAGCCCCATCAGGATAAACAGGGGCAAAGCAATCATGGAATAGGATTCCATTCCCGAAAACAATCTCTGCGGCAAAATGGAAATTAATTCCGGATGTATAAGCGCGAAATAAAGAAATCCGGAAATACCCAGAGAATAAGCGATGGGAACACCGATCATAACAAGCAGAATCAGACTTAAGAGCAGGATAGTCATCGGGCGGATCCTCCGTCGCGATAGTTTCGGATTTCCTCGATGATAACGAAGAAACAATAGAGACCGGCAAGCAGACATCCGGTCGGAACACTGATTTGAACACTCCACATCGGGATACGCATTACCGGCGATTCGGCCGTTCCCACCTTTGATATCCAATGACGGCTGAGTACGGCGATCAGAATGTTGATTGCCGCGACAAGAAGCAATCCCAGAATATCGACAATCGTCCTGAGCGGTTCGGGCATCTTGTTCAGAAAATAAGATATGGAAATATGTTCCCGCTCCCCTATGGCGACAGCGGCCCCTAAAGCCGTGGTATAGATGAACAGGTACTCCATAAGCTCGTTGCCGCCGATGATGGACGAATTGAAGAGATACCGCAGTATCACAAGCAGAATGGTGAGCAGGATAATCCCGCCGAAAAACACCGTGACGATTGTATGCAGAATACGGGTAAGAATTTTTTTCGGACTTTGCATGAGCTGAACCGCTTCCTTGAGAGTGCCGGCTTCGGCCGGGATTTTTGCTCCCGGCCGAAGAAGATTAAAAAATCAGGTTATTTTCCGGAGGCGATGGCGATCACTTCGTTGATTTCATCCCAGGTGAAATAGTCATCATCGACATAGCCCTGCCAAACGGGCTTGACCGCTTCGACGAATCCGGCGCGGGCCGCGGAAGTCAATTCGTTGACCGCCAGGTGATCCTTAAGAACGTAGAAGTAATCTTTTTCCGAACCGAGCCAGATCTGATTGGAATACTTCATCGTAGCATCGGCTACCGAGTCGAAAATATTCTTTAAATCTTCGGGGAGTGCGTCGTACCAATCGGGCGATACATACAGCGGATCCGGATGAACCTGCCAATTCACAACCGAAAGATATTTCTGCGCTTCATAGAACTTCATATCGACGGTGTTGGAAAAAGGATTCTCCTGGCCGTCCACAACGCCGTTTTTCAACGCCATGTAGGTTTCGGTATAAGCAACCTGCTGAGGATTGGCGCCGAGAGCGGCAAAGGTCTTGATGGTCATGTCGATAGGCGGAGTGCGCATCTTAAGACCTTTAATGTCGGCAACCGTAACAACGGGACGAACGTTGTTGGTGATATTGCGGAAGCCGCCGGCAACCCCGGTCGCGGGAATGTAAAGACCGTTTTCCCGTGCTCCGGCATTCACTTTATCGCCGAACTCACTGTCCATGACTCTCAGGACCTGATCGGTATTCTCAAAAATAAAGGGAAGCGTGTAGATGAGAAACTTTTTGTTGGCGCGTTCAAACAGACCGCCCCGGCATCCCTGAACATTACCGAGTTTGACCATATCGAGGACTTCGGCTTCCTTTCCCAAAACACCGCCGAAGTAGAGTTCCACTTGGATTCGGCCGCCGGAGGCCTTCTCCAGCTGTTCTTTGAAGAATTCCATTGATTTGCTTCGAGGATGCTCCGGTGATTGGGTATGAGCATACTTAAAAACATAACTTTGAGCCTCGGATGAGGATGCCGCATCTTCGCTGCCGCCGGCGAAAGCGAACCCGGCCAAGGCAAAAAGAACGAACAGCCCGAGTACCGATTTTTTCATAAAACGCTCCTTTTGGTTTCATATATAAAACCATGTTTCATATGTGGGATACACCATCGTAATTCCATAGAAACAGGATGTCAATGTTGATTTTTTATTAAACCCATCTGTTTGGAGATTCCCGCGGCGGCATCCTTTACCAAAACGGAAATCTCCTCCATCCGTTCACTCGTACACGTCATCGTTGTTCCCGTTACTCCTATGGCCCCGATACAGCCGCCGCTGCGGTCGAAAATCGGAGCCGCGCAGCATCGGACGTTCTCGTGATATTCCTGATTGTCCACCGAATACCCTTGAACCCTGATCTTCCGGAGTTCGGTTCTGAGTGACGATAAATCCGTAATTGTATGCTCAGTACGCTTTTCGAGGGTTTCACCGAAATAGAATCCTTCCAGATCGTTTCCAATGATGTACGCGAGAAAGATTTTTCCGTGAGAAGTGCAGTATAAGGGGAGCAATTGGCCGGCCGAAGAGGTTAATTTGATGTGTTTGTTCGATTCACGGACTTCGAGAATCATGGAATTTTTACCGGACAAAACGGCTAAATGCGCGGTTTCCCCTACCTTTTCCACCAAAGTATCCAACACCGGTACGGCTATATCGACGATTCTACGGCCCGAAAGCGTTGTAAGCCCGTAGTGGATAAACATATACCCGAGATGGTAGCGATCCCCCCGTTTTTCAACCCACGAATTATTCTCGAAAGTATGAAGGATTCTGAAAACCGTGGACTTCGGCACTTCGGTTTCCGCTACGATGTCGGAAAAAGTAATCCCGTCCGAATTTTCGGAGATGCATTGAATAACGGAAAAACTCTGAACCAAAGCGGGGATGATATATGAGGGCATAAAAAACTCCATCGGAAGAAAACCGTACAGGACGGTTTTCTATAAGAAACTCAGTTTCTTATAGAAAACCTGTATTGTCAAATCCCTTTTGGCTTCTTCGAATAATAAACATGGAATCTTCTCCGGAATACGGGGATGGCCGACTCAAGGCTTTCAGGCCATAATCGAATCCATATGAACAAACAGGCACCGACTTCCAACTCTTCATCTTCCCTTTTGCCCTATACCGCCATCATTACCGCGGTTATCCTCTGGGGAGGCTCATTCGCGGCGATGAGAAGCGGGATTGCCGAAATCGGTGCTTTCGGGCTGATGTCCCTCAGATCACTCACCGCCTTCATCATCATTCTTCCTCTGACGCCCAAATTCATCCTCAGCTTCCAATCCTCATACAAAAAGAACGATTGGAAACTGCTGCTTCCGACAGTTTTGCTTCAGCCTTGTATCTATTTTCTATTTGAATCCAACGCCCTGCGATTTACAACGGCATCACAGGCGGGAATGGTATCGGCGACGGTACCCATTTTAACGGCATTGGGCGCATGGGCCGTTCTGAAGGAACCTTTCGGCAAGCGTCTGGTCCTCGGCATGGTTCTGGCCGTCGCGGGAATCGCCATTATCACGTTCGGCGGGAATCCCGGCGGCAAGGCATCCCGGCCGTTTCTGGGAAATACCCTGGAGTTTCTTGCCATGATCTGTGCCGCGGGAAATCTTGTGGCCGTACGGGGATTATGCCGGCGATACAGTACATGGGTGCTCACGGCGCTTCAAACGGCCGCGGGAGCACTCTTCTTCCTCCCGGGTCTGTTCGGCATTATCCGATCCGGGATGGAACTCTCCGCTCTGCCGATTCTTCCCATCCTCTACCTTGGAACAGCTTCGTCCCTCATCGCTTTCGGGCTCTACAACTGGAGCATGGGACGCATCCCGGCCGCAAGGGCTTCATCTTTCATCAACTTGGTTCCCGTAGTCAGCGCCTGCGGAGCCTGGCTGCTCCTGGACGAACGGCTTACACCGATTCAAATCACCGGAAGCGCCGTTGTTCTCTTAGGTGTTCTCTTGAGCCAAAAGAAAAAAGATCGGAGTCGGAAGTTCTAAAAATTACTGAAGAGGCCCATGAGGAATATAAAGAGAACTCTGAGCCATTGTAAGATTCGCGGTGAAAACATCGTTTTCAGGATTGCTCAAACAGGCTGTTCGAAACACTTCTATCGCGCCGATCGTTTCCCCCAAAGCCATAAGAACCAAACCGAGGGAATTCTCCCATTCACCGTTTTCCCCTCCGAGGGCCAAGGCCCGGCGAAGCAATACTTCCGCCTCTTCGTAACGTCCGGCCGCCGAGGCGCAGATACCCGCGTTCGCGGCGTATTCGGGAATTTGAGACTCACGTTCATGGGCTTTAAGAAAAGAATCCGCCGCCGCATCGAATTCCCTCTTCAGCCAATACCTGTACCCGGCATCCGCATAATAAGAAGCCGTAAGAGGATCGGAAAGCACGGCGGCGGCAAACCGCTCCCCGGAGGAACTCCATTTGCTTCCATCATCCGTTGCCAAGGCGTCGGACATATCCAGCCGTCCCAAACGATTTAACGATTCGGCATCCCAGGGATGAACGCCCCGTGCCAGGGAGGCTTCCAGCAGCTTTCGCGCTTCTTCAGTCCTCCCCAAATCCATCAGAACCGCGCCGAGACGCCCTTCAACTCTTGAATTATCCGGATTTGCCGAATAAACCCGCCCCCATGCCTCCAAAGCGGCACGACGACGCCGGTCGCCTTCGGCGGTTCGTCCGGGAAGGGAAACGAAATCCCATTCGAAACCGCCGGTCGAGTCGGAAGAAAGACGAGGAGGAACAACGGCTTCAGAGGCTTCCGCCGCGCACCGTTCCCGAAGCTGAGCCCGCCGTTCCCAGGCCCAAGAAGCATTTTCCGTAATCGCAATAATGGAATCGAAAAGCGCATCGGCTTTTTCGAAATCTCCCAAAGACGCCGTTAAATCAGCCTTGTCCGCAAGAAAAAAAGGATCGTCAGGTCTTATGGCCAAGGCCCGATCCAAATCGTTCGCGGCACGAACCTCATCGCCCAAATCGCGGCGGCAGGAAAAAATACCGTAGGGGATGCTTTCGTCCGAAGGATCCATTTCTTCGGCACGCATATACACATCAAGAGCATCTTCAACACGGCGCTCCCGGTACAGCCACCATGCGTAATCCTTGATGAAATCGACATTTTCTCCATCGAGCTCTACGGCTCTTCTATAATGGTTCCCCGCGGAAATCCAATCCTCCGCCGCTTCATCACTGCCTTCGAACGCATAAGAAGTTTCATCCTCCAAACGTGCCAAAGCATTCACGGCGAACGCACCCGGCCCGTCATCATCCGTGTCCGCCACCGCTCGGTGCAGCAGTTCGGCCGATTCCATCCATCGGCCGGCCTGCCTTAATGCGTCGCCGAGATTACCGAGGTACACTTTATTTTCAGGAAACAGAGCCACGGCCTTTCCATACGCTTCGACGGCGTCCTCAAGAATCTCCTTTCGCATCGAATCGGCCGATTCATCCCAGCCGCTTTCCATCAGATGGATTCCAAGCTGATTCCAAAGACGGGAATCTTCCGGGCGCAGTTTCAGAATTTTCCGCAGCAGAGTCTCGGCATCCCCGGGCAAATCCGCCTCCCGGCCGAACCAAACGGCGTCCTCCAAAAGATCCGAATCTTCCGGAGTTCTCTCAACCGCTTTCCGGTACTCTTCAAAGGCATCGCGGGCGCGCCCGGTTTCCAGCAGAAGCGACGCCAAAGCCCTTAAAAGAGTCCTGTCGGCTTTTTTCCTCTTCAAACCGTCGCGCAGAATCGCCTCGGCATCCGCAGCTCCCGCCGCGGCTCGTGCGGCCGAGGCCGCTCCCAAAAGCCAATCACAAAAGAATTCATTCTCCGAATCAACCGAGCTCGCGGCCGTCAAATACCTGCGGACCGATTCGGCCGGATCTTCTTCTTCCGCCAAGGCACCTCTGAGAGCATGAATGCGCGGCTCCTGCGGCAAGACCGCTTCAATAAGATCCAGAAGATAAGAACCGAGATCCCTTTCTTCCATGCCGATGCAGTCCTCGGCCAAAATCACAAGATCGGCCGGATTGTATTGATCGAGATTGTCTTCTATTTCGTTCAGAAGATCCTTCAATTCCTCGATTCCATCACGCGAAAGCACTAAAGAACGCGCATAACCCAAAACGTCAAAAGTTGAAGCTTCGTCTTTAAGCAGACGTTTCCATTCCTCGGCGGCCCGTTCGGCCGCCGCCCTTCTTGCCGATGCATCCAAATCTTCCGAATAACACAAATCCAGCCAGCTCATCGCCAGCCACCTGCGTGCCGTCTCATCGGTATCGTTCAGAGCCAAACTTCCCCGAAGAACGGCGACCGCATTCACCGAACGGCCCGATTCCCGCTCCACCATCCCCAAGAGCATCCGGTTGTAAGAATCCAGAGGATTCAAGAATACGGCTTTCGTGAGCGCATCGCGGGAGTTCTCGAGCCAATTTTCCCGGAACTCATCATCTCCCCGTTCCCATAAATCCCGATAAAGAATCCCCAAACGGTTCCAGGAGTCCGCATGACGTTCGTTCAAAACCAAAGCGCTCCGCCATGCGATATTCGCCGTCGCCGGATCCTCATGACGAAGCAAGTCCCCCTCAAGAACAAAGGCTCTCGCATCCGAAGGACGGAGTTTCTTGTATCGGGAAATCAATTCGAACAGCCTTTTCCGATACTCCGGAGACGGGTTTCCCGAATACAGCTCGCATTGTTCCCTCAGATGAAGAAAATAAGCTTCTTCGCCGCCTTTCGCCGCCGCTCCTTCCAGCCTTCGCAAAGAAGCCTCTCCGCGGCCCAGCCGCCACTCAACGAGAGCCGTAATCAAATCGGTCCCGTCCTCTCCGGAGGTACCCCTCTCTTCAGTTCCTCGGGAACAGAGCAAAAGCAATCGAGCCGATTTCAGGTACCTCCGGCGGCGTCCCATCGGCACCGCCGGCGATTCGGCCAGAAACAAGCAGGCCCCGGCCGCCGCGGGCCGCGCTGCTTTTCCGCCAAAGAAAATCAATCGCCGCAAGGTTCGCTCGGCCTCATGAAGATCTCCCTTCAGCGCCAAAAGACGCACCAAGCCCGCTTTTGCGTCGGAGGGAGTTTTTTTTACAGCCTGAAGAAAATCATTCGCCGCGTTATCCATTTCATCCGAATCGGGTCCCTCGGGACGTTCGGCAAAGGCATGAAAAAAACGCAGACGCGCTCGAAAAAGCGGACCGGAAGGATTGTGTTCCCAGTCATCCTCGGAGATAACATCTTTAAGTCCGTCCAGCCGTGCAAAACGCAGCGCGAAGGAAATAATCTCCGCCAGAGCCTGAGCATCTTCAGGATTGCGGCGATAAGCCTCCGATAAACGTGAGAACGCTTCGTTTGAATCGGCTTGATAGACTATCTCGGGCGGCGGCGGCAGAGGACCGAAATAGCGCCAGAGATCATACAGGTTCAAGTCGTAAATCCAGATTCCGCCGATGGGCCAGCTCGTCCATATGTTCCTTAAAATCGGCTAAACCGATACCGCTCGGAAGGATAACACGGGCTTTCATCCGAAACACCGGAGCACCGGTCCATGGCGCGGAGGAAGAAGTCGTTTCCAAATCCTCGATACTGATACCCAAAGCTCGAATTTCCCGTGTAACCGCGTGAACGATTCCCGGTGTATCCAAAGACACGGTCTCCACGAAATAAGGCATTCCGCCGCCCGAAGAACTCGGCGGCGTGGTCCGTTTCGCCTCCAGCCGGATACCGAGCTCCCCTCCCCTGCTTTCAGCGCTTGAAACCAGAGCATCCGCGGCGATATCGGAACCGCTGACAAGCATGATAACCGCGAATTCGCCGCCGAGAACCGCCATCTTGCTCTCCTCGACATTGCCGCCGGTCTCTTCAATCCAAGCGGCGATATCATCGGCCAGACCGACTCTGTCCGCTCCCATGGCCGATACGGCAACATACCCTTGAGACATAAAACCTATTCCTCGTCTTCCGAACGGTGGACTTCAATTTTCACATGAGCCAAAAACGCCACAGCCGCGCCGATGGCCGCAACAACAGGAGCGATGAGAGTAACGGCTCCTCCCGCGAGAACCCCCGCCGTCATGGGAAGTTCGAAAAGAACATCACCATTCTCCTTCTTCAGCACGATTCGCTTAACATTCCCCTCGGCAACAAGTTCTTTAATCCTGTCGACCGCTTCGGCGCCGCGGACCTTAATTTCCTCAATCCAGTCCTTTTCAGCCATAATCATCCCCCGCATCACTATTCTAAGGGAGCGCCGACGGGCGGGCAAGAATCATCGGCCGCGGTAAAATGGAAGATTTGCCGAATCACCCTCCTGTATTCCGCCGCAAGAGCCCTTTTTCCACTCTTTTTCAGCCCCGGCTTCTTCCCGGCCGCCGGGCGGAGTCGGGCTCATTCCTCCTAATCCCTATTTGGATTTGCGCATCGGTGTATTATTCTTCCCAAAACACAGAACGTTCACCATAGGTGTAGGAATGTACCGCATCTCGAATCGAACCGGATCCTATTCAAAACGGCCGACAGCGCATGAACGGCGGAAATTCAGAACTCTCGCCTCACTCCTGGATTCCCAGCCGAAAGGGCTCACGCGCAACCCTTCTCACCGACTCCTTTGGGATCGATTCATTGCGTCGGAGAAACTTCAAAAAATCCGCATAAGTCCCCGCTGCTGGCGGCTGCTCAACGATGCGAAAATCCCGCCGGAAAACCTGACGGACTTTTATAAAACATACGGCCTCCCCGAAGATCCATTCTTCCCGCTTTTTCTCTCGGTGAAATCCGAATGGCTGAAAGAAATGGAACATCGACGTGAAGAGCGGCAGAAAGCCATTATGGACATAATGAGGAACCTCCCCGAGCATCGCCGGCGTGCGCTCCGCATCCTCGCCGAATACGAACGGAAGCACCACAGAATCGGAGATAATCCTCTCTGGGAAAACAGGCTTTACCCGAAAACACTCAAGCAGGCACGCATGTACGCCGCGTACGGAGAAACCGAATGGTTTCGAACCTGGCGTGAATATCTGAATCTCCTGTCGCTTAAATATCGGGATATTCCGCCCCTTGAAGACTCGGACGGACGGCCTACCTACACGGCAAGGATTCTCTCGACTCTTATCCTGCGCTGCAAACGCGTGGACAGACGGGAAGTTTCGGAAAATTTCCGAACGCTTTCAAAAGAGTTCCATCCCGATCGGGGAGGAGACGCCGAATGCTTTCGAAGGCTCAAAGAGGCACGAGACACACTCCTCTCCTAATTTTCCGAAACGGCCGCGGTATTCCGAAGGCAGATATGATTTCGGCCGAATGTCGAGTTTTTTAGTTTGCTTACAGCCGGTATTGTAACGATTCGGATCCCGTTAGGTTCGTCGAAGCGGCCGAGTAAAGTCGAAAAAGCCGAGTATATAAAGGTTGTTTAAGCTGAACGTCGAATAAGTTTCCTCCAACAGGCTGTTGAAAAAGAGAAAAAATCGACATTCGGCCAATTTATTAAACGATTCGGCGGAATCGCCGTAAAAATCAATTCGCCAGATAGCATTCCCGGAAACCGGCGGCCGATAAAGGCGGACTGAAAAGGAAACCCTGCAGGACATTACAGCCCGCTTCGACAAGACCGTGGTATTGTTCCACCTTCTCAATTCCTTCGGCCAATGTGGTGAATCCGAAGCTTTCCGAAATGCTCATGATGGCCTTAACGATTTCCACGCTTCTTTTATCGAAAGGAAAATTATCGATAATTTCCTTGGCGATTTTCAAAGTATTCACCGGAAGAGTATTGAGAATGGCCAAACTGGAATAGCCGGTGCCGAAATCATCGAGCATCACGCGAATCCCGATATCCTGGAAAGCCAGCAGATTTTTCCGGACGGTTTCCGGATTTTCCATCAGGACGCTCTCGGTAACTTCGATTTGAAGAGCGCTGCCGGGAAGCCTTTGAGATTTCATGGCAATGGCTATCGTCTCAACGCAGTCCGGCTGCTCCAATTCCACCAGAGACATATTGACCGATGCGAAAAGATCGGGATTAAGAGTTTCCCTCCAAGTTCTTACCTGTCCCAGCACTTGGTAGAGAATCCATTTCCCGAGATAAACAATAGGACCGCTCTTTTCGGCCAGAGGGATAAACCTTGTCGGCGGTATAGAACCATGCCCCGGCGCCTCCCACCGCATCAGAGCCTCACAGCCGATGATTTTCTTTTGTGTATCCACCAGCGGCTGATAAGCCACATGAAATCCGTGGAATCCTTCCAAAATACCGTTGCGCAGGATGGATTCCAGCATGTTGTTTTCATGATAGGTTCTGCCGATTTCCGGAGAATACAAGAAACCGCCCCATCGGACTTCCTCATGGATGCCCAAAGCAATCTCGGCGTTCTCCTCAAGTTCGTTCAGCGTCTCGGCATGATCCGGGTATAACGCCACACCGACATTGCATCCGAAGCAGATATCCGAGGCCGGCGGATTATGGTATTCCCGAACCGCGTCCATCATGTCGGTAATCGTTCTTTCCATGGGGATTTGCGTGTTCGACAAAGGCAGAATAAACAAAAACTCATCCGAACGGTCGGATTGGTAAAGATTATCTTCACCGATAACCCTCTTAATCCGTTCGGCGGTTACATAAAGCAGAACTTTCAGCCTGTCGCGGGAATGACGAATTCGCTGGTAATTTCTATCGAGGCGAATTATTCCGAAAGCGAATCGTTCGGTGCTTTCCTGGATAAGGATATTCATCCTCTTCATAATCATATGACGGCGAAGCAGACCCGTTTCGGAGTCATGGTCAATGAGATTCTGAAGCCTGCCGCACCTATCACGCTCCCGCGATAAGTCCAGGAGGGCTTTTTCAAGCTGTTCCGAACAATTCGATTCACTTTTCATCGAATCTCTTCCGAAAACAAGTGTAGCACAGAATAAGCATTTGCAACCTTATTTCCTTTTTATGCTTGAAATCGGCCGTAAGGGGGAAATAAAGTAATCGCAGAGCAAGGGATTCTATCGGAGGAACAGTATGGGGGAAAGTGATAAAGCTCTTTTCGATAAAATCGCCGACGAGTTCATCGATTCGGGCGAAGCCCAACCGGGCACGATGATGGGTTTTCCATGCTTAAGGGTTCGCAATACCTATATTGCCTGCAAGGATAAGTCCACCGGGGCCCTTATCGTAAAACTTACGGAAAAAAGGGTGAAAAATCTCATCAGTTCGGGACAGGCCAAACCGTTCGAGCCTGCCGGTCAACTCTTTAAACAATGGGCGGCCATGACCGATTTTAATGAAAACCTCTGGAAAGACATTCTCAGAGAGTCCCGCAAACTGGCCGAAGAAGGCTGAACTTCTTAAAAGCCGACACCCCGCGCTCGATCCGCGTCGGAGATAACCCCGGCGGGGATCGACCGGATATAACCCTTATCCTGCAAGAGCGCGGGATTCTCCCGGAGTAAATCCGAAATCAGTCCCCGAAGGTCTCTTTGACTTCCCGGAACGCTTCGGCGGCCTTTTGCGTCGTTTCATCCACGTCCGCTTCCTTATGAGCATAAGAAAGAAACCAGTTGTGATGCGGGTGCAGATACACACCCTTATCGGCCATACGGGCGCTGAATTCCTGGTTGTGATACAGATCGAAATCATCGGCAAAAGTCATGAAGGGAATGGCGTCGGGCCCCGTACAGTTCACCCGGTATCCCGAAGCGGCGGCGGCCGAAATCAGCCCGTCTTTAAGCCGCCGGCCCATGGCGTTCACGTGGGAGACGACATCCAGCCGTTCCATTTCATCCAAACAGGCCAAAGCTGCAACGAAAGGCACGGTGGAAGTCCAAAAAGTACCCGTGATAAAAAATCCCGAAGCGGTTTTCTTCACCTCTTCACTTCCCATAAGCACCCCGATGGGATAGCCGTTGGCCAATGATTTGCCCATCGTGACGAAATCGGGCTTCGCGCCCATCTGAACATGAGAGCCGTGAAGATTCAAACGAAAATTGGCCCGGATATCGTCCATGATGAACAGAGCTTCTTCCCTGTCGCACAGCGCACGGACATCTTCGTGCCAGCCTTTCGGAGGCATAATCTGGTCGGCCCAGGTTTGATGGTGATACGGGGTAAGAATAACCCCGGCAATCTCGCCCTTATGTGCGTTAAAAAGTTCGGTAAGTCCTTCAATATCGCCGTAGTCGAAGGTTTTCACCTCGTCCTTATCGCGAAGAATCGGATAATCGTTGGAAGAACACCAGTTGGCCGAACCGTGGTAGGCGCCCCGGGCCATCAGAATATACGGCTTGCCGGTGTGAACCCGGGCCAGTGAAACGGCGAGCGTCGTGGCGTCGGTGCCGTTCTTCACGAAAACACTCCAATCCATTCGGTCAATCAGTCCGGCAAGCCGTTCGGCCAGTTCCACCATGGCCGGGGCCGGCTGATTTAAGAGATCACCTTTGCGAATCTGCTCTATGGCCGGATCGTCGACGGCGGGATTGCCGAAGCCGAGAATCATGGAGCCGAAACCGCAAAGGTAATCGATATACTCCCGGCCGTCGGCATCCTTAATGCGGCAGCCCGAACCCTCGGTGAAATAGTACGGAAATCGGGCGGGAACGGTGAACCCCGGAGATTTCGAACCGTAGATGCCTCCGGGGATTACGGCCGCGGCGCGTTCGTAAAGATTCTGACTTGATTCAAAGCGGTTTGTATTCATTTCGCGGCCTCCCCGGGATTTTTCGCTGCGCGGGGATTTGTTTCGCCGGTCGCACCGCCGGCGCTCTCCGCGGAACCGGAACCCTTTTCTCCCGCTCCGCCGGCAGCTTTTGGATCGGCCTTTCCTTCAGCTCTCCAGGCCATAATCTCCGAGAAACGGTCCATCAGCGGAAAGAGAATCTGCACCATCGGCACTTTCCCCCGAATGGAAACCATTCCCCGGCCGAGAGCCTTCAACGCCGCCACGGTTCCGGTAAAAAGGCCGTAAGCCGTATCCAAATCGGCGAACACCAGCCGGGCGTTCGCCTTCGCCTCCGCCCTTCCCCGGCCGGATTCCCAAACATCGCCGCATCGTCTTATCCACCCCGACGGGCCGCCGCCTTCCACCGCTACCTCAACGGTTCCTTCCATCATCGCCGCGGATTTCGCCGCCGTCCAGGAATCGGCCATGGCCGTCTCGGCCACGCCTCGAAGCGCGGCGGTCATGAGGATTTCGGTTACCAGACGCTTCTCCGATTCATCGGCGAAATCCCGCCGAGAACTCAATTCGCCGACGCGTTTCGAAACAGTCATGAAAGCCTTCACGGCTTTCGGGAAACGGGGCCCCGCGGGAAGAGGCAAAACGGCCCCCCTGCCGCCGCCGAAGGTCAGCGCCATACCCTCGGCGGAAAAAAAGCGAAGAACCGCGTCGCCGATACCGTAGGAGGTCTCGCTCACCCGTCCTTCGACAAAAGACATCCGGCGTCTGATTCCTCCGGGTCCGGAAAGAGTCAGAGCGTACTTTCCCGAAGGAATCTTTTCACAAAAAGAAGAATCAAGATCGGTAACGGCGCAGCAAAGGGCGGTTACCACGCCGGAACGGACACGGGCGACGGTAAGGGGGGAGAGACTTTTCAGTGAAGACATGGAGCGGATCATACGATTTCACCCGAGTCATCGCAAGACTGTGATTAAGACCGCCCCCTCGGACGGCAACTCATTCTTGAAAAGCACAAAAGGGCAAATTACAGTTTGATTATGAAATCCAAAGAACTGAAGTTCACGCTTTTCGGCTTTCCCGATAAAGAGATGGAAAAGCAGTTTATCCTAAGCACGCATAACCCGAAAGAAATCAGAATATTGATTCTGATGGGCTTGGCCTTCTATACACATTTTTTATATCTCGATTCCATCCTGTTTCGGGATTATTATTCCTCTTTTCTTCTTATTCGCTGCGGGGTTTTCGCACCTGTAATCCTCATTCTTCTGGCTTTGTCGTATACGCATTATTATGAAAAGCTTGCTTACTATTACCTGGCAATCGTTGAAGTGGTCGGTTCCGCGGGCATTATTGCAATGAATTATTTAGTCCGGGAGAGCCGATACCCAAGCGCCTATTTTTACGGCCTGATGATTGCTCTTCTCTTTTTTTACGGAACCGGGAAAGCCACGGTTCTCCTTTCCTCTATTGTCAGCATCGTTATCCTGATACCGGCGATCTGGGTTGAAGCTGCGTATGTGGATGCGGATATGAATGTTGTTATCATCAAAGGAGTCCTGCTGTTCCTCATGATTATTGCCGGGGTTTTTACCGCGGGCATCATTCAATTCAATTCACGAAACAATTTCTTGAAGCAGCGGAAAATCGAAGAACTCTCCATGACGGATTTTCTGACGGGACTTAAAAACCGTCTGTATTTCGACTGCATCATGAAAGAAGAATTGCGGGATTTCATTAAAGAATGCGAAGAGTCGCAGGTTTCGTCCGATAGACGGACATCCGATAAAAAACCGAATGATCGATACGGTCTCATGCTGCTCGATATCGATTATTTTAAGAAAATAAATGATAAATACGGACATGAAATCGGCGATCTTTTTCTTCAGGAGTTCAGCGAGAGAATAAAAAAAATCATCCGATCCGAAGATGTTTTCATCCGATGGGGAGGAGAAGAATTTCTTCTTTTACTCCGGCATACATATGACAATGCCATACGCAATCTTACCGATAGGATAAAAAAAGAAATATCCGGTAAAGATTTCAACCTTAAAACCAGTGTTATTTCGGCATCCGTTTCCGGGGGTGTTATATCCATTCCGCCGAAATCGGAAAAAACCTTCCAAACGATAGAACACATGATCGATCTGGCCGATCAGGCTCTCTATAAATCAAAACATAACGGCAGAAACAGATTTACCGAGTGCTTCGTACAAAAAGACTCTTCCGATGAAATCAACTACAATATGCGGCCGATAACGGAATAGGGCCGATTCGGAAACAGATTCCCCGGCCTCCTGTCGCTCCGGTCCGGCAGCGGGCACCGAACGTGTTCTCCCCCGATTTCCAAGCAACGCATCCCGCTTCTTCTACCAGCGGATATTTTTCATGGTTTTTAGAATAAACCTGGATATGGAAAAGTAAGCATGATATATATTAGTTTATGATATTTACGCCGGTAAATAACTGTCCCTCAACTGATTAATGAAAGGCTCATTCCGAGAGACCGGCTGCTGATAGTCCCATTATAAAAAGCAAAACTATAATCTTTCGGGCGGATATTATGGGAAAACATTGCCATCATCGATTAGAAATCCTGATTTCGATGTTCCTTCTGGCGGCATCTTGTGAAAATCCGTCCTGGAACGGCGATGTGGAAGGATTCGTGGAGACCGGGCTGTCCAATGTCTGCCTGAGGGAAGCCGTCTTCGATTCCGACGGAAGCGCCATTAATTACCTGACATCCGCCGAAGAAACGATCATTCGGGTGAACATGGCCAATCCCCAGCAATTCGCCGTAACCTACACCCTCACTGCCGACGACGGCACCCTCTATGAAAACGATCCGGAATCGAATCTGACCATTTCCGATTACAAAACCCTGGTCTTTCCCGTAAATCCCACTCTGGCAGCCGAACACCAAACCTTGGGCTTCACCTTAAGCATTTATGTAGCCTCCATAAACCGTACCTATCCCGATGAAAGGCTGGAATTTTCCTGCGAAACCGCTCCCAACCCGCCCGAAGCCTTGATCGGCGGAACCACGGACAACGACAAAGCGATGATCGCCTTCCAGATTCCCCAGGAAGATACCGACGAAGACATAGCGACAATCGAGATTATCTGGGGAATCGAAGGTTCTGGAAGCACGACGACCGCCACTTTCGATATCGACGATTCCTCGCTGACGAGCCCGCCGGCAGACGGGGAGAACCTTTTAGGCGCGGAAGCCTCGCAGAACCGTTACTTCTACCCCTCCTCGGCAATCACAGGATCGGTGTACACCTTTAAAGTCACCCTTATCGACGAATCCGGTCGGCGATCCGAATCCCGTTCAACGGCCAGCGACTTGGTGGAATACAGCCTTACGTATAACGCGAACGGCTCCGATTCCGGATCCGTGCCGACCTCCGAGATCGTCGAATACGGAGAGACGGCCATTATCGCCGACAATACGGGAAACCTGACGCGATCCGGATACGGCTTCGGCGGATGGAATACCGAAGCCGACGGCTCGGGAACCGATTACACACCGGGGCAATCGGTCGTCATGGATTCGGGGAACCTGGTGCTCTACGCCAAGTGGCTCAGCTACACGCTGACCTACATGAACACCAATACCGATGTCTCCGCGGCTCCTCCCGCCGCCGTCGGCTACGGCTCCGGAGACACGGTTACGGTTCTGGGATACGACAGCCTGGGCTACTCGGGTAATATCGTCGACAATCATTACCTCTTGGGATGGGATACCGTCAATTCGGCATCAACCGTCGTTTATGAAGTCGGCGATACCTTCACCATGGGGGCGGCCGACAGAACCCTCTACGCGGTCTGGGCCGAATGCATGTCCGATTCCTCCGATCTTGCGGGAATCACCGACATGAGCGGCGATTACTATCTCCTGAACGACATCACCCTCACCGGGGCGTGGACCGATTACATCGGCGGGGTCTCGGATCCCTTTGAAGGACGGTTCTTCGGGAACGGATATACAATATCCGGCCTCAACATCAACACAGCCGATGACTATATCGGACTCTTCGGAGCCGTGGGCAGCGGCGGAGAAATCTACGACCTTAATGTCGACGGGACCATCTCGAGCTCCGGCGGCACTTACGTCGGCATGCTCGCGGGATATTCCTACATCAACACCATAGAGAACTGCAGCGCCACGGGAACGATCACGGCGGCGGGCACGGGCACCGGCATCGGCGGCCTGGTCGGATACAGCGACGATACCGTTTACGAAAACTGCGAGACGGACGTCGAAATCATCAGTACGGCGACATACGTCGGCGGCATCACCGGGTACGCCGCGCCCTATTGCACCCTCAGCGATTGCGAAAGCAGCGGGGATATCACGGGCGGAAGCAACGTCGGCGGAATCGTGGGACATTCCTACGCGGCGGCCATCGACCAATGCACCGTGAACGGCAACGTAACGGGCACGTCTTACGTCGGCGGCATCGTCGGGCAGTGCTATGTCGGCGACGATGTCACGAACTGTACGGTGAATGGAAATGTCACCGGCACCTCGGGCAACGTCGGCGGCCTGATCGGATTGTTCAATCATTACAGCGGCTCGGTGGAGGACTGCACCGTCGCCGGAGTCGTCTACGGCGACGGCAACAATATCGGAGGACTGATCGGGTGCGCTCGGGGCGTGCCCATAACCGGCTGCGAGGTGACCGGCGGCGTTATCTGTGACGAGTCGAGCAGCGTCGGCGGCCTGGTGGGCTATTACTACAACTACACCACTTCGGCATCCACCATCAGCGACTGCAGCGTCACCGGCTCCGTCACAGTCGGCGGATACAATACGGACAGTGGAATCGGGGGGCTGATCGGAACCAACGAAAACCTGACCGCGGGTTCCCTCACCATCGAGAACTGTTCCGCCGCGGGCGACGTGACCGCCGTCAACGACAAGTCGTACATCGGCGGACTGATCGGCGCGAATGAGAATTCGAGCAGCGGAGACCTGTCCGTCACGAGCTGTTACGCCCTCGGCGAGGTGAACGGCTGGAACTACAACGGCGGTTTGGTGGGATACAACCTGAATGCCGGCACGGGAACATCAACCCTATACCGCTGCTTCGCAGCCGGGGATGTCTCCGGAAACTCGGTCACCGGCGGCCTGGTGGGGTACAGCGAGGAATGCTCATCCAACGAGTGCTACGCGGCCGGGGATTTGTGGGGCGACGGCACCGTCGGCGGGTTGATCGGCATAAACTCCGGGGCGATCCTGGACTGCTACGCGGTCGGGAACGTCGACGGGACCGTTACCGCGAACGGCGGATTGGTCTACGACAATACCGGATCCGTCGAAACCTGTTATTATGGGGGCGTCGTCGGCGGCGACCTAACCTACAACTGCCTGTTTATCACCAATACCTCAGCTGTTTCCAATTGTTACTACCGCAGTAATTCCTCTACGGGCGGAAATTCAACCGAGGGGTATCCGATGACGGCCGTGGAAATGCAGGACGCGGCGAATTACGACACCAATTGGAATTTTACTTCAATCTGGAACATCGACACCGGTACGCCGATCAACAGCGGCTATCCCTACTTACGCTGGTTCTACGAAACCTATGGAATCGTCTATGAACCATAATCCTCGAAGGTGAAGGACCGATATGCCTAGAAGAAAAAAAGCCGAAAGCAACACATCTGAAAAAACAGACGCCGGGAACACGCAAGAAACCGAAGGCGTGCAAACCTTCAGGGTTAAAGTTCCCCTGGTCGTCAAGCTGATCGGCATCACGTCCGTCATCGTTATTATTTCCATGATCGCCGTTACAGGGCTGGCTTCCTACTTTTTTACCAATGATTCCCGATCCCGTGCGGAAGACAACAATCTCACCTTAAGCGAATTGGGCTCCATCCAGGTGGAAAACGAAATCAGGGCGCTCCATACCGGGGCCCTTTCTCTGTTCGATACCCTCCGCGAGAGCGCCGGCAACCGCTATTTGGAACAATTGACTGTTTCCAACTACTTCGATCGCAACGCCCTGACGGCCTACATCGGAGTTCCCGGAGAAAAAGAAGTCTACAGTCCTAAATTTTTCCTGGCCAACGAATTGGAATCTTCCGTGGTTTCGACTTTCCTCCGCCTGAAAGCCGACATCATGGAACGCTCCCGATTCGGTGAAACGCACCTGGTGAACGCAGGCCCAATCTTCGGCGTTCCCACCGCCGCCCTCATGGTTCCCTATCGGGATCTCGGTACCGAGAACCTGATGGTGATCATCTTCTCAACGGAGAACCTCCAGACCATGGTTCAGGCCGATACCGCGACCACCACGCAAGTGGTGGGATTCGACGGTGAACTCCTGGTCCATTCCGATTTCGACTTGGTCCGCCTGGGAGTAAGCCTTGCCGACGATCCGGTTGTTCGGGAAATGATGGCGAGCACCTTGGACAACGGACAAATCCTCTACCGGACCGAAAACGGCAAGAAGATGTTCGGGGCCTTCCGAAAAGTCTCACTGGGACAGTTCGGCGTCGTCACGAGCATCCCGGCTTCAAAAGTGAATCAGGCCGCGCTCCGGGTGGCCCGGCAGAACCTCTATGTTACCGGCATCGTTCTTCTCTTCTCGATTCTCGCCGTCTGGTTCTTCTCCCGGACGGTGAGCCGTCCGGTCCTGAAGCTGGTCGACGCCTCCCGCCTGATCGAAGAAGGCCGATTCGAACTGGATATCGTTCCCTCCACCGAGGATGAACTGGGACTTCTGACCGACAGCTTCGTTCGAATGGGCAAAGGGCTCGCCGAGCGGGAACGGGTGAAGGAAACCTTCGGGAAATTCGTCAACCGTCAGATCGCCGAGCAGGCGCTTAAGGGCGATATCGCGCTGGGCGGTGTGCGGCGTACGGCGACGATTTTCTTTTCCGACATTCGCTCTTTCACCGCCATCTCCGAGAAATTGGCGCCGGAAGCCGTGGTGGAATTCCTCAACGACTACATGACCCGGATGGTGGACTGTATCGAGAAAACAGGCGGAGTGGTGGACAAATTCATCGGCGACGCCATTATGGCCGTCTGGGGAGCTCCGATATCCGGAGGAACGCCGAAAGACGACGCGATGAACGCCATCACGGCGATGCTGATGATGCGCCGATCGCTGATGGAATTCAACGAAGGCCGCGGCGGCGATGAAAAACCGCTGATTAAAATCGGATGCGGAGTGAATACGGGCCCCTGTCTCGCGGGTCAGATCGGATCTCTCCAGCGGATGGAATACACCGTCATCGGCGACGCGGTAAACCTGGCCAGCCGCATCGAGGCCCTCAACAAGCCCTTCGGCAGCGATATCCTTGTATCAGAGTACACCTACGAACTGGTGAAAAACGAAATCCTCGCCGAAAAGATGCCTCCCATTAAAGTAAAGGGGAAGACCGATCCTCTCAATATCTACTCCGTCGTCAATATCAGAGGACAGGAGGGACCGAAAACCCTCGCCGAAGTCCGTAAGATCCTGGGCATCGTCCCCCCGTCGGGCGATATCGACGTGGACAAGGAAGAAGTGAAGTATGAGATTCTCGAGAAGTGACGCCGCCGTTACGGCGGCGGTCGTTATCCTCTCGTCTTTCCTTTTCTTCCTCTTTTGGAAAGACCTGAATTCCATAGCCGTCAGGAACAACGAAACCGCCCTGGGAGATATTGTCTTCCGCAAGGGAAGCGCCACCCGCCGTTCACTCTCCGGCATGAACTGGGAAAGACTCCGAAGCCAATCCCCCGTCTACGGCGGCGATACCATCCGTACGGCCGATTTTTCCGAAGCGGCCGTGTTCTTCGAAGACGGCGCGAATCTGGATCTTTTTGAAAACAGCATGATTAAACTCAGCTTCATCGGCGAAGAAAAAGCCATGGAGTTTCTCGACGGACAAGTATCCCTTTCGGGAGGAGAAGGCCGAACCATCACCGTCGGATCAAAAACCGTATCTTTTTCCGACGATTCCAAGGTCTCCTTCGCCCGAACCGGCAACGATATCTCCATCGGCGTATCCGGCGGCACCGCCACCGTCACCGGCGAAGACGGCCGCCGGGAAACCCTCGGAAGCTCGCAGGAGCTTCTGCTGAACGCGGTCTCGGGAGACTATCGCGTCATCGACCGGTCGGCCGTTCTTCTTCGGCCGTCGCCGAACGCGCGTCTGCTCAATCTCGGAGAAAAGGCTTCGAGAATCCCGTTCTCCTGGGAAATAACCTCTCCGGAATCCCTCGCCGGTTCACTCGAGCTGGAATTATCCGCGGCGTTCGACTTCGAATCGTCCGAATCGCTCACCGTAACGGCGGATGCCGCCGAGATAAAGGCCCCTTTGCAGCCGGGCACCTGGTATTGGAGGCTTCGCGACGGAAACGGGGTTATCTCCGCCGTCAGCCGGTTTTCCCTGACCGAGGCCGCTCCGCCCGAACCCATTCTTCCCACGGACGGCACCGGCTACAGCTACAGGAAAATCCCCCCGAACATCGCTTTTTCCTGGACCGACATGGCCGAAGCCTCCGCTTATCTTTTCGAAGTGGCCGCCGATCCGGATTTTCATAAGCCCATCATTCGTTCACGCACAATTCTCAACTCCCTGACGGTTAATGCGCTTGACGAGGGGATTTGGTACTGGCGTGTTATTCCCGTTCCGGCGGGTGAAGTTCTCGGCGGGGAAATGGAGCCGGAAGTCCGCAGAATAGAGATTTCGAAGAAGAACGCCATGAACCCGCCTGTTCCCTACTACGCCCTCGATGGAGCTCTCTATCAGCTGCAGGTTATGGAAAACCGAGGGATTCCCTTTTCCTGGAAACCCGAGTCCGAAGCGGCGGAGTATGAACTGGCCGTAGCCGACAATCCCGAAATGAACGCTCCCCGCGTTATTTTCCGTACAGAAGCGCCTTACGCCTTCCTCGTTCGAAAGGATGCCGAAGCACTGTATCGGGAAGGGATTTATTACTGGGCCGTTCGCTGGCGGGATTTCGAAGGCGGCCTCTCTCCGTGGAGTCCTTCGAGACGCATCCAGGGCATCGACGGAACCGTCGCCGTCCGGCTCTCCTACCCTCCGGACGGCTATACCATCGCCGATTCCCTGATGACGAACACCCGCTTCGCATGGAAATCCAATGTCCCTGGAAGAACGCTCTTCCAGGTTGCCTCCGATGAGGGATTCTCTGATTTACTCTACGAGGAAGAAGTCCAAGCCGAAACGCTCCTGGGAAAAAACTGGACAGAGGGCGAATGGTTCTGGAGAATCCGGACCTTCAACGTCGACGGAACGGTTTTCCTGGAAACGCCCGCGCGGCGTTTCAGCGTCGTCGAACCCTTCGCCGGCCCGAAGATGCTTCATCCCGCAAGGAGCCGCCTTTTCACTTTCAGGGACGGCGATATGCAGAACATCGAATGGGAAGACATTCCGGAAGCCGACCATTACACCATGAGAATCTATGCGGCCGGCGGAGGCGAAGCGGTCTATGAGAAGTCGCTGATTCCCGATGAGAGAATCGATTTATCCTTCGATGATTTCCCCGATGGAGAATACAGGGCGCTGATTCAGGGATTTACTTTGGAGAATCCCCTCTCCACCAGGCAAATCGGTCTTATCGAAGAGAATCCCTTCACTCTGCGGAAACTGACTCCCATCGAGCTGGTCGCTCCGACGGACGGAGAAACCTTCGAAGGACTCTACGCCCTGAGAAACGGCATTCCCCTGGTTTGGGATTCCAAGGTGATTCCGGAAACGACGAGGCTCGGCATTTACTCGGACCCGGGGATGTCCCGATCGGTGTACGAAAGCAAAAACGGTTCCAGAACAGAAGTGGTCCGCCGTCTCTCCGAAGGGAAATATTACTGGACGGTCAGCGGGACTTTCGGAGATTTCGACATTTCTTCCCGAAGCGTCGGACGCTTTACCGTCAATCCCGTACCGCCGCTTCCTCCTCCCGTGCTGACCGATCCGCCCGAGGATGCCGTTTACGGTCCCGAACAATTAAGGGCAAGCCGTCAAATCCTGTTCTCCTGGGAGGAAATTGCCGGTGCCACGGATTACTATCTCGCGATTTATCCCGATGAGAACTGGGAAAAGCCTGTTTTAACCATCGGGCCTCTGAAGGAGACCTCTTATCTGCTTGAAGATTTAAGCATTCTGGATAAAGGGAATTTCGCCTGGATTGTCTTCGGAGAATCCCGCGATCAGGAAGGATACGTTGAGCAGCCCGGCGAAGAAGCCCAAAGGCTGTTCTCCATCAACCTGCCCTCCCTCGGAACTCCCAGCATTGATTCGGGAGAGAAATTCTATGGCCGATAGAAGACTTTTTCTTCCGCTGATTATCCTGGCGCTCCTCCCGGCGCCGTGGTCTTTTCTCCCTGCGCAGGAAACTCCGACTGAGACATCATCATCGCAGGAAGGCATCACATTCGTCCCCGACTATTTCTTCGAAGTTCAGGAAGACGGGACGCCTCTTTTCAGCCAAGTTCTTTCCTGGCGGGAGGTTCCCAACTGCCTGGACTACGAACTGATTCTGGAAGATTCGGAAGGAACGGAAATCGTCAGGGAACGAACGGAAAAAACCTCGGTAACCGTCAGCCTTCGTCCCGGCGAGTACCGCTACAGCATCATCGTTTATAATCTGCTGGACAAACCCGAATTACAGACCGACTGGCTCCCCATCGTTATCGTAAAAGCGGAAATTCCCGAAATTGAAGATCTCTCGCCCTCGGCAATCTATATGGAGGAAGCGAAATTCCGCGTTTTGCTCCGGGGAACCAACCTTCTTCCCGATGCCGAATACACTCTGGTCGATCAAAAAACGGGAAACGAAGTCCTTGCCGTCGAGAAGAAAACGGTGGACCGAAACGAAACCGTCGAACTCTTTCTTCCCGAAAGAAAAATTGATTTCGGCGATTACCTCGTCCGGGTGATCAATCCCGGAGGACTCACCGATGTCTCCGACACGGGATTCGTGGTCCGCTATCAAAAGCCGGTGGATTTCTACGTATCCGCCGGATATTCTCCCAATATTCTGCTGTACGACCAATGGGTTCGTAATAACTGGCCCAAAACCTTCTACCCCGCCGGAGCCGTGGCCCGTGTCGGGCTGTTCGTCGTTAAAAGACGCTGGGGATATATGGGCCCGGAGATATTCACTCACATTCTCCTGATGAAGGGGGGAATCAGCGACGCGACCATCACCTCGTTCTCCATGAAAACAGGACTCAACTGCGCTTACAAGTATCTCTTTACTCCCAAGATTCAGGGCGTAATAAGGCTCGGCGGAGGCGTTGATCTTAATAACTACTCGTTCGATTATGAAGGAACCGCGGGGCCGGAAATGACCAGCGCCGATTTCTTTTTAACCGGAGGGATTTCCGTTCAAGGTTATATCAAGAAGAAATTGTTCATCGAAGTAGGAGGCGACTGGTTCCATACGTTTCATAACGGTTATTCGGAAGGAGGCTTGGAACCGTTTGTTTCCTTAGGATTCAACCTCTGAGTAAGAGTGTCTATCGGCGGCGGACCGTTTTTTAGAATTCCAATTTTTCTTCGTTGAAGAAATCCTCATACGTAACGATTTCCAAACCTTTCTCCCGCGCCTTCTTCAGTTTGGTCGATGTTCCGCCGGGATTATCGCAGACGACTTTGACCGTATCGTTTGTAACCGCATCGGCGACGATCCAGCCCCGCGCTTCCAAAACCGCGGCGAGAGGCTTGCGGGGCACCGGGGCTTTGCCGGTTAAACAGATGACTCCGCGGCGATCCTTCGGAATCTCATCATCACGTAAAGTCACGATACTGAGAATCTCATCGAGAAATTCCCGATTCCCCGGTTCGGCCTTCCACTCGATGATGCGCCGGCCGATCACATAA
Organism: Spirochaetia bacterium; assembly: GCA_963666985.2. Lineage (GTDB taxonomy): Bacteria > Spirochaetota > Spirochaetia > DSM-2461 > DSM-2461 > UBA2779. The sequence goes on along the minus strand of CAXXIA010000001.1, from coordinate 14,256 downwards.
CTTTCATCGCTGAAATTCCAAAAGTCATCCATCGCGGCTATGCCGAGCCGCGTCAGGGATTTCTTCTGCACCATGGGAATGCCCAGCCGGGAAATAAGTTCCACGGCGCTCATCGTTTTGGTTTCGGCCGCCTGATTTAAGAAATTGGTAATCTTTTTTTCTCCGAAGCCTTCAAGACCTTCGAAATCATCCTTACCGAGATTGTAAAGATCGTGAATATTCCTCAGCTTTCCGGCGTCATAAAGTGCTTCCAAAGTACGAAGCGCGATCTGTTCCATACCGGACTGCCGCACCCAGAAAAGAATGGACTGAAGAACCCTGTCCCGGCAGTCGGGATTCGGACAGATCAGATTCACGCCCATTTCCACCGGTTTCGAACCGCAGGACGGACAGGCCGCGGGAAAAACACCCGTCCCCACATCTCCCGCCGAAAGATTGCCGCGCACATAGGGAATAACGTCGTTGGCCCGCTCCACGAGGATGGTATCGCCGAAAGCGAGTTTGAGTCTTCGAACATTGGCCGCGTTATGCAGACTGGCCCTCTCCAGCGTGGCGCCGCCCATGCGAAGCGGTTCGAAAACAGCCACCGGCGTCAGGTTTCCCTGACGGCTGACCTGCCAAACCACATCCTTCAGAACGGTTTGCGCGGCCTGAGAGGGCGGCTTGAAAGCAACGGCGTAATGGTGATGATGATCCACAACCCAGCGTTCGTCGATGCCGTCATGAAGCCGGTTGTCGTCGACTATGATAATCAGACCGTCGGTCTCGAAGTTCCACTCGTCCCGGAGTTCACCGATATACTCATCGTAGATTCGGCCCAGGCCGATCATCATTTCGGCGGCATAATCGAATGCCGGTTCATCCGGCGGATCGGCCGATACATCACCGGAGTCTTCATCCGCTCCGAAAAGTTCTCCTTGCGCCGATTTCGAGGATGTCCGGGAAGTATCGGCCGGTGCGCCGGCGTTTCGGTCGGAGGAGAGGCCGCCCGCCCCCTTGCCCCGGTCGCCGCCTTCCGGAACACCGGAGTGTTCGGCGGAAAGATCGGCCGCGATCTTCCACGTTCGGAACGTATAAAAACCGTTCTCGGCGAGGATATCGATTTTGCCGCCCTCGGAAGCGAAGCGGGCGTCGGCCGATACCGCGGAATCTCCTCCGGCGGTGCCGCCCGAGGAGAGATGCCCGGCCCCCGGCCAGAGAATCTGGTATGCCAGAAACCGAACGTATTTCAAATCGTCCCGCTCTTCCTTGCGGTTGATAAGACCCACGCAGTTGTTCCGCAGGGGCTTTCCTCCGGTGTCGAAAGGCGTATCCCTGGGCAGATGAAGCTCGCCGCGGATTTCAACCGTTTCTTCGGTAAAAGAAACGGCCTTTGGAATATCACCGATATAGGGAACGACGTGGCTGATGTCCTGACCCGTTTCGCCGTCGCCGCGCGTTGCCGCGTAGACAAGATGTCCTCTTTCGTAGCGCAGAGAGGCAGAAAGTCCGTCCACCTTCGGCTGAACCGTCAGGGCGGCATCCGGCGAAAGCGCCAGACGCCGCAGCCATTTCTCCACCTCGTCCAGAGTCTTGGCCTTTCCCATGGACAGCATGGGAACCTCATGCCTGATTTTCGCCGTGCTTCCTTCGGACTCGGCGATGCCGACGGTGGCGAAATATTCATTCTCCGGATCAAGACGGCGCAAATCGTCCTCAAGAACGTCGAAATCCGCGTCCGTCATCAGGGGAGTGTCGCTCTCGTAATAGGCTTTACGGGCCTCGATCAGTTGTTCAACGATGTCTTCGATTTTATTATGCATGTTCGCGGTGTGATTCTAAATCATCCGGAGAAGGATACGCTTACTGATCATCAACAAATCTCCGTCGAACGAATCGGGCTTGGAATGAAGGAACCTCTTTTGAATCAGCCTGTCGACGGCCTGCTCCGCCTGTTTTTCAGGAATACCCAGATGACGCGAGGCCCAGCGGCACATCTCCGGTCCGCTGAAAGGAACGAAATCACCGGAAGGAATATCGCCGCGGCTCTTCAAATACTCACCCACCCCTAAAAAAACCTGCTTGTCCAAATCCGATCCCATCACCTCTTCGATAAGGGTGTCGGCATTGCGGAGCCGGGAGGAGAGGGTTTTGATCATCTTGACGGCGAAATCGGGATTCTTCTGCACCAAATCGTAGAAAGCGTCCTCGTCCAGACGAAGAAGTCTGCAGTCCGAAGCCGCGATGGCGGTGGCCGATCGCCCTTTCTTCTCAACAACAGCCATTTCACCGAAAATATCCCCCTGCTTCAGGGTAATCATGGTGCGGGTGGTTTTCTCACCGGTCCGCTTCCGGATTTCCACCCGGCCGTCGAGAATCACATACATATGCTTCCCGGTCTCGCCTTCTCGAAAGATAATCTCGTGATTGGCCAGCATCTGAATATTCTTGCTGCTGGTTGCCTTATCGATTTTCACAAGGTTCAGTTTAATACATCAGAACCGGAACTCATAGTCTCGGGGAGAAAGGACTTTGAGACTATTGAACTTCAATATAAGAAAACATTTTTTTCCAGATCTATTTATTATAAAGATCCGCGTTATACGTCACCGAAACACTTTTATATTTATGAAGCTTAAGTCGTATGCCGGGATGAGCCTCTTCAGCGAATTGGAAATAAGTCATCTCATCTTTTTCCGTTCGATCTTCAATAATTTCCGTATATGCGGCCTTCAAATCAGATGCCAAGGAAATCGGTAAGGGTTCCTGTAAATGACCGCAGTACAACGTCGTGGAAGGATCGATCATTTGAAGGAATCGATCCAAAGAATCACGGCAGTCGATAATACCTTGATGATTCTCATCCGAAAGGACGATATTTGGGATAATTGCGTCACTTGTAAAGGCGATTTTCTCGTCTGAGTGATAAACTGCCAGAGATCCCGGAGAATGTCCCGGAAGTTTAATTATTTCCAAGATTACATTTCCAAGATCGAGGGAGTCACCATCTTCAAGATTGATGTAGCCGTAATCACTGCAGTCCACATAATGCTCTTGTGCATATTTTCGCAGTTCCAAGTTCTTTTCGCTGAAAACATCTAAATCGTTCATCCTTTTTTCAATCGGGAGTGCCCACTCTAAAATCCAGTTGTCGCGTTCGTTCATGTATACGGTATCAAACTGAACGGCACCTCCCGCATGATCAGGATGAGCGTGCGTAACGATACAAATCAATTCTTTACACGTAAGCTTTTCAATGTATTCACGAAGTCCATCGAAAACACCCATTCCACTGTCGACAACAGCGGCTTTATCGTCTCCAACAATCAAACCGATGGTAAGTCCATTCTTCTCGGTATACCCTTCCCGTATAATGAATACTCGATCTGATATTTTTTTATGACTATAAATGTTCATTAACTCTCCAATTGTATTAAAGGCTTTCCCACATTACTCAAAAAAACATACGATATCGAACTAAGGCATTATCCTGGAGTGACCGGATGAAAGCCGAGGCAAAAACTTTCCACCATTGGTCTGAATCTCCTTTCAAGGATTTTCACGACAACACCAACAAAAACGGCCATAATCAATGTGCCTTCCCGGATTCCGATTATTGATCCGGTAAAAACAAGCGCAACAGCCGCCGAGATAGAAACGCTTACTACATCGAAAGCCAGTTTCACATTGGCGAATTTTCCATTCCACCGGTCACAGATAGCCATTATTAAACCTTCAGGAGCCTGAGGTACAATTTTCGCCGAAACATATAAAGTGGTTCCGAGAGCAATGAAGAAAGTACTGATTCCAGTACAAATTAATTTCATTAAATAACTACTCAAGGCAATATCTGAAATCAAAGCTTTCGTCCAGTTTACAAAATAACCAAAAAGAATCGCACAAACGAACTGAAGCAAATCGAAAGGTCGAAAATGCTTTCCTTTTACAGCCATTTCTATCACGATATAAACTGCAAATATCGCCATAGTGGCGTAACCCATCTTTATTTCGAATATGTGACTGATTACATAGGCCAATACATTAAGAGGGGAGATTCCCAAGCCGGTAACAGTAGAAAGGGAAACTCCAATCGCTAATGTTAATAATCCGGCTAGATAGATAAAAACTCGTCTACCCCAGGCATCCCGCAGGGAATTGAAGTCATTATGAATTGTCTGATGTGTCACTATATCCCTTTATTGCCGCACGCATAAGATTTTCCTGAGTAATATCTTCTCCAATAAATTCTCCTGTAATGCGCCCGTTACTCAGTACGATACTTCGATCACTCATGGCGATTAACTCAGGCATTTCAGACGAAACCATGACTATACCTACACCATGGGCTGCCAATTCACTCAGTAATCGGTAAATTTCGGATTTTGCCTGAACATCGATTCCTTTTGTCGGCTCATCGATAAATAGAACCTTGGTATCTTCAAGAAGCCACTTTCCAAGAACAACTTTCTGCTGATTTCCTCCGGAAAGACTAGTTATCGGCGTACTCATCGAAGGAGCTTTGATTTTCAATCGGTTGAACATTCTCTCAGCAATGCTATGTTCGTTTTGTTTATAGATGAACGGCCCCTTTGGGAGACTGTTAAGGATGCACAAAGTAAGATTCCGGCAAATTGAAAAATTCGGAATAAACCCTGTTAGGCGCCGTTCTTCGGTTACAAATCCGATACCATTTTTCTTCGCCTGACGTGGATTCCCAATGAAAACCTGTTTCCCCTCGATAAAGATTTCCTTTTGAATGCCCTTTCCATACTGGCCGAAGATACCTCCCAGAGCCTCGCTTCGTCCTGCTCCGACAAGACCGCCAAGACCGAGAATTTCCCCTTTACGAACAGAAAATCCAATATTTTCGACAATATTTTTCCCTTTCACACTTGGATTGGGAACCGTAAGTTTTTCAACTCGAAAAACTTCATCCCCAATTTCCGCTTTCTGCTTGGGATATTGATTTTCAAGCTGCCTGCCGACCATTCTCTCCACTAATTGATCGTAAGTAATGGAATCGCCGGAATCCACGGAAATAAACATTCCATCTCGAAGCACTGTTACCTGATCGGCAATCCGAAACACTTCTTCCAGCTTATGAGAAATAAAAAGCACGGCCGTTCCGGAGGCTCGGAGTTCTTCGATTTTTGAAAAAAGAATTTCCGCCTCATTGTCCGTTAGAGAGCTTGTCGGTTCATCAAGAACAATAACATGCGGATTATGCGAAACGGCCCTCATCACGGAAAGCAGTTGGAGCTGACCGCTGTTTAGTGTACCCGCCAATTGCCTTGGAGACACATCGAGTCCGATTTCATTTAATACTTGCTCTGTTTCATCGAATAGCTTTTTCCAACGGACAAAGGGACCATGCGATGGTATATCATCTAAAAAAAGGTTTTCCGCGATGGATGCCGTAAGAACCATATTCAATTCCTGGTAAACCATCTCGATTCCATGAGCTTTCGCGTCCCGAACACTGTTGAACCGAACTTTTTTTCCTTGGAAGAAAAGGTCTCCTTGATATTCATGGTGAGTATAGCTGCCGCTAAGTATTCTCATCAGTGTCGACTTGCCGGCACCATTCTCTCCGCAGATCGCCATAACCTCTCCTGCTTTTATACTCAGAGAAAAATCATTCAAGGCAATAACACCGGGGAAACTCTTTGTTACATTTCGAAATTCAATTAATGCTTCATCCATAACATTCATCCATCAGCAATTTCCGCTAGGACTTCAGAATCCGCTGGCGATATCGATCAATGAACAAAGCAGCAATCAAAATAATTCCAAAAATAAGACTCTGCCAATAAGCGGATACACCGATCATGACCAAAGCATTGGTTATTGCCGCAAGCAGAATACAGCCAATGGCGGCGCCGATAATGGTCGCACTCCCCCCGAACATACTGGTTCCTCCGACAATCACCGCCGCAATAATGATAAGTTCACTCCCTAATCCGATAGAAGTTTGGACTGTTCCCAACCGAGCGCCATAGAGAATGCCGACAAAAGCCGCCACCATGGATGTAATGGAATAAACCATAATCTGTGTAATGTTCACATTAATTCCGGCAAGATAAGAGGCTTCAACGTTCCCTCCAACAGCCAAAACCTTGCGGCCCCACTTCGTCATATTCAAAACGACATAACCAATAACACCAAAAATGACTGCATAAAGGATGGTAATGGGAATGGTATTAAAAAAGCGGTATTGTCCTATTGCTTTAAAAGCATCAGGAAGATGGGAAATATTTACACCTCCCGTCCATACATTGTTCACACCATTAACCACATACTGCATGGCCAACGTGGCTATAAAGCCAGGTAGGTGAAACTTCACGATGGAAATTCCATTAAAAATACCGATAACCAGACCACATACCAATGTCAAAAGAATCGACAAACCGATGGGAATCCCGGCTTTAATGGCGCTTCCGCAAATCACGCCTCCAATGCTGATTACAGCTCCGAGGGAAAGGTCGATGCCCCCGCATGCCATTAAAAATGTAATAGGAACGGCAACGATGAACGAAAAAGACGCTGTTCGCAAAATATTAAAAACGTTGCTGGTACCATAAAAATCGGGATTAATGAAAAGAACAATTATGAGAAGAAGCAGAAGAGGAATAGCCGCTCCCGTTTCTTTTCTGGACAGAATTGCCGTGAATAAAGAATTGCTTGATCCTCTTAAATTCTTATTTACCATTTTCGATCCTTGATAATGGATTCTTGCGGGACTCACTAAAGGCCGTCGCTTAAGATAAGATTAAATACCGTCTACACATAACGCGCCCCCGTTTCCGGGTTGGCGCGCTTGATTATACGAGTAACGGATTCCAGAAATTTTAATTCATATTGATGCCGTACTGATCAGCGTAGGTATCCACATCTTCAGCGTAAATAATGCGTGCCGGTATCGACTGAGACCATTCATACTCAGCTCCATTGACCAGGATGTCATAGACATCCTTAACGGCGGTGTAGCCGATATCATACCACTGAGCTGAAACGGTACATGCCAGAATACCATCTTTTACCGCATGAAGAACTTCTGCCGTATCATCAAAACCGATTATGGTAAATTCATCCTGAATTCCAAAATCGGAAACGAACGCCGCTGCTCCGGAAACAGCTTCGCTGGCAACGGTAATCATACTGTTGAGTTCAGGATTAGCGAGATACAGAGCCGACAATTTATCAGCGGCATCTGCAGAAGAATCGCAATCATCCCGTGCTACAATAGTTGCATTAGGAGCTAATTCAGTCAGTTTTTCCTCAAATGGCTTTATCTGTCCCAATTGACCGAAACTGGTAACATCAGTCATCATTTCTACTACGTTTATAGGTGTATCACCCATTGATTTAATCAAAGCTTCGGCAATACTGTGCCCCAAATCGGCATCATCGGCTCCCACTCGAAGATCGCAGTCTTGGCTAGGTTTGGCCAATGCGACAAGATATATTCCCTCTTCACGGGCCCGCTGCAATACATCCGCAAACAACTCTCCGTCCTGAACGAATACCATCAGAACATCAGCTCCCGTGGCAATTGATACCTCACAGAGTTCAACCATTTCGATACTCGCTTCATTACTGGCTGTAACAGGAGCATTGAAGTGCCCCTCCCAACCGAGTTCTTCGCAAGCAGCGATTACACCGTCTCCCAAACGTCCCCAGGAATCACCGGCATTGGGAGCAACAACAAAGACCTTTTTACTGTTTTCCGAAACCTTTTTGTCTTCATCGGTGCTCCTCTTATCGCCGCATGCAGCCAGCGCAACAAGGGCAAACACAAGCCAGAGGGCCGCATAAATGAACGGAATGCCAACTTTTTTCATTTGCATTTTCTCCTTTCAGCAACTTAATTGATATCTTTTTTATTTTTTCTTAAGATACATATTAGATATCTTTTAGATATCCAGCTGCGATATATTTGTTATATTACAGTACGGATAAGCATATTAGCAAGGCTTTTTTCATCGATCATATAATTTATTTTATATACTTGTATTGCATGCATTTAAACAGTCAAACAAAAAAATCTCTTTATGATCTCATCTCTAGATGTAATTACAAACGATATATTTAGTATCTTTTAAATATCTATTAACTCATCAATAAATAACTAATAATTCAATACTATTCGTCAAAACAAATATTGACAATGAATCAATCGGGTAGTATATATCCTTTCATATGATGAAAAAGAATCTGATTGTTTAGGTGTATTATAGAGGACACTATGGTCGATAACTCACCTAAATACATCTTTGTTTACAATCAAATAAAAAATGATATTCTCGCTGGGAAATATGATACGGGATCCTATCTTCCGACAGAAGCCAAACTCGAAGAAATATACTCATCAAGCAGAACAACCATACGCCGATCCATCGATTTATTAAAAGATGACAACTTAATAGACTCCCGTCGGGGAAGCGGAACAATAGTCCTTTATAAGGCACAGCACCAAACCGATTTTCGAAAAATCCGTAACGTCAAACAGGTCCATGGAAGATTCCTGATTGATTCGGAACATGAAACAAGCTCACCCGGATCAATCGTGGACAAAATCGCCGCCACACAAAAAATAGCCGATTCATTAAAAATCAAGCCGGGAACAAACGTTTACAGGCTTCAGCATATTGAATCGGTGAACAATATCCCTTTTGCTTACATGATCAATTATGTCAACACCGATCTGTTCCCAAATCTGGAACAGCACAGCATGAAGATTATTCATTTCTACGAATTTCTCGAAGAACATTATAATGTTCACTACCTTTCCAGCGAAGAATCAATCTCCGCAGTTGTATGCGGTTTTCTTGAATCTCAATTACTCAACGTCGAAATAGGCACCCCATTAAATCTTTTCGAGCGTATTGCTTCCTGCGAATCGGGTATTTTCGAATATGCCGAAACCATCGTCAGACCGGATATTTTCAGAGTTGTTTTAAAAATGGACAACACCGGCCGCTGATAATCAACCTGATATTCATAATTTTTTTTATGTATTTCAGGTTGTCCTCAATGAGCTTAATTAATAACCATCGAATTGCCGAGCTGCAGCCTAAAATACCGTGTTCCCGGTATATCGGACTGATGCGGAATAATTTTGGAGCGCTTTCATTCAGCACATAACCTCGCTATGAAAAGGTATCCGTTGTCTCTCGGCGCTTTTCCCGTTGCCGATTCCGCGATACCATCGCCTCATGCCCGAAACAAAAGACATAGTCGGCCTCATCGCCCTTGAATTGAACATCGCCCCCAGGCAGGCCGAAGCGGCCGCCGCCCTTCTTGACGAAGGCGCCACCATTCCCTTTGTGGCCCGGTATCGAAAGGAAGTCACCGGAGGACTGGATGAAGTGGCTCTTATCGCTCTTCGAGACGCTCTGACCGCCCGCCGCGAACTCGAAAAACGCCGGGAGGCTGTTTTGGGATCTTTGGCGGAACGTGATCTTTTGACGCCCGTACTGGAAGACGCCGTCCGAAAAGCCGCGACCCGTACGGAACTGGAAGATCTCTATCTGCCCTACCGTCCCAGACGCCGGACTCGAGCCGATGCGGCCCGGGAAGCCGGATACGGCCCCCTGGCCGAAGAGATTCTGAAGAATCAGGACGGCCGTCCCGTGACAACTCCATTCGATAATCCCCAAGCCGCCCTGGCCGGAGCCCGGGACATCCTGGCCGAACGGTTCAACGAGGATTCAGGCCTCCGCGCCTCCCTGCGCCTCCTCACCTCCGAGGAAGGCCTTCTCACATCGAAAGTCATCGCCAAGAAAAAAGACGAGGACGGCGCGGCTGTCTACCGGGATTATTTCGATTACGAAGAGGCCGTCGCCCGAATCCCCTCCCACCGTATTCTGGCCGTCCTGCGCGGCGGCCGGGAAGGTTATTTGCGAGTTCAGGCCCGCCTGAGGGAAGTGCGTGCTCTCGAATGGCTGGAACGCCGTTTGGTCCGGGGCCGCGGAGAAAATGCGGAACATGTGAGAGAGGCGGTGAAAGACGCCTGGAATCGTCTGACCGCTCCTTCGCTGGAAACCGATGTACTCAAAGAGCTGAAAGCGCGGGCCGATGAGGAAGCGGTTCGCGTTTTTGCCCGAAACGTGGAAACGATGCTCCTGGCACCGCCGCTCGGACAGAAGCCCCTGGTCGCCATAGATCCCGGTTTCAGAACCGGCGGGAAGGTTGCCGTTTTGGACGCTCAAGGCAGCCTGAAGGGACACGACGTTATTCATCCCGAAGGTTCATCCGGTGCAAAAAATGCGGCAAAAAGCATTCTGAAGGAACTGGCCGAACGCGTGGGCACCCATATATTCGCGGTGGGAAACGGCACGGCGGGCCGGGAGACCGAAGAATTCGTTCGGGAAGCCTTCCCGGATGCGACCGTTATCCCGGTGGATGAGCGGGGGGCCTCCGTCTATTCGGCATCGGAAGCGGCCCGGGAGGAATTCGGGGATTTGGACTTAACCGTCCGGGGAGCCGTTTCCATTGGCCGGCGGCTTCAGGATCCTCTGGCAGAATTGGTAAAGATTGATCCGGCGGCCATCGGCGTGGGGCAGTATCAGCACGATGTGGACGCATCTCTTCTTGCCTCCTCTTTGGACGATACGGTTATTTCCGCGGTGAACTCCGTCGGAGTGGAACTGAATACGGCCAGCGCCGCCCTTCTCTCCCGTGTCTCCGGTCTGGGACCGAAACGCGCCCGATCCGTGGTGGAACATCGGGAAAAAAACGGTCCCTTCACAAGCCGCCGCGAACTTCTGAACGTTGCCGGATTGGGCGCCAAGGCTTTTGAACAGGCGGCGGGATTTCTGCGGATCGCCGGGGCGAAGAATCCCCTGGATGCCGGTGCCGTACATCCCGAACGCTATGCTCTGGTGGAACAAATGGCCGCGGACCTTGATGCGTCGGTGGCCGATCTTATCAAATCGGAAGAGCTCCGAAAAAAAGTGCGATTGGAGAAATACGTTACAAAAGAAGCGAAAGACTCACCCGAAGCCGCTTCAAGGAATCCCTCTGCGGTGGGTCTGCCGACCCTTCGGGACATCATGGCCGAACTGACCAAACCCGGACGCGATCCGCGGGGCACTTTTGAGATTTTTTCATTCGACGAGCGCATCCGCGATATCTCGGATGTGGAAGAAGGAATGATTCTGCCGGGAATCATCACCAATGTAACGGCATTCGGTGCCTTCGTGGACGTGGGCGCTCATCGGGACGGTCTGGTGCATATCAGCCAAATGGCCGACCGCTATGTGAAAGATCCTTCACAAATCGTCTCGGTGGGAGACAAGGTCCGGGTGAAAGTCATCGAGGTGGATGTGAAGCGCAAACGCGTAAGCTTTTCGATGAAGGAAATGGAGAACGCCTGAAAGACTTATTTATCCGCCTCGGGACAATCCCGGGACAATCGCCCGAAGGCGGTTAAACAAGCTTCCGAAAGTGAAAAGCTCTGCCATCGTTTGAAGACTGTGTAACAAGCAGGCGTAAGTGGAAAAGGCTGCCGGCCGTTCCCGTTCGGCCTTATGCTTCGCGCTTTTTTCCTCCCATGAGCGGAAGAAGTTCCTTCTCCCACTCACCCTGCTCCGGATTTAATTTCTCTCCCCGGCGGCGCACTTCATTCATTTCACGGATTCGGGTAAGCCGCTCCCGAGTCAGGGGATAGCGATAGGCGGCGAAAAGCGCCATAGCGATGCAAATCGCCGGCAGCCCTACGAAAACGATGGTAAGGTTCCGTACAAAAGCCTCGCTCTGAATCTGCTTCACGCCCTCCACAGGCGGCAGATATCCGGAAAGTTCGATAAGGAAGCCGATCAGAAAAAGAATAAAAGCGCTTCCGCCCTTTCGCAGCAAAGCGAAAATACCGCTGTAGAGTCCCTCCCGTCGGGTTCCGGACATGAGTTCGTCCGCATCGGGAATATCGGGGAAAATAGCGAAAACCATGGACTGCACGCCGGCCAATCCCATACCGAAAGCGATTCCAAAAACATACATAATCGCCATGGGCATACCCGGATGCATCATCAAAACCAAAGCCAGAGCGGCCAGCCACATAACTCCGCCGAGAAGGAACGTTTTTCGCTTACCGATCAGTCGGCCCAATTTCGACGCCAGAGCCAGGGAAAGAAGAAGTCCTCCGTAGACGGGCACCAGAAGGGTCATCATGGAGTCGATGCCGAGGGCATAGGTGAGAAAATAGACGGCCATTCCCAGAACCGCGTCCTGCGCCATAAAGCCGAAAAGGTACATAAAAACCACGAAACGAAAGGGACGGTTTTCAAAGGGACGGACGAAATTTTCCACGACGAATTCCTTCAGCGAGCCGATACGTTTTCTCGGCAGCGCCATGAACTCAGGGTTCTCCCGGCAGGTAAAAAACGTCACGAGATACGGCAAGGCGAAGAAGAGGCCATACGCGATACCCACGGCGGTATAAGCACGTCCGGAGTCGCCCCGGAAGAGGACATTTTCAAAAAGATCTTTCGGCAGGGTCGCCGCGAGAATACCGGCCAGATTGGAGCAGATCATGCGGAAAAAGGCGAGCTTGGTTCGCTCGTCATAGTCCGAGGTCAGTTCGGAAGCGATTGAGTTATAGGGAACCCACACCATGGTATAGACGGTGGAATAGAGAATATACGCTCCCAGACACCAGGCGAAGTCCGCCCATTGCCGCGAGAAATGAGGCGGCATCCACATCAGGGCGAACGTAATGAAAATCAGTCCGATTCCCGCCAAAAAATAAGGACGGCGCCGGCCGAAGCGCGTGCGCGTATTGTCGCTGATGAGTCCCATGAAGGGATCGGTCACCGCATCCCATATTTTACTGATGAGAAAGGCCGTTCCGGCCAGAGTCGGACTTAAGCCCACAACATCAACCAGGAAATAGAGATAGTACATGTTGATCAGTGTTGTACTGCCGCCGCCGTAGATATCGCCCATGCCGTAGCCGAGCCGTGTTGCGAAACTTAACTTATTCTTCCGATTCACGAAGCCCTTTCTCCTTTCTTTCTTCATGTGTTATCCGCGCCGCCTGTTGAATCAAAACGTTTTGATTTCCGGACCGATTGTAGCATGTGTTCGCAGCACAAATGAAAAAGAAATTCACGAATCTTGAAGCGGATTATTTGCCGCAAGTAAATGGTCCGGCACTGGACTTATCCGCCATGAAAAAGTAATAGTATTCATACACTCCGTATTTTAAAAATTGGAGTTAAAATGAATGAAAGAAAAATCCTTGATTTGGTAGCGGCAATAGGTGCCGCGAAGAATATCCTGGAGATTCGCCGCACGACTCTTCAAATGCTTCAAAGAATTGTATTATTTGATACGGCAAATTTCTGGCTCTATCCTCCTATCATCTCTCAATCTTTTGATGCACTTCTTCCATATGATATACCCCAAAACTGCCTGAATGATTACTTACAGCATTACATAAACTTAGATGAATTCCATCATGCTTATAACCGAAACGATCTGTTGATTGCCCGAAGTACGGATTTACTTAATTACAGCATATGGATTCGCAAAAATGAATACTATAACGATTTTCTGAGAGAAAACTCCATCCATTTTCTTCTGGGTTTTGATATTAAAGGACGATTACTTGGCCTACGGAGCCATCTGCCTGCACCGGGAAAAAAACCTCGGAGATTTCAGCGACGATGATCTTCTTTCGTTACGATTAATTTATCCCCATCTGGTGAACCGTCTGCGATGGCTCTTTGAAAAGCGGACTCTGCTTATAAAGCTGAAAGCCTGCATTGCTCCAGGAATCCCGGATAATGCCGAGTACTTCGATAAGCTCACCATTTCGAGAGCGGGAAGTCGTTCAGCAGGTTCTCTTAAGCAAATCAAATAAAGACATTGCAAACAACATTGGAATCTCCATCAATACCGTAAAAATGCACCTGCAGAATATCTACACAAAACTCAATATAACAAGACGCAGTCAATTGTTCACAACCTAATACTTTCGGGTGTAATCAACCGCCATTCATTCCTCTATACCATAGATGGAGGATTATGAAATGAAAAAAACAGCCGTCATCCTGATAATCACCCTCTTATTTTTATCCTGTGAATCGTTTTCTGATATTACAAATGGGGTTTCAAGTCTTTCAGGACGTGTATCTTCCGCCGCATCCGGTTCAAGCGGTACCGGGTTGCAGGGGGAAGTCGATTTCCGGCAAAACGAGGTTCTCTGTTCCATCAGTCAAAATAAATCGGAAGAAGAGGCGCTGTATCTCCCGGCTCGCATCCTTACCGAATCTT